>CAVZGS010000001.1:0-1362671 GCA_963774835.1 uncultured Acidobacteriaceae bacterium
GCGCTATCTCTGGCGGCAATCCCTGGTTCGATCCCACATCCTTCGCCAACCCCGTGGAGCCCCAATACACCAACGCCAGCGCGCCTGGTTATGTAAATTGCTCGGTGCCCTCTTGCATGGTCTCGCCAAACTTTGGCAACACCCGCCGCAACGAATTCCGCGGACCCGGCGTTACCAACGTAAACGCAAGCGTCACTCGCAGCTTCAAGGCGTGGCGTGAAACCGAGTTCCTGTTTCGGGTCGAAGCGTTCAATCTGCTCAACCACGCGGAGCTCGTCAGCAATCCCAACGTAACTGTTGGCGGCGGAACATTCGGATACATCACCAGCTTTGCCCTTGGCAACAATGCCAGTCCCACTCGCACGATCCAGTACAGCGGTCGCTTCAACTTCTAGCCATACTAGCCAAAACCAAGGGCTCCGCACATTCTTCTGTGGAGCCCTTGGCGCATCTACGAGAGGTAGTTCTCAGACCACGGGAATTTCTTCGGCGACCTTCCTCACTTTGGCCCAGCCACTCTTGACTTAACCACTCCTCCGGATCGCGCCAAATTGAGTCAGGCCTTCTCAAAAGGAGGCATCCCCAACCAATAACCCAATTGAATGGAATACTTTAGCGTAAGTCTCTTCGAATGAAGACTTTGCACTTAAAGTCCAACCATAAACTATTTGGAATGAGGACTTTGCACGATTTCGGCAGGTGGGGCCATCCTCACTTGGGAACAGGTCATCGACATATCTGGAAGCTCTCGATTCATTGAACCGACGCGTCAAACGCTCCCGTCTCGATGGTTGTTCCATGCTTCATCTGTACGAAGATCCGGTAGCGCCCAGAGGACGGGAACCCGTAGGGAAACTCAACGATGTTCGAGATCGGCCCATCATGCTGGCCCATCTCCATCGGCATGTTCATATCCATACTCATGCCTGGATCCGCAGTCGTACTGCCGTTGTTGTCGCCGTTGGCGAGCATCAGCGCGGCCATCGCGGCCGAACCTTCAGGATGGGTGTGAGCGAACACTGTCCCGTCCGTTTTGACGAACGCAGCGTGTCCTGCCATGCCCATATACGGCTGCACATCAACCGCTGGCTTGCCGTTGGCATCCAGAAGTCGGAAGCGGAAACTGTAAGCGGTGTCTGCAGTCAGGGTCGAAGGGCGGTCCCACACCATGACATAGCCATCGGGAAGCGGAAACGAGCTACCCAGCGCGCCCGCGCTGAGAGGCTGCGGATGCGCAGCAGCGTCATCAGGGCCGAGGGCGCCTCCTGGCATATTGGCCGGAACGACTATCTTGGAGACAAGTGTCTCGGGAAAGCCGTTGGCGTGGACAATGTCGCCGTACAACGTATAGTCGCCGGCAGACATGGCAGGCAACGAGATACGGAAGTCTCCCGCGCCAGCGAGCGCTGGGTGCAGATGAAAGACGGCGTCCATCTCCGGTTCGCGGATGGCGTAGAGATGCATCAGGTGCCCGTGATCGGGCAGGAAGTCATTGTTGGAGCGGGCCCGCCGTTCGCTGTCGGGATGAAACGCACGCACATTGAGATCAAGCACATTGCCGGATAGAACTGGCTCGACCCTTAAAGGACGGTAAACGTCCAGCGAGTAACTCGCCGCCTCGACATTCCACCACTTCGCTCCGCCCCAAACCAGAAAAGACATAAAGATGAGGCTACCGACAGTTGCCACTACGGCTCGCCGGCGGCGGGCCGGCGATGGGACCGCGCCCGGCTCAAGGCGAGCATCGCGGACAGCCGCGGCAACGATACCGGCCATGCTAACGACAAGGAACAGGCCAAGAACACCGAGCGTAATACCGAGGCCACGCTGCATCTTCAGCGTCGAGAGAGCAACAGCGGGGACTGGGACTGAGACTGTTTGGTCGCCACCGTCTCCGGCGACCTCAAACCGGATCTCCCAGGAGCCCGAAGCCATCATCCACAGATTTCCGGTGAAGAAGGCCGGATCGGCGGCGGAACGCGTCATCGGATCTGATGTTGGAGGATGCTTCGATGCTTCGCCCGTGATCGGCAGGGGAGTGATGCGGATGCCGCTGACGTTCGCTCCACTCGATCGGACTTCGACTGTCGCGACTCCGGGGATTACGGTCGGCATGCGGATGGTGACGTACAGCTTATAGGGGCCGGCATTGACCGTCTCGAACACGTCCTTGCTGCCGACGTGTGCGCGTGCGGCTTGAGGTGCGATGAAGATGCAGAGCAGGGCGAGAAGCGTGAAGCGAAGGGGGCAAGACGAAAGCTTCACCGCTGCACGCTCCGCATCCAGCGTCCGAAACTCAAGCCGATCCAGGTGCTGATCGAGGCGTAGATTGCGGCGCGCAACAGGCCCAGGTAAAGAGTGAGGCCGTAATCGGGGTGGAAGAAGCGGCGCAGACGATCATATCCATCAGGCCTCGAGTTGTAGTCGAAGTAGATGGTGCCGAAGAAGCGGTTCTCGGAAGCCTTTGAGAGAAGGAAGTTCGCGAATGGCCATTCGACGATTGTCAGCACAGCGATAAACAGAAAGCCGGAGACGAGCGCGACCTTCCAGGGCTTCCATGCGCGAGTTTTTTGCCAAAGCAGATCGAGCGCGAGTGCGGGCACGAAGATGAGAATGGGGAACTTGGCTGGCACCAGGTGCGTGACCGGATTGAAGACGGGCCCGAGCTTTGGTTGCGCTGGAAAAAGTGGAAAGATCAGAATCTCGGCGATTGCGAAGATCATGTAGACCGCAGCGGTCGAGGTCGCTGCCCACTTGTATCGCGAGGCCTGTGAGAGGATGGCGAAGGCGAGCGGCAGCGCGACTCCCATCGCGACGTAGGCGCTCACGGAGTGCAGTTGCACGTCCCAGGTGTACTCCAACAAGAAGAACATCTGGCCGGAGACGATGAGTCCGCCAACGTAGAGGAAGAGACGCTGCAGTCTCTTGTAGGTCCGCTCGCCGGCGGGCGAATCGTCTGCCATGGCGCGATTCATAGCGGCGAGGATTAAAAAGAGGACGCCAACTGCCACGGCGCGGATGCCGAGAATCAGAAGCGTGTGGGGCGGACTGACGATTTTGACGTCGAGTCCGTAGGCCGCATGCCACCAGTTATCGAATGGCGCTGACGTGATCATCGCAATGCCACCCCATGCTGCGATGAACGCGCCGAGTGGAGCGCGGAAGCCTAGTACGTTGACCGATGCGGCCTTCTGTTCTCCGGAGCGTCCGAAGGTATTGATCAACATCAGATAGCCGCAGATGACGGCGGCCATTACGCCACAGGCCTGGATCGCCAGGTGTGCCGGCGTCCAAAAGGTGTCCCGGCCGATGGAGCGATGCCAGGAGACGTCCCACGCGCCTCCGATAGATGACGACGTGACGGCGAGGGCACCGCACCACACGTACCAGGGAACTCCTGCAGTTTTTGTGGCGGCCTGCGTGACGGCTTTGGTGCTAACCAGATTCGTTGAGATCGGAAGGGTGGACATGGAACCTCACTGCTTCTGGCGTTATCTTATAACGCGGCTATCCCCACCCCCCACCCCCCCATTGCCCGGGCGTAAAATCCTTGTAAATCAATAGCTTACGACATGCAAGCGTCCGCAAAATCGTCATAACAAAGAAGTTGCGGTCAAATTCGTCCAAACAAACGAGTTAGCCAAGAAGGATGTTGAAATCTCTCGGGCTTGCTTGTTTTTGATCTATATATCCAGTATAGCGGGTTGGAGGTAACTAACATGCCACGCGGATGTTGTTGGTTTGGAATGTGTTAGGCGGTTTGGGGGCTTGACATGCAATTTTTGGGCAGAAAACAGCAAAAGAAAAATGGAATGGCATTTTGCGTGAGTAGCGGTGCGAGCCAGCAGCAGATCCTTCGACTGCGTTTCTCGCGATGAAACTGCGAGAAACTCCGCTCAGGATGACATCCTCAACTTGCTGGGGATGGCAGTTCAATTCATTGATCTAACGCATGCGCTGTGGAACCAGATCCGCATGCGCTGTGGAACCAGATCAATGAGCGGCGGTGGATTTGCCGGCGGGTTTGAAGCTTTTGGTGAGGAGGACGAGGGGGGCCGCGATCAGAGTGATGATGCCGATGATGTGGAAGCAGTCCATGAAGGCGAGGAGCTGGGTCTGGGCATGAAGCTGCTCGTAGACGCGGGCGTAGGCGGCGGTGACGGCATCGGCTGGGGAGAAGCCGTGGGACTGCAAATAGGCGGCGGTCTGGTGGACGTTTTGTTGCAGGGCCGATGACGAGGCCGCGATGTTGCCCCCTACGCGGGACTGGTGGAAGTTCTGTCGGCGCTCGGAGACGGTGGTGATGAAGGCTATGCCGAAGCTGCCTCCCCAGTTGCGGAAGAAGTTGGTGAGTGAGGAGGCTTTGTTGTTTTGATTGGGGTTGAGTTGTGAGTAAGAGATGACCGAAAGCGGAACGAAGAAGAAGGCGTAGCCGAGACCTTGCAGGGCGCGGGCGAGGGCGTAGTGGCGATAGTCGGTGTCGAGGTTGAAGTGGCTGTAGTGGATGAAGGAGATACCAACGACCATGACGGCGCCGAAGAGGAGAACCTTTGGGCGAATGATGCTGCGTTGGACGAGTTGCGCGCCGACTGGCGCTAAGAAGGTGATGACGAGTGCTCCCGGTCCGAGGACCAGGCCGGCGTCGATGGCTCGGTAGCCGTAGAGGGACTGGAGAAGCTGGGGGATCATGGTCGTTGAGGCGAAGAGGCCGAAGCCGAAGACGAAGTAGAAGATGTTGGCGATGGCGAAGTTGCGGAGCCTTGAGGAGACGGAGGTCGATGATTGGGTCGGGGACGTGGAGCTCCCAGAAGATTGCGGCGGTGAGGCAGGTGACGCCGATGACGAACATCCAGGTGATGAAGGGGGAGCCGAACCAGTCGTCGATCTGGCCGCGGTCGAGGAGGACCTCGAGTGCAGCTGAGCCGAGGCCAATGAGGGCGATGCCAATGCCATCGACGCTGAGCTTTCCATTCTTACGAACGGTCTTGCGCTCTTCGGCGTAGGACTCGGGGTCGTGGACGAAGCGATTGGTGAGGAACAAGGAGAGAAGGCCGATGGGGATGTTGATGAGGAAGACCCAGCGCCAGTTGTAGTTGTCGGTGATCCAGCCGCCGAGGACAGGACCGATGGCGGGCGCGGTGACGATGGCGACGGTGTAGAGGGCGAAGGCCGAGGCGCGTTTGGCGGGTGGGAAGGTGTCGACGAGAATGGCTTGTTCGACTGGCGCGAGACCGCCGCCACCGATGCCCTGGAGGACGCGGGCGATGAGCATGATGCCGAGGGTAGGTGCAATGCCGCAGAAGAACGAAGTGATGGTGAAGAGGGCGACGCAGGCCATGTAGTAGTTCTTGCGGCCGAAGACGCGGGAGAGCCAGGCGGACATGGGGAGGACGACGGCGTTGGCGACGAGGTAGGTGGTGAGGATCCAGGTTACTTCGTCGTAAGAGCGGCCGAGGCCTCCGGCGATGTAGGGGAGTGAGACGTTGGCGATGGAGGTGTCGAGCAGCTCCATAAAGGTCGCGAGGGTGACTGTGAGGGCGACGATCCAGGGGTTGATGATGGGGCGGGACTTTGGCTTGGGGACAGACCGTGCGTTCTTATGGATTGGGGGCGCAACTGCAGGAATTGTTGCTACGGGCGGTTCTAATACTGCCTGGCTCGCCAAGGTTGGCCATCCCTTTCCCCTACCTCAAAGGGCAGATGTGGGGGGCGATGTCACCGATTTATATATGACGATCGTCCTTTATCCTGAATCTGATGTTTTTGAGATGGCCGTGAGGTTCAGATATTTTTTGTTTTGGAACGGATCAGGACTTGGATTGCCGTTTGGGGCTGCGACCCTTCGATACTGGGGTGCGGGAACGTCCAGATGAGGATTTTGTTTGATTACGCTCAATAATTTCGTTGTGGTGCATCGTTGTGGCGACTGCGGAGAGAATTTCGTTGGAGAGGTCCGGATCGTCTACTGCGCGGGAGACGACGAGGGCACCGACGAGGCCGGCGTAGGCGGCGAGCGCCTTTTGACGGCGAAGGTTGTTGGAGCTGCCTTGCACGACGCGGGAGAGGTAGTCGAGGAAGGGACGAAGCTCCTCGGTGAAGGCGCGGCGGACGGTCGGGCCCTGGCGGGCGATTTCGGGTCCGAGAGCGGCCATGGGGCAGCCTCGGCCGGCCCCGTCGCGATGCTTTGGCGTGAGATAGGTGGCGGCGAGGGCTTCGAGCGGATCGCCGGTGGATTGGTCGACGACGTTAGTCCAATTTTGCCGCATCCTTGAAACGGCGCGTGCGCATGCCTGCGCGACGAGGTCTTCCTTCGATTCGAAGTGGCCGTAGAAGCCGCCGTGAGTGAGGCCGGCCGCTTGCATGAGGTCGGAGACGCCGATGCCGTCGATGCCACGCTCTCGGAAGAGCCTGGTCGCTACATCGAGAATTCGTTCGCGGTTTTCTGCTGCCTGTGCGCGGCTTACTTTCATCGAGTTCGCCCCGTGGAGCCCATTTCATCTCCAGATTCATTATATGACGAGCGTCATGATTCCAGTTGAGTGGTGAATGTTTTCGGTGGGCCAAAAAAATTAGGCTGATTGTTCATCGGGTTTTGCGATAGAGTAAAACATAATTTCTAAATCCAGATTTCTTTGGCATTCAGGCGCAGGTCTTCTCGCCTGGGGGTCTGAAGCGAAGCTGCAGTAGCTTTCAATGCCTTGAAGTTATTGCGCTTGTGCAGGCGCATTTGTTTTTCAATTTATCGAATAAGAGGTGTTCCATGGGTATCTCCCGGCGCAATTTTCTGATGCGTGTAGGCCAGGTTGGTGGCTATAGTGCAGCATTTGCAACGATGCAATCGCTTGGGTTGATGCCGATGAAGGGTGAACAGGTAGTGCCGATCCAGGCGGCGGCTGGGTCGGGCAAGGGCGTCAAGGTGGTGGTGCTCGGCGGAGGGATTGGCGGGCTTGTTTCAGCCTATGAGCTGAAGAAGCTGGGTTACGATGTGACGCTGCTGGAGGCGCGGGAGCGTCCTGGCGGGAGGAACTGGACGGGGCGCAATGGGACGACGGTGAAGTTTGTCGATGGGACGACACAGCCGATCAATTGGGAGGAGGGGAACTACCAGAACCTGGGGCCGGCGCAGGTTGCCGAGTACTCACTGGACGATTCTGGGATATTGTCGCGAGCTTGGGGTACCTCTTGAGGTGGAGATCAATACTTCGCGCTCGTCGCTGCTGCAGAGCGATACGGCGAATGGCGGGAAGGTGGTGCCGCAGAGAAAGGCGATCAACGACACGCGAGGGCATGTGTCGGAGCTGCTTTCGAAGTGTATTGCGAATGGAGCGCTCGATTCCGAATTGACCAAGGAAGATCGCGAGCGGATGACTACGTTTCTGAAGGTCTATGGGCCGCTGAATGAAAAGAACGCGTATGTGGGGTCGGAGAGGGCGGGGTACAAGATTGCGCCGGGCGCGGGGACGCAGGTGGGCGTGGATGATCCGCCAATGGACATGCGGGTGTTGCTGGATGAGGATTTCTGGGGCGATCTGTTCATCGAAGAGGCGTGGGACTGGCAGGCAACGATGATGCAGCCGGTGGGTGGGATGGATCGGATTCCGTATGCGTTTGCTCGGGCGCTGGGGTCGGTGGTGCAGTACAGTTCGCCGGTGACGGAGATACGGAAGACGGCGAAGGGAGTTCGGGTGTCGTATACACAGGGCGGCGCGACGAAGCAGGTGGAGGCGGCGTACTGCATTATCGCGGTGCCGTTTTCGATGTTGAAGAAGATCCCGAATGATCTGTCGGCGCCGTTCAAGAAGGCGGTGGACGAGAGCACGATGGCGGGAGCGTACAAGATCGCGTGGGAGAGCCGGCGGTTCTGGGAGGAGGACTACAACATCTATGGAGGGATCTCGTATTTGAAGCAGGGGCCGAGTCCGATCTGGTATCCGTCGTCGCGGTTGATGCATCCGACGGGGGTGGTGGTGTCGGGTTATACGGACGAGTTGGAGATACCGTCGTTTTATAAGCTTTCGCTGGCAGAGAAGTTTGAGGCTTCGCGTGGATCGGTCGAGAAGATCCATCCGGGGCATGGCAAGGAGTTGAAAAACCCGGTGTTCTGCGGATGGAGCCGCGTGCCTTGGAACGAAGGTTCGTGGATACGTAGTTATGGAGGCGGGCAGAGTGGATATGACACGATCATCCAGGCGGACGGGCCGATTTATTTTGCGGGCGATACGGCGAGTCATATTGTTGGGTGGCAGGAGGGTGCGGCCGATAGTGCACGCCGGGCGGTGGGGATGATTTCGGACAAAGTGAAGGCGGCGAGGTTGTCGGGCGCTGCGACTAGCGTCGTGCAAGGCTAACTATTTTGACGAGGAGAGAACGATGAAGATCAAGTATGGTGTGATGGCGATGGCGCTGATGGCCGTTGCGTGTGCGATGCAGGGGCAGGTCGTGGTGAAGCATCTGCAGCCGAACGAGAAATCGCCGATCGCGAATGGAGTGTGGGCAGGGGACACGCTCTATTTGAGCGGGCAACTGGCTTCTCCGGTGACTCCTGCCGATCCGGCAAAGGGAACGGCCGCCGTTTATGGGGACACCAAGACGCAGGCGTTGAGCGCGTTGAATAAGATCCAGGCGCTGTTGAAAGAGCAGGGGCTGGATATGAAGGACGTGGTGAAGATGACCGTGTTTCTTGCGGGCGATCCGGCCAATGGCGGCAAGTTGGATTTTGCCGGGCTGCAAGCTTCCTATACGCAGTTTTTCGGGACAAAGGAACAGCCTAATAAGCCTGCCAGGAGTGCAATGCAGGTGGCTGCGCTCGCCGCTCCGTGGGCGCTGGTTGAAATTGAAGTGATTGCTGTGAAAGGCAAGTAAATTTTTCTGCGTTCTTGAGGAGCAGGCCAGAACGAGGTGCTGCGAAGGGCCCCGGCGATTGCCGGGGTCTTTTGTTTTGTCTGGGTACGGCGCGTCTTTGCGGGTCGGGACGATCAGGTCACGAACTATCTTTCGGCTGGATACGTGTGGTAGAAAAGTGGTTCGTGAACTGACCACTGCAGGACGTAGCTGGGTGATAGGTCACGGTTTGGCGATACCTATGAAGGGGTCGCTCTGGAGATTGAGATGGCAGAAGGAACTTGCGATATCGGTTTGATCGGTCTGGCGGTGATGGGCCAGAACCTCGTGCTTAACATGAACGACCATGGATACAAGGTCGCGGTGTTCAACCGGACGACTTCGAAGGTGGACGAGTTTCTTGCCGATGAGGCCAAGGGGACGAAGGTGGTCGGAACGCACTCGGCGAAGGAGCTTTGTGCTGCGCTGAAGCTGCCTCGCCGGGTGATGCTGATGGTGAAGGCTGGAGAGGTCGTCGACCAGACGATTGAGCATGTGCTGCCCTACCTGGAAAAGGGCGATATTTTGATTGATGGCGGGAACTCTTTGTTCACCGATACGAACCGGCGGACGAAGGACCTGGCGCAGAAGGGGATCCTGTTTATCGGTACGGGTGTTTCAGGTGGAGAGGAGGGTGCGCGGTTTGGTCCGTCGATTATGCCGGGGGGAAATCCCGCGGCCTGGCCGCATGTGAAGGAGATCTTCCAGGCGATTGCGGCGAAGGTGGAGGGTGGTATTCCTTGCTGTGACTGGGTGGGTGAGGGCGGGGCCGGGCACTACGTGAAGATGGTGCCACAACGGGATCGAGTATGGCGATATTCAGCTGATCTGCGAGGCGTATCAGCTGTTGAAGGACGGGTTGGGGCTGACGCCTGACGAACTTCATGAGGTGTTTGCAGAGTGGAACAAGGGTGAGCTGGATAGCTACCTGATTGAGATTACGGCCACGATCTTCGCGAAGAAGGACGACGATGGAACGCCGATGGTGGACAAGATTCTCGACACGGCGGGGCAGAAGGGGACTGGGAAGTGGACGGCCATCTCTGCATTGAACCTTGGGATGCCGGTGACGTTGATTGGGGAGAGCGTGTTTGGACGCTGCCTGTCGGCGCTGAAGGAGGAGAGGGTCGCGGCTTCGAAGGTGTTGAAGGGACCGAAGAAGCTGCTGACGATTTCGGAGAGGAAGGAGTTCATCGAGGACGTTCGGCGGGCGTTGTATTGCTCGAAGATGATCAGCTATGCGCAGGGGTATATGCTGCTGCGGGCAGTGGAGAAAGAGGAGAAGTGGAACCTGAATATGGGCGGCATCGCACTGATGTGGCGCGGTGGGTGCATTATCCGTAGCGTGTTCCTGGGGAACATCAAGGCAGCGTTCGATAAAGATCCGAAGCTGCAGAACCTGCTGATGGACGACTTCTTCTCAAGTGCGTTGAACAAGTATCAAGCGTCGTGGCGGAAGGCGATCATCCATGCGATCGAGATTGGGGTGCCGATGCCGGCTTTCTCGACGGCGCTGGCCTTCTATGACGGCTATCGATGCGAGCGGCTGCCGGCGAACCTTCTGCAGGCGCAGCGGGACTTCTTTGGCGCGCATACGTATGAGCGCGTTGACAAGCCGCGGGGCGAGTTCTTCCACACTAACTGGACAGGACGTGGCGGGAAGGTGTCTTCTTCAACCTATAACGCCTAAAGTTATGCGCAATGACAGAGAGCCAGAGGCGGTAGACCTCTGGCTCTTTGCTTGCTGTCACTGGCTTGGCTCGGAGAAACTCTTCGAGGCGTCTACTTCAGGTGTTGCCAGGCATCGTAGGTAAAGATGCCGATGATCCCGGCGGTCATAACGGCCGAAGCGACGCCAAAGATGCGGACAAATGGCTGAATTTTCGTGACCTTGCGAACGATTTCGGATTGGAGTTGCTGCTCGTGGGTGACATTTTCGGTGAGGAAGAGCTGATCCTCCTCATATCGGGTCAGCTGTCCCTTATAGGCGAGCAGGCCGAGAAAGCAGGCTGCAATTGCTGCCCAGACTACGAGCAGAACGGGTATAGCATCCATAGCGGTCATAGCGGTTCCTCCGCCCTATGACAGGGCCGACAAATTTCGGAAGATCCCGGTACCTGGTGGGCCCTTGCATGTGCTCAGTAGGTATTGGGAACATCCGCCGCAATCATACGCCAACCAGGGAAGGGTGAGACAGCCTTTTTCGGGGGGAGAACGCAGGTCATAACCGGGGCGCGAAATATCAGTGTTGGGATGCCCAGTGGATGGCCACGGCTGCAATAGTAGCGACGGCGGCGAGCACAGCCACGAGCATGGTGAAGATGAACCATGCGGCCCGGTTTGCGGCTTGGGGCGAGGGCTGGGTAATCCCCATGGTGTTGATAAAGGCGTTCGAGATGAACAAGATGAACTTCATGGCTTTTCGATAGCGGCCTGGAGGAAATGGTAGCAGGAATTGTTTCTGGAGGTGTTTGTGCTGAATCGGAAGAGCGGGGTCCGCATCTAATTAGAAATAGAGAAGGCTTGCCGGAGAGGTGGCAGGCGCATACACTTAAGAGTGTCTGAACGAGACGAGGAGATTAACGATGTCTACTGCCGCTGTTACCCCCGAGGTCGTTGTTGGCGCACCCGCTTCGACTACGCCTGTAACTCTAACGCCTGCTGCAATTAATAAGGTCCGGGAGATTATGGCGACGCAGACTCCGGTTCCGGCAGGGCTGCGAATTGGTGTGGTTGGCGGTGGATGCTCGGGTTTCCAGTACTCCATGTCGTTCGAGAACCAGAGCGGAATGATGGACAAGGTGTATAAGTTCGATGGACCTAAAGGTGTTTGTCGACGCGACCTCAGCGATGTACCTGCAGAACTGCACGGTGGACTACGTCGAGACGCTCGAGGCCGCCGGGTTCAAGTTTGAGAACGCCGCGGTAAAGAGCACCTGCGGTTGTGGATCGAGCTTCAGCGTCTAATTCTTGATTTTTGTTAGAGAAAAGCCCCGGCCGCGGCCGGGGCTTTTCTCTGTGCTTTTCGAAGCTCGAAGAGCGTGATTTTGCGAGAGGAGATGACTATGTTTGCGATTACTGGAATTACCGGAAATGTAGGGGGTGAGTTGGCGCGCGCTCTGCTGGCGGCAAGAAGGCCAGTGCGGGCGGTGGTGCGCGATGCGCGGAAGGGTGCGGAGTGGGCAGGGTATGGCTGCGAGGTGGCGATCGCGGATATCGAGGACGTTGCGGCGTTGACTGGGGCGTTCGAGGGGGCAGAGGGCGTGTTTGTGCTGGTGCCCCCAAGCTTTGATCCGACGCCTGGGTTTCCTGAGGCACGGAGGACGGCGGCGACCCTGACGGCGGCGCTCGATGCGGCGCGGCCGGGACGGGTGGTCTATTTGTCGACGATTGGTGCACAGGCAACGCGCGACAATTTGCTGTCGCAGCACACGATCATTGAAGGGGTGTTGCGTGAGTCGGCGGTCCCGACTACGTTTTTGCGGCCGGGATGGTTTATCGAGAACGCAAGCTGGGATATTGTTCCAGCGAAGACGAAGGGCGTGGTGCCGAGCTTTCTGCAGCCGCTGGATAAGCCGGTGCCGATGGTTTCCACCGTGGATATTGGGCGTGTGGCGGCGGGGCTGATTCAGGAGACCTGGATTGGGCATAGGGTGGTTGAGTTGGAAGGGCCGAAGCGTGTGACTCCGAATGAGGTCGCGGCGGGCTTTGCTAAGTTGCTGGGGCTTCCGGTGCGGATGGAGGCGGTGCCGAAGGAGACATGGGAGACGATGTTTCGGTCGCAGGGGATGACGAATCCTGTGCCGCGAATCCAGATGCTGGATGGATTCAATGAAGGGTGGATCGAGTTTGAAAACCCGGACGCCGTCTTGAAAGGCAAGGTTGGGCTGGAGGTCGCCTTGAAGACCTTGATCGAACGCGCCGATAAGTGAGGCGGCCTTGAAACTGTTGAGGCGACCAGGGTGGGGGCTTCGAGGAACGTGGTGGATTCAACGCCGGTGGCCAGACGGGTGATGGTGAGGACGGTGATGTCGTCGTCCTGGCCGAAGGAGACTGCTGCGTCAATGGCTTTTTTGGCGTCGGGTTTGGTGGCGAGGAGCTTCTGTAGTCGTTCGAAGCTGAAGATTTCGCCGGACGGGCTGCGGGCCTCGAGGAGGCCGTCGGTGTAGAGGGTCAGACGGTCGTCGACGTTGAGTTTTATGACGGTTTCGTCGTAACTGGCGGAGGCCACCAGGCCGAGGGGCAGTGCTGGAGGGACTTGCAGCTCTTGATGGTTAAGGAAGGGTGGCAGGTGGCCGGCATTGGCGAAGGTGCAGGTGCCCGTCGGGATCGAGACGAAGGACAAGACAGGTGACGAAGCCCTGCTGGAGACGGTTGTGCAGGCGGCGGTTGAGTCGGGCGAGGATCTCGGCGGGGTCATCGAACATTTCGGCGAGTGTGCGGACGGTGCCGACGATGAGAGAGACGGTCATCGCGGCTTTAAGGCCTTTGCCGCTGACATCGCCGAGGATGAAGAGGGAAGAGCCCTCGGATTTTGCGATGAGCTGGAAGAAGTCGCCACCGACTTCCTGGGCCGGACGGTAGGCGCTGGTGACGGCGAATCCGGGGATTGGCGGGAGGGTTTCGGGGATAAGTATGCGTTGGAGTTCCTGGGCGCTTTTGAACTCCTGCTCGATGGCCCCCTGACGTTTGTTTTCGTCGACGGAGTAACGGTAGACGGCGTAGACGATGGAGAAGAAGAGGAAGGTGTATGAGAGGAGGTAGATCGTGAAGGGATTGTTATGGATGATGAAGAGGGGCGTCGCTATCTTGGCTGCGAGCGTCCAATGCGTGAATCGCGAGCCTTGCTGTGAGGCAATGCGAACGACGGAGATCATCTCGGTTGAAAAGGCGAAGAAGGCGACCAACCAGGTTGCGATGCTGTGACGCTTTTTGAAGGCGAAGGGGATAAGGATGAGTGGAAACACTTCGACGGCAGTGGTAAAGGCCGTGCAGATGCCATCAACCATTTGGCTGAAGGCGCCGAGTGGGCCACTGGGATCGATGAAGCCAAGGAGGCCGTCGACGGAGGCGGAGGTGATGGAGATTATTGCGAAGATGCGGGTCCAGCGAGCGAGACGGGGATTGTCGTCGAGTTGCAGGAGGTACAGCAGGAGAAACCAAAGTGAGATGTCCTGAAGCGCGAAGAAGGGCTGCTGCACGCTGAGAGAGAACATGTAGTGGATTGGGATACGGAATCCGGAGAGTAGCTGGAGGGCCAGCGGTACGTAGGCAAAGGCCGCCATCCAGAGAAGAAGTTTTCGCTGGCGATTGAGGGCCCAGGCCAGCAGACTGAGTGTCCCTACAATGCCGTAGAGAATCGCCAGACCGCCTGAATAGAGGCGAGATTGAAGCCAACCGTATTTGCGCTCTGCCGCGTACGACGCTATTGCAGCGTTGCTTCCGATTAAGGGTGAAGCGACAAATCCGCCGAGGATACCGGAATCGAAGGAGGTGGGGCACTCTTTCCAGACGTGGACGGCGAGGACACCGGATTGCGCTTTGCCGAGGCTGTAGAACTGTGGGGGAGGGGAGTAAAACCAATTGGGCTCAGGCGGCATTTTGCCGAAGGCACCGATCTTGGCGCCGTTCCAGTAGAGTTCGTAGACGTCGTCGATGTGACGAATGAAGATGGAGAGATCGAGATTGGGATCGGTTGCGGGGTCGATGGTGATGTGCCGCCGATACCAGGCGTGCCCGGTGTAGTTGAAGTGCTGTTGGGCCCCCCAGGACCTGTCGGTCTGGATGGACTCCCAGGCGGAGTCGTCGAGGGTGGGAGAGGCCCAGGCAGGATCGTCGCCGGTGTGGAACTGCCATGTGCCGTCCAGCGGAGCTGTGGCTATGCCTAATCCGCTGATATGCAGAGGAGCGTGCGTGGAGGGTCGTTGTGCGTGCGAGAGAACGGGAGCAAAGGCGAGCAAAGCCAAAAGTGAAAAACACTTAATCGGCAAAAGAGAGGCCTCCGGGTGGATGGGAGCATCATACCGTCAGTTTTGCGATCGTCGAAGGAAAAATGTACCTTGTTTTGAACTAAACAGCGGCGATCGACCCTCGGTCGTGTGGGATGGGATTGGGGTACATAAGGGACTACCCGGGAGTTGTAGCCGACAAATCTGAGAGGGAGAACGTCTAAGATGGACGGAGCCCCTTCATGTTGGTTGGGTATGTTCGAGGATTATGACTGAGTTTGTCATCAAGCTGGCGGATGAGCGGGGCAGGGTGCAGGAGCAGAGCCATGCGGCGGCAACTGCGGAAGAGTTGCGGGCGCGGTTTACGCAGGCGGGGTACTACGTTTACTCGGTGAAGGCGAAGAGTGTGTTGGGTGGGAACAAGAAGAAGGTCAAGCTTGAGACGTTCCTGATCTTCAATCAGCAATTCCTGACTCTGATTAAAGCGGGATTGCCAATTCTCGGGTCGCTGGAGTTGCTGGCTCGGAGGCAGAAGCTGCCACAGTTTCGGGCGCAGCTGGAGGACGTCGCGGCGAGGGTGAAGACGGGGGAGTCGATCTCGCAGGCGTTCGAGGCGCAGGGTGGATTTCCGATTGTGTATACGACGACGCTGCTGGCGGGTGAACGGTCGGGTAACCTGGAAGAGGTGTTGCAACGGTTTCTGGACTTTCAGCGGGTGTCGCTGACGTTTCGGAAGAAGCTGAAGGCGAGCTTGATCTATCCGGCGTTGCTGGTGGTGATGGTGATTGGTCTTTTTATTTTCTTGATCACGTTTGTTGTGCCGCGGTTTGCGGAGTTGTACGACCAACTGGGGACGAAGCTGCCGGCGTTGACTACATTTCTGCTCGATCTTGGCAGGAAGGCGCAGCACTACGGGATTTATGCGGCGGTGGTGGCGGGGATTGTAGGGTTTCTGCTCTATCGGTGGTCGAAGACGGACGCGGGAGCGAACCTGATCGATAAGGTCAGGATTTCGCTGCCGATCTTTGGGCCGGTTTGGTTGAAGTATCAGGTGGGGCTGTTTTCAAGGACGTTGTCGACGCTGCTGACGGGTGGGTTACCGCTGGTGCCGTCGCTGGAGACGGCGGCGCGGTCGATCGATTCGAGGCAGATCGCGGGCGCGGTGTCCAAGTCTGTCGGGACGGTGCGGGAAGGAAAGGGACTGTCGGCGAGTTTGGAGCAGACGAAGGTGTTTCCTGAGCTTGCGATCGAGATGATCGAGGTGGGTGAGTCGACGGGAGCGCTGCCGCAGATGCTGAATTCTGTTGCGGAATTTTTCGAAGAGGACGTACAGACAAACCTTACCGCGGCGATGAGTTTAATCGAGCCGCTGATCCTGATCTTCATGGGAATTGTGGTCGTGACGATTTTGATCGCGCTGTATCTGCCGATCTTCAGCTTGAGTGCGGGTGGGGCAGGCGGCCAGTAGGCTGTGGTCTGCTGCAACGATGCGGTATGACGCGGCTGCGCCGGGGAGCGAGTTCGGTGATCGATTTCGTCTGATGGAGAGTTCGCTGGATCTGCATAAGACACCGTCCAAAGCGGTGCCGCAGTTTCTCTCTTGCTGGTACCGATTGAGCCTGCAGCGAGGGTCAGACGATCTGATTGAGGACGCGTTTGGCAGCGAGGGAGAGCATGAGGCGGGAGAAGCCGCTGAAGATCATGCTGATGCCGACGAGTGTGCCGATGACCCAGACGGAGCTGGCGGGCCAGGCACGCCATATCATGACGGCAAGAATGAGGGTGATGATGCCGTCGACCAGAAGCCAACCGGCACCGTGGCGGGGACGAAGTTGGAAGAAATGAATGATTTCGACGATGCCTTCAAAGAAAAGATAGTAAGCGAGGACGAGGGTCAAGACGAAGAGGCCATCGAGGGGATGCATAAGAAGGACGACGCCGGTGATGATGTAGACGATGCCGACGAGTATCTCCCAGATGCGGCCGCCGGTGGTGTGGGTCTTGAAGGCAAAGATGAAGTGGGTGATTCCGCTGAGTACCATCGCCCAGCCAAAGAACAGGGTAATGCCGATTCCGGACACAGACGGGATCAGGATCGCGAAGAGACCGACAACAATGAGGACGACGCTGAGGGCGATGGACCAGTTGATGGCCTTGGGGGCGAGTCCGGAAAGGGTGACGGGTGTGGTGTTCATGAAGGTCCTCCAGAAGTCGTAGATACCAGGCCCAGGGATGGGCGGAGAATAGCATGAATCGGCTCTAAAATGGGGGTGGAGTTGGGTTGCCGGTTGAGGAAGAAGGCCTATCTGGCATCATAGGCGGAAACGTGGGCATACAACTATTTGTTAGGGTTACGGAATAGGGTTAAGGAGTCTTAGAAATATGGCAATGGCACCGTTGGCCGTACCGATTGAAATGGGGATGGATGAGGTGGAGCGGGCGCAGTTGATTGCGCGGCGCTATCACGCGGAGTTTGTCGACCTGAAGAACTTCAAGATATCGCATGAGTTGTTCAAGAGCGTGCCGGTGGACATGATGTTCCGGTACAACTTTGTTCCGCTGGAGCAGATGGAGGGGCGGCTGGCGATTGCGGTGTCCGATCCTTCGAAGCTGATGGTGCTTGATGAGATTTCGGGGCTGCTGGGGCAGCGGCTGGTGACGCGGGTGGCGACACTGAGCCAAATTACGGAGCTGCTGAAGAAGACGGAGCAGTCGCAGCGGGTTCTGGATGAGGCGAGCGAGGGGCTTGCGTTCGATGTGCTGCACGGCGATGAGAACCAGGACTCGAATATTTCGATTGAGCGGCTGACGAGCGAGGACGATATCTCGCCGATCATCCGACTGGTGGATACGACGATCTTTACGGCGTTGGAACGGCGGGCGTCGGACATCCATCTGGAGACATTTGATGACTCGCTGCTGGTGAAGTACAGAATCGACGGTGTGCTGCAGCAGGCTATGGCGCCGATCGCGCGGGAGCACCATCAGACGATCCTTTCGCGTATCAAGGTGATGTCGGAGCTGGACATTGCGGAGCGCCGTGTGCCGCAGGACGGCCGGTTTCGTGTTCGGTACAAGGGGCGGCTGATCGACTTTCGTGTTTCGATCATGCCGACGGTGCATGGCGAGAACGCTGTGCTGCGTGTGCTGGATAAAGAGTCGATGTCGGAGAAGTTCAAGCAGCTAAGTCTGGATGTTGTGGGGTTTGCGGAGAAGGACCTGACGCGGTTTCGGCGCTATATCAAAGAGCCGTATGGGATGGTGCTGGTGACGGGGCCGACGGGTCCGGTAAGACGACGACTTTGTATGCGGCGCTGAATGAGATCAAGTCTGAGGAAGACAAGATCATCACGATTGAAGACCCGGTGGAGTATCAGATTCGGGGGATTACGCAGATCCCTGTGAACGAGAAGAAAGGGCTGACGTTTGCTCGCGGGTTGCGGTCGATTCTACGGCATGACCCGGACAAGATCCTGGTCGGCGAAATTCGCGATGCAGAGACGGCGCAGATTGCGATCAATTCGGCGCTGACGGGGCACCTTGTGTTTACGACTGTGCACGCGAATAACGTAGTCGATGTGCTGGGGCGGTTTTTGAATATGGGGGTCGAGCCGTACAACTTTGTTTCGGCGTTGAACTGTATTCTGGCGCAGCGGCTGGTGCGACAGGTGTGCGAGTTTTGTGTGAAGGACGTGCATTACTCTGAGCGTGATTTGCTCGCGAGCGGGCTCGAGCCGGCGGAATGGCTCAACTTCAATTTTCGCGAGGGCGTGGGGTGTATCGAGTGCGGTGGGACCGGGTATCGTGGACGGTCGGCGATCCATGAACTGCTGGAGCTGGATGACGAGATCCGCGAGATGTTGCTGGCGAAGAAGCCGGGGAGCGAGATTAGGAAGAAGGCGAGAGATAAGGGGATGGCGTTTTTGCGCGACTCGGCTCTGGAACGCGTGAGGGCAGGGATTACGACGCTGCGGGAGATTAATAAGGTCACGTTTATTGAGGCGGGACGGTAGCGGGTGTTGGTTGAGGTTGTGCGCTGGAAGAGAATTACGGTTCGCGCCACCTGCGAATCCCAAGGCCTTTCGCAATGAGACTGCAAGAACCAGGCACCCGTAGCGGTAATGGTGGAACATCCACGATAGTGGTAGTGGCAATCAGCAGAGCAAGGTAGTCTAGGACGGAATGGAAATTTTACCGAAGACATTGGGGACGCGACCGCGGCTGGCTGTTGAGGTCCGGGTAGAGGGTGTGGTTGCTGCGCGGGCAGAGGACGCGGCGGCCCAGCTGAGTGCTGTGGCGCGTGACGATGTTCCTGACGGCGCGGTGGTGCCAGGGTTGAAGGTCGGCAATATTCTGGACAAGGCGGCCGTGTCGGCCGCGGTGCGAAGGGCGCTCGATGCGGTCGCTGGCACCGGGCGGGAACGGTTGCGCGATGTGACGGTGGTGGTGCCGGATTCGGCGGTGCGGGTGTTGTTCGTGGACTTCGATCAACTGCCTTCGAAGGCAGCGGAGGCGTTGCCGGTGGTTCGGTTCCGGTTGAAGAAGCTGCTGCCATTCGATGCTGACGATGCGATGGTGAGCTATCAGGTGATGTCGAATGAGAAGGGTGCGGTGAAGTTGCTGGCAGTGGCGATGCCGAAGGCTGTGCTGGAGGAGTATGAGGCGGTGGTGCTGGCGGCGGGGTATCTGCCGGGAGCGGTGCTGCCGAGTACGCTTGCGGCGCTGGCAGGGCTGGATAACGTCGAGGTGCCGGTGTTGATGGTGAATGCGGGGATGGGCGCAGTGACCACGGCGATTGTGCAGGGAGAGACGCTGCTGCTGCATCGCTCGTTCGACATAAGTGTGAGTGCGCCGATGGTGACGACTGCCATTCCGCTTGTGGACCGGGAGAGCACGGCGCAGGAGTGGGCGCAGCAGGAGACCCTGGGGCCGGATGGATGGGACAGGTTCGAGGCGGAGGCCGCGATCCAGTCTTCAGTGGTGGAGACGGCGGTGGTGCGGGAGACCGAGTTGACGGCAGCCGCTCGCGAGGTGGCACAGGCGGTTAGCGTGGCAATGGCTTATTTTGAGGATTCGCTTCAGCATTCGCCGGACCAGTTGCTCGTGGCGGGAACGCTGGGAGCGGACACGGTTGCGGCGATGGTGCAAGAGAGCGGCGTGGAGGGTCTGCGCGTAAGGGAGATGGTAGACGCTGGGATGCTGGAGGTCGGGGCGGTGAGGGCAAGTGTGCCGCGGAGCTGGCTAGCCGGTGTCCGGGGAGCGCTGAGGAACTGATGCGGATCTCTGTCAATCTTGCGAACCGTCCTTTTGTTGAATTGCGACCGCTGTTTGCGCGGCTGCGCCTGGCGATGGGCTTGCTGGCTGTGCTGGCGGTGGGGTTGGGGTTTGCGCTGCACTCGCTGGAGGCGAAGGCGAGGGTGGCGCAGGCGCAGATGGATGCACTGAAGTCGAAGACACAACAGTATCAGCATGAGCGGATGGTGAATGAGGCGAGGATGCACCAGCCTCAGAACATGGCAGTACTGGAGCGGTCGCAGTATTTGAATGCGGTGTTTGCTCGGAAGAGTTTTAGCTGGACGGCCGTGATGATGGACCTGGAGAAGGTGTTGCCGACCGGAGTGCAGGTGACGAGCATCGAGCCGGTGATTACGAAAGAAGGCGATGTGAATATCCGGCTGCGCGTGGGTGGAGACCGGGAGCGGGCGGTGCAGTTGGTGAGAAACCTGGAGACGTCGCAGCGGTTCCTGTCGCCAAGGCTGGCGTCGGAGCAGGCGCAGACGCAGGAGGGGGCCCGTGGTGCGAACGCGGCGCAAGTGCTGGCGCCGGGGGCGGTGCAGTTCGACATATTGAGTGGATATAACCCGCTGCCGGCAAAGCCGATTTCCGCGGCGAAGGCGGAGGGTGATTCAACGAAGGTCGGAGTGACGACCAAGAAGGTCATTCCGAAGAGTTCTTTGCCGGCGGGTGCCGTGGTGAAGGCGCCTGCGCAGAAGGGTGCGCCGCGATGACGACTACAGCCACGGAAAAACGTACGGCGGCGATCGCGGCGAAGCAATGGGCGGAAAAGGGGCGTAAACTGGCGACCCTTTTGAACCTGCACATCGCGGGTGTGGTGGTGCTGGGGCTGGTGAATCTCTATCTGCTGGCCCATATGGCGGTTGCATGGCGCGCGGCGAACAGCGAGAATGCACAGGCACTGGCGGACCAAATGGTGGTGATGAAGACTGCGGAGATTGCGCGGCAGCCGCTGGAGGGTCTGGACGAGAAGTTGGCGCAGGCGACCAAGGACGCGGACAAGTTCTATAAGCAGCGGCTGCCGTTTGCGGACTCCGAGGTGGCGGCTGAGCTTGGCTCGCTGGCGAAGAAGCAAGGGGTGAAGCTGACTCGGGTGCAGTACGCTTACTCGCCGGTGCTTGAGGGGACGGCGGGCGAGTTGACGGAGGCCCGCATGGACGCAGGGTTGAGCGGGGACTACCGGCCGCTGGTGCAGTTCGTGAATGCGCTGGAGCGGGACAACATGTTTTTTCTGATCACCGGAGTGACGTTGACGGGACAGCAGAGTGGGACGGTGGGGTTGCGGTTGCGGTTGACGACGTATCTGCGGTCTCCGGTGGGGATTGAGAATACGGAGAAAAGTGTGGCTGGAACGGATGGAGATGCGTCGGCTAATGGCTCGGGACGCCACTGCGGCTGTGGGGGGCCGACGATGATGCGACTGACTCCTGACCAACAGAGGAAGGGTGGATTGATCGCTGCGTTTGTGCTGATTGCGGCGGGGATTTTGTACTACGATTTTCGCGATGACAGCTCTCCACCTCCGGTCGCGCCTGCGGTGGTGACGGCACCGGTGAAAGCGGCCCATTCGACGAATCCTGTGGTTGCAGTGCCTCCGGGGAATGTGCCGGGTGCGGCGGCGAAGAGTTTGGGGACTACGTCGGCGCAGCTCGATCCGACGCTGCGGATGGAGGCGATGCTGGTGACAGAGTCGCTGGTGTATTCGGGGAGTGGGCGGAATATTTTTTCAGCGAGTTCGGTGCCGATTGATATTCCCAAGCCGATTGCGCCGGTGCGGACGAAAGCTTTGCCTCCGCCGCCGCCGCCCCAACCAGTGGGGCCGCCCCCGCCGCCGCCGATCGACCTGAAGTTTTTTGGGACGGCCACGTCGCCGAATGGGACGCGTAGGGCGTTTCTGTTGCATGGGGACGATGTGTTTCTGGCGTCGGATGGCGATATTGTGCAGCGGCGGTATAAGGTCGTGTCGATTCTGGCCAACTCCATTGTGGTGGAGGACATGACCAACAATAATCGGCAGACACTTCCGCTGTTGGCGCGGTGAGGTGGTTGGGATGAGAAGGGACAACAGATCATCGCGGTGCAGCGCGGAGATTGAGCGGCAGGATGAGCAGGGCTTCATGCTTGTGGGGCTGATTGTTGCGATCTTTCTTATTCTGCTGGCGCTGAGTGTGGCCGCACCGAAGGTGGCGCGGGAGTTGCGACGGGAGCGGGAGGTGGAGGCGATACACCGGGGTGACCAGTATGTGCGGGCGATTCGACTGTACTACAGGAAGATGAACCATACGTATCCGGGGACGATGGAACAGTTGGAGAAGTCGAACAATGTGCGGTTTCTGCGGCAGCAGTATGTGGATCCGATGACCGGGAAGGCGGACTGGCGGCTGATTCATGTAGGTGAGGCTAAGACGACAGTGAAGGGATTTTTTGGGCAGCCGCTGGTGGGGCTGGCGCCAGGGTTGGGTTCAGTGGCGGGGATGGCTTCGCCCGGGATTGGTGGGTCGTCGGCGGCACCGGGTACGGGGGTGGGGGGTGCGTCTCCCGGGATTGGGGGGTTGGGGTCTTCGTCGCCGGGAACGAGTGGGTTGGGGCCTTCGTCGCCTGGGGGAATTGGTGCGACGGGCGGCGTTGGCGGCGCGACGACTCCTACTGATAGCTCCGCTGCGGGTTCGACGAGTTCGATGGGTTCGGCGGGTGGGATTGCGAGTCAGTCGGCTGGTAGCTTTACGGGCGGTGGTGCGCCGTTTGTTGGGGTCGGGGTGCCGAAGGAGGGTGAATCGATTACGGTGCTGAATGAACAGACGACGTATAACACGTGGGAGTTCATTTATGATCCGCGGATCGAGCAGCTCTATGCGAAGGCGAGTTTGTTTGGCGGAGCTTCGACGGCGAGTTCGGGGTTGGGGTCGGTTTCGGGGCAGAGTTCGGGGTATGGGGGTACGCCCACTACTCCCGGAACGCCGGGAAGTTCGAGTCCTGCTTCGCCGACGACTCCGACTACGCCTCCGCAGCAGTGATCGACCGCGGATTTTGCGGATAAGAACGGATTATTTTGGTGCGGGCGCGATGGTGCGGAGTTTTCCTATGCGGCCGTGGGGGCCTACTACGAAGGGTAGGGAGAGGGCGTTCCAGTTTTTGTCGGTGTCGGGTTGGTCGTAGCCGGAGGGTATGAGTGGACGCCAGTTTTTGCCGTCGTCGGTGGAGATGTCGGTGCCGTTGGGGCCTACGGTGATCCAGAGTTTTTGGGTTGGGTCGTAGGCTACGGAGGAGCGGTAGCCGTGGGGTTGTGTTTGGGCGGCTGCCAACTTTAAAGTCGCCATTCGTGTAGCCAGCAGCTTTTTTCGGAAGATTGAGGTTGTTTGTAGTCGCCTCCTACAGCAACAATCAGATGCTCATGTTCGGCGATTGAAAAGATTCCGCCTGACTCTGTTTGTGGAAAGGGAGCTTCCCATTTCGTCGGCGGCAACGGAGAATCCCACTTCCACCAGACGTTGAGTGTACTCGTGGCTTTCTTGTCCGCTACCGGTTTGCAGGCGCAGGGATCAATAAAGTCGTTATATACCGGGAAATCCGACCGCAGACCCTTCTTTGCCTCCTACTGCGGCCACAGCGTGGAATAGATCTTCGGCTATCAGAGATGAGTTGCTGGCGGCGAAGGCGGAGGCATCATCGCGGAGGGCAAGGTCGCTAATTTTCTGTTGCCCACGAAATCCAGGTTTTACCGCCATCGATTGTTTGCTTGAAGACCAGACGTTTTTTGGATGAACCTTCGACTGGGACGGGATCGCCGAGGAGAAAGCCGTCGGAGTCGATCGGCGGAACTGGATGGCGTCCCAGAAGCCTTCTTTGTCTGGGTTGGTGAAGAGGAGGTTCCAGGTTTGGCAGCCGTCGGTGGTTTTGTAGAGGCGGGACTGGTCGCCGGGGCCGGAGGACATGACGATGGCGGTGTTTTCGTCGAAGGCCTGGATGCCGCGGAAGTCTAGTTTTTCGGCCCCGGGGGGGAGGTTGCAGGTCTGCCAGAGGTAGCCGCCGTCTTCGGTGCGGAGGACGGTGCCGTTGGTGCCGCTGGCCCAGGCGATTCCGCCGCCTACGTTGTGGATGCCGCGGAGGCCTGCGGTGGTGTGGGACTCTTCTATGTCCCATTGAGCGTGAATTATTTTTGGGGCGAGGGTCGCGGTGAGGAGGAGAAGGGTCGTTGTGTAGCGATTTCGGTTCGTCTTTCTGTACATCTGTGGGTGGCCCCCGTCCCCGTCAAAATAATGCTAAAGTCCTCGAAATAAAAGAGCTAAGTCTGGACTTCGGTTGTGATTATGGTACTAAAATCGAAAGCCCGGCGTGTGCCGGGCTTGGGTTCTTCCTGGTTTTATTTTATCAGGGGTGTCAAGGGGGTGCGTGTGCAAGGCCTGGGCTGATCGTCCCTTTTTAATCAGTCACGTCGCCCTTCGGGCTTTGCTCCGGCCCTTCGACGCTGCTCAGGGCAGAGCGGTGGGGCCTTTCGGCCCAGCTTTTTCGTGGGGCTGAAGGCCCCACGCTAATCCTAAAGGCAGGGGAAGTGCGAAAAATAAAAGCACAGGCAAAAACGAAAGCAAAAGCAGATCCCTCCGGCCTGCGGCGAAGGATGACAACTAAAAGGCAAAGGCAAAGGCAACAGCAAGGGCAAAAGCAAAATGCGGGGGTCTCTCCACTACGCTGCTCACGATGGAACCGTGAGCAGCTTCGGTCGAGATGACGCGGATGGTGGACTCGAGAAGGCAAAAGCAGATCCTCCGCCTATGGCGAAGGATGACAACTAAAAGGCAAAGGCAACGCAAAGCAAGAGCGAAAGCAAAGGCAGAAGCAGAAGCAAATGCAAAAGCAAAAGCAAAAGCAAAAGCAGATGCCGCGAGTGTGAGTGATGACGGTTATTCGTCGCGTATCACGGCCAGGGGGCTGATTCGAGTGGCACGGAGGGCCGGAACAAGGCTGGCCAGGAACGCTACAAGGACAAGAAGAGTGGTCACGGCAACGAAGGTAAGGGTGTCGCGGGCGCTTACGCCGTAGACCATGCTCTTGACCAGACGGCTGAGCGAGTAGGCTGCGGCGAGTCCGATGACGATACCGATTGCGGTCGGCTTAATGGCCTGAGAGACGACGAACTGCATGACGTCGCTCCGCGTTGCTCCAAAGGCGATGCGGAGCCCGATGTCCTTCATGCCGCGTTTGACCGAGTAGGCGAGAACGCTGTAGATGCCTACTGTGGAGAGGACGAGAGCGAGCAGGCCGAAGATGGAGAGTAGCTGCATGTTGGCGCTGTTCTGAGAGAGGGTTTCCTCGACGAACTCTTCGAGCGTGAGGACGTTGTCGACGGGGACGTCTTTGTTGACCTGATGCACTGCGTCTGTGATGGCTGTGGCGAGGGTGCGTGGAGCGACCGTGGTGCGGACGGCGAGAGCGAGAGGTACGGACCTCCAGGACTCTTGCGATGGGGTCGAGACCTGGGCCGCGGGCCAGTAGAGACTGGCGATGCCGGTGGAGTTGTTGAGACCGGTCTGTTTGACGTCGCCGACGATTCCAACGATCTGACGGTCTTTGTCCGGGAAGAAGGACAACTTGAGGTGATGGCCGATGGCATCGCCGTTGGGCCAGAACTGTTTGGCCATGGACTGGCTGATGACGACGACAGGTGCGGAGGCGGCCCGGTCGTCGTCGGTGATGGGCCGGCCCTGAAGTAGCGGAATGCGCATGGCGCTGAAGTAGCCTGAGGTCACAACGCGGACGGAGACTTCGGGCTGTTCGGACAGGGCGACGACGGGACGACCTTCGACGGCAACCGGCTGGTTGGAGCCGCCGTTGAGGGGCAGATTGTCGATTGCGCCGGCGGATTCGACTCCGGGGAGGGCGCGAATGCGGCTGAGCACCTGGTCGAAGAACTGGGACTCTTCGGTCGCGCTGGCAAAGAGTTTTTTGTTGACCTCGACGTTCATGGTGAGGACATTGTGCTGATCGAAGCCAGGGTCGATGGTCTGGAGCCTCCAGAGGCTGCGGACCATCAGTCCGGCGCCGATGAGCAGGACCAAAGACAATGCGACCTCGACGACGACCAGAGCCGAGCGGGTTGCGCTGCTTCCACTGACGGCGTCGGTACGGCCGAGACCCTGCTTGAGTGCGGTATTTACATCGCCTCTGGTCATGTTGAGAGCGGGCAGCAATCCTGAGAGGACGCCGGTTGCGATGGAGAGCACGAAGGTAAATGCGAGCACAGGTGCGCTGAGGCCGATGTCACCAAGCTGCGGCAACTGGTTGGCGAAGAGCTTGAGCAGAAGCTGGATCCCGAAGTGAGCGGCGAGCAGGCCGAGGGCCCCACCGATGATTGAGATCAGGACCGATTCGCCTAGAAGCTGTTGGATGATTCGAGGGCGGAGCGCTCCCATCGCAGTGCGGATGGCGATCTCTTTGCGGCGCGAGAAGGTGCGGGCGAGGAGAAGATTAGCGACGTTGGCGCAGGCGATGAGGAGGACGAAGGCGACGGCGCCGAGCATCATGAGCAGGGCGGGGCGAACATCGCCGACGGTCTCATCGCGGAGGGGATGAATGACGGCGCCCCATCCTTTGTCCTCGGCGGGATAGGCCTGTTCGAGGCGCTGCGAGATGGTGTTCATCTCGGCCTGAGCCTGCTCGACGGTGACTCCGGGTTTGAGACGGCCGACGGCGAGGTAGTTATGGTTGTTGCGAATAGCTGCTGCGGCAGGGGTGAGGGCCACGGGAACCCATATACGGGCGAAGTCGGGCTTGTTCATCGCCGGCCCCATGATGCCGACGATGGTGTAGGGGTCGCCGTCGAGGGTAATGGTCTTGCCGAGGGCCCCAGGATCGTTGGCGTAGTGAGTCTGCCAGAATTTGTAGCTGAGGACGACCTCGCGGTTCTGGCCTGGATTGTTTTCGTCCGGACGGAAGACGCGGCCGTGGATGGGTTCGACTCCGAGGGCCGAGAAGAAGTCTGTGCTGACGGGGCTGGCGGTGATGGATTCGGGTTTGCCTGCGCCCGTGATGTCGAAGCTTGCTCCGGTGTAGATGGCCATCTTGTCGAAGAGGCGGGACTGCTTTTGCCAGTCGAGGAAGTTGGCGGGGGAGACAGCGAAGGTCGACATTCCGGGAAAGCTGGACTGGGGAGGCGTGTGCCATATCTGCACGACGCGGTCGGAGTCGCGATAGGGAAGGGGTTCGAGGAGAACTTTGTTAACGATGCTGAAGATGGCCGTGTTTGCCCCGATGCCGAGGGCCATGATGAGGGCCGCAGTCAGAGCAAAGCCCGGGTTTTTTATGAGAAGTCGAAGCGCGTATCGAAGGTCTTGCAGGAGTGATGACATGCACCTACCTCCATTTTGCACTGGGCCCACTTGCACCTGGGCTTGCATCTGAGTGGAGCAATTCCGTCGCCATTGGGCCAAAGATGGAAGGTCAGGATTATCAATGTTTTTGTGAGCGACGGAGGAGCGTCTGTGTCCGTTGATGAGAAGAGGCGTCCGTTTTCGAACAGGGGTTGGCGATTGCTGTTACCCGATTGCGCCCGGCCTGGCAGTGGACACACGTCGCCATGAGGCTGCGTGGTGTGTCCACTTGGCGATGGTTCCCGGCGCTTATGGTCTTGGGGCGGATGGGTTGGTTTGCCATAGGCCGAGGGCGGCGCCGGTCGGGTCGATGATGATGCTGAACCAGCCCATGTGGGGGACCTCCTGGGTGTCTCGCATGATCTTTGCTCCGAGGCTGGCGGCTTTTTTGGTGGCGGCGTTGATGTCGTCGACGAGGACGTAGGGGAGCCACGCCGATGGAGCGCCGGGGACTGGGTGTTGCATCATGCCGCCACCGGGGCTGTCGGCGGATGGCTTGAAGGTGGAGTAGATCATGCCGCCGCCCATGTCGGTGTCGCTGATCTTCCAGTCGAAGAGGGTGGAGTAGAAGGTCTTGGACTTGGCGACGTCGGTGGAGGCGAGTTCGACATGACAGAAGGAGTTTGCCATTGGGTGGGTCCTTTCGGTTTTGAGTTGGAGTTGCGCGGGCCGGGTACCAGGGCGAACGCGGGAATTGTATCCCAGTGAGATGAACGGGGTGCCAGAAAGAGTTTTCCGCGCGAACGGAACTGATTGGATACATGCAGCGTAGATAGGTCATACATCACGACGGCCGGAGTGGAGATCTATGCGCGATATCGTTGTCACTTTTCGCCAGTTTTTGAAGTCGCCCGGGTATGCGGTTACGGTAGTGCTGACGCTGGCGCTTGGTATTGGGGCGAACACTGCGATCTTTACGCTGGTGCATGCGGTGTTGATGAAGTCGTTGCCGGTGGCCGACCCGAAATCACTGTATCGCGTGGGAGACCTGGACGATTGCTGTGTGAATGGCGGGTTCATTAACGACAACGGTGACTTCGATCTGTATTCGTGGGAGTTGTACAAGCACTTTCAGGACACGACACCCGAGTTCGAACAGCTGGCGGCGATGCAGGCGGGCGGCAACTCGATGATCGTGCGGCGCGGGTCGGAGCCGGCGAAGTCGGAGGCCACGCAATTTGTCTCGGGGAACTTTTTTACCACGTTTGGAATTGGTCCCTATGCTGGACGGGTATTGACTGACAAGGACGACACGGCGGGGGCGGCCCCGGCAGTGGTGATGAGTTACCAGGCGTGGCAGTCGGACTATGGCGGCGACCCTGCGGTGGTGGGGTCGACGCTTTATCTGCAAGGGAAGCCCGCGACAGTGGTGGGGATCGCGCCTCCGGGGTTCTTTGGGGACCGCATACGGAGCGGCCCTCCGGCGATCTGGATCCCTCTGGCGAACGAGCCGGTGATCGAGGACAAGAACACGATTCTGCATGTGCCGGACAGCAACTGGCTGTATGTGGTCGGGCGATTGAAGCCGGGTGTGAGTGTGGCCGCGCTGACGGACAAGATGTCGAGCCGACTGCGGGAGTGGCTGGCACAGGAGCCTCGATATTCGCAAGACGGCGGGGCCTCGATTATTCCGAAGCAACATGTGGTGATTGTGCCTGGAGGCGCGGGGATCCAGAACCTGCAGAGGGAGACGGGCAAGGGGCTTTATTTGCTGATGACAATTTCCGCGCTGGTGCTGCTGGTTGCGTGCGCGAACATTGCGAACTTGATGCTGGCGCGAGGTGCGACGCGGAGGGCGGAGATATCCGTGCGGATGGCGCTGGGAGCGGCGAGGGCCAGAGTGATACGGCAGATGTTGACCGAGAGCTTGCTGCTGGCGTGCACGGGCGGGCTGGCGGGGTTGGCAGTGGCGTATGCGGGGACGCGGACGATCCTTGCGCTCGCGTTTCCTGATTCGCCGCAGTTGCCGATTGCGGCCAGCCCTTCGCTGGCAGTGCTGGGGTTTGCGTTTGCGCTATCGCTGCTGACGGGGATCGTATTTGGGATCGTTCCGGCGTGGATGACTTCGAATTCGGACCCGGCAGAGGCGCTGCGCGGGGTGAGCAGGACGACGCGGGACAGTACATCGCTACCGCAGCGGTCGTTGATTGTGGTGCAGGCGGCGCTGTCACTGGTGATGCTGATGAGTGCGGGACTGCTGACGAAGAGTCTGCGGAACATGGAGCACCAGGACTTCGGGCTGCAGACGGAGAACCGGTATGTGCTGCATCTGGATCCGGCAGGCGCGGGTTATAAGGCGGAGACGTTGCCGGCGCTCTATCGGTCGTTGGAGCAGCAGTTTGGCGCGCTGCCGGGCGTGAAGAGTGTTGGACTGGCGCTTTACAGCACGCTCGAAGGCAACAACTGGGGTGAGAGTGTTTATGTGGATGGGAGACCGGCGCCGGGGCCGAACGCTCATATCGGATCGTCGTGGGACCGGGTGAATGCGCAGTTCTTTGAGACGGTGGGTCAGCCGGTGATCCGAGGGCGTGGGATTACGGACCAGGACACGGCGACGACGCAGAAGATCGCAGTGGTGAACCAGGCGTTTGTGAAGAAGTTTTTTCCGAAGGAGGACCCGATTGGGAGGCACTTCGGAGTTTTTGATCAGAAGTACTCGTCCATGTTTGAGATTGTGGGAGTGGTGGCGGACGCGAAGTACAACAATCCGCGCGAACCGGTGAGGTCGATGTATTTTCGGCCGCTGAACCAACAGATGGATGGATTGACCGTGCCCAATTTTGTGATGGCCGAGGGGAGATCGCTGTATATCAATTCGGTGACGCTGCGGTTTGATCGCGCTCCGCAGGGGCTGGATGCGATGGTGCGGCGGACGCTGGAGAGTATTAATCCGAACCTGACGGTGATTGATCTTAACTCGTTGGATTACCAGGTGGCGGGTAACTTTACGCAGGAGCGGCTGATTGCGCGGTTGACGACGCTGTTTGGCGTGCTGGCGCTGGTGCTGGCGTCGGTGGGGCTGTATGGGATTACGTCGTATCAGGTGGCGCGGAGGACGAGCGAGATTGGGCTGAGGATGGCGCTGGGTGCGGACAGGAAAGATGTGGTGAAGATGGTGTTGCGGGGAGCGTTGCTGCAGGCTGGGGTGGGGTTGGTGATCGGGATTCCGTTGGCGTTGGGCGCGGCGCGGTGGATGACGAGCCAGCTTTATCAGGTGCGGTCATATGATCCGTTGAGTCTGCTTACGGCGGTGGTGGTTTTGCTGCTGTCGGCCACGGTGGCGGGGTTTGTTCCGGCACGCAGGGCTTCGCTGATTGAACCGATGGAGGCGCTGCGGATCGAGTGAGGGTCGGCAGAGGAGAGGTTGTTGTCACGACACGGGGGTAGGTCGGGCCTTCAGCCCTCGGAGAGGGACACTTTCCTACGCAGGGCGTTTCCCTGGGCTGGTATATAACGTGCCCTTGGCGCTGAAATCGGGCCGCTATGGATACGCCTAGGTGATACAGCGCTAGTGCGGGGCGAGGGTAAGCGTGTGGGTGGTGGTGGCGTCGACGGCGGCGTTGGTGAAGGGCAGGGGGAAGGTGGTGCCGTGGTACCAGGCGGGCCATTGATCCATGAACCAGGGGCTGACGGGATCTGCGGATTCGCCGAGAACCAGGTTGAGGGTGCTGTGGTCGAGGTCGGCGAGGTCGGCGGTGAAGCGCTCGGAGGGGCCGAAGCTGCGGCCTACTTGTTTGACGGTAGTGTCGTCGCCGCTTTGGGGCTGGATGCCAGTGCCGGTTGGGACGGCGATGAGGCGTTGGAGGAGCGCGGACTGGCCGTAGATGGCGTGCTCGATTTCAATGGAGTGGAACTGGCCGTAGCGCCATTTGCTGAGGTCGGAGGGGGCGCGGGCGATGCGGAGGCCGTCGACGACGGCGGTGGTGAGGAGGTCGTCCCATGTGGCGTAGTTTTTGGGGAGCCAGCGGGTGGGGGTGTGCATGATGAGCCACTCTTCGGCGTAGGCTTTGTTGCCCCAGGAGTAGAGGGCCGCGGCGGGGAGGGGTAGGGTCTTGCCTGACTCAGATTGCGCGACTGGGCTGAGTCGAGGAGAGACCTGCGGATTGATGAGGAGGGGCCAGAGCGCGGCCCGGGCGGTGACGACGATGGCGGGTGCCGCGGCGTCGGCGTCTACGTCGCCGTTCCAGTCGCGGAGGAGATCGGCGGCCTGGTGGAGGCGTTTGTCGCTGTTGAATTCGGGTTTGGTGGCGTGGTCGATGGCGTAGGCGAGGCGTTGCGCGATGACGTGATCCAGGTCGGAGTAGACGTCGGTCTGGAGGGCGAGCATGTCGGCGGGGGTGAGTTGATTTTTGGTGGAGATGGTCTTTTCGGTGAGGACCTTCCAGATGCGCTGGTTGCGGTAGGGTGAGCCCCAGTTGAGGGCGATGGGGTAGGGATAGTCGTCGGCGGTAATGCGGTTGTTGGCGGTGGCGAGGATGCCGTTGGGCGGATCGATGGCCTGAGGGAGGCGGTCGTAGGGGATGGTGCCGACCCACTCCTGCGTGGTGTCCAGGGCGTCGGTTGGGACGGGGCTGATGGCGCTGGGGGTCATGACGCTGCCGCGCAGGGGGACGCGGCCAACGGCGTGGTAGCCGATGTGGCCCTGGTCGTCGGCGTAGACGAGGTTTTGCGCGGGGCCGCCGAAGGTGGAGAAGGCGGCGACGAGGCCGGCGCCGTTGGTGGCGGTGTTGATGCTAAGGAAGGACGAGTTGATGGTAGCGGGGTCGTAGATCGTCCAGCGGAGGGACAGAGTTCGTTTTTCTGAGGGGAAGATCCCGGAGATGATGGGTGTGATGGTGGTGCCGTGCTGCGTGGCGGGGACGTCGATCGCTACGTCTTTGCTGCCTTTGACGTGGATGGTCTCCTGCTGGTGGAGGACAGGGTGCCAGGTGCCGTCGGGCGATTCGTACTCGGCGGTGGGGCCGGCGCCGCGGGTGTGCTCAATGTAGAGGGCCTGGACTTCGGCGCCGAGGTTGGTGAAGCCCCAGGCGACGTGGGCGTTGTGGCCAACGATGATGAAGGGGACGCCGGGGAGAGAGACTCCGGTGACATGAAGATCGCCCGCGGGGGTGGGGGCCTCGAGGTCGGCCTGGTACCAGACGCCGGGAACGCTGTGGGCGAGATGCATGTCATTGGAGAGGAGCGGCTTGCCGGTGGAGGTGTGGGCACCGGAGACGACCCAATTGTTGGAGCCCGAGAAGCAGCCTTCGCAGACGGGGTTGCGGAGGGTTTGCTGGAGTGCGAGGAGGTCTTCGGGGGAGGCGGAGAGCGAGGGTTTCGTGAGTTTGGTCTGGGACTCGTCGAGGGGGACGTCGGGGATGTCTTTTTGTGGGGCGGTGAGGTCAATGATGGGTTGGGCGGGTGGGTGGTCACGCCAGGTGACGACAGGGTAGAGGTCGCCGATGAGGTGCTGCGGGAGGCGGGCGGAGAGGGCTTCGCGGTTGAGCTCGGAGGGGAAGCTGGTAGTGAGGTCCTGGAACATGACAAGGCCGATGAGGAGGGTATCGCGCGGTGTCCATGGGGCGGGCTCGTAGCGGAGGAGACGGAACTCGAGCGGGAGGTGGGCGCGCTGGAGGGCCATGGCGGCGTTTACGCCGGCGGCATACTGGTCGAGGAGGTGAAGTTGATCGGGCGGGAGGGTGGCGATGGCGCGGTCGGCGGCGGCGCGGAGCTGGAGGGTGCGCTGGAGGCGGTCGTGGGCGAGGAGCGACGGGCCGAGGACCTCGGCCAGGGTGCCGGAGGCATGGCGGCGGAGGGTGTCCATCTGCCAGAGGCGGTCCTGGGCGGTGACGAAGCCCTGGGCGAGGAGAAGATCGTCGAGCGAGGCGGCGCGGAGGTGGGGGACGCCGTGTGCGTCGCGCTGGATGGTGACGGGGGCGGAGAGGCCGGGGATGGTGATGGCGCCGTCTAGTTGGGGAAGGGCGTCGTGCATGGCCTGACTGACCCAGTGGCGGGCGGTGACAAAGGCGATGGCGCCGATGACGATGATGAGGGTTGTTAGGGTGACGACAATGCGAAGGAAGATGCGGCGGTGCTTGGCGCGCTGCGCTGCCTCCTCGGGAGTAAGGGGCGCGTCGGGAACCAGGTCGGTGTTGGTCAGATTGGGGAGATTCATCGCTTGATCGCAAGTGTAAATGGTGCGGGCCAGGTGGAACGGTGACGCGGGGTCGCGGTGCGGGCCCGAATTTGGTCTACTGAGAGTGGGTATGTGGCAATGCCGGGCGCGATGGGTCGTGATTAGTTTGACGTACTGCACGGACGTTTGATGGAGGTCGGTGCGATGGGTGCGGGTGAGAGCTTGCATGCGGTTGAGACGGTGATTCTGTTGTTGCTTGTGCTGGTGGCGGGCTTTGCGGCGATAGCGCGGCAGTTGAAGGTGCCGTATCCGATTGTGCTTGTGCTGGCGGGGCTGGCGATCAGCTTCGTCCCGAGGATGCCGCGGGTCCCGCTGGATCCGAATATTGTGTTTGTAATTTTTCTGCCGCCGCTGCTGTATGCGTCGGCCTGGGCGCTGTCGTGGAGGGAGTTTCGACGGAACGCGGTGGTGCTTGGACTGCTGGCGGTGGGGTTGGTGGGCTTTACGGTTTGGGGGATTGCGGAGTTCTCGGACCGGTTTATTACTGCGCTGGATTGGAAGGCGGGCTTTCTACTGGGGGCGGTGATTTCGACGACGGACGCGATTGCTGCGACGTCGATTGCAAGGAGCATAGGGCTGCCTCGGAGGATCGTCGACATACTCGAGGGCGAGAGTCTGCTGAACGATGCTACGGGTTTGCTGGCGCTCGAGTTTGGAATTGCGATCATGGTGCGAGGAGAGATGCCGACGGTGGGGAGTGGAATCGCGCGGTTGTTGTATCTCATCGTTGGCGGGTTGGTGATTGGTTTGTTGATTGGCGTTGCGGTGGGTTGGATGGAGCGCTTTATCGACGACGGACCGGTAGAGCTGGTGGTGAGTCTGGTGGTCCCGTATGCGGCTTATCTAGCGGGAGAACGGGCGAAGGCTTCGGGAGTGCTGGCGGTGGTGGCATGTGGGATTTATATGAGCCGGAAGAGTACGCAGTTCTTTTCGCCGGCGGTGCGTCTGCAGGTGAATGGAGCGTGGGAGGCATTGGTGTTCGTGTTGAACGGCCTGGTGTTTGTGCTGATCGGACTGCAGCTGCCGTATGTGCTGGCGGGGACCCATGGACGTTATGGGACAGGGACGCTGATTTTTTATGGGGCGGTATTCAGCGCGGTGTTGATTTTGTTGCGGATTGTCTGGGTGTTTCCAGCGGTGAAGATTGCGTCGTTTGTGGAGCGGCGGTTGATGGGGCATAAGGACGAGGTGGAGCTGAAGCCGCGAGAGGTGTTTGTTGTCGGGTGGACGGGGATGCGGGGTGTGTTAGCGCTGGCGGCGGCGATCTCGGTGCCTGAGGTGCTGTGGAATGGGCATCGGTTTGAGTCCAGGAATTTAATTGTGTTCCTGGCGTTCTGCGTAATTTTGGTGACGCTGGTGCTGCAGGGGCTGACGTTGCCGGCGCTGATTCGCACTCTGGGGCTCGCAGGGACGACCGACATGGAGCCGGAGGAGAGAGAGGCGCGAAAGGCGGTGCTGAAGTCGGCGATCCGTTATCTGGAGGAGGGACGGAAGGGCAGCGCCGGGCCAGTCGTTCATTTGTACGACGATCTGGTACACCGTTACAGACATAAGCTGGCGCATCTCAGTACCGGTGCGGAGGAGAGCGCTGACGGTCTGGATCGGGAGTCTTACTCACGGCTGCGAGCGATCGCGGAGGGGGCGCTGCAGGCAGAGCGACGAACACTGATAGGACTGCGGGACAGGGGCCGGATCAGCGATGATGTGTTGCGGACCCTGGAGAGGGAGCTCGATCTGGCGGAGAGCCAATATCTGGGGATTCCGCTGTCCTGATATCGGCCTCTTAGCGTCGGGAGATTGGCGATCAGGCTTTGATGGGGTTTGATAATGCCGGAGGCATTGATTTGTGGACCTGGTTGGTGCGGGGCAGGGTGAAGAGAATGATAAGGGTAATGAGGGTCAGGATAGCAAGGACGAAGATACTGCCTTCGGGACCCGTGGCCCCTCCGCTTAGCAGAAATTTTCCTGCGGGATGGGTGGCGAGCAGGTGGTGTTGGGCCATGATGCCGCTGTCGGCGACGCCGTAAAGGAAGGACTGGGCCCAGTCCCATGAGGTGTGGAAGCCGATGGCCCACCACAGCGAGCCCGTGCGCCAGAGACTGAGGCAGAAGACCATGGAGGCGAGGCTGGCGGTGAGTTGACCGATAGGAGACTCACCGGGGTTGCTGCCGTGGACGGCGCCGAAGAGGACGGAGAGGATGACGGCCGAGGTCCAGAAGCCGAGGGCAGTGCTGTGACGGGTCTTGAAGATCGATCGGTAGAGACCGGCGAGGCCGCGAGTGAGGGTGTACTGAAGATAGCCGCGGGTGAAGTACTCTTCGAGGAGAGCGACGATGAGGAAGCCGAGGAGCCAGCCAGCACCGTAGCGAAGGACTTCGTTGCCGAAGAGAAGGCGGCCGTCGAAGACGAGGAAGCCTGTCTTCCAGAGGACGAGTATGAGGAGCGTCAGGCAGGTGACACCCCAGGCGAGGCCGGCAAAGAGGTGAGAGAGCTTTGAACTGCTTCCAAGGCCGTAGACGGCTTGGGGACGGCGCTCAATCTTCGACATAATCCAGGTGATGAGGAGAAGTCCCAGCAAAGGGACGGATTCGTTGATCAACATGTGGCTGAGCGAAAAGGTGTCGCTCGGGGAGGCGTGATGGGTGGGTGGATGGACTATTTGGCCGACGGTGCGCGCGGTGAAGAGGAACGCGGCGAAGAGAGCGGCGAAGATAAGGACGCTCCAGCCGGCGCGGAGGCCTTCGGCGCCGAAAAAGACGCGATGCAGCGTCGACGGCGAGACGTTATGGGGCGGGGTAGTCGATGGGAGCGCCGGGTCGTTGGTGGGGGATAGATGTTCGGTTTGGGTGTGCAAGGGTGCTCCTATCGGTCTGTACTGTATACGCGGTGAATAGGTGCTAAGTTCCGTGACTCGCTGGGCGATTGGTCAGGCAATACCGGTGGATTGAGTTTGATGTGTGGTGTGTGTTGTTTCGACACGGGATTGCTCAAGACAAACGGTTGACTTATTGAGTCTGAACGGAAAGAATGATCCCACTTCACCGCCGCTCTTTTTCCAGGAGGGCAGCATAGGAACGGACTAATGACGGAAGCTACAGGGAATTCCATAGACGTTCCAAAACAGGCGCGGAAGAGTGGTCGGCGCGATTTTTTGAAGGTGGGCGGAGTGTCGGTTGCTGCGACGCTGGCGCATGCTGCCCTGCCCGCGAACGCACGCGCTGATGCCGCCCAGTCGATGCCGTCGCTGGCGAGTACCAAGGCGGTGCAGGAGATGATGCCGACACGGAACCTTGGTAAGACGGGATTTCGTGCAGGGATCTTTGGGCTTGGAGGGCAGGGTGCGCTGGAGAAGACGAACAACGATGCCGTCGCGCTGCCGCTGATTGAACGGGCGCTGGAGCTGGGGGTGAATTACTACGATACCTCGGCGATCTACGGAGAGCCAGAACGCTGGAGCGAACAGTATCTGGGACGGGCGCTTAAGGGACATCGCGATGAGGTCTTTATCGCGAGTAAGACGAAGGAACGGACGCGCGATGCTGCACTACGTAATATCGAGGTCTCGCTGAAGCTGTTGAACACGGACCATTTGGATTCGTGGCAGCTTCATGATGTGGGTGTGAGTGAAGATGTGGAGGCGATCTTCGCCAAGGGCGGGGCCATTGAGGCGTTGGTGCAGGCGCGTGAGCAGAAGATGGTGCGGTTTCTTGGAGTGACGGGAAGATTCCGGCCTGAGGCCTTGATGGAGTGTATTCGAAGGTTCTCGTTTGACACGGTGCTGATGGGTCTGAACGCAGCCGATCAGTACCACTACAGCTTTGCCAAGGAGCTGTTGCCGATGGCGGTCGAGAAGCAGATGGGGATCATCGGAATGAAGGTTATGGCGCGGGGTCGGATTCTTTCGAGCTGGACGCCGCCTCCTGTTGAGGTGCAGAAGCGTTCATGGGAGGGAACGGGGGCGATTGCGACGACTCCAGGAACGCTGACGAAGCAGGAGACGATGTTTTATACCCTCTCTTTGCCGATCAGCACGGCGATTATTGGTTGCGACTCGGTCCGAACAGGTTGAAGAGTGCGTGCAGCTTGCGCGTAGCTTTACGCCGTTGAGCGAGAGGCAGATGGAAGAGCTTGCGAAGAAGGTCGAGCCGATCGCAAACCAGGCACTCTTCTTCCGAATGATGCCACGCTGACGAGAGTGCGCTATCCTGAGAGCTTCGCGCGGGTGAGGCCGGTGCGAAGTATGGGGGGACAGCGGACTTGGAATGCAGGATTTTTTATCACGACAAGTGTTTTGATGGAGCGTGTTCGGCTTCGCTGTTTACGCGGTTCCACCGGGAGTGTGTGAAGACGGCGGACCGATACTCCTATCAAGGGCTGGTGCATCGGGCTGGGGCGCTGTTCGATGAGGAGGCGTTTGGGAGTGGAGAGAATGCGATCGTGGACTTTAAGTATTCGGCTTCGCCGAAGGTGACGTGGTGGTTCGATCATCACCAGAGCGCGTTTCTTACGCCGGAGGACCAGAGGCAATTTGAAGCGGGACAGGCGGACGGATCGCAGCGGATGAGGAAGTTCTTCAATCCGAACTATATTTCGTGTACGAGTTTGATTGCGGATATTGCTCAGGTGAACTTCGGGTTCAATACGGCGCCGATCCTGGAGCTGATCAAGTGGGCTGACATTGTGGATGGGGCGCGGTATAAGAGCGCGAAGGCCGCAGTGGAGATGGCCGAGCCAGGGATGAAGCTGACGATGGTGATTGAGAGTGCGGCGGACAATTCTCTGGTGCCGCGACTGATTCCGTTGCTGACGGAGATGAGTTTGCAGCAGGTGCTGGACCAGGATTTCGTCCAGGTGCTGCTGGGTCCGTTGATGGAACGGCATTGGGCGGCGCTGGAGTTGATACGGCAGCGGGCCTCGGTGGAGCGCGGTGTGATTACGTTCGACATTACGGACCAGCCGACGGAGGGGTACAACAAATTTATTCCGTACTATCTGCATCCGGGGGCGACGTATAACGTGGGGTTGAGTAAGTCGTCCTTCAGGACGAAGGTGTCGGTGGGGACGAACCCCTGGACGAAGCTGGGGCCCGATGAGCTGGTGAATGTGGCGGCGATCTGCGAACGATATGGCGGTGGAGGGCACGCTCGCGTGGGAGCGATTAGTTTTCCTCCGGACAAGGAGGACGCGGCTCGGAAGGCGGCGAAGGAGATTGTGGCGGAATTGCGGGCGACCGCGGACCTGCGCGGATAGGACGGATAAACAAAGACGAGATTAATGGCAAAAGAGCAAGATGAAGACCACGGATTTTGGATAGGACTTTGTTCTTATCCGCTTTGATCCCTGAAGATCCGTGGTCGATTTTTTACGGCTTGAGTTTGGTGAAGAGGTTGAGGCGGGTCAGGTCGTTGAAGATGACGAAGGCGAAGAAGGCCAGGATGCAGACGAAGGCGACCTGGTAGATGCGCTCTTTGACCTGCTGGTTGACGTCGCGGCGCATGATGGTCTCGATGAGCAGGAAGAGGATCATGCCGCCGTCGAGGATCGGGATCGGCAAGAGGTTGAAGATGCCGAGGTTGAGCGAGATGGCGGAGACGAGCTGGATGAGCGGCATCCAGCCAGGCATCTGCGCGGCCTGATGGATGTCCTGGCCGATACCGATGGGGCTCTGCAGGCTCTTGACCGATACCTGGCGGGTGAAGAGACGCTTGAGGACCTCGACGATGAGGAGCGAGTTCTTCTTGTTGAACTGCCAGGAGGCGGCCATGGCTTTGCCGAGAGGGAGGCGCTCGACCCGGACGGGAGGAGGAACAGGTGCGAAGCCAAGGCGATATTTTTTCGGGCCGCCGGGGGTGTCGGCTAACTCGGGAGTGACCTGGATGGGGATTGACTGGGTGGCACCGTTGGTGCCGGTCCGCTGCACTATGAGGTTGGCGGTCTTGCCGGCCTGGTCCTGGAGGTAGCTCAGCAGGGCCGGAACTGAGTGAAGCTGGAGGCCGTCGATGCTGAGGATCTTGTCATTGGGTTGAAGGCCAGCGTGGGCGGCCGGCATGTTGGACTCGAGCGAGTTGACCTGGACAGGGGTGTCTTGCATCTTCGGGATGATTCCGAGTTGCTCGAGGGTGAAGTCGTCAGGGGTGCCCTTTGTTCGCGATAAAGAGCTTGGTGTCGGTGCGCTGGCCGTCGTGGATGAAGGAGAAAGGGACGGTCTGGTTGAGATTCAGGATGGAGCGGTTGGCGACGTCGTCCCATGTGGGACCTTCGACGGTGTCGTAGTGGACGATGCGGTCGCCGGAGCTTATGCCGGTTTTGGCGGCAGGGGTCTTTGTGAGGATGTAGTCGGTGATGGCGGGACCGTCAAAGAACTCCTGCACCTCGTTGTGGAGCATGTAGACGCCAGTCATGAGGCCGAGGGCGAGGAGGAAGTTGGCGACGGGGCCGGCGAGGGCGACGAGGATGCGCTGCCAGCGGGGATGGTTGTTGAAGTTGCCGGGGTCGTCTGTGGCGGTCGTTGCTTCGCCTGGGGCGTCGGTGGGGAGGGTCATTTCGCCGGACATCTTGACGTAGCCGCCGAGGGGGATGGCGGAGACCTGGTACTCGGTGTCGCCGCGGCGGAAGCCGAAGAGCCGTTTGCCGAAGCCGATGGAGAAGACCTCGACGCGGATGCCGCAGAGCTTGGCGACGGCGAAGTGGCCGAACTCGTGGACCAGAACCATGATGCCAAGGACGATGAGAAGTTCTATGACTGTCGACATGAAGTTGGGGAAGACCTCGTTACCTGATTGGAGTTCTGTCTACCGTCCTACGCCGGTGAACTGGCGGGCAATCACTTCGCGCGCTTGTTGACGCGCGGCAAGATCTGCTTCGAGCACTTCGGAGATAGATGCCGGGGGTTGACCGGATGTTAGCTGCAACACTGTCTCTATTGTACTTGGAATGCCCATAAAGGGGATACGACCTTCGAGGAAAGCAGCTACGGCGATCTCGTCGGCGGCGTTGAGGGCAATGCAAGACCGGCCCCCATTTTCAGCAGCTTCGAAGGCCAGGCGGAGGCAGGGGAAGCGGTTGAGGTCGGGAGTGGAGAAGTCCAATTGGCTGAGGGTGGTGAGGTCGAAGGTGAGGTCGGAGGGGACGCGCTCTGGGTAGGCGAGGGCGTAGAGGATGGGGAGGCGCATGTCGGTGACGGAGATCTGCGCGAGGACGCTGCCGTCGACGAACTCGACGAGAGAGTGGACGGTGGATTGAGGGTGGATGGTCACGCGGACTTGCTTTGGCGGCAGGTTGAAGAGGCGGCAGGCTTCGATGACCTCGAAGCCTTTATTCATCATGGTGGCGGAGTCGATGGTGATGCGCTGGCCCATGACCCAGGTGGGATGTTTGAGGGCCTGCTGCGGAGTGATTCGGTCGAAGTCGTCGAGGGGAGTGTTGCGGAAGGGGCCACCGGAGGCGGTGAGCCAGATCTGCTTGACTTCGGCGGGCGTGCCGCCGCGCATGCACTGATGGACGGCGTTGTGTTCGGAGTCGATTGGCAGGAGAGCGACTTTATGTTTCTTTGCGGCGGCGATGATGAGCTCGCCGGCAGCGACGAGGCACTCCTTGTTGGCGAGGCCGAGGGTCTTACCGGCACAGACTGCAGCGTAGGTGGCTTCGAGGCCGGCCACTCCGACTATTGCGGAGACGACGAAGTTGACTTCGGGGAGGGTCGCGACGTGGACGCTGCCCGCGGTTCCGTGGAGGACTTCGATGTTGGTGATGCCGGCGGCCCTCAGGCGTGTGGTGAGGGTCGGTCGCGCCAGCTTTTCTGTGGCGAGGGAGATGGCTTTGGGACGCCAGCGGAGGCATTGGGCGTAGGCTACGTCGATGTTGCTGCCGGCGGCCAGGGAGATGACCTGGTAACGGTCAGGGAAGGACTCGCAGATGGAGAGGGTGCTGTGGCCGATGGAGCCGGTCGAGCCGAGGATCGCTAGTTTCTTCACAGATGCTATTTTCGCAGACTCGAAGATGGAGGCGAAGGGAGGGACGCCATTTCTCCGAGTCTGCGAAGAGTTTTGGACTTCTCAGCCAGCCGTCGAATCGTGCGTTCGAGGGCTGGCTTGCGTCATGGAGCGTTGACGACGACGTAGGTGGTCGAGCTGCCTGACATTTGCGGCTGGTACCACGTGCCGTTGCAGTTTTGGTAGGCCAATCCATTGACGATTTGCGTTGCGCAGCCTGCAGGCGGCTGGTTGACGATCGAACCGACGACTGCAGCAGTCACTGCTACCGCGGCTGTGACAGCAGCGGCCGCGGCGACGGGATGGTAGCAGCAGCCTCCGCCGTAATAGCCTCCGCCTCCGTAGCCGCCGTTTACGTTCACGTTGACGTCACGATTGACGTTGACGTTGTTGTTGACGTTGGTGTTGCGATTGATGTTCTGGTTGTTGTTGACGTTGGTGTTGCGATTGGCGTTCTGGTTAGCGTTAGCGTTGCGATTGGCACCCTGGTTGGCGTTTGCGGTGCGATTGCCGCCTTGGTTTGCGGTGCGATTGGCACCGCCTTGGTTGGCGCCCCGGGTCGGAGTCGAGTTGACGCTGGTTCGAGCGCTGCTGCGGGTACCGCCGCCGGCTGCGCCGCCACCACCACCGCCGCCACCGCCGCGGCCTCCACGTTGAGCGAAAAGTGTCGTTCCGGACACCAGGATTGCGATGGCGAACAGGGCGAAGATCTGAGTTGATCGCTTCATAGCTGTCACCTTATTTCCCTTTCTTGACGTCGTCGGCGGTTTGCCCTTCGAAGAGGATGCGCTTGGCATCGGGCGGCGGATCGAAGACGAAGGCAGCATCGTTGAAGGAGGGCGCGAGGTTCCAGGCCAGAGTCATGGTGTGCTGCGGCCTGGCCTCGTCGGTGAGGGTGGTGATTACCAGCCTGCGCGGAAGAGGATAGTCTCCGAGCTGAATCCAGACCTGCCAGTCGATGCCTTCCTGGTGGAAGACATACTGCTCGCAGGTGACGCCCTCGACGGTTGTGGGGCCGGCGTCAATGGCGGTCTTGATCTTATTGATGTCGTCTTCGTTGGTTCCCCACTTGAAGAGGTCGATGAGTGGCAGTTCGATGTCGAATTTTTCCTGGACTTGCTGAAATAGTTCGGGGATGGTTGGCGGTGCAGGGACGGTTGCGTAGTAGTTGGTCAGCTTTCCCCACGCGGTGAAGGTTTTTCCGTCGTAGAGATAGAGTCTGTGTCTGTCATCGCTGGTGACCTCGGCGCGCATGCGATTGGGCTTGACGGCGAGCATGTCGATTTTGCTGTTGGATTGAATGATCAGCCCGTCCTCGAGGACATCATCGTGGGTGACGTCTCCCAGCACCTGGAAGACCTTGAGGGAGCGAAGATAGGCGCCCATTTTCCTGACGGCATCAACTGCGTCCGGATCGACCGCTGAGACTGCGTCCTTCGCATCCGCAGCCTGACCTGTCTTTGCCATGACGTGCCGTCCGGAGTAGCTGAAGAGACAGACTCCCGCCATGGCAGCGAGTATTGCGAGACGAGTCATTTGTTTTGTAGAGGGCCAGATTAATTTTGGATGTGGCTGCCGGGCCGGCGAAGGTCCTTGTGCCGAGTGGGTGGAAGATCTCTCTAGGAAGCTCATATCTCTTTTACCTCGCGAATCATTTCCGGTGATGCCCTGATAGGTCGATCCATGGCCAATCTACGGAGATAGGCCTGCCAGGTTTAGATAGCGAACCAATCTGATGCTGGGGATAAGGCCCTGGTCCTATACGGGGTAAGTGGCGGCGCCTCACAACGACCAAAAACATTCACAGCGGATCGGCTGCGATAGGTATAAAAGTAGCTCTTGGGCGTCTTTTGCGTAACTAGGAAAACTCCCAGCTTCGATCTGTGGGTTAGAAGCGGCCGAGGTTGAAGTGGTCCTGGAGGATGAGGATGAACCAGAGGACGGGGGCGGCGAGGAGAAGGGCGTCGATGCGGTCGAGGATGCCGCCGTGTCCGGGAAGCATGGTGCCGGAGTCTTTGACACCTGCGCCGCGTTTAATGGCGGATTCCAGCAGGTCTCCTAATTGCGCCGCGACGTTGAGGATTGCGGCGAGGATGAGGGACTGCCAGAGAGGCTCGGAGATGTGGAGCAGGGTATTGCCACGGGCCGTGAGGGTGTTGGAGATGAAGATGACAAGGCCAGCGGCGAGCATGCTGCCGGCGATTGAGGCGATGGAGCCTACCCAGGTCTTGCCGGGGCTAAGGTGGGGGGCGAGTTTGCGTTTGCCGAAGGCGCGGCCGATATAGAGGGCAGCGATGTCGCCGGCCCAGACGCAGACCATGAGGAAGAGGACGAGGGCAGGGCCGTCCTCTTGTTTCCAGAGAAGTGGAACCAGCGTGAGGGGATAGGCGATGTAGATGAGGCCGAAGAGACCCTGGGCGGTGTCGGGCAGCACCTGGGTGAGGGGCGAGCGGAAGCCGTTCCAGGCGAAGAGCGCGAGGGTGAGGGCGCTGAGGACTGGGAGCTGGGCTTCGACGGGGAAGTTGGGCAGGGTGACGACGAAGGCCAGGGCAGTGCCGAGGGCCATCCACCAGATTGGGATGCGAAGCTCGGCGCCATGGGCGTGGGCGCCGACGGCGGCGAGCTTGAGATATTCGTAGGCGGCGAGTTCGGCGACGATGGCGGAGAAGAGGGTGATCATCCACAGCTGGCCGAAGAAGATGAGGGCGAAGACGGCGAGGATGAGGACGGTCGCTGTGAGGATTCGTTTCATCGGGCTTAGACAGGATATATGGATTTGCAGTCAGGGTAAAAACACTCTTGACGTATCAAGATATATCTTGATACAGTTCTGACATGAGAACACTACAAGAATCAATTCACGAACATTTCAGAGGTTTTCACGGCAGGGAAGAACGCCGTGGAGAGAGTCCCAGGCAAGACAGACATTGCGGCAGCCGCGGGGAGTTTGGCGGCGGGCGGCATGGATTTCGAGGCGGGCGCGGCGGGCCGATGCGGTTCTTCGGCGCGGGCGATCTGCGTTACGTCATTTTGCAGTTGATCTCGGAGAAGCCGAGCCATGGCTACGAGATCATCAAGTCGATCCAGGAGCGGCTGGGCGGGACATATGCTCCGAGCCCGGGCGTGGTTTATCCGATGCTGACCATGCTGGAGGAGATGGGGCATGCGACGGTGGTGACCGAGGGCGCGCGGAAGCTTTATACGATCACCGAAGAGGGATCGAAGTCGCTGGCGGAGAACAAGGCGCTGGTAGATGCGCTGTTTGCGAGGATGAACCAGGTACGCGGCGAGCATGGGGGAGAGCGTGCGCAGCAGATTGAGCGAGCGGTCGCAAACTTTCGCATGGCACTGCGGATGAAGAGCGGGCCGCTGACGACGGAACAGATCCATGCGATCACCGACATCATTGATGCTGCGGCGAAGCAGATCGAGAGGGCCTGAGATGGACTCGTATCGTTACAAGATTACGGTTGAGGCATTGAATGGAGCGAAGGGAGAGCCAATGGAAGGACGGAGCCTGTCTTTCGAAGCCGCGAACCATGACGACATTCTTGGAATTGTGGAACGGATGCGAACCCGTCTGCCGTTCGACGCGGACACGATCGCATCGCTAGGAGTGGGGCTCAAGTTGTTCTCCGAGGTTACGTTGATGCAGCGGAACGACCCGATGTTTGCGGTAATTCGGCCAGCCTTGAGCGAGTTTGTGCGAGGGTTGAAGCAGAGGTCGGCTGCGGAGCCGCCTGTGAGCCTTGGCAGATTGTTGTGAACTTGGCGGTGCGCGAAGCATTGAGGGGGCCGAGGCCCTCTCTTTTTGCTGCTCTTGTCTACTGACTCGACGGCGGAAGATTTAGCGGCGGGTGAGGACGGGGTCGGATTTGGTTTCTGGCTTGACTTCGGATTTGGGGATGAGGTGGTCTTTGATTTCTGCGGCCACTTCTTCGGCGGGTTGGAGGTTGTCGAGGTCCTCGTCGGTGAAAGATTCGCCAAGGCCACCGAAGCGGCGTTCGCGGCGCTGGTAGGCGGCGATGGCTTCGAGGAGATGGAGGCCGTTGAAGTCGGGCCAGAGGCGGTCGGTGACGAAGATCTCGGAGTAGGCGATCTGCCAGAGGAGGAAGTTGGAGATACGCTGCTCGCCGGAGGTGCGGATGACGAGGTCAGGGTCGGGCATGTGCCGGGTGTAGAGGGCCCGGGTGATGCTGGACTCGTCAAGGGCTTCGAGGGCGCCGGCGCCGAGGAGGTCCTCGACGGAGCAGCCGCGAGTGTGGGCCTCTGTAGTGAGGTCGGTCAGGATGCTGCGGACTGCATCGACGATCTCGGAGCGGGCGCCGTAGTTGAGGGCGAGGGTGAGAGTGGTGCCGGTGTTCTTTGCCGTGGATTCGCTGGCCCACTGCATGGTGTCCTGGACCTCCTGCGGGAGGTCGTGGGTGCGGCCGATGTAGGCCATGCGGACGTTGTTGTCATTCATTCGCTTGACGTTGCCGACGAGGTAGCTCTTTAGGAGCTTCATGAGGAAGCTGACCTCGGACTTGGGGCGGCGGAGGTTGTTTTCCAGCGAGAAGGCGTAGAGGGTGAGCCAGGGAAGATTGATGCGGGAGGCGGTTTCGACGACGTACTGGACGGACTCGGCCCCCTTCTGGTGGCCCAGGAACCGCTTAAGGGCGCGCTTGCCGGCCCAGCGGCCATTGCCGTCCATGATGATGGCTACGTGCTGAGGAATTTTGGCGGGGTCGAGCGTTCGATAGAGGCTCAGTTCTTCGGGAGCGAGTTCGTGGCTGCGATTGGGAACGCGGCTGGGTACTGAGTTGGGAATCGATGGGGGTGTTGATCCGCGCAAAAGCGACCTCGCAGATATTGACGCTAGCACACCGATGTGGGGTGTGCAATGAACGTCTTTTCATCAGTGGCCGCGTGATAATGGGCGATTGGGCGGAGACATTGGCTAAGCTGTTTATTTTGCTTCTCCGCTGACCCGCTTTGCGCGCTGACGATTCGGAGAGGAGAGCGTCACCGCGGTCGGCGACGCTCTCCCTGGAGAGGGTGAGCAGGCGTTGCGGAGGCGCTACTTAGGCCGTACGACGACGGCCGGCAGCTAGCTCACGAACGTGGTTGAGGAAGATGGAGCGCTGCAGGTCGTCGAGCTGCGAGGTGTACATGGCGATCTCGGCGAGGAAGGGGTCGGTCATGATGACCGCTGTCTCGTCGCGATGGCGCGTGTTGGAGTCGCGCAGCAAGGTGGAAATGTCGACCTGAAGGGCCCGCGCTAGACGGTCGAGAGATGAGAGAGTCGGCATTGCTTTGCCGTTCTCAATCTTCGAGATGTAGGTGCGCGGGACACCCATGCGGGTGGCGAGCTGCCGCTGCGATAGATTGCGCACGTGGCGCAGGTCGCGAACGGCGGTGGCTACCTGCAAGCCGCCTTCCGCTGCTACGGGTGTGGGGACGAGAGCCAAGGGGGCGGGAGCCGGTTCAGGCTCTTCGACCTCGAGGCATTTGTGACAGCGGCGGCACAGGGCGTTCGCTGTACGAAATTGCACCAGGCTGCAGTGGTCACAACGCAAGACCTCACGTTGTTCAACGGGTGCCATCATAGTTGCCATAAGTTGTCTGTAGCGGGCGGACCCAGAGCATGGAAACCGCAGCGCACGTCCGATAACGGAGCGTTCGATGTGCCTAGATTGACACTGGTGTAATAGAGAGTCAAGCGGAAAACCTTTGATGGATGCACAAATGCCTAAAAAAACCGAAGAGGGAACCAAATTGGTAACGTGTAAAGGCAATGGTTTGTGATTGGGCGTTGGGCAGTAAATTTGAGCCTGGAGGATTGAATGAGCGAGAGGTTAGGGCGGGCGCAGGCTTTGATGACGCTGCAGGAATGGACGAAGAGCGAGAGCCTGCGGAAGCATGGGATGGCGGTTTCGGTTTGCACCGAGGCGTATGGGGTGATGGAGGCGGAGCGGTTGGGGTTGAGTGGAGCGGGGGCCGCAGAGTTTGTGGACCTGTATGCGAGCGCGGGGCTGCTGCATGACATGGACTATGAACGGCATCCGACGCAGGAGGAGCATCCGTTTGTTGGTGTTGCCCACTTGCGAGAGGTAGGTTGGCCGGAGAGTGTGCTGCAGGCGATTCTAGCGCATGCGGACTATTCGGGGGTGCCGCGGGAGTCGCATCTAGAGCGTGCGCTATTTGCCTGTGATGAATTGGCAGGTTTTCTGACGGCTTGTGCGCTGGTGAAGCCGTCGAAGTCGATTCTTGAAGTCGAGGTGACGGGCGTGAAGAAGAAGATGAAAGACAAGGCGTTCGCGCGAGCGGTGAAGCGGGAGGACATTACGGGTGGTGCGGAGTTGCTTGGGTTGAGCGTGGACGAGCATGTGGGGAATTGTCTGAGGGCGATGCAGGGGCGGGCGGAGGAGTTGGGGTTGGGAGGCAGCGAGTTGGCTGGTTAGCAAGTCAGCGAGTCAGCAAAGTCAGCCGAGTGGATGCGGGGGACCTTGTTTGCGCCCAGGACGGCGTCAGTTTCGGCGGTTGTGTTGGTAAGGTTGACGGGGCGAGTGGCGTCTTCGATGACGATGGTTTCGAAGCCGAGTGCTTTGCCGTCGATGGCGGAGTAACGAACGCAAAAATCGTAGGCCAGGCCGCAGAGGAAGAGGCGTTGCAGGTTGCGCTCGCGGAGATAGCCAGCGAGGCCGGTTGGGGTGGTGTGGTCGTTTTCGAGGAAGGCGGAGTAGCTGTCGATGTGGCGGCGGAAGCCTTTGCGGAGGATGAGTTCGGCGTGGGGGATGTTAAGCGCTGGGTGGAAGGCTGCTCCGTGGGTGTGCTGGATGACGTGCTCGGGCCAGAGGATTTGGGGGCCGTAGTGGACTTCGATGACCTCGAACGGTTGTTTGTTGTGGGTTGTGGCGAAGGAGATGTGTTGGTGAGGGTGCCAGTCCTGGGTGAGGATGACGTGATCGAATTTCTTGGCGAGGGTGTTGATGACGGGGACCACGGCGTCGCCGTCGGGGACGGCGAGGTTTCCGCCGGGCATGAAGTCGTTTTGGACGTCGATGACCAGGAGGGCGTCTGTGGCTTGGAGGGTGATCATTTTCGGCTCTGGTACCACACGTATAAGGCAAAACCCACGAGTCCAATGGCGAATGCAAAAGCTGAGAGCCAGCGGACCCGCATTGCTTCGACGGTCTTGTCATTCCGTTCGGGGTTGTCGGGATTGTAACGGAGTTGGAGTTGTGACCCTTCTTTGGCTGGAACATAATCTGTGTATTCGCGGCTGTAATGATTTTCATTGACCATATAGCTGAAGGTGATGACGTAGTTTCCAGAGCCGAGGTAGTACCAAGGCGTTTCTTGCCATCCGCAGGTTGTCCATGAACGTTTTGATCCAGAACGAGAGTAACCGAAGACGGGGTTAAGGTTTCAGGTTTTTGGTGTCCTGGATGGTGCCGATTTTGATGTCGGATTGTTTGCAGGATTTGTCGCGGCAGAAGCCGGTGATCCAGACCTCGCCGTCGCCGATCATGGCCCCCTGGGAGTTGACGAAGAGGTTCTCGTATTTTTGTTTGAAGATGGCGTCCTGAATGTCCTGGGTGATGATGCGGTCGTAGTCCTTGATGAAGGCCTTCTCGTTTTTGATGGTGAAGGGTTTTCTGCCGGGGTTGACCTTGATGGGGTAGTGGACGAGCGCAGCGACGGCATCTGCGTTGTGTTTGGCGACCGCCGCCTGGAGTTGGGTGAGGAGTTGCTGGGCCCTGACGTGGTCTCCGACCGACAGATCAATTGACTTGTCGAGGGCGGTGGACGCGGTTTGAGCGGCGTGGAGGGCCGGCTGGAAGAGTAAGCCGACGATGAAGACGAGGCTTGCGAGAAGGGTGCGGATGGTCATTCCGTCTCCGTGAAGAGCGTCGAAGTTCGTGTCGAGATAGGCTACACGTGTCTGTGCGAGACGTTAAGCTCAATGAATGACTAAGATGCTAAGCTGACGTGTTTTTGTTGGATGGCGCGATGGTGGAGGAGCTGAAGTTGGAGAATTCGTTGGGATCGAAGCTGGACGTGACGGCGGCACGGTTTGGTGCGAACCGAGAGGCGCTGCGGGTGTTGATAGCGGCGTTGCGGGTGGAAGAGGACGAAATTCGGCTGGGGGGCGGGGCGAAGGCCGCGGAGGCCCAAAGGGCCAAGGGTCGGCTGACGGTGCGGGAGCGGTTGAAGCTGTTGCTCGATGAGGGGTCGGAGTTTCTTGAGCTGGGGTTGTGGGCAGCGTATGGGATGTACGAGGAGTATGGCGGTGCGCCCGCGGCGGGGGTGGTGACCGGGCTGGGAAGGGTGAGCGGGCGGCTTTGCATGGTCATTGCTAATGACGCGACGGTGAAGGCTGGGGCGTTTTTTCCGATGACGGCCAAGAAGGTGCTAAGGGCGCAGACGATTGCGCTGGAGAACCGGATTCCGACGCTGTACCTGGTGGATTCGGCGGGCGTGTTTTTGCCGCTGCAGGAGGACGTGTTTCCGGATACGGATGACTTTGGGAGGGTGTTTCGAAATAACGCGGTGATGAGCTCGCTGGGGGTGCCGCAGATCACGGCGATTATGGGGATGTGTGTGGCGGGTGGCGCGTATCTTCCGGTGATGACGGACACGGTGTTGATGACGGAGGGTTCGGGGTTGTTTTTGGCCGGGCCTTCGCTGGTGCAGGCGGCGATCGGGCAGAAGACGGGGGCGGAGGAGTTGGGTGGGGCTTCGATGCACAGCGAGATTTCGGGGACGGTGGATTTCAAGGAGCCGAATGATCATTTGTGTCTGGCTCGGTTGCGTTCTTTGGTAGGGAAGGTTGGGGAGCGGGCTGGGGCGCCGTTTTCGCGGGTGGCTTTTGATGCGAAGGTGGACGCTCCTAAGTATGCGGCGGAGGACCTGTATGGGTTGATCGATCCTGATCCGGCGAAGGCAGCGACGAATGTGTATGACATGCGGGAGGTCATCGCGCGGACCGTCGATCGCTCGGAGTTTGACGAGTACAAGGCGGATTTTGGGCGGACGGTGCTGTGCGGGTATGCGCGGATTGGGGGGCGGGCCGTGGGGATTGTGGCGAACCAGAAGACCCATCAGTCGCAGACGGCGCTTGATGGAAGCAGGCGGACGGAGTTTGGCGGGGTGATTTATACGGAGAGTGCGCAGAAGGCGGCGCGATTCATTATGGATTGCAATCAGAGTTTGGTGCCGCTGATTTTTCTGCATGATGTGAATGGGTTCATGGTGGGGAAGGACGCGGAGTGGAGTGGGATCATTCGCGCGGGGGCGAAGATGGTTTCGGCGGTTAGTACTTCGGTTGTGCCTAAAATTACCGTCATTGTTGGTGGGAGCTTTGGGGCGGGGCACTACGCGATGTGCGGGAAGGCTTATGATCCGCGGTTTTTGTTTGCGTGGCCTACGGCCCGGTATGCGGTGATGAGTGGGGCTTCGGCGGCGAATACTCTCGCTGAGGTGAGGACGAAACAGATGGAGCGCGGGGGGAAGGCGCTCTCAGAGGAGGAGAAGAAGGCGCTCTATGACGAGATCAAGTCGTCTTATGACGCGCAGGCCGATCCTAGGTATGGGGCGGCCCGGCTTTGGATTGATGCGATTATTGATCCGGTGAAGACGCGAGAGGTTCTGATGACGGCGCTGGAGGCGGCGGCTTTGAATCCGGAAGTGGCGAGGTTTAATCCGGGGGTTTTGCAGACGTGAGGCGCGTTTTACTCTACTGTTCAATTTTCTTAGGAGGTGTCGCGTTAACTCCCATTAGGACGATGCAGGCACCTCGTTGGAAGGTTCGGGTGGTCGACGAATCTAATATGCCCATAGCGTATGTAACAGTTCGCGAGAGTTATCAAAACTATTCGACACAGTTACGAGGCAACGAACAAGACTTAGTTACTGATCAGCGAGGGTACGTCATATTTCCTGCTAAGACGCTTTGGTCTCCGATCATCGTGCGCATAGTGGTCACTATTTGGTCTGCTATGACTGGAGGTGTACATGCGAGTTTTGGACCGCATGCATATGTTTTCGCTTTTGGAGACGGAGTCGAAGGTAGTGCAAATAAAAATGGATACATAGAGGATTGGACTGGATCGCCCTCGATGAACGAGTTGAGAATTATTCTGCTTCCGACCAATCTCTCCAGGAGCGCTTTCGGTTCTGATAGCAGAGGTCCAAACAGATAGGAAACGTAATGAACAATGTGGTGAAGATCATTGAGTGTCCGCGGGATGCGTGGCAGGGGTTGCCGAAGAACATGCCAGCGGAGGTTAAGGCGGATTATCTGCGGGTTTTGATTGCGGCCGGGTTCAAGCATATCGATGCGGTGAGCTTTGTTTCGCGCGCGGCAGTGCCGCAGATGGCGGACTCCGAGTTGGTGCTGGAGTATCTGGATCCTCCGGATGATGTGGAGATCATCGGGATTGTAGTGAACGAGAAGGGCGCCGAGCGGGGGGTAAAGACGGGGAGCGTGCAGACGCTGGGGTTTCCGTATTCGATCTCGCCGACGTTTTTGCAGCGGAACCAGAGCCAGACGCCGGAGGAGTCTCTGGAGGAACTGGAGAAGGTGGGGACGCTGGCTTATAAGGCGGGGATGGATGTTGTGGCGTATATCTCGATGGCGTTTGGGAACCCTTATGGCGAGGCTTGGAATATTGATGAGGTGGTGGCAGCTTGCGACCTGCTGGCTGACAACGGCGTGACACAGATTTCGTTGGCGGACACTGTGGGTTTGGCGACGCCAAAGCAGGTTGCGGACGTTGTGGCCGATGTGATGGCGGTGCATGATGAGATTGAGATTGGGGTGCATCTGCATGCTCGGCCAGACCAGGCGGCGGCGAAGGTCCGCGCGGCGTATGAGGCGGGGTGTCGGCGGTTCGATGCGGCGATTGGTGGGCTGGGAGGGTGTCCGTTTGCGCAGGATGCGCTGGTGGGGAATATGGCTACGGAGACTTTGCTGGCGGAGTTGAAGGCCTTGGGGGCGGAGTTGCCGCCGCTGCGGCCGCTGGATGGTTTGATTGCGGCAAGTACGGAGATCCAGCGGAAGTATGGGACGAAGGTGCAATAGGGCAGGGAATAGGGATTAGGGAATAGGGAGTGGAAAGCGAGTTGCGCTGATGAGTAGTTTGATTGTGGTGGAAGAGGACGGGATCCGGAGGATTACGCTGAATCGTCCGGAGCGGCGCAATGCGATGACGCCGGAGATGCAGGAAGAGTTGATGCTGGCGATGGACGAGGCCGCTACAAGCGATTGCCGCGTGGTTGTGTTTGCAGGGGCGGGCGAGGCGTTTTGTGCGGGGCTGGATTTGAGCGCGCTGCAGGGGATGAATGATAGGCTCCGCCGCAGAACATACGAGGGACGCGGAGAGGATTGCGCGACTGTTTCGGACGCTGTACGAGTTGCCTAAGCCGACGATCGCGGTCGTGCATGGGGCGGCGATCGCCGGGGGAACGGGGCTGGCGACGATGTGCGACTTTACGCTGGCGGCGCCGGGCGCGAAGTTTGGGTATACGGAGGTGAGGATCGGATTTGTGCCTGCGGTGGTATCGGCGTTTTTGGTGTTGCAGATCGGCGAGAAACAGGCCCGGGACTTGCTCCTGACGGCGCGGTTGTTTACGAGCGAAGAGGCGTTGCGGCTGGGGTTGGTGAATGAGGTGGTGGAGGCGGAGCGGCTGGAGGCGCGGACGCTTGAGTTGGTGGGGGTTTTGAAGGGGAACAGTCCGGAGGCGCTGGCGGCGACGAAGCGGTTGCTGGCGGCACAGAATAAAGCCTGGCTGGATGGGGCGATCGCTGAGGCGCTGGCGGCGAACGCCGAAGCCAGGGGGACGCATGATTTTCGCGAGGGAGTGGCGGCGTTTTTGGAAAAGAGGAAGCCGGTTTGGGGGAAGGCCTGACACGGACGCGCACCAAATGACACGAATTTTGAATGCGGAACTTAATCGGTAGACTGTTTGGATGACTAACGTTGAAGGTGTGAGACCCGTTGGTGAGGCGCGGGTGCGGGTGCGGTATGCCGAGACGGACAGGATGGGGGTGGTGTATCACTCGAACTATCTGATCTGGTTTGAGGTGGGTCGAGTGGAGTTCATTCGCCAGCTGGGGTTGGATTATAAGCGGATGGAAGAGGAAGAGGGTTGCGGGATTTCGGTTGTCGATGTGCATGCGCGGTATCGGACGCCCGCGCGGTATGACGATGACTTGGTGATTGAGACGCGGTTGCTGGCTGCGCGCGGTGCAGTAATCAAGTTTGGGTATAGGGTGCTACGGGTCGCTGATGGCGTGCTGTTGTGCGAAGGGGAGACGATGCATGTGTGCGTAGGCATGGACATGAAGAAGCGGCCTTTGCCGCCAAAATATGCGGAACGTTTTGCCGCGCATCTCATCTCATAGTGGAGCTGCAGTTAGATTGGGTGACGAGGTGACGTTGATGAGTGATGCGAAGAAGATTGCGCTGATTACGGGCGGAAACAAGGGAATTGGGCTGGAGACGGCACGGCAGCTTGGGAAGCTGGGAATTACAGTGCTGGTTGGGGCGCGTGACCTGGCCAAGGGCGAGGCGGCGGTGACGGCGTTGAAGAAAGACGGCGTCGATGCGCGTGCGGTGAAGTTGGATGTGGATAATTCGGCGGACTATGAGGCAGTTGCGAAGTTGATCGAGAAGGACTACGGGGTGCTCGATATTCTGATCAACAATGCGGGGATCATGCTCGATGGCCGGAAGGGCAATGAGACGTCGAAGACTTCGCAAGATGTTTTGCGAAAGACGTTCAATACGAATTTCTTTGCTGTGGTGGGGTTGACGCAGGCGCTGCTTCCTCTGCTGCGGAAGAGTCTGGGCGGCCGGATCGTCAACCTGTCGAGCATTCTGGGTTCGAACACGCTGCATGCGACGCCGGGGTCTTTTATCTACGATGCGAAGACTTTTGCGTATGATGCATCGAAGGCGGCGCTCAACTCCTTCACGATTCATCTGGCACACGAGCTGAAGGACACGAAGATCAAGGTGAACTCGGCGCATCCGGGATGGGTGAAGACCGAAATGGGTGGCGAAGGCGCGCAGCTTGATGTCGAGACTGGTGCGAAGACCACGGTGGAGCTGGCGACGCTGCAGGATAGCGGCCCGAACGGTGCGTACGTTCACCTTGGTAAGCCGTTGCCGTGGTAGTTTGCTGCGCTAGATGGTGAGAAGTCCGCGGGGTTTTATGTTTTTGCGGATGAAGTCGATGGTGGATTCGAGCGGCGTTCCCGGTCCGAAGATGGCCGAGACGCCGTTCTCTTTTAATTTTGGCTGGTCTTCGTCGGGGATAGTGCCGCCGAGGACAAGGAGGATGTCTTCGGCCTTCTGCTCGCGCAGGAGTTGGACGATGCGGGGAACGATGACGTTGTGGGCGCCGGAGAGGATGGAGAGGCCGATGCAATCGACGTCCTCCTGGATGGCGGCGGAGACGATCATCTCGGGGGTTTGGCGGAGGCCGGTGTAGATGACCTCCATGCCGGCGTCGCGGAGGGCGCGGGCGATGATTTTGGCGCCTCGGTCGTGACCGTCGAGGCCGGGCTTAGCGACCAGGACTCGGATTGGTGGGGTAGCAGTCATCGAGGATTGAGTATAGCTGGGGTCCCGACGGCTGGCATCCGGGGTCGCACGGACTTTGTCCCTGACGGAGCATGGATAACGAGTATAGCTTTAGAGAATGACCACGGACCGAATACAGGCGCACCGGTTGTTCTTCGCGAAGTTGATAGCGGCCAATGCGGGTATCGCTCCGGGAGGTGAACTTGAGGCCGCGCTGGCGTCGACTCCTCGCGAGCAGTTTGTGGGGACTCCGCCGTGGAAGATATTTACCCGCTCGGGGTATGTTGATTCGCCACCCGATGATCCCGCGGTGCTGTATCAGGACGTGGTTGTCTCGCTTGGAGGCGAAGGGCCCTTCAACAATGGGCAGCCCTCGTTGCATGTATTTTGTCTTGCGGCGTTGGATATCAAGAGAGGAGAACGGGTCGTCCATGTGGGGGCCGGCACCGGTTACTACACGACCTTGCTGGCGAAGCTGGTGGGAGAGACCGGCGCGGTGGATGCCTATGAGATTGAACCGGAGTTTGCTCGGCGTGCGACGAAGAACCTGGCTGAGTTTCCTTATGTGACGGTGCATCATAGGTCGGGGGCGGAGGGGCCGCTTCCACCGTGTGATGTTCTCTATGTAAATGCTGGAGCGACTGGACCGCTGAATGTATGGCTCGACGCGTTGCGGCCAAAAGGGCGGCTTCTCTTTCCGATGACACCCGCCGAAGGCGCCGGAGCTATGCTGCTGATAACGAAACAAGACGATGGCGGGTTTGCGGCGCGCTTTCTTTTGCAAGTACAGTTTGTTCCGTGCGTCGGCGCAAGAAGGGAGGCAAATGAGCAACGGCTTACTGAAGCATTTCGTAATAGCGGATGGAACAAAGTGAAGTCGTTGCAGCGAAACAATGACCCTGACGAGAGTTGCTGGTTTGCTGGTGACGGATGGTGGCTGTCAACAAGATAGATACGCCGAGCTCAATCGACGCAATAGCAAGGGGTCTCTGCATTTCCACCCATCGCAAAGGCGCGATGGATGGGCACTCGGTCGTTTGCGGTGATTAGAAGTCCTCGTCGTCGCCGATGGGCATGCCGGGCGGGGCTTCGATGGGTTTGGCGGGCACGAATTTTGCGGGATCTCTGTCGAACTCGTTGATGCGGTCGATGAGAGCGGCGCGGTGAATTGCTTCGGCGGTATCGGTGGGTGGTGGAGTCGTCGTAAGTTCCTTCAGTACGTCGGCGATGTGCGAGCGGGCGATGGCACGGGCCTGACTTGAGGTTGCTGGATTGACTGCGAGCGAGAGCATTGCTTCGAGAGCACGAAATTCGACGGCGCGCTCGACCTCGGACGACATGCTGTGGCCTTCTTCGGGGCGTTCGGCCACTGTCTTCGAGACGGCTTCGAGGACGCTGCGCAGGGACGGTGATTCGGGAACGCGCATGTGGTATTCGATGAGGCGTGAGGCGCGTGCGGGGTCGAGGAGGAGCGTGAGGGTGAGGTCGGCGGACGACTCGGCAGTGGCGATGGGGTCGAAGGTGAGGCCAGTGTGCGAGGGGAAAGACTCGCGGGTACGCGCGAGGCCCGGGGGGCGGGGTGGAAGGACTTCGAGGAGCGATTCCGGGAGAGTCAGGGTTTCGGGCGAGAGAGTTTTGAGGACGGCAGCGAGGGCCTTTTTCTGGTCTGCAGGGGAGACGATTTTGGTGATAAGCTGGCCGTCGCCGCGGAGGGCGTAGCGATAATCGAGGCCGCCGATCTCCTTCGATGCGGCTTCGGTCTGGTAGCGTTCGAGGAGATAGAGGGGGACGAGCGTGTCTTCAAGCTGGGCGAGTGGAGTGCCGTTGGTGATGGCGTTTTCGCCGAAGCGTTTGAGGGCGGCTGTGCGGATGGTCATGATGCGATTGAGTTCGTCGGCGGGATCGGCGCCGTTGTCCCAAAGATGGGAGTGTGGGTGCGCGCCGCCGAGCGGACGCGAGTCTTCGTCGGTGATGTAGATAAGGCCCGTCTTTTCACTTGCGGCGAGGATGGCGTTGAGCGCGTCGGGGTCTTCGGTGGGTTTGTTTGATTTGTCGAATTCGCGGTAGCCGTAGTTGATGGAGACCTTGTCCCAGATGCCGATGTTCACGGCGTAGCTCTGCGACAGGTTGGGGACGCCGTTTTTGTCGAGCGTGATCCAGGGGTGCGGGTAGTCCATCACAGAGACGGACTCTTCGGGGGTGTGGGGAAAGCTGCTGGCGGCGAAGTTGTGGGAGAGGCCGAGGGTGTGGCCGGTCTCATGCGCCGCGAGTTGGCGGGTGCGCTGAAGGACCGATCGCGAGCATGGGATCGCTTGCCGATGGGAGTGGCTTGCCGTTGATGTAGGGGCTGAGGAGGGCCTCGTCGATGAGATAGTCCTGGCGGCTGCGGAGGGAGCCGAGGGTGACGTTGCCCTTGATGATTTCGCCGGTGCGGGGATCCACTACAGCGGCGCCGTAGCTCCAGCCACGGGTGTAACGGTGGGCCCCACTCGATCATGTTGTAGCGGATGTCCATGGGGTCGGCGCCGGCGGGGAGGATGTCAGCCTTGAAGGTGCCTTTGGCCCAGCCTGCGGCCTGGAAGGCCTGGTCCCACCAGCGTGCGCCTTCGAGGAGTGCGGTGCGGATCGGCTCGGCGGCGCCGCTGTCGACGTAGTACTGGATCGGCGCGACTGCTTCGCAATTGTTCTTGCAGGAGGGGTCTTTCTTGACGAGACGATGGCGGATGATGAACTGCTGGTCGAGCGATTCGCTGACGGGGACGTTGTAATCGCGATAGGAGGTGGGGAAGTAGCCTGCGCGCGGGTCGAAGCGGCGTGGCGTGAAGCCGGGGCCGGGAAGTTCGACGAAGGACTGGTGTTCGCGGACGGTGAGGGCGTGGGGATCGGGGCTGACGTCGCGGACAAACTCGCCTCGAGCCGGGCCGTCGGTGGTGAAGGTGAGGATGGCTTCGACTTCGGTGTTTTTGGGGAAGGCCTTGGTGGCGTCGAGGGCGATGGTGGAACGGGTGGGGTCAAGCTTATAGGTGCCCTGTTGGGTGCGGGTGAGCGCGCCGGCTACCTCGTGGGCGTCGCGGAGGAAGAACTCGGTGGCGTCGACGAGGACGGTGCCGTTGGGATCTTCGGCTTCGACTTTGAAGCCGAATAGTACGGACTCGGGGAAGGACTGGCGGACGGCGAGGGCCTCGTTGGGGTCCGAGGAGGTCGAGCGGAAGCGTTGGTTCGGTTCGACGAGAAGGACTTTTGGCCCGGTGCGCTGGAAGCGAACCAGCTGGCCACGAGAGATCTGGCCGCGATCGAGGCCGAGGTCGTTTGAGCCGGTGCCGTATGGGAGGGAGTGGGTGTAGAGGATGTCGGTATCGAGGTGGGTGACCTCAAGGTAGAGCTTTCCAGCCTTGGCGTCCCAGTCAAGGGGAAGGTAGCCGTCGATGTGCTTCATGGCGGCAGTTTTGCTGGAGATGGTTTGGGCGGGCAGTGCGGCAGACACGAACGCAGCGGCGGCGAGGGCCAGGACCAGATGTTTGGGCATGCGTCTTTTGTAGCACAGGCCGCCGCCGCCGAGGCCCGTTTTTTTTGGCGAAGATATGGTTTTCGATCAGGGCAAGGTGATGGTGGGGTCGTTGAGGTGATCGCGGAGGAGGCGCTGGGTGAGGGTCTTGAGGTCTTCGCCGGTTTTGGGGAGGGTGAAGGCGTGGGCGGACTCAGACCAGTCGAGTTTGAAGCTAGTCGCTTGCGCGGAGATCCAGACCTGACGGATCGGAGTGTTGGGAGTGATGACGAATTTGGAGGAGCCGTTCTCGAAGATGATGTTCATGACGCCGTTGTTGTCTTCGAATTCGAATGTGCCATCGTCGTCCTCGGCTGCGATGAGGGACTGCTTGAGGGATTCGAGGGCGAGGTCGGATTCGCGGCGGAAGGTGGCTTCGTCGATCATGGGTCTAGTTTAGCTGGTCTAGCGCGGCGAGAATGTCGGCGGGCTCGGGGCGGACGCGGAAGTCGGCGTGGGCCTCGGCGAAGGTGAGGGTGTTCGTGCGATCTATGACGAAGACGGCGGGGAGGGGAAGGCGCCAGCTTGCCTCGGTGGCGTTGTGGTAGCTGAGGCCTGCGTTGTTGAAAGGAATGTTGATGAGGATGAACCGGAAGTAGCGGCGATGCTCCGGAGGAACCGTGTAGGCGATGCCGAATTTTTCTGCAATGGCCGCGCCGGGATCGGAGAGCAGAGGGTAGCGGAGACCGTGCTGCTGGAGGGTGAAGTTGTTCTGGCGAGTGGTTTGGGGAGAGATGGCGACGAGGAGGGCCCCACGTTTGCGGAGATCTGTGTGGAGGTCGCGCCAGGCTTCGAGTTCGGTGACGCAATAGGGGTCCCAACGGCCGCGGAAGAAGTTGATGACGAGGGGGCCCAGAGCGAGGAGGTCTGTGGAGTTGACGGGCTTTTGCGTGACGGCGTCTTCAAGGGTGAAGGCCGGAGCTTGTGCTCCAACCTTCACGACCCGGTCCTCGATGCCGGTGTTGAAGAGGTCTGCGGTCGCTTTCTCGGAGACGGCGAGACGCTCGGGTTGGACGAGGGCGCGGGTGTTCTGGGTGATGCGATCGAGTCGGTCTTGTAGTGAGGCAGCCACAGTTACATTATTGCAGCCATCTCCGCTGTGGCGCTGTCGGCGGCCTTTTGGTCATGGCACTGCATGGCCGGGCCCGTTGATTTTTTTGCTGCAACGGTCTTATTGCGGGTCGCGTTGCTGGCCACGGGGGCGCTCTTCATCTCCTTGATAAGGGAGACGAGGCGGGTAAAGCCTTGCTCGCGAGCGGCTTTGTTGGCGGGTGACGCGTCGGGGGCTTCGCCGGCACGCATGAAGCCGTGGCCCGCTCCGTCGTAGGTGACGGGATCAAACTTCTTGCCCGCGGCCTTCATGGCGTCGGTTGTGGCCGGGAGGGTGGCGCCGATGCGGGCGTCGTTGCCAGCGTAGAAGCCATAGACAGGAGCGGTGATTGTGGTGACATCAGAAGGGCTAGTGCCGTAGAAGACAAAGGCGGCGGAGAGGTCTTTGCGATGCGCGGCGAAGGCGAAGGACTTGCTACCGCCCCAGCAGAAGCCCGCGACGGCGATCTTGCCATTAGCAGCGGGAATTTTCTTGGCGTAGTCGGCTGCGGCGTCAAGGTCGGCGTTGACGACGGCTGCGTCGAGGCCGGAGACGGCTTTGGTGGTGGCGTCCATGCTGGGAAAGGCGTCGGAGCCGCCGCCGTTGGGGCCGAAGCCGGTGAGGAGGTCGGGAGCGACGACGATGAAGCCTTGTCCGGCGAGCTCGTCGGCCATTTCTTTGGCCCAGTCGCTGAGGCCGAAGATCTCGTGGATGAGGATGATGACGGGGGCCTTGGTTTTGACTTCGGGGTAGACGACGAAGGCCTGGACGGTGCGGTCGCCGTGCTTAAGGGCGACGTACTCGTGGTGACGGGGCGAGGCGTCGAGGCGGGCTTTGGCCCAGTCCTGCGCATGCAGAGACGAGGGGGCGAGAGGAAGGAGCAACAGGAGAGAGAAAAGGTGCAAGACTGGTCGGCGCATGGGAGGAGTGTAGTCTGCGAAGAATGGCTCGACAAGACGGGCGGACGTAAAATTTTGGTCAAGCTGCGAGATGGAAGTTTCCGGCTTGCCCGTGTTCAAGCCGCAACCCAGCAAGTTGGGCTCAAGAAGCGCATTGGCGATAAGGCGCTCATCGAGGTACTACCCCAAGAAGAGGCTTTTCCTGCACCAATTTGGAGTTTAGAGGGCGAAGCCAACTCCGACACCAACGGTTGAGTATTTTCCACAACGTAAAAACCAGACGTTCTGCGGAACATCCTGCGTGGCTCTCAGAGTCCGCCATGTCAATGAAGACTATCGGCGCCTCGCATGCTTGCGGTCGAGGTATTCCCCAAGCGCGTCGAGTCGCTGACCAAAGAAGACCTCGAACTCCTTGCTCCAATCCATGACATCCCGTAATGGTTCGGGTTGCAGGCGGTACAGTCTGTAGCGGCCGTCTCGCCGCGCTGAAACGAGGTCCGCTTCTTCGAGGACGCGCAAGTGTTGTGAAATCGCGGCGAACGTCATCCGGAAGGGCCCAGCAAGTTCAGCCGCCGCGCACTCGCCCTCCTTGAGCTTTACCAGGATGGCGCGACGGGCGGGGTGCGCAATCGCGTGGAAGACGTCATTTTCCTGAGTAGGACGCATGTCCAGTTCCATTCCGGGTACTCTTCCTTGAGCTGGTCGAACCGCACCATCCAGTCGGGGAGCGCGCGTCCGTCGAGTTGCGCCTCCAGTCGATCGAGGAAGGCGTGCAACCCGGGGAGAAACCCACGCGCCGTCTGTTTCGTGATCCGCTGGTAGGTTACCAATACCTCCGTCAAGTCCCCGTTCGGCGTCAATTCGTAACGGAAGATGGCTTGTTCGCCGTCTGGCATCTCCCGCACCGGTGCGACGTTCCACTCATATTCGAAGACGCGCGGCGGTTCCCACGCGAGGATCTTGCCGGTTGACCGATATCCTGTCGGCCCTGAGACCAGTTCGATACGTCCACCGACACGCCCTTCGATCAATGCGTAGGAACACATCAGCCATGCACGTAATCCCTCGGGTGTAGCGATTGCGTCCCACACATGCCAGGGCGCGTGCCGATACGATCGGCGGAAGGTCAGGGTCGCATACTCTCCACCTTCGATAAGTTTGCCCCTAGACGGCATAGGTCACCACGACATTGCCGCAGCGGAACGAGCGCTCGTCGATGAGTCGCAGCTTGCAACCCTTCATGAACACAGAACGTCCACTTCCGAGAGCCACTGGGACAATGACCAACTGGTATTCGTCAACGAGATTCGCTTCGCCGAGTTGCGCCGCCAGGCTGCCACTGCCCAGCATCGCGATATTCGGTCCGTCCGTTTCTTAAGATCCCGCACAGCTTTAACTGGATCTCCTTTGAGGAGCTGCGTATTGTTCCACGTCGGTTGAATGGTTTTGGATGCGACATATTTTCGGGCAGCGTTCATTCCCTTTGCGACCTCCGGCATCTGTTCTGCAGCAGCGGGCGTTGGCCAGAACGCCTCCATCATCTGGTAGGTCTTTCGTCCAAACAGCAGTTCGCCTCCGGATCCTGCGTTCGAGCTGACCCAACGGCCGAACTCAGCGTCCTCGCGCCCGGCATGTGCCCAACTCATATCGCCATTTGCATCGGTGAAATAACCGTCAACAGAAATCGATTCGAACACGCGTAATTTTCTCATCACGCCTCCTGCTACTTGTTTATTAAGTTTTATCTTAAATGTCAAGCACTATCGGCAAATCAGAGGATTGTGTCATGGTGCATTCAGTCCGAGTCAAGTGCCGAACTGCGACATCAGTTGATTTTGAGCGGATGGTCAGTAACTCGGAAACCGACTCCAAAAAACCGGATTTGTTGGTAGTGGGATGGCCAGCGATCTCTGCTCCTATACTTTGCGGATGGATCCGTTTCATTTGCGAGTGGCGACGACGGAGGACGTGGCAGAGATTCGCCGCTTGATTGAGGCGTCGGTGCGTGGGTTGCAGGCTGAGGACTATTCTGCGGCGCAGATTGATGGGGCGCTTGCTACAGTGTTTACAGTGGATAGTCAGTTGATTGCGGATCAAAGTTATTTTGTTGCGTTCGCCGAGAGTGGGGAGTTGGCGGGGTGCGGTGGTTGGAGCTTCCGAAAGACGTTGTATGGTGGGGACCATCAGATTGAGAGGATCGCGCCGGAGAGGCTTGATCCTGCGGTCGATGCGGCGAAGGTCCGGGCGATCTTCGTGCATCCCGAAGTTTGCCCGGATGGGGTTGGGGAGCTTGATTTTAGCGGCTGCAGAGAACGCCGCGATAGAGCACGGCTTTTCGCGATTCGAGATGGGGAGTACGTTGACAGGCGTGACTCTTTATTCGTTGAAAGGGTATCGAGAGGTGAGCAGGGTCATGGTTCCGGTTAGCGCCGGCGAGGAGATTGAGGTGGTGAGGATGGTCAAGGAAGTGCCCCATTCTCGATGATGTTTGGTGTCAGGCTGTCCTGAGTTTGAGCGTTATGCCGATGTCGGCGGTAGGTGGGCGATCAGTGGGAAGGGTGACGGTGAGTGCGCTGGAACCCTGAGTAAAGTTCAGGTTCTGGTCGTGTCCAAGTAACGTTGCGCTGGTTATCTTTGCGGGGTCCCGTGGACTGCTCGTGCCGAGGGATGGGATGACTGCCGTCGTTCCTGGCCAGCCTTGAACGAAGACGTAGATCGTGGAACCTCTAGTGGTGAAGCGAATGTCGGAGGCAGTGAGGTCGGGCTTCTTGGCTTCGTTGGGGTCGAACTCCTTGCCGTTCGGCGCGATGACTGCCTTGGTTGAGGGGCCTTCGCCGTAGATCTTCCAGGGTCGGGTGCCGTAGATGCCTTCACTGTTGACGGCCATCCATGCGGTGATGCCGGCGAGGAGCCTCGCGCTCTGCGAAGTCGAGTTCGCCGCTGTTGGGCAGAGGGAAGTTGAGGAGCAGGTTGCCGTTCTTGCTGACGATGTCGACGAGGAGGTCGATGACTTTTTTGGGTGACTTATAAGCGACGCCACGTTTGTAGTGCCAGTCGCCGATGCAGGTGTCTGTTTGCCACGGGGAGGCGGAGATGCCATCGAGGACGCCACGTTCACGGTCGAGCGCGCAGGTGCCGACGGCGCAGTTGTCCGCCTGCTTGCTGAAGTACACGGCCTCGACCTTACCGTTGTGGCGTGCGGCGCTGACGTTGTAGATCTCGGCGACGGTGGAGTAGCCGTATTCGTCGAAGGGTATGCCGCCGTCGGTGTAGAGGAGGTCGGGCTGGTATTGGTCGATGAGGTCCTTGATGCGGCGGAAGTACTGGAGCTTCCAGCGGTCAGGCGCGACACGACCCATTGCCTTCGCGGTCCTGGCGAAATCGGCGGGTTGGCCGGTGTAGTCGTGGTAGAGATCGGCGAAGGCGGGGTCGGAGCCGTCATAGGGGACGCCGGCAAGCGGGCCTGTGCTGTCGCTCAGATGTGAGGGTGCGAGCCAGTCGTAGGAGTTTGAGAGGTGCTCGCTGACGCCGAAGCGGAGGCCGCGCTTCCGAGCGGCGGCGGCCCAGGTGCCGACGATGTCGCGTTTAGGCCCAGATGCTGCGGCATTCCAGCGAGGCTGGTATTTGGAGTTCCACATGTCGTAGTTGTCGTGATGGACGCCCATAGAGAAGAAGTATTTGGCGCCGGCTTTGACGTAGAGATCCATGAGATGGTCAGGGTCCCAGCGCGCGGCTTTGAAGAGAGGGACGAGATCTTTGTAGCCGAACTTGGAGGGGTGGCCGTAGGTCTCGACGTGGTAGTTGTACTGACCGGAGCCCTGGATGTACATATTGCGGGCGTACCAGTCGCCGTATTCGACGCTGGACTGCGGGCCCCAGTGGGCCCAGATGCCGAACTTGGCGTCGTTGAACCATGCGGGAAAGCGGTAGGCCTGCAGAGACGCTGGAGTTCCGCTGAACGGACCAGGCGTGAGCGTGATCTGGTCACTGCTGGGAGTAGGCGGATCGGAGGGCGGGAGCTGCGGTGGCGAGGAGAGCAAGCGCTTGGCGGCGAGTGATTCGCATGGTTGAGATTGGTGCTCCGAGGCAGATTGTTTTACCGGGTCAATGTAGTGATTGGATGAGAGAGATGCAAGTTGAGAGTTTGGCTGCTGTTGCCCGTAGCAGGCTTGCGTGTAGTCTTCATTTTGACGGGGGTGATCGATGCTTGAGATGCCGATGCTCGCGAAGGGTGCGGAGGAGCTGTATTTGCTTCCGGGGATGTCGAACCGACATGGGTTGGTGGCGGGGGCGACGGGGACGGGAAAGACCGTCACGTTGCAGGTAATGGCGGAGGCATTGAGCTCGATTGGCGTGCCGGTCTTTGCGGCGGACGTGAAGGGTGATCTGTCGGGGATATCGCAGGCGGGGACGAGTTCGCCGAAATTCGATGCGCGGGTGAAGGCGCTGGGGTTGGGCGATTGGAGCTTTGCTGGATGTCCGGTGGTGTTTTGGGACGTGTTTGGGAAGCAGGGGCATCCGGTGCGGGCGACTGTGAGCGAGATGGGGCCGCTGTTGCTGAGCAGGATCCTGAACCTGAACGATACGCAGGCCGGTGTGTTGACGCTGGTGTTCAAGATCGCCGACGACAGCGGGTTGCTGCTGCTGGACATGAAGGACCTGCAGGCGATGCTGCAGCATGTGGGTGATAGCTCGAAGGAATATCAGACGCAGTATGGGAATATCTCGGCCGCCAGTATTGGGGCAATTCAACGTGGGTTGGTTGCGCTGGGACAGCAGGGTGGAGACCTGTTCTTCGGTGAGCCGGCGTTGAATATTGATGATCTGCTGCAGACGGACGCGAGCGGTAAAGGTGTGGTGAATATTTTGGCGGCGGACCAGTTGATGAAGTCGCCGCAGCTCTATGCGACGTTTCTGCTTTGGCTGATGAGCGAGTTGTTTGAGAAGCTGCCGGAGGTTGGCGACCCGGAGAAGCCGAAGCTGGTCTTCTTCTTTGATGAGGCCCATCTTTTGTTCAATGATTTGCCTTCGGTGTTGCAGAACCGGATTGAGCAGGTGGTGCGGTTGATTCGGTCGAAGGGAGTGGGGGTTTTCTTTGTGACACAGAACCCGATTGATGTGCCGGATACTGTGCTGGGGCAGCTGGGCAATCGGGTGCAGCATGCGTTGCGAGCGTTTTCGCCGAAGGACCAGAAGGCGGTGAAGGCGGCGGCGCAGACCTTCAGGGCGAATCCGAAGGTGAATGTGGAGGCGGTGATTACGGAGTTGGGCGTTGGTGAGGCGCTGGTTTCGTTCCTGGATGAGAAGGGGATTCCGGGGATGGTGGAGCGGGCGATGATCATGCCTCCGCATAGTCAGATTGGGCCGATTACGCCGGAGCAGAGGGCGGCGATCATCAAAAATTCGGTGGTGGCAGGGGTGTATGAGACGGCTGTTGATCGCGAGTCGGCTTACGAGAGGTTGAAGGGGAAGGTCGCGGCCTCGGGTACGACGGCCCCGGCCGGGGGTGTTGCGGGGAGTGCGGGTGGTGGATGGATGGAGTCGCTTGGTGGAGTGTTGGGTGCGGGCGGTTCGCGGCGTGGCGATACAGTGCTGCAGGCCGCGGTGAAGAGTGCGGCGACGGACGATGGGAAGTACGGTGGGACGGCAGTTGATTCGAGGGGTGCTGGGGTCGCTGATGGGTGGGTCTTCGAAGCGATAGTGCTGGATGTCCCATTCTTCGCGGGCGCGAAGAATGGGACATCGATACTTAGATGACCTTGAGCAGGAGCAGAATGAGGACGATGACGAGGACGAGGCTGATGCCTCCTCCGCCGTAGTAGCCGAGGCCCTGGCCCATGCGATAACCACCGAAGCCGAACACAAGAATCAAGACGAGCAGAAGGATGAGCATGTTTATTTCTCCGTTCGGCGAAGATTCGCCAGATGGAGATGTGATGCGGATTTTATTGCGAGCGCGAGAAAATTGGTTTTTGCGCTGGGTTGCCTGGTCATGCAAGATTTTTGGAGGTACCCCCCTCTCTACCCAAAAGTGTGCAAAGTCTTCCAAAGAAACAATTTAAGTCTGGACTTCCGGGGTTGAACGATGATCAGGTCGCGCGCCTAAGGCGATCCGTGCGGGATGTTTTGTCAAGCTTCTGCCGGTCGATTTCTACCCGGGACTGCGATCGGCCGCTTCGAATGACCTCAGAATGGCGGAGCGGAGCTTTTCGGCATCGGTGAGGGAGTAGAGCGGGAGGGCGAATTTGTCGGCTCCGGGAACGCCGAAGAAATTCACCCGCGAGCCTGTTGCGAGGACGAGGAAGTCACCGGAGAAGCTGTTGCCGGCGGCGGTGTGGACGGTGCGCTGCTCGAGGTCGATGGAGGTCACTTCGTCCATCTGGATATCCACGTTGTCGTGGTTGCGGAGAATATCGCGGAGTGCGAAGGCCGCGTTGTCGGGCGAGAGAATGCTGGCCGCTACCTGGTAGAGAAGAGGGTGGAACTGCTGGTAGTTGTTTTATCGAGGAGGGTGATGTGGATGTTGTCGTGAGGGGCGAGTTCAAGGGCGCAGCGCAGGCCGGCGAAGCCTCCTCCTACGATGACCACTTTCCATGACGATTGTTGATCGAGGGTATCAGAATCCATCGCGCTCCTTTGGTTAGTGTGTCCAGCCTATAGGATGTTCGAAGTTCGAGGATGGTGCATGAGAAAGCAGTCCGTCCATTCGCACGAATGCCCACCTTGGCGACAATAAACTGTCGCGAAGATGGGCGGCCGATGCCGGCTTGACCAGATTGAAGCCGACCGTTCGTAGAGCGGTTCTAGACGTGTTTCGTTTGGGTCCGGCGCAGGCCAAGAGCGGTTAGAAGACCGGTGCCGACGAGCAGGAGAGAAGCGGGTTCTGGGACAGAGGAAGGTGGGTGCCGCCGTATAGCTGTAAGCGACGGTCCCGGTTTCCCCGATGGTATAGGTGACCGAATCTGCCGTCTCTTCGTAGGGAAGGATGGTTTGGAAGAGATTTCCGGTGAGAAGGAACGAAGCTCCTGGATATGCGTAATCAACGAACATCAAATCCAGAAAGAGTGGTTGACCGATGCCGCTGCGTTGATCGAACTCCCATTTGAAATCCGAGAGAGACGCCGGAGCAGAAGGGAAGTTAAAGCCGTAGGAGGTCAGGGTCGGTGGATTTCCAGTGAAGTCCGGATCGATAGAGCCGTCATAGCTCGCGAAGCCAGTGAAGACCGTGCCGACTGGAATATTGGAAAGGTTTTGCTGCTGGGTGATTGTGACAGTGAAGTTGATGGTGTCGGCTTTTGCGAGTGATGAGGCAGAAAAGGAAGCCAGGAGAACAAGGAAGAGTCGGTAAAACCGCATTAAAGGGGCCCTTTCGAAGCTGGTAACGACGCAAGTTCTTCGCGATCTTAGCAGAGAGACTTTATTTTTCTTCAAGATTTCTGCAGAGCCGAGTGAAATCCGGACACCCGCCCTCAGGAGGTTCTTGCGAGCGGTTTGCCGATCTCCCAGTGATGGCCGAAAGGGTCGAGGACACGACCTATGCGCCACGCGTGTTCGGTACGGATGGGGCAGACGATGGCGGCTCCAGCGGCTACGGCGCGGTCGAAGGCGGCGTCGGAGTCTTCGATGGTGAGAACCATGCGCACGGTGCCGCCGTTGAGGGTCTCGGGGCTGAAGTTTTTGTACTCGGGGGCTTCATCGGCGACCCAGAAGCTGTAGCCGTTGATGGCGAGATTGCAGACCACGGATCCAGTCGGGTCTTCGTGCCGGAAGAGCTCTTCGGCTCCGAAGGCGGACTTGTAGAAGTCGACGGCCCTGGCTCCGTTGCGTACGGAGAGGAATGGGGCGAGGGTGGTGGTGGTCATAAAGACTCCTTTCGCGATCGTGGATATTCTACGGTTCGAGAGAAAGCGGTTCGCGCATAGCGCGAATGCCCACATCTCAGAATCGACATATGGGGCACCCGATTCTGTGGTTTCGCTCTACAATTTGGGCCACCGATCCAGGGCCTTGCCGGTCGACCTCGAAACGGATAGTGAATAGGAATAACCTATTCGTCCCAATCTTCCTCGAGTGGGAGACCTTGGCAAAGACGTGCATCGTTGACGGCGCCTCGCAAGAACGAGGCTTTTTCTGCGGTATATCGAGGCATATCGTCATCGTACCTTGCCGCGAGCTCTATCTTCAGCGCTTCGTAGGCGCGGGCCACTTCGGGGCGCTGGATCAGCCAGTCGCGTAACAGTAGCTCGTTCTTGAGCGGCCAGGTTGGGGAGACGACCAGGTGGAGATGGTAGGCGAGGTCCGCCTCGTCCGCTATCCTCCGGAAGAAACGCCGTTTGAAGAAGCCCGCATCGATCTTCTGATACCCCGCAGTCGCGAGACCAGCATCAAGCGCGTCTGCCTGATCGAGCGAGACCACGGGAGCCATCATGTCAATAATGGGCTTTGCGCTGAGCCCGGGAATGGCGGTGCTCCCGTAGTGTTGAAGTTCATCGGCAATGTGGCCAATGAACGGCCGCAAGCGCTCGCGCTCGCACGAAAAATGCTCCGGCCACGACATGTCAGGCGGTGCGATGGAAACGGGGCCGAGGGCTTGTCTGGTTTGTTCGGGGTCGTGCATCTGACTAGTTTAGACGGTTCGGGAACGCCACCAAAGTGCGATCAAAATATGGTTAAGTTTCAGGCATGGGCCAATGTCCGTGCTAGGATGTCTCAACTTCTTCATGCATCTTTGCGCAATTCCTCCCCTCGACCTGAGGTAAGCATTTGGAGGCTCTCTGATGGCTTCAGCCAGTCAGTCAGTGGTTGCGCGCCCGGTTTCACGGACCATCGGCCGAGGCGGGTTGGTGGATCGCTACTTCTACTTCTTCTTTTCGCTTGTTGCAGCAGGAATTGTGGTGGTCGGTTTCAGCCAGACGGCCGACCGGAACTTGTTTCATGCCGCTCCGCCGAGGCCTGTGCTTTTGTGGATCCACGGCGCGGCGTTTTCCGGGTGGGTGGTTTTCTTTATCCTGCAATCGGCACTGGTGCGCGTGCGGAGGGTGAGTGTCCACCGGACGCTGGGGTGGTTTGGGGCTGTTTTCGGGGCCGTGATGGTCACGCTGGGTGCGGTGATTGCCGTGGTGATGGGACGGTTCGATGCGTTGCAACTTCATCAGCCCGACCCCGCGTTCCTCAGCATCCCGTTTTTCGACATCATGGCGTTCGGCGCGCTGCTTGGACTGGCGATCGTATGGCGCACCAAGCCGGAGTTGCACCGGCGCTTCCTGGTGCTGGCCACGTGCTGCCTGCTCGATGCACCTTTCGGCCGCTTCGATTATCTGTTCAACCACGCTCTCTTCTATGTTTGCGTGGATGCGGTGATGTTGCTTGGCGTCGCGCGCGACCTTCTTGTGGACAGACGTGTGCACAAGGTTTATTTGTATGGAATCCCGGCGTTGGTGATTGGGCAGAGCCTGGCGATCTATCTCTGGCGTGGCGCGCCTGGGTGGTGGCTCTCGGGTTGTAAAGAGATTCTTGGTATTTGATGGCTCTCGCTTCGCGCGGAAACGGAACTTCTGTTTTCCGTTTACGTATCGAATGATGGCAATTCCAATCGCACTATGGCAGATCGCACGACGGAAGCCTCGCAGAGGATCGCAGCGCGTGTTGCAGGGTTCACTCTCCTGTTGCTTATGGTGAGTGGCTTCGCGGGGATGTTTGTCCAGCCTGGGCATTCGATCGTTGACGGGGCAGCGGCGACTGCGAGCAATATTCTGGCACACGAGCGATCGTTCCGGGTGGGGCTGGTGTGCGAATTTGTGATGTTGAGTTGCGATGTGGTGCTGGCGCTGGCTCTATTCGCTTTGCTCAAGCCAGTGAACTCGACGCTGGCGTTGCTCGGTTCGTTCTGGCGTGTCGCGAATGCGGTGGTGCTGGCGGTCGGTGTCGCTGCCAGTCTAGTGAGCTTGGATCTTTTAGATAATCCGCACTACATGTCGCTTTTGAGCCCGGATCAACTCCACGCGATTGTGATGATGTTTTTCGACCTGCATCACCATCTGTCACTGATGGGGCTTATGTTTTTCTGCTGTGGCGCGGGTGTGCATAGCTGGTTGTTATGGCGGTCAGGATATATACCGAGGGTAATCTCGGGGTTGTATTTGTTAGCGGCGGTGGAGATGCTTTTTTGTTGCTTCGTCTTTCTGGTTTTTCCAGCGAGCAGGGCAGTCCTTGATCCAGGATTTGTCGTGCCGGATTTCTTTGCGGAGCTGGCGGCTGCGTTGTGGTTGGCGCTAAAAGGAGTGAAACTGCCTGAGTGAGAGGGAGAGCGGTTCGCGCTTTGCGCGAATGCCCACATCTCAGAATCGAGATATGGGGCACCCGATTCTGTGGTTTCAATCTAGATGTGGGCCACCCGCCACCCGATTCTGTGGCTTCAATCTAGATGTGGGCCACCCGCCCACCGAGGTCGTTCCGGAAGTTGGCGTTGTAGCGAACCAAGACCCATGTTATGACTCCAGCTGAAGATATCTCACGCTATGGGTTTCCGAGGAGTCGTGAGAGAGGTTCGCGCTTTCGCGCGAATGCCCACCTTAGCGACGATAAGACCGTCGCGAAGATGGGGCACCCGGTTTTCAGGGTTGGCTAGATGTGGGCCACCCGTCCGAATGCCCACATCTCAGAATCGAGATAAGGACACCCATTTTGAGATGTCAATTTAGATGTGGGTCACCCGCCTGATTTTAGCTTTTAACAGGTTTCCGGAGAATATCTCGATGCCGTCTACCTAAGTCTAGCGATGGAGTCTGCGGCGGAAGGAACCCATGGCAGCGGCAATGCCCGTTACGGCGAGGAGGAGGCTGGAGGGTTCGGGAGTTGTTGCGGCCAGAGGAGCAAAGGTGACGGACTGAAAGCCATTGTCGCCCCATACGTAGAGATCGTCTGTGCCATCGAGGTTCAGGAAGTTAAAACCGCTGCCAACTTCGCCGTTGATGAAGAGTTGCGCGCCCTGGGAGAAACCACCGACTGTTTGTGCAGACCAGAAATCTGCGGCCGTGATGACACCGCCGGCCTCGGTAAATGAGTTCTCCATTTGCTGGTCCCAGCTGGTTGCGTTGATGGGGCCAGAACCGAAGATCGAATTGAGCCCGGATGGGAAGCTGGTAATGAGAATTTGAGCTGCCGAACCGGTGGCGTTGTTCGTGAGGCCTATGATTTCACCGGTCACCGTGCCGTTGACGGTTCCGACGACATTGGTGAATGAAAATGTGAAGCTGTCGGCCTTGGCGGAGGTGGCACCGGTGAACGCTGAGATGCTGAAAGCGAGAGATAAAGCGACAGCACGCAGAGAGAGGTTCATGGCAGTGGTCCCCTTTTTTGTGGCATGAGTGGTAGCGGGCCTGTCCGAAGAGCTTGAGGTGCGTGCTTCATCTCACCCGACTGGGATACGAAAACGCAACCTAGCCTGTCAAGTGCAACTGAAGAGCCAATCGCTTAACTATAGAAATGAGTCCTATAGCAGCGATGACTGTTTTAGATAGTGCAGAATCTTGCACTGCAGAGAGCGAAATGACTGCTTCGGCTCGGGAAGATATTATCTGCCGAATTTTTGCCGGCCTTGCATTTGGCTCATCATGCGTTGCTGGGCTTTGATGCCGCCGCCTGAGCCCATGGACTTGAACATCTTGCGCATCTGGGCGTATTGGCGGAGGAGGTTGTTGACGTCCTGGACGGTGGTGCCGGAGCCGCGGGCTATGCGCTTGCGGCGGTTGCCGTTGATGATCTCGTGGTCGAGGCGTTCTTTTTGCGTCATCGAGTTGATGATGGATTCGACGCGGGTGAACTGGCCTTCGTCGACGTTTTCGACTGCTTGCTGCATGCCGGCGAAGGGGCCTACTGAGGGCAACATCTTCAGAATTGATTTCATGCTGCCCATCTTTTTGATCTGACGGAGCTGGTCTCTGAAATCGTCGAGACTGAAGCCATCTCCTGAGAGGGCCTTCTTGGCGAACTGCTCGGCTTTGCCGCGGTCGAGTGTGGATTCGGCGCGCTCGAGGAGGGTGGCGATGTCGCCGTGGCCCATGATGCGGGAGACGATGCGGTCGGGGTGGAAGGGCTCGAAGGCGTCGGGCTTCTCTCCAGTTCCCAAAAATTTTATGGGTGCTCCCGTCACGTGACGGATGGAGAGGGCAGCGCCGCCGCGGGCGTCGCCGTCCATCTTGGTGAGGATGGCGCCGGTGATGGTGAGGAGATCGTTGAAGGCCTTGGCGGAGTTGACGGCGTCCTGGCCGGTCATGGCGTCGGCGACGAAGAGGATCTCGGATGGGTTGAGGAGTTTCTTGAGCTGCGCCATCTCGTCCATGAGAGAGGCGTCGATCTGGTTGCGGCCGGCGGTGTCGACGATGAGCATGTCGCAGCCGTAGTTCGCGGCTTCGCGTTTCGCTTCCTTGGCGAGACGGAGGACGGCTTCGGTGCCGGGTTCTTCTTCTGTGAGCTTGCCTTCGTAGAGTTGGGCGCTGATGCTTGTTGCGACAATTTTTAATTGCTCGCGGGCGGCGGGACGGTAGACGTCGACGGAGACGAGCATGGGGCGGTGGCCGGCTTTTTTTAGCCATTGCGCGAGCTTGCCGCTGGTGGTGGTTTTACCGGAGCCCTGGAGGCCCGCCATCAGGATGACGGATGGGGGTTGAGAGCTCTTTTGGAAGCGGGAGGTGTCGCGGCCGAGGAGGTTGACGAGTTCGTCGTGGACGATTTTGACGATCTGTTCGGCGGGCGAGAGCGCGGTGGCGACTTTTTCGCCGATGGCGCGGGTGCGGATGTTTTCAATGAGCTCGGTGACGACGGCGAGGTTGACGTCGGACTCGAGGAGGGCGAGGCGGATCTCGCGGAGGGCGTCGGAGATGTTCTCGTCGGAGATGGTGCCCTGGCCGCGGAGGGTCTTGAAGGAACGCTGGAGTTTGTCGCTGAGGTTTTCAAACATGACTACTGCTAGTTTATCAGTGGCAGCGGAGGGTTTACCGAGTTGGCTAATCAGCAAGTTAGCGGCCCGTGGGTTGGCCAGTAGCGGGCTTGGTGCTGACCAGGTGGGTTCATTTTTGTGGTCGGGGGTTTTGGAGGTCAGTGGCGCGGGATAATCGACTTCTATGCAGACTTCGATGCAGGGAATGGGCCAGGTAAATGGGAATGCGCGGGTGGTGCGGGAGTTTGTGGCGTATCTGCGGGTGGAGAAGGGGCTGAGGCCGGCGAGTTGTGAGGCTTATCGGCGCGATTTGGAGCAGTTTGCCGAGCATGTGGAGGGTAGCGACGGGTTGCTGGTGGGGGCTTCGCAGGGTGATGTGAGCGGGTTTATGGAGGGGCTGCGAGGGCATGCGGTGGAGTCGCGGTCGATTGCGCGGAAGCTGAGTTGTCTGCGGGGGTTCTATCGGTGGCTGTTGATGGACAAGCGAATTGAGCATGATCCGACGGTGAATGTGGAGACGCCTTCGAGCTGGAAGGTGCTGCCGAAGTCGCTGGCTGAGGGCGAGGTGGCGGAGATGCTGGAGCGGGCGGGTTCGGCGGCCCGGAGTGCGGACGCCGATTCGTTGGCGTTGAGGGACCATGCGATTTTGGAGCTGCTGTATGCGGGTGGGTTGAGGGTGGGGGAGATTGTTGCGCTGGGGGTCGAGGACGTGCATCTTGACCAGGGGCGGGCGCAGGTGAGGGGTAAGGGTGATAAGGAACGGATCGTTCCGTTGGGGCGGAGTGCTGTCGAGGCGTTGGAGAGGTATTTGAGTTTGGGGCGGCCGGGGTTGGTTAAGGCTGGGGTGCAGCGGGCGCTGTTTTTGAGTGTGCGGGGGAATCCGCTGACGCGGCAGTGGGTTTGGGAGATGGTGCGGGGGGCGACGGCGTCAGGGAGCAAGGCCAGTCCGCATATGCTACGGCATAGTTGCGCGACACATATGGTGGAACACGGGGCGGACTTGAGGAGTGTGCAGACTTTGCTGGGTCATGCCGATATTGCTACTACGCAGGTTTATACGCATGTGGCGCTGGGGCATTTGAAGAGGGTGCATCGGGAACATCATCCGCGGGGAAAGAAAAGACAGGGAGTAGGGAATAGGGAGTAGGGAATAGAGTGCGCGAGACCGGGACAGAGATATCGGAGTTGGCGGAGAGGTTTCTGGCGATGCTCGCGAATGAGCGCGGGGCGTCGGAGCATACTGTGCGGGCTTATGCGCGGGAGGTGAGGAACTTTGCGGCTTATTTGCGAGAGACGTTGGGTGACGGAGCACGCGTGGGAAAGGTTGAGCATCTGCATATTCGGGCCTATCTAGGCTTGCTTTATGAGCGGGGGTTGACGAAGGCCAGTGCGGCGCGGGCGCTGGCGGCGGTGAGGAGCTGGTTCAAGTGGCTGGCGAAGGAAGGGAAGGTGAAGCAGAACCCGGCGCTGCTGGTGAGTACGCCGAAGCTGCCGAAGCATCTGCCACGAGTGCCGAGCATGGAGGAGGTGAATCGGATCCTGAATTCGCTGGAGGGTGAGAGTGCTGCTGCGAAGGAGAAGCAGGACGCTGTGGCCTGGCCCGAGAGGGACCGGGTGATCTTTGAGTTGTTGTATGGGTGCGGGGTCCGGAACTCGGAGCTGGTGGGGCTGGATATGGGAAGCGTGAAATGGCGAGATGACGCCGTGTTGGTGCGCGGCAAGGGGCGGAAGGAACGGCTGGTTCCGCTGGGAGATGAGGCGGCGGTGGCGTTGCGGGCTTATCTGCCATTGCGGGAGGCGAAGCTACTGGCTGCTGGTAAAGGTGCGTTGGTGCATGAGGGGCCGCTAGTGATGAACCTGCGGATGCGTGGGGATTGCCGATTGACGACGCGCAGTGTGGGGCGGATTGTGAAGGCGATTGCTTTGTCACGAGGGCTGGCTGCGGACGTTCATCCGCACACGCTACGGCATGCGTTCGGGACGCATATGCTGGAGGAGGGTGCGGACCTGCGGGCCATTCAGGAGATGCTGGGGCATGAGAGGTTGTCGACGACGCAGCGTTATACGCAGTTGACGGTCGGTCAGGTGCAGAAGGTGTATGACGAGACGCACCCCCGGGCGAAGTAGGGTCAGCCTTACGCGGCAGGCAGCGGAATTCAGAGGGTAGAAGCCGTTTCCCGCGGTGAATCGGAGCGATGGTGGCGATGCTGCTAAAGAGCGAGCCAATTTATGTGACGTTGAAGGAGCGCATGCTCAAAGAGAACCTGAATTGAATTGTGACGGCTTAGTCGACGGGGATGGCGGGGGTGTTGCCGTTGTGGTGGGGCAGGAACGTAGTGAAGATAGTGCCGCTTGTTCCGGGGCGGGTGTTGCTTCTGACCCGCATGTTGCCGCCGTGACGGGTGACGATGCCGTGGGTGATCCATAGGCCGAGGCCATTGCCCACGTCCTGCTTAGTGGTGAAGAAGGGGTCGAAGATCTGGGGCAGGGCTTCGAGCGAGATACCGGAGCCGGTGTCGACGAGACTGACGACGGTCCCGGTATGTTGGCCATCGCTCCAGTGCTTTGATTTTCTGACTCGTATTGTAAGGCGACCCTGGTCTGGCATCGCGTAGATGGCGTTGGTGATCTGGTTGGCGAAGACCTGCCGGAGTTCGCCTTCGAGACCCCAGATCTCGAGTTCGCCTCGATACTGTTTGGTGACCGAGATGTCCTTCGCACGAAGCTTACCGTTGAATACGGTGAGGAGTTCATCAAGAAGGGTCGATATTTTGACGATGCTCGGAGACGCGCTTTCGCGGTAAAAGCCGAGGGTATGTTTGGTGATTTGGGCGACACGCGCGAGCTCCTCGTCTGCAATCTTCAGATACTCGGCGGCATCTGAGGGGGAAGAGCGAGCGAGGTAGATTGCGTTGGAGACGGCTTCGAGGGGGTTGTTGATCTCGTGTGCGATACCGGCGGCAAGCCGTCCGGCGGCGGCGAGTTTTTCGGAGCGACGAAGGGCCTCTTCGGCGCGCAGACGGCCGGCGGCTTCGGCCTCGGAGGCCAGGGCGCGCTGCTGCAGCAGGGAGATGTGGCGGAGGCGGTCGTCCTCACTCGCAAGGGTGGTGTAATTTTCTGTGGGGACGACGTGGGAATGCTCGGCGCAGATGTTGAGGAAAGCCTGGCTGTGACCCTCGCGATCGAAGCCCTTCATCGGGTAGGCGCAATGGAGCTGGAAGGAGTGGCTGCGCGCGAGATCGTTCCAGAGTCGTTCGAGTGTGAGAGCGGCGTCGAAGTTTCCGTCTTGCCAGAGGAGGGCGACCATCTCGCCGAAGAGAACGAGGCGGGAAGATTCGCCTTTGGTGGCGGAACGGACGGAGGAGAAGAGATGTCCGGTCATGGCGTTGAAAAGTGCGGCATCAAGAGCGCCGTCGACCATGAAGGTGGACAGTGCTTGGGCAGCGTCTAAGGCACAGTACGTGCCGAGCTTTGTGTTCACTTCAAGATCGAACCCTCTGGCTTTGAGGCGTTTCTCAAGTCCGTCGCGATGGGCCGCGGTAGCGACGACAACGGCAGAATCGCCAGCCACAAGGGCCGTGCCAATCAATTTTGTGAGGGAGTCAAGCAGGAAGGAGTCATCTTCGTAGAATTGTACGGAATGAGTATTTGAGCCAAGCTCTGGCGCGGGGCGGGGCAGATGGACGGATGCATTGGCGGCGAGGCCAGTACTTGCATTCATAATTCAAACTCCCCCAGAACGACCCAAGATAGAAAATGCATCAATAAATTCAAGCATAAACGGCAGATGCCTCAAAAATACCAGCAGAAATGTAGGATGCTCGATTTACTTGAGGGGTTCGACGCACAGGGCACGATTTTGCCGGAGATGGCGGTTAGTACCGGGGTACGCCGGGGTCGACGGCGCGGGACCAGGCGTCGATACCGCCGGCGAGGGACTGGGCGTGGGTAAAGCCCTGTTCGCGTAACCATAAGGCTACGTTGAGGGAACGGGCCCCATGGTGGCACATGACGACGATGGGAGCGTCGGGGTCGAGCTCGGTATGGGCGCGGGAGGCGACATCGCCCATGGGCATGAGGAGGGAGTTGGGGACGCTGGCGGTCTGGTACTCCCAGGGTTCGCGGACGTCTAAAAGGAGGGGCGTGTCGGGTCGCTGGCGCTGCTGGGCAAAGGCTTCGGCGGTGATTTCAAGTTCTAGCATGAATTCAAGGATATCCTTAGAGAGCGAAGAGTAGCGAGGGTTGAGCGCGGAGTGTTCGATTTGCATCTTATTTGGCACGCTTCGATAGTGAAATGAATCAGTTGAAGAAGGACGGTGACTGTCTTGGAGAATGTTCTGGAAAAGGTCCTGATTGTTGAAGATGAGGTTCATGCGCGCACTGGCTTGACGGAGCTGATCGAGAGTTGGGGTTACAGGGCGGAGTGCGCGGCCGATGGGATGGAAGGATTGGAGAAGGCGATTGCGTGGGCGCCGGCTATTATCGTCACCGATCTGAAGATGCCGCGGATGGACGGGATGGAGCTGCTGAACCGCATTGGCGAACTGCCGCAGCGGATCGCGGTGGTGATGCTGACGGCGCAGGGATCGATCGAGTCGGCCGTGGAAGCGATGCGGATGGGGGCGTACGACTATATTCCGAAGCCGGTGGATCCGATTCGGCTGAAGACGATCCTGCATAATGCGAGCCGGCAGCGAGAGGCCGATGTTGAGCTGGAGGCGACGCGGCGGCAGCTGCGAGATACGGGTGTGCTGGGCGAGCTGGTGGGGTCTTCGCCGCAGATGAAGGACATCTTTACGCTGATTGAACGGGTGGCGCCGTCGAATGTGTCGGTGCTGGTGACGGGTGAGAGTGGGACGGGCAAGGAGTTGGTGGCGCGGGCGCTGCATGATTTGAGTGCTAGACGGCTGAAGCCGTTTGTGGCGGTGAACTGCGCGGCGATTCCAGAGACGCTGATCGAGAGCGAGATCTTTGGGCATGAGAAGGGTGCGTTTACCGGGGCGCTGGAGCGGCGGGCTGGGTGTTTCGAGCTGGCGGAAGAGGGGACGCTGTTGCTGGACGAGATTGGCGAGATGCCGATGGCGACGCAGGCGAAGCTGCTGCGGGTGCTGGAGGACCGGCGGTTGCGGCGGCTGGGAAGCAAGATCGAGACGCCGGTGGACGTTCGGGTGGTGGCGGCTACGAATAAGACCGGAGAAGGCGGTGGCGAACGGAGATCTGCGCGGAGACCTCTACTATCGCTTGAATGTTTTTAATATTCAGATGCCGCCGCTGCGGGACCATTTGATGGACGTGTCGGCGATCTCGGAGAAGATGATCGAGGACATGAATGAGCGTCACCACTGCACGGTCGCGGGGCTGAAAGATTCGCTGATGCGACGGTTGGAGGAGTACAAGTGGCCGGGGAACGTTCGGGAGCTGCGCAATATGATCGAGCGGGCGGTGATTCTGGCGGGGTCGGGGATGCTCGGAGAGGAACATCTGCCGCCGCACTTTGGGGAGGCGGGGTTTGCTCCGGCGCCGTCGAGGCATGCGAGCGCGGAGTCGGGTGCGCGGGGCGTGGCGCAGTCAGATGAGGTGCAGCGGTATCTGGATGAGTCGAACTCGGTGCGGGTGGAGGTGGGAACGACTGTGGACGAAGCAGAACGACAGTTGATTCTGAAGACGCTGTTGGCGACGCATAATAATAAGACGAGGGCCGCAGAGATATTGGGGATCAGTTCGAAGACGCTGCAGAATAAGTTGAAGGAATACTCCAATGCGGCTGCAGTGACGGAGTAAAGATGCGGCTGAAGACCAAGTTGGTGGCATCAGCGACGGCGTTGACGTTTGCGATCGTGCTGGTGCTGTCGGCGCTGTTTGTCAGCGAACTGATGCGGCAGAGGATCGAGCAGACAGCGGCGGCGAATGATGTGCTGGCGCATGAGGTCTGGCTGGAGATGCGGAAGGCAGTGGAGATGGGGCTGCGGGCGAACCCGCCGGTGAGCCGAAGCGACGAGGCGCTGCAGGCGGCGGTGGTGGATGCGCTGAGGAGCCAGCCGGCGCTTTCGGACGTGATGAATACTATCGTGCGCTATTCGCCTGAGGTACAGGACGTGAGCGTGACGGACGCGCACGGGATGACGATTGTGAGCACAGACCCGGATGCGGTGAACCAGCAGGCGCCGTTCCGGTTCAGCCTGGCAAGTGTGAAGGAGGGCGGGGTGACCCGGCAGATGGGGGTCGTGTTCGGCAAGCCACGAGTGCTGGATATCTCTCAGTCGCTGGATCGGAATGGGGCGCCGTTTCTGGTTGCGCATGTGGGGGTTCGGTCGACGTTTTTGAAGAACTCGTATGAACCGTGGCTGCGGGCCGCGTTGTTTTTTGCTTTGCTAGCTACGTTGGCGGCGGTACTGGCTGCGGGTTTGCTGGCTAATGTGGCGCTGCGGCCGTTGCAGGCGATCAGCGCTCGGTTGGAGCGCTTGACGCTGGCTGGGAGGGAGGCTGGGGGGAGCGAGGAGTCGATTGGGCTGCTGGCCGGCGGCGTTGGAAGTGATGCTGTTGTGCGAGTGACGAAGACGATCGACCGGCTCGGCGAGCAGATGCGCACGCAGGAGGCGGGATACACGGCGCTGCAGGCAAACCTGAACCAGATGCTGGATACGCTGCGGGACGGGGTGCTACTTTTTACGGCAGACCGAAGGGCAGTGATGGTGTCGGATGCTGTGGCTTACTTCCTGGCCACGCCGGTTGACGAGAGCCATGAAGGAATGGTGGGGAAGCGGCTGGAGGAGATATTTGCGCCGGAGAGTGCGCTGGGAGCCGCTGTGCTTGAGGCGTTTGCCGAAGGTGGCCAGGTGAGCGCGCAGGGCGTGACGCTGGAGGACGGGCGGCAGGTGCAGATTTCGCTGGACCGGATCGACGATGGGTTGGGCGGTGGAGGAAACATGGGGACGCTGCTGACGCTGCGCGATATGGAGTCGGCGGCGCAACTAGGCCAGGAACTCGAGGTGGCAAGGCGGCTGGCTGCGATTGGAAAGCTGACGGCCGGCGTGGGGCATGAGGTGAAGAACCCGATCAACGCGATGGTGGTGCATCTGGAGCTGCTGCGCGGAAAGCTGACCCCCGGGGGAAGGGAGGCGTTTGGCGGGGCCCAGCGGCACGTCGACATTCTGGCGGGCGAGATGCAGCGGCTGGATCGGGTGGTTCAGACGCTGGCGGACTTTTCGCGGCCGATGGAGTTGCATCTGCGGGAGCATGACTTGCGACAGGTGGTTGGCGTGGTGATGGAGTTGACGGCGGCGGAGATGGAGGAGCACGGGGTGAGCGTGACGGTACAGGCACCGCCGGAGCCGATGATGGTTCGGGCGGACGCGGAGCTGATGCAACAGGCGGTGCTGAACCTTTTGCTGAATGGCATGCAGGCCATGCCAAGCGGAGGCGCGCTGCGAGTAAAGATGCGGCGGGAGCATCAGTTTGCCGTGGTAGAGGTCATCGATGATGGAGAGGGTATACCTCCGGAGCTTTTACCGCGTATCTTCGAGTTGTACTTCACAACAAAGCCAAAGGGCAGCGGAATCGGACTGGCCATGACCTATCGAATTCTCCAGCTTCATGGTGGGGCTATGGATGTGCGGTCAAGCGCCGATGCGAGTTCGCCGGAGCGCGGGACGGTGTTTACGTTTCGATTGCCGATTGCTGCGGGAGTTGGCACCGAGAGCCGGAAGGTCGTGGCTGCAGTGGCCGCTCAGAAAGAGATAGGGGAGCGAGTTTGAACGGAAGTGGCGACATTACGCGAAGGCTAGTAAGCACGGTGCTCTGCATGGGATTGGCGGCCGGGCTGGCCGGTTGCCGGCACAAGACGCAGGTCGCGACTTTGCCACCGGTGCTGACGCCGGTGCCGCTGATGGACATTCCTGAGCCGGAGAACTTGCCGATGGTGGAGGCGCAACAGATCAAGCTGCCGCCGGTGCCCTATGCGTCGGAGGCGGGGAAGCCGAAGCGGGTGAAGAAGAAGGCCGCGCCGAAAGCCGCGCCTCCAGAGCCGACACAGGTAGCGAACGCGACGCCACCGGCATCAGCGGAAGACACCGCAATCGGCGCGCTGACGGCGGGCGGAGAGGCCAGTCCGCAGATGAAACAGGAGGCGGCGGACCTGATTGCGTCGAGCGAGAAGCGGCTGAATGCGCTGCCCGCGGCGAAGGCCGAGGAACAGAAGGCCCAGGTCAGCAAGGTAAAGAATTTTTTGAAGGACGCGCAGGACGCGTTGAAGTCAGGGGACGCCGAGGGGGCGAAGACGCTGGCCACGAAGGCGAAGTTGTTGCTGGATGATCTGGAGAAGTAGAGCCGAACTTACTCAGGCAACATGGAAGATGCAACGGCGCAGTGGCTGAGGGAGTGTTTGGGTAGAGAAGCGGGTTTCTCCACTGCGCTGCTCACGATGAGACTGTGAACAGCTTCGGTCGAAATGACGGCGTTTTGGGTTGGGTGAAGGCAAGACAACGGCAACAACGAAAAAGGTCAATGCGCGGCTGCGCTTTATGCGTCGGCGCCGTGGCACTTTTTGTATTTTTTGCCCGAACCGCAAGGGCACAGGTCGTTGCGGCCAACCTTCTCGCCTGCGCGGCGGGGGGCGGCCCCGTTCGTGGCGGCAGAGGACGAGCTGACGGAGCGGGCCTGCTCTAGTTCGCGTTGCTTCTTCTTTTGGAATTCGCGCTCGAGTGCGTCGATTGTGGTGGAGGGAGCTCGGTTGGAGACGGGTGCGGGCTGGCGTGTGGGTGGGGTGTTGCTGTGCGCTGGAGCGGGAGTCGGCAGCGCGTTGGTTGGGCCGCCTGCGGCGAGTTCCTGCTGTGCCTGAATTGCAGCGGCGTGGGCCTGGGCGTTGGCCAGCTGGTCGGCTGACTCGATAGGGGTGCCGTCGGGGCCGATGATCTGCATGCGGAAGAGGTGACGGGCGGTGTCCTCCTGGAAACGGAGCATCATGCCCTCGAACATCTCGAAGGACTCGCGCTTGTAGGCGACGAGTGGGGTCCTGTTGCGCGTAACCGCGCAGGCCAATGCCTTCTTTTAGGTGGTCCATGGCGAGGAGGTGGTGCCTTTCCATAGACCGTCGAGGACACTGAGCATGACGATGCGTTCGTGGTAGCGCATCTGCGGAGCGCCAAGGATCTGCTCCTTGATGTCGTAGCGGGCGCGCAGCTTTTCGAAGATGGCTTCGCCTAGCTCGTGACGATTGAGCTGTGTGGCGTCGATCTCTTTTTCGAGATGTGCGCCGAAGAGGTCGTAGAGCTGGGCGAAGAGGGGCTCGAGCTTCCACTCGTCGGCGTGGACCTTCTCAGGGGCGTTCTCGTCGAGGACGTTGGAGAGGATGGTGGAGAGGTAGTCGTCGGTGATGAGCTGCTTCTGGTCGACGCCTTCCATGAGTTGGCGGCGAAGACCGTAGACCGCTTCGCGCTGCTTGTTCATGACGTCGTCGTATTCGAGGACGTGTTTGCGGGACTCGAAGTTCTGGCTTTCGACGGCCTTTTGTGCGGCCTCGATGCGACGGGAGATCATCCCGGATTCGATGGGCACGCCCTCTTCCATGCCGAGGCGCTGGAGGAGCGTGGAGACCCACTCGCGGGCGAAGATGCGCATGAGGTCGTCTTCGAGGGAGAGGAAGAAGCGGGAGGAGCCGGGATCACCTTGACGGCCGGCCCGGCCACGGAGCTGATTGTCGACGCGACGAGACTCATGGCGTTCGGTGCCGAGGATGTGAAGACCACCGGCGGCGATGACGGATTCGTGCTCGGTTTTGGCTGCGTTTTCGTGAGCCGCGATGGCAGCGTCCCAGGCGGCTTGCGTGGTTTCGAACTCCTGGCCGGTGTAGTAGAAGCGGACCATGCCGGGCCCGGCGACGGGAGAGATGGCGCCTTCGGCTGCTGAGACAGCGCGGGCCTGCTGCTTGCGGACGAGGTGCCTGGCGGGCCATAAATTCGGAGTTGCCACCTAGAAGGATGTCAGTGCCGCGGCCTGCCATGTTGGTGGCGATAGTGACCATGCCGAGACGGCCGGCCTGGGCGACAATCTCTGCTTCCTTCTCGTGGAACTTGGCGTTGAGGACGACGTGGCGGACGCCTTTGCGCTTGAGGATTTCGGAGAGGAGTTCGGATTTTTCGATGCTGGTAGTGCCGACGAGGACGGGCTGCTTTTCAGCGTGGAGGCGGGAGATCTCGTCGGCTACGGCAAAGTATTTTTCCTGCGCGGTGCGGTAGACGACGTCGGAGTTTTCGATGCGCTGCATCTTGCGGTTGGTGGGGATGACTACGATGTCGAGCTTGTAGATCTTGTCGAACTCGGCGGCTTCGGTTTCGGCGGTGCCGGTCATTCCGCTGAATTTCTTGTACATGCGGAAGTAGTTCTGGAAGGTGATGGTGGCCAGCGTCTGGTCTTCCTTGCGGATGGCGACGCCTTCCTTGGCTTCGACTGCTTGATGAAGGCCGTCAGACCAGCGGCGGCCGGGCATGAGGCGGCCAGTGAACTCGTCGACGATGATGACCTCGCCGTCTTTGACGACGTACTCGACGTCGCGCTTGTAGAGGTTGTGGGCCTTGATGGCGGTCTCGACGTGGTGCTTGAGGTCCCAGTTTTCGGGGTCGGCGATGTTGCCGATGCCGAGGAGCTTTTCGATTTTTTCCCAGCCCTCGTCGGTGACGGTGATGGCGCGGGCCTTTTCGTCGATGACGAAGTCGCCGGTTCAGGTCTTGTTCTCGAGGGTCTCGACGAGTTCGCCCTCTTCGAGCTTGGGGATGATGATATTGACGCGGGCGTACTTGTCGGTGGTCTGGTCGGTGGGGCCAGAGATGATGAGAGGGTGCGGGCCTCGTCGATGAGGATGGAGTCGACTTCGTCGACGATGCAGTAGAAGTGTCCGCGTTGGCCTGCGTCCTTGATCTCGAACTTCATGTTGTCGCGGAGGTAGTCGAAGCCGAACTCGTTGTTCGTGCCGTAGGTGATGTCGGAGGCGTAGGCCTCGCGGCGCTGCTGGTCGTCGAGGTCATGCACGATGACGCCGACAGAGAGACCGAGGAAGCCGTAGATCTTGCCCATCCACTCGGCATCGCGCTTGGCGAGGTAGTCGTTGACTGTGACGACGTGGACGCCGTGGCTGGCGAGTGCGTTGAGGTAGCACGGGAGGGTGGCTACGAGAGTCTTGCCTTCGCCGGTCTTCATTTCGGCGATCTTGCCGGAGTGGAGGACCGATGCCACCGATTAGTTGGACGTCGAAGTGACGCATCTGAACGGCGCGCTTGCCGGCTTCGCGGACGACGGCGAAGGCCTCGGGAAGAATGGCGGCGAGGGCGGCCTTTTCAGCAGCGATGCGCTCGTCGGCGTCTTCGATGACTTCGATGGCGGCGGCGATGCGCTGCCGGAACTCGGCGGTCTTGGCGCGGAGGGCCTCGTCGGAGAGTGCCTGAATGGCCGGCTCGAAGTCGTTGATCTGCTTCACGATCGGCATGAGGCGCTTGACGGCGCGTTCGTTGCTGGTGCCAAAGACTTTAGCTAAGAGTTTGTTGAACAAAACTGGTGTCCTTCGTGGGCGCACTTCAGGCCCAGTATCTAGTGTAAATGGTATGCAGGTGAGAGTGGAGCCCGGAGGGCCGCTGGGTCTCTCATTCCTTCGCGGCAAGCCAAGAGGATGTGGTTGCCTCCTGGTCGGTTCGAAGCGGATTGTTATCGCGGTTTGAGGTACGCGACGAGTGGCGAGTGTGCGTTGCGGAGGGCGATGACCACGGATTCGGCGTTGCGTTCGGCGCCCTCGGCGCTGGTGTGGGTGTGGTCGATGGGGAAGAGTAGGGCGGTCTTTTCGGGGCCGATGGCTTCGAGGCGGTCCGCTTCTATGGTGGCCATGTCGACGTAGGCTACCTTCCGGTCTTCTGCGATCTGCTTGATTTCGGCGTCGTAGCCCATGTCGCGTTCGATGTGGGGTTTTCCGTCGGGGCCTGGTTTCCAGATGTTGCGGACGGTAAGGGAGAGAAGAATCGGGGTAGCTTGTTTGCCTCGAGTGTCTTCGATGTAGTGGCGGACGTACCAGCCGTAGGTGTGGACCAGCTCCTCGTGTCCGTCGGGCAAGGTGATCTGCTGGGTCTCGTCGCCGAGGCCTTTGAGGCTGCCGCGGGGCTTGGCTCCGCCGATGTCGCCGCCGTCATTGTGGCCCATCTGGATGAGGACGAAGTCGCCGGGCTTCATCTCGGCGAGGGCCTTGTCCCATGAGCCCTCGTTGATGAAGGTGCGGCTGCTGCGGCCGGCGCGGGCGCGGTTGGCGATGTTGATCCTGGTGGTGTCGAAGTAGTGGGCGAAGTGGTCGCCCCAGCCGAGGTCGGACTGGTTGCGGGCGGTGGAATCACCGACGATGAAGAGGGTTGGCAGTTTTGGGTCGAGGGGCGCGTTCTGGGCGACGCTGGTTTGAGGTGGGGCGTCGGGGGTGGCTGGTGTTTGCGCGAGACAAACTGCGTTGAGGAGAGCCAGGACGAGGAGGGCGCAAACAGAGTTGAGACGGGACAGGCCGAAGCTCATGGCCGATAGGGTAGCACTGATGTAGTCTGGCTAGTCGGCTGAATCCCTGACGAGAGGTACGCGCATGTTGAGCTATGTCCAGAGCAGTTTTTTTGTCATTTCGGCGATGGTGATGTCGGTCGTGATTGTGGCGATACTGAATCATGCGTGGCCGATTTCGCAACGCAAGCTGGTCAACGATGTGACGGGATGGCAACTAGGGATTCTGGGGACTACCTATGGCGTGATTCTTGGGTTCATGCTCTTTACGGTTTGGAACGACTTTCGCGATGCGGAGGTCAATGCGAACAGGGAGGCTTCTTCGTTGCTCGCGGTGTCGCGGATCGGGGCTGGACTGCCATCTCCGGAGCGGGAGACCATTCATGAGCTCGGGTTGAAATATGCACAGGCGACGATCAACGAGGATTGGCCGGCCATGCAGATGCAGCAGGACAGCAAGGCCAGTGAGCGAGTGGCGGGAGATATGTGGAGGGTCCTGGCGGAGTTGAAGCCGGAGGGACCCGGTAGCGGTAGCGCCGACCATTTGGAGAACGTGCTGAAGGACCTTTCGGAGCGGCGGAACTTGAGGGAGCAGGAGTTTCAAGACCGTTTGCCGGGGATATTGTGGCTCTTGCTGATGGCCGGTGCGGGAGCGACGGTGGGGTCGTCTTGTCTACTCGGGAATGACAATAAGTGGCTGCATTACTGCCAGGTGCTGGCGCTGACGTTTGTGGTTGCGGTGACGCTGGCGGCGATTGCGGACCTGGCGAGGCCGTTTGAGGGCGCGGTCTCGGTGACGCCGGTGGCGTTTGAACGGGCGCTTGCATTGATGCAGTGAATTTTCAGGTAGACACGGCGCTACCGAGGGCTGCGGGACCTGGCTTGGCTGCTTTGGGTGGGTTTAGGAGGCGGAATGGGTTCGGCGGAGGACGAGGAGGGTCATATCGTCGCCCTGGGGGGTGCCACTGGTGAAGGCCTGAAGAGTGGCGAGGATGCCTTGAACGCTGGAGACTGCGGTTGGGCAGTCCTGCTGGAGAATGGTATCGACGAGGCCCTGTTCTCCCCACTCGACGCCGCGGGGATTGACGGCCTCGGTGATGCCGTCGGTGTAGGCAGTGAGAGTATCGCAGAGTTTGAAGGGGAGGGTCTCCTGCTCGTAGGTCGAGTCCTGAAGGAGGCCGAGGGCCGGCTCACCGCATTCGAGCTTGGTCACCTGGTTGTCGCGCAGCAGGAGAGGCGGGTTGTGGCCAGCGTTGACGTAGGTGAGGGTGCAGTGGACTGGATCGTAGACGAGAAAGAAGAGCGTGGCATAGCGGCTGGCGGACGACGCTTCGTAGAGCAGACGATTAAGATGCTGAACGACGGCGGTGGCGCTTTCACCGCGATGGTCGATCAAGAGGCTGCGGAGGGAGGCGCGGAGGGTAGCCATGAGGAGGGCCGAAGAGACGCCTTTGCCGCTGACGTCAGCAACGACGCAGCAGAGGAGGCCGCCATCGGTGACGAAGAGGTCGTAGTAGTCGCCGCCCACTTCTTCTGCGCTCTTGTAGTTGGCTGCTGTGTCGATGCCGGCGACGGATGGAATTGCCTGGGGCAGCAGGCGCTCCTGGACCTCTCGAGCAAGCTCAAGCTCGCGGGTGACTTTGGCGCGCGTTACGGCGTCCTCGCTGAGGGACTGGACGAACTTCGCGGATTCCAGGCCGCGACCCATCTGGATGCCGAGCTCGCGGAGGAAGCGAAGCTCGTAGTTGGGGAAGGTCTTGCCTTCGGGCTTGGCGAGGGTCGCGAAGCCGACGAGGCCCGTGCGGCCTTCGAGCGGGAGCAGAAGCTGCGCTCCAAGCTGGGTGAGGGCTACGATCTCTTCGGGGGTGGCAAGGAGTTGCCAGGCGTCGGGGTTGTCCTTGCGAAAGGGAGATGGGCGGCGTTCCCGCTTCATGCGAAATACGGTCGAGCAGCTTGCGGGGAAGGTCTTGCGGCTGGTGATCTTTGCGGCCTTGCCCTGGGGGACGTAGACCGAGTTCTCACGTAGATAAATGTGGAATGAAGAGAGATGCAGGGCCGAGCAGATGTCGCGGGGGAAGGCAACGAGAAGCTCGTCGAGAGAGAGGGAGCGGCCGGCCCGGACGAGGAGTTCCTCGAAGAGATCGCGGGAGGCGTAGCCCTTGGGAACCAGGTGCCCCTTCAGGTAGCGCACGATCTTCTTTTTCAGCATGAGAGGCTTGGAGGTCATATTCAAGTTTGCAGCGATACAGGTGCGACGTCTGGCCCCTCCATTGAAATATTTCCGAAGAGGAAGCGGAGAGAGCAGATGTAAATGCTCCAGCTGAATGGTGCAGGAAGATATCGAAGAGTCTACAACAGGCAGCTTCCAATCGGTTACTGCTCTCTTACGCAGGGAGAGCGACAAGAGTTCCGTGATGGGCCGCCGCGAGAGCTAGTGGCCGCCGAGGGCTTCGGGGTCGGGCTTGGCTGCTTTGCTAGGTAGTCGCATGATGAATGGCAATGGAGACAGGCAGAAGATCGTGAAGGCGAGGATGGCGAAGGCGTTCTTGTAGCTCAGCATGGAGGCCTGGCGGAGCATCTGTTGATAGGCCTGACCCATGGCCATCTGCGAGGCGTTGGCCGCGGACATTCCCTGAGACATGAGCATCTCTTTCATGTGGTCCATGTAGAGGCGGTAGGGAACGCTGCCTTGGACGACGTTGGCTGAGAGGGCGACCTGGTTGACCTGAGAGCTGCGTGCGAGGTAAGTGGTGAGGAGGGCGGTGCCAGCGCTGCCGCCGAGATTGCGGGCGAAGTTGGAGAGGCTGGAGATCTGGTTGGTCTTGCTGGGTGGGACGCCAACGTAGTTGAGTGTGCTGATGGGGATGAAGATGAAGGCGAGACCGAGGACCTGGAACATGCGCCAGAGGGTGACAGTGCCGTAAGCGGTATTGAGGTCGAGTCGGGTGAGGTTGTAGATGCCGATGGCGGTGACCAGGTAGCCGAGGCAGACCATGATGCGCGGGTCGAATTTGCCAAGGGAACGGCCGGCGACGAACATCATCAACATCATGACGAAGCCGGCGGGGGAGAGGACGATGCCGGCGCGTTCGGCGGTGTAGCCGAGGAGTCCCTGGAGATATTGCGGGATAAGGACGGTGCTGCCGAAGAGGACGATGCCGAGGATGAGTTGCAGGAAGACTGCGGTGCCGAAGTTGCGGTTCTTTAATAGCTTGAGATCGACGATGGGGTCGGGGTGGTGCCACTCCCACCAGGTGAAGAAGATCAGGGTGGCGGCTGCGAGGATGGCGAAGAAGCGGATCATCGGATCGCCGAACCAGTCTTTTTCCTGGCCCTTGTCGAGGGTGAACTCGAGACAGCCGACGCCGACAGCGACAAGGCCCAGACCCATGAAGTCGATCTTGAGGTGCTTGGCCTGCTCTTTGCGGAGCTTGAGGTGCGGCGGATCTTCGACCATGCGGTTGCTGAGGTAGAGCGAGATCAGGCCAATGGGGATGTTGATGAAGAAGATCCAGTGCCAGTTGAAGTTGTCGGTGATCCAGCCGCCGAGTGTGGGGCCGATGGCGGGGGCGACGACTACGGCCATTCCATAGACGGCGAAGGCCTGACCGCGCTTTTCGACAGGGAAGGTGTCGGCGAGGATGGCCTGTTCGCTAGGGGCCAGGCCTCCGCCGCCTGCACCTTGCAGGATGCGCGCGACGATGAGCAGGGGGAGGGTGTTCGCGATGCCGCAGAGGAACGAGCAGACGGTGAAGAGCGCGACGCAGATCATGTAGAAGCGCTTCCGGCCCATGCGGTTGGAGAGCCAGCCGGAGATGGGCAGGACGATGGCGCTGGAGACGAGGTAACTGGTAAGGACCCAGGTGGCTTCTTCGGAGCTGGCGCCGAGAGTGCCAGCGATGTGGGGCAGGGCGACGTTGGCAATGGAGGTGTCGAGGCACCTCCATGAAGGTGGCGAGGGTGACAGTGAGGGCGACCGCCCACGGATTGTGGTGGGGCTTCCAGACGGCGGGTATCGCCGGTGCGGGCATGGTTGCGGTCGCCATATCAGTCTCCTGATATGATATCAGGAGACTGATATGGCTGGCGGAACAAAAAACGGTAAAGATCGACAGCTGGAGACGAGACGCGCTGCGCAGATGATGAAGCGGATTCTGGTCCACTTCCGCAGCCAGATGGACGAGAAGCTGCGTCCCCAGGGTGTGACGACGGCGCAGTTGCACGTGCTAAAGGTGATTCGTGACGAGCCGGGTGGCTCGGGTGCACAGTTGGCGCGGGCTTGTTATGTGACGCCGCAGTCAGCGCAGGCCCTATTGAAGGGGCTGGAGGACGGTGGGTGGATTGTTCGTACGAAGGACACGGTGAATGACCGGATCCTGATTGCAAGGCTGACCGCGAGTGGGGAAAATCTGCTGGAAACGGGCGAGAAACTTGCACGGGCGATCGAGAAGAGGCTGTGGCAGGGAGTTCCAGATAGCGCGGTTGATGCCCTGAATCGGACGCTGCTTCGGTGTCTGGAAAATCTTGATGGGGAGGCGTAGGGGTTGAATTTTATGTGCGCCTGGAGGCCTCTTCCTCCAAGACAGCGACATTTTCAGTGTCTTGCCTTTGTAGTTAATGACATAGTCGCGACGTGTGGCGCCATTGCTAGTTCATGCAAACAGCAGATCCCTCCACTCCGCTGCGCTCCAGTCGGGATGACACAGTATCGATAATTTCAGAGGTGGGACATTAGTTGTTGGCGGTGGCATGGAAGCGGAGGCGGACGTAGTCTGCGGTCGAGTTGCCGTCTGCGTCGCGGAGAGCCGGTTCGAGTAAGGCGATGGTACTGTTGACCGCTGCGGCGCGGTCGGCAGCGTCGAGTTGGTCCAGGACGCCATTGCGGAAGGTGTTGAGCCAGGACCCCATGCCGTTGGGGAGCGGGGTGGGCCGCGGGACTAGATCGATGGATTGAATGGTGAAGCCGGCGGCTTCGAGGAGACGGCGGTAGATCGCTGGCGGGGGATAGAAGCTAGCTGCCGCTGCTTCGGCGTCGATGTGGAAGGGCGCGAGGCTGGCCTGGAGTGCGGTGCGGATGGCGGCGATGTTGCCTTGGCCGCCCATCTCGGCGACGAAACGGCCGCCTGGGCGAAGGGCGCGGTGGACTCCGGCGAGCATGGCCTGTTGGCCGGAGATGCCGGTGATCCAGTGGAGGGCCGCGTTGGAGAAGACGGCGTCGAACTGGTGATCGTAGGGAAGAGCTGTGGCATCGTGTTGCTCGACGCGAAGGTTGCGCTTGCGGGCGGCAGCGAGCATGGTAGGTGAGTTGTCGACGCCGGTGACGGTAGCTCCCTTGGCGGCGAGTTGTTCGGTTAGGGCGCCGTCGCCGCAACCGAGGTCGAGGATACGTTCGCCTGGTTTGGGATTCAAAAGGGAGACGACATCCGAGGCGAGGTTGGCGACGAAGCGGCCGTTGGTTGCATAGGCTTCGGTGTTCCAGGTTTGGCCGGTCTTTTGGTTTGTTGTGGTGGAGTTCATGGAAGTATTGTCTGCTCGTCGGCGGCGAAGCGCGAGGAGGATAAGAATTTTCGCAAGGTGGGATAAGTGGCGATAGTAAGATCGCTGCACCATGAAAAAGCTTATTTGTGTGCTCTTCGTGATGGGCGCGTTTGCAAGGTTTTCCACGGCGTGGGCGCTGGAGACGCCGGTTCGACATGAGTTTGTCATCAAGAACTTCAAGACCGAGAGCGGAGTGGTGCTGCCTGAGGCGCACGTAATTTATGGGACGTATGGGCACCTGAATGCAGCGCATGACAATGTGATCTTGCTGCCGTCGCACTACATGGCGAAGCTGAATGGGTATGAGTGGCTGATGGGGCCGGGCAAGGCACTTGACCCCGAAAAGCTCTTTCTGGTGACGACGGAGTTGTTTGGGAACGGGAGTTCGTCTTCGCCGAGCAATACGCCGGAGCCGTTCCATGGGCCGCGGTTTCCGGTGATGACGATTCGCGACAATGTAGAGGCGGTACATCGACTGTTGACGGAAGATCTTAAAGTGACGCATCTGAAGGCGGTGATTGGATTTTCGATGGGGGCGCAGCAGGCGTTTCAATGGGCGGTGAGCTACCCGATGTTTGAGGACAGGGTGGTGGCGACTTCAGGGACGGCGAAGACCTATGGGCATGGGATTGTGCGCTTGGAGGGGGAGATCGCGGCGATCACGGCGGACGAGAAGTTCAAAGGCGGCGACTACACCGAGGAACCGCAGGCGGGGATCAACGCATTCGGGATGGTGTGGGCGGCGTGGCTGTATTCGCCGCAGTGGTGGAGAGACGAGTTGTGGCGGACGAATACGAAACCGGGGACTACGTTTGAGGACGTTGTGGACCGTTTTCGGACGCGGTTTATCCCCGGCGCCGATGCGAATAATTTGATTTTGCAGATGCGGACCTGGGAGAAGCATGACGTCGGGACGACACCGGGGTTTGGTGGGGACGAGAGGAGGGCGCTTGGGTCGATCAAGGTGCCGTTTCTTTATATGCCTTCGATGACGGACCAATATTTTCCAGTGGGCGATGCGCGGTATGAGGCGCAGTTTATGCATACGGTGTCGCTGCTGCCAATTCCTTCGCTTTGGGGGCATCCTGCGGGGGCGGCGGCCGATCCTGCGGACGCGAAGTTCCTGAATGAGAATATTGCGAAGTTTCTGGCGGGTGAGCCGGTGGCAGCGGAGAAGGTCGTTCCTGCTTCCTGAACCAGGTTGGGTGATTTGAGACTTCAGCGCTCCAGAAGCTTCTGAAGGACGACAGCTTCGTTGTGTTCGATGTCTTTCGCGCCGAAGAGCAGGGTGGCGGGGCCTTTGGCGACGGCTTGCTTCAGGAGAGCCAACTGCGGGCCGTTATGCTTCAGTTCGGCTTTATATCGTGCTTCAAATTCAGGCCACTTTGCGGGATCGTGAGCGAACCACATTCGCAGTTCGTTGCTCGGGGCGATTTCTTTTAGCCAGAGGTCTACGTGGGCCTTTTCTTTGGTGAGGCCCCGGGGCCAGAGGCGGTCGACGAGGATGCGCGTGCCGTCGGAGTTGGACGGCCCATCGTAGACACGTTTGAGTTGGATGGTCACGGTCGATCTTCTCTCTGTGGGATTTACCGGAAACTAGGAGCCGTAGCCACGGTGCTTCATAGCGGCCAGCTCTTCGGCACTGGGCCATGAGATGGTCAGCAGAAAGGCGGAGTCGTCCTTGGCTTCCACGTCATGTCTGATGGAAGCTCCGAGGGTAAAGAGGGTGCCGGTAGGGAGATCGTGCGGTTTGCCGTTGACGGAGACGCGGAGCTGGCCTTTGAGCACCTGGATGGAGATGGTGCCGTCGGCGTGGTGCTCCTTCATGTGGGCGGACTTTTGCATGGAGATCAGGACAACCCGGAGATCGTGCTTCTTGAAGAGGGTCCGGGAGTGGAGCCCGGATGGCCAGGGTTTCTTGCTCTCGGAGTCGGCGATCTCTTTGAGTAGATCGAACTGCGCCATTTTGTCTACCATGGTGCCGTCTTGCAGGGAGGTTGTCATGTTCGTTCCTTTGTCGGCATAACTTTACTCTCTTCTGTGGCTTTGTATGCTTCAGGGCGATCCGGAACCGGGACTTGAGAGCGGATGTTTCATATACTTGTGTTTCGCTTCGGGAATAGGTATGCCCGACGCAGGAATGTCTCTTGAGGAGTGGAACAGTGACGATGACGGCGGCGGTTGCGTTTGCGCAGGAGAACAAAGGGCGGTTTGTTGATGAGTTGAAGGCGCTGCTGAGGATACCGTCGATATCGACTGATCCGGAGCGTGTGGGAGACGTGCGGCGGGCCGCGGAGTTTGTCGCCGCGGAACTTAAGCGGATTGGAATGGAGAACGTTCGGCTAATTGAGACTTCGACGGCGGAGCGGAAGGGGCATCCACTGGTCTACGCGGATTGGCTGCACGCGGAGGGGAAGCCTACGGTGCTTTGCTATGGGCATTACGATGTGCAGCCAGCTGAGCCGCTGGATGAATGGAAGTCGCCGCCGTTTGAGCCGACGGAGCGCGACGGGAATCTGTATGCTCGCGGCGCCGTGGACGATAAGGGGCAGATGTGGATGCATGTGAAGGCGTTGGAGTCTCTGTTCGCGGCCGGCGGTGGGAAGCTGCCGGTCAATGTTCGGGTGATTGTTGAGGGGGAGGAAGAGGTTGGCGGGGAGGGGATTGCAGCGTTTGTCCGGGAGCATGGAAGCCAGTTGAAGGCCGACGTTGCACTGGTGTCGGATACGGAGATGTTTGCGCCGGAGTTGCCGACGCTTTGCGTGGGGCTGCGAGGGATGATCTATACCGAGATCGAGGCCCAAGGGGCGCGGACGGAGCCTGCACTCGGGTATGTACGGGGGGCGGCGCCGAATCCGTTTGTGGCCCTTGCGCAGGTGATTGCGAAGTTGAAGGACGAGAACGGGAAGATACTGGTTCCTGGGTTTTACGACAAGGTGGAGAAGCCGACGGACGCCGAGTTGAAGGCCTGGAAGGCGTTGCCGTTCGACGAAGAGCACTACCGTGAGACTGAAGTGGGGAGCGCGTCGCTGACCGGAGAGCCGGGGTTGAGCGTGCTGGAGCGTACCTGGGCGCGGCCTACGCTCGATGTGCATGGGATGCCCGGTGGATTTATCGGGGCCGGGGCCAAGACCGTGATTCCGGCGAAGGCGGTGGCCAAGGTGAGCATGCGGCTGGTGCCGGACATGACGCCGGCGGAGAGCTTCGCGAAGTACAGGTCTTATGTGGAGTCGTTGACCCCGCAGGGCATTGTGCTGGAGGTGCGGTTGCTTCACGCAGGCGATCCGATTGTGGTGAGCACGGACAACAAATATGTGAAGGCCGCGACTGAGGCGATGCGGGCGGTGTTCGGTAAGGAGACCGTGTTTGTGCGGGGGGGCGGGTCGATCCCGATTGTTGGGGACTTTGTCCGGGAGCTGAAGATGCCGACGGTGATGATGGGGTTTGGGTTGCCGGACGACAATCTTCATGCGCCCAACGAGAAGTTTCATCTTGCGAATTTTCACCGGGGAATCGAGTCGATTGTTCGGTTTCTGAGTGGTGTGGGTGCCTGATGGGCCGGCGGGTGCCTTCGGATGTCGGCGGATACGTGTTGGCGGGTGGAAAGAGCTCGCGGATGGGGCGGGACAAAGCCCTGCTGGAGTTGGCAGGGCGGCCGTTGGCGTGGCATGCGGTGACTAAGCTGCAGAGGGTCTGTGCCGATGTTGAGATTCTGAGCGGCAATTCCGAGCTTGAGGGGTTTGCTCCGCTGGTGCTTGACATGCATGAAGGGTGTGGGCCGATGGGAGGCCTGGAGACGGCGCTCGGGCACTCTTGGCACGAGTGGAACTTGTTCTTGCCGGTGGATATGCCGTTTTTGCCTTCGGCGTTTCTGGATAACTGGGTGAGGACAGTGGTCGCGCAGGAGAGCAAGGGGGCGCGGATAGCGATGTTTACCGTGGAGGGTGTACCTCAGCCTTTGTTTTGTTTGTTGCACCGGGACGTGACTTTGTTTGTCCATGAGGCGGTACAGCGAGGGGAGTACAAGGTCTTTCCGGTGCTGGAGGCCGCGGGGAAGGAGTTGGCGGCGAGGCAGGGAGTGCCCTCGGGGATGGTGATTTTGAATCTGCCGTGGAATGAAAATACTGAGTTTCCGTGCACTAAGATCGGGGGTGAGCCGTGGTGGTCGGTCACAGAAGCACAGCGGACGGCAAAACATCTATGGTTTGCGAATTTGAATACGCCGGAGGAGTTTGCCAAGGCGGAGAAGCATCTCGACGCCCTGGATACGTGATTGTCTTGCAGAGATATGGTCATGGTCGGTAACAGATGGGAGAATAGCGACAATGAGGACCAACGATGACTGAGCCGAATGGAACGGATAACGAACAGAATCCGGAAAATGAAGATAAGCCTGGTTTTGTGGATAGGAATGACGACGACGAGTCGTCTCATCTCTCTGACGGTGAGGTAGAGGCGCCAGAAGACGTTCCGCTGATTGAGAGTGTTTCTGAGGACGTGTCTCCCATGGTGGGAGAGTTCATGGAGCAGGCGGCGCAGCAGAACGAGGCCGCGGCGGACGCCGTTCCGGACATCAGAAACAAACCAGGGCCTTATATTTCGTTCGAGCATGTTTATAAGTCATTTGGCGACTTTGTGGTGCTGGAGGACGTGAGTTTTTACGTGCTGCCGGGGGAGACGCTGTGCATCCTCGGACGTAGCGGTGTGGGTAAGTCTGTTTCGTTGCAGATGCTGTTGGGTTTTCTGAAGCCAGACAAAGGAATCATCAAGGTCGCGGGGGAGGATATTTGCGGGTTCAGTGAGCCTGAACTGCAGGCGATCCGGCGGAAGGTGACGATGGTCTTCCAGAATGGGGCGTTGTTTGATTCCATCTCGGTCGGGGAGAATGTCGCGTTTCCGATGCGGGAGCGGGGCGAGATGGCGGAGGACGAGATCCTGCAGGTGGTAAAGGGGCTGTTGGAGATGGTGGGAGTGGCGGGGATGGAGAACCTGTTGCCGTCTGATCTGTCGACGGGGATGAAGCGGTCGGTGGCGATTGCGCGGGCGCTGGCTGCACAGCCGGAGGCCGTACTGTACGACGAGCCGACGACGATGGTAGATCCGTTGATGGCGCATCTGCTTGGAAGCTTGATTGAGAGGTTGAAACAGCAGCTACACCTGACGAACATTGTGGTGACCCACGACATGCGACTGGCGAAGAAGTTGGCAGACCGCGTAGTGTTTTTGAATGCCGGAAAGGCGATCTTCTTTGGAACAATGGAAGAGATGGAACGCAACCCAAGCCCCATTTTGCAGGAGTTTTTGACACTCGATGAGCTTGTTACACCCGCGTAGGATTGACTTTGGCGCTGTTGCTGTGCATAAGCTAAGAAAATGTACTTGAAATAGTTACAGGACGATAACAGGACAGAAATTGACTTATTGCCAACCCCGGGTCTGAGACGTATGCTGCAAGTAGCATCCGGGCGTCTTTTTCGACGATTTCGACTTGGTGAGCGAAATATAGAGTTGAGCAAGCCAGGTGTTTCGGATGGTGTGTTAGCTGTAGCGATTTGATTTTTTATTATCGGGGAGTTCCTGAAATCTGATTCAGGCATCCTACCGACTTTGAGGCCTAGGGACATTTGAGTTGAAAGGCGTTCGCTATGGCGACACCGGACTATCTGCAGCAGGTCATTGTTTCAGGAAGTAAGTATGCAGGGAGCGGACGGCGCACCTCAGTGGCCGATACCGGATTATTCCGCAGACCCTCGATAACGAGTTCGGTCTGGGCGTCGCTGGACATGTTGACGGTCGTGGTGGCCGCGATGTTGGCGTTGCGGTTCCGGGTGGTTACGCCGCCAGAGGTTTCTACGCTTCACGTTCTACCCCATCTAATCCAATCTTCCCCTAACCTTCTGCCCTTCTATGTCGGCTGGTTTGGCGTTTGCCTGGTGTTCTTTACGCGGTCGTATGGGCTGTATGGGCCGATCCAGAACCGCAGCGGATTGCATGAGCAGAGGATGACAGTGCAGGCGTCACTGACCTCTGGATTACTTCTCTGCGGAACGCTTTATCTGTCGAGCGGAGAGTCGATATCGCGGATTGTGGTGGCGTTGATGGTGGTGTTCTCGACGTCTCTACTGTGCCTGCGCCGGGCGTTGTGGCGGAAGATGGTCTATCGGAGGTTCCGGGCCGGGATCGAGACCCGCAATGTCCTGATTGTTGGCGCAGGGCGGGTGGGGCATGCACTGCGGAACCATATTGATACGCTGCAACATCTGGGGTTCCGTTTCAAGGGATTTGTCGCTTTAGGTGAACGCGAGGCGGAGTCTGGTGATGCGGACGTGATCGGTGATATGCGGAACTGCCTGTCGCTGGCGCGGTCGTTGTTTGTGGATGAGATATTTTTCTCAGTGCCGGCGGAGAAGAAGCTGGTGATCGGGATGGTAGAAGAGGCGCGGGTCGCCGGAATCGACGTTCGGGTGGTTCCGGATATGTACGACGGGCTGGCGTGGAATGCAAGAGTGGAGTACATCGGTCAGTTCCCGACGATTCCGCTGCACCGCAAGGACTTCCCGATCGGCGGGACACTGGTGAAGCGCTTGCTGGACATCACTGTTTCTTCGGTTGCGCTGGTGGCAGGGACGCCGGTGATGCTCGCGATTGCGATTGCAATCCGAATGGACTCAGATGGCAAGTGTCATTTATAAGGCGCAGAGAATCGGACGCAAGGGGCGCGCGTTCCCTTGCTACAAGTTCCGGACGATGGTGCATAACGCCGACAAGCTGAAGGCAGATCTGGAACATATGAATGAACGGGACGGAGTTCTGTTCAAGATTGCCAAGGACCCGCGGATTACACGGGTGGGGAGGGTGCTGCGGAAGTATTCTCTGGACGAGCTGCCGCAGTTTTATAACGTACTGAAGGGGGACATGAGTCTGGTGGGGCCGCGGCCACCGATGGCGGCCGAGGTGGAGCAGTATGACTTGGCGCACCTGCGCCGACTGGACGTGCTGCCGGGAATTACGGGGTTATGGCAGGTGGAGGCCAGGCAGGACCCCTCGTTTGATAGCTATATCTCGCTGGATACCGCTTACGTGGAGAACTGGAGTCTGATGATGGATCTGAGGATCCTGGCGCGGACAGTGGGTGTGGTCTTAAGTGGGACGGGCTCCTAAGCGGTAGATTAGACTTAAAGGGTGAAGATAGCGCTTGCCCAGATCAACCCGACGGTGGGAGACTTCGCCGGGAACACGAAGAAGATCCTTGAATACGCGGTTCGGGCCGAAGATCTGGGGGCCGGCCTGGTGGTCTTTCCTGAACTGGCTGTGTGCGGGTATCCGCCTGCGGACCTCTTGGAGAAGACGGTATTTATTGCTCGGGCCGAGCAGGCCGTGAGTGAGATTGCCGCATGGACTGCGGGCGCGGAGCGTCCGGCTATATTGTGTGGGACGGTGATGGCGGCGGTCTCCAGGGTGGGCAAGCAAGTTAGGAACGTTGCGGTGTTGCTCGACGGGGGAAAGGTGAGGTTCGTGCAGCAGAAGATGCTGCTGCCGTTCTACGACGTGTTCGATGAGCAGCGATATTTTGAAGCAGGGACGGAGCAGACGCTGACATGTGTGGGTGATCAGCCGCTGGCGATTACGATCTGTGAGGACGCCTGGAACGATAAGGGCTTTTGGCGGCGGCAGATGTACCCGGTCGATCCCGTCGAGAGCTTAATGTCGCAATGGGGGGCGAGGCAGAAAGAGTTGGACGGGCGGCCGCGGATCATCCTGAACATTTCCGCTTCGCCGTACTGGCAGGGGAAGCGGCAGGTTCGGCAGAATATGCTGGCGGCCATTGCCGTGCGGCATGGCGCGTATGTGGCGATGGTGAACCAGGTGGGGGGTAACGACAGCCTGGTGTTTGATGGGTCTTCACTGGTGTTACGGCCAGACGGTGAGGTGGCGGTGCGGGCGGCTTCGTTTGCCGAGGGCACTGGTGATTTTCGATACTGAGGGGGACAGTGTTGCCGCGGACGCTGCGGTGGATGAGGTCGCGGCGCTATGGGAGGCACTGGTGCTGGGGACCCGTGACTATGTGAGGAAGTGCGGGTTTAGCAAGGTGCTGGTGGGATTGAGCGGGGGAATCGATTCGGCGCTGGTGGCGGCGATCGCGGTGGAGGCGCTAGGGGCGGAGAACGTTGTTGGGTTGGGAATGCCGACGGAGTATTCGTCGCTGGGGTCGATTGAGGACGCGCGGAAGCTGGCGAAGAACCTTGGGACAAGATTCGAATTGCTGCCGATCCATGACGTGTTTGCGCAGTTTCAGCATGTGTTGCAGCCGCTGTTTGCCGGGACGCCGTTTGGATTGGCGGAGGAGAACCTACAGCCGAGGATCCGGGGGACGCTGTTGATGGCGTTGTCGAACAAGTTTGGCGCGCTGGTGCTGACGACCGGCAATAAGAGCGAGATGTCGACGGGGTATTGCACGCTGTATGGCGACATGGTCGGGGCGCTGGCGGTGATCGGCGACGTGATGAAGACGCGAGTGTATGCGTTGAGCCGGTATGTGAACCGGGCAAAAGAGATTATTCCGTGGGCGACGATCGAGAAGCCTCCGTCGGCGGAGCTGCGGCCGGAGCAGCGGGACACCGACTCGCTTGCCGCCGTATGAGGTGCTGGATCCGATATTGGAGGCGTATGTCGAGCGGTATTGCTCTGCGGAGCAGATTGCGGAAGACCAAGGGGTTGACGTTAGGCTGGTGAAGTCGGTCTTACAGCTGGTGGAGCGGAGTGAGTACAAGCGCCAGCAAGCGGCTCCGGTGTTAAAGGTGACGAAAAAGTCTTTCGGAATGGGGCGACGGTTTCCCATTGCGGTCAAGGTTCAGGTGTAATAGAAGTGCTGTGCGCGGACAAGCGGCAGCGGAGGATGGTTTCTTTTGAAGATTTCATATTTGATGTTGGCAGGATTGGCGGCGGCCCTCAGCGTTACGGCGGTGGCAGGAGCACAAACAGGAGCGGGAGCTCCAGCGCAACCGGCCCAGGCCCCGGCGGCAGCTGCACAGAAGCCTGCGGCCCCGCTGCAGTTGCAGAGCCTTGGGCAGACGACCAAGGCGGGCCCGTTTCCGCAAGCTAATCCGAAGTACTTTACGGCGCAGTCGCCTACGGTGGCGACGGTCGATGCGTTTTTGAAGACGCTGTGGGGGTATGACTCGAACCGCATCTGGCGGGTCGAGGCGATCCAGAAGACCATGGCGCCGAACGTGAGCAAGGTGGTGGTGTTCGTGTCGGACAAGACGCCGGGGGCCAAGGTGCAGCCGACGGCGTTCTTTGTGACGGCGGACGGCAAGCACGCTGTGGCGGGCGATACGGTGATCCCGTTTGGCGCGACGCCGTTTGCGGACTTGCGCAAGGAACTGATGACCCGCGCAGATGGCGCGGCGCGCGGTGCGACGGGGAAGGACCTGCTGCTGGTGGAGTTCGCCGATCTGCAGTGTCCGCATTGCAAAGAGGCGCAGGGCACGATGGACAACATTGTGAAGGACTTCCCGAACGCCCGCGTGGTATTTCAAAGTTTTCCTATAGTGGATTTGCATCCCTATGCGTTCAAAGCGGCGGCGTATGGGTACTGCGTGCAGAAGCAGAAGAACGACGCTTTCTTTGTCTATGCCGGGGCGGTGTTCGATACGCAGGACGCCCTGACGCCGGAGACTGGAGATGCGACGCTGAAGGCCGCAGTGATCAAGGCCGGCCTGGATCCGGCAGCGGTTGAGGCGTGCGCGGCGACACAGGCGACCCAGGACCAGGTGAAGGCGTCGATCAAGCTGGCGGAGGACGTCGGGGTCGAGCAGACACCGATGCTGGCTGTGAATGGACACCTATTACCGCTGACCGGCGTTCCGTACGAGACACTGAAAAACATCGTTTCCTACCAGGCGATGCTGGACGGGGTGAGCACGGGCGCGACCGGAGCAGCGGTGGGGAGTTCGACTCCGCCTTCTTTGGGTAAGCAGTGACCAAAAGAATAGTGGTACTGGTGAAAGCTCAGTCGAAGACGGCTTTCTCCATTGCTCCCCTCGCGATGAGCCCGTGCGAGCGATTTCGATAAAGAGGACGATTTCCTGGTTGAGTTAATTTCCGAAGAGAGCGTCGATCAGGGGCTTATATCGTAGCGAGTGACGTGCCAGCGTGTCGCGGGAGCAGGATGGAAAACGTCGTTCCTCGCCGCCGCCCTTCTGTCTCAGATCGGAGTCTGATCGATCCGTGATTTTTTTCAACAAGCTGCTTACAGACCCAGAGCCCAAGACCGGTTCCGACAGTGTCCTTGGTTGTAAAGAAAGGATCGAAGACATTTTTCCTGATTGCCAGCGCCATGCCGCTCCCACCGTCGGCCACTGTGATTCGGACGCGCCGCGTTCCATCGATCGGATCAATGGAGGCAGAGGCGCGCAGCACAATCCTTCCGTCCTGGCCGATGGCATCCAGACTGTTTGCGAGCAGATTCGCCAGGACCTGCCGCAGTTCCCCTGCGATCCCTATTAACTGTAGCGTTTCCTCACACTGTTGCTCAACGTTGGCCCGCCTGGTCCTGATCTTTGCCTGCAACAGATTGACGACTGAGCTGATCAAAGCGGACGCAGAGTTGCTGGTTGCCGCGGAAAACTCGCGATAGAACCCCAATGTCTGTCGGGTAATATGAGTAATTCGCATCAGCTCCCCGTCTGCGATATCCAGATATTCGAGTGCCTCCGGAGGAAGGTCTGAGGTGGTGCGGACGAGGAAAAGTGTGTTCATCATGGCTTCGAGTGGATTGTTAATCTCGTGCGCGATGCTTGCCGCCATCCGCCCCGCGCTCGCAAGCATTTCGCTTCGCAGGAGAGCCTCTTCCGCCAACTTGCGCGCACTGTTGTCGGTGCCAATTAATAGGTAGCCAATAATGGCGTCTTCCGCGTCGCGGAGCGCCGTGACCGACACCACTGCAGGAAACCGGCTGTTGTCCTTGCGGCAGTATGTCAGCTCGTAGATGTCCTCGATTCCTCGTGATGCCTTGAATACCAATGCTTCGAAGCCTGGAGTGATCGTGGTCCCGAATTCCAGGCTCAACGCTTCGGCACGCGCTATCAGTTCCTGAGCATCAGAGATGTCGGCCGGTGTGACCTTGTTTATCACTTCGGCGGCCGTGTAGCCCAGCATCCGCTCGGCCCCGGCGTTGAATATTTGAATGACGCCGTGCGCGTCCGTAGCAATGCTTGAGAAATTGGCGCTGTTGAAGATCGCGCGCTGTAGAGCGCCCGCCTTGAGCAGTACCTCTTCGGCCTGCCTGTGCTCGTTTATGTCTGCCAGCAAGTTCTGACCGTCGTCTCGCTTCGACCTAATGAACTGGCGCTTCCAGGCGAGTTCAGCTGACAATGCCAGCCTCCAATCTACTGCCTAATCTTCTTCTTAAATCCGGCCGGTGACTGTGCAAGTATTGCACACCAAGGACGGTTTTGCTCTGAATCTGCGCAAGTGGCAGCTGATGTCTCGGGCAACGCCACCTCGGATTGGCTCCGCGGTAGAGTGACGGTCTTTAGTTGGAGATTACGAACGCTTCAAGGTGGCCACCCTTGTAGTAGAACTGCTTCGCGGTCGAGGCTACCCTTTCGTAGACGAAGGAGTCTCGCGAGATCGAAGCGGTCGTTCCATCTACTCCGCCGTAGTGGCCCGGGGGGAGCCTCCATACGACTGAGGGAGTCGTCACTTCGATTGGAGAGGCCACGACTTCGGTTATGAGCTGGTTCTTTTTCATGGTGACGAGGAGTACTTTTTCGAGGGCCCTTTTTTCATCGATCTGTTGCAGGAGCGCTATGACGAAGGACGAGTCTGACTTCGGGTAGAAATTTCCGACTGCTACGCCGGGGCATTGGCCTTGATGGGTGTTCTTCCAGAGCTTCCAGTCGTCCATGGGGACGTCTCCTGGTTGCACGATCTTCCATTTGTCCTGCTCGACGGCCGATTTCAATGAGTCGGGCAGGCCGCTCAGGCAGTCTTGCGCCCACAGGTGCATGGAGATCGAGAGGACAGCGGCGGTCAGGATCCATTTAATAGGGCGCATGGGTCTCACTTCCTGAGTCAAAGATATGTGATTTTCGCCTAAGCACCGCATTATTGCCTTGCAACCAATGGGTGATGACTGAGGTCTGTTTTCGCATTGACGTGCATTGCGGCTGAAGCTAACATAGCTGGCTCTTCTACCTGAACAGGTTTTCCCGAAGGGCCAATGCCCTTGTCTGATCCTCAACGATCGCCCATACGGCTGAAGGGACATCTGCTTCGCATTCTCGGCGTGGGCTTTGGGATCGCCGTCATTGTTGGCGACACCATTGGCAGTAGCATCTTTCGTACGCCCGGCGAGGTCGCAGGACACCTAGGGCACCTCCACGTTGATTGTTGCAGCGTGGACCCTCGGCGGAGTGTTTGCTTTTTTCGGTACGCTGGCGGTGACGGAGCTGGGAACCATGCTGCCGCAGGCCGGGGGCTGGTATGTCTACTCTCGCAGGGCCTTCGGTGATTACGGTGGATTTGTCGTCGGGTGCTGCGATTCGGACCATGCAGGCGGTCGCCATCGGATACCTGGCGGTCGCGTTTGGCGAGTTCGCAGCAGGGCTTCAACCAGCGTTGCGAGGACACGTCAAGCTGGTAGCGGTCGCCTGTATATGCTTCCTGATGGTGCTGAACTGGATTGGTCTTCAGACAGGATGCCGGACACAGGAGCTTACAAGTCTGACGAAGGCGTTGGCGTTGATTGGATTCGTCGTCGCTTGTTTTGTTGTGGCACCGAGTGCGGCCCCGGCGGCCGTTTCCGAGCCTGCGGGTCTGCTGGTTCCTGCCGAAGGGAGGTCTGCTGCTGGCAATCGTTCTTTCGTTGCAGGCCGTTGTGGTCACGTACGACGGCTGGTATGCGGCGATCTACTTCGCTGAGGAGGACGAGGACCCAGTGAAGAACCTGCCGCGCTCCCTGATCGGTGGAGTGCTGGTCTGCGTCGCTATCTTCCTGCTGGTCAATGCGGCCCTGCTTCACGTTCTTCCGATGCATCAACTGGCGACTTCTCAGGTCCCTGCTGCGGACGCGGCCATGTCGATCATTGGCGGCCGGGGCAAGGACGTCATTCTTGTTGTGTCGATGCTGGCTGCGATCAGTACTATCAATGCCTGTCTGATGATCTCGCCGCGGATCCTCTTCGGGATGGCGCGCGACGGCCTGATGCCGCGTTGGATGACGACGATCAATAAAGGTGGCACGCCGGCCTCGGCGCTGTTGCTTTGTACAGCGATGGCGCTGGCACTGGTCTTAAGTGGCAGCTTCGAGACCCTTATTTCGATCGCTTCCTTTCTCTATGTGGCCGTCTATTTGTCGGGGTTCGCGGCGCTGTTTGCCTTGAGGGTGCGGGAGCCGGAGCTCGCGCGGCCGTTCAAGATGTGGGGTTATCCGTGGACCAACCTGGGCGTGTTTCTGGCCTCAGCTACATTTCTGGTGTTGACTGTGGTCGCGGATCCCAAAGACGCTTTTTTTACTCTCGTGATGATTGCGATTAGTTATCCGGTTTACTTTTTCGCAGTGGCGAAAAGCAAGCAGCTGCCTGAGAAGGTCGCCCGATAGGTCTAGCGGTCGCTGATTAATCTGCCAACACAAACTGGACTGAAGATCCAGGACGCGAAAAAGGCCGGGCGCTGGATGCCCGGCCTTTGTGTGCAGCAGAGTTGAGTTATTTGCCGCCTTCCGTCGATTTAATGAAGGAGGCGACGTCGGCGTGGAACTGCTTGAGGATGTCCTCTCTGACGTAGATCATGTGGCCCGCCTCGTAGTAGTGGTAGCTGATGTTGGACTGCAGGGAACGGGGCATGGGGAGATGGTGCATCTCGTACATGCCTTCGAAGTATGGGGTGGCGAGATCGTAGTAGCCGCCGGCCAGCATGACCTTCATCTTCGGGTTCATCTTCATGCGGTAGGCGAGATCGGGCATGACGTTTGCGCCGGTCTCGGAGGAGTTGTTGCCGCCGCCACCGCCGGGGAAACCTCTTCCGGGGGGCTGGTGGTTCATGTTCCATGAGAACTCGCCGCCCTGACGCGCGGACATGAGGTAGGTGGCTTGGGTGGCGTACTTCAGGTCGTCATGCAGGTACTGGTTGATGGCGGTGTTCCAGGCGGAGGTGATGGCGTCACTTTGGGGATCGTAGCCGGAGGTGGCGCCCATGGGATCGACTTCGGGACCCTCATAGCGGGAGTCGAGACGGCCTGTGGTCATGCCTTCGTTAAGCTTGAGCTCTTCGGAGAACTCGCCGCCGGTAACTCGGAGGTCAGCGCGGATGAGGTAGTCGACGGGAAGGCCGGTGTAGCCGTGGAGCTTTTCGGCTACGGCCTGGCGTTGCGCGTCGGGCAGCTCGCTGCCCTGGAGGAGGGCCGTCATGTAGTCGCCGAGGGCATACTTCTGCACTTCTTCGAGGAAGGGCTTAAGGGCCGGGGGCTGGCTGGGCAGCTTGTGGTGATACCAGGCAGTGGCGGCGTAGGTGGGCAGCGCGAGGGCGTAGGCCTGATCGACACCGGGGTTGGCGGTGGGGGCGTCGACACTGTTGTCGAAGCTAAGGATCTGTGAGAGCAGGATGACGCCGTTGAGGTCGACGCTGCGGAGGTCTGCGGCGAGCACGGCGGAGCGTGGGGTGCCGTAGCTTTCGCCGAAGAGGTACTTGGGGGAGTTCCAGCGATCGTACTTCGAGAGGAATCGGCGGATGAAGCGCTCAAATGCGTGGCCATCGGCGTCTACTCCGTAGAAGGCTTCAGCTTTGTTCTTGCCGAAGGTGCGGCTGAGGCCAGTGCCGGGGGCGTCGATGAAGACGACGTCGCTGACGTCCAGCAAGGAGTACTCGTTGTTGACGATGGTGTACGGAGCGCCTTCCTGATGCTGGGCGTCGGGGGTGACGATGCGTTTGGGGCCGAAGGTGCCCATGTGAAGCCACATGGTGGGTGAGCCGGGGCCACCGTTGTAGATGAATGTGATGGGTCGCTGCGCGGCGTTCGCGTCTTTTTTGAAGTAGGCGACGTAGAACATGCGCGCTGTGGGCGGGGCGTCCTCGGCCTTTTCAGGAAGCTTGATGTTGGCGTCGGGTAGTGGCTTGCCGTCGAAGCCGAGGGTGGCGTCCTGCGGGTCGGTCGCCGCCGACGGTGATGGTGCCGGCGATGGCCTTGTAGGCGATGGACTGGCCGCCGACGGTGACGCTGCCTTCGGTGATGGAGTCAGGTGTGGTGGGGGTGTGGGGCGTGGCGGACGCTGGTGCGGCGGAGGGTTTTTCTTCGGGCTTGTCCTGCGCGAAGCTGGCGGATGAGGCGGCTAACATGGCTGCGATGGTTAGACAGACAAAGGGCGAAGGGCGGCAGGGCCGGGTGAGGAACATGTATTTCACCTCTGGAGGTTGGATGAATCCCGAGTATAGCGTCAGACGGCAGTTTCACTGCTGAGTTTTCTCTTGTTTGCCCCGCGACTATTTGCGGATGAGCAGAATGAAGCGGAGGAGGAAGAGGGTGGCGAGGAGGTAGAGCATCCAGTCCTGGCGGCGGGCACGGCCGGTGAGGAGTTGGATGAGAGCGTAGCTGGTGAGGCCGAAGCTGAGACCGTCGGCGATGGACCAGGTGAGAGGGATGGTGGCGACGGTGAGGAAGGCGGGGATCGCGAACTGAGGGTCGTCCCACTCGATGTGGGCGAGGCCGCTCGCCATTAGTGCGCCGACAAGGATGAGTGCGGGCGCGGTGGCGAAGGTGGGGATGGGCCCGACGAGCGGGGCGAAGAAGAGGGCGAAGAAGAAGAGGACGCCAGTGACGATGGCGGTGACGCCGGTGCGGCCTCCGGCGGCGACTCCGGCGGAGGACTCGATGTAGCTGGTAACGGTGCTGGTGCCGAGGAGCGAGCCGAGGACGGTGGAGCTAGCGTCGGCGAAGAAGATGCGGTTAAGGCGGGGGATCGTGTGGTCTTCAGCGATGAGGCCAGCGCGCTGTGTGACAGCGACGAGGGTGCCTATGTTGTCGAAGAGGTCGACGAAGAGGAAGACGAAGACGATTTCGAAGAAACCGATGTTGAGGGCGGCTGGGACGTCGAGGTGGAATGCGGTGGCCCTGACGGCTGACAGATTGTAGGGTGTGGGTTGCCAGTGGACCTGATGGACGAGAAAGCCGAGGAGCGTGGTGGCGAGGACTCCGATGAGCATGGAGGCCCGGACGCGGAGGACTTGGAGGACCGCGATCAATAGAAGACCGAAGAGCGCGAGGGCGGTTGCCGGGGCGTGAAGGTTGCCAAGGGTGACGGTGGTGGCGGGGCTGGGGACGATGATGCCGGCGTTGCGGAATCCGATGAAGGCGATGTAGAGACCGATGCCTCCGCCAACAGCGGCGTGGAGCTGGTGGGGGATGGCGGCGACGAGGCGTTGGCGGATGCCGGAGAAGGTGAGGGCCAGGAAGATGACGCCGGAGAGAAAGACGGCGCCGAGGGCGGTCTGCCACGGGACGTGCATGCCTTTGACGACGGTGTAGGTGAAGTAGGCGTTGAGGCCCATGCCGGGTGCGAGGGCGAGCGGGTAGTTAGCGGACGCTCCCATGAGTATGCTACCGAAGGCCGCGCAGAGACAGGTGGCGGCGGTGACGGCGGCGAGGGGCATGCCCGTTTCAGAGAGGATGGCCGGGTTTACGAAGATGATGTAGGCCATCGTGATGAAGGTGGTGAGTCCGGCGAGGACCTCGGTGCGCCAGTTGGTATCGTGGGCGGCGAAGCCGAAGTAGTGCTCGAGACGGGTGCGGATGGGCATCAGGTCAGGCTCCTGTTCGGCTTGGTGCTGGCTAGAATGGGTGGTGAGTTACCAGCATAGCTTGAGAGGGCCCGATGACGGCGGAAGACGTGAAGAAGTTGCTTGGGCTGCAGCCGCACCCGCGAGAGGGCGGGTGGTATGTGCGGACGTATGAGGCGCCGGAGTTCATAGGTGCCGAAGCGTTCGTGGATGGGCGGTATGCAGGGGCGAGGAGGACCGGGACTGCGATTTATTATCTGCTGGAGCCGGAGACTTTCAGCGAGATGCATCGGCTGAAGTCAGACGAGGTGTTTCATTTTTACGCGGGCGATGCAGTGGAGATGCTGCAGTTGAGAGAAGGCGGCGTTGGGACGACAGTCGTGATTGGGAACGATCTTTTGAAGGGACAGCGGCCGCAGGTGGTGGTGGAGCGTGGGGTGTGGCAGGGGTCTCGTCTGGTGGAGGGGGGAGGGTGGGCGTTGCTGGGATGCACGGTGAGTCCGGGGTTCGAGTTTGAGGATTATGAGTCGGGGGTGCGGGAGCGGTTGTGTGAGCGATGGCCGGAGTTTGCGGCGGAGATTACAACGCTTACGCGGGCGGCTTCGTGAGGCGTGAATATTTTTCTGCGGTGATTACTCCGGGACGAACGGGCTGGGTGCGGACTACGCAAAGTGTCCAGGTAACTATCAATATTGTTGGTAGCGAGACTACGGAGAGCAGAATCGAGCACAGTGGGGACAGTAGACGTGGATTTCGAACCTGCTTCTGTGTTCTTGATTGTGGGCCAGTCTTCTTCGCGGTCTTTTTCGCCGTAATCTTCTTCCACCGCCGCACCAGATTTCTTGGATACCGCGGTCTTCTTCTCGGACGCGGGGGTAGGCGCTCTCTTAGGAGGCCTCGAATCGGGCGCCGCTTTGAGCTCGGGGGAGGTCGGCGATGCTGAGGGTCGTTTGCGGATTTGCGTAGATGCTCGAGGCCGCAAAAGGCGCGCTTCTCCGCCGAAAAGATTTCATCGCTGAATCGATGGGCCTTTCGTCACCTAAATCCTGGATTTCATCACAGAATTAGTAGGTTTCGTCACAACATTATTCAATTTTTCATAGAAGAAGTTCTTCGAATACTGGGAAGAGTCTCACATTCTTCGGAATCCATGGTTTCATGATTTGGTCAGCAACGTGCTTTGCACCGGGGCAAGTTTCGACAATCGCCAGGGGGAACGGTGATGAAACAGATAATAATTTGGTATCGAATGGTGCTCACAGTAATCCTCTGCACAAGCATCCTTTTAGGTGGAAGGCTCGCCTGGAGCCAGGGAATCATAACGGGAAATCTCGCCGGTACGATTCAGGATCCAACAGGTGCCGTCGTCCCTGGAGCAAAGATCACCCTGACCAAGCCGGATACAAATGCAGTATTTACAACGACAAGCGGAGCCAACGGAAACTTCTCTCTGAACGATCTGCCGGTGGGTATCTATAACGTCAAAATTGAAGCTCCTGGCTTCTCCACCCGCGCGCTGGAAAATGTGCACGTGGACTCCAATCACACCTTGGATCTGGGGGCCCAGAAGCTCACGACCGGTACCTCCACGACAACTGTGGAGGTCAACTCCAATGAGGCTCTGCTCGAAACGACGCAGGCCCAGATATCGACGACCTTTGATACGAAGCAGGTCGCAAACCTGCCTACGTTTGGCGGTTTTGACGAACTGACCCTCCTGATTCCCGGTGTCGTCGCGACCCATGCCAACAACTTCTCCAATACGAACGGCACCGGCTTTTCCTCCAATGGACAGCGCGGCCGCTCCAATAACTTTGAAATCGATGGTCAGTCGAACAACGACAATTCGGTCGCTGGCCCCCAATTCTTCTTCTCGAATGAAGAAGCAATCGAGCAGGTTCAGGTCATCACCAATAACTTCAGCGCAGCCTACGGCCGCAACATGGGTTCCGTCGTGAACTATGTTACGAAGTCTGGTACGAACAGCGTCCACGGCTCGGCCTTCTACCGCTACTCGGGCAACTTTACCAGCTCCCTCCAGACAGGTACATCAAAAGGCGCGCTCTTCGGCTTTTGCGCTCCGGGAGAAGATATAACGGACGGTTGCACGGTACCCGTGGTTCCACGTTATGTCTCCAACATCTACGGCGGAAACATGACCGCACCTCTCTGGAAGGACAAGATCTTCGCCTCCGGCGGTGTCTTCGGCTCTCGCTTCTTCGAGAACGGCGGCACAACCTCCTCCGGCACAAAGATGGTCCTTACTCCGGCCGGCCTTGCGACCCTGACTTCAACCTTCCCGAACAATAGTGGCGTTGCGATTCTGAATCAGCTCAATCCATTCAAGCTTCAGGGCAACCCACGCGCCACGGGCTCTACGGTCAACAAGACAATAACCGACGGCGTAACCACCGTATCCGTACCCTTCACACAAATTGCGCGTAACTTCCCCAGCGAAACAACGGACCAGGAATACCTTGGCAGACTCGACTTCCAGATAACCACCAAGGACCGCGTCGGTGGCCGCTATATCTATCAGAAGAACCCCACGATTCCGGACAACCCGACAGCGGCGGGCGGCACGGTAAACGTCACCGACATAACCCACTCCATCGGGGCGGACTGGATCCATACCTTCTCGTCGCGCTGGATCAATCAGCTCCGGTATAGCTTCCAGCAGAGCACGATTGCCTTCGAGGGCGGCGATTTCGCGAACTGCACCGACTCAGGCTTCGCCAACTGCCCCTCGTCGGTCGGTTTGGGAGGGGGTAACTCGACACTCGGTCTCGCCAGCAACCTCCCGCAGGGCCGCGTCGTCAAGGTCGGCCAAACCCAGGACAATGCTACCTGGAGCTTTGGCCGTCACAGCATCACCTTCGGCGGGGAATTCGACTATCAGAACTCTCCCAACACCTTCCTGCCGAATCAGAATGGCACATACACTTACACCAATTACAGCAATCTTCTGCAAGGTATAGGCACCGTCAGTCTGACACAGGGTAATCCCTTGATTCCCTTCAAAGAGAACGACGTTGCAGTCTATTTCCAGGATGACTGGAAGGTCTCTCCAGAGTTTACGGTGAACCTTGGTCTTCGCTGGGAGTTCTTCCAGCAGGCACTCAACCTGCTCCACACTCGTTCTCTGGCGCAGCAGACCGGCCCTACTCCTTTCTGGAACACTAGCCTGCCTCTCTCGGTTACCACCTTCCCCTCGATTCCCCAGAGCTACCGTAACTGGGAGCCCCGCGTCGGGTTCGCCTATAGCCCCGCCTCTAACAAGAACGTGGTTGTACGTGGCGGTTTCGCGATCAATGTCGATCCCGGCTTCTATAACATCAACCTGAACTCAGCCAGTTCGGCTCCCGTAGTGAACTCAGGTAGTGTCGTTTGCACCGGTACTGCCTCAGCCACCGCTCCGGCCAACTGCAACCCGAGCGGCGGTGCCACCTTCACTACAGTCAATGCAGCTATTGGCCCGTTCATTCCGAGAGGCAGTAACCCGGGGACGCGCAACCAGACCTTTGTAACTTCGAACTTCCGCCAACCGTACGCCGAAACCTACACCCTCGGCGTGCAATATCAGGTGGTGACACTTCCATGGTGGCTGAGGTCCCGTTACTCCGGCAATCACACAGTTGGAAACTTCCAGACCTTGGATACCAACCCCTACCTGCTTCCAGTCGCGACCGACTTCCCGAACCTGGTTGCACCAAGCAGCCTCTGCACCGCGGCGACGAGCACGCTGGCAGGTGGTGTTGACATCGGACATCTTCACTGTGGTCAGACTAACGTTCGTACCCGCGCAAACACGGCCTTCTCCATCTACAACGGCCTGCAGACCAGCCTCACTACCAGGAGCTACCACGGCGTTACAGCGACTGCGGCCTATACCTACAGCCGCACCATCGACAACTCGAGCGAAATCTTTGGCACCTTCGGTGGCGGTAATACGAGTGCCTTCTCCCAAAACCCGTTGGATTCCGACATTGGCGAACGCGCTGTCAGCGGCATCTCCTTCCCGAATGTCGCCAGCATCAGCTTCACCTATGCTGTCCCAACCTTCGGGTCGGCCAACAGCTTGGTCGGCAGGTTGGTCAACGGCTGGCAGATGAACACAATCTGGGTCTACAACAGTGGCCAGCCCTATACGGACTTTGACCTCAGCCCGTCGAATGGGTCCGGATTTTCGAATCCCAGCGATCCGAGAACGCTTGTCAGCTACTCCGACCAAAAGGAGGCCGTAGCCTTCAACAGTTCAGTAGATCCTGGTCGTCCTATCCTGTCCAACAAGAGTGCTCCTGTAGGCTCCGTCGGCATCTACACCACGACAACCACCGCTGGAAAGAACTCCGCTCCATTCCTGGTCGACTACAACACGGGTAATCCCACGACACCCAGCCAGGTCGCATTGGATTGCCAACAACCAGTATGCTGGCCTGCTTGGTGGTACACCGTGGATTGGATCAGGCCGCAACCTGCTCCGCGGAACCTCGTACAACAACGTGGACAGCAGCGTCTTCAAGAACACGAAGCTGACTGAACGCTTTACGCTTCGGCTCGAGGTAGATGCCAACAATATCCTCAACCGCTCTTACTATGGTGCGCCGGATGCCGACCTGGCCGACGGCAACACCTCCCTCAATAACGTCAATTTCATCGGCGCTTCCGGCGGTGGTGGAATCATCAACACTGGTACCGGCGTCAGAAACCTGACATTCGGTGGCAAGCTCCTCTTCTAACTGTTCAACACAACATTGGAGGCGTCCTTAGGGACGCCCCCCTTTTTTTGGAGCGTCTCAAACCTGCGGGCCTCTGACGTCTATACGGCCTTCGGCACTTCTGGGCTACCAGAGCGGCAATGTCTGGGATTGACCTCGTCACGCTCGCAGCGATGTTGGGCGACCCCAGAATTCAAATCGGTCCTCCGCTATGCACACCCCACCCAGGAGCATCAGGCTCTCGCAATGGACAAACTCGAATCTTTCAACGCGGCTCAACAGATCAGCGAAATTCGAAAGAGAAGAGTCTGCAATTCAGTGAATAAGACTAGACAGCAGTGCATGAGGTACCCACAAAAGTCCCCACAGTCTGATGTGGGGAGTCTCTTTGTTATTGAGCTATCTCTTTGAGAATTATGGAGGCGCGGGTCGGGATCGAACCGACGCATAAAGGTTTTGCAGACCTCTCCCTTACCACTTGGGTACCGCGCCTCGAGTGGGCCATCTTCTGCCCTGGTGAATTGTAGGAGAAGTGTACCGCAGGCAGGACTGTATTGGAGCGGGAGACCGGGGTCGAACCGGCGACATCTTCCTTGGCAAGGAAGCACTCTACCACTGAGCTACTCCCGCTCTTCCAAGATCAAGTATAACGGCCAAATTCTGTATGGTCAACGCGCCGGACCCTAGCTTGACGGCTCGGGCAGATTGATTGCAATGCGCGGGCCGGCCGTGGGATTTGAGCGGCGGCGCGTGACGTGCGGCGTGATGAGGAGGATGAGTTTGCTGGAGTCGGTCATGGTGGTCTTGTCTGCTGTCGCAGTTTGAAATCCGGGCAATTCGGCAAGTACAGGATATCCGCTGAGACTGGCTGATTCGCTTTTGGTAATACTGCTGACCATAAGCGCGGTGTCTCCGTCGTCGACCGTGACATCAGAGGCAAACTGCTGGTTGTTGAGGATCGGGATGCTGTTGATAGCGCCTCCGGTGAGCGCTTCAATCTTCAACTCGATCTTCATGTGGATGGCGCCGGATCGTTGCACGGTAGGCGTCGCCTTCAAGGTCAGGCCGAGGTCTTCGTATTGAATCTGCGGGATGGTGATAGGGGAGCCGACCGCGGCGTTGAGCAGGCTGGACGCACTGACGCCGTTGATTGAGACTCCGGCGAGCGCGGAGGTGGCGGCAGGAGATGCAGTGGAGTAGGTAGCAGTCGTAATGGGGTATCGCTCGCCGACGCGGAAGGTGGCGGACTGACGGTCGCCGACGCGAAGCTGGATATCGTCGAGCGCGTGGGTCTCACTGGCTGTGAGCGAGAGGTTGAAGGCCGGGTTCTGGTTGGTTGTGATGCCGGTTTGCGTGAGGCCGCCGCCGAAGAAGCCGATGGTGTTGGAGAGAAGCGTGCTCTGAACGAGGCCGGAGGCGATGAGCGCAAGGGCGATGGTGACGTTGCTTGCGCCCGCGGGGATAAGGCCCTGGGCGATTGCCTGATTGACCAGGCTTTGATTGGCAGCCACCAGACTTTGTGCCTGGCTGGCGACGTTGTAGAGGCCGATTTGCTGGGGAAGCTGGGCGCCGATATTGCGATCGTTGGTCTTGTCGACGGCGTAAAGCTTGAGTTCGATCATGACCTCGCTGCCGCCGTCGATGAGATCAGCGAGGGTCAGGTTGATGTAGGTGAGCGTCTCCTGCGGAGCGCGGATGACGAGTGTGCCCTGGCTTTTATTGACGGTGATCTGCTTGACGTCGAAGATGTTTTTTACAACGTTGCCGAATTCGTCCATCTGATCGTTGGTCATGCCCGGGATATAGATCGTCTCCTGCAATTGACGCTCGAAACGCTGGCGATTGTCTGGATTGTCTTTGGCGACGAGTACGCTTTTGTCGTCGATGGGGACGGCGAAGAGATGGGCCATGTTGAGCAGAATGGGTACGGCCTGTTGGTAGGGCGAGTCGTCCAGGTCGAAGCGGAGGGGTTGCCGCTGCACGGAGTCGTCAAAGACGGCACGCACACCGTAGCCCAACAGGACTTTGCGGATGACGTCCTGCTCATCGGAGTTGAGGTGGAAGCTCTTCAGGCCGGGGTTGGGCAGGAGGGTGATTGGGCCGGCGAGGGTTGGGCCTTCGCTTATCCAGGGTTCTATCTCGGGGTGAAATACCTTGGGTAGGGCGCCTGAGTCGACATGTTGACCGACGATGCTGTTCTGCGGATCAAGGAGGCGGGCTTCGGCGAGGAGGGTCTCGGCCTTTTCATTCTGGCCGAGGAGGCGGGCCTTGCCGGACTCATGCACAAGTTCGGTGACGTGGCGCTGATGGACGATGGCGTACGCGCTGGCGTAGTCACTGTTTGAGGGGTTGAGCGCGGCCGCTTTGTCGAACTGGATCTCGGCGCCGGTGAGATCGTTGTGGTCGAGCAGGCGCGCGCCGGCGAGATAAGCGTCCTCCGCGGCCTGGGTCTGGTGTTTTGTGGGGCTGAGTTCCGCGGTTTTATTCGCGGGAGCCTGGGCGAAGGTGGCGAGAGAGAGGCCGCAAACAGCGAGCGCGGCGGTGTACGTGGTGAATGCTGAGGCCCGAGGCTGAAGGATGGCTCTCATCGACTACAGGTTAGACGGAGCAGACCCCTAACGGGCGCTGGCGATGCTTTGAATACGGGGGCGCTCGCTGCTGGGTGGGCGGCGCATGCCGTTGCGGATCTGCGCCGTGTCCATGTCGAGCTCGGCCAATGTGCGGCTGAGGGTATTGCGGTGCATGCCGAGCTCTTCGGCGGCCTTGCACTGGTTGCCCTTGTGCTGCGCCAGCACTTCGAGGATGTAGCGCTTCTTGAATTGACGAACGGCCTCCGAATAAGGAATGCCGGCGCTGTGCATCTGCGTGATCAGACCGTCCATTTCGCGCTTCAAGGTTATTCCTCGCTTGCGGGTCCCTTGGTGGAACCACACTCTCATTGTGCCTCTACTGGAGCGGTTTGATCCAATCGGGCGCGTTGTGCTTGAGCTGTTCGGCGCCGTACAGGCAGCTTCTGCTGAAGATCGTGAGGTACAACGAAGGATACCGCATGAACCCCCGCAAGGAAATAGGGAGTTAACCGAGAATTTTCCACCCAGGCGGAATGCGGCCGAAAGGCGGTGACGGCCATCAGGATAGCGACTCCAAATAGACAACCCCTGGCCAAGCCGAAGGCCGCGCCTAGAAGGCGGTCAAAGAAGCCGAGGCCAATGGCATGGGCGGTGCGGTTGAGGGCCCTTCCAAGCAGAGTACTGAGTACCATGACTCCGATGACGATGAGGAGGAAGGCGACGATCTGGGCGGTACCTAGTGTGGTGATGAGGCGCTGCAGATAGACGGCAATGTGGCTGTAGTTCCAGCTGGCGAGCAGGATCCCGGCGATGAGACCCCCAAGAGAGAAGAACTCGAGGATGATGCCGCGCATGAAGGCCATGACGGTGGAGTAGGCGAGAATGACGATTAGAAACCAGTCGAAGAGGGACATACGGTTAGCTATTGGTGAGGTCTTTGCGGCCGGTGAGCAAGCGGAAGGCTTCGAGATATTTCTCGCGGGTGCGGGAGACGACCTCAGCGGGGAGCGGGGGCGCGGGGGCCTGCTTGTTCCAGTGGATCGACTCGAGGTAGTCGCGAACGTACTGCTTGTCGAAGGAGGGCTGGGGGCCACCGGGGTCGTAGGTCGCGGCGGGCCAGTAGCGGGAGGAGTCGGGGGTGAGGAGCCTCATCGGCAAGGATGATTGTGTCGCCTAGTAGACCGAACTCGAATTTGGTGTCGGCGAGGATGAGGCCTTTGCTGGCTGCGTGTTTTGTGGCCTTGTCGTAGATGTCAAGGGTGAGGGTGCGGAGAGCGTCGGCGTTTGCCGTACCTATGGTTTGCTCGACGGCGTTGTAGGAGATATTTTCGTCGTGGCCCCCGGTGTTGATCTTGGCGGCGGGAGTAAAGATCGGTTCGGGCAGGCGATCAGATTCGCGCAGGCCGGTGGGCAGTTTGATGCCGCAGATTGCACCGGTCCGCTGATAGTCCTTCCAACCGGAGCCAGAGAGATAGCCGCGCACGACGCACTCCACGGGGAACATTTTGGCGCGTTTGACCAGCATGCTGCGGCCGTCCAGTTGGTCGAGATAGAGATGGAGATCGCTGGGGAGTTGTGAGGCGTCCGCGGTGATGAGATGGTTGGGGACGATATTTTTGAGGAAGTCGAACCAGAAGAGAGAGAGCTGGGTGAGGATCTTGCCTTTGTCGGGGATTCCGCTGCCCAGGACGTGGTCGAAGGCGGAGATGCGGTCGGTCGCTACGAAGAGAAGACGATCGCCAGAGAGGGCGTAGATGTCGCGGACTTTGCCGCGAGCGGTGAGGGGAAGGGCGCCGAGATCAGTTTGGACTAGAGCTGCAGGCATCACGTTGACGGTACCACCTCTTAGACAGGACAAGGATTGAACGGTGTTTAGTGAAGTGGGTGAAGCTTGTCGAACGTTCCGGCAGATCCAGCGGGGCGGAAAGGGCATCGGCCGAGGATGGTCTTTGGTGCGGGGCCTGAATTCGGCAAAGGCATCGGTTGAGTTGCACTCTCGATCGTTGAAGGGAATGGTTTGAAGCTTGTGGCGGAGAAACGGGATGAATGGCGGACGATAGTAAATGATGACGTCAACACCGGCGTTGCCGCCTCCGGAATATGTCCAGGGGTCGACGTTGTAGAAAAGATGATTGCCAAGGGGGCCCGTCTTGACGGTGCCGGGGTAGAACAGGTGGGTGAGAGGAATCACGATGATCGATGCAAAGAGTGGAACAAGCAAGATGGCCGCACTGGGGATGGTGAGCCATCGTGGCGACAGACGAGAGAATAGCAAAATGAGGAGTTCGTAGCCCGCGATGGCCAGCCAGTTGATGAGGACATTCAAACGGTCGGACGTGGTGGTCCATTTGGTTACAGCAAATACGGCATAGAGGACAATCATGGCGATCGACGCGCGGACGAGAAAGGTCCTCAACCGCGTGGGTACGCGTAGCCAGAAGATCCGCAGCAGAATCATCGCTACCGTCAGGACTGCGAGGGCGGCGGTGGTGATCGGAATGTACATGCCTTCTTAGGTTAACCGTTTTCAAAGAAAGAGCGAACAGCAATAGTGAGCGCGAGGGCGGCTTTGATTCACACAGCGGAACGCGCCAGGTTAGTCCGGTGTAATGGGAAAAAACGCTGGAGCGAGTGTTGATCGCTCCAGCTGCGCAAAAGGACGTCGATTCCTAGATCCAGGTGCTAAGCCACGGCGCGGCGATTGACTGCGGAGTCGCGGCGGTTCAGGTTGACGCTGACGATCTTCGAGACGCCGGGCTCCTGCATGGTGACGCCGTAGATGACATCGGCCTGGGCCATGGTGCGTTTGCTGTGTGTGATGACCACGAACTGTGTGGAGTTACTCATCTCGTGGATGAGCTTGGCGAAGCGGCCTACGTTGGTTTCGTCGAGTGGAGCGTCGACTTCGTCGAGGATGCAGAAGGGTGCGGGCTGGAACTGGAAGATGCCGACCAGAAGGGCGAGGGCGGTGAGGGCCTTTTCTCCGCCGGAGAGCAGAAGGATGTTCTGCAGCTTCTTGCCTGGGGGCGAGGCGACGATATCGATGCCGCTTTCATTGGAGTTTTCGGCGTCGGTGAGCTTCATGAAGGCTTGACCGCCGCCGAAGAGCTTGCTGAAGGTAACGGAGAAGTTTTCGTTGATGACTTTGAAGGCCTCGTCGAACTTCATGCGCGAGACATCGTCGATCTCCTTGATGGAGGCCTGAGTGTTTTCAATGGAATCGAGGAGTGTCCTTGCGCTGGGTTTCGAGGAAGCTGTGGCGGGTGACGGTCTCGTTGTACTCCTCGAGCGCCATCATGTTGACCGGGCCCATGGCTTCGAGGCGCTGCTTGAGGGCGCGTGCCTCCTCTTCTTCGGTGTGCAGGGCGTCGCCTTCGATGCGGGCGATGGTCTGGTCTTCGCGGAGGGTGATGGCTTCGGTGCCGAGGTCGTTGAGGCAGGTCGCGTCGATGTGTTCGATGTCGGAGGCGAGTTTGGCGGCGCGGGCGGTAAGGGCGGCGCGCTGCTCGCGGAGGGCTTCGGTCTCGTGGCGGAGAGTGCGGAGGCGCTGGTCCAGCTCGGTCATGGCGGTGCGGAGTTCGGCGGCTTCAGCGGTGAGGCGGGCCCCTTCGGCCACGGAGGCGGCGCGAAGTGCGGAGAGCTCGGTGTGCTGGACGGCGAGGGCAGCGGTCTCCTCTTCGCGACGGAGTTTTTCGGCTGCTGAGGCGTTGAGTTGCTGTTCGAGTTGTTGGATGCGCTGGCTCTGGCCGTTGTAGATGCGGTTGGTCTGCTCGAAGTTGGCGGCGGCGTTACGGCGGCGCTCTTCGAGACCGGCCAGGGCAGCAGAGGCCTCGGCCGCAGCTTGTTGGAGCTCTTCGCGGCGGTTGCGGAGTTGGTCCAGCTGTCCCTGAAGCGCAATAAGATTGGCTTCGAGGATGACGCGCTCGTTCTCGAAGGCCGCGGCCTCTTGTTGACGGCGGGCGATGAGGTCCGCCTTCTGGTTGCGGGCGTCTCGATTGCGTTCACTGGTGAGGGCCCAGTCCTGCAGGCGGCGCTCGATGCGCGCGACCTCGGACTCCATCTGGCGGAGGGCCGCACCGGAGTTGGCGGACTCTCGTTCGGCATCGCGGCGCTCGTGAGTCTTACCTTCGACGGTAATGTTGAGGGCCGCGATCTGATGCTGCAGCTCGGCGGTGTGAAGGTCAGTCTGGGCCAGGTCATGTTCGGCCTTCTCTACCTTCTGTTGCACCTCGGCGAGTTCACGCTTGAGGGCCAACGGGCCCTGGGCGCGGGGACGACCGCCGGTGACGGTGACGTTGTGAAATGTCTCGCCAGAGGGGGAGAGGAAGAAGGCCTGGGGGTTCGAGAGGGCGAGGGAACGGGCGGTGTAGGAGTCGGGTGCGACGAATCCTTCGCGGAGCTTGGGCAGGATGACTTCGAGGGACTTGCCGAAGCCGTCGAGGACGCGTACGCACTCCTTGAGGGGGACTACGCCTTCGAGGCCTTGGATGTTGGTCTGGGCGGCGCTCTGCATGCCCTCGGCGAAGGCGAAGTTGGCCTGGGCATCGTTGGGATGGACGAGGAAGGTAGCGCGGCCGCTGACGTCGGTCTGGAGGAGGTGCATGCCGGCGTCGGCGGCGTCCCAGGACTTCACGACGATGTAATTGAGCTCGTCGCGGAGGAACTCGTCGACTACGCTCTCGTACTTGCCGTCGACTTCGAGGAAGTCGGCCAGCGTGCCTACGGCGGCCATTCCGTTGGTGTTCTGCTTGTAGGTGTCGGTCTTGAAGATGTTGCGGACGGTGTCGGTGGAGTAGCTGTGCTCCTTGATGAGCGCTTCGAGGGAGTCGCGACGGCCGTTGAGGGTCGCTACTTCGCCTCGCAGCTGGTCGCCTCGGCGCTTGGACTGTGACTCTTCGGTGCGGCTGATTTCGACCTGAAGGCGAAGTTCGGCGATTTCGGATTCGAGACGCTTCAGGCGCTCAGTGACGGACTCGAAGGAGAGAGCGACCTGGCCGCGCTGGAGGCCGAGGGTCTCCAACTCCTGCCTGGCGATGTCGGATTCGGAGACGAGTCGTTCGGCTTCGCGCTCGAGGCCGGCGAGAGCGGCAGCGGCCTGGGCCTCATCGTTGCGGGTCTGGCTGATTCGCTGCATCAGCTGCATGGACGAGCGGCGATTTTGCTCAGACTGCTGCTCGGCTGCTGCTACGGAGCGGACTGCTTCCTGGGCCTGGGCCTGATGGATCTGCGCGGCCTCTCGAGAGCCTGCGGATTCGGCGGTGGCGTTCTCGAGAAAGCTGCGGTGCTGTTCGAGTTCGCCGGCGAGGCTGGCGAGTTGTTCGCGGGCCTGGGCCAGATCGTCGGTGCCTGTGGCGAGGCGGCTGGTGAGCTCGGCGATGCGGTCGGCGTTGGCGGCTGTGCGTGCAGTGATGCGCTCGAGTTCGACGGCGGACTGGTTGGCCTGAGCGCCTGCCTCGCGAATTTGCTGGTCGAGGGTGTAGCCAGTTCGGACGCCCTCAGTGTGTTCGTTGTCCATCGCTTCAACAGTGGCGGCTTGGGCATCGATCTGAGTGGCGAGCGAGGTGATCCTTTCAGTGGTGCCGGTCTGCTCAAGGTCGAGCTGCGACATGCGACTGGCGAGTACAACGCGGAGCCGGGCGCGGAGTTCGTCGCGAAGTGCGCCGTAACGCTCGGCCTTGGAGGCCTGGCGCTTGAGTGTGGTCATCTGGCGGGTGACTTCGTCGAAGATGTCGTTGACACGAGAGAGGTTGAGACGGGCGGCCTCGAGGCGGAGTTCAGCGAGACGCTTTTTGGTCTTGAAGCGGGTGATGCCGGCGGCTTCTTCGAGGATGGCGCGGCGATCGAGGGGCTTGGAGCTTAGAAGCTGGCCGATGCGTTCCTGGCCGATGATGGCGTAAGACTCGCCACCGAGGCCGGTGCCCATGAAGATGTCCTGAATGTCGCGAAGGCGGCAGATCTTGCCGTTGAGGAGGTATTCGCTGTCGCCGGAGCGGAAGAGGCGGCGGGTGATGGTTAGTTCACCGGCGCGGATTGGTGCGCGGCCGAACTTGCGGCGGCGGATCTTCAGGACGACGTTATTTGGGTTTGCCAGTTCGGCGGACGCGTCTGCTTCCGTTGCCGCCGGGACGATTTGGGGGCCCATGGCTTCGCCTTCGATGATAGTGCCCGGCTGGGCTTCGGCGACGGCCTCTTCGGTTTCGGCAGCGTTTTGCTGGCGGAGAGTGGTCTCGTCCCAGTCGGTGGGGGTGGCTTCGTCGATGACGATCTCTGGTTCGCCTTCGAGACTGGCGCCGTCGTAGACCTCTGGGTCGATGAGGGTGAGGGAGACCTCGGCCATGCCGGTGGGCTTGCGCTCACGAGTGCCGGCGAAGATGACGTCTTCCATCTTGACGCCGCGGAGGGACTTGGCGGACTGCTCGCCGAGGACCCAGGTGATGGCGTCGGAGATGTTGGACTTGCCGCAGCCGTTGGGGCCGACGATGGCGGCGATGCCTTCGCCTGAGAGCTGGACCTCGGTGCGATCACAGAAGGACTTGAAGCCGAGTATCTGGACCTTCTTGAGCTTGAGCAAATGTGACCTCTGCGGGCGAAGGATTGGGGAGGCCTCGCCTCATTTATATGACTAGAACAACTCTAGCTGCGTTGTGGGTGAGAATCAACGGGGACAACACCACCAGTTGTGGATAAGAAGGATATAACACTATCAATGGGCAAGTGCTGCGATATGGCGTGGAACATTCCCCCGTATTCGTGGCGAGTTTACCTTGTTGGGATGTTCATAAGACGGTGTAACGGCCCAAATCTCCGGAACTTAACCATCGTGAAGATGTTTCCTCGCGTGGAGCCAGAGCAGGGTCTGGGAGCAACAAATGATGCATCCACTGAGGGGATCGCTAAGGCCCACCGAGCGCGGTCGCGCACCATGCGAGCACTCGGCCGACGCAGATCATCATTCGACGGAGCCGCAGGAGAAATCGGCCTCTCACGTTTGACAATTGCGACTGGCCTGACACGCTGGCCGATATGAATTGGTCAGGTGTTCCTGGGTAAAGGTCGCTTCCTGCGACAAAACATAGGATCCGACTTGCCTTTGTGCAACGGCGTTTCTATAATCCGCATCATCATCCCGAGATGCCACGAACACTTCAATCGCTCGGCTGCAAGGCCAGGCATGGCGACGACTACAGCCGAATGCACTATGATCAGGCTGTGTTTCGTCAAAGGTACAAGTGACCCCGGAAGCATGGGTGACACATTTGAAAGAGAAGATTTATTGAGGAGTGTGGAATGAAGAAGGTAGTCGTTGCGTCTCTCCTGGCCTTTGCCGGCATGGCATGTGTTGCAGTTTCTGCTGTGGCACAAACCCAGGTCAATCTTGGTTCCAACGCGCAGTCCACCAGCGGCGGCGTCCAGATGTCACCGGCGGAATATAACGCTTATAACAGCGCGATCACTCAGGCGACGCCGCAGACCAAGGCCCCCGCGCTGGAGGCGTATCTGACGGCCTATCCGCAGTCCGCGGTGAAGGAGGCGACGCTCGAGCAGTTAATGCTGGCGTATGCAGCGTTTGATCCGGTGAAGTGTTTGGATGCCGCGGGCCGGCTCCTTCAGGTGAATCCCAATAACCTTCGGGCGTTGACCTTTGAGACATACTTCCGCCTGGCGGGTGCGGACTCTATCACCGATCCGGCGGCGAAGCAGGCCGCTCTGGACAAGGCAGCCGATTATGCCACGAAGGGTCTGGCCGCGCCGAAGCCGGCGGACATGAGCGCATCTGACTTCGCCACATTGCAAGGACAGGCAAAGCCCGTCTTCTACCGGGCGATTGCGACGGCAGCGCTTAACAAGAAAGACGGTGCCACCGCGGTGACCGACTTCAAGCTGGATATCGCGAGCGTGCCGGTGGCCGATACCACCAAGCCGGGGCCAACCCTGCAGGACATCTATGAGTTGGGTCAGGCGTACTACGAGGAGACGCCGCCTGACTATGTGGGTTGCACCTGGTATGCTTCACGCGCTGCGGCGTTTGCGCCAGAGCCGTACAAGAGCCAGATGTTGCCGCTGGCGAAGTTCTGCTACAAGAAGTACCACGGCGGCGACGACGGTTACGATGCCGTGACGGCCGCCGTACAGAAGAGCCTTGATCCTCCGGCCGACTTCAAGATCAAGCCGGCACCTTCGCCGGCGGACATTGTGGCGAACGTGATTGCGACCACGCCCGACCTGTCGACGCTGGCGGTCAGCGACAAAGAGTTCATCCTGACCAACGGTAAGCCGGAAGACGCTGCGAAGGTCTGGGACACGATCAAGGGTAAGTCGGTGCAGATTCCGGACGCACTGGTGATCGAGTCCTCGCCCACCGTGATCAAGGTTGCGGTGTCGGACGATGCAGTGCAGTCCAAGACTGCTGACTTTACCTTCAACATAGCACCTCCAGAAGAGAGGAAGAAGACTGCTGCGCAGGCCGCTGCTGCGAAGAAGTTGGCGGATGATATTGCTGCTGCGACTGCGGTTGGCCAGAAGGTCACTCTGTCCGGGACGTATGCTTCGTATACCCCTAGTCCGATCATGATCATCATGAGCGATGGAGCTGTGGTGTTGCCGAAGAAGACGCCGGCCAAGCCTACTGCGGCTCACCATCCTGCTGCGCACATAAATAGACCGTAGTTGAATCGTGGAAGAGGCGGCCTTTTGCGGGCCGCCTCTTCTGGTTAAGAGTGGCAACCTCTCCGGGGGGTACCCCCCTATTACCCGCGCGTAAATTTCTTTTAGATTCAATGACTTACGGGATACCGATTGCCTGCAAAATCGTCATAACAAATGGGTTACGTCTAAATTAGTCTTATCTAAATAAGTTAGCCCAGGCAGATTTCCGGGGTCTGGTTTGTTTTTCATCTATATATCCAGTATAGCGGTTGGAGTGAAACTAAAATGCCACGCGGATGTTGTTGGTTGGCAATGGTTTAGTTGGTTTGGGGCTTGACATGCGATTTTTGGGGGAAAATGGGGAAAAATAATTCAGGACAACAGCAAAGGCGTGTCAGGGCTGGGAAACGGTAGGAGTAGAGAAGCAGATTTCTCCACTGCGCCGTTCACGATAAGACCGTGAACAGCTTCGGTCGAAATGACGATTCCTTTGTTCGATCCTTTTATTGGACCTCAGGTGCACTTTGTTGGACGATCCTTTATTTCGGTGAGGAACTTAGGTGGTGAGCCAGATGAGGGCGTTGGCGAGGAGGCGTTTCTGGAGGACGGGGTGGAGTTCGGGGACGCGGTGGTAGATGACTTTTGTGGTGCCTAGTTTGGTGGTGAAGGTGCCGGCGCCGATGTTGCGGTCGTGGTCGCGGGAGTAGGCGGCGATGATTTCTACGTTGGGGCCGTCGACTAAGAGGCCGTTCGCCTGGCGGCCTTTGGTCTGGTAGTGGATGCCCATGACCTGGTTGACGGGGAGGCCGGCGTAGATGGGGTGCTCGCGGACGAAGTACCAGTTGCCCATCCAGGGGGCGCGGTAGTCGCCTACGGTGCCGTTGTAGGTGAAGGCCCCGGCTTCGGCCAGTTGCTTGGCGACGCCTTCGGAGAGGGTGTCGGCTTGTGGGATGGCTAGTAGAGGCATGCCTGGGCGGACGACATCGAGGATGTATGGGGTCGATGTGGCCGAGTTGGGTGATGTTCTGAACGGCCCCTGTCTCATGGCCGGGTTGGTTTTCAAGGCCCGTGGTGTCGCCAGCGTTTTGCGTTGAGGAGCGGTTGCGGTGAGACCGGAGGTGATGATGACTCGCAAATTTCTCGTCGTGTGGTGAAGTCAACGACTTCGAATTGGGTAAAGCTTGTCAGTTCGGTAAGTTGTTTGTGTAGTGCGGGGTGATTCCGGAGACTCCGATTCTCTTGCGAATGCGGCCGCGTGGGCGTCACGCGGGTGGTTCTGTTACCCAAATCTCTTTTGTTTGTGTGGAGAGCGGCGCGGAGGAGAGGGAGAATTTGAAGCGATAGAGGCCTTCTTCGATGAGCGGTGAGGTTCGGAAGGATTCTTTGACGAGATAGCTGAACTGATCGGTGACGTGTGCGGGCACGGGGAATTGTGCGAGTTTGATCTGTTTGTTGGAGGGTGTGATGGCGGTGAAGGTTGAGTGTGCCAGTTGCGGGTTGGGGCGTGTCGTTGAGCAGGTAGAGGTCGAAGGTGGCGGATTCGCCGCGTGCGACGCTGGCGCTGCGTTGTTTGGCTACGGGGCGGATGGGTGTGGAGTGTGCCGCTGATGGGTGTGGGGTCGGATTTGAAGTTGCGTAGGTTGTCGACGATGCCGGAGTGGTTCTCGATGGCCGTGGTCTCCCAGCCGGAGATGACGGCGAAGTCGAGCTCGTCGGAGATGCGGGCGTTTTCGAGGTAGTTCTGCCAGGTGTCGTAGCACTTTTTGCCGAGGGCGTTGAAGAGATGCTCGGCGGTGGGGAAGGCGGTGCGGAACTTCCATTTGTCGAGGAAGTTGTCGTAGGCGGCGAGGATCTCTTTGTGGTCGGTGAGGTCGTAGCTGTTGCCGCCGTACATGAGATAGGTCTGGGTGATCTGGTGGACCATGAGGGCGTGGTTGTCGGGTGTGGCGCAGCCCTCCATCTCGCCGAATTCGGTGAGGACGTTTTTGAAGGGAGCTTTGTAGGTGAAGTCGGTGGGTGATTTGTAGAACTCGTCGTACCATTGGTCGCCTGCGCCCTGGTGTTGATTCCACCAGTCGCCCCATTCCTTCTCGTCGCTGCGATGGAGCTTGTCGTTCCATGGTTCGAACCAGGCCTGCGCGGCCTTGCGAGGAGGTGCTACGAAGCCGTCGTTGAGGACGATGCAGCGGGAGGGGTCTTCGGCGCGCATGGCTTCGAGGATGGCGATGGTGTCGGGGTTTTTGAGGTCGGCGGCGATTTCGTTTTGCAGGCAGTAGATGATGACGCTGGGATGGGAGCGGTAGGCCCTCACCATCTCGACGCATTTGGCGAACATGAAGCGCTGGGCGAACTTGTCGGCGTCGGACTGCGGTTTGGCGAGCTTGACGCCGGGGTTGGCGATCGCGCCTTCTCCGGTTGGGGTTGGAGCTGGAGCGCCGATGGCCATCTTGCCGGCGCCGGGCTCCATGTAGCGGAGGAGGCCGAGACGGTCGTGGGCGCGGAGGACCTCTTCTTTGGCGAGGTTGCGGTGGAAGTTGAGGCAGTTGAGATTTAGTTTTTTGGCTTGGGTGACTTCCTTTTCGGCTAGCTCGGGTGTGGGGAAGAGGCCGTTCAGTCCCCAGAAGCCCCAAGAGATGGAGCTGTAGAGCTTGATGCGGCGGCTGTTGATGCGGAAGAGGGCGTTGGTGCCGATGCCGGATGGGGCGAAGGAGCGGAAGCCGAAGGCGATGGTGCGTGTGTCGGTTTGGCCATTGTGAGTGAGCGTTGTGCGGAGGTGATAGAGCACCGGTGCATCCAAAGTCCACAACTGAGCAGCGACATATTTCAGGGTGTCTTGAGCAGTTACCACGGTGGCTTGAGTGTCGGGTGCGCCCGGGGTGGAGAGAATGTCGAATGCCTGACCCTTTTCCGCGGTGGTAGACACAATTTTCCCCGTTCGTGGATCGACGACCTCCATCACGATAAATGGAAGGGCTTCATGGTGCGCTGAGATTTCGGTTTGTGCAAATGCCTTGATCTCTGTCGGCTCGAGAGAATTGAGAACCCACACTTGAGCAATTCGGGCGGTGCCGTCGTGTGCGCTGAGGGTCATGCCGCGGTCGAGGCCGGCGAAGCCGTGGGAGCGGTAGAGTTTGACGGCCCCCCACTGGGCGTTGAGGCCGTCGACCCAGTCGTAACGGCCGAAGGGGTTGGTGAGGCGGATGCTGAGGAGGTTGAAGCCGCCGGGGTCTGCGGCGTTGGTTAGGTCGCACTCAAAGGGGAGCTCTTCCATGATGGAGTAGCCGACGAGTTTTCTGTTGAGGAAGACCTCGGCGCGGAGGCGGGCACCGCGGATGTGGAGGAAGATGCGTTTGCCTTTCCAGTCGGCGGGGATCTGGATCTGCTTGCCCCACCATGAGACTCCGAGGTAGGCGCCGTTTTGCGGGACGGGGTCGTCGGCGGCGTAGCGATACTCTTCGGGGGTGTAGGGGCGGCTGCCGAATTTGCCCCAGTGGTGCTGCTCGACGGTGGTGGGGAGGGTGATGTTGATGCCGTTGTCGGCGCGGAGGGCCCCCAGCCGCCGGTGGGTTCGTTGACGGGGAGGGGTTTGGATTTGCCGCAGAGGACGCCGTTTTGCCAGGAGATGTCTTCGGGGAGGAAGAGTTCGTCGTTCTTCCACTCGGCTTTTTCGTCGATCCAGAGACGCCAGTCGTCGTCGGGGACGAGGGTGCCGTTTTCGGGGTAGGGGATGTTTCGGGTTTGTGTGTGGGCTGATTTGAGCTGCGTGGCTACGGTCGCTGCGGCTGCCGTTTGGAGGAAGGTACGGCGGGATAACGTTTGCTTGCTCATGGATGGGGGAATTTTAGCTTAGTGGGGGGTTCGATGAGGGAGGTGGATGGATTGCGGGCTCGCGCAAAGAGATGCTCCCCACGTTAGCGACGATGAGACCGTCGCGAACATGGGGCACCCAGGCTGGGGATATGGCCCGTTTGGGGGAGTGCATGTTGTGTAACGCGGTATGCATCATTATGGGATGGACAAGACGCGCGAGTTCTGGCTACGGCTGGGAGTGATTGGCGGTGCATTGATCCTGAGTACCGCGATGTTGGCGTTCTTCAGCTAACGGCACTGTAATGAGGGCGGGTTCATTCGCCCAGCATGATGCGCTGGATGCGATGGGCGCGGCCGGTGGCTCCGTCACAGGAGATCAGGGCGGCGCACATCTTGGGGTTGCCCTTGGCGGGTTCGAACTTGCCGGGCATGCCTGTTAAAAAGCGGGCGAGGACCAACTCTTTTTCTACTCCGATTACTGAGTCGTAGGGGCCGGACATGCCGACGTCGGTCTGGTAGGCGGTGCCGTTGGGGAGGACGCGCTCGTCGGCGGTGGGGATGTGGGTGTGGGTGCCGATGACGGCGGTGACGCGGCCGTCGAGGTACCAGCCGAGGGCGACTTTTTCACTGGTGGCTTCGCCGTGGAGGTCGAGGACGATGACCTTGGCGGTGATCTTGCTGAGGAGCTCGTCGGCCTTGCGGAAGGGGTCGTCGCAGCTGGACATGAAGACGCGGCACTGGAGGTCCATGACGGCGTAGGACTGGCCGGTGGGGAGCTCGCCCTCGTAGACACCGAAGCCGGGGGTGCCGACGGCGTAGTTTGCGGGGCGGAGGACGCGGCGGCCGCGGACGTGGGAGTCGACGGGGACGGTCATGTATTCGAAGATCTCTTTTTTGTCCCAGATGTGATTGCCAGTGGTGATGACGTCGGCGCCGAGGTCGAAGAGCTCTTCTGCGATGGAGGGCGTGATGCCGAAGCCGCCGGCCGCGTTTTCGCCGTTGAATGATGAGGAGATCGACGGCGTTGGTTTCAAGGACGTGGGGGAGATGTTCGCGGACGATGTGGCGGCCGGCGGAGCCAAAGACGTCGCCGACAAAGAGGATATTCACTGGAAGAGTTTACACGGTGGTGTCTTGATAATTGCGAACGACAAAGGCGGGAGATGGCCGGTGGAATGTGGATTCCGCGTCTGGGTGTGGTAGCTTTTTGAGCATGGCACAGAGTGGACGGTTTCAACTGAGCGTGCGGGTTTTGGCGGTGCTGGCGACGGAGCCGGATGCGATGCATACGTCGGCGGCGATTGCAGAGACGCTGAAGGAGAGCGCGGTGATGGTGCGGCGGACGTTTCTGCTGCTACAGAAGGCGGGATTGATTGTGCAGCGGAAGGGGCCGCATGGAGGCGCGAGGCTGAAGCTGCCTGCGAAGCAGATCGGGCTGGGGGACGTGTTCGAGGCGACGGCGGGGGACTGGTTGAGCATCGAGGACAAGGCGGTGAGCGGGTGGATGAAAAAAGTGCGGGGGGACGCGGTGAGCGCGATGAATGAACACTCGCTGGCCGGGGTGGTGAAGCGATTGAAGAAAGCAAAATAGTTCGCTGCGGATCTTCTGTTTGGGTGCGATTGTCGGAGAAAAAAATAAAACCCTGGCGGGGCCAGGGTTCTACTGGGTTTGTCTGGTGCTTGGGGTTTATTTCGAGGAGCGGCGGCGGGCCTTTATGCGGGCACGGGCCGTCGCAAGGAAAGCTCCGGCCGAGCCTACTACGGCGAGTACGGCGGTGGGGTTTTCGGGGGAGCTCAGGCAGCCGGTCTGGGCATGCAGCTGGAGGGTGACGGAAAGAAAGAGAGCGATGCCGAGAGATAAAAGCACGGATTTCTTCATTCAGGAGCTCCATTCGGAAGGTTGTGGCACAAAGATCGATTCTTCGGAGATATTCTTGGTCCCATTTCCCTATGCGGCGATACAGCAGTAGAACAACAAACGCGTGTTTCAGAAGAGAACTACAGCAGACCTGATTTGAAGCAATGATTCAATACAACCTTCGGGGAACTATTGAGGAGTATATGGCTGTGCCAACTCAGCCAGTGCATGGTCTTTTCTGTGCAGGCGTTTACCTTCTGACTTCCCGCGCGGCTGGTACCGGGGGCAGGTACAAGATTTCAGGGTTTGGGGCGGAGGCTTTTCAGGAGGGCTTCGGCGGTCGGTTCGGTGTTGACGATGTCGGCGGGGGTGAGCCAGGCGCGGCGGAGCTGGGTGATGCCGTAACGCATCTGGTCGAGCTCTTCGGTGGCGTGGGCGTCGGTGTCGACGACGATCTTGCAGCCGTATTGTTTGGCGATTCTGAGATTTAGATCGTTGAGGTCGGCGCGGGCGGGGCTGGCGTTGTGCTCGACGGCAACGCCTAGTTCGGCGGCGCGTTTGAGCACTGTGTCGATGTAGATCGCATAGGGTTCGCGGCCGAGGACCTTGCGGCCGGTGGGGTGACCGAGGATGCGGACCTGGGGATTTTCGATGGCGCGGAGGACGCGGGCCGTTATTTCCTCGGCGGACTGGTTGAAGTGAGAGTGGACGCTGGCGACGACGATGTCCATTTGGGCGAGGGTCTCGTCGTCGAGGTCGAGGGCGCCGTCGGCGAGGATGTCGACTTCGATGCCGGGGAGGACGCGGATACTACCTTTCATCTCGGCGTCGACCTTGCGGATGGCTTTGATGTGGGCTAGGGCGCGCTTGTCGTCGAGGCCGTTGGTCATGGCCAGATTTTTGCTGTGGTCGGTGATGGCGATGTATTTCAGGCCGCGGGCGAGGGCGGCTTCGGCCATCTGGCGGATGGTGTCGCGGCCGTCGGTGGCGTCGGTGTGCATGTGGAGGTCGCCGCGGATGTCGGCGAGGGTGATGAGGTGGGGTAGGGTGTGGTTTGCGGCGGCTTCGAGCTCTCCGGAGTTTTCGCGGAGCTCGGGTGGGACGTAGTCGAGGTCGAGGGCATTGTAGATGTCGGCCTCGGACGCGGCGGCAATGATGGTGTTGTCTTCGACGCGGAGGAGAGCGTACTCGTTCAGGGTGAGGCCGCGCTTGATGGCGCGCTGGCGGAGGGCGACGTTGTGCATCTTGCTGCCGGTGAAGTATTGCAGGGCGGCTCCGTAGCTGGCGCGGGGGAGAAGGCGGACGTCGACCTGGAGGTTGTTGCGGAGGGTGAAGCTGACTTTGTTTTGGCCTTTGGCGAGCAGCTTGTCGATTAGCGGGAGCGCGGCGACGTGTTCTACGGCCGCGCTGACGACGTCGGGCTCGCAGGCTGGGCCGGTGACCAGAAGGTCGAGGTCGCCGACGGTCTCGCGGCCGCGGCGGAGGGAGCCGGCTGGGGTGATCTCGTCGATGCCGGGGAAGGCGCGGATGAGGTCGCTGATGGTGTCGGCGTGAGATTGGGCCTTGTCGATGCGGAAGCGGCTGGAGTTTTTGCGGTAGTCCTCTATGCCCTTGAGTAGCTTGACGACGAATTTTTCGCCCATGCGGGGGAGCTTGGTGAGCTGGCCTGCTTTGGCGGCGGCTTCGAGGCCGTCGATGTCGCAGACCTGGCAGGCAGACCAGACGAGGGCGACGGTCTTGGGGCCCATGCCGGGTAGACGCAGGAGCTCGAGCATTGTGGGTTTGTATTTTTGCAGGAGCTCTTCGCGGAGGGGTAGGGTGCCGGTGGAGAGAAGCGACTGTATGTTGGCGGCCATGCCTTTGCCGATGCCGGAGATGGCGAGGAGCTGTTTGGGGTCGTCTGCGAGGGTGGCGAGTTGGGTGGTTTGCTGCTCGACGGCCTCGGCGGCGCGGCGGTAGGAGCGGATTCGGAAGGGGTCGGCGGCGTCAATTTCGAGGAGGGCGGCGGTTTCGTCGAGGAAGCGGGCGATCGAGATATTGTCCATGGGGGTGCGTTCAGAGTCCGCGGAGGGGTGCGGTCACTGTGCCAGTATGCAACAGGTGGGAGTGGGACTCAAGCAAGCGAGTGGTGCAGGGTCGAGAGGGCGCGGATGGGCCCGCGCCTTCGTGGAAGCGTTACTGACTCATTTGATTTGTCGCCTGATTGACTTCTTTGAGGCGGGAGACCTGGTCGGCCTGGGGACCCTTTGTTCCCTGGATGATATCGAACTCCACCTCATCGCCTTCTTTCAGGCTCTTGTATCCCTCGCGCTGGATGGAGCTGTAGTGGACGAACACGTCTGCCCCGCCGTCGCGGCCGAGGAAGCCGTAGCCCTTTGCGTTGTTGAACCACTTAACTGTGCCCTTGTATTGTGCCAATGGAGCGACTCCCTTGTCTTTCGCGTCTGTGCGATCGCTACCGGGAAGTGAAAGCCCTTCAACGGTAGCGACGCTCAACAGACTGTGACGCAAAAGTGGCGGAGGGAGTTTTCTGGAGATTTCACTAGGGGTCTTTTTTTTGATATGGTCCTGATTTTTGGTTACTTGCGTGATTAGTGGTACTGACACTGTCCGGGAAGGCGATTTGCTGCGTCGGAGTGTGTCATTTCGGTTAATAAATGACTAAAAGCGGGCTGAGCGGCGGGCCGCGTCGTAGAGCATGAGACCGATTAGGGTCTTACCGTCGTGGATCTTGTTGGCGGCGACGAGGGCGAGGGCCTCGGAGAGAGAGAGACGGAAGACTTCAATCTGCTCGTCGGGTTCCGGCCTGGAGGAGCCTTCGCGGATGTCGCGGGCCAGGTAGATCTGCATCCACTCGCCGAGAAAGCCGGGGCTGGCGAAGTACTTTGTGAGGAGGCTCCAGCGTTTGGCACGGTAGCCGGTCTCTTCGATTAACTCGCGTTTGGCGGCGGCAAGAGGGGCTTCGCGGGGTTCGACACGGCCGGCAGGAAGTTCGATAAGCGTAAGGCCGACGGCGTGACGGTACTGGCGCTCGAAGACTATTTCGGGGTCGTTGGGGTCCTTCGATTCGTCGACGGCGAGGACGACGACGGAGCCGTTGTGGCGAATGACGTCGCGGGTGTTGATAAAGCCGTTGGGCTCCTCAACCTTATCGGTGACGACGGAGAAGACCTTGCCTTTGTAAGCAAGTTTGGAGGAGATGAGGCGGGGCTTGGACGGCTTTTTCCTGCCGGTGGATGATGGGGCGCTGGGTGTCTTTATTTGGGCGACCATAGGGCTAAAGTATCATCCTGCATCTAGACTTAGGTGGCGGGCATCCAAAGGGTGCACCGAAAATTTTGCGTTGCGTAGCCGCACGGTGCTGCGGCGAACGAGATTGAGGACAGGTCTTCGATGAGTTCTGAGTGTTGCCCAATCGCGGTGTTGCCGCATGTGTCGAAGATCTATCTCGACTATCTTGCGATGGGAGAGAGCGCCGGAGATGCGGCGGTGCGGCGATGGTACGGGACGGAGCCGTTTGCGGGGAAGTGGGTCGGGAAGGCCGTTCCGGTGAGACATGCCGGGACGCTGGCAGATTTGCTGGAGCAGCAGGCGGTTGAGTTTGGTGCGGGTGGCGCCGCCAGGGCGAATATAGCAAGGGTGCGGGCGGGGGCCCGGGCGGTGGTGACGGGGCAGCAGGTGGTGCTGTTTGGTGGCCCGCTGTTGACGATTTTGAAGGCGGCCACGGCAGTTGCCAGGGCAAAAGAGGCGACAGCGGCGACTGGCGTCGAGCATGTGCCGGTTTTCTGGATGGCGACCGAAGACCACGATCTGGCGGAGGTGGACCAGGTTTCGCTGCTGACGAAGACTTCAGTGGAGACGCTGAAGGTCGGGCTGAAGGTCGCGCATGCCGTACCGGTCGGTGGAGTTGTGCCGGGGCCGGAGTTGGAGGCCGTGCTGGAGCGGGCGAGTGAATTGCTGGAATTTGCTCCGGTGACTGAGTGGCTGCGGGAGTGTTATTCGCCGAAAGGCAGTGCGCGGCCTTCTATGGCGCTTGCATTTGGGCGGTTGATCGCTCGGATATTTGCTGATCAGGGTTTGATTGTGATGGACGCGGCTTCGCGCGGTTTTCATGCGCTTGGGGCCGGGACTCTGCGGTATGCGATTGACCATGCGGATGAGTTGCAGGCGGCGTTGATCGCTCGCGATAAGGAGTTAGTAAAGGCCGGGTATCATGCCCAGGTGCTGGTGGCGGAGGGGGCCTCGCTGCTGTTTCTGTTGGATGAGGTGACAAGGGAGCGGGTGGCGCTGCGGCGGAGTGCGGATGGGCAGTGGAAGGCCGGGGGCAAGGCTTATTCGAGTGCGGAGCTGATTGCGATTCTGGAGGATGCGCCAGAGCGGCTGAGTCCGAATGCGCTGCTGCGGCCAGTGTTTCAGGACACCTTGCTGCCGACGGCGGCCTATGTGGGAGGGCCGGCGGAGATCGCTTACTTTGCGCAGAGTGCGGTCTTGTATGAGGCGATTTTGGGACGGACGCACACCGGTGCTGCCTAGGTTGAGCGCGACGCTGCTGGAGCCAGCGATTGCTGCCGTGATGGACAAGGACGAGGTGCAGTTGCCGGATGCGTTGACGACGGCGGAGGAGTTGGCGCAGCGGCTGGGCGCGCGGGCGATGCCGATTGAGGGCAAGCGGCGGCTGGCTGCGGTGGGGAACGCTCTGGATAAGGAGCTTGACGCGTTGACTGAGTATCTTCGCGGAATGGATGTCTCGCTGGGTAAGTCGGCGGAGGTGTCGGGTTCGAAGATGCGTTATCAGATGAACCGGCTGCGGAGGATGGCGGCAACCTTCGAGCTGCAGAAGGAGGCCAGCCTGCGGAAGCATGCCGAGGCGATTACGCTGAACGTGTTTCCGGGTGGGCATCCGCAGGAGCGTGTTGTGGCCGGGGTCTGGTTTATGGCGAAGTATGGGGACGGGTTGGTTGAGCGGCTGGTGGGGGTGGCGGGGAACCAGTGTCCGGGGCATGTGGTGGTGCGGCTGTAGAGTCTGGGCCTGAGCTTTGAGCGGATACGCGCCGGTCTTAGAATGATGGGGTGAGGTGTGTTCCATGGGATTGAGCGATCAGCCGTTTGAAGTGATGTGTCCGGACTGTGGGGCGATGCTGAAGGTGGATCCGGTGACGCGGGCGATCATTGCGCATAAGTCTGCTCCGAAGAAGAAGATGTTTGAGGACTTTGGCGAGGCGGCGAAGGCGTTGCGTGAGGCAGACGCACGGCGGGACTCGATCTTTCAGCAGAGCGTGGATGCGCAGAAGAACAAGGACGATGTAATGGCGAAGAAGTTCGCCGAGGCGGTGAAGAAGGCGAAGGAGACTCCACTGACGGACCGGCCGTTGCGGGACTTCGACCTGGATTAGCGCTGAAGGTGTTTTATGCATGCGGTCTTGCGCGAAGACGAGCGGCTGGCGGGGTTCACGAAGATCTGTCTTGGGTTTCCGCAGGCGCAGCGCCAGGTCCAGGGTTCGCATGCTGGTTTTACGGTGAAGAAGAAGACGTTTGCGTATTTTGTGAACGACCATCACGGCGACGGGATAGTGGGTGTGTGGTGCAAGGCTCGTGCCAGGAGACAATGTTGCGCTGATTGCGGCGAGTCCGAAAAAATTCTATATGCCGGCGTATGTGGGGCCGAGGGGTTGGGTGGGGCTTCGGCTAGATGGCAAGAAGATTGATTGGGACGAGGTGGAGGAGCTTGCCAGGGGGAGCTATCAATTGGTTGCAGGAAAGCGAAGAGCCAAAGCGAATACCACGGTAGACTGAAGAGATGCCACCAATCTTAAATGCGCAGGGGTTGACCAAGGCTTTTGGCGCGACTGCTTTGTTTCGTGAGATCTCGTTTACTGTTTCGGATGGGGACCGCATTGGGCTAATCGGGCCGAATGGGGCGGGGAAGAGCACGTTGCTGAAGGTACTTGCAGGGGACGAGGACGCCGACGCCGGCGATGTTGCGGTGCGGAAGCGGGCGCGTGTGGGATATGTGGAGCAGGAGTCGAACTTTGCGCCGGGGGTGACTGTTCGTGCTGTGCTTGAGGCCGCGTTAGTGCGGGCAAAGGTGGCGGAGGGTGAGCATGAAGGCCGGCTGAGGGAGACTTCGGGGCGGACTGGGTTTCCTGATTTGAGTGCGGAGGCCGCAACGCTGAGCGGTGGATGGAGGAAGCGGCTGGCGATTGCCGAGGCGGTGGTGACGCATCCCGCTGTGTTGCTGCTTGACGAACCGACAAACCATTTAGACCTGGCCGGGATTGTTTGGCTCGAGGAGTTGCTGAATGAGGGTAGTTTTGCTTGCGTGCTTGTTAGCCATGATCGTTATTTTCTTGAGAATGTTGCGACGGAGATAGTCGAACTGAACCGAGTGTATGCGGAGGGGCTGCTGCGGGTGAAGGGAAGCTACTCGAAGTTTCTTGAGGGGAAGCAGCTCTATTTGGAGGCGCAGTCGAAGCTGCAGGACGCGTTGAAGAACCGCGTGAAGATCGAGGTGGATTGGCTGCGGCGTGGGCCAAAGGCGCGGAGTACGAAGGCGAAGGCGAGGATCGACAATGCGCAGGAGTTGATCGGGCAGTTGAAGGAGGTCAACTCGCGTGTGCAGACGTCGAGTGCGGGGATCGATTTTTCGGCGACGGACCGGCAGACGAAGCGGTTGGTGGAGTTGGAAGACGTGAGCGTGGTGTTGGGCGACCGAAAGATCGTGGAGGGGTTGAATTTTCTGATTACCTCCGGGATGCGCGTCGGGTTGGTGGGGCCGAATGGGAGCGGGAAGACGACGCTGCTTCGGTTGTTGACGGGAGAGTTGGCGGCGACGACTGGGACGATCAAGAAGGCGGCCTCGTTAAAGATTGTTTACTTCAGTCAGATGCGGGAGCTGGAGGAGGGTGTAACGCTGCGGCGGGCGCTGGCTCCGGATTCGGACTCGGTGGTGTACCAGGGACGAGTGGTCCATGTGGCGAGTTATGCGACAAAGTTTTTGTTTACGAGCGAGCAGTTGAATCAACCGGTGGAGAGGTTGAGCGGAGGTGAGCGGGCGCGAGTGTTGATCGCGAAGCTTATGCTGGAGCCGGCGGACCTGTTGCTGCTCGACGAGCCGACGAACGATCTCGATATTGCGACGCTGGAGATCCTTGAGGAGAGTTTGCTGGAGTATAAGGGCGCGTTGGTTCTGGTGACCCATGATCGCTACATGCTGGACCGTGTGTCGACGATTGTGCTGGGGCTTGATGGACGGGGTGGGGCGGAGACGTTTGCAGACTATTCGCAGTGGGAGCAGTGGCGAGGCGTGAAGGTGGAGGAGCCGATCGCTCCGGGTGCGACGGGGAAGGCGGTCGCTTCGGTTTCGGCTGGACCTGCGTCGAACTCTGGGGGGAAGAAGAAGCTGTCTTATCTTGAGGCGCGGGAGTTTGCGGGGATCGAGGCCGCGGTGGAGGCGGCGGAGGAACAGTTGCAGAGGGCTCGGCACACACTTGAAGATCCGGCGGTAGCAGTGGATGCAGTGAGGCTGACGGCGGCCCTGGCGGGGATGGAGGCGGCGCAGACGGAGGCGGACGGGCTCTACGCGCGGTGGGCCGAGCTGACCGAGAAGGCTGGATAGGCGCGAGGATTATTCAATCGCGAGCACAAATTGCGCGTTTGCGGTGCCAACCAATCGGCGAACGAAGATGACCTGGCCCGCCAGCGACTGCGTATCGACGATACTCAGAAACTGAAATCCCGGGCCGCCCGAGTCCGAGAGCTGCGTTCCACCCGTTCCCGAGGCAAACTGGGCGGGAGTGCCTGCCACCAGAGCAAGATTGGTTCCGGCCGTGTTGTTCTCAAACGCAATTTTCAAGACAGTGTGGGCCGTTGTCGTGACTTGCGTTCCAGTGACGAGGTACTTTCCGCTGGCTCCGACGGTGCCTGTGATGGTGATCATTTGCTTTCCTCCTTGTTTCGATTGAGCGCGGAGGCCGCCGGTCGCAGGCGCTCACACGCCAGCACCATACTACGCACTTCGACGTAGTGGGGGAGCGCTTTGGCTTGGTTTCGCGATATGCTTCTGGGACTATGAAAAATTTTGTTTGTGGGTTGGCTGTGGGGTTGGCAGCAATGTCTTGTCTGGCGCAGGAAGCTGGATCGCCCAGGCATATTGTGGTGCTTCACGCAGCGCGGATGCTGGACGTGGCGGGTGGAAGGATTGTGACACCGGGTGAGGTGCTGGTGGAGGGCGACCGGATTGTTGCGGTTGGGGTGAAGGTGGATCGGCCGGCCGGGGCCGAGGAGATTGATCTGGGTGACACAACGCTGATGCCGGGGTTGATCGATGCGCATGTGCATCTTTTCTTGCATCCGGGGGCAGAGCGACCTGCAGACAGTGCAGGAGAGTGTGCCGGAGCGGACGCTGATTGCGGCAGGGGCGGCGAAGGCAGATTTGATGGCGGGCTTTACTTCCGAGCGGGACATGGGAAGCGAGGGAGCGGGTTGCGCAGACGTGGCGGTGCGGAATGCGATCAATAGAGGGCTGATTCCCGGGCCGCGGATGCGCATGAGCTGCAACGCGATCGATCTAACGGGGGGGCATGAGGACGCGATCGGATATAACCCGGCACAGAAGGTACTCTCGAATGCGGACTACGCCGATTCGAGTGAGGAGATCGTGAAGGTGATGCGGGAACAGCGCAAGATCGGAGCGGACTTTACGAAGATCTATGAGACGGGAAGGGATTCGTTCAGGGACGGGGTGTTCAAGACGCCGTATCAATACACGGAGGCAGAGCTGGCGGCCGCGGTGAAGGAGGCGGAGAGGCTTGGTGGTGGAGTGGACTCGGGGCGCGGGGTGGCAGTACATGCTACGGGAGAGCCGGGAACGGGATATGCAGTGGCCGCGGGAGTGGCGTCGGTCGACCATGCGTATCAATTGAGCGATGCGACGATGAAGGCGATGAAGGAGAAGCAGATTTACGCGGTGCCGACGTTTGCCATCGCGGAGTACTTTGCCGATCATGCGGCGACCCCGGAGAGGGCCGCTCGCGGAAAGGCGGAGCAGGCTTACCATGCTGCGGAGTTCAAGAAGCAGCTGGCGGCGGGGGTCCCAATGGCGGTGGGGAGCGATGTGGGGCCGTTTCCGCATGGGACGCAGGCGCGAGAGCTGGAGTTGATGGTGGAGTATGGGATGAAACCAGCCGCTGTGCTGCAGGCGGACATGTTGAATGGAGCGAAGCTCCTGGGTTGGGGCGGGCAGATTGGGGAGTTAAAGGCAGGGTATTTTGCGGACGTCATTGCTGTGCCGGGAAATCCATTGGAGGATATCTCGGCGACGACTAAAGTGGGGTTTGTGATGAAGGGCGGGGTGGTTTACAAGCGGCCTTGAATTTGGACAGAAACAGCAGATTCCTCCGCTCCGCTGCGGAATGACAAACAAAACTGCTTTGTCATTTCGAGTGGTCAGAACTGCTCGTCGGCGGAGGGGCCGTAGAGGGCGGGTACAGGGATGTCATTGAGACGGAGGTAGACGCCTAGCTGCGCGGTGTGGTGGATGAGGTGGTCGAAGCACATCTGACGGAAGGTGAGTGAGCGCGGGTTGTTGCAGATAAGATGCTCGCCGAAGCGGAAGGGCCAGAGTGCGGAGAGATGCTCGTCGGAGGCGGCGGCGAGAGAGGCGCGGCATTTGGAGGACGTCTCGTCGAGCTGCCTGAGGGCATTTTCGCGGGTGGTGAACTCAAGCGGCATGTGAGGGCGTTTGGAGTTGGCCATGTCCATGCCGTCATCTACGAGGATGTAGTAGCCGAACATGGTGATGGTGGCGCAATGCATGGCGAGTCTTCCGAGTGGCATGGATTTGTCGTGACACTTCCAGTCGTTCTTGCCTTCGGGGACTCGCTCGAGGGTGCGGCGCGTGTTGGAGATTTCGATGTCGTAGTCCTGGAGGAGAATTTCTGCGATTGTCATAGAAAATCCTTTCGTTAAATCGGCCGCAATAGGCGCGTGCCTGAAGATGTACCTTTTCCAGCGCGTGATAAAGCGTAACGAAGCCCTACTGACAGCATCCTGTCAGTAGAGTTTCGCTGTACTCCGATTCTTTACAAGTCGCACGGAAGGCTGCTCTTGAAGTTAGAGACCAGTGATGTTGAAGCCGCAGTCGACGTAGGTGATCTCGCCGGTAATGCCGCTGGCGAGGTCGCTCGAGAGGAAGAGGGCGGCGCCGCCGACTTCGAGTTGGTCGACGTTGCGGTGGAGCGGGGCGCGTTCGGTGACTGCGTCGAGGATTTTTGAGAAGTCGCCGATGCCGCGGGCGGCGAGGGTCTTGATGGGGCCTGCGGATATGGCGTTGACGCGAATGTTTTTTGCGCCGAGCGATGCTGCGAGATAGCGTACGGTGGCTTCGAGTCCGGCCTTGGCGACACCCATGACGTTGTAGTTGGGGAAGACTTTGGTTGAGCCGTAGTAGGTGAGGGTGAGGATGGAGCCGCCCTGGTCCATAAGCGGAACGGCGGCGCGGGCGACGGCGATGAGCGAGTAGACGCTGACGTCGTGGGCGATGCGGAAGTCCTCGCGGGTAGTGAGGAGGAAGTCGTTCTTGATGGCGTCGGCAGGAGCAAAGGCGACGGCGTGCACGATGGTGTGGAGGGTGCCGTAGGTCTCTTTGAGTGTGGCGAAGAGGGCGTCGATTTCGGCATCGACGGAGACGTCGCATTGGTATGCCTTGGCGTCCTTGAGCTCAGGGATGAGGGCGTCTGCTTCTTTCTTGAGGCGTTCGTTCTGGTAGCAGATGGCGAGGGTGGCACCGGCTTCGGAGAGCTTCTGGGCGATGCCCCAGGCGATGCTGCGTTTGTTGGCCAGGCCGAAGACGACGGCGACTTTGCCTTTGAGGTCGATCATTTTGGAGCGTGTTCCTTTCAAATGCGGTTGCGACCTAAAGGATAGCAGTCAGGATGGGTAAGTGCTATCGCTGCAGGAGATCGCCGCGGCTTGAGGGGAGGATGACGCGTCCGCGGTGCTCTTCGGTGTCTATTTCGTGGAGGAGGACACGGCAGCAGTTGCGGCCTGCGTTCTTGGCGTTGTAAAGGGCCTTGTCGGCGCGGGCGAGTAGCGGGCCTGCGATTTCGCCGGGGCCGGCCTGGGTGATGCCGATGCTGATGGTGAGCGGCAGCCCGGCACCCGGTATGGAGAGCTCGTGCACCGACTGCTCGATCCGAGTGGAGACGACAAGGGCGTCTGAACAGGAGGTGTGGGGAAAGATCAGGAGAAATTCGTCGCCGCCGAACCGGCCGAGGAGATCGTGTGCGCGGAGGCGACCGGAGATGGCAGAGACGACGTCGCGGAGGGCCGTGTCACCGGCCGCGTGGCCGGCGTAGTCGTTGATGGCTTTGAAGTGGTCGATGTCGATGAGGGCTATAGAGAGGCCGTGGCCGCTACGGCCGGCACGCTTAAGTTCGGCGTCGAGCTTCTGCTCGATGCCGCGGCGGTTGAGGACGCCGCAGAGCAGGTCGCGTTCCGACTCGTCTTTGACGAGGGTGAGAAGGTCGCCGCAAAGCATGAGCAGGAACGAGAGGCCGATGAGGAAGGCAAAGGAGACACTGAGGAGGACCGAGACGGTCTGTACGACCGCACGCTGCTGAGCGTTTGGCATGACACCATACACCACCAGGAAGAAGACGCGGTTCAAAGCGAAGATGGCATAGCCAGCCATGAGGTAAGCGAAGATCTTCAGAAAGACCCTGTCCGCTGCCTGGAGGAAGATCTCGACTGCGATAACGCCGCGGACGAGAAAGAAGCTGATCGCGATGACATAAGTGAGCGCCAGGGGGTGGTTGTGGGAAAGGACAAGGTATCCGGTCAGGGCAGACGCGACGGCGGTGAGGGCCCAGGCGTAGCGGATCCTGCGGGGACTTTTGAAGAAGTGAAGGACGCCCGTGTAAAAGAGCACAAAGGCGCAGAGCAGGAGGCAATGGGAAATAACAACCGAGAAGAAGGCCGGAATGGAGCCAGAGAGTAGCAGAAGGACGTTGGCAATGGTTGCAGCAAAGAACGCAAGGGTGACGGCGCCGGCGCCGCGAAGGTAGGGGTAGATGACCTTCATGCAGCAGAACACGATCGCATACACCAGCGTCAAAACAATCTGACAGCCGAGAAGGGTGCCGACATCTACGGACGTGATAAAGGACATTCGGGGGCCTGAGGCGATTGTATGCGCGGGGAGTTAAGAAACAAATGAACTTGCGGCTACAGAATCGAGCTAGATGCTGCAATTTTAGTCAGAGGAGGTGAGCCAGTCGTATTGAGCTTCAGTGATGGGCACTACCGACAGGCGAAACTGGCGGAATAGGATTGAGTCTTTGAAGACAGGGGCGTCGCGCATTTCCGCGAGAGTATGCGGGTGTTTTACTGGCGTGCCGGGTTTGATCCTGACTTTGGGATTCTTGAGGTCGGAGTCATCGACGGAGACGACTTTAGCTGTGCCAACGGCGACTTTGCCTTTGCCGGAATGATAGATGACGAGTTTTTCGCCGGGCTTCATGCTGCGAAGGTTTATGAGGGCCTGAGGGTTGGAGATGCCGTCCCATGTGGTTTCGCCGTCGCGGAGGAGGTCGTCGTAGGAATAGGTGTCTGGTTCGGTCTTCAGCAGGTAAGGCATTGCGGGTCAACTCCGTTCCGGGAGGCTCCCTCCCCGGGCTAAACGTGCAAAGTCTTCGAAGATAATGGCTTAACTCAAGACTGCAAAGACAAAGTCCCTATTTTCAATGGGTACTTCTTGTAAAGTCCTCTAAACAAATACGTTAATCTTGCCTGTTAAGGTACCCCGGTTTCGAGCGCTGCCTTGTTCTGTTCGACGAGTATAGACCGACTGACGCAGCGGTTCGCTGGATCGCATTTGGGTGGTTGTTATCCGCCAAGGTCGACGAGATGGACTCTGGCGACGGGTTGGCCGAGGAAGTTGGAGCCGAGGCGTTGGAATTTTTCGATGGAGTCGGTTGCGTAGAAGGTGCAGTTTGGAGTTTTGTCTTCGGAGCGGTGAGTCTCTAATGCGGGATGAGCGGCCACTGCCCGGGCGGTCGCGTCGGCGGAGTCGATGACGGTGAGGGGATGGCCGATGGTCGCGAGGACGCGACGGATGGCTGGCTCGATCAACGGGTAGTGGGTGCAGCCCAGGAGGAGAGTCTGGGCGTCGGGGGCTTCGGTGAGTGCTTCGGTTAGATAGATGCGAAGGACCTCGTCGGTGACGGGGTGGTTGATCCAGCCTTCTTCTACAAGGGGAACCAAGAGTGGACAGGCTTTTTCGTGTGCTGCAAGGCCGAGGCCCGTTAGGGCCCGGCTGTAGGCGGCGGACTGGACGGTGGCGGCGGTGGCGAGGACGAGGACCTGGGAGTTCCGTGGTGGTTCGGGCGAAATACGGGGGTTCTTCGCTTCGCTCAGAATGACGACTTCTTTTTGATGCTCCCTTTTCTGTTGGGTGGCCGTGGAATTGGCCGCGGTGGCGGCGGATTGGGCGCCGGGTTGGACTACGCCTATGACCGGGATGGGCAGGGCCCGCTGGATGTCTTCGAAGGCCAGGGCGGTGGCGGTGTTGCAGGCGATGACGAGGAGATCTGCGCCCTGTTCGTGGAGGAACTTTGCGCTGGAGACGGCGTAGCGGGCGACGGTCTCGCGGGACTTGGAGCCGTAGGGGAGGCGGGCGGTGTCGCCGAGGTAGATGTAGTGGGCGCCGGGGACGAGCGGCAGCAGCGCGCGAAGTACAGTGAGGCCGCCGAAGCCGGAGTCGAAGACGCCGATGATGGGGGACCTTGTCGGGGTGTCTATCTGGGTTTTTATTTGGGTCATGGTTACGGTGTAGCCGGGGCTTCGATTGGTGTTATGGATTTGGCGCTGGTGTCGGTGGCGGGGTAGGTGCGGAGGAGGTCGGCGTGGCCGGCGAGGGTGTCGTGGGGCTGGCCGTCGACCAGGAAACGGATGGCGGTGACCTCAGGGAGGGCCGAGTGGAGGGTGCCGATGATGGATTGCACGGTGAGGGCTTCGACCTGGATGCCGGAGGGGTGGTTGTCGATGAACCCGCCATGGAGGTTGATGACGGCCAACTGGCCGGGCCGTTCGCCCTCCGCTGGTTCGGGATCGGTGAGGAGGAAGACGTCGTCGACGGCAGGGCCGGCCTGCAGCGGGTGGGCCGAGTTGGGGAGAGAGTAGGTGGCGAGAAGGTACTCGAGCAGGTCACGGGCGCGAACGCTGGGCTCCTGGGGCAGGGCCAGTGATTCGGTGGTTGGGGTAATGGAGGCGTCGGCGTCGCTGGCGAGGTAGAGGGTGATGTCTTCGGTGTTAGCCGAGGTGGGGGCGGCGATGGGGGTGGCGTCGTAGGACGCGGACAGGCGCTTGTGGGCCTGCTCGCAGCCATGGAGCAGGAAGGCAGCCATGAGGAGGATGCCGGCGACGAGGCACCAGAAGAGGATGCGCTGGTAGCGGGGGATCATTTTGCGGCCCCTATGGCCTGGATCTGGTGGTTGCGCCAGGAGATCAGGGCGGCGGCGATGGCACGGACGATACGTTGCTGGTATGCGGCGTTGGTGATGGGCGTGGAGTCGGAGTCGGCCGGGGTGAGCGGGGCGATTTCGATGGCGACGGCGGGGCAGGTGAGGTTATCGAGAGGGCGTACGGAGGCACGACTGAGGATGACGGGTAGCTTGGCGTGCTGGAGGGCGAGGCCGATCTCGTTGGCGAGGCTGAGGCTTTGCGGGACGGAGCTGGCCTGGGCGGAGTTCCAGAGGACAGTTGGATGTGGCCCTTCGAATTCGTGGGGCGGAGCGAGGTCGGAGATGATGACGTGGACACCGTTACCGCTGTCGGTGGCGTGAAGGACGAGGCAGGCGGCGGGATGGGAGTGGTTGGCGATCTCGGCGCGCTGGTCGGTTGTGAAGGGAACGGTTGGGTCTGTGTCGCGGGTGGAGATGATGGTGAAGCCGTCGGTGGTGAGGAGGATCCGGAGACGAGCGGCGAAGGCGAGGGTGAGGTCCTTTTCGAGGAGGTTGTTGGGCAGGCGGGCGCCGATGTCGGTGCCACCGTGGGCGGGGTCGAGGAGAACTGTGGTTCGAGGTATGGGTTGCTGGGCGATGGCGATAGGGAGGAAGGCCGTCAAGATGGCGAGGGTGAGGTGCGTCGCGATTTGTCGATGGGGAAGGATCAAGGGAGTCTGGTTGATTGTAAACGGGAGTCGAATGGTGACGGGACGGTGTCAGTAGCAGCGAATTATTGAAGGCAGTCTCGGTTCGATCGATACCCATCTTTTTTCACGATGAGACTGTGAAGGATGGGCCAGCCGGTTGCACATCCCTCCCGATGAGACTTTGAGGGACGGGCATCCGGCGGCAGTCGTTTTCGTGCTAGTCCAGGGCGTAGATTGCGAGGCCGCTGAGGAGTTTGGGGTAGAAGTCGGTGGATTTTTGTGGCATAACTTCGCCGGAGAGGGAGACGTCCTTGAGCTGGTCGAGGCTGATGGGCTTGATGAGGAAGGCGACGTTGGCTTGACCGGATTCGACGAGTGCGACGGCTTCGCCGGCCTCGCGCAGGTACTGAATGTTGCCGGTGGCGCGAATGCGGTCTTCGGTGAGACCGAGCAGGTGGTCGAGAACGACGGTGTGGAGCTGCGCGACGCCGAGCTGGCGCTGTCTGGGAGGTAGGTTCTTAAGAAATGGGCCGATGGCTTCTGGCCTGGGGGTGAGGAGGTAGTTGCCGTCACCGGTGGCGGCGACAAAAGAGTCGCCGGGCGATTGATTGAGTTGAGCTATGAGGTCAGATGCGGACGAGGAGGTCAGTTCGGTGATGTTGTAGAAGGCGCTGGCTTTGGTGATGAAGTCAGGGGAGGAGAAGTTTTCAATGCCGGTGACGACGCGATGGGTGGGAAGGATGGTGATGCCGGGGGCGTCCATGTTGACGAAGGTCATCATCATGGCGGCCTCTGGGAAGGGCGGGGTGGAGAGCGTCGATCGGGTGTCGCCGTCGGCGATGACGGACGGGGAGCCGTCTTCATCACCGGGGACGGGCTGGTTGAAGGGGAGACGGAGCTGGGCGGAGCGCTCTTTGGCGTATGCGACCGAGGTCTCGTAGCGATGGTGGCCGTCGGCGATGATCAGCTTTTTGTCTGCCATGGCGGTGAGCAGGAGGTTGATGAGGTGGGGGTCGGTGAGTTTCCAGAGTCGGTGGACGACGTCGTACTCGTCGGTTATGGCGAGGTCGGCTGGATTGTCGTCGAAGCCGTTCGGAGATGGGCCCTGGAAGATGAGTTTTTCAGCGGTGAAGGCGGGGTCGGAGTAGAGCATGTAGATCTGCTCGCAGTAGGCGCGGGTGGCTTTGAAGAGGGCGAGACGGTCGGATTTGTGCTTGGGGAAGGTCTGTTCGTGGCGGTAGACGACCTTGTCGGCGTAGTCGTAGAGGTGGCCGAGGGCGATGAAGCCGCGGCGTTCTCGTACCTCGTTGGTTCCGGGGACGGTGTAGGTCTGGGAGTAGCCGTAGACGGCTGGTTCGGACTCTTCGGCGAGGACGTGCTCCTTGCGCCAGTCGTGGAGATACTGGGCGGCGCGGGTGTAGACGTTGCTGCGATCGTCGTCGCCGGGCTCGTGTTTGCCCAGAATGATGCGAACGAGGTTGTAGGGGCTGGCTTCGTAGTAGCGCTGCTGCATGGCCGGGGTGATCTTGTCGTAGGGTTGGGTGACTACTGCCTCCATGTTGACGCGGGCGGGATCGTAACGGAGGGCGCGGAAAGGGTAGAGACGGGCCATGCTATTTCGGTTCTCCAGACGTCTTAGATATGTAGCGATTGTACGGGTTGAAGGAAAAAAGAGCGTTAGGAGGCCCTGACGGAACCGTAGGGCCGTGAGGGACGTAGGGGAGAGTATTGGGAAAGTGGCAACTAGACAAAACTCTGACAAAAGGCCTTAGGGTCAGGTCTATTATTTTCATGCATGAAGCATCTGATGAAGCTACAGCGGATGTGGATTAGGGACATGTACGATTGGCGGAAGAGGTTTGATTCCGTTAGTTGTGCGACGGTGGCCGAAGAGGCAGGCCGGGCGCGGAATGGCATAGGTGCCAGTATGGACAGGCGAAGCAGGGACGGAAGGCGGGGACGTCGGAACGGGTCGCGACAGATCGTGTTGGGGGCCGCGTTGATCGTGGGCGCGGGATTCTGGAGTATGGCGGTTAGCGCTGTTTGCCGGGCGCAGGAGAACCCTCTCGGGGAGGTGCACACCCAGCCGCCGCCGCCACCGCCGAAGACGCCGGAGAGCACGAAGCCAGTGATTGAAGGTGCGGAAAATGCTGCCGCACTGGCGACCTCAAGACGTGATGCGCGGATCCGGGTGGACGTGAACCTGGTGCTGGTTCCGGCGACGGTGACCGACCCCATGAACCGGTTGGTGACAGGGCTGGAGCGGGAGAACTTCCAGGTCTACGACAACAACATCGGGCAGGTGATCAAGAGCTTTTCTACTGAAGATGCGCCGGTGACGATTGGCATCATCTTCGACCTGAGCGGGAGCATGACGTCGAAGTTTATGCGGGCGAGGAAGGCGCTGAGCGAGTTTTTGAGGACGTCGAACCCGCAGGACGAATTTTTTGTAGTGGGTTTAACGATCGGCCTGCGGTGATTGTGGATTACACGTCGGACGTGGATGACGTCGAGGCGCGGATGGTTATGTTAAAGCCGGAGAACAGGACGGCGCTGATCGACGCGATCTATCTTGGGGTGGACAAGCTGAAACAGGCGAAGTATGAGCGGAAGGCGCTGCTGATCATCTCGGACGGCGGAGACAATCGGAGCCGGTATACAGAGGGCGAGCTGCGGCGTGTGGTGCGGGAGAGCGACGTGCAGATCTACTCGATCGGGATCTTCGATCAGTATGCGCCGACGACCGAAGAACAGCTGGGACCGATCCTTTTGACGGACATCTGCGATATGACTGGCGGACGGTTGTTCAGAGTGTTGGATATCAACGATCTGGGGGACATTGCGTCGCGAATCAGTGCGGAGCTGCGCAACGAATATGTGATCGGGTACAGGCCATCCGAGGTGAAGCAGGACGGGAACTGGCGTAAATTGAAGATACGACTCGTGCCGCCGCCGGGGCTTCCGACGCTGACGGTGCATAATCGCCAGGGGTACTATGCACCTTCGCAGTAAAAGTTTCCGGGCGCAGATGGCCGCGGCAGGATGGTTAGTGATGGCCGGTACGGCGGGGGGATGGGCCCAGCAGCCGTCGGTTCCGCAGGTACAACCGAAACAACCAACTGCTAAACAGCCTTCGCTGACGGTGGACCGCGATCCGGTGCCTTCGCCTGACGTTGACCCGCCTCCGCAGAGTCAGACGGGAACGCCGCAGGGCATTGGGCTGGGAAAGATCGAACGCGAGGGCGGGAAGTACACGCTGCGGCAAGACGCTTATGAGGTCCGACTGAATGCGACGGTGCTGGACGCAAGCGGCCGGTCGATCCAGACATTGGATAAGAGTGCGTTCAGCGTGTACGAGGACGGGGTGCCGCAGACGATCGCGTCGTTTCGCCATGAAGACCTGCCGGTGTCGCTGGGACTGTTGATCGATAGCTCGGGTTCGATGTACGACAAGCGGCAGGCCGTCGACAAGGCTTCGCTGGACTTTGTGAAGCTGTCGAATCCAGAGGACGAAGAGTTTCTGGTGGACTTCTCGTGGGAGGCGTTCATCGACCAGGACTTTACGAACAATATCGACAAGCTGCAGCAGGGGCTGGGATTCATCAAATCGAGCGGCGGGACGGCCATCTATGATGCGCTGGTGGCTTCGGCGGATTATCTGGCGAAGAACGCTAAGCATCCGAAGCAGGTACTTCTGGTGGTCACGGACGGCGAGGACAACGCTTCGAGTGCGACGCTGGAGCAGACGATCCGGAGGATCCAGGACCTGGATGGGCCGGTGATCTATTGCGTTGGACTGCTTTTTGGAGAGGACACGGACAAACGCGAGTCGCGGCATGCACGCCGGGTGTTGGAGACGCTGGCAGAGCAGACGGGCGGGGCGGCTTACTTTCCGAAGTCGTTGAAGGACGTGGATGCGATTGCGGCGGAGGTGGCACAGGACATCCGGACGCAGTACACGATCGCATATCATTCGACGAAGTCCCCTACGCTTGGCGGGTACCGTGAGGTCCATGTGGAGGCGAAGGCGAAGGGTTTTAGTAGATTGTCAGTTCGGACGCGGAGTGGATATTATCCGAGGGTCATCGCGGGCGCGCCGAAGGGTGGGAATGCAGGGTCCTCCGCTGGTCAGAAGCCCTGATGGGTTGCTGTTGGGAACGTTACGGCCCGATCATGGGTGAATGTCTTTGGGAACCGGATCTCATCAGATTGATGTAACAGCTGAGTGTGGACTATGCCTTCGGAGAGAGCTTCGACAGGCGGACGGATTTTGTGTGTGAGGTTTGAGTCGATGAGGGTCGTAGAGAACGTATTGGAGCTGGTTGGGCAGACGCCGATGTTGCGGCTGCGGCGGCTCGAGCAGGCGAGTGGTAACGGGCCCTGCGCAGAGATATGGGCGAAGCTGGAGTATTTGAATCCGGGTGGGAGTGTCAAGGACCGCGCGGCACTGGGCCTTGTGCTGGACGCGGAGCGGCGTGGCGTGCTGCGGCCGGGAGGCACGATTGTTGAGGCGACGGCAGGTAATACAGGCGTGGGGCTGGCGCTGATCGGTGTGAATCGCGGGTATAAGGTGATGCTGTATGTGCCGGAGCAGTTTGCGGAGGAGAAGTGCAAGCTGATGCGCGGGCTGGGTGCGACGGTTGTGCGCACTCCGGAGGCGGACGGCATGGCGGGGGCGATTCGGCGGGCGTTGCAGTTTGAGATGGAGACGCCGGGGGCATTTGCGGCGCTGCAGTTTGAGAACCCGGCGAATCCGGACTTCCATGAACAGACGACGGCAGTGGAGATATGGGAGCAGATGGAAGGGCGTGTGGATGCGTGGATCTCCGGCGTCGGATCGGCGGGGACGTTTACCGGGGTGGCGCGGTTTCTCAAGAAGAAGCGGATGAACATTCTGACTGTCGCAGTGGAACCGCAGGGAAGTGTGTTGGAGGGTGGGGAGCCGGGGCCGCATAAGGTGGAGGGGATCGGCGTGTCGTTTATTCCGGCGACGTTTGATCGCAGTGTATGCGACCGCGTGATGATGGTGATGGACGAGCCGGCGTTAGCGATGGTGAGGCGGCTGGCGGCTGAGGAGGGTGTGTTTGCAGGGTCGAGCGCGGGGGCGATGTTGTGTGCGGCGGTGGATGTGGCGAAGGAGTTGGGTGCAGGGAAGAGAGTGGTGACGGTAATTCCGGATTCGGCGGAGCGGTATCTGAGCAAAGGGTTGCTCGACTGAGGAGGGAGTAGGGAGTAGGGAGCAGGGAATAGAAAGCGACGTGAGTGTGATGGCAACGAAGAAGGCGGAGAGTGCAGAAGTTCAGCTTGAGCGCTTTCTTGATGCGTATACGCCGGAGATTGCCGCGTTCGCGCGTGTGGCGCTGGCGAAGATGCGCAAGCGCCTGCCACATGCCGTCGAGATGGTCTACGACAATTACAACGCCCTGGTATGTGGATTTGGGCCGACGGAACGAGCGTCTGAGGCGGTTTTTTCGATTGTGATGTTTCCGAAGTGCGTTAGTCTTTGCTTTCTGCAGGGTGCTGTTCTTCCTGATCCGAAAGGCCTGTTGCAGGGGGAAGGGAACGTGGTGCGGCACATTCGGCTGGAAGATGAGGAGACGCTGGATCGTGCGGATGTGAAGGCGATGATGGCGACGGCGATGAAGATGGCTAAGGTGCCGTTCGACAAGAAGGCGGAGTACAGGTTGGTAATCAAATCGATTTCGGCGACGCAGAGACCGAGACGGCCGCCTCCGATCAAGACGAAGAAAGCAAAGTAAACGTTAGTAGAAAGAGCGAGGGACGATGGAAGCGATGAAGAGACTGGGATTTGCTACACGGGCGATTCATGATGGACAGGCCCCGGATGAGTTGACCGGCGCGGTGAATGTGCCGATTTATCTGACGTCGACCTATCAGCAGGAGGCGATCGGGAAGAACAAAGGGCACGAGTATGCCCGGTTGACGAACCCTACTCGGGACGCGCTGGAGGAGAGCCTGTGCTCCCTCGAAGGCGGGACGAGTGCGCATGCGTTCGCAAGCGGGATGGCTGCGATCACGGCGATGTGCACGATGATGAAGTCTGGCGACCATGTGGTTTGCACGGACAATATGTACGGGGGAACGGGGCGGCTGTTCGATAAGGTACTTAGCAACTATGGGCTGACGTTCACGTATGTCGATACGAGTGTCGCTGAGAATGTAGCCGGGGCGATCACTCCAGCGACGAAGCTGGTGCATATCGAGACGCCGACGAATCCGATGATGTCGATTACCGATATCGCCGCCGTGGCGAGGATATGCCATGCGAAGGGTGTGGAGTTGAGCGTAGACAATACGTTTCTTTCCCCGTATCTGCAACAGCCGATCGCGCTGGGTGCGGACATTGTGATGCACTCGACGACGAAGTTTTTGAATGGGCACTCGGACGGCCTGGGCGGCGTGTTGATCTGCACCAAGCCCGAGCATGCGGAGCGGTTTCGGTTTGTGCAGAAGTGCACGGGCGGGATCCTTTCGCCGTTTGAGAGCTACTTACTGCTGCGCGGCGTGAAGACGCTGGCGGTCCGGATGAAGCAGCATGATGCGAATGGCCGAGTGGTTGCCGACTTTCTGCGTGGCCATGCGAAGGTGGAGCAGGTGTTTTATCCGGGGCTTGTGGAGCATCCGCACCATGAGCTGGCGAAGCGTCAGCAGCGTGGCTTTGGGTCGATGATCTCGATGGAGTTGGGGTCGCTGGAGAATGCGAACCGCTTTGCGAGCGCGCTGCGGCTGGGCTTTCTTGCGGAGTCGCTGGGCGGAGTTGAGACGCTGATCTGTCATCCAGCGACGATGACACATGCTGCCGTCGGGGCGGAGGGACGGGCAAAGCTGGGGATTACCGATGGGTTGATGCGGGTGTCGGTGGGGATCGAGGACGTGGAGGACATTGTGGCGGACCTGGCGCAGGCGCTGGATCGAATTTAGAGGCTTTGCACCTGCCGGGCGGGCCTCCTGCGCGGAGGGCGGCCACTTCGTGGCGTGTATAACGGTCTTGGCGGGGACGATCCTGTGGGCCTCGCGTTGCTCGGCGGAGGCAGGCCCCCCCAGGCCCGTTAAGAAAAGCGTGCGAATCATCTGCACTCGCGCAGGACGCCCGTCTGTCTCTGCGAGCCAGAGTATGCGTGGATGTGATACATGTATAAGCATTGGTTATGAAGTTGAGGAGAGGGAAATGTTTGGATTGACCGACGAGCAGAGGCAGTTGCAGAGCGCGGTACGTGCGTTTGCTGAGGGTGAGATTGCGCCGCATGTGAGCGAATGGGACGAGAAGAGCGAGTTTCCGCATGAAGTGGTGAAGAGGCTCGGGGAGATGGGCTTGCTCGGGGTGATCTTTCCGGAGTCGCTTGGTGGCGCGGGTATGGGCTATGTGGAGTATGTGCTGGCGATTGAAGAGTTGTCGCGGGTGGATGGCAGCGTTGGCATCATTGTGGCCGCGCATAATTCGCTGTGTACGAACCACATTATGCTGGCGGGCAATGATGAGCAGAGGAAGAGGTGGGTTCCGAAGCTGGCAAGCGGCGAATGGCTGGGCGCCTGGGGGCTGACTGAACCTGGATCGGGGTCAGATGCGGGCGGGGCGCGGACGACAGCGGTGAGGAAGGGCGACAAGTGGGTGCTGAATGGGTCGAAGACGTTTATCACGAACGGTAGCTACGCGAACTGCGCTGTGATCCTTGCGGTGACCGATAAGGCGAAGGGCGCGAGCGGCGGAATCTCGGGATTCGTGGTGGAAAAGGGGACGAAGGGATTCCGTCCGGGACGCAAGGAGAACAAGCTTGGGCTGCGGGCGAGCGATACCTCGGAGTTGATCTTTGAGGATTGTGAGATTCCGGCGGAGAACATGGTTGGCAAAGAAGGCGATGGGTTTAAGGATGCGATGCGGGTGCTCGATGGGGGCAGAATTTCGATTGCGGCGTTGAGCCTGGGGATGGCGCGCGGCGCGCTCGATGCGGCGATGAAGTATGCGCAGGAGCGACGGCAGTTTGGCAAGACGATCAGCGAGTTTCAGGCGATCCAGTTCAAGCTGGCGAATATGGCGACGCGAGTGGGACGCGGCGCAGTTGCTGACGATGCGCGCGGCGCAGATGAAGGACGCGGGCCAGAAGGTGACGCTGGAGTCGGCGATGGCGAAGCTCTATGCGAGCGAGGCAGCTTGCAGGATTTGCGATGAGGGCGTGCAGATCCATGGCGGGTATGGGTTCATCAAGGACTATCCTGCGGAGAAGTTTTACCGCGATGTGCGGCTGTGTCCGATCGGTGAGGGGACGAGTGAGATCCAGCGGATGGTGATCGCGCGGGAGTTGCTGGGGAAGAGCCCTAGCCGCGGGTGACAGGTCGCGTGCTGGTGGATCAGAGATCGAAGGGCCAGACCTGCTGGACGGTCTTCGAGAGAATCTGTTCGCCGGTCCTTGAAGGGGAGGAAGTCGAGGTGGTCGCGGTAGAGTGCGACGGCCTTGTTGTAGGGGAGTTGCTTCAGTGAGATGGGCCAGTCTGTTCCCCACATCAGACGGTTGGAGCCGAAGGTGTCGTTGAGGCGTTTTATCTGGGCGTCTGCGTCGCGGTAGGGGTAGGGCTGCGTGGAGAGCGACCACATGTGCGAGATTTTCACGAAGACGTTTGGGTAGCGCGCAAGGCCCAGCAGCAGTTGGAGTTGGTCGGGCCGGTCGAGCGGGCAGTCTGCCATGTGATCGATGACGACGGTGAGCTGTGGGTGCTGCTCGATGAGAGGGACGAGGTCGGGTAGACGGGTGACGGGTGTGAGGATGGTCATCGGAACTTTGAGTTCGGCACATCGACGCCAGAGCGGGGGCATATGTGGGCCGCGGATCCAGTCGCCTTCGGCTCCGGCTGCTGGGCTGAGACGGACGCCACGGAAGCCTTGCTCCTGGGTCAGGCGGGTCAGGTGGTCGGGAGCGGCGGGATCTTCCGGGTTGACTCTGCAAACTCCATGAAATTTTTGAGGGTAGCGCTTCAGAACCGACGCGAGGTAGCTGTTGTCCCAGCGGTAGTGGATGACCTGGATGAGAACCGTTCGCGAAACCTGGTTGGCTTGCATAAGATCGAGGAGGGTTTCGACAGATGCATCTTCTGCAGGCGGATGTGCGCCTTCAGCGAAAGGGAAGGCCGGATCGTGCTTCCAGACATGGACATGGGAGTCGATGAGCAGGGGGCTGGCGGCCGCTGCGGCGAACGGGCCGATTGTGGAGGACGCTATGGAGGCTGCGATAAAACGGCGACGATTCCACATAGGGCGCTCTTTCGACGCGAGTGACGAAGTGAATTGTTGCTGAATTATCGCAGGGAAGTCTTGAGCGATGCTTGAAGTGCAAGTGAAAGGGAGCTTCTAGAAGCTGCGTTGGGTGCTGGGCACTTTGTCAGGGGCGGCTGTGAGCTTGATGGTAGCGGGGGAGACGCCCTCGGCGGTGGCGGTTAGAGTGATGGCGCCGGAGGACGCTGTTGCGCGGAGGATGGCGATGGCATGGCCTTCATAGAGCTTGCGTTCGTTGGCCTGGAAGGGATCGTGGTCGAGAAGGTTGCCGTTGTCAACGGCGATGACCTTTCCGGGGCCACTGGTGGCGAAATGGATGATAGTCGTGGTGTCGGGGACGACAGTACCGTTGGCGTCGACGAGAGTGGCGGTTGCGTAGGCCACGTCGTTCCAGTCGGGGCCCAGGGTTTGGGTTTCGCTCGTGAGAATGAGGTGGTCGGGTTTGCCCGCGGTGCGGAGCTCGTCTGTGGCGACGATTTTGTTGTTGGTACGAGCCACGGCCCTGATGGAGCCTGCTTGAAAGGGGACCTGGAAGGTAATCGGGCTGGCGTCGAGGTGAAGTTTTTGCGTGCCTAGAGTTTTGTTATTGAGGAAGAGCTCGACCTCTTCGGCGTTGGTGTAGACCTCGATATTTTCTGTGTGGGGCGATTCATCTTTGGGGGACCAGTCGAGTAGGAGTGGCTGGCCGAAGCGCGTCGTGGGATCGAGTGGAACGTTTGGGCTGGTTGTTGCCTGCTGATTGTTAGAGGTGGGCGAGGCGTAGCCGGGGTCAATGGGGCCGCGATGAGCAGCCTGGACACGACGGGCAATGCGGACCATGGGGACGGTGCTCCACCAGGATTGACGCTCGAAGGCGCGGGCGCGAGGCAGGCTGGTGGTGAGGAGGAGGCCGCTGCCGGCTCCGATGGAGGGCCAGCGACCGGCTTCACCGAGATAGTCGATGCCTGACCAGAGGAACTGGCCGGAGTACTCAGGGTGGTCGCGCATGGCGATCCATTGGTTGCGGTCGTGGGTGTTTTCAGTGCCGATGATTTTGCGGGTTGGCTTGTCGGCATGGGCCTTGAGGATCTCCTGTTCGCGGTAGTTCTGGCCGACGACGTCGAGGACGTCGGCAAGGCCGTTGTCGTAATCGTGCGAGACGTTGGGGCGGAAGAGAGCTTGCGTGACCGGGCGCGTCGGGTCGTATTGGTGGAAGGTGTCGACGAGGGACTTGAGGATGGGGATGGCGATGTCGGGCTTGGGTGTGTCGTGGATCTCGTTGCCGGCGAGCCAGAGGATGATGCTGGGGTGGTTGCGGTCGCGGCGAACGGTATCGGCGGTGTCGCGGATGGACCACTCTTTGAAGTAGAGATGGTAGTCGTAAGGGTTCTTGGCGACGGTCCGAGCAGTCGAACATCTCGTCCATGACGAGAAAGCCCATGCGGTCGGCGAGGTCGAGGAACTCGGGTGCGGGTGGGTTGTGGGCGGTACGGATCGCGTTGACTCCGAGTGTGCGGAGAGCCGTGAGGCGGCGGCCCCATGCGGCGAGAGGGACGGCAGTGCCGAGTGCGCCGGCGTCGGTGTGGAGGGCGACGCCGTAGATCTTGTGGTGCTTGCCATTGAGGAAGAATCCCTGGTCGGGATCGAAGTGAAACTCGCGGATGCCGAAGGGGACGACTTCATCGTCGATGGGTTTGCCATTTTCGAGGACGGTCGCCACAACTTTGTACAGGGCAGGGTGGTCGAGGTGCCCAGCGATCAGGACCGGCGATGGTGGCGTCAGCTTCAAGGTCGATGGTGGCGCCTGCCGCTAGGGCGGCCGGCTTCGGGAGGGTTATAAACGAACCGGACAAGGTGCCGTCGCCGGGAGTTCTGACATCGATGGTTAGTCTGACGGTGGCGCTGACAGCGGAGTCGTTGGTGATGGTCGTTCGAACGTGAACGGTGGCGGATTGCGCGGAAACTTTTGGAGTGGTGACGAAGGTGCCCCATGGGGCGATGTGCACCGCGCTGGTGGTGACGAGGCGGACATGGCGGTTGATGCCAGCGCCCGGATACCAGCGGGAGGCGGGTTGTTGCGAATCGTCTACGCGGACTGCGATGGTGTTGAGACCGGCGTGTAAGTGCGGTGTGAGGTCGTAGTTGAAGCTTACGTATCCGTAGGGGCGATGGCCGAGGAGTTCTCCATTGCAGTAGACGTCGGAGTTGGCCATGATGCCGTCAAAGGCGATGTAGGTGCGCTTGGTGGGGTCGAGACTGGGAAGGGTGAGCGTCTTGCGATACCAGGCGATGCCGGTGGGGAAGAAGCCTCCAGCGGCGCGGCTTGGTGCGTCTTCTTTGACGGGGCCATCGATGCTCCAGTCGTGTGGGAGTGTGACGATCTGCCATTGGGTGTCGTCGAAGGTGGGAGATTGTGCGCTGGCAGGGTCGGACTGGGAGAAGTGCCAGTCGGAGTCGAGCGGCTGGATGAGGCGGGGTTGTGCCAAATGCAGAGCGGCGAAGCCGGGGGTGGTGAGTATGGCGGTAGCGAGAAGAAGACTGCGACGCATGGAATCCCTTAGTTATTGGTTCGGAGAGATTTTACTTCTCGCGACTGTCGCGATGAGACTGCTCCGGTGACGCTCGTTCTTGTGGCCCAATGCAGTTCATTTTGGCGTGGTGGTTGGAGTTGGCTTCGATGGGTTGTAGGTCGCTGCCAGTTCGGGGGTGGATTGGATGTCGCTCGAGGTGGGGTTTTCGGTTTTGCGGACTTCGACGCCGAAGACGTAGCTGGGGCCGAACATATTGCTGGTGAAGAAGACGAGCGACTTGTCGGGAGAGAACCGGACGTTGGGCTCTTCGCGGTAGTTGTGGTGGGCCATGTTGACGAGGCGTTCGGATTGGAAAATGCCGGGCTGCCAGAAGGTGGGTTCGTTGAGGACGCCTTCGCCAACGGGAAGCATGTGCGGGTGGAAGAGCTCGATCCATTCGCCGTCGGGGGCCTTGGCGACCTGGCCGGGATCGCCGCCGTCGCCGGTGAAGAGGTCGAGGTCTTTGGTGAGGTTGAAGTGAATCGACCACTCATTGCGCTGCATGTGATATGCGGTGCGTTTACCGGTCTTCAGGTTGTAGCCGGCGAGGAAGAAGTCCTCGCCCTTGGGGTACTGCCAGTCGTACCAGATGGTCTCGCCGTCGAGGCCCCAGAACTCGTGGCCGGCAATCTCCATGGCCATGGTGCGTTTGTGGATGAGGGTGTTGTGTGTGCCGTCGGTGTGAATCATCCAGATGCGATCGACCTTCTGCCATGGGCCTTCGTGGCAGTACATGAGGAGTTCGGGGTCGGTGGGCGAGAAGAGAAGGTGGTTGACCCAGTCGGTCGAGTGAAGGAGGGTCTTCATCTCGCCGGGCTTCTCTCCATTGGGGCCGGGTTCGAGACGGATGGTGAAGAGGACGAGGGGAAGGCGGGCGGCGAGGCGTCGCTCCATCATCTGTCCCTTATTGTCTGGCTGGTAGTGAGGGCCCTGCGCGGCGCTGGCGATGCGATTGTCGGGAGCGGCGGCGGCTGGAGCGGCCGGGGCGTTGGAGCCGTACTCCTTGCCGGTGGCGTCGCCTTCGATGTAGGTTCCGGCGGCGAGCGTCTCGTCGGCGTTGACGCTGACGATGCTGATCTTCGGCGGCAGGTCGGTCAGCTTGCGGATTGCGCCAGTATTGGTGTCGGCTTTGTAGACGGCGGCTGCGTGGGTCGCGGGGTCTTGCTCGGTGAAGAAGACGCTGTTGGTCTTGCTGCCGGCGACGAGTGCGTGCGGGTTGCGGCTGGCTCCTGCTCCGCGGACCGGCGCTGGGATCAACTGCTTCGGCAGTGGGGGCGACGGGAGGGTTGGGAACGAGGAGACGGGTCTTTCGTGTGTCCAGGTCGAGGACGTGTATGCCGTCTGGCGCGGTGTAGATCATCTGCTTATGGTCGGGTGTGTAGGCGTTTACGTTGAAGTAGAAGCCGCCGGAGTTGGGCTCGTCGCTGATCCGCCAGACGCGGTGTCCGGTGTCCTTGTCGACCCACGTCTTTGGCGGGCCCTGTGCGCGGACGAAGGGAGAGAATGCGGTCAGGAGTGCGAGGGACGGTGCAACGGAACGAGGAAGGGAAGGCATGGGTCGAACTCTCCTTCAAGGGCGGCGCTGAAGGCGCAAGCAGGGTGCGAAAGATTTATACACTGTGACGGATGCGAATGTGAAATAGTTTCTTACTGGGAACATGGTGGCCGCTATGTCTGCAGAAGCGGGCGCACTACACTAAGGACATGAGACTCTCGGCCGCGTCGCTCGATATGTCTGTCGCCGGAATCGCTGCGAAGATCGCGCAGGGCGCGCGGATTGGACGAGACGAGGCGAAATGGCTTTGGGAAAACGCCTCGGACGCGGAGTTGCGATCGATGGCGGCAGGTGTGCGGGACCGGTTTCATGCTCCGGGCTCATGCACGTATATGGTGATGCGGATCATCAACTACACCAATGTGTGCGTGGCCCAATGCGACTACTGTGCGTTCTATAAACTGCCCACGCAGGATGGTGGCTATGTGCTGAGCCATGACGAGGTGTTCGCGAAGCTCGATGAACTGCTCGCGCTGGGTGGAGACCTTGCGGCGTTCAATGGAGGGTTCAATCCGCATTTGCCGCTGAGTTACTACTGCGAGCTATTTGCGGCGATCCGCGCGCGGTATGGGGACGCGTTGGAGTTTTATGCGCTAACGATCGCAGAGTTTATGTACCTGGCCGACCACGCGAAGCTGAGCTATGCGGAGGCCGCGGCGCGGTTGAAGGCATCCGGAGTACGGTGGATTACCGGAGGTGGATCAGAGATTTTGACGGAGGAGTTCAGAGCGCGGCATTCGAAGTTCAAGTACACGGTCGCTCAGTACTTCGATGCGCAGCGGGCCATTGTCGGGGCAGGACTCAAGACGACGGCTACGATGGTGATCGGATTTGACGAGAGCATCGAGGAGCGGCTGGAACATCTGGAACGCACGCGGCAGTTTCAGGACGAGACGGGTGGGTTGGCGAGCTTTCTCTGCTGGACCTTCAAGCCTTACTTCACGCAGATCGGCGGGATTGAGATCTCGACTGCGGAGTATCTGCGACACCTTGCGCTGTGCCGGATCTACTTCGACAATATTCCGCGCATTCGGACCTCGGTGTTGACGCAGAACCAGCGGGCGCTGGAGGGGTTGAACTACGGGGCGGACGACTTCGACCTTCCGATTGAAGATGAAGTGACGCAGAAGGCCGGCGCGACGATCAGTCTGGACTTCGAACGGATATTGAACTACGCGCGCAAGCTTGGCTACGAGCCGGAGTACCGGCATGTGTCGCTGGGACAACCACCGTGGATTGCGACATCATAGAGATGCGTGGATACGTTAGCCAGAGCCTTCCCGATGCTGATTGCGCTTCGACTTATTCGGACTATCTGCCGTTGGGAAACATCTGCCGGCTCCGTGTAGTTGAACGGTGCGTTGTGGCCCGCTTGCCGTGACGCATCAGCCATTCCGTGCCTGCTCGCGTGATGAAGAGGTTCTCGGAGATGTGGAGTTCGTTTCCCTGGCTGATCTGGACGGGCTTTCTTTCGATGAACCGTCTGCGCTTCAGGGCGTTCATGGCGTGGCTGGTGAGATGAGCGCAGTCGCGGGCCCGCATCTCGAGGCCGAGATCGCGGGGGCTGAGACCGACATCGGAGGCCCTGAGGTCAATGATCGTCAGCGCCATCACTTCATAGGAGACCAGATCGTCGAAGGGAGCGGGTATTGGAGCAGAGGGCACGGAAGGAACGTGGACCTGTGGTTCAGGTTGTCCGGGTCCTGGTTCGGGCATGATCGCCGACAGCTGCGCGGAGATGTTCTGCTGAAGCTGGGTGTAATGGCTGGGGAACGGAACGGCAGGGTAGGGGACGAGAGGTAGATACTCGATGCCGAGATGCAGGGTAGAGGCCAGGGTGGAAGAGACCAGGCAGAGGGGTTTTCCAAGTGCGACAGCACAGCCTACGGCAAGCCAGATTTCAGCTGTGTCCTCCGATACATCTGCCAAGAGGGCTTCGGCCCGCTCGATCTCGTCGACGAATATGTCGATTGGAGTCGGAGACCGTGGTTCTCGCGGGAGTCGAGAGGGGGCCAGGCCGATCTCGTCGATGGCGGGCCGCAGTATCTCGTCGAAGAGGCGTTCGAAGTGAGGGCCGGAGGGGAGCAGCACGATGCATTGCTTCTTGTTGCGTTCGCTCATGAGCGAAGGCTGCCTTGTCTTGTGTGCGTTTTCTGGCTAGTGGTTCAGGCCTGGGCCATTGAACTCAGGGCTGACATCGCGATGAGGTTCGTATTTGGCTTGCGGGGCGGGGTGCTGTCGCGGTTCGGGTGCTCGCGAAGATTTCGAAGAGAGAAATTCTGCAGGTCAACCAGTTTGAGTGGACGGGAGTAGAAATAACCCTGGGCCTGATCGCAGGACATCTGGCGAAGCATCTGGACGTGTTCCTCCGACTCGACGCCCTCGGCGATGACCTCGATCTGAAGACTGTGAGCAAGCGCGATGATGGCAGCAGTGACGGCACGGCTGTTTTCGTCGACGTCGCAGCGTGAGATGAAAGAGCGGTCGATCTTGATCCTGTCGACGGCGAAGCGGGTGATGTAGCCCATGTTCGAGAAGCCGGTGCCGAAGTCATCGATGGCAAACCGGACGCCAAGCTTTGCGGACACGTTGCATGATCTCGAGTGATTCTTCGGAGTCGACCATGAGCAGGTTCTCGGTGATCTCCAGCTCCAGTTGTTCGGGCTTGAGGCCGCTGGTGTGCAGGGCGTGCTCCACCGTGGCGGGGAAGTCTTTCTGCTGGAACTGACGGGGCGAAATGTTTACTGCCACTGAACACTCGACGCCAAGCCGGCTCTGCAGGGCGGCGACCTCCTTGCAGGACTGAAGCAGGACCCATTCCCCGATAGGTACGATGAGACCGGTCTCTTCGGCCAGTGGGATGAAGGTGTTTGGCCCGACCAGGCCGAATTCGGAGCTGTTCCAACGAAGAAGGGACTCCATTCCGAGCATTCGCCCGTTGGCGAAGGAGATCTGCGGCTGATAGAGGATCTCAAACTCCTCATCTTCAAGCGCGGTGCGGAGTGCGGATTCCATCTGCAATTGTTGCAGGCCCTGCATAGCAATTCCCGGAACGTAAACCTGAGAGCCGTTGCGTCCACTGTTCTTAACGCGATACATGGCGAAGTCGGCGTTTTTGAAGAGGCTGTCGACGTCCTCACATAAAGGAAAGAGCCCGATGCCAATGCTGGCGGTGACGATAATCTCGTGTTTGCCGATGCGAATGGGCTGGGCGACAGCGGCCAGTAGCTTCTGACAGACCTCCTCGGCGTCCTTATCGGAGCGCAGATCGGGGAGCAGCACGACGAACTCGTCTCCGCCCATCCTGCCAACGGTATCGGACTTTCGAACGCAGGACTTAAGCCGTTTCGAGATCTCACAGAGTACGGTGTCTCCGGCCTGGTGCCCGAGAGAGTCGTTCACGCGCTTGAAGTTGTCGAGGTCGACCATCATCACAGCAAGATTGTCTTGAGTGCGCCTGGCCCGCTCGATTGATACCTCCAGTCGGTCGCGCAACAGGGTCCGAGTCGGAAGGCCGGTAAGAGGATCATGGTGGGCGACGTGATAGATGTACTCCTCGGCCCGCTTGCGCTCGGTCAGGTCGTAGGAGATTCCGACGAAGCCCGTGATGAATTCGTCGCTGTCGCGAAGAGCGGTGACGACAAGCTGGACTGGGACGCGCGAGCCGTCCTTCCGGATATATGTCCACTCTCTCTCGTCGATCAGGCCCTTCTCTGGAGCGAGACGAAAGACTTGATGATCGGGGTGCACCTCGGTGTCGAATTGCGTTGAAAGATCGATTGCCCGCTGACGCAGCTCCTCGGGATCGTGCAGTTCGATGCTGTCGCGGCCGAGAAGATCGCTCTCCTCATACCAAAGCATTCTTTCAGCGGCAGGATTGATGGTGGTGATGGTCCCGGTCTTGTCGGTGACGATGATGCTGAAGGGGGAGCTGGCGATGATGGATTTATTGAAGTTGAGGGCGCGCTTCAGGTCTTCCTTATGTTGATAACGGGCGGTGACATCGGTAATCGTCGTAGCAATACCGTTCGACAGCTTGACTACCTGAATTTGATAGCGGCCAGGTTTGCCTGAGGGCTGGAAGGTAGAGCTCGTGACCTCGATCAGGGCCGGCTCTCCGGTCTCGGCGACCCGTTTGTGCCGCTCGAAGAGATCGGTGGTGCGTATGGACGGGAAGACCTCGTAGAGGTTTTTTCCGAGGACCTGGCTTCGATCCAGGCCAATCGTTTGCGCGGCGTTGCCGTTGAGGAAGATGAACTTAAAGTCGCGGATTTCGCCTGCAGCGTCGTGAACGCTGTCATACAGGATGACGGAGTCGGCGCTGGACTCTGCTGCCGCGATGAGGCGAAGCTCGTTGTTCCGCGAGCGCGTCGTGTCTCGCACGATAAGAGTGAGTCGGCGCACGGAGATTGGCAGGCCGGCAACGAAGACCGTCGCCGCAATCGAGCCTGTACCTGCGAGAAGCCTGATGATCCAAGGGTAATCGATGGAGAATGAGCTCAGAGCGAGTTCGCGATCGAGAAGGTCGGTAATGAGGAAGACAAGGAAAGCCCCGGCCACCCACCGTATGAAGATGTCTTTTCGGCATTCGTAGATAAGCAGCGCAAGAGCTACGCCGAGCGCAAACCATGCGAACCATATAACTTTCTCGAATGTCATGCTGGTGGTCAGTACCAGACTGGGATAGTGCAGTGATCCCAGGCGGGACTGGAGAAACAAAGCGCCGCAGCCGACCAGGGTAATTAGGGTTGCCGATGTCGCTACAATTCCCGAGCCTGCTTGTTTATACCGTTGAATCAATTCGGTCATGTGTGCCTCAAACCGCTCGCCAAAGCTTCGCGGCCACACCAGGCGGTGGGCCCGGTAGATACCTCGCCATGCCTAACTGTAGAGTTACCATCGGTGTGGACCAATACAACCTATGTGGTAGCAAAGCCCAAGAAAATGAAGCCATTTCCCCTCGCTGGCCGCTTATAAAAGGCTTGTTGAGGGCGGCAGGACAAATAGAATAGGCGAGGCATGCCGCGATCGACACTTTCTGTAGCTATCATCACTTTGAATGAAGCAGACAACCTCAGGCGCACGCTGGATAGCGTCCGGTTTGCCGATGAGATTGTCTTGGTCGACTCCGGCTCGACCGATGACACAATTGAGATCGCCAGGTCGTTCGGAGCGAAGGTCTTCTCTGAGGTCTGGAAGGGGTTTGCGCTCCAGAAAAACTCAGTGATTGATAAATGTGGAGGGACTTGGGTCCTGTCGCTCGACGCTGATGAGGAATTGACTGACGAACTGCAGGCGGAGATTCGCAACATGCTGGAGGCTGACGGAACGACTACGCCGCAGGTGGACGGCTATCGGCTTCGGTTGCGCCATGTGTTTCTGGGACGGTGGATGCGTTACGGGGGCTACTATCCCGACATGAAGCTGAGGTTGTTTCGTCGGGTGACCAGTTCCTGTATTACTCACTTCACGGAGCGTCCGGTGCATGAGTCGGTGCAGGTCGCCGGCAGAGTTGAATCGATGGAGAAGGATTTTCTTCACCACGGCTATCCAAATCTGGAGCTTTATCTTGAACACATGAACCGGTACAGCACGCTCGGGGCACGTATTGTTGCGGAGAAAGGGAAGACCAGCCTGTCTTGGCCGGCCTTTTACTGGAACGTCGCTCTCGTTCCACTGCTAACGTTTGTTTGGAACTATGTCTTTCGCCTGGGGTTTCTCGATGGACGCGAGGGCCTGCTCCTACACCTCTATCATTCGGCTTACATCAGTTGGAAGTATGCGAAGGCATGGCAGATCGGACGGAGGGCGTGACTACGAGAACCACTTGAGCATGCGGATTATGCCCATCGAGGTTGGACGTGAGTGGGCCGAGACGTCCGTGCGCGAGTGGATCTCGTTGCGGTTTTCTGAATAGTACTTGTAGGCGCGGACCATCATCTCTTCATTGGTGACCGTGGGGGTCCAGCCTAGTTGCGTGCGGATCCGAGTCGTATCGAAGACGAAGCTTTCCGCGATCATGCGGTAGTGATAGGGCCCCAGGGGCGAAAGCTTCAGCTTGTGGGCGAGCTGCATCGCCGCGATAGTGGGCCCTTTCGGCAGCGAGACGACGCGAGAGCGGCTCCCTGCAGCGCGGATGATCGCTTCATAGACGTTGCGCAGAGAGACGACGTTATCTGAGCCGATGTGGAAGAGATTGGAGCCGTTGTAGGCGAGGGACTGCAGGCAGGCCGTGGCGAGGTCCTGCGCGTAGATGAACTGGTAGCGATTGCTGCCGTCTCCGACGACCCACACCTTCTTCCCGTCGTCGATGAACTCGAAGAGGATGGCGAGCAGGCCAAGACGGCCGCTGTCGATGATAGTGGGGCAGCGAATGGTGACGATGTCGAGGTCGTGCGCGTAGTCGGCGAGGACGTGTTCTCCAGCGAGCTTGGAGCGGCCGTAGAGCTCGATTGGGTTTGGGGGTTCGTCTTCGGTGACGTCGTGGCCGAGGTTGCTGGCCCAGAGGCAGTTGCTGGAGATGAAGACGAACTTGCGGACACCGAACTGCTTTGCGGCCTCGGCGAGGTTGCGGGTGCCGTCGACGTTGGAGGTCCAGAGAAGGTTGTCGTCGATGGCGTCGTGCGCCAGTTGCGCGGCGCAATGAAAGACGGCGGCGGAGGGTTGCTGGGAGAAGACTTGCTGGAGCAGAGCGGTGTCGCGGATGTCACCTTGAATGCTGGTGAGGTTGGGATGTGTGTCCGGATCGGCGACGAGGTCGATGTTGGTGCAGGCGTAGCCTTCCGCAAGTAGTCTGCGCTTGAGGACGCCGCCGAAGAAGCCGGATCCGCCGGTGATGAGAACGTGCGTCATGCTAGTTCGATAGTACGGGTTTTTGCCGTTTCGTCGCGGACTGGAAGAGGAAGACCGCGAGGATGGTCATGATGGGTTCGAGAGGATGGCGGAAGCGTGCCTGCACCGTGATGAAGTAATAGGTGAGAGGCACCAGAGCGAAGGCCCACGCGAACAGGACGGCGCCCGGAATACGTTGCTTGAGCGCGAGCGCCAGGCCGAGAAGGGCCGCCAGGCTGACGAAGAAGTAATTCATCTCGCGGACGGCCTCGATAAGAACACCCTTTTCAGCGGGTTTAGGCAAGCTAACCCAGAAGAAGTAGAAGCGTTTCAGGCTGTATTCGACGAAACGGAGTTTATGGGCGCGGATATCCTGCTTGGCGAGTTCGCCCTCGCGACGGACATAAGCGGCTTCGCCCATCTGGCGGTATTGCTGGTAGACGGGACAGACCTCGCAGACTGGAATCGTCGCCCCCCATGGGAAGCCCTGATGTTCTTCAAGGATGGATTGGTGGAGCTCTGCGCCGAGGTTGCCGCGCATCGGAATGAAGGTGTGGAAGACGGTGTAGTTGCGGACGGTCCACGGGGCGAGGCAGGCGATAACGATCGCACTGGCGAGTGCCCCGCGAAGAAGTGTCGGCAAGACAGGAGCTTTGGCCTTGAACGCGCCGAGTAGCATCCACAGGCCGCAGACCGGTAGGAATAGAAGCAGGGTGGAGTTCAGCAGGACAACAAGCCCAGAGAGAAGGCCGAATGCGGCCCAACGCGACGTGGTCTGGCTTTGGAATGCAGGCTGGTCGGTCGGTGGCTCTTCTCCGACGCCGCGGACTCGTAGTGCGATGACGATGATCTTCGAGAAGAGATATGCCGTGATGCACATGTCCCAGATCCAGCGGACGGCGAACTGCATGGCGGCGGGATAGAGGGCCCATAGCCATCCTGACCAAAGGGCGATCTTTCTGCCGCGTCCGGTCTGGTGGAAGCAACGTGCGGCGATCTCGTAGATGACCGAGGATGTTGCAGCTGAGAAGACGCTGTTGATGGTTAGCAACACCCATGCTGATGTCGCCGTGTAGACACCGAATATCTTGAACACGCCGGCGATCAGCAGTGGATACAGTGGCGGCGACCAGGCGGTGGGGCCGGAGTGGCCGGTGAAGGGGTCTGCATAGCCAAAGCCGGTGGCGAGCGCGCGGGCGATGCGTCCCATCTCCCAGCCGAACTGGAGATGGTCTTCTTCCGGACGGATGCGATAGGTATGGACGATGGTGATGTAGAGGACGCGAATGATGAAGCCAGCCCAGAACATGGAGGACGGCGCTCGGAAGAGCGGGAGCCTTTCCGTTGTCTGAGAGCTTTGCATGCGCTGGTCCTGCACTAACTGCGGCCCGCGCGGGGTTGGGCGACGGCGAGGCCGCGGGGCGTGGGCAGGAAGACGACGGAGAGCAGGCCCTCTGACTCCATGGAGCGGGCGGCGTCGCGGACGACCTTGTGGTGCGAGCTTGCGTCGTGCATCAGGATGATGCCGTTTGGATTGATCTGCGGGAGGAAGCGTTTGACCTCCTGCTCGCGGATGGGCATGTCGGAGTCGGAGAAAAACAGGTCGATGGTGCCTTCGATCTTCATTTCGAGGCTCGATTGGTTGCGGAGCTCGATCCACGACTTGAGGGGTGAGGCTTCGAGGCGCTCTTTTGCACGGGCATAGACGACGGGGTCGAACTCGCAGCTGATTATTTTGCCGAAGCCGTTGCGTTCGAGGCCTCGGGCGATCCATTCGGTGGAGACGCCGAGGAAGGAGCCGGTTTCGACGACGAGGCGGGGTTTCATGGTGGTGACCAGAGTGGCGATGAACTCGAGCACCTCGAGTTCGGCGGTCATGGAGTCGATCATGCTCCAGTTTTCCGGCTGCGGGCACTCCTGTGTGGGGCGATGCGTCTCCGGTTGGAGAGCTCCGGCGGCGCGGTCATGCTGCAGCATGATCTTGTGTTCCTGCTTTATTTTTTTACGAAACAGACCCATGAATACTCCCAGCTATCCATTATGCGGGATGGCCGACTGGATTTTGCCACATAGCCCCGTACCCCCTGAAAATGTCTTAAAGTATTCTAAACAGGTTAGATATGGGTGGACTTGAGGCTTGGCAAGCGTCGAAGAAATAAGCAGATTTGATTGTTTTTTTATATAGAGGTAGCAGCATGTCAAGTGATGCGTCCGAGAGAGTTGCAAACCAACTAGGGCTGGGCCTTCTGGATTGTCGCGTGGGAACGGGTTGGAGTAGGATTTCGGCCATGCTTGGTGGCCGGAGTTGGGAGAGCTGGATTGCGGAGTATTCGGAGAGCCATCAGCATCCGCTGAACCGGCTTACGCATACACTTGGGATTCCGATCATCATGTTGTCGCTGCCGGTGACTCTGGCGGGAGTTGTTTGGCACCGGCTTCTATGGGCGGGGGTTGTTTTGTTTTGTTTCGGGTGGTTTCTGCAGTTTGTAGGACACGCAATTGAGGGAAAGCCGCCGGAGTTTCTGAAGGACTGGCGGTTTCTGCTGGTGGGTTCGCGATGGTGGGCGGCGAAGATGCGAGGGAAGGCTTAGGCCTCAGGAAAACTATCGACAACGTGTATCTTGGGATGTCGCTGATAGCGCCCTGCCTGGCGTGAGGAAATTATTCCGCGTTCAGGCTGGACAGCGCATCGAGGAATAGGGTCAGCTATCAAGGCGACAGAGGTTGGTCGATCAATTCAGGAGATTGTGGTCAATGACAAAGACGTATGTGGGGCAACTGATATCAGAGGTGATGGCGATGTTCATCATCATCGCGTTCGGCGACTCGGTCGCGGCGATGTATACCCTTTACACTCCAAGCCCCTATCAGCAGGCGTACTGGGGAGTGTGCATTGCGTGGGGCCTGGCCGTCACGCTCGCGATCTATACGACCGCCTCGGTAAGTGGCTGCCACGGCAATCCCGCGGTCACGCTGGCGCTCGCGGTGTACCGGGGATTTTCGTGGCGCAAGGTGGTGCCGTACTGGCTCGCACAGATCGTTGGTGCGTTTCTTGGTGCGGGCGTTGTTTATGTGCTCTTTTCGCCTGTGATCGACCACTTCAATATGGTCAATAATTTGACGCGGGCGTCCGGAGGGGCCGCGGGTGTCTTCTTCACTCACCCTGGTCTCGCGATCACTCCGATGCATGCCTTCGGCGATGAGATTATCTTGACTGCGTTTTTGATCTTCGGAATCTTCGCGATCACTGAGCAGTACAACGAGATGGCCCCCGGGGCGAACGGGGGCGCGGTGATGATCGGCCTTCTTGTTGCTCTGATCGGTGCGTCGATGGGATATTTGGAAGCGTGGGCGCTCAATCCGGCGCGCGACTTTGGCCCGCGACTCTTTTGTTTCTTTATGGGCTGGGGTCCGTCTGCGCTGCCTTCGCCCGATAGCTACTGGTGGATTCCCATCGTCGCTCCGCTGATAGGCGCTGTTGTGGGTGGTGGAGCTTACCAACTCCTCATTCTTCCTTATCTGCCGGCAAGAGGGCGCGCACTGCTGGATCAAGCGAAGGCGTAACGATCCAATATGGCGTAACCCTGACGGGCCATCTTTAAAACAAGCGCATCCAAGGAGACAAGATGAAGTATGTACTTTCGCTCGACCAGGGAACGACAAGCTCGCGCGCCATTCTTTTCGATCATGAAGGCAAGATCGCAGGCACAGCCGCGCACGAGTTCCGGCAGATCTATCCGAACAGCGGTTGGGTGGAGCATGATCCGTTCGACATTCTTACCTCGCAGCTAAGCTCTGCCGTCGATGTGATGGGTAAGACGGGAGCGCGGCCGCGGGACGTCGTCGGGCTGGGTATTACCAATCAGCGAGAGACGACGATCGTATGGGACCGTGAGACGGGAAGGCCTGTCTACAACGCCATTGTCTGGCAGGACAGTCGCACTGCGCCGCTGACAAAGAGGCTATTCGACGAAGGCGCAGAGGAGATGGTTCGCCAGAAGACCGGCCTGCTGTTGAGCCCCTACTTTTCGGCGAGCAAGATCGCGTGGATACTGGACAACGTCGATGGAGCGCGGGCGCGGGCCGAGGCGGGCAAGCTTGCCTTTGGGACTGTCGACAGCTGGCTGATATGGAAGCTGACGAGTGGGCGACGACACGTCACCGATCGAACGAACGCTTCGCGGACCCTGCTCTACAACATCGTCGAAGACAAATGGGACGACGACCTGCTGAGGCTCTTCAAGGTCCCGGCAAACATGCTGCCCGAGGTCGTCTGGTCTAGCGAAAAGGTGGGTCAGGTGACGACTACGCTGGGGCTTGGCGAGGTTGAGATCGCGGGCATAGCAGGGGACCAGCAGTCGGCGTTGTTCGGGCAACTGTGCGTTTCGCCCGGCGAAGCGAAGAATACGTACGGGACTGGATGCTTTCTGTTGCAGCACAACGGCGGCACGTTCACTCTGTCTGGAGAGCGGCTGATTACGACGTTGGCCTGCAGCACCGACAAGAAGCTCGCCTACGCGCTTGAAGGCAGCGTGTTTGTCGGCGGGGCCGTGGTGCAGTGGCTGCGCGACAACATGAATTTCTTCCGCAAATCGTCTGAGGTGGAGGCGATTGCAGACTCTGTGAAGGACTCCGATGGCGTGGTCTTTGTGCCGGCGTTTACCGGTCTCGGCGCACCGTACTGGGACGCGCAGGCACGGGGCTTGATCATCGGCCTGCAGCGCGGCACGCAGATTGGGCATATCGTACGCGCTGCAATCGAGAGCATAGCCTTTCAGGTCGCGGACGTTCTGCGAGTCATGGACAAGGACACGAAGAGTCCCTTTACGGAGCTTCGTGTGGATGGCGGCGCCGCAGCGAACGATGGGTTGATGCAGTTTCAGGCCGATCTGCTTGGGGTTCCGGTTCACCGGCCTGCGGTGCTGGAGACTACGGCGCTCGGCGCGGCCTATCTCGCGGGACTTACCACCGGCTTCTGGAACAATATTGATGAATTGAAGAAGCATCGCGCTGCAGACACCGTCTTCACTCCGAAGGCCGATAAGAGACAGATGGAACGGTTGCAGGACAACTGGAGAGAGGCCGTCGCAGCGCTCTCGCAACTGGAACAAGGAGAGCTAATGAATCGCGACGAGATGGTGGCACGAGTTCGTAGTCGTAAAGAGCCGTGGGACATCGTGGTGATTGGCGGCGGAGCTACGGGAGCTGGAATCGCCGTCGATGCGGCAACGCGCGGCTACGATGTTCTGCTGCTGGAGCGCGAGGACTTCGGCAAGGGTACTTCAAGTCGCGCGACGAAGCTCGTTCACGGCGGAGTCCGTTATCTGGAGCAGGGCAATCTCTCTCTGGTGATGGAGGCGCTGAAGGAGCGCGGGATGCTTCTTCGAAATGCGCCGCACATCGTTCGTAATCTGCGGTTCGTGGTGCCGAACTATTCCTGGTGGGAGGCGCCGTTTTATGGCATTGGAATGAAGGTCTACGATCTTCTCGCCGGCAAGTACAGCTTCGGAAAATCGAAGACGCTCTCGCTCGAAGAGACGCTGGAGCTTCTGCCCACGATCCGCCAGGACGGCCTGCGCGGAGGCGTGATGTACCACGATGGCCAGTTCGACGACACGCGACTGCTGGTGCATCTGATGATGACGGCAGCAGAGCACGGGGCCACGTTGCTGAACTATGCCGGAGTCGTTGAGTTGACTAAGGACGAGGACGGTTTTGTTAAAGGTGTCGTTGCCTTGGATGGAGAAAGCGGAGAGCGCTACACGATAGCGGCCCGCTCCGTGGTGAATGCGACCGGGATCTTTACCGATGAGACGCGGCGACTGGCAGAGCCGGGGGCCGAACCGATGATGGTGCCGAGCCAGGGTATCCATCTTGTCTTTGACCGCTCTTTTCTGACTGGCGATACCGCGCTCCTGGTGCCCCATACCGATGATGGGCGCGTCCTGTTTGCCGTTCCGTGGCACAATCGCACGCTGGTGGGAACGACTGATACGCCGATCGACGCGATCTCATACGAACCGCTGCCCTTTGAGGAAGAGATTGAGTTTGTCCTTGAAACTGCGGGCCGCTATCTGAGCCACAAGCCGACGCGCGAAGACATCCTGAGCGTTTTTGTTGGGATACGGCCGCTGGCGAAGGCCATGGGAGCCACGGAAGGCAAGACCTCAGCGATTTCGCGCGACTACACGATCCATATCGACCACACCGGCCTGGTGACGATCGCCGGCGGGAAGTGGACGACCTACCGCCATATGGCAGAGGACTGCGTGGACCATGCGGTGACGCTGGGTGGGCTCGATGAGAGACCGTGTGTGACTGCAGGAACGCACATCCACGGTTACTATGAGCGTCCGGAGGAGCTTGGCAGTCTGGCCGTGTATGGATCGGACGCAGCGGCGATTCTCGCGTTGGCAAAGGAGAATCCGGAGCTCGCTAAGCAATTGCATCCTGATCTGCCCTATATCGGGGCGGAGATCGTGTGGGCCGCGCGAAATGAGATGTCTCGCACGGTGGACGATGCTCTGTCGCGGCGAACGCGTGCGCTTTTGCTGAATGCACGTGCGGCGGTCGAGGTCGCGCCGGTCGTTGCAGCACTTCTTGCGAAAGAGCTCGGCAAGGACACCTCGTGGGTCGAGGCACAGGTCAACGTGTTTCGCGAGCTGGCAGCACAATACATCGCGCAGGGGAGCAAGTATCCGGCGTCGCCGCTGGGAGCCGACACCAAGCCCGTTGGCTAGCCCATCAGTCCGAGGTACGGGCTCGAGCCGAAGTTGGTGAAGTTGGGAAAGACCTCTTTGATCTGGCTATCGGAGAGCCCAAACCAGCGCGCGAGGGTCCCTGCATACTGTTCGACGGAGGTCGTCGGTATCAGGCGTCCGGCGCCCATATCATTGGCCTGGTTCGAGCCGATCACGGGATATGTGCCGTACATGTCTCCACCTTGCACCGCGCCGCCCGTGACAATGTGATGGCTCCCCCAGCCGTGGTCCGTGCCGTCGCTGTTTGCGGTCAGTGTCCGTCCAAAGTCGGAGGCGGTGAAGGCCGTTACCTGGTTGTTCACGCCCAGCGTCGTCATCGTTGCATCAAAGTATTCGAGTCCCTGGCCGAGTTGCGTAAGGAGCCGCGCAATCTGTGGCCCCTGATTGTCATGTGTATCGAAGCCGCCGAGAGTCACATAAAAGATCTGACGGGTGACGCCGAGCCCGCTTCTTCCGCCGATGATCCTGGCAACCGTTTGCATTGAAGTGGCGAATGCATTATTCGTCAACTTGTTGGTGATCGGGTCAAGGTACTGAGGCGGGTTCGCGACTCCACCTGGTCCGGCAGTCAGCATCGAAGTTGCAAGGGTCGCCTGCGCTGCGGTCGAGCGGCTGATGATCACCTCGTACTCCTTGGCGAAGAGATTGTTCTCTTCCGCAGTGAGAATCGAGGCGAGCGCATTCGATCCGGCTTGCTGGCCAAACAGCGGCTTCGCCAATCCTGATATTGGTATCGGGCCCGCAGACGTGACATTGAGCTGAAACGAAGTCTGACCGGAGAGGAAGAGAGCAATGCCTGATGTCGAAATGCAGGTGAATGCCGAGTTCGTATTCATGCTGGCGATGAGGTCCGCCATTGCTCCTCCCCAGCCCTCGTGGACTGCGCTGCCTCCGTTGGCCGTGATGGCCTGCCATGCTGCTGTCTGATCGAAGTGGGAGTACAACGACTCGGGCAGCGGGACCGAGTTTGCCTGGATCTGCGACTTGGTCGTTGGAGCGATCAGCGTGCCGGTATTGGCCACGATGGCGGCGCGTCCGGCATTGAAGAGGTTCTGCACGCCGATCAGAGCGGGGTTAAGCGCGAAGGTGCGGCCGCTCTGCGGTGTCTTCAAGACGATCGGAAGAAGGTCTGTCTGGTTGTAAGCGAGTCCCGGCGCTCCCGACCGCGCCGTCGTGAATGCGCTGAAGGATGGTGTGTCGGTTGCGATGACCGTTCCGTGGCCGTCATTGCCGCCTGAAAGAAAGACGCAAACGAGGGCTCTATAGTCTGTGGGCGATCCCTGCTGCGCCATGGCGGCGAGAGAGTTGAGCTCGAGAAGGAACGGACTGGCCGACATGCCGGCCATCGACGCCAGCGACGCTGTCCTGAGAAATTGCCGCCGCGATAGTTCGTGTCTATTCATCATCATGGACTCCGCTAAAACTGTGCACTGTAGGATGGCGCTGCCATCGTGAGGTAGATTGCCATCATGACCCGGTTCGTTAGCGCGGTGTTGATCGCGGTCTGGTCGCCGGAGGGTATTGCGATGGAGTTGACGGCCGCGAGTATCTGGCTGCGAAGTGTGGCGTCCATCTCACCCGCCATGATCAGCAGATTGATTCGGTCGACTAATTGGTCTGGCGTTGCAGCTAATGCGATCTCGGTTGAATAGTTTGAGAAGACGTCAGGGCCATTGATTGCGTCGGCGCCGATTGCGCTCTGCATATAGTTCAGGTAGCCGACGACGGTCGATACGTCGGTCATCTCCATCTCCGGCGCCACCATCCCGGCCTGCTCGATGCTCGTACCGGGTGGGACGTAACCCGGTGCAAACCAGTTGAAGACGCTCGGCGATCGCAACGACATCTCGCCGAGGCCGTAGATTGGATCTTCCGTGCTGCCGAGGTTGAAAGAGCCATTACGCGATTGGGCAGTGAACGCGCGCGCCCACTCTGTGTAACGCACAAGTGCCTCGCGCACCTTGCCGTATTGCGGATTGGTGCTTGCCGCGACAGAGTTGCGCGCCTCCGGGTCCAGCAAGATCGCCTGGATGACCGCCTTCATGTCTCCGCGGACGCCGGCTCCATTGTCCTGAAAGACTGCGGCGACGCGACTTACATAGGCGGGGCTTGGATTGCTCGTCACCAGATGCTGGACCATCTGCTTGCAAAAGAACGACGGGAGATTCGGGTGGTTGAATAACGTGTCCAGGGCGATCTTCAGGTCGCCAACAGGGTCGGGGTTCGATTGCGCCGGGATTGTGACCCCAAGAAAGTCCTTTTCGTCGGTCGAATGGTGGCTGGGGTAGTTCTGCATCGGAAGAATATCTTCTCCAAATCCCGTGCCGACATACTCGCAGCAGTTCGACCACGCATTGTTGCTCTGATCGCCGGGCACGTTCCAGCTGAAGCCGGTAAACACCTTGGCCAGCCCTATCACGTCCGTGTTGGAGTAAGTCGGAATCGGCTGTCCCGTCTGGTCCAGCTTCTGCGTGCCATCAGGGTTGAGCTGATAGAGCCCGATGGTGAAGAGCTGCATCACCTCGCGCGCATAGTTCTCGTCTGGATCGCGGTTAGCATCGCCCTTGTCATTAGCCAGCACAGAGAGGAATTGACCCATCATCGGGTTCAACGTCACGTCCTCAAGTAGCTGCCGGAAGTTGCCGAATGCGTCCGCTCCAAGCACGTCGTAATAATTCGCCATGCCGCGTGGCATGTTTTGTACCGCGGGATTAGTGCTGGAGATGACAAACAACTCTGTGAGCGTGTACTTCACGCGCTGCCGAAGTTGATCGTTTCCTGTAATCGCCTGTTGCCAGAACGTCTGCTGAAGGTAAGTCTCCTGCTGATTGTTTTGGACGAAGAGGGCCGTATTGCACTTCAAATCACCTGCGTTGCAGGGTGCGTTGTTGAGTATCAGGGCCTGCTCGACAGCTGGCTCGTGCAGCGTCGCCGGCACGTTGAACTGTTGGTTAAGCCATGCAGCGTAGCCAATCTGCGACAGGTTATGGATGTCTGCGTCGGTCGCACCGAACGTCGCCTCCGCGAGAAAACGCGATGCGTCTTCGGGGCTGACCAGCAGCGCCGGTGGCGTTCCATTTACCTGCGCGATGAGGTCAGTCGAGGTCGCGGGGCCCGGACTAGGATTCAGTACCTGTAGGTCAAGATCGCCTGGTTCCGTAGGGTTGATGCTTGCCGTCAGTTGTCCGCCGCTGTTAAACGTCGTCTGCGCCGGCGCGCCGTTTACGAGTACCTGCGCTCCGTTGATGAAGTTGCTGCCCGCAACGACAACCGTGGACGGCCCCAGGTTGAAGGTCATCGGTGCAGCCGACGTAAGTATCGGGATCGGGTTATCCACTACGATGTTCTGACTGACCGATACGGTTGGGTCATCGATGCTGACCGCGCTCAACTTGACCACGTTGCTTGGAGTCGGAACGACCGCTGGCGCCGTATAGGTGACGCTGCCATCTGGATTGGCGACGATTGTTCCGATCTGCGCATTGCCTCCGGCGATACCGTTGAGGAGCCAGTTGACACCCGTGTTGTTGGTTCCTGTGACGTTGAGCCCGATCTTCACACTATTGGTCACCCGCACACTGGTCCCTGCCGTCGTCATCAATGTGAGGACTACCTTTCCCGGTCCTACCAGCTCCGGGACGGCCGCCGAATTCGCAGCTCCGGGATCGGGATTGCCGATCATCAATGGATAGGTGCCGGGGTTCGGCGCCGATATGGAGGCCGCCAATTCAGTGGACGAGACGTAGGTTGTCGGGACCGCAACGCCGTTCCAGTAGATCTGTGCGCCATACATGAACTGCGATCCGGTCACCGTGATGGTCGACGTGCCTTCGGAAAAGCTCGTGGGTGTTACCGTCGTGATGATTGGAATCGGGTTCAATACGGTGACCGTAACGGAGCCCGGGGTGTCCTGCGGAAAATTTGCCGCAAGGCTTGTGATGGTTACGATATTGCTGGGTGTTGGAACAATGGCCGGCGCGGTATACAGGCCGTTGCTATCGATAGTTCCAACCTGGGCGTTCCCGCCCAGCACGCCATTCACCCAGAAGCTCATCGGGGAGCCTGTTACGAGCGACTGGGTCTCCAATTGCAGAGTTTGGGCGATACGGACGGTGCTAGCAGGTGCCGAGATAAAAGACGGATAGCCTTTGTCGAAGCCGGACCCGCAGCCGGTCATCAAAAGAAAGGCCGCGGCCAAGTGTCCAAGAACCAGTGCAGTCCTCAAAGAATAAGAGCGTGCAAGTCTGCGTTGCATGGGTGCTCCACGTCTGGGTTGAGATAAGGCAAAGGTTCGAGGAGTTCACTGAGGCAGACGATCCAAATCGTTCCGCCCTAAGCTTATCCGCGATTTGGAGGGTGGCCACTGGCCCATTCAGGGTGCGCGCTACTGCGAAAGTTGTAGAGAGGGCCTCGCCCACGCAGGTATCGTCGATTGAATCTGGACGCAATGCGCGTAAAGCAACCTGGCGCAGGAAATTGTGATCGAAGTTGATGGGGCGCAGCAGACAGCGGCGGCCTGCTACCCGGAAACCTTAAGGAATCCAGGCCACTGTATAGTTGAAGAAGGAGCCATCGTCTAAGTGCGCCCTAACGAGCATAGCAGGGCCTATCTTCATAGCCTCGACGGTTGGCGAGCCATCGCCGTGATCGCTGTCGTGCTCGATCATGTCCACTCCTTTGGGCCTCTCGTTATCCAGCATCACCTGCAGAGAAGTGGTGTGACGGGGGTGTGGCTGTTTTTCGCCATCAGCGGCCTCCTGATCTGTTCACGCATGCTCGACGAAGAGTCTGCCTACGGGCAGGTTTCTTTGAGAAACTTCTACGTTCGGAGAGCTTTCAGGATCCTTCCAGCGGCCCTGGCATATCTTTTGGTAGTGGCCCTCCTGGGGGCCCTGCATGTCATACCGTTCAATCTGTCATCCTGGCTCGCCGCGCTTTTCTTTTACCGCAACTATTGGCACTACTTCTTCGGAGCGACCGCACTCAGCGGCTTTACGGGCCACTTCTGGTCGCTGAGCGTGGAAGAGCACTTTTATTTCCTCCTGCCGTCAATTGTGGTCTTCCTCCCGCGCTTTCGCCGACAGGTCCTGCTGCTGCTGACATTTGCCTCCTGGGGATGGCTTGCAATCTTCCTGCTCGTCCCGTCCGGCAAGATATTGCCACCGTTCTGGGAACAGAGGACGGAGTTTTGCATCACTGCGTTTCTGGTGCCCGCGATTTACGCGATGTCGCTGCGGTCTGCCGCCACCAGGGACAGGGCGATACGATTTCTCTCGCCCTGGTTGCTATGCATGATCGCCGCGGTTATAACCTTCTACGACCACGAAGGCACCGCATCGCACTATCTCCGAATAGTGCTTGCCAGAGTGATCTTTTTTCCACTCCTGCTCCTAAGCACTGTCCTCCACCCGAAGAGTCTTATCACAAGATTTCTCGAGACGGCCCCTTTAAGGTTCGTCGGCCGCATCTCTTATAGCCTTTACATCTGGCAAGTTCTGTTTCTTACGCGGAACTTTACCTATCCTGGCGCGATCCATCACCTGCAGCGGTCAAATATCGTTGCAGTGGCTTGCAGCTTTGTCTGCGCCGTCGCTAGCTATTACCTGATTGAGACGCCAATGATCCGCTTCGGTCGCCGTTTCTTCGTGACCCGCCAGCCCGTACCAGCACTTCAGGAGCATCAACCGAGCTGATGTCGTTCTTGATGCCGGAGTGCTTGGATTTCGTCTGGACACAAGATGCGTGTCTGCGTAGATCAAAGCTGTAAAACAAACGCGCTACTCCCCGATGACTTTGAACTTCTGTCCTGACCAACTGGCGGACCGGACGAGGTAGTCGTCCATTCGGTATTCGGGGTAAACCGTTCTCCAAAACGTCTGCATTTGCTGGTCGATCTGCGGCCGAAAAGGAGAGTCCTTTCGAATGGCGAGTCCATAGTTTGCCGCTCCGGCGTAGACGTCATACTGTGCCAAGAATGCCGGGTCCGCGAACATCAATCCCCGTTGATAGGTGTAGCTGCTGTTCGGCAACCAGATGATGTCCGGCTTGCGAAGCATCAGCGAGGCCATGTCAAAGCCATGTAACGCAATGTCCGTGTCGTTGAGGCCTGCCAGATCGATGACATTGATCTGCCCTGCCCGGCTTCCAAGGTAGCCGACCTCCGTCGAGGCCACTGACAATCCTCTGGGCAGCGGAGCCACCAGCAGGTCCGTAACGTCCGTCATCATGACGTCCCAATTCTTCTCGGGAAGCGGCGCGTTTGCTGCAACGTCAAAGTGAACTGGTTCGTACTCGAAATGTTGCCTTGCCTCAAGGTGGCGGACGGCCGCCTGCACGCCCTCCGACGATAGCCCGAGGAAGCACAGCATGAGAATCGCAGTGACACAGGACCGCACCACGAGGGTGTTGCGCGGCCATCGTTCCTCAACGGGGACATCTTCACTCGTCAACCATCGATCCACGACCAGGAGCGCCGGAACGACGAAAAATGCGAAGTAAGGCGTGTAGTAGCGTGCGTTGAAGCCCATGATCTGCGTGACCGTACCCAGATAGGCGAAGACAGCGAGTGCGGGTGTCACGCAACAGACAACGAGACGCCAATCCTGTCTGCGGCCCAGCAAGATAAGCGCCGCCAGGTAAAGTTGACACCCAGCCAGGAAGGCCATCATCAGCAATTCGGGATGCCAGATCTCGCGGTACCCTTCATACGCGTGCCTGCTCTTCATATAGAAGCTGAGCGGAAACGCCGTGTGAAAGTACAACCTGCAGAGAAAGAGTTCAAGCAGGACTCCGGCAAGGAAGACACCAAGCAGCGTTGCGACGCTCCGTTTTGAAAGAGTTGGGCCCGGCAGCAAAAGGAAGAGCAGCACCGGAAGCAGCAGGACAGCGATTGCCGCCTCAGGGCGCGTTAGAAAGAGTAGCAGTCCGGAGAGGGCCGCGACCTCCGGGCGTGCAACTCCTCGCCTCCACGATAGCGTCAACCCCACAAAGACTGCAGACAGCAGAGTCGCCAGCATCGTCTCCATGCCGGTCACCTCATTGGCGGAGAAGACAAGGGTGGCTGCCAACGGCAACGCGACCAGAGGCAGGACGCGCCACGTGCTGGACATAAATTCACTCCGCGCATTCGTCGCAACCGCCCAGGCCAGGGAAATCACAGCTCCAATCGAGCACAGCCACGACCCCAGCGTAAGCATCTTCCAAGTACCGACGGGCAGATAGCTGAGTACAAGGACGACCAACCCCCATAGCGGCGAGGTCTGTCCGTAGGTATGTACTCCGTCGAGGTTCCATGAGATGCCTAGCCCATGTCGGACATTCGCCGCATATCGAGCAAACATATACGCGTCGTCGAACAAGAGCGGCTTGCGCTGGGCCGCCCAAAGGTCCTGGAGCCACACACCGGCCACTCTAGCGAGAAGAACGGCCGCAGCTATGTTGTATAGGCGTTTGTAGTTCGCGGAGTTCAAGAGGAATGCCTTTGGCAGGGGATCGACATTGTTTTGGCAGGATATCAGGCGTCAGATCTTCGCCACCGATCGCTGAATCGCATTGAACATCAAAAGACGAAAGACCCAGTGTCCGCTGGGCCCTTCTATGATTGCGTGGAACTCTCTGGAAGTATTGAACAAGATTATGGCGGAGAGTGAGGGATTCGAACCCCCGATAGACTTACGCCTATGTCTGATTTCGAGTCAGGTGCATTCAACCGGGCTCTGCCAACTCTCCATGCTCTAACTTATCACTTGTCAGCTATTTACAATCGTCTTGCGCTTGATCGTTTTCGCCGCAGAACGCATGGTGTCCGTTGTAGTGTCCCTTCGATTTCCCGCTTTCACCAGTCGGTCGACAGCCGACGTCTGGTGCTCGGGAGCGAGATGGGAGTACCGCATGACCATCTGGAGCGTCCTGTGCCCGAGCAACTCTGCCACCGTCCGCAGATCTACCCCAGCCATTACGAGTCTACTTGCAAAGGTATGGCGGTTGCAATGCCAAGTGTACGGAGGCGCAGTGAACCCCGAAAGGGGGCCCGCTGATTGAGACTTGATGCTCACTTCGATCAAAAGACGATCTTGATGATTTCAAGTGTCGTCATATTCGATCAGTAAACCCGGAGACCCACCGAACGAAAACTGCGCACAAACCCGTTCAATTCTGTCGACACTCGCCGTTCTGTCGCTTGCACAAGAAAAGAGTCATCTCCCTGGTATGGTTCGTAATTCTGCTGGATAAGATCGCGAACGTTAATCTCCTTTTGCCAAAGACCCGTCCTGAATCCAGTCCATGGAGAAGTCGCTGCTTCCGGTGCAATCTGCTGCGGGGTGACGATCGTCATTGTTAGGGCCCCCCCTGCTTCTGCCGTTATAGAGCGGGCTGCCTCAGTCCAAGTAACGACCAGGTATGGCGCGCGATCATGAGTTCCTCGTTAGTCGGAACGACCCATGCCGACACCCTGCTTTGTTCGGTCGATATTCGCGACTTACCGCTCGTGTTCGCCTGGACATCCAACTCCAAACCCAGCCATGAAGATGCCTCGCAGATTCGGCGGCGGATTTCCGGCGAATTTTCTCCGATGCCCGCCGTGAAGACGAGTGCATCGACTCCACCGAGCACCGCGGCCAGAGCACCGATTTCTTTCACCGCGCGATATACGAAGTAATCCACCGCCAGACGAGCTTCGGGTTCGCTTCTATCGAGCAGATCGCGCATGTCGTTGCTGATCCCTGATATACCCAGCAAACCTGATCGCGTGTAAAGCATCGTTTCCACCTCTTTGACGGTGAGCCCGAGGTTTTGAAAAAGATACAAAACGATCCCTGGATCAATCGTGCCCGGCCTGGTTCCCATGCAAAGTCCGTCCAGGGCAGTAAAGCCCAGAGTGCTGTCCAAGCTTCTTCCATCCCTTAACGCGCATAGGCTCGCGCCGCTTCCAAGATGCGCGACTATCACCCTGGCTTTGGCAATCGCGGGTGCCACCGCAGGCAAAACCGACGCAATGTATTCATAGGACAGCCCGTGGAAACCGTATCGCCGCAGACCCGATTTGCAAATCTCCTTTGGCAGCGGGATGAGTTCTACTACTTGCGAATGGCCGGCATGAAAACCCGTATCAAAACAGGCGACCTGCGGCACAGCAGGCAGGCGTTCGAAGACGGCATCGATGGCTGCGAGGTTGTATGGTTGGTGCAGCGGGGCCAACGGGACGAGCGCGTAAAGATCGGCAAGTGTCTGCCGCGTCAACAGCACCGGTTGGCCGTATCGTGCCCCGCCGTGAACTACACGATGCCCAACGCCCAACACACGCGCGCCGGGCCACTTTGACCGCAGCCACGACGCAAGTGCCTCGATGGCAGCATGGCCATCAGCGACGCCGGCATCCAAGCTGTTGTTTACAAGGACTGCCCCCTGAGCGTCCTTCGCGCATAGCCGCGGCGAGGTCCCAATCCCCTCAATCTGGCCGCGCGCCGCGATTTTCCAGTCATTGTCCTCAGGTCGCCTGTAGACACAAAACTTCAGGCTCGATGAGCCGGCGTTGAGCACAAGTGCGTAGTCGTCCATTTGTAGCTCCTACGGTTTGTTTCGGCGGCCATGCGCAGCCAGCATCGCGACGGCACAACTTGCAATTCGCGACCGCACGCTATCGGCCCGGCTGGTCAGGATGATTGGTACCCTAGCGCCAAGCACCAATCCGGCACTGTCGGCTTTGGCCAGGAAGCTTAGTTGCTTGGCAAGGATGTTTCCTGCTTCGAGGTCCGGTGAAAGAAGGATGTCAGGATCACCAGCGACCTCAGAGTGAATACCTTTGGTTCGGGCGGCCTCCTTGCTGATTGCGTTGTCAAATGCCAGTGGACCGTCGAGAATCGCGCCCGTGATCTGTCCCCGCTCCGCCATCTTGCATAGCGCCGCCGCGTCGATCGTGGCCGGCATCTTCGAGGTCACGGTTTCGACCGCCGCCAGAATTGCGACCTTGGGTTTGTTCAGGCCGAGTGAGATGGCGAGATCAACAGCGTTCTGGCAGATCTCCACCTTGTCTTCCAACGTGGGCGATATATTGATCGCACCGTCGGTGACAATCAGGCACCTTGTGATACGTCGGAATGTCCATCACAAATGCGTGACTGATGCGACGGCCTGTCCGCAGTCCTCCTTCGCGTGACACGACTGCCGCCAACAATTCGTCTGTATGCAGGCTGCCCTTCATCAGAAGCTCTGCCTGCGCCGAGCGCACCAGTTCGACCGCCTTCGCCGCAGATGCATTACTGTGCGGAGTGTCCACGATCTGAAAACGACTAATGTCAATTCCCGCTGCGCTGGCGATGGCTGCTATCTTGTCGCGAGGCCCGACCAGGATTGGAACGATGATTCCGAGGTTCGCCGCCTCAACCGCACCAGACAGCGCGGACTCCTCGCACGGATGGACGACAGCAGTTGGAATGGGCTTCAAGTTCTTGCATGTCGTCAATATCTGTTCATATTTTCCGGTTCCGGTTTGGTGAGTCACGCTTTCATCCCCTGCACTACTCGTGAAGACGACACTCGGGCCGGGGGCACGTAGATCCTGCTCCTGTCGATCATGCACAGCATTCAGTATTTGTCTGGCACGAATCTCCGCCCTTTGAGCGTGACCTGATCGTCATAGGCATCCTTCTTAGAGCGCTTGGGAAGTTTCACTGATTCTCTTGGTACTCGCTTCCGGGGAATCAAACCTAGCAAGTAGGAGATGCAATTGAGTCGAGCCCGCTTCTTATCATCTGAGCGGACGATATACCAAGGAGCGTGACTGGTATCGGTTGCTTTCAACATCATGTCGCGCGCACGGGAGTACTCGTACCAGCGCTCACGTGACGGCATGTCAATTGGGCTGAGCTTCCATTGACGCAGTGGGTCCTCGATACGCGCCTCGAATCTTCGCTCCTGTTCCTCGTCGCTCACTTCGAGCCAGAATTTGATGAGCAGGATTCCGTTTTCTATGAGGTACCTCTCCACAACGGGACAGAGTTCGAGAAAGCGGCGATGCTGGGCCTTAGTACAAAAGCCCATTACATATTCCACTCCGGCACGGTTGTACCAACTACGGTCGAAGATCACGATCTCCCCAGAGGCCGGGAAGTGCTCAACATAGCGTTGCATATATAGCTGAGTCTTCTCACGATCTGATGGTGCAGGAAGTGCCACGACCCGGAAGATACGCGGGCTCACCCGCTCCGTGATGGCCCGTATGGTGCCGCCCTTGCCCGCGCCGTCACGTCCTTCAAAGATGATGATGATGCGCTGCCCATTGTGTTTCACTGACTCCTGCAGACGGCAGAGTTCGCCTTGAAGGCGGCGCAGTTCTTTCTCATAGTCTTTCCGTTTTAGCTTTGATTCGGGAGCCGCTGCTTTTTCTTTCTGCGTTGTCATGGTCACCCCACTTTGTTCACTGCTTGCGGAAACGCCAGGCGCTGAAACCGAACAGAATATAGTCGTGCCATAGACCCATCCCGTATCGTTCAGGTGGAACTGTTGCTTCTCTCGTAAATCAGTTGGCAAAAACCCGGCACACGAACGTTAGTCCTCCAACTGACCCTCCAACATCATGAAGAAAAATATGGACAGATGTAAGGTTGTCCGAACGGAGCGCTTGTATCGCTGGAATAAGGTGCACCTTCATGTAGGACTGAGCACATGTTCCAGTGCACTCCCGAACGCGGACTCCAATGCGCAGTCGTGGCTTTGAGTCGGCGAGATGGTCATCAACCAGCATCGCCCGTGCACGCATCAAGGTTCGCCTCGGTTCAGGGCAGAGCGTTTCGTCGCGCCAAAAACCCTCGGATTATTCCTAGTGCAATGTGCGGCCTTCCGCCACTGGGGAAATCCCCAGTATGCAGGACGCCCGAGTCATTAGCGTCTCATGAAGACCAACCGTGACGGCCCAACAAGCTAACGGCCAGTGTGGGGCGAATCTACGTATTTAGGGGTTTCCCTAATTGTTCTCACCGGTTGCTCGGCGTAAGACTGACCGACAGTGGAAGCTCCCTAAGTTCCGGCAGCGGTCTGCAAGCAGGCCCTATAGAGCGGGACTCTTAGGAGATCGAATCTCTGGATCACTTGGAAGAAGATCAGCTTTGGCCATTGCGCCAGTTGGATTCAGCCCGCTCGCGCAACAAGCCATGCGTAGGACACCTGAAAGACAAACTCCAGCGGTTTGATCAAAGATGGACGAGCTTAGGACGGAGATCGGCGCGACTATTCTCTGCTTCTGTCTGTTCTGAAAGTTGCCGATGTTTTTTTGACAGGCTTAGTTTGCGTATATTCGGCCAAAAGGAGCACGACTATGACACCCGTGGCAGCACCTGAAAAAGTCCGCCATCCCCTGAGTGCATATGGACCTGCGAGATCTACCCTCTCAGGAGCGCCTCTGAACGCCAATGAGTTGTACAAGACCCACGGCTATTGGCGCGCCTGTAATTACTTGATGTTGGGCATGATCTACCTACAGGACAATCCACTGCTGAAGGAACCGCTTAGAACGGAGCACATCAAGAGTCGGCTTCTGGGGCATTGGGGCGCAAGTCCTGGATTGGCATTTATCTATATTCACCTGAACCGCTTAATCAAGAAGTACGATCTGGACATGATCTTCCTCGCGGGACCTGGACACGGAGCGCCGGGAGTTCTCGCTCCAGTTTATTTGGAAGGCGCATATTCGGAGATCTATACGGATAAGAGCGAAGACGAAGAGGGTCTGCGGGCGTTCTTCAAACAATTTTCCTTTCCGGGCGGCATCGGAAGTCACTGCACGCCGGAGACGCCCGGGTCAATCCACGAAGGTGGAGAGCTTGGGTACGTACTCTCGCACGCGTGTGGCGCTGCCTTCGATAATCCGGAGCTGATTGTTGCAGCCGTGGTCGGCGATGGAGAGTCGGAAACCGGGCCGCTTGCCACGTCCTGGCAGATCAACAAATTTCTGAACCCGATCCGCGACGGCGCAGTGCTCCCCATACTGCATTTGAATGGCTACAAGATCAATAACCCGACGCTGCTCGCACGTATAAGCCATGAAGAACTGGAGAGTTTTTTCCGAGGCTACGGGTGGACGCCGTATTTTGTGGAAGGCTCCGATCCAGAGAGCATGCACCAGGCAATGGCTGCGACCATCGAACACTGCGTTTCCGAGATCAGGAAATCTCAAAACGAAGCTCGCCATTCCGGAGTAGCTCAACGTGTGCGGTGGCCCATGATCGTGTTACGGACGCCAAAGGGATGGACCGCTCCGGGCGAGATCGACGGACACAAATTGGAAGGCTCCTGGCGGGCGCATCAAGTCCCGATGGCGGACGTGAAGAAGAACCCAAAACGTCTTCAGCAACTGGAAGACTGGATGCGGGGGTACAAGCCCGAAGAGCTCTTCGACGAACGCGGGGCCTTAGTTCCGGAGCTCAAAGAACTTGCACCGACTGGCACACGAAGAATGGGCGCTAATCCTCACGCAAATGGAGGGCACCTGAAGAAGGCCCTCCGTCTACCGGCGTTCCAGGAATACGCCTGCAAGGTCAATAAACCAGGCACTCAGGAGGCAGAAAACGCGCGTCCGCTGGGCGCTTTTCTCCGCGACGTGATGAAGTTGAACATGAAGAACTTTCGCGTCTTCGGCCCGGACGAAAACACGTCGAACAAGCTGAATGATATTTACGCGGTCAGCAAAAAGTTCTGGATAGAGGACTATTTTCCCGAAGATGCTGATGGCGGCGAGCTAGCTCCTGACGGACGAGTGATCGAGATGCTCAGCGAACATACTCTTGAAGGCATGCTTGAAGGCTACTTGCTCACCGGACGCCATGGATTCTTCTCTTCCTATGAGGCATTCATCCATGTGATTGACTCTATGTTCAATCAGCATGCTAAGTGGCTCTCGATTTGTAATCATCTGTCATGGCGCGACAGCATCGCGTCGCTGAACATGTTTGTCACTTCCACGGTTTGGCGGCAGGACCACAACGGTTTCACTCATCAGGATCCCGGGTTCCTCGATGTCGTCGTGAACAAGAGTTCGGAGGTCACACGCATTTATCTACCACCTGATGTCAATTGCCTCCTATCGGTCGCCAACCACTGCCTGAAGAGCGAGAACTACATCAACGTTATCGTTTGTGACAAACAGCTGCACCTTCAGTACATGGATATGGACGCGGCAATCGCGCATTGCACTAAGGGCATTGGAATCTGGGAATGGGCGTGTACTGACCAGGGTAGCGAGCCGGATGCGGTGATGGTCTCCGCAGGCGATATACCCACGCAGGAAGCTCTTGCGGCGATTTGCCTGCTGAAGACGGAGTTTCCCGACATCAAGCTCCGTTATATCAATGTGATCGATCTCTTTAAATTGCAGCCCAGTTCGGAGCACCCCCACGGCTTGTCCGATCGCGACTTCGATTCGCTCTTCACCGTTGACAAGCCGATCATCTTCAATTTTCACGGATATCCGTGGCTCATCCATCGATTGGCTTACCGACGCAAAAATCACGACAACCTGCATGTGCGTGGCTATAAGGAACGAGGCAACATCAATACACCACTGGAGCTAGCGATATCTAACGAGATTGACCGCTTCAGCCTGGCAATGGACGTGATCAAGCGTGTGCCAAGGTTGCAGCCTGTCGGGGCCCACGCCATGGAACGCTTCCGCAATATGCAGATTGCATGCCGGAACTACGCTTACGAGCACGGGACCGATATGCCCGAGGTTGCTGACTGGAGATGGCCGCACTAGAGTCCCTTCACTGGTGCTCTCATGCAACGCCCAAGAGGCGCACGATTTCTGCAATAGGGGAAGCTTCCGAATGAGCTAGCTTACCAATCCTCACGAGGGGGAACAGATGAGTACAAGCGCGCGCATGACACCGAAACCAAGGATAGTGAAGATGGACGCTGCAACACTTCTCGAACAATACGGATGTGGCCCTATCCAGTTCATGGCAGAGGACGGGCTATACCAACGACATCTCAACTTCGACAATGTTGCGGACGAGAAAGCCATCGGTTCACGCGAGCGCTTTGAAGCTGTCGCGCGCTCCGTGCGGGACGTTCTTTCGCAACGATGGGTGCTTACCGAGAAAACCTACGAACAGAAGAATGCCAAACGTGTTTATTACCTCTCGATGGAATTCCTTCTCGGCCGCTCCTTGGCAAACAATATCACCAATCTTCTACTGGATCCGCTCGTCGTAGCGACGGCAAAGAAAAACGATGTGGATCTGCTTTCGCTGTTAGAACAAGAGGATGATGCAGGCCTGGGTAATGGAGGACTTGGCCGTTTGGCAGCCTGTTTTCTTGACTCCATGGCCACTCTGCAGCTTCCGGCCATGGGCTACGGGCTGAGATACGAATATGGCATGTTTAAACAGCTCGTTGAAGACGGCTGGCAACAAGCGCAGCCGGACAATTGGTTGCGTCAACCGGATCCTTGGGAAGTCGCGCGACCGCACGAGAAGGTCGAAATCAAGCTGAACTCTTCTTTTGAGCTGCAGGGCGGAACATTTCAACTGGTTCCCGGAAAGCCGAGCACTTTGTGGGGTATTCCTTTTGACCGTCCAGTAGTTGGCTATGGGGGCAAGAACATAAACACCCTTCGGCTCTGGGCTGCAAAGAGTACAGATTATTTCGACTTTCAGAGATTTAGCCGCGGCGATTTTGTTGCAGCGCAAACGGAGACCCTCGCGGCCGAGTCGATAACGCGGGTCCTGTATCCGGACGACACTACAAGTTTGGGCAAAGCGTTGCGTCTCGTACAGGAATATTTTCTTGTCGCTTGTTCACTGGCGGACCTCATCCGACGCTTTCGCCTGAACCAACACAGATTGGAGCACGCTGCCGAAAAAGTTGTCGATCCAGTTGAATGATACGCACCCGGCAATGGCGGTCCCGGAAATGATGCGCATCTTGGTGGATGACGCACATCTTGAATGGGACCACGCATGGGAGCTCACACAGCAGACATTGGCATACACGAACCATACACTACTGCCCGAAGCTCTCGAGAAGTGGCCCGTTGAATGGTTTGAGACATTATTACCGCGTCAACTGGAGATCATTTACGAGATCAACCGTCGTTTGCTTGATTCGATCCAGACCCGGTTTCCCGGCGATAACCGGCGCGTTACAAGCATGAGCCTCGTCGAAGAACGTTGCCTCAGCGCAAGATTCGCATGGCCAATGTGGCCATCGTCGGTTCGCACAGTACCAACGGGGTCGCTGCGATTCATTCCCACCTGCTCAGGACGACGACGGTCAGAGACCTCGCCGAAATGTTTCCAGAACGCTTCAATAACAAAACAAATGGCGTCACACCTCGACGCTGGCTACTGCTCGCCAACCCCGCTCTGACCGCAACCATCACCGACGCTATTGGGAGTGGCTGGATTACAGATCTCGACCAGCTAAGCAATCTTAGGCCGCTTGCAAACGATCGAAGCCTTCGGGAGGCGTTCCTTAGGGCTAAACGCGAAGCCAAAGTTCGATTTGCAGAATGGCTTGTGGCGAGCACCGGGCAAACGGTGAATCCGGACTCGATATTTGATTGTCAGGTCAAGCGGATTCACGAATACAAGCGGCAACTGCTGAATGCCCTGCGGGTTGTAGTGCTTTACAACCGCATTAGGAAAGACCCGGACATTGCCATAGCGCCACGAACGTTTTTCTTCGCCGGCAAGGCGGCGCCGGCGTATCAACTGGCAAAGTTGATCATCAAATTCATCAATAACGTTGCCAGGACTATCGACGGTGACCCTACCGTTCGCGGGCGTCTGAAGGTCGTATTTCTACCAGACTACCGGGTCTCCCTTGCAGAGCGCTTGATTCCAGCGGCCGATGTATCGAATCAGATCTCAACGGCCGGCTACGAAGCCAGCGGTACGAGCAACATGAAGTTCATGATGAATGGTGCTTTGACCATTGGTACACGAGACGGCGCTACGATCGAAATGGTCGAGGAGGCGGGCGAGGAAAATTTCTTTCTGTTTGGGCTGACAGCAGACCAGGTCGCGGAAAGCCGCGCGTGGTATAGCCCGCGCTGGCACTACGAAAACGAACCGGAAACGCGCGCTGCATTGGACTTGATTTTCTCTGACTTCTTCAGCCGCTACGAAACGGGAATCTTTTCACCCCTCCGCGACTTACTGCTGACCAATGGAGACCACTACATGCACCTCGCGGACTTCAGATCTTACCTCGATGCGGACCAGAGGATGCTTGGCTTGTATGCTCACCAAGACGAGTGGGCCGGCAAAGCCATTTTGAATGTCGCAAGTTCGGGTAAGTTCTCCAGTGATAGAACGATCAGGGAGTACGCGGAAGGCATATGGAACGCCGTGCCGTGCCCAGTAGTATGAGCGCGAAAAGCACATACCAGGTCGGTCAATTTCGTTTGAAATTTGATCGGTACCCCAGCTGAGCGAAGAGAAACGAACGGAGACTAGTGTCCGATATAGTGTCCCTTTGATCTCTGATTTCGTGCGAACCAGTACAAATGAGTGCAATCCGGCATATCGCGGAACTTATAGGATGCAATGCACATATTGTCTCTATATGATCTGGTGCGATCCAGTGCAATGGAGGAGAAATCCGTTTCGAGTCACGTGCATTCAACCGCGTCCTGCAAACTCTCCGCGCTCCTCTAATTTATCTCACGTCTTCGAGTTGCGGCTTCTGCGTCGGCAGATAACACTGTTTTCGTCGACACTCGGCTTGTCGATTTATCCTTGAATACGTCTGCGCAAATCTCTCGGAAATGAGGTGAAGTATTGTGGCGACCGGAGCATGGACTCCCGAGCTTGTGTTGTGGCTGCAAAAGCAGGCCCTGCATGCCGGCTTCGACTCCGCAGGCGTAACGTCGGTCGATGTTGCAGAATCCGGAGCTGGCGACCAGGTCGACGCAGAACGGTTTGCCGCGTGGGTCGCCGCCGGCAGAGCGGGGGAGATGGACTATCTGAAGCGCCGCGACGAACAGGGCGTTCTCCTGCGAAGCGCGGTGCATGTGGCGATGCCATGGGCGCGGTCCGTCATCGTCTGTGCGCTGAACTACAACGCATCCGGCCCACTCTCAATTGACCGTGCGTCGCCAGACACTGGATGGATCGCCCGATACGCATGGAGCGGGAGCGCTCAGAAAACGGTGAGCAACGCGGCCGCAGAACCAGACGAACTCGTCCCCACCGACTATCACGATCAGCTTATTGGCCGTCTACGCCAAATCGAGTCCGCATTGCACGAACGCTTCGCCTGCGAGACGCGCTGCTACGTCGACACCGGCCCCTCGTCGAGCGCGCCATCGCTGCGAAGGCCGGCATTGGCTGGATCGGAAAAAATACCTGTGTCATCAATCAGGAGCTGGGGTCTGGCTATTGCTCGGCGTCATTGTCACGTCGCTGCCGGTCGCGGCGGCCGCCGAGCTGCCAATCGCAGCAGACCGTTGCGGAAGCTGCACGCGCTGCATCGACGCCTGCCCGACCGACGCTCTGGTCGCCCCGCACGAGATGGACGCATCGCGTTGCATCGCCTACCTGACGATCGAGAAGAAAGGCCCAATCGCCGAGGAACTCCGCGGACCCATGGGCCGTCAGGTCTTCGGTTGCGACATCTGCCAGGACGTCTGCCCCTGGAACCGGCGCGCTCCGGTTTCGGCGAACGAGGGCATGCTAGCGCGGCCGCAAATGGTGAATCCGGCGCTGGACTGGCTTGCCGGCATGGATGCGGTGGAGTTCAAGCGATGGTTTGCGGGCTCACCGGTCGAGCGCACCCGTCGCAAACGCCTTCAACGCAACGTCGCCATCGCAATGGGGAACAGTGGCGAACGGAGGTTTGCCGCCCAACTGGAGGCCTGGGCCGAAGCGGAAGACCCGGTCCTCGCCGAGGCCGCGAAGTGGGCGACCATACGAATCAACAGCCTCGAAGAGGGGGCCAGAGAAGCCGCAATCGGCGTAGACAGAGAAGCCATCTCTAAGATTTAGTGTCTGCCGATGACGGGAGACACTCTGCTAGCATCGGAGTAAGCAACCGCAGTCCTGCGCGCCGTGCCCATTCCACCTATGTCTTCCATCGTTCCCGATCAAGCCGAAGAGCCAAAGTCCAACGAGCCGGAGCTGCCGCCGAAGCCAATGGGGGACGTCAGACCCGTCGTCCAGGAGTACGGTCTGGGGGCCCAGATCGCCGCGCTCGTAAGGTACATGGCGCGGACAGAGGTGCATACCTACGCGTTCAGCGTCGCGGCCAATACTATTCTCTCGCTCTTTCCCTTCATCGTGCTGCTATTGACGATCAGCCGCAACGTCTTCCATTCACGCGAAATGGAGGAGGTGGTCGGCGACATGATGAAGAACCTTCTGCCCGTGGGGCAGGAGTTCGTCATGCGCAACATGCAACTTCTCACCCACCCGCACAAAGGCACCCAGTTCTTCTCGGTGGTCATGCTGCTCATCACTTCCACCGGCGTGTTTCTGCCGTTGGAGGTGGCGCTAAACGCCGTCTGGGGCGTCCGGAAGAACCGCAGTTATCTGCACAATCAGGCGGTATCGCTGGGGCTCGCATTTGCAGTCGGCGTACTGGCAATGGCATCGGTAGCGTCGACAGCGAGCCAGCAGACCATCCTCTCCTGGGTCTTCCTGGGTCATACGGATAACATCGTCTTTGGCTTCATATCGTATGGCTTCTTGCGGCTGTGTGCCGGCCTCGCGAGCATTTTGCTGTTCTTCCTTATCTACTGGGTGCTCCCCCACAGAAAAGTTCCCGCTCGCGCGGTCCTGCCCACCGCGATTGTGATCGGTCTGTTGTGGCAACTCGCAAAGGTCCTCTATATCAGGGCGTTACCGTGGTTGGACTTTCAGTCGGTTTACGGGCCGTTTTATATTTCGGTAGGGTTGATGATGTGGGCGTTTCTCTCCGGCCTTTTGCTGCTGGCGGGAGCGCATTTTTCAGCAACGCGCCATACGTTGCGGTTGGCGCGCGAGTCAGAGCAGAAAAAGGCAAAGAACGATGAGTAGCGCAACAAGGATCTTGGCGTGGCTGAAGGCGCATCTGCCGACGGGACTGGCTGGTGCCACGCTCTGGGTGACCGTCTGGTTCGGCTGGCTTCTGTTTGTTCGCCGCTTCCTCGGCGCACATCGGGACCTTTCTTCACTCTTTTGCAGATATTCGCCGGCATTACTCTTGTGGCCGTGACCGTGCCCTTCCTCTGGAAGCTTGTTCGCACCCACATGCTCTGGAGCCTGCGCAACAAGCTCGTCCTCACCTATCTTTTGATCGGTCTTGCCCCCGTCGTCCTCTTCGTCACGCTAGCCTCTGTTCTTGCCTACGTGGCCGCTGGCCAGTTCGCCATCCATCTGGTCGACTCCCGCATTCAGACCGAGCTGAATCAGATGACCAATGAAACAGCGCATCGCACAGACCTGGTCACGCAAACGCTCAATGACCGGCCAAACGACTCGCCCGAACAGTTCGCCACCGCCATCCAGAATCTTGAGAGAGGCGAAGAGTTTGGCAAGATCGATCGAGTCGGTAACCGGCTTCGGCGCGAAACACGGGTCTTCATTAATGGCGCCCCCGTCGACCTTGGATCAAACCCTCGAGGCAAGGCCCCCTTAGGCCTGCCACCCTGGGCAACCGAGCTTCCCGGCGGTCAGTTCTCCGGTCTCGTTCTCGATAGCGGTGAGCTATACCTCGTATCCGTCCATCAAAAACAGTGGAACGACCGACGAATCTTTACTCTCATGAGCAGCGTCCCTGTCGATGGCGCCTTGATGACGATCGTCGCCGAAGGCCTCGGTCGCGCGCGCATGCTGCCGGAACGCGCCGGCAATACATCAAGCGAATCGGAACTGCGTCCCGTATCGCCCGAAGGAAGCCAGACACGCTCGGTCCGTCCCACCGCACCTCATCGCGAACGTCAGGAGGCGACGGTCGCCATCGGGCCATCGGGAGTTACAGGCAGACCGTGGACCGGAGGCGGAACTCAACCTCTGCCCATCAACGTGGTCGATGTTCCTGTCAGCTTTACCTCTACCGAACCCATCTACATCTGGGACACAGGCGAGAGAGACAACTGTCTCATCGCCGTCGAATCGCGCCCCTCTCTCCTTTATAACCAGCTCTTTGGCTCGTCTCTCGGAGGAATCGTCACCAGCGTCCTGCGCATCGCCATTATTATCCTGTGCCTGGTCTTTGCTCTCATCGAGCTGCTGGCCCTGTGGATGGCGATCCGTTTGAGCCGGACGATTACGACATCGGTGACCGACCTGTATAGGGCGACTAAGCATATCGACAGCGGCGATCTGGACTACCGTATCGGCGTCAAACGCAACGACCAGCTCGCCGAGTTGAGCCGCTCGTTCAACAAGATGGCGGGATCGCTGAAGCGTCTGCTCGTGGAACAAAAAGAAAAGGAACGCCTGCAGAACGAGATCTCCATCGCCCAGGAGGTGCCAGGCGAACCTGTTTCCGCTCTCTGCGCACGGTATCGCCAATCTCGATCTGCACGGCGTCTGCCGTCCGGCGCGTTCAGTCAGCGGTGACTACTATGACTTCCTCGTCTTCCATGAGGAGGCCCACGACGGGGTGGTCGGCCGCAAGGAGACCGGCGTCGGCATTGCCATTGGAGACATCAGCGGCAAGGGGATCTCAGCGGCATTGCTGATGGCGACGCTGCACTCGGCCGTGCGCGCCTACCGTTTTGCCAGCGAGGAACTCGTCTACAGCGAGTCCACGGTGGCAGGGCTGCTGGCCAGCCGCGATGAACGTGGGGGAGACTGCGATGAGCTCTTTCAATCGCCGGGGCGCATCCTTTCGCTGCTCAACCGGCACCTCTTCCGCAGCACGCAGCCTGAGAAGTACGCGACGTTGTTCCTGGCCCACTACGACGCTGCCTCGGCGAAGCTGACCTACTCGAACGCGGGGCAGTTGCCCCCGCTGGTGCTTGGACAGGACGGGAGTATTCGCAGGCTGGACAGGGAGGGACCGTCGTAGGTCTGATGGACGGCATGCACTACGACGAAGACAGCTTCCACATGCAGCCCGGCGATATTCTCGTGGCCTATTCCGACGGTGTAACGGAGCCGGAGAACGACTTCGGCGAGTTCGGCGAAGAGCGCATGATGGAGGTGGTGGGCCGCTACCGCGACCAGCCGCTGCATGTGATCTCCACCCAGGTAATGCTCGCCCTCGACGCCTGGATCGGTGCAGACGAACAGCCCGACGATATCACCCTTGTCCTCGCACGCCAGTCCTGAAGACCACCGCCTGTGCAAAAATAAAGTTCGAGAAAGTGGCATGTTTTTCGGGCCTGTTTTGGTGCCGTCAAGTCACCACGTTGTACCATGCATTTCACCACGTTTTTACCATCAAAAACCACGCTCAAGCAGACGTTTTTCCCAGGACCCCCCTCAAAAAGCCCAGCAAAACACCAAAAAGCGCTCGCCGCCAGTCCTCAACTTTTTTCTGCAAATTATGGCTTCTTCTGAATCGCCTTTACCGCGATCGAATTGGGGGAAATGCCAGCCGGAAGCATGGTGAAGAGCTCAGGTAAGGACCTGCCGGCCGTCCGGATGACCGCAACGTCCCCGGAATGAGTGTCAGCAGCCAGCAAAAGGTGCTCGTCTTCTGAGAACGCAAGCGCATCTGGCGCGGAACCAGTGTGGATCCCGATAGGAAGCACCCGTCCGTCTTCTATGCTGTATAGCGCGATGGAGTCAGCGCCGACGTTCGCGACCCACAGTGTGCTGTTGTCGCTGCTCACGATTCCGTGAACAGGCCTGTTGCCAATGGTGTATGTTCCACCCACTTCATTGGTCGGAGTAGATATCTCTGAGATGCTATCGGAACCGAAGTTCGAGACAAATATCTCACCGTCATCAGGCTTCAACGCCAGATCAACAGGCGTCTTGCCCACATCGAGCAGTGCAAGCATATGGTCAGCCATAAGCGCAGAGTTCTGCCTCGCCGGCCACGATCCTGGCGCCGCCGCAAGGCTGACGGCCATCACCTGATGACCCGCAGAGCAGGCGACAAAAGCCTTGGAGGAATCATGCAGAATCACGGCATCAGTGGCTCCGGGACATCCAGAAAAGACGGCGCGGAGATGCGGCGGAGGTTCAGACGTCGCGGCCGCGTTGTAGGGGGGTACATCGAAGATAGAGACGCTGTTGCCACCACGATTGGTGACGACCAGGCTGTGGCCGTCGGTAGAGATGCGGTCGACGCCGGGCTGTTCGCCGGTGCCGGCCACTGCGATCTCTCGGCGACGGTCGAGGTCGAGAACACTGACTGAATTGGAACCTGAGTTGGCGACGTAAGCGCGATGGCCCGTGGGATCGACCGCGATGAACGAGGGCTGGCGGTGAACAGGGACGGTGGCGACGATACGATTGGCCTGCGCGTCGATCACTGAGACTGTGCCGGACTGCGTGTTGACGACGTAGATCTCATTGCGGACAGGGTTCGCGACCAAATTGGTGGGACCGGAGCCGACCTGGAGGGTCCGGTCCTGACGGAGATAGACAAGATCGAGCACTGTAACGGTGTTGGAGCCGCTGTTGCTGATGTAGGCGAACTCCCGGTAGCCATCGGGGACGTCGGGAAAGCCACTGCGACGGCAGCCTGAGACGCCGAGAAGAAGCGCGCAGACTGCGGTGGTTACGGACAGCGCAAGAAAAGGTCGGAGGGGCGTTGGCACTATTCGGAGTCTATCGAGGTAGCGAAGGGGCGGCAAGCTGAAGTGCAGTCGTAGAGAATTTTTGAGAGTCCTGCGAAACTTTCCCGGTGGTTAGCGTGTCTATGTGATCGATGCGGAACGTCCACCTTTGGATCGATCGCGTCATTTGCAATTTCTTCTCGGACAACGAAGCCGCAGTTCTTGTGTGGCTTCGTTGATTTTTCTAACGGCGCGGGTCTTTGGTGCGGAGCCAGTTCCAGGCGATCCATCCGCAGTACCCCCCCTGAATCGCCAGGACGACAGCGTAGGCAAAGAGCAAGTGGCGATGCTCCATTGTGCTCGTATCAAAGAACGAATTCCAGGTCATTTTGTGATCTCCAACGAGGCTTCAATGGCCTTAAGTGCGGCTTCCTGTTCGGCAATCTGACGCCTGCGTTCGAGGGCAAAGCGGAAGAGCAGAATGAAGATGCCCCAGATGGCCCAGCCGGCGAGGTTCCAAAAGAAAGCAGGAAGCATGGATTTGTCCATGCCGGAGTTAGGGCCGCCACCAAACACCGGGGCGGGATGCTGGGTGCGCCACCAGCGGATGGACATGTACACGATAGGAACATCCACCGCAGCGAAGACGGAGAGGACCGCGGCGAGAGTCTGGCTCTGGCCGGTGGAGGAGAACCGTCGCAGCATGAGGTAGCTGACGTACAGAAGCCACAGGAGAAGCATGCTGGTAAGCCGGGCGTCCCATGCCCACCAGATGCCCCAGGCTGCACGTCCCCAGTCGGAGCCAGTGATGAGCGTGATGCTGGCGTAGACGACGGCGACCTCTGCGGAGGCCAAAGCGAAGGCATCGGCGGTGAGGGCCTTGAGGGGATCGCGCTTGCGCCAGAAGAGATACGCGAGAGAGGCGGCGAAGTTGAGGTAGGGAAAGATCAGGCTCAACATTGCGATGGGAACGTGGTAGTAGAAGATCCGTCCAACATCGCCTTGGGCCGCGTCCGTCGGGGTGAGAAAGATGGCTTGGCGGAAGCCGACTACGAGGACGGCGATAGCGATTCCGAACCAGAGCCAACCGACGCTGCGGAGAGTTGGGGTGCGCTGCTCCATAGAGTTAGTCTATCGCGAATGCGGTCATTCGGCGTTGAGTACGGTTTCGAAGAGCAGAATGCAAATGGTGGTGAAGATGACGTCGTAACCGGCCAGTTGCTTGATCCAGGTCGCGATCTGGATGGGATCCAGATCGGCCGTGAGGACACCGGTAGTTGCCTGAACCATCGCCAGAAGGGCGGGTAGCGATATTGGAAGAAGGAGCAGGGGGAGAAGAAGTTCGCGATTGCGGGCGCGAAGGCCAAGGGCGGCGAAGAAGGTCCCGTTGACGACCAGGGCCCAAGTGCCCAGCGGCAGGACCAGGGCGAGCAGCCAGATGTTACCAAGGACGTGGAGGTTGAAGAAGACGATGAAGATAGGGGCCAGAACCGCCTCGACGACCAAGACAAAGAGCATGTTGGCGAGGGCCTTGCCTAGAAATAACGCGGAGGCAGGGGAGGGGGCCATCCGTTGGGCTTCGAGGACTTGGTTGCGCAGCTCGCGGGCCCAGGACTGATTTAGTGCGGTGATGGAGGCGAAGAGGAGAGCGACCCAGAGGATGCCACCTGAGATCTGGCGGGTCAGCGTTGGGTAGCTGGTGGGATCGAAGGCGAGGCCAAAGACGACGACCACCAGGAGGGAAAAGAAGAGCATCCCGTTGATGGAGTCACGGGAGCGCCATTCCAGGCGGAGGTCTTTGCTGAGGTGGTCGAGGACGTGGCGGAGGTAGGTCATGCGGGCCCTTTGGTCAGGTCAGCAAGGGTGGCGTCGGCGGCACGGAGGTAGTCGGCGGGGGCCAGGAGGAGTTGGAGACCGCGCTGACCGGCGGAGACCGAGATGATATCAAAGAGTTCGATGGTCTCATCGGCGTAGGCGGGAAAGGGTTTCTTCGCGCCCATGACAGTAACCCCGCCGCGGATGTATCCGGTAAGAGGCTCGACTTCTTTGAGGGAGGCAAGTTCGACCTTCTTCGCTTTTGCGGCCTGGGCTAGTTTTTTCAGGTCAAGTTCGGCGTCGCCAGGGACGACGGCGAAGAGATGCTCACCAGTGTTGGTGTGGGTGAGGAGGGTCTTGAAGACCTGCTCGGGCGGGAGGCCTATCTTTCGGGCGACAGAGATGGCGGTGAGGTCGTCAGGGTCGACTTCGTAGGGACGAAGTTCGTAGGAGATGCCGAGGGAGTCGAGCAATCGGGCGGCGTTGGTCTTGGTTGGTACAGTGTTCTTCACACTGCGGCCTCAGGTTCGAGTATCTGGCCGTTGCGCATGGTGAGGACATTGTCGGCCAGTGGTTTGGCGAGGGCGGCCTGATGGGTCGTGATGAGGATGGTGCGGCTGCCGCCACCTACGACGGGCCAGGTGCGGAAGTCGGCAAGGAGTTCGACCATGTGTTGTGTGGAGGCGGCATCCAGGTTCGAGAAGGGTTCGTCGAGGAGAAGTAGCTCGGGGTCGGTCTGGAGGACACGCGCGAGAGAGGTGCGCTGGCGCATGCCTTGAGAGTACTGGCCTACGGGACGGTTGAGGTCGGGGTCGAGGCCGACGGCGCGGAGGGCCATCTCGGGACTGCCGACACAGGCGCAGCCACCATCACCGCGGTGGAGGCCGGCGAAGTAGGTGAGGTTCTCCATGGCGGTGAGCTCGTCGTAGAGCATGGGCGAGTGGCTCATATAAGCGATGCGGCGGCGCTGGTGGTGCGGGGTCTCCGAGAAGACTGTGACATTGCCGCGAGTGGGGTTGATGAGGCCTGCGATGACGCGAAGGAGAGTGGATTTGCCAGCGCCGTTTTCGCCGAGGATGACAGTGCAGGAGCCGGCCGCGAAGGTCGTTGAGACGTTTCGGAGGGCGGCAAAGCTGCCGTAGATCTTGGAGACGGACTCGAGTCGGGCCGCGGTGGCGAGGGTGACGGGGCGGATTGTGGTCGCGGTCGACATTTCCTGAGGTAATCGGTACGGCGATTCTGTGTCCTCATGCGAGTATATGGCTAGCGGCTGCCGGATTGGCAGTGCGAGACCTTTTGAGGAGATTCCAATACTTTGAAACTACTACCTGTGTTGCTGTCTGCAGGACTCTTGGCTACGACCGTTCATGCTCAACAGGTACCCGCGCTGGATGCCGAGTCGCGGCAATTGGCGCATGAAGTCTTCAGGCAGTTGATTGAGATTAATACGACGGACTCGGTGGGGAGTACGACAGTCGCGGCGGAGGCAATGCGGAAGCGGTTGCTGGATGCAGGGTTTCCAGCGGCGGACGTTGTTGTGCTGGGGCCGAACGAGCGCAAAGGCAATATGGTGGCGAGGTATCGTGGCAAGGCCGGGAGCACGAAGAAACCGGTGCTGATCATTGGACATCTCGATGTTGTGGAGGCGAAGCGCGAGGATTGGACGACGGACCCCTTTGTGTTTACGGAGAAGGACGGGTACTTTTACGGGCGGGGGACGCAGGACATGAAGGAGTCCGATGCGGCTTCGGTGACGACATTGATCCGGCTGAAGCGAGAGGGCTTTGTGCCGGATCGTGACGTCATCCTGGCACTTACCGCGGACGAGGAGGGTGGTAAATCGAACGGCGTGGATTGGCTAGTGAAGAACCATCGGGAGTTGGTGGACGCAGCGTTTGTACTGAATGCGGATGCAGGTGGGTTGAATACGGACAAGGGGAAGCCAGTGAACATCGGCGTGGAAGCCACGGAAAAACTGTATGCCGACTATCAATTGATGGTGACCAATCCCGGGGGCCATAGCTCGCTGCCGAAGCGGGACAATGCAATCTATCACTTGGCTGACGCTCTGGGTCGCCTCGGGGCCTACCAGTTTCCGTTCGAGCTCAATTCCGTGACTCGCGGGTACTTTGAGGCGATGGCGAAGATCGAGACAGGGCAGGTGGCGGCTGACATGCAGGCGGTGTTGAACACTCCGCCGGACGCTGCTGCGGTGGCCCGGTTGTCGGAGAGTCCGCTGTATAACTCCACGATGCGGACGACCTGTGTGGCGACGATGGTGCAGGCTGGGCACGCGCGCAATGCGCTGCCGCAGAGGGCCGAGGCCAATGTGAATTGCAGGATACTGCCAGGACACACTCCGGCCGAGGTGAGGGCGGAGCTGACGAAGGTGTTTGCGGATCCGAAGGTCGAGGTGAAGTTGGTGAACGATGCAGGGGCGTTGAGCGATCGGGACGAGAATGAGGTGTCGGTAACTCCTCCGCCTTTGAATGAAGAGGTTTTTGCGGCGCTGCGTGCTGTGGTGGGGCAGATGTGGCCCGGGTTGCCGATTGTGCCGGAGATGGAGACGGGGGCGTCGGACAGCAAAATTACGATGGCGGCGGGGATGCCGAGCTATGGGTTTTCAGGAATGGGAGTCGATGGCGACGATGTGCGCGCCCATGGAAGAGACGAACGCATTGGAGTGGAATCTTTTTATACCGGCGTGAACTTCGACTACCGGTATCTGAAGGCGCTCACTGGAAAATAGCTAGCGGGAGGCGGGCAGAGTGGTCGCGGCGGTGGTGGGAGTTGCTGGGGCGGCCGGGGCGTACTTGGAGGCGCACTTGGCCTGGAGTTCGGTGGCGTGGAAGACGCCGTCGTGGCCGTAGGTGCCTACGGCGAGGGCCTGAGAGTCGTCTTTGAAGGTGTCGGGTGGGGGCTCGGAGCCCTGGTAGACGACGGAGAGCTTGTTGCCCTGCTCGAGGAGATCGAAGGAGGCGTTGGTGCCTGCGCGATGGATGCTTCCGGGGGCCACGTTTCCGGCGACGCGGAGGTGGCGGACGTACGCTTTGTCGCCCATTGCGTGGAGCTCGCCGATGGTGACGTAGTAGCTCTTGTTGTCGCGACCACCAGTGAAGGCGAGATAGGCTACTGTCGCCAAAATAATTGTCGAGGCGAGGATGATCTTGATCGGATTCTTTCTGGATTCGTTTGGCATGCTGCTCCGTCCCCTCCAGTTTACTTCGAGCGGAGGACAGGTATCCCCCCACCCCGTCACTTTTTGCGCAAAGTCTTCAAAAAATTAGACTTAGGCTTGGACTTCAAGCGTTCAGCGGTGCATTCGATTTGGGCCTTCCTAGGCGATACCGATTTGCGCCCGATTCTGGCGGGGCTTTTTGTCAAGTCCTCGCCTTTTCTATTTTAGTTGAACTGGTCGGGTCACTTTGAGTTCTGAACCGAGATATACGACGGTGTTGTCTGCTTGTTGTTCACCGCCACCAATTCCATTGGCGGGGCTGACCCAGACGATGTTGAAGGTGATTTCGTCCGGCATACCGACGTAAGTTCCAGTGCGGGCGCCTATGGTCAGTGTGCCTTCGGAGTCCGACCATGTGATGGGAATGGTCGCGTGCTGTCCTTTTTCGTAGTTGTAGTTGTCGCCTTCGTCCTGATAGAGCGTGAAGCTGCCGTCCTTGCCGGAATATATGCGTAGTTCGATGGGGCCGTTGACCTTTTCGTCGGCGTATTGCTCCGGCGGCCCGAGGGGCAGGATCGAACCGGCGCGTACGTACAGTGGGATTCGATCGAGGGGCGCTGCCGCCTGGATGTGCGCTCCGCCTTGAATCTTCTGTCCGCTCCAGAAGTCGTACCAGGTCGTGTCCTTTGGAAGATAGACGCGACGTTCTGTTGCTTTTGCTTCTGTGACGGGGCTGACGAGAAGAGCTGGTCCGAACATGAACTGGTCGCCTATGTTCCAGGTGAGCTGATCGTCTTTGAAGTCCATGACGAGTGGCCGCTGGATGGTGTAGTCGTCGCTTGAGACCTTCCAGGCGAGCGAGTAGATGTAGGGCATCATGCGATAGCGGAGATTGTCGTAGGCGATGAGAGAGGGCTCGACGTCGGGGTAGCTCCACATCTCATTGTGGGGGCGGTGGCCGTGCGAACGGAAGATGGGGCAGAAGACACCGAACTGAAACCAGCGAAGGTAGAGTTCCTGATAGGCGGGGTCGGTTGGCTGGCCTGGGTAGGTTGGCCAGTAGCCTCCGATGTCTGTCGTCCAATAGGGCAGGCCGGAGATTGCGTAGTTGAGGCCACCGGCGATTTGATGGGAGAGTCCCCAGAAACTGCTGAAGACGTCTCCAGACCATACGGTTGCGCCAACTCTCTGCTGGCCGAGGAAGGCCGAACGTGTGAGGAGGAAGGTGCGCTTCTGGTCAGTCGTCTTGCGCCAGTTTCGTTGAATTCCTTCGTTGTGCAGGAGCGGGTAGATGTTGGTGTACATCGCTCCGTTGCCGATGGCGATCTTTTTGCTCCGAAGGATGGCGTCTCCAACGTGTGGCCAGTATTCTTCGGGCTCTGCAGAGTCGAGCCAGAAGGAGTCCCAGCCCTGGGCGAAGAGTTTGCCGGGCAGGCTGTCCCAGTAGATGTCCTGCGCCTTTGGGTTTGAGGCGTCGTAGACGTGCGCGTTGGGGATGAGGAGACCTTCGCTGTCGAGTTTTTTGTAAGTGTCGGCGGCGGGATCGATGAGGCCCCAGGTGGAGATCATGGTGTGGACGTGTTCGTCGTGCAGTTTTTTGAGGTCGGCGGGGACGTCGTGGTAGTTGTCGTTGAAGATGGGGTCGCCCTCGTGCTTCCACCAGAACCAGTCCTGCACCATGACATCGAGGGGGATGTGTTCGGTTCGGTAGCGGTTGGCGATGGAGATGATTTCATCGAGTGAGATGTAGCGGTCTTTGGATTGGATGAAGCCGTAGGCCCAGCGGGGCAGCATGGGCGCGTGGCCGGTGAGGTTGCGGTATTGATGGATGATGTCGTCCATCTGGGGGCCGTAGAGGAGGAAGTAGTCGACGCCGTCGCCGGCCATGGAGTCGAAGGAGAGCTCGAGTGGGAAGCGGTTGTCGACGTAGGTGAAGGCTGCGGTGTTCCAGATGATGCCGTAGCCCTTGGTAGAGACGAGAAATGGGACCGCGATGTCGGTGTTGTTCTGGCCTAGTTCGACGGTGGATCCGCGATAGTTGAACATGCCGCTCTGATGCTGGCCGAGACCGTAGAGGGCTTCGGAGAAGTCGGGGGAGAAGCGGTCGACGACGTGATAGGTCGGGTCGCCGTTGATGGTGACTGGATCGTAGGTGCGAGGGACACTGTCCCGTTCGCGTGTGAGGGACTTGCCGTCGGAGGTGGTGAAGGCGAGGTTGCCGCGAGCGAGCGAGATGGAGACGGTCAGGTTGATGGTCTTGAGGGTCGCTGCTTTGTCGTCTTTGCTGAACTGAAATGGTGCGCCTTTGCATGATTGGTCGGCGGGCAGGAGCCAGGGCTGCGGATGATTCGCGGCGACATCGTTGGGGCGGGTGATTACGTGGAGGATGGAGTCGGAACAGACGATGAGGTGCAGAGTCTCTTTGCCGACTGTGGCGTCGAAGCCTTGTGGTGACTGGGCGACGATGGCGACGGGAGGTGCAGGGACCGATTGGCCGGGAATTTGTCCGTGTGCGATGAAAGCGGCGGTGAGGCTAAGGACCACGGAGATGCGGTTGCGCATGCGACGAAACAAAGGACTGCCGATCGTCATATCGTTATGATCTCTTTCCTGAGTCGTCTACCAGTGTCCCGGTTCGGCTTTGCAAACCATATTACTTCCGCTGTGGTGTAGGCGGACTTAAAGTTGAACGGCGAAGACCTCAGTGTGAGATCTTCGCCGTTTTTTTTGGTTTATTTGGGCCTAGACGGTTGCGTGGGAGCGGTTTCTGATGTCGGCGGTGTCGGCGGTGGTGTTGACGGAGTCGGAGATGGTGGAGAGAAGTTCGTCGGCCCTCTTTTCCTCTTCGAGGATGATTTCGAGGGTGTCGGCGGCCTCGTCCTGGCCGAGGAGCTCGGCCCAACTGCGGAGAGTGCCGTAGACGGCAATCTCGTGGTGCTCGACCTGCTGGGCGGAGGCTATGAGGGTGATGTCGCGGACGCTGGGATCGCTGGCGTCCTTGATGTTGTCCTCGGCCTCGGTGATGAGGGCGGAGATGGCCTTGCAGGTGGAGGTGTCGGCTTCGCCGGTGACGTCTCGGAGGAGACTTTCAACCTTGGCCACATGGCCGCGGGTCTCTTCGAGGTGGTTGCGGAAGGCGGTGGCGAGTTGAGGGTCGGTGGATTTCTCGATCATGGTGGGGAGGGCCCTGGTGATCTTCTGCTCCATGTCGAGGGCCTTCTTCAGGTTGGCGATGTAAAGGGTGCGGAGGTCTTCGATGTTTTCTGAAAAGAGCTTCATGGCTGTGGTTCTCCTTGGAGACGCAGTCTCTCGTGGGCGTGAGATACGCCGGGTGGTCTTGCATGGATGTGGGTGAGAGCGGCGAACGTTCCAGCCGGGGTGCTCACGGTCGTACTTCGTTCTGTTGGGTTGGATGCGAGGTTCAGGGGAGGGTTGGCTATTCGTGAAGCAGAAAGACACATGTCCGGACGGGAATGAGATCGAAGCTCAGGAAGATGCGTGTTCCGCCAGCAACAATTGGCGCTCAAATTCGTCTTCAAAATTTATAAGCGCACGATTGACGGCCGATGTTTGTTCCTGCATGACCGGCATTAGTCCTTTGAAGTTGGGCGATTGTTTGTAAATCGCTGCGTGCTCTACCTCCCAGAAAAGACCTATGAGTGTTGATACGATTTGGTACTCACACCCGAAGGTCTCGTTTGATTCTCCGTATCTTCCCTGGTACTTGAATGCGAGACGTTGATCTCCATCAAAAAGGGGATCGGCGAGCCAATCGCCGAATTCCAGCCGCAATAGAGAGTCCGCCTCAATGGCCCGTTTCGACGGGAACACTAATACACGTACACCGACCATATCTCGCAGAGTCAATAGAGAATATTGTTCGGAACGATCGCGATCGAATACTCCGCCTGGGTTGCGGCGACCCTGCGGATCATTTGGGTTATATTTGCGCAATTTATCAATTGCGCTTCCACACTCCTTTACGCGGGCCTTTACGACTAGGTTTTCATGTGATTCAAGCTGACGGGAGATAGGAAGGAGACTGTATTCAATTCGCGTTTTCAGGTATTCAGCGGCACGCGTCATCCCCGGCAGAAAGGTGAAGTATTGTTCCCGCAACCTATCTTCAATAGTTCGAGGAGTCACTATTGAAGTATCCTCTTGAGTTCCTTTTCGGTGCCTTTCGACATAGGGAGGCTGGTGTAGAACAACCAATCTTGCTCCGAGTTGGGCTCGTGGATACGTGTTGCGATCTCTTCTTTTGCGTGGTCATCGATAAATTCGATACTGAAGGCCTTCTTCGCTTGACGATTGATATACATCATTCGGTCGAAGTTGTAAGAATAGCCCGCGTCGTCCAATAGATGGATCTTTTCAGTCTGTCTAGGCATCGATTCCTTCTCCGTATGTCTATGATTATAAGCTTACAAGCTTTGATGGCGGATCCTATGGCATCTGGGGAGAGCTGGTGCGAAGTATCTTTGTTGTCCACGCTGCGCCGGGTAAGCCGCATGAGGAAAGTGCCTTCAGCTCCTTCTCGACGTTGTACTCGACCCTCCGGATGGATGGCTTACCTCCTTCGAGAAGCAGATAGGACGCGCGAGGATCACCGTCGTAGGGAAGTCCAACACTTCCTGTGTTGATGAGGAGATTTGGTTGTGCGGCAATGTTGCGAATGGAAGGAAGATGAGTATGTCCAAAGGCAACGATCGGGCGGTCAAGTGGGCCATAAATGACTTCCAACTCTGCGTCTGTCGCTTGTGCTGAAGGAGCTCGCCAGCAACTCTCGGGAGTGGCATGGACCAGTGCGAAGATCTCCTCGATCTTCACGCGTGGCAGATCGCGCAACCACGTCAGTCTTTCATCTCCGAGCCTGGAACGGGTCGCCGACGCTATTTCGCGGATTGCCGCCCAGAGAGCGGGTGGGGCCGAAGATTGGGCCGCAAAATTCTCGAGCGAATCGGGTTGGACAAGCATTTCATCGGTGTTGCCCATTACACCTTGCCAGCCCAGAGCGCGGATCCGGTCGATGATCTCGATGGGACTGGATCCGGAATCGGCCAGGTCTCCTCCGTGGAGCACCAGGTCCGGGGAGGACTGTCGGATATCGGCTAATACAGCCTCAAATGCGGTCAGATTACCGTGAATGTCGGACACGATTGCGACGCGCATTTATCGCTCCTTTCAGCATGGGTACCACGCTGAGTTCTGAGATCAGTGTCCTCCGTCAGGCTTTCTTTGGCTACGGCGAGGCGTCTTCAGGCCGGTATTGAGTTTGTTGTTGACCTCTCTGAGGACACGAGCAGCGAGAGTATCTTTATGCCTGGCAAGAAAGGCGCGGGCTTCCTTCGGATGCTTCCTGGCAACTTCGCGTAAGGCCCAGGAAAGTGCTTTCACGACCATGTCGTCCCTGTCTGCTGTAAGCAAGGCGCAGATTTTTGCCACTTTGACAAGGTCGTCCGGATATCCGCGCCGGCCCAGGGCAACTGTGCTGACAAGCGAGGTGCGTCTCCACCAGCGGTCTTCACTGTGGGCCCATGTGGCGATGGTTTTGTCAGAGAGTCTGCCGTTGGCCCACATCGGGCCAGATAGATACATTGCGAAACAGTCGACCGAAGACCAGCTATTGAGTTTTCTGCCGAGCTTCAGGAGATCGTCCTTTGTGAGTTGTTCGAAGGCAGGCTTGTGATGACTGACTAATTCATAGGAGAAGAAGCGTAGAAGGTCAGAGTCTTCGTCGAGCAGGTGCAGAGCAAGTTGAATAACGCTTTCAGGCGCCGCACTCCTGTGTTGATGGGAGAACTCTCTGCGGGTCGCTCGCACTTCCGCAGTGCCGGGCGCGCTCAACAGGTCTAACCGGGAGCGAATCTCGTTGGCGAGATGGACGATTTCGGGCGATTGCTTCATTTCGGTTGAGCAATACTACTGTTCCCGGCTTCGACCCTCCAAATTCACAAAGATTTGCTCATCCGGATTGTTGTCTGCCCGGAAGCTGATCCGTTGCGAACTTTCCCGGAAGCTTTGCAGGGGCGCTTCGAGTCGTATACTTACTCGATAGCATGCCAACAGAGGTGGAGACATGATGAGTGGAAACGGAAGTGGGGCAGGTTCGAATGGCAACAGCAATGGAGCACGTGCGCACGGCAACGACTACAAGGTACCGACGGGGCGGGCGGAGTGGATCGTCAAGCGGAAGGCCGAGGCAGAGCGAACCGGCGATATGAATATGTCGCAGATGCACTTTGCACGTAAGGGGATGATTACCGAGGAGATGGCATACGTTGCCGAGCGGGAGAAGATTTCGGCGGAGCTGGTGCGGAGCGAGGTCGCCAAGGGAACGATGATTATTCCGGCGAACATCAACCACCCGGAGCTGGAGCCGATGGCGATTGGGGTGGAGTCGCTGTGCAAGATCAATGCGAATATCGGGAACTCAGCGATTGTGTCGAATGTGGACGAGGAGTTGCGGAAGCTGCATACGGCGGTGCACTTTGGCGCCGATACCGTGATGGGCCTGTTCGACCGGCGGGGACATTCCGATGATTCGGGAGCAGATTTTGCGGCACTCGCCGGTGCCGATCGGCACTGTCCCGCTGTATGAGGCGCTTTCGCGGGTAAAGCGAGTCGAGGGACCTGAATATCGATATGTATCTCGAGGTGATCGAGGAGCAGGCGCAACAGGGGGTGGACTACTTTACGATCCATGCCGGCGTGCTGATCCAATATGTACCCATGGTGGCGAAGCGGATCACCGGAATTGTGAGCCGCGGCGGTGCGATTATGGCGCAGTGGATGACGGCGAACCATAAGCAGAATTTTCTATATGAGAACTTTGATCGCATTACGAAGGTGATGGCGAAGTATGACGTGAGCTATTCGCTGGGTGATGGACTGCGGCCGGGTTGTTTGGCAGACGCGAGCGATGAGGCACAGTTTGCGGAGTTGAAGACGCTGGGCGAGCTGGCGCGGCAGGCGTGGAAGTCTGACGTGCAGGTGATGATCGAAGGGCCGGGGCATATTCCGATGGACCAGATCAAGCTGCAGGTGGATAAGGAGGTCGAGCTGTGTGATGGGGCGCCGTTCTATGTGCTGGGGCCGCTGGTGACGGACATTGCTCCGGGGTATGACCACATTACGAGTGCAATTGGCGCGGCGATGATCGGGTGGCATGGGGCGGCGATGCTTTGCTATGTGACTCCGAAGGAGCACCTTGGACTGCCGAATGAGAAGGACGTGAAGGACGGTATTATCGCTTACAAGATTGCTGCGCATGCGGCGGACGTGGCGCGGCATAGGCCGGGTGCGAGGGACAGGGACGATGCAATCTCATACGCTCGGTACACGTTTGATTGGGACAAGCAGTTTGCGCTGTCGCTTGATCCGGAGACGGCGCGCGGGATGCATGACGAGACGCTGCCGGACGACTACTACAAGGAAGCCGCGTTCTGCAGTATGTGCGGGCCGAAGTTCTGCAGCATGAACTGGTCGAGCAAGGTGGATGAGTTCAATGCGAGGGAGCATGGACTGACGAAGCCGGGCCTGACGCAGATCGTTACGGAGCAGATGGCGCTGCGGGGGTAGGAATTTAGACGAATTAAAACAAAGATGCCGCATCCGTGGACGGGTGCGGCATCCTTTTTCAGCAGCTTATTTTGTTTCTGCTGACTCGGAGTGGAGGCTACGAGTGTGTCCTGCGGAAGCGAGGGGAAAAGCACGCCCGGGCCGCCCGCAGATGTCTTACTGGAGGAAATCTTCCTCTTCTTTTTCAGAGCGCATGGCTAAGAGCGCAGGAGCGATGATCATAGCGAGAAATACCAATGCAAGGACAAGATCGTGAGCCATTGGGGGAGTCTCCTTTTGGCGGCTTTGGCCGTCTTTGAGTAATAATGTGCCGGGTTGCGCGAACGAGACATCCCACTTCAGAGTGGGGGAATGCAACTAAAGTTGTATGAACACTAGTTAGTACATGGTTATGGAAAAACGGAGGCGCGAACGCTGGCGAACCATCGTCCGGCGCGGGCTCTATGATGCTGATTTGCGGTTACTTAGCGGCGGCTTCGAGGATAGCTGCGGAGCGGTTGAGGGCCTCGGCGAGGGGGGTTAGCTGGGACTGGGCGCGGGGGGCGTCGGCGGCTTCGATGGCTTCGTTGACGCCGGGGATGACGACGGCGGCGTAGCCGGTGAACTCGCCGGGGGCGTAGATGGTGTGTCGGTACCAGGAGCGTTTGGGTAGGCCGGCGGGATTCAGGAGGGCCTCTTCGGCGGTGCGCAAGGACTGGTTGAGGGAGGTGGGGTCGGAGGGAGGCGCAGCCTCGGTGGCTCGGATGGCGGTGCCGGCGGCGGCGAAACGTTTTGCGGCAGCAAGGGCGGCAGTGAAGTCGAGGGTCAGCTTCTGCTCGGTGGCGCGCTTTTGGGCGGCGTCGAGGTAGCCGAGGGCACTCTTTGCCGTAGAGTTCGTAGTCGTAGGGCAGGACGTCGGTGTCGGCCATGTGGAGAACTTCGAGTCCGAAGACTCGGGCCTGTTGCTGCTCGTAGACGAAGGTTGGGTCGGCGAACTTGGTGAACCAGGTGTAGTCGTCGAAGGTGGAGTGGTAGACGCCGTAGGGGCCGTCGGAGCCGATGTCGGTGGAGGGGACGCCGAGGTGCTGGATGAAAGGGGTGTAGTCGGAGCCGGAGCCGAGAGTGCCGATGCGGACGTCGGTGTCGGCGGCGGGACGTTGGCGGCGGCGGTTGGTGTTGGTGTTTTCTGCGGCCTGGTCGGCCTTCCACTGGTCATAGACTGTGCCGCCCCTGGGGCTGGGGACCTCTTTTGTGACCTCGCGAACGAATTGTTTGAGGGAGGGGACGGCGGCGGCGTTGAAGTTGGGGCCGCTGACCCCGACGTCGGTGTTGAAGTAGGCCACGGCGTGGGCGAGAATTTTTTCATGCTGCTCGGCCCACTCGGTGGAGCCCATCAGGCCTTCTTCTTCGGCGTCCCAACTGCCAATGACGATGGTGCGTTCGGGCTTCCAGCCCTGTTTGAGGAGTTCGCCGAGGCCATGGACGGTTTCGAGCATGGCGGCGGTGCCGGAGTTGGGGTCGACTGCGCCGTAGACCCAGGCGTCACGGTGATTGCCGGCGACGACCCAGTCGTCCTTTTGTGTGGGGCTGGTGCCGGGGACGGTGCCGATGACGTCCCAGATGGTGCGGAGGGCGATGTCCTGCTCGAGGTGCATGTGGACGGTGACGCGGGCGGGGTTTGCGTTCTTTGCGCTGGCGCCGAGGTGGTAGGTGAAGGGAAGTGCGCCCTGCCACTCGCGGGGCGACTCGTCTCCGCCGAGGGCCTTGAGGATTGGGGAGGCGTCTTTGTAGGAGAGCGGGTTAGTGGGAATGCTTGGCTGGTTGGCCTGGAGTTTGTCGGCGGGGATTCGCTTGGCTGAGGGAAGGTCGGGCGTGGCGGCGATGCCCGGGGTGGTGGGGTCGCCAGGATAGATGGGTAGGAACTGGATGGAGCCGCGCTGGACGGCGGAGTCAGGACGCCAGGGGCCCTTGGGGTAGACGTCGCCGCGGAAGTAGCCGTCGTCGGCGGGGTCAGAGTAGATGAGGACGCCCTTGGCCCCATACTGCTGGGCGATGTATGTCTTGATGCCGCGGAAGTTTTCGCCGTAGCGGACGATGACGATCTTGTCTTTGACGCTGATGCCGAGTTTGGCGAGCTGCTGGAAGTCAGCGAGGGTGCCGTAGTTGGCGTAGATGACCTCGGCGGTGATGTCGCCGGAGGGGGAGGAGCCGTTGAATGCGGGGAGGATGCGGGGATCGTCCTGGTAGGGGTCGCCGCCGTTTTTCGTGGGGTCGACGTGCTCGGGTGTGGGGCCGGACATTAATTTGGCGCCGGTTGCGTCGAAGGCTTCAATGACGATCTTGACGGGTTTGTTGAGGAGAGCCTTGTAGGGGACGATCTCGGTTTGCAGGCCCGCCGATCTGAATTTGTCGGCGACGTAGACGGCGGTGGCGTAGTCTTCGGGCGAACTTGCCCAGTGGGGCGCGGAGGTGAGGGTCTTGAGGTGCTGGCCGGCGAGTTTGGGGTCCGGGACGGCCATGAAGGCCGCGTCCCATTTAGCCTGCTGGGTGAAGTCGCGATAGCCGAAGACCTCTACGGTGGGGGATTGGGCCGAGGTGGTGAGGACTGCGAGAGGGAGCAGGCAAAGCAGAGAGCGGAGGTGGGTCAATCTGGGCCTCGATGCAGGGGTTTTGAAGTAGGGTATCGCAGATGGTTGGGGTAGAGCGAATTGCGGACCACATATGGGTTCGCAGCTGACGAGAATTGCTTCGTAAGGAAGTGATCCTCACGGTGGAGATATTGATTGTCCCGGACGCTACGGACGATCAGGGAAGTGTCGAGATAAAAGCGTTCATCTCGCGCAGTACATCGGCTTCGTTTGAGTTGAAGACGAAGTGGTCGGCGTTTGGCAGGCGGACGATGCGGGCGGAGGGAATGCCAGCTTCGAATGCATTGGCCTGGGCCGATGTGGAGGCGAGGTCGCTGGCCTTCATCGCAGCTTGTGCGGTGGGGTTGTCCTTGAGCATTGGGCCGTTCAACATTGGGCCGAGATTGTGCGGAACTGCGAAGATGGCGAGAACTGGGACGTGGATCTCAGTGTACTTTTGTTCTCCGGCGATGATCGCCATCGGAATTGCGGGCCCAGGGCCTTGTCTTGGAGGTAGGGCGGGCATCGAGGCGATTTGCTTCTGTGTCTCCTGCACATCTTTTTCCAGTTGCGACATGCTGGTCTGTAGGTCATTCAGGAATTGCTTCTGGTCCTTGACGTCTCCGGAGAGGAATTGCTCCAGCTTCTTCTTTACGTCAATGGAGTCGATCTGCATATTGCCATGGGCCTGGTCATAAAAGGCATAAGAATAACCAGCATCAATGTAGATGAGGCCCGCAACCTTTTCTGGATGACGGCTGCCGATAGAGCTTAGTTCTTCGCCGGCGATGGAGTGGCCGACGAGCACGGGACGATTGATCTTGAGTGCGTCGAGTACGGCGAGCACGTCGTCGCCCAGGCGATCGGCGGAGTAGTTGTTGTTGGCGGGCGTTGGGGCGCTGGAGAGTCCGAAGCCTCGGCGAGTGATGCCATATACGTGATAGGTATTCGTCAGCTCAGGTGCGAATTTGTCGAACGCGTGGGCGGTGTTGCCGAGGCCGGCCAGAAAGACCAGTGGGCGTCCTTTGCCACCCCAATCAAGGACTTCCAGTTTGATGTTGGTATCTACGATGACGAACTGCACGGAGTGTGGGGACGAGTCGGCTTTCCACTCGGTTTCTTTTGTCGCCCGCTGGAGATCCAGAGGATGTGATGAGTTGTTTTGGGTCCAGGTACCAGTGATGGAAGCTCCATCGGGGTTGAGCTTTCCCTCGTAGCTGCCGTTAATTGCGGGCATCGAAAATTTGACGGTCGATTCCTGCAGGGTGATGGAGGGTATTGCCATGCCGTCGGGTCCCTGGTCGATGCTGTAGAACATGGCGCTCCATCCGCCGTCGTCTGTCTTCGAGATCTTGAGCACGGTGCGGAGTCTCTTGCCTGCCTGAAGTGTTCCCTGCCAGGTTCCAGCAATGTCCTGCGCTTGTATGGAGGCCCCAGCCAAGATGGTAAGGGTCACGACCAACAGCATCAGTTTCTTCATTTGCGGTCTCCTGAAGGCGTTCTCCGGCTACCCGAATGGAAGGGCATATCTTGTGTAGCAGCCCGACTTTTGGGTGTCAAGTAGTTTTCTACATAGGGAGCATTTTTACTTCAATGTCTGCGATTTGCAGAATTGCAGGAGTCTACTCAGGGCCCTGCCGCACGCCGCGAGGAGCGGAGCTTCGGTTGAGATGACGATTTGAGGGCGAGGCCTATGCGTTTACGGGTTGCGTGCAGAACTTACATCGGGTAGCGGCAACAGGAATGTCGCTAAGGCACTGTGGGCAGGCCTTTGTGGCGGGCGGGGCCTCGGCCGGATGGTACTTCTTCAATAGGTATTGCGTGGGGACCACAAGAAAGAAGTAGACGACGGCAGCGATGAGGAGGAAGTTAACGATCGCAGTGAAGAAGTCGCCGTAGCGGATCTCCCCTCCGTTAATGTGGGCGATCAGATAACCGAAGTTGGGCTTGCCGATGAGGGCGCCGAGTAACGGGTTAATGATTTTCTCGGTCAGTGAGGTGACTATCCCCGTAAATGCAGCTCCAATGATGACGGCGACAGCGAGATCCATTACGTTGCCACGCAGAATGAAGTCGCGGAATCCCTTGAGCATGAGTGAGTCTCCCTGGAAGGATCTGATCGTGCACGGAAGGCGGCGATCGCTGCTTGTTCCGGTGCGGCGAGTATAACGCAATGGGGTGAGGTTACTACTGAGCTCTTGGATGTGGTGAATAGGGGCTTGAGGGAAGCCACTGCGGACGAGTGGGAGCGTTTGCGATCGCGAGGGTGAGGGCGGTGTAGAAGCGGTTGAATTTGCCGGCGGCGTCCCAGTCGATGGGGGTTTTGATGTCGTCCTGAGGCTTGTGGTAGCGGCGGGCGTACCAATCGCGGTAGACGATTTCTTCGGGTGAGCCTTTGTCGTAGCCGAAGATGAAGCTGGCGATGGGGACGCCGATGCGAACGAAGTTGTAGTTGTCGGCGCGGCGGAAGAGGCTGCGCTCGGGCTCGAGGTCGGGGCGGACCTCGATTTTGAATTGTGAGGCAACGGTGCGGACGGTGTCGCCGAGGGTAGAGTCGGTGAGGCCTTCCATGGTGAGGATGTTGAGGGGGAAGATGGGACGGAGTTGGTCGAGGTTGAGATTGGCGACGATGTTTTCTTTGGGAACGGTCAGGTGCGTGGTGAAGTATGCGGAGCCGAGGAGGCCTTTCTCTTCGCCAGTGAAGATGCAGAAGAGGAGAGAGCGGGCGGGGGCCTTGTGCTGAAGGTCTTTGGCCAGTTCGATGAGGAGGGCGACGTAGGCTGCGTCGTCGAGGGTGCCGTTGTAGAGGTTGTCGCCCATGACCGGTGTGCCATAGCCGTAGCCGTCGAGGTGGGCGGAGAGCGCGACATACTCGGGGGCGAGTTTTGGATCGCTGCCGGGGAGGATGGCGAGGACGTTGGGAGAGGAGATGTCTTTGCTGGTTGAGGTGAGTTGGATGCGGGCGGAGAGGTTGAGAGGAAAGGCTGGGAGTGGGGCGCCCTTGCCTCCGGTGGCGACGATTTCGGCCGGACTGTGGCCAGATGCGCTGAAGAGAGCGTTGAGGGAGGTGGAATTGATGCGGATGAGGACGGGCGTGTTGGCGTTTGGTGCTGTTGTTCCGGCGACGGTGACGCTGCGCGCGTAGGCCGCGGGCCAGTGGAAGGGTTCGATGTCGGCGGGGTTGTCGATGGAGAGGATTGCGGCGACACCTGCTTGAGTGAGTGCGTGAAGGCGCGTGCCGGCGTAGGGCGTGCGATCAGCGGCGGAGACACCGGGTGGGACCCTGTTGAAGAAGACAGCGATCTTGCCCTTGATGTCGAGGTCGGCTGGAGGCACGCCGTAGCCGACGAAGACGAGCGGCGCTTCGATAAGCGACGGTTGTTCACGAGGGACCGTGGTGACTTCGGTGGTGAAATGGAGTGTGACGGGTTTGCCTGGTGCAACGAGAATTTCTACTGAAGATTTGTCTTTATCCAGGGCGATCTGGTGCATGGGGACGCGCTGGAAGAAGGTGCCGTTGTCGCCTGCGGGTTTGAGGCCAGCGGCGGTGAACTGGGTGGCGACGTACTTTGCGGCGCGCTCGTAGGCTTCAGTGCCGGTGTCGCGGCCTTCCATGGAGTCGTTCGATAGCGCTACGGTTTGGGCCCACCAGGCGGCGGTCGCGGCGTCGGGTTTTTGCGGGGATTGAGCGGGGGCGGCGAGGGAGAAAGCGACGACGAGGGCGAGTTGGGCGTAAAAGGGGCGGGGCGTACGCATGGTCTTCGGGGGGTCTCCGGATGGATGAGGTGATTTTAGTGCGTTTTTTCCGAGGCGTGCGCCTTTATTGCGAGGAGACGAGCCAATGGGCGTAGGGGTAAAGGAGGAGAAAGAGAATCATGCAAAGGGCCATGAGATCCATGTAGATCAGAAGAAGGACTCCGCCATGGTAAAAGCTCCAGCGGCGTTGCATGCAACGGATGGTGTCGGCGGTGCCGGCGATGGCGGCGAGTGTGGGGAAGACGAGGAGCGGAGTGGCGTGATTGTGCGGGAAATCAGAGAGGAAGATGGCCGCGCCCAGACTTGTCAGCACGAGAAGACAGCCGCGTAAGAGAGAACGCTTGCGCGGATTGAAGATGGAGGGTTTCACACGGGCCGTCTACCGATAAGGATAAGACTGCAACGGCGCGGGCGCGAGTTCGCCACTTCCTTGCAAGGTCACGGCGGGAGCTGCAGCTATTTCTTTGCTTCCGCGAGTGAGGGTAGATTTTTGACGGAGGCGATGGGAACTTCGACGGCAGCGACGCGGTCGCCGGTGAGGTCGTGGAGGCCGATGCGGAGGTAGAAGTTGCCTTTGACTGGGACGCTGATCTCCTGGTGCCAGGGGACGCCGTGGCGTAACAGGTCGGTGTAGGCGGCGGCGGTGAGGGTGGCGTGGGTCTTGTCGTCGACGAGGTTGATTAGGTTTCCATCCTGGTCGTAGAGGTAGACGAGAAATCGCAGGGCGCCCTGATAAGAGTCTTCGGGGGACTTGGTGAAGAGGACGTCGTGGGCGTCGGCGGCGTAGTCGATGGCGTAGCGGCGGTAGGGGCCTTTGGTCTTTAGGTCCGGGTTGAGTGCGTTGTGGGTGGCGAGTTGCGTCTTCGGGGGCAGAGGCGGCGGGGAGGACGCGAGCCTTGATCAGTATCTGTGTCGGGTCCGGGCCACCGTGGATCATGGCGGCGCGCATCGGGTCAAACGGTGGTGGGGCGTTAGCTGGAGTTGTCGCGGCGACGGCGCCTTTTTTGGGATGCGCGTTGGGGTTGTCGGCGTAGTAGCCGCGGCGATAGGCGAGGGTGTAGCCCTGCTCCTGAAGCTTGACCTGGATCTTGCGGAAGCTGCCGTTCCAATTGGTATCGGTGGGGGAGTAGGCGAGGGTATAGAAGTTTGAGCCGGTTTCGATGGACTTGGCGACGGCGTGGGTGAGGTCGTTGGTGTTGATGAAGGCGCGTCCGCCTGTCTGCTCGGCCATCTGGAGCATGGTGCTGTGTTCGTCGGCGGTCTGCTGGAAGAACTTCGATTGGTCTTTGCCTAAGGTCGTAGGGTTGCGGGCATATTTGCTGCCGGAGTTGGAGGCGTTCAGGTTGGGCGAGACCATCAGGCCACGGGCGTCTATGGGGTAGACCGCGACCTGGCTGGCCGTGAGCATGTTGGTGGTCTCGCGAAACTCTTCTTCAGCACTGGCGACGACCGCAAAGGGGTTCTGCAGGTCGCCGTCGGGCAGAATGTTGATGGGGAACGAGCCGGAGAACCAGATGAGATTTTTCCGGCCGGGAATTCCGCTGAGGCCACGGGCGATCTGATTGAGCGCATCAAGAGTGTATTTGGCACGCAGCTGTAGCTGGAAGGATTGCTCCTGGGCTTCGAACTGCTGGAGGTTGGCTATGAGCGCCGCCATTTCAGGGGAGTTGTCTATGCTGCTCAAGGTGTCGGATACGGACTCAGTGCCGCCGCCTCCAACAGCGTCGTCGAGCAGCGGGGAGGCCCTCGGGTTTTTCTGTTCGATTGCGGCCCTGAGAAGAGCAGGGTCTGAGGTGAATCCCTGCAGGAGGATGAGGCGACTGGTGAGGCCGAAGATCGCGATGCGGTTCCGTGGGGCCGGCGTTCTTGAGGTACTTGCGAAGTTGGTCGCGGACGTAGGCCTGATCTCTCATTGGGGTGTTGAGCGTGTCGAGAAGCAGGACGTTGAGTACTCCATTGCGAGGAGCCGGGGAGTAGTTGGTGAAGATGCCCGGAGGCATAACGGGCATGGGTGGGAGTTTGGCGGCTTCGGCTGGAGGGAGGGCCTTGTGCTCTTCGAAGTTTTTGATCTGCTGGGGGAGGTTTCTTTCGAGGAGGGTGAAGTCGGAGGCCTTGAGGTTGTGGACCGGCTCCTGATGGCTGTCGGTGACGACTACGTCGACGATGACGAGCTGTGTACCGGCGTGGAGGGTTATGCCGGAACTGGGCGGTTGCTGTGAGGCGACTCTCTGGGTGGTTTGCTGGGTTTGTGCGGCGGCCAGTGCGGTGAGAGCAGAGAAGACAGGGCAGAGAAGGCACTTCGAGAAGCGCAGCATGGTGTCTCCAGTGGGAACGAGCTTAGTCGAACACAAGAGAGCGGGCCGTGTCTCGGATTTTTTTGCCTCGATGTTTTTTCGCGCGCCGAACGGATCAGGTGGCTGCCAGCTCAGGCTCAGGGACTGGCTGCTTCGCCATGGCCTGGATGGATCGTTCGTACGGGGCGCGGAGGACGCCGCGTTCGGTGATGATGGCGGTGACGTACTTTGCCGGGGTGATGTCGAAGGCGGGGTTCTCGATGGCGACGCCGTGCGGGGTCATCTGCTTGCCGTTGGAGTGAGTGACCTCTATTGCGGCGCGCTGTTCTATAGGGACCAGGTCTCCGTGCGCGGTGGCGAGGTCGAGGGTGGACCAGGGTGCGGCTACGTAGAACGGGATGCCGTGTTCCTTTGCGAGGATCGAGACTCCGTAGGTGCCGATCTTGTTGGCGACGTCCCCGTTTGCGGCGATGCGGTCGGCGCCGACAATGACGGCCTGGATGCGACCCTGGCGCATGAGCGCGCCGACCATGTTGTCGCAGAGGACGGTGGTGGGGATGTTGTCCTTCATGAGCTCCCACGCGGTGAGGCGGGCGCCCTGCAGGAAGGGACGGGTCTCGTCGGCGAAGACGTCGATCTTGTGGCCGCGTTCGATGGCGGCGCGGATGACGCCCAGGGCAGAGCCGTAGCCGCAGGTTGCGAGGGCCCCGGCGTTGCAGTGAGTAAGGACTGTGCCTTCTTTCGGAAGGAGCGATGCTCCGTGCGCGCCCATCTGCTTGCAGGCGGCTATGTCCTCTTCGTACATGCGGCGGGCCTTGGCGACGACGGCGGATTTAATCTCGGAGATGGGGGCTTTTTGGGCGGCGAGCTCGTTGTAGAGATTGCGGACCTCGTCGATGCCCCAGAAGAGGTTGACGGCGGTGGGGCGGGTGTCGGCGAGGGTCTTCGCGATGACGGCGACCTCTTTGGTTAGGGCCGGAAGCGTAGCGGCGGTGCTGCGGTCGATACCGAGGGCCATGCCCATTGCGGCAGAGACGCCGATGGCGGGCGCTCCGCGGACGATCATGTCGCGGATGACGGTGGCGACCTGCTTATAGTCGGTCGCGAGAACGTAGGTCTCTTCGAGGGGAAGCTTGGTTTGGTCGAGGAAGTTAACGCCGGTAGGGAGCCATTCGAGGGTGGGAATCATCTCCTTATTAGTTTAGCCGATGCCAGCCTAAATTGGGGCGATAAGCTGCTCTTGGGGCGAGGAAGCGCTGGTAGCAACAGATGCAACGAACCAAACGGAGCCGAAGGATACGGAAGAACAAATCTCTGACAGGCCGGTGGGAGTGGTAGAGGGATTCAGTGAGACAGTCAGGGCAAATCTTTCCGTTCGAAAACAAGGTCACCTCATCGGCTGTGATGTGTTCCAAGTTTAGTTTTCCCAGCGATTATTTTGATGGTTTTTCCGATTTTTGTTTTTTGTTTGGTCCCAAAACGGGAATCCACTCCGATGGACAACAAGCCGCCGATCTTAGGCCCAATCGCGTTGGATCTGCGGCAGCGTTATCCGCGATCGCTGCGTTGTTGCGGCAGGCGAGGACGATGCGCAGAGAGCTGTTATTGGGCAACGGTGGTCGTGGGGGTCTCGTTGGCCTTGAGGTAGTTGCCGTAGCCGACGACAACTGTTGAGCTGACGAGCAGGAAGAGGCCGGTAGCGACCAGTATCTTTGTGCGCCGGCTGGTGCCTCTCCACTCTTTCAGGAAGAGGCCCCAGAGGGTGGCGAAGATGATGATGCTGGCCATGTGGAGGGTCCAACTGGAGAAGTCGTACTTGCCCATCTTGGTCTGGCCCATGGAGTAGAAGAAGAATTGAAAGTACCAGATGACGCCGGCCATGGCGGCGAAGATGTAGTTGGCGACGAGAGTCTTGGGGGCGAGGCGGTCGTAGGTGGAGGGATCAAGGGGGTCGAAGTCTACGAGGGTGTTGCCCGAGACATGAGTCGCACGCATGGGGTTCGTGCCGGGTTCGCCGAGGAATTGCTTTGCGGACCGGTTCCTGATAATGAGGATGACGGACCAGACGAAGTTGGTGAGGAAGCCTCCCCAGAGGACGACGATGAGGACAGGGAGGTTTTGCCAAAGGTCGAGGCGGTGATTGGCGAGGAGTTGGGTTTTGGCGAGAGCGCCGATGGGTTTACCGGCGTCGAGGCCGAAGGCGAAGAAGCTGCTCATGATGCCCGCGAAGATGGCGACAGCAAGGCCCTTGCCGAAGTTGTAATCCGTCTCTCCGGCTTCGGCTTTTTCTTCGGGGGTTATTTCATGCTCTTTGGAGATTCCGGCGGCCCCGTTGACGGCAACGCCAATGAGGCAGACGAGAACGCCGGCGAGGATGATCTGGCCGGAGGTCTGGTGCATTATGGTGAGAATCTGACCATGGAAGATGGGCGGGACGATGGTGCCAAAGGCAGCGCAGAGGCCGAGGGCGATGGCGTATCCGAGGGCGATGCCGAGATAGCGGATGGCCAGGCCGAAGGTGAGGCCTCCGGCGCCCCAGAGGACGCCCCAGAGGACCGGGTAATAGATGCTGCTTGGGTCCTGAGCATAGGCGGCGTGCAGAATGGCGAAGACATTGGGGACGAGCAACCATGCAAGGACGACCGGCGCGACAATCCATGCGGCGAAGCCCTGGATGAGCCAGTAAATCTCCCATGACCAGCGTTTGATCGCGCGAAAGGGGATGAAGTTGGTAGCGGAGGCGAAACCTCCAATCCAGTGAAAGATGACGCCGATAAACGGATTCGGTCCCACGAGGCCTCGTTGTGTTGAAGGATAATGGTTCTTTAGTGAAGCGGTACTATCGTACCTGACGTGAGTTGCGTTGGGGAAATATACTCTCTATTGAATTTTGTTTCTGGATCGCTGTTTTTTCTGGAGGCCGGTCTGCGAGTCTCGCTGTTTATCACCTGCTATAACGATACGTTGTTTCCTGAGACGGGTAAGGCAGTGGTGCGGGTGCTGGAGCGGCTGGGACATACAGTGGAGTTTCCCGCGGGGCAGACCTGTTGCGGGCAGATGCATTACAACACCGGATACCAAGCCGAGGCGATGCCTTTGCTGGAGCGCTTTGTAGCGCAGTTCAGAGGAGCGGAGGCTGTAGTGGTGCCTTCTTCTTCGTGCGTGGCGATGATGCGGGACCACTATCCGAAGATGGCTCTGGCGATCGGCAAGAAGGAGCTGATTGCTGATGTTGAAGAGTTGCTGCCGAAGGTGTTTGAATTTTCGGAGTTTCTGACGAAGCGGCTGGGGCTGGAGGACGTAGGAGCTTTTTATCCGCATCGAGTGACTTACCATGCGAGCTGTCATGGGTTGCGGAACCTGGAGCTGGGGGACGGACCGGTTCGGTTGCTGAAGGCGGTGCGGGGGATCGACCTGGTGGAGTTGCAGGGGCTTGAGCAGTGTTGCGGGTTTGGCGGGACGTTCGCGGTGAAGAACGCAGACGTATCGGCTGCGATGCTGGCGGACAAGATGGCGGCGGTCCTTGAGACGCAGGCCGAAGCTTGTACGGCGTGCGATAACAGCTGTCTGATGCATATTCAGGGTGGGCTGCACCGGCAGAAGACTGGAGTCCGGACGGTGCACCTGGCGGAGATTCTGGCGGGGGACGGGAGATCGGTGCAGTGAGCGGGGTCGCGTTAGATCCGAAGACGGCGCCGACTTTTCCGATGGCGGCGAAGGCGGCGATGGGCGATGCGCAGCTGCGGAAGAACGTGCGGCATGCGACGGACGTGATTCAGGCGAAGCGGGCCCGCGTGGTGGCGGAGATGCCGGACTGGCAGGAGCCTGCGTGAAGCCGGGAAGCAGGTTCGCCAGCACACGATGGAGAACCTGGATTTTTATCTTGAGGAGTTTGAGGCGAACTGCACCCGGGCCGGTGGGGTGGTGCATTGGGCCCGGGACGCGGCGGAGGCGCGGCAGACCATTGTCTCGCTGGTGAAGGCGAGCGGGTCGGATGAGGTCATCAAAATCAAGTCGATGACGACGGAGGAGATCCAGCTGAACTCTGCGCTGGAAGCGGCGGGAGTTCATCCAATTGAGACGGACCTGGCGGAGTTGATTATTCAGTTGGGAGAAGATCGGCCGTCTCATATTGTGGTGCCTGCGCTGCACAAGAACCGGCAGCAGATTCGGGAGATCTTTCAGCGGACGATGAATCTTCCTGAGCTAGGAGACCAGCCACATGATCTTGCGGACGCGGCGAGGGTGTTTTTGCGGGAGAAGTTTCTGCGCGTGAAGACGGGTGTTAGCGGGGCGAATTTTTTGATCGCCGAGACGGGCGGGGTTTGCATCGTCGAGAGTGAGGGAAATGGACGGATGTGTCTGACACTGCCGGAGACCCTGATTGCGGTGGCGGGAATTGATAAGGTCGTTCCGCGATATCAAGATCTCGAGGTGTTGCTGCAATTGTTGCCGCGTTCAGCGACTGGTGAGCGGATGAACCCGTACACCTCTGTGTGGACTGGTGTGGATGCTGCTGATGGGCCGCGGGTGTTTCATGTGGTGTTGATGGACAACGCGCGGACGGAGATCCTTGCTGACGCAGAGGCACGGCAGACGCTGAACTGTATTCGTTGTGCGGCTTGCCAGAACGCTTGTCCGGTCTACCGGCAAACGGGTGGGCACGCGTATGGATCGGTGTATGCAGGGCCGATTGGGGCGATTCTGACGCCGCAGTTGCAGGAGATGCATCATGCGCAGTCGCTACCTTATGCTTCGTCGCTGTGTGGGGCTTGCTATGAGGTCTGTCCGGTGAAGATAAATATTCCGGAGGTGCTGATTCATCTGCGAAATAAGGTCGTGAAGCAGAAAGGCCTGAGCGCCGAGGCGCTGGCGATGCGAACGATGGGTCTGATCTTTCGAAGTGAGCGGAGATTTCGTGCAGCGCAGCGGTTAGGGCGCGTTGCGGAGTCGCCGTTGGCAGGGAAAGATGGCTGGATTGGATGGCTGCCGGGGCAGCTTGGTGGATGGACACAGGCCAGGGACCTGCAGGAGATGCCGAAGGAGACGTTTCGTGACTGGTGGGAGAGGCGGGGAAAGAATGGCAACTGATATGGTTACAAATCCAGCCCGCGAGGAGGTGCTGCGCAGGATTCGTGCGGCAAAGGGCGGGGTGGCGAACGCGGAGGTGGCGCTGGCCGGGTGGGATGCAGTGGAGCGCATGTATAAACGTGAGGCGAGTCGGTCGCGTGAGGCGATTCTGGAGCTGCTCGTGGACCGTTTGCAGGACTATGATGCGCGAGTGGTGCGGGTGATCCATGTCGATGTGAGTTCGGCTGCATCGAGAATGCTTGCGGAGCGCGACGCGAAGCGCATGGTCGTGCCACGAGGGTTGCCGGCGGAGTGGTTGCCGGGTGGGTTTGAGTTTGTTGTTGATGATGGATTGTCCCCTGCGGAGCCTGGATCGAGTCGATGGGGTGATCACGGGAGCGACTTTGGCGATCGCGGAGACGGGTACCGTGGTTCTGCAGAATGTTGCGGGACAGGGTCGGCGCGGGGCGACACTGGTGCCGGACTATCACCTTTGCGTGGTGCGGGTCGAGGACGTGGTGGAGACGGTGCCGGAGGCCTTCGGACGGCTGCAGGCCACGGCCGGATTGGCGACTACGTTCGTTTCGGGGCCTTCGGCGACGGCCGACATTGAGATGACGCGGATCAAGGGAGTGCATGGGCCGCGGTTTCTGGATGTGGTTCTGGTTGGATGAAACTGAGCGGAAAATATCTTTGACAATTCGGCCGGAAAGGTAGATTCTGCTGAATGTTTCAATAGAGAGTATATTTCTATTTTGTAGAATTTGACCCAGTGAAGGGGTGGAGCGATGGCGACCAACGGTGCAGGTGCGGCGGAGCGTGAGGCACAGAAGGTCTGGAACGCTCTGGACGGTTTCCGGATTGAGGTCCCTTCGTGGGGCTTTGCTAATACCGGCACGCGGTTCGGGAAGTTCGTGCAGGGCGGGGCCGCGACGACGATTGAAGAGAAGTTCAGCGATGCTTCGCAGGTGAATGCTTTGACCGGGGCCAGTCCTACGGTCGCGCTGCATGTGCTGTGGGACCTGCCGGGGGGAAAGGCAGATGTTCCGGCGATCCAGGGGCTGGAGAAGAAGTATGGAGTGAAGGCTGGGTCGATCAATCCGAACCTGTTTCAGGACGCCGAGTATAAGTACGGGTCGATTGCGAACCCTAGTGCGGAGGTCCGCGGGAATGCGCTGGCGCATCTGTTGGACTCGGTAGAGATTGGGCGGGAGCTGGGCTCGAAGGACGTTTCGCTGTGGATCGCGGACGGGTCGAACTATCCGGGAACGCAGAGTATTCGCAAGCGGATCGGATTTATGGAGGAGGTCTTGGCCGCGACGCATGCCGCGCTGGGAGATGGCCAGCGGATGCTGGTGGAGTACAAGCCGTTTGAGCCTGCTTTTTATCATACGGACATTGCGGACTGGGGAATGGCGCTGGAGTTGGCGCGGCGGGCGGGGCCGTAAGGCGAAGGTTCTGGTGGATACGGGACATCATTACCAGGGGCCGAATATTGAGCAGATTGTGGCCTGGCTGTTGCGTTTGGGACAGCTGGGCGGATTTCATTTCAATGACCGGAAGTATGCGGATGACGACCTGACGCTGGGGTCGATCGATCCTTACCAGGTGTTCCGGATCTTCCATGAGATTTTGAGTGTGACGGAGGAAGAGCGTGCGGGGGTCGCGTTCATGATCGACCAGAGCCATAACCTGAAGGGGAAGATGGAGGCGATGGTGCAGACCGTGGTGGTGGCGCAGGAGCTTTTTGCGAAGGCGGCGCTGGTCGACCATGCGCGGCTTGCGGAGTTGCAGCAGGAGTGCCGGTTGGTCGAGGCGGAGGAGTGCTTCCGTGGGGCGTTTTGGCAGGACGTTCGGCCAGTGGTGCGGGAGTGGCGGGTAGCTCGCGGGTTGTCGGCGGAGCCTTTGAAGGCGCTGGCGGAGAGTGGGTATGTGGAGAGGATTACACGGGAGCGCGGAAGCAAGAATGCCCGCAGTGTTTCGACTTATGCGTAGGTAATATGCCACGCGGATGTTCTTGTTGTGTAATGGGTTAGGTGGTTTTGGGACTTGACATGCGATTTTGCTTGTGTTTTTGCGAATTAAAGTTTTTGAGGTGGTTGAAACCTCGAATTAAGGTCGAGGCGAGAGCAAAAAGGCAAAGACGAATGCGGGGATTCTTCGCTGCGCTCAGAATGACAAACACGGGGCTGGTTACTCGTAGCGGAGGGCGATGATGGGGTCGACTTTGGTGGCGCGGTGGGCGGGGAACCATGCGGCGATCAGAGTGACGAGGGTGATCGTCAGGATGGCTGCGATGAAGGTCAGTGGGTCTGTGTGGCTGAGGCCGAAGAGTTGCGACTGGATGGCGCGGGTGGCGATCAGCGTGGCCGGAACGGCGATTGCGATGCCAATGGCGAGCAGGACGAGTGATTCTTTGAGGGCACATCCAGAGGACGGAGTTCGATTGGGCGCCGAGGGCGATGCGGATACCGATCTCGTTGGTGCGGCGGACTACGTTGTAGGTCATGACGCCGTAGAGGCCAATGCAGGCCAGGGAGAGGGCGAGGAGTGAGAAGAAGGTGGAGAGTTGCGAGATCAGTTTTTCGCGATCCATGAGGCCATCTATCTGCTGGCCGATCGTCTTTACTTCGAGGACGGGGAGGTTGGGGTCGATCTCGGCAAGTGCGGCGCGGACTGCTGTGGTTATTTGGGTCGGATCGCCGGTGGTGCGGAGCTGGATCCAATAGGCGTAGCTGTCGTCGCCGGTGAGCTGGGTGACAGGCAGGTAGATCATGCGGCGGGCGTCATCGCGAGGGCTGCCGTATTTCGTGGTGCCGACGATGCCCGCTATCTCCCATTCGCCTTTTACCTCGGGGTCCGCGACGGTGAAGCGATGACCGATGGCGTCGCCGTGAGGGAAGAAGTGGTTGGCGAGTGTCTGGTTGACGATGACGATCCTGGGCGAGGACGCGTTATCGCGGGATTCGATGGTGCGGCCCTGCATGACGGGAATGTCGAGGGTTTTGAAGTAGTCGGCGCTGACACGGTTGATGAGGGTGTTGATGTCTTCGCCGGGGGCCGGGGTGTAGCCCTTGATGTAGATGGGAGAGTCCCAGTTGCCGGCTTGGATGGCAGGAGCTCCGGAGACGGTTGCTGATTTTACGCCAGGGAGCGCATCGAGGCGAGTGAGAATTCTGTCGTAGAGGCCGTTGAGCTGCTCGGGCTTGTAGCCTGCGAATTTGGCGTTGAACTCGACGAGGAGAACGTTGGTGCGGTTGAAGCCGTAGTCCTGGTTTTGCAGGTTGCGGAGGGTGCGGAGGAAGAGGCCAGCCCCGGCGAGGAGCATGAGAGAGAGCATGACTTGTGCGGCGACGAGGACGTTGGGAAGATGGCGGTGTTGGCGCCGATGCCGAGGGCTAGTGAGAGGATGGCGACGGTGGTGAAGCCGGGACTCTTGGCCATCAGGCGAAGGCTGTAGCGGACGTCTTGCCAGATGCCTTCTGCGGTGGACTCCCATGTGGTGGAGCGGACTTTTTCTTTTACGGATTCGATGCTGCCCATCTCGATGCGGGCGGCGCGCTGGGCTTCGTGAGGGCTGAGGCCGTTGCGAATTTTTTCGTCGGCTGAGGCTTCCTGGAAGGAGCGAAGCTCTTCGTCCATGTCGCGGCTTCGCTGTTCTTTATTGAAGAGCGCTTTGGTTCCGCTGATGAGATTTTGCAGGAGGGGCATGACGGCTCCGTTGTCTTCGAGATGCTCAGGCTTCGAGGATGCTGGTGATGGCGGCGAGTTGGCGACCCCATTGCTGGGTCTCTTCTTTGAGGGCCTTGCGGCCGCGTTCGGTGAGGAGGTAGTACTTGGCGCGGCGATTGTTTTCGCTGGCTCGCCACTCGGCCTTGATGCGGCCGGTGCGCTCGAGGCGGGTGAGGGCGGGGAAGAGGGAGCCGGGGTTTACGCGAAAGACGCCGTTGCTGGTCTGCTCGATTCGCAGCGCAATGCCGTAGCCGTGCATTGGCTCGAGCGCGAGGGTTTTGAGGCACGAGCATTTCGAGGGTCCCTTGAATGAGGTCGCTGGGCTTGTCGGGCATGGTGCTCTCCTATTGGTGGTCTAGTGGTACATGGTCTTCATCTAGATTGTCAAGAGGAGTTGTGATTAACAGCGACGGTTCGTGGTGCGGAGTTTCGGCTGATTCTTTACAGAACTTGAATTTCATTAACGAAACATGGCCGGTTTGCTTCATAATGGAGCGGCTGAGTGAGTGGTCCTCGATAGGAGACTATGGCCGTTCGTAAAACGACGAAGAGACTGTATCTGATTCCTGTGCTATCGAAGGCGCTGGACATTCTTGAACTGCTGCAGGCGGAGAACCAGCCGTTGACGCTGGAGGCGATCCATCGGCAGACGCGGATTTCGAAGACGACCGTTTACCGGGTGCTGAAGACGTTTGTGCATCGGGGGTATTTGTCGCAGTCGCCTGATGGGCTTTACCGGCAGGTGACGCGGCCGAAGAAGCTGCGGTTCGGCTTTGGCGGGCAGAGTGCGGACATGCCGTTCTCCGTGGAGGTGACGGAGAGCTTGAAGGACGCGGCGGCGTCGGTGGGGGTGGACCTGCTGATTCTGGATAACTGCTACGACTCGGCGACTGCGCTGAAGAACGCGGAGGAGTTTGTCCGGAGCAAGGTCGACCTGGTGATCGAGTTTCAAGTGGAGCATGGGGTCGCGCCGATGATCGGCGACAAGATCGCAGGGGCGGGGATTCCATTGATCGCGATCGATATTCCGCATCCGCATGCAACGTATTTTGGAGTGGACAACTACAGGGTCGGCATTGAAGCAGGAGAGGCGCTGGCGGCGCATGCGACGGCGAACTGGGACGGCCAGGTGGATTGGGTGATCGGGCTCGACCTTCCCGAGGCGGGGCAGCTGGTGCAGAGCAGAATTACCGGTGCGTTCGAGGGTGTGAGGGCAGGCCATCCGGAGCTTCCGGTGGAGGCGTTTGTGCGGATCGATGGGCGTGGAATGCGGGACCGGAGCAAGAAGCTGGTCTCGGATTTTCTGCAACGGCATCCGAAGGACAAACATATTTTGATTGCGGCGGCTACTGACTCGAGCGGATTGGGTGCGGTGGATGCGGTCCGGGAGCAGAAGCGGGAGCGGCACGTGGCGATTGTGGGGCAAGACTGCATCGCTGAGGCGATCCAGGAGATGCGGAAGGACAAGTCGCCGCTGATTGGGTCGGTTTCGCATGAGACGAGTTCGTATGGACCGAGCTTGATCCACCTTGGGCTCTCGTTGCTGAAGGGGCAGACCGTGCCGCCGTATAACTATGTGGCGCATCGGATGGTGACGCGGGCGTCGTTGCTTAGTTAGGCGTGCGGATCGATTGCTCTGGGCGAGCTATTTTCACATTGGAAATAGTTGCCGTATTGGTGTTGCCTGTGGAATGATAGTCGGGGCTTGATTTGGGCGACGACAGGGGTAGACACATGACAGCACAGAAGAGTGGCCTTCGGTTTCTGGAAGATCGATGGGACGACGCGGTTGCGGCGAAGCTGGATGCACCGGAGTTGCTGAGGTACCGGTCGAACCTGTTGGGGTCGGAGCTTCGGATTACGAACTTTGGTGGGGGAAATACTAGCTCGAAGCTGGAGCAGGTCGATCCGCTGGATGGAAGGACGAAGCAGGTTCTTTGGGTGAAGGGGAGCGGGGGCGACCTGGGGAGCATCAAGCGGGCGGGCTTTGCGACGCTTTATTTGGAGAAGCTGCTGGCGCTGGAGAAGGCTTATCGCGGTGTGGACCTGGAAGACGAGATGGTGGATATGTATCCGCTGTGTACGTTTGGGAACAATCCTGTTGCGGCTTCGATCGATACACCGCTGCATGGGTTCCTCCCGTTTCCGCATGTGGACCATCTGCACCCGGACTGGGGGATCGCACTGGCGGCTTCGGCGAACGGGAAGATCAAGATGGACGAGTTCAATAAGGAGTTTGGCCACAAGCTGGCTTGGCTCCCATGGCAGCGGCCCGGGTTTGAGCTGGGGATGATGCTGAAGAAGATCGTTGCGGAGACGCCGGGGTGCGATGGCGTTGTGCTGGGTGGGCATGGGCTGTTTACGTGGGGGAGTACGCAGCGTGAGAGCTATCTGAATACGATTACGATCATTGACCAACTGGGGCAGTTTATCGAACGGCATGCATCGACTGCGGGGCATACGCACTTTGGTGGTGGGAAGGTGAAGGCGCGGGAGGACCGGGAGGCGATTGCACTGCAGATCATGCCTTATCTGCGTGGTGCAGTTTCGAGGAAGCAGCGTTGGATTGGGGGTTTTTCGGATTCGAAGCAGGTGCTGGAGTTTGTGAACTCGGCGCAGGCGGAGAAGCTTGCGCGTCTGGGGACGAGCTGCCCGGACCACTTTATCAGGACGAAGATCCGGCCGATGTTCATCAAGTGGAACCCGGCTGGCGAGCCTGCTGAGTTGAAGGAGTTGATCGAGACAGCGCTTGAGACTTACAGGGCCGAGTATGCAGAGTATTACAACAAACATGCGGTGAAGGATTCGCCTGGAGTGCGCGATGCGAGTCCGACGGTGGTGCTCGTTCCGGGTGTGGGGATGTTCAGCTTCGGGAAGAACAAGACCGAGTCGCGGATTACCGGGGAGTTTTATATCAACGCGATTGGTGTGATGCAGGGCGCGGGTGCGCTTGGCGCTGGCGTGGACTGCAAGGAGATTCCGCAGGCGGGGCCAGCTGCTTCGGCGGACCAGTTTACGGTGCATGCAAACTATGTGGCGCTGCCGCCGAGCGAGGCGTTTCGGATTGAGTACTGGAAGCTGGAGGAGGCGAAGATCCGCAGGCAGCCTCCGGAGAAGGAGCTGAGCCGTCGCGTTGCGCTGATCGTTGGTGGAGGGAGCGGGATTGGGCGCGAGGTCGCTCTGCTGGCGGCGGAGCGTGGAGCGCACGTGATGGTAGCGGACCGCGATGTGAAGGGCGCGGAGGCCGTGGCCGAAGAGACGAAGGCGATTGCCGGGAAAGAGGCGGTCGGCTGGACGAGCATCGACATCCGTGATCGGAAGGCGATCAAGGCGGCACTGGATGCGACGATCAAACAGTTTGGCGGGATTGACATTTTGATCAATACGGCGGCGCTGTTTCCTTCTTCGCCGGACGGCGTGATCAGCGACGCGCAGTGGGCATTGACGCTGGAGGTCAATGTTACGGCGAACTATCTTCTGACGGACGAGGGGGCGAAGATCTTTGCCGAGCAGGGGATCGATGCGAGCGTTGTGCTGACGAGTTCAGCGAATGCCGTCGTTGCCAAGCGCGGGAGTGAGGCTTATGACGTGAGCAAGGCGGCCTTGAGTCATCTTGTTCGCGAGCTGGCGGTCACGCTGTCGCCGAAGGTGCGAGTGAACGGGATTTCGCCGGCGACCGTGGTCAAGGGTTCGACAATGTTCCCGCGGGACCGCGTGATTGCATCGCTGAAGAAGTACAAGCTGCCGTTTGATGAGAAGGACACGGACGATGGGCTGCGTAACGAACTGGCGAAGTTTTATGCGACGCGAACGTTGACGCACCAGCCGATCGATCCGAAGGATTGCGCGCAGGCGATCATGTTTCTGGCCGGTCCGCTGGCCCGATGCACGACGGGACATTTGATTCCGGTCGATGGTGGACTGACGGAGGCGTATCTGCGATGAAGAGAGATGTCAGATGAAGAGGCGAACGCCTGAGATGGCGTTGCTGCCTGCAGATGCGCGGGCTTCGATCGCGGTGGACCTGGGCGCGGAGAGCTGCCGGGTGTCTCTGTTGCGCTGGGTGGTGGGCAAGGCGGTGATTACGCTGGTGCATCGGTTTGCGAACGCTCCGCGCGAGGTGAATGGCGGGCTGCATTGGGACCTTGAGATGATCGAGGCGGGGCTGGACGATGGGCTTCGACGGTGTGCGGCGATCGCGAAGGAAGGGGTCCGCTCGATTGCGGTGGATGGATGGGCGGTGGACTATGTGCGGGTGGACACTGACGGGAAGGCGTTGGCCGATCCGTTCTGCTACCGCGATGAACGCACGATCAAGGCGGAGCGGGCGTTGCATCGCAAGATTGCCCCGGAGAGACTGCGTGAATTGACGGGGATCCAGCTCATACGGATCAATACGCTATATCAACTTTATGCAGACCAGCTGCAGGGACTGCCGGAGGGCCGGCAGTGGCTGAATCTACCGGAGTATGTTCTTTCGCGTTGGGGCGGGGCGCGGGTGGCCGAGCATACGAATGCGACCCATTCACAGATGGTGGAGCTGTATCAGCGGCAGTGGTGCAGGGAGATCTTCAGTGCGGCGCATCTTGATCTGGCGGGCGCGCCGAAGCTCGTCCCGCCGGGCACCGAGATAGGAAGACTGAGCGGGCCGCTGGCGGAGTTGCCGGCGCTCCGCGATGCGGTATTGATTGCGCCAGCCTGTCACGATACTGCTTCGGCGATTGCGGGCATTCCGGCGACGGGAAACGATTGGGCCTACATTAGCTCGGGCACCTGGTCCCTGGTTGGGACTGTGCTGGAGCAGCCAAGGAACGGCGAGGCCGCGGCGGAGGAAAACTTTACTAATCTTGGCGCTGTTGGAGGCCGCATCTGCTTTCACAAAAATGTGAATGGGATGTGGTTGGTTCGACAATGTATCGACAAATGGGCAGCAGATAGGCAGGCGTGGACAGTGCCAGAGCTGGTGGCGGCGGCGGAGAGGGTTGCGAAACCGCATGGGGTGCTGGATGTGGACGATCCGGACCTGCTGCTTGCGGGACGGATGCCTCAGCGGATCAATGCGCAACGGGTGCGGAAGGGTTTCGATGCATTGGATGAGAGTCCGGAGAACGCCCCGGCGTTTGCGAGCCTGATCTTTCATAGTCTGGCGGCACGGTATGCGAAGGTGCTGGACCGGTGTGGCGTTTCATAGCGGGAAGAAGTTGAAGCGGTTGTTTGTCGTGGGTGGGGCGAGTCAGAACGATTATCTGAATCAGCTGACCAAAGAGGCGACTGGACTGGAGTTGTTTCGTGGGTCGGCGGAGAGTTCGACGGTAGGGAACCTTGCGGTGCAGTTAGCGGTGCTGGAGGGTGGTCGCGACGCAGTAACCGGAGCGTATGCGGAGCAGGTGTCGCGATGGGCCGGGTTGCTGGGCGAAGCGATGGGGAGAGCGGCGAACTAAACGATGAATGCATTCGGCACCCCTGATTTTTTTGAGATGTTGCTTGGTCGATGGAACTTTGCGCGGGAGATCTCGGGGCATGGTTCGATGAACGGGACCGCAGTATTTGAGTCGGTGAGTCAGGGCCGTGCGGAGTACTTCGAATTCGGTGAGTTGGCCCTGAGGAATGGCGAGCGGTTGCGAGCTGAGCGGCGCTACGTTTATGAGGCAATCGATGGCGGCTTCAAGGTGCGCTTCCATGAAACGGGCGAGATATTTGAGCGCGCCGTGTTTGTCGAGCAGGAGCACGGAGGGTGGAAGGCAAGTCCGAACCATCTTTGCGATAAAGATCTGTATGAGTCGGAGTACTGCTTTCCCATGAATGGGACTTTTGCTGTGAGACATGCGGTCCGCGGCCCAAAGAAGGACTATCTAATCCGGACGATATATCGCCGCGACTGAATGGCCCAGCAGATGGTACGCTTGCGGTGCATGTCTGCCCATCCTTTTGATCTTGTTGCTTCTGCCTCTGCGGAGATGGTTCGCGAGGGCTTTCGTCCTGATTTTCCCGATGGCACTGAGGCCCAGGTCGCGCAGATTCGTGCGTCGCTGAGCAATTTGAATGACAAGGGCGCTCAGGACTTGCGGGGGCTGGTGTGGTCTTCGATCGACAACGACACGTCGCGTGACCTGGACCAGATTGAAGTGGCGGAGCGGGTGGATGGCGGGATTCGCGTGAGGGTGGGGATCGCAGACGTTTCGGCTGCCGTGTTGAAGGACACACCGATTGATCAGCACGCCGCGAGTCAGACGGAGACGATCTATACGGCGGTGCGGAATTTTTCGATGCTGCCGACGGAGTTGTCGACCGATATGACGTCGCTAAATGAGAATGAAGATCGCGCGGCGCATGTTGTCGAGTTTGTTGTGGACGGTAAGGGGGTGGTGGGGCAAACGAGTATCTACAGGGCCGTGGTTCGAAACAAGGCGCAGCTTGCGTATAGCCATGTCGGGCCGTGGCTGGAGGGGAAGGCCGGGCCGGACGCGAAGGTCGCCGCTTCGGCAGAACTGCAGGCGCAGTTGAAGCTGCAGGACGAGGCGGCGGTTGCGCTGCGGGCGCAACGGGTGAGGCAGGGGGCGCTGGAGTTCAGCAGGGCCGAGGCCGATCCGGTTGTGGTCGATGGAAAGGTGCAGTCGATTGGGACGGCGTTTCATAACCGCGCGTCGGACCTGATTGAGGAGTTGATGATCGCCTCGAATGAGACGATGGCGAAGACGCTGCGTGCGGCGAAGAGGTCGTGCATTCGCAGAGTGGTGAGGTCGCCTGAGCGGTGGGCGAGGATCGTTGAGTTGGTTGGGAGGCATGGGACGGTGCTGCCGGCGGAGCCTGACTCGGGTGCACTGAGTGCTTTTCTGCGGGCGCAGCAGGCGGCGGACGCTGTGCACTATCCGGATCTGTCGCTGGCGATTATTAAGTTGATGGGGGCGGGGGAGTATGTGTTGTCCAAGGGGGACGAGGACGAACCGCTCGGTCACTTTGGGCTGGCGGTGCAGGACTACGCGCACTCGACCGCACCGAACCGGCGGTTTCCGGATCTGGTGACCCAGCGGGTGGTGACGGCGATGTTGGCGAACGAGCCGCCGCCGTACAGCGATGAGGAGTTAGCGGCGATTGCGGCGCATTGCACTGAGCGGGAGTCGGCCGCGCGCAAGGTGGAGCGGGCGATGGTGAAGCGGGTCGCTGCGGTCGCACTGGCAGGGAGCATCGGGAAGACGTTCCATGGTGTGATTACCGGGGCTAGCGACAAAGGGACGTATGTGCGGGTGTTCGATCCGCCGGTCGAGGGAAAGATTGTGCGGGGAGCGAATGGGCTCGATGTTGGGGACACTGTGAATGTGACGCTGTTGCATACTGATCCGCAGCATGCGTTTATTGATTTCGGGCATGGCTGATTTTGGGGAGTGGCGGCGGAATGCGGTCGCGCTACCGCGCGATGCCCACATCTCAGAATCGAGATATGGGGCACCCGATCCTGTGGCTTGTTGAGTGTGGCGCTCATCATTTCGGCTCGCCGTAGGGGACGTCTTTGGGGTTGGCTTCGCCCGTGGAGTCGGTGAAGGTGACTTTGCTGCCGTCGGCCGTGGTGATGGTGTTGTCGGTCATGGTCCAGTCTTTTGCGTTGGCGATGGTGCCGGCGGTGGCGGCTTCTATGTTGAGGTGGTCGATTTTGAAGTTGTCTAGCGTGGCGTTGGGGTAGGCGGCGACGTTGAAGGCCTGTTTGGCGCCGGTGGCCTTGATGTTCCAGATGTGGACGTCGGAGAAGTGGGGGAGGCCCTTGTCTTCGGGGCACCTTTGTGGTGAGGGTGATGTAGTACGGTGGCGGATTTTTCAGGTCTGCCGGAAGCGTGGCGTAGCTGTAGGTGGGGTTCCAGTTCATGGTGATGTGGATGGGGATGGATACGCCTTGCAGATCGAGGTCGTGGATGCGGATGTCTTTGGCGTAGCCGCCGCGAGTGTGGGCGGATTTGAAGAGGACGCCGGAGGGGACGCCGGAGAGCGCTGTGATGTTGTAGGCCTCGATGTTGCGGAAGCCGCCGGAGGTCTCGCTGCCGATGGTGATGGCGGCGGCGCCGCGGCGGATGATGGAGTCGCGGATGACGATGTCTTCGGTTGGGCGGTTGACGCGGAGGCCGTCGGAGTCGCGGCCGGATTTGAGGCAGAGTGCGTCGTCGTTGACGTCGATGTCGGCGTGGGCGACGAGGACATTGCGCGAGGAGTCGATGTCGATGCCGTCGGTGGAGGGGCCTTTGCCGCCTTCGTTGTTGCGGATGACGACGCCGTCGATCGTGATGTCGTGGGAGTAGAGGACCTGGACGGTCCAGAAGCCGGAGCGCTTGAGGGTGATGCCGCCGCCGAGGTGGATGTTTTCTGAGTTTTGGAAGAGCATGAGGCGGGGGCGGCGGGCGTCGTAGTCCGAGGCCCAGCGGAGTCCCTTGGGTTCGTATTGCGCGCGGAGGTCCCAGTAGGACTTCCACCAGATGGGGCCGTCGCCGTCGATGATGCCTTTGCCGGTGATGGTGACGTCTTTTTGATCGCGCACGTTGATGAGTGCGGCGGGCCAGGTCATTTCTATGCCGGCGATTCGGGTGGGGAGTTCGGGGTAGTCTTCGAGTTTTTCCGAGCCGATGAGGGTGACACCTTCAGGGACGTCGAGGGTGACGCCGGATTTGAGGAAGAGAGAGCCGGTTAAGTAGGTGCCGGGTTTGAGGGTGATCATGCTGCCGTCTTTTGCCGCTGCGTCGATGGCTTTTTGGATGGCGGGTGTGTTGAGGGTGGTGCCGTCGCCTTTGGCTCCGTAGTCGTTGGCAAAAAATATTCTTGGTGAGCCGTGCAGCGAGGCTGGAATAAGGGTGAGGAGGAGAGCGAAGGTGAGGCTTGGGTTGAGTTTCGTGGTCGCGGTCATTGGGCCTCCCCCCTCCCGGGGTTTGTTGCGCAAAGTCTTCGAAGGAGAGACTTTGGGTCTGGACTTCGGTCGGTTAAAGTGGTGCGTTAAATGGTGCAGTCCGGCATGCGCCGGACTGTTTGTGTCTGGTTCGATTTTATCCTGGTCGTCAAGGGCGTGATTGTGGATTGGAAGTTGGATTGCGTTTTGTGAGGGGACTGGAGTTTGCGAACCAGCTTCGAATCCGTGCGGCCCCAGACAAAATGCGGGGATTCTTCGCTGCGCTCAGAATGACGACTTCCCAACGTGCGTGGGGACTGGAGTTTGCGAACCAGGTTCGAATCCGTGCGGCGCCGGACGAAATGCGGGGGTTCTTCGCTGCGCTCAGAATGACGACTTCTAAAGATCATTGGGTGGCCACGGTGTCCTGAGTGACGAGGTTGATGGTGCCGAGGACGCCGGAGGAGATCGGGTGAGACCTTGTCGAGGTCCTGCATCTGGAAGCGGTCGCCGTATTTTTCTATGAGTGGTCCGTAGTCGTGCGGGGGGAGTGCGGACCAGGCGTTGAGGGCGGTGTTGTAGACGTGGATCTCGATGTGGTTCGGGCCGGGCTTGAGGAGTTTGGTGACGTCGAGCTGGTAGGGCGGGTGCCAGAGAGAGCCGGCGCGCTGACCGTTGATGTAGACGATGGCGGCTTCGTGGATGGGTGGGTCGTAGTAGGCATGCATGCCGGGGCCGGGGCGGGTGATTCGCGGATCGGGGAGGCCGTTGGGGCCGAGGGCGGGGTGTTCGGGTGGGGAGCTGGGGGAGCCGGGGAGGGGTTTGCCTCCTTCGACTTCGAGGAAGATTGGGGTCTTCGGGGTCGAGGCAAGGCTGAAGTCTCGGGAGTAAACGGCTTCACCGGAGTAGAAGAGGGTGGCTGGGTTAATGATCCAGTCGGTGAGGGTGGGTTCGGTCTCCGTCTCTTTGGTCGAGGTGAAGGTGACTTGCCAGTCGGAGGAAAGGTCGGCGAGAGGCGTCATCGAGGCCGGATCGCTTGGAGACCTGTGGGGCGGTTGTGATGCACTGTAGTGGGCAAAGATGAAGACCCGCGATTCGTAGGGGGCAAGATTTAAGGGCAGGTTGCTTGCGGTGACATGGGCCGCTCTCCCGGTTTCGGGGTCCCACTGCTCGCCGTCGCGATGTGTTGTGTCAAAGGTGGCGGTTGCCTGAACGGGTTGATTGGAGGTGTTGGCGACGAAGTAGATGTCCGCGGTGGGGAGTTTGCGGCGGATGAAACCTATGACTTCCTTGGTGTGGTCGTCGGTGTCGCTGAGTTTGAAGTCGGGGTCTGCTTCGCTGTCGAGCGCTTTGGCTAGCTCATCGGTGGTGGGGACGAGCATGACGGCTTTGGCGAGCTCGGTGATTTCGGGTGAGGGAGTGCCTTCGGGGTCGAGCGTGGGGGTGTGGCCAATTGCGAGGACTTTGCCGCCGCTTTCGGACCAGGCGACGATCTTCTTGAGGGTGTCGACGGGGATGCGGTCGGTGGGTGGGAGGAGCCAGAATTTGGTGGGTGCCGAGGCCTACGGAGTTGATTGCGTCGGCGTCGATGTAGTCGACGTTGTAACCCACGTTGAGAATGGCGGACATCAACGTGGGGGTGATGAGGCGCTGCATGGCTCCGGTGACGGTGACGTGTGCGGGAGAGAAGCTGGCCCAGGCGTCGTCGGTAGGGAGGAGGATGGCGACCTGGTTGGCGGGTTCGCCCTGGCGGAGGAGCTAGCTGATGCGCTGGATGTAGCGGGCGACGTCGGGCATGACGGGGTGCCAGGGGTTGTGGTCGTTGAAGGAGGCGGCGGCGTAGAGGGACCAGCCGGGTTCGGGGACTTGTGATCGGGCGGTGAGTAAGGCCAGCCGTGGCCGATGATCTGGTTCTCGCCCATGATGAAGTCGATGTCGGCCTCGGTCTTCATGTCGAGTGGGGTCGCTCGGAAGACGGGGGAGTGGAGCCAGGTGAAGGTCTCGCCGGAGGTGACGTTGTTACCGAAGACGTGGTTGGCGGAGGTGGCCCAGCGGAGTGTGGAAAACGCACGCCACTGCGGGCCTTCGCCCTCCGGGAGTGCGGCGAGGCGTTGGCTTGAGAATGTAACCGCTGGTTCACCATAGGTTTGGGAGCGAAACTTTGTGTGGTGGGCGATGGCCCAGTTGTTGATTTGAGTCAGGTAGTTTTCGTTGACGAGTTCGGTGAGGGTCTGGCCCCAGTCGTGCCTTACCTTCTCTGCGGAGGGGGTGCCACCGGCTACTAGTTCAGGGAGGTGCGGGACGAGATCGTAGCCTCGACGCTTCTGGAACTCGGCGGGTAGGTTGGGAGTCCAGTCGGCTCCGTAGGCTTCGAGGGAGTCGGAGAAGATGGCGTAGGGTGGGGTGTCGCCGAATGCTTTGACTAGAGGTTCGCCTACCTTTTGGAGGTGGGTGGATACGGCCTGATGGCTGAATGGGTCGAGTACGTAGCCTTCGGCCCCGACGGCGGCTCGTTTGACTTGCTGTTTGGTGTGGCTGGCGATGAAGAAGAGAGCCACGCGTGATTTGTCAGCGGGTGGGACGGGGCCGCCGATGATTGGCAGCGGCTGGGCGGTGGTTGCGTCCCAAGTAATGGGCGGTGGGCCGACGTTACGGCTGTGAGGCGATGGCTGTGCGGTCTCGGCGGCGGCCTTCGAATCGGCGATGGCTGCGGAGATGAAGGTTTCCCCTTCTTCGAGGACGGGCGGGGTTACGGAGGTGGCGTTGGCAGGAATGAGGACTTCGGAGGTGCGGAGGCGGGTGGCGGCTTCGGCGAGGGTGGTGGCGGGGCCGCCGTAGGGCCAGCCGCTGCAGAGGGTGACGTCGATGCGTAGGCCTAGCTTGCGGCCTTCGGCTTGGGCGTAGTGGACTGCGTCGAGCATTCCGGGTGAGAGGAAGGGAAGGTTCTTGAGGTCTTTGGCTGGATCGTCGAGAACCTCGGGGTAGACGAAGGCGAGTTCCGCGCCGCCGATGCCGTCGGCTTTCATCTGCTGGAGCTCGCGGAGGAGCTCGGGTTTTTCCACAGCTGCACCGAACCACCACCAGCGCATCATGGGTCTTGCGTCGGCTGGCGGATCTTTGAAGTCGGACTTGAGTGATTCTATTGAAGTTTGTGCAAATAAGCAGGATGGTAGGAGAGCTAATGCTGCAGTAGCGAGCAGGAGAGCCTGTGGAAATCTTGTGGACGAAGGGGCCATGTTGTGGATTACTCCTGTGCGCGCCTGGGAATTTCGGTGGCTTCGATGTTGTGGGCGGGGGCCGATGAGGCTGGCATGTCGAGGATGGTGGCGAGGGCCAAAGTGTTGAGGAAGGGGAATCGGCGCATTGGATCCATGGCAGGTCAATTTTTTCGCGACGGAGCCACGTTAGTTCATTTGAGAGAATGTTTCAAGGGAAGAATACCGAACAGACTTGTGTGTTTTTTGCGGATGTAGCAGGGCCCTGCGAATGAGGCGCGGGGGAGTCATTTTTTCCCACGACTATTTATTATGGCCACGATGATTCCTCCGATGGTTGTGATGACGGCAGCGATGATGCCTACGATCATGCCGGAGCCTCCAGAGCCGCCATGTGAATGCTGCAGGGCAGCCGCCAGAGCGGTGGGCCGGGGGTACGTGGTTGCCGATATGGCTGCGTGGGTGAAAAGAGTAGAGACCATCAGGAGAAGACTGAGCTTCGCAGGGACGCGGTTGGGGAGAGAAGGGAAGATCATAGGCGCCTCAAATTCCAAGGATTTGAATGCTGCGAGGATGCCGCGGCAGGGGCCGGTGTCGTGATTGGAGGAGATTATAGGTGGTGTTTGAGCAATTCAAGCCATTTGTTGATGGAGCGACAAGATTGGACGCGCTCGCGTTGTCGTGAAGTCAAAGGGCGATGTGGCAAAGAGGGGACGCTTCGTTTGAATAGGTCTATGCTGTGTTGTGGGTCGTGGCGCGAGTGGTATAGTCGCTGTCGGTTTTGAATTCGGGCCGGGTGGATGAGAGGAACACGCTATGAGTTGGATCAGGTTGCGCACGTTCGTGCTTGCAATGTTTCTGGCGGCTACCGGTCTGGCCGCACAGACGACGGTCGTGGCGGGAGCCGCGGAACCGACTATCGACAATACCTGGTGGAAGCATGCGGTGATCTATGAGATCTATCCGCGGAGCTTTCAGGATTCGAATGGCGATGGGATCGGCGACCTGAACGGGATTACGGAGCGTTTGGGCTATTTGCAGGCGCTGGGTGTTGACGCGATCTGGATCTCCCCGATGTATCCGTCGCCGCAGGTGGACTTTGGGTATGACATTTCGGACTACGAGAATGTTGATCCGCAGTATGGAACGCTCAAGGACTTTGACCGGCTGGTGGCCGAGGCGGGGAAGCGGAACATTCGAGTGATTCTGGATATGGTGTTGAACCATACGTCGGACAAGAATAAGTGGTTTATTGAGTCGTCGAGCTCGCGGAAGAACCCAAAGCGGGACTGGTATGTGTGGAACGATGGCAAGCCGGGGCCGAATGGGACGCGGCTGCCGCCGAATAACTGGGAGAGTCTGTTTGGCGGGTCGGCGTGGGAGTATATGCCGCAGACGCAGTCGTTCTACTATCACAAGTTTTATAAGCAGCAGCCGGACCTGAACTGGCGGACGCCGGCGGTGGAGAAGGCGATGTTTGGGGCGATGCAGTTCTGGCTGGACCGCGGGGTGGCGGGGTATCGGCTGGATGCGATTCCTACGCTGTTTGAAGACCCTCAGCTGCGAGACGAACCCGCGACGGGTGGCACGAATGCTTACGGTGATCCGAACCTGAACCATATTTATACGGACAATCTGCCGGAGGTGCATGGGGTCATTCGGCGGATGAGGGCGATGGTGGCGAAGTATCCGGGTGACCGGGTGCTGATTGGGGAGACGTATCTGCCGAATACGGCCGAGCTGGACAAGTGGTATGGGGGAGAGAAGAAGGACGAGCTGCAGCTGCCGATGGACATGATCGTCGGGTTTTCGAACAAGCTGGATGCGAATACGTTTCGAGCCAGGATTTCGGAGGTGGAGACGCAGGTGCATGGGTCGCAGCCTCTGCTGGTGTTCGATAACCATGACAATATGCGGAGCTGGGAGCGGTACGGGGACGGCGTCCACAATGTGGCGATCGCGAAGTTGATTGCGGCGATGCTGTTTACGACGCGGGCGACGGCGTTGATGTACTACGGTGAGGAGTTGGGCATGGTGACGAGTACTCCGGCACGGGTGGAGGACGTGAAGGGCCCGATCGGCAGAACGGGGTGGCCGAAAGAGAAGGGGCGCGATGGGGAACGGACGCCGATGCAATGGGACGCTACGCCCCCGCAGGCGGGGTTCAGCACAAGCTCGACGACGTGGCTTCCGGTCGCTTCGAACTACAAGACGGTCAACGTGCAGACGGAGTTGGCTGACCCGAACTCACTGCTGAACTGGCATAAGAAGTTGATCGCGATGCGTCGGGAGATGTCCGCGCTGCGAGATGGTGGAATGGTGATGGTGGATACGATGAATCCGAGTGTGCTGTCGTATGTGCGGACTCCGCTGGGTGGGCAGAATTCTGTTGTTGTTGCGCTGAATATGACGGCGCAACCACAGAAGATTTCACTGGACCTGTCTCCGGCCGGGATTTCGCAGAAGGGCGTGCGGACTCTGTTGACCAATGAGGCTTCGTTGCAGGGAGTGACGACGACTTCGATGACGCTGCCACCTTTTGCGAGTTGGGTTGGAGAGGTGCAGTAGGTACGACTCGTTTGAGCGCTGCTAGATCAAAAGCAAAGGTCGGGTCTGCCCGTTATCACAACAACGGGCGTAGGTCGGGCCTTCAGCCCTCGGGAGATGGGTGTGTGTGCGGGCCAGGGCGCTGCCCTGGGCTGGTATAGCATGCGCCTTCGGCGCTGGAACCGGGGCGACGCTCGACACATCAGAAGACAGGCATTGGCGCTGGAATCGGGCGGTGTGCCTACAGTGATACCGAGCTAGAAGCCGGGTGGATTTTCGCTTGCTACGTTGAAGTGTTGCTCGAGGGCGAGACCGGCGCGGGCGATGGTGCCTTCGTCGAAGAGACGGCCGATGAGGGTGATGCCGTGGGGGACGCGACGGGGTGGGTTGAATTTTGGGAGGGGTTTGTTGGGGTCGGGGGCCCAGTCGCTGCGGGCTTCGGAGACTTCGACGAAGCCGGTGCGGAGGGTGAGGGAGGGGTGGCCGGTGAAATTGGTGATGGTGAGCATCTCGTCGCGCAGGGAGGGGACCAGGAGGAGATCGACCTGGTTCATGATTCGGGCCATCTCGAGGGCGACCATCCGGCGGAGGCGGTCGGCCTGGACGAAGTCGACGGCGGAGAGGAAGTAGGACTGGCGGAAGGTGTTGGGCCAAGCGTCGGGGACTTGCGCTTTGAGCATGTCGACCTGATGGTTGAGGACGATCTCTTCGAAGGCGGCGGTGCCTTCAGCGAAGAGGATGAGGTCGAGGTCGTCGTAGGGCCAGTCGGGGAGGGTGACTTCGACCGGGGTCATGCCGAGTTTGGGGATGGCGGCGAGGGCGGCTCGGTCTACGTCGGTGGCGGGGGCCTCTTTCATCCAGCCGGGGAAGTATCCGACCTTCAGGCCGGTGACGGGGGCCGCGGCGTCGAACGCCAGTTTGCTGGGGACGCAGGAGACGTCTTTGCCGTCGGGGCCAGTGATGGCGTTGAGAACGAGCATGGTGTCTTCGACGCTGCGGGCCATGGGGCCGAGTTTGTCGAGAGACCAGCATAGGGTCATGGCTCCGGTGCGGGGGACGCGGCCGAAGGTGGGGCGAAGACCGGTGACTCCGCAGCGCATCGAAGGGCTGACGATGCTGCCGCCGGTTTCGCTGCCGATGGCGAAGGCGACGAGGCCTGCGGCTGTGGCTGCGCCAGGGCCTGCGCTGCTGCCGGAGGAGCCTTCCTCGAGGAGCCAGGGGTTCATGGTCTGGCCGCCGAACCAAATGTCGTTGAGGGCTAGGGCGCCGAGGGAGAGTTTGGCGATGAGAACGGCGCCCGCGGCGTTGAGGCGTGCGGTGACGGTGGCGTCGGCGGCGGGGACTCGGTGTTCGAAGGGTTCGGCGCCCCAGGTGGTGGGGATGTTGGCGGTGTCGAGGAGGTCTTTTGCTCCCCAGGGAATGCCGTGGAGGGGACCGCGGTAGTGGCCGGCGGCGATTTCGGCGTCGGCGGCCCTGGCTTGCGCGAGCGCGTGGTCGCGGGTGAGCGTGATGATGCAGTTGATCTTTGGATTTAGCCGCTCGATGCGCTTCAGGTAGATGTTAGTGAGGCGCTCGCTGGTGAGCTTGCGGGTTTCGATCCAGCGGGAGAGATGGTGGACAGGGGCGAAGGCGATGGCTTCGTCGGTGGCGGCGAGCGGGGCGTCGAATTTGGTGCGGGTGAACTCGTTTTCGGCAGGGCCTGGAGTGGTGCCGGGAAGGGCGCAGTCCCAGCGAGACCAAGGGGCGGTGGTGGCGGGAATCGCGACCTTGCGTGGGCCGACTCGGCGCTCGTAGAGAGGGGCCATGGCAGAGCGCCAGTTGCCGGCGGCTTGTGCGCGGTCTTTTTCGGTGAGAGGAAACTGGACCAGTTTTTCAGCTTCGGCGAAGGTGTTGGGGGTGACTTCAGGGCCGACGGCCGGGGCGGTGCCGAAGGCGGGTGGGGCGCCGGGGGTGGTTGGGGTGGCGGGGTTCTGAGCGAGGCCCGTGGTTGCGGCTGCCGTCCCAAGCAAGGTGAGCGTGCTTTGAGTAAGGAATTCTCGACGCGATTTCGACATTTGTCCCTCTGGTGGCGATTGTAGCGGGAGCTTGTGGGGGAGTTTGTCAGAGAGGTGCTGGAGGGGCCGATTCTGGCGACATAGCTTGAGGTGCCGCTACGAACAAGCAGCAGATCCTTCGACTCCGTAGTTCGCAAAGTACGCGAACTACTCCGCTCAGGATGACGCCTCCTCATAAAATTGGAGTTTCAATGGTCAATGCGTGACCGATGCGGCCTTGTTCATTGGGACGGGGATTCTGGAGCGAGGGCGGCGTGGGGCCATCCTCCGGACCAGTCGATGGTGGATAGTTGCATGGAAGGCTTGCCGGTCCATGGAGTCGTAGGCGTGGAAGACGATGAGGTCTTTGCCGTTGGGGCCGAGGAGGACGCTCTGGCCGCCGGGGCCAAGCCAGCGGGCGTTCGCAGTGAGGAGTTCGGTGCCGCCACCTTCTGTTAGCGGCTTGCCGGTAGCGTCTACGTATGGGCCTGTGACTGATTTCGAGCGGCCTACCATTGTTCGATAGGTGCTCTTGAGGCCGCGGCAACAGAGGTCCCACGAGGTGAAGAGGTAGAAGTAGCCGCCGTGATGGACGATGAAGGGCGCTTCGATGGCCTGATAGTTCGCGGGGAGATTGGGTGGGGCAGCTTCTGCGGTCTCGGGTTTGGCGCGGCGGGCGAGGGAGTAGAGCATCGTGTCCGTCTTCGACAGCATGCCGGAGTCGTCCAGACGCCACATCTTGATTCCGTCCCAGAAGCTGCCGAAGACGAGCCAGGCGCTACCCTTTTTGTCGAGGACGAGATTGGGGTCGATCGCGTTGTAGTTATCGGTGGCCTTTGATTCGAAGACCAGGCCTTTGTCGATCCACTTGAAGTCGGAGCTTGTAGGGTCGAGCGTTTTGTTTGTGACGAGAGCAATGCCTGAGGTGTTCTTGCCGAAGAGGGAATAGGCGTAGTAGAGACGGTATTCGTGATTGACCCAGGAGATGTCCGGCGCCCAGAGGTCGCGTGTTCCCGGGCTGCGCTGATGTATCCAGTCGGGAACCGTATCGAAGACGTGACCGCACAGCCTCCAGTGCTCGAGGTCTTCGGAGCAGCGAACAGCGAACTGTCCGCCATCGGGTGCTTTGCCGGTGGCGAAGACGTACCAGGTCTTGCCTTCTTTGATTATCGATGGATCGTGGGTGCCGGCAACGTCGCCGGAGAGCGCATAGGCGTGCGGGCCCTGTGCCGGAGAGAGGGTCGCTGTCATCAGGAAGAGGGCGAACGCAAGAGTTGAGGTGCCTCGTCGCGCCATGGTTTGCTCGTCCATCATGGGCCGTTCCCTTGTGGGGCGCATTGGCCGCTGGCAAGAATGTCTGGCCTGCTAATTCCTTGTCTTAGTCCTGCGCTTGTTGGCGGCGGCGCCGCGAGGGGAGCCGGTCGACTCTCGCACGACAAGCTCGGTCTCGATGTTGTACTCGCGTTTAGGCGCGGAGCCTTCCGTCTCCTCCACATGGGCGCGCAGGGCGGTCACGGCGGCACGCGCGATGTCGAATCGCGACATTTCGGACCGTAGTCAGGGGCGGAATCGTCACCTCGGCGATGTGGATGTCGTCAAAGCCGATGACGGAGAGATCGTCGGGGACGCGGAGGCCGGCGCGGTAGAGCTTGTGAAGGACGCCAATGGCGGTCATGTCGTTCGAACACATGACGGCGGTCGGCATTTTCTTTGCGGAAAGCAGGCGATCCATGGCGGAGATTCCGCCTTCCATGGTGTGATCGCCTTCGACGATCCAAGCCGGGTCAAGGGCGATGCCACACTCTTTCATTGAAGCGGAGAAGGCGGCCTGGCGCGACTGCGCGGAGTGCAGTTTCATGGGGCCGCTGATGAATGAGATATCTTTGTGTCCCAACGCGGCCAGGTGCTGGACGCCTTGGCGTATGCCGTGGTGATAGTCGACCTTGAGCAGGCTGATGCCCGGGCGCTTTGGTCCGTATGTCGACAAAGACCAGCGGCACTTTGCGGCGAGCGAGCTGGTCGAGGAGCGGTTCCTCGATGCCGAAGGTCATGACTGCGACGCCCTCGACCTTGCGCTCCAGCATGCGGCGAATGCAGTGGGACATGCGCTTTGGGTCGTAGTTGGTAGAGCTGACGAGGATCTCGTAGCCGTTTGCTACGGCGATATCTTCAAACCCCTGGATCAGCTCGGGGAAGAACGGGTTAGTGATCTCGGAGACGATGAGGCCAAAGATCCGGCTGCGGCCGGAGACGAGTGATCGGGCCTGGGTGTTGGGAAAGTAGTCGAGCTCGTCGATCACCTTCCAGACGCGCTGGGCGATTTCGGGATTGACTGTGGGGACGTTGTTCATGACGCGGGAGACGGTGGCGATGGAGACATCAGCCGCATGTGCGATGGTTCGGATATCCATGCGTTCCGTGGCCTTGCCTTTGAGGGTCCGGGCGTTTCGTTTTCTTAACGGCCATTGGGCCCCTGTAAGTTTGCGTTTACAGCATAGCGTAGTCCGACAACGATCGGTCTGCAGCGGTCACCAACGGCCCATGCGGAGAACACTGTGGGCCTTGTGTTGCGTGGCTGCCGCTATTGGTCGAGATGCGGCATTATTTGGTCTCGTAGGTCCTGGGAACACCTTGAAGCGTCACCGGCCCCTTGATGGCTTCCTTCTGTTTGGCGACCATTGCGGCGACGTCGGCGAGGAGCTGTTTGTCGTCGAAGACTATGCCGTCTTTGATGGTGAATTTGATGCCTCCTACCCGTTCTACTTTGCCGGTCTCGTCGTTTAGCTTCATCCATCCTGTCGGATAGAGCACCTTTAGATTTGCGAGTGGGTTCTGGTCGACGATGACCATGTCGGCTCGCTTGCCTGGGCGGATGATGCCGAAGTCGACGTCGGTTTGCTTTGGACTCTGCAATTCTTCGGCACCGTAGAGCGTTGCTGAGCGGATGACTTCGAGGGGCGTGAAGCCGGCTTCGCGGAGGAGTTCGAGTTCCTGAATGTAGGCGAATCCGTAGGTTTGATAGATGAAGCCAGCGTCCGTTCCGGTGGTTACGTGGCCGCCTGCGTTCTTGAAGTCTTCGAGGAAGTCCTCCCAGACGCGGTAGTACATTTTGTAGGCGTACTCGTCTTCCGAGTGTCCAGTTGTACCAGAACGATCCGTGGTTTTCGCGATTGGGCTGGTAGTACTGCATGAGCGATGGCAGAGTGTATTTTTCGTGCCACTCGTAGGTGTAGGCGCGCTCGAGATCGCGCCCCGCGGAATAGATGACCATGGTTGGATTGAGGACTGTGCCGCCCTTGACCCATTCTGCAATGAGGGCGTTCCATTGCTCGCTGCCGCGGGGATATATCCTGTTCCAGTTTCTGGCAACCTGTCCGAAGCGCATCTGCTCGTCGTTGTAGTTCTGGTCGGTGGGATAGTCCTGAATGGTTGTGTCGCTCAACAACGATTCAAAGAGGCCGTAGCTGTGGGTCACGGTGCGGAGGCCGAGCCGGGTCGCATCTCTGGCTGTGAGGCGCGGCTCGCTCTCCTGTCCGAGGTGGGCGAGTGAACCGAGCTTGTACTTCTTTGCTTCGTCGAGGATGGCGGCGACTACGTCTGGATCACCGCCGAAGAATTTGACGCCGTCGACGCCCTTTCCCGCGACAAATTGGGCCCATTGCCGACCGAGTTCAGGGGTCAGGACCGTCTGGGGTTTCCAGCCATCTCCGGTGAATGTGGGCTGGTAGACGTAGATGTGGGGCGCGGTAATTTCATTCTTCGCGCTGCGTTCGCGCTCGCGGAGTGCCCAGTCCAACGGGCCAGCGGGAACGCCGCGGACGGTGGTGACGCCGCTGGCAAGCCATAGCTTGTTGACGTACTCCGCATCGGGGGCCTTCTTCGCGTCGCCGTAGTGGACGTGGGTGTCCACGAAGCCGGGCATCAGATACATGCCCGTTCCGTCGATCTCGCGGGTCCCCTTTGCTGGGCGCCCCTTTTCTTTGATGGGGACGTGAGGTACGCCGACGGAGACCACATCGACGATTCGGTCATGCTCGACGACGACGTCCATCGGGCCGACCGGTGCAGCTCCCGTGCCGTCGATGACGGTGATGCCGCGGATGACCAGGCGGTCGTAGGGGCCGCCTCCGTCTTTGGGCGTTCGGTTGGGTGCGGGAGTGGGGCCGGCCTGGGCCAGCATCTGCGCGGCCCCGGCGAGGAGGACGCCGAACAGCGAAATTTTGAGTTTGCTTTGAAGAAGATTGAATCGCAACGGCACTTTCCTTCCGGGCCTTCTTATCTGTGTAGAATTTGCTGAGTTCAAGCAACGAAGTATCTCATGGGAAGAAACCGCGTCGAAGAAGAAAATTTCCAAAGGGGACTGTATGAAACTGTTGCGTGTTGGAGATGTTGGAGAAGAGCGTCCGGCCATGGTCGATGCCGATGGGGTGCTGCGTAGTCTTTCGGGAGTTGTAAGCGACGTCGCGGGAGCAAATCTGCTGCCTGCATCGCTTGAGAGGCTGCGGAAGATCGACCCGAAGGGCCTGCCTATGGTTGGGGGGACGCCGCGCATTGCAGCTTGCGTTGGTTATGTGGGGAAGTTTATTTGTATCGGGTTGAACTACTCGGACCATGCGGCCGAGTCGGGGATGGCCGTTCCGGCGGAGCCCGTGGTCTTTATGAAGGCGACGTCTGCCATCTGTGGACCTTATGACGATGTGATGATTCCGAGGGGCAGCGAGAAGACGGACTGGGAGGTGGAACTCGGTGTCGTCATCGGTAAAGAGGCGCGGTATGTGACCGAACAGGAGGCGCTATCGCACGTTGCAGGTTATTGCGTGGTGAATGACGTCTCGGAGCGCGCTTTTCAGTTGGAGGGAACCGGCCAATGGGTGAAGGGCAAGAGCGCGGACACGTTTGGGCCGATCGGGCCGTGGCTGGTGACGGCAGACGAGGTGCCGGACCCTCAGGCGCTGAGCCTCTGGCTGGAGGTGGACGGGCACAGGTATCAGGACGGCTCGACCGCTACCATGGTCTTTGGGGTGGCCCACTTGATCAGCTACCTCAGCCGGTTCATGAGCCTGCAACCGGGAGACATTATTTCGACGGGGACGCCTCCCGGGGTGGGCCTTGGACAGAAGCCGCCCGTTTATCTGCGGCCGGGCAATGTCATTCGGCTTGGGGTCCAGGGGCTTGGCCAGCAGCGGCAGACGGTCGTACCCTGCAAGTTCTGCTAGTTCGAAATCTCATTGGCGTCTGATAGTTTTCTATTTCTGGGCGAATGAGATTTGTGGCGAATCGTCGTCAAAGGATTGGTTCGGATAAACAGGACGTTTCGTGTTGAGATGTAGACTTCTCCAAAGCTATTGAACGAATGGCTTCGGAGTAGACAGGGATAGGTAAATTCGCTCAGCAAACAAGGTTTTCAAGTCAGTTGCGGTAAGTAAGATCCACGCAATTCTTGCCTTTGGCCCTTAGCCCCAGCGAGGTGACCGTATTTCAAGCCTTAGTGTCCTTGCGCTAGTGCACAGCTCGATCCGGCTTGCGAGCCAGGGGTTTGCCCGTGCCCCTACGAGCATCTTCGATCCGGCGGCGACTCCGGCACATTCGGCGTTTGGGCTGTCGAAGCTGGTGTTGTCGATCACGCTGGGCATTTTTCTCATAGTCGGTGGCCTGATGCTGTATGCCGTGATTCGTTTCCGGCAGAGGCCTACTGACTCTCAAAGAGAACCGGCGCAGATCTACGGCAGCGATCAGATTGAGCTTTCGTGGACGGTCATACCGATTCTGATTGTTGTGATGATGTTCCTCACCGCGACGCGGGTAATCTGGGAGACGGAGGCGGCACCGAAGCCTTCGACTGCGGTGGATGTAATTGTGATCGGTCATCAGTTCTGGTGGGAGTATCGCTATCCCAAGCTTGGGGTGGTGACCGCGAACGAACTGCACGTTCCGGTGAGCGATCCGGCGAAGCCTACTCCGACCTATCTGGCGTTGTCGTCGGCTGATACGGACCATAGCTTCTGGGTGCCTCGCCTGGCAGGCAAGACGGACGTGATTCCCAATCGGCGCAATACGATGTGGATCGATCCGCAGGCGCCGGGTCTGTACCTTGGCCAATGTGCGCAATATTGCGGGACCCAGCATGCGAAGATGCTGCTGCGCGTGTATGCCGAGTCGCCGGAGGACTTCGCTGCCTGGATCAAGCAGCAGCAGAAGCCGGCAGAGCAGGACCTCTCTGGAAATCCTGCAGCGGCGGAAGGCCAGACCGTCTTTATGCGGAGCGCGTGCATTAATTGCCATACGGTCGCGGGGACGGTGGCGTCCGGACGATATGGGCCGGACCTGACCCATCTGGCAGGAAGGGACACGATTGCGTCCGGGCCGATCCAGAACACGCCGGAGAACCTGAGGAAGTGGATTGCCGATCCGAACTCGATGAAGCCTGGCGTGCTGATGCCACCGATGCATTTGAACGACCACGATCTGGATGTGATTACGGCTTATCTCACAACGCTTCACTAACGCACTGCGGGAAAGAGCGCACAATGGCGAGCACAACTCCTGTACTGGAAGCCATCGACCAGACGGTAGGGCACAAGCGACGGCCGCCGTCGGACGTGGTGTACGAGTGGGTGTCGACGGTCGACCACAAGAAGATCGGTCTGATGTATATCGCGTATGGGTTGGTCTTCCTTGTGATTGGCGGACTGGAAGCGACGCTGATGCGGATCCAGCTTGCTGGTCCCGAACAATCATTTTGTCTCTCCGCAGGTCTTCAACCGGCTGTTTACGATGCACGGCACGACGATGGTGTTCTGGGTCGGCATGATCGGTCCTGTTCGGATTTGGCAACTACCTTGTCCCGCTGATGATCGGGGCGCGGGACATGGCGTTTCCGCGGCTGAACGCGTTCAGCTTCTGGATATCCGCGTTCGGCGGTCTGCTTCTTTACTTCAGCTACCTCGCGGGAGATGGGCTATATGGCATGGGTTCCGCGCCGGACGTTGGCTGGTTCGCCTACGCTCCTCTGACCGCGAAGGTTTTTTCGCCGGGCCACAGCACGGACTACTGGACGCTGTCGATTCTGCTGAGCGGCATTGGAAGCACGGGCACGGCGCTGAATATTGTGACCACAACGATCTGCATGCGCTGCAAGGGGATGAAGATGATGCGCCTCCCTTTGTTCGTGTGGCTGATGCTGGTGGCCAGTTTCTTAGTGTTCGTCGCAGTAAGTCCGTTGACAGCGGCGCAGATTATGCTGATCATCGATCGCTATCTTGGCGCGCATTTCTTCGACACGCAGGCTGGCGGCTCGGCCGTGCTGTGGATGCATTTCTTCTGGATATTTGGGCATCCGGAGGTCTACATTCTTGTGCTGCCCGCGTTCGGGTTTGTCAGCGAGATCATCCCGGTCTTCTCGCGCAAGGCGATCTTCGGGTATCCGGCGATGGTGGCGGCAACAGTCGCGATTGGCTTTATCAGCCTAAGCGTGTGGGCGCACCATATGTTTACGGTCGGGATGGGGCCGGAGGGGAACACCTTCTTCGTGTTTTCGACGATGGTGATCTCTGTGCCAACGGGGATCAAGATCTTCAACTGGCTGGGGACGCTGTGGGGCGGCAAGATCATCTTCAAGGTGCCGATGATGTTCTGCATCGCCTTCCTGTTCCAGTTTCTCATCGCGGGACTGACTGGGATCATGTTGTCGGCCGCTCCGTTCAACTGGCAGTTGAGCGGCTCCTATTTTGTGATTGCGCACTTCCACTATGTGCTGGTCGGCGCGATCATTACGGCGCTGTTTGGGGCCTTCTATTACTGGTACCCCAAGGTGGCCGGCCGGTTGATGAGCGAGACACTGGGCAAGTGGCACTTCTGGCTGTTCATTATTGGATTCCACATTACCTTCGACTTAATGCATGTTCCGGGGCTGCTTGGCATGCCAAGAAGGATCTATACGTATGAAGCAGGCCGCGGGTGGGACGAGTGGAACCTGATAATTGGGATTGGCGCGCTGTTTCAGGTGGCGGGCATTCTGTGTTTTGTCTACAACCTTGTGTGGTCTTATTACCGGGGCGAGATCGCCGGGCATGACCCGTGGGACGCGTGGACGCTGGAGTGGGCCACGCCTTCTCCGCCGCCGGCATACAACTTCGCCGTTGAACCCACCGTCTCCAGCCGCCGGCCGCTGTGGGACCTCAAACATCCAGAAGACCCGGACGCGGACTACGAATGATGCAGACGACCAGTACGATTCCTATCAGTTCGCAGGTTGAGTCGCCGTGGGTGCTGCCGAGCCGCGGCATCGTCGGAATGGCGTGCCTGATTACGGCCGAGTCCGCCATCTTCATCATCTTTGTGGTTGCGTACATTTACTACATCGGCAGGAGTTTGAGTGAACCAATGCCGGCACAGGTGCTGGAGTTGCCGGTCCTCAGCACGATCTGTCTGCTTTCGAGCAGCTTCACCGTCCATTATGCGGTAAGCGCGTTGCGCAAAGATAACGTCCGCGGTTGCACGCTGGGTCTGGCGGGGACGGTACTGCTGGGCGCGATCTTCCTGACGATGACAGCGCGGGAGTGGTATCACCTGATCCATGATTTTGGACTGACGATTCGCACGAATCTCTTTGGAACGACGTTTTACTCGCTGGTCGGCCTGCACGCGACCCACGTGGTGATCGGACTCATCATGCTGACGATCGCGCTGACGCTGTCGGTGACCGGGCATGTGAAGGAGAGGCACGCGGAGCGGCTGGATGTGCTGTCGATTTATTGGCACTTCGTCGATGGGGTGTGGGTCGTTGTGTTTCTGGTTGTGTACGTTCTGGGCAGATAGGGCCTGGACGATCGAGGAGGGAGGAGTCTGATGGCAGACGTTGGCGTGACACACGACCAGGGACCGATGGACGACCACACGCAGCCGACAGGCACCGTCCAACTGCCTGCGCCGACGGCGTGGCCGATGGTGTTTGCCCTGGGGACCGCACTGATGCTGGCTGGAATGGTGACCCACTGGGTGATCAGCCTGCTGGGATTGATGATGGCGGTGCCGGGAATCGTGGGGTGGTTCTTCGAGGTGTTGCCGCACGAGCACCACGTGAATGTAGATGTACATGCCGATGTAGTTGAGATCAAGAGCACACGCGAGACGCTTGCGTACCTGCCACTTGATGAACGTCACCGCAAGCTGCTGCCGCTTGAGACATTCAGTGTGATGGCTGGTGTCAAGGGCGGGATTGCGGGCGGGCTGGCGATGATTGTGCCGGCCGCGCTGTACGGGCTTATCCGCTATCACAGTGTGTGGTATGCGGCGAACCTGTTGGCTGCGGGTGGCTTTATCCGCTGGGCAGGAGCGAGCAATGAGTTTCTGGCGCAGTTTCATCTGCAGGGTTTGCTGGCCGCTATGGCGATCCACGCGCTTGTCTCGTTGTTGATCGGCTTGCTCTATGGGGCGATGCTACCGATGTATCCCAAGAAGCCAATTCTGACGGCTGGCTTCATTGCGCCGTTTTTGTGGACTGGGATGTTGCGCTCGGTGCTTGAGATCATCAGTCCGATTCTGAACCAGCGAATCGACTGGTGGTGGTTTATCGCATCGCAGATCGCCTTCGGACTGGTTGCCGGATTCGTCGTGAACCTTCAGGTGAAGGTGCGGACGCCGCAGTTTCGGGCGCTCCCATTTTCCGTTCGTGCGGGAATCCAAACGGGAGATGAAGAGGACAAGGCCCCATGAGATCCGGCTTTCCACACTTCACATCGTTCAGCGTCCTAGCGGTGGCGGTTGCACTGGCCGGCTGCAGCCGCATTCCTGGGCGTCCTGGGCCGGGGCCTGAGGTGGTGCGGCCCAGCGAGGTGCTCGACTTTGCGACTTTGTACAAGGCGAACTGCACGGCCTGCCATGGAGTGAATGGCAGAAATGGGCCGGCGATTTCGCTGGCGAATCCGGCCTACCTCGCGATCGCCGGGGAAGATAATCTGCTCGAGATTACAGCGAAGGGCGTCCCTGGCAAGCTGATGCCGCCCTTTGCGCGGAGTGCCGGCGGCATGTTGACCGATCAGCAGATCGGCGTGCTGGCGCATGGCATGATGGAGCATTGGAGCAAGCCTGATCTTTTTGCCGGGCAGAACGTTCCGCAGTACAGGGCGACGGTGTCGGGCGATGCCGCTCGGGGACAGCAGGCCTTCGGCACGTTTTGTGCTCGATGCCACGGAGTTGCCGGTGAAGGGATGGCCGGCGATGTGAAGAGTGGAGCGGGAAAGGTCGGCTCTATTGTTGATGGACCTTATCTTGCGCTGATCAGCGACCAGGGTCTGCGCAGTATTACGATTGCCGGGCGACCGGACGAGGGCATGCCGGATTGGCGCTCCGATGGCGCGCAACCGCTGACAGACCAGCAGATCAGCGACATAGGTGCGTGGCTGGCATCGAAGCGCACGACCAACCCGGGTCAGCCGTATCCCACAGTTCCGTGAGCCTATCTGATTCACAAGGCCGAAAGGTCGCAGGAGCAAACGCGATGGACACGATCGAACAACCTACTCAGGACGAGCAACCCTTACGGAGCGAGCCAGAGAGCGTGAGGAGCGCGAAACACTCCCGGCGTGCTTTTCTGTTCAAGCTCTCTCTGCTGGCAAACGGAGCAGTTGGAGCGGTGCTGGCCGTGCCGATTATTGGGTATCTTTTGGGCCCTGCGTTGAAGAAGGGCTCCAGTTATAACTCCTGGATTACGCTTGGGCCGCTTAGTGATTTTCCCGAGGGCGAGACAAGGCTGGTGAACTACCGAAATCCGGTGACGACCTTGTGGGACGGGCAGACAGGAGACATTCCGTGCTGGGTCCGACGGGATTCCGGCACGACGTTCCAGGTGTTTGCGATCAACTGTGCGCATCTGGGCTGTCCAGTGCGCTGGTTTGCGCAGGCCAAGCTTTTTCTGTGCCCGTGCCATGGAGGGGCCTACTATGCTGACGGCTCGCGCGCGTCCGGGCCGCCCGAGCGCGGGTTGTTTGAGTATGAACACAAGATTGTCGGAGGCGCGCTGATGATCAGCGCGGGCAAGATGCCGACGCTGGCTAACGAGGCACGCGTTGAGCCGCCGCTGACGCAGATCACGGGAGCTGATTCTCGGGTGCGGCTGACGACGCTGGAGCAACCGAAACCGAGGTGTGGATCATGCCAGGGATAAAACAAAAGGGCATTGAACTATACAACTGGTTCGAACGGCGCCTCGGTCTGGGTGCACCTCTGATTGAGGCCGCAGAGCATGAGGTCCCGGAGAACACCTCGAGCTGGTGGTACGTGTTCGGGAGTGCGGCGACGGTGCTTCTCGTACTGCAGGTGATGACGGGGATACTACTTGCGCTGGTCTACACGCCTTCGGCCAGCCACGCATGGAACAGTCTGGAGTTCCTTGACCACAATGTGAAGCTCGGGTGGTTCCTGCGGGCGATACATGGGTGGGGCTCGGATTTCATGATCGCCGTCGTGCTGATTCACCTGGCGCAGGTCTTTCTCTTCGGGGCCTATAAGTTTCCGCGCGAGCTGACGTGGATTATCGGCGTCTTTCTGCTTCTGTTGACGCTGGGAATGGCGTTCACCGGACAGGTGTTGCGTTTCGACCAGGACGCGTACTGGGGTCTCGGCATCGGGGCATCGATTGTGAGCCGCGTGCCGCTGATTGGCGGCTGGCTGGTCGACATGATGCTGGGTGGGCCGATCATCGCGGGGCCTACGCTGACTCGTTTCTTTGCGCTGCACGTGTTTGTCATTCCGGGAACCCTGATCGCCTTTGTCGGCCTTCATCTTTGGATGGTGCTGCGGCTTGGCATCAATGACTGGCCGATGCCGGGGCGGGTCGTGCGGAAGAGCACCTACGTTGCCGAATATCACGAACTCACGAAGAAGACCGGCATTCCTTTCGTCCCTGACGCTGCCTGGAAGGACGCTATCTTTGCGGCGGCGATCATGCTGTCCGTTATTGCGTGCGCTCTCATCTTCGGCCCCTTTGGCCCGACGGGGCAGCCCGATCCTACGATCATCCAGACCGCGCCTAAGCCCGATTTTGCGTTTCTCTGGATCTATGCTGTCCTCGCGTATCTTCCGCCGAGCCTGGAGACGCCGGTGCTCTTTATCGCGCCTGTTCTCGGCATCGGCGCGATGCTGCTTCTTCCTCTGGTCGCCGGCGAGGGGGAGAAGCACTGGTCGCGGCGTCCGGTTGCGGTCCTTATGCTTGCGGTCATCGCTGTCACACTTGGCGTCTTCACGCGGCTTGGCACGTATACGCCGTGGAGCCCGATAATGGACGCGTGGACTCGCGATCCGATTCCCGCGGCTTACCTGCATGGCCGCACGCCGCTGGAGAGGCAGGGAGCGATCGTCCTGCAAGATAAGCAGTGCCGGAACTGCCACTCGATTGGCGGGGCTGGAGGGCTTCGCGGGCCGGCGCTCGATGCTATTGCGGCCCGCATGACCGAGGACCAGATGATTCGCCAGGTCCTGCAGGGTGGTGGCAATATGCCCGCCTACGGCAACGCGCTGGATCCGTCGGAGACGACTGCGCTGGTGCGATTCCTCACTACTTTGCGGGGCAATGATCTGCCGCCTGCGGTTGACGCGTCGAGACACCTGGCCGTTTCGAGTGAGGCGCCCGCAGCGCCAGTCGGGGAGCATTAGCGCTCGAGTAGTCTGAATCCATGCCTCCTGCGTATCGAGCCATCTTTGCCGAGTGGTCGCCGCCGATCGTCCTGACCGGGACATTGATCGTTCTCGGCCTGGTTTATGTGCGGGGCTGGTTTGCCATCCGCAAGACGCGGCAGATCCAATTTCCACTTTGGCGGTTGGGGGCCTTTCTGCTTGGGCTTGTCGTTATCTGGCTCGCTATCGCTTCACCGCTTGATGGATTTGCGGATGTGCTGTTGAGCGCGCATATGGTGGAACATCTTCTGCTGATGTCCTTCGTTCCACCGCTTCTTCTTCTGGGCTGTCCCGTGGTTCCGCTGCTTCGCGGTCTTCCGCGTGTCGTGACTGTTCGGCTTCTTGGGCCGCTAATTCGCACGAGGGCGCTTCGGCAACTGGGGCATGTGCTGATTACACCGTTGGTGGCGTGGCTGGCGATGAACCTGGCCTTCCTTGGCTGGCACGTTCCGTCCGCGTATGACTTTGCGCTTGAACATGAGCACTGGCATGAGTTGGAGCACTTATGTTTTCTGGGGACCTCGATCCTGTTCTGGTGGCCGATCATCCGTCCGTGGCCAACGCGGGAGAGTTACACCGGATGGCTGTTGCTGATGTACCTGGTGATGGCAGATATTGTGAATACGTTGCTTTCCGCGTTCCTCGCATTCTGCGACCGGCCAGTCTATCCGTACTATGCGAGAGAGCCGAATCCGTTCGGCATCTCCCCCCTCTCAGACCAGAGGGCTGGCGCGGTCGTGATGTGGGTGATCGGCTCGCTGGTCTTTCTGCTCCCTGCTGTCGTCCTCACGGTGCGACTCCTGCAGCGTGGCGCGAACCCAGGGGAAAGAGAAACCTGCTGACGCGCGACCTAGAGGACTCCAGCGCAAGCGCCGCCACTGCTTTGTCTCCCAAATCCAGGTCGGTGACGAAATAGACCTTACCTTCGGCGTCAGAGGTTTCGTTCACGCGTACGGGTTGGGCGTCCATTGATTCGAACGATACGTCGAATGAAGCCAAGGGCAACAAAAGACCTCGACCGTCCGCTTTGACGACGGCCTCTTTTCGGGCCCAATAGCAGTAGAAGGTCTTGAGGCGTGTCTCTGGGTCTGAGATAGCTGCCAGGATGTTGCTTTCATTTTCCGTGAAGTTGGCGCGGGCGACCTCCATGATATCGGTCAACCGGTCAAGATATTCAACGTCGACCCCAACAGGACCTTGACGGCCTAACACTATGAGGACGGTGCCTTTGGAGTGGGCGACGTTGAATGAGATGCGGCGTCCACCGATGGGCGGGGTCTCCGGTTTTCCGTGGATGCCCTCGGTAATGATTACTTCATGCGGGACCCACCTCCAACGCGTTCCCAAGAAGGACCCTCAAGCACGCTCTTCCAATCGTGAAGTGATCGCGCACGAGTCCGGCCCTGTGACGGCGGGCCTGTGCTTGCTCGGCGGCGCTCAGGAGGGAGGCATAGCGGTCGATCAGTGCCCGCAGCATCGCCCAGCTCAATTCGCCAGAGATGCACTTCGTCGTCCTTGATCGGCGGAAGAACGTCAACTAAATTCCATTCACTCGACATGAGATGTCATCTCGGTATGGCAAGTAATATCTCAACTAAAAAACTGGGTACCGAAAGTCTTGTTAGTGGTTACTTTATGGTGATTCGGGCCCTTGAATAAAGGTCTACAACTTTCAGGTAGCTTTAGTGCAAGATAATATTCATACTCATTTCAAGATACGTACAATAGTCAACACGAACGGATGTTGATGTAGGGCAGGCTGCAGTATTTTGCATCTCGGGTCGCGGTTCCGATTGTAGTCAAGTAATGGGCCACGAATTCGAAAGTCCCTTAGTCAGCAATCAAGCACTCTAAGTTGATTCACTTTATTTGCTTCTTTGATCTGCATGGGACTCGATGGGGAACGACAAACTTACTGCGAATCCGGTTGGCGAGGCGGAGCGATTATTCAGTCGTTCGCCGGCCCTCGGGGAGTCAGAGAAAAACGGGCCGCCCGGAGCCCTCGTGTTCGATAGTTAGTCTCTTCGAGAGAGTGGCGGGGACGAATCCAGACAAGATCGCCAGTGTTTGTGGGAACACCAGCCAGACTTACGGCGTCCTGAACTCTCGAGCAAATTATATTGCCGGGTATTTGCAGAGACTGGGCGTTCGAACCGATTCGTTTGTTGCGATCTACCTTGATCGATCGCCTGAAATGTTGATGGCGATACTCGGGGCCCTCAAGGCCGGCGGCGCTTATCTTCCGATTGACTCGATGTATCCGGTGGCTCGCGTTGTGGAGATGCTTGAGGACGCCAGGCCAGTCGCTATCTTGACGACCGCGTCTCTTGCTGCAGGGCTTTCGGCCCAAATCTCCGGGTTGCCGCTGTCGATCCTCAATGTGGAAGACCTATTGGCTGGGGCCCCTACGGGGCTGGAAAATCCTCCGCTTGCCGCCGTAGAGGACGATCTCGCGTACATGATTTACACCTCCGGTTCGACTGGAAAGCCGAAGGGCGTGATGGTGACGCACAAGAACGTAGTCCGTCTTCTGGCCCAAACGGAACAGTGGTTTCATTTCGATTCAAACGATGTGTGGACGATGTTTCACTCCATTGCGTTTGATTTTTCGGTCTGGGAGATATGGGGTTGCTTGCTGACCGGGGGGCGGTTAGTGATTGTGCCGTTTGCCGTAAGCCGCTCGCCAGGGGAGTTCTACGGTCTTCTCTCCGCGGAGAGGGTCACTGTGCTGAATCAAACTCCGTCGGCATTCTCAATGCTGATGCAGGTCGAACAGAACGCTGTGCTTTTGCCACTGCGTTTGCGACTCGTAATCTTTGGTGGCGAGGCGTTGCAGTATCGCAAGCTTGCTCCGTGGTTTGAGCGTCACGGTGATACGGCCCCTCAACTGATAAATATGTACGGAATTACCGAGACGACTGTGCATGTCACTTACCGTGCCATCACAGCGAGAGATGCGCAGTCGGTACAGGAGAGCTTGATCGGTGATCCGATTCCCGATATGCAGATCCATCTGCTGGGTGCGTCCGGCGAGCCCGTGGCGGAGGGCGAGGTGGGTGAGATTTATGTCGGAGGGGGCGGGGTCGCACGGGGCTATCACAATCGTCCGCAGCTGAACGAGGAGCGCTTTATTCCAGACCGATTTGCGCAGTCGCCTGGCGCCCGGCTCTATCGTACGGGCGATCTCGCTCGCGTTCGACCTGATGGCGAGCTGGTGTATCTCGGTCGCAATGACAGCCAGGTGAAGATCTAACGGATTTCGCATTGAACTTGGAGAGGTCGAGGCAGCAATGGCTGAGGCGCCTGGCGTGAAACAGTCATGCGTGGTCGCCCACACAGACGGAGAGGGGACACAGCGGCTGGCGGCTTACTTTGTGGCAGCTGCCGGGGTCGAGCTGACGGCAGACTTCCTTGGGAGGTTCTTTGCGGGAAGAGTGCCTGCGCATATGAGGCCTTCGTCTTATACGCGTCTGATGGCGCTACCGTTGACAGTGAATGGCAAGCTGGACGCCTCCGCCCTGCCTCCGCCTTCGATGGGCGAAGGCGCGAATACTCAGACCCAGCAGTCGTTGTCTGAGATTGAGCAGCAGGTTGCGCGGGTGTTCTTAGACACTTTGGATATCCGAAGACATCGGACTGGACGATAACTTTTTCGATTGTGGCGGGACCTCGCTGCTCCTGATCAGGGCCAACCTCCGGCTCCAGGCACAATTTGCAAGGCCTATTCCGGTGACGGTGATGTTTGAATGTCCTACGGTGCGTTCACTTGCTATGCGGCTGGCAACCGACAGGGCTTCCTCGACGGGGATTAATGCCGTCCAGCAGCAGGCGCGAAGGGCGAGAGATGCGTTCGCCCGAGCGCGGGCAGCAAAGAGCGAGGCATTATGAGCGAGCGACCGAATGAAGCAATGCGTCTGACGGACGACGCAGCGAATGACCAGCTGCTGGAAGGCGTTGCCATCATCGGCATGGCTGGGCGGTTTCCCGGAGCTTCGGATGTGGAGACGTTCTGGCAGAATGTCGTCGCCGGGAAGGTCTCGATCTCACGCTTCGACGCATCTGAGATCGAGGCGAGAAGCAGCGCGGGTGTCGAGAACGGGACCTGACTACGTCCCGGCACGCGGAGTGCTGGAGGACCCTGGTATGTTCGACGCTGAATTTTTTGGCGTCTCGCCTCGCGACGCCGAGAGCATGGATCCGCAGCATCGCATCTTTCTGGAGACCTGCTGGAACGCCCTGGAAGATGCAGGTTATGATGCGTCTTCATATGCCGGACAGGTTGGCCTCTTCGCAGGTTGCAGTCTCAATACTTATCTTCTGGCGAACTTGTGCCACGACCGAGCGTTCATTGATGAACTGACCGGAAACTATCAGGTCGGTGAATTTCGATCGTTTATGGGAAACGACAAGGACTTCCTGACGACTCGCGTCGCGTACAAATTGAACCTTCGCGGGCCCTGCATCAGTGTGGCGTCTGCGTGTGCTACGTCGCTCGTTGCCATCTGTCAGGCGAGTCAAAGCCTGCTGAACTACCAGTGCGATATGGCACTTGCCGGTGGGGTATCGGTCACTTTTCCGCAGAGACGCGGGCATGTCTACTCCGAGGGGAGCATCGGGTCGAAGGACGGTGTGTGCCGTCCGTTCGATGCAGCTGCGTCCGGGACGGTGTTCAGTCATGGTGCAGGTGTGGTGTTGCTGAAGCGACTGGAAGATGCGATTGCGGACCGTGACCACATCACGGCGGTGATTCGTGGATTCGGCGTGAATAACGATGGTTCCATGAAGGCGGGCTACATGGCTCCGGGTGTGGATGGGCAGGCCGGCGTGATCGCTGCGGCCCAGGCGATGGCGGGGGTCAACGCGCGATCGATCAGTTATATCGAAGCCCACGGAACCGCGACGCCGCTGGGTGACCCGATTGAAGTCACGGCGCTTACGAAGGCCTTTCGCTTGAGCACGGACGATTCCGGCTTCTGCGCGATAGGAACGGCGAAGGCAAACGTGGGGCATCTTGACGCGGCGGCAGGTGTGGCAGGCGTGATCAAGACTGCAATGTCGTTGAACAAAGCGACACTGCCTCCGCTGGCGCAATTCAACTCGCCCAACCCGAACATCGACTTTGCAGACTCGCCCTTCTATGTCAATCGTAAGGCTTGCCCTTGGCGATCAGACGGCCCACGACGTGCGGGAGTCAGTGCCTTTGGAGTTGGCGGCGTTAACGCACATATTGTGATGGAAGAAGCACCTGCGCCGCAGGCCCCGACTCCTTCTCTTCGTTCGACGCAATTACTGTGTCTCTCGGCCCGCTCCGAAGCCGCGCTACGTGCGGCGATTGAAAACCTCACTCGATTCGTGCAATCGCATCCTGAAGTTCCACTTGAGGACATTGCTTTTAGCCTGGCTGTCGGAAGAAAGATGTTTGATCGGCGTGCTGCTTTCGTCTGCTCGAGTGCAGAGGACGCCGTTGCCAAATTGCTATCAGCTAGTGCGCTGACCAAACGAGTGGCGCCGACTGAGAAGCCTAAGGTGATGTTCCTTTTTCCGGGGCAGGGATCGCAGTTTGCAGGTATGGGGAGTGCGCTGTATGCGGCTGAGCCCTTGTTCCGCAGGCAGGTGGACGAATGTGCCGAGATCTTGCGGCCGCAGCTTGGTTGCGACATCCGTGACGTCCTTTACCCTGTCGATGTTGCGTCTGCTGAGGCCGCGGAGAGGATCCAACAGACACAGTTCGCTCAGACAGGGCTCTTCGTGACAGAGTTCGCGATGGCGAAGCTCTGGCAGGAGTGGGGCGTTGAGCCGGTGGCGATGGCAGGCCACAGCATCGGCGAATACGTAGCCGCTGTTCTTGCCGGAGTGATGAGTCGAGAGGACGCGTTACACCTGGTGAACGTCCGCGGACGGATGATGCAGGCGATGCCGCGGGGTGGAATGGTCGGGGTGCGGCTTGGCGAAGCGGAGCTTCAACCGTATCTCTCTGCAGAGATATCGCTGGCTGCTTTGAATGCCCCGAAACTGAGCGTTCTCTCGGGGCCGCTGGAGGCAATTGAAAGGCTGGAACAGAAGCTGACGTTGGACGGCGCGTTGTTCCGCAGGCTGCGCACCTCGCACGCCTTTCATTCGTCGATGATGGATCCAATGCTCGCGGCGTTTGAGGCAGAGGTCGCTAAGGTTTCGTTGCATCGACCCTCTCGCCCCTATGTTTCAAGTTTTACGGGAACGTGGATCCAGCCGGAACAGGCGACGAGTCCTCGCTTCTGGTCAGAGCAGGTCCGCAATCCTGTCCGGTTTGCCGATGCTTTGCAAACTTTGATGGCCACCCCTCAGATCTTGTTGGAGGTGGGGCCCGGAAGCACGTTGACTACGCTGGCGCGTCAACAACCGAATAGCAATGAGGCAACTATCATCTCTTCGCTCTCGCAACGAGATGAAGAGTCACCTGTGGAAGCGGGTTCGTTGCAGGAGGCGCTTGGACAGCTTTGGATGGCAGGTGCTCCGCCTGATTGGGTCAAAGTCTATGCGCAGGAGAAGAGGGGTCGCGTCTCTCTGCCGACATATCCTTTTGAGCGCAAGCTGCACTGGGTTGAGCCTCCTCCCCGGTCTCCGGTCTCCACAATCAACGAACGCTCAACTTTGGCCAGGACTGAAATGCTGAATACAAAACGCGAAGGGGCAGTTCCCCCCGCTGCGATTGAACCGCTGAAAGAGACACAGATGCCGGAACGAAGGTTACGACTGCAGCCGATTGTCGCTGAAGTCTTCACAGAGCTAAGCGGGATAGACATCACTCCCGATCAGATGGACCATCAGTTTCTGGAGTTGGGGCTCGACTCGTTGTTTCTTACGCAGGCTACACAGGGCCTTCAGAGAAAATTTGGCGTCAAGCTGACCTTTCGTCAGATTATGGAGCAGTACTCGACGATCGGGGGCCTCGCGACTTATCTGGACAGCGTGCTTCCGCCAGACTCGTTTCCGGCAGCCGTACAGGTGCAAGCCGCTGTTGCACAATCGGCCGTGTCTCCGGGCGCTTCGGCTCCACCGACGCCTTCTGTGAGCGGGACTCACCGCGCTCGCGGGTGGCGGCCCTGCTATGGAGAGGCTATTCAGCGAACAGCTTGCCACGATGACCAAGATGTTCGAGCAGCAGATGGCGACTTTGCGGGCCGCTGCAGGCTTGACTGCGTCTTCGGCAACTTCTGTGATGCTGGGCGACTCCGGTAGTCTCTGCGCCGAAGCCACCAGCCGCGCTGAGTCAAATACCAACGGCAGACGAAACCACCGACGTCAAACATGGTTCCTACAGGCCTCTCCAGGCGCGGGCCCAACAGGATTTTGATAGTGATCAGCAGCGTTATCTCGACGCGCTTATCGCGAAATACGAGCGACGGACGCCGGGATCGAAGCGATTGACCGCAAAGGCGCGACCCCATCTTGCCGATCCGCGCGCCGTCGCCGGATTCCGCCCGCAGTGGAAGGAGATGGTCTATCCGCTTGTAACTGAGCGAGCAAAAGGTCCGAGGATTTGGGACGTCGATGGCAATGAATATATCGACATTGTGAATGGATACGGCGCAATCATGTTCGGGCACTCACCCGACTTCGTGCTGGAGGCCGCGCGTCAGCAGATGGAACGGGGAGTCGCGATTGGCCCACAGTCTCCGCTGGCAGGCGAAGTGGCGGAACTGATCTGTGAGTTGACCGGAAATGAACGCGTTACATTCTGCAACACAGGATCCGAAGCCGTCATGGCCGCTATTCGCGTGGCCCGCACTGTTACGGGCCGCGACCGCATTATCTACTTCACCGGAGACTATCATGGCACCTTCGATGAGGTGCTGGTGCGCAATACGCCGCGGGGCACGGTGCCGTTAGCGCCTGGAATTCCGATCGGAAACACTAAGAACGTCGTCGTGCTTGAGTACGGGGCCGATGCGTCGCTGGAGTACATACGCAAGAACGCGAATGAGATCGCTGCGGTTTTGATCGAGCCGGTCCAAACGCGGCATCCGGACGTGCAGCCTATCGCTTTCATTCGAACGGTGAGAGAGATTACGGAACAGGCGGGGATCGCTTTCATCATTGACGAGGTTGTCACCGGCTTCCGACTTGCGCAGGGAGGAGTGCAGGAGGCGTTCGGAGTTCGTGCGGACCTGGCGACGTATGGCAAGGTAATCGGCGGCGGCTATCCTATCGGCGTTCTCTCAGGCAAAGCAGCTTTCATGGATGCGCTTGACGGAGGCGCCTGGCAGTATGGCGATGCGTCGATACCGGAGGTGGGAGTCACCTTCTTTGCAGGCACCTTCGTTCGACATCCGCTTGCGCTCGCGGTCGCTCGCTCGGTCTTAAATCATTTGAAGACCGCCGGGCCACAACTCCAGATTGAACTGAACAGGAAGACGGCGAAGCTAGCGACCTCGCTCGATAATTTCTTTCTTGAACGTGGCGTACCGAGCAGGATCCATCACTTTGCGTCCTGGTTTTACTTTACGTTTCATAGTGATGCACGGCTTGGGAGCTTGCTCTACTACGCGATGCGCGAAAAGGGCATTCATATTCAAGAAGGATATCCCTGCTTTCTTACGACGGCCCATTCTGAGAAAGACCTGGAGACCGTCGAGTCAGTGTTCCGCGAGACGATTGAGGAGATGCAACAAAGTAATGTGCTCCCACGCAACGCATCACATGGTGTCGATACTTCCACTGCCTCTGCGCCTGTAATGCATTCTGCTGCACTGAAGGAAATTCCGTCGCATGTGCCCATAACGGAGGCGCAACGGGAGATCTACTTCGCCGCTGCACTGGGTGATGAAGCGAATTGCGCTTTCAATGAATCGGTAACCCTGCGTCTGCGCGGAGATGTAGATGAAAATGAGTTGTCGCGGGCGCTCGAATTGGCTTTTGCACGCCACGATGCTCTGCGCAGCAGTATCAGCGAGGATGGCGAGTCGCTCATAATAGCGCCGAGTTTCAAGGGCGTCATCGAACACGTGGACCTGTGTTCATCGATAGGAACCACAGCGGAGTCTCGGGAGGAGACATTGCGGGCCGCGATCGAGCGGGAAGGGAAGACCCCGTTTTCACTCACCCAGGGGCCCCTTGCGCGCGCCACAATCTTCAGGACCACTGCCGACGAAGTGGTCTTGCTGTTTACCGCGCACCACATCGTGATGGATGGATGGTCGGTCAATCAACTCTTTGAAGAGATCGGCAAACTCTACTGCGACAAGAGTGGTACATCTGCCAATCTGCTTCCTCTTTTACCGTTCAGCAGTTATGCGGTTCCAGGAAGAGACGCGCAGCAAGGCGGGTGAATTTGCTGACAATGAAACGTACTGGGTCGAACGGTTCTCCGGACTTGCGCCTGTGCTGGATCTGCCTACGGACCGGCCCCGCCCTGCGCATAAGACCTATCACGGTTCGACCCTGAAAGGCAGTCTCGGACCTGCGCTTTATGCGGACCTGAAGAGTGCAAGTGCGCGGTTAGGGTGCACGCTGTACGTGACGTTGCTCTCAGGCTTTCAGCTTCTGCTGCATCGTCTGACACGCCAGCAGGAGGTAGTCGTCGGGATCTCCACGGCTGGACAGGCGCTCTTTCAGAATGCCAGTCTCGTCGGCCATTGCGTGCACTTCCTGCCGATGTTGAGCCGGCTTACGGAAGCGGAGACGATCAAGGGCCATCTCGCGGCGACTCGCAACCAGTTATTTGATGCGTTCGATCATCAGGAGTTCACGTATGGCAGTTTGCTGAGCAAACTGTCTATTCCGCGAGACTCGAGTCGTCTTCCGCTGATCGAAGTTCAGTTCAATCTGGAAAAGGTTGGAAGCCGCGTCGGTTTTGAGGGGCTGTCAGCGGGCATTCGAGCGAATCCCAAGCAATTCGTTAACACCGACATCTTTCTAAATGTGATCGAAACTGAGAACGATCTTGAGTATGATTGTGACTTTAATACGGACCTTTTTGACCAAGAGACAATTCGTCGCTGGATGCATCTCTATGCAAACCTCCTTTCCAACGTAGTACGAGACGGATTGACGCCCGTGGATGAACTGGAGTTGCTGGACAGGGAAGATCTTTCAGAGATGGTGGAGGGTTGGAACCGGACCGGTGTGAATTTTGGTGCGGAGTTTGTGCCGATTCACCGGCTGGTGTCGGGTCGCGCGCGAATCGGACCCCGACAGGATAGCTGTTGAGAGCGGTGGAGTGCGATGAGCACGGCTGGCGAATTGGACCGGTATGCGAACCGCGTGGCGCAGCGGCTTGTTCGCGAAGGGTTGGAGACCGGGGGGCTGGTCGGGATTTGCGTGGAGCGCTCGGTGGAGATGCTTGGCGCGCTGCTGGGGGTGCTGAAGGCCGGTGGGGCGTATGTTCCTCTGGACCCTCGCCATCCTCGGGAGCGTCTGCAGATGGTACTGGAGGACGCCGGGGCGAAGCTGCTGGTGATAGGCCGGTCGTTCGCGTCGGCGCGGCCTGGGCTCAAGACGACAGCGAGGCTCGTGGTGCTGGATGAGTCAGTGGAGAAAGAGCGTGACGCTCCGCTGGAGGGTGTCGGATCGGCTGATGGTTTAGCGTATGTGATCTATACGTCGGGATCGACAGGTAAGCCGAAGGGCGTTGCGATTGAACATGGCGCGTTGATGAACCTGTTGCGATCAATGGAGCGAGAACCCGGCCTTGGCCGGGAGGACGTTCTGGTCGCAGTGACGACACTGGCCTTCGATATTGCTGGTCTGGAGCTGCTGCTGCCGCTGCTGACGGGAGCGCGACTTGTGATTGCAAGTGAAGATCAGGTCGCTGACGGCCACCAGCTGTTGAAGCTGCTAGAAGCAAGCAGTGCGACGGTATTGCAGGCCACACCGGGGACCTGGATGATGTTGATCGACGCTGGCTGGAGCCACAAACTGCCGTTGAAGGTGCTCTGTGGCGGGGAGGCATTGCCACGTGCACTGGCAGATCAGCTGCTGGCGCGAAGTGAGCAAGTGTGGAATGTCTACGGTCCGTACCGAGACGACGATTTGGTCCTCCGCTACACGCGTAGTTGCTGGATCGGGGCCTGTGCTGATCGGTCCGCCTATCGCGAACACGCAATTCTACTTGCTCGACCAACGGTTGCGTCCGGTCCCCATTGGAGTGGCTGGTGAATTGTATATCGGAGGCGCGGGGTTGGCGCGTGGCTACTGGAGACGGCTTGAACTGACCGCCGAGCGTTTCCTGCCTAATCCTTTCGCTCCAGGCCGAATGTACATGACCGGAGATCTGGGACGATGGCACGTGGACGCAGCGGGGCAGGGGCGCGTTGAATTGCTTGGCCGCACCGACTTCCAGGTGAAGGTCCGCGGCTACCGGATCGAGTTGGGCGAAATCGAGGCGGCGCTGAACCGTCACCCTGCGGTGCGCGAATCCGTTGTGCTAGCCAACACGAGTAAAAGCGGAGGTGCGGCGATTACGCGGTTGGTGGCCTATGTCGATGCGGGGAGCTCTGCCGACCACACCACCGCTCTCACAGCTGACCTGCTCACGATGCTTGCGGAGATGCTGCCCGAGTACATGGTCCCAGCGGCCATCTTCCCGCTCCCGCAACTTCCGCGGTCTCCTAACGGGAAGATCGATCGTAAGAGCCTGCCGAATGCGGAGGTATTTCTGAAGACAGGGCTTCAAGATTCGCAACGGTCGTTCACACCGGCCAGCACCGACGATCAGAAGAAGCTTGCCCAAATATGGGCCGACGTGCTCATGCTTGATCGCGTCAGTATCACGGACAGCATCTTCGAACTCGGTGCTGACTCTCTGCTCATCTTCCGGATCGCTGCGCGTTCTCAGAAGGAAGGCCTGTCTCTCACGGCCGCTCAGATATTCAAGCACCGGACAATCCTGGCCTTGACGAACAATTTAAGCGCCCGGGTGGAGTTAGATTCCGCAACGCCCAAAGTTGCACCTCGAATTGCTGTAGCTCCGCGAAAGAGTTATCACGGCGAAAGCGGGACGCGTAGATGAAGCAAGAATTCCAATCGACGACGGGTGTGACCATGAGGGCTGCAGACGAACCGTCAGTCGCGAACCCGGTGCTTGGTTCTGCAGACGACGTGTACGTCATGCCCGCAACGCAGGGTCAGATTCGATTCTGGTCTCTCGACCAGATGCACCCGGGCAATCCCGCATTGAATATGCCTCTGATGTGGCAATGCCGTGGTGAGCTAGACGTCGATCTGCTGGCCATGGCGTTCACCTATGCAGTGCGCCGTCACGAGATGTTGCGTACGACCTTTGCGATGGTCGATGGGAGCCTTGCGCAGATCATTGGCAAGTCCTACAGCGTCGCCCTGCCGGTCAAGGACTTGCAGCACGTTCCAAACGCGGCCACATCGCCGGAAGCAGGGTCCCTCATTCGCGAACATGCGGCTTATCGCATGGACTTACGTAACGGTCCGCTGCTGGTTCTCAAGCTGCTGAAGTTTGCCCCACAACATCATCTACTGCTCGTGACCATGCACCACATCATCTGTGATGGCATCTCGCTTGGCATTTTGCTGCGTGATGTTGCCGTCTTCTATGAGGCGCTGGTTGAAGGAAGACTGCCGCAGCTGCCGGAGTTGCCGATCCAGTTTGCCGACTTTGCCGTCTGGCAGGAGGAGTGGCGGAAGAGCGAGGAGGCCAAGACGTCACTCAACTTCTGGCGCGAGACCCTGGGGCAAGACTTCAGCCGGATTGTGCTTCCGCACGATGCTTCTCCTCAGGGGGGGCGGGACGGTCGCACGGACTCCGAGTCGGGAGACATCGAAACGCTTCTTATTTCACCAGAGCTAACGGCGGCAGCCCACGAGCTCTGCAAAAACCAAAATGTGACGTTGAATATCCTCCTGTTCAGCATCTTCTGTGCATTGCTTTACCGGGCGACCGGTCAGCGGGACATCGTCGTTGGCTCTCCGTGCGCGAACCGTAACGAGGAGACAGAAGAGTTGATTGGCCTCTTCATGAATATCCAGGTCTTGCGCGTTCAAGTGGAGCAGCGCGAGACATTTCGTGCTTTGCTTACGAAGGTCCAGGACTGGACGCTGGGTGCGTACGAAAATCAGGAATTACCGTTTGAAGAGCTGATTTACGATTCGCATTTTTCTCGCCGCAATACTTCATTCGAGATTCCGATATTTTTTCTCTATCAAAAGTCCTTTATGGTGACCCAACAGGTCGCGGGACTCGAGATTGTTCCTCTGCGATCGATGAGCCCTGGCGCCGTTTTTGAATGGATGTTCGCTATCGTCGGACCGGCCCGAAGAGGGACCGAGGCTGCAACTCGAATACAACCCCAACTACTATCGGCCAACGACAATTCGACGCTATCTAAAGAGCTTTATTTCGTTGCTTGAATCCGCTGTGCGGGACCCATCTGTTCGAGTGGATGAGATGGCCCCTGCGGATGACTTTCTGTTCTCAAGGTTGACCGGAGACTTAGGCCGGTCCGACGATCAAGAAGCCACGCAAGCAGCCGACAGCGAAACTGAAGCACTCGTAAAATTCTCCGACCGTCCGTATACCACTAACGATCCTATCGAGCTTCACCTTCTTGACCTTTGGCGATCCGTCCTTGGCGTAGAAAAGATCAATGGACATACGAATGTGTTTTCGCTGGGGGTAAGTTCACTTTCTATTCTTCGGCTCGTGACCCGAATGAACAGCTACTACTCGATGGGGTTTGGCCTCGCCAGCCTGATCTCCGCTCCCACGATTAAGTTGGTCGCAGAATTGGTTCGGAGACGTTACGCGCCCAATACCGCTACGTCATTGGTTCCGATTCAACCTGTAGGTGCAAGACCGCCTCTTTACATCGTCCACGGCGCTGGCGGCAATGTTGTCAATTTCTACGGACTTACGACCCGGATCGGCCCGGACCAGCCTGTATATGGAGTCCAAGCCCAGGCGCTTGAGGCAAAGCGGCCAGGGTTAACCAATATCGAAGACATGGCGGCCCATTATCTGAAGGAGATTCGACGAGCCCAACCCGAGGGGCCATATCACTTTCTGGGTTATTCCTTTGGCGGCGTTGTCGTCCTTGAAATGGCCCACCAACTTCGTGCAGTAGGCGAACAGGTTGGTTTACTTGGCATGTTAGACACCAGAGCAAGCGACTATATGGGAGGAACAGCCATCCAAACACCCTCTGGCAGTTCCGCCAAACGTGGGCGCCTCAGCGGATATTTTCATAGGAACCGGGGGCACGAGAGCCGGAAAGCGTGGTGGGGGTATTTCACAAATGACCTCAAAGAGCGCCGAGTGCGATACGTTACCAGGCTTGCTGCAAGTATATTTCCCGCGATACCAGCATTTCTGAAGAATACGCACGAGATCAATTCTTTCGCAGCGCGTAACTATCGCGTGAGGCCGATCTCGGATAAGCTGACCCTCTTCCGGGCCTCGAAGCAAGCGGGCGATAGCGTCCCCCCCGATAATGGCTGGGGAGCCATTTTCGAAAAGGGAATCGAAATTCACGAAATTCCTGGAGATCACTGGCAGGTGTTATCGGAACCAGGCATCGATGTGCTCGCGCAGTCCATTCACGATTGCCTCAGTCACTTTGACAGGTCGTTCGTGTAAGGGGCGGCGTTTTTCGGACGAACAGAGGCCCGCTGTGGAGCCGAAATGATACTGCGGCGAGGTCTTTGTCCGTCGGGCTATTGAGGCGAGGCCGTGCGTGCGGGTGCGGGCCCTGATTCCGGGGTGAAGTGTTCAATCTGTACTTCGTGAAATGGACTTGAATCTCCGGATTGGAGCAGGCCAGGTTTCCCTCCGCGAAGCGTCTCGTCGAAAAAAGCAAGTACGTACGCGCGAACGATCGTTTGTATACGGGCCGGCGAGATATGACCGCGTTCGGTCAGATTGCGCCAAGGGGACACCAGAGAGTGATCGGTGAAGTCCATATGAGAGGCAGAGTCCACGTATAGCCGGTAGCCGCCGTACTGCTTGAGACTGGCATCGATCTGCTGCTCATCCGGCACATCAAGCTCCGCTTTAGTGCGCACAGCCGGATCTTTGGAACTTAGGTCCGTGCGTGCGCGAGACCATGATTCGTTCCGTAGAGAAACATGATCTGTTGATTGGATGCCCGATGATGAATGTCTCCGAAGGTTCAGATCCGTCCAGGTTCAATGCTGATCGGACGCGAGGATCCACGCTGCAAACCTGAACTGATGCTGCCCCGCCGAACGAGTGACCAAAAGCACCGACCCGGTCAGTGTCGAGCCGACCGTACCAAGGACTTTTATCGTCAAGATTGTCATTTTGCAATGCATTGAGAACAAAGGTCTCGTCGGCGACCCATTTAATGAGCTCTTTGTTCCAAATGTCCCTAATTTGTGTAGAGGTACGCTCAGCAACATCGATGGGAGCGTATCCGAAGACGTCCTTAAGGACACGACCGTCCGGCATCGCGACCTGACCGGCGTTGTATGGGTGATCGATTGCGGCAACGACATAACCATGGCTCGCGAGGTCTTCTGTAAGAAACGTATCCTGTGTGCGCAGTCCCCCCCACCGGTGGTTGAATAGCAGGACTGCGAATGGACCTCCATTCGTTGCGATAGGTGCATCTGTCCTGGAATTGGTCCAGAGGACGCTGCGGTAGGACGTCGCGAGCGTTGTCTCCGACATTCTCTGATATGCGGCTAGATGATTGTTTGAAGAAGCGGCTGGATACCATATCTGAACCATGAGTTCTCGGGGGCCTCCCGGGTGCGGTCCCTGGTCTTCAGTGCGAGTCGTGTCCTTCAAATAGAAGATTCGGGTCCCTACTGGATAGAGGCCCGTTGGTTTCGGAAGAGAAAACATGGGCACCAACAGAAGTAATCCCAAACTTGTTGCGGAGAGGATTGCAATCGATGGTGTGAGGAATTTCCTGATCGCGAGGCCGCGCGATGATCGAAAGGACACCGGAGTCAGCTGCCAAATAATAAGTAGAACGAGCCCCACCAAAGCAGGAAACATTTGCCAGTGGATGACCTCTCGGATGTGCCAAGCGACGATTAGAACACCGAGAAGGGTAAGAGACAGTGACCAGCGAGCAGCGAGTCTCGTCACTTGTGCAATGGCGGCAGCAATCACGACAAGGAGCAGAAGATGACTTCGAATGACCGCATAGGGTGTCAAGAGAGCGAAGGTGTCGAACTTATTGGGTATCGATGGCCCTGAATGGCTCGCGAAATGTTACGGCCGACCACCGAGACACATTTACAGGCATGCTTTCGTTCCGAAAACAGATTCTGCCGCGACGTGCCTCATATTTCTAGTGAGACTTTCTAAGAGAAGACAGCTTGTGCAACGCAGATTTCGCCGCCATCACGGGAACCATTGAACGGGACTTGAGATAATCCACCGCAGGGGACTGGCCCGGCGGTCTTGGTGTCAGGCCAAGTGTTCGAAGGGCGTGGTTTGCGCGGTATGTGTTTGCGCGAAGCGTGTCTTTGAATTGGACGTTGACGTTGAGAGAGACCGACACGTTGTCGTCATTCTCGACCCAGTGAGGGCAATTTACAGGAATATGGACGCCATTGCCGGCGTGTAGCTTATAAGAGGTCGCGCGACCCTGAAATTGAGGCTTGTAAACTGGCGCATTGTTGTCGACTGTCCAGAACCTCTCGATCTCTTCTTCGGGAAGAACCTCTCGATCAGCGCGATCAAAGATGTGGATGGTCTTCGTCCCCTTGATCTGAAGTAAGAAGCTGCACTCGCGGTCGATATGGTAGGTTGCGATGCGCTTTGGAGAGGTGACGAAGATGAGAGCGTCTTCACGGAGGACCTGGGAGTCGAGTTGGTCGCTAATCCTGGCTTTGATCTTCTTCCATCCCTTGCCGAGAAGGTCCTTGTAAACAGAGTCATTCTGGACGTCTTTGAATAAAAGCCATGCTCCGCAGGTCTCGATACGTTGCATGCTTTCGACGGCAGAAAATTGCTTCTTCGGCATCTGGCCCCATCGTTGATCGACCTTGATATCGCCTGCGTCGTAGTAGATGTCGCTTGGCCTGGTCTTGATCGTCCGGTCTGCTAACTGCATAAGCTCGGGAATCTGCAGGAGAGGATGTTCCGCCAATGTGTGAGAGATCTCAAAAGGCTCGCGATCAAAGCGGCGGGCCAATTCTTCACGGTCTGTGGTGATCCAGCATTCTTCCAGCAGATCGGTCGGGGTGGTATCGGTCAACATAGATTAGCGCTCCCTCCAGCCAGCTATCTCTTGCAGAGTCTATTCGTTGAAGCTATGCCATACAACTGAGAATTCCTGCCGATAATCCAAGAATGACTAAAGTAACTTGTAGGTCATCGATCTACGATTTGAAGATATATATAAGTTACTGAGCTTATAGGTTATAGCTTTAACCCTGGGAACCATCCAGAATTAATGGTCTAGAAGTTGTAGGTTGGGTTTACACCTCAAACTGTTACAATCACCGCTATTCCATTGGCTTCCTTCTTACTTCTTAAGGAGCATCTTGTATGTCGGTCAATCTGACCCCTGCTGCCACCTCAGACGTTATCTCATCGCCGCGCGTCGGACTGGAAGACGCGCATCTCCAGATAGATCCAAGGTCTTATCAGACGTGCTACAACAGGACGCCATTCGGATTTACACATAACCTGCACCAGCTCGATATCTTCCGGTTCGACTCGATATTGGAGCTACTGGATCGGTACACCGGGGCGAGCAATGATTACTATGTGGCCGGGAGCGCGGCGGCAGCGGGAAGCGCCTTTTTTGATGCTCCCCACATCAAGCTGACCCCCAGGGAAGCAATCAATCGACTCGATGAACGGCCCACGCGGATCCTGCTGAAGCGCCTGGAGAACCATGACGCCCGGTTTCGTGCGCTGGTTGACGTGCTGATCCGGCAAATCCGCAGTGTTCCGGGTGGTCTTGGTTCTCAGCCCATTCTGCGGATGCAGTCGAGCCTGTTTATTACCTCGGCGGCTTCGACGACCCCTCTTCACTTTGACCCTGAAGTCGGGTTTTTCACGCAGATCGAGGGGGGCAAGACCTACCACGTCTACACTCCTGATGATGTGAGTGAACAGGCACCTTGAGAGTTTTTATGTTCGAGGGAAGGTTAGCATTGGTCAGCTTGACCTGGCGCAACGAGATCCTGGAAAAGAGCAGGTATTCAATCTCAGCGCGGGGCTTGGATTTCATCAACCTCAGAATGCACCGCATTGGGTGGAGACTTGTGGCACCAGATCAATCTCCTACAGCCTAGTCTACGAGACGAGTGCCGATCGAGCGCTCGGTCGTACGCGCGCGTTCAATTATTATGAGCGTAAGTTAGGCATCAAGCCGTCGCCTCCTGGAGAACGCTCCCATCTGGACGGCATGAAAGCTGAAGCGATTATTCCCGACCGCTTGGCACGTAAGGTCATCGACAGGATTCGCCACCGCTAAAACCGTCATAAGAATATGTGAACTCCCAGTCGCTCTGGTTCCGACGCTACGATGATCTGCTGACGTAGGCGCCGGACGTGTGATCAAGTCCGTCGAGCTTCTCTACGGATGCAAGCTGAACGCACAGAGCTACTACTTTGGCGGCTTCCCGGACTTCGGCCAGCCTAGGAAACGACGGTGCTATGCGGATCGTGCGGTCTTCAGGATCATTGCCGTGAGGGTGGGTCGCTCCTGCAGGAGTCAGGACAACGCCGGCCTCCTTAGCCAATGTGACGACGCGCTTCGCGCACCCGTGGGGAACTTCCAGGCTGATGAAGTAGCCGCCCTTGGGCCTGGTTCAAGTGACGTCCGAAAGCGCTGACAATTCAGCTTCGAATATGTCGAGAACGGCCTCGAACTTTGGAGCAAGTAATTGCCGGTGCTTGTCCATCAGCGCGGCGATGCCTTCCTTGTTCTTCAAGAAGCGAACATGGCGAAGTTGATTGATCTTGTCGGGCCCGATCGTTTGTGGCGTCATGCGGGCGAGCAACCATTGAACGTTCGGTTGTGATCCAGCCATGGCAGCGAGGCCGGCACCGCCGAAGGTGATTTTGGACGTGGAGGCGAACACGAAGGCCCTGTTCTGATGTCCATGTGCCGCACTCCGTTCCAGGAGGTTTGCGATCGAGACCCGCTCCTCGGTGAGGTGATGCACAGCATATGCGTTGTCCCAAAAGATGCGGAAATCGCTGGCGGCGGTCTTCATCGCTGCGAGCCGCTCGACCACAGAATTGGAATAGATGGTACCGGTGGGGTTACTGTATTTCGGAACACACCACATTCCTTTAATCGATGGATCTGTGGCGACAAGTTCTTCCACTTCATCCATGTCTGGGCCGTCCTCCCGGAAACGGACAGGGACCATGCGGATGCCATAGTCTTCGCATATTTTGAAGTGGCGATCATACCCGGGCACCGGGCAGAGAAATGCGATATTGCCAATCTTCGACCACGGCTGAGAGCTATCGCAAGTCCCCTTGAGCAGGGCGAAGGCGACGATGTCATGCATCAAGGCGAGGCTGGCATTGTTTGCCACGATAATCTGCTCAGGCGGGGCCTCCAGCAGAGTGGAGAAGAGACGGCGTGCCTCGATCAATCCCTGCAATCCGCCGTAGTTGCGTGTGTCGGTGGCATTTTCGGCTACGTAGTCGGCCGCGCCGGGAAGGGTCAAAAGCTCGGCACTCAGGTCGAGCTGCTCGGGGGACGGCTTCCCCCGCGTCAGATCTAGTTTAAGCCCACGCTCTTGAAGAGCGGTGTAGTTTGCCTGCAGCTGCTGCAAAGACATATTTTTTCTCTCATATATAGGAACGTGCAAATGTATAGGAACGTGCAAATGGAGTCAAAGCGAGTTGCAAAGGAGCGACTGTCCGCGGAGATCCAGGCGTCCAAAAGACCTTACGCGGGATTGCGGAGTATTCCATCGCTTGCGATTGGAGCAGAACCTTCCTTTGGACGAGAGACAGAGCCTGAAGCTGAGGGCTATGGGGGACTCCTGATAACAAGGATATGCGGCGGATAGGAGTTTCGCAATATTAGCCGAATAAATTGAGACACGAATTCTGGCACTCTGGCGGACAAAACTGCGCATTCCCCTGGGCTTTGTTCAATAAGCAAGAGATCCGTGCGGCTGCCGAGATAAAGGATAGCGGCTGCTGGCGTTGACGGCTCCGTCACGAATCTTTGCGCTAGCTGCGTTCATCCAATGACCATTGCAATTGTGGAGACTACGACGTGGCCGCTTTTTGTGCATGCTGTGGAGCAGAGATTACGCTGAAACCCCAGGCGTGTCCGGTATGTGGCGCCCCTCGCCACGGAATGTCACCACCGCCTGATTCACTGCCTACGCCAGATGCTCAGGCCGATCCTCAAGAGACGTCGAAGCGTTTGGAGACTGACTAGGCCGCAATTACTGGTGCAACTTGCGTAGCTCCGCAAACCTCCAGGCCACTAACGCCTGATCGATCCAGTTGTGATCGCTCTCAGATATCTCGCAGCGCCCGGTGCTGGACGCAACGCTGTTATTCCCAGCCTGCGCTGGAAGACGAGAAATAGTGCCAAAGATCGCAATGGCCCGAAATCCATGTGGAGCAATGCATGAATTCGCCTTATTGTCGTCACGCCTTTTCCCGCACTTAAACGGTTCGAAGACCATCCTGTGCGATTTGATGAGAGTTCTTTTGGGAGCGAAAATAGTTTGTATATCCGTATTGGCCCACACACCTGCCTGCCGAGTGTCGATGCGACACAGGCGGGGAAATTGTCCAGGCAGATGCCCAGTGTTCTCCGTCGCGCCAGCCGGCTTGGACCATAGGGCGCTTACCCATGCTGCTCTTCAAGTCTTGATGATCCGTCAGCGACGGAGAAATTAATAATATCAGGCGCCTGTCGCCGCAGATTACTTGTATAGGCAAAGTTGTGGTTCAACTCGGCTTCCTCTCAATCCCATCGATCAAAGATCTCAGCTGCGCACACTCTCTAGCTGACGCCGCAGAAATCGTCTCTCTGGCTCCGCGCAATCACATTGCAGCGCAGCAGAAAATGCCGCTTCTGCTTCGCGAAACCGTCCCAGCTCCGACAGCACGCGTCCCCGCACTGCAGGCAGCAGATGATATCCCCGCATCGCCGCATGGCTCTCCAGCGGTGCCAGTGCAGTCAGTGCTGCCTCCGCGCCATGCACCTTCAGCAACGCCACAGCGCGATTGAGCGCCACCACCGGTGACGTGGTCATCGTCAACAATTGATCGTAGTGTTCAAGAATCGCCGCCCAATCAATTGCCTCCGCGCTCTCGGCATTGGCGTAAGTCGCCGCAATCGCAGCCTGGGCATGCCACTCCGAAATCTCCTCGCCTGCAATCGACCGATCAAAATAGTAGAAACCCAGAGCAATCAACTCGTCGTCCCAGAGACCGCGATCCTGCTCCTCCAGCAGAACCAGGTCTCCGGCCGAATCCGTGCGCGCGGGCAGACGCGCCGCCTGCAGCGCCATCAGCGCGACCAGGGCATCGACTCGCGGAGCGCCCATCGACGACGCAGCTATCAGCTGGCCTAAGCGCAGCGCCTCCAGGCAGACGTCGCGCCGAATGAGGTCCATCTCCGGTATGCGCCGCGTAACCCCCGCTGAACATGAGGTAGATCACCTCCAACACGGAGTTGAGCCGCTCCTGCAACCCCGCTTTGTATGGCATGAGCAGAGGCAAACTTCGCTCACGGATCAAACGCTTCGCGCGCACCAGCCGTTGCGCAATCGTATTCTCTTCTGCCATGAAGATCCGTGCGATCTCATCGACACTGAAGCCACTCACCAACTTCAGGCTCAAGGCGACGCGTGCATCCTGGGCCAACTCCGGATGACAGCACATAAAGATCATGCGCAGCTCGTCGTCGCGCAGGTTCTGCTCAATATCGACATTCTCAACGCACTGCGTCCTGGCTTCGAGCGCGGCGATCAACTCACTGGTCTTGCTTTCAAAGCGGGCACTGCGGCGCAGTATGGAGATCGCATGGTTATGCGCCACGCGAAAGAGCCATGCCTCCGGTTTTTCCGGAACGCCCTGAAACGGCCACGTCTGCACTGCGCGTAACATGGCCTCCTGCACTGCATCTTCCGCCAGTTGCAGATGCTGCGAGCCGAGCAACCCGGCCAGGCAGGAAATGATTCTTCCTGCCTGCCTGCGAAACAGGTGCTCCAGCAGTACCGGACTGTTCAACTCATTCATCGGCGGGGCACATCCGTCACGCGGACCGTTGGTGCACTTCGCGGATTTCAACGGTTCCGAACTCCACGTGCGGGTTGTCGGACGAGAGCTTGACTGCCTCCTCGAAGTTCGCTGCTTCAATCGTGTAGTAGCCGCCCATTACCTCTGTCGATTCGCTGTATGGCTCCTGCCGTCACACTCACGCTGCCGTTTTTCTTCTGAAGCACACGCCCCGTCTTCTCTACCAACCCGGCGCCGTCCACCACAAAAGGTCTGTTCCGCCAGGCAAAATACTTCTCAATGGTTTTCTGCATCTCTTCCGGACCGAGTTTCCCGAACAACTCCCGGTCATCGCGTAACAAAAGCATGTAATGTGGCATCGAACTCTCCTCTTCCCTTGTTGGGAATCTTTCTACGCCAATAACGAACAGGGACACAAATAATCGACATTACCGCGAACTATTTCTGAACATAGCTCGATTCCCGGTCGCGTCGAGTCGTCCGGCTTCGCATGGCCAGGGAGAAAATAGAGATTACAACATATCTGTGACCTGGTTTCACCACATGCCGCAAGTTGCTCCATCGATGGTGGATCTGAGCGGACCGGAACTGTGGAGGTCTTTGCTGCGAGCTCGGTGCGAGTTCTCCGGCGGCCGAAAAAATTAGCTGGGCACCGATGAGTTTGAGCCATTACGCCGGTTTTACACAGTAGAGGGGCAAGCTCAGGAAGGCCAGTGGCAGCCCCAATAGGAGAACACTATGAACATTGCAAATAAGACAGTCTTGATCACCGGCGCCAACCGCGGCATCGGTCAGGCGCTCGTCAATGAGGCACTTCGGCGCGGGGCGAAGAGGGTCTATGCGGGAACACGGGGCGCACCCACAATCACCGATGAACGAGTGACGCCACTGACGCTCGATGTGACCAGCGCTGAGCAGATCCAGAGCGCAGTCGACAAAGTTGACACGCTCGACGTCCTCATCAACAACGCCGGCATCGCTCTCTACGACGATCTGAGCAATTCGGGCGCAATCGAGCAGAGCCTGGCCGTGAACCTCTTCGGATCGTTCAATCTAACGCGTGCATTTTTGCCACTGCTCAGGCGCTCCAAAGGGGCCGTCATTAACAACCTGTCCCTGCTGGCGCTTGCCCCCTTGCCGGTTATCCCCTCCTATTCCATTTCAAAGGCGGCCGCTTTCAATATGACGCAATCCCAGAGAGCGCTGCTGGCGCGCGAGGGCGTGACGGTCCATGGCGTCTTTCTTGGCCCCGTTGACACGGACATGAACCGAGGCTTCGATATACCGAAGGCCTCACCTGAATCAGCCGCAGCGGGCATCTTCGATGGCTTGGCGAATGGTGAAGAGGACATCTTCCCCGATCCGGCGTCTCAGTCCATTGCGGAGGGCTGGCGCACTGGAGTAGCCAAGGCATTCGAGCGCCAGTATGCCGGGTTCCTGCCACCGTCTGCGGCATGACGGCATTCATTTCGCGACAGGCCGATATCGAGACGAGCAACTGGAACAAACCCCAACCCAGCGCAAGCGCCCGATGACCAAAGTGAAAAAAATGAGCGATCAAGATTTTACCGCCACGATTACCGTCGACCAGACTCCGGAAGAAGCCATCGAAGCCATCAAGAACATTCGTGGATGGTGGTCAGAACAGCTTGAAGGTAGCACCGACAAACTCGGGGATGAGTTCACCTACCGTTACAAAGACGTCCACTTTAGCAAGATGAGCTCGTTGAAGCTATTGCTCAAAAGAGAGTTGCATGGATAGTTTTGGACAATTATTTCAAGTTCACTAAGGACAAGACCGAGTGGCGGGGAACGAAGATCGTTTTCGATGTCTCCAGGAAAGACAATGAGACAGAGATTCGCTTCACTCACGAAGGGCTGGTTCCTGAATATGAGTGCTTCGACATCTGTTCCGATGCGTGGGGATCTTATATCAACGGTAGTTTGCGTAGCTTGATTACTACGGGTAAAGGGCAACCCAACCCTAAGGAGTAAGGGAGACGTTCGTGGCCGAGCAGCGCCGAGCTACCTTATCGGGCGACCGAAAGAACAGGAGGAAGGTCGTTATGCGGAAGTTGATCGCGGCAATGAAAGTTTCGGTGGATGAGAAGGTGCTGGTCTCAGGGGGAACCGCGGACTGGGTGAATGCCTGGTCGGAGGACTACGGCCTGACAGCGCAAATAGACGCGTGCGTGCTTGGTGCGGGGATGTACCCCGAGTACGAGCAGTATTGGACTTCGATACAGAACGAGCCGGACAAGCCCGCCTGGATCACCGGCAATGCACCCACGCCGGCTGAGATCGAATGGGCCGACTTCGCCAAGCGCACCCCGCATTATGTGCTATCGAGCACTCTGACTTCGGCCCTTTGGCCGAACACGACCTTTCTCCGAGCGCTCGACGAGATCGCTGCCCTTAAGCAGCAGCCCGGCAAAGATATCTATCTCGTTGGGGGCGCCCGAACGACGGGGAGCCTTATCGATGCCGGGCTTGTGGATGAACTCCGATTGATCTTCTATCCGCTTCTCGTCGGCGAGGGGAAGGCGCTCTTTGCGCTGACGGAACATCGTCATGGGCTCGAACTTCGGAAGGTCCAGCAACTTCCGGATGGGCTAGTCAGCCTGATCTACGCAATCGGCTAATGGAGTGTGGAGGACAAGATGCTTTCGCTGCGAGATAAGAACATGGTCGTCATCGGTGGGAGCCGAGGGGTGGGACGACGGATCGTTGAAGCTGGTGTCCGCGAAGGCGCGCGTGTGCTTGCAGTAGCGCGACAGGAAGAGTCCCTGCGGCAATTGGCCCAGGAGGTCCCCGGCACTGAAGTTTTGCCGCTCGACGCAAAGGAGGAGGGCACCCCCGCGAAGGTATTCGACGCCCTCCTGCCCGATATTCTGGTTGTGGGCGGAGGCGCGTTTCCTTCTTTTGCGCCGTTACATGAGCAGAGATGGCAGGAGTTCGCCGTCAACTGGGAGAACGACGTCAAAATCGCGTTTCATTTCTGCACGGCGGCGTTGTCGCGTCCGTTGCCCGCGGGCGCCTCGGTTGTTCTCCTCTCCAGCGGTGCCGCTCTCGCGGGTTCACCGCTTACGGGAGGGTATGCCGGAGCCAAACGCACGCAGATTTTTATGGCAAACTACAGTCAGAAGGAATCGGATCGTCTTGGGCTCGGCCTGCGATTCATGGTGGTTGCGCCGCGCATCATTCCGGAAACCGAGCTCGGAAGACGCGCAGTCGCAGGCTATTCCCGCTATCTTGGTATATCCGAGGCTGATTTCATTCAGGGCATGGCTTCGCCGCCGACCGCATGCAATGTCGCGACCGCGGTCATCGAGTTGCTTCTGAACTCGGATCGCTCGCTTGGCGACGTGTTCATCGTCTCGGGGAAGGGGCTCGAAGCCGTGACCCAATGATAGGGCCCTTGGAAGGGCCGGAGGTATAAAGAATCGCAATGGAAGCGCCAGAGCCATCCCATCACGAGCAAACTTCGGAGCATGCAAACCAGTCGTTTGAACGGCTTGCCGAACCGTTCCGCCGCGAGATCAAATTGCATTGTTACCGGATGCTTGGCTCTGTGCACGAAGCGGATGATCTTGTTCAGGAGACCTATTTGCGCGCCTGGCGCAGCTTCGACAGCTTCGGGGGAGGGTCCTTCGAGCATGGCTCTACCGGATTGCCACCAATGCGTGCCTGAATGCGCTCGCCGGCCGCAAGAACATGCGGCGGTTCCTACCTGACCAGCAGACGCCTCCTGCGATGCATATGCCGGATGGGGGCCCGGCAGTCGACGTGCCCTGGCTTGAACCTTACCCGGATTCATATCTGCAAGAAATCGCTGACGACGCACCAGGTCCGGGTGCACGCTATGCCTCCCGCGAGGCGGTGCAATTGGCTTTTGTCGCCATCATCCAGCAGTTGCCTCCGCGTCAACGTGCGGCGCTCCTGCTTTGCGACGTGCTCGGTTGGGCTGCGGCTGAAGCCGCATCGCTGCTGGGTGGCTCGACAGCCTCGATCAACAGCGCTCTCCAGCGAGCGCGCGAAACGCTTGCCAAACGCTATCCCGACGGCCGACGGCCGGCAGCGTCCCGACCCAATCCCGCGCAACTAGAGCTTCTCGGCCGCTACCTGCAGGCTTGGGAAGGGCACGATCTGGACGGCTTTGTGGCCCTCCTCAAAGAGGACGCGACCGTCACCATGCCGCCGTGGCTCGAGTGGTATGCGGGCCGGGAGGCCATCGGGTCCTTCTTTGCGACGGCTTGGAAGACCTGTGGTGGCCTTCGCTTAGTCCCAACGGCAGCCAATGGGCAGCCCGCCTTTGGCATCTACGAACGCACCGGCGCCGATGCGCAATGGCTCGCGCATTCCATCCATGTGCTCACGCTCGACGATGACACGATTTCCACACTGACCCTATTTGTGCCCCCCACCGGCTCGCAATTGTTTCCCGCCTTCGGTCTTCCACTCACCCTCCCGGACGCTCCGAGTGTCGAGTTTGCTGTAACTCATTGATTCTAGCGCCTCGATGGCACCGTACGGCATTGTCGTGCGCACCGTCAGAAATCAAGGCGATTTTCTCTATTTCGTTTTGCTTCGAGTATTTTCGTATGAATTCGATTATCAAATAGTGGATGCTGATAACTATTACGAGTGGCAATTTTCAGGTCAGCTATTCCCTTGTACCTACATCATCGCAGCCACCCAAAACTGCGACTGTACAAGCTGTTCCGACTGCTGTTCCTGCCCCAGCCCCAGCGCCCCACTGAGGGTCGGTTTCAGGTTCGCGCTTCTGTTCCAAGACCGTGGCGGAGTAGGTCGCAACGATGGGCGCGGCCTAGTTGCCTTCAGCAAGTCTCTTCCGAAAGTCATCATTGAGAATCATCGCAGCATCTTCGCGCGAAGACCGCGTTTTCTACTGGCTGGTTGCGGAGTCGGGATTGCGGGCGGGCGAACTCGCTGGGCTGAAACTGCCGAACGTTGATGGCGAAAAGGTCACCAATCAATCGATATTGCTTGGCAAGAGAACGGCACCGAAGACGAACAACTCAATTCGGAGCTTGGGTCTTTCGCCGCAACTTATCTCTCTCCTCTGCGAGCAAATCACTAGACAGAGAGATAAAGGGCATGAGCACTTGATTACAGCCTCTACGGCGGCACGATAGACATGATGTGCGCCGCCGTCGCAAGATGACGGCGCTGCTCTCGTCTCGGGGAGTCCTGCAAGCGGGGTAACCACGCCTTCCGGCATTTCGACGTTGCGATGCTCGACGCTTTGCGCGTTCCACTGAAGACGATTCAGGGGAGGGCTGGTCATGCTCTGACTGGACGTGTACGGCGGTCAGCCTGAATGGGGACGGAATCTGAAGCCGGTCGGATGCTCGGCGAAGCTTGAGAGGGCCGTCAACGAAGCAGTGGCGAAGCGGCAAAACCAGGCGGAAGTAGATGTTATTGACGGCTATCTCCGCACGAAGAAAAAGGCTCGGGAGCCAAAATCTCCTAAGCCTTTGAATATCAGTAAGTTCTTTGGTTGCGGGGGCAGGATTTGAACCTGCGACCTTTGGGTTATGAGCCCAACGAGCTACCGGGCTGCTCCACCCCGCTCTTTGAATATACCGCTACCGTGCGGGAAAATCAATGAATCTGCCCCGTATGGCATCTGGCGGTTTCTCCTCGCTACTCAGGAGTGGACAGACCGTAACTTTTTCTAAAAAAACGAGTCTTCATGGATAGTATCTTTGCGAGGCGGAAAAGTGCCTGCCGCAGGAGATGATGGAGGAAACGAATGCGCCAGAGCAATTCCTTTTCGAGGTTCTCGATTGCAGCGCTTGTGATGTCGGGTCTGCTCTTGGGGGGCAACGCCGGCTTTGCCCAGACGAAGCCAGCGACGATGCCGGACGCGCAGATTGAAGCCAATGTTCTGAAGGCATTAGCTGGTGCGCCGCAGCTAGCTGACCAATCGATTACCTCGACCACGGTTTACGGCACGGTGACGTTGAACGGGACGGTTCGGGACGAGTCCTCGAGAGATTTGGCCGAGCATTTGGTCGCGACCGCAGTTGGCGTCCAGAAGGTCGTCGATCAGTTGACGATCAGCGTACCTGCCGCGGCCACCAACGATTCGCAGCAAACTGGAACAAATCCGAACCTGCAGTCGGACGGGACGATGGCCCAGCCGCAAGGGCAGACTCCGCAGGCGCAGAGCTATCCCGCACCTCAAGCCGTGCCGCAGAATGGCGCTCCACAGCAGCAGGGTCAGTATCCGGCTTACGGTGCACCACAATCGGGCCAATATCCTCAACAACAGGGTCAGTATCCTCCGCCTTACAGCGCGCCCCCGCAATCGGGCCAATATCCTCAACAGCAGGGTCAGTATCCTCCGCCTTACGGTGCGCCTCCACAATCGGGCCAATATCCTCCGCAGCAGGGCCAGTATCCGCCCTATGGCGGCCCTCCGTATCGCCAGCCGTATTCTCCTCAGTACCCGCAGCAGCAGCCGTATGTTCCTCAAAAAGGGGGAGATGCGGTGGTGGTTCCAAGTGGATCCATCCTCCGGGTGCGAATCAATCAGGGGCTGAGCAGCAAGAATGCAGCGCCGGGCACAACGTTTGATGGGGTGGTCTTGAGCAACGTCATTGCAGGTGGTTTGATTGCTATTCCCCGCGGCGCCTCATTCCAGGGCACGGTGGTGGATGCCCATACGGCCGGCCAGTTGAGCGGTAAGGGCGAACTGAAGCTACAGCTCACGAGTATTTCGCTCGGCGGTCAGACGTACCCTATAGTCACTGATTTCTGGTGGCACCAAGGTGCTGATAAGACGGGAAATACGGTCGGCAATACGGTCGGACTCGCTGGCGTAGGGGCCGTTATCGGCGCTATAGCGGGCGGCGGTGTTGGTGCTGCAGTTGGGGCCGGGGTGGGCGGTATTGCCGGACTGGGCGTCTCCTCGGCATCGGGGCAGGGTGAGGCGACGCTGCCTGCAGAGGCGATCGTGACCTTCCATCTGACTCAACCGGCGGACGTTACGACGGTGTCTCAGGCGGAGCTGAACCGGCTGGGTGCTGGCGTGCCGCAGCCGCAGATGCAGCGGCGCTATCCGCCTCCTCCGCCCTATCCTTATCCGTATTACGGGCCGGGTTATTACTATCCGCCACAGTAGTTAATCGCGATTTTTCTGAAAAATATCTGAGGCGCCCGTGCAACCGTTTTTTCCGGCTTCACGGGCGTTTTTGATGGAGGTTTAGCGAAAACGTCGGTTTCGTGGTGGTGTTTTGATGGTGAATTCGTGGTGGAATGTGTGGTGATTGCGGTCGGTAAAACTGGTCGGCATGGAAGACGAAAAACATGCCACATTTTGTGAATTTATTTTTTCAGGTCGTCCCGAATCGAATCTCAAGTCGTTCGGGTACGGCTCCTGGAGGGCTGGGTCAAGCGGTATACGTCAACGCCGCCGTTGTAGTCGATGACGTAGATCTGGCCACCGTAAGTGCGTTTAGGCGGTGATCCTGTGTCCGAACTTCGTACAGGGACGCTCAATAAGGTAATAGCTCACCAAGACGATCGGAGGAAGAAACAGGAGCAGAGGCATCCTACCAAGATCGTGGTGGATGAGAAGTGAGAAAGGTTGTTGCCACACATAGATGCTGTAGGAGAGTGTGCCAAGGACTCGCAGGGGTTTTAGGTTGAGAACCGGTGCGAGTGGAGATTTATCAGCTAGCCCCGAAGTGATTAGCATGGCGATGACAACACATTCAAACAAGGGTACGAGGTTGTTATAGCGATAGACGCAACCCGCAAACAAAAGCAGAAGCGGAGCTGCCATAAATCGATTCGCAATTTTGTGAATAAGCGGGTGAGACCAAGCTAGAGCAAGAAGGCACCCGACGAAGAGGGCATCGGCACGCACTTCAGTTCGGAAGTTTAAGGGATAGGCGAGATAGTGGTTCCAAAACATAAATCGGTATGCACTGACGGAAATGGCACCGGCTCCCGCAATCCAAACGGCATACCGCTTGGCGAGCAAAGCGATGGGCCACAGCAGATAGAACTGCTCTTCCATTGAAAGTGACCAGAAATGTATGGTAAGAAGACCTCCGAATATTTCGTTGCGGTAGAAAAAGACCGAGGCGAGCAGTTCCGTCCGGCTTAAACCGGCGAACGCCAACAGTCCGAGGTAGCACCAGGCGCACGGCATCAACCGGAAAAAGCGACGCGTATAAAAATTCGGGAGGTCGAGACTCCCGTTGCGGGATTGCTTGGCGAGGAGCTGAGTGGTAATCAGGAACCCGCTTAGGACGAAAAAGATTGTCACGCCATGTTGGCCGAATAAATCTTGAGCGCTTTCGAATGGCCTGAAATGTTCCGCAAGTACCAGAAGGATTGCTATGCCGCGCCAACCGTCCAGCGTCGGGATTCGTTCGGTGGTGGTCGCTAATTCCCGGTTGGATTCGAGTGTCGTGCTCATCGTTCTGGAAATAGGAATAGATAGCGCAAAGGACAGCTGTGTTCCAACGTTGCAGAGAACCAGCCGGACGATTCCAGCGAGAGCTGGCAGACGGGCCCAGTCCCTCCTCTATGAATTGTTCGGAGGCTCCAGAACGGCGTTCAATACATCTGTGGATCGATTGGCATTCTAGGCGGGGTATCGTTGAAATAGAAGCGAAAACTGGGGCCGTCCCCGCTTTTTATTGAAATTTCGCGATGCGCAAGCCTCTGATAATGGGTCTAATCCGGAGCTGCCGGGTGAATTCCGGACTCCGCTGATTTATACTAGGGGCTTGCCCTGCAACCGGCGTGGCGCGAGTCTCAGGACTCCCTCGCAAGGTGCGCAAAATCCCGGGCACGCGTCTGCCTTCCGCAAGGGAGGTGGGCCCACGTAAAGTGAAGGTCTCTACAAAGCATGATTCGTCTTCTGCAGCAAGACTCCCGCCTCATGAAGATTATCTTCGCGGTCATTATTGGGCTGGCCGCCATCACCATGGTGATCACCCTTGTGCCGGGCATCTTTGACAACGCCAGCGCGAACGATTCGACGACCTATGCAACGGCTCGCGAGCCTGGGGTCTTCGGCCGGGTCTTTGGCGAAACCACGGCGATCAAGACGGTGGAGGTCAACCAGATCGCCGCGCGTCAGTTGCAGCAGCAGCACCTTCCGGAGCAGCTGATGCCTTACCTCCTGCCGCGTGCCGGACAGATCCTGGTGCAACGGGCGATCCTGAAGCACGAAGCGGACCGGATGAACCTGCAGGTGAGCGATGAAGACCTGCGGCGCGAGTTGCAGACCGGACCATTTGCGCAGTATCTCTTTCCCAACGGCAACTACATTGGTGACGACGCCTACATCAACTTTGTGTCGACTGCCTTCGGGAACCAGCTGAGCCGCGCTGAGTTTGAGAGCCAGGTGAAGAGCGATATGGAGCTCAACCGGCTGCAGGCATTGATCACGGGCGGCGTTACGGTCTCGGACAATGCGGTGCGCGAGGCCTATAAGGTGGACGGCACGAAGGTTAAGTTCGACTATGTTGTGATCTCGGCGGACGACGTTCGCAAGGGTATCAACCCGTCGGACGCGGAGCTGCAGGCGTTTTTCAAGAGCAATGCCGCGCGGTATGCTTCGGCCATGCCTGAGACCCGCGAGATCAAGTACGCCACGTTTGACGCGTCGAACCTTCCGGGCGGCAAGCCGCAGGTGTCGGACGCCGATGTGCTGGCTTACTACAACGCGCATAAGGACCAGTACGCGGTGAAGGAGCAGGTGAAGACCCGTCACATTCTGATTGCGGTGCCTGCGGGCGCGGACGCGAAGACCGATGCGGCCGCCAAGACGAAGGCGGCTGACCTGTTGAAGCAGATCAAGGCCGGCGGCAACTTTGCTGATCTGGCGAGCAAGAACTCGGACGATCCGGGAAGCAAGACGCAGGGTGGTGAACTGCCGATGTATCCGACGAGTGGACTCGATCCGGCGTATGCCAAGGCCGCGATGGCGCTCAATCCGGGACAGACCTCCGAATTGGTGCGGTCGCAGTTTGGGTATCACATTATTCAGACGGAACAGAAGGAGCCTGCGCACACGAAGCCGCTGGCCGACGTGAAGGCGGAGATCCTTCCGGTCCTTGAGCAGCAGCGCGCAGGTGCAGCGGAACAGACCTTTGCCTCTGCGCTGGCGGCCGATGCAAAGAAGAACGGTCTCGAAAAGGCCGCTGCAGCGAGAGGGCTGCATGTGGTCACAACGGACTATGTTGCGAAGGACGGGGTGATTGCTGGCCTGGCTGATGGCTCAGCGTTGCTTACGCAGGCGTTTGCGGTGGTGAAGGGCGCTGATCCGGCACCGGTCTCGACGGGTGAGGGTTTCGCGGTCTTCCAGGTGGCTGATGTGAAGCCGGCGCATGCTCCGGACTTTGCGGAGTACAAGGCGCACATCCTTGAAGACTATCGCGAGCAGCAGGTGCCTCAGTTGCTGAATGCGCAGCTGACCAAGCTGGAGGCCCGGGCCAAGGTGCTGAATGACTTGAAGAAGGCCGCCGCGGAGATGAACCTTCCGCTGAAGACGAGCGACCTGGTGGGCAAGGACGGACAGGTGCCGGACCTGGGCGCGATGAGCGGTCAGGGCTCGGTGGCGTTCTCGCTGGCTAAGGGCGCTATCTCGGGGCCGATCAATACAGGCCGGACGGGTATTGTGCTCAGCGTGATCGATAAGGAGGAGCCCACGGCGGAGGACATCGCGAAGAACTTTGTCGCCACGCGCGAGGGTCTGCTCAACACGCAGCGCGAGGAGATCTTCCGCGTATACATCGGCGAGCTGACCCAGAAGTATGAGAAGGGTGGCGCGGTGAGGTATTCGAAGAAGCAGCCTGAGCCTGGGCAGAACCCGTTCGGGAATTAGCAAGTTAACAAGTCAGCTATTTAGCAAATCAGTGGAATACCTCAGGGCTTGGCCTTGAGGTATTTTTTTGTGGAAGGAACCCCTTGCGGGGCGGACTTGTCTTGGTCACACGGACCCCTGTTTTTATTGATGTGATTTGCAGTGGGGCGATGGTACCCCACGGTATTTGTCGTGACGACGTATGATTTGGGCATCAAAGGTCGCAGGGAGCAAGGGGGGATTTCATGAGTGGGGAGACGAGTAATCAGGAGCGCCTGTCCGGTGTTTTGCTGCATGTGACTTCGTTGCCTTCGTATGGTGGTGTCGGCGACTTTGGCCCGGCGGCGTATGCGTTTGTCGACTTTCTTGCTGCGGCGAAGCAGAGGTTATGGCAGGTGCTGCCGCTGAGTCCGACGGGGTATGGCAGCTCGCCTTATTCTGCGTTGTCGGCGTTTGCGGGCAATCCGCTGCTGATCAGCCTTGAGCTGCTGGTGCGGGACGGGTGGATTGCGGGGGAGCGGATCGTGGGGCTGCCCGGGCATGACGGGCCAGCGGACTTTGAGGCGGCGCATCGTTTGAAGTTGCCGCTGATCGAAGAGGCGGCGGCGAACTTTCTCGACCATGCGCCGGACGATAAGCGTGCGAGGTTTCACAAGTTCTGCAAGGACAATATATCGTGGCTGCCTGACTATGCGATGTTCAATGTGCTGCGGCGGACGTACAAGTACGTCAGTTGGAACGAGTGGCCGGCAAAGCATGCTCGCCGGCAACACGATGCGATGACCAAAGCGATGAACCAACACGGCCGAGAACTGGCCATCGAGGAGGTCATTCAGTTCTTCTTCAATGAGCAATGGTGCGCGCTGCGCGGCTACTGTAAAGACCGCAAGGTCCGCATTCTTGGCGATGTTGCGATCTTTGTGAATATGGACAGCGCCGATGTGTGGACGCATCCTGAGTTGTTCGAGCTGGATAAAGATCTGAAGCCGGTGCGTGTTTCGGGCGTTCCACCTGATTATTTTTCACCGACGGGGCAGCGCTGGGGTAATCCGCTGTACAAGTGGGGGCTGATGAAGGGAGCGAGGGTTTGACTGGTGGGTGGCGCGGATCCGGCGGGCCCTGACGCTCTACGATGTGATTCGTCTCGACCACTTTCGCGGATTTGAGGCGTACTGGTCGATTCCCGCTGACGAGCCGACTGCGATCAATGGCCAGTGGGTGAAGGCGCCGGGGCACGAGCTGTTTCAGCGGCTGAAGGACGTCTTTGGCAACCTGCCGTTTGTTGCGGAGGACCTCGGGCTGATTACGCCAGAGGTGGATGAGCTGCGCGAGCACTTTGGAATGCCGGGGATGAGGATCCTGCAGTTTGGATTTTCGGACCGCGGCTCTCATTTGTATCTTCCGCATCGTTATGTGCCAAATACGGTGGCCTACACCGGCACGCATGACAACAATACGACCCTGGGGTGGTGGCGAGAGGGGGCGACAGATGTTGAGCGCGCCAATGTGCAGACGTATTTGCAGACTGTCGAGCATGAAGGCGATATCGTGTGGGCGATGATGCGCGCGGCGGCGCGGTCGGTCGCGAACCTGTGCGTCTTTCCCATGCAGGACGTGCTGCATCTGGGCAGTGAGGCGAGGATGAATACGCCATCGGCGGGGGCAGGGAACTGGACGTGGCGGTACAGTCTGCATGGGGTGCATCCGGACTTTGCGACGAAATTGGCTGCGTTGATGGAGATGACGGACCGCGACGGCTACGAGAAGCCGACGGAGGGTATCGAAGCAGGTAAGCCAGTGGAAGAGGCCTCGAAACGGGCAGAGCAGGGCGTGAACGTTTAGACTGGAGAGGTACCTCTAATTCTTCAGGAGCAACACGAACATGCCTCTTTCTGGCGAAGCCATCCGCACCATGAACTACGTTGACGACATCTCGGTAACGCTGCGCCGCATCCTTGCCGTGCTGCCCTCGTTGACAGACGACGAACGCCAGCGCGTGTCAGATCACATTAAGGCCGCAGAGCCGAGTTACGAGTCTGTGATCACGGCCGTCGCGAGCAAGAAGTGAACGAGACGGCTGCGCCCGGGCCGTCGTTCGAGATACGGACAGTCGCAATCATCGGGGCAGGGGTGGCGGGACGCAGCTTTGCTTTAGCATGTGCTGCGGCAGGCTTTCATGTCGTGCTGGAAGACGTGATGCCGGCCAATCTGCGGAAGGCGGAGGCGGACTACGCGGACCTGACTCAGCGTGGCACCGTGGGACGTCTGGAGCTGGCGCTGACGGTGGAGGATGCCGTCCGCGAGGCCGATGTCGCCGTGGATTTTGTGCCGGACGAGCTGGAGTCGAAGCTGGAGATCTTCAGCATGATCGACCGGATGGCGCCGCCGAAGACCATTCTGTGCACGCCAAGCTACGCGCTGAGCATTACCGACCTGGCGTCGTGCGTGTACCGGCCGGAGCGGTGCGTCGCGGTGCGGGGTAATCTGCTTCGGGGGGGTGCTGCCGTGGCGCCGGTAGTGCGGGTGCTGTATCCAGCGGCCGCTGCTGGATCGACACTGGCGGCGATAGGTGAATTTCTGCGGACGCTTGGGGTCGAGGCGCGGCCGGAGGCTGATCCGGAAGTGCCATTGTTGATGAAGAACGCCTTAATGTAGGCTTTCGGTAGATTTCAGGGACGAACAGCAGTAAGCAACTGAATTCGTAAAGGGGCACCAACAACAGGGAACCGTTTCGTCCGCGTCTGCGTAACCAACTGCGGAGAGGTTCCGTCCAATGACTGTCATGCGCGCCTTTTTCAATATTCTCGCGCAGGTGTTCCGCTCGATTGGGGCCAACAAGCTCCGGTCGTTCCTGACGATGTTTGGCATCGCGTGGGGCGTGGCTTCCTTGCTGCTGCTGATTGGGCTGGGCGAAGGGTTTCGCTCGGGGCAGCGCAGAGGGCTGGCAGAGCTTGGTACGGACATGATCATGATGTGGGGCGGCACGATTCCCGTGTTGCCTGAGCAGCATGTTGGGATGCATCCATATAAGTTGACGGTGAGCGATGCGGCGGCGATTCGCGGCGGTGCGCCCGATGTGCGGAACGTTACGGCGCTGATCCAGCGCAGCGACCTGAAGCAGGTGAGCGAGTTTTCGAGCGCCGGCGGGCAGGTGATGGGCGTCGAGTTGAACTACCCGGAGATAAGTCATCTGCCGATGGCGCAGGGGAGGTTTCTCAACCAGGACGATGTGACCCACCGGGCCCAGGTGGTGGTGTTGGGACAGAAGATGGAAAAGCTTCTGTTTCTTGGGCACCCATCACTGGGCGCATTCATTACGCTGAATGGTTATCGGTTCCAGGTGATTGGCGTAGCGACCAAGGTTGGGCGCGGAAACAGTGACGGTCTCAACCAGAGAATTTATATTCCGCTTTCCACGATGCTGGAGTTCTTTCCGCTCACGGGCGACAACATACCGCAGGATTCAATCACATCGATTCAATATCAGCCACTGACGGAGGACCTGAACGAGACGGCGAAGGCAGAGGTGCACCGCATCATCGCCACGCGGCATGGATTCGACCCCAATGCCAAGGAGGCATTTGAGGAGTGGGACACCATCAAGTCAAACCGCATGGTGGGGATGATCTTTACTGCAATGGACATATTTCTGGGCGGCGTGGGCATCGTCACGCTGGCTTTGGGTGCGGTCGGAATCATCAACATTATGCTGGTGACGGTGACGGAGAGAACGAAGGAGATTGGATTGCGGAAGGCGTTGGGAGCTACCAATCGGAGCATTCTTTTTCAGTTCTTCCTTGAGGGACTGACGCTGACGGGGTTGAGTGGCCTGATCGGGATCGTAGGAGCTGCGGTGTTGATGGGGGCCCTGGGGTCAGTCGTGGGGAATAACGACATGGGATTCGATCCGCCGCGTCTGGTGCCGTGGTCGGCTGCGATGGCGATGGGTTCGCTGATGCTGTGCGGAATTGTGGCAGGACTTTATCCGGCGCGGCAGGCGGCCATGCTGCAGCCGGTCGAAGCGCTGCGGAAGGAGTAGCCGAATGCTGAGCGATATCTTCGGACAGGCAATCGAGGCGATGAAATATAACCGGCGGCGCACGATGATTACCATCGTCGGGATGGCGTGGGGGATCGCGACGGTGGTGCTGTTGCTGGCCTACGGCGCGGGGTTCGGCCAGGCATTCGAGAATATCTTTGCGCAGTGGGGAACCAATATGATCGGCGTGTTTCCCGGGCGCACAAGCGAACAGGCCGGAGGGGACAAGGCCGGTGTTCAGGTGCGGCTGACGCAGGAAGACGTTGAACGCATTCAGGAGACGGTGCCCGGGATTCTGCGGGTGGCGCCTACTGTCGACAAGACGGTGCCGGTGCAGAACGACCTGCACAGCTTCAGCTGGGACGTTACGGGAATCACACCGGAGCTGCAGTCGATCCAGAAGATGGAGCTGGCCGAGGGCCGTGCCATCTCGGAGGCCGACGTGCAGCAACGGGCGCACGTTGCAGTTATTGGCTCTGAGGCGAAGACGAAGCTCTTCTCCGGCTTATATGCGATTGGGGAGAAGATCCGGCTGAATGGCGTGAGCTTTGAGGTGATCGGTATATTGACGCCCAAGATGCAGGAGGGCGACGACAACGATATCAACCGCGGTGTGAACGTGCCCTTCACGACGATGGGAGACATCAAGGACACGAAGTATCTCGACGGCATCTGGATGGATTACAAGGGCGACCCGAAGGTCGTGGAGCTGGCGTTGCGCAAGACGCTGGCGGCCGCGCACAATTATCGGCCGACGGACCGGCGCGCGGTCTTTGTTGCGAACATCATGGAGCAACTGACACAATTCCGCATCATCTCGCTGGGCTTGCAGGTACTGCTGGCGTTTATCGGTGCGCTGACGCTGGGGATTGCGGGCATCGGACTGATGAATATCATGCTGGTGAGCGTGCAGCAGAGGACGCGGGAGATTGGCGTCGAGAAGGCGCTGGGCGCGCGAAGGCGACATATCATGCTGCAATTTTTGGCGGAGGCGCTGGTTATCTCAGGCGTTGGCGGCGCCGGTGGGATTGCGCTGGCTTATGCGGTTTCGAAGATCGTCGGCAAGATTACGTTCTACAGTGCGCTCGCTTCACACGCGGACGCCGGCGATATTCATCTGATCATCTCGCCGAACAGCGTCGTTGTTGCGACGGTAATTCTGGTGATCGTGGGGACGGTCAGTGGGATGATTCCGGCGATGAAGGCCGCGAGCCTCGATCCGATTGAAGCGTTGCGGTACGAGTAACCGCGGCTAGGTATGGACAGTGGGTCTATAGACGAGCCCGATGACGATACCTACGATGGTCCACTGCACAAAATATGCGATCGACTGCTGCACGGTCAGCTTGAGGCCGATGTTCAGATTTACGTAGTTGTGGACAACAAAAGAGCAGACGGCAAAGACACCGATGAGAGCGCCGAAACGGGCACCTTCGACGGCGCCTGGGCCTCCGGAATAGGCCATCGCGTAGAGCATGGCGATTGCGGCAAGCGCCACAAACATGGCGAGGATGCCGAAGGGCATCGTGCTTTTTATGCCTTCCTGTGAACGGTAGACGGCAGGATACTTGGCGAACTCAGTTCGCAGCCAGGGAAGAGCGCCGAAGAGCACGCCGCCGTAGATGAAATAGGCGATAAAGGCACAGACCGAAGCTAACAGAATGCGTGAGTAGTTCATGGCAGAACGTTATACATGTGCGCTGGGCCCGCACAATGCCAGTGGAACGACGCCCGTGCACGGGTGTCTGCCCTAGTTGTCGGTGTTTTCGCGTTTGTAGGGCGTCTGCATCAGCGCGCGGGCCTCGTTGACGGCGCCCTGGGTGTTGTCGTTCGTCTGCACGGCGAGGCGGTATTCGTTGACTGCGCGGTCGCGCTGTCCGGTGACGTCGAAGATCCTGCCGAGTTCGATGTGGCTCCAGACCTCGACCCATTTAGGGTCGCCGTCGCCGCGCAGGGCGTCGCGGAAGGAGTTGGCGGCGGACTGGTAGTTGCGTTGCATGAAGAAGATTTCGCCGATCCGATAGGCCGCTAGCGAGCTGTTCTTGTTCGAGTCGAGCGCCTTCTGGTATTCGATCAGGGCGCCCGTCAGGTCTCCCTGGGCCACGAGCTCCTGACCGCGCAGCACGGCGACGCGGACGGCCAGGTCAGGCGTGCTCTTCAGAAGCCAGTTCTCAGGGTCAATTTGAATGCGGCGCGGTCGGCCGAAGGTCTCGACCGTGTAATGCGAGTCGTTGCCGGAGACATCAACGCGGCGGATCTCGGTCTTGCCGTCGGTTTCGATGCGCAGTTCGACCGGCATGCGGAAGAGGTCGAGGTCCTGATCGATGCCGCCGATCGTCCGGAAGCCTTTATTGTCGCCAAGCCGGAAGACGGAGTATTTGTTGGTGAAGGCAGGGGCGCCGGTTCCGTCGAGCCATTGCGCGAAGAAAGCGGTCAACTCGAGATTGGACTGGGCCTGAGCGACCGTCTCTAGATTCGAGGTGTGGATGGACTTATCGGCGTATTGCGTCAGCAGCGTGCGCAGGAATTTGACGAAGATATCGTCGCCCATCTCCCAGCGGAGCATGTGGAAGACCATCGCTCCCTTTTCGAGCGTCATGGACTGGAACTGTGGGGAGAAGGGATCGAGGCGGCCAATGGTGGTCAATGGTTCGGTGTCGTAGGCGAGAGCGCCGGCGGAGACGTCGGTGATGGCGGACTGGAAGGCGTTTTTGCCGGCGGAGTCTTCGAGGTACATCAGCTCGGCGTAGCGCGACATGCCGTTGGTGATCCAGGCATCGTTCATGGTCGCGGGCGAGACCTGGCTTCCCCACCACTGATGGGCGAGCGTGTTGGAGAGTAGACGCTGCTCGTTGCGGGCGGTGATGCGGTTTCCGGCTATGGCCGCGATCTCGGGCGCCCAGGCGGCGGAGACAGCGTCGTCGGGCAGCTCGACGAGGTTCATGCGCGTGGATTCAGGCTGGCCGAAGGTGCCGGCCATGTAGAGATACTCGCGCTCGCCCGTGCTGGCAAAGTCGTGGGCGGCCTCTTTGTGCTTTTCGGTGACGTAGACGCGCATGTTGCCGGCGGTGATGGGCTCGAGGAACTTGCCGGCGATGATGGTCGCCGGGGAAGCCGGGTTTTGCCCATTTGAAGGTGAACTCGGTGCGGTTGCCGGGAATACTTTTTTGCGCGGAGACTCCGCTGCCGCTGCCGACGACGCGCTCGTCGCCGGGCACGCGGATGCGCATCTCGGCGGTGAAGCGGTTGGTGAAGAGGCCAGTCATTGGAAACCAGCGGCCGGGGTAGAGCAGGATGCTGATAGGATCGGCGACGGCGGCAAGCTTGATGCCTTCGACCGGGCTGGTGTCGGCGTCCTTCAGAGTGCCGGCGTACTCGATGTGCCAGGTGGTGGTGGTGCCCTTGGGTAGCGGGTTAATCAGGGTAAAGCGCACGGTGCTGTTGTTGGTCAGGCGCTCTGACTCCAGCGGCTGGCCCTTCGCGTCGGTCGCCTTCGTGATTTGCAGGCCGTTGTTCAACTCAAAGGTGGGGTTCGACAGATCTTCGAGGGCGGTAAAGGTCACGTCAGCGGTCGCGGTCAGCCGGTTCACGGCCGGATCGAGGTCTGCGCTGATGACGTAGCCAGTGACCTGCAACTGGGGTTTTACCGGGGCGGCCCACGCGGTCATTGTGAGGAGGCACAAGGGAAGCAGTGTCGCGGCCGGGATACGGAGAATACGGAAAAGAGCGGACATGCAGCTAAAGTTCCTCAAAACATCATGGTACAGTCCATTAGCCTATTAGACGCTTGCAGTCGATTTTCGGCCACTCACCGACACGTTTTCGGTCAAAAGCGCCTCGACTACGTCGCAAACCTGCTGGATGGAGCTTGTTCCGGGGGGCGGTTGGAGGGTGTGGCGTACCTCCGCCAGGTCCGCGACCATGCGTTGGCGTTCGGGGCTATCGGCCATCAGAGGGCCCAGGGCGGTGGCAATATTTTCCGCGTTGAATCGGTCCTGTAACAGCTCCGGGACGACCCGGCGACCGGCGACGAGGTTCACCATGGCGATGGGCAGGTTGCCGCTGGCATCGACCTGGGAGGGATCCCAGATCTCCGGCGGGTAGCGGACGAGGCGCTTTGCCAGCCAGAGGGTGAGCCGGGAGACGCGGTAGACGACCACGAATGGGTTTCCTATGACGGCGGCCTGGACGGTTGCAGTACCGCTGGCGACGACGCTGGCGCGAGCGTGGTAGAGGGCGTCGCGGGCGTCAGGGACGAGGTGGATGTTCAACTGCTTCAGGGCAGCGTCGGTATCGGTTGGCAACCAATCGTCATGTCCGGTGATCTCCCTCGCCAGCTTTTCGCGGTCGATGGTGGAGGCCACCGGCAGAATGTAGTTGCACCCTTCCGGGAAGCGGTAGGTCAACTCAACCATTGTATCGAGGTTCGCGGTGACCTCCTTCCACCGGCTACCGGGCAGGAGGGCGATCCACAGCTTCGCGGGGTCGAGGCCGTGCATCGCGGCATAGTCTTCGCGCGAGATGGTGGGCGTCGGCAGTTCGGCCAGAGGGTGGCCGACAAACTTTGCGTCGACGCGGCGAGAGCGGTAGAAGCGCTCTTCAAAAGGGAAGATGACCATCATGCGACTGACGCGCTGCTGTACCCAGCGCAGGCGTCGCCGCTTCCAGGCCCAAAGCTGGGGGCTGACGAAGTAGATCACTGGGACGTTCAACCTTTTGAGTCGCCGGGCGAGGCGGAAGTTGACGTCGGGGAAGTCGATCAGGATGGCGACGTCGGGCCGGCGTTTTTTGATGGAGGCGACGAGGCGGCGGTATTTGCCGTAGATGCGGGGCATGTGCAGAATGACCTCGGTGATGCCCATGTGGGCGACGTCTTCGGCGCGGACGATCCGGTCGAGGCCTGCATCTTCCATCTCCTTGCCCCCGAGGCCGAAGCAGGCAAGGTGGGGGTGACGCGCGCGAAGTTCTGCGATGATTAGTGCGCCATAGTGGTCGCCACTGGCTTCGCCCGCCGAGAGGAAGACACACGGATTGGGTGGGATAACGATGGAACCAGTGTAGATTTTCTGGAGAGAATTGTATGGCACAAAATGCAGCGAAAACATTCCGGGCGGTGCTGGAGCCTTTGCAGGGAGGGCTTGGCTGGGTGGTCGCCTGGCTTCCGTTTGATGTCGAATCGGCCTGGAAGAAGAAGATGGTACGACTCCGGGTAAAGGTCGAGGTCGGGGGAGAGGTCTTCCGGACGTCGCTGTTTCCGAGTGCGGACCGGGGTGGGCACTTTGTCCTCGTAAATAAGAAGATGCAGAAGGCAGCAGGTGCCGGGCTGGGGGCGATGGTGGACTTTACGATCGAGCCGGACCTTGAGGAACGGAAGCCGACCGTCCCTCCGGAGTTGGCTAAACTCCTGAAGACGGAAAAGAAGTTGGCGAAGTGGTATGAGGGTTTGAGCGAGCCGACACGGTGGGAGATCGCTAAGTGGATCGAGGGTGTGAAGAGCGCGGAGGCCCGGCACCGGCGAGCGGAGCAGATTGCCGAGCGGCTGATGCTGACGATGGAGGGCGAGAAGGAGCTGCCGCCGGTGCTTGAGGTGGCGTTCCGGAGGGTCCCTGCGGCGCGCAAGGGATGGGAGTTGATGACAAAGGTTCAGCGGCGATCGAATCTGATGGCTGTCTTCTATTATCAAAGCCCAGAGGCACGCGAGAAGCGTGTGAAGAAGGTGGTGGAGGATTGTCTGAGAGTGGCGAGTAAGTGAGGGCCGGAGTTCTTTCCTTTCTGCTGACGGCCATCAGCCGTTTGCTGCTTCGCAGCGACCGGTTGAGCGGAAGAATGGAGCAGGTGCTAAGCGCATTTTCGCTCGATCAGGAGCGGCTGATCATACCGAGTGGCGCGAGAAGATTATCCGCCGTCTACGTCTCAGCAGGGGAGGACACTCCTGCGGTTACTGATCTGCCACGGTATCGGCGAGCTTGTCGAATACTGGGGCAGGGTCCAGGTTTTGTTGAGAGATATGGGTATTTCGTCGCTGGTGTTTAACTACTCCGGCTTCGGGACGAGTTCAGGGACTGTAAGCGCCGCGCACTGCGAAGAAGATGCTATGGCGGCCTATAAAGAGCTCGTCGATCGCGGCTGCGAATCGATTGTTTTGCTTGGGTTTTCTCTCGGGAGCGGGATCGGTTGTGCGGTGGCTTCGCGTATCAATTTGGATGGGTTGGTTTTGTGCGAAGGATTTTCATCGTTTCGCGAGGCGGGGAGCGCGATGGGCTTTCCGCGATGGCTGACCCACATCGTGCCCAATGTCTGGGACACGGTCGATCGAGTGGGAGAACTGGAGATACCGGTACTGGTCGTTCATAGCGATAAAGATGATCTATTGCCGTTCTCGATGGCGGAGCGAGTCGTCGAGGCCTGCGGGACGCGTGGGCAGTTGATCGTGATCAGCGGCTTGTTGCACAATGCGCCGATCTTCGCCCCAACGGAGACGTACTGGCAGCCAATTGCAGAGTGGGTCAAGCAAAGGTCTTCGGAAGCTGTCAGGGAAAGACTACCGATGGTGCGCAGCTAGTCTGCACTGAGCGGCTCAAGCGGTGTGGTGGCGTCGCTGCCGGTGCCAAGCTCCTGGTCGCGATACTGCAATTGATAGAGCTTCCAGTAGAGGCCGCGTTGAGTGAGGAGTTGCTGATGGGTGCCGCGCTCGCGAAGCTGCCCCTTGTGCATGACGAGGATGGTGTCGGCGCGCTGGATGGTGGAGAGCCGGTGCGCGATGAGGATGGAGGTGCGACCGGTGATCATGCGCGACAGGGCGAGGCGCACGCGGAGCTCCGTGTCGGTATCGACTGAAGAGGTGGCTTCGTCGAGGACCAGAATGCCGGGGTCATGAGCGAGTGCGCGGGCGAAGCTGATGAGTTGCTTTTGTCCGGTAGAGAGCGTGGCGCCGCGTTCGCGCACGGGCTCGGCAAACTTGAGCGGCAGGGTGCGGATGAAGTCGCCGACGTTGACCTCGTCGGCTGCGCGCTCGAGGCGTTCGTCGGTGATCCACGAGGAGCCGAGCCTTATGTTGTCGGAGATCGTTCCGCTGAAGAGGAAGGGGTCCTGCAAGACCACGCCGAAGCGCTGGCGAAGTTTTTTTAGATCTTGTTCGCGAACGTCTACACCGTCGACCAGAATGGCGCCGCGCTGGATGTCGTAGAAGCGCATCATCAGGCTGGTGATGGTGGTCTTTCCTGCGCCGGTGTGGCCGACGATAGCGGCGGTCTCGTCCGGCTCAACGACAAAGCTAACGCCGCTCAGGATCCACTCGATGTCGGCGTAAGTGCGGAGGTCTTCGTCGGTCGCGGAGGCGATGCGGGTGAGCTGCGCCTCGTCGAGTTTTTGGTAGGTGAACCAGACGTTGCGGAACTCGACCCTGCCCGAGCCGTCTCCTGCTATTGAATGAGCGGGAGAGACAATGGTCGGTTCGGTGTCAAGCAGTTTGAAGACGCGTTCGCTGGCAGCCATTGCGGCCTGCAGGATGTTGTACTTGTCGCTGAGGTCCTGGATCGGGCGGAAGAAGCGCTGCGCATACTGGATGAAGGCGATCAGCACACCGAGCGTGACCGTACCAAAGATCGAGTGGCGCAGGTTCCCGTTGGTAAAGCCGGCATTGCGAAGGACCGCGTCGCCGCCAAACCAGATGACCAGCGCTATGGCTGTTGAGCTTAGGAACTCAACTATAGGGTAGTAGAGGGCGTAGGCGAAGATGGCGTCGGTCCAGGCCTGCTTGTTCTCGGCGTTGACTGCGGAGTAGTCGTTGAAGGCGCGGCGCTCGCGGTTGAAGAGCTGCACGATGGACATGCCGGAGACGTACTCCTGGGTAAAGGTGTTGATGCGGGCCGTGGCGTGGCGCTGGCGGCGGTAGCTGTCGCGAACGTGACGGCGGAAGATGCGGGTGACGTACAAAATGGCGGGAATGACTGAGATCGCAAGCAGCGCCAGCGGCCAGCTCATCCGCAACATGATGATGACGATGAAGGCGAGGACGAAGACGTCCTCAAAGATGGCGAGCACACCCGAGGTGAACATCTCGTTGAGCGCGTCGACGTCGGAGGTGACGCGCGTGACTAGCCTGCCGACGGGGTTGTGGTCGAAGAAGGAGGGCGACATGCGCTGCAGATGGCGGAAGATCTGGCTGCGCATGTCGAACATGATCTTCTGTCCGGTCCACTGCATGGTGTACGTCTGGAGGAACTCCAGCAAATAAGTAACGAGCAGCGCGCCAAGGTAGAGAAGACCGATCTGCGTGATGCCAGCCATCGGCTGCGGGCTGAGGTGGCGGGCAAGCCACGAGAGCTTCGCGGGTGGCGCGTCCGACATATAGGTGTCGACGGCGACCTTGACCAGGTACGGTCCCATGACGTCGCTGCCCGCCTTGAAGATGATGGAGAGTGCTGCCAGCGTCGTTTGTATTTTGTACGGACGAAGGTACGTCAGCAGACGGCGCATCAGATGCCTGTCGTAGACCTTACCGACGACCTCGTCGTCCTGCGCGGATTTTTTCACGGGCCCTTGCTTCGGGTCCTTCGGTTTCCGTTCGTCTGCCATGCGCTGTACCATTTTAGATGCTTACGGCAGGGGTGGGATTCCGTTTGCGCCGACGCTATGGTGTCACGGGGGTGGAGACTGCGCCAACTACCGCTCCCGGTTCCTTTTGCTGGGCAAAAACTACCAACCGCATCTCATTCGGCTTGGCGTCTCCGGGTGCATTGATGCTGAAAGAAACCGGGCCCGCCTCCAGATGCTTGAGGTCCCCGACGCGACGCAGGCTGCGCACAACAGCCACGTGCTGCAGATGGCGCCCCCCGTTTTCGCCGCTACGGACGTCGGTCGCGTCCTTCGGATCAACCAGCGCGACATAGATGTCTGCCTGCGTTTTGGTCGTCGATGCGGCCGGAGCGGAGATGGACGCCGAGACTTTGTGGCCGTCCACCACGGGCCGCGAGACCGTCAGCTGGATCTTTGGATCCAGTGCTGCATGCTGAATGGCCTTGAGTGCGTGAGACGCGTCGTTGCCGGTGAATTGGGTAGTCCCGTCGACGATCATCTGTGGCGTGTAGACATCCTCCACTTTCAGGCGCTCACCGTATTCCGTCTGCCGGTAGGTGTACTCATGAGACGAAAACCGGTCGAGCCAGCCTTCTTTGTCCCAGTAGTCCACGTGCTCGCCCAGCACAATGATCTCGGCGCCATTGACGGGCTGTTCCTGCTCCAGCTTCGCCAGCAGGGCGTCTGCTGGAGGGCAGCTCGAGCAACCCTCCGAGGTAAACAGCTCTACCAGTACTGGTGTTCTGTTCGCCTGAGTGGTTTGCGCGACGCTTGTATTCGGCCCGAAGGCGAAGACTCCCGACAGGACGAGGACGATGGCAAAAGACCGAAGCTGCAACATGAAACATAACCTCTGGATCATTAGAGTTGCTGGATACGTTTAGGTTACACCCCGATTGAAGGGCCTCCGTGAAACAATTGAGGTGAGGTGTCCGTTCGAATGGCTGGACCAATTGGCATCTACATCTCGGTTCCGTTCTGCAAGGCAAAGTGCACCTTCTGCAACTTCGCCTCGGGGGTCTTCGGCGCGGAGCGGATGCAGCGGTATGTGGATCGCCTTTGCGGCGAGATCCGTTCGTCCCATGCTGCCGCCCAGAAGATATCTGCTTCTTTGCCAGGCGCCGTGGACACGATTTACTTCGGCGGTGGGACTCCAAGTCTCTTGTCGGCACAGCAGTTTCAGGAGATATTTCAACACCTTCGGGGAGAGTTCGAAATTGCCGGTGATGCGGAGATCACGTTGGAGTGCGCGCCGGGGCAACTGTCCGATGAGATGCTGTATGAATTGCAGCGGCAGGGGACGAACCGCATCAGCTTCGGGGTGCAGTCGTTCGTGGATCGTGAGACGGCGGCCGTTGGCCGTCTGCATACGCAGCAGCAGTGTGAGGCGGAGTTTGCGCGGGTACGTGCGGCTGGCATCGACAGAATCAACATCGACCTGATCGCAGGGCTTCCTCACCAGACCACGCAGAGCTGGCAGTATTCGGTGGAGCGCGCCATCAATAGTGGTGCTCCGCACATCAGCGTATACATGCTCGAGGTGGACGACGAGTCGCGACTGGGCCGCGAGATGCTGGAGCAGGGAAGTCGTTACGGCGCCTCGGCGGTGCCAAACGAAGACGAGACGGCTGAGTGGTATCAGGAAGCCTGTGCTTCTCTTCATACGGCGGGCGTGCATCAATATGAGATCTCGAACTTCGCGAGGCCCGGGCATCGATCGCGCCACAACCTCAAATATTGGCAGCGCGAGCCCTATATTGGCTTCGGCCTCGATGCTCACTCAATGCTGAGGGCCGGTGAAGAGGCCGTGCGGTTTGCCAATACCAGCGATCTGGATGAATACCTCGGCAACGCTGCTGAAATCACTCCTTTCCGTCTTCTCGAATCCACGCCCCCCCTCGCGGCTGACGTGGATGTCATCGGAAGCGAGGAAGCGTTTGAGGAGTCTCTGTTTCTTGGTCTGCGTTTGAACGATGGCGTCGAACTCGACACGTTGCGAGGACAGTTTGGCGATGCCATGCTGCGCGACGCGATGCCTGCGTTGCTGGAGGTCCGCGATGCCGGCCTGCTGGAGCTAAGCTCGGACCGCATCCGTCTGACTGCGCATGGACGTGTCGTATCTAACGAAGTCTTCAGCCGCCTGTTGGTCCCGTCCGTGGCGTAAAAAATCAAATCAATATGCTCCAGGAGGGGGCCAACATCATGATCGATCTGCGCAGCGACACCGTCACTCGTCCAACCCCGGCAATGCGAGAGGCGATGGCCTCCGCCGAGGTCGGCGACGATGTCTACAGTGAAGACCCCACGATCAACCGCCTCGAAAAAGAAGCTGCCGAGGTCTTTGGTCGTGAGGCCTCAATCTTTGTTCCGACCGGCACGATGGGAAACCAGATCGCGATCCGCCTGCACACACAGCATGGGCAGGAGGTCATCTGCGAGGCGCGTTCGCATGTGCTGGACTGGGAGATGGCGATGATGGCTGCCTTCTCCGGCTGCCTGGCCCGCACGGTCGCTGCTGAGCGCGGCATTCTTACCTGGGACCACATCAAGCCGGCCATCGGCTCGAAGATCTACTACCGTGCACAGACTGCGTTGGTTTGCCTTGAGAACTCACACAACATGGCGGGGGGGACGGTAACGCCGTTGCCAGTGCTTGAAGGGGTCTGGGCCGGGGCCCGCGAGGCTGGGCTGCCGGTGCATCTCGATGGCGCCCGTGTGTTCAATGCCGCTACCGCGCTCGGCATGAGCGTGGCGAAGCTGACGAGTGGCTTCGATACGGTCATGTTCTGCCTGTCGAAGGGGCTCGGTGCTCCGGTCGGCTCGATTCTCGTAGGCAGCAAAAAGGCGATTGAGCAGGCGCGCGTCCATCGCAAGGCGCTTGGCGGAGGAATGCGGCAGGCCGGCGTTCTTGCGGCCGCTGGACTCATCGCGCTGCACGAAATGCCGAAGCGGTTGCATGAAGACCACGCCAATGTGCGCTTGCTGGCCGACGCCGTCGCCGCACACCCCAAGGCCGCGGAGATCGACCTTGAATCCGTGCAGACCAACATTGTTATCTTCAGGCTGCGCGACAAAGTTCACAATAACGGGGGTGATGCTGCGGCATTCACCGCCGCGTTGAAGCAGAAGGGCGTACTTGTCAGCGCCATCGGTCCGCACGCGGTCCGCTTCGTCACCCATTACGACGTTGACCGCGCTGCTTGCGAGAGGGCCGCTGCGATTGTCTCCGACCAACTGCGGTCGCTGACAGCCTAGTCGCCACCGGCGTTGATCGTCGGGTTCGTCGCCAGAAAGACGCTTACTACCGTGCCGTGTGCTGCCTCGCTGGTGTCGCTATTCAGTGAGATTGTGCCCCCGTGCTTATTGATGATTCCACGGCTGACCCAAAGGCCCAGTCCAGTCCCATGCTCGCCTTTGGTGGTGAAGAACGGCTGAAACAGATGTGGCCGAACGTCCTCCGGTACTCCCGCGCCGTTGTCTGTGATCGTCACCGTCGCCCCGGACTGCAACTTCTGCCCGGCCGCATCGACACCCGCAGTCTGCGGAGTGATTCTTATCTTCACCTCGCCGCCCGGGTCCGCGGCCTCGGCAGCGTTCGTGATGAGGTTCGTGAAGACCTGCCGCAGCTCGGCAGGGAAGGCCGCTACCGAAACAGGCTTTGGCATATCGGTTGAAACAGCCACGCCCAGGTCGGACAATCGCCGATCCATCAGCAGAAGGATCTCCTGCAGCATCTCTTTCAGGTCAACAGAGACAGGCGCCTTCGATTCGCGATAGAGCCCAAGCATGGCGCGGCTGATCTGCGTTACGCGCGCCAGCTCTTGTTCGGCCATGTCCATAAACTGGATTGACTCTTCTTTCGAAGCGCCGTTCCGCATGAGGTACAGAAGGTTCGAGACGGAGTCGAGCGGATTGTGGATCTCATGCGCAATCGTCGCCGCCAACCGTCCCGCAACGGCGAGTTTTTCGTTCGCCATCAGAGCGTCCTGGGTCTTGCGCTCCATGGTAATGTCGCGAAACACGAGGACGATGCCGATGGTCTCTCCCCTCTGGTCGCGTATAGGCGCACCGCTGTCGGCGATATTCAGTTCGGTTCCGTCTTTCCGGATGAGCACAGTATGGTTTGCCATGCCGATGATGCGCTTCAATCGCTTGACTTTGGATACGGGAGTCTCTACCGTCTCGCGGCTCATCTCGTTGACGATATGGAAGACCTTCTCCAGCTGTTGGCCCCCGGCCTCGGCCTGGCTCCAGCCTGTCAGCTCTCTCGCGACGGGGTTCATCATCTGAACGCGCCCGTCAGCGTCGCAGGTGATCACGCCGTCGCCGATGGAGTCGAGTGTGGTGCGCAGCTGCTGCTCCGACTGAAAGAGTTCCTCGGCCCGCCGCCCCAGTATCTCGAGCGACGTCCGGTACGCGGCCGAGACGGAGTGAAGGCGGTTGCGGGTGAACAGACCAATCAAGACCCCCATGCCAAGCGCCAGAAACAGCAGTCCCAATAACATGGTGCGGACCTGCCGGTGCCACATCCTAATGCGCCGTGCGCGATTGTCCTCGGCCTTGTGGATGATGTCGTTGAGGTCGTGACGGACGTCGTCCATCAGCACCTTGCCGTGCAGGTTCAGGTCGACATCGTTGACCTTACCGCCTCCGCGGACCTGGGCTATCACAGGCAGGGCGAAGCCGTCCCTCCATGTCTGGTGCTCCTCCCGTAGATCCACCAGGTCGTTCTTCTGATCGACGTCGGCTCCAGCCATCCTGTCGAGGTTCTGGATCTCCTCCTGCACATGCGATTCCGCATCGGTGAACGGCTGTAGGAACCGCGGATCGTCGGTCGTCTCGTACCCGCGCAGGCCGGACTCCTCGTCCACGACGAGCTTCGCCACAAGGGTCGCCTGCGAGATGCGAGCATCGGAGTCCTGGATCAGAGCGACCGTCGCATTGGCATTGCGGATCTGGACGTAGAGCGCTCCCGCGACCACCAGTAGCGCCACCACGGGCAGGAGGAAGACCTGCCTCAGAATATTATTGAACTGACTTAGATTCACGGCCTTCTCGTCCCCTGCTCACTCTTAGGATGTAGTTATTGGGTGAAGCAGGCTGCCTAATTTTTCGAGGAGGACAGGCGCGCCCTCTCCTTTGGTCATGTAAAGGTCGACCACGGAGGTGACCTCGACGGACAGACCCATGTAAGCAGACAGCAAAAGAATAGGGACACGTGGCTTCGCCTGGCGCATCCTGACTGCGACCTCGCCGCCATGCATTCCCGGCATGGAGTAGTCGAGCACCACGGCCTCAACCGGCTCCGCCGAAAAGATGTCGAGCCCGGACGGCCCATCCGGCGCCGTCAGGACCCGGTATCCAGCACGCTCCAGCAGGATTTTTCTCACCTGGAGCCCGACGAGTTCGTCATCCACGCAAAGCACGAGATTGGAGTTTGCTTTCATCGAGTTCGGTCACGCGGCGAACGCGTAGAATTACTCTAGAGTATACGAGCGTACCCATTTCCTGGTTTCCACCTCACGATTCATCGTACGTTCGCAATCTTCCCGGGTGCTGTGCGCTAACCTGACGTTAATCAAGTCGAGTTCAACCGAGGTTTAAGAATTGAGTCAGACGATCTTTGTGTTGGAAGATGATGCGGATATCTCCCGCCTGGTGCAATACCATCTCGAAAGCGCCGGTTTTACCGTTCGCCCGTATCTAGCTATCAATCAAATACTTGCCGATGCAGAACGGCAGCCACCCGCGCTCTTTCTGCTGGACATCATGGTGCCCGGTGGTGATGGCCTCGACCTCTGCCGCAGGCTCCGTCAGAATCCCACCCTGAGCGTCGTTCCCATTATCTTCCTTACCGCGCGCGCGGCGGAGAACGATCGAGTCCACGGTCTTGAGATGGGTGCTGACGACTACATCACCAAGCCCTTCGGCACGCGCGAACTGGTGGCCCGTGTCAAGGCAGTCCTGCGCCGGTTTGAGCGGCCAAGCTCGCCCTCCATCCTGAAGTTCGAGAACGTCGAGATCGACGCCGGCGCGATGCAGCTTCGAGTCGGCGGTGAGCTGGTCACGACCACTGCCACAGAGTTCCGCCTCCTCGACTATCTCGCGCGTCATCCCGGCCGGGTCTTCAGCCGCGACCACCTGCTCGACGCCGTCTGGGGCGACGCCCGTTTCGTTACCCCCCGTTCAGTCGACGTCTACGTCCGGCGTATTCGCGAAAAGATCGAGGCCGATGCCGAGACGCCGCGTTATCTTAAGACCATGCGGGGCGCCGGTTATCGCTTCGAGATTCCGAAGGCCGTACTGGCCTAGGCGCAGGGGCAGCTCGTGAAGCGTGGTCTCTTTCTTTCGTTCTTTATCCGCATCGCGATCGCACTGGCCTTCGTCGTCCTGATGCGGGTGTGGTTCACCCCACGCGGCTGGGTGTTGGGGACTGTGCTTGTCATCGGTTGGGCCGCCATCAATGCTTTTTCCCTGGCGCGTTCGGTGCGGCAGAACATCACGAGGCTAGAGACCTCGACCGCAGCGATTCCCGAACGGCACGTCGGGGTCATCGACCCCTCCTACAGCGACTTCGACTCTCTCGCGCGTGCCATCTCCGTTACCTCCGACCACGTCGAGCGTGCTCTGAACGCCGCCTCCGAGAGCCGCCGCCAGCTCGAAGCGATGATCGACAGCATGCAGGACGCGGTCGTCGCGGTCGATTCGGCTGGACGCATCCAGTGGACCAATCAGCGCATGCAGCGACTGATTCCTGAGACCACCTTCAGCAGCGCCGTGCGCATCGGCCACGCACTGGTCCAGACCATCCGCGACCCCGGCGTCCTCGAATGCGTCCGTATGTCGCTCGATCAGCGCATCATCAGCGAAGGCCGCTCGACCTCACTGGTGCCCGGTCGCATCTTTGAGGTCAACGTCTCGCCCATGCCCGATGGCGGCGCGGTCGCCGTGCTTCACGACATCACCCGCATCGAGCAGGTCGAGCGCACCCAGCGCGACTTCGTAGCCAACGTCTCCCACGAGCTTCGCACGCCGCTCACCTCCATTAGCGGCTACGTCGAGACGCTGCTCGACCACGAGGCCTCACTAAGCCAGCAGGCCCGCGAGTTTCTCTCCACCATTCTGAAAAACGCGACACGCATGAATCGTCTTACGGAGGACCTGCTGGTCATGGCGCGAGTGGAGTCCTCCGAACAGGAGCTGCATCCCGCACCGATCCCCGCCGACGTCCTCGTCCGCGACGCTGTTCAGGCGATGAGCGGTCTGATCCAGGACTCCGAGGCGGTCCTGGAGATCGGCCAGATCACCACCGCCGAGGTCATCGCCGACACCGACGCCATCCTCCAGGTCCTCAGCAACCTCATCGAAAACGGAATCAAGTACGGCCAGGCCCGCAACGAGCCATTCAGCCGGATAGTCGTCAGCGCGCGGGAGGTCTCCGATCCAATCGAGGCTGTCGAGTTCAGCGTCCGCGATTTCGGCTCCGGCATCGCCTCTGAGCACCTTAGCCGTATCTTCGAGCGCTTCTACCGGGTCGACAAGGCGCGCTCCCGGGAGTCCGGCGGCACCGGCCTGGGCCTCGCCATTGCACGCCACATGGTGCAGACACACGGTGGCTCAATTCGGGCCGAAAGCGAGCTCAACGCCGGAAGTACCTTCTTATTCACACTCCCAAGGGCCCTATCCTCTGCGGAATAATGCCGTTTTCACCCACGTGTAACCTCCCAGTAACAATTGCGCCTCAAACTCAATAGGTGATGTATTGACCGATTGCAGATTATCGATGCATTTTCCGAGGGGGAAGAGTGAATTTGAAAGTCATCGCAGCAGGTGTCCTGGCACTCGTTGCCGCAGGGGCCAGCGCACAGAACATTAACGGAGCCGGGGCCACCTTTCCGAACCCGATCTATTCCAAGTGGTTTAGCGAATATAACCAGCTGCATCCGAACGTAAAGATCAACTACCAGTCGATCGGCTCGGGCGGTGGAATCCGTCAAGTCACCGACGGTACCGTCGACTTTGGCGCCAGCGACGTGACCATGACCGATGAGCAGATCAATGGGGCCAAGGTCAAAGTCATGGCCATTCCCACCGTCCTCGGTGCAGTCGTTCCGGTGTACAACGTCCCAGGTGTCAACAAAGAGCTCAACTTCTCCGGTGATGTGATCGCCGACATCTACCTCGGCAAGATCACCAAGTGGAACGATGGCCGCATCGCAAAGGACAACCCCGGCGCCAACCTGCCTGACAAGGCGATCCTGCCAGTCTATCGCTCGGATGGAAGCGGAACGTCGTTCATCTTCACAGACTTTCTCTCCAAGGTCTCTCCTGCGTGGAACTCTGGACCTGGAAAGGGTGCCGCTATCAACTGGCCCGCCGGAATCGGTCAAAAGGGAAATGAGGGCATAGCTGGGATGGTTCGTCAGTCGCCCTATTCCTTCGGATACGTTGAGCTGATCTACGCCGTACAGAACAAGATGTCGTACGGCCTGGTCAGGAACTCATCCGGCAAGTTTGTGAAGGCGAGCACCGACGGAGTGACCGCTGCCGCTGCCGGTGCCGCAAAGTCTATGCCCGCCGATTATCGCGTCTCTATCACCAACGCTCCCGGCGCGGACACCTACCCGATCTCCAGCTTCACCTGGCTGCTGATTCCGAGCCATTCCACCGATCCCGCCAAGGCAAAGGCCCTCGCCGACTTCATCGGCTGGATGCTCGATCACGGCGAGAGTGAAGCTGCTGTGCTCACCTATGCCCCGCTGCCCAAGCAGGTCCAGGACATGGTCCGTAAGAGCATCGCAAACATCAAGTAGTTTTGTCCTGCCGCACGGATTTGCAGCCCTTCAAATCCGTACGGCACTTTTTCATCCCGGCCAAGCGTCTTATGCCCGATACAATCGTCCCCTAGAACGAACTGACAGGAAATATAGGATTGTGTCCTCTACCCGTATGACTGACGAACGCGATTCCAGGTCGTCGCAACCTGTACCACCGATCGTGCCCAATCCGTCTGCCGCCTTTGTGCCAGATCCGGTACCGGATGCAGCCGACGCAGCTCCGTCTGCAATCCGCGACTTTCTCAGGAAGCGGGGAAGCGGAAGTCTCGCTGACAACAGCTTCGCCACGGTCATGTTGCTGTGTGCGTGCAGCATCTTCGCGATCGTCCTTTTCATCTTTGGCATCCTGGTCATTCACTCCCGTCCGAGCCTGGTCCAGTTCGGTTGGAAGTTCTTCACCCGTCAGGCTTGGGACCCGGTCTCGGGCGACTTCGGCGCGCTACCCTTCATCTTCGGCACTCTGGCCACCTCGCTCCTTGCCCTGTGCATGGCCGTCCCGCTGGCCTTGGGCGTGGCCGTCTTCCTCACCGAGCTTTGCCCCCGTCCACTTCGCGCCCCTATTTCTTTCCTTACCGAACTGCTCGCCGCCATCCCGAGCGTGGTCTACGGCCTCTGGGCTGTCTTCGTTCTTGTGCCGATCATGCGCGACGTCCTCGGCCCGTTCCTCGTGAAGTCATTGGGCTGGACGGGATTCTTTGATGGTCGCAAACTTTGGTGTCGGCCTGCTCACGGCGAGCATCATTCTCGCCATCATGGTTCTCCCCATCATCTCCTCACTCACCCGCGACATTATGACTGCGGTCCCCAACAGCCAACGCGAAGCTGTCCTTGCGCTCGGTGCTACCCGCTGGGAGATGATCCGCATTGGCGTCCTGCGCAACTCACGCATCGGGATCGTCGGCGCCATAATGCTCGGCCTCGGTCGCGCTCTCGGTGAAACGATGGCCGTCACTATGGTCATCGGCAACCACCCTAATATCAGCAAGTCCCTCTTCGCTCCGGCCAACACACTCGCCAGCGTCATCGCCGGAGAGTTCTCAGAAGCGACAGGCGACCTCTACCTGAGCGCGCTCATCGAGATCGGCCTCGCGCTCTTCCTCGTGACCATCGTCGTCAACGCCATCGCCCGTCTCATGGTCTGGGCGGTCACACGCAATGCTCCGGCGCGGGTGCACTAACATGGCTACCCAACCCTTCAACAACCAGCCACGTCCGATGGACTTCCAGACGAAGTCGATGCGCATGAACAACGCTCGTCGCACTGCGACCAACTACTTCATCAGCGGCTTGTCTATTCTTGCGACCGTTATCGTCATTCTCCCGTTGATCGCGATCCTCTTCTACCTCATCTACAAGGGCGCAAGCTCGCTCAACCTCGCCTTCTTCACCCACATCCCTGCTCCTGTTGGTCAGGAGGGTGGAGGCATGGCGAACTCCATCGTCGGCTCGGGCATTATTCTCCTTGTCGCCAGCCTCATGGGCGTGCCTATCGGCATCGCTGCCGGTGTTTACCTTGCGGAGTTCGGCCGCGGCAGAGCGCTTGCTACCGCCATCCGCTTCACCGCCGACGTGCTCAACGGCGTTCCCTCCATCGTGATGGGGATCTCCATCTACTCGCTCATCGTAGTTCAGCAGAAACACTTCTCCGCGTTAGCGGGCGGCGTCGCCCTCGCGATCATGATGGTACCCACCATCACTCGCACTACCGAGGAGATGCTCGCAACGGTGCCTCACGCCATCCGCGAAGCAGCTCTTGGCCTCGGCGTTCCAAAGTGGCGGACGGCGATCTCGGTCAGTCTGCGCACGGCCTCACCCGGCATCATCACCGGTTGCATGCTGGCCTTCGCTCGCGTCGCCGGCGAGACAGCGCCGCTACTCTTCACTGCGTTAGGCAACCAGTTCTGGAGCTTTAAGCTCAACGAACCCATCGCCGCGCTGCCGCTGCAAATTTACGTCTACGCCATCTCGCCCTACGACGAATGGCATCGCCTGGCATGGGCCGGCGCTCTCGTTTTAATCGTTATGATCATGGTATCCGTCACGCTTGTCCGCATCTTTGCCAACCGCGGCGTACTCAAGGGAGGAAGCTAGTGGGAGTCGGCATTCTAGTGGAGGACCTGAACGCGTGGTACGGCACCAACCACACCCTGCAGGACATCAACCTGCATATCCCCGCGAACCACGCCACCGCGCTCATCGGCCCCTCGGGTTGCGGCAAATCCACCTTCGTCCGCTGCCTCAACCGCATGCACGAGACCAACCCCATCGCCCGCGCCACTGGCGTAGTCAAAATGGGCGAGGTCGATATCTACAAGAACGCTTCGCCCGTTGAGATTCGCCGCCGCGTCGGCATGGTCTTCCAGCGTCCAAACCCGTTTCCCACGATGTCGATCTACGATAACGTCGTCAGCGGCCTCAAGCTGAACGGCTTTCGCAACCGCCGCATCCTGGACGAGACCGTAGAGCGTTCGCTCAAACAGGCCGCACTCTGGGAAGAGGTCAAGGACGACCTGAAGAAGAAATCTGGTGCCAGCCTCTCCGGGGGTCAGCAGCAGCGCATGTGCATCGCCCGTGCTCTCGCCGTCGACCCCGAGGTCCTTTTGATGGACGAGCCGGCCTCTGCTCTCGATCCGGTTTCCACCTCGAAGATCGAAGACCTTATCTTCCAGCTCAAGAGCCAGTACACCATCGTCATCGTGACGCACAACATGCAGCAGGCCGCGCGCGTCGCCGAAAACACCGGATTTTTCCTCAACGGCAAAATGGTCGAGTTCGACTCCACGCACAAGATCTTCACCAACCCCAAGGACAAGCGGACGGAAGACTATATCACCGGGAGGTTTGGCTGATGCGCGTCAAATTTCACCAAAACCTCGACGACCTCAAGGAAAAATTGCTCGTCATGGCGGGCATGGCCGAGCAGGCTATTCAGCGCTCGATCGAGGCCTACCGCACTCGCGACCTCTCCATCTGCGAACTCGTCTTCCGCGCTGAGCCATCCATTAACCGTCTCGAGCGCGAGATTGACCAGATGGCCCTCGACCTTCTCGCCATGGAGCAGCCCATGGCCATCGACCTCCGCTTCATTCTCTCGGTGATCCGCATCAACGCTGACCTCGAGCGCGTCGGCGACCAGGCCGTCAACATCGCCGTTCGTGTCCGCGAGATGGGCGCCTTCGCCAACATCGACCTTCCCGTCGACATCCCCAAACTCGCGTCTCTGGCGTCAGCTATGGTGCGCAAGGCCCTCCAGGCCTTCATCGAAGCCGACGCTGACCTCGCCAACTCTGTCCTTCTCCTTGACGACCAGGTCGACGAGATGAACGACGCCGCCTTCTATGCGCTGAGCACATTGATCAAAGAAAAGCCCGAACTCACTCCGCAATCTCTCAATGCACTGATCATCGCCCGCAATCTGGAGCGAGTCGGCGACCACGCCACCAACATCGCCGAAGATGTCATCTTCTGGGTCCGCGGCGCCGACGTCCGCCACCATGGTCCCGCGGCTTAGTCCGCGGCATCCTTCAGCTGTCGAGGGTACCCACCACCAGACAAGCCGTGCCGGCATCGGATAGTACAACCCCGCGCGCAACCTTCCGGCCTCCACGCGATTGCTCATCATTCGCGCATAGGCCGACATCTGCGCCTTATACTTCGCGCGCTCCTCCGCCAGGAACTCATCCAGACCTTCGCGTCCGTGCGTCGCGGTCTTGTAGTCGATGATCCAGAGAAAATCGTTACCCGCATCCAGCGGCTTCGCCCCTGCAAAAAACACACCGATCCATCCGCACGCTGCTTCGTCTCTCGTCCCATGAGGTCAATGCAAACTCGCTCATCGCTCCCTCATGCGCACCAAGCACCCACGAACCCTCGGGGTCTTTCAGCATATTACTGAGTCCCGTCTTTACCCGGCCTGCTAGCCGATCAACTGCGGCTGGAGCCAGCCCGTCACCACGAAGCACCGTCGCGATCCGTGGAGTCCATCCTGCAACTTCGCGCAACAGCGCATCCACACCCACACCATCCGCAAGTCGTTTCGTGAGCGCCTCTGCAAACGCATGCACGGCGTTGCCAAACGCCCGCGCCTCAAACGATCCCTCGGGCCGCTCAAAGTGCGCCGGAGCTACCGATGCCTCTCCATACGAGAGCTTTGACGCCACCGCAAACCGCGCCTCAGGTTCAAAGCTCAACGGCAGCCGTTGCAACATCGCGGGTCGCGTCGCCTCGACGCCTGCCGCAAGGTCGCCAACGAAACTCGCCTCATCGACCTTCGCGGCCGTCGGCAAAACAATCACCTCCGCCATACTCCCCGACGCCGCTGTGGCGGCAGCAAAATGTCTCTCAGCGGCGGGCCACGCAGTAGCCAGCAGGCTCCCAGCGGTCGGGACGACCTCTCCCTTTGCGTTAACCTTGGGAGAGGCAAACAGATGCAACTCCTCCTGCGCCCGCGTACACGCCACATAGAACAGCCGCTTCCTCTCCGCTGCCTCACGCGCCCTGCCGATGTCCTTCAGCCACGCATTCAACTCCTTCGACCCTTCCCCGCGCTCCGCGATTGGGGCGAGCACCATATGCGCCGCCCCCGCATCGCTCGAATCGATCTCACTCCAGTTCAGCAGTCTCTCGCGATCGGCCTGCGGTTTCCTCTCCAGCCCAGGCACGATCACGACGTCCCACTCCAGACCCTTCGCTCCATGGATCGTCATCAGGTCCACCGCCCCGGCCTCGGCCGCAGACTCGGCAAACAACCTGTTCAGCCGTCGCTTAAGCAGGCCCAGATCCATCGTCCCTGCTTGTTCCTCCACCTCATCCAGCAGTTGCAGATACCGCCGCGCGTTCGCTATCTCTGCCGACTTCAAATAAACATCACCACCCAGCGAACGCCATGTCCGCTCCACCCACTGCGACGTCGTCAATCCAACCCGTTGCTCACCGGCGGCCCGCAACACCGGCCAGACGCGCATCAACCGCGCGCAGCTCTCTTCACTTAGCAGGTCGCCGCGCTCTGCAACCGCGTCCTGGACGCACCGCTCCGCCCATGCCGGATCATCTGCCCCCGCGAGCACATGCAGGTCTGCAAGTCCCAGCCCGCACCAGGGCGCATGCAGCACCGCAAACCACGCCACGCGGTCCGCCGGGTGCAGCAGAGCGCGTGTCAGCGCAAAAAGATCGAGCACCTCCTGCCGTTCCCCTAACGGCTCGATATCCACGGCGCGAAAGGGAATTGCGCCCTTCGTCTCGTCCTTCAGCTCCGTCACAATGTCGCCGAGCAAATTACGGCTTCGCACCAGCACCGCGATCTTCCACGGCGCACTGCGTCCCTCAGGTAGCGGACGCGCACGCCAATCCTCAATAATCGCCCTCACCTGCTCGGCCTCCGCGCGTGCTTGCCTCTGTCGCGCCAGCTTCGCGTCTTCATCCGGGTCTAACACGTGCGCGTGCCACACCACACTCCGCGCCCCGCTCTTCGATCTTCCCCTTACCGCTTGGGCCTCCACGTACGGCACCTCCTCGGGGTCCGCCTCGGTCGTCTCTCGTGGAAACAGCAGAGAAAAGTCCTCGTTGAACGCGTCCACCAGCTCACTCTGCGAACGGAAGTTGGCCGTTAACCGCAGACTCCCCAACGACAGATCGCCCAACCGTTGCCGTCCGCATCATGCGTACAAACCGTTCCACCCGGGCCTGCCGAAACAGGTAGATCGACTGCTTCGGATCGCCAACAAGGAACACGGTCTGGCTCTGCCCGTCCCACCCCTGCGTCAATAACTCAATCAACTCATACTGACTCGTCGAGGTGTCCTGCATCTCGTCGACGAGTAGATGCTGCAGTGTCATTCCGAGCGCCGCATTCAGGTCTTCCGCCGCACCGTCTTGTCGTAGCGCAAACTGCGCCAGCAGCCCCCACTCCGCAAAATCGCACTCCCCGCGTCGCGCAAACACCAGCTGCAACTCCGCCAGCGCCCTGCTCAACACGCGAAACAGCGCCTTCGCCACCCACCATTGCTCCGGCGGATAGACCGCTGGCGGCAAGTGTTTGACACGCTGGATCTCCTCACGGACCTCGTCGTGGTTGCGAAGCTCCCTAACGATGCCCTCCAGGCGTGTAACGTGGGTTTTTTCCACATCGAACTTCAGCCAATCCCTGCGAAAGCCCGAACGCCACTCGCCTCCACCTGTCGTGACCAGATGAATCAATGCAAGCCAATGGTCGAGATGTTCCACGATCTCATCTGGCGTATCGCGTAGCCCGGCCCACATCGCAATCGGCGAAGGTTGGCCTTTATATCCGTCGGCATGCGCCATTTCTCCGGCAAGCAGCGCCAGGTCTTGTAAGATATGGCTCGGCACGCTCCGCGAAAGTTGCGTCAGTCCCGCACATATTGCGTGTTCCAACGCCTTCTGCAGCCGCGGCAGTACCGTGCCGTCGAGATAGGCATCGTCCAGCTCCGTCCGAGCAGCGGCACCAACTCCCCCCACTGGTTCCTCAGCGGCAACATCTCCATCAGCAGCCGCTCGCAATCCGCCAGGCTTCCATCGCGATGCAGCAACACAGTTCGCAGCGCCGCATCCAGCTCCGCATCATTGCCGCCCAGCTGCATCAGTGTCTGTCGCGCCGCCTCGCGATACATCGGCGTCGGGTCTTCCACCGGCGTCTGTCGCCCTCCACTTCCTGAGAGCACCGGCAGCGAAAGCGCAATCTCTCCACACACGGAATCGATCGTACGGACCCTCAACCTGCGCGGACGTTCCAGCAGCCTCCATCCCAACAACGCGTCCCGCCGCAACACCGCCTCGGCCAATCTCCGCGTCTCACGCGCGAAGTCGGAACCTTCCCTCAACGGGTCACCCCGGGCAGCACCCTCAAGCTGCGCCACCACGCGCTCCCTCATCTCGTTGGTCGCCTTCACCGTAAACGTGATGGCCAGCACCTGCTCCGGCTGGTCTACGCTCTCGTCCGCCAGCAGCTTCAGATAACGTTGAATCAGCAGCCCCGTCTTGCCCGACCCTGCCGGTGCCTCCACGATCCACGACTGCCGGACATCCAGGGCCCGCTCTCGCTCAAGCTGGTCAGGCGGCCGCTCATCACTTGCAACGTTCGCGACAACGAAAAGATCAGCCACGACCCACCTCTTCGGCTGTCCCGGCTTCGTTTTCGTCTTCGACTTCAAGCGACGAAACATCCAGACGGCACAGGGCCCTTTGCTTGCAGTACTCACACGTCCTCGGATACTGCTTTGGGCGGACCCGCGCATCGCCTGCGGCAAACTCCTCTGCCAACGCCACCAGCACGTCCCTCCACCGCTCCACCTGCGCACCGAACGTCGCAGCCTCCTTCAACTTCGTCGGCTTGCCACGCAACACGCCCTCGCCCACTGCATATCCTTTCAGCCCACGACCCTCGCCTGCGCGCACCAGCCCAAACGCGACCCCCCGCAGTCGATCGGCCTCTGACAAAATCGCATATAGCGGAAGCTGCGGCGCGTCCGGTCTCTCTGTCAGCCAATCGTTCGGCGAGGCATCGCCCGTCTTGTAATCAATCAGGACTTCACCGCCCTCGACCTCATCGACACGGTCCGATCCGGACACTCAGCCGCAAGGGGCCCACCCGCACGTCCTTGAACTCTTTTTCGCTCAGCCTCACCGTGAACGGCGCACGTTCCAACTCCAGCTCCAGCCATGCAGACAGCAGCCTGCGCAGTCTCGTCCGCTGCACCTGCAGGTAAGCTACGTCCCACACCGTCGCACTCGACTCCTCCGTCCTCTTCAGCGCTTCGTCAATGCTCCACTCCAGCACCCCATCGCGCTCTTCGGTCGTCATCTTCCGCAATGCGTCCTGTGTCACCACGCCGTCCCAGAACAGCTTCAGCGCATCATGTACCACCGTGCCGCTCTCTCGCGCATCCATGCCCGGCACAATCGACTCGATCTCCGTGGCCCACAGGCGCTGCTCGGCAAACGCACGAAACCCGCAGGCCGCCTGCAACTCAAGGACCCTCGCGCCTCCGCGGATAACGCCGTCCGGAAGTGCCTGTATGCGCGCGACGTCCTCGACTTCCTCCAACTCAAGCACCGCGCGCTCAGAAGGAGCGTCGACGAGCTCCGCAGCGCTCACCTCCTCAAACCCCAACCCAGCCAGCAAAGGCGAGCGCTTCTGCTTGCCCTCCGCCGACTCCTTCGCGTAGCTGAACACCACGGTCCTCGCGCTGTCTGCGATCCGCTTCGTTATCGTTCGTGCGTACTCGCTGTCCTGCACAACGTCGGTCCCGGGCATCTTCAGGTCCCGCTGCAACAGCCACGGCAGCAGTGAACTGCTTCGCGTCTCCGTCGGCCAGCTCAGCTCGCCGCCACGCAAGAACCATACCGCGTCGAAGGTCGCCGCCCGCCGCCTCGAGCGGCCCCATCACCTGCGCCGGTGCCTCACGCGACTCCGGCGCAAATGTCGTCTGCCGCGCAATCCGTCCCAGCGCCTCCATGGCTTCTACAAACTCAATCTGCAAGCCGTCGAAGTCCAGCGTAGCCACTTCGTCGAGCGCACTCTCCCACTTGCGTCGCGTCTGAAACTCAACGCTGCTCTCTTGCGGACTCGAACTCCACGCCGCGGCCTCCAGGAACTCCTGTATTCTCTCCGCCCACTCCGCATGCGTCCGCGCGTCCATACCTTGCAAACGGTTCGCGATCGCCCGCATCGAGCGCAGCGTCCCGAGCAATCGTCCAAGCCTGCCCTTCCGCTTCGAACCCTCCACCACCCTGATCAAACCATCCAACGAGATCTCCGGCTGAAGCAATCGCGTCTTACGAAGCTCAAATGCATCGAACTCCGCGCGCCAGCTGCGCTCTTCGCTCGTCATCGCAAAGTAAGGTGACAGCAACAATCCGCTCACCCGCTCGAGCGGCAGCGCCCTCACCGCCCACTCCAGCAAATCAAGCGCAGTCGCCACCATCGGCGTATCCGCCAGCGAGACTCCAAGAGAAAACTCGTAGGGCCCGGCCTCACTCGCGGCCCGAATGTCCTGCAACTCCGGAGCCAGCACCTCGCGAAATACCCGGTCGATCTCGCGTCGCTGAGTCTCCAGCCCCGGCACGATCACTGCGACCTTCGCCGCTGGCTGTTCCTCCAGGAACCTCCGCACCCAGCGCGCCGCGACCGACAACTCCTCCTCTTCATCGTCCGCGTCCACCAACACCCGCCGGACAACTCCAACCGCAGGCCGCAACTCCCTCACGCCCACACCGGCAGAGCGCAGCGTCTCCACCAACCTCGTCTGCGCCGGGGTCATCGCATCGAAACCCACCAGCGCAACGTCGGCCAGCGGAGGCTTAAGCGTCCGCTTCTCCAGTGCCCCGCACAGCGTCTCCTCTAACTGTGCTGGAGCGAGAAAACCCTGTGCCTTGCACACCCGTTCAAACGTCTGCGCCCATCGCTGAAACGCACGGGTATCCGTGCTCCCAGCACTTCCACGCATCCTCCCGCGCCCCTCGTAGCTCGAAACCAGCCGCCACGCGTCCGCCGCCATCTCGGCCAGTGAATCCACCGTCCGCAGACTCGCGAGCTCCTTGTCCGCCTTCAGAACTTTTCTCCACTCCATGTGCTCCTGCGTCCGGTTAAGCAACAACTGCGCAGCATGTCCTTCGACTACCAGCCCACGCCACAACGCAGTCATCCACGCGTCCCACGCCATCACTGCCGCCGGCGCCCAGCTTGTGGCTCCCACATCTCGGTTTCGTTGGTCCCACGCTCGCCGCAGGGCCCGTGCCGCCCGCTGATTTCCCGTCACAACGGTCGCGCCCCGCTCCAGCGCCTCAGCGACCTTTACCGGCAACAACTCCACACCTTCCATCCCTCGGTTATACGCTCGCGGTCACTGGAAAATCAGTCCATCGCGGCACGATGCGTCGGAGTAAACCAACTCATCCCCAGCAGCCCGGCCGCCGCTGCGAACGGAAGCGCCAGCGCCACTTGCAGCGACCCCGTCTGCGTCGACACCACTCCCATCATCCACGGCAGCGCGGCCGCCCCCAGCCCCGACACCGCCAGCACAATCCCCGCTTGCCGGGCCGTCGGCCGCTCCGCCATCAACAGGGCCCACGTAGCCGGAAAGAATGGCGCGAGGCTCAAACCCAGCAGCACCGCAAACGCCGCAATCGTCACTGCGGAATGCGCCATCGCCAGTGCTGCCGTAAACACCGCCGCCAGCCCTAGCCCCCAACGCTGCACCGTCGTCTCACCCACTCGCAGCATCACCGCCGAAGCCCCGGCCCGCCCCACGGTCAGCGACATCCACAGCAGCAGCGTGGTGTACTCGCTCACCACGAGCGTCTTGTCACCATACCGAAGCGCAAAGGTCGTAAGCCAGCCACTCAGACAAGTCTCGAGCCCCCCATAAAGCACCAGCAGCGCAGCAAAGTAGAGATACACGCGCCCACTCAACCCCATCTGCGGCGTGGTCGCCACTGTTGCCGAATTAGCACTCTCCACATCCGGAGCCGCCCCACGCAATTGCAACGTCAATCCAATTCCACCGAGCAGGAACGCACCCGCGAAACACTCCAGCAACCCCCGCAGTGCAAACCGCGGCAGAAACCAGGCCGCAAGCAACGCCGACAGCATCGCCCCCAGGCTGAAAGAAAAATTCAGCATCGACAGCGCAGACCCACGATGCGCGGTAAACCTTCGCCCCGCCAGAATATTCACCGAAGTGATGATCTGTCCCAACCCAAACCCACCCACAAACAACCCCACGCAACCGATACTCATCGACGGCGCCACCGCAAACCCGCCGAACCCCAATGCTCCCGCGGTCAAGCCCACCAGCAGACTCGTCTGCAGCCTGTCCGACACCGTCACTCCACCCAGAAATGCCCCGCAGAACTTCGCCATCATCAACAGCCCGCTCTGCGAATCCAGCATTCCCCACTGCCGCGCCAGCACAGGAAGAATCGGCCCGAGCAACGCCGTCCCCAATCCCGCCAGTACCAACCCAAAGTGCATGAGCCCCAAAGAAGGCGCTGCTGCAGTTGTGCCTCGCTCGACCAACCCCACCCCCGCCGCAAACTTCCGTACCAGCCATTATCATGGACACAGGAGTCCACCTGTGCCCCGCAAGCCTTTATTTCTCCTCGCCGTCATCGCTCTACTGATCGGTTGCCGTCAAAGCACTACTTCCCCCACAAGCGCCTCTACCGCACAGAAGACCTTCACCATCCGCGGCAAGGTCGTCGCCGTGACCGCCACTCACATCACCCTCGACGGCGAAGACGTCCCCGGTTTCATGGAAGCGATGACCATGGACTACAAGCTAAAAGACCCCAGCATCGCCAGCGAACTCCACCCCGGCGATCGCATCACCGCCCAGGTTCCTCGCCGACACGGAGGGCGGCAGCTACACCAACATCCAGCTCGACAACATCGTCGTTATCGCCCAGGCCCGTCCCGACTACAAACCCCCTGTCGCCTACCACGTCCCCACCGCCGGCGACACCGTCCCCGACTTCCACCTCATCAACCAGAGCGACCGCACCATCCACCTCGACCAGTTCAAAGGCAAGCTCCTGCTCCTCACCTTCATCTACACTCGCTGCCAACTCGCCGACTTCTGCCCGCGCATGGGCCACAACTTCGCCGACATCGACAAAGCACTCGCAGCCGACCCCGCTCTCTACAGACAGACCCACCTACTCTCCATCAGCTTCGACCCGGCCTATGACACGCCAAAGGTCCTCCGCAGCTACGGCGGCGCGTACACCGGTAACTACACCAACGAAAAGTTCCTCCACTGGGACTTCGCCGCCCCCTCCGAAAAGGACCTCCCCGCCGTCACCCAGTTCTTCAACGTCGGCGTTACGCCGGGCGACAGCAAGTCCCTCACTCACTCCCTCTCGACCGTCCTCATCGGCAAAGATGGCAGGATCGTCGCCTGGTACCCCACCAACGATTGGGACCCCAGGGACGTGGTCGCAACTATCAGAAAAAACGCCGCTTAGCGTTCACATACAACAGGCGACCCAGTTCAGCCATCTGACTTTTCTGTGCAAAATGCATGGAGGTATTTCAAATGATGCGCAATCGACTGGCAGTTCCACTACTTGCTTTGACTCTGACAGCCTCTGGCTTGGCAATCACTCCCTCTTACACAGCGTTCGCGCAGTCGGAGAGCCAGGAACGCTCCTGGGACACCCCCCCGCAGGAGTTCAAGGAGATACAACGGCAGGGCTATCACGATGGGATCGAGGGTGCACGCAAGGACTATGACAACCACCGCAGACCCGACGTCAACAACCGTGACGAGTATCGTCATCCGCACGTTCCGGACAGCGCCAAGGCCGACTATCGCGAGGGCTTCCGCCGGGGTTACGAAGCGGCCATGGACCATATGATGGAAGCCGGTCACGGAGCTCATTAAATTAATCGAACGCAATAACCAACCAAGACCCGGCCTGCACGGCCGGGTCTTCTGTTTTAACGCCTGTAGCAAGACTCCATGATCTAACCACCGTCCTCATCGGCAAGGGCGACAGAACTCTCACCTGGTACCCACCAACTGATTGGAGCCCCCAAAGAGGTCCTTGCGCAGGCCCAAAAGAGTGCCAACACCGCGCAATTCCAGCCAACAGGGTTACCGCTAACTATTTCATTGCTATTTTTTCGATCTGCGAGCTAGGATGTAACCGCCCTTTGACAGCTAATTAATCAGCACTTAACAGGTGCGGGATAGGTTCATCACTATGCGAAAAAATAGTTTCTTTGAAGTGTTACTTCTGGCGGCCGTGCTGTTTTTTGCTCTTTCCCCTTTTCTACATGCGCAGTACGACAACGGAAGCCTCGTCGGCACCATCCGCGACGCAAGCGGTGCCGCGATCCCCAACGCACTCGTGACCGTCACAAACAACGCGACGGCAGTCGCCGCAAAGGCAACGACGAACGGCGAAGGCGACTATGAGGTTCCGTCTCTCCACGTCGGCGTCTACAACATCTCGGCGAAGGCACCCGGCTTTACAGACGCAGTCGCCAATAACATCACCATCTCAGTCGGCGGGCGCCAGCGCATCGATCTCAATCTCCGGGTCGGCGGAACGGAAACTACCGTCGAAGTCACCGACATCGCCCTGCAGCTCGAAACCGAGAGCAGTGAACGCGGCCAGACCATCAGCAACTACCAGAGCGAGGCGCTGCCCCTGGTCAGCCGCAACTACTCCGACCTGATGGGTCTGATGCCCGGGGCACGTCAGGCGCCCACCGCCGCGACCACCAGCTCCATCAATTCGCTCGTCCGCGCCGGTTCTTATAACGTCAACGGCCAGCGCAGCATGTTCAACAACTTCCTCCTCGACGGTCTCGACAACAACGCCTACGGCGAAAGCAACCAGGGATTCGACAACCAGATCATCGCCGTCCCGCCCGACTCCGTCGCCCAGTTCCAGGTCGTGACCGATAACGAAAGCGCCGAGTATGGCCGGTCCTCCGGCGCCACCATCAACGTCGCATCGCAGAGCGGTACCAACCGCTTCCATGCCACAGCGTACGAGTTCATTCGCAACACCGACCTCAACGCGGCGGGCTTCTTCAAGCCCTTGACCGTCAGCAACACCGGCACCACTGTCCCCTTCCGCAAACCCACCTTCAATCGCAACCAGTTCGGCGTCAACTTCGGCGGACCCATCGTCAAGGACAAGCTCTTCTTCTTCCTCGACTATGAAGGCTTCCGCCAGGTGCTCAAGCCGCTCAGCGTGCTCACTCTGCCTACGCAGAATGAACTGAACGGTATTCTCGTCGTACCGGTGAAGAACGCCACGACCGGAGTCGTCTACCCGGCCAACACGCCGATCCCAGCCAGCGCGATCAACCCGCTCTCGGCACAGATCATCAGCTACTTCAAACAGATCTCGGGTCTCCCAGTCTCCGGGCTTTCGACAACTGGTCTGGCATCCAACGACTACGCCGTCCAGGTTCCCTTCACCGATAACGCGGACAAGGGCGACCTCCGCTTCGACTGGCAGATCAATGCCGCCAACTCCGCCTTCCTTCGCATCAGCGATCGCAAGGAGAACGGCGTCAACTACCCCAGCATTCCCATTCCCCTCGACGGCCAGACCAACGGCAACATCCGCATCCTCGATCAGCAGATCGCCCTCGGGTACACCCGCCTCTTCGGAGCTAACCAGGTCCTCGATGTCCGCCTAGGTCTCGACCGCACCAAGGCCGGTAAGTATAACCTGTCCATCGGAAACACCGACTTCAACAACATCCCCGGCCTTCCCACCAGCAACGCCGTCGTGGCTGGTGGCCTGCCGTCCATCGGCATCACGGGCTTCACCGGCTTCGGTCGCCAGAGCACCAACCCCCAGTGGCAGGACCCGGCCCTCATCGACCCAAAGGTCAACTTCACCTGGGTGAAGGGCAACCACTCCATGAAGTTCGGTTACGAGTATGAGCACGTCTGGATGGCCGTGAACGACAACAACCCCCTCTACGGCTCCTTTACCTATGGCGGCGGTTACTCCAACGCTGGAGGATCCACCGTCAGCGACACCTACTGGGCGGACTTCCTCTTCGGCACCACAAACAACTACTCGCTCGCGAACTTCTACGAGGCCCACCTCACGCAGAACGTCCACAACCTCTACGCCCAGGACGATTGGAAGGCCCTTCCGAAGCTGACGCTCAACCTCGGGCTGCGCTGGGAGTACGGTTCGCCCTACGCCGATCTCTACAACCGCATCTCAAACTTCGATCCAGGCTCACAGACCGTTCTTACCATCACGCCCGGGGCCGTCGCCGGCAACGGCATCACTCCGGTCTCCTACGGCGGGACCTACGGCAAGACCCTGGTCAATCCTGACTTCACCGACTTCGGCCCGCGCGTGGGCTTCGCTTACGCGGTCGATTCCAAGACCGCGCTTCGTGGCGGCTTCGGCATAAGCTACGCGCACTACACCCGCGCCGGCTCCGGCGATATTCTGGGCATCAATGCACCCCAGGCCCAGTTTGCCTCCGTCACCCAGATAGCCCCGACGACAACCAACCACTGCTCGACCCCGCTTCCGGCCCAGATCATCGCCATCGGCACTACGACACCGAAGTGCTTCGCCACTTCGGACCAGGGGTTACCCGACCGGCCTCGTCACCAGCTTCAACCCCGCGACCGACAACATCACCTACATCCCCAAGAACACGAAAGACAGCTACGTCGAGAGCTACTTCGTAAGCATCCAGCGCACCCTGGCCAAGAACACCTTGCTCGACATCGCCTACGTCGGCAACCACGGCGTCAAGCTGCAGGGCTTCCTCAACGCCAACCAGCGGAACCCGGCAGCCGCATTCGCCCGCCCCTATGCCAACTGGCCGTCCGACATCACCGCCGCCTTGAACGAGTTCTACTCGAACTTCAACTCGCTCCAGGTCAAATACGAGCAGCAGGTCGTCGGCGGTCTCACTCTCCTCAACACCTTCACCTGGGAGCACTCGCTCGACAACGCCAGCGCCTCGCTCGAAGGCAACACCCCCTCGCCGCAGGACGGCAACAACATCCGCGCAGACTACTCGCAGTCGGACTACAACCTGCCCGTAGCCAACATCACCAGCCTCGTCTACGAGCTCCCCTTCGGACGCGGTAAACAGTTCCTCAACTCCAGCGGCGGTGTGGTCAACACCCTCGTCGGAGGCTGGCAGGTAAGCGGCATCGTCACCCTGCAGGCCGGAACGCCCTTCAACATCACCTACAGCCCCAACAGCGCGCAGGCCGTCTCGCCCCAGATCTCGGCGACCTACCGCGGTGCCAACGAGTATCGCCCAAACCACGTCGCCGGTCAGGCAATAACCCAGGGACGCTCAAACCGCGCCGCCAACACGGGCTACGTCAACTACGTCAACTTCAATGCCTTCGTTCTGCCCCCGATCAAGGACGCTGCCGGCAATGTGCTTAGCCCCTTCGGCAACGCCAGCCGCAATCCGGGCCGCACTCCGGCGTTCTACCAGGCCGACCTCGCGCTCAACAAGAACTTCGTCACCCCGATCGAGGGTCTGAAGGTCCAGTTCCGCACCGAGTTCTATAACATCCTCAACCACACCAACCTGTACCTTCCCGGCACCATCAGCGGAACGCAGGGCACCACAGCTGCTAATGTCGGGACCGGTGGATCAGTCCCCATCAGCGGCATCATCGGCGGTGTTCCCAACGGAGGCGGCCAGGTCACCAGTACCTTCACGCCGCGGATCATTCAATTTGGTTTGAAGGTGATCTACTAATCCGGTTCCGGGCCATATCCGGAAACAGAAGGCGTTTGACATCAAGACGGCCTCAGTCAGCTGAAGCCACTCAGCAGGCTGGGGCCGTCGTCATTCTGCCGGGTCATTTAATCCGTGTTCCCGTAGCGGTAGCGCATCCGGTAATCGTTGGCCCACCGTCTGTCGGAATAAATACAACCGAAGCCGACGGTGTCGTAAAGCTATCCGGATCATCGCCCATCTCGATTGTCTGAGTGATTGTTTGAGTCTTCACCAACACGCCGCTCGACGTGATGAAGGCGACCGTGACGGCCCTGAACGTATGCGGACCTGTGTGACTCCAAACACCATGGCCGGGACCGGCGAACTGCCGGAAAGAACATCGGGTTCGCAGTCGTTTCTACCGCGGTCCCGCCGCGCGCAAACGTAAGCAGCGAAAAAAACGGATTGCCCATCGCCGCACCCGTCTGGCAATTCTGGAGCGTAATCTGGACCGTCCAGCTGCCTTCCAACCGCCGTCCGCCGAAGTCCCAGTCTTCTGTCTGCGCTGATGCGGCCCCTGCGAATGAAAGGGCGCACACTCCCGTAATCACCAATGTGAAGAGGTTCCTGCAAATATTTGATTTCATGTAGATTCTCCTTTTTCTGTTCAGTGACCGGCCCTGGCCCCTAGCTTCTCGAGGGCTATACTCGCTCTCACCGACGGTGAAAATCTTTAGGCAGGGTTGAAGATTTTCTGAAAGTTTCTGAAGATTCGGGGCCACTTCCATGCGCGACGCCGACCTTCTCATTTACGAATTTGGCGACTACCGGCTCGATGCGGGCCAGCTGCGACTCTCGCGTGCCGGCGAGCCAGTTCCGTTGACGCCGAAGGTCTTCGACACGCTTCTCCTCCTCGTAAAACACAAAGGCGAGGTCCTCGCAAAGGAAGAGATTCTGCGCGCCATCTGGCCCGATACGATCGTCGAAGAGAACAATCTCAACCAAAACATCTCCACGCTCCGCCGCGTCCTGGGCGAGAGCCGCGGCGAAAACCGCTTTATCGCTACCGTTCCCGGCAGAGGCTACCGCTTCGTCCCCGACGTCCAGACCCTCAACCATCGATCATCAGTGAAGTCCGGACAAGTGCGCGTCGGCGTCCTGCCCTTCGAAAACCTCGGCGCAGGCCCTGACCGCGAATACCTTGCCGATGGCCTCACCGAGGAGACCATCGCGTCGCTCGGCCAGATTGACCCGCAGCATCTCAGCGTCATAGGGCGTACCTCCGTCATGTCCTACAAACGAACCGCGAAGTCTCTCGCCGAGATCGGCAGGGAACTGGACGCGGCCTACCTTGTCGAAAGCTCGATCCGAGCCGAAGGCGACCGTCTCCGGATCACCTCGAAGCTCATCCGCGTCCTCGATCAGCTCCAGATCTGGTCGGCCTCGTATGACAGCGAGCCTGGCAGCATGCTCACGCTGCAGCGTGAACTAAGCACCGCCATTGCGGAACAGGTCCGTCTCACCCTGTCGCCGGAACGCCTCAAAGCCCTTGGCCGCCGCCAGACACAGAACGCCGAAGCCTACGATCTGTACCTTCACGGTCGGCACTTCTGGCAGCAGCTCAGCCCACCGACGACCCGCAGAGCGATCGAGTACTTCACCCATGCCACCGATCTCGACGCAAACTATGCCCTTGCATGGTCAGGTCTTGCCGACTGCTATACCTCCGGCCCTGTCAACGGCGATGCGCCGCCGCAGATCGTCTGGCCCTGTGCCCGCGAAGCCACTGCGCAGGCGCTCAGCGCCGAGCCTGATCTCGCCGAGGTGCAAACGTCGCTAGGTTCTCTAAAATTCTGGCTCGACTGGGAGTGGCCCGCCGCCGAGGCCGCCTACCGGAGGGCCATTGAGCTCGATCCCGCCTATCCTCTGGCGCACCGGATGCTCGGCGTCGTCCTGTCGCACGCGTCCCGTCACGAAGAGGCCAAGGCTGCGATTCGCCGGGCCCGCGAGCTCGATCCCCTCTATGCCATGCATCAGTCGCTCTCATCACAGATCGCCTTCGCCGCCCGCGACTACACCGCTGCAGTCCAGTTCGCTCGTCAAGCCATTGTGGTCGATCCGGAGTTCTGGATCGCGCAACTCCACCTTGCTCAGGTCTACGTCGAACTGGGAGAGAACGAGCTGGCCTTCGCGGCACTCAACAGCTCGGGCAAACTGGGAGTCAACTCCAAGGTGATTGCTCTGCGCGGGTACCTCTTCGCCCGTTTGGGCAGGACTGAAGAGGCCTATAACGTCATGAAGACCCTGCTGTCCATCTCGCAGGAACGATACGTTCCACCCTATGCGATGGCGATAGTGCAGCTGGGACTCTCCCGATATGATCTGGCAATGCAGTGGCTCGAGCGCTGCTATGACGCCCGCGACGTCCACCTGATCTTTGTCCCGATTGATGCCAAATGGGACCCGCTTCGGTCCGACCCGCGCCTTGTCAGCCTTTTGCAACGTTGCGGCTTTCCCCAGGGGCTTCGCTCACATTGAAGGTGTGTCCGGACGATTTCATTAACGCGTCTCTGTATCCTGATCAAGTCAATCTCCCCGTCGCCCTACCCGATCTCTCGCGTTCCAGTATCCTGATACTGCGACTTCACGAGGAAGACCCATCATGGCAAAACTCACAATCGGCTTCGGTATCCTGCTCATCCTGCTCGGCATCTGTGGATTCGTCCTCACCGGCAGCGCGCATCCCACAGCGCTGATCCCGGCGGCCATCGGCCTCTTCTTCGTCCTCTTCGGGGTAATGGCCAACACCGATGACAGCAAGAAACGCATGCTCTGGATGCACATCTCCGTCACCGTGGCCCTGCTGGCCTTCATCGGCACCATCCCCGCCGACATCGACACCATCCGCCTCTCGCACGGCGCTTACTTTGCTCATCCGGCCGCTGTAGAAGAGAAGGGCGCACTCTCGCTCCTGTCTCTGATCTACGTTCTCTTCTGCATCCGCTCCTTCATCGCGGCCCGCCGCAGCCGTCTCGCATAAACTGCATCGCCGGCCATGACGGAACCATCAAACAACCAGTGAAATCACATCGAGTGAGCCTGCCCTCTATTCAATCGACTGAGCAAATTCCGGCCCGAGGCGTAAACTTGATCTATCCATGTCCTCTTCCTTCGGCCCATCCAAATTCGGCGGCGGCATGAAGTCCGTTGACCGCCCATCGCGCGGCGTTGGCAGAGCTACATCAGCCGACCTTACCAAGTCTCGCCCAAAGCCGAAGCTGAAGAAGGTCTTGCCCGAGGTGTGGAAGCTCGTCAAACCGCGCCGGCTCCTTCTTGGCGGCAGCTTCCTCTTGATGGTCATCAACCGCGCCAGCGGCCTCGTTCTCCCTGCCTCTACGAAGACCCTGATCGACAAGGTCATGTACGGCCACCAGCTTCGGCTTCTCCCCTGGATCGTAGGTATCGTCGGCTTCGCCACCCTTATCCAGGGAATTACCTCTTACACCCTCACGCAACTGCTCTCTAAAGAGGGCCAGCGCCTCATCGCCGAGCTGCGCATGAGGGTCCAGTCCCACATCGGCCGCCTGCCCGTCGCCTTCTACGACGAGAACCGTACCGGCACCCTCGTCGCCCGCATCATGACCGACGTCGAAGGCGTACGCAACCTCATCGGCACCGGTGTCATCGACTTTTTCGGAGGCGTCCTCACTGCGGCCTTCGCCTTCGGCTACCTCATCAAGCTCTCGGTCCGAGATGACGATCATCACCTTCGGCATTTTGCTCGTCTTCGGCCTCATCCTGCAGAAGGCCTTCAAGACCATCCGCCCCATCTTCCGCGAGCGCGCCAAGATCAACGCCGAAGTCACCGGTCGCCTCACCGAATCGCTCGGCGGAGTCCGCGTCGTCAAGGGCTATCACGCCGAACAGAGCGAGGCCAACGTCTTTGCTGCCGGTGCCAACCGCCTCCTCCAGAACGTTATCTCCTCGCTCACCGCACAGTCGCTCATGTCGCTCGCCTCCACCGCCGTCCTCGGCGTCGTTGGCACGCTCGTAATGTATCTGGGCGCCCATCAGGTCAACGCGAACCGCCTCACCCCCGGCGGTTACGTCACCTACGTGATGTTCCTCGCCTTCATGATCGCCCCCATCGTCCAGCTGGTTAACATCGGCACCCAACTCACCGAGGCGCTCGCCGGCCTCGACCGCACCACCGAGATCCTCTCCGAGCACGAAGAGGACTCCGAGCCCGCTCGCTCGCACAGCCTGGGCACCATTCGCGGCGACGTCGCCTTCCGTGATGTCACCTTCTCCTACGAGCCCGGCAAACCCGTCCTCCACGGCATCAGCTTCGAATCCACTCCCGGCACCGTCACTGCCCTCGTCGGCTCCTCCGGCTCTGGGAAGTCCACCATCATCTCGCTTATCTGCGCCTTCCACACTGCGACCGGCGGCCAGGCCCTGATCGACGGCATCGACCTCGCCACCATCCGTCTCTCCAGCTATCGCCAGCAGCTCGGCGTCGTCCTGCAGGAGACATTCCTCTTCGACGGCACCATTCGCGAGAACATTCTCTTCAGCCGTCCAAACGCCACCGAAGAGCAGCTCATGGAAGCCTGCCGCATCGCACGCGTAGACGAGTTCGCCGAGCGCTTCCCTGAGCAGTACGAAACCATCGTGGGTGAGCGCGGCGTCAAACTCTCCGGCGGGCAGCGTCAGCGTCTCTCCATCGCCCGCGCCATCCTCGCGGACCCCCGCATCCTCATCCTCGACGAAGCCACCAGCTCACTCGACTCCGAGTCCGAGGCCATGATCCAGAACGGTCTCAGCTACCTCATGCAGGGCCGCACGACCTTCGTGATTGCACACCGTCTCTCCACCATCCGCCGCGCCGACCAGATCCTCGTCGTCGAGCAGGGTGAGATCATCGAACGCGGCACCCACGAGACCCTCTACGCGCTCGGAGGCCGCTACTACGACCTCTACACCCGCCAGCACGGACTCGAGACCAATCTCTTCCTCGCCCCCGGCGAAGGCGACAAGGTAGAAGAAGACCTCGCAGCCAAAGGCTAGTCTTCCACCCCAAGCTGTGTCAGCAGAAACGCATAGTCGAACGCGATCTCCTTCAAGTAGTCATACCGCCCCGACGCCCCGCCATGCCCTGCGTCCATGTTGATGTGCAACAGCAGCGGCGTGTCGTTCTTCTTCAGCGTTCGCAGCTTGGCCACATACTTCGCCGGCTCCCAATACATCACCTGCGAGTCGTTCAGGCTCGTCTTCACCAACATTGCCGGATAGTCGCCGGCCTTGAGGTTGTCGTACGGCGAATAAGACCGCATGTAAGCGAACGCCTCCGCCTCATTCGGGTTACCCCACTCCTCATACTCTGCGACGGTCAAGGGCAGGGAAGCATCGAGCATGGTATTCATCACGTCCACGAATGGTACGTGCGACAGGACCACCCGGAAGAGGTTTGGCCGCTCATTGACCACCGCGCCCATCAGCAATCCTCCCGCACTTCCACCCTCAATCGGCCACACCGTCCCTGGCCCCATAGCCCTTCGCCACCAACTGCTCCGTGACCGCGATGAAGTCCGAAAACGTGTTTCGCTTCACCATCATCTTTCCAGCGTCATGCCACGAATCGCCCATCTCGCCACCACCGCGAATATGCGCATAGGCGATCACCACACCGCGATCCAGCAACGACAATCTCGACGGACTAAACCCAATCGGTAACGGGTATCCATATGACCCATATCCATAGATATAGAGAGGGTTCTTCGAGTCACGCTTGAAGAAATCTTTACGATAGACCACCGAGACCGGCACCTTCACTCCATCGGAGGCCTCGACCCACACCCGCTCCGATCCATAGAGCGTCGAATCGAACCCTCCCGGCACCTCCTGCTGCTTCAACAGCGTCGAAGTCCCGTCCTTGACGTCGTACTCATACACCGAAGCGGGTGAAACCAACGACTGGTAACTATACCGAAACTTCTCCGTCTCAAACTCCGGGTTAATATGGCCGTCCGCGGAGTAGACCGGCTCTGGGAACTCAATCTCCCTTGACTGTCCTAAGCCTCCGTCAGCGCCAATCGAGGTAATGGTAAGCGTTGGCAGCCCCAGCCTCCTGTGCGAGCTCACGCAGAACGATTCGAACAGTTCGAAGTCCTCGAGCGGAACATCACGGTCCAACGGAATCAGCTCCGTCCAGAACTCGCGTCCTGCCTTCTCCACCGGCGCCGTCACCACCCGGAAGTTCTTCCCCACATCATTCGGTCCGGATGTAAAACAAACCGTCGCGATGGTCCACCGAATACTCCTGCTCGTCCATGCGCGGCGCGATCATCTGGAACTCACCTTCAGGGGTCTCCGCAGAGAGAAACCGGCATTCGCTCGTCGTATGGCTGCCCGCCTCCATCAGCAGATATTTGCAGTCCCGCGTCTTGCCCACCCCAAGGTTGAAGCGTTCGTCCTTCTCTTCATAGACCACCACGTCCTGCGACACCGCGTCTCCCAGGCGATGCCGAAACAGATGATCATGCCGCTTCGTGACAGCGTCCTCCGTCGTGTAGAACAGCGTCGTCGAATCCGCTGCCCACGCGATCGCTCCGACTCGCTCGGCAGTATCGGACAGGTCTTTTCCAGTCCTCAAATCACGAACACGCAGCGTGTACTGGCGAAACCCGGTGTTGTCGGTCGAATAAGCCAGTAGATATCCATCCGGGCTCACGTTCATTGCGCCGACTGACATAAACGGCTGGCCCTCAGCCAACTGATTGACGTCCAGCAGAACCTCTTCCGGCTGCGTCGCGTCGAACTGCGTGCCCGTAGCTAACCTGCGGCAGTGAATGGGATACTGGCGTCCTTCCACCGTCCGCACATAGTAGAACCATCCCCGTTCGCGGTAGGGGACTGACTCATCAGTCTCCTTGATGTGCGACAGCATCTCGGCATACAGCTTTGCCTGCAGCTTCTCCGTCGGGGCCATCACGAAGAGGGTATAGGCGTTCTCCGCCTCAAGGTATGCCACCAGCTCAGGCGAGGATTTGTCCCTCATCCACCGGTAGTCGTCTCCAAGTGTCTGTCCGTGCAGGGTCGTTGGTGCCGGTTCCCGGCGGGCCAGGGGCGGCGTGATAGTACCTTGCGTCATTGATCAATGCTCCATCTAACAGGATACAGTGTCAGACTGGGCACAGGAGGCAACCATAAGGTATCCTCGTACACCATATTGGTGTATGACCAAAGCGAGCAGCAGTTGCTGCACTTGCCCGTACGGGAGTCATCTTATGAAGTTCAATCGCGTTTATATCGTTCTTTTTGGCACGGCAATTGTGTCCCCAGCTCTGCTCTTCGCCCAGTTCGACCCCACGTCAGTTCCCGCGTCTCAGACCCAGCCCAATCGACCCGGGCAGCAGGCGCCGGCCATACCTTCCCTACAGGACTCAGGTCCCAACTCTGGAGATGTCGGTCAGATCATGCAGGACAAGATGTTCCTCCGTCAGGCCGCAGAAGGAGGCATTGCCGAGGTAAAGTTCGGACAACTTGCCGTCCAGAAGGGAAGCACTGACGGGGTGAGGTCCTTTGGACAGAAGATGGTCGACGACCACACCAAGATGAACCTCGAGATGGCCCAGGTCGCCGATTCCATGGGAGTCATGTTGCCGAAGTCGATGAACAAGGAAGACCAGGCCGAATATGACAAACTCAGCTCGTTGTCGGGCAACGACTTCGACATGGAGTACCTGTCGGTCATGGTGAAGGACCATCACAAAGACCTTCACGCGTTCCGCATGGAGGCTGCCGGTTCCGCCGACCCCAGACTACATGATCAGGTCGTAAATGAAGAGGGCATCATTCACGAGCACACCGTGCTGGCAGATAAGCTCGCCCGAGCAAGAGGCATTCCGGTTCCTTCCCATGGCCACCCCAAACCAGCACCAACTCCCACCTTGTAATTCTGTCTTCAGTTAATCACGCGAAGTTAGTCGCTCGCATTCTCGACATCTGCCAGTGTGGTGCTGGAACTTTGTTAACAGGCCGAGCGTAGAATGACCATCGATGAGCTACCTTTCACGCTGGCTGGCAGTCGTCCTCCTGATCTTCGCTCCGTCTCTCGTGTTGACGGCCGAATCAGTGAACAGCCTTCCCGCCCCCACCGGCTACGTCAGCGACTTCGCCGGCGTCCTGTCTCCCTCCACTAAAGCCAGCCTCGAGAACCTCTGTTTCCAGGTCGATCGCCAGGCCCACGCTCAAATTGCCGTCGTGACCATCAAGTCACTCGACGGAGACCAGTCAATCGACGAGTTTGCTACTGCGCTTGAGGACAAATGGAAGGTTGGCCCCAAAGGATCAGACCGCGGCGTCCTCGTGATTTTCTCAATGGCCCCAAGGAAATACCGCATCGAGGTTGGATATGGTCTGGAAGGCATTCTTAACGACGCCAAGGTAGGAGACATCGGTCGCACGATGGTTCCGGCGGCCAGTCAGGGCGATTTCAATACAGCGATCCCACTCGGCGTTCAGCAGATCGCCCAGGTCATCGCCGCCGACGCCGGAGTCACCCTGAATCTGGCCCAGCCAGTCCACCAGTATCACCGCCAGCAGGCGCCAGTCCAGATCAACATGATGGAACTACTCCTCGGCGGTGGCGTAATCCTGCTGGTTCTCTTCTTCCTCGTCAAGACCGGCAACACTGGCCTTATCTTCTTCCTCCTCGGAAATCTAATGGGAGGTGGCGGAGGCTTCGGTGGCGGACGCGGTGACCGTGGCCGAGATGACGGCGGAGGCGGCTTTGGCGGCTTCGGAGGCGGCGGCTCAGGAGGCGGGGGCGCCAGTGGAGATTTTTGAGGGGACCCACAATGTGAGAGGTATCGCTGCAAAGATGGGCAGGGAATTCGGTTTCAGATGGTAAAGTACAGCCGAACAGGCCAGCCAGGGACAGCATCGAAATCTAAACGAAGGGAAATTGAGGAAACATGAAATCTTTATGGATCGTACTTGGAGTAGTGGCTCTTCTCATTGTTGTTCTTCTTTTGGTCGGCGGCAGCTACATCGGCGCCAAAAATACGCTGGTGCAGAAGAATGAGGCCGTTAACACGGCTTTCTCGCAGGTCGACGTCCAACAGCAACGCCGTCTCGATCTCATCCCGAATCTCGTGGCCTCTGTCAAAGGCTACGTCGCAGAAGAGTCGACCATCCTGACCAACATCGCTAATGCTCGCGCTGGCGTCCTTGCAGCCGGTAGCGACCATGCCAGCAATATCAACGCCAACACGAAATTGGATGTCGCATTGGGGCCATTCTTCCGACTGCAGGAGCAATATCCCGATCTCAAGGGCAACCAGCAGTTCATGCGCTTGACGGATGAGCTTGCGGGGACGGAAAATCGTATCTCGGTCGCGCGTCAGCGTTACAACACGACGCTTCAGGACTACAACACCTACGTGCAGCAGTTTCCCGCGAGCATATGGGCCAAAATGGCTGGATTTCACGTCCGGGACGAGTACTTCAAGGGCAACCCGGAGAACAATGTGGCGCCGAAGGTCGACTTCTCGAAGTAGGCGAAGCGAACTGACCCGGCCCGATAAAAAGGCCGTCGCATAAGCGACGGCCTTTTTATCGGACGAGATTATCGCCCGGGGTTTCTTACTTGGTGAATGCCGAAATCGCCGTCGCCTCATCGTCCTTGATGTCGAAGACGGTGTACAGCTTGGTAATCTGCAGCAGGTCATGGACCTTCTTGGTCAGGTTCAGCAGCTTCAGTTCGCCGCCACTGTTCTTGACCGTCGTGAAAGCGCTGACCAACTCGCCGATACCCGAGCTGTCAATGTAGCTGATGTCGCCCAGGTTCAGGAGGATCTTCTTCGAACCCTTTGCCAACACATCGCGAACGGCGTCGCGAATCGTTACGCTACCTTCGCCGAGAGTGATCCGGCCGCTAAGATCCAGAACGGTAATACCGTCTACCTGGCGAGTTTGTACTTTCATGCTCATTTGTCGTCTTCTCCTTAGGTTCCCGTTCCTTAGGTTCCAGGTTGCGCGGGGGTTCTATGTTTGATCAGTGTCAGTTCCGTGCCGGGATGTAGCTGCCGAAAGTTTACCTCATCCATGAAGGCCTTGATGAGAAAGATGCCGCGACCCGACCCCCGAAGGATGTTTTCCGGAGCCAAGGGGTCGGGAACCTTGTCTGGATCGAGCCCGGGGCCCTGGTCGGCGATGCGGATGATCAGCGAGTCGGACGTCGTCTCAAACGACGCTGTAATGTGCTTGCTGGTGTCATACGAGTTGCCATGCAGTACTGCGTTAACGGCCGCTTCACGAACGGCCATGGCGATATGCGGAATCGTATCTTCGTCGAATCCGGCCCGCTGTGCCACTTGCTCGGCCGTTAGCTCAATCTTATTAACGCTATCGAGAGACGAATCAAGGGTGAAGCTGACACGGCTTGAGTTTGAGTCGGCCAAAGATTTCCTTGCGTACATGTATGCCAGTCGTCGACCTCGAATAATAACGGCATTGATGGCAGTGTGCTTGTGGATTTCTCGAAAGTCAAGGTTTGTGGCCATCTTTCCCCGGTCCCCGGTCTTTTTTGGGCCACGCGCTGTTGACAAGACCGGCTACGGGGCCGCCCTGTCGCCGGAAAGTTGGGCTAACATGCGGGGTAGTAGGTAAAGTGAATAAAGTCAGTGCGGTCAGTCTATGTCAAAGCATACCAATCAAAGGACGAGCGTCTCCGCACTCATGGGGGCCGCCGTAATCGACGCCCAGGGAGGTACCGTCGGCCACGTCCGCGAGTTTGCCGTGGCCCACGCAGCCGACTCTTCTCACGTCCACGGTATCGTCCTCAAGATGGCCTCGGCCAAACGCGGTGACCGTCACTCCCTCGTTCCAGTCACCCATCTTCAGCTCACTCCCAGTGGCGCCATGCAGCTGCGCGAAACCGCCAGTCCCGCACCTCTACCCGACGACGATAGCTACCTCCTGCTCGAACGTGATTTGCTCGACCAGCAGATCATCGACGTCAATGGCCACAAGGTCGTTCGCGTCAACGACGTGGATCTCGTCTGGGAGAACTGCCAGCCAGAAGGCCATGAGAATGGCCTTGCACTTTCGCTCCGCATCGCCGAGGTCGAGGTGGGCATGCGCGGCGCCGTCCGGCGTCTCCTCAAAGGCTTCCCCAGGGAACCGGTGGACACCGTTGCCAACCGCTTCAGCGCCAGTGTCATCCCGTGGGACTTCGTCGACCTCATCGACCCAGCTCGTCGCGTCCGCCTCAAGGTCGACCAGGACCGTCTCTCGAAGATGCACCCGTCGGACATCGCGGACATCCTCGAAGAACTTGCCCCCGCCGAACGCCAGGCCCTCTTCGAGTCCCTCGACGAGGAGGTCGCCGCCGAGGCCCTCGAAGAGGTCAAGCCCAAGATGCAGCAGTCCCTGATCGAGTCGCTCGACTCCGAGCAGGTCGCAGGCATCGTCGAAGAGATGGATCCCGGCGCTGCCGCCGACCTCCTCTCCGAGCTGCCCGACGAACGCTCCGAGGCGATCCTCGAAGAGATGGATCCCGAGGAGCGGCAGGAGGTCGAAGAACTCCTCGAATTCTCCGGAGACTCCGCCGCCGGGCGCATGACCACGGAATACGTCGCCCTGCCTGCGACAGCCACCGTAGATCAGGCCATCAACGCGTTGCGCGGTTTCGAAGGTGACATCGAAACCCTCACCGACATCTACCTGCTCGACCAGGAGGAACGAATCACCGGGCTCGTGCCTTTGGTCAACTGTTGCTCGCGAAGGCCGAGGCGCCGCTGGCCAGCCTGCCGCAGGGCCACATCGTCAGCTGCAACGTCGATGCTAACGGCCGCAAGGTGGCCGAGCTATTCGACAAATACAACCTTCGCTCGCTCCCCGTCGTCGACCACGACAGCCGCCTCGTCGGTGTCGTCCATGCGGAACAGGTCATAGCCCTTCTGCGTGCCAACCATTAGAGAATCCATTCGCAGGGGCAAACATCAAGGGAACGCAGTATTCAATGAAGATCCTGTACGCCGCCGGCCTCTTGCCCAAAGAATCGTCCCTCTATCGTCTTTGGGCACTCGAGCGCCTCGGGCACCTGGTAGTTCCATTCAACACCTTCGACTATCTGCCGCGAAATCCTCTCATCAGCAGGGCCACTCATCTGCTCTCTGCCGGCCCATCCGTCAACCGTCTCAATCGCGACCTTCTTCGCATCGCCGCAGAGGAGAAGCCCGACCTCTTCTGGGCCGATAAACTCCTTTCAATGCGTCCCAGCACCCTCGACCGTTTCCGCGCGATGGACATCGCCACCGTCAGCTACATGATCGACAACCCCTTCGGCACCCGTCGCGACCGCGGCTGGCGACTCTACATGAGGAACATTCCCCAATACGATCTTCACGTCGTCCAGCGCGACAAGAATGTCCTCGACTACACCTCACGAGGCGCGCGCGACGTCATCAAGATCCAGACCGCCTACGAGCCGACGCTGCATTTTCCTCCGCCAGCGGGCTGGTCCGACGGGAACCGCGACCGTGAGGTCTCCTTCGTCGGCACACCCTACGACGATCGCGCTAACGTCCTCGGCAGGCTATGGCGCGAGTGCGGCTTCACCGTCGCAGTCTCCGGCAGCGCGAAGCTCTGGGGCCGCGCCATGCAGTCCGGCGTGTTCAAGGCCACCTTCCGCGACGGAGAACTTTACCGCGACGACTATCGCAACGCCATCTGGCGATCGCGGATCAATCTAAGTTTCCTTACTCACTCAAATCAAGACGAGTTTGTCCACAAGAGCTTCGAGATCGCCGGCTGCGGAGGCTTTCTCTTGGCCGAGCGCTCCGCAGGACATCTCCAGCGCTTCAAGGAAGATGAAGAGGCAGTCTTCTTCTCCTCCTTCGAGGAGCTAGCCGAGAAAATTCGCCGCTACCTCCCCGACGAAGCGGCCCGGCATCGCATTGCCATCGCCGGAAACCTGCGCGCGGCCAGCGACGGCTACCATAACGACAGACAGGTCGGACTCATCATCGAGCGGATCCAGTCCATTCTGTCGAATCGCAAGACCGCCGGCCCCAACGCGACTCCAGCTCTCGCAGGTCGCCAGTGATTCGCGACCTGCTACACGACACTCCGCAGGGCTTCGTCGCAGACATCTGCATCGCCGGTGCAGGGGCCTCCGGCATCACCCTCGCTGTTGAGTTCGCCCGCAAAGGCAAAAAAGTGCTGCTCCTTGAAGGCGGCGGGGCCGTTCGCGAAGACTCCTCGCAAGCCATCTACGACAGCGAGATCGTCGGCCTGCCGCATCGCGGCATCCACACGGGCCGCATTCGCGTGAAGGGCGGCACGACCGTCCGTTGGGGAGGCCAGATCCTCGAGCTCGACGCCCGTGACTTCACCCCACGCCCTGGCATTCCGGACAGCGGCTGGCCATTCCCCAAGACCGAACTGACCTCGTTCTACGAGCGAGCGCTCCAACTCGAAGGCCTCGCCAAAGTCCAGCGAAGCGACGAGGCCGTCTGGCGCGACCTCGGCCTACCCTTCACCCAGTTTGAGGGCCTCGACTCTTATCTCTCGCGTTGGTGCCCCGAGCCAAACTTCGCCCGCCTCCACAACAAGACCCTGACCACCCACCCCAACATCCACCTCTGGCTTCACACGAGCGCCGTCGAACTCATCACCGAAGGCGACACCGCCATCGGCCTCCGCTGCCGCACCCTCACCGGCATCGAAACCATCTTCCGCGCGCGCCGGTACATCTTCGCGCTGGGCGGCATCGAAAGCTCGCGCTTCTTCCTCCAGCCGCGCCCCGGCGGCCTGCCCTGGAACCGCTCCGGCCTCCTCGGTCAGCACTTCCAGGACCACATCGACTGCAACGCCGCGGCCATCGAACCCCTCGATCTCGCCAGCTTTCACGACACCTTCGACCCCATCATCGCCCACGGCTTCAAATACCTCCCCAAACTGCGCCTCCTGCCGTACCTGCAAGCCGAACTCGGCACCCTCAACATCGGTTCCACCATGGCCTTCGAAGACACCGGCAAGGTCCGCATGCAAGCCAAACACACCATTCGCAACCTCATGCGCGGCCGCTTCAACGAGGTAACCGGCGATAATCTAACCCACACCACCAGGCATGTCCCCATGCTCTTCCAGCAGGCTTGGCGGTACTACGTCAAACGACGCGCCTACGCTCCGCCCTCCGTCCGCATCTTCCTCCGTATTCATTGCGAGCAGGAACCCACCTCCCGCAGCAGCATCACCCTCACCGACCAGCGCGACCCCCTGGGCCTGCTCCGCGTCCGCTTCGACTGGCAGATCTCCGAAAGGGAAGTGGACACCATCCGCCAATACGTCCTCATCGCCCAGCGCTCTCTCGCAGGGGTCGCCCGCATCACACCCGACCCCGACCTGATGTCCGGCAGCTCAAAGTTCCTCGCCCGCTGCGACGACAGCAACCACCACATGGGCGGCATGCGCATGTCCACCTCCGACGCCACAGGCGTAGTCGACACCGACCTTCGCCTCTACGGCCTCACCAACACCTACATCTGCAGCAGCGCCGTCTTCCCCTGCTCCGGTTTTTCCAACCCGACCCACACCCTACTCGCCCTCGCCCTTCGGCTGAGCGATCATCTGAACGATTGAAAGTATTCGGAGCCACGATGGAGCAGATCGCACTTGGAACCTCCGGCCGCCAAACCACCCGCCTCGGCTTCGGCTGCGGAAACATCATGGGTGCAATGGGCCGCCGCGACTCGCTGAAGCTCCTGGAATCTGCCTACGAAGCCGGCATCCGTCACTTCGATGTCGCCCCTCGCTACGGCTACGGCGAAGCCGAGAGCTGCCTCGGCGAGCTCCTCCAACGCCATCCCGGACAGATCACCGTGACCACAAAATACGGTATATTTCCTGCAAAACGAACGTCCCTGATCACTCTAGGACGCCGAATCGCCGGCCCCATCGTCAAAAATCTACCGGGCGTCAAACAGCGTCTCGCTCAGATGGCCAAAGCCACCACCCGGAACAAAGAGCGCCCCACCTTCACCGCCGCGCAGGCCCGGGCCTCCCTCGACGACAGCCTCGCCGCCCTCCGCACCGACCACATCGACCTCTGGCTCCTCCACGAAGTCAGCGCCAGCGACCTCCAGGACGACGCTCTCCGCCACTTTCTCGAAGACCTGGTCCGAACAGGGAACCATCGGTAGCTTCGGCGTCGGCAGCAGTGCCGACAAGGTTCCGGCCCTCCTCGCCGAACGTCCCGCCTACTGCCGCACCCTGCAATACGAGTGGTCCGATTCTCGACGCGCCCATCGAACCCTCCGGCCCGTTTCGCATCCACCACCGCGCCCTCACCAACCACTTCCACGCCATCCACACCGCTCTCGTCAAAAACAAACCACTCCGCCAACGCTGGTCCGACACAATAAACACCGACCTAAGCGACGCAGCGACCCTCGCCCGCCTCATGCTGAAGGCCTCACTCGCAATGAACCCAGCCAGCATCGTCCTCTTCTCCTCCAAAAATCCCAAACACATCCAGGTCAACGTCCGCACCGCCGCCGACCGCACCCTCGAAACTCCCGCCCGTCAACTCTACGATCTGGTCCAAGCGGAACGCGACCAGCTTGCAATCAAGCCATAGCGCAAAGGACCAATATCACATCAGATGAGTTAGCCTGAGAGAGGCGAGCCGACGCGTTCTCCCAACCAGCAAAGAGGAACCAAGCAATGACTCCCTGGCGCATCTGGAGAACTCGGCTCATCATCGCCTTCGCCGTCCTCGGCCCCGGTTTCATCACCGCGAACGTCGACAACGACGCCGGCGGCATCCTCACCTACTCTCAGGCCGGAGCGCAGTTCGGCTACACGCTCCTCTGGACAATGGTTCCCATCACGCTCGCCCTCATCGTCGTGCAGGAGATGTGTGCCCGCATGGGTGTCGTCACCGGCAAAGGCCTCAGCGATCTCATCCGCGAAGAGTTCGGTCTCCGCATCACCTTCGTCATCATGCTCCTGCTCGTCGCCGTCAACTTCACCAACGTAGTTACGGAGTTCTCTGGCATCGCCGGCAGCATGCAGCTCTTTCACGTCACGAAATACATCAGCGTCCCCATCTGCGCCCTCATCGTCTGGGCCCTCGTCGTCAAGGGCGACTACAAGAGCGTCGAAAAGATCTTCCTCATCGCCAGCGTCTTCTACATCGCTTACATCATCAGCAGCGTTCTTAGCGGCCCGGACTGGCATCAGGCCATAATCGAAACCGTAAAGCTGCCCCCACGCGCCCTCTGGTCCGAACAAAGAGTACGTCTACATGACCATCGCCGTGATCGGCACAACGATCACCCCTTGGATGCAGTTCTATCTTCAGGCTTCAATCGTCGACAAGGGGGTCAGCGTCCGCCAGTACAAGACCTCCCGTCTTGACGTAATCGTCGGCTCGATCTTCAGCGACGTCGTCGCCTGGTTCATCGTCGTCGCCTGCGCCGCCACCCTATACACCCACGGCATGCGCAACATCACCGATCCCTCAGACGCCGCCGGGGCCATGAAGCCTCTCGCCGGCCAGTACGCCTTCATCCTCTTCGCCGCGGGCCTCTTCAACGCATCACTCTTCTCTGCATCCATCCTCCCGCTCTCCACCGCCTACACCGTCTGCGAAGGCCTCGGCTTTGAAAGCGGTCTGGACAAGGGCTTCCGCGAAGCGAAGTTCTTCTACTGGTTCTACAGCCTTCTCCTCTTCGCCGGCGCAGCCATTGTCCTGATCCCGAACTTCCCGCTGGTTAAATTCAGCATCCTCTCGCAGGTCTTGAACGGCGTCCTTTTACCTCTCGTTCTGGTCTTCATGCTGAAGCTCATCAACAAACACGAACTGATGGGAAAATACACCAACACCCGCTGGTGGAACGCGATCGCATGGGTCACAGTGACCATCATGATTGCGCTTTCACTCATCTTGGTCTGGAACACCCTCCACGGCTGAGGAAGTCGACATACCTTACACTGTTGTCATGTCCACTTCCACACCCGATAGGGCCCTCTCGCCCATTAGCTATGCGATCAACGCTACAACTCTAAGCGCGCTTGCGAGCTTTCCCCAGCAACTCGAGGCCTTCTACGCGGCCATTCCATCCGAGTTCAAGAATTGGGCCCCGCCCTCATGGGAGGGTGTCCCAAGCGAACCGTTCACTCCCATTGCGCAGATCTGCCATGTGCGCGACATCGAGATTGAGGGGTATCACGTACGTTTCCAGCGCACCCTGAACGAAGTCAACCCAACGCTCACTACAGTTGACGGGGACACACTTGCCACAGAACGCTCTTACGCCACGTCAGATGCAGCAGAGGTGTTCGCCGCTATTCGTGTGGCGCGCGGCAAAACAGTCAAGCTGATCTCAGGGCTGGGCCCCGAACAGTTAGCGCGAACTGCCGTGTTTGATGGGTACGGTACCGTGTCACTACGCAGCCTGGTGCACTACTTGTGCAGCCATGACCAGCAGCATCTGGCTGGCTTGCAGTGGTTGCTTGGCAAGATTGAGGCCGATCGTGTCGAAGCGCGGTCCTAGGACGAGTGACCCATCAAAGACGCTACAGCAACTTCCCCTCAGACAGGTCCCGAATCAACCCCAGGTCCGCGGCCAGAAAGTCATACCCTGGCAGCTCCGCCAGCGGGGCCCAGCGCATGTCGTTGAAGATCCGGTTCTCAAGCGTCCCATCGAACTCCCGCACCACAAAGAATTGAAGGTCGATCGTCCCGCCGTTCCGGTACTTGTGCCGGATTCGCGCCACTCGCCGCCCAATCACCGCCGTGATCCCCAGCTCCTCATTCAGTTCGCGCGCCAGTGCGTCCTCTGAGCTCTCTCCTGCCTCAATCTTTCCCCCGGGAAACTCCCACTTCAGGCTCATCGGCTGGCTCGGCTTCCGCTGGCAGATCAGCACCTCCACCCCGGACGCCCCATCTCCCGTCGCACCGCGCAGGATCAACGCAGCGACCACAAGCCGCACCGGCTTATGTACCGTCTTCTCCGCGCGTTCCAGCTTGCGAATGGGCTCTCTCATCTGCCTACAGATTAGACGACACCCACCCCCAAAAGCTTCTATTCGCGCTACTTGGGACCGACCGACCCCGGATAGTAAACCGGCCAGCCCTCCTGCAAACTAAGCTCCAACAGTGCCGCCGTCGGATTCACCGGAAACGCCCGTCGCGCAATCTTCAACATCGCCGCGTCATGTACCGAGTTGCCGAACACCGCGTCCGCTGCCGCCACCCCCACCCGACGGAGCGCCGCAACCTTGCCTTCGTCCGTCGGAACATCAAGCAGCACGTCCGTCACTACGCCGCCCTTCACTTCAACACATGCCGCCAACACCCGGTTCGTCGGAATCCCGAACCGGCGAACGCCTTCCTCGATCACCCAGTTATTGGTCGAGCTCACTGCCCAGATGTCCGCGCCATTGTCACGAAGCTCTATCACCAGCTCCAGCATCTCGGGAAAGATATTCTGCTCAATCCGCTCCTCGAAGAACACCTTGGCGGCCCGCCGCATCTCCACCTCGCGCAGCCGCTGGTACATCTGCACCATCTCCCCGCAGATCGCCACCTCGGACACCTCGCCCCGCAGATACCCACGGTACCTTCCATCGATCCAGTCCGTCATCTCACGCGACACCAGCCCGGTCTCAATCGTCCACTGCATAAACCCGGAGCCGGCATCACCCGACCACAGCGTCCCATCGCAATCGAAGACGGCCACTGAAGGCGACAACGCACGCACTGCAGCATAAAACTCCGAGGTGCTCAAACGACTAACTGCAACGACCTTGCTCACGAGATAAACTCAACTTTTCTACGCGCCCAACCTCGCGTCTGTTTTTCACCTGCGACCCGTCTTATCGTACCCGTTACACCGTCACCTTTTCCCGCTCCGGCCCGTTCCAAATCCGCGCAATCGAAGCTGTCAGGAACCGGCCCGTATGCCAGTTGAGCGGAAATTCAAGAAAGACATGTAACATGCTCAAGAAATTCACAATATAAAAACCCACCACGAAGTTCCACAGATAGCAGCCCACAGAAACCGAATACAGTGCTGCGATCCACGCCCAGCTCCTCCGCGAAACGCGATGCCACTGCAGCAGCTCCGTCTTCGCAAACCAGTTCAGGTAATGGAACAGGTAGATAAAGGCGAGAAACCGCAATACTCCGGCCGCCGCAGGGTCCGCCAGAATCGACGCGTCAGGATGCAGGTTATGCCCCACCAGCCTCACCAGGTAGCCGTGCAGGGCAGAGAACCCGGCCTCTGCATTGATCCAGTAACTGCCCGGCGCCGGATAGCTCCACCGCGCCATTAGCAGCGCCACAGGCAGCCCCAGCAGAAGAAACGGATTGCCCCACGCCAGCACCGACCGTCTCTTTTCCCGCACCAGTCCGCTCACCATAAACAGCAGCGTGAAGACGTACACATGGACGATGGTAGGCAGGATCGCCGCGACAAAGATCACCAACCCGTGGACAAAAAACTTAGCCACAAACCCGGCGACCAGCGCCGACACCAGGACATACGGGTTCTTCACGATCGCCCCAAGCGACAGCACCATCAGAAGCCCAATCGCATACCCCGTTATCCCGCGATGGACATAGAAGTCAACGCTGACCGCTGCGCAAAGCACCGCAGCAATGGCGACGTACACTCGTTCCGAGACCACTCCACCGCCAAAGTAGAAGTCCTTTTTCTTCAGCCAGGCGATCTCAGTCAAATAATGCAGCGGCCCCACAAACGCATATACAAAAATAAACACCTGCAACGGCGCCAGGCTCGCCGCCACCGCACTCAACACCAGTGCAAGAAAGTTGCTTACATGCTGATTTCGAAGCAACTGCAGTTGGCCCCCCGATCATAACGGCAAATCCGGCTCTCCACGCGATTCTAGAGCAACGCCTCACCCAACCAATCCTGCTCCGTACCAAGGCCATCATCATCGTCTGCCCGGTGCCACATCCATCGCGTATTTGCGATAGTCGGATCCGCAGGAATCTGCTGGTGTAGTTGTTCTTGCATCTGCCTTTCTTGTTGTCATCCCGTAGGGATCTGCTGTTGTCTTTTATCTTGCATTTTTTTTCTGCGTTTTAGCCCAAAAATCGCATGTCAAGCCCCAGAATGACCTAACTCCTTTAGCCACCTAAAGTTACACGTGGCACGTCAGTTAGACTCAACCGGGTATACTAAATATATAGATCAGAAAAACAAGCAAGCCCCGGATAACCTCCGGGGCTAACTCGTTTAGATGGAAGAATTTGGGCGTAACTCATTTGTTATGAAGATTTTGCAAGCACTGACATAGCGTAAATGATTGAATACAAGGAATTTACTCTCAGACGGGGGGAGGGGTTCCCAGGAGAACGCAATGCAAAACGTTACTAAAAGCGATCGAGGTAAAGTGTCGCCAACGCTAGATCGGCGGCAGCCCCTCAACTACCGTCACCCCGGCAGGTGGAACAAACCCAAAATCCGAGCCCTTCAACGGCACATTCTCCTGCATCGCCGAGAACACAAACTCGGTCGCCGCTCCATCCACCTCTTCGAGCCGCATCTGCTCGATCGCTCCGGTCGCCGTCACCCTGAGCGACAACAACTTCACCCGCTGTGCCATCCCCTTGGGAACACCCGAGATCCGAAACCCGGCACCGTCCGGCGCGACCGAAAGATTGTCGAGTTCCTTCTTCAGCTGCGTATGCCCCAGCAAAAACCGCAGCGGAGAGCGCAGATCGTCCAGCTCCTTCGCCGGCACCCGTGAAGCCTGCGCGTCCCCAGGCGTATAGAACCAAGCAAATTTGCCATCGAGCACAAACACCTTGCCCACCGGTTCCGCGTAGCTCCACCTCATCCGCCCCGGCTTCTTCAGCAGCAGCGTGCCCTCTTCGCTACGGTCCATCCCCATTCCGGAGTAGTGCTCCGTATAGTGCGCGCGCAGGGAATTGAGATGGTTGTAGTGGTCGTCGACCTTGCGAACAACCGCATCATTGTCCTGCGCAAGCAAGGGCGAAGCGCAGCAAATCGACACCAGCAGGACAGCTATGGCCAGCATCTACTGAATCGGCTGCGTGCAGTTGGTGCCGCCAGCGGGGTCAAAGCGAATCGTGCTGTTCTCGTCCGTGCAGAACCCGCGATCGCCCGTCTTCCAATCGAGTTCGGCACCGCGGTGATCTCATACCCCGTGTACATGTCCTGATTGTTCACCGTCACCTTGGTGCAATTTGTAATCGCGAAGGTATAACCGGCCTTCTGCCCACTCGCCAGGTCCGGCGTAATCAACTGGGCGGCCTGCGCCGTCGGTGCGCCTGACTTCGGGTCGCCCCCCAAGAGTGGCCAGAGAACACGCAAAGCCCATTGACGGGTAAGCGGAGTTGTACTGGAGCTCAGCCTGTCCAATTGTTCTGATTGACTGCACCGCCGACAGTTCCTGTCCCTGTTTCCTCAGCTTTAAGAGCTGCGGCACAGCAAGCGTCATCAGGATCAGCATTACCGACATGACGATCAGCAGTTCGATCAGTGTAAATCCTTCTTCAGTCCCTTGCTCTGCGTGTAACTGATCCAATGCGTCTATGGTCTTCATCATTCCTCGGTGGTCCTGGAATACAACTCCGAACAAAACTCTATCAGCATCGTCCTAACAGGCCAAATCCCCACGCTCAATCTTCATTGTCCCGAGATTTCCCAGCAGCGTCAGCGCCATCATCTCCGGTTGAAACAGCTCCTGCGCCAGCTCCTGCACATTTTCCGTCGTCACTGCATCAATCTCTTCCATCATCTCGTCCACGCCAAAGAAGCGCCCGAAGTACATCTGCTGCCGGGCCAGGTTCGTCATCCTGCTTCCCGAGCTCTCAAGCCCAATGACCATGTTGCTCTTCAGCTGGTCCTTGGCCCGCTTCAACTCCACGTCACTCACCGCCTCTTCCTTGAGACGCCGCAACTCCTTCAGGGTAAGCTGCAGCACCTTCTGGGTCTTGTCCACTGAAGTCCCCGCGTAGATACATATCGAACCAGTATCACGAAACGGGTTCATCTCCGAGTAGATCGAGTAAGCCAGCCCCTGGTCCTCACGAATGGTCTGGAACAGCCGCGAACTCATCCCTCCACCCAGCATCGTGTTCAGCAGATACACCCCATACCGCCGAGCATCGTTCACCGGAGGGGCCGGCACCCCAAGGCAAAACTGCACCTGCTCCAGCGATTTCTTCCGCTTCAATGTAATATGCGGGGTCACTCTGGGTGCCGCGATCTTCGGGGTCGCTTCTTCACCACTGGCGGCCAGCGAGCGGAACTCCTTCTCCACCTGCGCGACAAACACATCATGGTCGAGATTTCCTGCTGCCGAAAAGACCATATTTCGCGGCGTAAACCGGCCCGCATAGAAGTCAAAGACAATCTGCTGATTGAAGCTCGAAACCGTCTTCGCCGTCCCCAGAATTGGTCGCCCCAGTGCATCGCCCTTCCAGAAGTTCTGCGTCCAGACCTCATGCACCAGATAGTCGGGATTGTCCTCGTCCATCTTGATCTCTTCCAGAATCACGCCCTGTTCGCGGGCGAGCTCTTCCGGTGTAAACGTCGGATGCAGCACCAGGTCCGCCAACACCTCCAGCGCAGGCGGCACATTCTCGTCCAGCACCTTGATGTTGAAGCAGACCATCTCCTTGCCGGTAAACGCGTCGAGATTGCCGCCGATCGTATCCACTTCACGGGCAATCTGCTGCGCCGAGCGTGAGGTCGTCCCCTTGAACACCATGTGCTCAACGAAGTGCGAGATCCCGTTCACCTCGGCCGCCTCGTCGCGCGAACCCGATCCAATCCACGCCCCCATGGAGACGCTACGAAGATGGGGCATACTTTCGGTCAGCACCAGGAGACCGTTTGGAAGGACAGTCTTTCGAATGTTGCGTGAAGCGTGTTTGGTCACAGAGAGATCATCAATCAGCGTTGCGGACATGCGGCTCCTTGAATCTTTATTGTTTCACAGCGAGGGGGCGAGCCCTCCCTAAAGGCCGGAGTAGACTGATACCAGTGCGGTGCTCCTCACCTCTGAATGAGAAAATAGCGACTCCATCACAAAATTATTAGTATGAATGATTTAGAGAAAATTTCGAAACCAGTAATTGAAGTAAAGCCGCTCTTCGGCCATTCATTGCCTGAGCTTACGGAGGTGATGGAACACCTCGGCCAGCGTCCCTATCGCGCCGCGCAACTCCATCAGGCCCTCTACCGCCAGCGCATTACCTCACTTGACCAGGCGACCACCCTCTCTCAGACTCTTCGCGACACCCTTGCCGCCGAAGGCTACATCGTCGGTTTGCCCGAGATCGTCCAGACCGCCCGCTCCGTCGACGGGACCGAGCGTTACCTCATCCGCATGGCCGACGGCGAGACAGTCGAGACCGTCTGGATGCCCGATGGTGACGGCGGCGAGCGCGGCGACGGCTCCCAGGCCGCCGAAGAGGAAGAGGCGGAAGACCGCGCTCCCGTTCCAGGCGCCTTTCCCTATCGCCGCTCAACCATCTGCGTCTCCAGTCAGGTCGGCTGCGCGGTCAACTGCCAGTTCTGTCTCACCGCCAAACTTGGCATCCGCCGCAACCTCACTCCTGGAGAGATCGCAGGCCAGGTCGCCGCTGTCCTCAACCGGCATGAAGTCGAACTTGGCAGCACCCGCGGCAACTACACTCCTGCGCGCATCAACCTCGTCTTCATGGGAATGGGGGAACCCTTTCTCAACTACGACAACTTCATGAGCGCCGTCCGTCTCCTCACTCAAATGCCGATTCCAGAATCGCGCATGACTGTCAGCACCTCCGGCATCCTTCCGGGCATTCAGCGGTTCGCCACCGAAGCCGTTCGCCCTAAGCTCGCCGTCAGTCTCAACGCCTCCAACGACACGGTTCGCGAGTCCATCATGCCCATCACACGCAAATGGAACATCGCCACTCTCCTTGACGCCCTCGCGACCATCCCGCTGCGCAACCGCGAATGGATCACCTTCGAGTACGTCCTCCTCGGCGGCATCAACGACTCACTCCAGCAGGCAGACGAACTCATCGCCCTGATCAGCGGCACCCGCTGCAAGATCAACCTGATCGTCTGGAACTCCGGCCCCGATATGCCCTTCCACGAACCGCCGCAGTCCGGTGTCTTCGCCTTCCAGAAACGCATCATGTCGGCCGGCGTCCCTGCCTACATCCGCCGCCCACGCGGTCGCGACATCTACGCAGCCTGTGGCCAGCTCAAGCGGACTCTTGAGACGCCTCTACCTGCGCCTCTAATAGACATCGTACCCGCGGCCACTCTTCCCGGATAATCGAAAACCAAACACTGTGTCGCAGCGAACCGTCCGGCATCACGTAGTGGTTTCGAAACGTCCCTTCTTCCATCGCCCCCATCTTCCTCATTGCGGCTTGCGACCGCAGGTTCTCGTGGTGTGTCTTCAGGGCCACGCGGTTTAGCTTCAAATCTTCGAAGGCGTAAGCAAGCTGCAGCAGTTTTGCCTCAGCATTCAAGCCCGATCCCTGAAACTCCGGTGCCAGCCACGTCGATCCGAGCTCCGTTGTTTTATGCGCCCTGTCGAAGTCCATAAAGCGCGTGCTCCCGATCACTCGATTCTCGGCCTTGAGGACTGTCACCCAGGGCATCACGATCCCTGCCGCCTCCAGATTCAACGCTGCTTCCATCCACTGCCGCAAATCGGCCTGCGTTTTTACCCAGTGCATCATGTACCGCCAAATCCTGTCGTCAAAGGCAACAGCTTCCAGGGCGGCCAAATGTTGCATCGTCATTGGCTCCAACCGCAGCCTTGCGCCCTCGAGCACCGGCGTCATAGTGCCCTCACCTCGTCGTCTCCATTTCTTTGAGCCACGTCTTATTATCGCCGGACTACGCAAGATGAACCATGTCCGTAACGTAAAGATGTTTTTTGTCCGGAAGAAACAGCACTTGAGAACATCATCAGCGATGTCCGATATCGCAAAAATCTCCTGTAGGTCAGATCTACTGTGTCAACGCCGGCGCCAGCCGCTCGAGCCCCAGTGCAAGCACCCGCTCGGCCACGCGATCATAGTCGTGCCGCAGCAGGTCGCCCTCGTGGACGAAGTCCCCTGTCACCGGCTCCACTCCAAGCGCCTGTATTCGATCAAGATCGGCTTCAATTGGTTGCTGGCCTTCCCGCGCGTACTGCTCCAGCCGCTTCGCAGAGATCGGCCCGTATTGATCAGGGCATAGTCGAAGATCGGCGATTGAGTCCCCGCAGCATGTTGCATGATCTTTTCGATATGCTGCGACGCACGTCAGCCCGAGCGACTCATTTGCCTGAGTCATCAGGTTGCACACAAAGACCTTGGTGGCCCGTGACGCGGCGAGCGCCTCCGGTATTCCGCGAACCAGCAGATTGGTGATCAACGATGTGTAGAGCGACCCCGGTCCCAGCGTAATCAGGTCTGCATTGGCAATCGCTTCCAGCGTCTCCGGCAACGGGTCTGCCGTCTCCGGCTCCAGCCGCAGCTCGACGATGCTGCGCTTACTCGCCGTGATGTTGGTCTCACCACGCACGAGCGAGCCATCCTCCATCTGCGCAATCAGCCCGACGTTCGTGTTGGTTGAAGGGAATATCTTTCCTCTCGCGGCCAGGATCTGCGAAGACATCTGCACCGCCTGAGCAAAGTCTCCCGTGATATGCGAGAGGGCGGCAACGAAGAGATTGCCGAAGCTGTGCCCCTCCAGGTCGCCGTGTTCGAAGCGAAACTGAAACAGCTTCGAAAGCAGGTGCTCGTCCTCCGAAAGCGCCACCATGCAGTTCCGGATGTCCCCCGGAGGCAACATCTTCAGGTCTTCACGCAGACGCCCCGACGAGCCGCCATCATCAGTCACGGTCACCACGGCCGAAAGCTGCCGGATAATGCACCGCAAGGCTGGGGAGGGAGGCGGAGGTGGGCCCTGATGCTCCGATGTACTACCAATCCGTATCCCTTTTCTCCTGTCCGGTGTCACGACATACCGCTTCAGCCCGCGCAACAGGGTCGATAATCCAGTGCCGCCGCCAATGGCAACCACCCGAAGCTCTTTTTCCTTTGGTTCGGCAGAACTATGCAGCGACATGCGCGAGGTCTCCTACCCAAGCTTAGACGCAAAGGGTCTCGGCTTGGAATTAGAGCGGCTAGACCTCCGGATAGAGCAGCTCCGTGAAGCGCGGGTCGTCCGCCATATCTTGAAAGTCGGAGTCAGCACGCGCCTGTATCCTGTTGCGTGGATTCTGCCGGATTGCCTCCGTCAGATGTTCCAGACACCTGTGCGAGTCGCCCGTCATGCTGGACAGCACCGCCAATCCGTATAAGGCATAGTCGGCCTTATCATTTGCCTTCAGGATGAGTGTGAACTGCTCGCGGGCGTCCTCATAGTGCCCGTCGTTCAGTAATGAGACGGCGTAGTCGTAATGTTCTTCATGGTTGGCAAAGGTGTTTTTTCCCTTCGCGGCCTGCAGCAGACACGCATTACTGTACATCCGGACGCGATCACTCAGTTCACCGGCACCTGTTGCCAGCATCTTGTCGAACGCCGCATGGGCCTTTTCGTATTTGCCGTCCTGCATCAGCCGCAGTGCGGCCTCATACTGCGCCACGATCTGCGCGCGTGCAACATCGTTTGCAGGGAGTGTTCCAGCCAACGTGCGTGGAGTACGCTTTGTTGCGGGTGCAGTTACTGTCTTTGTCTGGGCCATGGTCTTTCCTGTCGCCTCTGGCGTTTCTGAGCTGTCCCATTCTAACGTTAGCTCATTGTTGGTTTCTTCTCGTGTCGGTTTTATACGCAGACGCGGCTGTCTGGTCAACAGGCGGTTTTTCACCGTGCTGCCATTTGTTAACCCCGGCCGTATACTGCGGGATTCAACTCTGGATCGTTATACATCTTCATCTGCCGGTAAAGCTTGAATCGCCTGTGTCCCTTGCAGCACCTCCGCCCACAATGCATCCAGGCACTCCGCCAGATCCGTTCTTTGCTCCTCCAGCAGCGCCAGCCGCTGCACATTGCGCAGCCGATGGTCCTCCGTCGCACTCCTCCGATGTGCCTCTTCGCGCGTGTGATAGATCTTGAGCGCCAGGATGGAAAGCCGATCGACCATCAAGCCTGGCGTCTCCGAGTGCAACGGCACGGCAGCCTCCTGCTCAAGCCTCTCAATCAGCCACATATCCATTTTTTCCACCAGGTCGTTCCGTCTCTGGTTCAGAACATCGATGGCCTGTTTCACCCGTGCAATCTCCGCATCCGCGGCCTCTGGAGCGCGCGCCTTGTCCTCCTCATGCCAGAGCTCAAAGTTGGCGCGGTGCTGCGCCATCGCAAGCGCAATCAATCCATCGGCACTTGCTTCAATCTTTATCTGGCCCGCAGTTTCATGGAGGGCCGCCGTCATCTCGTCCTGCATCCGGGTTATCAAAAGAGCATCGAGCATGGGTACTCCTCTCCGACCGCCCCATAAACTTTAGCAGTCGCTGAGTGCCAGCGTTCAGTGCCAAGTCCTGGTCGAAGATAAGTTAGCATTGACCTGGTCTTTCCACCACGCTTGCCGGAAGCGAGCGAACCAAGCAGACTAGAGTCACACCATGGCAAGCTCGACAAAGCGGGTCCTGATCTACCGGCTGGGAAGCCTCGGCGATACCCTCATTGCACTGCCGGCACTTCATCTTGTCGCTCGGGCCTTCCCAGACGCCGAGCGCCGTCTGTTGACGAACTTCCCGGTCAACGCCAAAGCCCCGCCCGCGGCCGCGATACTTGAAAACACTAATCTAATCCAAGGATACTTCCGCTACGTCGTCGGCACCCGCAGTCCCGGCGAACTCCTCACCCTTTGGTGGCAGCTCCTCCGCTGGCGTCCCCAGGTGCTTGTGTACATGGGCCCCGCTCGCGGAGTGGAGTCCGCACGCCGCGACGCCAAGTTCTTCAGGCTCTGCGGAATTCCACACCTCATCGGCGTTCCCGTGACCGAGGACATGCAGCAAAACCGTTGGGAGGAGTCCGACCAGGCACTCGAACCGGAAGGCGCACGCCTTGCCCGCAACCTTTCCGAGTTGGGTGATGCCCATCTTGAAGCTCCGGCAAGCTGGGACCTACGTCTGACTGAAGCCGAACAGACAAGGGCGGCGGAAGTCTTGTCGGCGACCGCCGGTCGTCCCATCATCGCCGTCAGCGTCGGAACCAAGGTCCAGTCGAAGGATTGGGGCCGCGACAACTGGCGGGCTCTTCTAAACAGGCTCGCCACCCTCTACCCAGATCACGCATTGGCCTTATGCGGGGCTGCAGAAGAAAGCGACGCCAGTGAGTTTACGGCGGATGGCTGGCGAGAAACCTCCAGTAGTCCGGTCGTCAACCTCTGTGGCCTCCTGACACCTCGCGAGAGTGCCGCCGTTTTCGCGCGGGCCACGCGTCTTTGTTGGACATGACAGCGGCCCCATGCACCTCGCCGCGGCCGTCCAAACGCCTTGCGTGGCCATCTTCGCCGCTCGCAACAAGCCGCGGGTCTGGTTCCCCTACGGAAGACAGCATCGGGTTCTCTACCACCAGACCGAATGTTGGGGCTGTGGCCTCGAGACATGCATCATCGAACGCAAAAAGTGCCTCACCTCGATTACAGTCGATGAGGTCGTCACTCAAGTCCGCGCCGTCCTCGGCTAGGTCAGCATGACAAGCCCGTGGAGATGCGATGATGGTTCCCAAGGAGATCTTCTCGCGTGCTGCCGGAGCTACATTCGATTCTGAACCTGCTGGAGGGCGGCTTCGGTCAGCTCAAGGTGCTGGTAGTTGGCGACATCATGCTCGACCGCTACATCCATGGCGACGTAGAGCGCATCTCGCCCGAGGCCCCGGTTCCGGTCCTCCGGCACGCCCGGCGGTACGAGCGGGCGGGCGGTGCAGCAAACGTCGCCATGAACCTCGCGGGCCTCGGCTGCCAGGCCTTCCTTGGCGGCTTCTGGGGCAGCGACTCCGAGCAGACGGAACTGGCGACGATCCTCGAGCGCGCCGGCATCGACACCGTTGGCGTAGTCTCAAGCTCTCTCCCAACCATCTCCAAGACCCGCATCGTCGGCCGCATGCAGCAGCTTTTGCGGCTCGACATCGAGAGCCGTGACGCGCCGCCCGCCGCCGAAACCCAGCGCCTGCAGGAGCGCGCCACCGAGCTGGTCACGAAGGTCCACGCCGTCGTCCTCTCCGACTACGCCAAAGGCGCACTATCGCCCAATCTCTGCGAAGCCGTCATCCGCGCCGCTCGAACGGCCGGCATTCCCGTCCTCGCCGATCCCAAAACCCCCGACTTCAGCAAGTACTCAGGGGCAACGACGGTCTGCCCAAATCTTGGTGAACTCTCCGCCGCAACTGGCGTCCCCGCCCACCACACCGAAGACCTCCTCGCGGCGGGACAGGCGTTGCGTTGCCGAACACGACTTCAAATTCCTGACCGTCACAATGAGCGAGAAGGGAATCAGCGTCCTCCGCCCTGCCACCGCGAGCAACTCCGGCATTTATCATTCGCCAGCCCGCGCCCGCGAGGTCTTCGACGTATCGGGCGCAGGAGACACGGTCATCGCTACTCTGGCCGCATGTCTCGCTGGTGGACTTCAGGTCGAGACAGCCGTTGAACTCGCAAACCTTGCTGCGGGCATCGTAGTCAGCAAGGTTGGCACCGTCCCTATCGCCGGACACGAACTAGTGGCATCATTGACTCCTAGCTCAGGAATCACTGCTGGCGAAAAGGTCCTCGACTTCGAGCGTATCAAGCTGCGCGTCGCCGAGTGGCGCGCCTCGGGCGAGACCATCGTCTTCACCAACGGATGCTTCGACCTGCTGCACGTCGGCCACATTACGCTGCTCGAAGACTGCCGCCGCTTTGGCTCGAAGCTCGTGCTGGGCCTTAACGCCGACGCCTCGGTCTGCCGTCTCAAGGGGCCTACCCGTCCCATCGTGGGGGAACAGGAACGCGCTCGCGTCATGGCTGCCCTTGCCGCGGTCGACGCCGTCGTGCTCTTCGAAGAGGACACCCCGCTCGAGCTTATCCGCGCCCTGAAGCCCAACGTCCTGGTCAAAGGTGGCGACTATACCATCGAGACGGTCGTCGGCCACGAAGACGTTATCGCCAACGGCGGGCGAGTGGAGATCGTCCCAACTGTCGAAGGTTTTTCCACCACTAACATCGTGAAAAAGCTCACCGCAAATTCTGCGCCGAGCGAGGAGATGCCGAAGTGATCATCGTGACCGGCGGCGCAGGCTTCATCGGCAGCAACCTGATCCACCAGCTCAACCATGCAGGCGAGCGGGATATCCTGCTCGTGGACAACTTCGCCCCTGCCCCCAACCTGACTGGCCCAAAGTTTCTCAATCTGGCCGGTGCCGAGTTCGGCGATTACATGGACAAACGCGAGTTCCGCGCGGCCCTGAAGGCAGGCTACTTCGAGAGCGCAAAGGTTCGCGCCATCCTGCACCAGGGCGCCTGTTCGAACACACTCGAAGACGACGGCCGCTACATGATGGACAACAACTTCACCTACTCGAAGGAGTTGCTGCACTTCGCTCTCGACCGCAAGATTCCACTCGTCTACGCCTCGACCGCAGCCGTCTATGGAGCAAGCACCAGCTTCACAGAACTCCCGGCCAACGAGCGCCCGCTGAACGTCTACGGCTACTCGAAGCTGGTCTTCGACAACTACGTCCGCCGCCTCCTGCCAGAGATGAAGAGCACCGTCGTCGGCCTTCGCTACTTCAACGTCTACGGGCCACGCGAGCAGCACAAGGGCCGCATGGCCAGCGTGATCCATCACTTCACGCGACAGCTCAAAGACACCGGGACGATCCAAATGTTCGAGGGCTCAGGCGGCTACGCCAACGGCGAACAGCGCCGCGACTTCGTCTTCGTCAAGGACCTCACCCACATCAACATGTTCTTCGCCGGCCTGTTGCCCGACGGCCCCAGAAAGCCCATTCACGCAGTAGTCAACGCGGGCACCGGGGAGGCCCGCACCTTCAAGGCCGTAGCCGAGGCGCTAATGCAAGTCCACGGCCAGGGCAAGATCGAGTACATCCCCTTTCCCGATGACCTGAAGAAGCGCTACCAGCACTACACCCAGGCCGACCTCGCGGGTCTGCGGGCGGCGGGGTACACCGCCGGATTCACACCGCTCGAAGACGGGGTCAAACAAACCTTTGCCGAAGAACTGGTCTCCTGATTTACTCTCGCTACACGCCTTAAACGTACATTCGTTCCTATTGAACCAAAGGCGCAGTTGTATTTGCCAACACGAGGAGCTAGCGTGACTGACCAGCAGAAGCCCACGATTCTCTGCATCAGCACTTACGAAAAGGGCCAGCTCTTTTTGGAAGAGGTCGCGCGTCTCGGCGTCAACGTCGTTCTCCTCACCGTCGACAAGCTCGAGCACGCCGGCTGGCCTCGCGCTTCCATCTCCAAACTCTTCACCATGCCGGAGGGTCTCACCCCGGGGCAGGTCCTGAACACTGTCAGCTACCTCGCCCGTGAAAACAGGTTCGACCGCATCGTTGCGCTGGACGAATTTGACCTCGAAGTGGCCGCCCTCCTGCGCGAGCATATGCGACTGCCCGGCATGGGTGAATCATTGACCCGCCACTTCCGCGACAAGCTTGCAATGCGTGTTCGCGCCCGACAGTGCGGCGTCCCGGTGCCGGAGTTCACCTCGGTCTTCAACTACGCTGACCTCCGCAGCTTTATGGGTCATGTCCCCGGCCCCTGGCTCTTGAAGCCCCGCACCAACGCGTCCGCAATCGGCATTCGCAAAATCGAATCCCCTGAAGCGCTCTGGCCAGTTCTCGACGAACTCGGCGATCTACAGTCACACTACCTGTTGGAACGCTTCATCCCAGGCGAAATATTTCACGTTGAGGGCGTCACCTGGAACGGTAGGACCCTCTTCGGTTCCGCATATCAATATGGCAAACCGCCTATGCAGACCATGCATCAGGGCGGCGTCTTCAGCACGCGCGCTTTGGACAGGGAATCGAGTGATGCCCTCGGCCTTCTTGGAATGCATACCCATGTGATCGAGTCGCTCGGCCTCGTCTCCGGCGTCACGCACACAGAGTTCATCAAGGCGCACTCCAACGGAAGCTTTTACTTCCTCGAGACCGCGGCCCGCGTCGGAGGCGCCCACATCGCCGAAGTCGTCGAATTTGCCTCTGGGATCAATCCGTGGGTCGAGTGGGCGAGAATCGAAGTCTCAGCACTCTTCCACATGGAGTACGCTCTTCCAAAGGTGAAGCATCTCTACGCCGGAAGCGTCATCTGTCTTGCCCGCCAGGAACGGCCCGACACCAGCGGTTACAACTCTCCCGAGGTCGTCCAGCATCTCGACCGCCACCATCACGCGGGCCTGATCGTCTGTGCGAACTCTGCCGAACGCGTAGAAACTCTCGTAAGGGAATACAGCGATAAGTTTCTGGAGGAGTTTTGCGCCATAGAGCCCGCTCCGGACAAACCCACGGCATAAGTACTGGAGCCAGGAGCGCACTCCAATCCCACACCGAAGCAGATGTCATCTAGCGTTTCGGAGACGTGGAACGCCTCAGCGATTTTTTTGCTTCTGAGCGGCTTCACATTGTCCGCGCACGGCTATTCCTCCAGCAATTCCTTTATTCGTTCAACCGCGGTCTTCCAGCTTTCATGCTGTTCATTGCTCATGTCTTCAAGCATTGAGATTGCGGCCTTGGGAGCACCTTCCGTCCTGAGGTATTTCTTGAGGATTGCAATGTCATCATCAAACCGCTCAAGGTTCTCCCGCTGAACGGTGGAGATACGTCCCATGACTTCGCTGGCGTCGAAGGCGGGCTCAGGTTGTGTGAAAGGGTTTGAGGTTCTGGCTGGAGGCTTGCGCTCTACAAAAGTGAGCGTGTCCGCGCGGACCCGGAACCGATCGAGGTTCATGCCAGGGACGTGGAGATCTACATCGCTACCGTCTTGACTGACACGGCTGATCTCGTAGACCATCTCGGAGCGTCCAGGCCTTACCTTATCGCCAACTTGGGGCATCAGCGGCAGTTCGTAGGCAGCAGTTTGTTTACGGGTCTTCGCCATGACTCAGCCAGCGTAGCACCTGGATGGCGGGCTTGAGTTAGCTAGGCACCTGATGCCAACGTGAGAAAGGTTCTTTTATCGGCTGGCGCGGATAATTCGCTGGGTCTGGGCGGTGCGAGCAGTTGCTTGAGGATCTTAGCGTGAAGAGTCTACCCGGGCAGAGAGTCTAAGCCAATTTTATGACGACAGCCAATGCTGCAATGACCATCGCTAAGATTGCGAGAACTGGATACCAAAAGTACGTCATCGGAATGTCTTCCAGGTCGCCGTTCATGTTCGTTTTCATCTCGATTCCTCCGTACAGAGGATTAGAGTCCCATGCGGTTCGATAGTTTCAGCAAAATCATCGGCGCTTCGCGTACTGCTCATCCCGTGATGTTGACGTAGTGGGTGCCTCTGCTCCAGGCACGCACGCTGTGGAAGTAGCGGGTAGGGAACTGACGGGAGTTTTGCAGTCAGCTTTGCCGTCTCTCTTCAATTGCCTGTAAGTTATTGATTTGATGGTGAGAGCGCTGGGGCTCGAACCCAGGACCAACGCCTTAAAAGGGCGATGCTCTACCAACTGAGCTACGCTCTCAAACCACACTACCAAGTTAGCACATCCAGCCGAGGTAATTTCGCCGCCAACCAACGTCCGTGCAAGCCTTTACAGACGATGCATTTTTTCGCGAGAACAGGCCCTTCGCGCAAAGATTGATCGAGCCCGGAGATCTTCAGTTATCGCAGAAAGGCGCGACCGAAGATCGCCAGTTGCATTGTTGGAATCGCAAGGCGCAAACGCAGAGTCCCGTTTTGGGCCGAATGAGCGTTCGTCGCTTTTCTCTCAGGTTTTACGCGGTATCACCCATGTTCATAGTCCGGTCACACTTAAGTCGCACAACGCTTTCATTGACTTGGGGTATTACCCACAGTAGCCTCAGGATATTGCATGATAACGGGTGCAAACACGTCCTTTTGAACTGGCAGCGAACCGGCGCAGTTCAAGCAAAACCACCACGGTAACCGGAAGTTACAGGACTTTGAAATATGGATTCTCGCAGCACCGACAGGACCGACGAACCGACAGTAGCGGAGACCCCCGAAGATGTTGCGGTCCTCTACTCCTGGGCGAACCTTCACGGAGCGAAGTATCGTGACTTCTCCGCCTCGCGCCGGGAGTATCGCGCGCAGTTAAGGCATCGCGCTGCCGAGCAGGTTCGCGAACAGGCGTTGCTCGCTCAGGCCGAGGCCGAAGCCGCCGCAGCAGCAGCAGAGTCCGTTGCGCGTAATGCAGCACAGACCGCCCGTGCCCATCAGGCAGAAGACGCTGACTCCTCCATGCGCCGTGCTCTGCGCGAGGCTGAGGAGGCAGCCCGTACCGCGGCAGCAGAGCGCGTCGAAGCCGCTCGCCGTGCCGAGGCCGCCGCTGTCGCCGAGGCAGCCGCACGCCGCGAAGAGCGCGAGATCGCCGAGGCGCACGCATCCGCACAGAGGCAAGCTGCTCGCTATGCAGATTCTGAGATGCGCCGCAAAGCAACGATCGGCGTTCAGCAGGCGCCCACAGAGCTTCCCGGCAGGATTTCGGATCCGTATACGGTCGCCTCTGCTTCGCAAGCCCCTGTCCACTCTCAGCCATTGCTGCGGCCCACGACACGGCCGGCAGCACTGGACCAGACGGCTCCGTCAGACGAATTGCGTCCGAGCGGCGGTGCCCGAGCGTCACGAATACCGTCCTTATACGACCGCCCCTGTGTCACCAGTGCGCGGGGCCTCCGGAGGTCAGGGTTCGTCCCGCCGTCCGCAAGGCTACCATCCCGACGATGCATCGGGAGTCCGCCAGATATACCGCGGCCCCGACCTCGCTGCTGCACGAGCCGAGTACACTTCAACCGGTTCGTCACGACATTCAATTCCAGCCGAGGGCCGTGCCGTTCCTGTGTCCGCGGCCTCCCAGGGAATAAATCCGTTAATCGAACGATCGGTTCCCGCACCACGTCCGCCTTCAAACGTAAATGAAAGTCAGGCCACGCTCATGGATCAACGTCATTCCGATCCCCAATTACGCGCGGCCCGTTCGTCTCAGACCGGGCCCGTCACTGCCTCAACCTCCGCCACCGACGGCCAATGGCCTCCGAGTTCAGGCGATCGCTCGCTGCCGGTCGATGTTTCTCATGATTCCAACCTCGAAGTAAATGGAAATCCGCAGGCAAGGCCTTCCGTTTCGCGACCGATGATGTCTTCGCGGGTCACCCCGTCCGCAGCGAGTCCCAGGCCCGTATCGCCGTTCTCTCAGGCGCTGGTTCCGTCCGACTCGAGTCGCGGCCGTCGCGCCCAGGACGACTTCGATTACCAGCAGTCGCAGGGCCTCCCAGAACGCCGCAGTACGTCTGAGTCCGTGTCCGAACCCGCCCCGCTCTCTACACAAAAGCCAACTCACCCGTCAGACCCCGCCGGTCCGGCATGGCTTTATGCTCCATCCGCGCCGCAGGTCACACCCAAGCCCATTGTTTCGCAGCCAGCGCCTGTTCAGTCCTCAGTCGCTGACACGCTGCAGCACTCACGCGAACGCGTAGCCGCTCGCTGGTTTGCGCTCAAGGGCGTCTTCGAGCAACCCGGTCAGGACCAGCCCGAGGCCGTTTCAGTGCGCCAGAAGGAAACCCGCACGCCAATCCTGGCCGTCTTCTCGCTAGCTGGTGGTGTCGGCAAGACCAGCCTCGTTGCCACAGTTGGCCGCGCTCTCTCGTCCATGGGGGAAAAAGTCCTCCTGACCGACACGACCTCTCACGGTCTGCTGCCGTTTTACTTCGGAGCCAGCGAACTTCGTCAGGGCACGGTCCGCACCTTCTCGCCACCCAGCGGCAGCACTGACGCACCAATTTATCTGGTTAGTTACGACGTAGACCAGAAGGGAAGCGACGAGGCTGCGCAGGAGCAACTCGCCGAAGAGATCATCAGCAACAGCCGGGGTACCCAACGCATTCTGCTCGACCTCACCGTCGGCTCAAGCTGGATCGTTCGCCGACTCTCCCGCATGAACCCGACTATCCTTGTTCCGGTCGCGCCCGACATGAACTCTGTAATCAGCCTGCAGACGGTCGAAAAATTCTTCGGCGGTGTTAACGACGGCGACGGCCGTCCTCTACAGCCCTACTATGTGCTCAACCAGTTCGACACCTCACTGCCGCTGCACCTCGATGTCCGCGAAGTGATGCGCCGTCAACTCGGGGATCGCCTGTTGCCCTTCGTCATTCGCCGCGCACCGGCCGTCAGTGAAGCGCTCGCCGAAGGCATGACCGTGGTCGACTACGCTCCCGACGCCCCTGTCGCCGAGGACTATCTCAACCTCGCCACCTGGCTCCGCACCGTCGCCGCACCGGCCACTGCGGGCTTCCGCAACGTCAGGTGGAGTGAAAGATGATTGCGTCACCGCTCTTTAAGCAGTTTGAGTCAGGTGACGGTCTCTTCTTCAAAGCTCTTCGGTTCCTCATCCTTGCAAGTGGGGTCTTCCTGCTCTGCTTCATCGGCGTCCTCGAGCTGACCTGGCCGCAGCAGATCGTGCTGGGAATCCTCACCGTCGCACTGGTCATCTGGCTCGACCGCGGCTCAAGCTCTTACCTGGTCACACTGACGCTGCTGCTGGTCTCCATGTTCTCCACTTTTCGTTATGGGTATTGGAGGATCGCGACGACCTCGAGATTGTTCCTTGACCCCGGCTCAGTATGGAGCCTGTTGGACGCCTTTTTCATTGTCCTGCTGCTCTTCGCCGAGACCTATGCCTTCGTCATCCTCTTTCTCGGCTATATGCAGACGCTCTGGCCCTTGCGTCGCACCCCAGTGTCGTTGCCGGACAATCCGGACCTCTGGCCCGCAGTCGATCTGCTCATCCCCACTTACAATGAGCCACTCAGCGTCGTAAAGTACACGGCCCTGGCCGCAATGAATATCGACTGGCCGGCCGACAAGCTCAACATCTACATCCTCGACGACGGTCGCCGCGACGAGTTCCGCAGGTTCGCCGAAGAGGCCGGTATCGGTTACATGACGCGCGACGATAATCTGCATGCCAAGGCCGGCAACATCAACCGCGCCCTAGCCCGCCTCGACGCCCCCTACGTGGCGATCTTCGACTGCGACCACGTCCCCACGCGCAGCTTCATGCAGGTCACCCTCGGCTGGTTCCTGCGTGACAGCAAGCTGGCCATGCTGCAGACCCCCCACCACTTCTATTCGCCCGATCCATTCGAGCGCAATCTCGACCAGTTCCGCACGATCCCCAACGAGGGCGAACTCTTTTACGGCGTCGTCCAGGACGGCAACGACTTCTGGAATGCGACCTTTTTCTGTGGCTCCTGCGCTGTCCTGCGGCGTTCCGCACTCGATGAGATTGGCGGCATCGCCGTCGAGACGGTGACCGAGGATGCCCACACCTCACTGCGCATGCAGATGAACGGCTGGAACACGGCCTACATTAACATCCCTCAGGCGGCCGGCCTCGCTACCGAACGATTGAGCGGACACGTCAAGCAGCGCATCCGCTGGGCGCGCGGCATGGTCCAGGATCATGCGGACCGACAACCCGCTCTTCGCACGTGGCCTGAGCGCGGCCCAGAGGCTCTGTTACTTCAATGCGATGACGCACTTTCTATATGCTCTGCCGCGCCTGATCTTTCTCACCGCGCCGCTGATCTATCTCGTCTTCGGCCACGTCAACATTCCCGGCTACTGGGCGGCGATTCTCGCCTACGCCTTTCCCCACCTGGTGCTATCAAACATCGCGAACTCGCGCATCCAGGGCCAGCACCGCCACTCCTTTTGGAACGAGATCTACGAAACCGTACTCGCGCCTTACATCCTTCTTCCCACCATCCTCGCTCTCATCAATCCCAGGTTGGGCAACTTCGACGTCACGGCCAAAGGCGGCGTTGTGAACCGCGGGTTCTTTGACAGGCGGGTCGCGCAGCCCTTCGTCCTCCTGATCGCGATGAACTTCATCGGGTTGCTCTGCGCGTTCCCGAGGCTCTTCCAGTTTCGCGGCGCAGGTCTCGTCTTTCCGTTCAACGTACCTGCCGAAATGTATGACGGCAACCACGTCGGCACGATTGTGATGAACGTGCTCTGGGGCTGTTTCAATCTCGTCATCCTTGGAGTCGCCACTTCCGTTGCGTGGGAGAGTCGCCAGCGCCGGCAGACCGTCCGCCTTCCAATGACCATTCCAGCGAATGTGCAGCTTGCCAGCGGGGCCATCGTCCCTGGCGTCACCGCAGACGTCTCTAGCGGCGGTGTTATGGTCCGCATGGAGCGCGAATTTACTGCAGACCTCGGCGATGCCATAAAGCTCACCCTCCCTGTCCTCGATGGCAACGCGACATTGCCCGCCACGATCGTGGGAATCAGCGGATGTATTCTGCGGGCACAGTTCGATCCGCTCACCTTGCAGGAGGAGGAGGCGCTCACGATGGTGCTTTACTCCCGGGCCGACACCTGGCTCGGCTGGGGCGAGACGCGCGAGCCAGACAGGCCTCTGACCAGCCTGGCCCGGATATTCAAACTCGCCTTCCACGGCCTGGAAAGGTCGCTCCGAAGTTGGACGGGGCCCAGGGAATCGCCAACCAAGGGAAAACTCGCCACCAGCGTCGTGCCGCTAGTCTTGTTGACCGTTCTGTTGAGCACCAGCACCCTGTCGGCGCAGGTCTCCACGGAAGGAAACAGCCCGCCTACGCCGAGCGCCCCTGAAGCGCCGGCCACCTTCGACCACGTCTTCTCTCTCGCCGACCTGGGAGTGCCGAATACCATCGTCCTCCACGGTGTGGACGCCTTCGATACCGTCCATTTTTCACTCCCGCAGAACCAGATCGTCAAGACCGCGACCATGCGGCTGCGTTATCACTTTTCACCAGGACTTATACCTTCTCTCAGCCATCTCAAGGTGGGCCTGAACGGTACGCTCTTCGCCACTCTCCCGGTAACAATGGAGCCTGCCCCGATCGCCCAGCCCGCGCCCGGGCAGACAACGAACGGCGCATCAAACACTGAAAACAACGCGTTGCTGGAGGCGACCCTTACGCTCCCTGCCGAGATGCTTGCGCCAAACAACGAACTCACCTTCGAGTTCGTCGGCCACTACACCATGAAGTGCGAGGACCCGTCTCACTCCACGTTATGGAGTCATGTCGACAACACTTCGACGATCGAGTTCACAGGTTTGCTGGTTACGTTGCACGACGACCTCAAGCTGCTGCCGGCGCCCTTCTACGATTCCATGGTCGATCTTCGCCCGGTGGTCCCTATCGTATTTTTGACCCAACCCTCACCTAGGGCCTTGCAGGCAGCCGGCATCGTCGCGTCCTGGTTCGGAATCCTCGCGGACTCGCGGCCCGTCCGCTTTCCCGTATCCGTAGGCGCTGTTCCACCGGGCAACGCGATCGTCATCGGCGAGAGCAGCGCGTCCCTTCCGACCTCGCTCCAAATGAACGCGGCCTCGGGCCCTACCATCGCCATGCGCGCAAACCCCTCCGACCCGCACTCAAACGGCCCTCGTCCTCACCGGTGGCTCGGCGGACGACGTGCTTACCGCAGCCATGGCGCTTACCCTCCAGCGCGACCTGCTTGAAGGGGACACCGTCCGCGTGTCTTCGATCAAGATGCCCGCACCCCGTCAGCCCGACGACGCACCGCGTTGGCTCAGCACCGAAAAGATCACCAGCATCGGTGACATCGCACAGTCCGGCAGCTTCGAGACGGACGGTACCGCCCCCATCGCCATTTACATGCGCCTTCCGCCCGACCTCTACTTCGGCGCACAGCGAAACCTCGGCCTTCATCTGGGCTACCGCTATAACGGCATTCCCATCTCCAGCGACAGCAGCCTGCAGGTATCTCTGAACGACTCCTATGTCAGCTCGACGCCCTTGCCACACACCGACAAGGCCTCGGCCGACCTTGAAACCATCGTGCCTGTGCCCGTCTCGGACATCCGCCCATTCTCGAACTCGATGCTGATGCGGTTTATTTTCCTGCAGCCCAAAAAAGCGGAGTGTCAGGACGCCGTACCCAATAACCTGAAAGGCGCGGTTTTCAAAGACTCTTATCTGGATATTAGGGAATCCCCCACTGGACGACCCTGCCGAATCTCGAGATCTTCGCCAACGCCGGATATCCCTTCACCCGACGGGCCGACCTCTCCGACACCGCAGTCGTGTTGCCCGACACTCCCGGCCCGGAGGAGATCGAGATGTACCTCACCTTGATGGGCCACTTTGGCGCGCAAACCGGATACCCTGTCCTCAACGTCTCAGTCACCAACGCTGCTGGCATGAACTCCGATCACCAAAAGGACTATCTGGTGCTGGGCACGGTCGACGATCAATCCGCCATCGCCCGTCTGAATCCGTCGCTGCCTGTTGGGGTCGATGGCAGCGGCCTGCACATTCAGGACACCCAGGGCTTCTTCGCACAGCTGCAACACGCCTGGTGGAAGTGCCCGCAGCTCCGACCGCGTCCAGTCCGGCCAGCTCGAGACCGCCGGCGGCCTGCCCGACGCGCTGATCGAAGGCATCGAGTGGCCCAGCGGATCAAACCGTTCCGTCGTCGTAATCGGTCCTGCGTGACAAGAACGTAGTCCCCGATTTCTTGTCTGTGTTTCTAAAGACGTCTCAGTCCTCCGACATCTCCCAATCGGTCAGCGTTCTGCACGGCGCGCGCTTTACCTCCTACCGCATTGGCAATGATGCTTACAACGTCGGTTCTCTTTCGCTCTGGATCCGTCTGAACATGTTCTTTGAACGCTACCAGTGGCTGATGGTCATCACCATTCTTGGCTCCTGCTTCCTCATGGCCGTGGCCATTCGCATCATCCTGCGCAAGACGGCACGCTCCCGCCTGCAGGGGAATGACTAGACGCACATGGACCCTTTCGACCGGGAGGGCGATCTTGGCGTAGAGCGGCGTTCGCGATAGCAAAAATTGGTCGCGAAGTAGTCAGTAGCAAACCAGTCAATACCCCAACAAGCAAATTAGGACACCACCGACGGTAGAGGTGTCTCCACACGTCTGTCGTCGCTGTAGGCATTGGCTTTGTAGCAGACTTTATGAAGAACGTTTGGTCATTCCGGCCGCTGTCAACAGCGCTGCTGCTAGGCACGCTCGTCTTCGCTGCGAACGAGTCAATCCTACGTGCCCAGACGACCGAATCCGCGACCCAGTCCCTGCTCGATCGAGCGCAAACGTTAGAGGCCCGCGGTCGGATCGATCTGGCCGCGCAAGACTGGCAGCAGGCCCTATTGGTAGACCCGAAAAACGTGGATGCTCTCGCTGGTCTCGCCCGTTCCGCGAGGTTGAGCGGCAACCCCGCGCTCGCCAACACATACCTTGACCGTATCAGGGCCATCAATCCCAACGCACCTGAACTGAAGCAGGGCTTTCGCAATCAGCCCAAGCCTAGCCCCCTGCGTTCGTCCCAAGTGCCGCCGCAACGGGCGGCCTACAGCGCCCTCAACGCGAATGACCTGCCCGAGGCCGAGAGGCGATTTCAGTCGATGCTCGCAAGAGATCCGCAAAACGCGAGCGCACTGGCCGGCATGGGTTACGTGCGCATGCAGCAGTCCAACTTCGCCGGAGCGATCAGCTTTCTCGAGCAAGCTAAACAGAACGGTGCCCGCGACGCCGGCCTCGACTCCGCCCTTAAGAGCGCGCATTTTTACCTGCTCATGGACCAGGGCATGACGGCCCTCAACCAGAACGACTTAACCACAGCCGAGCAGCGGTACCGCGCCGCGCTGGCCATGCGTCCAGCCAGCCCGGAGGCCCTCGAAGGCCTCGGCGGCACACTACTGAAGGCCCACCAGCCCGGGGCGGCAATCGAAGTCTTCGAGCGCGACCTCCATGTAGAGCCTTCCTCTCCTGCCGCCTGGCGTGGTCTCTTCATGGCGCAACTGGGCGCAGGCAACGTCTCTCAGTCCTTGCTGACGGAACGCAGCGTTCCGCCTGCCGTTCGCGCGCAGCTCATGCGGGATCCCGTCTTCCTCCGCTCGTTGGCCTCAGCCTACACGTCGGTTGGCCGTGACGCCGACGCTCAGCGTGCTCTGCAAACCGCTCTCGATCTGCCGGTCCCATCTGGAGCGCAGAGTCTTCAGATCGAGACCCAACTTCAGTACGCCAGTCTCCTCCAGCAGGCCAACCGTCTCGAGCAGGCCGCAGCGTTCTACAAGCAGTGTCCTCGCCGTGGATGCCGGAAACCTCACAGCATGGCAAGGCCTCGTTCGCATCCAGCACGCCATGAAGGAGGACCCGCAGGCCTTGCAGACCTTGCAGGCCATGCCGCCATCCATTTACGACGCGGCGATGCGCGGTCCCGGTTTTCAGATCACCGTCGCCTCCGTCTATCAGGGTCAGAACAAGCTCGATATCGCCCAGGACATTCTCGAAAAATCCGTCGCACAGCAAACCGCCGCTGGCAAGACACCGTCCGCTGCGGTCTCGCTCGCGCTTGCTGGGATCTATCTCTCCCGCAACGATCCGCAGCGTGCTCGCGCGATCTACCGCACTGTGCTGTCGGAGAACAGCGATCGTCCCGACGCATGGAAGGGCCTGCTCTCCGCGCTCCACACCACCGCCCACGACCGGGAGGCGATCGCTCGAGTCCGACAGATTCCGCCTCCCGTCCGCCAGCAGCTTGAAAACGACATCGAGTATCTTCAGACGGTCGGTGCCATCTACAACAGTCTCGGCCAGTCGCGAGAGGCGATGGTCTTCATGAATCGCGTCAAGCAGCATTACGCGGCGGAGCACACAGCGGCCCCCGCAGATATCGACATACAGGACGCGTGGCTGCTCTTCAATAGCGGCAACGACGCCGGCCTCTATCGCCAACTGATGCGGCTTGGCGGCCGGGAGGCACCTCAACGACGAACAGCGCCGCTCCGTTCAAATGATCTGGACAACCTGGGCAGTGCGCCGCGCCAACCAGGCCGCTGCCGCCGGCGACTTCAAACGCTCGCTGGCAATCCTCAATGCCGCGGCCCTCTCTTTTCCGGACAACCCAACCGTCCTCCGCGCTCTGGCCTCCGGCTACGTTCGTGCTGGCCTTCCCAATCAGGCCGTCCTCATCTTCAAGTCGCAGGACATGACGACCGCTACCGCCTCCGACTACAAGGTTGCCGCCGGTGCCGCGCTCGCTGCTGGTGATATGAAGATCGCCGAAACCTGGCTGCGCTATGGCCTCGACAAGTATCCAAAAGACTCCGAGATGCTGGCCCTCGCCGCAAAGTTCGAGCAGGCGCGTGGCAACACCAATCGCGCCGCCGACTACTATCGAGCCTCGCTCGCCGCTCTCCCTCCTCGCGACCCCGCAGCCGAACTCGCTGCTGAACTCAGCCAGCCCCAACCGATGGCGAGCCTCCCCACCGCCTCCCAGCCTAAAGACCTGGCCTCGCTGCTCAGCACACCTGACTCGACCACGCCGACACAACCGTATCTCCCCAGCTACAACAGCGCTGACGCCGTGGCCCAGGCGCAGGACCACTCGAACGTCGTCCTCTCCTACATGGCCAACCCCGCCAATCGCGCAACCCAACCTGCGGCTTCGTCGACACCTGCGAACCTCCCGCGCGAGCCTTCGAACAACGCCCCGCCAGCCGGCCCTCCTACCCAGCAGGAGGTCTTCGGACCCTATGTCCCTTACGTACCACCGACCCAGACTGTGGCCGCGCAATCAGCCGAAGCCTCCGACATTCAGCCCACCGCACGTTACGTCCCGAACACCGAGACGACGCAGATCAACTCGTCCCACACCAACATCTCCAGATCGCGTCAACAGGTGCCCCAGCCGGCTAGCTACAGCTATGGCCAGCAGTATCCCCAACCTCGCACAATGCCTCGAATCGGCCTCAGTAAGCCCGCCTCGCTACCCGTCGCACCGGTGCCCATACCTGCACCCTCGCCCGCGCCGACAACCACTCCACCTTCTGCCGACACTCCACCCTCCGCACCCCCAGCCCCGACCCTCCCCCCGCTGAACTATCCAAATGTATATCCAGGCCAGCCCCCAACCGACCCTGACCTCACAGCTCACAGCGTCCCTCCCCTGCGAGGCTCCTACGATCCTAACGCCCCCGCTGCCCTCGGCCCGCCACTCACCCAGCGCCAGAAGACCGAGCTGGAGCCTCGCCGCCCTTGAGGCCTCCTACAGCGGCTGGATCGGCGCCACCGGATTCGCCCGCTATCGCAGCGGCACTCCGGGCTTCGATCGCCTCACCGACGTCGAATCCCCCTTCGAGGCCTCTGCCGTTCTAGGCAAAACAGTCCGCGCCACTGTCGTTGCCCAGCCCGTCTTCCTGAACTCAGGCACCATCGACACTGCTTCCTTTCAAAACTCGACAGGTACAGTCCCCGTCCTGGGCACCCTGCCTGCAAATGCCCCAGTCACACCTCCACAGCAATTTGCGAACGGCCTCGGCGGCGAACTGCAACTGTCCTCCACCAACCTCGGCCTCGCGCTGGGTTACACGCCCTACGAGTTCCTCGTAGCGAACATCACCGGCCGCGTGCAATGGCGTCCGCTTGGAGGCCCCGTAACCTTCTTCGGTGGCCGCGACTCGGTCACGGACACGCAGCTCTCTTACGCCGGTCTTCGCGACCCAGGCTCTGCGACCCCGTCCTTTGCAGGAAACATCTGGGGTGGCGTCATCTCGACAGGCGGCGGCATCACGCTGAATGTGAGCGGCGCAAAGTCCGGCCTCTACGTCTCCGCCGATGGCGCCAACCTCACCGGCTTCCACGTCCTCGAGAACCAGAAATACGAAGGGCTGATGCGCGCCTACTTCCAGGTCAAGCATTGGCCCGGCTATGGGACCCTCAACATCGGCGCCAACTTCGTCGGCATGCATTATCAATACAACGAGCGCGGCATGACCTACGGCCAGGGAGGCTATTTCAGTCCGGAGGTCTTCTTCCTCGCCGCAGTTCCAATCACATACAACGGCTACTACAAGACCGTCTTCCACTACACCGTCTCCGGAGGCATCGGCGTGCAGAGCTTCCAGCAGGGACCGAGCACCCTACTATCCCCTCGATCCAGCCTTCCAGGTCGCTTCAGGCAACGCACAGACGCCAGCCAGCAGCAATACCGGCGTGAATTACTCCTTCAACGGCGAGGGTGCCTATCGCGCAGCCGACCACTGGTACTTCGGCGCCTTCCTCTCCGCCAACAATACCAGCAACTACAACATGGTCTCCGGCGGATTCTTTGTTCGCTATCTATTCAAGCTCCAATACCCGACCGAGGACTACCCGACCGGTCTATTCCAAACCAGCGGCCTCCGTGCCCTTCGCGTCCCGTAGCTCCATCATTCCGCAGAGCAAAAACCATCACCCATTCATGCGACTGTCAACCGTCTGATTTTTCTTGTAATGCAGTCTCCTCCCACGTATAAATCTGCACGTACCTCCTATCGTCTCTCCAACTCTGCCTTTGTCGTCGTAGCGGCAAAGCCGGATCGTATCCAGGGCCCTATGACAGAACGAGCAGCACAGCGAGCAGAGCAATTGCGCACACCTTTGATGTACCTTTCAGCCTTAGTCGTTCTCTTCTGCCTTACAGGGACCCCGTCCTTTGCGTTTAAGTCCGACAGCGTTCCCGATTGGGTGCGCACGGCCTCTCAGCAAAAGCTTCCTGCCTACTCCCCCGAGACCAACGCAGTCGTTCTGCTCGAAGACACCACTTACACCGTCGCCCCTGACGGCAGCGCAGTCGAGCACCTCCGCCGCGTCGTCAAGATCCTCCGGCCCCAGGGCAGAGAGGAAGGAGTCGTTGAGGTCCCCTTCAATAAGGACACCAAAATACTCTCCATGCACGTCTGGAGCATCGGACCGGATGGCCACGAGTACGCCGTCAAAGACAACGAGATGGCCGAACGGGGTTACGGAGAGGGAAACTTCTTCTTGGACGATAAGGTAAGGATAGCGAGCGCACCCGGCCGCGACCCAGGCGGCGTCGTTGCCTATGAGTACGAACAACGCACCTACCCTTATCTCACCGAGAAGACGTGGTTCTTCCAGAGCGATCTGCCCAGCCTCAATCAGAGCTTCACCCTCGAGCTTCCTCCCGGCTTCACCTATGGCACAGTCTGGGCCCACACCAAGGAAGTGCGGCCCATCGATCTCGAGCATCAACGCTGGCGTTGGGAGATGAAGGACACTCCGCCCGTTGACCTCGACCACGTCATGCTCCGTCCAGCAGCGTTTTCGCTCGAAGGCCGGATGACCGTTCACTACGCGGGCCCCACCATTCCGGCCGCCGCTGTGGGCACATGGCAGAGCATCGGCGAGTGGTATCAGACCCTTTCGAAAGACCGCTTGGTCGCTACTCCGGAGATCGCCGCCAAAGCGAAGGAGCTCGTCGGGGACAAGACGGACTTCTACGACAAGACCGAGGCCATTGCAGAGTTCGTCCAGAAGCAGGTCCGCTACTTCGTAATCGAAATGGGCATCGGCGGCTACCAACCTCACTACGCCGGCGACATCTTCCGTAATCGCTACGGCGACTGCAAAGACAAAGCCACCCTGCTCACAGCCATGCTCTCTACCATCGGCGTCCACGGCGCTCTGGTGATGGTCGATCACCGTCGCGGCGTCGTCGATCCGGACGCACCGTCGATCGTCGGCGACCACATGATCGCAGCGATCGAGGTCCCCAAAGGTTACAACTCCGCCAAACTTCGCAGCCTCGTCACCGCAAAGACCGGTCGTCGATACCTCATCTTCGACCCTACGTGGGACAAGACCGCCTTCGGCCAGCTCGAGCACAACCTCCAGGGCGGTTACGGTGTCCTGATGGAAGGCCCCGACAGCCAGATCATCCAATTCCCGGTCCTTCCCCCTGATCTCAACACCATCCGCCGCACCGCCAGCTTCCAGTTGCAGCCCGACGGGTCGCTCAAGGGCACCGTTACCGAGAAGCGCTTCGGTGACGTCTCCGAAGATCATCGTTACCTCTACACCATGGGAGATGCCAGGCAGCAGACCCAATATCTCGACCGATCGCTCGGACAGGACTTCACCAGCTTTACCGTCACCGACTTCAAGGTGCAAAACGCCGAGGCCCTGAACAAAGACCTCACTACCTCCTATTCTTTCACCGCAGACCGCTTCGCCAAGTCCATGGGCCCTCTACTCATGGTTCGTCCCCGCGTCCTCGGCAGCGAGGAGCTCGAGGCCGATCACAAGAAGCGTAAGGACGTCCCCATCAATCTGGACGAGACCATGCAGGAGCAGGACGACTACACCATCGAGTTGCCCGCAGGCTACGCGATTGACGAGATACCTGACCCCATCAAACTGGATCTGGGTTTTGCCTCCTACGAGAGCGCCAGCACCGTCAAGGACAACGTCCTCCATTACACCCGCACCTACACCGTCCGCGAGGTCACTCTTCCAGCAGATAAATACTCCGACGTCCAGAAGCTCGCCGGTGTCATCGCAGCCGACGAACAGAGCAACGCTGTGCTCAAAAAGAAGTAAAGAAGTAATCGAAAGCCGCGCTCAGACTACCGGCCTGATGTGGCCATCCACTAACAGAAACCAACCGAAGAAAGAAAATCGAAAATGACCCGCACGTCTGGCTGCCGTCTTGTTTGCCGCTCGCTGTTTTCTGCCCTGCTTCTCCTCTCCGCACCACTCACCCGCGCTCAGTGGACGCAGCCCACTCCCGAAGAGCTCTCCATGACCTCGCAACCTCAGGTCCCCGGCGCGGCCGCGGTCTACCTCTACCGCGAAGAGAGCACCGAGGACAACCTGCATATGTTCAGCGTGTATGTGCGGCTCAAAGTGCTCACTGACCTGGGCAAAGAGTTCGGCAACGTCGAATTGGACTACGCCCACTTCAGCGGCGGGGCCAATCTCACGATCGACAGCATCCAGGGCAGGGCACCATCCATCCCGACGGCACCATTGTCCCCTTCACCGGCAAGCCCTACGACAAACTGGTCGAGAAGGCCGGCGGCGTCAAGATCATGGCCAAGGTCTTCTCCATGCCGGACGTAGAGCCCGGCAGCATTATCGAATACCGGTATAAGTTGCGTTACAACGACGATTACTACATCCCGCCTGATTGGTACATCCAGTCCAAGCTCTTTACCCGCAAGGCGCACTACTCATGGAGACCGACCAACAAGCCGCTGATGTCCGGCGGTGACCGCGCCCAGCTCACCGCCGCCATCTCCTGGACGCCCATCCTGCCCGCAGGCACCGAGCTCAAACAAAGTCGCTTTCCGGGCACAGACGCCCTTTTTTTCGAGCTCGACGTTCACGATATTCTTCCTGCCCCCGAGGAGGACTTCATGCCTCCCGTCGCGAGCCTTTCCTACCGCGTCCTCTTCTACTATTCCGCTTATCGCACGGGTGAAGAGTACTGGAAGAACGAAGGCAAATACTGGTCCAAGCAACGAGACAAATTCATCGGACCTGGATCTGCAGTTACCGCTGCCGTCCACGACCTCATCGCTCCCGCCGACACGCAGGACCAAAAGCTCCGTAAGATCTACGCTGCAGTCATGCAGCTTGAAAATACGGACTTCACCCGCGAGCACTCAAGCGCCGAGGAGAAAGCTGAGGGCTTCAAGGATGTCCACAACACCGACGACATCTGGAAGCGCAAGCGAGGCAGCGACGACCAGCTGGCGGAGCTCTTCGTCGCCATGGCACGCGCTGCCGGCATGAAGGCCTACCTCGCAGCCGTTACCGATCGCGATCGCAGCATCTTTCTCACCGCCTACCCCAGCTTCTCTCAGTTCGACGACTACTTAGCCATCGTCAACGTCGACGGCAAAGAGCAGTTCTTTGATCCCGGTGCCCGTTACTGTCCGTATCAGCATCTCGTCTGGAAACACACTCAGGTCGGTGGCATTCGTCAGATCGAAGGAGGGTCCGCGTTCGTCAACACTCCCGGCGAGGGCTATACCTACTCGCGTACCCAGCGACTTGCGGCACCTTACCCTCGACCAGCAGGGTGCTGTCACCGGCATAATCACGATGATCTACTCGGGCTCTCCTGCCGTCCGCTGGAGGCAACGCTCGCTCACTGGCGATGCCACAAGCATCGAACAGGAAGGTCCGTACCAGCGTCGAAGAGTCGGTTCCTTCAGGGCTTGAAGTTAAAGTCACCTCGATAAGCAAGCTCGACGACTATGAAAAGCCACTCGTCGTCAACCTGCAGGTCAGCGGGTCGCTTGGTTCCTCCACCGGCAAGCGTCTCCTCATCCCAGCCGATATCTTCGAAGCCAACTCCAAGCCCGCCTTCCCCCATGAGAAGCGCGAGGTCCCTGTCTACTTTCAATACACACACGTCAACCAGGACGCCGTCCGGATTAAATTTCCAGCGACCCTTGCGGTAGAGTCTCTCCCCGCCAGCGATAAAGCTAACTTCGAGAAGTATGCCGTCTACAGTCTGAAGGCAGAGTCCACCCCCACCAGCTTTACCGTGCACCGCGATTATGCCATGGGAGAAATCATCTTCAGACTCGAAGAGTACCCCGGCCTGCGAAGCTTCTACTCAAAATTTGAGAACAAGGACCAGGAAGCCGTAGTCCTCACCGCAGCCCCCGCCGCCAAAGCAACTCCAACGGGGAACTGACACAAAGCCGTCTGTCCTGCCGTTCAGGGCAGGCGGCAAACCTTCACGGCCACGTTGGCGTACGTACACACAAACTCTGTCGTCGCGTTCCGTTCCAACACCACCCAGGTCACCCCCAGCGGCCTCAACGCGGCAAGACGTTTGGCGTCCGGCTCTGTGTCTAACTTCGCCTGCGCCACTTGCCCTTGCAGCCACGCGATTGCTAGCTCCGGCTTATTGGTTACCACGCCGCCGTCCTTTGAATAGTCCGGCAGCACACTCCGTTCCGCAATCGCGCGGAAGCTCTGAGCGTCTTCACCGGCCCTCGTAATGTACTGCGCATCTATCGCAAAGACCGCGTCCCTTGGCGTGTTCTTCCCGATCCACATGAAGGCCCGCTCAAACGAATTTTCCCGCTCAGGCGATGCACTCCACGCCAGCGCATCTGGTAGTTCGAGGTGCTTCGACGCAGGAAACGTCCTTTGCTCTGCCGCCACCATCACCCCTGCCAGCAACGAAAACGCCACGACCCACCGCATCGGCCTCCGCCGCAGTACCCGTTCCCCCAACACCGCCCCCAGCGCAAGAATCATCACGACATACACGAGCTGAAAGGTTCGCAACGGCTGCATTCTCGCCACCAGATGTGTCGCCATTCCTGTTCGCGCAAACACCACCGCGATAGTCGTCGCAGTCAGCCCGGCGGCAACTGCCATTCGCGCCAGTCCTACTCGCGCAGAGTCGCCATCTCTTCGTCGTCCGGTAGCCACCACCGACAGAATCAACAGCGGAGCGATCAAACCGATCCACTCATACCAATGCCACTGGCTCAAGAACCAGTAGTCTCGAGTCAGCAAAATCTTCTGATAGATCTCGCTCTCCGGCGACGCTGACAAATATAACCCGGCAGCAATCGCTACTCCAGTCAGACCCAGCCCGACTGTACCCCACACTCGCACCAGTCTGCTTGGAGACAGCAGCGCCCCCAGCAGCAGCACCGAACCAAGTGCATAAGCGGCCATCAGAGGATGCATCACCCCGGCCCCTACCAGCGCCCCACAACACAAAGCGGGCCCGCGCCACCTCTGTCGTGCCGGCTCATCATCCACCTCAAACTGGGGCAGCAGAAACTCCATCGCGCCCACCAGCGCCAGCAGAGCACACGGAGTCGACAGGCTTCGCGCCGTCACGTAAGGGCCCATCAACATCAGCGAGGTCCCTGCGATGGGCAGCGTCATCCAAACCGCCAGCAGCGCGACAGCGCCGCCTCTGGCCTCGCGTGACTCATAACACCGGGCCGCCAGCAGCCACGCCGCAAACAGCGTCGCCCAGAACGTCGCCAGATGCACCAGAAGCAACACCGTCTCCACGCTCAGGTGCGACTCACGAACCAACCCTGCCATCGCCGGCGCAAAGAGCGAGAACCGCAGATGCTCCACCACAAATCCAGCCCCAAATGGATAAAGTCCCGGATCGAGCAGCCGCTTGATCTCCGGCAGGTAGACGCCGCCATCCTCGGCATACGGGTGGTAGCCGTGCAACAGCAAAGAAAAAAAAGTCAACGCCGTCACCATCACGGCAGCAGACCCTCGCTCCCGCTGGTACTCCTCCCGCCTAAGCTGTTCCGAAGAGATGGGTGATGCTAACGATGTGGCCAATTACCCGTTGCTCCCGCCGCAAAATGATTACTCCAAACATCAGTGCTGCTCTTACATTGTCTCTTAGCCCTGTTGCGAGGGCCACTTTCGTCAGGATATCGAAAGCTCCGCAAGAAATTAGACTGCTAACGGAGTTCAGCGGTTTACACCAGGACAAAGTCTTTATCAAAAAGACCTCATCCACGCCGTTCTCTCAGTGGCCCCAAGCAAAGACCCAGAAGATACAATCGGAGTTGCATGGCTCATCGTCTTTCGGTCCAATCTAGCTGCCATGGTACGACCCATAGCACCCTGCTGGGCCAGGTACCCGCATGAGCTCTGCAACCACAACCACCGGGAACCGCAACCTGTTCAAGACCGTCCCCGGTCTGCTCATCAGCGCCTTCTTCCTCTGGTACACGTTCCGCGGGATCTCCTTCAACCAGGTCCTCGCCCTGCGCGCGGTACGTCCCGCGTGGGTCCTCGGTGTTCTCGGCTTCACATTCGCCGGCTATACTCTGCGCTGCGTCCGATGGAGCCAGATGATGCCACGCGGACAGCTCTCCATCCGGGCCCACTTCCTTGTCTGCGCCCGCGTCCTCATGACCTCCCTTGCCGCCAACAACATTCTTCCCCTTCGCATCGGCGACATCATGCGCGTCTTCACATACGCCGGTGACCTCGGTGCCTCACCCTCCGTCATCCTCAGCACCGTCATCCTCGAAAAGCTCCTCGACATCTTCGTCCTGGTCCTGATGTTTGTCGCAACCGTAGGCCGCGTCGCCACTCCACATCTGCGCCTCATCGCAAACATCTCACTCGCCTTCTCAGCCATCGGACTGCTCTTCCTTCTCGTCGCGGCCCGAAGTTTGCAGTCGCCCATACAGCGCCTCTTCACCCGCCTGCCCACAAGTTCCAAACTCACGAAAATCGAACACTGGATGACCCTCGCTCTCGACGCCACCGGCCGCCTTGGTGTTACTGGTTCGCTCCTCCTTCTATTCGAGACCGCCGTCATCTGGACCTGCGAAGGCATGATCTTCGCCTCCGCGATCTTTCTGCTCGGTATCCCCGTCGATCGCATCGCTCCCTGGCTGGCCGTCTCCTTTGCGAACCTCTCCTACCTGGTCCCCAGCTCACCCGGAGCGATCGGCCCCTTCGAACTCGCCGTCAAGACCTCGCTCGCCAACCACGGCGCCTCCGTCGGACAAGCCGCTGTCTTCGGCCTCGCCATCCACGCCTGGATGCTCGTCTCTGTCACTGGCGCAGGCGGAATCATCTTCCTCACACATCGCATCCGCATTCACAACCACAAGCCGCTGTTCGTCGAGATCGAACAACTCCCCACCGAGCTTCCATAGAAATTCACCGCCGAGCAACGCGAGGGCCCTTACCGCACACGTCCCGCCGAAACAAGGTACACGCAGCACGAAGTGGTCGCCCGCCGCGCAGGCGGCCCGTCAGGCAGGACACGCGCTGGTAAACTGAACACATCTCCCGAACGCGGTGAACTACAAAGCATGTATCGCACAATCCAGCAGTCACTGTTGGCCCGCATCCAGGCCATCCTTCTCGCCAAGTACGATCTCACGCTCACGAACCTGGTCGTCGAGCAGCCCCCCAGCATCGCCCTCGGCGAACTGGCACTTCCCGTCGCCTTCGAACTAGCCAAGCGCCTCCGCAAGGCCCCCCGCGCCATCGCGACAGAACTCGCAGCCGAACTCACCGCGGCACTCCCCAAACTCGAAGGCGTCACCAGTGTCGAAGTCGCAGGCGCAGGCTACCTAAACGTCCGTCTCGACCGCGCCGCCACCGTCCGCCGCATCGCCGCCGACCAGCACGCCGACATTGGCGGCCCCGGCTTCCGCCTCGTCGAGCACACCAGCATCAATCCCAACAAGGCCGCACACATCGGCCACCTCCGCAACGCTATCCTCGGCGACACCTTCCAGCGCCTCCTCCGACCCGACTCCTACAAGCGCGGCTACGAAGTAGGCGTCCAGAATTACATCGACAACACCGGAGTCCAGGTCGCAGATGTCGTCGTCGGCCTCGTCTACCTCGAAGGCAAGACCCTCTCAAGCGTCAGCGAACTCCTTACCGAACTTATCGAAACCAACCAGCGCATCGATTTCTACTGTTGGGACCTCTACGCACGCGTCTCCCAGTGGTACACAGCCGACCCCGACCATATGGCCGCTCGCAAACAGATTCGTCTCGACACCCTTCATGCGCTCGAGGTTGGCAACAACGAGACGGCCGAGATAGCCGACCTGATCTCTACCGCCGTCCTTCGCCGCCATCTCCAGACCATGCAGCGCCTCAGCATCGAGTACGACTTCCTCCCCCGCGAAAGCGAAATACTCACCCTCCACTTCTGGGACGCGGCCCGAACCCTCATGCTCGAAAAGGGTGTTCTCTACCTCGAGACCGCCGGCAAAAACAAAGGCTGTTACGTCATGCGCCGCGCCGGCACCGCCGACCTCATCGCTCACGAGGGAACGAACCCCAACCTCCCAGACGAAGACGCCAAAGTAATCGTCCGCTCCAACGGCACCGTCACCTACGTCGGCAAAGACATCGCCTACCACCTCTGGAAGTTCGGCCTGCTCCCTGGCAAGGACTTCGGCTATGCAAAATTCTATGAGTACTCCAACCACTGCTGCTGGATCTCCACCCTACACGGCGAAAACCCGCACCCCTTCTTCGGCCACGCCGATCACATCTACAACGTCATCGACTCCCGCCAGAACGATCCGCAGAACAACGTCATCGCTGCGCTCCGCGGCATGGGCTACACAGAAGCCGCCGACAACTACACCCACTTCAGCTACGAGATGGTCGCCCTCACGCCGCGCTGCGCCATCGAGCTCGGCTACACCATCAGCGACGAAGACCGAGGCAAGTCCTACATCGAGGTCAGCGGCCGCAAAGGCTTCGGCGTCAAAGCCGACGATCTCCTCGACCAACTCATCGTCGCCGCCAAATCCGAAGTCGACACCCGCCACCCCGAGATCGAAGCCCCCGAGCGCCTCACCATTGCGACTCAAATCGCCGTTGGCGCACTCCGCTACTTCATGCTCCGCTTCACCCGCAACACAGTCATAGCCTTCGACTTCAAAGACGCCCTCAGCTTCGAAGGAGAAACCGGACCCTACGTCCAGTACGCCATCGTCCGCGCCGCCAACATCTTCCGCAAGGCCAACACCACCGAAACCGCAGCGCTCGCCGCCATCGCAACTCTCGACATCGCCAACCTCCTCGAAGCCGAAGAGGGAAGCAGCCTCTGGGAGACCTGGCTCCTCGCCTCCAAGCTCACTCTCCTCATCGATCAGTGCATCAACACCGCCGAGCCCGCCTACCTCGCCAAATACGCCTTCCAGCTGGCCCAGCAGTTCAACAACTTCTACCACCGCCACCACGTCCTCAACGAAACCGACCCTGCCCGCAAAGCACTCCTCCTCGCCACCGCGGCAGTGGCCCAACGAGAAATGACCCGCGCTCTCGGCTACCTCGGCATCGAAGCTCCACCCGTTATGTAACCTAAGAAGCCACGAAATACTCAACGCAGATCGACACAAATGACACAGAAAAAGCAAGAAAGCCATTGGGGTTGGCTAGCTCTATCCGCTTTTATCCGTGTCATCTATGTAAATCGGTGTTAAGCCTTCTCCCGCAAGCGGCGCAAACGTTAAGCCGAATACCCTCGCACCCACTCCAGAATCGACCGCACCGCAATCCCACTGGGCCCATTCGCAATCCAAGACTTGTTCTCATCGTTCCACGCACAGCCTGCGATATCCAGGTGCACCCACGGAGTCTCCCCCACAAACTCCTTCAGGAACATCGCCGCAGAGATCGCCCCACCCCAACGGTTCTTCCCCGTATTCATCATGTCGGCAATCTGACTCTTGATCTGTTCTTTGTAGTCATCCGTGCAGGGAAGCCGCCAGAACTTCTCTCCCGAAATCTTCGTGGCTTCCTGAAACTTCTGCCACGTTGCCTCATCATTCGTGAACAACCCCGCGTTCAAAATCCCCAGCGCCACCACGCAAGCTCCCGTCAACGTCGCCGCGTTGATCAGATGCGTGCACCCCAGTGTCTTCGCATAATGCAGCCCATCCGCCAGCACCAATCTACCCTCGGCGTCGGTATTCACTACCTCAATCGTCTTGCCCGACATCGCCGTCACCACATCGCCCGGCTTGAACGCCTTCCCGTCCGGCATGTTCTCCGCCGAGCAAACCACCCCAATCACCTTCACCTTCGGCTTTAGTTGAGCAATGGCCCGCATCGCGCCGATCATCGCACCCGCGCCCGCCATGTCGTACTTCATCTTCTCCATTCCGTCTGCCGGTTTGATCGAGATCCCACCCGTGTCGAACGTAATCCCTTTCCCCACCAGCCCGATCACCGGGGCTTCCTTGGCTGCCACCTCTCCCTTCCCCAGCTCCGGCTCATACGTCATCACAATCAGCGCCGGCGGCTCCTCCGATCCCTGTGCCACCGCCCAGAACGCCCCCATTTTCAACTCATGCAGCTTCTTGGTCGAGTGCACCTCGCACTTCAACCCCATCTCCGCACACATTGCAGCGGCGCGCTTTCCCAGCTCCGTCGGCGTCAGAACATTGCCCGGCTCATTCACCAGCGACCGCGTAAAATTCTGTGCCGCTGCAACAATCAGTCCTTCGTCAAACCCCTCCTGGATCTCCTCTCTCGACGATTTCTCCGCCTCATGAGCGATCACCGAAAGCGCCCGCACCGACCGGTCCTTTCTGTCACTCCGATAAGTGTCCCAGTCCATGTCCGCCAGCTCCGCGCCCTCCACCAGCGCACGCGTCATCAGCGCGCAAGGCAGCGTTTCAAGATGCTCATCGTCCAGCGCATGGTCTTCGGGAAGCGCAATCGCCAGCTCCCGCACGCCAAGCGGCTTCGCGGCCCGCACGGCCGCGCCCGCACCCTTCCGCACCTCATCCACCGAAAGACCCTTCGCTTTACCCAGGCCCACAATCAACAGCCGCTCCGCCTTCAACCCGCTCGGAGCATGCAGCAGCAGCGTCTCGCCTAGCGTGGCCTTGAACTCACCCGATGCCAGCACCTTCGCCGCTGCGTCCGTCACCGCATCCGTGGTCGTCAGCAGTACCAGCAAAGGTTCAGCGTCCCTGCCGGTCGCTATGTCCACCGCAAAGACCGCCAGCAGCGGCGTCTGAAATCCAGCAGCGTCCTGAAAGAGAAGCTTCGTGTCCATAGACCTCTATCGTAGCGCGACTGCGGCCAATCGCTCTGGACAAAACTTAAACGAAGGCAGACCTATGGTCGTTGACTTCGCGCAACCGCCGCCTTGGCCTCGTTATCGGCCTCACGCTTGCGCTCGGTGGCGCGCTTGTCCCACTCCTGCTTGCCTCTAGCCAGCGCCAGCTCGCATTTCACGCGGCCGTTGCGAAAATAAAGTCGCGTCGGAATCAGCGTAAATCCCTTCTGTTTCGTCATTCCCTCGAGCTTCCGCACCTCGCTCTTGTGCAGCAGTAACTTACGTGTACGCAAGGAATCATGGTTCATCGCATTTCCGTGGGAGAACGGCCCGATGTGCGCGTTCAGCAGAAAACACTCCCCGTCCTTCAGCAGCCCGTAGGCGTCCTTCAGATTGGCCTTGCCCTCGCGAATCGACTTCACTTCGGTCCCTCGCAGCGCAACGCCGGCCTCGAACTTGTCCGACAGAAAATAGTTGAAGCTCGCCGATCGGTTAAAAGCAGCGTCCCTCTTGCCCGCTGCCACCGGGTCGCGGTCCTTCTCCTTCACCGCTGGCTTAGGCTGCTGCGCGACCGTCGGGTTGGAGAGAGAACGGGGCATGGAACCTCTTACTTTAACACGTCTGCAACTTTCGTCTCACCCGCTAATCTCACCCGCGGTCGAACGACACGTCTAACCATAAACCTCAATGGCCGGGGATTTAGCGCCGGATATGAGGCGTGTCATTACCAGTAGCGCGAGTCGTGCTCCCAAGCGTCCGCGAACCAACAAAGGCTACCCTTCTGATAAGGTCGAACGTTCCGCGAATGCTATACTCACCCGAGCGCAGCAGCCTGGCAGGCACCGCCCACACAGGCAGCGTCTTGCCCCAGATCATCTTCCCGGCAGGCGTGCACTCCGGCAAACGCCACACTTTTTACGGTGTAAAGGACGGAAACGGAAGTAGCATGGGTCGCGGGTACAAATCAATCGGCAAACTATCGGCTTTCCTTCGAACGCTTCCCCTGTTGTCGCTGTGCTGCCTCGCGGCCTTTGGCCCCATCGCGGCGCATGCCCAGACGGCCAAAGAGAACTCCAAATCAGCCAAGAAGTGGGACAAAGATGGACAGGCCGCGGAGGCGCATCACGACTTCGACACCGCCTTTGAGGACTACCAGCACGCACTGAATCTGAAGCCGACGGACCTCAATTACAAAACCAACTTTGACCGCATGCGTTTCCAGGCGGCTGCATTCCATGTCGACCAGGGCCGCGTCCTTCGCCAGAGCGGCGACCTGAACGGCGCTCTCGCCCAATTCACTCGCGCCCTCCAGATCGATCCCAGCTATCAGACCGCTCAACAGGAGTTCGATCAGGTCAACCAGCAACTTGCCGCTTCGCCAAGCGGTGGCCCTCCGCCCCCCTCCGAGCAGATGTCGAGACAGAACGAGACCCTCGCCAGTATCGCTTCCATCTCGGGCCCCGTTGAACTCAAGCCGATCTCGAACGATCCCATCACTCTTCACATGGTCGAAGACGTCAAGGTCATCTACCAGGCCATCGGCAAAGCGACCGGAATCAACGTCCTCTTCGATCCCGACTACTCCTCCAAGCGCATCCCAGTCGACCTCACGAACGTCAGCTGGTCCGATGCCCTCCGCATCGTCGGCACCCTCGCCGGCACCTTCTACAAACCCGTTACCTCCAACACCATCTTCGTGGCCCAGAACACGCGCACCAAGCGCACCGACCTCGATGAGCAGGCCGTCCAGACCTTCTACCTTACCAACGCCGCTGCGCAGAACGATGCCAACGAAGTCGTCGTCGCCATCCGCAACCTTCTCGACCCGAGCATCAAGATCTATCTCGTCCCCAGCCAGAACGCCATCGTCATGCGCGCCACGCCGGACCAGTTGCTCCTTGCGCAAAAGCTGCTGAACGACCTTGATCGGGCCCGCCCCGAAGTCGTCGTCGACGTCGCCGTCCTCGAGGTCAGTCGCGACAAGATGCGCAATATCGGAATTACCCCTCCGACCTCCGCCACCATTACCCCGCAAGCCAATCCGAACACCACCACAACAACAAGCACCGGCACGACGACCGGCACGACCACCCCCCCCTCCAACTTCACTCTTAACTCACTCGCCCATCTAAACGCCAATAACTTTGCCGTCACTATCTCGCCCGCGACAGTCAACTTACTTCTCAACGATACCGACACCCGTATCTTGCAGAACCCCAGCATCCGCGCTACTGATGGCCAGCACGCTCTTCTCAAGATCGGCCAGAGGATTCCCATCGCCACCGGCTCCTACAATGCCGGAGTGTCGACTGGCGTAGCCAGCATCGGTGTGCAGACCCAGTTCACCTACATCGACGTCGGTGTCAACATCGACCTCACTCCCACTGTCCACTACGACCGCCAGGTCACCCTCAAGCTCAAGATCGACGTCACCTCGCAGGCCGGCAATGTCACTATCTCCGGCGTCACCGAGCCCATCATCGGTCAGCGATCCACCGACCAGGTCATCCAACTCATGGACGGCGAGCCCAGTCTCCTTGCCGGTATCATCACCAAAGAAGACAGCCTGAATATCAACGGCACTCCCGGCCTCGGTGAACTGCCGCTCATCAAATACTTCTTCGCCTCACGGGCCACCGACCATCAGAAGGACGAGATCGTCTTCCTGCTCATCCCCCACATCGTCCGTGAGTCGGTCCTGACCCGCATGAACACCCGCGCTATCGACACCGGCACCGGTCAGTCCATCGAACTGCGCCACGACGCGTCCCTGGCCGACTCTAGCTCCGAGCGTGTCAATCCGATCGTCAAACCCCGTTCCACCGGTCCTGCGACCTCGGCCGCCAACGCCGCCTCGGCCATGGTGCAACAGCTCAACCAGCAGGCCCAACCCCTGACCCCGCCTGCCACCAACCAGCCCGAGCCCGCCACGCAGACCCCGGGCTCTGGCCCGCCCGTCAGCTTCACCGTCGTTCCTCAAAACTCCAACCAGTCCGTCGGAAGCACCTTCCAGGTAGCAGTCATGGTTGGCAATGCCCATGACATCTTCTCAGTGCCTCTCCAGATGAAGTTCAACCCGGCCGTCCTTCAGCTTGTCAACGTCGACTCCGGCGACTTCCTCAGCCGCGACGGCCAGCTCACCTCCATCTCCCACCGTGACGACGGGGCCGGTCTCGTCGCCATCGCCACCGAACGTCCTCCCAACTCAGCCGGAGTCAACGGACAGGGAAGCATCTGCACTCTCACCTTCAAGGCAATCGCCGCCGGTGACTCTGACCTTACCCTCGTCAAAGTCGGCGCTCACAACAGCGCGCAGGCCAATCTTCCGGCCGTCGGTTCGCAGGCCGTGGTACATGTGAAGTGAGCATTTGTACCAATCCGGGTGGCCTATCCTCTCCGGTCTCATCGGAAAGGGTGGGTTCTCGACAATCCAGGGCTGAATACCGCTCTGAATCCGGCCTCACCCTGGTCGAACTCATCATCTGTGTGGCTATCGTCGCTGTCCTCGCCTCCGCGGCTATCCCTGTTGCCCGGTTTCAGGTCAAACGGGAAAAGGAGCGTGAACTACGCCGCGACCTATGGGAGATGCGGGCCGCCATCGACGCCTACAAGGACGCTGCCGACAAGGGAGGCATGCAGACCAAAGCTGACAGCTACAACTACCCCCCCGATCTGGAAACTCTCGTCAACGGTGTAGAAATTCAGACCAAGAAGGTCAAGTTCCTTCGCCGCATCCCCATCGATCCCATGACCGGAACCACCGATTGGGGTCTCCGATCCAACCAGGACGACACGGACTCTGACTCCTTCGGCGGCCAGAACGTCTTTGACGTACACACAAAGAGCACTGGCACCGCCCTTGACGGAACGAAGTATTCAACATGGTAACGATCACACCAACTCGAACCGCCCCTGTCCCGCTCCGCCCCGCGGAGCAAGGGTTCACATTGCTCGAGCTAATGATCGTCATGGTGGTCATCGGCTTGCTCGCGGCCATCGCCATCCCCTCCTACACCAGCAACATCCGCAACGCCAAGGAAGCTGTCCTCAAGGAAGATCTCCACGTCATGCGACAGGCAATCGACTCCTACACCGTCGACAAGCAGAAGGCCCCCCAGTCTCTCGACGATCTGGCCCAGGGCGGTTACCTCAAGGCGATGCCCATCGACCCTTTTACCAAGCGTTCCGATACCTGGATGACCGTCCAGGACGACTCCTTGTCGAACATCGACCAGACCGAATCCGGCATAGACGACGTCCACAGCGGCTCCCAGCAAACCGCTTCCGACGGCACCTCCTACTCCACCTGGTGAACCGCTATGGGCCACGGGCCCGGTTGGCGAAACTCTTTTCGACTGGCTGGTGCTCAGTCCTTTGCCGTCTTATCGCAGAGGATGGGACATCCGCGCTACGCGAACCAATTTGAACCCCGATCACCAGGCCTCGGAGCTCAAAGCTGAAAACTCGCTGCTAAAAGCTCACAAAAGGCGCATACTATCGTCTAAGACTCGTCGAGCTGCGTCCGTCAGCAGGGAAGCGGCCCACAGGAGACTAATATGCGTCTCATTACGCACTTCGGTTTGGCCGCAGCCGTGACGTTCTCCGCCGCCGTATACGCTCAGACCCCATCCAGCACGCCGTCGACTCCGCCCGCGACGGCACCATCCAGCACGCAGACGACAACCACAACCACTTCCACTGACACTCAGGCTGGCGCACCGGCCGCGACCACTGCCGACGACACCAAGGCCGCCCCCGCCCAGGCCAACGCTCAAGTCTCCTCCGACACCCCCGCCGATAAGTCCGCCTCCACCGACACTACCACCGCACCCAAGACCAAGAAGCAGATCAAAGAGGCCGCCAAGCAGCAGGCCAACTCCCAGACCAAGACCGATGACCTGCCCTCACCCGGCGAAGCCCTTGACCCACACATTAAGCCCGGCAGTGAAGATGACGTCAATGCGGTCGGAACCCGCAACATCGGCGGACGCGGCGCCGGCAACTGGTACTCCACGGACTGGGAGATCCGCGCCGGCAAAGGCTACTCCATGGAGGTCGAGAAGTCGGCCCACATGGTCACCGACCCCGTCATCGTCGAGTACGTCAATCGCGTGGGTCAGAACATCGTCAAGAACTCTGACTGCAAGGTGCCCTTCACAATTAAGGTCATCGACTCAGACGAGATCAACGCCATGGCCCTTCCCGGCGGATTCTTCTATGTCAACTCCGGTCTCATCATGGCCGCAGATGAAGAGGCCGAACTCGCCGGCGTCATGGCCCACGAGACCGCCCATGTCTGCGCCCACCATGCGGCCCGCGAGATGACCCGCATGAACTACGCGCAGATCGGCTCGATCCCACTGATCATCTTCACCCAGGGCTCCTGGACCGGCTACGGCATCTACGAGGCCGTGCAACTCGCCATCCCCATTACCTTCCTCCAGTTTTCCCGCAACTTTGAGGCCGAGGCCGATTGGCTAGGCGTCCAGTACATGTACAAGTCCGGCTACGACCCCCAGGCCTTCATCCAGTTCTTCGAAAAACTCGACGCCCTCGAGAAGCACAAGCCCGGCACTCTCGCCAAAGTCTTCGCCGACCATCCCCAGACCCCCGATCGCATCATGCACTCTGAAGAGGAAATCGCGACCATCCTGCCTCCGCGGCCTGACTACATGGTCACGACCTCCGAGTTCGATGACGTCAAGGCCCGTCTCGCCCGTCTGGAAAACAAGCGCAAGATCAACGACGGCAAGGGCGGCAACAAGCCCACCCTGCGCCGCACCACCAGCAGCAGCGGAAACAACGATCCCAACAACCCGAACAATCCCAGCAACACCAGCGACCAACCTACACTCGGCCGCCGCAACTAAACACCTTCGAACTCCGAATCACGATGGCCGCGATGAGCACACTCGTCGCGGCCATTCTCTTTTGGACACGATAAAATAGGCCCATGAGTCCTAAAAAGAACAAAGACAAAAAAAAGACCACCGGCTACACAGATGACCACGCCAAAGCTGGCCTCGACACTAAATTCCCTCCCATCGAAACCTGGCGCAACCAATTCAAGGCCTACGAGGTCCTCGTCGACGACCCCGAGTTTACCAGCGTCTGTCCCAAGACCGGCCTTCCCGACTTCGGCCGCCTCACCATCCGCTACATGCCCCGCGAGACCTGCCTCGAACTCAAGTCCCTCAAGGAGTATCTCTTCACCTACCGCAACCTCGGCATCTTCCAGGAAAACATCGTCAACCAGGTCCTCGACGACGTAGTCAAAGCATGCAATCCCGTCTGGGCCAAAATCGTCGGTGACTTCCGCCCCCGCGGCGGCATCTCCACCATCGTCGAAGCCACCTATCCCCGCCCCGAAGACTCAAAAGGCCCCTCGGCTTCCAAATAGTCCTTTCGACTGTCTCGACTGACCCTGTTGGCATATACTTGCCCCGCTGAGAAACTCCAGCGGCGATAGGCACCACACGGGCGCGCCGCAAGACAGGCCCCCGATCTCATCCCAGGAGATTTAACCGGAGGAACTTCAAGATGAAGCGATCAATCTCTCTCTGCGCCGCCGCCGCCATCACGCTGCTGCTCGCCGCTTGCAACCAGGCGCCTGACACCCACGATGCCGACGTCGCCGCCATCCAGGCCAACGAAGCCCAGTGGAACCAGGACTACTTGTCGAAAGACAACGACAAAATCACCTCCCACTACGCCGACGATGCCGTCCTGATGGTGCCCGGTCTGGGCTCCACCAGCGGCAAAGACGCGATCCGCACCTCCCTGAAGCAAATGACCTCCGATCCAGCGCTGTCGCTCAAGTTTCACGCAACGAAGATCGACGTCTCCAAGTCGGGCGACCTCGCCTACACACAGGGCACTTACACTCTGACCTCGACCGACCTGCAGACCCATCAAATCGTCAACGATCACGGCAGCTACGTCACCACCTATCGCAAGCAGCCCGACGGCACATGGAAAGCGGTCGCCGACATCGCGACCTCGGAGGCCCCGCCACCTGCTCCAGCGCCTGTGCCCGCACACTAACCGAAACTCCGAAGAAAATTAATCTGAACCAAACGATCTAGCTCTGGTGAAGGACCGCAACCCGGCCCTCGCCTGCTATCCTTTCTCCCAAGACAAGATCCCAGATGGCCTCAGCGACCAAACCAACCCGCTCCCCCTCCGTCGCCGGAGCCACCACAGCACTCGTCCTCCTCACCGCGCTCAACTTCGTCAACTACATCGACCGCTACATCCTCCCCGGCGTCCAGGAGCAGATCAAACACGAGTTCCACCTCTCCGACGAGCACATCGGCACCCTGACCTTTTGGTTCATGATCGCCTACATGTTCACCTCGCCGATCACCGGATGGCTCGGCGACCGTTTCCCCCGCAAGCCCATGATCGTCATCGCCGCCATCTTCTGGAGCGGCATCAATTTCCTCACCGCCACCGTCCACTCCTACGATTCGCTCAACATCCGCCACGCGGCCCTTGGCGTTGGCGAAGCCAGCTTCGGCATCTTCGCCCCCGCACTCCTCGCCGACTTCTACCCTGAAGACCAGCGCAACCGCGTCATGACCATCTTCAACGTAGCCATCCCAGTCGGCGCGGCCCTCGGATACCTCGTCGGCGGCACCGTCGGCGAACACTTCGGCTGGCGTATGTCCTTCATAGTCTCCGCAGTCCCCGGCGTCATCATCGCGCTCCTCATCGCCTTCTTCATGAAGGAGCCCGCTCGCGGCGCAAGCCAACTTGACAAAGCAAAACTCGAAAAGGGAACTGTCCTCTCGCTCCTGAAGAACAAGGCCTACCTCGCCTCCATCCTCGGCTACGCTGCCGTCACCTTCTCCCTTGGCGGCATCTCCTGGTGGATGCCGTCCTTCCTCCAGCGCGTCGACGGCCGCTCACAATCCTCCGCCGCTTACATCATGGGAGCCATCACCGTAGTCACCGGCCTCGGTGGCACCATCACCGGCGGAGCTATCGCGCAAAGATGGTCCCGCACAAATTCGAGGGCCCTCTACCTCGTTCCCGCCCTCAGCTCCGCATTGGCCGTTCCGCCCTCGCTCCTTTGCTTCTTCGGCCCCCACTCCCTTACTCTCTACGGACTCGGCGCAGCAATCTTCCTCATCTTCCTCGGCACCGGCCCCGTCAACGCCGCGACCCTCAACGCTGTCCGCCCCGAGGTCCGCGCCACCGCCATGGCCGGTCAGCTCTTCATCATCCACGCCCTTGGCGACGCCATCTCACCCCGCATCATCGGAGCGGTCAGCGATCGCTCCAATCTCAGCATCGGCCTCGGCTCCACGCTCATCACCATGCTCCTCGCCGCCGTCATCTTCTTCATCGGCTCCCGCTACGCTCCTCCGCTCCTCACAGAGCGGCCTGCAACCGCCTGACGTCACTCCCTCAATGGAGAAAATCATGAACATCACCTTCCCCGGAGAATCCCCCGAATACCGCAGCGCCCGCAACCGACTCCTCGAAGAAGAGATCGCCCTCCGCCGCGCCATGGAGGCCGTCGCCGTCTCTCGCCGCAATCTGCCACCCGGCGGCCTCGTCCCCGAGGACTACCTCTTCGACGGCCTCGGCCCCGACGGCACGCCAGTTAAAATCAAGCTCTCCGAACTCTTCGCACCCGGCAAAGACTCCCTTGTCATCTATAACTTCATGTTCCCGCGCTCGCCCGAAGATCCCCGCCCGGGCCCCACCGACGGCGCAACCGCCCGATTGAAACTCGAAGACGGCCCCTGCCCCTCCTGCACCGCATTCATAGACTCGCTCGACCGCACCGCGAAACACCTCGAAGCAGCTGGTCTCAACTTCGTCATCATAGCCAGGGCACCGCTCGACCGCGTCCTCGCCTACGCTCACGAGCGCGGCTGGAACGACCTCCGCCTTCTCTCCGCCGCGAACAATAACTTCAAGCGTGACTACCGCGCCGAGTCGCCCGAAGGCGCCCAGCTTCCCCTTATGACCGTCTTCCACCGCGACGGCGCCCACATTCGCCATTTCTGGACCTCTGAAATGATGTTCCCCGCACCTGATCCGGGACAGGACCCTCGCCACAACGGAACAATCGAGCAGCTATGGAACATCTTCGACCTCACTCCAGAAGGCCGCCCTGCCGACTGGCACGAGCAGATCAACTACGCTCAGCCGGAAAAGCATTGCTGTCACTAGATCAGGATCACTTCTCTACAGCGAAGAATTTGCTTCATCCCCTCCAATTCGCCCTCACAGTCATCGCGTGGCTCATCGCCCTTATTTGGCTGTGGAAGGTCATCGACGCAGCATTCGGCCTTCACCGCGTCCCGAACCTTCTCGAACCACAACATAATCTCTCACCAACAGGCTCACCCTCCATCACCGTCATCGTCCCCGCCCGCAACGAAGCCGCCGACATCGCCGCCACACTCCACTCGCTCCTCAGTCAGGACTACTCCAACCTCCAGATCATCGCCATCGACGACCGCAGCACCGACGAGACCAGCGCAATCATCGACACCATCGCCGCTCAGCACCCCGAAAAACTCCGCGCCGCTCCACGTCACCGAGCTCCCGCCGGGCTGGCTTGGCAAAACCCACGCCATGGCCCTCGCCGCCCGTCAGGCCCCTACCGACTACCTCCTCTTCACCGACGCCGACGTCCTCTTCCACCCCGCCTCCATCCGCCTCACATTGGCCAACGCCGTAGCCACCAACGCCGATCACCTCGTCCTCGTCCCAACCAACATCATCAAGCGCTGGGACGAAGCCGCCATCCTCGGTTTCTTCCAGATCTTCTGCCTATGGGCCGCCCGTCCCTGGCGCATCGCCGACCCCAAAGCAAAACGTGACGCCATCGGTCTCGGCGCCTTCAACCTCCTCCGCCGCTCGGCATATATCGAGATCGGCGGCTACGAATCTCTCCGCATGGAGATCATCGAAGACCTGGGCCTCGGCCGCCGCATCAAGCGAGCCGGTCTCGCCCAGCGAATCACCTTCGGTCGAGGCCTTGTCAGCCTCCACTGGGCCTCTGGAGCACCCGGCCTTGTCAGCGTCATGACCAAAAACCTCTTCGCCGCCTTCCGCTTCTATATCTCGCTCGCACTTCTGTGGTGTCTCTGGCTCCTCACCTTCTGGGTCGCTCCGGCAATTGGACTCTTCTTCGGTCTCCACTCGAGTCCCTGCCGTGATCACCCTCACCGCAGCCGCTTACGCATATCGTTTACTTGGCCGTCACTCCGGCATCTCCACCTGGAACGTCCTCTTCTTCCCCTTCAGCGCACTCGTCTTCATCTTCGCCCTTTTACGCTCCATGCTCGTCACAATCAAACAAGGCGGCATCATCTGGCGCGGCACCTTCTACCCACTATCTGAACTCCGCAAGAACGCCACCCCATCTTCTAAACAGCACTGACCGATATATCCTATGTCCTTGATGCTCCCGTGCTAACTTCTGGTCGCCAGAAGTAGCGCGGCAAATGGTCTAGAGGATATGTGCACAGACACTAAGGAATCTCTGCGAATCTTCCTCACACAGCAGCTTGGGGACGTCGAGAAGGACATCGAAACGATTAGCAGTTATATATCCAGCAACCCGCCCGAAACCTCGGGCGAACTCCTGAAACTCCGCGAGTTGCAGCGCAAGTATCGTGAGATCGCCGCGAGCATCAAGAACGAAATTGCCAAGTTGTAAGAGCGTGAATAGATCTCATCGTTCCATGCCGAAACCCGCTTTTACTACCCTCTAATCACAAACTGAGACTCAACTAAACTTCAGTCGTGCTGCAGATCTTATGCTGTCTCCCTGATGGATGCTGCGGATTACTTCCAGATGACCGACGAACCACCAGGAACACCCGATGGCTCCGGTTCAGGGCACAATGAGTGGCTTGCCCTCTGACCAACTGAAATGCTCAACCTCCGGATTGCCCGCGATTCGCAGGGAGCCGGGAAAAGATAGGGGCGCTCAAATCCAGGCCGTTATGCTTCTAGTAATTTTCTATTCGGCTGCCTCCTAGTTCTGACAGTTTCGAGCAATCTGAACGAAGCCTACGCTGGCGTAAGCTACTCTAGCTCTGCACTCCAGACTCATCTGTCTGTCCGCACACGATGGGCAATTACGCCTCCTCCCCATTCCAAACGGAAAGCCCAGATGGGCCAAACAAGGCAGAGATGAAAGGCGCGCGCAAGATAGAAAGCGCGCAAGAGGGGAGACCGTTATGCAATTCTCAGCAGGTGTTCGGAAACCAGTACTGGGAGGAATTTCTGTCCCGAGCTTCATCGCCGCATCTCTACTCGCCGCGACGCTGTCCATCGCAACGGCCGTCGCCCAACAGCAAACAACCGGCAAGCCGGGTTCGCCCGACGCCACCACCACGGTCGACGGCCGTTACCTACCGGCACCGCCGCAAGAATTTCAGGGCGAGATCGGCCTCAACGCCGACCAGTCGAAGGCGGCGTGGCCAGCGCGGATCGTCCCACCCAAGGGCGCGCCGAACATCTTGTTGATCCTCACCGATGACGTCGGCTTTGGTGCACCGTCCAAATCATCGGATCGTCGCTTAACAAGCGATCAATGGTAGCGCCTGAAGCACTTTGGTGCTATCTTGGCGTTCCTGCGAAACTGAGCGGCGACGACATCCCTGACACGACTAGCGAGGCAGAGCAATGAGCAAAAGGATCCGGAAGACTTTCGTCATCTTGATGCTTGCATTCACATCTGCAGGCGCCGCCATCAGCACATACGCGCAAACCAGAAAACCCAACATCGTCGTCATCATGGCCGACGACGTTGGCATTTGGAATATCAGCGCTTACCACCGCGGTATGATGGGCGGACGCACCCCAAACATCGACCGCATCGCCAGCGAAGGCGCACTCTTCACCGACTACTACGGCCAGCAGTCCTGCACCGCCGGACGCGCCGCCTTCATCCTTGGTCAGACCCCCTTTCGCACCGGCCTGCTGAAAGTCGGTCTCCCCGCAGCCAAGCAGGGTCTGCAGGATAAAGATCCCACCATCGCCGAGCTGCTCAAGCCGATGGGTTACGCAACCGCGCAGATCGGCAAAAACCATCTAGGCGACCGCAACGAGTACCTCCCCACGGTGCACGGCTTCGACGAATTCTATGGAATTCTCTACCACCTCAACGCCATGGAAGAGCCTTACGAGAGCGACTACCCGAAGGTCGGCGGATTCAGGGAAAAGTTCGGTCCGCGCAATATCGTGGACTCGAAGGCCACCACCGTCGATGATCCGACCACCGATCCGCGCTGGGGCCGCGTAGGCAAGCAAACCATCGCCGATGGCGGACCCCTGCCGCCTCACCCGGGGATGGACCCGCGGCGAAGGTCAACATGGAGAATATCGACCCGGAGCTGGTTCGCCGCTCTAACGACTTCATGGAGCGGTCGGTCAAGGCCAACAAGCCGTTCTTCCTGTGGCATAACTCCACCCGCACCCACTCCTTTACCCATCTCGATCCGAAGTGGCAGGACAAGAGCGGCTTCGGGCTTTACGCCGACGCGATGATGGAGCTGGATTGGGAGGTCGGGGAACTGCTGAAGAAGATCGATCAGCTCGGCATCGCCGACAACACCATCGTGCTCTTCACCAGCGATAACGGCGCTGAAATCTTCAGCTGGCCCGATGGCGGCAACCACCCCTTCCGCGGCGAAAAGGGCACGGTATACGAGGGCGGATTCCGCGTCCCCATGTTGGTCAGATGGCCCGGCGTCATCAAACCCAACACCATCATCAACGACGTCATGTCGCACGAGGACTGGATGCCCACCCTGGTCGCTGCTGCCGGCGATCCAGACATTAAGGATGAGCTTTTGCAGGGGAAGAAAGAGGGAGACAAAACCTTCAAAAATCACCTCGACGGCTATAACTTCCTGCCTTATTTCAAGGGTCAGGTCGCCGAGGCCCCGCGCCGCGAGTTCTTCTACTTCAGCGACAACGGCGATCTCATGGCACTGCGCTACAACGCCTGGAAGATCAGCTTCAAGACCATCAAGGGAAATCTCTTTACCGGCACGGTAGAGTCCACCAACGTTCCTATTGTCACCAATCTCCGGGAGGATCCCTGGGAGCGTTACCAGGATGAATCGACGTCGTATGGAAAGTGGTGGGGCGAAAAGATCTGGACGCTCGTCCCCGCCGTCAACATTGTGCAGCAATTTCTGGGGACCTTCGTTGCCTATCCGCCCAGTCAGAAGGGCGGCTCGCTGAGCGTCACCGCGTTCCTCGATGCTGTCTCGGCTGGAGCATCGGGAGCCGGGAAGTAAGTGGACCAAGTAGATTCCGTCGTGATTCGGCGGCACCCCGCCCGAGCCACGCAGCGGGCCGAAATGTCTTACACTATTCGGGTTCGACCGTCAGCATTCCGGGCTGCAACCAGCCCGGCCTTCTCAACACCTCCTACACCATAACGGCAGATATCGACGTCCCGCGCTGTCTGCGGCTTGCATCACGCTTGGCATGGAAACCTGTCGGGCCATTTGTCGCCTTTGTTCGTGATCTTGCATTTTTTTTTGCCCGTTTTCTGCCCAAAAATTACATGTCAAGCCCCCAAGTGACTTAACCCATTACCACACAACGACATCGACGTGGCATGTTAGTTACATTCAACCCGTTATACTGGATATATAGTTCAAACAGACAAGCCCCGATGCACTGTCGTCGGGGTTTGCTCGTTAAAGCTGCATTAGTCACCTGAAATCAGGACTTTGCAGAATGGAACCTTTAGAATGAGGATGTTGCAGGTCAAGTCCAGGCCTAAGAGCTTTCCTTTGAAGACTTTGCACACAAATGGGGTAGGTGGGGAGGGTGCCGTAATGTCCGCAAAAAGGCCTAAGCTTCGACCAGCACCTTGCCATAGCGCCCCTCGACATACTTATCGAGGATCACCTGAAACTCCTCGACGATCCGGTCACCCTTCAACGTGGTGAATAGTTGACCGTCGACATACACCGGTGCCTTAGGTTCCTCAAACGTCCCCGGCAGCGAGATGCCGATATTGGCATGCTTCGATTCACCGGGCCCGTTCACGATGCAGCCCATCACCGCCAGCTTTAACTCTTCGACGCCCGGATACTGCTTCTTCCACTCCGGCATCGAAGCCACCAGGTAACTCTGGATCCGCTCCGCTAACTCCTGGAAGTAGGTCGAAGTGGTCCGCCCGCAACCAGGGCAGCTCGTCACCTGCGGCATGAAGCTGCGGATCCCGAGCGACTGCAGAATCTGCTGCCCGCACCGAACCTCCTCCGACCGGCCCCCACCCGGCGTAGGAGTCAAACTGACCCGGATCGTGTCCCCGATCCCATTCAGCAGCAAAGGAGAAAGACCAGCAGTCGACGCGACAACGCCTTTCATCCCCATGCCGGCCTCGGTCAGCCCAAGATGCAGCGCATAATCGCAGCGCCGCGCCAACTCGCTGTAAACATCAATCAAATCGCGAACACCCGACACCTTGGCGCTCAAAATAATCTGATTGCGCCGCAACCCATAACGTTCCGCAGCCGCCGCATTGTCCAGCGCCGACACCACCATCGCCTCCATCATCACATCGCGAGCGGGCAGGGGATCGGCCAACTTCGAATTTTCATCCATCATCTTCGTCAACAGCGCCTGGTCGAGCGAACCCCAGTTCACTCCGATCCGGACCGGCTTCTGATGCTCAACAGCGACCTCGATCATCGTCCGGAAGTTCTCATCGTCCTTGCGTCCGATCGAGCAGTTACCCGGATTGATCCGATACTTCGCCAGCGCCTTCGCCGTCTCGGGATACTTCTTCAGCAGTTGATGCCCGTTGTAGTGAAAGTCCCCAATAATCGGCGTCGACCAACCCTTCTTCGCCAACTCCTCGACGATATAAGGAACAGCCTTCGCAGCATCATCGTTGTTGACGGTGACGCGAACCATCTCCGAACCAGCTCTCGCCAGCGCCGCGACCTGCTGCACCGTGCTCTCGACATCGGCCGTGTCCGTATTGGTCATCGACTGCACCACAACCGGCGCGTCCGAACCCACCCGAATTCCACCAATATTTACCGTTACCGCACGTCGACGCTGTATCTCTGGCATAAACTCTCCACCCCCAAGTTTACCACCGCTGCCCCTGTAACCCTCGCGATACACTAGCCAAACGTGGCCCGGTAGCTCAGTTGCATAGAGCAGCGCACTCCTAACGCGAAGGTCGCAGGTTGGACTCCTGCCCGGGCCACCATATAACCAAAAAATGGCCGCTACAGTGCGAACCTGCCCTTCCCGGACCATTCGTAGTCAGCGATTCGGTTGCACCAGCTTCCGAGTGTTTAATCGAAAAGATCGCGGTTTAGCAAGGAGGCCCATGACTGGTCCTGCACACATAAATCAACCAATGCTCCACCTTACAGAGGGTGGCCCCACCTATCGAATCGAGAAGCGATTGGGCCTCGTTCGAGAGGAGTCGCCGCAGATTTTCCGCCGAGCGCTTCTTGCGGTCCTGCTTACGTGGGTGCCTCTGCTGGCACTTTCGGCTTTGCAGGGCACCGCGATCGGGCATCGTGTTGACGTGCCTTTTCTTCGGGACTTCGCCGTGCATGCGCGTTTTCTCCTGGCGGTGCCTCTATTGTTCATTGCTGAAACCGTGTTGGGGCCGCAGGTGGGTCACGCTTCCGCTCATTTTGTCCATTCCGGCCTGGTCCTTGAAGAGGATTTTGGGCGGTTTGATCGGGCAATCAGGGACGGGCTTCGATGGCGCGATTCCACACTTGCAGAGGTCGTTCTCATATTCGTAGCTTATTCGTTCGCAGCTTTAGGGCTCATCTCCATGTCGATCCAGGCTTCGACCTGGTATGCGCTTCGCTCCGGATCGACGCTCACATTGACGTGGGCAGGTTGGTGGTTCGCGCTATTTTGCGTTCCGTTCTTTCAATTCCTTTCACTCCGTTGGCTCTGGAGACTATTTCTGTGGGGGCAGTTCCTTTGGCGCATGAGCAAGCTCAATCTTCAGCTGATTGCGACCCATCCCGATCAGGCCGGTGGTCTCGCCTTTGTTGGGGAGTCGCATCGCTTTTTTGCGATCATCATTTTTGCGTTCTCGATAACGGTGTCTGGAGTTCTTGCAAACGATCTTGTCTATGACAAGGATCCGCTACAGCACTTTGCGCCGCTGATCGCTGCTTACGTTATTGTGATGGTCCTCCTATTTCTTCTCCCGTTATTTGTTTTTGCTCCGATTCTGTTGAAGACGAAGATGGCACGGACTCTATAAGTACGGAACTTTGGCAACGGAGTATTCGGCATCGTTCCAGAAGAAATGGGTGGAAACAAGACCTCCACGTGAGGAGGTGCTGCTCGGAACAGAAGACATCCAATCCCTGGCTGACCTGGGAAACAGCTTCGCCTTCATCGAGAAGATGGATCCGGTGCCGATGGGCCCCCGCACACCGCTTGTTCTCGTGGCTGCCTGCCTCATTCCGATGGTGCCGCTCCTCCTGACGATGATGCCTCTGAAAGAGGTTCTCCAGATGCTGTTCAAGTTCGTGGTGTAAGGGCTTCCGGGATGAAGCTATGGGCTTCCTCAGACGCAAAATCTACGTGGTACCCCCTCCCCCTCGATTGGGCGCAAATCTTTAGATTCAATGATTTAGGACATGTGCTAAGCCCCAAAATAGTCATAGCAAAGGGTTTACGTCTAAAATCGTCTTTCTAAATGACTTAGCCCCGGAGGGTCTCCGGGGCTTGTTGCTTTCGATCTATATATCCAGTATAGCGGTTTGGGCCTAACTAAAATGCCACGCGGATGTTGCTGAACTGCAATGAGTTAAGTGGTTTTGGGGCTTGACAAGCGTTTTTGCTGAGGTTTTTCGCATTTTTTGTTTTGGATAGCGCTTCTTTTCTGGTCTGTAAGTCCTGCCAGTATTAGATCTTTGGATCCATTGCGATAGTTGAGGTCAGTAATTATGGGTTTATAGGCGAAATACAATCTGATGCCGCGACCCTGAATTGATCCATACCAGCAGGGCGGCGGTATTTAGGGACAGGAGCGCACCGATGCATAAAGAGCAGGCTATTTGCACACTTCTTCTTGCTGCCTCATTAGCCACGCTCACAGGATGCAATCCGCAGCAGACGAGCCAACAAGCCTCCGCACCGGTCGCGCCCGCACCGGTTGCGGTCTCTGTTCCCGGCCCGGTGCCGGGCACCCGTTTAACCGAGGACTACGTCCGCCGCGTAGGTGGTATGGCCTACTTGTGGGGCTGGCCCATGGTAAACATGCATAATCGGAAGCTGATTCTGTCTAAATTGCCCGAGCCCGGCCTGATGGGCGGCATCGTCCCGGTAGCTCCTATTAACCAACTTTCCATGGTGCGCGACTACATCGATCCGGGCGAACGCCTGGTTGCCTGTCCCAATCAGGACGTTGTCTATGGCTTCGGTCTGTTCTCCCTGGATCAAGAGCCAGTGGTCGTTCAGGTGCCGGACTTCGGTGACAGGTTCTGGGTCTACCAGGTCGTGGACCAGCGCACGGACTCCTTCGTCCAACTCGGGAAGATGTATGGCACCAAGTCCGGCTTCTACCTTCTGGCCGGACCTGACTGGAAGGGAATCGTTCCCCGTGGGATCACAGGTGTCTTTCGGTCGAAGACCAATCTTGGTGTTTTCGTCCCCCGTGTCTTTATGGACGATACCGCGGCCGACCGTCAGGCCATTCAAGCGGTGCTGACAGGCATTCTCATTTATCCACTCAGCAAGTTCACAGGGCATAACCAGACAAAAGACTGGTCGATCATCCCCGATTTTCCCAACACTTCCACTGGAGAAGAAGAGACGAAATGGGTGTTGCCTGAGAGCTTTTTCGATTTGCTTCCCGACATATTGAAAGAGGTGCCACCGCTGCCTGGGGAAGAGGCGTTGTACGCCAATCTCCAAAGTGTCCTTGATGCCGCGTCGAAAGACCCCAAGCTGCACGCCGCCTTAGTCGCCTCGGCAGTCGAGGCGGACAAGAACCTCATTGAGCCACTATTCCAGTTTCATAACAGCGGCCTTCCGCTGGCCTATAACTGGACCACCATTAAGAATGGCGCGGCGTTTGGCACCGACTACTACACGCGTGCCGCCGTCGCCAAATCCAACATCTTCGTCAACTCAGAGCGCGAGACCAAATACTTCTATCAGGATGCCGATGGTGGCGGCCAGCAACTCAACGGCGCCCACGCCTACACCGTCACCTTCGCCGCTGGCCAAACCCCTCCGGTAAAAGGCTTCTGGTCGCTCACACTTTACAACCAACATCACTTCTTCTCGCCCAATGAGATCAAGCGCTATTCCGTCGGCACCAAGAACAAGACACTGGTGACGGCACCCGACGGCTCACTCACGATCTACGTGCAGTCGACCCCACCTGAAGGCGACAAGCGCGCCAACTGGCTGCCCGCGCCAAAGGAGAACTTCGTACTTTACGTCCGCTCCTACTGGCCGGAGGAGAGTATTCTGAACGGAGGCTGGACCCCACCGGTCGTGACAAAAGTAAAGTAGGAGCATCTGGACACATGAAGAAGGTCTGCCTCGTCCTCCTGGCCGCGCTTTGCCTCACCGCCTGTAATCAAACGACTAAGCTGCCGCCGTCGCACTACGATCAGTTGGCGCGACCAGCCCTATATCGAGAGCTATCCGCTAAAAGCAGACATCAGCCTGCTAAAGCGGGAGCTGCTCTTTGAGCGGGCGGTGCAGGCCTATCTCTGGGCGCTGCCCGCGCTCAACATGTACGGCATGAAGGAAGGCTCCGAAAAGGTCTTCGGCAAGGGCTATAACGTCCTGCCTATATTCAAGGAGCGGTTGAACGCCAAGACCCTGGTCACCACACCGAACTCCGACGTGATTTATGCGCTCGGCTATCTCGACCTGAAGGAAAACGGGCCGATGGTCATAGAGGTTCCACCCGGCCTGCAGGGAATCCTCGACGACTTCTGGCAGCGCCCCATCCGCTCCGAGGGCGAGATTGAAGGTCGCGAGTGGGCCGGTGATGTCGGCCTGCCCGGGACCCGACCACGGCAAGGGTGGAAGGTACCTGATTCTCCCGCCGGACTACAAAGGCGCTGTCCCGTCGGGCTACTTCACCTATCGGTCGGGGCACCTACGGTGTGTTTGTCTTCTGGCGCGGTTTCTTCAAAGATCCCAAAGAGCTCTCCGAGCCGGTCAAGGTGATGGAGCAGACGCGGATCTATCCGCTCGGCCAGGAGTCAACGGCCAGACCGATGGTGTTCCCCGATGCCTCCGCTACGCCGGCCAACATGCTGTACCCGCAGGACGGCAACGCCTTCAACATGCTCTCGCGCTTTATCGACCATGAGTATGTCGATCCGACAGATATGGAGATGCGCGGTGTCCTTGCGAGCATTGGCATTATCCAGGGCAAGGCGTTTGCGCCCGACGCGCCGACCTTCGACCTGCTCGACAAGGCCGCCCGTACCGCATCGCGCATGGGCCACGCGCTCGCTTATCAGCCGTCTGCGATAGTGCCCAACGGACTCTATTATGCGAATCGCCATTGGATCAATCCGTTCCCCACGAACGCAACGTTCACCGCCGACACTTATAACGTCATCGACGCGCGCACAGGTTTTTTCACCTTCGCGTATTCGACCAGTCCAGGTATGGCTGTCAACATGGAGAACATAGGCGCGAAATATCCCGCGGCCTATGTGGACGCCGACGGCAACTTCCTTCGTGGCAGCCAGGCCTATGTCCTCCACCTGCCGCCCGATATTCCGGCTGCGATCTTCTGGTCGGTGACGGTCTACGATCCCATCACGGGCTCGGGTCTCGATAACGGACAGCCGTTTCCTTCCCTGAACACGATGGACAAACCCATCCAGAACTCCGACGGCTCAACCGACATCTATTTTGGACCGAAGTCTCCGGGCGTTGGAAAAAACTGGATCGCCACCATTCCGGATAAAGGCTGGTTCACGCTCTTCCGGCTCTACGGTCCAACCAAGCCCTTCTTCGATCAAGCCTGGAAGCCTGACGACATTAAGAAGGTGAATTAGCTCCTGTTCGACCCCGCACCGCGCACTAATGATTATTCATCCGACGAGTGAAGGTGCGTACATTAGTAAGACTGCGTTGAAGTGCTAGACTCTTCTTCACTACGCACGTCAAATCAGATCGGAGTTCCGCTGTGCATGAACCCATGTTCATTTTTCGCGACATCGCGATGGTCTTTGCGGGCGCTCTCATCGGTGGCTTCGTGTTCTGGCGCCTGCGCCAGCCGCTTATACTAGGTTACGTTCTTGCTGGTCTCATTATCAGCCCGCTAACGCCGGGCATTCGCGTGCACGATGTTCACACGTTCGAGATGATGGCCGAAGTCGGCGTAATGCTGCTGATGTTTTCCATCGGTATTGAGTTTTCCATTCCTGAATTGCTTCAAGTGAAGTGGGTGGCGCTTGTTGGTGCGCCGATCGGGATTTTGCTTTCCATCGGACTTGGCGTCGGGGTGGGACAGCTTCTTGGCTGGCCGCTCCCCCAAGGCGTTGCCGTGGGTTGCATCATTTCAGTCGCCAGCACGATGGTCCTTATGCGACTGCTTATGGACCGCGGCGAACTTAGCTCGGAAGCTGGCCGCGTCATGATCACGCTGACGCTGGTGGAAGATCTTGCCGTCGTTATGCTTACCGTTCTGCTTCCCAGCCTCGGTTCTTCCAGTGACGGGGGCTACGGGCAGGTCTTCTGGCAGATTGGCAAGTCTTTACTCTTGCTTGTTCCTGTGGTGCTGGTTGGCTGGAAGGTGGTTCCGCGGCTTCTCGCTCGCGCACAAAGGGCCGACAATGACGAGATCGCTCTTCTTCTGGTGCTCACGATTTGCTTTGTAATTGCAGCCGTCACGGAGGCAATTGGCCTGTCGCTCCCGCTTGGAGCGTTTGTTGCGGGCATGCTTCTTGGCAGCTGCGATTACGCCCATAAACTCGGTGCTAAGACACTTCCCATTCGAGATGCCTTCGTTGCTCTCTTTTTCGTCACGATCGGTATGCTCATCGATCCACGCACATGGCTCTCAAACTGGCGCCTGCTCTTGGTCATCGTGGGACTGGTCCTTGTCGGCAAGTTCGTGATCTGGTTCGCGGTCGTTCGCCTGTTCCGCTATTCTTCCCACACAGCGATGAGGGTCGGTATTGGCCTGACCCAGATCGGCGAATTTTCCTTCATTTTGGCCCAGGTCTCTTTGCATTCAGGGCTGATTGGGCCGGACGTTTACAACGCCACTTTGGCCGCATCGCTTGTCACTATTCTGGCCAACGCTACTCTCTTTAAGCTTTTGAAGCCAGCACCTGGGCCTCTGTCGCAAACACAAGTTCACGCGTGACGTCCGCGAGCCTTTCCCAGGTGTTCGCCAAGTGCTGACAGTTGTGGATCTACACCTCGGATTGAAGGCGCCGAACGCTTTCCTCGAGCTTTGTTGTCAGCTGTGCAAGTGCAGCCCCTGCTTCGAATGGAACGGGAGTGCCTATACGCACCTCCAGCTGCCCGGAGCGAAGCCACCGGGTCCTTGCTGCCCGCATCTCTCCGAGCCCGATCAACGCTACGGGCAGTACTGGCACGCGCGACTGCTGCGCGAGCAGGCCGGTCCCAGCTCGGAACTGGTGCAGCTTGCCGTCCGGGCTTCGGGTACCTTCTGGGAAAATCATCACTGAGTACCCTCGATCCATCGCTTCGCCTGCATGCGTGAAACTTCTCTGAAATCCGCGTTGCCGGGGCAGGGGAAACACATTGAACAATGCTGTCACAAGCCAGTACGCGGCGGGCGCAAGCAGGTTGCGGACAGCGCCTTGCTGGTTTCGGCCATGCCGAAGATCCAGCAGCATCTCGCCCGACATCGCAATCGCCATCCGTCTCCTGAGCCTTCCCGGCAGGGCGTACAGAACCAACGCACCGTCGTACGCAGTCACATGATTTGCAATCACAAGGAACGGCGCGAACGGCAGTTCCGTCGTCTCACGCACGACCCTTGGTGCTGCGAGCGACCAGATCAGCGGCCGCATGATGAGTTCGATAAAGACGACGCGAATCGCACGCACCGGCCAACTCCATGGCCACCGCGGGTACACATGCTCAAACGCCGCTGCCTCGCGCTCGCTGGATGTACCCGCCTTCACTGTGGCAGGGCCCGTCGGAACAGAATCGAAATGTGCCCCGTCACTAACCCCCTCCCGCTCCAATAGCGTGCGCAGAGCACCCAGCGTCTTCGTTTCTGCAATCGCATCGTCCTCAAGCTCCATACCCAACCGCTGCTCCAACATCGTTTGCAACTGCACCCGGCCCAGGCTGTCCAGATGCAGGTCTTCCGATAGTCGAAGCTCGTCGTTAGTGTGTGGGAGAGACTCGCCCGTGATCTCGGCGATTAGTTTGAGCAGTTCGTCCGCTCCCGGGACGGCTTCGGCTGCGGTTCCGCGCTGTCGATCCATGAGCGTCGCGCGAGCCCACTCTGCCACGTTTCTGCGCAACAGCTTGCCCGTCGAGGTATAGGGGAACTGCAGGTCTGGCCACCTCAGCACTCGTCTGATCTGTTGATACTCTGCCAGACCGCGGTTGGCGTGGCCGACCATTGCGTGAAGCTCGTCCTCGCTCCCCGAGAAGAGCACGACTGCGACTGGCTCGGCGCCGCCGATCGTCTCCCACGGCACCACGACGCATCCGCGTATGCCGGGCTGCTTTGTCATTGCCTCTTCCAGATCTGCAGGGTGCACATTCATCCCCGCGCCCGTGACGATCACTTCACCCTTTCTGCCTAGAAACCGCAGCTCGCCAGACTCCTCCCTTGCCGCCAGATCGCCGGTCGCCAGCCACTCCCCCTGGCGCATACGGATTTTGCCTCCCTGCCACGTTGCTGCTGCCAGCATGTCTCCGCGCACATGGATCTCGCCGTCATCGCCAATACGAACTTCCCGCCCGGGGAGAGCTTTACCGATCGTTCCGTGTCCAATACGGAATGGATGATTCAGCGTCACGAGGGCGGTCGTCTCTGTCATGCCATAACCCTGAATCAGTGCGAACCCAAGCGTATTCCAGAAACTCTCCAACTCGGCAGGCAATGTCGCTCCCCCCGAGATGACCGCCCAGAACTTCCACCCGAGAGCGCGATGCACCTGCCGGAAGAGCCACCAGCGCTTGAAGGCCGAGAGGCCTTTTGTCCGTTCCAGGTCCTGTGCAAGCGAACCGTAGCGCGACAACAGATACGTCCGCAGCAGATGCAGCATGCGTGGGACGGTGATCAGGACGGAGATGCGTTCGCGCCGTATCAGTTCAGTCGTCCGCGATGGCTCCAGATGGTCGCTGAAGTGGATCTGCGCCGCCAGCAGGGGAGGCGTCCAGAGGCCCATGAACTGCCCGAAGACGTGACTTAGCGGCACGCTGTGTAAGAACCGCAGCGGATGCACCCATCGCTCATACTTCAGGTATTTGGCGATCTCGTCCTCGATGGGCTGCAGGCTCGCCAGCACGTTGCGGTGAGTTAGGACAATTCCTTTCGGCTCCGCCGTTGTGCCAGACGTGAAGATGATCTGAAAAGGCGTCTGTTCGTCGACGACATCGCTCACCGCGAAGATCGGCTGAAGGGGCAGCTGCTCATTGACCTCTGAGAACAACAGTCGCGGGACATCGCCTTCCAATGAATCCAACAGAGCGCGATCGCCTACGATCAGCTTCGGCGAAACGTCCGTCATGACGCGGTTGGCGAACTCGCTCAAACCTGCTGCGTCCAGCGGAACCGCAATCACTCCGCGGAGCAGGCAGCCGAAGAAGACGCCAATCCATTCCGCGGAGTTTTCCCCCCACAGCACAACACGGTCGCCTGCCACGATACCGCGTCGATCGAGTTCGGCGGCACACCGGCCTGCTAACTCCGCCAGTTCGCCATACGTCGTTGCATAGCGCCGATTGCCGCGATGGGCAACGACCGCCGTCTCGGTTGCGTTCTTGCGAAACTCTTCGACGAGACTGGCCAGATGAGGGCGCACACCGCCATCATATCTGTCTGTATTGCCGCAGAAGGCAAGATGCAGGGTTTGGGTCACCTGGCGGATTGACGTGGTCGCGGCCGCCCTGCGAGACTCACGCGTATGCGATACAGCGGAAAGATGGAATATGCTGAGACGCGCAAGATGAGGGAGCGGAACACGCGTCTCTATCGGCTGGCGCACTGGCCTATATGGATATGGGTATTTTTTCTCGCTCCGGGGCCACTAACGTTTACGCTGTTTGCGCATGGGTTCGGACGCGGCAATCTGGCGTGGCTGGCAGCGGTGCTGGTCGGGACAGGTATAGCCGGTCTCCGCGGTCAGTTGCCGGGCGTGGAACCGCGGCCATATATCCTGCGCTTTGATGAGGACAAGCCAAATCCGCTCTACCGGCGCGTGTGCTACACGTTTGCGTGGAATGCAGTGCTAAGCTTCGCGCTTCTAAACCTCTGTGGGCTGCTGCTCGCCGCGGCGACTGGATCATGGCGTATGAAACAGATCTACGACTATGCCTACTTGCCTGTGTGCGCGACGATTCTGCTGCTGGGCGTCGCGGGAGTGTTGCCGCGCGTAAGGCCTTCGACCAAGGGCGAGGGTACGGAACGGCGCTACTTCTACGGTTCGGTTTGGGCGGTCACGATATCTCAGGCGCTTCTGCTCGCAGTCTGGAAGACACTGCCGGAGACCCGCACGTCGAGCCTGGTGAAGTTGGGAATCTTCGTGTCTGCGCTCCTGCTGATGGGGCTGGCGGCCTATCACGGCGGGTTACCTCGGACCCGCCCCATAGTGCCCGGGGAGTTAATGGTCGCGGACTGAGGGGAAAAATGGAGGCAATCTCTTCACTCTGATCACTTGAGCAATCGGCTTCCCAGTAACCGCAATAAATTGCATGTTCTCTAGAATGAGATCGGTGCGGCGAAGTACTGACAGGCACTTAGCTTACGAAAGTTTGGCAGGGGGATTGCAAACCTACGTTACGTGCCTCAGCCAGTCACTCGATCTTTAGATTCGCAGGAGACCTAATGCGCCTTTCCGCAAAACTGTTTGCCGCACTCGCCATAACTGTCCTTGCAGTATTTCCGCTAGCTGCCCACGCTGATCTGACCGGCGACACTATCCACGGCGTCTACTTATTTCCTGATACTTCCACGACATTTCAAGACTTAGGCGACTTTACTCCTCCTGGTAGCGGAAATGCCTTCGAGGAACTCGATTGGTCGGTGACGGGTTCTCAGATTACCATCACCAGCCTGGTAGATAGCAGCTTTACCCCATCGTCCTTCAATGGATTCGAGTTTGATGACATATCGCGCGATCCGCTTATCAGCGGCGTGACCGTCGATCCCAGTTCGACGTTGCTGGGCGGCATCGTAAGTTTTACCGGCTCCACGTTTAGTGTGAATTTCGAAGGCCTCCCGGTCACGGACGGGCAGTTCGTTACCTATGATCTTTCATTCGGCGCCGCACAAACGCCTGAGCCTTCCACCTTCGTCATGCTCGGGACTGGCATCGTCGGTCTAGCGGGTATGGCCCGTCGCAAGTTTCTTCCACGTTCGTAGCGAACTGAATCCGCAAGGCAAGCTGGCCGCCTCCTCGGAGGCGGCCTTTCTTTTCTTTGCCAGGAGGCTTCGCCGCTGCCATCAGAGTGGACACCTTAGGCCATGAGCGTCGCACAGCAATTCCGTGGGCCCCGGTCCACGCGCCCATCTGGGTTGCTGGATCCACTCCTCTCAATCATTCCGGGCGGGTTGCCCCATACCTGTCGTGATCAAACTCCGCAAGCCGTCGTTGATATAAAAGCCCCATGCGCCTGGCTGCACGATGGCGTCAAAGCCGCTCAAATCGTCATAGATAGCGATGCCGGCATTGTTGATGAGGATGTCGAGGCTCTCCATCTCGTCGACCGCCCGCCGGATCTGCTCAGGGTTGGTCACATCGAGCGCCAGTGGGGTCACCCGTTCATCGACGATTGTGAGTGTGCCGCGGGTCCCCGCGTAGACCCTCTTCACTCCACGCCGAAACGCCTCATCGACGAGCGCTTGGCCAATTCCGCGGTTGGCACCGGTGATCAAGACTGTCTTCTTTGCGACGTTCATCCCGTTCTCCTTTTGGAGTTGCCATTGACCTGCCCGATCTCGCGCCTCTATTGTGTAAAACCGGCCTCGTGGCAAAACTCATCGGTGCATGGTGGATTTTTTGTAATCCGTCGGAATGGTTGCGCGACAATCGGTGATTCGGTGCCGACTCATCCTGGCCCAGCTAGCCATGACGACCCTCTGTGGATGAGGCCGGAGCAGTGTCATCGCCTATGGCGTTCTTTACGCCGAATTTCTTGATTGCGATTGCCGCCAGTCCACCCGTAGAGATGGCGCTGCCGGCAATCAGAAATGCGGTTGCTAAACACACTGGACACATGAGTCTCTCCTCGGTTGCGATTTTGTTGATCGGAATAGGGACGGTTGTCAACCGGCCTCGGCTTGCCTATGTACGGAAGGCGGCCTCTCCAGCGTCGGACGTCTCGACCCATTTAGGGTCGGGCGAGGCCTCGGTGTTGTAGTTGTCGTGCCAGTTCCACCACTTGTAAGGCGGGGTCTGGGGGTGACCCTCAGGCGAATCTTCCCAAGTCTCCTGACGGCCGAGCGGCGTGATGTCGAGGTAGCTCCAGGTTGTCCCCATCGCCTCGTCGCCGCGGAGGTTGATGAAGTATGTGCGGAACACCTGCTCGCCGTCGTGGAAGAACACGTTGTGGCCGTGCCATTTATCGACGCCGAAGTCCGCGTCGAAGCCGTCGGTGATGGTGTACCAGGGCATCTCCCAGCCCATGCTCGCCTTCAGGCGAGCGATGTCCGCCTGCGGCGCGCGTGAGGCGTAGGCGAGGGTGGTGTCACGGGCGTTCAGATGGGCCAGGTGGGCGACCTGATCGGCGCCCAGGGAACAACCGCGGCAGGCGTGCTCGGGCCAGCCGAACACCCCGGGCTCGAAGAAGGCGCGATACACGATCAACTGACGGCGGCCCTGGAACAAATCGAGCAGGCCCACCTTGCCCTTCGGTCCGTCGAACTCGTACTTCTTGTCCACAGCCAGCCAAGGCATCCGCCGGCGCTCGGCGGCCAGCGCGTCACGGGAACGGGTCAAGGCCTTCTCCTTCACGAGGAGCTGCTGGTGCGCAGCGTCCCACTCCTGCTGCGACACGATCGAGGGTGTGTTCATCGCGAGATGCCCTTTCCCGTTTTCCTTGTCTCTCTCTTTGTTTGTTGCCATATTTCTCCTTTGTTGCTTGTCCATTCTCGATATGACCGTGATTGTTAGTCACGAGATAAACTTAGCGCAGGACATTGAAGCAGTGGGAGTGACAAGTGTGACGGGATTCCGATGGATTCGCTGATCACTGCTGCAGCGCGTGCACTCGCAGCGGGTGATCCACTCGGCGCGTTGAAACGAGTCGCGCTGCGCGATGATGCGCCTGCTCTCGCGCTTCGAGGTATCGCGATGGCGCAGCTCGGCGATCTCGCACGAGCGAAGGCGCTTCTGCGAAGGGCGGCGGGCGCCTTCGGCCCGAAAGAAGTGGCGGCCCGCGCGAGGTGCGTCGTCGCCGAGGCCGAGATCGCGCTCGTCTCGCGCGACTTGGGTTGGCCTGCGAAGGCGCTCGGCGCCGCGGCCGCGACGCTCGAAGAGCATGGGGACCGGTTGAACGCCGCGCACGCGCGGCATCTCGAGGTCCGGCGCCTCCTCCTGCTCGGACGCCTGGACGAGGCGGAGCGTATGCTCGCCGAGCTCGACCCGACGCCCTTCCCGCCCGCGTCGAGGGCCGCCCACGAGCTCGTAGTTGCGGGGATCGCGATGCGGCGCCTTCGGACGAAAGCGGCGCGCGCTGCACTCGCCCGGGCCGAGCGCGCCGCGCGTCACGCAGGCGTCCCTGCGCTGACGGCGGAGGTTGAAAGCGCGTCGCTCGTCCTGAATACGCCGGCGGCGCGCCTGATTGCAAGTGGCGAGGAGCGACTTCTCCTGCTCGAAGAGGTCGAAGCGTTGCTGGCGTCGAAAGCACTCGTCGTGGACGCGTGCCGTCATGTCGTGCATGGCGCACGCACGGTCGTTTCGCTCGCAAGACGTCCGGTGTTGTTCGCTCTCGCACGAGCGTTGGGCGAAGCGTGGCCCGGAGACGTTCCGAGGGACTTACTCCTCGCGCGGGTATTCGGAGCGAAGCTCGCCGATGAATCGCATCGCGCGCGGTTGCGAGTAGAAGTCGGGCGGCTTCGCAGGTTGCTACAGACAGTTGCCGGTGTCAGCGCGACGAAACGAGGATTTGTGCTTGCGCCGCGCCATACACGCGAGGTCGTCGTGCTGGCGCGGCCTGTCGAAGACGAGCATTCGGCGGTGCTTGCCTTCCTGGCCGACGGTGAATCCTGGTCGAGCTCTGCCCTGGCGCTTGCGCTGGGAACGAGCCAGCGCACAGTGCAGCGGGCGCTCGACTCGCTTGCCGCGGCTGGTAAGGTGCAGTGGTTCGGTCGCGGCCGAGCTCGTCGTTGGACGACCCCGCCCGTGCCGGGATTCACGACTACCTTGTTACTCCCCGCTCCGCTGCCGTTTGACTAAGATTGAAGTATGAATGAATCACCCGCCGAGGTCGTTCGTGAGTACTGGCCCTTTTTCGGGCGTCGACGGCGTCCATGGAGTCACATATGACGGCGAGAGTGTCTGGTTTGCTGCTGGAAACAAGCTGAACGCTTTTGACCCTGCGAGCGGGAAGGTGCTGCGCTCGATCGATGTCGCCGCGCATGCCGGAACGGCCTTCGACGGCCAGCACCTGTTTCAGCTCGCCGAAGACCGTATCCAGAAGATCGATCCGAAGACGGGCCGTGTGCTCGACACGATCCCGGCGCCGGGCGGAGGCTGTGACTCGGGGCTCACATGGGCCGAAGGCACGCTCTGGGTCGGGCGGTATCGGGACCGTAGGATCCATCAGGTCGATCCGCAAACGGGGGCGGTTCTTCGCACGATCGAGTCCAACCGCTTCGTCACAGGGGTCACCTGGGTCGATGGAGAGCTCTGGCACGGCACCCTGGAGGGTGACGAGAGCGATGTGAGGCGAGTCGATCCACGAACAGGAGAGGTCCTGGAGAGGCTCGAGATGCCGCCTGGAGTGAGCATCTCGGGGCTGGAGTCCGATGGCGGCGATCGGTTCTTCTGTGGAGGAGGAAAGAGCGGAAAGGTGAGAGCCGTCCGCCGGCCTAAGCGAGGCCCCGCGGTGGGCGGAGGCTCCGAGATCGACGTCGACTCCACGAGCAAATAATCGAAGCGCCTGGAGCACAGCAAGACAGAAGGCTCGGCCAAACCCGTCCTCATGGACGGTTAAATTGCGGTGGATCCTTTGCGTTGACTACCCAACATACTGACACTTCGGTTGAGACAAGTTCCCAATCGCTCATCGGCCCTTCAAATCGCCATAAGGCCCAATCCCTTGGGCCCAAATTTCCATCCACCACTAGAGCACACACGCAGGCTGGCAGCCGCCCTACAATTCGGACATGCCCCGTGTCCTTATGCACTTCGACCGTTATAGAAGCCTGTGGTGGGTTGGCTTCATGGAAGCTGATTGCAAGACCTCCATCGGTCGTCCAACCCGTCACTATCACTTCGCTACCTTGGATGGTCTGCGCTCATTCGTGATCCGCTGCAATCCTGAGGACATGGATGACTTCGAAAACAGCGTGCGTGTCTGGAATAGGGGCACCAGCTACATCAACATCACGGATGAGCAATACGCGAAGCTGAGGAAGCTGTGCTGAATTCAACATCTCTCTCAGCAGAAATTCCTGTACGTTGAACCATCCACAATTCAGGAGGCCCACCATGACAGGACGAATATGCCCGTCATTGCACAGTCTCTCCGAAATTCTGATGACCACTTATCGCATGAGGAACAGGCTCGCTACACAAAAAGGCGGCCTTCTGGTTGTGAGGGCCGACCTTGATCTTTTGCGACTGCACTGTCTGCCCACCGCCATCGTGAGTTCTGTTCTCGTTGCAAATTCGATGAGGCTCTGCAGTGGTTAGAGGTTGGAAGCATCTTCCCGCTCCGATGTCGTCCGCATAGAAACAGCCATCTAGCCTGTTTTGGGCGTTTTGTGCCTTTCAGGATGGCGCCATGAGCCTTCCTGTGATGACCGCACCGAGGTCAGCGAAAACCGCATCCTATGACTGGGATATCTATTCAAAGGAGGCCCCACAGTGACATTAAAGAGAGACGATAGACCGTTCGCCGAGGAGTTGGTGGAGCATGACTCTGACTTAGAGTCTGGACAACATCGCAGCAGTTCGCCTGTCTCAACACGTGTAGGGAGAAATAATGTTGACATCGACACTAATGCCTTGAGGCATCTTGTCGACACAGTAAAAGATAAGCTCAAGCCTTGAAGAGAATATCTAATTAGAACGTCTCAAGGTGGTGACGATGTGTGGACGCTCTGCTACGCCGACGTCCGTGCCGAGCTAGTTGTGACCGCGCGGGAGCAGGCCGGATCGGCGATGCATCGCAAGCGAGACGATTGCGGAAGATCCAAATGCTGCCGCCAGAATGACCGCCCCGATGCCGAACTGCAGAAGGCCGTCGGCCTGGCGAAAGATCAAGTGGCAAACCAGCATTGCCGCCCCCAGGACACCCAAGGTGACCGCCGTCTGGGTGGTCCGAATGATGCTGCGCCAAATCTCGTTGGGATCACGTTCAAGCGCACGGAAATGCCGGCTTTTCGTCCAAGTGGAAAGTCACCCACTGGAAATCAGTAACACTAGCGCGTTTTTCGTTACTAGTCCTCGGACAAGCTCACCGGAGCTCAAAAAGCGCACTGCCCAGCTATCCCTGGCTAGGAACTGGCAACATCAAATGGAACCGCCGCCCCAGCACGTGCGTACACCGATACAAGCCCCGGGAGTCCGACGGAAATACACGACGATGCGTAAAGGGGGAGGCATGAACGCCGATATTCGGCTCGCTCTACGACAGTTGCGAAAAGCGCCTGGATTCGCCCTGACCGCCGTACTCACACTGGCACTCGCCATTGGCGCCAATGCAATCGTGTTCAGCGTACTGAATGCGTTGATCCTGCGATCGCTCAACGTGCCGCACCCTGAGACGCTGTTCATGTTGGAACGATTCTACGGGTCGGAGACAACTCCATCGGAGTCGTATCCGGATTACCGCGACCTGCGTGACAGGAACCGCAGCTTCGATTCGCTGGTGCTATACAACATCATGGGCGGCGTTGGGCTCGATACCGGCCACGGAAATCCCTCCGTAGTCTGGCCCTATACCGTAAGCGGCAATTACTTCGATGCCCTCGGCATTCAGCCCTATCTTGGCCGATTTATCCATGCATCCGAAGAACATGGGCAGAACAGCGTGCCCGAGATCGTTCTCAGTTATGCGCTCTGGCACAGCAGCTTTAACGGGGATCCAGCTGCGGTGGGCCGCACTGTGCAGATCAATAAGCATCCCTTCACCATCGTCGGCGTTGCTCCGCCGGACTTCCGAGGCACCGAACTCTTCTTCGCGCCCGATCTCTGGGCTCCCATCGTCGATTCGCCCCAAATTACTGATTGGAGTTCGCTCGAGGAGCGTGGCAACCATAGCGCCTGGGCGATAGGACACCTCAAGCCCGGAGTAACGCCAGCAGCAGCTACTTCGGACCTGAACACCATTGCAAATTCGCTGGCGAAAACCTATCCCAAATCCGATGACGGCCTCAAATTCTCCTTGTCCCGCCCCGGACTTGCTGGGAATACCCTCGGCCGACCCACGCGCGCTTTTATGTTCGGACTCATGCTGCTCGCAGGTCTTATCCTGCTTGCCGCATGCGCCAATCTTGGTAGCCTGTTCGCCGCGCGCGCAGCGGATCGCTCACGCGAAATCGCAGTCCGCATGGCTCTGGGATCGCGCCGCCAGCTCATCTTCCGCCAGCTAATCACGGAAGGCGTTTTGGTCTCTCTGGCCGGAGGTATTTGTGGCACGGCGGGAGCAGTAGTCATCCTGCGTGCTCTCAGCACATGGCGGCCGATTCCGAATATCCCGATCAACATACCGGTAAATCCGGACGTGAATACCTACGCTCTGTCCTTCCTGCTGGCTGTCTTCAGTGGCTTGTTCTTTGGCTTGGTCCCTGTCCGCCAGATTCTTCGCTCCGATCCGTGGCAGATCATTCGCTCCGGATCCACAAGCGTCGGCGGCTCACGCCGCTTTACACTGCGCGACGTTTTGTTGGGTTTACAGATCGCCATTTGCGCTGTCTTGGTCACCGCTTCGCTCGTCGCCGTGCGTGGCCTGGCTCGTTCGCTACGAAGCAACTACGGGATTCAGCCTAACAACGTGATGCTCGTAAAGACCGATCTGAAGATGGCTGGATATGAAGCCGACAAGCGCGTACAGATGGAGAAACGCATGCTCGATGCCGCCGCGGCGATCCCGGGTGTCGATGCCGTGGGGTATGCCGACCGTCTTCCGCTCAGTATCGGTGGAGGGGATTCCGACGTATACACCGACGCCACCACCGATTTTCGCCCGACGAACGCCGCGGCCGACGCCCAGAACTTCAGTGTCTCGCCCGACTATTTCCGTGCCGCCGGAACTGCTCTCCTCGTCGGCAGGGCCTTCACCATGCACGACGAAGACAAGGCCCCCGTCGTGGCCGTCGTAAATCGCGAATTCGCCCGCAAGGTCTTCGGATCCGTCGACAAGGCAGTGGGCGGCCATTTCAAGTTTTGGGGCAGCAACCGAGCGGAAGTGGTAGGCGTGGTGGAAGACGGCAAGTATCAAACCTTGACCGAAGATCCCAAGCCGGCGATGTTCTTTTCCTTCCTCCAGCATCCTTCCAGCGATACTTGGCTCGTCGTTCGCTCGGAGCGTGACCCGCAGGAGATTGCTCCAGCACTGCAACGCTCGATGCGCAGCCTCGATCCAGCTCTACCGCTTGAAATAAGGACCTGGCACAGCGAGCTGGATTCCGCACTCTTCGCGGCTCGCGTAGCCACCGTTTCTCTCGGCGCGCTTGGCCTGCTGGGCGCGATGCTCGCCATCACCGGCATCTTCGGCATGGCCGCTTATACCGTCAGCAAACGCCTCCGCGAACTCGGTATCCGCATAGCTCTCGGAGCTGGTCAGCACGAACTGCTCGGTGCAGCGCTCGGACGTACTTTCCGGCTGCTAGTCATTGGATCGATAGCTGGCATGATCCTCGGTGTACTGGCAACCCGTGTCCTTTCGTCTATCGTGTATCAGGCCACGCCGAAAGACCCGGTCATTCTGGGCGGTGTCATTCTCACCATGCTTTGCGTAGGTCTCGTAGCCGCCTTGGTTCCCGCCCGGCGTGCCCTCGCTGTCGACCCGATGATCCTGCTGCGCGAAGAATGAGTTGAAGCAAAACAACTCACAGTTTATGCCTTGACCGGAAGCGATGAAGAGGACATATACAGTTTTGTCTGACAATAAACGCTGCAGCTTGTCGATGTTTTTGCGGCGACAGACGGCGGCCAGGAAACGACGACGACGGTCTATGCGAGGGCCAGCCCCGGTAGGAGCCTTTTTGGCGAGTGGAAGTCAGTTTCTATGGAAGACAAGATGTCTGGACCTCCACAATCTGGGGTCATAAACCATTGATTCTTATTGGTTTATGGCGGGGACGACGGGGCTCGAACCCGCGACCTCTGCCGTGACAGGGCAGCGCTCTAACCAACTGAGCTACGTCCCCAGATTGCACATTATCGTTGCTTCAGAATCCGTCTTCCGGCCTATTTGGACATCACGGAAGACCAGGACTTCCAACCCAACGACAGAAATAAGTCTATCAGATTAGGACGAACTATTGTCATCCTCCCCTTCGTTATCGAGCGTTCTTGTAGATCATCCCCAGCAACTCGTCGTACATTGCCTGCCTCTCCTCGCCTGAGCCGGAAAGGATGGCATGGGCGGCGCAGTGAGCGAGGTGATTGCGCATCAAGGCCTTGGCGACCGCTCGGAGTGCCTCTTGAGCCGAAGAGACCTGGGTGAGAATGTCGGCACAATAACGGTCCTCTTGCACCATGCGCTGCAGGCCGCGGCCCTGGCCTTCGATACGGCGGAGGCGGCGCAGGTTCGAAGCCTTGATCGCCGGGTCGACGCCAACTGCCTTGCGTACCATTAGGCTCGCCTCTTGAATGCAGAGGCCCGTCTGGGTGATGTTGTGCTTCAGGGCGTTCCTTTGAGCGGCCATGTTTTTCCTAATGAGAGTTTGAAACGGCGCAGCCGCAGACTGTTGGTGACAACGCTGAACGAACTCAGCGCCATTGCTGCACTGGCAATCACCGGACTGAGCAGCAAGCCGAAGACCGGATAGAGTGCTCCAGCCGCGAGTGGAATACCAATCACGTTATAGACAAAGGCCCAGAAAAGGTTCTGCCGCATCACGCGCATGGTGGCGCGCGAGAGGGCAATGGCCGCTGCCACGCCGGTAAGGTCGCTGCGCATCAGCGTTACATCTCCGGCTTCCATGGCGATATCAGAGCCGCTCGCCATAGTGAGACCAACGTCCGCCTGGGCCAGGGCGGGGGCATCGTTGACGCCGTCCCCGACCATGGCGACCACGCGGCGCTCTCCCTGAAGGCGTTTGATGGCCTCTACTTTTCCAGCCGGGAGCACGCCGGCGATTACCTCATCAACACCGGCGTCGCGTGCAATCGCGCGGGCAGTATGTTCGTTGTCACCCGTCAACATCACGACGCGGAGCGCTTCAGCGTGCATCTGGCGAATGGCATGAATCGAGGTGGGCTTGATCGTGTCCGCGACCGCGATGATGCCAGCTAGACTGCCGTCGATCGCAATCCAGAGCGGTGTCTTGCCCTCCTCCGCGATACGAACCGCCGCTGTCTGCAGCGAGTCGGTAGAAATGCTGTACCGCGCCATCAACGCGGAATTGCCGACCAGCGTTACATTGCCATCAACGATTCCAAGGACGCCGTAGCCAGTCTGCGACTCAAACTCCTGTGCTTGCGGGACGCTCAGACTGCGCTCTCGAGCATAGCGAACCACGGCGTCAGCAAGAGGATGTTCGCTCGCATGTTCGAGCCCGGCGGCGATACGAATCAGGTGATCTTCGGCGCTGCGAACGGCCTCCGGCGTTGCATCTTCGTCTTCGTGCGCGGCGAGCAAAACATCGGTCACCTGAGGGCGGCCAGTGGTGATCGTGCCGGTCTTGTCGAGCACGACGGTATCGATCTTCTCCAGCTGCTGCAAGGCCTCGCCGCCTTTGATGAGAATTCCATAGTTGGCGCCGCGTCCGGTCGCGACCATCACTGCCGTAGGAACAGCCAGACCCATCGCGCAAGGACAGGCGATCACAAGGACGGTGACCGCCGCAGCGAAGGCCTGCATGATGCCAGCATGCGGCGCAAAGATTCTCCATGCACCAAACGTGACGATCGCAATGCCGAGTACCGTGGGCACAAAGATCGCGCTGACGCCGGTCCGCAATTCGTTGAATAGGCGCACGGGACCCCTGCGCATCACGCAAGAGCCGAACAATCTGCGAAAGCGTGCTGCCCGCTCCCAGGCTGCTTGCGCGATATTGAAACGATCCCTGTTGATTGACGGTTCCACCCATAACCCTGTCCTGTGTCGTTTTCTCAACAGGTAACGACTCTCCGGTGAGCATGGATTCGTCCACGCTGCTCCTGCCCGAGATGACCTTGCCATCGGTGGGAACACGCTCGCCGGGACGCACCAGAACGACGTCACCCTCGACGATCGACTCAACGGGCAGAGCGAATTCGACGCCGTCCCGCAGGATGGTCGCGGTCTTCGGTTGTAGTTGCACGAGCTTGCGCAAGGCGTTCGCGGTCTGGCCCTTCGCTCTGCTCTCAAGCGCATTGCCGGTCAGCACCAATCCAATGATGAGAATCGCAGCTTCAAAATAAACGTCAGGCGCAATACCATGCGCGACGAAGAAAGCAGGCGCGCTTGTGCTCGCCGCAGAGTAAACAAATGCGGTCCCGGTGCCGAGCGCTACCAGCGTGTTCATATCAGCTGTCTTGTGCAGAAGGGCAGACCAGGCCTTCGTGTAAAAGCGGCGCCCCGCCCAACCAAGGATGAACGCTGCAAGAGCAAAGAGGAACCAGCGGATCGCGTTGTCGCTCACTTGATACATCCACGGCAGCACCCTGCGAAGAACAGGATCGACCACGCGGATGTTCCAATTCATCAGCGGGTCTTTCATGCGCTGCATTCCGCCGGCGCTGCTCACGCTCATCAGCGGCATGGACAATACCATCGCGAAGGAACCGGCAATCAGGCTGACTGCGGCCTTCAGGCGCAATTGCTTGTATTCGCGCAACTGCTCTGCGTCGTTTTCTTCCTGATCTGCAAGAACTGATGAATGGAGAGCAGGGCAGCTCAGCTCCATAGCCCGTACCTCGTATCGTGTCTACCAGCGTAGAGGTCGATGTGACGCCTGGATCGAACGTCACCGTCGCGTTTTTCATCATCAGATTGACGTTCGCGTCTTGCACGCCGGCCTGCGCGGCCAACGTCCGCTGGATAAAAGACTGGCATGCCGCGCAGGTCATCCCGGTGACAGGTATTGTGACGCGTTCGGGCGAAGCGGATTGCGTGGCACTCGTGTCAGTGCTTGTTTCATCGATCTTCGCCGTACGAACCATTGCGATCTCCCTACTATCTCTCGATGTGCGCCGAATATCCGATGCAATTGACAGCAGCAGCTATTTCTTCGGGTCTCACCTGTGCAGGATGGAAGGTCATCTCTGCCAAGCCGACAAATGCCAATACCCCCCAGGGGTATTCATGTATTCTATGCCTTTCGTTTGCTGGGCGGAGTTCTGCAGCAAGATAACCTCCAGCACATTGCATCCCACGCACCGCTCCCATACACTAACTTTGGCTCCATTAAATTCGAATGGGCGGTTAGCTCAGTTGGTTAGAGCGCCTGCCTTACAAGCAGGATGTCGGGGGTTCGAGTCCCTCACTGCCCACCATATTTTCAATGACTTACGGTGACCCCGCTCAGTAGGTCGGGGCCAATTGGGGCCAATAAGGGATGTTAATCAACAGAAAAGGGGCCACTGGATAACTCCGGTGCCCCTCTCACGTTTGGCGGTTCCTACTGACAGCATGACCATGCGGATTGCTTGTTCCGGAATGATGCGTAACCAACCTAGCTTCACTGAAAGCCCAGATCAGCAAGTTGCTTAGGATTCACTTCGTCGACGGCGACCAGGTTGTGACAAGTAGAGCAGTCGTTACCAATGGTCTTTCCATCCTTCGTATTGTGGTTTCCATCGTGACAGCGGAAACAGCCAGGATAGTCATTATGTCCGGAGTTATTCGGATGGGTGCCCCAGGTAACCTTCATGAACGGAAACACATTCTCACCGTAGATCGCGCTCAGCGCTTTACTCGCTTCGTCAATCTGGGGTTTTCTCTGGCTCCAGACCTCCGGATACTGAGAGCGATAAAAGTTCTCGAGGCCACCCGTGATCTTTGATTTCGCATCTTCTTGTGAAGCATAGTCGGCTTTGATTAGAGCAAGACCTTCCTTGTGCAGGAAAGGCAAAGAAGTATCGAGCCGTCCGGTGGCCATCGCCTTATTTAGCGCTTTCTCCGGTGTATCAAATGAATGTGCGGCCCTGTTATGGCAATCAATGCAATTCATAAGGTGTTTCTGGCCACCCTCAGGGACCTTTGTGTCTGATGACACAAACTCGCGCACAGAGCCGTCACCATTCGTCGCGGCTACCCAGGGAATAGTCTGGTTTTCATTGTCTGTGGAGATGAATTCGATGCGCCCGAGATGCGCGCCATGGATTCCGCTGAGGCGCCCAGCCATGTCCCTGCCTCCCACATCGGACCAAAACGAGGGATTGTGTAGGGGAGTTTTTTTCATCATCACCAAATGAAGTCTTCACCACCAGCTTGTCACCGGTGAATTTATCTGGATTGTGGCAGTGCACACAGGTGCTGTTCGCTGCAGGCACCTTGCCTTCAGCCATGATCGGGCGCGGATAGTTGCCCAAAGCAACATGCACAAGCTGCCTGGCGCCGTTTAGCTTTGCACTTACAGTATCCCGACATTCCTGATGCTATATGGCATTCCGTACAGGCTACGTTCGCGTGGGATGACACGTGATAAGCCGTCCACTCCGGTGCCATGACGTGACAGGACTGCCCGCAGAACGACGGCTTATCCATCTGGGCGACGCCGCGATAGCTTGCTGTACCTACAATGACAAAATTGATTGCTGTCACCAGAAGAACAAAGCCCAGGGTACGACGGAAAACAGGATTGCGAAGATCAACTGCAGGGTATTCAGTTGGAAGCTGCCCCGTCGCCCTTAGGCTTCGCTTCTTCCACCAGATACCGAGTGGAATGAGCAATAGTCCCAGGACAAACAGGGCCGGCAGGCAAAGGTCAAAAATAATGCCCACGTATGGATTTGCAGAGCCGCCGTGGCCAAATACGGCCACGACCCAGAAGCCGACCAGAGTCAGCGCAGTCGCAGTCGTGAGCCCGATCCCGATTAGGCTGATCGGGTTATTCGCAAGAAAAACAAGTGGCCTAAATCGCCTCCCGCCAAATTCTCCAGATTGAGCCATCGCTCAGCGCCTCATCCTTCATTTCTGTAGCGTGTGGATATGAGCAATGACATCCTTAATCTGAGCGTCTGTGAGCTTACCGGCAAACGCGGGCATCTTGGCATGTCCGTTCTTTGTGACGTTGATGAGGTCGTCGTCGGATAGCTTCATAACTTCAGGTGAATTGAATGGCCGAGCCTTTGTGGATTTCCCCGCGGGCGTATTGCCACTGCCGTCAGCCGCGTGACACATCTGACATTTTGATTTGTAAGTATCCGCGCCACTCTGAGCAAAGACCGTTGTGATGCTGACCGTAAGCGAGCTAACGGCAACGATGCGAGCGATGTATTTCATCATTATTGAAACCTCCTCGGGTTACGGGTTGACGATTATAACTCAGACAAACATAGTCTAAAAAGCGTAATTGACGCTGAGAGTGATGACATTTCCGTGAAAATTTCGTGGCAGCGTGGGCCCAATTGGTAATCCTTCCCCGTAACCGTAGAAATTGTAGTCCGCCTTCCATTTCCACTTCGTTTCCAGATCAAAGAGCAACTCCGCATAAGGAGTTTGGTAGTAGGACTGCAGCGATCCGTTAACTTGACGGACGTTCATAGCGTCTGTGCTTCCATTTACGGAGCTTATGCGATATCCGGCCTTAGCGTGGAGACGACTGATTGGCGTGAAGACAAAGCCAACAGAGCCGAATTGCGTTGGCGCGTTATAGTAGCCACTGCTGAGCAGCGGAGTTCCTGCCTGAGCGCAAACCGGCGGAGCTACTCCCGCTGTGGGAGGGGCCGGGGTAGAGGCGTAGCACAAGATCGTGCTGGAGTAAGCGCTGTTATAGGCGTAACTCAGGTCTGTTGACCACTTTTCACCAGGAGCGATTGAGGCTCCAAATGAGAAATTACGATTGTGCTCAAGATGATTCACTGTTTGCACGTTATTGCGAGCTTCGTAAATATTCACGGCCCCGGAAAAATTGAGCCATGAACGCGGCTGATAGGTGGCCCTCCCTACATAGTGCTGCAATTGACGAGGGCTGATACGCGTAAACGCATTGTCGGCATACATACCGTCGAAGTTGAAATTGATGCGCAACTGCGAATTGGGACGGAGAGAAGCGCCAAACAGTCCCCAGTTTTGATTGATGGGAGTTATATCTCCTACTTGTGCAATCGTCTGGCTTCGATATCGATATCCGACTGACACTCGTGCCCGGGCAGTTACATCCCATGCGAGGGAAGTTGTCGTACTGTTAGTCTCCTGGTTCAGGAACTGAGAGTCTGGAGTAGTGGTTGTTGTGGGATTTCCGGGAGGGACCAGCATCGATGCACCGGTATAGTCTGTCTCGGTTAACGAATTCTCCCCGTGTATCCGGAAGTACCAGAAGTCATAAACTTCGGTGGCGGATATCTTCGGACTAAGCTGCCAGACGAAGCCGATATCGCCATTGACATTGATGCGTCGCGCGCGCGCTGAACCAGAAACGATTGTTTGACGCACTGTGCCCCGCGAAGTAAATCCGTTGAAGAATTCGTCGTAGTTATAGAGGTTGCTCGTGGTGCCGTTATAAAGCACGCGACCATTAAATTTGAAATTGGGGACTGCCTGGGACTGAAAGCGGAACTGTTCCGTCGGAAACAGCGTTCGCGTGGGACTGGAGCGGGTATACGCCAGATAGGCATTGCAGGTAGGATTTACAGTCCCATCGCTGTTGAATGGCGCGGAACACGGAGTACCCCATACAGAAGACATATTGAGTCCCAGACTAACCGGCGCTCCGTTTGAGAGCGAGTAGTTCAACCCTGAGAGCTGCCAGTTCGTATCGCCTTTGTAGTACGTAATGAACTGGTCATAGCTGAAGGTACTTCTGTAATCCGGCTTCCAATCTATCCCGGCGATATACGCATCGGTGGAGTTACGCCAATTCTGGAGCAGCAATGCATCTGTGCCCTCGTGGACCGAACTGTACGACGGGCCCTGGTTGATATTGTGGTTGTATCCGGCACGAAAGCTCACGCGCGACAGCGGAGCCAGCGTCAGGTTGAGGTCGGTGATCTGGCGCACCGTATTGAAGAGATGCGGAGAGTCAAGCGAAGGAACAAAAGGCTCCGAGTTGGGAGGAATCAGAGGGTTCGCCAGAAGGTCGTAGTCAAAGTATTGACGGTCGCGGCGATAACTGCCATGAAAATCATAAATGCGGCCCTTTGAGACATTCAGTAAGGTAACGTTGATCGGATCGCCACCATAGCCGAAGCTGCTCGTCGAAAGATCGTCAAAGAAGATCGGGTGAGCAGGGCCTGTAGCGTGCATCGTGAGCGACTGATTGAGTATCCGTGGACCCGACTGGAGATTGACCAGAGTGTCGTACATCGCGCCGCTTCCAGACTGTTCTACGATATGACCGCCAAGTTCGATCGACTGATGCGTGATGTAGCCCTTAATGATCTTGTCCTCCGGCTCTGGGGTTGGAGTAGGCTGAGGCGCCGAGGGTGGCGTAGCTTGTGCTTTTGTCGCAACCTCCTTCTCCTGTGCCGCGGGTGGTGTCGCTTCAGGAGTCGAGGGTGGCGTAGCTTGTGCCTTTACTGCAACCTTCTCCTCCTGTGCTGCGGATAATGTCGGTTCAGGAGCCGAGGGTAGCGTAGCTTGCGCTCTTGCCGCAACAGAGAGGACCGCCATAAGAACGGCGGCAGCCACGGGTCTCATGCAGTTCCATAACGCACCAGCGAAACATCCTGAGTGGAGTGATGGGAGTGAGAGGACGAGCGTCATGCTTGGTCACCCTAATGGAAGAATACGGAGCTTGTATTCGAACCGTGGATCTGTGTATGGCATACCGTGCAAGCCTGATATTGGTTTGCCATATTGTGAAACGAGGGCGTTCCCGGAGCGTTAAAGTTCATCGAGGCCGTGTGACACTGCAGACAAAGCGTGTTTACGTTGTTCCGAGTTAGTAAACGTGGATTAGGAGAACCATGGGGATAGTGGCACGAACCGCAACCTTCCGTTCTGATTGGAGGGTGCTCATAAACAAACGGACCCGCCTTCTCCGTATGGCACTTTACACAGACGGCATCGCCGCCGACGCTGCTGCGCAGTCCCTTGTCCTTGAAGGTGCCATGCGGATTGTGACAATCGCTGCAGTTCACCAAGCCTTCGTCCACCTTATGGTGGAAAGGCTGCGCAAAAGCCGACTTTATGTCAGTGTGGCAGGTATAGCAGAGCTTCGGCTGCGAAACCTTGAGAAGGCCAGCCTCGCTTCCGAATTTATGAATGCTGTGGCAACTCACGCAACTCACGTCCGCAGCTCCGTGTGCGGAGCGGTCGAAATTAGGATGTGCCGAGGCATGGCACTCCAGGCACTTGTCATCGACGGCTTTCGGCATCGCTTTGTTGAACAGGAATAGTGTTTCCAGGTTGCCGCCTCCAGCCTCTACATGCTCTCTGCCCGGCCCATGGCAGCTTTCGCAGGTAACGCCTTTGCCACCATGCAACATAGCGAGGCGAGAGTGAGGGTTCTCAGCGAACTTCTTTCCTATTTCGCTGTGACAGGTTTCGCAGGTTTCTGCCCCCACAAAGTCAGCGGGGTTGGCGACGCTTGTCTTCTTATTGGTGCTGGCTTGTTGCTTATCGGGAGCGGCTTGTTGCTTACCGTTTCCTGCAGCGTCCACAGACACGGCTTTCCAGAGGCAGGACAACGATAGGGCGAGCGCTAAACAGAAGAGCAACCGTCTCATGCGTCTCTCCAAAAAGGAGGCCTACTAGGTCATCCGGCATACTCGTTCAGGGCCTATTGCGATCAGACTTAAGAAAAGTATTGGGAGTGTTCAGTTACGACGAACCTGCAGAACGCATCTGGACTAGCTCAGCAAAAAGCCGTTTCCTTATCTTGTCCCGATAATTACGTACGGAATGGTGCCAGCGCCTTAGCCAACGGGAATAACGCAGACAGTCTAGAACAGCGAATGGCTAATGTCGACTGCACGAGTTGACAGGGATGTGAATTAGGACGAGGACGATTGCTCGACATGATCATTCCCCTCTCTCTTCATTCTTGTGCAAATGCAGCGTAGTGAACACTAGGGAAATCCCTAAGAGAGGCTCTGTACCTGCCTTGGTACCTTTTGCGGTGGATGAGTTGCACATTACAGCACCAGCCGACGCTCGCCAACCTTACGAGTGACTCGCTCCCTGTCAAGATACTCAAGTAGCGGTATGGCGTACTTGCGCGACAGACCAGTCAACTGTTTGAACAGCGCCACATCGATGGACTGACCTCGGAGGTCAGCGACTTGTGACCGCAGCTTTGTAAGGGCAATTTGATGGAAGCAGGGCCCCTCCGTTCCCATCTTTACGAGCGTTTTGTCGCGCAAGAGCAGAGTCATGAGCCGGCGCATCTCAGACTGGTCGATGGCGAGTTTATTCGCGACTTCTTCGGAGGACGGAGTAGATAGTCCGGCGGCTTCGAATGTTTCAGCAACCGAGGACAGCAGCTTGCGATCGTTCTCGGAAGGTTGGCCATCGGAATCAAAGGGAAAGACCCAGTCCTGCTGAACCCGCAGTTTCCGCTCGCGTTCCAGTCGTTCCAGTACGAAGTCAAAGAGTTCAGGGCTGAGTCTGGTGTGACCTCTCAATTCTGAGCGCTTGACCGAAGAGGTCGCGGCGCCTTTGGCTCGGCGGCTAAACCCGCTCATGACGGAACATTCGGCGCTCTCAAGTTCTTCTATCGTTAAAAGAAGTTCATTCGGAATGCGTGCTAGCTTTCCAGCGACTATAAGTGGATTCGTTAGCATCGCAATGGCTTTCGCGGTTAAGCCGCATTCTGCAGACAACCCAGAGAGATGGAGCCCGCGCAGACCTCGTCTACGGATTCGCAGGAAAAGCTGTCGCGCGACAGGAGCGTCCCTCAATTGCTCCAGCCAGTTCAGGCATTCGGACTTCCGCAGACCTGAAATTGGTTGCGCATCCAATACGCGCCCGCCTCCTATTGTCATGGCAGGGGATAGCTGACGGAGCACGAACCGGTCGCCTGGCGCGAGGACGATGGGCTTCTGAAGCCTGAGGCGCAGGAGGCGGGCACCGCCTGGCGCAACAGGCTCACATTGGTAAAACGACACTATCGCGAGAGCCTCTGCAGAGAAAGCATGAAAATGGACGCGGCAGCCGTGTTTAAGCGTTGGCTTGTTGGGCAGCATGGTGACTTCGACATCTATTGTGTCGGCTGCGGCTAGCGTGCCTGTTTGCAAAACAGTTTGTCCGCGATATATCTCTGAGGCTTCTATGCCGACTAGGTTAAGGGCGACTCGCGAGCCGCCGTGTGCCACTCGGTCCGCATGGCCGTGGACCTGAATGCCACGCACTCTTACCGCCCGGCTCCCTGGCTCGATCGCGAGTGTTTGTCCGCACTCGAACGATCCCGCCAGCAGAGTGCCGGTCACTACTGTGCCAAAGCCCTTCATGACGAATGCCCGATCAATAGGCAGCCGCGGCAGCGCGTCGGAGCTTCTTGCCGGAACGGAGGCTGCGAGCGATACAAGTTCCGATCTAAGTTGATCCAAACCTCGTCCTGAATGTGCGGACACAGGGACGACAGGTGCTCTATCGGTACTTAGGAACGTATCGCTCAGGAATTGCCGGATTGAATCGCAGACCGTTTGCAAATGGTCTGCGCTGATTCGGTCGATTTTTGTGACAACGGTAAGGCCTGCTCGAATTCCCAACATTCCACAGATTGCCAGATGCTCTTCCGTTTGCGGTTTCACACCCTCTTCGGCTGAGATAACCAGCATCACGGCGTCAATCCCACCTGTGCCGGCGAGCATGTTTCGGATGAAGCAATGGTGGCCCGGAACGTCGACAAAGCTCAGCCGCAGCGGCAGGCCGCTGTGAGTTCTTGTTTCAAGGGAAGCGAAACCGAGGTCAATCGTGATCCCGCGGCGCTTCTCGTCCGGCAGGCGGTCGGTATCGACCCCGGTGAGCGTGCGCACCAGCGTGGTCTTTCCGTGATCGATATGGCCGGCTGTGCCGATCACGATGGACCGCGGCCGGGTTGTCTCGAGTGAAAGCATGCGCCTATCTGTCTGACAGTTAAACCGACGCCCAAATCGCAATGTGATGGCCATTGAGAATGGCTGCCAGCGATGGATCGAAGTCTGCATCCACGGTGCGCAGATCCAGCAGCACGCTACCTTCGCTGATTCTTCCAATCACTGGCGGATTCGACTGGCGGAGGGTGGATAGCAGTTCGTCTGCGGTCAATGTTGCGTGACGCATCGACAACGCGTAACTCGATAACCTGGCATCAGGAGTCGTCCCACCTCCGATGACGCTCATCACCGGAACAACATCCACAAATAGATCTTCTGCGGATATCTTGCTTGCTATCCAGTTACAACGAATCCTGATCGCTTCTGCATTGAGGCCGATCATGCGCACTGTAGGAATCGAGTCCGCAGCGCTGGAAACGTGGTCAAGCAATGTAGCTTCAAGGGCCGAATAAGTCAGCTTGTCCACACGGTAAGTCCGTAATAGCGGATTTTGCCGGATGCGCTCGATGAGGCTCTTCCCTGCCAATCAACAAACCGCACTGTGGGCCGCCCAGGAGCTTGTCCCCGCTGGCGGCTAGCAGCTGCCGAGCCTTGCCGGTAACCTTCCAGCAGGCTTTCTTCGCGCAGAATGCCATGCGTCTCTAGCGAAAAGATAAGGCCTGTGCCCTGGTCCTCGAAGACCGGCACATTCGATCGCTTTCCCAGCGCGACCAATTCCGAGATCTGTGGCCTGGTGACAAATCCTCGCATGCTGAAATTCGATTGATGCACGCGCAGAATTAATCCGGTATCTGGTGAAATGGCCCGCTCGTAATCATTCAACCTGGTACGGTTTGTCGTTCCGACCTCGCGAAGTGTGGCGCCTGATTTCCTGAGAATCTCAGGAATGCGGAAGCCCCCGCCTATCTCGATAAGCTCGCCTCTCGATATCAAGATTTCTTTGCCTTCAGCCAGAGTATTCAGGGCAATGAAAGTGGCGGCGGCACAGTTGTTAACGACCAGTGCCCGATAGGTTTCCGAAGGCTCGTTCGCGCCAGTCTTCATCGCCAGGATGCGAAGTATCAGGGACTCGACGTGGACGTCTCTGTTGCCACGCTCACCAGAGGTCAAATCAAACTCCAGGTTGCAATAGCCCTTCGCGACTTCAACTATATGATCGAGCGCAGTTTGACTAAGTGGTGCCCTCCCAAGGTTCGTGTGGAGTATGACGCCGGTTGCGTTGATGACGGGCCGCAACGAATTTCTCCTCTTGCGCACGAGATCATCCACGATACCGGCTTCCAGAGATGCCAGGCGGTCCTCGAGGCTTGCACGATTGTGCTGCCCATCCGAGATTTCTTCTCGGATACGACCCAGGGCGTCCCGTATCGAAGATGCGACAGCGTTATGTGGGTGAAAACGAAGCAGTGCCTTCACTCCTGGAGTTAATAGAAGGTCGTTCACAGACGGCAGGAGCCGGTAGAATTCGTTGCTGTATTTCTCGCTCTTCATCGCAATACGATCGCCGGATTGCCGCTCCCCGGCCTGTAAACACCCGCGACACGGCCGATTCTCTCCGCTGCGAGTCCAGCGTCGCGAAGCGCCTTGAGGAGCAGTTCGGAGCTCTCCGCCGCGACAGAAACAAGTAGCGGGCCCGAGGTCTGCGGATCAAACATCAGTGTCCGCAGTTCGTCCGGGATATGGCTCCCTGGCGCTTCAGCGATAACGCACTCCGCAAAATCTCGATTAGCCAATAAACCCGCCGGAATTGCACCCAAACGGACTGCTTCAAGGGCGCCATCAATCTGGGGCACAGCCTCCACTTCAATCTCCAGAGTGACGCCGCTCGCCATAGCCATCTCGCGTCCGTGCCCCATCAGCCCAAAGCCTGTGATGTCCGTCATGCTGTGAACGCCATGGACTTGCGTTATAACTTCCGCAGCAGTCCTGTTGAGCGCCGTCATGGATCGTATTGCATTCTCTATCCAAAGCGGCTCTGCCCTTTCCTGTTTCAGGGCGGTTGTAATGACCCCCGTCCCGATCGCTTTGGTCAGGAGAAGCACGTCTCCCGGAATCGCCCCTGCATTTGTATAGACTCGGGCCGGATCGATCATTCCTGTTACGGCATAGCCGAATTTGATCTCCGCGTCACGCACGGTATGTCCGCCTGCTACGATACATCCGGCCTCGGCCATCTTGGTCAGACCGCCACGCATGATCTGTTCGAGGACATCCATGTCTCCATCCTGCGGGAAACAAACCACTGCGAGCGCTGTCAATGGCCGCCCTCCCATTGCGTACACATCGCTGAGTGCGTTGGCGGCCGCAATTTGACCGAAGGTAAACGGATCATCGACCAGAGGCGTGAAGAAGTCGACTGTTTGCACGAGAGCCGCGTCCGGCGCGATCAGATAGATGCCGGCATCGTCGGATGTTTCAAATCCAACGAGCAGATTTTGATCGTGTTGTGCGGGAAGCCTATCAATGACCGCCCGGAGAGATCCGGGGGCGAGTTTGCTCGCGCATCCGCCGGCTTTTACCTGCTGTGTCAGACGGACGGGAGAAGAGGTTTCCAACGAAATCTCCTGATTGGATTCCGGTTTGATCGGGATCCCATCCGCGTAGTATAGATTGCGATGGAAGTGCCTAGGTTCCGGTGATCCTCCCGGTCTTCAAAACCGGTGGTCGTCCCTACGGGCGACGGTGTGTTCGACTCACACGCGCTTCCGCCATTTCAATCAAACCAGACTAGGACTATCGAGAAGTTCAAGGACACTGGCATTTTTGACAGGTCTCGTTCTCTCTAATTTGTTGGTAGCCTTGGTGTTGTTATTCCTCTTAGAATGTCACCCGCGGATTCTGTTGAGGAGGCCGAATGCAAGTTTCTCGCAGAGATTTCATTTGCTCGATGGCTGGAGCCGCTGCGGTCGGGCTCGGAGTGGACGTCCAGCCTCTGGTAGCCCAGGCACGTGCCCTAAAAACTTCAAAGACAACCCAGACCCGCTCGAACTGCCCGTACTGTGCCGTGTGCTGTGGCGTCATTATCCACACAATGACCGATGGGTCGAAGAATGTGGTTCCTCAGGTCGTGCATGTCGAGGGCGATCCGGATAACCCGATTAACCAGGGCACTCTGTGCCCTAAGGGCGCCTCTCTGCAACAGGATTGCGTGAATGAGCGGAGGCTCACTAAGCCGCAGGTGAGACGACCGGGCAAGTCCGACTGGGAAGACATCTCATGGAACCAGGCTCTCGATGAGATCACGCGCAAGGTGAAAACCGCACGCGATTCCCGATTTGTACACATGGATGCCCAGGGGCGGGTTGTCAACCGATGCGAGAATATAGCGTTTCTTGGCGGAGCCACTGATACGAATGAATTCTGCTGAACCGTTGTGAAGACAATGGCAGCTTTGGGGGTTGTGCGCCACGAAAACGTGGCGCGAACTTGACACGGCCCTTCGGTTCCCGGTCTGGGAACCACGTATGGCCGAGGGGCCATGACTAACAGCTGGAATGACATCGCTAACACCGATGTGATGCTGATCATCGGCGCGAATCCAGCGGAGAACCACCCCTGTGGCTTTAAGTGGGCGATTGAAGCAAAGCGTCTACGCAATGCGCGGATGATCGTCGTTGATCCGCGATTTACGCGAACCGCGGCGACGGCAGACTTCCACGTGCCCATCCGGGCAGGCAGTGACCTTGCCTTTGTCGGCGGATTGATTCGCTACGTCATCGAGAACAATCTCTATGCACGCGAATACGTGCTCAACTACACGAACGCGTCCTTCCTCGTCAACGAGGACTTTCATTGTGCTGACGATGGCCTCTTTTCTGGATTCGATGCGGTGAAATCGAACTACGATCGGACCACCTGGAATTACCAGCCGAAGTCAGGAGCGGGCATGCCGGGGCACCTGCCGGAAAATGTTGCGGCCGACCCCACCCTGCAGAACCCCCATTGCGTATTTCAGCTTCTTCGCGAGCAGTATTCACGTTATACGCCGGAGATGGTCGAACGGATTACCGGCGTTCCTCAGGCTAAGTTTGTGCGGGTAGCCGAAGAGTTTGCCGGGATACGCCGCAACGGCGACATGACCAAGACCGGGACGCTCATGTATGCGCTGGGCTGGACGCACCACTCCATCGGCACGCAGACTATTCGCACCGGAGCAATTCTTCAACTCCTGCTCGGGAATATTGGACGTCCCGGCGGAGGCGTGAACGCGTTGCGGGGACACGCCAATGTACAGGGAGCCACGGACCTCGCAATCTCCTGGGACAGCTTGCCTGGTTATCTGAAGCCCCCGAACACAAGCGACGGCAACTTTGCCGCCTGGATGAAGCGAACGACACCCACGCCTTCAAAGCCCAGCGAATGGCAGTCAATGAATTACTGGAGCAACACGCCGCGTTTTGCCGTCTCACTGCAGAAGGCCCTTTATGGCCCCGCGGCGACGGCGGCGAATGACTGGGCTTACGATTACATGCCCAAGCGCCCGGATGGCAGGGGCTGGTGGGCGCTTTCGGAAGAAACGATTAAAGGCAAGGTGGAGGGCGCATTCTGCTTCGGTATGAACGCGCTCGCGCTGGCGCCATCGGTGAATCGTACCCTTGCCGCCCTGAGTCAGCTCGACTGGCTTGTGGTCTGCGAGATTTTTCCGGACGAAACCAGCGAGTTCTGGCGCGCCCCAGGCATCACGGCGGAGCAACAGGCAAAGATTGACACCACTGTCTATCGCCTTCCGGGGGCCGGTTTCTCCGAAAAGCCGGGAACCATGGTCAACTCGTCCCGTCTGCTGCAGTGGAGAGACGCTGCGACACCACCGCTCGGCGATGCGCGAATCGATTTGGAGATTCTCGCGCAGATCTTCGTGCGGGTGCGCAAGTTGTACAAGACCGAAGGCGGGGCGTTTCCGGATCCGATTCTGAATCTTACGTGGGACTACGAGGACCCGGAGCGCCCGCGCGCCGAAGAACTCGCTAAAGAATTGAACGGACGGGCGCTCGCACCCGTGACCGAAGGAGGCAACACGGTCGCGGCAGGATCACAATTGCCGGGCTTCGCCTGGCTCCGCGACGATGGCTCGACTTCAAGCGGATGCTGGATCTACTGTGGCTCGTGGCCAGAAGGGGGCGCCCTGACAAAGCGGCGCGGCACCGAAGATCCGTCAGGGATGGGAATTCATCCGAACTGGGCCTGGAGCTGGCCGATGAACCGCCGTGTCTTGTACAACCGCGCTTCCTGTGACCCCCAGGGGAAGCCCTGGGATCCAGGCCGAGCCTCGGTCTGGTGGGATGAATCGGCGGGTCGATGGAAGGGTCATGATGTCCCCGACTTCATGGTGACATCCGCTCCCAAGGATCGGATGGGGCCCTTCATCATGGCGAACGAAGGCGTCGGCCGGCTCTTCGCGCCGCTGTCGCTGCTGGTAGATCGGACCATTCCCCGAGCATTATGAACCCATCGAGAGCGTGGTAGAGAATGCTCTTCACCCAGCTGTACCGACCAATCCTCTTGGCAAGAAAATCGAGACTCCCTTCGACAAATTCGGCACAGCGGCTGAGGGCTATACGGCGGTCGCATTCACCATGCGTCTCACAGAGACCTATCACTTCTGGACCAAGAACAATCCTGCCAACGTTCAGTTGGTACCGGAACCGTTCGCCGAACTCAATGAGCAGATGGCTAAAGAGCTTGGGATCGGTGGCGGCGATTTCATTCGCATCTCCAGTGCACGCGGCGCACACATTTGCAGGGCAATGGTTACCAAGAGACTTCCGGCGCTCCAGGTGAACGGAAAACATGTGTACCAGGTCGGCATTCCGTTTAGTTGGGGATTCCGCGGAATTGCTGAAGATGCCGGACGAACTTCGCGCACTCTCGTCAATCTGATTACGCCAACCAGTTACGACGCCAATACCCAAACCCCTGAGTACAAAACATTTCTCGTAAAAGTAGAAAAGGTCGACAAACTATGAGCGAAGAGTCGCGTCGCATCCAGAGGATCTCCGGGCACGTTGGACCCGTTCCGGGGACAGGAACCGTCCGCGAGGAGACAGTCGCCAAGCTGATCGATGTGACCACTTGCATCGGCTGCAGAGCATGCGAGATTGCGTGCCAGGAGTGGAACGATCTCCCCTTCGCCGATACGGTGTTTCAAAACAACCACCAGACCATGCCCGATACCTCCTGGAATCTGTGGACGCTAATCAAGATGAACGAGGTCGAGCGCGAAGACGGAACACTGCAATGGTTCCTGCGAAAACAAGGGTGTATGCACTGCGCCGATCCAGGATGCCTGGCGGCCTGTCCGGCAGAGGGTGCCATCGTCCAATACGAAAACGGGATCGTTGATTTCGATCACGACAAATGCATTGGGTGCCAGTACTGCACGATCGGTTGTCCATTCAACGTGCCGAAGTTTAATCCCGCGACGAAGAAAGTCTTCAAGTGTTCTCTTTGTGCCGATCGCGTCGAGCATGGCCTTGAGCCGGCTTGTATTAAGTCCTGCCCAACCGGGTGTCTGCAGTTCGGAGCAAAAGAAGAGATGCTCCACGTCGCCCACAAGAGAGTCGATCAGTTGCGCGAGCACTTCGGATACGAGAACGCCGGGATTTATGATCCTCCGGGTGTTGGCGGTACCGGCGTGATCTATGTCCTGCACGATGTGACTCGTCCCGAGCAGTACGGCGGTTTGCCGAAAGATCCTCGAATTTCGGCCGGCATCGGCCTATGGAAAGGCCCGCTGAAGTGGGTGGGGAACCTGGCGATGGTAGGTGGCTTGATCGGGATGATTGCACACTTCTTCCTCTTCGGTCCGAAGCCTGATCCTGGCGACGAAAAGAGTCATAGCACGGAGAAGCCCCATGATTAAAATCCGGTGGCGCAAATTAGATCCAGAGCATGTTAGTCGCTATACGTTTCACGAACGCGCCGTTCATCTCATTGTTGCAGTCACTTGCGTCTACCTGGTTTTGAGCGGGTTGGCCCTGCATACTCCTTATCTCTTCTGGATGTCGTCGGTCCTGGGTGGGCCGGCTTTGATGCGCCTTTTTCACCCGGTTTTGGGCTTGTTCTATTTTGTATTCCTCGTCTACATGTGGTGGATGTGGCGGCGCGATCTGCGTTTTAACGAAGCCGACAAAGGCTGGATGCGAAACATGGAAGCGTACATCACCAACCATGACGACGACCTGGCGCCTATTGACCGCTGGAACGCTGGCCAGAAAATCTTCTTTTGGATGATGATGATATCGGGTGTGGGCCTGGTGATTTCAGGCATGGTGCTCTGGTTTCCGGAGTACGTACCCTGGAATCTGCAATGGATCAAATTCCTTGCGATCATCCTTCATGCTGCGTGCGCCTTTGTCAGCATTGGCGGGCTGATGATCCATCTCTACATGGGAATCTTTCTTGTGAAGGGCGGCTTCGGGCAGATCGTCACCGGGGAAGTTACGCGGGCCTGGGCCTACCATCATCACCGTCTCTGGCTTGAGCGGGTCACGAAGGAACACACCGATGGCTAGCTGTCTCAATCCTGTATGGCGTTCTGCACAGCGACAACGAATCTGGACCGTCTACCGCGAGCGCGCGGAGAAGCTGAATGCCGGGGCAGTGGACCCGCTGCTGACCAGGTACATTGAGTTGGTTTCGCTCCAGGAGAGACTCAGCTCGATCCTGATTGGGACATTCGATGTTCCCCACACGGATAGCGATCACGCTCTTCTCTGCTATTTCAATGGAGAAGCACTTCGTCCGCTCCTCCTGCTCGCCGCGCGCGAGGTGAGGGCGGAGGGGCAGATCGAGCCGCCCGATGAATCGCTGAGTCTGCTTGAAGAACTGTGGAATCAGGTAGAGGAGTTCCGCTACCCCCGGGACTTTGCGGCGCGGCTTGTCCTGGAAGTCTTTGCCACGGAGCTTTCCGTCTTGCCACACAGGGAGATGGAAACGACACCCGATCGCTGCCCCCATTGCGGCTTTCCTGTCCTGTGTTCGATCGCGCGAGAAGAGGGCATGGGCAGACGGCGATCTGCTCTGTGTTCTCTTTGCTCAAGCGAATGGGCGGTTGCGCGTCTCGGATGTCTGCGTTGCGGAGAGCAGGAAGCGTCCAGGCTCCCGGTTTTCAGCTTCGATGCCTGGGCACATATTCGAGTCGAGGCTTGTGATTCATGCGGCGGCTATCTGAAATCCGTCGATATGACAAAGGACGCCAAAACGCTGCCCGTACCCGACGACGTCGGTTCGAGCGCAATCAATATCTGGGCCTTCGAGCAAGGTTACCAGGCCATTGGCAGACATTTCTTCAATTTGTAAGTGCCGACGAAGTCATCGCGAACAAAATGTCACTACGAAACTGAGTGATATTTTGGCGGCCTTGTTCACTTCAGATCCACCGAGGTAAACCACACACAGAGGTCGCATTCAGGATATAGTGTCGCTTCAGACGCTCCAGCGTTGTTCCTGCGATTGGGGTGGAATTTGCTGGATGCGACCCGGTCTCTAACGGCGCGTCCTATGTCCTATGGCAGCTTCGTGCTATGCTTCGGGCAAAGGAAAGCCCCCGGCAGTGGGACGGCTAGAAGTTTTCAGGAGGGAATAAGTACGACACCAATTGAGTGCATGAAGCCCTCAGCGACGAATGTGAGGGGATAGGTTTGGGGCATATAGATATATTAAAATATGCAGAAAAGTATCTATTTGAATCTTTGGTGTTTATGAGACGATATGAGTCCGTCACTGCACCATATTTTCAATGACTTACGACGCATGGTGGTTTCAGTTCCGTCCAATTCGATCCGATCAGGATTGGAAGCGAAGAAAAGGTGCCGGATTTTGGTGACCTTACAGCAGCAATTTCCGCGAGATGCTTGGCCTCACGGTCTAGTAATGTCATTGAGAAACGAGCCAGGCACTCCAGCCGTGCGCCGCATGAGGGTGGATGAGAATACAGGTTGCTCTCAATCACCGGACAGAGTACCGGTACGACAAGGCGGTCTATCTCGGTTCACAGGTGATACAGTTGCGGCCGGCCCCGCATTGTAGAACGCCTATCCTGAGCTACTCGCTCAGCGTCACTCCCGCCGACCACATCCTTAACTGGCAGCTCGATCCCCACCACAATCACCTTGCGCGCTTGCTTTTTCCAAACAAGACGAACGACTTTGTGGTTGAGGTGGACCTCGTCGCGGAGCTGTCGCCTGTCAATCCGTTCGATTTCTTCCTCGAACCAGGATTCGAAGACTACCCTTTCGCGTACGCACCGGCGTTGGCGAAGGAGTCTCGAACCCTATTGCTCGGTCGATCCGGCCGGCCCTCTACTCCAGGCTTTTCTTCAGAGCATTTCCGTCGAGAAGCGCGGAACGGTCGGTTTTTTGGTCGACTTGAATCGCCAGGTACGAGACGAGATTGGCTACATCACGCGGCTGGATCCGGGGGTGCAGACATGCGAGCAGACCCTCGAAAAGCACATGGGGTCCTGCCGTGATTCTGCATGGTTGCTCGTCCAGATTCTCCGGCATTTGGGGATAGCGGCACGCTTCGTCTCGGGGTATCTGATTCAGTTGGCGTCGGAAGAGAGCACGTTGGACGAACCCAGCGGTCTGCAAACCGACTCTGCGGACCTGCATGCATGGGCGGAGGCGTTTTTACCCGGTGCGGGTTGGATTGGGTTTGATCCGACCTCAGGCCTGTTCGCGGGCGAGGGCCACATTCCTCTCGTCTGCACTCCGAACGCTTCCCAGGCCGCGCCCATTGGCGGAACGGTCGAGCAGGCTAACGTAGACTTCAGCTACTCCATGTCCATTCGCCGGCTGAATGAGGCACCGCGGCCGTCCAGACCGTTCACTGAGGAGGATTGGGCGCAGGTCGAACACCTTGCCCATAAGGTCGACGTGGCCCTGGAGGCGCAGGACGTACGCCTGACCATGGGCGGCGAGCCCACCTTCGTCGGCATCGACGAACCCGAGAGCCCGCAATGGAATATCGATGCTCTGGGCCAATGAAACGAAGCTGCGGCCTCGCGCTGATCCAATGCCTCAGAGAGAGGACAGCGCCCGGCGCGATGCTTCACTACGGACAAGGCAAATGGTATCCGGGGGAGCCATTGCCGCGTTGGGCACTGAGCTGCTATTGGCGCAGCGACGGCGTGCCCGTATGGGAGAACATCGATCTCATCGCTCGCGAAGATCAGGACTACGGCTTCGGCTCTGCCGATGCACTCAGCTTCGCCGAAGCGCTCACGCGACGGCTTCAGGTGAGCTCCAAAGATGTTTTGCCTGCTTACAACGCAGAAGGAGGGTCAACGGAACCGGCCGGATACATTCTGCCCCTTCGTCGCCGTCAACCTGCAGGCCTGCTGTCCTGGTCGAGTCAGTTGTGGTTTTCTCGTCCGGAACGTCTACTCCTGACTCCGGGCGATTCGCCCATAGGCTATCGCATACCGACCGAGTCGATGCCATGGGTCGCGCCCGATGAGCTTGAATACGAGTTCGAGGCTGCGCCCTTCGCAGACCGAGTCAAGCTTCCGTCGAGCGCACCTCGCCGCATCGGCAGCTCTTCGAGAAGCTCTCCATGCCCGATCCGCTGCCTGCTCTCTCGAGTACAGCCGAGACGGCACCGGAGCTAATCAGGCCATCGCTGTGCGTACAGGCGCGAGAAGGCCGACTGCACGTCTTTCTGCCCTACGCGTCCAGGCTCGCGGACTATCTCGATCTCGTCGCCGCAGTCGAGGACACCTGCCAATATCTCCATAAGCCAATATGGCTGGAGGGCTACGCACCACCCTCCGATCCGCGGATGCGATCGTTCAGCGTCACTCCCGACCCCGGCGTTCTGGAGGTAAATCTGCCCCCCGCGAGCAGTTGGGACGAACTCGAACAAATCAACACCGTGCTCGTCGAGGAGGCGCGCAAGAATCGATTGACCGCTGAGAAGTTCAACTACGATGGCGGCCATGTCGCAACCGGCGGTGGCAGTCATATCGTGATCGGTGGAGCGACCGTGTTGGACAGCCCGTTTCTGCGCCGTCCGGATCTGCTCCGCAGCATGGTGGCGTTCTGGCAGAACCATCCGTCGTTGTCGTATCTGTTTTCGGGCATGTACGTCGGGCCCACCAGCCAATATCCGCGCGTGGACGAGGCGCGCATGGACGCTTTGTACGAATTGGAGATTGCCTTTAGCCAACTGCCTCCGAACGACTGCCCGCCGTTCATCGTGGACGGATTGTTCCGCAACCTGCTGGTAGACGTCACAGGAAACTCTCATCGCGCCGAATTCTGCATCGATAAGCTTTATTCGCCCGAGGGCCTCGGATTGCGTCTTGGCTTGCTCGAATTGCGTGCCTTCGAAATGGCTCCGCATGTCAGAATGGGTCTTGTGGAGATGCTGCTAGTCCGGGCCTTGGTCAGTAGGTTTTGGAAACGGCCGTTCGAAGGTAGCCTGGTTCCGTTGGGGCACGGCGCTCCATGACCGTTTCATGCTGCCGCATTTTGTCGAGCGCGATTTTTTCGATGTGCTCACCGAGTTGCGCCGGTCGGGTTACGACTTCGGGGAGAAGTGGTTTGCTTCGCACCTGGAGTTTCGCTTTCCGAAGATCGGATCGATCGCTGCAGAGGGAGTCGAACTCGAACTGCGTCACGCCCTCGAGCCGTGGAATGTGCTCGCGGAAGAGACGACCTCCGGCGGAACGGTCCGCAGCGTGGACTCGTCGCTCGAGCGGATGCAGGTCAAAGTATCGGGGTTAGTCACAGAATCCCGCTATGTTGTTACATGCAACGGACGCAACGTGCCTCTCACTCCTGCGGGCGAGCACGGAGAGGCGGTAGCAGGCATACGTTATCGCGCCCGACGGCTTTCCGCAACGTTGCACCCCACGGTCCCCGTGCATACCCCTCTAGTCTTCGACATCATCGACCGCTGGAAAGAGCGTTCGATTGCCCGATGCACTTACCATGCAGGCACCACCCGATGGTCATAGGTACACCACCCGGCCAGCGAACGCCGCGGAGGCCGAAAAACGGCGTTTGGAACGCTTTCAAATGTCCGGGCACACGCCAGGGCCGATGGCAGCGCCGGAGCAGCATAGCGACCCGACCTTCCCTCTCACTCTTGACCTCCGGCGTCCTGCATCCGGAGAAGGCCCCCCAGCGGAGAAACGGGGTCTCGTCCCATGACCGTGGATCTATATCAAACCTCACTCCACTACGCTGCCGCCTACGATGAACTGTCAGCCGATGGCGTGACTCCTCGACCGCACTGGGCGCACCTGATGGAGTCGCTTAGAGAGATCGGCCCCGAGGAGTTGGGACGACGTTGGGGCCGCGCCGAACGCCGCATTCGCGAGAACGGAATCACATACAACATCTACAGTGATCCGCTCGGAGCAAACAGACCGTGGAAGATCGACATCGTTCCGCTGCTGATTTCGGCGGACGATTGGCGTTTCATCGAAGCCGGCATCATTCAGCGCGCCCAGTTGCTGAGTTTGCTCCTCGAGGAGTCTCTACGGATCGCAGGGCCTCGTGGCGCAGGGCCACTTTCCTGCCGCGCTTCTCTACGCAAATCCCGCGTTCCTTCGGCCGCTTGTTGGCGTACCAGTTCCGCCGCACAGTTATCTGCATATGCTTGCCGTCGATCTTGCGCGTTCGCCAGACGGCCAGTGGTGGGTGCTGGCCGATCGCACGCAAGCGCCTTCAGGCAGCGGTTATGCGCTGGAGAACCGCACCATTGTCTCCGATGTTCTACCGAATCTCTTCCGCTCCTCGAACGTATTGCGACTCGCTCCCTTCTTTCGTGCACAACGCGAAGCCCTTACCAGCCTCGCCCAGCGCAACAATCCGCGAATCGTCCTGCTGACCCCGGGGCCGTTCAACGAAACCTACTTCGAACACTCGTACACCGCACGATATCTGGGCTTCACTCTGGTCGAGGGGGCCGATCTCACGGTGCGCGACCGGTGCGTCTATCTAAAGACCGTCGACGGACTGGAGCAGGTCGATGTCATTTTGCGCCGCGTGGACGATAGCTTTTGCGACCCTCTCGAACTGCGGAGCGACTCGCTTTTAGGCGTGCCGGGCCTGGTAGACGCCATCGTCGCTGGAAACGTGAAGGTCGCAAATGCATTGGGAAGCGGGCTGATTGAGACGGCCGCGGTCATGCCGTTTCTTCCCGGCCTCTCCCGTCACCTGTTAGGCGAGAAGCTCAAGCTCCCCTCCGTCGCCACCTGGTGGTGCGGGCAGGAGTACGCGCTCGATTGGGTGCTTAGCCATCTCGACTCCGTAGTGGTAAAACCGGCGTTTCCCTCACGGGGTATGGAGCCGGTCTTCGGCGCCGAACTGCCGCACGCTGAAAAAGGCAAGTTTGCCGAAAAATTGCGTGCCCGCCCCCACGAGTATGTAGCACAAGAGCAGATCGCCTTATCCACTGCGCCCGTGTGGGAAAACGGACGCCTCAACTCGCGCAGCGTAGTGTTGCGTACTTACGTACTCAATACCGGCAACGGGTGGATCGCGATTCCGGGAGGATTGGTGCGGGTCGCCGAATCGGCAGGGTCCGTCGTCTCGATGCAGCGCGGCGGCCACAGTAAGGACGCCTGGGTCCTGTGGGACGGCCCCGTGGACACATTCAGTCTGCTGCATCCGCGAAATGAGCCGGTAGAGTTGCGCCGCGTCTCGCGCGGTGTTCCAAGTAGCGTAGCCGACAATGTCTTCTGGTTGGGCCGATATGTCGAGCGGGCAGAAAACATCGCCCGGATCCTGCGCCCGATGATCTCCCGAGTCCGCCGCGCCGACGAAGCGGAGCTCGGCTGCATCATCCGACTGCACAGTTGTCTGGAATCGCGGCACAGCAAGCTGCCAAAGGCCAAAGACAGACGGCCGACTCAGCTCGAACTCGAACAGGAATTGATCTCGGTGATGACAGATGCAAAGCGGCCGGACAGCCTGGCTTCCACTCTTGCGGAAGTATCTCGAGTCGGGGGAAATGTTCGCGAGCGTTTGTCGGCCGATATGATGTTTCTCATAGGCCAGTTACGAGACTCGATCGCGATTGCTCCCGGCACACAGTTTCTCGAGTATCCGGCAATGCTGACCTCGTGTTTGGAACTACTCTCCGCATTCTCCGGAATGGAGCGCGAAAATATTAACCGCGGATTGGGCTGGCTGTTCCTGACCACAGGCCGGCGTCTCGAGCGCGCGATCTATTCGACGAGGCAACTGCGCGAGATCACCACGCCTCTCGCCGAGCAGGACTGGTCGCTCTTGGAATGCCTGCTCGAGGTAGCCGACAGCTCCATGACCTACCGGACGCGGTACTACACGACTCTGCAGCCCTTGGCCGTGCTCGATGTGCTGATGGCCGACGAGTCGAATCCCCGCTCCCTGGACTTTCAACTAAGCCACCTCGTAGACCTCTACCAGAAGCTTCCTCGGCACCTGCCGGATGACTCGCAGGCGATGCGGGACGCGCTGGCAATGTTACGCAGCTTCGATCTGCGAGAGCTGACATACCCATTGCCGGGTGCTGCGTCGGCCGCGGATGGTTTAGAGGGACTCTCCCGGCTCGAACGTTTCCTCCGTGATCTGGAACGATTGCTGCCTTCCTGGTCGAATAACTTATCCAGCAGGTACTTCAGCCACGCTCGCACTTTACCAATCACCATAGGCCAATGATTTATAGAATCGTCCACCGAACCACGTACAAGTACAAATATCCGGTCTCGGTCGGGAACCACGTAGCGTGTCTCAAGCCGCGGACCTCTACTGCACCACCAATTAGCTCAAAACGAACTGCGCATCCAACCGTCCCCGGCGACGCGTACCGAGCGGGTGGACTACTTCGGCAATTTGCTCTGCTTCTTCACCGTGCAGGAGGCGCACAAGGAATTGGTGGTTGAGTCGAGGAGCGAAGTGATAATGAATGGGAATGCGACGCCGTGGCCGCAACAGTCTGTCCCTTGGGAAGAGGCTGTCAGATCGCTTCCCGACGATCACAGTCCAGCCGGGCTCGAGGCCTACCAGTTTGGATTTGAGTCACCGCGCATCCGGGTACGGCCGGAGTTTGCCGCCTACGCGCTCGAGTCGTTTACCCCCGGGCGACCGATGCCGGACGCACTCCTCGATCTGACCGCTCGCATCCACAAGGACTTTCGCTTCGATTCTAAGGTGACCAACGTGCGCACGCCCACCGAAGAGGTCTTTCGAAAGCGTCGGGGCGTGTGCCAGGACTTCGCCCACTTGCAAATCGCCTGCCTTCGCTCCCTGAACATTGCGGCCCGTTATGTAAGCGGATACCTTCGCACCTATCCACCTCCCGGGCAGCCGAGGTTGGTGGGCGCCGATGCATCGCACGCCTGGGTGTCTGCTTATTGTCCCGGAATCGGATGGCTTGATGTGGATCCCACGAACAACGTTGTCCCCTCGAACGGCCACGTGACGCTCGCCTGGGGCCGAGACTACGGCGACGTAAGTCCTCTGCGCGGTCTGATTCTAGGCGGGGGGGCCCATACCCTGAAAGTCGCAGTGGATATGGAGCCGCTCGATTCCTGACTCCTGGAAAGCCCGGCGACCAGGAGGGGGACGCCAAGACCCTCAAGTCGTCGCTTCATGGTGGTTTAGGTCAGTTCGGGCCAAGTAGAAATTGGGTCTGTAAGATGTGTTCCGGCCGTCCTGCGTGCCGTTTACTCGGAGGTACAGTCAAATCCAGCCAAGAAATTTCGTGGTTGAAGGCGCTCCGAACCATGAGACTATGGGCCATGTGCAGGTTTTGCGCGGCCCTCGTGCTATCTCTAATAGCGCCCGGGCCACTGCTGCGTGCACAGAGCAAGCCCCCCGTTATCCCTCCAAGATTGATCAGCTTGCCTAACCTGGACTGCGGGGCAGGGAAGCCCTGTCACGGAAGCCATGGTCACGTACGACTGATCGTGGATGTTTTGGAGACCGGAAAGGTCGGCGACGTCAGAGTCGAGATAGGGGATGGAGCGTTGGTCGACGCCGCAACTGCGGCCGCTCAACAGGCCGAATTCGTCCCCGGCTACTATATGGGCAAACCAGTAATGATGAACTATGTCCTGACACTCCACTACTAGCGACTCGAACGCGCCCCGCACCCGGCCCGATAAACCCTTGGTTTCCTCCACTCATCATCCGTCGCAAAAATAATACAAGTCTGACCGGTCTCAGTATTCAGCCGCCAGGTCAGGTCGCCCTGCCGGTAGAGCTGATATTTGCCACTCCCCGCAAACACCGTCCCGTTCGGTGGATTCGCGCTGATTGTATCGCCCGAAGCGGCCTCTCCCTGCGTCGACTCGGCTCCGTTCTGAAGTGTCTGCGGTGTGACCGGGACCGTTTGGATCGCCTGGCCCGCTGGGGCCGGGTATACGACCGTCTGTCCGCCCGATGTACTCCCCGCCGGCGAAGCAGGCTCCAGCTTCGTCTTGCCCCGGGAAGCATCGTTGGAAAACACGTCGCCGTTCAACCCCGCCCTTTTCGCGTCATAGGAGTTGTAGCCGAAGTAGGCAAACAGCCCCACTACGACTACCAGCACCAGCACGATAAACAAAGCGCGTTGTCCCATGCTTCCTTCCTGCTGTCCGACGACCAGGCGCGATGCGTCGCTTTCCCCGGAACTACATCATAAACAAATACGTTACCCCTCGCGTCGGTCTTTTATCATCACCCGTTCAGGCCGTTCGGCTCCAAAAGGGGAGGACCACCGTTACTATCTCGCCACGGGTGTGCCCCTTTCATGACCGAGAATTTACAAAGGTTCTCGCCCAAACCTCAACTTTCCCTGGCTCAGGAAAGACCGGCACAGGAGTATCATTCAGGTGTGCCGAAATACTCCATCGTCGTGCCGTTCCACAACGAGGAAGAGAACGTCACCACTCTCTACGACCGCCTTAAGGCCGTCATGGAGCAGGTCGGCGACACCTTCGAACTCGTCTTCGTCGACGACGGCTCCCGCGACCGCACCTATCGTCTCCTCGAAGAGATCGCTGCCGTAGACAGCCGCGTCCTCGTCATCAAGCTCCGCCGCAACTTTGGCCAGACCTCTGCACTTGCCGCCGGCTTCGACCACTCCCAGGGCGACTACATCCTCGCCATGGACGGCGATCTCCAGCACGACCCCGACGAGGTCCCCAACTTCCTGGCCAAGCTCGAAGAGGGCTACGACGTAGTCAGCGGCTGGCGCGCGCAGCGTGGCGACAACGTCCTGCTCCGCCGCATTCCCTCTCGCGCTGCCAACTGGCTCATGGCGTTACTCAGCGGCGTCGACATCCACGACTTCGGCACCACATTCAAGGCCTACCGTCGCGAGGTCATCCAGAACATTCCTCTCTACGGCGAGATGCACCGCTTCATTCCCGCCCTTGCGTCCTGGTACGGCGCCAGCATCTGCGAGATCCCGATCTCAAATCCGGCCCGCACTGCAGGGAAGAGCCACTATGGCATCTCCCGCACCTTCCGCGTCTTCTTCGATCTGCTGACCATTCGCTTCCTGCTCCGCTACATGACCCGCCCGCTGCACTTCTTCGGCACCCTCGGTGCGCTCGGCGTGCTCAGTGGCAGCGGCCTGGCAGTCTGGATGCTTGTTCTCAAAGTCTTGACCGGCCAGCACATCATGTCTCTGCACGGCCCTATCTTTGTCATAGCCGGGGGCCTCATTCTTGCCGGAATCCAAATGATGGGCATCGGACTTCTGGGTGAACTCCAGGTGCGTCACTTCTACACTGCCTCCCACCGCGCACCCTACGCGGTCGACCGGATCCTGCGCCTGCGCTCCGAAGAAAGCCTCACTCAGTAGTCTTGAAGTGGGGGTGCCCGATGGTTGGGTCGGGGATCCAGCCGGCCTGTCCGCCTCACGCAGTTGCTTCTCCGCCTGCTCCTGGGCCTTCTTCGCGGAGTCTTCGAAGGCTGAAATATCCAACTCCTTCAGCCTCTCGTCCGCCTCCACGATAGGATCAGTCAGCGACTCCAGGTGCTCGTCAAACTTCTCGATGCACTTCGCCTGTTCTGTCGGATGTCCGTGACCGTTCACTTCCACACGCAATAGCGACTCCAGCCGCAGTGCCTCGTCCAGGGGAAAAGCCATCTCGCCATAGGAGACGCGGTCCCGCAGCGCAAAGACGTCTTCATGCAGCCCCGTCTCGCTCACGATCAGCCCTTTGCTGGCGTTCACATAGGACTGCTTCGCGCACTCGTCCGCAATCGAAGCCCGGCCTTTTTCCGCAAGCTCTCCGGGCTTCGGTGCCTCTGTTCTCGAGTGGCCCGTCCGCGAAATCCGTTCCATCAGCGTCGAGTCCCCGCCTTGGCGGCCGGCATGGCATCCCGCAACCAGCACCAACGTACCCATTAAAAAACACCCACGACGAACCACCCCTGGGCCCCGTTTTCGCTTACCTTGATTCAATGCTCTTCCTCAACCGTGAGTAAACCGCAATCGCTTGCGTAAAATTTACCCAAATCTGCACAAGACTACCATTCGCTTCCTAAGAACAAAGGATAAATCTAGGGCCGACTCATGACCCATACGCGGCATGGCGCGCCCAGCCGTCACGCAGATCAAGAGCTTTCGCCTCTAAATTCAATTACCTGACTGCCTGGCCAGTTCTTTACGAAATGTCTGCTCCCGCTCTTCGACGTAACTCTTGTACCCCTCTGGATCGACAAACGGATTCGCCGCGCCGGGCTTCATTCTGGCGAACTTCGCCTCCATACCGAAATAGGCCCCATGCGCCCCAAGAAACACATCGCACGGAAGCGACTTCAGGCCCTGGAACCCCCGCTCATAGTCCTGCGCGATCTCCGGATAGGCAGTATTTCCCACCAGCTTGTACCCCTCATTGACATTCGGACTGCCGACGATGACAACGTTGTAGGTCCGATTGTTCTCCCTTACCTTCATCGTCCACGTCGTACAGCCCTTCGTATGTCCTGGCGTCTTGTGCGCAACCAGCACCGTCCCACCCAAAGTCACCTGGTCGCCGTCATGCAGTACGCGGTTCAACCTTCGTAGCCGGAAAATGACTCGCCGTCTCCGCGCCGTAGTGAAAATCAGTCTTCCCGCCCGACTCCACCACGGGCACATCCGCATCCATCACCATGTACTTCGCGCCGGTCAAGCGCTTGATCTCTGCGCTCCCTGCAGCGTGGTCCCAGTGAGCATGGCTGATCAGCAGAATCTTGACATCGCTGAAGTGGAAACCCAGCGCCTCGACGTTCTTCCTGATCAAAGGCACGCTACTCGTCAAATTGCTATTGATCAGGATGTCTCCATTTGGTGTCACGATCAGATACGACGCCAGGCTCCTTGCCCCCAACGTAGTACACATTGCCTATGATGCGAAACGGCGCATGCGGTTCCGTCCACTCAGGGTGGTCCTGCGAGAAGGCGCTGCAGGCAAAGACGAGCGTCAGCAAAAGCGAATGTAGGAGCATGGCAAAGAATAACTCTCCCGCACCAACTCTCCAACCACAGTTCAAGCAGACAAATTAACCCCGAAGATACCTCGGTGGTCAACGAAGAGAGCGTCCACCGAAACGGGCGAACGCCCGTCATTGCCCGGAACTACTAAACCGCAGCCGTATTCCGGATCACCTGCGCGCCGAACCGTTCCATCTCCTGCGCCTGCGGGCTCGATTGCAACAGCACCAGGTCCACGCCCACGGCGGTGAACTCCTCCATCCGCTCCGCCACCTGCTCAGGCGTTCCCACAAACCCGCTCCGCAGCCCGCGATTCGAAACCGAGTAGTCCTTCAAGGACACCTTCGTCTCCAATTGCGATCCCGTCACCCATTGCTCATAGTTCGCATACCCGCGGGCCGACTGCTTCACGTCCGTAATCCGATCGACCTCTCGGAGCGCCTCCGCCTCCGAGTCCCGCACAATCGCATACCCAGCCACGCCAAAGGTCATCGGAGCCAACCCAAGCCTCTCCCGCCTCTGCCGCATATCGGCAATCTTCGCCCCCACGGTCTCCGGCGTATCGCCGTGCATCAGGTAAGCATCGCACTTCGCCGCAATCAGGTTCTTCGCCGTCTCCGACTCACCACCCGCATACAGCGTCGGCCGGGGTTTGCTCACCGGCTTAGGCGACAGCACGTTGTCCCGCACATCGTAATAATTCCCCTTGAACGAGAATCCCTGCTGCTTCCAGCATCCATCCACCACATCGAGCCACTCCGAGGTCCGTGCGTAGCGATCGTCATGCTCATCGAAGTGGACGCCATACTTTGTCGCTTCGTCCTTCCACCAGCTCGAAACCACATTCAGCGTCAGCCGCCCGTGCGACATCACATCGATCGAGGCCGCCTGCTTCGCCAGCAACGCCGGATTATGAAACGTTGGCCGCACCGCCACCATCAACTCCAGCCGCTCCGTTACCGCGGCCAGCGCTGCCGTCGTCGACCACGCATCGAGCGACGGTGCCTCCGCACCCTTGATGTCGTTCAGATTCAACTCAGCGATCAGCGTCAGATCGTAGCCAATCTTCTCGGCCCGCTGCGTCAGGTCGCGAACATACTCCCAGTTTGCCTCCATCTGTTCGTCATCGACATTACGCAGCCATCCGCCGAACACCGGCAACCAGAAGCCATATCGCATCAGCGCCCGACCCCCGCCAGCTCCTGCACACCGGCCCTGCGATCGTTCACAATCTTCGCCTCGGCCTCCAGCCAGTCCGCCAGCTTCGCAAACGGGTCGAAGCCCACGACCTTCTGCCCGTCGGCCACAAAGTTCGAAAGCGCATTGATGTCGTAGTACATCCTTACGCCATCGCGGTCATCGACCATAAACTCCACCCCGCCCAGCTCGATTCCAGCCGCAGCCATCAGCCGCTCCACCTCTTCGATCACCTCCGGCGGCGTATCGAACGCCTCTACCGTCAGCCCCGTCTTCGGTGCATCCACCGGGCAAGCCGCGCGGTTTAACTCCACACCCAACGGCGTCTTGCAGATGTCAGCCGGGCAAAGATCAAATGTCTCGCCTGTAATATGTATCTTAATCGCATACAAATACTTCCCATTCAACACTTCAACACGAACAATGTAGGAACCCCGCGCCGGAACAAACTCCTGCACCAGCCCGGTCGAATCCATCCCCAGCATCAACCCGCCCTCGGTCCCAGCGGCCTCAGCCAAATGCTCCTTCGAATTGAACTTCACCACACCGCTACCGCTCCCGCCGATATTCGGCTTCACCACGACAGGGAATCGCAGCTCCTCCGCCGCCGCGCTAGCCTGCGAAGCCCGATGAATCACCCTCGCCTTCGGATACCCAAGCCCCAACCCCTCGAGCATCGCGAGCTGCGTCGCCTTCGACAATTCACTCCGGAACGCTTTCACGCCATTTACCACGCGAAGTCCACGGCTCTCCAGATGCTCCAGGAACCCCAGCGTGTAAAAGATCTGATCGCCATGTCCGCGGTTCCACGCCGAAGGGCTCATCTTATTCAGCACCAGAGCATACTTCTCCTCGGGCTTGTCCCCCTGGCCCATAGCTATGCTCCACAGCGTCGAGCTTCACATAGTTCGTCCCACGCCGGCCCAACTCCGCAAACAAGGGCTTGAACCAGTTCGGTTGCTCATAGTAGATCGCGATTGGCAAACTGTGATGGTTCGACATAGTGGGCTTCCTATCCTCTTCCGGCACTCAAAAAATCTGATATCCGAATTTTAGATGAACACGGACCCCCAAACGCTTCGCAGCTCCGTTCCCGCATATTTTTTGCAAGATTATTACTTCATCGTGTCTCTGCTTCCTCTTGATTCACCCTCCTCTCCGCATTTGCCGAGCTAGTGTTGTACTCTGACATCCACGACCATGCAAGCCATCCAGATCCTCGCCACCGGCTCCGCCGACGTCCTCACCCTTCGCGACCTTCCCACTCCCACGCCGGGCCCGGGCGAAGCCCTCATCCGCATCGAAGCCTCCGGCGTCAACTTCATCGACACCTACTTCCGCGAAGGCCGCTACCCCGCGCAACTCCCCCTCACCCTCGGGCAGGAGGCCGCCGGCACCGTCGTCGCTGTCGCCCCTGATATCACCGCCTTCGGGCCCGGTGATCACGTCGCCTGGTGTGGCGTTCCCGGGCACCTACGCTCAACTCGCCATCGCCCCCGCCAGCCGCCTCGTCTCCGTCCCTGAAGGAGTGACGTCACAACAGGCCGCTGCCGCCATCCTCCAGGGCATGACTGCCCACTACCTCTCCCACTCCGCTTACCCAATCCAGCGCGGCGACGAGGTGCCTCATTCACGCCGGAGCAGGCGGCACCGGCCTTCTTCTCATCCAGATGGCCAAGGCCCTCGGCGCCCGCGTCTTCACCACCGTCTCCACCGAAGAGAAGGCCGCCCTCGCCCGCGCCGCCGGAGCCGACGAGATCATCTTCTACACCCGTGAAGACTTCGCCGCGAAGGTCAAGCAGCTCACCTCAGGCCGCGGCCTTCCCGCAGTCTACGACTCCGTCGGCAAAACCACCTTCGAGCAGTCCCTCCAATGCCTCCGCCGCCGCGGCCTTCTTGTCCTCTTCGGCGGAGCCAGCGGCGCAGTCCCGCCCTTCGATCTCATCCGCCTCTCCACCATGGGTTCGCTCTACGTCACTCGCCCTACCCTCAAGGACTACGTTGCCACTCGCGCCGAACTCGAGTCCCGCGCCAAATACGTCTTCGAGGGCGTAGCCAACGGCTCCCTCAAGCTCCGCCTCGAACACATCTACCCTCTCACCGACGCCGCGCATGCGCACCGCGACCTCGAATCCCGCAAGACGACAGGCAAACTCCTCCTCATCCCATAGCACCACCACAAATGCGGGTGCCCCATCTTCGGCGTGCTTTTGCGCCTGAGGTGGGCATTCGCGCCACGCGCGAACCCGTGTCCCAGCCAGAAGAATTGGCCGCGTCGAGTGGTCTGTTGGCCTCGCTAGTCGAGGCCCCCCCTTACAATCGAGATCATGGGCAACCCGCACCCCCGCAAAGCCACGCGATACCTCATTGCCCTAGTCGCTGCAACGCTTCTCGCCCTCCCCGCCCAGGCCGTAATCGTCCGAGGCACAGTCACCACACCCTTCGGCGTCCCTCTCGGCAACGCCCGCATCCAGCTCATCCAGGGCCAGCAAGTCGCCGCCTTCGCCTACACCCTGCAGGACGGCACCTACGAGGCCCGCAGCTCTGCCAACGGGCGCTTCGTTCTCCTCACCTCTGCCGCTCCCTACACCCCCAGCGTGGGACAGGCTTTTTACGGTGGCCGCACCGCCGTCGTTACCCGAAACATCACTATGGAGTTCGGCACGGTCATTCCGCAGATTACAGTCATCGCCACTGGCGTCCCCACGCCTGTCCCGCAACTCCCAGCCGGCATTGTTCTCATTCCGCAAACCGCCCTCGCCACGCAGATCGGCATCCTCAACGACCTCCGCCAATCCCCCGGCACCAACGTCGTCCAAACCGGACAAGCCGGCGGTGCCCATCTCTCTCTACATTCGCGGCGGAAGCCCCGACGCCAACAAAGTCCTCACCGACGGCGTCCCCTCCGAAGACATCGGAGGCTACTTCAACTACAGTCCCATCTCCACCACCGCGCTCGCCGGCCCAGAACTCTACCGCGGCGCCAACAGCGCCCTCTACGGCACCGGCGCCGAAGCAGGCATAGTCAGCCTCGCTACCACACGCAGCAGCGCCCTACGCCCCGTCCTCGACTACACCGGCGACGCCGGCAACTTCTACACCTACCGCAACGAAGCCATCGTCTCCGGCGCGATCAAGGGCCTCGACTACCTTGGCGCCTTCAGCCGCTTCAACACCTCCAACGCCCTGCCGCTCGACGAGTACCACTCCACCAACGAGATCGCCAACATCGGCTACGCCATACTCACCAACACCACGGCCCGCCTCACCTTTCGCAACACCGACTCCTCCACCGGCCTTCCCAGCGCCCACGACATCTACGGCATCTCCTCCTCCGGCAAGCAATCCGACCAGGACATCTACTCCGGCCTCACAGTAGAAAATGTCTTGGCAGGGAAGTGGCACAACCTCGCCCGCTACGGCATCGCCCGCAAGCGCGAGCAGGTCGAGCAATTCACCCCAACAGGCGAACCGGTCACCGTCATCACCAATGGCACTCCTCAAACCACCTACTACGGCGACCTCCTCACCATTAACGGAGCCAACGGCTACAGCGCCACCGGCCAGGCAGCCTTCGTCCTCCCCACCTACGACGCCGTCTCCAACCGCGACGACCTCGACTACCAGACCGACTACACCTTCCCCTGGCGCATCGCCCTGCTCTTCGGCTTTCAATACGAGTACGAGCGCGGCCGCCTCATCGACGCCGCTACACCCAACGGCAGCATCATCAAGCGCACCAACTACCTCTACACCTTCCAGATCCAGTTTGACATCAAGCATCGCCTCTTCTACTCCGCCGGCGGAGCGGTCGAAAACAACGAGCTATATGGCATCGCCGGACAACCGCGCATCGGCCTCACCTACGACGCCGTTCGCCCCGGCCACCGTCCCTTCCACGGCACGCTCCTCCGCTTCAACGTCGCCACCGGCCTACAGGGGCCGTCCCAGATAGCACAGCTCACGAGCCTTTACACTCGCCTCCAGCAAACCGGCAACCCGGCAGGCATCCCCGCGTACAACGTCACCCCCATCACCGCCGAGCGCTCCCGCACCTACGACTACGGCATCGACCAGAACATCATCAACCAGAAGCTCGTCCTCAAGGCTGGCTACTTCCACAACCAGTTCAACCACCAGCTCGAGTTCATCGGAGCCAACGGCCTCGAGCTCTACTTCGGCGTCCCGGCAAACATAGCCACACAACTCCCTCCAGCCACGCTCAACTCACTCGCATACCGCGCCCAGGGCCTCGAGACCGAAGTCCAGTACCAACCCCTCAACCATCTCCTCCTCCGCGGCGGCTACACCTACCTTGCCTCTCTGGTCGAGCAGTCCTTCTCGACCAGCGCCGTTGCCGCAGCGGATGGCGCCCCCATCACCAACCCAAACCTCCCCGGCGTTCCCATCGGGGCCCTTTCTCCTCTGGTCGGCAGCCGGCCCTTCAACCGCCCTCCCAGCACCGGCTTCTTCGCCGCCGAATTCATCTCCAACCGCTTCTCCACCGCCATCAAGGGCGCCTTCAGCAGTCGCAGCGACGACTCCACCTTCCAGCTCAACAACGACCGCAACGGCGCCAACACCTTGCTGCTACCCAACCTCAATCTCGACTACGGCTACGCCAAACTGGACTTCAACGCTGTCTTCACCGTCACCCGCTACGTCACCATCTTCACTCAGCTGGACAATCTTCTTGGCCAGCAACACATCGGCCCTGTTGGCTATCCGGGCCTGCCCTTCACCTGTCCGCGCCGGCATGAAAATCAGGATCGGCGGTAACTGACATCGACACGGACATGCTCCGCGCATCAAATGTCAAAATCACGGGTTTAATGCAGAGGTTCTCCCGCAAATCGAAGAAAATATTGCCTTTTCCCGTAACGTGAGTGGTCCGACGCATAGCCCAACTGCGTCTAATGAAGGGAAAGAAGGGAACACCCGAATGATGAAACACGTTCTTACACTTGCTCTCCTCGCAATGACCCTCCCAGTCGCTCACACCCCTGCTGCTAACGCCCAGGAGAGCGCCACCGCCACCCAGGCCCTCGTGTCCTTCGACTCCAAGACCCCTGCCGCCGCGACCACAAAAAACGTCACCGTCAAGGTCGACAACCGCCTTGCCCCTCTCGTCAACCTCGTCGCGGCCCCTCCCAATGGGATCCAGGTTGCCCTCCTCATCGACGACGGCCTCCGCACTAGCATCGGCGGCGAGTTGAACAATCTCAAGGTCTTCATCACCAGCCTGCCCGCAGGGACCGAGGTCTTCGTCGGCTACATGCAGAACGGCGCTGTGGCCCCAGCTACCGACGTCCCCGGCTTCACGACAGATCGCGCCGCCGCCGCTCAGGGCCTGCGCATCTCTATGGGTCTGCGGGGTGCCAGCGCCAGCCCCTACTTCTGCCTCTCCGACTTCGTCAAGAACTGGCCCCCCAGTGCTGAAGGCCAGCCCGGCCCGCAGTCGCAGCGGCCCACGCACAAGGCCCGCATCGTCCTCATGATCACCAACGGCGTCGACCCCTACAACGGCAGCACCAGCATCACCAATCAGGACAGCCCCTACGTCACCGCGGCCGTCACCGACGCCCAGCGCGCTGGCGTCCCCGTCTACTCCATCTACTACACCGACGCCGGCTTTGGCCCCGCCGCGGCAGCTTTAGCGGCCAAAGCTATCTCCAGCAGGTAGCGCAAGGCACCGGCGGCAGCGACCTTCTATCTGGGGACCGGCAATCCCGTCTCGCTCCAGCCGTTCCTCAAACAGTTCCAGACCGCGCTCGCCGAAACCTACGTCGCGACCTTCCCGGTCGATGCCGACAAAAAAATGGTCAACCTAAAGCTCTCCACCACGCTCCCCAAGACGAAGGTCAACGCACCCAGCCAGGCTCCGCCCCGGAACCGTCGTCCTCTCCAACCAATAGCGACCACCTTGCGTGGCGCCAATAAACCGGCTGCCCCATGTCCCGCCTCTGGGACATGGGTTTCACGCTACGCGAACTCCAACTCAAAGCCTCACCCCAGCCGCCGCATAAATGTCGAAGATATACTTCATGTCCCGCAGGCCCTCCTCGCCTGGGCTCTTCGGTCTCTGGTTTTTGAGAACACACTCCGAAAAGTGGTCCGCCTCCCGCGTGAACTGCGTTGGGTCGTTCTCAGTGCTGGCGTCATCAATCTCGATGTTCGGCGATCCCTTACCGTCGCTGGAAAAATTGGCGCGCAACCTCAAGCCGTCATAGTTGAACGCTGGCCCCATCTCCAGCCAGCCCTTTGGCCCAAACACCTTGAAGTATCCCGGCATCTGCGTGCCATACGTGCTGCTGCCCGTTGCGAGTGTTCCCGAAGGAAACTTAGTCGTCCACGAAACGTTCTCCTCCACCATCGAGAACCGCCCGTCCTGGTCCACCGTCGAAGCCACTGCGGTAAAACCCACCGGCTCCTCTCCCGTCAGATAGCGGGACGCATTCAAAACATAGATCCCCACATCGAACACCGACCCGCCCCCCGCCAGCGTCTTATTCAGCCTCCACGCCCCCGGCGCCGCATTAAATCCGAACGCCCCATTGATCGTACCTACTCGACCAAGCGCACCATCCTTGATCAGCTTCACCGCCTTCAGGTTCAGTGGCTCATAGTACAATCGATACGCAATCATCAGCTGCACATGCGCGTCCTTGCACGCCGCGATCATCGCCTCAGCTTCGCTCACAGTCGTCGACATTGGCTTCTCGCACAACACATGCTTGCCTGCCTTCGCCGACCGGATCGTGTACTCCGCATGCATGCTGTTCGGCAGCGCAACATATACGGCATCGATTGTCTTGTTGTCGCGAAACTTGTCCATGTCTTCGTAGCTGTAGATCGAACTCTTCGGCACCCCATACTGCGCTGCGATCCGCTCGGCCTTGTCGCGATGCCCGCTTACCAGACCTGTAATCTGCGAGTTTGAGCTCCGCAGCACCCCACGCATAAAGTGGTCCGCAATCGTGCCCAGCCCAATTACGGCATAACCGATCTTTCGCTCACCACCTTGCGCTGCAACGCCGACCGAGGGCAGCATCTGCGCCGCCAGCCCCATCGCCCCAAGCCTCGAAAACTCCCGCCGAGATAACCCCATATTCCAACCCTCCCAACACCAGCAATCCTAACCCTGCCGAACCTCGCCACCTAAGAAGAATCCGAATTTGTACCGGTTGTTGCCTTTCTGGTTGTCGTCCCCGAGGCAACCTGTCACCCTGCGGAATTTCTAGGAATTTCCACAGAAAATTTTAAAATTCGTGGCAAATTTTCAGCCCTGAAAACCGACCATCAACCCACCACGTTTCACCACACAATTCACCACAACTTCACCACAAAAAACCACTCCCAAACACCCACTTTTTCCAAAACACCCCTAAAAACGCCCATAAAACAGCAAGGCCCCGGATATCTCCGGGGCCCAACTTTTTTCCGCAAAAAGCAGCTTAGTACATGCCGTCCATACCGCCGCCGCCATGCTGATGGCCACCGCCGCCCGCTTCCTTCTTCTCGGGAATATCGGAGATCATCGCCTCGGTGGTCAGCATCAACCCAGCGATCGAAGCCGCGTTCTGCAGTGCAGTGCGCGTCACCTTCGTCGGATCGATAACACCGGCCTTCACCAGGTCCTCGTAGGTGCCAGTGGCGGCGTTGTAGCCGTAGTTGGCCTCCTTCGATTCGTGGATCTTGCCGATCACCACCGCGCCCTCTTCGCCTGCATTCGAGACGATCATGCGCAACGGCTCCTCGATCGCGCGCCGAATGATCGTTGCACCGATCTTCTCGTCGCCTTCAAGGCTCTTGATCACTGTCTCAACCGCAGCTGCGCAGCGAACAAACGCTACACCGCCGCCCGGGACAATACCTTCCTCAACAGCCGCGCGGGTAGCATGCATCGCGTCCTCAACACGAGCTTTCTTCTCCTTCATCTCGGTCTCGGTCGCCGCACCCACCTTGATCACTGCAACGCCACCAACCAGCTTGGCCAAACGCTCCTGCAGCTTCTCACGGTCGTAGTCGGAGGTGGTCTTGTCGATCTGCGCGCGAATCTCCTTCACGCGTCCTTCGACATCGCCGGGCTTGCCGCCGCCATCAACGATGGTGGTGTTGTCCTTGTCGATCGTCACACGCTTTGCAGTGCCGAGGTCCTCGATCTTGACGCCCTCGAGTTTGATGCCGAGGTCCTCTGTGATCGCCTTGCCACCAGTGAGAATCGCAATGTCCTGCAGCATCGCCTTGCGACGATCGCCGAAGCCAGGCGCCTTCACCGCAGCGACGTTCAGCGTGCCACGAAGCTTGTTGACCACGAGAGTTGCGAGCGCCTCACCATCTACGTCCTCAGCAATGATAACGAGCGGCTTCGCGGTACGTGCAATCTGCTCAAGCAAGGGAAGCAGGTCCTTCATCGACGAGATCTTCTTCTCGTAGATCAGGATGTACGGGTTCTCCAGCGCAACTTCCATCCGCTCCGCATCGGTCACGAAGTAAGGCGACAGGTAGCCACGATCAAACTGCATGCCCTCAACAACCTCAAGCTGAGTCTCCATGGTGCGTGACTCTTCGACGGTGATGACGCCGTCCTTGCCGACCTTCTTCATCGCCTCGGCAATGATGCTGCCAATTTGCGAATCAGAGTTCGCCGAGATCGTGCCGACCTGAGCAATCATGTCGCCCGTCACCGGCTTCGACAGCTTGCTCAACGCGCCGCCAACCGCCAAGCCATTCTCATCGCGCTTGCCAATGACGGCCTCGACGGCCTTGTCGATACCGCGCTTCAGCGCCATCGGGTTCGCACCCGCGGCAACCGTCTTTACACCCTCGCGATAAATCGCCTGGGCGAGGACCGTAGCTGTGGTGGTGCCGTCACCGGCAACGTCCGAGGTCTTCGAAGCGACCTCGCGCACCATCTGGGCGCCCATATTCTCGAGCGCGTTCGGCAACTCGATATCCTTGGCCACGGTCACGCCGTCCTTGGTGATCGTCGGCGAGCCGAATTTTTTCTCGATAACGACATTGCGACCTTTCGGCCCAAGCGTCACCTTCACTGCGTCGGCCAAAATATTGACACCACGCAGAATAGCCTGACGCGAATCTTCTCCATGCAGAATCTGTTTTGCCATTGTTTTGCTCCTGTTTCTCGGTTCATCAACCGATCAAATTTGCTTTGAATGAGGCGCCCGAAGCGCCGATTATGCGGCAGGGCCGCGGTATACGGCACGAAGTGCTATTTCTTGAGGATGCCGAGGACTTCTTCTTCGCGCATGATCAGCAACTCTTCGCCGTCGATCTTGATCTCGGTGCCCGAGTACTTGCCGAAAAGGATGCTGTCGCCCGCCTTCACGTCGAGCGGGAACACCTTGCCCTCGTCGTTCGATTTGCCTTTGCCGACCGAGATCACCTCGCCCTGCTGCGGCTTCTCTTTTGCGGAATCCGGGATGATGATGCCGCCACGAATGCTTTCGCCCTCTTCAATGCGCCTGACCAGAATCCGGTCGTGCAGCGGTGTAAACGATGTTTTTGACATTGCTTCACATCTCCTTGGTTCGATTTACTGTTGCGATTTTGGCGAACGGCAGACCGTCCGCGTTGTATTGCGCGACTCAGCCAGTCGAACTTCCTGACTAGCGTCGCAAAATGATGTGGAATCGGCCCTTGCCGGCACATTTGAGGGGGTCTCAAAGCCGCCGTTAGCACTCAAGCCTTCCGATTGCTAACGATAGTCAACCGGGGGCAGTATGTCAAATCGCCAGTGTGAAATATGAGTGAAAGTCACGCAAGCTTCGCTTTTCACGCTTTAGTCGAGGTAGATAGTGGCAAATTGGCTAGATTCATGGGGCCAAAAACAGGAAAACGGACTCGTAGGTGCCTCGGAATCTGCATCGGACAGCGCCCGGCGGGCAGCGAGGGGGCGGCTACCACTTGGGACGCGAAGTTTACCGATCAGGAAGGAATCGGGAAACGGGTACAGGGCGCGCCTGCGAGGTCACCGTTGCCAGGGCGAGCAGGAGGAAGATCAGGCCACCCAGGCAAATTGACGACCTCCGTCTGGCCGCTACAGCGTAAAATAGGCGATATGCGTTGCACTCGCTCCATCGGTCTCTCTATGTTCTTAGTGTGTGGTCTTTGCCTGGTTTCTCCCCGCCTTGTTCTGGGCCAGGATGCGCCTGTGAAACATGGCCGCAAATACAAGGCCCCACCCGCCACCTCACACATTGAAGTCACAGTAGTGAAGAAGTTCAACGGCAAACCCATCAGTAACGCCGCTGTCATTTTCGACTCGTCTCTGGATGGCAAGGACGAGGGAAACCTTGAGGTCAAGACCGACCCCGACGGCAAGGCGACGATTGATGTCATCCCCACTGGGAGCACCGTTCGTGTGCAGGTCATCGCCACCGGTTTCGCCACCTATGCCGAGGAGTATGTGGTGACCGAGCCGAGCCGGCAGATCTCCATCGCCATGATTCACCCGCAGGAGCAGCTCTCGTCCTATCAGGACAACGAAGGTAAGTCCGCAACCAGAAAACCAGGAGTGCAGGAGCCAGTCCGGCCGACGACACCAGCCGCCAAGCCAGCAACGCCCGCTCCGTCGCCACAAACGACCCCGCAGCAGCCCCCGAACCCTTCAGACACGACGCCAAAAGAATAATCGCTCGCACCTGGTACTTATGGACAAGCTGCTAAAGGGAAAAACCGTGCTCGTTACCGGAGCGGCCAAGCGTATTGGCCGCGCGATCGCCCTGGTGCTGGCGGAACGCGGCGCGAACGTAGCGATCACCTACCTCAACTCCCAGCCGGAAGCGGAAGAAACAATCCGCGCGCTGGCGGCCCATGACGTCGACGCGCTGGCCGTGCGCTGCGACCTACGCGACCCAGAGAGCATCCAGCAGACGGTGGCGTCGGTGATTGAAGAGTTCGGCCAACTCGACCTTCTCGTTAATAACGCTGGCGTCTTCGAGTCCGAAGCCCTGGAGAACATCTCCGTCGAGCAGTGGGACGCGATGTTCACCACCAACACCCGCGCGCCCTTCCTCATGGCCAAAGCCGCCCATCCCCACCTCCGCGCGACTCGCGGACGGATCCTCAACATCGGATCTCTTGGCGGGCTGCATCCCTGGGCCACTCATGCCCACTACTGCACCTCCAAGGCGGCCCTGCACATGCTTTCGAAGACCATGGCCAAGGCTTGGGCCCCGGAGATCAGCGTCAACTGCATCGCACCCGGCATGATCGTCCAAGGCGAGGTCGAAGAGGCCTACGAGCAATTTGCTCAAAAGACCCCCATGCAACGCAACGGCACGGCCCACGACGTCGCGGCGGCCGCCATCTTCTTCGCCACCGCACCCCACTTCATCACCGGCCAGCTCCTGGCCGTCGACGGCGGCCTTGGCCTTTAGGGCCGGGCAAGCTTCCGTCCAGTCAGCCTCTGCCACCAGCTCTTCTTTTCCATATCATTGTAGAGATTGAGCGGTTCGAGCTGTTGCGGCAACGGCTTCCCCAGAAATGCCGCCAGTGGGTTTGAGACGCACAGAAGGTGCGCATAATCGGGCCCGTACTTCTGTGCGACGAGCTCGAACGCATCATGCATCTTCGGCGGCCGCGAGGTCGTATTGTGCGCATCGGTCGCGAGAAAATGCACCCAGCGATCTGCTAGTAAACTATGCGCCATGCGTTCGGCATGCTTGCCCATATGGCCCATGACCGACCCGGCCGTCACCTGAACCAGGACGCCGCCTCGCAGCCAATCCATCATCCGCGGCTGGTCCGCCTGCAGCGTCGGATTGCGTTCCGGATGGGTCAGGATCGGCGTCAGTCCCGCAAGCTGCAACTGATAAAAGATCTCCGTCAGACCGCGCGAAATCCCATAGTCGGGAACCTCCACCAAAAGGTAGCCCAACCCATTGATACTGAACTTCGCCGGATCGAGCTTGGCCTCCTGGATATTTTCATACGACATATGGAAGTCGCAGCCGCGACCCAGCTTCACGGCGATCGCGTCACGATCCAGCCGGCGCTGCAGTTCAGCGATCTTTTCGGCGATCACCCGTGGTTCAAAGGCATAAGTACCGTTCGCATGCGGCGAACACACAATATGGGAGATCCCGTCCGCTGCGGCGGTCTTCGCCATGGCGACTGAGATTTCCATGCTAGACGCACCATCGTCCATGCCCCACAGAAGGTGATGGTGGATATCAATCATTGCGTAGCTAGGTTACCACCAGCCTACCGAGCCGCTGCCAGCGACTCTGCCATCGCCCGGAAGAGCAACAGACCGTCCGCCGACCCCAGCAGTGCTTCGCTGGACCGATCCGGGTGCGGCATCATTCCCAACACGTTGCGCCCCTCATTCAAAACGCCGGCAATGTTCTCGAGCGACCCATTAGGATTCGCTCCTGGCGTCACCAAACCCTCTGGTGTCGCATAGCGAAACGCGATACGGTTCTCGGCCTTCAGCGTCGCCAGCGTCTCTCCATCGCAGAAGTAGTTGCCTTCCATATGTCCAATCGGCATCTGTAACACCTGCCCCTTGGCGAGTCCATGGGTAAATGGCGAATCGACCGTCTCCGTCCGCAAAAAAGTCTGTTTGCAGATATAGTGCTGGCTGGCATTGCGCATCAACGCCCCCGGCAAAAGGCCAGCCTCGCACAAAATCTGAAACCCGTTGCAGATCCCCAGGACCAGCCCACCACCCTTGGCAAACTTTGCGACCGACTGCATCACCGGCGCGAACTTTGCAATCGCCCCTGTGCGCAGATAGTCCCCATAGGCAAATCCGCCCGGCACGAGAATCGCATCGCATCCCTGAAGGTCCTCGGACGCATGCCATAGGAATGTCACGGGCTGATGCGCAATCGCATCGACCACGTGATGGGTATCATGGTCGCAATTGGATCCCGGAAAGACCAAAACGCCAAATTTCATATCTTAAGGATAGCATCCGCGATCCAGAAGAATGCGCGCAGGAACCAACCTGGCATCGCCTAGACAGGCGCGTAAATCGCAAATCCGCGCGGCGGGGCAGGGAACTCAGAATTGCCTTCCGCATCAGTCGTGCGCTCATTCGGATGTGCGGTATCGTGGCCGTCCCATGCAATCGGCGCAAACTTCTGGTTCGGCCACTTTGTCTTCACCGACGTGCCAGACCATTTATCTCCAAGATTGTTAAGCACATAAATCAACCCTGGCTGGTCGACGCTGTCGTCCTTGTATCCGACCCGCTGCATGATGTACAGGTCCGGATCGGCATGCAGTATTTGCGAGTCACCCCCGGCGTACTTATGGTGCGCGATGATCAGCGCGTCGATCCCGTTCGGCGTGCCCGGTCGCGCCAGTCCATTGTTGTAGTAGTCGTACCAGAAGATGCTCGGGTATCCCTCGTGCACCATGATGAACGAGTAGGCCATCATCTTATCGTTCACGATCGCGTTGTCGCCCATGTCGTGATTGTCGACAAACGTCGCCGCGTGCAGCGGGCGTTTCATCACAACGGCGCCGCCATCGGTCAGATTACGCAGGTCATAGTTCGGTGTATCGCAGACGTCCTTCAATTTGTATCGCAGCGGAAAATCGAACGCGGCAATCTGCGTGTCCGTCAGATTGTTCACTCGTTCCAGCCACGTCTCGATGTCTTCATTGCCAGACCAATACTCGCCTACAACATAGGGCGTGAACTCTTTTCCGTCTTTTACATAGCGATACTTCGACAACAACCCGATGATCCACGCGCCAAAGCCCTTGACGAAGTCGAACCGGAAGCCATCGAACCCGAGCTCTTCGATCAGCATCCGCGAATAATCAAACATCGCCGTGTAGACGACAGGATTGCGGTGACACAGATGTGGAAAGCCCGCAAAATTTTCGCCCTCCATCATCACCTGTTCATAGCGGCTGGGATGAAAGCAATTCCAGTCGCGGGGAAACCTTCCACTCTTCGGTTTAAACTTCGTCCACCGCTTCTGCCCATCCAAAGGATTGACCTCCTCCTCATCGCCTCCGGAGTTGTGGTTCAGCACCATGTCTGCGTACAGCCCGATCCCGTGCAGATGCGCCTTGGCAATCAGTGCCTCAAGTTCGGCGCGGTTGCCGAACAGCGTCTTCACGCCGCCCTTTTGGTCAAAGTCGCCCAGATCAAAGTAGTCATACGGGTCGTACCCCATCGAAGTATCGCTGGAAGCCTTCGAAACCGGCGGGAGCCAAAGCGCATTGAACCCGGCCTTTCCCAGGTCCTCAACCTTTTCTGCGACGAAGTTCCACCAGTTGTGCTCCTGTTTGTCCTTCTTGGGCGAGTCCCAGTAAAACGCCTGCATCATCACAGCCATCTCAGCCGTTCTCCATTCCGTGTCTTCTGTACGAGGGAATCCACCCGCGAAACGCGTTTCGGCATCAAACCAGTGGCGTTGCGATATAGTTCTGTCCCAGCACGTCTGATGCAACACTGGACGGTCAGGTTGGTATGGACATCAGAAACAGCAACGCGACGACGCATCTCAAGACCGCCGGCAGCGCGCTCGTCAACTGGTGGCGTGCAGCGACGCTCGACGCCCTCATCGTCGGTGTCCTCTGGCTCATTGGGCTGGAGCTCATCCGAGTTCCCTGGGCGCCGTTCTGGGCGGTCCTCGGCGGTCTCCTCCAGATCATTCCCACATTCGGAGGCATGATCGCCCTCATTGGTCCTGTCCTTGCCGTAGCTTTCAGCGGGCATGACGAGTGGCGCCTAGGCCTGGTTCTCGGTCTCTACGGCCTGATTGTCATCCTCGAAGGCCTCGTCATTGGCCCGTACGTACTCCACCGCACAACGAAGGTCCCATGGTGGGCCGCCTTCCTTGGTCCCAATAGTCCTCGGCATCATCATTCCGTTCTGGGGGGTCCTGACTTGCGCCCCCGCTGCTCGCGGTAATCTTCGCCTTCCGCAAGCCACCCGTCATCCTCAACCGTCCCTAGTTCTTTAACCTAGTTTGTAGCGTGTCTCAGCGAGTCGATAGAGTGGCCGCCACACCAGGCGGTTGATCGTCACCACCATTAGCGCCATCACAATGGTCGCCATCAGCAGAATCTGAAACTGCCCGTTATCGGTCGCAGCACTGATCACGGCACCCAGCCCCACCGTCTGTAGCGTCTGGTTCTTCAACCGGAAGTATTCCGCGATGATACTGGCGTTCCACGCGCCGCCCGACGCCGTCACCAATCCTGTAATCAAGAACGGAAAGATGCCCGGCAGAATGACCGTCTTCCATTTCTGGAGGGTGGTGAAATGAAACAACGTTGCGACCTCCTTCAGGTCGGAAGGGATCGCCATCGCCCCCGCGATTACATTGAAAAGGATGTACCATTGCGTTCCCAGCAGCATTAGCGCGATCGAGCCGATTCCCATGCCGCCACCCAGCCGCACCAGCGCCAGCAGAAGAACCGGGAACAAGGCAGTGGCCGGAACTGACGCCGCAATCTGAGCAATGGGCTGGGCGATCCGCGCCAGCCGAGGATGAAACCCAATCGCCACTCCTGCCGGAATCGTCCATGCGGCCGCAAGCACAAGCGACACATTCACCCGCAGGAAGGTAGCCAGAGCGCCCTTCATAATTTCAGCAAACTCCGATCCATGCACCTGGCGCAAAAGAGTCAACGCCTGCCACGCGGCATAGAATACCGCTACACTGGCCACTGCCAGAACGACCCACCGTAGCCATCCAGGGCCGCTGCGACGCGTTTTTGCGCCGGTGTCCTGAGCGAGAGTCTGCGTCGCTAGATCTTTGCGCCCGTCCGCTAGCCGCCGATACACTCCCTCCTCCAGCGAAACGATCGTATGTTGCCGCAGAGACCGAAGACCCCGGGAGTGCTGTAGCAAATGCAGCAGTGGTGAACGCACTCGCGTCCCGCTCTCTACCTGTTCAAACTTGAACTTATCGCTCCACGCAATCACGGGCCGCCAAATCAGCTGGTCCGTCGCAACAATAATCGCGATCATCGTCAACAGGCCCCACGTAATCGCCGCATAGTTTCCGGTCCCGGCCGCGGTCTGCAGGTACGAGCCCAGCCCAGGAAGCCGGAAGTCCCGTGTCCCCAGAACGAACATCTCGCACGCCATCAGGAAGAACCATCCACCCGCCACAGACACCATCGAGTTCCACACGAGGCCAATCGCCGAGTAAGGAAGCTCCAACTGCACCAGCCTCTGCAATCGCGAAAAATGATAGATGCTGGCGGCCTCGGAGAGCTCTCGCGGAATGCTCTTGATCGACGAATAAAAACTGAACGCCATGTTCCAGACCTGACCAGTGAAGATCAGCACAATCGCACCCATCTCCACGCCAATCTGCCGGGTAGGAAAGAGTGCGACCATCGCCAGCATCACGCCGGGCAAAAAACTGAGCACTGGAATCGACTGCAGAATATCCAATCCCGCAATCATCAACGCTTCGATCCGCTTGTTGTACGCCGCGACGTATCCATAGCCAATGGCGAAGAAAAGGCTCAAAACATACGCCAGTCCGATCCGAACAATTGAATAAAACGCATACTGCGGCAGCGCACGCGGGCTCTGCGAGATCACAATCTCCGGTTCAGGATGCCCAAACCAGTATCTCGCAATCACAACCACGCCGTAAAAGCACGCTAGCCCGATCCCCGCGACGCACAGGCTCAGCACAAACGGCCAACTACGCTGCAGCACCTGGGAACGCGCCAGCGTCTCTCGCCCCGGAATATTACTGAAGCTCTCCGGAAACCGCATCATGCGTCGATCTCCGCGGCCGGGGTAGGCTTCTCCTCATGATGCAGCTTCTCCGACTGAATAAAACGCCGCCGTGACGCATCGAAGTCGAACAGTTCAGCGTAGCGCCCCCAGTTAATCGCGGTCTCCAGCTGCCGCAGCGTCTCTTCCTCGCTGAACTGCTCATCCAGCACGTCGTGGAAGAACTCCTCTGGCACGCTGCGATCGCTCTTGGACTCAATAGCCCGCACAATCTGGCGAAGCAGCAGCACGTTCTCCATCGCCGCGTTTCGAAACAGCTCTTTCTGTCGAAGGATCTCCGAGTTGGCATATTCTTTCCCTGTCGGCGTGATCTCTGCGTCGCCCTCGGTCACCTTCAGAAACCCGAGCAACTGAGCGGCATCGACGATTGGAAGCAAATCGTCGATCTCAAATGAAAGATCGTTTGCCAGCCTATAGATGTCGTCCTTACCGTTATGTGTCCAGCACCAACTCCAGAAGTCCTGCAATGCCACCCGGCCGCGCATGGGGCAGCATCTGATAGTGCATCTCCCGCTGATCACGTACCCGCTTGCCCGTTGTCGTCTGAGGCAGCGCTGGCGGCTGCGCATCCGGTTGCGTCAGCACTTTGTAGATGTAGTCCACCAGCTGAGTAAACGCGGTCGACTTCCGGTCCCTGGGATGCGGAATCGCGACCCTGAAATCTGTCCGCACATGGCCCGGATTGCGGCCCAGCACAATGATGCGGTCGGCCAGCAGAACCGCCTCTTCAATGTTGTGTGTGACCAGAAAAATTGCCTGCGTCGGGATCGTCTTGTTCTGCCAGAGCTCCAACAGTTCGCTGCGCAGGTTCTCCGCCGTCAGAACGTCCAGGGCAGAGAACGGCTCGTCCATAAACAGCACCTCCGGCTCAACCACCAGCGCCCGCGCAAAGCCAACGCGCTGTCGCATCCCGCCGGACAACTCCTTCGGATACGCCGCCTGAAAGCCGTCCAGACCGACCGTATCGAGGATCTTCAGGCTGCGATTACGTCTCTCTGCCGCCTCCATACCGCGTGCTTTTAGGGGCGCCTCGACGTTCTCCAGTACGGTAAGCCAGGGAAACAGCGCAAAGCTCTGGAACACAATCGATACGTTCACGTCGGCCGTTGCTATCGGCTGTTCATGCCAGTAGACCTCGCCCGCCGAAGGCACAGACAAACCGGTCAACATGCGAAGCAGCGTAGATTTCCCAGATCCCGACGGCCCAAGCAGGGCGACGATCTCTCCCGCGGTAATGGAGAGGTCTGTCGGCGAGATCACCTGGATGCGGTTCTCGCTCGGCTGCGCGTAGTATTTCTCGACACCTTCGGCACGTATGATGGCTGGCTGCATAAGAAATTTTGTAGTACAGTATGCGTTCCTGTGAATTGTGCTGGTTTTGTCCGTCAACCAACTCTTCGGTCAGCGTATCATTACTGTGTAGGCAATAAAGGCAAATCGGCACCTGCGAACGTTACATTAATATTGAACTTTTACCTTCAAATTTGGGGACATTCAGCATGGCAGATCCAGCAACCGCAGCTACATCAAAACCCAGGGTATTAGTCGCCGATGACGAGCAGGTAATAGCCAATACACTCGCAATAATCTTGAATCAGGCGGGCTTCGAGGCGCGCGCTGTGTTTAGCGGAGAAAAGGCCGTTGAGTCGCTCGAGAGCTTCCAGCCCGACATGCTTATCAGCGATGTCATTATGACCGGCATGACCGGTATTGAAGCTGCAATCATCACCCGCAGCAAACTGCCAACGTGCAAGATACTTCTCTTCTCAGGTCAGGCCGCTACAGCCGATCTGCTCGAAAAGGCCCGTGCGCAGGGCCATGAATTCGAGATCCTCGCCAAACCAGTCCACCCGACCGATCTCCTGGCAAAGCTACGCGGCTAGGCGTCTACTGTTTATCCAGTTGATTCAGTAGACGCTCAATGTTGCGATTAGGCGGCGTCCCGGGGAGTTACTTCTCGACCTCGTAGCGCAGTCGGACGACGCCGTCGGGGTATTTCCTGGCTGAACGTAAGCGAAGTGCAACGTCCCGATGTCGCGGTGCCATGAGTGGAATGCCCTCACCTATGAGCGTGGGAATGACGTGGATGTCGAACTCGTCGAGCTCGCCCACGTCGAGGAACGAAGCGATCAGCCCGCCGCCTCCCATCATCCAGATGTGTTTTCCCGGTGTGGCGCGCAGACGCTGCGCAAATGTCTTCACCGGCTCGTGCACGAACTCCGCTCCTTGTATCGCCCGCTTCGGTGGTTTCCGGGAGAACACGTAATTGGCGTGCTTCGAGTCGAACATCCCGCCCTTCATCCTCTTTTTTCTGTAATAGTCGAGACACCAATCGCAGGTCTTGCGCCCCCACAGGACGGTGTCGATCGTCGGGTAGAACTCCGCCATGCCGTAATCGACTGTACGCGGCCGGCGATTCAACCATTCGACATCGCCGTCAGGCCGAGCGATGTAGCCATCCGCGCTCGTCGCAATGTAAACGATGATCTTTCTCTTCGTTTTCATGACGCAATCTCCTGGCGGGGCGAACTTGGAAACCGCCGGCGAGTCACTGTTCAGGCTACCGCTAGTGGCGTACTGAATCAACCGAGATTGACCTGCGTAGGTCGACTAGATGCCTTCTGGCGCCCCCGAATGGTCTACGTCAAACCGCCGTCGATCCTTCACTTTGACGGCAGGTACTCCGGCATTCACCGTCCAGGCATCCAGGCTTCGCGTCGCAACCGATCCCAACCCGAGCACGGCCCCCTCGCCCACATTCACCCCAGGAGCAACGGACGCCCGAGCGCACACCCACGCATAAGGTCCGAACGTTCATCGCGTACGCAATCAACGGAAATGCAGGATCGTCATAGTCGTGTGTGGCCCCGCACACGTAAGCATCTTGCGAAAGAATGGCGTGGGATCCCAGTGTGACCGGAGCGGGATTGTAGATCTCCGCACCATCACCTGCCGTCACCTGATCGGCACAGATCAAATTCCACGGTGCCCAAACCTTCGATCGCGGATAGAAGTGGCAATTTGCGCCCATCGTAGCCCCAAAGAGGCGCAGCAGAAACGATCTCCAGGAATGTAACGGTCTCGGTGACGTTCTATACAGCACGGCCCAGCAGATGTTCCAGTTCAGCCGCCGCAGCCGGTCGCGCAACGAAAATGCCGGCCGAAGATACGGATCGGCTGCAGTGTCTGCCGAAATATGTTCCGCCGCGTTGTAGTGGGCACGTGCTTCGGCATCGAGTCATACCTATTCCGTATTAACAGCGGCGGGCGAAAGAACAGTGGCGGTCCCAAACAGCCGGATGATCGCCTTTGCATTCTCTCTCATATCGTATCGGCGATGGAAGCATTGATACGCAAGCTCCGCCATGTGCTCCCGTTCTTGAACGGTCATGCCGATCCACCGTTGCAGCAGCCGCAGCGTCCCCTCCGCGGTATCCAACTCCATCAGCCCCGCTCCGTCGTCGGCAATCTCTTCTGCGATATTCACCTTGTCCGCCAACAGCACCGGCTTTCCGCATCCCAGGGCCTCTGCCACGGCGATCCCAAAGTTCTCCTGGTGCGAGGGCAGAATGAACGCCTCCGAACCGAAGAAGGCCCCCCACTTTGCATCGCCAGTGATCAGACCTGGCCAGAAGACGCGGTCCTCGATCCCTGCGCTCGCGGCTGTCGCCTTCAACTTCGCACTCCACAGCTGTTGGTCCGGCCCGGCCATCACTAGATAGAGGTCCGGATCGTCCACCGCGACCTTTGCAAAGGCGTCGATCAGGAGATCGCAACCCTTCTTCCGATGGATTCGGCCGAGAAAAAGAAGATACCGTTTACCCTTCGCCTCAGGACACTTTGCAAAGAAAGCTCGTTTCTGTACCTCGGGATCGCCCGACGGCCCGCTCGCACCGTAGGGCACGACATACGGGTTCCAGCGATGCAGCCAGAAGCTCTCTTCAGCCAGCCTCTTCTCTGCCTTCGACGTAAACAGCACACGATAGGCGCCGCGCAGGATCCAGTACTCCGCAGGCACCCAGTAGAGCCACTTTTTTATATGTTTCAGCGGAAACGCATATTTGAAGTAAGGATCGAGCATGCCGTGGGTGAATACGACATATGGTGTATTTCCTGCCAACGTGCGCCACGCAGCATACCCGCAGTACTGCCATAGCCCATTCACCACAACACCATCAAACCGATGGCGGTTGTCTCTCAGCCATGGCAGCAGCTTGGAGTTGAACCCGTACTTGGTATTGGTTGGCCCCAGTGCGTGCACGGGAAATCCGATATCGCTCAGGTAAGGTGCGGACGGATCATCCAGAGTGACGACCTCGCCCGTATAGCCGATAGGGCCGTAGCTCAGCAAGACCCTCACGGACTCCGTGGGCCCCCCCGCCGCCGGGTCCAGCGTTCCGATTATGTGGAGAATCCGCATCAGTTTCTGCCCATTCGTCTTCAGAATATCAGCAGGGGTGTCGTCGATTTGGAAATAGAAATTCGTTGCCATTACGCTGTTATCTTCCGAGTGACCTGTGCGATTGCCTGCCTCAGGCCGCGAACGTCTTCCTCAAAGTCCCACGCCCGGACCTCAGCCAGTCCCCGCCGCCCCATTGCAGCCGCCGTCTCCGGCGTCGCCAATACCTTTCGTAGAGCATCGGTCAACGCCACCACATCTCCCGCAGGGAAGACACAACCTTCCACCCCGTCCTCAACCAGGTCCGGCTGACATCCCACATCGTCGGAGACGATCACGGCACGACCGGCATTCATCACCTCATTCACAATCAACCCCCAGGGTTCGTGCCGTGACGGCAGCACGAAAACCGTCGCCAGGTCGAAGAACCTGGGCAACTCCGATTGGTTCCTGAACCCGCAAAACCGCACCCCCTCCAAACTGCTCTCTGCCACTTGCCTCTCCAAGGCGGCGCGCTCTTCGCCGTCCCCGACAATCACAAGATAAGGCCGCGGCCCACTCCCCGGAGAGAGGTCTTTGTAGGCCTCCACCAGGTCACCGCAGCGCTTGCGACTCTGTAACTTCGAAGCAAACAGAATCACCGGCCGCACGGGATCCAGATTCAACTCGTTCTGCAGCGCAGAACGCCCCTCGCGTGCCTCCTCGCTGCGGCCTTGAAAATAATTGTTGTCGACCGCATAGGGCATCCGATACAGCGGAAAATCCTCGCCGAGATAATGGCGCCAATACTCGGCGTTCAGCGTCCCGATCGGAAGAGCACCATCGACCAATCCACGCAGCAGCCGAAAGAATAGTTGCTTTATGGCCAGCGTTGGCCCACTCCGGTCACGGTCTCCAAGCCATGGCTCTGCCCGAACCAGCACCGGTATACCCAGAGACTTCGCGGCCAATATTCCCTGCAGCGTATTCAGCGACGAGTACCCGTGCACCCACAGCACATCGAACGCCGGTGCTTTCCTGCCCCCACGGAGACGGCTGAAGATGCCGTAGTTCAGCGGACTCAATGTCCCTGGGTTGGCAGTGTCTCTAATCACCGGCAGAAATTCATGACGGTAGCCATTCAGCAGCGGCACGTCCCACTTCACACCCACGCCAAATCCCTCGTCCTTGTAGCCCCGGACTGAAAAGTCCGAGCCGAAGAACACAGTCAGATCAATGTCCGGCTCCTGTGCGACTCGGCGCAGCAGGGGTGCCTGATACTGTATGGGATGGCTCACCAGATAAGCCAGTCTCACCTTGCCCTTTAATCCGTTGCCCATGTCTGACGAAGCTAAAGCCATATTCTGTCGGATCTCATGCGGCCTTTGAGCTTGCCCACCTGGCTGTTGAAACTCGCCGCCTACTGTCCGGCGGCAAGGAGCAGGAGCGACACGATCGCCAACGCCACACCGATTCCTCCTGATTTTATTGCGGCCTTCATCTGATTGGTTGGCAGGAAGATAATGTCGTCCGCCTGTAGGACAGGGTCGGGAGCCTGACCGTAAAGCACCTTCTTGAGATCGACGCGAACGACCTGGCGAGTGAGGCCAACCGAACGAATGATTCGGAGATCGCCTTGCTTGCCTTCAAAGCCGGCGCCACCAGTAAGTGCAGCCACCTTCATCAAAGTCAAAGGAGAGTTCGGCTGGAGTGGAATCGCGCCCTGGGTCTTGAACGCTCCAAGCAAATAAACGACCCCGATTCGCGGGACGATGATCGTGTCACGGGGAAAGATTGGTATATCGGCGAGGGAACTCTTTGCGGGGTCTGTTCCAAGGTCGATCGTGATTGGCTCCGCTAAACCGGGACGGTTGATCGTAATAATGTGACTCGCCGAGGCCGGCAGCCCCCCTCCTCCAACGATCACAGTTGTTGCCGCACCTATACCCCCCCCCCCGCCGCTGCCCGCTGCCGTCAATACATCCAAGAGGCGCCTCTCCCCAATGATAGGCACAATCCCATGCACCTCTCCGACGACTGTGGCGATCAAATTTGGAGATTCCGTAATCTGAATGGACACCTGAGGATCGCGATACATCCCGGCTTTTACCAGAGCTTGAGCAATCAGGTCCTCGGCCCGATGAACTGTGAGCCCCGCCACCTCCACACTGCCAATTAGGGGAAGTTGGACCTTGCCGTCGAGGCCTACACGTGCCGTCGGCGTATAGTCTGCACTTCCAAAAATATGGATTGTGAGAACGTCCCCAGACCCGAGATATACGTCCCGATGACCCGGATAGAGTATCGCCGGATCGGTCGTTATCATCACAGGTGGATTGATCACGGTAGAAGCACCGGGCGCTGGTTCGTTGAACTGGGCCTGCGCGGGCCGCCCCCAGGCAGCCGCTGCAACAGACAACGCGAGGGCAAGCAACGCGCCGCGGCCTCCGGCCCACAGCCTGCTCTCGCCCTCCCGATCCGTTAGGAGATTCTTCTGCCCCTGACTCATCGCTCAGTCTCCTCGGCCTTTCGCGCCTCGTCGCCGGTGGCCCCCTGCGACTCCCAGCTATCGGAATCCACGCTCGCGTACGAGTACCCTGAGTACCCGTAGTACCCGTAGTACTCCGGCGAGTTGAGATCGACCGCGTTCAACACAATACCGGTGATGCCTGCACCCGAGCGCAGCAGGATATCTCTCGCTCGCCGAACCACATGTTTACTCGATTTGCCGTGACGCACCACAAGTACGACAGCGTCCGCCTGGCGCGAGAGAATCACGCCGTCTGTGACCGAGAGTATCGGTGGAGAGTCGATGACAATATAGTCATAAAGCTCTGCACAGCGCTTGAGGATGGCCTCCATCGCTCCGGAGCTCAACATCTCCGTCGGAAAAGGTGGAACTGGTCCACTCGGCAGAATGTCGAGATTTGGAATCTCAGGCACATTCTGCACTGTCTCTTCCAGTGTCGTCGCTCCGGTCAGAACCGTTGTCAGGCCGACCTTGCCATTTAGTCCGAACCGATGATGGATGTTGGGCCGGCGCAGGTCTCCGTCAATTAGCAATACGCGCGTGTCCCGCTGCGCCAGGATAGCTGCCAGATTACTCGCGGCCGTCGTCTTACCTTCTGATGGCGTAGCACTCGTCAGCACAATGATCTTCGGAGGATGACCGGCAGTCGATAGCAGAAGCGACGTGCGCAGGGAGCGGAAGGCCTCCGCGAACTGCGACTTCGGCTGCGTCAATATGCCGACGTTCCTCTGCGCCGTAGTCAGGGTCCCTGCCTGGTCGGCGGACGTCCTCCGCGCTCGAGGAATGATGGCCAGCGACGGTAACTCCGTGATGCTCTCGATCTCCGCGATACTCCGTAATCCAGTGTCCAGGCTCTCCATCAGGAATGCCACCACTATGCCGGCCAGAATACTGAACGCCAGCGCGGTTAGGATCACCGTCGACTGCGGTCGCAGCACAGGGTTGGCCGGGGGCAGCGCCGGATCGACGACATCGATCTCAAGCGACTCGAGGCCCGACTGAACGCTCGCCGTTCGCAGACGTTGCTGCAGGCTGTCGTACAAAGTCCGGTTCTCTTCAAACTCCCGCTGACGCACCGTATACTCCACCAGCTGGTCGCGCAGTTTATAAGCTTCAGTCTTCTCCGCCTCCAGCGCGGCAGTCGTCTGGTCTTCATTTGCGCGCGCGATGACGTAGTTCTGTTTTGCCTGGACCAGTAGACGGTTCTGTTCAGCATTTATCTCTTTTTCGAGCTCCTCCATCTGCGCCCTCAACGCCTTTGATTGAGGATGGTTCGGGCCCAGCGATGATTCCAGCTGCGCATAGGCGGCCCTGCCAGACGCAAGCTGCCCGCGCAGAACGTTCAACTCCCCCGGCGCCGTCCCAGGTGTCAATTCGATCGTGCCTTCAATCGTGTCAGGATCCATTCCGCTCAAAACACGGTACCGTGCCTCTGCAATGATGCGGGCCAGCTTCGCCGTCGCCGCTGCCTTGGCAAGATCGTCCAGCGAGCCGCTGATTTGATTATGGTTCGGGTCGAACCCCAGGATACCCAACTTTCGCTGCATATCCATCATCTGCTCTTGTGACGTCTCTACCTCTTGTTTCAGGCCTTCCAGTGTGCCCGAGAGAAAGTCTGAAACGCGCCGCGAAGACTCAAATCGCGTCTGATAGCTGCGATGAATGTAGTCTTGAATGACCCGATTGACGATGTCGGCAGACAGCTTCGGATTCAGGCTGCTGTAGCTGATGCGAATGATGTCTGTCTTCGGGACTACCCCGACGTGCAGAATGCTCTGCAACCGATGCGACCGTCGTCTGCCTGGTCTCTCCATCGTCCAGACTGGTGTGTGGAACGGGCCCCTTCCTCTCAAGAAAATCCGCATTATTCGAAAGCTGCCCATCTCGCGACAGACCTTGAGCATCAGCGAATCGCTCTTCAATATCTCAATCTCGGTCAGCATCTTCGAGCTGGAATCGCCGGAGTAGCCCTGTACCGAGCTCACCCTGTATTCATTCGACGATCCTGAACGCACCTGGATCCGCCCATACGCGTCATACAGCTTCGGTTGAGACTCTGCTTTGAAGACCCCATACGCCAGGCCGAGCAGTACGGCAATTATTAGGACCCACCGACGTTTCCGCAGGACGATCAGCGCTTCAGACAGCGTAGTATCTGTAACCGTCGTACTGAACCCAGACTGGTTCGTTTCCGGAACACCCACGAGCGGCGGCTGCGTATTTTGTGGGCCCATCACCTGTAGTCTACCCGAGTGTGCCTTCCTGTAGGAAGATTAGATCGACACGCAAGCGCATCAGTCCAAAAGGGCCCTGATTGTCCTTAGCACTCTCGATTTTTCTCGACATTCGGTTATTCTCAACAATAAGGAATAACTCCACCCACCATGAGCGAAAACATCAAAATTGCCGTCGTCGGATCAGGATATGTGGGTCTTGTTGCTGCAGTCTGTTTTGCAGAAATGGGCCATGAAGTCATTTGCGTTGACAACGACGAGCGCAAGGTGGCCGCTCTTCAGGGTGGCGATTCTCTTATCCACGAGAGATACCTCCCAGAGCTCCTCGAGAAGTTCCGCAACACAAGGGTCTGTTTCATGACCGATCTCGCCGAGGCCACCCGGGAGTGCGAAGCAATCTTCATCGCCGTCGGCACTCCGCAAAGCGAGGCTGGCGACGCGGACCTCTCCTATGTTGAGGCCGTGGCCTGCGAGATCGCCCGCTCGCTCACCAGCTATAAGGTTGTCGTCGAAAAAAGCACCGTTCCCGTCTACACCAACGAATGGGTCACGCGTTCGTTGGAGCGCAACGGCGTCGCCCGCCACCTCTTCGATGTCGTCTCCAACCCGGAGTTCCTGCGCGAGGGAACCGCCGTCGCCGATTTTCTTCATCCCGACCGCATCGTAGTTGGAGCGGACAGCGAACGCGCCGCCGCTGTCCTCAACCGGATCTATCTTCCGCTCACCAGCGGCGCCTATTACAAGCAGAGCGACGCCATCCCAGGCGTCTGCAACGTCGCCGCACCACCCCCGCTCCTGTTGACCTCAACCAAAAGCGCTGAGATCATCAAGCACGCATCCAACGCCTTTCTCGCGCTCAAAATCTCTTTCATCAACGCCGTCTCGAACCTCTGCGAAGCCACCAACGCCAACGTCGAGCAGGTCGCCCGCGGCATGGGTCTTGACAGCCGCATCGGTCCCAGGTTCCTTCGCCCCGGCATCGGCTATGGCGGCTCCTGTTTTCCCAAGGACGTAGCGGCCTTCCGTTCCGTCGCCGAGCAGTTGGGCATCGACTTCAGTCTTCTCACCGAGGTCGAAAAGATAAACGGCCAGCAGAAAAAGCGCTTCCTCAATAAGGTCCGTTCCGCCCTTTCGGCAGCCTTGCGCGGCAAGCGCATCGGCGTCCTCGGCCTGGCCTTCAAGGGAGAGACCGATGACATTCGAGAGTCGCCTGCAGTCGACGTCGTCGAAATGTTGCTCGCCGAGGGTTGTTCCATTACTGCCTACGACCCCGCCGCCCTGAAGCGCACCCAGGAGCGTCCTTCCTATCGGCCCTAATCTCCGTTACGCGACCGACGCCTACGCTGCAGCCGAAGATGCCGACGCCCTTCTCATCCTGACCGACTGGGCCGAATTCTCCGGGCTGGATCTCGACCGGCTCAACAAGAACCTCCGTTATCCCATCATCATTGATGGTAGAAATCTCTACGATCCCGATATCATGGTGAAACACGGCTTTACATATCTCAGCATCGGTCGGCCCGCGGCGTACCCTGTACGGGACCTCGCATCACTATCCACCAGCTAGTATCTGTGTGTTGACAACACGTCGGCCCGCCGTAAGTGCGGTCCCCGCATAGTTTCCACAGAAGACAGTGTTAAATGGCGGATGTTTGAACTGGAGAAAGGTAATAAATGACGTCTCGAACGATTCTTGTCACAGGAGCGGCCGGCTTTCTCGGCTCCCATCTTTGTGACTCTTTGCTCGCTGCAGGAAATTCAGTAATCGGAATCGATAACCTCAGCACAGGCAACGTCGCCAATCTCAGTCATCTCGCGCGCGAGGACCGCTTCAGCCTCCTCGAACGCGACATCACGAAGCCCTTCGACGCGGGCAAGGTCGATTTCGTCTTCAACTTCGCCTCCCCGGCCAGCCCCATCGACTACACCCGTCTTGGGATCGAGACTCTCCTTGTAGGGTCTGCCGGCACCATCAACACTCTCGACCTCGCCCGAAAATATGGCGCAGGCTATCTCCACGCCTCCACCTCCGAGTGCTACGGCGACCCGGAGGTGCATCCGCAGGTCGAGTCATACTGGGGCCACGTCAACCCAGTCGGTCCCCGCTCCGTCTATGATGAAGCCAAGCGTTTCTCCGAGGCCGCCGTCATGGCCTATCACCGCTACTATGGCGTCGACACCCGTCTCGTCCGTATCTTCAACACCTACGGCCCCAGGCTCCAGCCCAACGACGGCCGTGTCATCTCAAACTTCATGATGCAGGCGCTTCAAGGCCAGCCACTGACCATCTATGGCGACGGCTCCCAGACACGCAGCTTCTGCTTTGTCTCTGATCTCATTGACGGCGTCCTGCGTCTGTCGCGCTCCTCAGAGCATCTCCCCGTCAACATCGGCAATCCGAACGAATCGGCACGATTCTCGAGTGTGCTCACGAGGTCCTTGCCGTCACTGGAGCGAACACCGGGATCCTCTTCCATCCTCTCCCGCAGGACGACCCCACGCGCCGCCGTCCCGACATCACGCGGGCAAAGGAACTCCTCGGCTGGGAGCCGAAGATCGAATTGCGTCACGGCTTGGAAAAGTCTCTCGAATACTTCAAGGCGAGCGTCCGTCAACCAGCCAATTGAAGGATGGCTGGCTCGGGGCTAATGAAGCGAAGGATAGTTGTGCAACTGCGGAAACCACGTCAGGCTTAGAGCCGCCGAGGTGTCTTTCTGCAGGCCCGGCTTGTAGATCGGGGCCTTCCATCCTTCGTATTGCACCCACGCGTTCAGCTCGACCTCTTCGCCAAACCGTTTCACTACGCTTGCCTTGAACTGGTTCTGCGTCGTCCCACCCGGGATAAAGTCGTTCTCGTTCTTTTTGTGCAGATACTGCAACTGGACCCACTCATTTCCAGAGAGGTTGTAGGTCAGCCACGCCTGGCCACCCTTTGCCTCACGTCCGATCCAGTCGCCCATGATGTTCCCTTTATTGGTGTATCCCTCTTTTTGAACGACCTCCCAATAGTTGAACTGGCCGGCGAAACTTCTTGCCACGCCCGGATCGGTCGTTACGCCTTCCATTTTGAAGTCCAGCTTCCTGATCCCGGGGATCTGCGAAATATACAACCCGGTCCGGTACGCCGCCCGACGAGGTGCACTGATCGGAGTCACGTCGTCATGGCACTCCGAGTCCAGAATCAACATCGCGTAGCGCCGCACAAACGGCAACCGATAAGAGAAACTGAAGTCGCTGTACCGCGCCCCGGGATCGTCACGCGAGTACTTTTCGGCTGCGTCGGTATCGTTCGTATCGAAAAAGCTGTGAAGAAAGGTATGAAGCGTCACCGGCGTATGACCCTTGCCGCCCCAGATGACCGTTCGCTGAAATGCAAACTCAAAGTTCACCGTGGGGCGGAAGGAGAACATCGTAGAGTGCACCCAGGGGGCATTCAGGTCCGTGTGTCCTTGTAAGCTTCCCACAAAGAAGTCGTACCGGACAGGCCCAAGCACCTTAGAAAGGAACTTGATATTTAGAGGTTCGATGCGGTTCAGGTGAAACGCATAGACGTTCTCCGCATTATTCGGACCAAGCCATTGCGCTGCCGTAACCCGGCCCAAGCCATGAGTCGATCTTGCCTCCTGAGAGTTCATGTCCCAGCAGATGAAAGGAGGCATACGCCTCTATTAGACGAAACGGGCCCTGTGCCGCAAGCTGGCCCTGAGGCATCACGTCCGATGGGCCTTCATTCGGGATCTCATCGTTGATGGCCAGCGTGTCGGCCATCTCTCGCGAGTAACCGGTGCCGGACGGAGCATGTTCGTACTCGCCCCTGACATACAACGAAAACGGCCCCCACTCCTCGGCCGTCGAAGCACCCGCGATAGCATTGAAGCCGCTCTCAAACGGTCGTCCGTAGTCATTGCTGATCGTCTGTCCCAAATGGTAGCTGTCCCGCAAAATCGGACCACCAATTCCCAAAAACCGCGTATACGAGGAGTCCACACCGTACACAAAGCCTCGCGGAACGTTGCCGTCCGGAACCTCCGCGCTCAATCTGTACAGTATCTTTGCCAGAATGTCCTGCGCCTGGATATTGTCGCTGCTCAGAATCGCGTCCTCGGACTTCTGCAGCATATGCAGCACGCTGCGCCGCGTATAGGGCCGCATACTCAGGAACATCGTGTCGAGGAACCCCATCCCATATAACCGAGTCAACTCGGGATAGATCCAGCTATCCACGGGGATGTAAACCGAACTCAGGCGGTCTGGCGGAGGCTTCAACTCCTTCAACGCCACAGGCGCATACGGGACATAACCGACGTATGGGGCCTCGGGAGTCGGCTTCGTAGGAGGCGCCACCACCGGCCCTTTCGGCTCAGGGGGCGGCACAGTCGGAGTTTCTGTCTTCGGTTGCTGCTGAGGCGGCTGAGGTGCATACGCTGGAGCCGCCTGCGTCGTCCCTGGAGTAGGCACGGGTACCGAATCGGGAGCTGGAGTAGCGGGAGGCGTAGGAGGCGACTGAGCAAAGGCCGTTGAGGCAATACAGAAAGTTAGCGCTGCATAAGAAAGGAAGCCCCTGGTCCGCACTCGCACCTCATACCGTTGACTCAACTGCAGCTCCAGTGTAATCGCGGATGGCTTGCACTGGCAGTTGCAAACAAGCGTCTCCCTAAGTGCAAGGTTCTACTACCCTGCCACCGCGATCCGTCTGCGCAGCCCATCGCCCGCGCCCTCAAGCCACGCCGTGGTGCAAGCCTTGCGGCCAAGCAGAAACCCGCGCATCTGGGCCAGAGGATCGACCGGCGCCCTGCCACCCTCGCCCTCCAGACGAAACTCCCTGCATTCAATCAGCACCGGTCCGTCCCCGCCTCGAGCCCGTCCCATCGACTCCTGCGCCACCCGGTACAACGCAACAGCGTCCCCCAGGTCGACAGGGATTACCGGTACCCCGTATCGTCGTGCCTTGTCGGACAGCTTCGTCACCCTGACGCCTCTCGCGGCCTTCGCAGCCGGCAGAACCACAAAAATCACAGGCAACTCCAGTTTGGACGCGAGCCCCAACACCTGCCGCCACGCCCCCTTAGCGATCTCGCCCTGGCGAACATAGGCGACCACAACATTCGTCATTCCCAGAGTCTTGAAGGAGAGAGCTGCACCCAGCGCCATCCTCAACCGCTCACCCGCGTCCTCAATCCAGGGCAGCACCCGCCGGGAGGCCCCAACTGCTTTCGTCGCCTTGGCCCTCTTTCCCGACTGAAACTCAGCCACACGCTTCAGCAAGGGAATCGACCTTCTCCCCGGCAAGCAGATTCATCACCACTCCCACCTGAGAATCGCTCACCAGATCGCCCGGCACCAGGTCGATCGCCGTACTCACCCGGCAAGCCTCTTGCCCCAGCGTCGAATCCAGCCTCGGCCGCCCCTTCGCGCGCTTCTGCAACCTGGCGATATGTTCATCCAGCCCGCGTGCCTCGGCCATCGCCACATATATCTGCCGCAGCTTCTTATTCGGCACCAGCGGATTCTCGTGCAGCTCCATCTCGCCCAACTGACCCTCCATTTGCAAAAAGAGAGGGCCCAGTGGACCCTCTCTTGATAAACCAACTCCGGCGCCGTCTAAGCTCTGGCCGGATCGCCTGCTTCCGTATTCAGTCCGAGTTCACCCATAGCCTTCTGCGCGTCCTTGGCTTTGAACTTCCCCTCGCGCGCCAGCTTTGACAACGTCGCGCCAACAATCGACTCCGCGCTGATCTCAAAGTGTCTCCGCAGGTGCTCCCGATTGTCGCTTCGTCCAAACCCGTCCGTCCCAAGCGTAACCAGCCGTGACGGCAACCAGGGAGACAGAACGTCCGGCACCGACTTCATGTAGTCGCTCGCGGCAACAATCGGCCCCTTCGCATCGCCCAGCGCGGTCAGCAGGTAAGGCACCCTCTCCTTCTCCGCAGGATGCAACCGGTTCCACCGCTCCACCGCCAGCGCATCGCGCCGCAACTCGGTATAGCTGGTCACGCTCCACACATCGGCATGCACACCATACTTCGAAGCCAGAATCTCCTGCGCCCGTAGCACCTCATTCAAAATCGTCCCACTGCCAAACAACTGGATCGTGGCCTCACCCGCCGCCGCCTTCAGCTTGTAGATGCCGCGCAGGATCCCCTCGGCCGAACCCTCCGGCATCGGCGGCATGGCATAGTCTTCGTTGTACATCGTGATGTAGTAGAAGATGTCCTCGCCGTTCTCATACATCCGTCGCATTCCATCCTGAATCACAACCGCCATCTCATACACATACGCCGGATCGTAGGTCAGGCAAGTAGGCACCGTGCTCGCCAGCACAACACTATGCCCGTCCTGGTGCTGCAGGCCTTCGCCCAGCATCGTCGTCCGCCCGGCCGTGCCGCCCATCAGGAATCCCTTGCCGCGCGAATCCGCAAACGCCCACACCATGTCCCCAATGCGCTGAAATCCAAACATCGAGTAGTACATATAGAAGGGAACTGACGGCACCTTGTAGTTCGCATATGCAGTGCCCGCAGCGGTAAACGACGCCATCGACCCGGCCTCGGTGATCCCCTCCTCCAGGATCTGCCCGTCCTGCTCCTCGCGATAGCTCAGCAGCATGTCCTTGTCATGCGGCTCATACTTCTGCCCCTCCGGAGCATAGATCCCCACCTGTTTGATCGCCGACTCCAGTCCGAACGTGCGTCCCTCGTCCGGCACAATCGGCACAATCAGCTTGCCAATCGCCTTGTCCTTCATCAGGTGCCGCAGTATGCTCACAAATCCCATCGTCGTCGAAACCGCGCGCCCATTCGATCCGCGCGTCCACTCAGCGAATTCCGTAAGCGCCGGAGTCTTGAACTCCAGCTTCGTGACCTCGCGTTTCGGCAGATACCCGCCCAGCTCCTTGCGCCGCTCCTGCATGTACAGGATCTCCGGAGCGTCAGACGAAGGCCGGTAGAAAGACCCGTCCTTCGCGGCCTTCTCCGGAATCGGAATGTCGAACTGCTTCACAAACGCCGCCAGGCCCTCGTCCGTCAGCTTCTTTTCGTTATGCGTCGCGTTGCGAGACTGCGAAGTTCCCATTCCATAACCCTTCACCGTCTTGGCGAGAATCACCGTCGGACCGCCCTTATGCTCCAGCGCCCACTTGTACGCGTTATAGATCTTCGCTGGATCATGTCCGCCGCGATGCAGCCTCAGCAACTGCTCGTCGGTGTAGTCCTTCACCAACTCCAGCAGCTCCGGATACTTCCCGAAGAAATGGCTTCGCAGAAACGCTCCGTCCTTGGCCTTGTAGGTCTGGAAGTCGCCATCGACGCACTCTTCCATGCGCCGCAACAGCAGCCCCGTATGGTCGCGTTCAAACAAAGCGTCCCAGTCCGAACCCCAGATCACCTTTATTACGTTCCATCCCGCCCCACGGAACACCCCCTCCAACTCGTCGATGATCCGCTTGTTCCCACGCACCGGCTCATCCAGCCGCTGCAGGTTGCAGTTCACCACAAAGATCAGGTTGTCCAGCTTCTCCCGCGCTCCCAGCGAGATCGCTCCCAGCGAATCGACCTCGTCCGTCTCACCGTCTCCCAGAAACGCCCAAACCTTGCGGTCCGTCGGCGCGATCAGCTTCCGGTTCTCCAGATACCGCATAAACCGCGCCTGATAGATCGCATTCAGCGGCCCTATCCCCATCGACACCGTCGGAAAGTTCCAGAAATCCGGCATCAGCCAGGGGTGCGGATAAGAACTCAACCCAGGCGTATCCCTCAACTCATGACGGAAGTTCTTCAACCGCGCCTCATCGAACCGTCCTTCCAGATAGGCCCGCGCATAGACCCCCGGTGAAGCATGGCCTTGGAAATAGATAAAGTCACCCGGCTGGTCCCCATACTTCGCGCGGAAGAAATGATTGAACCCGACCTCGAGCAGCGTAGCCAGCGATGAGTACGTCGAAATATGCCCACCGATCCCCGGGTCTTTCTTGTTCTGCCCATGCACCATCGCCATCGCGTTCCAGCGAAGCAGCGACTCTACCCTCTTCTCCAGCTTCCTGTCGCCCGGATACGGCACCTCGTCGTGCTTGGGAATCGTGTTCCGGTACGGCGTCGTCATCTCGCTCGGCGTCGGCACCCCGGCCTCGCGCGCACGCTGCCGCAACGCACCCAGCAACTCCGCACCCTGCTCCCAGTCCTGCGCAACGACGTCGTCAAACGCCTCAATCCACTCCGATACCTCGGCTTTAAAGTCCTGCTTTGCGGCGTCTTCCAGCTTCGTCGTCATAATCTTCGTCAACACTCCAGTCCGAGAGATCGCTGCAAATCACCACCGGGCAGCGCAATCGCTCACACTTATAACGATATAAGGCTTACGCGAAAACGTCATCTACCCGAAAGCCACTTCAGTTCGGTTGCGCTGCCGCCCGGCCCAGATCGCCCATATACTGCCTGATCGAACTGTCCTCACCCAAAACGTAGTGCCCCATAAACCGCCACATCGCCGGCCCTGTCGTTCCACGCTCCGTAATCGTGACCTTTGTCACGTCTGCCGTGACAGGCTCAAGCTCATAGCGTCCCAGGTCCCGCCAAACGGCAGCTTCGGATCGGCGATTCGCACCACCTGTCGTGAAGGCGCCTCGCGCACGTCGGCACACAACGGCATCGTCATCGAACTCTGCACCTCGGCCCAGCAGGGCGCGCCATTCTCCGATGGCAAAATCGTCACGGCCTTCAGTTCCGTCCGCCACTTCGGCATTGCTGCAGGGTCCGTAATCAGCCCCCACACCTTCTGCTGCGATGCCGGAATCGCCTCGGTGACAGTCGTCGTATGCTCCACCGGCAACCTGCTTCCCATAAAAATTGCCGTGCAGATCGCAAGCACGATCACGACACTCAGCCATCCCAGGAACCGTAGCAGACGCATTGATCACCTCAATTTCTAGAACACCAAAGGCATTAGGTCGAATAGTCCGCATTGATCCGCACATACTCTTCGGTCAGATCGCAGGTCAGAAATCGACTCTCAGCCTTTCCCAACCCCATATCCAGCGTGATCGTGTAGTCCCGCGCCATCATCGCAGTATGGGCAGCGGCCTCATCAAACGACTGTGACCTCAACCCCAGCTCAAACACCGGCTGGCCGCCAATCGTAATATTCACCAGCATAGGATCGAACGCCACCCCACTATATCCCGCCGCGGCCAGCAACCGCCCCCAGTTTGGATCGCCGCTCGACCAGGCCGTCTTGCAGAGCGGCGAATGTGCAATCGCCTTCGCGATCTGCTTCGCCTCCGCCTCTGTGCGCGCCCCCGTCACATGCAGCGTCACCACATGCCCCACTCCCTCGCCATCGTCCACAATCTGATAAGCCAGCGACCCACAAACCTGTTTCAGCACGTCCGCAAACGCCGCATTGCTCCGTTCATCCAGCTTCACTCCGCTCGCCCCGCTCGCCAGCAGCAACACCGTATCGTTCGTCGAAGTGTCGCCATCGATCGAGATGGAGTTGAAGCTCCTCTCCACTGCCGGCTCCAGCAGGCTCCGCAACTGGTCGCTCTCCGCCGCCACATCGGTGAACAAATAAACCAGCATCGTCGCATGCGGCGGCCCAGCGGAGACCCCCAACTGCGGATGGATCATCCCCGCACCCTTCGCCGCTCCAAAGGTCTTCACCTCCACGCCATCGACATCAAATGAAGCCTGTGCCACCTTCATCTTCGTGTCCGTTGTCATGATGGCCCGAGCAAATAACTCCGCATGCGCTGCCGTCTCGCCCAACTCGGCCTTCAGCGGAGGCAGTGCCGCAATCACCTTCTCAACCGGAAACGGCACACCGATAATCCCGGTCGAGGAAGGAAAGACCTCATCAAAAATACAGCCAAAGCTCTCCGCCGCCGCCGCACAAGTCTGCACACAAGCATCGATCCCCGGCTGCCCGGTAGCGCAGTTTGCATTCCCCGCATTCACCAGTACCGCCCCCACGCGCCCGCCAGTGGCCGCCAGATGCCTCCGCCCCACCGTCACCGGGGCCGCGACCAACTGGTTCTTCGTAAACATCGCAGCGCCCCTCGCGCCTTTGACCGCCACAGCGGCCGCCAAATCCAGCTTGCCGCTGGCCTTGATCCCGGCCTTCACCGCTCCCCACAGAAATCCCTGCGGCAGCCCCTCTAGTCTCAGTGTTACCTCGTTCTGCATAACCTCTACTCTATCAAGCGACACGCAAAGAAATCGCAACTCCCCCGCAGTCAGCTATTCTTGAAGCCGGCGAACGGCAACATCCTCAGCCACACACAAAGGGCCTCTACCATTCGCTCACGGAGGCAGGAACCATGCTCCTCAAAGAACTACGCACCCAAGTCCTCGAAGCCAACCTCGAACTCGTCAAGCGCGGCCTGGTCCTCTACACCTTTGGCAACGCCAGCGGCATCGACCGCGCCCAGGGCCTCATCGTCATCAAGCCCTCCGGCGTCGACTACGACGAACTCGTCCCCGAGTTCATGGTCGTCACCGATCTCCACGGCAAGATCGTCGACGGCAAGCTCAAACCCTCCTCCGACCTCGACACCCACACCCTCCTCTACCGCGAGTTCCCCTCCATCGGCGCCATCGTCCACACTCACTCCGAGTTCGCCACCAGCTTCGCCCAGGCTGGCCTCTCAATCCCCGCCCTCGGCACCACCCACGCCGACTACTTCCACGGCCCAGTCCCTTGTACCGAGCCTCTACGCGATGAAGCCATTGTCGGCCGTTACGTTCACGAAACTGGCCTGGCGATTGTCGACTGTCTCCGACTCAGGGGAATCGACCCACTGGCCATCCCGGCGTGCTTAGTCAACGGCCACGCCCCCTTCTGCTGGGGAGTCGACCCGCACGCCGCCGCCCACAACGCCGTGGTCCTCGAAGCCGTCGCCCGCATGGCCTACCGTACACTCACCTTGAACGCCACCTGCGAAGGCGTCTCCCAGGCCCTCCTCGACCGCCACTACCATCGCAAACACGGCGCCGCCGCCACCTACGGCCAATAGACGTTTCCATATTTTTCTTGACGCTCTCCTCGACAGACGATAAGTTCGAGGCCTTACGGCAAAGAGCAGACCGGGCCCGATTGAGCAGAACCGGAGGCATCGATGTTTTTCGCACCTGACGATCTTCCCGCAGTTACCCTCCCCACCTTTTCCATGCCAGCGCTCACCAGCGCCACAAGCGTCATCATGGCAGTTGGCGCCCTCGGCACCGCTGCCTATGGCCTCGTCGACGCAACCAAGGGACTCGGTGGCGGCGTCTCGACCCGCGGCCTGGCATACATCCGCAAATCGCTCACGCCACTCCTGCCCGACACGCAAATCGGCGCGCCGGGATCGATGCTCTCGCGTGACGTCATCTTCGAAACACTCAAATCGAATTGGATCAATGGCGTCGCCGCCTCCGACCAGAAAGCCATCGCCAAATCTCTCATCAAGCTGCGGATCGACCCCGACAGCGCCCCCATCTTCGCGAAGATCACCGGCGTAGACGCGGCCACCCTGCAAACCGTCCTCATAAAAATGTCCAACGGCACGCCCCTCGACATGCCGGAGACCGACACCTACGGCCGCTTCGACCTCGTCCTGACCACCATCATCGACCAGGCCTATCAACGCGCCGACCAGCAATACCGCAACACGGCAAAGCTCCTTGCCGTACCAATCTCCGTCCTGCTCTCCTGCACCGCTGCGCTCATCGTAAGCAACTGGAACTGGCAAAAAGCCAGCTGGGGAGTAGCGATTGCCCTGGGCATCGTGGCCACCCCGCTCGCGCCCATCGCCAAGGACGTCTCCAGCGCAGTGCAGACCGCTGTCCAGGCACTGCAGTCATGGAGAGGATGACCCCATGACATGGCTCCTCAGTTGCCGCGCTCTACCCGGTGGAGGGCCGGTACGCGACGTCAACGTTCTCTCCAACCCTCCTCAGTTGATCGATACCAATCAGGCCGCGATCGCCGCTCTATGCCGTGGCCACGACGTCCTCATTGCGACCCACGGCTTCAACGTCAACCAGCAGGAAGGGATCGATCACCTCACCGAATGGCAGCCGCTGCTCCAACTCCCGGGAGGCGCAGTCTATCTCGGCTTTCTCTGGCCCGGAGACTCGGTCTGGCTTAACGCTCTCGTCTATCCATCTGCTGCAAACACGGCCATGCAGTCGGGCGACAAACTCGCCGCATGGCTTAACCAGAACCTGACCGGTGCCGCCAGTGTCTCCTTCGTGTCGCACAGTCTCGGAGCTCGCGTCATCCTGCAAGCCATCAAAGGACTCGCCTCCTCCTTCCGCGTCCGTCGCCTCCTTCTCATGGCCGGCGCAATCGACTCAAACTGCCTTGGCGAGGAGTACGCCAAAGCGGCTGCACGCGTCGAGAAGATCTCCGTCCTCGCCTCCTCCGAAGACGACGTCCTCAAAATGGCCTTCCCACTCGGCAATCCCATCAGCGGCATATTCGCCGAGGGTCACCCCTTCTGGCACGCCGCGATCGGACGCGCAGGCCCAACCGAAAATCCGCCAACTCCCGCCCAACTCGACCTTGTCTGCAAAGTGCCGAACCAGTGGAACTTCGGTCACGACGACTATCTCCCACCCTCACCCGTTCCAGCCGGCTACACATCGATACCGTATCCACTGCCCATCAATGCTCCGACGACAGACACCACGCCCGCTGCCAACACGCCCGCCGGATATCAAACCGCGCCAAACGTATGGGAGCCATTCTGGAAGAGCGCCTGGTCCGCCGCAATCGCCTCCACTCGCTTCCCATAGCCCGACGGCCACCGCTAGTCAAAGTTGACCTTCAGAGTCCGCCCCGCCGCGCTGCTCTCGCGCGCCATCTCCAGCAATCGAACCACTCGGTATCCATCCTCCGGCGTCACCGCCAGCTTCGCCGTTCCGTTGATCGCGTCGCGAACGTTCGCATAGTAAAGCCGGTAGTCACCCAACTCGGTCTTCACCTTCGTCCGAGTCAGGTTCCCCGGATCGGCCGGCTCCGGAGCCACCGTCAAGGCCCCCCATGCCGATTCAGGCTCTGCCAACCACTCGCCTTCACCCATGCGCGGCACCTTTGCCCCGCCAACCAGAGTCGGCTCCTGCGGATCAAGTCCATACTTCTTGAAACTCCCACGCGTACCATGCAGCAAAAACCTCGGCGCCGCATCGCAGGCCAGCATGCTCGACCGGCAATGCGCCCGCAGCCGTGGATACTCGAGCGTTATATCGAACGCATCTTCAATCTCAGTCTTGTCCCGGCTCTTCCGCACGCTCGCCGTGATGCCAACGGGAGGCCCAAACAGCACCAGCGCCTGGTCCGACCAGATGTGGTCCAAGCTGCCATCAGCAGCCCATTCGCCAGGTTCGCTCCTTCCTTCCACGTGTTCTCACGCGGCAGTGGCCGGAACCTGTCGAAATGGGACTCGTACGTCACCAGCCGTCCCACCGCATGTTCTCCAAGCAGCCTCTGCACCGTCAAAAAATCGCCGTCCCACCGCCGATTATGAAACGGAGCCAGCACCACACCCTGCTTCTCCGCTAGCTCTTTCAACTCCTTCGCTTCGGCGCTCGTCGCAGCAAACGGCTTATCGATCACCACGTGTTTTCCCGCAAGCAGCGCCTGTTTTGCCAGCGCGAAGTGCGTCTCATTCGGCGTCCCCACCACGATCAACTGCACCGCTGGATCCTTCAGCGCATCTTCAACCGACCGCAGAATACGCACTGACGGATAGGCCTTCCCGGCCTCATCGCCCTTGCGTTGCACAATCGCCTCGAGCCTCAGCCCCGGAACAGCACTTACAAACGGAGCATGAAAGACCTGCCCCGCCAATCCGAATCCAATTACCGCAACGCCAATCTCAGCACTCATCGTCAACCTCTCGCAATCTCTCGCAAAGCCGGATAAATCCTCCGATACCGCCTGTACGCCTCATCCATCACACTTGCGTTCTTCGGCGCAATTGTCTCCGCGACCCGCACCGTCGCGGCACAGGCCGCCTCTACACTGGGCCATGCCCCAATTCCTGTCCCCGCCAGCAGCGCCGCACCGAACGCCCCACCCTCCTCCGCCTCCAACAGCTCCACCGACTGCCCATAAACGTCCGCCTGGATCTGCCGCCACAGCGGGCCCCGTGCCCCGCCACCACCCAGACGGATCGCCTTCACCGGCACTCCAAGCTCACGAAACAAAGTCAATGTATCTCGCAAACTAAACGCCACTCCTTCAAGTATCGCTCGAACAAAATGCCCCAACGTGTGTGAGGCGGTGATCCCTATAAAAGCTGCCCGCGCATCGGGATCAAGATGCGGCGTCCTCTCTCCAAAAAGATAAGGCGCCCACATCAGACCATCCGATCCCGCAGGTACCTCGGCCGCTAGAGCGGTCAGCTCCTCATAACTGGCCCCCGCCGCAAACGTATCGCGAAAATACCGTAAGCTGAGCCCCGCTCCATTCGTCACGCCCATCACATGCCATCGCCCCGGCGCCGCATGACAGAAAGTATGCAGCCGTCCCAGCCGGTCTTTGATGGGCGAGTCAGTCGCGGCAAACACAACCCCGCTCGTCCCAATCGTCGCCGACACTGATCCCGGCGTCAGAATCCCCATCCCCACTGCCCCGGCCCCCTGATCACCCGCGCCAGCCGCAACCGGAGTCCCCGCCGCCAGCCCCGTGGCCCCGGCCCCCGCAGCACTGATCCGCGCACAAATCTCCGGCCCTTCAAAAAGTCTCGGCAGCCACTCCATCGGAATCCCCGCCTCTTCGGCCACCTCCACAGACCACCGACGGTGCGCCACATCGAGCAACAGCGTCCCGCTTGCCTCTTGCATATCCATCGCAAACTCGCCCGTCAACCGATAGCGAACATAGTCCTTCGGGCAAAGCACATGCGCGATCTTCGCAAAGATCTCCGGCTGATGCTCACGCACCCACAAAAGCTTCGTCAGCGTGAAATTGGGCAGCGCCGGATTACAGGTCAGCTCGATCAGCCGCTCGAATCCGATCTTTTCCGTCAGCCAGTCGCACTGTGGCTGCGTCCGCTGGTCGCACCAGATCAATGCCGGTCGCAGCACCTTGCCATCGGCGTCGAGCATGACGCACCCATGCATCTGCCCTGTCAGTCCGACGGCCTCTATCTCCGCGCCGCTCAGCTCACTCGCTGCCATGGCGCCTGCAATTGCCTCGCGCGCGGCCCGCCACCAGTCCTCTGGCTCCTGCTCCGCCCACCCAATATGCTCTGAACGAATCGGCGCATGATCACTGGCAAACGACGCCAGCACCCTCCCCGCGCGGTCGATCAGCACCGCCCTGGTTCCCCCGGTCCCTACATCGACCCCTAGAAACATAGTGCATCGACCTCAAATGAATACACTTCAGAGTGTACCCAAACATCTTTTTGAAGATTTTCCGCAACGGAACGCATCAATATCTGGGAACGCATCAATACTGAGGCAAGATGTTTGTGACACAGCGGCTACCGCTCTGTTCTCCGCTGCCTCGCATAGACTAATGGAAGACTGTCGCCACGACGCAGGTTAAGATCAATAGTATGAGTAAAAGCAAAACAGCGCCTCGCGCCTTAGATGCGGCGCCGCACAGCCTTAAGCCGCAGGGTCTAAAGATGCTTCCTTTTTTAGGGCTCTGCCTGCTCCTGGCCGCTGGTCAGACACAGGCGCACGCCCAGGCTACCGAGCCGGCCCAACAGAAACAGCCCAGCGGCACCAGCACGGCCACTGACAGCTCTCCAGCAGCGAGCGCCCAGCAGAGCCTCTACAACGCCTCGGGACAGAACGGCGCGCAGGTGACGCAGGACTCGTACCACGGCAGCATCGTCACAGGCAAAGCTACCGACGGTGTCCTTGATCTCTCGCTCGACGAAGCCATCCAGCGCGGTCTGCGCCAGAACCTCGGTCTAATTCTCCAAAGCTCGGCCCAGAAAAGCGCCAACGGTCAGCGTCTCGAGGAGCTGCAGGCGCTTCTTCCCACCGTAAACGCCACGGCCAGCATCGAGGTGCAGCAGATCAACCTCGCAGCCTTCGGTATTTCGTTCCCCGGCCTCAACCCTATCGTCCTGCCCCTTCCAGGTCGTCGACTTCCGCGCCTATCTTACTCAAAATCTCTTCAACGTCTCGGCCTTGAAGAACTACATCGCCGCCAAGCATAACTTCGAGGGCGCCCGCCTCACCGCAGAGGACGCAAGGGACCTGGTCGTCCTGACCGTAGGCAACGCGTACCTGCTTTGCATCGCGGACGAGGCACGCATCGAAGCCGTGAACGCTGAACTGGCCACCTCCAAAGTCTCACTCGATCAGGCCATCGCTGCGCACGACGCCGGCACCAGCCCCAAGCTCGACGTTCTCCGGGCCCAGGTCGACTATCAGAACGAGCAGCAAAGTCTCATCTCAAGCAAGAACAGCCTCGAGAAGGACAAGCTTGCCCTCGCCCGAACCATCGGTCTCCCGCTCGACCAGAACTTTCGCCTGACCGACCGCGTCCCCTTCAAAGCGCTGGACAACGTCGATCCGCAGGTAGCCTTTGCCCAGGCCCTCAAGTCGCGCAAAGATCTCGCAGCCTACGCGCAACAGGTCGAAGCAGCCAATGCAGAGAAGACCTCCGCCAAGGCCTACCAGTATCCTGTCGTCAGCGCCGCTGGCGATTACGGCGACATCGGCACCACCCCCGGCCACTCCCACGGCACCTTCTCTGCGACTGGACAGATCAGCATTCCCGTCCTGCAAATCGCCAAGACCAAAGGCCAGGAGCAGGTCGCCGACGCGCAATTCGAACAGTCCCGCGACAAACTCGCCGACCAGGCCCAACAGGTCAATCAGGACATACACGACAGCATCCTCGACATCCAATCCGCGGCAAAGCTCGTCGAGTCGACCTATTCGAACGTGGAACTGGCGACCGAGGCCCTCAGCGAGGCGCAGCAGCGCTTCCACGCCGGTGTCTCGGACAATCTTCCCGTCTCGCAGGCGCAGTCGCAGACCGAGCAGGCCAACGACCAATACATCAGCGCGCTCTACCAGCACAATGTAGCCAAGCTTTCCTTGGCCCGTGCCCTGGGCGTTGCGCAGACCAGCTACAAAGATTATCTCGGAGGAAAGTAACTTGCCAGAGCAAACAGAGCATCGCGACACCCAGACCGCACAGACCAGCGGCACCGTGCAACTCAATCAGCAGGAAGACGAGGCCCCTGAGCAGAAGTCCGGCCGCAAGTTCATCGTCATCGCAGTCATCATCCTGCTTGTCATCGGCGCCGGCATCTTCTACTGGCGCTCCACCTTCACCGAAGACACCGACGACGCCCAGGTGGACGGCGATCTCTATCAGGTTAGCTCGCGCGTAACTGGCCAGGTCATCAAGGTCTACGTCGAAGACAACCAGAAGGTCGATGTTGGCCAGATCATCGCAGAGATCGATCCCAAGGACTATCAGGTCGCCCTTGAGCAGGCCCAGGCCAACCTCGCCAGCGCGCAGGCCGCCGACATTCAGGCCGAAGTCACCGTGCCCATCACCAGCGTCAACGTCAACACCAGCGTCGACACCACCAGCTCCGACGTCCTGAACTCAACCGCCGCCGTCGACCAGGCGCGCAAGCAGGAGCAGGCCGCCGAGGCCCGCGTCGTCGCCGCCAAGGCCAACGCCCTCAAGTCGCACCTCGACGTCGAACGCTATACGCCACTCGTCCAGAAAGACGTCATCTCCAAGCAGCAGTACGATGCAGCCGTAGCCACTGATGCCTCCAATCAAGCTGCCGTGCTCGAAGCCGAGGCCAATGTCATCGCCGCTCAGGCCCAGGTAACCGAGTCGTTGCAGAGGCTCTCGCAGTCGCGTTATCAGGCCGCGCAATCAATCAAAAACTGGCCCAGACCAGGTAAGGGCGCAGCAGGCAAGGGCAAACGCTACGCTCGCCGATGTCAAACAGGCCCAGGCCAAGGTCGATCAGGCAGTCCTGAACCTCGGCTACACCCACATCACCGCTCCCACCACCGGCATCGTCAACAAGAAGAACGTCCAGGTGGGCGCGAACCTCAGCATCGGCCAGGACCTCCTGACCATCATCCCGCTGACCAACCTCTGGGTAACCGCAAACTTCAAGGAGACCCAGCTCTCCGGGATGCGCCCCGGCCAGCCGGTCACGTTGAAGGTCGACGCTCTCGGCGGCCGTAAATTCCACGGCAAGGTCACCCAGATCGGCGGAGCCACCGGATCCAAACTCTCGCTCTTCCCACCCGAGAACGCGACCGGCAACTACGTCAAGGTCGTCCAGCGCATCCCTGTCCGGATCGACTTCACCAACCTGCAGCAGGAAAACGGCGACTACGCCCTGCGTCCGGGAATGTCCGTTACCCCCGAGGTGGAGGTAAAGTAATCAGGGAAACCGGGCCCCTTCTCTCAACATCTAATCGGTGGAAACAAAGAGGTGCACGATGGCAGTTGCAATCAAGAAGATTACACACGAAACGAACATTACCCCACACTGGCACGCCCACGCCAAGGAGATTCAGAAGTTCGGCACCGTCATTGAGGACATGCCTCACCCCCTCAGCGCCACAGTGCGCGCCGACATGGTTGCCAAACTGAACCAGCTTCTGGCCGACTCGATCACCCTGCGCGACATGTACAAGAAGCACCACTGGCAGGTCTCCGGCCCCACCTTCTACCAGCTTCACCTCCTCTTCGATAAGCACTTCGACGAGCAACTCGAGATGGTCGACACCATCGGCGAGCGTGTTCAGCTCCTCGGCGGCGTCACCATCGCCATGGGCGCCGATGCAGGCGAGACCTCCCGCATCCCACGTCCCCCCCGCGGCAGGGAAGAGGTGCCCGTCCAGATCTCCCGCCTCCTCGACGCCCACAAACTCATCATCCAGAGTTGCCTGGACATAGCAGAAGCCGCGAGCAAGGCCGGCGACCAGGGCACCAACGACCTCGTCGTCAGCGACATCCTTCGCCCTAACGAGCTGCAATCCTGGTTCCTCAGCCAACACCTTGTCGAGATGCCGCTGATACTCGGAAAATAGCCTGCCGCTCCACCTTTACCGGCCCGGACGAGCAGGTGTCCGGGCCGCATATCTTTAACGCTAAAATCGCATCATACTGCGCGAGCAGATCATCTTAAGACTAAGTAAACTCCGATGCCCATCGCTCTCGTCTTCTTCATCCATTACGCGTACCTGATCATCTTCCTCTGGGTGCTGGTGGAACAGATAGGCATTCCCATCCCCAGCGTTCCCGTCCTGCTCACGGCAGGTACGCTGAGCGCGACCCATCGCGTCAGCTGGCTCGGCATCACCCTCGCAATGCTCCTCGCCTGCGTCATCGCCGACACTGTCTGGTTCTCTCTCGGCCGCCGCTACGGCAACAGTGTCCTCAAGCTCCTCTGCCGCCTCTCCTTTGAAGCCTCCACCTGTGTCAGCAAAACCGAAGGCTACTTCACCCGCCGCGGCGCCGTCACACTGCTCTTCGCAAAGTTTGTTCCCGGCCTCAGCACCGTCGCCGCCCCTATCGCCGGCCAGACCGGCATGTCCTACGCGCGCTTCCTGGCCTGGGACCTCGCTGGCTCGCTCATCTGGGGTGAAAGCTTCATCCTCGCCGGCCGTTTCTTCGGCGACCTCGCGAAGAAGAGCGCACCCTTCTTCGCCTGGCTCGGCCACTTCGCTATCTTCATCTTCGTCGCAATGGTCCTTGGCTTCCTCGCCCACCGCATCTGGAAGCAGCGCAAGTTCCTCCAGCAGGTCCGCGAGATGCGTCTCGAGCCCTCCGAATTGAAAGCCATGCTCGACGACGCGGAGACCAACGGCAACAAGCCGCCCTTCATCGTCGACCTGCGCCATCCGCTCGACTACCTTCCCGATCCCCGGGTGCTCCCCGGCGCCTTGCGCATAGGCCCCAACGAGCTCAAGCAACACAGCGAGATCATCCCCCGCGACCGCGACGTCATCCTCTACTGCACCTGTCCCAGCGAAGAGACCAGCGCAAAGGTCGCCTTGCAGCTGCACAAACTCGGCATATACCGAGTGCGCCCTCTGCGCGGCGGCTTCGACGGCTGGAAAGAGGCCGGTTATCCTCTGCTGGACTACGTAACCGACATTCCGACCTCGCCGGTAGTCCAGCAGATCCTTCCATCAAGCTCCGGCTCAGCCGTGCCTCTGGTCTGACCCGCGGTCCTCACCATAGTGCTTAGGCATCAGGAGCTGTCATTCTGAGCCAGTGCTTAGACATAACGGCCGTCATTCTGAGCGGAGCGAAGAATCCCCGTATTCTGTCCGAATCCTCACGGGCCCTCGCGGCCGGTCAGGAATTCCCAGGAAGACGGACCCTCACCCTCCCATTCGAAAGTTCACGGTAATCCTGGTCTGCACCTCAGTTGGCTCTCCATTCAACCGGTAGGGCTGATACCGCGCCCCTCGTATCGCATCCATCGCCGCACTCTGCAACATCAGCGGCCCGCTCACCACCCGAAGGCTCTCAATCGTCCCCGTCCTCGAAATGACCGCTTCAACGATGACACTCCCCTCGAGGTGCGCGGCCTGCGCAATCGCGGGATAGACCGGACGGATCGGCGAAATCAGCATCCCCTCCAGCACCCCGGTCGAAACTTTAAGCGGAACGGCAGGCGCTCGCGCCGGAGCCACAGACACAACCGGCCCATGCCCATCACCGACTCCGACTCCGGTCCCAATCGGCAACCCGTCGGGCATTCCCATTCTGATCGACGCGAGTTGAGGGCCGTCATTCGGTGCCGGGTCTCGGATAAGCGACGACGTATCTATCAACGGCCGCGTCGTATTCGACATCAACATACTCGATGGAGAAGCGCTAGCCACCCCCCGTACCCGCTCTACCAGCACGGCCGGCTTTGGCACAAGAGGCACCAGCACCCTCGGCGCTTCAAAACGAAACGGCAACGCCTCCGGATGCAACAGCGGCAGCGCAATCACCACTCCGGCAACTGCGACCTGCAAGCCGATCGACCCCAACGTCGTCCATCGCTTGCTCGAAGAGACCTCAAAACCCCGCGACTCAACCAGACTGTCCTCAAACATAGAAGCACCCTCCAACCTTCGGATTCGGGTGCGCATCTAGCGAGGAATGCGTCCGTTACTAAGTTAGACACCCGCGGCGCAAGGATGTTCCCGCCCAACAAAACCAGCGCAAAGTACCTCGCCTTGAGCGATCATGGTCACCGGATCCGGAGCTTGTTGTCACTGCGATCTTGGTCTCAGAGGTTGCAACTCCCACTGCCCCGACCATCAACGCCCGAACTCCCAAAGATGCGTCATCCCGACCGAAGGCGGCGTTCTTTGCCACCGCGCTCACGCCCAAAGATGCGTCATCCCGACCGAAGCGAAGCGGAGTGGAGGAACCCCCCGCATTTCGTCAGTACCGCCTCGCCAATCTCCCCCGCCCGCTGCCTCAACGGCCTCCTCCTCGCAGGCGTTGCCACCCTCGCCGCCGGCCTGCTCTGGAACCTCACCTTCCCGATCAACAAAAACCTCTGGATCAGCTCGTACGTCCTCTACTCCGCCGGCTGGTCACTCCTCACCCTCGCCCTCTGCTACTGGCTCATCGACATGCGCCGCGTTAACGAGACCCCCATAGGCAGGGCCACCATCTGGCCATGGCTCGTCTTCGGTTCAAACGCCATCCCCGCCTTCGTCATCTCCAACTTAATTGTAAAAATCATGCTCTGGATAAAAGTACCCGACAGCTTGTCGGCGACTGGCAAACCCATCACCGCCTGGTTCTGGATATACAGCCACATCTTCGCTCGCGGCGGCTCAAACGAAGTCACCTCTGTAGCCTTCGCCGTCGCCTTCGTAGCGGTCTGCTTCCTTCCCAACTGGTTCCTCTGGCACAAACGCATCTTCCTCAAAATCTGAGTGACCGCACCGAACCCGGAGGGGGGTATCGAGCAAGGCGAGACCGTTCTCGCCAGAAATTAGGGGAGCTTCGGTCTCGAAAAGATGGCGCAGATTTACGTTAGGAGAGAAACCGGCAGGGCCCGACTTCAGTCGGGCCGAAAAAAGCCGCGCCAAAGGCGCTACCGCTCTGCCGAAGGCTAGCCTTCCCCGCCTTTGCCGTTGTCTGTTCTTCTTCAATCCAACCCAAAAACACCACCGCAACACAAATCCAATACTTGACACAACCACCCCCTCCCAACAGAGCTAAACTAAAAGAGCAACCCGAAGCGCGCACCCAAGTCCAGACCTAAACTCTCTGATTCGAAGACTTTGCACACTTTTGAGGGGAGGGGGACACAACCCCTTACGAAAAACAGGAGAAGCAATTGGCCTACAACGATCTACGCGACTGGATAAAGCAGCTGGACAAATCCGGCGAACTCAAGCGCATCACCGCCGAAGTAGACCCCATCCTCGAGATGGCCGAGATCGCCGACCGCGCCGCCAAGCTGGGACGCGGCACCTCCAAAGCCGGCGGCCCCGCTCTCCTCTTCGAAAACATAAAAGGCCATCCCGGCGCCCGCGTCCTGATGAACCAGTTCGGCAGCGAACGCCGCATGCGCCTCGCCCTCGAAACCGACTCACTGGACGCCATCGCCGATCGCATCCGCACCCTCCTCAAGCCACAAACCCCCACCAGCTTCATGGACAAGATGAAGATGCTCCCCATGCTGGCCGAGGTAGGCAGCTTCTTCCCCAAAGTGATCGCCGCAAAAGACGCCCCCTGCAAACAGGTCATCCATCGCGGCGAAGACGTCAACCTCCTCGAACTCCCCATCCTCAAAACCTGGCCCCACGACGGAGGCCGCTTCATCACTCTCCCCTGCGTGATCACCCGCGACCCAAAATCCGGCAAGCGCAACGTAGGCATGTACCGCATGCAGGTCTACGACGCCAAGACCACCGGCATGCACTGGCAACGTCAGAAGGTCGCCGCAGAACACATGCGCGACCGCCTCCGCGCGGCCACGAATCCGGGTGCCCCGGGTCCCGATTCTGCGCCCTGGGACGGTGCTGCGGCTGCAGCCAGAGTAGATCTCATGGCCCTCACCGCTGGAGGCACAACAGCCGCAAGCTCCACCAGCACTCTCAACACCACCACCATCACCCGTATCCGCGAAGACCGAATGGAGGTAGCCGTAGCCATAGGCACCGACCCCGCCACCACCTTCAGCGCCATAGTCCCCGCCCCCCCTGACGTCGAAGAATATCTGATCTCCGGCTTCCTCCGCCAAAAGCCCCTCGAACTCGTCAGGGCCGAAACCGTCGATCTCGAGGTCCCCGCCAACGCCGAATACGTCCTCGAAGGCTACGTCCAGCTCGGCGAACTCCGCACCGAAGGCCCCTTCGGCGACCACACGGGCTTCTACACCATGCAGGAGGACTACCCAGTCTTCCACATCACCTGCATCACCCACCGCAAAGACCCCATCTATGCCGCAACGATAGTAGGCAAGCCCCCCATGGAAGACGCCTGGATGGGAAAGGCCGTCGAGCGCATCTTCCTCCCGCTCATGCAACTCACGCTCCCAGAGATCGTCGACGTGAACCTCCCCGCCGAGGGCGTCTTCCACAACCTCATGATCGTCTCGATCAAAAAATCCTACGCAGGCCACGCCCGCAAGATCATGAACGGCATCTGGGCCATGGGTCAGGCCATGTTCACCAAGTGCATCATCGTCGTCGACGAAGACTGCGACGTGCAGGACCTCGCCGAAGTCACCCTCCGCACCACCAACAACATCGACCCCGAGCGCGACATCCAGTTCACCCTCGGCCCAATCGACTCGCTCGATCACGCGTCGCGGCTCCCCAACTATGGCAGCAAAATGGGCATCGACGCCACGCGCAAGTGGGCCGCCGAAGGCTTCACCCGCCCCTGGCCCGCCGTGCTCACCATGGACGCCGCGGTCAAAACAAAGATCGATGCCCTCTGGAAAAAACTAGGCATCGAATAATGCGCCATTTTGGATCTTTCGCTGTCACCCCTTGATCCTCGACGCAAAGAGGTCGATAATCTGACACCAATAACGGCCTCGCAGACAAAAGACTGTAACGCACGATCTCACGGCCGCTGTCCTTCATTCATGCAAGACTAAGACCGGTCTCACTCCCTGACCGGCACGATTCACCTCCCACGTCTCGGCCCAGAAATTCAATCGCATGCCCGATGCGGAAAGCAGTCATTGTCGCAGCTACAGCGGCAAGCTGTTCTCTGCAGCGCAGACCCTGGACTTCGGCCCGGCTGCTGGCCCAAACCAAGGAGGCAGTCTCGAATTCAATCTGAAAAGCGAGCACACCATGCCCACTGCACTCAATCTTGAAGATGTAAAGCTCAACTATGATCCCTCTCAACCCCAGCAGCGCTTCCGCGACGCCGGTCTGGAAGCGGCATTCCTGGCTCCCGCCGCGCAGCTTCCTCACGCCATACCCTGGCCCGCCGGAGCCACGCCTGTAGCAGCTCCTCTCAATCCGCCGCCCGCATCCACCGACGACCTCTCCCGCTTCAAAGGCTACGATGCAGTCGTCGTCACCTGGACCTCCGCGGAGGCAGCCGCCCTCGCTACCCTGCTCACTCCCGCCAATCCAATCAGTACCTGGTACCTCTATTCCCACGATGTCGCGCAATATATCCCGCTCGTCACCGGCGGCGTCGCTCCCTTCAACGACAATACGCAAGACATGGCGCGTTACTATCACACCCTCGCGCTCTACTTCCCCTGCCAGATCGGCAAGGCGAAGGTCCCTCCTGATGAAGAGCGGCCTGCACCTCGCTTACGATGGCCCCGCCATCCCGGTGAAAAAGCTGATGACCCAGATCGCACAGACCGTTCAACCCAAACTCTTCATCACAACAGGCACCGGCGGAGGGATCGGCTCCGACGTCATGCTCGGCGACGTCGTCATCGCAGGCCAGGTACGCTTCGACTGCAAAACTCAGTTCAAGAACGAGCCTTGGTGCAATGCCGTATTCACCCCATCCAAGCTGCCCGCCGGGGCCCTTGCCGCCATCACCCCCGCGCTCACCCAGCCGAACGCCTCTCGCATACCCAACGCCAGGGCCACTCCAAAGATGTGGAGCTCCGCATCCGACGCCATCGTCACCACCGACTTCTTCGCCTTCGACGACTCCACCAACTACTACAAACTGCAGGGGCTCGGACAGGCATGCGATATGGGCGATGCCATGGTCGCCAGCGCCCTCCAGGGAATCCCCAATCTCTCATGGCACGCCGTTCGCAACGCATCCGATCCCCAGATCCCAAACCCCACCAACAGCATCAAGACCGCGGGCGATCAAGCCGCGCAGATCTATGCTAAGTACGGGGGCCTCACCACGGCGGCAAGCGTGATCGCCACTTGGGCCATCATCTACGCCGCCACAAAATAGATCGCCGCGATTGCCCCTCGCTATTCCGCGCTTTTCACCGTAATCGCGCTCAGGTTCCGCACCCACCGTTGCGGCTTCTTGTCGCCGCTGTCAACGAGCTTCAACTGCCCGTCCTCTCCCAGCGGTTTGCCGCCCATGCTGGTCGCTACTATCACCTCGCCGTTATGCTCCGAGCCTTCAATCTCCGTCACCGAATACAGCACCCAGTACTTGTCCGTCCCCTCGGCAACCAGATAGCTGCGCAGCATCTTCCGATGCGTCGTCTTATCTACCGGGAACCCATACTTCGCCAATAGGTCTCCCAGCAGCACGCCCGTGTAGGTCTCATCGGCCTTCGTATGTTCGTTGTGGACGGTCACCGTCTTTTGCGGCATCGCCTGCAACTCCGCAACCGAGAGCGTCGTAGCCTTGCCATCCACGGTCAATGTCAAACTGATGGAAGGAGGTGCTGGCGTATGGGCGTGTTCAGCCATCGCGCCCATATCGGCCTGTGGCGAAGCCTGCGCACACGCATGGACGGGGCTGGAGCCCGCAAGACACAGGGCAATCACTAACGAGAGGGAAGCGGCAGCGGTCTTCATGGCTTTCAGCCTATCGCGCCTCCGTCGTATACTCAAGGTATGTCTATCCTCCGCGACGCCGCAGCCATTGCCAAGGGAATGAGCATCACCTTGAAGGAGACGTTCCAGCCGACCCAGGTCGAGAACTATCCAGACGGCAAAGGTCCCATGCGCGGAGCAAAATTTGAAGAGCGCTTCCGCGGCAAGCACCAGCTTCAGCGCGACGAAAACGGCCTCGAAAAGTGCGTCGCCTGCTTCCTCTGCGCCGCGGCCTGCCCCTCGAACTGCATCTACATCGAAGCGGCAGAGAACACCGAAGAAAAGCGCATCTCATCGGCCGAACGCTATGCCAAGGTCTATAACATCGATTACAACCGCTGCATCTTCTGCGGCTACTGTGTCGAGGCTTGCCCCACCGATGCCATCACCCACGGCCACGGCTTCGAACTGGCCAGCCTAAACGCCACAAATCTGGTCATGCGGAAGGAAGACCTTCTCGTCCCTACGCCGATGCTTCCCGACGTGGTGGACTCGGACAGGGACCAGGCCGAAATCCTCGCCTAAAAGATCCAGATTGAAGCGTGGACTAATGGTGGGCCTTGATGGCTTGCCGTACTACGACAGGTGCGAGAGTGCACCGCGCAACGAGTGAAGGACATCAGATAGAAATGACTACGTCCCATCAACATCCTCTGGAAAAGGTCCTGGAGAACCGTATCGCCATCATCGATGGAGCGATGGGCACGACCATTCGTACATACGGTATGAAGGAAGCTGATATTCGCGGGAGCCGCTTCAAAGACTCGACCAAGGACCTGCTGAACAACGGCGACCTTTTTTCGCTGACTCAGCCGAAGATGATCTGCGACATCCATCGCCGTTTCTTAGACGCAGGTGCGGACATCATCGAGACGAACACCTTCGGCGCGACCAGCATCACTCAAAGCGAATTCTTCGTGGACGATCCGCGGGAGCACGGCGGCCGCAAGGACCCCAAGTTCTACCAGAAGATCATCGAAGACCCGATGCTCTGCGATCTGGCCTGGGAGATCAATGAGCAATCGGCGCGGCAATGCCGTGAATGGGCTGATCGTTTTACAAACGAGACCGGACGCCAACGCTTCGTGGCAGGAGCGATCGGGCCGCTGACCGTCTCTTTATCGAACTCGCCTGATGCCGACGACGCAGGCTTCCGCGTGGTCACCTTCGATCAGGTGAAGACCGCCTACGCGCAGCAGGTGCGGGCCCTAATCGCCGGCGGCTCGGATCTCCTTCTCGTCGAAACCATCTTCGATTCGCTCAACGCCAAGGCCGCACTTGTCGCCATCCGTGAGGTCTTCGATCAGGACAAAACGAAGCTCCCAGTAATGATCTCAGCGGCGGTAGGGCGTGGCGGCGAGACGCTGATCTCCGCCCAAACCACGGAAGCCTTCTGGAATGCGGTCAAACACGTGAGGCCGCTGTCCGTAGGGCTTAACTGTTCTCTCGGCCCCGATCTGATGTATCCATTCCTTGAGGAACTTTCGGAGAAGGCGAACGTGGCGATCTCCTGCTACCCGAATGCCGGTTTGCCGAATCCGCTCTCGGAGACCGGGTTCGATCTGGGGCCGGAGGACATGGCCCGTTTCCTTAGCGGTTTCGCAAAGGACAGACTCATCAACATTGCTGGCGGCTGTTGCGGCAACACACCCGAACACATCGCGGCTATCGCCAAAGCACTCGAAGGCCAGCCTCCACGGAAACTCAGCCAGATCGAGGTCGCGGCGTGAGCGGAGCCGTAGCTGAAACCACGGAGAGGAAGCCGCTCCGTCTGTCCGGGTCCCAGCCCTTCACCCAGCAGCCCGGCGTCTACATCATGATCGGCGAGCGGACCAACGTGGCCGGTTCGCCGAAGTTTGCCAGGCTCGTTAAGGAAGGCAAATACGAAGAAGCAGTAAGCGTGGCCCGCCAGCAAGTCGAGAACGGCGCCAACGTCCTCGACATCTGCATGGACGAAGGCATGATCGACGGCGTCGCCGCAATGACACGCTACTTGCAGTTGCTGGCGAGCGAGCCCGAGGTAGCCAAGGTCCCCTTCATGGTGGACTCCTCGAAATGGGAGGTCATCGAGGCAGGACTCAAGTGCCTTCAAGGCAAAGGTATCGTCAACTCGATCTCGCTGAAGGAAGGGGAAGACAAGTTTCGCCAGAACGCCGCGACGGTGCTGAAATATGGCGCCGCTGTAGTCGTGATGGCCTTCGACGAACAAGGCCAGGCCGCGACCTACGAGGAAAAGATACGCATCAGCGAACGCGCCTATCGGATCCTGGTTGACGAGGTCGGTTTCCCACCTGAAGACATCATCTTCGATCCGAACATCCTCACCGTCGCCACCGGCATGGAGGAGCATAACAACTACGCGGTCGACTTCATCAACGCCACGCGCTGGATCAAGGCCAATCTGCCCCACGCAAAGGTCTCGGGTGGCGTCTCGAACATCTCCTTCAGCTTTCGCGGCAACAACAAGGTCCGCGAGGCAATGCACTCTGCGTTTCTCTATCACGCCATCGCCGCAGGCATGGACATGGGCATCGTAAACGCCGGGATGCTCGAGGTATACGAGGAGATCGACCCCGAACTAAAGGTGCTGGTCGAAGACGTGCTGCTCAACCGCCGTCCCGATGCGACAGAGCGCCTGGTTGATTTCGGCGAAACCCTCAAGGGCGCCGGCTCAGTCGCGAGTGAAAAGAAAGCCGAAGAATGGCGCAACGGCACGGTCGAAGAGCGCCTTTCGCACGCACTGGTCAAGGGCATCGATACCTACATTGACATCGACACCGAAGAAGCTCGCGTCAAGTTCGGCCGTCCTCTCCTGGTGATCGAAGGCCCTCTGATGGACGGCATGAGCGTAGTAGGTGATCTCTTCGGCGCTGGCAAAATGTTCTTGCCACAAGTTGTCAAATCGGCCCGCGTCATGAAAAAAGCCGTCGCGCACCTCACTCCCTTCATGGAAGCCGAAAAAGCCGCAATGGTCGCGGCCGGCGAGGTCGTCAAAGCGCAGGGAAAGATCCTGCTCGCCACGGTCAAGGGCGACGTCCATGACATTGGCAAGAACATCGTCGGCGTTGTCCTAGCCTGCAACAACTACGACGTAATCGACCTCGGCGTGATGGTCTCCTGCGAAAAGATCCTCGAGCGTGCCAAGGCCGAAAAGGCGGACATGATCGGACTCAGCGGTCTCATCACACCCTCTCTCGACGAGATGGTGCACGTTGCCAAGGAGATGGAGCGCCAGGGCTTCACGCTGCCTCTGCTCATCGGCGGAGCAACCACCAGCCGCGCACACACGGCCGTCAAGATCGCACCACACTACAGCGAACCAGTGGTCCACGTGCTCGATGCCAGCCGCGCCGGTCCCCGTGACGACCAGCCTTCTAAGTGACGATGGCAAGGCAGGATTCGTCGCGCAGCATCGTGCCGACTACGAGGCCCTCCGCAAGGCCCACTCCGCCCCGCGCCAAACCGTAGTCTCTCTCGAGGCCGCTCGCTCAAGGCGAACTCCCATCAAGTGGCGCCTCGAAGACTTGCCCACACCCGCGTTCACCGGAGTGCGCGTGCTGGACAACTTTTCCTTGGCAACACTGCGCGACTTCATCGATTGGTCGCCGTTCTTCCACACCTGGGGTATGAAAGGCATCTACCCCCGCATCCTCGAACATCCCGAGCAGGGTGAGCAGGCGCGTCAAACCTTCAAGGACGCCAACATTCTGCTCGATAAGATTATCGAGAACAACCTGATTACCGCGCGTGGAGTCTACGGCTTCTTTCCCGCCAGTGCTGTTGGCGACGACGTCGAACTATACAAAGCCGATACACGCACAGAGGTACTCGAGCGCTTCCATTTCCTGCGCCAGCAAGCAAACAAGGAAGGCAGCGAACCGTGCCGATCGCTCTCCGACTTCATCGCCCCGAAGGAAACCGGGCTCCCTGATCATATCGGGGCCTTCGCCGTAACCAGCGGGATTGGCCTCAAGGAACTCTGCGACAAGTTCCGGGCCGAGAACGACGACTACAACGCGATCATGGCAGAAGCCGTTGCTGATCGCCTCGCCGAAGCCTTCGCCGAATGCCTGCACAAACGTGCGCGAGACGAGTGGGGCTACGGCTGCCAGGAAAACCTGGGCCCCGAGGACTTCATTCAGGAGAAGTACCGAGGAATAAGGCCTGCTGCGGGCTACCCAGCCTGTCCGGACCACACGGAGAAGGGAACGCTCTGGCGTCTGCTCGACGTCCAGGCGAACACCGGAATGCTGATCACGGAGTCATTTGCGATGTGGCCCGGTTCGAGCGTGAGCGGGCTCTACTTCGCCCACCCTGAGTCGCGATACTTCAGCCTCGGCAAGATCGATCGCGACCAGGTCGCCGACTACCACGAACGCAAGGGGATGAGCGTGGCAGAAGTCGAGCGATGGTTAGGGCAAAACCTGAACTACGATCCTGCGTAAAGAGTGTCTGCAGGCAAAATAGGTCGTCCAACCGACATTGCCGGCCAATCAACATTACTGTTTGAACAAGCGGTAAAATAGTGATGGCCGTCCCCGAACGGTCTATGATAAAAAATTCTCGCTGATTCAACTCACCGCAGGCATATTGGTGCAGCCTGGAGCTCCGCAACTTGGAAGTAGTGAAAGTCAGGCAAAATGGAAACCCCGACAAACGACAAACGCGCCATCCTGCACATCTGCACCCGCGAAACGATCCGTCCCCTTCGTGACCAGGTCCTTGCTCTCTCAGGATTTCACGTTGATTCCACACTAAGTCACGCCGAAGGTCTCTCCATGTTCTGGTCACGCCAATATGATCTTGTCCTGATCGACGTCGAAGGTGAGAGAGGGATCCCAGCCGCTGAGCACATGTGTTCCGAAATCAAAACAGCGCAGCCCGAACAGACCGTCGCCTTTGTCTGTAACTGGCGCGTCGCCATCATGACGGACTGTCCCTGACGAGATTCTCCGCACCGAGTTCGACCCCGCCGCCTTCGCTCAGGGCGTGCGCGAAATCGTCCCACCCAACGCCTGAGCCTATCTCAAACTACAACTGCGGCGCGGGGATCATGTGTTTGTCCGGGCCAACGATCATCTTTGGCGCTGTGATCGTCGTTCCGCTCTGTTGAGCATTTGCGGTCACCGCAGGCGTCGTAGAAGTTGTGCCGGACGAAGCCGCCGGGGTCGTAGTCGTTCCACTCTGCGTCTGGGTGGAGTTATTCGTCGCTGCCGGCGCAGGGCTGGTCGTTGAGCTGCCACTCTTCTTCTTTGGCTTCGGGGCTGGCGTCGTCTGCGCCGTAGCCATCGACCCAGCTACCAGGAACGCACTCATCCAGAAACTTGCAGCAAACTTCAAATATCTCTTCATTTGACGTCCTCTCCCGAACCGGGTTTCGACTCCTACACCGTGTCCAGTACACCCACGCCGTCCCGCCCAGTCGATACAACTTCCGCGCCACCGCCCGCCCGGGGTTGCGGCCCTCCACATGCTGTGATACAAACGAAGTATTCCAGTCTGCTTCGGCAGATTTGAATTTCATGCAGAGTGGTTGAGGGACGAGCCCTTTGACGCCACGACAACCGGACAGAACAAAGGCGTACCGGTGTCAACTCTCTCCTGGATGGTTGCAGCCCAGGGAACATGAGATTCGGTACCCGCAGTCCAGATCAACGGTCTGCACCCGCATTTCACCTTCCCTCCGCACCCTCCCCAAAGAGAAAAGTCAAAAAGCTCAGCATCCTTTCCCCTCGGAAAGAGCATCATGAACTATTCCTGTAGCCGGTATGAGCTGAAGTGCAACGAGTGCGGCAAGCGGTTCGGCAACCAACCCCTCTCCGCCTGCCCCGACTGCCTCGCCCCTCTCGAAATCGCCTATGACCTCGAAGCAGCCCGCGGCATCTTCACCCGCGAAAACATCGCCGCCGGCCCCGCCAACATCTGGCGCTACGCCGCTCTCCTCCCCATCCCCGACGGCTTCCAGCCCGACCTCCCCGTAGGCTTCACCCCGCTCGTCCGCGCAAAGAATCTGGGCAAACGAATCGGCGCAACCAACCTCTACGTCAAGAACGACGCCGTCTGCTTCCCGACCCTCAGCTTCAAGGACCGCGTCGTCTCGGTCGCCCTCGCCAACGCGCGCAGGTTCGGCTTCGAGACCGTCGGCTGCTCCTCCACCGGCAACCTCGCCAACTCCGTCGCCGCTCAGGCCGCCCGCCTCGGCCTCAAGGCCTGCATCCTCGTTCCCGCCGACCTCGAACCCGCAAAGATCCTCAACACCCAGGTCTACGGTGCCCGTCTCGTCCGCATCGACGGCAACTACGACCACGTCAACCGCCTCTGCACCCAGATCGCCGACGAGTATGCCTGGGGCTTCGTCAACGTCAACCTCCGCCCCTACTATGCCGAAGGCTCCAAGACAGTCGGTTACGAGATCGCCGAACAGCTAGGCTGGCGCCTCCCCGACAACGTGGTCGTCCCCATGGCTGGTGGCTCGCTCATTCGCAAAATCCGCAAGGCCTTCAACGAGCTCATCTACCTCGGCCTCGTCGAAGAAAAGCCCGTACGCTTCTTCGGCGCCCAGGCCACCGGCTGCTCGCCCATCTCCGTCGCCGTCAAGCAGGGAACTGACTTCATCGAGCCACAACGCCCCAACACCATCGCCCGCTCCCTCGCCATCGGCAACCCAGCTGACGGCCCCGCGGCCGCCAAAATGATCCTCGAAACCGGCGGCTGGGCAGAGGACGTCTCGGACGTAGAAATCGTCTCCGGCATCCAGGAACTCGCCGAAACCGAAGGCATCTTCACCGAGACCGCCGGCGGCGTCACCACGGCCGTCACGGCGCGCCTCTACGCCACCGGCCGCATCTCGCCCGACCAGGTCACTGTCGCCTGCATCACCGGCAACGGCCTCAAGACTACCGACGCCCTCACCGACAGCTTCACGCATCTGGACGCCCGCGCCGTCCGTCCGCGCCTCGTCGACTTCAACGCCCACATCCGCGAACTCGACGGCATCGCAGAACCCGAACTCGCCACCGCAGGAGGCAACTGATGTCGATCAAAGTCACACTTCCCGCTGCCTTCACCCGCCACACCGATGGTCGCAAGCAATTCGACTCCGCCGCCGGAAATCTTCCCGGCCTACTGGCCGACATCGACCAGACCTTCCCTGCGCTTTCGACGCAGATCAAAGATGACAACGGCAAGCTCCGCCGCTTCATCAACATCTACGTCAACGACGAAGACATCCGCTTCCTCGGCGGCGAAGCCTACGTCTTCCAGGACGGCGACGAGATTATGCTCATCCCCTCCATCGCCGGCGGAATCTTTTAAACTCCGCGACTGTGCTTTAACCTTTACATGATTTGCAAGAGCGCGAGTGTAGTTTCAGCTTCCAATCGGAAACCCAACTGGAGCTCTTGCGTTCGTCATTTGCCGCTGGACATCTGCTTTGTTTGTTGTCCAATCTTTGCCGAATACAGGATGTATTTGAACGGGTCCGTGTTTTGGTTCTTTTCCATGAGCTTGAGGTAGACAAGCCGCTTGGCGTTGCTCAATGCCTCGCTCTCAGCAAATCTGCCATCGGATGACTCAATCAGTGAAGCTGCAAGTTCGTATTTGCCATCTGCGGTTAGCCTTCCTACTGCCTTTACCAGTTGCTTCTCCGATAAGCCGAGATAATCGACTAACAGCTCTGCGCGGTCTGCGCGGCTGATTTGGTCCAGACCCTGGAGGTCTGCCTGCCAGTAGCCGACATTCTGGTCATAAAGCCGGTCGATGACATGTTCACGCATGATGAAATACGGCATATAAACGTCAGGATTGCCCCTAAGCAGGTCCGGCGGGATCAAATTTGCCTGTTGAATCGCGGCTCGTTCTTCACCGCGGACGATCGAGCTCATCACCTGCTCGCGCAGCCAGCTTAGATCCAGTTTGAGTTGCGACAGCATAGCCGGGGACGCGAAATTCCGAGTTAGCGGCTCATGGCCATGCAGCAGATACTTTGGGTTCTCCTTGACCACAATGTCAATTGCATTCAAAAGCCCCTGCAGATTGCCCTCTTCAACAAAAGGAGCTCCGAGATAAGGCATGGCGAAATCGCCCATGAACATAACTCTCTCATCGGGCAGGTTGACGAACATTCCATCATGGGTCTCGCCGCCTTCTATAGGGATCAGCTCAATGCGTGTCCCTCCGATCTTCAACACGGTTCTATGGTCAATCGTGACATCCGGCTTGAAGGTACGTAGTTCCTCTGAGTTGAAACGCTCGCCGAAGAAGGACTTGGCGAAGACCTCCGGTTCGGTGAAGTCATTGGCAATCTCTTCCTGATAGTTGCTTCTGGCATAGATATGTAGATTCGGATTCAGAGCACGAAAATAGGACTGGCCGCCAATGTGGTCCCAGTGCGAATGGGTTATGAAGATGGTCGTCAGTTCAGGAAGATTCGGTGCATAGGCGCGCAACGCCTCATAGGCCGCCTTGGCGGAGTCCGGTCGAGTCCCGGCATCGATCCCGATCAGCTGCTGCCCGTCGTCTGAGACTACGAAGTAATACTCCGTGAACTCGAATCCTGTGAGCACATATACCCGCCCGGGGACGATTTCTGCGATGCGCTTTGGCGCGAACGTATGTCCGGATGCCAGGTTCTCTGAAAAAGGAGTAATAAGTGTAATCGGGCTATTGAAGTCCTCATAGCCGCTTTGCTTCAAATAATCTTGCGCCTTCGCTTGTTCTCCCTGGGCGACAGCGAGCTTCCCAAGGTGGTAGTAGACCTCCCGCAACCAACCGGCATGTGGCGCCTTGTCGGGATGCTCCACGCACCACGTCAACTCCTCTTGTGCCGCCTTCCTTTCGTGGAAAAAACCCGGAAGCTCAGAATAGACAACACCCGCAATCCAGTTCACAACGAAGACCTGTCCTCCGGAGAGCTGTTTGGCCTGCTCCAGGTCTGCGATTGTCTCTTTCACGTAACCCACTCGATGCAGAAGTGGCACTGATGACGCATGCTGGGCCCGCAGCACGCTGATCGCACTCAGGTAAAGTGCCTTTTGAACGTCAGTAAGACGCGGGCCGAACTCCTCCAGCCGAGCGGAAAAAAACTCCACACCCTCGGTCTGCAGGTTGGCATTGGAATACTGCCCCATTAGCAAGAAAAGAAACTGCGGGTGCTGTGGTGGCCCCACGCTGTTGATCGCTTTGAAGTACTCGAGGTCCGGACGGTGAGACTCGATGGAACTCAAGGAAACTGGGCCAGCGGCTGCTTCCCTTCGACACGCGACCAAAACTCCACACAGCAGCAGCGCAGCGGAGAGATAAAGGGATATTTTCATGAGAGGTTCCTTTGGGTAGTCTTTTGTTCAGGTAAAGTAAATGTATATGCATCTATAAGAAGAAAAAATTTATGCCCCACTCGCTGCTGCAGTCATCCGCAACACGATCTCATTCATCTGCTTCCACCCCGCGGCTCCAAGTTCCTCACGAAACCTCTGTTCCGCTCGCTCCCAGCAAGGTTGAGCTTCCTTTACCTGCTGTTCACCCGCCTTCGTTAGGCTGAGCAACCGTTCCCGTCTGTCTTTTCCGCGTTTGACCTGGATCCAACCCTTCTTATGTAAGGGCCCTAATGTCCTTGTCAGGGTGGTGCTGTCCATCGACAGACCCGCACTTAGCCGCTTCTGATTGATCTCGCGAGTCATGGCTAATGCAGTCAGCAGGCCGAATTGTGTGACCTCCAGACCTGCTTTTCGCAGCTCGTGATCATAGATTCTCGTTGTGATCCGGGAGAGCCGGCGAAGGTTCTGACACGCGCACGGCAACTCGAAGAGTTCGCCGGCAGACCCGTTTCCAGATTTCGTTTGTTGTTTCATCATAATCATGCATATACATCTGATTTGTCTCGTTGGTCAAATGCTTCATTTTTTCTCATCTATCTTTACGGGTGGAGCAACGAATTAGCGGTGCCGCCCGCTCATATGACCTGTATCTGCGCCCAGCGCAAACCCGGAACCAAGAAAGAAGGGAATCTCATGTTTCTAATTCTCGCTGTTGTGCTGGTCTTGCTCTGGCTAGGCGGGTTCTTCGTCCTGCATGTCAGCAGCTTCTTGATTCACCTGCTCCTGATCTTTGCCTTAATCTCCATCATTATGAACTTCGTAGGTGGCAGGCGAGCAGTCTAGTCCACTAAACCGCAAAGCAAAGGCCGGATCCATAGGATCCGGCCTTTGTTGTCTAAAACAAGCTATTACTGATGCGAAACAGGCTGAGGAAGATCAATGCCAGGGACCGGCAGCACCGCGGCCGCTAACGCCTCAGGAGTCTCTTCATGCAGCTCTGGCAGATTTCCCTCCAGCGCAAGCTTCAGCACCTGGTCCATCTCCTCGACAAAGTGCAGCTTCATGCTGGTCTTGATCAACTCCGGAAGATCAGCGAGGTCTTTGCGGTTCTCCTCCGGCACAATCGCCTCAAAGATCCCCGCGCGATGCGCGGCCAGCAGCTTCTCCTTCAACCCGCCGATCGGAAGCACCTTGCCCCGTAGCGTAATCTCACCTGTCATCGCGACATCACGCCGCACCTTGATCTTGGTAAGCGCGCTCGCAAGCCCTGTAGCCAGCGTAATTCCCGCCGATGGTCCGTCCTTGGGGATGGCGCCCTCAGGAACATGCACATGAATGTCGACGTTCTTGTAAAAATCCTTCGCCAGCCCAAGATGATGGGAACGCGACCGAATATAAGTCAACGCGGCCTGCGCCGACTCCTGCATCACATCGCCCAGCTGCCCCGTCGCGGTCATCTTCCCCTTACCGTCGAGCACCTGCACCTCGGTCTGCAAGATTGTTCCGCCCATCTCCGTCCACGCAAGGCCCGTCACCAGCCCAATCTCGCTCTTCTCATGTGCCTGCGAGTCGCGGAACTTCGCCACGCCGAGAATCTCACCGATATTTTCGCCAGTGATGATCTCTTTGTGGTCAGCGCCATTCTTCACCACGCGCCGTGCGACCTTGCGGCAAACATTCCCAATCTCGCGCTCCAGGTTCCTGACCCCGGCCTCACGCGTATAACCACGAATGATCTGCCGCAGCGCATCGTCCTCAAAGACGACCTGCTCCTCAGTCAGTCCCGTACCCTCACGTTGCTTCCGCACCAGATACTGCTTGGCAATCTCCAGCTTCTCGACCTCGGTATAACCATGCAGCCGCAGGATCTCCATGCGGTCCGTGCAGCGGCCCGGAATCGTATGCAATACGTTCGCGGTCGCCACAAACAACACCTGCGAGAGGTCATACTCAACATCGAGATAGTGGTCCTGGAACGAAGTGTTCTGCTCTGGATCAAGCACCTCAAGCAAGGCGCTCGCAGGATCACCCCGGAAGTCCGACGCCATCTTGTCGATCTCGTCCAGCATGAACACCGGGTTCTTCGTCCCGGCCTTCTTCATCGACTGGATAATCTGTCCCGGCAGCGCGCCAATGTACGTCCGCCGATGCCCACGAATCTCCGCCTCGTCTCTGACGCCACCAAGCGACATACGGACGAACTTACGCCCCGTAGCCTTGGCAATCGACATCCCAAGCGAAGTCTTACCCACGCCCGGGGGGCCGACAAAGCAAAGAATCGAGCCCTTCGGATTCTTCACTAGTTGCCGGACCGCGAGAAATTCGAGGATGCGCTCCTTGATCTTCTCCAGCCCATAGTGGTCTTCATTCAAAATCTGTTCAGCATGGTCGATCGAACGGATCTCCTTCGACCGCTTCTTCCACGGCACTGCCAGCAGCCAGTCCAGATAGTTCCGCGACACCGTCGACTCAGCCGACATCGGCGGCATGGCCTCCAGCTTCTTCAACTCCTGCAGCGACTTCTCCAGCACGTCCTTCGGCATTCCCGCCGCTTCAATCTTCTTCTTCAGCTCGTCGAACTCGGACTTCTCCCCGCGTCCAAGCTCCTTCTGGATCGCCTTGATCTTCTCGTTGAGGTAGTACTCCTTCTGTGCCTTCTCCATCTGCCGTTTTACGCGCGACTGAATGGTCCGGTCCATATTCAGCTTCTCGATCGCTACGTCCAGCACATCGGCGACCTTGGATAGCCGGTCCTCCGGATCGAAGACCTCCAAAAGTTGCTGCTTCTCCTCAATAGACAGCTGCAGGTTGGCAGCGATCGTATCGGCGAGCTTCGCCGGCTCGTCCGCACGCACACTGGCGGCCATAGTCTCGTAGTTCAGGGACTGCTGCAGCTTCACATACTGTTCAAACAGCGAGTGGACACGTTGCATCAACTGCTCGACCTGAGGCGTCAAATCCAGCTGCGTCTGGCCGGTGCGCACCGTCGCCACGAAAAATCCATCGACGTCATTTACTTCGGTCGCACGCGCCCGCTCCACACCTTCAACCAGTACTTTAATGTTTCCGTCCGGCATCTTCACGCTTTGGACGATATTCCCGATCGTGCCGGTCTCATAAATATCGTCGGCGTTAGGTTCATCCACGGAGGCGTCGTGCTGCGTTGCCAGAAAGATCTTTCTATCGCCCGAGAGTGCCTCTTCAAGCGCCCGCACACTCGACTCGCGCCCCACCACAAACGGCGTCATCATATGGGGGAAGATGACCATGTCACGGATGGGCATCATCGGTAGCTTGCGAATATCGCCGCTGAGCGCTTTTTTGGGTTGGTTTGTCATCACTCTCCAATTAGACGTTAAAACACCGATAACGATGCATCGGCGTCGCGGCTTCAGGTGATTGTAATTCGTCCGACCATGCCGTGCATCCGGCAAAGTGCAACGTCTGTGGAATTGGAGGCCACAATTGGGTCAGAATCGGCAATCGCAAGCGACGTAACGCCCTGGCCATCCGCAGGGTATTTACGGGGACCAGCAAGATCCACCGTTGCAAATCTGCGCGCCCACCCGCGCACCACCGCTTAGCCTGCCTTCTCCAACAGCATCGGCAGCGTCAGGCTGTGTTTCTTCACCATTTCGGCCGTAATCGAGAGGTCTTTAACCTTTTTGTTGCCCGGAACGAAATACATCAAGTCAAGCATCAGCTCTTCGAGAATCATCCGCAGACCGCGCGCTCCGACCTTACGCTGTAGCGCCTCCCGAGCAATCTCTCGAGCCGCCTCGTCCGTAAATGTCACCTTCACGCCCTCAAACTCAAACAGCTTTGCATACTGCTTCAGGATCGCATTGCGCGGCTTGGTCAGGATTTCGATCAACGCCGCCTCATCAAGTTCGTCCAGAATGCCCAGTACCGGCAGCCGCCCGACAAACTCCGGAATCAGACCGTACTTCAGCAGGTCCTGAGGCTCAGCCTGCCGCAGCAGCTCCGCATCGCGTTGCGCCCGAATCGGCGTTACATCGCCGTCCTTCACGTCCGGATCAGCAATCGCCTTGAACCCCAGCGCCTTCTTGCCAACTCGCCGCCCGATCACCTTCTCGAGTCCAACAAATGCTCCGCCGCAGATGAAGAGAATGTTCGTCGTATCGACAGCGGTAAATTCCTGGTGCGGATGCTTGCGTCCGCCTTGTGGCGGAACGTTGGCGACCGTTCCCTCCAGCAGCTTCAGCAGCGCCTGCTGCACACCCTCGCCCGAAACGTCGCGCGTAATCGAAGGGTTCTCGTCCTTCCGTCCAATCTTGTCGATCTCGTCAATATAGATAATGCCGCTCTGTGCCCGCTGCACATCACCGTCTGCGGCCTGCAGCAGCTTCAGGATGATGTTCTCGACGTCCTCGCCCACATAGCCGGCCTCGGTCAGCGTCGTCGCATCAACAATCGCAAACGGAACGTCCAGCATCTTCGCCATCGTCTGAGCCAGCAGTGTCTTGCCTGAACCAGTCGGCCCAACCAGCAGAATATTCGACTTCGCCAGCTCCACATCGCTGCCGCGCGTCTTGTTCATCTGGATGCGCTTGTAGTGGTTATAGACCGCCACCGCCAGCTTCTTCTTCGTCTCGTCATGTCCGATCACGTACTCATCCAGAAACGCCTTGACCTCCTGCGGCTTCGGCAGGTGTGCCGGGGCCGCCCCGGGCTGTGTCTCGGTGCGATCGTCTTCTAGAATGGAGTTACAGACCGCCACACACTCATCGCAGATATAGGCCCGCGGATAATCGGATGGGGAAGAGATTAGCTTGGCAACGGCGTCCTGCGATTTATGGCAGAAAGAACAACGAAGTGATTCGTCCGAGCCCCGTGACGTTTTCATAAGTACGACAGCTCCTGGATGGTACCCATAACAAGATAACGATTAGAGTTTACACCCGTTTCATCCAGCAAGGCATGGTACGGGTACCTGCCGCTGTACCTCGAAATGGTCATAGACGGCATGACCATCGCGGATGCAGGAGGGCCCGAACCATCGGCCCGGGCCTCCCCGTATAAGACAACGCGGCAGTTATGTCCGTGGACGATCGATAATGTCGTCGATGATGCCGTACTCCTTCGACTGCGCGGCCGTCATAATGAAGTCGCGCTCGACATCGCGCTCGATCCGTTCCAGCGTCTGGCCCGTGCTGGCGCTCATTAGCTTGTTCGTGATCTCCCGAATCCGCAGGATCTCCCTGGCATGGATGTCGATATCGGTGGCCTGTCCGCTCAGCCCGCCCATCGAAGGCTGGTGGATCAGGATCCGCGAGTTTGGCAGCGCAAACCGTTTGCCCTTTTTCCCCGCCATTAGAAGAAATGCCCCCATGCTTGCTGCCTGCCCGATGCAGAACGTCACCACATCGTTCTTGATGTACTGCATCGTGTCGTAGATGGCGAGCCCGGCTGTAATCGATCCACCCGGCGAGTTGATATACAGCTGAATGTCCTTCTCCGGGTCTTCGCCACTCAGAAACAGCATCTGCGCAATGATCACATTTGCGATGTTGTCATCGATTGGTGTTCCCAGAAATATGATGTTGTCCCGCAGCAGACGGCTGTAGATGTCGTAGGCGCGTTCGCCCCGGCTCGTCTGCTCGATCACCATCGGTACTAGTCCCATAACACTCTCTTTCTTTCTTCGTTATGCAGCCCGACACTACACCCTACGAAGCCAGCTTCTCGTAGAGCACGCTTCCCGTCTTCTCGCGCCGCATCTGCTCGCGAATCCGGTCCAGCCCGCCATCGTGGGACAGCCTTTCACGCAGCGCCTCCAATGGCTCCCGCGACTGGATCGAAAGCATCAGCAACTCGCGGTCAACGTCCTCCTGGCTCACCGTCACGCCCTCGGCTTCTGCGATCCGGTCAAGGACCATCGAGGCCTTCACCTCATTGATCGCCTGGTCGCGCTGTGCCTCACGCAAACGAGCAAAGTCCAACTTGCGCATGTCCTCGACCGACATGCCCTGTTGCGCAAGCGCACGCAACCCGCGATCCAGCCGCGCCTCAATCTGTTGTTGCACGAATGATTCGGGAACAGGGAACTGGAACCGCGCAATCAGCTCACCGAGCAGCTTGTCCTTAGCAGCGCTTTCGAGAGCGCTCTTCTTTCGGTCTGCCGCATGTTCGCGAAGCTTTGTCTCGAAGTCGTCCCAGCTCTCATAGTTTCCAAGCTGCTTCGCAAAATCCGCGTCGCGCTCCGGATAGCTCTTGTGCTTGATGCCCTTCACGGTCACGTCGTAGCTCACGCTCTGCCCCGCAAGCCGACGCTCACCGAAGTCTGCCGGATAGTCGACCTCGAACTTCAGCTCCTGACCAGGCTTGGCGCCACGCAGCGCATCGTTGAAGGCCGTTAGCGTGTTCTTTCCGCCGATCTCGATCAATACGTCCTCGCCCGTGATTGGCGCCTGCGTCGACGCATTCTGCACGCCGTCCTCCCTCACCGTCTGTGCAAGGTCCTTCACCTCGCCGTGGAACTGGATCTCGGCCCAGTCCCCATCAACCAGCGCACGATCTTCCTCAACCGGCTCTACAGTGGCATGGCTATCCAGCACTCGGCCCAACTCTGCATCGAACTCCTCGCTGGTCAACGCAACATCCGGCCTGCTCGCATGGACGCTGTCGTAACCCGTGATATCGATCTCCGGAGCGACCTCAAACGCGGCCTTGAACTTCAGCGGTTGCCCATCAAACAGCTGCATGTCCAGCAGTTGCGGCTCCGAGATCGGGCGCAGCTTTTGCTCGTCGATCGCCTTGCGGAACCGCTCCGAAACCAGACTCTCCAGGACCTCCTGGCGGACCTCCTTCGCAAACTTTGACCGGACAAGCGACTCCGGCACCTTGCCTGCGCGGAAGCCGGGGATCCGTGCCAGCTTCTGGTACCGCTTCACTACTCTCTTGAAAGTCTTCGATACCTCGTCTGCAGCGACCTCTACCTCAATCTCTCGGGTCAGTTCAGGGTTCAGCGCAGGAGCATGCTGATGCGCGTGCTCATGCTCGTGATCATGGTCATGCGTGTGCTCGTGGGTATGTGCCACTTCGGACTGCTGCTCGGCAGTCTCATTCGTCTCTGTCATCTCAGTCGGGGTCAAATCCATGCCTTCCAGAAAGCGTCTGTGTCTGCCGCGTCTTCCCAATGCGCTGACGAGCGGTCTACGCCTCTTTACTACTGTACGAGGCTTCGATAGAGAGGGTCAAACCTCGCTTTGTCCCCAACCGTGTGCCGAACTCCCATCTTCACTCAAACCAGTCACTCAGGCGTTCCCCAGGCGCACCTTTACAGGTGTTCCGCCTGGCTCGAACTCAGCGAAAATATCTCCAGCCGGATCTTCCACACGGTCGACTCTCCCGGCTCCAACACCACCATTCCAGTATCTTCGCCCTTCGCCCACTGTCGCCCAAAAGGGTCGTCATAATTGAACTGCGGCTCAATCGAGATAAACGATCCGTCAAGTGGCGCATACACCCGTATCGCCTTGATGCTGGAAGTCATCGCAGTGACGCGCAAGCCGTAATCATTCTCCGGATCGCGCAGCTCCGCCACCGGCCCGTCTTCCATTAGTCCCGTCTTTAAGTGCACAAAGCTGTCGTCGAGGTTCAACGCGCCCAGCTGCGCACCTTCGCGGCCGGTAAAGTCATATTCGGTCCCTTCAACCGGCAAAAGCCTACCGCTCAGCTGCCCGGTCCGGCGGTCATTCACCTCGACTCGAAGCCCCTGCGGCAGACGCAACATCATCTGTCCGCGATGCGCGTTCAGAATCGCAAATCGCGGATGCCACCCTATCCCAATCGGCTCGGCGGTATCTCCCGTATTGTGCGCGACGATCTTCATATCGATCGCCCGGCCGCTCAACTCCACCGTCGTCGCAATCTCTGTCTTCGACAGCCAATGTCCGTCAAAGTCGCCTGGATGGAAGGTCGCCTGCACCTCTCCGCCATCCGGCATCACGTTGGTGGTCACCGAATCTGCCGCTTGCTTTAGCAGCAGTCCACCAGCCGCCATCGCGCCACCGACTCCATAGCTGTCCTTCGCGTCCGTCGGCAGCGTCAAACGCTCTCCGCGCCACACGGTGAGCAGGCTTCCTCCGTCTGGTGTGGGAGAGCCCGAGATTCGGCTCGCCCACGGCACCTCGATCGCAGCTCCCATCGCCAGGCTCTGTGCCCCGGTCGCGTCCCTGCCAGCCCCGGTCAATAGCCGCGCCGCCTCCTCCAGCGTTGGAGAGGCAAGTAGATTCACCTCTCCTTTCTGCGGAAGATAAGCCGTGATCTGCAGCAGATTCATCCCGCGGCCGGGCAGCAGCGTCGCCGAAAGAAACTCCGGCCCATTACCTTCTAGCATCTGCGAACGCTGCAGCTGGACTACGTCCTGTCCCCCCGGCCGCACCGCCACATCGTGAACGGGTCTTTTACCAAGGTTTTTCTTCAGCTGGGCAAACTGCCCCAGTCTGTGTTCATGCCACCCAAATGCCAAACCCGCAAACACAAGCGCCATCACAAGGACGATCAACAGGCCTGACCGCATCACGGCCGCGCGCCATATACGTCTGCGCCACCTGCCAACTCCTTGCTTCAGGAGCGCCCAGTACATTCTGCTAAGCCTTGGATCTTCCAACTCGCCGCCTGTCCTTCACCCGATGCTGAACCATTCTATGTAAACACAAGCCTACGCCTGCGCCGCCCACGCCTCACTCCTACTATCATGGGATGCAGTGACACCCTCCGGCGCTCAGAGTACGTCTCAACTCCTTCAGCAGATTCACGGGTCCATCATCACCTGCGAGCGCTGCCCCCGTCTTCGCGAATACTGCCGAGGAATCGGCGAAACCAAACGCCGCGCCTATATCGACCAGACCTACTGGGCCCGCCCCGTCCCGGGCTTTGGTGACCCCAGGGCCCGAGTCCTCGTCCTCGGCCTCGCCCCAGGCGCCCACGGAGCTAACCGAACAGGCCGACCCTTCACCGGCGACGGCTCCGGCGACTTCATGTATCCCGTCCTGCACGAACTCGGCCTCGCCAGCAAACCGCGCGCCATCGACCGCCACGACGGTCTGAAGCTGCGCCACACCTGGATAGCCTCTGTCGTACGCTGCGCCCCGCCCGGCGACAAACCTCTCCCCCAGGAGATCCGCAACTGCGCCAACCACCTCGCCGCTGAAATTCAGGCCCTGCCGCGAGTCCGTGTCGTCGTCTGCCTCGGAAAGATCGCCTTCGATGGTTACCTGGCCTTCCTGCTCGAAACCGGCGTCATCGCCCGCAGGTCCGAGTACCGCTTCTCCCACGGTGCCCAATATCTTCTCCCCAACGGCCTGCATCTGCTCGCCACTTACCACCCGTCCCTGCGTAACACCAACACCGGCCGCCTCAACCGCACCATGTTCACTCGGATCTTCCTGCGGGCAAGGGAACTGGCCGGCCTGGCCGTCTAATGAGACTGGTCAGTATCCGCAAACAGAACCGGAACCAACCGAAAAAAAGGAACAACCAACCAATCGAAATCCGTCTGAATCCAATAGAGTAGTCAAGAAGACCAAAAATAACGCACGAGGTAACTTCAAACATGAGCGCAAAAAACTACTGGTTCGCCTTCGGCATCGGCGTCACAGCTGGGGCCGCGATCGCTCTGCTCTACGCTCCTCAAACCGGGGCCAAGACCCGTAAGCAGCTACGCAAGGGAGTCGAGGACGCGGGAGACTACCTCGAAGACGCCGCCAACTATCTCAAGGAGCAGGCAGAGCGCCTCAGCAAGGAAGCAGACAAGGCGATCAAGCGCACACGCGGCCAGGTCGAAAACGCCGTCGACAAGGCCAGCGACGTTGTCCAGAGCGCCGTCAAGACTGCTCAGTCGCTCGTCTGAGTCTTCACAAGCAGAAAAGACCCCGGAGCACCGGGGTCTTCTTGCTAATTCCGAGGCCGAAGAGACAGCTGACATCAATCTGACTCCACTGCTACTCGGGCGGCCCCACCGTCACCACAAAATAAGTCACCGGCTTATCACTCGTATTGGCGATGAAATGCTTGTCCCCCGCCACGCAGATCCCCACATCGCCCGCCGCCATCGTCCTCGCAACACCGTTCGTGGTCAGTTCCGCAGTCCCCTCACGCACCAGCCAGATCTCACTATGCAGATGCGTCCCCACCGGCTCATGCTGCGCACCTGGCTCAATCGTCGACTCATGCATCTCCAGCCGAATATTTCCGGCCTTCAACATTCCCATCATGTAGTGGCTGGAGGAGTGCCCCGCCATCGATCCGGCCTTTGGCGGCGTAGGTTTGTACACACCTGACTCGAGCGTAGGCAAGCTCGCACTCTGGCCCTCCAAACTCTCCGGTACCAGCGCCGGACCAGCTAGCAACGCTGGAAGCAAAGCAGCAAATTCACGACGGTCCATAGTCCAAAAATCCTCCCACCAAAACAATACGCCCCGGCAATTGGCCGGGGCGCAAGTTCTTCCACCGAACGCAAGGATTACGCCGCAGTCAGTGCCATCCCTGCCATCTTCTCTTCGCCGTCCGCCGAAACCGGCCGATAGAACAGCGCATTATTTTCCATGTACACCTCAAGGAACGCCGGCCGTTCGACAATACCGCCAGCGATCAGCGCCTCCGACAGCGGGTCTTCAACAAACCGCTGCAAAGCCCGGCGCAGAGGCCGCGCACCATACGTCCGGTCCGAAGCCGTCTTCTCGATGATCCACTTCTTCGCATCATCGGTCACCGAGATAGTGATCGCCTTATGCACAAGATTGGTATTCAACTGCTGCACCAGCAACTCGAGAATCTGCATCAGGTCCGCATCCGATAGCGACGTAAAGATGATGATCTCGTCCAGGCGATTCAGAAACTCCGGATTGAACGTCCGTTTCACCTCGCCGCGAACCAGCTCCTCCATCTTGTCCATCACCATGTCTTCCTTCTCGCTCTGGAAACCAAGACCCTGCCGCTTCTGCAGATGCTTCGCTCCAATGTTCGACGTCATGATGATGATCGTGTTCTTGTAATCGACCGTGTTGCCCAACCCGTCTGTCAGCTGCCCATCTTCAAACACCTGCAGCAGCAGATTGAAAACGTCCGGATGCGCCTTCTCGATCTCATCGAGCAGCACCACGCAGTACGGATTCCGCTTCACCCGCTCCGTAAGCTGCCCGCCCTCTTCATACCCAACATATCCCGGAGGCGAACCGATCAGCTTGCTGACCGAATGCTTCTCCATGAACTCCGACATATCGAAGCGAATCAGCGCCTTCTCGCTGCCGAACAAAAACTGCGCCAGCGTCCGCGCCATCTCCGTCTTACCAACACCCGTAGGCCCAAGGAACAGGAAGCTGCCAATCGGCCGCGCCGGATTCTTCAAACCCAGCACGAGACCGTCGAATCGCCCGCGCCAGCGCCGAGATCGCCTTATCCTGCGAGATGACGCGCTTGTGCAGCTCTTCCTCGACCCGCAGCAACCGCTGCGTCTCCTCTTCCTTCAGCGAAGTAATCGGAACCCCGGTCCACCGGCTGACAACATCCTCGATATCTCCACGCGTCACAATACCCGCCGAAGAATCATCCAGGTGATACTTGTCCCGCAGCGCCCGCAGATTCTCCCGCTCCTTGCGCTCTTCGTCCGAGTAGAACCGTGCCTTCTCGAACTCATGGTTAGCAATCGCGTTCTCCATCCGGTGCACGATGAACTTGATTCGCTTCTGCACCTCGGTCAGCTCTTCCGGCATCGAAGTCTGCCGCAGCTTCACCCGCGCCCCAGCTTCGTCGATCAAATCAATTGCCTTATCCGGCAAAAACCGGTCCGGAATATACCTGCTCGAGTGCGACACCGAAAATGTAATCGCATCGTCCGTGTAAGAGACAGCATGAAACTTCTCATACTTCTCCTTGATCCCCATGATGATTTTGATCGCGTCTTCTTCATTCGGCGGAGGCACCTTCACCGCCTGAAAACGCCGCTCCAAAGACCGGTCCTTTTCAATCGACTTGCGATACTCCGCAGGAGTCGTCGCACCAATGCACTGAATTTCTCCACGGCTCAAAGCCGGCTTCAAGAATATTCGCTGCATCGAGCGACCCCTCCGCCGAACCCGCGCCAACCAGCGTATGCAGCTCGTCGATGAACACGATGGAGTTCTGGTTCTCCATCAGCTCCTTCATGATCGTCTTCAGCCGCTCTTCAAACTGCCCGCGATACTTTGTTCCGGCAACAATCAACGAAAGGCTCCAGCGCCAGCACCCGCTTGTCAGCCAGAAAACTCGGCACCTCGCCATCAGCGATCTTCTGCGCCAGCCCTTCTACAATCGCCGTCTTACCCACACCCGGCTCGCCGATCAGCACAGGATTGTTCTTCGTCCGGCGGCAAAGGATCTGGATCACCCGATCTACCTCAGCGTCACGCCCAACCAGCGGATCAAGCTGCTGGTCCATCGCAGACTGCGTCAGGTCGCGCGAAAACTCCGCCAGCATACTCTGCTCGCCGCGCTGTCCTTTACTGCTCTGCGCGGAAGGCGTCTTCTCCTGTGTCGTCCGCTGCAACTCTTCGCGAATTGCCGGCAGCCGCAACCCACGCTCCTGCAGGATCTCCGCAGCAAAGCACTTCTCCTCGCGCAACAGCCCAAGCAACAGATGTTCCGTCCCAATGTGTTTATGCGAAAGTCGTTCCGCCTCTTCAGCCGCATAAGCCAGCACCCGCTTACATTCATTCGACAGCGGCAGATCGACCGAGGTCGACACCTTCTCCCGAATCGTCGTATGCCCTTCAATCTGCTTGCGTATCGACTCCACCGACGCATGCGACCGCAAAAAGCGGTTCGTCAGTGCTTTGTCCTCGCGCAATAATCCAAGCAGAAGATGCTCGGTCTCGATATAAGGCGACCCAAACTGACTTGCTTCATACCGGGCAAAGAAAATTACCCGGCGCGCCTTTTCCGTATAGCGTTCGAACATGATGTCCCCTTCAAGCCGGCCACCACCCAGCCCGAAGGCCGAACAGCGCCATTGGTCCCAACAACCGTCCCATTTACCGCTCTACTTCAGGGACTAACCAGGCAACTTCGAGCTACAAAGCACCCATTCCACTCCTACAGTGTAGTCGTCCATGTCAAATATTCGAAATCCCTCAAAAGTTATGCCTAACTTAGCACTCTTTTAGATGCACATTGTGCAAAACTCGCACCAAACTAGATGCGCCCCAACCGCTTCCACCCAACCAGACAGCAAACTCAACAAAACTGACAATTTGAAATCCACGCCGCATGGCCAATCCGAGTTCGGCATTAACCCCCGGCTCTGGCATCCACCAGCCGCCCCTCCCGCAGCCGCAGCACCCGGTCGCACCGCTCCGCAAATTCAAGATTATGCGTCACCAGCACACTCGTCAGCCCATGCGCCTCGTGCAGCCGCTGAATCAACCCGAACACCGCCTCCGCCGTCTTCCCATCCAGGTCGCCCGTAGGCTCGTCCGCCAGCAGGATCTTCGGCTCCGTTACCAACGCCCTAGCGAGGCTCACGCGCTGCTGCTCACCGCCGCTCAACTCCCCCGAACGGTTCGCCAACCGGTCCGCCAACCCCACCTCGCCCAGCCAGAACGCGGCCTTCTCCAACGCCGCCGCCCGCCCCCACCCGCGAGCCAGCAACGGCATTGCCACGTTTTCCACCGCTGAAAATTCTGGCAACAGATAGTGAAACTGCCACACATACCCCACGTCCCGATTGCGATAATCCGCCGCCTGCCGCGGAGTAAATCCACTCAATCGGCTCTCCCCGCACCAAACCTCCCCGGCCGTCGGTGTATCCAGGGCAGCCAGCAGGTGCAGCAGGGAACTCTTCCCCGCGCCGCTCTCCCCCACAATCGCGACCATCTCTCCCGCGTGAACTTTCAGGTCCACCCCGCGAAACAGCTCCAGCGCCCCCCGTCCCGCCTCATCCGAAACGGAAGGATAAATCTTCGTCAGCCCCACCGCTCGCATCACCACAGTTCGCTCCCGCAGCCCCGGCAGCGGTTCCAGCCTGTCCTCCATCTCTCCAAAAGAAGCGTCATCCTGACCCGAGGAGGCGCTTTTGCCGCCGTAGTGGAGGGCCCCTCGCATTTTGTTCGGATCGTCCGCCATCTATCTCTCCACCGCCGCCTTCGCGCCGCCCGCATGTTCCGAGTGCGCCCCCAACCCGATCGAAATCCGGTTCCACGCATTAATCGTCGAAATCACCAGTGTCAGATTCACCGTCTCCACATCACTGAAGTGCGCCCTCACATCCTCATACACCACATCCGGCGCATGTCCATCCTGAATGTTCGTCAGCACCTCCGCCCATGCCAGCGCCGCCCGCTCCCGCTTCGTATAGGCGTCCGAGCCCCGCCAATCAGCGACGCCCGTGATCCTCTCCGCCGTCTCATTCACCTTCCGCAACTCCGACGTATGCAGACGAATGCAAAACTCGCACCCATTCATCAACGAGGCCCTCAGCCTCACCAACTCCCGCAACGAAGCCTCCAACCCTGTCCCGTTGTTCAGGTAATGCTCCAGCTCCCGCATCTTAGCGAAGCCTTCCGGCACCAGCTGCCCATACTTCAATCTGGGTTCCATCGCCGCTCCTCTCAGTCCAGGATGCCCTACGCTACCAGAAATTCCGCCTTGCTTAAGGGCACGGCTTCAGCCGTGCCGTATACATTTACTTCGAGTGCGGCTTTAGCCGCTGAGGTACGTTTCTCAATTAGGGTCTGCGCTCAACTCACACCAGGAACAAAATCTCGATCCTACTCATACCGCAGGGCCTCCGCCGGCAGCACCTTCGCTGCCGATCCACTCGGATACAGCGTAGCAATCAAACTAACTCCCAACGAAACCGCCGCCACAATCAAAGCGTCCCAAACCCGCGGCGCAAACGGCAGATAATCGATCGAATAAACCGCTGCATCCAGCCGAATGAACCTGTAGTGTCCTCCCAGCCAACTCAACCCAAACCCCAAAATCAACCCAAGCACCGTCCCAATCACACTAATCAGTAACCCTTGCAGCAGAAAAATCCTCCGCACCTGCTCCGCCCTCACCCCAAAGCTCATCAACACCGCGATGTCCCGCGTCTTCTCCATCACCATCATGGTCAGCGCGATCAGAATATTCAACGCAGCCACACAAACAATCAGCGCCAGCACAATAAACGTCACAATCTGCTCCAGCTTCAACGCCCGAAACAACTCTCGGTTCTGCTCCATCCAGTTCGTCGTCTGAAACCCTTTTCCGGCCGCGTCCTCGATCGCCTGCCCCACACGGTCCGCGTGATACAGATCATCCACCTTGAAGCTGATCACAGAGATCAGGTCCGGCTCGCTGAATAGTCTCTGCGCATCAAGCAATCGAAGAAACGCATAGCTCGAGTCATACTGATAGAACCCCGATTTGAAAATTCCCACCACTTGAAACCGCTGATACCGAGGCACCAATCCCAGCGGCGTCAACTCCCCCTGCGGACTAGTCACCAGGACCCCATCTCCAACCTTTACCCCAATGCTCTCCGCCAGGTCCTGCCCGATCACAATCGGCGGCAAAGCCTGAGAAATTGAAGCAGCCACTTGACCGGGTGCCCCATGTCCAGCTTTTGGGACATGGGTTTCCACGTCGGCCTTTAGCGGCTCTAACTCCGCAGCCGACCCCTGCACCACACTCTGTAGAAGGTCTCCAACAGTCTTCTCATCTGTCGGAATCACGCCCTTGATCAACGCACCACCGCTCCGCGCACCGTGCGAGATCAACACCTGCCCGTAAAGCCCCGGAGCAGCGGCCGTCACATGCGGCACCTTCCGCAACCGTTCCAGCAGCGGCCGCCAATCCCGTATCCCGTCCCCCGCAATCCGCATCAGGCCCACATGCGACGTCGACCCCACCAGCCTCTCCTGCAGGTCTCTCCGCATCCCATTCGTAATCGCCAGCGCAATAACCAACGAAGCCACACCCGCAGCTACCCCAATCACGGAAATAGCCGTGATCACGCCCACCACGGCCTGCCGCCTCTTCGCCCGCAGATACCGCGCCGCAATAAAAAGTTCAAATCGCATCGAGTCCCAGCTTACTATCCACCACAGGAAAACAATGCGCGCCCAATATCATTTCCGCCAATCGCCCCAAGGTCTCCGCACCTGGAACGTCCACCGTCTCGTCGAGGTCTCATCCACCCTGCCCCGCGAGCGAGTACCTCTCACCGCCATCCGCGAACTCGACGAGCCCTTCTGGTTCGGCGGACTCACAAAACCCATCACCTGCCGCCAGATCGCTGAGCACGCCCGCCTCATCCGCGACTGCGACCTCGCCTTTCCCATCATTCTTTCCTGTGACGGTCGCGTCATGGACGGTATGCATCGAATTTGCAAGGCCCTCCTTGAAGGTCTTGGCGACATCGAAGCCGTGCGCTTCCTGCATGATCCGGAGCCCGACTACGTCGGCGTACATCCAGACGATCTTCCATATGTCGACTGACCGCACCCCACCAGAACCTCAGTCGCGCCCCTTAAACCATCAAGATACCCACAGTCGGGGGCAACGTCTACCGCACCATCACCTTCGGCAGGTTCCAATGCTGCCACGCGGCCACCATCCGCAGCACAAAACAAGCCCCAGCACCAAAACTCATCGCCAGCCCCCGAGGCATCTTCAGCTTCAGGCCGACGACCACCACCGTAGCCCCCGCGAGCGCCGCCGCCGCATACACGTCCGAGTGCAACACCCCAGGCAACTGCGCCAAAAGCACGTCCCGTACCGTCCCGCCCCCTGCTCCTGTCACTGCACCCATCATGATCGCCAGCAGCGGCGTGATCCCATACTCCAGCGCCTTCCCCACGCCCGCTACTGCAAACAGGGCCAGCCCGGCAGCATCAAGCGTAATCATCAGATGTGTCGGCACCCGCTGAAACAGCGGATCGAAGAAAAACACCGCGCCCCCACCGGCAAACGCCGTCGCACCATACCGCCAGTCCCGAATACTGTTCGGCGGAATCGCCCCAATCAGCAGATCGCGAATCGTCCCTCCACCCAGCGCCGTAACAAACGAAAGCACCAGCAACCCAAACACGTCCAACCCAGCATCAATCCCAGCCAGCGCTCCTTCCACCGCAAAAACAAAAGTCCCGATCAGGTCGACCACCAGGAGCAGGCGGTCCTGGCTGAACTTTGGAAATCGCGCAGCCAGCCACTCGCGCATCAGCGAACCACCGCCTTCACCGCGACAACGTTCTCATAACGGTCGTACACCCGCACCGCCAGCACATGCTCCTTTACGTCCTGCACAGGACCAGTCGCAGCAGGCACCATCACCGTGAAGTCGTATCGCTCAGTCAGCGAGTCCGAGACCTTCCCCACCGGTTCCAGATACTGCCACGGCCCCGCATCCAACGAATACTCCGCATGCGCAATCGGAGAAGTAGCATCGCGTGCCTCCAGCGTCGCATGGATCTTCGCTGGCGTTCCTGCAACCATTGTCGCGTTCAGCGTTCCAGGCATAGGCGGAGTAGTGTCCACCACAAAAACCTCACTTACCCGTTCCCCCGTCAACGCCTCCGCGTCCGTATGCACAGGAGCGTCGCTCGCCACCACCTTCAACTCATAGCTTCCATCGGGCAGCAGAGACGAATCGAAGCTGTAAGCCTTCTCCGAGATCTTGTCCTTCAGCAACCGCCAGTTCGCCTCACCTACCCCGCGATACCAAACCGCAAACATCAGGTCATCACCGTTGTCATCATGTGCCATCCACCGCACCGTCACAGCGGTCTTGTCCTTCTGCGCCGACAGCGGCTGCGTACTGGCGTCCGGCGTAAAGCTCACCGCCGGCGAAGCTCCCGCCGCCGAAGGGAAAACCACCTGCACCGTCGCCGCATTTGGTACCGCAGCGTTCGCCGCCACCCGCGCCCCCGGTTGCACCACTACCTCATCCACCACAGGCGCGACGTTCTTCTGCAGATAATTCAACGCAACCGAATCGACGCTCCCTCCACTCCGCAGCACCGCCTTCCACTGCACAAACCGTCCCGCCGGGCACCGCAAACGCTCCGTCCGCACCCACCCGAGTCCACTCGCTCCAACCCATCAGCGGACTCTCCACATTCCCGCTCCGAACAAACAGATCGAACCCCGCACTCGCACTCGCCCTGACTTCCGCTCGCCCCCATTGCGCGAAGCTTTGCGCATCGAACACCTCGCTCGTATAAGTCGCAGCCGGAGCGACCGTATCGCCGAGCCGAAACACCTTCCCGCTATTGCTCGTAGCCACCAGCAACCCGTCCTTCGCCGGAGCAAACGCCATTCCCTGCGCTGCCTCCAGGTGCGCGACATCGGTAAACCGACCGGCGTCATTCGTATCCACGCGATACACCCGCCCACGATTTCCCGTCGCCGCCAACAAGCTCCCCTTCCGTACCGCCAGTGCGTACACAACGTCGTCCTTCAGCGTCAGCAGCTTTTGCGGTGAGCCATCCGCCGCAATCTCGTAAATCTCGGACCCATCCGGCACCAGCGTATTCGAACCCGCCGCCGTCGAAGAACCCGGCTGCACAAACGTAATCGTCACCCCCACACTCCCCACCACTGGCAAGGGTGGCAACGCCGAATGCCCCTTCGTCCCCACACCCGCCGCATAAATGTTCCCCGCCGCATCCATCGCCAGGGCCGTAATCTCCCGCCGGCCCGCCGAATATGCCGCGAACGGCTTCGCCCCCGCCGTCCACGTATTAAACCGGTAGATCACCCCATACCCATCCGAGCCCGCCCACAGCGTCCCGTCCGCCGCCAGCAACAAACACCGGATATGCTGGTCCGCCGTCTTGAACAGCACCTCCGCCTTGCCCCCGCCCGCTGGGGCGCGGTACACCACTGCCGGCGCCCCGGCCGCCACATACACCTCACCGGCCTTACCCACCGCCAGGTCCCAAAGATACTTCGGCTTCTCTTCAGTCGTCGCAGGATCGAATACCACCACCGGAGCTCCCGTCGCTCCCGAAGCCGGGACCCGGTACACCTTGCCATCCGGAGACGTCGCCACGAGCACACTTCCATCCGCAGCTACAAGCACCGCCTGCACCGCCAGCTCCTTACCCTCAAAGATCTGCGAAGCCTTCCCGTCCGGCGTTACCTTCATCACCACCGCCGACCCCGAGGCCGTTCCACCCAGCCCCAGATAGCTGTTGCCCGCCGCATCACTGGCCATCGACCACACATAGCTCTTCCCGGTCGCATAGAGCAGGGAACTCGTCGGCCCCGCCTCCAGCCGTCCATCGCTCCGAATCGCGACGCCATCCGTCGAGCCCTTCTCCATCTCGTCGTAGCGCGCCACACTCCACAGCTTCGTGCCCTGCGCGCTCACCGACCCCGGCAGCAGGGAACTCCCCACCGCCAACACCGTCATCAACATTCGTCGCATCATGTTGGTTCTGAGTCTAAAGCACCGTACAGACATTGGTCTTCCATGCAGAAAAAGGGGTAGTGGTCAAGTTTCAAACTTGACCACTACCGAAAAAGGCGAGAGCCAGAGGGCCCTCGCCTTCGATCCGTATCCAGTTGTAGCCTAATTCGCCAGGACTGCCCGGTACCGCACCTGGTTCTTCTTCACCTTGGCCACAGCGTCGTTCGCCTTGGCCATCGCGAACCGCTCAGTGACCGCCTTCACCCCATGCCGCGCCGCGACATCCAGCATCTCGAACAGGTCCCTCGGGCTACCCGTCGGACTACCCGAAACCGCCTTCTGCCCGGAGATCAGCGAGAACGCGCCTAACTGCATCGGCGAAGGCGAAGCCCCCACGACACACAACGTACCCTTGGGCCGCAGGGCCGTCGACATATGCTTGCCAGTCCTGGTCCGCGCTCACCGTCGACAGCAGCAGATCGAACGACCCTGCCACCTTCTTCAGAGCTCCAGTGTCTCGCGTATTGACAAAATTGTGCGCTCCCAGCTTGCGCGCCTCGGCCTCTTTGTCCTTCGTGGTTGAAAACGCCGTCACCTCCGCGCCAAACGTCCTCGCAAACTGGATCCCCAGATGCCCCAACCCGCCAATCCCGATGATCCCCACGCGCGACGACGGCCTCACCCCATGGTTTCGCAGCGGGCTGTACACCGTGATTCCCCCGCACATCAGCGGGGCCACGTTCTCGCTCTCCAGCGCCGGCGGCACCGGAATTGCAAACCGCGAGTTCACGCGAATCTTATCGGCAAACCCGCCATTCCGTCCCACGCAGGTCGGCTGTGCCTTCGCGCAAAGATGTTCATCGCCCTGCCTGCACCACTCGCAGATGCCGCAGCTGTCCGCCTGCCACCCCACTCCCACGCGTTCACCCATCGCCCGGTCCTTCACGCGGTTGCCGAGGGCCACAACCGTCCCCACAATCTCATGACCCGGAATAAACGGATACTTGCTCATCCCCCAGTCGTTATCGATCAGGTGCACATCGCTATAACAAACGCCGCAGTGCGAGATCTTGATCTCGACCTCATCGGCCTGCAGCGCACCCGGATCGTATTTGTAAGCCAGCAACTGTGCACCGGCCGCGTGCACACCAAAACCATGTATTTCACTCATTCGAAATCGTTCCCTTTTTGGCGCGCCGACGTACTGCCGCGCTACTCCTAGATGCTACAACACCCCACCCAGCAAAAAACTACTCTAGTAGAACCGCAGTCTCCGTATAGCCCCCAACAAAACTTCAGTCAAGACTTATTCAATCGACTCAAGGCGTAACCCGGCACTACTTCACCAGAAGGTTCAACACCTGCGACCCGTTCAGGGCGTATCCTGCCTCAGACGAACCCGCCTCCACCACGCTCTCACCCGTCAACTGCATCTTCTGCGCGTCCTTCAACGGCTCCAGGACGTTCGCCATCGAAAGCGGAACCCCCGGCAGCGCCTCACTCTCCAGCACCGCCTGCGTCGCGTGGTCAAGCAGCGTCACATAGACCCGGTCGTTCGCATGCACCCGGTTCAACTCCGCCACAGTGTCTGCCAAACCCACCGAATGCGGCGCCCCCGTCCGGGTCATCAATCGGTCCACCGTCGCTCCATCGCTCACCACGACTCGCATCGTCCCCGGCGTCAACTCCGCCGGCAGCTTTACCTTCACCTTCACGATCCGGGCCTCCGCCTGGTAAGGATGCAGCGTGGCCTCCACCTCAATCTCATCGCCCGCATGCGCGTCGATCCGGCTCAGCCGTGCCGACTCGAGCACCGCCGTCATCCGCCCCGGGACCGCCTCCGCCTTCAGCTTGAGCCCCGTAACCACCGGCTGCTCCAGCGCATTGCCATACACCTTGTTGAACCGGTCGTTCACCAGCAGCGCCGCGTTGATCGTCCCCGGGAAGAACTCGTTCTGCGCCATCATTCCCTGCACCCGGACACGGCGGCAACCCCTTCACGCTGATCTCTCCCGTCAGCCGGTAGCTCATCTCCTCCGCGGCGGTATTGTTCGTCTGCAAGCTTTGATACACAGACACCAGCATCGTCGACGGCGTCAGTTGCCGGTTGTCCAGCACCTCGAAGTGAAGCGTCTTCGTCGCGCTGGCAGGCTTGTCCCCAAACACCGGTGGCACTACCTCTACCTCTACCGGAATCATCCGCGCCAGCACGCCAAACCGACCCATGATCGCCGAAGCCCGGTCCTCGGTAAACGCCCCCACCGTCTCCGTCGTGTTAATGATCTTGAACGAATTCAAAGGCGACGCCAGCGAAGTCAGCACCTCCGCCTTGGTCATCGGCATATCCACGGGCCCATACTGCGTAATCGGATGCCCGCAAGCCAGCAGCCGCTTCGGATCGACATACGTCACCGTGCAGGTCCCCGCCATCGACAGGTCTCCCCGCACCAGAACAGCGCTCACCGCACTTCCCGGCACCAGAGGCTCTGGTTGCACCGCCTTCGGGTCCGCGCCGCCCAGGCCAGCCACCGGCGTCAATCCCATCGCCCGAAATCTGTCTCCAAATCGCTCCACCGTCTCCTGGCTGAATCCGCCAAACATCAGCGGAGTCTCCATCGCTCGCATCTCCGGCGATCCATCCACCCCTGTGCTCTTTGCCTCCGCCCGCTGCATCCCCACCGAAGCGCCGCCGTTTCCGTCCCGCACCTGCAGCATCGACTCGATCGGAGTGATCCCCGCTATCGGCTCCTTGGTGAACTGTCCAATCCGATAACTCAACGCGCCCACCAGCCGCCCGTCGATATACACCGGACTCCCGCTCATCCCCGCCACCACGCCGGTATACTCCGGCTTGTCTCCATGCAGTCGTGCAAGAATCATGTCCTGTCCCGGCCCCAGCGCGTCTCTCAACACGCCCAGGATCTCCACCTGCATCGGCTCCGGATTCACCCCTTCGAACACCGTATAGGCGACACCCTTCATTCCCCGCTTCACCTCAGCGAGCGGAAAAAATTTTGTCACCACCGGGGCCGCTGCCGGCATGGCGACCGGGCACCCACCCTCCCGTCGTAACTGCAGCGACTGTGCTTCCGGCGGGTGCTTGTGCCCGGGCACTCCCCACCAGTATTCCGCCCACTGCCAGGCCGTAAACCAACCGCCGAATCTTTATAGCAGCCATCACGTCTACCAGACTACTAGAACTACTCCGATCGCCCGTCCATCGTCCAGTTGGTGTGCGAAGCGAAGATTTGAGGCCCGATGGATCGAAGAGAACTGCTCGCAGCCGCATGCTCCGCCCTGCCGTTCTATCTGGCTACATCTACTAACGCTCAACTCAAACCAGTCACCGGGCTCTTCGCCGGCTCACCCGAAGAAAGAGAATCGCTCAAAAAGACCGGAGACCTCATTCGTGCCGCGTTCGCCAGAGGCGATCTGGCAGGGATCCTCGCTTGCCACCATCCCGATGTCATCAAAGCCCTCGCCTATAACCGGTACCTTGTTGGCATCGAGGAGCTCAAGCAGGACCTGCTGGTGACCCTGCAGACCTTTAACCTCGAGTTTATTGAAAATAAGGTCGAAACCACTCTCTTCCACAGCGGCACCGCCGTTGAAGAGACTCTCTTCACCGTTCAAGGTAATCCGAAATCACCAGGCGCCTCGTTTATCTTCAAGGGGCGTTCCATGGTCGTCTACGTCCGGTACGCCGCCAGTCCGACAGGCTGGGCCTCAATCCGGGAGATTGTGCAGCCGGCCGCCTAAACAATCAGGCCCCGGACGCCCAACGGGCAAGCACCGACACTCACGATCAAACTCTCAACCCGTCCAACATTCGGAGTAAAGTTTTAGATGATGACTACCCATCCTCACCGTCCGGCCCCTCTCCTCCTTCTTGCCGCCTGCACCCTCCTCTTTCCGTTGCCCCTCGCCCGCGCCCAGGCCACCGCCCCTCCGCCCCAGCAGCAGACCAAGCCCACCCCGCCGCCCCCCGACGACGCGGGCCCCGCGACCGACAACGGAACCATCATCCTCAAGAAAAAGAAGGACGCTGACGACGAGCCTCCGCCTCCGCCTGCCGCCCCGGCCGAGCCCAAGGTCAAGAATCCCAACGGCGACACCTACTCGCTCCGTATCGACGTCCCCATCGTCAACATCGACGCCAACGTCATCCTCGACAAGACCCACCAGTTCGTCCCCGGCCTCAAGGCCAACAACTTCCTGATCCTCGAGGACGGCGTCCCCCAGACCATTACCAGCGTCCGGGTCGCCCAGACCCCCATCACTGCCGTCATGCTGCTCGAGTTCGCCGCCAACAGCTACTACCTCATCAACGACATGCGGACCGCTTCCTACTACTTCTTCCGCTCCCTGCGGAAAGATGACTACGTCGCAGTAGTTACCTACGACCTCAGGACCCACATCCTCACCGACTTCACCAACAACCAGGACCTCATCGCCCAGTCCCTTCAGTCCCTCATAATCCCCGGCTTCTCTGACACCAACCTCTTCGACGCCCTCTACGAGACCCTGGATCGCTGCAGCCGTATCGAAGGTCGCAAATACATCATCCTCATCGGCTCCGGCCGCGACACCTTCTCCAAGCTCACCCTCGACAAGATCCTCGCCAAGGTCAAATCCAGCCAGAACACCACGATCTTCTCCATTGGCACCGGCGCTCTCCTCCATGAGATGGCGGGTGGCGGCGGTGGTGGCATGGGCGGCGCCATCGCCAACATGAACTATCTCCAGGCCCAGAACCAACTGAACACCTTCGCCTCAATGACCGGTGGCCTGAGCTTCTATCCGATGTTCCAGGGCGCGCTACCCGATGTCTTCGCCCAGATCAACGATTCCATCCGCAACGAATACGTCCTCACCTACCGCCCCACTAACAACAAGAACGACGGCAGCTACCGCAAGGTCAAGGTCCTCCTGGTCGACAACGAAGGCCACCCCCTGCGCATGCAGGACGAAAAGGGCCATCCCGAGAAATACTCCGTCATCGCCCGCGACGGCTACAACGCCAAACTCCCCGTCGAATAACTCTTGCAACCGCCTTCCTGACCAAACCCAGACGTTCGTCCTGACCAGACCCCGAACGTCCGCCCTACCAAACCCAAACGTTCGTCCTCACCAAACCCCAAACGTTCGTCCTGACCAAACCCCAAACGTCCGCCCTGACCAAACCCAAACGTTCGTCCTCACCAAAACCCCAAACGTCAGTCCTGACCAAACCCCAAACGTTCGTCCTCACCAAAACCCCAAACGTCAGTCCTGACCAAACCCCAAACGTTCGTCCTCACCAAACCCCAAACGCGTTCAGTCCTGACCAAACCCCAAACGTCAGTCCTGACCAAACCCCCAAACGTTCGTCCTCACCAAACCCCAACGTCAGTCCTGACCAAACCCCCAAACGTTCGTCCTGACCAAACCCCAAACGTCAGTCCTGACCAAACCCCCAAACGTTCGTCCTGACCAAACCCCAACGTCAGTCCTGACCAAACCCCCAAACGTTCGTCCTGACCAAACCCCAAACGTCAGTCCTGACCAACCCCCCAAACGTTCGTCCTCACCAAACCCCAAACGTCCCTGACCAAACCTCCAAACGTTCGTCATCCCGACCGGAGGCGGCGCTTTTGCCGCCGTAGTGGAGGAGCCCCCCGCATTTTGCTGTTGCCGTTGTCTGTTTTTTAGTTATCATCCCGTCGCCGCAAGTGGAGGAACCTGCCTTTGCTGTTGCTGTGTAACGAATCCAGTCAAAACCAAAAATCTGTCATCCTGACAGAAGCAGTTCGCGCACTTTGCGAACTAAGTAGTCGAAGGGCCTGCGGTCGCTCTAGTCTCCTCTTACCTGTCGCTCTGCAATCCGACGAAGCCGAAGAGCGGAATTGTCTCGCTTGACAATTCCCGCCTCCGGACATCCCCAAAACCCAACCTATCGCTCAGCGCGGAGCGAAAAAGACGCTTCGGATCGAGGACAAGTCCAGCCCTAAAGCATTTCCTTCGAGGACTTTACACACTTTTTGACGGGGTGGGGGGTGCCTCGTCCCCCGGCAAGATGCCATACTCAAACCTCATGCGAATAGCCTCCCTCCAGCCCTCCATCACGATCACCCTCGCCGCCCTCAAAAAGCTCGACGCACTCTGCGCCTGCACAAAATACTGCCTCGAAGCCCTGCCCGAACTGGCCACACAAAATCCACACGTCCTCCACGACAGCTGGACAGCCAACACCGAAGAAATCCTCGCCACCCGCCCCGACCTCGTCATCGCCAGCGTCCCTTACCGCATGGAGTCCCTCGCCGAAATCCTGAAATCCGGCCTCCCCGTTCTCACTCTCGCGCCTCACTCCCTGGCCGACATCTACAAAGACATCCGCCTCATCGCCGCCGTAGTCGACGCGCGACCTGAAGCAGAATTCCTGATCACCGAAATGCAGTCCACAATCGAAGCAACGCGCAAGCGCAGCGAGCGCCGCAATCAAACCCCCACCGTCTACTGCGAAGAATGGGGCAAACCCCTTATCCACTCCCAAGCCTGGGTCGCCGAAATCGTAGAGGCCGCCGGAGGCAGATATCTAGGCGAACCTGGCGCCCACACCACCCCGGAAGCAGTAGCCGAAGCCGGTCCCGACGTACTCCTCTTCGCCTGGTGCGGAGCAGGGAATCGCGTCCCCCTCGAACGCGTCATCACTCAGCGCAATTGGCAATCTCTCAGGGCCGTCCGAGAGCGCCGGGTCTTCTGCGTCCCCGATCAGTTCCTCAACACCCCCGCGCACACGCTCCTGCAGGGCCTGGCCTGCATCGCCGCGGCCACCCACCCCAACCTCCACCCACACAACCCAGAACTGGTCCAACTGCAAATCACCGAGGCCGAGGCATCGTCAGATCCAGGTCCTTCTCAAGCATCTGTTTCGTCACCAAAATGATCTGCCCCACATGCTGCTGCACATGTCCCACCACCTGATAGATCGCCTCCAGCGCACTCACGTCGCGCCCCTGAGGAGTGACTCTTTCCATCATCCGCTCCGCCGGTACTGCAGCAATCACGCGTTTGGCCTCATCCATCGTCGACTCGAACAGCGCAATCAACTCTGCTCCACTCATCCCGCCATCTGCGCTGAACTCCTTGTCCCGCACCCGCACGTCCGGCGCTCCACCCACACCATGCATAATCCATTGCCGGGCGTTCCCGCAAAGATGCAGCACTAAATTCCCCACGGCATTCTCATACGCCCCATGCCGCCGCCAAATCTGCTCATCAGTCAACTTTTTCACGCAAGCCGTCAGATACTCCGTCATCTGCCCCAACCGGCGGCACGAAACGTCCAAAAAATCCGAAGTGATCAGTTGGGCCGCAGCCAACTCTGACTTTTGACGCGAAGACTTCGTCAACATACCTTGTTCACGGCCTTGTAGATCCTCAGGGGACATCTTCTGCAACTCCTCACGAATCGCCTCCAGCCGCAACCCACGCTCTTGCAGGATCGCCGCCGCAAAGCACTTCTCCTCGCGCAGTAGACCCAGCAGCAGATGCTCAGTTCCAATATGTTGGTGGGAAAGCAGCTCTGCCTCTTCAGCCGCATAGGCCAGCACCCGCTTGCACTCGTTCGACAACGGCAGATCGACCGAGGTCGATATCTTCTCTCGAATCGTGGTATGCCCTTCAATCTGCTTGCGTATCGACTCCACCGACGCATGCGACCTCAAAAATTGGTTTGTCAGTGCCTTGTCTTCACGCAACACTCCGAGCAGCAGGTGCTCGGTCTCGATATAAGGCGACCCAAAATTACTTGCCTCATACCGGGCAAAGAAAATCACCCGACGCGACTTGTCCGTATAGCGTTCAAACATGCTTGTTCTCCAAAACGACCGTCCTTGAATTCTAGTCCGAGCAACCACAATGAAAACCTCTCCGCACGTTGACCTTATCTCCCCCACCTCGTACACTCTAAAAGGCAGTCAGCAATCACCATTTTGCGGCTCCTTCAATCTATTGCCCCCTCGTTCAATGGTAGGACAGTCGGCTCTGAACCGATCAATCGGGGTTCGAATCCCTGGGGGGCAACCAACTTGTGGCCAATTCCGTCGACAACTACGGTTTCAATATTCGCATTAGTTTCGGTTTCGAGCGGCTGGCGAAGCTCGTCGAGTTACGCTCTTTACGCTGGCGCGCTGACGGGAAATCCGGCATACGTCAATCAATAGACTCAATAGACTTCTCAGTGCACCTGTTGCAAAAGGAAGATAACGATGCGGAACAAGGCGGCTTCTAATCTGTGGCTTTCGATGTGTTTCTCCTTGAGCGTTCTGCTGCCCAGCGCCCATGCGCTAGGACAACGGTCTGCGGCACAGGGCCTTACCCGCAACGTCGATCCTTTCATTGGGGTCGATTGGGGCGGTAATACGTTCGTCGGCGCCGCGATTCCGTTCGGGATGGTCAAGCTCGGGCACCGGACATGGCGACCTTCGACAATCGCCATTCCGGTTTCGGTTATTTCAGTGCCGGCAATGTCCTCGGCTTTTCGCACCTCCACCTCAGCGGAGCGCAGGGGAAGTACGGCAACATTCTCGTCGCACCGGTCACCGGCACGCTCGACCTGACCGACATCAAGACGCCCCGCACTGACGAGGTGGCCAAGGTTGGGTACTACGGCGCGAAGCTCACGCGTTACCACGTAGACGCCGAACTCACAAGCAGCCGCCGTGTCGGCTTCCATCGCTATACCTTCCCGGCTTCACAGCAGTCCCATATCACCGTCAATGTCGCCTCGGCACTCGGTCTGGGGCCGGGAATAGAGGCACAGAAGTTTGTCGGGGCCGATATCCACCTACCCTCCGATCACGAAGCCCAGGGTGTCGCACGCTTCCGGGGCGGCTGGAACGAGGGGGGCGAATATAAGGTTTATTACTACATGGTGCTGGACACTCCAGCCACTGCGACACGGACCTGGACCGGCACGACCTTGGGCCCAGCAAAGGACGCGTCAGTAGTCGCGAACTCACCGGATGGCCCGTCGATTGGCGCCTCCTTCGACCTCTCTACGAAGGCCGGCCAGGTCGTTCAGGTCAAGGTAGGCATCTCGTTCCTCAGCGTCGATCAAGCTCGGAAAAACGTTCAGGAGGAGGTCCCCGGTTGGAACTTCGGGGCCCTCCGCGCCGCGGCTACCGCTCTCTGGAATGGCGAGCTGGCAAAGCTGACCCTCTCCGGAGAGACCGACGCTCAACGTCGCGAGCTCTATACCGCCATGTACCACATCATGCTGATGCCCACAGACCGCACCGGCGAAAATCCCGATTGGCAATCGAGCGAGCCATACTATGACGATTACTACGCCATCTGGGACACCTATCGGAGCTCCAGCCCGCTGCTTACCCTCATCTCTCCCGACCGTCAGCGCGACATCATCCGCTCGCTCATCGACATTTACCGGCATACCGGCTATATGCCTGATGCTCGCAGCGGCAATGACAACGGGCGTACCCAAGGCGGCTCGAACGCCAATGTGGTCGTCGCGGATGCCTGGGTCAAGGGCCTGAAAGGCATCGATTACGAAACCGCCTTTAAGGCAATGGAGCACGATGCCACCGTGCCCCCGGAGAACGCCCAGAAGGAAGGCCGCGGCGGCTTGAAGGATTACAACGAGCGGGGTTTCATCACTCTCGCGGACGAACGCTCCGGCTCGCGTACCGTCGAGTACGCCTACGACGACTTTGCCATCTCTGAGCTGGCTTGCGGCTTGGGTAAGACAACCGAAGCGGCCCTCTACGCCAGCCGGACCCACAACTTCGAACATCTCTGGGACAAGGACATGAGCGTCGCGGGTTTCACTGGCTTCCTTCGTCCGCGCAAACCAGATGGCTCCTGGGCCGACCCCTATTTGACCGTGCGAGGCACCTGGCCGGACTTCATGTACGAAGGCGATATCTGGACTTATTCGTTGTATGCTCCACAGGACATGCGCCGACTGATCGAGATGGCCGGAGGCGCCGGTCTCTTCAACCGCCGCCTGGACTTCATCTTCACGCGTGGTCACTTTGACGTCACCAATGAGCCAGGCTTTCTCCTTCCTGTCCTTTACAACTACACGGGCCGTCCTGACAAGTCCGCGGATATCGTTCAGCTCCTGCTGGAGAAAGCGTTCACTGACTCACGCGCAGGAATCCCCGGCAACGATGACTCGGGAGCAATGTCGAGCTGGCTCATCTTCCAGACCCTCGGTATCTATCCTGTCGCCGGCCAGGATGTCTATCTCATCAGCACGCCGAGCATACCGGACGCGTCTCTCACTCTCGGTAACGGAAAGAAGCTCCGGATCATCGCGAAGAATCTCGACCGGTCGGGCCTCAACCATTACATCCAGTCCGCCACGCTTAACGGCGCCGATCTGCCCAACTCCTGGTTCCGCCACGCGCAGATCAAAGACGGTGCTACCTTCGTCTTTACCATGGGCTCCGCGCCGTCCGCCTGGGGAAGGACCACCCCGCCACCGTCCATGAGCGATGCCGACTTTCGCTCCTGCGTCCCATGAACAGGTTTCACGACCTTGAATGTCGGCTCCGTTGCGATAGATACCCAACGCAGCGCAGAGACTTTTCACTTCGAAGGCGCAGATTTGCGCGCATTCGAGGTCGGCGGCAGAAGAGTCCCAACTTGACGCAGGAGGGCCGCAGCATCGGTAGCGCCCTTTCGGATACGCCTTCTGGTCAATTCCGCATTTTCCACGTCGCGGTTTTTCTCATGCTTGGCCAAAGCGTCCATGTCCTTCGAGAGCTCTTTAGACTTCTTCTCGAAGTCTTTCTTTAGTTTCTTCAAAGCGTCCTTGTCCATGTGTAGAGGATAGACGGATTAGGTCGACGGTGATAGTGGTCTTCCAAAGGCTATCTCGATGGGCTGTTTGCCTCTCCTGTCGATATCGCTTTGACAAGCCTAACGACCCGCGTCTCCGATAACTTCGGCCTCCTGCAGAAAGTCGAAGTTGCCGGACGGTCGCGGCCGCACATTCACGATCCGCCGCGTATGCACCACCTCATTGTTCGGATACCACAGCGGAATCGACGGCAACTCCTCCGCCAGAATCTGCTGCACCTCTACATAGTCTTTCTTCCTCACCGCGCCGTGCATGCGAAGCCGAAGCCTCTGCAAGCAAAGCATCCAGCCGCGGATTCGAATACCGTCCCCGATTTCCCCCCTTCGGCGGAAAGCTTCCCGACCCATACGCATACCGAAAAATATCCGGGTCTTCATTACTCCCGATCCACCGCAGCGCATAAATCTGAAATGCCCCCTTGGTCACGTCCGCATAAAATGTCCCGAACTCCGCCGAACGTATCTCCAGCGCAATCCCCGCCGCCCTCAACTGCTGCTGCAACACCGCCGCCATCAACCGCGTCGTCTCGTCCGTACTTGTCTTTATCGTCAACCGCATCCGCACGCCATCCTTGCCGGCAGGGAAACCCGCAGCATCGAGCAAGCGTTCCGCCCGGGCCACATCGTGTGGATACTGAGTTAACTCGTTATTCGCTGCCGCTGCCCAATGCCCCGTAGGCAACAAAGTATTGGCCAATCGAGCCTGCCCACGCCATATAGCATCCACAATCGCCTGCCGATCGATCGCGCAAGCCACGGCCTGCCGCACCCGCTCGTTCCGCAGCAGCGAGTCAGTAACGTTAAACGTTACATAAATCACCGGTGACCCCGGCCCCGACTCCACCTTCAGGTTCGGTCTGCTCTCGAGCGTATGCACCATATCAAGCGTCACTACGTTACTCGCCAGGTCCGCCGACCCTTTCTCCAACTCCAACGCGCTCGTAATGGTGTCCGGCACCACCTCAAACCGTATCCGCTCGATCCTCCGCGCTCCCGCCGCGACAGAAGGCATACCCGCCCAATAATCGTGGCTCCGCTCCACGATCACCTCTTTGTCCTGCACCGCACTCACAAATCGGAACAGCCCCGACCCCACCGGATGCAAACCGAAATCCTTGCCCGACCCGCGAGGCACCACCCCAAACAACCCATCGCTCATATTAAACAGCAGCCCTGCATCCGGCCGTCTCATCCGCACCACCACCGTCAGCCGGTCCTTCGCCTCGGCCCGATCTACCGCCGCAAAGCTTCCTCCCTTCGCCGTCACTAACGACCCATCGATCAAACTTTCAATCGTATAAACAACGTCCTCGGCCTCAAGCGGCCGGCCATCATGAAACCGGACTCCATCGCGCAGATGGAACACCCAGGTGAGCGCATCCGGCTGCTCCCAACTCGTCGCCAGCCACGGCTGCAACTCATAGTGCTCGTCCTTCTTCACCAGCGCATCGAAGATCTGCCCACCCACGCGCTCCGACTGAGCGTCCGTCCCCACCCGCGGATCCAGATTATTCGGGCTACTCTCAATAATCATCACCACCGATCCCGGCGCTTCCACCCGCCCCCGGCACCCGATCAGCAACAAACACCCAGCAACCATCAACCCATCACAAATCCGGGTGCCCCATCTTCGCGCGCTTCTTGCGCTAAGGTGGGCAATCGCGAATCGATCCGTCCCTCTCCGCGCGACCGCAAAATTCATCCTCGAGACACCTTCCCCAAAACCACCGTCCTCCGCGCCCCCGTGGCCGTCGGAACATTTCCCGCCAGCCCGTTCCAACTCAACCACGCCAGTAGCGCAAACGCCACCGCCTCCTTCGCCTGCGTCGGAACTCCCAGGTCCTCCGTCAGCTGCACCTTCACCCCCAGCGGCTGCAACGCCTCGTGCAGCTGCCTCATCAACGTCGCATTGTTCACCCCACCCCCCGCCACCACAAACTCCACCGGCAGGTCCGGGGCCGCCGCCGCAAGATGCCCGCGAACAAATCTCCGGTAAGCGTCCACCACCGAAGCCGCCGTCAGAGCCGTAGCCGTAGCAACGACGTCCTCGTCCCGGTCGTCTTTCCCGCCGGCCTTCCGGCATGTTGCAACAAACCGCGAAACAAACGCCTCTCCAAACTGCTCGCGTCCGCAAGACTTCGGCGGCAGGGCAGAGAAGTACCCCTCCCTCAAAATCTCCTGCACAACCGTTTGCAGCACCCGCCCTGTCCGCGCCACGGCTCCGTTCCGATCGAACTCCCGCTCATACAATCTCCTCATACAACCATCGATCACCATATTCCCCGGCCCGGAATCAAACGCCATCACCCCATCAACCGCGCCCCCCGCTGGCAGTGCCGCCATATTCGCAATCCCGCCAAGGTTCTGCATCACTCTGCTCACCTTTGCCGATCGAAACATGCAGTAGTCCAGCATCGGCACCAGCGGAGCACCCTGCCCACCAGCAGCCAGGTCCCCCGGCCGAAAGTCACTCACCACCGGCACGCTCAGCCGCTCCGCAATCACCGCAGCCTCACCCATCTGCCACGTACATCGCAGCGGCGACCCAAGATACTCGTCCGCCGATCCCTGGTGATATACCGTCTGCCCGTGACACCCCACCAACTCAGCCGTCACCCCAAACTGCTCCTGCGCCTTCGCCACCGCCTCCGCATACACCGCGCCCAGGCGCCAGTTCAACCGCGCCAGCTCCGCCACAGAGATCGCCTGAGCGTCCATCGCCTCCAGTACCGCGGCCCTCACGCGACTTGGATAGTCCACCCCAAGATGTCCGAGCAGCTTCACCGCCGGCGTTCCGTCCTTGACCCGCGATGGTGAGATCCGACACAGCGCCACATCCACTCCGTCCGCCGAAGTCCCACTCATTACCCCCGCCACCACCATGCTCTTCGCCATCAGCCCTTCAACTCCCTCTGCAGCTCCGCCAGCAAATTGAGCGCCTCTCTCGGAGTCAACCCATCCACGTCCGCCTCCGCCAGCCTGTCCACAATCCTCTGCGACAGCGGAGTAAACATCGTCATTTGCATCTGCACTGCCGCCGGCGAAGCCTCCCGGACCTGTTGGGTCTCGGCCCGCTCATGCACCTTCAACACCTCGCGCGCTCTGGCAATTACACCCGAAGGCAGCCCTGCCAGCTTCGCCACCTCGATCCCATAGCTCTTACTCGCCGGCCCCGCCTCAACAGTGTGCAGAAACACAATGCCCCCCGCCGTCTCTTTCACCGTTACCCGAAGGTTTGTCAGCCGCTCCAACCTCTCCGCCAGCAGCGTCAGCTCATGGTAGTGCGTCGCAAACAGAGTCCGCGCACCAATCCGGTCATGCAGATGCTCCACCGTCGCCCAGGCCAGACTCAATCCATCATAGGTAGCCGTCCCGCGTCCCATCTCATCCAGCAGTACCAGCGACCTGTTCGTCGCCGTATTCAAAATCGCCGCCGTCTCTGTCATCTCGACCATAAACGTCGACCGGCCCCGCGCAACATTGTCGCTCGCCCCGATCCGCGTATAGATCCGATCCACTAAGCCCAGCCGCATTCGCTCCGCCGGAACAAAACAACCCATCTGCGCCATCACCACCAGCAGCGCTGCCATTCGCAGATACGTACTTTTGCCTCCCATATTCGGCCCGGTAATCAGCAGGACCGCTGGCCCAGCGTCCGCATCCATATGCACCGAGTTCGGCACAAACCGTCCTCCACCCGACTCCTCCAGCCGCCGCTCCACCACCGGATGCCGCGCCTGCACAAACTCGAGCCTTCCGCTCTCCTCCACCTGCGGCCTAACCCAACCACGCAGCGCCGCGAGATGCGCAAAACAACCCAGTAGGTCGATCTCCGCCACCTTCCGCGCCGTGTCCCGCATCCGTCCGGCGGCCTCCAGTAACTGCCGCCGCAACTCAGCAAAGATCCTGCGTTCAATCTCGCCGCTCCGTTCCTGCGCGGTCAGGATCTTCGTCTCATACTCCTTCAGCTCCGGCGTCGTAAATCGTTCGGCATTCACCAGCGTCTGCTTCCGCTCATAATCCGCTGGCACCGCCTTGGCATTCGCCTTCGTCACTTCAAGGTAATACCCAAACACACTATTGAACCGCACCTTCAGCGATCCAATCCCTGTCCGCTGTCGCTCTCTCTCCTCAATCGCAGCCAGCGATTGGCGCCCGCTTCGGCTCAGCTCCCGCAACTCGTCCAGCTCCGCATCCACACCCTCACGAATAGCACCGCCGTCCCCGAGCGACACCGGCGGCTCCTCCGCAATCGTCCGCACGATCATCTCGTGCAGGTCTTCCAGCGGATCGACACTCACTCCCAACTCACGCCAGCGCGCACTTTGAAATAAGCCGACCGCAGAGACCACCCCGGGCAGACACCCCAGCGTCTTCGCCAGCGCCATCACCTCCCGTGGTCCAGCCGAGTCCAACGCCACCCTCCCCAGCAGCCGCTCGAGGTCCAGCACGCCATCCATCGACCGCCGTAACCCCTCACGCCGTCGCAGGTTCCCCACTGCCTCACCCACCGATTCGAGCCGCGCCTCGATCTCCCCGAGGCCACTGGCCGGCCGCAGCAACGAAGCCCGCAGCAGCCGTTTACCCATCGGCGTACAGCAGGCGTCCATCGTGTAGAACAACGTAGTCTGCGCCGACTCCCCGGAGAACAGTGGCTCGACAAGCTCCAGGTTCCGCACACTCACCGCGTCAAGTTCGAGACAGGTCGACCGCTCATAAAACCGCAGCCCATCTACATGCTCCAACCCACCCTGCTTGGTCTGCCGCATGTAATGCAGCAGCGCTCCCGCCGCCACCGCCGCAGCCTCGTGTCCACCCAGCCCCATCCCGTCCAGCGAATGCACCTTGAAGTGGTTCCGCACCAGGGGCACCGCATAATCCGACGTAAACACCCATTCATCCAGGGCCGTCTTCGTCCGAATCACATCCAACCCTGCCGCCGTCTCGCTCTCACCGGCTAGATTCACCCCACCCAGCAACCCTGCTCCATACAGCAACTCCACCGGCCTCACTCGTCCCAACTCGTCCACCAGCGCTGCCCACGCAGTTACACCTGCAAATTCCGTGGCCCGAAACTCCCCGGTCGAACAGGTCCAGCAATGCCAACCCACAAACCTGCTCGGCCCCCGAACCCATCACGGACACGCTAGCCAGATAATTACTCTGTTCTGCCCCCAGCGTCGGATCGAGCGCCGTCCCCGGCGTTAGCACTCGCGTCACCTCTCGCCGCACGATCGTTTTAGTCTGCTTTGGGTCCTCCATCTGCTCGCATAAGGCGATCTTGTAGCCCAGCCGAAGCAGCTTCTGCAGATAAACCTCCGCAGCATGGTAAGGGACCCCGCACATCGGCTGCTTCTTCTCTTTATCTCTTGCAGTCAGGGTCAGTTGCAGCTCACGCGACACCAGGATCGCGTCCTCATAAAACAGCTCGTAGAAGTCACCAATCCTGCAAAACATCAGGCAGTCAGGATGCTGTTCCTTCGCCGCGAAGTACTGCCGCATCACCGGCGTCAACCCAGTGGCATCGCTCGTCACATTCGTTGTCGTTTCTATCGTCATTCCATTCTTTGCCGCAGAACCGCAGAATACCGTACTGGCCCCCGCTCCCATCCGTCCCCTGTTCAAAACCCGGTGGCAACAAGAAAAAGGGACGCTCACTTCGACCAGAAGCGACGTCCCTTGACCCCTCAGGTTCAGTTAGAAGTCTTCTCCTACTTCACGTCCCCACATGAATCGGTGAGCCACTTGCTCTGAAATGTTCCGTCGATAGTCATGGCCTTGCCCATCCGATTCATGTCGATATGCACTGTTCCATTCGCCGACTCACGGCTCGTGACCTCATAGTGGATCTTCGCGGTATACGTCCCGTCCTTTTCTGTGCAGTCCTCCTCCACATCCGCCCCCTTCGCCGTGCTGTTGAGAACCGTCCGTTTGCAATTCGGTCGGTCGTTGCTGCCAAAGTCCGTTCCTTTATTCAACTTCTCTTCGGTAAGACACGCCTTGGACGTGTGCGGACCGCCGCCCATCGCTCCCATCATGCGTGCCTTTTGCTCCGGCGTCATTCTCGCCAACACGTCGTCCGGAATCGGAGGTGCTCCATTAATGTGATTGTTGACGGTGGTCTCCCATAGCCCCGTCTTTACGTCGGGTCTTACAAGTTCTTGAGCAAATCCGACCAGCAACGGAATGGTAACCAAACACAGGGCCCGGGTAACTACAGTCAACTTTGACATCGGTTAACTCCTCTCACAAAAGGGATTGGCCCCCCCGAGCCCATCGAAGGGTTCAGAACTCGCCAGACTGGTTGTTCCCGTGGGGTCGACTAAGGCACTAAAGCGGACACCCTTGCCTGCATCCGCGTCGAACCAATTATCAGCCATCTTCCTCGAAAATCAACCGCAATCGCAACCTGTCCGCAGAATCCCCCCGCGTTCCATCACAACCCCACACCCGATATACTGAAGATTCGCGAGTTTAGCCGCTGGCGAACCTTGACGATGTCTCTCCTATGGCTCAGAGTCGCGGTCCTTCTCTACGGCATAGCCGCGCTCGCGGTCTTGCCCGCAGCCCTCTACGACCGCCCTCGCTGGCGTCACATCGCCATCCCCGCCACTATCGCCGCCGTCATCTTCCACTTCGTCTCGCTCACCGAGATGCTCAACGCGGCCCACCACCGTCTCCCTGTCGACACGCATGAGACCCAGACCCTCCTCGGCCTCCTCCTCGCCATCGCCTTCCTGGTCGTCTACTGGCGATACCGGACCGTCTCTCTAGGCGTCTTCATCCTGCCCATCTGCTTCCTTCTCGGCCTCGTCCCTGCCTTCCACCCGGGCCAGGAGAACACCGCCTTCCCCATGGTCCAAACCGGTTGGATCTTCCTTCATGTCGCTCTTCTTCTAGCCGCCTACGCCGCGCTTCTCATCTCTCTCCTCGCCTCTCTCCTGTATCTCATTCAAGAGCGCCGGCTCAAGCAAAAGTCCCCCAACCTCCCCTGGCTCCCACCGCTCGAAACGCCCCTCGAAGTCTTAGACCAGATCGCCCTCAAGGCCCTCCTCTTCGGCCTCCCTTGCATGACCGCCGGACTCCTCATCGGCTCTCTTATCGCCCAGGTAACGGTCGGGGCCTCCTACTTCCGCGACCCCAAGATCCTCCTCGCCTTCGCCCTGTGGCTCGCCTACATCGCAATGATCTACATCCGCCGCGCGGTCGGCCTCCGCGGACGACGCGCTGTCTACCTCTCCAGCTTCGTCTTCTTCGTCGTCCTCGCCGTATGGGCCGCAAACCAGTTTTCAGCGGTCCACAGGTTCACCGCCCCATGAACCAATCCAAGCCCGCAACGACCCAGGGACGTCTCGTCCTACTCGGCATCAACCACAACACCGCGCCCATCGAGGTCCGCGAACGCCTCGCAATCCCCTCGGGCCGCCTCGCCGACGCTACCCGCTCCCTCCTCCATCAGCCCGGCATCCGCGAAGGCCTCATCCTCTCCACCTGCAACCGCGTCGAACTCCTCACCTTCCAGGACGACAACGAACCCGCCCAGTTCCAGGCCAAAACCGATCTCCTTCGCTTCCTCCATGAGTACTTCGCCGTCGCCCCTCACGATATCCAGCCTCACCTCTACGAATTCCAGGAGCGCGAAGCCGTCCGCCATCTCTTCCGCGTCGCCAGTTCTCTCGACAGCATGGTCGTCGGCGAACCGCAGATTCTCGGCCAGGTCAAAGAGTCCTACACCATCGCCCGCGAGGTCGGCGCCGTCTCCACTCAGCTCGAATCTCTTCTCCAACGCACCTTCACCGTCGCGAAAAAGGTCCGTACCGAAACCCAGATCGGCTCGAGCAGCGTCTCCATCGCCTCTGTAGCAGTCGACCTCGCGCGCAAAATCTTCGGCTCCCTGCAAGGCAAGACCGTCCTCCTCGTGGGTGCCGGAAAAATGTCCGAGCTGGCCGCGCGTCACCTCATCCAACAAGGCGCAGCATCCATTCTCGTCGTCAACCGCACCCAGTCTCGCGCCGAAAAACTGGCCTCCGACTTCGCTAGCCCCACCATCCAAACCGAGGCCGTCCCCTTCGACGCCCTCTACGAACAAGCCCCGCGCGCCGACATCGTCATCACCAGCACCGGCGCTCCGCAAAAGATCTTCGGCCGCTCTCACGGCCAGCACTTCCTCCACGCCCGCCGCAACCGTCCCATGTTCTTCATCGACATCGCCGTCCCCCGCGACGTCGACCCGCGCATGAACGAGGTCGAAGGCTGCTTTGTCTACGACATCGACGACCTCCAGCAGGTGGCTGCCGCCAACCTCGCCGATCGCGGCCGCGAAGCCGCCGCCGCCGAGACCATCGTCAGCAGGGAAGTCGACAAGTATCAGGAGCGCCTCCAGTCACGCGACGCCGTCCCCGCCATCAAGGCCCTCCAGCAGCAGGCCGAAGAGCTCCGACAGGCCGAACTCGCCCGCTCCCAATCCAAACTAGCCGACCTCACCCCGCAACAACGCGAAGCCGTCGAGTCCCTCACCCGCTCACTTACGGCCAAGCTGCTCCACCCGCAGCTCACCGCCCTCCGCGAATCCACCCGGCCCAAAGACCCGGAATAGACGCCGCGGATTGGGCCGCATTCAACCGACGAAGCCACGCTACCTGCGAGTTGAGCAGTGCCGATTCAATCCAGTGAAACGCTCAGTATGGAGTAAAAAGTCGCCTATCCCGTATCCTAGTAAAGACATGAGTAGCGAGCACAACAACCCCAGCAACCCAATCCGCATCGGCAGCCGAGGTTCCCAACTCGCCCTCTGGCAGGCTAACCACGTCCTCTACGCCCTTCGCGACGCCGGCTATCACGTCGAGCTCGAGATTATCCGCACCACCGGCGACCGCATGCAGCAGCCCGGCTTCGTCCCGCCTCCGAATCTCGACGGCAAGGGCATCTTCATCAAAGAAATCGAAGAAGCGCTTGAAGAAGGCCGCATCGACCTAGCCGTCCACTCGCTCAAAGACCTCCCGACAAAGCTGGCGCCCCAGTTCACTCTTGCTGCCATCCCCAAACGCGCCGACGCCCGCGACGTCTGGGTCTGCGAGCCCTATTGGGCGCTCCACACCCTTCCGACCGGAGGCCGCATTGGCACCACCAGCCCTCGCCGCCGCGCGCAGATCCTCGCTCTCCGCCCCGACGTCACCTTCGTCGAGATAAGAGGAAACATCGACACCCGTCTAAAAAAATTAGACGACGGAAAATGCGACGCCCTCATCCTCGCCGCCGCCGGTCTCGATCGTCTAAAGCGGCCCGAGTCCGTCCACCAGCGCTTCGCCCCCGAGGAGATCTGTCCCGCTCCCGGCCAGGGCGCGCTCGCCCTCGAGACCCGCAGTCCCGAGTATCCAATCGACGAGGCCCGCGATACTTACGTCCGTCAGGCCATCGCCTTCCTCGAGCATCCCCACACCCGCTTCGCCGTCGAAGCCGAACGCACCACCCTCGACGCCCTGGGCGGCGGCTGCTCTCTCCCCATCGGCGTCCACTGCCTCCCTCCCGCAACTGAGGCAGGGAAGTGGCGCATGCTCGCCCAGGTTGTCTCCCCTGACGGCGAAACCATGGTTCAAATAGACACCGAAGCCACCATCGACACCCCCGCCTGCGTCCTCGGCGTATGGGTAGCCAGAGACCTCGTCTCCAAAGGCGCCCTCGATCTTCTCCCTGCTCCCGTGGCCTGATCAGACCTGCCGTCTTCGGCTCACGACTAAAAAAATACTAGTGTTATTTCATCCACAAACCAGTAATTTTGCCACTTCTTACCTTCATAAGCTCGGACGTAGACTCGCGAGGAGATCAGGCCCCATCCGCCAATCAACCGCAGCTACTGGAGAGAGCTATGTCAACTATTTCAAGAATCTTAAATTCAAAAATTGTTAGGATCGCCAGCATGTGCCTGTTAGCCGTCGGCATCTCAATGTTGTCGACCCATCCCGGATTAGCAGGCAGCAAGAACGAAACCATCGAGGCCCAGGCGTTCGGCACAGGCACACAGATGGGCCAGAACATCGGCGTAACCTTGAACATCTACGAGTTCTCAACGCCCGCCGACAGGGCCCTCCTGCTCCAGGCCTATGAGAAGGGCCAGAACCAGGGTCTGGTCAACGCTCTGACAAAGATGAAGGCAGTAGGTCATGTCGAGATTACGGGTACGCTCGGCTACGACTGCTCCTACATCAAGATGACTCCGACGCCAACCGGCCGCAAGATCGTCTTTGTTACTAACCGTCAGATCCGTTTTGGTGAAGCCTTCTTCGACACCCAGTCGCAGTCGTTCAATCTCACCGCTGGCGAGATCGATCTCAACGACCAGGACAAGAGCAAGAGCACAGGAGTCGTCTATCCCGCGGCGCAGCTGATCCTGAATAAAGAGGGCCAGTTGCAGCTGGACTTGACTCAGAACCCCTGGAGGCTCTCCGACGTCCTCGATTGGGCCGGAACGGCCGGCGTCAATTAGTGCGCAACTTGAAGTCTGTCGCCGCGAAGAATGACCTCGAGCTGAAATCAGGAGACCGCATGCAATCGGCAGTCCGAAATCTACCTTGTGAGGAAACTATGACCATGAATCGATACTTTGCAATCAAGTGCACTTCGCTGATGTTGTCGATCGTTGTGTCCTCCAGCTACGCAACGGCCCAGTCGAAGAGCAGCAAGTATGCCTGCTCGGAGGCAAATCCCGCACAACTGTGCACCGCCGCCAACACCTGTGGCTCAGCTTCCACTCCCTGTCCCGTCGATGTGAAAAGGACAGCTCGAATGCGGCTTCATCCACTCCGGGCGTACCGAACGCCAAGGCCAATTCACTCTTCTGCGTGAAAGCCGGGACGACTGTTCAGTGGAAGAGCACAGGCAGAGACATAGGATTCGTCGTAGATATGGGCACGACTTCTCCGTTTGAGCCAGGCGGCGCCATTATCGGTGGCACTGACCGCGCCGTTTCTGTTGTGGCACGCAAGCCCGGCTGTTACAAATACTCCGCAGGGGCATGCATGTCGGGTGCCATCTACGGGATGTGCGGACAGACGACCGCAGAGATGGTCGTCACCCCCTGACAAAATCCCTCGTCACGGGCCCTCGATTCAATGAATTGGGCAGGCATCCGCAACACACTCAGGTTGCTCCGCGGGGGCGATTCTTAGAAGGGCGCCTTGATCGCGTCCGCCGTGCGGTATTGAGGCACCGGAAATGCAGCATGATGCGGCGCGGTGACCACCGGAGGGTTCCCCGGGATCTTCACCCACACCTTCCATCCCGCTCCCTCCCCATACTCCGTATAGTCCGTGTAACCCGACGCACTCGGCTGCCAATTGTCATCGCTTCCTCCCACCCGGACATATAACTCGCCATGCGTTCCAACGACCCGCGCTGCATAAATCCCGGCCTGCTTCGCGTTATCCTGTAGATCGACGGTGCTCCCCGAGTTCACCCCCGCTACCTTGCGCGCGTTGATCAGCGCCTTGATCTTGTCCTGCAGGTCCTGTCCCCACTCGAAGTAGTGCTTCCAGTAAACGCAGGGCACGCCAGGATGCGTCAGCAAGAACGCGTACGCCTGCTCCACCTGCCAGTTGTTCGCGAAGGAATCCGATTCATGCCCCTGCTCCGGAGTACCATCTGGGTTGGTTCGATACCCCGTGTCCTGATTCTCCGCGAACGTCACCGCGCGTTCCTTCCACGGCATACCATCCGTCGTATCGCCAACCAGGCCGATGCCATGTCCAAAACCGTAGAGGTCCGTATACCCGCCATTCGTGATCGACTTCAAACTGAACTGTGTCTGAAAGTCAAAGACATCGCTCGAAGTAGTCAGATGATCGGCACCCGTCGTTCCACTCACTGTCGCCGTTGCCCAGACCCAGCCCCTCTGCTCAGCCTGCTGGGTCCAGTCGTACTCCCCGACAGAAAACGTAGGCTTCGTCGTCTTGTTGTATAGCGCGATCCACTGCGCCCCATACCCATGCACCATGTCGAATCGCCAACCCCGATATCCGAGCGACTGCAGCTGCAAAAGATACCGCGCAATGTCGCGGCGCACGCGGATATCGGTGTGTGCAAGGTCGCGAAACGAGGGATACGCATACGTCGTCCCCGGCCGGTACGACACCACCTCCTCGCACTTGCCACGTTGCGCCACCGGCGTGTTCGCGATACCCGAAGCGCTGTTGCTGAACGCTTCATCGTCCGCGCAGATCGCCCACGTCCCCCATGTCGGATTTTGAAAATCGGCCCATCCGTTCGTCCCGTCCCTGTGGTTGATCACGATGTCCGCCACAGGTTCCACGCCATTCTGCAGCAGCGCCACCAACGCCGCCCGATGTTGCTCCAAACTGCCATAGCTGTTATCGAGCCGAAAGTATTGCTTCGGGTTATAGCCAACGCTGCCGTCCCCCGAGTACGCAGGCGGCGGCATCCACACCAGGTCGAAGTTTGCGTTTGCTATCGCCACGGCGTCCGAAGCCACAATCTCATACCAGAGCTGGTTCCCCATGGCTGGAAACTGGTCGGGATGTCCGAAACGCGACGACTCCCAATAAAACCCCTGCAACATCACGCGGTCGTCGCCGAACCCCGCCTGCCCCCACACCGGCAGCGATAACGCCGACAACACACAAGCAACAACGACCGCAAAGACGGTCAGTCTCGAGGGCCTCTCGGACCTCATGGCCTTAGGTATCGAGCCCATCTCGCACCTCAGGGGAACAGGAGTTGGTAGCATCGAGGGCCCGCGATCATTCAGATCGGCTCATCGTTCACTCCAGCTTATATGCAATCCCTCAAGGGCAAGATCGGCACCGCCACCAGGCCAACGAATCGTTCGCAGTCCCACGTTCACAGTCGTCGCACCAAAGCTAATTCCAGCAGGGCAATCTTTCAGTAGTTCAATTGATCACTAAGCCACAGCCAGTTCTGGTTCCTTGACCGCAGGTATTGCATTCGGGCGTTTCCACTCGCCCATGTAACGACTCAGCAGGGCCGAAGCGCAACCCTCGCCGCAAAGGATAATAATGTCGTCCTCAAATGCAAGGTTCGTGTCCCAAGGCATAAAGGTGATACCACCCGGCGTGGGCTTCGCCAGCACCCAATGGTTGCTGGTTTTCTTCTGGATCCCGCAGGTGCATGTAAATAATGACGTTGCTGCCATTTCCTGCCTCCTTTCGCAGTATTGTAGTAATTCTGGTGCGATGCGCTACGTTTTGCATAGTTGCAAGTCGAGTGCCAGTCCGGTCTCAATCCCCGCTAAACATTGAAACACCCTTATTTATCAACGTCGCCTTTCCGGCTGACCCTGTACTGGATCCGGCCCGGAACTCCAGAAAGTGGCAAAAGTTTTCCTATTTGCCCACCCCCACCCCAACCCAGACGAACCACCATCGAAACAACCTACCTTTCCCACGCACCTCGACCCACGTAGCCCGTCTCAGGGTCCGGTGTTGAGCAGTGTGTTTTCGATCCAATTCCCGGCCCGGTTCTAGATGCTCTTTACAATCTTCCGGAACTCGTCCTCCGTGAACGCCCGCGAAGTCTGTGACGTAATGCCTCCCTTTGACATCGTAGTAAGCATCGCCTTCGCCATCGCCTCATCGTTCGGCGCCTCAGAGATGACCACTATGTCGTGACTCCCCGTCACCAAATACATATGCAGTAGCTTGACGCCGTCCGCCGCAAAAGCTTTCTTCGCGGCGTCCAGCCTGGCCGGGCTCTCCTTGATCGTCTGTACCCCTTGTTGCGTATATCGGCAGAGTGAAATGTAAGTAGGCATGAGCTTCCTCCATGGCGCGGCATCCTAGGCCCACAACCCCAACAAAGTCAACGGCCGCCGCACTCCGCAAAGCCAACTCCTCAATCACAGCCGGTTAGTATCTTCGACCCAGCCCACCCCGCAGCACGGTTCGTCTGCATCATCCTCCATCGACGACGCCCCCTGCCGCAAAATTCGAGGGCCTCGTTGGCCTCCAGATCCACACGTCGGCCCACCGCTGAAGATCGAATACCGCACCATCCTCTCAAACCCCTCTCTTGAAACCACCATTGCTCGCAACAAATAACAAACCCGCCAGTGTCCCGGCGGGTTTGTGCTCAAGGGCTTTCTTTGCGGACCAGTAACTAGTTTAGAAGTTGGCGCGCAGTCCCATCTGGATCTGTCGTGGGCTATTTCCCTGGGTTTTGGTGACGCCAAAGCTGGCAGGTGACGCGATACTGAGGCTGGGGTTGGCGAAATCGAGATGGTTCATCGCGTTGAAAAGAATGCCTGAGAACTCTAGATTGGCCTTTTCCCAGACGGCTACTTGCTTCTTAATACTGATATCCATGTTCAGGTAGCCAAGCCCACTGATGGGACCGGCACCGCTGCCATGAGTGTCGACGCCGAGGATCGTAGGACGAACGGTGTCAAAGACAGCAACGGGATTGGTGAACATGTTGACAGCTGCCGAAGTGCCAGGAGTTTTTACAGCAGTTCCAACAGAGATGCCATTCGAATCGACGCCACCTGTGATGCCGCGGTGCGTGTGGTATCCCCCTGTGTAGGCCGTATTGAACTGGCAATTCTCGTTGTCGGCGAAGTTACCGGCGTCCGCAGCGCCGAAGGATTGCGAAGTAGAGTTAGTGAGGCATTGTAGGGGCTGACCTGTACCGGCCACGATCACCGGAGAGATCGTCCAACCGCCGGCAAGGCGCCCGACGAATCCCCGTTGCGCCTGGTACCAGGGCGTCTGATAGACGATGAAGGTGTTGAAGATGATCTTTTGGTTGAACGTCTGAGGGCCGTAGCTCTGATGGAGGTTGTAGGAGTCGTTCGAGACCTGTCCGCTGGTGGACTGGGAATAGGCGAACAGACCCAGGGCTTTGCTATAGGTGAGGTTCTCCTGCAAAGTGAGACCGTGGTAGTTACTCGTCTTGAAGCTGATGTAGCCGCCGTTGTAGTTGCTGTACCCTGCCGACGTAGCCACTGTGAGACCGCTCACCAACTGACCTGTGGAACCGTAGGGCGAGCCGGCGATCGGCGTGTTCATCATGGTATGCGCGAAGTTGAAGCCCCCGTTGTCGAGAGCAGACCAGAGCGCGAATAGCTTCTGCTGGCCAAAGTTGCTGGCCTGCTTCTGGACGACAGCCTGGGTGCAGTTGGCATATCCGTTGCAATACCCCGTTCCTGAAAGGGCAGTTTCAAAGAACGGCTGTGGGCTCACGACAGGGTAGTTCTTCTTCGATGCGGCCGTGGTGGCTACGGAACAGAGGCTCGCAGAGGTCGTGCAGCCGAAAGCCCCTTCCACCGCTATGTAAGCCGATTCGAACGACTGACCACCGGAGGAATACATGTAAGGAACTGCGTTGGGATTTATCAGGGTGTACTCGTGATGGATGAGGCGACCGATGTAGCCAACTTCAATTACCATCTTGTTGTTCACTTGCCGCTGAATGGAAAGGTTGAAAGTGTCGGCATCGTTGGGTCGCAGCGTGGTATCCAGCGGAGACGCAATCGCCACACCAGGCCCACTAATGCCGGGGAAATAGGGTTGCCCGATGGTACTAGGGGCCGCTGCTAGAGGCGCAGTCAGGCCGTCAAGACCCCCGCCCGAACCGAAGCGGAACGCCGTGGTGTCGGTAAGGTTGGTCGCGTTGCAGTTGCCTGTACCTGTAGTGGACGACTGCGGGGTTCGGCATTGCACCGCGAGAATCAGGCCGGGGCTCAGCAGCGGGTTCAAGACCTGCCCGACACCATTGACGCGACCATAGATACGTCCGTATCCGCCACGGATCACAGTCGAGCCCTGACCGACGAGCTTCTCCAGAACATCATTCTTGAAGCTTGGGCTCCATGAAAGCGCGATGCGGGGGCTGACAGCGCCGTAGAAAGGATCGTAGGGATACTTCCGGCCTCCGGCAACGTTATGCACGAGCGAGAAGCCGGTTACAGGGTTATAAGACTGTCCTGCCATGGCCGCAGCCTTTCGCTGATTGAGGTAGTCCAGAGCCTTGATCGGGTTGTCGTTGGCGTCCACCCACATGACCTGGTTCCCATTTCTCTCGGTGGGGGGCATTTCGATTGCGTAGCCAAGCCCGTAATTGATGGTCAGACTGGGCTTGACGTGCCAGGTGTCGGTGGCATAGAGGTTGTAGAAAGGGATGACCGTGTTGGCGCTGACGGGTGTGAGTGGTGCGTTCAGTGACAACGAAGTGCCAGAGCTGCTGTAGGTATTGGCGACCTGCGTGTCGGTGACGAAGCCATAGTAGGTGTCCAGCTGGCGCGCGTAATTGCTGGTGCCCGCCGGAACACCGGCTGCGATGAGCCCGGGATACGTGATCAGACCGCCGCCGCTCGTATCGCCAATCTGGTAGGTCGTCGTGTAGTTGATGGAGTTGCCGTTATCGGTGCGCTGGTGGTAATTGAAGTTGTGCTGGTACTGGCCGCCGAATTGGATGACGTGGGCGCCCTTCAACTTCGTGAGGTCATCGCGGAAGAAATTGTCCTTGCCGTCCCAGATACGTGTTCGGATGCTTTGTGCGTTGACGTTGTACGGGGAAAGGACCACGGTCGCGGCGCTCTCGCCCAGAGGTTCAACGGCGCCACCAGCGCCGGCGACCTGCGGAGGAGCGCCTTTGTCGCCCCACAGCCACAAATTACGCAGATAGCTGTAGTGAAAGTCGTTGATGAAGGTGGAGCTGATGTTGGTGGTCATGCCGAGAACCAGGTACCACGGGTCCTGCGGACGAGGGTCCGTTGCCGTGGGAGTGCCAATGGTGTTGCCCGAGAACCCGCCACCGATATCGACCTGGTTCGAGGTGAGGTTCGTGAGCTTGAAGTAGCGGTAGCTCGCCATGAGGTGCCATTTGGCACCGAAATCATGGTCCACGCGGATGACGCCGAAGTTGCTGCTTTGGGGGATGTGAATATTCGCTCTGTAGCCGATGATGTTAACGCCATCGCAATATGACGTTGAGAGCGCACCGCAACTGGGGTCGAAGGTGCCGCCAGAATAGCTCGACCCCTGCTGTGGCAGTTGCGTCGCGTAGAAGTTCCTAAGGGTCTGGCTCATTCCAATTCCGCGAGGATCGTCCGCCTTCAACTGCGCAGCGGTGAATGTTTGAGCGGAGGTGCCGCTGCCAAAGGTGAGGTTGCCGGCCATAAACGACGCCGACGGGACAGTGCGCTCGTAGGTAGCGGCCAACGGGTAACGGAAGCCTTCGTAGTTGGCGAAGAGATAGGTCTTGCCGCCGAGGAAGTAGGGGGCTACTGGGCCCCCGCCCGCAAGGCCGAACCGGCTGTAGTGATAGCTGGCCTTTGGAGTGTAGGACGTCGGGAAGTTGTTCTGCCAGGTGTTGGCGCCGATGTTGCTGTCGAGGTAGTACTCGTAGGCGGTGCCGTGCCACTTGTTGCCACCGCGCTTGGTGACGACCGACGCCTGCATGCCCGAGGAGTTGTTGAAGTCAGCGGTCTGGCCCGTGCTGGCTACCTTGAACTCCTCGATGCTGTCCTGAGGCATAGGCATTACGCCCGAGCTGCTCGACCCGATGAAGCCGCCAGTCGTGCTGTTGCCGAAGGAGCCGGTATACGACAGCATACTGCCATCCATGTCGCTGGAGTTGTTGCCACCGTCGAGTTGGAAGGTCGCCTGGTCCGTAACCGTGCCGGCAACGCTGCCGTTGGGTGTGACGCCAGGCCCGAAGGCCGCAAACGAGCTCACATCGCGGCCAATGGCGGGCAGGGAGTTCACCATGACGGGGTCGACGTTTTGACTGACGGTTGCATTTTGGGTCTGCAGGTCAGAGTTCGCAGCCTGCAGCCTCGACAGTCGTCGTTTGGGCGCCGACCATCATTTTGAAGTTCGAAGTCGTCTGCGTGCCGACGCTCACGACCTCGCCCGAGATGACATCTGTCGAAAATCCAGCACTCGTTGCCGAGATGTCGTAAGTACCCGGTGTAACGTTCACCAGGGTGTACTGGCCTTCTTTGTTGCTGAGCGTCTTTCGAATTGCCTTCGTCGCGACGTCGGTCAACGTAACTGTTGCATTCGGAATGGCCGCGCCGGTTGCATCGGTGATAGTCCCGACGATGGTACCGGTGCTGGTCTCCTGTCCGAAGGCTGGTTGGCTGCTAAAGATCACTGAAGCTAAAAGCATGGTGATCACTACTGTCAACGCCTGTAAGCGAAAGGTAAGTCGTGTCATGTGGTCTCCTTTGAAATGGTTCAGCATCTGCAGCCGGGTGTTCTTGGTAAGCCACTTCGGAATAAAACAACCTCCTTGTGGCGTTTGAATTTAGAAAAGCGGCATTTCACGGACAGCAAGTTGATACAACTGCGCGGACAACTCTTCCAAAAAATCGAACAGAACTTTCGTCACAAAAAGCTGACACTTCGTCACACTCTTGCAACCAAACAGTTCTGCGTGCCGTATAAAACGGGGGGCGACCGGTGGTTATCCGGACGCCGACACTAGTGCTGCAGGTAAGCCACAACTTACGGGACAGACTCTAGACACAGAATTTAAAACGGTTAGGGCAATACACAGAAGTCAGTTCAACACGCTCGAAGTGGGACGCACTTGAAATCTCTTCAAGTAACAGAACACCTAAGCCACCGCTGGATGCGGGCTGCTGCAAAGAACTGCGTTTACATATGAGATACCAGAACGTAACACAGAATTAAATTTTGCGCAAAACATTTTTTTTTGCACCACGCTCTGATCAGGTCTTTCCCCCATTCCGAACCAGTCGCCTTTCGATCGGTCTTCTGTAATTAGAATCACCAGTAGATGCCCCTCCACCGCAAACGCATTCTGATCACGCGCACTCGCCACCAGGCCCCCGATCTTGCCGCCCAACTCGAGGCCCTCGGCGCGACCACCATCCTCGTCCCCACCATCGAGATCGTCCCTCCCAACTCCTTCTCTGCACTCGACGCGGCCCTCACCTGCCTCCGCACCTACGACTGGCTCTTATTCACCAGCGCCAATGCCGTTGAAGCCTTCCACCGCCGCGCGCAACTCCTTCATCTCACTCAGCTTCCAAAAAAAATCGCTGTGATAGGCCCCGCAACTTTGAGCGCCGCCAACGCCATCGGCCTGACAGTCGATCTCGTCCCCCCGCAGTACATCGCAGAGTCCCTCACCGACGCCCTACTCCCCGAAGCCCCCGGCAAATCTTTCCTCCTCGTCCGCGCCGCCGATGCCCGCGACCATCTTCCTGAGACCCTCACCGCCGCCGGCGCCACCGTCACCATCGCCGAAGCCTACCGAAACCAACTTCCCCCCGAATCCATCCCCGCCCTGCAGGCTCTCTTCGCCTCACCCGAAACCTACCCCGACGCCATCACCTTCACCAGCGCATCCACGGCCCGAAACCTATTCGCCCTTCTCGAAGCCGCTAACCTGACACTCCCCCGGAGCATCGCGCTAGCCTCCATCGGCCCCATCACTAGCGGGGCCCTCCGCGACCTCGGCCACGGGAACCCACCATTGAAGCCCCCGAACCCACAACCACCGCCCTCGTGCATGTGATCGCCTCCCACTTCTCCGACACGGAGGCGTCATGCGCCCGTGGCGCGAACCACAGCTAGTGCGAACTCCACGTCTTGTCCGCCGAGTTGCAAAGTTTCTCCAGCGTACAGTCCACACACTTCGGCTTCCGCGCCACACAGATCTGCCGCCCATGATGAATCAGCTCATGCGAGAACGCGATCCACCGTTCCTGAGGAATGATCTTCATCAGGTCCCGCTCCACTTTCTCTGGCGAGGTCTCCTTGGTCAACTCCAGCCGCCGCGACAACCGCATCACATGCGTATCGACCACCACGCCCACCGCAATCCCATACCACGACCCCAACACAACGTTCCCGGTCTTCCGCGCCACCCCCGGCAACCTAAGGATATCTTCCATAGTCTGCGGAACCTTCCCCCCAAACTCCTCCGTCACCACCCGCGCCGCGCCTTGAATCGACTTCGCCTTGTTCCGAAAAAATCCCGTAGTCCGAATCAACTCCTCAAGCTCGGGAAGGGAAGCAGCGGCCATCGCCTTCGGAGTAGGAAACGCCTTGAACAGCTTCGGCGTCACGAGATTCACCCGAACATCCGTGCACTGCGCCGACAGAATCGTCGCCACCGTCAGCTCCCAGGCGTTCTTGTGGTTCAACGCGCAGACCACCCCCGGATAAGTCCGCGCAAGAATGCCCAGAATCGCCGCGACCCGCTCAGGCGCAGTTGGATTCGCTGCAGCATTCGGTCGGGGGACCCGTTTCTTCACAGTCCGCTTGCCGACTCGCTGACTCGCTATCTTACTCATCCCAGCCGGTCCAGCATCTCCATCGCCGGGACGCGCACACAGCTAAAGATCGGCGTGTCCTGCAGCGTATACATGCTGATCTCCGTCTCCCTCAGCTGCTGCACCAGGTCCAGAAAGTCCTCAGGAAAGTTTGTCTCAAACGCCACGACAAACTCCTGGTCATCGATTCCAAACGAGTAAGTCGTATTCAGCTTCACTCGCGGATACATCAGCCCAATCCGAATATGCTCATCCATCAACCGCTTCCGCTCAGTCGCAGGCAGCAGGTACCACGGCCGAGTCTTCCAGAACGGATAAATAAAGATGTACTTCTGCCCACCCGGACGAATCGCGCCACGCCCTTCGCCCTCACTCTCATCCGGCCGATCGATCTGATACTGCGACCGCTTCGTCATCGCCAGAAAGTTATGCGGCGAATTCAGGTACCCTCCCAGCGGCGTCCGCATCAACTCACTCCGCATCTGGTTCAGCTCATCAACGCCATACCCAATCGACCAAACGCACATATCCACATCGCCGCGCGTCCCAATCGTCGAGTACGTCATCGACAGAAACTCCCCCGGCTTGTTCCACCTCCCCAGCACCTCGGCAAACGCCGCCTTATGCGCTGCCTTCTCCTCCGCCGGCAGCCTCCGCCACTCCGGCATCACCTTATAGAAGCTGAAGCACACAATCTGCCGCTTCACCGGCGGCTTAGACGGATCATGCGGAGCTGCGCCGTAGCTACTTGCGGGTCTGCCGGTCGATGCGGGAACAGTTGCGGTGGAAGTCGAAGCATCTACGGTTGGGGCAACAACGGTATCTGACATAAAACATCTCCTGAATACTCAATGCTAGCGCATCCGAGAGCAATTCGTTCACCCGGTATACTGCACCTGCATGTCCGAAAAAATCATAGCCATTCTTGTCGGCCTCATCGCCAGCGGCGGTTACACCAGCGTCGTTCTCCTCATGGCGATCCAGTCCGCCTGCATCCCCATCCCCTCTGAAGTCATCATGCCGCTTGCCGGCTACGCCCTCGCCCACACGCAGCTCGACCTGATCGTCCTCGCAACCGTCGCATCGCTAGCCTCCAACCTCGGCTCCATCCCCGCCTACTGGGTTGGCGCCCGCGGCGGACGCCCCATGGTCGAACGCTACGGCAGCTACCTCCTCCTCAGCCGTCGCGACCTCGACCTCGTCGATCGCTTCTTCGACCGCTACGGCTCCATCACAGTACTCATCGGCCGCATGCTGCCCATCGTTCGCACCTTCATCGCCTTTCCCGCCGGCGTCGCGAAGATGAACCAGCTCCGCTTCCACATCTACACCTTCATCGGCTCCTGGCCCTGGTGTTACGCACTCGCTTACGTCGGCATGAAGCTCGGCGCAACATGGAACACCGATCCCCGCTTCAAGGCCATCTTCCACCGCTTCCACGTCGCAGTCGAACTGGCTCTAATCGCCGGCTTCCTGTGGTTCGTCATCTCTCACTGGAAGAACCGCATCCGCATCGAAGAAGCTTGATCCCCGCACGAAGAGCACGTTACCGCTAAAGCCCGCATAAACACTGCTTTCGTTTGCACCCCCTACTCTCACTGCGCGATACTGAATCTTCCGCCTAACGGAAAAATCGCAACAGAGAAGGGTCTTACCAAGCATGTCCACACCCGGAGCCGGTCGCACGCAAGCCGCGGCCAGTATCAAGCCTGCAACTGGAAAACTAGGCGTCATGGTTCCCGGCATGGGGGCCGTCGCCACCACACTTATCGCCGGCGTAGAAGCCGTCCGCCGCGGCCTGGCCAAACCCATTGGCTCGATCACGCAGATGGGTCACATCCGTCTCGGCAAACGCACCGACGGCCGCAGCCCGCTCATCAAAGACTTCGCCCCCATCGCCGACCTCAACGACATCGTCTTCACCGGCTGGGACATCTTCGGCGGCAACCTCTACGACGCCGCCAAGACCGCCCAGGCTCCTCGACCGCGACCAGCTCGAACAGATCCGCCCCTATCTCGAATCCATCGAGCCCATGCCCGCCGTCTTCGACCAGCACTACGTCAAACGCCTCACCCCCAGGAAATCCAAGACCGGCAAGAACAAGTGCGACCTCGCCAACCAGATCCGCAATGACATCGCCGAGTTCAAGACCAAGACCGACCGTCAGGTCATGATCTGGTGCGGCTCCACCGAAATCTTCCTCGAACAAACCGCCGTCCACAAGACCCTCGAAGCCTTCGAGAAGGGACTAGTAGACAACGACCCCGGCATCTCTCCCTCAATGATGTATGCCTGGGCCGCGCTCAAAGAAGGGATCCCGTTCGCCAACGGAGCACCCAACCTCACCGTCGACATCCCCGCACTCAACGAACTCTCCCGCAAGATGAACGCACCCATCTGCGGAAAGGACTTCAAGACTGGCCAGACCTTCATCAAAACCGTCCTCGCCCCAGCCTTCAAGACCCGCATGCTCGGCGTCAGCGGCTGGTACTCCACCAACATCCTCGGCAACCGCGACGGCGAGGTCCTCGACGACCCAGAGTCCTTCAAGACCAAAGAAGAGTCCAAGCTCGGCGTCCTCGACGTCATCTTTCAGCCCGAGCTCTACCCCGACCTCTACAAGGACCTCTACCACAAGGTCCGCATCAACTATTACCCGCCCCGCGGTGACAACAAAGAGGGTTGGGACAACATCGACATCTTCGGCTGGCTCGGCTACCCGATGCAACTCAAGGTGGACTTCCTCTGCCGCGACTCCATCCTCGCTGCCCCTCTCGCTCTCGACCTCATCCTCTTCATGGATCTCGCGGCGAGCACGCCAAGCCTGAAAGGCTTGGGAATTCAAGAATGGCTCAGCTTCTACTTTAAAGCTCCCGACAGCGCCCCCGGCGTCTACCCCGAGCACGACCTCTTCATCCAGTCGATGAAATTAAAAAACACCCTTCGCCACATTATGGGCGAAGACCTCATCACCCACCTCGGCCTCGACTACTACGGCGAGTAGTTGTTTCAAATAATCTTTCCTCTTTAAAAAAGAATGCTCCGGAAAAATCTCCGGAGCATTTCTTTTATTCCTTTCAGTAAGCCGGATAGTATCGACGATAAGCAATCGGTGGATAGGCATACGCCCCGGGAGGCGGAGGATAGCCGTAAACCACCGGTGGGCTTTGCACTACCATCGGAGGCTGTTGGTAAACCACAGGGGCCGGGGCCTGTTGCTGAACGATCGTAGGAGCAGAAGGTGCAGGGGCCTGTACCACCACTACCGTAGGATTCGGTTGAGCATAAGCTTGCTGCACCGGGGCCTGCTGTACCGGTTGTTGCGCGTAGGCCCGTTCAATCGGAGCCGGCTGTTGTTGCGCCGGTTGATTGTCCGCATAGTTGTACTTCGAGATCATCTCCGGCTGATGCTGTACCTCCGACTTTGTCGGGATTCCGAAGTCATCGAGCACCATCACCGTCAGCCGTGTCTCCGCCTTGAGCTCCGGATACGGCCCACGTCGTGGCAAATTAATCAGGTCGATTGGCCACAGCACCGGAATCATCCACTCGATGGCATCGCGAGTTGGATGTCCAGTCCCGTGGATCTTCCCATCGCGATCCACCGGATACTTCGCCGATGTTGCAACTACACGTGCCGAAATCGGAATCACCGTATCGTTGCCAACGACCATCCGGTCGAACTTCAGCTCCATCCAGCCCTTGCCGACGAAGTGTCCCGGGTCCTTGTAGTCTTCAAACCGGCCCTCCAGGTAGCTGCCATACGGAAACACCGATCGCCCGTACATCTCGGCATGACCTATCTGGCAGAGCACCGGATCGCCGACATGCTCAGTTTTAGAGGAAAGATGTGGTTGGGACACCATGCATTGCATGACCGAACCGCCTGGTATCAACTGCTCCGCACCCACGCCTAACCAGGCAGGCAGAGCAACTAGTAGCAACGTTCCAAGAGCGCGTTTCATGTAGACCTCCTCAGCGTACCTAAATTAGCGATCGAGTGTCTGAAGCTTCTCGGACGGAAGGGTCGTGAATAAAACAGCTTGAACTAGAACTGTGCTTCCCAGTGCTGCCAGGAAGGGAATTATAGCTTAATAACTTGAGTGCAATCCCGTTTTACCGCAAGGTCAACGAACACTTTGATAAGACAAAAGCTGAATAAACTGCGAAGGGGCCCCTTACGGCTCGACCATGGGGATCTCCGACGCCACCTGTAGATCGACCAACATCGTAAGCCGGCGGTCCGATCTGGAAAAACAAGGCGGTCTTCTTACCAGAGATCACTTTGCTAAAAATCGGCACATACTTCAGGCGCAACTGCCCTACGGATTCATCAATCGCGATCATCTGCCGGGTCAATGTCAATGCCTTGTCGTCGGTCAGGGTCGAATAATTCGCCGCATAGTCCTTAATGGTAGCGACCTTCGTATCGTTGATCTTGGCGAGCTCCGCTGTGTACTGGTCGTACACGGGCCAGAACTTCTGTGCCTCGGCATCAGTCAGTTGCAGATTGGCAGCGATGATCTGCTTTTTATCCGAGCGGATGTCCTTCCGCAGCAGGGCGATGTCCTGATCCACGCTGCTCTGAGTCGAAGTTGCCTGCGCCTGACCGTGACCCACTGAGACGTTCGCTAATATCGCCCCTGCCGCCAGCCCCACCGATAGAAGATATTTTCTGATCACAGAACTCCTCCTCATCACTTCCACGTTGTTTAGAGTCGACTCGCGACCGACCAGGGACGCGATGCCTCTTCCCAGTCTGATATCACTGACTCAACCACGACCACGCAACTGTCAACCCTGACAGGTTTTGCCTAAAGACCTGACATCACTGAGGGAGGCTCTTGTAGACCTTCCCATCCTTCATCACGAACCGGCACCTTCCGCACTGCCGTAATATCGCTGAGCGGGTCGCCCTCAATAGCGACCAGGTCCGCCTCGAATCCAGGCGCAATCGTCCCAATCTCTTGGCCCAAACCAAGCGCCTCCGCCGACACCGAAGTTGCGCTGACAATCGCATCCATCGGCTTCTCTCCGCCCTCCCGCACGCGATACACAAACTCCTCGGCATTGCGTCCGTGCGATCCGGCGACGGCGTCGGTCCCGAACGCAATCTTCACTCCCTTGGCTCGCGCGCGCTTCAGAACATCGATCGTAGGAGCGAGCCCGTTCTCGATCGTCTTCAGCTGCGCATCCGTAAATGTAAAGCTCGCGCGGTTGTCCAGATAGTTATGAAGTACCAACAAATTCGGATCGAAGTAGGTCCCGTGCTTCACCATCAAATCGAGCGTCTCGTCCTTCAGAAATGTGCCATGCTCGATCGACGTGCAACCGGCCAGCACAGCAGCTCGCGCCCCCGCGTCGCCAATCGCATGGACAACCGATCGCAACCCCACGGCCTTCGCCTCTGAGCATACAGTCTGGATCTGTTCGTCCGTCATGCTCTGTCCGCCACCCGCGCCCAGACCGGACGTTGCGAATAGCTTGATGACGTCTGCGCCATCGCCTTTGTTCTTTCGCACTATCTCGCGTAATTCGTCGTCCGTCCACGCGTGCCGCTTTTCACCTTCACCTCCCATGCCCTGTATCTGAATCAACGAGGTAAGAACGCGCGGCCCCGGAAGCACTCCTTGACGGATGACGTCGCGTACCGGCTCCATCGAACGTCGAGCCGACGCTCTGCACCGTCGTGAAGCCGGCCTCGAACTCCATCCGAGCGTCGGCGGCAGTGTAAAGTGCCATCTCCTCCGGTTTAACACCGCCGCTCACCGACTTGTGGTTCGCATCCATGTGCCACTGCAGATGAACATGCGTGTCGATCCACCCCGGCATCACCGTCAGTCCCGTCAGATCGTAGTCGGCCTTGGCATTGCCTCGACCAACGGACACAATCCGGCCGCCTTCAATCACGATCTGCTGGTTCTTGAGGACCGCCCCCTTGCCGTCGAGAAGCACACTTGTCTGCAGAACAATTCGGTCCTGCGCAAAAGCAACGACGGAGAGCAGAAAAACGACGAGGAAGCGCATGAGCGAATTGTATTGCTAAACCAAGTCCGCGGAGTAGTCGCGATAAACGACGCTCTCACTCGGCTACTTCCATCAACTTCGCCCACAGCGCCTTCGCCCCCGCATCAGTCTTCGCCGACACAGGCAAAATCTCTTCCACCTGATGCGCCTTCTTCAGCGCACCGATCGACTTCGCCAGCTGATTGTTCGACAACTTGTCCGCCTTCGTCCCCACAACCAGAAACGGCCTTTGTGTCTGCTTCAAATATGTAATCAATTGAGTATCATTTCCCTGTGGCGGAATATTCGTATCCACCAGGCACACGCAAAGCGCCAGCGTCTCCCGCTCCGCAAGATACGGCTCAATAAACTTCGGCCACTCCGCTGAGATTGACTTCGAAATCTTCGCGTACCCATACCCGGGCAGATCGGCAAAGATCAGCGTCGGCCTCACCTTCATCTTCTCGCCCGCACCCTCATGCAGCGAGAAAAAATTGATCGCCCGCGTCCGCCCCGGCGTAGAGGATACCTTTGCTTCGCGCGATCCCAGCAGCGAATTGATCAGCGAAGACTTGCCCACATTCGATCGCCCCAGAAACGCCACCTCCGGCGCTCCAAACGTCTTCGCTTCAGAAGGGAAGTGCGCGACATCGGTCGCAGACAATAGAAAAACCGGATTTAACCGCATGGATCCAGTCTACCGCCAACACCTTTTTTCTCCGCGAAGCCCTTCTCCAGTCGCCACCGTTGCAAAAAAAGCACCTGTCTACAAAGGAAGGGCAGGTGCTCTGGTCTTTCGATATATCGCGGGAGCTATCACTGTGGTGGGGCCGCGTCCTTCGGCATTACCGTAATCGTCACCGGAGCGGTCAAGTGAAAGCTGATCGTTGACTCCGATGGAATCACAACGTCCTTATTTCCAGTGAACGCTGCGCCGGCGGTGCCCGCACCCGCGCCAATCAGGCCTCCGATCAAGGCACCCTTGCCGCCGCCCGCCAGGCCGCCAATCAACGCGCCGCCACCCGCGCCGCCACCGATGAAGCCCGCCGTGCGCTTTCCTTTACCCTTCTGTTCCTTTTCATAAGAACTCACGCTTACCGGCGTCCCGGAGATTGACGTCACCTGGATTCCCAACGCACCGGACCCTTGAACTTGCCCTGTCCCTTTGCGGCAACCACGGTTCCAACCACATGTGCTCCGCGAGGGAAGACGACCCGCGCCACTCGGAGTCCTGACCGATTGATAAAGAACGCCCGTAAATCCGTCCCCAACGTTGTTTTTGCTGGCCCGTAGCTCCTGGGTCACAGTCACCTCTACGGCAGCACCCACCGGCGCAGTCAACTTCACAGGTTCTGGTGGCGGCGCTGGCGGAACAGGCCCGGCGGCCGTTTCTGCCGGCGTTGCAGCTCCTGGCATCGCAGGTGTGGCGGCAGGGGCCGTACCCGGAGCCACAGTCGGGGACGCAGAACTAGCTGGTGCACCCGTTGGTGGTGCCGCCGCCGAGCTTTGGTCGGGCGCGGCGCCCGGAGCGGGTGCAGGCGTCGAGCTCTTGCATCCGCTTAAAATTAGTGTTGCTGAAAGCGTTAGGCTTGCCGCAAGAGCAAGGAATTTCTCGCGCATGGTCGACTCCGAGGGAAAGAGGATTGTGATCGAAAGCAATCTACTCGTATAGATTAGTCTTCTGCCTCCGAAGTTGCCGGTCGCGATTTGAAAGCGTTGTCATCTTGCTGGGTTACCCGGACTGACCCAGCGACGTGGCGAAAAAAACACTGGTCAAAGCGGGAAATCCACAGCATGGAACAAAGTTGGGTAACAGGTGGGCAGGAAAAATCTAACTCATGTCATCCAACGGCTGGAATCAGCTTTTTCCCAGTGGGCCGGTGCGCGTTCGCGGAATCATTTCGTCGTCGTTCTAATTGATTTGATCTAAATCAAGCAGAATCAATACCTATGGAGTCTGGGTTCCCTGCGTTTACAGGCGAAATCCCGCTCGCAGACGATGGTCCATTCAGTTCGGTACAACAAATTGTGCTGCCATGAATGACCCAAAAGTATCATGAGCAATTAAGCAACAGATTGGCCAACCTCGAGTATGCTCCATCATAAGACGTTCCAAGTTTCGCCGTTGTCCCGTAATTAAGTTTCCCGGAAGGGGCCATTACTTCCCAAGGGGGCTCATAAGCAGCACGCTTTTGAAGTTCGATAACTTTTTTTACTTTCGACTTGCAATCAGGTAACTTTTTCCGAAGCCTGTCTTATCTATATGACTGCGATTTCCCCCTGGTCTCCACAACCTGTCGCCGCGGCAACAACCTTGCGTAGCAAACCGCACCACCACCTTTCGGAGGGAACACCCATGATTGGCAATCATTTTGCCCGGCTGACGGGCTCAAAGCGAAATCTGCTCGTGCTGTTGGCATCGAGCGCCGTACTCACCGCTGGCTGCTCGAACATGTCATCTACGGCCCCAAGCGTAAACCCATTCAGTTCGCCCGCCGCCCTCAGCGGGAAGATTCATGGTGGCAATGAGCCCGTCATTGGCGCTGCCGTCACTCTTTGGTTCGCTGGCCAGGGTGCTCCCGCCACCAAGGCAGCCGTCACCACCACCGACAGCTCGGGCTCCTTCAGCTTCACCAAAGGCTCGGGAGGAAATGGAACCACGAACGTCTACACGTGTCCCGCCTCTGGCGGATCGCCATTGGTGTATGTGACCTCTCAAGGTGGCAATACGCAGAACAACGGTGTCGGCGGACAGACCAACACTGCAGCGGCATTCATCGCACTCTATGGCGAGTGCGTCGGACTTACTTCTTCCAACTTTGTCTATATGAGCGAAGTGACCACCGTCGCCACGATGGCCGCAGTGCAGCAATTATTCAATCCGGCGGCTGATGGCAACGGCAACATCGACACCCTCAGGGCCGACAGTATAGGCGAAGAGCGACTCATCACGCTCAACATACCCAACACCATTGCGCTTCTCGCCAACGCGACGACGGGTCTCGCTGTCTCCTCCACCACGATTCCAGCGGCGAGCAACGGCAATATTGCTTCGTCCGTAACGCTTACCGCAACTCCGGAGTCCGCGAAGATCAACACGCTTGCGAACATCATCTCCACCTGCATCAACGGCGCGACCGCGACGGAGCCGGCCTGTGGCACTCTCTTCTCGAATGCCGTTCCCCCACCGCCAAATGTTACGAACCTTAATCCCGGCAGTTTCCCCGCCGCCACCGATACGCTCCAGGCACTCTTCTACATCTTCACCAATCCGAGCAACGGCGCCGGCACAACACACCTGCAGAATCTCTTTGCGCTGGCTCCCGCGCTTGGCGCGCCCTATCAGCCCGCCCTCGCCGCCCAGCCAACTGACTGGACCGTCGGCGTCAGCTACGCAAGCACCAGCACCTGCGGCGCCGGGGGCGGCTTCATCTTCGCCCCTACCGACATCAATATTGATGGTCAGAACAATGTGTGGTTCAACAACGCACAAACCGGAGGCAATCTCTCCTCAATCTCAGCTACGGGCGCACCCTTCCACTGCGTCAATTTTGACGCAGGTCTCACATCGTCCGGAGGCACGCTCGATTCATCGAGCAACGTATGGTCGGCTGGCGGTACCACCATGTATCGTTACAACCCGGTCACCCATGCAAGCCTCGCCTTCCCAGTCGCCGTGGCGCCTCTTGCCATTACGGCAGACGGCGTTGGCAACGTCTACTTCACCGCGGTCTCAGGCTCGACAGGTTCGCTCTATGAACTGCCTCTAGGCGCTACAGTAAGCGCTGCCGTAGCGCCAGTCCAGATATCCAGCACAGTCGGCGCCAGCCCTCTTCGTCTGATGCCTGACTACCTGGGAAACGCGACGCAGGGCAACATCTGGGTCTCCTCCGGTACAACGACCGTCTCTCAGGTGGCGCCCAGCACCGCAGTAGGTAATCTGAATGGCTTCGTCACCAACCCGTTCACCACATCGGGTAATTCCTACGGGTTGTCTGTTAATCACGGCAGCAGCGTCTTTACCTCGGCGATCGACACCGGCGCAATCACTGCGCTCGTCAAGAGTGGAAGCACTTATGTCACTGCCAGCGGCTTCCCCTTCCCAGGAGCACCGGCGGGGATAAACGCACCAAAAGGATTGTCCGTCGATGGCCGTTCGAACACCTGGATTCCCAACAGTGGCGCCCCTAGCCTCAGTGAGGTCACGATCTTTGGTACCAATGAGACTTCGCCGCTTACACCATCAACCGGCTTCCAGAAGGGTGCAACTTACCTGAACGCCAGCCAAGCCCTTGCCGTAGACTGGAATGGAAACGTCTGGATCGCAGGCGGTGGCGGTAATACCTTTGTTACCGAGATCATCGGTGCTGCCGTTCCCCTTTACCAGCCATACGCTGTAGGTCTTGTAAATGGCCGCTTCCAGACCGTCCCCTAATTCAACCCACATCCAAAAGCAGAAGGCCCCGGGGAATGTCCCCCGGGGCCTTCTGCTTTTCGTCCTGTCGACTCAGCTCGGGTCGCCGTCTCTACTGTTCGTCCAGGCTGAATACCCGATCCATGACCATCCAATATTGGTCGGCACGCGCCCCAGGCAGTTGTTGTTGAAATCCGTGCATGATGGTCTCCCACTCCTGCACCTTTGCATTCGCGAGGTCTTTGGCCGCCTTCGCCGACAGCGAAAATGAATCGGCCACGTCCATGATCATGAACATCCTCGTCCCCAGCAGATAAATCTCCATCGCGACCACTCCCGCGTCGAACAGGCTCTGCTTCACCTCCGGCCATATCTTCACGTGATACCGCTTGTACTCCGAGATCGCAGTCTCGTCGTCCTTCAAATCCAGCGTTAAGCAATGACGTGGCATTCTCCCTCCGCACCCATTTCTTCGATTGACCCCGCGATACCGGCACAAGTCAATCGAAGACTATCATCCTTGAGGTAAAGTTAGGCATAGGCCCTCAAGCCGCATAACGAACCAAAATGATTCACAAGAAACATCGGGCCAACTCCTCATGGGTACGCAGAGCAGCACTCACCCTCCTCACTCCAGCCGCGCTCCACTTCGGATCGCGCTCGCCTTCCTGCTGTTCCTCTCTTCTTCTCTCACGGTGGCCGCTCAGATCTCCGCACTGACCGTGCCTCTGATTCTTCCCTCCGCGATCGTCTTCGACCCCGCCGGCAATCTCTACTTCGCCGAGACGGCAAACCACGTCATACGCAGGGTTGACACCGTCGGTCACATCACCACCATCGCCGGCACTGGTGTACAAGGCTTCTCTGGTGACGCGGGCCCCGCCATCTCAGCCACACTGGACTCGCCACAGGGTCTCGCTCTCGATTCCGCAAACAATCTCTACATCGCCGACACCCACAACCACCGCATCCGCAAACTCGACCTCGCCACCGGCATTATCACCACCATCGCGGGAACCGTCCCCGGCTTCTCCGGCGACAACGCCTCTGCCACCGCCTCCCAACTCGACCTTCCCACGGCCCTGGCCCTTGATCCAGCAAACAACCTATACGTAGCCGACACCGGCAACCATCGCATCCGCCGCATCGACGCCACCACTGGCCTCATCGCCACCATCGCCGGCACTGGCACCCAGGGCTTCTCCGGCGACACCGGCCCCGCAACCTCCGCTGCCATCGACTCACCCATCGGCCTCGCCCTCGACTCCGCCAACAACCTCTACCTCGCCGACACTCACAATCACCGCATCCGCCGCATCGACGCCAACACCGGCCTCATCGCCACCATCGCCGGCACCGGCGCTCTGGGCTTCTCCGGTGATACCGCCCCCGCGACGACCGCAAGCCTCGCCCTCCCTCACGGCCTCACTATCGACGCTAACGGCAACCTCTACCTTGCCGACACCGCGAACCACCGCATCCGTCGCATCGACGCCACCACCGGCATCATCACCACCGTAGGCGGCGATGGCACTCAGGCCTTCTCCGGCGACGGAGGCCCCGCCATCGCCGCCTCGCTCGACAGTCCGAGCAACACCACCATCTCCCTCTCCAACGTCCTCACTCTCGCCGACACCGGCAACCAGCGCATTCGCCAGCTCACAGCGGCCCCGGCGCCGACAACCGCCATCCAAACCGTCGTCGGCCTCGGCCTCACCACTCCGGGAGCTCTCACCCTCTCCGCTCCCTCCGTCATCGCCTATGGCACCGGCCAACTCACCGCTACCATGTCCTCCACGACCCCAGCCACGGGCGCCATCACCTTCTTCGACACCACGTCAAACGCGACTACTACGCTCGGCACATCCACCCTCGCCGCCAACATCGCCATCCTCCCCACCACCAACCTGTCCATCGGCCTGCACAATCTCACCGCCACCTACACAGGAGACCAGACCCACGGCGCCGCCCAAGCCTCCACCTTCGTCCTCACCATCACGCCTCAACAACTAACCGCAACCATCGCGCCCATCACCCTCCTCTATGGCCAACCTGTCCCCAGCATCAGCGGCACCCTCACCGGCGTCCTCTTACAAGACATATCGAGCCTCTCCGCCACCTTCACTACCACCGCCACCACTCTCTCGCCTGCTGGCGCCTATCCGATCACCGCGACACTGACTGGCCTCGCAGCAGGGAACTACGCCATCGCATCACCCGCTGCCATGCTCACCATCAGTCCCGCCCCCACGATCATCACGTTCAGCGATCCCGTCACCACCGCATCCACTGGTTCCTCTGTCACCCTTTCCACCAACGTCTCCAGCGCCACTTCCGGCACGCCCACCGGTTCCGTTTCCCTCCTTGACGGCGGAAGCCAAATCTCCACCACGCTGCTGTCCGCCACAGGATTCGCCGCCTTCACTGTCCCCTCGATCTCCCAGGGGCGACACTCCTTCACCGCCGTCTACGGTGGAGACCCCAACTTCACCTCTGGCGCCTCCGCCCCTCAAATCATCACCGTTGGCACGGGTCCAACCACCAACCCCGACTTCACCCTCACACCCACCGGCACAACGACCCAAACCGTCCCGTCCGGCAGCTCCGCCAGCTTCACCTTCACCGTCCAGCCTCAGGGGGCCATGTCCAGCCCAATCACGCTCGCGGCCACTGGCCTGCCAAATCTCGCGACCGCCTCCTTCAACCCTCCCACTCTGCCACCCGGCAGCACAAACAACACCTTCACCCTCACCATCGCAACCCCGATCACCGCCGCGTTGGAAAGCGTCCCAAGCCGTCCATCCATCAGGTGGGCGTTTCTGTTGCTTCCCATTACGCCTCTCGTCTTTCGTCCCCGCCGCTGTCTCATCACAACGAAGCGCTTCACTCTCACACTCTTAAGCCTCACCCTCCTGTTCACCGCGGGCTGCGGAGATCGCATCAGCACTGCCGACGCTCTCGCCCTCGCCGCCAGGAGTTACACCATTATCGTCACTGGCACAGCCACCACCTCAAACGGCAGCGTCCTCCAGCACTCCACCACCGTAACGCTCCTCATCGAGCAGTCTCAGTAGGTTCGAAACTGGTTCAGGAATGCGAAACGACCCACTACCCCGGTCCCAAGAGCCGAAGCAGAAAAAACACCACCACCCCCACAAAAAACACCAGCGCCATCTTGATCCCCGGCTCTCGATTCACCTCCGGCACCAGGTCCGTCGCCGCAACATAGATCGTCACCCCCGCCGAAAGCGGCAACCCGACCCGTACCCAGTTAGGTTCCAGATTAATCACCAGCACTCCCACTATGGTCATCGCCCCGAGAAACAGCGCCGAGTTCAACGCCATCGCCCGGCCGCGTCCCCCAGCCAGCATCACGCTCGCCATCGTAAAACCCTCGGGGATCTTATGCAGAAACACTGCGAAGAACAGGCACCCACCCCAGCCATCGCGACAACACAAACCCCGACCCGATCGCCACCCCATCAAAAAAAGTATGCGTCGCCAGCCCCAGCAGCACCGAGTAGCTCGTCTTCGCCGAAAGAAACTCATGAGCGTGGGTCTCTTCGCCAAAATGAAAGTGCGGCACCAGCGTATGCTCCAGCAGATGCACCCCGCAGTATCCACCAAGCACCAGCAACGGGGCCCACTGCGGATTCACATGCATCCCCTCCGGGCCAATCTCCAACACCGCCGCGGCAAGCATGAAGCCCGCGCCCAGCGCGACGAAATAACGCAGCGCCTTAGCCGAAGGCGACCTGCGCACCAGCAGAAATCCACCAAGATAATCCGCTAACCCAGCGACAAGCCCCAGCACCAGGCTCAACCAAAGCGCAGACACGGCTAGTTGTTCCGGCAGATGTTCAACACATCGCCGATCGCTTTAGAAATAGAAGTCCCACCCCACCGCAAACCATTCGCTTCAGTTCTCATGGTCTAACGATTTTATCTGTCTTCGGCTTCCCCGTCTCCGGCCATTGCGACTCACGCGACAGAACAAACACCACTCCAAGGCCGCACAGCAGCACCAACCCCTCCAGCCGCTCCGACAGACTATGCAACCGCTCGAAGTCCACCCGCCCCGCATTATCCAGCGAAGCCGTCTCCACCTCGCCCCCGGCGAGTGTGCGGTCCACCTCCATCGCCGGCAGTATCCTGAACTGCGAGTAAGCCGTCACAACGAGCATCACAGCCGTCAGAGCCAGCTGCCGTACAAATCCCATCCGCGCCGGCACCTCGACCACCAGCCAAAGCCATACCGTCGCCAGGCAGAAAGCCCCACCGCCAATCAAACCAATCCAGTGCAGCACTCGAAGGGTCCCGCCCACCACGATCCCCGCCTGATGCGCGCTCGCAAGGCTGTGAAATGCCACGGGCGCAACCACAAAAGCAAAGAACCCCAGTCCTCCGACCCAAGCCACCATCGCGTACAACCGCAGGGCCCGCAAAAAAGTCTCCATGCTAGACGTGCGTCCCTTCCAATCAGCCGTTGAATCCGCTCCTTCATCGGAGGATGCGTCGAAAACAAACTCGCAATCCCTCCACTGCTCAATAGCGGTGCCACGATAAACAGATGCGCATTCGAAGGCGAAGCCTCCATCGGAATCTTCTTCGAATAAGCGTCCAGCTTCTGCAGCGCCCGCGCCAGCGCATACGGATTGCCCGTCGTCGCCGCCCCCGTCGCGTCCGCCTCATACTCCCGCGACCGCGAGATCGCCAACTGAATCAGGGTCGCTGCAATCGGCGCCACGATAATCATCAACAGCGCACCCAGCCCACCGCCACCTCGTTCGCGGCTGCGCCCGCCACCGCCGCCATAGCCGCCAAACAACGAGGCCCAGTAACCCATCCGCGCGATCATCGTGATTGCCCCGGCCAAGGTCGCTGCAATCGAGCTCGTCAGAATGTCTCGGTTCTTCACATGCCCCAGCTCATGCGCCAGCACACCCTCCAGCTCCTCATCGTCCAGCAGTTGAAGGATCCCATGCGTCACCGCTACTGAAGCATGTTGCGGGTTCCTTCCCGTGGCAAATGCATTCGGAGACTCGGTCGGAAGAACATAAATCTTCGGCATCGGTAGCCCCTGCTTCGCCGTCAGCCGCTCCACCGCCGCATACGCCCGCGGCAACTGCTCCCGCGTCACGGGTTGCGCGCTGTACATCTTCAGCGCGATCTTGTCCGAGAAGAAGTAGGTCCCAAAGTTGAACGCGACCGAAAGAAAAAACGCCAGCACCATCCCGTTCCGCCCACCGAAGTGTTCCCCGAGAAAGAGCAGAAGCAGCGTCAGCGCGACCAGCAGCAAGGTCGACTTGAAAGTATTCATACGCAGCACCTCACACGACCGGCCCCGCTACATTAGACGCGTCCGCAGCACGATCGCCGCGCTGCAGCGCCCGCCGCAGCACGACCTCGAGCGCAGCCTTCTGCTCCGCATACTCGCTCTCGCTCAGTCTTCCTTGCAACCTGTCCGTCTCCAGCGCAAACAACTCTTCCTTCATCGCCGCCAGCAGGGAATCAGGCCCAGTCACAGCGCCACTTCCCGCAACGGCAGCGGCCACAGCCGGAGCGGGCCCATTCTTCAACATGGTTCCAGCGCCCACCGCCATCACCAGCCCCAGCCCGCCCAGGATCCACCACTTATACTTCGCCCACGGATCATTCGTCCCCTCCGGATCAAGTGGTACGCCCAACCCGCCACCAGGCCGTGTATCACTCGCCGCCGAGGTCGTCGTACCCTCAGCAGCGCCCTGTGCCGAAGCGTCCGCCGCACCCTCCGCACCTGCGTCCCGCGGCATCTGCCCCGCCCCGGAGACGGTAAAATCCAACGCCTGCGAGGGCTGCACGTTCCTCGCTACATATGTCTGCGCCGCCGTCTCCTCCGTCACAGGGTTATATCCCGCAGACGGCCCCGGCTTGAACGTCATGCTCTTCGGCATCATGATCGCGACCGTGTCCGTCGGTGTCGCAACCCGAGGTGCAAACTTCAAGCTCCCGCTATACGGCAGCCTGTAACTGATCTGAAACCGTGTCTCTCCCGGCCGTATCGGAAAGATAAACGCATAGTGGTTCGGATCACCCAAAGGCACCGGCGAAGCCTGCACCGGCATACCACCCGGTGCCAGCGCCGCCGATCCCTCCACCACCGCACCCTCCGGCAGATAAAACTCAAACGGTCTGTCGCTGAACTGCGTCAGCGGAGGGCTCGACTCGTTCTTCACAAAAAAATTCTCGACAATACGCAGCGCCTTTCCGCTCTCGTCCGTCTGTAGCCGCATCACATCGGCCTCGTTGGTCACGCCCTTCACCTTCGCCGCGGCGTTAAAGACCTCGACCTCAACCGACTGGGTTCCCGGAGGCGCAGGTCGAAAATAATTCGCCTTGTCATGCGTCACCCGCACCAGGTGCATCCCGTTATCGCCAGCGGGGACCTCCAGCGTAAAGCGCCCTTTGGCGTCGGTCTTTGTGCGGCTCGCCTCCTGCATCCCTTGCTGCAGGCGAATCAGCACGACATCGTCCCCTGCCGCAGGTTTATTTGTCGTCTTATTCGTAACGATGCCAGTGATTGAATCGGCAAGCGCAAAGCTGGAGAATGCCGCCACCACTGCAGCAGCCATAACAACACGGCGGAGAGTTAATAAGAGAGAAGTCACCCCTTAAGTCTACGTCAAACGGGCGAAGATCAGTGCACTTGCAGCTGGCTTCGCTTCGCCTGCAAATCGGTGCGAGTCGGTGCGATCGGCGAAGCCTTGGCCGATAATTGCCCGCTCTGCATCGCCCACGCAGAGAGCTGTTCCTTTGATTGGATCTTCTGCGCCAAGACGGCATCGAACAGCGTCCGCGTATTCAAGGCGGCAAACGGCGCATCGATGCGGTCGCCCGTCTGTTGTCCAGGCAGCTTCACAATGTAAGCCGGCCGATCGTCGAACTGCCCCCCTCGGCTGGCGATCTGCTCCTCATTGCGTCCACTCGGGCATTGCCTCCCATATCAACTTCGTGCGCCACGAATGGTCCGCCATCACGACGATCGTGGACGCGTCCCATTGCCCACTCTGCTCAAGCTCCGATCGGACGTGCTGCAGAAACCTGTCGGCCAGCGCAACATTATCCAGGTAGTTCGAATTTGTCAGAGAAAATTTCCCGTTCTTTCGGTCATAGATTCCGCAAGGATGAGGGATTGGCATATGAATCAGGACGAAGCTGGCCGAAGGGTCTTTCAGCATTCGGTCTGCCGCATCTGCAAGGGCCACGTAATCGGCAAGGTGCTCCTCCGCGGTGATGTCCTCCGGCACGGAATAGTTCAGCAGCGATGAGACAACGCGCTTACCCAGTCCGTCGCCGAAAAAGCGCATCCATGGATTCAATAGGTTCGATCGCAACGACGCTCGAGGCGCCATCGTGTTGTCAGCTGAGTAAGCGAACGTCCAGAAGCAGCGATCCAGGACGTCCGGCAGAATGCGGCAATAGGGGTTATACCAACCCGCGACCGCGGTACTGTAGTTTAGATTCAACGCATCTTGAAAGACCGTGTCATGCTCGTCGAACCGCTGCCAGACCCCGGTTTGCGAATTGTGTATGGAGAGCTGCCTCCCATTGGATGACGCGCGAATCTGGTCCACTGGCTCACCCGTCAGCAAGGAGGGGAAGACCTCTTCGGTCTGGATCCCTGCTGGGACCGCGTGGGTGAACACCGTCGCCTGCGCGGCCAAAGCATCGAAGGCCGGGAGTTGAAGCCCTGGAAGCCTGCGTTCATACACTTGCTCATAAGAGAGTTCATCGAACAGGATCCAGATGACCCTCGGTCTCCCCGCCTCTGCTGGTCTCTCATCCGCCTTGTTGTGCAACGGCAACACTGCGTTCAGCGAGCGGGCATGCCAGCCCAGCCATGCGTACTGAGACAGAATCACGACCCCATAGAAACCCGCGAAGATAAACAAGGTCGCTGCAAATTTCTCGAGTTGCTCAAACCTCTCTTTGAAATTCGATCGCCACAGCAACAGCAGGACTGGAAAGACAGATAGCCCCAGACCCAATACCAGAACACTCAGCCAATGGGGAATATACGAATGCGATACGAAGTACCAGTTCTTGAGGTACACCCACGGCGTCAAGGCGATGAGTGCAAACCATATCGCGATTCGCAGCCTTCCGCGGGCAAAAATCAACACCAGCGCCAGGAGCAGCCAGAAAGCGCAGAAGTCTAAAATGGGAGCGACAAAGAGCTGCGAAGGCGAACTGTCCCAGTGATAGATCGACTCGTGCGTGGAAGTGACGAGAGGGCCCAGGAGCCAAAGTAGATAAATCGAGGTGACGCCCAGCGCGACACCGATGGCCCGTAAGTACTTTTAATCTCTGAGTCGCCAAAATCGACCCTGCTTGGCAGTTGAGTTACATATCTCTTGGTTATGGTAAGGCAAACGGATCGATGCTCTCCTTGCTTAGTCCCGTAGGAATGTACCTATATAGGATACTCTAAGCGTTCCTTCTCCGCCCAAGGTCCCCGCGCGCCTGAAGCGTCTCCATCTCTGCAATCACTCGTGCGGCCTCGTCCTCCAGCCCGACTCGCTGCTCCATATAGTCCTGCTCGGGATACTTCCCGGCCTGGTACTCGAAGCTCAGGTCTCGCAGGTTTTCATAGATCACGTCCTTGCGTTCCCTCAGGTAATCCACCCGCGTCTTGTCCGCCTGCACAAACGGGTCCTTCTCCGGCCAGAACATGTAAACAAACACCGCGAACGTCAGCACCACACCTGCAATCATGCCCATGTCAGTACTCCGTCTCCCGCCGAATCCGTTCGCGCATCGCGTCCCCGCCAACGCCAGGCCCCACCGCACTCGCCGGCACACGCCGCCTCGACCTCGGCGTCCACATCCGAATCAAAAATCCCACACCCACCGTAGCCAGCAGAAAAACCGCCATCGGCGCAATCCACGCAACGTTGTCAAACCCGCCACGAATCGGCGCCGCCAGCACCGTCGCTCCATACTTCGCTGCAAACCAGTTCAGAATCGATGTGTCCGACCCGCCCGCATCCATCAGCGTATGCAGTTCGTTGATCATCACAGGCGAGACTGGACATCCGACATGGTTGCATTCAAGCAGGATCTGCCCGCACCCGCAGGTGCAGATCATCTCGTGCCCCACCTTATTGAACCGCGACGAAGGGTCAGCCCCCAGCATCACCACCGCCAGCAGACAAACCACACTAGCCTGCATCCATCGTCGGGACCGCAAACTAAGCATGATGGGCCTCAGCTTCTACCAGCCTCGGTTCCACCACCGCGACCCGTACCGGCGCGCGTGTCAAATTCGGCACCAGAGCAAGGAACGTCCCCGCGACCACAATCAACACCCCGATCCATATCCAGTTCATCAGCGGATTCAGAAACGCCTTGATGATTGGCTTGTCCGAATCCGGGTCCCGCCCCTCATAGATCACATACAAATCGCTCGCCAGCGTCGAATGCAGCGCCACCATCGTCGACGGCTGCGCATGGTCCGTGTTGGGGAAATAAATCCGCTTCTCAGGAGCCAGCTGCAATAGTTTCTTCTGCCCCTTGTAAACATCCAGCAACGCATACTCGGTATCGAACTCCGGCTTCGAGTCCTGCGTGAAGCTCTGGCACACCAACCGGTACTGCCCCAGGGTCAACGTATCGCCAAACCCCATCTCCTGCTCATGCGACTGGTTGAACGCGCCGCCCGCAATGCCGATAAACATCACCACAATGCCGAAGTGGACGATATACCCGCCATACCGCCGCGTATTCCTCCGCACCAGCAGCGCCGTCGAAGCCAGCAGGTTCTTCCCCGTCTGCGTCCTCACAACCGAAGCGCCGCGCAGAAACTCCGCCGTAATCGCCGTAATCACGCCTGCCGCCAGCGTAAAGGTCACCAGCGAAAACAGCGTCCCCTGCCAATCGTCTCCGGCCTCCCATGGCCTCACGCCAACAATTGGCAACACCACCAGTGCCACACCCATTGCAATGCTCGGTAAAATAAAATTCCGCCGAATCGACCGCAGCGATGTCGACCGCCAGGCCAGCAACGGCCCAATCCCTGTCAGAAACAGCAGAAACAACCCGATCGGCAAATTCACGCGGTTATAGAACGGCGCACCCATCGTGACCTTCGTCCCCTGCACGTACTCGCTCAGCACCGGAAACAGCGTCCCCCACAAAACGGTAAAGCAAGCCGCCAGCAGAATCAGGTTATTGAACAGAAAGCTCGACTCACGGCTCACCAGCGACTCCAGCCGGTTCTCCGACTTCAAATGGTCCTTCTGCTTGAAGAACGTAAACAGGCAGACGGCAAACACAATCAGGATGAACCCATAAAACCAATCTCCAATATTCGAAGACGCAAACGCATGCACCGAGCTCACAATTCCCGACCGCGTCAGCAACGTCCCCAGGATCGTCAGCAGAAACGTCGAGAAGATCAGCCATACGTTCCAGCTCTTCATCATCCCGCGTTTCTCCTGCATCATCACCGAGTGCAGAAAAGCCGTCCCTGTCAGCCACGGCATCAGGCTCGCGTTCTCAACCGGTCCCATCCCCAGTAGCCGCCCCATCCGAGCACGCTATAGGCCCAGTGCGCCCCCAGAAAAATCCCACAAGTCAAAAACAGCCACGTCACCATCGTCCAGCGCCGGGTAATGTGGATCCACTTTTCTCCCGGATACCGCATCATCAGCGCGCCCAGCGCAAAAGCAAACGGCACTGAAAATCCGACGTAGCCTAAATACAGCATCGGCGGATGGATCACCATCTCCGGATACTGCAGCAGCGGGTTCAATCCAAGCCCATCTGTCGCCACCGGCCCCGGCTGGATCGCGAACGGCGGTGCCGCAAAATTCAGCAGCATCAGAAAAAACACCTGGATCCCCGCCAGAATCGTAGAAGCAAACGCCGTCAGCCGCACATCCACCTTGTGCCGCATCCGCAGCACAAACCCATACGCACTCAACAGCCAGGCCCACAGCAGTAGCGAGCCTTCTTGCCCCGACCACAACGCAGAAAACTTATAAGCCGTATTTAGGGCCCTATTCGTGTGATGAAGAATGTACGAAACCGAATAGTCATTCGTAAACGAGGCCCAAACCAACGCAAACGCTGCGCAACTCAAAGCAATAAAACTCGAAATCCCGGCCCGCCGCGCCGTCTCACCCAGTCGTCCCGCCACGCCATCTGCTCCCGCAGTCGCGCCTCGCGAGTGCCAAAGCGCCACCCCACCCATTACCAGCGTATAAGCGCTCAGCGCCAGAGCGAGCAACAGCGTAAAACTGCCAAACTCCGGCATCGGGTGTAATCGCATAGGTTCCCTCCACCCATTCTCTCAAGGGAGGCGCGGAACAGCAATAAACCGTCGTTTACCGGACATAACGCAGGAAAACCAAAAGACTAGGAAACAGCCGACAATCGCGCATTGGCCCCACCCTGCTCCACCAGGACCCTCACGGTCTCCAGCAGTTGATCTGGCAGCAGGGGCTTCATCCGGAAGGTAACATCCATACCTGCATACTCCTGTTCGGCCTCTTCCAGCCCGCTTATCACCAGCACAGGCATCTGCGGATGCGTGGTGCGTAGCGCCCGAACGAACTCCGAGCCGCTCATTCCGGGCATCAGATGGTCAGTAATAACCAACCCGATGTCCTCAGGAAACTCGCCGCGCTGAGCCTGCTCCAGGGCCCTCGCAGGGTTCAGTGCCGCAATCACAAAATACCCCGCACGCTTCAAAATCGTCTGCCGGGTCGCCGCCTGCACAGCGTTATCGTCGATGAGAAGAAGATTGGCTGTCATGCGCGACTTCGATTGCTCCAAGGGGAAGGATACAACAGCGTTCATCGCAGACCCTCTCGATTTGTCTTCACTCTGTACAGCAGGGGAGGCGATTTGTCTCATTGGTTGCTAATTGCGATGCAAAATCTCTGGTTCGAGTTGGTATCAACCAAAAACTATTTAAACCATGCGTCCTCGAACGGCCTCTGAGCGGTTATCACCTGCAATTCGGATGCCACAATCGTCGCAGGTCGCTCCAATAATCTGGACGGATATACCCAAACCATTTACAGTTTCCCCCAGTACCATAACGATTTAGCTCCCTCTCAACCCCGAGCGAATAAAAGGCTGCCGTGAATCTTTCCATCATCGACTGGCTCATCATGCTGGTCTACTTCGTCTTCGTCCTGGGCATCGGCTTCGCTCTCAAGCGCTACATGCGCACCAGCAACGACTTCTTCCTCGCCGGGCGCTCCATCCCCGCCTGGGTCTGCGGCCTCGCCTTTATCTCCGCCAACCTCGGTGCGCAGGAAGTCATCGGCATGGGTGCCTCCGGCGCCAAGTACGGCATCATCACCAGCCATTTCTACTGGATCGGCGCCATCCCCGCCATGATCTTCGTCGGCATCTTTATGATGCCCTTCTACTACGGCTCAAAGGCCCGCTCCGTCCCTGAATACCTCCGCCTCCGCTTCGACGAAAAGACCCGCGCCGTAAACGCCTTCTCCTTCGCCATCATGACCGTGCTCAGCTCCGGCATCTCCATGTACGCGATGGCCCTCCTCATTCAAACCCTCGGGCTTCTCCACGGCATCGTCCCCGACGCATACATCTTCCACGTCTCCGTCTTCCTCTCCGCGATCATCGTCCTCGGTTACATCTTCCTCGGCGGCCTCACCAGCGCCATCTATAACGAGGTCACTCCAGTTCTTCCTGATCGTCGCCGGCTTCGCTCCTCTGGTCTGGATCGGCCTGCGCAACGTAGGCGGCTGGCAGGGAATCAAGCACACTCTTCCGGCCAACATGACCCACTCCTGGCAGGGTATGGCCCACGCCAACACCAACACCCTCGGCGTCGAATGGGTGGGCCTCGCCATGGGCCTGGGTTTCGTCCTCTCCTTCGGCTACTGGTGCACTGACTTCCTCGTCATCCAGCGTGCCATGGCCGCCGACTCCGAGGTCTCCGCCCGCCGTGTCCCCCTCATCGCCGCCATCCCCAAAATGTTCTTTCCCTTCCTCGTCATCTTGCCCGGCCTCATTGCCGTCAGCGTCACCTCGCACATGGCGTCCACTACCTCTACGCCGACCACGACTGCCGCATACGCCACCACGACGTCAAACGGTACCCCACTCCCACTCGACGAAGCCCACCCACACGGCATCATCCCCGTCAAAACCGACCCACTAAGCGGCAAAGCCGTGTTGAACGCCGACGGCACACCGGTCTACAACTACGACCTCGCCATCCCGGTCATGCTCCTCCACTTCTTCCCCACAGGAATCCTCGGTCTCGGCCTCACCGCCCTCCTCGCCAGCTTCATGTCCGGCATGGCCGGCAACGTCACCGCCTTCAACACCGTCTGGCACCTACGACATCTACCAGGCCTACATCAATAAGAAGGGAACCGATGCCCACTATCTCTGGATGGGCCGCATGGCCACCATAGGAGGCGTGGCCCTCTCCATCGCCGCGGCCTACCTCGTCACCAACTTCAACAACATCATGGACGCGCTCCAACTCGTCTTCTCCATCGTTAACGCCCCGCTCTTCGCCACCTTCCTCCTCGGCATGTTCTGGAAGAAGACCACCGGCCACGCCGCCTTCACCGGTCTCATCTCAGGCACGCTCGCCGCGCTCATGCACCACGGCCTCACCCTCCCCGCCGACGCCGTCCCTGGCATCCACGGCGGCTGGATCGCTGTCGTCCACCACTACCCCAGCGACATGGCCCAGAACTTCTGGACAGCCATCTTCGCCTTCTCCGTCAACCTTGTAGTCACCATCGCCGTCAGCCTCATCACGAAACCGCGCCCCGAGCCTGAACTGGTAGGTCTCGTCTACTCCCTCACGCCCAAGCCCGTCGAAACCCACCTGAGCTGGTACCAGAAACCCGCAACACTTGCCGTCGCCGTTCTGGCCATCCTCATCGTCCTCAACCTCGTCTTCGCCTAATCCCGTACCGCTTTTTTGCAGTTGTTTTTGCTTTTTCTCGTTGTCATCCCCGGAGGGGATCTGTTGTTGCTGATGTCCTTGTCGTTGGGTGCTGCTTGTCCTCAAATATTCAACACCCCCTTCAAAATTGCGTCATCCCGACCGGACCCTGAGCGAGCAAAGCGAGTCGAAGGGGGAGTGGAGGGACCCCCGCATTTTGCTTTTGCTGTTGTTGTTACCGTCGTATCTCTAACACCACCCCAAGGAGCACCATGGGACTAGACATCCGCATCCCCCTCGGCCTCATCTTCCTGCTCATCGGCGGCCTCATGAGCGTCTACGGTCTCGTCACCCGCAATACCGCCGACATTTACGAAAAATCTATGGGCATTAACCTCAATCTCACCTGGGGCCTCATCATGTTCGTCTTCGGCCTCATCATGTTCCTCGTAGGCCGCCGCCAGAAGTGGCAGGACGACCCCGTCAATCCCCGCCCTTGGGAAAAGGGCGACCCGCCCCGCCACTAATGTGCGTCGAGTATCAATGGCAGCGTCCCATACACGGACCGCGCACTCGTAGTCGCCAACCCTTCGTCGGTTCATGTAACAATCGGATGGTGAAGCCGCCTCTGGCGCCCGTCCGAGACATCTAAGCTGGAGAGTCATCCGTAAATGAGGCATCAGAAATCGTCCGCGGTGCGCACGTCTTTCCTCGCTACTTTTCTGATTTGCAGCGCAATCGCGCTATTCCTCTGGCGGCTCGTTCGATTCTTCATCTACCCCATCGCGCCTGACCAGATCTCCTATCTCGTTGAGGCGCAGCGGCTCCTCTCTGGAGTCAAGCCGTACGGCCCACATTTGGCCGAGGTCAGTCCTCCCCTGATCATCTGGTTCTCCGCGCTCCCTGTCCTGTTAGCTCGTTGGATGCACGGGCCCCTGTCTTCTTCCTGCGCCTGCTGGTCACCGCGATGATCTTCGGCAGCATCGCATGGTGTGTCAGGATCATGCTTCGCAGCGCTGCGCTGGCCGGTCCCGTCGCCGCCGGCCTCCTTGGCTGCGCAGTTCTGTGGATCGAATTCATGATCGGGCCATTCGACTTCGGCCAACGGGAACATCTCCTCGTCATCCTGATACTGCCTTACGTTCTGGCTACCGCAACCGGCGCAGTCTCTCGCCTCTCCCTGGCGGAGCGTTGCGCTCTGGGCGTGGCCGCAGGCATGGCCATCTGGTTCAAGCCTCAAGACACTCTTATTCTTGTCGCACTCGAGTTGGTTCTCTCTATCCGAGTTCGCAGCCTCCGCAGGGTCATAGCGCCGGAGTTTCTGGCCCTGGTCTCGGCCAGTTCGCTCGTTCTGGCGCTTGTGTACTTGACGACAGGCTACTTAAAGACGGCGCTCCCGCTCCTCTTCGATACTTACTGGGCCTTCGGGCACCATGAATACTCTTGCGTTGGCCCTTAGCCTCCGCGACTACACGCTGTTCGTGGCTGTAATGCTATTGGCCATTCTCCTGCTTCGCAAATCTCTGCACGATCCGGCGACCTCAGTCACATTATTGATGTGCAGCGTCGCCGCCTCCTTTGCATACGACATACAACATACGGATTGGCCGTATCACGCCTATCCACACCAGGCCTTGCTCGAGCTCGCGCTGGCGTATCTCCTCATCGACCTCCTCTGTCCCGTCGTCAGCAGACTCGCCTCCGACTCACGTCTAATAAACCGGATGGCCCTCGTCGCCTCCGCCCTCATGGCGGTCCTGCTCTGTTTCATCGCTGTCCACCCTCATATCTTGCACTCCAATCCGAAGAGGCTTGAGGGCAATGAACTCGACCGAATTCTCTCTCAATACAAGCCTTCAACGACGGTGTATGTCTTTTCAACCAGTGAAGCGGCCCAGGCCAGCGCCTACAACCACGGCTTGAATTGGGGAAGCCGATTCGCGCATCTGTGGATGCTGCCCGCGATCATTCAGAACGAACTGGGACCGACGGGCCCTCCAGCTCCCTTCAAACGGCTGCCTCCCGAAAAGCTGGCCACACTCGCCTCCCTTCAACGCACAGAATCTGCCGAGGACTTGGACTATTGGCGGCCCTCCGTCGTCCTGGTTCAGCAATGCACCGTGGAGCGTCCGTGCCAGGGTCTCGACGGAAAAAACTTCAATATGGTTCCCTGGTTTCAGCAGGGTCCGTCAGTTCGCCGCGGCATGGTCGCACTATCAGCAACAAACAGCCATCGATGGCTACGATGTCTACCAACTGGTGCAATAAAACTCCCCGCCCTCTTCGTTACCTTGAGGCGGGAAGAATCTCACCCAAGCGAAAAGGCAGGCTCTTCGGTGGCAAATATTTCCGCTCGCCACAGTGGTCCGTTCTCCCTTTCATCATCCACACCCTCACACTTGCAATAATGGATCCATGAAGCGCCGCGAGATCAAGCAATACGAGTTTGTCCGCAAGATCGGCACCGGTGGCAGTGGCGTCGTCTACCTCGCCAACGACACCCTCCTCCAACGCCCCGTCGTCCTCAAGCTCCTCAAGCGCGGCAACCTCACCACCGAGCAGATGCGTGCCACCCAGCTTCGCGAAGCCCGTCTCGCCTCCGCCATCGACCACCCCAACGTCTGCGCCATCTACGACGTCGGCGAAGCCCCGGCCGAAGGCGGTTCCGGCGAAGAAGCCTACATCGTCATGCAGTACATCCCCGGCAAGTCCCTCGACAAACTCATCGCCGAGGGTCCCGCCAGCCTCCAGCTTGTCCTCTCCGCCGGTATTCAAACCTCCGACGGTCTTTCCGCTGCCCACAACCTCGGCATCTTCCATCGCGACCTCAAGCCCGCCAACGTCATGCTCACCGACGGCGGCCTCATCAAGATCCTCGACTTCGGCCTTGCCCGCCGCCTCCGTCCCGACCAGGCCGAGTTCGACCCTGGCGGTCCCGTCAGCAAGCGCAAAGTCGGCAGCCCACAAGCTGTGCCCGGCCCCACCTACACCGCCCGCGGCGGCACCATCGCCTACATGGCGCCCGAGCAGTTCGTCACTGGCCAATCCAGCGTCCAGTCCGACATCTTCGCCCTCGGCCTCATCCTCTACGAGCTCGCCACCGGCCGCCATCCCTTCCATCGCCCCGACGCGCCTGAGTTCCAGTCCATCCGCGCCATCCAGTACGCCGACCCGCCCTCCATCCGCGAAATAGCCCCCACTCTCCCCGTCGAACTCGAGTCCGTCATCCTCCACTGCCTCGAAAAGCAACCCTCCGCCCGCTTCGCCTCTGCCGCCGAGGTTCGCGAGGCCCTCAAGACCATCATGATGGCCATGCAGCTCGACTCCGTCCTCCTCCCCGGCGACAACAGCTCCCTCCGCCCCTCACAAGGCCGCCTCCCGCTCGACACTCCCGAAGAAGAAAAGCGCACCACCGGCATCCTCTCCATGCTCGCCGAGCGCTTCCGCGAGTCCGGGAACACCGCCTCCAGCAACCCGAACAGCATCGTCGTCCTCCCCTTCGTCAACTTCGGCCCCGCTGACGTCGCCCCGCTCTACGGCTACGCCCTGGCCGACGCCATAGCCACCCGGCTCACTCGCATGTCCACCCTGGTCGTCCGCCCATCAAGCTCATTAATGACCATCCCCACCCAACAGCTCGACCCCTTGAGCGTCGGCAAAAAGCTCCTCGTCAACTTCGTCCTTGCCGGCAACTTCCTCCGCTCCGACCAGGGCTTCGACCTCAACTGGCAGCTCCTCGACGTCCCCGGCCAGAGCGTCCGTGCCGGCGGCTCCATCAACGTCGCCTCCTTCGATCTCGTCTCCGTCCAGTCCGAAATCTGCAACGAGGTCTTCAGCACCCTGCAAGGCTTCGGCGACCTCCATCCCCCACACGAAAACCACCGCACCACCTCACCCACCGCTGTCTCTCTCAATCAAGCCCTATCCGAGGAGTACCTCCAGGCCCGCGCCGTCCTCTCCGCCTTCATGACCCGCACCGGCAGCCGCGAAGACCTCGACCGCGCCCGCGAACTTTTCACCTCCGTCGTCAGTCAGGACGAGAACTACGCCCCCGGCTGGCTCGGCCTCGGCATCACGCACCTCCAATACGCCCGTCACGGCCTCGGCGGCCAGATGCACGTCCTCGAGGCCCGCCGCGCATTCGATAAGGCCCTCGCGCTCGATCCCGGCTCCGTCGAAGCCAACCTCTACCGCGTCTACATGCTCCTCTCCCGCGGTGAAAAAGAGTCCGCCCGCCACGGTATCGAAAACCTGCTCCAGACCGCCGGCAACGACTGGAACGTCCGTATGGTCGCCGGCATCACCCTCCGCATCGACGGCATGTACGACGAGGCCCTCGACCAGTTCAACGCCTCACTCCGCATGAACCCCGCCAACGCGGCTATGATCTACAACCACCGCGCTCGCGTCTACCAGTACCAGAACCAACTCGAACTCGCCGCCGACGAGATCGAAAAAGGCCTCACCCTCGAACCTCGCCAGCCTCTTCTCCGCACCTCGCTCGGTTACCAGCAGATGCGCACCGGCGATCTCCCCAAGGCCATCGAGACCCTCGAAAACGTCATCCACGACGACTCGTCTCTTCGCATCGTCTACCCCACCATCGCCCTCTGCTACGTCCAGCTGGGCGACCGCGAAAAGGCCTCCACCTTCATCGTCGACGAAACCCTCTCCGCCGCCGAAGCAGACAGCGAGATGGCCTACCGTCTCGCCACCTACTTCGCCGTAGAAGGCGACGAATCCGAGGCCCTCCACTGGCTCCGCCGCGCCATCTACCTCGGCAACGAAAACTACCCATGGTTCAGCAAAAACCCAGCATGGCGCAAATTAGGCGGCCACAGCGACTTCGAACGCATACTCGAAGACTTAAAGAAGTCCTACCGCCGCAACCAGAAAAACTGGAAGCGCCTCCTCGCCCAGGTCCCCGACTAAAAGTCACTACCAAGTGCGTTTCTTACTACTACTACTACTACTACTACTACCTAAAATTTGTCATTTCGACCGGAGCGAAGCGAAGTGGAGAAACCCGCTTTTCTACTCTTACTTCACCCATTCAGGTCATTAGACAACCGATACGTTTCCACCGGCCCCTCCCACTTAAGCGAAGGCTCCTCCCACGTTGGATTCTCCCGCTGAATCAAAATGATCTTCTTCTCTCGCCGCCAACGCTTGATCTGTTTTTCACGCGCGATCGCGGCCGAGGCGGTCGTATGACGCTCGAACCACACTAGCCGGTTGCAACCATAAGCACTCGTAAATCCCTCAAATCTACCCTCTCGATGTTGCTTGACGCGAACCTCGAGATTACTCGTGAACCCGACATACAACACGCGGCTCCGATTCGCCACAATATACACATAAAACCACCTCTCACCGGTCACCATCATCCTCGCCCGTACCGATCTTTCGATTCCGACCGCTCTATTGACACAAAAAAAAAGGCCGGGAATCACCCCAGCCCAAAAGAGTCCAATTCAAAATCGCTTGCTACTGCGCCGCGCGAACTCCAGCCGCGTCCGCAGTCAGACTGCTAAGAGTAGGCCCATTCAGCGGAGTCAGGACCATCGGCATCGTCAAGCTGAACACCAGCGTAACGTCCTTCGGCAGCGTCCCCTGCCGGTCCTGTTTCAGCCAGATCACCGTGCTCACTCCCGCCCCAATACCCGCGCCCACAGCAGCTCCAACGCCACCGCCGATCATCGCTCCAGCGACAGCGCCAGCTCCAGTCACCCCGCCCATCACCACCAGCGTCTCCTTCGCATGCGTCCTTCTTCTTCAACGTCCCTTCGTTCGTGACCTTAAACTCACTCTTACCTGTATCGATCACCTGCGCATGGACGATATAGTGCGTCCCATCCGGCAGTGTCACGTTCCGTGTCTCCAGATGCAGCAGCGCGCCACCCGATATCCGTTTTCCTCCATGCACCTCCGTCACCTGCCCATCAAGAATCGAGCCCACCGGAATAATCACCCGCCCGTTTCTCTCGATCGGCTCAGTTACCTCCGCTGTAAATCTGCTCCCTGGCATAGTCGAGTTCGTCGAAAGCGTATCCAGCATCTTCGTCTTCAGCAGCGTTCCCTCGCTCAGTTCGCCCTGCCGCTCGGGCACGCTCACCACAATCATCGCGTCCCTGGGGTCCTCTACCGGCGTCGCCGGAAGGCTGGTCATATGCGAGCTCGGCACTGCAGGCCCCGTATACGGAACATAAGCCCCATACACCTCCGAAGAGGGCGCAGTGGCCGGCACCGCCGCACTTGGCCTCGGCGTCAACGGCTTCGGCGCCGGTGCCATCTCGTCGCTCGTAATCACCGTAGGGTCCGGGTGCGAAACCCCGCTGGTCTGCGCTAACACAGGAGCAGCGGCAAGGACGAGAGCGGCGGTCGTTATGCGTAATGTCATGGCGAATATCCTCGAAAACAGATTTGAGTACTCCAAAAAGCAGCACTCCTGTTAACCAAAAGGTTAGAACCCCCGTCGCACCCACGGAGCAAATTCCAGAGCAGGGAACCGACCCTGCTAATAAGTCCCTCAACGCTTCCATCCTAACCCCGCAGGGAAATTGCGTCATCCCGACCGGATCCTGAGCGAGCGCAGCGAGTCGAAGGGGAAGTGGAAGAGCCCCCCGCATTTGTCTTTGCACTTTGGTGTTGTAGTTGCCTTTGTTACTGTTTGTTTTCCATACGTTCACCCATCACACCCTTTCCCTTTGCTAAAATTCCTCAGGTGGCCCCATCCGACGCAAACCTGGTGCAATCCATCTCCATCACGGGAGGCCGCACCCTCGCCGTCGACCGTCGCCCAAAGTTAAACGAACGCTTGAACCATCGCGTCGTCTCCAAACATTCCGCACCATTAACCGATAGGAGCAACATGACTGAGATCGTCTCGATCCACGCACGCGAAATCCTGGACTCCCGCGGCAACCCAACCGTCGAAGCCGACGTCGTCCTCGACTCCGGAGCCAGAGGCCGCGCAGCCGTTCCCAGCGGGGCCTCCACCGGCGAACACGAGGCCGTCGAGCTCCGCGATGGAGACAAACAATACTATCTCGGCAAAGGCGTCCTCCACGCCATCGAAAACGTCGAGACCATCCTCGGCCCTGAGCTCACCGGCATGGACGCAAGCAACCAGCGCCTCATCGACGCCACCATGATCTCCATCGACGGCAGCGAAAACAAATCCAAGCTAGGTGCCAACGCCATCCTCGCCGTCTCAATGGCCTGCGCCCGCGCCAGTGCGGAAGCGTTAAAGCTCCCCCTCTATCGTTACCTCGGCGGAGTCAACGCCTGCCTGCTCCCCACGCCCATGATGAATATCCTCAACGGCGGCAGCCACGCCGACTCCAACGTCGACTTCCAGGAGTTCATGGTCATGCCCACTGGCGCCGACACCTTCTCCGATGCTCTCCGCTGGGGCACCGAGGTCTTCCACACATTAAAAGGAGTACTCAAGAAAAAGGGCTACAACACCGCAGTCGGTGACGAAGGCGGCTTCGCACCCAGCCTCAAATCCAACGACGAAGCCCTGGATCTCATCCTCGAAGCCATCCAGCTGGCTGGCTACACTCCGGGCGAAGACATCAACATCGCCCTCGACCCCGCCTCCAGCGAGTTCTACAACAAAGAAACCGGCAAGTACGTCTTCAAAAAATCCGACAAGCGCGAACTCTCGTCCGAAGAGATGTCGGCCTTCTGGGAGAACTGGGTCAACAAGTACCCAATCGTCTCCATCGAAGATGGCCTCGCCGAAGACGACTGGGCGGGCTGGGTGCATCTCACCAAGGTCCTCGGCGACAAGGCCCAACTAGTCGGCGACGACCTCTTCGTCACCAACACGAAGCGCCTCCAGCAGGGAATCGAACAAAAGGTCGCCAACTCCATCCTGATCAAAGTGAACCAGATCGGCACAGTCAGCGAGACCCTCGAGGCGATCGAACTGGCCCGTCGCTTCGGCTACACCAGCATCATCAGCCACCGCTCCGGCGAAACCGAAGATACCTTCATCGCGGACCTGGCCGTGGGAACGGGCGCAGGTCAAATCAAAACCGGCAGCGCCAGCCGCACCGATCGCATAGCCAAATACAACCAACTCCTCCGCATCGAAGAAGAGCTAGGCCAATCCGCCGAATTCCTCGGCATCGAATCCGTCAACTTCGGCGAATAGTACGTGCTTTTGCTGTTGCCGTTGCTTGTTCTTCCAACTTCAACACCCAAACACTGCGTCATCCCGACCGGAGCCGCTCACAGTCTCATCGTGAGTGGCGAAGCGGAAGAGCACCCCGCATTTCGCTTTCGCCTTTGCCGTTGCTTCTGTAGTTGCCGTTGCTCGTTCTTCCAACCGTCAACACCAACCCAAACACTGCGTCATCCCGACCGAAGCCGCTCACAGTCTCATCGTGAGCGGCGCAGCGGAGGGACCCCCGCATTTTGCTTTTGCCGTTGCTTGTTCTTCCAACCTTCAACACCAACCAAACACCGCGTCATCCCGACCGGAACCTGAGCGAGCAAAGCGAGTCGAAGGGGGAGTGGAGGGACCCCCGCATTTCGCTCGAAGCTGCAATACTCTAACCATGCCCCAGCAAGCCTACGTCTACATCCTCGCCAGCAGTTTCCAACGCCTCTACATCGGCATCACAACAGAAATCGAAACACGCATCGCCCAGCACAAGAACGGCTCTCACCCCAACAGCTTCACCGCTCGCTACAAAATCGACAAACTCGTCTACCTCGAACGATTCGCCAGGTGCCCCGAAGCCATCGCACGAGAAAAACAACTCAAGAACTGGTCTCGCATCAAGAAACTTCGCCTGATCGTCGCCCAAAACCCCAGCTGGCATGACCTAAGTGCAGAATGGGGCAACCCGATCTCCTCAAACTAACCAAACCAATGCGCCTCACCGCCCAAGACCGCCTCTTCGTCCTGACCGGAGCAGGCATCTCCGCAGAAAGCGGCCTCGCCACGTTCCGCGGCTCCGGAGGCCTCTGGAACGGCCATCGCGTAGAAGAAGTCGCCACTCCCGAAGCCTGGCAAGCCAACCCAGAGCTGGTCTGGCGCTTCTACTCGCAACGTCGCCGCGACGCCTTGGCCGCCCGACCCAACGCCGCCCACAGGGCCCTCGCCAAAATCGAACAGCGCCTTGCAGAAAACTTCTACCTCTGCACCCAAAACGTCGACGACCTCCACGAGCGCGCCGGCTCCATCCGCATCCACCACATGCACGGCAGCCTCTTCGAGTCGCGCTGCGTCCGCTGCGACCAACCGTTCCCCGACCAGTCCTTCTACGAAGACGCGAAGACCCTCCCCACCTGCAGGACCTGCGGCGAGCCAATCCGCCCGCACATCGTCTGGTTCGGCGAAGTCCCTCTCGACATGGACACCATCTACCGCAAACTCGACCGCGCCACCGTCCTCCTCGTCGTAGGCACCTCGGGCTCCGTCTATCCCGCCGCTGGCTTCGTCCAAATCGCCAACCAACGCCACATCCGCACCATCTACGTCGGCCCGGAAGAACCACTCAACATCGACTCCTTCGACGAAGTCATCTTAAGCACCGCCACCGAAGCCCTGCCCAAACTCATGGAATGACCCAGCCAGTCCTACCCACCCCCCACGACCCATCCCCAATTCAGTTACAGTTAACTAATGGCGAATCCGTCGAAGGTTGACCTCGTCGGCGTCGGTCTCAACGCCACCGACACGGTCATCCCTCTCTCCACCTACCCCGCGCGCGGCTCCAAGACCGAGTACTCCACCGTCAGCACTCTTCCCGGCGGACAAGTCGCCACCACCGTCGTCGCCTGCCAGCACTGGGGCCTCCGCACCCGCTATGTCGGCAAGCTCGGCGACGATCTCGCCGCCACCCTCCATCGCGAAGCCTTCTCCCACGCTGGTGTCGAAACCCGCATCATCACAGTCCCCGGCGCGGCAAGCGCCCAGTCCCTGATCCTCGTCGACGACCAGGGCGAGCGCACCGGTCCTCTGTCGCCGCGACTCTGAAGCTCGCCTCGCCCTCCACCCCGCCGACCTACAGCGCGAATGGATCACCAACGCCCGCGCCCTCCACGTCGACGGCTACGACACTGAAGCCGCCATCCTCGCCGCCACCTGGGCCCGCGCCGCCGGCGTCCCCGTCATCGCCGACCTCGACGAGCTCTACCCCAACGTCGAAGATCTCATCACCAACGTCGACTACCTCATCGTCAGCCGCGACTTCCCCTCGCGCCTCACCACCGAGCCCGACCTCGAGCAGGCCCTCCGCAAGATGCACCGCCGCTACTCCTCCCGCCTCGCCGCCGCGACCCTCGGCCAGGAGGGCGTCCTCGCCTTCGACGGAAAGCAACTCCTCCACACCCCCGCCTACTGCGTCCCCGTAGTCGACACCACCGGTGCCGGCGACATCTTCCACGCCGGCTTCATCTACGGTCTCCTCCAGGACTGGCCCCTCGACCGCCAGCTGGAATTCGCCTGTGCCGCAGCCGCCCTGAACTGCACCGCCGTAGGCGCCCGCGGCGGCATCCATCCCCTCGACGACATCGCCACCCTCATCGCCACCGGCTCCCGTTATCGCACGACCCAATACGCATCGACCCTGGGCTAGATATTCAGACAGTGCAACAATAGTCGCTGCCCGGAAACATCCCCCCCCAAGGCAGACCTTACCTGCTTCGACGCAAAGAGTACCCGCAGTTCGGCATTGTCCCCAGAGGTATGCCTTCTTGTCCCCGCGCACGCTCCCATCCCCCTATCAATCACTAAGAAAATGAAGATGCAACGCTACCACTTTTACCAGTTGCTTGCGGCAGTTAGACCGGCAGAAGATTCGATCAGAGCGTCTCGCTAAGTTCCTGGATCGGAACAACGAGAGGCAACCCGCCGACCATGCCGTAAGGAGTCTCCAGATGAATCTGAAGTTAGCGAAGAAGGTCGCTATCAGCTGCATTGTGCGGCCCTCTTGTCGCACTGACGACCCCCATCGACGCCAGCGCCGCCATGGCCGCTCAGACGCAGACGGCGACGCCAACGACGTCCGCCGCAGACTACTCCGGCCAGGGCGCACCAATGACCGCCACCGAGCTACAGGGACTAGTGGCGCCCATCGCACTCTATCCCGACGCGCTGGTCGCCCAGATTCTCAGCGCCGCAACATTTCCCGACCAGGTAGCCATCGCCGACAACTGGCTCCAGACGAACAAGTCCCTCACTGGGACCGCACTGACGAACGCAGTCAATGCACAAACGTGGGCCCCCAGCGTCAAGGCACTCACTCAGTTCCCCACAGTCCTTGACAAGATGGCACAAAGCCTCGCTTGGACCTCATCTCTCGGCGAGGCCTACCACAACCAGCAAGCCGAAGTAATGACCGCCGTGCAGACCCTCCGCGCACAAGCGAAGGCGGCGGGCAATCTCAAGTCCGGCTCATCAAATCACGGTGGCGCAGCAGTCGCCCCAGACCATCGTCATCCAACCTACCAACCCGCAGATCGTCTACGTTCCCGAATACAACCCGACTGTGGTGTACGGCTATCCCTACGTGACCCCCGGATACAGTACCGCAGACGTGGTCGCCACAGGCGTTATCGCCTTCGGGGCCGGATTGGCGATCGGCGCCATGATGAGCGGCGGCTACGGTTGGGGATACAGCTACTGGGGCTGCAACTGGTACGGAGGATCAGCGTACTACCATGGCGGCGCCTACTACGGTAACTCCGCATGGCACGGCGGCTACTACGGCTCCAGCGCGTCCTACTACGGGGCCTACGGCAGCGCCCACGCTTCCGAAGGCTACAATCCCGCAACCGGCACCTATGCCCGCGGCGCATCAACTTCAACGGCCTACGGCACTCAAAAAGTGGGACAGGCCTACAACCCCTACACGGGCGCCTCTGCCGCCACCCATCAAGGATCCAACGCCTACTCAAACTGGGGAAGCTCGACCGCCTCGAAGAACGGCCAGACCGTCGACACCCAGCACTACTCGAGTGCCGCCGGAAACTATGGAACAGCCGAGACCTCCAACGGCAACAAGTATGCGACCGCAAACGGCAACGCCTACAAGAACACCGGCAGCGGCTGGCAATCAGCGGGGTCAAACTCCGATGGCGCACATGGTTGGGGCGACTCTTCCTCCTCCTATCATGGTGGAGACAGTCGAAGCGGCCGGGGCTCAACGGCCTTCAGCGGATTCTCTGGCGGAGGAGGCGGCGGTTGGCAATCGCGCTCATCGAGCGCACGCGGCTGGGGCAGCAGCGGAGGAGGCGGCGGCTGGGGCGGTCGCAGCTTCGGCGGCGGAGGTTTCGGAGGACGAAGATAGGCCCCGCATCACCAAGCAGAAAAGGTCCCGATAAAGCAATTAAGAATTAATTCCACGGAGAGCCGCCATGCAAAGGGTAGCGCTAAATCGCAAAATGGGTACCTCTCGCCTCTGGACAATGGCAGTTGTCGTTACGGCCTTCATTCCGCTCGTCTCTTGCAACTCATCGCCAAAGCCCGCGCCCGCAGAAGCCGGCCCCAAAACATTCGCTTCACCCGCCGATGCCGGCGCCGCACTCGCCGCTGCTGCCAAAGCCAACGATCGCACCGCGCTGCTCGCCATCTTCGGCTCCGCTTCGACTGACCTTATCTTCTCCGGCGATGACGCGCAGGACAAGCAGACATTCGAGAACTTCACGACCGCCTATCAAACCATGAACCGCTGGCGCAATCAGACCGACGGCGGCGAAGCTCTCGTAGTGGGGGCAGACAATCACCTCTTCCCGATTCCGCTCAAGAAGAACACCGCCGGACAGTGGTACTTCGATCTCTCGGCAGGAAAGGCCGAGATCCTCGCACGCCGCATCGGCGACAACGAACTCGCTACGATCGATGTGATGAATGCGATGGCTGATGCCCAGGCCCAATACCTCTCTCAGCATCACGACGGCGCAAAGCAGTACGCCGAGAAATTCATCAGCGACGAGGGAAAGCAAAACGGACTCTACTGGAAGTCGGCCGTAGGCCAACCCAGAAGCCCGCTCGGCCCATTGGTAGCGTATGCCTCCACCGAAGGATTCACCCCGCAGGCAGGCAAGCAGCAGCCATACCACGGCTACTTCTATCGCATCCTCACCAAACAAGGCGCCGACGCCAAGGGAGGAGCAAAAGACTACATCGTCAACGGCAAGATGACCGGAGGCTTCGCCTTCATCGCCTACCCGGAGAAGTATGGCGACACTGGCATCACGACCTTCATCATCAACCAGAGCGGGGCCCTCTTCCAAAAGGAACCTTGGCAAGACCACCACCGAGATCGCCACGGCAACAACAGAATTCAATCCCGACAAAACCTGGGTTCCCACTCCCGAATAGCGGCGCTGACCTATGCTTCTAATCCAACCCTACTCCGTTCTCAGTGCCTTAGCCGGATCAACTGACGCGGCCCTGTGCGCCGGAATCAGACCCGCAATGCATGCCGCGACCGCCAGCGTCAAAATCGCGCCTGTCATCACCGTCGCATTAGCATTCGTAATTTCATACAGCTGCGTCTTCACAAACCGTACGCACACAAACGCCACAGGCGCTCCGATCGCCAGCCCTAACAAGGTCTGAACGGACGCCCCGCGCATGATCATAGCAATCACCCTGCCGCGCTCTGCCCCCAGCGCCATGCGGATGCCGATCTCCGACGTCCTTCCAGCGACGGTATACGAGGTCACGCCATACAGCCCGATCGTCGCCAGCAACAGCGCCAGCCCGCCAAACAACATCGTCAGCCGCGCAATCATCCGCTCCTCGCTGAACCGGTCGCCGATCTGCTCCGCAAATGTCTGGAACTTCACCACCGCCAGGTTCGGATTGATCGCTACCAGCGTCCGCCGAGCCAGCGTCTCCATATCGTTCATGGGCCGGTCGGTGGCGATTGCAATCGCTCCGGCAAACAGCCCTTCGTCCTTCTCGATCGGATCTTTGTCGCTCGGGGCCCGTTGTATCATCGGCAAAAAATACATTGCGTGGTCCGTCCAACGCACACTCTCGTAGGCCGTGTCCTCCACTACACCGACAATCTCATAATCTCCAGCCGAAGCATGCCCATTCCCGCCGAAGTGCTGCCCAATCGGATTGAGTCCCTTCAGATACTGCTTCACAAACTCCTCGTTGACCACGGCCACCGTCGGCGCCGTCGAAGTGTCCTGCACCCCAATCCCGCGCCCCATCACGACCCGTGTCCCCACCGAATCGAAGAACTCCGCGTTGGCCTTTACAAACGAAGCCCCGAAACCGCCATGCGTAGGTGGCTGTCCCTGCACATCAACACCGGTGCCCCAGTTATTGTCCTCCATCGGCGTATACGTCGCGATCCCCACCTTCGACACTCCGGGCAACATGTGGAACCGCTCCTCGATCGTCCGATACAGCGCCTCCACCTGTGTCTGCGAGTAACCTGCTGCCTGCGGATTGAAATGGACGATATACCGGTTCTTCGCCTCCAGCTTCATGTCCGTGCTCTGGAGCTTGTTCAGGCTCTGCGCAAACAACCCCGCGCCCACTAGCAGCACCAGCGATAACGCCGCCTGCAGCACCACCAGCCCGCGCTGCAGCAGCGAAGCTCCCGAAGTCGTCGTCCGCGTACCGCTGCGCAAAACATCGGCAGGATTCGCATTCGCCGCAATCCACGCCGGCGCCACGCCAAACAGGACTCCCGTCACCAGCGACAGCCCAAACGCAAACCCAATCACCTCCAGCGAAGGGCTCGCATGGATCGGAACGTTCTCGTCTCCGGGAAACGCCATCCTCACCAGCATCTGCGTCCCTGCAAACGCCACCACCAAGCCGGCCAGTCCTCCCATCACCGATAGCAGAACGCTCTCCGTCAGCAACTGGCGAACGATCCTCCCCCGCATCGCCCCCATCGCCGTCCGCACCGACATCTCCGCCTTGCGACCCATGCCGCGCACCAGCAGAAGGTTCGCAATATTCGCACACGCAATCAGCAGCACCAGCCCCGAGATCCACATCAACAGGTGCAGGTGCGACGCATACTCCTCCTGAAGGGCCTGGATGCCGGCCCCGGCCGGCGTCAGCGTTGTATGCGTCTTCGCCAGCACCTCCTGATCGTGTTTCGACGCTGTAAATCGATGTGCATAAATCTGCCGCAGCAGCGCGTTGATCTTGTCCTGCAGCGGAACAAGCGCCACACCAGGCTTGACGCGCCCAACGATGTACAGCCAGCTCGAGTTCGGCTGGTGCACATAAGCCGCAGCCGCCAACACTGGCATCGCCTCAATCGCCAGATAGTAATCCGGCGGCGTGTTCGACATCCGGTCGCCATAAAATCCCTGCGGCGCAATCCCCACCACCGTCACTGCCTTCGTATTCACCCAGAACGTGCTTCCAACTACCGAGGAGTCGCCCGCATAATCGCGCTGCCACGTGTCATAACTCATCACCGCCGTAATCGGAGCGCCCTGCACATCGTCCGCGTCCCCCAGCAACCGCCCCGCCGGCGCCTTAAGCCCGAAGGTGCGGAAGTAGTTGCCCGAGACAAACTCACCCATCACACTCCGCGCCTCGCCTCCGCTTCCGTCCCGCCTCACCGTCACCGGCCGGAAGTGAAATCCCGCCTGCATCGCTGCCAGTTCCTCAAACTCAGGCGTGCTCTTCTTCAACTGCTCATAGGTGTCCGTTGAGAACATCCCATAATTCCCATCGTTCTTCGTCCCACCCGTTACGCAGCAGTCGTTGTTGTCACCCAGCCGCACCAACGTCTTCGGTCCGCTACCGGAAACTCCTTCAGCAGCACCGCATTTACCAACGTGAAGATGGCAGCATTCGCGCCGATCCCCAGCGCCAGCGTTAGCAGCACCGTGACCGTAAACCCCGGCGTCTTCCGCAGCTGCCGCAGTGCGTATTGAACGTCCTGTATCAACGTCGTCATTGTCGCTCTCCCTCGTGGCTCGAACTAGCCGATTCAGCGCGTTATTGCAAGTGATTGGCAATCAAACACCAAGTGCACATCAGCGGCCAAACTCAAAAAAATTTTGTCTCGCATTATCTGCGACATGGAACGGCCCGGCAACGGAGCACTGTCCACAAACGATCTTCGTAGTCCAGAACCGGACACTGCTCCACCCGCTCTCGATGGCACATAGAACCCCCGCCAGCAGCGGAGGTACAGTAAGGCGCCTGTTGCTCCGCTCATCGCATGCCCGGTGGCCCACACTAAATTTGGGTGCCCCATCTTCGCGACGGTTTCATCGTCGCTAAGGTGGGCCATCGCGCAAAGGCGCGATACGCTCTTCTTAAAACCTCCTACTTCGCCGCCGACTCCCCCACCTCAAACATCGCAACCACCTTCCCCGCGCCATCCATCAACTCAAGCTGGTGCCCCGCAATCTTCCACCTCTTCACCTCGCCCAGGCCCGGTGGCCCACACCTAAATTTGGGTGCCCCATCTTCGCGACGGTTTCATCGTCGCTAAGGTGGGCCATCGCGCGAAAGCGCGATACGCTCTCCTTAAAACGTCCTACTTCGCCGCCGAATCCCCCACCTCAAACACCGCAACTACCTTACCCGCGCCATCCATCAACTTAAGCTCGTGCCCCGCAATCTTCCACCTCTTCACCTCGCCCAGCGCCTTCAGAAAATTCTGTTCCGTCTCCATCCCACTCGCACAAGCCATCATCGTCGACGCCATCTGCCCAAACGTCAGCTTCTCTCCATTCAACTCATACCCACCCACAATCCGGTTGCACCCTCCTGACCCACTCACCCGATGCGATGCCGGATCGAAAACAAGCTGAGGCTGCCGGTGCCTGGCCCTCCACCTTCACCGCCACATCTCCCAACCGCACCAGCTTCCACTCCGTCTTCTCGAGCGGATCCGAAGACCCTGCCACACTCCCTGCACCTCCGACCTTTCCTGCCTGCGCAAGCCCAGCCATCGAGAAGCCGCCCAGGAGCCCGCAGAAAACCAATCCCGCCGTAAAAGGTCTCATCCGACCCTCCCCAAACACACCTAAACTCTATTCCTGAACCACTGACTCGCGAAAAACCCAGCAAATTCTAATGTCAAGCCCCAAAGTGTTCGAAGTTCAGCCAGCAAAACCGATAACCAACCTGAAATCAATGGCCTGCGTCACAAAAATAAATCCGTTGGATGTGGCATTTTAGTTTTGCTCAATTCGATAAAATGGAAGTAGATAGAAAAACAAGGCCCGGCCAAAAGCCGGGCCTTCGCATTTAACCGCAAAAGGGAAGATACGGACGAATCGCTATCTCGCTAAATGGCAGACATGCTGACTCCTAAGTCCAGACCTATCCCTTTTCTTCCGAAGACTTTGCACAAAAAGCACCCGTGGGGGAGGGAACACATGCAACAGACTATCGAAACACCGAAACAGTACCAATGCCGCCACATCTTCACCGACGGACACCGCTGCTCGAGCCCATGCCTCCGCAGAGAAGAGTTCTGCTACTACCACCACAACACCCGCAAGCCAGTCTCCGGCCCGCGCCAGCGGCGCAGCCGCCGCTCCACCTTCGACATGCCCTTGCCAGACGACCGCTCCGCCATCCAGCACTCCATCGGGCAGGTCCTCCGCCGCATCGCCTCCAACGACATCGACCCCCGACGCGCCGGCCTCCTGCTCTACGGCCTGCAGATCGCCAGCCTCAACCTTCCCAGGCCCCAATCCACCCACCGCAACTCCGCCGAACAAGCCGAACCAACTGTAGAAGAGATCACCACCGACCCCACCCTCGGCGTCCTCGCCCCACGCACCGAGATCGCCCGGGAAGAGGAGCGCCTCAGCGTCGTAGGCGCGCTCCTGAAAAGATTTGACTCCGCGGAATTCAAAGACCGCGAATCACCCAAGTCCGCCGTACTCCCCACCATTCAAGCCGCAGACGAATCTTGTATCCTGACAATGCATGCCCAAACCCATCGTTCTCACCATCCTGGACGGCTGGGGCTACCGCCCCGAGACCCACGGCAACGCCATAGCCCAGGCCCGCAAACCCGTCTACGACAAGCTCCTCCGCGAATACCCCAACACACTTCTCCAGGCCAGCGACCACTTCGTCGGTCTCCCCGACGGCCAGATGGGCAACTCCGAGGTAGGCCACCTCAACCTCGGCGCCGGTCGCATCGTCCGAATGGACATGACCCGCATCGACACCGCCATCCTCGACGGCACCCTCTACACCGACCCTACCCTCACCCGCGCCTACGAACTTGCCGCGCAAAAAGGGAGAGCGTTGCACCTCATCGGTCTGCTGTCCGACGGAGGCGTCCACTCCCACCAGCGCCATCTCGACGCCCTCGTCCGCATGGCCGCGCAGCACAAACTCACCCACGTCTTCATCCACGCCTTCATGGACGGACGCGACACCCTGCCCACCAGCGGCCTCGGCTACCTCGAGCAACTCCAGCAAACCCTCCGCGAAGCGGGAGTCGGCCAGATCGCCAGCGTCAGCGGCCGCTACTACGCCATGGACCGCGACCTCCGCTGGGAGAAGGAGAAGCAGGCCTTCGACGCCTTGGTCACCGGCCACCCCGAAGGGGGCAGCCTACCCCGACCCCATCGCCCGAATCAAAGATCTCTACAACAGCGGCATCACCGACGAGTTCGTCCCGCCCTTCACCTGCATCGACCCCGAAGACCATCCAATCGGCCTCATCCGCGACCACGATGTGGTGATCAACTTCAACTACCGCGCCGACCGCGTCCGCCAAATCACCCGTGTCCTCACCCGCCGCTCCGGCCTCACCGCTGACCCCGTCGGCAGCCAGGGCCTCCAACTCCCAAAGGCCGCCGAGCTAGACGCAGAGATACCCATCGCCCACGTCCCCGCCAACCTCCACTACGTCTGCATGACCCAGTACGACAAAAACTTCAAGCTTCCCATCGTCATCCCCGCGGAGTCGATGGACAACCTGCTCGCCAACCTGATGTCGCAGGCAAACCTCCGCAACCTCCGCGTGGCCGAAACCGAGAAGTACGCTCACGTCACCTACTTCTTCAACGGTGGCATCGAGAAGCCCTTCCCCGGCGAAGACCGCACGCTCGTCCCGTCGCAAAAGGTCGCCACCTACGACCTGGCCCCCGAGATGTCCGCCTCGGGCATCGCAGACGCCGTCATCAAGGCCATCAACGACACCGCCTTCGACGTCATCATCGTCAACTTCGCCAACGCTGACATGGTCGGTCACTCCGGCAAGATGGAGCCCACCATCCGCGCCGTCGAAACCGTCGACACCCAGCTCGGCCGCATCTACCAGGCCATCAAGCAGTATGGCGGCCACCTCCTCGTCACCGCCGACCACGGCAACGCCGAGATGCTCATCGATCCCGTCACCGGTGGCCCCCACACCGCCCACACCACCAACCCCGTCCCATTCCTCTACATCACCGATGAAGGCAACCTACCCACCCTCCGCGAAGGCGGCAGCCTCCGCGACATCTCCCCCACGATCCTGTCTCTTCTAAAACTCGACAGACCAAACCAGATGACGGGCGGCAACCTACGCACCACATAGCACGGATAACAAGAAGACTTAAAACTCTCGCCGACCTTCCATCGCCCGCGTCATCGTCACCTCATCGGCATACTCAATATCGCTCCCCGCCGGGACCCCGGTAGCGATTCGCGTAACCTTCAGCTCACCCTGGGCCTTACGCAATTCCACCGCAAGATAACTAGCAGTAGCTTCACCCTCCGTCGTCGGCGAAGTCGCGAGAATCACCTCATCCACCTCGCCCAACCGAGTCATCAGGTTCCCAATCCGCAACTGCTCTGGCCCAACCCCACCAATCGGCGAAAGCGTCCCATGCAACACGTGATAGACGCCGTTATAGCTCCGCGTCTTCTCGATCGTCGCAATATTAGTCGGCTCCTCCACCACGCACACCAGTCGTTGGTTCCGTACCGGACTCGTGCAGTACCCACAGGGATCGACGTCCGTGATGTTGTTGCACACAGAGCAAAGGCGCAGATGCAGCTTCAACTCCCGAATCGCCACCGACAGTGCCTCAGCGTCCTCGGCGGGTGATCGCAGCACATGAAACGCCAGACGCTGCGCGCTCTTGGTTCCAATCCCGGGCAGCTTCTTCAACTCCTCGATCAACCGCGCCATCGGCTCCGCGAACCGATTCGAGCTTGTATTGAAAGAACCAGCCACTCAACCCAGCCCCGGCAGGTCCGGCAGTCCCAGCCCACCCATCATCCCCGCGACACTCGCCTTCATCGACTCGTCCGCGCGACGCCCCGCTTCATTGATTGCCGCCGCGATCAAGTCCTCCAGCAACTCCAGATCGCTCGCTGTGCTCCCCATCGCTGTCGGCTCAATCTTTACCCGAAGCGACTTCTTTCTTCCCGTTCATCCGCACAGTTACCACGCCCCCGCCGCTCGAAGCCTCCACCACTGTCGCAGCGAGCTTCTTCTCCATCTGCTCCTGCATCAGCTTCGCCTGCCCCATCATCTCTTTCATCTTGCCCAGATCGGAGAAATCCATCGTCACCTCTTCAGTCGCGTCCCTTAGTCGTTTTCCCTTAGGTCGATTACGCTCCGAATCTCGGCATTGAAGAGCGTCTGCGCACGCTGCACAACCGGATGCTCCATTGCCTTTGCTTGTGCGCTGCCACTCTTCGCCACCCTTGGCTTCTTCGGGCTGACAGCAGTCTTCACACCGGGCAGCAATACAAGCTTCAACGCTCCCGCTCCGGCATCGCGCAGCGCGTCCTTCACCAGCTTCTCCGCCTCACCGTTGATCACCATCGGCAGCATCGTCTTTGAGAGGTCTGTTTGAACGCGAAGTTCGCTGTCCATAACTGTCCATTCCGCGTCGGCGAGAGCGTCCGCGGCCGTGTCCTGGTTCTTCGCTGCTGACAAAGCGTCCACCGCGATCCTCTGCAACTCCTCCGCGGAGTGCACCGATGAACCTTGCACAGCCGCAGTATGCGAGGTGTCCACCGTGCCCAGAACGAGTTTGGCGCGCCCCGTTGCAATCGGCGAATTCGCGACAGCAGTTTCAGCCAGGTCTCCGGCCTTTACCAAGGCGGCACCGATCGCGTCCTCTTCTGTCATGACCATCTCAACGGGCGTTGGAACGGACACCGGTGTCGGCACAGCTATCGGAATGGGCAGCGGTGCCGCAATCGGCGCGGTTACTAAGGCCTCTTCCTCGAACCGTCTCCGGCTCTGGTCTTTCTCAAAAGGAGAGAAGGCCGGCTTGGAACTTGGCGTTGGTGCGCTGGTCTCAAGCACTCGTGCAGTCGCGGCCCCGCTGACAAGAGGTCTCGCAGGCGCCGAAACAGGTGCGCTCACCGTTCGCGCAGCCGCCACGCCTGGTGCCCCGGTCGCGTAACAGGGAACTGACTCAACACCTCTTCGATCGGCAGCAGCCGTCGCAGATGCACCAACTTCAGCAGCCCAAGCTCAAAATGAAACCGCTGCTCCTGTCGATACCCCAACTCGTCGAACGTTCGCAGCATCACCTGCAGAAACCGCGTCAACTCCTCCTCGCTGAAGAGTGCAGCCGACCGTCCCGCACGTCGTTGTTCATCAGCCGAGATCTGCAGCAATTCCCCCGCAACCCCGTCCGCACCAGCGCCGTCCACGCCAATCCCGGCGATCTTCGCAATCACGCAATTCCGCAGATACCGCACAAACTGCCGCGCCAGCTGAGCCGGAGAATTTCCCGCATCCAGCAACTGGTTCGCAACCGTAATCACCTCGGCGCTGCGGTTCCCATCCACCGCCTCGAGTACCTTCTCAAAAACGGCATTAGGACCGTCCCCATCAGCTCACGAATCTGGCCCACATCCAGTCGCGGGCGTCCATCTTCTATCGGCGCACTCGCAATCGCCTGATCCATGATAGACAGCGCGTCCCGCATCGACCCATCGCCCGCCTCGGCCAGTAGACTCAATGCACCGTCATTCGCATCCACGCCCTCACGCTCTGCGATCCCACGCAACTCGCCAAGAATGTCCACCAGCTTCACCGCATGAAAGCTGAAGTGCTGACATCGCGACCGCACCGTCTGTGGAATGTCCTCCGGCTGCGTCGTCGCCATCATAAACACGATGTGGTCCGGCGGTTCCTCCAGCGTCTTCAACAGGGCATTGAACGCCGCATCGGTTATCTGATGCGCCTCATCCAGAATGTAGATCTTGTACTTGTCTCTGGCCGGCCGGTAGCGCGCCGCGTCCCGTAGCTCACGAATCTCGTCGATCCCGCGATTGGTTGCAGCATCGATCTCAATCACATCGACCGCGTTGCCCGCCCTGATCTCTGTGCAGCTCTCGCACACCTCGCAAGGCTCCGCCGTAGGCCGTTGCGCCGATCCAATCGCGTTCCGGCAGTTCAGCGCCATCGCAAGAATGCGCGCAATCGTCGTCTTCCCAATCCCGCGATGTCCGCTGAAGATGTACCCATGCGCGATCCGGTTCTGCGTGATCGCATTCATCAGCGTCACGGTCACATGGTCTTGTCCCGCAACATCCGCGAAACGCTGTGGCCGATATTTTCGTGCAAGAACCTGATATGCCATAGAAAAAGTACGAGAGGAAAAGGATATGCAGCTAAGCTGCAACCGCCGTCGCAACCTCTATTGTATCGCCCACACCCCACCCACACTCCGCAGGCTTACCTCTCCAACGCCTTCGCCGCTACCCGCGCCTTTCTGGCCCGCTTCTTCACCTCGTCCTCGCTGAACATCGTCCCCCGGCACCGTCTGGCGCCACAGTAGCAATCCTGATCTTCGTCATCGCTGTCGTGGAGGTTGTACTCGTAGGTGAGCTCCTCGCCTGCGGCAATGTTTCGAATCGCCGTAATGAACACTCGCTCCCCCACTTCGGCCGACTCGCAGTTCGGATCGCAGGAATGGTTGATGAACATCGCGGTACCGAACCCGTCGATCACAGTCCCATCGTCCCCACAGCTGAATAGATAGGTGATGTTACGGCCCTTATATCGCTCATCTGCCTCGTCTTTTGCGAAGCGCGGGCCGTCGTACTCGCAAACGCGCTCGCCTTTCTTAATCGCCCTAGTCGTATAGCAACCCGCGGCGTGAATCGAAGAAGAGCGAATAATCAGTCCATCAACCATAGTCAAATAAGTTCCATCAATTAAAATATTGCCAGCGAAGCGGCCAGGTCAGCTGACTATAACAAACCCACGAGCAACACCGTCAAAGTATTGGACAAGTACTCTGGACACGATGGCAATTCACCCGATAACTCGAGCGCTGCAGGTTGTCTTCCTCTTCTCAGCCGCCTGCGTTGCACAGACCGCACCCCCGCACGACCCTTCCGCCACACCCTGTCCGGTACCGAACCAAGCCTCCGGTCAGGCTCCCAACCAGACGCCAGACAAGACAGCAAAACCCTGCTCACCCCCTCCAACCGCAAAAAAACCATCCGTGGCCGAGCAGTTCCCATTCCCAGGTGAGCAAGTTAAGCCCGCGAATCCACCGGACTTGCCCAGTCCCACAACCACCCCCTCCGATGCTGCGGCCCGGCACCCATTCCCTACGCAACCGCCCCCCGGCGACGACTCCAGCAGCAGCAGCTCCAGTTCCGACAGCGACTCTCCGGGCGCCGACCCCGATATGCCCAAACCAGGCACCGAAGGCAGCTCGGTTCACCGCAAGCTTCCTAAGGTGCAAAGGGTACAGACCGATGATGAGCGCGTCGACGAAGACATCAAGGTCGCGAAGTTCTACATGAACGACGAAAACTACCAGGGCGCCTACCTTCGTGCTAAAGACGCGGTCAAAGTCCAGCCCGACTACTCCCTTGGCCACTTCACCCTTGCACAGGTCGCGCAGAAGATGAAGAAAAAGGACGAAGCCGTAGCCGAATACCAGACCTATCTCAAGCTCGACCCGGAGGGCGAAAAGGCGAAGGCCGCTCAGAAGGCCCTTACCGAGCTGCAATAACGCTGACCAGGAAAAGTCCGACAGAAGCTAGCGCCACTCCCCCTGGCCATGTAACGTAATCCTGCCACTATGGACGCCACTCTCCACCAGATCCAGCGCGAGATCGCATTTTCCCTAAACGGACTCGAGCCCACCCAGACCCAGCTTCGCCTACCTTCACGCCTGGACAAATGGAGCATCCAGCAGATCGTCGAGCACCTGCTCCTCAGCTACTCCGGCACCGAGCTGGCACTCAAGGCCCGTCTCGCCAAGCGCACTCCCACCCGCGCCAAACCCGGCCTGCTTCAGCGATTCGGGCAATACACCCTCATCCACCTCGGCTATTTCCCGAGAGGTCGCAAGGCTCCTCCCCTGGTCACGCCCGCTCCGACGACCCATCCGCTCTCCGGTGAAGAACTCATCCACGCTGCCGCCGAACACCTCACCCGCGTCGACATCCTATGCACCGAAGCCGAGAAGCTCTTCGGCGCCTCCAATCGGTGTGCCAGCCATATGGTTCTTGGACCGCTCAGCGTAAGCCAGTGGCGAAGGTTCCAGCTCATCCACGGCGAGCATCACCTCAAACAAATCCTCGCCATCCGCAAGGCCCACAACCTCTGGCCTGCGACCACCCATTCCCCCGCCCCTGCCACCAGGCACCAGGCCCCTCCGGTTATCGGTTAACTAAGCTCATTCTCCACGGCTGCATCGTCCTCCACCAGATCATCCTCCACCCTTAGGTACCGGCGCATATAACGAAGCGGCTCGTCGGCCGCCGCCAGCTCCTTTAGGTGATAGAGCCACGCGTCCTCCCGCGCGCTGCGGCGCGTGTATCCCTTACGCTTCACCGTGCCGATCGTCCCGTCCTTCATCCTGCGGGTGAATGTCTGCGTCGGCACCTGGAAGGTCATCACCTCACCCGGCTTCCAGAACCTCGACGCAAATTCATGCGAGAACAGCAGGGCATAGTACCGTCGTTCCGCGGCCAGCATCTCCACCGCATGCCGAGTGCTCTGCCACGGCAGCCCCAGCTTGCTGACGTACCACCTTCGAAACTCGAACCCGTTACTGCGTGCCTGCCCGACCAACAACTGAAGCAATTCAAACCGTGTCATAGAGTCCGTTCAGTCCGAATCAAAATACCATAGCATCGGCCATTCCCGGTACAAAGGGTATAGTTTACGGTGGCGTTGCGTCCAATTCATTATTGGCAGCGTCTGGATCTAACAGAGAATATTTACGGGTCTTGGAGAATAACAATAAAACGCAACGTGAAAATTCTCAGCCTCTTTGTTCTTGCGCTTTTGCTCGTTGCTCCAGCCCCCGCGAGCACCAACGACCCCGCCGCACACACCGACCCCATCAATCTCACCCCCGAAGTCCGCGAAGCCCACGAGCACTTCTATAACCTCGACTACGAGGGTGCCCTCAGCCGATTTGAAGCCATCCAGAAGACCAACCCCCAGAGCGCCATCGCCACCGGCTACATTCTCATGACGCTCATCTTTCGTGAGCTCTATCGTCAGGACCTCCTCGACACCACCTACTACGCCCACGACTCCTTCCTCACCTCCAAACGCAACGTCCCTGTCCCCCCGGCCGTCCGCGAACGCATCGAGTCCCTCACCAACTCCGCCATCGCCCTGACCGATCAGCAGATCAAAGCCAACCCAAACGACGCCAACGCCTACTTCGCCCGTGGCTACGCCCGTGGCATGCACGCCGCCTTCATCACCCTGTGCGACCACAGCTACGTAGCCGCCGCCCGCCAGGGCTACGCCTCCCGCGGCGACAGCGAGCAGACCCTCAGAATCGACCCCAACTACGCCGACGCCAAGATGGCAATAGGCATCCAGCAGTTCGCCGTCGCCAGTCTCCCCCGCTTCGTCCGCATGATGGTCGGCATCGCCGGCGTCAGCGGCAACAAGGAAAAGGGCCTCAGTCTCCTTCGCGAATCCGCGGCCCACGGTATCGTCACTCCCATCGAATCCCGCACCGCGCTCTCGCTCTTCCTCCGCCACGACGCCCGCTACCCCGAGGCCATCGTCGTCCAGAAGGGCCTCGCCGACCAATACCCCCACGACTACCTCTTCCGCCTCGAGGTTGCCAACCTCACCAAGGACTCCGGCAACGGCCCCGGCGCCATCGCCATCTACCGCGAGGCTCCTCGCCGACGCGCAAAAACCCGACTACTTCATCGAGCCTCGCCTCCACATGGCTTACTTTGGCCTCGCCGACACCCAGCGTGGCCAGAACAACATAGCCGACGCCGCGCAGAATTACTTGAGGGCCGCAGCCGAGCCTACCTGCAGCGATTGGATTCGTCGCCGCGCCCAACTCAACGCCGGCGAGATGTTCGACCTCCTCCATAACCGCCCAGAGGCCATCAAACAATACCAATTGGCTTCAGCTGGCGGTGGCGACCAATCCCAGACAGACGCTGCCCGCCGCTACCTTAAGACCCCCTACACTGGAAAATAGCCCTCGCCCACGAAAAGAATTGTCATTTCGACCGGAGGCGGCGCTTCTTGCCGCCGCAGTGGAGAAATCTGCTTCTCTACCGTCAATCCTGGTCCTACGCTACCAGCGTCCGAGACTTTCTCTCCTTGACGAACTAGGAGAGCTGCGTAACAATCTCCTAGACCATCAAGGAGAGAGCGCATGGCGAAGCAAGTCGACCTGATGCAGGGCACATTGGAGATGTTGATCCTCAAAGCGGTCTCGCTGGGAAAGCTCCACGGCTACGGTGTCCTGTTACGCATCCAGCAGATCAGCGGCGAACAACTCGTCATCCAGCAGGGCTCCCTCTATCCGGCGCTCTACCGCCTCGAGCACGAGGGCGCCATTAAGAGCGAGTGGGGCGAAAGTGACAACAACCGCCGCGCCAAGTACTACACGCTCACTCCCGCTGGCCGCAAGCAACTGACCGCTGAAACGGAAAAGTGGAACCGTATGGCGGGCATCATCGGTGGGATCCTGCAACTCACCGGGGTGGAGTCGTGAGCGCGCGGTGGGCACGCCTGCGCTCGTGGCTGCGCTCGGCGCTCGGACGTGGCCGCCTCGAAGAAAACATGGACGCAGAGGTCCGCTTTCATCTCGAAGCCCGCGCCGCCGACCTGATGCAAAGCGGCCTCGCTTCCCAGCAAGCGATGCGGCAGGCGCGTCTCGAATTCGGCAGCGTCGCGTCCCACAAAGACGAAATGCGCAACTCCCTCAACCTCCGCTGGTGGGACGACCTCTGGTGCGACGTCCGTTACGCCGCCCGCATCCTGCGCAAGAGCCCCGGCTTCACGGCGATAGCGGTAGGCTCACTTGCTCTTGCCATCGGCGCCAATGCAACCATCTTTTCCGTCGCCAACGAAATGCTGTATGAGCGCCTCAAAGTCCCTCATCCGGAGCAACTCCAGCTTTTCGCAATGACAGGTGACAAGCACGTCGCCGTTCACTCCTCATGGGGTGACTGGAATACGATCCCCGGCGGAAGGACGCTCTTGCACTCATTCTCGTACCCCATCTACCAGCAGTTGCGAAAAGACAATAGAGTGCTCCAGGAGATCTTTGCCTTCAAATTGCTCGGCCGCGCCAATGTGACCATCGATGGGGCCCGCGCAAGCCGTCCAACTCGAACTCGTCTCGGGAAACTTCTACGACGAACTGCAGGTGAAGCCTGCTCTTGGCCGTGCCATCGTGTCCTCCGACGACGGCGCGCCCGGCACCGGTGCCGTCGCCACCATCAGCGATGCATTCTGGCAGCGCAGCTTCGGCGGCTCGCCAAACGTCCTCGGCAAAGTCATCAGCGTCAACACAATTCCCGTGACGATCGTAGGAGTCAACCCGCGAGGATTTACCGGCGCCCACAACGCACAAAGCTCGCCGGAAGTCTTCATGCCTCTATCTATGATTCCGCTGCTGCGAGCGGAGTTAGGCAACGACGGCCCCCTCCTGTCGAGCAATAAGGTCTTTTGGGTCCAGATGATGGCCCGCTCCAAACCGGGAGTCCCCGTCGAACAGGCGCGTGCCGCGCTCGAGGTCGCCCTCATTGCAGCGATCCGTACCACCCCGACAGTCAAGAATGACGACACCATGCCAACCCTCCTCCTTGAGGACGGCAGCAAGGGAATGAACTTTGCCGCGAGGCAGTTTGCGAAGCCTCTCTATGTTCTGCTCGCGCTCGTCGCGTTCGTTCTTCTGCTTGCATGCGCCAACATCGCCAACCTCATGCTCGCACGCGCCTCCACGCGCCAGCGCGAGATGGGCGTGCGTCTCGCCCTCGGTGCTGGTCGCTGGCGAATCCTCCGTCAGGTGCTCACCGAAAGCCTGATGATCTCCGCCATGGGAGGAGCGCTCGGCTTCATCCTTGGCTACATGGGTCGCACAACGTTGCCCAAACTCCTCGCCAACGCCTGGGAACGGACTGACATCAACGTTCCCTTCGATTGGCGGGTCTTTGCCTTCACAGCAACGGTAACCATCGTCACCGGCGTGCTCTTCGGCATCGCCCCCGCCTGGGCCTCGACTCGCGCAGAGATCGGAGCGACCTTGAAAGAGGGAAACAAGACAGCAACGCGCCATCGCAAGGGCTGGAGTGGCAAAGCCATCGTTGCCTTCCAGATCGCTCTCTCTACTATGCTCGTCGTCGGCGCCGGCCTCTTTCTCAGGACCCTCATCAATCTGAACTCGATCGATCCTGGCTTCCGCACCGACCACCTTCTTCTCTTCGACATCAGCGCGCCCAGCAAGCAGTACCCTGCGCCGAAAGACGTGGCCCTCCATGCCCGCATCGAGGAGGCCCTGCGCAACGTACCGGGCGTAGAAGGCGTCACCCTCTCCGACAATCCGCTCGTCGCAAACAACATGTCGAATGCCGACTTCAACATCCAGGGAGCACCTGAGGTGGAGCGCAAGCGTGAAGACAACTCCGGGCTTGCGGACTTGGCCGACGTTGGCCCCGACTTCCTGCCGGTCATGGGAATTCCACTCATCGCAGGCCGCGGATTCACCGCCCAGGACGCTAACTCGCTCCAGCAGGTCGCTGTCATCAATCAAGCTCTCGCACGTCAATTCTTTCCTCACGACAACCCCATCGGCAAAAGGTTCTCCACCGACGATAGTAAGAAAACCGACCGAAAGTGGATCGAAATCATCGGGGTCGTCGGCGACACGCGCTATGTAAATCTCAAAGACCAACCTCCCGCGCTTCACTTCGATCTCTACCGGCAGCTGCCCGAGATGGGCGGCGCCACTTACATCGTTCGTACCCAGATGAAGCCCGAAGCGATCGTCTCCTCGCTGCGTGCCGCCGTGCAGAAGGTCGACCGCGATCTACCCCTGATGGACATCCGGCACCCAGCAACAGCAGATCGACGCCACGACCCGGCAGGAACGGATATTCGCCTCCCTCACAGCAGGCTTCGGGGTCCTCGCCCTCGCTCTCGCCTGTGTCGGCATCTACGGAATCATGGCCTACACCGTCTCGCAGAGAACAAACGAGATCGGAATCCGCCTGGCCCTCGGCGCGGAACGCAAACAAGTCCGCGGCATGGTGCTGCGTGAGGCAAGCTGGCTCGCAATTCTGGGCGTAGCGGTTGGTTTGGCTGTGGCGCTGGGACTCAGCCAGTTGGTCAAGTCGATGCTCTATGGCCTCAAGCCGGCAGATCCAGCGTCCTTCGCAGGTGCAGGATGCTTATTGCTTGGCGTGGCCGTCATCGCGGCGTGGATACCCGCCCTCCGAGCATCGCGTGTTGAACCTATGGAGGCACTCCGGCACGAATAGCGTGCCATCTCCGATCTTCAGTCCATGGGCTCTCTGTGGCAAAATAGAGTCTTCCGGAGAAGCCCATGTTTTGTTCCAAATGCGGCAAGCAACTCGAACCATCGTCCCTCTTCTGTCCCGCCTGCGGAGCCACCGTCTCCGCCTCCGCGCCACCGCCACCAGGGTATCCACCGAACACTGGCCAGCTCACGCGTCCGCGCACCAACCGCATGATTGCTGGAGTCTGCGCCGGCTTCGCCCTTCACTACGGCTGGGACCTCAACCTGACCCGTGTCCTCACCGCGCTTATGGTCGTCTTTACCGGAGTAGGCGCTATCGTCTACCTCGTAGCCTGGGTCGTCATCCCCGAAGCCCCATACGCCCTTCCAGCGAAGGGCCTTTAAGTTTGTCGCGCGCCCGAGGCTCCCATGTTTTGTTCCCGATGTGGAAAGCGACTAGCATCGACCGCAAGCTTATGTTCAAGCTGCGGCACCGCGACGACCCCGGTCGATTGGCCAACTCAGACCTCACCGCCAATGCTTCGACCTCTCACCCATCGAGTCTTCGGCGGCGTCTGCGCCGCATTTGCTCTGCGCTACGGATGGAAACTGGGCCGCATTCGCCTCATCACCGTCTTACTCCTCCTATGTAGCGGCATCGGTCCGATCGCGTACCTCGCCGCGTGGATCGTCATTCCCAGCGAACTCTACCCATCTCCGACCACGAGCACCTAAGCTTGCCCAAGAAGATCAAAACACCCCAGCCGACTTCACCTCGCCCCTTCCTCTATCGCAACCGCAAGCTCCATTGCGACGGGGCCGACCTCACCACTCTCGCCGCTGCATACGGCACGCCACTCTACGTCTACTCATCTACACAAATCGCCCAGCGCTTCCAACTCTTCGAGAGGTCCTTCGCCAGCCGCCCTCACACCATCTGCTACGCGGTCAAAGCCAACTCCTCGCTCGCCATCCTCCGCCTGCTGGCAGAGCAGGGAGCAGGCTTCGACATCGTCTCTGGCGGCGAACTCGAGCGTGTCCGTAAGGCCCACAAGTCCTCCCTGAAAAGAGTTGTCTTCTCCGGCGTAGGCAAACAAATTTGGGAGATCGACGCTGCCCTTCGCGCCAACATCCTCCTCTTCAACGTTGAGTCCGAGGCCGAACTTCACCTCCTTGCCGCCCGCGCCGAAGCCCTTGGCAAGGTCGCTCGCTTCGCCCTGCGAGTAAACCCCGACGTCTTCGCCGAAACGCATCCGTACATCTCCACCGGCCTTAGCGAACACAAGTTCGGCATCGACATCAGGGCCGCCCGAGCCATCTACCGCAAGGCTGCAAAATCCAAGTGGCTTGACCCCGCCGGCGTCTCGGTCCACATCGGCTCCCAGATCCGCAAAGTCGATCCCTTCGCCGCGGCCCTGACCCGTGTCACCAGCCTGATCGCCGACCTTCGCAAGGACGGCCACAACATCCGATACGTCGATGCCGGAGGCGGCCTCGGCGTCGACTACGGCACCACCGCCTTCGACCCCGCAAAGCAAGTAGAGAAGTATGCAGCCGCCCTCACCAAAGGCCTCGGCGACGAACCAGCGCATCTACTCCTCGAGCCCGGTCGCTTCATCGTCGCTCAGGCGGGCGCACTCCTGACCCGCGTCCTCTATGTCAAGAAAAACGGGCCCCAAACCAAGTCCAAGACCTTCGTCATCACCGACGCCGGCATGAACGATCTCATCCGCCCGGCGCTCTACCACGCGCACCACGAAATTGTCCCCGTCAAACAACCGGCAGGGAAGTCGCCGAATTTACTTACGGTCGATGTAGTCGGCCCCGTCTGCGAATCAGGTGACTTCTTCGCCCGCGACCGGGCCCTTCCCACAGTCAAACCCGGTGACCTCGTCCTCCTCCTCGACGCCGGGGCCTACGGTATGTCACAGACCTCCAACTACAACACCCGCCCTCGTCCCGCAGAGGTCCTCGTAGAAGGCGCAACCACCCGCCTCGTGCGCCGCCGCGAGACCATGCGCGACCTCTTCGCCCCCGAACTGACCGGAACCAACAACTAAGGATCGTCTTCGGACGTGGGCAACCTCTAAATCGGAGCCACAAAATCGGGTGCCCCATATCTCGATTTTGAGATGTGGGCATTCGCGCTACGCGCGAACCGTCTTCCTCCAACATCCGCCGAACGGCACGATCAGTCTCCGCCCCTTAGGGGCACAGCTTTACCCGCTGAGGTACGTTTGTCTCTTATCCCCTTCAGTCGCTGGCGCCGGGGACCACTTGACAAACCGGGCCCCGGAAAAGGCGGTCGGAAAAGCGAGCAGCGTTCCGCCTCACCCAGGAAGTCCAGACCTATCCGCCCTGTTTTGAAGACTTTGCGCAACTTTCGACGGGGTGGGGGGGTGCGACTCCCCGCAAGCGAATCATCGGTCAAACATGCTAAACTCACATGGTTCCGCACTGCTGCACCGCAAATTTGTACCGAGGTAATTCATGTCCGGCCACTCAAAATGGGCAACAATCAAGCATAAGAAAGGTGCGCTCGACGCCAAGCGAGGCAAGATATTCACGCGCCTGATCAAGGAAATCACCATCGCAGCGAAACAAGGCGGCGGCGATCCCGACGGCAATCCCCGTCTGCGCGGCGCCATTGCGGCCGCAAAAGCTGAGAACATGCCCGCCGACAATATCAAGCGGGCAATCCAGCGCGGCACCGGCGAGCTCGAAGGCGTCTCCTACGAGGAGATCACCTACGAGGGCTACGGCCCCGGCGGCGTCGCCATCATCGTCGAAGTCCTCACCGACAACAAAAACCGTGCCGTAAGCGAAATCCGCCACGCCTTCTCAAAGAACGGCGGCAACCTCGGCGCAGAAGGCGCAGTCGCCTGGATGTTCACCAAGAAGGGCGTCATCACCATCGCCAAGTCCGCCGCGGGCGAAGACAAGCTCACCGAGATCGTCCTTGACGCTGGTGCAGAAGACCTCTCCGACGAAGGCGAAAACTGGGAGGTCCTCACCGACCCCAAGGACTTCGAGGCCGTAACCGAAGCCCTCAAGGCCGCGAAGATCACCCCAGAGCACGCCGAGGTCACCAAGATCGCCTCGACCTACACCAAGCTCGAGGGCTCTCAGGCTAATGCGATGGTTCGCCTCCTCGAAACACTCGAAGACCTCGACGACACCCAAAACGTCTACTCCAACTTCGACTTCGACGAAGCCGCCGTGGCTAGTGCGAGTCACTAACCCACCGGTCGTCAACTCTCAACGGCCGCCGTTCACCGGCGGCCTTCTTCTGCCAGCGGGCCGCCGGAGATATCGATTGACCAACATCAAGCAACGCATCGGCACAGCGGCCATCTGGATCTTCGCCCTCCTGCTCTCCACCGTCCGATTCGCCTCCGGCCAGGCCGCTATCACCAGCGATGCCACTCCCTTCCACGTTGACTCCGATCGCCTCCCCTTCGACATCGGCGCCATCGTCCAGAGCGGCTTCGGCATCACCGAAGACCGCGATGGCTTCAAATTCCTCATGGCCGGCGTCCATGCAGGCAAAGTCCTCATTACCACCCACGGTCACAGCGCCTTCCGCAGCAACTTCGAGTACGCCGTCGAGGTCTTCCCCTTCTGGCAGTCCTACACCCCCAAGTTCCAGCGCCCCTTCTGCACCAACCCACCCGGCACGCCAGAGCAGTGCACCCCCTTCTACACCGTTGGGGGCACGTTTACCGGAGCATCGATCACCCCAGTCATCTTCCGCTGGAACATCGCTGGCACTCGCCGCTTCTCCTTCTGGGGCCAGGCCGCTGGCGGCGTTCTTTGGACGAACCACAAGTACCCGGCCTTCGGTGGCCCACCCTACAACTCGCAGAACGATGGCCCCAACGCCGACGCCAGTGTTTGGAACTTCACACCACAAGGCGGCGTGGGCGTACACTACTTCGTCCGTCCTCGCCGCTCAATCGATTTCGGCGCCAACGGCATCCACATCTCCAGCGCCTCCCTGGGAGACCGCAACCCCGGCGTCAACGCCAGCGTTCAGTTCTCCCTCGGCTACACCTGGTGGAAATAGAACGCTCCTAAACCGGTCATGAAGCACGAGCCCCAGTCGTCATGAATCCTGAAGCCATCATCGAATGCGTTCCGAACTTCTCAGAAGGGACTGACGCCGCCAAAGTCAGCCAGATCGTCGCCTCCATGCAGGTCGAAGGCGTTCGGTTGCTCGACTGGTCTCTCGACACGGCCCACAACCGCTCCGTTGTCACCATTGCCGGAACGCCCGCGGGCATCGTCGAAGCCGCAGTCCGCGCCGCTGGCAAGGCCGCCGAACTCATCGACCTCACCAAGCAAAGCGGCGTCCATCCTCGCATCGGCGCAGCCGACGTCATCCCCTTCATCCCGGTCAGCGGTGCCTCCCTCGCGGAGTGTGCCGTCCTCGCACGTCAGGCTGGTCTCCTCATCTGGCGCCGCTACGGCGTTCCCATCTACTTCTACGGGGCCGCAGCCGCCCGTCCTGACCGAGTCCAACTCGAAGACGTTCGTAAGGGACAGTTCGAAGGCCTCCGCGACGCCACACGTCGCGACGCCTCCCGCCGCCCCGACATCGGCGGTCCCGAACTCCACGAAACCGCCGGTGCCAGTGCCGTCGGCGCCCGCAGCTTCCTCATCGCCTACAACGTCCACCTCAAGGGGTCCGATATCGCCGCAGCTCGCGCCATTGCTCGCGACATCCGTGCCGCAAACGGCGGCCTCCACGGTGTCAAAGCCATTGGTGTCTTCGCAAATGGCCGCGCCCAGGTCAGCATGAACGTCACCGACTTCAACCTCACTCCCATGCGCCACGTACATGCCACCCTCAAGCACTTGGCGCAACGCCACGGCGTACTCATCGATGACGCCGAACTCATAGGACTAATTCCCGAGGCCGCTTATGAGCCGGATTCAGAATGGGCACGTCAAATAACTGGCTTCGACCCGGAAGGCAAGGTGTTGGAGCGCAAGCTCCACTCCCCGATCGCATGGCCCGAGCAGTGAGGGTTCGACTCAACTCAGGTACCACAAAAGTAGCATTCTATTAGAGAACACCTCCCCATCCGGCCTTGCAAACAGTCTTATATTCACGGAACAATAGTGTAGTGACGCTACACTGGAAGTAGCTCAAGGAGTAAAGGTAATCATGACCATCATCAAGCACAGGATCTTCACCACGGCCGTCGCTATCGCGACCATCATGGCCCCCACATTCGCGTCCGCAGCGCAGCTCTCCAGCGATGCCAAGTCTGCGATCCCCAAGGACATCCAGCAGCTCATCGTCGTCGACTACCACGCCATGCAGAACTCTCCCGCTGCCATGGATCTCAAGGATCGCGTCCTTCCGCCTGAGCTCAAGCGTCTCGAGACCGCCCTCAAGAGCTCCGGCCTCAAGGTGGATCAGGACGCCGACGTTCTCTGCTTCGCAGCCTTCCGTGATCCTGCAGGGGAGGGTACCCGCATCGTCGGCATCGCCCAGGGCCAGTTTCACACCCGCGAAATCCTCGCCAACTTCGCCAAGAACAAGACCAAACCCGACGTGCTCCGCAACACCAGCGTCTACCCCATGGGATCCAACGGCATGAGTGTCGTCTTCCTCAACCAGACCACCATGGTCTTCGGCGACAAGTCGGCAGTCAAAGAGGCGATTGATGCGCGCGACGGTATGGTTCCCGACTTCCTCTCCAATGCAGAGATGGTAAACGAGATGGGCATAGTCGATTCCAAGGCCGTCTGGAGCCTGCTCGATGCAAAGGGCACCCAGTCCATGATGAAGAGCGTCCTCGGCGACGCAGCCAGCCTCGCCGACTACGACACCGTCAAAAACCGCATGAAGAGCAGTCGCTACACCATGGACTTCCAAAACGGCGTCAAGTTCGACATGGCCGTAGTAATGTCCGACACCCTCACCGCAGCCACTGCCGCAACACTGATGAAGGGCGTATCGATCATGCGCAAGACCTCAGGCTCACCCCTTGAGAAATCCGCATTGGACCAGACCACGATCGACTCCAACTCAGGGGTCCTGACCGTGGCTTACTCCTCTTCGGACAGCCAGTTCGCCAGCCTCCTTACCTCGCCTCTCTTCCAGTCCGTAGTCAAGTAGTTCTAAGAAGAAGACGGCAGGGTATGATCCCTGCCGTCCAACTCATTCAACTCACGGATTGCTGTGCGTATTCGGCGCCCCGGCGGGCGGTGCGAGTTGCAGTTGCAGGAAATTCTTGACGATCAGCGTGCTGTTGCCCAGCACCTCGCTGTACGCCTGACCCGGCTTCACCGTAAAGAAATTGTTGTTTCCCGTGATCTCCCGATGGAAGTACTGCAACGCCTTCGGTGCTTTGGTCCCACCTGCGAACGTTTGCAACGCCGACAACGTATAGATCAGCGGGTTAACATTGCCCAGACGACCGCCGTTCACCTCGACGGCGAGCGCGAGTACGCCGGCAAACTCCTGGACTGAGGAGCTGGTGCCGATGACAAGGTCAGGCTCCCCGCCGATCCAGATGATTGCAGCGCTGCGCGGCAGCACGAGGCAATTCTGCTTGGCGAGGTCCGCATCTCCCGGGCAACCACCCATCATCAGGGAGACGTCGGGCACTGAACGCTGCCGGTTGCTACCGGTATCCACGAGGAATTGGTACAGAGGCTTGGAGAACATGGTACTGAACCCGCCACCGGAGCCCCACGTGTTGTTGCCCACGCTAACGATAGTATCGGGGCCAAGTTGGAACTCCGCCGGCACGCGCGGGTCAAAGTTGGCGTTCTCACTTACGTAAGTGGCGTCATCGATGCCTGGCGTCGCGGCAGTTTGAAGGTTCGTTCCACCCACTCCGGTCACGTTCGGATCGGACGCGGGATTCTCAACGCCGGCCACGAAGTTGGTGCCGTTGGTTGGATTGTTGGCAAAGGCTGCCGATACGCATCCTAACGCGCCATTGTCACCCGAGCTCGCCACGAATGTGATGCCTTGGGCATTGCCCTGCTGGAACAGAGCGTGGAACGTTTTCAGGATCCCGGTAAAGTCGACGCCGCCGTTATAGGCCGCTGTATAGTACAACTCGCATTCGCCGAAAGACGAGCTCGCAATATCGACTTTGTTGTCCTCATCCACTGCCGTATAGCCGGCAATGACGGAATCATCGCTGAGATCTGGCAGATCGTAGATCGTCTCCTTGGCACCGGGAGCGGTCCCCAGGGACATCTGGGTATCGGCGGAGGCCTCGAGTCCATCGTCGGAAGTGGGATCGAACGGGCCGCTGCCGCCGTTGACTGGACGGATGGTCACCGTTGGCACCGGGTGGGTGGTGTTTTCCGAATAGGCCTGAATAAGGAAATTTCCCCCGCCAAGATTCAGAGAAGAGTTGAAAGTCTTCGCCAGATCGGCGGGGTCGATCACCGATGAGATGACGACGCCGATGCGCGCGCCGGCACCTGAGGCGATCCTGAAGGAGGGCGACTGGTAGGCTTCGTTGAGGTCGTTCGGATAAAAGAAGCTGTCATTGCTGCTGAGCCGAATGAGTGGACTAACGGCCGCCAGGCCTAGGCCACCCATCCTCCGGGAATGCACATGCGCCGCCAGATGGGTCGTGAACTCCGGGACGACCGCCCCCATCGAAGCCAGCGTGTCAGGCAGCGTCAGGTGATGTTCGGCGGCAGCAAATTTCATCCGCCCGTTTGCGGCTCGCACCTGCATCAAGTGTGTCGCAAACGTCCTCTCCACTGCCAAAACGGGGCCTTCAACCTCGAGGCTCTGCGAGTGCTCGGCGGTGATCGTAAAGCCGGCGGCTAGAAGTGCTGCGGTCACTGTGGCGACATCCGAACGGTTCGGCCCGAACTGCGCCTTGAACTGCGCCGGCGTCAGCCACTGATGATAGCTGGCCGAAGCTGGATCGGTTTGTTCGCGCATGAGTTGTTCGAGGGCGTCCTGGTGCGTCAGCGGCAAATAGACGTTGAAATGCGTCACGGCGCTTGGGATCCGCGGCCCCGACCGCCTGGACGCGCATCGCGCTAGGTGAAATATTCATCTGCGAAATGCTCATAGTCGTCAGCGCACACAGCACCACGGCGCCTATTGCAAGCGAATGGATTCTCATCGTTTGACCTCTCAAAGTTTTGGCGTTGGTCTTTCGTGGCGACCGCGAGTCACAGGCCCGTGCTGGAGTCCGCCTCGCGACAAACTATATTCTTCCCGGCCCGTTTTGCCCAGATCGCACCGGAAGATAAATGAAATTGATGCCCCTCGCTTCAGGCCGAAGGCACAAAATATTGGTTCATAAGCCTGTTGCTGCACCTAACTGCGACCTCCGTCGCCCTTTTGTGAAATCAGCCGCGCCGAACTGGCACCCTGGCAACAGCGCTTGGTCCGCGCTTCTCGCCCGTCAATACCGTAGCGGGGCAGGCTCAAGGTCTTGCTTAAGGGCACGGCTTCAGCCGTGCCGCAAATGATGTTTGAAACTGTCCCGGCTTTAGAAGCTGAGGTACGCTTGGTCAAACTACCACTACCGCCGAAACTCGAATCTGGACATTCATTCACACTGCGGTTACACTTGCCGCGTACCCACACAACTTGAGCACGCCGTCGTACCTGTAGATACCGACCAAGCGTCACCACCGCGCCTACGATCTTTATCTATCACGATCTGGTTTCACAACAAGCCGATCCTGGCTTCGTCAGAGGCAGGGGATCCGTGTTGCTCGTCGCATTAACTATCACCGATCTGGAGGCCCCGCCGTCTATGCGCTCTGTTCGTTTCGGTTGTTCGTCCCTCACTCTCGTCCTGACCCTCGCCACCAGCCTCTTCGCCCAGTCCACTGTCACACCGCCCGATAAGTTCTTCGGCTTCCAGCTTGGTGCCGACCGCAAGATGGCCCGCTGGGACAAAATCGTCGAGTACTACAACGTTATCGAGAAGCAAAGCGGCGGCAAGATGAAGGTCATCAACATGGGCCCCACCATGAACGGGAACCCCTTCCTCATGGTCATCATCACCTCCGCCAAGAACATGGCGAACATCGACACCATCAAGAAGAACAACCTCACCATCGTCAACCCGCACAGCACACCTGAGGCCGAGATCAAAAAACTCGTCGCAATCGGCAAAGTCATTCAAGTCCAGTCCATGAGCATGCACGCCACCGAGATCGGTGGCACTCAGATGGCCCCCGAACTCGCCTACGACCTTATCACCCGCACCGACGAAGACGCGCAGCGCATCCTCGACAATGTCGTCCTCATCGAGGTGCCCCTGCTTCAATCCCGACGGCGAGATCATGGTCACCGACTACTACAACTCCACCCTCGGCACGCCATACGAGGGATCCAACTATCCCTCCCTCTACGCCAAGTACATCGGCCACGACGATAACCGCGACGCTCTCCTCACCTCCATGAACGAGAGCCAGTACATGGCCAGCCTTCTCTTCACCGGCTGGCGGCCAGAGGTCTACGTCGACCACCACCATCAGGGCAGCTACGGCGCGCGCATCTCACTTCCGCCCTACGCCGAACCCACCCGTCCCTACGCGGACCCGCTCATCTGGCGCGAGGTCGCCTGGTACGGCGCACAGATGGCCTACAAGGAAACTGAAAACGGCTACACCGGCGCCATCAACAACGCCATCTACTCCGGCTGGGGACACTTCGGCTTCCACTGGATCACGCCCTTCCACAACATCGACGGGATGCTCACCGAGTCGGCCAGCGCCAAGCTCGCGTCCCCGATGTACATCCTGCCTGAGCAACTCACCGGCGGCGCCCGCAACCTGCCCAAGTACGAAGAAGAGACGATCTTCCCCGATCCATGGCCCGGCGGCTGGTGGCATCTTCGCGACATCGTAAACATGCAGAAGACCGCGGCCTGGGCGGCGCTCGACATCTCCGCCCGCAACCGGGAGACCGTCCTCTGGAACGCCTACCAGAAGGCCAAGCATCAGACCGAGCGCGGAGCAGCGGCCGATACACCCAACTACGTCATCCCCACCCTCCAGAACGATCCCATCACCGCAAACTTCCTCGTGCAGAAACTCCTCGTCCAGGGCATCGACATCCAGAAGGCCACCAAGCCCTTCACCTCGGCCGACGGACAATCCTATGACGCCGGCTCCTACATCATCTCTCTCGCCCAGCCCAAGATGGGCCTCATCCGCAATCTCCTCGACCGAAACTTCTTCCCCGACAACGACTGGACCCGCGACAAGAACGGCGATCCCATCCGCCCCTACGACCTCTCGACCGACAACGTAGCCGAGTTCATGGGCGTCCGCGTCGATCACGTCGCTGGCCCGCTCAACGTCGAAGCGAAACTCATCACCGAAGCTCCGCTCACCCCTGGCAAGGTCGCTGCCGGATCCTCCGGCTACTTACTCAGCGCCAAATTCGACGCTTCTTACAAGGCAGTCAATCTGCTTCAAGCCAAAGGTGTCGCCGTCAGCCGCATCGTGAAACCGACCGACGGAGCGACCCTCGGCGACTTCCTCGTAGCCAAAGGCCCCGAAGCCGACATCCGCGAAATCGCCAAGTCCACTGGCGTCGATCTCGCACCCGCCCCAAACATGCCCGCAGACAACACGCTCCCCCTCAAGCAGAAGCGGATCGGCCTCTACCAGCGTTACTACGGCGGCAACGTCGACGAAGGCTGGACGCGCTGGCTCCTCGAGCAGTGGGGCTACAACCCGACGAGCCTCCTCGACCCCGAACTCAAAAAAGGTGACCTCAATGCAAAGTTCGACGTCATCATCATCCCCGATGATTCCACTGCCTCTCTCACTGGCGAGACCGCCGCTGCCGGCGGACAACGCGGCGGTGGTGGAGGAGGTGGCGAAGGCTTTGGACGCACCCCGACCGACTACGCCCCCGAGTACCGCAGCGGCTTCGGCGAAGAAGGTGTAACTGCGCTCAAGTCCTTCGTCCAGAAAGGCGGCACAATCGTCACTCTCGGCACCGCCAGCGACTTCGCCATCGAAAAGCTCGGCGTCCACGCACGCAACATCGTCGGCAGCCTGCCCACAAAGCAGTTCTGGTGCCCCGGTTCGACCCTCAAGGTCAGCGTCGACCAAACCAACCCACTCGCCTACGGCATGCCCAAAGAGAGTCTCGCGCTCTACCTCCAGGGCGACCCCGTCTTCCAGATCACCCCCACCTCCTCCAACGAACGCTACTCCGTCGTCGTCAGCTACGAAAAGCGGGACATCCTCCAGAGCGGCTGGCTCGTAGGCGAAGGCAACATTACCGGCAAGGCAGCCATGATCTCCGCCGAAGTAGGCAAGGGCAAGGTCATCCTCATCGGCTTCCGCGCCCAACACCGGGCCCAGACCTACGGCACCTTCAAACTCTTCTTCAACAGCATTACAAATTAAGAAAAAGTCCTCACCGCACCGTGTTCCATCCATCGCGCTCTCTGCGGCAGATGGACGCCACCCGTCGTTTTTAGATAGTCCTTTCCTTCTTAACTACGGGAGCAGTTGCGGCAGTTCGTCCTTCGACATCTCGAGTGATATCCTTGCTTTGTTTTGCGAAAACTGCTCCAAAATTTCAAGTGAGCCGGTCTCGATGGTCGGCAGAGTTGGCGATGGGACGCACAGATAATTTGCGAGCAATATTTCGAGTGCTGCTTCTGGGCAGCATGGCGGCCAGCTCCACCGCGGCCTTCGCCGCTCTGGCAAAGGGCAGCATCGGCATCGGTCGGAGTTCGCTGTGGTCGGGGCGACCCTGATCGACGTCAGCGGCAGAGGCTTATCCGAACATGATGTTCCGAACTCGGTGGTGCTGATCGACGGTGACCGTATCGTCGCGGCCGGCAGCCGTGCGCAAGTTCGCATTCCGCGTGGGGTGCGTACGATCGACGCGACGGGTGAATTTATCGTCCCCGGGCTTATCGATGGTTATGGAGCGATGCGGAACCCACGCTTTGCGGCAGCCTATCTCTTTGAGGGGGTGACCACGGTGGTCGTGCCCACGGCTCCTCGCGGCTCCGCCATCGACGGCGAGGCAGTCCTCGTTCAAGCCGACCCTGGCCCTTCCGTCGTCACCATGGCGCCGGTTAGCGGCTATTCGAACGATGGCGACGTTCCGAAGACAAGTCCCTGGGCAGATCACCGGGCGCATGACGTTCGCCTGACCGATGCAGCGCTGCAAGCCGCTGTCGCCCGGGCTGCAACGGCCGGCGCCAAGGTGATCGCTGTTCAGCAGGATGTCTGGCCTGAGCAACTGGCGGTCCTCGTCGCCGAGGCTCATCGGCGGAACATGGGCGTCGCGGCTCAACCGGCCTTCACGACCTATCCGGAGGCTGTCCGCTCGGGAGTCGACGCCTTCACCCGCAATGATCACTATTCGTTATCTGTCACACCGGCCGAAGCATTTGCCGCCTACGCCAACGATCCCAAGGGACCCGGAGCGCGCCAGGCTGTCCGCGCCGTTTGCCGCAGCGAAGACTTCAAGGACGGGATTGCCGCCTTCGGGAGCCAACTGTCGCGCTCGAATACCGCGCTGATGCCGATCCTATCTATGGAGGCCACGGCCGATGATGTCGGCGGTCCAATCCCTGGACGCTTCGATCGGCCGCCTTTGTCACCCCGTCCGATCTCGACGACCCGGTGGATCCGAAGACCGGCGCGCGGCCCTATCTGCAAAAGCAGCCCGATGCCGGTATCCGAGTCCAGGGCTGCGCCAGGAGCAAAAAGGCGATCGATCGCGGACTGCACGCCCAGGGCGCGACCTACCTGGCGGGAACGTCCACGCCGTCGTACGGCGTGATGCCGGGTGGAGGACTGCACATCGAGCTTCGTCTCCTGCAGGAGATCGGGTTAACGCCGCGCGAAGCCCTGGCATCGGCGACCGGCAATCTCGCCACCGCCTTTCATCTGTCCGACCGCGGACAGATCGCGCGGGGCAAGCGGGCCGACCTTGTTTTGCTTCGCGACGATCCGCGCAAGGATGTCGCCAACGTCGACGCAATCGCCGAGGTCATTCTCGGCGGACAGGTGATCGATCGAGCCAATCTACTCAGGACTGCCGCGGTGCAAACCGTGACGAAGGAGGATTGAGGCATGAGGCTACCACTCAAAGCCATAACCCTGGCGACGGCTGTCGTTTCGTTCGGCGGCGCGATCGCCCTGGCGACTACTGAGTCCCCGGCCCCGCAACTCTTTACTCCAGATGTGATCTCTTGGCCTCAGAACGATGGGCTGCCGACCTTTTCGCCTGATGGGAGGATGCTCTTCTTGGAACGCAGCTACGCCCACAGGTCTTTGATCTTTGAGTCTGACCGGACAGGAACGGGGCGGTCGACGCCGCAGGTGGCCTCGTTCTCCGGGCCGTGGTCGGATCAGCAGCACGCACTTGCGCCAGACGGGAGCTACCTGATCCATGTGTCGACGCCAAACGGCAAGGCAGTTGGGTACAACCCCTCCATGGCCCAGGAAAAGCCGGTGGGAAATGACATCCCACCCAGTTTCACTCCGCCGAAGCAGACCGTCTACGCGGCGCCAAAACCAACCTTCGATTACGTCAAGCGCGTGGAGATGGTTCCGATGCGCGACGGTGTGAAGCTTTACACGGTGATCGTGGTTCCGAAGGGTGCGAAGAATGCGCCGATCGTGTTGACTCGTACTTGCTATAACGCAGCCGCTCGCGCCTCGGCTGCGCGTTCGACCGCCGGGAACACACTTGTCGCCGCTGCACCTCCTCCACGAGGGGCAACGTCAGGTCCGGCCCCGAAGGCCGAGTCACCGCACATGATTGATGAGCTTGGCCTCTCTGATGAGATCTTCGTGAAAGCCGGATACATCCGCGTCTACCAGGACGTTCGAGGCAAATATGGATCGGAAGGCGTGTATCTAATGACGCCGCCCCCCGTAAACAGCGGCTTTAATCCCTCCGGCGCCGACGACACCACCGACGCCTACGACACGATCGAGTGGCTAACGAAGAACTTACCCGAGACGAACGGCAGGGTGGGTATGATCGGCTCGTCGTACGAGGGCTTCACCGTTGTGATGGCCCTCCTGAATCCGCATCCGGCATTGAAGGTCGCCGCTCCTGAGAGCCCGATGGTAGATGGCTGGATGGGTGATGACTGGTTCCACTATGGCGCCTTTCGTGAGATTATGCTGGACTACTTCGTCGGGCAAACAGCCGCGCGTGGCGAAGGGCCACACTTGGAGCATGAAGGACGCGACGACTATACGAATTTTCTCGTGAAGGGATCGGCGGGAGATTTTGCACGCTCGATGGGCGAAGATCAGTTGCCCTACTGGAAAACGGTTGAAGCCCATCCCGCGTACGATGCCTTTTGGCAGGCCCAGGCGCTCGATCATCTGATCGCGACTAAGACGCTCACCGTTCCGACGATGTGGCTTCAGGGTCTATCGGGACCAGGAGGACATGTGGGGCGCGAATCATAGCTACAAGGTGCTCGAACCTAAAGACAAGAACAACGACATGAACTACCTCGTGATCGGCCCGTGGTTCCACAGTCAGGTGAATCGCGAGGGGCATGTAATGGGGCCCTTCACCTGGGACGGTGACACAACTGCCGACTTCCGCTCAGAGGTTCTTCTTCCGTTCTTCAACCAATATCTGACTGAAGGTGCGCCTAAAGCGAACACACCGCCGGTCTTGATCTACAACACCGGTGAAAACCACTGGGACCGCCTTAAGTCCTGGCCACTGAGCTGCGATACAGATTGTGCCAACAAGTCCAGGCCGCTCTACCTTGAGGCCAACAGTGGTTTATCCTTCGAGGCGCCTGCCGCTGGTCCGGAGAAGTTCGACGAATACATCTCCGACCCGAAAAAACCAGTCCCCTACCGTCCCCGCCCTGTGGCCACCGATGACGAGACTGGCTGGCGGACGTGGCTCGTGCAGGACCAGCGCTTCGCTGACGGCCGGCCCGACGTTCTGACTTATATGACGGGGCCTTTAACTGCGCCGGTCCGCGTCAGTGGCGTACCGGAAGTGAACCTCTACGCGTCCACAAGCGGTACCGACAGTGACTGGGTCGTAAAGCTGATCGACGTCTACCCTGACGACCCGACTCCGCCGACCACAATGAGCGGCTATCAGCTATCGATCTCACTCGACATCTTCCGCGGACGCTATCGCACCAGCTTCCAACGTCCCGAAGCATTGAAGTCGAATGAGCCGTTACTGTTCAAGTTCGATCTGCCCAATGTGAACCATATCTTCCAGCCCGGACACCGCATCATGGTGCAGGTGCAATCGACGTTATATCCGCTCTATGACCGCAACCCGCAGACCTTCGTGCCAAACATCTTCGACGCGAAATCCACGGACTATCAAAAGGCAACGCAGCGGATCTGGCGCACTCCAGGTATGGCAAGCTTTATCAACCTTCCGGTTGTTCCGTAGGAGGCGGATCGCGACTATTTTGGAATCAGATCTCGGTCACATCACGAACCAAAGAAATCTCTGAGACGAGTGTCGATTGGCGTCGATCGTGGCTGTTTCGCTCAATTTGGAGCGTAAGCAAACCGGACAACTCGATTCTTAGCATGGCACTCATCGGTGTCTTCGGTGCAAGCTGGATACAACTCCCCCCATGGCACGGCCAGCTTGATCCGATTCTCCGCAATGCCCTTGCGTATTAGAAGTTGTTTCACCCACTCCGCTCGGCGTAATGAGAGATTCATATTGTAGGCCCCGGTGCCCGTCGAGGAGGCGTAACCTTCGATGTAAAAGCGAATATTTGCATGGTCCTTCAACCATTGGACATCGGCATTTAGCGTGTCCTGGTCCAAAGCATGGTCAAAGCCATCGTGGGCAAACGTGATTTTGTGCACGTTTTGGTTGAAGGCTTCCTCCTCGGGACCATAGAGAACCACTCTTGGTTTTGCCCAGTAATCAACCCAGTAGGCATCATCAGCGGACGCTCCTGAAGCTTTTCCAAATAGCGGGATACTGGTCACAAGGAGCACTGTGACCGCAACGAGAACAAGGCGGCATTTCATGGATGTAACCTCCTTTCAGTTGACGTGGTAACAGACTTGGTGAAGGATTGAGGGCGAATATCCTCCGTGCGAATTCAGGACACGCTTGCTTTTGTTCTGTACGTGCAGGCTGGAGATAAGTTGCTCTCCACGATCAACCAGAAGACTTCCACTCGCGGCGACGGGTGCGTTGAAGGTGGGTCCTTCATAGAGCGATATGCTAACCACTCCGGCGAACTCAAGCTACTATGAGAACTACTAGTGCCATGACATCTTTTTCCAGTTCGTGACCTGAGTTGCGGGCAATCCGCAATCTGGCGACTCTAGGCCCTCATCGATACATCAGGCGCACTCCGGCTATGGCAAGGCTTTATCACCTTCCGGTTGTTCCGTAGGAAGGGGGGACGGGACTATTCTGGAACCAGATCTCCGGTCGCATCACGAAACGAAGGAATCTCTGAGACAACTGTGACAGCACGACACCGGATAGTTCGAAGACGTTTGTCATTGCCACGGCTCAATCACTGCGTAGGCTTCGGAGTGGCTGATGTAGATCCACTGAAAGAGCACGGTTGGTAGCAACCCATCTTCTTGCAACTTTGGTAAATCTCTCGCAGTGTCTATCGGCGTGACAAATGGAATCCGGTGAAACGAATGCGTGCCTGCAGCTGTCGCAAATCTCCTACCAGTGCGAGCGCTCTCTCAACAACCTGGGAACCTGCCTCCAACAGGTCGAGTCGAATCAGTGCGTCCCGTTCATAGACTCCTGCACCGATCACACCGACGGTTCCCTTGGTCGAGAGATGGAGCTCGGTTGTCAATGCCGGATCAATTGTGGTGACCTGCGCGCCCGTATCCACCACCATGTCATAGGGGCCGCTGTGATTGATCTTCACCGGAACGACGACCAGAGAGCGCTGTATAACGCGCAAGTGTAGACTGGCCACATTTCCTGGCACTGTGCTCTCGCGTGCAGTAGAGGAATTACAGGCAGAATGACAGCGAGCAGCTTGAGCTTGAACATCGGGGATCACCTCAGCCAGATCGGCTGTGTGAAACTCTCCCCGCGTTCTCGACACCGCTTCTCCGAGCGCTCTATCGCACGTAGAGCGGGCCAGCCCCCGTGCCGGCTTGCGAGCGGACGGAGCAGGACGGCGCGCACCACGCCGAAGATGGCGGCGTTGGCGCCAATACTCGGAGCTAACTCGAGCGCGACGGTGATCTACAGCGCAGCAACTCGCCACAGCGATCGCATCGCAATCCTTAAATCACGAAAGAATGACATGGCGGCTCTTCCACTGGCCGTCCCCGGTCTCTCAAAGCACGAGAGCCTCTAATTGCTTGTCGAATCACGGGTCGCTAAATCGACAGACCTACACTTTTTTTAATTTTGTCTAATCTTGCCATCCGTCTACATGGTCGCGATCGGAATCTGATGCTTCTTCGCGAGGGTTGATACGTTTGTGATGGATCGTAAGTATCGTGTTTTTCAGATTCGGTGGGGTGGGGAGTGCAGGTGCAGTCACCGTTATCTCCGCACTATGACCGCCACCCGCAGACCGTCGTGCCGAACATCTTCGACGCGAAACCTGCGGACTGAGAGAAGGCAACGCAGCGGATTTGGCGCGCTCCGGGCACGGCAAGCTTTATCAACCTTCCGGTTGTTCCGTGGCTCTGAAAAAGTTCGACGCCAGCTATTAAGCGATGTTGCCGACAGCAGGAGATCTTGGCCACCAGGAATGGAGGGCGCAACGCGGCAATTTTTGACAAAAAGTTGATAAAAGCGTACAGAGTGGTCTACTCATTTTTTCTCAAGGGATCAACGCGGCCGCACTCCTACCACACGAGGAGGACATCCATATGCCCGGTTCCGTTACGCTACGCTACTTCCACGTCGACCGAGCCGACAAGCAGGGGACGGGTGCTTACAGGGAGGCCGACAAGTGTGCTTTTCTCAAACTCGCCGGCATTGTTGCGGGGCTACTTATCGTGCTCCTCTTGACGCCCCACGCGGTATTTGCGCAAGGATACGCCACCATCAGGGGCACCGTGACGGACTCTACGGGCGCGGTCATTCCTGGCGCGGAGGTGACGGCAACCCGAGCCAGCACCGGATTGAAGCTTAGGACGACGACAAATACTGAAGGCACGTACGTCTTCCCCTCGCTGGCGCCGACAGTCTACGACATATCGGTCAGCCACGTTGGCTTTGCCGCGTACACGGAGAAGGGCGTGCAGGCCAACGCGGATGCCGCGGTAACGGCCAACGTCACCCTCAAGACGGGAAGTACGACCGAGACTGTCACGGTGAGCAGCCAATCCGCCCAGGTGGACGTCACGACCGGGACGCTCTCGCAGGTCATTGGTACGGCGCAGGTGAACGATCTGCCACTGAATGGCCGCAATGCAGCCACACTGACCGCCCTGGTCGCGGGGGTCACGGTTGCGCCGTCTGCGCAGGCGGACCAGGGTAACAGCAAGACTTTTCCGGTGGTTTTTACGATCTCGGCCAACGGCACGCTTGTCGGTCAGACAAACTATTTACTCGATGGCGGCAACAACGTGGATGAATACACGAACGTCAATGGCCCTTTTCCAATGCCTGATTCATTGCAGGAGTTCAGCGTGCAGACCAGCAACTACAGCGCGGAATATGGCCAGAACGCCGGGGGCGTCGTCAATATCATCACCAAGAGCGGCACGTCGCAATATCATGGCGACCTGTTTGAATTTCTCCGCAACAGGGCCTTCAACGCGGCGAATTATTTCAGCTATGTCAACGGCGTAAAGACAGTCGACCCGCTGAAACGGAACCAGTTTGGGGGCACTATCGGCGGCCCGGTCGCGATACCCCACCTGTTTCACAGCGACAAGGCGTTCTTCTTTGTCGGGTATCAGAAGACCATCAACCACGAGGTGGCGACAACGGCAACCGCCGCGACGTTGCCGACACCGGCGCAACTCAATGGCACCTTCGCCAATGAGAAATCCTGTATCGTTAATCCGCTTCAACCGACACATGTCTATCCATGCACGGCTGTCGGAAGCACCTTCACCACTCAGGTGGCTACCAGCGATTACAGTTCCGCGTCCACGAAGCTGTTGGGGTACCTGCCACTTTCGCAGGAGAACGCAAGCGGCACCGTCAGCTTCCAGGCGCCTTCCTTCTACGATTTAGGCGAGACCACAGCCCGGTACGATCAGCAGATCGGCGACAAAGATCGGTTGACGGTCCGGTACTTCCAGGACAACTATGGCCTGGACGGCGTACTCAATCTCCAGAACCTGTTGACCTACGCCGATTACGCGAAAAACAACTATTACAACTCTTTAATCTCGGAGAACCATACCTTCAACGACCACATCCTGAACAACTTCATCATCACGTATCAACTTGAGAACGATAGCCGCGGCCCGCTTCCGGGCAGCATTGACCTGGCCGATCTGGGCGTCAATATCTGGCAGCCCGCGTTCAAGCAGATCAATTCGATCGCGGCGACGGGTTATTTCAGTATTGGCGCCAATCCGCAGGCCTATTTCCGGAGGGCCAATTACACCCTGATTGACGACGTCCATATTGTGCACGGCAACCACAATATCGCGTTTGGTTTCCACGGCGAGGTAAGCAAGATCGATGTGAACAATCTGTATCGGCAGCCTGGTAACTTCACGTTCAATGCGAACAACACAGGGGACGCGATTGCCAGTTTTCTGCTGGGATACACCTATGAATTTTCGCAGGCGTCGGGCCAATTCTTCAACGCCCGGGCGAACTTCTATGGCGCCTATGTCCAGGACAGCTGGAAGGCCACTCGAAACTTGACCCTTGATGTCGGCTTGCGTTACGAGCCGTTCGTTCCCTGGCATGAGGCGCAGGGGCGCATGGGTAGCTTCTTCCCCACACTCTGGTCGGCCGGCACGCACTCCACAGTCTATCCTCTCGCGCCTGCCGGTCTCCGGTTCGCGGGCGATCCAGGGTTCAATTCGAATGGAGTCAATTCCGCCTACGATCACTTTATGCCGCGACTCGGCTTTGCCTGGGACGTCTTCGGCACAGGCATGACCAGTCTCCGCGGCGGCGCCGGCATGTTCTGGGATTCCCGCATCAACAGCACGCTCTTCAACATTTACACCAACACCTCGCCATTCATCACGAACGTAGACGTGACAAATGCGGGTGGCGCGAAGATCACCTTCCTCGATCCCTACGGAAGCTATGGAACTCCGAACCCGTTTCCGGCACCGCAGCCGCCTCCGCCGACCTCTCCGATTCCGCCTCAGGCATTCCTGACGTATGACCCGTTCAGAGGCTTCCAGGATCCGCTTACTTACGCATGGAACCTTGCCGTGGAGCAACAAGTGGCCCCCGGCCTTTCCACGCGTATCGCATATGTGGGCGAGCTGACAAACCACGCATGGGTGCCGATTGAGCTCAACCCATTCGTGAGCGGCACGCGCATCTACAATCAACCTGGATGCGCGGTGAACAATAGCTGCTACAGCCAGACCATTACGGAAGCCAATACCGGCGCCAACACGAACTATAACTCGTTGCAGTTCTCGGCCCAGCAGCGTGCCCGCAACGGCTTGTCGCTGCTCTTCAATTACACCTGGTCGAAGGCGCTCAACAATATGCCGTACAACGCCGCCGCAACTTCGATTGGAGCAGGTAACTCCTACGTTTATCCGATCACAGCTTCGAACTTCAAGAGACTTGATTATGGGCCGTCGGACTTCGATCACAGGAACGTTATTTCGGCGTCTTATGTCTACACCCTCCCGAAGGTCTTGGATGGAGCGCCGGCGGTGACACGCTACTTGGTCAACGGATGGCAGACAACGGGGCTGGTCAGGTTCAGTAGCGGTGATCCGCTGACTATCTTCTCCAGCACCGCCAACAACTCCGGCTCAGGACAGCAGCGCGACCGTGCCGTGGTCATCGGCCCGGGTATGGCGGCTCCGCCTGTGCCGCCGGAACCATTTGCAAGTCGTATCTGAATCCCGCCAGCTTCACCAACAATCCCGTTGGGACCTACGGAAACGCGCAGAAGGGTGCTTATGTCGGCCCGCAGTACATGGACTGGGATGTGAGCGCGGCGCGCTTCTTTCCATTCAACGAACGGACTTCCTTACAGTTCCGGGCCGAGTACTTTAACGTGCTGAACCATACGAATTTCGGCGACCCGAATACAACAACCAACTCGACGTTCGGCCGGATCACGAGCACGTCTCCGCAGAACTCCAATTTCACAAACGATCCACGCATCGCTCAACTCTCATTGAAGCTGCTGTTCTAGAAATTGCAGGCGGCCCGGTAGCTCGCAAATCATTCACCGCGGGGCCGTCCCTGAAGATCGGATTTTCTGCAACTTCGCTTAGGCATCGTTTTTTTTTCGCGTTTTTGGCCCGGAAAACGCATGTCAAGCCCCGAAACCACTTAACCCATTACGTAGCAATGACATCCACTTGGCATGTTAGTTAGGCTTCAAACCTTATACTGGATATATAGATCAAAACAAACGAGCCCCGGATATCCTCCGGGACTAATCTGTGCAGAATCAATACTTTGGTGCGTAACCCATGTGTTTGGAATACTTTGCGATGGAAGTCCAAAGCTAAGTCTATATTTTACAAGACTTTGCGCGAAATCCGAGAGGAGGGGAGTATAGCCTTAGAACGCGAGCACGACCCCAAATACGTTCCCTTGAAAGGAGTAGTTACGGCTGAACTTGGTTCCAAACTGAGTCCTATATCCCTCAAGCCCCTCTCGCGTCACGGCAGGAGTTGAGATCGAGCAACTCGAATCCGGCGAAGCAAGTTTGCTCTTCCAGCCGCCGGCAATCATGTTGCAAAGCTCTCCGATCGCATCGTCCACCATCGGATCATGAGGCTCCGACGGAGTGCCCAGCAACGCCTCCGCTGTCACCGATGCAGTCGCCTGGCTCGCATACAGCAGACACTCACCAGCGACTGCGCCGGTAAATTGGATCCTCGCCACGATCCGCCCTTCAACCGTGTCGACCTCGCCCTCCATCGGATCGCAGCTTCGCGCCAACATCGTCTCAAATACCTCCGAGACGGCCGAGTCGAGCCGGGTCACTGCCTCACTCTGCACCTCTGTCACATTGTCCTCTTCCTGCTTCAAATTTGAATCCAGCACAACAACCGAGGGCCGGCTAGGCCGCCCGCAGCAACGGCAGCACCCGCACCTTCACCTGCTCCGCAGTAAACGGCTTGCAAATATAACCTTGAGCGCCCGCAGCAATCGCGCGCAGAACAAATGTCTCATTGCCCTCCGTAGTAATCATCACCACCGGAACGCCCTGCGCCAGGTCCTCCTGCCGCCTCGCCTCCAGAAACTGCAAACCGTCCATCACAGGCATGTTGATGTCACTCAGGATCAACCCCAAAGGGGTGGAACCACCTTGATTGTCACGAAGGGCACCTGCAATCCCTCCTCACCATTCGAGGCTTCCAAGACCTCACTAAGCTCCAGGCCCGCCTGCCGGAGCGCCCGTTCAACGACCTTCCTCATCACCGCCGAATCGTCAACAATTAGAGCTCGCAACCAACCCTCCCCTAAACTCTGCACCCAGACTGCTTCTGGTCTGAAGTCACTATCGGCAAATCGTCAGCAACCTTGAGCGAAACGCGTCTTAACGTCCTCTAACCCACATCTCACAAACTTCGGCCCCCCAACTGCATAAGCCTCTGGCATGGACAGCGGAATCTACGCAGCATACACAGGCCTTCTGGCGCGAACGCAAGCGCTCGACATAGCGGCCAACAACCTCGCGAACGCGGGAACGGCAGGATTTCGCGCGCAGCGCGACTACTTCAGCGGAGTCCTCGCTGGAAGCGTCGACCAGGACCCCGAAACTGCCTCTCAAGTAGGTCAATCCGTAAACGGCTTTGGGGTCCTCGGCGGAAACCGTCTCGATCTGGGACAAGGTGAGATAAGAGCCACTGGCAATCCACTGGATCTCGCCCTCGAGGGTCAGGGCTTCTTCGCGATCAAGACAACCAACGGCATTCGCTACACTCGCGATGGCGCCTTCTCCCGCTCCGCCACCGGAGTCCTCCAGACGGCCCAGGGCGAGCCCGTCCTCGACCCCAATCAGAAGCCCATCACTATCCCTACCGGCGCCATCTACGTCTCGGCAGACGGCAGCATCTCCGTCTCTACGTCCGACGGCAGCGTGATTGTTGGCCGGGTGGGGGCCTTTGACTTCACCGAAAAATCTGTTCTGACCGCAGAAGGCGCGAATCGGTTCTCCGCTACTGGAGCAAAGACGGTCCCAGCATCCGCTTCTATCGAACAAGGGTCCGTCGAAGGAGCCAACGAAGACGCAGTTCACGGAACGATGCAGCTAGTGTTGGTGCAACGACAAGCAGAGATGATGCAAAAAGCACTCAGCGTCTTCAACAACGACTTTGACAAGACAGCCTCTGAAGACCTTCCCAGAGTCTGACAGACTTCGTATTTTCGCCACAAAAGGAGCTTGTAATGATTCGAGCGTTATATACAGCAGCAAGCGGAATGAGCGCCCAGCAGACCAATCTGGACACCATTGCAAATAACTTGGCCAACTCTGCGACTGCTGGATTTCGGCAACGCCAAGTGCAGTTTGAAGACATGATCTATCAGAACTTGATTACACCAGGTGCAGCCGATACACAGCAGACCCTTTCGGCTGGCCTGCAGGTCGGCCTTGGAACCAAGACATCAGCCAGCGAAGTGATCATGACCCAGGGGGATCCCAACAAGACTGGGAATACATATGACATTGCAATTCAAGGCGCCGGCTTCTTCCAGGTATCGTTGCCAAACGGGACCGTCGGCTATACACGAGCGGGCAACTTCCAAGTAAATAACCAGGGCACGATCACGACATCAGATGGAGATATTGTTTTGCCCGCCATAACAATTCCGTCCAATGCGAGCAATGTTGTGATCTCTCAGTACGGGGTCGTGACAGCGACTCTTCCTGGCCAGACGAACGCCACGCAGCTCGGCACGATGCAACTGGCAAACTTCCCAAATCCGGGAGGTCTGAGTTCTATCGGCGGCAATCTCTTGCAACCAACAACCGCTTCCGGCAACCCCATCACCGACGCTCCTGGAGGGAACAGTGGAATGGGCACTTTGGCGCAGTTCACCCTCGAGAACTCAAACGTTGACGTCGTTGCAGAGTTTGTGCAAATGATCCTGGCGCAACGTGCCTATGAGAGCAATTCCAAAGTAATTCACGTTGCTGACGATATGTACTCACAGATCAACGGCCTGATCCGGTAGGAACTTATGAGCAATAGTCTTTATTCGCATCTCAGGGATATCGGATTGATCTCCGTGCTTACGCATCAGGGAATGTTTGCGGCTACTCCCGCACAGTCAACCTGCTACAGCACGCCAGGGACTGCAATTGACGCTATCGCCACGAACCCTTCATCTTCGCCAGCTTTAGAGAGCAGCGGTTACAGAGTAATCAGTGTTCAGTTCGACTCCGTGCTGGGAAAAAGATGGGTGACGATCGTCAATTGTGGGCACCCCGAATGGCCCGCTTTGGCTCTCCCAACGAATGGAGCGGGACCGCTACTACAACCTGAAGAAACGCGGCGTTCTTTGACAGAGTTGGTTAGGGCGGCTCCTGTAGTACGGGCCGGTGAACTCGTAAGACTCTGGAGGCAGGAAAGCCTTCTACGGATCGAAGTCGAGGGGATTTCAGAAGAAAGCGGTGCCCTAGGCAAGACCATACGAGTGCGATTGTTACATCGAGATATTGAGGATCAATCGAGGCCGCAACAGTTCACCGGCGTTGTTCGAGGTCCTTCAAATGTGGAGATGCAGCCATGATGAAATCAAGACCGTTAGGTCCGTCTACCAGTGACGTTGATCGACCGACGTACGGCCGTATACGAACTTCAGTTGTATCACTTGAGCCGCAGCGCCCCGGAGACAGAAGGCCAGAGTTTTTCGCAATCACTATCGCTGTCATATTACTTTGGCTGTTCAAGGCCTCTTCACTCCAGGCACAGGTCGATGCCATCCATAAGATGATCGAGCCCAAACCCAATGTTGCGGCTGCATCATTGTCTTCGTATTTAGATCGGGTGCGAGCGGAGAACTCCAATATCCAGGCGGTTCCCGGCTCAATCTGGCTCGACAGTGGACGGCTCACACGCATGGCCACTGATGTGCGCGCTATGCGGCCTCATGACCTGATTTCTGTCGTTGTCTCAGAAAGTCTTGCAGCCTCTACTGACGGAACAGTGAAGAACTCACGTGCCTCCAACGCGAGCTCCGCGATCTCAGGACTATTCGGGACTTTGCACGCTGGCAATGCGCTGCAGAATTTAATCAATCAAACATCTTCGTCTGGATTGAATGCACAGGGGACAAGCGCGACGAATTCCAGCCTGAGTACTACGTTCGGCGGGCAGGTGATTGAGGTACTACCCAACGGGATGCTGGTGATTGAAGCGGCAAGGCAGGTCGAGTTCAGCCAGCAAACACAGACCATTGTCCTTCGCGGACTGGTTCGGCCTGAAGACATCTCTCAGCAAAATCAAGTTCTATCGACCGCCATCTCAAGTCTTGAGCTCGAAGTGCGTGGGAAGGGAATTATCAACGACTACACTCATCGCCAGAACGCGCTCGTTCGGCTTCTTCAGAAAATATTGATCTTCTAGTGGGAACTATGTGTGCAGAAACGAAGAAATCGAAGGCGTCAAAAACGTCAAGCAGGTGCGTCCACAGCTCTCACTTTTCCGGCGCATGTAGAGTTGCACTACTATTGGCTATTGCTCCTTGCGCCTTTGCCGTAGATCCGGCAACGTCGACGCCAAGACAAGCACGTGTCAAGGATATCTCCTCGATCGAAGGCATTCGGGACAATCAACTGGTTGGATATGGCATTGTTGTGGGTCTGCAGGGCACCGGCGACAGTCAGCAGACGACTTTTCCAATTCAAACTCTTGCAGCCACGCTTCTGAGGATGGGAGTGAGCGTTCCGGCATCTTCAATTAGAGTACAAAATCTGGCCGCAGTTTTTGTGGCCGCAACATTGCCGCCCTTCGCGCGATCCGGTACTAAACTGGACATTACCGTCTCTTCTGCGGGTGATGCGAGAAGTCTTGAGGGCGGCCTGCTTTTGATGACTCCTCTTTATGGAGCAGACGGCAAGATCTATGCTCAGGGACAGGGCCCGCTCGTCGTAGGCGGGTATTCCGTCACTGCTAACGGGAACGTGAAACAATTTAACCATCCCAACACAGCGAGGGTCCCCTTCGGGGCAATTGTAGAACGTGGAGTTCCGCTGGAGTTGGAGGGCAAGAACCAGTTCTCGCTGTTGCTCAATGATGCCGATTTCCGCAGTGCGGAAGCCATGGCCCTTGCAATCAATCAAACGTTGGGACGTCAAGCTGCAAAGGTCGTGGATAGTCGACGAGTCGATTTGTCGGTCGCCAACGGCGAGGAGATTCCGGCCCTGCTGGCTCGGGTTGAGTCGATAGAAGTACCGGTCTTTCCTCGGGCAAAGGTTGTCGTCAACGAACGCACAGGAACGGTCGTTATTGGAGGGACTGTTGTCCTGCAACCTGTGTCCATCCTGCATGGTGGACTGGCGGTCAATGTTGTGAGCGAGTTTCAGGTATCGCAACCGAGTGCATTCTCATCTGGAGGCACGACGCAGGTCGTGCAGCAAACGCGGATCGAAGCGCAGGATAAACCCGTGAACCGCATTGAACTCAAGCAAGGAGCGACTGTAGATGACCTGGTGCGCAGCCTGCAGACGATCGGAGCCTCAGCGCGAGACGTTATCTCGATCCTTCAGGCAATGAAATCTGCCGGCGCATTGGAAGCGGAGATTGAGGTGCTATGAAGATCGGTTCGGAGGTCACAAGTCAGCAGACGAATCCAATTGAGGGGCGGAAGCAGGCCAAATTGGTCGATGCTGCCCAGCAGTTCGAGGCAACGATGCTGCAGGAGCTACTAAAGCCCATGCAACATGGGCAAGACAGCTGGGGAGGCGAAGTGAAGATTGACGACTCAGCCTCAGACACGATAAGCAGTTTTGGAACCGAGGCGATCGCGACAGCCATCTCCAAAGGAGGCGGTTTCGGGATAGCGAAACAGATCGTCTCGAAGGTAACCTTGGAACATCAACGAAATTCCGAAAAGAAAACGGCCCAGTACTAAAGTTTCTCGGTTTCTGGCCGATACATTCAAGTAGATGGAGGCCCCCAATGAGTTATTCGAGCGGAATAGGTAGTCTGCAGCAAACAGTAAACTCGATCACGCCGTCTGAGGCGAAGCCAGCGAAACAGGCCAGCGCGTCCGGCGCTGCGTTCAATGAACGACCTCTGGCAAATGTGGAACATGCCGACCAAACGAACCTTAGTTCCGCTGCTCAGGCCCTGGATGGCCCGGATATCCGATCTACGAAGGTAGCCGCTTTGCAGCAGGCGATTGCTGCTGGGAGCTACAGCGTCTCATCGTCGGACGTGGCGGACAAGATCATCCAGTCACTGTTGGGCTAAGTATCGATCAGGCCCTAGCGAACATTCTGTTGAGACATCGCAGCCGCCGGTACTTTTAGTAACTCTTGATGCGACTTACGCGTTTCCCTTCCATGAACATGAGGAACTAATGGGCACAATAACTTCGCTAATGGACATTGCTCGTCTAGCACTCAACGCCGATCAGGAGGCCCTGAATGTGACGTCGAACAACGTTGCAAATCAGAACACGGCCGGGTACACGCGGGAGGTTGTAGAGTTCCAGTCGGCCGATACCGTCACGCTCAGCGGTGGGACCTTTGGTTCAGGTGTCACTGCGAGTGCGAACTCGCAGAGAGACCGCGTTCTTGAACAACAGGTACAGCACCAGACCCAGGTCCAGGCGCAGACCGGGGCGCTCGAATCTGCTCTACAGCAGATCCAGAACGTCTTCGGCTTGAGTTCGACGTCGACGTCAGCTAGCTCGACGACTCTTGGTACCGATATAAACTCGTTTTTCGGCGCGCTTTCCTCGCTGACCAGCAATCCGTCGGACACGGCGACTCGTCAAAGTGTGTTGTCTGCGGCGACCGCACTTGCCGGGGACTTTAATTCCGCGGCCAATCAATTGACACAGGTGTCTTCGAGCTTGAATCAGCAGGTCGCCGGCGATGTTGGCCAGGTGAACTCGCTTACCTCGACGATCGCCTCGCTCAATGCGCAGATTACCTCTCTCAGCCCCAATTCGGACGCAGGCACTCTCGAAGACCAGCGACAGTTGGCGATAACGCAGCTGTCAAAGCTGGTCGGATTGGACCAAATTTCCACCGAGAATAACGGCATTACGTTGACAACCAGCGGCGGCGCGATCCTGGTTAGCGGTAACCAGTCGTTTGCGTTGAGCACGACGCAGGTCGGTGGAGTGACCCACGTCCTTGCCGGTGTCAGCGGTCAGGACGTGACCTCAAATCTCACCGGCGGCGACCTTGGCGGGGTGCTGCAGGCGAGAGATCAGCAGCTGCCAAGCTACCAGAAGGCCCTGGATAGTCTGGCCTACGGCATCGGGACGCAGGTGAATCAGCAGAACGAGCTGGGGCTCGACAGTAGTGGCAATCCTGGCGCGGCCATCTTTAGTCTTCCGCCCACCCAGACGGGTGCCGCAGCGCAGATCCAGGTTGCGGCGACCAATCCAAGCGCTGTCGCTGCAGCTGCGACCGGAGAAGGGTCTGCGGGGAACACTAACGCTTCTGCCCTGGCTGATCTGTCGAGCGCCATCGTTGCGGGCGGCCAGACGGCTTCGGGTTTTCTGGCGTCCTTTCTCGGCCAGATCGGCAGCGCTGCCTCTGCGGCAACGACAAACAACAGTGCGCAGCAGGCGATACTGACGCAACTGACTACCCAGAGAGATTCCTTGTCCGGCGTATCGCTCGATGAGGAGGCCGCGAACCTTACGCAGTATCAGCGTGCTTATCAGGCCGCGGCGCAGGTCTTCAACATTGGCGACACCATCATGGCCAGCGCCCTCAACCTTGGTGAGCAGACGACAGTGACCTAAGGTGACGATGAGTCATCACCGAATTCCAAGACTAAAACTCAGGAGCACTATCATGCGCGTCGATCCGAATTACGTCTCCAATCTGACAGCGTCGCTGAGCCAGTCCACCAGCGAGGAGGACACGCTCACCTCTGAGTTATCGAGCGGCTTGCGGGTCGCGTCGCTCTCGGACGATCCGGTCGCGGTCGCGCAGAGTACTCTGCTGGGCAGTTCAATCGCGCAGGACGATACCTTTGTTCAAACTGCTTCCGGCGAATCTTCACGGCTGCAGGTCGCCGATTCGACACTGGGCGATGTCGTTACTCAGGTGACCTCGGCGTTGTCTACCGCGGTGGCGGGCAATAATGGGACACTCAACGCAAGCGACATCGCCAGCGTTGCTCAGAGCTTGAGCGGGGTCCGCGACCAGGTGCTTTCCCTTGCGAATACGAGCTACCAGGGGCAGTATCTGTTCGGAGGAAGCCAAGGTTCGGCACCTCCATTCACGCTTGATACGACGACCAATCCTGCGACGGCGACCTATACCGGAGACAACAAGCTGCAGTATGTCGAGACCCCGAACGGGCAGAAGATCCAAGTCAATCTTCCCGGGTCGTCCGTCTTTGGAGTGGCTGGCTCCGGTGTGCTGGGTGCGTTGAACCAGTTGATCTCCGATTTTTCAGGTGGAGCGGCGTCCACCACGATTACGGCAGATACTTCCGCGCTCACTGCTGCGCTAGGTCAACTGTCGGCGCAACGGAGCACGCTCGATAGTTCGTTGAGCCGGTTGCAATCGACGAGTACCTATGTGCAGATAGAGGAAGCCCAGTTGACGGTGGCGCAGAGCAGTCTGGTTTCGGCGGGCCCTGCGGCCGTGGCCACCCAATTGTCCACGGCTGAGACCCAGCATCAGGCGTTGCTCAGTGTCATTAATGCTCTGGCGGGTCCTGATCTCTTCAGTCTTATGAAATAGGCGTTCCTTTCCTCCTTCCGTCTATTCTCTCCTTCCGTCTATGTTCGGTTGGTGGTACCCCCCTCCCCCCTTACCTTGGGCAAAATCCTTTCGATTCAAAGATTTACGGTGTGCAAAGGTCTGCAAATTCTTCATGGCAAAGGAGTTACAGCTAAATTCGTCTAAACAAAAGATTTAGCCCCGGAGGGTGTCCGGGGCTTGCTTTGTTTTGATGTATATATCCAGTATAGCGAATTGAACCTAACTAACGTGCCACGCGGATGTTGTTGGTTGGTAATGGGTTAGGTGATTTTGGGACTTGACATGTGTTTTTTGGGCAGAAAACGGCAAAAGAATTTTTCAAGGGCCCGTTCGATTGACACACAGGTCACTCAAAGCGATACGCTTCGCTTATACCCCACAATGGAGACGGCAGGCAGAGGTGTGTATGGAGGAACGCAAGGGAATCTCGGAACGTTTTTTTGCCTTTGTTGAGAACGGTATCTTTCTTTCCGTTTTTTCAGTTGTCGCCGGGTTGGTTGGTGTATTTGTCTTCGGCCCAATTCTCACAATCTGCACGATATTTGTCGTTCTAGCGCTTCGCCGATCAAAGGCAATAAGTGATCTTTTGGGGTGGTACCAAGCCGTCATTTATCTTTGGGTCGTTCTAATTTTTGGGGGCATCTTTTGTTGCATTGGTACATTGATCGAAAATCATCGAGACCATATACCGACGGTGGCCGAAATCGTGAAAGGCATTAACGAACAGCCCGGGGGTAAGCAAGGCCACCCCGGCACAGGAACTGCGCCACCGCCCCCCAAAAAAGAGGGTGATGTCGTGCCGCCGAAAAAGAAGGTTACACCTCAGCCCCCTCAACCCCCGATTATTCTGAAGGCCTCTCCAGTGGAGGTTCGGCGCGGGCAAGGTGGCTACGCGCAAGTTACTCTTAAAATGCAGAATGTATCAGGGAAAGTAATCAAAGTAGTGTCCAAGAAAATATCAACTATTGCGGCCACTCGTAAGGATTCGGCTGGGCAAATAGAGGTTGAGGACGCTGTCTGGAACCAGGTGCTGCTTAGCGGCCTAGCTAGCAATCCAGATTACGATGAAATCTCAACTGCTGATGACGGTCACTTCTACAGAGTAATGCGGTCCAAACCGTTTACGGAAGAATCAGATCAGCTGCTTTCTAGCGGAAACTATGCAGTCTATTTTATGGTGGTCATAAAGGACAGCAAAACGAAGGAATCTCTCTTTGAATTTTGCGGATGGATTGATGAAAATCTTGGGGTACGGGCGTGTCACAAACACAATAATCCTTAGAGAAGTGGCCGTGAGTCTCTTACATTCCAATCAGCTTCATCAAGGTATCGCGAAACAGAAGTATCGCGAAACAGAAATGGATGGTCGCGGTTGTTGAATCGGAAGTCATTTCATCCCGAAAACGACACACGAAGCCGCTTGACTAGTTGCCTTTGAGTTCGTTCTTTACTAGAGTCCCACCCTTCATTACGAGGGGGACGTGCTCCAAGGTTTCGATGTGCTGAAGCGGGTCGTCGGCGACTGCGATCAGATCGGCGTAGTGGCCTGCGGTGAGAGAGCCTACGTCGTTCGCGCGGCCGATGAGGTCGGCGGCGCTCCATGTCGCGGCCTGGATTGCCTGTGCCGTGGTCATTCCATACACGACCATGTAGTGGAACTGTTTTGCGTTGTCACCGTGCGGGTAGACACCGGCGTCGGTACCGAAGGCCATCTTGACGCCAGCCTGGACTGCCTTGCGAAAGTTTTCCCGTTGCAGGCGGCCTACGCCGCGTTCCTTCTCGATGAACTCCTGCGGGATGCCGAACTGCTTCGCGTTACCGAGGATGTAGTCATCGTTGTAGATGTCCATGACGAAATAGGTGCCATGCTCTTTTGCCAAGCGGATGCCTTCGTCGTCAACAAGGCTGGCGTGTTCGATGGAGTCGATTCCGGCCTGGATGGCCCACTTGATGCCCTGTGTGCCGTGGGCGTGGGCGGCGATCTTGCGGCCGGTGGCGTGGGCGGTGTCTGCGGCCATCTTTAGCTCTTCATAGCTGTATTGCGAGGCGCCGGGTTGATCGCCTTTGCTTAATACTCCGCCGGTCGCGAGGATCTTGATGACATCGACGCCGTATTTGACCTGGGCGCGGACGGTTTGGCGAATCTGTTCGGGGCCATCAGCGATGGCGAAGTCGCGCTGGTCGGGAAACATCATGACGCGTGTCTGCGGCGAATAGTCGTTGAGGTCCCCATGTCCTCCGGTGATCGATATGCCGGGCCCGGAGGCAACGATGCGAGGGCCGGGGATGAATCCCGCGTCGATGTTGTTGCGGAGGTCGACCGCTAGAAATGGCAGCGAGCCGACGTCGCGGACGGAGGTGAAGCCGGCTTCGAGGGTCTTCTTCGCATTGGCCACCCCGGCGATGGCGGAGTCGAAGGGAGTGGATTTGAAGTCCCAGATGGGGTCATAGCGGTCGGCGCGGGAGCCCAGATGGGTATGGCAGTCGATCAGGCCGGGCAGGACATAGGCTTGGGAAAGATCTACTACTTGCCCGCCTGAAGGGATTGCGAAGCTGCCGGCTTCGACCGACTTGATGCGCTCTCCTTCGATGACGAGCACCACGTCGGAGTGATACGTCCCGCTCTGGCTGTCAAACAATTTGCCCGCTTTGACATACGTGGTCTTCACGGTTTGACAGAGAGCGGAGAAGGTCGCCAGAGAGAGGAGACATAGCAAGAGTGGAGAGAGTTTGCGCATGGTGGATATTCACTCAGTTTGGAATGGGAGTTTCGGTTGGGCCAGGTGATGCAACAACGTATCATGCGGGTGGCGGGAGGGCATAGCGTTATGGGTGCGGGCCATCTCTGCCTTTGCATATACTTAATGAAGGGCGGCTGCAATGGGCGAGGAACTGAGGTTTTTGTGGAACGCGACGCGCGGCAACAGATTGCGGCCGTGGCGGAGTCCCTATCTGCGGTGGAGGCTTGAGACTTACTCGGGGCAGAAGGCGGACACGGTGCGAGCGCAGGCACCTCTGGAACCTCTTCTGGAAAGAAAAGAGGCAATTGCTGCGGTTTCTTCGATGGACGCGCGAAATGAAAGAACTCTCGGATTCGGGGAAGGTGCTTTAGACAGGGCGTTTTATTTGATCTTGTCTGAATCCGTACTGGTTGGTTTTGTGGTGCTGTTTCGCCGCGTTGTTTTTACTCTTAAATGACAACCTCCGAGTGCAAAACATTCGACGCACTCGTTATGATGGAGACCATGAGCGATTGGATCAAGTTGAAGGCAGAGGACGGGCATGAGCTGAGTGCCTATGTTGCGCGACCCAAGGGTGAGCCGATTGGGGCGCTGGTCCTGGTGCAGGAGATATTCGGCATCAACAAGCATATTCGCGGCGTGGCGGATGGATATGCGAAGGACGGATTTGTGGTTTTTGCTCCCGCCATCTTCGACCGATTCGAGCGCGACCTGGAGCTGATGTATGGTCCTGACGACATGAAACGGGCTTTCGAGCTCTATCCCAAGCTGAAGCCTGATGTCACACTGCTGGACGTCGCGGCAGCGTATGGCGCGGCCAAGGAGATCGGCAAGGGGACCGGCGTGATTGGCTATTGCTACGGCGGTTTGATCAGCTGGCTGTCCGCAACGCGAGGCGAGAATTTGAAGATGCAGCCTTCCTGTTGTGTTGGCTACTATGCCGGGGGAATCGGGTCGGTCGCGAAGGAGGAGCCGAGCTGTCCGGTGATGCTGCATTTTGGGGCCAACGATACTCATATCGGGAAGGACCAGATTGAGGCGGTTCGGTCGGCGCATCCTGAGGTGGAGATCTTTGTGTATGAAGGTGCGGGTCACGCGTTTAACCGGGACGCCGATCCCAATAGTTACAACCCTGCTGCGGCGAAGCTGGCGCGGGAGCGGAGCCTGGCGTTTCTGAAGTCGCATATAGCCTGATTTCGGCAAATGTTTGAATGATTTAGCGCTGCCTTGTTTGCCGGGTTTGGGTAGCGGTGCTATTCTTATCTTGACACTTAGAGTGGACAAAGAAGAATCAGGAGCAGAAACAGCTGTGTTGGCATCCGCTAAAAAGATAGACATTATTGCAAAGTTCCGTACGCACGACTCAGATACCGGGAGTCCAGAGGTCCAGATCGCGATTTTAAGCGAGCGCATCGGCGAGTTGACGGAACACTTCAAAGAGCACAAGAAAGACCATGGTTCGCGCCGTGGACTTTTGATGCTTGTGAGCAAGCGTCGCCGCTTGCTGGACTACTTGAAGAAGTGTGACGCAGACCGCTACCGCGAGGTCATCGGCAAACTCGGAATCCGTAAGTAACCGCACCATCTCCGGAGAAACCGCTCAAACTATGGAAGTACACACGGCCCGTCCTCATTCGGCTGCAACATTCGTGCAAGGTCAGGTAAGACCTTGTCGCCGGAGTTGCTGATGATGGATGCCGGCGTGGTCTCCGTGATTTGTGGCCCCTACCAGTGCGGGACCCTAAACGATATCTACCAGCGCAGTTCTCTGGCGGCCCAGTAGCCGCACAGGTGAGCTGCGCTTTTTCGCGCCCGCTCGACGGTTGACGCGATCAAAGCTTAATTGAATGAAGACGAGAGAAGAGAGGCAACATGAAACAGGACGTGACAGTTGAGCTTGCCGGCGGCAAGCAAATTAAATTCGAGACCGGACGCATGGCGAAGCAGGCCTCCGGCGCGGCGCTCACCTCAAGTGGCGACAATGTGGTTTTAGCAACGGCTGTGGCTTCGCCGGACCCGAAAGAAGGTATCGATTTCTTTCCTCTGACTGTTGAATATCGTGAATTCACCTATGCGGGTGGCCGTATTCCGGGCGGGTTTATCAAACGTGAGGGGCGTCCGAGTGAGAAGGAGATCCTGACGAGCCGTCAGATCGACCGTCCGATTCGCCCGCTGTTTCCTGAGGCTTTCAGGAACGAGACCCAGGTGGTCGCGTTTGTCTATTCGGCAGACAAGGAAAATGATCCTGATGTTCTCGGCATCAATGCGGCCAGCTGCGCGCTGGCGTTGAGCGATATTCCCTTTCACGGGCCGGTTGGCGCTGTGCGAATTGGAATTGTGGACGATCAGTTTGTCGTGAACCCGACGTATGCTGAGCGCGCGAAGAGCACGTTGAACATTATGGTCGTCGGGACGAAGGACGGCATCGTGATGATCGAGTCTGGTGCGAAGGAGATTGCGGAAGGGCGGGTTGTCGACGCGATTGAGTTTGGGCATGAGCAGATCAAGAAGATTTGTGCCGCTATTGAAGACCTGGTCAGCCGGGCCGGGAAGACGAAGCGGCTGGTGGGTGCGGTCGAGGTCGATCACGAGTATCTGAATGAGTTGACCGCGAAGGTCGGTGCGAAGCTGAAGGACGCGCTTGATACGCAGAAGCATCCGAAGTTTGAGAGCTATGCGCTGGTCAAGGACATTAAGGACGAACTGAAGAAGGGAACCTGCCAGAGGGTGATGCGGACGCAGCGAAAAAGTTGAGCAAGTACTACGAGCTTCTGCGTGAGAGTATCTTCCGCGAGCAGGTGCTGAAGGAGAGGATTCGTCCGGACCATCGTGCGTTCGACAAGATCCGCGACCTGACGATTGAGGTCGGGGTGCTGCCGCGGGTGCATGGCTCGGCATTGTTTACGCGTGGCGAGACCCAGGCACTGGTGAGTGCGACGCTGGGGACGACAGACGATGCGCAGCGGCTTGAGAGCTATGAGGGTGAGCAGAAGCGGCGCTTCATGTTGCACTATAACTTTCCGCCGTTCTCCGTTGGTGAGGTTGGACGTATGAGCGGCGTGGGTCGTCGTGAGATCGGCCATGGCGCGCTTGCGTCGCGGGCGATTGAGGCGGTGTTGCCGGGTGAGGACGAGTCTCCTTATACGTTGCGGGTCGTGTCGGACATTCTGGAGTCCAATGGATCGTCTTCGATGGCGACGGTGTGCGGTGCGTCGCTTGCTCTGATGCAGGCGGGCATTCCGATCAAGGGATCCGTCGCTGGTGTTGCGATGGGGTTGGTGAAGGAGGGTGATAACTACGCCATTCTGACCGACATTGCCGGTGCGGAAGACCACTATGGTGATATGGACTTCAAGGTGGCCGGTACCCGCAAGGGAATTACTGCGCTGCAGATGGACATCAAGATCATGGGGATTACTCCTCAGATCATGCGCGAGGCATTGGAGCAGGCGCGGCATGGCAGGTTGTTTCTGCTGGATACGATGGATGGGATCATTGCGAATGCAAGCGAAGAGAAGTCGCAGTTTGCTCCGCGAATTCACACCATTCAGATTCCGACGGACAAGATCCGCGATCTGATTGGGCCGGGCGGCAAGGTCATTCGCGGGATCATCGACGCTACTGGCGTGAAGATCGATGTCGACGATACGGGTCGTGTCAATGTAGCTTCGAGCGATGCTGATGGGCTTGCACGGGCGATCCAGATGATCAGCGACCTTACGGCCGTGCCTGAGATTGGGAAGACCTATCTGGGCAAGGTGGTTCGGCTCGCCGAGTTTGGCGCCTTCGTTGAGATATTCCCCGGGACTGACGGATTGTTGCACGTCTCCGAGATCGCAGAACATCGCGTGAAGGAGGTCAAGGACGAGCTTCGTGAAGGTGACCAGATCCTTGTGAAGGTGCTGGCCATCGAAGGGAATCGGATTAAGCTTTCGAGGAAGGCTGTTCTGCGCGAACAGCGTGCGAAACTTGGCCTACCGGAGCCCGGACAGATCGGCACCGACGGCGGACGCGTTGAAGCCTCTGCACCGGTCGTGAACGAGCTCTCTGACGATGTTGATGAAGACGGTGAGGATTTCGACGATGATGGTGAAGAGTCGACGGACGAGCCGAACTTCAATCGTGCCGATGGTGCTCCCCCAGTCGCAGCTGTCGCTGGCGGCCCGAGGCCGAATGGCCCAGGTGGCCAGAGACGGCCGGGCGGCAGGCGTCGTCGCGGCGGGCGGAGACCGGGTCCTGGTTCCGGTGCGCCGCAAGGTGGGGGCAATCGCTAGAGGTTCATCACCGTTTACTACAGAGGCCGCGCATTTGCGCGGCCTCTGTGTCTTTGGTGCGAGTGGGGTTCGATACTTTGGGCGGTGCTTCAGGCTGCGGTGGTCAATCCTTTTGGTGGTGCTGCTTTGGTGTGTTCGGGCCGCATTGGGTCAGGACTTACCACCGCAGAAGATCACTGATGGTGTTTGGTTTTTGCTTGGCGATTCGAGCAAGGGGTACAGCAACACGGCCATCATCGAGATGGACAGCTATCTGATTGTCGTGGATGCAAATTATCCGGGCAGAGCGAAGGAGTTGTTGACGATTGTGAAGGACCTTTCGACGAAGCCAGTGCGCTACGTTTTCGATACGCACGCGCACGGCGACCATTCGTATGGCAATTCGGTGTGGACGGCGGCGGGAGCTACTACGATGGCGTTTCGTGGAGTCATGACGGAGATGAGCCGTTGGGAGCCCACGCGATGGCAGGCGGCAATGGCGAAACGCGACGATGTTCGGGAGCTAGGCGAGGGCGATGTTCAGCGGCCGCGGAAGGTCATTGATGGTGACAGGTTCGTGTTGAAGGACAAGATGCGTGAGGTCGATTTTCTTTTTCTGGGGTGGGGGCATACTCCGGGCGATGGATATGTGTGGTTGCCGAAGGAACGGGTGCTGTGTACGGGGGATGCGGCGGTCAATGGGCCGAGGAATAAGTTGCTCGATGCGAACATTGCGAACTGGCCCAATGTTATCGACAAAGCGTTGGCGCTGAAGCCGCTCGATGTTCTGCCGGGCCATGGTGCTGCGGGTGGTCCGGAGATTTTGTCGGGTCAGGCGAGGTTTCTGCGGGACCTTTACCGGGAGGTCAAGCTTCAGGCGGATGGGGGAAAGACCCCTGCGGACATGCACATCAAGCTGCCGGACAGCGACAGCAACTGGATCCCAAATCGTCCAGATGGATTGCAGCAGGACATTGAGACTGTTTACCTTGAACTGACCTCTCATGCTCCGGCCGGGTCGGTGCCTCATGTGTGGAAGTGATTCTTAATTTGAGTTGAGACTGGAAGCTTCTCAGTATGCGATGGACTCTATGGATCGCCTTTGCAGTGCTTTGCATTCTGTCAGGAACATCGTGGGCGATTCCATATGGGACGACGGGCGAAATTCCTCCGCTGGAGCAGCAGGGTTTGCTTTTCGGAGTAGTTGGACTGATTGCACTCTCATTTGCCGGGAGTAGGGCGTGGCATCGAATGATGGGTCGGGGGTTTGCGAAGTTGGGGGCGGCCGCTGTGGGGTTCTTTGGGGTTCCGGCGGTTGTGGTTGAGTATGCGCGGGGCAGTGTGCCTGCGATCAGTCGATCTGCACTGTTTGCGATGGTCCCTGTTGTCGTGGTGCTCGCGATCGCTGCTGGAGATGCGACCGCAGGAGAGGAGCGGGGTGCGAGACAGGCCCTGGTGCCGGCGTTGGCTGGACTTGGCGGTCTATTGCTGCTGCTGCCTGTGCAGTTTTCGGGCCCCTTGCGCGGGTGGGTGATGTTGGGTCTTGTTTGTGTCGCCGTTGTTTTGGCAGGGCTAGCCAGTGTCTGGCTGTACCGCTTGCTGCGTGGCATTAGTATGGCGGCGGCGGTCGCGGTTGTGGGGACCGCCAACGCGGTGTTTCTCTTGGTTTGCAGCTGTGTTCGCGAAGATGATGTTTGGCGATGGAGCGGGTTAGCTTCGACGGTGTCGATCTCTTCGTTGGTGGACGCGATTGAGGTGTTGTTGATTGTCTACCTGCTGAGGGAGATGCAGCCGGTACGGTTTGCCGCGCGTTATCTGGTGATTCCATTGCTGACCGTTCTCGAGAGTTATGTTTTGATGCGGCCCGAGTGGACAGTGAGAATGGGATGTGGGACCGTACTGCTGGCGGTCGGTGCGGGGGTGCTTTTGTTTTCGACGGCCGGTGAGGATGAGACGGTGCTGTCTCTTCGTTGATACTTTCCGGCAAGGGGATTGCGGGTTACACTGCGGTGAATGGCTGCTTCGATGTACATCGTGGTTGAGGGCGAGGACCCTGGGTTCGATATCTTCGTGAATGGGCGTTCGCTGGCACGGCATGAGGACGCACTGGAGCGGCTGGCGCTGCGACTGGGAGTACGGCCTCTGATTGAGTTCTTTTCGGCGGACGAGAATTCGATGTCGCTGCTGATTGAAGAGGGAGCGGGGAACCAGGAGTTGATGCGACGGTTGCCTCCCCCGCAGTGGTACTCGGCGGAGGACGGTTTGAGGACGGTGCGGGCGCTTTTGATGACTCTGGAGGCCGATCCACAGCAGTTAGGGACAGAGGGAGAGCAGGTGCTCTCAGAGCTGCTGGAGTATGCGCATGTGTTGGAGAAGACGATGGATCGTAAGTTGCGGTGGCATCTTGCGGTCAGCTGGCGATAGTTCAAGTACTGCTTCAATTCAACTACCACTTCAAAAGTTTGACGGTCTCTGTGGAAAATTCCTAGTGGCGGGTTTCGGTGGAGCCGGCCGTTTGCGCAGCGAGGTCGCCTTCGCCCAGTTTGCGGTGGAAGAGATCGAAGACCAGGCCGTAGAGACTGTAGGCAAGTTCAGGGTCGTAGCGCAGGCCTTCGTCTCGCATGAAGGCGTGGGCACCGTTGACTTCGTGCCAGCTGAGACGTGTGTCCAGCTCGTTGAGACGTGCCAGAACCTTCATGCGGCCTTCCGTGGGAATGTGAGGGTGCCTGACGACCCCAGATCATGAGGAGCTCGCCTTTGATTTCGGCGGCCCGTTGAAGAGAGTCGTCCTGCATACCTTTGCCGAGACCGCCTTTGTGGATGTCGGTGGCGTAGAAGCAGACGGTGGCCTTGACGTCGGAGTTCATGGCGGCGCGGAAGGCGAGGTGTCCGCCGATGCAGATGCCCATCGCGCCTAGTTTGCCGGTGCAGTCGGGACGCGTGGCGAGATGGTTGAGGACGGCGCGGGCGTCGGCGTCGTAGGCCGCTACGGGCTTATCGGTTTTGAGAAAGTTGCCGCGGTCGGAGCCGGCCTGGTCGTAGGCGAGGACGGTGCCGGCAGGTTCGGACTCGTGGTAGATCTCGGGCATGGCGACGACGTAGCCGTGGCCTGCGAGCATGGCGGCTGTGCGGCGGATGGGGGCGGTGATCTGGAAGATCTCGGAGTAGAAGATGATGCCAGGGTAGCGGCCGGGGGCGGCGGGGCGGACGATGTGTGTCCTCATGGGGCCGGTGGGGGTGTTCAGCGTGACGTATTCGTCGTTGATGATAATCATGAACGTCCTCGCGAATTGCTGACTATATCTTTTGAGCGCCCTGGGCTTGTGAGCGATTCGATTTAAGGAGAGGCGGCCTCTGCTGCTGGTCGATTGCAAAGGCCGCGTCTGATTGAGCAGTTAGTGTGGGTGTTCGTCGTGTGTGGCGGACTCGTGATGCTCCGTGTGTGGCACGGGCGCGTGGTACTCGGCGCGCGGAGCCGCAGGGTGAACGTAGGGATGCTCGTAAGGATGGACGTAGACGGCGCGGTTGTAATAGGTGCGGGTCCAGGGACGATGGTCGATGAGGATCGTGTGGCCTCTCCAGCCGAATCCGGCGCCGTACCAACCGTAGACACCGAAGGCTGGAGCGATAACGACCGCCGGGCCGAAGCGGATTCCGGTGGTGATGACGAATCCGGGACGCGGTGCGTAGAAGACGATGGCGGGATTGTAGACGGGGACGTAGTAGTAGGCGGGATTCACCGGTTGGATTTCGATGTATCCGCCGTTGTCGACTACGTTGTCATAGGGGGTTGATGCGAGATAGCCGTAGTTGTGTGCGGCCTGACGTTGGCGCTGGACGGCGTCCATGACATCGTTCCTTTGAACGAGCACAGCGTTACCGAGCGAGCCGGTCCATTGGGTATCGCGGGCCATCATGTCGAGAACGGAGGGAAAGGTAAGAAGGGCGAGCACGCTGGGGGCCCAAGGGAGGTTGTCTGCCTGTATGGCTTGCGCGAGGGCGTCGCCGGTAAGGTTCGAATGCTGCTGGGCCCAGGTGGCGGCATCGGGGACCTGCTGCCAGAACGTGGAGGCGGTGAGAACCTGGGCGAGGAGCGGATCGGGATAGAGGGCGATGCGCTGGACGAGCTGGTCGAGTTGTTGCGGGGGGACGGGGGGCGGTGGTGGAGGCTGGCCTGTGGTTGTGCCTGGGCGCCGGCGGGTGGTGGGGGCGGGGGTGGCTGGTATTGCGGATCCGCTTGTTGCTGGTCGGACGTCGCCGGCTGGCGGGCGATAGGGGCCTGGGCCAAGGAGGTCATGGAAAGAGTCAACAGTGTCAAAGTGGACAGGGTCTTGTGAATTGTCATCATACCTTCGTATACCTTATTCCTTTTGCGTTTTGCGCTTTATCGTAGATGCGGTTTTGGCGAGGAAGTTGTTGCAGGGCCAGACCGGTTTCGGGTGATGTTGTCGAGGGCATTGAGGATTAAGCCGGCGTGGCGGGTACTGATCTGATTGGCGGCTAGACGCCGGATCACTTCGTAGACGGCGTGCTGGAGGTCCGATTGGCCAGAGGGGAGTTGGAGGTCGAAGGATTGACGGCGAGTGCGACGCCGGCTGGGGTTTGGGACGGGCTTGCGGGTGGGGTGGTGATAGTAGCAGAAGGCTTCGCGCTGGAGGGCGGGTGAGGCGCAGCGGTGGCCTCCTTCGAAGACGTGGGTGCAGAGGGTGCGGATGTCTTTGATGACTTCGATGGTCTTGTTCATGGGTACCCCCTCCCCGGGGTACTTTCTTGCGCAAAGTCTAGTGATGAAAAGGCTTAGGTCTGGACTTCGGTATGTTTTGGTGCATACCTGGTCTGGACCTAAGCCTATTCGTGGGTTAAATGCGAAAGCCCGGCGGCTGGCCGGGCTTCAGTATTTACTCTATAAGTTAATTGTATCTGGGTGAGTCAAGTTTTTGGTTGTGGAAATCGTTGTAAGTGATTGTTGGGAATGGAGTAAGTTAGGTGGATTGAATGGGTGAGCTCTGGAAATTTGTGGCGGGTTGAAAAAGGCGATTCTGTCGTTCCGGCTGCGCCTTCACTCCGGCCTTCGGCAGAGCGGAAGGCGTCTGCGACGCAGCCTTTGCTGGCACGGCTGAAGCCGTGCCCTTAAGCAAAACGGTCTTTTTCCGTACCCTGTGAATCCGTGCCTTTAAGCAAGGCTCATGGTTTCGCGTAATTCTCATGTTTTTCGGATGGTGTGGGGGCGGCGAATTCACATCTCAGGAGCGAGATTTGGAGCGCTTGGCTTTGGCGATTTCGCCGACGAGGAAGCGGAGGGGGCGGTCGGCGGCTTTACTGATGCCTATGCGTGGGGTGGTTTGGATTGCGGTGGGACGGTGGCCGTCGTCGGCGATCTGGATGGCGGAGGTGGGTGAGGTCACGTCGAGGCCGTTGGAGTTTTTGCGGGTGATGTCGAGTGCCTGGCAGAGACGGCCGGGGCCTCCGGTGAGGAGTTTGGGTTTGGCGTTGTGGGGAAGGCCGCGGAGATCGGCCATGGTTTCGAGGCCGTCGATCGGATCGAGAGCTCGGATGAGGACTCCGCCTGCTTCGCCGGGAAGATGCGAGGCGACGTTCAGGCAGTAGTACATGCCGTAGATGAAGTAGACATATACGTGTCCGGATGGGCCGAAGAGTATTGCGTTGCTGGGAGTGAGACCGCGGGCTGCGTGGGATGCCGGGTCGATGAGGCCGAGGTAGGCTTCGACTTCGATGATGCGGGCGGTGAGGCTTTTGCCGTGGAGGTTGCGGATGAGGAGCTTGCCGAGGAGGGCTCGGGCTACGATCTCGGGGGAGCGGGAGTAGAAGCGTCGTGGGAGGAGTTTAGGGGGTTGGTGGGTTTGTGGAGCTGGGCTCATATTTTTCAGGAGGGGGAGATCCCTTTCGGCAACGTTTCTGGAGACTGAGCCTGTTTTGCGTGGCTCGAAGTTCAAGCGAATTTAACGTGACGTTCGTGGCCAGTTGTTCTCGCTGGCTTCCTTTAGCTCGGTGGTGGTGAGTGTAGTGTAGTGCCTGGGTTTCTGGGGTGGAGAGGTTCGAGCGGTTTGGGTGGTGTATGCGGTCTCGGGGTCCTTCGACTGCGCTGCTCGCAAACTACGCGAGCAGCTTCGCTCAGGATGACGGGGACTTTGGGGTGGGTTGGAAGGAAGGCAAAGGCGGGTGCGTGGGTGACGGGCTTTTTAGGGGTTCATCTTTTCGTTGGCGGTGATGAGCTTCCAGCCCCAGGTTTCGGCGAGGTCTTTGAAGTATGGGTTTTGAGTGCGGACCAGGTTTAGCTTCTTTTCGCGACGCCAGCCTTTTAGTTGCTTTTCTCTTGCGATGGATTCGAGGATGCTTTCGTGGGATTCGTAGTAGAGGAGGCGCGTGCAGCTGTGCTCTTTTGAAAAGCCTTCGAAGGTGCCATTTTTGTGTTGTTGGACGCGGACGTTGATATCACTTGTTACGCCGATGTAGAGTGTGCCGGTTTGGCTGCCCATGATGTAGGTGTAGCCTGGCATTGTGATTTCCTTTGAGCTCGGTGGTGGAAAAGGTTTGATCGGTATGGGTGGTGTATGCGGTTTCGGGGCCCTTCGACTGCGCTGCGCTTCGCTCAGGATGACGGCTTTTAGGGTAGGTTGAAAGGGAACAACAGCAACGACAACGGCAACAGCGACGATGCTAGCTGAAGAGGAATTCTTTGGTGCGGAGTTCTTTTACTGTGTCGCGTAGTTTGGCGGCTTTTTCGAATTCGAATTTTTTGGCGGCTTCGCGCATGTCGGATTCTAGTTTGCCGATGTAGGTGTCGAGTTCCTGTTGGGTGGCGAAGTCGGGCATGCCTTCGGCTTCGTCGGTGAGGTCGGCGTAGTCGGCCCTGAGGATGCCGGCGAGGCCCATTTCCAGCGGTCGGATGATGGATTGAGGGGTGATGCCGTTTTCGTCGTTGTAGGCTTCCTGCTTTTCGCGGCGGCGGTTGGTCTCGTCGATGGCGCGCTGCATGGACTCGGTCATCTTATCGGCGTAGAGGATGGCGCGGCCTTCGATGTGGCGGGCGGCTCGGCCGATGGTTTGGATGAGTGAGCCCTGGGAGCGGAGGAAGCCTTCTTTGTCGGCATCCAATATTGCTACCAACGACACCTCCGGAAGATCGAGGCCTTCGCGGAGCAGGTTGATGCCGATAAGGACGTCGTACTCGCCTTTGCGTAGGTCGCGGAGGAGTTTGATGCGCTCGAGGGTTTCGATCTCGGAGTGCATGTAGCGGCAGCGGACGCCTACTTCGGTGTAGTAGCTGGCGAGGTCTTCGGACATCCGCTTGGTGAGGGTCGTGACAAGGACGCGTTGGTTTTTTGAGGCGCGGTCGCGGATCTCGGCGAGGAGGTCGTCGATCTGGCCTTTGATGGGGCGAATTTCTACGACTGGGTCGATGAGGCCGGTGGGGCGGATGATCTGTTCTACGACTACTCCGGCGGACTTGGTGAGTTCGTAGGGGCCGGGGGTGGCGGAGACGTAGATGATCTGGCCGGTGCGGCTCTCGAACTCTTCGAATTTGAGGGGACGGTTGTCCATGGCGCTCGGGAGGCGGAAGCCATAGTCGACGAGGTTTTGTTTGCGGCTGCGATCGCCGTGCCACATGCCGTGGAGTTGAGGGACAGTGACGTGGGACTCGTCGATGAAGAGGAGGTAGTCCTTGGGGAAGTAGTCGAGGAGCGTGGGCGGGGGCTCGCCGGGGAGACGACCGGAGAAGTGGCGGGAGTAGTTTTCGATGCCGTGGCAGTAGCCAACGGATTTGATCATCTCGAGGTCGAAGCGGGTGCGTTGGTGGATGCGCTGGGACTCGACGAGACGGCCCTGGGTTTCGAGGTCTTTTTCCCACCACTCCATCTCTTCGAGGATGGAGGCGACGGCGGTGGTCTTGCGCTCGGGTTGGACGACGTAGTGGGACTTGGGGTAAATGGGGAGACGGGAGTACTTCTGCCTTACGGTGCCGAAGAGGGGATCAATCTGGGAGAGAGAGTCGATCTCGTCGCCGAAGAGCTCGATGCGGTAGGCGTTTTCGTCGTAGGTTGGGTAGACTTCGATGATGTCGCCGCGAACGCGGAAGGTGCCGCGGCGGAAGTCGACGTCGTTGCGGTCGTAGAGGATTTCGACGAGGCGGCGGGTGATGTCTTCTCGCTTGAGGCGCTGGCCTTTTTCAAGGAGCATCAACATGCCGTAGTAGGCTTCGGGTGAGCCGAGGCCGTAGATGCAGGAGACGGAGCTGACGATGATGGCGTCCCGGCGTTCGAAGAGGCTGCGGGTGGCGGCGAGACGGAGTTTGTCTAATTCTTCATTGACGGTTGACTCTTTTTCAATGAAGAGGTCGCCGGCGGGGATGTAGGCTTCGGGTTGGTAGTAGTCGTAGTAGGAGACGAAGTACTCGACGGCGTTGTTGGGGAAGAAGGTCTTGAACTCGTGGTAGAGCTGGGCGGCGAGGGTCTTGTTGTGCGCGAGGATGAGGGCGGGGCGTTGCAGCTCTTCTATGACTTTGGCCATGGTGAAGGTCTTGCCGGAGCCGGTGACGCCGAGGAGGACCTGGTCTTTTTCTCCGGCGTGGATGCCGGAGATGAGTTCGGCGATCGCTCGGGGTTGGTCACCCTGCGGCTTGTAGGTGGTGGAGAGCTGGAAGTCCATCTCTATAGGATAAAGGCAGGGAATAGGGAGTAGGGAATAGGGAGTGGAGAACGGAGGAACAGGATGGCTTTCGGAACAAAGCTTTGGCTGGTGCGGCATGGAGAGACGGAGTGGAGTTTAAGCGGGGCGCATACGAGCCGGACGGACATTCCTCTTACTGAGCATGGGAGGAAGAGGGCGGAGGAGCTGCGGGATTATTTGAAGGGCACGAAGTTTGAGGCGGTGTTTGTGAGTCCGATGCGGCGGGCCAGGGAGACCTGCGCGATTGCGGGGTTTGGCGATGTTGCTAAGGTCGATGACGGGCTGAAGGAGTGGGACTACGGGGTTTACGAAGGAAAGACGACGAAGGAGATCCAGGCGCAGATACCGGGGTGGTCGGTGTGGAAGAACGAGATAGTTGGCGGAGAGACGGTCGAGCATGTGGGGGAGCGCGCGGACGGCGTGATTGCGCAAGCGCTTGCGGCAGCTCCTGGCGGAGGGAACGTAGCACTGTTTGCGCATGCGCATATTTTGAGAATTCTGGCTGCGCGGTGGATCGGATTGCCAGCGACGGGTGGCGCTTTGCTGGCGCTGGGGACTGGGAGCGTTAGTGTGGTGGGTTGGGAGAGAGAGACTCGCGTGATTGAGAGTTGGAATCGAGGGTTTGAGTAGCGGCTAGATTTTCCTGATGTGTTGCGGCTGAAGACCCATGCCGATGAAGCGTCCGGTGAGGTGCTGGAAACCGGGGACGCTGGTGACGACGCGTAGGCCTAGTGGCGGGGTAACCGGGCCAGTGTTCTGAAGGGCGCGGGAGAGAATGCGGTGAGCGAAGGTCTGCAGGCGTTGCGTGTAGTGGACCGCTTTTTCCCGGTAGTGTTGGACGCTTCGCAGGTCATGTATGGTGACTGAGCCGCCGAGCAGGGATTCGGTGAGGAGGTTGGCGGTGGCGACTGCGTCCTGCAGGGCGATGTTGATGCCGATCCCGCCGACAGGGGACATGGCATGGGCAGCGTCGCCGATGCAGAGCAGGCCGGGCGAGCACCAGTCCTGAAGATGGTTGATCTCGATGGTCAGGAGCTTGACCTTGTCCCAGGAGTCGATCTCGGCGGTGCGGCCTGAGAGGAAGGGGACGATCCGCTCGATGCTTCGTTGGAAGGCGGGGAGGCCGTCCTGCTGGATCTGCGGAAAGGCGCCTTTGGGGATGAGATAGCCGACCTGAAAGTAGTCGTTGCGATTGATGAGGATGACGAAGCGGCCGAAGTTGAAGTAGCCGAGCGCGTTTTCGGGGTCGGAGGGTCGACGCGCGATGCGGAGCCAGAGAATGTCTACGGGAACGCCCTCATCGACCAGGGAGAGATGGCCGGCGACGCGAGAGATAGGGTGGCGGCCGTCGCAGCCGACGGTAAGTGTCGCTGGAATTTCGGCGGTACCTTCCGGGGTCTTGGCAAGGACACCGGTGGTGGTGCCGTCCGTTGTCTGGATGAGGCCTGTGGCCTCCCAGCCCATGCGGAGCGTGAAGCTGTGGAAGTGAGCGGCCTCGGCGGCGAGGAAGTTGAGGAAGTCCCACTGCGGCATAAGGGCAATGAATTTGGCGTGGGTGGGAAGGTGGGAGAAGTCGGACATCTGAAAGCGGCGACCGCCGATGATGGCGGAGAGGCCTGTGATCTGTGAGTGTGGCAGGGTAAGGAATTTTTCGAGGAGGCCGAGCTCGTACAGGAGTTCAAGGGTGGAGGGGTGGATGGTGTCGCCGCGGAAGTCGCGGAAGAAGTCATTGTGCTTCTCGAGGACGGTGACTGCGATCCCCTGGCGGGCGAGGAGGAAGCCTAACATGATGCCCGCGGGCCCTCCGCCGATGATGCAGCAGGTGGTGGCAGACGAGTTGGCGGAGGACGGCATCTGTGGAGATGAGCGTAGCAAGCAGGTAGTGATGCGTCAAAGGCCTCGGTGGCGACTGAGCATTCAGGATATCGGTCGTGCTAGATTCAACGCATCCCCTTTTGCTCTGGAGAACAACAATGCGTGTGCGCGGGTCGGCTTTAGCTGTTGCTTTTACTTGTGTGGTTAGCGGGATTGTGGTGTGGGGCCAGGCTGGATCGACGGCCCTGAGCGACGAGGCGCGGGGTAAGGTGTGGTGGGCGCATGTGCAATATCTGGCTGACCCTTCGATGAATGGGCGACTTACCGGCAGTGAGGAGTATTTGAAGGCCGCGGCCTATGTGGTGGACCAGTTCAAGTCGTTTGGGTTGACGCCGGCAGGAGTGGATGGGACCTACTACCAGCCGGTGCATTTTGATGTGCAGAGGGTGATTGCCAGTAAGTCGTCGATGAGTCTGGTGGTGGATGGCAAGGTGACGCCGTTAGTGTTGGGTGAAGATGCGATTCTGGGATCGCGATCGGCGCAGATGGGCAAGGTCGATGCGCCGCTGGTGTTTATCGGGTATGGACTCCATCTGCCGGAATCGAAGTATGACGACTTCAACTCGGCTGAGGTGCCGATGGCTGAGTTGAAGGGCAAGGTCGTCGTTTATATCAACGGTGGGCCTGGGGACATCTCGGGGGCGTTGAAGTCGTTTGCGCGGACTTCGCCGCTTGCCAAGGCGCTACGCGATGCGGGGGCGGTAGGGACGATCTCGATCCCGACGCCGAAGTCGATGGACTTTGGATGGCAGAGGGTGGCGAGTGGGGCTTCGCAGCCGGGAATGCGGTTGTCGGTCGCTCCCGATGCTGAGGCGGTGGCAGCGAAGCATCCGGCGCTGGCGGATGATCATGGAGCTATGTTCTCGGCTACGTTCAATCCTGCGCAGGCGGAGAAGCTATTTACGGGAACGGGACACACGTTTGCGGAGATGCTGGCGCTGGCGGACGCTCAGAAGCCGCTGCCTCACTTTGCGCTGGGTAAGAGCGTGACGGCGACGGTGGTGGGGGAGACGTCGCACGTGGTGTCGCCGAATATTGTGGGAGAGTTGAAGGGATCGGACCCGAAGCTGGCTGGGGAGTACGTGCTGGTGTCGGCACACCTGGACCATCTGGGTGTGGGTGCGCCGATCAACGGTAAGACGATCTACAGCGGAGCGATGGATGACGCTTCGGGTGTGGCGACCGTGCTGGAGACGGCGAAGAAGCTGAGTCAGGCAAAGACGCGGCCGAAACGGTCGATGCTGTTTGTGATCTTTACGGCCGAGGAGAAAGGGTTGCTCGGATCGCGGTATTTCGCCGGCCATCCTACGGTGCCGGAGAAGGCCATCGCGGCGGACCTGAATCTGGATATGTTCATGCCGATCTTTCCGTTGAAGAAGCTCCATGTGCAGGGGCTGGCGGAGTCGTCGCTGGGAGTGGACGCGGAAAAGGTGGGAGAGGCGCACCATATTGTGATTGCGGCCGATCCGGAGCCGGACAGGAACTCGTTTATCCGGACGGACCAGTACAGCTTTGTGCAGGCGGGTGTCCCGGCTTTGGCGATGAAGTTCGGATGGACGATGGGTTCGCCGGAGTATAAGGCGTGGAGGGCTTGGTTGGCGCAGCGGTATCACTCGACCGATGATGACCTGACTCAGCCGGTGGACCTTGCGGCGGCGGCACAGTTCAATGATTTCTTTGCCGATCTGGCGTGGACTGTTGCGGACGATCCGGCGAGACCGCACTATTTGGATACGAGCTTCTTCAAACGGTTCGAAACGGGAAACTGAGATTCATTAATTGGCTGGTTTCGTGGGCCCGTCAGTCTGTTCTGGTCTGAGTTTGAAATCCGCACCATTATCGCGACGCGTGGCATGATTGCTAAACCCGCACAAACAGCAGATCCCTCCACTTCGCTGCGCTCCGGTCGGGATGACACGTCAAGCGGTGCGAAGTTAGACTCGGAACGCTATTGTTTGCGATCGACGCTGAGTATCTGGAGCCAATCGGTGGGGCTGTGGGCGAGGTAATCGGGTGGGGCGTCGACTAGAGAGTGGGGCTTGAGGCCGAAGGCGCAGCCGATGCTGCGGGCCCCACAGCTGCGGGCGGTGAGTACGTCGACGTCGGTGTCGCCGATCATGATGGTTTGGGCGGGGGAGATGGAGTTGCCCGCTATGGCGCTGGCCTCGGCGATGAGGCTCTCGAGACCGTGAGGGTCGGGCTTCTTGGTGTGGAAGCTGTTGCCGCCGTAGTTCTGGAAGAAGAACCGTGAGAGGCCGAAGTGGTCGCAGATGTCTCGGGAGGGTTTGACGGGTTTGTTGGTCAGGACCGCCATGAGGACATCGGGACGCGCAGTGTGGATGGCTTCGAGCGATTCGAGGACGCCGGGGTAGAGGTAGGTGTAATCGAGTTTGTGGATGCGGTAATAGTCGAGGAAGAATGTGAGGGCTTCAGTTACGTATTCCTCGTCGTGGATGTCGCCTTCGGGGTCGCCGAAGGCCCGGCGGACGAGTAAGGAGGCGCCGTCGCCGATGTAGCTGGAGATGACGGCTTCGGGGAGCTCGGGCTTGCCGAAGTGGGTAAGGGTGGCGTTGACGGAGTTGCAGAGATCAATGCGGGAGTCGATGAGGGTGCCGTCGAGGTCGAAGATAAGGAGGCGGGGAGTCGGTACCAAGGACATTGCTCAAGCGTAATCGATTCGGCTGGTGTAAGCTTCTCGGCACAGGAGAGCGTTATGTGCGAAGGGATGGCTGGGGATTGGACGCGGCGGCAGTTTGTTGCAGGGTTGGCGGCGGCAGGTGTCCTGGCCGGGCGCGGCACGCCTGCACTGGGACAGTCGGTGTTGACTGGCGAAGCAGCGATGCGCGAATTGATGGAAGGGAATGAGCGGTATGTGGCCGGCAAGATCACATCGTTTGCTGAGGACCTTAAAATTTTGAAGGAGAAGACAGTGCTCAAGCAGGAGCCGTTTGCCGCGGTACTGTCCTGCGCAGATTCGCGAGTTCCGGTGGAGATTCTGTTCGATCAGAGCATAGGGCACGTGTTTGTGGCACGAGTGGCGGGTAATGTTGTGACGCCGGAGATCATGGCAAGTTTGGAGTATGGGGTGGCGGTGTTGGGGATCAAGGCGATCCTGGTGATGGGACATACGAATTGTGGTGCTGTGGCGGCAGCGGTTGCAGCCAAGGAGGTTCCGGGGCAGATCAGCGTTCTGTACCAGCACCTGATGCCGGGGATCTATGGAGCTAAGGGGGACGTCCCGTTGGCGGTAAAGATGAACGCTGCTTATCAGGCGCGAATTTTGAGTGCCAGTTCGACCGTCATCGCGAAGGCGATCAAGGACAGCGGGGTGAAGGTCGCAAGTGGGAGCTACGATCTCGGGACCGGCAGGGTGGTATTGGCGGATTAGAGAGTTCGCGGTGGCCCATGGCCGCTGCGAAGTGGCAGTCCAGCTATTTGATTTGGATGTCGCCGGAGCCGGTACCGACACGGATGGTGGGGCCTCCGCCGTTGACTACGCCACTGACGTGATGACGGTTGAGACTGCCCTGCATGGTTATGGGCTGCGAGACGTTAATGCTGCCGGAGCCGGTGTCGGCGTCGAGGTTGAAGTGGGCGTTGCCGACGACGAGGCGGACGGAGCCGCTGCCGGTGGAGAGCTTCCAGTCTGAGGTGGGTTGTCCCTGGGCCTCAATGTCGCCGCTGCCGGTGCTGGCTTTGAGCGCACCGGCAAGTCCTTGAAGGCGGACGCTGCCGCTGCCGGTCTCGGCTTTCACGTCGCCGGGGCCGTTTTGCTCGAGTTCAATGTCGCCGGAGCCGGTGCCTAGTGTGGTCGGGCCCTGGACGCCGTGGACGCGGACGGAGCCGGAGCCGCTCTGGGCCCTGACGGTGGCGCCGACGTCCTGGATCGATACGTCGCCAGAGCCGGTCGAGGCATTGATGCCCGAGGTCTTGGGCAGGGTGATCTCGTAGTCGATGTTGATATTGCGGTAGAGGTCGTTGTTATGGCGTTCGCCGATGGTGATGTCGTTGCCGTTCTGGACGATGGGCGGGTTGGAGACGATTTGCTGGATGCGACTGTCAACGTCGCCGCCTCCGCTCATCCAGCCATGGCTGGAGCGGACGTGGGCGACGATGTGGACCTGGCTCCCCGAACCGGGATTGAGATGGATGTAGCCGGAGCCGGTGGAGACGGAGACGTTGGGAGAGCCGCTGACGTTGAGGGTACGGTCGAAGTTGCTGTCCGCGGCGAAGGCGGTCGCGGCGGCGAGGGTGAGGGTTGCGGCGGCGGTGGCGAGGACTTTGACGGTCATAGGATTTCCTTTAGTCGACTCTGATGGCTATTGCTGAAGGATGACGGTATCGCCGGATTTGAGGCCGGCAAGGACTTCAGTTTTGGTGCCGTTGGAGATGCCGGCCTTGATATCAACCTTGCGGCGTCCATTTTTTTGTTTGGGATCGGGGACTTCGACGGAGGCGTTACGGTCCTTGTCGTAGAGGACGGCCTGTTCGGGGACGGTAAGGACGTTTTTGTGCTCTTCGAGGAGGATTTCGGCGTTGGCGGTCATGTTGGTTTTGAGCTCGCCGCCGGGGTTATCGATGGAGACGCGGACCTCGAACGTGGTGACGTTGTCCTTTTCGACGCCGAGAGGGGCGATCTTGGTGACCTTGCCCAGGAAGGTCTTGTCCTTGAAGGATTCCACCTTGATGCGGGCGGCCTGGCCGAGGTAGACCTTGCCGATATCAGATTCGTCGACCTTGCCCTGGACGTAGACCTGGGTCGTGTCGCCGACGGTCATGACGAGGGTCGCGGTGGATCCGAGGACGAGGATGGAGCTGACGGCGTCGCCGATCTCGACGTCGCGAGAGAGGATGATGCCGTCCATTGGCGAGGTGACGGTGGTGTAGCTGAGCTGCTCTTCAAGCTGCTTGAGAGAGGCCTGGGCCTGAGCGACCTGGGCCTCGGCCTGGCGGAGCTTGGAGTTGTCGACGCTGATCTGCGAGACGGCTTTGTCGCGTGTGTTGACGGCGGCGAGGTACTTTTGCTGCGCGTCGTCGAGAGATTGCTGAGAGACGACGCCCTCTTTGGACATCTTCAGGTTGCGCTCGTAGGTGTTTTTGTACATGGGAAGGTCGGGGGCTTCGGCGTTGACCTTGTCGTACTGAATGGAGGCGGCAGCGGCGCGTGCGTTGGATTCGGCCGCGGCGAGCGTGGCCTTTTGTGCAGCCACCTGGTCGAGGATCTCCTGTTGGTCGAGCTGGGCGAGTACCTGGCCCTGCTTGACCTGGTTGTTAATGTCTACGTCGAGGCGCGTGACGATTCCGGAGGCCTTGGATTTGACCTCTACCTTGGTGATGGGCTGGACCTTGCCGGTGGCGACGACCGAGCGGGCGATGTCGCCGAGGTCGGCCTTGCCCAGTTGCGAGGGTTCAAATTTGGTGGTGTTACCGCGAGCGGCCACGGCAATGCCAAGGGCCACGACTGCGACGAGGACGGTGAGACCAGTCCAGAGCCAGATTCTTCGTTTGTTTTTGCGCTGTGTAGCCAAGGGATGCTCCCGTGAGTTCTGGTTAGTGAGGCGTCTCGGAGTGTGATTACGCAAGAAGAAGCTGCGCGGTTCCATAGACGGGGGAGAAAGTTGCCGCGAACACCGCGGAGATACTGCCGGATCCTATTTTGGACGACTGGGCAGGCGAAAGGGAATACCAACTTTGGGGAGTGTCCAGTACCAGGCTTATGCGTACTTACGGAGGACGCCGAGAACCTTGCCCTGAATGCTGACGTTGGCGGCCGGGGCGTAGATAGGGGACATCTCCGTATTAGAGGGTTGCAGACGAACCATGCTGCCTTCGCGGTAGAAGCGTTTGAGGGTGGCATCGGCGCCGTCGATGAGGGCGACGATGATCTCACCCTCCCGGGCGGTGCGGGTGCGCTCAACCAGAACGTAGTCGCCAGAGACGATGTGCTCGTCGCGCATGGAGTCTCCGCGTACCTCAAGGGCGAAGACCTCGCGATTTCCGATGATGTCCGAGAGGGAGATGCTCTCGGCGGTCTCAATGGCCTCTACTGGCTGGCCGGCGGCGATCCGGCCCATGAGGGGCAGGCGATCGGAGCCCTTCTTGCCGCTGCGCACGGGGAGGACATCGATAGAACGGCTGCGGTTGTGGGCCCGCTGAAGGAGACCCTTGTTCTGGAGATTGGTGACATGTTTGTGAACAGTTGCGAGCGAGCTGAGGCCCAGACCGCTGGCGATCTCCTCGTACGAAGGGGAGTAGCCGTTCTTCTGGGTAAAGCTGGAGAGGAAGTCGATGACCTCTTTTTGCCGCCGCGTAATTGCCATGCGCATGATTGTAGCGAATAAAAAGCGAATTGCAAGCTTTTTGTGCAAGCAGCTCGATCGTTGATGACTTACTTGATTCATCAGTGGAGGGACCCCTGCTTGAGAGCACCTCGGATATGTGAGTTTTCGAATGTGGTGTCGACAGTAAGTCTGAGGTCGGCATCGTCAGGAGCAATTCCCATTTTGAAATCAACACTGCAAAATTTTGCGAAGAGGTCTTGTCTTGAGGCCGGCTGATGAACCAAGGTAATTACACACAACCGAATTGGTAACGTGACCTGCGGTGCTGAAGACTTCTTGGTTCTGGAGAGATTGAAGAATGCGAGTTTTGATCGTCGAAGATGATGCTGCACTTGGATTGTTTCTGCAAAAAGGGCTGAAGCTCGAAGGTCATGAGGTGACCTGGGTCGGGGACGGGGAGGCGGCGCTGGTCGCATGCTGCGGAGCATCGCCCGGACCTTATTGTGCTTGATTTGAGCCTGCCCAAGAAGGACGGAACCGAAGTGCTGGAGGAGTTGCGCGGCCGGTTCGATGAGACGGTGGTGCTGGTGTTGACGGGGCGGAGCCAGGTCGAGGAGCGCGTGAAGTGTTTGAACCTGGGGGCTGACGATTGCCTGTTGAAGCCTTTTAGCTTTCATGAGCTGACGGCGCGGTGCCGGGCACTGTTGCGGCGGCGGGAGCAGTTTGCGGATCCGGTGCTGCGTCACGGCGATGTTGAGCTGAACCGGATGGAGCGCCGGGTGGTGCGGAATGGACGGCACGTAGAGCTGACCGTCAAGGAGTTTGCGTTACTCGAGTTTTTGCTGATGCGGCGTGGCGGGTGTTGCAGCCGGAGTGAGCTGTTGCGGGAGGTCTGGCAGATGTCTCCCGACGCGGGGACGAACGTGGTGGATGTGTATGTGAACTATCTGCGGCGGAAGCTGGGAGCCGCGAGTGTGGACGGTGACGAAGGCGTCCCCGTGATCCAGACGGTCCGGGGCGAGGGCTACCGGATGGGTGTCGGTAAGGTGACGGCGCGGGCGAGTGAATATCACCCGAGTGCGGCGTTTGCAGGTGCGTGAGGTCGTTCAACAGGAGGTGCCGAATGGATCTGGTTGAACGAATCGATGTGGCGCTGCATGGTCTTTGTCAGCCGCTGACAGTGCTCCAGTGCCGGCTGGCGATGGGAGAGCTGATCGGTGAGCCAGATGCGATGCGCGAGGCGATTCGTGAGGGGTTGCAGGAGTGTAGGCGGTTGAACCAGACAGTTGGGACGCTGCGGGCAATATTGCAGCAGGTAATGACGGACAGGGAAGACGAGAGGACACGGTGAACGCGATGAACCTGGGACGGGGAGCGGCGTTGAATGAAGACGCGATCGAAGTGGCGGCTATGCGAACGGTCGTGCTCGCGAGCGCGGATGCGGGGTTGCGGCAGAGGCTGCGTGCTTCGTTGACCGGGCTGCGGTGGACGGTGCGCGAGGCGTCGGGTGGTGCGGAGGCGATGGCGCAGCTGGAGGACTCGCGGTCGGAGGCGCTGCTTGTGGATAGCTGGCTGCCAGATCTCGAGGTGGGCGAGTTTGCGACTGTGATTCGAATGCTGTATCCGACGATGGAGTTGTTGCGCGTGGATGGTGGGGTGGATGGAGGGGCGCGGAGTCCGCGGCGGAATGAGTTGCTGCATGCGCTGCGGGAGGCGCAGCACGCTCCGTTGAACGACACGGTCGCGTGGGCGGCCGCTCCGGATGTGGTCCCGACGGCTGGGAGCGGAGTGGGGGGCGGCGCGCCAGGGCGGGCATTTGTAGACCTGCGAAAGGACGTTGGGGTGGACGAGTCGCGCAAAAGGGACGAGGATGCCCGGCTGGATTCGGCGCGGCAGGCATTGTCGGTCTTGATGGGACGTCCTGAGGTTGCGCGGCCTGTGGTGCAGCGGGAGATTATGCTGCCGGAGATGGTTGGGGCGAGCGAGCCGATGCGGGAGTTGGCGCGGTTGGTTAGGTTGGTGGCACCGCGGTCCGACGATTGTATTGATTGAAGGAGAGACTGGGACGGGAAAAGAGGTCGTCGCACGGGCGCTGCATCGACTGAGTGAGCGGGCAGGTAAACCGTTTGCTGTGTTGAATTGTGCGGCGATTCCTGAGGCCCTGCTTGAAGCTGAACTGTTTGGTCATACTCGCGGAGCGTTTACCGGGGCGGTGCAGTCGCGCACGGGTCGGATCGAGGCGGCACATGGTGGAACGCTGTTTCTCGATGAGATTGGAGAGATGCCGATGGCGCTGCAGGCAAAGATGCTGCGGTTCCTGGAGTGTGGCGAACTGCAGCGGGTGGGTGATAACGAGACAATACGAGTGGATGTGAGGGTGATTGCGGCGACGCATCAGCCGTTGGAGAAGTTGGCTTCGAGTGTCGGAGCAGAGCGGACGTTCCGATTAGACCTTTATCATCGGCTGGCGGTGTTTCCGGTCGAGGTGCCTGCGCTGCGAGAGAGAATGGAGGACCTGGGACTGCTGGCTGAGCATTTTCTGGAACAGATGGGACAGGAGATGCCGAGGAAACGGTTGACGGCTGAGGCGGTCGCAAAGCTCCACGAGCACCATTGGCCAGGCAACGTGCGAGAGCTGATGCATGTGCTGGAGCGTGGCGCAATCCTTGCCGGAGACAGGATGGAGATTGGAGTGAATGAGATTCGGCTTGGGCGGGCGACCCTGGGGTGAGCTTACCGAAGTCCGGATTTCGATGTTGATAAGAGCGCTCTCATAGGAGGGCGCTTTTCTTTGGCTGCTGGACTGCATATGTCATCGCGTGGAGGTGACGGGATGCAGACGACGACGGCAATGAGCGATGCGCTGGGACAGTATCTGGATCTGACCAGCCGGCAGATGCAGTTAACGGCCAGCAATATGGCCAATGTGGATACACCCGGCTACAAGACGCAGGGGTTTGATTTTGAACAGGAGTTTGCGCGGCAGTTGAATAACACTGGAGGGGTGGCCGGGCTCGAGGGTGTGCAGGTTTCGGCGCAGGACGTCGATGGCCTGGTGGCGCGACCGGACGGGAACAACGTGTCGATAGACCGCGAGGGGCTGCAGCTGGCGAAGTCGCAGCTGCAATTCAAGCTTGGAGTGCAACTTTTGAAGCATGAGTTTGCAGGCGTGATGAGTGCAATCCACATGGATGCGAAATAACTATGAACCTTTTTGGCGTAATGGATGTGAGCGCTTCGGCGTTGCGGGCGGAGCGTGTGCGGGCGGAAGTGGTGGCTTCGAATATGGCCAACGCGGAGACAACGCGGACGCCTGAGGGAGGGCCGTATCAGCGGCACCATGTGGTGTTCGAGGCCGAAGGCGGCGGGAGCTTTCAGGATTCGCTGGTGAACCAGATGAATAGCGGGTCGAGCGGTCGTCTTGGAGGGCAATTCAAGAGCGTGCCTGGCGCTGGCATCAGTGCGAGCCCGGGTGATGGCCTGACGGCAGCGAATGGAGCGCCCGGAGGTGTTGCCATTGCCGGAGTGATTAGTGACGCGGGTGCGCTTGTCAAACGGTATGACCCGGGGCACCCGGACGCTGGACCGGATGGGTTTGTGGCTTATCCGGACATCAACCCTCTGACAGAGATGGTGGACCTGATGGGAGCGACACGGTCATACGGTATGAATGCTTCGGCGATACAGGCGGAGAAGGGCATGGTTTCGTCGTCACTCGATCTCTTGAAATAGGGTGATGGGTAAGTCGCGCAACATGCAATGAGGGTGAGGAGGGATTGTGATCGGATTGTCTGGTGCTTCAGCAGTGTTGAATGGGTTTAATTCGGGGGCCGTGGATGATGGTTTCCTAAGTGATGCGGGTGTGGCTGCCTCAAACACTGGCGCTTCTACGGGCGTGCCGTTTGCTGGGATGTTGCAGTCGATGGTGCAGCAGACGAGCGCGCTTGATCAGAAGGCGTCGCAGGCGGTAACGGGACTCTTGAATGGCTCCGGCGTAGAGATCCACGACGCGATGATCGCGACGCAGAAGGCGGACATGGCGTTTGAGCTGGCGCTGCAGGTGCGTAATAAAGCTGTTGGCGCTTATCAGCAGATGATGGGCATGCAGTTTTAAAGTTTTGAGGTTTGAAGAGACGCTGAGGCGAGATGGCAGAGACAGAACAGGTTGGCGCGACCGGAATGCAGAGAGCAGGGCAGACCGGTGCAGCCGTGACAGTCGACGGTTCGATGGAAAAGGCACTGGCGATGGCTTCGACGCTCCGCGAGAGGCTGATGGCGATGCCGGCAGGGAAGCGGACTTCATTGACCGCGTCCGCGGTGTTTCTGGCCGTGATGTGTGCGGGGACGATTTGGTTTTTGGGACGAACGGACTGGCGGGTCTTGTTTAGCGGTCTCGACGGTAAAGATGTGCAACAGGTGTCGCAGGAGCTGGCGGCCGCTGGAATTCCGTATGAGACGACGGCCGATGGTGCAGGGGTGCAGGTGCCGGCGGAGATGCTGGATAAAGCTCGCATGGAAGTGGCGGCGAAGGGCATGCCTCAGACGGGGCGGCTGGGGTTTGAGTTGTTCGACAAGCCGAACTGGGTGGGGAGTGAGTTTGATGAGCGTGTGAACTACCAGCGGGCAATGGAGGGAGAGCTCGAGCACACGATTGGGACGCTGGGGATTGTGAAGTCGGCGAGGGTGCATCTGGTTTTGCCGCAGGCTTCGCTCTTTGCGGCGGAGGAGAAGGTGGCGAAGGCTTCCGTGGTGCTGAAGCTGAAGCGAGCGTCAGTGGATCCGGAGCAGGCTGATGCGATTCGGAGTCTGGTGGCGGGGTCAGTTGAGAACCTGAGCGTAGACCAGGTGACGTTGGTAGATGCCGATGGACGAGTGAACTTCAAGCAACGATCGAGTAATGTTGCCGAGGCCGAAGCTGAACAAGCCATGGAGGCAAAATTGGTGGCGATGCTGGAGCCGCTGGCCGGGCGGGACAATGTGCGGGCCACAGTGAATGTGAGTTATGACGAAGGCAGGGAAGAGCGGACCGATGAGGTCTACGATCCGAACCAAGTGGCAACGTTGACCATGCAGAAGAGCGAACAGACGTCAGCGTTGCGGGGGCAGGCTTCGGGAGTTCCGGGGACGGCGAGCAACTCTCCCGCAGCTTCTCCCGAGGGGACGGTGGCGGGTTCGCAGGCAGCGGCCGCACCCGGGACGCCGCCGTTGCTGCAAAAGCAGGCGCCGCCGGTCTATCCGCAGCAGGGGACAGGGCAAGGGCAGAGCTTGCACGAAGAGAGTGAGACGTATGGAATTACAAAACATCTGTTGCATTCCGAACAGGGGCCGGGTCGGGTGCGACGTGTGTCCGCTGCAGTGGTGGTGAACGATCGCAGCGTGACCGAAGGCGTGGGTAAGCTGGAGCGTGTGGTGTGGAAGCCACGGAGCGCGGAGGAGATGCATCGGCTGGAGGAGTTGGCGCAGGCGGCGGTCGGTTTCGATGCGCGGCGCGGAGACCAGGTGGTGATGCAGAACGTGAGCTTCAGCACTAATGTGCCGGAGGTGAAGCCGCCGGTGATGGACAAGCTGATGGAGGATCTGCGCGGATCGCTGCATACGCAACCGGGGTTGCTGCGGACGGCGGTGATTGGGATATGCGGTGTGCTGCTGGTGTTGTTCGTGCTGCGGCCTGTGGCGAGCCAGATGACTGCAACGCTGCGTGAACCGATGCTGTTGGCACCGGGCGGAAGCGTTGCCGGCGCATTCGAAGAACGCGAAGAGGTGACGGCTTCGCAGAACGACCCGGATGAGGAGGCGCTTCTGCCTCGGCCGAAGAACAAGACTTATCAATTGCAACAGGGGATCTTTGAGCACGTGTCGGAGCATATTCGGCGGGAGCCAGCGCAGAGTACGCGGTTGTTGGAGGCCTGGATTGGGTCGACTGAGGAGAGAAGCTAATGGGAACGGCGATTCAGTTTTCCGGAGCAGAGACGGTGCGGCAGAACCCGCTGCTGTTGACGCCCGAAGCAGGATTTACGCCAGCGGAGATCCCGGGACTGCGGAAGGCCGCAATTCTGATGGTCGCAATCGGTGATGAGCTGGCGAAGACCTTGTTCCTGAGTCTGTCGGAGGTCGACGTCCAGCGGGTGACCGATGAGATCACGCGCCTAGGGGACGTTCCAGCGGCGCAACTGACGCAGGTCCTGACGGAGTTCTACGGACTGCTGGAGACGCAGCAGTACATGGTGCGCGGCGGGCCAGATTATGCAATGAGGCTTTTGACGGAGGCTTTTGGCGCCTCACGGGCCGAAGAGCTGCTGCTACAGGTCAAAAGGATTCGCGAGCGCAGTGTTGGAAATATGGCGAAGCTGCAGGACATCGATCCGCAGCACTTGAGCAAATTTCTGGAGAACGAGCACTCGCAAACGGTCGCCCTTGTGCTTGCTCATCTGGATGCGAAGCGCGCCTCGATGGTGCTGATGAATTTGCAGGGCGCGATGCGAGTGGACGTGGTTCGGAGGCTGGCGGAGATGCGGCAGTTCTCTCCGGAGATGGCGCAGACGGTCGCGCTGGCGCTGCATAAGCGGATGGAGAAGATGGGATCGAGTGGAAGGAAATCGTATTCAGGCTTCAAGGCCGTTGCGGACCTGCTGAATCGGCTGAACCAGACCGAGAGTCGAGGGATCCTGGAAGAGATCGAACAGAACGAGCCTAAGGTCGCGATCGGGATTCGGGAGCTAATGTTTGTGTTTGAAGACCTGGTGACGGTGCCGGCGGAGAGTATCCGTGAGTTTGTCAGTGCTGCGGACAAGAAGGTGTTGGCGATGGCGTTAAAGGGTGGGAAGGACAACGTGAAGGCCCACTTGTTCAAAGCGATGAGTTCGCGGGCGGTAGAGATGCTAAAGGAAGACATGGAGGTAATGGGGCCGGTGCGGATGAGAGATGTCGGAGTGGCACAGCAAGAACTGCTGGCGTTAGCTCGTCAGCTCGAGAGTGAAGGAAAGATGATTCTGAAGATGGAGGTGGATGATGATCTCGCCGTCTGAGAGCGAAGAGGTGAATACCAAGGGCCGCGGCGCGATGGCGGGAATGCCCGTGAGGTTATTGACGGACGAAGAACGAGGGGTATCGCGGCTTGAATTTCACCCACTGGAACGGCCCGAGTTTGTAGCGAAGGTCGAAACGAAGGGGGCGGAGCTACTTCTGAAGGAGGAGGTGGCGGCACTGGATGGGCAGCTGCGGGCGCAGGTGGAACAGATGTCTCTCCGCCTGGAGATGGCGCGGGCGGAAGCGCAGGCCGAGGCCCGCATTGAGTGGGAGAGGAGGGTGGAGGAGAGAATCGCTGAGGAGCGTGCGGCGGTTCTGAAGGCTTGCGAAGAGTTTCGTCGAGAGCGTGAAAGGTATTTTGCAGGAGTGGAAACTGAGGTAGTGAAGCTTGCGCTGGCAATTGCCGCACGCGTGTTGCATCGTGAGGCGAAGCTGGACCCGTTGTTGCTTACCGGCGTCGTGAGAGTCGCACTGGAGAAGGTGGCAGAGGACAGTACCACGGTATTGCGAGTCCCGGAAAACGCGATCGAGATGTGGCAAGAGGTTTTTTTGCAGGGCCCGGAGTCGTCAGTGCAGATTATGGCGGATGAGCGGTTGGACGCGGGAGAGTGCGTGCTGGATACGAATGTTGGCCGAGTGCAACTGGGTGTAAGCGCGCAGTTGGAGGAGATCGAACGTGGGTTCTTCGATCTGATGCAACAGAGGCCGGCGTGATGGGCGGGACGCAGGACGTGGGTCAGCCTGGTGTTACGGGTCTGGGCCCTTATTTGACGCAGCTTGCAACCAGGCCTGCATGGCGGTGGAGCGGGCGGGTCGTCGAGGCGAATGGACTGACGGTGGAGGCGGAGGGGCCGCTCTGTTCGGTGGGTGAGTGCTGCGAGATCGTCGATGGGGAGGGCGAAAGACATCGGGCCGAGGTGATCGGGTTTCGTGGATCGGCACGTACTGGCGATGCCACTGAAGGCGACACAGGGAATCCGCTATGGCGACGCAGTGCTGGCGATGGGAGTGACGCCGGGGATCGCGGTGGGGACAGAGATGGAGGGAAGGATTGTGGACGCGCTGGGATCCCCGCTGGATGGTCTCCCGGCTCCGCGGGTGGTGGAGAAGTGGCCGCTTGACGGGACGGTGCCACACCCGATGGAGCGTGAGGTGATCAGAGAGCCATTGCAGACGGGACTTCGCGTGCTGGATGGAATGTTGACGGTAGGACGCGGGCAACGCGTGGGTATCTTCGGCGGGTCGGGTGTGGGAAAGAGCACGTTGATTGGAATGATGGCCCGGAATACAGCGGCAGATCTGACTGTCGTCGGGTTGGTAGGCGAGCGAGGGCGAGAGGTGAGGGAGTTTGTGGAGGACTCGCTGGGCGAGGAGGGACGAAAGAGGTCGGTGGTGCTGGTGTCGACTTCGGACCAGAGCCCGTTGCTGCGAATGCGGGCAGCGATGGCGGCGACGTCGGTCGCGGAGTTTTATGCAGCCCGCGGAAAGCATGTATTGCTAGTGCTGGATTCACTGACGCGATACGCGATGGCCGCGCGCGAGATCGGATTGGCCGCGGGTGAGCCTCCGGCGAGTAAGGGATATACGCCATCGGTGTTTGCGCGGTTAGCGAAGCTGGTGGAACGCGCGGGAAATTTTCAGACCGGGAGCATCACGGCCTTTTATACGGTGCTGATGGAAGGTGACGATCAACAGGACCCTGTGGTGGATGCGGTGCGTTCGTTGTTGGATGGGCACGTGGTGTTGTCGCGATCGATGGCCGCAGGAGGGTGGTATCCGCCGGTGAATGTGTTGGATTCTTTGAGCCGTTTGATGCCTGCGGTGACAACGCCGGAACACAGAGTGCAGGCGGCGACGGTGCGAAGGTTGCTGGGGGCCCATGCGCGGTCGGAAGACCTGGTTCGCATTGGCGCCTATAAGGCAGGGACGGATGAGGACCTGGATCGAGCGATGCGAGCGATGCCTTTACTGCGAGAGTTCCTTGAACAAGGAAGCGACGAGCGCGTGACAATGCATGAGACCATACGGCGCTTGAATGCGATGGAGCTATAGACAATGCAGCCGCGATTAGAGACGTTGGTACGCCTAGTGACTCTGTACGCCGCTGTTGAGGAGATGCATTTAGCCGAGCTACAGCGAATGACCGCTGCGGTCAGTGAGGCGCAAGAGGCCATTAGGGTCGAGCGGGAAGTGGCACGGTCGGCCCGGGGGGATATCCGCGAAGCCCTATTGGCGGGAGACCGTGTGAGTTGGACGATGGCAGAGAGCCAGCAGGAGGTCGCTGCGTCGCGGCAACGCACTTTGGAACAGATTCGCGCGGGGCGCAAGGAGTTAAGCGATGCGGCCAGGGAACAGTATGTGGCGAGCCGGCTCAAGAGAGAGCAGATAAAACGTGTCTTCGACGATATTGCGGCCAGGAAGGAGGTCGAGGAGGGACGGCGATTACAGGGAACTTCGGACGACCGCTTCCTGGCACGGAGACGATGGACGGACGCACGAGAGAAAAAGGGAGATGGCAGCAGATGAACCTCTCCTAATAGTCGCGATGTCGGGTTTGGCTCGCGGAATGCACACACACTAGTTGCGAGAGATGTGCGAGGAATGAAGATGATGAGTACGGCGATCATAGTAGCGACGAGTACAAAGCAGACGAACGTGCGGCCCGGGTCTGCGGACCTGTCTACCGATCACGACAGGCCGGAGGGGCCCTCCTTCGCAAAAAGCTTTACTGAGCGCGTCCTAGACCCAGTCCTATTGCAAGAGAAGAGTTCCGCAGATGAGGCGATGACCACATTGCAGAACTCGAAGACTGCGGTAGTCGCGAACACAAAAAGCTTCAGTGAGCGTGGTGCGGATCCGGTTCCCTCGACGAGAAAAGAGTTTCGCGGATGAGGCGATGACTACATTGCAGAACCCTGAGACTGCGCTAGCCGCAAAAAATGGAGTTGAAGTTGCTGGGACGCCGATTGGAGTGAGGGGACTGACGGTTGCGGGCCTGCATATATCTCGACGCAATGAATTGAAGAGTAGTGTTGCGGAGAAGATCGTTCAACCACAGGCAACAGCTACGGATGGGTCGCAAGAGAAGACAACGGCAGGGCCTTCCGGAACGGAGGAGGTCCAGTCGCCAGCGCTGGTGGAAGAGGCCGCCGACAATACTTCGGCCGCTTCTTCTATTCCCTATGCTGCGACGGGTGCTGGGCCGACAGATGAAGGCCTCAAGACGTCCGTCAGGAGCATCAAGGGAGAATGGCCCTCAGCATCGAGTGCCCGCGACCCTTTGTTCCAGAAAGAAATAGAGATTGGCGGAAAGGCGAAGGAAATCACTTCCGCGAAGAAGACTTCTAAACAGCAGGAGGGTATGGCAACAATTAAGGTGGCACAGAATTCGGTCGGAGCGGCGGTGAAGACATGTGCGATTGAGACGCCCGCTGTCATGTGCTCTGTGGAAAGTGCAGTCCCTCCGGTGGGGCCTGCGACCGCAACTGGTTTTGTGCTGCGGAGCGAAATCAGTAACGCGACAGGAGGTTTCGGCAAGACGATCTCAGGAGTGGCGAAGCCTTCAGCGGGAACTGGCCCCGCGAGCGTGGATGGTTTGGTTCGAAAAGAGGTTACACCTGGGGCAAAAACCAGCGCTATCGATCCTGCACCGACGGTGCCTATGGGGGACGATGAGGTTGCATCGCCAAAGTCAGTAGCGGGCATGGAGAAGATGGTGGCAGTTACGATACCGCGAGGAAGCGACGACGAGACGAACGTTCAAGGCACCCCAACGTCTGCTTCAACCGCTCTTTCGTCAGCGGGAGTCAACTGGGTTTCGGGTGCTCCGCCAACGGCCGTTATGTCCGGCGCTACTTCGGGGGAGTTGACCGCAGCGAAGTTACCGGTTGGAGAGGTGGGTTCCCACTCGGCAGGTCTTCCAAATGGGTCGAATGAACAGGAGGTGGTTGGCTCGGCTGCGGCGTCGATGGATGGTGCGCCTCGACTGCTGACGGCCACGCCGACTTCGCTCGAAGTTGGTATTCAAAATGGGGCCCACGGATGGTTGAAGGTCCGCGCGGAGATGGTGCAGGGGGGCGCGGTGGTGAATGCATCGGTCTCGGCCGCGTCGTTTGCAGGGCAGGAGATGTTGCACCGTGAGTTGTCTGCTCTTACTGCTTACCTGCAGGAAGAGAAGGTCTCGGTGAACGCGGTTGTCGTTCACGCCCCGCCGGCCGTCGGGTCCGAGCCGCGAAGCTCAGCGGGAATGGACGGTGCCGGCGGACAGACACCTCAAAGAAACAATAAGGGGGAGGAGCAACAGGAGAACATCAGAAAGACAAATCTGAGCGGCACTGACGAAGCGTTGACGTATCGGAGTTTGCCTGGAGTTGATCAGGATGGATCGATGTCGTTTGGAGCATATGCGGGCGGCGGAGGCTGGCTGAGTGTGCGAGCGTGAAGACGTATGGAATGAACTCTAACAAATAAGGATAACGAGTGATGGATTTTTCACAATTCAATTCGATTGCAACATCAGGAACATCGGCAGCAGACACCGTGGCCTCGGCATTGTCTTCCCGGCGGGCAGTGCAGGCGACTCCGAAGGACGCAACCACGTCGGCCAGTGGGTCGACATCCGGCAACAGCAGCGGTGCAGCGAACGATTCGTCCGACATTACGGCGAATGACTTCCTCACACTGCTGGTGAGTGAGTTGCAAAACCAGGACCCGACCCAGCCAACAGACCCAAATCAATACATTACCCAATTGGCACAAGTTAACAGCCTGCAACAATTGATTTCGATCAACCAGGGCATCGGAACGCTTGATGGCGCCGTAGCTGCACCTAGCTCGGACCCCTCGTCCAGCTCCGGTTCTGGAGCGAGTCCGAATGCAGTCGCCGCGGTCGCGAGCGCCAACGCTGCCCAGGCTTGCAGTCAGTTCCAAGCCAGAATTCTGAATGGGGCGGCTCGACAGCAAGCTAAACGACCATTGGCGCCGATTTGCGGGCCGAATGGCCTTTTGGAGTTGGGCGAACGACCAACAGAAGCGTAACCAGGAAGACTAAGGAGAAAGACGATGGGAAATTTTTCAATAGCGCTGTCCGGATTGGAAGCGGATTCGACCGCGTTGAACACGATCGGCAATAATTTGGCTAACCTAAACACGACGGCATACAAAGGGCAGACCACCTCGTTTGAAGACCTGTTCTATCAGCAGATTGGCCAGTCCGGGTCTGGTGACGCAATCCAGGTAGGCGCTGGAACGAAGGTATCAGGAACGACTACGGATTTTAGCGATGGAACGATCCTGCCGGACTCTGACACCATCACGACAGATATGGCCCTGGACGGCAACGGATTTTTCATGGTGGAGCAGAACGGCCAGGTGTCGTTGACGCGGGCAGGCAACTTTCAGGTGGCCAATAATGGTGATTTGACCACTCAGGACGGTCAGCAGGTGCTGGGCTATCCGGCCGTAAATCAGGTAGCGAAGGCGACGCAGAACTTCTCGGTGCCGGCGAACCTCGACTCGGCGGCGGCCCCTGGCGCGACGTTCTCTTCTCAAGTGCAGGTCTTCGACTCGCTTGGCAACAGCCACCAGGCGACGATCACCTACACCAATACCGCAGCGAATACATGGAACTACTCAGTGGCATTACCGGCTGCAGATACAACTGCAGCACCGGTGCCGGTTACCGGAACACTCACGTTCGCGTCTGGAGTTGCGAGCATATCTAATCCTGCGATCAGTTTTTCTGGTTTGGCGGACGGAGCAAACACGCTGAACATGACATGGAATCCGAGTGGGATCACAAATCTGGCATCTGCATCTGCCAACATCTCTTCGGCGCAGGATGGAAATGCAGCGGTGAATGGTGTAGTGAACACGAATACAAATCCGCAACCCATCACGTTACCGGTTGGCTCGACTGAAGGGGCACAGGCGACCCAGACGATTTCGGCGACCGTGAACCTGAACGAAGGAGCGGCGTTAGGCACAATTTTTACGACGCCGATCAAGGTTTATGATTCGCTTGGCCAGAGCCATCAGGTAACAATTACCTATGACAAAACCGCTACGAATACGTGGAGCTACGCGGTATCGCTGCCGACGGGCGATGCAACCGGAGCGCCTGTGAATAATACCGGAACGTTGACATTCGATTCGAACGGAAACCTGACCTCGCCTACGGGGAGCGTGACCGGAATCAGCTTTCCTGGGATGGCGGACGGAGCGAGCGCTCTTACTTTCAACTGGAACCTGAATGGAAGTGGCGTCGACTCCTACTGTTACGCAATTGGCGTCTGCAAACACCAATGGCACCGTAAATCAGGACGGGTTTGCAAGCGGGAACTATACGGGGATCAAGGTAGACTCCAGTGGCGTGATAACGGCCCAGTTCAGCAATAGTCAGGAGCAGACGATCGGCCAGATCGCCGTAGCGAATGTGGCCAATGTGCAGGGGTTGGTCGCGACTGGCGGTAACAACTTTCAGACGACAGCGGCCTCCGGTCAGGCGGTCGCGGGAGTGGCAGGCACCGGTGGTCGGGGCATTGTGGATGATGGCGAGCTGGAACAGTCGAACGTCAATATTTCGACAGAGTTCTCTAATCTAATTGTCGCGCAGCGGGCGTTCGAGGCCAATTCGAAGACAGTGACCACCTTCGATACGATCTCACAGGACGTAATCTCGATGGTTCGGTAGAACAGTTTGTAACGAGCTTAGGCGGCTGGCGGGCGCGAGACGAGAGGGTGGTCTCACCGGCTAGCCGCCTTCGCTCCCTGTACGGTAGGATGCGTGCATGAGGCCGATCGTGGGTGCGCTTCTCATTCTGAAGATTCACTAATGTTTGCACCTGCATGACTGGTCACCGGCTTGCACTCTATCTGGCCATCATGGCTACTCCCACAGTTCTGGTTGATGCTTCTACCCCTTTTTCGGCCTCCGCTTCGGCTCCTGCAGCAGCCAGAGTCCCCGTTGTTCCAGTGTTAATCGCGGTGGTGGTCGGGGTAGTGATTGCGGCCCTGGGTGTTGGCGGCATCGTGTATTACCTTGCGCGCACCGGCCGGCTACCGATGCAGGGAGGGGCGACACAAAAGACAGAGGACGATGTTCCTATCGTGACCCATGCCATGGCGCTGGAGCCGCTGCTGGTGAACCTTGCGGACGCAGGCGGCAACTCTTACCTTCGGCTGGCTTTGACTCTGCGTGTCGCGGAGGTGACCGACAAGAAAGACGCCAAGACGAAGAATGAAAAGAGCAAAGACGACAAGGACACCGATGAAGCTGTAGCTGCTGTGCGGGACACGGTGCTAACCGTGCTGGGCCGACAGACTGCAGCCGGACTGTTGGCCGCCGATGGCAAAGAGCATTTGAAGGCCGAGTTGAAGGCGGCCCTGGTTGAACACAACACCGATTTGAAGGTGACAGACGTGTTCTTCACCGATTTTCTTGTGCAGCGTTAAACGCGCCTATTCGAAGAGATGAAGAGACAGGTGAGAGATGGAGAAGACGACAACAGGAACGGAGCTGGCAACGGTCAGTGCAAATGTTGTAAGAAGCGCGGATTTGGATTTGATGCGAATGGCCCCGAAGGCGCCGTGGATGATGCGGATTGAGGAACATCCGTCATGGGAGACGGTGTCACAACTGCGAATTACGATACGGGCCGGTGTGCTGCTGAACCGCTTCAGAGTTCGGGACTTGCTGTCAATGAAAGAGGGGCAGGTGTTTGAGAGCGTTTCGTCTGCCACGGAGGACGTATCGGTGAGAGTCGGCCAAGTGCAGTTGGGGTGGAGCGAGTTCGAGGTGCTGGAACAACGAATGGCGCTGCGGTTGACGCGGCTAGGGTGAGTTCGACGGGGCAGCGCAGGTGAGAACAGCGATGGAACGGACAAGGAACGTGGGTCGGAGTGATGGAATGCGGATTCTGCAAAGATCGGGACATAGCGAATTGCACAGGACGTAGCGATTCCCTGCTCAAAATACAGGGGCTTGCGGGGTGGGTGGTGGGTCTGCTGCGCGGCTTGCGTAGCCAACGTGAGATTCAACAGAGACAGCTGCGGTTGGTGGAGACGCTTCCGCTTGGCGGAAAAAGGCAGCTGATGCTTGTGACGTGTGCCGGAGAGAGCTTTCTGGTTGGAGGCGGCCTGGAGAACGTGGGGGCAATTGTGCGGTTGAAGGCCGGGAACCCGCTTGATGTGGCGGCGAAGAGTCTGGATGAGTCATGTCGATAGCGTTCCGATGGTGTTGGTTGGGATGGGCGATGGCAGGACTGATGCTGCCTCTACCTTTGCTCAACGCCCAGACTACTGGGCCGCAGACGGTCTCGGCTGTGACGACACCGGAGTCATTCTGGGTGAAGAAACCGGCTTCGGCTCTCGGCAAAAACGGCGCAAAGGGGCCTGCTGCAAGGACGAGCGCGAGTCCTGCGACGAATGCTGGCGGAGCGAAGAGCGGCGATTCGATCGCTTCGGAGCTTGAGGGAAGCAAGAGCGTGCCGTGGTCGATCGTGGTTGGATTGACACTGCTGACGCTACTGCCGGCACTGCTGTTATCGATGACTCCGCTGGTGCGGTTGCTGGTGGTGTTTCACTTTTTGCGGCAGGCGCTGGGAACTCAGACCGCTCCGTCGAACCAAGTTCTGATGGGGCTGGCTCTGATGATGACCTGGTTTCTGATGCAGCCGGTCTTGCTGGAGGTAGAGCAGACCGCGGTCGCCCCCTATAGCGCTGGGACAATTACCGGAGCAGCAGGCTATGGACCTTGGTGTCGCGCCTGTGAAGCGTTACATGTTGCGCTATGCGCGGGAGAAAGACCTGGCGGTGTTTGCATCGGCTGGGATGGCGGTACGTCCGAAGCGTAAGGAGGACCTGCCGATTCAGGTCGTGGTGCCGGCCTACATCTTGAGCGAGTTGAAGGCCGGTTTTCAGATCGGTGCTGTGTTGTTCTTGCCGTTCCTCCTGGTGGATCTTGTGGTGGCGAGCGTGACGACCTCGATCGGCATGATGCAGCTGCCGCCGGTGGTGATCTCGACGCCTTTGAAGATTCTGTTGTTTGTGATGGTCGATGGATGGAACCTGCTGGCGGACCAGCTGATTAAGAGCTTTTAGGACGAAGGATAGTGGTTAGAAGTTGGAGAGCGCGATGGGACCGGACCAGACTGTCGAGATTATGCGGAGGGTATTGATCGAGGCGATGATGCTGAGCGCTCCGCTGCTGGTGACGGCTTGCCTGGTGAGTCTGGTGGTGAGTCTGGTGCAGACGCTGACCAGCGTGCAGGAGCAGACGTTGACGGCGGTGCCGAGGCTGGTAGTGGTGTTTGTTGTCACCGTTGCGGTGCTGCCGTGGATGGTGCATCGGCTGGTGGCGTTCACGGTGCATTTGTTTACCGGCTTCCACAAGTATCTGGGATAGAGGCTGCATGAAGGGTGAAGTGAGCGGATTGATCGAAGACTGGCCGCAGTACCTGGCAGCAGCGGTGCTGGTGATGGTGCGGCTGAGCGGGCTGATGGTGTTCGCGCCGGTGTTCTCTTCGTCTGCGATTGCTCCGCGGATCAAGGCTGGGATTTGTGTTTGCGATGACGATTCTGCTGGCTCCGGCGATAGCGGCGGTCCCGGGGGCACGGGCCGTGCTCGACACGGGGGCGGTGCTCGGCGAGCTTGGCGTGGGACTTGTGTTTGGATTTTCTCTGCTGCTGTTGAATGAGGCGTTGACGTTTGCCGGGACGCTGCTGGGGCTGCAGTTCAGCTTTTCGCTGGTGAACCTGCTGGATCCAAATTCGATGATTGAGACGGCGGTGCTGGGGCAGATGTTGAGCTGGCTCGGTGTGCTGGTTATCATCGGGTCGGGATTGGACAGGAGCCTGCTGGCCGCGGTGGTACGAAGCTTTTCTGCGGTCCCCGTGGGGCAGGCGGTGATGCAGGCGAAGACCGGTGTAGCGCTGGCGATGATGGCGAGTGGGATATTTCTGGCAGGGTTGCAGTTGGCAGCTCCTGTGATGGCCGCAGCGCTGGCAGTGGAGGTGACGATTGCGCTGGTGGCACGTTTGTCGCCACAGCTGCCGGCGATGGTGGTGAGCATACCGCTGAAGACGATGGTGTCGTATGTGGTGTTGATCGGAAGCCTGGCAGTGTGGCCGGGGTGGATCGAGAGGCACTTTACGGCGTTGCTTGACGCGGCAGCGAAGATGTTGGTGCGGACATGAACGGCGTCGCGGGGAAGAGCGCGAGAGGGTTGCGGGCCTTATTGGTCGCGTATATGGACGCGCCCATTGCGAATGGCATGGGTCGAGGAATGTTTTCTTATCCGGACAGACATGAGCAGTGAGCGCTATGGCCGATAAGGGGACAGAGCAGGCCACTCCGCTACGAAAAAAGAAGGCGCGAGAAAGAGGCGACAGTGTTCACAGTCGCGAACTGCTGTCGGCGATGGCGATGCTCGGCGGCGTGACGATGCTTGGGGTCTTGTCGAGCGGATTTGTTTCGAGCTGGAGCAAGGTATATTCCACAAGCCTGCGCTCGGTCACGACGGGAATCGGCGGTGTGGATGGACAGAGTGGAGAGCAGCTTTTCACTGGTGCGGTGCGGCATATCCTCTTGCCGGCGCTGCTGCCTGTGGGGTTGATTCTTGCGGCAAGCTTTGCCGGGGCACTGGTGTCAGGAGTAGCGCAGAGCGGGGGCGTGCGGATCCATCCGACTGCACTGGAGTTGAAATTTACGAAGTTGAACCCGGCGACAAACCTGGGAAATTTGTTCAGTCTGCGATCAGCTATTCGGGTGGCGAAATCGCTCGTGCCAGCGGCTGTGATGGTGGTGCTGGGATGGGGCGCCCTGAAGGCGTTGATGGTTCCGATGCCCGTGATGGGCTTGCTGCGTCTGCCGGCGACATTTTCGACCGCGTATGGACTGGCGCTCGATGCAGCGTGGCTGACGCTGGCGTGGTCGGGCCTGGACTATGCGATCGAGTGGAGGAGCTGGAACCAGCGACTGAAGATGAGCAAGCAGGAGATGCGCGAAGAGATGCGCGATTCGATGGGGAACCCGCAGATCAAAGCGAAGGTCCGGCAGATCCAACGCGCGATGCGGAAGCGCAAGGTGAAGGCGGACATGTCGAGGGCGAGCGTGGTGATTACGAACCCGACGCACTATGCAGTGGCGCTGGAGTTCAGCTTTGAGACGATGTCGGCTCCAACGGTGCTGGCGAAGGGACGCGATCTTCTGGCGGCGGATATTCGCGAAGAGGCGCGGTGGGCAGGGGTCCCAATCATAGAGAACCCTCCTTTGGCGAGGAGTTTGTACAAGTTGGTTGAGCCGGGGCAATCGATTCCGTTTGAGTTGTATGCGGCAGTGGCGGGGATCCTGGCTTACCTGTATCGGCAAAGGGTGGAGGAACGCGTGCGGCGCGACCGTCAGGCTAAGGAGAGGGAACAAAAGGCCCAGCAGGGGTTTGGACGTGCTGATTGGAGCGGCAATGCCGGAGTGAATGGGACCGTCGCAATGCGTGAATTTGGAGGTGGGATGTGAGCGAGATGGCGATGAAGAGGATTGATGGGTTTCAGATGGCAAAGCTGCAGACGCTGATGTTACCGGTGGCTGCGATCAGCATGGTGTTTGTGATGATTATTCCGGTGCCGAGCATGGTGCTGGATATTTTGCTGGCGGCTTCGATCACGGCCTCGGTGATTGTGTTTCTGACCGCGGTGCAGGTGCGGCGGGCGGTGGATTTTTCGGTCTTTCCAACGCTTTTGCTCTTGCTGACCTTGTTCCGGTTGTCGTTGAACCTGGCTTCCAGCCGGCGGATCCTGCTGCATGGACAGGAGGGGACGCATGCTGCAGGCGCGGTGATCGAAGCGTTCGGTCAGTTTGTAGTTGGCGGGAACTACGTGGTGGGGTTGGTGCTCTTTCTTGCGTTGATCGCGATTCAGTTTCTGGTGGTTAGCCATGGAGCGGTGCGGACGGCTGAGGTGACGGCGAGATTTACGCTCGATGCGCTGCCGGGCAAACAGATGGCGATCGACGCTGACATGAATGCCGGGTTGATCGATGAGCAGGGAGCGAGAAAGCGGCGGCAGGCGATTGCGCGGGAGGCTGAGTTTTATGGCGCGATGGACGGTGCGGCGAAGTTCAATCAGCGGGATTCGCTGGCAACAATTCTGATTACCGCGATCAATATTGTAGCGGGATTGTTGATCGGCGTGCTGCAGCATGGCACCGATCTGGCCACTGCGCGTGAAGACCTACACGATTTTGACGGTGGGCGACGGTCTGGTGACGATGATTCCCAGCCTGCTGGTGTCGATCGCGGGTGGCATGGTGTTGACGCGTGCAGCCTCTGCGGGATCACTGGATGACGAGCTAGGGACGCAGCTTCTGCGTGGACGAAATACGCTTTGGATCGCGTGCGGCGTGCTGCTTGGATTGGCCCTGATTCCAGGATTGCCTAAGCTGTCGTTCGTGCTGATGGCGGTTGGCGTCGGGTTGATTGCGCGTAGACTGCCTGCGGGGAAAGACGCTTCGCAGATGTTGGTGGAGGAGTCTGCTGGAGCGGCAGCGGCGGGGGACAAGGCAAAGGCCGCCGATACAGCGAAGGGCGAAAATCTGGCTTCGCTGTTGAAGATGGATGAGCTGACGCTGGAGATCGGGTTCCAGCTGATTCCGATAGTGGATGAGAAGCAGGGTGGGCAGATGCTCAACCGGGTCCGTGCGCTGCGGAGGCATCTGGCAACCGAGCTCGGGTTCATCGTTCCGCCGGTTCACATTACGGACAACCTGCGATTGAAGCCGCGAGAGTATGTCGTGAGTCTGCGGGGGGTAGAGATTGCGCGTTGGCAGACGGAACAAAACTGCTTGCTGGCGGTGAATGCGGATCCGAAGGCGCGGGTGTTGCCCGGCGTGGAGACGAGGGAGCCAGCGTTTGGCGTGCAGGCACGGTGGATCCAGCCCGGGCTCGAGGAGCAGGCGCTGGCAGCGGGTTACTCGGTGGTAGACCAGACGACGGTGATTGGAACACATCTTGGCGAACTGATTCGCAGACATGCGCATGAGTTGCTGGGACGGCAAGAGGTAAAGCGTCTTCTGGACAGCATGAATGAATCGCATCCAAAGCTGGTCGAAGAGCTTGTTCCGAAGCTGATGACGCTTGGGGAGGTACAACGCGTGTTGCAGCAATTGTTGCGGGAGCAGGTCTCGATTCGCGATCTCGGTGCGATCCTCGAAGTTCTTGTGGAGGCGGCGCAACAGTCGAAGAACGTGGTGCATCTGGTGGAGAGCTGTGCGCCAGTCGCTGGGACGAGGGCTGGTGCATCCGCTGCTCGATGGCGAGGGAGGGCTGAAGGTGTTGGTGCTGGAGCAGGGACTCGAGAGTGAGTTGCTGCAGACCTTTGATCCGCAGAGCGTCGGGCTGCTGCTGGGGGATGGGGCGCGGCCTGGAGGAACGCCGTCGGACTTTTTGAAGACGGCTGGTGGAATCTGTGAAACGCCTAACCGGAGGGGCCTCCGCCTCGGCACTCCCCGTGCTTCTATGTCCGAGTCCGGCCCGCTATCACGTGCGGCGATGGCTGGAGCCGTTTCTGCCGAAGGTGACGGTGCTGGCGCCGGGGAGATCCCTCCGGAGATTCGGGTCCGGAGTATCGGGACGATCGGTTGAAGCAGGTTGGTTAGGCGAAGGAGGACGTTAGTGCAGATGAAGACAGGGGAGAAGGTCATGGGTACAGGGAGTTCGGTTCCAGTACAGATGTTGCCGGGGTTGTCGAAGGGCAAGGCTCTCAGCGAAGGCCACGCATCGTTGGAAGCCGCAGGATTTACGAATTCTAGAATGTTCGCTCCGTTTACCGGGAATGACCTTGCAGTGAACCGCAACGGTGGAAGGCGACGGCGCGACGGAGCGCGACCTGCTGCTGATGGAGCATCTGCCAGCGGTGCGTTATCTTGCGCGGCAGGATCCATGAGCGGCTGCCGCAGCATGTGGAGCTGGACGACCTGGTTTCGGCCGGGGTCGTTGGCCTGATCGACGCCTTCTCGAAGTTTGACCACACCAAGAAAGTACAGTTCAAGAGCTATGCGCAGTTCAGGATTCGTGGGGCGATTCTTGACTCGTTGCGAACGCTGGACTGGAGTCCGCGAGAGCTGCGGCGCAAGGGCAGGGCCGTCGAGGAGGCGATCCGATCGGTGACACAGCGGGTTGGGCGCGCGCCGTCAGAGCAGGAGATCGCCAAAGAGATGGAGTTGACCCTGGCGGAGTATCAGCTGCTGCTTGGGGACCTAAAGGGGCTTGAGATTGGCAGCCTGCATATGGAGCGGTCTGAGGATTCGGGCGATGAGGAGCTGGCATATATTCCGGGTTCTCCTGAAGACGATCCTCTGTTTCGCTGTCTGAAGGGCGAGATGAAGCAGCGGCTTGCCGACGCTATTGATGAGCTGCCGGAGAAGGAGCGGATGGTGCTGACGCTCTACTACTACGAAGAGCTGACGATGAAGGAGATCGGGCTGACGTTGGGGGTGGTCGAGTCGAGGGTTTCGCAGATCCATTCCTCCGCAGTATTGCGACTGCGGACGGCGCTCGCCAGTCTGCACGATGATGATTCGGCCGAGTCGGACAAGCGGATCAATTCGAATCGCCAGAGTTCCGGGCGCTGAACCGATTGATGAGAGACGTCTAAGTGAAGAAAGGAAGGCATGGCAAAGCAGCTTGGGCAGGGAGATATTGATGCACTGTTTGCGGCTGCGGGGGCTAACGCCTCTGCGCAACCAGCAGGATCGACAAGCGAGGTCGCTCAGGAGCGGTATGACTTCAGCCGGGCGGGCCAGATCAGCAACGACAAGATGCGGGCAATCAGTTCGGTAAACGATCTGTTTGCACGCAATCTAATGCACTCGTTGGGAGGGTGGTTGCGAACTCCGTTCAGGATGAAGCTGGTCTCGGGTGAACAACTTCCGTTTAGCGAGTTCCAGGAACGGCTTTCTTCGCCGAGTTATATCTGCTCGATTCGGTTGGAGCCTCTGGGGGCGGTGGGGTTGCTGGAGCTTGAGTTGGCGCTGGCCGCGCCTATAGTGGATGTTCTGCTGGGTGGAGTGGGGCGAGCCTGGCCGACCCGCGAGCTGACTGAGATCGAGGAGGCCATTCTCACGTCGGTGGTGCAGATGGCGGTACGGGAGTTGAATCTGGCCTGGCAGTCAGTCGGGCTGGAGTTTGTCTTTGAGAAGCGGGAGTCAGAGCCTGCGATAGCGCGGATGCTGACCGCTGGGGAGAAGACACTCTGCGTGAGTTTTGAGGGGCGGATGCCGGAGGCGCAGGGAACGATGAATCTTTGCCTGCCGGCGGTCGTGTTGAATGCGATTCTGCGGCGGCTGATCTCCGAGGGCGATCGCCCAAAGAGAAGATCGAAGGAGGCCCGTGCAAGAATACGCGAGCTGATGGGAGAGACAAAGATCGGAGCGGTGCTGCAGTTTCCTGTGATGCGGCTGCGCGGAAGCGAGCTGGCAGCTCTGGCGCCGGGAGCGGTTTTACGTCTTCCGCTGGCAAAGCATGCGGCCTCGGAGCTGCGCGTGGGCGGGTTGCAGTTTGGAGGGGCGCATCCGGTAAGGACGGGGGAGCATCGCGGTGCGCAGCTTGAGGGTGGCAATGACAACGGCGGCCTGAACGACACATTCAGAGACCAGCGCGTTGCCGAAATGATGAGCGTGAATTGAGGAAGGAGGAAGCAATGGAGAAGGTGATGGGTTCAAGTGAGACTGCTGGTGTCGATCCGGGAATGGGTCCGAGCTTCGGTTTGCTCTGTGACATTGAGCTGGATGCGACATTGCAGTTCGGGTCGCGGGAGATGCCGCTGCGAGAGGTGCTGGAGTTGGGCCCCGGCGACGTGGTTGAGCTGGATCGACACGTGTCGGAGCCGGTCGACCTGGTAGTTGGAGACAGAATTGTTGCGCGGGGCGAGGTGGTCGTGGTCAATGGCAACTTTGCTCTGCGGATTACTGAGGTGGCAACACCTCAACTCAGACTGGAGAGCATACGATGCCTTTTCTAACGAAGAAGACTGGAGACGCAGAAGCCGGTGGGTTGATGCAGGGTGCATTCGGAGCGAGCGATGGGCCGCCTTGGCAGGACGATCAAATTCAGGCCGTCGAAGGAAGCTGCTGGGCTGGATGGCATGGGTCTGCCTGCGTCACACGTGCGGGGGCAACGGAGGGTCTGCGGCAACGCGGAGTGCTCGAGCGGCTGGGCGATGCCCTGGCGAAACAGGCGGAGGCCGATCTTTGAAGGGCAATGGGGTTGCGGCGGGCGCTGTGTGCTGGCGATGGTGCAGGCAGCGGTGCGGCGCGAACTCGGCGAGGGGGTAGTATCGGCCTCGGCGACTCCGCATCGGCATCGAGTCCCCCTGGGTCTGGTGATGCTTGCGCAGGGATGGATTACGCACCCGCAACTTCAAAAGGCACTGGCAGCACAGCGGGAGAGCGGTGCGGGACGGATCGGTGACTGGCTTATGAGTGAGTGCGGCCTGGAAGCCGATCAGATTGCGCGTGGATTGAGCATTCAGTGGGGATGTCCGGTGCTGACGACGGAGGGATTTTCTCCCGAGTTCATGGCCTTGGCGATGCCAAGATTGTTTGCCGAGAGGTTTGGGATGCTGCCCCTGCGGGTGGCAGGTTCTCGTATTTTGTATCTCGGTTTTGCGGACCGGCTGGATGCCTGCGCTGCGTTTGCCGCGGAGCAGATGTCGGAGCTGAAGGTGGAGTGCGGAGTGGTGGGAGGCGCCCAGTTCGAGGCCGCGCGAAGCCGGTTGCTCGGCTGCGATGGGGTGGAGATGAAGCTGGAGGTGGCCGAAAACAATGACGCGATGGCGGCAAGGATCACCGCAATCCTGGAGCAGAAGCAGCCCATCGCTTCCCGGTTGGTCAGGCTGCACCAATACTATTGGCTTAGGACATGGCTGGAGAGTGGCGCTACGGGAAAGGCTGGAAATTTGCCAATGACAAGCGAAGACGTGATGGACAATGTCTTTACCGTAGGAATAGAGGCGTAACGCTGGCCGTTGGGATGGAAAGAAAAGAGGGTCGATCGGCCTCTCGCGCGCGAAACAAACGTGCTATCTGGGCATGAAGCCAGATGCCGGAGAAGTTTCAGGGCCGGCCAAGGCGGCGGTGCTTGGAGCAGTGTCCTGGGCAGGGCCAAGGCCGAGCTTGATGATCGCTCGGGAGTCGGGGATCAGTTTCGTCTGCCAGCCATTGTCACCTTGGAACTTCTGCATTGCGGCTTCGGTCTGAGCGTCCCAGTGGCCTGAAGCTTCACCGGAGAGATAGCCCGACTTGATCAAAGAGGTCTGGATCTGGGTGGCACGGGCGTCGTCGATGCCACGCTGGCCTGTCGGCTTTGTTGCTGATTTAGAGTGCTTATGGAACAGCTTGGGCGATGTGGGGCCGCGGCGAGCATGGGTCAATGCCGCACACGGCAAAGCGGCTGAAAGAACCAGGCCGAACTCAGAAGTGCTTTAACAAACTGCATGGTTGGGCATTACCTTGGGTCGAGCATTGAACAGACTTCGCCAAAACAGCATCGCTGATGTGGGTAGAGTATCCGAGAGTAACGATTATGGCAACAAAAGGTTGACCAATTTGAATGCATCTTTTGTGGGGCACGTTTTGGGCCATTCCGCAGGAATCCTTTCGCAGGAGAGGAGAGGCGCAAGTTGAAGCAGCGCCACTCCTTACTCCGTCGAGAGGTCTACGGAAGCGTGCCGCCTACGTAGGAGTTAGTGTTTTTCTGGGTGGGAGACTGGATTACGAAGACGACGTCGTCTTTTGATTTAAGGGTGGAGACGATGGCGCGATAACTGGCCTCGTCGGTGACGGGTTTGCGGTTGATCGCCGTAATGATCGCAGTCTTTCCGAGGCCGATCTCGTCGGCAAAGGAGCCGGGACGAACGCTGGTGATGATCACGCCGCCTTTGATACCCGTCTTTGCCGCGATGGACGGCGGGATTGCCCGAGACCGTAATGCCAAGCTTACCTTCCCCTGCATCCGCTTCTTGTGGGCTGGAGGGTTCGTCCTGCTGGCCCGTGATGTCGGCGTAGGTCTTGGCACGGTCACCAATAACGACATTGGCGGTGTTCTGTTTGCCGTCGCGCAGATAGCCTATCTTGACGGACGAACCGACGTGGCGCGCAGAGATGTCGTTTACAAGATCATCGCCATCCTTGATGTTGCGGCCATCGATCGAGACGAGGACGTCGCCGGCCTGAATTCCCGCCTTTGCCGCGCCGCCGTTGGGAGTGACGACGCCGACTATTACGCCGTTTGTAAATCCATAGACCCGCCCGACAGCAGAGGACTGCGCGGTTTGAAACTGAATGCCGATTGAGCCGCGGACGACCTTATGCTCGGGTCCGATGAGCATGTTGTAGACGTTCGCGATGATGTTGGACGGCATGGCGAAGCCAACACCTTGCGAGCCCATGGACTGGGTATAGATTGCGGTGTTCATGCCGACGACCTGGCCCGCCATGTCGACGAGCGGGCCGCCTGAGTTGCCGGGGTTGATGGCTGCGTCGGTCTGAATGAAGCGCTGGAATTGCGTCTGCGAGACGCCGCTGGAACTAACTTCATCGATGGTGCGGTTCTTCGCAGAGATAATGCCCGCGGTCACTGTCTTTGATAGAGAAAAGGGGCTGCCAATGGCAAGGACCCAGTCACCGACCTGTGCGCCGTCTGAGTTGCCGAGCTTGATGGTGGGGAGCGGCTCTTTTGTGTCGATCTTGATGACTGCGATATCGGTGTCCTTATCGACACCGACTACAGTCGCGGCGCGGCCTGGATCGCCGGCATCATCAGGGTCGCTCGAGAGCTTAACGTAAATCTTGTCGGCTTTATCGACGACGTGGTTGTTGGTGATGATGTATCCGCGGGGATCAACGATAAAGCCTGAACCGAGAGCGCGGCGTTCTCCGCCGGCACCGTCACCATCGTCGCCACCCTGGCCGCCGAAGAAACGGTTGAAGAAGTCCTGCATGTCGCCGGGGGACTGCTGGCCGTCGTCATCTCCGTCTGGATTGTTTGGCTGGGCACGCTGACCACCGCGTTTGCGCTTGCTGGTGGACGGCTTTGGTAGCTCTTCGGTGTTGATGTTCACGACGGCGGGGCCGACCTGCTTGACAATCTGGGAGAAACCGTTGGAGAGCACCACAGGCGAGGGGATAATCAGGGGCTTGGCGTCGGACGAGTTGATACCGGACTGCTCTTTGCCGCTGACGTTGCGCGTGAGAACTGAGCCGGCGAGGATGCCAACCGAGAGGGTCGCGAGGAGAGTAAACGTCGTGGTGAGGCGGTGTCTGCGGATGCGATCGAGCAGTGTCTGGGAAGTGTTATTCGGTGTGTCCATTAGTCAGTCGTAACCTCATTGTTCTGTGTTGCTGTGCGCCGGACGGTGTGCGCGGCATGAACTTTAAGTATAGTCGCAGTTCGCTGGTGCCGTTTCATAGGAGAGTTGCGACGGCCATACACCCTGTTTAGACGTTTAGACGCTAAAGGATGGCAAAAGTCTGAGATGCGCTCAGTCTGGGTGGATGGGGAGAGGAGCAGCGGCGGAAAGCAATTCGGTGAGGGCGATTCCGGCAAGGATCAGGGTGGCTCCCAGCAGTGCGCGGCCGCCCAGATGCTCGTGCAGGACGAGGAATGAGGTCATGCAGGCGAAGACAGGTTCGAGCGTGAGGAGGATGGCGGTGTGGGTGGGGGGAAGGTGTTGCTGGGCCCAGCTTTGGATGGTAAAGGCGGCGGCTGTGGCCAAAAGGCTAGTGACGGCCAGAGCTATGAGAAGGCGTGGAGTGATTGACAGGTGAGGTCTTCCGCCTAAAGGCAGCGTGATGGCCATGAGGAGCGCGGCTACACCGATCTGGAGGGTCGCGAGTTGGCCGGTGGGGACGCGGTGCGACGTGTGGGCGAGGGCGAGAAGGTGGCCCGCGAAGGCAATAGCGCAGACGAGGGTCAGGAGGTCTCCGCGGCCGATGCTACCGAAGAGATTGTGGAAGGAAGTTCCTGCTGGCGTCGTAAGAAGCAGCAGGCCGGAGAAGGCCAGGAGAGCTCCGATGGCGGTGGTCCAGCGCGGAGGCGGCGTATTGGTGGATCGAAGGGCAGGAACGACGGTGAAGAGGGGAACGAAGACGACCACCAGGCCGGTGATGAAGGCGGACTTTGCAGGTGTTGTTCGCGCGAGGCCAGCGGTCTGGAATTGATAGCCGGCCGCGAGGAAGGTCCCGACGATCAGACCTGAGAAGAGGGCGTGACGGCTGATGTGGCGGAGTTGGCGGTGGTTCACGATGGCAAGGGCCAGGAAGGCGAGCGCCATGCGAAGCAGATTGAAGAGGAGCGGCGAGGCGTCGGCCAGCGCGTCTTTGACGAGAACGAAGGTCGTGCCCCAGACGAAGACGACCGCCAGCAGCAGAATGTGGGCGAGGGTGGTGGGACTGAGTCGTTTGAACAACTACTTCGCCGCTCCCGTCGTGGAAGTCGATGGAGATGTAGACGGTGTCGCCGTTGACTACGGTGCGAAGGACTTTGGTGTGGAGGAGCTGTTGAGGTGTCGCGGTGGTGATGTCGCGGTCGAGGACGATGAGATCGGCTAGGAAGCCCGGTTCGAGGCGGCCCTTCTGGTGTTCGCGGAATTCACCGAAGGCGGAGGCCTGGGTGTAGGCGTAGATCGCTTCGTTGAGCGAGATCTTTTCCTGCGGCTGGAAGGTCATGGTGCCGGCTTCGTTCTGGCGGGTGATGGCGGAGTAGAGGCCGCGGAAGGGGTTGATGAGTTCGACCGGGTAGTCGGTGCCGAAGGCAAGGACGACGTTGTGGTCGAGGAAGCTCTTCCAGGCGTAGGCGTATTTGGCGCGCTCCGGGCCGAGGCGGTCGGTCGCCCACTTCATGTCGGTAAGCGAGATGGGAGGGCTGCATCGAGGCGATGACGCCTTCTTTTTCGAAGCGGTCGAAGTCACCGGGGAGCAGGACCTGGGCGTGTTCGACGCGGAAGCGGAGGGCGGCCGGGGGTGGTGGGCCTTGACTCCGGCTTGGTGACGATGTTGGCGTCGGGGCCGTGTTCGGGTGGCGATGGCGGCAGGTTGGCGACCTGATCGGCGACTCCGAAGGCGTTGAGGGCCATTGTGTTGGCGCGGTCGCCGATGGCGTGGAAGCCTAGCTGGAAGCCTGCGGCGGCGCGTTCGGCGGCCATGTGGTTGAGCTTGTCCTGTTCGTAGCGGGGGAGGCCGGAGTTGCCGGGGTCGTCTGAGTAGGGTCCGTCCATGGCGGCGGTGCGGGAGCCGAGGGAGCCGTCCATGAAGCCCTTGAGCTGGGTTAGATGGAGTAAGAGGTCATCGGCGGGATGGCTGGCTCGGCGTTGCTCGAGGACCGTGAGAGGCTGGTTGAACTCTAGCCATTCGGCGATGCGGAGGGGGAGCTTCCCGGTGTGTTCGAGTTCTTCCATGGCGAGGAAGTCGTCCCAGTCGGAGTAGTCCTGCACGCTGGTGACGCCGTTGGCGAGGACGTCGGCGATTGCGACGGTGAGGGCCTGACGGCGCTGTTCGAGGGTCGGAGGCGGAATTTTGCTGACGACGAGGGCGTGGGCGCCGGCTTCGCGGAGGATGCCGGTGGGGTCGCCGGATGCGTCGCGGTCGATTTTGGAGCCGGAGGGGTCGGGGGTGGTGGAGGTGATGCCGGCGGCGGCGAGGGCGGCGGAGTTGGCCACGGCCATGTGGCCGTCTACACGGACGAGGAAGGCGGGATGGCCAGCGGTGACCTGATCGAGATCAGTTCGTGTGGGGAGTTTGTTGTCGGCCCATAGGGTGTGGTCCCATCCTCCGCCCAGGATCCAGGCGCCGGGTTTGACTGTCGCGACGTAGATGCGGATGCGCTGCTGCATCTCGGCGAGAGAGTGAACGCCTACCAGGTTGACGGAGAGTTTCTGGCGGCCGGCTTCGGCGATGTGGGTGTGGGCGTCGTTGAAGCCGGGCATCGCGAAGGCGCCGTGGAGGTCGATGATCTGCGTCTTTGGGCCTTTTAGTTTGAGCAGATCCGGCATCGGTGCCTGCGGCGATGATCCTTCCGTTGGCGATGGCGATGGCGGTGACCTTGGCCGGGGTTGGCGAGGGGTCGTCTGGGCGGAGGTGGGTGCCGGTGAGGACGTTGCCGTGGAAGAAGATGGTGTCGGGCGGGTTTTGCGCCGTGGCGACAGGGGCGACGAGCAGGATTGCGCTGAATATGAGGGCTTTCACGGATGGAGTGTAGCAGGCTTCATGGGTGCTTGTATGGCTTCCTCCCCCTCCTGGCCGATTTGCGCAAAGTCTTCCAAACACAAGGGTTAGGTTCGGACTTTGGCTGCAAACTGTTGATTCTAAAAGCACGACCTGTAAGGTCTTGATTTGAGATGAGAAAGAACGTTGTTGATGCTTCTCTCGATTTTCGAGCCTAATTTAATTGTAGCGGGGCGGAGAGGGTAAACATGCCACTCGGATGTTATTCATTTGCTTTGAGTTAGATGGTTTTGGGGCTTGACATGTGATTTTTGGGCTGAATTTCACAATTATTTTTTTCGGGCTGGGGAAGGAGGTAGAAGAAGCGGATGGGTAACGACTGCGTCGACCGCTATCTAGATACAATTCCTCTCGTTGTTTCCAAGAACCCCGTTTTGCTACTTCGACGCTAAATTCGGCTCGTCCATCGGGTGGGACTATTTCCGAGTTTCCGACAATCCCTGGGACTAGAAATTCTGACCATCTCCAGCTGTTATCGCCCAACACTAGCGTACTCCGCCTTCGCCTGTTGGAGGACTGGGATATCTGGGTCTGCCTCTCTCCACAACCCGAGAAAATCCTGATATGCGGTCTGTGCCTTTGCCTGCTCACCCGACATCGCGTAGGCCCTTCCGATCTGTAGTCGCGCCATTGCTCCGACGGGGTCGGTGGAAACGATCCCGCGGTGGTCGAGGAGTTTCTGGAACTCGGCGGCGGCCTGGGCACCCTGGCGGAGGGCAAGATATGCCTCGCCGCGCACATAGATTGGATAGAGCACCCCGTAGATCGCATGAAAACTGCTGCGCGGTGTGCCCAACTCATACGGAGCGGCGATCTGCAGGAGTTCGATGGCCTTTGCCGGCTCGTTGCGATTTAGAGCGAGAATAGCGCGAATCTCCGGGACATATTCGAATTTGACGCACGTGTCCTCCGGGAAGCGCTTTTCCAGATCGTCGGTAAGGGTTTGCGCCCTCTTAGAATCCCCCGCAAGGGCCAGCGCAAAAGCGGCGCCATACTCCACCTCACGGTCTTTGGAGAGCTCCAGCGCTGCAGCCGCTCTTCTCATGGCCACAGGCGCATTCTGGAAAAATGCCTCGCGCAGGGCCGCCCCAGCCTCGAAGCCAGCCGCCCTCTCCCGCTGCCCCGACTGTTGCGCGACGACCACCGCACGCTGCGACATGGCCCGCGCTCGCTGCAAGTGACCGGAATACGCCATCGCAAAAGCTTCCTGGTTGAGCAGTCCGCTATCCGGTTCGGATTTTGCCTGGGCAAGTGACATTACCCTTTGCATCTCCGCCTCATCGGACTTTAGAAAAGCGATCTGGTAGAAAACGGCCGAAGAGTCGGATATATCCAGTTTGCGCGCAGAGGCCTGCTGCAAAGCTCTCTCAGCGTCCCTGAGGCGCTCAAGGCAGATGTAGCTGCTGGCGAGATTGAAGTAGGAGAAGGAAAGATCGGGATCGAGGTCGATCGATCTCTTGTTCTCCTCAATTGACTTTTCGAATTTGCCGAAGACCGGGGAGACCATCGCGCCCAGGAGGCCAGGGGCCTGTGCCGTGCGAGGATATGCCTGCGCCCAGGCTCAGCGGTCTCCGTGCGTCTTCGAGGTTGCCGTCGTGCGGAGAGCGTAGGAGACGGCGATGAAGAACCTATCTGCGTCGCTGGCGTGGTCGCGCAGCGCGTAGGCCTTTCCCAGGTACTCTGCCAAGATCTCCCGACTTCCCAGTTCGCCATAGGTGTGCCCCAACATGGCATAGGCCATCGCGAAGTTTGGATCGAGCTCAATGGCTCGCTTGTAAAGCGGTTGAGGGCCGGAAGAACCACTCGAGAAATGAAGCTTGAATGCCGCGCTGTTCGCCTTCAACGCTTCGAGCGACGGCGTTGCAGCCTCAACGAGCGGCATATCGTGATCCGTCCGCAGTGGCAGAGCGATTCCCCCAGCCGCCCTCTTAACCTGCTCGACACCTGACTGAGAGAGCATTCAACACATCTTCCTTACGCGCCGCCTGCGCCTGCTCCGCATCGATTGACTCCCCGGTGCGGCAGTCCACTGCGCGCAGTCCGAGGACGTATTGGCTGCCTAGATTGGCGATTGAGCCATCGAGGACCGCAGCACTCGCCGTCCGTTGGCAGATTTCCCGCGCAATCGCCGGCGTGAGCTTTGCATCGCCAGGCTGGCCCATCAAATTCAGCGTCTTCCGGATTCGCTCATCTGAGACAAGGGCCAGGGACGGCGACTGCTCCAACTGACCATCATGCCCTGACGCAACGTGCCATCGAAGACCGGATCGCCGGTCGAATTCGTAATTGAAAGGACGATGGCGTCCTTATCCGTCAGGGCGTGGACTTTGTGGGGATAAAACAGACGTGCCGCCATGGCAAACCCGATCAGAACGATTGCCGCGACAGCGACGAGGGCCCATCGAACGGATTTGCCGGGAGGCTTCGACAGAACTGTGGTGTCTGGCGGTCGCGCGAACTGACTCCAATCCCGCCGAACCGCTGCAAGTCGGTGCGGATAATCGGCTGCGCTCTGGTAGCGCAACTTCCGGTTATTCTCCAACGCCTTGCTGATGATCTCTTCAAGCTTTGGCGGGACGTGGGATCGAGCCGTACCGGAGCCACTGGAGCGCAATTCAAGATGGCCTCGGCCACCACACCGCTGCTTTCGCCACGGAACGGCAACACCCCGGTCACCGTTTCGTACAGCACCACGCCAAAGGAGAACAGGTCCAGTCCGGCCGCATCCATTTCTTCACACCGCACCTGCTCGGGCGACATGTACACCATTGTGCCCATCGCCGTGCCCGGTTGTGTGAGGCGGTCTGATGGCGTGGCTGTTGACGCCTCTGACGGATTCGCGGCTTGGCCTGCGGATCAGCTTTGCCAAACCGAAGTCCAGGCAGCTTGACATGGCTGCGCTCAGTTACAAAGATATTCGCGGGCTTGATGTCGCGATGGATGATTCCCTTGCTGTGGGCCGCGCACAGTGCAGTATCTCCGTCGCCCACTCAATCACCTCGTCCAGCGGGAGTGCCTTGCCGCCGATGCGATGCTTAAGCGTCGCTCCATCCCAAAAACTCCATCGCAATAAACGTCTGGCCGTCCTGCCTGTCGATCTCATAGATGGTGCAGATGTTGGGATGGTTCAGCGCGGACGCCGCACGTGCCTCTCGGCGAAAACGTTCGAGGGCCTGCGGGTCATCGGCCATGTGATTGGGAAGAAATTTGAGTGCGACAAAACGGCCTAGCGAGGCGTCTTCCGCCTTGTACACAATCCCCGATGCCGCCACCGCCCAGCTTTGCGACGATTCGGTAGCGCGGATCGTCTGGCGCGATCGTGGGGCCAACCATACCCAGGAGCCCTAGTGCGACTGGGCCATTCAGCTCCACCAACGGTGCGTCGATCGTTTGAGTTCCTTGCTCTTCGGCCTCGATCAGTTGTTTGAGATGCATCTTCAGTTCCAGATCATCGCCGCAGACCTCCTCAATGAACGCGGCGCGATTCTGCGGATCAATCTTCAGGGTTGCATGAAAGAGCGGTTTCAGGCGCTGCCAGAGCTCAGGCGTCATATTCGATCACGGCGATTCGTTGCTTGGCCCAATTTCGTCAACGAGTTCGTCGCGAATTGCTCCCAGGCCGCTTTTATTGGCCTATGAACATTCGTGTAGCATCGATCCCTATTCCGGGGGAACCGAGGAAGCGGACTTGGAGGAAGTAAATCATTTCGCGCCAACACTCGCAAACATCAGGAGAACCGCGATCTGAGTAACTACTAAGAGTTTGCGACCATAGCGGTTGCCCGATGAGTCCAGCCGTTTGACGCAAAACCGCTGAGCCGGCGAATAATCGTCGATCCCAACTGACGCGTCGGAGTCCCACCGAGTCAGGGGCCATCCGGAATAATCCCGGCATCAGTAGTTGTCAATTGAGAACGCCGCGCGCGACACGTTGTTTTCAGGTGGGCATTGCCTGGGCGTCGGCGGTGGTTTGGACCGTGTCGAGGAGGGTGAGGAGGATGCGGCGGAGGGCGGTTTCGCGGCCGGTGGGGTCGTACCACTCCTGCAGGGTGTGGATGCCGCCGCCCTGGCCTCCGGCGCCGATGGCGATGGCGGGCACGCCGCGAGAGAGAGGAATGTTGGCGTCGGTGGAGCCGAGGCGGGGTTCGGTGCGGAGGGTGAGGTGACGATCGACGGCGCGGAGGGTGTGGAGGAGGGGGGAGTTGTCGGGAAGGGAAGCGGCCGGGCGGTTTCCGATGGTTTCAACGTGGAGTTTTGGTGGTGGGTCGGTGGCTTTTTGTCTGGCGAAGGGGGTGACGATGTCGTCGAAGATCTGATGGATTGTTGTGGCGGTGGAGTTGAGCTGGGCGGGGTCGATGGAGCGGATATCGAGGAGCGCGGTGGCGGACTCGGGGATGGAGTTGATGGAGGTGCCGCCGGAGATGTGGCCGACGTTGATGGTTGTGTGGGGGTCGGCGGGGAGTTTGAGGGCGGCGATCTGGGTGAGGGCGTGGCTGAGCAGGAGGATGGGGTTGGGGGTGCCGGCGTCTGTCCAGGAGTGGCCGCCTGGGCCGGTGATGGTGACGCGGAAGCGGAGGCTGCCGATGGCGCGGGTCACGACGGCGGAGCTGCCGCTGCCTTCGAGTGCAATGGCGGCGACGATGCGATTGCGGTAGGGGCCGCGTTCGAAGAGATGGCGCATGCCGCGCAGGTCGCCCTCGCCTTCTTCGCCAACGTTGGCGGCGAAGAGGACCGTGACGGGCGGGGCGATGTTGGCATGGCGGAGGGCCGCGGCCAGGGCGAGAAGGCCCGTGAGTCCGGCGGCGTTGTCGCAGATCCAGGGGCGTGGATGCGGGCGCTGTCTTTTTCTTCGATGGGTTCGATGAGGGTGTCGGCGGGGAAGACCGTGTCGAGATGTGCGGAGAGGAGGACGCAGGGGGGCAGACCCTGGATGGCAGAAGAGGCAGAAGCAAAATGCGGGGGTCTCTCCATTGCAGCGGCAAAAGCGCCGCCTTCGGTCGACATGACGCCTTCTACAGGGTGACCGAAAGCGGTGAGTTCCGCCAGGGCGTTGCCCGCGTCGTCGAGGTGGATGTTGGTTAGGCCGAGTTGTTTGAAGCGGTCGAGGAACCAGGCGGCGCGGGCGGATTCGCCGAAGGGTGGGGCGGGGACGCGAACGAGCTCAAGCTGCCACTGGCGGAGTTGTGGCTGGTGAAGGTGCAGCCAGTGGAAGGCGCGGTGGACCGGCGGTGAGAGTGGCGAGGTGTGCTATGCGGCGCTGGGCGGAGGAGGTGGCGGGCATTAGTATTCCACCTTCACTTTTAGGTTAGAGACGCCGGCACCATCGAGATGGGCGGGAGCGGTCTCGCTTCGCTCCATAACCGGCTTAGCGACGATGAAACCGTCGCGAAGATGGGGCACCCGGAGTAGCGGTGATGGGTTCATTTGTACTCGACCTTGACGAGGAAGAGGCCGCTTGCGGGGGCGGTGGGGCCGGCAGCGCTGCGATTTCTGGCGGAGAGGATAGTGGGAATTTCGTCCGCTGAGATTCGGTTGGCGGCCGCTTCGACGAAGGTGCCGACGAGGTTGCGAACCATGTGATGAAGGAAACCGTTGCCCGCGACTCGATAGATGAGGATCTCTTCTTGCTGGTGCCAGGTGGATTCGAAGATGGTGCGGACGTTGTCGATGGGGCCAGTCGAGAGCAGAGGTAGAAAAGCGGGTCTCTCCACTGCGGCGGCAAGTACCCCGCCTCCGGTCGAAATGACATCTTTTGGGTTGGTTCGAGAAGAACGAGCGACGTTGGGTGGCATGTCTTCGAGTGGTCTTTGGTTCGCGGCGTTGCGTGTGGTTTGGTTCGGGTCGTTGGCCGCGAATGAGGTGAAGTCGTGGGTGCCGAGGGCATGGGCGGCGGCTTGCTGCAAGACGGCGATGTCGAGCGAATAGCGGCAGGCCCATACGTAAGGGGCGAGCATGGGGGAGCAGATGCGGTCGCCGGGCAGGATGCGGTACTCATAGGTTTTGCGTAGGGCATTGTGGCGGGCGTGGAAGTCTTCGGAAACCTCCTCGACGGAGAGGACGCGGACGCTTGGGGGAAGGGCGCGGTTAAGGGCGCGATGGAGGTTGGCGGCGGGGATGGGTACGCTGAGGGTGAAGGTGGCGACCTGGGCGAGGGCGTGGACGCCGGTATCGGTGCGGCCGGAGCCCTGAGGCAGGACGGTCTCTCCGGTGATGTGGTGGATTGCGCGCGCGAGAGTGCCCTGGACGGTGGGGAGGTTGGGCTGGATCTGCCAGCCGTTGTAGGGTGTCCCGTCGTAGGCGAGGATGAGCTTCCAGTGCGGCATGGGGATGATTTGGACGGTATCACGATGGACTACTTAACACCGATTTGCACAGATGACACCGATTTTGAAACAGGCAACATCAACTACAGGTTCTTCGACTGGGTCATTTTCAAGAGGACCTACTGGTGGAACCTAGCTTGATGCTGAGTTGAGACGACGATTGGTAACAGGAGAGCATTGATATACTTACTTCGTTACAACCATTCGACAATTTTGATGGATTGTTGGGAACGAAGCAACGAATAGGTGCGTATATCTGCTCAACCAAAGCATTTCTGTGCGACAGGAGTGTGTAGGCCAGGAGCATTCTTTAAGAGTCGTCGGAAAGGTGCTGCGCGTCTTAACAAGGATTACACATTGAATTTCGGGCCCGGCCGCGCGCGGTTGCGTGGGGTTTGGGCGGAACTATGAATTGCGGAGCCATTGAATTCAGATGTCCGGCGGGAGCCCAGATTGATCTGAGCCACTGGCCGGCCAAGCGTAGGAAGAGTTGGAGAACGCATCGTGAGATTAAAAGATTTGCAGGCGGCAGCGAGCGTTGCCCTGTTGTTGATGAGTGTGTGCCAGCAGAGCGGATTGGCGCAGCAGCAACCGGTTCCGGGGACGCCGAACCAGACGACACCTAGCGCGACGCAGCCGGCGCCGTCGCAGGCGGTGCAGAACGATACGACGGGGCAGCCAGGTTTGCCACAGGCCCCTCCGCCGAAGCTGACCGAGCCGTTGTACCTGCGGGGCACTGATGTCGACTATACGAAGCCGAAGAGCCACTTCTGGAATCCGATTGCTCCGTACACGCAGCTGAACTATCCGGCTCCGAGTCTGGGAAATACTCCGAAGCTGGAGCAGCTGCTGCGCGACGGGAAGATTTATTTGAGCCTGTCGGATGCGGTGATGCTGGCTATTGAAAATAACTACGACATAGCGATTGCACGGATCAATCTGGATATTGCGGACACGGATATACTTCGCGCAAAGGCGGGGTCATTCCTGCGCGGCGTTTCGAGTGGCCTGGTGCAAAATACGCTGGGCGGGGCGACAACGACGATTTTGACCGGTGGCGGACCAGGAGCGACCTCGGCCGGAACAGGCGGCGCGGGCGCGGGGGCGGGCGGGCTGGTGACGAGCACGAATGGCGGAGGCCCCGCGCCTGAGGCACTGGATCCGGTGGTGACGGGACAACTGTCGTATGAGGCACAAAGCGCGCCGCAGGTTAATACTCTGTTCAGCGGCGGCCTGTCGGTGTTGAATACGGACACTTCGACGTACAACTTCAATTACAGCCAGGGCTTTGTTACCGGCACGGCGTTCACGGTCGGTTTCAACAACACGCGTGTGACGACAAATAATCCGTTCACCGACTACAGTCCGTCTTACACGACCGGTTTCCGTGCGACGGCGACACAGCATCTGCTGCAGGGATTTGGGCCAGGGATCAATGCGCGGTTTATTCTGCAGGCCAAGAACGACCGAAGGATCACGGACTCGTCGTTTCGCCAACAACTCCTGTACACGGTGAATCAGGTAGAGGCAATCTACTGGGCGCTGGTGAGCGCGTACGAGGACGAGCAGGCGAAGGAACGTGCGCTGGCGCAGTCGACGCAGTTGACGGCAGACAATCGGAAGCAGCTGGAGATCGGGACGCTGGCGCCTCTGGATGTGGTCAATTCGGACAGCGCGGTGGCGACCGACAAACAGGCGCTGGTAGCGTCGAAGACGAATCTGGAGTATCAGCAACTGATCATGAAGCAGGCGATTGCGCGGAACCTGAACGAGCCGCAGCTTGCGAATGCGCCGGTGATTCCGACCGATCGCATAAGCCTGGAGCGGTTGGCGGAGGAGGACATGCCGACCGAGGACCTGGTGAAGGAAGCGTACGTGAACAATCCTCAGATTGAGCAGGCAGTTCTGGCTCTCAAGAATAACCAGATCACGATCAAGGCTTTCAAGAACGGATTGTTGCCGACGGTGGATGCGTATGCGTTTTACGGAGCGAATGCGCTGGGTGGTCACCAGAATCCGGCTGCTGTCAATTTCGAGACCAGCGCCCCTTATCCTCCCGGGACTTTTCCGACGGTGGATTACGGTACGGCGTTCACCAATTTGTTCAACAGCAGCGCTCCGGATAAGGGCGTTGGAGTGAATATCAACGTCACGCTGCGGAATAGAACGGCGCAGGCGGACCAGGCGCGGTCGCAGATGGAGTACCGGCAGACGGAGATGCGAATCCAGCAGCTTTACGATCAGATTCGCATCCAGGTAACGAACCAGCAGTACGCGCTGACGAACGACAGGGCCCAGGTGGAGGCGGCACAGGCAGCGCGGGACTATGCTGCGCAGAGTCTGGATGCCGAACAGAAGAAGTACAAGCTGGGTGCGTCGACGACATCAAACGTACTGCAACAGGGGAGGAACCTGGCGGTTGCTGAGAATACGCTGATTTCGGACACAGCTGCGTATGCGAAAGACCGGTCGCTGCTGCGTCAGTTGCTGGCGACCACGCTGGATGTTTACGGGATCAGCATTCAGAGCGCGGCGGTCGGGAGTCTTGGCAAGTCTCCGGTGATTCCGGGACTGACCGCTCCGAAGCCGCCGGAGGCGCCGAAGCCGATTTCGGCGACTCCGAGTACTCCTCCGCAGTAGGTTATGGTTTTGCGAGAGGCCGAGCTTCGGCTCGGGCCCTTTTTTTTCTTTTCGACGTCGATGCGCGGAAGCTTTGGTGACGACAGTAATTATGTACCGGTGTTTTCAAAGCGAGGGTGTGCGTCGTGTGGACTAAACTGAAGGTCTATGAGTGACGAACAGGGTAAGGAACTGGGTGGGGAACGTTTGAACTCACTGGCTAAGTCGGCTTCGGCCTATTTGCGGTCTGCGATGCATCAGCCCGTGCAGTGGCAGGAGTGGGGCGAAGAGGCGTTTGCAAAGGCAAAGGCCGAGGACAAGCCGATCCTGCTGGATATTGGAGCGGTGTGGTGCCACTGGTGCCATGTGATGGACCGTGAGTCCTATGAGAGTGCAGAGACCGCGAAGATCATCAACGACCAGTTTATTGCGGTAAAGGTGGATCGGGACGAACGGCCGGACGTGGATACGCGATACCAGGCTGCGGTGTCGGCGATCAGTGGGCAGGGAGGGTGGCCGCTGACGGCGTTTCTGACTCCGGAGGGGAAGCCTTATTTTGGCGGCACTTATTTTCCGCCGACGGACCGAGCATGGACGACCGGGGTTTCCGCGAGTGCTGTTGACGATGGCGGAGGCGTTTCAGAAGCGAAGGGACGAGGTGAACGATTCGGCCGGCAGCGTGATGGCGGCGATCGAGCATAACGAGTCGTTCATGGGCAGGACGGGGAATCCGGGGCCGGAGCTGGTGGCGAAGCTGGTGGATTCGGCGCTGAAGCAGTTTGATGCGCGGTCGGGCGGGTTTGGGTCGCAGCCTAAATTTCCGCATTCCGGCGCGATTGATTTGTTGCTGGATGCGGCTTCGCGTGTGTCGGTGGGTGGCGGAGAGTGTTGGCGAGGCGGCGAAGAACGCGGCGATGGTCACGCTTGCCAAGATGTCGAAGGGTGGGATCTACGACCATCTGGCGGGAGGGTTTCATCGCTACTCGGTCGATGACCGATGGGTGGTGCCGCACTTTGAGAAGATGGCATATGACAACAGCGAGCTGCTGAAGAACTATATCCATGCGTTTCAGACCTTCGTCGAGCCCGAGGCCGCGCGGGTGGCTCGGGAGATCGTTCGCTGGATGGACGAGTGGCTGAGTGATCGCGAACGGGGCGGGTTTTATGCATCGCAGGACGCGGACTATTCGCTGGACGATGACGGCGATTACTTTACGTGGACGATGGATGAGGCGGCCGCGGTGTTGACGGCCGAAGAGATGGCGGTGGCAAGCGCGTACTACGACATTGGCGAGATCGGCGACATGCATCACAATCCCGGAAAGAACGTGCTGCATGTGCGAGGGACGCTGGACGGTGTTGCGAAGGCGAACAAGATCTCGCTGGATGAGGCGAAGGAGCGGCTTGATTCCGCGAAGAAGAAGCTGTATGCGGCGCGTCTGAAGCGGCCTACACCGTATGTCGACAAGACGGTCTATGTGGGTTGGAACGGGATGTGCATCTCAGCCTACCTTGAGGCAGGACGTGTTCTGGATTTGCCGGAGGTGCGGGCGTTTGCGCTGAAGTCGCTGGACCGTGTGCTGGCTGAGGCGAGGAACTCGAAGACCGGACTGGCGCATGTGGTGGCTTATGGAGAGCAGGGCGGGGTTGAAGCGCAGGTGGCCGGGGTGCTGGATGACTATGTGTTTCTTGGTCACGCGGCGCTCGACGCCTGGGAGATGACTGGAGAGATGCGCTACTACATCGCGGCCGAGTCGATCATGGAGAGTGCCCTCGAGCGTTTCTATGACGCAACGGGGTGCGCTTTCTTCGATACGGAGAAGGCGGCCAAGGGCGAGGTGCGACTGGGGGCGCTGGTGACGCGGAGGAAGCCGCTGCAGGATTCGCCTACGCCTGCTGCAAACCCGGTTGGGGCGGCGCTGCTGTTGCGACTGGAGGCCCTGAATGGTCGCGAAGACTATGCGGTGAAGGCGCTGGAGACGCTGGAGACCTTTGCCGGGGTCGTCGAACACTTCGGTTTGTATGCGGCGAGCTACGGCTTGGCGTTGCAGCGAATGGTGCAGCGTGCGGTGCAGATCTGCGTGATTGGCGACGATGCGGCGGCGCGACGGCTGGAGGCGGTAGCGCTGGCACGGTATGCGGTGAATAAGAGCGTCATTCGATTGCGGAGAGACCAGTTGGGGGCGTTACCTCGGGCGCTGGCGGAGACGCTTCCGCATCTGCCGGGACTCAAGGAGGAGGGAAGCTTTGCGGTGGTCTGCAACGGGAAGGGATGTCTGCCTCCGGTTTCGACGGTGGATGAGTTGATTGCGGCGATGAATCAGTCGCTTTAGTTGATTTGAGCGAAGGCGGTTCGTTACGTGCATCCTTGAATCGGTTTTGATTAAGCCTGGCCCCTGTCGCCGTGACTTGGGGGCTGGCTAGTGACCAGCATGCGCACGGGCCTGGCGCTTCGATTCATTGCCTGATGTTGCTGGCCCGGAGAGATTTCCAGCCCTTCACCGGTTTGAAGGACGAAATCATGATGCTCGACTTCGACTGACGAGTTCTCCTTCGAGGACGAAGAAAAACTGGCGTGCGTGGACGTGAAAATGTCGGGTCTCACTGGTGTCGGGAGGCATGAGTTCTTCGATGATGCTGAGCTCCGGGGTTTTGACGAGGTGCCAACCGTCACAGTCAGTTCCCTGCGGACCTCCCCACTTGTAGTGTTCGGCAGATTTCGTGCTGATGATTTGTGCTGGCACTAGGGTCCCTTTATTAGGTGAAACATTGTTGGTTGGTGGTGGGCTAACTGCCTATGAGGGGTTGCTGGGCGGGTGGGGCGGTGGGGTTGGGGCTGGGTGCGCGGAGGATGAGCATGTTAGCGGGGTCGTTGCCGAGGGGGACGCCGTTTTTCTCGAAGGCCATGATGATGCGGCGGCGCAGCTCGCGCAGGACGACATCGCGTTTATTGGTGCGGACGCGGATTTGTACGGGATAGGTGACGGAGCGGCCTTCGATCTTGTCGACGCCAAGGATGACGGGGTCCGCAACGGCGATGTCTTTGAACTCGGGCTCGTTTCGGACCTGCCCGGCGACTTCGCCTAGCAGGGCGATGACCTTGTCGGGGTTGGCGCTGGCGTCGACGCTGACGTTGAGGGTGGCGACGGCGTAGTCGCGGGAGAGGTTGGAGACGGTGGCGATCTGGCTGTTGGGGATGATATAGAGCGTGCCGTCGGCGTCGCGGAGGTTTGTGCGGCGGAGGGAGAGGTCTTCGACGGTGCCCTTGAGGCCGGCGATGTTGACGACCTCGCCGACGTTGTACTGGTCTTCAATGAGGATCAAGACGCCGTTGAGCATGTCCTTGAAGATGCTTTGTGCGCCGAGACCGACGGCGATGCCCAGGATGCCTGCTGAGGCAAGGAGGGGCTGGTAGGGGATGTTCAGGAGGTTGAGGAACTGGAGAAAGATGATGAATCCGAAGACGGAGTAGGAGGTGGCGCGCACGATGGCGGCCATAGTGCGGAGCTGGGCCGCGCGGTGGAAGTTGCCGACCTGATGGTCGGCGCTCCGACGCATACGCCTGACGAAGAAGAGCACGATGCGGTGGAGTACGAAGACGACAAGGAGAACGGCTAGAAATTTGGGGAGTTTGGTCTGAATGGTGAGAAGAATGCCGTTGTACCAGTCACGTTCGATGACCTTGACGATGCCAGTGGGTTGATCTTGCGTGGCCAGGGCCAGAAGGTGCATGATTACGGCGTCTCGCTTTCGGGGATGCTGTAGAACAGAATGCGTCAACAACTTGATAAGATGCAATTCTGGCAGGGAAGCGAGATAGGGCGCTGCCTGCAGGCGGTAACCGGGGGACGATATGAGGATACTTCGAGTTGCAATGATTGGAATAGTTTTGGTGACAGCGGGTCCTGATGAGCGTGAGGGGAGGACAGATCTATTCTGCGCAGCAGCCGTTGCCGGGGCAAGGACGCCAGACGCCTGGAATGCCTCAGAAACCAGGGTTGGGCAACAACCCCGACGATTCGAGTCCGCTCGATCCGAACCGCGCGGAGAAGCAGGAGAAGTTGCGTAACGACGACCGGCAGAAGCGTCTGGTGGCCGACACAGACAAGTTGCTGGCGTTGGCCACTGACTTGAAACAACAGGTCGATAAGACGGACAAAGAGATACTGTCGGTGGACGTGATAAAGAAGGCCGATGAGATCGAAAAGTTGGCCCATAGCGTGAAGGAACGGATGAAGGGGTGAGCTTTGAATTGAAGAATAGCTCGAATTATCTTCGCTATTGGGTTGGTGGGGATTGGGTTAGGGCGGTGGTGGCGTTGATCTGAGGGACGAGTAAGCCCGGGGTGGCGATGGCTGAGTTGCGCATGACGGAGACGACGTCTGTGGCGCTCCAATTTGGGTGGGCCGCCCGTAGCAGGGCGGCTACACCTGCGGCCAGAGGGGCCGAGGCGCTGGTGCCCATGGCCTGGACGTAGGGGGTGTGGCCGAGGTTGAAGCAGCCATAGCTGTGGGCGGAGTCGGAGGGCAGGCCATCGAGGGTGTTGGGGTTGCCTGAGCTGCATGCGCCGCGGATCCAGCCGCTGACCGCGGCGTCGCCCCCGTCGGGGTAGCTGCCGCCGGGGGCGGCTAAGGCGAGAGGGATGCCGTAGTTGCTGTAGTAGGCGAGGGTGACGGCGACCGGGCGTGCAGGTGGCCCCGGGATTGAGGTTCTGGGCGCAGGCAGCGTTTGTGGAGGCGACGATGGCGAGGACGCCGCGGGATTGGGCCGGGAGTTCGACGTAGCGGGGATTCGAGAGGTCGAAGCCGTCGTTGCCTGCGGAGGCGACGATGACGATGTTGGCCTGGGCGGCGGCGTAGGTGATCTGATTGAAGGCGGCGAGGAGGCCGGCGCCGTCTCCCGTGGTGAGGTCGGCGGTGGCGCCGATGGAGAGGGAGATGACGTCGGCGCGGTTGGTGATGGCGTCCTCGATACCCTGCATGACCCAGCTGAGAAGGCCGCTGGCCTCGCCAGCTTCGCACTGGTCGGCGGGGGCGCTGTCGCCGACGATGGCGGCGGGCATGCGCTGGAGGACTTTGATATTGAGAATGGTCGCCGCCGGGGCGACTCCGATGACCTGTCCGGTGCCGGGGCCGATGGCTGCTGCGGCGAGCGAGGCGGTCCAGGTGCCGTGGCCTTCCTGGTCCTGCGGGGTGCCGTCGTCGCAGGGGGTGGGGAAGGCGGTCCGGTCGACCTCGGTGAGGTTGAGGGCCAGGTTGGGGGCGATGTCGGGGTGGGACTGATCGACGCCGCTGTCGATGATGGCGATGCGGACGCCTTTGCCCATGGTGGTGTCCCAGGGGCCGTGCGCGGGACCGCCCGGGACGTTGTTGCCGTGGCCGCCGACCTGCTGGACGGCCCAACTTTGGGGGGTGGTGTAGTAGGTGTCGTAAGGTGCGGGTGGTAATGGGGTGGGTATCGATGGAGGCGTGGTATGGATGGGGCCGTGGGTGGGGAGTCTGCCGATGGTGGTTGGGCCGGTTGATTGTCCGGTGCCGTCCTTGCCGATCGAGGCTGGGTCGGTGGAGGCGGAGTCGATGGCCTGGAGGCGGAGGCGGTGGGCGGATAGGATGCGGTCGTGGAGGACGTAGGCGACGTTGGGTTGGGCAGCGAGGCGGCGGAGAGTGGTGGCGTCGTCCTGCTGGGTCGTGGATTCGACGGCGGCGATGCCGAAGTGCTCGTTTCGCCGTGTGAGACGGGCGCCGGTGGAGGCGATGCGGGCCTCGGCGTCGCCGGGAATGGTGGCATTGCGGTAGAGGACGAGGTAGCGATGGGGAGCCACGCTGGTGGTGTCGATCTGGGCGCCAGCGACACGGGCGAGGAAGAAGATCAGGACGACGGCGCGCCTACAGATGACGTGTCCGAACCGGCGCGCGTCGGGGACGCGAAGAGTTGGGGCACGACGAGTCAATTTGCTGCGAAGGGACACGGCTGCACCTCGGTATTTGCGCTGAGGTGTACATCGGCCGGGAGGAACTTTGCGTGAGGAGGTGGCGAGTTGTGCTATTACTTTGGTTTGCCGCCTTCATGAAATCAACCAATCCGCGCTGCACGAAAATGAGCATCGAAGCCTGTGTCTGGGACAGAGCCAGGGACACATCGAAGGACGCATCAAGGGACGCATTGACCCTCTTCGATTGCGCATGCTCTAATTGCGACCTTTGTGAAGCTGAAAGAAATTCTGCGTTCTAAGGAGACCTTTGCATGTATGTAGTGAGCTTTTTGGCTATGGCCGTACAAGAGCAGGCTGCGACTCTGCCTGCCTATGTTGGGAACGACGGCCGGCTGTATCTGTGGGTTGCAATAGGGGTTGGAGTGCTGGCCCTGGTAGCTGCGTTGATGCTGGCGCGTGCGGTAATCGCCTCGGACACGGGAACGGCGGAGATGAGGGCGATCTCGGACGCGATTCGGGAGGGGGCCGAGGCGTTTCTGCGACGGCAGTACAGGACGATTGGGGCGATCGCGGCGGTCTTGGCGGTGGTGGTGTTTGTTGGATACCACATGTCGGCGACGAACGGAGCCATTTGCGTTGAAGACGGTGATCAGTTTTCTGGTGGGTGCGGTGTGCTCCGGGCTGGCGGGCTATACGGGGATGTACTGCTCGATCCGGGCGAATATCCGGACAGCTTCAGCAGCACGGACGAGCTTGAACAAAGCGCTGCAGATGGCGTTGCGTGGCGGGGCGGTGACGGGGTTGGTGGTGGTGGCGCTGTCGTTGCTGGGTGTCGGTTCGCTGTTCTTGTTCTTCGGCGGGTTGGAGCATCCGGAGACGGTGCCGTACCAGCTGGTCGGGTTTGGGTTTGGAGCTTCGCTGGTGGCGTTGTTTGCCCAGCTTGGCGGCGGAATCTACACGAAGGCCGCGGACGTGGGTGCGGACCTGGTGGGTAAGGTCGAGGCGGGAATTCCTGAGGACGATCCGCGGAACCCGGCCGTGATTGCGGACCTGGTTGGGGACAACGTCGGGGATTGCGCTGGCCGTGGAGCGGACATCTTTGAGTCGACCGCGGCGGAGAACGTGGGCGCGATGATTCTGGGTGCGGCGCTCTATCCGGTGTTTGGCGTGAAGGGAATACTGTTTCCGCTGATTGTGCTGGCGATCAATCTGATTGCGAGTCTCGTTGGAGTCTTTGTGGTGAGTACGACCGAAGACGAAGACCCGATGCATGCGCTGAATCGCGGGTTCTACGTGACCTCGGGGCTCGCGTTGCTGGGTTTTGCGGGTGCGGTGTACCTGATGCTGAACGGGCCGCAGGTGCAGTGGTTGTGGCTGCTGGGGTGCGGCGTGATCGGGTTGATTGCGTCGTTTCTGTTTGTGTGGATTACGGAGTATTACACGGAGTCAATCTACCGGCCGGTGCAGTCGATTGCGGAGGCTTCGCTGACGGGCCCGGCGACGAACATTATCAGCGGGCTGGCCGTGGGGATGGAGACGCCGGCGATGCCGGTGATTGCCATCTCGGCAGCGCTGCTGCTGAGCTATTACTTCGGCGTGCAGGGACTGGCTGGAGTGGCGGGGATCTCCGACTATGCCAAAGGAATTTATGGCACGGCGATCGCCACGATGGGAATGCTGAGTTGCGCGGCCTACATTCTAGCGATGGATACCTTTGGGCCAATTACGGACAATGCTGGCGGGATCATCGAGATGTCGAACCAGCCTGATTCGATTCGCGAGCGAACGGACAAGCTGGATTCTGCGGGCAATACGACGAAGGCGCTGACCAAGGGCTATGCGGTGGGATCGGCTTCGCTGGCGGCCTTCCTGCTGTTCTCGGCATATCTGGAGGAGATCAAAGTCATCGTGACGGCGAAGGTCGCGGCGGCTGGCGGGTTCATGCCGGCTGGCTGGAGCTTCACGAACATTAACCTCGCACAGGTACCGGTCTTTGTAGGGGCGCTGCTGGGTGCGATGCTGACGTTTCTGTTCAGCTCTATGGCGATCAAGGCCGTGGGGCGGACCGCGCAGATGGTGGTGCAGGACGTCCGTGACCAGTTCAGGGAGAACCCGGGGATCATGGCGGGGACGTCGAAGCCGGACTATGGGCGGTGCGTTCATATTGTGACAGGCGCGGCGCTTAAGGAGATGGTGTTGCCGGGCGCGCTGGTGGTCGGTATGCCCGTGGTAGTCGGGTTGATCTTCCGGCACCTGAGTTCGAGCTACCAGGCGAACACGGCGATCTATGCTCCGGGTGCGGTGCTGCCGGTGCCGGCGATTGCTGGAGTGGCGGTGAATCTGGCCGGGGCCGAAGCTGTCGCTGGGCTGCTGATGGTCGGGACGATCTCGGGCGTGCTGCTGGCTATGCTGATGAACAACGGCGGCGGCGCATGGGACAACGCGAAGAAGTTCATTGAAACGGGACAGTATGGCGGAAAGAAGTCAGAGGCGCATAAGGCGGCGATTGTGGGCGATACGGTCGGCGATCCGTTCAAGGACACGGCGGGCCCGAGTCTGCATGTGCTCATCAAGCTGCTGGCTACGATAACGCTGGTGTTGGCTCCGTTGTTTGTTTAGGTTGAATCGTCTTCTGAAAGGGCGGCCTTTGGGCCGCCTATTTTCAGGCCAATCTGCAAATTGAACGATGAGTCAAAAAGTAATTTTTGGGAGAGTCAAGTGTGGGGGCTTCCCGGTACAATCTTGTGGGCGGCTTGAGAAGGCCGCGGCTTAGAAGTAAAGGACAGGTGCATGGCGAGACAGTCTGGATCCAGCGTGCAGGAGAACAAGAAGACGGCGGTCGACGGTGCGGAGAGTCTGCTGACGCGTGACCAGCTGGTGGAGTTCTATCGCCTGATGTATCTATCGCGGCGGACGGACGATCGCGAGATTGTTTTGAAGCGGCAGCAGAAGATCTTCTTCCAGGTTTCGTGCGCGGGACATGAGGCGCTGCTGGTCGCTGCAGGGATGGCGATGAAGCCGGGGTATGACTGGTTCTTTCCTTACTATCGCGACCGGGCGATATGCCTGGCGCTGGGGAATACCGTTGAGGAGCAGTTGCTGCAGGCGGTGGGTGCGGCGGACGATGTTGCGAGCGGCGGACGACAGATGCCTTCGCACTGGTCGGTTAAGAGGCTGAACATCGTGACGCCTTCTTCGTCGACGGCGACGCAGTGTCTGCATGCAGTCGGGTGCGCGGAGGCGGGAAGGTTCTTCACGCGGCATCCGGAGGGGGCGAAGAAACATGAGGGAGATTACCGCGAGTTCAAAGATGTGACGTTTCATGGCGACGAGGTGGTTTACGTTTCGATTGGTGAGGGGTCGACGAGCCAGGGAGAGTTCTGGGAGTCGTTGAATACGGCTTCGAATGGGAAGCTGCCGGTGCTGTATGTGGTCGAGGACAATGGGTATGCGATCTCGACGCCAGTGGAGGTGAATACGCCCGGGGGAAATATCTCAAAGCTGGTGGCAAATTTTCCGAACTTCCACTTTGCCGAGGTTGATGGGACCGATCCGATTGAAAGCTACAAGGCGATGGTGGAGGCGGTAGCTTACTGCCGCGCCGGGAGAGGGCCGGCGCTGGTGCATGGGCATGTGATCCGGCCGTATTCGCATTCGCTGAGCGATGATGAGCGGCTGTACCGGTCGGCGGAGGAGCTTGCCGCCGATGCGGCCCGAGACCCGATCTCGCGGATGCAGATGTGGCTACTGCGTGAGGGTATTCTTGATGCGGACGCGATCAATAAGCTCGAGCAGCAGGTAGATGAGGAGGTGCAACGGGCGGCGAACCGTGCGGTGATGGCAACGCTACCGACGGTGGCTTCGATTACAAAGCATTTATACTCGGAGGACCTGAGTCCAATGGATCCTCGGTTTGCTACGGAGCTGGCGGCGACCGCTGATCCGACGGAACGCACGATGGCAGACCTGATCAACTGCTGCCTGAAGGACGAGATGCGGCGGGACGAGCGCGTGGTGGTGTTCGGCGAGGACGTTGCCGATGCTAGTCGCGATGAGGCCCTGCTTGCGGGCAAGGTGAAGGGCAAGGGTGGGGTGTTCAAGCTGACCGCCGGGCTCCAGACGGAGTTTGGCAGCGAGCGTTGCTTCAATTCTCCACTGGCTGAGGCGAATATTACGGGCCGCGCAATTGGCATGGCAATTCGGGGAATGAAGCCTGTTGTGGAGATCCAGTTCTTCGACTACATCTGGCCGGCGATGCACCAGATGCGCAATGAACTGCCGCTGGTGCGGTGGCGATCGAACGGGGAGTTCAGCTGCCCGCTGGTGATACGGGTGCCGATTGGTGGGTATCTGACGGGCGGGTCGATCTATCATTCGCAGTCGGGCGAGAGCATTTTTACGCATACGCCTGGTGTGCGAATTGTGATGCCGTCGAACGCTCTTGACGCGCTGGGGTTGTTGCGGACGGCGATTCGATGCGATGATCCGGTGATCTTTCTCGAGCATAAGCGGCTGTACCGCGAGACATTCGGACGGGCGGCTTATCCGGGGCCGGAGTACTGCATTCCTTTTGGGAAGGCGAAGATTGTGCGGCCGGGGAAGGACCTGACCGTGGTGACGTATGGCGCTGTGGTGCCGCGGGCGCTGCAGTCAGCGCAGAAGCTGCATCGGGAGACGGGTATCGATGTGGAGTTGATCGACCTGCGGAGCTTGACTCCTTATGACTGGGACGCGATTGCGGGGAGCGTGAAAAAGACGAATCGCGTGATCGTCGCGCATGAAGACATGCTGAGCTGGGGGTATGGTGCGGAGATCGCGGCGCGGATCGGGGACGAACTGTTTCATGATCTCGACGCTCCGGTCCGTCGGGTGGCGGCGATGGATACGTTTGTGGCCTATCAGCCGGTGCTGGAGGACGCAATTTTGCCGCAGCCGGAGGACTTATATCGGGCAATGCATGAGCTCGCGGCGTTCTAACTGGGTGGCGCAGGCGAATTTGGCCGCAACTGATGCGGTGTTACCGGGTCTGAGATGGCAGGGGCAGTTCTCTGGCTGTTTTGGCTGAGCAAGATCGGGCTGGAGCGCAAGAAGGAGTGCTATGCGATTCAGACGAGGGTCTGCTGAAGTGCTGATGGGTGCGGCGCGGGCCTTGATGGCTGGCGTTCTGTGCGTGTTGATGGCCGGGCAGCCGATGGTCGCGGCCGCTGCTGTGAACAAGCTGGTGGGGAGTTCGGCGAAACAGGGGCAGATTCAAGGGCAGGAGCGGGTGCTGCATGCTCTGAATCGATTTACGTTTGGGCCCCGGCCTGGAGACGTTGCGGCCGTGCAGGCGATGGGTTTGCAGCGGTGGTTTGAGTTGCAGTTGAATCCGTCGAGGATCGATGATTCGGCGCTGGATGCGCGGCTGGCTATGTTTCCCGCGATGAAGATGCAACAGGCGGAGTTGGTCTGGCGGTATCCGAGCCCACAGGTGTTGCGGCAGATGATTGCGAAAAACGCTCCACTCCCCTCGGATCCGGTGGAACATGCAATTTACGCCGATGAGATTGCTTTCTATAAGGCGGCGAAGGCCAAGCAGGAAGAGAAGAAGGCAGAAGCGGACGCAGGTAAGGGTGATGGGGAGATGATGTCGCCCACAATGGCGAAGGACGCGGACGGGCCAAAGGACAAGACCGCGCTGCCGGGAGATGGCGTGGACCCTGCTGTCCCAGCGATGGCGACGCATGAGGAACAGTTTTATTCCGGGCTGGAGGCGGTGAAGATCATCAACCTTCCCCCGGACGAGAGGATGCGGCGGATCCTGGCGATGCCGCCGAAGGAGTTGACCGCATTTCGCAGGAGTTTGAGTCAGGCCGAGCTGGCTGAGGCCGCCGAAGGGTTGACGCCGTTGCAGCGGGAGACGCTGGCAGCACTGCAGGGTTCACCGAGGATGATTGGGGCGGAACTGCTGCAGTCCAGGATGGTGCGGGACATCTACAGCGAACGGCAGCTGGAAGCGGTGATGACGGACTTCTGGCTGAACCACTTCAATGTGTACATCAAGAAGAACCAGAATGAGCCGTACATGCTGCCAGCTTATGAGCGGGACGTGATCCGGCCGCATGCTCTTGGGAAGTTTGAGGACACTGCTGGTGGCGACGGCCAAGAGCCCCGCGATGCTGATGTATCTGGACAACTGGCAGAGCATCGGGCCGAATTCGCTGGCTGCCAGAAACGCTCCCCGGGTGGCGCAGTTTGCCAAAAATCCGCAGGTAAAACAGGCGCTCAAGGAGCGGTGGACTAAATGAGAACTATGCGCGTGAGTTGATGGAGTTGCACACGCTGGGAGTGCAGTGCGAGGTGAGCCAGGACCATCCCGTGAGTTCGCTCGATCCGGCCTGTGGCAAAGGTTACACGCAACAGGACGTTACACAAGTGGCCAAGGTGCTGACGGGCTGGTCGATCGAGCAGCCGGTTTGCGGCGGTAATTTTCAGTTTGTCGAACGGAGGCATGAACCGGGGAATAAGACGGCGATGGGAGTGGTGATTCCAGGGGCCAGTTTTGTTGAGCCGCGATGGGGGGAAGCCGGGATTGGCGGAGTTGGGGGTCGGCGCGAAGACCCTTGTCGCGTGACGTATCAAGGCGACCAGCGCGGTATGCAGGAAGGGCTGCAGGTGCTGCACATGCTCGCGACCAGTCCGGCGACGGCGAAGTTCATTTCGACCAAGCTCGCGGTTCGGTTTGTGAGTGATACGCCTCCACCAGCGCTGGTGGATCGGATGACGAAGGCGTTTTTGGCCAGCGGTGGCGACATCAAGACGGTGCTGCGGGCGATGTTTGATTCGCCGGAGTTTTGGTCGCCGGAGGTTTATCGTGCGAAGGTGAAGACTCCGGAGGAGTTTGTGATCTCTGCGGTGCGGGCGAGCGGGGCCGAGGTGAGGAACGCGATTCCTTTGGTGCAGGCGCTGGATAAACTGGGGATGCCGCTGTACGGGATGCAGACGCCGAATGGGTATAGCTGGATGGCAGAGTCATGGGTGAATACCGGCGACCTTGTGAGCCGGATGAACTTTGCCCTGGGGCTCAGCAGCGATCGCATTCCCGGGGTTCAGACGGACTGGGGTCGATTGCTGGGAGAGACTAATGCCGGAATGGAGCCGGTGGCGTTGAGTACGAGTGCAGCGGGCGAGGCGGCGGCAAAGGAAGAGAAGCTTGAGATGGCGCTGTTGGGACAGGCGGTGAGCGACCGGACGAGATCGACGGTGCTGCAACAGTTTCAGGACCAGGGTATGCAGCAGCAGGCGTTGAAGGACTTTCCGATCCGGCCGAATGACTTCGAGCCTATGGCCCAGGTGCTCAATCCTGCTGCGCTGAAACAGCAGGCGCGGCCACCTCTGGATCGTGAGGCGGCTATGATGGCTGGGTTGCTGCTGGGTTCACCGGAGTTTCAACGGCGTTAGAGGTGGATTTGGGTCGTTGACGGGACGGCCGCATTTTCTGCGCATGTCGATTGCGAGTATGGAGTAGTCTGCGGGAAGTGATTGAAAGGGTTTGAGTAACAGTCTCAAATTCCACGCAATTTTCTATTTGCGGCCGGCTGGAATCTGACAGGACCGGCAACTTCTGAGCGGTAACCGCGTTAGTACAAACAGGCGAGTACACTCCGTGACCTCGACCGGACGCCGAGACAGGAGCAGGGACATGGCGAATATGAAATGTCTGGCGAGACCATAGCGACTGGGGATGCGACATTCACGGACGCGATGCGGCGCAGCGTGGGGTGACGCGACGCGGGTTTATGAAGGGTGGGGCCCTGGCGCTGATTGGTACTTCGACGATTCCGGCGTTTCTATCGCGGAGCGTTCTGGCCGAGGTGACGACGGCGGCGGCGAACAAGAAAAAGCTGGTGGTGCTGTTTCAGCGAGGCGCGGCCGATGGGTTGAACGTCGTGGTGCCGTACAAGGAGAAGAACTACTATGCGATGCGGCCCTCGATTGCGATCCAGGAGAAGGACGTTCTGGACCTGAATGGATTTTTCGGGCTGCATCCTTCGATGGCCTCGTTCAAGCCGCTGTATGACCAGGGACATCTGGCGATCATTCATGCGGCGGGTTCGCCGGACACGACGCGGTCGCACTTTGACGCGCAGGATTACATGGAGAGCGGGACACCTGGGGTGAAGTCGACTCCGGATGGATGGCTGAATCGCGCGTTGCAGGCCGAGGTGACGACAGGGAAGCCTTCGGCGTTTCGTGCGGTGGCGCTGGGGACACAGGTCCCGCGGACGCTGCAGGGAAAGCTGCCGGCGATTGCGGTGAATAATCTTGCGGATTTTTCGGTTGGCGGAAAAGGACCGCAGACCTCGCCGATCAGCAATGCGTTTCAGGCGATGTATGACGAGAGCACGGACGCTGTGCTGCATGGCACCGGGCAGGAGACGTTTGAAGCGGTGAAGATGCTGAAGGCGGCTGACCCGTCACACTATCAGCCGGCGGCGGGAGTGATGTATCCGAACACGCCGTTTGGGAACAGTCTGAAGCAGATCGCACAACTGCTGAAGGCGAACCTTGGAGTGGAGGCGGCGTTCTCCGACATCGGTGGATGGGACACGCACCAGAACCAGGGGAACATCAATGGTCAACTGGCGAACCGGTTGAAGGAGTTCTCGGAGACGATTGCGGCCTTCTGGAAGGACATGGGAGACGACGCCGAGAATGTGACGCTGGTGACGATGTCGGAGTTTGGACGAACCGCTCGACAGAACGGAACCGGCGGAACCGACCATGGTCACGCCAATGTAATGTTCGTACTGGGCGGGCAAGTGAAGGGTGGCAAGGTCTATGGCAAGTGGCCTGGGCTGGCGAATGAGCAGTTGAATGAAGGGCGTGACCTTGCTGTGACGACGGATTTTCGCAGGGTGCTTGGCGAGGCGGCCTACAAGACGTTGGGAGCAAAGAACCTAGAGCTGGTGTTTCCTGGCGCGCAGGTCAATCCGAGCGAATTCCTGAACTTCAGCTAAGTGAAAACATCTGCGCAGTCCGGCGAAATGTAAGGGAAAAGTCTTTCTTCTGTTTATAGAATGTAAAAAAGTCATATATACAGAATAGTGGAAAATAGCGAGCAACTTTTCCTTCAGACTCGCGTCTTATTGGGTGTAGTCAGCAGTTGCCGGGCTTGCAGTTCCCACGGTTCCGGTTTCCAATATCCGCAACAAAAACTCCCCACCAAACGTAAGGCCCCCACAGTATCGGGGGCCTTCACTCCTTTTCGGCGATGCTTTTCTCGGATTAGGCAAAGCCGATCTTGCGGTCGAGCGAGACGGAGCCTGCTCCGTAGAACGTCAACATGATGCCGAGTGCGGCGAGGGCGAGGATGTAGTTGTAGATTCCGAAGCCCTGATGGACGCCGACGAAGACGAAAGCGACCAGCATGTTGATGGCGACCAGTGCTGCGGCGAAGCGCGTGAGGAGACCAATGATGAGAAGAATGCCGCCGACGAACTCGGTGTAGGCCGAGACGTAGCCGAGCCAGTAGGGGATACCGAGAGAGACGATGTAGTGGGCATAGTGAGCGAGCGCGCCGTGCGGTATGACCTTTTCGTAGCCGTGGACGGCCATGGAGATGCCGAGTGCGAGGCGCATGAGCAACGCGCCAAAGGGTTGCAGGCCGTTGAGCCATTTGGTCATAAGATGTTCCTGGATAAAGAGTAATTGTGGGGCGGGTGGACTTGAGGCGAATCTAGCGAACGGGTGCCGGGGAAGGCACGAGTTGTGCGACCGGCGCTGCACGGAGGTACTGGTCGAGGAAGCGCGTGAGGGCCTGGTTGTAGAGGAGCGCGGATGGAGAGGCCAGTTCGATGGTGAGTTTGGGGTCTGAGGCCGTGCGGAAGGCCGGGTCGGGTGTGGCGCTGCGCGAGAGGAGGAGCTTGGGTGTGCGCAGGGTGGAGAGGGGTTCGGCGAGGCGGAAATCGCTCGTGAAAGAGGAGACGGACGGGGACGAGCGCGGCGCGCGGGTCGCGCATGGCTGTGTCGAGAAGGTCGGCGCGGGGAGAGTCGAGTATCAGGGCCGGGACGGTGTTGTGAGTGGTGGCGAGATGGGTCGCAAGGGAGGCGCCGGTACCGGTTCCGTAGGGGACGATCTGTTGCGCAGGGATGGCGCGCGAGGTGGTGAGGTATTGCCAGGCGGAGTCGACGTCGCGGGTCATGCTTTGCTGACTGGGGCGGATCGCTGCGCTCTGGCCGTAGCCGCGGTAGTCGAAGGCGAAGACGTTGATGCCGAGGTTGTGGAGGCTGGCGAGGGTGGGGACGGAGTCCGCGAGGGAGCCGTCGCCGTCGGCGAGGAAGAGGACGGTGAGGTGGGAGTAGCGGCCGCCGGGGTCGGAGGGTATCCACCAGCCGGTGAGCTGCGGGATGGCGGACTCGTCCGGGCCGAAGCGGATGAGTTCGTAGGGGACGCCGGCGATGGATATGGGACTGGCCGCGGTGCGGGTTGGGTGCAAAACGAGCTGCCACTGGCCCTGGTAGAAGAGCAGGCAGAAGGTGAGATAGCCGCAGAGGAGGGCCACGACGACGGTCAGGGCAATGGCTTTGACCAGCCAGATGGGGCTGACGACTTCCGGTGGAGCGGGTTGAGGGGTGCGTTTGGTTGACTTGGAAGTGGGGCGGGGCATCGAGGGTTCTGTGACGACTTTAGCATCTGGACTTGAGTTGCTGTGAGTCGTTCGGGCGTGCGAGAGGCTCTAACATGGGTATAGCGGAGAACCTTGAGTGGCGAAGTGGGTGAGGTTGTGTGGGTTGGCGGAGGCGCCGGCGGTGGGGCAGGTTGCTGAGGCCGAGGTCGAAGGGGTCGCTGTGTGTCTGGCGAATGTGAATGGGGAGTTGTCGGCGCTGGACAATGTCTGCCCGCATCGGGAGGGGCCGCTGGGACAAGGGTGGTTAGAGGGTGAGGCGGTGGTTTGTCCGTGGCATTCCTGGACGTTCCGTGTGAAGACCGGTTTGGCGGAGTATCCCGTAAGCGAACGGGTGGAGGTGTTTCCGCTGCGCGTGGAAGGGGAGGACGTTCTGGTGGACATCGAGTGACCGGGCAGCGAGGAACCAAACTCGGAACATGATGAAAAAAAATTGGCAAAAGACACATGACCGGGATACGCTGCTTCTAACTTACTGATCACTCGAAAGAGTGGCTGCCTGAGAGGAATTCTTTATGAAGTTACGCACGTTGTTTCTTGCTGCCATTGCGTTCGTCGTTCTAGCTGGTGCGGTCATTCCGGCGAGCGCGAAGTCCCACCATCATCGCCATCACCACCATCATCACAGTCGCTAAATCTTAACAATTGATGAGAAGGCCCGGTCATTGTGCCGGGTCTTTCTTAATGGCGGAAGGTTTTGCCTGCGATCAGCGTTTTCGGGGCGTAAATGCTGATAGAATCTATTAAATCCACTCCAAGCAGGAGAGGCAATGCAGGCAATACTGGCGCTGGAAGACGGGCGCATTTTTCGCGGCAAGAGTTTTGGCGCACGAGCGGAACGCTCTGGCGAGGTGGTCTTCAATACATCACTGACCGGCTATCAGGAGATCTTTACCGATCCTTCGTATGCGGGTCAGATTGTGGTCCTGACAAATCCCCACATTGGAAACTATGGAACGACGCCGAGCGATGCGGAGTCGAAGAAGCCGTATATCGAAGGCCTGGTGACTCGCGAGTTTTCGCCGATGAGCTCGAACTGGCGTTCGACGCAGGTGGCGGATGAGTATCTGGAGCGCTATGGCGTGCCGGTGATCGCAGAGATCGATACGCGCGCGGTGGTGCGGCATCTGCGGGCGAATGGCGTGATGCGTGGTGTGATTGCTTCGGGTGAGAACCTGGACGCTGAGGCGCTGGTTGCGAAGGCGCGGGCGATCAAGAAGATGGAAGGCACGGACCTGGCCAGTGTTGTAACCACAAAGGTCGCTTACGAGTGGGACGCGAACGAGCCGAAGAACCAGACGGGCGATTCGCTGTTGACACCGGCGCTTGCTGATGGCACCGAGCAGATGCACGTGGTCGCGTATGACTTTGGCATCAAGGAAAATATTCTGCGGATGCTGACGCGCGAGGGTTGCCGCGTGACGGTGGTGCCGGCGACGACCTCGGCCGCGGACGTGCTGGCGATGAAGCCGGATGGAGTGTTCTTCTCGAATGGGCCGGGCGATCCGGAGCCGCTGGAGTATGCGGTCGAGAATGTGAAGCAGTTGCAGGGGAAGACGCCGATCTTCGGAATTTGCCTGGGACACCAGATCTTCGGGATTGCGCTCGGCGGGAAGACCTACAAGCTGAAGTTTGGGCACCACGGCGGGAACCATCCGATCATGAACCATCGGACGGGGAAGGTGGAGATTACCGCGCAGAACCATAACTTCAATGTTGACCCAGATTCGCTGCCTGCGGATGTTGAGAAGACGCATACGAATTTGAACGACCAGACGCTGGCTGGTCTGCGGCATAAGACGGACCCGATGTTCAGCGTGCAGTACCATCCGGAGGCGAGTCCGGGGCCGCATGACTCGCATTATCTCTTCAAGGATTTTCGGAAGATGATGGAAGAGTTCAAAAAATAAACCTCAACAGCGCGGCCCTGGTCGCGCATTTTTTCGGCGCCGAGAGATTGAGCAAGGAAGAAGAAGAGATATGCCACGCAGGAATGACATTGCGAAGATTTTGGTGATCGGCTCGGGGCCGATTGTGATTGGACAGTCGGCGGAGTTTGATTACTCCGGGACGCAGGCGTGTAAGGCGCTGAAGGCCGAGGGGTATGAAGTGGTGCTGGTGAACTCAAACCCGGCATCGATCATGACGGACCCTGAGGTCGCGGACAGGACCTATATTGAGCCCTTGAACTCGGCTTATCTGGAGGAGATCCTTCGCGTTGAGGCGGAGATGCTTGATCCTGACGGGCTTGGTGGTAAGGGGAGGTTTGCTCTGCTGCCTACGGTCGGCGGGCAGACGGCGTTGAACCTGGCCGTGGACCTTGCTGATTCTGGTGTGCTGGATAAGCTGGGGATTGAGTTGATCGGCGCGAAGCTGGAGGCGATCAAGAAGGCCGAAGACCGGCTGTTGTTCAAGGACGCGATGACGAAGATCGGGCTCGATATGCCGCGGTCTGCGCTGATCAACAACCTTCGCGATGGGTTGGAGTTTGCCGCGAAGATCGGATTCCCGGTGGTGATCCGGCCTTCGTTCACGCTGGGTGGGTCGGGTGGTGGAATTGCTTACAACCGCGAAGAGTTGATGGAGATCCTGGCGCGGGGGCTCGATCTTTCGCCGGTGCATGAGTGTTTGCTCGAAGAGAGCGTGCTGGGCTGGAAGGAGTATGAGCTGGAGGTGGTGCGCGACCTGAAGGACAACGTCATCATCATCTGCTCGATTGAAAATTTTGACCCGATGGGTGTGCATACCGGGGATTCGATTACGGTCGCTCCGGCGCAGACGTTGACCGATCGTGAGTATCAGGTGATGCGCGATGCTGCGATTCGGGTGATTCGCGAGATTGGGGTTGAGACCGGTGGAAGCAATGTGCAGTTTGCGGTGAATCCACTGAACGGACGGATGACGATGATCGAAATGAACCCGCGCGTGTCGCGTTCGTCTGCGCTGGCCTCGAAGGCGACCGGGTTTCCGATTGCGAAGATCGCCGCGCGGCTGGCGGTTGGTTACACGCTGGATGAGATACAGAACGACATTACGAAGGCGACACCTGCTTGCTTTGAGCCGACGATAGATTATGTCGTCGTGAAGATCCCGAAGTGGCAGTTTGAGAAGTTTCCTGGAGCGGACGAGGGTCTGGGGCCGCAGATGAAGTCGGTCGGCGAGGTCATGGCGATCGGCAGGACCTTCAAGGAAGCGATGATGAAGGCGGTGCGGTCGCTGGAGACGGGCAAGAAGGCGACGGCGGACGATATTGAGCCGCGACGGCTGACGCAGCGGCTGGTGACGCCGCATCCGGAGCGGCTGTCGTACATTCGCTATGCGTTTGAGCGTGGAATGACCGTGCGCGAGGTCGCGCGCATGACGTCGATGGACCCATGGTTCCTGTACCAGATCAAACAGATTACCGATGAGATCAAGGCCGTTGGCGGCGTGCCGATGGCGGAGGTGACGGCGGACCAACTGCGAACTGCAAAGCGAATGGGCATCTCCGATGAGCGGCTGGCGGCGGTATGGGGGCTGACTGGCGCGGAGGGTACAGCTGCGGTCCGTGCATTGCGCAAAAAGCTAAATGTGATGCCGGTGTACAAGCTGGTGGATACGTGTGCGGCGGAGTTTGAGAGCTATACGCCGTATCTCTACAGCTGCTATGACGATGAGGACGAGGCGGCGCCGACGACAAAGAAGAAGATCCTGATTTTAGGAAGCGGGCCGAACCGGATTGGGCAGGGAATCGAGTTCGACTACTGTTGCTGCCATGCTGCGTTCGCGCTGCGTGAGGACGGCTACGAGACCATCATGGTGAACTGCAATCCAGAGACGGTGTCGACCGACTATGACACGAGCGACCGGTTGTACTTCGAGCCGTTGACGCTGGAGGACGTACTCGGAGTGTATGAGCACGAGGCCTCTTCGGGCGCGGAGATTGGGATGATTGTGCAGTTCGGCGGGCAGACTCCGCTGAATCTTTCGCTGCCGTTGAAGAAGGCCGGTGTGCCGATCATTGGGACATCGCCGGAGTCGATCGATCTGGCAGAAGACCGCAAGCGGTTTGGGAAGCTGATTGAAGAGTTGAAGATCCCGCAGCCCGAGGGCGCAATGGCGACCAGCGTGGAAGAGGCCGTGGCCGGCGCGAATCGCGTGGGTTATCCGGTATTGGTGCGGCCTTCGTATGTGCTTGGCGGACGTGCGATGGTGATCGCGTACGACGATGCGGCGGTCGTGCAGTATATGACGACGGCGATCGAGTACTCGCAGGAGCGGCCGGTGCTGATTGACCACTTTCTCGAGGACGCGATTGAGTGCGATGTGGACGCGCTGTGCGATGGCGACGATGTAGTGATCGCCGGGATCATGCAACATATCGAAGAGGCCGGGATACACTCGGGCGATTCTTCGTGTGTGCTTCCGTCGGTCGATCTGAGTGACGACGTGCTGCAGACGATTCGTGAGTACACGCGCAAGCTGGCGATGGCGCTGAGCGTGCGGGGGCTGGTGAATATTCAGTTCGCGATCCAGCGAGGGACGGTTTTTGTGATCGAGGTGAACCCGCGGGCTTCGCGCACGGTGCCCTATGTTTCGAAGGCGACGGGAATTCCGCTGGCCAAGGTAGCTTCGCGCATTATGGTTGGGCGAAAGCTGAAGGAACTGCTGCCGGAACAAGTTGCGGGCGGCAGGGACCTGGAGACGGGGTCGCACTACTATGTGAAGTCGCCGGTGTTTCCGTGGGGCAAGTTTCCAGGGGTCGATACGGTGCTTGGCCCGGAGATGAAGTCTACAGGCGAGGTGATGGGTGTGGCGGACAACTTTGGCGAGGCGTTTGCCAAGGCGCAGATCGCTGCTGGACAGGTGCTTCCTCTGCAGGGGACAGTCTTCCTGAGCGTGAACGACCATGACAAGGAACGCACAGTCTCGCTGGCGCGGCAGTTTGTGGAGATGGGGTTCCATCTTGTTGCGACGCATGGGACAGCGATTGTCCTGGAGCAGGCAGGGTTACAGCCGGAGCGCGTGCACAAGGTGAAGGAGGGTCGGCCGAACGTCGTTGATCTGATCAAGGGCGACCGTATTCAACTGATCGTCAATACTCCGCGTGGGCAGGACACGTTCTTCGATGAGAAGGCGATCCGACGAGCGGCCGTTCTGGCGCGTATTCCTACGATCACGACCCTGGCTGCGGCCCGTGCGGCGGCTGAGGGGATCGCTGCACTGCAGAAAGGTACGTTGAGCGTGGTTGCGTTGCAGACGCTGCACTCGGACCGGATCGCAAGTGAGGTGAAGGCCGTCGCCGGCGTCCAGTAATGCAGGCGGACTGTGAGGGGTCTCAGGGTTCGAGGGCGAGCTTGGCGCCGATGGCATAGCCGATCATGGACAGCGGTATCCAGGAGCCTACGAGCAGACCATCGCCACCCATGAGACCGCTGCCGTGGGTGAAGGTAAAGAAGGTGCGCCAGAGTTTCTCGACGGCCCCACAGTTCTCGCAGAGGCCGTTGCCGGTGGGCAGGTCGAGTACCCATACGCAGACGATGGAGAAGATGACCAGGCCGGAGATCCAGATAGAACCTGCGACGTCGTTCCGATGGATGCGGGCGAGAAGGAAGCCGCCGACCGTTGGGACGAGGAAGGCGAGGAAGGTACCGAGCAGCTTGGGCGAGGAAGAATCGGGGTCGGGGTGGTTGAGCGACATGACGCCGATGACGATCGCAAGCAGGACGAAGGCAATGAGAGTGTGGGTGAGGAACCAGACGGCCTCGCCACCCAGGCCGCCCATGGTCTTGTCGTGCGAGATGTCTCGTTGGTTCGGCATGGGGCTTCTAGCAAAGGTTACTCCAAATGAACGTCGGTTAAACCCGTTTCTATTACGCCTTTCGTGGAATGTGTGCTTTGATTAACACCCTTGATTGCTCATTCTTTGGATATTCACTCTTAGAATAAGAAGATGCTGCTTGAAGGGCTTCAACTTCCGCTGACTACGCCGTTTTATCCTGACGGGCGACTCAATCTTCTTAAGCTGGAGCACAACGCGGCGCGCTACTCGAAGACTCCGGTCGCGGGTCTCGTGACGTTGAGCGATTTTGGCGAGGCGGCCATGTTGTCGGACGAAGAGACGCGGCAGGCGTTGCGAAGTGTGGCCGATGCGACCTCGGCCGAGAAGGTGCTGATGGCGGGGGTGTCGCGGGACAGCGTGGCCGGAACACTTGAGTTGGCAGAGTCCGCAGCGCAGCTTGGCTATGATGCAGTGCTGGTGAAGCGGCCTTCCTTGTTTTGGAGTGGTGCTGATGGGGAGCATGCAAGAGAGTTGCTTACGTATTTTCAGGCGGTCGCTGATCGCTCGGCGTTGCCTGTGGTGCTCTACAGTCGCGGTTCGAGGAGGGTGGATTATTGCCGGTTGAGATGGTGATCGAACTTGCCGGACATCCGCGGATTATCGGGTTGGTGGATGACGTCGGCGGGCAGGAACGGTTCGATGCTTTGCGAGATGGGACGGCAGGGGTGAGGCGCGACATCCTCGTAACGGCGGTGTTCGCGGCGGTGACCGGGAGGATGCAGCCCCGAAATGAGGGACTGATCTCGGCTAATACGTTGACGGGTGGAGGAGCTGCGTTGGCAGTTGCGCAGTTGAAGGTGGGCGCCAAGATGCGGACGAAGGTGGTGGGATTTCAGATGCTGGCAGGAACCACTGCCGGGATGTTGCAGGCCTTGAGATCCGGGGCGGTAGGGGCGATGCCAGGATTTGCAGCCTCGGCCCCTCAGGCGTGCTATGAGGTGCTCGCGGCGTGGAAAGACGGCGATGCAGGGCTCGCGGAGGAGAAGCAGGTGCGGCTGGAGGGCGCGGCAGAGCGAGTGGAAGAAGCGTTGGGCGTGGCCGGCGTCAAGTTTGGGTGCGATTTGAATGGATACTTCGGGGGAACGCCCCGTCTGCCACTGCTGCCGCTAAGGGGCGAACAACGGGCGGAGATCGAATTGCTGATGCAGGGGCTGCGTAACTAGAGGCCTTGCGGTGGCTGCGAAGATGCGTCGTGTTGTTTGGGGGCCACAGTGACGCCCATACCACTGAGTTTGCTGCGTGCCTGCATGGCTTCGGGTGAGTTGGGGAAGCGCTGGATGAGCGTGCGGAATTCATGCACAGCGGCGTCTTTCTGGTTGAGAGCTACCAGCGCCATGCCTTTGTGAAGATGCGAGACGGGGACCTTGTTGCTGTCGGGATATTGTTGGAGGACGCTGTCGTAGGCTTTGATCGCAGCGGCGTAGCGGCCTCCACGGTAGTCGATTTCGGCCTGGTAATAGTAGGAGTTTCCCGCGAGAGGATTGTCGGGATAGTTCTTGACGACATCTCCGAACTCGGCGGCAGCAAGGGCGTATTTGGCGGCCATGTAATCGCCGAGAGCGGTCTTATAGAGCTCGTCGGCAGGAGGAGCACTCGCGCCTCCGGGCGCTGACGTTGCGGGTGCAGGGGCCAGAGGAACGTCCGCCGAGGGCTTGCCCCTTCTACCGGTGGGGGGTGGTGTTGACGGGCCATCGGGGACCGAGGTCACGGGAGCGGATGAGGTCAATCCGCCCGGCTGCGGCTGGTTCTGCATGTTTGCGCTGATGGATTGCTGCTGGCCCTGTATGTCCTGGACCAACTTCTGGAGCGTACCGATGCGCGCCTTGATCTCGTCAATAGAATCGTTCAGAGACTGGATCTGCCCGGAGACCTGGTCGATCTTCCCGTTCTGGGCCTCCTGCTGGGTGGCCACCTGTTTCTGCAGTGTTTCCAGCGTGACGGACATTCTATTGACGGAGTCGGCGCTCTGCTGAATGAGGTCCTTCATGACGCCCATGCGCTCGTCGTTGGATTGTTGAAGGCGGGCGACGGCATCCTGGAGCTGCTGGATCTGGGTCTGCAACTGCACCATGTCTTTGTTGACGGCGAAGGCGGGAGAGCAAGTGGTGAAGACGGCAGCGAGCAGGGCAGTTGAAACGAGACGAATCGGCTTGCGGGTGAGACTGATGTTCGCGGGCTTATTGGGCTGATTTGTCATGGGCGTAGCACGCTCGTCTTTCTGTCTTCCTGTGAGCCCCGGGGGATACGCTGCGCCAGGGCCGAGCTGGAGGGAACTGCAATCACTGGGTCAGATTAGCAGAAACCCCATGCCCCAAAAACGGGACATGGGGTACCCATGTGATGTGCAGGGTGATAGTTGGGTTAGCGATCGAGTGAGAATTGGGCCCTTCGGTTCTGCTGCCAGCAGCTCTCATCTTCTTCTGTGCAAAACTGCTTCTCTTTGCCGTAGCTGATGACACGGAGCCGGCTCGCGGGAACGCCCGCTGATACCAGCGCGGTGCGGGCGGCGTTGGCACGGTTCTCGCCGAGCGCCAGGTTGTACTCTGCCGATCCGCGGTCGTCGCAGTAGCCGCCGATGACGACTTTGATGGATGGATGTGAGGCGAGATAGGCGGCGGCTCCGGCAACAGAGGATGCCGCGTCGGGTCGCAGATCGTAGCTGTCGTAGTCGAAGAAGATGTCTTTCACGTTCTGGTGGAAGGCCGCTTCGCTTCCCATGTCCGCAGCGACTGCCGCGGGAGCGGTGGGTGCGACGGGGACACGGACGGTGACACGGACGTTGGCTTCGGTCGTTCCGCCGTCACCCTTCGCGGTCAGGTGAAAGTTGGTGGAGTTGGAGGGCGATACGGTCTGGGTCCCGTTGAGATTGACATCGCCGATGCCGTCGATGGTGACAGACGTTGCGTTCTGGCTGCGCCAGTTGAGGACGACGGACTGGCCCAGGTCGATGGCGAGCGGGTCCGCGGTGATGCTAGCGGTGGGAGCGTTGGGTGGGGCGGGCGTGGGGCCGAGAGTGCTGGGGTTGACGCCGCTGGCCTTCTTGTGGCAGCCCGTGACTGCGCCGAGTGCGACAACGGTTGCGACAAGAACCAAGGCCGTGCGAAATTTGATTTGAACAGCGATCATTTAATATCTCCTGCTAATCGTTAGTATTGCAAAAAATCAACGTTTTCTGCGAAGCAATCTCGCAGGGAATACAGAGCGCTACTTCCAACTCCAGTTCGGCATGTCGGCGCCGGGGCCGGTCAGTGCACGTTTTTGCGTACCGTCGGCGAGCATGGTCATGATCTTCATGTGTCCCGCCTTACCGTCCGCGGTGTTGGCGTAGACGATATGCCGGCCGTCTGGCGACCACGACGGGAAGTCGCAGCGGCCGCCGTCGTGGGTGAGCTGGATCCAGCGTTTGGTGGCGATCTCCATGATGTAGATGTCCTGTCCGCCCGGGGCGCCGGGGCCGTACTTGCGGTCCCAGGCGAAGGCGAGGAACTGGCCGTTGGGCGACCATGAAACAGATGTGGCGTAACCGCCGTCTGTCATCCGCTGGATGGCGGATCCGTCAGTATCCATGATGTAAAGCTGGGGCAGGCCGGTGCGTCCACTGATCCATGCGATCTGCGAACCGGTCCGCGGGTTGTACACAGGCGAGACATCGGGGCCGCGGAAGCTGGTGATGCGGCGCGCCAGGGCACCGTTAGCGTCCGATATCCAGATCTCGGGATCGCCCGAGCGGGAGGAGGAGTAGGCGATCTCCTTGCCGTTTGGGGCCCAGGCTGGAGAGAGGTTCGTACCGCCCACGCCCTGAAAGGTGACCATGCGGCCGAGGACGAGTGAGAACATGCGAATCTGAAAGCCGTCTTTGCCGAGCGAAGAGAAGGCCAGCCGGGTGCTGTCGGGCGAGATACGCGGAGAGAGCGAGACGGTACCTAAATGCGTGAGCGGCTGCTGGTTGGCGCCGTCGTAGTCCATTTGCCAGATCTCTTTGTCTGCGCCGGTGATTTTGACGTAGTAGATCTTGGATTCGGCGATCCCCTGACTGCCGCCGCTGAGCCGGAAGATGATCTCATCGGCGAAGCGGTGGGCGATCTGCCGGGCGGAGTCTTCGCTGGCGTCCTCGTTGTACTGCTTGGCAAGTACCTGAGGGTATTGAAGATTTTTGGCGTCGAAGAGAAAGCCGTTGCAGACGATCTTGCTGCCCTGGATGCCGAAGCTGCCGAAGACCACCATGGCGGCGGAGGCCGGTGCGACAGACCATTGCTGGACGTTGATCTCAGCCGGAGCGCCCGGGATGGACTGCGGTAGCAGACTCTTGGAGACGATGTCGAAGATGCCGGCGTTGGCCAGGTCGGCGTAAAGGGTCGTGTCGAAGGTGCGCTTGAATCCGTCGGTCTGCGCGTCGGAGGAGGAGGGTTTGAAGTCGGCGACCGCTATGCGAATGTTGGTGACGCCGCTGGAGGTCTCGGTCTTGAATGTGTCCTGAGCGTGCAGAACGGAGACGGAGGTGAACAGGAAGAGGAACGCTGCCAGATAATGAAGCTGAGCGTGCCGAAGGGGGGGCTTTCGTTGCGGACTAAGCATTCTGTCTAATGTTAGACGCAAAAATGGCGGGTGCGGGTGCCTGAACGCGCGAGACGGCGGTAATCAAAGGAATACTCCGGGATTTACCAGTTTGTTTTGGAAATTATTGTGGCTGGAAGTGAAAGGTGTACTCGACGGTTATGTGGTCGCCCGCCGGCAGGGGCCGAAGCCGTCGACACGCTGCACGGCGCGCATTGCGGAGAGGTCAAGCGTGGGGGAGCCGCTGCGGACCTCGACGCGGGCGTTCGAGGGGACACCTTCACGATTGATATCGAAGACAATGGTGGTGCTCTTGCCGAGGGAGGTGCGGGGATCGGCCTCGCCCGTGTACCAGTTCTGGGCGACCTTGCTGTTGACGATATTCACGTAGTACGCGAAGCGCGCTCCGAAGGTGCGGTCCTCGACCGAAACGCTCGCGGTGCCGTTCTTGGTCTCCAGCGTAGCCTGTGCGATGCGGATGCCCGCGGTCTCTCCGGTGACCGCCTTGGTAGGTGGTGGCGTGACCGGCTGGATATGTTTCGGCGGGGCAGGGGTGGGCTTCTCCGCTGTCTTGATCGGCTTCGTGATCTTATCCGGGATGGCGACTTCTTTAGGGTCGGGCGGTGCCTCGGTCAGCTCTTTGGTCACGACTGGGGCAGGGCTTGGCGCCTCGGAGGTGAGGACGCCGGTGTCGAGGGTGCGCTGAGTGGGCGGCAAGTGGTATTGATGCGACCATCGTGGCCTGAATGGCCCCTACGTTTGAGGCGCTTTCGCCCCAGTTAGTGCCTCGGTGATGGAAGAGAATCGCCGAACCAACGATGGCCGCGGCGACCAGGCCGTGCAACGCAAGAGAGCCGGCGAAGTTCGCGCCGAGCCTGTCGCCGTCGTAGTCGTCGCTGCCGAATTGGAGGTAAGAGGCTATGGCGCCCTCCCTACTGCTTCAATGGCTGGGTGACGATGCTGATGTTGGTGATGCCGGCCTGCTTGACGGCATCCATGACCGAGGCGAAGGCGCCGAAGGGCACTCGTTCGTCGGCCCGCAGGTAAATGATGCGCTTGGCGGCTTCAGCGCCATGAGAGACCTTCAGCAATGCAGGAAGTTCGTTAACGTTGACCGGTTTGTCCTGCAGGAAGACGTTCTGTTCGCGGTCAATGGTAACGACCATGCGCTCTTCGGTGAGCTGATTGACGGTGCGCGTCTTGGGAATGGCCACCTCGACGCCGGATTGAAGGACTGGCGCGGTGAGCATGAAGATGAGCAGAAGCACGAGAACGACATCGACCAGCGGAGTGATGTTGATCTCGGCGAGAGCGGTTTGTGTGTGTCCTTTTGAGGAGAAGGCCATGACTAGAATGTCCTCCGTCTTGCCTCTTCGGGCTGCGGCGGCGTGGTTGGCGTCATCATTGCAGCGTTCTCTATTGCGTTGAGCAACTCGCGGCCAAAGTCGTCCATGCGGGCAGCAAACTCGCGCAGGCGGGCGGTGAGCTGGTTGTATCCGACGACTGCGGGGATGGCGACGATGAGGCCGGCGGCGGTAGTGATGAGCGCCTCCGAGATTCCGGGTGCTACGGCGCGGAGGGTCGCCGCGCCTGCGGTGCCGAGGCCGTGGAAGGCATCGATGATGCCCATGACCGTGCCGAAGAGTCCGATGAACGGCGCGATTGCAGCAATGGTGGCGAGCCACGTCATGCGGCTCTCCATTGCGGTCAACGCCTCGCTGGATGCGGTGTGGGCCGCACGCTCGAGCGCGATAGGATTGCGCGGAAGGCCGCGTCCGCCGTTCTGCCGCTGGTACTCGTCGTGGATCTCGTTGAAGACGGCGACGAGGGGGCTGGGCTTGAACTGGTCGGCGACTGCGGCGATCTCACTGAGTCGCGACGATTTACGAAAGGCGCGGATGAAGCGGGCACTTTGCGTCTGGGCCCGGCCGAAGCGTGACCACTTGGAGATCATGATGCGTCCACGAAAAAATGCTCGCGATAAGAAGGACGACGAGAACCGCGAAGGCGACGGGGCCGCTGTTGTGAATCATCTCCAGGAGAGCGCTGCCGTTGGCTGCCGCGGGGGCCGCTGCGGTAGGGTCTTCCTGAAAGAGGTAGAGAGCGAGGGTCCAGACCATAGTTGTTGTCCACCAGTGTCTAGTGTAAATCGTGATTGTGGAATATCAGGCCGGGGGGCATCTCCCGTGGTGCATGTCCTCAGGTGACCGATGGTTCCCGACGCAACCACAACGAGGTTTGCTATCCTCGCGATACGTCGTTGCCTGAGGGCCCTATGCTGCTGGAGTTGCGCGCGGAAAACTATGCTGTGATCGACCGTGCGGTCGCTACGTTCGGGCTGGGCCTCAACCTCTTGACGGGCGAGACCGGCGCAGGGAAGTCAATTTTGATCGACGCGCTGGCGCTGCTGCTTGGCGGCAAGGCTTCGACGGACGTAGTCCGTCATGGGGAGGAGAAGGCAGTCTTAAGCTGTGTCTTTGAGCTGACGCCCGGGGCGGCGGCCGTGCTCGATGCAAACGGGATCGACTCAGAGTCAGACCACATCCTGCTGCGGCGGGAGATCGTCGCGAACGGCAAGGGGCGAGTGTTCGTCAATAATCAGCCGGCGACCGTCGGGGTCCTGCGGCAGCTTGCGCCTGAACTTGCGCTGGTGCATTCACAAGGCGAGACGTTGGGTTCGTTCGACCAGGCGCAGCAGAGAGGTCTGCTGGATCGTTTTGGCGGATTGAATACAGATGGTGTTGCGGAGGCGTTTGCAGCCTGGCGAGCGACGACAGATAAATTGGAGGAGTTGCAGTCGGCGGAGCAGGACAGGCTTCGAATGGCCGATCTCTGGCGGTTTCAGAGCAAGGAGATCGATCAGGCGGGGTTGGTTGCCGAGGACGAGGACGCTCCAACTTGAGGCGGAGAAGCGTGTGCTGGGCAACGCTGAGAAGCTCTACACCGCGGCAATGAGTGCGCATGAGCTTCTGTATGAGTCGGAAGGCTCTGCCGAAGGCGCTCTGGGTGCTGCGCTGAAGCATCTGGAAGAGTTGGCGCGGTATGACCTGCGGTTTCAGGAGCCGGCGCTGCAGTTGGCCGCAGCGAAGGCGATCGTGGAGGACGTCGACGCGGAGGTGCGTGACTTTGCCGACAATATCAACGCCGCTCCGGGGCGACTGGAGGAGATTGAAGACCGGCTCGCGGCGCTCGACCGGCTGAAGCGGAAGTATGGGCAGACACTAAAAGAGGTGATCGCATTTGGCGTCGAGGCTGCGCGGCAGCTGGCCGAGGTGGAGAACCGAGATGCGCTGCTGGTGGAACTGAAGGCGAAAGAGGAGCAAGATGCGACGGCGTATCGTACTGCCGCAGCGCAGCTCACTGCCAGCCGTGTCGATGCGGCGAAGCGGCTGGAGAAGCTCGCTGAAGCGCAGATCAATGACCTGGCAATGAATACGCGCTTTCATGTTCAAGTGACGGCTGAGAGATCTCCCGTGAGTTGGACGGCACATGGATGGGACCATGTTGAGTGCCTGATCGCTACGAATGCGGGGGAGCCGTTGAAGCCACTGCATGAGATTGCCTCCGGCGGCGAGATGTCACGCGTGATGCTGGCCCTGAAGGTAACCGTGGAGGAGGCCGCGTCTGGAGGCCCGGGGCGGAAGAAGAAGACTGTTCTGCCGCGGACCCTGGTCTTTGACGAGATCGACATCGGGATCGGTGGGCGTGCGGCCGAGGCGGTCGGCCGCAAGCTGAAGACGCTATCGAAGGGCCAGCAAGTGCTGTGTATTACGCACCTTCCGCAGATTGCGGCCTTCGGAGACCAGCACTTCCTCATCGAGAAGACCGAGAAGCGCGGGCGCACCCAGACCGAAGTCCGTCGCATGGAGGATTCAGAGCGGACGCAGGAGATCGCCCGCATGCTGAGTGGGGCGAAGCTGACTGAGACCAGCCTGAAGCATGCCGCCCATCTGCTGGAAAGTAGCCGATAGAGCCAGCTGCCGGCATCTCGCATTCATATACCCGCATCCCAGAGGAGGTACGATTCCCGGCAGATAGACCATGGAGGATTGACTATGTCCGCAGATGCGAAGAAGTGTGCAATGAATGGTTGTCTTTGTATGGCGCCCGCTGGCCAGAAGTACTGCTCCGCCTACTGTGAGGCGGCAAGGAAGGAGACCAAGCTGCAATGCGATTGCGGGCACACCGCTTGCGAAGGCCAGAAACTATAGCAATTGAGTGTCGGGAACGATGCGCTAAAGCCACAAAAGGTTCCATCTATTTTCTGTTTTTTGCTGTTTTATCAGGTACTTGAGCTGCACCTAGATTGGTTCAAAAGACGTTCCAGTCATGGGGTTGACGCGGTATACTGGAAGACGTGACTACAACCACCCTTGAGCTTGTCTCCGAAGATCGGAACGGCAACAAAACGAAAACTAAGCGGGTCCTTCTTCTCAAGCCTCGTGGCTTCTGCGCCGGCGTCGTTCGGGCCATCGACATCGTGCAGATCGCACTGGACACCTTCGGTGCGCCGATTTATGTCCGCAAAGAGATCGTGCATAACAGCTATGTTGTGACCGACCTTGCGAAGAAGGGCGCGATCTTCGTCAACGAGTTGGACGAGGTCCCCGAAGGGCGCACGCGTCATTTATTCTGCGCATGGGGTTTCGCCGGCAGTTCGCGACCGGGCGAAGGAACGTGGGCTGAAGGTAATCGACGCGACCTGTCCGCTGGTGACGAAGGTACACGTCGAAGCGATCAAGTTCGCCAAGCAGGGATATTCGCTCGTGCTGGTCGGACACCGTGACCACGAAGAGGTCGAGGGAACCCAGGGCGAAGCTCCCGACGTGACTCAGGTAGTCTCGACGGTTGAAGAGGTGGCAGCTCTAGTCGTTCCCGATCCGAACAAGGTCGCCTATCTGACGCAGACGACGCTCTCGCTTGATGAGGCGCGGTACATGATCGAGGCGCTGAAGAAGAAGTTCCCGAACATCGTCGGGCCGCATGCGCAGGACATTTGCTACGCAACGGAGAACCGCCAGACGGCGGTGAAAAATGTTGCGCATGGAGCTGACCTGGTTCTGGTCGTCGGCTCGCGAAACAGCTCCAATTCGAACCGACTGGTTGAGGTCTCGAAGAACCTGGACACTAACTCTTACCTCATCGATACCGCGGACGCCATTCGACCTGAGTGGCTCGAAGGCGTTAACACGGTCGCTGTAACGGCCGGTGCGTCGGCCCCTGAGGTGTTGGTAAAGGACGTTGTCGAATATCTGCAGACAATGGGTTATGGTTCGGTCGACGAGGTCGAAGTGATGCCTGAAAACGTCCGCTTCGGTCTACCGGCGGAGATCGTCCAGGCCATCGCGTCAGCTCCGCCGGTTGGCCGCTAACGAGTTTCGTAGACAGAGAGTTTGTTTTCCATGGGCACTTTTTCAGCCAATCCGAAGGTCGCAAACCAACCGGCACAACCGCGCTTTGGGCGGATGGACCTTGGCCTGGAACATATTGCCGACGGGATCGAGCGGGCCCGCGATTGGCTGCTCGGCCAGCAACACGCCGACGGCTACTGGTGTGGAGAACTCGAAGCCGACAGCATGCTCGAGTCCGACTACATCTTCATGCACACGCTGCTTGGCACTGGCGATCCGGGGAAGATGGAACGCGCGATCAACGAGATTCTCCGCCATCAGAACGAAGACGGCGGATGGAGCCTGCATCCGGGCGGCCCTTCGAATATCAGCTATGGCGTGAAGGCCTATCTCGCGTTGAAGATCATGGGTTGGTCGAAGGACCATCCAGTCATGGTGAAGGCCCGCGAGTGGGTGCTGGCCAATGGCGGTGTGGTGGAGTGCAATACCTTTACCAAGATCTATCTCTGCGCGCTGGGTCAGTACGACTACGATGCCGTGCCGGCGATTCCGCCCGAGATCGTTCTGTTTCCCAACTGGTTTTACTTCAACATCTACGAGATCTCTTCGTGGTCGCGCGGGATCCTGGTTCCGCTCTCGATCATCTACGCGAAGAAGCCGTTCAAGAAGCTTGGCGCCGGAGCAGGGGATCGAAGAGCTCTTCGTCGGAGGCCGCCAGAACTCCAACCTGCACCTGAAGTGGGACAAGAAGCGGCCCGTCAGCTGGCGGAACTTCTTCCTGCTCACCGATCGCATGGTCCACTGGTTCGAGCGTGTGCACATCCGTCCGCTTGCGAAAGATTGCGATCAAACGCGCGAAGGAGTGGATGCTCGAGCGGTTCGAGAAGTCCGATGGCCTGGGAGCGATCTATCCGGCCATGCTGAATTCGATCGTGGCCCTGCGCTGCCTGGATTACTCGCTCGACGATCCGCAACTGATTCGCGCGATGGATGAGTTCGAGAAGCTCGGCATTGACTGCCCCGAGGGAACGCCGGACTATGCTGTCCCGACCTTCCGGATGCAGCCATGTTTTCCACCTGTATGGGACACGGCGCAGGCGATGTACGCGCTCGGCGAGTCCGGGGTGCGTCGGGACGATCCGCGCATGTTGAAGGCGGCGGACTGGATCCTTTCGAAGGAAGTACGTCAGAAGGGCGACTGGGCCGAAAAGGTGAAGAACGTCGAACCTGGCGGGTGGTACTTCGAGTTCAACAATGAGTTTTATCCGGATGTAGATGATACCGGACAGGTTTTGCTTGCGCTCAACAGCGTGGACAATCCGCGCGAGCGCTACCAGTACGAGGTCAGTCAACGTGCCCTGAACTGGATCTGGGCCATGCAGTGCAAGAACGGTGGCTGGGCCGCCTTCGACAAGGACAACACCAAAAGCATCTTCCAGTACATTCCGTTTGCAGACCACAATGCCATGCTCGACCCGCCGACGGTGGACATTACCGGCAGGATGCTCGAGATGCTTGCGCAGTACGGGTTCACCCGCAAAGACCCGCGCGTCGAGAAGGCAATTCAGTTCATCCTGAAAGAGCAGGAGCCCGACGGAAGCTGGTTCGGCCGCTGGGGTGTGAACTACCTCTACGGTACCTTCCTTGTGCTGCGTGGCCTTGAAGCCATGGGGATCTGGAACCATGAGCCGGCAATCCAGCAGGCCGCGGAGTGGATCCGCATGGTGCAGAACGCCGACGGCGGCTGGGGCGAGACCTGTGGGACCTACGACGATCCCAACCAGAGAGGCATCGGACCAAGCACACCTTCGCAGACTGCATGGGCCGTCCTCGGACTGCTCGCCGCCGGAGACACGCGCTCTGACTCCGTTGCCAAGGGCGTTCGCTGGCTGATCGAGCGTCAGCATACGGATGGAAGCTGGGACGAGCTGGTTCCGGGGCGCAACGGCGAAAGTTATTACACTGGAACGGGCTTTCCCCGTGTCTTTTATCTTGGGTATCACCTGTACAAACAGTATTTCCCCCTGCTGGCCTTGACGACATATGAGCGGGCCATGCAGAACGGCCCGGCGGAATAAGCCGGGGCATTACAAATTTTTGATGGAGGAGACACCGGATGGCAGTCCCAGTCTCGCAAGCCTGGACGGTTGCAACTTATGTTTTGAAGCAGAAGCTCAGCGGGCGCAAGCGGTATCCGCTCGTGCTGATGCTCGAGCCGTTGTTCCGTTGTAACCTCGCCTGCGCCGGCTGCGGAAAGATCCAGTACCCGGCACACATCCTGAAGGCAGAGCTGTCGCCGGAGGAGTGCTTCAAAGCGGTCGAAGAGTGCGGCGCGCCCATGGTCTCGATCCCTGGCGGCGAGCCGCTGCTGCACCCGAAGATGCCGGAGATCGTCGCCGGACTCGTCGCGCGCAAGAAGTACGTTTATATGTGCACCAACGCGCTGCTGCTCAAAGAGAAGCTGCACCTCTTCAAGCCGAGCAAGTACCTCTCGTTCTCGGTTCACGTCGACGGTCAGCGCGAGCATCACGATTTCTCCGTCTGCCGCGAGGGTGGCTACGATATCGCGATGGAGGGGATTCATGCCGCGGTCGCTGCAGGCTTCCGCGTTACGACCAACACAACGCTCTTCGACGGCGCCGACCCCAACAGCGTGCGCGCACACTTCGACGAGATGATGGCAGCAGGCGTTGAGAGCATGATGGTTTCGCCCGGCTACACATACGACAAGGCCCCCGATCAGAACCACTTCCTCGGCAAGGCGAAGTCGCGCAGGATGTTCCGCGCCATTCTCTCCAATCGCAAGAAAGAGTGGAAGTTCAATACTCATCCGCTCTTCTCCGAGTTCCTAATGGGCAAGCAGAACTTCGAGTGCACCCCGTGGGGCATGCCGACCTTCTCGATCTTCGGCTGGCAAAAGCCTTGCTATCTCTTGCAGGACGGCTATGCCGACACCTTCGAAGAGCTGATGACGACGACGCAATGGGACAATTACGGCGCCAAGAGCGGCAATCCGCAGTGTGCGAATTGCATGGTCCACTCCGGTCATGAGGCCAGTGCGGTCGATTACAACTTCGGCTCGTTGAAGGGCTTTCTCGTAACCGCCAGGAAATACATGTTCCCGTCGACCTACCCGGACGACGGGGCACGTCAGCTGCTGAACGAGTGGCGGCCGGAACACGATGGCCCTCTGGTCCAGATCCAGGCCCCTGCAAATGCCGTCGGCAACGAGCTACAGTCGGTTTCGGGAGATTAACAGCATGGCGACAGAGCAGCAGGAGCATTTGAAGATCGAACAGCTGAGGCAGCACAGCGCCGACGAGTTGGAACACATTGAAGGCCGCGAAAAAGAAAATCTCGAGGGCTGGATTCCGGCGCTGGCCAGTGACGCCGAGGTTCGCGAGGCGCTGGAGAAGGCCTTCGACTATCGCGGTGACGTTACGATCACTCGGAAGGACGGCTCGCAGATAGTGGGCTACCTCTTCGATCGACGTACCGGTTCGTCCCTCACTGACTCCTTCGTTCGCATCATTCCGTCGAGCGCGCCGACGAAGGTCAACATTGCCTACTCCGATATCGCGGCACTCGCGTTCACAGGCCGGGACACGGCAGCTGGCAAGACCTTCGAGGCCTGGGTCAAGAAGTACTGGGAGAAGAAAGCGGCCGGCGAGCGGAACATCCAGATTGAACCGGAGAAGCTGGACTAAGACGGCCTTCGTTACCTCTGCGGCGGCCGAATGGGTGGGGAAAGAGCGAGACGTGCGCGTTTTTATCACGGGAGCGACGGGCTTCGTCGGGGGCCATGTGGCCCGTCAATATGCTACTGAGGGCGCCAGCCTTCGGCTATTGACCCGGCAGACGAGTCGCCTTGATTCGCTCATCGGAATTAATGCAGAGATGGTCAAGGGCGATCTTCGCGAACCGGAGAAGCTGCGGTCCGCGCTTACGGGTTGTGACGCATTAGTGCATGTTGCGGCAGACTACAGACTGTGGGTGCGCGATCCGGAGCAGATGTACGCTGCCAACGTCGACGGAACGAGAGAGCTCCTGAAGCTGGCGCGCGAGGTCGGGATCCGGCGCGTCGTCTACACCTCAAGCGTCGCAACCATGGGCTTTAAGGCAGACGGAACAATCGTGAACGAAGACACTCCAGTCGCCCTGTCAGACATGATCGGGCACTACAAACGATCGAAGTTCCTGGGCGAGCAGGAGGCCATACAAGCCGCAAAGGCCGGCCAGCACGTCATGATTCTGAACCCTACGACCCCGATCGGTGGCGGGCGATGCCAAGCCGACGCCTACCGGCAGGATCATCGTCGATTTTCTGAACAAAAGGTTTCCCGCATACGTGGATACAGGATTGAACCTCGTCGATGTGGATGAGGTGGCCCGGATGCACATTGTCGCGCTCGACCGTGGAACGCCGGGCGAGCGATACATACTCGGTGGAGAGAACCTTACGCTGAAACAGATCCTTGACCGCATGTCAGCCATCACTGGTTTGCCTTCGCCGAAGATGAAGGTGCCCCACGCTGTCGCGATGGCCTTTGCGTTCTTCGATGAAAACTTTACCGGTAAGCTGAGAGGCAAGGAACCACGCGCCACCGTCGAGGCCGTACGCATGGGAAAGAAGATGATGTTTGCCTCTTCGGCAAGGGCCGAACGTGAGCTTGGTTTTCAGGTCTTGCCGGTCTACCCCGCACTGCGGGCTGCGATCGATTGGTTTGTCGCGCATGGGTATGCCCCGGCCTTCGACAGGCAACATCCATGAAGGAATGCCCAGCCATCATTGCTGCGTTGCCGAGAGAGGTAAAGCAACTGGTTCGCGGTTGGCAGGAGCACAAGCTGCCAAGCAAGACGATCGTATACACCAATAGTTTTGCGGTTGTAGCCTGCGCCGGGATGGGGCCCGCCCGTGCAACACTGGCAGTGCAGGCAGCTATGGCGATCAAGCCCGTAACGGCGCTGCTCTCGGTCGGTCTCGCAGGGGCATGCGATCCATCGCTTCAAGTTGCAGACATTGTTCGGGCTGGAGTCGTGGTGGACACTCAATCTGGCGAACGCTACATCGACCCACAATTCAAACAGGTCCTGGTCAGCACGCCAGCGATCGCCAGCGTAAGAGAGAAACGGCGGCTCTATGACGCCTACAGTGCAAGCGGGGTAGATATGGAAGCGGCAACAGTTGCCCGCATCGCGCGTGCGCACAACCTCTCCTTTCAGGCGATCAAGGCGATCTCGGACGATGCCAACTTTGAGCTGCAAGAGCTTGCTCGTTTCGCCACGCATGACGGTCAGTTTCGTGAAGCGGCCTTTGCTGCATATTCTGTGGCGCAGCCGCAGCTTTGGACGAGGTTGTTTCATCTTGCCGGAAACAGTAAGCGTGCGATCGAGTCGCTTACGGCCGAACTCGAGAGGCAGCTAGACTGTTACAGACAGAGAGCTTGAGGGGTATGTCTACGAAACAAGAGATAGAGTCAGTTCCTGTGACCATGCGCGCCGCAGTATATCGCGGAGTAAACGATGTTCGCGTCGAGACGGTCCCAGTGCCCGAGATTGGCACGGGCGAAGTGTTGGTCAAGATCCACGCATGCGGAATATGCGGTACCGACTTGAAGAAGATACACACCGGCTCTCATGATGCGCCTCGCATCTTCGGTCACGAGATGTCTGGCACGATTGTTCGTACGGGCGAGGGCGTTAGCGATTTCTCTATCGGTGATCGTGTAATGGCCTACCACCATATTCCATGCGGAGAATGCTATTACTGCCGCAAGCAGACCTTCGCGCAGTGTGAGGTCTACAAGAAAGTTGGATGCACTGCTGGGTTCGCTCCCTCCGGCGGCGGCTTCGCCGAATACATTCGCGTGATGGACTGGATTGTGCGACGCGGGCTCGTGAAGGTCCCAGATGATGTTCCGTTCGAACAGGCTGCGTTCATTGAGCCTGTCAACACTTGCTATAAGGCGATTCAATTGCTTGATCTTCAACCCGACGAGACGGTGCTGGTGATCGGTCAGGGCCCGATTGGCGTCCTCCTGGCAGCACTCGCACGGAAGACAGGCGCAACGGTGTTGACCAGCGATCTATATCCCGAGCGCCACGCAATCGCTGCCAGGTTCGGGTTGGACCATCCGCTGGATGCGCGGGGAGACGTGGCTGCCGCAGCAAAGGCCGCCACGGAAGGACGCGGCGCCGATATCGCTCTGCTTGCAGTGGGCGGCAATGCCTTGATCAAAGTCGCAATGGATGCCATTCGACCGGGTGGGCGCGTCGTGCTGTTCGCCCAGACACAACATGGGGAAGCGCCATTCGATCCTGCCGCAGTCTGCATGGATGAGAAGACATTGATGGGATCGTACAGCTCGTCGGTCGCGTTCAACGAAGACGTCAATCGGCTGGTCTTCGATGGATACCAAAACGGTTTCGACCTGACCAACCTAATCTCGCACCGCTTTTCACTGGAAGACGCAGTTGCGGCGATTGATCTGGCGTCTCATCCTCAAGCTGATTCGATGAAGATCTTCATCCAGCCGCAAGGCTAATCTCGTGCACGTTTTTTAACTTCGACATTGAGGCGCTTGATCTTCTGGTTCAGCGTAGACAGCGGAATCTTGAAGTACTCCGCGGCCTCGGTCTGGTTCCAGTGACACCGCTCGAGACGATCAGAGATGATCCGCCGCTCAATCTCCTCCATCAGATCGAAGAGGGAGGCGTTGGGCTCATGGTCCAGAAGACTTGCAGAGTAGGTGCTCCCGGTCAACTGCGTCGGCAGCAGATCGGGGCTGATGGTCCGTGAGGTGGAGAGCACGACGCCGCGCTCCATGGCGTTCTCAAGCTCGCGCACATTGCCCGGCCACTCGTAGTCCATGATGATGCGCATCGCCTCAGGCGAGAGCGAGCGGTCTTCCGTTCCGTTCTCTTCCGCGTAGAACTTCAGAAAGTGGGCCGCGAGCAGAGGGACGTCTTCGCGACGTGAGCGCAGCGGCGGCAACTCGAGGCAGATGACGTTGAGCCGATAGAAGAGGTCCTCGCGGAAGCGGCCCTCGCGCACGGCCTCCTGCAGATTGACGTTGGTCGCAGCGATAATCCGCACGTCGACCTGGATCTCCTGTACGCCGCCAAGGTGCATGAAGCGACGGTCCTGGAGGACGCGCAGGATCTTCGCCTGCATGTCCATGCCCATCGTGCCGATCTCGTCGAGAAAGAGCGTGCCGCCATTGGCGACCTCAAAGAGGCCTTTTTTCGCGGTGACCGCGGAGGTGAAAGCGCCTTTGACGTGGCCGAAGAGCGTCGATTCCAGCAGCTCCGACGGCACGGCGCCAGTGTTGACTGGAACGAATGGGCGGTCGCGGCGTGGCGAATTCGCGTGAATCGCCTTCGCGATCAGCTCCTTGCCGGTACCGCTCTCGCCCTGAATCAGGACTGTTGAACGGCTCGGGGCCACCTGTGCGATAAGGTCAAAGAGGCGCAGCATGGGCTCGCTCTTGCCTACGATGTTCTCGAAGTTGTAGCGCTGCTTCAGGGTACGCTTGAGCTGGACGACCTCTTCCTCAGCGCGATGCCGGGCGACGGCGGCACGAATGTCCGCAAGCAGCTTTTCGTTGTCCCATGGCTTCTGGACGAAGTTCTCCGCGCCGGCACGGATGGCATCGACGACGTTGCCCACGGTCCCGTAGGCGGTGATCATGATGACCGGAAGATTGGGCTGCATCTCAACGATACGAGGCAGAAGGTCGATACCGCTTTGGCCGGGAAGGGCGAGGTCTAGAAGGAGTAGATCGTATTCGTTGCGCGACAGCAGCTCCAGGCCAGACGGACCGTCGCCTGCCGAGCTGACCGAGAAGCCTTCGAGCGTCAGTAGAGTATCAAGCGATTCGCGGATCGCGTGCTCGTCATCAATGATGAGAATGCGAGGGCTCCCGACCACGCGTGCCGTGCGTTGCAGGTGAAGAGACTCTGCAGCGAGCTCGGTAATCTCAGACATGGATCGTCTTCCTCTCCATGTCCTGAACACTGTCCGCGGGGCCATCCGCAACGATCGCGGGACGAGTGCCCGAGGACGGGAACTCCAGCTGGAAGGCAGTACCGACGCCGAGCTCACTCTCGACGTGGATCTTCCCGGCGTGCTCCTGCATGATTCCGTAAGTAACGGCAAGCCCGAGGCCTGTGCCCTTGTGTTCCCCGTCCTGCGGCTTGGTCTTCGTTGTAAAGAAGGGATCGTATATGCGGTGGAGGTGCTCCTTTTCGATGCCGCCTCCGGAGTCCTGAATACGAACCAGCACTCGACCGGGCCCGTTGAACGTCGCGATCTTCAACGTTGCGTTAGTTGTACCGAACATTGCGTCTTTAGCGTTCAACATCAGGTTGAGGATGACCTGTTGAAGCTTGCCCTGGTTGCCGTGTATCCGCGCCAGATGCGGATCGAGGTTTGTCTCCACCCGAATCTGCGACGTCTTGAACTGATGTTCAAGCAGCGTGACTGTATCGCCCAGAAGCTCGTTCAGGTTTACGCTGGTGAACTCCGTCCCGCTCGTGCGGGAGAAGTTGAGCAGGCCGTTGACGATCTCGGAGGCACGGAAGGTCTGCTGTGTGATCTTTTCAAGCACCGGTGCGAGTCGCTCATCGTCGCGCATGTGCTTGGTCAGCATCTGGGTGTAGCTGGAGATCACCGCCAAGGGCGTGTTGACCTCATGCGCGACTCCCGCCGCGAGCAGACCGATGGACGAGAGTTTTTCGGACTGGGTAAGCTGCGCCTCCAATTGGATGCGATCGGTAATGTCGTCCACCAGGACGATGCGGCCTACAGCGACGAAGTTACGCGTGACCAGCGGCGCAATGGCTATGTTGGCGATCCGCTCGCTTCCGTTGGGCAGCACAAGCCGGAACTTGTAGAGCGTATGGGTGCCATGCTCGTTGCGGACGCTGTTGAACCTTGCGACAAACTCCGGCGGCAGCACGGCGGAGATCGACTGATGCAGTACCTCGGCGCGCGGCTTCGCGTACATGCCCTCCATCTGAGTGTTCCAGCTCTCGATACGATCGTCGAGATCCACGGCGAAGACCCCGATGTTGATCGACTCGACGATGTTCTCGTGGAACTCCTTGAGGCTCTCGAACTCTGTAATCTTCTGTTCGAGCCGCCGGTAGAGCTGCGCGTTCTGAATGGCAATGCCAATGTAGCCGGCGAGCGATTCGAGCAACTCCATGTCCTCGCTCGACAGGAAGTCGCCATCGTCCGTGCGGCCCAGGCCAATGACCGCGACGGTCCGCGTGCCGCCTCCATCGCGGTTGGCGACGCGGCAGGGAAGGTAGTAGTTCAGGTCAAGCCTTGCAGCACTGCGGCGCTGGGCCTCCGGGAGCCGGAGAACATGTTGAGGGTTCTCGAGGAAGATGTGGTTGTTTGCGCCAGGCCGGTCGAAGTCGAGGAACCGGACGTCGAGCGAACGCAGGTCCGTTGTCTGCAGATTGGTGAGCCCGTGTGAGGCGGCCAGATCAAAGTGCCGGGGACTGCCCGGTCTACCATCGCCCTCCGACGCAAGAAAGACGGCGACCCGTGTAACGAGGAGCGTCTGCGGTAGCCGCTCTACGATGGAATCGAGCAAAGCGCGTAGGTCCGTCTGCGCGTTGATGCCTCTGCCAAATTCGACCAGCGTCTCTCGGTAGTCGAAGCGTTTTTGGTCGAAGACGCGATCGACACGCGCTTGAATCGCACGCTTCAAAGGATCAAAGATGATGGCGGCGATGATGATGCCGGAGATCAGGCCCAACGGCCCCAGGTTGGACCAACGAGTATGGACGATCTCTCCGGTAACGGCGACGATGACGAAGTAGAACCCGACCAGCGAGGCCGTTGCAAGGGTATATGTCACGCCGCGCTTGAAGATCAGATCGACGTCCATCAACCGGTAGCGGACGATGGCCCAGCTGAAGGTCAGCGGTAGAATGACCAGCGAGAGTCCAGCGAGCTTCGTCAGTGAACCCGGCACTGACCAGTCCGCGAGGTAGGGGATAACGTTGAGCAGGGTAAAGGGAGTTACGGCAAGCAAGGTGCCGCGGGTAAGCCACTTTAGTTGCTGACGCTCCAGCGCGGACTCGGCCCGGCGATAGCGGAAGCGGAAGACGATGGCTGCGATGACGTAGTACAGCGCGAGATATCCAAGCGAGATCTGATCCAGCCGATGAAGCAGGACCTCCGTCGCAGACCAGTAGCGAATTGCCGTGTATTGCAGACCGAGAAGGAATATCCCCGGCACATACAGCAGCGCACAGATCAGGCGTCGCCTCAACCGGTTTCGCTGGTTCGAGGCGAAATTGTCGGAAAAACTGACGGCAAAGTGCAGGAAGAGCGCCGGTTGCAGCGCCTGGGCCGCCATGTTGCCCCAGTCAGTGATGCCCAGCTCGCCCGTGGAGCGGAAGCTGTAGAGGACAAAAGAAGCCAGACAGAAGACGTAGAAATGAATTGACTTCGGTGCAGTCCAGCGCCGGAACAACACGTAAATTCCGATGCAGAGGTAGACAAGGGCGATCAATCTCAGGCCCTGGTTGATGGATCGGTCTTTCGGCTCCAGAATCACCTGGATATCGAGCCGCGTTGCACCGTGCAGATCGATCGACTGGGGAACCGGCCTAAGGATGGAGTACGTCGCATGGCCCCAGATTCCGCTGCGAAACATCTCCCGGCCCAGGGAGGCGACCCGCGTGGTCGGCTGGTTACCTACGCTGAGAAGTATGTCGCCGGTACGAATTCCCGCACGGTTCCCCGGAGAGTCTGCCGGCACCCGCTCCGCTCGCAGTCCACCATTTGCCTCGACCCACCAGACACCGTCGGTCGGGACATCCAGGCCATTTTCGTGCTGGAAGTTCATCGCTGCCAGCACGCAGGCCGCTACCGTCGCCAGCGCGAGAATGATGGCCAGAATACGAGTTTGGGCGGCATTCTTCATAAAACCAATCAGTATATAAGCACATCACTAACCAAACCAATAACCAGCCTCAATGCAGCATTTAGAGGGTAATCGTCGGTAATCTATACAGAAAATCATAACCTATTCCGTATTTCACATAAATGTGCCCGGTGATATCTTACGTATCTTACTTGACGTAATGTTCTGAGGAACAAGAGCGTCTAAATCTGGTTTCGTGTGAATTTTCACGTAACCATAGCAACGAGTCATCAAACATCCTATCGAAACAATTAACATTGCTGTAACATAAGCGACGGACAAGTGGCCGCTGTGTTCGCTTGGCGTGATAAATCTCCGAATACTCAATCAGGTGGCAGTGACAGTGATGGAAACACATCCGAGGATTGAAGAGGCCTTTGTCCTGGTGGACGGGGCAAAGATACACTATCAGCGCGCGGGCACAGGGCGGCCTCTTCTGTTACTCCACGGTCTGGTTGGGTCCGCCAAAAACTGGCGGCAGAACATCAGCTTTCTCTCCCGTGGTTCAAACGTTTACGCCGTCGATCTCTTCAATATGGGCGAGTCGGAGCGGGTCCCCGGGCTGGACGCCGGGCTCGAGGCGACCGCCGACCGGCTCGCTGCCTATATGGACGCTCTCGGCCTCGACGAAGCCGACATCGCCGGGCATTCGCACGGTGGCGCCGTGGCGATGATGTTTGCCGCGCGGCATCCGGACCGGGTGCGGCGACTCATCCTTTATGCTCCGGCGAACCCCTTCTGCGACCTCGGGAACCAGCTGATCCGCTTCTACCAGACGCGCCTCGGAATCTGGTTGGCCCGTCGGATCCCTTTCCTGCCCAGGATGCTTAAAGCCACCGCGCTCAGCCGCATGTATGGCGACCCGTCGCGGGTCTCCGTGGACGCGCTTGAGGGTTACACCCAGGGTCTGCACATTCCCGGCACAATGGACCATGTCTTGCAGATCGTCCAGCGCTGGTTCGTCGACATGGGACTGCTTCGCTCGGCCCTCATAGGACTTGCACCGAAGCCGACCCTCTTGATCTGGGGCGACCGTGACCGCGCCGTCGGCCTGGACTCCGCGCGAGAGTTGCAGCGAACGCTTCCGCAGTCAAGCCTGATCGTCCTGCCCGGAGTCGGGCATATCGCCTTTGAAGAGATGCCCGACGTCTGCAATCAGGCGATGCGAGACTGGCTCATCAATCCTTCGCCGTCTGCGGGCCATCACACGGAGGCCCCTGCCTTCCGTCGTCAGCCGGTCGAACCCAGCACACCACCTGAAGTGCGCGGCGCGGCCTGATCTAGCTCAGCCCAATCTCATCCTGCAGCCAGGAACGGATAGCCTGCTGCATCCGGTCTAACTTCGGGCCTGGCGAATCTGTTGTCCCTTGAAAGAAGTGGTCGGCTCCCGCAATCCAGACCAGCCGTTTCGGCTCTGGGGCCCGCTCAAAGACGCCTTCCAGGACATCGCGAGGCCCATACTGATCGTGATCGCCACTGATAAAAAGCTTCGGCTCCGTGCACTTCGGCAGGAAACCATACGTGTAGTCTCTGCCTTCGGCGCGCACCGGCAATCCGAGACCAACCAGCCCCTTCACTCTTGGGTCTCCGCAGCAGGCCCGCAGGCCAACGTTCGAGCCGAAAGAAAAACCCGCGAAGAGAATCGGTCGATTGAGATTGTCTTCCATCCAATTCAGTGCGGCCTTGACGTCGTCTTGCTCGCCGAAACCCTCATCGTGTGCGCCTTCGCTCAGGCCAACGCTGCGAAAGTTGAAGCGAAGCACAGGAAGGCCGAAGGAAGAGAACGCCTTCATCGCGTGGTAGACGACCTTGTTGTGCATCGTTCCGCCGCCATGCGGGTGTGGGTGGCAGACCAGCGCGGCGTAGGGAGCGTCGTTGCGGCCGGTATTCAGAAGGGCCTCCAGACGGCCCTGCCGGACCGCGAAGATCGTCGATCGATTTGATCTGGGAAGTACTGGTTTGCGTCATCTATTCCAGTTTATCGGGTGTGTCACACATTCGTAGTGAACGGCCCGTATCGTATGCTGAGACATATGGCGATCGACCCCATTCAACTGACCAAGCAACTAGTAGATATTGAGTCCACCACCTACTGCGAGGGTCTCGCCGGAGCGTTTTTGCACGAATACCTGACGGCACAGCGCTACGCCGTCGAGCGAATGCCTGTCCCACAGCCAGACCACGCCATCACCCCCGGCGCAGGCACTGGCGAGCGATTCAACGTCTATGCTGCACTGCCCGGCGTCACCCCAGAGGTCGTCCTTTCGACCCACATGGATACGGTGCCCCCATTTTTTGGTGCGAGCGAGGACGATGAGTTCGTATACGGTCGCGGCTCCTGCGACGCGAAGGGAATCATCGCCGCGCAGGTTGCAGCGGCAGACCGTCTGCGCGAATCCGGCGTCAAGATCGGCCTGCTCTTCGTCGTGGGCGAGGAGCGTGACTCAGCCGGGGCGATGGTGGCCAACATGTCGCCCAAGGGATCAAAGTTCCTGATCAACGGCGAGCCAACCGACAATCGCATCGCCCTCGCATCCAAGGGAGCATTGCGCGTCGAACTCCGCGCCAAAGGCCGCATGGCGCACTCTGCCTATCCGGAGCTAGGCGAATCTGCCATCGACAAGCTTGTTGCAGCGCTGCACGATGTGCTGGCTATGCCATTGCCGTCCGAGCCGGAGATCGGCCCATCGACCTTGAACATTGGTCTTATCTCGGGCGGGTATGCGCCAAACGTCATCGCCGATAGAGCGGAGGCGCACATCCTGATTCGTCTGGTTGGCCCATCCGACGAGACAAAGAAGTCGATCATCGCAACGGTAGGGGACCGCGCCGACGTCGCATTCAGCCTCGATCTGCCATTTGTCCGCATGCGCAAGGTCGGGAACCGGCCCACAATGATCGCCAAGTTCGCAACAGACATTCCTGCACTGACGGCATGGGGCGAGCCGTTCCTGCTCGGCCCTGGCTCCATCCACGTCGCACATACGCCGAACGAAAAGATCGCTAAGAAAGAGCTACTGGACGCAGTTGAACTGTACGTGGAGCTTGCCACCAGCCTTACCCAGAACGCGTAGTTTGTATGATGAAGCCCCTTCGCAAGCTCCTGACTCTTGTCTTCGCCCTCGTCACCATAGCGATTGTCGGCGCTATTTTCGTTTACCGAGCCGTCCCCGTCGAGAACACTCCTGCTACGTCCTTCAACGCGATCATTGTTCTCGGCACCCCGGCCAACTCGGACGGAACACCGTCACCCGAGCAGCGCGAACGTATCCTGGAGGGTGTTCGTGAGTTTCGAGCCGGCGTTGCGCCGCATCTCATCTTCACGGGCGGCCCGGCACATAACCGGTTTGTAGAAGCACACGTCATGGCGATGCTCGCTCTGGCGCAGGGTGTGCCCGCAGACGCAATCATCGAAGAAGACCAGGCCCAGAATACGATTCAGAACATCTTTTACAGCCGGCGCATCATGACCCTATATGGATGGAACAGCGCCGAGGTGATCAGTTCGCCCAGCCATTTGCCGCGCACCGCGCTAATTCTCGAACACTATTCCATCCAGTGGCGTGTCCATGCCGCACCATGGCCGCCGGAATATTCGGTCTGGCAACGTGCCGTTCACTATACCGTCGAAGCAGAGTATTGCCTCAAACTCCGGCTTCTTGGCTTTCCTCGGACGCCATTTTTGCCGCGTTCTGCATGATTGTTTTGTCGCGAATCGGCCGGCGAGGACGCGGAGAGAAGGTAATATTCTCGTTATCTTCAACAGAACAAGACAAGCGAGTAGCTCAATGTCCAAACTGCGCCAGAGTATTTGGAAGGCCCCAGTCCTGAAGCAACTTCGCGAATCCGGGACATTCAACGCCGTATTTCACAAAGGCTTTGGCGCGTATTGGGGACACTTCAGGACAAGTGAAGAGGCTGCAAGCTTCATGCGCTCTTCCAATCGATCCACTTACAACACCGACGAAATCGTTCAGTTCAATATCGATCTGTTCTACGGGATTCAATTCTTTGATTGGCCCGTCCTGTTCTTTTTGCAAACTTTGCTGCGAGAGAACAGATTGCGAGTCGTGACCGATTTCGGTGGTCACGTCGGAGTGAAGTTCTACGCCTATCGCGAGCTCCTCGATCTACCCAACGACTTCAAATGGCAGGTCTATGATCTTCCGGCAATGGTCGCCGAAGGACGGCGCCGAATGCCCGCCGGAACGACCGGCCTGCAGTTCTTCGACAATCTTGAATTGACTGCGCCATGCGACGCACTGATCTGTTCAGGCGTCTTGCAATATGCAGAATCTACGGTCGAGCAAATCATCGACCGCCTGCCCGCCAAACCGCACACGATCATCCTCAACAAGGTCGCCGTCTTCGATACGGAGAGCTTCTACACCCTGGAAAACTACGGGAAATACTGGCTGCCTTACCGCATCTTCGCACCGAAGGAACTGGAGGAGACCCGCGTTCGGCTCGGCTATACGCTCGCAGCGAACTGGACTGTGCCGCGCGAAATCGTCGTTAACTCCGCAAAGGGGAAACATCAGATCAAAACGATCGGACAGGTCTGGAGGCTATAGAGATTTCCTCGACGGGGCATGCTGACTTCCACTGCCATTATTAGCCGGAGTAGACGCGGAAGGGAAGGGTCTTCTCGTTGTCCTCCGCAATGACCGCAGTGGAGTCGGGATTCGCCGGGTCATAGCGAACGTTGATGACGAGACTACCCGTCGCCTTGGACTCCGCCTCATGCAATCCGAGGCCGACGCTCCGGAGATACCCTCCGAAGTATTCTCCGTTGAGTTTGAAGTGAAAGCCAGCCTCAATCTGATACAGCGCGCCCATCCCTGCCGCCTCTTCGTCCGCGTTCAGCACCTGCCAATGATTGATCTCGGCCTGCGTGATTGGCCACTGCGCAGCCAGACGAAGCTTCTGTTCCCGCTTCCGTCGCCGAAGCGATCGCTTGATGCCGTCAATAAGAAATATGCCAGCCATTTGGCTAACAATTCTAATACCTGACTGTTGGTTGCCTCGCCCTCCCTCGGGAGGCTTCCACTAGAACCGCAGCCGCGCTCAAGGCCACCACATTTTGCAGAAATATCTGCCATGGAAGAGGAACCAGCACGAATTCCGGCCCCACTTATCCTCAGAGAATCCGATAATGCAAACGCCATAGAATAGATGAATGGCAGCAGAGTTCACCCATCTTCATCTCCACACCGATTACTCTCTCCTTGACGGCGCCTGCGATGTCGACAAACTCGCCGGACACCTGAGCAATCTCGGCCAGACCGCCGCCGCCATGACCGACCACGGCAATATCTTTGGCGCAGTCCACTTCTTCGATGCCATGCAGAAGAAGGGAATCAAGCCTATCCTCGGCTGCGAACTCTACATCTGCAAGAACGACGACCATCGCGCCCCCTTCAACGATGACAAGTACAACCACCTCCTGGTCCTCGCCGAAAACGAAGCCGGCTACCGCAACCTCGTCCGCCTCACCAGCGAGGCCGCCCTGCACGGCTTCTACCGCAAGCCGCGCGTCTCAAAAAACTTCCTCGCCAAACACGCCGAAGGCCTCATCGGCTTCTCCGGCTGCCTCGCCGGCGAAGTAAACCAGCACCTGATGGAAGGGAAGTACGATGAGGCCAAGCGCACCGCCGGCTTCTACGAAGACCTCTTCGGCAAGGGCAACTACTTCCTCGAAATTCAGGACCACGGCCTCGAGCCCGACAAGGCCGTCTGCGAAGCTCTCTTCAAGATGGAGCGCGAGCTCAACATCCCGCTGATCGCCACCAACGACAGCCACTACGTCGCCGCTGACGACTCCCGCGCCCACGAAATCCTCCTCTGCGTGCAAACCGCGGGCAGCATGAACGACCCCAAGCGCTTCAAGTTCGACACCCAGGAGTTCTACATCAAGAGCGCCGAGGAGATGCTTCGCAAATTCTCCCAGACGCCCGAGGTCTGCAGCCGCACGATGCAGTTCATCGACCGCTGCAACCTGAAGATGGCTAAGGTCGACAATCCGTTCCCCGACTTCATCGTCCCCGAGGGCGAGACGCTCGACAGCTACTTCGAAAAAATCTGCCGCGAAGGCCTGAAGATGCGCCTCGAAACCGCCGTCGCCCATCTCCGCGACCGAGGCATTCTCAAGAAGACCGTCCCGGAATATCAAGCCCGGCTGGATCGCGAACTAGACATCATCAAACAGATGAAGTTTCCCGGCTATTTCATGATTGTCTGGGACTTTATCAAGTATGCACGCGAGCACAATATTCCCGTGGGCCCGGGCCGAGGCTCCGCCGCCGGCTCGCTCGTCGCCTACGTCATGCAGATCACCGACATCGACCCGCTCCAGAACGAACTCCTCTTCGAGCGCTTCCTCAACCCCGAACGCGTCTCGATGCCCGATATCGACATCGACTTCTGCATGAACCGCCGCGGCGAGGTCATCGACTACGTCACCCGCAAATACGGCCGCGACCAGGTCGCCCAGATCATCACCTTCAACACCATGGCCGCAAAGGCCGCGATCAAAGACGTAGGCCGCGCGCTCGACATGCCCTACGGCGAGGTCGACCGCATCGCTAAGATGATCCCGACCACCATCGGCATCACCATCGACCAGGCCCTCAAAGATTCACCCATGCTCGCCGGCGCCTACGAGGGCGACCCCAAAATCAAGGAACTCATCGACGCCGCTCTCCGCCTCGAAGGTCTCGTCCGTGGAGCCGGCGTTCACGCTGCCGGCGTCGTCATTGCGCCCAAGCCCCTCACCGAACTCGTTCCCGTCACCCGCGCCAAAAACGACGACATCGTCACCGCCTACGACATGAAGGCCATCGAAAAGATGGGCCTGCTAAAGATGGACTTCCTCGGCCTGACGACGCTCACCATCATCGACGACGCCCTCAAGCTCATCAAGTCCACCACCGGCACCGACGTCGACATGGCGCTCATCCCGCTCGACGACGTCAAGACCTTCGAGCAGGTCTTCCACCGCGCCCTGACCTCCGGCGTCTTCCAGTTCGAATCAGGCGGCATGCGCGACGTCCTCCGCCGCTACAAGCCCAACTCCATCGAGCACCTCACCGCGCTCAACGCCCTCTATCGCCCCGGCCCGATGAGCATGATCGACGACTTCATCGAGCGCAAGTGGGGCCGTCGCGAAGTCCAGTACCTGCTGCCCGAACTCGAACCGCTCCTCCGCGAGACCCTCGGCGTCATGGTCTACCAGGAGCAGGTCATGCAGATCTCAAACGTCATCGGCGGCTACTCGCTCGGTGGCGCCGACCTGCTGCGCCGCGCCATGGGCAAAAAAGACGCCTACGAGATGGCCAAGCAGCGCGAGATCTTCATGGCAGGCGCCGCCGAGCGCAAGTTCCCAAAGGTCAAGGCCGGCGAGATCTTCGACCTGATGGAAAAGTTCGCAGGATACGGATTCAACAAGTCACACTCCGCCGCGTACTCACTCCTCGCCTATCACACCGCATGGCTCAAGACCCACTATCCAGTGGAGTTCATGGCCGCGCTCCTCACCAGCGAAACCTCCAAGCCCGAAAACGTAGTCAAGTACATCTCCGAGTGCCGCGAGATGAACATCCCCGTCGTGCCGCCCAACGTGCAGGTCTCCGACGCCAACTTCACCCCTATCGTTACCCCGCAAGGCAAAGCCATTGGCTTCGGTCTCGCCGCTATCAAAAACGTCGGCCACAACGCCATCGAATCGATCATCACAGCGCGCGCCGCATTGCAGGCAGCAGGGAAGCCAGGGCTTCTCCAGCCTGTGGGAGTTCTGCGAAAAGGTCGACCTCCGCCTCCTCAACAAGCGCGTCCTCGAGTCCCTCATCAAAGCCGGCGCCATGGACGCCTTCGGTGGCCGCGCCCAACTCTGCGCCGCACTCGACAAGGCCATGGAGCGCGCCCAGAAATCGCAACGCGATGAAGCCGCCGGCCAGCACGGACTCTTCGGTATCTTCGACTCCGACATCCATCCCTCAGCAACCAACAGCAGGGAAGACGCCCTACCCAGCGTAGCCGAGTGGGACGAGCACACCCGCTTGCAGAACGAGAAAGAGGTCCTCGGCTTCTTCGTCTCCGGCCATCCCATGGACAAGTACCGCGAGAAGCTGCGCAACATGAAGGTCGTCGACACCGTCACGGCGTGCGAGATGAAGCCAGAGCCGCAAGCCTTCCGCCGCCGCGGCGAGGAACCGCAAAACGAGATCTCCATCGCCGGCGTCATCACCGGCCTCAAGGTCGGCAAGTCCAAACGCTCCGGCGAACTCTACGCCCAGGCCTCCCTCGAAGACACCGTCGGCAAGATCGAACTCATCGCATTCTCCGCCAACTATGAAAAACTCAAAGACAAACTGAAGATTGACGTGCCGGTCGTCGTCCGCGGCGTCCTGCGCGGCGAAGAGGAGTCGGCCCCCAAGCTCTCCGTTTCGAACATCCAGGCGCTCGAGGACATCAAGATCAAGCTCCCCGATTCGCTGCGAATTAAAGTCCCCCTTCACAACCCCGACGCCGCGCTGCTCGAAAAACTCCACGCCGTCTTCCTCGGCGCACCCGGCAAAGGCAAAGTGCTCCTCGACCTTGAAGAGCCCGGCGAGTTCTGCGCTGTCCTAGAGCCTCACAACATCATGGTCGCCGCCGATCGTCTCTTCATCGACCACATTGAAGAACTCGTAGGCCGCGGCGGCGTTCGCGTGTTGGACTAGCCATACAAACGCTGCGGCCTCCTCTGGCCCTTCTGTATCTTTAATCTGCATAGCGGTTCCAGCACAATCATTTGCAGGAAGGAGTTACGTGAATCTTCGTCTCGTCCCTGCCATTGTTCTGACCGTTGGCCTTCATTTCCTCTCCGGCTGCCGCCTGCTCAAAGCAGATCCGCATGTAGCATTTCTCGGCGATTCGATCTTCGAGGCATGGTGGTATCCCAGCGCCAACCTTGGCCATCACGGTGACACCACCGCCAGAATGCTCGCCCGTTTTCCGCTCGTCGTCCCAGGTCATGGTTACACCACCGTCGTCTTGTTGGGCGGCTCGAACGACGTGCTACTAGGTATCGGCCCTGAGATTACGATCCAAAACCTGGAGAAGCTGGCTCAACTGACCGTCGAACAGCACGCCGAGCCTGTTCTCTGCGAAGTCCCGCCCATATTTCATGCATGGCTGCCGGGCGACACCAAAGACTACAAGCCACAGGTGCTGGAATTGAATCGCCGCATAGCGCAACTGGCCGCCAATCATCATTGGAAGTTGATCGACTTCTACGCGCCGCTCGCAGATCATCCGAACTATTCGAGCGACGGGGTCCACATGAAGCGATCCGGCTATCTCGTCATGCTGGTTGCACTTCACCGCACGTTGCCTCATCGCCAACACCGCAATTGAACCGGCTTCGGCCTGCGGATGGAGCTTGAGCTCAACGCGCGGGATCGCGGTCTTTCTTCAGGTTCCGCGGTATATAGAACAGAGAATCTCATCGAGCTCTGGCATGGGAGGGACGAAACCGTCGATATACCCCGTTTGGGGAGTAGGCAGATGTCTCTGCGCCGGTCACAATGGCTTGAGAGGATGTCGAAATGGATAATGCGCTGGTAGATGTGTTTGAACAGGCCCGCCAGGTTGTGGCGGATGCGGACAGAAAGGTCGCAGAAGAAGAGCAGCGGCGCAGAGAGAGCGAGCGAGAAATTCTGCTGGCCCAGCTAGGCGCGCGCATCGAGGAAGCCTTCGACTTCACCAGCAAGGAAAAACTGGAGCTCGAACCGCGTCTTGACGTTCAGGACGGCGTCGCAGTCGTCGAGTTCGTCGTCAGAAGCCTGCGTGCCATCTTTCTGCTCACACCGGGTGAAGACAACATGTGGACGCTTCGGGTGATCGAAGACGACCGCGGGCCGCAGGTGCTCAGCGAGTTTCAGGGTGGAACGAAGACCGAACAAGGGTCACGCCGTCTGGCATCGGCACGCATCGTCACGGCGGTCGGCAACTGGATCCAAAACATCAAGGGACACGACGTTGTTCCGAACACGAATCAACCGCCTCCGCCGCCGAGATTGCACCACCGAAACGTGCCGAAGTCCGAACCCACCTACGGGACCATGGGCAAGTTTCTCGGTGTTAGAGGATAATTTTCTACGTCGTAACCGCCCAGTTCATCCGTTCTCCTTTCTCCTAATGACGACGGGAGATGCCTCTTCCCCTTCAAAGCTCTTGCGGATTCTATTCCAGCTACTTAGGGTCCTAAAGCGGGGTTTTCGGCAACCTCCGATCGCGTCGAACTCGTAGTTTCCGACAACCCGACTTTTGCAGGCACAACGGGATAGTGTCCGGATAGCCCGTCAAGCGGGCGCAATCTTGATGCTCAGATGATTTCTTCGAGGGGGCTGGCAGTTTTGCTAGTTGTCAGGGAGGAGCGCCTTTTCATAGCCTGAGACGTTCGATCAAAGGGGAGTCCTATGAGTAGAACGCATTATGAATCCGTGGGTAACGGGACCGTGACCGCCGTAGGTTTCTCAGTGCTGCCCTCTGCGCCTGCGCCATCAGTCCCCGACTTGGTTTTTCGCATATGCAGCTTGCGGCAAGCTTGAGTGAGTCTTTGACAAAAGAGCAACGCGACAGCATGACACCCTCACAGGTCATCGATGAATTGAAGAAGGGAAATGAGAGATTCCGTTCGGGGAAGATGGTTCCTACAAATTACCTGGCTCAGAAACGGTCAAGCGCTGCGGGGCAGTATCCGGCAGCCGTGGTACTTGGATGCCTTGATTCTCGAGTGCCAGCCGAAATCGTATTCGATGCAGGCATTGGAGACATCTTCATCGGGCGTGTTGCGGGCAACGTCGTAAACGACGACATGTTAGGCAGCATGGAGTTCGCGTGTGCGGTTTCGGGTGCAAAGTTGGTATTAGTTTTAGGACATTCGGCATGTGGGGCAATCAAAGGTGCTATCGACGATGTTGTGCTGGGCAATCTTACCGGGCTTCTGGCGCGGATCAAACCAGCGATACCAGCAACGAAGTTTGATGGCGAAAAGTCGAGCAAGAATGGCAGTTATGTTGATGCCGTTGCGCGAACGAATGTCGTACTAGGTCTTGCCGAGATTCGCCGACGCAGCCCAATCTTGGAGGAATTGGAAAAGAAGGGAAGCATCAAAATTGTCGGAGCGATGTACGATCTGACAAATGGAGCGGTGGGGTTTATCAGCTAATAATCAAAATGGCGTTGCAATTCAAAAGTGTTATCCAGCGATTCGTAACACCGTGACCTCGAAAGTCGTGCGAAGGCGAAGGGATATCCGTACAGGCTAAGCAACTTATCTTCGGTTCACTCCAAATTATTTCAACGCACGTTTACTGGAGGAATTCAGATGAAAAGATCTAATGGGATGATTACTCTTCTTGGTACTCTCTGCCTGCTTGCACCAGCTTTTAGATACTCACAGGCGCAACCGGAAACTGATCGGCCGCGTGGCACCCAGGTGCCACGTGGTCATCACAGATATGGCTGTTCAGGATGATGCCGAACTGCCTCGCCTCAGTAAGGAAGATATCAGCGTAAAACAAGGCAAGAACACGCTCACCGTGACGCAGTTACTTCCTGCCCGTGATCAGGCTGCGTCGCTTCAATTGATGGTCCTCATTGATGACACTCTTAATACATCAGCTGTCGGAAACAATTTGAACGACATTCGGGAATTCATTAAAGCTCAGCCGCCCTCCGCAGCTATCGGCATAGGCTATATGGCCAACGCCGGCGTGAACGTCGTCCAACAATTCACGACCGATCACGAACTTGCAGTCAAGGCAATCCGTCTGCCGCGTGGCAGCTTTTCGTCGATGGATAGTCCCTACCTATCGTTGATAAGCCTCGCAAAAGGCTGGCCTCAACAAAACATCCGCCGCGTGGTTCTGATGGTCACCGATGGTATCGACCGGCTTCGCGGCGACACGCCCACAGTCTCGCAACTTGGACCAAGGTTCGGAGGATGGCGGTCGGCGACCACCCGTCTATCACAGCATGCCCACCATAAGTGTCGACGCTGACTCCGCAAGTGAAACCAGCCAGCGTTACAACATCATCGTCTACAGCATTTACTCGCCAGGCATTGGCAGGGTCGCACGAAGCGCCTGGGACCTCGATCTTGGTCTGAGCGGTCTCTCGAAAATCGCGGACGAAACAGGAGGCGAATGCTACTCTCTTGGCACTTCTCTCTTGGTCAGCTTCAAACCATATCTGGATCGTCTCCAGAAGAACTTGAATAACCAGTACTATTTGGTCTTTCTCGCTGATCCGAAGAATAAACCTGGTCTTCAGCGCGTACGCATCAGGACGGAGAAGTCAAACTCTGAGATCGCAGCTCCGAATAATGTATGGGTTCCGGCTGCAGGCGCCAAGTAAATAAACGGGAAAACCTTCGGCCTCGTGGGAACGAACCAATGCTAGTGGGACTGCAAATCCCGTTTGCGACCGCAGCGCTCTGCTGCTGCCTGCTCACAGCAGCAGCCAGGGCGCAACAACAGGAGCCCGAGGATCCTGAAAATGAGAAGCAGTTTGGCCTCTGGCTCGATCAGGGAATTTCCACGGGCCTCTCGGCGAATAAATCTCTCGATGTCGAGTTCCACGAGAGGTTCGACGAGGGAGCGTCCAACCTGTTCGAATACTTCATCCAAGGTGGGGTTGCCTTTCGGGTGCGGCCCTGGATCACGTTGATACCGATTTATCGTTACCAGCGCTTTCCTGGAAATCCCAATATTGCTTACGAAAACAGATTGCAATTCAATGTCACGTTGAGCACATCCCACGGCCCGTGGCGGCCGATCCTGCGCACGCTCATCGAGGGACGGTTTGTCGATAACCAATCTGCTTCAGCACGCCTTCGATTTCGCCCCGGCGTCGACTACACCTTGCCGCTTCGCGTGGCGCGGCCTCCGGTGCTCGTGGTGAGCAATGAGTTCTTCATTGTTCCCGGATACAACCCCTTCGCCAACGGCGGCAGCAGCTACACTCAAAACCGCTTTCAGGTGGGAGTACGACTGCCCATCGCCGGTTCTTTCTCCGTTCGGCCTTACTACTTATTACAGTCGGTTAACCTGCCCAGTGGCTGGGACACAAACGAAATCTTTGGCATCTCGCTGGCCCTCAGGATTCCGGGCAGAACCAAGTAAGGCGTTGCCGTAAACCGACGATGGCACCAATGGCTCGCGTGAGCGCCACAGGTCCAGTTTTCGGACTTGGCGTTGCTATTCACGAAAACGGGTTATCGGAAACTTCAAAAGGAATCCAAAGGTCAAACCCTGCAACGCAGGACTCCGGAAGATTCGAGTTCTCAAAGACGTAACTCGGTTCGTCTCCACCGCGTCTTAGATATGGATGAGAGTCAACGACAAGTCCCTCGCCTACGCGCTTCTTCGCATCGCCTTCGGCGTCAACTTCGCTGGTCACGGTCTCATTCGCATCTACAACGGCGTAGGTGGTTTCGCTTCAACCACAACAGAACACCTTACAAAGTCCCTTATTCCTCACAGTCTCGTCTTCGGTTTCAGCTACGCCATCCCGTTCCTCGAAGCCATCCTCGGTCTAACGCTCATCCTGGGAGTCTTCACCCGTATCGCCCTTGTCTGCGGCGCGGTGTTTATGACGGCCTTGACCATCGGCGTCACCTCAATCCAGCAGTGGGACCTGGCCAGCCAGCAGCTTACCTATAGCGTGGTCTTTTTTGTCCTTCTGTACCTGATCGAGCACAACGCCCTCGCTCTCGACACGTACCTGCGTCGCAACTGAGAGCTGAAAACTGACAACCGGGAACTATCCCCGGCTCTTCGATACAATGATTAGGATGGCCGAACACGAACCAGGCAGATCAGCGCATCCTCATCCGGTACCGGTACCAACTCCCGAGGCATGGATCAAGACGGAGCTGGCACGACACCCGCAGCGCCCCTATCCGATGGACTTCATCGAAGCTCTCTTCACCGATTTCAGCGAGATACACGGCGACCGCGCCTTTGGCGACGACGCCGCAATGGCCTGTGGCATGGCCCTCTTCCACGGCGAACCCGTCATGGTCATCGGCAACCTCAAAGGCCGAACACTCAAAGAACGTGTCGCCCGCAAGTTTGGCAGCCCGGACCCGGAAGGCTACCGCAAGGCCCTCCGCACCATGAAGATCGCAGAAAAATTCGGCCGCCCTATATTCACCTTTATCGACCTCGCCGGCGCAAACCCCGGCATCGGGGCCGAAGAGCGCGGCCAGGGCGAAGCCATCGCCCGTAATCTCATCGAGATGTCCCGCCTGCGCGTCCCCACTATCGCCACCATCACGGGGGAAGGCGGCTCCGGAGGGGCCTTGGCGCTCGCCGTCGCTGACCGCGTGCTGATGCTCGAGAACGCCATCTACTCGGTCATATCTCCCGAGGGCTGCGCCTCCATCATGTGGAAGGACGCGAGCAAAAAGCAGCAGGCCGCCGCCGCCCTGAAATACACCGCTGGGGACGTCAAAATGATGGGCTGCGTCGACGACGTCCTGCGTGAACCACGCGGCGGCACGCAGAACGACCCCGCCGCAACCATGGCCATGGTCGACGAAAAACTTCGATATCACCTTGCGGGCCTTCGCAATCTTCCTCTCGATGTCATGCTGGAGCAGCGTTACACCAAGTTCCGCAACATCGCGCAGTTCTACACCACCGCCTAGCGGTACCCCGACGCCTTGGAGTAACTACCGTTGCACGCGCTCGATTCAACAATGTCACGCCGTTCCGAGCGCACCCTGCAGCTTGCCCTCTTCGTGACGTCCGTGGCCTGGTTTCTCGCCGCCGACACCGTGGCTGCACATGCCGCCCGAGGCCTGTCGCAACGCTTCGGCCTGGATGCTGCCCGCCCGCTGCTCACCTCCGCCTTCCTTCTGTTCCTGTTGACGCTGGGGTTCTCGGTCTTGCAGGCCATCGCCACCCGGCGCTCCTCCGTCCGCGAGGCCCTCGGACTGCCCAGACGTCCCACGGCGCGACGGGAGTGGGAGCTCGGCGCCGCGCTCGGCTGGGGCCTTCTCGTCCTCGCCGTCCTGCCCATGGCTTTGGCCGGAACACTGGACATTCAGCTCTGGACGCAGCCGCGCGCCTTCGGTCTGCTCCTTCTCAATCTGGTAACACTCGCCGTCGCGGCGCTCGCCGAAGAGGTCGCATTTCGCGGCTACCCCTTCCGCCGATTGATTGAAGCCATCGGGCCGGTTGCCGCAACAATTGCACTTTCTCTCCTCTTCGGGCTCGGCCACGCGCTCAATCCGGGCGCCACCTGAACCAGCACTCTGGTCACGGTGCTCGCTGGCCTGTTGCTTTCAATAGCCTGGTTGCGCACCAACGGACTATGGCTGGGTTGGGGATTCCACTTTGCCTGGAACGCCTCCATGGGCATTCTGTTCGGTCTGCCCATCAGCGGCATCACTGACTTTGCAAGCATCGTCCAGACCCGGGCATTCGGCCGCCTCTCGCTGACCGGCGGAGACTACGGCCCGAGGGCGCGACCTTTACCGCAATCGTTCTACTCGTAGGAATTGCCGTCCTGGTTCGCATTACCCGCGACTACGCCTGGAACTACACCTATGTTCCGATCGTCGCAGCGGGTTATCCCATGGACGCCCCTCCGCCGGCGGCCCATGTTGCTATGGAGCAGCAGGCTAGGCCCGCCGCCGCGGTATCTCTGGTCCAAATTCTCCCGACGACCCCCCAGACCCGCTCAGTCGGCGACGAGCCAAAGCCCTGATCGTCAGGAACGAAAATAAAGTCAAGAAACGACAAAAATAAATCTACAAAAGTGGCATGTTTTTAACGTCCGGAAAGTGTCCGGCAACACACCATCTTTCACCAGCAATTCACCACAACTTCGCCACAAAAATACCACGTTTTTCACCCACATTTTTGTAAAACCCCCTGTAAAAACCACCTTTCTCACCGCAGCAAAAAAATTACATCTATTGACCCCCGAAAGTGACTCTCACCTCTTGTCAAAAGCAAAGAGAAGGCGCAAGCTGTTCTATATCTGAGGTGCTTCCATGGCACTGACTCTCAACAGATCGGCCCTCCTCGCATGGCCTCCTGACCCTACCGGTCGTGATCGACGCACGCCCAGGTCTTCGTCGTAGGCGAAAAATCCGCCACCGCCGACATCGCCACTGACTTCACCCCGACTCACGTCCCACTACCTGACGGCAAGCTTGACGAACGCGGACGCCGCGAGCTCATTCGCAATCTCGAAGCAGAGCAAGGCTTTGCGCACCGCGCTCTGCCGATAAGCTCAGGCATTACGCTTCAAGCGAACGGACAACTGACACCGGGCCCCGCGGAGTACAGGAAGCTGATCTACACAAAAGGCCAAGCTGCTGCCCCCGGCGATCGTGTCGTAGTCACTTCATTGACAATAAAAAGCGACCGCCTCGTGATTGATTTCAACGGCGGCCCCTACGCGAAACATCGCTTTCTGAGCCACGTTCAGCTCAATGACGCACCCGTCACTCAAAATGTGGGAGATGTCGCAACAGGCTCGCGCATTACGCTGGTGTTCGAGGGTGGTATCCCTGAAGTGTCGAGCCCAGAGGTGAAGGCGCTGCTGGAGCCGCTGATCGATTTCGGTGTTAAATCCTCCGAGCAGGCCTACGCCGATACGCTTCCGTCAGCGTTGAAGGAAGCCATCGCGGCCCACGAGGTCCTCGTTGGAATGAACCACCGGATGGTTCTTGCTGCACTGGGCGCACCAGAGAACAAGATGCGCGAGCAACAGAGTGGGGATCCTAACGGCGGCCACTATGAGGAGTGGATCTACGGCCATGTGCCGCAGACGATTCGATTCGTCCGGTTCGTTGGAGATCGAGTGACAGTGGTCGAGATCGCTGCGCTCGGCAAGCCCATCGAGATCCACGACAAGGATGAAATGGGCGGCTTCAACGCGCCGCCGCCCACCCGCGAGGTCGCGATGGGCGATAAAGAGCAGGGAGCGGATGAGACCAAGCCAGCCACGCCGCCGACGCTGCGCTTGCCAGGAGAGGCCGTTCCTGATGGAGGCCCTGGCAAAGTCCAGTTTCCAACCAACGGGCCGGCCGCACCGATTCCAGCGCCTCCGACGACCTCATCTACAGACCCTTCCCAGACTCCGAAGCCCTTCATAGGCCCTGTCGTGTAGACTTATAAAAGAGCCTCAATCGCAGTTCTTCTCCATCTGATTAACGCCGTGGACGCGTCCCGGACAATCCTTACGAGAAGTTCCGGATGATTCGATTCTGCTTGCCCGGAAGGGTGGCGGCCAATCAGGACATCCAGCGCGCGAGCCGCAACATTCGTACCAGGGAGAACAAGCATTATGGCGAAGATTGCCAAGACCGGCGACCGTAAGAAGGTCATGGATACCAACAAGAGCACGGATTGTCCGAAGTGCTCCAAACCCACCCGCATCGTCAAGCGCGTCAAGGACCGTGAGCGCGGTACTCCTGGCGGCGTGTATATCTCTTGCTCGGCGTGCGATTTTTTCGAAAAGCTCTAACTACTTTCGTCTTTGAAAGTGCAGCGCGAGGGCCCTATATGGGCCCTTTGTTGCGTGGGGCCTGCGATTTGCAGGGTGCAAATAGGGGCCCAATCATGGTTTCGCGCCATGCACCAAAGTTGTACAAATAATTTGCCGGCAAGCACTTGACGATCGTCAGTTGGGACGGGCAGACTCTACGCTGGAAAGTAGGGATCCCGTTTTATGATTACCACCGCGCCTGTATCACCTTCCGCTTCAAACCTTGCTTCTCTACCCCATTTCAATCGCCCCACATATCTGATGTGTCCGCCGGAGTGGTATGACGTGGATTACGTCATCAACCCGTGGATGGCTGGGAACCTTCACCAGCCTTCACGCGATACGGCGTTCATGCAGTGGAAGGGCCTGTATCAAGAGCTTCAGCGAATTGCTGACGTGCGGCTGCTGCATGCGCGCGAAGGCTCGCCGGACATGGTGTTTGTGGCGCATGCAGCGCTGGTTCAACATGGAGTCGCGGCGGTTTCGAGCTTCACGCATCCGCAAAGACAGACCGAGGAGCGGCCGGTGCGGCAGTGGCTGGAAGACGCGGGTTTTCTGTTGTGGGCGACGCCTCGCGAGACATCGTTTGAAGGTGAGGGTGACGCGTTGTTTGATGAGAATGGCGGGCATTTGTGGGCCGCGCATGGGGTCCGGACGTGCAAGATCAGCCATCGCCATGTGGCCGATGCGTGGCATACGCCGGTAACTTCGCTGCATCTGGTGGATCCGCGGTTTTATCATTTGGACCTTTGTTTTGCGCCACTTAGCGGGGGGTATTTGCTGTATTTTCCCGGGGCGTTCGATGCGGGTTCTCTGGTGAAGATAGAAGCCGCATACGGGGCGGATAAACGTATTGCTGTCAGTGAGTTGGAGGCGACACAGTTTGGCTGTAATGTAATCAATGCCGGACGGGACGTTCTGATGGGTGCGGTTGAGACAGACCTGTCTAAACGCTTGACGGAGAGGGGTTTCGACGTGGCAGAGCTGCAGTTGAGCGAGTTTCAGCGCGGGGGTGGCTCGGCTAAGGCGCTCGCGCTTCGGTTGAGCGATATGGACGTTACGCATGGGGCGGGAACGCTGGGGTTGGCTACGCAGTTTTAGGTGTTTTTTTCTTTTGTGGTGGGACAGGCGTTTTTGCAGGGGTATTTGCGAAAAAGTGCGTGTTGGACGTGGTTTTTTTGTGGTGAATTTGTGGTGGATTGATGGTCAATCGTGGTGAGTTGACGGACACCTTTTGGGTCCTAAAAACATGCCACTTTTTCTGACTTTATTTTTCAATTGCTTTTGGCGGCCGCTGAACTGGCCAGCTCGATCTCCTGCAAGACCGTACGGGCGGCGGCGGCGGGGTCTGTGGCGCGCGTGATGGGGCGGCCGACGACCAACAGGGAGGCACCGTCAGCGATGGCCTGGGTGGGGGTCGCGACGCGTTTCTGGTCGCCGACGGCGCTTCCGACGGGGCGGATTCCGGGAACGACCAGCAGGGAATCGGGGCCCGTCTCTTTTCGCAGGATGGCGACCTCTTCGGGGGAGCAGACCATGCCGTTGATGCCCGAGGCCTGGGCCAGTCTGGCGAGGCGGAGGGCCTGTTCGGCGGGCGATGCGGTGATGCCGATTCCGGCCAGTTCGTTCGCGTCGATGCTGGTAAGGACGGTGACGGCGAGGAGGCGAGGGGAGCCGGGGGCGGTCGCGGCCTCGGCAGCCGCGGACATCATGGCGGCGCCGCCGCTGGCGTGGATCGTGAGAAGGGAAGCTCCGGCCTGGGTGGCGGAACGTACTGCCCCGGCTACGGTGTTGGGGATGTCGTGGAGTTTGAGGTCGAGGAAGACATTGAAGCCACGGTCGCGAAGCTGTCGGACGATGCGGTTTCCTTCAAAGTAGTAGAGCTCCATACCGACCTTGTACCACTGACAGGTGTCGCCGAGGTGGTCTATGAGAGCCAGGGCTTGCGTGGCGTCGGAGTAGTCGAGGGCTATGGCCAGGTGGGATTTTGGATCCATAGTCTCAGTCTAGCTTCTTGATGTTGGTCTATGGGGGAGGAGAATGGGCTATGGCACGAAGTGCTGGGTTGAATGACTTCCGATTAGCCGGTTATACGTACAAGTGGATCGCTTCCAGATTGTCCGTTGTCCCGGAACGGTCCAAAAGGAGTAATGAGAATTCAACGGGGATCCTTCGGAGAAGGGGGATTCAACACCTGCTGCAAAGCAGTCAGCAGTTGGCGCTCCACATTGGGGGTTGGCCCAGTCCTTAGGGCCAACCCTGTTAAAGAGATTGAGACTAGTTATTGAACCTGCGGCGAACGAGGCCGGCAGCGCAGAAGAGGCCCGTTGTTAGCAGAATGAGGCTGGAAGGCTCAGGAACGGTACTGAATTGCGTGGGAACACCCGTCACCGTGCCACTGTCCCCATTCCCGAACGAGGCGAAGGTCAGATCGAAGGTTGAGTCAGTACCAGTAGTAGGTATGTCGTTAAACGTTAAGACTAAGGGGGCAGCTGTGGTAACTGTGCCAACACCGGTGTTCGGTCCGGTACTGTGCACCGGTGAGGACTGTCCCGAGTGGCCCGGTGATCGAACATGGATCTCCTGCGAAGTCGCCGTTTTCCTGACAGGACAGTGGGTTAAAGAGGTCCCCGGTGAAGTCCAACGTAAACGAGGTGCGTCCGGTGTCGTTAACCACCAGATAAACAGGCGCGGTCTGCGTGCCCACGACAGCCTGAACACTCTCGGTTCCATTCTCAAGTGCCGTCAAACTGAATGCGGTAGTGTTGCCGGCGCAGATCGTCCCTCCGCCGTCCGTGAGTCCGGTTGAAGAACAAGGACCAGTCATATTTGCAACGCCGATGATGCCGGCCGAAGCGGACGGAACTAACCAGATTGCTGCAGCAGTAAGCACAACGGTTACAGCAAGCATAATCTTCAAGTTCTTCATAAGTCCTCCTTCTATAGCTGGTGAGTCAAATGATTCGTGCAGCGAGCGGGCCCCTTCCTTCCTTCTTGGTGCAACTTCCTTTTCCAAACTGAAACCAAGCGAATGCACCTGCTTTCCTAGCAAGGCCGTCTACAGCATTTGTCCGATAGGTGTATACCAGAGCCGATAGTCTCAAATGGTCTTTTGCCTTTCGGCCCGATCTCGACTCGGTTTGTCGGAGTTTCGGTCTGCTTAATCGGAACTTCTTTTCGCAGTGCGAGGCGCTCCGATACTCGTGCGAGCATCTCGGTTGGGTGCACGGGTTTAGTGAGCGCCATAAAGTCAAGTCCTGCAACGTGTGCTGACGCGAGAAGGTCTGCTGTGAATGCCCGCGCGGAAAACAATATGACTTCGCAATTCGGCACGGCATCTCTGATCGCGATTGCGAGGTCGATACCGCTCATGCCCGGCATCATTACGTCGCTGATGAGCAATTGAGGTGGTACCAGGGTCGCGATCTCAAGAGCTGAAGTTCCGTTGTAGGCAGTCATCACGTCAAACCCATTTCTGCCAAGAATCACCGACAGGGTGTCGGCTATCACACGCTCGTCGTCGACCACCAGAATGACGGGGGGATTCTGATCGATCCGATGATTGGATTCCATCCTAGGTATTTCTTCGATCGTCATGGTCGGGAAGCGCATTGCTCCGTTCACGTTAAAGACCTCTCATTCAAATCGAGGCACCTTCGTGGATAGGTCTTCTCACCGAAGAAACATTCCACGAAGGTGGCCCCAGAACCAAGGGTGCTTGTAAGATAAATCGCTCGGAAAAACATGCAATCCGGTGAATCACCCATTTTGGCTGAGTGGGATAACTGAGAAACAACTAAGGGGAAACCCTGAGCGGAGACTGGCTACGGCTGTACCAGACCGCGCCGAATAGCGTAGCGGACCAGGCTGGCCAATTCATGAATATCAAGTTTCCGCATCAGCCGGGTCCGATGAGACTCGGCGGTCTTTATGCTGATTCCCAGGAGTGCGGCAATTTCCTTACTGGACTTTCCTTCGCCAATGAGCTGAAGAATCTGGCGCTCCCGCGAGGTAAGTGGATCGGTCGGCGGTGCCCGTTTTGGACAGAAACGCCTCCACAACCGTGCGGGAAATACTTGGGCTGAGATAAATCTCTCCGCGACAGACCTGCTGAATGGCATGGACCAGGTCAGTGGCCGCCTGCTTCTTCAACACATATCCCCTCACGCCGGCCCGAAGTGCCTCGGTCACGTACTGATCTTCGTCGTGTTGGGTCAGCAGGATGGTCTTCGTTCTCGGAGAAGACTTTCTTAGTTCGCGGGCAGCGTCAAGTCCGTTCAGGATCGGCATGCTGATGTCAAGAATGGCGACGTCAGGGGAGACATTGGGGACTAGCCGGAGGGCCTCCTGGCCGTCGGATGCTTCTCCAGCCACCTGGAAGCCCTCGCGTTCCAGCAGCGCTTTCAAACTCTGGCGAACAAGCTGGTGATCGTCGGCGAGAACCACTCGAATCGTCATATCACTTCTCCACCGCAATTTTGACTAGCAACTCAGTTCCTCGGCCGACTACCGAGTCGATTTGCAGTGTCCCCCCCACTGCGTTCAGACGTTCGCGGATTCCGATCAACCCCAAACCTCCTCGCTCCGTGCACGAAAGCACGTAGGGGGCGTCAAAGCCCACTCCATCATCATGAACCAGGCAGTGCAGATGCTTTGCAACCCTGGTGAGACGGATCTCCACGTTCTTCGCATGCGCATGTTTCGTGATGTTTGCGAGGGCTTCTTGAATGACGCGATACATCGCGGTTTCAATCTTCTGGGCATATCGGTCTTTCAGCGAGCTCTGAATCCGGATCGACAATCCCACTCTCTTCGAGATACTGTCAGTAAGAAATTCCAGTGCCGGCACGAGTCCCAGGTCGTCCAGAATCGTGGGGCGAAGCTCATGGGAAAGCCTGCGCAGCTGCTTCTCTACTTGGTCGAGTATCGCACCAGCCTCCTGAAGGCGCCCCCGGAGAGATGGGTCGATATCGTGAGCCACGCTGGACATGGCCAGCTGCGCAGCAAAAAGGAGTTGGCCAGCCTCGTCATGGACGGTGTGCGCGATGCGCTGGATTTCCTGTTCCAGTGTTTCATTCAGCCGGCGCAGGGCCGAAGTGGCGTCCTGAAATCCGCGGTGGGCAATCTCGTAAGGAGAAAGGCTCTCGCTGAGGAACTCCTGTGCCCTGCCAAGATTTTGCGTGAAAGTTGCCGAAGGGCTCATTCGCTGCAGCGCCCGCATCATGGAAGCGTGGTGCATCGCTGCCATATCGAGCACCCCCCGCCCCTCCGCCAGTGCAGTACGTCCGATTTCGTAGGCGCTTCGCAATGCGTCTTCACCACCCGTCGAGCAATACTCCTCAAGAGCTCTGGCATACGCTCGCTCCAGTTCATGACGCTCGTCGTTTTGGATATTCTGACTCACTCTAGTACGCTATCCCGTAAGTATCGTGCGACCAACACAAGAGCATCGTCTGTGGCTCTGGCGTACCGCGCCAGAATCTTTTCGGCTGCCTTCTGAGGCGGATTGTTCCGGGCCAATCCACGGGCAAAGTCTCTGTGGATGCCATCGGTGGCGAAGATGAGTGTATCTCCTGCGGATACGGGGACAACCTCAACATCAAATGAAGGCAACTGAAAGCCTACTACGCCGGCACGTAGCAACAACGGCACTTCTGCCACAGCGCGTGTGAAGCTGCGGCGAAGCAAAACACCCTCGACGTTCCCCACACCGAGCCACGTTACCAGCCCGCGGGACACGTTAAACGACGCGACGCTCATGGCCACTCCGCGCGTTGCGCGGAGTGCTTCGTGACACCGCTGAACCAGCGTCATCACCGGCTCTTCCGCGTGCATCTCCAGAGTTGCTGCCGCGACTGCGGCAGCATTGGCAGCCTCTTCTCCATGCCCGAGACCATCCAGAGCAGCTACCAGCACACCATCAGGGAATGACTTCACGACGTTGAGGTCGCCGGAAGTGGATTGTCCCGGCAGTGCGCGCGAGGCGACGCCCCATTCGATCGCCGATAACACTAGGGTCTCCATTTCTTCGCCGTCACAGTCGTGCCAGAGGTCTCAGCGGACACAATCTCAAACTCGTCCATCAGACGCCTTACCCCCGGCAATCCAAGGCCGAGACTCCCCGATGTCGAAAATCCGTCGCGAAGAGCTTGCGGGATATCCGGGATGCCGGGCCCTTCATCATAGGCAACCAACTGAATACCCTGCCGGGCTGAGCCGTTAATCACTGTGAGTTGGATCTCTCCAGACTTAGCGTAGGTGACGATATTCCGCGCCAGCTCCGAGATGGCGGTAGCGATCAAGGTGGCATCCCCGGAGGAGAAGCCCAGCGCAGCCGCCAGCGAACGGCCCTTTTGACGGGCCGTTACGATGTCTTGATCCGAATTGATCGAAACGTGGATCTTGTCTTCCACGGCTTGAAATTCTCTCACGCACTGCTCGTCGACCTTCTACTCAAATAGGCTAGGCCTTCCTCTAAATCCAGAGCGGTGGTTACGTCCTCCAACTTCAGTCCCAGTTGCACCATAGCAAAAGCGACGTCCGGCTGGATTCCTACGATCACGGTCTCCGCTCCACGTAAACGGATCATCTGGGCGATCTCACGAAGGGTACGCGATGCAAACGAATCCATCACATCCAGTGAGGTTACGTCCACAATGACGCCTTGCGAGCGGAAGCGTACCACTTGCTGAACCAGCGCCGCGCGAAATTGAAGAAGATCCGCGTCTGTGAGGGCCGCCTGGATCGTGGCAATCAAAAAATCGCCTTGTTTGAGAAGCGGGACTTCCACTGTTAAACTCCATGCTTCGATCTACCGGGTTTCGACAAGCGGAACAACTTTGTATCCCAGCAGGCGTTCGGCTTGCTCGATGCCTCCTTGGAGGTCGCCTACGGTGTTCATCTTGCCGAGATCGACTCCAATGTTCACGATGGTTTGAGCAATCTCCGGCGAAAGGCCGGTCACGATGACCGTAGCGCCTAGCAGCCGGGAGGCCTCGACCGTTTGTACGAGGTGGTTGGCAACAGTGGCGTCCATCGCAGCCACACCTGTGATGTCAATTACGACCACTTTGGCGCGATTGGTGCGGATGCCGCGTAACAACTGCTCGGTCAATTGGCGGGCTCGCTGCGAGTCAATCACGCCAATGATCGGCAGGATCAGCAGCCGCTCGCGTACCTGTAGCACCGGGGTCGAGAGCTCGCGAATGGCTTCCTGTTGCTCGCGGATAATGCGCTCCCTCTCTTGTACGAATCCGACCGCCACTGTATTCGCAATCCGGTTCGCAGCTGGTTCGTAAGCGTCGAGGATGCGGTTCAGCTTGGTGAAGTCAGTCTGGTACTTGGCGAACAGTGAGCGGGCGAGGACGTCGCGGAGCAGGAGCACAATCCCAACGACTTCATCGGTCTCAACACCTCGCGGAATGATTCGTTCGGACAAGTTGCGCGCGTAGGCCTGCAAGGCCTCAAACGTACCAGTCTCCAACGCCTCGACGTAGTTGTCGTACACCGATGTGGCCTCGGCGAAAATCTCATCCTTGGTCATAGCAGTCAACAACTTCGCTTCGGTAATGCGCCGCGCCCACTCTTCGCGGAGTTGGGTACGGTTGTCGCGCAAGTGCGCGACTAGTTCACGGAGCAACACGGACGCAGGTCGAGTATTTTCCGCGGTTTCAATGTACTCATCCTGGATCTGTGCGCTTTCCGGACTGGTATCAATTCGAGTCATGGACTTCACTCCTGTTTAGTCACGTCAACGGTGCCTGCTTAGGCCGACAATGAACACTATGAGCTTTACCATTACTATCTAAAGGCTTGGTGCGCCAGCAGGTGAATCCTGTATTCCTGGGACGGGCAAACCCCCCAAAACTGCGATCCAAGCCGGAAGTTGCTATTTGTAAGGGTTCGTTTTCGGCGTGGCGGCCAGGATGAGTTGGATCCACGGGGTGGGCTGGCGTGTCGTGTTGGCGCAGATCTGTTTCAAGATCGGGTCGTAATGGGCGTCCTGCCAGGTGGCGAGGGTGAAGAGGTTGACGCTGCCGGCGGGCTCCCAGGTGCCGGAGTAGCCGTGTTCGCCAGCCTTGTCGCGGGCGGCGTCGAAGGCGACTTTGGAGTTGACGAACTCCTGATGGGTCTTGGCTCCAGTGGCGAAGGGAACCAGCCAGTCGATGGCCATTTCGAGTGACGGCTGGCCAGTTGCTGCGGTGTGGAACCAGTCTTCGCCGTGGGCCTTGGCGGCGAGGGAGGCGGTGGTGAGGGGCTCGAGATCGTAGGTGACGTAGTGGAGGGCGTCGCGTTTATAGAAGTCGTCGACGGAGCCGTCGGGGCGGATGTTTTGTTTTACCTGTTGGCGAAAGGCCTTTGCTGCGCGAGCGATCAGGGCGGGGTCTCCGGTGAGGTAGGCGCCGAGGGTGGCGAGCTTGATGCGATGGCTGTTCCAGTTGTCGATGTCTTTGCCGGGGTTGTGGTCCGTCCCAGTCCAGGTAGCCGGTCGCCATGTTGCGGAAGAGTGCAACTACCTGTTGTTGGGTCGCGACGGGCAGGTTGGCACGGGTTAGATCGAAGGCGAGGATGACGGGGTCGAAGCGGGTCTCGTCGATCGGGTTGAGGCTGGGTTGGTAGACCTTCGACCAGGAGGTGAGGAAGCGGGACTCAGCGTCGAGGTAGCGATTGTCGCCAGTGAGGCGGTATGCGAAGGCGAAGGCCAGCATGGTGTCGAAGTCGCGCTCGGCCGCGATGCTCTGGTCGCGGATGCCTTGGTGGGGGAGTGTGCCTTCGGTGTGGAGGCGGGGGAGGGGGTGCGGGGTGTCCGCCAGGTGGGCGTCGGCCAGATGGATGAACTGGCCGGCGAGGGGCGTATGGCTCTGGGAGTCGATGGCGGAGGCGAGAGAGGGCGAGATGAGGGCGTAGGGCTGTGCGCTGGCTGGCTGGGGCGCGGCGTGGGCGGCTGGGGCGAGTAAGGCGGCTAGGAAGAGGAGGATGAGGTGCTTCGGCATGGTGCTCCTGGGTGATTGCGGCTTGGCCGCTGAGAGAGAGAGTATCAGTGATGGTGGCAAAGGGAACTGCGGGGTCATCCCATTGTTTCCTTTATGCTTAAACCTATGCAGACAGTGTTGACGATTGCCGGCTTCGATCCATCGTCGGGTGCGGGCGTAACCGCGGACCTGATGGTCTTTGCTGCGCATGGACTGTTTGGGACATCGTGCATTGCAGGTTTGACGGTGCAGTCGACGATGGGGGTACGGTCGTCTACTCCGGTGGAGGCGGAGATCGTGCACGATACGCTGGATTGCCTGCAGAGCGACCTGCCGCTGGCGGGGATCAAGATCGGCATGTTGGCGACGGCGGCGAATGTGGCTATGGTGGCGGACTTTCTGGAGATGCTTCGCGATGAGAAGCGAAGGGGCCCGGTGGTGCTCGACCCGGTGGTGCGGTCTAGCTCGGGGAAGGAGTTGCTCGATAAAGAGGGTGTGGCGGTGCTGCGGGAGAGGCTGCTTCCGATGGTGGATTGGGTGACGCCGAATCTGGAGGAGCTGGGGGTGTTGACGGGGCTCTGCGTGAGAGGGCGGAAGGACATGCTGGAGGCGGCGCGGGTGTTGCGGGCGATGGGAGAGGAGTTGAATGTGCTCGTGACAGGCGGGCATCTGGATCCGCCGGACGACCTGCTAGTGCCCATTTTGGGTGAAGTGCTGTGGCTGCCAGGGGAGAAGATCGTGAGCCAGTCGACGCATGGGACAGGGTGTGCGTTTTCGAGTGCGCTGCTGAGCAGACTCGTGCTGGGAGATGCGGCGAGGGACGCAGCCAGGATGGCGAAGATGTATGTCGTGGAGGCGATTCGGACGGCGGAGATGGTCGGTCATGGGACGGGGCCGGTGAACCATCTGTGGCCGCTCAAAGAGGACTAGTCTTTGCTGCGGGATTCGGGGTAAAGAGGGACGTTTGATGGCCGATAGGAAGGTGGACGGAGGATTTAGCGTCCATGGCCACAGCAGTCATTCCCGGTACACCTAGCTCTGCACCTCGCCCTGTACTCGTTCCATCGCGGAAGGCGCGGTCGTTTCCCAGTCTGTCGAAGGGCAGGGCAGTATCTAGTGCCGGCGACCTGACGATCCACCGCGTTACGAAGACGCACCATGGACGCACACTGCTGACACTGGGCCATGCGGCGGAGTACCTGGCCCACTCTCGCAGATATTCGACGCAGAGGTTTGACCATGCGGCCGAGGTGGAGGCGATCCATATTCTGATGGGACTCAGCCGCGGGGTCTTCGAGGAGTTTGCCGAACGGAGGACGCTGAGCCGCCGATTTGAGGGATGGGTGATCGAGCCTGCCGTGCGGTTGTTCGAATAGGCGACGGGGTGGGAGAATGTCTGATAATCCGCTGGTATTGGCGCGCTGGGTAACCTGCTAGGCTGGAGGTGATATGTCACTTTTGGTGGTTCTTAATGGGCAGTCGCGCGTGTTCGAGACGCTTGCACAGCCAGCAAACCTTGAGCAGCTCATTGGAGAACTTGGGCTGAAGAGCGACCGGGTGGCGCTCGAGCACAACGGGGAGATCGTGCCGCGGGCGAGTTGGGCCAAGACTACGGTGAATGGAGGGGACCGGCTGGAGGTGGTCGCATTTCGTTGGGGGTGGTTGTGGGCAGACTCTGGATAAGTCCGCACGCGACTGAGATCGTCATTAGTTGTTTTATATCAATGAGTCGAGTGTACAGTTCGAATGCATCGCGCGAGGGCTGACTGTCCATGTAGCAGAGTAGCGGTGGCTGGGTAGGGCAAGCGTCGCGCTTGGCAGTAACTATACATAATATGTGTTATCGGACATTACCTCAGTTGCTGCGCTGCTGCTTCTGGATCGACTATCGGAACCCAACGGATCCCAATTCAAAGACCCAATCAAAGTGGTATTTCGAGTGGCCCCAGAAGTGGCTCTACACAAATGCCACAGCGTGGCCCATTCTTGAACCAATGGCAAAGAGATACGCCATTGCCCTTTGAATGGGCCCGGGCCAAACAGTGTGGCCTTGATTCCCTTCAAAGGAAGAATCCTGAATTCGGAGAATTCCATGAACCAGCTTCGACGTGTTGGTCGGTATCTGTTGTTGAGCATACCTGGCCTCCTTTTCTACCCAATTTCGACATCGGCACAGACAGCCCCGGCTGCGGCCCAACAGGCGCATGACGGGCAACACGACTTTGACTTCCACTTTGGCACTTGGAAGACCCACATCAAGCGTCTCGTGAATCCGCTTTCCGGTTCCACAACCTGGGTCGAATTGAACGGCACTGTGACCGTCCGGAAGGTTTGGAATGGCCGCGCCAACCTAGAGGAACTTGAGGCGAGCAACGCTACGACTCACTTCCAGGGGTTGACCCTGTTTCTCTACAATCCGCAGTCCCACCAGTGGAGCCAGGCGTTTGCCAGCATCAACGACGGAACCGTAAGCTCGACACCTTTGATCGGAGAGTTCAAGAATGGGCGCGGCGAACTCTACGACCAGGAGACTTTTAACGGCAGAGTGATCCTGGTTCGATTTGTCTGGTCCGACATCACTCCAAATTCCCATCATGTTGAACAGTCCTTCTCGGATGATGGCGGGAAGACCTGGGAGCCCAATTTCATTGCCGATCTAACGCGGGAGGCACTATGAAATCAGGAGCGCGGACGAGACCCTGGGCGTTACACAGCAGTTCCCTCCTTCCGGTGTGCAGATGGAACTAAACCAGCGCCTTTACCAGAGTGAAGATCCAGGACGCCAAAGCCGATGCTAACGATTCGTGTAGCGACTATCGCCGACGCCTCCCTGATCGGGAGATTGATCCGGGAACTTGCCGAATATGACAAGGAGCCTGATCAGGTCCGCACCACCGAGGCTGACATCGTGCGGGACGGCTTCGGTCCGAACGCTCAGTTCCGCACGTTGATTAGCGAATGGTGCGGAGAGCCTGTGGGCTTTGCAGTGTTCTTCAGCTGTTACTCAACATGGCGAGGGGCCGGACTGTATCTCGAAGACCTTTTCGTGCGTCCCAATTTTCGCCGGCGCGGGATCGGCAAAGCGCTCCTGACTCACGTTGCGCGCACAGCAGAACAGGAAGGCCGAGTCTTCATGCGCTGGGTGGTGTTGGACTGGAACCGGGCCGCCATAAATATGTATGAGACGTTCGGCGCCGGCGTCCTCAACGACTGGCGAATCGTTCATTTGGCGGGAGAGGGGTTACGAAAGCTGGCCGAGCAGAACCCCTGACGAACCAACCCTGCCCCCAATTGGCCCGCGTTCGCCTGATCTGCAAATCACGATGAACGCAGCTTGCTATCTATTGCAATCGGGCTAACAGGACGGGGCGAGACCTGGAAGACAAACTGAATCAACAAATACACGAGCGAAGGATGAATCGCAATGAACGCACGGCAATACATGAGAACCTGGTTCCTAGTGGGTAGCCTGGCTGTCGCCTTGCCGCCGCAAGGGCCGGCGCAATCGGATTCAAATGCCAAAGTTCAACAGACCCTTGTAAAACACGATGGACAACACGATTTTGACTTTGAGATCGGTGCCTGGAAGACACACCTAAGGCGCCTCCAGCATCCTCTTACCGGTTCTGCGACCTGGGTCGAGTATGAGGGCACCACCGTCGTCCGCAAGGTTGGGAACGGCCATGCCAATCTGGTGGAACTTGAGGTCAATGGTCCGACAGGACGCATCGAAGCGCTATCACTGCGGCTCTACAATCCGCAATCGCATCAGTGGAGCCTGAACTTCGCGAATAGCCAGAGCGGCACTGTCGGTGTACCCACGATCGGAGAGTTCAGGAATGGACGTGGCGAGTTTGTCGACCAGGAGCAATTCAATGGGCGCGCGATTCTTGTTCGATTTGTCATCTCGCAGATCTCTCCCGATTCTTGCCATTTCGAACAAGCGTACTCAGACGATGGAGGCAAAACCTGGGAGACCAACTGGATCGCGAACGATACACGCGTTACGGTACGAGCCAGACCGGGACGCTGGGCGCTGTCGATGCCCAGAAGGACTGGCCGGCCACTGGTGCTGATCGACAATCGCCGAGAGATGAAGCGAAGACATATTCTCGACCATCGGCTACACGTCGGGACGGGCAGCGCGATTTCGACTTCCACTTCGGTACATGGAAGACGCACATAACTCGCCTCCTGCATCCCCTAAAAGGGGACACAGCGTGGGTGGAGTACGACGGCATTTCTGTCGTTCGAGAGGTCTGGGGTGGACGCGCCAGCCTGTTCGAGCTCAATGCCAACGGTCCGACAGGCCACATCGAAGGAATGGGACTGCGGCTTTACAATCCTGAGTCGCATCAATGGAGTCTTAATTGGGTCAGCGGTGGCTCGGGCGTTCTGGACCAGCCGATGGTCGGCGAGTTCAAAGACGGGCACGGCGACTTCTTCGACCGCGAGCCGTTCAATGGCAGAACCATCTCTACTCGCAACGGTTTCTCCGAGATCACTAAGGATTCCAGCCGATTTGAACAGGCCTTCTCAGATGATGGCGGCAAGACCTGGGAGACAAATTGGATCATGACATTCACTCGAGTGAAAGATGTATCCGACAATTCACGTTGCGTTCCACAATGTGGATTCGACCCGAATAACCTTCTGCTATCCAGCCGGGAGCGTACAAGCAAGAAGGATCAAAGCACCTTTGCGAGGGCCCGAATTCCCTTTTGAATCTGGTCCTCGCTCGTTGTGGAGTAGCCCAGCATCAGGGCGGTTCGATGCTGGGCCCGAAGATAGTACCGGGCGATTCCGTAAACGCCAACCCCATGCGACGCGGCTTGAGCGATGGCCGCGTCTTCGGAGATGCTCTTCGCCGGCCACAGAAGAACATGAGATCCTGCGCCGGCGCCTGTCATTTCCACGCGCTCGCCAAGATACTTTCCAACCGCCTCAATCAGCGCGTCCCGGCGAGCTGTGTTTCGACGTCGAAGCTGACGCAAATGGCGCTCATACATTCCCGATGTAATGAACTCCGCCAATGCTCGTTGTTCGAGGCTGGCAGAGTGCTGATCAGAGAGCCACTTAGCGGTTGCAAACGCGGGAACGAGCGACTTTGGCACGACCAGATAGCCGATGCGCAGGGCCGGAAATACGGTGCGCGAAAATGTGCCCATATAGACTGTGCGGCCCTCGGTATCGAGACCTTGAAGGGACTCCAGCGGCCTGCCGTCGTAATGGAATTCGCCATCGTAGTCGTCCTCGATGATGACCGCGTTGTTGCTTCGTGCCCAGGCGAGAAGTGTAAGACGACGCGCGAGAGGAAGAATAGCGCCGGTGGGAAACTGGTGAGAAGGCGTGACAAAAACAGCTTTGGCGCCGAGCGGAAGTTTGGCGGCGTCCAGCCCGTCCCGGTCGACCGGAACAGGAACCAAGCGGGCCCCCGCGGCACGAAGCACTTCGCGTGCACCCTGATAGAGCGGATCTTCCACGGCAACTGAATCGCCTCGTTCTACAAGCACCCTGACAACAAGATCGAGCGCCTGCTGCGCGCCATTCACAACAATCACTTCGGACGGGTCACAAACGACCGCTCGCGATCTGCGGAGATGGACGCAAATGGCGTCACGTAGAGCGGGTACGCCTGCCGCAGGAGCGTAGTCAAGTTCGCGCACCGACGTGTTCAGTGCATGGCGCGTGAGAATGCGTCGCCAGCTTTCGAACGGGAAGATCGTCATATCGCTGCGGCCAAATGCGAAGTTGTAGGGGAGCTGAGCGGGCGGCCGATTCGGCCATTCCAACTTCTCTGAGGCGTCGGCAGCGGCGTTTCCAAACTGCGAGAGCCGGATGTTGGTTGTCTTCTTTGGTTTACTTGCGCGTTCGCGCCCCAGACTCTGAGAGACGAACGTTCCTGAGCCACGTTGGCCCTCCGCGTATCCTTCGGCAAGGAGTTGATCGTAGGCCAGCAGAACCACGGTTCTCGATACGCCAAGCTGTTCGGCCAGCTCGCGTGTCGAAGGAAGACGCGTGCCTGGAGCGAAGACTCCCGAAAAGATGGCACCGCGAAGCCCGATGTACACCTGCCTGAAGAGCGGTTCGCCGCCTTTCGAAAGTGGTATTACAAATTCCATCGCAGAGTAGTTCCATGAACATACCATGCTTCCCTGCTAGATCAATCTGCTGCCTTGTTCGATCACTGCGTGTCTCGTGTAAGCGTGGCGACCAAATTTTCTCCCAAGTCTTGCCTCCGTCATCGGAGAATGACTGTTCAAAATGGTGCGAGGTCGGAGTGATGTCAGACCAGACCTGTCGAACCAGCTAAGCGGTTTCGCTGCTTAGTCGCTTTTCGTAACAGCGGAACCGCAATCCGGGGCGGAAGCTGAACCCTGTTTCGCCTGCCAGCACGTATCCCAGCTTGGGGAAAAGCTTCTGGGTCGCTTCATTTTGGGTGTTTGTATCGACCCGCAACGACCTGATGTCGCGCTGCTTTGCGACCAGCTCTGCTTGCAACATCAAGTCGGTCGCAGCTCCCTGTCCGCGAAAGGCAGGATCGACCGCCAAGCGGTGAACGACAACGGCTAGCTCTGAGATGTCCCATCCTACGTTGACATATTCAGGCTCCTGTTCCGTAGTGATCGCAGCGATTGCCGCGATCTGACCGCCACTAACGGCGACCCATAACTGGTCACGTTCAATGTCGCGTTCAAAGACTTCAATATTGGGATACTCGGCGTCCCATTGAAAATTGCCGCTCTCCTGCATGAGAGGAACTACTCGCCGGATGAGTTCCATGGCCTCCAGTAGATCCTCCCGCCTGGCTTTTCGGACCAACATGTTTCTCTCCTCTGTTCTTCGTTTCGGCCCCGTCCTGCCCATGGCAATCAGCGTGGACGCTTCACTTCAAGTGGGCAACTCATTCATTCCCCGTCGCAAAGGTCGGGCACTGATTCCCGTCAATTTCACTATAAGAACCAGATGACTGGGCGAGCTCTTTGCCGGCACCAACCAATTTAGCCAGAGGAGAGATGCGAAGCCCTATGGCCGCAACGAATAGTCCGAGGATACCCAACACGATGGAGACATGGGGTCCCTTGTTCGAGCCGATGAACCCTCCCGTTAACGCCCCAAGGGAGGACATGCCAGTGAAGCACAGCCGCATGGTTGTATCCATTCGACCCATCAGGAACGGGGGCGTGACCATCTGTCGGGTCGTCTGCATGTTCACACCGAACGCGGATTGACCAGCATTGAACAGAAAGAGACCGAACGCCAGCGAACTGGATGGATGGGCATGAGGAATCAATATGGTTGCCGCGCCAGCAGCACCGACGAACGGTGCATATACGAGGACGCTCCCAGGCGAGAATGTTTTTCCCAGTACGTTCGCGAGTAATGCTCCGACGATGCCGCCGACACCACCTGCCGCAAAGCACAAGCCGATACCCGCAGATCCGACATGTAGAACGCGAGACGCGTATAAGACCAAAACGGCGATCACTGCACTCCAGGCGAAATTCCAAATTGCGGACCAAAAACCAAGTATCCGCAAGACCGGATGCGTTATCACGAAGCGGAGGCCTTCAACGATTCCCGAAATTGGATTGTAGATACGAGTCCGCGATTCCGTTGTCCGCTGTGCCGCAATGTCCGACGGTCTTTGCCCAGGCGCGGGTCTAGAGATCAAAATGCAGACTGCAGAAAACACGTAAGATAACGCATCCAATAGGACCACGAAAGGCGCCGCAAGGGCTTGAACGATGAAACCACCGATTGCAGGTCCCGCGACCTCACCGGCAGAAAGAGTTGCAGACAGGCGAGAGTTTGCGCTCGACCATTGATGTGGCTTCAAAATTTCGGGGACATATGCGCCCAAAGACGCGTCAAAGACCAGGTTGAAGGTGGCAGTGAGGCAGACTACGGCCCACATGACGTGGATACCTAGATGCTTCTCTATCGCAAGTACAGCAGCAACGAGCAACACTGCCGATCTTGAGAGATCGCTAATGACAAGTAACATGCGCCTTGAAGAGCGATCGACCAATACTCCGATGAGCAGTCCTAAGACTAAATAGGGAAAAGTCTGCGCTGCAGTCAGCACGCCCATTTGAGATGAGCTTGCGTGAAGCGAAGTCACTGCGATCAGCTGAAAGGTGATTGCGCTCAGTTGGGACCCCGTGATGGAGACAGCCTGGCCGCCCCATATCCAGTGAAATGCCCTCTCCAGTTGCGCTGGGCGCGGTGCGGACTTCGTCGCAGGAATTCTTTCAGTCACTATGATCTCTCCTCAGTTTTTGTGCGTCCAAGCCAACCAACATCTCGGGGCGAGCTATTTCTTCATTCGCTCAGCGGGGCGGTAGGCGCTTTCGGGAATCTCTGCCAAGGTCGACGGGAAGACTTCATTGCCGAGACCATAAAAACGACAGAAGCTCATGATGAGAGGTCGCCACTTATCGGGGTCTATGTGGTTCTTCTTTCCGGGTAGCAGGAGCGATTCGTCAACATGCGAGTGGACGATTCTGACCTCGTAGACAACTGCCCCAGGGTCTTTATCGGGACCGTGTCCAAAAGGTCGATGGCCTTCGAGTACGGCTTCCAATTGAATCGGGCATTGATCTATCCGAGGTGCCCGTATCACCTTTGAATGGGAGCAAGTGAGACCGGCAATGTCGCATTTGTTCTTTTCATGGCGATAGCCCACGGACTGTTTCCATGACGGCACAGGGTTGGAGCCGGTGAGCCGCGCCAGGCGGTTGACCGCCTGAACTTCACTTACGGAGGGGAGATTCAACACGCATTCGCGTTCGCGCAGCAAGTTCTTTCCAGAATGAGAGGAAGCGCCCAAGCCCAACATGCAATTCCATCCGAGCCACCAGGCCGAAGACATAGGGGCGATATTCGTCGTACCGTCTTCGTTGCGCGTGCTCAGAAGAACCACTGGCGTTCCGAAGTAGAGAATTGAAGGTTCAACGGAGATATGCATAAACAACAGTGTGTGTGCTCTTTGAAGACGAGACACTCCGTTTATTGCGCTCAAATTCGATGAGGACAGGAGTCCCCCCCGTAGCTTGGTGCCCATAGGGCTGCGGCATCGGCCCCGGTTCGCGGCGGCAATTCCCTACTGACGGCGTCTTACAATCCAGCCGACTTCCCCTGAATGAGTTGCACGTGAGATTATTGCTCTCACTAATGTCAGTCCAGGGCGTCTTATTTCTGCCAGGCTTTGTGAGGTATCGTTCGTGTCGCCAGTCAGGATAGTATGCTGCCTTCGACGCTGCAGCTTGCTGCTTCCCTTCCTGGTTCCTGCTGTCACTTTCACGGGTCCCGATTGCTCTGCTCAATGCGCAGGCGGCCAGTAACTCGTCGGGCAATAGTTCCCCGACGGGGCCGTCGGCCTCGACCGCGGTCGCACCGAGCACAGTGTTGGGCAAGGTGATCAATGCGAGCACGGGAGCGCCGGTGCCGCGTGCTTTGGTCCGGATGAACAACCGAGCCGTTCTGACTGACCACGACGGCGGCTTCCGCTTCGACCAAAACACGGAGAGCAGTGCGAATTTGCTGGTCACCAAGCCGGGTTTTTCGGCGAGTACCGATATGCAGGAGCCCGGTAATGTGTTTCTACAAGGCGCGCAGCTGGGGGCGCCCCTGGAGCTCCGGCTGTATCCTGAGGCACTTCTGACTGGCACTGTGATTGCGCCGGACGGTACGCCGCTGCCGAGGATTTCGGTTGTCGCGCTGCGCAGCTACTTCGACGACTCGGGGCACCGGTGGCTTAATGCAGGCCAGGAGCAGACGGACTCGCACGGCAACTTCCGGCTGCCCGTGACCGCGGGGGAGTATCGGCTGGAGACGAGGTATACCCCGCAGGATCGGACTACGGGTGAAGCCGTTTTGCCTATTACAGTTCCGGGAGAAAGCTCATCTAATACATCGCAATCGATTCGGATCCATAGCGGCGAGGAGCAGCACTTTGAATTGCGCCCGGCAGTGAGTCCGACCCATTCGGTGAGCGTGGCGACGCAGTCGTCCGGTGGACGCGACTTCGTCAGGATCTCTGCTCGCTCCAGCAATGGAAGTACGTTGCAGGTGAATCCACAGATGAATGGTGTGGGCGGCGAGACGAAGATACAGCTACCCCAGGGCACGTACACGCTGACTGCGAGGCGTAACAATCCGGAGGACCCCGAGGAGGCGCAGACTACGGTTACAGTCCCGGACCACGATATCTCCGGTGTGGTCTTTCAGTTCTCTCCGATTCCGTCGATTCCTGTGGAGTTGATTGTGGAGGCCTCTTCAACCTCCGATAATACTCAGCCGCCTACGCTCGGACAGTTTGGCCTTATGCTGCAGAGCGACCAGTCGGACCCTGAACGAGAAGACTCGACCGTACACACTACGAGCCGGCGCGATCAGAGCCTTGTCTTCTCTGCGCCGCCCGGCAGCTACCATCTTCAGGGACGCAACACGGGTACGTGGTACATCAAATCGGCCAGCTATGGCGACTCGGGCCTGCTGCGTGAGGACCTGGTGGTCGTGCCTGGCGCGGCGGGCACGCCGATCCGGGTGACGGTCAGTGATGATATGGCCAGTCTGCAAGGCACGGTGAATCTAAACGGCGGCCCGGCTGCCTGTTGGGTCTATCTGGTTCCCAACGGGCCCAGTGCTCAGTCCGTCATCAGCTTGCGCAGCGGCAGCACTGGCAACTATGCGGTCGCACATCTGCCGCCGGGCACGTACCAGGTAATCGCGTTCGAACGCCGCCATATGGCGAACTATCGCGATCCGGCCAGCCTTACCCCGTTCAGTACGCATGCCCACTCGATTACGATCAATGCGGGCGATAAGCCTACGCTGAACCTGGACGCCGTGCCCGTCGCGGAGGTGACGCCGTGAAGCGAGGCGTGGCGCTTTGGACTATTTTCGTCGCGCTGAGCAGCCTGTATGCAGGTGCAGGTGAGGCCCAGCCTACAGCGCAGACTAAGCATGAGTCGAAGCAGAGCCCGAACGCAATGCACTATGAGATTACCGGCGTTGTTATCAACAGCGTAGGCGGGGGCCCTGTGCCGCATTGCCATCTGACGCCTAGTCTCGTTGGGCGTGGGGGCCGGGCAGGGCGAGGAGGCTTCGGGAACCGCCAGTTCCCTGCTCAGAACAACGGCTTCGATTGCGATGCGCGCGGACACTTCACTGTTACGCTTCCCTCTGCCGGTTCGTGGCGTCTTACTGCAAGCGCACGAGGTTTTGTCAGCCAGGCTTTCGACCAGCACCAGAATTACTCCTCGGACATCGTACTGACTGCGGAGGCGCCGACTAAGGAAATTGAGTTCAGGCTGGGTCCTGAAGCCAGTATCACCGGCCTTGTTCTCGATGAAGCGGGAGAGCCGGTGCGAAATGCCCAGATCATGCTGCAGAACGTTCCGCCGCCAAGCCCCGGCGGGCCGCAGCCTGTTGGTGCAACACGAGGCGGCGCCCGTACCGATGACCGCGGCATGTACGAGCTGGCCAATCTTTCTCCGGGAGAGTATCGCCTGAGCATCCATGCTGTGCCGTGGTATACGGCCGGCGGGCAAACTGTACGCGCGGCCAATGCCAACACCGATACTTCTCTCGATCCGTCACTCGACTTCGCCTACCCTCTCACGTGGTTTCCCGGGGTCAGCGACCCTTCGCTCGCCGAGACGATCGTCCTGCATGCGGGTGACACGCGTCAGGCTGACTTTCATCTCGTTCCGATACCGTCGATCCACATGCGTATCGTGACTCCGCCAAGAGTAGCGTCCAATGGATCGAACACACCGGCTCCGCCGACGATTCCCATTGTGCAGCAGATTGGTTCAGGTGGGGGTGGGCAGAATTTTGTCCAGGTCACAACGCGCTTCGACCAACAAGGCCAGGTCGATGTAGGAGGGCTGACGCCGGGAGTGTACCAGGTAAGATTGGCAGGGCCAAATCAGGAGGGCCATTCGGCACTGGTCGAAGTGACCGCCAACTCGGCGCGCACGGTTGACCTGAGTGTGCCTTCGCGCGACATGGCGAGGATTACTTTGCGCTTCGATGGCGTTGGCGATTCGGATTCGGGCCCCGGGCAGGGACGCAACGGAGGAGTGCAGGTCACTCTGATCGATATGGATACCCAGCGCGGAAGTTTTTCTTCCAACGGGCCTGAAGGTGGAGGCGGCGGTCTCGGGCGCCGTGATCAGAGAGATCCCAGCGCCGAACGCATTATTGAGGTCCCCCCAGGGCGCTATGAGGTCGTATTGAATGGGCGACCGAACATCTTTCTCACCGGGCTGACGGCCAAAGGGGCCGAGACCGCCGGGCGCTATGTGACTGTAGGTGCGGGCGAGTCCACGCTGACGGTGCATGTCGCGAGTGGCAGGGCGAACCTTAGCGGTATCGCCGCGCTAGAGGGAAAGCCTTCCGTCGGCGCCATGGTGCTGCTGGTGCCGGTAACGATCGAAGATCCCAACTCCATCACTGTGTTGCTCAGAGACCAGACGAACACGGATGGAAGCTTCGATTTGGCAAATATCATTCCGGGACAGTACATTCTTGTCGTCATCGACCACGGGTGGCAGATCAACTGGGGGGACCGCTCTACATTGCGCCGCTATCTGTTGCAGGGAGTACCGGTGGATCTGAAATCGTCCGCGACTGTGAAACAGAACATTATTGCGCAAGTCCCTTGAGTATCGGAGGGGGATTGACCGCCTTCGGGTAACGGGCCAACTGTGTTAGATTCAAAAAGGCCCGCAATACCGCGGAGAGATGGCCGAGTGGCTGAAGGCGCACGCTTGGAAAGCGTGTATACCGCAAGGTATCCAGGGTTCGAATCCCTGTCTCTCCGCCAGCCTCCAATCAGCAACTTAGACGAAACCCGTGCGGCTGACGGGACGGAGAAAGCTGTGTGCTTGCCTGTGGGGAATGCTCGAACCTATCCTCCTGCAAACGACATCGCTGGTCAGATTGCTCTTCGTGACAACCGGAATGCTTCCGACATAACCGATGGCGATTTTATTGATGGAGCGAGGTCCTCACAAAAACGAGGTCAAGGGGAGCAAATCCCAAATCGTACGATAAGGAACTAACGCAAGGCTAGATTCGAAAGACGAGGATTAAGAATGGACGGACGACTTCCTGAGGTCATCACGCTGAAAGCAGAAAGTTTGACCCACTCCGGGTACGATAATCATCCGATTGCAACCATCAATGACCATGTTGTTCGGATTTCCACTATGACAGAACCCTACCACTGGCATTTTCATCCGAACTCTGACGAGACATTTCTTGTGATTGAAGGACGGCTTTTCATCGAATTCGAGACCGGATCACGTGAACTTGATCCTGGCCAATTGCTCACAGTCCCTCGCGGAGTCCGGCATCGGACTCGGCCGGTTGGCGGGCGATCAGTGAACCTCACGTTCGAGTTGGCACAGACTGAAACCGTTGCAGTCTGAGCGGCCGAAAGTGACCCAAAAATAGATTGAAAACCCGCTTGTCGTAGAAGTGCTAGGCCCTCAAACGGCAACGGGAGAACTTGAGACGAGCCGCACCTGCCAGACCGAGGATGCCGGTGCCGAGCAATGCGAAGGAAGAGGGTTCCGGAACCGCGGAGTCTATCGCCTGAAAGGTTGAATCGCCGGCGCTGGTCAATACAAGTCCCCCACCTGAAGTGGAGAAGCTAGCACCGAAATTTCCTTCAAAGCCACCCGTTATTGGTCCGATCGCTGTTTGCAGACCATATGTATCAAAAACGGAGTTGATCGTGTCTATTATGTCTTCTACGTCGGTCACGCCGGCGACGCCGACCGAGTTGTTGTCGAAGAAATTAATAGTATCCGTCAAGAGGAAGGTACCAATGCCCGCCACGGTGACCTGGCTGGCAGGTGTAATGACCTCGAACAGCGATCCAAGTTGCGTAATTGTGCTTGTGTCAGCCGACCCTGTGATTGTTACCAGGGCGTCAGTGAAGTTCTCTTTACCCAGGGTGCCCGAAGCAGTTACGGACTCTGTGTAGGTGAGGGTATCGGCGTGGGCGGCGAGTGCGGCTGCCGCGAGGATTGCAGGGATGACGAGTCGGGAGGTGAAGCGCATTAGCAATCTCCTATGGGGCACAAGAATGGGACTGACCGATTCCTAGTAACCTTACTTCAATATGCAATCTCACGACCAAAGCATCAAGGGCTAAAGGCAGACGCTGCCATGCATCGCCAATAACTACGATCTTAATATGCAATTAATTGCAGTCATCTGGAAAATGATTACCTAGGTTATCTAAAGTCACAACTCCACTTCTGTGAATTGATCGAAGTGATCTGAGGATTGAATTAACTCTGCCTGTTGTGGGTTTTGTAGATTCTTGTTTTCAATACGGTTCGGCCAAAGCGGTTGCTTCGCCATTCCTCAAGTCAAAGGGCTTGTCCTTCGCTCTCTCGATCTCCCAAATCGACGAGCGCAGTTCCCTGATGGAGATTCTTAATCTCGAACAGGTGATCGCGAACACGGGAGTAAAATCCGCTGATCCTAAACGCAGTTAATGAAGCAACACACGATCACCAAGACGGAGACTAATAACTTCATGAAGACAAGACCAGTTATGACCGGGGGCGCCCTCATCCTAATTTTCGGTTTTCTTCTGGCCACTCCTCTTTTCGCGCGAGAAAGCACCGACGTGATTGTTATGAAGAACGGTGATCATCTCACGGGCGAGATCAAAGGGTTGAATGCCGGAGTGCTCTACATGAGCATGCCATACATCCTTGGAACGAGTTCAGTTCAATGGTCGAACGTGGCACGCCTGAAGAGCAAGCAGTTGTTCCTTGTAAAGACTGAGGACGGGTCGGTGTACACCGGGCCCTCTAATACAACGGAGACCCCGAGTGGCCGACCATTGGAGATTACGGTCGCAGAGACCAAGGGAGAAGCGGTGATCAACAGTGCGCGAATCGTTGAAATGGACACGACTTCATCGAAGTTCTTGCAGCGGTTCAACGGCAACATAAACACGGGAATCATCTACTCGAAAGGCAATCAGTCAACACAGTACAGCTTAGGTTCCCAAGTCTCGTATCCGCGGGAACGCTGGGGTGCCGAGGCCAGTTTCAACTCCACCTTGTCCGCGAGCACCGGTACTACCGCTTCGACTCGAAATCAGTTGGACCTCGAAGCCTTTCGTCTGTTGCGCTGGGACAATTGGTTTTATGAGGGCGTTGGAACGTTTCTGCAAAGCTCGGAACAGGGGATAATCCGTCAAACCACCTTCGGCGGCGGTATCGGACGTTATTTGAAAAACACCAATGCGGCGCGCATTTCGCTCGCCGGTGGCCTTGTCGGGCAGAACACGATATATCAATCGAACATCGTTACCCAAAACCTGGGGTCCGCTCTAATCGCCGCCAATTTGCAATTCTTCCGATTCAATAAAACCAATGGAAGCCTGACCGCAGAGCTTATGCCTAGCATCTCGGAGCCCGGCCGGGTTAAGTTCAACATGAACGCCAGCTATTACATCAAACTGACTGGGAACCTATCGTGGAACGTCTCAGTCTATGGCAACTGGGACAACCGACCGCCAGACGATCTTTCCGGCAGTGACTACGGTTCGAGTTCGGGACTCAGCTGGACTTTTGGAAACAAGTGAGCCGGGCCCGTCGCGTAACCAAGAGCTTGTAGCACCGTGTGAATATCAGCGGATCGGGCGCGAGTTGTGACCAACATCTAAGGCTTCGGAGATGGGGTGGTATAGCCATGTTCAGCCAGGTGCTGTCCCATGGTGGCGTACATTGCTGGATCGTGTGGCTGCCACGTCGCGAGCCCGTCCACGTACCGGTTATACATGCAGAACGCAGCGGCGATCAGCACGGTATCGTGGATCTCGAGGTCTGTTGCGCCAAGTCTTCTAGCCTCCTGCACGCTTTCGGAAGAGACATTCTTGCCTCCTTGTTGCACCTGGCCTGCAATTACCAGAAGGGCCTTCAGTTTTCCGGAGATGTCGGCCTGTAAAAAATCATGCTTCACCTGGTTTACAGTGTCCTCGTTCTTGCCCAGGTGCGCGGCCGCAGCCGCCCCGTGACTGGTCTGGCAGAAGTAGCAATCGTTCTGGCTTGAGACATAGGTCGCAATCAACTCGCGTTCCGCCCCGCTCAAGGTATTGGGTGCATGCAGGAGCTCGTGCGCGAGTTCCCGCATTGGCTTGGCCGTCTCGGGTCGAAAAGCGAAGCCGCTGCTGATTCCGGGGATTCCTTCGGGTAAAGATATATGCGGCATATTTACTTGCTCCTGGGCGGATTGTGAATTCTAGTTCGTGGGCAATGGCGTCTGGATGCTTCTAGTGGGTTACGGTCTGGGGCAAGTACTCTTTGCTAACCGTGATATAGCCGTCACGGGCGACTCTCTTGCCACGCTCTCGATACATTTCTTCGTCCCTGGGCTGTGTTGTTGCAAGTCCATCAACGTAGCGGTTGAACATGCAGAAAGCTGCGGCAATCAGAACCGTGTCGTGAATCTCCATATCAGTCGCGCCCGCCGTTCTCGCATCAGCGACCGCCCCAGCCGTAACGTGCTTGCCACCCTTCTGCACCTGCCCTGCGATGACCAGCAGGGACTTCAATTTATTGGAGATTGCAGCGTTCATAAAATCAATTTTTACCTTCTTTACAAGTGCTTCGTCACCATCAAGGCTGGCCGCGGCGATGGCACCGTGGATTGTTTGACAGTAATAGCAGTCGTTCTCCGTTGACACGTACGTCGCAATCAGCTCGCGCTCACCGGGCGTCAAGGAGTTGGGGCCGTGCAACAGAACCTCAACCAGTTCATTGAGCGGTTTAGCTGTCTCGGGGCGGAAGGCCATCGCGCCACGGATGCCAGGGAGTCCTTCAGGTAGTTGAATGTGGGCCATCTGTTATTGGGTCCTTTCAGGAGAGTGACTCTTCGGGGATGGTTGTCGCCACAGCTAACTGAGGCGCGAAAAAGAAACGTTGGATGGGATCGCCGCACAGAACTGCGGCTAAACCCAGCAGAGCTGGAATTGGGTCATGCATCAGAATGAGCAGATTTATAACCGCGCATCCGAGGAGGAAAAGAACCGGAGCAGACGGATACCACCACCTGCGCACTGGTTCCTTCAGCCGGAAAAGTGAAGCGGCGGAGAGTGCCAGAAAACATATCGCTGAGAAGATGATGAACGAAAGAATTCGATCGAAGGCACCAAAGCAAAGAACGATAAGAGCGAGCCCAGTTTGCAGCAGGACTGCATTCGCTGGCGTCCCAAAACGCGGGTGCAGCCGCCCAAAAGCTGAGAAAAATGCGCCATCCCTGGCCATCGCGTAGTAAACACGAGGGGCAGCCATCGTAAGGGCCATCATCCCGCCGAGCACTGAGAGTAGTACGCAACCAGAGAGCACTCGTCCGCCGAGACTTCCGAACAGCACCTGGCCGAACTGCGCAACGAACGCTGTGTTGGAGACGATTCGATCCAGTGGCAGCACGGACAGGAACGCGAAGCTGACGAACAGATAGACCACTGTCACGATAAGCACGCCGCAGGTAAAGGCCAGCGGAAGATTTCGACGTGGGTTGCGCACTTCACCTGCGATCTTGCCCGCCTCCCACCATCCGCCAAAGCAGAAGAACGCGCTGACCGTAGCGCCCGCGACGGCAGCGAAGATTGGTTCGGACCCCGGACGTCGATCGGACCAACGGCAACATGTTCTCCACGCTCGAGTGGCCAGAGATCCATGCCCACGCCACCAGGCACAGCAACACGGCAATCTTCAGAAGGTTCGCCGTTGCCATCACTCGCCGGCCCATATGCGTCCCGACATAATTAATCGCGCCAAGTCCGATCAAGATCAGTGCCGGAACCCATAACTTTACATGCGGTGGCATGCCGATCAGCGAAAAGATGTACGGAGCAGAGCCCATAGCAAGCGCCGCAGCCAGCCCAGGGTCCATCACTGTGACCGACATCCAGCCGTACAGGAACGCCACTCGGCCGCCGTATCCTTCGCGGAGATAAACGTATTCTCCGCCGGCGTGGGGAAAGCGCACCGCCAGTTCTGAGTAGCAGAGGGCTCCGCACATCGCTATAAGGCCCATGCCACACCAGACAGACGCTAACAGCACGGGGGACCCCAAAGACTTGGCCATCGCCGCGGGTGTCAGAAAAATTCCCAGCGCAATGGACTCTCCCGTCACTACGGCGATGGTGCCCGCCAATCCCATTTGCCTGCGCTGTTCCATCGAATCAACATCCTACTCGGCCCTTGCTGGATCAACATCCATCAAAAGGTGGAGATTGGAAGGCGCATCCTGCGATCCTCCGGCTTGTCCGGTAGTTACCGAGCGCTGCGCATCCCGACGAGTCAGAGGCGGGCCAGGTTTGCACGTGCGGCAGCGTGTTGAGGGTCCAGGGTCAGGGCATGCTGGAAGTCTCTGCGGGCCGATGCAGTGTCGCCGTCGCGGGCGTGCAGCACGCCTAGATTATTCCAATCGTCCGCATTCTTCGGATCTAACGCGAGCGCCGCGTTCTGCTCATTGATGGCGTCGCGCAGCTGGCCCATCTGCGCATAGATCTGAGCGAGCTGACGATGCGGCACTATGTCGTGTGGCCGCAGGAGTTGAACGGCCTTGAACTGGTCGAGTGCATCAGCAAGCCTTCCGGACTGAGCGTAGATATTTCCCAATAACTGATGGGCATCAGCTTCGTCCCTCTGTTTGAGGGCCTGCTCCAGCAGTTCGGCGGCGTGGGAGAGATTGTTGTTGTCGGCTTCGATCCCGGCCAGGTTGTACAAGGCTTCGAAGTTGTCGGGGTCGAGCGTGATGGCAATCTCAAACTCGTGCTTTGCGTCGGCTGGCCGGTTAGTTGCCGCGAGTACACCTCCCAACTCGTTGTGCACCGAAGGGTCTTTGGGAGATTCGACGAGAAGATGGCGAAACTCCCTTTCGGCTTCGGCGTAGCTGCCGTGATTGAACTCAAGGTGCGCAAGATCGAAACGCGCGTCGATGTTCCCTGGATCGACTGTAAGAGCTTTTTGATATTCGGCCTGGGCCTGCTGCCAGTCCCCTGCCCCGTCGAGCGCGGTACCTAGTGCGGTGAGGGTCCTGACGTCGTCCGGCGTGCGCGCCAGTGCACGGCGATAGAGAGTTGCGGCAGAGGTGAAGTCGTTACCGATCATATCGACCGAGGCGAGATTGTAGAGCGCGATGTGGTCGTCAGGATCTTTGCGCAGGCCGTTCTCCATCCAGGCCTGTTCCAGAAGGAGACGAGGGTCCTGATTTGAATTGGGGAGAGCGCGAGGCAGGGCCTGGAGCCAGAGATGGCCCATCTCATCCACGGAGCGGTTTCCAGCTTTGACTCGTATGGGCGGACTGTTGGGATTGCGGATGTTGGCCCGGGAGTTGTCGTAGGTGTAGCGCATGTAAAGAACGCTGTTTTTCGGCAGGAAGAGGGGCGATTGAAAGCGGTAGACAGATTGGCGATCGATGTCCCAGTCGCGAATGAGAATGAGCCACTTCTTTTCACCATTGGGGAGAATGGCATAACCTTCCAGTTTTTTGCCGAGGTAGTGGGCGTGCGGGTAGACGCCGAGGACGTCGACGTCGACCGGAAGTTTGAGACGGTCTTCGATGACAAAGGCCGCGTCGCCTGCCGGGATATCGAGCGCGCTGTCGTGCTCAAGCTGTAGAAGCATGGGGTGCGCCGTGGCAGGCCCTTCCGAGAAGTAGAGACCGACGGTGGCCTGCACCGTCTCGGGCTTGCCGGTGGGTTTGAGGTGCATGTTGAGGATGAGATCGTTGCCGGGGTCGAGTCGCCAGGGCATACCGCTGGGTTCGATGAGAGCGGGAGAATCCGGCTTCCAGAAGAGAAAGTGGCTATCGGGATCGAAGGACTGACCTGAGTCAACGGTGAGTTCCATGCCGGCTATTCCCTGCTGCCAATCGTCGGGGTGCTGGCGACGGAGAGAGGCCGTGCGGTCGATGAGGACGTTGGCGTGGTGGACGACTCGAGGTGCGCCGGGCTTGATTTCCATGGCGCGAATGTATTTTGTTTGCGTGATTGGGACGGGCAGGATGAAGTTGCGAAAGAGGTCGGTCCCGGACGCGGGGACCTGCATCGGAGTCGTCACCCTCAGGACGAGATCCGGTGGGCCGAGCTGCCAGTCCTTTGAGAAGACAGGTGGCTTGGGCGCCTCAGTGGGATCGCCTTCGGGCATACCTGCCTCGACCCAAGTCTTGATGAGCGTTAGATCTTCGGCAGAGAGACGGCGGTTGTCTGCGAAGTTGCCAAAGCCGGGCTCGGGAAGCCAGGGTGGCATGTAGCGGGTCTGTGTAACGGTCTGGATCACTGTTCCCCAGCGCCTGGCGTCCTCGTAGGAGAGCAGACTGAATCGGACCGGCCCCGCCGGGGTGATGACAACTGCTGCAGTGGTTGTAGAGGATGGGCGCAATCTGCTGGTTGAAAGTAACCGGGGCCGCCGTGGCGGCGCGGACGCGTGTATGCGGTAGCTGTGCCAATAGTGTGAAGAGAGCAACAGTCCCCAGGAGGATCGCTGGAAGATTATTTGCAGGCCGCCACTTCATGGCTGGCCTATGATTCCGCAGCCCACGGCTGGTCCGTCTGCCGGTTGCACGGAGCGGTGGTGGAGAACGTCAATGATGGCTCGTTCGAGGTCGTGCTGCGTGGCGCTGGGGCGCTCCTGTCCGATCTGGACATAGCGGTCATCGATGCGGCCGTGATAAACGGTGCGAAGAGGTCCCTCGCCTCCGCGTTCTGGAACCAGGATTGCAGATTCCGGCGTGACTTTGGCGTGGCTGAGCGCGACGAGCTGGTGATGCGGGTCGAGGAGGATATGTTGTTCAGCGCCATAGGCGGCTACATGCTGATGTACAGCGTCGGAGGTCTCTCCGACGTTTGGATAGACAAACCAAAACACGACGTGTTGCGCGGCGAACTTTTTTTCGAGGCGCTGTATTTCCGGAAGGTAGCGGTTGGAGATGGGACAGTCGGATGCGACAAAAAAGAGAACAACGGCTTCCGTGCCGGAGGCGGCGAGATCGGTAACAGGTTGACCGTTCAGGTCGTAGCCGTAAGCTGACGGTGCTTGCTGCGCACGAGAGACGGACGTGACGGTGAACACACAAGCCAGGGCCCATATTTTGAAAGGTGAGTACCGTATGGTGCTCTGAGTAGACAAGTTCGACACCTTTCCTAGCGAAGTTCGCAGCGCTCCCCTGCATAGGTGCCCGAAGCTAAAAACTTGCGAAGCATCGGGTCGTCCGGGTTGAAGCGGGACAGCTCCGTAAGTATCTCCAGCGCTTTTTTCTTGTCACCAATTTTGCACTCAATGAAAGCAAGGTTCAATCCGGCAGCCGTCTGGCCAGGGTCAGCATCGACCACGCGTTGTAATAGATCTACCGCATCAGCTGTGCGTCCGGACGCGGCGTCCAAAACAGCGAGATTTCCCAGCGCGGCCGCGTCGTAAGGGTCTTCTATCAATGCTGTCTCATACTCCTTGCGGGCACCAGTCGTGTCGCCAGACATCTGTCGAATAAAACCGAGCTGAGTATGAAGCTGGACGTCGCCTGCCCCGTCTTTCTCTGCCTTCTGCAGGAGGCGGAGCGCCTTCTCCCCGGCCTTTTGATTACCGTGCTCGGCCAATTGCGCGTATGCCAATCCGAGCTCTCTGTCTCCAACTGATACGTTTCCTACTGGTAACAGCTCATCGGACGCGTCGAGGTCTCTCAATTGTAGTGCCGACGCTGTGATCGATGGCCGGCGCTGAATGTTGTGGTCCGTCGCCTGCTCATGCGAGATGTCGGTAGGCTCGCGCGTAGGCATGTGACATACGGCGCAGTCCTTCTGCTCAGGATGATGCCCGGTCGCCATTTGGGGACCAGTGTGACACGTCAGACATTTATTGCGGAAGTAGCTGACACGTTCCTCTGCACTGGGGGAGCTATGGGGGTCGTGGCAGGTAGTACAGGTCAGCTTGTCGCCGCTCGCGACCTTACACGCACTGCGCAGGAGCGCCTCATACTGACTGCTTGCGCGGGCGCCGCCGGACGCTGCGCTCGCCTTGACAAAGTACACTGCGTAGTCCGCGAGATCGTCGCCTGCACGGAACTGCGCGAGCGATGTGCCGGCGCGGTAGATAGCAACATCTCCTTCAAGATGACACTGGAGACAGGTGCTATCTCTGCGGCTGGGAGTCAATTTAGCTGGATCCACGATCGGACCGTGTCCCTGCTCCGCCAGATGCTTTGAGGGATCGCCATGGCAAGCTACGCATCCTATTCCACCCTGTTGGAATGGTGGCCCATCGTACTTGTTACGGGCTTCTGGGAGCGCAGCCTGTACCGCGGTTGCATGGCAGTGGAGACAGTTGGAATCGACAGGTAGTGCTCCAGGCATATTCTTCGTTGCGCTATAGTTTGGAGCCATGTCCCATAGCTGCTTCTTGCTGTAGTAGTTGACGGGGGCCTCAAACCACAGACCCTCATCCTGATAAAGGTAGGTCCGTCCACGATGCCCCGAACCAATAAAGTAGATGAGCTGTCTCTCTCCATGCAGGGCGACCTGCTCACTCGGCGTGTGTGGCCCCGCAGCTCGGTCGTACGACATCCAGGCCCTCCCGTCCCGCAGGAAGACGCTGTAGCGGATGCCTGAAGCGGCGTGCACGAAGCCACCTCGCAGGAGACCGTCCGCCGCGGCCCCACTGCCCCGCGCCATAGGGGTGCGCTCATATTTCTCGTATATCTCCTTATGACAACCGAAACATACTGCATCGGGGTTTGGAGAGATTGAGGAAACGCGCGGGGGCGGACTAGCGCCTGCGAAGACGTTGATTGGCGAATTGGGTAAAGCGGCGGCAAGAAAGTAAACCAACATTACGATGAAGCAAACGGGGGTCGCACGACGGGTCCGCCCGGACTGCCAGGCACCCCCGGTTGTCGTCATACGTGACAAGGTTGTCCCTCTGTTCCTAATGGACTGTTTCAAGTTTGGGTTCGCTTGCAGCCTGAATTTTCTGAGAGGTCTGGGTCTCTCGAGTAGCGTCCTCCGTTCGGCCTAACAAGCGATATGCCTGCCCCAGCAGACTATGCGTGATGTAGTTGTCGGGGTCCATTTTTTCAGCGCGCTCAAGGTACATCGTCGCGGTTACAGGGTCTTGCCGCTTGAGCAGTACTTTGCCGAGCAGAATATAGGGCCCGGTTGCGTTTGGCTCCAGGAGCAAGGCGCGCTGCAGTGACTGCTGCGCCTTCGTGTAGTCGCCCGCGCGAGTGTAAGCATCTCCCAGCCGATCATAGATGCTGCCATCAAGCGGGTTGCGCAGCCGTTCCTTCTCAAACTCCGTAATGGCCACATCGAGGTGTTCGCCCGCGAGTGCAATTTCGCCGAGGAGCGCATGTGCAAGTGGCAACAGCGGGTCCAACTCCAGCGCCTTCGTGGCGAACTGTTGAGCCACCGGGAGGTATTCCCGGCGCAGCAACATTCGCGCGGCCAGAAGATATGCCTGCGCCGAGTCTGGAGGAAATCCATATTGGATCGCAAAAGCCCGGCGAGCATTGTCGTATTGACGGGTATCGAGGTAACAGAGGGCCAATACGTAACTCGGATCAACCTTAGTCTGAGAGGTCGCATTCGTGTGCCGACTCCAGCAGCGGAATCGCGTCCGCAGGTTTGCCCAGCCTGAACAGCGTCAGGCCGCGCAACTGCGTGGATTCTTCATCATGGGGGTCTTGCTTCAACGCACTTGCGAATGCACTGTCCGCTTCGGCAAATTGGTTCTGCGAGTACAGGGCAAGGCCGCGCAATCTATTGACGCCTGCCGGCACAGGTCGTTGAGCGGCGAGTGTATCGAGCTGTTTCAGGGCGTCCGTAGTATGCCCACGATCGATCATGAGGCGAAGCTGGACCAGATTAGGCGAAGAGACGACTGGAGTGTCCCCGGTGGCGGCATGGGGTGTGGCTGGAGTCTGCGCATGCGCAAGCGACGAGGACAGCACTGCAAGAGTGAGGATGGGCCGCAGCAAAGCTGTTTTGTGCAGACGACGCATAGAATATGTGGCCAGTGTATACGGAACAGAAGAGGGGAGCCGCGGCTCCCCTCTCTAGGAAAAGCAGGTAGGCTAGAACTGCACGCGAGCGGTGAATTGCATCTGACGTGGGTTAGTTGTATTGCCCGGCCCAGGCCCACCCGTAATGTTTCCGGCACTCTGGATGTTGCCGCTCGGAAGGCCGAAGTTGATGTGGTTGAACGCATTGAACGCATCGGCACGGAACTGCAGTGTGACCCTCTCTTTGATCGAAAAGTTCTTCATGGCCGAAATATCGACGTTGTAGAAATTCGGTCCCCAGGCGTTGTTGCGTCCTCCATTACCGATGGTATCCAAACCAGGAGCAGTGAACGTGGTACCGAGTGTCTGGGCCTGGTAGAACACGACACCGTTAGGACCACCAGCATGGCCAACCGCCCCAGTCCTGAGCAAGTGAGAGGCGCCGTTGACGTAGCAGGGCGCAGAGCCGGGTATCTCCGCACCGCATCCGTTGAACGACAGAGTGTAGGGCAGGCCGCTTTGGATTATGACCACAGGGCTGAACTGCCAGCCGCCGACCAACTGGTTTACGAAGCCATTGACGTTGTTGAGGAATTGTTGGTTTCTGCCGAATGGCAGATTGTATATACCATAGGCCGTCAGCGCGGTCCGGCGAATACTGCCGTCGTTACCTGTCACCGCCGGAATACTCCATGTTGCATAGCTGCTTGCGGCGTCTCTACCAACCTGATAAGCGAAGTTGATGTTGAGAGAAAGGCCTTTGGTGTAGGTTTTAGCTAAGCTGGCCTGAAATGCGTTGTAGGCGGTGTTCTGGTTATCGCCGTAATAGGTGATGCCCTGGGTCCAACCGCAAGGCCCGCCACACGCAGTCAACGTTCCGCCAACGTAACGCTGCAACAGCGTCTGGTTCTTCGTAGCACCAGCGAAGGTGCCGGTTGTTGGGATTGCAGTTGCAGGTGTACAGCCCGCTGTGCCTGCCACGCAGGACCCGCCATTAGTCGGGTCAAAGTGGAGTGCGAGGCCAGGAATGCTGCTGTACGTCGCCGGAAGAGTGATCGCCGCCTCGTTGGGGTTGGTGTTGTTGCCATCACCGTCGCTCAGGGTATGAGTGCCTTTGTTGCCAACGTAAGCAAGCGTCAGCGAAATGGTGGGCGAAAGCGATCGCTGAACCGAGACGTTCCAGGCATCCAGAGTTGGCAGCCGCTCAGTGAAAGGACGTGCCTTGGAGTTAACTGCCGCGCCTGGGTTTACGATCAATCCCTGCGCGTTCGGAGCCAGGGGGACGTAGTTCGATAGACCGGTCGCCTGGCCCCCCTGAGTGAGCGCGGGGTTGGTCAGGTTGAAGGCGTAGGTAGAGGTTCCGCCCGTAGCGTTGATCGCCTGGTTGGCGAGAACGGGAAGGTTCTGCGTGACGACGTGACCAAAGACCGATCCAAAGACGCCAAGATCGAAGCTGCGCCCGTAGCCCCCACGAATCACCGTATTTGGATTCATCTGGTAGGCCAGGCCAATACGCGGGTTCCAAGCGTTTTTAGCAATTGAAACGCCCATATTGGACGGGATTCCACCCACACCAGCGACGCTGATGAAACCCGTATTCAGATTTAACAAGGCCCCGTTGCCGGGAGCGTTGACACTCTCCGGGAAATAGAATTCGTATCGTAGACCTGCGTTGACGGTCAACTTCTGAGTTGCGCGCCACGTGTCCTGCGCGTAGAAGAAGTCGCGCTTCTGGAACTCTTTGGCGTTGGTTGATGTGCTGGCGTAGCGGTTGTAGGCAGTGACGTCGCCCAGAACCAAGGTCGCCCAACCCAGACCACCGGAGGCTCCATTGGAGGTTGGGCCAGTACCAAAGTTGTTGAGGCCGGTGCGATCATTGTCACTCGGAACACGAAGATTCCTGGCGTAGCGAAGATCGGCGCCAACCTTCACCGCATGGTTGCCGATCATCTTGGTCCAATTGTTGACAAACTGGAACTGATCCTCGCGCTCGGTAAGGGGACAGTTGCAACGATCAATGTTTAGACCCGCACCATACTGCGCGCCTAACCCCTGTGCGTTATTAGGACCAGCTGTCGGGTTCGTCACATTGAGGTCGGAGACGTTGTAGCCAGGCGCGCCATAATCGATTGGAACGGTCAGAGCTGAGTTCACACCAGTACCGCTAATGTTCTCGCCCTGGATAGGGAGGTTAGTGTTGGTAGTGTCATACTTGCCAGTGAGGATGTTGTAGCGGAAGTAGCCTAAGCGAATATCGGTCACGAGGCTGGAGGTGACTACGATGTCGGTGCCGAGTGCGGCGCTGTCGTTTGCGCCTTTGGAGGTCCCTCCGTAACCACCCAGACCGAGTCCTGAGCCGCCGGCCGGGCCAAACAGCGTATTACCGGACAGAAGATCGGTAAAGCGGCTGAAGCGACCGAAGATGTGAATCCTCTGGTTGAGCGTGTAATCCCCGCGCACGTCCCATTGATCGCTGTTGAACAGGCCCGTACCACCGCCTGAGTAGTTGTTCGACAGACCACCAAAGCTTCCGGCCACGTTGGGCTGATAGGGCTGGAGCAGTTTGAGCAGCGTGATCGCTTCAGGGGATATTTGGGAGTTGGGGATAATGGCGTTCGGATAGGGTGTTGTGGTACCGGGCTCGTAAATTTGATATGGATTCGCGGGATTCGCTGCGGTAACGAGCGTCTGCCCGTAGGCGACGTACTGGCTGAAATTACAACCATTGCCACTGAGGCAGCTTGAAATCAGCTGCGCGGTCGGCACGGTCTGGACGGTCGAGTAGCCGACCTTTTGACGAACTCCCTGATAGTCGCCGAAGAAAAACAGCTTGTCCTTGAGAATCGGACCGCCGATCGAGCCTCCAAACTGGTTCTTGAGGGCCGCAGGAATCGGGCCGGAACCGGGCTGAGAGAATGGATCGCGCGCCAGATTTGCGGCGCTTTCGCGGTTGTCGAACGCCGTGCCGTGGAAGGAGTTGGAGCCGGACTTGGTCTGCACTGTGACCACGGAGGCCACCGCCTTACCAAACTCAGCGTCGAAGTTCTGCGTCGCGATCTTCGCCTCGGACATCGAGTCCGAATTCGGGTTGATGACGATGATGCCCAGAATCGGGTCCTGGTTATCGGTGCCGTCCAGCGTGTAGTTCACACCGCCGAAAGCCTGTCCATCGACCTGGATCTGCTTGGAGCCCTGCGGATTCTCATCAGCAGCGTGTGACCATCCGAGTTGTACCGCGCCCGGCAGCAATAGCTGCAGATTGGTAAAGTTGTGGTCGGGAATCGGAAGGTTCTCCAACTCTTGCGAATTGAAGTTGACTGCGACGTCCGCACGGTCCGTCTTCAATTGTGGAACTGAGTCAGCGTTTACTTCAACGACCTCAGTTGAGCCACCGACTGCAAGGGCAGCCACGACCTTCACCGATGAGTCAGCAGAGAGCTGGACGCCTTTCTGCTCATACCCCTTGAAACCCTTCGCGTCCACCTTTACGTCATAGACGTCCGGGATGAGGTGCTCTACCGTGAAATCGCCGGTGCCATTGGATTCCACGGTGACCGAAGTGCCCTTCGACTCGTCCGTCACTGTAATGGTTGCGCCTGGAACGATCGCGCCCGTGGTATCGGTGACGGTCCCGAAGATTGACCCGTAAACCGCCTGACCAAACGCCGCCTGTGGAAGCGTCAAGAGACCTACTACAGAAAGCAACATCATTACCCGCGTCGCGAATCGCATAACAAAGACCTCCAAAAAATGCTCCGTCTTTCCTTTTGTTCCGTTGGCGATGTAGTACTCATGCTGCTGAGCATCGCTCGTTACTTAGTACCTCCGATTGCGGACAGGACGATGAACTTTCGTTCGTCTGCCTTAGTACACGAAATACATCCCTGCTGAATCGCACCAAAAATTACTCGCGGGGCACGGAATCTGTCAACGACGCTTGGGGGTTGATTTGCCGGGAGTTACAGCGAATTGACATGTCATGAACAAAAGAATGTCATACCAATAAAGTGGTTCGACCTCTCCAAAATCAGGCCCGGTCAAGAAAATGAAAACACCTTCTTCAAATCAGCGCATAGCATATCCAATCAGTGTTCAGCAAGAATTGAGAAGGCATTAGTTGGAGCTAAAATTCAACCAAAAGGTTGACCACTTTTGAAACAAAAAATGTGCCCTATCTGCGTTTGGAGAGTACTTTGTCTATACATTAAATACACGCGAGAATCTGAGCTGATTTCACCGAACGGGGAGTGCATGAAGAGCAGACGATCGTCTCGGACTACGACTAAGCAGTCAAGAACTGCTGCTTCGGGAACCCTCTCTTACGAAACAATGCAGATGGCCACTACCCCCGCGGGTCCCCAAATACAGGCAGATCTACGAGGACCTCCATTCGGCCATACGAACGGGTGCGCTTCAGCCGGGAGATCGCCTTCCGAGCGAGACAGAACTCGGCGAGCGCTATAACAGCTCGCGCATCACCGTGGCGAAGGCACTAGATGAACTTCAACTGCAGGGTCTCGTGTCCAGACGTGCGGGCTCCGGCACCCATGTGTTGGCCCCGACGATCTCTAGCGGTCATGTCTTCGGATTGCTCATTCCTGATCTTGGGCGGACAGAGATCTTCGAACCAATCTGCCACGGCATGATGCAGTCACCGTTATCCAAGCCGCACTCCCTGCTGTGGGGACATTCCATGGGAGAGGCGGTCCGAACAGGAGAAGGAGGCCGAGCATCTATGCCATAGATATGTCGCTCAAAAGGTTTCGGGGGTCTTCTTCGCCCCGTTGGAATACACACCAGATAGAGACGCTGTCAATAGACGCATCGTAGCTGCGCTGGATCGGGCTGGAATTCAAGTTGTCCTGCTCGACAGGTGCTATGCGCCATACTCCATGCGCTCAAAGTATGACCTCGTCGGAATTGACAATCGGCGAGCAGGCTTTCTTATCACGCAGCATCTGCTCCTTCATGGAGTGAAGCGTGTCGCTTTTGTAGCAAAGCCGCTGTCGGCCTCTACTGTTCTGGCTCGAATTGCCGGCTACCGTGAAGCTCTGTATGCGTACGGAATTCCCCTTCAACAGAATCTCGTATGCCGCGGCGACCCTGACAACCCTAGCTTCATCCAGAAGGTGTTAAAAGATTGCAGACCAGACGCGATTGTCTGCGCCAATGACTTCACCGCAGCGCGAATCATGGCCGGACTGGTGGGTCTTGGTATACGTGTACCCGAAGAGATGCGCATTGTCGGCATAGATGACGTGAAGTATTCCGGACTTCTGCCGGTGCCGCTGACCACTCAACACCAGAATTGCGCCGATATTGGCGCGATGGCCATGGTAACGATGTTGCAGCGTGTGGAAAAACCTGATCTGCCTACGCGCGACATTCTGTTGCAGACCCACACCGTCGTTCGGAAGTCGTGTGGAACGCATCGTAGTCCCCTCACAAACTCACTCAAGTAACCGCACTGGCGTCATCTGTTGCCCTGCCGTACTTGTTTTGGACATCTAATGGTCACCCATCTCTCCGTGTATTCTGTGCAGCGTTGCTGTATCTCGGAGACTCCCGTCGATGAAAATGACCACATACCTGCTGAAGAGCACGATCACAGGCGCTCTCGGCGGCCTGCTGTTCGGCTTTGATACTGCCGTTATTGCCGGCGCCACTCAGCAGTTGACCGTCGTTTATCACCTCACGTCCTTCACCTTGGGATTGACGGTTTCCATCGGGCTGGCAGGTACTGTCCTGGGCGCAATGACCTCCGGAGTCATTGGGCAGCGCATTGGCGGTCGCGAGGCGTTGCGCATCATGGCGATCCTCTACACAATCTCCGCTCTGGGCTGCGCGTTGGCCTGGAACTGGCCCGCCCTGATGGTCTTCCGCTTCATCGGCGGCCTTGGTATTGGCGGATCTTCGGTCCTTGGCCCGGTTTACATCGCGGAGCTTGCACCTGCGAAGTGGCGAGGCAGGCTAGTCGGAATGTTTCAGATCAACATCGTCATCGGCATCCTTTTAGCCTATCTGTCCAACTACCTTATCTCGCTCCTCCACCTCGGCGCTCCGCAGTGGCGCTGGCAACTCGGGGTCGCCGCGATTCCTTCGATACTATTCCTCATCATGCTGTACGGAATCCCGCGCAGTTCACGCTGGCTGGTAACGAAGAATAGAACAGATGAGGCCCTGGAGGTATTGAAGATGATGGGATCTCCAGACTCTGAGGTTGAGCTACGCGAGATCATGGACTCCATTCACATGGAACGTGGCATGGCTGCAGAGCCGCTATTTAAGCGGAACTACCGCCTCCCTATTTTTCTCGCTGTCACGATTGGAATGTTCAATCAGCTCTCCGGCATCAATGCAATCCTTTACTATTCGAACTACATCTTCGCGGCGGCCGGCTTTAGTCAGATCTCCGGAGCCTTGCAGACAGTTCTCATCGGTGCAATGAACCTGGTCGCGACCTTGCTTGGCATGTCGCTTATCGACAAGTTAGGGCGAAAGACCTTGCTCCTTACCGGCAGCGTGGGGATGGCGGTGTGCCTCTCCGGCGTTGCAGCAGTCTTCTTCACCCACAGTCATCTCAATGCTCTCGTCTGGCTGCTGGTCGCTTACATTTTCTTCTTTGCCATCTCGCAAGGTGCGGTCATCTGGGTCTATATCGCAGAGGTCTTCCCGAACCGCGTGCGCGACAAGGGGCAGAGCCTGGGGTCTTCCTCTCATTGGATTATGAACGCTGTCATCTCACTCATTTTTCCCATCCTTGCAAAGTCCTCTGGCGGCACTCCCTTCGCCTTCTTTGCGGCCATGATGGTACTGCAATTTTTTGTAGTCCTGTTCATTTACCCCGAGACGAAAGGCATTTCGCTCGAGCAGCTGCAAAGGAAATTGGGGATTATTTGAGGATAGCTGTTCGCGGCGGATCAATATCACCCGGCAAATCCTCCGGCTTACTATTCGCCCTCAGACAGCAGTAATTGTTATGTTCGATTGATCGCGATCGCCGGGGTGATAGGTATCTGGCACCACGCGCTCCAGCGGCTTACGAGTTACCAACTTAGTATGACCGTCCGCTGTTGATAACCAGAGCCCGCCGGAAACTTTACCGTCAAAAGATCTAGGCTGCTTCTGCCAGAGCCAAATTCGGCGGGCACAAGTTCCGCGCCCTCTGCATGAACATTGAGGGCCGTCCCGTTACGACGCAGCTTCAACGCGACTACCGATCCCGCATCGGCTTCCAGCTCGAGCTTCAGCGAGTGCGGCGTCATGCTCTCGGCCAGCACCTTCAGCTGCGACGTGCGCGCGCCGGGCAACGGCAAGGTATGCGGAACTGCGACTTCAAGTGGGGGCAACGCGAAGGTGATCGACGTTCCATCCATAGCAGTTCGTGCTCCTATCACCGCAGTAGCCAATCGAACCGAGGAACCTGAAATGGTTTTGACCTTAACTACAAGATCGTGCCCCTGGCGCTGATAGTCCAACGAACATACCGACTCTCGCACATGAAGTCTCTGCACGTCTGCTGCGTCCCAATCGGCAGGAAGATGCGGGTCAAGGTAAATCGACCCCGTAAGCCCATCCACATCTATGCCAAACATGCCACGCAACGCGGGAGTAATCACCATAGCGGAGGACCAGAGCTGGTGGCTCGTGCTTCGGCCGAAGGGCTGAAAGAACGCGCCCGACAACAACTCCGTCACCGCACCGAGGTGCCTGGGTCGTAGTCTGGTCCGCGTTCTGCATCAGATGGGCGTAGCCCGAGAGCGCATGGCCAGCACGATACTCCGCGATCGAGGTCCAGCCTGTAAACAGCGGCCACACTGAGCCCTGGTGATAACTGATGGGGTCGTACACGGGGTCGCTCTCGGCCACGTCGCGCAGTCCCCAGTCGGTGGAAAAATCGTGTGAGGCCCATCTGCGGAAGCTGGCTTGTGGATGCGCCAGTCCCTCCCCGCCGCTCCACCAAGCAATGGCGGGATAGACAGTTGCGGTGCGGTCAAGCGTCCCGTCTGCGTTTCGACTGAAGGCGTACTCCTGTCGCGCAGCGTCGTAATACTCAGCCTCAATCTTCTTTGTCAGATCAGATGCGCGAGTCCGAGCGGCATCGGCGGTTGGCTTATCGCCCAGGAGGTCTGCGAGCTTTGACATCGCCGCAGACGCCTGTTGGTCGAGCAACGCGAGATACACCTCCTGATGCGGCATTCCAGTTGGCCAGCTCTCCACCCAGCCTGTGCCCTGTGAATTGTCGTAAATGCCATCGCCGTCGGAGTCATGCGTAGTTTCGAAGTGCCATGCCTTTTCGACGATTTCCCGGTGTTGCCTGAGAAAATCGACGTCCCCGGCGCTCCGCACGTAATCGAGCATTGCTGTGAGAAATAGCGGCGTCGAATCTGCCGCGGCATACGCATACGAAAACTCCTTCCAGTCAAGGTATGCGGCGGTCTGCGGGTACTCGTGCATGATCTTTCCGTCATCGCGCTGCCGCTTCATCAAGAACTCCAGTGCTTCGCGCGTCAAACCGAAGTCGCCGAAGCCATTCACTGCATAGAGTGTATAGAGCGTGTCGCGTCCAAAGTACCAACCGAATCCGGGTCGCGCCGAATCCCCGGACGAGTAGTATCCTGCCACGAGTCCTATCTCTCTGCTCGGTTGCGCCTTTGCCTTCAATTGCTCGATTGACATCTCCGCCCATGCAAAATCGTCGTTCAATCCGGAGTCCGGAGTCCAAATCGCGGTCAACGTATTCTTCATCTGCTCATATCGCGCCGCATGTTTCGCATATATCTGCGGCAGCGTGGCGTCCAGCCGGATGAGCTTATCTTGCAACGTGGCATTGGCCGCCGTCTCCACCGTGCTGCCCACCGCCATCAAAAGAGGGAAATAGCGGTTCGCGTCCAGTTTCGGATCGTAATGGAGATTGAGTTCGAGCGGATAAAAATGCGGCTTCTCCTGGTATGGCGCCATAATTCCAGGCTGTGTGTTGGGCATCCCGATTGCCCCAGCCAGGTTAGAAAAGTCAGTATGCAGCACATAAAATCCTCCGGTCCCCTGCTTCACCCACTCCGCCGATGGCAGCCCTTGACTGCGCTGCGGCCACATCGGCCTCATCTCCGGTGTGAAGCTAAATGTCAGATCCATCGGACGTATCGAGTCAATCTGAAACAGCACAACCGCACCGGTGCCGTCCTCTGCATCGTCCGGTGCGAACATGATCTGCCTTACTGTGAACGCGATGTGCGAATACGTGATCACCGTGTGATCGGGAAAAACCTCGATTTCTGCTGCGTCAGCATTCAGGTCGATAGGTACGGTGTAGCCCTCGACATTGGCATGAATGGTGAAGTGGCTGAACAGCTTAATAGGCAAGACCCATGCCTCAAACGTCCCTTCCTGCTGCCCAAGCATGACGCCGCGTTCGCCTGCAACAGTAAAGGGTTTTCCCTGTTCGACGTGCCGGCGGATTGCGAGTCCGTCTTCTTTCATCGAAAAGGCGTCAACTGGCCGCAGCACTGCGGTCTGCGCAGCTGCTATTCCGCAGAGCGTCAGGTTTGCCAAAAAAGCGGCCCGCATGTTGCCTCCATTTTCAAAGGTCACCAGTCTACATGTTGCGATGTTCACTACAGGCGAAGTAGGATGCGATCTATATGAAGCCCACCATGACTCGCCAATCGCTGTGCAGTATCCTGCTCTTCGCCATCACCGTACCTGCTTTGTATGCAGCGTCACAATCCGCTTCGGCTGACAAAATCAGCGCACCCACTGTGACTGAGACCAAGATATTGACCGCTCCAGAAGCAGCGAAGTCTCTTCCCAGCACGGTTTTCTTCCGGGGACAGTCCGCGCCAATTCAAGCGAGGAACTCGAGCGGTGTTCAATTTACGAAAGACTCTCTTCTCCTCGTTACGTTGGTGGACACAGCCGGCTACTCAAGCTCGGTACAGCAAAAATATCAGGCCTATCTAATCACCGAGTCATCCATGGAAATCGAGGGGCATCGACTTGAGCCGGGAGCGTATGGCTGCGGTTTCATCGCTGGCAATACCTTCGTTGTCATGGACATCGGCGGCCACGACCTCTTCTCCGTCCGCTCTGCCAGGGACGCCGACCTCCGCCGTCCGACGCCTCTGCAGATCTTACCCGCACCCGATAGCGCCGGATACCGCCTCTACGTGGGCCGCGAGTACGTGCACATAGCGCAGGCTTCACCGGCGACGCACTAACGACTCATCTTCATCCATAATTACAATCACGCTGAGATGCAATTCCTCCCGGTACAATCGCTGCTTCTGTATAGCGTCATAGCGGCAACGGTCCCACTTGCGCAGGCCCAGACATCCACTGGGCCGGCTGCAGGCCAAAATACTTCATCAGACGCCAGGCTGAAGTTGGCTGAGGAAGCATTCCGCGCCGGCTCCGCAGCCTACCTTCAGAATGACCTGCATTCCGCGCACATGCAGTTTGCGAAGCTGGTGGAGCTTGCCCCCCAAGTCGCCGCAGGACACAGCGCATTTGGTACCGTGCTGCTTGCCGAAGGCGATGCCTCTTCCGCTGTAGTTCAGCTTCAGCTGGCACATAGCCTCGACCCTCAGGATGTGGGCGCCATACTCAACCTCGCACAGGCATACTCTCAGCTTCGCGACTACGCGAAATCAGTGGAGATGTTTCAGCTTCTTGACCAGGCGGCGAACAGCGGAGCATCACAACCACTCGCGCCTCAAGCCGCAATTGCTTACGCAGTCGCGCTAACCGCAACCGCAAAACCAGCGGTCGCCCAGAAGGAGCTGGAAGCGGCCCTCAGCACCTCACCTGACAACGCAGCGTTGCACGACACCCTGGGCACGGTCCTCGCGCAGCAGGAAAACTATCGCGAGGCGCGGATGCAGTTCGAGCGCGCTATCTTACTGGATCCGGCGCTGGCGTCGGCACACTATCACCTCGGCTCCGTCTTACTCAATCAAGGGGACCCGCGCCGCAGCCGTCACAGAGCTCACCCTGGCAAACAGGCTCGCCCAAGCGAACACGGAGTATTCTCTGCAGCTTGGGCGTGCTCTTCGTGCAGACGATCAGGATGAGCAAGCACTTGCCGTACTGCGTCGTGCGCTGACGGCTGATCCCGCATCATTGGACGCAAAATACGAGCTCGCCCTTACCTTACAGGCGAGCGATAATGCCCGCGAGGCGCTACCACTCTTCGAGCAGGTCGTTACGGCACGGCCCGAGGACTTTGCGGCCCTCACGAACCTTGGCCTCGCTCTCGTGCAAACAGGCGACGCAAAGGGTGCAATTCCCTTTTATGTTCGCGCCCTCAAGCTGAACGCGCAGAACGCGACGCTGCGCGAAGACCTCGGCGTTGCTTATCTGCAGCAGAGCGACCTCAATCATGCCATGGAGCAGTTCCGCGCAGGCCTCGTTGCCGAACCGAACAATCCGCAACTCCACTACGATCTCGGTCTCGCGCTCAAGCTGAAGGACGATCCGACCGAAGCTGTTTCAGAGCTCGAACAGGCCGAAAGGTTAGATCCGAAACTACCAGACTCACCCTACACGCTGGGTGTTCTGTACATGCAGCTTGGCCGCTTTTCCGAGGCCCAGGTCGAACTGGAAAAAGCCACCGCGCTACGTCCAGATAACGGCGATGCCTGGGCCATACTTGGGAATGTCTATAAAGAGACGGGTGAATGGCAGAGGGCCGCAGCTGCACTGCGGCGCGCCATCGAACTGTTGCCTAATCAGCCCAGCCCTCACATCAGTCTCGCCGCAGTTCTCATCCAGCAGGGAGATCCGAGCAGGAGCGGCCGCCGAACGCAAAAGAGCGGCCGATCTCAGCCGCATCGCCGTCAGCCGCCAGCGCGCGAACTTCGCCCTCGACTCCGGCAGGGTGCTCCTTAAACGAGGTCAAGTCGCGGACGCCGTCTCCCAGCTTCAATCGGCAGTCGACGCAGATCCAAATTACGCTGAGGCGCATTCCGCGCTGGCCGACGCGCTGGACCGTCAGGGGCGAAACGCGGACGCCGCGCTCGAACGGCAGAAGGCCCAGAAACTCATAGAGGCCGCCCGGAACCCAGGCGATCTTGTGCCCGCTCACCCCTGAACCAACCGCCATTGTTGCATCGAAGGACTCATTGCCCCAATGCAAGAGCTTCTCTATACTCAGTCAAACTGCCTTCGAAGCCCTTTCAACCCGTAGTAATTTTGATCTAACAAATGCCACGGCGAAGAGAAGAGCTTTGAACGCCGGGGCCGGCGCCGCCCGCCTGAGGGAGTGTCCGTTTGACTTGGTCTCGCCGCAGCTTCCTCGCTTCGCTCTCCACTACGGCGCTGGTTCTCTCGCTTGACGATGTCCTCGCTCTGGCGGCCCCGCAAAATCCCCAGTCGCTTCCCCCTGTGGGATCGCGCCCTACCTACAATGCTGTGCCTCGGCCCGCACCCAAAGGACTTCCCTCCCCCGTCGCCGGCACTCCTCTCGGAGTTAGCTTCATCGACGTAGCACGTCAGTCTGGCCTGAACGCAAAGACGATCTACGGTGGCGAACACAAGAACAGATATCTCCTCGAGACCACCGGCTGCGGCGTGGCCTTCTACGACTACGATCACGACGACTGGCTCGATATCTTCCTGGTCAACGGTACTCGGCTGGAAGGCTTCCCCAAAGGACAAGAACCCGTCTCGCACCTCTTCAAGAACAATCGCGATGGCACCTTCACTGACGTGACCGTCAAGGCCGGTCTGGCACGCGGGGGATGGGGCCAGGGCTGCTGCGTGGGCGACTACAACAACGACGGCTGGGACGATCTCTTCGTGAGCTACTACGGTCAGAACGTACTCTACCGCAACAACGGCAATGGCACATTCACCGATGTCACAGAGAAGGCGGGTCTGCTGCAATCGAAGACACGGTGGAACTCCGGCTGCGCCTTTCTTGACTACGATCGCGACGGCCATCTCGACCTGTTTGTCGCCAACTACATCGACTTTGACATTAAGACGGCGCCACTTCCAGAGGCCGCGGGCTGCGCCTACAAAGGAATTCAGGTGGCATGTGGGCCGCCAGGCCTGCAAGGCGGCAAGAACATCCTTTATCACAACAACGGCGACGGCACCTTCAGCGACGTCTCGCAGAAGAGCGGTATGTGGGAGACCATCGGCACCTACGCCCTCTCTGTGGCTGTCTCGGACCTCGATGACGACGGATGGCCTGATATCTATGTTGCCAACGACTCCACCGCAGCCACTTTTTACCAGAATCAGAAAGACGGCACGTTTAAAGATGTGGCCATCGAGGCCGGCATCGCATACTCTCCCGACGGCAAACCTCAGGCTGGCATGGGCGTCTCTATTGGCGATTTCAATCGCGATGGCCGCTTCGATATCGTCAAGACGAACTTTGCCGGCGATACCGATTCGCTTTATGTCAATCTCGGTGACGGAAACTTCGACGATCACACTTATCTCTCCGGTCTCGGCGTCAATACCCGCTTCCTGGGCTGGGGTGTTGGCTTCTTTGACATGGACAACGATGGCTGGCTGGACATCCTCATGTCCAATGGACACGTCTACCCCGAGGTTGATGGGACCGATGTCGACGCACCCTACGCCCAGCACAAATATCTCTATCGCAATCTGCGCAACGGGCAATTTGAAGAGGTAACCGCGCAGGCCGGCCCAGGCATCACCACGCCTGCTCCGGGTCGCGGCTGTGCCTTTGGCGATTACGACAATGATGGCGACCTGGATGTGGTCGTCAACTGCGTCAACAGCCTCCCGCAACTGCTCCGCTGTGACTCAACTACTGGCCGCAACTGGATCAAGATTCGTACCGTTGGTACAAAGTCCAACCGCTCCGGCATCGGCGCAAAGATCAGCGTCACAACGGCAACCCCAGACGGCGGCAAACCTTTTGTACAGATAGACGAAGTCCGCAGCGGAGGCAGTTACTTCTCACAGAACGATCTTCGTATTCACTTCGGCCTTGGCCACTCCGCAAAAGCTGATTCAGTCGAGATCAGGTGGCCCTCTGGCGCGACCGACAAATTGACGGACCTCGCGGCCAATCATCTCTACGTCATTCAGGAAGGCGGAAAAGTCCTGAAGGCCGTAGCTATGGGCGCGTCAACGCCGTCCGGGCCCACAGCCTCCAAACCATGAAGCGCCAACTCCTCGTTCTCGCAGGCGGGTTCATCTTTTTTTCGGCGATCGCCTTCGCCCAGCGGCCCTACCCGGCGACGATTGATCACCCTCCGCCTGCGTGGTTCGTCGATGTTGCGTCGAAGGCCGGCATCCTCGTTCGCAATGTCAACGGCAGCGTCGAGGCAAAGCGTTACATCATCGAGGCTACCGGTTCCGGCGTCGCGATTCTCGACTACGACCGCGACGGCTGGCCTGACATCTTCCTCGTCAACGGCACCGACCTTCCAGGTGCTGGGCCCGAGGACAATCGGGAGAGACCCACCAACCACCTCTTCCACAATAATCACGACGGCACCTTCACCGATGTCACCGCGAGGGCGGGCTTGGTCTCAACGGGGTGGGGCCAGGGCGCCTGTGTCGGAGACTATGATAACGACGGATTCGACGACATCTACGTCACCGGTTACGGCAAAAACCGGCTCTTCCACAACCAGGGCGATGGGCACCTTCAAAGAGGTGGCTGAGCAGGCCGGCGTTGCCGGAACAGGCAAAGAATGGGGCACCGGCTGTGCCTTTGTCGATTACGACCGCGACGGCAAACTCGATCTCGCCGTCGCAAACTACGTGCACTTCGACCTCGCGCACACGCCGGCACCTGGCCAGGGAGCCGGATGCATCTGGAAGGGAGTTCCCGTGATGTGTGGTGCCCCGAGGTCTTGAGAGCGCGCCGAACGTCCTGTACCACAACCTCGGCGGAGGAAAGTTCGAAGACGTCAGCAAGCCCAGCGGATTCGAGCATACAAACGGTCACTACTGCTTCTCTATCACCACGCTTGACTATGATGACGACGGCTGGCCCGATCTCTATGTAGCCTGCGACTCCACGCCTTCTATCCTGTATCACAACAACCACGATGGGACCTTCACCGACACAGCTGCGGACGTTGGAGTTGCCTTCAACGAAGATGGCCGCGAACAGGCCGGCATGGGATCAACCGCAGCCGACTACGACGGCGACGGCAAGCTGGACCTCTTCAAGACCAACTTCTCCGACGACACCTCCACCCTCTACCGCAACAACGGCGACGGCACCTTCACCGATATGACGTTTCCCGCTGGACTTGGGATCAACGCGGACGCCCTCGGCTGGGGCGCCATGTTTGCTGATGTCGATAACGACGGATGGCCCGATCTTCTTGCCGTTAATGGTCACGTCTACCCGGAGGTTGACTCCGCCAAACTAGGCTCCTTCTACCGCGAACCCCGCTTCCTCTACTACAACCTCGGCAACGGCAAGTTCCGCGATATCAGCAGGGCGTCCGGCCCAGGTCTTGCGGATCCGCGCTCCAGCCGCGGCCTTGCCATTGCCGATCTTTTTAACGATGGCCGCTTGGAAGCCGTAATCAACAACCTCAGTGACGTACCCATGCTTCTCGTCAACCTCGCGAAGAACCAGAACCACTGGCTCGGCTTACGCCTTATTGGCACCTCGTCCAACCGCGACGCTATAGGAGCACGCGCGTGTCCTCCACTCCTCAAAGCGTCTTTGGGTCGACGAGGTTCGCAGCGGCTCCAGCTACAACTCTTCGAGCGATCTCCGCCTCCACTTCGGCCTCGGCACCGAGACGCAGCTTACAAACATTCAGATTCGCTGGCCAAACGGCAAGATGGAACTCTTCGAGCCTCCTGCAACCGTCGATCGCCTTATCGAGTTGACCGAGGGAAAAGGCCACCCAGCACCACCGATCCCTCACAGCCCCTAAGAGAAGTGTGCCCGCTTGCCGGGCCAGCCATGGAAGATGTCGCTTCAAGCTACGACGTCCCCATGATGATTGGGGGCCCAAGCGGTAGCGCAGTGCTGCTCACTCCATCAAATGGTGGAGATGAAAGCTACCCTCATATGGTAAACATGAGATCGGCGAAGACTGTCAGATTGACGGATGCGTGAAGGACTTTTTCGCCTGCCCAATACATCATTGGGACCCTATAAGGACTCATTCATGCCCGGTCATCATCACTCGCACCATAGTTCGACTTTATTTAGATTTATTCTCTGCTGCATTCTTCTTATGGGCCCAGAAGCGTTGGCCGCGCAATCCACAGTGCCGGGCTCCCATGCGGCCGACTCACAGTCGGCCAAGCCACAAGAGGGCGGGCAGCCCCTGGCCACGGGAGGAGCAAATACTGGCGGTGCTCACCCAGCAGTCCTCGACAGTGAGCACAGGCCCATCACGGCCGGCGGCTTCGTCAAGAACGGCCCCATCATCTTTCAGGACATCGCCCAGAAGGCGGGTTTGACGGTGTGGACACACGTGATGGGGACCCCTGAGAAGAGATTCATCATTGAGACGAATGGATCTGGCGTCGGCCTTATCGACTATGACAATGACGGCTGGCTGGATATCTATCTCGTCAATGGCTCTACGTACGACGCCATGAGCGGCAAAACGGCTCCGCCCCATGCTGCGCTCTTTCGCAACAATCACGATGGCACCTTCACCGACGTGGCCGCGAAGGCGGGCGTTACCAATGATCGCTGGGGTGTCGGCGTCGCCATCGCCGACTACGACAATGACGGCTGGCCGGATATCTATGTCACCAACTTCGGCAAGAACCGCCTTTATCACAACAACCATGATGGGGCAGCTTTACCGACGTCGCAGAGAAAGCAGGCGTCACTCTCGGCAACTGGTCAACCGGAGCCACCTGGGGGGACTACGACGGCGATGGCCGGCTCGATCTCTTCGTCCCCGGCTACGTCCATTACGACATCGCGAATCAGCCTGCGTCCGGCGGCAACGATGTCTCCTATAGCTTTTGTCAGTTTCGCGGCGAGAAGGTCATGTGCGGCCCGCGAGGCTTAAAGGGCGAACCGGACCATCTCTTCCACAACAACGGCGATGGGACCTTCACCGACGTGAGCGAAAAAGCCGGGGTAGCCGACAAAAACGGCTACTACGGGCTCGCATCCGTTTTTATTGACGTTAATAACGACGGGAAACCGGACCTCCTTGTGGGCAACGATTCCACACCAAACTACCTCTATATCAACAAGGGCGACGGTACTTTTGAAGATGAAAGCTACGCCTCCGGCTATGCACTGAATGAAAACGGTCGCGAGACCGCATCCATGGGCATCGCCGTCGGCGATTACCAAAACAATGGACTTCTTGACATCTACAACACCACCTTTTCCGACGACTACAACCCCCTCTATCGGAACGATGGGGACGCCAATTTCACCGATATCAGCTACCAGTTAGGCATTGCCGAACCAACCATCCCCTTCCTGGGTTGGGGCACGGCGTTTCTGGATTTCGACAACGACGGCTGGAAGGACATCATTATTGGCAACGGCCACGTGTATCCACAGGCCGACCACACGACCTGGGGAACCACCTGGGCACAACGTCCTTTGCTCTTTCGAAATATCGATGGAAAGAGGTTTGAACTTGAAGCTGCGGTCGAAGGCAGCGGTCTGGGAAAACGCTTCGTGTCGAGAGGCCTCGCGGTCGGCGATCTCTTCAACGACGGTAAGCTCGACGTGGTCATCAATGTCCTAGATGGCCACCCTGCCCTGCTTCGCAACGTATCCGCCGACACTAATCACTGGATTGAGTTGAAGCTTGTAGGGGGGCCCAAGAGCCCTCGCGACGCTGTAGGATCGACTGTTTATCTTACCGCTGACGGGAAGCGCCAGCGCGGCGACGTCATCTCCGGTGCAAGTTACGCATCCACACATGATCCGCGTCTCCACTTCGGACTAGGCGATACGACCACGATCGACTCAGTCGAAGTGCACTGGCCAAGCGGAGCGAAAGAAAACTTCGCCATCAACAAGCCAGATCAGATAGTTACACTCGTGGAGGGCCGAGGAACCAAGCCGTAGACATTTCGTTCCCGCGCGACGGACGACTCCACCAAAAGATGGAAACGCGAACCGGCACATAGGAGTATGGCTAACCGTATAACCATTCCACTAGAATCACCCACTGCTATGCAAATCAGGGCCGCTTCCAAGCAAGTCTGTCGTATCTTTATCGGTGTCCTTCTGGGGGGATCAGCGGCTTGTTGCGTTTTGGCCTTGAAGACTGGGAGGGCCCACGCGGAGTATGACGACGCCACAGTCGCGCAGCGACAGGTGTACAGCCAATCCGTAGCCCAGCACTACAACTATCGGTTTGGCTCCAATCAGCCCTTTCTTCCTTCCCTGGCCACCACCGACACCGGAGAGTTCATCAACCCGAAGGTTTTCCCGACCGCCAAATACTGCGGCCACTGCCATCAGGAGGCACACGCCGAATGGCGCCAGACGGCCCACGCTAACTCCTTCCGCGCCCCTTGGTATATCAAGAATACGAACCTGCTCACCACGGAAAAGGGCATTGAGTACACTCGCCACTGCGAAGGTTGTCACAACCCGATCGCGCTGCTCTCAGGTGCTCTCACGCAGGGCTCCCCCGTCAACCGCAAGTTCGACGAAGATGGCATCACCTGCTCTGTCTGCCATTCCATCCAGAAGGTGGATACCCGCGGCACCGGTAGCTATGTAATGGCACAGCCTGCCGTTCTCGTCGACGAGAGAGGCCAGCCCATATACGGAGACGTCTCCGACAAGGAGATCCTCGCCCACCTCGACCGCCATTCCAAGGCAGTCATGAAGGACTTCTACCGGACTAGCGAGTATTGCTCGGTTTGCCACAAAGCGGCCCTGCCGAAGCAACTGAATGATTACAAGTGGCAGCGTGCAATCTTCCTCTATGACGAGTGGCAGCTCTCCTCCTTCGCCAAGGAGTCGCCGCTGCCCTTCTATGTCAAGGACCAGGTCTCCACATGCCAGACCTGCCACATGCCGCGCGAAGCCGTCTCAACACCTGACTATGGGGCAAAGAATGGCAAACTCGCCTCGCACCGCTGGCTGGGCGCCAATACAGTTCTGCCGAAGTACTATAACTACGACACGCAGATGGAGAAAACCGTTGCCTTCCTGCGGGCCGGGGTCTTCAACGTAGATATCTTTGGCCTCGAGAAAAATGGAGGCAAGATCATCGCACCGCTCGGCGGCGAAGAGTTCACCGTGTCTCCCGGCGACGTCCTGACAACTTCCATAGTCATCCAGAATAAAGGCATCGCCCACAGTCACGTCCCCGAGCAACGCGACATGTATGAAAGCTGGGTCGAATTCGAAGCCAAGGACGCCTCCGGCCATACCCTGATGCACTCCGGCGCGATTCAACCCAACGGAGACCTCGATCCCCGCGCCCACAGCTTCACAAATCGCCTCGTCAACTCCAAAGGCACAATCAATGACTTGCATCAGGTCTGGGACAATCGCGTAGTGGCCTACAACAACACCATCGCCTCCGGCCGCTCGCAGGTTGTCCGCTATCAGTTCAAGGTGCCCGCCGACGCAAAGGGCCCCATCACCGTCACCGCAAGAGTCAACTACCGCCGCTTCGACCAGCACTTCATGGACTTCGGCATGGGTAAACACTACGAGATGCCTATTGTGTCCATGTCCGAGCGCACCCGAACCTTCACGCTCGGCAATAATCCTCCGGCGGTCGATTCGCAGGACAACAAGGAGTGGATGCGGTGGAACAACTACGGCATCGCCATGCTGGATGCTCAGCAGTATTCTGAAAGTGTCCACGCATTTGAGCGTGTGTCGCAATTGCGTCCCGACTACGCCGACGCGTATACAAACATCGCCATTACGAACTTCGCGTGGCAGCGCTACGACGCCTCTCGTTCGAGCCTTGACACTGCCCTAAAGCTCAGCCCAACCAACGCGCGGGCGCTATACTATCTCGCTTTGGTCGAACGAAACCAGGGTTATCTGGACAAAGCGATCTCTGATCTCCGTCAGGTAATTGCACAGTTCCCACGCTCGCGCGATGCCCACCGCGAACTTGGGTTCTCGCTTTATCAGCAGCACAACTACGATGAGGCCCGCATGGAGTACGAAACTCTCCAGACAATCGATCCCGACGACCTTGCCGCTCACTACATTCTCTCCATCGTCTATCGAAGACTCGGGATGAAGGAGAAGGCGTCACATGAAGCCGCGATGTTTGCCGATCAAAAGGACGATCCCACGGCCAGCACTTATGCTCTGGAGTTTTTACGCAAACACACCGAAATAGCATCAGAGAGCGTACCCTGGCACACACACAGCGACTTTGCCCCGGAGCCAGCCCACGCAACGGAACCACCTGCCCAATGAATCTATTGCGTCCGGCCCTTGTCCTTACCCTTGCACTCACATCGTCTATTCCGGCATTCGGCTCGGCTTCTGCCAAGCGTCGGGGAGCGACGGTCTTCGCCGGCAACGGTTGCCAGCACTGCCACACAATCCACCGCGATGGTGGAACCAAGGGGCCTGACCTCTCCGGGGTAGGCCGCCTGTTGAGCAAAACCCAGATACGCATACAGATACTTCAAGGCGGACAACAGATGCCATCCTTCGCAGACGTCCTGCAAAAATCCGAGGTAGACGACCTTGTCGCCTATCTTCATTCCTGTCGCGACAAAAAGCCGAAATAATCGTGCGCCAACCAAATCGGCAAGACGTATTATCCGAGTTGAGTCGAACCTCGCCAGTTAACCTAAGCATGCAGTCAGTCTCCGCATGAATCCTCTTCCCTATCTCCATCTCGTCCTACGCTCTGCCTTCTTATGGACGCTATGCGGAATCGTCACCCTGTCAGCCGCCCACTCGCAGGTCCCTTACGTCCTCGGCCACCAATCCTGGTCCACAGAGAACGGTCTCCCTCAAAACAGCGTGCATCAGATCTTCCAATCACGCGATGGTTACGTCTGGATCGCGACTGAAGGCGGCGTTGCCCGCTTCAACGGCATCGACTTCAAAGTATTCAATCATGACAACACGCCCGCCTTCACAAGCGATGACGTCTGCTGCTTCACACAAGACCCAGCCGGCTCGCTATGGATTGGAACTGCGGACGGCCTTCTCCAATACTCCGCAGGTATATTTCACCGCTACTCCGCAGCGGACGGACTACCCGCCGGCCGCATCACCTCCATCGCTGCGGGAAGCAATAGCTCTGTCTTCGTCCTCTCCGACAATGCAATCACCACCTTTGACGGAGGACATTTCTCACCACTCTCGCTTCCCGCCTCCGCCATACCCGCTGCGATGGCCGAGGCTGAAGACGGCAGCGTTTGGATTGCATCCACCTCCGGAATCTTTCAATATCGAGAAGGCCACACTCGGTCCGAATCGATCAGTCCCAGACCCCAAATAGCAGACATCGAAGGCATCGGAGTTCTACCCAGCCACGGCCTCTGGCTGCGGACCAGCAGCAGCCTTGTTTTGCTGCAGAACGGCCGTCAGCGTGCTCTCCAGGCAGGCCACGACATTCCGGCCACGCGTATCCAATCCGTCCTGGCAGACTCACGCGGAGATCTCTGGATAGGCACCAATAAAGGTCTTTTCGTGCTCTACAGAACCAGCAACCATGCGCAACTGCAACCGGCCCTCGGCTCCAGCAGCGTCCTGTCCATCACCCAGGATAGAGAAGGTGATCTTTGGATCGGGACGGAGACCGGCGGCCTCGATATCCTGCGACAGCAAAACTTCCGCACGGTACCTGACCTTTCCGACCACGTGATTACCGCCATCACGCAGACGTCCGGCGGCGCCATGTGGATCGGCACCAACGGCGACGGCCTGGACCGCTGGCAGTCCGGAAAGACCCAGCATTTTTCCATCAGCACCGGGCTCCAAAGCGAGATTATTCTCGCATTGGCGCCGGGAGCCGACGACAGCCTTTGGGTCGGCACACCCGACGGCTTGAGCCATATCGAGGGCACAAGGGTCGTCAAAACCTACACCTCTGCCGACGGCCTGCCCGACGACCTCATCCGCTCTCTTCTTACTGGCGACGACGGCTCGCTTTGGGTCGGCACACGCCGCGGTCTCGCGCAATGGAAGAACAACCGGTTCATCACATTCACGCGCGCCAACGGGCTTAACAGCGATCTTATCGGGACTCTGCTCCAGTCTCATTCGCCCAACTCTCCGCACGATCTCTGGATTGGCACACTTGATGGCTTATCACGTCTGCGCGACGGAAAGATCACAACCTTCACCACAAAAGACGGGCTCTCCGGCGACATCATCACCTCTCTCGCGGAAGACCCGCGTGGGACGCTCTGGATCGGGACGAAGGGGGACGGCCTCAGCACCTTGTCCCCCACCGGTTTCACGTCCCTGCATCGGCACGATCTGCCGCAAGACATAGACTCCATACTGGAAGACGATCGTGGCGATCTCTGGCTAAGTTCTACCCGCAGCATCACGCGTGTCTCCGCATCCAGCCTCATTGCTTGCGAATCATCTCCAAGCTGCAATCCTCACCCCGTCTCATATGGTCGCTCCGACGGTATGCCTACCGAAGAAGCCTCCGCTATTGGCCATCCGGGCGCATGGAAGACCACGCAAGGGACCCTCTGGTTCGCAACGCGCAAGGGTGTTGCCATCATCGATCCCAGCCATCTCGCGGAGAACCACATTGCGCCGCCGGTCGTCATTGAACGATTCACGGCAGACGATATTGAGCTCCCTGCCTCCGTAGCCGGACAAAATATCCCTCCCGGTCACAACCGCTTAGCCTTTCAGTACGCCGGCCTTAGTTATCTAGCACCTGCCAAAGTCAATTATCGCTATATTCTCGAAGGCTTTGATAAGCAATGGACGGAAGCGGGCCCGCGCCGCGTCGCGTATTACACCAACCTGCCTCCCGGTCACTATCGTTTCCGCGTGCAGACCGCGAGCAATGATGGCGCCTGGAACGAACCCGGGGCAGAGATCGCCTTCTATGTGCGGCCACCCTTCTATCGCAGGGCCTGGTTTATCCTGCTGGCCATCGGTCTCATCGCTGCCGTCACCATCCTCCTCTACCGCCTCCGTGTCCGCCGACTCCAGTTACAGTTCCAGGCGGTGCTTGCGGAGCGTAACCGAGTGGCCCGCGAAATCCACGACACGCTTGCGCAGAGCTTCGTCGGCGTGTCCGTGCAACTCGAGCTCGCCGCCCAACTACTCGTTCAGTCGCAAATCGCTGCGGCCGGCCAACAGATAGACCGCATTCGGGAATACGTCCGCGAGGGGCTCGCCGAAGCGCGTCGCAGCATCTGGGACCTGCGCGCCAACACCGCACAACACACTCTGACCACCCGCCTCGCTCGCCTCGCCGAACAGTCGACCACGGACCAACTTTCGATTGACCTCAACATCGGTGGGCACCTATCGGCCTCTCGCCCCTGCATTTGAAGATGAGATACTCCGCACCGCCCAGGAGTCTCTGACAAACGTGACCCGTCATGCAAATGCGACTCAAGCGTCCGTCGATCTGCGCTATGATTCAAACCGATTGGTATTAATCATCTCTGACAACGGGCGCGGCTTCCAGACGACGGACGACTCACTTCCCGGCAAAGGTCACTTCGGTCTCCAGGGAATGCGCGAACGCGCGGCTCTGATTCAAGCTCAACTCACGATAGAAAGCACACAGGGAGAAGGGACTACCATCAAGTTGGACGCCCCCATCGCTGTAGTGAAAGGTGCATCGAACAATGGCTGATCGCATTCGCATACTTGTAGTCGATGATCATCACGTTGTCCGGCAGGGTCTCGTCGCCCTGCTCAATATCATTCCCGATATCGAAGTCGTAGGTGAGGCCAGTGACGGCCTCCAGGCGATCGAACTCCATCGGGCACTACGTCCCGACATCACATTAATGGATCTGCAACTCCCCAAACTTGGCGGCGTTGACGCCATCCAGAGGATTCGCACCGAGGCTCCTGCGGCAAGATTCATCGTCCTCACCACGTTTGACGGAGACGAAGATATCTTCCGCGCGCTTCAGGCAGGGGCAAAAGCCTACCTCCTCAAAGGAATGACCGTCGAGGAACTGGTCTCATCCATTCACGCTGTTTACAGCGGCAAAACTCGCATCTCGCCCGCCATCGCAGAAAAACTGGCCGAGAGAATGAGCAGTCTCGCGCTCACAACTCGTGAACTAAGCGTTCTGGAGCGTATTGTGGCCGGCCGTGCCAACAAGCAGATCGCCTCTGATCTTGATATCAGCGAAGCGACCGTCAAGTCACACGTCAATAATCTGCTCAGTAAACTAGGCGTAAGCGATCGGACCCACGCCGCAACCGTCGCCCTGCAGCGCGGCATAGTCCATCTCAAATGAGACCACTGCTCATGAGGTATTTTCTCTTCGCTCTGCTCCTCGCTTCGTCGTCCTCTCTCGGTGCCCGTCCAAAGACCGTCTGGCGCGCAGCGACGTCGGCGGAGTTGCAGGGCGCTTTGCCCGCCCGCGCCCAGGTCGAGAAAGAGCGAATCGAAACCGAGATGCGCACGGCCTCGGGCATTATCGACTCGCACGGCAAGATTATCGCAGGGGTCGTTCTCATCACCGCCGGCTATTCGGCTGACGGTAAATATTCTCACTACCTTTTAGTTCAATCTCCCATGACCATCGGAGAAGTCTCCCTCCCAATCGGCAATTACGTCCTCGGCTGGCAACGAGGGGACGAAAACCTCACCATCAGGTTCTACGACGCCACGACCGGGGAAGAACGTGGCACAGCCACTGCTCATCGCCTCGCCGCAGGTTCACGCGTTGAATCTTTTCGCATCTGGCCCCCCTCCGGCAACCCGTTCATTCAAATTGGCCGATTCGCCGTCCCTTACGCCCTGGACAACCAGGACAAGTAAACTGGCAGATAATACTCAGCTGAGATTCGTTGTGGAATGTCTTCCATTCTTCAAACCGTTTAACCGCAAGAGGAAATGTCTATTTTCTGGATTTGCGGGGGGTGTCCGATGAAGCATGTAGCGCGCACCTGTTCATGCATATTTGCCGTTACCACTCTGTTCACAGGCGCAGCGACCTCTCAAACGGCCGCCCCTGATGCAGCAGCGAATACAAAGATACTGGCCTACATCGACGGCGGCTGGGACACGCTCTCCCGATCCATGAGCGACTGCAAATCGCTCGTCGATCCCAAGGTAACGACGGCCCCTATCCTCTATCTACCTGCCGGCATGACCACTCCAGGAGCCGTCGTCACCATGCAGCACCAGTGCAAAGTGGAGGTAAAGCACCTGCCCCGCAAGATCAGTCACATGGGCGATGTGCGCGTTGCTGAAATTCCGGAAGAAGGGTTGCTCTATCTGCCCAACCGCTACGTCGTACCGGGTGGCCGCTTTAACGAAATGTACGGTTGGGACAGCTACTTCATCATTCTCGGCCTCGTCGAGGACAATCGCACCGATCTCGCTCGCGGCATGGTCGAAAACTTTTTCTTCGAGATCGAAAACTACGGCGCCATCCTTAACGCAAACCGGACCTATTTCTTTACGCGTTCACAACCGCCATTTCTTACCTCTATGGTTCGCGAGGTGTACGAACACCCGACAGGCGTGCCGCTTTCAAAGGAATGGCTAGCTAAGGCCTATAGCTACGCGCAGCGAGACTACGCTCTATGGCTCACCCCACCGCATCTTGCCGGAGACACGGGACTGGCGCGCTATGACGACATAGGCGAAGGCCCGGTTCCCGAGATGTCCGACGACAGCAGCTACTACCCAGACGTCATCCGCTGGCTGCTTTCGCACCCCAATGTCCACACCGATTATCTCGTAGACGCACCGGAGAACCCTACACTTGCGCAGGCAGCTGGCCTGGCAAAGACAAGCTGCGATGTCATCACCTCTAAAGTCTGCGCCAACGCCCACGTAGACGGCCACCGCCTCGGCCGCAATTTCTATCGCGGCGATCGCGCCATGCGCGAGTCCGGCTTCGACACCAGCTTTCGCTTCGGCCCCTTCAGCGGCTCAACCGAGAACTACGCTCCCGTATGCCTCAACAGTCTTCTCTACAAATATGAGCGCGATATGGCACACTTCGCCGAGCTGCTGGGGCGAAAAAAAGAGGCCGCACAATGGGAACAACGCGCCACCACTCGCCGCGACGCCATCGACAAATATCTCTGGAACCCCACTGCGGGCATGTTCTACGACTACGACTTCACCACGAACCGGACCTCGACCTACAACTACCTCACGGCCTTCTACCCACTCTGGGCAGGTCTCGCCGACGCCCAACAGGCAACCGCACTTGAGCATCATCTCTCGCTCTTTGAGCACGACGGCGGTCTAGCCATGAGCGACGCCGCCTCCGGCACACAATGGGACCTCCCCTTCGGCTGGGCCCCCACAAACTGGCTGGCAACGAAGGGTCTCGCGCAGTACGGCTTTACCGACGACGCGTCCCGCATTGCGAAGGAGTTCTCGCAGACCGTCCGCCAGAACTTCCTCCTCGACGGCACCATCCGCGAAAAGTACAACGTCGTCAATGGCTCAGCCAATATAGAAGTCGCTGCCGGCTACAAGAGCAACGTAGTCGGCTTCGGTTGGACCAATGGCGTCTACCTCGAAATGAATGATCTGCTCACCCACGCGCGAAAAAAACCTGCATCCATGCCATCGAACCCGAATTCCCTGTCACAGGTCACAACGAGCGCAGCTACACATCCGAAATAAGGTGCTCTCGCATAGCAAACCGAACAAGATCAGAGTTCGTCTTCAGGCCGAAGTCTTCCATGATGCGGTATTTGTGAAAGGCAATTGTTCGCACCGCGATGTTCAGGAGGGCGGCGGCTTCCTTCATCGAATGGCCTTCTGCTAAGAGTTGCAGTACCTGCCGCTGTCGTTTCGTGAGCTCTTTGTTTCGATCATGGTGCGGATCGCGAATGAACTCATCTATTAACTTCTGTGCGATGCTGGGAGTTACATAGGAATGTCCGCGCAAGACCTCGCCGATAGCTCGTTTCAATTCGACACCAGCGGATTTCTTCAGCAGATAGCCAGAAGACCACTGACGAAGGGCCTTCGAAGCTACATCGGGATCTTCATTCATGGTGAGAATGATGAGTTTGGTCTTGGGCAGCAGTTTTTTGAGCTCCTGACCGGCATCCAGTCCGTTCAGCAATGGCATAGACAGATCGAGGAGAACGACGTCAGGCTTCATCTCGATTGCGGCAGCGAGGAGGCTTCTGCCGTCCGTGACCACTTTAACGACCTGGTATTCGGGTTCAATCAAACTCTTGAACGCCTCGGCAACCAGGGTGTGGTCATCTGCAATCAGAACTCTCGGTCGATCCATTCCAACCCTCCAACTCATCTCCAGGCACGCCGCCGGATCGACGTCCAAGTCGGCTTGATCTCGTAGACCCGTCGGGAGACCGGAAGAGAGAGAACGACAGCACAAACGCGGGCAACGACACAATCATGGTGCGGCCTCAACCTGTTTTTCTCATCTGCCAAAACTGACAGTATTCCAAAGGCTACGCGTCAGCGACCTCTCCGGGCCCGGGACCTTAGGGCAAGCCAGCCGAATCTGCTGCGCTATTGCTCAAAAGCCTCAGTCGTCTTGACAGGGACTTCGACCGTGCCGCGCGCAAGCGTCTGCTCCTGCGCCAGCACCGGAATGACAGGTGCATTTTTTGCGATCTCAAAGCGACCACTTGTCAGATAAGTGACCGCGATTCCTGCCAGGACATAGGGATTAACGACCGCGATGGGGAGCGCATATTTCTTTGTCTTCAAGAGAGATTCCACAACACCTCGCGGAGGATGGCTGCGGGGAGTGCTTCCGGGAATTTGTGGAATTACGATTTCATCTAATTCGAGCCCGTCGTGGTGGTGCGCGTAGTTCGCCAGCGACTTGGCTATCTGCTTCGGCGTTGTAATTGCGACATCCGCCGTGATGCTTCGACCCACCGCATGGGGGTAGTAGAAATTGAGCACGCGCCGTGAGAAGTCGGCACAGTTGTTTGTAAATAGATTGAAATGACTATGGTTTGCCCCGTCGTTGTATTCAGCGATCAGGAGGTCGTCCTGTTGCTCGGTCGTGGCAATTTCGAAGCTGTAAATCTTTCGAATGTAGGCCACTCCCAGCAATTGAGGCCATACATTTTTCGTATCGTATTCTTTGACCGAAGAGACAAGAGAAGTCAGGTGGGTCTCCGCATATTGTTCCCGCATTGTTTTGACAGTGTCCGCTTCGACCCACTCCGGTACGTCCTCGGCCTGTTCGACGGCATAGAGATACGGCAGAAGAGGAATAGCGACCCAGTCCAGTTTCCGAATGCGGGAGTAGCGACTGATCACCACGCCGGATTCGCCCGGCTGGCAGCGGCGTAGCAACGTCGGGGTCTCCGCGCATACGCGATTGAGATAGATTGCCGAGTGACCTGTCGGGTTGATGCTACCGAAGAAGCCGTACGGCTCCTCTATCAGGAGCGAGACATTGCCATACGCCGTGCCGGTGCCGGCGAGGCACGCCACGAACAACAACAGGACATACAGACCGCAACGCCGGACGTCGTTCGCTCTCGATGAGTCGTCGGCCAAACTTGATAGGTGGGGATCCATACTGGATGGCCTCCCTGTCAGTGGATTTAGCTTCTCTGGGCCCGTTGCACTACATTGTGCCAATTCATCTTCAACATAGCATTGCAGAAATCATACGGACACTAGAAGAAATGCTAGTCAAGCGTCTGGCTGGGGCCTTCGTCGGGTCCACACCAGAATATCACTCCAATCTGGCAGGCCCGAGAACTGACTTATCGCCTGCCTGCCTGCCTGCCTGCCTGCCTACCTACCTAAATGACAGGTCCATAACTGCGTGACAACACAGTTGCGACAGCGCCGAGCGCGTCCGACACTCAATCTACACATGTTCTCGTCGCAGCGAGGAGGAGCCAGAGACTTGATCGACTTGCGGCCAACCGTTGTCTTTGCAGACGATAGTCTCCCCATGCTCGAAGCTGCGTGTGCCATTCTTCGGCCTACTTATAACGTCGTCAAGCTGGCGAAGAATGGAAAACAAGCGGTACGCTGGGTCATGGAGTTACGCCCCGATCTGGCAGTGCTCGATATCTGTATGCCAGATATGGATGGGTTCACCGTCGCGCGGAGGCTCAATCAAGCGGGAAGCAGCACACGTATTCTCTTCCTGACCGAAATAGAGGACGAAGATTACATACGAGAGGCGCGCCACATCTCGTACGGGTATGTACTGAAACGGCGCCTGGCCAGTGATCTCGTTGTAGCGCTAGCTTCCGCCACGACTGGCTCGTTCTTCTTATCGCGATAGATAATTGCGAATTATTACTAGAGATAAAGGAGGGATGGGCCTACTAGTTTTGCTAGGCCCCAAAACCCTCCTTTTAACACACTTTGTCGTTGCTCTTGGTGTAGGATCAATCGCAAGTCGAGACAGAGATGGTCTTTAGAATCAGCAATAGCGCAGATATTACCGCTAATTTAATTGCCGTTGAGGATCATTTGATTTATAGCTTCTCCCAGTAAATCAACCGGTTGTCGCTCATATATGTTGTCGAGTTTATGGAGCGTGGCAATCCCTAAACGACTTCCTAAAACCGGGCTACGGGGGCACTTATGCTGAACTTAGGTATTGAGAACCACCATAATGACACTGAACTAAACAGTAGCGACAGGGACTTCAAGCAGCTATTTATTACCTCCGCCATAGGCATGGCGCTTCTTGATATGCAAGGCGGGTTCCTCTCCGCGAACAGCGCGCTTTGCGACATCCTGGGATACTCCGAAGAGGAGTTACGCCAGATGCGCTGCGAAGAGCTTCTACTTTCAGTCAACCAGGGCAAGAGTGCGGGCCTTTTACGTTCCTTCGACAAAGTACACGAAACAAGTTGGCAGACAGAGCGAACGCTGTCTCGTAAAGATGGATCGCTACTGCCGGTAAGAATTTGGATCAGCTTGATGAAGCGGTCTCCACTTGATGAGTCTCGTTCGCTTGTGATGATCGAAGACATCAGCGAGCAGAAAGAGGCCGAGCGGGAGTTGGATAGAAGGACAGTTGAAGTAGAGTTGCTTGCCTCCCAGCTCATCCGGTCGCAAGAGGAGGAACGAAAGAGGCTTGCCCGCGAATTGCATGACGATATAGGCCAGCGGCTCTCACTCGTGGCCTCCGAAGTCGCGCTGATGGCAAGCCAGCATTACGACGCTGCGATTATCGCCCCAAACCGCCTTGACAGTCTTCGTGACGATCTCGATGGCCTGTGCTCCGATATCCATGGCATTTCGCACGATTTACATTCCTACAAGTTGCAACACCTAGGGTTGAAGTTGGCCTTAAAGGACTTATGCAGGCGGCTGTCCCAACCAAACTTTCATATACACCTTGATGTCGACGACATGGACGAGCCCGCTTCGAAGGACGTTTCATTGTGCTTGTATCGCGTGGTGCAGGAGGCGTTGAATAACGCCCTCAAGCACGCCCACACGCGTGTAGTTGCCGTGACCCTGACGAAGATCCAAGACATGTTTTACATGACGATTCAAGACGCCGGAATCGGCTTCGATAGGAGCGTCAGGCGACCAGGGCTCGGACTCATCAGCATGACCGAACGACTGAAACTGGTCAAAGGCGAACTAAAACTACACTCCATTCTCGGACGCGGTACCGAAATTTGGGTCTCGATCCCCGACGAAGGGAAAAGTTTTGAGACCTCCAGCGGAGGCCATGTCAACCTTGATCTTGAGAATTCGACTGATTGTTTTGAGGTCGCATAGAGACAAATTGTGCGAGAAGGAACAAACAAGGGTTATGAATTTGATGAGATCAGTCGCCACGTATGACGGCCTATTTTGAACTGGTTCGCAACTCCAGATTAACTCCAATGCTGGGCCTTGCTTTTAGATCGGCTCTTCGCCGTTCGGAGTCTTTGCGACCCACCGTTTGCTATCGTTGCTCACGCGAGGAGTCAGAGGAACCATATGTCTAAGGCCAGAAAGTCCGCCAATCAGGCCGACCCCCGCAAATCCAAAGTAAGTCAAATGGTCATATTGGCATTGCTGTTCCTGACGGCCGTTGGCCTCACCATATGGAAGCTCTCGTCCACACGATCGGCCTCCGCTGCTCATTCTGTGCTTCCTGCCACAAGTTCCGCGGTTCGGACTCCGGCCGAACCGATGACTGCCGCGGCGGCTGTGCCCACTTCAAATCTCTTCGCTCCCACTGTACCCAACAAGACCGTTCCTCCTGGGAAAAATCCGCTGGGCATGGTTTGGATCCCAGGCGGTGAATTCTCTATGGGCGCACAGGCCCCGCCCGACATGGAGCACGACCAGGTTGGGATGAAGGCCACGCGCGATTCGAGGCCGGTTCACCGGGTCTACGTCGACGGTTTCTGGATGGATAAGACCGACGTCACCAACGCTGAATTCGCAAAGTTTGTCGCTGCGACCCGCTACGTCACTGAAGCAGAGCGCACACCCAAGGCCGAAGACTTTCCAGGAGCGCCTCCGGAGAACCTTGTCGCCGGCTCGGTCGTTTTTGCGGCACCCGACCATCCGGTTTCGCTCGACAATTATCTTGCGTGGTGGAGCTATGTCAAAGGTGCAAATTGGCGGCATCCCACCGGCCCCGGGAGCGACATCAAAGGTAAGGACAACTACCCCGTTGTCCACGTATCCTACGATGACGCGAAAGCCTACGCCAAATGGGCGGGCAAACGTCTTCCAACCGAGGCAGAATGGGAGTTTGCGGCACGCGGCGGCCTGACCGGCAAACCGTTTGTATGGGGCGACACATTCCGCCCGAATAACAAGAACATGGCCAACACGTTTCAGGGCCACTTCCCCGACAGGAACACCGACGATGATGGATTCAAGGCCACATCACCCGTTACTACATTTCCACCCAACGGCTATGGTCTTTATGACATGGCAGGTAACGTCTGGCAGTGGACCTCCGACTGGTACCGGCCCGACTACTATCGACAACTCGCGGCCACTGGGGAAGTCGCGCGGAATCCAATCGGCCCCGAGAACTCCTTCGATCCAGAAGAGCGCGGTGTCAGCAAGCGTGTGATGCGAGGTGGCTCTTATCTTTGCACCGACCAGTACTGCTCGCGCTACATGGTCGGAACCCGCGGCAAAGGCGAGGCGTCGACCGGTACCAACCATCTTGGGTTTCGCTGTGTGAAGCCGGTCCCTCGTACTTGAAATCCGGCGACCAAACCGAATCACTACTTGCTTTTAGCCAACGCCTCCACAACCAGATGTTGTCCTGGATCCGCCCCTCTCCACGAGACGAGAAAGTCCCTGTATGCCGCAGCACTATTGGCCTTATCTTGATTAGCCGCGTACGCCCGTGCCACCCCCACCTCTGCCATTGGATAAACGTTGGTTCCCTGCATCAATGCCTCACCCCGGCGGACTAAAACCGCCTGGAAATCGAGAATCGCAGCGGGCATCTGCCCTAGTGCAGCATTGGCCACGCCGCGCAGATAGGGCGTGAGTGGTACCTCATCGTATTGCTCCACTGCGATCAGCGAGTCGAGTGCCTTCCCCGGTTTGTTAGCCCCAATCTGGGCCGCCGCCAGCAACTGAGGGAGGTAGTACTGCACTACCGAAGTATTCTTGGGATAACTCTGTTGCAACGCAGTGATCACTTTTCCCGCATATGTCTGGTCCCCACAGAGCGCGGCAGCCATCCCAGCATTGAAGCTCGCGATTGGCCCTTTCGGGAGACCCTTCAGCTCATCGACCATCTCCAACGCGACAGCGCAACTCTCCGCCAATGCACGATCCAGCGCTCCCTGAGCCAGCATCGATGCTCGTGTCGAAGCAAGCTCAGGCAAGCCGCCCGCCATGGCCGCTGCACCTCTCCAAAGCTCTGAGCCCGCTTCCATCTTTCCCGAGTTATCCAGATATAGACCATACCGGTAAAGCTCGGCATAGGGTTTCGGTGCATGGTTCCCGGTCGCCGCTTCTACAAACACACGCTGCATCGCACTCACCTGCGCCGCAAAGGCATCCTCCTTACCGGCCAGATAACCAGCAGCCGACGCATTCCCACTCGGCGCGACCCCAATGCGCTCGGCCTGTGTTTCCAGCTGCAAAACCTTGTCGTAGCGGTCCAGGCCGATCATCGCAAGCTCGGCCTCTGCATATGTCTCCGCATCGAATGGGTTTTCGCCATATCCCTGCTGTGCCGCCGCCAACCCTTCCTGCAGTTGCCCCCGCATCCGCAGCACTCGCGCCAAACCTTTCATTCCTTCCACGTCACGCGGATACCGTGCCAGGTAATCGCGAATAATCTCAGTCGCACGGCCGTAGTCTCCGATTGCATTCATCTCATAGCAGAACTGAGCCAGTAGTTTCACTTTATCGCTGGCCTTGTCTGCTGCGGCGCGAGCGGCCTCCGCCGCGTTCGCCGAAGCTACCTCGGCCTTCTCGGAACGATACAGCCACGCCAGCCGCATCTGTGCTTGCACAAACTTCGGATCTAACTTCGCCGCCTCTTGATACGCTATCAACGCATCGCGCGCGCGCCCGCTCTGGTTCGCTGCCTCGCCCACTGCATACGCGTGAAGCGCACTCGCGCTCGAAGTCGCCTCCACCTCCAGCGGGACACTGCTTCGTTCCTCGGCACTGTCGTCCTCACTCACCTCGACGCGTATGTCTTGTGCCAACCTGCCGATCGCTGCCGGAATCGCATCTATGCTCGGTGCAGTCTCCTCCAGCGTCTCCACCTTATCGTTCGAGTCCGCCTTCAATACGTCGATGCTAATCGTGTAGGGCGCCTCCGCTCCGTTGATCTCGCCATACAGATACGCTCTCGCCCCGACTCTTTGGGCCACGAGTTGCGCGGGGGCAGCTTCTGTGGAAGCACCACCTTCCACCTCGACCTGTCGTAGCCCCGCACGATAAGTCTTCCCTCCCATCACGTTCAGAGACCTCGACTGCTGCAGCGCAATCTCGAGTCCCTGCATCACCGTTCCATCCAGCGTCTTGTCCCCTGTCTTGTTCTGAACGACCGTGAGCAACAGATGATCGTTCGCCCCCAGTACGAGCGGTCGAAAGACCCCACTGCATACCAGCGCCACAACCGTGACACCAGCGACGATCAGGGCCGCTGCAACCGCCATTCGGACCTGGGTGCGTTCACCCACTGCCGACGAGGCCGCTATCAATTGCTGAATGCTGCTCTCCTCTGCTGCCTCCTCGTCAGATACCCTCCCGAAATCTTCATTCTCCAGACCGTGCTCGAACTGCAGCGCACCAGACTGTGACTGCATCAGGACCGACTCGCGCCGAATGGCACCAGCGGTAGACTCGTCTAGGGCAACCAGACCATAAAGGGCACTCACCTCGGTCGGCATCTGTCCACTCTCGACCGCCACTGCACTCTCTCGCACCGCATGCATCGTCTTGGCTAAAACGCCCCCATGATCTCCGCTCGATACACGCATTGGACGAATCACGACGCTACCGGAGCTTGACCCCAGATCGACAATCTGCGACGGTGTGCGTCTCGACCCCTTATACCGGGCCACCGGATCGCTCGCCCTCACCAAAGGAACCACAGGTGACGACGCACCTTTACTAAGCCATCCTCCGCGTTCCAGTTTGCTGCCGACCTTCACCAGCGCCTCTTGCAACTCCTTCGCCGTCTGGAAGCGTCTCTTCGGGTCTTTCTCCAGCAACTTCAGGACCACCCTATCCAGTTCTCGAGGAATCGATTCGTTCCACTTGCGCACAGACTCCGGTGTGTGACTAAACAGCTGGACAAACATCAGCGCGCTCGTCGCCCCTTGAAATGGGGCTTGCCCGGTCGCCATCTCATACAGAACGATTCCCAGGGAAAATAAGTCCGACCGCAAATCCAACTGCTCTCCCCGCGCCTGCTCCGGAGACATATAAGGCAGCGTTCCTACCGTCGAACCGGCCAGCGTCAGATCAAGCGCGCGCGACTCCGAGCCGCCATTCCTCTCCAGCCCAATCTTCGCGAGGCCAAAGTCGAGCACCTTTGCCTGCCTCTTTCCATTTGGCATTCTCACCAGGAAAATATTTGCCGGCTTGATGTCTCGATGAACGATGCCTTTGGCGTGGGCCACGGTCAGCGCATCGGCAATCTCCATCGCGTAGCGAACGATCTCCTCGGCCGGCAGCGCCCCATGCGCGACCCGTCCTTCACCGTCTCGCCTTCCAGCAGCTCCATCACCAGATAGGGGTTATGGTTCTGTTCGCCAATATCGAAGACCGTGCAAATATTTGGATGGTTCAGCGCGGACGCCGCCCGCGCCTCCTGCAGGAAACGCTCCCGCATCCCCGGCATCGTGTAGTCGTCATGCAGCAACTTTATCGCTACTTCGCGATGAAGACGTTCGTCCCAAGCCCGGAAGACGAGGCCCATACCGCCGCCACCTAGTCTGCCCAGGATCTCGTAAGGCCCGAACCTCTGGCCAATCTCCGGAACCATACCTCTGATTCGCCTTCTAACTTTCTTGCCTGCTAATTGTCAAAGACATCCAAAGCGCGGGTAAAACCCTGTGCAAGCTCATCATGCCCGCCACCCGCATCGGCTCGCAGCTCCGCTTCGAACGGATTCCACACTCGATAACCCACATCGGCAGAAGCTCTTCGATCGTGAGTTGCGCGTTTCACACCCATACCCTCCAGTGGTGCAACATCTTGATTAACCATTGCTTCAAATCTCACACACGCCGACCGGGGCATACATCCCCCATGCGTGGCATTACGACCGTACCTTAGTGACGGTTCCCGACGGAGGTGACCGTGGCCCCAGAGGGGCCTTTATAATCAGTCCGTGAGCTCCCTAAGCCAAGCTTCGAGCCAACCCTTCCGGCATCGGATCAGCCAGACCCTGCTCATCGACGCCGATGACACCCTCTGGGAGAACAACATCTACTTTGAGCGGGCCATCACCAGCTTCATCTCCTACCTTGACCACCGGGTCCACACCCCCGAAGAGGTACGTGGCCATCTCAACCGTGTCGAGCACGCCACCGTCCACTCTCACGGCTATGGCCTACACAGTTTTCGCCACTCCCTGGTCACCTGCTTCGAGCAACTCACCGACGTGCCCCTCACCCCGGAGAAACATCGCCGGATCGAAAGCTTCGCCCAGTCCATTGCCGACCAGGAGATCGAGCTCCTCCCAAACGTCGCGTCGACCCTAGCCGACCTCGCCACCCGCCACCGCCTGATCATGGTCACCAAAGGCAACCCCGAAGAGCAGACCGACAAGCTCCAGCGCTCCGGCCTGGCCCCCCACTTCACCGCCGTCGAGGTCCATCCACGAAAAGCACGACCACGCCTACCGTTCGCTCGTCTCCCACCACGGTTGCGAGGCGAGCAACACGTGGATGATCGGCAACAGCCCTCGCTCCGACATTAACCCAGCTCTCGCGGCTGGCCTCCACGCGATCTTCATCCCCCACGACTTCACCTGGGTCCTCGAGCACGAGGTGGTCAACCAGCCCCCATCCGGGCAGCATCTTCTCGAACTGGCTACCTTCGCTGAGTTGGCCCGCTACTTTTAGACAACCGCCTCTTCGCTCAACAGTCTCGCATTCCGTCGAACAGCCGGGCCTGCTTCGCCAGAATCGCGGCCTTGGTCGCCAGGTCAGGCTGGAGGTTCCAGTCGCCCATCTCATGCGTCCCACCCAGCAGCACCCCGTCCCGGCGCGAAAACATATAGGTGTTCTCATAGAGGGTCGCGTAGGTCACCTCAGGCTGAGGCAACAGAAAGGTCAGCTGTCCTCGAATCGGTGTCAGTTCCTCATCGCTAAACAGCGCTTTGGCTCCAAGGCCTGTGCAGTTGAAAACAAGCTTCTCCCGCAGCCCCCGCACATCGTCGAGACTCTTCATCTCCCGCACCACAATCTTTCCGCCGGCAATCCGAACGTCCGTCAACATCGCCGGCAGATAAATGGGAGGCTCAACGATCATCCCGTCGAACTGCCGCGCAAACTTGCTTCCAAAGGGATGGGTGCCTGCCGGCAGGTCTTTAATCTCCGGGAGCATGCCCCGAATCAATCCATACAGCCCAGCGTTGATCGGCGAACGCCATGGCGTGTCCGATAAAGAGTAGTTCCTCATCCAGCGAATCCCATACTTCGGGTCCAGTCATAATCTGATACCGTCGGTACCCGTACTGTGCTGCGGCTAGAAACTGCTGGGTAAACTCCGGTGTCAGCGTCCTCTCCGAGTCATAGACAGTCACCGGAAACCACTGCCCGCCTGCAATATTTGAAGTCGTCTCCGGAGGCATCGCCTTCGTGTAGATCGTCACATCAAACCCGGCCTCCTGGGCCAGCCGGGCCGTAGCCAGCCCTACCGCGCCACACCCCAGGATCGCGACCGGCCCCACATGCCCGGGCAACCCAAGGTCACCGCAAGCTTCGAAGTCCCCCAACTCAAGGTGATTCCGCCGCCACCGTGGCCGTAGTTGTGAACAACGGCCGTATCCCCCACTATCTCCTTCGCGACACGGAACCCAGACGGCCGAAAAGGGCGCAATCCCACCACCGTTCGAATCTCCCGTTCTTGGGACACACGAACCCGTGGCAGATGGCAAGCCGTCTCTGGCAGATTCACCGGGAGGGCCCCCGCAGTATTCTGCGCGTTAATAGGCCTCTTCACACATCCCAGCAATCCGCCCCCGGCTGCCAAAGACGCCGCAGCCATATTTGCGTTCCGCAGAAACATCCGTCTATTCATAGTCGCTTTCCAAACAACAACAGTGGATTGCTACTCCCCACGTTACAAGCTCACGCCCTCGTCTAAAACCGAAATGTCCCGTCCAAATTGACCCCGTCACCCTTTGGACAACGTGCAGCTCAGATTTCGACCGCGGCCTGTCGAAACGTCGCGGATCTCATCGCCACATCTGACTCTCAATCTCCACGCATATATACTGCTTCGCATATCGACAACCCCTCGGGAGGACTGATCCATATGCGGCTCCGCACGGCAAGTTTGATCGTTACCCTGTTCATGTCGAGCGTTATAGGCGTCGGAGGGCAGGCGGGACCAGCGACACCCGTCGAGACTCAACAGGCCCTTGTCGCCCGTCTCACAGCTCAGCAGAAGCAGCAGTTCGACGCAGCAGGCAAGGCTTTCAGCACCGCCCACTTCGCCGATGCGCTTACCGCCTACAAGCTGTTGCTTAAAGATCTACCGGGTGATGCGGCATCTCAAAGTTTGCAGGTGAAGCCGCTCTGGATGTCGGCGACACAACTTTTGCACTTGAAACGCTGAAACCAATCGCCCAATCCACCCCAAACGACTGGCAGGCAGTAGCGCTGCTCACCCGTGCGTATGCCGAATCCGGAGACAAGGCCGGCCGGGACGCCGGCATCGCACAAATGCTTGACCTGCACAAACGGGGCATCATCCCGCCAAACACTCGGCAATTCATCGTCGAACGGACGAAAGTGGGTGAACGCATCGTCCTGATCTTCGTCTCGCTTGCACCGTGGGGGCGCTATCACGTCTATAACTACGCCCAGATCTTCGACGAAGGTGGCCACCTTGCTCTGCGTGCCGCAGTCGAAAGCGATGATGCTGACCAGTCTGCCTTTGCGAAACAGCATCCGACCGAAGCAGCCGCCGGACTGCGCGGCTTCTCTCTCGACGGTTATCAAGACAGCGGGAAGAACAATGACGCACACCCGATCGAAACCCATTACACATTCAAGTTCTTCACAGGGCAACCTACATACGATACCGTACGCAATGAATTCCTCAGTATTGTGTCCGGTCAGACGAAGCCAATCAGCAGCCGGGTGAATGTTGTATCACAATAAGGCCCTCATGACCTTAAGTTGCCTGACATTTACACTCCTTAAACCTCACACTAAAACTCGCTGTAACATCAAGAAGGATTACTTAGAAGAAGTGAGAGGTTCATGAGCGAAGGTCGTTGGGTTCTATTGATTGCAAGTGAGGTAGGTGGCACGGACTCCGTATCGGACCGTGCCATGGAGCGCTTGGTCGAGGCGATTCGTCTCGAAGGCTACGAAGTCGTCCGAACATCCACGCCAGAGGACGGCCTGTCCCTGGTCACGTCCGACCCGTCGTACAGCACTATCCTTCTGGATTGGGACCTCGAGGGCGAGAACCAGTTTGCTGAAGGAGCGGCGCTGGCCATCCTCCGCGCAGTCCGCCGCCGGAACAAGAAAATCCCCATCTTCCTCATCGCGGACCGCACCCTCGTCAGCGAACTTCCGCTCGAAGTCGTTAAGCAGGTCCACGAGTATATCCACCTCTTCGGCGACACCCCTGCCTTCATCGCCAACCGCGTCGACTTCGCCGTCGAGCGCTACCATGAACAGCTCCTCCCCCCTTACTTCCGTGAGCTGAAAAAATACAACGACCAGGGCGCGTACTCCTGGGACGCCCCGGGTCACATGGGAGGTGTCGCGTTCTTAAAACACCCAGTCGGCATGGAGTTTCACAAGTTCTTCGGTGAAAACATCATGCGCTCCGACCTCGGAATCTCCACCTCGCCGCTCGGATCCTGGCTCGATCACCTCGGCCCCCCGGGAGAATCCGAACGGAACGCCGCTCGCATCTTCGGCGCAGACTGGACTTTCTATGTCCTTGGCGGTTCGTCGACCTCAAACCAGATCGTCGGCCACGGCGTCATCGCGCAAGACGACATCGTTCTCGCCGACGCCAACTGTCACAAGTCCATCTGCCATTCCCTCACGGTCACTGGCGCGCGTCCCGTCTATATGAAGCCTACGCGCAACGGCTTCGGCATGATTGGCCTCGTCCCTATCAAGCGCTTCAGCCCTGAGTTCATCCGCGGCATCATCGATAAGAGCCCTCTCACCAAGGGTGTTGCTAACCAGAACCCAACCTACGCCGTCGTCACCAACTCCACCTACGACGGTCTTTGCTACGACGTCAATAAGGTCGTCACCGAGCTCTCCAAATCTGTTCCCCGGGTCCACTTCGACGAGGCATGGTACGCCTACGCGAAGTTCCACGAGATCTACCAGGGCCGCTTCGCTATGGGTGTCCCCGACGACATGCCCGATCGCCCCACCATCTTCGCCGTGCAGTCGACCCACAAAATGCTTGCGGCGTTCTCGATGGCCTCGATGATCCACGTCAAGCTCAGCCCTCGCGCCAATCTCGACTTCGATCAGTTCAACGAGTCCTTCATGATGCACGGTACAACCTCGCCGTTTTATCCGCTCATCGCGTCCCTCGACGTAGCTGCTGCAATGATGGACGAGCCGGCCGGCCCCACGCTGATGAGCGAGACACTCCAGGATGCCATCAGCTTCCGCAAGGCAATGTCGTCGATCGGCCACCGCCTCCGCGCCGCCGAGCAGGGTTGGTTCTTCCGCCTCTATCAACCCGAATATGTGTTCGATCCCTTCGACGGCCAGACATATCTCCTCGAAGAGGCCGCAGATGGCCTGCTCACCAACCGCTCCAGTGCCTGGACCCTCAAGGCGGGTGAAGAGTGGCACGGCTACCAGGACGAGGACATCGCTGACGGGTACTGCATGCTCGACCCCACCAAGGTCACCATCCTCACTCCCGGCGTCAACGCCCAGGGCGTCGTCAGCGACTGGGGCATCCCTGCGGCCATCATCACCGAGTTCCTCGACGGGCGCCGAGTCGAAATCGCCCGCACCGGCGACTACACCGTCCTCGTCCTCTTCTCAGTCGGAACATCCAAGGGCAAGTGGGGCGCACTTCTCGAAAATCTCTTCGAATTCAAACGCCTTTACGACAGCGAAGCCTCTCTTGAAGAGGCCCTTCCTGAACTCGTCTTGAAATATCCAGCGCGTTATCGCAACGTCACCCTCAAGGAACTCTCCGACGAGATGCACGCGGCGATGGTTCAATTGAATCTATCTGGCCTCGTCAACGACGCCTGCGACGAAGACTTCGACCCCGTCCTCACCCCGGCACAGACATATCAAAAGCTGTTACGTAACGAGACCGAAAAGATCCGTTTCAACGAGATGGCCGGTCGCATCGCCGCCGTCATGCTCGTTCCCTACCCCCCGGGTATCCCAATGTCCATGCCAGGAGAGCGGCTCGGCGGCGCGGAGAGCCCGGTCATCAAGCTCATCCTTGCAATGGAGGAGTTCGGCAAGCGCTTTCCCGGCTTCGAACGCGAGGTCCACGGCATCGAGACCGACGTCGAAGGTAACTACTGGATGCGTGCCGTTATCGAGACCAGCGAGAAAAAGAGAAATGGCAACGGCAAGCAGCGCCCGCCAAACGCAGCTCCGCCGGTAAAAAAGAGGAAGCGTGCCGCGCAGACCCCCATTGCCCCCGAAGTGCCTCCGACCGGCCTCTCCTCCCAGAGGTAATCTCGCCAGTGGCGGGCGCCAGCTCTGACCTTTTCTACGGGCAGAAACGGGCCGTTCCTGCTCCTGCGCCCGGTGCCAGGAACGAAAATAAGGGCTTCTTCAATGGCAAGTTAGCGGTCGCCAGCGGGCCTAGTCCCCTTCTTATCATCTTTTTATCTGCGCCACTAGTAATTTTGCCAGTTTCGCTTCACTAGATTGGTCGGTAGCTTGGCAATAGAACCGTAGGAGTTCACCGCCATCAAGGCAGGCTTCCGGTCACAATTCAAGAGAGGTTTTTATCATGAAGAAAACCGCGTTAGTAGCTCTGGTGAGCGTGGCAATGGCCCTCCCGGCCCTGGCTCAAAACAAGATCGACGATCGCTTGGGCCAATCGTCCGAAGTCCTGAATCAGCTCGTTCGTCAAACCAGACGCGATCCCTCAGGCCTACCTCAATAAGGCGAAATGCGTCCTTGTCTTTCCCGCTGTCAAGAAGGTCGCAGTCGGCATCGGGGGAACCTACGGCCGCGGCGTGATCCTCTGCCGCACCGGCACCCACATGACGGGTCCCTGGCCCGCTCCTGCCATGTACAAGCTCGATGTCGGCAGCCTTGGCGTCCAGCTCGGTACCTCTTCCACCGACTACGTGCTGCTCGTCTTGACCCAGACGGGGGCCCAGAAGATCCTCTCCGGCAAACTGAAACTCGGCGCGGGTTGCAGTGCTGTCGCCGGCCCCAGTGGCGCTCAGGCTCAGGGCCTCAACGACCCCAACGTCGACGTCCTCACCTACTCCCGTGCGAAGGGTGGCCTGTTTGCCGGCGCGGCCCTCGGTAGCGCAGGGCTCGACACCGACGATGAAGCCAACAAATCTGTCTATGGCAAAGACATCACAGCGACGACAATTGTCCGCGAAGGCGGAGTCACCGTGACGCCCGCTGGAAAACGCTTAGTCGAAATCCTCACCAAGGAGTCGCCGAAGTACATCAACTAACTCCTGTAGGAACCTGAGGCGGGGGAGTGGCGTCTGCGTGATGGACGCACCCTCCGCCTTTTCGTTTTTTAACCCGACCACCGTTTCCCGCCGGCCTTCCTGCGAAAGAGGCTTCGTCGCCGCCCCGGTCAATCATTACGAATGCATTCGTTCCCCTCTGCCCAAGACCCGCGACCCCCCGAACCACCCCGCCCGGGATGCTATACTACCCTTCGGATTGCTCGCCGCAACTCGCGCCCATCAGCGTCGAGACACAACGCGGAGGTGGCGAAATTGGCAGACGCACTAGCTTGAGGTGCTAGCGCCGCAAGGCATAGGGGTTCAAGTCCCCTCCTCCGCACCAATCCACACATCCTGGAAGAGTTACGGGCCAATCGCAATCGACTGGCCCTTTTGTTTTGCTTCTTTAAGCGAAAGCGCATCGAACAGAGTGGCGATGTGGCCGTCGAGCCTCTCGCCGATCGTGCAAATAGGTTGGTGTTCTCGTCCCATAACCCAGTAGCAGCACGATCTATGAAGGCGGTTCGTCGATGAAGATCGAGAGATACCTTCTTTTGGTGCTTGTCGCTTTCGTATTGACTGTCATCATAGGGACTTTTTTGCACAAAATGGCTCACTGACCATCGAGGAAGCCACTCAAGCCAGCTGCGATGTTCATCGGGTGGCACTCATCGACTCCCGTGTGGGCGACAAGTAAGGAGAGACCCTTGCCGGTTTCGTATCTGGTTCCACGAGCCAGACCGTGCGGTCTTTGTAGTAGTGGAAAAGTTCAAGGTTCTCAGCCTCGTCCATCTCCTGCGCCCAAATGACCTTGGACCCATCGATGTTAGCGGCGTTGTATACCCATTCGTCTAAGACATTATGGTCGGGGGAATATCGAACAATGACGAGCTGCCTTCCGGGGAGTTGCTCCAGATGGGCCTCGAGCTGCGCGCGCTCAGCGCCGGACTGCCTGCCGCGACCATACCATTCGGAGGCCCATGCGCCTGGCCATACAGGAAGGTCGAGATGAAGGGGCCCGGCGCATAACCTCACTCCAGCTAACGCCACGCAGAGCACGACTGTCAGGCGTACTAATGTCAGGCCAACCGGTTCGTTCCCCGGACTCCAAAGTCGGAGATGACGCATGGCTTGCAAACCAATCGCATAGAACGCGGCAGTGAAAGGGGCCAGATAGTGAGGGATAAGAAATATCTGCACGAGTTGGCCTGCCAACAATACAAGCAGGCAAAGAACCAGAAATCGAAGGCGGCGATCGAGGAACACGCGTCGCAGCATGATCAGAGGAACGAGTAATGCAATGCCCGAATAAAACAGGACACCTCTCGCCGCTTTCAGTACGGTTTGAGGCACGAAGCCTGACCAGCTATGGATCTTCGCGAAGGTGTTAACTTCGCTTTGGTAATAAAACTCCCGTATTTCTTTGTGCCGGTAGATTGGCTCCGGCCGCTGAGCCTGCCATACAAAATAGGGCGCCATGGCATACTGGGCGCGGTCTACCGTGTAGGGCAGCGTAAGCGGACTTCCGAATACGCGGTAGTCGTAGTATCCCATCCAGGCGCCAGCGGCCACGATTAGCGCCAACGGGGCTGCCGTGCGGCGGAGCAGCATCGTCCTGCTGGGCCTGTTCTTCCCAGAGAACATCCACCACGCCAAACAGCAAAGCACAGGGAGGCATAAGAGCATGCCCTCGTACAGACGCGAGGTCTCGACGAGAACCACGCCGGTCGCCATCAATAGGCTGTCGCGAAGCCTGGCCGTCTTCATAAATCGCGGAAGTGCCCCCAGCAGAAGCGCTCCGCCAAGCGCAGCAATGGAGCCTGCACCTGAGTACGTATCAATCCAATAACTAAAAAGTCCGAGGCGCAGGACTGCCAATGCGCCACCGAGCAGCGCCCAGGTCGGAGGCAGCCACGCTTGAAGCATCCAGCAGATGGCGGCGCACATGAGCGCGGTCACCAGTAAGACGCCATACCACGGACGCCCCGTCAACACCTTGCTGGCAGCCAGCACCAAACCCTGCGCAGGAAAGTACATCGACATATAAGTCGGTTGCATGGTGACGTGCATGGTTTCAAAGTGCGTCCACATCGCGGGAGTAGGGTTGGTCAGTCTTCCGGATGCAAAGGTGTCCGCCGCCAACAAAAAGCTAAAGTCATCTTGGACAAATGGCTTGGGAATGGGAGATACAGGAAGAATAGCGAGTCTCAGGAGGAACGCTGCCAGGCCGACGACTGCAACTGACAGGCCTTTTCTACGCGCCAGCCCCCCGAACGCACGCTCAAGCCGGTCGAAATAGTTGGATCCAAGTCTGGGCCAGCCAAACGATACTGCAAACGCAATCGCGGTAAGACAGCCTTCTATCAGTATCAGCGAAGGGCCTTGTTCCGGGGCCGAAGACAGTGACCATATTCGAACTATTTGCCTCTCTTGTGTTTGAGCTACGGCCAGATCAGGCGATTCGTGATTCCTGCGCAATCTCCGAATAGTACTTCATCGTCACTTTTCTTCCAGTGGTATCAAACAGGGGCGAGCTTGCGATTCCTGCCCTGTGCGCCACGAAGCGAGCTGTAGTCATCAACACGCCCAACCCGTATTTCACGCTGCGTCTGAAGCTGATAGAAGAAGCTTCCTCACAGTACCTCGTCGGACAGGAGATCTCACCGATCCGAAAGTTGAACATCACGGACTGGGCCAGCACCTGGTTGTCGAACACAAAGTCGTCCGAGTTCTCCAGCAATGGAAGGGTCTGTAACACCTCCCTCGAAAAGGCCCGGAACCCGGTATGGTATTCCGACAGCTTCACTCCTAGAAACACGTTTTGAAATGCCGTCAGCAAGCGGTTGGCGACGTACTTATAACGAGGCATCCCGCCTTTCAGGGCCCCTGCCCCCAGGATTCGCGAGCCGAGAACAACGTCGTAAACGCCGCTCGCGACCATTCCCGCCATCGCCGACACGAGAGAGGGCGTGTACTGGTAGTCAGGATGAACCATTACCACGATGTCGGCGCCCGCGTTGAGCGCCTCGCGGTAGCAGGTTTGCTGGTTGCGTCCATAGCCGTAATTCTTGTCGTGGATAAAGGTCTGCACACCAAGCTTTTCTGACAGGCGTGCGGTGTTGTCGTTACTTGAATCGTCCACGAGTATCTTGATGTCAACGATGCCGGGCAGGGCGCGAACAGTTTTTTCCAGATGTCCGTTCCGCGTTATAGGCCGGCATCACAACTGCGATCCGTTTTCCGTCGATCATGGTTCACTTCCTGGTTCGGTTCGGCCGGTCACGCCTGCCCTTTGGAACGGGTAATGTCCGCCGAGGTGGAGAGGGGCAACGCGCTGCAGGCGACCCCAGACAACGCATCGCCCCTCAAAAAGGAGCGCCTGCGAGTTGCGCAGTACTTGGCTCTCCGTTGGCAAGCATTAGGTGATGTAGCTGCTCAGCGTAGTGCCGACGCTAAAGAACGCATTGTTGATTGCATTTGCCAGAGAGGACATTCCGGCCGTCGCCGCGAAGCCTATCAGAGCGACCACCAGCGCGTACTCGATCAGGTCCTGGCCCTCCTCTTCTAGCAGGACCCGCAATCTTGGTAGCTAATCTCAACAGGTCGTTTTTCATTTGAATTCTTCTCCCAGACGTGGATTTGCTCCGGCTGTAGACTGGGTTCTTTGGGGCAATGGCTATCGCGTAGCCACTGTCCCCAGAGACACCAAGACAGAAAGGCCAGTTCAACAGCGTTGACATCAATCCGGATGGACTAGCTGATGTAGCTGCTGAGCGTCGTGCCAATATTGCCGAAGGCGGTGTTGATCTTTGTTGCCAAACCGCTCATCCCGGCGGTCGCTGCGAACGCAATCAGAGCCACTACCAGGGCGTATTCGATCAGGTCCTGACCCTCTTCGCTCATCAGCAGAGCTTGCGTCTTTGCGGAAAGTTCCAACAATTTGTGTTTCATTTGAATATGTCTCCCTCTAGGTTTGGTTCCAGCCACAGACTGGGTTGCCAGTGATAATGGCAAGCCAATGGCCACTCGTGGCCTAACGCTAACTGCCTCTAAATAAATGGCTACCTATCGCTCACCGGCCGCCGGTGTGAACGGTTGTATACATGCTGGCCGGGGCAGAGCAATAGGCGTATACATGCGCAGAGAAATGCGTGTGGAGCGACGTTCTGAAGTTACTAAATGCAGCTATGTACCAGAATTTGGTGACCTTCGGCACTATCTTCAATAGAAAGCTCAGGCAAAACGTCGGTAATTGCCTGTAATATCACGGCACGAGGCGGTTATTGTCGGCCGGCGGGTCGACGGTGGAGAATTCGAGTTTGTCTCCCGGCCTGGTCTGCGTCGTACGAATCGTGCCTGCCAAGAGTTCGAGCACAGAATGCGCGGAAAAACACGCCGACAGCCGCCAGGGAGGCACACCGTTCCTCACCTTTTTCACCCTTCTGCTTCGGTCAAGATAGATGAGGTCGATCGGGAACCTCATCCCGAAGGTGTGGACGGACTCACACGGGACAATCCAGAGGCCTTCTCCTGCAGCAAGCCCATCACGTCCCAGAAGGCCCTTTCTACGCGTCGCCCCGCGGTCGGCGACCTCCACGCTATCGGCGAGCACAGATTGCCGGGTGAGGTTCAAAATCCTCAGCCGTGTGCTCGGTTTCTCCTTTCCATTCTTTGAGAGATGTCCCGTGACCCAGTGGATGAGGTTCATGAGCGTGTCTTGGCTCCCTGCCTATGCAGCATAGACTCTGGCAATCGCCATCGAGAGAGCGGCGATCGCAATACCCCCCAGTACATCGCTGAAGTAATGCCAGCCAGTCGTCAGCGTTGAAACGATGATCATCAACGAAAGCAATGCGACTGGAATGCGAATCGGTCGAAATCCCCACAAGGCAGAGGCGCACAGAATGGCCCAGACGACGTGAAACGAGGGGAAACAGACAACACCCGCAGCCTGTTCCTGGAAAATATAAGGGCCAGGGACTCGAAGCGCAAGAAGCTGGGCCCAGCAAGCTGCCTGAGCGGGATTGGCAGCGAGGTGATAGCAGTACCACGGCCCGACTGCGGGAAGCAGCGCGAACAAGGGCAATCCTATTGCAAAGGCCGCAAAATTCGCCAGGAGGAACTCTCTTGCGTGCTTCATCTTGCCCATGAGGGCAGGTGCAAACGCTGCAGCTGCCAGAAGAGGCAACAACCAGGGATAGCTGCGGTTCAGGAGCGTTCCAAGCCAGTGATGGTTCGCCCACGCCTCAATGGACGGAACGTAGATACCAAGCGATTGATCGATCCGGCCAAAGAGCGTGTCTTGTAACGGCATACGCAACCGCGCCGCGATCAATACAGGAAAGGAAAGGAGCGCAGCCAACAGCAACTCCCAGGGGACCACGAGAGAAGATTCGCGCAATGCTATCCTGCCCTTCTCGTGCCAATAGATGGGCAATGGTGAAACCATAGCGAACATCGCGACGATTGCGATCACGCGTCCGCTGATATCCGTATGAATCGACGTGAGCCTGCAGCCGACGTAGGAGATGATTACCAGCGTCGCAACCGCATAGGCGATTCGAAGATGGAAGCGAAGGTTGGCACTCGTTCGAATTCGTCGTTTGGCCGTTTCTAAATACGCGGCGATGATTGCTCGTTGAGACAAATTCGATATCTCCAGCGAGGGACCCTCGTTCGCACGGTCGCTTTTGGAGAAACGCTCCATCACCGGGCGCGGCAAATTCGTCGCATTGGGCCCACTCATCGCTGGGCCGCCGGCTCCAACCGCTGGCAGGATGAACTTGTTCGTTGCACCAAACCGTTTGCGATTGCAAGCGAAAGACCGGCCACAGCTATGCCGCCGAGCACATCGACGAAGTAATGCCAGCCTGTCGTCACGGTGGAAACGACGATCATCCCCGAAAGTAATGCCGCCGGAACGCGTAGAAGACGAAATCCCGATAATGCAGCGGCGCAGAATATGGCCCAGATGACATGGAACGAGGGAAAACAGATGATGGCATCCAAATGGGTGAGTTGGTGATTCGGCGCTCGGAAGAGAAGAATTGCCGACTGACAAGCGAGCTGATGAGGCGTTGCCGCGACGTGGTATCCATACCAGGGCCCAATCGCCGGCAAGAGTGCAAAGAGCGGCAATCCAATGGCAAAGGCTATGACGTTGGCCAGCACGAACATCTGCGCATTCCTTACCTTACCCGTAAGCGCCGGCAACAACGCCGAAATTACCAGCAGTGGACTGAGAAGGGTATAAGTTCGGTTCACAAGTCCGCCCACCCAATGACGAGAACTCCATGACACGATCTCTGGCACACTTATGCCTAACAATCCATCAAAGCGAGCGAGATTGGAGTCCTGCAACGGCATGTCCGCTCTCGCTGCAGCCAGAACCAATAACGGGAGGGTAGCAGCGAGGAAGAGGCCCCAGGGGATGGTCATGGTAGCGTCACGCAGATCTGTCTTTCCCTTTTCGTGCCAGAAAATCGCTAAGATAAACACCACCGCAGATGCAAAGACGAGGCCGATTGTGAGGCTAAGTGGATTGGGAAAGCGAATGGACGCCAGCTTGCCTGCAAGCAGGGCAATTAGCAAAACAATCGAGCACGCATAGGCCATCAGCAAATGAAAACCGGGCCTGCGTCGTGACTGCATCAGAGGCTCCGTCTTCTTCTCTAACAGCACACTCATCGGACTGGTCTCTCTTCTATTGAGGAGGAGGAGTAGACGGCGTAGAAGACGTCATTGAGCCAGGAGAATAGTTGCCGGGAGAATAGGAGCCTTCGACCACCAGCGGTTTCTCCGGTTGCATGCTCTGAATCAACTGTTCTACGGGAATCGTCGGTGGGGACGGCGGTCTCGTCCCGGGCACACTCGAACTCGGCTCGCTCATCGAAATCTTGGAATTTGGCGACAGGAATTTTTCCGGATAGTTCAAGCTAGGCAGAGGCTGTCCTGAATCGATCGGGCCGACGATCTCCGGTGTCACGATGACGATCAGTTCGGTATTGTTCTTGGTCTTTGTGATCGACTGGAAGAATTTGCCCAGAACCGGAATACTGCCAATAAACGGGATCTTCGAGAAGGTTTGGGTTTCGCGATTGTCGAGCAATCCGCCGATAGCAAAGCTCTGCCCCTCTTGCAGCTCGACATCAGTCTTCACTCTACGGACCGTGATTGCAGGGACTGTGAACCCCGCGATCGTTATCGCATTCGTGAAGTCCAAAGCGCTGACTTCAGGGGCGACCTGGAGGCGAATGGTGCCTCGGGGAGTAATGGTGGGAATAAAGTTCAGGCGAACGCCATATTCCTTGAACTGGATCGTCACAGCTCCCCCGACGCCCGCAGACGTTCCCTGCACCACGGGGTAGGGATATTCTCCGCCAGCGAGAAAGCTCGCCTCTTTGCCGTCCTCCGCAATTATGTTGGGTTCAGATAGCACTTCTACCAGTCCCTGCATCTCCAGCGCCTCAATGGTGGCGCCCAGATTCAGGTCTGGACGAAAGAAAAAGATGTTCAGTGCATTCGTTATGGTTGTTAACGTTGGGTTCCCTGCACTCGGCGGAGTGACCGACGGAGGAGTAAACTGCCCAGTTGTCACTGCACCAATAGTGTTGGCCGCCCCAGTACTGAAGAAATTTATGCCGAGTTGATTGGATTTGCTTCGATCAACACTGGCGAAACGCACCTTCAAGAGGATCTGTGGTGGGGCCAGCGGGACATTAACGTACAACAGATTAACGACCTTGCCCGCGCCGGACGCCATCTGGGCCGCGCGGTCCGAGCTGGCGAGGTCATTTACCGTGCCTCGGAGAAATACCAGGTTACCCTCCGAGACGACATTGATATTTTGCCCAGGCATCGCTACTTTAAGTTCGCGACGGAGCGCAGTCAGGTTCTCGTCTGCGGCAGCATGGCTGGCGTGGACCGTGACATTGAAAAATTGCCGCTCGCCGCCTTGTTCCCAAACAATCAGGCTTGTATTGCCGGGCGCTTTGCCGTTAACCATGACCTCAGTCGGGCTGACGGCAGTCGCTTCGGCAAGTTCCCCAAGACCGATAGCGACGCGGATGACCGGCTTGGTGAAGTCTACCAGTGCCGATTTGCCGACGGTAACCGAAAGATCATTGGACTGGTCTTGGCCGACGCCCGCAGCTGGAGGTGGTGGCGAGGTCTGCGCCTGTAGGGCTGTCTCCGCACTGGCCACAAGAGCCAAGGTACACAAACAAGCGACGAGTATCCGGCTTCGCAGATTCACTGTTTTTCCTCACTGGCGGGGAATTTTGTCTCAGTCTTTTTCGATCCATTAAAACTTCGACCATATAAATGCGAGAGGAGGGGACAGCTGTTGGCGCTTTGTGACCGACCACCACGGCCTTTGGCGGAGCCACTTCTGTGAACAGCTGCGCCATGCCTGTCCCAGGGGTCGTGCCCAGCTGCGTATCCAGGGGATTACGCAAGACGAGTTGAATATGCGTCTCATTGCTTGCCAAACTCAGGACCTCGGCCTGCTGGGGGGTCACCAATAAATTGACAACCTGCACCTGCTGCGGCTTTCCTTCTGCGTCTCGCTGAATATCTGTGCCGGCTGACAACACCTCGATGTTCTGTAGGATCGTCTTCACCATCGGCCCTTGGTTCGCGCTGGCTCCGGGAGGATTGCCCGAGATCAACACATCCACTCGCATTCCTGGAGTTACAAATCCGGCGACTCCCACCACATCATTGACCTTAACCGCGGAGGCCCTCATACCCTGGGGAATCGTAGCGGCAAGTCCGCCGCCCGAACCAGGTGCCGCGAGGCGACTATCCAGAATCGGCTCGCCCGAATAAAGGTTGGAGATGACGCCTCGGCCAATTGCGTCCTCCCGCCTGATAATCGCGCCTTTAGGTAGAGTCCCCGCGATTTCGATGGTCGTCAGATCATTGTCGCGAAGGACACTTCCGAGCTTAATGTCTGTGGCAGCGGCCAGCACGCGCGTTGTCGTCTGATGTGACCCGGAAATCCGGCTACCAACCAAACGAAAGACGATGTAACTGCAGCCAGCCGCAATCACAAAGGCACTCAAGAGAATATTTAGTAGTCGTCGGTTCATTCAGCGGTACCTTTGGGGGAAGGCTGCGCAAGCCAGTTCCCTTCCCCCAACACACATCGCAATTGCTGTGCCAAAGGAAAAACTTCATTTTGATGTAAAATCAGGCGTTTAGCTGGCAGGCCATAGGGCAAGTGTGAACATGTGTATACCAATCGCGACGTCAATGTAGCTGCATAGACACGCTCACACGTAGACGGCCTTCAATTGGCACAGAGTTACAGGCAGATTCGGTTGGTCTGGAAATTGCTAGAGATTAGGGCCTTCAATTCAGAGGGGAGCACTGTCTCTAGCGCTTTACAGTTAACTCCTGTGCTACCTAGCGACAGTCGATTCGGTCATGAGGTCTTCTTCTACTATCATCGTGCTGTTTGGGGATCCGCCGCCAATGCGGAGAGGGCCTTCCGGGTTCCTGATCTCATTCCTCCTGCACGTCTTCGCATGCGTTCTACTGTTTTTCGCCCTGAGACAGCCATATAAGACCGATTCCAGGTCCCTCACCCAAAGATTTGCAGTACGGGTCATGGAGTTGCGCAAACAGGAGCCCAAAATCCATCCCCCGATCCAGAAGGCCAATTTGCGTCCTGATCAACTGCCTGAAACAAACCCTGCGCCGGGCGGAAGTCAGTCGGCAGCACCCGCACCGCGCATTCCGCCCAACTTCATATCGCAGAAACAGGCCCTCCAGACCCTGATTCAGCCGGACGCTGTGACCAATCCAACAATCCCTCAGGCCCCACTTCCCCAACTCTTCGTATGGAGTTCACGGGACATTCCAGTCCAAAAAATAATCCAGCCAACACCGCAAACGACAACCGCAATCGAAGTACGGCCTTCCCCGAATCCGCCGAACCAGGAAACGAAAGTTGCCGATGTTCAAATCTCGTCAACCGTGTTCGATGCGAAGACCCCAATGCCCAACCCGAGCAAGACCTCTCCAGTCGCTGTGCCGGCGGCTCAACAGGCGCAGATGCCGGAGACCGCCTCAAAGGACTCAGGGAAGGCCTCGCCCGCAAGCGTGATCTCCGCCTCCACTGTCCAATTGCAGGAAGGAACTGCGACCCTGCCCATGATCAACGAGGTTGCGCCGGCACCCTTTACGGGTTCGCTGGCGGCCGGGCAGCCTAAGAGTTTGTCGCCGAATGGTCAAGGAAAGACAGAGGGTAAGCAAACGGGGGCAGGAGCGGGCCAGACAGTCGGCAATCAAGCTGGTAATGCAGCGGCCGGAACCGGGGCCGGGGAAAAGGGCGGAGGAGCCAATGGCCTGTCCGGTGCTGAGGGTAGCGTCACCTCAGGCGCCAGTCAGCAGACGGTCGTGCATATCATGCTGCCGAAGGACGGCAGGTACGGAGTCGTGGTGGTGGGATCTTCGCTCGCGGAAGACTATCCGGAGACGGTCAACATGTGGAGGGACAGACTGGCGTACACCGTATATCTGCGCGTCGGCGTGGCCAAAAACTGGATCCTTCAGTATTCGATTCCACGCGCGCAACAGGCTGCCTCCGGCAGCAGTGTCATTCGCCCGGATGCGCCATGGCCATATGACATAACGCGGCCCAGCATCGATGCGAACGCGAACACGGATGCCATCATGGTCCATGGCTTTGTGAACGCGGCTGGGCGGTTCGAACAACTGGCCGTTGTTTTTCCAACCGAACTCGCGGAAGCGAAGTTCCTGCTCCGCGCTCTCCAACAGTGGCAATTCAGGCCCGCCATGCAGAATGGACAGGCCACAACAGTGGAAGTACTACTGATCATCCCTGACCAGACAGAATAGACCAGCCCAGCAATCTAGATCATGGTCAAGACTCCAGGCCTCATTGCTGGATCACCATTGCAGCGCTGCTTGACATCGCATACGTGTGCGCCGGAATGAACGGAACGGCCAGGGGAAAGTTGTACTGGACGGTCACCGTAATCAGGTTGCCGGCACTGTTGCACGGAGTTCCACAGGTTGATCCTCCAGTGTAGGTCGACCAAACAGGAGTAACCGTCATATTGCTTGGATTAATTCCGGGGAATCCAAGGTTCGTCACATAGCTTTGAACATTTCCTAAACTAGCCGTGCAGTCGTAGGAGTTGTAACTTGCACCGCACGCTGTTCCCCAAGTCGCTCCTCGAACGATGGCATAGCGGGTTCCTTCGCGCGCTGCCTCGGAAATAAAGTGGTAGGAGTAAAGCGCGAAGCCTGCCTCCATCACGCCGAACATGAAAGTCAACAGGATGATCATTGACATCGCGGTCTCCATGATCACCGCGCCTTCTTCACCCCGCACACTATGTTGCCTTAGTGCGGACCCTATCGTCCGACCAAACATCCGTCGCAATGTCGATCGCATATCCATTACTGTTCCGTCCTCATGCTCGCGAATCCGCGAAGCGTGACTGAACTCGCGATTCCGGGAAAGCCGAACAAGGTATTTACCGGTGCCTGGGTGGTTACCTGAACATATACGACGATGCGCGAGGGGCTGGAACAACTGATCAGGGTTACCGTGGCACAACCGGCGGGAGCGGTCATAGTGCCAGTTGAACTCTCGCAGGAACAAGAGTATGACGGCGTCGCGGTAAGACTCGTAATATCGGGAGCGTCCTGGGTAGCAGCAAGGGTAATATTGGTTGAATCTTGAGCAGTGGTATGGTTCTGCGCAGCATACGCGACTCCCGCACGAGCGGCGTTGCTGACCTCGATGCTGGCATATGCCAAGCGCCCGATTTCAACTGCTCCTACGAACAAAAGGATAAATATCGGCAATACAAGGGCGAGCTCTACAAAAGCCTGCCCTTTGTCTTGACGTAGATCGAGTTCAAACATTAGAGCCCCTCCCTTCTTTGAGTCAGCTGGATGAGTCATGTACAGGTTCTTCATCGTTCATTCCACCAGAGCGACCTTAGAAAGCGGTGATCCAGCCGTCGTCTGGGAATAGCTCGTGATATTGAGACTCGCAGTCTGGTCATCCAAGGTCCCCACGAGCAAGTCCGTGATGAGCGACAGACCGCTTGCACCACCGCCGCTGTCATGAAGGAACAAGTTGGCGCCGGGCGCGTAGAAAATCCCGTCGATAGTTCCTGTGGAATTGCCGAACTCCAGTGTCAGCGTGCTCGTGTTGGTAGGGGGGGCCATAATGGCAATCCCATGAAAAGTATTAGTAGGATCAGTGGGCGCGACAAGATCTAAAACCGTGTTGGAGGTTTCCGTGAGGGAGCCATTGTTTAGATCCAGAGTTGCGCCAGCCCCCCCCGTTGTCACGGAATGGCTCAAAGTGACGTTTCCAGTAAAGACATACATACCCGTAAGTACCGCATTATTGAGCGTGACATTTCCGCTGTAACACCCAGCCGCTACTGCTCCAGTAAGTGTTCCACCAGGGACGCAACCAGTTGGGGTCGGGAAGGACGCGACAAGGTAGCCAAGAGGGTCACTTTGAGGGATGATTCCCGTGACTGGAGTTGGGGTGCTATCCGAACAATGGCCGCCGCAGCCACCTACGACGCCGACTGATCCGGCGGTTAGACTGCCACCTCCCCCTGTGAAATGCAGGGCATCAGAATCGTTCGAGTCAACAACGACGCCGCAATTGGGTGCGGTTACAGTGAACGACCCCTGCAAGGTCATTGCGCCGGCGCCTGTGGGGGCTAATACGTAGACACAGCCATAGGACGAACCTCCGTTGAAGGCCACTGCCCTGGCGGTAGGGTTCATCGAAGATATACCGAACATGCCCATAAAAAGAGTAGGCTGTTGCTGGGAAACAATCACTTCTACATAGCCAGGCAGGCCTGCGTGCGGCCCGTACAAAGGGGTCGGGTTGACCGTGACGGTGGCTCCGTTTGTCCCGCTTGTAAAGCCATTCTGCGTCGCGGCGGCCTGGGCTGCTGACGTTACAGTTCCGGAACTAAAATTCACCTCCGATGCTCCGGCAATCGCCGCGCTGTCGGCCGCTATTTGCAGGAGCCTCTTCTCACGCAGCATGATTCCCACATCAGCAGCCAATGCCATAAAACCAAAAAGGCATGTCATGCACAGAGCTGTGATTATCAGGGCCTGCCCGCTCTCGTCCTTAAGCTTTTTCATGGCATTCCTTCTAGGCATCATCACCAGAACCGAATCCCGGACCATCAATTTCGGCTCGAGATCCGGCGCGATATGCCCAATCACTGCGTGACCCTGGTCCGACTTGAGACGCTCGATGAATCTGCCCAAGGCCTTTCGTCCGGTCGACCCTCTCGTGCGACCATTCGTATCGCTCGAAGCCTTGTCAGAGTGCGGGACAAATTCAAAAGCGACTCCGTCCGCGCCCAATCGAATCACCTTCGACGGCACAATAATATAGCCCTCAGGATGGGTTTTTGCGTCCTCAATGTCTGTTCTTTGTAGCGTCATCGTAACGATCGTGCCCAAGTGCCAGCGCTCATCGGTTAACAGATAAAATCCGGTCGAGCTAATGTTTTGGATCTCGTGCGCCATCGGAACGGACCCGTCCCAGTAATATGCGACCAGCATGGGCGATGCCTGCCGTTGTCCTTTTCGATGATCGTAAGATGACAGTTTGCTGATCCAGCTCTTAATTGACTCCATCTCTTTATACCTTCGCTTATTGCGCACCCAATACGTCGGGCCTGGTTATTGCTCCAAACTTCAACGCATTAGACGGGGTGGCTCAAACCCTGCGGCCCCAATTCCCCGTTCGCTACTTCCGGGCTTTTTGTCTATTGCTCCGTTTCCTTACTCCTTGACTTGGGAAAAACTCTCTTCCTTCGTTGCCGTTTTATAAGCCACTTTGGTGTCGGGTCTTTGGGCCTGACTCTTGGGTTGTACGGCGTTTCCCTTGTTGAATCGCTTCGCAATCTCCTCAATCGAGCAGATGAGCAGCTTATCTCCAGGTTGGGTCTGCGACGAATAGATCGTGTGAGTGGGCAGCTCCAGAACACTTGTGGCCTGAGTTCTCAGGGGCGCAATACGAAATGTCGGAAAATGTTCGATGAGATGAATCACCTTATGGCTTTCATCCAGGTAGATCAGGTCGAGAGGAAACAACACCCCAAATGTATGGACTCCACAAGACGGAACTATCCAGAGCCCTTCATCGACTCTTAGCTTGAGCTTCCCAATCAAGCCCTTGAGTCGTGCGAATGTCGTGTCAGCCGGAGTAACACCCAGGCTGAGGAAGCATTCACGTGTCTGGTTATATACGCAGTATGTCCGTCTGTTCATTGTTTTTCCCAGTATTCGCGCGGTATGGCAATAAGGCCTGCTCCAGACGCCTGTTTCGCCACTAAATCCGACCAACCATGCTGCTCCTTTCACTGAAATTTACAACTTGCTGAACCAAGACCGCTTCCTCCGAAACAGAGAGATGCAATGGCAATGCACCCAATATTTCGGAAGAAGCGACCGCGAGGTAAGCTGCCAATTCCACTTCTCGACAGGAGAATGAGTCGGAAGCGTTCTGTTGGCCCAGTCCGAATCAGGACCACGTTCTGGGAAATTTCCCTCTTTCGCCATAACTACGAAGGAAATAATCTACTGAACGCGCTTGCGGCGGCGCTGGATAAGGATGACCAGCACAACTACCGCAAGGACAGCAGCAACGACGCGAATAATTGTTACATTGTCCATGTCTATTCTCCCTTCTCAATGAATGAGGTATTTGTTGAAGCTCTCCATCACGGTGATCGCCGCAGGGCCCAAAGTAACCAGGAAGAGCGAGGGAAAGATAAAGAACACAAGCGGAAAGACAAGTTTGACCGTTGTCTTTGCCGCTTGCTCCTCAACCTTCTGGCGACGCTGGGTTCTGAGGGTGTCCGAATGCACACGTAAGGTCTTGGCAATGCTTGTCCCGAATTTCTCTGATTGGACGAGCACGGAAACTAGATTTCGTACGCTCTCTACGTCGGTGCGTTCTGCAAAATGCTTCCAGGCATCAGCACGAGGAAGTCCGGCCCTCTGTTCGAGCACTACGATGTCCAATTCATCGCAGACGGCTGGCTGGGCCAGGCTAAGTTCCTCAGTCGTGCGCACAACCGACTGATCCAGGCTCAGTCCGGCTTCGATGCAGATCACCAACAGATCGAGCACATCCGGAAGCCCGCGGCGGATACGCGCCTGTCGCGCAGAAATCCGGTTTCCCAGCCAGAAGTCCGGTGCCAGAAATCCAAGACCGATCGCTACCAGGTAAACAAAAAATGGACTGTAACTCCCAACTCCTGTGGTAAACGCAAAAAAGCAGAGAATCAGTGGAACCAATACCTTCGCGCCATAGAAAAGCTTCACTGCGACGTCGCTCCGGTAGCCGGCGCGAACGAGACGTTGCCGTACCACAGACATCTCCGCTGTGCTCTTCGGTACGATGCGCTCGAATCGTGCGACCACACTACTCAGCGTCGAGCCCGTATGTTCAATCGTGTCCCGGAAGCTTCCCTGTTTCGCCCGAGGTGTAATCACGGAGGCCACCCGCTGGATCATCGCCTCGCGGTAGAACAGAATCAAGCCGCCGCTCGCGACCAACAGGAAAATGAAGATAAACGTCAAGGCCGCAAATCCCATAACTCCCCTTTAGACATCCATATTGACGATCTTGTGAATAATGAATGCACCTACGATTGTCATAGTGCCTGACAGATACAAAAGCTTGATGCCAATGGCACGCGTCCACAAAAGACTCATACTCGCCGGATTGAGAAGATATAAGAGAATTCCCAGTACCAAGGGCAGAAAAGAGAGGATCCATCCTGTCAACCGCCCCTGGGCCGTATCGGACCGGACCTGCCGTTTCAATTGAAACCGTTCGCGGATCACATAGGCCGCTTTATCGAATACCTCGGCAAGATTTCCTCCGCATTCTTTCTGAATCAGGATTGCCGTGATGACGATCTTCAAGTCCTGCAATGGTACGCGGGTGGACAGGTTATTCATGGCTGTCTTTAATTCGAGTCCATAGTTCTGCTCGTCGAAGCAGATGCGAAACTCCTTCCCAATAGGATCGGGAGACTCGCTCGCAGCCAAATCAAGAGCGGAGTTGAAGCTATGACCGGCACGCAGAGCGCTCACCATCAGATCCAGTGCCTCCGGCAGGCCTTGTTCAAATTTGTTGAAGCGCTGAGTTCGTTTATAGAGAACGAACAAAAATGGCGAAGCGCCCAGCAGCAGTCCGAGCAATAAAGAAATAATGACGGCACCGGTTCGCAAATAAATCAGATAAGCAGGAATCACAAAGCAGACCACAGACATGAGCAGCAAACTGCCCGTAGTCCATTTCAGGTCGGCCTGGTAAAGCAGGAGACGCAATCGTGGTGCAAGTTCGAGTCTCAGCAGCCAGCGATTGAACAGTGGAACAGTACTGAGCAGATCCACTTTACGGATATCGACGGCCTGGTCCGCCGGCGACAGTTTGGTCGTCGCAAGGGCCGCCTGAAGCACGTTGAGGGTTTGCTCGGTCTGCTGAGCGTTCGTTCTACTCGCGGTCAGGAGCAGAGCGGCGACCGCAAACACGGCAAGGAATACAAGCACGAGCACCATTACCATATCGCTTCACCCTCCCTTTCTCAGTTCACTTCCTGCGCGCGCTCAAACATACTGGCGGGCAACATGACTCCAGCCACACGAAGCTGTTCGAGGAACTTGGGACGAATCCGGCTGGGTTGGAACACGCCCAGCACTCTGCCGTCGGGCCCAATACCCTTCTTGTCGAAGCTGAAGACCTCGTGCATGCTGATGATGTTCTCTTCCATGCCGGTGATCTCTGAAATGTTCACCACTTTTCGCGTGCCGTCGCTCAAACGGGAAACTTGAACGACGATTGCGATGGCCGAAGCCATTTGCTGCCGGACTGTTCTCTCCGGCAAATTTAAGTTGGTCATCGCAACCATCGATTCGAGTCTGGACAAGGCGTCCCGCGGAGAGTTGGCGTGGATCGTCGCCATTGAACCTTCGTGGCCAGTGTTCATGGCCTGAAGCATATCGAAGGCCTCTTCCCCACGCACCTCACCTATGATGATTCGGTCGGGGCGCATACGAAGACTGTTGATGAGCAATTGACGCTGACGGATAGCTCCAAGGCCTTCAACGTTGGGCGGCCGGGTCTCCAGGCGCACGATATTTTCCTGCGCGAGCTGAAGTTCGGCTGCATCTTCGATCGTAACGAGGCGCTCATGCTTCGGAATGTATCGCGACAATATGTTCAATAGGGTCGTCTTCCCGGCGCCGGTGCCGCCTGAGATCAGAATGCTGATACGCGCGCGCACGGCCGCGGCAAGCAGCTCCATCATCTCTGGCGAGATACTTTTCAATTCCACCAATTGATTCGCAACCAGCGGGCCTGTTCCGAAACGGCGGATCGAAAGTGCAGGGCCATCGAGGGCCAGCGGTGGAATAATGGCATTGACGCGGGAGCCGTCGGGCAGTCGCGCGTCCACCATCGGCGAGGATTCGTCGACCCTGCGGCCCACGCGCGACACGATGCGGTCGATGATCTGCATCAGGTGGCGATCATCGCGAAACACCGCATCGATCCTCTTCAGAATCCCGCCTTTTTCAATAAAAACGTGGTCTTTACCATTGACCAGAATGTCGGAGATCTCCGAATCGCGAAGCAGCGGCTCCAGCGGGCCGAGACCGAAGACTTCATCCAAAAGGTCCGACTGGACTTTTTCTTGCTCGCTCAGGCTCAGCGGCACGCGCTGGCTGCCGATAATCTCGCCAATCATTATCGCCACAGCTTGACGTGCCTGGCCGCTCTCGACCCGCGACAGTTTCTCGAGATCCAGTTTGGGGATCAGGGTTCGGTGTACTTCGGCCTTAAACTGCTCAAGATTCAATTGTTCCACGTCATGCCATCCGTACTATCGTTGCGAAAATGGGCCTTTCGGCCTTCATCCGAATAAATTGAACCGCTTCTTCTTTTCCGGGACCAGCGGGCAGACCACAAGCTGTTCTGGCCATCTGCCGAAGTATCTCCGTGATGCTCGAATCTCCCAGCGCCAGCGGAGTCGCCGTGTTCTGGGCGCGTTGCACCGTGCCATAGTCGCTGGGAATCTTCCAGGTCGCTGACTTTGTCAGCGCTTTGGTGATGTTTTCTTCGTCGATCCCGAGGGTGTTCGGTGTAAAGCGGTTGAGAACGATCTCGAGCTTAGGCGATGGGAGCGTGAAGAACTCCGAGATCAGACGATTTGAGTTGCGCAACTCCGAGATGCTCACCTGCGTCACAAGATAGACGATTGCGGCCCCTTCAAGCAGGGTCTTGTAAGTTGAGCCCACGCTCGATCCCGCATCAACCACCACGTAGTCAAAGTCCTGCCGGGCCACAGTCAAGAGCTTCGCGAGATCTTCATTCGACGCGTGGATCGGAGTGTATTTGTCAGGCGCTGAGAGCACGAACAACCCCGTAGTATGTTTGGTCAGGAGTTTGGACAAAAAGTTGGAATCCAGCCGGCCGATGTTCTGAAGCGCGTTGGCCGTCGAAAACGGCGTCGTTATCCCGAGGTCAAGCGCTGCTCCGCCGAGCGGAAGATCGAGATCGAGCAATAAAGTATTCTTGTGAGACTCCTGGGAAAGTAGTATCGCGAAGTTATTGGCGATCGTGCTCACCCCTGAACCGCCCTTGGCACCAGTAAATACGAACAACTTGCCAAGCGTCTTTTTGGCGGGCCGGACGGTCGGGCGCCGAACCGAGGCCCGAACCAACGCTTCCGCAATCGTGCTCGAGGCAATCGGCTGGCTGAGAAATTCGCGGGCTCCCGCGCGCATGCAGCGAACTAGCAGCTCTGAGTCGGCGTGCGACGAATACACCATCACGGTTACAGGGCTGTTGCCGCAGATATGCTCCACCAGATCAAGGGCATGCTCCGGGTCGCTGTCCAGGTCCACAATGATGACGTCGTAACCCGCCTCCAAAATCGCAGGGACATCATCCAAGTCCGGATAAGCGGTGAACTCCCGTGTCACGTTGGCCTGCGAACCGGCAAGGGCGCTGGCCACCGCTTTACGATGCTGCTCCTGCGGACCAATCAGCGCCACGGACAAGACGTGGACGTCGAGAGAGTCGGGGCCATGCGTAAAGGTTGACATCACGGAATCGCCGCTCCCTGGCATTCGTAAGCTTCCAGCGGGTTGAGTTGGGATTGCCATATTTGTGATGAAATAACCATGGTGCTTAGTCAGTCCTTAGCGGGAGAAGAATGAGACGATCGTTCCGATGGCGATGGCCGGAGCGTATGGCATTTTGCGCGTCAAAGGATTGCTGAGGACCAACTCTGGATGAGGACGCAATCCTCGTTTCTTAAAACCAAAAACCAGGTCGCCTGCGCCTTGAAACAGGTCGCCAAGAAATCCGCCCGCCGCTGCCCAGCACAGGGCCATGACGCCGCCGACCATACTCGTGATGACGAGGGCAAACAGTAGCTGCGACGGGCCAATCCATGCGCCGATGGCTGCACACAATTTCAGATCGCCCATGCCCATGCCGCCTAACCAGTAAAGAACGCCGAAGAGCAGGGCCCCAACAGCCACGCCGGAAAGGCTATGCCCGATCCCGCTCCAACCGTGAAGCCACCCGGCAACGCAGATTCCCGCGACCAGAAAAGGAAGCACCAGCCAGTTCGGGATTCGGCGGCTACGCAGATCAGTGAACGTCGCAATCGCGAGGACAATGAGAGTCGGCCACCAGGCGATCGAATTCATGCACGGTCTCTTTCTCCCCTGTTGCGGGGCTCACCCAGGGGAATGCAATTCGCCATCCAAAGCGCAACTAACACGAAAGGCTTGAATTATTGGCACTAAATCCGGACTGACTCATCTCAGTGTGAACGACTGTTTACATGCTGAGTCGCGGGTGAAGTGGAACATATACACCCTTCAGGGTGCGGCCACTGCATCAGGGAACAGCAGCGGTAGGTCCGAGATTGGTCCGTGTGATAAATTCATGCCCACCTGCACTTACACGGTGCAAACTCTGGCTCGGAAGCCGCGCCGTCACCGTTTGAAGATACTCCCGGTAGGAGGGGCCACTCGGGAGAGGAAACACGACAAAACGGGTGTAAGAGTCCAGCGGCAACTCAGTAACCAGCTTCGTATCGCGTTCGTGCATGGTGAATATCCGCGGGCCACCTTTCAGTTTTGCCTCCGGATATTCCACGGTGAAATAGTCAGGTAAATAATAGCCAGCATGGCGAAAACCGTCGAAGTGCGAATCGAAGCTGACGATAAGGGTGTCGCTCGGCGAAGCAATTTGGGGAAGCGCCGTTTTCACGCTTTCTAGTTGCGCTTCGAATCGTCGTACCTGTCTGTAGGAACAGTAGAACGGCAATGCAAGAAAAAATAGAACGTTTGCCACGGCGCACGCCCCGATAACAGTCAGCTTTATCGGCTCCATCGCCATGTACTGGCCTCATACCACTCCGACACCCAAAAACCGAGCCACATGCATGCGGGCACGCACACCAGCAGAAGATAGCCGCTGTTGACAAATTTGAGATAGCCAAACGTGAAGAAGCAGAGTGCCGGGGCGATCCAAACGAGAGTGAAGATCTTCTTGCCGGGATCCACCGGCAATCTTCGAACCAGAACACCCAACGGAGCCAGCGAAGCCGCTCCGAAGCACAGGAAGTAGATGAAGACAATCGTGCACGCACGCGCAATCGAGGTCGCAGGAGAAGAGTTGAAGACAGTCTCTTTCGACGGCACCATCCGCCAAAGCGACACCAAAGCTCCGAAGTAGACTGTCAAGCCGCCACTCGCGGAGACCATAGGCACAAACCATGCGGCGAGCGTCAGACCGAGCGCGCCTAAACCCATGTATCTCTCCTTGGAGCTGACCTTGCGCAGCGAAAACAGAAAGAGCGGCGCCAGGAACAGCAGTGACGACGGCCTGACCCCGGCAGATACTCCCAGAATGATGCCGGCCGGTAAAACGGATCGTTGGTTCCCGCAATAGATTCGCCAGCAAAGATACCCCAGCAGGCCCGAGAAGAAAGCTTCCACAATGTAGGTCAACGCGACGGTGCCATGAAACCACGCGAGCGGAGATAGCAGGAAAAGAGTGCTGGCAAATAGAGCGGCCATTGGGTTAAACCAGTCCAGCGTCATCTCGTAGATCACAATCGCCGCCCCGCAACTCGCGAGAATGCTCAAGACGACAAGCGCCAGATTGGCATCATGAAACACCGCGTTGAGCAGTCGGCCTGCGCTGATATACAAAAAGTATCCCGGTGGATGGGGCTGGTGGACACTAGGGTCAAACCGCTTCATAGCCAATGCGAAATTCACGGAGTCGAGGTCGTACAGATAATGGCTTCGAAACACCCACCGAGTGATGGCGACCGCTCCTGCCAGCAGCGCTAGTGACCACCTTTTTTTGACAATCATGGCTTACCTTAGGCAACTTAAGCGCCAATCCGTGTGATAGTAACCAAAATACCGAGTGTTCGAGGTTACCAAATGTCGATTTCCTCCGCTTTTTCGTGGGGTAACCTAAATTTCATAGACAATTGCATCTGGTCTTGGTACTACTACAACCCGAACATAAATTGACCAGTTTTTCCACAGTCTGCGGCGAAAGAATTTGCCGGCTGAATCAGTAGTTCCGGTTCCCCTCCCCAATGTAGGAATGGCCTTGTAGCTTCGTCGACGTGCGTTGCGGAGATTATCAAATGATTCGGATTGGCCTTTATTCGGAAGACTCGAAACTGCAACAAATCCTCGCCTCTGTCTTGGGAAAAGAGTTCCAGGTTCAGCTCGAACCGACGGAGGACGGGGTCAGCCGCATGCTGGCCGTCGGCGGCTACGATGTGATGATCCTCGATTTGGACTCCGATCACGACTCCTTGCAACAGCGAATTGCCTGCTGCCGGCGGATCGCCGAATCCAAAGTCTCCTCTGTGGTGATGGCCGACGATACCCTTCGAACTACAGCAGCGGAACTCGTCCGATTGGGGGCCTATAGCTATTGCCGTAAACCACCATCAATCCGTGACTTAAAGGCAATACTGCAACGGGCACATGAAAGAAGTTCGCTCCAGCGGGACCTACACAAGGCAAAACAGCAACTGGAAGAGAACAGCTGCTGCGATCAGATGATCGGATCCAGTCCGCAGATGCAGCAGGTCTATGATCTCGTGCATCGCGTCGCCAATCTCAACGCCTCGGTTCTCGTCACTGGAGAAAGCGGCACCGGCAAGGAATTGATTGCCAGGGCAATCCACAATCTCGGCTCTCGTTCCAGCCAACCCTTCGTTGCGGTCTGTTGCGGAGCCATTCCAGAGACTCTGATCGAAGCCGAATTGTTCGGCCACGAAAAAGGCGCCTTTACTGGCACTGTGGGCATCCGCGAAGGGTATCTGGAGCAGGCGGGCAACGGTACCCTCCTGCTCGATGAAATCGGTGAGCTTAGTCCGTCCACGCAAGTCAAGCTGCTCCGCGTTTTGCAGCAGCGCGAATACAGCAGGCTCGGCAGTAGCAAGCTCATTCCTTTGCGTGCTCGTCTCATCTTCGCGACACACGCAGACCTGGCCGAGCTCGTGGCCCAGGGGAAATTCCGCCTGGATCTCTTCTACCGAATCAACGTCGTCAAGGTAAATGCTCCTCCGCTCCAGGAGCGGGTAGAAGATATTCCCCAGATCGCGATGCATTTTCTGCGGCAATACTCGGAGATCTATCAGAAGCTCGTCGAGGAGATTGAACCGGCTGCGATGGCCCTGCTTCAGGCGTACTCCTGGCCCGGGAACGTGCGCGAACTGGAAAACGTGATTCAGCGAGCCATCATCGTTGCTTCCGGAGAAACGATTCGTGAGAAAGACCTGCCCCTGAACATCCAGAGCGAGAGTGTCGTCAATATCGGCGACTACCATCCTGTTAATTCGTTCGAGCGGCAGCTTCGCGACTATAAGGTCAAACTGGCCGAAACGGCCGTGCGGGACAACCACGGAAACAAGACCCTGGCCGCCCGCAGCCTGCATATTTCCCGCGCTTACCTGCATCGACTCATTCGGCTTGCGGAGCAGGATCCCCTCGTCGAAGAAGAAACCCTTGACTCGGAGTCGGCTTGAGCTCCGCCCCCCGGGCCACCGATCCTACAGACCGCACCGCACGCATTCATCATCCTTTCCGGCGGATATTCTCGTTCCCCGCAATGTTGGCCTGCCTTTTGGCCATGCTCGCAACATTAACGGTTCGGTCCCGCTTCAACGACACCGATACATGGTGGCAGCTCAAGACCGGCGAAATCATCTGGACCACCCACACTGTCCCGACCACGGATCTGTTCTCCTACACGACCAACCATCACACCTCGATTCCCCACGAATGGCTCTCGCAACTGCTGATCTATGGTGCCTATCGATGGGGCGGCTACTCCGGCCTGATGCTTTGGCTCTGCTTCTTCTCCGCTGCCCTGCTCGTCGCCGGATACACCCTCTGTTCGCTCTACTCAGGCAACTCGAAGACCGCCTTTCTCGGCGCCCTCATCGTCTGGTTCTTTTCAACCACTGTCTTCGCTATCAGGCCACAGCTCGTCGGCTATCTTCTCCTAGTCCTTGAATTGATTCTGGTCCATCTCGGCAGAACTCGCGACCCTCGATGGTTCTTCGGTCTGCCGCCACTCTTCGCGCTCTGGGTGAACTGCCACGGCTCATTCTTCCTCGGGCTTCTGTTACTGGGACTGTTTCTCTTTTGCTCATTCTTCGATTTCCAGCTTGGATTGCTTGTATCGTCGCGTTGGGACCTTGGCCGTCGTCGTACGCTTGCCTGGGCGTTCCTGCTCTCGACAGCCGCCCTCTTCCTCAATCCAGTTGGAGTCAGACAGGTTCTGTATCCCCTGAACACTCTATTGCGTCAGCGCATCGTCGTAAGCCAGATAACGGAGTGGATGCCGCTCCAGTTCACCGACCCCCGCGGCGCTGCACTCCTGGCAATTCTTGGTTGCATCTTTCTCCTTGTGATCGTCCGCCGCGCAGAGCTGTTCGGGCACGAGTTGCTCATGCTGATCATGGGCACAGTCCTTGGCGTCAGCCATCAGCGATTGGCGGTTGTCTTTGGCCTGTTGGCCGCGCCTATAGTCTCGCGCCTGATCTCAACCTCCTGGGACAGTTACACCGTCGAGCAAGACCACTCTGTGCCAAATGCAGTCCTGACAACACTGGCGCTCGCGACAGTTATCTTCACTTTTCCCAGCCAGAAAGACCTGCAAAGACAGGTAGCCGACGGAAACCCCGTCAAAGCTGTCGAATTCATCAAGACCCACCAGCTTTCAGGTCACATGTTGAACGCCTTTGACTACGGTGGATACCTGATCTGGGCACTCCCCGAGCAGCCGGTCTTTTTGGACGGCCGCGCCGATGTCTACGAATGGTCAGGGCCCTCGACGAATTCGCAAAGTGGGCAACGCTCCAAAGCGATCCCAACGCTCTTCTGGATAAGTACCACGTAGATTTCTGCATCTTGGAACGCGGCACTCTGATCGCAAATGTCATGCCGCTATTGCCCAATTGGAAGGTCACATATTCCGATGAGGTCTCGGTCATATTTGTGCGATCGGTAAAGTGAAGCGATCGACCCGGGGTCCCGCATCGACTCGGTAACGCTCAGACCCGACACAACTCCTCTTCGAAGTCGGCTCGCATCACCTTGTCACATCGACGGGAAAGATTGGCGCCTCTCCCGGAAATGGCCCTGGCCGCGCGGCAGGGGTCATGACGAGGTTTTCGCGCAGTTCGCAGCTTGGACAATGGCGACGGTGCCGGGTGATGAGCCTCTGTATCCGGACGATCTCGTACTCCGATCGCAGCAGGTCCCGAATCCGGAAAAGCGCGGAGAATCATCTTCTGCCGCGCGTCATATTGCTCCCGCAGAAGCCGGGCAAGATCGCTTAACAATGGGCATTGAAATTGCGGCATCTTCAATCTCCTCATCAGTGCAAAATGGTTTGGGGGGGGCCGCGACAAGGTCGAAACACCGAAGAAATACTCTGGGGGAGGGCCGACTACATTGGCACACTAGATATCGTCTGTTGAGGTTTGATGTTCGAACGCGAACGATGAGCGGCGGCCCACAAATTCAATTTGCTTATATGGAACATCTTTTCCTCCACATCAAATTTCGTTGCGCTCGAGACGGTTGGAATGGCCGCAGAGAACCAAATCCTGTCAATTGAATGGACTGGATCAGGTTCAATGTCTTTCTTACGGGCACGCCTTCAGAGCCTGCCCTGAGCGAAGTCGAATGGGTGCCGCGAATGGTGTTGAAACCGCTGCGCCTTTTGCCGCTGAGCTAGGCTTGGTCAAACTGGCCCACTACCCAATTGGATAGCTTCTTGGATCCGGGGAAGCCCGGTGATAGACTAAGTTTTGGCTTAGGTGCTAAACGCCGCGAAGAAATAGGGATCCAGGTTCCGGTCGTCGCACCCATCCACAAATTTTCCCCGGGCCCGCTCCGGGACCAAAGAGGTCGCAAGCTCCACGATGGTCATTCTTCTCGTCATCCTGCACATTATCGTCTCGCTCTTCATCGTCGGCGTCGTCCTCCTCCAGCAGGGCAAGTCCGCAGACCTCGCCGGTGCCTTCGGCGGCCAGGGCTCCCAGACGGCCTTCGGCCCTCGCGGTGCGGCCAACCTCCTCACCAAGCTGACCACCTACTCGGCCATCCTCTTCATGCTCACGTCCATTGGCCTCACCATCCTGCTCTCGCGTTCCAGCGGCGACCACTCCGTCCTCTCCGGCGTCAAAACCACCCAGAGCACCCCCGCGAAGAAGTAATCACTTGAATTAGGAGAATGCGCAGGCCACAGGCTTGCGCATTTTTCATGCCTTCCCCTCCATCGCCCCGCCCAATACAATCGAATCAACTCTCTGGCTCTTCCCTGGAGAAAACTCAGAACTCACTGCTCAAGGCCCAAATCCCCATGATCCACGAGATCCTCCCCGTCGGCCCTCTCCAGTGCAACTGCTCCATCCTCGGCGACGAAACCTCCCGCGAGGCTATCGTCGTCGACCCCGGTGACGACATCCCCCGCATCATGGCCCTCCTCGCCAGGCACGCGCTCACCGTCAAGCAGATCATCATTACCCACGCCCACATCGACCACATCGCCGGCGCCCACCGCCTCAAGCAACTCACCGGCGCCCCTATCCTATACAACCAGAACGACCTTCCCCTCGTAAAAATGATGGCAGCACAAGCCACCTGGCTGGGCGTCCCTACCCCCACCGTAGAAGCCCCGGACGACACCCTTGACGAGGGCAAGCTCATCTCTATCGGAGCCTGCCCTGAGCAGGGTCGAAGGGGGCTCACCGGCTCCATCCTCCACACACCCGGCCACACCGAAGGCAGCGTCTGCCTTTACCTCCCCGACCAGACCCTCCTCCTCGCCGGAGACACCCTCTTCGCCGGCTCCGTAGGCCGAACCGACCTTCCCGGTGGCAACACCCGCAAGCTCCTGGCGTCCATCCACGAGCGCCTGCTCACCCTCCCCGACGAGGTCACCGTCATCCCTGGCCACGGCGCGTCTACAACTATTGGGGCCGAGCGCGTCTCAAATCCGTTCCTGCAAAACCTCTAAAATCAATTAGATATATAGATTAATAAAACTACCACCTTACAAGCATCACATGAACTAGTAACTACCTTGGTTCAACTTCACGCCGTGCACGACGCGTTCCAAACCCTCCCTAAACTCACCCTCCGGCCCTAATAAACTCACGACCACCCGCCCTGTCTCCGCGATCCCATAGAACGACCCCGGGTGCACCACGACACCCACCTCTCGCAACAACATCTCGGCCGCGTCACCCTCCCCCACCTGCGGCAGCCGAAGAATCGCACTCCACCCCGCCTCCACCTTAAGCACCTCCAACCCACTCCTCTGTGCCACATGAAGGTTCCCCCGGACCCGCTCGAGAATCTGTCCCTGAATTCCCTTCCTTCCCGCCAGCCAGACCGGCAGCGCCCCCTGCACCGGGGCATTCATCGACAGAAACGTGTCCGCGATCACCTCCAGCCGCCCCATCGCCTGTAGCCGCTCCCCATCGGGCCCCAATCCGACAATCCATCCCACCTTCATCTGCGGCAGCCCCGCGATCTTACTCATCCCACTCAAGCAAAACGTCAGCATCGGGTGCGGCCCCACCGCAAGGCTCACCAGCCGCTCCGCCCCCATCGGATAATCCAGGAACACCTCATCCACAATCAGGGCCAGCCCATGCCGCGCGCAGATCTCCTCAAGCCTCTGCCTTTCCCGCGACCCGGTGGCATGTCCCGTCGGATTATTCGGATTCACCACCACAATCGCCTTCGTTCGCGGCCCAATCCGTCCGCTCCAACTCCGCAAAATCGATCCACCAGCCATGGTCATAAAACAGCGGATAGGCCCGCAGCCGCACGTCCTCCAGGTCCGCCAGAAAATCAAACAGCGGGTAACTCGGCTGCGCGACCATCACCTCGTCCCCCGCATCGCACAACAGCCGAAACAAATACCCATACCCTTCGCTCGTACTAGTAGTCAGCACCACCGCATCCAGCATCGACATCGGCCCCATGTTCACGGTAGTACCCCACCACCGCCTCCCGCGCCGACCGCATCCCCCGAGGATCAGGATCGTAGGTCAACGCGCCTGCACCTGCCAGCGGCGCAAGAATCGCCTCGGCATCATACTCAAACCCACAAACCGTAGGGTTCGACACGGTCAGATCGACCAGCCTCCGCCCCCCAGCCCGCGCCTCACGGATCGCGGCTGCAAGCCCACTCTCACTAATGTCCCAACCCGTCCGCTGCGAAAATCGATAGCTCACCCAACCATGCTAATGGCCACGGCCGTTCGCACCTCAGGCACTGCTCCGATTTCCCTAATTATCCCGTAGAAAAAGAATGAAGCGATGGTAAGCTGGCAACCTCCCCGGAAAGATCGAGGCACGTATGCGAACGATCGCCTTCCTGCTTTGTTTCTCTGGGCTGTCCTGTGTCTCTGTGGCACAAAATAATCCAGCGTGGTCGAGTCTGACCGCACTGCACGCTGGACAGAAGATTCAGATCGTCGAGACCAACGCGAAGAAGCACTCCGGCACCTTCGTGAACGTCTCCGATACCGCGATCTCCTACCAGGAAAACGCCGGCCAACTGACCATTCAGAAGCAAGACGTTCGCAGCGTGAAACTCTTGGATAACAACCACCGTCTGCGGAACACCTTCATCGGGGCCGCGGTGGGGGCCGGGGTCGGGGCCGGGATAGGCGCAGCGGTGTACAAACCGTGCTCCGGGTCCTTTTGTATCGACCCCGGGGGCAGGGCCATCCCAACCGGAATCGGCGCTGTAATCGGTGGATTGGGTGGCGTAGTCGTGGGCGCGCTTTTGCCCTCCCACAGCACGATCTACAACGTCACGCCTCCCTAGCCAGGCTTCCGGATCCAACTATCTTTGGTCTCGCCGCTTCAACTAACGTCCCGGATTCGCACTCCGCCCCTACCCAGCTCTTGCAGGGCGCAAGAAGACTAGCGGCGCCCGCAGCGAGAATGCTATGGCCGCGGGTAGTCGGGTGGAGATCGTCCCAGAACAGGAACGTATCAGGATTCACTGTGTAATCTCCCTGTGCGCTCCCTGTCACGTTAGCCAAACCAAACTTCGCAGGCGAAGCGAGGACCTTAGTGATGAGGCCATAGACATCGAACTGGACAATCTTTTTATCCGGATTGAAGAGGGTCACGATATCGACTCCCGCCTTCAGGACACTGTTATAAAGCAAAGTCGCCTTTGTCGCGGGAATCGACGTCACCGGAGAACCATTGAACCGGGGAATCGCTCCCAGGTTAGGAAGATTGGGGACGATAAGCTGCGTCGCACCCGCATCAATAAGACGCTGAACGTTGATCGCCTGGTCGACTGCCGCATTGATGATGTCGTTACTCGAAGTAGCGTTTATCACATCGTTGGCCCCGGCCCACACGACAAACAGTGTCTTGTCGTCGATCGTGGGATGGGTAGCCAGGTAGTCGGTAATCTGCAGTCCAACATTATTGATCGTGACCCCCAGCTCATCGCCCGGCCCAAAGGTGAAATCTGACGTACCGCCCTTAGTAAAAGCAAACCCATAGGCGTAGTCCTTTCCTCCGTCGAGTGAGGCCTTGACGGAGGGCTTGGCCGGAAACGTCGCTGCGAGCTGTTCAACCCACACCCCGAAGTAGTTGTGCGCGGCTGGCACGGTATCCATGCCGTCCGTAAAGCGGCCATCCGTGTAGTCAAACGCCGGACCAGGAAGCCGGAAGCCGTACTTGACCTGCGTAAGGTCCGCGACATTGCCAGTGTCCGAAAGCGAGTCGCCAACGACGACAATCGAGGTGTACTTCTGCGCACTCGCCAGCGCCGCTGAGAAGCTGAACAGGATGAACCGAGAAGAGACTGAGCAGCACACGCGGACGCTGCGCTGAAGGCTTGACAGTGTGGAAGACACGGGCCTCAGGCTTGCTCGAAAGAGTCCTTAGGTCCAGGTGGGGAGTCACGCGGGAAGCAAGCTGATTCAATCGCAGGAAGAGTCTCATAGGTCTCACAGTCCTGAGTAAATTGAGAATATGGCCCGGAAGCCACCCAAGCTACACCCATAGCCATCGTGTGTCAAAAAAATAAATGGGAAATAGCGATCTTTTTACAAAGTCAGCGAGGCTCAAACACCAGCATCTCCACGTTCCGCTGCGACGGAGTAATCACAAGCCCCAGTTCATCGCGAAGCCGTCCCAGAAAATCGTTCTCTTCTCCTTCGCTGCTCTTCACATAAAGCTTGAACTCGCCCTCCAAACCTGTCTCGTTAACGACTGGGCGATCCAGAAACCCTTCAAGCCTGTGGCAGAACTCATTGACCGTACCGTCCTCGTACACGGCGCGAATGGCGCTCACGCTCTTCGGCTTGATCTCCTCTTGCATCTCCTCCGCGCCTTCTACACTGCTAAATTGAATGCCCGAGCTCCTCGCACCCATTCCATCCTGTGTTGCCTCGAGCGCCGGAGGCCTCCGGCCCGGCACGACGCTCACCACATAAACGTCCACCAGCCTGTTCTCGCGCGTGGCCGTCACTTGAAAGTAGTCCTGCAGCCCCTGCCGCATCCGCTCCTTCATCTTCTCCCTGCTCTCCCCCTTCGGCAGAACAACAGCGAAGTCGTACCGCTTGCTGTTGTCGAGTGACGCGGGCAGATGAAGTCGAATCGAATTGACCTCATACAACTGCTCAACCGCCTCTTTTAGCGAGTACCCTTTCAGGACCCAGTAATCATCACCACCGAAATTGCCACGCTCCTCGCTCGGGGACAGCGAAACATGGACCGTATAAGAAGGCGGAAAGGCCGGTCTCTGATCGCCCAGCCGCGGAATTCTCTCTGGCTCCGCATCGATCAGCACCTTACCACTCTCCGTGAACGCCTTCAGGGTCGCCTTGTCCGGTCGGGCAGTCGTGGTCCGTCCGTCTTTGACCGCCTCCAGCAGACTCTCGGTCTCGGTGGTACCCATGTAAAATCCGACGATCCTGCGATCGGCGCCGACGATCACATTCTCTGGCAACTCCATCCCGTATGCATTGCCTGTCCGCCCCATCGAATCCAGCAACACCCATCCGCTGATCGGGTGCTCTTCGAGCCAGGGCAACAAAGTAGACTCGCTCTCACCCGTGATCCACAAAAACTGGATCGGCTGATCAGAGAACTTCTCCACCAAATCGTTCCACAGTGTGACAATCTGCGGGTTATGCGATGTATCGGGCATGAAAACCAAGACAGTCAACTGACCCGACAGATTCGTTTGACTCCACGATCCCGCAACCGGAGCGCTCAGCACCTTCGTGAACACAACGTCCGGAGCGCGATCGCCCGCCTTTACATGGACAGCAACGGTCCCATACACACCCATCTGAGCGGATCCACTGGGAACAGCAAGAGCGATAACAAGCAGGAGGAATCGGGCAATCATGAAAACGCTCCACGCAAGCAGCATACATATTCCCTCTTACGTCCCCTACAATTAAAGTCTCACCTATGGCCCAGGTAAAAGCAGTCCTCTTCGACTACGGCATGGTTCTCTCCGCGCCACCCGACCCCGCGGCCTGGGCCCGCATCCGAAACATCACCGGCCTCACCGACGAGATCTTAGACCGCGAGTACTGGGCCCACCGACGCGCGTACGACCGTGGCGATCTCACAGCGGAAGCCTACTGGCATAAAGCGGCCGCCGGCGCAGGAATCGTCCTCGCCCCCGATCAACTCATCGAGCTTATCGCCGCCGACACCGACCTCTGGTCGCAACTCAACCCGCCCATGCTCGAATGGGCACAGAGCCTCCAGCGCGCCGGCATTCGCACCGGCATCCTGTCCAACATGCCCGACGCAGTAGAGGCAGGCCTCCGCACCCGCCACCCCTGGATCGACTCCTTCGACCACCACACCTGGTCCCACACCCTCAACCTTCTCAAGCCCGAACCTGCCATCTACCTCCACGCCGCCAAAGGTCTCCACACCCCACCCGAAAACATTCTTTTCATAGATGACCGTTCAGAAAACACAGAAGCCGCCCTCGCCATCGGCATGCAAGCCATCCACTACACCACTCACGCCGCCTTCGAGCACGAGATGCACACCCGCGGCCTGGCGTCTCTGTTACAACTAGAAGGTCATACAGATTCCCAAAACGGGAAACTATAGTACCTCTGTAACGTCACTCACATCTTCTTCCACTAAAACCGTTTCACAACCCATGGATAGTTAAGGTCAGGCTGCAACAGCGCTCCGCCCGCAGCTAGCAACCCATGCAGATACTGCTCTCGCTCCGACGCATCCTTGCCGGTCTCTGCGGCCTCGTGGCACTGGCCCTCGCGACCCGCCCCCTCACGTCACAAACCACCGGCCCGCAACAACTCGTCTTCGCCGGCCTCCTCGGATCCACAAATTCAAATCCTGCAGACCCCGCAAACGCCCAGTTCAACGCCGTGCAGTCCGACGCCTCCGGCAACATCTACCTCCTCCTCGACCAAAAAGACGGCGTCCGTCTCCTTAAGACCGACCCCACCGCCACCAACGTCCTTGCCCAGACGCAACTAGGCGCAGCAGGCGACATCGGCCTCGCCATGGCCCTCGATCCCGCGGGAAACATCTACATCACCGGCTCAACGACCTCCGGCGCGATCACCACAACCTCCGGCGCGGCCTTCCCCGGCCCGACCGGCACCTCCACAAACGCCTTCATCGGCAAGTTCGATCAGAACTTGAATCCGATCTTCATCACCTACGCCGGAAGCGGCGGCCTCTCCGTCACCTCCATCGCCGCCACCGCCGATGCCGTCTTCATCACCGGCAGCGTCTTCGGCTCGGCGCTCCCGGTCACTCCCTCCGCAATCATCCAATCCCCCGCCTCCGGCAGCCTGCAAAACGGCTTCGTCGAACGCTTCAACGCAACCGGCACCACACTCGTCTACGCCACCTACCTCAGCGGCCAAAACGGCAACACGGCCCCAGCCGCCATCGCCGCCGACGCGAACGACAACGCCTACATCGCCGGCTACACCACCAGCTCCGGCTACCCGACACTAAACGCACTCGTCCCCGACATCCTCAGTCCGACCTCAGGCTTCCTCACCAAGCTCACCCCAGCAGCCGACGGCCTCCTCTTCTCCACCTTCGTCCCCGGCCCCGGCATCACCTCCATCGCAATCGACCCCGCCGCGCAGAATCTCCTCCTCTCCGGCGCCATCGCCCTCGGCCAGTTCCCCATCGAGACAGTCTCGGCACCACTCGTCAACAGCACCTACCAAACCCTCCTCCGCCTCTCCTTCGACGGCAGCACCGTCCTCAGCTCCACCCTCCTCGCCCCCGGCACTCAATCCACCCTCACCCCGGCACCAAACCAGAACACCTGGATCGTCACCACCCTCACCACCCCCTCCTGGCTTCTCCCGCTCACTTCACTTTCGACAATCGGCAACAGCTACGCCCTTCGCGTCAACCAGCAAAATCAAATCGACCAAACCATCCGCTTCGGAGGCCTTCCCACCACCAACCCCACCTTCGCGAGCGCCCCCGTCACTCTCGCCTCTGTCACGACCGACCTCACCGGCGCTCCAATCTTCGCCGGCAGCGCCAGCCCCACCGCCAGCGCAAGCCTCCTCGCCACGGAAACCTACGACCTCCCCCTCTACAACACTCCAACCCCGGTCCTCACCTCCAACCTCCGCGCCGCCGTCCTCTCCCCCGCGGACTGCAGCGGCAGCCTCTGCTCCGGCGCAGCCGCCTACCTCGCCAAACTCAGCCTCACACCCGCCCCCGCACTCGCCCTCTCCGTTGACGCGTCTCCCAACATCACCCTCCGCAACCTCGGCTCCGTCACCGCAACGAATCTCCAGCTCACCGCCATCAACTCCACCCTCGCCTCAAACTGCCCCACCACTCTCGCGCCAGGAGCAGAGTGCAGCATCGCACTCACCAGCACCTCCACCAACCCCGGCACCCTCACCGCGCAAGCCGACAACGCCACCACCCAAACCGCCGCTCTCCCCACCATCACCACACGACCCAACCCAATCGCCTTCTCCCCCAAAGAGCTGGATTTCGGCATTGAAACCTCCACCAGCCCAGCGGCCACCAGCACCATCACCGTCACCAATTTCACTCAACAACCTCAATCCTTCACTTCAAAGCCAGGCAGTAACCAACTCACCCCATATACCTTCGCCGAATCCTCCAGCGACTGCCCCCTTACCGCCATCAACACCAAAACGATCGCCGCCGGAGCCACCTGCCACATCACTCTCAGCTTCACCGCCTCCTCCACACCCTCCGATGACGGCTTCGCCCAATCTAACTGGACCATCGGCACCGGCTCCGTCCTTCTCACCGGCTACACCCAGGCCGCCGCCCTCGACCTCTCCGCCACCGAGATCGACTTCGGCACCCAATTCGGCACCACACCCGCCGCCGGCCCACGCCTTCCGCGCTTTCTCTATATCTCGAACAACTCCGCCACCCCGATCCTGCACACTCCCGTCACTCTCGCCTCCCCGTTCACCCTCACCGACCACTGCCCCACCACCCTCGAACCCCACACCGTCTGCCAACTCGAAATCACCTACCAATCCCCAGTCGCCCCATCGGCCGACTCCACCACCCTCACACTCGACCAGGGCCAAACCGTCCTCATCACCGGCTCCACTCTCCCTCAACCCACCGGCATCGGCCAATCCATCAACCCCAACCTCACAGTCACCCCCGCCACCATCACCTTCCCCACTCCAGTCCTCGTCACCAGCACCTCCACCACGCCACAAACCGTCACCATCGGCAACACCGGCGCCCAACCCTTCAACCTCGCCCTCGCGATCACCGGAGACTTCACTCCCACAACCGACTGCACCGCGACCCTCGCCGCCAACAGCACCTGCACCGTACTGATCACCTTCGCCCCCTCGCAACCCGGCACGCGTCAAGGCCTCCTCTCGGTCACCGCAGGCAGCGGGAACTCTCCCGCCTATGTCGCGCTCAACGGCACCGGCAGCTCCATCCTCACCGTCCCCAACAACGCCCTCGCATTCGGCAACGTCCTCGTCGGCCAACCAGCCGTCCAGTGGTACAAGATCACCTCTCCGTTCGTCACTCTGACCGCCACCACCTCCAGCCCCGACTACGAAGCCGTCCTCATCGAAGACATCGGCTACGGCCACGGCGCCCCGCCCCCCTCGACCTTCGCGACCACCTTCACCGGCCCCTGCACCAACTGCTGGCTCGGCGTCCAATTCACCCCATCCACCATCGGCCCCGAGACCGCAACACTCACCCTGGCCTCCAACACCTCCGGCACACCCGCGCCCTTCGCCCTCACCGGAACGGGTCAAGCGCTCACGGGCTTAGTCCTCACACCGATCACACAAGACTTCGGCCCCGTCCCCGTGCACAGCAACAGCGCGCCAATCCTCTTCACCCTAACCAACCTCACCGCAGCGACAGTCTCCCTCTCCACTCCAACCACCACCGGTGACTTCTTAATTGCGAGCGAAGCGAACGCCCCCACCGGAGGCCCCGCCTGCAACGCCCCCCTCGCGGCGAACACATCCTGCTTCGTTAACGTGATCTTCACTCCCACCGCCACCGGCCCATTGACCGGTGCCCTCACCGTCCCCACCACAAACTTCCCCGTCAACGCCACCCTAAGCGGCTTCGGCGACCCCGACCCGGGTCTCGCACTCGACCACACCGCCCTCATCTTCAACAACGTCCCCGGCCAAACCGCAACGCAACAAATCATTACCCTAACCAACACCGGCTCCGTCACCCTCCAAATCGCCAGCCCCAATACCGCGACCACAAACTTCGCCGAAACCACGACCTGCACCACACTTGCTCCTGCAGCCACGTGCACGATCACCATCACGTACGTCCCGACCGCCGCCCTCACCACCGACACCCTCCAAATTCCGGTCACCAGCTCCCTCACCGGACTAACCACCTACACCGTCCCTCTCACCGGCAACTACACCACCGAAGACTCCGGCCTCCAGGTCCTCCCCAATCAAGCAAGCTACGGCCCCACACCCACCGAAACCCTCGGCGGCACACGCCAGTTCACCATCAACAACCTCACCGCCAAGTCCCTCACCCTCGACGTCGCGCTTCCGCGTCAGTTCGTCCTCAGTGGCCCACCCTGCGCCGCGTTGGCCCCCAACGCCAGCTGCCAATTCGCTGTAACCTTCCTCCCCCTCACCAACGGCGACATCACCGGCACCCTATTCGCCCAGGCCACCCCCACCGACGGCTCCGCCACCCTCAACGGACTCGGCTACGTCGAAGGCTACGGCACCGGCTCCGGCACTCTCGCCATCACCGGCAACCTGGTTCCGGGTCAATCCGTCCTCACCTTCGGCCAGGTAAGCTCTGGCCAATCCACAACTCAAACCCTCACTCTTACAAACAACGCCACCGCCCCTCTCACCGTCCGCCGCATCACCAGCGAGTGGCCCTTCCTCGTCACAGCCACCACCTGCGGAACCGCGCTCTCCAGCGCCCAAAGCTGCACCGTCACCCTCGCCTACACTCCGCTCAACCAGACCGCCCCCGGCTCCCCTGCGTCCCCGGCAACTACGAACACCGGCGCCCTCGTCATCGAAAGCGACGCCCTCACCGGCCCCGACTACATCGACCTCACCGGCACCGTCGCTCCCGTCTCCGTCGCAACGCCCAGCAACACCGCCCCCCTCGTCTCCTACACCGCATCACAAAGCTCCCTCACCTTCGCCACCACACAGGTCGGCAACGCCGCGCAACCCCAAACCATCGTCCTCGCCAACACCGGCACCGTCCCCATCCATATCGCCGGCCTTCAAACCACCCCTGACTTCACCGTCCAAAGCAACTGCGCCACCGTGCTCCCCTCCGCCAGCTGCATCGTCATCGTCACCTTCACCCCACAGCCAGCCACCGACCCAACCACACCACCCGCATCAGCGCCCTCGAAATAACCTCAGACGCGAGCACCGCCCTCGACTTCATCAGCCTCCTCGGGACCGCCACGCCATCGCCTCTCACCATCGCGCCCATTGCCCTCGACTTCGGGACCGTCCAACTCGGCGCAACCAGCACCCTCCCACTCCAGATCACCAACACCAGCACGACCCCCGCCACCTTCAACAGCATCTTCACCACCGGCGACTACACCGCCACCGGCACCTGCCCCACCCCAGGTGACCCGCTCGCCCCCGCCACGACCTGCACCGAGCAGATCACCTTCACCCCCACGCAAACCGGCACGCGCACCGGCACCATCTCAATCGCGACCTCACTCTCCGCGCTCCCCATCAACGCCCCTCTCACCGGCATCGGCATTCAGTCGCACCTGCAGATCACGCCCTCCGCTCTCGACTTCGCCAGCATCGCCATCGGCGCCTCCGCCAACCTCACCCTCACCCTCGCGAACTCCGGCTCCGCCCCCGTAACCAACATCTCACTCAACCTCTCCGGCGACTACGCACTCACGGTCCCCTGCACCGCGACCATCCTCGCCCCCAACGCCACCTGCAACGCCACCATTACCTTCACTCCCACCGCCCTCGGCCAACGCGCGGGCACCCTCACCATCGCCAGCTCCGATCCAAACTCCCCAACCCTCGTCCCCCTCACCGGTACCGGAGTCCCCAACGGCAGCTTCCTCCTCACCGTCAACGGAAGCGCGACAGCCTCGGCAACCGTAGCCAGCGAGGCCCCCGCCACCTATAACCTCCAACTCACCCCTCAGAACAGCTACAGCGGCGACGTCGTCCTCAACTGCACACCCATCACTCCCGGCCAATACGCCACCTGCTCCCTTCTCCCCTCAAGCATCACCCTCAGCGGAGCCTCCCAAAACGCCGTCGCCACCATCAACACCATCACCACCATCAACCTCAGCGCAACCGCACAAAACACCCACACCGGCCTCAACGAAACCCTCCTCTGTCTCCTCCCCACATCGCTCCTCTTCTTCTGGAACACCCTCCGTAGAAAGCGGACCCACCGCACCCGCAATCTCTTCTGCATTCTACTGCTGACCATGACCACTCTCTGGCCCTCCGGCTGCGGCAGCGGCGGCGATCCCAACATCCGCACCACACCCCCCGGCACTTATCAGTATCAGGTCACCGCCAGCTCCACCACCGGCGTCCAACTCACCCAAACCGTCACCCTCAACCTGACCGTCACCGCCCACTAGTCCGCGATCGTGGCCGGAACCTTTCCCCGAGCGAACTCGTATACATCGCTATCCCAGCGCGAGGTGATCGATGCACTCCATCCTGCAGGACCTGCGGTACGGACTCCGCCAACTACATAAGTCCCCCAGCTTCACCCTGACCGCCATCCTCACCCTTGCCCTTGGCATCGGGGCCTCCACCGCGCTCTTCTCAATCGTCGACGGCGTCCTCCTCAAGCCTCTCGCCTACCGCGACAGCGGCCACCTCGTCGTCATCTGGGAGAAGGTCCAGTTTCCTCGAAAAGCTCTTCCCCTACACCGGCGCCAACCCCCGCCACGAAGACATCTGGAGAAGACAATCCAATGCCTTCTCTGACATGACCCTCCTGCAGCAAGGCTCAACCGGTGTCAGTCTCAACAGCGCCGATCATCCTCGCCTTGTCGGAAAAATCGTTGCGCAACCAAACCTGCTCAACATCCTCGGCATACAGCCCACCCTCGGCCGCGACTTCCTGCCCGAAGAGGCCGTTGAAGGTCGCGAGAAGGTCGCCATCATCAGCCACCGACTCTGGCAGACCCTCTTCGATGGCGACGCATCCGTCATCGGAAAGTCAGTCCTCATCGCCGGAAATCCCTACCAGGTCGTCGGCGTTCTCCCGCAGGACTTCTACTTCCCGAAAGCAAACGAGCTCTCGCCATCTCCCATTGTTCGCCAGCTGCCTGACAACGAAATCATCACTCCCCTGGCCATCGATCCAACGAAAAACTTCGGCTGGAACAGCGACTACGGCAACTATGTCGCGCTCGGCCGCCTCAAGCCGGGAGTCTCCATCGCGCAGGCCACCGACAACATCAACACCGTCGATGACTACATCGCCCACCAGATTCCCCCCGATCAAATCGATGGCGCCACCAAAGGCGCGCTCACCGCCTACATCCAGCCCATGAAGGAGGTCACTCATTGGACGCACCGCCGCGCGTCTCTGGCTCCTCATGGCCGCCGTCCTTAGCGTCCTCCTCATTGCATGCATCAACCTCGCCAACGCACAACTGGCCCGCTTCGTCCGCCGCGACCGCGAAGCCGCCGTACGCTCCGCCCTCGGGGCCTCCACTGCCCACCTCCTGCAAAGCGCCCTCGCCGAAGTCGTCATCCTCTCATTCACCGGAGGGGCCCTCGGCATCATCTTCGCCTTCTTCGCCGTCCATCGCTTCGCCGAATTCACAGCGCTTGCCATCCCCCACACCGCAGCCATCACTATCAACCCCGCCGTGCTCTGTCTCTCCCTCGTCCTCACCGTCGGCGCCTCTATTCTCTTCGGCGTACTGCCCGCCCTGCGACTCCTGCACATCCGCCCGCAACAGGCCCTGCAAAGCGGATCACGCTCCACAGGCTCCCGCCGCAGCAATCTCCTCCGCCGCGCCCTCGTCGGGGCCCAGGTCTTTGCCTGCACCACGCTTTTGCTTCTCGCGGGACTCCTCGCAAAAAGCCTCGCCAATCTCTCCACCTTCGACAAGGGGTTCTCCACCGAACACGTCGCCGCCGCCGACGTCTTTCTGCAAGGCAAAACCTTCTCGCAGGACAAGGACCGCGCCAGCTTCGACGACGGCGTCCTCGAAAAGCTCCGCACTCTGCCCGGCGTCCAATCCGTCTCTCTCGTCAGCTACATGCTCCTCGCTGGCGAAAGCTGGATCGACGGCATCGTCCCCACAGACCGTCCCAACGACGCCACCCTCGCCAACTTCCGCTGGATCGGCCCCGATTACTTCACCACCATCCAGCAACACATCCTCGAAGGTCGCGCCCTCGACGAGCACGACCGCACCCAGAAGAACGTCGTCATCTCCGAGGCCACTGCCAGGGCCGTCTGGCCAGGCCAGAGTCCGCTTGGCCGTGCCTTCAAACGCCACGACCAAAACTACACAGTGGTCGGAGTCGCCTCCGACGCCCACAACAACTCGCTCCGCGCCGCACCCGTCAATATGGTCTATCTCCCCTACTGGGACAACCCGCCCTACGCCACCTACTTCCTCGTCCGCAGCACGCAGGACCCAACACAACTCATCGAATCCGTCCGCAGCACCATCTGGACCTACAACCCCAGCGTCACCATCGCCCGCGTCCACACCCTCGACTCACAGCTCTCCGACTCCCTCGCCCCCGAACACCTCGAAACCGGCATCTTCGTGGCCTTCGGCGCCGCCGCTCTTCTCCTCGCGCTCCTCGGCATCTACGGCACTCTCAGCTACTCCGTCGAAGCCCGCACCCAGGAGGTCGGCATCCGCATGGCCCTGGGCGCAACGCGTGAAAGCGTCTACCGCCTCATGCTCGCAACCATCATCGCGCCAGTCGCCATCGGCCTCGCACTCGGCTGCCTGACCAGCCTCGGCATCGGTCGAAGTCTCGCCGCACTACTCTACGGAACCAAACCCACAGACCTCTCCGTAATCGTCCCTGTCGTATTCATCTTCGCCATCGCCGCAGTCGCCGCTACCTTCGTGCCCTGCAGACGCGCCGCGAAGATCGAACCAATGGAGGCCCTCCGCGCAGAATAGATCGTGATTCGCGGACGAGTCGAAAGTCGGACCCCGGAAACTCCGCCTATTCGTTGCACCCGTCCTAGATAATGATCAAGCCAGTCAAGCACCGTCTTGACGAGCTGCGGACGCTCTTCCGTCACATCGTGCGGCGTATCGAAGACGACGTGACGCTTGTCTTGTTCCGGTGTGCCAAGCATGGCGAACAGCGGGTTTTGCGACTTCTCGAGAGAAAAAGTGAAATCGTACCGTCCATTGACCATCAACACCGGTATCTTCAAACGCGGCGCAAAATCAGCATGGTCACCGCCCGGCGGGGCCGGATCAAGAAAATAGCCTCCATCCAGAAGAACGGCAGTCTTCAACCGGTCCTGCATCAGCGTTGAAATAATGACACCCTCCACCGAACCCATGCTGACGCCCAGGTAGGCCAGCTTGCTGCTGTCGATGTCCTGCCGTGTGGCCAGATAATCGAGCGAGCGAGCAGCGTCTTTGTACCAGTCCGTAGTGATCTGAATGTCCTGTGAACCTCCGGGAAGAGAGAACTTCACGCGGCGTTCGTAGGTGTCCTCGTAGATTGGATACATGACCGCGCGGCCGCTCTGAACGATGTAATCGAAGAATTTGATATCGCCGAGTTCGCGGCCGTTCTTATTGTCCGGAATAAACATGATTCGGGCGCTCGGGAAGAAGAGCACGGTCTGATATGGTGGCCGCACGTTCTTCGGCAGAAACAGATAGGCAGACATTCGTTCGCCGCGGTAAGCAGTGTCGAAGCTCACCTTCTCCTCGCGCCAGTCCTCAGTCTCCTTGACGACCCCTTCGACCTTCGCATTCAGGTTCGTCTTCGCGTACGCGTAGAGCAGCTCGTAGGCGCGAAATACATTGTCCGACACCGGCTTATAGTGGGCGAAGTCGCGTCCTTGACGTATTACTGGCTTTGCCGCCTCCTCGGGCATAGGGCCGAGATTTTGCACACAACGAAACCCGTTCTCTTCCGAACGGTCGAAAGGCGACAGCGCCTCCGGGTTGGAATACAGATACGCCGGCGACCTCCAGGAACCGCCCATAATGAAGTGCAGGTTGTTGTCCACCGCGTTGGCGACCCATTCACGCACATTGCCCGCAGTGTCATAGGCCCCATACGGGCCGATACCTCGATACGCGCCAACCGGTGCAAGCGAGCCGCTCGTTATATTACTGGCTGGAACTGTGTAGCGTGCAACATCCTCAGGCGCCGTCTGGAACCACTGCGATAGGACAGGAAGCTGCTTTCCGGCAAACGTCGCGTAGGCACTGGCCTCGAACCAACTCACGCCCGAGACCGGATAATCGGCCTTGCCCTCGGGATAGTGACCAGCGACCCAGGTCGAGGGGCCGGGCCTCCCCGTCGTATCGCGAAACCCCGCCATCGCTTCGCTCCACGAAAGATCGCGGCCATTCTGCGCAAACGTCTCTGGCCAGTATTCTTTCTTCTCGTAACCTCCACTATCGACGAATCTCTGGTACTCGCGGTTCGTGACCTCGTAGCGGTCAACGTAGTAGGACGGCAACTTATAGGGGCCTAGCGGGCCGATAAAACCGATGTAATCTCCCCAGGTGCCTTCATGAACAGGTACCATCCCGTTCGGCGAACTCTCCGCCGCGCCCAGCGGGAAGTCCATCTTGTCGCGGACCTCTGGTGCCGCAATCCAATCCTTGCCTCCGCCCTCCGATACCTTCCAAAGGAAATATCCCTTCGGAATACGAACATCTTCGAGCGGCGTCACACCAAGGCGATGCCACGGCGTATCCGGCATCGCGTAATCCTGGATCTCGACGGTAGCGCCGCTTGGCGATGAGGTTAGGGAAACGACTCTAGTGTTTTGGTCAACGATCTGCTTCAGCTGCGGGTCCGACGGCAGATATTGTTCCGCCTTTTCGAGAATCAGGAATGCAGCCAGTGGCTTCCTTGCAGCAAAGAGGTTCGTCATCTGTGGGACTGCCTCTTCGCGGACCCAATGTCTCATCGACCAGCGATGGTAGAGCCAGACACCCGCTCCCACCACGAGAACAAGAGCGATCGATGCGGCGACGACGGCCCGGCGAGATACCCGCTTCGACGAAGGTTCCAGCACTACCGACGTCGCACTCATCTCTGCCAGAAGAGTCGACGTGTCTCGAATGACCTCCGAAGGCGACTGATAACGAGCTGCGGGGCCCTTCTCCAACGCTCGGACAACGATCTGATCGGCAAGCGGCGGGGCATCGAAACGAATCTGACGCATTGGCGTCGGAGTCTTCTCGGTGATCGCGCGCAACACGCCAATGATGCCATCGCCCTGAAACGGCCTCCGGCCCGTCAACATCTCGTAGTACACCACGCCCAGGCTCCACAGGTCCGTTCGCGCATCAACTCTCTCTCCATGCGCCTGTTCGGGCGACATGTAAAGTGGAGTGCCCAGCAGACCGCGCGTCTCCACAATGGACAAGGCCCCATCTGTCACCTGGGTCTCTCGTAGCTTCGCCAGACCGAAGTCGAGGGCAGCTTCACCTGTCCCTTCGGCGTGACCATCACGTTCGCCGGCTTCAGGTCCCGATGGATCACGCCTTGTTCGTGGGCCTCTTCAAGGGCCTCGGCGATTTGCATCGTGATCGACGTGGCCTCTTTCACGGTCAGCGGGCCGGACCTCAGCTTCGCCGCGAGAGACTCTCCCGGAACGCATTCCATCACGATGTAATCAACGCCGTCCTGCTCGCCCACGTCGTACACCGCTGCGATGTGGGTATTGCTTAGCTTGGCAAGCGCCAGCGCTTCCTTATGAAATCGCCGGCGCGCATCTTCACCCGTCAGCAGACCCGGCGCGAGAATCTTGATCGCAACCGCACGCTCCAGCCTCTCATCGCGCGCGCGATACACGAAGCCCATTCCTCCTGCGCCGAGAGGCTCGATGATCGAGTAGCGTCCGAGTTGCGTCCCTGCCGCCAGATCACCGGTGGCCGGATAAGTCTTCGCGGTCGAGGATGACCCGCCATCGGCAGGGGACGGGGGCCCGCCTAAAAATCCGTTGCGGAGAAGCAACTCCTCGACTAGGCAACGCAGCTCAGGCGCTCCCCGGCACGCCTGGTCCAGATACGCAGATCGGCGCTCGGGCGCCAAATCGAGAGTTGCGCCCAGCAATCTCTCCGCCGACTGCTCCTGGTCACTCATCATTTTCGATCCAAAAAGATGACTGCAGGCGCAGCTTGCCTTCGGCAGCCCTCTCAAAAATTATGCGAGCAAGTACGAGCCTATCACTGCGTATACAACCGGTACCGGATCCAATACGTCCCGTTGTCCCAGTTGATCCGGTTCCCGTCCCGCGCCACCAGCAAAAGAGACCGAAAATCTCGCGCCGGCCTTCCCGAAAAGGGACCTGCAGAAAAATAAAGTTGAAAAAAGTGGAAAATTCTTCGAATCCGAAAAGTGTTCCTCAGCCCACCACAATCCACCAGCGAATCACCACAAATTCACCACGAAAACACCACCCACAAAACGCACTTTTCCCAAAACACCCTCAAAAACGCCCGCAAAGTCGCCGAAAACGCCCCGGCCCACCACGCCCAAATATTTTCTGAAAATTACCGCCGGACCGAACCAGTCGATACCGGAATCTGCTCCACGATCTCAATCCCAAACCCCTGCAACGCCGGCACATGCGTAGGAGTGTTCGTCAGCAACCGAATCTTATGGATCCCCAGATCGGAAAGAATCTGCCCCCCCAACCCAACCTGCCGCAAAGTCCGGTGCGCCCGCTCATCACAACCCTCCCGCAGCCGCTGCTCCCGGTGAAACACCACCCGCGCCTGCCCAACCGCCTTATCCACGCCAAAACCCGCGCTACCATTGTGCAGATACACCAGCGCGCCCTTACCCGCCTCGGCAATCATGCGCAGCGAGTTCTCTACCACGGCCCTGCAATCACACAGCGTCGTCGAAAAAACATCTCCAGCCAGACAATGCGTATGCACCCGCACTGGCACCGGCCCATCGCCAGTCACATCGCCGAACACCAGCGCAACATGCGACTCGCCACCCTCCACCTCGCTCTCATACGCGATCATGCGAAACTCGCCATGCGCAGTAGGCATCAATGACTCCGCCACGCGATGAATATACCGTTCATTCTGTAACCGGTAGCGAATCAGGTCCGCCACCGTCACCATCTTTAACCCATGCTCATCGCAAAACTTAACCAGGTCCGGCACCCGCGCCATGGTCCCGTCGTCGTTCATAATCTCGCAGATCACACCCGCCGTCACCAGCCCCGCCATTCGAGCAAGGTCGACCGAAGCCTCCGTCTGTCCCGCTCGCACCAGCACTCCGCCCTTGCGTGCCCTTAGCGGAAACACATGCCCCGGCCGCGCCAGATCATGCGCCGTCGATCGCGGATCGATCGCCACCTTGATCGTATGCGCACGGCTCGCCGCCGAAATGCCCGTCGTCACCCCCTCACGCGCCTCGATGCTCTCAGTAAACGCCGTTCCAAAGCGCGACGTATTCTCCTGCGTCATCGGCCCAAGCCGCAGATAGTCCGCACGCTCTTCCGTCAACGTCAGGCAAATTAACCCGCGGCCAAACTTCGCCATGAAGTTGATCGCCTCCGGTGTAACAAACTCTGCAGCCAGTGTCAGGTCGCCTTCGTTCTCGCGGTCATCATCATCGACGACCACCACCATCCGGCCCGCCTTGATCTCCTCCACCGCCTCCATGACGTCAGCAAACATAACCCCGCCCTCCACCTTCATCTCTTTCGACGCGTCCCATCACACTTCCGTCGCAAAAAAGAAACGCCACCCTCACAGGCGGCGTCTCACATCCAATTTTGAAATCTATAGCGTTGACTCGATCTCAAAGCCCCAGGCCTCCAGCAGCGCCTCAGGAATGTACTTTGAATTTTTGTTTCGCCGGGCCCATTCGCGAAGCCGGGTCGATCGAATGTACTGGTCCGGTGTCAGCTTGAACTCTTTTACCACCTGCTCGAACGATGTGACCGTCGGAACAACTGGCCCTATCGGCTCAGGCTTGCCCCAATTGGGATTTCCACGACGCTTTGCCATCTTTATCAGTACCTCTTTGAATTAATTTCACACTTCGCTATGCGTACACTGGGAAAAAACCGCAGTATTCATTCTAAGGCAGTTACGCTCAAAAAGCAAGGGCGTCCCGAGGGAAATCGACCCCCCGGGAGTACCCGCGTCTCGCTCGTAACCTCAACCATGTCTTAGTGCTGCTGGGCCTGGGCATAAAACTTTGCCATGTCCGCCTTTAGCTCCTTCAGGGCTTCTACGTTCAGATAGACCATGTGACCGGCCGGATAGTATCCGAACTGCACATTTCCCACCAGGTTCGGCGGAAGATCCATGTGGCTCAGATCAAACTCGGTCGAAAAGAACGGCGTCGCCAGATCGAAGTAACCATTCGCCGAAAACACATGCAGGTGTGGATTTTTTCGGATCGCGTCCGACAGGTCTCACCGCAACGTCTGGTTCGTTCTGTTCACCCCCGCGTCCGCCGCCGCCACCACCGGCAAAGACACCCGCCGGTCTATGTTTGAAGTCCCAGGCCTGGTTCAGCCCAGGGCCCGATAGGTAGTACGGCTCCTGGCTCATATACTTCAACTCTCTCTGGATGTAGTCGTGGAACGCCCCGACATACACCCCGCTGATCCCCGTGTCCGATGGGTCGTACCCCGGGTTCTCTCCCGCCGAATCCGGGTGCCCATCCCATGAACCGCGCGTCGTAACGTCCGAGGGTACGCTCGTCCCCACGCAGCAGCTCTTTGCGGAACCGCGTCGCCGAGATCCGCAGCTTCGACTCCTTCACATACTCCACACTCAATCCGGTGATCGCCGCCACCTTCGCCACCATCGCATCGAACTCCGCCGTCGGCAGCTTATCGCCCTGCTGCAGCGCCTCGGTGTAGGGCCCTCGCGCAAACACCCGCGCCTGCTGCACCCACTCCGCAATGCTCAGGTTCGTCTTCACCTTCTTATAGTGGTAAGCAATTGCCGCATATGAAGGCAGATATCCGATCGCCTCATAGTCCAGCCCCGGCGCGCGCCGGTTGTAGTTCAGAATCGACGACAACAACGTCACGCCATTGAACTCGATCCCATCGTTCTGCAACGCTGCGACTAAACCCGCCGATCGCGTCGTCCCATACGACTCGCCAAACAGAAACTTCGGCGAGTTCCACCGCTGGTTCACCGTAATATAGCGAACGATAAACTTCTCGAACGCGTGAATGTCCTGGTCGGTCCCGGCAAAGTCCTTTGCTGTACCCTTGCCCACGGCGCGTGAAAAGCCGCAGAGCGGCGCATCGATAAATACCAGGTCACTCTTATCGATCAGGCTCTGCGGGTTCTGTATCCATTCAAACGGAGCAGGCCCTGTCGCCTCTGGACTCTGCGTCACCACGCGCACCGGTCCGAGCGATCCCATGTGCAGCCATATCGTCGCCGAACCTGGTCCGCCGTTATAAAAGAACGTCACCGGCCGGTTCTTCGCGTCAGCGCCATCTTCGGTATACGCCACATAGAAGATGCTGCCGTTCGCCTTGTCCTGGTCGTCGCGTATCAGCAGGTTCCCGGCGGTTGCCGTGTAATCGGACGGTCTGTCCACCCGCAGTCCAGTCATGTTTGGTCACAGAGTTCGTCTCCGGAGGAATCGGAGTACCCTGGTTAGTCCTTCGCCGCCGCCGGTGCCTCCGCCGCACCTCTTTGCCGTCCCTCCGGCGCCTGAGAGAAAGCCGGGACTACCATTGACCCTGCCAGCACCGCTACGATGCCGACGTATGATATGCGAGATATCACTGCAAATTTGAAAAAAGTAGATTGACGCAAGTCACTCTCCCCGACTGCCCTTGTTAAATTTTGGTAACGCTTGTGTGAATGCCAACATCATAACCTTCAAATCGTCTGCAAAAATCGATTTTTTTGCATGCATCTTTTTCCGAGGCCGCTTCGTCAACGTATGTTGGCTCGTCGTACGATACCCATCGCGCACCATCAACCCACGTGAGGCACGGCCATGAGCTCCCAAAGCTGCACCGACATCGAAGACCAGCTCGAAGACACTCTTCCTGAAGAACAAACCTCTCTAACCGACATCGAACTCTCCCGCCGCAGCTTCGTCAAAGCCGCTGGCATTCTCAGCGCCGCCGTCGCCACTGGCGTCCCCCATCTTGCGGCGGCCCAGGAAGCCCAGGCCGCGGCCGTCACCACGCCAAAGATGATGGAGCTGACCCTTAAGGTCAACGGCACCTCACACACCCTCTCCCTCGACACTCGCACCTCCCTCCTCGACGCCCTGCGTGAACACCTCCTACTCACAGGCAGCAAAAAGGGTTGCGACCACGGCCAGTGCGGGGCCTGTACCGTCCTCCTCAACGGCCGCCGCGTCAACTCCTGCCTTACCCTCGCCGTCACCGCAAACGGGGCCGAGATCACTACCATCGAAGGCCTCGCGCAGGGCGACACCCTCCACCCCATCCAGGCCGCGTTCCTCGAACACGACGGCTTCCAGTGCGGCTACTGCACCCCCGGCCAAATCTGCTCGGCCGTCGCCCTCCTGAAAGAACACAAGCACAACACCCTCAGCACCGTCTCCTTCGAGACCGGCAACACGACCAACCCCGAACTAACCGACAACGAGATCCGTGAACGCATGAGCGGCAACATCTGCCGCTGCGGCGCCTACCCCAACATCGTCGCCGCCGTCCGCGCCGCCGCGAAAGGAGCCTCCGCATGATGCCCTTCAACTACCAGCGCGCCACCGCTGCCGATGAGGCCGTCCACGCCGTCTCCGCCCGCGGAGCAAAGTTCCTGGGCGGCGGCACCAACCTCGTCGACCTGATGAAGTACAACGTCGAACACCCCACCACCCTGATCGACGTCACTCACCTCGACCTCGTCCAGATCACCACCACCAACGGCGCGACCCTGATCGGCGCCGGCGTCCGCAACAGCGACCTCGCCAACCACGAAACCATTCGCAGCAGCTACCCGCTCCTCTCACAAGCGCTCCTCAGTGGCGCCTCACCACAACTCCGCAACATGGCCACCACCGGCGGCAACCTCCTCCAGCGCACTCGCTGCTACTACTTCATGGACACCACCTTTCCCGCCTGCAACAAGCGCACCCCGGGCAGCGGCTGTGCAGCCATCAAAGGCTTCAACCGCATCCATGCAATCCTCGGCGCATCCGATCAGTGCATCGCCACCAACCCCTCCGACATGAGCGTCGCCCTCGCCGCGCTCAATGCCACCATCCACGTCACGGGCCCTAAGGGCAAGCGAACCATCGCCATCGCCGACTTCCACCGTCTCCCCGGCACCACGCCACAACTCGACACCAACCTCCACCCCGACGAACTCATCACCGCGGTCGAACTTCCCGCATCGAAGTTCGCGAAGCACTCCTACTACCTCAAGGTTCGCGACCGCCAGAGCTACGCCTTCGCGCTTGTATCAGTAGCGGCCGGCCTCGAGATGGATAGCAAGACCATCCAGTCCGCAGGCCTGGCCCTTGGCGGCGTCGCCCTCAAGCCCTGGCGCTCTCTGGAAGCGGAGAAGTTCCTGGTCGGCACAGTCGCCAGCGCCGACGCGTTCAGAAAAGCCGCCGATCTTGCCTTAGCCGGAGCGAAGCCTTACGAGCACAACGCCTTTAAAGTCGAGCTTGCCAAGCAAAGCATCGTGCGCGCTCTCACCCTCGCCGCACAAGGAGTCAAGGCATGATCTCCATTGACGAAACAGAGACCCATCCCAGACAGAACCAACGCCAGCTCGACCACCGCTACGACGGCCTCGCCAAAGTGACCGGTCGCGCCAAATACGCGGCCGAGTTCCCCGTCGAAAACGTCGCCTACGCACACATCGTCCAGGCCACCATCCCGTCAGGGACTATCGTCTCCATCGATCAGACTGTCGCGACCCGGGCCGCCGGCGTCTACTCCATCATCACGCCGTTCAACGCGCCAAAGATCACCGTCCCAGGCAACGTCAATGTCCTCCAGGACACCAACGTCCTCTACAGCGGCCAACCCATTGCCGTCGTAGTTGCCCGCTCTCTGCCCGAGGCCCACGAAGCCGCAAAGCTTCTCCGCATCCAATACAAGGAGCAGCCCGCCAAGCTCGACTTCAACGCCCTGCTCAAAGACGCCCGCGCCCCCAAACGCGGAGGCACAACGCGCCGCGGCGATCCCGAAGCGTCTCTCGCCAAGGCCTCCGTCGTCATCGACCAGACCTACTCCACACCAATCCAAAACCACAATCCCATGGAGCCGCACGCCACCATCGCATCCTGGGACGGCGACAGACTCAGCGTCTACGACGCCACTCAGGGTATCAGCGGCGTCCAGGGCTCACTGGCCCGGGCCTTTTCCATTCCGCCCGCCAACGTCCACGTTCAATGTCCTTACACTGGCGGTGGCTTCGGCACCAAAGGTTACGTCTGGTCCCACACCGTCCTCGCTGCCATGGCCGCCAAAGTCGCCCAGCGCACAGTCAAGCTCGCCCTGGGCCGCGATCAGATGTTCGGGCCCGTAGGCTCCCGCCCCAACACCTACCAGCACATCAAGCTCGCCGCCTCCTCCGACGGCAAGCTCCTGCTTCAACAGCACGACTCAACCTGCTACACCTCTCTCATGTCGGACTGGATAGAGAGTGCTGCCGCCGCAACCGCGCTCCTCTATGACAGCGAGTCACTCACAACCTCCCACAACCTGGTTGACATGAACCTCGGCATGGGCACTTGGATGCGCGCCCCCGGCGAAGCCACCGGCAGCGTCGGCCTCGAAATCGCCCTCGACGAACTCGCCGAAAAGCTCAACATCGACCCCATCCAACTTCGCCTGATCAACTACGCCGAGAAAGATCCGGGCAAGGGTCTTCCCTGGTCCAGCAAACATCTCCGCGAGTGCTACACCCAAGCGGCCGACCGCTTCGGCTGGTCCAAACGCACCGCGCAACCAGGCCAACGCCGCGAAGGAAACAAACTCATCGGCTACGGCATGGCGACCGCCAACTACGGCGCGGGACGCCGCCCCTCGTCCGCAGTCGTCCGCATCCTCCCCAATGGCCGGGTCTTCGTCGGCATCGGCACCCAGGATCTCGGCACCGGGACCTACACCATCCTCGCCCAAACCGCGGCCGACACGCTCTTCATCGATCCCACTCTAGTCGACGTGAAACTTGGCGACACGACGCTCCCCCCCTCCGGAGGCTCCGGCGGTTCAACCACCGCGGCCTCAGTCTGCCCAGGCGTTTACGACGCCGCGCTTCAGGCCAAACTCAAGCTCATTCAACTCGCCATCGCTGACGCACAATCACCACTCCACGGGGCCACCGCGGATGACGTCGCTACCAGGGACGGCAACCTCTTCCTTAAATCCCGCCCGGAAAAATCCGAGACCTTCACCACCCTCATCGCCCGCAACGGCAACACGCCCGTAGAAGCCACTGCCACCTCCGAGCTCTCCAAAGACCGCGACTCCTTCAGCTCGCACTCCTGGGGCGCCATCTTCGCCGAAGTCGCCGTCGACGTCGACACCCACATGATTCAGGTCCGCCGCATGGTTGGCACCTACGACATCGGCACCCTCATCAACGCAAAGACAGGCACCAACCAGCTCATAGGCGGAGTCGTCTGGGGAGTCAGCATGGCCCTTCTCGAAGAGACCCTCATCGATACCACCTACGGCCGCACCATCAACGAAAACTTCGCCGAATACCACGTCCCCGTCAACGCCGACATCCACGAGATCGACGTCACCGTCGTCGGCATTCCCGACTACAAGTTCAACCCCCTCGGATCGAGGGGCATCGGAGAGATCGGCATCACCGGCGCCGCCGCCGCCATCTCGAACGCCATCTACAACGCCACCGGCAAACGCGTCCGCGACCTTCCCATCACCCTCGACAAAATCATGAACGCCTGACTTGCGCATCCTTCGCCTCCGCTATATTCTCCCTGCAACAACAACGGGACAATTTAGCGGAGGGCAGGATGAGCAAGTTTCGTCTCAACTGGGTAGCGATCCTCGTCGCAGCCATCGTCTCTTTTCTCTTCGAGGCGCTATGGTTCAGCATGTTCATGAAGCAGTGGCTGGAAGGCATCGGCCGCACCGAAGAATGGCTGCACAGCGCAGCTGGCTACAACCCACCCGTTCAATTCGGAACCGCGATCCTCTGCTCCATCATCGTCGCGGCTGTCCTCACCATCTGCATCCAGGCCTCAGGCGAACAGACCGCCCTCCGCGGCGTCATCGTCGCCGCTTTTCTCTGGTTCGGTTTCATCGCCACCAGTTGGGCCAAGGAGTACATCTTTGAGGTCCGCACCCTCCAGATCTACGCCATCAACACCGTCTACGCCCTCATCGACATGATCATCATCGGAGCCATCGTTGGCGCCTGGAAGAAAAAGCCAGCAACTGCCTTGTCATAAGCGATCACACAACTAGGACGCAGTATCAAGGTGAAACGGCTTGGTATACATCTCCACCGGATAGCCCTTGGCCTTCCATGCCGCTAATCCGCCTTTGAGAAATTTAATTCGTGTGAACTGCAACGCTAGGGCCTGCTCCAGAATCATTCGGCTTGTCTTCTCGCTGACACACGTGCAGTAGATCACCGAATCCTTCTCCTTCGGAATTAACGTGGCCTGCTCAATTACCTCTTTCGGCGGGATCCTCTTCGCTCCGGGAATGATCTCCGAGTGCGCCAGCAAATCAAGCGGTTGTCGGACATCAAACACAAGCACGTCCTGCTTCCGCTCCAGCAAGTCATGCAGGGCCTCCGGCTCGATGCTGTGCTCATCCAACTCTCTTCGGTTCCGCAGCTGCCTGATTCTGAATATCCCGAAGATCAAGACAAGAAACCCGACTACGCAGATCGCAATCAGATACATATCCATCCTCCACAGACATCATGCTCTATCAGATTGATCAACCTCAGCGAAAGATGCTCAATCTTGCACCGGACAACCGTTAGAAAGAAAGCACTTTCTTCCACCACGTCAACGCGCGACCTCCGCGTTGTGAACAGATTTTTCTACCAGCCCGGCTCCGCGCCCCGAACCCAACTCGCAACCTCTTCTAATTCCTGCTCGCACGAACAATATGCGAAACTGAGCAAGCCGATGAACCTCACCTCCCTGCTCCACACGACCTTTGGCTTTCCATCCTTTCGCGCCAATCAGGAAGCCGTCTGCCGCGCCGCCACCGACGGCCACGACGTTCTCCTCGTCATGCCCACCGGAGCAGGTAAGTCCCTCTGCTACCAGCTCCCCGCCATCGCCCGCGGCGGCACCGCCCTCGTCATCTCGCCCCTCATCGCCCTCATGGACGACCAGGCCACCAAGCTCACCGCCGCCGGCCTCCGCGTCGGCCGCATCCACTCCGGTCTCTCCCGCGACGAGGCCCGCCAGGCCTGCCGCGACTACCTCGACGGCACCCTCCAGTTCCTCTTCATCGCACCCGAGCGCATGCGCGTCCCCAACTTCCCCGAGATGCTCGCCAAGAAAAAGCCTTCGCTCATCGCCATCGACGAGGCCCACTGCATCTCCGCCTGGGGTCACGACTTTCGCCCCGACTACCGCACCCTCGGCGACTTCCTCCCCGCCCTCCGCCCCGCACCCGTCATCGCTCTCACTGCGACAGCCACGCCCACGGTCCAAAAAGACATCATCACCCAGCTTCAACTCTCGCGACCCGAACTCTTCATCCACGGCTTTCGTCGCCACAACCTCGCCATCGAGGTCGTCGAACTCTCCAAGCCCCGCCGCAACGAATTTACTGCAAATCTTCTCAAAGAAAAATCCAACCGCCCCGCCATCGTCTACGCTCCGTCGCGCAGGTCCGCCGAAGAACTAGCGGGCACCCTCGGAGGAAGCGCGGCCGCCTACCACGCAGGTCTCGACCCATCCACCCGCGAGCGCGTCCAGCGCCAGTTTCTCACCGGCAAGCTCGAAGTAGTCGTCGCGACCATCGCCTTCGGCATGGGCATCGATAAAGCAGACGTCCGCACCGTCGTCCACACCGCGCTCCCCGGCTCCGTCGAGCAGTACTACCAGGAGATCGGTCGCGCCGGACGCGACGGTCTCCCCTCTCGCACCGTCCTCCTCCACTCCTTCGCCGATCGCAAGATGCACGACTTCTTCCTCGAGCGCGACTACCCCGCCATCACCGAGCTCACTCGCGTCGCCGCTCTCCTCAACGACGACTATCAGATGCCCGACCTCCTGCGTCAACGCCTAAAGATGGACGCCGAGACCTTCGACAAGGCCGTCGAAAAACTCATCGCGCAAGGCGCAGCCAACATCGACATGGCCGGCAACGTCCGCGCCGCCGAAGACGCGCCTCGGCAAACCGCGTGGCGCAAAGGCTACGACGAACAAATCGCCTTCCGCCGCGGGCAGATCGACCGTATGGTTCAATTCGCCGAGTCCCCGCAATGCCGCATGGCCGCTCTCATCCAGCACTTCGGTGACACCACCGACGGCCTCCGCCCCTGCGGCCATTGCGACTTCTGCGCCCCCCAAAACGCCACCGCGCAGACCTTCCGCCCACCCACCACCGAAGAAGACCGTCAACTCCGCGCCGTCCTCCGCGCACTCGACGGCCAGACTCGCGCCACGGGCAAACTCCACACCGAGCTCTCCACCGGCGCACTGCGCAACACGCCCGCAGCCGACCGCAAAGTCTTCGATACCCTGCTCGACGCCCTCGTCCGTTCCGGTCTCATCACATTGAACAGCGATCAATCGGACCAATCCTGAAGGAAACCTCATCAACTTCAAGAAGGCGGCGCTCACCCACGAAGGCCGCACCCTCACGGGCCCACTCCCACCCGACCTCCTGCTCAAAGACACGACCGCTACATCATCAACTTCGTCGCGAAAAAAACCACGCACTCCAACAGGCACCAGACCCTCGAAAACGTCCCTCAAAGCGGAGCGCGAACAAACCACGGCCGCCTACACGCTGGAACAAAGGTCCCTTGAGGCCGCTCTTCGCACCTGGCGCAAGGCCGAGGCCTCCAAAACCGGCAAGCCCGCCTTCATGGTCTTCGGCGACAGCGTCCTCCACAATGTCGTCCTCGCACGTCCCACCAGACTCGCCGAACTCCACACCGTCTCCGGCATAGGCCCGGAAAAAGCCGACCGCTACGGCGCTGACATCATCGCTATCTGCCGCTTAGAAGCTCCAGGCCCACGTAACACTAGTGATAGTAGTGATAAAGAAGCGTCATCCCGACCGAAGGCGGCGTCTTATGCCGCCGCAGTGGAGGGCCCCCCGCATTCTGCCCGGACCACACCAACTGCGTCATTCACAGGGGCCGGTACAATCCCTCCCACGGCCAACACCTTCACACGCCCTCGCCCAGCCACCCCTGAACCAACCGACACCCTCACCCCCGAGCAACAAGCCCTCGACCAACGCCTCCGCGAGTGGCGCAAGGCCGAATCCGAAAAGCTCAATCTCCCTCTCTTCTTCGTCCTCGCCTCCAGCACCCTCCGCAGCATCGTTCTCGCCCGACCGCAGACGCTCACGCAACTGAAGGCCGTCCACGGCCTTGGCGGGGAAAAAATAGAAAAGTTCGGCCCTGGCATCATCGAAGTCTGCAATACCTGAACGACCTGCCCGTGGCATGATGTTTCCAGATCAGTTAGCTCAACCGCGGAGGTCGACCCATGCCGGATGCAGTGGCAAGAAGGATAAGCCCGATGCTGGCGGTGGCCGATATGGAGGAGACCCTCGCGTTCTATCAGGAAGTCCTCGGCTTCACCCCGTACATGAAGTCGCCAGGATATTCAATCGTAGAACGTGACGGCCAAACCATTCACTTCCAAAAGGCCGACTCCGAAGAGGTTATGAAGTGTGTCCGCGGTCACACCGAGATCTACATCGAAGTCTCGGATATCCGTTCCCTATGGCAGCACGTCCAGCCCTTCAAACATCGCTACCGCATCCGCGACCTCTTCGACCGCGACTACGGCATGACTGAATTCCACATCTCCGACCCGAACGACTGCCTGGTATTCGTCGGAGAACCCACCGCCAAATGAACGAAAAACACCACCCTGGGCGACGGAAAACCAACTGAATGGCTATTCATTTCACATCGCTTTGTGCTAACGTCCGAAGGACGATTGAGCGCAGCGATGACCAAACCCGAATCTAACTCCCCGACACCCGATAACGCCCGCCACACCCCCGCCTCAATGGACGGCAACCCCACCATCGACGAGCGTGCCAATCACTGCTTCGGCTGCGGCCCCGCCAATCCCCAGGGTCTTCACCTAACCTTCACCACCAACACCTCGGACCCCGAAAACATCACCGCAATCGCAAATGTCCAGCTCGACCGCATGCACGAGGGCCCACCCGGCCACATCCACGGCGGCATCGTCGCCGCGCTCCTCGACGAAGCCATGAGCAAGCTCAATCGCCCCCTCAACGTCCTCGCCATGACCCGTCACATGGAGGTCGACTACCTCCGCCCCGCTCCGCTCTACCAGCCACTCGTCCTCGTCGCCCGCCATCTCTACCGAGCCACCAAGCCAGACGGCACCCCGGACCGGAAGCTCTTCCATCAGGCCGAACTCCAGCGTCCCGACGGAACCGTCCTGGCTCGCAGCAAAGGCCTCTTCATCGCCCTGGACGAGAAAGTTCTAGCCGCCGCAGGCTTCACCGCGCCCCAACCCTGATGTTCCCCGCGCTCTACTACCGCTGAAACATAACGCACTGACCCTTGTAATTGATCTGAACACTGACAAACGATCGAAGCACATCTTGCCCAATAATCCCGCCGATCTTTCTGCCGTAGATCTTCGATAGAAGATGGAGATCGGCAATCTCAACTGGTTGCTGCTTCCAGGCTTCATTTCCTATCTCGAAATCGGCAGTTCGCATCACGACATCCGCATTGAGCCCCAGGCCTCGGCTATTCATTCGTGCTGCTTGGAATTGCACTGCGGACAATCCAAAGGTGCCGGCGTCGAACATCGAATGACTCGCGCCCGTGTCCAGAATCATCACCACCGGTTGCCCATTCAACTTCGCGTCTACAAGAATGGTCCCGGTATTTTTATCCGAGATAAGAAGCACACCAATACTTCCCTTGGGAAGCTCCTCGCCCACCAGACTGTCGGATGAAAGCCACGCAATCGAACTGATAAGCAACAGCAGTGTAGTGAAGTTCCTTATTCGCATCTACGGTCTCCAACGTGTCGTGTTGTTGCCCATAGTGTATCAAGCACTGAGCACGCTTCACCCAGCTCCACCCCAATACCCTTGGTCCTCAAGAAAATACTCCTCGTCCCACGTATGCAGCATCGTCTTGAAGAACATCCAGACCATCCTGCCGTGCCCCAGCTTCTGAAAACGCCTATTGGTCGTCAACACCCGCCCCCGCACAATGCGAAACCGGGTCCGCGCCACACCCTTCGACAGCAGATAGTCCTCCGCAAACAGCGCCCGCTCATTGAATCCACCCAACGCCCAGAACACCTCGCGGTCAAACAGCATAAACATCCCTGTAGCGAACGGCTTCGTCAGCGACCCAACCCGTTGCATCAAATTATTTCCCGCATACAGCACGTCATCAAAAAAGCTACCCTCGCGACAGGCAATATTCGTCGTAGCCAGATGCAGCCGTCTCCGCTCCATCCGCCACATCGCCCGCCGCAGCAATGTAGGCTCGGGCAGCTCAACGTCCGCATCCAGAAACAACACATACTTCGTCGTCGCCAGCCGGGCACCCGCATTTCTTCCCACCGAAGGCAGTCCGCCCACCACCACTTCCACCTTCAGCCTGCCGCAAAAACTCAGCGCCATCTTCACGGTGCCCATCGGTCGACCCCGCGTCCGCCACCAGCACCCGCGTCTCGGTCATCCCTGCATAGTCCTGCCGGCAAAGCGACTCCAACAACTTCGGCAGCATGGCCACCTCGTTCTTCGCCGGAATCACAATCGTCAGTTCAGCGCCCATACAGGCACCTCCCGGGGCAAATCGGCAGAACACACCGTGCCGTCTCGCTAGATTGACCCCATCACACCTGACCACGCGTCAAACCAAGTTGAATTTCCGGCAAATCCTTTGGCCCGACTCAACCTGGTAACCCAACCATCTGCCCCAAAAGGAGCACTTCATCCGCGTTTATCCATCGAATCCGCGTTCGGCGGTTTTGTCTCAGCAAAACTGCTAAACTTAAAAGTCTCGCGGACATACAGGAAGCACGGTGTGCCCACCGCCGCGCACAAGACCCAAGGTAGATTCAGGAGGCCCCCATGGCAGATCACACCCGCAACGGCAACGGCAGCTTCGACACCCCGTCCATTCGCCTCAAACTCGGCCTCGCCGAGATGCTCAAAGGTGGCGTCATCATGGACGTCATGAACGTCGAGCAGGCCCGCATTGCTGAAGAGGCCGGTGCTATCTCCGTCATGGCACTCGAGCGCGTCCCCGCCATGATCCGCGCCGAAGGCGGCGTCGCCCGCATGGCCAATCCCAAGCTCATCAAAGAGATCATGGCCACCGTCACCATCCCCGTCATGGCCAAGGCCCGCATCGGCCACTTCGCCGAAGCCCAGGTCCTGCAGGAGATCGGCGTCGACTTCATCGACGAGTCCGAGGTCATCACCCCCGCCGACGAGACCTACCACATCGACAAGCACGCATTCACCACGCCCTTCGTCTGTGGCGCACGCAACCTCGGCGAAGCCCTCCGTCGCATCGCCGAAGGCGCAGCCATGATCCGCACCAAGGGCGAACCCGGCACCGGCGACGTCGTCCACGCTGTCCAGCACATGCGCCAGATCGTCCGCGAAATCAAGGCCCTTACCGTGCTGGGTGACGAGGAACTCTACAACGCCGCAAAGGTCCACAGCGCACCCTACGAACTCATCCGCATTGTCGCCAGGGCCGGCAAGCTCCCCGTCCCCAACTTCAGCGCCGGCGGCATCGCCACTCCAGCCGACGCAGCCTTGATGATGCAGCTGGGCGCAGAGACCGTCTTCGTAGGCTCCGGCATCTTCATGAAGGAGCGCGCCACTCCGCTCGACGTTGAAAATGATCCGAAGGAGCGCGAAGAGGCCGTCAGCCGCGCTCGCGCCATCGTCATCGCCACGACACACTTCAACGACCCGAAGATCGTCGCCGAAGCCAGCGAATCCGTCACCGGCACCATGAAGGGCCTCGCCGCAGCAGGCATCGAAGAGCAACATCTCATGCAAACCCGCGGCTGGTAGCTTCTACACAGGCGTCGGAAGCGAAGCGTAGACCTGCGCCGATAGTTCTCGTCTGAGAGGTCAAGGAGGGTTCTATGAACGTCCTTCTGCTCTCCATGCCCGATTCCTTCGAGCACATGCCTACGATCGCGATCCGCATGCCCAACGGTGCGTTGACCTCACTCGCGGGCAACGTCGACCCGCACCACAAAGTCGCCGTCGCCGATCTCATCCTCTCCCAGCGCGCCGTGCGGGAGACGGTCACCCGCCTTGTCCGCGAAATCGATCCAGACCTCATTGGTCTCTCAGTTATGACCTTCCAGCGCCGGACCGCCGAACGCATCATGCACTTGGTCCGCACCCTAAAACCAAACGTGAAGATCGTCGTCGGTGGCTACGACCCAAGCCTTGCTCACGAAGCATACCTATCCATGCCAGTCGACTTCATCGTCCGAGGCGAGGGCGAAGTCACATTTCGTGAATTGACACGCGCCCTCGAAGGCGGCGCCGGCATGCACTTCATCTCCGGACTCTCTCACCGCTGCGGCGACAAGTGGGTTCACAACCAGCTCCGCGCCCCCCACCGATTAGAAGACGAAGAAATTCGCCTCCCCGACCGCAGCGCACGCGTCCTCAAGGGCTACACCATCCTGGGCCGCCAGGCCGACGTCGTCGAGACCTCGCGCGGCTGCACCTTCGATTGCAGCTTCTGCTCCATCATTGAAATGCGCGGTCGCAACTTTCACACCTACTCCTTTGACCGCGTAATCGCCGACATCCGCGACGCGCAAATCCACGGTGCACGAACCATCTTCCTCGTCGATGACAACATCACGTTGAATGTCCATCGTTTCGAAGCGCTCTGCCACGCCATCATCAACGCCGGGCTAGACAAGCTGGACTACTTCGTCCAGGGCATGACCTCAGCGATTGCGAACCATGGAGAGACCCTTGCCCCGTTAATGCACCGCGCTGGCTTTCGCTATGTCTTCCTCGGAATAGAAAATGTCCTCGAAGGCGACCTCAAATTCCTGCAGGCCTCCGCAAAGAACACCGCACGCACCGACGGCAAAAACACAGGCAACGCGACACTCCAGGCAATCGAATACCTGCATCGCAACAAGATGTACGTTATCGGAGGCCTCATCGTCGGCAGTCCAAACGATACAGTCGAATCGATTGAAGTCAACCTCACGTTCGCCCGCAAGTATGTGGACTGGCCCTACATCCAACATCCCACTCCGTATCCCCGGACCCCAATGACCGATGAGTTTCGCCGCCTCGGTCTAATCGAAAATGAACACCTCGAAGAGTACGACGGCACCACCTCCGTCGTTCGCAACGAGCATCTCTCCGCAAATGAAATCGAGTACCTGCGTTGGAAGGCCGAGCGCGGCATGAAGACCCGCCACATCCCAACCGTATTTCTCCACGACCCCTGGTTTGTAACAAGGAATGTCGTCGGGATGGCCGCCCACACCTACCGCGGCTCCAAACTTCGCACCATGCTGGGACTGGAAGACGAGCATCAAGCCTTCATGCGTTACAAAGAGATTCGCCATCAGGAACGCCAATACCTGTAAGGGTCCTCAAACGTTGAAGGCTGGCTGCAAAGCAATTTAATACAGCGAATATCTCCTCAAATCACGTACAACCTTTTTCCCCCCTCGATATAAACCTTCGTTTCCTCAATCCACTCACTACCGGCTAGTGAGAAAAGTGCATCGCACTAAGTAGTCGATACGAAAGACGAAACTTCGTCATATCTGAAAGGTAAATTTATGAAAATCATCCAGGTGCTCTGTCTCACTGCCGTCGTCACAATGCCCGCATTGGCCGCCGACGTCCAGAAACTCGATCATCGTATAGAGTCTGCCCAAATGGCCCTTCACGAGATTATGGATGCCCCCGACCGGGGTCTCCCCGAAGGCGTCGCCTCCCACGCTACCTGCGTTGCCGTAATCCCCGGCTACAAAAAAGGAGCGTTTGTCGTCGGCGCACAGTACGGTCAAGGCGTCGTCTCCTGTCGCACCGGCCATGGATGGAGCGCACCCGCCTTCATCCAGTTGACCGGAGCGAGCTTCGGCTTCCAGGCTGGTGGCGAGTCCACCGACCTCATCCTCATCGCTACCACTCATAACGGCTTCGAGCGCCTCCTCCACGATAAGGTCAAGCTCGGCGGCGATGCGGCCGTAGCCGCCGGTCCCAGTCGGACGCAATGCGCAGGCCTCCACGACTGAACTTGCCAACGCCAGCTTCCTCACCTACTCACGCAGCAAGGGCGTCTTTGCCGGCGTCGACCTCACCGGAGACGTCGTCAACCAGAACCAGGACGACACCCGCGCCTACTACGGCGGCCGCGATATCTCCTATGAGACGATCCTTACCGGCGGAGTCCCCGCGCCTCCCGACGCCCGCGGCTTTGTTCACACCGTCAGCGAGCTCTTCCACGCCAACGGCGAACGCCCCTACGGCACCCACTAACACTCATTGCAGCACTTCAAGTAAAGCCAGACCGCAACCACGGTCTGGCTCTCTTTCGTCTTCAGTCTCCGCATACTGCGTGCGACAATATCTGTGCTCATGGATAGTACGACGCCCGCAAATCCCATCCTCCGTATCGTCCCCATCCTTCCGGTCCACAATCTGGCTCGCGCGATCGACTTCTACCGTCAACTCGGCTTCTCTGCACGCCGTTGGCAGGAGGGCGATGGCTACGCCTTCATCAAACGCGGCAGCCTCGAAATCCATCTTCGCACTGCCTCCGACCTGATCGAAGACCAGAACCCATGCGGCGTCTACTTCTACCTCATCGATGGCACCGCTGAAGCGCTCGAAGCCGAGTTCCGCGCAGCAGGCGTCAAAATCCTGTCGCCGCTGGCCCCACGCGAATGGAAGATGAACGAGTTCGTCCTCAGCGACCCCGACGGCAATCTCCTCCGCTTTGGCGAAAGTGTTCTCGAGGGCTGAGCGGCCTTACGCATGCCGCAACGTTTCAACTTCTCTACAATCAAATAACCGGCATGTTAGAGAACCCTCTCACCATCGGCGTCCTCGCCCTGCAAGGCGCATTCGAAGCCCACGCCAAAGCGCTCACCGCCCTTGGTGCAACCGCAAAGCTCGTCCGCACCCCCGCCGAACTCCGCAATCTCGATGGCCTCATCATCCCCGGCGGCGAGTCCACTACCTTCCTCAAATTCCTTGAACGCGACGGCTTCCTCGACGCCCTCCAGTCCTTCGTCGAGACCACCCCGACCTTCGGCACCTGCGCCGGCGCGATCCTCCTCGCGAAGAACGTCGAAAACCCCACGCAGACCTCCCTCGCCGCCCTCGACATTACCGTCGAACGCAACGCCTACGGCCGCCAGATCGACTCCACCATCCTCACAGCGCCCACCGAGTTGCCCGGCGGCCCACTCGAGATGGTCTTCATCCGCGCCCCCCGCATCACCCGTACCGGCCCGCAAGTCGAAACCCTCGCCACCCGCGATGGCTTCCCTGTCCTCGTTCGCGAAGGCCATCTCCTCGCCGCCACCTTCCACCCCGAACTCAGCGCCGACCCTCGAGTCCACCAGCTCTTCCTCGACCTCATCCGCAAACGGGCCTGACCCCGCAAGAAATCCTCATCTCCCGCAGGAGAAGCGCCATGTCCAACTTCATCCAGGTCACGCCCTTCATGACCGTCGACAACCTCGACCGTGCCGTCACCTTCTTCACCGACATCCTGGGTTTCGAGACGAAGCTTCGCAAATCCGACTATGCCTACGTCCATCGCGAGACCACCGGCTTCCGCATCTTGGAACAAACCGGAAAAGATGCTCCTCCACCCGGCACCCGACGCTTCGCCTATTACATCGATGTCCACGACGTCGACAAACTCTACGACGAGCTCAAGCCAAAGCTCGACACCCTCCCCAAGCGCGACGTCTACGGCCCCGTCGATCAAACCTACGGCCAACGCGAGCTTCTCGTCCTCGCCCCCGACGGCAACCTCATCGCATTCGGCCAAGCCACCGCCGAAAAGAAGACATAGCGTCCGCACTCGCCGGTCTTGTCCTCTTTCTGCGATACGGAAATACCTGCTGTCGTCTTCGCATTTGCTTCCCGTAACGTCCACCAGCATTTTCCTGGGCCGCTCGCAGGCCGAAGCGATTCATACTCAGTCTTTATGCCGTTTTTATGCCCGTTTCAATAGCATTTGACATGGACTTTCACCGGGCCACGACCAAAGTCATCAAGGCAGGCAGATCCAAAACACCCTTTCTCTTGGTCTTCGGCAATAGAAGACGGGAGGAGGACGGACCTGGCAGCCTACTCCCCACAGCTATTCTGCTCGTACTGGTCGCGACAGTTCTCGGCATCTGCATCTACGCCTTCCTCACCGGAAGACTCGGCTAACGCCCTCAGAATCTCCGCTCAGACAAGATATCCTTGACGTGTGCCTCTCGCCCGCAAGACGCGCCCGACCAGCAACCCCGCGCTTTTGCTCGCCCCAACGTGGTTCCTGCCCACCGACGCCAGCGCTCACGGCCCCGCGCTCGACCACCACCTTCTCCTCAATCTCTGGATCGCCCTCGCCCTCCTCGCCCTGGCGCACCTTATCCTCTTGACAGGCCTCTTCGCCCGCCGCCGCACCGAAGCCACCAACCTCTGGCGCATCGAGTACCTTCCCCTCACCGCGCTCGCCCTCCTCTTCGCCTTCCTCACCATCAAGGCCGAGCGTCTCTGGGCCGCCACCCGCTATACCGGGGCCTCACCCACCGCCCTCCAGGTCGAGGTCACCGGCGTCCAGTTCGCCTGGTACTTCCGCTACCCGGGCCCCGACGCCACCTTCGGCATTAGCCGCCCCAGCCTCGTCGCGCCCCGGCGAAGGCAACCCCCTCGGCCTCGACCCAACCGATCCCCACTCCGCCGACGACGAAGTCACCTCCGAACTCGTTCTCCCCACGAACCGCGAAGTTGACCTTCGCGCTCCGTGCCCAGGACGTCATCCACGGCCTCTCCATCCCCGAACTCCGCCTCAAGCAAAACGCCGTCCCCGGCCAAACCATCCACATCCACTTCACCCCCACCGCCCCCGGCACCTACGCTATCCTCTGCACCCAACTCTGCGGCCTCGGCCACTACCGCATGAACGCCACCCTCCGCGTCCTCGCTCCCGACGAGTTCGCAAAATGGCTAGCTTCGAAACAGAAAGCAGCCACTCCATGAAACATCCTGAATCGCCCACTACCAGGCAACACCGGGAACCCCCCGTAGGTTCTCTATTCCCTATTCCCTATTCTCTATTCCCTCGCCTCTTCTCTACCGACCACCGCATCATCGGCATCCAGTACCTTCTTCTCGCATTAATCTCCGTCGTCATCGGCACGCTCCTCTCGCTGTTGATGCGCATCCACCTCGTCTGGCCCGCATGGATTCTCTGGCTTCATGGCCCCATCCTTCCCGAAGATTACCTCGCGCTCGTCACCATCCACGGCACCATCATGCTCTTCTTCGTCCTCACCACCGCCCCGCAAGCCGGATTCGGCAACCTCATCCTCCCCGCCCAAATCGGCGCCCGCAGCATGGCCTTCCCGACCCTCAATGCCGCCAGCTTCTGGCTGACAGCCGTAGCCCTATTGACTCTCCTGAGCTCCACCTTCGTCCCCGGCGGCTCCGCCATCTCAGGCTGGACGGCCTACCCCCCGCTAAGTGCGGTCCCCAGCTCCGGCCCCGGCCAGGCCCTCGGCATGGACCTCTGGCTCATCAGCATCGCTCTCTTTGCCATCGCCAGCACAGCAAGCTCGATCAACACTCTCACCACCATCATCCGCAACCGCTGCCCCGGCATGACGTGGGAGCGTCTTCCCCTCACCGTCTGGGGCTGGTTCACCTCCGCTCTCCTTAGCATTATCGCCTTCTCAGTTCTCCTCGCGGCCATCCTGCTCCTCCTCTGCGATCGCCACGCCGGCACCAGTTTCTTCCTCCCCACCGGCGACCTCATCAACGGCATCGTCCATCACGGCGGCGACGGCAGCCCCCTCCTCTGGCTCCATCTCTTCTGGTTCTTCGGACACCCCGAGGTCTACATCGCCATCCTCCCCGGCCTAGGCCTCACCTCCATGCTCCTTGCCAACTTCAGCCACAGAAAAGTCTTCGCCTACCGCACCATGATCGCGACGACCCTCCTCATCGGCCTCCTCGGCATCCTTCTCTGGGGACACCACATGTTCGTCGCCGGCCTCAACCCCTTCGCCAGTTCCGCCTTCTCCATCTCCACCATGGCCATCGCCCTCCCGGCATCCGCCAAGGTCTTAAGCTGGCTAGCCACCACGTGGCGCTCCAAACCGCAATACACCACCGCGATGCTATTCAGTCTGGGCTTCGTCAGCCTTTTCATCTCCGGAGGCCTCACCGGACCAATTCTGGCCCAACCGATCCTCGACGAGTACCTCCACAACACAACCTTCGTCGTCGCACACTTCCACCTCATCATGGCGATGGCCGGCGTCTTCGCGCTCTACGCCGCGACCTACTACTGGTTCCCTCTCATCACCACCACCCGCAACCACCCCGGCCGCCTGATTTCAGAACCCCTTGGCCGATGGCACTTCTGGCTCACCCTCATCGGGGCCTACTCAGTCTTCCTCCCCATGCATCTGACCGGCCTGGCCGGAGAACCCCGCCACTACGCCCAACTCACAGGAATCCCCGGCCCGGGCGGCGCGCTCAGTCCTACCGGCGTTCTCCTCGCCCAAACCGTCCCACTCAATCACTTCATCACCTACGCCGCGATCTTCCTCGCTACCGCGCAGCTCCTCTTCCTCTTTAATCTCTTCCGCAGTCTGCGCAAAGGCCCGTTCGCAACGTCAAACCCATGGCAAGCCACCACGCTCGAATGGAGCCCCGCCATGAATCCTTTTACCCCTCCACCCGCATCCGATACACCACAGACCACCGTCTACCGCGCCCCCTGCCACTATCAATCCACTGAGCTTGGAGACTCGTTCCTTCCTCAATGGGAACCCGACAAAGTTATCCAGACGACCGTAGAAAACACGGCAGACACAAAACCGGAGTAATCTGTCCACAACGCGTGCTTCAAGAGTGAACCATCATGCCGGCCACTATCACGCCCAACAAAACCGACCAGGAGCGCAAGCGGCGCCTCGAAGACCACGATGGCGGCTCAGGCCGGCGTCCGCCCACTGACAAGCGCACCGGCGGCGGTGGCGACGGCGACAACTGGAACGAACGCTCCCACGGCCACCGCGGCCCCTACGAGCGCCTCCATCGCTACCGCATGGGCATCTTCTTCGCCCTCGCCAGCGACCTCATGTTCTTCGTCGCCATCGTCAGCACCTTCTTCGTCAACCAGTCCACCGGCCACATCAACGCCTACAACCATTACGTCAACGAGTGGGTCCCCACCATCGTCCCGCCCATCCTCTGGCTCAACACCGCCGTCCTTCTCCTCAGCTCCCTCACCATGGAGACCGCCCGCCGCAACATGTTCCGCGAGACCGACGTCATGGACGAGTGGCTCGGTCTCGGCAAACCGATCACCCGCCGCGCCCTACCCTGGCTATCGGCCACCATAGCCCTCGGCGTACTCTTCCTCGCTGGCCAGTGGATCGCCTGGCGTCAACTAGCTGCTCAGCACGTCTTCTTCAAGACCAGCCAGAGCAGCCACTTCTTCTACCTGATCACCGGCGTCCACGCCTTCCATCTCTTCTTCGGCATCGCCACTCTGATCGCCGCCTTCACCGGCCTCTACGTCTCGCGCCAACTCGAGAACCGCCAGATCCTCGTCGACGGTGCCGCCTGGTACTGGCACGCCATGGGCGTCCTCTGGCTCTTCCTCTTCGCCCTCCTCGCCTTCTTCCAATAATTCCTGATTCCGAGCACAATCTTAAAATGTTGGCATTTCGACCGGACCCTGAGCAAGCGCAGCGAGTCGAAGGGCAAGTGGAGAAATCTGCTTTTCAACCGGTACCGCCAAAGCGCACTCCTAAAAGTGTCACAAGAGCGAGCCGCACTTTCGCAGCAGCCATCATCTTCATCGCACTAGCCATGTACCCCACCCCAGCCCGTCCCCAAGGCTGCACCCAATGCCTGGACAACACCGCCGCCACTCCACCCGCAACGCAACGTGCCTACCGCCGCGCCATCGTCCTGCTCACCCTTACCGCGGGAGGCCTCTTCGTCACTACCGTCGCTCTACTCAAACGCCACCGCTAAGATTCATCGCCTCTCGTCCGATAACCGAAATACGTCAAACGAAACAAGGAGAACCGTCCGTGACACGCGAGCAAAAATACGAAGCATTCAAAGCGCTTCATCAACGCAAAGAAACCTTCGTCATTCCCAATCCTTGGAACGCCGGGACCGCAAAAATTCTCACTGCCCTGGGCTTCGAAGCCCTCGCCACCACCAGTGCGGGCTACGCCTTCTCCGCTGGACACCGCGACACACCGGCAGAGCTTTCCCGCGATGAGATCCTCCAAAATGCGAAAGACATCGTCGACGCGACGCATCTACCCGTCTCTGCCGATCTCCAGGACGGCTTCGGCCCCTCGCCTGAAACCTGCGCAGCAACCATTCGACTCGCCGCCGGTATCGGCCTCGCCGGCGGATCAATCGAAGACGCAACCGGCGACCCCGCCAACCCCATCTACGACTTCCAACTCGCAGTGGAACGAGTCGAAGCGGCCGCAGAGACGGCCCAGACCCATCATTTCCTCTTGACCGCAAGGGCCGAAAACTTCCTCCACGGTCGCCCCAATCTCGACGACACCATAAGTCGGTTGCAGTCCTTCGCCGAAGCAGGCGCCGATGTCCTCTACGCGCCCGGACTCCCCAGCCTCGAAGCCATCCGAGAGGTCTGCCGCTCGGTCTCCAAGCCAGTCAACGTCCTGATGGGCCTGCAAGGCGCAACGTTCTCCGTCGAAGAGTTGGCAGCAGCCGGAGTCAGGCGAATCAGCGTCGGAGGCTCCTTCGCCCGCGCCGCCCTGGGCGCCTTCGTACGAGCGGCCCGCGAAGTAAAAGACAAAGGGACATTCACCTACGCAGTCGACGCCATCTCCCATGCCGAAGCGAGCAACTACATGGGAAACGACAATCGTTAGCATTCATCAACATGCCTCACGATTTTGCCTTCGGGAACTCCTCAATATGGATCTCGCCCTTCCGCCCAAAGTAAATGACCTTTCTCCCTGTCAGAAACGCCCAGTACGCAACTACCCCCGCCGCAGCCGACCGCTTCATAAACTCCGGATACCGAATCGCATCTGTCTGCGCTCCGCGAATCGCAGCGATCAGACCCGATGAAGAGTACTCCTCAGCAATCGGCATCAGCGGAAGGACCATCTTCTCGGCATGGCTCTTACCGTCGGTCATATAGAAGACCTCCGCCCCGTTAGCGAGATCACAAAAATACGATTCAACCCCAACCTCCAGCAGCCTGCGCACCACCTCAGGAAAAATCAGCTCGCCCGCCTGCGACTTCGCCAGCGTCTCGTGGATCACAGTAGTATTCATCATCCTCTCCTTACTCCGTTGGAATCCTGTGCAAGCCACGCGCCTGCACCAGCTTCTTGAGTGTCGCGACCAAGGCGGCGCGCTCCCCCGTCGAAAGTGCCTTGAAGAACTCCTCGTCGTTCTCGTCTGCAATCGCCGCAAGCGTCAAGAGGCGTCTGGCCACCGATCACGTCGGAGCCTGATCTCCCTCGCGGGAGCCTTGTCATTTCGACCGGAGCTGCTCACGGTCTCATCGTGAGCAGCGCAGTGGAGAAATCCGCTTCTCTACCCCAACCCTTGCCCAGACTACGCCTTGTATTTGATTGTGCTTCTGTCCCAGCGACAGCTAACGCTTCTTCTTCGGCGCCGGCTTTACCACCTTCTTCGCCGGAGCAGCTTTCTTAACGGCCTTCTTTACAGCCGGGGCTTTCTTAGCAGGCACCTTCTTCGACGCGATCTTCTTCACCGGGACAGCCTTCTTCACGACTTTCTTCGTCGCAGCTGCCTTCTTCGCTGGAGCTTTTTTCGCCGCTGTCTTTGCCGGGGCCTTCTTCGCAGCGGCCTTCTTTACAGCGGCCGCCTTCTTCGCCGGAGCGTGGGCAACGGCCTTACCCTTCACGGGCGCAGCCACCTTCTTGGCCGGCACGACCGCCTTCACTGGTGCAACGGCCTTCTTCGCAACGTCCTTGGCCGGGGCCGCCGTCAACTTCACCGGGACGGCACCCTTCACACCCTTCTCCGAGGCCTTAACCTCGCCTGCAGCCCCCGCACCCGTTGGCTCACCTTCCGCAACTGCGACCGCCTTCTTCCTGCTCTTGGGCGGCTTAGCGTCCTTCTTCGCCACACGCGGACGGCGCAGATGCACCGGCGGCGGCGGCGCAGGCGGCGAGAACGGCTCAAGATAGGCCTTCATCTCCTCTGGCGTTCCCAGCTTGCCATCCATCAACTCAAAGAACAGCTTGTCCAGCAGCTCGTGATACACGGGCAAGTCAGGGACGATCCGCATCTCCTGCATCATCACGTACGGAATCTTCTGCTTCGCCTGCGCCCATTCCGTAAAGAACCCCTTGAACTTCGCCTGGATCCCCGCGTTCTTCGATGTATGCGCGACCCACAAAATCGACTCCGGCTTGGCCGAGTGCAGCAGCTTCCAGGCCTGCGATGGTGTCGCCGCGCCCTTGCCCGAGAACTCAGCCGCAAACGCCTTCGCCTCACCCTCCAGCGCCGCAATCTCCTCCACAAACCCATGCCGCGCAAAGCTCTTCTTCAGCGCAGCCACGTCCTTCGGCGCCATCTTGGCCGTCAGGAAAGGAAAGTTCGCCACCGCGGCCTCGGGATGGATCCCCTGCATCTGCAGCTGCATCTGGCTGTCACGCAGCCGCTCCAACTCCGTCACGTTCGCCTTCGCTGACGTCAGCGCCGGGAACAGGTGCTTCATCCACCCCTCAGCTTCCAGCCGCTTCAACACCCGCAGCGGGTCCTCTTCGTGGAAGATCTCCTCGGTCTCATATCCGCGATTGAACGCATCCATCGCCGAGATGTACCCTTCCTTCTTGCCCGTCTCATACCGCTCCCGGGTCTTCTCGTCCATCTGCCAGCCCAGCCGCGCCATAAACCGCGCCGCCCGGATCATCCGCACCGGGTCTTCGATAAATCCGTAGTTACTCACCAGCCGCAGCTCGCGGTTCTCAATGTCCGCCACCCCGTTCAGAGGATCCATCAGCAGCCCATACGACCCGTCATTCAGCGACAACGCCATCGCGTTCGCGGTAAAGTCCCTCCGCCGCAAGTCATCCAGAATGTTCGCCGCCTTTACGACCGGCTTGCCCGGCTTCGGGATAAGTGACCGACAAAGTGCTGCCAATCTCCATCCGAACGCCACCCGGAAACCGCACATAAAGCGACTGCCCGGCCTCATGCTCGCCAGTGATTACGCCTTTGACTTTCTCTATATCTTTCTTTAGCTTGAGAGCATTTCCCTGAACCACTACATCCAGATCGCGCACCGGCGACCCGCTCGTCATGTCGCGCACCGCTCCGCCCACCAGAAACACAGTAAGCCCTTTAGCGCGAGCCACTTGACGCACAGCAAGCAACGCAGCCTGTTGGGCCTGCGAAAGGCGATTTTCCAGCAGATAAATGTAATCGGCCATAACTGGTAGGTTTACTCCAAGCCGGTTCTAACCGGTATACTCAAATTCGCCCAGGCACCATACCTAAGCTCAGGCGAATCAAGTGTTTATCAAGATCACGACACGCGGGCACAAAACGTAAGTGTAACACAACATTAGCGATTTGACTACGCGGACAGCACCTTTTTCGCCCTCCGGCACTCCGGCATGCGACAATCCCCCAGACCCAATTCCCGACCCATGTCCTCCGCCCACAAAAAGGTCATCGTCCGCCGCTTTACTGGTGAAACCCTCCCCGGCTATCTGCCCCTCTCGGCCTTCGTCCGCAACCGCACAATCGACCTCCTCGACCTCACCGGCCGCGTCGTCCCCCTTCTGCTCAACGACATCAAGCACATCTGCTACGTCCGCGACTTCAACCTGCACGACACCGTCAACCCCGAGCGCCTCACCCGCCGCACCTTCCTCGCCAAGCCCCGCACCGAAGGCCTCTGGCTCCGCATGACCTTCCGCACCGGCGACCTCCTCGAAGGCCTGGCCCCCATCGACATCGCCCTCACCGACGACCTCATCCAGGACGCCGGCCTCCATCTCACGCCACCCGACACCCGCTCCAACACCCAGCGCATCTACGTCCCCCGCACCTCCATCACCGACCTCCAGCTCCTCGCCGTCATCACCACCCCATCCCGCCGCAAACCCCTCCCTGCCTCCTCCGTCCCCTCCATGCAGGAAGACCTCTTCAACAACCTCCTCCCCCCCAACAGTCGCCCCAACTAAGGGAGTAGGGAATGTGCAGAGAATAGAAAGCAAGAGCGCGGGCCCCTAGTCTCTGCCCTCTACTCCCTACACCCTATTCCCTGCTCCCTGTCTCTATAATCCCTCCATGCAATCCATGAAGCTCGCCAAGCTTGCCGAGTACCTCGACGCCACCCTCCACGGCGACCCCTCCGCCGAGATCACCCGCGTAGCCGGCATCGAAACCGCCGAACCCGGCGACCTCACCTTCGTCGCCAACCCAAGGTACGCCGCCCTCGCCCGCACCACCAGGGCCACCGCCGTCCTGGTCGAACCCGGCTTCCCCGCGATCTCCACCGCCACCCTCCGCGTCGAGAATCCCTACCTCGCCTTCGCCTTCGCCATCGAACTCTTCTACCAGGCCCCCACCTACCCACCTGGCATCCACCCCACCGCCGTCATCGCCCCCACCGCCCACATCGGCGCCAACGCCCACATCGGCGCCTACGTCGTCATCGGAGACAACGTCGCCATCGGCGACAACGCCACCATCCTCCCCCACGTCGTCTTCTACCCCCACGCCCGCGCCGGCAACAACCTCTTCGCCCACGCCCACGCCGTCGTCCGCGAGCACTGTCGCCTCGGCAACAACGTCATCCTTCAAAACGGAGCAATCATCGGCGCCGACGGCTTCGGCTTCGCCCGCCAGTCCGACGGGCACCTGGTACAAGATCCTGCAATCCGGCCGAACCGATCCTCGAAGACAACGTCGAGGTCCAGGCCAACGCCTGCATCGACCGCGCCTCCATCGGCGAGACCCGCGTCCACGCTCGGCGCCAAGATCGACAACCTCGTCCAGGTCGGCCACGGCTCCTCCGTCGGCGAAAATACCCTGCTTTGCGCCCAGGTCGGCCTCGCCGGATCCACCACCGTCGGCAAAAATGTCATCCTGGCCGGCCAGGTCGGCGTCGCCGGCCACTGCACCATCGGCGATGGAGCCATCGCCACCGCCCAAAGCGGCATCCCCGGCGACGTCGCCCCCGGAAAGGTCGTCAGCGGCTATCCCGCCATCGACAACCGCCAATGGCTCCGCTCGGTCGCCATCTTCAATCGTCTTCCCGAATTGATCCGGGACATGAAATCTAAACTAAAATAACCAATTAAATGGTGACTATAGTCGTATAAAGGAGCATCATAAACGGGGTAGACCGATGATTGAGCCTCCCGACAGCATCCCGAGCGTCCTTCACCAGATGCCGAGCACGCGCAACCAGCCCGTACGTGTTCTGCTGCTCGACGACGAGCCCGAACAACCTCCATCTCCGCACCGCCATCCTCCGCCAGCACGGATACGAGTGCGTCCCCGCCGCCACCATCGAAGAGGCCACCGAGCTCTTCAACAACATCGACATCGCCGTCCTCGACTACCACCTCGGCGCCGGCCAGTTCGGCACCGAAGTCGCCGCTCTCCTTCGCCGCCGCCGCCCCCACGTCCCCATCATCATCCTCTCCGCCACCCTCGACCGCTACTTCGGCGGCGTCGAAGACATGCACCTGCTCAAGGGCCACAGCTCCGTCGACGACCTCCTCGACGCCCTGAGCTCTCTCGGCGCCAAACGCCGCGGCGCGCCCGTCGTCGTCGACGCCCGCGACTTCTTCTACTCCCGCATCTCTCTCGCCATCGGCTCCGACGTCCTCGTCCAGATCTTCGACGAGAACGGCATCTGGCAGTACTGCAACGACGCCGCCGCCGAATATCTCGGCCAGCCCCGCGACTGGTTCCCCGGCCGCTGCGTCTTTCAGGAGCTCCACCCTCTCATGCGCGACTGGCGCGAGGTCCTCCAGACCGTCTGCCACAGCCGCGAGACCTACATCGACCGCACCCGCCGCGGCCTCCTCAACCAACCCAAACCCGAAGAACAGGCCCTCACCTGGAGCGTCCTCGCCTTCCCCATCACCCTCCACGACAACCGCAGCGGCGCCGTCCTCACCGCCCGCATCCTCGGCAAGACGCCCACCCGCACCTCCGACTATCTACCCTTCCTCTAACGCAACCCAACGAGGGGTCGCGACTACCCTGACGCTCGTCATTCTGAGCGAAGCGAAGAATCCCCGCATTTCGTTCTTGCTTCTGCGAGGGAGCGCAGCCTTAGCCCTGCGAAAATCCACGCCCGAGTCTGGGGCTTTAGCCTCGGGCCTTCCCACCCACACCCCAGACCGCCTGATACTCTTGACTCTCATGCGCCGCGTCCCTTTTCTCGCAGTCCTCACCCTCATCGGCACGACCGGCTGCCACTCCCCATACGTCATCACCACCGTCAGCAATCACTCCACCCAGCCCATCGAACTCCTCGAAGTCGATTACCCCAGCGCCAGCTTCGGCACTCAGGCCCTCGCTCCCGGTGCCGACTTCCACTACCGCTTCAAGGTCCTCGGCTCCGGCACCATGAAGCTCCTCTACACCGACAGCACCCACCACGACCACAAGTCCGACGGACCGTTCCTCAAGGAAGGCGCTGAAGGCCCCCTCACCATCGTCATCGACGACACCGGCGTCACCTGGCGACCCGCACCCGCCGTTTCCGCCAGCAAGTAGCTCCTGGTGGCGCCGCCGCCGGCCACACCAGCCAGGAGTTGACGGGCTGCGTCAGTTTTGGTCGAATGCTGCGCCACCGGGACTTTTTCTACTTTGATGACCCAAAGCGGGCTTGGCGCCCCGGCGCAATCCGTCGGGCAAGTCGCGCGATTAAGCGGGAACGTACGTCAACCGAATCACGTCCTCGCTAACGAGATCGCTGGTCACAAGGCGGAGCGGCGGCCGAGGGCCGGAGAAGAATGGCTTGCCGCGACCAAGCACGATGGGGTGGAGGTAGAGTCGATACTCATCAATAAGACCAAGGTTGGTTAGGCTTCCTGCCAAGTCTGGCCCGGCAACGTCAATCTCCCCAACTTGCTGGGCCTTCAGCCCACGTATCACCGCCTCGATGTCATCCTCGACAAGTGTGGCATTGGGTCCGACCGACTTCAACGAGCGCGACACGACCCACTTCGGTTTACTCCGCCACACGGCCGCGAAGGCGTGGTCCTCCGCGTCCCAATCGGGAAGGTCTTCGTCCCAATAACGCATGATCTCGTACATGCGTCGACCGTAGACCATGCCCGTCAGGTCGCGCGCATGCTCCATGAAGTGACGAGAGACCGCCAGGCTTGGCCTGCCAATTGCCAGATGGTCGACGTAGCCATCCAAGGACTGGTTCAATCCATAAACGAGCTTTGCCATGGTACAAAACCTCCACCCCAGGGTTCTTCAGAATAGCTTGAGCCGACGTTCCGCAGAAGTGAGATTGGACACGATCTGCGCGCAGCATTGTCGGTGTGACCAGGAACCAGGGGCCCGCTTGTGGCCAGGAGTGAAATCGAACAACTGGTCTCGGTGCAAGCATTGCGGTGATTCGCAATTTTTGCCTGATTGGACCATGTTCCGCTGACGGATAAAGTCGGTATTCCATTAGCGTCACATTGGACGGGTGCTGCGATCATCCTGCAATGACCGGGTCGACTGGAAATATTCCGATCCGCCCCCGCATCCGCAGCAACGCTGTCTCTGCGACATTCCGCTAGTCCTCCGGATCCGTGGCTCTCCCTTGCTTCGCGATACTCGCAGTACCCGGCGAACCACTCTGCCCTCTTCGTTGACTGCTGTTCGCCAACATCGCGAACACTCCGCAGACTGCCAAAAGCGGAATGACCATCGCAAGAAAAATAATGATCATAGGCTCCTCCCAACTCAAACTCTTTCTGGACCTGTTTCTCCCCTGCGCAACATCGTAGTCCGTTCTTCGACTCTGTAAAACACTGTCCTGCTCCTCCAAATGCCGTCCCACTCATCTGCGGTAAGCTGAAACCATGCCGCGCGGATATTTCATCACCTTCGAAGGCCTCGACGGCTCCGGAAAAACCACTCAGCTCCGCCGCCTCGCCGCCACGCTTGAGGCCGAAGGCCACAAGGTAGTCACCCTCCGCCAGCCCGGCGGCACCGCCCTCGGCGACCGCATCCGCAGCGTCCTGCTCGACTCAAAATCCGAAGCCGCCCTCGGCGCCATCGCCCCCGCTGCCGAGATGGCTCTCATGTTCGCCGACCGCGCCCAGTCCATCGCCGAAGTCATCCTCCCCGCCCTCGCCGCCGGCTCCATCGTCCTCTGCGACCGCTACACCGACTCGTCCGAGGCCTACCAGGGCGGAGGCCGCCAGCTCGGCAGCCAGCGCATCCTCGCCATGCACGCCGCCGCCTGCGACAACCTCCAGCCCGACCTGACCATCCTCCTCCTGCCGTCCCTCGAATCCTCCCTAAAGCGGGCCCGCCGCCGCAACCAGCGCCACGCAGAAAAGCAAGGCACCGACGAGAACCGCTTCGAGCGCGAGTCCGACGACTTCTACCGCCGCATCTACGAGAAGTACGAAGAGATCGCCGCACGCGAACCCCACGCGTCTTCGCCATCCGCGACGACGCCCGCATCGAAGAAATCGAAGCCTGCATCAAGAAAATCGTCACAGCACACATGGCGACGCCCAAACCATAACCCCGCCAGGGACAAACGCTCTTTTATCAGTCTCTGTCCTTTTGATCATCGTTACGCCTTTTCCAAACAACAAACAAACCGCAACATGAACACCCCGACCCCAACCCTCGAAACCTCACCCGAATCCACTTCGGAATCCACAAAGTGGCGCATGCCCCCGGGCCTGAAGCACTCCCTCCCCTTCTACGCCTTCAAACCCTGGGTCAAACTCGGCCACCCCATCCGCCTCTTCGAACACCTCCTCAAGACCTACGGCAACATCGCCCACTATCGCTTCCTCGGCACCCCCATCGTCTTCATCAACGACCCCGACTACATCCGCGAGATCCTCATCAACCAATCCGCCAGCTTCGTCAAGGAGCGCACCGTCCGCCGCATGAAGGTCCTCCTCGGCGAAGGCCTCATCACCTCCGACGATCCCATCCACAAGCGTCAGCGCCGCATCGTCGCCCCCGCCTTCCACCGCCAGCGCATCGCCGCCTACGGAGACCAGATCGTAGCCTGCGCAGACTCACAGCAAAAATCCTGGCGACCCAACCAGCAGATCGACATCGCCGCCGCCAGCATGCAGCTCTCGCTCGAAATCGTCGCCCGCACCCTCTTCAACACCGAGGTCACCGCCGACATCCGCAGCATCAACGACGAGGTCAACACCATCATGGGCCTCTACAACTTCATCGTCGCCTTCCCCCGGCTCGAAGATTTCATCCACCTCCCCATCCCCAGACTCATCAAGTTCCGCAAATCCAAGGCCCCGCCTCGACGCCGTCGTCAACCGCCTCATCCGCGAACATCGCGAAGCGGCAGCGAACGGAGAACCCGACAAGGGCGACCTCCTCTCCATGCTCCTCACCTCACGCGACGAGCAAGCCGACGCCTCCGGCCAGTACACCGGCATGTCCGACGAGCAGGTCCGCGACGAGGTCCTCACCATCTTCCTCGCCGGCTACGAAACCGTAGCCAACGGCCTCACCTGGACCTGGTACCTCCTCAGCCAGAACCCCGAAGTCGAAGCCAAACTCCACGCCGAACTAGACGCCGTCCTCGGCCCTGCTTCCGAGCCGTCATTTCGACCGGACCCTGAGCGAGCACACCGAGTCGAAGGGGAAGCGGAGAAACCCGCTTCTCTACAACATCGTCCCCATCGCCTGCCCACCCTCGCCGACTACCCCGCCCTCCGCTACACCGAGCAAGTCTTCGCCGAATCCATGCGTCTCTACCCACCCGCCTGGGCGATGGGCCGCATGTCCACCAAACCCGTGCAACTCGGCCCCTACCGCATCCCTCCCGGCGCGCACTTCTTCTTCAGCCAATACATCATGGGCCGCGACCCGCAATACTTCCCCGACCCACTCCGCTTCGACCCCGACCGCTTCACCCCCGAAGCCAGGGCCGCCCGCCCCAAGTTCACCTACTTCCCCTTCGGCGGCGGCAACCGCCAGTGCATCGGCGAAAGCTTCGCCTGGATGGAAGGCGTCTTCTCGCATCGCCACCATCGCCCAGCGCTGGCGCATGTCGTACCTCGGCACCACCCCACCCGTCCCGCAAGCCAAGATCACCCTCCGCCCCCGCGACCCCCTGATGATGCAGCTCGTCCCGCGCTGATCGCGACCCTCCACGCGCTTTTTCTATCGACATCACCCATACCTTCCAGTAACCTCGCTACTTCAGCAAACCACAGGGAAACGGCCTCGCTATCCTCCAGGACCCTGCGACCACTTTGTCCCTGATCGCATTCAAAGGAGAGTTACATGAAAGGTCTCAACATGCCTGCATTCCACCCGCTGCGAGGTGTCTCGATGAGCGCTGGCGCTCCCGTCCCGCCCAACCCCGGCTATCAAAACGTCCCAGGCGTCCCCCCTCCGCCTCCGCCAAACTCCAGCAATACTGTCCTGAAGATCGTCCTCATCGTCGTCGGGGTCATCGTCGTATTCGGGATCCTCGTTGCCGGCGTCATCAGCTACGGCGTCTACAAAGTCTCGAAGACGATGCACAAAGACAGCAACGGCAACGTCAGCATCTCCACGCCCACCGGCACCATCACCACCGGCGCGTCAGCCAACATCAGCGCCGCCGACCTCGGCACCGATCCCTATCCCGGCGCCTCCAGCACCAGTCAGGGCTCAATGAACATGCACACCCCTACCGGCTCCATGGTCACGGCCGTCTACACCAGCTCCGACTCGCCGGACAAGATCGTCGACTTCTACAAATCAAAACTCGGCGACCAGGCCTCCACCGTCCAGACCGGTAACGGTACCATGATCTCCGCCGGCGACAAGAACAAAGACAACGTCATGGTCACGATCACCCCCGAGGGCAAGACCTCGAAGATCGTCATCATCCACGTCACCAACACCAAAGGCGAGTAGGTCGTCCCACGGGGGCCGGCCTCACCGGCCCCACCCGCACCAAATTACGGAACGCGGAAGACCAGCCCGCTGCTGATGCTGAACAGCCTGGAGCTGGGGAACGTAACCGCCCCTCCAAAGTCTCCGCTGTTGATCGTCGTGACCGCGCCGTAGCCGAACTCAAATGCGCGGAAGTCCACATGCTTCGCCAGCTGGTAATCCAGCCCCCCATAAATCCCGAGCTCAAATCGGTTCAGCCGGATCGGGCTCGTCGGCGGTTTCGAGCTGCCCACCCCCACCGACACTTGCAGATAAGGCTTGAAAACCTCCGCAATCGGTTTGGGCATGATCCGCCCCCCCACCAGAAAGCTATTCAGCCGCGCGTTGTTGCCAGTCACAATCGAATCCCGGATATCGATGCCCGCGTCGAACTTCGGATTATGAGCAAAATTCACATAACCCCCGATGTTGGCGCCGTAGAACCACCGCGCAGTCACGCCGTCTCCTAGAAAAGCAAACGTACCAGTGTCTGCCTGCGAGTTGGTAATGTGGATACCGACCGGATTCACATACAGCCCAACGTCCTCCGGGCCGACCTTGAGCTCGGTGGCCGTCGGTGGGTTCACCTGGGAAGGGTTATCTTGAGCATGAGCGGCAACGGTAAAAAGGGCCAACGCGAGACAGGGAACGAGGCACTGCAACTTCATAGTTAAAGCTGCCCTTTGGCTTTCAAAAAAAACTCCGGTGCTGCCCGATAGCAGGCTTCCCTGCAACTCTATTTGGCTACACTTGATAACAGTCTATCGGAACCAGCGCACGAACCACCGGCACCCACCTTCACACCACGGTCTGCATCCTATCCATGAGCATGCAAAACGAAAGCAAAACCCGAAGCCCTCTGCTTCTCCTGCTCGTTCTGGCGGCCCTGCTAATCAACGCACCGCTGGCCGTCTCGCAGGTCGACGCCTCCCCCGAACAGGAACTCCTGCAACTCGCCAACCAGGCCCGCGCCGCCCAGAACCTCCCTCCCTTGCAGTGGGACAGCGCCCTCGCCCACGCCGCCAAGGTTCACCTCGAGTGGTGCCCTCCGCAACCCTGGCCAGCTGCTCCATCAATACCCCGGCGAACCCGACCTCACCACCCGCGGCGCCAACGCCGGTGCCCACTTCGGCACCATCGCAGAAAACATCGGCGCCCACGGAGAGAACCCCCCGGCACTCCAGCAGGTCTGGATGACCACTCCCACCCACCGCGCCAACCTTCTCAATCCCAGCCTCGACCTCGTCGGCATCGCCGTCGTCGAACAGCAGGGCTACTTATACGCGGTCGAGGACTTCGCCCACAACGCCCCCGTCCTCACAACCGAAGCCGTCGAGCGCCAGATAGAGAAGCTTCTTCAGGAGAAGGGTTTCGGCCCAGCCGAATCGAAAGAAGACGCGCGCAAGACCTGCGCCATGTCCGAGGGACAGTACGGAGTTCCCAGGCTGGTCATCCGGTGGGACGGCTCCGACATCAGCAAACTCCCGGATGCGGTCGTCCAACAGCTCGACAGAAGGAGATACTCGTCGGCCGCAGTCGCCGCCTGCTCCAGCAAACAATCCAACCCGCAGTTCACCACATACCACATAGTCGTCCTCTTCTACTGACGCAGCAGGGCCGCCTCTGCCAAGCGGGTCAGCTCGAAGGCACCGGTGTGACGGAATACATTTCCCTTGCGGCCACCCGGGAATGACAGTATAAAAAGACCTCCGCAATCATCTCTCAATTCATCTTTTACTGGCAATGCTTCGCAAAGAAGTTGGCTTCAAAAAGAGACGGGGGAAAATACATCATGGTTCTCGGAATGAGTTTGGCGACCTACACGATTGTGCACGTCATCATCAGTCTGATCGGCATCGCAACAGGGTTCATCGTCCTCTTCGGTTTACTCAAAGGCAAACTCCTCGGCTCCTGGAACACGATCTTTCTCGTCACCACCGTCCTGACCAGCGTCACTGGCTTCTTCTTCCCCTTCACCAAGGTCACGCCAGGCATCGTCCTCGGTGTTCTTTCACTGATTGTCCTCGCCATCGCCATCTTCGCGCTCTACGTCTTCCATCTCAACGGACCATGGCGCCGCACCTACGTCATCACAGCTCTCATCGCGCTTTACTTCAACGTCTTCGTCCTTGTCGCACAATCCTTCGGGAAGGTGCCCGCACTCCACGCACTCGCTCCCACCCAGACCGAAGCGCCATTCAAAATCGCCCAGCTCCTCCTGCTGGTGTTCTTCATCGTGGTCATCACCGCCGCGACGAAAAAGTTTCGCCACGCCGTGCCAACCTAACCATTAGTCATCATCCCGAGCGTCGCCGCACCCAAAAGCTTGCGACACTCTACGAGCCGTCATCCTGACTCTACGAGCCGTCATCCTGAGCGAAGCGAAGGATCCCCGCATTTGTTGTTGCAGTTGCTCTTGCTGGGTGCCCACCCCGTCGCGAATCCAGCCAGGGCAACAGCCGACCTCAACTGAAATTCAACTCAGACGGGAGCGCACCGTGTTAGCAGTGTCGAAAATAGGCACCGTGCTTTTCGCTTTATTTCTATGGACCTACTGCTGGATCCAAAATCTTTCTTGCATTTTCCGCCCGAAAATCGCTTGTCAAGCCCCTAGGGCCTTGGCAAGCGCATAAAACCCAACAACCACGCCCCTTCCGGAAGCTCTCTCGATTGGCAAATTCCTACTCCCAACCGCGTATCATTGAAGTAGGGGACAAAATCATTGTCGACAAAAGACAAACCGGAAGTCCAGACTCAACCCACATGGTTAGAAGACTTTAGACAATAAAGCACCCAGGGGGGCAACCCTGCAGGGAGCAGAAAGGAGAGCCAGCACCGATGCCCGACCTACCCGCCAGCTTCAACGACTTCCTGGGCAACACCGCCGCCATCGACCATCTCCGCACGGCCATCGCCGCCGGCCGCCTTCCCCACTCCCTTATCCTCGCCGGCCCCAGCGGGGCGGGAAAATACACCCTCGCCCTCATGCTCACCATGGCGATCGAGTGCGAGCGCCAGCCCCGCGAACTCCGCTCCTACAGTGAAGCACTCGGTTCGAACGTCCAGTCCCTCGCCTCCTTCTGCGGCGTCTGTCACAACTGCACCCGCATCGCCTCCGCCGCCAACCTCGATGAAGAGGTCGACAAGGCCGTGGCCGCGCGCGAAGAGCTCCGCGAGGTCGACAAGAAGGACACCCGCGTCCTCATCCAGCCCCATCCCGACGTCCTCATCGTCCCTCCCGACCCTCCGCAACTCCTCATCAAACTCGGCCAGGTCCGCACTCTCATCCAAAGCTCCCACTACCTGCCGTCGGAGGCCCCAAAGAAGATCTTCATCCTCACCGCAGCCAGCTTCATGAAAGAAGCCGCCAACTCTCTCCTCAAAGTCCTCGAAGAGCCACCTGCAACCGTTCACCTCATCCTCCTCGCCGAAAACCCCGGCGAACTCCTCCCCACCATCCGATCCCGTTGCGCCACCGTGCGTCTCGGCGCATTGCCGGTTGAAGAGATCGAGATGCTCCTCGCCGACCGCCGCCCCGACGTTCCTCAGCAGCAGCGCAATCTCATCGCCCGTCTCTCCCAGGGGGCCGCCGGCAAGGCCCTCGGCTTCGACCTCGCCGCCTACATCGCCGCCCGCGCCGACGCCCTCCTCCTCCTTCGCAACGCAGCGGCAGAACCCGACCACACCGTCCTCTTCAAGATGACCGAGACCTACCGCGCCGGTGCCGAAGGTCAGCAAAAAACCTCCGCCCTCCTCCGCACCCTCTCGCTCCTCCTCGAAGACCTCCTCCTCCTCGGCGCAGGCACGCCTGAACTCCTTCGCAACACCGACCTCCGCCCCGAACTCGACCGCTTAAGCTCCTCCCTAAGCTTCGCGTGGATCGAAAACGCCTCTCGTGGCCTCGACCAGGTCCAAAGTGGCCTTCGCCGCAACCTCCTCCGCAGCCTCTCCCTCGACGCCTTCGCGGGCCAACTCGCCAGCCAATGAGCCACCCCATTCACACCACTCAGCGCCTCACAGCGACCCGCGAAGACATCGTCCACGCCGCGGAAATTCTTCGCAGCGGCGGCACCGTGGCCTTCCCGACCGAAACCGTCTATGGCCTCGGAGCCAACGCTCTCGACGCCGACGCCGTAGCCCGCATCTTCGCCGCCAAGGAACGCCCCGGCTGGGACCCCGTCATCGTCCACGTCAGCGACCGTGCCATGCTCGACCAGGTAGCCATCGTCCCCGAACAAGCCGAACGCCTCATCGCCGCCTTCTGGCCCGGACCTCTGACCCTCCTTCTCCCGCGCACACCTCAGGTCCCCGACAACGTCACCGCAGGCCGTCCTCTCGTCGGCGTCCGCATGCCCGCCCACCCAGTCGCCCTCGCCCTTATCGAAGCCACCGGCCTCCCCATCGCGGCTCCCAGCGCCAACCGCTTCGGCCGCATCAGCCCCACCACAATCACGCATGTCCTCGAAGACCTCGACCACCGCATCCACGCCGTCCTCGACGGAGGCCCCACCACCGTCGGCGTCGAATCCACCGTCATCGGTCTGAAAACGGCCCCCGACAGGTCCCATATCGTCCTCTACCGCCCCGGCGCCATCACCGCCGCCATGCTCGAAACCATCTGCGGCCCGGTCATCCTCTACCAGCCGCCCCAACAACCAACTGCTGAACCACAAAGTCTTCCCTCACCCGGCGTCGGCGTCCGCCACTACGCGCCTCGGGCCCGTCTCGTCCTCGTGGATAGCGAAGCCGACTTGAACTCCCGTCTCTCTCTGCTCACAACCAGTGAAGAAAAAATCGGCATCATGCTCCCCCAGGGTTGGACAGTCCCACACGACCACATCGAGCTATTCGCGTGGAACTCCTTTGACGACAACCTCGCACTTGCCCACTCCCTCTTCAGCGGTCTGCGCGACCTCGACAGCCGCGGCGTCACCGTCATCCTCTGCCCACTTCCCAGCGACAACGGCCTTGGCGTTGCCATCCGCGACCGCCTCGAAAAAGCCGCAAAATCGAAGTAACGTCCTCGATTTACACCGCCCACTGCCCATATACTCCACCCATGCAGGCTGCCGAAATCGAACTGAAATTTCCCGTCACGGATCCACAAGCCCTCCAGTCCCGCCTACAGTATCTCGGCTTCCACCTCGTCACACCCCGCACCTACGAGCACAACACCCTCTACGACACCCCCACTCGCGACCTCCGCGCCCGCCGCGAAGTTCTCCGCATCCGCCAGTACGGCACCCTCTGCACCGTCACCCACAAGCGCCAGGCCAGCCAGCAGCCCGATATCACCCGCTATAAAGTCCGCATCGAGACCGAAACCATCGTCGCCGAACGCGAGGCCCTTGCCGAAATCTTCCAACAGATCGGCTACGTCCCTGTCTTCATCTACGAGAAATACCGCACCGAGTCGGCCCCAACCCATCGGTTCTAACTCCGACGCCGCCGCACACCTCGTCATCGACGAAACCCCCATCGGCACCTTTGCCGAACTCGAAGGCCCCACCGAATGGATCGACCGCACTCTTGCCGAGCTCCACGTCGACCCCGCCATCTGCCTCACCGACAGCTACGGCAAGCTCTTTCTCGATTGGAAGCAGCGCACCTCCAGCCCGGCCGAAAACCTCACCTTCGCCGACGTCGCCTCTCCCGTCCTCACTCCCCGCTAAAGCCCGCTCGCCCCTGCGCCGATACAACCTCTGTATATGGAGGTTTTCTTGGCAATCCCACTTCGTTCCTCGCGTCCAGTTCTCCTCGCCGGCACACTCGCCGTCTGTGCGGGCCATGCCTTCGCTGCAGGCCCCCAGCGTGCCATCGTCTCCCGCGTCTCCCCGACCTACCCTGAATTGGCCCGCCGCATGCACGTCGGCGGTACGGTCGTACTGCTCGTCACCATCCAGCCCGACGGAAAGGTCTCGGCCACCAAGGTCGAGTCCGGCCATGCCTTGCTCGTCACCGCCGCCCAGGACGCGGTCAGCCGCTGGCGCTTCGCCCCCGCCCCTGAAGCCTCCGAGTCGGAGATCGACATCAACTTCACCGCACAGTAATTCATAACTCGTTCGCGATCCACCATCACCGCGCAGGTAAGGACCAACATGAAACTCGAATCAAAGCTCGGCCTCAGCACCGGTTTCCTCGTCGCCGCCATGTTCCTCAGTGCCTACACGGCGCATCTCCGTATCGCCGAGGCCAATCGCCTCTCCGACGTCATCACCACCAACCGCCTTCCACTCATCATGGGCAGCCGCGATCTCCGCTCCCACTTCACCGACACCATTCGCGCACTCGAGTCCTACATGCTCTTCGGCATCGATGCGAACTCATCGGCAGTCTACCGCGCAGCACGCAGCAAACAGTTCGAACAGGCCGAGATGTCCCTGGCAAAACTCCGCCAGGACAGCGCTCACTTCGACCTCGGCACCGACGCCGCACGCCTTACTTCGCTTGAATCAGGACTAGCTGCGCTCAAGCCCCTCGAAGAAAAGGTCGAGACCTTGAATGAGACCAAGACATCACAAGGCACCGCGCAGGCCTACGACACCCTACAGAACCAGATCCTGCCTCTTGAAAAAACCCTCTTCACTAACGTCAGTGATCTGGCCCAGTCACAGATGACTCAGACCGACGATGAGCTCGAGCGCCTCCGCCGCGCCAACCACACCACGCTCCTCACCCTGTGGATCGCGACCATCCTTGGTGCTCTGTTTGGCGGCAGCTTCTCCTTCTTCCTCGCTCGCAAGATCACCCGCGCCGTCAGCCTGGTCGCTGAGCGCGCCAACGCCATCGCCGCAGGCGACCTCACCGGCGAGACTCTGGATCTGCACAGTCAAGACCAGATCGGCGACCCTCGCCGTCGCCATGCAGCAGATGCAGAACAACCTCTCCGGCATCATCGGCACCGTCGTCCAGACCGCGGGCTCTCTAACCGGCAGCGCTGCCTCCATGCGCACCGCCGGCGACCAGATCCACCGCCGCATGGACCAGCAGAGCCAGCAAACCCAACAAGCCGCCACCGCCATGCAGGAGATGTCCGCCTCCATCGCCGAGGTCTCCCGCCACACCCAGTCCGCAGCCGAGACCGCACGCAGCGCTGCCGAGACTGCACGCGACGGCGGCACCATCGTCAAACAGGTCCTCGGCAGCATGCACTCAATCGCCACCGCCGTCAGCGACACCTCCGCCACCGTCGGTCTCCTCGGCGACGACTCCCGCCGCATCAGCCAGATCGTCACAGTCATCGACGAGATCGCCCGCAAAACCAACCTCCTCGCACTCAACGCCGCCATCGAGGCCGCCCGTGCCGGGGACCAGGGCCGTGGCTTCGCCGTTGTCGCCGGAGAGGTCCGCCGCCTCGCCGAATCCACCGCGCAGGCCACCGGCGAAATCGCCACCATGATCCAGGGCATCCAGGACCGCACCCGCACCGCTATCGCCAGCATGGAAAGCGGCACCGGCACCGTCCAGCAAGGAGTCGTCACCACCACCCAGGCCGGCGAAGCTCTGGAACGCATCATCGGCATGGCCGAGCGCGTCGATCGCATGATCACCCAAATCGCAATCGCCGCGTCCCAGCAGACCGTCGCGGCTGATCAATCCAGCGCCAGCCTCGACGCCATCCACTCCCTCAGCCACGACAACCTCACCGAGATGGCCACCACCGCCGCCGGAATCGAATCGCTACGCACCACCGCCGTCACGCTCGAGCAGCAGGTCGACCGCTTCAGTCTGAAGGCCGCGCCCGACGCCAGGCTCGTCCCCTCCTCCGAAAACAATCGCCGCCACACCATACTCCAACCCGCCTGATCCAAGGCACCCGCATCGCGCCAACAAAGAAGAGGTGCCCTCGCGAGGACCCTCTTCTAGCTTCGTAGTTCGCTATACCCTACTCCCTACTCGCTGATGTCAGAAAATCTGGAAGTTGACCTCAACGTTCAACTCCACCAGCACCGGGTGGCCGTTCTCCATCGCAGGCTTGAACTTGTACTGCAGCACAGCGTCCCTCGCTTTCTCATCGAGGCCCATGCCGACGCCGCGAATCACATGCACGTGGCTCGGATTTCCGTTCGTGTCGACCCACAGATTGACCAGCACATTTCCCGCGACCTTTGCCTTGCGTGCTTCCTCAGAGAACTCCGGCTCAACCGAATAGATCAGAATAGGCGCAGAAACCCCTCCACCAATCCGCCTCGGCCCGCCACCCGTATTTCCACCGGAGCCCGGCCCAAGCCCGGAGCCATCGCCCGAGCCCAACCCAGTCCCCCTACCATTCCCCATCGACATTCCCACCAGCGGCGAACTCGCAATGCCAATCTGCGGAATGCTGCTAGCCATTTTCACGTCCTGCTGGACCTCGATGGTCGGTTCGATATGGATCTTCGGCTCGATCAGCGGAGGCTTATTCGGCGGCACAATCTGCGTATCCGCAAACTTCGGCGGCGTCCCCTTCGTCACCGGGGTCGGCCCGCGCTGTCCGCCACCGCCACCCATCTTGTCCGCCCTCGGCGGAGCCTGTGGCGGGATCGCAAGGTCCGTCACTACTAGCGCCCTCACCGGCGCAGCAAACTTGACCTTCTCATGCAGTAGCCAGGCAATAAACAAAATCAACAGAGCATAGAGCGCGATTGCAGAGCCCGTCGCCGCTGGGTTCTGCTTCGTCTTCATCCGATCGACCACCGCAATCGGCTTCGACTCCAGCACTAGTGGCGGCAGCTTCACCGGGAAAAACACGTCCCGCACGCTGCCCCACAGAGAGGTGAATACTCCCTCCTCCTTGATCATCATCGCGTCAGCCACTGGCTTGGATTCAAGCTGTAGTGGCTCTTCCGTGCTCTTGCTGAACGCGTCCCGAAGGTTCGCGATCAGCGACGTCCACATCGAACCATCGGTCTCTTCATTCAGGTGCGGCGCATCTGCAGGACGTAACGTCGGGGCCGGTTTGTCTGGATCGACCTGCGGTGGTGGAGTCAACAATGAATTCGCCATAAGCTGCTTCGCCTCGGTGGAGTTAGCCGAAGCCACCAACCACCCACTTTCAAAAATCGTGCGCCCACTCCACTTCTGTCAATACGTTTCCGGTCTTTCGCCGGTTCTGCATCCCGTGGCAAGCGCTATCTGGCTCCTGAAACATTCTACAAACTTTCACCTCCCGGTGCTTATTTCCTTGGACGCACGTACCCCATGAAAGTCGCCCTTCCCCTGTTTCTTCCCCCGCCGCCCCGTCTACAATAAGAGTTTGGCACAAACTGCACTTCTGCTATCAGGAATATGAGGAACAAATGCCGGACGCACCACAGGGAAAGCCCGAAGACAAAAAAAACGACCCCAAAGCGTTGAAATCCACGCTGAATCTGCCCCAGACGACCTTCCCCATGAAGGCCAATCTGCCGGACAATGAGCCCAAACGCCTCGCCGCGTGGCAGCAACAGCACTTGTATGCCCAAATCCGCGCCGCCCGTGCCGGAGCCGCCAAATATGTCCTTCACGACGGCCCTCCCTACGCCAACGGAGCCATCCACCTCGGCCACGCCCTCAACAAATGCATCAAGGACTTCGTCGTCAAAACCAAAACCATGGCAGGCTTCGACGCCCCCTACGTCCCCGGCTGGGACTGCCACGGCCTCCCTATCGAAATTCAAAGTAGACGAGCAGCTCGGCCGCAAAAAACTCGAAATGGATCCCCTCGCCGTCCGCCGCGCCTGCCGCGAGTACGCCCAAAAATACGTCGACCTCCAGCGCACTCAGTTCGAGCGCATCGGCGTCTTCGGCCGCTGGGACAAGCCCTATCTAACGATGTCCAACGGCTACGAAGCTAGCATCGTCGAAACCTTCTACGACTTCTTCGAAAAAGATTTCGTCTACAAAGGCCTCCGCCCCGTCTACTGGTGCATCCACGACAAGACCGCGCTCGCCGAAGCCGAAGTCGAATACGAGCAGCACACAAGTCCCAGCATCTACGTCCGCTACAAACTCACCAGCGACCCTGAGATCGTCCACGCCAGGCTTGCAGGAAAATCTGTCTCCACGATCATCTGGACCACCACACCATGGACCCTTCCGGCATCGCAGGCCGTCGCGTTCAACCCTCAGCTCGAGTACGTCGCCCTCGAAACCGCTGACGGCACATACATCGTCGCCGAAGCTCTGCTCCTGTCCGTCATCGCCAGCTGCAATCTGATGGGCGGAAAAAATAACGCAGAGCCAGCATCACAATCCGACGTCATCGTCCGCTTCCCCGGCAGTGCACTCGAAGGCGCGACCTTCCAGCACCCGTTCCTCGATCGCACGATCCTGGGCGTCACCGCCGACTACGTCACCGCGCGACCAGGGCACCGGAGCAGTCCACACCTCACCCGCCCACGGCGTCGACGACTTCGACACCGGCAAGCGCTACAACCTCCCCGAAATCCAGTACGTCGACAACGCCGGCCGCCAGCGCCACACCGGTAGGAACGGTGGAGGCGACGAGCCCCAACCCTACGAAGATCTCACCGTCTTCAAATCCAACCCAGTCATCATCGAACTCCTGAAAGAAAAGGGGGCACTGCTCAGCGCCACCACCTACGAGCACTCCTACCCGCACTGTTGGCGCTGCCACAACCCGATCATCGTCCGCGCCACCGAGCAGTGGTTCATCGGCATGGAGACCCCGATGATCACCTCCGAAGGCACCGCAACCACCTTCCGCCAGCGCGCCCTCGACGAGATCAAGCAGGTCGTCTGGGACCCAGGCTGGGGAGAAGAGCGCATCTCCAACATGATCGCCACCCGCCCCGACTGGTGCATCTCCCGCCAGCGCATCTGGGGAGTCCCCATCGCTGTCTTCCTTTGCGAAAAATGCGGCGACCCCCTCAACGACAAGTCCATCAACAAAAGCATCGTCGATCTATTCAAAAAAGAGGGCGCTGACGCCTGGTACAGACACGAAGCATCAACTCTGCTTCCCAAAAACACCGCGTGCCCATCATGCGGCCACAAAGATTTCCGCAAAGAGATGGACATCCTCGACGTCTGGTTCGAATCCGGCGCAAGCTGGCATGCCGTCCTCGAGCATGAGCCCGAACTCACCTTCCCCTGCGATCTCTATGCCGAGGGCGGTGATCAGCACCGCGGCTGGTTCCAGTCCTCGCTTCTCAACTCGGTCGGCCTCCGTGGTCACGCACCATATCGAATGGCCACTACAATCGGCTGGACCCTCGGAGAGGACGGCGCGGCCTTGTCGAAGTCCATCGGCAACGGCGTTGATCCTGTCGACATCGCCAAGCGTCTCGGCGGCGAGATCATCCGTCTCTGGGTCGCCTCCGTCGACTTCCGCGAGGATGTCGTAGCCAGCGAAAACATCATGCAGCGCGTCAGCGACAACTACCGCAAGCTGCGCAACACCCTGCGCTTCCTCCTCAGCAACCTCTACGACTTCGACCCCTCCACCAACGCCGTCTACTTCGCGCAGATGGAGCCCCTCGACCAATTCATCCTCGCCCGCACCGCCGAGCTAGACGCAAAGGTCCGCGAAGCCTACGACGACTTCGAGTTCCACCGCGCCTATCAGGCACTCAACGAGTACGTAAACACCGACCTCAGCGCGCTCTATCTCGACGTCCTCAAAGACCGCCTCTACACCTTCGCCCCCAACCACCCCGGCCGCCGCAGCGCGCAAACCGCTCTCTGGCGCATCGCCGAAGCCCTCACCCGCCTCATCGCCCCCATCCTCAGCTTCACCGCCGATGAGGTCTGGCAACTCCTCCCCAGCGTCGCGAACCGCGAAACCAGCGTCCACCTCGCGCTCTTCCCCGACATCGCCGACATCGTCCCCGGCAACGTCAAGCACATCGAAGAAGACTGGGAACACCTCCTCACCCTCCGCGACGAGTCCTCAAAGCCCTCGAAGAGGCACGCACCGCCAAAGAGGTCAGCAACCGCCCCTCCGAGGTCCAGGTCGTCATCGGCTGGCTCAACTCGCTCGCCTCCCAACCCAACCCCATCTTCGAGCGCTACCAAAACGTCCTACCCGAACTCCTCGGCGTCCCCCAGGTACACCTCGCCGACGCGATCGTCACCGAAGGCACCGTAGAAAAGGGCGCCTTTTACGTTCAAGCCAAGCCCGCCGCAGGCCGCAAGTGCGAACGCTGCTGGCGCTTCACCGAAGACGTAGGCAACGACACCAGATACCCCACCGTCTGCCTCCGCTGCGCCGACGCCCTCGAAGCCATCAACTTCCCACCCTACACCCCACCACCCAGCAACCCAACGGAGCCGCAAGCCTGATGTCGCAAACCAATACTCCCGGCACTCCCAGATACGAATATCCACTCACCGAGTTCGACAGGCCCCGCGACAAGCGCGTCCTCGTCTTCGGCGTCTCCGCCCTGGTCGTCCTCATCGATCGCGATCACCAAGTACATCGTCTCCCAGCAACTCCCCAACGGCCAGGCCTACCCCGTCATCCCGGGCATCTTCCGCATCTCCGACGTCCACAACACCGGCGCGGCCTTCAGCATGTTCGCCGAAAACGCCTCGCCCGTCACCGTCCGCAACATCCTCATCGCGTTCTCAGTCATCGCTGTAATCATTCTCTTCGGCATGCTCTGGCGCGTAGGCCGCTACTTCACCCTGACCTCAGTCGCCCTCGCGCTCATCCTGGGCGGAGCCTTCGGCAACCTCTACGACCGCGTCCGCTTCCACTACGTCATCGACTTCCTCGAAGTCCACATCGTCCGTTACCATTGGCCCGACTTCAACGTAGCCGACAGCTGCATCGTCATCGGCGCCTGCCTCCTCGTCATCGAAATCTTCCGCCCGCAACCGGAGTCTTGATCGCTACTCCCTACACCCTATCCCTACTCCCTGCATTTTATGAATGACCAGATCACAATCCGCGGCGCTCGCACTCACAACCTCAAGAGCATCGACGTCGACATCCCCCACAACGCCCTCACCGTCGTCAGCGGAGTCAGCGGCTCAGGCAAGTCCTCACTCGCCTTCGACACCGTCTACGCCGAAGGCCAGCGCCGCTACGTCGAATCCCTCTCCGCCTACGCCCGCCAGTTCCTCGAGCGCATAGAAAAGCCCGACGTCGACCACATGGACGGCCTCGCCCCCGCTATCGCGATCAAGCAAAAGAACCAAACCCGCAATCCCCGCTCCACCGTAGCGACGGCGACCGAGATCTACGACTACCTCCGCCTGCTCTACGCCCGCTGCGGCACCGTCACCTGCCTGCACTGCGGTGGCATCGTCAAACACGACACCGTAGACGAAATTGTCACCAACCTCTTCGCCCTACCCGATGGCACTCGCACCTACGTCCTCTTCCCCATCGTCCGCGCCGAAGTAAAACTCGAGCCGATGCAGATGCCCCACGACCGAAGAAGCGGCCGACGCACCCAAGCCAAAGAAATCCATACTCAGGAAAACCCCGAAATCCGCGGTCGCCTCGTCTTCGCTCAACCTCACTGACACATTAAAAGACCGCCTGACCGAACTCCGCCGCCGCGGCTACAACCGCCTCTACCAGTCCGGAAAAATCGTAGAATTCTCCACCCCCGAGTCCCTCCTCGAACTCGACTTCGCAAAACCCATCTTCGTCCTCATCGACCGCCTATCAATCAGCCCCGATTCGCGCGCAAGAATCGTCGACGCCATCGAGACCGGCTACCGCGAATCCGGAGAGGTCCAGTTCCACACCCTCCCCCGTTCCGACGACGCCCTTCCCCAAAATAATGTCATTTCGACCGGAGCCCTGAGCGAGCCAGCGGCGAGTCGAACGGGCGGAGTGGAGAAATCTGCTTCTCTACCTCAGCCGCCAACCAACCTCCGTTTCTCCGCAGCCTTCGAGTGCACCACCTGCCACCGCGCCTACCGCGAACCCGAACCCCGCCTCTTCTCCTTCAACAACCCCTACGGGGCCTGCCCCCGCTGCCAGGGCTTCGGCAACACCATCGACTTCGACCCCAACCTCATCATCCCCGACAAATCAAAGTCCCTCGCCGACGGTGCCATCGCACCCTGGTGCACCACCAAGTACCGCCCCCATCACGGCGAGATGATCCGCGCCGCCAAGGCCGCCAACATCCCCACAAACGTCCCCTGGTACGATCTCACCGACTACCAGCAGCGCTTCATCGAAGAAGGCGACGACAGCTTCCCCGGCATCCAGGGCTTCTTCCGCGCCCTCGAACGAAAAAAATACAAGCTCCACGTCCGCGTCTTCCTCTCCAAATACCGCGGCTACGCCCTCTGCCCCGACTGCCGCGGCCAACGGCTCCGCGCCGAAGCCCGCGCCGTCCTCATTAACAACAAAAACATCTGCGAGGTCTCCGCCCTCACCATCGCCGAAGCCCAAAATTTCTTCGACAATATGCAACTCTCACCGGCACAAACTGAAGTCGCCGGAAAGATTCTCGAAGAGGTCCGCCAGCGCATCCACTTCCTCCACCAGGTCGGCCTCGACTACCTCACCCTCGACCGCCTCAGCTCCACCCTCTCCGGCGGCGAATCGCAACGCATCCAGCTAGCGACCTCGCTAGGCTCACGCTTAGTCGGAGCACTCTACGTCCTCGACGAGCCCAGCATCGGCCTCCACACCCGCGACACCGCCAAGCTCATCCGCATCATGAAGGACCTCCGCGACCTCGGCAACACCATCCTCGTCGTCGAGCACGACCCCGACGTCATCCGCGCCGCCGACCACCTCCTCGACCTCGGCCCCGGCGCCGGCGAACTCGGCGGCCATCTCCTTGCCTCCGGCACTGTCGCGGAAGTCACCGTCAACCCAAACTCCATCACCGGAAAATACCTCTCCGGCCGCCTCACGATCCCCGTCCCCAAATACCGCCGCGAACCCGGCCGCGAACACCTCAAGCTCACCGGCGCCCGCATCCACAACCTCCGCGGCGTCGACATCGACATCCCCCTCGGCCTCCTCGTCTGCGTCACCGGCGTCAGCGGCTCCGGCAAATCCACCTTAGTCCATCAAGTCCTCTACCGAGCCTTAATGCAAGCCCTCGGCCAGACCGAAGGCAGCGACCCCGCGCACCTCTTCCGCGAACTCACCGGCACCAACCACCTCAACGACGTCATCCTCGTCGACCAGTCCCCCATCGGCCGCACCCCACGCTCCAACCCCGTCACCTACATCAAGGCCTTCGACGACATCCGCGCCCTCTTCGCCGCCCAGCCCGACGCCAAACGCCGCGGCTTCGGCCCCGGCCACTTCTCCTTCAACGTCCCCGGCGGCCGCTGCGACGTCTGCGAAGGCGACGGCACCGTCACCGTCGAGATGCAGTTCCTCGCCGACATCGAGCTCCCCTGCGAAGAATGTAACGGTACCCGCTACAAATCCTCCATCCTCGACATCAAGTACAAGGGCAAGACCATCTACGACGTCCTCAACATGACCGTCAAAGAGGCCCTCGTCTACTTCGCCGGCCACCCCAAAATCGTCGACAAGCTCTACGTCCTCGACGAGGTCGGCCTCGGCTACGTCCGTCTCGGCCAATCCGCCACCACGCTCTCCGGCGGCGAAGCCCAGCGCGTCAAACTAGCCTCCCACCTGGCGACCGCCCGCTCAATAACCGGCCGCTACACAAACGAAACCGCCGCAAAGGCCCGCAGCCGCACCCTCTACATCCTCGACGAGCCCACTACCGGCCTCCACTTCGACGACGTAGCCAAGCTCCTCGCCGCCTTCCGCAAACTCATCGAAGGCGGCGGCTCCCTCCTCGTCATCGAGCACAACCTCGACGTCATTAAATCCGCCGACTGGGTCATCGACATGGGCCCCGAGGGTGGCAGCGGCGGCGGACAGATCGTCGCCGTAGGCACGCCGGAAGAGATCGCCGCCAACCCAGCCAGCCACACCGGCCACTGGCTGGCCCCCGTCCTCAAATCCACCAGCACCCTGAAATCCGAACCGGAGCTTCAGGTCACTACCTGACCCGATCACTTCTTTCCAGGCTCGTTTGCTGCCAGGTTCTTAGCAGTCTCCAGTGCGTCCGCGGCCTTGACCTTCACGTCCGGCTCAACCCCCACTCCCTCCCAATCAACCTTTGAAAACGGATTGACCGCCTTCACCTCAGGAATCCCAATCCCGAAGTGATCATCGATCCTATAGAACGCTCCGGCATGCGCGCCTCCGCGTGTCCTCTCGCCAACAAGCGTGGCCCGCTTCATCATCTTCAGGTCGTAGCTGAACTGCTCCGCGCCAGACCACGTCGTCCCTGAGGTCAGAACATACACCGGTTTGTCAGCCAGCTGATTTCCCGCCACCGGCGACCGCGTCCACGATCTCTCCGTCGGGCACCTCCCGGGGGTTGTACATGTACTCCGGATGGTCGAAGAGATAGGCCGAAATCAACATCACCATCTCCGGATATCCGCCTCTGTTGTCACGCAGATCAAAAATGATCGCGTCTGAATGGTTCAGAGAAGCCATCGCAGCCACGACCGTTGATCGGCAGATCGAAACATCTGGAAATGAATTGAGTTTCAGGTAGCCGATGTGGTGCGGCAGTATCTTGACGCTTTCGAACGTGCAGCTCTCCCGTTCCAACGCCCTTCGATAATTCGCAAGACTTTCAGGCGATGGTGTTCCCGGATGGTCTGGCAGTCTGTCCTGGCTATAGACCACCTCGAGGTGCATGTCATTGCTGACGTCCCTCACCTGCCTGGTCAGCAGAGCAGCAAATGCTCCGCCGTCCATCGCCGCGTTATCGTCGCCGCTCCTCTCTTTCACCAACAACGCGTCCGCAATCTTCTGTGCAACATCGCGATCGACATAGTGCTCCTTCAGGTTCCTAATCACTCCCTCGATGACACGTTGTCGCTCCGCTGCATTCAAATGCGCGTCGTCGGCCACGGATATGCGAAACACCGCGCGCATAGCGCTCAGCGATCGATAGCAAAGCGGCTTTGGTTTTACATCAAGCCCAGCGATCGATATTGCGCCTCCGAAGAGAAGCGCCGCACCAAGCGACATCAGACCGTATTTCATGAGCTTCGATTCTCCAATGGCCCCATCCGGCAATCATGCCTGGTCTCCGTTGGATGGTAGAAATGACAGAAATTCTAACGCGCTGACCCAAAGGCGGGCTGCAAGCTTGCCAAAATAAAACAGAATGTATATTCTGTTTTGTATGCGCAACCATCAATCAAGCCGGACCGCCGAATACATGGCCCTCTTTCGCGCAGTGGAGACCGCCGAACGTCCAGGCCGCCGCCTCTTTGAAGACCCCTACGCCGTTCCATTCCTCTCAGGGCCCCTCAAGTCACTCGCTCATATTGCCCAGATATCAGGGATAGGCAGACTTGTACCTGCGTTCTTGGATCTGGGATGGCCATACACACGAAGCTCCGGCGTCGTCCGAACGCGACTGATCGATGATCTGGTTGGGTATTCGATCCATGCTGGTGCTCAGCAATTAGTCCTGCTCGGCGCTGGCTTTGACAGTCGCGCCTTCCGCCTCGCCGAAACAAAGTCCATAGCAACCTTTGAGGTGGGCAGCATCCCGCCACCCAGAGAGCAAAACGTGAACGGCTAAAGCTCATAGTCGAACCCCCTCCTGAGAATGTGCGCTTCGTGGAGGTGAACTTCGAGAAAGACAACCTGGAACTAAAGTTGAAAGAAGCGGGCTTTGACGAGAAGGTTCCTGCAGTGGTGCTCTGGGAAGGTGTTGTGAGCTACCTCTCCGAGCCGGCGGTGAACGCCAATCTCCTCGCCCTGAGTCGCCTGCTTGCCCCCCATAGCCGCTTGATTCTGACCTATGTGCACAAGGGGGCCCTTGATGGCTCCGTGACGTTCCGTAGCTCCCGCCGCTGGGCAGTCATGGGTCAAGCGCAGCGGCGAGCCCTTCATCTTCGGCTTCGATCCGGCTACACTGGCGAACACACTCAGTCAGTTTGGCTTCCAGCTCGAAAGCGACCTATCCACCGCTGATGCCGCCAGGTATTACTGCGCAACGAATGGTCGGATTGAGACCGGTTCCGAGCTATACAGGGTCGCGAGCATGGTTCGCTCCGGAGAATAAGCCAATGCCGAAGATCAGCGAAGAGCAAAGAGAGGCCCGCCGTCTTCAGATTCTCACAGTGGCCGCGCGATGCTTTGCGCGGCAGGGTTTTCACCGCACCACAATGGAGGACATAATCCGGGAATTGAAATCGAGTCCCGGGGCAGTCTACTGTTATTTTCGCGGCAAAAATGACATCGTCGCCGCCATCGCTGAACAAAGACATAACCGCGAATCAGCTTTGCTCACTGAGTTACTCGCGTCAGGCAATCTTGCGGAAGGTCTCCAGCATCTGGCCCGGGCGTTCTTCGAGATGTTGCAGGACCAAAAGAAAGGGAACGGCGAAAAGTGACCATCCAGATATGGGCCGAATCTCTTCGAGACAAACGCATAAGAAAAATCGTGGAGCGCGGGATCCGGCAGCGCGACCTGCTCACCGCGGCGCTCCGCAACGCTCAGCAGGCAGGCCAACTACCAGAAAAACTCGACACCGATGCTTTTTCGCGAGTGTTGCTCGCGCTGGTGCAGGGCTTCATCCTGCAGCAGGCATGGGAGCCTGACCTCGATACCGATGGTTACGTGACGACCGCGATGTCCCTCTTAAACTCTGTCCTCCAGCGATAGCGAAACCAGGCCCATTGGAACCCGAGCGCAACTTCCGCAACCACGTTAGCCTGATCAGAGGAGCTTCCCGATCGACAGCAATCGAACATTTCCACACTCCGGACTCTTGACGCCCCTGTTATTCTTGATTCAGGGAAAGCTGTTGAAGCCCGGCCATCTCAGGCCGGGCTTCCGCACTTAATGCGGGACTTGAAGTCCAGACTTAAATCTTTTCCTTGGAAGACTTTGCACACTTTTAAGGCAGGGAGGGGGTCTAACTCAACACAGATGAAAAGACACACGACAACGATCCATCTCCCCAAACTCCGTCCCCATCTTCTGGCGGTTCCGCTCGTGGTCTTTTCCACACTCCTGCTCTTGGCGATACCGGCGCAGGCCCAACTCCCCGCGGGAACCACCGACGCGACCCAACCCCAACCCCAAAAGCAAGACCCTCTCCTCACCCAGGCAAACGAAGCCCTAGAAAAGCAGGACTACCCCACCGCCCTCAAGCTCCTCACCACCCTCACCGAAAGGTCTCCAAACGACCCCCACCTCCTCTACGACCTGGGCTTCACGCAGGACGCCCTCGCCGAAACCCCGGCCCAGGTCTCCACCGCCGAGACCACCTATCGCCGCGCCATCGCCGCCGACCCCAACTACTTCGACCCTCACCTCGCCCTCGGCCTTCTCCTCGCCCGCCACGGCAAACTCTCCCTCGCCCACGCCGAACTCCTCCAGGCCACCACCCTCACCACCGACAACCCGCTCCTGAAGGCCCGCGCCTTCCGCGCCCTGGCCCGCATCGACCAGACCACCGACCCGGCCACGGCCAGCGACGAACTCCTCTCGGCCCTCAAGCTCTCACCCGAAACCCCCGACGACATTCTCCTCGCCGGCGAGCTAGCCGAAGCGTCCGGCGACCCCACCGCAGCCGAAGCCGCCTACCGCCGCCTCCTGGCCGCCGACCCGAAGAACTCCGACGCCACCGCCGCCCTCACCCATCTCCTTCTGCATCAGCAAAAGCCCGATCAGGCCGAGACCCTCCTCACCGCCGCCCTGGCCAAAGACCCCGACGACCCCACCCTCAACGCCCAACTCGCCAGCCTCTACGAAAAGCAAGGGAAACCGGCCCAGGCCATCCCCCTGGCGGAAAAACTCCACGCCGCCCACCCCGAAGACCCCACCCTCACCCGCCTACTCGCCCGCCTCTACAGCCGCAACCAGCAGTACGACAAGGCCGCTCCCCTCTACGCGGCGCTGGTCGCCAGCTCCCCGCACGACCCCACACTCCTCGACGACGACGCCGATGTGCTGATTCACCTCAAGCAATTCGCCGAAGCCGAGGCCCTACTCAAGCGCGCCATCGCCAACCCGTCCGCCTTCCCCTCAAAAGAGGACCTCGGCGACACCGCCGGCCGCCTCGCCTTCGCCGCCTCCGCTAACAATGACCCGTTAGTCACCTTGCAAGCATTAGCACTTCGTGCTACAGTATCTGCCAACTCGCCGAGTTCGCTGTTCCTTGCGGCGACCGCGCACGATAAGCTACACCACACGAAACAGGCGACCGACCTGTACAAACAGTTCCTCTCCGTGGCAAACGGCCAGTTCCCGGACGAGGAGTGGGAGGCCCGCCACCGCCTCATCACCCTCGAACACACGAAGTAGAAACGCTCCCGCGAGGTGCGTTATGAAATTCACCCTTCGTTTCGCGGCCATCCTTCTTCCGTTGCCTTTGTCTCTTACTCTCTGCGCTCCGGTTCACGCCTCCACCGTCGACGAAAATCTTCCCGACGCCCAGGCCCTGGCCCTGCTCGAACTTCGCGCCCAACAAGCCGGCCCCCGCGACCAGTGCTTCCTCTACACGGAACTCGTCCACACCATGACCGAGATCGCTGGCAGGCAGATGATCAACGGCGACATAGATCAGGCCAGCGCCACGCTCAAGAAGGTCAACCAATACGCACTGCTCATCCACATGGATCTCGCCAGCAACAGCAAGCGCCTCAAGAACGCTGAGATGCTCCTCCACCACACCTCCTATCGTCTCACCGAGTATCTCCACAAGGCCTCCGGCGAAGATCAAGCCACCCTCAAGGTCACCCTCAAGCAGCTCGACCAGGTTCACGACGAACTCCTCGCCGAAGTCTTCAAACACTAAGCCTGCGACCTCGAGATTGGTGTCGGGTCTTCGCCGCAACCAATGGGCCTGCGGTCTGCTCCTGGAGTCCACACTCATTCACGCGCTCTCCGCATAGTAGACTCATCCCGTCGTCTCATATCGATACGGCATAGGAACTAATGTTTCGTCGTCTCATCTTCGGTCTCGTTCTCCTCGCTCTCACTCTGCCTCTCCACGCTCAGGGTGCCGACTCTGCCCTCTCTGAAGGCGAGATCGAGCAACTCCGCGAGTCCGCCTACTTTCCTAACGATCGCGTTCTCGTCTTCATCAAACTCCTCGACACCCGCAACAAGGCGATCCTGGACCTCTTCGCCCACCCACGCAAACCAGGCCGCGAAGAGGACACGCACGACCTGCTCGAACAGTTCACCGCCATCGCCGACGAGCTCAACGACAACCTCGACGACTACGGCCCACACCACCGCGACATCCGCAAGTCGCTGCCCAAACTCCTCGACGCCACCGAGCGCTGGTCTTCCAACCTGAAGCAGCCGCCCGAAAATCCCGTCTACAATCTTTCGCGCAAACTTGCCCTCGAATCCATCCGTGACATTCGCGAAGAGGCCACGCGCCTCATCGAAGAGCAGAAGGCCTGGTTCGCCGCCCATCCACCCGCCAAAGACGATCAGAACAAACCCATACCCGCTGAAGCACCTCGCTAGCACCGAAACCACCTGTCATCCGAAAAGTCGTCGCGCCCTTGACGAACGAAGCAGTCGAATGACCTCCGGTTGCTCCTGCGTGCGCAGTCGTGTTGTTGCCTCTCCCCAACAGCGAACCAACGATTGCACCCCGGCTTCAGTAATAGAAATTGATAACGGCCCGAGAAAAGAGTCTGGTCTAATAAAGACATCAATTCAGCAATAAGGACGAAGACCCTGACCCCACCAAAGCATCCCGGCCCATCTCCACTGAGTCAGTTCCTGCAGCTCTTTTCGCCGCCGCCAGCACAGTCCCCTCCTCTCTTTCAGGAAATTCCCGCAACGACACCCCAGCCTCCCAGACAAAAAAGACCGCGCGCAAAAAAATCTCCTGCACCCACCTCCCTCGTCGCCGTCTTCGAGCACGAGTATCGCGAACTCCGCCCTCGCGCCCCCATCCCCGCGCTCGACATCCGCTTCCGCCGCTTCACCTCACTCAACACCACCATCCGCCTCCGCGAAGGCCGCCTGAACGTCCGGCTCTCCGACATCCTCGAGCACGCCCCCGACCCCGTCCACCATGCCATCGCCCATATCCTTCTCGCCAAGCTCTACAAAAAGCCCATCGCCCGCATCCACGCCGACCGCTACCGCCGCCACGTCTCCTCCGAGGCCGTCTCCAAACAAGCCGAGCACGTCCGTCAGACTCGCGGCCGAAAACGCGTCTCCACACCCTCCGGCCACCACTACGATCTCGACGAAGTCTTCGAGTCCCTCAACGCCCGTTTCTTCCACGGCCTCCTCGGCCGCCCCACGCTCACCTGGAGCGCCCACCACGCCCGCCGCATGCTCGGGCACTACGACGCTGCCCACAACACCATAGTCGTCAGCCGCGTCTTCGATCGCCCCAACACCCCACGCTGCGCCATCGAGTATCTCCTCTACCACGAGATGCTCCATCTCAAACACCCCGTCCGCGTCAGGGCCGGCCGCCGCTGCGTCCACTCCCGCGAGTTCCAGGCCGAAGAGCGTCTCTTCCCCGAACTCGATGCTGCAAAAGCCTACTTAAAGCAACTGTAAAAACTCCCAGTCACCCTTCAGGCGAAGACCAAATTCCGCCCAGCAGCAGTCCCCCCGTGCTACGATTCCGCTACGCCAAAAGCGTTCGCGCTTCGGCATGCAGGAACACTCGTTTCGCAGGTCGCACTAGACGTCATCGATCTCACGGGCCCGATCGGCAGTTCTTTTCTCGCAGACACAAATAACCCACCCACAAGAAAGTGCAGGTGACACAATGCCTCTCTCCAAACGAGCAGCAGCCGAGTTCTTCGGCACCTTCTGGCTTGTCTTCGGCGGTTGCGGCAGCGCCGTCCTCGCCGCCGGCGTCCATCTCGGCATCGGCTATGTCGGCGTGGCCTTCGCATTCGGACTCACAGTCCTCACCATGGCCTTCGCCATAGGCCACATCTCCGGCTGCCACCTTAACCCCGCCGTCTCCATCGGCCTCGTCACCGCCAAGCGCTTTCCCCTCTCTGAGCTTCCCGCTTACGTCGTGGCCCAGGTCCTCGGCGCCATCTGCGCCTCAGGAGTTCTTTACCTCATCGCCAGCGGCAACTCCACCTTCTCCCTCGCCGGAGGTCTCGCCTCCAACGGCTACGCTGACCACTCCCCCGAGCACTACTCGCTCCTCGCCTGCTTCCTCATCGAGGTGCTCCTCACCGCATTCTTCCTTCTCGTCATCCTTGGCGCCACCGACGAGCGCGCCCCCAAAGGCTTCGCCCCCATCGCCATCGGTCTCTGCCTCACGCTGATCCACCTCATCAGCATTCCAGTCACTAACACCTCGGTCAACCCCGCCCGCAGCACCGGCCCCGCAGTCTTCGTCGGCGGCTGGGCGCTCGGTCAACTCTGGCTCTTCTGGGTCGCTCCAATCCTCGGCGCAATCATTGGCGGCCTCATCTCCACCGCCTTCTTCGCAGCCCCACAGCAACCCATCCGCGAAGAGATGTCCGCAAAGCCCTAGCCTCTAAACCAATGCGAGTTCGTAGACCATCCTCTACGAACTCGCCTCTACCACCGGCGCCGCAACCGCCGCACCTCGCCGCGTAGCCAATATCACCACTACCCCCACCACCGCCGACCCCAGCGCCGCCACCTGGGCATTGCTCATCCCCCAATAGAGCCGCGGATTGATCCGCACAAACTCGACCAGGAACCGTCCCACCCCGCTCAACACCAGATACACCCCTGTCAGCCAGCCAATCGGCCTCGCCTTCCGTCCCAGCTGCCACAACAGCCACGCCAGCGCCAACGCGAACAAAAACTCATACACCGGAGTCGGCTGCACCAGCGCATTTGGTGGAGTCGGCGGCACCAGTGCGTTCTTCGCCATGTGCACCCCCCACGGCAGCGTCGTGTTGACCCCGTAGTCCCCATCACCGGACGTCAAACACCCAATTCGTCCCACGCCATACCCAATCGCCGCCGCCGGCGCTGCCAGATCCAGCATCCGCACCGAAGCCTTCCAACCCGTCAACCCTTCCGGCTTCGCGATCTTCCCCTGCCACATCAGCATCGCGATCCCGGCCAGCATCCCGCCGAACCACGCAAACCCTGCCTGGAACCAGTGCAGAAACTCCATCACCACATCGAAAGGCCGCTTCCATCCCGGCGCTCCCATCATCCGGACAGCCATCTTCAGATCGGCAACGTTCTGCAACTCATGCCACGTCTTCGCCCCGATCACTCCCGCGATCACCACGATCGCCACGACACTTAACGCGTCCGCATCCACACCGTTGCGTACAAAGTTCTTGTGCAACACCACCGTCGCTGCCACCGCCGCCAGCCACAACAACAACCCAAACGTACCCAGATGCACCGGGCCAATATCAATATAGGGAAACATAGTCCTCGCTTGCTTAAGTATAGCCACCTTTCCCTCTACCCCCAATTCGCGCTACGCTTCCTTATGTCTACAAGCAAGCCCGTCTTTCCCCCCGCTGCAGGAATGGAAGTTCTCATCTCCAAAAAACAGATTGCCGAACGAACCCAAGAGATCGGCGCCAGGATCACCGCCGACTATCACGGCAAGTCCATCGTTCTCATCGGCGTGCTCAAGGGCGCCGCTATCTTCCTCGCCGACCTCGCCCGCGCCATCGAAGTCGACAACACCTTCGACTTTGTCGCCGTCTCCAGCTACGGCCGCGCCCGCGTCTCCTCCGGCGCCGTCAAGCTCATCAAGGACATCGACAACCCCATCGAAGGCAAGCACGTCATCCTCGTCGAAGACATCCTCGACACCGGCCTCACCCTCAGCTACCTCCGCGGCCTCATGCTCCAGCACAAACCCGCCTCACTCAAAATCGCCACCTGCCTCGACAAACCCGAGCGCCGCCTCGTCCCCATCGAGGCCGACTACGTGGCCTTCAAGATCCCAAACCGGTTCGTCATCGGCTACGGCATGGACTACGCCGAGCACTACCGCGGCGTCGAAGATATCCGCATCTTCCCCTCCGAAGTCGCAGGACATTAGTAGCGTCGAGCGCTCTCCCGGAGTGCGACTGCGAAGAGAATGCCTCAAAAAGACGCCGCCCCGAATGAGGGGCGGCGAGCCAGAGAGGTACAGGGTACAACCTAGTGGACGGTCAAGCCGACGACGGCGCTCTGCTTTATGCTTCCCGACGTCGCGGTGATCGTAATGTTTGATGTGCCAGCCGGCGTGACAGGCGGGGGCGGTGTGGACGAGCACCCCACCACCAGGCCGGCAGAGGCGAACAAGACTACGACGACTCCCAGTACTCTCAATCCGGCGAACCGTCTCCGGCGGCGCATCGTGAGCACTGCTCCGAAGGGCAGCAGCAGGGCGGAGACGATGCCCATGCCCAGGGTGTCGGCCGAGGCCATTAAACATCAACTCGCCAAAAGGCATGCTGGCGCTTGAGGTTTGAATTGTGCACGTCGAGATCGCAGGCGCATTGGCCGTGACCGGGAGTTGTGAAGGAGAAAAGCTGCACACCGCCCCAACGGGAGCGCCGCTGCAGGTCAGCGACACCGTGCCGGTAAAGCCGTTGGTGGGCGCAACGCTGATCGTCAGCACAGAGGACGTCCCCGCCGCGACAGAGGTCACCTGAGAGTCGGCGCTGAGGTTGAACGTAGGGGTCGCCGTCGTGGTAGCGCCATTGCTGATGACGCCGAAGAGTCCGTGAGTCTCCTGCGCGAGCCCAGCGGTAAAGTAGATAGCATTCGGGTTCGCGGCGGTGGACGTTGACACGAATATCTCCCACAGTCCCGGATACGCGATGGCCTTGCCAGTGCCATCGGCAACCGTCCCGAGGTAAGCGTAGGTCGTGGGGTCATACGCCGTAATCAGACCGTCACCAAAATTGCCGATCAGCAGATCGCCGCCGTAGATGCCGAACCCGGCCGGCGCGATGGCCACACCCCATGGAGCATTCAGGTCTCCGCCAGTCACCGCACGAGCGACAAAGTTGCCGTTGACATCGAACACCGAAACAAAGCCCGTGTCGGTGCCAAGGATCTCTTGATATGCACCAGTTCCAGCAGCAAATGGCGGCACACTGCGCAACATATAGGTAACGAAGACCTGCGTCCCGATGCTCTTGATCCCATAGGGTGCGTAGCCTGTAGGGACGGTCGGGTCCGTAAACGAACCCGCCAGCTTCGCGGGTTTGAAGGTCGTGTCGTACACCTCGACGTCGCCGCCCTGCCCGAAGTTAGGCGCCAACAGGTATGTGCCACTTGTATTGGTGACCAGCGCCAGGTCGGTGTAGACCGCATTGTTCGCGCTGTTGTTGATGGCGATCAGAGCATGGTTGCCGCCGGCGGACTGCGCTCCGTTCCAGCCCGAGATGGTACCGTCCAACGTTGAGAAAAGAAACGATGCCTTCGCCCCGTTCGAGAGAACGAATCCGGTCGTCGTATTTTGGACTGTGCCGCTGGGCGAGCCCGTGCCCGTACCCGAGGCGGAAGGAATGGTTGCCTTGAATGAGCCGAGGACTCCGGCAACGGATGTGAGGTAACTGTACCCCGTCACGGCCGTATTGATCCACAACGTATTGCCACCGGAGACGCCCCACGGATCGATGAAGTTCGGATCCATGGTAGTTGCTGGCACGAACCCATCCGAAATGATGTTGGTCACCTGATAGATGCCTGCGGTCTGTGCCGTCGCGAAGTCGCACGATGCGGTTGCCGCCAATACCACAGCCACAATACTCAGAATCGCCGTCTTCGCATGCTGGAGCCGAGGGTTGTACCCTCGGCTCAGGGGGAGGTCACTGGCCTTAGCCAGCTGCTTGTACGCCGCGGAGTGCTTCATGACTGCCTCGCTCTCGCCTTCTTGTCCTGGGAAGACAAGAAGATCTCAGCCGGTCGAGCGAATCTGCCGGCTAGGTGGAGAATAGGCCGATGACGCAGGCCAATTGTCAGCAAATGGTCACGGCAAGGTAATTTTGTTGTCCATCGGCCTTTCTTATCGTCATTCTGAGCGAAGCGAAGAATCCCCGCATTTCGCTTGGAGCAGCAATAAGATAGAGGAATGACACGACCCGATCAGGCCTACGTCTACATACTCTCAAGCTCCTTCAAACGCCTCTACATCGGAGTCACGACGCGATTGCAGCATCGCGTCAAAGAACACAAACTCTCAGTCAATCAAAGCTCACACACCTCTCGCTACAAGATTGACAAGTTGGTCTATTACGAATGTTTCGAAAGCATCTCTCGAGCGATAGCTCGCGAGTCCGAAATGAAGAGTTGGCTCAGAATCAAAAAGATCGAACTCATCGTCGCCCATAACCCAACTTGGCAAGACCTAAGTCTGGACTGGGGCCAACCGATCGCCCCTTTCGATGAATCTGGCCTCCGCAAACCAGAGACTTTCTAATGATTGCCGGACAACAAACTCACTCGCTTTGTCGGTAGCTGAACAACTAAGTTTGCCGAAGGACAAGAACCCCTTCATTTTGGCGCCCGAATCGTCATTCTGAGCGAAGCGAAGAATCCCCGCATTTCGCTCGCGGCAGCGATACTTTGAGAGGCTCCGCCAGCGATTTATTGCTTATTCGTCAGGGGAGTGCAACAACGAACTCATTCGCTTTGTCGGCGTAGCGAACAACTAAGTTTGCCGAAGGACAAGATCCCTTCATTTTCCCCGAATCGTCATTCTGAGCGAAGCGAAGAATCCCCGCATTTCGCTCGCGGCAGCGATACTCTGAGAGGCTCTGCCAGCGATTCATTGCTCACTTTAACAAGCATCGATCAATCCGGCGAGAATAAATCACCCGAGTCCAAACACCCCAGCCAACAACACATAACTCCGCAACCGTTTAGCCTGCTCCCACACAATCGTATTCACGATCAACTCCCCAATCCCCAACTCCCCTGCCATCTGCTCCAACTGTTCCTTGACCCGCGCCGGCGTTCCCACAAAATAGCGTGGCCACTCCCCCTCCTCCATCGGCATCTCCCCCATCAGCCCCAACTCCCGCATTGCGTCCTCAGGAGAAGCCACCGGCCTCCTATCACCCTGCCGAATCCTTCTCTGCAGCAGCCGCACACTCGAAGCCAGAAACTCCGCCTCCTCCTGCGTCTCCGCACAGACCACCCCTACCGCCACGGTGGCCTCTGGCTCGCTCCGGTAACCACTCGCAGAAAAGCTACGCCGGTAAGTCTCAATCGCCGCCCGCGTATGCACTGGACTGAAAAAATGTGCGAACGAATACGGCAGTCCAAACTCCACCGCCGCCGCCGCACTCCACATGCTCGATCCCAGCATCCAGACGTCCGGCCCACCCGGCATCTCCGGCGAGACCCGTATCCCCGCAAATGGATGCCCAGCCGGAAACGCATGCCCCAAAAACGCGAGCAACTCGCTCACTTGCTCCGGAAAGTCATCCAGCATCTTTGTCTTTCGCTCCCGCTTAAGCGCCAGCGCCTCGATCGGCCCACCCCCGGGTGCACGGCCAACTCCAAGGTCCACCCTCCCCGGATACAGCGCATGCAGCGTCCGAAAGCACTCGGCCACCTTCAATGGCGTGTAGTGCGGCAGCATAATTCCACCCGACCCAATCCGGATCCGCTTCGTCTCCGCCCCAATCCGCGCCAGCATCACCTCCGGGGCCGTGCACGCCAGCGTATCCATCGCATGGTGCTCCGACATCCAGAACCGCGTATACCCCAACCCATCGACCAGCCGCGCCAGTTCAATCGAGTTCTTCAACGCCTGCCCCGGCGTACTCCCAGCCGGAACTGGCGACTGGTCCAGCACCGACAACCTCAACCTGCCATTCAACTTATCGTTGTTCACCCCCATTGGATGTGCTCGACCCTGAATCCGAACCATCCCCCGGCCCATCCACTAAGAGGGAGACACCTGGCTTGACACACCGACCCCGCGGAGAATGCGCAACGACGAACCCGCGGACGGTCTCTCGCGAAATTCTGCGGCTGTCAAGCCGACGTTCCACACAAAGTCCAAACCCAACCCGCAAGGAATGAAGACTTTGCGCAAGAATCCGTGGTAGGGGGCGTCCCTTTCAACCAGCTGTCAACCCGGTATGATAGAAAGTAACCCGGCGAATCACTCCCCTTCGCTGAAGGAGCAAGCTTTTGAACACGTTGTCCATCTCCAATCCCCTCCCGAACGGCCCTGACCACTTCGACGCAGCGGCCTTCACCGCACACGCCCTCTCCTCGCCGGAGGATCTCGCCGCCGTCCTCGACCACACTCTCCTCAAACCCGACGCCACCCGCACACAGGTCCTCCAACTCTGCCAGGAGGCCGCCGAGCACCGCTTCGCCTGCGCTATGGTCAACCCCACCTGGGTCGCCGTCGCCTCAGCCGCCTTGGCCGGCACCGGCGTTCCCGTCGGCGTCGTGATCGGCTTCCCCCTGGGTGCCACCCTCTCGGCCTCCAAACGCGACGAAACCACCCGCGTCCTCAAACTCGGCGCCCACGACGTCGACATGGTCCTCAACGTCGGCCTTCTCAAATCCGGCCAATCCACTGACTACGAGGCCGTGCGTCAAGACATTCGCGGCGTCGTCGAACTCGCCCACGCCCAGGGCGCCATCGTCAAAGTCATCCTCGAAACCTGCCTCCTCACCTTCGAAGAAAAACTCCGCGCCTCGGAGATCGCCCTCAGCGCCGGCGCCGACTTCCTCAAGACCAGCACCGGCTTCTCCACCGGAGGCGCCACCGCCGACGACATCGCGCTCCTCCGCGGCGTTGCAGGCACTCGTGCCGGCGTCAAAGCCTCCGGCGGCATCCGCTCCCTCGCCGACGCCACCACCATGCTCCAGGCCGGTGCCTCCCGCATCGGCGCCAGCGCCAGCGTCAAGATCGTCGCCGAACTAGCCGGCCAACCTGCCGAACCACCGGCCGCCACCCCGGGCTACTAGTCGTCCGCCGCACGAAGCCGCACAAATCTGGGTGCCCCATCCTTCGCAGTCCCATCGCGAAGGTGTGGGTCATCCGCGCAACGCGAACCGCTTTCCTCACGCAACCGAACGTTGATCCGGAAATAGCGGGTGTCCTCTTACCGTCAGGCACTCCCCAAACCCCACCCCACCCGGTAAGATCAACGCAAAGCAGAATGCCTCCATCCGCCAAATCGCAAGGCCCCAAACCCGCCTCCACCGAAACACGCCCGCCCCAACACCCCTTCGAAGGCGACTACCGCCCTTCCGCGCCGACACTCTTCCATCCCCACGCCGCCGACCCGAAGATTCGCGTCGAACCCCTCCAGGTCGACTTCCTCCACAACCTGGCCGACGCCCTCAACACCACCCTCGACCTCAACACCCTCATGCACCGCGTCGCCGACCTCGTCCGGGCCGTCATCGACTACAAAATCTTCGCTATCTTTCTCATCAACGACCGCTCCGAAGATCTCCGAATGCGCTTCCAGATTGGCCACACCACCGAGGTCGAACGTTTGCGCATCAAACTCGGCCGCGGTGTCGTTGGCCAGGCCGCGCTCCAGCGCAAGTCCTTCCTAATCGAAGACGTCTCCATGCTCGATAACTACATCGACGCCAACTCCAACGTTCGCTCCGAACTCGCCGTCCCTCTCGTCGTAAAGAACAAGGTCATCGGAGTCCTCGATCTCCAGTCTGAAACACTCGGTTACTTCACACCCGAACACCAGCGCCTCCTGGAGCTCGTCGGCTCCCGCATGGCCATCGCCATCGAGAACGCCCGTCTCTACACCCGCGTCTCGCGCCAGGCCCAGACCCTCGGCGTCCTCAACGAGATCTCCCGTGAGATCACCAGCATTCTCGACCCAGACGACCTTCTGGAGCGCATCGGCCTCCTCCTCAAGCGCGTCATCGACTTCCAGATGTTCAGCATTCTCCTCTGGAACGAACGCACCGAGCACTTCGAGCATCGTTTCTCCTCCCGCTTCGGCGAACGTGTCACCCGCGAGCGCACCATCGCACTCGGCGAAGGTCTCATCGGCACCGCCGCCCAGACCCGCGAACCGGTCCTTGCACCTGACACCCGCAAGGACCCCCGCTACATTGAAGCCAACCCCGAGGTCCGCTCCGAGCTCGCCGTTCCCCTCGTCTACAAGGGCGAGGTCATCGGCGTTCTCGACCTCGAGCACACCCGGGTCAACTACTACAACGAAGACCACCAGCGCACCCTCTCTACCCTCGCCTCGCAGGTCGCCATCAGTATCGCCAACGCCCGCCTCTACCGCCGCATCCATGAGGAGGAGCAGCGCATGGAGCGCGACCTCGAGATGGCCCGTCAGGTCCAGCTCCGCCTCATGCCCTCGCATCCTCCAAAGCTCGAGCGGGCCGAGATCGCCGCCCAGTTCGTCGCCGCCCGCTCCATCGGCGGCGACGTCTTCGACTATCTAGACTACGGTCAGGGTCGCATCGCCATCGCTGTCGGAGACGTCAGCGGCAAAGCTGCTCCCGCCGCACTCTACGCCGCCCTGGTCAGCGGCATCCTCCGCTCTCTCGCCCCGCAACATCTCTCACCTGCAGCCATGCTCGCCGCCCTCAACGACCAGCTCCAGGAGCGAAAGCTCGACTCCCAATACGTCACCATGCTCATGGCCCTATGGGACGACAGCAACCAGACCCTCCAAATTGCCAACGCCGGCTCCGTCCAGCCTCTCTTCGTCGCCGCCAACTCCGACCCCACCAAGCCCCCCAACGTCCGTACGATCCAGGCCGAAGGCTTTCCCCTCGGCCTCTTCCCCAACGCCGAGTACGAGGAGTTCACCCTCTCCACCCGTCCCGGCGACCTCATCGTCTTCTTCTCCGACGGCATCGTCGACGCCATTAACGCCACCGACGAGATGTTCGGCGATGACCGTCTCGCCAAACTCCTCGAATCCCAGCACCACCCAACCGCACAGTCCACAGTCGACGCCATCCTCCAGGCCGTCACCGACTTCCAATCCGGCACCGCCCACTTCGACGACGAGACCATCGTCGTCCTCCGCGCCCTCTAGCTCAACAGTCGATCTCAGCGCAGACGACTAAAAGCTGCTGTCGTCCCCACCACCCGATCCGTCATCGCCGAAGTCGCCTCCGCCGTCGTCAAAGGACGAAGCATCGCCGAAATCATTTGCATTGTTGTCATCGAGGCTGGCCCCGCCATCGTCCCCGGGCCGTTCACCGAATCCCGGTCGCTCTTCGAGTCCAGCGACCCAAAGTCACGGTCCTCCTGCTGGCCTATCGATCGCTCGCCCGCTGAAACCTCATGGCCGCCGCTCTCTCCCCGGCTATCACCGTAATAATTATTGACGACCTCCTCCGCAGGACGCTGCCCACCGTCGAATCCGCCAAATCCCTGCCCGCCATATCCTGCCGCATGACCAAACCCATGCATGAGCGACTCAATGCCCTCAAAAGCAAGCGCACCTGCAGCGACGCCTGCAGCAGTCTGCATCGCACCCTGCAAAAATCCACCCCCGCCACCCATTCCCATCGGCGCACCATACTGCGGATACCCACCTACCGGCGCATACTGCGGATAGGTCTGGCGGCGGATACCCTGAGGCGATGGTGGTGGCGGCGGGCGCATCATTTCGCCCGAGTAAACTTCCCAGAAAACTAGTCGCATGCTTAGGCTCCGGATGCTGCATCTGCGCCCTCGCCTGGGCCAACTGCGCCTGCGCCTGCTCCAACGCGTACTTCTGCACGAGCACCGTCTGCGCCAGAATGTACAGAGCATCGGGATTCGGTCCCAAACCCTGCCGCAACATCTGCTCCGCGTCCATGTCCTTCTCTGCCAGCTGCGTCTTCTGCACGCGGTCGATGAGGCCGCCTAACATCTCTTGTTCCTGGGGAGTCATATATCTTCCTTTTCCGTTGCCATTTCTAATTATTTACGGGCCATGCCGAAACTGAGCGCACACCGATAGACGCGCACCGCACACCAAAGTCGCTGTCCTTCATTACAAAATCACACTTCACATACGATGCGTTGCGCCCCCTTCAGGTGACACTACGCAGAGAGACCGTCCTTCGTTCACTCGACCGGCCCAAACCCCGCCGGTGGCCGACGATGCTTCGTAGCCTGTTCATACCCGTAGGCATACTTGATAAGCAATCCCTCGCTGAACGACCTGCCCACAAACGTCAGCCCCGCCGGCAGAGTCTCATACGTGAACCCCATCGGTACTGTAATCGCCGGAAAACCTGTCTGCGGCGACAACACCTGGCTGTTGTCCCCCGCCGGACTCTTCATGTCCCCCACCTTCCGCGGCGGATTGCTCCACGTCGGATAGATCAGGGCATCAACATGGTCCTTCTCCATCTCCCCCAGCACCGCATCACGAAACGCAATCTTCTTTGGATCATGGTACGTATCCACGCACGGCCCGCGGCTCAGCTGCGCCTCCGTCTTCGGCGCAACGTTCCGTTTCATCTGTGCTTCGATATATGGCAAATAGAGCCCCGAATCCACGATCTCCGACAGACTCTTGTAGTAAGAACTCGGCGCATGCTCCGCAAGATATGTATTCAGGTCCTTCTGAAAATCCCCACACCCAATCCTCTCCGTCAATTTGTCGTAGTCGGGAATGACAAACGGATCGACAATCTCCGCCCCCTGCGCCTTCAAATCAGCAATGGCCTTCTCCATCAACGCCTTCACCTGCGGATCGCCAGCCTCGGCATCCAAATACCGCCGCACCACCCCAATCCGCGCTCCACGCAGCCCGTCCTTGACCAGATACTTCCTATAGTCCGTCTCGGCCATCCCTTCTGACATCTTCGTAATAGGGTCCGCCGGATCATACCCCGCCACCACACCCAGCACCGTGGCCGCGTCCGCCACCGACCGCGCCATCGGCCCACCCACATCTGCAAAAAAGTTCAGCGGAACAATCCCATCTCGGCTCGTCAGCCCAATCGTCGGCCGAATCCCCACCAGCGCATTGTGCGACGAAGGCCCGCGAATCGAATTCCCCGTATCCGTCCCCAACCCCACCTCGCCCAGACTCGCCGCCACCGCCGCCGCCGTCCCTCCGCTCGATCCCGCCGGCACCCGATCCAGCGCATACGGGTTCCGCGTAATTCCCGCAATCGAGCTCTCCGTCACATAGGGACTGAACGCCCACTCCGCCATATTCGACTTCCCCAGAACAATCGCCCCCGCCTCGCGCAGACGCTTCACCATAAAAGCGTCAGTCGTCGGCACAACTCCCCTCATCGCCAAAGAACCACCCGTAGTCTGCAGTCCCTTAGTGTCGTAGTTGTCCTTCACAATCACGACGATTCCATGCAGCGGCCTCAGCGCATGCGTCCGTTTGAACTCCGCATCCAGCCGGTCCGCGTCCGCCAGCGCCTCAGGATTCAACAAAATCATCGAATTCAGGTGCGTCGTTTGGTCATACGCCTTGACTCGCTCGATATAGGCCTCTACCAACTCCCGGCACGTCACCCTACCCGAGCGAATCGCGGTCTGCGTCTCGGCAATCGTCGTCTCTCTCACGTCGAACGCATTCGGCTTTCCCGTAGCACCCCGCGCAAATCGCGCGCTCGCCGCCGGGCCAACCAACAAAAGCAAAAAAACAAAACGCAAAAAACGTCGGTTCATCTTTCCTCTTTCAGTTGTGGGAGCGCAACGGGTGCGCCCGTCGCTAACCAAATACTACATTCCTATGACACAAATTCACGCCGCTCTAACAGACATCTCCTACCCTCCTCTCTGTACCTCCAGTCACACCTATTAGGAGCCCCCATGCACCTCTTCACTTCACAGCGTTCCAATCGCAGCCATGCGCTCGGCAATTTAATCACCACGCTCACGCTGGCCATCCTCGGCAATAGCATTCCAGCCTCGGCCCAGGCCTTCGGTGACCCTTTCCCCTACTTTCTGCCCGGCAATCTCGTCGTCTCACGTAGCGTCTATGACAACAACGCGAACAACATCGCCGTAGGCACACAGCTACCGCCCAACTGCGCCAAGACTGTCGGCCCTTGCGCCCCCGCGACCTTCAACGGTACCTATCCCTTCGTCTTCAACAACGTCATTCCCGACCCCGCCTTCGGCGTCACCTCCCGGATCTTCCTCGACCAGATCACTCCCTTCGGCTTCCTCCTCAACACCCTCGAAGTCCCCAATAGCCTCCTGAGGGACGTCCACACTGGAAGCAATCAGCTCGTCACCAGCTTCAGCTCCAAATCCGAGATGGCCCTCCACCTCTCCACCGACGGCAGCGTCCTCTCCTTTATGGGCTACGTCGCTCCCGTAAACACCATCGACGCCTCCAACTCCAACACCCCCGGCGCTGTCGATCCCACCAACCCCGTCGGCATCAACTTCTACCGCGCCGTCGCGACCGTCGATCCCTCGGCAGATTCACCTTCACAGAGACCAACGCCTACAGCGGGAACAACGGTCGCTCCGCCATCCTCAACAACACCAACGGCGCGAACTTCTTCTACACCGCCGGCAACGCAGGCAACGGCTCAAACCCCCAACCCACCAACGTTGTCCTCGGCGCCGGCGCACAGTTCATCGACCCCTCCACCGCGCCCGAGAGCCTCCAGACCCCTGTCACACCCACTCCGCTTGCGAACTTCTCAGTCACCCAACTCGGCGATAAAGCGGACAAGGTCGGCAAGGACGACAACTTCCGCGGCATGACCATCTTCAACAACGTCGTCTACTTCACCAAAGGCAGCGGCAGCAACGGCGTCGACACCGTCTACTTCGTCGACACCACTGGCACCGCCTGTCCCAAGGGCGTAGGCGTCCCCGCCGCCGGCGCAACGCTTCCCATCGCACCTTTCACTGCCTTCAATCCCGCCACTGGCCTGCCCACCAACATGTGCATTCTCGCCGGCTTCCCCACTACGCTGGCCAAGAACCTCACCACACCAGCCGCGCCCTTCGGTCTCTGGTTCGCCAACGCTGAAACGCTCTATGTCGCCGACGAAGGAGACGGCTTCACCGGCGACTCCACCCTCTACACCCACGCCGCTGCACAGACTGGGGCAGGCATTCAAAAGTGGATATTCAACTCCACCACCAAGACCTGGAGCCTTGCCTACACACTTCAGGGCGGCCTCGGCCTCGGCACTCCCTATACCGTCGAGCACTACCCCACCGGCAACAACTCCGCGACTAATCTTCCCTGGGCGCCCGCAACCGACGGCATCCGCAACCTCACCGGCTCGGTTGATGTCCTCGGCCACGTCGTCCTCTACGGCATCACCTCCACCGTCAGCGGTGCTGGAGACGTCGGGGCAGACCCCAACCGCCTCGTCGCCATCATCGACGACATCAACAACACCGACGCCACCAAAGCCGCCAACGAAAAATTCATCACCCTCCGAAGCGCCCAATTCGCCGAAGTCCTCCGTGGTGTCTCCTTTGCCCCCATCGAAAAAAGAAAGTGACCGCCATCATCATCGCTGGCAGACCGTCGAATCACAGAAAAGCACCATAACCAAACGCGGCGGGAGCTCTCAACTCCCGCCGCGCCTCACTTCAACCAACCACTTCTAATCTCGGGAAGCTTCACGCCACGCAACCACCCCAAAAGCATTTAAGCTAGAAGCAATGTCCTCCACGTCGACCACTCAGATCGTCCGCCCCGCCCGCACCCTGCAGGGCTCCCTCACTCTCCCTGGCGACAAGTCCATCTCCCACCGCTACGCCATGCTCGCAGGCATCGCCGCCGGCACCACGCGCCTCTCTAACTTCTCCACCGGCGCCGACCCCCACTCCTCCCTCGCCTGCATGGAGGCCCTCGGCGCAACCGTCATTCACAATCCAGACAAGACCATCGCGATCACAGGCACCGCAGGCTCATTTCATCCAGCCCACCGCACCGCTGGACTGCGGCAACTCCGGATCCACCATGCGCATGCTCGCAGGTCTCATCGCCCCTCACCCCCACACCTTCACCCTCATCGGCGACCACTCCCTCACCCTCCGTCCAATGGAGCGCATTCGCAAGCCTCTCATGCAAATGGGGGCGCCGCATCGATCTCGTCGACGGCCACGCACCCATCACCATCCACGGCGGCCCACTCCACGCCATAGACTTCGACACTCCCATCCCCAGCGCGCAAGTCAAAACCGCGGTCCTCTTCGCCGGTCTGCAGGCCGACGGCACCACCAGCCTCACCGAATCCGTCCGCACCCGCGACCACTCCGAGCACGCCCTCCGCGCCTTCGGTGCCACACTCAATCGTGAAGCCGCCGCGGCAGAGGGCATTACAAAACTAAGCGTCCCAGGCCATCAAACCCTCAATGCTATCGACGCCACGGTTCCCGGCGACCTCTCCTCCGCCGCCTTCTTCCTTTGCGCCGCCCTCCTCTTCCCCGACTCCAACCTCGTCCTCGACTCGCGTCGGCATGAACCCCACCCGCGCCTCGCTGCTCGACGTCATCACCGCCCTCGGCGGAAAGATCAAAGTCCTCAACGTCGAAGAGCACCACGGCGAACTCATCGGCACCATCCAGGTCAACGGCCCTGCCAGCGGCCCACGCGGCATGCACATCGGCGGCGCGCTCTCCGCCCAGATCATCGACGAACTCCCCGTCCTCGCCGCCATCGCCCCTTACACCATCAACGGCATCACCATCCGCGACGCCAAAGAACTCCGCGTCAAAGAGTCCGACCGCATCGCCCTCGTCGCCAAGAACCTCCGCGCCATGGGCGCCGAGCTCACCGAGCACGAAGACGGCCTCGAGATCCCCGGCAACCAGCGCCTGCACGGCGCAACCATCGACTCCGGCTCCGACCACCGCATCGCCATGGCCTTCTCCATCGCCGCCCTCCGCGCCACCGGCGACACTGAGATCTGCGGGGCAGAAGCCGCCGCCATCAGCTTTCCCGAATTCTTCACCCACCTCGACGCCCTCTGCCAGCGCTGAAACGCTCGTCCTCAGCCAACTTGGTAAGCTGATCACGAATCCTCCGAGGTCCATGCCAACACTCCACGCAGCCGGCTCCCGCCCCATCGTCATGACCGAGATCGATCAGTTCGGCGGGGCCGAGCGCAGCGTCGTTGCCCTCTCGCGCTGGCTCCACCAACAGGGCCGTCCCAACCATGTCGTCACCTACTTCGACCGCTCGAACCTCGCTAAATACGCTACTCACCCCATGCAGGTCATTGAGCTGAAACCGGCTCCAGGCGTGCGCAACAAGATCGCGGCCATGCGCAGCTACTTCCGCGACTACCCCGCTCCGAAGCCGCTCCTCTCCGGCTATCAGCCTGCGCTTCACGCTACACTCGCCGGCCTGCGCGGCTTCCACGTCCTGATGCACGACACCCCGTCCCTCTTCGGCGACCTGGACGTTCGCACCGCCAAAGGCAAGCTGCGCATTGCCGTCTCCAACCGCATCATCGGACACGGCCTGCGCTCCGGCGGCAACACCATCGTCACCAGCGAATACCTCCGTAGCGAATGCCGCAAGGACTTCAACGTCGAGGCAAAGATCGCGCGCATGGGCGGCCTCAGCCCAGCATCTTTCACCCCACACGTCCGTCCCGTCGAACAACAACTGCGCCTGCTCTCCGTCTGCCGTATCGAAGCCAACAAGCGCATCGACTGGATCGTCCGCTCCCTCGCCGAACTCGAACGAAGCGACACCCCCCTCTCTTCCCGAATCGACTGGAGGTTCGATCTCGCCGGCAAAGGCACCCTCATTCCCTCGCTTCGAGAGATGGCGCAGACACTCGGCATCGGCCACCGCATTCACTTCCACGGATTCGTCTCGGACGAGGATCTGGAGCGCCTCTACGCGCCGGCGCACCTCTTCCTGATGCCCGCCGTCCAGGGCTATGGCATTCCGGCAATCGAATCGCTTGAACGCGGCATCCCCGTGCTGCTGCACCGCGAGTCCGGAGTCAGCGACATCCTGCTCGACACCCCCTGGGCAACTGTCCTCACCGGCGGCGAAGACCATATGACCAATGCCCTGGGCTCCGCAATCGACGGCGTCCTCCACGGCCGTCATCACGCCGTCGCGCAACCCCACCTCCCTACCGAAGCCGAATGGGCCGAGCAAGTCGCCACTCTCTGCGGATGGCTCTGATCTGCGGGCCGTCACTTCTTCATCTGCTAGCATTGCCTCAGAAAGCAGCCATCGTTCATGAAAGTTACCCAGGCCGTCTTTGGAGTCTTCCATCACTTCGAACTGGCGCACCAGCTCCACCGTCGCAATCATCTGCAGCAGATCTACTCCACCTGGCCCTGGGCAAGGCTAAAGCGCGAAGGCCTCCCGCACTCACTCGTCAGCTGCTTTCCCTACCTCCATACGCCGGACTATCTGCTCAACCGCACCCGTTTCTATTCGCCCCGGATGTCATCGAAGATGGCCTCCTGGAACACGCCGCCTTTGACCGTTGGACCAAGCGCATCATTGCCCCCTGCGACGCCTTCATCGCCATCTCCGGCGCGGGCCTGCTCACCGGCCGCAAGGTCCAGGCCAACGGCGGCATCTTCATCTGCGACCGAGGCTCCACCCACCAGCGCTACCAGGAGGAAGTCATCGCCGAGGAGTACCGCCGCTGGAACGTGCCCCAGCCTCTCAGCAAGCCCCACATCACCATCCGCGAAGAAGAGATCTACGCCACCGCCGACGCCATCACCGTCCCATCGACCGTCGCCAGGCGGTCATTTCTCGCAGATGGGCATCGCTCCAGAGAAGGTCCACGTCATCCCCTACGGCGTGCGCCTCGATCAGTTCACCCGCACCGAAGCACCGCCGCCGGACTCCTTTCGAGGTCCTCTTCGCCGGTCAGGTCAGCCTTCGCAAAGGTATCCCCTATCTCCTTCAAGCCTTCGCCCGCCTCAACCACCCGAACAAGCACCTCACCATCGTCGGCGCCATTCAGGACGATATCCGCGGCCTTCTCTCCACGCTGCCCACCGAAGACGTAGTCTTCACCGGCTCCCTCCCCAGGCCCAGCTCGCAAAGAAAATGAGCGCCAGCCACTGCTCGTTCTGCCCAGCATCGAAGAAGGCCTGGCGCTGGTGCAGGGCCAGGCCATGGCCTGCGGATGTCCCGTCCTCGCCACCACCGCCACCGGCGCCGAAGATCTCTTCACTGACGGCGAACAGGGCTTCATCGTCCCCGAGCGCGACGTCGATGCGCTCAGCCGATCGCATGCAGCAGATCGCCGACGACCCCGCACTCCAGCGCAAACTCAGCGAAGCGGCCATGCTCCGGGTCAAGACTCTAGGTGGATGGGACCAATACGGCGAAATCTGGGACCGTCTACTGCACTCAACTGACCGGCAAGCCACCCGACCCACAGCTTAGATCAAGCCGCGAGCCATCTACATCTTGTAGCGGCCCATATCGTCGTCGTTCAGGTTCTCCAGCCACCGCCGCATCTCCTCGGCATTCACATTCTGCGCACCGCTGGCCGACTGCTTGGAGTTCTCCAGCACATCGCGGTTGACGTAGATCGGGCAGTCCCAGCGCAATGCGAGCGCAATTGCATCCGATGGCCGCGCATCCATCGTCACCGTCTCCCCTGCATGTTCCATCCAGATCACCGCGTAAAACGTATCATCGCGCAGCTCCGAGACCACCACCTTGCGCACCACGGCATTCAGCCCGCTCGCCATATTCTGCAGCAGGTCATGCGTCATCGGCCGCGGCAGTCGCCGTCTTCTCCAACTCCAGCGCAATCGCATTCGCCTCGAAGATCCCCACCCAGATCGGCAGCACCAGATCGCTCGCCACATCCTTCAGCACAATGATCGGCATGTTCGTCACCGGATCCATCATCAGCCCGCGAATCTGCATCTCCACCTCATCGGGGCCTGCGTCACGGGATGGATCGGCGTCGTCGTCATATCAGTTCAGCACCACGAACTGCGGCACACGCGGCATTGGCACAAACGCTGCACCCTCGCCCGAGTCCGCTATCGCCTCGCCAACCAGGCAGTTTGGCAACGTCTGCGTAATCCGGACCGGCAGATAGCTTCCCACCGGCGGCTGCGACTGCGCAATCTGCGCTGTGGTAAAGTTCACCGTCTTGTTCTGCGAGCTGCGTCCGACTACCTGGCCGCGCGAAGGGTTATAGCTCTCCACCATCACTCCTTCACCTGGCCCAGGTGCCGCGCGTAGTGTTCGCGCTGTATCTCCCGCTGCCGGTCCATCAGAATCCGCAGCCGCTCCGACTTCACCTCGTCCGGAATGCTATCCGCCATTGTCACCGCCGGCGTATTCGGCCGCGGCGAAAACTTGAACGCAAACACCGCGTCGTACTTCACCTCTCCAACTAGCGTCATCGTCTCCTCAAAGTCCGCTCCGTCTCGCCCGGAAACCCAACGATCATGTCGCTCGTCATGCTGATCTCGCGCTTCGCCGCCTTGATCCAGCTCATCCGCTCCAGATACCACTCCCGCGTGTACTCGCGCGACATCGCCTTCAGCACCGCAGTCGATCCCGACTGCACCGGCAGATGAACATGGTCGCAAAGCGTCGGAGTACGCGTCGATCGCCTGCACAATGTCCCTGCGTAAAGTCCCGCGGATGGACTGTGGTAAACCGCACCCGCCGAATCCCCGGCAACTCGCCCACCGCCGCCAGCAGCTCCGCAAACGACATCCGCCCCGATGGGTCGCGATACGAGTTCACGTTCTGCCCCAGCAACTGGATCTCGGTGATACCCGAGGTCCGCCATCTTCCGCGCCTCGGCCATCACCGAGGCCGAAGTCCGGCTCCGCTCTTTGCCGCGCGTATACGGCACCACGCAATAAGCGCAAAACTTGTCGCATCCCTCAATGATCGTGATGTACCCGCGATGCGGATTCGACCGCGCGCGTAAACTCGGTCTCGAACGTCAGCTCGGTCTGCCGGTCATCGAGCCCGGTAATGCGCTGCTCCCCCGCCTCCAGCCGCACGCAGCATCTCCGGCAAGATTCCGATACGACGCCGACCCGGCCACCAGCGACACATAAGGCGCCTTCTCGAAGATCTTCTCGCCCTCCTGCTGCGCCACGCACCCCAGCACGGCAAACTTCTTGCCTTCGCCCTGCAGCCGCTTGTACTCATTCAGCCGATGGAACACCTTCTGCTCGGCCTTATCGCGAATCGAGCAGGTGTTGTACAGGATCAGCCCGGCGTCGGCCTCGTCCTCGACCCGCGCGTACCCCTCTGCTCCAGCGTCCCGATGACCTTCTCCGAGTCATGGGCATTCATCTGGCAGCCAAAGGTCTCGATATAGAAAGTCTTGCTCACCGCACCAGTATATCGCCGACGGCCCGGCCCACTCGATTGCGGCACGGCCCTGGTGGCCGAGCGCATTCCCGCCCCCATCCGCGCCCAAGGCCCCTCTCATCCTCGCGTTTGGAGATAAAGCTCGAGTGAACCAAAGACATAGACCATCCGCCCCTTGCGAAGTAATGGCCAGATGGCGCACTATTACGCCCGGTTTTATTGGAGACAACCATGAGAATGCTAAAAATGGCAATGATTGGGGTGGTCTTGGTCACGGCAGGTTCCGTGAGAATAAGTAGCGGACAGATGCTTCCGGGGCCTTCACAAGGGCCCGTCATCATGCAGCAGCAGCGGGCAGAGCAACAGAAAATGCGGATCGCTGAACGTCAGAAACAACTCGTGGCGGACACGGATAAATTGCTGTTGCTGACCACAGCTCTAAAAGAGCAGGTCAATGAATCCAACAAGGACATTTTGTCGGTGGACATGATCAAGAAAGCAGAGGAGATCGAGAAGCTGGCCCATAGCGTGAAGGAACGGATCAAAGGATGAATGCGTCCGGAATCAGGCCCTTGGTCGGCAATGCCGGAGGGCCCTTACCGCTCTGAGGCCCTAAAGCTTGTCAGTCTCTTCCTTCGGTTGTTTGGCCTTGAATCGACGAGGTCTTTTGAGGCTACCCTTTGCCTGGATTCCGATGGGTAGTCCTCGCTTCAACTTATGTTCCAGGCCGTTGACGGTTCGTGACGGCACGCCAGACTGAGGCTTGGGCAAGGTTATCTTGCCGTTCAGGGTCTCGGCGAATACAGACGTAAGAAAGTTCCCCATCTCATCTTCGTTTGTAATCCCCTTCTTCGCCAGCATTGCCGAACGTGTGCCCTTCGGGATCACAACTCCCTCAAAGACCACGTCAGCGGCTTTGTCTTTCTTCGTTCCCACCATTGCGGTTCCCTTTCACAGTGCTCGGCTTAGGGTACTCCTGAGTCGTTGAAGAATTTGGTAGCGCCACCGGGGCTCGAACCCGGACTCTCAGCCTTGAAAGGGCCGCGTGTTAACCAGTTACACCATGGCGCCAAACACACAACAACAAACCATCACTCAACTATAAGCCGTCTGCTTCGCACAAAACGGAAGAAGCGAGAAGATTTGGTAGCGTTACCGGGGCTCGAACCCGGACTCTTCGCCTTGAGAGGGCGACGTGTTAACCAGTTACACCATAACGCCAAAACCGCACGTCGGCAGGAGGATATTCTCTCCAGCGCACTTTCAAAGTATAGCAAGCAGCAGTTCCAAACTCAAGGCAGCCGCAGCCATCAGCGCACTGCTCCAGTGTCCGCTCTATGCGTTATACTGTTCGGCGGCCCGCGTAGCCAAATCTGAAGTCGAAAGGAATCAGAGTGGCAGACGAAACGAAATACACCGAACACATAGTCCACGGTTCTGTACCACCGGACGAATGGGAAAAATTCCTCAAGACGCACTTCGAACCCGGTAAACCAGGCGCGGCTTCCCCCAAACAGGAAATATCACCAGGCAATGTCATCTGCGGTTGGCTGGGGTGCCCGTCAACTCACAACGGCCTCCCTCTCCACGACTGTTTAGTAAGCGTCGACCGCTACGGACAAGTTGGCGTCCGCTGTCGCTATGGGGTAGTAGCCCGTCAATAGCAATCGTCGGCTCTTGAGCTAGCAATCAGTCACTACCGGGAAGAAGTTGAGGTGATGGAGGTATCTCCCTCACCTCAGCACATCAACTCACACCTCCACAAAAGCCTTCAACCGTGCCAGCGCCTGATCCCACTGCGCAGACACCATCTCGAGATACTCCTTCAGCTCTTCCATCGGTTTCGGGTCCAGTTCAAACAGACTCTCCCGCCCCGCCCGAACGCCGTGCACAATTCGCGCCCTCTCCAGCACGCGAAGATGTTTCGTGATCGCCTGCCGCGTCAGCTTCGATCCCTCCGTCAACTGAGAGATCGAAGCGGGCCGCCCGTCCGAAAGCCTCGCAACCAGCAAAAGCCGCGTCTCGTCCCCCAGCGCGGCAAAGACCGCTGCACGGCTCCTGCCGCCCGGTAGTTGTCTCGCTATATTCTTTGTGCCACATAGCTCTCGATATTCTTCACCTGCTGCGCCCAGCCGTTGTCATTCATAAGGAACGCTTCCGCGCGTCGCTCACTCGGAATCTTGTCGAAGCCCGACTCCGTCACCACCAGCAATGTTCCGTTCGCGCTCTTCTCCAGCGTGAACTCGACCAGCGTCGGAGTCTCGCCTGAATAATCAACCTTCGGATCAATCGCATAAGGATGCCAGGTGTACGAGAAGAGCCGTTCGGGCTCAATCTTCTGCACAACAATCTCCATCCGGACATGCTCGTATCCGGGATGCGTAATCTGCCCTCGCGACACCTGACCCGCGACAAACGGTCCCTCAAATTTCACCCGAAACCATTCCCCGAACTCGCGGTAGTCCGTCAGTGCACGCCACACTCTCGAAACAGTCGCCTTCAGTTCAATTTGTTTCCCGATCCTGTCATTCGCCATAAGCAACCTCTAGGTTGCATATTTAGCCCAACCCAACACGGAAAAGCAACCATGAGGTTGCAGGTTAGAAAATTATCTGACTGTACGGGAATGCCGAAGACTTGACAACTCAAGGCTCGCCAGACCCAAAGGGATCCCGAGCCAGCTAGACCCAGTCATCCCATTTCAACCCAAATTCTAGATCGAAGTACAAGCCTAACCTATTTGTTTATAGGACTTTGCACATTTTTGACGGAGGGGGGGTACCACTATCACACCAATGGAATCCTCTACAGCCCGAGTTTCTTGACCTCGTCGTTGTAGTATTTCCGGTAAAGAATATCCCACTCCTGCGAGCCTTCCGTGATGATCTTCCGCTGCGAAGAGATCTTCATCCGCGCCGCCGCATCGATCTTCGTCTCTTCCGTCAGCAGCTTTTCCAGCGCCTTCCGGGCCTCTTGCCGAATCGTATTGCGGTCCTCAAGAAAATCGACCTCAGGGATCTCAGCCAGCGTGTCGGCCACCGTATGGGCGAGCTTGTTCAGCTTGTCGCGAGAAATTCTCACAGCACCGCCTTGTACTTGCGGGCCAGCTCGTTCTTCACCTTCTTGAACATCTCCGGATAGCTCGCACCGGTCTTGCGCATATCGTCCTGAAACGCCTCGAGGATCACCCGGCACCTCATCGTTGATGCGGTCTTCCAACGCCAGCTCATCGACCATCGCGGCCGTAACGCGCTCGTTCACCAGGGCCGGTTTTTCGGTGTGGATCATCTTCTCGGCGACCAAATGTTTTACCGTCTGGCGCGCCAGGTATCCAACGTAATCTTTAGAAAAAATCATTTGACTTTCCTTTGAATATACCACGCAGCTCCGCGCTCTACGCTTCGCATTCAGGCCCCTATCGGCCCGCGGCGGCCGCTTCACGTCCAGGCCCCTGACCAGCCACCCCTCGGCGACCTCCTTCCACGGACTCGCAGTTCCCGGTGCGACGCACACTGGTTTCTGAGACAATAAACAACGAATGCAACCTGACAATCTCATCTCGCTCAAAGACGACATGGTGGCCTTCATCGCGGGCCACGGCATGCGCCGTCTCAGCGCGTTCATCACCGAAGAGGTTCCCACAGTCATCTTCGAAGAAGACAATCCAGACGGCTGGAAAGACTTCGTCGAACACGCCAAGGCAGCGGGCTCCCCGTTCGTCACCATGAGCGAGGTCGTCCTCGAAAAGGCCGACGTCGCCATCCTCCTCGACCAGCTCCGCGACGAGACCTTCCCCGATGCGTCAGAGGAGATCGACGACGCCGAGTATCTCGTCAACCACGTCGGCAAGATCGGCTATCTCCAGCTCGGCTTCGCCTACCAGGGCGTCATGTTCATCTTCGAGGTCGCCACCGACTGGTACGACAGCTTCCAGAACCTGATGGAGACAGTCTCCGACCTCGGCGGCATCGTGGTCGACAACCGCGAGAGCGACGAGTAACGAACCATGTCCTCCGCCCACGCTGGGCCGCAGCAATGGATAGTTCGACCCACCGACCCCACCGCAGCCGCACGCCTCGGGGAGGAACTTCGCTGCCCCCAAACTATCGCCAGCCTCCTCCTGTCGCGCGGCATCTCTGACCCCGTCGCCGCCCGCACCTTCCTCGCCCCATCCATCGACGACCTCATCGACCCCATGCTCATGCTCGGCATGGACGTGGCCGTGGCGCGCATCCAACGGGCCGTCCAATCCAGTGAGCCCATCCTCATATACGGCGACTACGACGTCGACGGCACCACCGCCACGGTTCTCCTCAAGACCGCCATCGAACGAATCGCCCCTAAAGACTCCCCGGCCCGTGTCACCTACCACGTCCCGCACCGCCTCCGCGAAGGCTACGGCATGCAGACCGGCGTCCTCGGACAAGCCGCCTCAGCAGGTGTCCGCCTCGTCATCAGCGTTGACACCGGCATCCGCGCCTTCGCCGCAGCCGAAGAGGCCAGGGCCCTGGGAATGGCAACCTCATCGTCACCGACCACCATCTCCCCGATGACGCAATGGGCGTCCCCGAAGCAATCGCGGTTCTCAACCCAGCCCAGGCAAACTGCCCCTATCCCTTCAAATCGCTCTGCGGCGCAGCCGTCGCCTACAAGCTCGCCCACGCACTCCTCCTCGCCCACGCGCGAGCCGCCGAAGACTCTGAGACCCAACTCCTCCGCCTGAAGCGCGGCCTCGTTCCCTCCTTCCTGAAGCTGGTCGCCATAGCAACAATCGCCGACTCCGTCCCCCTCGAAGGGGAGAACCGTGTCATCGCCGCTCTGGGCCTTCGCGAACTTCGCAACCCTGTGCAACCCGGCCTCCGCGCGCTCATGCAGGTGGCGCAAATTCCTATAAATCGCGCTCCAACCGCAACCGAAGTAGGCTTCCGCCTCGCGCCTCGCATCAACGCCGCCGGTCGCATGGACATCGCCAGCGAGGTCGTCGAGCTCTTCCTCACCAAAGACCCGGCCCGCGCAACCGAATTGGCAGAAAAGCTCAACCGCCTCAATGACGAGCGCCGCGCAACTGAAGCAAAGGCCCTCGAAGCGATCGAAGCCCAGTTGGAGTCCCTGATCACCACACCCGGAGATTTTCTCGCCGAGTGCATCATCCTCGACGACCCCACCTGGCATCGCGGCGTCCTCGGAATTCTCGCCTCACGCGTAGTCGACCGCACCGGACGTCCTGCCCTCGTCCTCACCCACGAAGATGGGCATGCCCACGGGTCCGGTCGCTCCATCGAGGGCTTCCACCTCCTCGACGCGCTCACTGCAGTCCATGGAGAAATCAACGCGCCCCACCCACTCTTCACGCGCTTCGGCGGCCACGCCCACGCCGTCGGGTTCTCGATGCCGTCCGAGCGAATGGCCTTGTTACGCGAACGAATGCAGCTCTACGGCACGACCCGTCTCACAGGGACCATGCTGACACCCCCCCTGCAATGCGACGCGGAAGTCCTCCTCAGCGATCTGACCCAGGACTTTTTCGATTGGCTCGCGCGCTGCGAACCATTCGGCATCGGTAATCGCGAGCCCGTCTTTGTCACTCGCGGCCTCACGCTCGCCGCCCCGGTACGCCTGATCAAAGAGAGACACATCTGCCTCCAACTCGAAAAGGCGGGAGACCCCATCCGCTTCAGCGCACTTGGCTGGAGCCGCGGATACGACTGGCCCACCCGATGCGCGGAGATGGCCCTCAATAAAGGCTCCCTCATCGACGCCGCCTATCGACTAAAAGCAAAGACCAACCCTCAATTCCCAGGATTCGAACTCGAACTCGTTGACATCCGCACGGTCTAAACACCGAAGCACCATAGGTAACTACTTCGCCTTCCAAACTTTCTGCTTCGTTTCTGGTGCATCCGCGTCTTATATACTGAACCTCCTGACTAATGCCAACGACCGAGACAAGACGACTTAATCCTCTCCTGCTGTGGGTCATTTTCTTCGCCATTATTGTCCTTGTATTTGTCGTCGTTCGCTCATCGACCCGCGACATGGTCGAAATTAAGGTGGCGGCGGTCACTCGGCAAAACCTTCTCAGCTCGGTCTCGACTAACGGAAAAGTCGAGCCCATCGATGAGTTTCAGGCATACGCCCCAGCGGCCGGTGTCATCGCGAAGGTCTACGTTGAGGTCTTACAGAAGGTCAGGGTCGGCGACCTGCTCATCAAAATGGATGATTCCGATGCGGTAGCAAAACTTGCTTCGGCAAACGCCACTCTCAGCACCGCAGAAGCCACCCTCCACGACATGGAACAGGGCGGCTCCCAGGAAGAGCGCATCGGACTCACCGGAGACCTCGAGCGAGCGAACCTACAGCAGCAGCAGGCAACACAAGATCTCGCCGCGCTCAAGCAGCTCGAGCAAAAAGGTGCGGCCTCCCGCGGCGAAGTCGCCGCCGCTGAAGAACGGCTGCAAGCTGCCAACAATTCCGTCCAGGCCGTGCAAATGCGCACCACCCAGCGCTACAGCCCAACCGATAAGGCCCGCATCGAAGCGCAGGTCGCAGATGCCCGGGCAGCGCTCGTCGCCGCGCAAAGCGGCTACGCTGGTTACAATATCCGGACTCCTAAATCCGGCACCGTCTATTCCATCCCCGTCTCCACCTACGATTTCGTTCCCGCCGGCGAGACCCTGGTCGCCGTCGCCGATCTCAACAAGATCCAGATCCACGCCTACTTCGACGAACCCGAGATTGGAAAACTCGCCATCGGGCAGGCAGTAAAGATCGCCTGGGACGCAAAGCCCACCCAGACCTGGCACGGGCACATCAGCATCGCTCCGACCACCGTTATCACCTACGGCACCCGCAACGTCGGCGAGTGCATCATCACCGTCGATGACGCTCGCGGCGACCTCCTGCCCAACACCAACGTCGTCGTCACCGTGACTACCGCCCAGCGCTTCAATACGCTCAGCATTCCTCGCGAAGCGCTCCACACCGACAACGGCGACTTTGTCTACCGCATCATCAACAACAAGCTCGTCCGCACTCCAGTTCAGGTCGGCCTGGTCAACCTCATTCGGGCAGAGATCACCGGAGGCCTCACCGAAAAGGATACGGTCGCCTTGAGCGCTATCAACAACCGCGAGTTGTCCAATGGGCTCCCGGTCAAAATAGTCGACTAGCCATGCTCATCACGACACAGCCGGTCCGTATTTGTCTTGCGTTTGCTCTGCTTCTCCTCTGCGGCGTTCGTTTTCTTCTAGCCGACACGACCCAGGCCAACGCGCTTCTCCAGCAAGGCCGCGTCGATGAAGCCGCCGCTGCCCTCCACGAACTTCTCACCGCTCAGCCCGACGACGCGATCGCCCACCAGCTCCTCTGCCGCGTCTACTATGCCCAGGACATGGCCGACCCCGCCATCCAGGAGTGCGAACTGGCCGTCACCAGCGCGCCTTCCAGCAGCGACAACCAGATATGGCTGGGCCGCGCTTACGGATTCAAAGCCTCGCACGCCAACCCCCTCAGCGCTCTTAGCCTCGCCATCAAGGTGCGCGTCGCCTTCGAACGCGCCGTAAAGCTCGATCCACAGAATGTCCAGGCCATGAACGACCTCGGCGAGTATTACGTCGATGCGCCCTCGCTCATCGGCGGCGGCCTGGACAAGGCCCAAGCGCTCGCGGCCCGCATGCAGCCAAACTTCCCTTCTCAGGCGCACCGTCTGCTCGCGCTCATCGCCGAGAAGAAGAAAGATATCGCCACCGCGGAAGCCGAGTTCATCAGCGCCGTCGCTGCCGGCAAGACCCCCGAGGCCTACATCGACCTCGGCCACTTCTATCAGCGTCAACATCAGCTGGACAAGATGTTCGAAGCGCTCCAATCCGGCATCACCGCCGATCGCCGCAAAGGCCCTCCCCTCGTCGATGCCGCCAGCATCCTCACAGACGCGCGCCGCTCACCCGATCTCGCCGAGACTCTCCTTCGCACCTACCTGTCCTCGCCCGCCAAAACCGACGACGCTCCTGCGTTCAAAATCCACGTCCAGTTAGGCGAACTCCTCGCGCAACAGGGCGACCAGGCTGCCGCGCATCGTGAATACATTGCCGCACTTGCCCTTGCATCCAACTATGCACCCGCCCGCAAAGCAATGCAGGTCCCCTAGAGGAAAAGCGATACCATGGTCTGTAACCGGTCTCAAGGAATATCTCAAGGACGTATGGTCCGCATTCTTCGCTTATGTATCGCGTGTTTTGTGTTCGCCATTGCGGTCGCGCCTGCTTCCGCGCAGATATCGTTCACCACGGCAATCTCCCTCGCCCTGAAGAGCAGTCCCAAAGTCCTCATGGCCCAGGCCGACGTCGATAAGGCGCTCGCCGCTCTCCAACAGCTTCGCGACGCATACATTCCGACCGTCGTCGGCGGTTCCGGCGTCGGCCCACCCTCCTACGGCTTCCCTCTCGGACAACCGTCGATCTTCAATATCACCTCGCAGTCCCTTGTCTTTAGTTACTCCCAGCGGGATTATCTCCGCGCCGCCCGGTCCGCACTGGATGCAGCCAACCTCAACCTCAAGGACATTCGTGAAGGTGTGGCAGAAGATACGGCCGTCACCTACCTCTCGCTCGATCGCGACCTCCTGCGTCAGGCCGCGCTCCAGCAGCAGCAGGGCTTCGCTGACCATCTGGTCAGCATCGTTCAGGACCGCCTTGACGCAGGCCAGGGCACCTTGATCGACCTCACTGTCTCGCGTCTCACTGCCGCGCAGGTTCGCCTTGCCCGCCTCCGTGCCGAAGACGAAACGGCGGCCGACAAAGCCCATCTCGCTCGTCTCATCGGCCTTCCCGAGCAGGGTCTGGGCACAACCAGCGACAGCGTTCCGACCTTCCCCGCGATCTCGCCCGATCTCGCCGACAACAGCCCCCTCACCAGTCCAGCCGTCGAATCCGCCTACGCCACTGCACATGCTAAGCAAGAGACTGCCTTCGGCGAGGCCCGCTACCTCTGGAGGCCCCAAATCTACTTCGAGGGGCAGTACAGCCGATTCGCCAAGTACACCAACATCCAGGATTATTACTTCCGCTTCCAGCAGAACAACGCTGCTGCCGGCGTGCAGATCACCATCCCGGTCTATGACATGGGCCATCGCGCCAAGGCACGCGAGGCCGCGGCCGACGCCTCTCGTGCCCTGCACGAAGCCGACATGGTCCGCGATCAGTTCTTCGACAACCGCCTCCGCGCCCGCCATACCGCAGCCGAACTCTCCACCCGCGCCGAGATTGCCTCCCTCGACCAGCAACTCGCCCAGCAACAACTCGACATCCTCCTCGTCCAGTTGAAGGTCGGCAGCGGCAACCTCTCCGGCCCCCAGATGTCTCCCAAGGACGAGCAGACCGCGCGCATCTCCGAACGGGAAAAATTCGTCGCTGTCCTCAACGCCAACTTCGAAGCACAGCAGGCCGAGATCAGTCTCATGCGGGCCGCCGGCCAACTTGAAACCTGGATCGCGTCGACCATGCACGCCCAACCCTCCGCTCCTGCAAAGCCTTGATCAATCTCCGACCCACTATCTTTTTTGAAATGAATATATTGCCTGCCCTAAGCCACATCCGCCAGAACCACGGACGGAACTTCAGAAATCCCCCCGCACCCCGTAACTGAATGGTAAAATTAGGCTATTATTATGCCTCTTAAGACATTGTTCCTAAATCCGCCCTCCTTTGAGAACTTTGACGGTGGTGCCAGCTCCCGCTGGCCCGCTACCCGCGAGATCGAGTCCTACTGGTACCCCGTGTGGCTGGCCTACCCTGCCGGCATGCTCGAGGGCTCGAAGCTGCTGGACGCCCCTCCCCACCACGTCTCCGCGGACGAGACCATTCAGATCGCCAAGGGCTACGACTTCCTCGTGCTCTTCACCTCCACCGTAGGCTGGAGCGGCGACCACGCCCTCGCAAGGGCCATCAAGACCGCCAATCCGTCCATCAGGATTGCCTTCGTCGGCCCACCGGTCACCACCGATCCGGACCGCGCCCTCAACGAATGCGAAGTCCTCGACTTCGTCTGCCGCCGCGAGTTCGACTTCTCCACCGTCGAGTTCGCCAACGGAAAGCCACTCAACGAAATCCTCGGCATCAGCTACAAGGACGCAAACGGCGTCATCCAGCACAACCCCGACCGCCCGCAGGTCGAAGACCTCGACGCCATGCCCTGGGCCACCAAGATCTACAAGCGCGACATGGACGTCACCCGCTACAACGTGCCGTTCCTGCTCCATCCCTACATCGCGCTCTACTCGACCCGCGGCTGCCCTGCGCAGTGCACCTTCTGCCTCTGGCCCCAGACACTCTCCGGCCACGCATGGCGCAAGCGCAGCACCGACGACGTCGCCGCCGAGATGAAGTGGGCCAAAGAGAACTTCCCCCACGTCAAAGAGTTCTTCTTCGACGACGACACCTTCAACATTCAGAAGGTCCGCACCATCGAGCTCTGTGAAAAGCTGAAGCCCCTCGGAATCACCTGGTCCTGCACCTCGCGCGTCACCACCGACCGCGACACCCTCAAGGCCATGAAGGAGGCGGGCTGCCGTCTTCTCATTGTCGGCTTCGAGTCCGGCGATCCGCAAATCCTCAAGAACATCAAGAAGGGTGCCACCGTCGAGCGCGCCCGCGACTTCGTCAAGGACTGCCACGACCTCGGCCTCATCATCCACGCCGACTTTATCCTCGGTCTCCCCGGCGAAACCAAAGAGTCCATTCGCAACACCATCAATTTCGCCAAGACCCTCGACTGCGAGACCATCCAGGTCTCCGTCGCCCACGCCTACCCCGGCACCGAGTTCTACGACTTCGCAGCAAAGAACAACTTCATCACCAACGAAAAGATGGAAGACGGCGGCGGACACCAGATGGCCCACATCGAGTACCCCGGCCTGCCCACCGAGTACGTCATGGAGATGGTGCACAAGTTCTACGACGAGTACTACTTCCGTCCCAAGGCCGCCTTCCGTGTCGTCTGGAAGGCAGTAGTCAACCGCGACGTTCCGCGCCTTTACGTCGAAGCCAAGGCTTTCATGAAGCTCCGCTCCCAGCGCAACAAGGCCTCTCGTCTCAAGAAGGAAGAGAACGCCCTCAAAGCGCAGGAATCCGTAAGCATGAACGCCTGATTCGAGTTCCGAAAATTCAGAGCGGCCAGCATTTTCGATGCTGGCCGCTTTTGTCTTTGCCTATGCTTTTCTTTCTGGCATCCCCAAGGCGGATCTGCCTTCTTTTCTCCCCGCAAGACCCCAGCGAAAGATCGCTTGACTCAATGTCCAATACCTCCCGATGTAGGCCTCGACCCTCGCGCCACGTCTAACCAGACGGTGAGTTAGAAAACCGCATTTGTGGAACGACCTGGATAGGTCTCAACCAAATTCTCCCTTTTGCCGCGACACTTATCCCATCCTCTCGGGTTATCCACGTAGTATCCATTTCCTTTTTGGGCCCCTTACTCTCGGCACTGGCGCAGATGCCGGAACAAGCGTAGATTGCTTAACGACTCCAGCGCTTTGGCCAAAGAATTGCTGTAAAGTCGTCGGCGAATCGCGATTAAAAGGGCCCAGTCACATCGGGAGGGCAACAAAGTGAAAGCGAATGGCATTTTCGTTGCAGCCTTTTGCATAGTTCTCGTTCACGCCGTGGAAGCACGGTCGGTCGTTGCACAGGAGGAAGCTTCTCCTCGGGCAGCTTCTCCACGCTAAAAGAATGGAAGGCGAACGACGAGATAACCTTCGGGGCCGCCATTCGCGAGATTGTCTCAAAGAACCCCACAGGCGCACCCGCAGGCCTCAACCTGCTGACTACGGGTTCTCAGGGAGTCCTGTACGTCAGCCTGGGCCCAAACCTTGGGGACGCCATAACGCGATCGCTTAGTCCCGGCCAGGTCATCCAGGTTGTGGGTATTGTTCAGACGCTCAACGGCCAGAACTATCTTCTGGCTCGGCAGCTTGTCATCGGCAATCAAACAATCGAACTTCGCAATAAGCGCGGATTTCTGACCCACCCATCCACCAACACCCGTGCTCGCGCAGCAGCGCATGCCCAAAGCGAATTCGGAGGTGCGCGATGAACCGCCGCCGCGTCCTCTCTCTCTCGCAATCGCAGCCTTTACCCTCGGCCTGACCGCCTGCGGTGGCGGCAGCGGTGGCTCCAACCCACCTCCAGTCATTACGGTCACCTTGAGCGGGCAACCCGTCCTCCCTTACGACAAACGCAACTGCATCCATCACAGCCACTGTAAGCACCGGCACCGCCGTCACCTGGTCATGCGGGCCAGCGTCATCCTGCGGGTCTTTCAACCCAACTTCCACGGCCAGCGGAACCGCCACGATCTACACCGCACCTTCGACGCCGACGACTGTCACGATTATAGCGACTCCTACCGACAGCCGTCCCAATCGTCCGCGTCCATCATCATTACGGCTCCCTCGATTTCTGTGGCTTTAAATCCCGCTCCCCCGCTACCCTAACCACTGGCACCACCGCCAACCTCACGGCCGTCGTCACCAATGATAGTAAGAACGCCGGGGTCACCTGGACAGTCACCTGCGGCAGTTCGGGCGCCTGCGGGTCCTTCATTCCCACCTCCACCGCCAGCGGAACAGCGACGACCTACACCGCGCCCGTCGCGATTCCAACCGGCGGCACAGTAACAGTCATCGCCACCTCCGTTACCGATACCACCAAGTCCCAGTCAGCCACGATCACCATCACTGCGCCTGGGATCTCTGTCGCCCTCAATCCTGTGCCACCAACGTCGCTCATTGTTGGCGCAACCAGCAGTCTCACCGCCGTTGTGAGCAACGACACCAAGAATGGCGGCGTAACCTGGACGGTCACCTGCGGCAGTTCGGGCGCCTGCGGCTCCTTCAGTTCCACCTCCACGGCCAGTGGAACGGCCACGACCTACACCGCGCCGACCGCGATCCCAACCGGCAACACCGTAACAGTGACCGCGACCTCCGTCACAGACACCACAAAGTCCCAATCAGCCACGATCACCATCACTGCGCCCCTCGCCGACGGTACCTACGTCTACCACTTCTCGGGATGGGACAGCACTGGACCGTCCTTCTTCGCGGGTGCATTCACCGTAGCGGGCGGAGTCATCACAGGCGGCGAACAGGATTTCTCGGACGCCTCCGTCAGCGACCCCAACCAACCTCTCGCGCCGGCCAGCTGCAACCTCTCAACTGCTGGCGGCAATATCCAGATCGTTCTTGCGACCGCTGACACGAGTCTAGGCGTAAATGGGCTTGAAACTCTGCGCGGAACAAAGGTCTCCAGTTCACGTATCCTGATCTCCGAGTACGATACCTTCGGCACGGGCGCCGGATCCATCGACCTTCAGACCAGCGCGGCCGCACCCTCAGGAGGATACGCATTTGCCGTCTCCGGCTGGAACCTTTCCTCAACCATCAGTCCGCTGGTCATTGGAGGGGTACTGAACATAAGCGGAAGTACAATCTCCGTCGCCGGCAGCGTCTTCGACTACAACGTGGGAGGCAACGTAGGACAGGATCAGCTCTTCGCCGCCGGATCAACCGTCAGTGCTCCTGACTCCTTCGGCAGAGTGACGTTCACTCTCACGCCAGCCACAACCAGTAACGTGCCTGCTTTCATTCTCACCGGCTATATCGTCGGCACCAACCAGATCCAACTCGTCGAAAGCCAGAATGACTCGCTCGGCGACGATCTGGGCGGCATGGCATTAGGACAGGGATCCAAAACCGGCCTGTTCAATCAGGCCTCCGTCGCCAACACCACCTACGTCTTTGCAGTGTCAGGCGAAGACGTCAATAACCTGGCGACGTTTGCCGGAGATTTTGCCTTCAATTCATCTGGTGGTCTGTCCGGCAACCTGATCATAAACGATTTCACGTACTTCAGCGGGAACACACCGAGCACCCTCTCCGGCGGGAGTTACACGGTCGACGCCACTGGCCGCGTTACCATAAGCAACGTCAACGCACAGCCTGCCGGTGCGACCTTCACCTTCCAGCTCTACCTCGACGGAAACGGCAACGCATTGGAGCTGGGTGCTGACAGCCTGCAGGTGACCGCAGGCCAGCCTACCTTCAGACCAGCACTTCGGCTGACTTCGAAGGCGCCTACGCTCTTGTGGGCCAGGGAATACTCAACAGCTCCCCGAGCTATCCGGCATGGAGTGCCGTCGGCCCCGTCACCGTCAGCTCCGACAACATCACCGGCTCGACCGATTACACCGAACAAAGCGCGACCCCGAGCCAGGCTGTGGCCCTCACAGGAACCGAAACCAATTCGACAGGATTACTCAGCATTACAGGCCTCGACGCGCTCGCCTTCACAAGCCCGCGGAGTTATAACTACATCCCCATCGACAACAAGAGAGTGCTTGCAATCGATAATGACGGCCTGTCGCAAGGTGTCCTGACCTTGGAAACCATCAGTCACTAATCCCGACGCAAGACGATTAGACCAACCCAATTTTTGAAAGAGAGAAGGATGGCCGCTTGGCCATCCTTTCTTTTCTCGCCCCAGTTTCCTGTTAAACCTTATGGGCAGCCGACACCGGGCCAACGTACTTGATGAGCAGCACCTCGTTGCCAATCTCGCTGTAGATCAACTCGTCCACAGTACCGGCCGCCAGAAGAAGACCGTATCCTCCGGCGCGCATTCCCTCTTGTTCGCGCTTCGCAATGTGGGCCGTCGGATCATAAGAAGGGTTTGCGATGGCCGAGTGGTCAAGCGATTCGCTGCGGAAGCCGGCCCCCGGGTCACGAACATAAAACACCATCGCCCTTTCCGTACGGACCGCCGTGACCTCAACCACCTGTTCGGGATTGAACGCGGCTCCGTGCTCCATTGCGTTCAGCAAAATCTCTCGCAACGCCTGCATCATCTCCTCCCGTATGTCCTCCGGCAATCGAGAGCTAAGCTCCTTCGCAAAACTCAACAGGCGCTCCGCAGTGATCGGACGGCAATTTACCCGCACCGACACCCAACCGGGCCTTGCCGACAGCACTTGTATATCGTCGCGCCATTGATTGTCCGACGCTGCACGCCGCGCCAGGTTCGCAATGTCATACGTGTCAAACGGAGGGGTGAAGCAGGCAAATACTCGGGCACGTAACGCAGCGATCACCTCGTCCGGAGTGCTGCTCTGCGCCAGCACGATGCACTTCACCCCAGGCCGGATTAACCGTATCTCTTCCAGCAGGGCCAAATCTTCCTCGACACTACTGTCGGGACTCGTAATCACGACCCCGAACGAACGCATCCGCAATCGCTGTAGCGCGTCGGCGCACCCGGCAGAAAACTCCATGGGTAGGGTCGCAGCAGCGAGCGCGCCGCCGATCTCGCGACCCACCTCAGTATGACTTCCAATGACCAGGACTCTGCTCATGTAGTCCCCCGTTGCGATCAACTCGATTCTAGATCATCGCGCCCTTTGGCCCGTCAAGGCCGTTAGACGCCCCAAACGCCAAAGCAGGGCCGTATCGATACCTTCCGAAAACAGCTCGGTGGCTCGCATATACAAAGCAGAACAAAGATTCGGCGTTCTTGCTCCCCGCGGCTGCTATTGGTTTGGAACTTATGGTTCCAGTGGAGCGAATCGTTCAACAAAACAAGTAGAGGGAGACGTAGTAACCTCCGATCTCTAATGGCGCTTGGTATCCTGAATAAGCAGCAGGCTCTCAAGCCTTTCCAGCATGACCCATCGACTAAAACCCTCCCAATACGCCATCCTCATCGCCATCATGCTCACCGCATCGGTCGGCGACACACTCCTCTCCCGCGGCATGTCCCAGGTCGGCCCCGTCGACCTCCAGCACCTTCACCTCCTCTGGCATGCCCTCTTCAACCCGTTCGTCGCCTCCGGAATCCTTCTCCTCATAGGCTTCTTCGCCAGCTACATGACCGCCCTCTCCTGGGCCGACCTCACCTTCGTCATGCCCGCCACGGCCTTCGGATACGTCGTCGTGGCCCTTCTCAGCCGCTTCTGGCTCCACGAGCACCTCTCCCCCTACCGCTGGGCCGGCATCGTCCTCATCGTCTGCGCTGTGGGCTTCGTCGCCAACGGCCCCTCGCTGACAGAGCACCCCTCCGGGAAACACTCCAGCCACCCCGACCTCGACCTTATGGACTCAGGGGCCGGCCGCTGATGCCTACCCATTTCCCTACCCACGTCGTTAGAGAATGGAGCGCCATCCTCACTGTCGTCGCTCTCGCCATCTCCGGCGAGTGCCTCATCGCTGCCGCCATGCGCCGCCTCGGTGACCTCGACCGCCTCCGTACCGGCCCTGGCCTCCGCGGCTACCTCGGCCCCGTCCGCGCCGTCCTCTCTTCGCCCCTCTTCCTCACCGGCGCCCTCTGCATGGCCCTCAACTTCTTCGCCATGCTCTACACCCTCTCTATCGTCGATCTCTCGCTCGCCGCCCCCGCCACGGCCTCCCTGACCTTCATAGGCAACGCCGCCGCCGCCAAGCTCTTCCTCCACGAAAACGTAGATCGCCGCCGCTGGCTCGCCGCCCTCTTCGTCTGCGCAGGCGTCGTCCTCCTCGCAAAATAATCATCGCGCCGCCGCCTGCGTGGTAAACTGCCACGCATGATGAAGCCTCTGCTGGAGGGCCGAACACCCGCGCAGCTGCCTCTGGATCATCGCTGCCTCAAACGCGCTCGTCTCAATCGGCTTCGGCATGCTCTTCGTGCAGTCATGGCAACACCATCGCGTGCCTTTCTCACAAAATTTTCCTTGGTTCGCCCCTCTCCTCACCGGGTTAATCGCAACTCTGCTTTCGAAAGCTGCCCTGAAAGAGGGAGTCGCCTCAGAACAGTGGCCTGAGGCCCTTCTCGTCACTCCAAGAATAATTTTCGAACATCCGGCCATCTCTATTCTGGGCTGGTCACTGATCGTCGCATCATTCGCGGCCATCGCCTTCGATCGCGGGCATAACATTGGAGGCGCTTGGGCCTTTCTGGCCCCTTCGATGAGTTTGAATCGCGTTCGCGTTTCGCTGCGTCCACCAAGTAAGGTCGCGACCAACCCCGGGTTGCCCTATCCCGCAAAACCACTTCAGTCCGGACACTGGGGGACCCCGCCTCGACCCTTTTCTAACTGAAGTCAACGTCGTCTCTGGCTATCCGCCGGCACGGGTTCCCGCATTTACACGCGTATTGACGGATGCGCAACGCCCTCATGCGTGCCGTAAAAAGCCGCGCGGAGGCTGCCACTCTGCCGAAGACAGGGTTCCCGGCGAGCGCTTTTCTCGTTGGGGTTAGCGCTGGAGCGAAAACGTAGGCGCGAAGCGACTGAATCTATTGCGGTTGTCGTAGCTTGTTTTATTTTTTGCTGTTTTCGGCCCAAAAATCACATGTCAAGCCCCAAAACCACTTAACCCACTGATACCCATCAAGTTAGAGTTGGCATTTTAGTTCCACTCAATCGGCTATACTGGATATATAGATCAGAACAAGCAAGCCCCGGAGACCCTCCGGGGCTAACTCATTTAGAAAGACGATTTTAGCCGTAACCCCTTTGCTATGACGAATTTACAGACCACGACGTGCCGTAAACCATTGAACAGAAAGAATTTGCCATTAAGGAGGGGGAGGGGGGTAGCCCGCGAGAGCATCAGCCCCGCCAAACAACCGCATCAGCCCACTGGCCGGAATCTCGGGAGCCATAAACCGCATCGCATCCGCGACCACGGCCCCAGCCGCCAACCTGCCACTACGAACCGCCCCCTCCATCGTCGAGGGCCACTCCGTCGCCGTCCAGTCGCCGGCAATGAAAAACCCTGGCCAATCGGTCTGCGCTGCCGGGCCGAAACTCATCCAGCCCCGGCACTACCGAAAACGTGGCCCGGGCCTCCTTCAACACGCCGCTCTTGATCAGCTTCGCCCGCCTTCACCTCAGGAAAAAACATCTGCAACTCGTTCAGCGCGGAGGACAGTATCTCCTCTCGCGTCATACTCAACTGCGCTCTCGAACCCGCAATCACCAACTCGACATAACTGCCCTTCTCCGGCGCATACCGCCGAATGCGCGACTTATGAAAGAACCACTCAATCGTCGTATCCAGCAGCCAAGCATGGTCAAGGTCGGTAATCTCGCGGTCGAACCACAACAGTACCGATGTGAAGGGAGAATGCACCTGCCGAGCCATCTTCAACTCCAGCTCGTCCCGCGTATCCAACGCCAGTCCCGCATACTGCTCGTTCAACCGGACAGCAGGCAGCAGCCTCTGCGTCTGCTCGAACGGCACAGCAAGCACGATCGAATCCGCAACGTAGTCTGTATCGGCTATGCTGACCCGCCAGCGCCCGTCCTGCTCCTGCGTAATCGCCTCGACGCTGGCCCGAAGCTGCACCCTTCCACCGCGGGCCTCGATCAACCGCGCGGCAGCCTGGTAGAACTCGCTCAACGGCACCGTCGGAATGCCCAGCCGCCCTCCCGTCGAAGACTTGATAAAAAGCTCATGAAATATCTTCCCGGCATAGCGAGTAGAACAATGCGCAGTACGGTCATTCAGCGTCGCCATCAGGATCGGGTTCCAGAAGTGCCGGATCGAAAGCTCCGTCTGCCGCGTACGCTTCAGCCAATGCTCGACGCTCTCGTTGTCCTCCGCCGGGTACCCACGAAAGAACTCCATCAGCCCACGCGCCATTCCAAGCTTGTCCTTCCATCCCAACATCGACATCCGTGCGAAGCTCGGAGCAAAGTGGAACGGCGCCGGCAGAACGCTGGTGGCAATCGTGCTCGACCTTCCATTCGGCTCCAGAAACGTCTGTTCGTCGTACCAGCGGATCTTGTCTGCGCTCCCCGCCTGCTCACACAGCTCAATCAGATTGGTGCAACACCCCACCAGCACATGTTGAGAATCCACCACCTCCCCCAGCGCAGGATGATCATACGAGTAAGCCCGTCCCCCAACATAGGGCTTCCGCTCAAGCACAGTCACACTCTTCCCCGCCCCGGCAAGCGCAGCGGCAGCAGCCAACCCAGCCGCCCCCGCCCCCACCACAATCACATCGCAAACCTCGCGGTCTATCACGGTGCCACCCGATTACGCAGCGTCATCACAGCGCCCCGTGCAAGAACGGCGAGCTTCGCCGGCGTCGAAACGCTGATCCGTTGGCGGAATACATCGTTATTGGCCTTCGAAATCTTCAAAAGCAGCCCGTGATAGATAGTCACAAGCACCCAAAGTGCCGCGCGGCTATCAGCATCGATCAATGGCAGCAGCAGGCACGCCGAAGCGTAATATTCCTCGGCCCGCAATCCAAAAGCATGCAGCATGGCTCGCTCGTTCGCCTCCATTGCCGCGCCGGCCGCCAACATCTTCACACGCTCAACGCTCACGCCGAACTCGCGCAACATATCCATGGGAAGATAGATCCGTTCGCGCTCAACGTCCTCCTTCACATCGCGGAGGATATTCGTCAGCTGAAAGGCAACTCCCGTCTCTTCGGCAAGCTTCTCCGATCGGGAATCCGTGTAGCCGAAGATCCTGATGCATACCAACCCCACAACGGACGCTACAAGATAGCAATATCGATAGAGCTCGTCGAAGGTCGCGAAGGTCTGCAGCTCGTTCTCCGTCTGGGCGCGAGGCTCAAGATCCATCGCAGTTCCCCGAACCAGGTCCTCCAGCAAGACATCAGGAATCGCAAACGTCTTCTGTGTATCGTTGAGCGCAAGGAACACGGGGTCATCAGAGACACCGCTTCGCCTCGCGTCCCGCCACGCCTCCAGCCACTGCGACATCACCTGGCGGCGCTCAGCCAACGGCAGCGATTCATCATCGGAGATATCGTCCGCACGCCGCATAAACGCATACACTGCACACATCGCGTTCCGCTTATGCTCCGGCAGCACGCGAAAGGAGTAATAGAAGTTCTTCGCCTCCCGCTGTGCAATCGTGCGGCAAACAGCATAGGCCTCGGCAGTCGTCACGTGGCCATCCCCGCGCGCAGCTTGTCAACGAACGCTTCCAACAGCAGCCCTAGTTTCCTTGCCTTCGACACGACCGGCCGTCCTCGCAGCACATCGAAATCCTGCGCCGTAATGCCGTTGAGAATCGCCTCCCCACCCTTGCGAAACAGGTCCAGCACGACCGCTAGTTCCTTATCGACATGCTTACTGATCTCTCCGCCCTCGAGCAGCATCTCGCGAGTCCGCGCCACCAAACTCTCGGTCATCGCGCGAAACTCCGGCGTGAAAACCCTTCCCTCAATCTGCCCCTCATCGACTCCAAACCTCACCATCGCTTCGCCGGGAAGATAGCGCCTGCCGCGCTCCGCATCTTCCACTACGTCCTGCCAGAAGTTCGCGAGCTGCAGCGCCGTGCAGACCTTGTCCGAGAGTAGCCCGAGCGCCTCTTCCCGATACCCGCACACCCACAGAACCAGCCGCCCCACAGGGTTCGCCGAATAGTGCGAGTACTCCATCAACTCCGCCCAGCTCTCATACTCCGTCTTCACCTGGTCCATCCGAAATGCATACAGCAGGTCTGCAAATAGCTGCCGAGGCGGACCGCACTCGCGAACCGTCTCCTGCAACGCCACGAAGACCGGATGCATCGACCTTTCCGGTGTGTCATAGCACTCGTCCAACATCAAGCCCCACGTATCAAGCAGACGAGTCGCAACCGCAGGATCGGAGACCTCATCGCCCAGGTCATCGGCCACTCGGCAGTATGCATAGATGCTCTCAAAGTGAGGTCGCACCTTGCGCGGCAGGAAGAAGGTCGCGACGTGGAAGTTCTCGTAATGCCTCGTCGCCAGATCACGACACCAGGCCCGCGCCTCCGCAAGTGTCGGCCGCTCCAACGGAGTCAGGTACTCCGGCGGTGCGCCCAGCAGCGCATGTTGCATCACAATCCCGTCGCTCACTGCGGCACCCCACCAGGAAAGACCGCGGTCTTAATCTCCCGAGACCCGCCCTCGCGACCCATCATCCGCGCAAAGATTGTAGGCACCTCGTCCAGTCCTGCGCGGCCGGTAATGTAATGCGAGCAGTTGAACCGTCCACTCGTGACCAGGCCAAACGCCGTCCGGCACGTTGTCGGGGTGTGGTGAAAACTCGCCTTCAGCGTGATATCGCCGTAGTGCAGACGGTTCGTATCCAGCTGCACCCTCGTTCCACTGGGTGGCCCGCCGAAGAAATTGACGACCCCGCCTTTTCGCACCATATCGACAGCCCACTCCCAGGTTGCGGGGCTAGCCACAGCCTCAATGACAATGTCGGCACCTCGTCCCTCAGGTGTCAGGGCGCGAGTCGCAGCTACCACGTCCTCCGCTGCTCCTACCTGCACGACGCTACTGGCGCCAAACAACTTCGCCGCGCCAATCTGGTCCTCGCGCTTTACGACCGCAATCACCTTGACCCCGGCCAGCTCGGCGACATGGATGAACATGAGCCCAATGGGGCCTGCGCCAATCACCACCATCGTGTCGCCCGCGTGAGCGCCGCTCTCCTCCAGGCCACGGACAACGCAGGCAAGCGGCTCAGTCAACGCCGCATGCTCCAGCGGAACCCCATCAGGCACCAGCAGAGTGTTCTTCTCCACGATCCGCGCCGGGATCCGAATGAACTCCGCATAGGCCCCGTTATTGAACAGAAGGTCTTCGCACAGATTCTGCTGTCCCTGCCTGCAGAAAAAACAGACGTCACAGGGGGCGGAATTCAGAGCCACGACCCTGTCACCCTCACGAAACGCCGCGACCCCGGCACCCGCCTCCGCAACGACTCCAGCAAGCTCATGGCCAAACGGCATCGGCGGTTTGAGCATCATGGCATGGTACCCGCGCCGATAGACCTTCAGATCCGTCCCGCAGGTCAGCGCGGCGCCTACCCGGACGACAAGCTCTCCCGGGCCGGCCTGCGGTACTGCCACTCGCTCCAGTCGAAGGTCTTCTTTGCCATAGAGCACTGCCGCCGTCATCTCAGCTATCATTCCTTCTATCTTCTCATTCCGCGCCGGTCCGATGCACCTTCCGGGCCCCAATCGTCCTTCAGAAAACCTGCGATTGCCAGCAAAGGTCCCGCATCTGATAACCTGAGCCACATAACAAATGCCCTTTGTCTCTCCAGAGAGCTTCGCCAAGCAGACCATCGCCTCCATCCAGGACTATTCCATCCTGTGCTGGCGCGCGGTGGCAAATCTCTTTTCCAGCCCACGTTATTGGGCCGATATCTATACCCAGATGGACTCGATCGGGGTTGGATCCATGCCCATCGTGGTCACTCACCGGCTTCTTCACAGGCTGCGTTCTCGCCCTACAATCGGCGACCTCGCTCCAGGCGTTTGGCTCTGTCAGCCTCACCGGTAATCTCGTTGCCCTATCGATGGTCAAAGAGCTAGGCCCTGTTCTCACCGGCCTTATGGTCTCCGGACGGAATGCCTCAGGCATGGCCTCAGAGATCGGCTCGATGAAGGTCACCGAGCAGATCGACGCCATGCGGGCCCTTGGTACCGACCCCATCCGCAAGCTCGTCACCCCGCGTCTCTACGCCACGGTCTTCATGCTCTTCTTCCTGACCATCGTCTCGGACGCCGTCGGTATTGCAGGGGGCGCCCTGGTCAGCGTCACCCTCATGGGGCTGAACGCTTCCTCCTACTTCCACAACTCCTACCGCGCGCTCCAGTATGGCGACGTCGTTCAGGGCCTCACCAAGCCACTCTTCTCCGGATTCATCATCGCTACCGTCGGCTGCTACTTCGGCATGAACACAAAAGGTGGCACCCAAGGCGTGGGTAAAGCTACCACGCAAGCCGTCGTCATTTCCTCAGTCTTCATCATCATTGTCGACTTCATCGTTAGCCGAGCGATGATCGGCATCTTCGGCAGGTAACCTACCATGCCAGCAGACCTCGCTCCCGGAAGCTTCACTCAGACCCAGCAGTCCCCGTGACTCCGCGGATCCGGTCGTCGTCTTCGAAGACGTCTCCATTACCTTCGACATCAAGCCCGTTCTGCAGAACATCTCCTTCACCGTCCATCGCGGCGAAACCCGAATCATTCTCGGCCCAGCCGGTGGTGGAAAATCTGTTCTCATGAAGCTCGCCAACGGCCTCATTAGGCCGGACTCCGGCACCATTCGCGTCTTCGGCGAAGACGTCACCCACATGCGCGAGACTGACCTCTTCCAGCTTCGCGAACGTATAGGCATGGTCTTCCAGGAGTCCGCCCTCTTCGATTCCCTCTCCGTCGAGGACAACGTGGCCTATCGCCTCCACGAAGAACACGTTCCTGAGGAAGAGGCGCACAAGCGAGTGATAGAGGCTCCTCCAATTCGTTGAACTTGAGAACACCATCGCGAAGTTTCCACCTGAGCTCTCCGGCGGAATGCGGCGACGCGTCTCCATCGCCCGCGCCATCATCACCAAGCCCGACCTCATTCTTTACGACTCCCCCACTGGTGGCCTCGATCCTATCACCTCAACCACGATCATCGATCTTGTCATCAAGCAACGCGACGTCACCCACACAACATCGTTGCTCATAACTCACCGCCTCCAGGACGCCTTCCTGCTGGCCAGAAACCACTTCAATCAGCAGACCGGCAAAATAGAGCCTATTCCCAACAGCGGCATTGACGACAGCACTAAGTTCCTCGTCTTGAATGAGGGCCAGGTCGTATTCGACGGCACCACCCACGAACTCGTCCATTCCACCGACCCGTGGCTCAAGGAATACCTGTCCTGATCGCCTAGCGCTTTCCCTTCTTCCACTCCTCATACGAAATGCGCGGCATCGTCAGAAACGAATCCCGCGTCTTCACATAGGAACCAAGACCATTCATCCTGCCAATTGCATGCAGTTCTTCCGCCCGCACATACGGCCCTGCCGGATCGACAAACCTTTCCTCAATGTAGATCGAGACGACCCGGCCTAGTATGATCCGAGACCGGCCAATCTCGATCGTCGTGTACTCCCTGCATTCGAGCGCGGCATGGGCCTCCGCAATTCGCGGCACCTTCACCACCTGCGACGGCGCGGTCGACAGCCCCGCCATCTCCAACTCGTTCACGTCGGCCGGAAAGTCCGTAGCGCAGATGTTCATCCTCGGCATCAAGTCCTCGGTCACCACATTCACGACGAACTCGCCCGTCCGTCGAATGTTCCTCGCCGTGTCCTTCGGCACAAATCCCGCGTTGGGCCGGTCCGTAACCCCCATGCCGATAATCGGCGGGTCGGTGCACAAGTAGTTATAAGAGCTAAAGGGCGCGGCATTCAGCCTTCCGACCTCATTCATGCTTGTCACTAGGGCGATAGGCCTTGGCGCGACCAGCCCGATCAGCAAGTTATAACCCTCGCGCCCCTTGGGCTTTTCCATATCAAAAATCATTAACGGGTCTCCTCTATATCTTTCAGTAACCTATCGCAGCCGCATTCGATACCCGCCATTGTCCATGCCCCATCCTACTCGCCAGGCCCTAATGAATCCGGCGCTATGACGCATGTGGCACTGCACCCAAAACATCCATGTCTGTAGGACAATGCCCATTCCGCTAACACGATGGGGCTTATTGTTTGGTAGAGACGGGCTCGCTGGCCGCACCGGTGGTGGCTGTACTTGCAGGCAGTGTGTAGATAATTTCGCCGGGGCGGGTGTAATGCAATTCCTCTCGGGCCTGATGTTCAATCGAGTTCGGATCGTTCTGTAGCCGGTCGACATGGCCCTTTAGAAGACCGTTCTCCCGTTGCAGGCTTTGCAGTTGGCGATCCAGGCTCTGGGCGTCCTGTCGCTTCTGCTGATACGCGGTAAGCCCGTTTTGCCCGAAGATGACGTGGTACCCCATTGCGAGCGCAAGCAAAGCCGCGGCTCCCGTCGCGACCTTTCGCCAGCCCACCCGACTTAGCTCAAACAGACGCACGACGGCACTCGACTGCTTTACCTCTGTGCGCACCTTGCTCGAACGAGTCATCTGAGACTAAGTACAAACTCCACATCTGACACCGTCAAGTGGAAAACCGATTTCGCGGGTGCACGTACCTAGTTCATACAGCCGCTCCGGCCAAAAGCGCAGATGTGACAACCTCGCCACCCGAGCGGTTATGCATACGAGCAAAACGTCGATCCTTCCCGGTAATATCCAGCCGAATCGCCTCGGCCGATCGAATTAGCTGCACGAAGCCCGCGCACCTTGATATCCTTCTTATGGCCCATGTATATCCACTTTGCCATTTCGCTCCTCTGTTTTTCGTTCTTGCGCTCACGGCCATCATCATCGTCCGGCATGTGCGCTCCAGCCGGACATCGACTCATCGGCAACGCGACTTTACCCGACATCTCTTCGCCGCTGCTGCAGATCAAGACTCACGTAGACCCGGCCCATCGCAACAACAAAGCGTGAAGGGGGTTTTGTCAAGAATGCGGTACCAGGCTCCTCGTCTTCAGGCCTGCACCGGCAACCAATCAACCTCCTCTAAGCCCTTCTAGCACGAAAGGGCAGACTCCTTTATGCAATCTGCCGCCCCCTCTCAACTGGCCCTCACCAACCGTTTCGGATCGCTTCAGGATTCCCTTGCCGGCAAGACCCTCCTCGTCGTTGGCGCGACCGCATTCGTAGCCGCCTGCGCCCACATCTCGCTCCCGCTTCCCTTCACGCCGGTGCCTCTTACGCTACAGAACTTCGCCGTCCTCATCGTCGGCATGCTTCTCGGCCCCATCGCCGGCTTCTCCGCAATCGGTCCTTTACCTCGCCGAAGGCGCCCTGGGCCTGCCGGTCTTCACCCCGTACGCTGCGGGAGGCGTCGCACACCTCCTCGGCCCCAGCGGCGGTTTCCTCTTTTCCTACCCGCTGGCCGCAGCAACTGCCGGCTGGGTTGTGCGTGCTATGCTGCGTATGACCACGAGCTTCAGAAGCGCCCTCGTCGCCTCAATCGCAGCCACGCTCCCCATTTTTCTCTTCGGCGCCGGTTGGTTGGCCCACTTGCTTCATCTTGGAACCTCTGCAACATGGTCGCTCGGAGTCGCTCCCTTCGTCCCTGGCGAAATCGTCAAGATCACCGCTGCAGCCGGTATCTACAGCACTCTCCAGCGCTGGCGTCAGCCCTAATCCGCGGCCCTGAATCGAGCGCCCCCTCCCCACGTAGAGCAATGACATAAACTCTCCGCATCTCTTCACCTTTCACCTCCTCTCACCTTTCAGCTCCTCGAAGGATTAAACGCATCATGACTGCCCCAAGCATCGCCATTCAAGAGATCAGCATCGCCCACAGCCCCGATTCCGACGACGCCTTCATGTTCTACGGCCTCGCCACCAATAAGGTACGCGTCCGCGGCTACAAGTTCACCCACACCCTCACCGACATCGAGACCCTCAACCACCGCGCTATCAACGAGGCCTTCTACGACGTCACCGCTATCTCCTTCCACGCATACCCCTACCTGCAGGACAATTACACCCTCATGGCATGTGGCGGCAGCGTCGGCGAGGGCTACGGCCCTATGATCGTCTCCAGCCGCAAGCTCACGCTGCCTCAGGTCAAGAAGACGCGCATAGCTGTCCCCGGCACCCTCACCACCGCCTACCTCACCCTCAAGCTCTTTGCCCCCGACATCGAAACTGCCGTCGTCCCCTTCGACAAAATCATCCCGGCTGTGGCGTCCGGCGAGTTCGACGCCGGCCTCATCATCCACGAAGGCCAACTCACCTACGCCAACGACGGCCTAATTAGGCTCCTCGACCTAGGGCACTGGTGGCGCGAGCAGACCGGCCTGCCTCTCCCTCTCGGCGGTAACGCCATCCGCCGCTCCCTAGGAGCCGAAACGCTCCTGACCGCGGCAAACGCCCTTCGCAACAGCATCCAGCACGCTCTCGACCACCGCGAAGAGGCCCTCGCCTACGCTATGCAGTTCGCCCGCGACCTGGATCCCGCTCTCGCCAACCGCTTTGTCGGAATGTACGTCAACGAGCGCACCCTGAACTACGGGCCCGACGGCAGAGAAGCCATCCACAAGCTCCTCGATATGGGCTACGATCGCGGCATCATTCCCATCCGCGCCAAAGTAGATTTTGTCGGATAACTAACCTCTTTTCTCCATTAACTCACAGCTTGCACGCACATTTAAAGCCTGCAAGCTGTGTTATGTTTAAGTAGTCGAGCGATAGCAGTCTAGCCTGTTTGGCGTCGTCCCAAGGGCTCTCGTCGACCTCCTCCTCAAGGAGCAAAACCAAAAGGACGCGTAGCTCAGCTGGTAGAGCATTCGACTCTTAATCGACTGGTCGTAGGTTCGATCCCTACCGCGTCCACCATTCATCAGCCTTTAGAATCAATAACATGACATAAAGAAACCATTTATCGGGTCGTCACGAGTCCGCAGAGACTAGGCCACACGCTCTTTAGCCAACCGAGAAGAGCTATTCGCCGTGGGTTACGGCCCGGCAGGCTCGGTTAGAAAGTTTTGGTGATTGAGACGTTTCGGGCAAGGGCGTAAGCAGAGGGACAGAGAGCGTAAGCGGACAGGTTTGGAGAACGCCAGACAATGATGATTTGCCAGCGACGTTCTCGAAGAAGTCGCTGATCGCCGCAATCAGCCAGACGCCGATTCGGCAACAACCAAGGATGATCGCGCTCCTAACTTTCGAGAAGCCGACAATCCACCCTGAACACGAACCAATGACTCTTCGATGAGCGCATTGCTCTCTGTTATCACCAACCGAGCCGACGTCGCCTGATGACAAATCATGTGGTCTCCGAGAGGTCATACTCTCTGGCCAAGGGAATTGACCCTCTCGGATCGGATCGCAAAGTGGATCTTTTCTCGTCTTGGGGACCGAAGGTCATCGAAAAAACCGGCGGAGGATGCCGGCAGCCGCAGCAGCCTAGGGGATTTCCCAGTAGCACGAGGGCTCGCCCACGAGTTAGACACAAACTAACCTGCTGATCGAAGCGAATCATTGCGACGCCGACGAAGCCGGCATTGGGAGAGGAAAACATGAGGGGACATCAGTCAACAAAGACGATTGTCATTGCACTGGCGCTGGTCGTTATCGGGGTGTCCAACCGAGCGGCTTTTTGCGAGAGTGTCAAAGTGGAAGGACTTATTAAGACGCGAAGCGGTGACACGATGACACTTCAGACATCGAGTCAATCGGAACTTGTTATTCTGCTGACCGATACGACTCGAGTGGGGCAGGTGCAGGGAGTATTTAAGGCTCGACGGAAGGATATGTCGATGGCCGCCCTCATCCCCGGCCTCGCAGTCAAGGTAGAGGGCAACTACGACGAAGACCGTAAACTGGTCGCGAGTTCGGTTTCGTTTAAGGGAAACGACCTCGAGCAGGCTGAGTCGATCCAGGCTGGCCTCCACGAGACCAAAGTGCAAACTCAACAAAATCAGGCTGCATTGGAGCAGCAGAATGAGGCGCTGAAAGCGCAGAACGAAGCGTTGCAAAAGCAGCAGGCACAGTTGACCGAACAGCAACAGAAGATTGCTGCCAACAAAGCTGCAATCGATGCTGCAATAGCGCGCTTCGGCCAGTTGGATGACTACTACATCTTCGACGAACTGATAGTGTACTTTGCCAACGGCAAGACGAAGGTCGACCCAAAATACAATCCACAGTTGATTGCGTTAGCAAAAAAGGCAGCTAGTATCGAGGGCTACATGGTTCAGGTCGAAGGCCACGCTTCGTCTGTGGGTAGCGCTTCCCTCAATCAGAAACTTAGTCATGACCGTGCCGCCAACGTCACTACGATCCTGCTTCAGCAGGCTCATGTTTCGCTTACAAGAATGTTGGCTCCCGGCGCAATGGGCGAAAGTAATCAAGTGGGAAACGATAAGACTGCAGAAGGGCAAGCAGAGAATCGACGCGTTGTGGTTCGTGTATTGCAAAACAAGGGAGTCGCGGGTAGCGTCTCGAGTGAATAGGCTATCGAAACCGTACAGGGAGTCTTGGCTTGATCGATCAAACCGTGGGATTCGCTCGGCTGTGCGCCGGAGAGGGCACAATGAGACCGTGATTTAGCGCGAACAAAACCAGATCAGCGTTGCTTTTTAGATTGAACGACACCATGATGTGGTGCTTGTGAAACTCCACGGTCTTTTCGCTGAGATTCAGGAGCGCGGCGATCTCTTTCATCAGCCGACCCTCGCCGCACAATTGGACGATGTCCCTTTGTCTTGGTGTAAGGTCTTTTGAGAACTGCCTTGCTCTTGCCTTTGATTCTGCCCAATTTTCAGACCTCATCCTAGGTGATATATAGGAGTGGCCGCGCATTACCTCGTCGATCGCTTTGAGCAACTCTGACCCAGCCGAGTGCTTAAGGACAAACGCGACGGGACCTAGTTCAAGGGCCGCAGCTGCAAGGTGTGGGTCGTCCTGCATGGTCAAGAAAATGAATTTTACCTTTGGGGTGTTCTCCTTGATCCTCCGAGCTGCGTCAAGCCCATTGAGCACAGGCATTCCCACATCAACGATGACAAGGTCGGGCTTAAGTTTTGCAGCTTCATTCATCAGGGCGCGGCCGTCCGAGACTTGTCCAATTACCTCGAAGTTCTTTTCCAAATAGGACCGCAAAGCATCGGAAAAGATCGCGTGATCGTCCGCAATTAACAGACGCGGGCGGGGTTGGCCTGTACGAACTGTGTCCATAAATGTGCGACCTTCCCCTTCGCCTCAAGGTTGGCTTGAAAAAGGATTGTCGAATAACGTTCGCTACGATTTCGGTCACCACAACGAACAGATTGTCGCCGAGGGCCCACTGGTGCAGCAAAACTTATCGAGTCTGTCCAGTGAGATAATTGTGGGCTCGTGATTGGAGTATTGACAACTAGCAGAAGTAACAGAGGCAGCTTGAGGGAATACAGTAGGCAAGCTTGGCTATTGAGACGAACCCGCTGCCAATTGGAGGGGCACCGTTGCTTCAATTCTTGTTCCCTTTCCTGGTTCGGAATAAATCTTGAGGTGTCCACCGGCCAGGTGCGCACGTTCCCTCATACTTCTTATACCTAGACTTGGCTTACCGTTTACCCTCGCGTCGAATCCTTTGCCTTCGTCGCGAATGGAGACGAGTATTCTATTTCCTGTTCTGCGCAACCTCACTTCAGCTTTTACAACACCACTGTGTTTCTTCATATTTTGAAGCGCTTCCTGAACAATACGGAACAAACACAGAGCAGCGTCTGAATGAATGCCCTTTGGAATGCCTTCGGACGAAAAATCAATCTCGATCCCATGCCGGTCGCTGAATTCTTTGCACAAAGCGCCAATTCCAGGGACAAGTCCCAAATTTTCAAGTGTGGCGGAATGCAGCCTATGGGAGACAGTGTGAATGTCTGCTCCAATCTCGCTGGCAGAATTGAGAAGTTCGTGGAGTTGTTGTTTGGCACTTCGTGGAAAATCTGGTAACGCCTCCTCCGCGTTTTCCAAGCCAAGAGCCAAGAGTGCCAGGCGTTGACTGAAGTCGTCGTGGAGCTCGGCAGCCAGCCGGCTTCGCTCCTTCTCCTGGGAGTTGATCAATAGGCCACTAAGTTGCACTTCGGCATCTCTTGCGATTCTTAGTTGTTTCCTGCCATATTGTAGGTAGATTGCAAGAACCGAGAGGTTGAGAATGATAAACAGCGCACTGATCCAATACCACTTTGTGCGCTCCCATATTGATAATTCCCGAAAGAGAATGGTGCTGCCGGGAGGGAGGTGCCTCTTCGTTGAGTCCCCAGCGGCGCATTGCACGCCAATCGAACATGTAGACGTTGTTATTCCTCACGATTGGGATGTTTTGTGGCTTCTCGCCGTTGAGAACTCTGACAGCTATTGTTGCGGCAGTGCGGCCGTCTGTCTCCCAGCTAATCAGCTGCCCTCCCACAGTTCCCCGGCCGAGGTCCGCATCATCCATGATGTAAATTGGTGCGTTCGCTGCGCTCACTATAAGTGGGACTGTTTGGGTAGAGTCGACAAAACGGGATCCTGCGGCATCCTGCGTTATATCAGTGTGATACACGATGCTGTCACCTGGCAGGTGTCTTAAGCGTTCGAGTAGTGATGGCATGTCGAGTTCTGTAAGATATGTAAACTCAAGCTTTGATTCGTAGTGACGAAAGGATTCTTTGACGATGGCCTCCAAGTCCCGGTCAAAGCTCCCCACTCCACCGGTCACGAACACATGTCTAGTGCGTGGTTGCAATTTCAGCGCCGCGAGAAGTGTGCCCTCAGGTTGAGCTACAGCGAATACGCCTGTGAATTCACGGTCGAGCATCACGTGCTGCAGCGTTTCCTCGGCAGTCCCGCAAAAGACAATTGGCGTGCCCGGGGACAAACTTCTGTATGATTCGACCATGTATCTGAGAGATGCAGGCCCAACAGTGATGATCACGTCCGGTTTGCGATCTGAATATTTTTCACGGTACCAATCACGGATGCGCCGTTGAGCAGCATCGTCTGAAAACAATGTTGATTCAATATTTTCGTTGTACAACTCGATCTGATACGGAGAAGTTTCCAGGCCCGTAGCAATGGCGTTATCGAGCAACCAAATGCCGGGTGATGAAATAGAGCTATAGTCATTGAAAATAAGGACTCGGCGTACAGGCCTTTGTGCGTGCGAAGCGATCGTTTGCGCTAGAAGGAAAATGACCACTGCAAATAGGAGCAAGCGGTGCCATAAGGTTCCGGAGTGTGACGAACCGGAGCTGTGCTCGCAGATGGTTCTGTGCGTCGTAATCACGGAATCCTCCAAAGGCGTCAGATCCAGATAGCTTCTCCGAACGAACTAGCAAATAAGCGGCCTGACCAATATGAATTCCGATCGCTGGTTCTAATTCTAGTGATGCAGAAACACTATAATGCTTGGCAAGTTTATAGGTCTAAAGATAGCCATTACTCTTTCGAGCGACATTTCTCTAAATATGTCGGGGAATAGACCTTGTATTGATGGCATAAGAGGCAGATTGCCCAGAGCTCGTCGAGTTTTGTTTCCTGGAGGCCGCTATGTGCCGCCGTTCGGGACAGACACCCCGCCAGTGGCGGTGTATCGCAATCTCTGTTTAGGTGTTGGTGCACGCACCTCTTCGGCCAGACAACTGCGAGATGTGCGTTGACTGGTGAGGTCTTGGATCTGTCGGGTGCAGTAATCCCGGATGCCGCTCTCCGCTTAACCAAAGAGGAAACGAATACAGTCCTTCCCGCAATGTCTGATGATCTTGGACGGTTCAGCTTTCTGCTTCTAGCTCCTGGCAACTATCAATTGGATGTAAGCAAGACAGCTTTTCGAGGTTTGACACTTTCCGGTTTGGTGATCTCTGTCACCGAAACGCTCAGAGTTGACCCGCGCTTACAACTCGCGACGCAGTTGCAAACCATAGAAGTTCTGACACAGCCCATGATGATTCAGCCTGCCACGTCGGCTTTGGGTCGAGTGGTGAATGAGACTACTTTGAACGAGTTGCCGCTGGTCACCAGGAATTTTACTTAGATCGCGGGGCTCAACGCCCTTTCGATCAGGCGCAATCCGCGTCATCAGGGAATCAAGTCACCCTGCGAGATCAGAACTATCCCAACCAGAGCTGGGGCCGAGCGAGTTTTGATCGCGCGCACCGGTTTGTTTTGAACGGTACCTCGGGCGCTTCCCAGCGCCGGCAACGAGATTCAACGCGCGATTCTTGGAGGCTGGATCCTTGCATCCACAGTGACCGTGCAATCGGGCAATGTCTTAACGATCGCTTACACGAATCCGCAAAACGTTTTTGGAATCAGTGACGACAGGGCGGAAGTAACGGGCGGTTGTACTAACTCTCAATTTGTGACCGGAGGCTAGATCAATTCGAAACTGAGAACTATTTCGACCACTCGTTCTTTACGACAGCTCCGATGATCGGCACCGAAGGAGCGGGGACTGGTTTTGGGAATAGCCGCACGGGAGTAGCAACTGGCCCTGGACAGGCGAACGTCGATCTTGCCTTTTCGAAGATACTGAAATGTAAGTCGCCCATGGAAGGGAGCAGCCTGGAGTTCCGTAGCGAATTCTATAACGCGCTCAATCATTCGCAGTGTACGAATCCAGACAATGACTTCGCTTCCACGACATTTGGTTTCATTCGAAGTACGCCCGTAGGTTCTCGCGTGATTCAACTCGCGCTGAAGTTTGCCTTCTAACGGGAGTCAGGAACTGCGGCAGACTATAATTCCTCATAACGTTCACGTGGGCGCAAACGGAGAGATGTACGTGCGGCCTTCAAGTGCGGCGTCTATGGCAGGGATCAGATGCATTTTCATACGTGACTTGAGGACGTATCCCGATGCGCCTTCGGCCATACACGCCTTCAGGAACTCCTCTTCTGAATGAACAGTCAAGAAGACTACCTTGGCGGAAGACCATGACTTGCGCAATTGAATGACAGCATCGATGCCAGTCACAACAGGCATAGTGATGTCGGTCACGATCACGTCTGGTCGAAGCCGGAGCGCCTCAGACACCAGCATTCCGCCATCAGTCACAATTCCAACCAGGTCGAAGCGCGGTTTCAAGAGGGTGGATGCGGCTTCGAGAAGCGGAGGATGATCATCGGCCAATAGGATTCTAGGTTTCATCGTCATAGGTCCACATTGGGATCCCACATAGATACGGCCAAAGGTAAAGCTAAGACAATAGCACTCGCGAAACAACTGGGAACTTCCCTAGATATACCTACCCACGGTTGTTAGCCGACTAGGGGTTTCCCTAGTTAGGGAATCTCCTAGTTGTGACGATTGCGTTCCGACGCATACAAGACTCTCAACCGCTGGGCAGCAGGTAGTGACATCTTTGCAAGACGGTTCAACGGAGGCTGGAGTCTTATGAGATGCGATCTTCGAGTCACTCGAAAAGCCGTCGCTTTCCTCGCGATACTTACGCTTTCAGTTGTTTGTAGCACGCCCTACACTGCTCAGTCGCAAGAATCACGTCCATTCTCAGATCAGCGGGCTCAGGATATTCAACAGCTCAAAACAAAGCTCGAGCAACTGGAGCAGATGATGGACGAGGTCAAGGTAAAGCTGAATGAACTTGAAGGCCGGCCGGCTGCGGCAGCTCACGCGAGCGAAGGAGGGCCGAGCAATACGCTCGTGAGTGCAGTCACCTCCTTTAGCAATTACCCCACAACCCACGCGTCCGGGTCGCTGGCTGGTGCGCCACCGGTTGGGAAGCAGGCTGACCAGAAGAAGCCAGGATCCGAGAGCACAATGGACATCTATGGGTATGTCATGACTGATGCGGGCTATAACTTCGGGACGATAGATCCGAATTGGTTTGACGTGGTACGGCCGACGAAGTTGCCTGCGTTCGCGAATGAGTTTGGACCAAACGGACAGACTTACTTCAGTGTTCGGCAGACCAGGTTCGGCGTGAAGACCTCGACGCCGACATCACTGGGCGATCTGAAGACGTGGTTCGAGTTTGAACTTTTCGGTACTGGAGTGGATGCAGGGCAGACCACATTCCGGCTGCGTCAAGCGTGGGGTGAAATGGGCCACTTCGGTGCGGGGCAGACATGGAGCCCGTTCATGGATATCAATGTCTTCCCGAACTCGATTGAGTACTGGGGGCCGAATGGAATGGTGTTCTTCCGGAATCTGCAGGTTCGTTGGACGCCTTACAAAACGGACAGGAACACGTTCATGATTGCAGCCGAGCGTCCCGGAGCCAGCGCGGACCAGGGAGTTTACGGCGGTCGCATTGAGCTATCGAACATCACGCCGCAGTTCATTCTTCCCGATCTTTCGATGCAGGGCAACTTCGCGCGAAAGTGGGGATATTTCCAGATCGCGAGTATGTTCCGGAGAATTGCGTGGGTGGACAACAACGCGACGCCGACGCTTAATCTCAGCGGTTCAGCGTTTGGCTGGGGCATTAATACGAGTTCGAACCTCAAGTTCGGAGAGAACACTACGGCAAAGCTCCAACTGGTCTATGGCCACGGCATCCAGAACTACATGAACGACGCACCGATCGACATTGGCATCCAGAACAATTTTTCCAACCCTGTAAGCCCGATCAAGGGAGTTCCTCTGCCGATCCTTGGCGCGGTTGCGTTTGTTGATCACAACTGGAGCCAAAAGTTCAGTAGCACATTGGGAGGATCGATGGTAAATATCTGGAACTCCGATGCCGAGTCGGCGAGCGATTTCCACCAGGGATATTACGCGCTTACGAACCTGCTGTACTACCCAATCAAAAACGTGATGGCGGGCGGCGAATTTCAGTATGGCCGGCGAGTTAATTTCCGGAACGGCTATAACTTCAACGACTATCGAGTGCAGTTCTCCTTCAGATACAACTACGGCAAGACGTTTGCCTTCTGAGGGCGGAACTGTCACGGCTCGGCTCCCGGTCTTCGAGATAGGGGTAACTGAGAGGGGAAGGAGATCTACTATGAAAGCACGTCGAATCTCGATTCTGGTGTTGATGGCAGCCGCGCTTGCTCCTGAGTACTTTTGCCCCACTCCTGTCGTAGCTCAAAGTAGCACCAACGTTAGCCCGGTTGCTCCGCGAAGGACTCAGGTTGAAGCGGTTGTCAAAGAAGCATACGAGAAATTCAAGAGCGACACGAACGGAAAGAATGCGGATTACATTCCGTATCTCGCAAAGGTCGATTCGAAGCTGTTTGGAATTGCCATCGTTACTACGGACAACCAGGTTTTGACGATGGGGGATGTGACCTATTCGTTCTCTATTCAGTCGATCTCGAAGGTTTATTCGCTGGCGTTGGCGATGGAAGAGCAGGGCCCGGAGAAGGTGCTCGAAAAAATCGGGTCTGAGCCTACCGGACGTCCTTTCAATTCTCCAATTGCTGTAGTCGATATGTCGACGCATAGCGGAAATCCGTTTGTTAATGCTGGTGCAATTGCGACGGTGAGTTTGATCTCCGGCAATACGGCGGACGAGAAGTGGAACAAGATTCTCAATTTCTACAGCAAGGCTGCGGGAGAGAAGCTGGTTCTGATTGACGAGGTCTACAAGTCGGAGGCGGCAACGAATACGGGAAACAAAGCGCTGTCGTATTTGCTGGCGAAGTATGACCGAATCTATGCGGATCCGTTTGAGTCAGTGGATGTGTACACGAAGCAGTGCTCGGTAGGCGTGAATGCGACGCAGTTGGCAAGGATGGGAGCGACGCTGGCGAACAACGGAGTTAATCCGGCGACCGGCGAGCGAGTGATCAAGGCGGAAGACATTCCGCACATTCTGAGCACGATGATGGAGGCCGGGCTGTATGACGGGTCGGGCACCTGGGCATGGAATGTGGGTTTGCCGGCGAAGAGTGGGGTTGGCGGAGGGATAGTAGCGATCGTCCCTGGGAAGGGCGCGATTGCCGTTTTTGCGCCTCCACTGGATGAGGCTGGGAACAGTGTCAAAGCGCAAGAGGTAATCGACTACGTGTCTCAAAAGTTGAACTACAACCTTTATTCGCCGTTGTCAGTGGGATGGAAATAGGGGTAAATCGTTCCTTCGCGGCGATGGACAATCTTCAAGTTCCATCAGGTCGGGGGCCATGAGTTCTGCACTCTCAATTCTTCAACGGGTACGGAAGTGCCGCAGATTCTGTTTCGGAGTTGGCCTTGTAATGTGCTTGCTTCCGGCCGTTCAGAGCCATGGCAGGAGACAACAACCTCAGAGATTGCGCCAGCAGCGATGCGCGTTTCTTTCATACGCGGTGGCCGCTGATTGTGAGCGGGCCCGAGTCGACAATTGGCCCGAAGAAATGAGGTCGCCATGAGAAGTGTTTCGAGGTTGTTGCTGCGGTCGAAGAGATGCGTGGCGTTATTAATCGCCGCCTTGTTGTGGAATTCATGCGGGTTGGCAATAGGGCAGGCTGCGGCCACGATGGAAGACCCTGTCGCGAACGACTCTCATTTCCATCTGACGAACTATATTCAGGAAGGCACGGATATCCACGCCTTTGTGAAGATCATGGGAAACAAGGTTGGGCGGGTTGCGTTGTTTGGGATTCCGTTGCAGCAGCAATGGTCGCTATGAGAACTCGGGCGATTCCGCTCCTACGTATTACTTACAGACGGATTCCCCGCTTTACTATTACTCCTTCACAGATGCGTACATCGCCATGGCGTATCGATCACTCTCCAAGGAAGAGCAGGCACGCTTTGAACCGATGATCACGGGCTTCAACCCGACCGATATGTACGCCGCGGATCACATCCGGCGAGTGCTTCAGACATTTCCGGGCGTGTTTTCAGGTATTGGGGAGTTCTCGATTCATAAGGAGTTTGTCTCCGCCAAGATTGCGGGAGAGACAGCCGATCTTCAGAACCGTGCGTTGGATAGGGTTCTCGACTTCGCTGCGGAGGTCGGACTCGTCGTTATCCTCCACAATGACATGGATGTTCCGTTCCCGAAGCAAGGCGCGCCGCCGGCGTATCTGGAACAGATGAAATCTCTTTTGAAGCGACACCCTAACACGACAATCATCTGGGCGCACACAGGCGTCGGACGTATCGTTCGGCCGATAAAAGATCATGCAGCCAATCTTGCGGTCATCCTAAGCGATCCTGCGTTTAAGAATGTCTATTTCGACATCTCGTGGGACGAGGTAGCCAAGTACGTTGTTGCGAGCCCTGAAACGACAAGGATCACTGCAGATCTAATCAATCACTTCCCGGATCGCTTTCTGTTCGGTACTGACGAAGTTGCGCCCACTAGCCAGCAGAGCTACTTGAGAGTCTTCTACCAGTATGAGCCCTTGTGGAATTTGCTTACCCCAGAGGCCAGCGAGAAAGTGCGCAAAGGAAACTTCGCGCGCCTTTTCGATGAGGCTCGGCCGAGAGTGAGAGCGTGGGAGGCGGCTCACAAAACGCCGTCTACGGCTACTTCCGAGAGCGGGGCGCACATTAGCGCCGAGCAAGAGTGACCGATCGAAGGACATGGTTTTTGGGGGTTGCTCAGATGTCTTCTTCGAGTTGGACAGCCAAGTGGAGCGCAGCTTTATTTCTGTTTGTCGTTGTCTTTGTCCTGAAGACCAGGAACCCAGACGTTGTCTGGTGCCGCAATTTCGGAGTTAGATTTTTCTGTCCAGACCTTGATGCGCTGCAGGGTGCCTTCTCTCTTTGGCTCCCCCAAAAAGACTAAGTAGTACTGGTTGTTGAGGTTTTTCTGGAAACGATCGAGGTAGGGTTTGAAGCTGACCGGGTTCGGAGGTGCCGAGGGAGTAGCATTCGCCTCCGGTTTCGTCCGCGATCTTGGAAAGACCTCCCGAGGCCGAGGTCGAGATCCCATGAACTTTTTGCCGCTCTACCAACTCCTGGCGAGTAGATGCTGCTGACGATGACGTTGTAGCGTTGGCTGGCTCCGCTCGCGGAGTCGGCGTCAACGCTGATGGTGGGCATGCTGTGATAGACAGTTGGGCCGTTTGTTCCTCTCGCGCCAAATCTTGGACCAAGTTGCGAGGGCGCAGGCTGTTCGCCGTGGAGCCGGTCAATACCGTCAGTGATCATCAGACCTTCACGCCGGATGTTTTGCTTCCGCCACGCTTTTACGAGGCTTATGAGTGACAGATAAAGGGACATCCATTGTCGAGATGCCGCCGCGCGGAAGGCGGATCGCATTGACCGTGGCCACGTGGTCGGTAGTGAATTGCTGAACAACATTGACACCGGCGGTGACCATATAGCCAATGCCGATCGTCGTGGTTGGCGGCTGCGCCTTTACGAATTCTTTAAGATCAGCCAGATTATTTCCAACGGCTTGGATATTCAGAGTCTCATCGATCAAAATCATCAATTGAAGCCCCGCAGCCTAGTCACGTGCTGGGATCAATTGTGTCACTGTGTACATGGTCTTACCTTGCTTAACGTTGACGTCGCCCTTCATGAGCGAAGGCAACTCGTTATTATCCTGCACAGCCATGTCCGTGATGACGACGTGAACCATGGCGCCGCGCGGAGCGTCATCCGACTGCGTCTGTGAGTATTCGGGAACTGACACCGATATCAAAAGAGTGACAAGCAGTAAAGACATCGTTGTGCAGTTCTTCATTCGATCCTCCTACAATGCGGAATTAGGATTCTTAGGCGTCGTAGCTCTGCTGGGAGGCTTGAGGCTCACGGTCGCAGGACTCGGAATCAATTCCCCCGCGCGCTCGCGATTCGCGAGTGGAATCTGCAGTGCAGATGCAGGTGTCCGGATTGCATTGAGGACACGTATTTGTGCCTTCAATGTCTGCCACTTCCAGCTTAGAATCCGTATCTCTCAACATTAGCCACCAGAGATTGCTATCTAGATCTCAAATTGCTAAATAGGAGCATTGCCCGGGGTGACTCATCCTTACTGTTCGTTAGTGGGATGCCAGGATAAGTCGGGGTTGAAGCGCTCCATCTTTTTGAATTGTTCGATGGTGTCAGGCCCGAGATCCTTTTCGTAGACAACGCCGTCGTAACTGACCATGAAGGTTTTTACTCCGGTGACTCGGTATTGGGCGGGCGCGGCGACGAGAGCGAAGCCTCCGATCATTACCCCTTCGATTACGTAATCGAGTTTTCCAAGGGGGGCGGCGGAGCCTTGTCCTTTGAGGACTTTGTAGAAGTACCCGTGATAGGGCGTCTCTCCGGGGGTATAACCCTGTCCAATGGCCTTAGCAATCTGTTCGCCGATTGGGCCCTCCCAGGTACCGTTGGCGGTTTGCCATGTGAGTCCGTCCTGTTTGCCGGGCGTGCTGATGATGCGCTGTGCGTATTGGTTGACGTTGTAGAGTGTGCGACTTCGAAGAGCATATTCGTCCTGGGCCTCGACGAAGCCGTGGCAGATTTGAATGGCGTCTAGTTCATTGGCGCCGATGCGGCGGAAGAGGAGCTCCTTCTCGCCGGCCTTGGCGTCGAAAGACCATTTGCCGTTGACCTTGATGATAGGTACCGGGAAAGGCCAGTTCTCGTCGCCGACGATGATGAAGGCTCGCGTGCCAGTTTTTGGATCGACGGCGACTGTTGTTTTTTCTTTGGCCTCGGCGGCGAAACCCAAGGCTCTTTGGCGGTCTTGGGCAGTTTCTCCGGTGAAGACGACTTTTTTGCCGTTAGGGCCGAAGATCTTCGCTAGCGCGGCCTCGTCGAATGTACCGGCAGCAGCGATGAGGGCGTCTGCGGCTTGCTGTGGGGTAGCGAAAGTTTCGCCTTCAACGGGGTGAGGAGCAGCGGTGGCGGCGGGAGTCTGCGCAGGAGGAACTTGCGTGCCGGTGGAGGCTTGCTGCCCGCCGAAGAGGAACCTGGGTTGAGAGACACGCCTCAGTGACGATAATCGCAATCCAAAGAAGCTCGAAGAGATTTTTTCTCGCGGATCGTGAGTTCATTTTGTGCTCCTCATGGTTTTTCCTTAACGACGCCGGCCGCCACCGCCGCCACGACCTCCGCCGCCACCGCCACGGCCACCACCGCCACCGAAACTGGAGGATCCGCGGCTACTGGCGGATCGTGCGGAGGAACCGTTGTAGCCTCCGCGGGAACCTGACCCGAAGGCGCTGCGGTCGCCGCCGGAGGGACGGGAGACATCGCGGCTTCCGACGCGGTCTGGCCCTCCGCCTAAGCCACCGCCACCGCGATTGCTGGCGCCGGCCCCGCCTCCTCCGCGATTACTGGGAAGATTTCCTCCCTGGCGTCCGATCTGGTTTCTTGCACCGGCCTGCCGGTTGGCGAGAGAGTCGCCGCGAGCTGAGCCGCCGAATCGATCGGCCGTTCCGCGGTCTCCGTAGGGTGCGCCGCCACGATGTGCCGGATTGTGCTGCCAGTTGCCGCCTCCAGCACCGCCAGCAGGTAGTGTCGACGGACGGTTGGCACCGCCAACGCCGCCTACCCCGCCGGGACTGCCGATGCCACCTGCGCCACCCACTCCACCTGGCTTCCCGGCACCACCCGCGCCTCCCACTCCGCCTGCGCCTCCGACACCACCCGCTCCGCCTACGCCCCCAACACCACCCGCTCCACCGACACCTCCTACGCCTCCGACCCCGCCAGCACCGCCGCGAGCGGGCAGTTGCGAGGGTCTATTGCCGCCGCCAATATTGGTGTTGCGATTGAAGTTATTGTTGACATTGACATTCACGTTGCCACCACCCCAGCCGCAACCCCAACCCCAGCCGCCTCCCCAAAACGCACCCATCGCTATGCCGATGCCAAAAGAGATCGCCAAGCCGGCTGCGTAGTATCCAGGCGGCGGGTAGTAAATGGGTGGGTAGGGGTATACCGGCGGCCCATATACCACGACAGGATCATAAGAAGGCACGTATACCACTTGTGGATTCGACTGTTGAATAACGATTGTGCTCTTGCTTTCGATTACTTGAGTTTCGACTTTCTGCTGCTCGGTCGTTTTTAAATTGCCCTTGTCCTGAGCCTTCTTGCGCATCCGCTGCGCGGCGTCCATAACGTCCTTTTGCTGTGCCAGGAACGCATTCCCGAGATCAGTCGTCCATTGAATGTCATCTGCAAGGCGCTTTACTAAATCGGGTAAAGCAGCCATAGCCTGGACGCTTGGGTCCCAGGGCTGCTTGGCCACGGCATCAGCGAGTGCCTTGTCCTTCAACGTAGGGTGTTTTAGAAGCCACTGTTGAAGTTGGATAAGTTCCAGCGGATAAGTGGACGCTGCAAGGGTCTGGGCCAGCAAGGGGTCCGGATAGAGCGCGATTGGTGCGACGAGAGAGTCGAGTTCGTCCGGGGGAATTTTGGTCGTCGGTCCTTGTGCTGGAGAACTCTGAGGAGCGGTGGTTTGGCTTCCGCTTGTGTAGGTAACGCTCGCCAAGGTGTCGCCTGGAATAAGAAGGATCACGCAGATCACGCTCAGCAGCCGCTCAAGAATTCCACGAAATGTCTCTGGCTTCGGATTCATCGCTGGCTTCCTTCCTTCGTTATTCAGGCGTCCCGAACTCCTTCGAGACTCCCAGGTTTTTTCATCTCCACAAAAGAAAATGATTCTGCGCCGATGCTCGATATCACCCCCCGTGAGGGAGAAATCCGGCATCGTGATGGAAAGTACCTCACGACCCGCGTGAGAAGAAACTAGGAAAACCCCTAATACTTGAAGCGCTTTCGGCCTCTTCGACGAAAGGAATACAAGCCTCGGCTAGTAGTAAAACGCCTATATCCCCCCAATAAGGAGTGAATGAAGCGCGAGAGCAATTTCTGCGCTGGCCGAGGCGCAATTAGAGAAATCCCCTTACCTGGCTCCAATAAGCTGATACGGGATTTCCCTAGTTTCATCGGAGTCGGCCCTCAGTGTATGGTCTGCTCAATTGAGCTCGGTGCTCATTGGGAGGAGGAGAAAATGGCGACCCAGGCAATCGCATCCGCGAAAGAGAGACACTTGGTCAAAACCCGCGGCGATGGCGATCTCTCCAAGCTGATGCAGTAGGCAAGGCTGTGTCCTTTCCACCATGAAAGCCCTTGGGACAGTTGAGGAGCCGCGATGCTCGAACTTGAGGACATTCAACATTTCTTGATTTCTCGGCCTCCTGGGCTGGCGGCGCGATACGAGTTCCTCGCGTTTCGCCGGCCTGGTGCGGGGTGTGAATGGCTGAAGGGAATTCTGGATAAAGTTGGAACAGCAAAGGCCCTCGTTTCAGGGAACCCGGGAAGGAAGCGGGTGACGATAGGGTTCACCTGGAATGGCCTACGAGCGCTCGGCGTCAATCACGCTGCGCTCGCGACCTTCCCCGAAGAGTTCCGCCAAGGCATGGCTGCCCGTGCGGAGATTCTCGGCACAACCGGAATCAACCACCCGGAGAACTGGGTGGGGGGGCTGGCGAGTGGGGAGCTTCATGCCATCGTAATTCTCTTCGCACGCGATGTTACAGAACGCGAGCGATGCAGGCAGGAGCATCGGGAGTATCTCCTGCAGTGCGATGGGGTGAAGGCTGCCTCTCTTCGCTGGATTTGGAAGCGATTTCTCCATACACCTACGCTCACGAACACTTTGGATATAGAGACCGGCTCTCGCAGCCGGTGATCGAAGGAATGGGCGAGGAGCCAACTCCCGGCGCCGGCCCCGCAATTAAGGCCGGCGAGTTCTTTCTGGGCTATCCGGATGAAGATGGGCCGCCTGCGGGATTGCCGCAGCCGGAGATTCTCGTCCGCAACGGCAGCTATATTGCTTATCTACGGATTGAAGAGCACGTCGGCGCATTTCGCGATTTTCTACGCACACAAGGCAACACGCCCGAACAACAGGAATGGGTGGCGGCCAAGCTGATGGGACGCTGGCGTAGTGGTGCACCTTTGGTTCTGTCTCCCGACCAGGACGACCCGGAGTTGGGTCGGGATATGCTACCCATCAACGATTTCAACTACGGGAAGATGGATCCCTATGGTTATGGCTGTCCGTTTGGCGCGCATACCGCGGCCACCATGCAACGGAGAAAGATGATTCGGCGTGGAGGGACTTACGGCCCACCGTTGCCCGAGGACAAACCCGACGACGGAATCGAACGAGGGATCGCGGCTATCGTCGGTTGCGCGAGCCTCGTTCGACAATTTGAGTCAGCGATGGACATCTGGACGAACGACGCTAATTTTCACGAACGAGGCAACGAGCGCGATCCGTTTGTCGGCACGCTGGACGGCAGCTTCGACATCACCACTCCTAACCGGCCCATTTGGAAGAAGGTTGTTGGACTGTCGGCGTTCACCACCATTCGCGGAGGCGCCTACTTTTTCCTGCCCGGCATCAAGGCACTGCGATATCTGACGGCACTGCCATGACTCGACTAGGGATTCCCCCAGTTGCCGAGACTGGACGAGTAACTTAGCATTGAACCGTCAAACCGGGATCTGAGATGGTGGTCTATTGGGCAGACATTGCGCGGCAGGAGAAAACTACATGCTTGCTAACCTAAGAATTCGACACTTTGCGAGTGGAATCTGCCTTTTGCTTGGGCTGTTTATGATCACCGGCGTCTACGGCTTTGGACAGCGGGGGAGTTCTGAAACCATCGACGCAACAGCCTTCGGCACAAGCACACAGCTTGGAAGAAATTTCGGCGTCAAGATTATTATTTATGAGTTCTCGAGCCCTGAGGACAGAGACGTCCTCGTACAGGCATTTCAGAAGGGTCAGAACGACGGACTGAAGAATGCTCTCGAAAAGATGAAGAGCGTAGGTCGAATAACCATCCCCGGCACAGTCGGGTACGATCTTAGCTACATTCGAGAGATCATAACGCCCACTGGCAGGCACCATCCGTTTTGTCACCAACCGCAGGATCGCATTTGGTGAAGCCTATTGGGATACCCAAACGAAGAGTTTCAATCTGACTGCCGGCGAAATCATCTTGAATGATAACGACAAGAGCAAGAGTAGCGGTGTTCTTTTCCCTGCCGCGCAACTAATCGTCAATAACGAAGGCGAGCTGCAGTTCGAGCTTAACCAGAATGCCTGGAGGCTGACTAACATCATTGAATGGAAGTGAAATCGCGCAGCAGTGTTAGCTGTTTGGTGGGGTCGCCAGGCTGCGGCGCGCGAAGACAGACTGTGGAAACTGAACACGCTGGTCGATAGAAAAGCACGCAGGGATTGGTTCAAAGATTGACCGAGATTCTCGCGGGCTTGGGATATAGCTATGATTATTAAAGCTCAACTACGGGTCAACACTTGGTACGCATTGCTCTTATCGACTTGCATCGTTTTCCTGACCGGGGGACAGCACAGGCGCAAAAGAAGAGCAAATATGTGTGTGATCAAGAGCAGCCCCAGACCATGTGCAACGCGGCCAACACTTGCGGTTCTCCTTCGTCTCCATGCACGATTAACATCACCCGGTCAGCCAGTTCCGCCAACGTGAAACCTGGCATCCCGAACGCGAAGAACAACCAATTTTTCTGTATCAAGACTGGCACTACGGTGGTCTGGATGAGTTCGAACAAGAATCAGGGATTTACCGTCTCGTTCGGAACTGACTCGCCGTTTGACCCTGATGACCCGATCATGGGAGGCGGAAACAAGCAGGTGACTACGAAGGCAAATACTCCGGGCTGCTACAAGTACGACGTGGGCGCGTTCCGTTCCGGGACAGTTTATGGAATGAGCGGCGGTAGTAAACCGGAATTAGTCATTCTGCCGTGATCTAAGTAAGCAGGGCGACGAGAAAATCACTCCTGCGACCCCTTGATCGCGGTCGGAATGGGAATCGTTGGTAGATTTTGCCATGCTCAAGTCGTTATTGAGACTTGAGGAGCTGATAGCGCCTCATTCTGGACTGTGCCGGCCTTCAGCGCATGAACTTTTTCGGTCACATAGGAAAGCGTGCTGGTGAATCCCCTTTTGAACCTGTACAAAAGGCGACCATTTCGTCCCCTAGCCTGTTATGTCAGGATCTTGCCCTGATCCTGAGTTGGTTACTGCCCCTTCTTTAGGAACTATATTTGTCAGCTTTGCCCACAGAACGACAACCGAACGGGGTCCCGTCCGATAAGCAGAGCCCATAATCAGGGGGGCAGCTTCCCACTCCACCACGTCTTGCGGTGAATCCAGGTAGGTGTCGACCCATCGGCGCCAGCAACTTCCGTCACTGCTGTCTAGAGTTGGGAGCTCAAAGTCGAGTGGCTCCCAATAGGCATTGAAGACGAAATATAGAAACAGGTTTTCACTTGTAATCTGCACGCTCAGTGCGATACTGTGCGAATAATCATTCCAGTCCGGCCGGTTGAGTTTTATTCCATGCCAGCCCTTTATCCCAACATCGAGCAATTGTGCGAGGGTCATTCTCTGTTGCTCTGGTCCGAACATCTCGCTTCATGCGTCTACGAATGACGTATTGAACAAACCGATGCACATCCGAGTGCTTTTTTACCAAGTCCCAATCAAACCATGTGCTTTCGTCATCGTGACAATATGCATTGTTATTTCCATGCAGCGTCCGCCTGACTTCGTCCCCCATCGTGATCATGGGCATCCCCAATGACATTAACGTGATGAGCAGGAAGTTTTTCACTTGCCGATTTCTTAGTCTTTCGATTTCGGGGTCATCAGTCGCGCCCTCAATGCCGCAGTTCCAGCTACGATTGTCGTCTGCGCCGTCACGGTTATTATCGTTATTTGCCCGATTATGTTTGTGGTTGTAACTAACGAGGTCGTTGAGGGTAAATCCGTCATGACAGGTTGTGAAGTTTACGCTCTGTTCCGCTTCGCGTGCTTTATGTCCATAAATCTCAATGCTTCCCAGGACCCGGTCAGCAAAACGACGCGCGTAGCACTCGTCGCCGCGAATAAAGCTCCTCACATCATCGCGAAAACGGCCGTTCCACTCTCTCCAACTGTCTCCCACAAAACTGCCCACCTGGTACAGTCCGGCGGCATCCCATGCTTCTGCGATTATCTTTGTTCCGGCAAGCGACGGGTCCGACTCAATATCCCAAAGAACTGGCGGATTAGACATCATCTTTCCGCTCGAATCACGGGTAAGAATAGATGCCAGATCGAATCGGAACCCGTCCACGTGCATCATTTCCACCCAATGGCGCAAGCTATCGACGATCATACGGCGCACGACGGGATGATTGGCATTTAGTGTGTTACCAGTTCCGCTATAGTTGGCATAATCCGAACGGTCTACTCCGAGAATGTAGTACGCACTGTTGTCTATTCCACGAAAACATACAGTGGTGCCCATTGCGATCTCCTTCCGTTGTGTGATTGAAGACGACATCAAGAATCACTTCGATTCCTGCCCGGTGCAGTGCCTTAACCATGTCGCGAAACTCGTCGACCGGGCCAATAGAGTCCGGCCGCGAGCTATATGCCTGATGGGGTGCGAAAAATGACACCGGCTGATAGCCCCAATAGTTGACTAAACCGGCGGGACAATCCTGGGCGTCGTATTGGAATACGGGCAACAACTCTACCGCAGTAACGCCGAGTTCCCGAAGATAAGGAATCTTCTTGGTAAGACCTAAATACGTTCCGCGCGCTTTCTCCTCAACACCAGAATTAGGGTTGCGCGTGAATCCTCGAACGTGCATCTCGTAGACGATAGTTCGCGTTGATGGCAATCGGAGCGGCACATCCCCCTCCCAGTCATAGACTGTAGGGTCCACGACAACACTTTTCATCGCGGCTGCAATATGCTCGGCCCGGCCAGGTGCAGCTGTTCGGCGGTATGCTTTGGGGCACCATAACTGCGCATCCATACGGATCGAGCAAAAGTTTTCGAGGATCGAAGCGCATCCCATCTGAGGGATCAAACGGCCCATGGAATCTGTATCCATAGAGTTGTCCCGCGCCGATGCCAGGCACGAATACATGCCAATAGTGATAGGTGCGATTGATGACAGGATCGACTCTAATCACATCAGAAGGCTTAGCATCACACTCCCGATCGAACAGAAGAAGCTCAACATTGGTCGCATTGCGAGAAAATATGCTGAAATTCACTCCGTCAGGCGTGACTGTGGCGCCAAGCGGAACCGGTTGTCCGATGGCCACAACCCTCGGAAGTCTATGCATCGTATCTGCTAACAGATCATTGGAAAGCATGATCGATCACCTCGATTGCACTTACTGATAATCCGGCGCACAACGAACGTATCTGCGCTCGCTTTCCACACACTCTTGCGCGAATGGCGAGGAGACAAGTCCCCCGTCATCGCTCGCTTACCCGTAGGGCCAATTCACTCATCTGACCGCCGCTCGCAGAGGATTTGCACGCGCCGGCGTGAGCTGGCCGCAATTGGAGCGGGCAGCGCAAGCAAAAGCCAGCGCAGAATTGACAGCGGACGTCCCAGGAAAAGCTGCTGGTTGCGATCACAAGGCCTATGTCCGCACTCCGAATTCCAGTCGTGAGTCCTATTGCTTTTCAATTCTCGCTGTCTGAACCGCCAAATAACCATCCGATAGATGTGGCCGCGGCAACAGGCAAGGACATAGCCACAAAGGCTCTGAGACGCATCGCGACCAATGTTAGGAACTGTGCGTAACAGTTTCCTGAGAAACAGTACTAATACCCGCTATTTGTTGCCGAACGTCCAACTGAGTCCTGAACTGGTACCGTAATCGCTCTTCGAGAATGTTGCCGGAGGGCGAGTATCCCAGCTTCCGTAGAACGAAAAGTTCCACGAGAGATCGTTTACGAGCTTGATATAGTAGACCGCATTCGCATTGAGATGAACGCGTCCGGTGTCGGTGATTGCCGGTAAGAGAGAGGCTTTGACATCCAAATTTGTCTTCTTGAATCGGAATGCTTTGATTTGAGTGGCGACGAGAACGACTGCCGTGTTCTGGCTTTCCTGACCGACAATAATAGTGGATCCGTAGCTAGCGTTTTGCCAAGCTAGTCCGCCAAGCACAGATATGCTTGCGCGATTTGTGTTCTTCAGGTAACGTCCAACCCCCGCCCCAACTGTTGTTTGCAGACTGATGTCTTGGACCGAGCTTTGCAGAAAAGAAGTAGTTCCGACATAAAACCAGTTGTTCCAGGGCAGAAGCTTCGTAGCTTCTATATCGGTCTGGTTCCGGGTTGTCACGTTCGAACCACTATTTGACGCGAAGGAGGAGTTGAAGTTGACCTCACCGGACCAGCGTTCTCTGATGTACGCTACTTGAGAGCTCAAGTTGAACTGTGTCGATTCATTGCCTTTTGAATATAGAAGCCCAGTATTGACCGCGCCATCGAATCGATGCCAAAAGCTTTCAGAGATTGGGCTCAATTTGATGATCTTACGTTGGGCGACTTCCAATTCCTTCGCAGGAGGTTCGACAATTTTAATTGTGATAGTAGGATCGTTGGAGACTCCTGTTATTGCTACCTTCCCGGTGTATACCATTCCGCTTTCAGTTTTGACCACAAACACCCGACTGCTCTCGAGATGGACCACCTCCGACCACTGCACAGCGATATTACCGTCCACATAACTCAAACTGACTAAAAGTGTGCCGGCGCTGAGTCCTTTGATTTCACCCGTGAAACGATCCCCATTCTTCATCACGATCAAGTCCCTGTTTTCCTGCGCAAGCAGAGGGGAAGAGCAAAGAAAGGTGCAGCCGAGAATGAGAGTTCGAATTGCCATAACGGGTTCCTGTTTTCGATGCAGTTCCTCACCCACCGGCACTCTAGGCGACATCCCTGTATGAGCCAGCACATTCCTATGCGCCGGCTATTCCCTCATTCTGAAGTAACCCCCTGACCAACACATTGGTGTTGTTCCTGCCGTGAGCGGTCATGTCGCTGCCTACCTGTCTGCCTTCGCCCATCGCTGCCGGCCAATGACGTGAGGCCCATTGCGCAACTACACATATCTTCATGCGGAATGATTGGTGAAAACAATGAGGGAAATCCCTAAAGCATGAAGGGCCCGGCACTACTAGTAAATCCAACAGCGTGGTTCAGTCTTCACGAATGATTTCCAAATCACCCGCCCCCTCCATGTAATTTCAGTGGCCCCCGATCCCCCACGCGTAGCGTCGTCCCGCAAGCTCCATCACCATCGAAAGGCATTTAGCCTCATCTTTGCCTCCATCAACGGCGACTGAGGTCAAGATCGCCATCCCCCATACCCCTATGCCGCTACCAGCCTCCGCTTCTTGGCCTCCGGTGTTCCGCTCGACCTTGAAGTCGACGTCTTCAGGCAAGTACTTCGAACGCCAGCTGCAAAAGCAAGAACATTCATCTTCACAGAGAAATGCTTCATCGCCAAGGGCTACTAAGGCATCGTAGGCGCGACCTCAGGCTTGCCGCTGACCAGTGTGGAGACCTGATCCATCACAGGGATGACCGGAGAATTCTTCGCTAGGGCGAAGCGACCGCTTGTCAAATAGGTAACCGCGATCCCCACCATGACATAAGGTTGAAGAACCGCAATGGGAACCACATACCCCTTTGTCTTCACAAGCGACTCGAGGACGCCTCGGGGCATATGACTTCGCGGCGTGTCGCCCGGCACCTGCGGAATCACGAACTTCCTGAATTCAAGCGATTCGTGATGATGCGCGTAACCCGCGAATGCCTTGGCAATTTGTTTGGGTGTCGTAATCGCCACATCTGCCGTGATACTCCGGTGTACTGCTCCCGGAAAATAGAAATTGAGAACACCACGTGAAAAGTCGGCGCAGTTCTTCGTGAAAAGATTGAAGTGGCTATCGTTCCCACGGCTGTTGAATTCGGCAATTAGATTGTCATCTTGTTCTTCATCCGTCTCTACCTCGAAACTGTAGATCTTCCGCGTGTACGCCACGCCCAGCAGTTGGGGCCACACCTTCTTCCTATCATCCCTCTGCGTGGCAGAAGTAAGATCTCCCAGATGAGTCTCGGCATATTCGTCCCGCATCCTCGCGACGTCTGTCTTTGCGGCCCACTCGGGGACATCCTCCGCTCGTTCCACAGCGTAGAGATACGGCAGCAACGGTATGGCGACCCAATCAAGCCTTCGAATTCCTGAATAGCGGCTGATCACCACTCCCGTCTCGTCGGGCCCACACCGGCGCAACACAGTCGGGGATTCAGCACACACGCGATTAAGATAAATTGCCGAGTGACCCGTTGGATTGACACTGCCGAACAATCCGTACGGCTCCTCAACCAGAAGCGCGACGTCGCCATTCGCGCTTCTCATAGTGGCCAGAGCCACCACGACCCACATTGCAACAACCAGATTGCAACGTTTCATATCGCTCACTCCCACCGTAACCGCCGAGTATTACGAAAGAATAATTCAACATCATGGAGGCCGCTAGCGTTCCAACAATCCCCGATCAAAGTCCCCGTTTTCGCCCGTCGCCCGGGCGCGCCAAGCTGCCGGCCAATGACCTGAGGCCCTTTTGCGCAGCTACACACATCTTTATGCGAAACGATTGGTGAAAACAATGAGGGGAAACCCTAAGCATGAAGGGCCCAGTACTACTAGTAATTCAAACAGGGCACAGCTAGAGAGTCCTCTTCGCGAATGATTTCCAAGTCATCTGACCCCCGATGCAATTTCAGTGCCGAGACCTACGACCGTATATTCAAGCTGTTCGTCGATTCCAGCCCTTCTTTTTCGCCAATCAAATCTAATTTGTTCGTCCGGCGTGATGGACATCCATTCGAGGGCAGCGCCATTCCCTGTGTGGTAGGCCCCGTTCGCAACGCCAGCCGAAATCCCCTGCCGACCTTCTTCAAATCCGGAAGGGATGCTGATGATTGGCGAACCGCCCAGTTCGACTACTAAAATCTCAGGAGTTTAGCCGTCCCCTTCAAAATACAGCCTGCGACCATGCCTTATCGGTGGCTGTTCTGATGGCTGTTCGCTATGCCCGGGAGGAACGGTCGATATAGAAACCCAACTTTGCGGACTCAAAGAATATAGCTTCCCGGATAGCCCGACGCTCCGGTGCAATTCTCCAGGTAGTCAAGTCCTTCCGGAACTGGACTCGTCCTCAATTAGGCCAGTTCACGAGGAGGCGATTTCTCACCAATTGACTAGGACGAAGCCAGTTTCACCACACGTCCGCACCTGTAGGAACCCTTGGGCCAACTGTAGTCATATCGATCTGGTGAAAACCCATCTTCAATGCAAGCGACTCCGGCCGCAGACGAAAATCAAAATTTCCTGCATTGATAAAGAGAGGATCTGCGATGCTGGATCCCCGATCCTGTCCGGAGGCTTTCCATTCGCTGAATGACTTGTTCGCAAATCGTATATCCCGGCCACGCATGTCAAAGTAGAGGTTGTCCCGTGTGATGTAGCTCCCGTCCAGCCAATTGGCCCCGAGGAGATCCCCCTGGTCGAAGTAGACGATATTATTTTCCAGCGTGAATGAGATGTGCTGCTCCCCCCGCGTGCGCATCAGTTCGTGTTCGCGATTGAACGCGAAGATGTTATTGCGCAGAATATTCCCGCGGCCATAGTGCTGATGAAAGCCCGCACTCTTGCAGCCGTAAACGACGTTGTCCTCGACTAAGATATCGCTCGACCCCTCGTCCAGATAGATTCCCCATCCTCCGTATGTGAACGACGACACATCATGGATCAGATTATTTTGGATGATTGTCCCGGGTTGTACGCCGAGGGTATAAATTCCACCCATGTCGCTCAGCATGCCCCTTCCGATTGCATGTAGATTGTTGAACGCGATCAGATTGCCGTCCGATTGGTTTGGCCGGTAGCCCCAGGTCCAGCCCACCGAAATGGCGGTATAGTAAAGATCGTGCACATCGTTATGAATGATTTGATTGCGTCCGCTCTGCAATACCCATATACCTACACCCGCGGCATATACTAGGCCGAGATGATGGATGTGGTTATCGGTGATCACATTGTCATAATTTCGATTTGCATCGTTTGCTGTTACATTCGGCTCTCCTATTTTCACTCCGCCCGCACCCAAATCGTAGAACTCGTTGGCCACAACCTGGTTGTGTTTTGAGCCCCGCCCCAGTTCTAGCGCATACCCTCCAGAGTGTGCAAACGTGCAATTTTCTACACGAAAATTGATGGCCCCCACTGCTTCAACGGCCGAAGTTGCAGGCAATGCAGCCTGTTTGTCGAAATAACCCTGGGGGCCCTCGTTCCAATCAGCGTGCACGAACGTCAAACCACGGAAAACAACATTCCTCACGAATTCGCCGGACTCTGGTCTTCCCTGAACGGAGACGAGCCGAGCCAGTACGGCGGCAACTACCTGGGCTTGTTCCATGTTCTGCCCCTTCAAGGGAATATAGGCAACCTTTTGCGTCGACCGGTTCAGATACCACTCACCAGGAGCGTCGAGGGCGCTTGGCAGGTTTTCGATGAAATAGCGTGCATCCTCTTCATTTGCAGATTCCTCCTTGGGCCCTAGTTCGACCAAATGAGCGTCTCTCTTGATTCCGAGGATGGGGGAACGGAAATCGCTCCAGGCCATATAGCCGACGACCTCTACGTCGGCTTGATTGACCCATTCCTGTTTGATGTCTTTTCCGCGAAAGTGCAACCGAAGTGGCGCATTCGGAGTACCGCTGCCCACGAAGCGAAAGAAAGTATCGTTCGGGGTCCTTGCGCGAGTCGCGCGACTGCCATTGACAAAGAGTTGCCGAAAATAAGGGCCAGGAGCGTCTGCGGTCCAAGTTGCACCTGCGGCTTTAGTCCATCCGGAGATGATCCGGCCACCACTAATGATAGGGTGCTCGCCGCGTGTGGCTTCCCAAATCGTGTCGTTATCCTCCGGAACCAAGGACAAGTGTTTCCGAAAGGAAATATGTCCCTGCGCGAACTGTGATCGTGATGGGGCCGGTGATGCCCGAGCGACGCTCTGTGCGTGCTGCATCCCGGGCGTCGACCAGCGTCTTGATCGGACCCATGGGAGAAACAACGATTGTCTGAGTGAGAGCAGTAACAGAGAAGAATAGAAATAGTGCCAAACGCCGAACCATCGCAAGTATCACCATCCAAACTGATCCTGAAATCGCGTCGAGGAGTAGCACCTTAACTGCAGTTTGTCACCGACATTCAAAGTCAGGCGTTGGACTCTACGACGCAGCCACCGTCTAAGGTCGGATTTTGTTCAAGGCGCATCATTCACAACTTTTTTGTCGTCCGACCGCTGATCGAGGTTCGTATTATGGGACAAACTTGTACCCTGCACCGTAAATCGTGAGCAGGTGCTTTGGATTAGCCGGATCAGGCTCCAGCTTTTGACGCAGCTTCAGTATCTGGTTATCTACGGTCCGCGTGGTCGGATAGGAGTAGTATCCCCAAACCTCGGTGAGCAGGAGTTCGCGTGTGAGCACTCGGTCAAGATTCTCTGTAAAGAACTTCAGCAGCTTGAACTCGTGGGCGGTGATGACCACGGGAACGCCTCTGCACCGTGCGCTCATGCTCTTGAAATCGATTTCACAATCCGCGAAGCGAAAGATCGTGGCGGCGGCGGGCTTACGTTGTCTGCGAATTGCCGCTTGAACGCGGGCTGTGAGCTCTCGCGGGCTGAACGGCTTAGTTACATAGTCATCAGCGCCTAATTCGAGGAGCAATACCTTGTCGACAACTTCGCTGATCGCGCTCAGCACCACAATTGGTGTTTCGCTGGATAAGTTCTTAAAAGTCTGGCAAAGTTCGCGTCCGGAGATCCGCGGAAGAACAAGATCTAGAACCACAGCGAGCGGCCGTTCACTACGAAATAACTCGAGTCCGGCTTGACCGTCGCCGGCCACGACGACAGCATAGTGCTCCTTGACGAAGATTGTTCTGATGACCTTCTGCATCCGCGGGTCGTCTTCGATGATGAGGATGGTACCGAGACTCGTCTCGGGCACCACATCGAGTTCGATTCCTTCTTCCACCAGTTCCGTATCCATGACCATGATCTCGACCTTCTGTCTTCTATTTTGGCCGATAATAAGTCCCCAATCGGTCGTCAAAGCTCAGAAATTACAATCGGATGACAATTCAAGGCGGAATCGTCTTATTGCTCCGCACGTCGATCGTTCCCTGGAAGCTCTTCCGGTTCCGCCAGGCCTCACGAGAGAGGTCATCCGGCAGCTACAGATCTGCGGTCTCGCTGTCCGGCGGAATGTTCCTTACGCAGCGGGGTCCCGGACACCTGAATTCTTCCTAACCCGAGTTGCTGGCACAAGAGTACCGATAGGGGCGCGGCCTCATCAATCGTTTTGAGGTGATTTCTCAGAATCCATGGTGCTAACAACGAATCCAAGATCCCGCGGCCCGCACAGGAATCATTCGTATACACAGGTTGGAGGCTAAGAGCCGTTGCAGGAAAGAGCGCCCCTCGCCTAAGCGGTACAGGGTAGGCAAAATGAACCAGATCTGCGCGTAGCCGAGCTGCGATTCCGGGCAACTCTCGATAGTGCCAAAGATAGCTGTGCAACATGCTTGAGCCGATCGCAACGGTCATGATTTCGAGTCTCGAATCGCGGCTGTCTACTGCCTCATCGAACAACGCAGCATGGGACTGCTCCACAACGAGATAGACTGCTGAGACGGCCGAATGCTCCAAGAGTTGCCGCGCTACAGTGGCAACTGGACTCACAAGTTCTCTAGTCCGGGACTGCGCCGAGACGGCACTTATGACAATCCTCATGGGATCGCTATCGCAGGGCCGGAACATGCTTCACCGAGGTGGATGCGTCGGACCGCGCAGGGAGCAACACAGTGACCATTTCCTGGCCTACCGTGTCTGCATAATCCACGAGCATACTAATCAGAACGATCGCCCATAAGGGAAGCAATAGGTCGAAGGGTTCGGCCACGGCGAATCCGCGGACAACAACGAAAAGCAGTATGCTGACGAAGATTACCTTGAGCGGGCCCTGCGGCAGTCTACGAATCTTTCGATAGAGACTGCCGTACAAGCCGCACAGCATCACGATGCCTGCTACACCGTAGGAGTAGAACTGCTGCAACAGTTCGTTTTCCGCGTGTCTCGCTTCGAATGTCCCGAAAGGAGGAATGACTTTCCACATGGAATCAAAGCCATGTCCAATCCAGGGATGTTCAAGCGCTGCATCCAGAACGAAGGCCCAGATTGCGGTGCGGCCTGTCAGGGTTTCAGCCTGGTTGCCGTAAGTGGTGTAAAAATCGTAATAGGCTTCGAACAGACCCCAGAATACGAAGATCACCAACGTCACCGCAGCGGTGAGAAGCATCTTGGTCTTCCGGCTCATTGATCGATCGTGAATTATGAGATAGCCCTCGCTCACCAGGAAGGCGACGATGGCTGTCTTGCTTAGGCTGCGAAGAAGAGTGACCGAGAGAAATACCGTCGTGAATCCCCACTTCCCTTCTTTACGGCGCACGAGGTATTGGCCGAAGAAAATGGCGAAGGCGCAAAGATTACCGATCGAATTTGAATTAAAAAGTCTTCGTCTCCAAGACGTAGATCGTACTGCGTGGGCATTATCCATGCAATCAGCGCAATGCAACATGCGCCCCATATAAAGCCTTTCATCACGGAATTTGCTACTCCAGTCACAGAACCCGCGCGGAGCAACAGAACCATTATCGCAACATCGGAAACCGTTCCGCACCAGTAAGCGATAGATGCTGGTAGCGACGCGGTGGCACTCCACAGCAGGCTGCAACCGGAGAACACTAGATAGACAAACACCCATCGAATACTCGCCAATTGCAACATGGAACGAAACGGGCGGTTCTCAGCTCCTAGCAAAAGGAAGCAGACGAGACCAAGTAGGAGAACCTGCAACGCTAGCTTAGCCTCAGCTCCCGTCTGCGGCTCTGTACCCAACACCCGCACCAGGAAGACGGGAATAACGATGCGAAACGACAAAAATAAACCAACCGCAAATGCCAAGGTCGAACCTGGGCTACGAAAATTGTTGGGTTCTGCGATGTCGTTGCTTGGATCCATAATTCCTCAAGAACTGACGATCTTCTCTGGTTCTGAGTGACTCAGTGGGTGTATGTATCTGGAACGCCCTGGCTCCCCGCGGGAGGCAGATGCCGCAGGAAAGCAATAATCGACCAGAGTTCATCATCGCTCAGCGTTCCCTTTGATCCAGGCATTCCAGATGGCCGGATTCCGTTGTCAAGAATCCACTTGAGCTGGCCGTCTGTATATCGCTGCACATCATCGGAAGCCAGCGACGGGATCGGTGGGGACATGTGATCCACAAAGGGTACGCCAGTGTTCTGACCATCCAGGCCATGGCAAGCAACGCAATAATGCGTGAATGCTTCCTTACCGTCAGCCCAAGTTTGGGCGGTGTCCGCCAGTGGGTTCTTCTGCTTCTTATTACCTATGAAGATGTGATGTTTCGCAAATCTTATCGTCTTCGTCTCCAGCCTTCCCGGAGGGTCGGCCTTGCATCCGGCCAACCCGGCCAGGGCAGTTGCAGCGATCGCAATGATGAACGGGCGCATACCTAGTCCGCCACATGGAGTGTTAAGGTCATCGCGCCGTGACCGGAGCCACAGAATTGAGAGCAGTGACCGACAAAATCGCCGGTCTTATCCGGTGTAAACGGCAACTCTGCTGTACCGCCTTTGGGAACTTTGACATCAAGGTGCAGTTCGCGAAAGCCGAGACCGTGCGCTACGTCAGTGCTCTTTATGACGAACACTACTGGCTGTCCCTTCTTCAAGGTGATCTCGCTGGGCTCAAATGCAAAACGCTTGGCCGTGACTTCAATTCTCCGCGGCGTGTCCTGCGCACGAACCACGTCGCTGGAAACCGCAGCCGCAGCCACAATCCAAACAAACAGAACCCTCAGCATGAACTTCTTCATGGACTCTCCTTTGAACATGCACTATCTCAAATGAACGCGAATCCGATCTAGGAAACGAACGCACTGCCAAACTCCCTAGAATCCCGACGGATTCACCGGCAATACTCACACTAGCGATCTCGCGGGAAGCAGTTGTCATGCGCCGGTTAATCAATTGTCACGATTTTGTCTTGGCGACCGAATACCGCAGGAGCGTTGAATATAAGTTCCTCCCGAGCATCGCGGCGGAGCGATATACCGCGCGAACACAATCACATGACGAAGACTATGACGCTCTTTCCTCCCGAGACGAAACAATCTAAAGTGCAGCGCGTAAGGCGAGCAACAAAACGCTCGAGGGCCTATATACCTTCGCATAGCCGGGAAATCTCGCTGCACTAGAAGTGCAACCCTATCGAAGGGCGTTGCTCGCAGCTTCTATAGGTGAGTATCGATTGGTCGATCCCGAGAACTGCCCCGTACGGGCCGCAAGGAACGCCCGGCGCACAGGAACGATGCCGGATGCACATCGAGAAACGCGACGTGCACGTCGCGGGTGGAGTAGCGTTTGTGATTCGTATGACATCGACGGGCATCATCAACGCACCTGGATTTGGCGCTGTGCCTCCGATACGCGCACCTCAGAACGACGAGGGTATCGCCGTGCCTTCAACATTTGCAACGCTATATGCCAGACAAATGCAGGGTTGTTGCGAAGGTAACGCCACCACAAGCGTCTCGGATCTTGCAGCAATCGGTGCAGCCATTGCAGGCCGGCACGCTTGACCCAGTCAGCACAGTCGCGGATTCGGCCAGTGTGATAATCAAAGGCCGCGCCAACACCAAACATCAACTTCGTTTCAAGCTCCGGCAAGTACCGGGCCATGAAGATCTCCTGTCTCGGGCAGCTGATGCCAACCCAAATAACGTCGGGTTTCAGTGCGGCGATGGTCGCGATGAACTGCTCTTCTTCGTACTCTGAGAGCACTCGAAACGGTGGCGTGTACGTTCCGACAATCTTCGCCCAAGGAAACTGCTTTCTGAGTTTGTCGCGCAGTTCCTCCGCAATTCCTTCACGCCCGCCATAGAGGAAATGCGTAGCTTGAGCGAATTCCTTTCGGCGAAATACTTCAAGCATTAGATCTGGTCCGGTGACGCGTTGCATGGCGACGTGTCCCTGCATGCGCCCGACCCACGCCAAGGGCATACCATCCGGGATTGTCATCTCCGAACCCGAGTAGACCTCCAACAATTGCGGGTTTCTCTGGGCTTCCATGACTCCATGAACGCCGGCGACGCACACATAGCTCTTACGAGAACCCTGTAGTAGAGCGGCGACATACCCGAGGGCCTCATTCATGTCGATCGCATCGACATCCACTCCAAGGACATGGGCTGCAGGTCTGCAATCTGTTGCCTTCATAGGGACTGCCTTTCTGGTGTTGCTACCTGGATCAATGCGGCACACATTGCGTTCTGTGCGGATGTGGAAGACGGTGTAAGTTCTCGGTAAAGACTCACGTACTGGTCGGCAAGAACTTCGGCAGAGAGTTGCGGAAGAGACACGGGCACCTTTACGGGCTCGTGGAGCGTTGCCACGATCCCCGCTGCCAATGCCACCTCTGCATCTGTTCCTAACGCGACGAATCGGCAATGCTCGCCACCCACCTCCCGAAACGCGGGTATATCCGAACAGATGACGCGACAACCGGCGAGAAGGGCCTCCGCAACTGGTAAACCAAAGCCTTCCGTTCTTGAAGGAGCTACGAGCGCTTCGCATCGCGCGTAACACCACTGCAACTCTGCCTCCGACAGTCCTTCCAGGAAGAGCACGCTACGGCTCAAACCGCAGCGTGCCACCAGCTCATAAATGCGGCGAGTCTCGGGTCCTGCGATCCCGACGATGACCAGCTTTGCTGCCGGGGGAATCTGGCCCTGACGCAGTAATCGATGAAACGCTCGGATCAGTAGAGGAATGTTCTTGTTTCGGCGATGCTGCGCAATGCTGAGCAGGAACGGCTCACCCCGCCAATCCGGTATCGGAGTGCGAATGGCGCAGATCAGTTCGGGTTCAACGCAGTTATAGACTCGAACGGCCTTGCACCACATTCGGCGTGACGCATACTGCTTCATCCGAAGCATCGTCGTTTCGGAGACACAGGCAATCGCATCAACTCTCCGGAGGCAAAGCCGCAGGATCAAGCGGTTGAAAATGATCTGTGGAAACCCGAAGTTCCGAGGAATCTCATAAGGATAGAGATCGTGCAAACTCACGACTGTTGGACAGGCGAGAGAAGCTCTGTCGACAGGCACGGGATAGGAAAGATGTACCAGATCGGGCTGCAGCAGAGCAACAAGCGCCGGAAGCCGCCGATAGTACCAAAGATTTCGACTGAGAGAACTCTGGCCCATCTCGGCGACATGAGTGAAGAGCCGGGTGTTCGCACCGAGACCCGCGGCCTCTACTAGTCCGCGTTGCCACGGTGCAACAACAAGGTGCACAGCCGAAATATCCGGATGCAGCAAAAGGCACCGTACCACATTGAAGGCATGGCGCTGGACCCCGGAGATTTTCGAAGAGAATGAAGCGGCAGTCACCATGATCTTCATAGCTTCGATCCCTCCTGAAACTCGTAAGGGATCCCGAGGGTCGAGATGGTGGCAGTTTCTCTGTGCCCTATGCCTAGTTGACGCAACAGAGGCTGATACACAAATAAGGCGACCGAACCGTAGCAGACGCGCGCTATTGCCAATCCCTGAAGCCCCATATGGTGCAGCAGGTAAATCATCAACATCAACATCGCCGATCTTCCACCAAGGCTGATGCAAGCCCCTGTCCTGAATCGGCCAAGTGCCTGCATCGCATAGGTTCCAGTCACACCGAGACCCATCAAGGCCGATCCGATCACGATCGGTGGAAAGATCCCTGCAGCACTGTTCGCTACCATTGGGCCGGCCCAGATCCGAATCAGTCGGTCTCCGAAGAAAAGCAATGCGACCGCACCGCATGTCACCATCAGCAAGTTACAAAGGAAAGCCTTGAGCAAGATTCGCCTCAGCGCGGCGCTCGAAATCGTGCTTGCGCGCCCCGACAGGTAGGGGAAAATAAAATTGAGGCCAGAGGCAGTGAGACCGAAGATGGGCTGGGCGAACTGTATACACAATGCATAGGGCGCGACGGCCAAAGCACCCAACGAGACGCCCAAAAGGATTCGATCGAACTGTCCGAAGACGACGCCACCCAGTGCCTGCAACCAGGCGAACACACCGAAGCCAAGCAGCATTCGCGTTTCTTCGGCCTGGAAGGCCGGCCATAAGGAAACGTTCCCGAGAAACCTGCGAAGCTGGCGGAACTGCATGTACGTGCCCAACGCCAGAAAAACGGCGGTGGCTGCCAGGATGCTTACTGTGCGCCGTCCTGACAGCACGAGCAGCGCCGCTGACGCGAGCGTTAGCAGCCGGACAGCAGTGCTGATCTGCACCGTTCCCCGGTATTGTTCGAAGGCGCGCTGCGTGCTGACCCCGACGCTTTCAACAGCACGCACCAAGATCAGCACACTCGCGATACGAATACAGATTAGACATTCCCTTATTGGCGTGAGGCGCGACACCGCGATGTGACGAGCGGCATAGGGCGCCGCTATCCAGACAACAACCGCGAGCGTGAAGCCAAGCACTAGGTTGATGCCCAGCATGCTGCGCACTGCCCACGCCATTGAATCTGTCTCGCCGGTACCGCGAAGACGGGCAACGCGCTGAATGTTGGCGTCGCAGAAACCGGAAGCAATGATGCCACCGGCACTCACCACAGCCGTGGCGATCATCCATATGCCGTACTCCGAAGCACCGAGCTTGTGCAGAACGATTGGAGCTACCAGCAGCATTCCAAATGGGTACGAAGCATAGTCCAGGATGCCGTACATGGCGTTCGTGAGGTGGTTTCTCATGCGGCGCCTCGTCTTGGCGCAAACACCGCACAGATCCGCTTGCGCAATACGCAGACAACGTCAATTACAAGTTTCTTGCGAGGATCAGACGGATCGACTCTCGACCAGCCTTCGCGCATCAGTATCAGAGTGGCCGCGGCCGCGAACGAAAGAGCCGTAAGCAGCAGAGTGAGCAACAGACGAGGCGGGAAGGACTTCCTCTCGGGCACTCCTGGAGGATCGATTACTGTGACAGCGGGAACGTTTTTCGCTTCTTCGATGCGAGCCATCTCATACTGCTGCGTGAGGAGTTCAAACACTGTCTCCTGCACCCTCACACGGCGATAGAGATCGGCATACGGAACCGCAAGACGAGGAAGCTGCCGGAGAGGTGGATAGAGTTCGCCGTTATCTTTGGCGTCGGACGCCGCATGATCGATACCTGCATCGCCAGGAGCCAACGGGGCAGATGAGCCTGTCATTTTCTCAAGGTCGCGTTGGAGAGATGCGATCCGTGCTTCCGTCTCACGCACACGCAGGTTCCCGTCCCCATAGATCTGACGCAGCGATTGGAGGCCAGCCTGCTCAACCAGGAGTTCCCCTTGGACTCGCGCGCCCGCATCTACCAGTCCACGGGTCTGTTCTCTGATATCGATCGTGCTGTTCTTGCTTGAAAACTCACCCAGCGCAAGCTGGGCCTGTTCGAGGTCCGTTCCAACGGACTGAAGGCGGCTCTCAATGAAGATGCGCTCCTGACGAGCAGACGAGGTGCTGGTTCGTGTGAGCAAGTTATTCAACTCGTCGAGATAGCCCTGCGCCAAATCACGCGCGCGTACGGGATCCGTATCTTGGACTGCGATAGTGATCACGCCGCTTTTCTTGTCATCGGTGATGGTCGTGAGGCGCGCGAGATGCCTGGCGGTGCTGAAGCGATAACGTGTGTGATAGACCTGCTGCAAATGGAAGCGATCAATCAGGTGACTACTGACGGTTCCGCTTTCCAGCAGGTTCTCGTAGAGTGCCGCGGTGGGATGACCGGAGAATAAGCCTCCAGCAAGGCTGCCCAGGCTGCCCAGCCCACCGGAACGACCGACCAGTGCCGCGAGAAGCATCGCGCCCGAACCTTGTTGATCGGGCGGCATAATGCTTGTGATGGCCTTGTAGCGCTTGGGGATTACGAACGCTATGCCGAGGCTTACAATCAGCGCGACCGCCGTAACGCGCCCAAGCGTTTGACGGCGCTTCCACAGCAGCGTTGTTCGCGCGACCCAGTTAGCAGGCGGTGCCACCAGCATCTGTTCGATCTCTTTCGAAGATGAGGTCACGATCGTGGGACTCATGGTCTTGGTCTCGCATGAAAGAGCGCGCTGTCGAGCATTGCAGTCATGGCGCCCTTAGAGGTTCGCTACCGCTGCTGTGATGGCAATAGAAGAGGCGAGCTGTGCGGCTGTCAGCAGATTTTTCCAGAAGACCGAAGCTCCAATCACTTTCTGTGGCACGACAACGACGTCCCCCGGGTCAAGTTTGGTTGAGAGCGGGGCCGGACAGGCCCGAGTGACGGCCGATGATTGAACCATTGGCTCGGATGACGAAAATCTCTTTGCGATTAGCGGTGTCGCTGGTCCCGCCCGCGTGTTGCAGATACCATCCTGCGGTCTCACCTGGAGTAAAAGTGAGTGCAGTGACGTTATAGACTTGGCCAGTCACAAGGACAAAGCTGGGGCGCTTCGGAATGGTCAGCACGTCTCCTCGGCGCACTTCGATGTCTACGGGCGTATTGGCCCAGCTATCGATGTCGGCAGTGATGTGGACAACCTGGCGGCCACTGGGCGGCTTGCTCTTCAATTCGGACACCACCTGGTCTTGTTGCGCCTGAATGAGTTTCAGCGCTGCCCCCGAATCGCTCGATCCCAGATTCGGCGAAAGACGGGCGGCAGCAGAACTGGTCTCGATCTGTCTGATCAGCTCTTCGCGACTCTTTTGTTCGAGCTCGCGCACCTGCTCTCGCACCAGCACTGCTCCAGCTGGATAGGCCGTTTCACGAAATCCTCCGGCGCGACGCAGAACAGAGCTAAGACGTTCGCCTTCCTGGAAGCCGTATGTTCCTGGGAACCTGACCTGGCCCTCTATCGTCACAGACTCACCAATCTCGTTCCATCCCGTGATCTGATGAATTGTCAGAATGTCGCCAGGCTTGAGCGGAACGTCCGCACTAGCGTCTGTTTCAGCGACGGCCGCTCCAATCCGCACCGTTGCGAGACTTCCGATGATCCGATTCCCATTCAGGACCCCATAGCTGGTCAGGTCGGCACTCTCGAGCAGAGCATCGCGCTTGAAACCTCCCGCGATACGCACGAGCTGTGCCGCCGACATGCCCTTCGACAGCGGATATGTTGACGGCCGCAACACCTCGCCCTGGATCGTGACCTTCGGGGCGTCCACTTCGTAGCGTCCGAGGATGCGGATCGTGTCGAAAGGTTGGAGGTCCAAATTAGCATTCCCGATAAGCACCTCGGGCAAATTGAAGTCTATGGTTTCTGCGTGGAGATCCGGAGGGACAAGACGGACGAGCTCGCCATTGGCAGCCGGCTCAGGCAGTATGTCCTGATAGCTATGCAACACATCGCTGAGGCGCATGCCATCTGTGTACGGTAGTCGGCCGGGACGCACGACGTGACCTTCTAAATAGATAGCGCGTTGGCTGTACGGTAGGATTGGCGCAATGCGGATTCGATCTCCGTCCTTGACCTGGAACACAGCAATGGCATCGCGATCGGTTTGGGAGCTCTGTGCGCCCGCAATTTTCAGCGTCACCGTCTCGCGCTGACGATTAGCGTCTATGCGCTCGATCGTGATATGGCCGAGCGAGGCCGCGGCCGTAAAACCACCGGCATCGTTGATCACTGAAGCTAGCGTCGATTCGCCGTCCCTGACCTCGTAGATCGCAGGCCGCTTTACCGCGCCTGAGACCGCCACCTGTGGGCCCGCGGGAGGCACGAGTAGGGTGTCTCCGCTCTCGAAGCGGCCACTCCCATTACGAACTCCATGAATTAAGAAGTCATATAGATCGACGTCCTCAATCAGCTGTTTGCCCCGATAGTGACGCACGACACGGAGGGAACCGACTGAGGTAGGGCCGCCGGCGGCATACAGCGCGCTCAGCGGAGTTGCTAGCGAGCTGATGTCATAGCCACCGGGACGCTGCACATCGCCGACTACATATACTCGCACCGAGCGCAGGCGCGAGACCGTGACCGTAACCTGTACGTCCCGATACTGTTTTTTGAGCGCGCCCTCGATGAGGCTCTCTGCTCTCTGTAGCGGGAGTCCGGCAACGTCGATCGAGCCCGCATCGGGTAACAGGATGCGGCCGTCACGATCAACGACACGGCTGATGCTCTGGGTCATCCCACCCCACATATTGATCGTGAGCGTGTCCCCCGGGCCGACAACATAATCCGGTCCCAATGCCACGTCGAGTGGTGTGTCGCGACCTGAGCCTCCGCGCGCCATGGCGGAGATGTCCCGATTCACGAAGACCTCTGAACCAAAGCGTTTCAACGGAGCGGTCTGATCGGGAATTTGCGTATATAGATCGCGCATCGATTGCAGGTTGTAAGGTGCGGGCTGCCGAAGAACCTTCGGCAGGTCTGTCGATGCGTTTACCTCCTCACGGCCTCGCCGTTGATCGCCACCCTGGCGGTTGGCGGGGGGGCCCATTGGTTGACTCAAACTCGTGGGAAGGCCGCTTTGATCTGTGCGAAATAGTCCTGAATCGATGCCAGCGTCCGCAGCGAGCCTGGTGGAGTTTATGCCGCCGGGCAACGATACAGGGTTCTGCCCCGGGAACAAATCGCTATTGACACTCCCGTCACCGACGCTTGGCCCCATGGTCTGGAGATCTTCTTGGGACACGTATCCGCGCGCTCGCAAGAATGTCGTGATGTTCGCCCGCAGATTAGCGTTAGTCGCGATTTCGCTGTAAAGCATCTGGTCCGAAATGTCATTTACATCGATCTGCGTACCCTGTTGCTGCAAGCGGTCAGCGACTTGGGACTTCAATTCCACCACAAGATCTGGGTTCTGCTGCAGAATATGGATGATCTGCTCGGAGGAGAGAGCCACCGGGCCGGGTTAAGATGCTGGGACTTGCCGACCCGCTGCGATCACTACCAGTATTTCCGCTATCTGCGGATCCTGTCGTCAATAGACCGCCCCCTTCGCCCGTCGAGGGTTGGGCCGTGCTCTGCATTGGAGAAGAGGCACCCGGCACCTGCCCATGCGCAGCGATGTTGGAGGCAAGTGTGAACGCCAGCATGGACACCGCCGCGATCCCAGCGAGTTGCGGCATTCGATCGTAAAGCGAAGCCACATGCGAGTAACAGCTTCGAGACATCCTGATGACAGGGGCGATGGTGGAGAGTTGCGGCATAAGCTTCTCTCTTCACCGTAAACAACCACAGGTACCGCGGTGTCATTCGCTCGTCAATGAATTGTCACTCTTTTGTTGGTGCCGGATGGCGTTGCAGTTGCTATTTGTGGAAACGCCGTTGTTCGTAGCCTTCCCGGTCAGGGACTTCAACCAATCACTGCTGTAGATAGGTTCCAGATCGCCCAGTCGGAGGGTTTTACTCGTTTCAATATCTATCACAGGCATCTCCGCAATATGTTTCAACCGTTCGATCCCTCCGATATAGTTGCGCCGCCCGAACCCGTCTCTCGATTCGCGGAAAAAGGAGGGTAACGCCTGAATATGCTGCAGCGAACCGTCTACGAACGACCTTGCATAGTCTTCACGCACAAAAAAAGCATTATTGCCGAAGGAATTTGTACCGACGAACCGATATCCTTTCTTCGTGGCCAGAGAACGAAGCGCTGCGATCGAAGCGCCGAAGTACAAGTAGCTGTGATGGGCCTTCACACGATTGAAATTGCGGTCATAAGGCGTGCTGATCGGGTGCACATCGCCAAAGACCGCGTTGTATTCAACGATGCAGAGAATGGGGTTAACGGCATGAATAGCTTCCCATACCCAGTAATCGTTCCCATCGAGATCGATGCTTAGAAGGCCGATATCGCCGCCGAAGCCGGCGCTTGCAATCAGGTCGTTGATATTCTCTCGCGTAATGAAAGCCGGAAGCACAGTGAGATCGTGCGCCCCGGACAGAGCATCTTCTCTCACAGCGGCGACCACGGCTGAGCTGCTATCCATAATGAGCCCACGCCAATTACGATTTTGCAAAAGAAAGCGAGTATTCGCTTCCCGGTAAGTCTCCACCCCTAACTCAACGAACGATTGTGACATAGGAGGGATCCCGGCACGTTCAATTAGCCAGTCAACAATTCCGTCCTCCCCACACTGGGAGCTCACTTGAAATTCGACCTCCCGAAGAGAAGAAATGACTCTTAGGGACCGGAGCCTGCCAACTTGCCATGCGTCCCAGGAGCTGACGATTTTGCAGCATTGTTGTATGCGTGTCCCCTACAACAAGCCATCTCTTCAGACGCTTCAATGCGCTCTTGATAGTTCTCTTCAACGTTCCTGCCTCTATTTCTGCTCTGTCGCGAGTTGAAAGCGCTCAACAAGGGCATTTTTTCGGGAACAATCGTCTGACCTGTGGCGTTTGATTTGTCAAATGAGACTCTACGAAAGCGGGTTGGCGCCTGCATTCGCTACGATGGCGGCTCATGGCATCTTCACTACACAGTATTGCTTGCCGATATAACCCGACGCTGGCGCCTCTCGTAAATACTTGACTTTCCCATTGAAGTCTTTTGCCGCAGTATTAGTCAGTTGAATATCCAAGAGCTTGGCGGAGCCCAGGGTCTGACGGACTATGCGTTCAGGCATGCAATGCATCTGCATATCCGGCGCGCCGATTCCCAGTACATCTTTGATCCTGGAACGAATGCGGAGTACCTGGCGCACTCGAAACAACAAAGAGGAAGCATCGCGAACCGCAAAAGAATCTTGTACACCGAACACGAGTACTCCGCCCACGGCGAGCACTCTTATGAATTCTCGCAGGTACTTTTTAGAAAGTCTTTGAGGCATATGCTGGAGGACAATGTTGCTATAGATGAACAAGAAGCTTGCATCGGCGAATGGCAATCGCGTGTCGGAAATGGTCATGTACCGGCAATGTGCATATCGATTAAGAGATTCGGCCTTTTGAATCATCTGCTCCGAGATATCAACACCAACACACGAGGCAAAGTATTGCGCGAGAGGTTGCGTCAGCCGACCAACACCGCATCCAAAATCCAATGCTGCACCGTCGACGTCGGGAATGCAGTCGATTCTCGCGAGGTGATCCATGACGGTCTCAACTTCAGTATCGCCGGTCGCCATGAACTCCGCGACGTCCCATTTCCCACCTGCCTTGCAGCCATCTGTGAGAATTGCCCAGAAGGCATCACGCGCAGCGAGAGAGTCCCAATCGTACCTGATTTTTTCGAGTCTGATCATAGCTACCATGCAGTCCGGCTGCGCCGTTTGTTGCGCTGGTTTGCAATCACCGTCAAGTTCTTCTCGACGCCAGCCATTCTCCGATGCCCGTTCGCAGAGGGAAGCGGCTTGTTCCGACCCTAGTCTGCTCTTGATTATGAGTTGTCACGGCTTCGTAAAGCGATAGTCATTGTCTTGTTGCCGCAATTCCACAGACTAATTTGCCGATGATGCGTTGCCGTGGTCAACACGCTTCTATGCAGCTCCCGCAAGAAACCATTTCGCCTGCCCTAAATGACAATCAATTGACAAAACAAGGACTATCCAGAGACACATCGCGCCAAGCGTCTCGCTAGAGTGGCTGCTATGCCATTTCCGCTAATCAAATTCACTCGCTCTAGATTGGCAAGGTCGACGAAGCTCCTTTTCTTGACTCTGGCCATGCTCTCCGCCGTGCGATACGGGGCCGCCCAAAATACTCCTCTGCTCTCTGGCGGTGTCGGCTTCTTCACGGATACCAATGCAGGTCAGACGACCTATTCCCCCCTGATCGAGCCCCTGCTCGCAGCACCCATCGGTCAACATCTTCTCATCGAGTCGCGCGCCATACTGCAGGAGACATTCGCGCCCAAAGGCGGCGACCAAGCCGGCTATGATCACACCCACTTCGTCAGTCTGACCTATCTTCAGGGTGACTACACCGTCTCGCCACACATTACCATCGTCGGTGGTAGCTACCTGATTCCATTCAATACTTACAACGATCGACTCTCGCCCATCTGGGTCGGCAACTTCGTGAACGGCTCGCTAATCGCCAGCCTCGGCACCATGGGTACCGGCACTGGCACCGGCGGAATGTTGAGCGGCTCGGCCATCTCGCGTAGCAATTACTCCATAAGTTACAACGCTTACTTTTCCAGTCGAGTGGACAATCAATACTTCGAGTCAAAGCGCTCCGCCGGAGGACGCGCCAGTCTCTACCTGCCGGAAAAACGGCTCGAGCTTGGGCTCTCATACGGTCGATTGCTACAGGGCACACATGAGAATTTTTACGGTGCGTTCCTCTGGTGGGAGCCGAAAAACACAGGCTTTCAACTGCGCTCGGAGTTCGCCCGCGGGCACCACGCACAGGGTTATTGGGTTGAGGCCGCGTACCGCAGTGCGGCTTTTGGCGGGCTGGACAGCATCATCGGCCGCTTTGAACCCGTCTTCCGTATGCAACAAACCTTTCGGCGCGATACAGTCGTCAGCGATGGCTTGCCGCTGGTGAACACACAACTCGTCGACTTCGGCCTCGATTACAACTTGCCGCACAACACCCGGATTCTTACCAGCTACTCGCGGCAGTTTTCCTCCACAGGCGACTTCAACATCTGGCAGACGGGAATTGTCTATAGATTTCTCTTCCCAGCCTGGAAAGGAAATTGATCATGAACTCAAAGCATCTTATCGTTGCCTTCGCTTTCCTGGCTCCAGTCGCCCCGCTCGCGCAGACCTCTTCGCAGAGCCAACCTCCAGCCACGCAGCAAAGCAAGAATCATGCAGCTTCGCCAGCCACAAAACAGCAGGAAACCGAGGGGCACCCGCATCTTCCAACAGAATTGTTCCCGCTGCCACAACTCTCCAGATGGCTTTTCTTCCCGCATCTCCGGAACCATCGTCCGCCACATGCGCGTCCGGGCCTCGCTTAGCAAGCACGACGAAGAAGAGTTGCTCCGTTTTTTCAACCCGTAGCTGAATCGCCTTCGTAGGGCCGTAGATAGAACCTGTTGACTGCCTGTCAACGGGCCTTCCCGTTTGGCAACAGTGCCTATTCCGGATCGCAACTGCAACCGATTGGGTCCGAAATATGTAGGCATTACATAATTTCGTATGAATGCTTTCGCTCTTCTCGATTGCCACGCAGCTTGAATAGCTTTCCGCGGCGTCCGTCTTCTGGATCGTCCTCCCCATCCGGCAAGTCCGTCTTTCCCGCCACACCGGACTCCGGATTGCCTGCTCATACACAATTGTGCTCTCGCTGCACGGCTGCCCGGCCACACCAGCATCAATTCAGACTTTTTGCGGTCCCGATACATGGCACATGACGAAGCATTCCTGCACTTTTGCATTCCGGCCGGCCCACTAACGAGGATTTCTAGCCCACATGGTTCGCCACCACGCGACAATATGAGGTGCCTCAAGGTTCGATCGGTCTAGCACGCTACACTAGTGTGCGCCCGCTCGTTCAATATTGGGGGTAGCGGGCTCAAATCTTCGATCAACCGACGGTCTTGCAGTCGACATACTCGCTGTGCCCCCACCTGTGCTTGAAGACGGTGCGTTACAAGCAAGACAGCGATCCCGGTTGCGCTAAGGTTTTCGAGCAGGTGCCATTCATTCTCTTCATCCAATGCTGAAGTCGCTTCATCCAACAGAAGCAATTTGGCTCCTCGAAGGATAGCTCGCGCTATTCCCAGCCGCTGACGCTGTCCGCCTGAAAGCAGAATCCCGTTATCGCCTACGCTTGTCTCTAGGCCCAACGACAGAGCAGCGACGAATTCATTTAGCCTGGCGACCGCCAGCGCGTCCTTCAGCTCTGCGTCGCTTCTCTTCGCTAACCCGAAGAGCAGATTGTTCCGGATTGAGTCATCCAAAAGAGCAACGTCTTGCGGCACATACGCAACGCTTGTGCGGTCGACACGTACAACGCCGATTGTGGGTTGCATCACGCCTGCGATCAGATTCAGGAGTGAACTTTTGCCACTCCCGGAAACCCCGTAAAACACCATCGTCTCGCCCTGGCGGAGGCAAACATCCACGTTCTCCAGGATCGGTACCCTCTCATCGAACCAAAAGCTAACGCTTTCCAACTCCATGACCAAGCCCGTCTTCGGTAATTTCTCCTCTGGAACGGGCGCTCGGTGCAGAAGACATTCCCTCAGCTCGTTGTCGACGATACGAACACTCTCGGAAGAGCTCTCCATATGGCCGGCAAGGAAGGATATTTGACTGATCAGCGGAAGTAGCCGCCGCGACAGGACGAAGTAAAAAGCCAGCATTGATAGCAGCCGTCGGGTATCGCCGTGCCATACTTGAACCGCGATCATAACTCCGAGAAAGAACAGTACCACACCTTGATCGGCAAGGATCCGTGCGATGTACGGCAGAAGAGTGACGCGAAGATTGTTTACTGCTGTAGATCGCGCGTACTCGCGAATCCGGTCATAGAAAAATGCTTGGTTGCGATAGGTGCGAATCTCTTTTCCGGACGAGAACAATTCCGCCATACTTCTTTGAAGCAAGCGCACCGATCGTTCGCGCTGCGCTCCAGCCACTTGAAGCCTGCTACGAATAAGAAATCGATGCACTCCGTAGAACAGAAGGACCGCCAGGACAAGCCCAAATGCCGCCTCCGCACTCTGATAGACGATAGCGCCCGTCATGACTGCTACGACTACCACGGCCGCTATCAAGTCGATACCGCAATGATAGGAATTTGCGGCTTCGCGTGCGGTATACATCGTATGGTTGAGGAGTTCGCTGCGATTACACTCGGCGAACTTGCTCCATTGCATTTCGCTATAACCTTTCGTTAGTCGAAGGAGAAACCCGGTATACAAGTTCTGGACATATCCAACGACAGCGCGCATGGAAAGCACATCCAGGAAGGGACCGAAGGATAATGAGCGCAGATGTGACTAGGGCTGCAGCAAGCGTCGTCCTCGGTACCCACCACGGATGCTGTGCGGTCGAGCCGCCCTGCAAGAGCAGAAATACAAGGTACATGGCGGCGGCAAGGAAAAGATCGCACAACCCCACGACAATTCTTCCGATGGTAAGACAGACGAATGAGAGGCGCTCCGCACTTGTAAGAAGCCGATTTGCTGCCAGTACGCCGCCGCCACCGCGATGAGATCCTCTGATATCGCTCATATCGCCTGAACTACTAGAGGATCGGGTCGCCATGAACCGAAGCTATCAAGATGATCGAGGTTGGGTTGTCAGAGATCGGTCTCTACAATGTCAGCAAATTGTAACCCGATATGCCGCCAAGCCTCCCGCACTCAGTGACTCAATGTCCGCAGAAGCGCGGAGGAGCATCGCCTAAAGCCAGAGCGTTGTCGGACGACACTTGCCATGCGAGGGTCAGGGCGCCGATCTGTCGGGGCCGCGCCATGCAACTGCCGGATTAGTCGAGTTGGCTCACCATCCTGGCATACCTTGCCCGTGCAGATGGGGAATCGGCCGATTCCGCGAGGTGTGCCAGCTCTGCCTTCGAGGGCTTTAACGTCAGAGGGATTGTCTTCCAATAGAACATCAGGTCGTCTGAATGCCATCCGGCGTAAGTCCTTTCCCAAGACTTTCCCGACTCACCAGCAAACACGAGATTGGAGGGGTTCAGAACTCGCCGAGCGTCCTGAAATCTGCAATCCAGCGAAATACGGACCTGGTCAGAAACGTTCGGCGAAGCTGCATGCACAGTCAGACTATGAAAGATCAGCACATCACCGGCGTTCACGTGGCCACCGACCCACTCGTCTCCCACGGCTTCCCCAGCTGGAATCTCCGGAACATGCAGGTTCTCCCTCTCATGGTGCTGAACGCCGAAACGGTGAGAGCCTTCGAGAATTGACAAGGGGCCTACGTCGATCGGGCAGTCGTGTAGAGGGATCCACACGGTAAAGAACTCGGGATCTCCACCCATGAACTCGTAATCCTGATGTGTATGTGTCACAAGGTGCTCACAATGAGGAAATATCAGGCGGCCAATTGGTTTCGGGTGGACGAGGGGTTGCTCGCCGACAAGCATCTTCATCACCTCATGCAAGGCCGGTTGATGCGGCAGAGCGTGAAACGACTCCAGATTGAAGACTTCTTGATATACCCGCTTAAACCTCGGGTCCGGATCACCACAGGCCGCGCTGATATTGGCCTTGCGTTCCAGCGGCTCGTGGTCTGGCAGCAGCCAGCCTGCAGCGGAGAGCACCTGAATAACATCACCTAAAACAGAATTGACAGCTTCTTGGGGCAAGAGCCCCCGAATCAATACATAACCCTTCGTACTGACCTCCTCTTGCAGGGCGCACCGCGTGATATCACAAGCCTCAAGTTCGTGAAAAGCCTTCACTCGTCTATCCTCCGCCGAACCGTGTAGACCAATCGCGGCATAGAAGCAACGATAACGATATGGAAATTCGGAGGTGTCTCCGGATCGTCTGTCCTTTGTCAATTGATTGTCACGTCGAGAGGGGATCCTGGAATTCTCTAACGGCATCTCCCATTGCGTTGAGCAACAGTCGACTCGAACGAGACAGTGACAATTCCTTGACTCGGGCGTGACAACCCCCCTCAATTGGTCCGCTAACCTCCTCATAGCTCCGCTCACACGCGGGCACATACAGGCGCTTCTTCATTTTTCTCGAAAGCCTCATGAAAACAGGCGATTCGCTTGCTTAGAAGACATAGACCGTCTGCTGACAGTCACAGAGGCGAAAGGAAAGACTATGGCTAGCGAGTTCATCACGCAAACGGTTGGAGATCAGATACCGAGCAGACCTCGGGACGCGCTTCTTTGCGATATGGAATTGCCCTTCCGTGGGACTTTTTATCCGCTCGGCTTCGCTATTGAAATCATTACGAACGATCCGGATGTTCTGGTGGCCGCAAACGAGAGTTTTGGTCATAGGCGCTTACGTCGAGGCAGCACAACGCTGCAGGTCCGCATTGGCATCAGCGAGGGAGGAGGCTCAAACTGTCCGCCAGAGCCGACTCGTCGTGAATACAATCATCTGTATTCCCTGCTGGCGGACACAGATAACCACGCATTGCTGGATCTTAAGACGTGTACCAGCTTCGTCTGGCTAAATCGATCTGCTCTCAAGAATAGGCTCTACTTTCGCTATAACTTCCTCGAGAAGGTCGTGTACTTGTTGCTTGGCGCATCGGTGGTGACTGATGTACATGCCGCCTGCGTCAGCAAGAATGGGAAAGGCGTTCTACTCTGCGGTGACTCAGGTGCTGGCAAGTCAACGCTTGCTTACGCGTGTGCAAGGGCCGGGTGGACTTACACTTCAGATGACACAAGCTATTTGATCAATGACTGCGACATTCCGCGTGTAATCGGACATTCGCATCGAGTGCGTTTCCGGCCGACGGCAAGGGCCCTCTTTCCGGAACTCGCAGGCCATGAGGTAATACCGCGCATGGAGGGAAAACCCTCAATCGAAGTTCCTGTATCTAAGCTCCCCCGCCTGGTCACTGCGAGCGAAGCCTGGGTGCACGCCATCGTCTATCTCCATCGTGATCCATCAGCAACGGGAAGGATGGTGCAACTACCGGCCCGTACGGCGACAGAACGCATCCGGAATGAGCTCTATTCCGCCGGAGAGATTCGCGCGAAGCACGAGGCGATACTAGAAGTGCTCTCTGGTATTCCCACATATCAACTCCAGTATCGTGAGCTGGATCACGCTATCGATCAACTTGGTTTCTTAGTGCAAAGCATATGAGATGGGCGTTGCACAGAGAACGCGGTCGACGAAACCTGGGACACCTCCGTCAATTCAGGGGACGACCCTTCTGCGAGCAACCGCGGTAAACCACAAGCTGCGGCCGCAGTCGGTGCTGTAGAGCAACGTCTTTGAATCATCTTCCCAGGCAGGCTCGATCTCATTGCATGGAACATCGGAAACGCGCCGCGTCGAACCAGTCCCTTGGTCGCGGAGCCACAGATTCCATACTCCATGATCAAGGCGGCTATAGGCCATCCATCGCCCATCGGGCGAGAGTGCCGGATAGCGTGATTCCCTAAGCGCGAGCGGGGCGTTGGCGTGCGTTGCATCGCTCAGATAGATCTGCGGCGCGCGCCCGTGCTCGACAGCTGAAAATGCGTATTCCCTATCCGATACAAACGACGCCTCGTAGACGTCCAGCGAAGGTGGCGTAAGCGCGGACTCGCTCGCGGCATCCGATTGAAAGGCCCTCCGCACCCTCAGCCGTCCCCGGCCATGATCGTCGCTTATAAAAGCAAGACTATGGCCATCGGCGGAGAGCATCGGCTCGCGTGCGTCATCAACAACCACATGCAACGGCATCTGCAAATCTACAACTTGCGAGCGTGGGCCCAACGCCCGCTCTATCAAGATGTTCTCGGGCCGCATGTTCCCAAGACTGCTGGTGAATGAAAGGTCGTCAGGGGAATTGACTGAGGCGTCCGTCCAAACATTATTCTTGCCTTCCGTTACCAGATGGTATCCGCTAAACGTAAATGCAACATAGCGAACTCCTGTACCTGTTGGCCGTGGGCTTGCGTTGAGAAACCCTTGCGCCTGTAGTGGCAACCGGTATGCGTACTCCTCCCGCACGGCTCGTTCCCGATGGAAAGTAGAAAGCGTGGCGAAGACCACGGATATGGCCATACCGGCGGCCCACACGGGACGAGTCCAGTCTCGCGAAGCGCTTCTGGTGGTCGGGTAACGCCATAGTAGTGCATAAATTCCAAGAACCAGAGCAAGCATCAGCGGAAGTCGCAACACCTGCAGCAGAATCATAGGTCCCGTCATCTTGTCCTGGCTGGGCATCGGAAAACAAATGCCGAGATAAAGAATCAGCAGAGCTACCAGACACCCATACTGCTCTCGCTGGAGCAATAGCGTCGCCACCACACACACAGGTAGCGCCATCAGCACGAAGTTATACGAAGCTGGAACGGTCGAAATCGCCAACGAAGCAGTCAGCAGCGCCGACCACTCCAACAGCACTCGGTTCCAAGTGTTGTCTTCCCTGCGAATAAGCAGGATTGCGGGTGCCAGTACCAGCATTTGCAACGCAGGCAGCATGAGCGCATAGCACAGCGGAGAGGAATGCCACGGATGCGGGTTCCACTGCGGTTCAGAGAGAAACAGGCGATGCAGCACACCGGAGATCGAGGCGGTCGCTACATACGGCGGCATACCTTCGCCGTGCATAGTCCAGGGCAGAATCTCATGCAGATAAGTGCGATGCACGTTCCAGCCAAAGACCGCAACAGATAGGGCAGCGGCAGCCAAACCTGCGACGGCACTCCAACTCAGCGCCCGCCAGTCCCTGCGTCGAATGAAGAAGATGATAAACACAATCGGGAAGATCTTGCAGGCCGCAGCAACCGCTACCAGCACGCCGGCAAACGCGCGAAATCCGCGCAGATAAGCCCAGCAAGCCGTAACGATCAGCAGAAGGAGAAACACATAAAACTGACCGTACGACAGATTGCGGTGCAACGGAAAGCAGAGCGCTAGAACCAGCGCAACCCGCTGATAGCTCAACCCGGTCATCGATCGCAGCATCCAACCAATCGGGATCAGAAAGATCAGGTTCAGTAATATCCAGATGTGTTTGGCAGTGAGTGGGGCAAGCCCGGTGAGCGGCCACATAACCAGAGTCGAAAATGGAGTGATCGGTAGCAACCCGATAACGCGGATATCGACAGCGCGATGGTCTTTCTCACGCTCGATCCAGGGCCATTCATACATCCTGGACATGTCATAGCCTTCGTGCGCCAACCGCGCCGAGATGTAGTAGTTTGGGAAATCGGTATTCAGTGTCCTCCATGCGCGGGGCACTGTGTGCACAAATAAATACAACACAGCCAAGCAAAGTACCGCACGTTCGAGCGAACGAACGGCCCGAAGATTCTGCGTGATAGTCACGTCCCAGCGTATCCGGGCGCTCGGAGAGAAATTGTCACTCACTTGTCACTTGATGGTCATTGGAGTGTCGCTCCAGCAGACGGCGCTCGGGCACCTGATTGTGCAATTTCCTCTTCGAAATCCTTGACGATGCGTGGGCCCTCTGGCGTCCGTCTCTGACCTAGTTCCAAGGCCTATTGGCAAACCTATCCAGGGCCTCTTCGATGACATCTGCAGCGCGCTCGAGGCCGCAAACCGATCGAATCCGGGCTTGTACATCTCTGGCGGCCTCTCGATAGCTCGGATTGTCAAGAAGCGTCACAAGGGACGAATGAATCTGTTGCGCCGATAGCGTTCCTAATGGAAGGACCTCTGCGACTTTCAACCATGCGAGGCGGGCCGCTACCGCGTGTTGATCAAAGGCCTTAGGGATAACAACCATAGGCTTGCCTTCCATGAGTGTTTCTAGCGTAGTGTTCAGCCCGCCGTGCGTAATTACTATCTCTGCTTTCTTCAAAAGCTCAAGCTGCGGAGCGTCTCTGACTACCAGTGGCTTTCCTGGCAAGCCGTCGAACATCTTCGGGTCCCGGCGGCCGCCGAGCGAGACCACGAGTTGCACGTTGAGTCCATTGCAGGCCTCGGAGATCAGGTGGAAGATAGCGGCCTCAATGTTCCGTGAAGTCCCCAATGATGCGTAAACGATTGGTCGGCCATCAAGTCGGTCCCAGGGAAACTCGACCGATGGCCTTGCAGCTTGATCCAGAAAGGGCCCGGTGTAGTAGAAGTTTCGGGGAAGCATGGAGCGCGGGAAGTCCAGGCATTGTGGTAATTGCGTTATGTGGGCGAGTTCGGGAAATGTCGCCTCGATCTCTCTGATTGGCCCAGTCCAGCTTGCCGTCTATATTTATCGAGTCTCCGGCGCACGGGCGCCTCTCATCCTAGACACAGAAACTTGAAGCAGCGCATTGTGCACACTAGCAAACCATGAGCTAGGTACGGCGACTTGACGAGGAGCGGCCCATCCGAAGTTATGGGGCACGGAGGTGGACACCACGAAGTAGGGCAAGCGAAGCATTTCAGCCAAGGTGGGGCCGGACAACGCTATCTCGTCCATGATGAGTGTATCGACTCCCGCATCAATGAGTGCGGTGGGAGTTTCGCGCAGGAACATCTCCATGTCCCCAACGATGCGGCGTATACCGTAACGTAGAACAGCGATGCCCGATGAAGGCTTGGGCTGGTTGCCGGCGCATCCATGCTCACCAGAGGCGGTCCCGGACATCCCTATTGGAGAAAACTCGAGCCCATGCTGACGCACTCGAGCTTCCAAGTCGGGTTTCTGAAAGAACGTGACTCTGTGTCCTCGAGCCATCAACTGCCGAGAAAGAGCTATAAGCGGGTTCAAATGACCGGTTCCTTTATAGGACAGCACCCCAAAGTGTGACATTCCTTCCTTCCTAAAAAGGTTTACCCCGCTCCCTTAGGGAAGGCGGACCGGCCGCCCCCCCAGTCGCACTTCACCGGGGCCCAGCACCTCTTCAGCTTTTCGCAATAGATCTCTTACCGGCGCGCGCAGCCATCGAATTGCTCCGTCGATCCACAAGGGCTCTAGCCCTTCTCCTGTTTGAGGTGTAAGCCGTTCCAAAATCGTCTCCGAGGCGAGCTGTACACGGTCTCCAATCATCACGAACTCTATATCACTCATGGAGAGTGTCTGGAGCCTGTCTGCGGCGTCATGACCTGTATCTCGAACGGCAATCAGATCACCCGGGCCGGATACCTTGATCGACCCCGCCTCGTCTCCGAGTCGAAGGACTGCAGCCGGAGCTTCCGTGACCATGCGATAGGCAATCTCAGGTAAGATGCTGCAAAATCGTATTGCAAATCGAATTTCATCAAGCAAATCGCCTTCCGCTGTTAACGGAGAGTCATTTCCCAAAGCCACGTCATCGATCGTGCCAAGGAGAGCCATGTCCGGTAGCTCCTCGAATAAAAAGTTGTTTGAAGATGGGCAGACTATGAGAGAAGCCCGGCGCGCCCGCATAAGCGCAACGCCTTCCGCATTGATTGCGAGTCCGTGCACGAGCACAGCGCTGGTATCCAGCAGCCCCAACCGATCCAGCCCGAAGAGTTCATCGCACGATTGTTCGTCGACTCCTTCACATGCATGCACAATGAACGCGCTCCCTTCAGGCGTAACTGAACGCGCGCGGCGGAGATCGCCGCCCAGTGCCAGAGAATGGCCCCACCCGTATCGCTGGACCAGCTCTTACCGGGAAATCTTCTCTCTGAAGCTCCGGCCAGAGAGGATCATGGTGACTGACCGTTGTCGCTCCGCATAGAAGATTCCGTATGCCGCCCCACCATAGACGCACATCTTGGGGAACGGTTCGATACTTTGAAATGACATCGGGAAATTTGTTGTGTATATCCGCCCCCCAATCGATGTAACTGCGATAGGGAGGATCCGCAAGCCTCGGATAGAGAGCGAACTGCAGATGGTCATGCGCGTTGATGAAGCCAGGCATAACGAGATAGCCACTGAGGTCAATCTCTGTGTATCCGGATTCAAAGGTAGACGATAAACACGATTCCCTGACGATATGACTCACGCGAGCTGCGGTGACCTGTATCGAAGCACAGGTACTCTCTCGCGGCCCCAGCGCGCAACGAGCTCCGCGAATCACCCTTCGGTCATCGTTCTTCAAAACACGACGAGGATCATGCATCTTTCCTCGCTGCGTAAATGCGAAACCGAGAAGGTTCGCGCCTGCGGCGCAGTTGCGCTATCAGCGGGCGCATCGCCCACTTCAGCCCATATTGCGGAGAATGTACGGTTCACTTGATCGACAGTTGCTCCTCTAGTGTTCGCAGTCGTTCATCTGTAAGAAATTCAAGACTTAGGACGGAGTTCGAAGCGGTTCCGTAACTCTTGAGAAAGGCGGCGTGACGCTCAGCGACCATTTGCCTTCCGCTCTCCTCGCGCGAGTACCAGGGAGTGTCGCTAATGATCACTACGCCTCCGCTTTTGAGGCATCGGAGCGCTTCGCGCAAACTAGCTTCGTAGTCTTCGGAATAGTGGAAGGAAGCATTGAAGACAACGGCATCGAACTGCGCGTCCTGAAAAGGCAGGCGCGTGATCTCGGCTTGAAATCGTGGCAACGGTTCAGGCAGGTATTGTTGATAGTGCGCCGCGGCAGCGAGACCATCATGCTCGTTCGTTAGGAGGTCCACGGCGATGGGCCGGTATCCGCTGAGTGCCAGGCGAAAGCTCATCCAGCAGTTGCCGGCGCCGACATCCAGAATCGTTCCACGGCAACCGAGTGGCTTCAGCACATGTTTGATCAGACAGTCGTAGCTCCGCGCTCTGATGCGCCATTGTTTGCTGTTCCTTCCCGAAACGTCCTTGTAAGGAAGGCCCATATAAAACTCTTCGCTTTCGCTGCCTCGACCCTCCGCCGCCCTTATGCGCTCATAGTCTTGCATGAAACGTGCATAATGCGCGGCTCGCTCCGCCGGCAGCGCATGCACGATTCCACGGCTGGTTCGCATCCGGAATCCGCATAACGTACAGTCCAATCCGCCTATGTCGGATCTGCAGCAAGGACATTGCATAGAGATCCCTAAGTTGAGGGCGGGGCCACTGACAACGCCATTTTGCGATGCGCTCATCGCTACAGCTTCTCCAGATGCCGCAACATATCATCTCCTGGTGTCCCAATTTTCAGCTGATAGCCAAAGCATGTCGCCGTTCGCCGCGCGTCCAGTCTCAGTTGGGAATCCTCATCAACTTGTCCCTCTTTCGGCCTCTCAAAGAGGGACTGGCCGTGAACTGGAAGTAGTCCCCGCATCTATGCGTCCCTGACCGGCACTAATTGCTCGATAGGCACAAAGGCAGACGAAGCCAAAGCGGCGATCCTGTCAAGAGATCCGAGCGTTTCTGTATCTCGGCTCACCGGCTCCAATTCATCGACCCTGCACCAGAGGCCCTCGATCTGGGCCCTCGTTATTTTCTCCGCCTCTGGGTCACGCCAGGAATCCACCTCAGCATGCAGGGCATCGCGGACGGCGCGATAAAACTCGGTTTTGTAGGCCGCCTTGAACATGATGCAGAGATCATCGCTGTCAGTCCAGTTACGCTTTTGCCCGAGTTGCGTCTGGACACGCTCGTAGAAAACAGTACCTGGCAGCGGATAGGAAAATGAGATGCCGACGTCATCCGGGCGAGTCCGACGAACAAAAGCGATAGTCTCCTGCAATTCGGTCCAGGCTTCCCCCGGATAGCCAAATTGCAGAAAAAAGCAAGCACGAATGCCGACTTCTTTCAGGCGGCGGCATGCAACAACGACGGAAGAGAGACTTAGACCTTTGCCCATCGCGTTGAGCACAGATTGCGCTCCGGATTCGACCCCCATCCATACCTCCGCGCATCCTGCCTCCTTCAAATGCTGGACAGTCTGCTCACTCATGAGATCGGCACGAGACTGTATTTTGAATGGGATTGCTGCGTCCCGTCTCGTGACCTCCTCCGCAAATTGTTGCACCCAGTGCTGGTTCAATGCGAAGACGTCATCACCGAACCAGATATGCTGCACCCCGGCACGCACCTTCAGCATGTGCATTTCTTCGGCAACGGCGGCTGCGGGGCGCAAGTGAAATTTGTTGCCAGAGATCGGCTTTGCGCACCAATTGCAGTGGTAAGGACATCCGCGGCTCGATACCATGTTCGTTGAAAAATACCCATGAGCTTTCGTCCATGCTTCGCGATACGGCTCCAGGTCGATCAGATCGCGCGAGGCAAGGGGAAGCTCCTCCCATGCGGGGTTCTTTGAAAGCCGCTTTGGGCTCTGAACGGGACAGCCATGTTCATCGAGTCTCACCAAGCCATCGATCTCCGGTATCTCCTCGCCTTCCAGTATGGCAGTACATAACTGCACCAGGGTCTCCTCCGCCTCTCCGCAGAGTACGTAGTCGAAGCCGTTCTCCAGGAACAGGACGGGGTTATCCGTCGAATCGGAACCGTGTGCGATGGCGATCGCCCCCCCTGTATGGGCCGCTTTCGCCATGTCCCACGCTACCTCCCTCATCCGCGTAAGACACATCTTCGAAAGAAAATTGAAGTCGTCCTCATAGACTGCGACGATCTTTGGCCGATGCTGCTCCAGCATTGCAGTGAACTTTACGGTCGGCTCCTCAAGCATCGAATCGAACGCTGCAACGGAGATACTCTTTTCCCGCAACGCCGTTGCCGCATAGAGCGTACCGATCGGTGTGTACGGCTGCATTTTGCGCAACTGCTTAGAGTCGTATGGAAGATGATAGGAATGTGTGAGTAAAACCTGTGCCACAATTCACCTCGGATATTTGCACGCCGACAGATTCAGCACACGGCCTCCGCCGGAGTGCGCGCCAGACGCATTGATGCAGCCGGCAGATTCCGCGTCTGGAGTGTAGCGTAGGCCCATCCTGTTCAGCAGTTGTCTCAAAATTGTCAACTCAATGTCATCCCCTTGCCTTGACAAGTCTCAGCGATTTCAACCGTTACTTCGCCCGCCTGGGCACGGCCGCGCCTGCCCCCGACAGTCGCGCGCCTGCTGGCTGGCTACCGGCATGAAGGCCCGGAAGACATGCTTGCTGGGTTGGAGAGATGACCGAGTTTCTCGCGTTTGGTCGCAAGATAGTGTGCGGAGTGAGGACTACCCGGAACGTCCGCGCTCAGCCGCTCGACAATCTCAATACCTGACGACAGCACGGCGTCGATTTTCTCAGGATTATTGGTCACCAATCGGACTGACCGAACCTTGAGGAACCGAAGAATGTCCACAGCAAGCGCATAATCACGCAAGTCGATTGCATGTCCCAGTCGCAGATTGGCCTCGATTGTGTCGAGCCCTTCATCTTGAAGTTCATAAGCGCGCAGCTTTTCCATAAGGCCGATCCCTCGACCCTCCTGATGCTCATAGAGCAGCACCCCTGCGCCTTCATCCGCGATTGCGCGCAGTGCCAGATGGAGTTGGTCGTGGCAGTCACATCGCAGAGAGTGGAAGACGTCCCCCGTCGTACATTGAGAATGGATGCGAACGACTGGAGGCGAGCTATGGATATCGCCAAGAACCAGGGCCAGCCCAGTTTCTGGACGGTGGTAGGTTCTCTCATCGGAGGCGTGCACGCCTTCGAAGGCCAGCAACCTGAAGCTTGCCCAGCACGTGGGGAAACTTACATCAGCGATTTGTTTCAGTTTCATCAACTCGGATGGTCTCTCGAAAATTTGTCATACCGTTCATAGTTCAGGGAAAAAAGATTGATTCGTCAGTCCATGTGAAGATTAGCCTGTCACCTTCGCATACATGTCGCCAGAATGTCTCGATATGGTCATCAGATTGTCGAAGCTGTGGTGGATAGGCGCTTCGGATGTCGACGGACGATGTTGTGATATGGCAGGCCCGCCGCGCCACAAGCATATTGGCGCGGTAGTCTGCAGGAATCAGCGCGGAACTGGGCTGAGTGTTTCCCACGGGATGGTAGTGCGGCGAAATTGGTAAAGAATATGATCGCCCAGCATCGCCAGCGGCACCCGCAAGGCCGCGGTCGAGCGTCTCCATTGCGGCGAGTAGGTGCGGCCACCGCGAAATCCACGGTTCGGCGGCGCTGGGCGGCACAGTTACGCCGATGCCGAGACGCTGCTCCAACACAAACCAGGGAGCAAAGGCCCGCAACATTGCTGCACGGCGGTGATAGACCACACGAAATTCGCGCTTGGCCAGTCGCGCTGGGGCCTCGCCGCGCTTACAGCGCCGGAGTGCCAGATGCGGTCGGCCGCGTAACACTTCCACCACCATCTCGCCGGGACAGAAAGTGCCAAACAATACGAGCATCGCCGGAGCGCCGGGCTTGAGGAGACGTGCCAGACCCCGCGCCACTGGTCCCAGATCCGCAACACAATTAAGTGGCGCGAAATTGGAGAAGGCACCGTCGAATAATACTCCGCCCGTAGAAAGATGATTGGCGGCGAAACTCTCCATCTCTTCCCCCGCCGCGATTTCAGCCCGCGCGCGCAGCGGTGCAAGCTTGGACTTGGCCAGGGCCACCATTGCGGGCGAGGGATCGGTCAAAAGTAGGTCGAATCCATGTTCTGCCAGGAAAGCCGCGTCGCCGCCTGTGCCCCCGCCCAGTTCCACGATACGGCCCCCTGCTGGAAACGCGCGCAGCAGCGCGGTGCGCACAACGCGGCGCTGCGCCGCAACGCTGTGCCAGGCGCCGAAGCGCAAGTCATAAGACGGCGCCGCCGCATCGAAGGCAAGGGCAGCCGGACGGAGATCAGTCATCATCGCATAAGCCTATTCATGTGCTGCCGCCAACGATATGATTCCCGTGTATAACGAAGTCCTTCCACAATGTGAAAGCGCAGACGAACGAGGATGAAGTGGATTTGCACGCGATAGCGACGAATCCGTATGAGCAAGCTTTCATCTGCAGACGCCCGCACAATAGGTGGCGGCAATCGCGAAGGCAACAACGCTTGGCGTAATGAGCGTTTCGCTGGAACACCCGCCGCTCTAAGCTCATTCTGCAGCAACAAATACAGCTTGCTGCCGGGAAAGTTCTCGAAGACAACGCGGCCTCCATACAGTTTTACCCAGAGCCGCGCGGGCCGGGGAAGGCAACCCACTGTCCAGTTGGTAAGTGCTTCTGGGGCGAAATCACCCGTCACATGCGAAATCAGTAGCGTAACCACGCCAAGCCCCAAAGAAGCCCTCGGGTCTACCTCGGCTACTGATCGAAGCTCGTCCCAGAACGTATCGTCGTCAAAGCGAAACTGTACATGACGGCGAAACTCAAGAAGGTGTGCCGCGCGCGAGAACTCGCTGCGTATGTGCTTGTACACGTGCAGCGACTGGCCTAGAAACAGGTCTACGGGTGAAAGCACGGGCATGCTGGTGCCCGTGGAATTCGCGCTCCTCTATGCGTTGCAGCAATGAAGGGGAGCCCGGGATCCTGGCCTCAACATGCAATTCCACAGATCGGCCTGGCAGGCTGCCCTTATACAAATCCTTCATGGAGATGCCGGGCGTTTCGTTTATCTTGAACTCCCAACTTCTTCCGCTTATGGCGTACAGGCGGTAGCCTCTGCGCTCAAGAATCCGCCGCGCATCAGGAACGCTCTTCTCAGCTACTAGGAAATCCAGGTCAAATTGGTGCCGCAGTTCAGGTTTCGGCACCGAATCTGGGTAGAGTGAAAATCCCTTCAGCGTAGCGTAGGAGAGGCGCGCCTCTAGAAACTCCTCTTGGATCGCGACCGATTCAGCAATCATTCCGCGTGTTCGCTCAACATTATCTTGCAGATTCCGTTGCAGTCGCGCCAGAACAGCGGCCGGCAGCATACTGCACATTTGCAACTCAACCATTTGATCGAGGAAGTACAAGGCCAGTCCGCTGATATCCAGCCAGTGTAATAATTTCTTCCAGTCCTTGTCAGAGAGATTCTCTAGTCGCGAGAATTGCTCGGGTAAGGGGCCGCAAATAGTCAGCAGCACGGCCTCACGCATCAACTGTTCCCTGCTCAAAGGATTCGATGCGATGTTGCTAATCAGCGTGGGCATCGAAGCGAGCGGGGGCATCTCTGCGGATCGTCTAGACAATTGGCGCGCAACAGATGGCGCAGGTAAATCACGGATCTCACCGTTAAGCGAAAGTCCTCGACTGGAAAGCAATGGCAATCGGATGTCACCTCGTCTTAAATCCGTCTTCGGTCTGACGGTATTCTGTTCACCAGCGCCGCTTATGAAGCGGGAACGATGTGTGTTGACCTGAGGGTAGCTAACCTCGAATCGGGGATTGTCATGTCGTGGTAAAGAAATTGTCACCGTCTTGTTGAGTTGTTTCCCCGCAACAGGCTGCTGAGGGTGCTCCCGACGGGGCAGCTCGTTCCTTGATCAAGGGCCATTCGACTGTTTTGCTGCGTCGATATATTCCTTGGCCATCCCGAAAATGTGCCTCCAGGCCATCTATTTCAGCGCGACTAGTACTTTTTCGAGTTCCCCTCCGATCGGCGGCTCGAAATACTGGTCGCGCTGGCAGATCCGAGACACGCGGTAGCTGTCGGCTATAATCACGGACCAAAATCTCCCGTACCTCAAGGACGCATAAATGTCTAAAGACAGAGCAACCACTGGAACCGATGGACTCGCTCTTCCGATTCTTCCCCCGGAACGCGACGCTCGCGTTTGGGCCCGGCTCATACGCGTGATGTTCTATCTTCCCGGTTTCATGGCCCTCCTGCTAATCAAGGCCGGCGAGCCCGAAAGCTTCGGCATCACAGTGGAGCTGCTGATGCTCTCCAGCGCGGCAGCCATCGTCGGCGGCCTGTACATCGGAGCGGAATCATCAGGTGCGGGCGCCGATTCTGCCTCCAAAGTCGGCACCTGGAGCGGTTCGCTGGTGCTCGAATTGCTCGCCGTTGTGCCCTTCCTGTGTGCGTTACCTGCGCTGTTCCATGAGTTGGCTCATAGCACGCTGCTACACGCGAGGGCGCCCGGCGCCATCGATGTCGCGCTAGGCGCCTCTGAAATGCTGCCTACCGTTGCGGTCCTCCCCTTCATGATTTACCAACTCGCTGGCTTCGGCACTCTGAACTTCGTCGTGTCGAAGACAATGAACTGGGTCATCAATACAGGCATTCTCGGCTTGATCGTCGCGGGCTACATCGCTAACCGCGATGGCGCGTTCTACTGGGAAAGGAAGGCTTCGGGGCTCCTGATAGTCGCCATGGCAATAACAGTGTTCTATGGCGTACTCAAGTTGAAGCGCATGCAGGCCGACTATGACGCACGCTGCCCGGCGAAGGCACCAAAGTAAACTCGAGCAGGAAATCGAACCTACTAGCAAGTCGCTACGGCTGCCAGCCTCCGCCTAACGCCTGATACAACTGGACGTAGTTTTGCATCTCTGTCTCCCAGGCCTGTGCCAGCTGCAGCTCCGAAGTGAAATATTGCTGTTGGACGATCAGCACTTCGAGAAAGCTGGCGTATCCTCCGGTAAATCGGACGTTAGCGAGTCGCGCGCTTTCGTTGTAAGTGGCCGTCTGCTCCTCGATCTTCATTCGAAACTGCCGGGATTGGGTGTAGCCGACGAGACTGTTCGCGACATCTCCGAAGGCCTGCAGCACGGTTTGCTTATACTGCAGTTCGGCCTGGTCCCGTTGCGCCCAGGCCAGACGGTATCCACTCCTGATCCTGCCGCCCTGATAGAGGGGCTGCGCCAACTGGCCTCCCACAGTCCAGAATGTAGCTGGTCCCTGCAAGAAACTGGTTAAGGCTGTGCTGGATGCGCCAAAGGTGCCGGTCAACGAAATCTGCGGGAAGAATGCGGCCTTGGCCACTCCTACATTTGCGTTGGCCGAGACCAGTGTCTCTTCCGACTCGCGCACATCGGGGCGCCGCTCCAGCAGTGTGGAAGGAAGGCCCACGGGGACATCGGGCAAATGCGGTTGTTCGACAAGCTCGAGGCCACGCGTGATAGGGCCGGGATTTCTTCCGAGGAGAATGCTGAGCGCGTTCTCCGTCTGCGGAATTAACTGGTTGAGCGAGACGACCTCCGCCTCAGCCTGTTGCACCAGCAACAGGGCCTGATCGACATCGGAGAGCGAGTATTCGCCGCCTTTGAAGTTGATAGTGTTTAACCTGAGGAGCTCCTTATCGGCAATGACAGTTTGTTCAGAGATCTTCAGCTGGGAATCGTATTGGCGAAGAGTGAAATAGGCGGTCGCTACCTGTGAGATCAGCGTTATCTGGACCACATTCTTCGCGTACTGGGTTGAAAGAAGGACGGCGCGTGCAGCTTCGGTCGCGCGCCGATATTGCCCCCAGAAATCGACGACGTAGTTCATTTGCAGTCCGAGGGTATCGATCCAGGGCGAGCCGGTGAAAAGCGGCTGAGACTGCACATTCTGGATACTGCCAACGCCACCCACTGTGGGGAACTGGTTTGCGCGAGTAACTCCCAATGAGGCCTGCGCCTGCATAATACGGCTGGCGGCAATGCGAATGTCGTAGTTGTTGGTAAGGGCCTCCTTGAGGAGCGCCTGCAGAGCTTCGTCCTGATAGACAGCCGGCCACTGCATTTCCCCGAAAGGCGCGCCCGCCGGCTGTTGCGGCAGGTTGGGTGCAATTCCGCGGTACTGTCCGGGAACATCCACCGCAGGACGTTTGTAGTTTGGCCCGACCTTGCATCCGCACAGCGAGAGCAACAACACGAGGCCGGTGGATGTTCTCGTCCGCATCATGAGTGCTCTCCTTTCGCGTCGGCGGTCAGCGCGGGTTGCGGCTCCGGCTTCTCTTTTTCTTTTCTGAAGAAGTTGCCAATACGCTCCACTACATCAAAGGAAACCGGAACAAAGAAAATCGCGATGATCGTAGATGCGAGCATGCCTCCGATGACCGTCGTTCCCAGCACCTGCCGCGAAATCGCGCCAGCTCCGAATGCCCGCCACAACGGCACGCAGCCAAGAATGAAGGCAAATGCAGTCATCAGGATCGGCCGCAATCTCACCCTGGCGCCAGTCAGAGTCGCGTCGATGAGCGACTTGCCCTTGTCGTACTCAACCTTGGCAAATTCCACGATGAGAATGGCATTCTTGGACGAGAGTCCGATCAGCATGACCAGCCCAATTTGGGCGTATACATTATTGTCGAAGCGGCGCAGGTAGAGTGTTAGGAACGCGCCGAAGACGGCTATGGGAAGGCCCAGCAATACGCTGAAGGGCAGCGTCCAGCTCTCGTATTGCGCGGCCATGATGAGAAACACCACAAATAGGGCCATTCCAAAAATGATCGCGGGCGAAACGCCTTGTGCCGCCTTTTGCTCCTGGTACGACATGCCGGAGTAGTCGAAGCCCATTTGGCCGGGCATCGTCTTGTGGAAGACGTCTTCCAGCGCAGCCATGACCTGAGCGGAGCTGTAGCCGGGCGCTGCCGCTGCATTAATCTGGACGCAGTTGAACAGGTTGTAGCGCATGACGAATTCGGCCCCGCTACGCGCATCGGTAGTGGTTAGCGTACTAAGCGGGACCATGTCGCCGGAAGCGTTCCTGACGTAAAACTTGCCGAGATTGTCTGCCTTGGTCCGGTAGTCTCCGTCGGCCATAACATATACCTGCCACTGCAGGCCGAAGCGGTTGAAAAAGTTAATCAGCGAGCCGCCCATGAACGTCTGCACCGTCTGGTACAGGTCACTCAGCTGGATCTGCTGGGTCATCGCCTTGGCGTTGTCCACCTTTACCCCGACCTGGGGAACGCCGAACAAGGCGGTTGTGAAGAGCCCCGCCAGCTCCGGACGTTTGCGTGCCTCTGCCATATACACCTGGGTCTGTTTCGCGAGAAAGTCAATGGTGCCGCCAGATCTGTCTTCAAGAATGAAAGTGGCGCCTCCTGAGGTGCCCACCCCGGGGATCGCTGGCGGCGGGAACGAGAATGCAATTCCCCCTGGGAATCTTGCCAAGGCCTGCTGAAGGTGAGCTTTGATCCCCTCGTAACTCTCCTCCGGAGTCTTACGTTCCTCCCAGGGCTTCAGTGAGATAAAGAAGAATCCACTGTAGGTGGCGGCGACGCCGCTCAACAAGCTGTATCCGTTGACGGTGCTGACGTATTGCACGCCAGGCGTGTCCATCATGACCTTCTCGACTTCGCGCGCGGCCTCCGAGGTGAGTTGCAGAGACGACGCGTTAGGCAGTTGCAAGCCAGCATAGAGGTATCCCTGATCTTCATCGGGGAGAAAGCTTCCCGGGAGCTGTTTACCGAAGTAACCCGCACCCACGGTGAGCACTGCAAGAATGAGAAACGCGATGACGACCTTGTGGATCAGTTGTCTGCATATGTTCACGTAGCCGTCGGTGGCGCGGCCAAAGATACGGTTGAACCAGCGAAAGAAGGCACCGAGGGGTCCTCGCACCGGCTTCTTGGGACGCAGCAGCATAGCGGAAAGCGCGGGGCTGAGGGTGAGCGCGTTGAAGGCTGAGAAGAGCACCGAAATCGCGATGGTGATTGCGAACTGCTTGTAAAGCTGGCCAGTAATACCGGGAATGAAGGCCGTGGGAACGAACACCGCAGCCAGGATGAGTGCAATCGCTATCACCGGTCCTGAGACTTCCTCCATCGCTTTGATGGTCGCGTCGTGAGGCGTCAGCCCATTCTCGATATTGTGTTCGACCGCCTCCACGACGACGATGGCGTCATCGACGACCAGTCCAATTGCCAGAACCATACCCAGAAGCGACAGGGTGTTGATGGAGAAGCCAAGCATGGGAAAGACCATGAAGGTCGCAATCAGAGAGACAGGGACGGCGAGCAGAGGAATCAGCGTAGCTCTGAAGCCCTGGAGAAAAATGTAGACGACGATGATGACCAGAACGAGGGCCTCTCCAAGTGTCTTGTAGATTTCGTCGATGCCGGCACTGACAGCGAGTGTCGTGTCGAGTGCGGTAATGTAGTCCAGCCCCTGTGGGAACCTGCCTTTCGCCTCGTCCATCATTTTGAGGACAGCGGCTCGCGTTTGCAGCGCGTTGCTGCCAGGAGTGAGGTATAGCGCGAGGAGGGCAGCGGGCTGAGAGGGCTTATTCTCTCCCGCCACTCCCAACCGCGAAATATAGGAATAGTATTGCGATCCCAGTTCCACACGCGCCACGTCCTTCAGCCGCAGGATTGACCCGTCGGACTGAGCGCGGACGACGATCTCACCAAACTCCTCGGGCGTGGGCAGACGCCCCGGAGCTCGCACGTTGTAGGTGAATTGCTGGCCGAGTGGGACGGGCTCGCCTCCAACCTGCCCCGCAGGATTTACCTTGTTTTGAGCCTTGACCGCGTTCGTGATGTCGGAGACGGTCACGCCCAGGCTCGCCAGCTTGTCAGGATTCACCCAGATCCGCATGGCATAGGGACCGGCGCCGAATATCTGAACCTGCCCGACCCCCGGGATACGGGTGAGCGCGTACTGCAAATTGATGGTGGCGTAGTTGGCCAGAAAAATGCTGTCGTATGTGCCGGAGGGCGAGTAGAGGTCGAGCAGCATAAAGGGCGCCGTCGTCCCCGGCTGAACGATTACACCTTGCTGGGTTACCTCGGAGGGCAGTTGCGAGGCGGCCTGGCCCTGCCGCATCTGCGCCAGAATCTGGTCGGTGTTGATGTCGGTTCCCAGCGCGAAGTCAACGTACAGCACCATCTTTCCGCCAGAGCTTGCGCTCAAGGAGTACATGTAATTCATGCCGCTGACGCCCGACATCTGCTGTTCTATCGGTGTTGCAACGGACTCCGCAATCGTCTGAGCGTCCGCGCCGGGGTAGGTGGCTTGTACCTGGATCATCGGGTCGGCGATATTGGGGAACTGTGCCGTAGGTAGCTCGAGCACCGCGACCCCGCCGGCCAGCACCATCAAAATTGCGATGACTATCGCGACGATGGGGCGATTAATAAAGAATTTCGACATGATCAGTTGCCCCCGAGGGCCGCAGGGGCTGGTGTATAAGGCTTAACGACGACCGGAATGCCCTCCTTCACCACCTCCGGCGGCGCGGCCGCTGCAAACATCAGTACGCGTTGAATGCCTTCGACCACAACCTTCTCGCCGGGCTTGAGTCCCTCAGTAATGATCCAGTTCGGGCCGACCCGATCTCCCACCTTGACCGGTCGAATCACTGCCCTGTTTTCAGGGTTGAGCACAATGACCTGGTATTGCGACTGCACTTCAATCACGGCGGCCTGCGGAATCAACATTGCATCCTTGGTCACGCCTGTTTCGATTCGAACTCTGCCAAAGCCACCGGGGCGGAGGGTGGCGCCTTTGTTGGCGAAGGCAGCGGCCATCTGGATGGTGCCTGTCTGGGAAGCGATCTGGCGATTCACGAATATGATTTGACCCTTCTCAGGGTAGGTGTCTCCATTTGCCTGGATGTATTCGATGTTGACCGGCACCCCGTGCCTGCTCCCTCCGCTGATTACCTGGTTAATACGCTCCGCGTTGGAGAGGAAGGCGCTTTCGTTGATGTTGAAGTATGCCCAAATTGGATTTACCTGGGAGACAGTCGTCATCTTGGTGGTCGTTCCCACCAGGTCGCCGACCTGCGAATTCGCTATCCCCGCGATGCCGTCAATCGGCGAATACACCTTGGTCCATTCAAGATTCAATTGCGCCTGCACCATCTGCGCTCTCGCGGCGTCCAATTGTGCCTGGTTCGCGGCCAGGGTTGACTGGTCCGTGTCGAGCTGCTTTTTCGGAATCGCGTTCTGCGCAACCAGCGGCGTGTCGCGGGCGACGTTGTTCTCCGACTCGCCGAGATTCGCCTGGGCCACGGCGACCTGCGCCTTGTCTTGGTCGAGAGCAGCCACGAAGGGTCGAGGGTCTATCGTAAACAGAAGCTGGCCCTTGTTGACGTAGAAGCCGTTGTTGTAATTCTGCGTCAGGAGGTAACCCTGCACCTTCGGGGTGATGTCGGCGTTGATCGGGCCGTTTAGCTGCGCGACCCATTCGACGTAGGTGGGAACATTCTGCTGGACCGACCTCGGCCACTTCGACTACAGGTGGGGGAGGCGGGGGTGCCTTTTCCTTCTCTTTACATCCGGTGCCGGCCAACAGTAGGAAAAGACCTACAGCGATCGTGGCAACGTCAAAACTGTGGCTCCGCTGACCCGACAAAAAGAAAACCCCCGGCTTGCCCGTTCCTAGGTGGAAGCCCTGGACTACAGGTCGCGCTCGCATCTGCTTTTCTCCTCGTTTATATACGCCAACACCATGTCTTGATGAAGAGTTCACGTTTTGCTTATACCTCACATCACCAGTTCTCACGACTGGTAGTAATGCTAGGTTTTCAAACTTTGGAGTGAATAGATACACGTTCCTTGAATGGGCCCCAATCCGCAGCGTAATGCCGACTTGCCAACCTGCTTTGCATGATTCAAACTCTCTTTCATTGGCACCCGCCCGCAGCTTACGCCAGTCAGTTGCCCCTCCGCTGAAATCCCGGCTCCTGGCTCAACTCCAATTTCGAACTTGATCGCAAGCGGAGAGATCTTCAACATGGGCTTTCTTGGCAAAATCATCCGGGTGTTTGTCGTTCTGGCGGTGATGGGGATTTATGTTTCCGTTCTGTGGCTCGGTATGACCGAGGAAAGCCGCCGTTCCCTCACAATCACCAAATCGTCAGCCTCCACCGCTGACTTTGTCATAGTCAATGTCAGGGTGGCGTCCATAGACACGGCACAAGGACTCCTCCACGAACGCATCAGGCTCGTCCCAATGGGCCGATTTGCGATAGACAAGACCACGCCCGCCACCGACTTGAAGCTATTGATCAATTCGGTCTCCGGAAAGCAAACCGTTATCTTTCCAAAAGGCGAGCGGATCTTTCCAATTGAGTTCAACAGTCTTCTCTCTGGTAATCAAAACAGATATCCCTTTGATAACTATGTGACTGATATTGACCTCTTGGTAACTGCTCCGGCGCAGAAAAGAGTCGAGATCGTGCCGGAAGAAAATCTCGAGGACAATGCCGATCCGCTCGCAACCACGCTGATCGTTGGAGCGAGCGACCTTGATCGCAGCGAAACAATACCGATCAACGAAACCTTCACAGCCTCGCTTCCAGGGATCAAATTCGACGGAACCGTAACACCGGGTGACACCTACAAACTCATGCACACCGCGATCTCTATGCGAAGGGCCTACAACGTGATCGCTGTCTCTCTCGCTGTCATGACCGTAATGTTTGTTTTGGCCTTCAGCATTATGGCGCTGGTTTTACGGGTCACTGCATCTCCGGGCGAGATTAATTTGCTTCCGCTCTCGCTCTGCGTGGCCCTGATATTCGGCCTTCCTGCCCTGCGGGGTATCCAACCCGGCGTGCCGGCGGTCGGCGGCCTCAGTGATTTTATCTCCTTTATTTGGGCGGAATTCATAGTGTCGACCTCCGCCATTGCGTTGGCATGGGTCTGGATAGTCCGCTCAAGGTCAGCTCAGAACGCTAAGGTGCCCCCGCCCAAGTGACGGGACATCTGACGGCCTTCCGCCGCCCTCCTGAATTTTGGGGTGACTGTCGGGCGGTAGACGCCCTACCTCCTTTAGGTGTAGAGTGCCTACATCATGATAGGACGCAATCGTTACAAGAACCGGATCGAGTTGCTTCAAGGCACACTCGACATGCTCATCCTCCAGACGCTGCAGTGGGGGCCCCACCACGGCTACGGCATCGTCCAGGCCCTGCGCGCAAACTCAGGTGATGTCCTGCAGATCGAGACCGGCTCCCTGTATCCCGCCCTGCATCGCCTTGAGCGCCAGTCCTGGGTGCGCTCTGAGTGGAAACAAACCGAAAGCAACCAGCGCGCGAAATACTACCGGATCACGGCCGCCGGCAAAAAGCAGTTGGCCTCCGACCTCGGCCGCTGGAAACAGATGGTCGATGTCATCGGCGCAGTCATGCACCGCACACCGGAAGGAGAAGAAGCATGAACTTCTTCTTTGCCCGGTCTTTCTCCAGGCGCAAAGCAGATCTGGATGCGGAGATCCAGGCCCATCTTCGAATGGACATTCAGGCACCGCACAGACCGCGGACAGTCCTCTGAACAAGCGCGTGCCGCGGCGATGCGTGAGTTGGGCAACATCCCGCTGATCGAGGACTTGACTCGCGAGACCTGGGGATGGCTCTGGCTCGAGCGCATTGGGCGCGACCTGAGATACGCTCTTCGCCAGCTGAGAAGATCGCCTATCTTCGCCATCACCGTAACCGCGACGCTCGCCCTTGGCCTCGGCGCGACCGCTGCGATGTTCACTGTGGTCGATCGTGTCCTGCTACGCCCGCTCCCCTACAGAGACGCGCATCAATTGGTCGAAATCAAAGAGTCCGGCAAGAGAGGCACAGTAAGCTTCGGCACGCCTTTCCTCGATCTGCAACAGTGGCGTCAGCGCAGCCACTCACTGAAAGAGATCGCGTTCTATAGCTCGGACAGACACGTCTCCTTCCTCGACGGCAATACGGGCTCGACACAGGTCAATGCTCCGCAGATAAGCGCAAACCTGTTCGCACTATTGGGCGTGCATCCAGCAATGGGTCGCAACTTTGAAGGCCGGACCGACGGCTCCGCTGTCACTGGAGAGGCCCACACTCTCATCCTCAGCGATCCTGTATGGCGCACCATCTACGGCGCCGATCCGCATGTCCTCAACAAAGCAGTCAAACTGAACGGAGAGTCATACATCGTGATCGGCGTTATGCCTCGTGGCTTCGCCTTCCCGCTGAACGGGGGCGTCCCCCTCGTCTGGTTGCCAACAATAATCGGCGAGAAGGATACCGTCCGTACACGAAACATCACTCCCAACTACCAGGTCATCGCAAGGTTAGGGCCGAAGGTGACCCTTCGCACCGCGGATTCAGAACTCAAGGCGATCCAGCCCGACGTGGCCAAAGAATACGCCGACCCGTATGACCGCGACCTGGTCACCTCAGTCCAACTGCAGCGCTACGATGATTCGCTCGTCGAAACCGATCTCAGAAAGGCCCTCCTGGCGCTCTTCGGGGCCTCAGCGGTCTTGTGGCTCATCGCGTGCGTGAACGGCACCAGCCTGATGCTCGCGCGAGCCACCGCAAAGCAGCGGGAGATCGCCGTGCGCGGAGCACTTGGCGCCAGCCGCTGGCGCATCATCCAGCAGTTCGCCGCAGAAGGCCTCCTCGTCAGCGCGATCGCTTCGACCCTCGGCCTTGGTCTCGCCATGTTGATCTTAAAGCTCTTTGAACACGGTCTGACCGCACAGTTCCATGTCCACGAGAAACTGACTGCAAACACGTCCGTAATCGGCTTATTGGTCGCGTTGACAGTAGTCAGTGCTCTACTGTGTTCTGTCTGGCCCGCTATCGTCGCGGCAAAAGCGCGAATCGAATCCGGATTGCGGCAAGGTGGCCCACAGAGCAGCTCCGGGGTGGTCGCAATACCGCACCCGTGCCTCGCTCGTCGTCATACAGATCGCGATGTCCCTTGTCCTGTTAGTCGGATGCGGTCTCTTGCTCCGAACGATCTACGCCTTGCGCCATGTGCCGCTCGGCTTCCGTACCGACCACATCATCATCGCCAACATGACGATTCCGGCTTACAAATTCGCTGGACAGAACATGACCACCGAGCTCTATCAACCCCTGGTTGACCGAGTCAATCACATGCCTGGAGTGCAGGCCGCCGTCCTGATGAACGCGGCACCCCTCGAAAACACCTTCAAAATGCAGTTTACCTTTGGGGCCGCTGGAAACAGTGCCGCCGATGTGCGCCGCCGTGATTTAGTCGCACAGTTTCGGGCAGTTGGTCCGGAGATGCAAGACGTCTTCGGATTCAGAATGCTCAAAGGCAGGTTCTTCAACGAAGGTGATACGGCCAGCACGCAAGCCGCGGCGGTCGTGAATCGCGCTTTTGTAAAGGCATACTTCAACGATGACGAGGCCCCCGAAAAGATACTCGGCGAAAATCTATTTTCCTTCAGCAAGGACAAGCGCGCCGTCGTCATCGGAGTGCTCGACGATGAGCGCCAGGTCTCCATCGCCAAACAATCACAACCGGAGATTGAAGTCGCGATTCCACAGATCACGCCCGGCACCGGCTTCTACAAAGGCGCGGAGGGCATGGCCATGGATCTCGCAATTAGAACCGACCGAAGCCCGTCCTCCATCGTCCCCGAGTTCCGCGAAATGTTGCAGCAAGCCAGCCCTGAGCTCTCCGACAGCACCTTCACGACGATGGACCAGGTCGTCGAGGATTCATACGGCAACCAACAGCTCGCCGCCCGGCTATTGATCGTATTTGGCGGATCGGCGCTTCTCGTCTGCATCACTGGAATCTATGGTCTGCTCGCTTATCTGGTGGCACACCGCACAAAGGAACTCGGCCTTCGCATCGCCTTGGGCGCTCGGCGTGGCGACGTAATGTGGCTCGTGCTAAGGCAGGCCAGTTGGATGTTGCTTACAGGATCGGCTCTGGGACTGGTTCTAGCCTACGTGACCAGTCTCCTCCTGCGAACCTTCCTCTACAACATCACAGCCCACGACCCTTGGACAATGGCGGCGGTCACACTGTTGCTGGTCGGCGGCGGACTCGCGGTCTCCTGCGTTCCGGCGCGACGCGCAGCCACCGTCGATCCGATGGAAGCGCTCCGAACCGAATAGAAGAATTTATCTAGAAAGTGAAGGCAAGCCCCGCCTGCAGGGTCCGCGGCGCCTCCGCCAGAAACAGCGTCTTACCGTCCGCTGAAAGGAACGGACGATACCCCTGGGCCAGCAGATTGGTGACGTCTATCGTCGCGTCGAGCCCAGCCGGAAGCAGGTTCCCCAGCCTCAGCGCCTGCCGCAGATAGCAGCTGAAATAGGCCTGGTCGCTAAACGGAGCATACGGATCGACCGCCGTCACCAACCGCGCCGGTTGCCACCGGTACGACGCCCGAAGACTCGTTCCTGTGTCGAACCACCCTTCCTCGCAGGGCGATCGTCGCGGTCTGGGCGGCCTGCGGTGCCAGGTCCGATCCGATCGTCGGAAGTTCCATCACCGCCCCGTCCTTCGCAGCCAAACCAGCGCCCGTCGCATACTCCACCGCCACCCACATGCTGGGTGTCAGCGGCTCAGTCAGCGTCACATTCACGCCCTGGGTCTTATATCCCGCACTGAGAAACCGAAAATTCCCCGTCGTCGAATCGGCAAGTATCCCATTCGCGCCAGACTGGCCTGTCTGCTGGATGTCCGCGGCGCCCAGCGCACCACCACCCGACACCGCCACCCGATCGAGAGAATCAAGGTAATAGGAAACCTGAATCATTCCCGGCCCGGTCTTCCGGCCCGCAGTAAACTCCTGATGGACACCCTGCGCGGTCTGCATACGGCCCTGATACATCACAGCAATCGGCAGCTCCTGCTGCACCGAGTCAAGCCCGGCAAACGACTGCAGGTTCTGCGAAGTCGCCATGCGATACCCGGCCGTCCAGGTCTTCATCGGATGGGCCGTTATCTTCACGAACGGCCGCGAACCCGTGGCGTACCCCGAGGTACGGACCACATAGAGTATGCCCCCAGCCTCCACATCAGCGAAGTCGCCAATCCGAATCAGCTGGGCGGTCGACATCTGCATCGCATCCAGTCCCGGCGCCCCGCCCGAACTCACCAGCTCCGGGTGAGATTGATAACTAACCACCGCCCTGCCTGCACCGGCAAATCCCAGCTGCGTCTCAAAGCCCGTTGCGACCTCTGTCGACGGCCCAACCGCGGTCGGCCCGGGTTGTTTCCCAATGTCCACATGCAGTCTCGCTCCGGCGCCGTCATCAAGCGTCCGGTCGAATACAAAAACGTCATGGACGCCACTGCTGCCAAACCCGCCATCACCCGCCGTCATCTCGGCCCGGGCCCTCTCGGAGTGCTTGGACGCCGATTCCGTCACACTCGACGAGACCATAATCACGTCACCGTCTTCAGCCAGTCTCAGAATGGGGCGATTTGCCGCAGAGCGCATCGTCCACTTCCAGTCATCACTCGGCTCATCCGCCTTGCGGCGCTCCGCCGGGATCCACGTGGCCGACTCGAAGAGCGTATTCAAGGTAAGGTTGACGATCGCCTGCGCCCCTGCTCGAAGCTGCAGATTGTCTCGCAGCGCCGGCACAAACAGTGCAGCACTTGCCCTCACCCCATATCTCCCAGGCAGCCAGATGGGGGATCAGATAACGTCCATGAAGGTCAGTAAACGTTGCGCCGAGAACGGTCGAGTCGTCCGCAACCACCTGAACCAAAGCGCCCAGTTGCGCCACACCCTGCGCATCGCGAACTACCCCGGACACCGCAGCTCCCTGACCCGCAGCAACGCCCACCGCCACGGTCAGCAGCAACAACGAGACAAACGCGATCTTCACCTGGGGTCGTTGCACAGTAAAGCCGTCCTGCGCGTCGATGGCCGTTGCAATTTTTTTACGCACCTAGAAAAATGGGGCGCCTCTACAGAATGCGCAGTTACCGGTTATTGCCAATTGAAATCTGGATAACCATGTCACCGTACTACTTCCGCATCTGCCTAATCCACGATGAACGGCGCAGATTCTGCGATCTGCTGCTTCGTAATTCCGTCATTCACTTTGATATTTATCTGATACTTGCCAGGCTGCAGGCTTGCCAGCGGCAAGCTCTTCTCAATCGTAACCTGGTCCGCATTCGGATTCGTCTTCGCCGTCAGCTCCTGTGTTTGCAGGACGGCTTGGTTGGTTGCCAGATCCAGGATCTGATACTCAATCGTCGCGCCGTTCTGTTTACTCTTTTCGTCGATACCAAGGTTATACACCTGCATCCAGAAGTTCAAACTCTGCGCCCGATGAAAAGTCACCGGCGCCGCAATGCCGCTCGGCACACGCGGAACAATATGAGTGTCACCAATGACGAAGTTCCCTGCCCCAATATCCCTCGATGGCACGCGCTCCATCTGTCCGGCCAGTATCAGCGAGGAAGATGCAAGACGATCGTCGTCATATCTCGGAACATTCAAACTGCGCTGCCATCTACCGATATGGTCCGGATTGTTGACGTCCTTGATCACGATGTCGATCTTGTACAAACCAGGTCGCAGCGGCAAAGACTTCCAATACACCGACAAATCGGTCCGCTTGCGCGCAAGCAGTTCGCTTGGCACCTGCACCGTGACCGTGTCTTCAAAGGTCTGCACCGGCTTGTGGTTCAGGTTCGACACCCGACCCAGGATATTCACCGTCCCCATCGCAACACCGTCTTTAGTGTTGAAAGTGATGTCGCCATTCCTGATCTGCAGGGTTACAGGCACCAGGATCGTATCGTTGGTCACCTTCACGTAGTCGGTGCGAACGTCAAACAAGAACGGCGGCCCTGTCAGGATCTTGGAGGTCGTCATAAACGCCTCCATGTCCTTGAACTTGATCACCGGGGGAGCCTGCAGCTTCGCAAACTGATCGAGCCGATCGAACTGCTTGCTCTGGTTCTGCGCCGACAAGGGCCCCGCACCAAGCTGCTCCAGTCCACCACCCGAAAAACGGTCCGCCTGCTTCGACTGGCCCATCTGCTCGTACAGTGTCTGCCCAGCTCCGGGAGTATGCTTCAGCGCATCTTTCTCTGAGCGGTCGATCGTCATGTGGTAGTCGCCGCACATGCACGTATCGACAAACTCGATGTCGATGTTGTCGCCGATCCCCTCAAGGTATCGATAATGCCAAATCTCGAACGGGAAGGTAGAGGTATTGCCGCCGCCCTCTTCCATCGGCCGTTCATAGCTGCCGCCGCTTGGATGTGAGTCGATACTGTCCGGCTTTCCAAACGCAATATAGATGTGACCGCGGTCCGTTCTCCAGCCCGGCTTGCCCGCCGCGAAATGCTCGTTCGCATACGCAATGCGCGCGTAGTGCTCCTCACGATACTCATTCTCCGGAGAGTCCGGATTCGGATTGCGTCGCAACCAGAAATTCTCGATAAATTGGTCGCGCTCTTCGTCGTTGCTCAGGCTCTTGAAGGCCTGCATCTCCTGGTCCGTGATGATCCATCGGACGTCCTCATCCACCCACTTCTTGTACACACCCTTTAACTCTTGCTTCACCGCCTTCTGCTGGGCGATCTTCTCCTTATCGCTCAGGGGACGCTTCAACGGGTCCGGCTTCTCGACCGTTACAGGCCCTTTCGTCACGCCATCGGTCTGCGTGGCACTGGCAGGCGTCTCCTGTGCAGCCAGCACCCGGATTCCCATCAAAAAAAGGAAGCATAGGGCCGTGCTGGATACCAAGCGCCGTGAACTCGTCATAGTAGGGGGTGTGCTCCTGTAACCAACCTGTATTGTAGAGCGGTTATATCCCTGTTACAAGAGGTAGACGTACGGGCCGCCCTGTTATCATCATTCATATACGTAAAGGACCTCCAAATCTCGCCCAAAGAAGAGTTACGGACCTTCGTCCAGTCTTCCTCCGGCGAAGCTAAGTCCAGTTTCTGGAAGGAATACGGAACGCAAGCTCCCTCGGCTCCGTATTGTCTCTTTGACAGGCGTCTACTCCCAATGCACCTCTCAGCTTCGGCGGAGGTCTATAGAAAGCAGCAATGAGCGCTAAAAAGATTATTGTAATTGTCGCGGTCGTCCTGGTCCTTGCGGGCATCGTCGTCGCCAGCATTCTTCACGGCCAGGCCAACGTCACCAAGGTCGCCACAGGCAAGGTCGTCCGCGAGGACCTCACCTCCATCGTCAACGGCACCGGCCAGATCAAGCCGAAGACCTACGTCAATATCGGCGCAACCGCCTTCGGGCGCATCACCCACCTCTACGTAAAAGAGGGTGACCGCGTAAAGGCCGGCACCGTTCTGGCCAAGGTCGAGAGCGTGCAACCTGAGGCCACCGTCGCGGCCCAGGACGCCACCATCGCCGCCTCCCGTACCGACATCACCAGCTTTATCGCCGCCGAAAAGACCGCCGAAGCCAACATCGCTCAGGGTAAGGCAGATCTCGAGCAAAAGAAGCTCGACTACAGTCGCGCCCAGGCCCTCTTCGACGACAAGCTGATCGCCAAGCAGGACTTCGACGCCAAGAAGGCCGCCTACGACATGGCCGTCGCCACCCTCGCCCAGCGTCAGGCCGCTCTCGCGCAGGCCCGCGCCCAGACAGACTCCCAGCGCGGCCACTCCAACCAGGCCGTCGCCAGCCAGCGCGCCAACTACGATGCCCTGGACAAGACCATCAGCCGCGCTCCCTTTGACGGCCTCGTCACCAACGTCCCCGTCCGCGAAGGCGAGACCGTCGTCCTCGGCATTCAAAACGCCGAAGGCTCCACCCTTATGACCCTCGCCGACATGTCCGTCATCACCGCGGAGGTCAAGGTCGACGAGACCGACATCGTCAACGTCTCCCTCAACCAGACCGCCGAAGTCACCGTCGATGCCCTCCCAGGCCGCGTCTTCAAAGGCCACGTCACCGAGGTCGGCGACCAGGCCCTCCTCCGCACCACCGGTATCGCCACCAGCCAGAGCACCACCGGCACAGAGGAAGCCAAGGACTTCAAGGTCGTCGTCACCCTCGACCCAACCCCCGGCATAAATTTGGACGAGCTGCGCCCTGGCCTCTCAACCACGGCCAAGATCACCACGGCCCACAGGCCAAACGCCCTCACCATACCCATCCAGGCACTCGTCCAGCGTGACGTCGCAGCAGAAAAGGCCCTCGCCGCGAACGCCGGCAAGCCCGCAGCTGGCGTCGCAGCTACGCCCGCCGGCGCTGCCACCAAGTCCCAGCTCGTCCAGGGAGTCTATCTGCTCCGGACCGACCACAAGAAGCTCCGCGCCGAATTCGTTCCCGTAACCACCGGCGTTACTGGTGCCACCGACATCGAGGTCCTCGGCGGTCTCAAAGAGGGTGATCAGATCGTCACCGGCCGCTATCGAATTTTGCGCGCCCTTAAGAGCGGCACCGCCGTCAAAGTAGACAACGCCGTCGAAACCAACCCAGACGAGAAGTCGTAACCATAGCCCAGGGGCAGCACCGTTTGCCGGAAGAGGTTCATTAACCCTCATGGAACCATCCTCTCGGCCCAAACGTACTATCCTGAAACAGGCAACACAACCGGAGAACCGGATGGCTATCGAAACTGCAGTCGAATCCCCGATCACGACCACCTCCTTCGCCGGACCGAACCCCGGAGACGTCATCGTCACCGAGAATCTCTGGAAGACCTACGAGATGGGTGATCAGCAGGTCCACGCTCTGCGCGGCGTCAACCTCCGCATCCGGCACAACGAGTACGTCGCCATCATGGGGCCCTCCGGCTCCGGAAAATCAACGCTGATGAACCTCATCGGCTGCCTCGACTCCCCCTCGCAAGGCCGCTACTGGCTCAACGGTCACGACGTCTCCGAGCTCAACGACGACGAGCTCGCCCGCATTCGCAACAAGGAGATTGGCTTCGTATTCCAGACCTTCAACCTCCTCGCCCGCGCCACTGCGCTTCACAACGTCGAGCTGCCCCTCATCTACAACGGCACTCCTGCCGCCGAGCGTACTGCCCGCGCAAAGTCCGTCCTCGAGTCCGTCGACCTGGGCGCTCGCATGATGCACAAGCCCAACGAGCTCTCCGGCGGCCAGCGTCAACGCGTTGCCATCGCCCGCGCCCTCGTCAACAAGCCCTCCATCATCCTCGCCGACGAACCCACCGGAAACCTCGACTCCAAAACCGGCGACGAGATCATGGCCCTCTTCGACGATCTCCACGCCAACGGCAACACCATCATCGTCGTCACCCACGAGCCCGACATCGCCGAGTACGCCCACCGCGTCGTCACCATCCGCGACGGCGTCATCGCCAGCGATCACCCCTCCTCCCGCATCCGCAGCCAAAAGTAACAAAACAATCACCCATCCAGGCCCGACATCCGAAGCTGGCCCTTCGCCGTCTAAAATGGAATGATGGCAACAGTCCTTGGCAGATCGCGCCACATTGCAACTCTCTCTGCCCTCCTACTACTCTGCTCGACCCTCCACGCCGACCCTGCGCGCTTTGACCTCGCCGGCCCCAAAATCGACGTTCACGTCACCCGCTCTGGCAGGACCCTTCCCATCGCCCAGGTCCCCAACCTCCAGCCCGGTGACAAGATCTGGCTGCACCCCAACCTTCCCCCCACGCAGTCCGTCCACTATCTTCTCGTAGCTGCCTTCCTCCGCGGCACCACCAACCCTCCCCCCGACAACTGGTTCTTCAGCATCCAGACCTGGAACAAAAAGGTCCGCGAAGAGGGCGTCACTGTCACCGTGCCCGACGAGGCCCAGCAGGTTATCCTCTTCCTCGCCCCTGAAACCGGCGGCGACTTCAGCACCCTCCGCTCCGCCGTCCGCGGCCGCCCCGGCGTCTTCGTCCGCGCCTCGCAGGACCTCATCGAAGCCGGCTTCGAACAGGCCCGCATCGAGACCTACCTCGCCGCCATCCGCCGCGTTCCGCCCAACGATCCCACCGCGCTCGCCAAACACTCCGACTTCCTCGCCCGGACCCTCAACCTCAAGCCCAACGGCGACTGCTTCAAGCGTCCTCCCGATGCCCAGGCCACCTGCCTCACCCAGGCCGGCAACCAGACCCTCCTCGACGACGGCCACGGCCAAACCGTCGTCGCCATGCTCAGCAGCGGAACCAACTCCGACTTCATCAACCAGGCCAGCTACACCGGCATCGGGGGCGCTGGCCTCTACAGCGCCTACGTCGGTGCCATCGTCGACCTCGTCCGCATCATGAGCGGCCTCCACACCGCCAAATATCAGTACATTCCCGCCATCGCCTTCCCCGAAAACGAGAGTCTCAACCTCCGCCTCAACACCCCACCCTCCTTCAACGACCCCAAGTCCGTCATCGTCATCGGCCTGCCCTCCATCCAAGCGGCAGTCCCGCCGCCGCTGCAGCCAACCGACCCCAAAGACATCACCTGCCTCCTCAAACCCTCGGTCGTACTCGCAGTCGATGGCGCCCCCCTCGTCTTCTCCACCGCCTTCGCCCACGACCTCGTACTCCGCCTCGAAGGCCCGGGCGTCACCGCAGACATTCCCGTTACCCCCGATGCCTTTCGTGGTGGCCTCGTCCTCGCAAAACTTCCTGCACGCAAACCTCTACCGCTCGACACTGATCCGAGTGCATCTCCAGCGACAGGCAACACCGCCGAGGCTGTTTCCGCCACGACCAGACTCGCAACCACCAATACCATAACCGGCACCATCACGGGCTTCTGGGGCTTCGACCCCTTCAAGGGCCCCACCCTCGACCTGCAGGACACACCCGGCAAAGGCTGGAAGCTGGCCGACGACGACGTCCTCATCGCCGGCCGTGAAAATCATCTCACTCTCAGCTCCACTGGTACCGCCTGCATCGAAAAGATCTCCCTCGACACCGCCACTGGCAGGCAAGTCGAAACCCAGTGGAAGTCCGCCCACGGACCCGCCGCCGTCGACATCTCCGCCTCACTAAAATCGCTCGACCCCGGCGCCTTCCACCTCACCATCCAGCAATTCGGCGATGTCCGCCCCGACATCATCACCACCAAGACCTACTCCGAACCCGCGACCCTCAAAACCCTCGAACTCCACGCCGGAGACACCACCGCCGACCTCACCGGCACCAGCCTCGATGAGGTCCAGACAGCTCACCATCAACGACCTCACCTTTACTCCTGCGCCGTCCAGCACGCCCTCCAACCAGGACACTGCCTCACCCACGCCCGCGCCCTCCAACACCGACACCAACCTCCGCCTTAGTCTCCCTCCCAACAGCCAGGCCCCTAAACTGCGCGTGGGCGAGCGCCTCACCGCCAGCTTCTCCCTCAAAGACGGCCGCACCCTCACTCTCCCCGTCACCGTCGCGCCTGCCCGTCCCTCCGTCAAGCTTCTCAGCAAGAGCATCGGCCAATCGACCAGCACCTCGATCCATCTCGCCGACCAGGACGATCTCCCCGTCACCCAGCAACTCACCTTCTCGCTCAAATCGGCCGCCCCGTTCCCACGCACAGGCCAGCTCGAGATCGCAAACGGCGACGAGACCCTCCGCACCACACTCTCCGTCGCCTCTGGCAGCCTCGTCCTCCAGAACCCACACACCCTGCTCGCCACTCTCGACCCACTCAAGGCCTTCGGCAACTCAGCCTTCGGCCCTCTGCGCCTCCGCCCTGTCTCCCCTGACGGCACCACCGGCGACTGGCTGCCTCTAGTCAACCTGGTTCGCCTCCCCACCTTCAAAGACCTCCATTGCCCCCCTGACACCACCCTGCCCTGCACCATCTCTGGCTCCAGCCTCTACCTCGTAGACTCCATCGCCACCGACGCCGACTTCACCACCCCCACCACGGTCCCCGAAGGCTTCGTAGGCACGACCCTCTCGCTCCCCCGCCCAGCCAAGACCGGCTTCTACCTCCGCCTCCGCGACGATCCCACCCCGGCCAACTCCGTCACCCTCCCCATCCTCCCCGAGCAAGCCCTCACCGACCACTAATCCAACAGCCGCCAATTACCGTTACTCTTACTTTGCCTTTTTTGTTGTCATCCCGAAGAGCCTGCCCTGAGCGAAGTCGAATGGGGATCTGCTGTTGTCTTGTCGTTACTTTTGCGGCTGTTCTCTCCGAGCCCCCCAAAGAAGCGTCATCTCGACCGAAGCGACTCAGAGTATCATCGTGAGTCACGCAGTAGAGAGACCCCCGCATTTCGCTTTTGCCTTTGCAGTTGCGGTTGTTTTTGCCTTTGCAGTTGCGGTTGCGCAGTCGCAATTGTTCTTGCCTCTCTTGTTGTCATCCGCGAAGGAGATCCCCAGTTGTCGTTGCATTTATTTTTTCTGCGTTTTCCGCCCAAAAATCGCATGTCAAGCCCCCGAACCATTCAACCCATTCCCCACCAACAACATCCGCGTGGCATGTTAGTTACACCCAAACCGCTATACTGGATATATAGATCAAAAACAAGCAAAGCCCCGGATACTCTCCGGGGCTAACTCGTTTAGATGGAATATTTTGGGCGCAACCCCTTTGTCATGAATATTTTACAAGCCCAGATGACTCGTAACTTCATGAAAGGAGATAATTTACGTCCGGGCAATTGGGGGGGTACCCCCGACAGGTTCCTCCCGAAGCGCCTTCTGCACCTGGCTGTGTTTCACGCTGTATGTGAAATAAATCAACAACCCCACTACCAGCCACACCACCACCACCACCTTCGTTAACACGGGCAGCGACCATATCAGATACAGCGCACTGATCATGCCAAGGATCGGGACCGCTGGGACCCACGGCGTTTTGAAGGGCCGATGCAGGTGCGGATTGCGTCGCCTGAGGATCCACACTCCGGCGCACACGATCGTGAACGCCAGCAGCGTTCCCATATTCACCAGCGCACTCAGCCTTTCGATCGGCAACACCGCCGGCATGATCGCAACGATGGCTCCAACCACCATGTTCGAGATCCACGGGTCCGAAACTTTGGATGAATTTTGCCGGCCCACTTCCACAGCAGCCCATCGCGCGACATCGAATAAAACACCCGCGACTGGCCCAGCAGCATCACCAGCATCACCGTACCCAGCCCGAACACCGCACCGATCTTCACCAGAATCGAGCCCCAGCGCACGCCCGTCACATCGATCCCGACCGCGACCGGATCACCCACATTCAACGCCCGGTAGTTCACCAGGCCGGTCAATACGCCCGACACCAGGATGTACAGTACCGTGCAAACCACCAGCGAACCAAGGATCCCAATCGGCATGTCCCGCTTCGGGTTCTTCGCCTCCTGCGCCGCAGTCGATACCGCATCGAAGCCGATATACGCAAAGAAAATCGACGCTGCCCCGGCCGTAATCCCATTCAGGCCAAACCTGCCCGGTTCCTCACTCGGCGGAATAAACAGGGTCCAATTCGCATGCGCCTGTGCCGGATGCTTCAGAATGTAACCGATTCCCAGCACCAGAAAGATGCCCACAACACTCAGCTTCACGATCACAATCGCCGTGTTCAGGTTCGCCGACTCCTGGATTCCCACAATCAGGACAGCCGTCACCACAGTGATCGCAAGGAACGCAATCAAATTGAATACACCGGTAACGTGAGGCAGCGTAGAAGCGTCCACACCGGCCGGCAACGCTGCCAGTTGCATCCATCGGTCGTGGAACATATACAGCACGGTACCCGGCGTCGTCGTAAACTGCGGTGGAATATGGATCCCGAAGTCAGCAAACAATCCAACAAAATATCCACTCCAGCCCGAGGCCACCGTGGCCGCGCCGAAAGCGTACTCGAGCACAAGGTCCCACCCGATGATCCATGCCACGAACTCGCCCAGCGTCGCATACCCATACGTGTAAGCCGAACCCGCGATCGGAATCAGCGAAGCGAACTCCGCATAGCAAAGCCCCGCAAAAGCGCACGTGATACCCGCCAGCACAAAACTCAGTACCACAGCCGGGCCCGCATGGATCGCCGCTGCCTGACCCGTCAGTACAAAAATTCCTGCCCCGATGATCGCCCCAATTCCCAGCGTGATCAGATTCAGGGGGCCCAGAGTACGTTTGAGTCCGCTTTCGCCCTCATTCTCCGCCTCCTTCAGCAAACGAGAAAGAGGTTTGACTGCCAGCAGATTCGCCATTGAATAAAATTCTCCACTTTCCTAAAACTTACGACTCTTGTCTTATTGCAGCGCCCATCCGTGTCCAAACCAGGTAAACCGGAATACCTAGCAGAACGATCATCAGGCCTGGCCAAGTGTACTGAGGTTTGTACCGCAAGAGTACAACACAAATCCACACAGCCATCACGATATATAGTCCCGGCAACACCGGATAGCCAAGTGCCTTATAAGGCCGCACCGCCTCCGGACGGCTCCGCCGCAGCACAAACAAACCCGTAATCGTCAGAATGTAGAAGACCAGCACCGCAAAGATCACATAATCCAGCAGCTGCCCGTAGCTGCCCGACAGGCACAACAAACAAGTCCACGCCCACTGCACCCAAAGCGAGTTCACCGGAGTCTTCGACCGTTCACTCAACCTGCCAACCGACTTGAAGAACAACCCGTCCCGGCTCATCGCGTAATAAACCCGGGCCCCCGCCAGCAGCATCCCATTCACGCAACCAAACGTGGAAATCAAAATCGCCGCGGCCATCAGCTTCGCGCCAGAGCCGGCAAAAGCCTGCTCCATCACCGCCGTAGCGACCCGGTCCTCCGAGGCAAACTGGATCCCCCGCCCCACAATCGTCGTCGCCGCCGCATCGCCCGCCATCGGCAGCACACTCAGATAGACAAAGTTGCAAAGCACATACAGCAGCAGCACAACGCCAGTCCCAATCACCAGCGACAACGGGATGTTCCGCTTCGGGTTCCTGATCTCACCCGCCGTAAACGTCACGTTGTTCCACGAATCCGAACTGAACAGCGACCCGACCTGCACCACCGCCACCATCGTCAACAACCCAACATAAGCCGTCGGCCCACCCACCCCCACCTGCACCGCATGCAGCGTACCCCACCCGGCACCCGCCCAAAAATTATGCCAACCCGCGCCAAAGTTCGCCGCAATCGCGACTGAATTCTTCGCCACCAAACCCACCAGCACGACCGCCGCCAACGCCAGCACCTTCGCAGAAGTAAACACATTCTGCACCGCCGCGCCCATCTTCACACCCATGGTATTCAGCAGCGTCAGCAACGTAATCACCACAATCGCCGACAGGTTCGCCGTGTTCAATCCAATGTCCATGTTGCCCAGCACCATCGGCCCCACATGCCACGCTGGAACATGCCCAATGTGCCAGATCCAGTTCGACGCGCTCACACTCGGAAAGAACACCCCAAGAAACTTGCCGAACGCGACCCCCACCGCCGCAATCGTCCCCGTCTGGATCACCAGGAACAGCGTCCACCCATAAAGAAAACCCCAAAGCGGCCCCAACGCTTCGCGCAGATAGACATATTGCCCGCCGGCCTTGGGCATCATCGCCGCCAGCTCCCCGTAGCTCAGCGCGCCGATGATCGTCATCACCGCCGTAACCAGCCACGCCGCAATCAGCAACGCAGGCGAACCCAATCCTCGCGACATATCCGCCGACACGATGAAGATGCCCGACCCAATCATCGAGCCCATCACAATCGCCGTCGCCGAAAACAGCCCCATCCCCTGCACAAACTGCGGCGCAGTCGAACTCAACTGAGTGTCATCTTGCTACCGAGGCAGGGGTATCCGACATCTTGATTTTCACAAAATTCACGTTCCGTCTGTTCTACCGTAAAATTTCGAGAAAGTCTCCCGCCACTTTCCCGACCGTCTCTCCCTCAACAAACAGAGCACTGATCACCGCCACCGAATCCGCCCCGGCATCGATCACACTCCGCGCATTCTCCCGCGTAATCCCACCAATCGCCACAATCGGCTTCTTCGTCAACGCCCGCGCCCGCCGCACACCATCCAGCCCAATCACCGGCTCCGTATCCACCTTCGTCCCCGTAGCAAACACCGGCCCCACAGCGACGTAATCCGCACTCGTCTCATTCGCAATCCGCACCTGCTCGTCGTTATGCGTCGAAACCCCGACCCACCTCTTCGCACCAACGACCCGCCGAGCCTCCTCTGGCGACAAGTCCCCTTGCCCCACATGCACCCCACCAAATCCCGCCGGTTTCACCAGATCCGCACGGTCGTTCATCATCAACCGGCAACCGCTCCCGTCAAATACCTCCCACATCACTGAGGCGTCCCGCAGGATCGCGTCAGGTTCTCCGTCCTTATTGCGATACTGCACCAGCATCAGCCCCGCCGCCTTCAACTCCTCGGCAACTCGCCCCAATGCGACCCCACGCAGACGAAGCAATCCCTCATCCACAATCGGATATAACCGTGGAAATTGCGGATTCGCTGGCTCACTCACTCGGTGTCTCGCTGACTAGCTCTCCTTCTGCCGCTCGAAGAACCGCTCCATAAACTTCGTATCGAACTGCCCCGACCGAAACTCCTCATCCGCAAAGATCTTCTGGTGCAGCGGAATCGTCGTATGGATCCCCTGCACCACAAACTGCGAAAGCGCCCGCTGCATCTTGTTCATCGCCTCTTCGCGATCGGCCCCATGGCAGATCAGCTTCGCAATCAACGAGTCATAGTACGGCGGCACAACGCCCTCGGCATACTGCGCCGTATCCACCCGCACCCCATTGCCTCCCGGCAAATTGAACGCCGTAATCTTCCCCGCGCTCGGCGTGAACTTCTCCGGATGCTCCGCATTGATCCGGCACTCAATCGCATGCCCGTGAATCTCCACCGGCTTCGTAATAATCGACGACAGCTTCTCCCCCGCAGCGATTCGCAACTGCGCCTTCACCAGGTCAATTCCTGTAACCATCTCAGTTACACAATGCTCCACCTGAATGCGCGTATTCATCTCGATGAAGTAGATCTTGCCGTCCTCATCCATCAGAAACTCAATCGTCCCGGCGTTCCAATAGCCAATGTTCTCCAGCGCCTTCTTGATCGTCTTCCCCAGCTCCTCGCGCAGCTTCGGAGTCACCATCAAGCTCGGCGCCTCTTCAATCAGCTTCTGGTGCCGCCGCTGGATCGAGCACTCCCGCTCCCCAAGGCTCATCACATTGCCATGCTCATCCGCCAGCACCTGGAACTCGATATGCCGTGGCCGCTCGATGAACTTCTCCATGTACATATCGCCGTTGCCAAACGCGTTCGCCGCTTCAGTCGAAGCCTGCTGATACATCGCAGGCAGCTCCTCAGCGTTCCGGCAAATGCGCATCCCGCGCCCGCCGCCGCCAGCCACTGCCTTCAAGATCACCGGATACCCAACGTCCTTCGCCCACTCCAGCGCCTCTTTCTCGTCCGCGATCACCCCATCAGACCCCGGCAGAATCGGCACCTTCGCCTTCTTCATCGTCTGCCGCGCGGTGGACTTCTCGCCCATCATCCGCGTCACCTCCGGCGGAGGCCCGATGAACTTGATATTCGACGCCCGGCACACCTCGGCGAAGTTCGCGTTCTCGCTCAGCAGCCCGTACCCAGGATGGATCGCGTCCACGTCCGCAATCTCCGCAGCCGAGATCACCGCCGGCACATTCAGATAGCTGTCCGCCGACCGCGGCGGCCCAATGCAGATCGCCTCATCCGCAAACCGCACATGCAGCGAATTCCTATCCGCCTCGCTGTACACCGCAACCGTGCGGATGCCCATCTCCTTGCACGCGCTGATCACCCGCAGCGCAATCTCCCCACGATTTGCAATCAATACCTTACGAAACATAAATCCGGATGCCTTCCATCGAACCTTCGCTAACGATCGCCAAGCTAAACGGCCCTACCGCGGCCTGATGGCAAACAGTGGCTGCCCGTACTCCACCGGCTGTCCACTCGAAGCGATCCGCTTCACCACCTCGCCGGCAACATCGGCCTCAATCTCGTTCATCAGCTTCATCGCCTCGACGATGCACAGCACCTGCCCCACCTCCACCTGGTCGCCCACCTTCACAAACGGCGGCGCACCCGGCGACGGCGACTCATAGAACGTCCCCACAATCGGCGACTTCACCTCATGCAGCTTCTCTTCCATCTCCGCAGCAAGCTCAGCGGCCGCGCTCTACGGGAGCAGAAGCCCCCGCAGAAGCGGCCGGAGGCGCCGATGCCATCAGCCTGCTCAACTGGGCCATATCCAACCCGCCAGCCGCCGCAGGCTCCCCGGCAAACTTGATCCGCACCTTCAGATCGTCCTGCTCCATGTCGAACTCGGCGATACCGTTCGCCTTCAGAAAATCGACCAGTTCGCGAAGCTCCTCCAACTTATTTCCGTCCATCATGTCTCTTCCCGGTGCTCAAAACACCTGTAGTTCGATTCCATCGGCGTTGCCGTCACAGCTCGATCCAGGCCTTCACGCTCGGCGTCAGAATCTCTCCGCCTTTGGCCGTCACCAGCACCATATCTTCAATGCGCAACCCAAACCGCCCGGGCATATACACCCCCGGTTCGATCGTAATCACCATTCCCTGCTCTAAAACCTGCTTCTGTTTCGCCGCAAGCCTTGGTCCTTCGTGAATCTCCAGCCCAACTCCATGCCCCGTCGAGTGGCTGAAGTACTTGTCCAGCTTCACCCTCCGCAACACGCTTCGCGCCGCCTCATCCACCTCTCCGGCGGTCACTCCCGGCGCCACGGCAGCGACCGCAGCTTCCTGCGCTTCCAGCACAGAATCATACACGTCCCGCTCACCCGGCATCGCCTTGCCCATGTGCACAGTACGCGTCATATCGCTGCAATATCCGTCGAGAATAACACCGAAGTCCAGCGTCACGAACCCCCGCTTCGGCAACTTCGCCGTGGTCGCCCGTCCATGCGGCAGCGCCGACCGCTTTCCACTGGCCACAATCGTGTCGAAGCTCATCCCCTCCGCCCCGGCCAGCCTCGCCGCATACTCCAGCGTCGCCGCAACCTCGGCCTCCGTCAGCCCCGCCTGAAGATAGCTCAGCAGCCCCTCAAACAGATCACACCCCACCCGCGCCGCCGCTCCGAATCTTTGCGATCTCGTCGCCGTCCTTCACCTCCCGCAACCTCGCCACCAGCGGCCCCACCGCCACAAACATCCCCCGCCGCACCTTCGCCGGTACCGCCTTCCGCATCGTCTCCAGCCCCGCCACGGTCGTATGCGCCGCATCGAACCCACACCGCCGCACCTTCGCCGCTTCGATCCACTCACAAGCCGCGACCACCGCTGGCTTCGTCGCAATCACCACCTTGGTTCCCACCGCTTCGGCTTTCGCCTGGGCCGTATACCGCCCGTCGGTAAACAACACCGCCCGTCCACCAGCCAACACCAGCGCCGCATTTGACCCTGTAAATCCGGAGAGATACCGGACATCCGGCAGGTGCGTCACCAGTGTCCCATCCACGCCCGCACTCTTCGCAGCCGCCGCTGCTCGTCTCTTCCGCACGCTCAGATTCATCTCTTGATTTTACCCAACTGTCGCCTGGCTCTCGCCCTCTCTTTGGTTCAACCCCCCTCAACCAGTATCATGACTTATGTCTGGTTTTACCCCTCCTCAGCCGTCACGCTCTCACCCGGCGAAACTTCCTCATAGCCTCCGGCGCCACCGCCGCAGGTTTAGCTCTCTACGCCGGCGAAATCGCACGGCACGAAATCGACGTCGTCCACCGCCCCATCACCATCGCCAATCTGCCCGTCCCCTTCCACGGCTACCGCATCGTCCAGCTCAGCGACATCCACCTCGACGAGTACACCGAGCCCTTCTTCCTGGAGCGCATCGTCCGTCAGGTCAACACCCTGGCCTCTGACCTCGTCCTCCTCACCGGCGACTTCATCACTCGCGGCTCCCTTACCTTCATTGCCGGCAAGCACGCCCTCCACCGCTGCGCCGAGATTCTCACCACCCTCACCGCGCCTCTCCGCTACGCCGTCCTCGGCAACCACGACGTCACCTTTAACGGCCCAGCCGTCGTCCATGCCCTCACTACAAATGGCACTCCCGTTCTGGTAAACCAATACCTCCCCATCGAACGCAACGGAGGTCGCCTCTGGCTCTGCGGCCTCGACGACCCTGGCTCCAGCCATCCCAACCTCGACCTCACCCTCCCCGTCAACCCCGACGGCCCCGTCCTTCTCATGGCGCACGAACCCGACTTCGCCGACGAGGTCATCGCCCACCCTCGCGGCCATCTCGTCGACCTAATGCTCTCCGGTCACTCCCACGGAGGTCAGATCAGGCTTCCTTTCCTGGGCCCGCTCATCCTGCCTCCCATGGGCGAAAAGTACCCCGAAGGTCTCTACCGCTTCAATCAGATGCAGCTCTACGTCAACCGCGGCATCGGCACTGTAGGCTTGCCCTTCCGCCTGAACTGCCCCCCCGAAATCACGGTCATCACCTTGAATCCTGCCTAGCAGACAACGGACGAAAAAAGTCTGTCAGTTCTACCTTGTCGGTGCCCAGTCGCTCGACCCGCAGCTGAGAACTGACAACTGAACATCAAGCCCCAAACGCCGTAAAAAAGATCATCACGAACCCCAACCCAAACAGCACCAGCGCAGCCAACAGCCTCCACACTACGCTGTACCACTGCCTCCCCGCCGCCGACCAGCAAAGTTGGATCGCAAACCAGAACGCCGCCACCGCGATTACGCCAAAGATCAGGACGTAGGCATCAAAATGCGAGATCAGGCGTCTGGACAAACCGCTTACCGCGCCCGCGCAACCGGCTTCTTTTGTCTTGGCATCACCGCAATCGGTGTCGGCGCCTTCACCCCGGACTTCTCATCCATCCACGCATCCAGCAGGGACTTCTTGAACCGCCACCGGTTCCCCAGCTTGAACGCCGGAATGAACCCTTCAGATGCATACCGGTACAACGTATCGCCGCTGATCCCCAGATATTCCGAAGCCTGCCGGATATCCATCACCTCGCGCACTGCCGTCTGCACCGCAACCGCCATACAAGGTCTCCCGTTCATCCACGTCAGAGCGCGCCAGCATTACTCCAACTGGCACCCTCTTTGTATCCCCTTTTCCCTACACGTACAACAAAAATCTCAGCTATTAACCACTAACTAACTGATACGAAAGTATTACTTCCGTTCGAATCGGGGATCGCACCGGTCTTGGAACATGCCGCACATCGAAGAAAAAGGCCCCGGGAAATACACCGGGGCCTCTCGTCGAATAGGCTCGCCATGCGACCTACTTCAGCGGTTGCAGACTTGTCATCACATTCAGCAAGTCCTTACCCACCGTCCGTGTCTTGGCAATCGCATCCGCGATCGGAATATCGGTGATCTGGGTCCCCTTCAGCACCACCAACCGGCCGAACTTGCCCGCATGCACCAGGTCGATCGCCGCCACGCCATACCGCGTCGCAAGCATCCGGTCATACGCCGAAGGCGTGCCACCGCGTTGCGTATGCCCGAGGTTCACGCTCCTGGTCTCGTACCCGGTTCGCTTCTCAATCTCCTCCGCCAGCGCCTGCCCAATCCCGCTCAACCGCGCATGCCCAAACGAGTCCACTGCCGTTCCATGTGTCGCCTGCCCTGATTCCGGGAACTGCGCCCCCTCAGCCGCGACCACAATCGAGAACTTCTTCCCATGCTCCCGCCGATACTTCACCAGCCGGCAAACCTCTTCAATATCAATCGGCACCTCCGGCACCAGAATCACATCGGCCCCACCGGCAATCCCCGCAGTAATCGCGATCCATCCAGCGTCCCTTCCCATCACCTCGCACACCATCACGCGGTTATGCGCCTCCGCGGTCGAGTGCAGCCGATCGACCGCCTCCGTCGCAATCCCCACCGCCGTATCAAACCCAAAACAAACGTCCGTGCCATTCAAATCGTTATCAATCGTCTTCGGCACCCCAACGCACTTCACGCCCTTCTCGCTCAGCGCCAGCGAGATCGACTGCGTATCATCGCCACCGAGCGCAATCAGAGCGTCGATCTTGTTCTTCGCAAGCACCTCCAGACACTTCTCAAACCCGCCCGGAATCTTCTTCACGTTCGTTCGCGACGACCGAAGGATCGTCCCACCCCGATGCAGGATCCCCGACGTCGTCTCCAGCGTCAGCGGCATCGTCACATCATCCAGAACGCCTCGCCATCCCTCCATAAACCCAACAAACTCGTCCCCATGGTGCAGAATCCCCTTACGTACGGCCGCCCGAATCACTGCATTCAATCCAGGGCAATCTCCGCCCCCGGTCAACATCCCAATCCGCATCGTTCTCTCCTTTGAACTTAAACTTCCAAAAAAATCATACGCCAGACCCGGCATTTTGCTCTTGTTGTTGCCGTTGCATTTTCATTCACAAAGCAAAGAACCGTCATTTCGACCGAAGCTGTTCACAGTCTTATCGTGAGCAGCGCAGTGGAGAAATCCGCTTCTCTACCTCCGCCTCTCCTTGGCCGCGCCCTGCGTTTGAATTTGCTGTCGAATGTTTTTCCAACGCCAACGCCTGCCGCAACGTCGAGTCAGCGCACCTCGCTCATCAACCCGAGCGTATTGCCCTCCGGGTCCTTCAGAAACGCCATCCAAAGCTCATGGTCCGGCATCCTCGCGACAAGATGCGGCGGCTGAATAAAATCCACACTCTTCTCACTCAGTACCGCATGCACTTTCTGAATATCAGCGACCCTGAAGTACAGAATCGTCCCACCAACAGGGACAGTCTCCTCAGACAAACCGATCATCAGCCGAATCGACCCGCACTGAAACTAGCCGCCGCCGAACAGGTTCGCCCTCCCACGATGACCCGGATCGTCAACGCCCTCGAAGAACAGGGCCTCGTTCTCAAGAAACAGAATGCAAACGACGGCCGCAGCACCCTCCTCTCCGCAACGTCAGCTGGAAAGAAGCTCCTGATGGAAGGTCGCGCCCGCCGCGTATGTGCCCTGGCGAAGCAGATCGCCGCCCTCAACCACGAACAGCGCAGTGCTCTGCAGGCAGCCGCTGAAATTCTGAAAAAAGTCGTCCGCACAATTTAACTGTGCGTTACTTGGAGTCAGTTGAATTCCCCGGTAATTTGACGCTGCTAGCGATGCAAGGAGAAGTCCACACTTACAGTGGTCGCGACTTCAACCGGCACGCCGTCGATCCTGTAGGGCCGATAGCGCCAGTTTCGAACTGCATTCTTGGCTGCACTCCGCAACAGGCGGTGACCTTTGATAACGTGCAATTCTTCCACAGTTCCATCCTTGGAGATCACAGCCTGCATCACCACATTGCCCTGCGTACGTGTGAGGCTGGCGAGTGTCGGATAAGAAGGCTTCGGACCCGACACAAGATTCGCCGCCATGGCGCCTGAAGATACATTGACGAGGCCATTGGACAGCGGCACGGAACCCAGGTTGTCAGCGCGATCGGATGGGGCCGAGACCTCGGATGTATCCGTCGCTGTCACAGGCGGAGCATCCGCATGCGCCGCAAGCGACGAAGACGACCGTAACGGAGACCTCAAAGGAATCTGCGCCGATTTCTTTGACGATGGTCTTACTCCCTGTCCCGCGTACCCGTACGCAGAGCTCTTTCCCTGCGCTGGCCCGAGGGGAGCAATGGAATGATCGCTGATAGTACCGGCTTGAGGTTCATTGACAGAAGCCGCGACACCAGACGCAAGGCCGGAACCACTGGCGTTGACGCCGCCTCCTGCCAATGCGTTCACCGGGTGCACCACCACATCGCCGGCGTCATGCCGGAGCCTCCCGATGAGAGAAACTGCGAACAACAGCACTGCAACGCCAACGAGAATCAGAAGCGCACTCTGTCTCCGGAAAGAATAGAACTGCCGGAAATCTGTCCAGATACGCGTAGGCCCTGCAGGAGGTTTGGTCGCTACTCGACTTACAGTCGCCGCTCTGCCTTGTGGCTTCGACCCGGACGGATCTTTGTGCGGCAACTGCAGTTCACTCCCTGAAGGAATCGTAGCCGAGAATCTCACGCCGGCTTCCTCTCTCGGGTGGGACGGTGGCGTAGCCGATAGCACGAGCGACGGAACGTTCTCCAGTCGCGGCTCCATCCTGCTGATTCTCTGGTCGATCGAATCGAGGTAAATCTTGAGTTGCAAACTGTTTTGCTCCAGCCGATTCAGAGATTCAGCCAGAGTATTCGAACCGCCGTAGTCGTTCAACGGACCATAGCGATTCAATGAAGCCGGCGGACTTTGCTCGATGGAAAAATTTGAAGAATCGCTGGTCTTCTCGAACAAGGTTACCTCCGCGTTCGCTTGTCCTGGCACGTCTGTGTGCCGTGTCGCGTCTCCGCCGCCATACGATGATTTACCCGGCGCGACAATCTGGACCGCTTCCTTCACAATCAAATCCGAATTGAGACCGTCAGGGCGATCAACGTTGAAATGGCTGTAGGCGTCGACACCAGTCAGAGACTCGATGACCAGGCTGACCGGGACGCTCATCTCCCGGTCAGATGCCGCGACGTCGGGGCCACCGCTCGCCACAGCGATAACCGTGAGAATGGTGCGAAACGAGATGTTCGCCTCGCTGTCCATCACAGATTTCACCACACGCAACACATCGACACGAAGTTCGCTGTGATACTTCAACGTCCGCGCAAACGCAAAAAAGCCCTCCGGTGAACCGAAATCAACACCGTGGCAGCGGAAGACGTCGTGAAGGTCATCGATGAAATCTCCGAAGCGCAACGCGGTCTCGTGGGGGTCCGAAAAGAAATTCATGACAGCAATTGGATGCGGGAGATGGCCGGACAGTGACCTGCGTCCAAACAGAACCCAGACCTGCAGGATCGGGAAGCAAACCACCGCCGGATCAGGCAGCTGGGCCCATCACCGCCACCAATCCGACCTGACCTCCACCCCCGGCACCACCTCCGTTGGCCGCCCCGGCTCCGGTGCCCAAAGCTTAATCTCCTTCTCCGAAGCCAACTCCAGCAACCGTTCAATCGGCTGCCGCCAGGCATGCAGCGCCAGATCGAACAGCCCCCAGTGAATCGGCATCATCAACCCGCGCCCCCGAGGATCGGCCCCGCCCAGGGCCTCAAACGCCCGCGCGGCCCCGTCCGGCCCCAGATGGATCCCGTCCCAAAGCACATCGAACGCTCCAATCTCCAGCATCGTCAGATCAAACGGCCCATACGCCGCTCCAATCTCAGCAAACCCCTCCCACCACCCCGAGTCCGCCCCAAAATAAACCGTATGTTTCGCCCCCTTCAACACAAACGCCGACCACAGCGTCTCAAATCGGTTGAACATCCCCCGCCCCGAAAAATGCCGGGAAGGCAGCGCCGTAATCTCCAGCCCGTTTACCGCTACACTTTCGGTCCAATCCAGCTCTGAGGTCCGTCCCCCATCGACCCCAAACTGCCGCAGCGTCTCCCCCACTCTAAGCGAAGTCACCCACCTCGCCCCGCGCATCGACTCCAACTCCGCCAATCGCCTAATCGTGGCCTCACCCAGGTGGTCATAGTGGTCATGCGACACCAGCACTACGTCCACGCCCGGCAGGTCTTCCAGCCGCACCGGCGCTGCAAAAAACCGCTTCGGCCCGGCCCACTTGCTCGGCGAAGCCCGCTCGTCCCAAACCGGATCCACCAGCACCCTCAACCCATCGATCTCCAACAGCATCGACGAGTGCCCCATCCAGGTCACCCTTAATCCACTCTCAGGGGCCGTCCCATACAACCCAAAGTCTGTCCGAAAAGGCCCCGGGGGCGTCGCCGGAAACTTCTCCACTTTATTGCTCAAAAACCGCGGCAACACCTTGAAGATCGTGCCAAACCCACCAATCGTCGTCGGAACCGGATTCAGAAATTTCCGTCCCGCCTTCCTCGCCCGGAGCAACATCGTCATACCTCGATGTTACAGCCGCACCCTGCCCACGAGGCCATCGGTTAAGGCAGGTAATAAAACGGATTCGGCAGCTTCACACTGATCTCCGCCCTCGGCTCCCCATTCAAATCGCTCCACTGGTCCCCGACGCTCATCACGATCCGGTATCCCGCGTCCACGATCTTCTGCCGTTCCTCGCTCTTGTACTCCACCGTTCCCATCGTCTTCTGCGGCCCCACACGAAGACTCAACCCCTTCCACCCCTTGTACCCGGCCGCCTCAAGGTTTCGCACCGTACCCGCTCGCTGCTCATCGGGTCGCCCTGTAATAAAAAACACCTCCACCCCGGCCGCCCGCGCCTTATCGAACAACCTCAACGTCCCCGGCAGCGCCTGGTCCGCCTCAGGCGACACCGCCCACTCATTGAACATCACTGAGATAAACCCATAGTCCTCCCGCTTCAACTCGCAGTAGTTCGACAGCGACGTCTCGTCGATATCCAGCACCATCGCCAGCTTCTCGCCGGCCCTCCGTGCAGCAACAACCTTGGCCAGCTCCGCCTCTGCCCGCCTCGCCTGCGCGTCAACGTCCGCCCAGTAGCATCCACCCGTACCGACGCAATCTGCATAGTCCTCCAGCCGATACCGCGCCACACCAAAGTTCTCCATCGGCTCAGCGGCCACCAGCACCGAAGGGCCCGCTGCCGCTGCCTCGGCCGTGGCGTCAGCCGCCGCCACCGAAGGCCTCGCCGTCGGCCGCATACTTCCAGCCTTCTTCCCTGCGGGCACCGGACAAACCGGCGGCCCCACCTGGGCTGCGCATACCCCGCCAGCCAACGCCAACACACCCATCACTCGCAAGAGTCTCTGCATATCAGCCTCCGAAGTATCGATACAACGCATCGCCTGCCGCGCATCGCAACGTTGTAATAGAAGCATTCTAGAATGCAGGTGGAGCGTCATCAGACGTTAGCGCGCTCGGAGACTCAGGCAGCGTACACTGACGCTCTCCCCCGACATTCCCAACTCGACGGTGCGCCTTATGAACAAGCCTCCCTCCCCGATAGCCGAGCTGCTCAACGATCTCGAATCCTTCTACGGTCATCAGCAACCGTCCTGGCCAACCGGTCCCTACCTGTTCCTCGTCTGGTGGCACTGCGGCTATCCTGCCTCCGACGCCGCCTGCGCAAAAGGCTGGGCGTCCCTCAACAAATCCATCGGCGTCACTCCAGAAAAACTCCTCGCGGCCTCTCCTGAGAGACTCGCAATCGCCCTGAAACCAGGCGGCATGGTTCCCGAACTCCGTGCCCAGCGTCTCAAAGAGATCGCCATGCGCGTAAAAGATCAGTTCGGCGGCGACCTCGGCACCGCCCTACTTGGCCCTCTCGACCAGGCCCGCAAAGAACTCAAGAAGTTTCCCAACATAGCCGACCCTGGCGTCGACCGCATCCTGCTCTTCGCCCACATCGCGCCCATCGCCGCCGTCCCGTCCAACTGCCCTCACGTTCTCGTACGCGTCTTCCTCGGAATGGAGCGCGAGAACTACGGCGTGAACTACCGCGAAGCGCAGCAAGCGATCGACTCCCAAACCCCCGCCGCCTTCGACGTCCGTACCCGCGCCTATCTTCTCCTGAAACACCACGGCCAGGAGACCTGCAAGCGCACCAACCCAAAATGCGCCCTATGCCCAGTTAGTGCGAAATGCGCCTTTTTCGCCGGCAAATATCGAGGACGTCCCCTCCCACCATCAAAACGACTCAACCCCTCGTAGCCGTCGCCTCGTCCGCATAAAACTCGCCGATCTCCTTCGCATATCGCTTCTCCACCACCCGCCGCTTCAGCTTCATACTCGGCGTAAGCGTCCCGTCCTCCACCGTCCACTCCTCCGGAACCACGCTCATCCGCTTAATGCTCTCGTAGTTCGCCAACCCAATATTCACCCTGTCGACAATATCCTGATACGCCTTCACCACCGTCGCGTCCTTCACCAGAGCCGCATGGTCGTTCGTCGCAATCCCGTGCCCCTTCGCCCATCCCTCCAGCGCCTGAAAGTTCGGCGAGATCAGCACGCACGCGAACTTGTGCTTGTCTCCCACCAGCGCAGCCTGCGCCACCAGAGTGTTCGCCTTTAACTTGTTCTCAATCGGCTGCGGAGCAATCATCTTTCCGCCGCTCGTCTTCAGCAACTCCTTCTTTCGGTCCGTAATCGACAGGTACCCGTCGTTATCGACGTTCCCAATGTCCCCCGTCTTGAACCAGCCATCTGCAGTAAACGCCTCGGCCGTCTCCTTCTCCTTCTTCCAATACCCCTTGAAAATCGAGGGGCCCTTCACCTCCAGCTCTCCATCGTCCGCAAACCGGCACTGCACATTGTCGAGCGCCTTGCCCACTGTTCCTATCCGATGCGCATCTGGAAAGTTCAGCGAAATGACCGGCGAAGTCTCAGTCAATCCGTAGCCCTCGAAGATCCGAATCCCAACGTCCGCAAACCATCCGGCAGTGTCCATTCCCAGCGGAGCGCTGCCCGAGATGAACACCTCCGCACACCCGCCAAATGCCTCGCGAATCTTGCTGAAAACCAGCTTGTTCGCAATCTTCCAGCTCACCCTGCCGGGCGTCTTCCCAGCCAGTACTTCTGGCCGGTACTTCTTCCCCGTCGCCACTGCCCAGTTCAGGATCTTCAGCTTCACCGGCGACAACGCCGACTTCCCTTCCACCGCCTGCCTGATCTTCTCGTACACTCGAGGCACCGCCACAAGCACCGTCGGCTTCACCGCCTTCATCGCGACAGGCAGCAGGTCGAATTTTGGACAATAAGCCACTCGCGCTCCATAGCACATCATCGCGTAGTCCAGGTGACGTGCCGTGATATGCGACAACGGCAGAAACGAGATGCAACTGTCCTTCTCTCCAAACCCCATCTTGGCAGTGGAGTAGTTAACATTGCTCGCCACGTTCCCATGCGTGAGCATCACGCCCTTCGGTTCGCCCGTCGTCCCCGACGTATAAATAATCGTCGCCAGGTCCTCTGGCTTGGCGCCCTTCACCATCTCATCGAACGCACCATGATGCTCCTGCTTCGTCTTCGCCCCTTCCATCAGCGCACCAAAGCTCTCAGCACCGCTAAACTCCCCGGCGTCCATCACCACCACATGCTCGAGCTCCGGCAGGTCTTCTGCCGTCGTCAGCTTTTCGTACTGCTCGCGCGACGACAGCACCGCCGCCTTCGCCCCCGAGTCCCGCAACATATATCCAATCTGCTCCGGCGTCAGCGTCGGATACAACGGAACGTCCACGCCTCCAATCGCCAGCGTCGCAAAGTCCGTCACCGCCCACTCCCAGCGGTTCTCCGACAGGAGCGCCACCCGGTCACCCTTCCCCAGACCCCATCCCCGAAAAACGTCCGCCAGCGCCCGTACCCGTCCATACAACTCGTTCGATGTAATAGGCTTCCAAGCCCCGTCCACATCCTGCCACGACATCACCACCGCATCACCACGCCCAGTGACCTTCAATAAAACGTCATTCACACTGCTCAAATCAAACATGCTTATCTCCAAACCGCATTCAGTGCCACAGGCATTATTGCAGCAAACTCTTATACGCACCCAAATCCGACACGTCACATCAAGCAAGCTGCTCCCGAAGCACCGTCAGTTTGGATGGCTCGAAATCATTGGATCGGAGCGTAGTAACCAGAGCGGATCGTAATCCTGTCGACGCGCTCTGGCGCTTTCAACTCGATCCGGTGAAATGAGCCATCGTGCTTCAACCCGGCCGGTCTGTAAACCAGTCGGTATTGATTGCGAAGGTCGGCCTCAATGGTGCGCAGATCTTCGTAGATGTCCGCTTCTGAGCCGTTGTCATGGAACACCCGGCCGCCAGTCTTCGCAGCCAACTCCGACAGCGTCTCAGCGCCTCCCCCAAAGAAACTCGACTTTGGCTCTGCGCGAAACGAGTAGATCGCGGTGTTCGCGTGCTGACACGTGTCCACGACCTCCCTGAGGGACATGTGGCTGGCATTATCGTCACCATCGGAAAACAACAGGATGAAGTTCCCCGTCGCGCTGTGGTCGATCTTGCCAAACTCGGAAGAACACGCCCAATAGATTGCGTCGAACAAGCTCGTCCCACCCAGCGGATTTTCTTTGCCCACACTAACCCTCCGGACACCGGCCGCCAGTGCGCTCGGTGCTCGGCCCACGGCTGTATCACCCTCGACAGATACCCAAAATCCATCACAAACGCCTGATCGGTCTCTTGCCGCAATAGTCTTTGCGCGTATTCGATCGAGATCGCCCGATTGCTTGCAATGAACTCGCTCATCGACTCGCTCGTATCCATCAGGATGCCGGCGCGAATCGAAGCGTTCAGCATTGGTTGAAAGACCGTGATCTTCATCGGAGGATGGCCATTGTCGCGGAGCCTCAGTTCCTCGAGTTTCAGGTCGTTAACAGCCATTCCATGAGCATCGGTGGCATGAAAGCTCAAACTGACCTCATCGACAGCGACCCTGAACCGATAGGACGCAAGATTTTGGTCACCGCCAACGTTGGTCTGTGAGTTCAGATAGCGCGCAGGCGTAAATGGCATCAGCAGCGGCAAGCCGCAAACAATCCATGAAGGGATCCGTAGACGAATCTGAGATCGATGCATCGTCAGAGTGCTTACCCGCAATCTCTAAACTTTACTTGCCGTAATTCCATTCAACAAAACATCCATCACCTGCGCGGCCGTCGCCTTCGAATCATAAACGCGCCCTGTAAACACCGCAGAACTCAACAACTCATCGATCGCCCCAAACATGCAATGCGCCACCACGCCATCGGACACGTCTCGCCGGAAGGTCCCCTCCTGCTGTCCCCGCCGCACCACCTCACGGACGACTTGGATGTACTTCACCAGATGATGGTGCGAGAACTCCGCGATAAACTTCGCGCTCTGCCGCACCTCGGTCTGCATCAGCACCGCCATGCTCCGGTTCACCGCGTGGCTCTCCAGATGCACCTGGGCGATATACTCCAGCTGCTCCCGTGGCCCCTTCAGCGTCTTGAACTCTTCCTCCACCTGCCGATGAAACTTGTTAAACGTCTCATCGATCGCAGTCCGCAGCACGTCGTCCTTACTCTTGAAGTAGAGATAGATCGTGCCGTCCGCCACACCCGCCCGTTTGGCAATCGCGCTCACCGGCGAGCTGAAGTAACCGCGTTCTGCGATCACCTCCACCGCTGCGTCCAGGATGCGCTTGTACTTCTCGCTTCCCGGCCCCGTTGCCGGCACTCCGGTCATTGTCGAATCTGCAGGCCCAATTGTCTTCGCTCGTCGCTTCAGTTCAGGCCTCACCTGGAAATCTCCGGTGCCGTCACTCTAATGAATTGGGCGTCCTTTGCCAACAATGAACTCTGATTCAGTCTGTCAAAAAGCATCTTTATGCATCGATAGATGGGCCACTAGCCGGATCCATCTGCCGTCGCTTAGCTCGCTCACCCACAGCAAACGCCAGGGCGCCCCACACAATTGCACAAAATGCAAAGGGTGGAACGACAACCCAAGGGAGCCTGCTATTGCCATCGCCATCCGCCTTCAGGGGAAGCGCCAAAGGCGCGCCTTATACCAGCATGGGGCAAAGCCCCATGATGAATGGTCGCAGAGTAAGAGGGCTGAAAGCCCGATCCATAATCGACGCAGTGCCACGATCGCTCGTGTTCATAGAATTCTCTTCAATGGAACGCATTCCTGCCCTCAACGCTACCGTGCTCCCGCCACCCGCCCTACGCCTAAGAGTAACCGCGAGCGAAGCCATTGAATCCATTGCCTTTGCTCTCACCGTCATTTTTCTTTTGTCATTTCTCGCCCAAAAATCGCATGTCAAGCTCCTAAACCAGCTAACCCGCTTCCAATCAACAATATCCGCGTGGCATTTTAGTTCCACTCCAACCGCTATACTGGATATATAAATCAGAAACAAGCAAGCCCCGGACACGCTCCGGGGCTAACTCATTTAGAAAGAGGATTTTAGCTGTAACCCTTTTGTTATGAGGATCTTGCAGACAACGACATGCCCTAAACTATTGAATATAAACACTTTACGCGCAGGCAATAAGGGGGGCGCCCCGGGGGGAGGGCAGGCCTAGACCTGCGGCTTCGGAGTAAGCCGTACAAACGCACCCGCACTCCCGGGCCAATCACTCAGCAGAGTTTGTGCCAGCCCGCTTCCGGATCGCTCCACATGCGTCTCGACCAGCGCTCGCAGACCGTTCTGTGCCTCAGGATCGGTTCCATTAAACCCTTCGGCAACAAGAAACTCTGGATGATACCTTCCGTCCCGCACGAAAGACCCGTCAGCGTCATACACCCACGCCACCCCACCCGTCATACCGGCCCCAAAGTTTATCCCTACACGTCCCAACACGGCCACCGTTCCACCGGTCATGTACTCGCAGCCATGGTCGCCAACGCCCTCAACAACGGCCGTAGCGCCCGAATTTCGCACTGCAAATCGCTCCCCCGCCCGCCCCGCAGCAAACAACCTCCCAGCGGTGGCGCCGTATAACGCGACGTTGCCCAAAATCACATGCTGCCCGCTGTCCTTTGCCGCCAGTCCACAGGCGCGAATCACCAGCTCACCACCGGACAGTCCCTTGCCCACAAAATCATTCGCTTGCCCCCGCAGCACCAGCTTCATCCCCTCGACCGTAAACGCGCCGAAGGACTGACCTGCCGTTCCATTCAGATTGAAGGTCACGTCCGCGGGTAAATCACCCTGCGCTCGCCGTAAAGCCAGCTCCCCCGCCAGTCGCGCCCCAACCGCCCGGTCCCTGTTCGCAATCTTCGACTCAACCACAAACGGCAATCCAGCTTCGACCGCCGCCATCGCCGGCACCACCCACGCCTCATCCAGCGGAGGCACTGGAATCGGCTGATTGTTCCTGACACCCATCCAACGCGCCGGCCCATCCGAAACCCTCGCCAGCATCGGCTGAAGATCGAGATTGCCGTCAAACTTGACCTGTTCCAGCAGGCCCGAGCGCCCGACCGCCGCCTCAATCGAAGGCAGACCATACCGCGCCAGAAGATGCTGCAGATCGCCCGAGAGCTGCTCGAAGAACCGGACAACATACTCCGGCTTCCCGCGGAACTTCGCCCTCAACTCCGGCTTCTGCGTCGCAATCCCAGTCGGACAGGTATTCAGATGACACTGCCGCGCCATATCGCAACCCAGCACCACCAGCACCGCCGTCCCAAACGCATACTCGTCCGCACCCAGCAGCGCCGCAATCAGGATGTCACGCGCGGTCGCCAAACCACCATCAGTCCGCAGCCGCACCCGTCCCCGCATGCCACTCTGCATCAACACCTGCTGCGCCTCTGACAACCCCAGCTCCCACGGATTTCCGGCATACTTGATGCTCGACAACGCCGCAGCTCCCGTCCCGCCCGTGTTCCCGGCGATCACAATATAGTCCGCATAGGCCTTCGCGACGCCAGCAGCAACAGTCCCAACGCCACAACCTGAAACCAGCTTCACGCCGATAGCTGCCCGAGGATTCACCCGCTTCAAGTCGTAGATCAACTGCGCCAGGTGCCCTCAATCGAGTAGATGTCATGGTGCGGTGGCGGCGAGATCAACGACACTCCCGGCTGCGCATGACGTAGCCGCGCAATCATCCCACTCACCTTATGCCCCGGCAGCTGTCCACCCTCCCCAGGCTTCGCCCCCTGGGCCACCTTAATTTCAATCTCCTCGGCATGGATCAGATACTCCGCTGTCACACCGAACCGACCAGACGCGACCTGCTTGATCTTGTTATTGAGCGAAACATCGAACCGCAGGCGCCTCAACCACTGGCTCTGCCAGCGCTGTCCCTCCCCCGGAGCGCGCCATCAAACTCATCCCCTCGCTGGCGCCGGCAAACTCCGCACCAACCGCCTGAACACGATACACCGCCGAATCCTCACCACCCTCGCCCGTGTTCGACCGGCCACCAAGCATATTCATCGCAGCAGTAATCGTATGGTGCGCCTCCGGACTCAGCGACCCGAGAGACATGGCGCTTGACACAAATCGCTTGCAAAGACTCGCAGGCGTCTCCACCTCACTCAAAGAGAGCTCAAGGCCCGCCGGACGAATCTCCAGCAGGTCGCGTAGCACTGCCGGATCACGCGATATAACGTCCCGGGTATAAATCGCAAACGCCCCAGCAGCGTCCTTTGGCTGCGGCACATTCCGCGCACTTCCCACAACTGACTGCAATGCCTTTACAGTGGGCGGCTGCCACGCATGCGGCTCCGAAACGTCCGCCTTACGGAATCTCACCCACCCATAATCCGGTAGTTCATTCGATGCCGAATCGCTCGCCTCATTCGGCACCCACGTCTGTCGCAGTTGACGATCCAGCTCTGCAAACCCAATCCCTGAAAGCGGAGCGGGCGTATCTACAAAACACCGCGCGACCACACTCGAATGCAGCCCGAGAATATCGAACAGATGCGCTCCCCGATAGCTGTCAACGACGGAGATCCCCATCTTCGACATCACCTTCGCCAGACCAGCATCAAGCGACTTCAACATCTTGTGTTCCGCATCCGCAGCGTCGGTGCCGGCAGGAGCAAGACTCATACCTGTCTCCAGCGCCAGCCACGGACAAACAGCTCCCGCGCCGTATCCGATCAGTACCGCTGCATGATGAATATCGCGGCAGTCACCTGCCTCCACCGCGAGTCCAGCAAGCGTGCGAAGACCTGCGTCCACCAACGCCTGATGCACCGCCCCTGTAGCCATCGCCATCGGAATAGGAAGCAGCTCCGCACTTGCAGTGCGGTCCGACAACAATACAATCCGCGCTCCATTGCGCACCATTCGAATGGCGTGCATACAAAGTTCATCGAGGCCCTGCGTCAGCGACTTGTCCGCCGCAAACACAGCCGGAAGCTCGGCTAGGTTCAACTCCGCCTTATGGTGATACTCTCCTCGCCGCAGGGCCTCGACCTGTCCCAGCGACAGGAATGGCGAAGGCAGCGACAGCCCCGGCAACGGCGCATTCTTATCCAGCAAATGTGGCCACGGGCCAAGCCGCGTATGCAGAGACACCACGCAGGATTCGCGCAACGAATCGATTGGTGGATTGGTCACCTGAGCAAACCGCTGGCGGAAGTAGGCGTAAATCGGCCGTGGGGAGCGGGCAAGAAAGGCTAGAGGAGTGTCGTCCCCCATCGACCAGACTGCGTCCTTGCCCTCGACCGCCATCGGCTGCAGAATCATCTTCACATCTTCCCGCGTATACCCAAACCCTCTTTGCGCTGCGGCCAGAGCAGCAGAATCAATCGCAGAAATCGCCGCTGGAACCAATGGAGTTTCCGCGACCAGACTGGCATAGATCGCCCCTGCATCAAACAACTCCAGCAGCGCCTCGTCCTCATATACCTTGTGATTGACGAGATCGACGACAAGCATCTGTCCTGGCCCAAGCCGTCCGCTATGGGTCACCTCTTCCGGATCAAGATCGACCAGACCTGCTTCCGACCCGGCCACAACCAGTCCATCCCGCGTAATCGCGAACCGGCACGGCCGCAGCCCGTTGCGATCAAGCGCGGCCCCCACTACTTGGCCATCACTGAACGCAATGGCAGCAGGCCCGTCCCAAGGCTCAGCGCAATCCGTGTGATACCGCAAGAACGAAGAAGCATGATGCCCGTCGGTCGAGGGCGGAAGCAACATGCGGATGGCCTCCGCCAACGTCCTTCCGTTCTGCGACAACAATTCAACGGCTTCATCGAGGCTCGTAGAGTCCGTCCCACCTTGCGTCAAGACGGGCTTACACTCCACCGGCAGCGTCGAGTCCCGCGCCGCCATGCGCGCACGGTTCCCCCACACCGTATTGATCTCGCCGTTATGTCCGAGCTTTCTCCCCGGTTGTGCGCGATGCCATGTTGGAGACGTGTTCGTCGCATATCGCTGATGAAAAACCGCGAACGGCGTGACGTAATCATCCGATGCCAGATCCAGAAAAAAATCGGGTAGAAATTCGCCGGTACACATGGCCTTGTAGATAATGGTCTGCGACGACAGCGAACAAATATAACCCGTAACATCGCCCTGTGCATGCGCCCGTTCGAACTGCTTCCGCGCCAGGTAGAGCCGCCGTTCCATCGTTCCTGGCTCCGCACCGCCTGCGTCAACCACCAGCACCTGCCGAATCTTCGGCATCGTGCCCAGCGCCATCGCTCCTAACCACTCCGTACAGACCGGCACGTCCCGCCAGCCCAGCACCTCAAAATCATGCGAGAGCAGGCAACGCTCGATCAGTCCCTCCGCACGTGTCTCCTCGACAGGCACAAACAACATGCCCACCCCAAGCAGCTGCTTTTCATCAATCCCAAGATTCGCAGCCTTGACCAGCAGGGGCCGCGGAATCGCGGTCATCACCCCGACACCGTCACTGCTCTTCCCGTCCGCAGCCGTCGCGCCGCGATGGGCCAGCCTGCCCAGCGCCGTCAGCGCCTGTTGCAGAATCGCATGGGAGGGCGAGCCATCCACAGAGGCGACAAACCCGACACCACATGAATCGTGATCAAATCGCTCGTCGAGCAACGACGGCAAAACTCCCGTAGACACAGACACTCCACCGAAAGTCCGCGTCGGAGTAGATACCAGAGACCATTCCATGCTTCACTATACGTCGTGCAAGGCCTCGCACGACACCTTCCTTTTTGGAGAGTGTTTTGTCCGTTCTGCTGGAACCGATTAAATCGTATGTATAAATATACATAAATAATGTATATTTATACATAGAGAGTTCGCATCTTTCTTCAACCTGCGTTGAAGATGAAAGAGTGAAGGAACAGGTACAACGACCCAATGAAGCAGCAGCGTCACGCCGTAATTCAGGAATTGCTGGTAAAAACCGCAGTCACCAGCCAGGACGAACTACGTCGAAAACTTGCAGGCCGCGGGTTCCATGTGACCCAGGCAACATTATCTCGCGACATTCACGAATTGCGGCTGAACAAAGGGCCTGCCGGTTACTCCCTGCCCGCCGGGCCCGACTCCGACGAAGATGCCCTGCCCGGAATACGTGAGGTGCTTGAAAGTTTTGGCCTTGAAGTTCGGCAGGCCATGAATCTGCTCGTACTAGTGACAACAACCGGAAGCGCTCAGCCCATCGCGGCTGGAATCGATTATGAAGACTGGCCTGAGGTCGTAGGCACAATCGCAGGAGATGACACCGTACTCATCATCTGTCCAGATGAGAAACAAGCAAGCCTGTTGAAGAGTCGAATTGAAGGATACCTTGGCTAACTCGGCAACAATAAATTCCGTAGAACGATCAGGCACCCCCGTCGTGACCGCGCCCCGCACCGCCATAGCTGGTGTCAGCGGCTACGCCGGCGGTGAACTCGCGCGCCTACTGCTCCATCATCCCAAATTGGACGGAACGACGCCAACGTTTTTCGGCCGCGCAGGCGAGACCGAAATTGGAGCAGCTACCTATCTCGAAGACTTGCACCCACAACTCGCGCTGCCCGGAAATCCCCAGGCCAACGAAGTCTTCCCTTTCACATGGGAGCGGATCGTCGACTCAGGGACTGAAGTGCTGTTTCTTGCAACGCCGCACGAACAATCTCGCGAACGGGGCCCAGAAGCGATCAAGCGGGGCATCAAAGTTATCGACTTGAGTGGCGCATGGCGCCTGAAGGACCATGTCAATCGCGCCGTGTATCGCCTGAAGGACGCGGACCCCGGACATGCCGGCGAACTCCAGACGGAGGCCGTCTACGGATGCCCGGAGCTGCACCGCAATGAGATCAGACAAGCTCGTCTCGTAGCCAATCCCGGCTGCTACGCTACCTCGATCATCCTCGCACTTGCGCCGCTTCTACAGGCCGGACTGGTAGATGTTGACCACGGCATCGTCTGCGACGCGAAGTCGGGGGTAAGTGGAGCCGGAAAGATGGCCACGGCAAACACCCATTTCATGCATGCTGCCGATAATCTATCCGCATACGCCATCTTCGGACATCGCCACACAGGCGAACTGCTCGAGCAACTCCATCTGACGGCGGACCAAATCCAGTTCACCCCGCATCTATTACCCATACCGCGTGGAATCTTGTCCACGATCTATCTCCGCTTCAAACATGCCACAGATACCGCCGCAATCAACGCAGTCCTTCGAGGTTTTTACCAGCACAGCCCGCTGGTTCGACTGCACACGTCGCCGCGGTTGCCGGAGATCCAGCATGTCATTCGCACTAACTATTGCGATCTTGGTTTTGCACTCGCGGCAGATGGCAAACGTATGGTGATGGTTTCGTGCCTTGACAATCTTTTGAAGGGCGCCGCCGGTCAGGCGGTACAGAATATGAATTTGATGTGTGGATGGAAGGAAGAGGAGGGCTTGCTGTGAGGTTTGTCATCAAATTAGGCGGTGCGGCCCTTGAAGACAAGAAGATTCTCCATGCCTCCGGCAAGGCCATCGCTGACCTCGTCGCAGATGGAAACCAAGTAGCGGTGGTCCATGGCGGCGGCGTTCAGTTAACACGCACCCTCGCTCAAATGGGTAAGAAGAGTGAGTTCATCTCCGGTCTCCGCATTACCGACGCTGAAACGAGAGATGCAGCATTGATGGTGCTCGCGGGACGGGTCAACAAATCGCTCGTCGCGGCAATTGGATCACACGGTCAGGCGGCAGTTGGGCTCTCCGGCGGCGATGGCCACGTCTTTCGCGCTCGCAAGAAGAAGACCAACCCGGACCTCGGCTTCGTCGGCGAGATCGCTGCCACCGACCCTCGCTGGCTTGAAGCCATCTGGACTATGGGAGCTGTCCCTGTCATCTCCTCTATTGCCCTCGGCTTTGATGGCGAGTACTACAACATCAACGCCGACGAGATGGCTGCTGCCTGCGCCATCGGCACCAAGGCCGACACCCTCGTCTTCCTCACCGACGTTCCCGGCGTCAAAGGCGCCGACGGAAACGTAATGCGCTGGCTCACGCTCGCTCAAATTCCTGCGCTGGAAAAGCAGCAGGTCGTCTCTGGCGGCATGCTCCCCAAGCTTAACGCCTGCCGCGACGCTCTCACCCACGGCGTCAAGCGTGTGCGCATCCTACCCGCAGAGGCGGCCTCTTTGCTGCCCGACCTCTGCACTACCCGAGTCAACGACGGAACGGAGGTCATGGTCGCATGAAACTAGCATCCATCCAGGCAGCGGAGAATAAGCTCCTTCTCCAAACCTACGAGCGCAACCCGTACCTCTTCGTCAGCGGACAAGGCGTCTATCTACGTGATGAGAACGGCCACGACTACCTTGATCTCCTCAGCGGTATCGGCGTATCTGCCCTCGGATATGGACACCCCGCGGTGGAGGAAGCAATCGCGCGCCAAAGCAAGCGCCTTCTTCATACCTCGAACCTTTTCTTTCACGAAGGCACGGCCGAACTCGCACTGCGTCTGACAGAGATCAGCGGCCTCGACCGCGTCTTCCTTTGCAACAGCGGTACCGAGGCGTGGGAGGCCGCCCTCAAGCTGGCGCGCGCCCATGCAGGTCTCCTTCGTTCCAAAGGCCTCAGGATCGGATCTAAATTCCTCGCCATTGAACACGGCTTTCACGGACGATCAATGGGTTCGGTCGCCACGACCCACAAGGCGAAGTATCGCGAACCCTTCGAACCCGTCATGCCCGGCGTCGAATTCGTCCGTTTCAATGACGTCGAAGATCTCCGCGCAAAATTCTCCGACGACATCTGCGCTATCTGCATCGAGCCAGTCCAGGGCGAGGGCGGCATTCACCCCATATCGCGGGAGTTCTTCGCCGCAGCCCGCGAACTCTGCGACTCCTCTGGTGCTCTCCTGCTCGCCGACGAGATTCAATGCGGTTTTGGTCGTACGGGCAAATGGTTCGCCTACCAGCACTATGGCGTGCTCCCCGATGTCACAACCATCGCCAAGCCCATCGCCAACGGTATCCCCATGGGTGCGATGCTGTGCACGAACGCGGCAGCCGAAGCCATCACTCCCGGCATGCACGGCACGACCTTTGGCGGCGGCCCATTAGCCTGTGCCGCAGCGATCGCGGTCATCGACACAATCAAACGTGATGACCTCCTCGAACACATCCGCGAAGTCGGCCAATATTTCCACGAAGAGCTTTCAAAACTTGCGGCTCGGCACGACTGCATCGTGGACGTACGGGGCCTCGGCCTGATGCTCGGCATCGAACTTAACTCGGCAGATCTGGCGAAGCGCGTGGCCGCCGACCTTATGGAGCGCCACATCATCATCAACCGGACCAGCGAGACGGTCCTTCGCTTCCTCCCCCCTTTCATTCTCGAGCGCAAACACGTCGAGACAGCTATTTCAGCGCTCGATGAAACTATCAGTGCAGCATACGTCGGCGCAGCGCCGTCAGGAGAGCAATCCCATGGGTAGCAAAACTGTAGTCATGAACGCGAAGACGGCGGAGGTCGCCGGCGACGATCTCACCTTGGTCAAGCCGGCCGCACCACTCGGCATCCAGTCCGACACCGCCTTCAGCGAAGCCTCAAAGCGCCTCAACGGCCGCGATCTCTGCTCCATCGCCGACCTCACCGTCCAGGAGATGGCCGCGATCATGGAGCTCGCCCACGCCGTCAAGAACCACCCTGAAGACTTCCGCCACGCACTCGACGCAAAGCAGATGGTCATGTTCTTCGAGAAGGCCTCCCTCCGCACGCGCCTCACCTTCGAGGCCGCCATCAACACCCTGGGTGGCAACGCCATCTTCGTCGATCAGACCCAATCCCCTCTCGGTGAGCGCGAATCACTCGCCGACATGGCCCGTAACCTCGAGCGCTGGATGAACATTATCGTCCTCCGGGCAGCTACGCGCACGAGACCATTACCGAGATGGCGGCCTCTTCCAAAGTTCCTATCATCAACGCCCTCTCCGATCTCGAACACCCCTGCCAGGCGATCGCCGACTTTTTCACGTTGGAAGAACGCTTCGGCTCAACGGAAGGCCTTCACTTCACCTACGTCGGCGACGGCAACAACGTCTGCCACTCGCTCATGCTGACGGCCGCCCAACTTGGTGCTCATTGCACCGTGGCATCGCCAAAGGGCTTCGCTCCCAAGCTCGAGATCATTCATAAGGCCATCGAGATCGCCGAGACCACCGGTGGCAGTATCACCTTGCTGCACGATCCCATCAAGGCCGTCACCGGTGCAGACGCCGTCTACACCGACGTCTGCACAAGCATGGGATTCGAGCATGAGGTGACCAAGCGTGCTCCAATCTTCAAGCCATATCAGATCAACGAAGCAGTGATGGCCCACGCTCAACCGGACGCCGTCTTCATGCACTGCCTCCCCGCGCATCGCAACGCCGAGGTCACCGACGCCGTCCTCGACGGCCCGCAATCCATCGTCTTCGACCAGGCCGAAAACCGCATGCATGCACAAAAGGCCCTGCTTCTCATGCTCCTCGGCGGAGCCAAACGCATCTCCAACAACCGCGACCGGGGCGTCAAGGCCCGCAAGCGCACCACCGCCTAGTCCTTCGGCGCGTCTGCTCAACCATTGAGGTCCGCATCACTATGTCCGTAATTCTCGAATCCCTGCCCGTCGGCCAGAAGGTTGGCATCGCCTTCTCCGGCGGGCTGGACACCAGCGCCGCGCTTCACTGGATGAAGCAAAAAGGCGCGCTGCCGTTCGCCTACACCGCCAACCTCGGACAGCCTGACGAAGCTGATTACGACGAGATCCCCCGCAAAGCGCTCGAGTACGGCGCTGAAAAGGCCCGCCTCATCGACTGCCGCGGCCCACTCGTTCGCGAAGGCATCGCCGCGCTTCAGTCCGGCGCATTCCACATCACCACCGCTGGCGTCACTTACTTCAACACCACCCCCATCGGCCGCGCGGTCACCGGCACCATGCTGGTGAGCGCCATGAAGGAAGACGACGTCAACATCTGGGGCGACGGCTCGACCTTCAAAGGCAACGACATCGAGCGCTTCTATCGCTACGGTCTGCTCGTCAACCCCGACCTCAAGGTCTACAAGCCATGGCTCGACGCAGCCTTCATCGACGAGCTAGGCGGTCGCGCCGAAATGTCCGCCTTCATGGCCAAGGCCGGCTTCGGCTACAAGATGTCCGCCGAGAAGGCCTACTCCACCGACTCCAATATCCTCGGCGCGACCCACGAAGCCAAGGGCACCTCGAACTCCTCACCACCAGCATGAAGATCGTCGCCCCCATCATGGGCACCGCCTTCTGGCGCAACGACGTAGCCATCAAACCCGAAGAAATCACCATCCGCTTCGAAGAAGGCTTCCCCGTAGCGCTCAACGCGAAAGAGCTCTCAGATCCCGTGGCCCTCATGCTCGAAGCCAACAGCATCGGTGGCCGTCACGGCCTCGGCATGAGCGACCAAATCGAAAACCGCATCATCGAGGCCAAGAGCCGCGGCATCTACGAGTCACCCGGCCTCGCTCTCCTCTTCATCGCCTACGAGCGCCTCATCACCGGCATCCACAACGAGGACACCATCGAACAGTACCGCGAAAACGGCCGCAAACTCGGTCGCCTCCTCTACCAGGGCCGCTGGTTCGATCCTCAGGCCATCATGCTCCGCGAAGCTGCCCAGCGCTGGGTCGCGAAACCCGTCACTGGCGAAGTAACCCTCGAGCTGCGCCGCGGCAACGACTACTCAATCCTCAACACCGCCTCGCCCAACCTAACCTTCCACCCCGAGCGCCTCACCATGGAAAAGGGCGAGTCCACCTTCTCCCCCCGCGACCGTATCGGCCAACTCACCATGCGCAACCTCGACATCACCGACACCCGCGCCAAGCTCATCACCTACGCGCAAAGCGGTCTTATCACGCTAAGCAAAGGTTCCGAGATGCCCCACCTCAACAGCAATAACGCAAAGGAGTAGACCAATAGCCTTCTTCAACGTCACCGATACACCGTCATCCTGAGCGGAGCGCAGCGTAGTCGAAGGACCCCGAAGCTCTCCACTGACCGATACGGATCGGACTATCTCCACCACAAACTTGAAGGGTCACTCACGGCTCTAGTCACCGAGGTACGAAAGCGTAATGTTTACGCAACGCCAAATTCATTTGTGAACATGATTTGGGGAGCGCTTATCTTGCGCCGCGGACAATGGCAACGCGGTCGTTTATGGCTAATGGCAGGATTAATTTGGGGTCGTTGCCATCGTGATAGATTTCACGCACCACTGCTGACGTTCACCACACAGTAATACTGCGGCTTTAGCCGTTGAGGGGTAGCAATCAGAATGTCCGAACAAAAACAATCCGCAAAAATGTCGTCCGGCCGTTTCCGCGAATCCCTCAACGCCACCTTCGAATCCTGGCAGCGTTCCTTTCCTTTCGACTGGCGCCTCCTCACCCACGAAGTCGAAGCCAGCATCGCCCACGCCCGCGCCATCGAAGCCGCCGGAATCCTCACCAGCGAAGAGCTTCTCCAGATGGAGCAAGGCCTCCGCACCGTAGCCAAGCAACACGAGCAAAAAGGCGAAGCCATCGTCGCACTCAAACCCCAGGCCGAAGACGTCCACCACTTCGTCGAACTAGAACTCACCAAACAGATCGGCGACCTCGCCCTCAAGCTCCACACCGGCCGCAGCCGCAACGAGCAGATCGCCACCGACATGCGCCTCTTCGTCCGCGAAGCCATCGACAACACCCTCGCTGGCCTCACCGCATGGCGCAAGGCCCTCATCGACCTCGCCGAATCAGCAGGCGAAGCCACCATGCCCTCCTACACCCACCTCCAGCGCGCCGAACCGGTCTTAATAGCCCATTGGCTCTTAGCCTATGTAACGATGATCGAGCGCGACGCCTCGCGCCTCACCGACGCCCGCAAGCGCATGAACCTCTGTCCCCTCGGCTCCGGCGCAGTAGCAGGCGCAACCCTAGCCCTCGACCGCACCATCGCCGCCCGCGCCCTCAGCTTCGACGCCCCAACGCCCAACAGCATGGACGCTACCAGCGACCGCGACTTCGCCCTCGAGTTCACCCAGGCCATCGCCACCTTAGGCATCCACATCTCCCGCTTCGCCGAAGAGCTCACCCTCTACGCCACCGCCGAGTTCGGCTTCCTCGACCTGCCCGAAGCCTTCTCCACCGGCTCCAGCGCCATGCCTCAAAAGAAGAACCCAGACCTCACCGAACTCATCCGCGGTAAATCCGGCCGGTTACTGGGCGCAGCCACAACGCTAGCCACCCTTATCAAGGGCCTCCCCCTCGCCTACAACAAAGACCTCCAGGAAGGCCAGGAGCCCATCTTCGACGCAGCCGACACCATCGCTGGAATCCTGAGCGTCCTCCCTGCCTTTACCACATCTCTAAAGTTCCGTTACGACCGCATGAAGACCGCCGCCGAAACCGGCTACCTCAACGCCATGGCCTCCGCCACCTACCTCTCTAACAAGGGCGTCCCCTTCCGCAAAGCCCACGAACACATAGGCAACGCCGTCCGCCTCGGCCTTGAAACGAACCGCGAGCTCCAACATTTAACCCTCGATGAGTTGCGAACCATCACCCCAGAGTTCGGCGAAGACTTCTACGCCGCCGTCACCCTCGAAGCCACGCTGGACTGCCACGATGTCATAGGAGGCGCTGCGCGTCACCGCGTCGCTGCTGCCTTGGCAGATGCCCGACACCGTATCACCGCCGAAATTCCGACCGAATCTGAGAAACTGAAATAGGAGCTACAGTCCGTGACCACCGTCTTCCAACCCGCCGTCAGTGAGTCGACCTCGTCGACGCGCGTCCGTACGGGTGGAGCGACGGTGCGCAAGGCAAAGCTCCCCGATGCGGTCAACATCTTCGATCTGGTGAACTCCCTCTCCGGCGACGGCACCCTCCTGCGGCGCAGCTACGCCGAGATCTGCGAGAACGTCCGCGACTTCGCCGTGGCGGAATCCGAGTCCGGCGTCTTCCTCGGCTGCGGAGCTCTCCACCTCTATGGCCCCCACCTCGCCGAAGTCCGCTCCATCGTCGTCAAGCCGGAGGCCAAAGGCCAGGGCGCAGGCGGCCGTCTCCTCCGCTCCCTCCTCGAAGAAGCCGAAGAACAGAAGGTCACTGCCGTCTGTCTCTTCACTCGTATTCCTGACTTTTTCTTCCACTTCGGCTTCCGCGTCGTCGACCGTACCACCCTGCCCGACAAGATCTACAAGGACTGCCAGACCTGCCCTCGCCTCTACGCCTGCGACGAGGTCGCCATGGTTCGCGGTCCCCTGCCCAAGATCGCCGTCCTCGGCCCCAGCCGCATCGCCCAACCCGAGTTAGTCAAACTCCAGACCGGCACCGTCAACCAACCCGTTGACGCAATCGGGAACTCCCAAAAATAAAGTTCCAAAACGAGGAAAATTTTTAGAACGGCAAAACGTGCTTCTAACGACCACGTTCTGACCACAAATCACCACGCAAAAACCATCCAAAAACCACGTTTTAACCCTGTGGAAATCCTCAAACCCCTCTAAAAAAGCGCCCCTCACCACAAACCCAAAAAAGCGTTACCAAGCGTGATAATAACCGCCTCGCTCGGTCATGTGGACCTCGGTCTTGAAGAGGCCGCTGAGGGTCTCCGGGGTCAAGAGGCGCGACCTTGGGCCGTCGGCGACGATGCGGCCCTCGCTCATGAGGAGGATGCGATCGATCTCCGGGATGATATCGGCGATGTGATGGGTAATGAGCAGAATCCCCGTGCCCTGCGCGGCGAGTTTTTGGAGTAGGGCGCGGAGATCGGCCTGCGCGGCGAGATCAAGGGCATTTGAGGGTTCGTCCAGAAGCAGCATCCCCGCCGAAGCCACCAGGGCCCGACCGATCATGATGCGTCGCTGTTGACCGGCGGACATCTCCCCTACAGGTTTGTTGGCGAGGTCTACCGCATCGACCTGCGCAAGTACCTCGTCGGCGCGGGCCCGCATCGCTTCGGTGACGGTGAGGTTGGGCCAGAGGGTGCTGCTTGAGAAGAAGCCAGTCAGGACGGCGTCGCGGCCGGGGGTGGTGAGGGTCGGTCTGCCGGGGAGTTCGGAGGAGACGACGCCGAGGCGTTTCTTGAGCTCCGGTAAGGTCCCAGCGTTCGCGGCCGAAGATGCTGACCTGCGTCTCCGGCTTCACGATCGGGTAGCACTCGCAAGTGATGGTCTTGATGAGGGTGGATTTGCCGCAACCGTTGGGGCCGAGGATGGCAATGTGCTCGCCGGTATTCACGGTGAGGTTGATGTCGTGGAGGACGACGTTGTCGCCGCGGGCCACGTTGACGTGGGCAAGATGCAGGAACGGGGGCATTCGTCTCTAGGATATAGGACGGAACCGTCCCTACAGACCGCGCGAGGGCACCCACGAAAATTTCCACGGAACTTTTTTATGGCTATTGACGTTCTATGCATAGTTGACCTATGGATAGAGCATGACAAAGAAATCTGACCTGATGCCTGGAACGCTGGACATGATGATTTTGAAGACGTTGACCCGCGGCCCACAGCATGGCTATGGGATCGCGCTGTCGATTAAGCGCGCGTCGGACGAGGTGTTGACTGTTGAGGAAGGCTCGCTTTATCCAGCGCTGCAGCGGCTGTTGTTGCAGAGTTGGGTGAAGGCGGAGTGGAGGTCGACGGAGACCAACCGGCGGGCACGGTACTACACGCTGACTGCTGCCGGACGAAGACAGTTAGGTGTAGAGCAGTCGCAGTTCGAAACGATGATTGCGGCCATCGGCCGTGTGATGCAGGACGCATAGGAGAGTGCCATGGACTTGATTGCCCGCTTCTTCAAGAAAGTAGGGACGCTGCTTCGCCGCGAACGGTTCAACAGCGAGTTGGAGGAGGAGATGTCGTTCCATCGCGAGCAGAAGGAGAAGGAGTTGCGCGAGACAGGTGTCGCTCCGCAGGTGGCCCATCATGTGGTGGCACGCGAGTTCGGGAACCCGACGCGATTGAAGGAACAGAGCTATGAGGTGATGGGGTTTCGGTTCGAGACGGTGTGGCAGGACCTGCACTTCGCGCTTCGTCAGTTGCGGAGAGGTCCGGGATTCACCTTGACGGCGGTCCTTATGCTGGCGCTGGGAATTGGCGCGAGCGTGGCCATCTTCGCGTTTGTCGATGCAGCGCTGATCAAGCCGCTGCCTTACGCTGATCCGACCCGGCTGGTTGATGTCAACGAACGAGTGAAGCTGTTTCCGCGCTCCAACCTGTCGTACCAGGACTACATCGACTGGAAGAAGATGAACAAGGTGTTCAGCGCCATGGAGGTCTACACGGGCACTGGATACCTGTTGAACACACCTGGTGGGGCAGAGCCGACACAGGGTGGGCGGGTCAGCGCCGGGTTCTTTCGAGTGCTGGGCGTAAAGCCTATGCTGGGCCGGGATTTTTATGACAAAGAGGACATGCCCGGCGCGGCCGATACAGTGATCCTGTCCTACGCAACGTGGCAGGAACGGTTTGGCGGAAGGAGAGATGTCATTGGGCAAACTGTCGGGCTGAGTGGTACGCCAACCACGATCATCGGTGTGCTGCCGCCTGATTTCCAGTTCGCGCCTAGAGGCAAGGTGGAGTTCTGGTCGACGATCCACACGCTGACCAGCTGCGAGAAGAGACGGAGTTGCCATAATCTTTACGGTGTTGCGCGGTTAAAGGATGGCGTCTCGGTGCAGATGGCGCTGGCCGATGTAACAGGAATTGCGAAGCAGCTTGAGGTCGCAGTATCCCGGGACGAATCGCGGTCAGGGCGCGAGCGTGATGCCGCTGTATGAGGAGATCGTTGGAGACATTCGTCCGATGCTGCTGATGCTGCTGGGAGGGGCGGGACTTTTGCTGGTAATTGCCTGCGTCAACGTGTCGAGCCTGCTGCTAGTGCGGTCGGAGAGTCGCAGGCGTGAGATCGCGGTGCGCGGTGCGTTAGGGGCTTCGCCGGCGCGGCTGACGCGTCAGTTTGTTACTGAGGCGCTGGTGTTGGTGTTGGCTGGGGGCATGCTTGGTCTTCTGTTTGCGTATGGAGGGATGCAGGCACTACTGCGGCTTATCTCAAAGGACATGCTGGCGTATGTGCCTTATCTTGCAGGCGTCAACCTGAATCTGCATGTCGTTGCGTTTGCTGTAGCGATTTTGTTCCTTGCAGTATTAGTCTTCGCGATGACACCAGTTCTTCGGCTGCCGTTGACTGCATTGCGCGACGGCCTGACGGACGGCGGCCGGGGCGCTGCGGGAACGCTGTGGCGGCGGGTTGGTGCGAATCTTGTCGTGCTGGAGCTGGCTGTTGCCGTGGTGTTGCTGGTGAGCGCGGGTCTGCTGGGGAAGAGCTTTTACAAGCTGCTGCATGTGGAGTTTGGCTTTCAACCCGATCATCTGGCCACTGTGCAGGTTGTGCTGCCGGAGACCACCTACTCCAAAGACCCGCAGGTGGTCGCGGTCAGCCGACAGATACTGGCGCGCGTTGCGACTCTACCAGGCGTGAAGTCTGCGGGCCTTACGAGCGTGCTGCCGGTTAGCGGCAATGGCAATACGAACTGGATCCGGATTGTTGGCAAGCCCTATAACGGAGAGCATAACGAAGTGAATGAGCGGGAGGTGAGCTCCGATTACTTCAAGACGCTGCAGGCAAAGCTGATCCAGGGACGATTTTTTACCGAGGATGAAGATGCAAGCAAGCCGTTGGTCGTCGTCATCAACAAAGCGTTTGCAAAACTGTATTTTCCTGGCGAAGATCCGGTGGGACGCAAGATGGGCGACACGGAGCTGTCCCCGAAGTCGCTGCGCGAGATCATCGGAGTCGTAGACGACGTAAAAGAGGGGTCGCTGGACTCGGAGATATGGCCGGCTGAATATACCCCGATCAATCAGGACGGCGACACGTATGTAGGTCTTGTCGTTCGCACGACGCAGGCTGAAAAATCGGTGCTTCCTGCGCTGAGCACAACCATTCATCAGATCGATCCTGGCATCGGCGTGTTGGGCGATGCAACCATGATGCAGCGGATAAATGAGTCGCAGACGGCGTATCTGCATCGGTCTTCAGCGTGGTTGGTTGGAGGTTTTGCTGCGCTGGCCCTGTTGCTCGGTGTGGTGGGACTCTATGGGGTGATTGCGTATTCGGTGAGCCAGAGGACGCGCGAGATCGGCGTACGGATGGCGCTGGGCGCACCGCAAAGCTCGGTCTATCGCATGGTCCTGACGGAGGCCGGTTGGCTCACGGGCGTGGGAATTGTTGCGGGACTGCTTTGCTCAATCGCAGTGGCGACCCTGATGCGAAAGCTACTGTTCGGGATCCATTCGTGGGACGTGTCAACCCTGGCCGCTGTCGCGCTATTGCTGGGTGCGTCGGCTTTGCTGGCGAGTTATTTCCCGGCGCGAAGGGCCGCTTCGGTGAATCCCGTGGAGGCGCTGCGAGCGGAATAGGGTGCGGTGGGTTGCGGCGTTCTCTCAACAACGGCCAACGTCACATGCCTTTTAGGATGGAGCCGACGATGCCTCCGACTACGCCGCCCTCGACCGCCTGCTGCGCGCGTTCCTTCGGGAGATACTCCTGGATCTGGTGCGCGAGGCGTGAGATGGGAAGGGTCTGCAACCAGACGCGGCCCGGCCCGGTGAGCGCGGCAAGAAAGACGCCGTCGCCGCCGAAGATCATGTTTTTGATGCCGGGGACGCGCTGGATCTGGAAAGCAACGGTAGATTGGAAGGCACCGACATGGCCGGGGTGGACGCGGAGGAGTTCGCCGGGAGCGAGGTCCTTGATGACTAGCTCGCCGGATAGTTCGAGCCACGCGATGCCCTGGCCGCTGATCTTCTGCAGGAGGAAGCCGTCGCCGCCGAAGATGCCTGCGCCGAGAGACTGCTGGAAGCCCACGCCGAGTTCGATAGCAGCGGTCGCGCACAGGAAGCCGTGGCGATGGACAAAGTACTCATGGCCAGGGCCTACCTCGACCGGGACGATGTGACCGGGCACGCGAGTTGCAAAGGCGACCTCGCCGGGTGCACCGATGGCGCGGTATTCGGTCATGAAGAGGGACCCGCCGCCGGCGACACGCTTGATCGCCCCAAAGAAGCCGCCACCGCCAGCGTGCTGGGTGTGGGTGGTCATCTGGACGGAGGCGGACATCCAGGAGAGTTCGCCGGCTTCGGAGATGACGGCATCGTTGGGACCGAGGGCGAACTCGAGGACAGGCATGGTGGTGCCGAGGATGCGGTTCTGCATGGAGTCTCCTGACAACGCGACGGGTAAAGTATACGGTGGCTGCAGACCCCCTGATCAGCGAAGCCCCACGTAAACGTCAACCTGGGCGTTCTCCGGATCGGTAGAACGCTGGTCGTAGATCTCGTAGTCAGTTCGAAATGCTCGTGAGCCGCCTAGTTCTTCAGGGGACATGGACCAGATGCGTTGCCATACCTCCTGGACTACCTGCGCTACCGGGCCTCGGCCGGAGGAGAATACAGCGTAGCGGCCCGCCGGAATATGTTTGACGGTGAGGTTTTCGGGCTGGGCCTCGGTGGATGAGATGGGGAGTCCAAGAAGATAGGTGTAGTGGCCGGTGTGGTCGTTCTCGTAGTCGGTGTAAACCGCGACGAGATCGACGCCAATCCTGTGCGGTATTTTTACGACCAGACCTGGTTGCAGGAAAGTCTCCCAGACGTCGCCAATCTTGCCGTTGCCGGACATCTCTTTGGCGTTGTTGGTACGGGCCGTTACGCCGGCAACGTAAAAGCCGGAATGCTCCTGGATGTTCATTGCACCTGCTCTCCTCAATCAGGAGAATTGTAAGCGACGGCCAGTGCGACAATGCCAATTGTTTGGAGGCCCCAGCGGCGAACGCAGTTGCCGCAGGCGGGAGACGGAGCGCTGACGGAGAGGCAAAGCGCCGTTTTTGTTATGCAGCAATCGTGGCGGGTTTCGACCGATCAGCTTACGCTACATCGCGCCAGTCGAGGATGACCTTGCCGGAGTTGCCCGATCGCATGGCAGCGAAGCCCTCTTCATAGTCGCGCCAGTTCATCCGATGGGTGATGACGCCGGAGATGTCGAGCCCGCTTTGAAGCATGACGGTCATCTTGTACCAGGTCTCGTACATTTCGCGGCCGTAGATGCCACGAATAGTGAGCTGGTTGAAGACCACCTGGTTCCAGTTGATGGAGATGTCTTCGGACGGAATGCCGAGCATGGCAATCTTGGCGCCGTGGCTCATGTTGGCGAGCATGTCACGGAAGGCCGCGGGGTTGCCGGACATCTCGAGGCCAACGTCGAATCCCTCCTGCATTTGGAGCTGCTGCTGGATTTGCTTAAGTGGTGTGGCGCGGGGATCGACGGCCAACGTGACGCCTACCTTCTCGGCAAGCTTGCGGCGGTACTCGTTAGGATCGGAGATGACGACGTGTCGCGCGCCGGCGTGGCGAGCAACGGCTGCGGCCATGATGCCGATGGGCCCCGCTCCCGTGACGAGTACGTCTTCGCCGAGCACTGGAAACGCCAAGGCAGTGTGGACGGCGTTGCCGAGCGGGTCGAAGATGGCGGCAATCTCATGCGGCACCCCTGGGCTGTGGATCCAGATGTTCGACATTGGCAAAACCACGTATTCGGCGAAGGCGCCGTTGCGGTTCACGCCGACGCCGAGGGTGTGGGCGCACAGGTGGCGGCGGCCCGCCAGGCAGTTGCGGCAGCGCCCGCAGACGACGTGGCCTTCGCCGCTGACAAGCTGGCCGATGGGGATGTCAGTGACGTTGGAGCCGGTAGCGACGACCTCCCCAACGAACTCATGACCTATGGTGAGGCCTTTTTTGATGGTGGAGCGGGCCCAGGCGTCCCACTCATAGATGTGGAGGTCGGTGCCGCAGATGCCGGTGGCGAGGACGCGGATTTTTACGTCGTTGATGCCCATTTCGGGCTCGGGGACGTCCTCGAGCCATAGGCCACGTTCTTCGCGGCTTTTTACTAATGCCTTCACTTGATGGGGCCTTTCCTGTTGCAGATTGCCAGGGCAATTCCTGTTGCAGAGTGCCGGGGCAATCGATGGTCTTGCTGTCCGAACTGCCACCTTCATTCTAGCCGGTGCGCGCATCGATGCTGTCGAGGACGTATGTGCAGGTCGAGATGCGTCGAATGAAGGCTGTCCGCGCTCCGAGCGATTGACAAGGAGATATGGAGGGGATAGAAAGGTGGCCCGTAAACGATTTCTTAACAGCCCTGAAAGTGAGATGATGGCTTCGCAGCTTCAGAAAGGCCGGCGAAAGTGGCAATCGTTGCAGGCGTTGACTTCGGAACACTGAGCGTACGGGTGACCCTGCTCGACAGCGCGCACGGACGTCTGGGCACGGCCTCGGCCGAATACCCTCTGGCCCGCAAACGCGACGATCCCGATTATGCCACGCAGTCACATGACGACCAGATGCAGGCGCTGGTGCGTGCGATGCGTCTGGTGCTTGAGGAAAACCGCGTTGATGGAAAAGACATCGCCGCCATTGCACTCGATACGACGGGATCCAGCGTGGTCCCTGTCGACGCGGCGATGCAGCCTCTCGACGACTACTACTTGTGGTGCGATCACCGTGCGCACGAAGAGGCCCGGCAGATCACGGAACTTGCGCTGGCCGAAGATCTCGAGGCGATCCACTGGTGCGGCGATGTCTATTCGCACGAGTGGGGCTTCGCCAAGCTGCTGCACTGGCTGCGGCACAACCCGGAGAAGCGGCAACGGTTTGCAACTGCGCTCGAGCACTGCGACATGGTCGCCGCGACGCTCTCTGGCGTTACCGACCCGTCAAAGGTGAAGCGAAGCATCTGCGCGATGGGGCACAAGTGGATGTGGAACCCGAGATGGGGAGGGCTGCCCCCACAGTCGTTTCTGTCGAAGGTCGACCCGCTGTTCGATGGGATACGCGATAAGATCGGCGGCGAGTATCTGACCTCCGACTCGATTGCCGGCACACTCTCCGAAAAGTGGGCCGCGGAGATGGGACTCAAGGCCGGAATACCGATTCCGGTGGGCGCGTTCGACGCGCATTGGGACGCGATTGGCGCGGGTTGCCGCGAAGGCGATGTGGTCAATGTCGTCGGCACCTCGACTTGCATCATCGCGATGGCGAAGAAGACGGAGTTGGTGCCGGGTGTCTGCGGCGTCGTTCCCGGAAGCGTGCATCCGACGTACACGGGGATTGAGGCCGGGCTATCTGCGACGGGGGATATCTTCGAGGCGATTGCGCGCCGCTCTGGAATGAACGTGCGGGACCTCGCGAAGGGGCTGGAGGAGTATCGCGCGGGACAGACGGGCCTGCTTCGGCTGAGTTGGGACAACGGCGATCGGACGGTCCTGGTCAATCCGGAGTTGGGTGGCGTCACCTTTGGCTGGAACCTGCTGCACACGGCGCAGGACGAACTATTCGCGGCGATTGAAGGCACTGCGTTCCACACGCGGATAATCCTTGAACGCATGGCGGAACACGGCGTACCTGTCGACCGTGTGATCAATGCTGGCGGTATACCGCAGAACAATGCCGTGCTGAATCAGATATATGCTGACGTGCTCGACAGACCGGTCCTCGTGCCGGACGGGACGCCGACCAGCCTGGGTTCGGGCATCTTTGCGCTGCTCGCAGCAGGGGCCTTCAACTCAATCGAAGAGGCGCAAAAGGCCATGTGTCTTCCCTACCGCAGCTACGCGCCACGAGCAAAATCGGTAGCGATTTACAACGAGTTGTACGCTCTGTACCGCAAGGCATACTTCGCTTTGGGCCAGCCTGATGCTGCGGCGACGCCGTTGGGTATGCTGCTGCCGGAGCTGCGAAGAATCGCCGCCGCTGCACGCGCTTAGACGACCCCAATCGCCCCGTCCTGCTCGTTCGATGGTCTTGCGCCTGAGGTTATAAGATAAAAGATGTAGAGCATCCGAGCCTCGCTGCGATGCCACTGCATCTTCTGATTCCGTCAATAATGAGACCTATGCTCTATCCCACTGATGACCTTCGCATAACTTGGACCAAAGTCGTCCTCCCGCCAGCTTTTCTTGAAGAAGAACTCCCCATCACGGAGAAGGCCTCCGCCACGGTCTTCAAGGCCCGCAATGAAATCGTCGACATTCTGAACGGCAAGGACAATCGCCTGCTCGTCGTCGTCGGCCCCTGCTCCATTCACGACACCGACGCAGCGCGCGAGTACGCGGAGTTGCTCAAGGGCGCAGTACCGGAGTTTTCGCAAGAGCTGTGCCTGGTCATGCGGGTTTACTTCGAAAAGCCGCGTACCACACTTGGCTGGAAGGGGCTCATCAACGATCCTTATCTCAACGAGTCCTTCCAGATCAACGACGGCCTGCGCAAGGCGCGGCATCTGCTGCTCGACCTCGCCGAGATGGGTGTGCCCGCAGGCACTGAGTTTCTCGACATGATCTCTCCGCAGTATGTTTCGAGTCTCGTCAGTTGGGGCGCAATTGGCGCCCGCACCACCGAGAGCCAGGTACACCGCGAGCTAGTCTCTGGCCTCTCCTGCCCCGTTGGCTTCAAAAACGGGACCTCGGGCAACGTCCAGATCGCCATCGAGGCAATCCTGTCCGCCGGTCATACGCACAACTTTCTGGGCCACACCAAGCACGGCCAGACCGCAATCTTTGTTACCAAGGGCAATCGCGACTGTCACATCATTCTGCGCGGCGGTCGCGAGACAGTGAACTACGATGCGGCCTCCGTCCAATCGACCTGTGAACAGATGGAGACGGCCGGCATTCGTCCTCAGGTGATGATCGATTGCAGTCACGCCAACAGCAACAAGGACCATACCCGGCAGTCAGCGGTCTGCCGTGACGTTGCCGGACAAGTTGCCGGCGGCGACAATCGAATCATCGGCGTGATGCTTGAGAGCAATCTTGTCGCAGGAGCGCAGAAGTTGGTCCCCGGCAAAGAGCTCGTCTACGGACAGAGCATAACCGACGCCTGCATCGGATGGGACGAAACCAAAGATGCGCTGCGGGAGTTGGCGGCCGCCGTTCGATCTGCGCGGTTCGCCCAGGTATAGCGCCTGTCCTTGCCACACCGTAGCTCTCTGCTAGCATCGAAGTTTGGCCTTTTATGACAAATAGTTCGAACATCTCCGAAGCCCCCGTACGTGTCCGCATCGCTCCAAGCCCCACTGGCGACCCCCACGTTGGCACCGCCTACATTGGCCTGATTAACTACATCTACGCACGCCAGCGCGGCGGCAAATTCCTGCTGCGCATCGAAGACACGGACCGTGCCCGGTTTGTCGCTACGTCTGAACAGGAGATATTCAACTCCCTCCGGTGGCTCGGCCTTACGTGGGACGAGGGCCCGGACGTCGGCGGCCCATACGGCCCCTATCGCCAGTCGGAGCGCAGCGGGATCTACCGCGAACACTGCGACATCCTGCTCGCCAATGGCACCGCCTATCGCTGCTTCTGTACGGCCGAAGAGCTCGAAGCAGCACGCAAACAGCAGATGGCCGCGAAGCTTCCGCCGCGCTACCCCGGGACTTGCCGCCACCAGACTCCAGAGACGATCGCAGCCAACATCGCTGCGGGGAAGCCTTTCGTCGTGCGCATGGCCGTCCCTCCGCACGCGGGTGATGCGACCACTTCGACTACATTTCGCGACGAGTTGCGCGGCGACATTACGTTCGAGCACAACAATGTCGACGATCAAGTACTGATGAAGTCAGACGGCTTTCCCACGTACCACCTTGCCAACGTCATCGACGACCACCTCATGCAGATCACCGACGTGATCCGCGCCGAAGAGTGGATATCCTCCACGCCCAAGCATGTTCTGCTCTACCGCGCCTTCGGCTGGCAGCAGCCACGCTTCTGGCACATGCCACTGCTGCGCAATCTCGACAAGTCCAAGATCTCGAAGCGCAAGAACCCTGTCTCACTCATCTACTACCGGCAGGCCGGCTTCCTCCCCGAGGCCATGATCAACTTCCTCGGCCTGATGGGCGGCGGCATGCCTGAAGGCACAGGCCCGGTCGCCGAAAAATTCACCCTCGCTGAGATGGTCGAACGCTTTGACGTCAAAAACGTCCGCCTCGGCGGCCCTGTCTTTGACCTCACGAAGCTGAAGTGGCTCAACGGTGAGTATCTTCGCGTCCTATCGCCCGAGGACTTCTACGCGGCGCTGCGTTCCACGGTCCTCAGTGACGACTATCTCCGCCAGATCGCGTCTCTCGTGCAGACGCGTGTCGAAACCCTCGGCGAGTTCGGCAATCTCACCCACTTCTTCTTCGCCGACGACGTCCTTCCGACGGCCGAGGTCTTCGTCCCGAAGAAGCGCACGCTTGAAGAGACCCTCGCCTTCGCCGCTGAACAACTCACAGTCCTCGAAGCCGCTGAATGGACGACAACCGCGCTGGAGCCAGCGCTCAAAAAGCTAGGCGAAGAACATTCCTGGTCAGTGAAGGAAAACTTCATGCTGCTGCGCGCCATCATCACCGGCAGCACAATGTCTCCGCCGCTACTCGAAAGCATGGTCGTCTTTGGGAAGGCCCGTTCCCTCGACCGAGTTCGTCGCTTCCTCGATACACAAAAGAAGCTAGCCAATACGAAGAAGTAATCTGAGCATAGCGATGCAACTTGAACCACACTTCAAATCTCTCGATCTGGATGCAGCGTGAGGGGGTGGCAATTTACCATCCACCAAGGCACCCGAATCGCGGAACTTCCAGACAAATAACTCTCATCCAGCCTTGAACATTTGTTTGATCCCGCGCAGGGCCTGACGTGTCCGCTCTTCATTCTCGATCAGCGAAAACCTAACATGCCCATCACCGTGTTCGCCGAAGCCAATGCCGGGGCTCACTGCGACCTTTGCCTCAAGCAACAACCGCTTTGAAAACTCCACCGACCCCAGCGAGCGATACTGCTCGGGAATCTTCGCCCAGGCAAACATTGTCGCCTTCGGCAGCTCCACCGGCCAACCCAGCTTGTTCAGTCCAGGCACCAGCACATCGCGCCGGTCTTTGTAGTTGTCGCGAATCTCCGCGACACATTCCTGTGGGCCTTCGATGGCGGAGATTGCCGCCACTTGGATAGGCGTGAACGTGCCGTAGTCGAAATAGCTCTTGATCCTGCCCAGCGCGGCAACGAGCTTGGGATTTCCCACCATGAAGCCAACGCGCCAGCCCGGCATGTTGTAGCTCTTCGAGAGTGTAAAGAACTCGACGGCAATGTCTTTCGAGCCGGGCACCTCCAGCACGCTCGGCGCACGATAACCATCGAAGACGATGTCCGCATAGGCGAGGTCGTGGACGATGTAAATCCCCAGGTCCCTGCACAGAGCAACTATCCGTTCGAAGAAGGGAAGTTCCACACACTGCGTGGTCGGGTTTGCGGGAAAGTTCAGGATCAGCAGCTTCGGTCGCGGCTGCATTCGCGGCAGGTCATGCTCCAGCCGTTCGAGCAGTGCCTCCGCAGTGCCGTCCTGTACAGGAATGCTCTGCACCTTCGAGCCGGCGATCACTGGCCCGAAGATATGGATCGGATAACTCGGGTTCGGCACTGCCACCGTGTCTTCGTCGTCGAGAACGGCCAGACAAAGATGCGCAATCCCCTCCTTCGAGCCGATCGTCACAATCGCCTCCCGCTCTGGATCGAGGTCGATGTCGTATCGCGTCTTGTACCAGTTGCAGATGGCCCTGCGCAGGCGCGGAATGCCGCGGGACAGCGAATAGCGGTGGGTCGAGGTGCGTTGCGCCGCTTCAATCAACTTGTCCACGATGTGCTTCGGCGTCGGGCCGTCGGGGTTGCCCATTCCGAAGTCGATGATGTCTTCGCCACGTTTGCGTGCCGCGGCCTTTAACTCGCTTGTGATGTTGAACACGTACGCCGGCAGCCGTGTCAGCCTTCGAAATTCTTCCATTCCTGTCCGCCTGGTCCTGTCTTTCCTGTTTCTCCATGATGCCACCGCTTCGTCTTAATCGCGGACAGGCGTACCGAGGCTACCAACAGTAATTTGTGTTGCCGGAGTTGGCGTGGAAGGCTACTGCGCGGTGAAGATCACCTGTACTGGCAGGCTCCTGGGCGGATAACAAGCTGCGTGGTCGCAGGCCTGGTAGCGCAGCGTTCCATCCACTGTGTGCGTACCGGCCTCGGCCACCACCGGCAGCTTCACGGTAAAGGCCCCGGTGTAGACATCCAGCTTCTCCGTTGGGTCAAAGCTGAAGCTGTACGACGTTCCCGCCGGATATTCGACCGCCTCGGCCTTGACGCCTGCAGCTGGCTGCAACGCAATCTGGGTCGGAATCAGCAGCTCCGACTTGGGTGTGTGCGAATTCACATGAAACCCGTCCACCACGCGGAAGTGAAGCTCCAACACGCTTCGCTTCCCTGCCGCCACCTTCTGCTGCTCTGCCGCGTAGACGATGTACGACTTCGGTTTCGGAGCTGGCGCATCGAGGTTTCCAACCTCTTGTGCAGCCAACACTCCCACTCCCGGTAAAGCAAGAAGTAAACCTGCAAACACAACACCCAGCCGCATCACTGCCCCCCTGCCGCCGCCGTCGCTCCCGATGCAATCGTCTTTTTAATGTGCGCTTCGATCTCGTCTTTGCTGCCGAGCCCGGCGGTCTCGTCGACCACGACGCCATTCTTGTCGACATAGAACGACACTGGCAGATAGTCCAACCCGCCGTAGGCCTTCTGCACCTTTCCGTCAGTTAGAAGAATCGGATAAGTCACTCCGGTTACTTCTGACGACCTTCGCGATCGCGTCTTTACCTGCGTCAACATCGTCGGTCAGGCCAAGAATTTCAAATCCCTGCGCGGCGTACTGTTTGCGAAACTCCTCAAACCAGGGCATCTCCACCTTGCAAGGAGCGCACCATGTTCCCCAGAAGTTCACCAGGACCGGTCGGCCCTTGTAGTCGCTGAGCGATACGTTCTTCCCGTCCAGCGTCGCCAGGGTGAATCCCGGCGCTACCTTGCCGAGCATGTGCGGGCCTTCGGGCTCGCTGTCCGCGGCCTCCGGCTGCGCTGTCTCTCCCGGCTTCGCAGGTGTAAGGACTACGCGGTTCTCCTGCGCCTGCTGCATAGCCAGACGACGCTCACGCAGGTTATGCCATCCCGCCCACAACAGCAGCGCGATCCCAACGACCATCACTCCAAAGACCAATCCGTTCCGCTTCACGCTCAACGTCCTTCCGGCACACTTCGCCCGTATTAATTCTATCTGGATTAGACGCAAGACGATCCTCAAACGATACAAGGAACTCGTTCCACGGCAGTTACACCTGACCGTACCCTAAACACACGGGCAGACCATCCGGACTCTTCCCTCTGCTAGCATCGACATGGTTCAGCAACTATGTCCAGTAAAGTCACCAGCCCGTCAGATCCTCTGCGTCCATCAGAGTTCGTACGCATTGAAGCGGCCGCTCTCAGCGAACTTGCTCTCCGCCTGGACGGCAGTATGCTCGCCCCCTTCACCCAGGCGACCGATCTACTACTTCAGTCCGCCGAGGGCCCTCGTCGCATCGTCGTCACCGGTATCGGCAAGAGCGGCATCATCGCGCGAAAGATCGCTGCCACGCTTCGGTCCACTGGCACACAGGCCCACTTCCTTCACGCGGCCGAGGCAATCCACGGCGACCTGGGCATGCTCGCGTCCGGAGACATCGTCCTTGCGCTCTCCTACAGCGGCGAGACCGAAGAGCTGGTGCGGCTGCTTCCCACCCTCAAGCGCCTTAATGCCACCCTCATCGCCATCAGTGGCTGTAGCACCTCAACTCTCGCGCAGGCGTGCGATATCTTCCTCGACGCCAGCGTATCGGCTGAGGCCTGCTCGCTCAACCTTGCACCCACTGCATCCACCACGGTCATGCTAGCGCTGGGTGATGCGCTCGCCCTCGAAGTAAGCCGCCGCCGCGGATGGAAGGCCGAAGACTTCGCCGACCTGCATCCCGGAGGCCGCATTGGCAAACGTCTCAGCCGCGTTCGTGACCTTATGCACACCGGCGACGCGCTCCCACAAGTCTCGCCATCTACCCCAATGCCCCAAGTCATTCACGAGATGTCCCACAAGAAACTAGGCATGACCACCGTCCTCGACGCTGGCCTACTAGTAGGAATGATCTCCGACGGCGACCTCCGACGTCTGCTCGAACGCGACGGCCCGCACGCTCTCGACCGTGCTGCCGGCGAGATCATGAATCCCAACCCTCGCACCATCGACGGCAGCGCCTTCGCCGCCGCCGCCCTGGCGCTCATGGAAGAGAGGAAGATCACTTCGCTCATAGTTACCGGTGTTGATGGTCTCGCTCTGGGGGTCGTGCATCTTCATGACCTCTGGACTCTCGAGTTGATCTAACGAATAAAAGGGAGCCTGGCCGACCACCCGTCTGCACTGTACAAATACCGTAGCGAACAGGTCAGAGCGATCGGCCATTCCGTTATCTTCATCGGTTCGACGCTTTCTTGCTCTTCTTCGCAGGAGCATTTCGAGGCTGGCCCTTCACCTGCGTCTCGTCGACCACGGTTGATTCTTCGGTGAATGTGGCGCCCGCTGGAACCATCTAGATCTCGAACCGAATCACGCGCTCGGAGTGCCTCTAACTTAGGACAACCGCCGCGCTACGGGTATTAGCAAGAGTGCTAGGTTCACTAGCAAATATTTCTAGATTTGCCCAGAAAAACTGCCGAGAACCACTAGGAAGCGATTCAATCAGCAGATCGGGCACCCATTATCAAATGTCACTAGGAGGTAAAACACCAGACGCGCCACCCAGCACCTGCACCTTGCGGATCCACAAGCGCCTTGCTAGCGCACGCAAGACGCTTGATGAGTGGTGACCTCAGTCTCACGGCCCTCGGGCGGTTATGACGCCACGGGCCCCCGACTGTCATGCGTAATCTCTCTCACCTGTTGGTACGGCAGCCCCCGTAGCAACTCAGTCGCACGTATAACCAGCCGCCGGGGCTCTGAAAGACTCGTCGCATCGAATTTCGCGTCCCCGTTCTGCCTTTCATCGGCCATCTGTGAAACCACTAGAAGCACCCTTGTCTTCGGGCAATACTCGTGGACCTTGTCCGCAATCGCCTCCGCCTCCACCTCTAACAGCGAATGACATAGCACGACCAGGTCCGGCACCTCGGAGACGACGATGTTGCACACCTGGGCCCCCTCGCAGTAGACGACCTCCGCCCCAGTCTTCCTCAGTACCGCGGCTCGCGTCTCCAATAAGCGAACGTCCTGACCAGCCAGCAGAATTTTAGGCATAGCGTCTCCAGCAAACGCCTTTCCAAAATGTGCGATGAATAGCCAACACTGTCGAGTAGGTCACTGCGTCCGCGAGTTTAGCAAATACACAAAAATTGTTCTGTCGTCTACACGACATAACTCAACGAGCCATCATCATCGGTCTTCAAGATGCGCTTATACGAGGCAGAGACAATCTCATAGCACTCGCAAGCCACCCTGCCCAGTGCTGAACGGTTCACAATATTAATTTTTCCACGGCTATAGCCGATCATGCCCGCGCGCTGCAGTTCGCCGGCGGCCACCGTGACGGTCGAGCGCTGGACTCCCAACATCTGCGCCAGAAACTCCTGGGTCAGGTTCAGCGACTCCGACTCCATCCTGTCTGCCGAGGTCAGCAGCCAGCGCGCCAGCCTCGCGTCCACCTCATGCATCCGGTTGCAAAGGACAGACTGCGTGACCTGAACCATTTGCAGATAGGTAAACGCATGCACCATTCGCTGTAGCATTCCACCCTTCAGAAACTCATCGCGCACAATCGAACTACGGATGCGGAGTCCGTCGCCGATTCCCTGGATGAGCACTGAATGGGACATCTGCGACTGGCCCAGTAGCGCCGGAAGGCCGGAAAACCCCTCGCGCCCAATTACTCCGACCTCGACCGACTCCCCCTTATCGGTCAACGCGTCAGTTGAGATCAGGCCGCTGTTCAGAAAGTAAACATACTCGACGGGCCGGTTCGGCTCAGACAGTTGCATGCCGAGTGGCAGATCGACCGGCGTCAAAAATTTCGCCAGCGGCGCGTACTCATCGTCTGGCAACTGCGCCAGGATGGCGTTGCGGTTCCGGACTGTCGAATCTGTCTGATTTTGTCGGGTAGGCAACGGAGTGTCCCTTTACGCGAGAAGAATCCTCTGGCCGCAAAGACTGGTTGCCCACAAATCGCGGGGCGGGCTCGTGCGATTAGCACGACGGTACTCTCTTTTCGACATAAAGTATGTCGTCTGGCGTACATATAAGAAAACGTTCAACTTTTTTGTAATCAAATCACCTGTAACCTCTTCATCTGGCCCGTTCTGTGCCTCAGGGTCGCTTCACGGTTAGAATGGAAGTTCATCCCCAAAGCCTGCGCATTCCACCGCAGCAGGCAGGAAAGTGCCTTCTTGCCCATGCATCGCTGGTCTCAACTTTTCATCCCCACCCTTCGTGAGGCGCCTGCAGACGCCGAGGTCGCCAGCCACAAGCTTCTTCTTCGGGCCGGCTATATTCGTCAACTCGGCGCGGGCATCTACAGCTTTCTCTTCCTCGGTAACCGCTCGATCAACAAGATCGTCGGCATCGTCCGCGAGGAGATGGACACGCATCGGCCAGGAGTTCCTGTTACCAACCATTCAGCCCCGCGAGTTGTGGGAGGAGTCCGGTCGCTGGTCAATAATGGGCGACAACATGTTCCGCCTCAAGGACCGCAAAGGCGCAGACCTCTGTCTTGGCATGACCCACGAAGAGATCGTAACCTCCATCGCCCGCAGCGAGCTCCGCAGCTACAAACAGCTCCCGCAGATCTGGTACCAGATCCAGACCAAGTTCCGCGACGAACCTCGCCCCAGGGCCGGCCTCCTGCGCGTCCGCCAGTTCATTATGAAGGACGCCTACTCCTTCGACATCGACGAGGCCGGCCTTGACCTCTCTTACAACAAGCACGACAAGACCTACCGTCGAATCTTCACTCGCTGCGGCCTCGACTTCATCGCGGTCGAGGCCGACTCCGGCGCCATGGGCGGTTCGCAGTCGCAGGAGTTCATGGTCTACACCGACGCCGGCGAGGACCTCATCGTCAGCTGCGCCGAGAGCGGCTACGCGGCCAACCTCGAGAAGGCCATCTCGCAGCTTACCCCTGTCACTGAGATGGAGCCGACGGGCGATGGCATGCCGGAGCTCGTCCACACGCCTGGCCGGGCCGCCATCGCAGATGTGGCAGAGTTCTTCAAAATCTCCCCTGCCTCCGACATCAAGACCGTCGCGTACATGGGTCAGAAGAGAGATGGAACTGGCAAAGCCGTCGAAGTCCCGGTCATCGCCTTCCTGCGCGGCGATCACTTCGTCAACGAAACCAAACTGATGGCGGCTGCGTACGTCTCCGAACTGCGCACCATGGTCGCCGAGGAACTCGCGCTCTACTTCGAAGGCCCTGCCGGCTACCTTGGCCCAATCGGCCTCAAGGTCCTTCCAGCAGATAAGGGTGATCCGCGTGCTGCATTCGTCGTCATCGACAAGGGACTCGAAGGCCGCAAAAATATGGTCGGGGGCGCCAACAAGCTCGACTACCACTACCGGAACATTACGCCGGGCCGCGACTTCACCTGGACGCGCATAGCCGACATCCGCAACGTAAACGAAGGCGACCTCGACGTGACAAGTGGCAAGCCCCTCAAGATCGGCAAAGCGGTTGAGGTTGGCCACATCTTCAAGCTCGGCTCCAGATACTCGAAGTCCATGGGCGCCTCTGTCCTCAATCGCGAGGGCAAAGAAGTTATGCCGATCATGGGCTGCTACGGCATCGGAATCGAACGAATTCTTACTGCGGCCATTGAGGGTTCCTCCGCCGCGAACGAAGGCAAGAGCTATGCGCTGCATCCGGCCATCGCGCCCTTTGAGGCCGTTGTCACCATCACCAACGTCGCCGACGCTGCTCTTTTGGCCGCTGGAGAAAAGGTCGCCGCCGACCTCGAGGCAGCGGGTGTCGACGTCATTCTGGACGACCGCGATGAGCGCGCCGGAGTCAAATTCAAAGACGCCGACCTCGTCGGCATCCCCTATAGAATCAACATTGGACGCGGAGTAGCTGAAGGCAAGGTCGAACTGGTAGACCGCCTCAAGTTTAACGAACGAGGAACATCCCCTCGATCAGATCGCCACTCATCTTTCCCATTTGCTGCACCAAGCTAAACTAGACCCCATTGACCGGATCGGACCAAGTGCCCGTAGCGGCACCCAACCCGTCTAATGTCGTAGCCAACGATCGCACGCCATTCCCGTCGCCTCTATGCCAGTCAAACTCAAGTACGGCAACAACCCGAGCACCACCACCAAGTCTTCAAGCCTGATGCATTCCCGACTATTCCGCGTCGTGGTGATCGGGTTGCTCGGCATCTTTCTGGTCGGCTCGATTGTCTTCGGCTATTTCTACTACCACTACCAGCGTGTGGTCGATGACCGCCTCGCCTCCGGCCCAATATTTGCCAGCGTCTCACAGATCTATGCCGCGCCGCGTGAGGTCCGCGATGGCCAGAAGCTCTCCGCCGCCGCCATCGCCGCGGACCTTCGCCAGGCCGGCTACAACAACAATCCCCAGCTTGGCACCTTTCAGCTAAACGCCGACAACATCTTTATCAAGCCCGGCCCGGAGAGCTACCACAACACCGACGGGGCGACCATAAACACCAGCGGCGGCACAGTGCAGAGCATTACCGCTGAAAACGGGGCCGCCCTCAGTGCCTACGAGCTCGAGCCTCAGCTCATCACCGCCCTCTCCGAAGACAAGAACCGTACCAAGCGCCGCCTCGTTACTTATGACGAGATCCCTCCGCGAATGGTGCAGGCAGTCATCGCCATCGAAGATCGCAGCTTCTTCGAGCACGGCGGCATCAACTACATGCGCACAGCGAAGTGCGCCTTCGTCGATATCCTCTCGCACCGCATGTCATGCGGAGGTTCCACCCTCACCCAGCAACTCGCCCGGGGCTTCTTTTTGACCCCGGAGAAGCGCGTCACCCGCAAACTCCGCGAGTTATTCATCACCCTCCAACTCGAAGCCAGATTCAACAAGAAGCAGATCTTCGAGATGTACGCCAACCAGATCAACCTCGGACAGCGCGGCAGCTACGCGATCAACGGGTTCGGCGAGGCCGCCCAAACCTTCTTTGGAAAAAATCTTGGCCAGCTCGACTTGGCCGAGTCCGCCCTTCTCGCTGGCACCATCCAGAGCCCCACTCGTCTCAACCCCTATCGCCATCCCGAACGCGCGATGGAACGCCGCAATCTGGTCCTCGACTCCATGGTCGAAACCGGCGCCATCACTGCCAGTGAAGCCTCTCGCGCCAAGGCCGAGCCTCTGCGCCTCGCACCTCCCAACATCGACGCCAGCGAAGCTCCGTACTTCGTCGACCTCGTCCACGATCAGCTTGTCCAGCGCATCGGCGATCAGGACCTCTCGCACCAGAGCCTCCGCATCTACACCTCGCTTGATCCTGAGTTGGAACGCGCCGCCTCCGAGGCCGTTGAGATCGGCATGAAGAACGTGGACGAACTCGTACGCAAGCTGCACAAGACCCCAAAAGGCGAGGAGCCCGGCCCCATCACTTATCCGCAGGTCGCGCTCGTAGCGATCAACCCGCACACTGGCCAGATCCTGGCACTGGTCGGCGGCCGCAACTACGGCGTCTCCCAGCTCAACCACGCAGTCTCCGAACGGCCCACCGGCTCCGTCTTCAAGCCCTTCGTCTACGCCGCGGCCTACAACAGCTCTCTCAACGGACTCTCTCTCGGCGACAACGGCGTCTTCACAGCGCTCACACAGCTCAACGACGAAGAGACCACATTCACCTACGATAACGGCCGTCAGGAATACACGCCAAAGAACCTGATCAGCGGCTATCACGGCGACGTCACCGCAGCCTACGCCCTCGCACACTCCCTCAACGCCGCCACGGTTCAGCTAGGGCAGATGGTCGGCTTCGACAATGTAGCGTCCCTCGCGCGCGCCTCCGGCATCGTCAACGCACGCGGGACCCCGTCGGTCGCCATCGGCACTTACAACGCCACCCCCATCGAGATGGCCGGTGCCTACACTGTATTTGCCAACAACGGCGTCCACCTTACCCCGTGGATGCTCGCCTCTGTCCGTAACGCAAACGGCGACATCGTCTCCGACTTTTCTCCCGAGGCCAAGCAGGTCATGGATCCGCGAGCGGCTTATCTGACCCAATCCCTGCTCGAAGGCGTTATGAACTACGGCACCGCCGCAGCGGTACGCGGGCATGGTTTCACAGCACCAGCCGCCGGCAAAACCGGCACCAGCCACGATGCATGGTTCGCTGGCTACACTTCGAATCTCCTATGTATCGTGTGGGTCGGCAACGATGACTACACCGACATCAAAATGGAAGGCGCTCACGCCGCCGCCCCCATCTGGGCGCGAGTTTATGAAGCGCGCTATACAGCTTCCCCAATACTCCGACGTCAAACCCTTCAGCGCTCCCGAGGGCGTCACGACCGCCCACATCGACAAGACCTCCAATCTCCTTGTCGACTCCACCTGTCCTGACAACAGTCTCTACGTCGCCTTCCTCGACGGCACCGCACCCGTCAACACCTGCAGCCAGATGGGCGAGAATCCGCAGAACTTCATACAGAAGATCTTCGGCATCGGCGGCAACAAGCAAGCCACACCGGACGCGGCCCGGCCTGCAACCACGCCACCGCCTGCAACAGGCGCGCCAATCGTCCGCACCCCGCCCAACACGCCGCCCGATGGCAACGCTCCCGAAACCACCCAGCAATCCGTCCCACCCAAGAAGAAAAACTTCCTGCAAAAAATCTTCGGCGGCGGTAAAGATAAAGACAAACAACCGCAGCCGCAGTCACCTCCACCCCAATAACTCTGCAGTTCCCATAGAGCACGCGTCTGCGCCGGGCCGCGCCAAACAGAACCAAAACGAACACCAAAGTTTTCGTGTCAACCCTACAGCCGACACAGCCCTACGAAGTCAACGCACTCCTGCGAAACCGGATCGCCTGATACGGCCTTCCAGAGAGCCCTAACTTTGTCTTTCCGCTGAATCTTCCCGGAACTGGCGTCACTGTCATCTGCCATGGATCGATAAGCTCCGCAGTAAAGGTTCCTTCCGGCAGCGGAAACTCATAGAAGATCGGCTGATGAAAATCCAAATAGTACAGAACCTCTTGCGTCGCCAACCCCGTCGCATCCAGACTCGAGGCGTTCAGATAATAGGGCGCAGCACCCGCCTCCAGCCCCGTCCGCTTCGACTCTCTGCCGGCCGCGGCCGCAGTCTGTTCCACCAGTCTGCGAAGAAACTCAATTCTCGCGGGACTTGTCCCACGAAGCGTTCCTCCGTGTGACCACCACAGCGTCGGCGTCGTGCTCTCATCGAACGGTTGTTCCGGATCAAGATACGTCTCCCCATGCGTCACGTAACAGCCTGCGATCACTGCCAGCCAAAAACGTCGCGTCATCTCCTCGCCCGAGATATTTCCCCATCTCCTGTTCAGGTTCCCTTCGTACATCACCTCGTCGTACACAATCGGCTTCTTCCAGGCCTTCAACCATTCCGCCGCCGCCTCGAAGTCGTAGCTCTGCAGACTAGCATGGGTCACCCACGAACGACTGTAGTCATACATCGTCTTTGAATAATGCACCGATCGAAGATGCCCCACTGGATCGTGCTGCTCCACCAGATGAAAAAACCTGTCGAAGTCCGCGACCGACTTCGCCTTCATCAGGTCGAACTCATTGGCCAGCGACCACCAGATATTCCGATACGCCGACAATCGTGCCAGCACATAACGCAAATACGAGTCGTCAGCCTGCGCCGGCATCGTCGCATATCCCCAGCGGTCATATGGATGGAACAGGATCAGGTCCGCCTCAATCCCCATTGCGCAAAGTTCGACGATCCTTTGCTCCAGATGAACATAAAAGGCAGGATTCGGCCGCGAAAAATCGCTCTCTCCTGCAGCGTTTCGTTCAAAGGGATACAAAACCGGCTCATTGTGGTTGTACTCGTAGCTCTTAGGGAACACACACATTCGTATCTTGTTAAACGGCGACGTGCGCAGCGTCTTCCGCGTCTGACGCTCGAGCGCATCGCCCTGATGCACCCACGCATAGCACGTCGTGCCGAACGGAAAGTATGGCGTCCCGTCGGCATAAGCAAAGTGATGTGTATTTCGCACCCTGACCGGCCCATGCGCTCCCGGCAATTCGCGCACACACGCAAACGCTCCCGTCTTTCCGTGAAGACCAGGCACTCGGCTCCGTGTCGTGTAGCTCCAGTCGCCCTCTTCATCCGGCATAAACCGAACCTTATAGCCACCGCCCCCATCGTAAAATCCGTCCACCATCACCGTCCGGCTTCCCAGCGTAAACGTCGCCGTCAACTCGACCTCGGTAAATGGGTTCCCCGTCGAAGGCCCTTGAAGAGGTAGTTCAAAGACCTCCCACTTCGGCACACTAGCATTCACGGATTTGGCGCCCCCCGCAACGCCCGGCATCGTTGAAGCAATTGCGGCGAGCGCACCTGTCGAGCTTAGCTTCAACATCTCTCGTCGATTCATCTCTCTCATCGAGGAAGTCTATCAATCGGCCACCGGAGCGTCCGCCTCCATTCCTACCCAAGGCTGACACTCTGGACACCAATAAGTCGACCGTGCCTGCACCCCCTGCTTCCGCATCATCACAAGCGCTCCACACCTCCTGCACTCCTGTCCTTGCCTTCGATAGACCCACAGCCGCTCTTCACGGTCCATCGCATGTGTCGTGCGCCGGTTACCGGGGTACGTCACAATCCCTGCCGTTGCACCGTCCGCCACGTTCGCGCGCATGTATCGTTGTGCAAAATCGACCATCAGCTCGATCTCCCGCTGCGTAATCGTCCGCATCGCACGAAACGGATTCACGCCGGCGGCAAACGCTGCCTCGCTCTTATAGACATTTCCCAACCCGGCAAGCACACGCTGGTTCAGCAGCACGACCGCCACCTCCGCATCGGGATTCTCCCGCGCATAAGCGGACAGACGCGCCACTCCGCCCTCCACGGAAAAACTCTCCGACAAAATATCTGGCCCCAGCTTCGGCACCTCGTTGCTTCTCTCTAAAGAACGCGCCGTATGAAACTCGGCCACCGGCACATTGAACGCGACTGCCTCCCAATCTGCCGTTCGAATCACCACCCGCATTCGTGCCCGTCCCATCCGCCACCGCTCTCCCGTGCGATACAGATGCCAGCTCCCGCTCATTAACATATGCGTTATCAGAATCAAGTCGCCCGAAAAATAAATCAGGCACCACTTCCCTCGCGACTCTACCTTCTCCACCACCCGCCCCACCAGCGCCGCATCATCATTCACCCGAGCAAGCTTGGCCAGCCCAGTCTCAAATCCCGTAACGACCTTGCCCCCAATAGCCTTCTGCAGGGCCCGTGCCGCTCGATAGATTGTGTCTCCTTCAGGCATTCGCACTCGCTCCGCTACGTTGTCCGGGTAAGGGTGGCAGGTTTCGCCGCACATTAAATCCCATCGCTCCCGCAGCGAAACCCGCATCCAGCAAAGCTCGAGCCATCGCACTCTCCGCCACAGCGACCCCATTCACCGTCGAAATCAACAGTCCCGCCCGCCCCGCATCGTCCTCTCCACGCTCCCCCTGCACTCGCCCTACGAGGAACTCCGCCAGACTACGCGCCACATGCGATCGTTGCGGCTCCTCCTCTGGCAGAAACACCTGCAGGTTTGGGTTCCCTCGCCGCAGATAAGCCACTAGCGCGCCATCGCAGAGGACAGACCCTCGCCCCCACACTCCGAGTCAGCGACGATCCGGCATCCGGCGCCGCTGGCCATCGCATCAGCGCCCCATAGGGGTTTGCCGGATCGGTAGCCGCCAACTGCAACATCTCCACGCGGCCCGGGTCCTGCTGCGACCGAAGCGAACGCAGCAGATCGACCGCGGCGGGCATTGCAAACTGTGTCGCCCCGAGGTCCGCCGCGAAATACCCTCGCCGAATCTTGCCACTCTCCTCCAGCGCCTTCATCACGTCATAGATCGCCGAAAAGCCGCCGGGAAGGTTCTCCGCATGCGCCGTCTCGCGAAACACCACGCCGTACCGCGTCAACAGCTGCTGCGCAATCGCATGGCTCCACTCCGTAGCCGAGCGGTCCTGCGCAAACGCGGCCCCATTCAACGCCCACCGTCCCTGCGCCGTAGGAGGTGTCGTCCGCCGCGAACGGAACACCGCCTGTTGGTTCACCCTCCGTACCGGCTTCCGCGAACTGCTCGAAGCAGGTCTTTCACAATAGGCCCGAAGCGCAGCCATCCCATCGTTCGTCAGCAAGCCTTTCCACACCAGCCCCCAGAGCGCCTCCAGCGTCTCTCCCGGATACCCTCCACCCACGCCATCGTGCAGGTCCTGAAAAAACGAAGCCCCATGGCCTTTCAGATACTCAACAATCGCCGCCTCCTTACTCACCGCAGCCGCCGTCGCAGGAATGACCTTGCCCTCGTCGTCCCTCGAGGTCCGCTCCATAGTCTGGGGCTGAGCGATCGGCCACAGAGCAGACAGCCTCTCCGCAAGATAGAGCCCGATGCGTCCATCGCGCTCTCCAATCGGCTCGAACCCTACCCACACCGCCTCGCCCGCTGCAATCAGCGTATCGAGGTCAGCCGGCTTGTACCCCAGCAGCCGCGCCGGCAGGATCTCCGCCTCCAGAATTGAAGCCGGCAGTGGGGCACCCTGCAGGTTTTCGATCACATCCAGCAGTGCATCCAACCCTCTCCGTGGCTGCACCACACCTTGCCACCGCGTAAAGAGTCGCGCCAGCGTCCTCTGCTCAACCGGCTCCACCTCCTTGCGCAGCCGCGCCAGCGACCGCCGCCGAATCGCCCGCAACACCTCGTTGTCGCACCACTCCCGGTGGATCCCGCCGGGCAGAAAACCGCCCTCCACCACCTTGCCGCTCTGCACCAGCCCATGCAGCACCGCCTCCACGCTCTCCGCCCGCAGATCAAATCGCGCGGCCGCCTCACTCGTCGTAAACGGCCCATGCGTGCGGGCAAACCTCCGCACCAAATCGACCAGGGCACTCGGCGCGTCCTGCAAAAAAGCTGAAGGCAATCCCGGCGGCAGCGGTACACCAAGCGCGTCCCGATACCTCGCCGCGTCCTCGACTGCAATCAACCGTTTCTCTCCTGCGACCTGTATCTCCAGCACCCGCCGCGCCCGCATCAGCTTACCAATCGTATCTGCAACCTCGTCGGTTACACATCGTAACCGCAGCTCTGCTCGGGTCAGATCGCCTAGTCGCAGCAGCAGATCATGCACCCCATCCATATTTCGAGCGCGATACGTCTCCGCCACGCACTGTAGCTGCTCCTCAGTCTCTTCGATGGCGTTGATGTCCAGCAGTTCACGAAGATCGGCATCTCCCATCAGCTCCCGCAATTGGTCCTGGTCGATCGAAAGCGCCTGTGCGCGCCTCTCCGCCAGCGGAGCATCGCCATCGTAGATGTAGTTCGCCACATAGCTGAACAACAACGCCGAAGCAAACGGTGAAGGTGTCCGCGAATCCACCGTGTGCACCCGCAGCGAGCGAGCCCCAATGTTACGCAGCGTCTCCATCAGCGCCGGCATATCAAACACGTCTCGCAGACACTCTCTATAAGCCTCAAGCAGAATCGGGAACGAAGCATACTGGCTCGCCACGCTCAACAAGTCATACGCCCGCTTCCTCTGCTGCCATAGCGGAGTCCGCCCATCCGCCCTTCTCCTTGGCAACAGCAACGCACGCGCCGCGCTCTCACGAAACTTTGCCGCAAACAGCGCCGTCGAACCCAGCTGCCGCAACACCAATTCCGCTGCCTCCTCCGGCGCCAGCAAAATCGGGTCGATCGCAGGTGCCTCCTCCGTCTCCGGAAAGCGCAGCACAAAGCCGTCCTCCGACCACATCGTCTCCACCTCCTGGCCGCTCGTCGCACGCAGCTTCGCCGTCACCGCCATCGCCCACGGAGCGTGGACTTTGCTGCCAAACGGCGTCAGCACACAGACCCGCCAATCGCCCAACTCGTCCCGGACCCGCTCAATCACAATGTTCCGATCGTCGGGGACCACCACCGTCGCCAACTCCTGGTCCGCCAGATAACGCAGGACATTTTCCGCCGCGCCCGGCTCCAGATCGTGCTCGGTCGTCAGCCGCGTAACAGCAACGGCACGCGGCGCATCGCGCAACTCCCTGACCAGGGCCCCGATCCTCCGCCCAAACTCCAGCGGTCGTCCCGCTTGGTCTCCATGCCAGAAAGGCATCTTCCCAGCCTCACCCGGAGCAGGCGTAACGAGCACCCGATCATGCGTAATCTCATCGATCCGCCACGTCGAAGCACCCAAAATAAATGTCTCCCCCGTCCTGCTCTCAAAGACCATCTCCTCATCCAGCTCGCCAACCCGCACGGGCTTACTTCTCTGCCCTGCAAGAAAAACGCCGTAGGTGCCACGATCAGGAATCGTCCCGCCATTCAGAATTGCGATCCGCTTCACTCCTGCACGCGGCGTAATCCAGTTCCTCGTCCTGTCCCAGGTAATTCGAGGTCGCAAATCAGCAAACTCATCCGACGGATACCGTCCTGCCAACATATCCAGCACTCCATCGAACACGCTTTGACTCAACCCAGCAAACGGAGCGGCGCTTTTTACGAGCGCAAACAGCGCACCGTAGCTGATCCCGGGCCCTGCGTCTTCCTCGGTAATATGCTTCGTCCTTCGCTCCGCATCTGCAACGCCCAGCGGAGGATGCGCAATCACCGCCACCATCTGCTGCGCCAGCACATCCAGCGGGTTCCTCAGAAAGCGTGTCGATTCCACATGCCCTTCATGCATCGCCCGCGTCACCGCCGCACAGGCAATCAGGTCGGCACGATACTTCGGAAAGATAATTCCATGCGAAGGAGCACCCACCTGGTGTCCTGCCCTCCCGATCCGCTGCATCCCGCTTGCCACCGACGGCGGTGCCTCAATCTGAATCACCAGATCGATCGCGCCCATATCGATCCCTAACTCCAGCGACGACGTCGCCACCAGCGCCTTGATCTTTCCCGCCTTCAACAGCTCTTCGATCTCCGTCCGCTGCGTCGCCGCCAAAGAACCATGATGCGCCCGCGCGATCGGTTCGTCGGCAAGCTCATTCAGTGCCCCAGCCAACCGCTCCGCCACTCGCCGCGCATTCACAAAGATCAGCGTTGACGTTCGCCCCTGAATAATCTCCAGCAACCGTGGATGGATCGACTGCCAAATCGAAGTCCTCTTTGGCCCCTGCGAAGCCGGCCCGCTCGGCTGCTCCTCGATTTGACCAAGCCGCGCCATGTCCTCGACAGGGCCATCTACCTGCAGTTCCAACAGCTTCCTCGCCCCAGCGTTCACGACCGTCACAGACCTGTACATCGGAGCGGCCGCCCCCACGTCCGGCTTCACCCCATCGTCGCTCGCCGTACTCATCAGCACATTAGCAATCTCGTTCTCGCTCTCTTTCACTGGCGATGACTGGGCCGTCAGGGATACCAACGCGTTCTCAACCGAAGCCTCGGCACCCCCTAAGAACCGCGCTACCTCTTCCAGCGGCCTCTGCGTGGCCGACAGCCCAATCCGCTGCAACCGTCTTCCCGTAAGCGCCTCCAGCCTTTCCAGCGAAAGGGCCAAATGCGCGCCGCGCTTACTCGGCACCAGCGCATGGATCTCATCCACAATTACTGTTTCGACAGACCGCAACGCCTCTCCCGCCTCCGACGTCAGCAACAGATAGAGACTCTCCGGCGTCGTAATCAAAATGTCTCCCGGATGTTTGCGAAACCGCGCGCGTTCCTTCGGTGAAGTGTCCCCCGTGCGCACGCTGATCTCCGGCATCCGCACGGCCACACCCTCGCGCTTCGCCATATTGGCGATCCCCACCAGAGGAGACCGCAGATTGCGCTCAACGTCCGCCGCCAGTGCCTTCAGGGGCGACAGATACACCACTCGGCACCCGCGTGCCCCGTCCGGCGCCGTCTGCACCATCAGTCTATTGAGACACCACAGAAACGCCGTCAGCGTCTTGCCAGTGCCAGTCGGCGCCAGGATCAGCGTCGACTCTCCACGCGCAATCGCCGGCCAACCCTCCACCTGTGGGGCCGTCGGCGCGTCGAACACCGTGCGAAACCACTTCGCGGTAATCGGATGAAACAGCGCCAGCGCCGCCTCAGCCGCGTCCGCAGCACCATGCGGTGAGACATCAGCTTTCCCGGTGACTATTTTCTTCTTCGAAATGGAGGGAGTTCGCGGCATCGTCATCCATGTGGCTTCAGCAGCATAACTGCCATACCACTATAGGATGCAACGCAGCCTTCTCATGCACCACCCAGCTTGACAAGCTCGATAAAACACTAAGCTGTGCCTACAGGCCGATAAAAATAGCAGTTCGCGGCGAACTCCACTTCAAATAGATCTGTTGAATCCTCGGCCTGTTCAGCGTTCCCCAGAACAAGATACCCACCCGGTGCGATCTTGCGATAGATCTCCCTAAAGAGCGTCCTTCGGTCATGCTGAGAAAAATAGAGCAGAACATTTCGCAACAACACTAGATCGAACACCGGCAACTGCGGCAGCGGGGTACACAGGTTCGCATACCGAAACTCGCACATCGACCGGACCCGCGGAACGACCTCCCACTCTTCACCTTCACGCACCATAAACTTCAGCAGCATTCGCGCAGGTAACCCGCGGTTCACTTCGAGCCGTCGATATCGCCCTCTTTGCGCATAGTCCACTACGTGCCGCGAGATGTCTGTCCCGATGATCTTCACGTCCCATTGCGCAAGATCGGGAAAATGTTCGGCGACCGACATCGCCAGGCTGTAGGCCTCCTGCCCGGTTGAACTCGCCGCGCTCCAAATCCTCAACCGACGCTCCTGCATCCGCTGCTCGATCAATTGTGGAAAGACCACCTCGCGCAACATCTCGAACGACGTCATGTCGCGAAAGAAGCTTGTCTCATTAATCGTCATGGCCTCGGCCACCGCACGATGCAGATGGGCCGGACGGCCGTTCTTCAACATATTGACGAAGTCCTTGAGATTGGCCGCTCCGGACAGATGTGCGATCGGCGTCAACCTCGTATCGAACAGTGTCTTGCGCGACGGATCGACGAGGTTCGCCGACTGCTTCATCACAAGCCCTCGAAGATACTCGTAGTCAGAATCAGAGCAGGCCATGGGTTATCTCCCGCCGCACAGCCACCGCCGGCACCGCGCAGGCCACGCCCTCTGACCGCGTCATCCTCCCCGCGCTAACTCTCTGCTTCAACGTGCTCGCGATCCCCCACAGCGGCAGCGTTGCATCGGCGATACCGGCCTCGCTGACTCTGCCCGGCATCCCCCACACCGCAGAGGTCGCTTCGTCCTGGGCCAGTACCACGCCACCGCCCTCATGCACCGCGCGCGCCCCGTTCAGTCCGTCTGCGCCCATCCCCGTCATCACCAGCGCCAACGTTCCCGCACCATACATCCGCGCCGCCGAGAAAAATAGATAGTCAACCGACGGCCTGCAATGATTCAACGGCTCCTGTTGATGTAGCCGCACCCTGCTTTTACAGCCGTCGGCGTCAGTCTTCTCATCGCCCATTGCCCGGCGCGGAGCCACTTCCATGTGAGCGCCTCCAGGGGCCAGCCAGACCGTCCCCGGACGAATCGCCGCGTTGTCATAGGCCTGTTCCACACGCAGCGAACAGCACTTATCCAGCCGCTCCGCCAGCGCGCCAGTAAACAACTTCGGCATGTGTTGCACGATCAACACGGGAACAGGAAAATCCTTCGGCAGCTTAGGAAGCAGCTGTTCTAACGCGGAGGGCCCCCCAGTGGATAACCCGATTACAACGACCTCAATCGGAGAAGACGCCTTCCCCATGACCTCACCGGCCTTGGCTTGAGGTAAATTGTCTGACGAAACCCCTCTGTCAGTGTTTTCTCTTCCCCGATTCGCGTCCTTCGCCAGTGCAGCAATTCGCGGCAGCAGTTGTTGTGAGAGCGACTGCATCGCTGCGGCAATATCACGCTGCTCCGTCGGCTTCGTCACGTAGTCCGAAGCACCGCGGGCAAGCGCCTCGAGAGTCGACCTCGCACCATGCTCCGTATACGCGCTGCACATGATCACTGGCAGTCCCGGATTCTCGGTCCGCAACCTATCCAGCACCTCAAGTCCATTCAACCTTGGCATCTCGAGGTCCAGCACAAGAACGTCCGGGCATAGCAGCTTGACCAGTTCAAGGCACTCCACCCCATCGCACGCAGCTCCGCACAACTCCATCCGTGGCAGGTCGCTCGACCGGTCTTCGGCATGTATCAAAAACAGCTTCCACAGGACGCTCCGCATCACCGCGGAGTCGTCTGCTGCAAGAATGCGAAGCGGCCGTCTATTTATGGTGCCCATGTACGATTTCCTTTGTCTTCCCGTTAGGCCGCAATCACGCCAAGCAGAAGCATCTTTTCACGAAGGCTCTCGGGAGTAAATGGCTTCATCAGAAACTCGTCCGCGCCATTGTCCAGCGCTGTAGCGATAAACGAATGATCGGCTTCGGTCGTCACCATCATCACCTTCATCTGCGGCCCCAGCCTCGCTTTCCTCAGTGCCTTGACGCACTCCAGTCCATTCATCACAGGCATATTCACGTCCAATAGCATCAAGTCGAAGGTCTCTTCGGCCGCCAGGACCGTCAGCGCATCGCTTCCATCGACGGCCTCCTCACACACAATGTCCATCCGGTTCAAGAGGTGCCGCAGGTACTCGCGAATAAAGCTTGAATCATCGACGATCAGCGCCCGCATCTATACCTCCATTCTTAGTTGTCCTGAACAATCCAGTCTCTGACAGTCGCGACGGGCACAGCCTCCGCGGGTCGAGCCGCACCATCAAGCCGGCCTCCATCTTGTACGCTCCATCGAACAGCCATTTGCCTCGCGCCTCCAACGTGCACGGATTCGCTTCCAGGGCTCGTCCACTCACCGTGACAACACCGCCCACCGCGTCCACCACAAGACCGAACCGCTCCGCGGCCTCGTCGTCGTCCATCACCAGCACGCAACACTTTTCCAACTGCAACTCCATTCCCAGGAGCGCCCGCAGGTTCACCGTGGTCAGCACCTCACCGCGGTAAGGCACGACCCCTGCGATAAACAACGGAGACATGGGTACACGCTGCAAGTCCCGCTGCCCCAACACCTCGCGTATCTTATTCGTGTCGATGCCGAACGTCTCACCGCCCGCATAGAGCGAACAAAGAGACACCGCGTCATTCTCCTCCTGGATCTCATCGACCTTGTCATGACCCGCAATCCTCACGCGACCTCCTGCCAGGCGGCCGTGGCCTTCGCGCCAAACTCGCGGCGAACCAGCGTCAGTTTTTCCTTCACCAGGGCAAGCTCCATCCCCGCTCCGTTGCTCAGTGCGTCCGGCTCCAGCAGCCTCCCCACCGAAACATCCAACACCTGTCGCACAACCATGCCTACCCTATGCTCTCTGCCTAGGCTGCCATCACCACAGATCAACACCGTCGCCATCACCTCTTCCCGTCGCTGCCGCGCCTCCTCCAGCTCCGGTAGCACGTCGCCGTGGTCCGATCAGCGGCAACAGCTCCCCGCGATACTGCAACAACGGCTGACCTCCCGCATACTCAATCCGTTCCATCGGCACACTTTCAATTCGTTCCACCATGTTCAGTGGCAACGCCGTCCGCTCACGCAGCCGGTCCTCAAAAATCAGAAACGGCTCTCCTGCAGCCTCTTGCACAGACTCCTGGCCCGCACTCATGCCCACACCTTCGTCCTCGATCGGCTTGACGCCCGCGCGGCCAGCGGTTGCCCCAACATCCAAAATCAGGGCCAGCGTCCCGTTACCAAGCACCGTCGCTCCCGAGAACAACCCAACCTCACGCAACACAGGCGACAGCGGCTTCACCACAATCTCCTCCGGCGACATCAAGTCGTCCACCACCAGCCCATACCGGCACCCGTCCGCCTCGAGCACCGCCAGGTAATGCCCCTCCAGCGTGTCGGGAGAACCAGCCTCCAAACCCAGCAGCCGGTCAAGCCAGACCATCGGCAGCAGATGCTCTCGCAAGCGGTAAAGCTCCGCCGAACCAATTCGTTGCACCACCCGGTCAAACTCCCGCTGCGGAATGTCCACCAACTCCACCAGCGCGCTCTGCGGCAATGCGAAGCACTGTCCACCACTCCGAACGACCAGTGACGGAACGATAGCAAGCGTAAGCGGGACCCGAAGCCGCAACGTCGTCCCCTCGCCTCTACGCGACTCGACCTCGACGCTCCCGCCCACCTTCTCCACGTTCGCCCGGACCACATCCATCCCCACGCCGCGTCCCGAGACCGTCGTCACCGCAGCAGCCGTAGAAAATCCCGGCAGAAAAATCAGTTGCAGCGCCTCCCGCTCCGACATCCCGGCGGCCTGCTCCTGCGTTATCAGGTTCCGTTCGATCGCCTTCTCCAAGACTCGTTCCATCGGAATACCAGCGCCATCGTCCGCGACCTCGATCACGACCGAGCCACTCTGATGAAACGCCTTCAGCCGCACGCAGCCCTCAGCCGACTTACCCGCCAGCACACGGTCCGCAGGCGCTTCAATCCCATGGTCTACGGCGTTCCTCACCGCGTGGGTCAGCGGGTCTTTGATCGCCTCGAGCAGACTCTTATCCAGCCCCGTCTCCTGCCCGGTAAACTCGATCCGTACATCGCGGCTGCAGGTCCTCGCCAGGTCCCGCACCATTCTGGGAAACTTGCCAAACAGATTTCCCACCGGCTGCATCCTCGCCTGCATCACCGTCTCGCGCAGGTCCGCCGTTACACTATCCAGCCGCCGCGCCAATTCAGGAAAGTTCGCCGCCGCCATATCGCTTTGCAGCATCTGGTTGCGCGTTAACACCAGCTCACCCACAAGATTCATCATGCGGTTCAACACATCGACATCGATCCGCAGCGTCTTGTCGTTCGCAGCACTATTTCTCTCGCTACTTGCAGCGGCCGAGATCGGCACTGACGGACTACCGGCAGCCTTCAGAGCTTCAACCGCCGACCGGGGCACAGCAATCTCGCCCGCATCGACGACAGCATGCAATAGGTCCGGCTCGACCTCCCCCGGCGGCATCGCCCCATTCAACAGAGCAAGCTCCGCAATCAACTCGCTGTCTTCATCACTCGACCGGGTCCCTTCGCCGCCCGTCTCCTCAATCAGCCCCAGAATCGCACGCAATCCATCCATCAGCAGCAGCAGCCCGCTGATCAACTCCGACGACACTGCAAGCCTGCCGTCCCGCAGCGAGCCCAGCAGATGCTCTCCCGCATGCGCCAGCTTCTCCAGCCGGTCAAAGCCGAGAAATCCTGTCGTCCCCTTGATCGTATGCACGGCGCGGAAGATCTCTCCCACCAGTCCGGCATCGTCGGGCCGCGTCTCCAGATCAGTGAGGCACCGCTCCATCCGGTCAAGCCCTTCCTGGCTCTCCGCAATAAACTCTTTGGTCAGGTCGTCCACATCTGCTATATCGGGCCGCACGCATTTAACCATTAGCGCGACGCTGCTTGCTATCGCCCCCCCGCAACCGATAGCCTCACTCTAATCATGTCTCCGAACCACACCTCGCCCACCCCGCTCGACCCTGCCCAGGCCGCAGACCTGCAACAGCGCGCCATCGCTGTGGCTCACCACGCCTACGCCCCCTACAGCAACTTCCGCGTCGGCGCCGCCGTCCTCCTGACCGACGGCAACATTGTCACCGGCTGCAACGTCGAAAACGCCTCCTACCGTCTTACCGTCTGCGCGGAACAAGCCGCCATCGCCGCAGCCGTCGGCCTTCATGGCCCCGCCATCCGCATCCGCGCCATCGCGGTCGCCAATCTCAACAACACTGCCAGCCAGCCCTGCGGGGCCTGCCGCCAGACCATCCACGAGTTCAGCACACCCGACACCATCGTCTTCTTCCCCGCCAAAGGTGGCACCACAGCCGAAGCGACCATCGCCGCACTGCTGCCCGCCGCCTTCCTCCTCACCAACTCCTAATCAAGCACCATCCAATCTCAAAGAAGAAATGACCCACACCATCCATCCCATCGACGTCATCCTGCACAAACGCGACGGCCAAGTCCTCACCGACGCCGAGATCGAAGCCTTCATCCGAGCCATCGTAGACCGCACACCCGAGCGTCAGCTCATCACCGACGCCCAGATCGCCAGCTTCCTCATGGCAGTCTTCCAGCGCGGCCTCGATGCCCACGAGCTCGCCACCCTCACCTCCGCCATGCGGTACTCCGGCGAGACCTTCGACGCCACCCCGCTCCATACCTTCACCATCGACAAGCACTCCACCGGCGGCGTTGGCGACAAGACCTCCCTCCTCATCGCCCCCATCCTCGCCGCAGCAGGCCTATCGAAACCTACACCTGCCGGAGTCCCCGGCATCTGCGTCCCCATGATCAGCGGCCGCAGCCTCGGCCACACCGGTGGCACTCTAGACAAACTCGAAACCATCCCCGGCTTTAACACCCAGCTCACCCTCGCGCAGTTCTTCGACACACTGAAAAAATGTGGCGCCGCACTGGTCGGCCAAACCCCAAAGCTCGTCCCCGCCGACCGCATCCTCTACGCGCTCCGCGACCACACCGGCACCGTCGAATCCCCATACCTCATCACCGCCAGCATCATGAGCAAAAAACTCGCCGAAGACCTCAACGCCCTCGTCCTCGACGTCAAGGTCGGCTCCGGCGCCTTCATGCCCACCTACGAAAAGTCGAAATTCCTCGCCGAACTCATGGTGCAAACCGGCGAAGCCTCAGGCACACGCACCGCCGCCCTCCTAACCACCATGGACGAACCCCTCGGCCGCTTCTCGGGCAACTGGATCGAGGTATGGGAATGCGTTGACATTATGCGCAACAAGCGCCACCCCATGTCCGCCGACCTTATCGAACTCTCCAACATCCTCTCCGGCTGGATGCTCCACTTTGCCGGTCACGCCGCCACTCCTGAAGCAGGCGCAAAGCTCTCCGACGAAATCCTCCGCAGTGGGGCCGCCTACAAAGCGTGGCTAAAAATCGTCGCATCGCAAAGCGGCGACATCATCATCTTCGAAGACCCCGCGGCCCACCACAAACCCACCGCCGCCCGCACCCTCACCGCTCAAACATCCGGCTATCTCGCATCGATGGACTGCAAACAAGTAGGCTGGGCCGTCCAACGCCTCGGAGCAGGCCGCGCCAAACCCGGCGACCCAGTTAGTGCCCACGCTGGCATCGAAATGCACGCCAAACTCGGGGACAAACTCGAAACCAACCAACCCATCGTCACCCTCTTTAGCGAAGACCCCACCCTCCTGGACGAACCCGAGCAAATGCTCCGCGAAACATTACAAATTACGCAAGCCCCGCCCAAACTTCAACCCTTGATCCGCGAGATCATCACCAAACAACATCCAGCCTAGCGACGAAGTGGAATTAGCCTGCGCAACTGCGGGTCCCGCACAAAGATTCCCACCCACACCAGCACTCCCAGTATCACTGGGAATATCATCTCGAACGGCGAAGAGCTGGCACGCACATGTGTCGAAACCGCCCCTCCGAGATAGCCCGTAAGCAAAATCGCACCCAGCACCGAGGTTCTGGGTGTCACGTAGATTGCCGTGCAAAACAGCGCCAGCCAACCGATCCACACACTTGCACTCAACGGATATCCGAGCCGCGCAAGCGCTTCCACGACGGGGGCAGGCTTCATCAGATGCCCAAGTCCATCAAAGACGAAAAATAATGCAATAAACCCACTGGAGACACGTCCGACCCAGAGCATTCCCTTCGAGACATTTTCGATGTCGGAACTCGATTGCATCAACCCTCCTTTAGTCGTCTCCAATCAACCTCCAGCCACCGCCCCCACGACAAGCAACGGCTCCTTCCCCGCCGCAACCGCCTCCGGCAGCAACGCATCCGGCGACTCATGCGACAGGTCTTCCTCACAAGCAAAGAACCGCAGGAACGCCCTCCTTTTAAGCGTCCCATGCTCTCGTATCGTCCCTTCCAACATTGGATACTTCGCCTCAAGCGCATCCAGCACCGACCGCTGGGTCACAGGCCCCGTCACATCGAGCGTCACCTCACCCTTAACCCCCGCCAACGTCCGTAGATGCGCCGGCAGCTCCACCCGGATCATGCGAGCGTCTGGACCTCAACCGACAGTACCGCCGGCAGGTCGCGCACAATCGGCGTCCAGCTATCTCCAGCGTCCGACGACCCGTACACCTGCCCTCCCGTCGTGCCGAAGTACACACCACACGAATCGAGCGAGTCCACCGACATCGCATCGCGCAGCACATTCACATAACAGTCGTTCTGCGGCAGCCCCTTCGTCAGCGCCTCCCACTCATTGCCTCCACTCCTGCTGCGATACACTCGCAGCTTCCCATCCAACGGAAAGTGCTCCGAGTCGCTCTTGATCGGCACCACATAGATCGTCTCCGGCTCATGTGCATGCACGTCGATCGCAAACCCAAAATCAGTCGGCAGGTTCCCGCTAACTTCCTGCCATGAGTCGCCGGCATTATCGCTCCGCATCACGTCCCAGTGCTTCTGCATGAACAACACACCGGGCCGCGAAGGATGCATCGCAATGTGATGCACGCAGTGCCCCACCTCAGCATCCGGGTCAGGAATCCCCTGCGACCTCAGTCCATGATTGATCGGCTTCCACGTCTTGCCGCCATCGTCCGTCCGAAAAGCACCGGCCGCCGAAATAGCAATGTATATCCGATTAGGATCACTCGGATCCAGAATCACCGTATGCAGGCACATCCCGCCCGCACCCGGCTGCCAGTGCGGCCCCGAGCCATGCCCCCGCAAACCCGAGAGCTCCTGCCAACTCTGTCCACCGTCCACAGACTGGAACAACGCCGCGTCCTCCGCCCCGGCATAGACCCCATCCACGTCGGTCAGCGAAGGCTCCAGGTGCCACACCCTCTTGAACTCCCAGGGATGCGGCGTGCCGTCGTACCACTGGTGGGTTCCCGGTACACCGTCATACAAAAACTTGTTCCCCACCTGCTCCCACGTCTTGCCGCCGTCATTCGACCGCTGAATGATCTGCCCAAACCACCCGCTGGATTGCGACGCATATAACCGGTCCGGATCTACCGGCGATCCCTTGACATGATAGATCTCCCAACCCGCAAAATGCGGCTCACTCACCTCCCACTTCTCCCGTTTTCCATCCGACGTCAGCACAAACGCGCCCTTCCGCGTGCCAACCAGCAATCTCACTTTGCTCATCGTCGCTCCTCCATTTTGGGCGCGTTCTCGCCCTCACAAACCTGGCCCGTCAGCCGTACCATCGCATGCGAGCCAATGTACCACCAACATTGCATCTCGCGTACAACCAACGGGCCCGGAAGATTACGTGGACTTTGCGAGTGTCGAGGGGACGCCAAGAGTCCCTTCGGCCACCTCAACGAAGTTCCTCTCTTCACGGAGAATGCACCGCTTACTCTGTGCCATTGCGAGGTTCTCGCGTGCCTCCGGATCCGCCTTCAAACGTGTTCGATAGGCCTCATAGGAGGCGAGGCTCTCGAACCCAATCAACGCCCAGCCTACATCGTTCGTACCCTCATAGGGAAGAAAATACCCAATAAGGTTGCCACCGCAACGAGGGATAATACGCCCCCAGTTCTCGGCGTACCTCTTAAAGACGTCTCGCTGGAACGGATCAATCTGATAGCGGATAATGCACGTGATCGTCATGGACATACTCCTGGATGGTTGTAAGGGCGATGCCTCGCTTCGAAGGTTGGACGCTGCACAAAACGCCGCAATCATCCCAATCGCTTCACGCCGATTGATTTGCCCGAAAGATGATTTCGTTGATTGCATATCGATCAATATCTCAGTTGCCGGACATGGACACTTCGTTTAGCCTCAAAGTATGAATGTCATCCACGACACGGATGCCGCAGCCTCCAGAATTGCTGCGGCCATTGGCGAACCGGCACGGGCGCGCGTCCTCTATTGCCTCATGGACGGCCACGCGCGGACCAGCACCGAACTCGCCGTAGTCGCTGGTGTAGGCGCATCGACCGCAAGTGTTCATCTGCATCGCCTCCAGAAAGCGCGCCTGGTCAAAGTCCTCGTCCAGGGAAAGCATCGCTACTACAGTCTGGAAGCTGCCCGGCGTCGCAAATGTGCTTGAGGGGCTAAGCGTTCTCGCCGGCGGCCCGCACAACAAGTTTATTCCCAACACGCCAAACCGCCTCTGCGCCGCGCGCACTTGTTACGATCACATGGCGGGCCGACTCGGAGTGTCGCTTCACGATCGCTTCTATACCCTGGGCTGGCTGTCAGCCGGCTCGAAGGACGGCGCTGGCCCGTATGAGTTGACTACGGCAGGAGCCAAGGCATTCGAGACCGTAGGCATTGACCTGGTTGCCACCCGCGCACTCCGCCGCCGGTTCGCATATGCATGCCTCGATTGGAGCGAGAGGCGACCCCATGTGGGCGGCGCATTGGGGGCGGCCGTCCTTAAAATCAGCCCTCAAGAAGAAATGGGTAACACAGGACCTGGACAGCAGAGCTCTTGCCATCACCACATTCGGCAAACGTGAAATGTTGGGCCGGTTCGGCCTGAAGATCTAGGGACCTGGTCTACCCACGTCCCAAAAAACCGGCCTGGTCAAAATATCAGTTCACCGTGCAACGGAGGAGAACAAAATCCCTAGGTGCCTCACCCTCCCACCCAGTACACTCATCCCAAACATTCACGTCTCATTCACTCACGCAGGAGAGCAATCCCTTGGCAAGATTCACCGGTCTACTTGGCCTCATCACCTTTCTCGGCCTCGCATATGCCTTCTCCACCAACCGTCACGCCATAAAGTGGCGCACCGTCGCATGGGGTCTGGGCCTGCAACTCTTCTTCGCCTTCCTGGTCATCAAGTGGACCTACGGCCAGACCGTCCTCAGCACCGTCTCCGGCTTCATCACCGGTCTCCTCGGCCACTCCGCCGACGGCTCCGGTCTGGTCTTCGGCTACCTGGGAATCCCGTCCAATCCACTCAGCGTCTTCGCCTTCGCCGTTCTCCCCACCATCATCTTCGTCTCCGCCTTCTTTGCCATCCTCTACCACATTGGACTCATGCAACAGATCATCAAGGTCGTCGCCTGGCTCATGCAGCGCACCATGGGCACCAGCGGTGCGGAGAGTACCAACGTCGCAGCCAGCATCTTCATGGGCCAGACCGAAGCCCCTCTCACGATCCGCCCCTTTCTCAGCGGGGCCACCCGCTCCGAACTTATGACCATCATGACCTCCGGCATGGCCCACGTCTCCGGCGGCATCATGGCCGCCTACATCCTCTTCGGCATTAACGCCAAAGACCTCCTCTCCGCCGTCATCATGACCGCCCCCGGCACCATCCTCGTCGCTAAGATGCTCGTCCCCGAAACCGAGGTCCCCGCCACCGCCGGCACCGTCCGCATGCCGCCCAACGAAGAGCACAAGAACGAAAACTTCGTCGCCGCCATCGCCCGCGGCACCATCGACGGCGGCCAGCTCGCCTTCAACGTCGCCATCATGCTCATCAGCTTCGTCGCGCTCGTCGGCCTCTTCAACGCCATCATGCTGGGCATCTCAAACTTCGCCTGGGCCCACGGCCACATTCCCTTCCCTCACTCACTCAACGCCATCCTCGGCGTCGTCGGCGCCCCCGTCGCCTGGCTCATCGGCATCCCGTGGCACGAGTGCCGCACCATCGGCAACCTCCTCGGCACCCGCACCATCATCAACGAGTTCCTCGCCTTCCAGCAGCTCGGCACCCTCAAGCACGCCCTCGACCCGCGCACCTTCTCTATCGCCACCTTCGCCCTCTGCGGCTTCGCCAACGTCGGCAGCATTGGCATGCAGATCGGCGGCATCGGCGCACTCGTCCCCAACCGCCGCAACGACCTCGCCCAACTAGGCCTTCGCGCCATGCTCGCCGGGACCATGGCCAACCTCATGTCCGCAAGCATCGTCTCCATGCTCATCCGCTAATTAGCTGAAAGTCGTTACGTCAAAAAATCTTTCTTCCGCCCACGCTTGTGAACTAAACTGGCTCGGTCTTCCTCGGGGACAAGCTCATGCGACACTGCCGTCTTCTTCTGCTCACTCTTTTTGCCGGTGTCTCTTCTCTTCACGCACAAACACCCGCGCAAGTCCAGCGTGGCCCCGACTCTGGTATGAAGACCTTCGTCCCCGGCATTGACGTCCTCCCGTTGCCCGGCATGCCCTTCACCGCCAGAGGCCATACAACCGTCACGCGCACCACAGAAAACGGCGTCTCTCTCACCACCTACCTCGAGGCAAACGCAGGCCGCGACAGCCAGGGACGTGTCTACCGTGAACGCCACCGCTTCTGGCCCCGACGGAGTCAATCCCCAGACCACACTGTACGCAACCTATGTGCTTGATCCCATCGCCCGCACCCGCACCGAATGCGACTACATGACCCATCGCTGCACCATCTCCAACTACCGGCCCCAGCTCTCCTTCGCAGTCCTCCCCGCGGGTCCCTTCGATAAGGGCCAGCGTTTTCTCACCCGCGAGAACCTGGCCGATCAGACCATGGAAGGACTTCCCGTCGTGGGGACGCGCGAGACCATCAACTACGCTCCGGGCGCCATCGGCAACAGCCAGTCCGTCACCTCCTCTCGCGAGTTCTGGTACTCCCCCGACCTGAAGACCAATCTGGAAGTCGTGCGTAAAGATCCCCGCGAAGGGACAACCACCGTTCACTTCACCGTCTTCTCCCGCGCCGAACCTGACCCCGCCATCTTCGCCGTGCCACCCGGTTTTATTGTCAAGGACCAACGCCACCCGAATTAATTCTCGATGTACCGACGCTGCTCCGCCTTCCGCCACGGTCAGTGACGCACCTCAAGCAATCAGCTTCAGATAATTCGGCTCGTCCGCAATCGTCTTATAACGAAACTGCCGAACGATCTTCGGTTCCTTCAGAAAAAAGATGCCCTGCATCTGATGACCGTCTTCCTTGATGGCTCCGATTCCATGCTTGAAGATCGCACCCTTCAGCCACCCCATCCACACCGAAGGCTGTAACAACGTCAGCGCCGGATGCATCCGAGGCAACGCAAACACCGGAAGCTGATATACCGCCGCTGCCGGGTCGCTGATCCTTTCAACGTCCCCAATCCCGTAGTAATCGAAGAACGGCTTAGCACGCTCGGGCGTCCCAAGGTGCACAAAGACAGGCCGAACACCACGGCGATCCAACTCACCGCGAAGCTCCGCCACATCACTGATCGCCTGTCGGCAAAAAGAACACCCAAAGTGCCGCAGAAACACCAGCAACACCGGCGAAGCCTCAGCGAGCGCCAGCAGACTCTCACCCGACTCTGCATGAATTGAAGCAAACGTCGTCGCGACCTCGTCAACAGGCTTCGCAGCTGCTCCCACCGTCGGCTGCATCGGATCCGGCTCTCTCATGGCGTGACCCTTGGTCTTCTAAACAGCGAATACCCGGCCCAAATCCGCAACCCACACACCTTCCAAAAGCGTCGAGCAAGTATATATTTGTGCAGGCATCTTCACCCATCAGCCGATGGCGCCAAAATAAGAGATTTGTCCGCGGCCGCGGCGGCGTCTGCGCCAAGCCGCAGCGTTCCAGTAGAATCGTGATGGACAAGTAAGGCAAACAAATGGAACCTGTGCTCATCGAACAATTCTTTCTTGGCTGTCTCGCCCACGCCTCCTACCTCGTCGCCTCCGATGGCATCGCCGCCGTCATCGACCCCCAGCGCGACGTCGACATCTACATCGAAGCCGCGAAGCAGAAGGACCTCAAGATCGAGCACATCATCGAGACCCATCTCCACGCCGACTTCGTCTCCGGCCACCACGAGCTGGCCGAGCGCACCGGCGCCCGCATCTATCTCGGCGAAGACGCCGCCGCGACCTTCCCTCACACAGCGATCAAAGACGGCGACACCCTCCAGTTCGGCAACGCCCGCTTCAACTTCCTCCACACCCCCGGCCACACAGTGGAGAGCGCCTGCGCCGTCCTCACCGATCTAGCCGAACCCTCCCACCCGCGCGCGGTCTTCACCGGCGACACTCTCTTCGTCGGCGACGTCGGCCGCCCCGACCTCTCCGGCGACCACACCCCGCAAGAGCTCGCCGCCATGCTCTACCACAGCCTCCACGACAAGCTCCTCAAACTCCCCGACGACACCGAGATCTATCCCGCACACGGGGCCGGCTCTCTCTGCGGCCGCCAGATGGGTTCGGAGCGCTCCTCCACCATCGGCAAGCAGCGCCGCACCAACTACGCCCTCCTCGCGCGCAGCGAAGAAGAGTTCATCCATCTCCTCACCGACAGCCTTCCCCCGCGCCCTGAGTACTTCGGCCGCGACGTCGAGCTCAACCGCCAGGGCGCCTCCTCCCTCGACCAGCTCCCAGCACCCAAACCACTCTCCGCACCCGAGGTCCTCCGCCTCCAATCGGAGGGCGCCATCGTCCTCGACACACGCCCCGCAATGGAGTTCGCCGTCGCCCACGTCCCCGGCTCCCTGCACATCGCCCTATCCGGTCAATACGCCTCCTGGGCAGCTCGCATCCTCGGCCTCGACAAGCGCATCATTCTCGTTGGCGAAGACGCCGACCAGCTCCGCGAGTCCCAGCTCCGTCTTGCCCGCGTCGGCATCGAACACGTAGACGCCTACCTCGACGGCGGAATCACCGGCTGGCTCAAGGGCGGCTACGAACTCGACTACATCCCGCAGGTCTCCGCGCAGGAGTTAGCTGACCTGCAAGAGCAGGAGAAGGATCACATCGCCATCCTCGACGTCCGCGAGCCCGGCGAAGTCGAAACCGGCGCATTCGAAAACTCCATTCGTATCCCGCTAGGCCAGCTCGTCGACCGAACCAGCGAACTCGACCCCAGCCAGCTCATCGTCGTTCACTGCAAGGGAGGCTACCGCAGCTCCATCGCAACCAGCATTCTCCGCCGCGCCGGCCTCCGCGAGATCGCCGACCTCACCGGCGGCTTCGACGCATGGCAAGCCGCCGATCTTCAAAAGACACAATCCGCCTCGTAAGAGAAATCGGCCCGCAGCGCACCTCGACCAAATAGCTATCGAAAGACTTGACCCATGCGAGGAGGTCATCAGGATGGCGTTGATGAAGGGGAACAAAAACAGCGACAACGACAAGCGGCAGCTCCGAATAGAAGAAGGACGCACCGCAGGATTGCTGAACGTCGTCGTCGCTGTGGCCGTCGCCGCCGTTGCCTATACCGACTGGATCGTAGTGGCTAATGTTTCGATGGGCTACCTCTACATTCTTCCCATCGCGCTCAGTGCGCTGTGCAATCGGTTGCCCATCACCATCGCGTTGGCCGTCCTCTGTACCATCTTGCAGGAGATCTTTGGCCCCTCATACGACACCCTTCACGTCAGGATCGTTCGAATCCTGATTAGTCTGGCTGGCTATCTTGTCGTGGGATTTCTTGTCACGAAGATCGCAAAGCAACGTGGCCACTTGGCGGCTGAGGTCAGACGGCAAAGGGACGAATACGAGCGCGATCTGATGTTAGCCGCCCAGGTTCAGCAGCAAGTCCTGCCCAAGCCTCCGGTCATGGCCGGAATAGAGCTCGCAGCAGCCATGCAGACCGCGCGGTTGCTCGGCGGTGACTACTACGACTTCTTTCAGATATCTGACAATGTAGTCGACGTCGTCATCGCGGACGTCTCCGGCAAAGGCGCCGCTGCCTCGCTCCTGATGCCCTCATTAGCCGTCGCCCTCCGGCTTCGCGCGAAGGAGTTGAGTGGGCCGGCAGCGATCATCAAAGATCTCGACGGGGTCTTAAAACAGATCACAAATCCAGCAACGTTCGTGACCATCTTCTACGCACGTTTGAATCCGAGCCTCCGGCACCTTGCAATACGCCAGCGGCGGCCACAATCCGCCCCTCCTCGTCCGCCCGCAGACCGGCCAATCGCTCCTGTTCGAGCCAGGCCGGCCCCATAGTGGGGATTCTGCCTGACGCACAGTTCTCCGATACAGTCGTGACGCTCGAACCAGGCGACATCCTCACCCTCTTCACTGACGGCGTCACCGAGCAGGAGAACGAGAACGATGAGCAGTTTTCTCTTGACCGCCTGAAGAACATTATTGTCAGCAAAGAAACATACTCCGCTGTCCAATTGGTTGCCGACGTCGCCGAGGCCGTCTCCACCTTTGCAGGAACAAAGGAACAGGAAGACGATCTAACCATCGTCGTTGCGAAAATCCTGTAACGCGACACACTCAGGTTTGTAACGTTATCGGAAGCATAATGTTCAACTTCCAAAACGGAGACCGCAGATATCTCGCGGTCTACTATCGACCAAAGTGGCTTTTTGGCCAATGAAATGCTTGCTGACGTGCGAGTGGGCCGAAAGTTGCAGGCACCCGAATATTTCATTTCGAATATCACAACTTCACAAACGACCTCGTGTCTGAGCAGTGGGAAGGCGGAGACCGACACTTTGATACTCCGCCCCCAAAAGTTGGTCAGGTGATGGCCCGTACACGGGCGCACCGGGAACGAAGTCCATTCATGCTCTGCTGAGGCGAAGGGCCTTGTCGAGTCACCGTATCCACGGCGGCTAACAGGTCTTCTTGTCTCAGAGACGGTCCCGGAAGAGTCGCGCAGCTGCTAACTCGGCGTTCGTTCTTCACCAGCTACGGGGCCGCACAGAAAGCGAAGTGAACCATGTCGTTCAAAATCTCGCGCATGCTCTTGATCGCTCTTGCGTCGTTGCCAGTTGCCACATTTCTCACCCTGGGTTGCAGCGGAACCACCGCAGCAACCTCGACCAACTCAAACGCGGTGACCGCGCCGGCCTTTGTCGTCGGCACCGACGCTCCGCTGCCGAACGTCGCTTCTTTTTCCGTACAGATACAAAGCATCAATGCAATCGAATCCGGCCGGGACCAGCGTGCCTCTGATCAGCGGCACGCCCACGGTCGATTTTGCGCGCTTCAACGGATTGCAGACACTCCTCGACATGAATGATGTACCAGTCGGCACCTACAACAGCATCTCCATCACACTGGGCCCCGCAACAATTGGTTACTTGAGCACGACAGCGGGAGCCGCGCCAACGATCCAGACGGAAACAGCGACCTTCACGCAATCCACCGTCAACATAAATCTGGCCACTCCTCTCATCGTCTCCCAGACAGCGCCCGTCGGCCTGCACCTGGACTTCGATCTGCACAAATCGATCCTCGTGGACTCGAACGGACAGATCACCGGCCAGGTAACACCGGTATTTGACGCGAACGCAGTCCAGACCACCGACCCCGGCGCCCATGTCGACGAGTTCGACGCGGCCGTCGTCAGTGTCAACACAACGGGACAGTCTTTTGTAATCCAGGGGCCGCACGGCCGCCAGTTCACAGTCAACGTGAACGGGACAACGGAGTGGGACAACAACGAGAGCATCAGCTCACTCAGCTCAAGCAGCATCGTGCAGGTCTCCGGCACGCTGGATCGCGCGGACGCCACGCTCGATGCAGACGAGGTAGCGATCCTCTCCCAGGACGGCTTCTACGCGGCCGGTCAGGTGACCTACGTTCAGCCAGCATCGGGAACGGCCACCAGCTTTGACCTCTACGTGCGCGGACTCCTCCCCACAACCACAGCACTCTCACTCGGTCAGATCGCGCAGATCAATCTGTCCGGCCAGGAGAACTTCTTCATCTACTGGATGCACAATCCGCTCACTGCGTTCCTCTTCAACTCGAGCGCGCTGCTCCCCGGACAGCACGTGGCAATAGGCGGGCCTGCGACCGGCGCAGCTAATCCACAGGCGGTGACCGTCAAGCGGGTTGTCCTGCGGCATTGGGGCTACAACGGAACGGTCGTGGCCGGAAGCGTCAATCAGACGAACGACATCTTCCAGATGCAGGTCAACGGCTTTGTCGGCGCACTCATTCCGCAGACCGTCACCGTGTACGTGGCAGGTCCAACGGTCTTCCGCAATGGCCTGACGGGAATGAGTGCAGTCACAGGCGGTGCTAACGTACGCGTAGTCGGTCTGCTGCTGAAGAACCCCGTAACGGGACAGACAGTATTGCTGGCCCACGACGTCGACGCAATGAACTAACCGCGCGAGCACCTCGATGTGAGGCAAGCGCCGGAGCCGAAGTCACGGGCTTCGGCGCCTGCCATTTTGGCGCATCACAGGGCCTTCGCTGCGGACCGCCCTGGCTGCAAATATCAGTCAAGCCTTCGGCCGCCCGTATCAATAAGTAGCCATTCTCACAATTATTCTGGAAGATCTGGAATCTCGCCCTGTACACTCGCCGCACCGAACGGCCAAGGGTTTTAGGGGCGCGTGGCACATGGAGGCATCATTGGCTTTGCAGAGAATTTTCAAGTCTTCCCCCACTCACCTGTTTAATTTCTCTCTTCTCTCAATTTGCATCTCCACCTTTGGTTGCGGCGCCGGCGCCCCGTCCAACGCTCCCATAGCCGCCCCGCTACTCCAGGGCCACGTCCATGGAGGCCAGCAGCCGGTCTCAGGAGCTACAATCCAACTCTATGCTGCCGGAACCAGCGGTTACGGCACCGGAGCGACCACCCTCCTCTCGACACCCGTCACGACGGACGCAAACGGAAACTTCACCATCACCAGCGCGTCTCCCTGCCCGACCTCCATCAGCCAGCTCTATATCGTCGCTACTGGCGGCAATCCAGGCCTCACCCCCTCAACCAACAACACGGCGCTCGCTCTAATGGCGGCCATTGGCCCCTGCGTCCTCAATGGCGGACACTACACACTCAGCCCCACCGCCTTCATCAATATCGACGAGGTCACCACCGTAGCCTCCGTCTACGCTCTCGCCGGCTTCATGGACGCGGCCACCAATCAGATTGGCGCCAGCTTCTCCAACTCGATTGGCATCGCGAACGCCTTCCAAACCGTTCCCAATCTCGGTTAACATCTCCACCGGACAGGCCCTGACGACCACCCCAGCCGGCAACGGCACCGTTCCCCAGGCAGAGATCAACACGCTCGCGGACATCATCGCCGCTTGCGTGAACTCCACCGGCACCGGATCGGCATGCACCTCCCTCTTTACCGCAGCCACCCCCTCAGGGGGCACCGCGCCCACCAATACTCTCCAGGCCATCTTCAGCATCGCCACTCACCCCATATCGCAGGTCAGCGCTCTCTACGCTCTCTTCTCAGCGACCTCGCCCTTCCAGCCCGCGCTGCCGTCCGCACCCAACGACTGGACCCTGCAAGTGAACTACACCGCGTATGGAGCGCTCCAGAGCGCGCTTGCGATCGACGCAGTCGGCAACGTCTGGGTCGCAAATCAAGTCACCCCGGGAATTACTGCAGGCAGCGTGACAGAGCTCAGCAACAACGGGGCAATCCTGTCAGGCCCAACCGGCTACACCGGTGGCGGACTCGATGAACCAATCAGCATCGCGATCGACCCCTCAGGAAATGCCTGGCTCACCAGCGGTCTCGCTACGACCCTGACCAAACTGAGCAGCACCGGCACCCCTCTCTTCAATACGACAAACTCCATCCTCGGTACATCGCCGGGGTTGGCCATCGACGGATTCGGAAACGTCTGGTGCGGAAGCCTCGCAAAGTTCGATAACAGTGGAAGTCTGCTCTCTGGCGGCAGCTACACCGGTGGAGGTATCGGTCAGGTCAGAGGCATGTCCGTCGACGCCGGCGATAACATCTGGATTGCGAGTAGTACTGGAAGCGCCACCAGCGACATCGCAGAGTTCACAGACGCCGGAGTTCCACTCACAACCAGCACCGGCTACACCGTCACTGGCCTGACTGGGGCTTGAAGGACCGCTAACGACTCGAGTGGAAACACATGGATCGCTAACAACGGCTTCACTCCCAGCATATTCAAGCTCGGCAGCAATGGGACTAACCTCTCAGGCTCAAACGGCTTTACAGCTGGTGGAGTGTCGAACCCACTCGGTATCGCCATCGACGGCGCAGGAAAAGTCTGGGCCACCAGCGATACAACAAGCTTTGCATCAGGATCGCCCGTCGTCACCAGCAGTATGGTCGAGCTCGACAACAACGGAAGCCTGCTTTCGGGTACCGCTGGCTTGTCTGTCGTTTCAACTTCATCGCTTGGGTATCCCGTCTACGACGCTGTCGACAGCTCCGGCAACGTCTGGGTTGCCATGTCAAGCAGCAACATCGTACAGATGGTCGGCGCAGCTACGCCGGTCGTCACACCGCTCTCGCTCGGCGTGAGAAACAACACCCTTGGCACGCGCCCCTGATCCTCCAGCGCGGCTGGACTCCACGGAATCGCGTATCTTGAGGAATATTTCGTCAAAACACTTCGAAATACCTCAGCATTTTCGCATGTCAAGCCCAGCAACAACTGAACCCCTTACCAGACAACAACATCCGCGTGGCACGTTAGTTATATCCAATCTGCTATCCTTTAGAAAGATAGAAAAAAAGCCCCGGCGATCACCGGGCTTTCTCTTTTGGAGACAGCAAAAGGAGGCACAAACCTTTTGTTTGCAAGATTTTGGGAGTAACCCATCTGGAATGAGGATTTTACAGACAAAGCCACCCCGTAAGTGACTGATTCTGGCTATTTTAGCCGCGGGCAAGGGGGGTACCCCCCAACGAAACGATAGACCGCAGGACCATTGATGACCGACCTCTTCTGCAACGCCCAATCCGCCGTCGACTACATCCACTCCAGAACGGACATCACTCCAGCCATCGGCATCGTCCTCGGCTCCGGCCTCGGCAACTTCGCAACCCAGGTCAAGGAGGCAGTCCGCGTCCCCTACGCGGACGATCCCCCACTTCCCCCAGTCCACCGTCCAGGGCCACTCCGGCAACCTTGTCCTCGGCACCATCGAGGGAGTCCCCGTCGCCATCATGCAGGGCCGCGTCCACGCCTATGAGGGCTATCCCCTCTCAGAGGTCACCTTCCCCACCCGCGTCCTCGGCCTCCTCGGCTGCAAGACCCTCGTCCTCACCAACGCAGCCGGCGGAATCAACATCGACTACAAGCAAGGCGACCTCATAGCGCTCTCCGACCACATCAACCTAACCGGATCAAACGCCGCTCTCGGCCCCAACGAGCCCCGCTTCAGCATGGCCCCCGGCGCCGGTCAGCGCTTCTTCGACATGTCCGCCGCCTACTCGCCGCGCCTCCGCACCCTCGCCGTCGACGAGGCCGCCCGCCAGGGCTTCCAACTCGCCGCAGGCGTCTACCTCGCCGTCCTCGGCCCCTCATTCGAGACCCCTGCCGAGATCCGCGCCTTCCGCACCCTCGGCGCCGACCTCGTCGGCATGTCCACCGTCCACGAAACCATCGTCGCCCGCCACATGGGCCTCGAAGTCCTCGGCATCTCCCTCGTCACTAACATGGCCGCCGGTGTCCTCAACGAAACCATCCATCACGAAGACGTCATGGAGGTCGGCCGCCGCGCGGAGAAGCAGTTCACCAGCCTCCTCACCGCCCTCGTCCCGCAAATCGCCATTCAGCCCTGAGCTGCGAGCGTCGCCACCGCCGACCGGGCCTCCACCGCCGCCATCTTCCGGTGCAACCCGTCGCTCGAAAACGCAATCGGCCCCTCCGCAAACCGCACCTCCACCCCTACCCCCCGCAGCCCAAGAAACTTAAAAATATGCCCCAGCATATTTCGGTTTCCCCAATAACAGACGTCATCCGCCACACTAACGTCCGGCCCATTCGGGACCGCAAAGCTATACCGCAAATGGGCCGCTGTCACCGGCGAACCGCCATCAATCACCTGCGCCAGCAAACCGCTGTGGAACTTCAGCAAATGACTCCCATTCGACGTCGTCCCTTCAGGAAAGAACACCACCGGCAAGCCCGCATTGAGTGCCGCCTGCATCCCTTTCCGCGCCCTCATCGCCGAACCGCCGTGTCCACGCTCTACATAAACCGTCCCCGACATCGTGGTCATCCACCCCACAACAGGCCACCGCGCGATCTCCGCCTTCGACACAAACACACAAGGATGGATCGCAGCAAACACCACGATGTCCAGATAGCTAAGATGGTTCGATATCACCGCCCCGCGCTCCGGAAACTCACCCACCACGCTGATCTCAATCCCGAACCCCCGCATCGCCCGCGCACAGAACCGATGCAGCCAATCTGCCCGCTGCTCCCGCGTCGCCGGCCGCTTGACAGCCAGCTCCGTGCCCGCCACGACAAACATCCCCGCCAGCCGAACACTACGCCAGGCGGCCCGAAAGAAGTTCACCGGATCGGATCCTCATCTCTCAACAAAGACGCATTTCTCACTAGCGCAGTCTATCCTGTAAGAAGTGCGACCCAGTAAATCAAATCCCAACGACTCCAGCCAAAACCCCGCTCCCGTTCATCACAACTGGGTCTACCGCCGCGTCGCCCTTCCCATCCTTGCGCTCCTACGCATGGGAGCCTCACCGGAAAAGCTGGCCTGGAGCATCGCCGCCGGCCTCCTCATCGGCATCAACCCCATCCTCGGCAGTACCACCGTCCTCTGCCTCGCTCTGGCATTCGTCTTTCGCCTCAACCTAGCCGCATCGCAGATCGGCAACCACATCGTCTATCCGCTCGAGCTCGTCCTCGTCGTCCCGTTTATCCGAGTCGCCAGCCGCATCTTCCACACCGCGCCCATGCCTCTCTCTGCAAGTGAACTCCTCCACGCCGCCCGAGAACGTCCCTTGGCCCTCTCCCGCCAACTCTGGCTCTGGGAGTGGCACGCCTTCCTGCTCTGGGCCATCGTCGCCGCAATAGCCGTCCCCTCTATAGCGCTGGCATTCACACCGATACTGCGCCGGCTACTCGACCGTGTCCGCGCTCACCAGTATCCTGTCCTTCACGATATCTAAAGTCTCTACTGAGGCCCGTGATATTCCTGCACGGGGTCGCCGCTCTTGACCCACGCCGTATAAATCAGGTCCCGCAGCTCGATTGCTCCCGCCGCCAGTCGCTCATCCAGAAACGCAACGCTCTCCGGCGTCCCGGCTCCATTGAAGCCACCCGCCTTCTCCAGCTGATACGTCTTCTCCACAAGCGAGTTCGAGTGCCGCAGATACTCCATGTAGTCCGCCCATTCGTCGTCCAACACCTTAGGCTTCGCCGCCGCCACCAGCGGGACGACGTCCGCAGGCTTTGCCGCCGCCATCACAAACATCGTCTCGAACTGCGCGTGGATCTTATGCTCCGTCGTATATCCGTTCGGGTTCGGCCCCGTCCAGCCGTTGTATTGGATCGTGTCATGCAACGGCTGCGATCCGTCTCCCACATAATGTCCAAGCCAACTGGCATAGAACAGGATCGCTGTCTCAGCAGGTTTCGTATCTTGGTTCGCCGCCTTCAGTTTGCGATACTCGCGCAGCCCAACTTTCAGCCGTTCGTAGATCTCCTGCACCTCCCACGGCTGAAACCCGATCTTCTCCGGCGTGAGATTCAGCTCTGGGTGAGCGGCCGCGGCCTTCTCCACTGCCCGGAAGAAGTCATACCGTAACCGCGGAAGGTCCTTCCCGCTCGCCGGGCAGCCATTCTGGCCGGCCGTGCACGATACATCCGCATAGTCCGCCCACTCCATATCGATAAAGTGGTCCGGAGATTGCGTCACCAACAGCTCATTCTCCGCGCGGTTCTTCCATCGGTCCGGCTCCGGCCCCAGGTACTCCATCGTATCCAGCGCCTCCCCATTTCTCAGGAACGCCGGAACGTCTGTCGGCAACGCCGCAGCCGCCAGCCGATTGATCATCCTGTGTCCATCCGCACCCCAGGCAAAGCTCTGCTGGACCAACATTACCGGCAGCAAGGTCACCGCCGCCGCAACACGTACCATACCGATCAATCTCTTCATGCAAAAAGTATAACCACCCCGAGGGTCACACCGTTACAAGCGCACCCTCTACCGCCACACTCCCAAACACCCTGCGATACCGATCGATCTCCTCCTCTGGCCCGGTCGCCTTTCGCGCATTGTCCGACAGCTTCACCGCCGGTCGGCCCTCCACTGTCATCAGCTTGCACACCAGACTGATCGGATCGAGCCCTGTCTCTCCTCGCGGATGGCACCCGCGAAAATCATTTGTCAGCAGCGTCCCCCAGCCTGCACTAAACCGTATTCGCCCATGAAAGTACTCATGCAAGCGCAGAATATCGTCGACATCGAGCCCATCCGAAGCGATCAACCGTTTCTTTCGCGCGTCCCGCCCCCTGCGCAGCAGCCATGCGACATATTCATCCCCCGCGACAAACGGGTCTTTACTATCGCACCGCTGCCCCGTCCAATCCGCCACCCAATCCGGGGCCCCTTCCAGAAACTGCGTCGTCCCGAACGTATCCGGCAACATGATCAAGAGCTCCCCACCATAGCTCCTCTGCCAAAGCTCAAGCACACGATACTGCGACTGATGCAGCGCCTCATCTCCGTCTGCCAGGGCCGCCATCGCCATCGGCAACTCGTGAGCGTTCGTTCCCATCGCCTCCAGGTCATGCTTGTAGGCAAGGAAAGTATTCGACGTTCCCGACAAACTCGCCCCCAACGCCACCCGCATAACCTCCACCACATACTCCTGCCACAGAAAACTATGCCGTCGCCGCGTCCCAAACTCCGAGATCCTCACCTCCGGCACCCCACGCAGCCTTTCGATCTTCTCCCACAGCTTCGTCTTGGCCCTCGCATACAACACATCCAGTTCCAGCTCGTTCAATGTGCTCAGGGCGGCACGAGTCTTCATCTCACTCACCAGAGCGAGACCGTACACCTCCCACATCGTCACCTCGGCTCACAGACCCTCAAATCGCACCACCAACTGCCCATCCTGCTCAGTCACCACATAGTCCGACAACCGAAAATCATTCTCCAGCCAATCCAGAAACGCCGGCTCAAAAATACTCCGCGTCCCATAAAACGTGTTGCCTGCCAGCCAGATGATCTCCGACCGGCGAAATTTGAGCCCTCGCACATGCTCCATCTGGTCCACCAGCATTGCCATCGGAATCTGTTCAGCCAGTCGCACCGACACAGTCCGATTTGTAACCTCAGAAGTTACATGGATCCTTGGAAAGTTCTTCCAGATGAACTGCAGCATCAGCAGCTTGTAAAAGTCCGTGTCCAGCAGCGACCGCACAATCGGATCCAGCTTCCAGTTATGGTTGTGCGCTCGCTCGGCAAAGTTCACATTCAATTGGAATCCCTCACGCTAAAGCCTACCAACTGCCGCCTTTATGGGCCGATGAAAGCCCTTTTCGCAAGCATTCCAAAAATAAATTGACAAGCATGCTTGACAAGAAACATCTCTTATGTAAAGCTTAGTTGTCTTTATGGAAAGGAATCTTGTCATGCAATGTTATCCCGTAACGAAAGCCGGACGCCGCTACATCTACCGCCTGTTCCCCACGATGGTTCTCTATATTGCCTTTCTTTACATCGCACAATCGGACCTTCCACCATCATCATCCTACTGGCCTCGTCGTTTACCTACTTGCCGTACTCCCTGCATTGCCCCTCGTTGCCACGCTCGCCATAGTTGGCCTCTACATCGCCGAAGAATCCGACGAGTTCGAACGCTCCATCATTGTCCAGTCCATGCTCTGGGGCCTCGGCGGAGCCCTTTCGGTCAGTACCATCTGGGGCTTTCTCGAAGACTTCGCCCAAGCGCCCCATATCTCCACCTTCTATGTCTACGTCATGTTCTGGATCTTTATGGGAATCTCCCAGCCGTTCATACGCCGGAGGTACCGATGAAAAACCGCCTCCGCATCCTCCGCGCCGAACACAGCTGGAGCCAGGCCGATCTCGCCGAACGACTCGAGGTCTCTCGCCAATCCGTCAACGCAATCGAGACCGGCAAGTTCGATCCCAGTCTCCCACTCGCCTTCAAACTCGCTCGCCTTTTCAACAGCCCTATCGAAGCCATCTTCACGGATGAGGAGTAAGCCTCTTCGAGCGGTCGCCCGCATCATGACAACTGTCATCCCACTTCAATGACCCAAGCCACTACCGGCAACGCGTCGCACCCCGCACACTGAAATAGTTCCAAGGAGCTAAGCCATGTCCGCCACTCGCACAATCCTCCGCCTCGTCGCCCTTCTTCTCTTCCTCGCCGGCATCCTGCTGCTGCGAAAACCAATCTTCGGCCAAGCCATCACCGCCGCGCCCACACGCTTCTCCGTCGTCATCGAAGGCGTCGCGCCGGGCAAAGGCCCCGATGTCATCCTCATCCCTGGCCTCTCCAGTTCCCGTGACGTGTACGCTGCCGAAGCAAAACTGCTCACCGCGAGCCATCGCCTGCATCTCATCCAAATCGCCGGCTTTGCGGGAGACCCCGCCGGCCCTAACGCCACCGGCCCCATCCTCGCGCCCATCGTCGAGCAGCTCCACCAATACATCGTCACCAACAAGCTCCAGCCGGTCCCCGTAATCGGACACTCCCTCGGCGGTCTTCTTTCTCTCATGCTCGCCCAGGCCCATCCCGAAGACGTCAGCAAACTGCTCATCATCGACACGCTTCCCTTCTACGGCCTTGTCTTCAACCCCGCCGCCACAGTCGACCTGGTCCGTCCCCAGGCCCAGGCCATGCACGACCAGCTGGTTCAGATGCCTCCGGACCAGTTCGCCGCAAGTCAGCCTCTCTTCTCGGCCCGCCTCGTCAAAGACCCCGAAGGTGCACGCCAGGTCTCGGCCTCCTCAATCTCCTCCGACCGCATCGTCTTCGCCAACGCCATGCTCGAAGATCTCGAAACCGACATACGCCCACAGCTCGCCGGCATCAAGACCCCAACCACCCTCCTCTATCCCTACGAGACCACACAAGGGCCAGTCGCCGGCGTCACTGCGCTCTACACAAACGCCTACGCCACCATGCCCAACATTCACTTTGTACGCATCGACGACTCCCGCCACTTCATCATGTACGACCAGCCCGCCGCCTTCGACAAGGCCGTCCAGGCCTTCCTCAAACCCTAAGATCACCTCGCCACAAATCCGAGCGATTCGACCCGGCAGTCTTATCGCGATGAGCGCGGATATGCGGCGCAGCTGCTGGTCAATTAATCGAGTCCGCAAAGTCTCCCGCACATCAAATTGGCATCAAAGCGATAAATATCTCGCGTTGCGTTGAATCGGTTCAACCCCAGCCTCATTAGCTCGCAAATCTCTTCGGCCAAGGGAGATCCATCATGTCATCCGCCTCTGGGACCCTGGAACCGCCCTCTTCGCGCAACGTGAAATCGGCACGCCCTGATTGCCCGGAGTGCCCCGAGCGCCCTTATCTGCGCGTCTTCAAATCCACCGTCTACGTCCGCGACCACGATAGAAGCCTCGACTTCTACGTCAACCAGCTTGGCTTCAGCATTCTCGCCGACGTCGCCTTAACCTACGACGGCCGTTGGGTCGCGATCGCGCCGCCGGATGGTCAGGCCATCCTTGCACTCGTGGCCCCAAAGCCCGGCACCGAGAAATACCGTTTCATCGGCCGCGACACGCAGATCGGCTTCATCTCCGAGGACATCAACACCACCTACGAGCTCTGGAAGAGACACGGCGTACGGTTTCACCAGCCGCCGCAGCAGACTATCTTCGGGATCACGTTTGCCCGCTTTCAAGACATAGACGGCAACGCATTCGAACTCATCGGCACCGACCAGTTCACCCGGGAGATCGAGCAGGAACGCCAGATCGCTGCCGCAAAGATCGAGTCCGATCGCCGCACTCTTCAAGAGCTCGAGATCGCCCGCCAGGTCCAGGCCCGCCTCTTCCCTCAGACTCTCCCTCCGCTGAAGACCCTCGACTACGCTGGCGTCTGCATTCAGGCACGCCACGTCGGCGGCGACTACTATGACTTCCTCGCCCTCGGCAACCAGCGGCTCGGCCTCGTCATCGGCGACATCGCCGGTAAAGGCATCGCCGCTGCTCTGCTCATGGCCAACCTCCAGGCGAACCTCCGGAGCCAGTTCGCCCTCGCTCGCGACGAACCACAACTCTTCCTCCAGTCCGTCAACCGCCTCTTCTTCCAGAACACCACCGACTCTGCCTATGCCACGGTCTTCTTCGCCGACTACGATGACACCGCCCGCCGTCTCCGTTACGTCAACTGTGGTCACCTGTCCGCCATCGTTCTCAGGCATAACGGCAAGGTCGACTGGCTACACTCCACCGGCACCGTCCTTGGCCTCTTCGAGGAATGGGATTCGCCAATCAACGAATGCCAGCTCTCCCCGGGCGACACGCTGGCGCTCTACACCGACGGTGTAACCGAATCCTTTGACGCGTCAGGAGAAGAGTTCGGCGAGCAACGCCTCATCGAGGCCTTACGACAAAGCAGAGCAATGCCTGCCAAGCAGACCCTCACATCTGTCGTCGAACAAATCCAAAGCTTCAGCCCGTCCGAGCAGCACGACGACATCACCCTCATCATCGCCAAATGCACCGCTGACAAGCCTTGGTCGTCACCGCAATCCATAGGATGACTACCGCGTCAATCGCGGACAATCAGGCAATGTTAATGCCGTGGTCCTCAGCTTGGCCGAAGACCGAAAGAAGGTTCGTCATCCTTAGCACATTGCGAAGCTGCTTACCAAGATGAAGCAACTTGAACTCGCATCCCTCTTGCCGGGAAGATGCGTACAGTCGCACCAACGTGCCGAGTCCCATACTGTCCACATAGGTAAGTTCTGCTAAGTCAATGACCACCACTTTTGTCTGAGGCAGTAGATGTTTCACCGCCTGGTAGAGTTCTTCTGAGGCGCCTAGCACCAATCTGCCGTGACATTTCACCACGGCGGTGTCCCCGTCACGTTCGATTTCGAAGGTTAGAACTTTTTCGGATTCTTCGGGCATATGGGTCGCTCCGGAAACACAACGAACGTTGGTTTCGAGTCCCGAGAATTCTCGCATATGGGACCCAAATGCAGGAATGTTTGTGCAGTGTTGTACGAATATTCATAAAGGAATCCGGCGCAACATTCAGCATCTCGGGATTTGAGTTCCTCGCTGCATCAGATGCTTAGTTTGCGGGGCCTGTTCACGGCTCAAAAGGCAGGAGTTCAGCGCGAGCAGAAGTGTTTCAACCCGACCTCTCTGCCAGAGACGTTTGTGAGATCAGTAACGACAAGACGGGGCCTGAGAAGTGATGGATCGGCCCCCAACAGCCAATCCATTAGAGGCCACACAGGCCCTGTTAAATTCACATAAAAGCCGCGCCAATCAAGCCCAAAACGTTGATATCATGGTAAGGCCATGCCTACGAAAAAAGAACTCCTCCAGCGCCCCATCCAGCACCTCGACATTAAGCAGCACAACGTCGTCCCCCTGGTCGACGCCATGCACAACATGGCCTACTCCGCGCGTGACACCGCCCGCGCCGCCAATATCTACGACATGATGCTCCGCGACACCGACTGCGGTGTCATCCTCTGCCTCGCAGGCTCCCTCATCTCCGCCGGCCTTCAGAAGATCTTCGTCGACCTCATCCGCAACAACATGATCGACGCCGTCGTCTCCACCGGCGCCAACATCGTCGACCAGGACTTCTTCGAGGCCCTCGGCTTCAACCACTACATCGCCGGCGACGAGTACAAGTACGGCGCAGGCGACGCCGACCTCCGCGAACTGATGATCGACCGCATCTACGACACCTTCATCGACGAGGAAGAGCTTCGGATCTGCGACGAAACCACCCACCAGATCACCAACTCCCTCGAGCCACGCCCCTACAGCTCCCGCGAGTTCATCCGCGAGATGGGCGCCTACCTCGTCAAAAACGGCAAGACCCCCCAAGCCGGCGGCCGCGACTCCATCGTCCTCGCCGCCTATGAGAAGAACGTCCCCATCTTCTGCCCAGCCTTCTCCGACTGCTCCGCCGGCTTCGGTCTCGTCGCCCACCAGCACGCACGCCAAGGCAAGCCGATGGTCTCAATCGACTCCGCCAAGGACTTCTACGAGATCACCCAGCTTAAGATCGCCAATCCCACCACCGGCCTGCTCATGATCGGCGGCGGCGTCCCCAAGAACTTCGCCCAGGACATCGTGGTGGCCGCCGACATCCTCGGCGTCGAAGCCTCCATGCACAAGTACGCCATCCAGATCACCGTGGCCGACGCTCGCGACGGTGCCCTCTCCGGCTCCACCCTCAAGGAAGCCAGCTCCTGGGGCAAAGTCGACCTGACCTACGAGCAGATGGTCTTCTCCGAAGCCACCCTGGCCCTCCCCCTCATCGCCGGTTACGCCTTCCACAAGAAGGCCCACGCCGCCCGGAACCGGAAAAAAATGGGCCACCATTCTCGACCAGGTAGCCGTCCCCGCCTAACTTCATTTCGTCTCAAAAAGCCCCGAAAAAGGCCGCCTACTCACCATAGGCGGCCTTTTAGCGTGCCTCGCAGCTCATAAACCCTGCTACACCAATGTTGTCATCCCGGATAACACCACTGAGGTGTTATTGCCGCTGCAACTTATTTTCTGTCATTCTCAGCCTGCTGACAAAATCTTGACACTTGCGGGAAAGGACTTAGACATAACAAAAACGCTTGTACGACCAAAGAGGTTTCGTCTGTTTGAATGCGCAGCGAATGTGAATTGTTAATCAAAAAGTAAATATCGCGACTTGAAGCGGTTACTAAAATAAGTTACTACGGCTTCGTAGAAAAAGTTACCATAGGGTTCCCAGCAAATAATGCACATCCTTCCCTTACTTGGTTATCTCTCGCTCCTCACGACCTCCAGCGTACTGCTTATCGCATTCCTGCGAGCGCAGCGAACGACCCGCGAGTTAGCGGAACAGCTTACTCAGGCCCGTGAGCAGCACCATCAGCACACCCTTCAACTCACCCATCGGTCGGAACTGGACACCCTCAAGGACGAGTTCATCTCCACCGTCTCACACGAGCTGCGCACTCCGCTCACCAGCATTCGGGGGGCCCTGGGCCTGCTCTCCTCCGGCATCATCGGCGACGTCGACGCCAAAGCGCTAAACCTCCTCCGCATCGCCGTCACTAACACCGACCGCCTCATCCGCCTCATCAACGACATCCTCGATCTCGAGCGCATGGAGTCCGGCCGCGCGCCCCTTCAAATCCGTCGCTGTTCCCTTCGCGACCTCGCCCAACAGGCCATCGACACAATGACCCCAATGGCCGACGCCAACACCGTCCATCTGGCGCTCGAACCATCCACCATGGCCAATATCGCCTATCCCGAAGCTCTCTTCTTCGACGGCGACTCCGACCGCATCCTGCAGGCTCCTCACCAACTTGCTCTCTAACGCGATCAAGTTCTCTCCGGTTGCCTCCACCGTTCGCATCCACACCGAAGCCACCTCCGATTCCATTCTCTTGAAAGTCGTCGACGAAGGCCGCGGCATCCCCACCGACAAGCTCGACAGCATCTTCGACCGCTTCCAGCAGATCGAACCCTCCGACGCCCGCCAGAAGGGCGGCACCGGCCTCGGCCTCGCGATCTGCCGCAGCATCGTCCAGCAACACAGCGGCTCCATCTGGGCGCAGCGCAACCTCGGCCTCGGATCTACCCTCTACGTCATGCTTCCCCGCACCACCCGAGCGACGGACGTTATCCTCCCCGCTACTCCCCCGCCACGTGGCGAAGGCGCCATCCTGGTCTGCGACGACGACGCCGGCATTCGCACCGTCGTCTCCGAACACCTCACCCGCCAGGGCTACACAGTCATCGAAGCCATCTCCGGCGAACAGGCACTTGTCCTCGCCGCCGAACATAACGTCGAAGCCATCCTGCTCGACCTCTACATGCCGGGTCTAAGTGGTTGGGAGACCCTCCAGCGTCTTCGCAACAATCCGATCACGGCCAACATCCCCGTAGTCGTCCTCAGCGTTCTCTCCTCCACCCTCCGCCCGCAGCTCACCGGCGACGCGCAGGGCTGGGTCCAGAAGCCCTTCAACGAAAACCTTCTCTTCGCCGAGCTAGGCCGCGTCCTCCATCACGGAGAGGGCCCCGCCTACGTCCTGCTCGTCGAGGACGATGAAGACCTGGCCAGCGTCCTGTCTGCCAGCTTCCAGAACGCCGCAGTCCACATCGACCACGCCGCCTCGCGCCAGCAAGCTATCCGGCAGTGCATCACTCGCCCTCCCGACCTCCTCATCCTCGATCTCACCCTCCCCGACGGCGACGGCTTCTCGCTGGTCGAGTGGCTTCGCCAGCAGCCCACCCTTCGCGCCCTACCTCTGGTCGTTTACTCCGGCCGCGAGATCTCCGAAATCGAAATGGCCAAGCTTCGTCTCGGCCCCACCGAGTTCCTCACCAAAGCCAAGGTCCAGCCGCAAGAGGTCGAAGATCTCGTCCTCTCCATGGTCCACCGCATTCGCACCAAGTTTGCCGACCTCACCGTGGCACCAACCACCTAGTCGCTGGTCCCTGGCCGGGGCGAAATCAGCAAGTTACCTCCCCTAATTCGCGTCGCGTGAGAGAATAAGTTCGCTCATGCGACGCGTTCTAATTATTGACGACGAAGATGATATTCGTGAGGTAGCTGCCCTCTCTCTCGAAGCGACAGCGGGCTGGCAGATCCTCACCGCCAGCTCCGGAGCCGAAGGCATATCCATTGCCGCAGCCGAGAGGCCAGACGCCATCCTCATGGACGTCATGATGCCTGGAGTCGATGGCCCCACGACCTTCAGCGCCATGCAGCAAAACCCCGCCATCGCGAACATTCCGGTTCTCCTGCTGACCGCCAAGGTTCAGGGAGTCGACCAGCGCCGATTCGCCGGACTCGGCCTCGCCGGCATCCTCTTCAAACCCTTCGACCCACTCACCCTCGCCGAGCAGATCTCCCAGGCCCTCGGCTGGAAAGATTAACGCTAATCCTGGTTCTTTTTTTTTGAAGTCGTCATCCTGAACGGAGTGAAGAGGCCCCGTATTTCGTCTTTATTTCTTTGTGCCAACAGTAAGGTTCCCCTATTTAATTTCGCTATAACCCAACCAATCTCATGGAAAAGCCCAAGCCAGACCCGATCGATAACCTCCTCGCTCAACTCTGGCAGAAGAACCTACCCACCATTCGCGAGCGCCTCGACCTGATGGACAAGTTTGGCTCAGCCGCCGCATCCGGCACTCTCGACGAACCCACGCGCGTCGAAGCCCTCGGCATCGCCCACAAACTCGCCGGCTCGCTTGGCATGTACGGCTACCAGCAAGGCACTGAGGTCGCGTCGCAAATGGAACGCATCCTCAAGTCCCCTACGCCAGAGACGTTGCGCACCCTCCGCGCCCTCGCCGCCGATCTCCGCAAATCTCTCGCGGCTGGCCTCTAGCTACTTCGTCTGCCGCACCGCCCATCCCGCAAGGTCGATCGCCGCGGCAAAGCCGTCATACTCCACCGGCAGTCTATTCCGCCTGTCAACATATTCGTTGTAGACCCACGGATCGACCACGGCAAACACCGTTCCCTTTCCATACTTCGCCACCGCCATCAGCACATCGCCTTGGTCCGTCACCACCGCCTTCGCCGGCCCCGACACGCTAATCGTGCAAATCTCCTTCAGATAAGCCCTATGCGGACGCTCAAACACTCCCGTCCCCGCCGGAATGTTCACCGTACCCATCTCCCACTTGTCGCCATCGACCTTGTTCCGAATCACCGGGTTGAAATGAATTCCAAACCGTTCACTCATCGTATTGAAGTGATCAAACTCAGAGTTTGTCACATCGTTCTCCATCAAAATCAAGACCCCACCCGCCTTCACCCAAGCCGCGATCACATCACCACTAGCCTTATTCATGTAATTAGTCGTTGGGTTCTTCACCGAATTATCCGGAGAAGCAATCACATAGATCTGCGCCTTACTCAAATCAGCCGAAGTCGGAGCAGTCGTCTCCGTAGCCAGGCTCACTCCATACCGCTCAAACGCCCGCCCGAAGAAAGCAAATCCACTATTCGCATCATCGTCCCACTTGTAATGAAACAGCTCCGTCTGCCCCGCAGCGTTCTTCCTCGTCTGCGAATTGAACCATGCATCGATCAGCGCTGTCTTTCCCTGCCCCAACGCCTCCGTCGGGGCCTGCTCCATCTCCGACCCAGCCAACAGAAATGCCCCGATGCCCTTCGAATCATTCGTCCCAGTCTTCTCACCGACGTAGTACTCATACGACCCCGAACGATAAGGCATGCCGCCGAGCCCGCCCACCTTCACCGTCCCATTCAGCACCATCAACCCGTCCCCACTCGTCGTCACGAACTGCTTCTGGATCCCGTCCCACCCACGCCGGGCATTCAGCTCATAACTCTGCGGCAGATACCCCATCCGGACGCCCTTCGCCAGTGAATAAACAAACATGCAGCTCGCCGATGCCTCAAGATAATTGCCTTTTTTGGCTGGCACGTCGGTTAGGCCGCCAGGAATACGGTCAAATTGCTTTGGCCCAGCATCCATTACCTGCCACCATAGGCCAGTCTGTTTATCCTGAAACGCCACAACCGCCGCATCCGTACGGTTCAACGCCGCAATCAAAGCCGCCCGCTGCGGATCAGTCCTTAGGAAACCAGTCCAGAACGTCCACCAGTGCCATCGCATACCACCCCATCGCCCGCGCCCACACCTCCGGCGACAAACCTGTCGTCTTGTCCGCCCACGCCATCTGCTTCGACTCGTCCCACCCATGCTTCATCAGGCCAGTCTTCGTGCGCATATGCTCATCCATCAGCAACAACTGCTTCGCAATGTCGTCAAAGTCCTTGGGCTCCTGAAAAGTCATGGCATACGCTGCCCTGAACGGCTCCGCCATATAAGCCCCATCCAGCCAAACCTGGTTGGGATAGATCTGTTTATGCCAATACGCTCCGCTCGGAGTCCTCGGCTGCGACTCCAGTTGGTCATGCAGAAACTTCGCCGCCTTGTAGTACTTCGCCTGCTGCGTCACCCTATACACGAGCAACACGGCTCGCCCCAGCTCAATGTCATCCAGCGTATGCCCGTCCGCTTTATAGCCCGTAATTGCTCCATCATCAGTTACATACTTATCAACGGCACCCTTGATGTACTTAAAATCGGCGCCATCCGCGGTCGAGTGCCACTCTGCCGCCATCCCATCCAGCAACACGCCCTCCTCATACCCCCACGCCCCCGGATGCACCGTCGTCAGCACCGCTCCCGTAGGCCACATCTTGATGACGGTCGCCGCCATCTTCCGAGAAGGCGAATCATCAGCAATGACACCCTGCGCTACACCTACTCGCGCCAGCAACCCAAGTACCACGAAAACGACAACACGCTTCATTCGCCAGCCTCAAACTCCAGAAGTATCCACGCACACCAGCATAATCGCTGCGCACACAAAACATCCGTCTGGCTCAGTTACACGAGAGGGCAGTCCACACTCCGCCCAGCGTCCCACTGGCTCCTGTAACGATGAAATCCACGAAATCCCCCGCCGCTACCGTGACGTTGCCCATCACGGTACATGCCGCTCCCGGCGCTACCGAGCAAGCAAGTGCCGTGTTCACCATAGTCCCCGGCGTTCCCTGCCGCAGCGTCACACTAATCGTGTTCGACTGCCGCGAAAACACACTCAACTGCGTCGCCGCGCAACCCACAGGGACCCAGGTCAACACCGAGTCCACCTCGCTCGCTGAAGAGTTCGCGCTATTCACTGAGTAGTACGCAAAATTAAACGAGACCGCGTGATAAAGCGAAGCAAAGGGTATACCGCTCGTCCCTCCGCCACCGCCAGTGCCTCCACCTGTACCCGCCGCCCCCTGCGGAATCGTAAAGTTCAAAACCGCCGCACTTGCCGTCCCACTGTTGGTCACGCTCGCCTGCGATCCCGCAACTCCCGTCGTCACCGTCCCCACGCTTACCGTCGCAGCAGCGCCGGCGGGCCCGGTCGCGCCGGCCACTCCGTTCTGGGCCAGCACAGCCCACTGCGTCGGTGAAACGTCTGGCTCCGACGCCAGCGAACTAGTTGTCGCCAGGTATGTCCCGCCGCCAAACACGACAACATCGTTCGCCAGATATGCGGTCGTCGTGACCCAGTTACCTCTATAGGTCACCCCCACCGTTCCAGGCGCACCAGGAGGCCCCTGAGGCCCCGCCGCACCCGGCGTTCCGGGAACTCCCGCCTGTGCCAGCAGCGCCCAGAACGTCGGACTAACATCCGGCTCTCGGCCCACGCTTGCCGTCCACGCCACATAACTCGATCCTCCGAAACCAACCACGCTCCCCACACCATACGAAGTGCCAACCAGCCACGTCCCTTGAAAGCTCGCCGGAGGTCCCTGCTGCCCCGCCGGACCCACCGCACCAGTTGCGCCCGACACGCCCGGAGCTCCGGCAGGCCCGGTAGCTCCAGTCGATCCAGCGGGCCCCTGCGCCGCCAACACCGCCCACTGCGCCGGACTCTGATCAGGAGTGTTCCCCACATTTTCCGCAATCAACGAAATATACGTCGAGCCGTCGAAGCTCACCGCATCATGCAGCGTGTAGTTCGTCACCGAAGCATAGTTCCCCGTGTAGTTCGCCACATCCGGCCCCTGCGGCCCCATCGGGCCCACCGGACCCTGCTCCCCCGTAGCTCCCGGCAAACCTGCCGCTCCAGTCCGGCCCTTGCGGGCCTTGTGGCCCCGCGGGCCCAGTTGCCCCTGGTGACCCGGTGGCAAACACCGCCCACTGCGCCGGGCTCTCATCCGGCGTGTTCCCAAGATTGTTCGCCGCCAGCGAAACATACGCAGAGCCGTTGTACAGGACCCCATCCGCCATCCCATAGTTCACCGCCGACGAGTACGTCCCCTGAAACGTCATCCCCACAGGACCGGCCGGCCCTTGCGGCCCCATCGGCACCCGACACTCCCTGAGTACCAGCAGGGCCAGTCAACCCTTGCGCCCCTGCCTGCCCAGAAAGTCCCTGCAAACCTTGCGGTCCCTGCTCCCCCGGAGGCCCCGCCGACCCCGGCGGACCTTGCGGCCCAGCCACACCTTGCGACCCCTGCGCTCCAGTAGCGCCCACCGGTCCCTGCGCGGTCAACACTCCCCACTCCGCAAGACTACCCGACGGCGTGTTCCCATGATTGCCGTCCAGCAGCGACGCATAGCTCGCTCCCTGCCAGAGCACAACGTCCCCCAGCGCATAGTTCGTCACCGAAGAATAGTTCCCCCGATAAACCAGACCTGGCAGTCCCGGTGCACCCGCAGCACCAGCCGCCCCTGTAGGCCCCTGTGGCCCCGCTGGTCCAGCCGGCCCGGTCACTCCCGGAGGTCCCCGTACCACCGCTTGCCCCGATCGGTCCCTGGTCCCCACCGCGCCCAGCGCCAGCAACCCCCACTGCGCCGCACTAGACGACGGCGTGTTCCCATAATTGTTCGCAACCAGCGAGATGTAGCTCGATCCCTGAAACGAAACAATATCGTTCAACCCATAGTTCGCCGTCGAAGCATACGCCCCCTGATACGCCACACCAACGCCACTCCCCGAACCACCGGTCCCCCCTTGCGCCAGCACCGCCCACTGCGTCGTCACCCCAGGCGTATTGGCCTCATTCCGATCAACCAGCGACACGTAGCTCGACCCTGCAAACGTCACAACATCGTGCAGCGCATAGCTCGCCCCTGCTGCATAAGTCCCCTGATAATTCAGTCCAGCCGCTCCCGGAGGCCCTTGAGGCCCCGCCGATCCAGTGGCCCCTGCTGGGCCTGCAGCCCCTGTAGCACCTGCCGGGCCGGCCGATCCGGCCGCTCCGACTGGCCCGTCAGGCACTGCTGAAGCCAAAGCCACATCCAGCACCGCTGCATGGCCGGTTAAATCATTCTCTTTGCTGTCAAACTGCACCACCGCAGTCCCCGCCGTCAGCGCCAACCCATTGTTCGTCGCCGGAGCCGTGATCCATCCCTGCACCAGCGCCGTCACATCCATCGCAACGTACGCCCCAGCCTGGCTCACCGATACCACCTGCGCCGCGCTCCCCAGCGAAGGCAACGTCGCATATGTCACGCTGTACTCGCCCCAGGCACCACCCACAGGTTGAACGCTCACCAGCCCGGCCGTATCCATACGATTGCAATACAGCCGTAGGGTCGCGCGCGACACCTGCGCCGCAGTAGTCCCTGCCGGCAGTGTCGAAAGATCAAATTGCAACAGCGCCGTATACCCGCCGCCCACTTTCAAATTAGAAATGGCGCCACTATTCATCCCCGGCAGGGCGCTGTTCACATGAGCGTCCGCCACTAGCGTCGCCTCCACGGCAAACGCCGGCAGCGCCCCGCCCGACAGCGCCGCGAGCCCCACCCCAAGCAAAACAATCCTCCGTACCAGGCCCATCCAACCCCTCATGGACGGCCCGCGCCACGCAATCCTGCGCAACGACAGACCAGCCCATCCTTCAACGATCAATACTCTGCGGTGCACGTCGCCGGCAGCGCTGAACTGACCCTGCGATGATTCAACATGAACCAGAAAACTGGGAACATTCCCGTTTTAGGCTAAACACGCTGAAAACACAAGCCTCTCTCTTTACGACCTCCATATCATCAGCAAATCCGACCATTCCCTCCAAGACGCGCATCCCATATAGTTGCCAAGCAGCGATAAGATCAACGCCGATCCACCAAGGACACCAAGGCATGAGCTCCCATCCACCCAACCGCCCCGGTCACCACCCATTGCCAGAAAACTTGGTCAATCTCCCGCGCCTCATCACTGCGTACTACACCCTCCACCCCGATCCAACCGTCCCCTCCCAACGTGTAGCCTTCGGGCACCTCCGGCCATCGCGGCAGTGCCTTCAACACCGCCTTCAACGAAGACCACATCGCAGCCATCACTCAGGCCATCTGCGACTACCGCCGCAGTCCTGAAGCCGCCCAGCACATCACCGGCCCCCTCTTCCTCGCCCAGGACACCCACGCCCTCTCCGAACCCGCCTTCGCCACCGCACTCGAAGTCCTCGCCGCCAACAAAATCGATACCATGGTCGACGCCGACCTCGCCTACACCCCCACCCCCGCGCTCTCTCACGCCATCCTCACCTACAATCGCGGCCGCAAGATCAACCTCGCCGACGGCATCGTCATCACCCCCTCGCACAACCCACCCGAGGACGGCGGCTTCAAGTACAACCCACCCAACGGCGGCCCAGCCGACACCACCGCCACCAAGTGGATCGAAGACCGCGCCAACGAGATCATTACCTCTGGTCTCACCACAGTGAAAAAAGTCCCGTACTCCCGCGCCCTCACCGCCTCCACCACCCGCCGCCACGACTACATCACCGCCTACGTCAACGACCTCGCCCACATCATCGACTTCGAAGTTCTCGCCAACACCACCCTCAAGCTCGCCGTCGACCCATTAGGCGGAGCAGGCGTCCACTACTGGCCCCGCATCGCAGAAAAGTATCAGTTACCCTTACAAATCCTCAACCCCAACGTCGACGCCACCTTCCGCTTCATGACCTGCGACTGGGACGGCCGCATCCGCATGGACTGCTCCAGCCCTTATGCAATGGCCAGCATGATCGCCAACAAGGAAAAATATGACGTGGCATTCGCTGCCGACACCGACCACGACCGCCACGGCATCGTAACCCGCACTACCGGCCTCCTCAACCCCAACCACTACCTCGCCGTCTGCATCCAGTACCTCTTCACCCATCGCGCTCAGTGGTCAGCAGAGGTCGGCATCGGCAAGACCCTTGTCTCCTCGAGCATCATCGATCGCGTAGCCAAAGGCCTCAATCGCCCCATGCTGGAAGTGCCGGTGGGTTTCAAGTGGTTCGTCAACGGCCTAATCGACGGCACCCTCGGCTTCGTCGGCGAAGAGTCCGCCGGAGCCACCTTTCTCCGCCGCAACGGCCAGGTCTGGACCACCGACAAGGACGGCCTCATCCCCGGCCTTCTCTCCGCCGAAATGACCGCCCGCACCGGCAAAGACCCCGGCCAGCTCTACGCCGAACTCACCGCAAAATACGGCGACCCCGTCTACGAGCGCATCGACGCCGCAGCCACCAAGGATCAAAAAGCCAAACTAGCCAAGCTTTCGCCCACTCAAGTCACCGCCAAACAACTGGCCGGAGAACCAATCACGGCCATCCTCACCGAAGCCCCCGGCAACCACGCGGCAATTGGCGGCCTCAAAGTCACCACCGAAAACGGCTGGTTCGCCGCGCGCCCCTCCGGCACCGAAGACGTCTACAAAATCTACGCCGAGTCCTTCAAAGGCAAAGACCACCTCAAACAAATCCAGACCGAGGCCCAGCAACTCGTCAACAAAGCCATCTCATAGTCCTCGATAAGCGACAGGCGTTGTCATCCTGAGCGAAGCGTAGCGGAGTCGAAGAGGCCCACATCTGTCCGTCTTTCCACAATTAAATATGCTTTTTTTCTCGATGACTCACCCCGTGACACTCGTCAACTAAAATGATCACTCACCCGGAGGTCAGTTTCCAGATGGTCGTTCGCTCTCTCGCTCTTTGTCTCGCACTCATGACTCTCCCCGCCATCGCCCAGAACAACTTCTCCATCACCATCCACGGCAAGCCCGCGGGCAAAGCCTCCTACGCAATAGACAAGACCAAAGACGGCTTCCACGTCAAAAGCAAGGTCAGCTACCGCCTGACCCCCACCTCTGATGACGCCACCGCCGTCCCCGCCAGGGGCCGTTCCTCCGGCTCGGCAGCACCTGGCGCGGCAAAAGATTTTCAATTTGTCGGAGACTACAAGCTCGACGCCGACAGCAGCTTCGCAGGCGGCTTCGTCAACAACATGGTCACCCTGGTCAACACCTCGTACTCTCTCAGCAAATCTCGCGACAAGCTCTTCATCTCTCAGAACCAGGTCGGCGGAGTCAGCTTGCCGACCATCGTCGACCTCAAGCCTGACTTCGTCTTCCTGCCCGACTACGACCCCAGCTTCTTCCAATCTCTGCTTCTGCAAACGGCGGCCCGTCCCGCACCAAAGGGCCTCTACTTCGCCGTCATGCCCGGCAAAAAACCGGGAGAAGATGCCGCTCCCGCAGTCTGGCTCACAAACCAGCCCGACGCCCACGGCACTCTCAACGGAAATCCGATTCCCCTCCGCCACTTCGTACTCCGCCTCTACAAGTCCGAGTACGATATCTTCGCCGACGAAACCAACACACTCATGCTCGCTACCAGCACGGACCTGTCCGCCTTCTTCGCCCGCGACGGCTTCGTTCTTATCTCAACCAAATGACCGTTTCACTTTGCGTCCGGCATCTTCAAAAAATCCCCAACCCCAAGCGCTGACCGCGTAAATCGCGAAGAATAAATGCTGCCCTTATAATGGTTCACCAGATTGATTCGTACGCCCACCGACGACCGCCCCGGCCGCTGTCGGTGCCAGATGCACCTCACCTTCACCCTGCAACTCGTCCCCAACATAATTCTTCAGCATCTTGCCGTCATACACCGTCGTCACGCGATACCACCTCCCGAACGGATACCGCTTCTCACAGTTCAACAGCGGCAGTCTCTGCCCACCCGAAGTAGCAAAGCTATCCAGGCACCACTCGCCTTTCACAATCCGAATCTCAAACAACATCCGCTCTTCCGCCACGTCGCTACCGGTGGCCGGATCGATCGATTGCAGATGAAAGATCCTCTGCTCCGGCCTCCCATCAGCATCCGGCTTGAAGATCATCTCCCAAGTCCACGTCTCGGCCCCCGACAGCGGATGAACATCGAAGAACAGTGCATCATCCACACCATTAAACGAGACAGCCTTCCCCATAGGCGTATCGATCACCTGGGGATGACCCAGCACCTTCGCCGCGTGCCCACCCACCGAAGCCCTGTTATCGAACCGCCATGTAACCTGCTTCGCCGTCTCCTGCGACCTCGCAACAACACAAACAGAGATAGCCAAGACCGCCAGCACGATCTCAATACTGGGTGCCCCATGTCCCGCTTTTGGGACATGGGTTCTCTCCATCCCGGATTCTTACTCACCTGGGACCCTCCGCTTCGCCTTCAACAACACATCCACCGCCTCCGGCCGATCGTCCCAGTAATCCAACCGCACCCGCCCATCCGGCAACTGGCTCACCGTCGCTGGAGCAGCACTCTCCGTGCAGTACCACCCCGAAGGCAGCACCACCGCATTCCTCGGCCTTCCCAAACTCCGATCAAACACCAACTCATCCCCGCCTAGCCGATAACTCACCGGAGCCGTATAAGTCTCTGCGATCCTCAACCGCAGCGTCTCTCCCTGCTTCACCGCAGGAAACGGAATCACCACCACCCTGTCCTTCGGGTCCACCGTCTCACCTGCGTTGATCTTCGAAGCAATCATCTCGGCCCCACTCATCTCCTGCGTCTTCAGCTTCTCTCCGGTATCCAGAACGTAAGCCGAAGGATTACTCGCCACGCTTCCCGTCCGCACAACATTCGCATATCCATTGATGCCGGCACGCCTCTCCGTATAGTCGTGATACAGGCTGAACGCATGCGTCTCCGGCTGCTGCAAAAAATAAACAATGTCCCGGTCCTGGTACGCCCGCTCCGACAACCGCTCGCTCTCCGTCTCACCCACATACGGGGACTCCCAACTCTTGTCCTTCGTCAACGCCTTTGGCAACGCCGCCTCTCCGGTCTGCGCGTCCTTCACTGCCTTCAGCACCAGCGGCGCCTCACCCGTCCCCGCATGCATAAAGCTGATCGCGATCCGCCCGTCCTTCTCGGTTCGTATCTGCGACGGCACCGTCAACCCAACCACCTCATATCCAAGCGGCAACACGACCTTATTTCGCTTGATCCCCAACGGCCGGCTAAACACAATCGTCTTCCCATCCACGTAGTAGCTCTTCGCGTCCTTGTACGTCTTCACAATCACAACACGACCCTGCCCGTTCCCCGGCACCGGCCTCGCTAACGTCACCTTGATGTAGTCCGTCCCCTCATCGGCCTTCACCATCAGCGGGTCCTTCTTCGCCTCGGCCCCGCTCACGACTGCAAACTCAAGCGGCTTTCCGCTCATCGCGTCAAACACACTCTCATCGCTTGCGACACTCCCCTTGCGAATGGGGTTGTAGAAAAACTTCGCCCCCGCCGTAGTCGCCGTCACCTCGTAATAAATCTTGAAGCTCGCCGTCTCCGGCGCCAGCAGCTCATACCGTGTATATTCGTCGGTCTCGGTCTGCGCCCCCGTGGCCGACGGCAGCACCACACCGTCCTTCACCGCCTGCGCGCGCGCACAGACAGAAAGTGCAAGCCAAAGCACAACTCCAGAACAAATCGTCTTCTTGATAGGCATGACACCGAGAATACGATATCGTTCACCCTCTCGCCTCTCGTTCACACAAGTCACTGGGAGATTTCGTCCATACATCACGTAAATAATCCCCACCTTCTACGGACATTTTTGCGGCCACTCGCAAGCCGCAACTCGCGTCTTACTATCCAGTAACACGAGGTGAGTTCATGCACATTCAGATCCACAGTGACAGCACGATCTCAATGCACAACAAATTCTCCGATTCCATCGCCGCCTACATCACTAACGTCCTTCAACGATTTGACCCGTACCTCACCCGCGTTGAAGTTCACCTCACCGGCGAAGCCAACACAAACTCAGGCCCCCGAGACAAACGCTGTCTCCTCGAGGCCCGTCCAAAGCGTCACCAGTCCCTCGTAGTCTCAGACGAATCAACCGACATCGAAACCGCCTTCTCCAGCGCCGCAGAGAAACTGCACCGCCATCTCGAAAACACCTACGGCCGTCTCGCCGACAAACGTCGTCGTTCCGCGAAGATGAAGCAGCGCATTGGGCGCCTGCAGCCAATATCTGCAGAATAGCCAGCAAAATCGCTTGTCAAGCCCCATATCGAGCTAACCCATTTATCATGAACAACATCCACTTGGCACGTTAGTTCCACTCAGTCCGTTATAATAGAAACAGAGCAGAAGAAAAGGCCCCGAGTGTTCGGCGCCCTTCTTCTGCTCATTGTTTTGGGGTAGCTAAATACAGGAGAAGTCCAGACCTAAACAACCTGCAATGAAGACTTTGCACACTTTTTGGGTAGGAGGGGGAGTCTAGCGCCGCGAGAACCTGACCCCACCCAAGACAGTCACGGGTTCCCCGAGCGTAAGGATCGGCGTCTTGCCCGCCTGGAAAGGCTGGTTCAACAGGTTTTGAGTCCCGAGGTAGACCTGCCACCGCTGCCTGAAGACATGCTGAGCAAACAGGTCGACCTGCGCATACCCGGCCAGTCGGTACTGGTTGGCCGAATCATCGAACTGCTGCCCGCTGCTCCGCAGGTCCACACTCAACACACCCCACCGCTCGCTTTGAAACCGAACCTGGACCGTCCCCATGTTGCGCGGCACCTGAGGGGTCCACTTCCCGACCAGCGTCGGATCGGCCTGAAATTTAGTCACAGTAGAAAAAGCCAGCTGATAACCACCCATCACCGACATTAATCTCAACGGCTGCAGCTCCCACTCCAACGATAGCCCGTCGCTCCTCAACTGCCCGAGGTTCTCCCGCATCAACAGAGTAGAAGTCGGTGTCGAACTCAGGGTCACCGTCGACACCGGCCGGTTCACTTCCGTCCAGAAGTAGCTCCCTCTTATCGTCCCGAACCTCTCCAACCCAACCAGCGCCCCAACCTCAAACCCAGTCGCCCGCTCCGCCTGCAGACTGGCGTTCGGCAAGGTAATCTGCTGCCCCACCTGCCCCTGCCGATAAAGTTCATTCATCGTCGGCCCACGAAACGCGCGAAACCCGGCCCCAGTCAGCGACACCACATTTGTAATCTTCTTCACCACGCCAAGCCGCGGATCAAACACATTCTGGCTGATGCTCGGCAAAGGAGGCGGCGTCCCTCCAACCTGGTGCGCGTCGAAGCTACCAAAGTGATCGAACCGCGAAGAGAACGCAATCGACCAGGTCGTGGGCTGCCACAGCACCTCGCCATACACACCCCCGCCCCGCTGCCTCGAACTCAAACTTACCTCCGATATCTCCTCCAGATCGGTCCCGCGAGTGTCCAACGCGTCGCCACCTGCAACCACCGTCCATTTCCCATATCCACGCGCCCACTGCACCGCCCCACCCACCTGCTGCGAAGGATCAAAATGAATACTCGTCAACTTCTCCGAGGTCCGCGTCGCATTAATCGAAGAAAAACTCTGCCGAAAGTGCTGCTCCGTCCCATACAACCGCACCAGAAATCTCCCGGCATTACCCGCCGACCAATCGCCTCCCGCAACATACCGCCAGATCCGAGTCGCATTTGTCTGCAACGGAGTCCCATTGCTCCGCGCCTCATTTAGCAGATTGCCCCGCACAAAGATGTCTCCATCCGTCCCTAGGCCCCGCCGCAGTTCCACCCGGCCACTCTGCGAGTCCACATTCGAAGGAATATCGACGGGCCCACGAAACTCCGGAGCGGTCAATATATATCCGCCAGTCCAAAAGAGACTGCTCGCCGCCAGAGCGTTCCATCCTCCCGTCCCCACAGTCAACAACCCATCGACGATCGCAGTGTCCTCGCTTGCGCCAGCCGCATTCAACCCATAATCAAAGCTCTTCGGCACAACCGGAACCACATCGATCACGCCACCAATCGCACTCGAACCATAGAGGTCCGAACCTCCACCCCGCATCAACTCCACGTCCTGCGTGACAAGCGTCGGCATCTCGTCCCAGTGGATCCACCCTCCATACGCATCGTTCAACGGCACCTGGTCACTCAACACCAGCGTCCTGCTCGCGGCCGTCGAACCCAGCCCCCGCAGCGTCGTCCCCTCTGTCGTCGGATTCGCCACCCACGAACTCGTCCTCCGGAACAGCTGGAACCCGGCCACCTGCCTCAACCGGTCATCCAGTGTATAGCCCGGGGCCTCCTCCAACTGCTCTCCCGTCATCACCCGCACGCTACTCGCACTCGCATCGAGTGCCAGCGGCGCCCGTGCGGCCGTTACGTCAACCTCTTGCGCGACCCCCGCCACCCGCATCACGACCACCAGCCGGCCCTCGTTGCCCAAGGGCTGCACCACCGGACTGAACCCGTCCCTCGTGACCTCAACGAAGTCCTGCGTTTCGACATTCACGGTCGCACAGCCGATCGCATCGCTTACTACCGTCTGCGGCGGTGCCCCGGCAACTGTACTCGCGCACCCGCAATCGCCAGCCCTCGTTCATCGTGTATGCAAATCTGAACCGAGCGCGTTACAGCACGGGCCGGCCAAGCACCGAACAACAACCCAGCCATCACCAGGGCCCCAAATTGCAACCAAGCTCGCATTAACACAATCCTATCGTCATACCAACGACATGGCCGCCACCTAACCCGCCGCGTCCATCGCCAACGTGATACCCTTCCGGCAAAAGCCTCAATCATCATGGCAACTACCCGTCGCAACTTCTGCTCACAAGCCGCCACGCTTCTCTTCACTCCGCGGCTCCTGCTGGCCCAGGCCGCACCGACCTCCCGCCCCGACGTCGCCGCCATCGACCACGACCGCATCCTCCAATCAGCGACCCACTTTCTGACTCAATCGCCTACCCCACTCACCTCGCTCCCCTGCCCTCGCAGCCCAGGCACTCCGCACGACTTCTACTCCGAAGCCGAGGACTACTGGCCAGACCCCGCCAACCTAACCGGCCCCTTCGTCCTGCGCACCACAGGCGAACCAAACCCCAACGCCTTCACCGCTCACCGTGACGCTCTTCTCAACTTCAGCATCTGCGTCCCTGCCCTAACGGCGTCCTTCGTCCTTACAAACGAATCACGTTATGCCCAGCATGCCATCGCTCATCTAAAAGCCTGGTTCATTGACCCCGCGACCAGCATGACGCCCAGTCTGCTCTACGGCCAGACCATTCCGCCCGCAAAGGCGGGACGCCCCGAAGGCGTCATCGAAGCCGTGCATCTGGCAGAGGTCGTTCAATGCGTGCCGTTCCTCAACAACTCAGAGGCGCTTACTGAATCTGATCGCACCGTTTTGCAAAAATGGTTCGCCGAATACTTCAGCTGGCTCAATACCTCGCGCCTCGCAGGCCTCGCACGCGACACAAGAAATCATCTGGGCAGCTCATGGCTACTTCAAGCTGCTGCCATCGCCCATCTCACCTCGATCAACGATGACGCACCTCTCACCGTCTTGCGTCATCAATTCAAATCCAGCACCATTCGCGCGCAAATCGTGGCCGATGGTACATTTCCTCGCGAGCTGACTACGCCCAATCCCTATCGCAACACGCTCTTCAATCTGGACATGTTGGCCGGAATCTGCGCTTCTTCTCTCCACTCGATTTCGAGAGCGTCTGGGACTATGAGCTTCAGGACGGGCCCGGCATGCGTACCGTCATCGCGCGCCTCTATCCCTATATTCTTGATCGCGGGACGTGGCCCTTTCTTGCGGATTCGAAGTACTTCCTTGACCTGCCGATTCGCCCGCCCAGCCTGCTCTTTGCTGCGCGTGCTTACAACCGGCCGGAGTACGCCAGCCTCTGGAAGACCCTAAAGCCTGACCCTACAGTTCCGGAGCTTCAGCGCACCTTTCCGATCCGGCAACCGCTTCTCTGGGTCACTCGGCCGAAGCCTTAGCGGCGGGTTTTTTAGATATTTTTTTCGGCGTGGTGGAAGTGTGGTTTTACAGGGGGTTTTGCGGATTTTGTGGTGCAACTTGATGGTTTTTTGTGGTGAATTTGTGGTGGATTGCGTGGTAAACGTGGTCCCTTGACGACCACTTTTCCGCAGTCGAAAATTTTCCACTTTTTTCAACTTTATTTTTGGTTACTTTTGGTCTTTGCGCGAAACTCTCGCACGATCTCCATGTACTTCTTTGCGATATCCGTGATTACCTCCGGCCTGCCATCAGCGATCGCCTTCACGGCCACCAGGTCCGAGCCAACGCCGAGCGCGAACGCACCTGCCTCTAGAAATTCACCGGCCGTTCCCAGCATCACTCCGCCGGTTGGAATCATCTCGATCTGCGGGAGTGGCCCCTTCAGTGCGGTCAGGTACTTTGCGCCACCCATTGCGCTGGCGGGAAATACCTTCACCACATCAGCTCCGGCCTGCCATGCGGTCACAATCTCCGTCGGAGTGAGGGCCCCCGGCAGTACAGCGATCGAGTAGCGGTGACACATCTCAATCGTTTGCAGATTCAGTGCGGGGCTCACGACAAACTGCGCTCCTTCGAGGATGCACATCCGCGCCGTTTCCGCATCGAGCACCGTTCCTGCGCCGATGAGGATATCCGGCCGCTGTTCGGCCAGCCGGCGCATCACTTGAATAGCGCCCGGCACCGTCATCGTCACTTCGAGCACTGTGACGCCGCCGGCGGCTATCGCATCGGCCAGCGCCATGGCTTGTTCAACCGACTGCGCCCGCAACACCGGAACCAGCCCAATCTCCTTCAACGCGTGCAATACAGCAATTTTTTTCATCTTCCAGCCTTTCTTGTCTGCTCATCGCTCATCAGTAAAGCGGCTTTCTGTTGGTGCAGGGGACTCAGGTGCGAAATACAAAAGCAAATACGGGGATCCTTCACTTCGTTCAGGATGACGACATCAAAACAGTTGGCTAACACGTAAGAGAAGCAGGATGACGACTTGAAAGGGTTTCACCTCTGTACGCGGGCGCCGCCGCCCTTCATGATGCGCTGCACTTCGTCGAAGGTGGCCATCGTCGTATCGCCGGGGGTGGTCATGGCGAGTGCGCCGTGGGCGCAGCCGCAGTTCACTGCCCAATCCGGGCCTCTTATCGTTCAGGAAGCCGTAGATGAGGCCTGAAGCAAAGGAGTCGCCTCCGCCCACACGATCGAAGATTTCGAGGTCCGGCATCGGCCTTGCCTCGTGGAACTGGCCCTTGTAGTAACAGACCGCGCCCCAGTCGTTAACCGTGGCGGTCTTGGCATGACGCAGCGTCGTGGCCACTACCTTGAAGTTGGGGAAGGTCGCTACGGCCTTCTCGATCATCTTGCGAAAGCTGCCCGAGTCCAGCTCTCCCAGGTCCTCGCCAACGCCCTCGATCTCAAATCCCAGCGCCGCGGTAAAGTCCTCTTCGTTGCCGATCATCACGTCCACGTACGACGCCAGTTCGCGATTCACCTCGGTGGCCCGCGCCTTGCCGCCGATCGACTTCCACAACGAATCGCGATAGTTCAGGTCGTAGCTGATGATCGTGCCGTGTTTGCGCGCAGCCACCATCGCTTCTTTGGCGACCTCCGGGGTCGTCTCGCTCAACGCGCAGAAGATTCCGCCGGTATGAAACCAGCGCGAGCCTGCTTTGTCGAAGATCGCGTCCCAGTCAATCTGTCCGGGCTTCAACTGGCTCACTGCCGTGTGCCCGCGGTCTGAACAACCCAGCGCTGCGCGAACACCAAAGCCACGCTCGGTAAAGTTCAACCCGTTGCGCGTCGTGCGGCCTACACCGTCGTACTTCGTCCAGACCACATGCGACTGGTCGACACCGCCCTGCAGCATCAGATCTTCGAGCAATCGTCCGACCGGGTTGTCCGCAAGCGCTGTCACGATGGCGGTTTTCAACCCGAAGCATCGTCGCAGACCGCGAGCGACGTTGTATTCTCCGCCGCCCTCCCACGCATTGAACTGGCGCGCGGTGGCCACTCGCACATCGCCCGGATCGAGCCGGAGCATCACCTCGCCCAGGCTCACCTCGTCCCACCTGCATTCGTCCTTCGGTCGTACCACGATTTCTTTCGAACTACTCGCTGCTTTGGTCACGCTAGCCTTCCCTTCGAACATCGGCCAAGAGGCCTTCGTCTATTTTCTTTATTTCAGGTCAGCAATCGCCACGGGATCCATGTCGTCATAGGCCTGGTTCTCTCCGCCCATGCCCCAGCAGAAGCCGTAGTTCTTCGTCCCTACACCGGCATGGATGGGCCAACCGGGAGACACTACCACTTCCTTATCTGCAACGACAAGATGGCTCGTCGCATTCGGCGGCCCCATCAGGTGCATCACCCGGTGTGCGGGATCTACGTCGAAGTAGAAATAGACCTCGCTGCGGCGCATGTGAGTATGGGCCGGCATCGTATTCCAGTTGCTCCCCGGAGCCAGCAACGTAAATCCCATCACCAGTTGACAGCTCTTGATTCCGTCGCGATAGATCGCCTTGTAGATCGTCCGCTTATTACAGGTCTCCAGGCTACCCAGCTCCAGCCCCTTCAGATCGGCAAATTTCACCATCGCCGCAGGGTACTCGGCGTGGGCGGGATAACTGAGCAGATAGAAGTAGGCCGGATCGCTGCCGTTCTTGCTCGAAAAGGTGACCGACCTGCTTCCGCGACCGACATACAAGCAATCGAGCTTGTCCATGTCGAAGCTCCTGCCATCGACGACTACGGGCCCGGGCCCGCCCACGTTGAAGACCCCTAGCTCACGCCGCTCCAGAAAATATTCCGCGCGCAGTTCAGGTTCGGTCTCGAGCGACAACGACTCCGAAACTGGTACGGCCGACCCGATCACCGTCCGGTCGAGATCAACGTATGCAAACTCAATCTCTCCGGGTTCGAACATTCCCTCGAGAAGAAACGTCTCGCGCAACTCCTCGGTGTTCATCATCTCGTAACGAACAGCGTCTGCCATCTGATAAAGCCGCATCTATCTCCTCCAGAACGTGCGTTTCCAGTATAGCCATCAGAAACTTTGTTTTACCGGGGCGCACTCTGACGCCAAGAGGAAACGCTGCCGAGACGACACTTAGTTTTGACAAAGACCGTGAACCAACGGTAAAGAAGGACGGTGCGTCAGTTGGGGATTGCCGACTACTCCGCCGGCGTGCCCTTGACCGCGCTTGCAGAATCGGAAATCCATTGCGCACGTTCAGGGTCAGCGCCGATTCTGATATAGTTTCGACCACAAATTCAAACCGACGGAGGTTTGCTATGAAAAGGCTCTACTTCTTTGTAGCGTTCGCGGCCCTGTTCGTGCCTAAGCTGGCGGTGGCGCAAAGCGTCTTCGACGGTACATGGAAGATCGACATGAACAAGGTCGATTTTTCCAAGAAGCCAGACGAGTTCGTCCTGAAGAACGGCATGTATTCGTGCAAGACATGCGCTCCACCTTACGAAGTGAAGGCGGACGGAATGGGCACGAACCCGTCAGCGGGCATCCGTACTTTGACAGCATCGCGATTAAGGTCATAAACGACCACTCAATCGAAGAGACTGACAAAAAGAATGGGAAGGTCGTCGCGACCTCGACCACGACGGTCTCGCCCGACGGCAAGACCGCGATGTTCAAGTTCAGTGACAGCAGCAACACGAACGGCGGGCCTCCGGTCACGGGCAGCGGCGAAGCGACACGCGTGGCGAAGGGGCCAGATGGTTCGAATGCAATCTCCGGTTCGTGGCGAACCACCAAGATTGAAGGCCTGTCGGCCAATGCCATCGTCTGGACCTACAAGGTCGCTGGTGACGAGATCACCATGACAAATCCGACGGGCCAGAGTTACACGGCCAAGCTGAACGGCACCGAAGCGCCGATGAAGGGCGATCCCGGCGTCACCAGCGTGTCGGTGAAGATGAGGGGCAAGGACACGCTGGAGGAGACTGACAAGCGCGACGGCAAGGTAATCTCTATCTTCAAAATGACGGTCGCATCCGACGGTAAGACCGCCAAAGCCACCGCCGATGACAAGCTGCAGAACAGGACTACCGAATTCGACGTAATGAAGCAGTAGGCTTGCGGCCGCCGCTCGAGCTCAGGTGAAACGCGGAGCTCCGCTGTTTTGCTGTCGCCTCGAGCGGCGTCTTTTGAAATTGCATCCAGATGACCAGAGACCGGAGATTGGTCCTATCAAAAGACGGTCTTCTTCTTGGCAGAATGCGAAGGAATGTGGTTAACTTTCGCATGGTCAAAGATCAAACCCGCCGGAATTTCTTACGGTCAGCGCCTCTCGCCGCCGCAGTCAGCCTTCCTCTTACAGAGAAGTTTCTTTTCGCATCGAGCGCTGCTGCAGGTGAGGCGCAGAGTGTGACTCCGGAGCCTATACAGGTGTTCACTGCCGGCAAGCTTGCGGACGCGATGAAGGCACTTCAAGCGAAGCCCGGTAACGACAACCTGTTCGCCTCCAAGGCGCTGCCTTTCACCATCGTGATGACGACCGAGGAGAAGAAGAGCGGCAAGGAGTTTGAGTACCACGAAGGCCGTGATCACATCTTTCAGATTCTTGAGGGGGCGACGGTCTATGAACTGGGCGGGACGCCGAAGGACGCGCGCAACACCAAGCCGGGAGAGTGGCTGGCTCCGGTTTCCGAAGGCGCGACCACGCTGACCCTCCACAAGGGAGACATGCTTGTGATTCCGCGTGGCACACCGCACAAGCGCAGCACCGAGGCGAGTGTCACATTTACGCTGATTTCAATTGAGGGTTCGGTAAAGGCTTAGGCCGCCTGGCCCTCCCCGCTCGCTCAACATATGGTCATCCGCTCAGCAGGCCCCGCCGATGCGAACGCAATCTGGGCGATTCTGGAGCCCACGATTCGCGCGGGCGAGACTTATACGCTTCCCCGGGACATGGAACGAGAGCAGGCGCTTGCGTACTGGTTCGCGCCTGAACACACCGTCTTCGTCGCAGAACAGGACGGCGAGGTGCTCGGCTCGTACTATCTTCGCGTGAATCAAAAGGGCGGTGGCTGCCACGTTTGCAACTGCGGCTACATGACTGCGGGGTGGGCCTCGGGCCGTGGCGTCGCGGCTGCGATGTGCGAACACTCGCTGAAGTACGCGAGGGCCCAGGGTTTCCTGGCAATGCAGTTCAACTTTGTCGTCAGCAGCAATCAGGCTGCGATCCATCTGTGGGAGAAGTTTGGCTTTGCAACCGTCGGACGCCTTCCGAAGGCTTTCCTGCACCCCAGCCTTGGTTATGTGGACGCTCTTGTTATGTACCGTTTGCTCTGAGCGCCCACGTCTCTGACCGCCAGGGTTGCCCCGGACCTCGGCCCACAACGTACATTGACCTAACGATGCAAAATACACCCGCTAACGTCCTCGACAGCTTCCGACTCGACAATAAAGTAGCTCTCGTCACCGGCTCCGCCAGCGGGCTCGGTGCGGCCATCGCAATTGCGCTCGCGCAGGCCGGGGCCGCAGTCGCCTGCCATGGCAACCGCCGCGCCGCGACCGAAACTGCAGCTACTATCGGCGGGGATGCCGCGGCCTTCCGCGCCGACCTCTCCTCTACCACCGGCGCCGAAGACCTCTTCGCCCAGGTCAAAGCAAAGTTCGGCCGCGTGGACATTCTCATCAACAATGCAGGGCACCATCCTGCGCGCCGCCGCCGAAGAGGTGACGCTGGCTGACTGGCAGCAGGTGCTCCAGGTCAACCTGACGAGCGTCTTCCAGCTCTCGCAACTCGCCGCCCGCGACATGATTCCACGTGGTGGGATCGGTACTAACTGCGGCAAGATCGTCAACATCGCGTCGCTGCTCAGCTTTCAGGGCGGCATTCGTGTTCCCGCGTACGCCGCCAGCAAGGGCGGGGTCGCGCAACTCACCAAGGCGCTCGCCAATGAGTGGGCGCCGAAGGGCATTCAGGTCAATGCGATCGCCCCCGGCTACTTCGCAACCACAAACACAGAGGCCCTGCAGGCCGACGAGACCCGCAATCGCCAGATCCTCGAGCGAATTCCAGCCGCTCGCTGGGGGCAGCCGCAGGACATCGCTGGCGCCGCGCTGTTTCTTAGCTCTTCCGCAAGCAACTATGTCACCGGCACCGTCCTCACGGTGGACGGCGGATGGATGGGAAGATAGCGGAGTGGCTCCGCTCACTGAGAAACGGCATCCAACAAACGGAGGACCACACTAATGCCACAAAGCCCACACGACCGTGCCGCCGAATATCACAACAAGGCCGCACACGCCCATGAGGCCGCCGCCGTCTCCCACGGCAAAGGCGACCACCTTACGGCACACGAACTGTCCAAGCAGGCCCATGAGTACTCCATCAAAGCGTTCGAGCATTCGAAGGAAGCGGCCGCTAAGTTCAAGGCTGGAAAACCTTAGGCCCAGACCAATCGCTCAATGAAGCAGCGGATTTGCACCTGAGCTTCAGATTCAGGAAGCGAAGTCTGATAGCTGCGCTCTACACTGGATCCATGCTCCGAGTCCCCTACGACGAACTCTATGCCGCGCTCTACCGCGCAATGCAACACCTCGGTCTTTCAGACGACCGTGCCGCTCACTGCGCGCGGCTCTTCGCCGAGACGACGCGCGATGGCGTCTACACCCATGGGCTCAACCGGTTTCCCCGCTTCGCCGAATCGGTCGCCAACGGCAGCGTCGACGTCAACGCCGAACCTACGAAGACCGCGGGCTTCGGAGCGATCGAACGCTGGGACGGTCATGGTGGAGTCGGCAACCTCAACGCCAGCGTCTCCATGCAGCGAGCCATTACCCTCGCAAAGCAATACGGCATGGGCGGCGTCGCCCTCGCCAACACGAACCACTGGATGCGCGGCGGCAGCTACGGCTTGCAGGCCGCCGAGCCAGGGCCTGTTCGCGATCTGCTGGACCAACACTCTGGCCAATCTTCCGGCCTGGGGGGCCACTACGCCCACCATCGGCAACAACCCGCTCATCATCGCCGTTCCCCGCCCCGGAGGCCACGTCTTGCTGGACATGGCGACGTCGCAGTTTTCCTACGGTATGCTCGCCGCCTACAGCAAACGCGGCCAGCCTCTGCCCGTCGACGGAGGCTTCGACTCTGCGGGCAATCTGACAAAGGACGCTGCGGCTATCGAGGCGTCGCAGCGCGCTCTCCCGATCGGATACTGGAAGGGCTCCGGCCTCTCGCTGGTACTCGACATGCTTGCCGCGATGCTCTCCGGAGGCCACGCAACCTACCAGGTCCCCTCGACCCACTCCGCGAGACCGGTCTCTCTCAAATATTCCTCGCTATCGACCCGAGCAACCTCGCCCACACTCAAGACATGGCACAGATCGCCGAAGGGGTTCTCAATTCCCTGCGTGAAGCGACGCCTGTCGATCCCAGCAAACCTGTGCGCTTCCCCGGCGAACAGACCTTACATCTTCGCGAGGAGAACCTCCGTCTTGGCGTGCCTGTCGATCCGGAGATATGGACGAAGCTCAACGCGCTTGTCACCCCGAACGGCAGTTGAATGCTCTTTCGCCGGGCCTTGAAACACGACAGGCAGCAGGATAGACCCACTGCCCGTCGTTGGCTCTAACTGATAGCTGCGTTTAGAAGTGGAAACCGATCTCCGCATTCAAAGCGCGCGGTGTGACGTAGTGCGTGCCGCTGAAGGTAGAGAGGTAGTTGTACAGCGCGTATTTGTTGGTGAAGTTGATCGCAGTCAGGCGAAGGCTCCATTTGTATTGGTCGCCCCCGAAGAGGTTGTCCTGGCCTACCGATAGATCGAAGAGGCTGCGCTCCTGAATACGCGGCGGATTGTGGTCATCGTTCTCGGTTCCGGGTGCGGGAATGGAGACGAGCTTCGAGGTGAGTTGCGACGCAAGGCACTGGTTGCCTGGAATTGCGACGAACGGAGTCGCTTTAATGCCATTGCAGTTAAGGCCAGCCTGGAACTGCTGGTCGGCGGTCAGTCCGCTTAGATCGATTCCAGGTTGGCCGTTGATGAAGATCGACGGCCCACCGTTGACCGGGTTGCACAAGCTGTTCGGGTCCGTCACGTTGAAGCAAGGCACAGAGCCCGCAGTGAGACCGCTGTCGAAGCGCCAATTAAAACCGACCCATGGATTGAACTTGATCGGCACCTTATACTGCAAGTGCGTGGTCTGGTTATACCGTTCATCATGGTCGATGCGGAAGGGAAATCCGCTCTGCCCCACAGTGGCCCCTGCTCCGGCTACCTGCGGCGGGAAGAACCGCGCCGCTACCGATGACATGACGACAAATGCAGACAGGTTGTGGAAGTTCGGTACATCCGCCCGCAAAGCGAAGCCGGGAATCTTCGAGTTGTGCCAGTCGATTGGGAACGTGATCGGGGTGTTACCGAGTACGCTGAAGTCGAAGGCGTTGTGGGTATACTTCCAGATGTAGTCGCCACTGATGACGAGGTTCTTGCCGAACGCCTGTTGCAATCCAGCATGGAACTCATTGCGGAAGCCGGGCTCCAGTGTTCCTGATACGCCGGGCGTGCATAGCAGCAGAGGAGCAAGTACATCATTCGAGCAGCCCTGGCTCGACAGCACCAGGTTCTCGTTGAACGGCGATTCCAGTGTCCTTGCATACGAAACGCGCAGAACTGTGTTGGTCTTCGAGATGGTGTACGCGATGCCGACCCGCGGCTCTGCCTGACGGGCTATCGCGAGCCCGTTGTAAAGATCTCCGCGGATACCGAGGTTGAAGAGCCAGTTCTTGAGAGTAATCTGGTCTTCAAGGTACAGCGCAAGCTCCTTCACATCGGTATGACCGATGTAGTTGTACTGCCCGCCGCCGCGAGTCAGATCGTAAGGCAGAAGGACTGAATTGTAGGTGCCTCCGACAGATGGATCGTTGGAGAAAACTCCCGCCGCTGCGCACTGAGCTGGATCGGTGAAGCCTGGCAATGGGTCATTGTTGGCATCCACGCAAGGTGAATTGAAGGTCGAGCTAACGACCCCCAGCGTATCGTTCTCCCGCAGAAAGGTCTGGGAGTACATCGCGCCGAACTTGATATTGTTGATGCCCTTTACATACGAAATGTCGGAATGAACGCCGGCATTTGTAAGCGAGCGGCTTTGAGCAATGGTCTGGTTCTGAAGATTCGGTGGCCCTAAATCGGCCAGCGGATTGCCGCTTGGATAGTAGTTGTACTCGTCTTTCCGGACATAAGGTGCCGAAGTTGAAGACCGAGTTAGGCCCAATGGTCCGGGTATAGGTTGGAGCGATGTCAAAGGTACCGATCTTCGAACGCTGGTCGGTGTTACCAACATTGCCGAAGACCGGATTCGCGCTCGCTCCTCCGCTGATGACATTCTGCACATTCAAATTGTCATAGGCGTTCGGAGTCTGAAACCACGAACGGCTGTAGTTCAGGTTGAGATGGATTGAGTCCGCCGTCGTCAGTTGGCGATCGATGCGGTCGAAGACGTTAATTTCGTTGCCCTTGTCGTGAAAGACGACGAACTCAGGAGGGTCGAGAAACCGTCCCGTATTTAAGCCGTCGACCTCGATAAAGTTTCCCCAGTTTTTTCCGCCGTAGCTCAGGTCTGCGGCACCCGTGGCCGACCCGAAGGTGCCATACGAAGCATTGATGCTGCCGGTTGGCTTCGTGACACCCTGGCCCGACCTTGTCGTTACCTGGATCACGAGACTGGTCTTGCCGCCAAACTCCGCTGGAGGCGCTCCCGAGATCACCTCAATCGACTGCACCGCGTTCGAAGGAAGCTGATTGGAGAAGATTTTGCTCTGCTGGTCGGTGATCGGTTGGCCGTCGATCGAAAACGAGTTCGATGCGTGATCGCCGAGTCCGTGGAACAGGCCGTTCGAGTCGGCAGCAACTCCCGGCGAAGACAAAGTCACCAGAGAGCTGAGCGACGAAGACTGGCTCTCGAGCGGAAGCTTGCTAAACGAACCGCGATCAAGGTCCGTGTGAAACGTGGAATCGTTCTCCAGCAGGTCGCTGGCCGTAACGTCAATGACTGTCGATTCGGTGCCGACGGCCAAACTGTTCTTCAGTGTAATAGGCACAGAAGACCTCACATCAACGTCCTGACTGTAAGGAGCAAATCCTTTGACGGACACGGTGAGGTGATACGGATTCAAGGGCAGATTGGTGAATTGATAGTGGGCCGCGGCGTCAGACGTAGTGGTTCTGCTATAGCCGCTGACCGGATTCTCCACGTTAACGGTCGCGCCGGGCACAACAGCGCCTGTCGCGTCAGTAACGGTGCCGTAGATGGTTCCGCCGTTTCCGGCCGATTGGGCCCATAGCCCTGAAATACTAAATGAAAAGATAATCGCAATTGCTGCGAAGATGCCGCGTCGTATCGACGTGTGCATGTGCTACCCCCTTTTAAGTTTTGACCTGGTTTTTTTGACGATGTTCTAGGCGAGAACAAAGTCAACAGGCGGGGGTCGGGTGAAGAGTGCAAATGTGGATAGGGTCCGGGCCAGCGTTGGCGCAACAAACGCCTCTACAAACGATACGACTGGCGCTACATGCAACACCACAGGCGGTTCGGCCACCTGGACGCCTACATGCGCGGTGGCGCAGAGCGGGCAGTCCGAGTGGGAGATGTTCCCTTGTGGATGGACGTGAACAGCTTGAATCGTCCCGCAGGCGATGACCAGAGAGATGCAAAGCAGCGCGAGGAGAAGCCTCCACGGACTCTGCACCTTCGGTCTTAGGCCTGGATTGTTCATACTGGATCTAATATATCGCAGGACGATGATTTGCCGTTGATGTACCTTTGACGCGGCCAACAACTGCTTAGTTTCCCGTTCCGTCAAACGAATTCCAGATCCAGTTGCCAAGTCAGCGGGCCCGTTTGATAATCAGCCCTCAACAGCACCCGCACGCATGGCCTTGCCAGGCCGATCGGCCCTCTTTGATGAGTACCGGAATGGCGGCCAAAGCAGCAATCGAATCGAACCATGCCAGGTGGAACACGGCGTTGGCCGCAAGGCCAACCAATGTGATGAGCGCAATATAGGCGCAAGTAGCAGACTGCACTGCATCGGCCGCCAGGGCCGCGTTCTGGCTGCGTCGGGCCTCGCGGCGCTTCAGAGAGGCCAGAACAGGCATTGCGATCAGCGCAGCGATTGTGATTCCTATACCGGCATAACTCGTTTCAGGCCGCAACCGTAGAGCCAGTGACGCCACAGCACTCGCCGCAACCACGAAGGCGAGCACAAACAGCAGGACGCCGGACGTACGGCTTGCCTGCCTTTCCGAGATCGACATGCTCGGAATCCACTGCAGGAGCACAACGGTAGCGGAGAGGAGCTCTACCAGGCTGTCGGATCCGAAGGCCAACATCGCAGGACTGTGCGCCGTTACAGCAGCGAATGCGGAGACGCCGAGCTCCACCAGCATCCATCCCAGCGTGACGCCTTGCAACCAAAGCACTGTCGCGCTCGGCCCAGGAGCGCAAACGATGGCGGGCTTCGACGGCTGAACACCGATCTGTACGAGTTCCGGCATCTTGTTCCACTCATGATTTCAGTCTCTGAGAAGAGGCGCAAGGGTGCAGCCGGGAGTTTCAAACTGCGCACCACTCCAACTGCTTACACCAGTTGGACTTTGATCTTCCTGGCCCCGCGATCGACCATCGTGATGCGGAAGCTGCGAATCTGCCCTGCGCGGACAGGTTCGGCCTTCGCCTCGTTTGCCGAAGGCCCATTCTTCCACCGCGCCGCAAGCATCGAACTCAACGACGAAAGGTCCACTGCGCCAGCCTGCAATTGCTCCTTCGCCGCCGCCTCCAGAACCAGACGCGCACTCGCATGGATCCCTTCTCCAAGCTCGACCGTCCCGTGGTCGCCCGAGGCGTCGATCAGCCGTCCGGTAACCACCTCACCAACTTTGTGTTCGACGATGTACTCGTCGAAACCCGTCGGAACCAACTGCTTCATGCTCAATCTGATCTGCCGCTTTTCCTTGTCTACGTCGAGCACCTTCGTCTTCACCACCTGGCCGACGCGAAGCACGTCCTGGGGCCGCTCGATTCGCTTCTCGGCGCTGATCTCGCTGACGTGAATCATTCCCTCGATGCCTTCGGCGAGTTGCACGAACGCGCCGAACTTCGTAAAGCTAGTGACCGGGCCCTCCACCTGTGAGCCCGCCACAAACTTTTCTCCCGCATCGGCCCAGGGATCGCCCAGCGTCTGCTTCAGCCCCAGCGACATCCGCCGTTCCGCTGCATTCACGCCGAGGACCATCACCTCTACCACGTCGCCCGGCTTCACCATATCGCCCGGCTTTCTGACCTTCTTCGCCCACGACATCTCAGAGAGATGAACCATGCCTTCAATGCCCGGCTCCAGCTCGACGAACGCGCCAAAATCGGTGACCCGCGTCACCTTGCCGCGCACACGTTCTCCGGCGATGTACTTCCCTGCGACGGCGTCCCACGGGTGGGGTTGCAACTGCTTCAGCCCCAGCGAAATGCGCTTTCCTGCCGGCTCGATCTTCAACACCTTCGCGTCAATCTGCTGTCCCACAGTCAACACGTCGGCCGGCTTGTCGATGCGTCCCCAGGCAATATCGCTAATGTGCAGCAGACCATCGACTCCACCGATATCGACGAACGCGCCGTAGTCCATCAGGCTGCGGACCGTGCCGGAGACGATATCACCCTCCCTGATCTCGGAGTAGCGCCGCTCCTTCGTCGAACGGTCATCCTCCTCGGCGACGGCGCGGCGATCCACCACCACGTCCTCCTCCGTTGCGTCCAGCTTGATGATTCGGCAGCGGATCTCCTGTCCCACCAGCTTTTCCATCTCAGCTGCGTCACGCGCCCCGCTGCGCGAACCCGGCATGAACGCACGCACTCCCACATCGACGGACAGCCCACCCTTCACTACGGCCGTTACTGTGCCAACAATAATCGCCTTATCAGCAAACGCCTTCTCCAGCGCGCTCCAGTCCTTGGGCTGCTCCACCCGCAGCCGTGAGAGTTCGTAGTAACCCTCTTCGTTGCGCCCCTTCACCGAGACCTGAAGCTTATCTCCCGGCGCGACCGTCTCCTTCGCGCTCTCAAACAGCGACACCGGCAGTACACCCTCGGTCTTGTATCCAATATCGACGAAGACGAATTCGGCCGACACCGCAACGACGGTCCCGAGATCTGCCGGCCGCCCTCGCCCGAACGCCGCGAATGGCTCTGCTCAAACTGCGAAAGGATCTTATCGAATGACTCGAGAGGCTCACTGGCTTCTGCGGGTTCGGTGGATACAGTGGTCGATTCGAAGGTAGGGCGGTTCTCGGGAGTGCCTGGGTTGGACATGAAAAGCTGAGTGCCTCGTTCCTACTAATTAGTGGCTAGAATATCACCGCGCCAGTCCCCGAATTCGTATTGCGCTGTGCGGAACTCGATTGCGATTTGCTTCACTTCGGCCTTCCTTTCTGCAATAAACTGCAGTTCTCATGTTCCCCACGGCCGTCAGGACGCGCCTGCAAGGCTTCACGCTGGCTGCAGCGATACTCTTCGCGACGCTGGTTGCCTCTTATGCGCGCTGCGGTCGCTCAGGACTCAATACGCTTTACACCCGCGACACTGACCAATGGAGCGCCGTGTCTCATCACAGTCGTGCTGCACGATGAAGCGTCGGGCGTCACTGGTAGCTGGCAAGGCCATCCGGTCGCATTCTTCCCGAGCTCTGATCACCGAACATGGTTCGCGCTCGTTGGAATAGATGTCGAGGCCACGCCAGGCAACTACCCTCTGACGATCGACGCGACCCTCAAGGACAGCATGCATCACACTCTGCATCAGGACGTCAGCGTTGGAGAAGCGCCCTATGAAAAGGTGCCCTTGAGTGTGCCGGATAAATTCGTCGAGCCTGATGCGGCGGCCCTCAAAAAAATCGCCGCCGACAAGATCGTGAAGGACAAGGCCTTCGCGAATTCAGCCCCGAAGCCGCAATGGACAGGCAACTTCCTTCCGCCGCTCCACCTGGCGCCGCAGTCGGACTCATTCGGGAATCAGCGAATCTTCAACGGAAAGCTTGCCAGCGTCCATCGCGGATTGGATTATCGGGCAAAGCCCAGCACACCGGTGGCGGCGATCAACTCCGGCCGCGTTGTCCTGGCGCGACCGCTCTACTACGAAGGAGGCTGCGTCGTCATCGATCACGGACTGGGACTGATGAGCGTCTACATGCATCTGTCGAAGATTGAAGTGGCCGTGGGCAAACGGGTCCGTCGCGGCCAGATCATTGCGCTAAGCGGCGCGACCGGCCGAGCCACCGGCCCGCACCTCCACCTCGGAGTCCGCTGGGAGGGCAGCTATCTCGATCCCGCCAAACTGTTTGAAATCAAAATGCCGCAGCCTGACTCAGTCGTCGAACCGCACGTTCGGCCCGGAAAGAAGAACAAGAACGACGCGGCTACAATACATTAAACCGTAGCCTAAGGGTCTCCCTCGTATATCTCTCTAATTTGGCGGCTTAGCAGGCAGCTTGTCTTCTTCCAGTTCGGTGCCGAAGAGCTTCCGCAGCGGTCTCTGTATTGCTCGCAGAAGTGCCCTTGCAGCGATAATGGCCGCCGATAGAAACGCCAGCGCAATGAAGGCAGCGATCAGCGGATGGTGCGTGGCAAACCACGTCAGCCCAATCGCAGCAGCGTCCTCCGTCGTGCTCAGGGCAATGTTCGAGACCGGCTCCGGACTCGGTGTCACGGCGGCGCGAAGGGCGGTCTTCGAACTATGCGCAGCCAACGCGACCACTGCTCCAATCGCCGTTGCAAGGACCTGCATCTGTGGCGAGAGCTGTGAACTGGCGTGATACGCGACCAGGGCCGCGATGGGGACCCGGACAACAGTATGTAGTGCGTTCCACACCAGATCGAAGGCCGGTATCTTGTCCGCGACAAACTCCATCGCGAACATGATGCCGCACACCACCAGGATCCAGGTGTGACCCAGCGAATCGAGCCCCGGAGGCAACGCCACCCACTGCGTACGCGCAAGAATCCCCAGCGTAAGGACGGTGGCATAGATATTCAGTCCGGCCGCAAAGCTGGCTGCAATAACAAGCGCCGTAATGTTAGCCGGGTTGAAGCTCATTTGCCTGAAAGTGTACAGGTTTTTGACAGAGCCGCTTGCCTGTGCTCACGGCAACCGCGCTTAGAAACGGACGGCCCGCTTGATCTGCGCGTACTGCAACAGGATGAAGCTGTCTGTCATGCCAGCGATATAGTCCGCCACCACACGCGCAAGCCCCTCGTTCTGTACCGCTTCGAAGTGTCCGACGGGCAGCTCCTCCGGATCGTTGATCCAGTGGTCGAACAGCGTCGTGACCACCTCTTCCGCCTTGTCGTGTTCCGTCTCCAGCGGCTCGCAGGTGTAGAGCGTGTCGTAGAGATAGCGCTTCTCCTGCAGCCGCTCGGTCTCGACCTGCGGCGAGAACCGCGCCAGCCGCGTCGGATGCCGTCGTACATCGGCGAGACACTCTGCTCCGATCGCCTGCGTATTGCGGCCCGTCGTCTCAATCAGATCGTCAGTAAGGACGTTCTGCATCAGCTGCAACGCCTCGTTGAACAGGAACTTCTCATCGACGCCAGCGTGCTCACTCTCGACCTTGCGATAACACCGCCCAAGAATATCCACGTGCTCGCGAATGTGACCGATCTCGAGCAGTCCCGACTCCACGCCATCGTCGAGGTCCGCTGTAAGGTAAGCGATCTCGTCGGCAAGATCGATCAACTGCGCCTCCAGCGGCGGCCTTTGGTCCAGCAAATAGTCCGCCAGCTCCGGATGCTGCTCGACCCTGTAATCACGCGAGTGCTTGATAATGCCCTCGCGAACACCAAGCGTAAGATTGAGTCCGCGATGCGCCGCGTAACGTTGCTCGAAGTGCTCGACGATGCGCAGTGCATGCAGGTTGTGGTCGAATCGCCGGCCGTGATGTGTAAGGCAGCGATCGAGCGCCCGCTCCCCCGCATGTCCAAAGGGCGGGTGGCCGATGTCGTGAACCAGCGCAAGCGTCTCCGCCAGGTCTTCGTTCAGGCCGAGCTCGGCGGCGCGGCGCGGGCGATCTGCGCGACCTCAATGGTGTGGGTCAGACGGCTGCGAAAGTGGTCGGACGCGCGACTGGTGAATACCTGCGTCTTCCCTGCCAACCGGCGGAAGGCACGCGCCTGCACGATGCGCTCCCGGTCACGCTGGAACGGTGTGCGCGTAGGACGAAACGGCGCGGGATGGACGCGGGTCAGCAGAAGATCGTCCGGACCTCCCACGACCGCGCATCGATGGAGATCGATTGCCATGGTCAGATTTAAGTGTAATGGCAGACGCGCCGTGCGTTATTTGGCCGTGCACTTTGGCCAGCTTCACGCGAGCGTTCTCCAGCTTGTGCTGCACCTTGGCAACGTCCGCCGGGTCCGCGTCCGCCGGCAGCGAACGCGCATACTCCGTCATCGACCGCTCCCACTGGGCGACCGCCATCTTCAGGTTGCCTGTCTTCTCGTAGACCTCTCCGAGATGGTCGTGGATCGTCGGGTCGGTATTGGTCCGTTCGTTGGCCTTGCGGAGGTTCTCTTCGGCCAGCGCATATTGGCCCGATTTGAAGTACACCCATCCGAGCGAGTCGAGAAACGCGCCGTTCTGCGGATCAAGTTCGACGGCCTTCCGAATCATCACGAGCGCTTCAGGCAGCCGCACGCCGCGATCGGCAAGCATGTAGCCTAGATAATTCAGGATGGTCGGGTTCTGCGGGTCGATAGCGAGGGCCTTCCGGAACTCCGCCTCCGCCGCGTCGTACATCTTCTGACGGTCGTAGAGCGAACCTCGCAGGAAATACACATACAGCTTCTCGTCCGGCTTCGTGGCCAGTGCATCAGCAGTGTTCAACTCGGCCGACGCCTCCTGCCACCGCTTCAACCGCGTATAGATCGTAGCCAACGCCAGATGCGAGTCGCGCTCGTCCGGAGTGCCTGTGGTCGCCGCCAGCTGCGCCTTCGCCAGTGCGACTCCCTGGCTCACCTGACCAGTATCTGCAAGCTGACCGGCATACATCAGCTGGATGGAATGATCGTTTGGTAACGCCTTGGCCACTTCAGCTGCGACGGCGGTGGCTTCTTTCCACTGGTGGGCGTCACGATAAGCGTCGATCTGGCCGGAATAACCGTTCTTGACGTAGTCGCCGCCAAGCGCGACCAACTGCTTATATGCAGCGACGGCCTCAGCGGTCTTGTTCTCTTCGCGATAGATCACGGCCAGGCGGTCCAGGAAGATCGAGCGGTTCGCCTTTTCACCTTCCGAATACTTTCCATCCGGTCGCTCGGTGTCCGACACCAGTTTGGTCAGCACGGCAATCGCCTCATCGTAGCGGCCAAGAGAGTCGTATATGAGAGCTTCGTTATAGGTAAGTTCAAGCGAGTCCGGCGCCAGCTTCTTCGCCTTCTCCAGCGTCGTCAGCGCCTCGTCGTAGTTTCCCTGCCGCCGCTGGATCTCGGAGATGTGTACCTGCGACTGCCAATCCTGCGGCTCTGCCGAGACAATATTGGTCAACACCTTCAGCGCTTCGTCCAGTTGCCCGTCGGCAAGCAGAGCGTTCGCAAGACCACGCTCCGTATCCAGATTGTCGGGTTCAAGATCGAGCGCGCGATGGTAGGCAGCGATCGCGTCCTTGTTCTTCTTCAGCTGCTCGTAGCTGGCGCCGAGCGCGAACTCAATGCGAGGCGAGCGATCGTCGACCGGAATAGCGTTGAGCACATCGGCGGCGCGCTTCGGGTCACCCTGCTCGCTGTACAGCCGCGCCATATTCAGCGCGACCTCCTCCGAGTTTGCGTCGATCCCCTGCGCGAGCTTGAACTGTGCCTCTGCCTTCGCCGAATCATGGTTCAGGCCATAAAGCTGACCCAGCAGAAGATGGGTCTCCACATCGCTCGGCTTCAACTGGGCCAACTTCTCGTACTCGGCGATGGCCAGCTGCAGCATCTGGCCCGACTGCGGACTCTGCATGTCCCCCAGCGAGCGCAGATACACCTTGCCCAGCAGCGTGTGCGCTTCAATGTCGTCGGGGTCTTTGCCGACCTGGTCCTGCGCGGCCGTGACCGCCTCGCGAATGCGGCCGATCTTGAAGTAGAGCTCAGCCAAACCGTCCTGCAGCAGACGCGAGCTAGGATCGGCGTCCAGCGCCAGCTTGTACTGTTCCACCGCCTGCGTCGCATAGTCGGACCGGCCTGCGTTGACCGCCATGTCCTCGTAAAGTCGAGCCAGGCCATAGTGATAGTAGGAGGACGCCCGATCTGGCGCCGTCGCCGAAGCGTCCGCGCCCGTTGCTGCGGCAGGCGCCTGTGCAAACAGGGTGTGCGCCGCAAAAAGAAGCGCGGCAGCCGGGACAAGGCGGAGATAACGAAAAGTGGAGGCACGCAAAAGCAATGTCATGAGATGTAATTTCCTGTGCCGCCGGAATCGATGTCGAAGACCTGTATAGCCTACATAGCCAGACAAACGTTAGACGACGCCCCCGGCAAGATGGATGCAGGGGTGCAGACCGGCCGTTTGCGCAGCTTGCACGTCATTATATCCGTCATTCCCTCAAAAACGCAGCATTTATCCATGCCGGAAGTGCCTGACGCCCGTAAACACCATCGCCACGCCCAGCCGGTCCGCGGCCTCAATCACCTCGGCGTCGCGCACCGACCCCCCGGGCTGAATCACCGCCGTGGCGCCCGCCTGGGCAATCGTCTCGAGACCATCCGGGAACGGGAAAAACGCGTCGGAGGCGGCCACCGTGCCCTTCAGCGGCAGAATTGCCTTCATCGCGCCAAACCGGGCGGCGTCCACCCGGCTCATCTGCCCTGCGCCTACTCCGACAGTCTGTCCATGCCCATCGCTGAAGCGGGCGTAGACGATCGCGTTTGATTTCACGTGCTTGCATACCCTCCAGGCAAACAGGAGTGCCCGCAACTCCTCCGCCGTCGGCTTGCGACTGGTGACCATCTGAAGCTCGGCCTCTATGATGCGCAGACGGTCAGCGTCCTGCACCAGCAGCCCACCAGAAACCTGCTTGAGTGTCCGCGGCGTCTCAGCCGGAGAGATCTCGATCAGCCGCAGGTTCTTCTTCGCGGAGAAGCGCCGCAGCGCCTCCGGAGTGAACGATGGCGCAACGATGGCCTCGACGAAGAGCTTCGCGATCTCCTCCGCCGCCACCGCGTCCACCTCGCGATTGATGCCGATCACCCCACCAAAGGCCGAAACCGGGTCCGCCTCCAGCGCACGCCGATAGGCCTCCACCACGGTAGCGCCGGTCGAAGCTCCGCACGGATTGGTGTGCTTGATAATCACCACCGCCGTCTCATCGAACTCGCTCACCAGCTCCCAGCACGCGTCCAGATCGACGATGTTGTTGTAGCTGAGTTCTTTCCCCTGCAACTGCGTCGCGTTGGCGACACCCTTGCCGCTGCCGTCCGTATACAGCGCTGCCTTCTGGTGCGGGTTCTCCCCATAACGAAGCGTCTTCGACAGCGGATCGATCACGCGGACCGTCGGCGGCAGCTGCTCCTGCGAAAAGACCGCCTTACCGCTGGGAGTTTCAATACTCTCAAGCGCAGTCGCAATCCCCGCGTCATAGGCCGCGGTCACGGCGAAGGCCGCCTTGGCCAGCCGCCAGCGAGTGGCCCTGCTCAAACTGCCCGAGTTCGCGGCCATCTCCTCCGCCAGCAAAGAATAATCGGCTGCAGAGGTCACGATCGCGACGTCGGAAAAGTTCTTCGCCGCCGAGCGCACCATCGACGGGCCGCCGATATCGATATTCTCGATCACCTCCGCGAATGTTACGCCGGGCCGCTGCGCCGTCTTCTCAAACGCGTACAGATTCACCACCACCATATCGATCGGCTCGATGGCATGCTCTGCAACCGAAGCCATGTGTTCGGCGTTGTCGCGGATGTGCAGAATGCCGCCATGCACCTTCGGGTGAAGCGTCTTCACCCGCCCATCGAGCATCTCGGGAAACCCCGTCAGGTCGCTGATGTCGCGCACAGGCAGCCCGGCCTCCCGCAGAGCGCGCGCCGTACCCCCTGTCGAAACGAGATCCACCCCAAAGGAGGCCAGCACACGGGCAAAGTCCACCAGACCAGTCTTATCGGTTACAGAAAGTAATGCGCGGCGGATGGGGCGAAGGTCTGCAGGGGGTACTGAGGAATCAATGCTGTGTTCAATCATCACTATTTATTCTAAGCCAGCAAAGCGCCCCCAGCGCTTGACCCTCACAGCACTGCTGACCCGGTGAGCGAGCTGACTTTCGCCACATCGTGCGCCGCGCACCATCGCTTCAATCCGTTGGCGATGTTCTCAACGGCACGCGGATCGGCGTAGCTCGCTGTCCCTACCTGCACGGCCGTCGCGCCCGCCATCATGAACTCCACTGCGTCCTCGGCCCGCAGAATTCCGCCCATCCCCACAATAGGGATCCTCACCGCCTTCGAGGCCTCATGCACCATCCGCACGGCAATCGGCTTAATCGCGGGCCCTGAAAGCCCTCCGGTGACGTTGGCAATGCGAGGACGCCGTGTCTCAACGTCGATCGCCAGCGAAACAAAGGTGTTGACCAGCGAAACCGCATCGGCCCCGCCGTCCTCCGCAACGCGGGCCATCAGGCCAATGTCCGTCACGTTCGGCGAAAGTTTCACCATCAGGGGCCGCCGAGCGGCCGCTTTACATCGCGCCACCAGCTCCCACAGCATCGGCGGGTCTGTCCCGAAGACCATGCCCCCGTGGCTCGTATTCGGGCAGCTCGCATTCAGCTCATACATCGCAATCGCCGGCGCGTCATTGAGCGCCAGGACCACCTCCAGGCAATCCGCGATCGTAAAGCCGAAGACGTTTGCGATCACCACTGTCCCGGTCAGCCCCAGCAGCTTCGGCAACTTTTCGGTGATAAACGCCTGCACACCCATGTTTTGCAGCCCAATCGCATTGATCATTCCCGCCGCAGTTTCGATGATGCGTGGCGTGGGATTGCCCGCCATCGGCTCTCGCGACAACCCCTTCGTCACAAATCCGCCGATGCGGTCCAGCGAAACAATGTCCTCGAACTCGACCCCATAGCCAAACGTACCGCTTGCCGCGATCACTGGCGAACGGAACTCGACACCCGCGACGGTAACGCGCATGTCAGGCCCTTTGGTACTTGGGGCTTTGCCGCCTGCTTGCGCGCTCACTGTCCGGATTTCCTTTCAACTACCGGCTTGTTCGGGCCCGTTTCCGGCTTGATCGCCTGCGTCAACACATGGCCTACGCAGGCCGAAGGCTGGTTCACACGCAGGAGCGAAGCAAACGTCGCCGCGATGTCCACAGGAGCGACGCGGTCATGGTAAGTCCCCGGCACAAACGGCGAACCAAAGAACGCCAGCGGAACATGCCGGTCATACGAGTACGGCGAAAAGTGGTTCGTTCCCTTCGCACTGGTCAACTCATACATCCCCGGCGAAATCATTACGAACCATCCGCCATTCGGAGAATAGCTATGCAAAATCAGCCTGCCCTCTTCCGTCGCCGGCAACTCACCCGCCGCCATCTGCACCCGCGTATAGCTATGCCGGACCATCGGACGCGGAGGCAGCCGCGTCTGGCTCACACCCTCGGGCTCAGGGGGCAGCGTAGACTCGAACGCCTCCGGCAGCATCTCCGCCACTAGTCCCTTCCGCATCGGCCTCGTTCACCTTTGCTGCAGTGAACGGCCGCGGATCGAGCGTGAGGTAAGGCATCTCGCTGCTCATGATGTACTTCGCCTGCTTACCGGGCGAGAAGCGCCGATTCAGCCGTTCGTCCAGCGCGGCGCTCAGCTTCCTCAGGTCGAACGTAGCGGCCGGCATACCCAACTTCGCCGCAACTGCGGGCACTGGCGCGATGCCGTGGTCGCCTGTCAGCGAAACCCAGACGTTTGCCATGCCACCGTCCACGTTCTTGTCCAGCCATGTAAAGAAGCTGTCCAGATCCACATCGACGGCGTCGATCATGGCACGCTGTTCCGGCGCGTCCGGGCCCACGACGTGCCCAAGAATATCGGTCGACGAGATGCTGATCGTCAGCACGTCCGTAACATTATGGCGGCCCATCTGTTCCCCACTAATCAGCGCCTTCGCAAAATCCAGCAGATAGGACACCGAGGCAGGCGACTTGCCGACGTCCTCATAGAAGCTTCCGGGCTTCGCGCCAGCTTCATGAAGGGCCTGGCTCGCCCTGCCGCTTGCATTGAAGGCCTCTGCCCACGCAGGCAGCTTCGTCTCCCAGTACGTCGACGTGACGAACCGGCCGCTGGCATGCGCCAGCCAGAACGCCCCGTTCGACGCATGCCCCGACGTCAAAATCGCTGCACGGTCCTTCAGCGAAATCCCAAACAGTTTCGACTCACCCTTGGTCGCCAGCACAACCTCGTCGCCTAGCGTCGAAGCCAACTCATTACGCGGCGAGGCCCCCACCTCCTTCGAGCCCGGGTCACCAACAATCGCGTAGTGCTCGTCCTCGACCGAGGTCACCACGTGCGTCGTCGATCGCTTCAGGTCCCACCATTCGTTCAGTGAGATGCCGTGCCCATTCGTATAGGCCCCCGTACCGATCGTCGAATGCCCCGGCGCCGTCATCGTGTTGGCATAGTCGTAGTAGCAGTCCGTGAAATACGCCCCGCGCTTCAGAAAGAGGTTGAATCCGTTCGCCGTCTTGAAGTCGTCACGGTAGCGTTCCAGATAGTCGCCGCGAAACTGATCGATCACCAGGACAACCACCAGCTTGGGCTTGGCATGGTAGGCATCGGCCCGCGCAGGCAGTACACCGGACAGGGGAAACAACACACACAACAGGGCAGCAGCAAACTTTCGCATGCCTATAAGGGTAAATTGCATTTTGCCCGCACGACGCACAAACGTCCCTTTTTCAGCGCGAGACGCTAAAATGCAAAGTGATGATCGATTTAGCGTTTGTACGGGCCAATCTGGCCCTTGTCGAAGAAAAACTGCGCTCCCGGGGCATGGATCCCGCTGTAGTGCTCGGAGATTTTGCAGCAATCGACCGCGAGCGGCGCGAGGCCATTACGCAGGTCGAGACGTTGAAGGCCCAGCGCAACAAGCTCACCGAAGAGATCGCGAAGCTTCGCCGCGAAGGCGCGGACACCACCGCCCAGACCGAGCAGACTCGCATACTCAAGACCCGGGCGGAGTCGCTTGAAGCAACGGCAACCAACGCCGACGACCGTCTGCGCGAGATCATGCAGACCCTGCCCAACCTCCCCGGCGACACGGTTCCAGTGGGCAAGGACGAACACGCCAATCGCGTCGAAAAGACCTGGGGCGAGCAGCCAAAGTTCGACTTCCCTGCCAAGCCCCACTGGGAGCTAGGCGAAGCGCTCGGCATCCTCGACTTCAACCGCGCCGCCAAAATCTCCGGCTCACGCTTCGTCGTCCACTTCGGCCAGGGAGCGCGCCTCGAACGCGCACTCGCCAACTTCATGCTCGACCTCCACACTCGCGAACACGGCTACACCGAGGTCCTGCCGCCCTACATGGTCAACTCGAAGTCGCTCTTCGGCACCGGCCAGCTGCCTAAGTTCGCCGAAGACCTCTTCCACTGCGACGACAAGGGCCCCTACCAGCCCGGCGACTATCAGGACAGTGACCACTGGCTCATCCCCACGGCCGAGGTCCCCGGTCACGAATCTCTTCCGAGACGAGACGCTCGACGAGGCCCAGCTTCCCATCTCTTACTGCGCCTACACTCCCTGCTTCCGCTCCGAGGCCGGCTCCTACGGCAAGGACGTCCGTGGCATGATCCGCCAGCACCAGTTCCAGAAGGTCGAGCTCGTAAAGTTCGCCAAACCCGAGGACTCCTACGCTGAACACGAAGCCCTCACCCGCCACGCCGAGACGGTCCTCGAAAAGCTCGGCCTCCCCTACCGCCGCATGCTTCTCTGCACCGGCGACATGGGCTTCGCCTCCGCAAAGACCTACGACCTCGAAGTCTGGCTGCCCGGCCAGGGCCTCTACCGCGAGATATCCTCCTGCTCCAACTTCGAAGCCTTCCAGGCGCGACGCGCCAACATTCGCTATCGGCCGGCAGGAGCGAAGAAGAGCGAGTTCCTCCACACGCTCAACGGCAGCGGTCTCGCCGTCGGCCGCACCTATCTCGCGATCCTCGAGAACTACCAGCAGGCCGACGGCACCATCAGAATTCCCGACGTTCTGGTCCCTTACATGAACGGCGATACCATCATCGGCAAGCAATCGGGCAGGAGTTAAGCCATGTTCAAACTCATTCGCAGCTACATCTTCTGGTCTTACGAGCGCGGCAGCTTCCACTACGATGTCATGGTCACGGCGATCCTTGTCTTCATGTTCGTCTCGCCGCACTTCATCAACTACAACGACAAGCCGGTAGAGACCGTCGCCCTCCACGCCAGCGAAGTACTCGTCAAAGAAGCTGGCACCTCGGGCGAAAGCAGTCGCTTCATGTTTCAGATTCGCGCCGACGAACTGGGTGCCGCAACCACCGACGCCGAACGCCGCGCTGCCATCCTGCGCGTGATCGAACCGATCTCTGGCGAGGTCTCACTTGAGCGTTACGAGCCTGTCCGCGACGCCCAGGGCAAGGTCGTCGCCTACAACGCCTGGATCCTCCGCTAACACCGCGTCTGCAATTAGCATCCAACCATCGGGAGCAACTGATCTATGACCATGGCCCGCCGCATCGCCGCATCGCTTCTCTCTTCGGCCCTCGTTCTGGCGACAATGCTGGCCCCTTTGCACGCACAGCCCAAGCCCGGTCATCTCGACGAGGTCCTGCGGCAGATGGACGCGGCAAGCCTCAGGTTTCAGTCCGCACAGGCAGATTTCCGCTGGGACCTCTACGAGCGCGTCGTAAAAGACACAACGACCCAGACCGGGAGCATCTACTTCAAGAAACAGGGCGGGGCCTTGGTGATGGGCGCAAAGATAGAGTCGCCCTCGGTCAAGATTATCGAGTTCCGGAATGGCGCACTTCGTCTCTTTGAGCCCGCGACCGATCATCTGACAACGATCGACGCCACGAAAAACAAGGCACAGTTGGAGAGCTTCCTGACGGTCGGCTTCGGGGGCAGCGGGAAAGACCTGGCGAAGGCGTGGACGATCTCCGACCTTGGAGACGAGACGATCGACGGCGTGCAGACGGCCAAGCTGGGCCTTGTCCCGAAAGATCCCGCCGTTCGCAACAACTGCACTCACATGACCCTCTGGGTCGACCCGGTACGCGGCATTGAGTTGAAGCAAAGTCTCTACATGCCCTCCGAGGACTATCGGACCGCGGTCTACACCAACATCAAGTACAACGAGAAGGTCGATGAGAAGCCTTACCAGATAAAGACCGATAGCAAGACCACGGTCGACCAGCACTAAGTTGCCGTTGGTGGCTCCGTCCGCCTTGAGGCAAAGACAAAGCTTCCCCAAACGATCAGCAGGGGAAAGAACTCCAGCGTGTAGCGCGGCTCCGAATTATCAAGAGTCAGCAGCAGAAGACACCGCAGACCGACAAAGCCCACCATCGCCGCCGCCAGAGCAAGGTGTGGCCCCCAGCCGCTCCGCCGCCAGCGCCACAACCCGACTCCGCCCAGAACAAAATAGCCAAGGTTGAGTGCAGCAAATCCAGTAGCAATGAAGGTGCAGCCGAGGATATTCCCGCCACCTCCACCATTCCAGCGCGACCTCCAGCAACTCGGTGCCTAGGACGAAAGAGCATGTTCAGCAACCGTGCTACGGGCAGAGCGATGTAGTAACGGACGGGGTCGTCGTGGATGCGCTCCCTTGCCAGAGCTTCAAAACGCGCGTCCAGCGCCCGGGTTGCGTTGTACCTCTTGTTGTAGTCCGTCAAGATTGCCGCGGTTTGCGCGTACTGGTCGTTGGAATCGAAGGCACGCCCAGGCAGGTCGCCGATCTCGATCGGAGCGCTGTCGTAGTTCCAGTACACCTCTTCGGTCGAGGCGAAGTCGATGGCCCACGTGCGATACCAGCGCTGAAAGCCGAGCGGCACCAGTTCACCCGGGTCCGTCGCATAGCGCGGCGCCAGCGGCTGGATAACATGGAAGGTACGCCAGTTCCGCACCGTCCACGGCGCCAGCGGAAGCACGACGCAGACAGCGGCAAGGACGACGGGCGCAAGCTGCCGCAACCGCAAGGTTCGCCACCCGCGCGAATCCCACATCTTCCAGAGCATCGCCGAAAAGACGGTCGCGGCCAAAAGCCCCTGCTCCGGCCGCAATAGCAGCGAATACATCATGGCGCCAGTCATCACCCAGAGCCAGCGGTTGTTGCCCAGCCCCGCGCTTCGCCAGCGTTCGAAGCTGTAAAACGTAAGGGCGATGCAGGCCAGGGTCAGCACCTCGGTCAGCGGGGCAGCAACATAGGCCGCCGTAAACGGACACAGAGCAGAGAGCCACAGCGCCGCCATCGCCGCCCGCTGCCCGAACAATCGTCCTGCCAGCGCAGCGATAAGCAGACAAGTGAACAGGTCGATGAAGCACTGAACATACATCACCGCGGTGTAGTGATCGAAGCCGAAGAGACCAAAGCACACGGCCAGAAAAAGAGGATAGCCGGGTAGGCGGATCAGTGTCGGGACCGGGCCCTTCGCCGACACGCTGAATCCGTACACGCCGTGCTGCATCCAGTTGCGGGCGATGTCGCCGTAGATCAGCGTGTCCCCGTCGATGCGGCCCGCATGGCCGATAAACCACAGGCGCAGGACAAGCCCCGCCGCAAGTGCGAGTGCAGCGTAGAGACCTGTCTTCAACCGTCCCGCAATCATGTCTTTTGCATCATACTGCTGTGGCTTACACCTCCTCACCGTTCGCGTTGACTCAACCCATCTGCCTGCATACGATGAGACATAACCGCATGCGCAGAGCCGCCCGTATTTCCAGATGAACAAACAAGTCTTCTACGATCCACAACGCAAGCGCTGGAAGCGGCTGCGCCGCATCTTCGACATCCTCGCTCTCGCTGGATTGGTGCTGGGCAGCGTCTTCGTAGTCGGCCTGATGCGCATGAAGCCCCTCCCGGAGCTGTTCCTTCAGGCGCAGAAACGCAACTACCGGGCCCTTGTCAATCAGCAGGCGGCCGCAGTCAAGCTGCGCCGCTCCGCCCATCGCCGAACCGACGTGAAGCCGGGCGACGTTCCCCTGAACTCGGGCGAAGGTCTGCGCGCGGCGTACTACGTGGAAGACGATCCGGCGAGCTACTCCTCCTTGAAGCAGCACATCAGCCAGGTCGACCTGCTGTTTCCCGAGTGGCTGCACGTCGTTACGGCAGACGGCAAGGTGGTCTCCTACACCCAGGACAATCGCCCCTACGCAGTCGTCGACGGCAGTACAGTTCGTCAGGTCGATCGCGAAGCCAAGGTCGCCCGGACCGTCGTGGCCAGTCACGTCAACCTGGACATCTTTCCTCTGGTAAACAACTACGACCCGAGGAAGAGCGTGTGGGTACCGGAGGTTGGAGAGTTTCTCCCCAACGAGGCAGCGCGGACGAGCTTTATCAAGCAGATCCACACCTTTCTCGCGGCCAACCCAACCTATCGCGGTATCTCTCTCGACTTTGAGGAGATTCCGACCAACGCGCAACCGGGCCTTAAGGCCTTGATCGCGGCGCTCTACGACGACTTCCACCCCCGCAATCTGCGTCTCTATGTGAACACGCCCGTGGGTGACGACGACTGGGACCTCAAGTTCATGGCCGACCACTCCGACGGCCTCCTGCTGATGAACTATGACGAACACCAGAGCGGCGGCGAGCCCGGGCCAATCGCATCGCAGGACTGGTTTCTCGACAATCTGAAGCAGGTCCTGAAGACGGTGCCAAAGGAGAAGGTGATCTGCTCGCTGGGCAGCTACGGTTATGACTGGATCACGTCGCTGCCGCCCGAACCCACCGGCAAGCGCGGTGCGAAGAAAAAGGCCGTTCCCGAAAAGGTGCTGTCGTCGCACGATCTTTCGACCCAGGACGCATGGCAGGCGGCCGCGGACTCCGATTCGCAGATAGACCTTGATGACGACTCACTCAACGTGCACTTTGCCTACGACGATGTCGATGCGCACGTCCGTCACCAGGTCTGGTTCCTTGACGCCGTCACGATCCAGAACCAGATGCGGGCCGCACGAACGTTGGGCATCCAGACCTATGCGCTCTGGCGTCTGGGCAGCGAAGACAATTCGATGTGGAAGATCTGGGACCATCCGCTAACGTCGGACCCCGTAAAAGAGCTTGCGCAGGTCGAGCCAGGATACGACGTCGACACCGAAGGCGAGGGAGACATCCTGCGCGTCACCCGCAAGCCGCAGAACGGCAAGCGAGTCGTCACCATGGACGATGATGACTCGGTCCCGGTCGACTATCGCATGATCACGCAGGAGTCGATGGACTCCTATCCGCTCTCCTACACCGTGGAGCAGTATGGCTACCATCCGAAGAAGGTGGCGCTAAGCTTCGACGACGGCCCCGACCCCGAGTGGACTCCGAAGATCCTGAAGATCCTGAAGGACTACAACGTCAAGGGCACGTTCTTCATGATCGGCGAGGTGGCCGAAGACAACATCGGAGTGATGCGGCAGGTCTATCGCGAAGGCCATGAGATCGGCAACCACACTTGGACACATCCGGACATCAGCGAAATTTCAAACAGGCAAGTGGACCTCGAACTCAACCTGACCGAGCGGTTGTTCGCCTCCGAGCTCGGAGTACAGCCACTCTACTTCCGCCCGCCATATTCCATCGACCAGGAGCCCGACACCAACGACCAGGCAGCTCCAGTCGCGCGAATCCAGACCCTCGGCTACACCATCATCGGCAATAAGATCGACACGAATGACTGGGACGAGCACCCGCGCAAATCTCCCAAAGAGATCACTGACAGCGTCTTTCAGCAGATCGCAGACATGGAGACAAAGCCGTGGAATAGAGGCTCCATCATTCTTCTGCACGACGGAGGAGGCGACCGCAGCGCAACGATTGCAGCGCTTCCGGTGCTGATCGAGGCGCTTCGCGCGCAAGGCTACGAGATCGTCCCCGTGTCGGAGCTAGTAGGAAAGACCCGCGCCGAGGTGATGCCGCCGCTGACCTCGCGCCAGCGCTGGCAGGCGCGCGCCGACTCGATCACCTTCTTCTTCTACAGCTTCTTCCACTACTTTGTGGTGGGTGTATTCTTCGTCGGCGATGTATTGATGAGCGGGCGGCTGATCATCATCGGCATCTTTGCCATCATCGACCGCTTCCGCACAAGGAAGAACTACGCGACGCCGGACTACCAACCGCGGGTCGCCGTGCTGGTCCCCGCGTACAACGAAGAAAAGGTGATCGTCCGGACAATTCGCTCCGTGATGATGTCGAACTACAAGAACATTCGGATCATCGTGATCGACGACGGGTCGACGGACAGGACCTACGACGTGGCGCGCGAGGCCTACCCCGCTGACATCGCCTCTGGCCGCCTGACCGTATTGACCAAACCAAACGGAGGCAAGGCGGACGCGCTGAACTTCGCGCTCGAGCGAATCGACGAGGAGATCTACGTCGGGATCGACGCCGACGGCGTGATCGCCCACGATGCGATTACCAATCTCGTGCCGCACTTCGCCAATCCGAAGATCGGCGCAGTCGCGGGCAACGCCAAGGTGGGCAACCGGGTGAACCTATGGACCCGCTGGCAGGCCCTCGAGTACATCACCAGCCAGAACTTCGAGCGACGCGCTCTGGATCTCTTCGACGTAGTCATGGTCGTGCCCGGGGCGATCGGCGCGTGGCGGACGGCACCAGTAAGGATTGGCGGAGGCTACCACTCGAACACGGTTGCCGAAGACGCCGACCTGACGATGAACCTCCTGGAGCAGGGTTATAGCGTCATCTACGAGGACCAGGCGCTTGCGTTTACCGAGGCGCCCGTCAGCGCAGATGGCCTTGTCCGGCAACGCTTCCGCTGGTCACTTCGGTATCCTGCAAGCGATCTACAAGCACAAGGGCGCCATCAGCAAACACCGCGCCATGGGGTTGTTCGCGCTGCCGAATATCCTCGTCTTCCAGATCCTCCTGCCGCTGGTCTCGCCGCTCATCGACGTGATGTTCGTCGCCGGCGTGATCCACTACTTCATCGACAAACACTTTCACCCCGAGACGGCGTCGGCGGACAGCTTCTACAAGCTCCTTACCTTCTTCGTTGCCTTCCTCGTAATCGACTTCGCCGCCTCCGCCCTGGCCTTTGCGCTCGAACGCAAACATCCAGCGAGCAAAGGCGACGGCTGGCTCCTCTTCCATATCTGGATCCAACGGTTTACCTATCGCCAACTCTTCTCGGTCGTGCTGTTCAAGACGGTCAAGCGTGCCATCGACGGCAAGCCGTTCAGCTGGGACAAGCTCGAGCGCACCGCCACGATGTCGAAGGCGACCGAAAAGCTCACGGAAGTCGAATAGCCCGCGCTCGGCGCAATCGAATACCCTCTGCGATGCATCGAATCAACAGCGAACAGTAATCTATCGATCTTATCTATCCCAAAGGCGACGAGCGACCTCGACTCGCGCTAGAATCGACGCGTTATGGCTACCGTAAATCTAACCCACTCCGTTCCGGCCTTCGCGCCGCAGACTCCTTTCGTCAACGAGCCGTTCGTCGACTTTACCAAGCCTGAAAATAAGCGCAGGATGCAGGCCGCTCTTGCGGAGGTTCAGGACAAACTCGGCCGAGAATACGACATCGTCATCGGCGGCAAGCGGCTGAAGACCGCAGGCAAGATCTTCTCGATGAACCCGGCGCGTCCGGCCGAGGTGATCGGCGTCCACCAGCGGGCCGGCGCCGAGCACGTCGAACCGGCGATGCAGGCCGCGCAGGCCGCCTTTACGAGTTGGAGCAAGGTGCCTGTAGCAGAGCGCACAAACCTCCTGTTCGCCGCCGCCGCACTGATTCGCGAACGCAGCTTCGAGTTCTGCGCCTGGCTGACCTTCGAGGTCGGCAAGAACTGGGCCGAGGCCGACGCCGACGTGGGCGAGACCATCGACTTCCTGGAGTTCTACGGCCGCGAAGCGCTTCGGCTCAGCCAGGCGAAGACACCGATCCAACTCCCCGGTGAACGCAACCAGCTCCTCTACATTCCGCTCGGCGTGGGCGCCGTAATTCCGCCGTGGAACTTCCCGTTCGCCATCATGGCCGGGATGACAGCGGCCTCGATCGTCTGCGGAAACACGGTCATTTTGAAGCCGTCAGTAGACGCGCCGACCATTGCAGCAAAGTTCGTGGAACTTCTCGAAGAGGTCGGTTTGCCTGACGGGGTCGTCAACCTCTGCCCGGGCGAGGGCCCAGAGTTCGGCAGCGCGGTCGTCGCGCATCCGCAGACCCGCTTCATCGCGTTCACCGGCTCGAAGGCCGTCGGCCTCGAGATCCACGAGCGTGCAGCAAAGACGCAGCCCGGCCAGACCTTCATCAAGCGCACGATCCTCGAGATGGGCGGCAAGGATTCGATCATCGTTGAGCCCGACTGCGACATCGAGGCCGCTCTGGATGGAGTTGTGGCCAGCGCATTTGGCTTCAACGGACAGAAGTGTTCTGCGTGTTCGCGGGCGATCGTCTCGGCCGACATCTATGACGTATTCTGCGACCGGCTTCAGGAGCGCGTGGGCAAGCTCAAGACCGGCGACCCAGCCGAGAACGTCTACACCGGACCCGTGATCAGCGAGAAGTCCTACCGTAAGGTGCTCGACTACATCGAAATCGGTAAAAAAGAGGGCACAGTATTAAACGGTGGCCACGCGATCGAAACTTCGGAGGGCGGCTACTACATCGCGCCTACCGTAATCTCAGACGTCGCCCCCACCGCCCGAATCGCGAAGGAAGAGATCTTCGGGCCGGTACTGGCGGTGATCAAGTCGCATAGCTTCGACGATGCGCTGGCGATCGCGAACAACACGGAATACGGGCTAACCGGTGCGATCTACACCAGCTCCCGCGAGAAGCTGGATCGCGCGCGCGACGAGTTCTACGTCGGCAACCTCTACTTCAACCGCAAGTGCACCGGCGCAATGGTTGGGGCCCATCCCTTTGGCGGCTTCAACATGAGCGGAACCGACTCCAAGGCCGGTGGCCCGGACTATCTGCTCCTGTTCACGCAGGCCAAGAGCGTCGCAGAGAAGATCGGCCACGCAAGTCCCGAAGCCGAGAAGCAATCCGACCAGATGGGCATGTAAAAGAAAGGCGTAACGGTGATCAGAGAGATAAAAAACGGATAAGAGTAAGACGTAAGCTACCTAAATCTTCTTTTATCCGCCTTTATCATTTTGATCACCGTTACGCCTCTGTCTTCGGCTAAGCGGTCTTCATCTGGATCATGTGCCCTGCCTTGGCCGCGGCCTCCGCCAGGGCGCGGTGGTGGATCGTGAACAGCGCCAGTTCGAGCCGATCCGAGACCCCCGTCTTGTCATAGATACTTCGCAGATAATTCTTGATTACCTGCTCCTTCGTGCCGAGCTGCATCGCGATGTCCTTGTTCTTGCACCCCTGGACGATCAGCGCTACGATCTGCATCTCCTTGGGCGTCAGCCGGTCGCGTACTCGAGCGCCGACGCTGTCCGCGGCCTGCATAGTCGTGACGTTGGAGCGCTGCACAAAGTGCTGTCCCTGGGCCACACGACGCACGCAGTCCACCAGCACCGTTCCGGGGACGCTTCGGCACAGAACACCATCGAAGAGCGAAGCCATGTCCTCCGCGACCTGCTCGGTATTCTCGGCCACGAGAATAATGCGGCTTCCAGCCGACCGCGTGCGGGCTAAAAGGTTCGTGGCATCCAGCCGCAGACTGGACGAAACCAGCAGTACCGAACCGCGCAGCGTGTCGATGGCGGCAAAGAGCTTCGTCGCGTCCTCGCACTGGGCCGCAATGCGCATATCGTCCTCCAGCGCCAGGACCCGCGCCGCACCTGCTCGAAAGATCGCCTGATTGTCAGCAAGAATGAGTCGATTCATCGGTTTCTTTGTCTCCTGCCGGGACATATCGGCCCGCAATTGCCTTATCGGCGAACCGCGGCGGAGAACCTGCAATGTCTACAATTCGGACAAGTCCATCTAATCGGGTTTCGTGGCGGACGCAACTTATTCATAAAACAGGATATCTTTCTGAACCCCGGAGGCATCGTCCACAATCGAATCATACGTGGGATACACAGTTATGTCGTCACGAAGTATAGAAAGACCGCAAAGCAAGTATAAAAAGGGATATGCCTAAGCCTATTTTGCTCGCCATCGACGACGACACCAGCGTACTTGAGGCCGTGGTCAGGAGCCTGCGCCGGCACTATGGTCAGGACTATCGCATCGTCCGCGCCGCCTCCGGGGCGGCCGCGCTGGACATCTGCCGCCAACTCCATGAGCGCAAAGACACCGTCGCTCTCTTTCTCTCCGACCAGCGCATGCCTGGAATGACCGGGGTCGACTTTCTGCAACAGGCGCTCACCATCTACCCCAACGCCAAACGTGTCCTCCTGACCGCCTACGCCGATACCGAAGCGGCCATCCGCGCCATCAACTCCGCGAAGATCCACTACTACCTCAACAAGCCCTGGGACCCGCCCGAAGAGAAGCTCTACCCCGTACTGGACGATCTGCTCGAAACATGGAAACAGGGCTACAGACCCCCCTATGAGGGCATTCGCGTCGTGGGCACACGCTGGTCATCGGCAGACCACAGCGTTCGTGACTTCCTCTCCCGCAACCGCATCCCCTACCAGTGGCTCAACCCGGAACAACACCCCGAAGCCGTTGACCTGCTCAAAGAGCGTGGTCTGGACGATTCGAAACTCCCCATCGTCATCTTCGGCGACGGCACAGCTTTGGTTCAGCCAACCTCCAGCGATCTTGCCACAAAGCTTGGCATGCCGCGCCAGGCCCAGCAGAAGTTCTATGACATCGTCATCGTCGGCGCTGGTCCTGCAGGCCTCGCTGCCGGCGTCTACGCTGCCTCGGAAGGCCTCAGCACCCTCATCGTCGAGGGCGAAGCTATAGGCGGCCAGGCTGGTTCCAGCTCCAAGATCGAAAACTACCTCGGCTTCCCCCAGGGTCTCAGTGGAGCCGATCTCGCCGACCGCGCCTACATCCAGGCAAATCGCCTCGGCGCCGAATTCCTCGCCCAGCAGGTCACTTGCATCCGCCGCGACAACCAATACCAGATCGTCCAGTTGTCCGACGGACAGGAGATCACCTGTCATGTCTGCCTCATCGCTACCGGTGTTGCCTACCGCAAGGTCGACATCCCCGGTGCCGAGGAGTTCACCGGCTCTGGCGTCTACTACGGCGCTGCGCTCGCCGAGGCCAAATCCTGCGCAGACGAGATCGTCTACATCGTTGGCGGAGCGAACTCCGCCGGCCAGGCCGCGATGTACTTCTCCCGATACGCTGGCAAGGTCCACATGCTCGTACGCGCCGACTCCCTCATCAAGAGCATGTCCAAATACCTCATCGATCAGATCAAAGCGACACCCAACATCACCGTCGAGACCTGCACCGAGATCGTCTCCATGTCGGGCAACGGCCACCTCGAATGCCTCACCCTGAAGACCCCGCGCGGAGAAGAGGCCCGTCCCGTCACCTCCGTGTTCATCTTTATCGGGGCCGCTCCCAAGACTGACTGGCTTCCCAAGGAAATCGCCCTCGACAACAAAGGCTTCATCCTCGCCGGCCCGGACCTGAAGGCGCAGTCTCCCAAGTCATGGACAATCGACCGCGACCCCTACCTGCTCGAGACCAGCGTTCCGGGCATCTTCGTCGCCGGCGACGTTCGATACAACTCAGTAAAACGATGCGCCTCCGCCGTAGGAGAAGGCTCCATCGCGATTCAGTTCGTGCACCAATATTTAGCTACGCTTTGAAAGGCAACTAAACCAATAAACCAATGAGTGAACAATCTCAGGTCGTCCAGAATAAGGCGTCGAAACAGATAACCCCGGAGCTATTGGCGCAGCTTCGCAAGGTCCCCATCCTGTCGTCGCTCAAGGACGATGAGTTGCATTGCGTCGAGGGGGTGGGAGACATCTACCTCGGCAAGGACGAGTTCCTTGTGCGCCAGGGCGAAGCCGCGCACTTTTTCTGGATATTGCTCGAGGGCGAGATTCGCATATTCCAGTCGCAGCCGGACGGGCACGAGGGCACTCTTTACAAGATGGAGAGCGGGAACGCCTTTGGCGAACTACCCCTTCTGGCAAATATTCCGAACAGCGTGAATCTCCAGACAACGATGCCGTGCCATCTGCTACAACTCGACGAGGAGCAGTTCTGGAGCCTGATGACCAGTTGTCCGCAGGTCCGCAAGGCCATTCTGGCGAATATGGCGCAGCGGTTTCAAAAGCTGCAGGGTATAACCGTACAGCAGGAGAAGATGGCCTCGCTGGGAACGCTCGCCGCAGGCCTGATGCATGAGTTGAACAATCCTGGGGCCGCCGCCCGGCGTGCCGCGCAACAGTTGCGAGAGAACCTGATGCGAATGCACGAGCTTTCTATCAAGTTCAAAGAACGCGATCTGACCAAAGAACAGAAACACTGCATGGTCGATCTTCAGGAACAGGCTCTCGCAGTCAAGCAGCCGCTCAGGATGAACTCTCTGGAACAAAGCGATGCCGAAGAGGCCCTGGCCGAGTGGATGGAGTCGGCCAACATCGAAAACGCGTGGAAGATGGCCCCGACGCTGGTCTCGATCGGCATGGATGCTAAAGAACTGGAGTGCGCCCGCAACGAATTCGATGGGCCACTTCTGTCCGAGGCGCTCGGTTGGCTCGAGGCTATGGTCTCCAGCATGCAACTCGTCGGCACTATCGAAGAGAGCATCGGCCGAGTCACCGACCTGGTCCGCGCCGTCAAATCCTACGCTTATGAAGGTAAGGGGCAAAAGCAGTCGATCGACATCAACGACAGCATTCACGCCACGATGATTATTCTCGCGCATAAACTGCGAGAGAAAGAGATTGTGGTCGAGAAAAACTTCGCTCCCGACCTTCCGCCGTTGCACAGCGAGTGCTCCGGCCTCAATCAGATCTGGACGAATCTGCTCGACAACGCGATCGATGCCGTCCCGCAGCATGGTCACATCCGCGTACGCACATGGGCGGATAAAGCGAACGCGAGGCCGGACGGTTCCCAGGCCGTCCTTTGCATCAGCGTAAGCGATAACGGCGTCGGCATTCCACTCGAGAGCCAGCCGCAGATCTTCGATCCCTACTACACCACCAAGCCCGTGGGTGTCGGCACAGGCATAGGGTTAGGCATCGTCCAGCGCATCGTCGAACAGTATGGCGGCAGCATTCGATTCAGCTCCGAACCCGGCAATACGGAGTTTGTTGTGCGCATTCCCAGCGATCGCGAACAAAATATCGCAAGCTCCTAGCGCCTCCGCAACGACAACATTTTTCTTCGAGCAGCGTTTATCTATTCGAACGCGCGGTCAATCATGGTCGTGCATGAAACGAATAGTGAGGACGCTATGAGACTCTTTCGCATTGCACTTCTTCCTGTCACCCTGGCCTGCCTTTTCACGGCCGGCTGCGCTGCGCATCCCAACTACTATGTTCAAGCGCCGCCATCGCCACCTTACAACAGCGTTCCACCACTGGTCGCACGTGCCGATCACGAGGGCTTCCGTGCCGGCTCCGAGGATGGCGCGCGCGATGCTTACAACGGCTTCGGCCACCATCCGGAGCGCGATCGCAAGTACCACGATGCTCCCGGCTACGACCCGGCCCTGGGCCCCTTCGGGCCATATCGCGATGCATTCCGCAGCGCCTACGTCAGGGGTTACGACCAGGCCTTCTACCGCCGCTAACCGCGGGTGCCTCCGGTCTCCTGGCATCGTATGATGGATGTCAGGAGACCGCCGTGCCCATCACGCCGTTTCACATTGCCTTTCCGGTTGACGACCTCGACGCCGCTCGCACCTTCTACGGAACCACCCTGGGCTGTGCCGAGGGGCGCAGCTCCGCGCAGTGGATCGACTTCGATCTCTTCGGCCACCAGATCGTCGCGCACCTGAAGCCCTCCTCCACCAACGGCACCCCCCATCACAACCCCGTCGACGGCCACGACGTTCCCGTCCCCCACTTCGGCGTTGTGCTTCCAATGGAGGTCTGGGAGGCGCTCGCAGATCGTCTTCGACGCGCAGGTGTCTCCTTCGTCATCGAGCCCTCTATCCGTTTCAAAGGCGAGGTCGGCGAACAAGCCACCATGTTCTTCCTTGACCCCGCAGGCAACGCCCTCGAATTCAAGGCATTCGCCGATATCGGCCAACTCTTTGCAAAGTAATGACAAAACCCGCGTCAACCCTTGTCTCCGCCGCTTGGAAGCCTCAAACTACTCCCGGCGGCCAGAATCTTCAGGCAGGACGCGGCCGCCCCGCAAGACAAACGCTTTACTATATCGTTTTAGTTGATTTAGACTCTCTGCGACCTGAAGACCCACCTTTGACGGGTCGCGGCGGGCCGTGGAGTTTGTCGCATAATCGCACAGCATTGAGGGAGTATTGATGCATTTTTCCAAGCTGTTCCGGGCCGTCACTACCTTGTCGGTCCACGCTGTCATCACTGTAGGTTTCCTCGGTAGCGTCGCCGCGCATGCCCAGGCCCATCCGGACACTGCGAAGATGCCATGGAGTAACAAGGCCCTCTCACCCGATGAGCGCGCCGACATGGTACTCGGCCAGATGACCCTCGACGAAAAGATCCAGATGGTCCACGGGGCCGGATGGGGCGTTCTGCGTGCCGGCGCTCCCCTTCCTGCCCGGTCGAACTTCGGCGCAGGCTTCATGGCTGGCATCGACCGCCTCGGCGTCCCCGACATCAATCTCGCCGACTCCGCCGTCGGCGCCCGCATGGCCGCCTACCAGGGACGTTACGCGACCCTGCTCCCTTCGACGCTCGGCGCGGCATCGTCCTGGGACCCGGACTCCGCCTACCTCTATGGGTCCGTGATCGGTCGCGAACTGCGCGCAATGGGATTCAACATGTCCATCGGCGGTGGAGTGAACATCACCCGCGAACCCCGCAACGGCCGCAACTTCGAGTACGCCGGCGAAGATCCCATCCTGGCCGGCACCATGACAGGTAATCTCGCAAAGGGTGTCCTCTCGCAGCATGTGATGAGCGACATCAAACACTATGCGTTCAACGACCAGGAGACCGGACGTACCGTCGTCAACGTTCTGCTGGACAAAAAATCCATGCGCGAGTCCGACCTGCTCGCCTTCGAAATCGCCATCGGCATCGCCGAACCGTCCGGCGTCATGTGCTCCTACAACCTGGTCGAAGGCAACTATGCCTGCGAGAACGACTACCTGCTCAACCAGCTCCTGAAGAAGGACTTCAAGTTCAAGGGCTGGGTCCTCTCCGACTGGAGCGCGACCCACAGCACCGTCAAGGCCGCGCTGAACGGCCTCGACCAGGAGATGCCCGGCGACGACAACTACTTCAACGCGCCGCTAAGGAAAGCAGTAGAAGACGGCCAGGTTCCCATTGGCGCGACTCAACGACATGGTTCGCCGCATCCTCCGCAGCATGTTCGCCGCCGGTGTCGTCGATGATCCGCCAGTCCGAACCGTGGTCGACCCATTCCGCGGACGCGACGACGCACAGCACATCGCCGAAGAGAGCATTGTTCTGCTGAAAAACTCCGACGGCGTTCTCCCGCTGAAGGCATCTGCTTCAAACTCCATCGCCTTGATCGGCTCTCACTCCGACGTCGGAGTCCTCTCCGGCGGCGGCTCCGCGCAGGTCGACGCCCCCGGCGGCGACGCTGCAAATCCCCATCCCGGCGGCGCCAAATGGGGCGATGTCATCTACTTCCCCTCTTCGCCGTTGAAGAACATCCAGGCCAAATCGCCTCAATCCTCCGTCAAATACATCGACGGCGCCGACACCGCCGCGGCCGCCAACCTTGCGAAGTCCTCCACCGTAGCCATCGTCTTCGTCAACCAGCCCATGCGCGAAGACGTCGACGCCGCGACTCTCTCTCTGCCCAACAACCAGGACGCGCTCGTCGAAGCTGTGGCCACAGCCAACCCCAACACCGTCGTCGTGCTTGAAACCGGCGGCCCGGTTAGCATGCCATGGCTCCAGCACGTCAAAGGCGTCGTCGAGATGTGGTATCCGGGCATCGGCGGTGCTCAAGCTCTCGCAAACATTCTCTTCGGCGAGGTCAACCCCTCCGGCAAACTCCCCGTCACCTTCGCAAAAGACGACGCACAACTTCCACACCCCGTAGTCCCCGGCCTCGAAGGCGTCACCGCCGGCGCACCCAACCGCGAGCACAAGGTCAAGCCCTTCGACCTCAACTACACCGAGGGGGCCAAGGTCGGTTACAAATGGTTTGAGGCCACAAACAAGCAGCCGCTCTTCCCCTTCGGCTTCGGTCTGTCCTACACCACCTACGCCTACTCCGGCCTCACCGTCGACGACGCGCAGCGCACCGTCCACTTCACCGTTCGCAACACCGGCCAGCGCGAAGGAACCGAAATCGCCGAGGTCTACGTCGCACTGCCGTCCGCAGCGAAGGAAAACTATCAGCGTCTCTCTGCATGGCAACGTGTAAAGCTGGCTCCCGGCGAATCCAAAGACGTGACCCTCACGCTGCATCCCCTCTCTCTCACCGTCTTCAACACAGAGACCAACGGCTGGCAGTTGCTGCCCGGTGATTACACGGTGATGGCCGGTCCGTCCTCCAGCGACACGCCCCTGAAGGCAACGCTGCACGTACATCCATAACGCTCGCGTCCTGATCCAACGCCCAGGACGTTCAACCACCGTGCGAAAATAGCGAAAAGTAACCGGTTCGGCAGAGAGGCACCTCGCGCATTTCGCACACAGGCGCGGGCCGCGGCACATCCCTATGGCTCCCCGACTCATTATCAACGCGGACGACTTCGGCCTTACTCCGGGATCAACCGCGCCATCGCGGAGCTTCACCAGGCCGGCGCCCTCACCTCCACCACGCTCATGGCGACCGGCCCTGCCTTTGATGACGCAGTCGTCATGGCCCGCGCCAACCCCACCCTCGGCGTAGGCTGCCACATCGTCCTCACCGACGGCGTCCCCGTCTCGCCTCCTCAAACCATCCCTACGCTCCTCGGCCCTGACGGGAAGACCTTTCGTCCTTCTCTCATCGACTTCATTCAGGCGCTCCTTCGCGGCAAGATCAGCGAAGACGACATCCAACGCGAAGCCCTCGGCCAGATACAAAAGCTCCAGTACGCTGGCATCAACGTCACCCACGTCGACACGCACAAACACACACACCTCTTCCCTGCCGTCGCCCGGCCACTGCTGAAAGTCGCCGAGCGCTGCTCCGTCGGCGCCATTCGCCACCCATTCGAGCAGTCCTGGAGCCTCGCTCTCGGCCACGGCAACCGCATTCGCCGCCTTCAGGTCAAACTCCTCGGTCGCCTCAAGACCTGGTTCGAACGCCAGCCCCAGATCCGCAGCGCACGCGTCCTCACCACTGACGGAACCATCGGCATCTCCGCCACCGGCGACCTCTACAGCCAGACCCTCCACGAAATTCTGCATGCCATGCCTGCGGAGGGCACCTTCGAGCTCGTCTGCCATCCCGGCTACAACGACAGCGACCTCGATGCCATCGTCACCCGCCTCCGCGACCATCGCGATGTTGAGCGCAACGCCCTATTGGCCGAGGTGCCCCGCATTAGCTTTGCATCCAAACGCTCCCCAACTCATCAACTATGGGGACCTCGGCACGCACAGCACTCTGAGCGCGAACGCGCAATTCGTCCCCCGCCGAGGAGTCTAATGAGGAATCAGTCTCGTCAAACAAACGCAACCAGCCAAGCGGCCTGAGGACTCCAGGAAGTCTATGAAGATCGGCATCACCTGTTACCCCACCTACGGCGGCAGCGGCGTAGTCGCCACTGAACTCGGCATCGAACTCGCCGCCCGAGGCCACGAGATCCACTTCATCACCTACTCGCAACCCTTCCGCCTCACCGGCCGCGAAGCGAACATTAACTACCACGAGGTCGCGGTCTCGAACTACCCCCTATTCGAGCACCCACCCTACGATCTCGCCCTGGCCACCCGCATGGCCGAGGTCGCAGAGTTCTATTCGCTCGATCTCCTGCACGTCCACTACGCCATACCGCACTCCGTCAGCGCCCTTCTGGCCCGTCAGATGCTCGCCTCCCGCGGCCACCATCTCCCCTTCATCACTACCCTCCACGGCACTGACATAACGCTCGTCGGCCTCGACCGCTCCTACCTTCCCATCACAAAGTTTGGCATCGAACAATCCGACGGCGTCACCGCGATCTCCACCTACCTCCGCACCCGCACGCGCGAAGCCTTCAACATCGACTCCGAGATCGAGGTCATCCGCAACTTCGTCAACTGCGACGTCTATGTCCGCGACCCCGAGCTAGTCGCCGCCATGCGTCCGCGCTTTGCCGAACCCAACGAGCGCCTACTCGTCCACCTCTCCAACTTCCGCCCCGTCAAGCGCATTCAGGACGTCGTCGAAGTCTTCGCCCGCGTCGCCGACGCCATGCCCGCGCGACTCATGCTCATCGGCGACGGCCCCGACCGCAGCGTAGCCGAGTACCTGGCCCGCCAACACAACGTGCAAGACCGGATCCACTTCGTCGGCAAGCAGGACAACGTCAACGAACTCCTTCCGCTCGCCGACCTCATGCTGATGCCCAGTGAGATGGAGTCCTTCGGCCTCGCCGCGCTCGAAGCCATGGCTTGCAGCGTCCCCACCATCGCCACCCGCGTCGGCGGCGTCCCCGAACTCATCGACGACGGCCGCAACGGCCTCCTCTTCGAAGTAGGCGACACCGACTCCATGTCCAAGGCCGCGATCAAACTGCTCAGCGACGATGCCCGCCTCCAAACCATGGCCAAGGCGGCCCGCAAGACCGCCCAGGACCACTTCTGCGCCTCCCGCGTCATCCCGCTCTACGAGGATTATTACGACCGCGTTGTCCAGAGGACTAAATCTCACTAAGCGCTTCGCGTCACTACTACGACCGCGTCGTCACCCGCACCCGACCCGCTCACTAATCACTTCACGACCGCGTCACCGCCCGCACTGCGTCCTGCACCAGATGACTGATCGCCTCCCCCGCCGCCCCGCCAATCGGCCCCCAGGCCTCAGCACCAGCATCGAGAATCGGCATCAGCAACGTCACCTTCGTTCCGCGCCCCGGCCGGCTGTTGATCTCGACCGCCGCAAGGTCTCCATAAAGCACTTGCATCCGCTCGCGAACATTGCGCACCCCAATTCCTGTCCCCGGTCTCACCAGCCCACTAACCGGCGAAGCGTCGTTCCGCTCCGGAGCCATCCCCACGCCATCGTCTTCCACCTCCACCATCAGCCGCCCTTCATCGGTAATCCGACTCCGCAGCGTCACAGTCCCACCGCTGATCCGTGGCTCCAGCCCATGCTTGATGCTGTTCTCGATCAGCGGCTGCAGCAGCATCCCCGGCACGACAACATCCAGCGTCTCCTCCGCAATCTCCTTCACCACCTTCAGCTTGTTGCCGAACCGCACCACCTCAATGTCGAGGTAGTCATCTGTAAACTGCAGTTCCTCGCTCAACGGATGAAACGCCTCCCGGTCCTTCAGCAGCACGCGCAGAATGTTCGCGAGCTTCACAATCATCTCCCGCGCCAGCTCCGGTTGCGACCGCACCAGCGACGTAATCGAGTTCAACGTGTTGAACAAAAAGTGTGGATTAATCTGCCTCTGCAGCGCATCCAGACGCGCCTCCAGCAACAGCCTTCCCTGCTCCTCCAGCTTCCGCTCCACACGGATCGCGTTCCATATCTTCAGAGGAATCCCCACCACAATCGGCGCCGTCGCGCAGATGAGCAGCTCCACCCACCAATCCGTCGAGTACAGCTCAAAAAAGTGACGTGGATAGAACAGCGCTAACATGCTCGTCCCAAACTGCGTCCCCGCCACCAGCAAAAGCAGCAGGATCTGACGGTCCAACTTCGGCCGCCGCAGGTTCCGCGTCACCCACCGGTAGATGCTCAAGTCGATCATCGGCGAGAACGACCACACGTCCTCCGGGTCAGCGAAACGGCCAAACGCCCCGAAGATGGCCGCAACCAGCAGATTCACCGGCAGCGCCCAGTATTCGTGATGCAGCACTGCCGGAATCGCGAGCATCGCTCCCCCGGCCATCGCTGCCAGCGGGCCCACAAGGATACCGAGCAGGATCGTTGTCTCAAAGGAAAGGTCCGCTGCAAGAAAATTCGGTACCGTCGTTCGGATCCAGACACCCAGCGTCAGCGGAGCACAGATAATCACAATCAGCCACGCCGTCTGCCGCGGACTCCGGCGACGCATCAGCAGCAGGTCCTTGAACCGCATCGATCGGGCCAGCGAGCTCGAATACGCCGCCGCCACGCCCAGCTCCACCAGCAGCGTAATCAGGATCAGTTTGGGCTCGGTCTGAGTCACATCACTACTTTACGCTTGCCCAACTCCGACTCGGCCGCAATTTCCCCCCCACCCGCATCCAACCCAACTCCTCCCGAATCTAATGTCTATGAGCACCGAAACGTATAATCAGGCCATGCCCTTCGCCAGCGTCAAAAAAGTAGCCGAAGCCGACTTCCCCACCCGCTGGGGACACTTCCGCATCCTCGGCTTCGAGGGCCTGATCGAAAACCCCGCCGCCTGCAACGACAACGTCCCCGTCCCGGCCATTCGCACCGAATCCGCAGTGGCCCTCGTCATGGGCGACATCCACGCCGCGCCCCCCATCGTCCGCATCCACTCCCAGTGCCTCACCGGCGACGTCTTCCATTCCCTCCGCTGCGACTGCCGCCAGCAACTCGAGCTGGCCCTCGCCACCATCGCCGACGCCGGCACCGGAGTCCTCCTCTACGAGCAGCAGGAGGGCCGCGGCATCGGCCTCATGGCCAAGCTCCGCGCCTACGAACTTCAGGACAAGGGCCTCGACACCATAGAAGCCAACCTCGAGCTAGGCTACGAAGCCGACTGCCGCCACTTCGAGCTTCCAGCCGAGATCCTTAAGCACATGGGCCTCAAGTCCGTACGCCTCATCACCAACAACCCCGCCAAGGTCGACGCCCTCGAACTCGCCGGCGTCAAGGTAGTCGAACGCATCTCCGCCGAGGTCCCCACCGAACCCACCAACGAGCGCTACCTCAAGACCAAGCGCGAAAAGATGGGCCACCTCGTCAGCTAACGTGGTGGTCCAGCATAGTAAGGTCTCTAGCGTGATGGGTCTCTAATGTAGTGTTGACTCTGAATTCGTCGGCCTTGCCAAGGGCCGAAGGCCCGCTCCATACCAGCCTGGGGCAACGCCCCAGGGTAAAGTTCCAGCACAAACTCAAGGGTTGAAAGCCCGTCCTATACTTCCAGGCCCACCACACCAATTCACCCCTTGAACACCGCCGCCCCCGGATGATGGTTCATCCAATCGAACCAATAGTCTTTGTGCGCATCGATCTCCTTCAGGCACTCCCCCGCCAGCTTCCCTTCCACAGCACAACCCTGAAAGTTCCACGCACTTCCCGTCTGCGCGTCCCTCATCACGGCATCGCCCTGACCTTCGGAGAACGTCAACCTCACACCGTCTGACTCGATGTTCCCCTCGAACGCCCGAATCGACGCCCCGTCCGGCCCCACCACCAGCACCACCGGCGATCCATCAATCCGATCCTGAATGATCTTCGCCGCCAGCACCGCCTCAATCGGATAGGCCTTGCTCTGTCCCGCCACACTAACCCCAATCATCAACTGATGCGGCCCTATCCCGGACTTCGTCGTATCCACCACCGTCCGCGTCCTCGCAACGTGCTGCTCCCAGTCCTTCGGGTCATACTCCGCCTCATACGGCGCGTCCGGCTTCAACACCTGTCCCTGCGGCTGTTCCTTTCTCCATAAAGCAAAGGTCAACTCATCGCTCGGGACCATGTCCAGCTGCCGTCCCTTCAAAGGCCCGAAGATCGCCTCTCCCGTACTCTGCTGCCAGATGCTGCTCGTCTCTTCGTCGCGCAGCAAAGCATTACCGTTGTTGATGCCGGCCAGGCGAAAGTGCAGCGTCTTCCCGTCGATCACGGGATTCCAAATCAACCCCGTATGACACAACGTGCAATAGGTCACCGCAATCGGCACACCCCCGACTACGTCATTCACAATATGGTGATACCCCATCGTCCGAATCGGATAAGCACGCGCATCTTGCCCCACCTTGACGGCCAGCACCTTATCGTCCAGATCCACCTTCACCGCGTCCGCGCTCGCAAACGCCGGCGAATCGTAGGGATGAAACATCTTCTCGAAGATATTGACGTGTGTCAGCACCGCGCCCGCCGCCGCCAAAACAAACAGGCCCACCAACACAATCCGCGATCCAACCCGCGTGACCTTCCATAGCCTGACGACGATCCACAGCACCACCAGGGCGCACAAGCCGGCAAGCCACAGGCCCCGCATGACGAACAGCCAGCGCAAGACTCAGCGCCTGCGCATCCTGCGGACGGAACGGCCGAATCACAAACATCGGAATGGCCACGCACGCCACCGCAACGACCGTACAAACCACCGCCAAAGCAAACAATCTGCCCACTCCCGCCTTCACCACCTGGATCTGTTGCACCTGTGCCATCGTTGTTCCTCGCAGCGATTCAACCCTACCCATGCGCATACGGTCAATCCATCAAACATTGGACGGCCGAACCCATCCATCGGACGACACGAGCAAAACAGTCGCTTACTCCACTCGTCTTCCCGTTGCAACCACGACCTTGGCCGTAGTCACCACCTGCCCGACATGCCGCTGCGTATGTTCCGCGCAGTGCACCAGCAGCCCACCCACGGTCGTCGGCAGCATCTTCCGACCGACCGCACGGGCCACCTCGTAACTCTCCGGTGAAATCGCCATCACGCGATCCACCGACACCTCCATCGCCTTCGCAAACTCCATGAACGTTCCCTCGCGCCCACCTTTATCCTCCATCTCTGTCCGCAGGGCCGTCATCTGCGCGTCACTCAAGTGCTGCCCCTCCGCATACGTCAGCAGCCGATCCAGACTTCGTGCAATATGCCGCAACTGAAACCCAACCGACGCCAGCCCCAGAGGACGCGCCTCCACCTCCTCATCCGACAGCGGAGAGCACCACAGCTCAACGTCCAACGCAGCCAGTTCCAGCGCATGCAGCACACCTCGCCGCACCGCATCCACCTCCGTCAACGTCCCCCGCAGCCACGGTTCAACCATCCAGCACCTTCCTTTTAGCTTTGTCGGTGTAATCGGTGTAAATCGGTGTTAGGTCTTCACATTGAGGTAACACGAACTCATAACCCTTTCAGTCTCCGAAACTCCCTCACGACTTCCCCCACATCTCTGTGCTGCCCCTCCACCGCATCGTTCATCCCTCTTACCTCATCGGCACTCACCTTCCCCGCCAGCCGATCCATCGCCACCTGGATCCCCGGATGCCGCCGCAGCGAATCCTCGCTCACCAGCGGCACCGCCTCATACGGCGGAAAATAATGCTTGTCGTCCTCCAGCGCAACAAACCCCAGCGCCCGTATCGGCCCATCGGTCGAATTCCCTGCCACCATGTCCACCTGCCCACTCGCGAGCGCCCGATACAACAAACCCAGATCCATAGTTCGCGGGGCCCCTGCAAACTTCAACCCATACGTCGACTCCAACCCACGCAATCCGTCCGGCCGAGACTCAAACTCATACCCCACCCCCAACCGCCAAACCATCATCGGAGTGGGGCGAGAATCTGGGTGCCCCATGTCCCGACCCTGGGACATGGGTTCCGACACCCGCACCGCATCTGAGATCGTCTTTATCCCCAGCCGCCGCGCATCGTCTCCCCGCACCACCATCGCAAACGTATTTTCAAACCCCAGCCCCGGCTCTACCCGAACCTGATACCGCGACTCATACAACTCGCTCACCCGCCGAAACACCGTCGCCTCGTCTCGCTGCCCCACCGGCGGTAGAGGCTGTTTCAAAATCGCCGTCAGCGCTGTCCCGGTGTACTCCACGTACCCGTCAATCCGCCCACTCACCAACGCCTGCTGACACAGATAGCTGCCCGCGAGATAAAATCGCCGCTCCACTGGCTCCCCTGTCACGGCCTCAATCTCCTGCGCCAGCAACTCCCCCAGCACCACCTGCTCGGTAAAATTCTTCGCCCCAATCGTTATCCGCGAAGACCGCGGCGGCGCACAAGCGGTCAAACCAAGGCAACCCACTAAGATCAAGAGGGCAAAGGCCACCTTCACCGCATAAAGGGTCCCGGCATCCAGGTGACCCAAGGCTTCAGCCTTGGGCCTCTCAACGATGCCAGAGATCTGGGGCTTTAGCCCCTGAGGTATGCCCTCCTTTGTGCTTCCGGAAACTCCCCGCTGCCACGGACTTGCACCCCCATGAAACATCGCAAACCTCGTCCTCACTCCAAGTCCGCCACTCATAGCCGCACCACTTGCTTTTCAGGCCGCAGCAATTCAAAGTGATAAAACGACCTCGGACCTTCCTCAAACCGCTCCACCACAAATCCCAGCTTCTCCAGCACCCGAACCGACGCCGCATTGCGCGTATCAACCGTGGTCACAATCCGCTTCAGACCCAGCTCTCCGAATCCAAAGTCTACAAAAGCCCGTCCCGCCTCTGTCGCAAGCCCACGCCCCCAGAACTCGCGCGCCAGGTAAAGCCCCAGCACCGCCTCTTCCGGCACCCTGTCCTCGCCCTTCAAATGCGGATACAGACCGCACCTTCCCACATAGCTGCCCTCCGACTTCAGCACCGTCGCCCACATCCCCAGCCTGTCCGTGACCGGCAACATCGGCCCGCTCCAGAATCTCTGCTCCGCCGCCTCTCTCGTCCTGGGTGCTCCTCCCACATACCGGCGCACCTCCGCGTCACCCTCCATCGCACAAAACGCTTCAAGGTCTCCCGCCTCATGCGAACGAAATACCAGCCGCTCTGACTCAAGAACAATCACTGCAAATCAACCACTCCTACTTGACAGGTCCTGGCCTCAAAACGACCTCCGATTTCGCCGCCAAATCAAAGTCCGAACTTCACGAGCATCTCAAGTCCAGACCTAAAGTCTCTCCTTCGAAGACTTTGCGCACTCTTGACGGGAGTGGGGGGTCTCATACCCGCCGCACCGCCAGCCGCTTCTCCAGCAGCCCCAAACCCGCATCCGCGGCCAAAGCGAGCAACGCCGCAGGAATCGCCCCCGCCAGCACCAGGCCGTTATCCACACTGGCGACGCCCCGAAAAATCAGCTCCCCCAATCCGCCAGCACCAATCGCCGCCGCAATCGTCGCGACGCCCACGCAGGTCACAGTAGCGGTCCGCAGCCCAGCCAAAATCACACTAGCTGCCAGCGGCAGCTCCACCTTAACCAGCCGCTGCCAAGACGTCATTCCCATCGCATTCGCCACGTCCACCAGCGCTGGGTCAACGTTCCCGATCCCCGCATACGTATTCCGCAGAATAGGCAGCAGCGCATATCCAGTCAGCGCCAGAATCGCCAGCCGCGCCGCATTCTCCCCCAGCCACGGCACAGGCAATAGCAGACCAAACAACGCCAGGCTAGGCACCGTCTGCAGCACATTCGCAAACCCGATCACCGGCCTCGCCAACCCCTGCCGCCGCGTCAGCAGAATCCCCAGCGGCAGCCCAATCCCCGCCGCCAGCACCATCGCCGAGAGCGTCAACCAGAGATGCTCAAACGTCAGCCGACCCATCTCCCACCCATGCAAATGAAGAAACTCCATCATGCTGGCACCACACGATGTACAGCACGAACATAATCTCTTACATGAGAGTTTTCCGACATCAAGACCTCGCCGCTTGGCAGGTCCGCGACGACCCTTCCTTTCGCCAGAAACACGACTCGCCTCGCCAGGTAAAGTGCCTCGTCCAGATCATGAGTCACCAGCAGGACCGTCTTGCCCACCCTCTCCAGGAGTCCCCGCAACATCGTCTGCATCTCCGCGCGGGTCAGCGGGTCAAGCGCACCAAACGGCTCATCCATCAGCAGCACCATCGGGTCTGTCGCCAACGCTCGAGCCAGCCCCACCCGCTGCCGTTGACCACCCGAGAGCTGCCAGGGATACCGCGCCCGAAACTCTTTGTACTCCAATCCCGCAAGCGCCAACACATCCTGCGCGCGAGCAGCAATCTCCTGCTTCGACCGCCCCGCCAGCTCTAGCGCCATCCCCGCGTTCCGCTCCACCGTCATATGCGGAAACAGGCCCGTCTCCTGGATCACATACCCAGTCCCCCGCCGCAGAGCCACCATGTCATAGTCCCGCGTGGCCTTACCCGCAACCAGGACCTCCCCTGAGGTAGGCGTCACCAGCCCATTCACGGTCCGTAACAGCGTCGTCTTGCCCGACCCACTCCGCCCCAGCAGGGCCGTCGTAGACCCCGCCTCAAGCTGCAGAGAAATATCGCGCAGCAAAACACGCCCATCAGCCAACGTGTAGCTCACCTTCGCGAACTCAACGCCAACTGTGGGCATGTCTCTTACTCTAACTTGTCTGCCGTACGGTAAAGCTACTCCGCGGTCTCAGCAACAGCGTCCACGGCGACCGGCTCGCCAGCCGCTCCCGGCTGCCCCTTCACGCGAACCACCGTAATCTTCTCAAAGCCTTCCTTGAACGTCGGCGGCTTGAGACGTTCCGCCATCTTTTGCATCACTTCATCGGTCACCTGACGGTCACGCTTCGAGTTCCGCTCCATGCAAACCGCCAGCGGCACATCAAAGAACACCGCCTGCACCTCATACCCAAAGCTCTTCGCCATCTTGATCCACTGCTTCCGCTCATGCGGCGACAGGTTCGTCGCGTCCACGTAGTTCCAGGGCATCTTGGCGATCAGCCGCGCCCGCAGCAGGCTCCTAAGGGTAGAAAACACTAACCCTTGATACCGCTGCTCTGTAATGTCATCGAACAGCAGCGTCCGCAGCAGGTCGCTCGAAAGTGGAGTGACTCCTCGCCGCTTGTACCACGTCGTCTTACCCGACCCCGGCAAACCGATAGTCAGCACAACAAAGCCCTTGGGCGACTTAACCGCCAGCTGCTCGGCAGGCGGAGTCGCCAGTGACTCAGGCTGCGTCTCCATCACCATCTTGGGTTCGGGTTTCACGGCCGCTGGCTCTGGAGAGTCAGTTGAGGCAGCATGAGCAACTGGCTTAGCCGGGCTACTTGGCGGAGTCTCAGCTACACGCGCAGGGGTGGCCTCCGGGTATGTCGGTCTCAAGGGAGCCGGTTGGTTTGCGGGCAACTCTTGCCCACTCTTCCCCGTGGACTCCGAATCATTCGGTCCACGTCTAGGGCGTCGTCTCATCTTTTCGCTTATCCATTCGCGCAACTCGCGCATGTCACGCTTGTAACACAGCGCGGAAGGCCCTCGCAAATCGCCCGCACCTCCAGCGACACTCCGACCCTCCCTTCTTTGACCCAGACCTGATGGCCGACATCTCCTCTTTTCTCCATCTCATACATCGTCCATTCACATCACTGCAGTACCGTTCTCGATTACACGAGGTGAACGATGGCCGTTGAAATCTCCGATCTCGACCAGATGCAGGCCGCCTACAAGACAGCGGTGGACAACTGGATCACCGCCATCCGCGAAGAAGAGGCCCTCGCCTCCTGCGAGCACTCCGAGACTGAGATCGACGCCTGGGAGGCGGCCGGCTTCCGCGAAGAAGATGCCCGCAAAAAGGCCAAGCAGGCAAAAAAGAACTACGAAGACGCTCTCCGCGAGAAGTTCTTCAACTTCTAGCATCGCAGTCGGCTCGGATCCATCGCGACAAGTCCCCGGCGACCTGTAAGAGAAGCGCGGTACTGCGCTCAATTTGTGCCACTTCCTTCCCGGTGGTAGCATCGGAAGTGATGGGCGCAAGCGATTTCGCTGCGCTCTCAAGCGTCAAATATTCATGAAGAACACCTTCGCAGCAACACGACAGGAGCAACTGAAATCATGGCAGCAGTAAAGGTAGGCATTAACGGCTTCGGCCGCATCGGACGCAACGTCTTTCGCAGCGCTCTCGGCAACCCAGATATCGAATTCGTAGCCGTCAACGACCTCACCACCCCCGCCACCCTGGCCCATCTCCTCAAATACGACTCCATCCTCGGCAACCTGAAAAACGAGATCACCCACGGCGCCGACTTCATCGCCGTCGATGGCAAGAAGATTAAAGTCTTCGCCGAGCGCGATCCTGCCAAGCTCGACTGGGCCTCCGTCGGCGCCCAGATCGTCGTCGAATCCACCGGCTTCTTCACCGACGCCGAAAAAGCCAAGGCCCACCTCGGTACCACCGTCAAGAAGGTCATCATCTCCGCCCCGGCCTCTAACGAGGACATCACCCTCGTCCTCGGCGTCAACGACGACAAGTACGACGCGTCGAAGCACAACATCATCTCCAACGCATCCTGCACCACCAACTGCCTCGCACCCGTCGTGAAGGTCCTCAACGACACCTTCGGCATCGCCAACGGCATCATGACCACTATCCACAGCTACACCAACGACCAGGTCATCCTCGACACCCCCCACAAGGACCTTCGCCGCGCCCGCGCCGCTGCCCTCTCCATGATCCCAAGCTCGACCGGCGCCGCCAAGGCCCTCAGGCTCGTCATCCCCGAGATGGACGGCAAGCTCGACGGCTTCTCTATGCGCGTCCCCACCCCGAACGTCTCCGTAGTCGACCTCACGTTCGTCTCCGAGAAGCCCATCACCGTAGCGACCGTCAACGCAGCCCTCAAGGCCGCTGCCGACGGCGCACTCAAGCCCTACCTCGGCTACACCGACGAAGAGCTCGTCAGCTCTGACTTCAAGGGCAACCCCCTCTCCTCCATCGTCGACTCCAAGCTGACTAAGGTCATCGGAAACACCGGCAAAGTCATCAGCTGGTACGACAACGAGTGGGGCTACTCCAACCGCGTCAAGGACCTCATCACCTTTCTCGTGAAGAAGGGTCTGTAGATCCCTAGAATCCCCTAAAGGCGATTGTTATCCTGACCGAAGCGAAGGGCCCCCGCATTGTTCCAAGCGGCCGGTTCTTCGCTTCGTCATTTACGCCGCATCCCGACCCCGCTCTTCATCCCCAAATCGCTTCGGCATACTTAAACGGCCTCGTCAGCCGGCTCTTCCAGAAATAAGCCAGAATAATCACGCTCGCGATCGCCGCATACGCACACCAAAGCGAAGTGAACGCGTACCGTTTCACTGCCATCACCGTCAGCAGAATCGCCAGGTTGGCCGCGCCAAAGATCACCATGGCCCTGACCTGCGAGAAGAACAGCGAACCGCACGTCGCAATCACATACAAGACTGCAAGCGCCGTGTTGTTGGTTCCGTCGTTGATGTAGACGATGCTTTCTCCCCGAACGAAGATATGCAGCGGATAGGCAATCAGCGCCCAAAGCATATAAAGCGTCGTTCCCGTGCCGATCGCAAGAAATGGCAGCATCTGCCTGCGGGCCTTCACGGTCGGCTCAAACAGCAAGATACTTAGCGGCAATAGAAACGGCAGCAGACCCTGCGCATACAGCACAAACGCCGCACCCATATTGTGCGTCACTGAGGGCGACAGAACTCCGTCCAATCCCAGCCATACAAACCCCTCCATAAATTGATGCACGGCAAACAGCGTCGGCAGCGACGCAAACAGCAGCTCGCGCTTATGTTTCACCTTCGTCAGGGTGGCCACTCCGATCGCCCCCAGCACACCGCTTCCCACAAAGTTCGCCGTCGCTGAAAAGCACACGTTCGCACTACCTCCTCTGGCTCGAATTCGGCTGGTTCTGCCGATAATACGCGAGTCAGCCCCGAATGACGGATGCGAACAATCCTGAATCTTTCAGCGCCACAAGGTAATCTACAACCACGGGCAGCGAGTCCACCTGCCGGGATCGAGCACTGTATGGGTCGTCGCTTCCAGGAACTTGCCTTCACACCCCGCGTCAAAGAACACCAGCAGGAACACGGCAGCCGACGCCAATACGACCGGACGGAGAAGGCCGCGCCTCAGGGCGACGACGTCCTCGGCCCGGCCGAACAGGACTTCATCCAGCGCCGCGACAGCTTCTACATGGCCTCGGTCAGCGAAACCGGCTGGCCCTACATACAGCACCGCGGCGGCCCTAAAGGCTTCGTTCGTGTCATTAATCCCTCACTCATCGGTTTCGCAGACCTGCGCGGCAACAAGCAGTACATCAGCCTCGGCAACTTCGATCACGACCCTCGCGTAGCCCTCATCTTCATGGATTACCCTTACCAGACCCGCTTCAAAATTCTCGGACGAATCGAGGTTCATGAGCACGACTCCGAACCCTCCGCCCTCATCGAATCCTTCCGCCCGGCGGACAAGTCCGACATCATAGAGCGAGTCATTCTCATCCACGTTGAAGGCTTCGACTGGAACTGCCCGCAGCACATTACTCCTCGCTACACCATGGAAGAGCTGCAGGAGGTTCTTGACCCGGTCCGCGAAAAACTCGCGAAGCTCGAAGCAGAAAACGCCACCCTGCGCGAAAAGCTTTTGTCGCCCGCCAAAGTGCGCACCTGATTCAATCGCCAGTCCACATTCGTTCAGCCGGAGCATCCAATCAGCATGACCACTCGCAAAAACATACCCGGCACCAGCCCGTACGAACCTATCATCGGCTTCTCCCGCGCAGTCCGTATCGGCAACCACATCCATGTCTCTGGCACCGGCCCAGTGGGCGCGGACGAGGCCGACGTCGCCGAACAGACTGACCAGTGCCTCACCCTAATCGCAACGGCCCTCAAAAACGCCGGCAGCTCCATCGAACACGTCTACCGCACCCGCATGTACCTCACCCACACCGAAGACTGGGAGGAGGCCGGCCGCATCCACGGCAAGTTCTTCGGCCTCACCCGCCCCGCAGCTACTATGGTCGTCGTCGCCGCCCTGCTCAACCCGAAATGGCGCATAGAAATCGAGGCCGACGCCTGCATCCCGGACTGAAATCCGTTTAGAATCATTGCAAATGGAAATCTCAGTCGAACGTCCCCCACTCTGGAAGCTCATCGCCGGTGCCACTCTTCTCGTCGGCACACTCGACATCTCGGACGCCTTCATCTTCTATGGTCTCCGCGGCATATCGCCCACCAGAATTCTCCAGGGCATCGCCAGCGGTGTCCTCGGCCGGGCGGCCTTTGGCATGGGGCATCGCGCTGCTCTCCTCGGCCTGTTCTTTCACTTCTTCATCGCCTTCTCTGCCACCACCGTCTTCCTTCTCGCCAGCCGCAAGCTCTCGCTTGGCCGCCACCCATGGCTCTACGGCGGCCTCTTCGGCGTCGCCCTCTATATCGTCATGAACTACATCGTTCTCCCGCTCTCTAAGATTGGACTGAGACCTACGCCTCCACTCATCTCACTCATCAACGGCGTCGCCGCCCTTGTCTTCTGCATTGGTATTCCCCTGGCATTCATCGCGCGCCGTTATGTCTCGCAACGAATTTCATAATTTTCCCTCACATGATGTCTACTAACACCCAGAAGGAAAACAAATGCCGAAGCTGTCCATCCGCGACTTAGACCTAACCGACAAACGCGTCCTCATCCGCGTCGACTTCAACGTCCCCCTCAAGGACGGCATCATCACCGACGACACCCGCATCCGCGAGACCCTCCCCACTATCGAGTACGCCCTCCGCCACAAAGCCAAGGTCATCCTCTGTTCGCACCTCGGCCGCCCCAAGGGCAAACCCGTCGAGTCCATGAGCCTCCGCCCCCTCGTAGACCACCTTCGCGGCCTCCTCGACCACATCCTCGGCGAAGACGAGAACGTGGCCTTCTCCCCCAACTGCGTCGGCCCAATCGCCACTGAGATGTCCGCCAATCTCGAATCCGGCCAGCCCCTCCTGCTTGAGAACCTTCGCTTTCACCCCGAAGAGGAAGCCAACGACCCCGCCTTCGCCAAAAAGCTAGCCAGCCTCTGCGACATCTTCGTCAACGACGCCTTCGGCAGCGCCCATCGCGCCCACGCCTCCACCGAAGGCATCACCCACTTCGTCAAAGTCTCCGCTGCCGGCCTTCTCATGCAGAAGGAGCTCACCTATCTCGGCAAGGCCCTCATCGAACCCGACAAGCCCTTCGTCGCCATCATCGGCGGAGCCAAGGTCTCCGACAAGATCGGGGTCATCGACAACCTGCTCGACAAGGCCGACGCCATCATCATCGGCGGCGGTATGGCCTACACCTTCCTCAACGCACAGGGGCAGAACACCGGCAAGTCCCTCGTCGAAACCGACAAGGTCGAGGTCGCCAGGGCCGCGCTCGAGAAAGCAAAGGCCAGGGGCGTCCGCTTCCTCCTCCCCGTCGACCACGTTCTGGCCGACAAGTTCACCCCCAACGCCAAGACCAAGCTCTTCGCCGGCACAGGCGCATTCCCCTCCGACATGATGGCCCTCGACATCGGCCCCAAATCCATCATCCTCTTCGAAGACGAGATCGCCGAAGCCCGCACCGTCATCTGGAACGGCCCCATGGGCGTCTTCGAGATGCCCGCCTTCGCTCACGGCACCAACGCCATCGCCCACGCCGTCGCTCGCAACCACGATGCCACCACCATCGTCGGCGGCGGAGACTCAGTCGCCGCCATCCAGCAATCCGGCGTAGCCGACCGCATCACCCACATCTCAACCGGCGGCGGGGCCAGCCTCGAATTCCTCGAGGGCAAAACCCTGCCCGGTGTCGCGGCACTCACAGACAACCAGAGGTTTCGCTAGGCCAACTCCGCATGCTAAGAACGAAGCTGCTGCACATACAAAATTGTCATCCTGAGCGCAGCGAAGAATCCCCGCATTTTATCCGCGGCGCAACGAATGCAAACGCGAGCCAACTTCCCTACCTCGATTGAAAATGGAATACTAGAACTAATGCGCAAACTCCTCATCGCCGCCAACTGGAAGATGTACAAGACCCCCATCGAGTCCACCGCCTTTCTCACCAACTTCTTCCCGCTCGTCAAGCAAAACACCATCAGCCGAGATCGTCCTCTGCCCGGCCATGACCTCGCTCCCAGCGCTCGTCGATGCCGCAAAATCCAAATCCATTTTCATCGGCGCACAGAACATGCACTGGAAGAACGAAGGCGCCTTCACCGGCGAGACTTCGCCCGTCATGCTTACCGCTATCGGCGCCACTCACGTCCTCATCGGCCACTCCGAGCGCCGCCAGTACTTCGCCGAGACCGACACCACCGTCAACCTCAAGCTAAAGGCCGCCCTGGCCCACTCACTCGTTCCCATCGTCTGCGTCGGCGAAAAGCTCGAAGAGCGTGAAGCTGACCTCACCCGCAACGTCCTCGAACTCCAGGTCTCCATCGCCCTCGAAGGCATCGACCCCGCCATTGCCGCTCCCATCGTCTTCGCCTACGAGCCCGTCTGGGCCATCGGCACCGGCCGCACCGCAACGCCCGAACTGGCCGAAGATGCCCACAAGATAATCCGCGCCCAGATCGCCGAATCGCTCACGCCCGCCCTCGCCGCCTCCATCCGCATCCTCTACGGCGGCTCCGTCAAGCCCGACAACGCGAAGTCTCTATGCAATCTCGGGGACATTGACGGCGCTCTGGTCGGCGGCGCCAGCCTCGACCCCCAATCCTTCGCCGAGATCGTCCGTAACGCCACCGCAAAATAGAGCAAGCCGCATGGCAAGAAACCATGCGGCCAGTCCTTCCACTCCCTATTCCCTACACCCTGCTTTAGCGCACCACCCCGGCCTGGTTCGATCGGCCAGTACACAAAAGCCGCCTTGCCATAGATCAACTCCCGATCCACCGGCCCAAAGTCGCGGCTGTCGCTCGAGATCGACCTGTGATCTCCCATCACAAAATACTCATCGTGCGGAACTGTCATCTCCGGCTGCGACCGGTCATCTTCAAACCGCTTCGGCACGTATGGCTCTTTGACCTGGGCCCCATTCACATACACCTGCCCATGGTCGATCCGAAGATCGTCTCCGGGGAGCGCGATGACCCGCTTGATATAGCTCTTCTCATGGTCATGCGGGTAAAGAAACACCACCACGTCCCCCCGGCGGATCTCCCCGACTCTGTAGGCCAGCTTATTGACGAAGAGCCGGTCCTGTCCTCCAGCACCGGCAGCATGCTGGTTCCCTCCACTCGCACCGGCTGATACAGGAAGATGATAATAAACGCCGACACCACCACCGAGACCACCAGGTCCCGCAGCCAGGAATGCATTACCCCTTTGGCGTGCCCCGCCCCCGGCATGTTCCCAGTGTCCTGCCCCATCTGTCCGTCAGTCTCCACTCTCTCTCCGTACTCTCTCTTTTAGACGCACAACCCAGCTGGACGCAAGCGCGACCAATCAGCGACTTCGGAGCCCCCGGGCACCTGCCGGGTGCGGCTAACCAATTTGTCTGGACTCACGTCCCATATATCACAGGGGGACGTTTCAACTCCAACCTGGCGCTATCTATGAGATGCCCATCCTCGCGCCCGAAACCCTTCCAGTCCCATTGCCGACCTCAAATTTGGAGGAGTTTGCGCGGCCCGCGACACTCCAATGGTACCCGTTTTGAATCGACGTTTCTTAGAGCTTTTCTTGGCCCTTAGGAATAGAATTGAGAGAGTAGAAAAGCAGGACATTTATGGCAACCCTTACCATGCTCGAGCAGGCCACCACTCTTAAAACCGTCAACCGAGGCGCAGCAGAATTCAACGATCTCACGACGGAAACCTCAAACACCGCATCCGAAGGCCTCGACACCAAGTCGGCACTCGAAATTGCACGCATTATTAACCACGAAGACGCCAAGGTAGCGGCCGCCGTCAAGAAGGCGCTGCCCGAGATCGCCATCGTCATCGACACCGTCGCCCGTTCTCTCCGCGACGGCGGTCGGCTCATCTATGTCGGGGCCGGTTCCAGCGGCCGCATCGCCTCCCTCGACGCGTCGGAGTGCCCACCAACCTACTCCACCGCGCCCGCGCAAGTCCAATACATTATGGCGGGCGGCCCCAAGGCCCTCGCCTCCGCCTCCGACGTCAACGAGGACTCGCCAGAGATCGGCCAGCGCGACATCGCCCGTCGCCGCCCCACCCGTAAGGACATCGTCATTGGCGTCTCAGCCAGCGGCCGCACCCCTTACGTCGTCGGCGCTGTGGAATACGCCCGCGCCCGCGGTGCCAAGACCGCCGCCATCACCTGCAATCACAACACCCCCCTCGCCGACGTCGCCGACACCACCGTCATCAGCGAGGTCGGCCCCGAGGTCATCTCGGGCTCTACGCGCATGAAGTCCGCATCCGCCCAGAAGATGATCCTCAACATGATCACCACTGGCGCCATGACCCGTCTCGGCTACGTCTACGACAACCTCATGGTCAACGTGCACATGAAGAACGCGAAGTTAGTCGAGCGCGGCATCCGCGTCCTGATGAAGGTCTGCGAGATCGACCGCGACACTGCGATCCGCACCATCAAGTCCGCCGGCAAATCCATTCCCATCGCCGTCGTCATGCTCAAGGCCAACGTCGACAAGATGGAAGCGGTCCGCCGTCTCACTAAATCCGACGGCAACGTCCGACTCGCTATCGACGACTCAAGACTCGAACTCTAGCCCTGTATGACAGACCGCAAAGCACTCTATCAGGAAATTCGGGCGGTTCTGTCGATCTTTGCGGCGTCATCGGCAGTCCTTCTGTGCCACACACTTCGGCACTTCACCATCTCGCTCTCCCATCCTTCGACATGGTACGTGGCCACCCAGCATCGTTGCGGCTGGGTCCTGATCGCAACCTTCACATGGTTTCTTTGCGAAATGACCAACCGCCTGCGGCTCGAAGCTCAATCGTTGCGGCGGCTTTATTGACGAATTGAGCTAGGCCGTCTTTCTCTTCACGGGGGTCCTTGAGGACGGTTTCACCAACCCAATGCCCTTCTTCGAATCGGCCTTCACGCTCGCCACGGGCTTCTTTGGAACGCGCTTGCCGGCGCCACCACTGTCCGCCCCGCCAAGGCTCTTTCGCAGCGCGTCCATAAGGTTGACCACCTTCCCTCTCGGTTCGGCGACCTCCTCCTTCGGCACCGGCATCTTGTTCACCTTGGCTTCGATCAGTTCTTTCACTGCGACCTCATAGCCGTCTTCAAACTTCGACAAATCAAGCTTGGTCGATTTCTTTGCAATCAATGCTTCGGCAAGCTCCAGGGACTCTTCATTGATCTCTACTGCCTTCAGATCCCGGAAATAATCCTGCTCGTCTCGCAGCTCGTTGGAATACCGAAGCGTGTAAGCGATCATCCCGCCGTGCGCATCATCACCGGCCGGGCGTACCGCGATGATGTTCTCGCGCCCGGCAAACGAAACCTTACCGATCGCGACCTTCCCACTCTTCTGCAGCGCCTTCCTGACAACAGCAAAGGCTTCCGCCTGACTGTCGTTCTCCGGCACGACGAAATAGGGCTTCTCTACATACTCGGGCCGAAGCTCATCCATCGTCACAAACTGACTGACATCAATCGTGTGCTTCGACGGCACCTTCAGGTTCTCGAGTTCACTAGGCTCGATGAGGATGTACTCGCCTTTGCGATACTCATAGCCCTTTACGATCTCGTCCTTCCCGACCGCTGGGCCTGCGACCTCGCTATCGGACTCGGCAGCACTCGCCAGGGCAGCTTCTGATGCCGTATCCGCTCGCCCGTGCTCCGGCTGATTTGATGAAAGCTAATCTGACTCTTCGATTCGGTAGCAACGTACAGTTGCACCCCAAACGAGACCAGAGAGACCTGTATCCTGCCAGTCCAATACGGACGCGCCATACCATACCTCGCTTACGATTTGCTAGGTTAGATTATCGACAATCACCCCAAAAGTCTTGACCTATGCGGGGTATTACCAAGTATCTAACGCCATTTCGCCGCATCTTCGCCTGAGGTTCGCCTCCCCCCGCAATGCCGCCCAAATCGAATCGGCGGCGAATCCATAGGCGCATTACTGACCGACGCAACATTATCCACACGACGTGTTCATTCCTCCAGACAGCGGCGACTCAGCCGCAACAAGGAGCACCACCCATGAACCGCCTTTTCCTCTCCACCTCCCTCGCCCTGGCCCTCTGCAGCACTGTTGTCTTCGCCCAGCAGGAAACAGCGCCGCCCCCGCCCGCAAAACGCCACCACGCCCACAATCCCGAGCGCGAGACTGCGCGCCTCACCAAAAAGCTCAACCTCACCTCCGACCAATCCGCGAAGGTCGGGCCCATCCTCGCCGATCGCGACCAGAAGATCACCGCGCTGAGTAACGACACCACCATCTCGCCCATGATCGCGAAGAAGCAGATACATGCAATCCACCTGCAAACCCGGCAGCAGCTAGCTACTGTCCTCACCCCCGACCAGCTCCAGCAGATGAGGGCCCTCCGCCACCGAGGCCACGGCGCTCCCACCCAGATCCAACCCCAAACTCAACCCCAGACTCAACCCCAGACGAACCCACAATCCGGTCTCTAACCCACACAGCAGCCAGCGCCTCTCGAATCGAGGGCTTCAACATTTACTGGCTGCTGTTTTTTTCATCCAGCGTAAGCTCCTCCCCCCTTCGAATTGCCCACGTACCCGCGCAGCTACTCATTTCCACGTCAAATCTTCGTAAACTGGCTAAATGGACAAGTTCGTAGTACGCGGCGGCAACCCTCTTCTCGGCACCATTAAAGTCTCCGGAGCCAAAAACTCCGCGCTCCCCTGCATGGCGGCCGCCATCCTCACGGAGGACGAGGTCATCCTCGAAAACATCCCCCAGGTTCGCGACATCGAGACCGAGCGCAAGCTCCTCACCAGCATGGGCGCCGAAGTCGAACTAGGCTACGGCCGCGCCCAGCACCGCACCCGCATCAAGTGCGGCATCCTCTCCGACCCCGTCGCCAAATACGAGATCGTCAAGACCATGCGAGCCAGCTCCCTCGTCCTTGGCCCGCTTATCGCCCGCACCGGCATCGCCCGCGTCGCTATGCCCGGAGGTTGCGCCATCGGTGGGCGTCCCATCGACCTACACATCAACGGACTCGAAGCCATGGGCGCCACCATCACTCAGGACCACGGCTACCTCGAAGCCCGCAGCCCTAACAACGGCAGCGGCCGTCTCAAAGGCGCTCACATCGTCTTCGACAAGATCACCGTCACCGGCACCGAAGACCTCCTCATGGCCGCCGCCCTTGCCGAAGGCGAATCCGTCTTCGAAAACTGCGCTCGCGAGCCCGAGGTCACCGACCTCGCCGCCCTCCTCATCGCAATGGGGGCCAAAATCGAAGGTGCGGGTACCGGTACCATCCGCATCCAGGGAGTGGCCAGGCTCCACGGTGCACGCCACCGTATCAACCCTGACCGCATCGAAGCGGGCACCTTCCTCGTCGCCGGTGCCATCACCGGCGGCGACCTCAACGTCGACTGCTGCGAGCCCAAACACCTTGGCGCACTCATCGCCAAGCTCGAACAATGTGGCGTCAAAATCGACGTCGGCGCAGACAAAGTCCGTGTCCGCTCCGGCGGCGAACTCAAAGCCGCCGATATGACCACCGAAGAGTACCCCGGCTTCCCCACCGACATGCAGGCCCAGTACATGGCCCTCGCCACCCAGGCCGAAGGGACTAGCACCGTAACCGAAAACATCTTCGAAAACCGCTTTATGCACGTGCAGGAGCTGATCCGCATGGGCGCGAACATCACCATCTCGGGCCGCACCGCCACCGTCCGCGGAAAAAGCCCTCTTCAGTCCGCCGCCGTCATGTGTTCTGACCTTCGCGCCTCTGCCTCGCTCGTCCTCGCCGCCCTCGTCGCCGACGGAGAGACCATCCTCGATCGCGTCTATCACCTCGACCGCGGCTACGAGCACTTCGAAGAGAAGCTCCGTGGCGTAGGGGCCCAGATTCGCCGCATGGGAGACGTCTTCGGAAAAAAGTAACCCGGGTCGTTACAAACCGGGCAGGTCTTTGCCATACACAGCAGCATCCAGCCCCGTTGAACCGTAGTACCCTCGCCTCACCCGGATCCGCTCATAGCCTAGCCGCTCATAAAAGCGGATCGCCACCTCGTTCCCGGTAAACACATGCAGCTGAATCCATCGCACCCCTGCCGCCACAGCGCATGCCTCGGCCTCTCTCATCAGCCGTCTCGCCAACCCCATCTGCCGGTAGTCGGGCGCCACGTCCAGAGTCACCACATAGGCCCGCCACTCAGACGCGATACGCTCAACATGGGCGATCACAAACCCGACGATCTCACCACGAGCCTTCTCCGCGATGTAAACAACGGCGTTCCGTTCCTCAGCGAACTCCCGCAGCGACTCTCGATCGAAACGAAACTCCTCCGCAAAGCAAGCCTCATCCAATCGAAACATTGCCTCGAGGTCCGTGGCCCGGTAATCACGAAGGAAAATCTCGCCGCTCATTAGGTACAACTCCGCCGCATCTCAACACAAATAGCAGACCATCAAACGAAACTGCGCCTCGCTGAAAAGCCACGCAGCGAGGCGCATTCTTCAACGTTTCAAGTTAGAAGAGGAACTTCGCGCTCAGCTGAAGCTGACGGGAAGAGCCGCCATCGCTGACCGCAAAGCGAGTTGAAGAGATTTGGCCAAAGGTTGACGATTGAACGTTACCCGACGGCTGGCCGAAGTTGGGGTGATTGAAGATATCGAAAGCGTCGATACGCAGTTTGAAGGTGAGGGCCTCAAAGATCCGGGTGTCCTTCTCTGCTGAGAGATCGAGGTCTGCGAACCCTGGGCCGATACCCGCATTGCGTTGGATGTTGCCGATGCCGGTATAGACAATCGCCGAGGCTGGAGTCGCCTGCGTCCCCTGGACCTGCAGACTGCACCCACTGGGTACGGCCAGCGTCGGGCCAATGGGGCAGACGTTGCTTGGAAGCAGATAGGTGACGTTAGCGATCGCGCCCTGCGATTTCTGCTTGACGATTGGGCCGACCCGGTTGGGACGCACAACGCCGGTCAGGCCGTTGTAGCCCGAGCTCGACGCGAGGATGTTGACGGGATTACCCGTTTGGTACTGAAAGATCGTCGAAAGCTGATAGCCCGAGACCCAACGGCTGCCCTTGAAGGGCAGCTGGTAGATCGCGGTTCCGGCGAAGTGATTACGCGTATCGTAGTCCGACAGCCCATAGTTGCCGCTCGGATTGTTGCTGTCCTGCAGGTTCAGGCCGCCCTGTGACCCGAGCGAATTGATATCCATCGACTTCGACCAGTTGTAGTTCATGTTGACCGAAAGCCCATGACTCATGTTCTTGGTGAGCACGGCCCACATGGCGTTGTAGTTCGAGTGTCCGATGCTGTTCACCTCGCTAATGTTGGACGCGATAGCCAGACCGGGAAGAATCGGGCTGTTGGCCGCGAGCTTCGTAAACGGATGGGGAGAACCCACCGGACCGGACGCCTGGTTCTGGTTGCTTTGAATCCGCAGGGCGTGTCCGACCGACCCGTAGTACCCGATTGAGGCGACAAGACCGTAGGGAAGCGCCTGCTGCACATTCAGGTTATAGCTCTCGATGTATCCGTTCTTCAGATTGGGATTGACCGAAGAGATCGTAAAGCCAGAAGCCGCCGCTGAGTTATACAGGTTGTTAACAGGGATCGCGACTCCGTTATACGAAACCGCAGTGCTGTTGGGAGGATTGCCCGCGAGCCCCGAGGCTGAACCAGAGACCGGCTGGTCTACAAGGTAGGCATAACCGCCGCGCATCACGGTTCTGCCGTTGCCCAGCGGATCATAAACAAACCCCAGCCGAGGTTCCCAGTTGTAATTTTGTTTATACGCCGCGTCGCGCGGTACCCCGTTGGTGCCAACTTGTGTGAGGGTCACCGCATTGGCGTTGAAGATGATGTAGCGGTTCGCGCCCTCGACCGGCGTCCCGTTCCACTCGAAGCGGAGGCCGTATTCGAGGCTGAGGTGGGCGTTGAGTTTGAAGTTGTCCATCACAAACGCTCCCACGGCGTTCGCGTAGTTGCGGCTCGAGATACTCGTTGGCGTGGAAGAAAAGACAGTGGCATTGTCCTTCATGAAGTTATTGGCAGTACTTACAAACGTGATTGCGCCAATGCTCAAGCCAAAGTTGGCGACCAGGTAGCGGCGGAATTCCCCACCAAATTTGATGGAGTGCCTGCCGCGGAGCAGCGTCGCCGTATCGGAGAAAACGCCAAGCGTGTCATTGCGCCCCTGCGGGAAACCCGAAGGGCCGACCGAAGGTCAACCCGATGTCGGAGATAAGCATCTGGGGCAGACCAACCGGACCCTTCAGACCATCGCTGATCCCCACACTGGTCGGGTCGGTCAAATTCGACGGGTTAAAGGCGATGGAGATGCGGTTGAAGCCAAGCCGCGCTTCGTTCACGAGGTTTGGATTAAAGATGTGGGTTTCATTGAGGGTAAGGATCTGCCGATGAGCGTTGCGATGGTCCCCGAAGCCCGGAATCGTGTCACCCTGCAAGGCAGGCTCAGTGCGCACGTCCGCCTGAAAGGCGTAGAAGCCGTGCAACGAATCGTTCGTGCTGAACTGGTGAAGCACGTCACCGGTGAACTGATCGATCTGGACAGGCCCGGGGGTAAATGCAACGTAGTTATTTCCACTGTTCGGCAGTGGGATCAGTTTGGCCAGAGACGCGGCGGCCGGGAACTGAGCGGCATTGGCAGCGATTGTCGCCTGCTGGGCCGGTGTAAGCACCGTGCTGTTCTGCAGGATCCCCTGCTGCTGACGCAGACCTTCGTAGCTCGCAAAGAAGAAGGTATGGCCCTTCCAAATTGGACCGTCCTACCGCCGCGCCAAAGTTGTTGCGTTTCAGCGGTGCCTTTGCGCCGGGCAGTCCAACAAGTGGCAGTCCGGTAGAGGGGTTGAAATTGCGGTTGAAGTAGTTGCGCGCATCGAGAGCTTCGTTGCGGAAGTAGTCGAAGACCTCACCGTGGAACTTGTCCGTGCCGGAACGCGTCGAAACGTTCACGATCGAGCCGGAGCTGCGCCCGTACTCCGCGCTAAACGTCGAGTTGTTGATCTTGACCTCGGAGGTGGTATTGATCGACGGTTGAAACGTGATCTGGTTCTGGCTGATATCGTTCAGATTGACGCCGTTGATCTGGAAGTTCACCGAATCTTCGCGGTTGCCGGCAGTAATGAAGGAGTTCGCACCCAAGCCGCGGCTCGTCGCTGTCAAACTTCCCGCAGTCGGGGCGACGACGCCACCCGGAGTCAACACCGTCAAATCAAGAAAGTGCCGTCCGTTGAGCGGAAGCTCCTGCACCGTGTTGCTGCCAATCACCTGACCGACGGTTATGGTCTGGGTCTCCATCTGTGATGCGGTGCTTTCCACCTGCACAGTTTCGCCGGCAGTGGAGAGCGCAAGCGCCATGTTCACCGTCACGCGCTGGTCGACCTCCAGCGTCACCTGTTTCACCGTGTACAGGCTGAACCCTGATGCCTTGACCTGGACCTGATAGTCCCCGGGCACCAGAGAAGGAGCGGCATAAAGTCCCGCATTGTCCGTTACGAGTTGACGATCGAGTCCCGTCGCAAGCGAATGCACGGTGACCTGTGCGCCCGGAACCACGGCACCGCTCGGGTCGGTGACGACCCCCGACAACGTTGCTGTGGACTGCGCAAAACTCGCGCTCACACTCATCAGCAGCAACACGACAAAGCTTAACAGTCCATTCGTGAACTTCCTTGAAGCAGTCATTCTGGCCTCCTGCAAAAAACACGCGCTCCGGTCGGATCTCTCCGCGGGACCGCGGCTAAAAATTGGACTCGCACTCGTTTGCAGTGTGCATGGCACACCCGAGGGTCCTAAGCAACGCCGGTGGTTTGGTCTTCTTTGTCCCTCATTGACTTCCAATCGGGGCGGGACCAATTCCACAATGTGGCAACTCGCTGTGTGATATCTAAAATTTCATGCTTTCTGATCGATGTCAATATTTACCTGTCGTTACAAGCACATGCTTTTGTCATTAATTTCAGTAATCGAGACTCAGGCGCCAATCCATCTCTGCTCTGCGCTCCTTTGGTTCCCGGTTCGCCAATCCAGCCAACGTTGCAGCCTATCACTATTGCCGGTTACTTCGACCATTGAAGTTGTCCAGCAATCCCGATAACAAATGGATCCGGTGGATCAAAGTTGTCACTTAATCTCTAATATCAACACTCTCGAACACCGTTCCAAGCATCGAGGGAAGATACCCTACAGACGAAGCACATCAAAAAACGTAATGAAACAATTTGGCCAGACAGGCATCGGACCGTGTCATTCGTCACAAATTGAATTCGCAATTGTCTCGATTTTGTAACTTCGCCGCGACTGTACCGTAAGAGGACCTTTCGTAATCGCAACTTGCCTGTGCGCCGGCTCGGCCCAGGGTGTACAACTGTTGCAGTATGTTACACATCCATCCCGGCGGGCCACGATGACAGCAAAGCCGAAGAAGATGCCCCACTCCGACAAGCCAGTCACGCTCAAGATGCTCGCCGACTATCTTGACCTCTCGCCCGCCACCGTTTCAATCGTGCTCAACAACTCCCCTGTCGCCGAGTCCATTCCTGCCGCGACCAAACAGCGAGTGCATGCCGCCGCAAAAAAATTCGCCTACCGCCCGAACCTGCACGCCCGCATGCTGCGCTCTGGTCTCACCAACACCATCGGCGTCATCGTCTCCGAACTCAGCGAGGGCTACGTCACCGGAGTCATGCTCGGCGTCGAACAGTATCTCCTCCAGGAAGGGTTTCTATCCTTCACCGTCAGCCATCTCGGCCAGCCTGATCTCAGGGAGGAGTATCAGGAGCTCCTCATGCGCCGCCGCGTCGATGGCCTTCTCCTCGTCAACACCGAGGTCTCCGTCGTCACGCCACTCCCTGTGGTCGGCATCTCCATCCACAGCAAAACTCCCGGCGTCACCAATGTCCTGCTCGATCACAACCTCGCCGCCCGCATGGCCCTCTCCCATCTCTACGATCTCGGCCACCGCCGCATCGCCTTCATGAAGGGCCAGCGCTACTCCCTCGACTCAGAGGCCCGATGGCAGGCCATCGTCAGCATCGCGCAGCAGATCGGCATCATCGTCCACCCCGAACTCTGCATCTACCTTGAGAAAAACATCTGGTCGCCCGACCTCGGCTACTCGCCTGTCCGCGATCTGCTCACCCGCACCCGCGACTTTACTGCCATCTTCTGCTTCAACGACACTGCGGCCATCGGCGCCGTACGCGCCATTGAAGATGCTGGCCTCAACTGTTCGCGTGACATCTCCGTCATCGGCTTCGACGACATCATTGTCGCCGAGTACTTCAACCCGCGGCTCACCACCGTCCGTCAACCCCTCCGAAAGATGGGTTTGATGGCGGCCCAACTCCTCGTCCAGCGTATCCAGTCACCGAATGAAATCTACCCGCAGGAGATCTGGTTTGAGCCCGAGCTGATCGTGAGAGAATCAACCGCGAGCATTCAAAAAAATCCTCCGCCCAAGCCGCCGCGAAGCAAACGCTGACAGGAACGCTTTGCAACTAAACCATCCACAAGTGTCCCGGCCCGGCAACGACCCTGCGGACCCGCTTCGCACGCTGCTTCCGGTCTTCTTCTACTTCCTCGCGGCCGGTATCGCCACTGTCATGCTCGGCCCTCTTCTGCCGGCGCTCATCCAGCGCTGGCACATCCAGGACGCCCAGGCAGGCACTCTCTTCACCGTCAGCTTCACCGGCCAGTTCTGCGGAGCGTGGTTCGCCACGCGCAACCTCCGCGCCAGCATCCTCTACGGTTCGGCCATCACCGCGGCCGGATGCGCCGCCATGGCCTGGGTCGACTTTAGCCAAGCACACATTGCGCTATTCTGCGTTGGCTTCGGTCTCGGTTTAGGACTCACCGCCGGCAACGTCATCGCAGGCACGGCCGTCCCTGCAGCGCGCGCTCGTCTCATCGCTTTGCTCAACGTCGCATGGGGGCTCGGGGCCATTGCGTGTCCCGTACTGGTACGCATGTCTTCCTCTCGCGGCGTTCAATACTTCTTCCTTGCGGCGGCCGTCTTCCTCGCCGTCACATCGCTAGCCTCCCTCTCGGTCCCGAAGCCGACGCAATCGGAAGACCCGGCTCGAACGTCCTCGCACTCCGCATCACCTGCGCAATCCACGCAGTCGCGCCTGCCTCTGCCTCCGTTACCTCTCTTTGTCTTCGGCCTCGCCACCTTTCTCTACGTCGGCATCGAGAACTCGCTTGGAGGCTGGCTGCCCAGCTACGCCATTCGCTCTGATCGGGCCCTTCACGCCTCTTCCATCGCCCTCTGCTTCTGGGTGGCCGAACTCACCGGACGAATTCTCGTCACTCTGTTGATGACGTTGCTGGGCGAAGCCCCCCTCTATCGCATCTGTCTCGCCGTGCTCATCTTCACTCAGGTCCTGCTCTGCGCCATCGCGCATCTATCCGCTGCCGGCATCATCACGCTCACAGTTCTTGCCGCTCTCAGCCTCGCTCCCCTCTATCCCCTCATCATGTCGTTCCTGCTGGCACGCACCGGCAACCACTCCCGGCTCGGCGCGCTCTTTGCTACCGCCTCCTTTGGAGGGGCCACGCTGCCTTGGCTCACCGGCGTGTTCTCCACGCACTTCCACGGCCTTCGCGCAGGACTCCTCGTCCCCGCCGCAGGAGCGGTCCTGCTCCTCTTCCTCTCCGCCATCATCACCGCCAAACCGGATTCACCAGTCAAAGGCTAGCCCTGTTCACCGACGCCGAACGATTGGAAAAGCGCCGATCAAGTGACGGATTGCACCAATCTCGAATGCGCGAAGGCAGATCTATTCTGCACGCATAGATCGCCCGACCCAATTCCAGTCTTTGAGATTGTCGCTCCACGCGAAACCGATGCTCGCGTAGTTGTTGAAGCCGCCACGAATGTCCTCTTCGGGAAATCGGGAGCCATGGAAGAACATGAGCGCTTTACCGATGGAGGGATCGTTGCGAAGATCAAGGGCGAAGATCAAGGACGAAGCCCGCGGTCAACCGGCCCTGCGCCCACTGCCATTCGCCCTGGCCCAGCGTCAGGACGCCTTCGTCGACCCAGTTCTCCAGGTCTCTGGAGCGCTTTATTCCGACGCCATTCGGAGGCGAGTGGAACAGGACGTAGTGATCGCCATCGACGATGACACAAGGATTTTCTCCCGCATCAGTCTTCCCGGCATACGTCCAATTCTTCAGGTCGAAGGACGAAGACCTGCTGATACCGTTCTGTTTGTAGAAGCACCACCATTTGCCAACGATGTCTTTGTCTTGCAGGAGATATGGATCGATCATTCTCCCCATCCCGGCAATCGGAACATTCGGGCCTTTCACTCGCAGTATCTCCGGCTTTGACCAGTGATGCAGATCCAGACTGCTCATCGTCCAGACGCGCGAGTCTCGATTTCCGTATCTCTCGCCATTTGGGCGCGGGTAAGTCTGCAGACAAATGACCCAGCGCCCTCGGTAGCGAACCACGTCACCGGGTGAACCAAAGTCCAGATTTTTATCACGAGGGGTGATGATCGCCGGCCCACTCCAATGCCGAAGGTCTCTGCTCCTGCTCCACGCTACGTAAGAATATGGAACACCGTCCTGCTCGGTCCTGATCCAGGTGAAGTACAGGTAAAACCATCCGTTGTGATAGATCGCGGCGGGATCGCGATAGGCATTTGTCGAATCGCCCGCGAAGAGAACGGGTGACGGGAGCGTTGATAAGAGCGATGAGAACACCTGAGAGGAGGCCCTCGCTATCGCTCCAAATACCGAACATTCAAGTCTTGAGACGCCTATCGCAGAAACGACGCCACGCAAAGCCGTTCGCCGATTCATTGCAGAGAAGGATTGCACAAATCATGAGTTTGTGACGAGGTAAGCATCTACATACGAAACGCAGACGGGTGAGGTACCCACAAGAGAAGAGGCCAGGCGTTAGCCTGACCTCCCGGATCGCGTCCTCCCACCCTGCAGGCTGGTGAGCCGATTGGACTGAATGCATGTTGAGAGCTGCGGTTCCCGCTTAGCGAGAGGAAACAAAGTGGTCGCGAAGCTGGATAACTGCAATGACAACGAGTGCCGCCATGGCTAGTTCCGAAGAGTAGATACATTAAATCCTCCTTCCCCAATGAAATGGGTGTGAAGCCGAAAATTGGCACAGCTTAACTGCCGTCCGAATCAACGGGATAGCCCGTTGGAACCAACGTTTTTTGCGGATGCACTGTCTCTAATGCAAATGGGCAACCATTCGCGCAATTCGCTGAAAAACCTTGATTTAAGTGTTTTCGAGGAAGAACCAGAGTCGTAACTATGCAGAAAATTAGTCGCCGAGTGCCAAATAATTACCCACAAGGCAAATTGATTTCCACTTTTGAACGAGCGATCTCTAACAGAAAGAACATCTTGCCCGCGAAGGGTCAGTTACGTCCTATTTTTCGGTCAGTTTGAACGCGGAAGCAGTATTAGATCGAACTCAGACCGCAACGGTAAATGAGTCTTCACTCCGGGTCACCGCGCGATACATCGTGTCGCGCTCAAACGGCTCTCGCCCGGCCTCTGTAATCAGCCGAACCAGGTCTGCCCGTCGCATTCCCTGCGGTGTCGTCGCCCCGGCATCGTGGTAGATCTTCTCCTCGATCACCGTGCCATCGATATCGTCTGCACCGAACCGCAGCGAGATCTGCGCCATCTTCGGCGAGACCATCTGCCAGTAGCTTTTGACGTGCGGAAAATTGTCCAGCATCAACCGCCCCACGGCGATCTGCCGAAGGTCAAGCATGCCAGTCGTCTTCGGAATATGTGCCAGCGCAGTGTTCTCCGGATGGAACGCTAGCGGGATAAATGTCTGGAACCCGCCCGTCTCGTCCTGCACCGCCCGCAGCTTCACCAGATGGTCCACGCGGTCCTTCTTCGTTCTCCACATGCCCATACAGCATCGTGGCATTCGAACGCAGTCCGATCTTGTGTGCCGCGCGCGCCGTATCCAGCCACTCGCTCCCATCGATCTTGTGGTCGCAGATAATATGCCGCACCCGGTCGGCAAAGATCTCCGCCCCGCCCCCGGGCATCGAATCCACGCCCGCGGCCTTCATCCGCTCCAGCGTCTCAGGAATCGTCATCTTGCCGCGCTTGGCCAGAAACGCCACCTCCACCATGGTGAACGCTTTGATATGCACCTTCGGAAACCGCACCTTCAGACCGCGCACAAGGTCCATGAAGTATTCGAACGGCAGATCGGGATGCAACCCACCCACAATATGAAACTCGGTCACCGCCTCGGTCAATCCCGTTGCCGCAGTCTCCCAGGCCTCCTCGAGCGCCATCGTATACGTCCCCGCATCACCCTTCCTGCGTCCAAACGCACACAGCCGGCACGAAGCGACGCAGACGTTGGTCGGATTGATATGCCGATTGACGTTGAAGTAAGCGATATTTCCATGCAGCCGCTCGCGCACAAGGTTTGCCAGCCAGCCCACTGCCAGAATGTCGCCGCTCCGGTACAGCATCACTCCGTCCTCAAAGCTCAGACGTTCCCCTTGCGCCACCTTCGCCGCAATTGGCAGCAGATTAATATCGTCTGTCTGAAAGGGGTGCCGCGCGCTCGTGTCGAAGGACTCAAAGCTCATATTTCAATTCTATTCCTCATCGCCTACGAGGGGGCCTCAATGTCTCGCCACTTCACTCGAGTCGACCATGCGCGGCTGCACCACGATGCCATCAAACAAGGTAGCTCCCACAAGATGGTCTCCCATCGGCCGCACGAGTCTCAGGTTCCAGCCGGTGTTCCAATAGTGCACAGTGCGATCCGGCAGATGGACCGGCGAACGCGATCGTGTTCTTGCTGTTGGCAGTGATCAACATCCGCTGCGCGGGCTGATCGTAAAACAGGCTGTTCACGTCCCGTACCGAAAGGCCCTTCAGGCTCTGCCATGTTGCGCCTTTGTCTTGGGAGACAAAAATACCTTCCCGTCCCCCCACCCAGAGCCCTCCGTCATCATCGACCGACACCGCTTCAACTTGTTCCAGCGTCGCAGGCAGATGCAACGGCTCCCACCTCTGGCCACCGTCCGGCGAAAGCATCGCAGATCTCAGCGTCGCTGCCACGACCCAGTGACCTGGCGGTAACAACAAAGCTCCAATTGTCCTTCTCCAGACCAGACACCAGCTTCCAGCTCTCTCCCGCCGTCACACTTCGCAGCAGCCCCTCAGAAGTTGCGGCATAGAGCGTGTCCCCGGCCCGTGCGATCGCGTTGACATTGGCATCGAAAGTGTACCCGGGAGGCGCTTCAACCGCCTTCCGCGGGACTACACGATGCGGCCTGACGGCAGGCTTGGCGGAGACGGCCGGCTTCTTCTCCCCTTCAGGTTGTGGACTTTGATGCTCACTGAAAGAGACATTGTTCACCCGGCCCCAAAGCTCTCCCTGCAACCGATAGATGCCATGCCCCGTACCAGCCAGCACCGTTCCATCCGACGCTTGTCCCAGGCTAAACACGTCCTGTCCGTTCAAGCCCGCGCTCTTCTGCGACCAACTCAGGCCGCCATTGTCGCTGACAAACACCCCGCCCCAGGCCTTGTCGTTCACCACCCCCACATAAATTGTTGCCGGCTGCGCAGCGTCCCCGATATACGAGGTAATCTGCCGCGCTGAGAATCCATTGTTCGCTGGAAGAAACGAATAGCCTCCATCATTGCTCGCCAGCACACCGCCGCGGTCAGTCGCAAGCAGAATTCGGTTGGTGTTCGTCGGATCGACATAGACGTCATTGACGATCAGCTCCGGGCCGGTCGTCCGTATCCACGTCGCGCCCGAGTCTCCTGTACGGAACAGACCTTCCGTGGTTCCCGCAAAAACTATGTTCAGGTTCTGAGGGTCCTGCATCAGCACTCTGGTTCGCCGCGCGGTCGAAGGTATTCCCTGCACCTTCTGAAACTTCTCGCCGCCGTTCTGGCTCTTGTAGATTCCAGAACAGGCGCTCGCATAGACCACACTCGGGTCCTTAGGGTCCACGATGATCGAAAACACATCCGAGTCGTCGATGACGCCCTGCTTGATATTGGTCCAGTGCTCCCCACCGTCGGTTGTCTTCCACGGCAGATGCCAGGTCCCCGCATAGATGATCTGCGGATTGGCTGGGTCGATTGCTACGGACTCGACCTCGTGAATCTCCTGGCTTCCCGCCGGGCTGATCATTTGCCAGTGTCCCCCTCCATCAGTCGACCGGTAGACGCCCGTCAGTGTACCCGCCACTAAGGTCTTCGGGTCCGATGGAGCGGCCGCAAGCGACCGAATGGACTGCCCGCGCATGTCCGCATCGCTCTCCCAGGTCAAGCCGCCATCATTGCTGATATAAAGCCCACCCTCAGAGCTCCCGAGAATCCAGGCCCCGACAAGAATGCGCTTTGAATTGCCGCTATCCACCACGATGGAATCCAGCGCCAGGTTGTCCCGCTTTCCGACCGAGGCCAGCCGCTTCCAGTCCCCTCCGCCATTCCAGGACTCGTAGATCCAGCCCGTTAGTGTGCCTAAATAAAGATGCGAGTGGTCGTGCGGATCCACGGCGAACGAACGCGCGTCTCCTCCGTCGGGCCCAAACGGCAGCCAGGTCGCCGCACTTAACCGAAAGCATGTTAAGGCAAAAAGAAGGGCAACGCCCCTAATTTGTAGTCTGCGCCGTCTGTTCAAGGATTCATCCTAAATCTCAAGTCTAATCGCTTCGCCGCGCTCGGCCTCCGAGGCCTTCAACACAAAGGCTGACTGGGAATCAACCCAGTCAGCCCGTGTACTTGGTTACAGCAAGTATTTACTACTTGCTCTTCTTGGCAGGAGGCGTCCGTGGTACCGCTTTGACAGCACTCTCGTCCACTGGGGTGAGACCAGTAGTGCTCAGCGTTGCCCCGGCAGGAACCAACGTCGTCGTCACAGTCTTACCGTCATCAGTGCCGGTATAGACCGAGATACGGCTGGCGTCGATGCCCTTCTCCGTTACCAGGTACTCCTTCGCGTTCACAGCACGCGCGGCAGCAGGATCAACCGTCGGCTTGCGACCCTTCTTGGGTGGGGTCTTTTCGGCGCTGGTTGAGTTGCCAACCACAGCGAGCTTCGCATCCGAAGCACTCTGCAGTTTCAGGGCGATATCGTCAAGGCAAGCCTTGGCTTCGTTATCGACCCTGACCGGCCGCCTCGTGTCCCGATCAAAGCTGACCGAGCAGAGAGCGCTGGTCTCGGGTGCCGGAGGCGGAGGAGGAGCGTTGACAGTAACAGTTGTCGTGGCCGATGCCGACTGGCCCTTATCGTCAACCACGTTGCAGGTCACCGTTATCGTTCCAGGTGCTGCACCAGCCGTGCTCAACGTCGCCGTAGAACCGCTGCCGGACACAGAGCCAGCCGAAGCGCTATAGCTATAGGTCAGAGGACGGTTCTGAGGACTCATACCGGTCGCGGTAATCGTCGAAGAATCTCCCGGGGCGACCGTCGAAGGACTCGCCGAGCAGCTGATCGTCGGCGGCTCGAACTGCTTGACAGTGTAGGTGGCCGTGCAATCTGCAAACTCGCCGGGCTTCGGCGCTTTTGTGCCAGCCTGGGCAATATGACCCTTCACCGTGTAGGTGCCCGGAACCGCAGACTTCGTATCGATGTTCGCAGTGCTCGAATTGCCGGAGATCGTACCGCCATCAGCCGTCCACGTGTAGGTGTAGGCCTTCTTGGGGTTCATATTGCCAGCCGTACCCGTAACCGTAATCGGGTCACCCGGATAGACCGTCGTCGGCGAAACCGAGCAAGCATAAGTTACAGGTGGAGGAGGAATGATATGGCCGTAGTGGATTAGAACACCCGTGCTCAACTCCGCCGCACTGAGGTTGGTACGCCCACCCAGTACCCCACCAGTCGGAATCGTGGCAGCCGGCCCGTAGTTGGTATGGATCCAGCGATAGTCCGCTTGGAAGAGGCGAAGCGAGAAACGGTTGTCGAAGAACGGCAGATCGTAATCCATTCCGCCACCAGCCGTTAGAGTCGGCCCCGCCCTATAAGGGTTATAGTAGGTGCCCGTTATGGGAGTTCGGACCGTCGAGCCAGCCGGCGCCGACAAGACCGTGTCCAAATAACGTGAAGTTCTGCATCGGAGCGCGGAAGATCGGACCAGCAGAGATTGAAAAGAGGTCATCGTTCTTGCCGTTCGGATGCGCCGCAACGATAAGCTCGCCGCCCACGTACTTATTCATGTAGTACGCCACACTGCCAAGGGCTCCCACATTAATGGAGGAGTACGAAATTCCTGCGGGCTTCACCTGCCCGTGCGCCCCAAAATACGAGTACCCCAAAAACACGTCAACTCGCGATGGGTTAATCCCCATCGGGGCCGCTGTGCCAGTGGTCTGCGCATTCAGGCTGCCAACTCCAAGACCGACTGCGCATGCAGCCAGCATTAACCGGCTTAAAATTGCTAAACGGGCGATAAACCATTCGAGTTCCTCCACTCAAAGTCATGCGTGTTTACGAATCTTCAATTCCAAACAGGGATCGTTTTGTTTGTTCGATTCCTTACAGCTTACCGCAGTTGCTAAGTGATGCGGATAAAAATTTACTAGTTCGGGACTATATTTTCAATACGTTACCCGCCAAATCGTGAAAAAACTTCCTTGGACCATTCACCGGGGAACCCTTCCAGTAACCAATCCCGCCATTCGGGCCCGGCTAAGACAGATTCAGGGTCTTACGCACTGTTCCGCGTTCCTGTTGGATCTTTTCCTGCAAAAGCGTGATGGCATACAGCAACTGTTCGGGTCGCGGTGGGCATCCAGGAACGTAAATATCGACCGGAATCACCTGGTTGACCCCCTGCAACAGGGCGTAATTGTTGAACACCCCGCCCGAGGTCGCGCAAGCCCCCATTGAAATCACCCACTTTGGCTCCGGCATCTGCTCATAGAGCCGCCGAATCACCGGCGCCATCTTCTGCGACACCCGTCCCGCAATGATCATCAGGTCGCTCTGCCGTGGCGACGGGCGAAAAACCTCCGCCCCAAACCGCGCAATGTCGTACCGTGACCCACCCATCGACATCATCTCGATCGCGCAGCACGCCAACCCAAACGTCATCGGCCAGACTGAATTCTTTCTCACCCAATTGATCGCCGCATCCATCGACGCCAACAGCACACCCTCAGGCTGCTCCTCCCCCCAGCTCACCTCGTGCAGCTTCTCCTGGTTCTTCCCAAAGCTGTCCAGACTGCCAAATATATAACGGTCGTTCTTCTGCGGAACTGCTGTCGGCCGCCCGCTGCTCGTATTCTCGTTCCCTGGGGTGCTCATATCTCTAATATAAAACCAGCGGGACCCGGTTCAACTGGCAAAATGACCGGTATCTATTTAGTTTCTGGCCAATAACCCAAGGTCCGCCGCAAGATGCGGTACACCTCTGCTCCGCTTACCCTGGCTGGCCCGGCCTCATCGCGCGTTCTCTTCCATCGCTTGCATCAGGGCCTGCCGCAGCACACGCTCCTCGACCTTATCCAGCTTCCCCCCATAGCGCGTCAGATAGAAGACGTCGATCGCCGTCTCTCCCTCAGTATCCACCAGCGCCACCTCGATATTGCATCCCTGCGCCGCCAGCGTCAGGCTTAGCGCGCGCAGCAGCCCAGTCGTGTCCTGCGTCACCACCTCCAGCAGCGTACTGTGCGAAGACGCCTCATCGTCAAACTCCACCCGAGTCTCCACAAACACCAGCGGGGCCTTCCTTCTTCCCCGCCGCCGGCCGCTCAGCAGCTTCTCAACCGAAACCACTCCCGTCATCACATCGTGCACGCTCTTCACAAACGCCTCATGCTCGGACGCGTTCATCTCCAGCGTCTTAAAGTTATCGGTAAAGCGGAACGTATCCACCACCACGCCCTGCCTGTTCGAAAACGCGTCCGCGGTAACGATATTCATCCCCCACGCGGCCAGAACGCCTGCCATGGTCGCAAACAATTGCGGCCTGTCCCGCGTCACCAGCGTCAAGTCGCTCACCGTCGGCGAATAGCGAAACTCAAGCTGGATCGGGCCCTCTGCAAACCGCGTCGACATCTTGAACTGTGCCCGCACCTGCTCAGGCGTCCTGGTCAGCACATACCTCTCCGGGAACCCGCCCAGAAACTCCCTCACCGCCGCCTTCTGCCCCGGCAGCAATGCCACCACGCGATGCACCAGTTCGCTCTCCTCCTGGACGCCCAGCCGCTCGTCGTCCACGCTGCGATCCAGATAGTTTGCCGTAGCGATATAAAGCTGCCAGAGGTTCTCCGCCTTCCACGGGGTCAGCGCATCAGGATGCACGGCATTGATATCGGCATAAGTAAACAGCGTCAACATCCGCAGTGCCTCCGGCGCGTGCACCTTCCCAGCAAACGCGCTCACCGTCTCCTCGTCAAAGATGTCCCTCCGCAGCGCCGCCGACATCTCTAGATGGTTCGCAATCAAGCTCACCACCAGGCCGCTCTCGTACGAATCCAGTTCCAGCCGCTCCATCACACTCAGGGCCATTCGCGCACTCTCGCGTGTGTGGTCTCCTGTGCTGCGTCCCTTCCCGGTGTCATGCAGCAGTGCTGCAACATACAGCAGCTCTGGATGCGGCAACTCCCGCAGCACCCCACCAAAGCGACTCGCCCACTCCCCCATCGAACCCTTCTGGGCGCTCTCCAGCCCATGCAGCGTATCGATCAGCACAAACGTATGTTCATCCACCGTGTACCGGTGGTACGCGTCCCGAATCACCAGCGCATCAATGCCATGAAACTCCGGGACCAGCAACTCCAGCAAACCCAGCGCATGCATCGACCGCAACGCGTCCCCTGCGTAAAAGCCTTTCAGGATACCCCGCAGATGGTGCCACAGCGTTGGCCCCTCCTCCAGATGCGCCGACAGCAGCGGCAGCCCCTCCGACAACCGCTCCTCCGCGTCCCGCCCCAGCGTGCATCCCGTCTGCGCCATTGCCTCGAACACCTGCAGCACAACGTCCGGGTCCTCTGCCGGCTCATGCCCAAACTCGCCCACCGCATCCAGCTTCACGCGCCCTTTCTCCACGCGAAACCCATGCAACCCGACCTCCGCCTTGCGCTCCCGTTTTACCCCCAGCAACTTCGCAGGCGCCTTCCCCGTCGGCACCTCATCCATCATCTGCTCCACGCGCCGCTCCACACTCCTCGCATGACGAAAATAGACCCGCATCCAGTAGGCCGCGTCCGCCTTCTTCGGTTTGCGCCCTGTCAACCCCACCATCGTCTCTGCCGCCGCGTCCTGGGCCTGCCAGTCCAGCGTATTGTCGTCCCGCTCATGCCGATAATGCAGGAAACACCGCACCAGCCACAGAAACTCCACTGCCTTGCGAAACTCATTGCCCTCTTCGGCTGAAACAACATCGGCCCCGTCTTCGCCCTTCTTCTGGCTCTGGGCCGCCACCTCTCGCAGCTTCGTCATCCATCCGCAAACGTGCGCGTCCCGCAGCCCTCCGGGACAGTCCTTGATATTCGGCTCCAGATGAAACAGCGTGTCTCCGTACTTCGCATGACGCGCCCTCGTCAACTCCAGCAAACGGACCATCGCCGCCTTATGTTCCCGCTGCAGAAGCTTCGGAACGCACTGCCCCGCCAGCTTGCCATACAGCGCAACGTCCCCCACAACCATCCGGTGGTCCATCAACGAAAGCAGAAACTCCGCGTTCTCCGGATCGAATCGCTCACACTCCGCCATCTTCCTCGTCACCGGAGACACGCGAATCCCACAGTCCCACATCTCCTGGTTCACTCGCCGGACCGCGTCCTTGACGTCCTTCTCAGCGAGCCGCCCATCCAGCAGAAAGAGCAGGTCAACGTCCGAGTAAGGAAACAGCTGCCGTCGCCCGTATCCACCAATCGCAACCAGCGCAAAGCCCACACTCAGTCGCGGATCACGCCGCACCGCCTGTCCCCACAGAGCACTAACCAGCTCGTCAACGGCCGCCGCGCGCGCAGCAATCGTCACCGCACCCGTTGCACCCCCTGCCTCAAACGCACCACGAATCTCCAGCATCCGTCGCTGGTAGGTCGCGCGCATTCCGCTGCTTGTAGACTCGTTTGCTGGCATGGGAACCTACAGCATACAACCTGCGAACCGCGATTTTTGTCTGCCTCAGGGCCTCCCACCGTCAGGGCGACCTACTTCATGGATGAATACCTTGCCTGGGGAGAACAAGCGACACAGACGCTCCCGTCAATCGGATTCAAAATTCCCTTTTATCCGCTTTGTCCCCTTGATCACCGTTACGCGTTGTAGATCGGTGTAGATCGGTGTCATCGGTGCTGATCGGTGTTGGGCCTTGTTCCTCCGCTGCCCGCAGACCTACAGCGCAGTCTCCCCGCGCTCATCGTTCCGAATCCGGATAGCCTCATCGATCTTCGAGATAAAGATCTTCCCGTCCCCAATCGTCCCGGTTCGCGCCGAAGTCATAATTGCCATCACCGCCTTGTCCAGCATCGCGTCGGCCACCACCACCTCAAGCTTCACCTTTGGCAGCAGATCGACAGAGTACTCACGCCCCCGGTAAAACTCCGTATGCCCCTTCTGTCGCCCATGTCCCCGGGCCTCAGTGATCGTCATCCCCTCCACCCCAATCTCCACCAGTGCGTCCTTCACCGCATCCAGCTTCGATGGCTGAATGACCGCTTCAATCTTCTGCATATCCAAGTCCCTTCCTCAAAAAACTCAAAGCTCCAGGCCCAAAGCTCATAGCTGTTTTCAGTGCGCCCAATCGTACCCTTCTTCGCCGTGTTGCGAAAGATCGAGTCCCTCGCGCTCGTCGTCCTCACTCACCCTAAGCCCGATCAGCTTATCCACGATGAATAAAATAATCAGAGTACCCACAATCGAAAGGCCCCACGCGATTGCGACCCCGACAAGCTGGTTCAGCAGCTGGTGAGGATTGCCCTCCAGCGCACCCGTGGCCTTCCCCGCGCCAAAGATCGGGTTAATCACACTGGTTGCGAAGACGCCGGTTACGGACCGCTCCCATCGTCCCGCCCGCGCCATGCACGCCAAACGCATCCAGCGAATCGTCGTACCCAAACCACGCCTTCACCTTCACTACCATCAGATAACAGCCCACACCGGCGATCAGCCCAATCCACAGGGCCGACATCGGGGTAACAAACCCGGCCGCCGGTGTAATCGCCACAAGCCCGGCCACGCATCCTGAGATCGCACCCAGCGCCGAGGGTTTGCCCTGACGGATCCACTCCGCGACGCTCCAGCCAATCGCCGCCGCCGCCGCGCCAAAGTGCGTCGCCACAAACGCCGAAGTCGCCAGCGTCCCGGCACTCAACGCCGAACCTGCATTAAACCCAAACCAGCCCACCCACAACAAACAGGCCCCAATAAAGCTAAGCACCACCGAATGCGGCGGCATCGGCACCTTCGGATATCCCAGCCGCTTCCCTAAATAAAGCGCAGTAATCAGCGCCGAAACCCCCGAGGTCACATGCACCACCGTCCCACCCGCAAAGTCGAGAGTCGGAAAGCGGCCGCCCTGCGAGGCGTTCAGCAATCCACCCTTACCCCAAACCATGTGCGCCATCGGGCTATACACAAACAGCGCCCACAGCACCATAAACACCAGCATCGCCGAAAACTTCATCCGCTCGGCAAACGCGCCCGTAATCAGCGCCGGCGTAATAATCGCAAACATCAACTGATACACCATGAACGTTTGCAGCGGAATCGTCGCCGCATACTTCGGGTCCGGCGCCAGCCCTACCCCCTTCAAAAACACATTGTGTAACCCGCCAATAAACGCGTTCCCCTCACCAAACGCCAGCGAATATGTAACGAACGCCCACAGCACCGTAATCACGGCCATCATCGCGAAGGTCTGCATCATCGTCGCCAGGACATTCTTCTTCCGAACCAGGCCCGAGTAGAACAGCGCCAGCCCCGGCCCGCTCATCATCAGCACCAGCGCCGCCGAAACCAGCATCCAGGCGTTGTCCCCGGAGGTCTGCGCCGCTGCAATCAACGCCGCGTTGTCCGCGTTCTGCTTCTCCAGCGCCGCAATCCGATCGGCCTCACTCGTCCCGGCAGTGGACGACTCAGGCGCCCCCGTCTGCGCCATCACACGCGATCCACCAACCACCGATCCGCCAAGGATCAGCACGAACAGAAGAGACAGAAACACCTTCGCCACTGGAAGACGCATCTGCTCCAATCACCCGTTTCAAAGTTAGTCATTCAAAATATAGAAAAATAACCAAAAGAAGTAATAGAGATAAGTAAAAAGGAGAGACGCCCGCGACCCGCAAGGCCCGCGGCCTCCATTTCACACCCTTTGCAAATTCCGTAAGCGAAGCACCTCTGCATCGCCCCCGATTCGCTTACTCTACACAAGGGAGCGCGCAACACAAAGCGAGAAATTCATCTCCCGCCAACGTCCCCACAAAGAAAGGCATCATCACCATGTCCAAGGCGACTCTCCACAGTTGGAACACCGTCGAAAACGAGCAGCTCAACCCACTTCTCTCGCGCCAGTTCGTCACCGGCGCTCAGTCCATGTTCGCCCGCATCGTGCTCAAGAAGGGATGCGTCGTCCCCCGCCACTCCCACCCCAACGAACAGATCACCTTCATCACCGAAGGCTCCCTGCGCTTCGACTTCGACGACGGCACCTCACACACCGTCAACCCGGGCGAAGTCCTCGTCATCCCCGGCGGTCTTCCCCACTCCGCCACTGCCCTGTCCGACTGCATCGACTTCGATGTCTTCACCCCACCCCGCCAGGACTGGATCAACAAAGACGACGCCTACCTCCGCAAATAACCGCAGTCGAAAAATATATATTCGGAGCAAGAATCGGGTGCCCCATCTTCGCGACAGTTTTATCGTCGCTAAGGTGGGGTTTTTCACCTGAGGCACGAACCCCCATTCCTTTCCCTTGGAGAAGTGACCTCATTTCGACCGAAGCTGCTCCTGGCTTTATCGTGAGCAGCGCAGCGGAGAGGTCCGCTTCTCGACCCCCCTCGCCAGACAGCCAACGTCATCTCCCCAACAACTCCCGCACAATCCCCTCCCACTCAACCCGAGAGTCCCCTGTCGCAACCGCCCTTCCCGCCCGCCGGTACCAATAGGCCGCATTCCCCAAGTCCCCATCCGTCCGATGCAGATAAGCATGCACCCAAGCCCCATCGGCCCCGGCAACGTCCTGAGCGATCTCGTGCGCCTTCTCCCAATCGCCCTTCGCGTCCCACCACAGCGCAAGCAGGATTCCATCGAACCCCGTGCCATCCGAAGCCGTAAACTCCTCAACCGTCATCGACCCCTCCCTACTGCGCAGAAGCCGTCATATACCCACGCTCCCGCATCCACTTCGCCACCAGGTCCGGCCAAACGCTCAACTGAGGATTCCCCACCCCCAACCCTGCCCCATGCGCACCATGCTGAAACAGATGCATCTCCACTGGCACCCCCGCCCTCACCAGCGCCGAATAAAACAACACACTATTCATCACCGGAGCAGTCTTATCGTCGGTCGTCGCAAACAAGAAAGTCGGCGGCGTCTCCTTCGTTACCTGCGTCTCCGCCGACAACTCATCCACCAGCTTCGGATCAGGAGCGTCCCCCAATAAATTCTTTAACGACAAGCGATGCAAATCAGGCTCCTTGAACGTAATCACCGGATACCCCAACACCAGAAAGTCCGGCCGGCTTCCCTGCCGCTCCACCACATCGCTCGCGTCCGCCTTGCCCGCATCAAAATGCGTCCCCGCCGTCGCCGTCAGATGCCCGCCCGCCGAAAATCCCCACATCCCCACATGCGTCCGTCGCCACACCCCACTCCGCCGCATGCGCCCGAACCATCCGAATCGCCCGCTGTGCGTCCTCCAGCTCCACCGGATGGTGATACTTCGGCCCCAGCCGATACTGCAGCACAAACGCCGCCACCCCACGCTCGTTCAGCCACCGCGCCTCCGCGTACCCCTCCTTCTCCACAGCCAGATGCATATAGGAGCCACCCGGGGCCACCACGACTCCCGTCTTCGTCGCATTCAGAGCCACCGGCAAGAACACCGTCAGCGTAGGCTTGTCGACATCCTCCTCACCCAACGCCCCCGGCGCCCCCGCCGGCCACAGTAACATCGTCTTCCCCGCCCCACCCTGCGAAACCTCAGAAGCCGTGGACGGCGGCGGAACTGCAGCGGGAGCACTCCTCGTCACCTGCGCCAGCCCCAGGCCAGTAGCCAAACCCGCAACAACCAAACCATAAAAAGTCCTTCTCACCAAGCCTCCAATCCGCACACCTTCAGCAACCACCACCAACGCAAGCAATGGTACAACCACTCCACCGCATCGACCCTCCGCGAACCACCGTCTTCGACATCCCCCACCCCAATCCCGTACCCTTGGCATCAGCAACAAAAGGCCACGCCGGAGAATCCATGAAGCACCTGGTCCAGAAGCAGCTCGCCCAATCCATCGCCACCCTGCAAGCCGTCCTCGCCGACGAAAAAATCTCCGACACCCTCGTCACCATCGCCGAACTCACCGCCCACGCCATGCAATCCGGCCACAAGCTCCTCGTCGCCGGCAACGGAGGCTCCGCCGCCGACGCCCAGCACCTCGTCGCCGAGTTCGTCGTCCGCCTCACCGTCGACCGCCCCGCCCTCCGCGCCATCGCCCTCACCACCGACACCTCCATCCTCACCGCCGCCGGCAACGACTACGGCTTCGATTGTCTCTTCGCCCGCCAGATCGAAGCTCTCGGCCAACCCGGCGACATCTTCCTCGGCATCTCCACCTCTGGCAACTCCAAAAACGTCCTCAAGGCCCTCCACCAGGCCAAAGAAATCGGCATCACCACCATCGGCCTCAGCGGCAACAAAGGCGGCCAGATGCGCACCCTCTGCGACCACAACATCATCGTCCCCTCCTCGGTCACCATGAACATCCAGGAGTCCCACCTCGCCCTCGAGCACATCTTCTGCATGCTCGTCGAGCGCTGCATCTTCGGCCACGACTTCGACATCAAACCCCGGGTCCTCAGCGAATAGCCCTAAGCGAATGGCACAGGTACTTTTTGTTCTCATCCTTCGCCGCAGGCGGAGGACCTGCTTTTGCAGTTGCGGTTGCTCTTGCTTTGTCTTGCTCTTGCTCTTGCTCTTGCTCTTGCTCGTCATTCTGAGCGCAGCGAAGAATCCCCGCATTTCGTCTTTGCAGTTGTTGTTGTTCTTACTGTTATTAGTTTTCAGATGTCATTCTCAAGCGCAGCGAAGGACCTGTATTTTGTCTGCAGCCCCTCACCTCAATGCCACTCTCAGACACCGCCCTCCAGGTCCCGCTTCAACCTCGCCAGCAGCCCCACCGAAGGCCGAGCATACTGATTAATCCACCAGTTATAGATCTCCTGCACCGGGACCACATTCAAATAGTTCCACCGCACCCGCCCCTCCCGACGGCTCCTACGGCAACTGCCACGGCTGGACACAGATGAGCTGCTCCCTCAAAGCCTTCCTCGAATACGGAATCAACCTCCGCAAGGGTTTCTACTAGACCGAAACCCAGGTGGTTCACCCCTTAAGATTAAGCTTCCCATCGGCGTGCCCGAGGCATAGGATGCCGTTCGACGATCCAGGAACAGGAGGCTCGTATGCTGAAGCCTTTGTTCGTCTTTCTCGCGCTCTTGCTCTTTGCACCCTCGCCGCAACAGCCGGCCGCGCCGCCTGCCGAAACGGCCATCCCCGCCGAAGCCGCCCACATGGTCAACCCCGTAAAGCCCACGCCCGAATCCCAGGCACACGCCAAGAAGGTCTACGGATACGACTGCGCTCTATGCCACGGAGAGAACGGCAACGGCAAAGGCGATGTAGTTGCCGACCTGAAGCTCAAACTCAAGGACTACACCGACCCGGCCGCCCTCAAAGACCTCTCCGATGGAGAACTCTTCTACGTCATCAAGAACGGCAAAGGCCAGATGCCCCCCGAAGGCGACCGCGCGAAACCAGATGACATCTGGAACATGGTGATCCTCGTGCGCTCCTTTGCGAAGAAGTAGCGCAAAACGCTGCAGCGGCAGTCCGATCGCTTCCAGTTCCGCGAGTCGCTCCTGATCAATGTCAGTTCAAGCCATCCAGTGCTGCCGGTTCACTCTCGTTGGGCAGCAGGCCCATCTCCCGGTAGATCGGCCGCATCACTGCTCTGATCTTCGGCAGCTCAAGCGTGAACCACAGCGAACCCGCGACGCAGAAGCCGCCGGTAACCATCACGGTATGGGGCGCTCCGATCCAGTGAGCGAGGGTCCCCGCCAGCAGACTGCCGAACGGCGCCGAGCCAACGAAGGCCATCGTGTAATAACTCATCACGCGGCCGCGCTTGTCCTCCGGCACCAGGGTCTGGATAACGGTATTGCTGGCCGACGCGGCCTGCAGCATGCCGAAACCGACGAAGACCATCAGCAGCATCGACAACCACAACGTATGCGACATGCCGAAGAGGATCAACCCACCTCCGAACATCGCGGACGCGATCTGAATCATGCGCGTAAGTCCGACGACCGACCTGCGTAACGCAAGAGAAAGCGCCGAAGCAAGCGCGCCGATCCCCGAAGCTCCCGTCAGCCAGCCGAGCGTATGCGGGCCGCCATGCAGCACCTGCCCCGCGAAGATCGGCAGCAGAACAGCATAGGGCCATCCCATCAGGCTCAGAAGCGCAAACCCCAGAAGGATCGTCCGCACTGGCCGAAATGTGCGGACGTAGTCCCACCCCTCGCGCATCTGCTCGAACATGCTGGTCGCGGCACGCTGGACCACCAACGGCTTGATGCGCATCAGCAGCAACGATGCGATCACCGCAAAGTAGCTGACACCATCAATCAGGAAGCACCACCCTTCGCCAACCGCCGCGATCACCAGGCCGGCGAGCGCAGGACCAATCAGCCGCGCACCGTTCGCCATCGAAGAGTTGATTGCGATAGCGTTGCTCAGGTCCGCACGGTCATCGACCATCTGTACCAGGAACGACTGGCGCCCTGGCAGATCGAACGCATTGATCACACCCTGCAAAGCGCTGAGAGCAATGATTTCGCGAATGGTAATGATATGCGCCAGCGTCAGAGCGGCCATCGCAAGCGACTGCACGGCAGCAGCTGCCTGAGTCCAGACCAGCAGCTTGCGGCGATTGAGGCGCTCGATCCAGACCCCCGCGAACGGCCCCAGCGCAAACGTAAGGATCTGCCCCGAGAAGCCGACGAGGCCAAGCAAGAGTGCCGAATGGGTCAGTCGGTAGACCAGCCAGCTCGTCGCCAGCCGCGTCATCCAGGTGCCGAGCAGCGAGATGCTCTGACCAAAGAAGAAGAGCTTGAAGTTACGATGTCGCAGCGCCCGCCACGCATGCGACAGCGGACCCCTCGCGCCTGCAACGGCTACCGCTGTGCCCTCGGCCGCACCTGCTTTACGCATCGTTCAATAGCTTCAGCACGTTGTCGGTCGTGTCCGTCTCACTTATCCGGGGAAACACCTTCTCCACACAATAACGGTGCGTCTCCGCGTCCCGGTCCGTGATCGCGTCCACCACGACCGCCACGTTGTAGCCGAAATCGTATGCACTTCGCGCCGTCGACTCCACGCCCACGCTCGTTGCGATACCCGTCAAAAAGACTTGTGTGACGCCGAGCTGACGCAAGTACTCATCGAGAGACGTGCCAATAAACGCGCCCACCCGCTGCTTGCTCACCAGGTAATCGTCAGCCTGCTGCTCGAGTTCGGGAACAAGTTCGGCCCAATCGTCCGGGAACGAATATTTGCGAGGCCCGGCATCAGTACGGCCCGGAGCCGCGGCCGTAACGTTCACCAGAACGACGGGTAGACCTCGTTTGCGGAATGCGCGCGCAAGCTGGGCAGATCGCGCAACGATGTCAGCCGTTGGGTGCGCAGTCGGAATACCGACAATACCCTTTTGCAGGTCAATCACGATCAAGGCAGCAGTGGTATCGAGTGTTGTGACGGGCATGGTCTTCCCTTTCAGTTGCGAGAATCTCGTTATGTGGCGCTGATTCTCGCCGAAGAATCTACTTGGCGTGCTTCTTTGCAAAGTTCACGCTCAACATAATGCTGATCGCAGCGATGCCTGCGAAGAAGACGACAAGTGCAATGTGGTCTCCGCTCGAAACCTCTCCAACCCGAAACAGGACGTAGCCAACGATTAAATTAACCAACGCCCACACGACATTTACCGTCGGAGAAGACAGTCCCTTACCGGGAGGCTTAGCGAAGGGTGTCGGGAAGGCCTCACCAGAGACGCCCTGTACGAAATGAGGCACGACGTTCGTAAGAAACATTCCTGCGAAGAAACAAGCGACGTAGTGCATTCTTATCTTCCTTTCGATTCGGTCCGCTAAGAGCGCGATTCAATATGAGGGCTCCCTCATGTTTCTTGTCCTATAATATGAGCATGCCCTCAGATATGTCAAAGGCGAAGCGCCGGGTCCCTCAGCACGGACCGAGGAGAACGCAGGGTCGCCGAAGTACTCGAAGCTGCCGCTGCCGTGATCGCCGAGGTGGGCTACGAGACCGCAACGATGACTGAGATGGCAGAGCGGGCAGGCGCATCGATCGGAGCCTTATATCAATACTTTCCCAACAAGGAAGCGATCGCGCGGGCCCTCCGCCAGCAGTTCGGAGATGAGATGGAAGCGCGCTGGACACCCCTAACGGATCAGGGGTCCCGGCTCAGCATCAAGCAGATAGTCGATCGGATCTTCGACGTGATGATCGATTTCATGGAGAACCGACCCGCATACATCCCACTAATGAGCGTCCCGAAGAACTATAAGCGGGCCCCTGCAGCAAGAAGCCGGCTGCGAGAGCTCTTCGCCGCCCTGTTTCGTGAAAAACGGCCTGAACTCACTCAGGAGGCCGCTTTCCGCATCGCAACGGTGACCGTGCAGGTAGTCAAAGGTATGAACCCTCTCTACGCAGATGCCAAGCCCGCCGAAAGAGAGGAAATCGTCCGGGAATTTAAGCTGCTCCTGACGAGCTACCTCAGCGCCCGTCTCCGCGCCTGAATTGGTCCTCATCTGTTGACACCGCTGATATGCTTAAATCAGCGGAAAATCCAAGCCCGGCCCGCGCCGGGCTTTTCGATTCAGCAGGGAAGCGCAGATCGAAGTCCAGACCTAAAGTCTCTACTTCGAAGACTTTGCACACTTTTTGACGGGGAGGGGGAGGTACGCCATGCGCCATAGAGACGAGCACAACGCAGGCTCCATCACGAGCCCAAATCTCCGCCCAATACTCAACATCGCAACCGTCGCCGTACTTTATTTATCCACAGCCTTGGCTGCCCACGCCCAAATCAATCCCAACCTGATGAAGTACGCCTGCAGCCCGGCCAACCGTATGTTCGCCACCCTCAGCCCCACCTCTCGCTTCACCGACACAACCGCCGGCTTCGACCTGCTCCCATCACCCGAGATCGCCGGCGACGCCTGCACCAGTGACAAGCCATTCTTCTTCTCCGTCCCCGTCCCCGAAGGCAGTTACCGCGTCATCGTAGTCCTCGGCGGCCCACAACCCTCCGTCACCACCGTCCGCGCCGAAGGCCGCCGCCTCATGCTCGATAAAATCCGTTCCGGCACCAACGACTCCGTCACCAGGACCTTCGACACCAACGTCCGTTTTCCCGAGATCAACGGTGACCCCGACGACAAAGTACACCTCAAACCCCGCGAACTCGGCATCCTAGACTGGGACCACAAGCTCACCCTCGAATTCAACGGGGACCACCCCAGCGTCCGCTCCATCGATATCGAACCCATCCCCGACGAACCCGTCATCTACCTCGCCGGCGACTCCACCGTAGTCGACCAGTACTTCGAACCCTGGGCCGCGTGGGGCCAGATGCTCCCGCGCTTCTTCCTCCCCGGCATCGTCATCGCCAACCACGCCGAATCTGGCGAGACCACCAAGAGCTTCATCGCCGAACAGCGCCTCTTCAAGATCATGACCACCATCAAGCCCGGCGACTTCCTCTTCATTCAGTTCGCCCACAACGACATGAAGCCCGGCGCCGTACCGCTCGACGACTACAAGAAGCTCCTGGTCGTCTACATCGCCCAGACCCGCGTCAAAGGCGCAACACCCGTCCTCGTCACCCCGATGAACCGCCGCACCTTCGACGACGCCGGCAAGGTCACCAACTCCTTCGGCGGGTATCCTGACGCCGTGCGAGAAGTCGCGGCCCAACAAAAGGTCGCCCTCATCGACCTCAACGCGATGAGCAAGACCCTCTTCGAAGCGATGGGCCCTGAAGGCACCATCAAGGCCTTCATGCACTACCCCGCCGGCTCATTCCCAGGCCAGACCGCGGCCATCAGCGACGACACCCACTTCAACAGCTACGGCGCCTACGAGCTCGCCCGCTGCATCGTCCACGGCATCCGCGAAGCCAACCTTCCCCTCGCCAAGTTCCTCGACCCGGGCATCGGCGACTTCAATCCCGCCCACCCCGACCCGCAACCCGACTTCCATCTGCCCTTCACCCCAATCCTGCTAAACAGCGACCCCACCAAGGTCGGCCAAACCTAACGCGTCTCCGCCAGCAACGCCTCAACGTCCGTCTCATAGTCCGCCTGCCTCACCGCCCCCACATAAGTCTTCGCCACCCGACCCTCCTTATCCACCAAAATTGTCGTAGGCACACCTGCCATCCCATACTCCATCTGCGACATCCTATCTGGGAGCGTCACCGGGTAAGACAAGTGAAACTCATCCACAAACTTCTGCACCTTCTCCCGGCCGCCCTCATCAATCGCGACCCCAACTACAGCAAGCCCTTTAGGCCCCAGCTCCCGCGACAACCGAACCAACCCAGGCGTCTCCTCCCAGCAAGGCCCGCACCACGTCGCCCAGTAGTTCACCAGCACTACCTGCCCCCGATGGTCAGCCATCCGCCACGTTCCGCCATCGAGTTGCGCCATCACCAGCTCCGGCATCAACCTCCGCTCACCCACTGGCCGAATCCCCCCCGACTGTCGTGTCCCAAAGTGCCACGCCCACGCAACAACCCCGAACGCAAGCACCGCAACCGCATATCGAACCCATCGCCGTGTCGATCGAGGCATCGCTTCACTCCCTCCGCCAGCCTACCCCTTTTCTTACCCGACCACCCTCTGTACAGTGTGGAGTGTCAAAGCATCAAAGAAGAATGAGGCACGCGATTCCCACCCTATCCCGCTCGACTCTTGTCAAAACGATCGCTTCACTCGCCCTTCTCCTCACGACTGCGCCCGCCGTCCCCTACTCAGTCCAGACCCATGAAGAGCTGATTGACCTCGCCTGGAAGCAATCCATCCGCCCCATCCTCCTCAAGCAATACCCCACCCTCACCGAAGCCCAGCTCCATGAGGCCCACGCCTACGCCTATGGCGGCTGCGCCATCCAGGACTTTGGCTACTACCCGTTCGGCAACGCCTTCTTCTCCGATCTCACCCACTACGTCCGCGCCGGCGACTTCGTCCTTAGCCTCCTCCGTAACGCCCACACCGCCGACGAACTCGCCTTCGCCATCGGCTCCCTGTCCCACTACATTGGTGACGCCATCGGTCACAGCACCGCGGTCAATTTCTCCGTCCCCATCGAGTTTCCCAAACTCGAAAAAAAATATGGTTCTAGCGTTAACTACGCTGAGAATCCTCATGCCCACGTCCAGACCGAGTTCGCCTTCGACATCAACCAGCTTAGCAAGCGGCGCTTCGCTCCCTCCGCCTATCTCAAATACGTCGGCCTCGAGATCCCTCGGCCACTTCTCCGCAAAGCATTCTTCGACACCTACGGCATCAACCTCCCCGACATCATCGGTACCAAAGAGACCTCCATCCGCGTCTACCGACACGGCGTCCGCACCTTCATTCCCAACATCGCGCGCGCCGAGACCCTCCTCCATAAAAAGAACTTCCCCGAGGACGTTCCCAGCCCGGATCTTGACGCCCTCCGAGTCGATGCTCTTCAGGCCTCCGCCGACAATAACTGGGAGGCCTACCGCAAGACTCCGGGCTTCACCAGCCACCTCTACGCCGGCTTCATCTTCATTCTGCCCAAAGTCGGCACACTCAAACTCCTCGCCATCAAAGGCCCCAACCAGCAGACCGAAGACCTCTACATCAAGAGCGTCAATCACTCCATCAAATCGATGCGCCTCGTCCTCACCAACTTCGATCGCATCGATCACTACATCTCCAACCGCGATCTCGACACCGGCCTCGTCGTCAAACCCGGCGGATACCCGCTCACTGACAAGACCTACGCCAAACTCCTGGCCGTGATTACCAAGAACCCGAGCAACGTTGTCCCCACCGAACTCAAACACGATCTCATTGAGTACTACGCCGACCCGAATGCCCCCATCATCACAAAGAACGACCCCGAAGAGTGGGCCCAGGCCCAGGCCAACCTGAAGACGCTCGCCACCATGAAGACCATCGGCGAACTCGACCCCATCCCTGACGAGGTCCTCGACGACAATTAGCTGCATCCAACTACTGACACACAGGAGAAGCGTTGAAAATCGTTCAGAGAAATCCGGCCACACCCAGACTCGCAGCTGCAGTACTCGGCCTTTTCGCCTTTGCCCTGGCCTCAGGCTGTAACACCGGCAAGTCGGCGCCGACACCGGCCAACTTTACTCAGGCCATCAATAACCACTTCCTCGACCACCTCGACTGCCTCTTCTCCGACACCCGCTTCCCCTTCGAAACCAGTGATCCTGCAAAGACGAAACAGATGGACTCCCTCGTCAAGGCCCTCCTCCTGGACAAGTCCGAAGAGATGAGCATTCACGCCAGCCGCTACACCGTCACCCCCGCCGGCGCCCGCTTTGCTCCACGCTTCTGCTACGGCCACCGCGAGGTCACCAGCATCGACAGCTTCACTCCGATCGCCATCACCGATGGCTTCAAAGAGACCACCGTTACCTACAGCTACACCATGAAGGAGGTCCCCGTCTGGGCCCTCGGCCACGACATCCAGGCCTCCTTCCCCGAAATGGCTCGCGCCACCACCAGTCAGGTCACCGCCAAAGCCACCCTCGCCCAGACGCCCGTAGGCTGGCAGATTCCCGACTAACTCTCGCTCAACGCCCAATAATGGTTCCGCCCTGCAACAAAAATGAGGCGGCGACCGTATTTATTACACGTCCCAAAGTATATTGGAGCGGTCGAGGCTTCGCGTCTCGCAACCACAGGATGGAAACATGGGCACCTTCAAAACCACGCACCTCCTTTTAGGCACAATCGCCTTACTCGCAGCCCCCGCAGCGATCGCGCAGACAGCGCCTCCACCAACGACGACGCTCCCACCTCCTGTCCACCTCACCGCCGAGCAGGACCATCAGAGGACGATGGATCTCCTCCACATGACCACGATTCGTCCCGGCAGAAACGGCACTGACCCAACCCGCCCCGACTACGCCAACTACGACGACTCCAAAGCCAATCCATTCCCCGACCTCCCCGATCCACTCGTCCTCAACAACGGGAAAAAGGTCACCTCGGCCAAAATGTGGTGGAGTCAGCGCCGCCCCGAGATCGTCGAGCTCTTCGATCGCGAGATCTACGGCCGCGTACCCAAAGACACCCCCAAGGTCCACTGGGAGGTGACCGCCACAAAGCACACTACAAACGGCGACGTCCCCATCACCACGAAGACCCTCGTCGGCCACGTAGACAACTCCTCCTACCCGGTCATCACCGTCGACATTCAGCTCGAACTAACCACCCCTGACAGCGCGACTGGCCCGGTTCCCGTCATCATGGAGTTCGGCTTCATCGGTCCCTTCCCCCGTCGTCCCGGCGCGCCAGCGCCTCCACCCCCACCGCCGGGCCCAACCTGGCAGCAGCAGGTCCTGGCCAAGGGCTGGGGCTACGCAGTCATAGTTCCGGGCAGCATCCAGGCCGACAACGGGGCCGGGCTCACCGAAGGCATCATCGGCCTCTGCAACAAGGGCCAGCCACGCAAGCTTGACGACTGGGGCGCCCTCCGCGCCTGGGCATGGGGAGCAAGCCGCGCGCTCGACTACTTCGAGACCGACAAGTCTGTAAACGCCAAACAAGTCGGCATCGAAGGCCACTCCCGCTACGGCAAAGCCACTGTCGTCACCATGGCCTACGACCAGCGCTTCGCCATCGCCTACGTCAGCTCCTCCGGCGAAGGCGGCGCAAAGCTCAGCCGCCGCGACTGGGGCGAGGTCGTCGAGAACGTAGCTGGCACCAACGAATACCACTGGATGGCCGGCAACTTCCTGAAGTACGCCGGCCCCCTGCAATGGAAGGATCTCCCCGTCGACGCCCACGAACTCATCGCGCTCTGCGCTCCCCGCCCCGTCTTCATCAGCGGCGGCGCCACTCACGGCGATGGCTGGGTCGACGCCGAAGGCATGTTCATGGCCGCCGCCGCAGCCAGCCCGGTCTACACCCTTCTCGGCAAAAAAGGCCTCGGCACCACTACCTTCCCACCCATAGAAACCCCACTAATCGACGGTGACCTCGCCTTCCGCCAACACAGCGGCGGCCACACTCCCGCGCCCAACTGGCCGACCTTCATCACCTTCGCCAGCCGCTATCTGAAGTCGCCTCCATCAAAGCAGTCCACCGCACAGGGAAACTAACCAAACAAAAAGTCGGCTACGCAAGCACTGATTTAGCCACGTCATTCCGACCGAAGCGAAGCGAAGGGGAGGAATCTGCTGTTTGCCAGAGAGCCACAAAACTACCTATCCCAAACGTAGCAAGTCCCATTGCAACAAATGGCGGTCTCACAACGTCCCACCCCAAAGCCATCTAACCTACAATCAAACCAGATGGATCTAGCAGCCAAATCCGCGAAGCTCCAAACCACGCTGCAGGAGCTGGGCAGCGTCCTGGTCGCCTACTCCGGCGGCACCGACTCGGCCTACCTCGCCTACGCCGCCCATCAGGCTCTCGGCGAAAAAATGCTTGCCGTCATCGCCGACTCCGCCTCGCTCCCCCGCGCCGAACTCGCCGCCGCCCTCGCCTTCGCCGCCGAACACTACAATCCCAACCCAAATCCTCCAAACCAACGAGCTAGAAAGCCCCGACTACCAGCGCAACGACGCCCAACGATGCTTCCACTGCAAAGACGAGCTCTTCACCCAGATGGAGTCGAGCCCGTGCAGCAGCAAGGCTTCGCGCACATTGCCTACGGCATGAACCTCGACGACCGCAGCGACTTCCGCCCCGGTCAACAGGCCGCCGTCCAGCACCACGCCGTCGCCCCTCTAGTCACCGCGCAGCTCACCAAGCAGGAGATCCGCGCCCTCGCGCAACAAGCCGGCCTCACCCTCTGGAACAAACCCGCCAGCGCCTGCCTCTCCTCACGCATCGAGTACGGTCGCCCCGTCACACGCGAAAATCTCTCCCAGGTCGAGCAAGCCGAAGCCGCCCTCCACGCACTCGGCTTCCCGCAGGTCCGCGTCCGCCACCACGGCGACCTCGCCCGCGTCGAAATCGCCATCGAAGACCTGCCGCGCGCACTCTCTATGCCGGTCCTCGAATCCATCACCGCGGCCATCAAGCCTCTCGGCTTCCTCTACGTCACCATCGACACCGAAGGCTACCGCTCCGGCTCCATGAACCAGGGCCTCCTCGCCGCGTCCACCATCCGTCCCGCGTCGTAATTGAACGTGAAACAATAATCCATGCGCATCGCCTACCTCGACTGCTTCGCCGGCATCAGCGGTGACATGTTCCTCGGCGCCCTCATCGACGCCGGAGTCGACCCAAAGTCCTCCACGAAGCCGTAGCCGCACTCAATCTCAACGCCTCACTCAAAATCGAAAAAGTAGACCGCAGCGGAATCTCCTCCACAAAGGTTCACGTCTACGAAGGCGCAAAGCCGGCCGAAGAAACTCACGGTCATCACCAGGAACAGCAGACTCACACCCACCAGCACCACCTGAAGACCCAGCACCAGCACAAAATCGGCCACACTCACGACCACGACCACTCGCACGAGCACATCCACGGCCGCTCCCTGACCGTCATCCGCGATCTGATCAACACCGCAAACCTCGCCCCCGCCGTCAAACAGACCGCCATCCAGGCCTTCGAACTCCTCGGCGCCTCCGAAGCCAAGATCCACAACGTCCCCATAGAGAAAATCCACTTCCACGAAGTAGGCGCAGTCGACGCCATCGTCGACATCGTCGCCACCTCCGCCGGCATCCACTCCCTCGCCATCGACAAGTGGTTCTGCTCCCCCCTCAACGTCGGCGGCGGTATGGTCGACTGCGCCCACGGCCGCTTCCCCGTCCCCGCGCCCGCCACCGCCGACCTGCTCCGCGGCCTCCCCACCTACTCCGCCCACATCGAAGAAGAACTGGTCACCCCCACCGGGGCCGCCCTCGTCCGCGCCCTCGTCCCCACCTTCGGCCCCCAACCCGCCATGCGCGTCCAGCAAATCGGCTACGGCGCAGGCACTCGCAACTCCAAAGACTTTCCCAACGTCCTGCGCCTAAGCATCGGCGAAGCAAACGACGCCACCCAATCCTCTGTCGCCGTCCTCGAAACCGCCATCGACGATCTCTCCCCGCAGGTCCTCGCCTACGTCACCGAGCGGGCCCTCGCCCTGGGCGCTCTCGACGTCATGTCCATCGCCGTCCAGATGAAGAAGGGCCGCCTCGGCACACTCCTCACCGTCCTCGCCGACGACGCCCAGGTCCCCGTCCTTGAAGACCTTCTCCTCCGCGAGACCAGCACCCTCGGCGTCCGCATCCACCACGAGCGCCGCTCCTGCCTCGACCGCGCCCACACCACCGTACTCACACCCTACGGAGACGTCCGCATCAAGCTCGGCTCGCGCAACGGCGAAGTCCTCAACGCCGCCCCCGAGTTCGAAGACTGCCGCGCAGCCGCAGCCAAACACAACGTGCCCCTGAAGCTCGTACAACAAGCCGCCATCGCTGCGTATCTTCGATAGCCAGGCAGGCAACAGCAGTCTTTTACGACCTCAGCCACCAAATCCGCAAACCTGCATCAAAACGGACAGTCGCAGTCGACCCATGACCAGGGAGTGTCGCATGGAACGAAGGGACTTTCTCAAGACCGCAGCAGTCGCCGGCATCGGTGCAACCATCGCAGCCAACGCGCAAACCCGTCCATCCAACGCACCGATCAAACGCCCCGAATCACCAGACATGATCTACCGTGAACTCGGCACCACCGGCGAGCGCGTCTCCGCCATCGGCATGGGCGGCTACCATCTCGGCAAACAAAGCGATCCCGCCGAAAGCGTCCGCCTCATCCATACCGGCGTAGACCACGGCATCACCTTCCTCGACAACTGCTGGGACTACAACGACGGCATCTCCGAGGTCCGCATGGGACAGGCCCTCCGCGACGGCTACCGTCAGAAGGTCTTCCTGATGACAAAAATGGATGGCCGCACCGCCGTCGAGTACAACAAGCAACTCGAACGAGTCCCTCGCCCGCCTGCAAACCGACGTCATCGACCTCGTCCAGTTTCACGAAGTCATCCGTATGGAAGACCCCGACCGCATCTTCGCACCCGGAGGCGCCATCGAAGCCGCCATAGCCGCACGACAAGCCGGCAAGCTCCGCTACATCGGCTTCACCGGCCACAAAGACCCTGCAGTCCACCTCCGCATGTTGGAGACCGCGCAGAAACACAGCTTCCACTTCGACACCGTGCAGATGCCCATCAACGTCATGGACGCTCACTTCCGCTCCTTCACCCATCAAGTCATGCCGGTCGCTCTCAAGCAAGGCATCGGCGTACTGGCAATGAAGACCTTCGGCGATTCCTTCATCCTCAAAAGCAACACCGTCCAGCCGATGGAAGCGCTGCACTATGGCCTCACCCAGCCAATCTCTGTCCTGATCACCGGAATCAACAACACCCAACTCCTCGACCAGGCGCTCGAGGCCGCACGCACCTTCAAACCCATGACCAGCCGCAGAGGTCAAAGCCCTGCTCGACCGCACAGCAGTGGCCGCCGACGAAGGCAACTTCGAGCCCTTCAAGACCACCTCGCACTTCGACGGCACCGCACACAATCCGAAGTGGTTAGGATAGAGTCGAAACAGCACCAGTCCTCAACATGAACAAAGTTTCGCTCCTCGAACTCCTCGCCGCCGTAGAATCCGGCGCACTCACCCCCGCCGCCGCCAGCGAGCGACTCGCCAATCTCCCCTTCGAAGACCTCGGCCACGCCCGCATCGATCACCACCGCAGCCTCCGCACCGGCCTGCCCGAGGTCATCTACGCGCAAGACAAATCCGCCGAACAAACCACCGAAATCTTCACCCGCATGGCCGCCTCCGGTATCGACGTCCTCGCCACCCGGGCCGACGCCCCCACCGCCGCAATCGGTCCTCGCCTCCCATCCCGCGGCCATCTACCACCCGCAGTCCCGCACCATCACCCTCAAACAATCCGCAGCCACCAAACCAAAGGGCCACATCGCCATCCTGACCGCCGGCACCAGCGACCAGCCCATCGCCGAAGAGGCCGCCATCACCGCCGAGCTCTTCAACACCAAAGTCACCCGCCTCTACGACGTAGGCGTCGCCGGCCTCCACCGTCTCCTCGCAGTCCGCGATCAACTCGCCCAGGCCGACGCCGTCATCGTCTGCGCCGGCATGGAAGGCGCACTCCCCTCCGTCGTCGGCGGCCAGGTCGGAGTTCCCGTCATCGCCGTCCCCACCTCGGTCGGCTACGGCGCCAGCTTCGACGGCGCGGCCGCCCTTTTAGGAATGCTTAACTCCTGTTCCCCGAACGTCACTGTAGTAAATATAGACAATGGCTTCGGCGCGGCCTACACTGCCGTACTGATAGCGCGTGCTGCCGACCGCCGCAGCTAACGGGACGGGCCCTCGCAGCACTTCGTTATCGGGGCATGACGAAAGGTGATCCGAGATGCTTCCCTACGACCAAAGACCATGGGCAAAGAAACTTGCAACTGCCGTCATTTGCGTGACTCTAGTGGCGCTGGCCTTCCTGGCCTACTTCCTTGAGACGCACAACTCCCTGCATATCTCGGAGATAGTCGGAATCTTCCTCCTCTTCCTCGCCATCGTCCCGCCAAACCTCGCCGTCATCTACCCCTGGATTCTCCCCGCCAAGCAGGGCCCCGGCTCTAAATCCACGGCACGATAACCCGATCGCAAAAAACCGATCATTGCACGACGATAGTCCAGCTGGAATCGGGATCGAACGCGCTCATTGCGGTGGCGATCTCTGTCGTATTCTTCCCCAGGTCCTTCTGGAGCAGCACGCCATCCTGGTTGATAATGAATGTCATCACCCCTGAGTTTCGGTACTCCGCCGGATAGGCGACGAAGGCGAAACCACCAGTCATCTTCCCATCGGCCACATAGTCCTTCGCGCCGCCAGGTGCTTTATCGGTTTGCCCCTTCAACATGCGGAAGTAGTAGCCGTGGAATGCCGTATGCCCTTCCGGCTTGGCGCTATACCCTTCGGAAGACGCGAGCGCAGCCATAGGCCCTAACGGGCTCGCGACCTGCCCCTCCGCTGGCTTCCAGTACAAGCCATTCTGCCTGCCCGGATCGCTGATGAACTTCGCCGCGAACTGTTTCGTCTTTTCGCCATCGTGAGGGTGGGCGAAGTACTCGGCCTCCGCGTCCGCCACCGCTCCACAAACCGCGATGATTGCCAGCTCATTCCGGCCAATGCGTCGGTTCAGATACCTCTTCCCTTCCCGCCGCCGTATCGAAGAACCACTTTCCCTCAGCGTTCTTCTTGAGTGGAATCGGAAAAGGGAAGTTGTCAGCTCCAACCAGCAGGACCTGCGCATCACCCGGCATCTTGCGCCATCGGTGCATCACCCCATACCCTGCCACGAATGCGGCGGCGGTGTTCTTGTCCTGCACAGAGTCGCCTGAGTAGATGACGTCCTTCGAATCAGGGCCAAAGATCGCCAACAATGCATTTTGATCGCCTGACTTTGCCGCCGCCAGCAACGCAGCACCCGCGTCGTCCGGCGAAGCAAACACGCTGATCGAAGGTTTCTCTGGTTCGGATTTTTTGCAGGCTGCAAGCGGAACCAATATCGTCAGAAGCAGTAACCGACCGTTAGCGCAACTCTGCGATGTTTGAGCGACATCACTTCCTCCAAAACTTCATCTGTAAACTCCCTACCGACACCGCTCACTAAAGTCGGTCTCGTCCGCGGCCGCACCGTTGGCGTCACCTGCGACCACCCCAGCCGCCGCCACCACCACGACTCGCCGAACCACGAGCGCTCTCCTGCCTCGATTGCCAACCGCCTCCGCCGCCTCCGCCAAAGGCCGATGACCCGCTGCTCTTTTCCTGCCCTCCATAGCCGTGAGCAGCAGCAGAGTTGGCACTCGACGCGCCTGAGTAGCTTGAGGTGTTATGGGGTGTCCCCTGGGTTTGGTTCCAACCGCTTCCGGTGTTCTTGTAGACATTCCCATTTGCAGTTGCATACTTGTTGCCATTCGCGGTTTGGGCCGCGGATGCACTGTTGCCATACTTACCCGACGCGGCGACAGCTGAGCCACCCGCCGAAGTCTGTGCCGATGCAACCGTCCCATTCGAGTTAGTTGCGTGTTGCGTATAAGCGGTATTGCCGTTCTTGGAGTAGACCGAGCTTCCGGAGCTTCCGTAGGCGTTCGAGGTTTGATGCGTCGCCGCGTAGGCTCCCGTATTCGGGTTGTAAGCCTGTCCAACCGCCTGCGAGCCATACGCCGTCTGCGTCGACGCGCCGCGCGCATAAGTCCCGGTAGATGGGTTATAGCCAGTGGAGGCATGCGCGCTGCCGTAGGCCCCATACGCTGATGCGCTCGAACCATAGTAGCCGCCATGCCATGCACTGTTTCCGTAGTAACCGCTGCTGTGATAAACCACCGTGCCGCCGTGCCAGTTGCAGTTCCAGTAGCTGTACCCCCAGCTGTTGCTCATCGCCACTCCCACCGCGATTCCGACTCCGAATGCAAGTACCGCGGTCGTCACCACCGCAGCCGTGCTATACCCCGGCGTCACATACGGAGTGCCGTAAACGACCGTAGGATTGTAAGTCGGCACATACACCACCTGCGGATTGGTCGGCTGAATCACGATCACCTGCGGCGACTGTTGCACCACCGTGATCTGTGACCCTGATTTCAGATTGCCGGCAGCTTGTGCTTTACCGCGCAACACCTGCACTGCGGTCATCACATCGGCGGCCTGCGTGTGATACGCCTCCCCTAACGACGAAGTCCAACTAAGGTTCTTCGCCAGATTGTCGAGCACCGATGGAAACTGAGTGAGCGCCTTCACACTCGGGTCCCACTGCTGCGCATCGACTGCCTGCGTTAGTGCTGTGCCCGTGAGGCCCTTGTTCTGCTGGACCCAATTGTCGGCGAGGGCCACCTGGTCCGGAAACGTCGCGGCCCCCAGAATCTGGGCGACCAGCGCGTCAGGGTACAGAGCGATAGGCGCCACCAGCTGTTGCAGCTCGTCCGCTGTCATTGGCACACCCTGTCCGGAATATCCCGTCTGGTCCGGTGGCGCTGGTTGTTGGCCAAGAGCATCCCTTGGCACAACGGGGATGAAGACCAGCAGGAACGACAACGCCCCCGCCAAAAATCGTTTCACCAAAGTCCTGACCATCGTCTTCTCTCCATCCAGGAAAGCTTGGGCTTCGAGTCTATTTGCCAATAATGAAGAGCTGAACTAATGGCGCGTAAAGCATAGACCCCGAAACGCATGCCCACTCATATCAGCATTGAGACTAGGCGAGAACGATGGAATGAGGAACTGGTAAAAGTGTTAGCGTTACGCAAAATAAGGTCTACGCGATAAATTTATTCATCGCGACCTGTCCTCAACGCTCCAGATTGGCACGCTACCATGTGCCGGCTTCGGGACGTTGAATCTCACTCTTGTAGAGCAACTTGCCCGGTACGAACTCCGTGGCGATGCCGAACAAACCGCCGAGGACACCACCGGCACGGGACAGGCCCCCCATGAACTTGGCGTTGTCGGTGGTGTTGGGGTTTTTGATGCTGGAGTCCACTATGGCGCCGATGCCCGCACCGATGCCGGCGCCCAGGACGGTTCCAGCGATTATCGATCCGGTTGCATTACGGGCGCGAATAAGTTGGATGTCGGTTCTGCGGAAAGAGATCGAGCGATCGACCCCACCTTGTCTCCTGTAGCAGATCAGTTCGTCGTTGCTAGTTGAGTCGAAGGCACAAAGAACTTTCTGCTTGGGTAGCGTGACATGGATGGAGGCGCCGACCTTTAGGGCCTCTATGCCGGACCAACCTTTTGTCGGCTGCTGCGCGGGCCCCGCTGCGGGAGCAGCGAAGAGCGTGATGACGCAGAGCGCAAGGTGCAGCATGCTGGGGCGGATAGGGCCTCCCTCAATCAGGCTTCACTATAGCGTTCCGGCAGGGCTTTCAACGCACCACTTTCGTGCTATCGCTTGTGGCGACTTTGTCGAGTACGCTCGGCCTGTCTGCGGCGTCTCTCGGGGTTTGCCCTGGCGCTAAAACAATGCTTGCAGAAGTTCCCTCGGAGTCCCAGTTGATCCTCCCCTTCCGTAGCAAGCTCCAGTCTGGTTCACTGCTTGTGATTATCGGAGTCTATCTTCTGGCAGGCGCGCGGGTGTGCTCTGCGGGTTCTCCTGCGGCTGTTGCTTTTGGAACTGTTGCTCCGGGAACGTTGATCCGGGAACTGTTGATCCGGGAACTATTGGTTCTTGGGCTGCTGGGCCGAAGGTCATGAACTCGGCTGAAGTTAGAGCGTGGTTCGATTCCCTTCCCGATGCTCCGGAGCCGAACGTAGTTTTGATGGAGAGTGCGGCTGATGATTTGGCGATTGAATCTCCTGCAAATGAGTCGACGGGCGCAGGCGGCGGGGTAACGAAGGTGCCTGCCAACCGGGAGATCATCCAGGAGCAGCTGAGCGAGGACTGCGAGACCGGCATGTGTCCGGGGAGGCCCGTGCAAGGTGCATTGGCTGCCGATACTGGGGCAGTCGTTCGAGTGGCTCACGACGCAGCACTCGGGAAACATTCTGATGGACACGGAGACCCGGCACGATCTTACGGCCAATCCTTACTGGTCGACCTATGTGTATTGCGTCGAGCACTATCGCTGGTACCAGTGGTCGGACGATACGACCTTCATCGTGCACGACGTCGGGCACCCGATGATGGGCGCCATCGTAAGCAGCATCTTTGAGCAGAATGATCCGAAGGGGCGGGCGCTGGTATTCGAGAACAATGGAAACTACTGGCGGAGCAGGCTCAAGGCGATGGCGTACTCCGCCGTGTACAGCGCGCAATGGAAGGTTGGGCCGGTGAGCGAGGCCTCGATCGGCAACAGCGGGCGGAATACCTATTACGTCCCCCATCTTGGCCGCACCACGAATGAGACAGGATTTCAGGACTTCGTGATCACGCCCGTGTACGGGTTCGCCTGGAACGTTGGCGAGGACGCGATCGACCGGTACATCATGCCATCGGTCCATAGACATGTGAAGAACCGCTTCTACCTCACCACACTGTTTTGGATGACGCCGTGCAAATCGGCCGCCAACATACTGCGATGGAAGCCCACGTACTACCGGGACAAGGCTTCTGCGCCGCCAGCCGCGGTGCCGGGCGACGATTAGCTTTCAGCTTGGCGCAAGCGCAAGAGAGGGAGTAGCTGCCTTCGCGCACTCTACTACCGCAACCACAACAAGCAGACCGCCGCGGCGTTGGCCCGTTGACGGCTCCGTGATACCAAAAGTGCTCGAGTGAACTGTCACATGCCGCTGACCCTATTGAGGTTGAGACTGCACACTCTCGAAAATCGTCAACTTGCTTCAGCGCAACGAAGTCTTCCCGCGCCGATGCTAGCCTTCCTGATGGATCTCCTCATCTAGGTTCGAGGAGTTCGGGAAGGAGCAGCATGTTCGAGATATATGCGTGCCCAATTGATGCAAAGCTTTCGAAGGGCCTGGACAACGCGACACTCCTCATCGCGCAACTGGAGAAGAACCAGTCCCTCTGTCCGATCGAGGCAAGCAAAAGACTTGTCGCCGCACAAACAGCGTGGATTAAACATAAGATTACCTGTCAATTTTGCTGCGGTCAGCAGTTGGGCCTGATCCACTAGTTCCCCGGACACCCGTCCGCAGCCTTTGTCATTTGGGCCATTGCGTTAGCGTCACATTGACCACACGGGATTCGAAATCTTCAGTTGTCTTTATTGAATCTGAAGCGAGCGCACTGACCTTCCAATCGAAGTGATTTGCCAGGAGCCAATGCTGCAACTCGAGCGGGTTATACCGCTTACCCTCCAATGTCTTCCACGAATTCATGAGTTCCTTACCTGCACCGGGATGGGGCTCTACTCCTTCCAGATACAATTTGCCGAAGTCGAACGGCTTTCCTTCATCTACATCCAGAACCAGGGCGATAGTGCGTAGTGACTCATCCATCCTTGGCACGGGATTTACAACACAGTTGACATATCCCCGCGTCCCGTAGAGTTTTCTCAATTCGTCCAGACCCCGGCTAACCTTGGTTATATCGAAGAGGTCACCCCTTCGCATCAAGAAGAGATCTCGAAGCTGGGCAGCCGGGAAGATGGTCGCCCTCTCGAAGCGAATCTCACCAAGACGGTACTGGGCCCCCGGCTCCGCCTTGACGGTGACGTAAGCGGTCCTTCTCTCCTCCTCTTGCGCAGGAAAAGAAAACTTCGGCTCGTCGACGACCGCCTTGAAATACCCCAGCTCTCTCAGAGCGCCTCGGATGCGTTCGCCTATCTCCTCTTCAAAGTATGTCTTCTGCTGGAACAAGCGAATAATGCGCTCGCGGTCCGGATCAGGCAGGCCCTTCGACTCAATCGCCAACTTGCCAATCCGGACACAATCTGCCGGACCCACAACGCACTGTTGCCCAAGTCCCGCATTAGCCAGGAAGGAGACCACGAGAGATTTGACCAAAATTTGCATAGCAGATCTCGCTGAGAGACCGGAATCGCCCGCTAAGCTTCAGACGCCACGATCATAGAACAAATCAAAAAAGCCTTCGTGTCAGCCAGCAATTTTAATTTCTTCGTTTTCTGCCCAAAAATCGCGTGTCAAGCCCCAAAACTACCCAACTCATTTCGAATCACCAACATGCGCGTGGCATGTTAGTTATGCACGAACCGCTATACTGGATATAGAGATCAAAACAAGCTAGCCCCGGATTACTGGCCGGGGCTAACTCATTTAGATGCAGGATTTTGGCCGCAACCCGTTTGTTATCACGATTTTGCAGACACTAACTCACTGTAAACCATTGAATACAAATAATTTACGTCCAAGATACCCCCGGGGGTGGGGGGAGGGGTGGAGTAACGAAAGTCTGACAAAACGGCTCTAAGGAAAGATGTATGCTTTTGCAGGCAAGAAACGCCATTAAGGAATCACATGGGAATCGCAACATCGCCATTGAGTCTGAATCAGTCCAAGCTTCATGTAGCCGCACCCTATCTGATCGAGCAAACCTGGGCCAACTACACCCCCGAACAGCACGCACTCTGGGCGGAGCTCGTCACGCGCCGCATGCCACAACTTCGCCAGCACGCCTGCCAGGAGTACCTCGACGGCTTCCACCAGATCGGCCTCCGCGAAGACAAGCTCCCCAACCTCACCGAAGTAAGCGCACTCCTCCAGCCTCGCACCGGTTGGCAGTCCACGCCAGTCAGCGGCTTTCTCCCTGCCGACGCCTTCTTCGAGATGCTCGCCGCGCGCATGTTCCCCACCACCACCTGGCTCCGCTCGCGCGATTCCATGGAGTACACCCCCGAACCCGACATCTTCCACGACGTCTTCGGCCACGTCCCCATGCACGCCCACCCCGTCTTCGGAAACTTCCTCCAGAGCTACGGCCAGATCTGCGCCCGTCTCACCGACCCCGAGCAACTCGAGCGTATGGGCCGACTCTTCTGGTTCACCGTCGAGTTCGGTCTCATCCGCCAGAACGGCGAAATCAAGGTCTACGGCAGCGGCCTCATCTCCTCACACGGCGAATGCACCCGCGTGCTGGCCGGCGGCTGCGAGGTTAAAGACTTTGACCTCGACGCCGTCCTCAACCAGAAATTCGACACCGGCGAAATGCAGCCAGTACTCTACGCCGTAGAGTCTTTCACGCAGATCTACGAAGCAACCAAGCAGGCGGAAAGCATGCTCACCTAGCGATCGGCTCCTTTCTCAGGGCAAAACAAAGCGGCTGCCGGCATAAAAGCCAGCAGCCGCTTCGTTTTAATAAATTGGCGAAGTGTTACCGGTGTCCACCGCCACCATGGCCACCACCACCGCCATGGAAGCCACCACCACCGCTCACGTTGCCGTGGACGCTGCCGCCGGCAAAGCCGCCTCGAGCGGTGCTGGCGCCGCGATAGCCGCTGCTATACGGTACTGGGCGACCAACATAACCGGGATGGCCGTACCCATAACCAGGGTGTCCATAGTAGCCGCCGCGATAGCCATACACGCCGCGGTAGCCGTATCCGTAACCGTGGTACCAGGGCCGGCACCGATAAAGATGCCGCCGGCAAACCACGACGGACCATAGTATCCGTAGGGCGCGCAGGCATAAGGATAGTAGCCATAGTAGCCATAAGCGCAGACGGGGGCAGGATACCCATAGCCGTAACCGCCATAAACCGGTCCGCCGATACCAACGCCGACCGAAACCTGGGCACGGGAATAAGCCGCGGCAGGGAGCAACAGAATAGTGAGTAGAGCGAGATAACGTAAGAAGCGCATGTCAAATCTCCTATGCAGAGCCATAGTACGCCGCCAGGCGTCACTAGACTTTGCCGGAGGCCCAGGCCTTTTTGAGGTATCCGGGCCCCTATGTAATTGAACGTCAAAATAGGAGAAAGGTTGTGCCAGGGCTTCCAGTACCGTCGAAGTGCAACTTATTGCACGGATAACATCAATGTTTTACATAACTTCGCCTCAAAATTGGGGTTGATACGATTGTCGGGCACGCTCTCTGAAACCACCCTGCGCCCGTCTAACTATTGGTGAATGCCCAGTTAGGCAGACTTTTCCACACAGATTTCTGGTTAATTCGATCGAATAAATAGGAAAATTATTGGCACTCGAGGGTAAAATATTCCTAGTTGTGCAAAAAATCTGCCCGATTATTGCAATATTTAGCAGGTTAGCGTCTCACTGCTTTGGTTAGGTAATTGCATCACTCATAGGTGTTCGCCCCACGTATGGCGATCGGAAGAGATGCAGACCCCAGGTGAAATGAATGCGACGCTTGATCTACTTACTGCTCCTAGTGCTGTTTGTTAGCGCATCGGCAACATGCGTTAACGCGTCTACGGACTGTGAACGATGGTTTGTAGCGTACCGCCGCGAACTCGCCCACACGCATGCGGTGCAGCGCATGGCCGCGGCCAGGCGCCGTGCCAAACTATACGCCCAACGGAAGCTCGCCGGATACGTCGCACCGAAGCCTAAGCCCAGGCTCGTCCCGGCCAAGGCTCCCCGAATGACACGCAAGCAAACGCTCCACCACTTCGAACTAGCATGCGGTGTGCTCCCCGAAGATGAGGCAGACGGATCCGCCATCGTCGGAGAAATTCCGCCTCCGTTCCACTCCGAACGCCCTCTGGATGAGTTAGACACCTTACCCAACGGTTTCGGCGATATGATCGCGTCCAACGACGTCCCGCCCCCGCCTCCGGGCGGCGGCTCTTACCCGGATTACCCAGACGGTGGAGGCCCCCCGGTCTACACTCCCAACTTTGGCGGCCCTGGAGGAGGCGCACCTGGTGGCGGACCCGGCATCGGAACCACCATAGCCCCCCCCGGCACCCCGAGCACTCCGCCCGACGAGCTCATCCGGTGCCAGAGCCGTCGACCTATCTGTTGCTATTGACTGGAATGTTCGGCGCGGCCGGTGCGTTTCGGCAAAGATTCAAGTCGTAGTCGCCTCTTCAACAACTCGAAACCGGTCCTTTATCTGAATGGCATAGCCAATCAGAAGAATCACGGGCGCTGGCCCCACATCGTTATCTTCAAGCCCAGCCAGAGTAGTGGTGTGTACCTGCTCATCAGGCGCCGTCGCCTTACTTATCGCCACGCAGGGTGTCTCCGCAGCAATCCCGGAAGCAATAAGATCGTCGGCCAACGCCTGAAATTTGCGGCCCGGCATATAGATCACCAGCGTCGCGTCTTCAGGAAATACCCCCTCCCACTTCGGAGTGAGCTCCAACTTTCCCGCCGCGTGGTGCGCCGTGGCGAGTATCAGTTTTGACGCCGCACTACGGTCCGTCAGCGGCGTCTTCAACCTCGCAGCGGCAGCAAAAGCCGCAGTGATCCCAGGCACAATCTCAAAAGGAATATCGGCGCCCCGCAGTGCGGCGATCTCCTCCCCCGCACGTCCGAAGATCAGAGGCACCCGACTTTAACCGAAGCACGGACTTACCTGCCCGCGCGGCCTCAAGCATGAGTACATGGATCTCTGCCTGCGTAATGCGCGGTTGCCCGCAGCGTTTGCCGACAGGAGTAATCTCGGCCCCGGCATGCGCCAGAGAAAGTATCTCCTCTGAGACCAGGTCGTCGGGCAGGATCACATCAGCGGTCTCGAGAAGCCGAAGCACGCGCAGTGTAAGCAATTCGGGGTCCCCGGGCCCGCTCCCGCCAGATAAACAGTGCCGCGCTGTGCTACGTCGCTCACGATTTCTTCCCAGGCAAAGGATTTATCAGCGCATGTTGGCGTGCCAGCACGCGCGAGGGACAGGCGTCGTAGCCGCAGACCTCCCTCTGCGCCAGTTGATGGAGCAGCCACTTCCGCTCGTCATTCAGCGGCTCCATCTGCGTGACCTCGCGGCGAAGATTGCCTAGGTCAGTCAGCCAGTCGCCGGCATCGAGCGGCAACTGTGCATTGATCTCCTTGCGCAGCCTTTGGGCGAGCGCAGGGCTTGCTCCGGCAGTCGAAATCGCGATCTGAAGATCACCGCGCCGAACGACAGAAGGAAAGTAGAAGTCGCAAAATGGGGGGTCGTCGACTGCGTTGCAAATGATATTTTTCTCAGTGGCTTCCCGATGGACGGCCCGGTTGACAGCGGGACTGTCCGTCGCTGCGACGACCAGAAAATGCCCCGTCAGGTCGCCTTCCACATACTTGCGCTGTTTCCATTCGATCTCGCCTCCAGCGGCCAGATTGGCGATGCGCGGACGGGCCTCAGGCGCAATCACCGTCACCTTCGCATGTGCCGCCTGCAAAGATTCGATCTTCGATTCCGCAAGGTTCCCTGCACCAATGACGATGCAGGGCCTTGCAGCGATCTTCAGGAAGATAGGAAATAGCTCCATGGAATTAGGCTACTCTCCCGGCGCATGTCTACCCGCGCCAACCGGCGGAGCATCGCGCTCAACCGGATCGACCACTGTGCCGGCAAGTCGCGCGCGCAGGCTTTCGTCGTCGGTTCGTGCAAAGTAAGCGCGCAGGCCCTCGTCGGGCGCACGCTCTGCGAGATAACCACGCAGCAACCTCTCAATCGCGTCCGGGACCTCGTCAGCCGCGGCCCGGTAGCCCAGCGGCCGAGCGGTCCTGGCGAACCTCCCCACGCCCCCCCCCACGCAGAAGTAAAAAGCGTCCACCAACTGCCCATTCTTTTTGATCTTCTTGCCTTCAAGTCCGATGTCAGCGATCCAGTGTTGACCGCAACTATTGGTGCAACCGGTCACGTGCAGCTTGATCTGCTGATCGAAACCCGGAAGACGCTCCTCCATCTCGCTGACCAGCCACTTCGAGAAACCTTTGGTCTCGGCGATCGCCAGCTTGCAGAACTCGGTGCCGGTGCAGGCGATCGCTCCGCGCCAAAAAGCCGACACATCGACCTGCAACTCCATACTGTTCAAGGCAACCACTAGGCCCGCCGTCTTCTCGTTCGGCACGTTGACGACGATGATGTTCTGCATGATCGTAGTCCGCAACTCACCATTGCCATACTTCCCAGCAAGGCTCGCCAGTTGCAGCAGTTGCTCGCCCGAGAGTCGTCCACGAAGCACACTCGCGCCCACTGACGACAGACCAGGCTGACGCTGCGGTGCGATGCCGATGTGATCTCGGTAGACGTCATCCGGCACAATGTCTGCCGCAGTAGCGCTGGGATCCAACTTGTAGCCGAGCTTCTCCTCCAGCGCTATCAGGAACGATTCGGCGGTTCAGCCATGTCGCATGAAGAGGTACTTGATTCGCGCCCGGGTGCGGTTCTCACGAAGCTCCTGCTGCTCCCTAAATATCTCCACCGTCGCGTGAACAGCCGCGTATGCCTGGTCTTGCCGAATGAACGCAGGGATACGGACGGCAAGGTGAGGCTCGGTCGAAAGGCCGCCCCCGACGCGCAGCGTATAGCCAATCTCCTCCACGCCATCGACAGTGCGCTTGATAGCAGTCAGAGCAACGTCATTTATCTCAGGGTACGAGCACCAGTGCGAGCAGCCCGTGACAGAGATCTTGAACTTCCGCGGCAGATTGTAAAATTCGGGATTCGCCGTCAACTTATGTGCAATCTCAACAGCCAGTGGCGAGGCATCGATGATCTCGTGGCCATCAAGTCCAGCCAGCGGGCAACCGGTAACATTGCGAACCACGTCGCCGCAGGCACCTTTCGGGCTGAGCCCCACAGCGGTCAACGCATCGACAATCTCCGGAAGCGCTTCAATCGTCAGCCAATGCAGCTGAATATTCTGCCGCGTAGTGATATCCGCAAGGTTACGCGCGTACTTCTTCGTGAGCTCCCCTATTACTCGCAACTGCGCGCTAGTCAGAATGCCATTCGGCAGTCCAATGCGCATCATGAAGAACTCAGTTGCCTTCCCTTCGCCGCCAATACCGCCGGTCGCACCCACACCATCACCTTGGGTATAGACGCCCCACCACTTAAAGTAAGTTCCGGCCCACTCCGGCAGCACTGCATCGCGACCTTCCCTCGCGAACTGGCGGACCTCGTCCCAGGCGTCCCAGGGGTTCTTTGCAAGCTTGAGCCGCTCGGACTTCTGGGCCTTCGTCTCTTTCACAGCGGCTGCGGGGGGAGCGCTCATATTGGCATCCTTGTACTTGAGTGAGAGGACTAAAACGAAAAGGCCCACTGGATAAGTGGGCGCTGTGGCTTTGCTGAAGAGATTCGGGCTTAGTTGGTAAGTCTCCGGTTCAGGCAAAGTCGACGGCGCACGCTGCGCAACAACACGCGCAACAAGCGACAACTCGACATGCCATAAAACCAGCCATGCGCTAAGGTTAGTCGCAGAACGAGCGAACGTCAAGGCGAAAAGAGCAATGGCCGCCACGAATCTCTTGCGAAATGTGGAGCTTAGTCCGCCTCAGCAAGAGAAAACTTGTGTCGCACGTCCGAGCCGCGGACCCAGAAGATGACGTCCTCGGCGATGTTCGTAGCATGGTCTGCGGCCCGTTCAAGATTGCGAGAGATAATGATGGCATTCAACGCCTGGCCACTGACCACTGGATGTTGTTGCATTACCTCGACCAGCTCCGCCTGCACATCGCGGTTCATGTCGTCGATCTCGTCATCCATGGCAAGCACGGACTCGGCCAGCTTCGCATCTGCCTCCAGCAGCGACTGGATCGCGCGCCGGATCATCACACCCACCTTTTCGCCCATGTCCGGAATGTCGATCGGCAGTGATATCTGCGGAGAATCATGCAGAAACTGCGTTCGCGAGGCAATGTTGGTAGCTTGGTCCCCAATCCGCTCCAGGTCGCCATTGATCTTGATCACCGACAGAATGAAGCGCAGGTCTATTGCCATCGGCTGCTCCTTCGCCAGAAGGTCATACGCCATCTCATCGACGTCACGCTCAGCAGTATTGATCGCCGTCTCAATCTCTTTCACGTGCTCGCAAAGGCTAAGATCGCCAGTCAGATACGCTGCCAGCGACAGTGAAAGGGCCTGCTGGGACAGCGCCGCCATGGCGAGGAGTTTGTCTTTAAGAGCAGCGAGCTGTTGCTGAAAATTAATGCGGGGCATGGGGAGCACCTCGATGATGCCTATCTCTATTGTGACGTATAGAGGGCGAACAGACGATGAAAATTGTAAGTGTAGGGGATGCGATTGGTACATATGGACGGTGCGCAAGCTACTTATAGAGCAGATAGGGTTGACGCCGATGTTCAAATGCAGCCAGATCGGCCGCCCATCCCTCAGCAATCTTGCGAGGATCATCTGCATTTGCTAGTGCCCGCATCGTGTCCGCATTGGTAACAAGATATGCTGCCTTGGCCAGCAAAAACTCCGGATAGAGATGGTGGAGTGCGCTGAGCAGTTCGATCCCCAGTTCGGGCGAGTTGAACGCGTCCCGGTCCGTCACTGTAAAAGCGATCCCAGGAATCGTCTTCCCGTGGAACGGATAGTGGTTCGAATCCTCCCCCACGTCGAAGCTCGTCGGCGCAATACTAACGCCCGGAATCTTTCGCGCCGTCAGATAAGCCGCAAGCTCCTGCCCGTTGATGTAAGGTGCTCCGATATGCTCATACGGCTTGTCGCTGCCGCGGCCAACGGAGATGTTGGTCATCTCGGTCAACCCAATCCCGGGATAAAGCATTGCGGCGGTCGGACTCCGCAGATTGGGACTCGGGTTTGTCCACTTCAGTCCGGTCTCATCGAAAAAGTCGCGGCGCCTCCAGTTTTGCATTGGAACAACGGTAAGTTGCGCACGAATGGGGACCTGAATATTAGGCGAAGCGGCACTCGCAAGCAGACGTTCGCTGTTGAAATAAAGCGCAAGCTCTCCAAGCGTCATGCCATTGCGAACCGGCATCGGCATGTAGTTGTTGTACGACTCAGCTCCAGCATCGGAGACTGGGCCCTGCACCGCAATTCCGCCGATAGGATTAGGCCGATCCAGCAGAATAATCTCGACATGCGCCTGCGCGGCAGCCTCGAGGAAGTAACCCACCACCACCTCGTATGTAAAAAAGCGAACACCAACGTCCTGCAGGTCGATCACGACCCCGTCGAGGTTCTTCAAAGACTCCGGGCTCGGGCGACGTTGTTCCGGTTTTGCACCGTAAAGGCTGAGAACTGGAAGCCGCGTCGACGGGTCAACATCGTTGCCGACCTTCGTCGTATCTTTCACACCCAAAAGACCATGCTCCGGAGAGAACAAAGTCTTCAGTTCGACCTCAGGAACGCTGTGCAACAAAATATCAATTGTCCGTCGCCCATCGCGATCGAGGCCGGTCTGGTTCGTCAGCAACCCTAACCGTAAATGGCCGTTGTGACGCTTCGCAGCTTCTCGCAACACGGCAAAATGCGTCGATTCGAGGACATCGATACCAGTAAGCGTGTTGGAAGTCGTGGCTGGAAGCTCACGCTTATCGTAGAGCCGAAGTGCAGTCGCCATTGCCGTAGCCACCTGCCCTCGCAGCGGCGAAATAGTGGGCGCACCTCGCGGATGGATGGCGTTCGCCAAAAGAACGACAAAGGTATCACTGCCGGGATCCATCCACAGAGAGGTACCGGTGAACCCTGTGTGACCGAAGCTTCCAATCGGAAAGACCTCACCCCGCGGCCGCGAGAACGCAGAGTTAATGTCCCAACCAAAGCCGCGCGTAGCAACGCCGGTAGTCGGCTTGCCGTCTGCGGTGAAGATAGTCGCTCCACTCACGGCGGCGGAGGGTTGTTCCGGCTGGGTCATCAACTTCAGCGTCGCCTGCTGCAACGGAAAATCACTGCGCCTACCCGCAAGCCTGTCCAGAAGTGCCTGCGCGAACAATGCAACGTCGCCGGCGGTGGAGAAGACCCCGGCATGCCCCGCCACCCCTCCCATCCGGCGAGTCGTTGGATCGTGAACGGTTCCGCGCAGAAGATGGTCGTAATCAGGGTTCGTCGCAGGGCTGCCCTGGTCATCATGCGCGGTAGGAGCAATCCGCGAAATCCATTCCTCTCCTGGCAAATAACGAGTATGCGTCATGCCGAGCGGCCCAAAGATATGTTCCTGCGCATAGGCGTCCAGCGTTTGGCCGCTAAGAGCTTCCACCAGCGCTCCGAGAGTAATGAAGTTGATGTCGGAGTACTTGAAGTGTGTACCCGGCACAGAATCCAGCGTCGTGTTCATTGCCCGCCTAATCCCTTCAGCCTTGTCCGGCGAAGCAAGCCCCCAGTCATCTTTCAAACTGACGTCCTCCGGCAGGCCAGAGTAGTGTGTCAAGAGCTCCCGGATCGTGACACTCTGCTTTCCATTGGCAGCGAACGCCGGAAGATACTTCGCAACGGGATCATCCGGCTGCAGCTTTTTTCCCTCGTAGAGCTGCATCACTGCCGTCGCGGTCACAAGACACTTGGTCAGCGACGCCATGTCGAAGACGGTGTCCTCCGTCATCGGTTCAACCTCCGGCTCCAGAGCGCGATCTCCGTACGCCTGCTCGAAGACAGTCCTGCCGTCGTGATTAATGAGAACGACCGCCCCGGGTAACTTCTTCGCCGCGATGGCCTCATTCACAAGTGCGGTGACGGAACTAAAATCGTACCGCTCGTCCAATACCGCTCGGGCCCGAACCGAAGCAGCGGGCCTCTGTGCTTCACCACGCGAGGCAAACAGATGCGGAACTATAAGCACAAGGCCAATGCAGGCGACACGTGCCGCAGTCTTTCTTTGCGCGTGTCGCACCTGGCCGCCAGGCAGCAGCAGACTGGCCAGCGAACCAACAGCAAACGTAACGATCGAGCCGATCAGCACATACCAGGTAAACGCAATATGCGGAATCGTGATCGGGCCAACCGAAATCGGGGATGGATCGAGCCACAGCAGAAGATTCAGCGCGAAGCCGCAAATCATTCCCACGATGGCCCCAGCCTGCGTTGCATAGCGCGTCAACGTGCCCAATAGAAATACACCGAGCAACGCGCCATAGGCAACCGAAGCTATCGACAACCCAACCTCCACAACGTGGCCCTTCCCCCCGGCAAAGACGCTGTAAACAGCCACAGCGAACAACACCAGCGCCCAGACAACGGTGCTCGCGCGAGAGATCATCATGCGTTCCCGATCGTCCGCCTCTGGTCGCCAGTGCATATAGAAGTCAACGACCGTCGTAGATGAAAGCGAATTCAACGCCGCACTCAGGTTCGACATCGCCGCGGCAAGTATCGCAGCAACCAGCAATCCAGCGACTCCGACTGGCATCTCACGCACAATGAATGTCGGAAAAATCCTGTCAGCTGAAGCAAACACCGCAGGATGAAGCCCATAAAAGACATACAACCCTGCACCGATGAGTAGAAAAAGCGTGAACTGCAAAAAGATCACCCCACCGCTCGAGAGCAGCGCCAACCGCGACTCACGCAGGTTCCTGGCAGCCAGCATTCGCTGTACCATCAACTGGTCCGTGCCATGCGAGGCCATCGTCAAAAACGTCCCGCCCAGCACCCCCGCCCAGAACGTATAACTCTGCGTCAAATTAAACGCGAAGTGAAACAGTCGGAACTTACCCGCAGCGGCTGCCACCTCATGGATCTGCGACCAACCCCCGGGAACATGCGTGCCCAGCGTATAGATCGCCACAAAAGTCCCGCCGATATAAATCGCCATCTGCACAACATCAGTCCAGATCACTGCAGCCATCCCACCCTCGAACGTATACAGCAGCGTCAGCGCCGAAATAATCCCGATCGACAATACGTCCCCCGTGCCGATCGCGATACCCACCACAATACTCACAGCAAACACCCGCACTCCCTCCGCGGCAGCACGCGTCAGCAGAAAAAGTCCTGCAGTCACCTTGTGCAGCGTGTGGCCGAAGCGCTGGTCGATCAATTGATACGCCGTCAGCATCTGGCCCTGAAAATACTTCGGCAGAAAGATCAGCGCCACCACCACCCGGCCCAGCATGTAGCCAATCACGATCTGCAGAAACCCGAAGTCCCCCGCGAATGCCACACCGGGGACACTGATAATCGTCAGCGTACTGGTCTCCGCCGACACAATCGACAACGCAATCGCCCACCACGGGATCGTCTGGTCCGCGAGAAAGTAGCTCCGCAGCGACCGCGAAGTCTGACCTTTTCCGCTGCGAAACCGCAGACCGAAGAGCGTAATACCGAGCAGGTAGACGACGATCAACACCAGATCGAAGGGATGAAGACGCGTTGGCAGCCCAGCAGCAAGCATTCGAGTCAGTGTATAGCGGTAGTAAGCCGCCCTGCAGGCCAATCCCGCAAGGCAGCGTTCAAGAGTAAACCCACAACCTGAGATGATTACGCCTTCTCCTGACATATCATGTTGGGTGATGGGTCTCTTTCTGGCGATCGATGCGGGTGGTACGAAGACAAGATGTCTCCTGGCGGACGAAGACCGCGTCCTCGGTCGCTCTGTCACAGGCAGCGTCAAGCTGATGCGGGTCGGCGAAGACGAGGCTTCGGCCAGGCTGCGAACGATGTTGGCGGAGGTCTCTGTCGCAGCAGGTGTTGGCCTCAACGAGGTCACTCAAACCTGCGTCGGCCTCGCTGGACTGACCATCGATGCCGTCCGCGAGTGGGCCGAACGCGAAATCGCCGAAGCAGTCGGCGGCGACCTGTTGCTTGCCGGCGACGAGGACATCGCCCTCGACGGCGCCTTCCGCGGAGGCCCGGGAATTCTCATCATCGCCGGCACAGGCTCCAACGTATTGGGACGGGCCGCCGATGGGGCCATGTATCAGGTCGGAGGATGGGGCCCCGCGCTTGGCGACGAGGGTTCAGGCTATTGGATCGGTCAGGAAGCCCTTCGCGCCTGCTTCTGGGCCAAAGATCGGGGCATCGCAACCACCCTCCTCACAGAGATCGCAAGTCTCTGGGGCACAAAGTCTCTGGGCGAGATCGTAGAGATGGCAAACGAACGTCCGGGCCCTGACCTCCCTGCCCTTGCCCCTCTCGTCGCGCGCTGTGCGGACGCTGGAGACGAACTGGCCCTCGCAGTTCTCGAACGCGCCGGTGTCGAGTTGGCCGAGCAGGTCGCCCTCGTCGCGCTGAAGATGAAGGAGTCCGGCGGCAAGCGCGAAGTCGAAGCGGCCTACACCGGAAGTGTCCTCGAGCACGTCCCGCAGGTTCGCTCCGCCATGGTCGCAGCGTTGAAGACCTCGTCCCCGGAAGTAATGGTCATCGAGGGCGCCGTTGACGCGCTCGATGGTGCCCTATGGCGGGCGAGACAAGCGGGTGGAGCCTTCTCCGCAACATTAGGCAAAGACAGCATATCCGTAATCAGGCGCCAACATCCATCTCCCGGGCCCGCAACGCAAGACCCCGCGCCACCGAAGTAAACTCATTGCCCGTTCGAACCCGCGACGCGCCAAAGCGCACCTCAAAGATTCGCCTCACCGCGGGCACAAAGCTGCGTTCCCCCCCGTCAGAAATACCCGATCCACTTCTCGAGTCCCGATGTTGCTCGTCGCAAGCAGCGTATCGACACATCGCTCGATCGAACGCAGTTCGGCGGCGATCCAGCCCTCGAACTCTTCGCGACTGACAGCCGCAACGATATCCATACTGCCATCGCGAAATCGAAACTCGGCAGCCTCATGATGCGACAACTCGATCTTCAAACGCTGCACGGCCTGGTGTAGCTGATACCCCAGGTCCTCCTCAATCAAATTAATCAGCGCCTCAATCTTCTCCGGCTCCTGTGCCCTGGCGCGAGCGCTCTTCAATATCTCCGCAACGTTCCTCGTCTTCAGAAAAGAGAGATAGTGCCACCGTTCGAGGTTGGCATAGATCCACGCTGGCGCTGCGGGAATGATGCTTGCGGGCCGCACTTCGCCTGCGCATACGAGCGCTCAAAGCTCTCCGAACCCAGCGCCGGCGAAACCAGCTTGCGAACGATGCGCGCATCAAAGCTGTCGCCCGCAAGCCCGAGCCCGCTGTTGCCAAGAAGGTCACTTCGCAGTACGTCCTCGCCCCCGAACACCCGGCCCGACATGCAGCAGAGAAAAATCGCTCGTGCCGCCGCCAAAGTCCCCAATCAGGATCAGTTCGTCATGGTCCAGTGTGGACTCGTAAGCGTACGCGGCCGCGATGGGCTCCATTTCGAACGCGACGGACTCAAAACCGGCATGCAGAAACGCCCGATGTAGTCGTTCCACAGCAAAGGCATCGTCCTCATCACTCTCCGCTCCCACAAACCGCACCGGACGCCCAACCGTGGCATGCCGGACTGGCCGCTCGAACTGCCGTTCCGCATTCAGACGCAGATCAGTGAGTATTCGCGAAATCAGGTCTTCGACGCTATAGCGGCGGCCAAAAACCTCAGTTCCGGTCAGCGTCCGGCTCGTGAGATACGACTTCAGCGACTGGATCAGCCGACCCTTATGCTCGGCCTCGAGATAATGCTCGATCGCTTGAGGCCCCGTGAAGCCCTTGATCTGGATCCGCCCCGCATGCTTCCGCTGCTCCAGATAGAGCACAGAACGGAACGACTCCGTGAGCCATCCTGCCATTGGAAACGACACCAGTTCCACTGCCCCGCTTCGTGCAAGAGCGATGGAGCTGTTCGTAGTGCCGAAGTCAATTCCGATAGAGGGGCCGGTAGAATGCGTCGAAGACATGGTCACTTTAGATTGCCAGATTTCCCGGCCTAAGTGAAACTCAACTTCCGGTGAGCCTTCAGCGAATCATCGCTGAGGCGAGGAGCCAGGCAGCGGCAACCCCAACTCGGCCGCGGTCGGCAGAGTATGGATGTCCGACCACTGCCGTTGCGCACTGCGCAGCTTTTCGCTCCGTGCCTCCCACACCCCGATAGTGTAGTCGTAGTGCTCCAACACAGGCCGCAACGCATACGCTCGATTCGACCGATACCAAGCCTGTTCATACAAGTCGCGCAGCAACGAGTACGTATCGATGAAATCTCGAATCCGCCCATTGATGCCGTTGATTTCCGAGAGTTCGCGACTCACATCCATGCGCTCTTTTCTGTCCTTCGTGTTCTGCATCGCGTAAGCCTGTTGGTAATCCTCCGCAATCTCATCCGTAAGTTGAAACTTCAAGCCAATGAAGTCCATCCTCCGCGCGCCCAACTCAAGCGCATCGATCGCCACTGTCTCCCGCAACCCAGTAGCAACAGACGGATACGACTCCGCAGGATCGTAAACCGCCGGTGCCTTTGCGACACGCGGTGGCCCGGGCGCAGCCGCGCGTGCCTGCGCAATCAACGTCAACGCCCGTTCGGCATGCAACCGCAGCTCATGTGCATACGGGCGAGACCTGCGCTCCGATCCTCAACCCATCCGCCGACATCGGATCCAGCCAGAAGATGCTGTTCGTTCCGTCCCCCACCTTGGCATCGTCTTTCAACACGGAGTGCGCCAGCATCATCTCCCTTTGCGCTTCGTTCAGGTCGCCCGTGGCGTCGCCGTGAAACACCTGAGCGTACGAGTCCTGAAACGTCGCAATCGACGACTCGCCTTTCTGCCAGGCGGCCGCGGCCCCGAACAGGATCCCATACCAATCCTGATTGAACAGCCCCTCCCCATCATCATTCCAGATCGTATTCAGCTGCCCAGTCGACCCCAGCCGCTGTCCGTCCGCCGTGAAGCGCTGGATATTCGCGAGCGCAAGATTGTTGTCTGGATACACCTTGCGGAAGTTATTGACGCTCGGCGCGACCCACGTCTCGAACCCGGCCTTCGTGAATGGAGTCAAGAAGCGGTCGTAGCCACGCGGCTCCGGGTTGTACACCCACGCAATCGCGATCGTCGAGTCTTTGAACGACTGCGGCATACCCTTCAGCAAATCGGGCGCGTCCTGCGCGATGTCCCCCCAGAAGAGGGCAGCTTGCGATTGAGCGGCTTCAGCGCAGTGACGATTCGCTGCAGAAAATCAAGGTACACCGCAGCAAGTCCGCGCGAGTCTACGTCAGCCTTGGTCTGGCCCAATCCAAGGTTCCACGGTCTCGTCTGCTCCGATATGCAGAAACGGCCCCGGATAGAGTGAGGCGAGTTCCGTAAACATCTGCGTGATCAACTCGATCGACCCCAGCTGTCCCGGAGCGAGCACCGCGCCGTGCGGTGTCTCCGCCAGCGGCTGGTACTGCTCCCATGCCAGGTTGTAGTGCAGATGTCCAAACGCCTCCTGCTCTGGAATGATCGTGATGTGGTAAAGCTTCGCATACGCGACCAGCTCCGCGGCCTCCGCAGCGGTGACGCTGCCCGGCGGCGCCATCAGCGGGTTCGACGCATACTGCTGCGTGTGCTCAAAGTACGGAGAGTAAAGGTTGATCTTGTACGCAGCGATCGTCCGGATCATGTGCTTCTCGAACTCCAGGGTCGTAATCGGCCCACGCGAGAGGTCGTCATCGAGCCCCCGATACTTCATCGCCGGCCAGTCCCGGATATTCGCAGCGTGCAGCACAGCACGGGCGCCGTCACCCTCGACGAGCTGTTTCACCGTCTGCGCCCCATAGAACAGCCCTTCTGCCGTGGCCCCAATTACAGTTAGCCCGCTCGAGGTCGTGGCAATGACGTACCCTTCTGCCTTCATCTCATCGGTAAACTTCGGCTCCGGATGGGCGGAAAGTCTTGTCAGTTCGATCGGGAAGCCGTTGGCGGCGGCGACAGGAATATTGCGCGCCTGCAGCGACGCAGCAAGATCATCAGCGGCAAACTGGTCCTCTGTCGCGCAAGGCGCGGCACAAAGGATCCGGACGCCGTGACCAAGGGGCTCTACGACGCTCGCGTGCACCTCACGAGGAACCGGAATCAGCTTCACCGAGGACTGCGCAGACACGAACATCGTGAACGAAAGTAGAAGGAAGCCGAAGCGCCAGGACTGCATGAATTAACGGTAAATGAGTTCGCGGGGAAAGTGCAGTGGACAATAAGGTTATCTAAAAAGGGAGCGACGCAATTTAAGATCGAACGCTTGACCTTCCGCAAAATGTGTATTTTCAGTGAATACGGCACAAATTATTCCTGTGTTCACATACCTTTGGGACGATGGCCGAAAGAGCAAAGGGAGAAAGTGGGAGAGACCGTCAAGGTCTGGACTGGTTTCTTGCTGTCCTTGTGCCTTTCAATATCTAGCGAGGGTCCATGACGAAGCAACTACGAGCGACTATGGCAGCGATACTGGTAATCAGTTCAATCGCGCTGCCGGCGCAGACGAGCACGACAAAAAAACCAGCGGCCAAAACTACTGCCAAGAAGGCGCCCGCCGAGACCCCAATCGAACGCCAAATCCGGGAGTTGCGCGAACAGATGCAGAGCCAGCAGGGCCAGATCGATGCCTTAAACGGGAGAACGCCGACAAGGACGCCAAGCTCGCCGCTGCCCAGCAGGCGGCACAGAGTGCAGAGGCGGCCGCGGTCGCAGCGTCCGCCAAGGCAGACAGCCTCAGCTCCAACGTGTCGGCCAACGCCGAGACCGTCTCGACTCTGAACAGCACGGTAACCGACCTTAAGACCACCAACGTCGGCCTCGCCCAGACCATCAGCGACACCAAGAAGTCCATCACCGAACAAATGGATAACCCCCTCTCGATACGCTACAAAGGCGTGACCATCACTCCGGTCGCCTTCTTCGCGTTTGAAGGTGTCTACCGCTCCCGCTCCCTCAACTCCGACGTCAACACTCCGTTCAACTCCACCCCTTACCCAGGTGCCGCGCAGGCTCACGTCAGCGAGTTGAACTTCTCTGGCCGTCAGAGCCGTGTCGGCAGCCTCTTCGAAGGCAACACCGGACCGTACAAGCTCTCCGGTTACGTCGAAGCTGACTTCCTCTCGGCCGGCGCCACCAGCAACGACAACCAGAGCAACAGCTACACCCTCCGCCAGCGCCAGATCTGGGGTCAGATCGCGACCAACGAAGGCCTCAAAGTAACCGGCGGACAGATGCTGTCCCTGGTCACCGAGACCAAGCACTCGACGGACAACCGCACGGAAAATCTGCCGATGACGGTCGATGCTCAATACCATGTCGGCTTCAGCTGGGAGCGTCAGCCAAGTATCCGCGTCCAGCAGAGCTTCGGTCGGGGCTTCACCACAGCCTTATCGCTCGAGCAGGCGACGATGATCTACTCGGCGACTAACCCCAACGCGAACTTCTTCATTGGAAACGCTGGGGCGGGCGGAGGTCTTTACAACATCACTGCCAACTACACCAACAACGTCGCCCCGGATCTCGTCATCAAGGGCACCTATGATGCAAGGTATGGGCACTTTGAGATCGGTGCCCTCGGCCGCTGGTTCCGCGACCGCTACTACCCCAATCAAACTCTTACAGTTCCCTCGGCTGCGGGTGGTGCGAACAACACCAAGATGGGCGGAGGCGGCTTCCTCAACATCCGTATGCCCGCCACCAAGTATGTCGACTTCGGCTTGCACGGCCTCGGCGGCACTGGCGTTGGCCGCTACGGCACGTCGCAGCTTCCTGACGTGACCGTCCATCCCGACGGCACCCTTGAACCCATCAGGAACTGGCAGGGCCTTGTCTCAATCGAGACCCACCCCAACCCGAAACTGGACGTCTTCTTCTACGCTGGCGGCGAGTATGCCCAGCGCACGGTCTATTTGAGCACCGTAGGTGCTGATAGCGGCAAGCTCGTTGGCTACGCGCCGCTCAGCAGCTCCAACGCGGGTTGCAACACCGAGACATTACCAACGGTCCCGACCTCTGGTCTCGGCAGTATCGGTACCGCTGGCGGTGCTCCCTACGATCCGGGTGTCCCTGCAAACTGCCTCGGAGCGACCCGGGTCGTCCTCGAAGGAACGGCTGGATTCACCTACCGTCTGTACAACAGCCCCAAGTACGGCCGCCTGCAGTACCAGGGCGTCTACAGCTATCTCACGCGTGACGGTTGGGCCGGTCTGACGAGCGGCACCTTCGGCTCTGCGACCGCGACCTACGGCGCTCCCAAGGCCACCAACAACATGGTCTTCACCGGGATGCGTTACTACATCCCCTAAATGCTTTGCCGAATCCAAAAAAAAGGCACCCTTCGGGGTGCCTTTTTCTGTGAGGTCCGGGAACTGGATCAGTACACCTTACAAACCTATTACAAATTATTAGCAATTTTGCTAGTCGCGCCCCTCTGTCGGGTAGCGCACACTGGTACCAGTGGCAAATCGCGTGCGTCGGACCGCGATAGGCTGAAGGACCGCATCGATCAGGTTCGCCTCAATCTCCCCGGCAACAACCCCCCACGAAGGTCATCTCCATGCAGCCGCTATGGCAAGACAGAACATTTACCCAACCCGTCGTTGGGGTTACGACCTTCTTCATGATCGCCTTTCACATCGGAGCGATCGCCGCGCTGTTCTTCTTCACTTGGAAAGCGTTCTTCGTAGCAATCGCTCTATGGTGGATCGCTGGCGGCGTCGGCATCGGCATGGGGTACCACCGTCTCTTGACCCATCGAGGCTACAAGACTCCCAAATGGATGGAGTATGTTCTCACGGTATGTGGCACGCTCACCTTGGAGGGCGGCCCGATCTTCTGGGTCGCCATACATCGGATGCATCATCAGAACACGGACAAAGAGGGAGACCCTCATTCTCCTCAAGACGGCGGCCTCTGGGCCCATGTCGGCTGGATCCTCACCGGTCAGAGCATTCACGATGACTCCGCGGTCCTTCTTCCCTTCGTCCCGGAGCCTTCGCAAAGACAGGTTCCACGTCTGGATCAGCCAATGGCATTGGGTTCCCATGACAGTGCTCGGTGCCGCCCTTTTGTTCTTTGGCGGATGGCCTTTTCTGATGTGGGGCATCTTCTTCCGCACAGTCCTGGGTCTTCACTCGACCTGGCTAGTCAACTCGGCCACCCATATGTGGGGATCGAGGCGCTTCCCGACGGGAGACACCTCTCGCAACAGCTTCTGGGTCGCGCTCCTCACCTTCGGCGAAGGATGGCACAACAACCATCATGCCCACCCACAGTCCTCTCGACACGGCCTGGCCTGGTACGAGTTCGATCCGAACTGGTACGGCATCTCCGCACTACGGATGATGGGCCTCGCCTGGGACGTAAAAGCAGGAAAGCTCGGAGCGACCGACTGACACGGACTCAGTTCGGCCGAATCTGCATGCCAAAATTTCGCATTTGTTCGGGGTGCGGCGAAATCTTTGATAGGCTTCCTATGCTGGCGTTTTAGGACGCGACTGATATCTAAAGAGGTAAGGATGAAGATTCTGGATGCGAACAGGTTGTTCCCTGCCGACGGAGAGGCGCGCTCAGTCGCCGCAAGACTGTATGAGACAGTCAGAGACCTGCCAATCATCTCCCCGCACGGACACACAGACCCTCGCTGGTTCGCCTTTAACGAGCCCTTTCCCAACCCGACCGCGCTTCTCATTCAGCCTGACCACTACATCTTCCGCATGCTCTACTCGCAGGGAATTTCCCTCGAGTCGTTAGGCATCCCGCAGCTCGATGGCGGCGAAAAGGCGGACCCGCGCGAGGTCTGGCGCATCTTCGCAAGAAACTACTATCTCTTCCGCGGCACACCCACCCGTCTCTGGCTCGACTACGCCCTCGAAAATCAGTTCGGACTCTCCAAACGTCTCAGCGCAGAAAACGCCGACGAGTACTACGAGATCATCGCAAAAGAGATTCAGACTCCGGAGTTCCGCCCCCGCGCGCTCTTTGACAAGTTCAACATCGAGGTCCTGACCACCACCGACACTCCCCTCGACACCCTCGAGTACCACAGGGCCATCCGCGAGTCCGGATGGAACGGCCGCATCGTCCCCGCGTTTCGTCCCGACTCCGTCATCGACGCCGAGTACGCCGGCTTTATCGGAAACATCGAAAAACTCGGCGAGATCACCGGCGAAGACATCGGCACCTACAAGGGCTATCTCAACGCCCTGCGCAACCGCCGCGCCTTCTTCAAGTCCATGGGCTGCACCTCCACCGACCACGGCCACCTGACCGCCATGACCGCCGACCTCGACCCGCCGACCGCCGCCTCGCTCTACGGCCGCATCCTCTCCGGCCGCTCCGTCCCCCAGGAGCAGGAGATCTTCCAGGCCCAGATGCTCACCGAGATGGCCGGAATGTCCGTCGAAGACGGCCTAACTATGCAGCTCCACCCCGGCTCTGTGCGCAACCACAACCGCCTCCTCTACGAGAAATTCGGCCGCGACAAGGGCGCCGACATGCCCTCGCCCACCGAGTACACCCGCAACCTCCGCCCCCTCCTCAACAAGTACGGCAACGACCCCCGCCTCACCTTCATTCTCTTCACCCTCGACGAGACCAGCTACTCCCGCGAACTGGCCCCGCTCGCCGGCCACTACCCTGCCCTCAAGCTCGGTCCCCCGTGGTGGTTCCACGACTCACCCGAAGGCATGAAGCGCTTCCGCGAGCAGGTCACCGAAACGGCCGGCTTCTACAACACCGTCGGCTTCAACGACGACACCCGCGCCTTCCTCTCTATCCCCGCGCGCCACGACGTCGCCCGCCGCATAGACTGCGCCTTCCTCGGCCGCCTCGTAGCCGAGCACCGCCTCGACGAAGACGAAGCCTTCGAAGTCATCCAGGACCTGACCGTCAACCTGGTCCGCAAGGCCTACAACCTCTAAAGGCATCGGAACAAACATTCCGCCTACCCATTGGCCAGTGCCAGAGGGTGCGCAGCCTCGACATTTTCTCCTACATCACGAGGCCAGGTGATCGACAACTGCGCTCCACCTTGTTTGCGGTTTGCCGCCGTCACGCTTCCGCCATGAGCGCCAACCACAGCTTCGACGAAAGCCAGGCCGAGTCCGTGGCCGGTCGAGGAAAGTCCCTTCACGCGGGGCTCAAACATCAAATGACCGATCTCGGAAGCGAAGCCCGGTCCGTCGTCCTCCATTACGAGGATTGCGGCATTGGCTTCGGTACGGAGAGAGATTGTCACCGTACATGAGCTCGGCAAATGCTTCACTTCATTGTCGAAGAGATTCGCGATCATTCGATGGAGAAGTGCGGCGTCTGCCGATATCGTCAACGCCCCGGCGCTACAAAGCTTTATCCGCAGCCCCTTTTCCGACATGCACGGCTCGTACAGATCAATCATGACTCGCAGAAGCTCATCTAGATCGATCGCAATGCGATCCAATCGCAACGCATCCGCCTTTGCCTCGGCCACATCCAGGGACCTGTTCAAAATCTCCGTTAGGCGGTCCAGCTCGTCAATCGCGGACTCAATCGATTCCGGATCTCCGCCATCGGCGACCAGAGAAATCTCCAGCTTCGCCCGGATTGCGGTCAATGGACTTCGCAGATCGTGAGCGAGTGAATCTGTGATCGTGTGCAACTGATGAACGGTACGCTCAATACGGTCGAGCATGTGGTTCAGCGTAAACGCCAGGTGCGCTACTTCATCTTTTCGTCCCGCAGTGGGTACTCTGCTGCTTAAGTCGGCCTTTCCGATTCTCGAAGCAGCTTCGGCGATCTCCCGCACATGACCCAGCATTCTTCGGGTGCTGTAAAACACGATCGCAAATCCAAGCAAAACTAGGGCCAGCCACAGGAGGAAGAAGCGAACACGTAGCTTCCGAAGCACTCGCAACTCGTCCTTTTCAGAAAGCCCGAGATAGAGCTGGCTTCCATCCTGCATGCGTACCGAGGCAACACGAAAAGGTGTCTCGAAACCCTTGACATGCAAATCCGAGGGGAGATCAGGGATCATCCTGCTCTCTCTGATAGCCGTAAGATCTGCACTCCCGTCCCCTGCGCCTACCCAGAGCGCCAACGATCCATCCGTGGCGGTTTGAAGAAAGAACACGGAATCGTTTAAACCGCCACTCGACCGGAGCTTGTTGGGTATCTCCCTGCTTGCAAGTTCGGCGACCTCTCTCACGACCCGGCCGTAAAGAGCATCCCTGGGAGTTCGCTTCGCAACGTCTCCCAGAACGCCGAGCTCACCGGATAGCCATGCATCGCTCCTCCGCTGAATGTCATGGGCAACAAAATTATGAAGAAAGACAAACACCAGCATGGTTCCGCACGCAAACGCCAGAGTTGCCCACAAGGAAATCTGCCATGCAGCGCTTCGTATTCTTGGCTCAGCGATCTTTGAGGACATATCCCACACCTCGCAGCGTTCGTATCAAGGGCTGGCGCCCCCCTGTATCCACCTTCCCGCGCAGTCGGTAGATGTGAACATCAACGACGTTCGTATCCGGCTGGATGCGCATCCCCCACACCCCATCGAGAATCATCGACCGTGTGACCACTCGGCCCGCGTTTCGGCATAGAAACTCCAGAAGAACAAACTCCTGCGGCGTCAGATTCAACAGCTCGCCACCCCGCGATGCCTCGCGCCTCAGAATATTCAGTTCAAGATCGAGGACGCGCACGTGCGTCGCGTCAGAGCCTGAAGGTTTGTGCCGCTTGAGTAAGTTGCGGAGCCTTGCCAGCAACTCTGCAAGGGCGAATGGCTTGGTCAGGTAATCGTCACCACCTTGCTCCAGCCCTCGAACACGATCGTCCACCGAGCGTCGCGCCGAGAGGATCAGCACCGGTGCGCTCACTCCGAGTTGACGAAGCCGCAGGATCAAACTGATGCCGTCCTGGTCGGGCAATCCTAGATCGACGATCAACGCATCGTGCTCGCTCTCAATTGCGAGTCGCTCCGCCGTCTTGCCCTCTCCCGCTACTTCTACCAGATATCCAGCCTCAGTCAAGGAACGCCGCAGGAAGTTTTGTATCTCGAATTCATCTTCAACCAGCAGCAGATGCATGAGCCGATGTTAATGCATTTGCGCTTGATCCACTTGAAGATCGTCGTGAGCCACACAAGTACCCCTAAATGAAGAGTTCGTCATCTTGCGGTTAGATGCAGGTCATTTCAGGCTCCTATAAAGAAGGAGGGATTTGGTAGAGAATTACGGAGAACAACATGGCAATCCTTAAGCAGCGTTCGGTGGATTGGGTCAGGGCTTTGATTGGCGGAACGGCTCTTGTTCTTCTTTCGGGGATGTCCGCTCCACTCCATGCGCAGGCTGTTGGACAAAAGCAACCGGAGCAGACAGCTAAGGCCAATTCGGACTTGCCCGACGCTCCGCGACCGGCCGTTTTGCTCCGAAGAGACAGCGAACCTTCAACCGAGACCGGCGAGTCGAGTTCAGCGCAGGATCCACAACTACAGGACAAGCAACAGCCGAGCCAGCAGCAGCCGAGGCCCTCTGGCGACCAGAATCCTCCAACGCCGCCTGCAGCGCCATCCCTGGAGGATCTTGGCCTAACTCCGGAACAGACCAACGGAGATAATAAGCAGCAGGCACTGCTCGACAAACGGACCCAGATGCTGAAGATTCATCAGCGCCTCGGCCTTATCACCGTTATCCCTGTCGCTGCCGCGTGCATCAGCTCGGTAGGTGCCCCACCCGAACACGGCAACTATGGCAACACCACCTCACGCGACGTGCATGTCGCCCTCGGCGGCGTCGCCATCGGCATGTATGCCGCAACGGCCATCTACGCCATCCGCGCTCCCAGGGTCTCCAACGAGCCGGCACGCGGCGGTATCAAGCTGCACAAATACCTCATCTACCTCCACGCCCCCGGAATGATCCTCACGCCCATCCTCGGCGCCATGGCATTCAATCAGATCAATAGCGGTCAAAAAGTCCACGGCATCGCCTCTGCCCACGGAGCGGTAGCAGTCGTGACAGCGGCCTCCTACGGCGCAGCCATCATCGCTGTCTCCTGGCCTATCCATCTCAAGTTCTAGCCGACCTATGAAAGCCGACTTATGAAAAATAGCCGCCTTCTCGTCCTCCTGCTTCTCACGTTGGCCGCCCCCGCCAAGTCGAGCCACTCCCAGACAAACCAAACCCCAGCAGGCCGCGCGTGGCTCCTCGATCAATCGACCCTCACCTATCACATGTCGCATCCCATGCATGAGGTTGATGGTGTGAGCCACGCCGCAAGGGGAAAGGGCGTCTGCAACGCCGGACAGTGCGATTTCCTGCTCGCCGTTCCAGTCAAGTCCTTCGACTCCGGCGATACCAATCGCGACCTCCACATGCTTCAGGTCACCCGTGGCGCGCAGTTCCCAGTCGTCACTGTCCGGCTAAGGCTGCCCGAGACCAGCCTCGCGTCCCCCACGCTAGACTGCGATCTTGAAGTCCAGTTTGCAGGCAATACTGCCCACTACTCCCATGTACTCTTCACCCAAACCATCGAAGGCGCCGCGCACCACATCAAGGGCACCGTTCCTTCGACCCTCACCGATTTCAAAATCGACCCACCCTCGTTTCTCACTGTTCCCATCAAGAATGAGATCCCAGTTCGCGTCGACGCAATCTGGCACCCGTCCTAGTGTCAAACCCAGCACCGCTTACGGATGGACGGGTGGCCCACTTCTGACCCTTCCACTAAAACCGGGTGCCCCATCTTCGCGACAGTCTTATCGTCGCTAAGGTGGGCCATTTTCGCGGCAGCGAAAATCCGAGTCTCGCTATCGAAGTCATCGGAACCTGACCGTCAATCTCGTCCGCAAGGCCTACAAACTTTAAGCTTCGGCCCCTGTCGCACCTGAAAGATGCGATGAAGCTAGTCGGCCCGCTTACCGCTCGCTCGCCGGGGCTTCGGCTTGGACTTCTGCTTGCTCTTGGCCTTGAGATCGAGATTGAGCGCCACTGCAGCGCGGATGAGGTCCTTCAAGGCCGCCTCATCGATCTTCTCGCCTTCGTGGATATCGATGGCGCGTCTGACATTCCCATCGAGGCTGGAGTTGAATAAACCTGCAGGGTCTTCTAACGAAGCGCCTTTGGCAAATGTCATCTTGACGACGCTCTTATACGACTCTCCCGTGCAGACGATGCCACCGAGAGAGAAGACGGGAGTCCCCATAAACTTCCACTCTTCGACGATCTCAGGGTCTGCCTTGTGTATGATTGCTCGCACCTTCGCGAGCGTCTTCCCGCGCCAGTCTCCAAGTTCATTAATCCTGGCGTCGATCAATGCAGAGGCAGATTCCACCGGACCGTCCTTTTGATGTACAGATCTAACTCTCGCACCTAATTTAGCTGCGCTTAGCGCAACCTGCAACCTCCGCCAACGTCGGGTAGTGGTCAGTTTGGAGTGAATGACTGAAGTTTCCGAAAATGCGGTCTTCAGGGAAATACACTTACGATGCAGTATGATAGACCCCGCTCCCGTCTCAAAAAGGGTTCTTCTCTGTGTAACAGAAAGCGGAATTATCATGAGGTTGTCCATGGTCACTGGATCTGGGCTCAGAACGTGGATCGCGCGGGGAGAAACCGCCCTGCGCGCGTCGACGCCGAAACCGGGAGGAGGCACACAATGAACATCCTGTTGTGGGTCCTCCAGGTCCTCGCCGCGCTCCTGTTCGGAGCGTCGGGCGTCATGAAGGCCTTCATGTTCGACAAGGTAAGCGAGGGGGTCCCGTCCTTTGGTGCGTTGCCGCGGGAAGCCTGGAAGGCCCTTGGCATCCTCGAACTCGTCTGCGCGGTCGGGCTGATCGTCCCCGCCGCCCTCCACTGGCAGTCGGCGCTCGCGGTGGTGGCCGCCGCGGTCCTGATGATGGAGAGCCTCGTGTTCATCTGGGTGCACGTCAGGTACCGCGAGATCACGCCCATCATCTTAAGCGGCGTGCTGGGTCTCCTCATGGCGTTCATCGTGTACGGCCGGATGGTCCTGAAGCCGATCTTCTGAACGGCGGTCTCACAAAGCGGCCCTTTGCCGCCTGGCGCGCACTCGCCGAGAAATGCGACTTTTCAGGACCAACGAAGCAAACAAGACACCTTACTTGCCAACCTCTTGAGCCGTGCGCAGCGTTTTCATGAAAGCGCTCAGTTGATCTTCGATGGCGTTATACGCATCTGGGGCCTATCAAGAGACAAACACAGCCCCCTACATCGTTGAACATATCGTGTTCATTCGGATGGTTTAGGCCACACGACGCCTTGATCTGGTGTGGTGACCGGCGCCAATCCTTTGTAAACGAACTTCTGCACGCGCTGCCCATGATAGGTCTCAGTGGTAAAGATGTTACCTTTCGAATCTGTCGCAATGCTGTGTACGGCGTAGAATTCGCCAGGCTGGCGTCCTCCATCTCCGAAACTCGTTAAGACCTCGAGCGTTTCGCGGTCGATGATGTGAACCTTCTGGTTGGTTCCATCGCTCGCGTAAAGGTACTTCTGCTGCGGGTCCTTCGAGAAGGCCAGGTCCCAGATCGACCCGTCGCCCAAAGTTCGTGGATAGAAGAAGCTTTCCCGAACAAATGTACCGTCTGGTTTGAAAACCTGGATCCGATCGTTTAGGCGGTCACAGACGTATAGCAGGTTGTCGTCCGAGAGCACTGCGCAGTGAACCGGGCTGCGGAACTGCTGATCGTATGGCGCATCAGGATTGTACGGGCCGGGATCGGTGTCGTCTGGCTTATGACCGTACGCACCCCAATGCCGCTTGTATTTCCCGGTGTCGGCGTCGAACACGATCACTCTTTTATTACCGTATCCGTCAGCGACGTACAGTTCATTGGTTTTGGGATCCACCCACATTTTGGCCGGCCCTTTAAGATTTGCGATGTCGTTGCTGCCTTTGCTCGCTCCAGCCTTGCCAATTTGCATTAGGAACTTTCCAGCCTGGGTAAACTTCAAGATCATGCTGTCGTGGTAGGCGCCCGGAGCGACATGTCCCTCCACCTCGTCTACTACAGGCCCAGACCCACCTTTGCCGTTGCCATTGCCACCAATCCACACGTTGCCTTGATAGTCCACTGTGATTCCGTGCGTCGAGACCGGCCAGTCATATCCTGGACCTGGCCCGCCCCAGTTCCCAATGAGGTTACCGGCCTCATCAAACTCGAGAACAGGCGGTGCTGCAGCGCAGCAATCACCTGCAACAGGATTCTGTTGAGAGTATGTCTCTTTCAGGTCGAGGGAACCCTGGCGATGGATAATCCAGATATGGTCTCGGGCATCGACCGACACACCGATGGTCATTCCGAGAATCCAATGGTTCGGCAACGGTTTCGGCCACATTGGGTCCACTTCAAACATTGGCGCTTGGATACCGGCGGCCTGTACAGCGGCTCGCTTCTGGAGCACGACGGCCCAAACACCTAGGGCGACGACTAGCGCGACAAGAGCTGCATCGATCGTAATCTTTCGTTTCAACGTCTTATCCCCCTGACTATCACATAGGATTAGTTCGTCTCACAGGCATATCGCGGCTGGCCAGCGCCCCTTGTAGCTTTTCGTGGGCCGTGTTGAGGCCAGAGTATCAGCGATACATGAGCGCCAGGAATTCGGCGGCCAATCCCTGAAAACGAGGTTTTCGGTAATTACAGCCGAACTTGCCAAAAATGCGACATTGCAGGCAGTTCGTTCGTAGGTGCCTCCAAGACAAGCCGACGTGTGGCTTTGACCCCGGTGTCATGTCACGGGATTTACGGAAGGTTCAGGATCGAAGTTGCCGATAACGCGAGTTTGCGGGAAGTAGTCGTCGAGCAGAACAGCTAGTAATTTTGCTACTCGCCGTCCCTACAGCTTGGGGTCTACTCTGGAAGGGTGTGCTGGTAGAGCGTTCCCGCTGCTCTGCGAAGATTGTCCGCTTCCCTCAATATCTACTAGTCGCATCACTGACATCCTTCAACCCGAGCTTGTACAAAAATACATCGCATTGATCGGATAAATGTGAACTTCAATAACTCGTATCGTTACCTCTTGCTTCTCTCGGCTGTTCTAACCCCTTCACTCCTTGCCCAGACCACCTCGACCGCTGATCTCGCCGAACTCTCAGGCCTCACATCTCCGGCAGGCTCCTCTTCCTCCTCTAACACGACACCGGACTTTTCATCCGCGACACAGGCCACAGCCCCTGCCTCTGGCGTCATCTCAACTGGCGAAACCGCCACGAAGGCCTTCTCCGCCGTCGGCATCGACGTCAAGATCGGCGCGGGCGGTATCGGATTTGATGTCGCCACCCCACTAGCGCGCAAATTCAATCTCCGCGGAACCGGCTACTTCTTTAAGTACAACACCAGCATCACTGAGAACTACGTCACCTACGGCAGCGATATCCAACTCGCCACAGGAGGGGCCAGCCTCGACTGGTTCCCCTTCGGCGGTGGCTTTCGCCTCAGCGCAGGAGTCGTCGGCTATAACGGCAATCAGCTAACTGGCACCGCCGCACTCAATCCAAATCAGAGCTTCACCCTCAACGGCAAAACCTATTACAGCAGCGCAACGGATCCAATTAACGCCTCAGCCAGCCTGCATCTGGGCAACAAAGCCGGCCCCTCTTTCACCTTCGGCTGGGGAAATATCGTTCCCAGGAAAGCTAAGAAACACTTCAGCATTCCTATTGAGTTAGGCTTCGCTTACGTCGGCGACCCAGCCATCGACCTCGGCTTCACCGGTTCCACCTGTAATGCGGCTGGTACCGCCTGCCAGACCATCGCCAACAACCCTACCTTTCAACAAGACGTCGCTGCCCAAAAGAGCAAGTACCAGAACGACATTTCTGCACTGAGGTTTTATCCCATAGTGTCGATTGGTTTCGGTTACAAATTCTAAGCAACCGTGCTCCGCCGATTGGCCCAAGCTTGATCGAGGAGGTTTGGTATGTGACGAATGCCTCTGTGTCATTCGTGTCTTTGGTTCTCATCTGTCTTCTTGTGTTCTCGGGTTTTGCCCCGCTTCTGAAAGCGCAGGATGCAGTTTCCACTGCAGGGCAGAAGAGTCATCTTTGCCGACGATGCAGCTGTCGGATGAGCTGATGGCAAATCGCACTTTATCCGGATGCGCTGCTGGCGTAGATTAGCGACGATGCAGCTCGATCAGTTGTTCCTTCAATACGGGGTTACTGAGATGGTCTCGCCGCTTGATCACCTGGTTTGGACTGGGCGATCTTGTCGGCAGGTATAAGGAGGATCATCGATATGCAGATTCGCTCGGTAGGGATAGATCTTGGCAAGACGAGCTTTCATCTGGTGGCGCTTGGCGATAACGGCAAGGTGCTGCTGAAGAAGAAGTTCTCTCAGAAGCAGCTAATCACGTTCACGGCTAACCTGCAGACGTCGCTGATTGGGATGGAGGCATGTTCTGGAGCACACTTTCTGGCCCGTGCCTTGCGAGCGCAGGGTCATGATGTGAAGCTGATTCCAGCGCAGTTCGTGAAGCCTTTTGTGAAGTCGAACAAGAACGACTTCCTCGATGCCGAGGCGATTGCCGAAGCGGTCGATCGGCACAACATGCGGTTCGTTCCGATCAAGACCGATGACCAGCTCGACCTGCAGGCGCTGCACCGGGTGCGGGATCGCCTGATGATACGAAGAACTTCTTTGATCAACCAGATTCGTGCGTTCTTATTGGAGCGCGGCATGGTCTTTGCCAAGAGCCCGATCCGGCTGCGGGAGGCCATCCCCGAGGTGCTAGAGAACGCGAACGAAAACCTCACCCCGAGGATGCGGAACCTGGTCGCGATGCTGTGGAACGAGTGGAAGGGCCTGGAGCTTCAGATTGTCGAGATGAACGACGAAGTGGAGCGGATCGCTTCAAGTGATGCTGCATGCATCAGGCTGCGCCAGATCCCGGGGATCGGACCGCTGGTCGCAACGGCGATCGTCGCTTCGATCGGCAACGGGGCAGCCTTCCAGAAGGGACGAGAGTTTGCAGCCTGGATCGGACTGGTACCGAAGCAACATTCTACCGGCGGCAAGGCGAAGCTGTATGGGATCAGCAAGCGCGGCAACTGCTATCTGCGCAAGATCCTGGTGCACGGGGCCCGGGCAGTGGTGCTGCGATCGAAACGAGACCGCCTCGCGATGGGCACATGGATAACGGCACTGGAGACGAGAGCACCACGCAACGTGTTGATCGTCGCCATGGCCAACAAGCTGGCGCGGATCGCGTGGGCGGTCCTTTCAAGCGGTCAGAACTATCGGGCTGTTCCGAGTGCCATGGCAGCATAACAGGCCCACATCAAGCTCTCCCACCAAGGTCTGCAATGGACAAGTGAAGATGAAAGAACAGTCACAACGGCGTGCCTGAAACCTGTTTTCCGATTGGGCCTTCACACGACCGAGGGGTTTCTGAGGACAGGCACGCAGCGTATCTCATCATGGCCAGGAGAACAAATCTCCACCAACAGGCCGGATACATTGACGCAGACTTTCTTCATCGAATCACTTTTCCCTTGCAGTCAGACGGCGAACCATACATTCGGAAACAACCGGATCGAAGTTGCCGATAACGCGACTTTGCGGGAGGTTCAAAGTCAACTTCCGGATAGCCGGTTGTACATCCACACGAAATAAAAGCATGGAAAGCCAAAAAGTCGGCTTTCCACCCTTCCCACACTCCTTGGAAATCCCTTCGGGATTACTACATTCCCACGGCCTCGACTGCTGGCATATTTCAAGGTGCAAGAGCATGAGAGACCGAATCCAAGGCCTTTAGACCTCAAGGGGTTGTAATGGAGGCCCTTGGTCCAAAGTGTAACGAACGTTCAAGTACACTCACTCCCAAGAGTGAGGCGAGCGCCTGTGAAGCAGAATCGCGATTCTTCGAAGGTATTGAGGTCCGTAGTCTTACTTCGCCCTGTCGTCGCCCTGTGGCGGCAAACCGGGAATGGCGGTGATTGGATGCATGATTTTGTTAAACAGGCTGTTTCGCTTTCGTTCGTTCAGAAGTGCGTGGCTGCAGTTATTGGAATCCTTCTTATTCATGCCACGTTTCGCGTGCTCGAACAAACACTGCCTCGACGCTTTGGCCGCGCCGATGCGCGTTATAGGGTTCGCAAATTCGTCGCTTTTTCCGGATATCTCTCGATTCTCCTTTTTCTCGCGATCCTCTTTGAAGATCGCTTAGGCCGACTCAGCTTTGCCTTCGGCGTCGTAGGTGCGGGGGTGGCCGTAGCCCTGCAGGACGTACTGGCCAGCATTGCCGGCGCCTTCTCGATCGGGTTTTCAAGGCTGTACGCCATTGGAGACAGAGTTCAGATCGGCGACACTCGTGGTGACGTCATCGACATCGGGCTCCTGCGAACCACCTTGATGGAAACGGGGAACTGGGTCAGCAGGGACTTGTACAACGGCCGGATTGTTCGCATCCCTAACAGCGCCGTGTTGAAAGGGCCCGTTTTCAACTACTCGCAAGGATTCCGGTTTATCTGGGACGAGATTAAGGTGCTGCTCACTGCTGCCAGCGATTGCAAGCTTGCCAGGGAGATGCTGCTTCGTGTAGCCAAAGAGGCTATCGGCGAGTACTTGCTCGAGGCGCAGACATCCTGGAAAGCGATAAGTGACAATTATCGAAGCGCAAACCCTCCGTTGGAGCCTACGGTCGCACTTGTTGTAAACAACGGATCGTCGGAATTCACGGTGAGCTACGTGGTCGACTACACGAAACGAACGGCCATGCAAGATCAGTTGTTCACGAAAATCGTAGAGGAGATCGCGAATAGCAAGGGTCGGCTCCAATGGGCATCACCGGCGAGTACTATCGTAAATCAGCCGGGAACTCCGTACGCGATCGACGAGCACCGGTCACCTTCGACTCACGGAGCGGATCATGCGGCAGATTCCCGTTAATGCCCCTCCGCTTGCGGGCCACCCTCGCTCGCGTGACCCAAGGGTCGATGCTTCCGGTTTGCCCGTGATTCGCCAAGAACTCAAAATCTGGGATTTCTACGAGTGCACACCTCGACGAGTTAGCGCCCATTGAGAAGGCCGTAAGGAGTCATTGGTAGCACTCACTTGTCCGGACAGCCGGGTTCTCAGATAAGTGGGTTAACCATAAGCATAAATTGATCTGAAAATGCGAAATGACTGCCTCGTCCCCGATTATCGGCAGCTGAGGACGGAAGACGACCGCTATACTTCACTCAAAGGGAACAGCATAGGCAAATCTATGTACGGTCGACGTAGCAGGATAGAACTGCCCAACTGGGGCATACCCGTTTCATATGCAGTCATTGCGGTTCTGACTGGATTTATTCTGCCCCGAATTGAAAGCCATTGGCTGCCGGAGATTGAGTCTGGGTTGAGTGTCGTAGCAGCAGTCGTGATCTACTCTTCTGTAGCTTCGGGCATGATGGCGTTCACGGCTGTTGTTTTTTCTCTTGTGTTTGTCATGGTCCAGTTCAGTGCCATCGCATATTCCCCACGCCTGGTTCCATGGATCGTTCGCGACCGTGTGCTCTGGCATTCGCTTGGAGTCTTTACAGCCACATTCCTTTATTCCCTTGCGGCCATCGCCTGGCTGGACCGCAATCGTTCCGGCACGGTGCCCGTTCTTTAGCGGGTGGCTGGTGATTGTTCTTCTGCTGGCGAGCGTAGCCATGTTAGTTGCTCTCGTCGAGAGAATATCGTCGTTTCAGATACGACGAATGCTCACCCTCACAGGAGACCATGGCCGGCTCGTAATCGAGAAAATGTACCCCTCCTTGGAGACGGCAATGGCCACCGCCGAGTTCGACAAACTCCGACAACTTCCCTTGACTCACACAGTACTTCATACAGGGCGCCCAAGTGCCGTCCAGGCCATCGATGAGAGGGCCTTATTGACCTTATCTTCGGCGGCAGGAGGAATTATGGAAGTGGTCTCATCTCCCGGAGACCTCGTCGTGGAAGGGACGCCACTGGTGCGGGCTTACGGAGCGGCGCAATATCTCGATCAACAGGCCGTCAGAAAAACATTCGAGATGGGAGAGGAGAGGACTTTTGAACAAGATCCCAAATACGCTATTCGTTTGCTGGTGGATATTGCTATCAAAGCGCTCTCCCCTGCCATAAATGACCCCACAACAGCAGTTCAGGCGCTCGATCAGATTGAAGACCTTCTGCGGCGTTTGGGTTCGCGTCGGTTAGAAATCGGTGCCATTCGTGACAGCCGTGGCACGCTCCGGTTGATGATTCCGCACCCGGCATGGGAGGACTTCTTGATCCTGGCATTCGAGGAGATTCGCTTCTGCGGCGCGACGAGTGTGCAGGTGATGCGACGGATGAACGCTTTAATCAGTGATCTGATTTCAGCGTTGCCGCAAGAGCGCCACAAGCCGCTTCAGCAATACCGACTGAGGCTGAACGCGACTATTGCCAAGTCCTTCGAGAATACAGAAGACAGGCAGGAGGCTTCCGTAGAAGACCGGCAGGGATTGGGTAGTCCGCGGAGGGACCCTTGATATCACATGCCGATGCAATGTTTTCGTCCAACAAGGCGCTCGAGAAGCGAGATATTGAATCGCTTGCAAAACTTCGTTTCGGCGCTGACGGGTGCTCTACGGCGCTTTCCTGATGTGGCCCGGACTTGGTTCCGTGAAGGATTGTCGGCAACTCGGAAACAATCCTTCCGAACGACGGTTCAAACTCGTCGTCGAGGTGCACGATAAACGGGGTTACTGAGATGTCCGCCGCTTGATCACCTGGTTTGGACTGGGCGATCTTGTCGGCAGGTATAAGGAGGATCATCGATATGCAGATTCGCTCGGTAGGGATAGATCTTGGCAAGACGAGCTTTCATCTGGTGGCGCTTGGCGATAACGGCAAGGTGCTGCTGAAGAAGAAGTTCTCTCAGAAGCAGCTAATCACGTTCACGGCTAACCTGCAGACGTCGCTGATTGGGATGGAGGCATGTTCTGGAGCACACTTTCTGGCCCGTGCCTTGCGAGCGCAGGGTCATGATGTGAAGCTGATTCCAGCGCAGTTCGTGAAGCCTTTTGTGAAGTCGAACAAGAACGACTTCCTGGATGCCGAGGCGATTGCCGAAGCGGTCGATCGGCACAACATGCGGTTCGTTCCGATCAAGACCGATGACCAGCTCGACCTGCAGGCGCTGCACCGGGTGCGGGATCGCCTGATGATACGAAGAACTTCTTTGATCAACCAGATTCGTGCGTTCTTATTGGAGCGCGGCATGGTCTTTGCCAAGAGCCCGATCCGGCTGCGGGAGGCCATCCCCGAGGTGTTAGAGAACGCGAACGAAAACCTCACCCCGAGGATGCGGAACCTGGTCGCGATGCTGTGGAACGAGTGGAAGGGCCTGGAGCTTCAGATTGTCGAGATGAACGACGAAGTGGAGCGGATCGCTTCAAGTGATGCTGCATGCATCAGGCTGCGCCAGATCCCGGGGATCGGACCGCTGGTCGCAACAGCGATCGTCGCTTCGATCGGCAACGGAGCAGCCTTCCAGAAGGGACGAGAGTTTGCAGCCTGGATCGGACTGGTACCGAAGCAACATTCTACCGGCGGCAAGGCGAAGCTGTATGGGATCAGCAAGCGCGGCAACTGCTATCTGCGCAAGATCCTGGTGCACGGGGCCCGGGCAGTGGTGCTGCGATCGAAACGAGACCGCCTCGCGATGGGCACATGGATAACGGCACTGGAGACGAGAGCACCACGCAACGTGTTGATCGTCGCCATGGCCAACAAGCTGGCGCGGATCGCGTGGGCGGTCCTTTCAAGCGGTCAGAACTATCGGGCTGTTCCGAGTGCCATGGCAGCATAACAGGCCCACATCAAGCTCTCCCACTAAGGTCTGCAATGGACAAGTGAAGATGAAAGAACAGTCACAACGGCGTGCCTGAAACCTGTTTTCCGATTGGGCCTTCACACGACCGAGGGGTTTCTGAGGACAGGCACGCAGCGTATCTCATCATGGCCAGGAGAACAAATCTCCACCAACAGGCCGGATACATTGACGCAGACTTTCTTCATCGAATCACTTTTCCCTTGCAGTCAGACGGCGGACCATACATATCGGAAATTTCAAAAGGATCTTAACTTTTCGGCTTCATAATCAAAGGTCAAACTCTGAACTGCCCGCAACCCATGGCTCCGGAAGATTCGAGTTGTCAAAAGACACTCGTCGTCGAAGTGCACGAAAAACGGGTTATAGGCAACTTTGAGTTCGAACTGGCACACTACGTAACGTCGCCGCCGCTGCGCACACTTACGATCTAAACAACCGGCACGCCTTCAGCTCGCGACCCTTCGCACAATGGAGGAGAGCTTGGCCTCGGTCGCGTCGTCCAGCGCGGCGAAGTACCACGCGGATTCAATGAGCTGGTGCGGCGCGCCGTCCTCGCGAGTATTCGCCGCTTTAGAACGGTCTTCTCCGGCGGGAGCTTGAGCGATCTTCCGGCAGACATCGGCCATTTTGTGGCGTCTCAACCTGCAGCTTTCCGTCGTTCAGCAGGATTAAATTGCACAAGACGCGGACCTCGATCAACGGATTGCCCTCTTTGCCTTCGAGGGCCCTGAGCCCATGGACGAACATGTAGTCGAGGAACTGGACCGCGCGATTGAAATAGGCGGCTTCAAATTCCTTTGTCTTCGCCGCGTCGGGCAGACGCCTGTAGGCACGCAGGTCCGCCTCAACCATTGCTCGTCCTGTGTCGATCTCTTCCTTCGTGTGGTTTTTCTTCCGAGCATTCCTGTGTCTTCCCTTTTGCCAATGTTCACTGCTCTCGCGCTATACCGGCACGCCCTTTGTCGCCGGAGAGAGGACGCCGACCGTGCGGCTTTGGGGTCGCAGCGCCCACGATGCCACAGTAAAACCGGTAAGGATGAGCGGGGCGATGACGTGAAAGGCGTAAGCACCGTAACCGCCGACCGCGGCGCAGGATGCGGCCGCACCGGTCAGGTCGAAGAATATCCCCGCATACGCCCATTCCTTGAGCCGCGGATAACGCGGCACAAGGATGGCAATGGCCCCAAGCACCTTCCAAAATCCCAGGATGGCAAAGAAGTACAGCGGGTAGCCAAGGACGGGCACCGTGCCATGGGGGTTGGCCCGAAACTGCATAAGCTGCCCCACGCCGCCGCTTCCGATTGGAAGCGCTACGAGAATCGTCATTGTCCAATAAGCAATGGATTTGGCTTTCATGGTCAGTCCAACCCCCCGAGTACCTGCTCCAGGCCGCCGAAGAACCTCTGCCAGCCGTATTTTGCACCCTGATAAGCCGCCTGCTGATCGGGACCGAAGCCGGACTGCTCCATGCGAACGTGGGTGCCGCCCTCCGCCGGAGCCAGCGTCCACTCAACTACCCATTGAAGCCCGCTGTCGCCTCCCCCAACACCCCAGTTATAGGACAGGCGTCGGAGTGGGTCGACGATCAGCACCTCGCAGTCGACAACACCATTCCAGTTCGGCATGGGATCGGCCCGGAACTGGAACCTCCGCCCGACCACCGGCTCGAAGTCGTTCTTCATCATCCATTGCGCGAGGAGCGGGCCCTCGGTCAGCGCTCGCCACAGCTTCTCTGGTGGGTGTGGGAATACTCTCTCGATTACAAGGCTACGGGTGCTCTCCGGTGCATTGTTCACCTCTGCTGCATTGCTCATGGCTCCATCCTTTCCAAAAGGGCTTCAAGCTGGTCAAACCGGTCACGCCAGAAAGCGCCGTACACATTGAGCCAGTCCACCATCGGCGCGAGCGCATCGGGCCGTGCGCGATAGTGAGTTTCGCGTCCCTCGCGGCGATGCCCTACCAGCTTCGCCCGCTTCAGCACCGTCAGGTGCTTTGAGACAGCAGGCTGGGACACACCCGCATAACGAGTCAATGCGTGGACGGTCTGTTCGCCCTGCCGGGTCAACTCCTCGAAGATGGCCCTGCGAGTCGGGTCGGCAAGTGCGCGGAACACGTGATGGGTAGTGGCCGGCTTCACACACGAAACCATAACCGAACGGTTATGGTTTGTCAAGAGAGACGTAACACTATTCGAATTGCGGCCTCACGACCCAGCCTGCCAACTCTTCGTTCTCAATGAGCGCACAATCGCCAGATCACTATTGAGACATGACAAACTTCTGAAATTGAATTGGTCCGGCCAAAAATAAATCCTGAAAAGGTGGCATATTTTTAGCCACCAAATAAGAGGCGTCTTCTGACCACAATGCACCACGCAATTGCCACGATTTCACCAGCAGATTACCATCGAAAAACACCCGCTTGTCTCCCCGCCCCCCTCAAAAACAACAGCAAAAACAGCAAAAACAGCGCCTTCCGTCCTCCAAATATTTTTTCTGCAAAATTGTCAAAAAACAGACCCCTTCAACCACCATTCCAAGACCCTTGCCGGGAGTAAGATCAACAACATGAGCCTTTTCTTCGCCGCCGGCAGCCCCACCGCAGAAATGTCCGCAGAAGAGGTGCGGTCGAACCTGTTCCTCGCCCTCGACAAACTCGGCCCACGCCGCAAAGTCCTCGCCGTTCCACCCGATTTCACCCGCATGCACTCCCAGAGCGGCCTCTTGACCGAGTTGGCCTGGCAATACTACGGCGACAAGCTGATCGACGTGCTACCCGCGCTCGGCACCCACAAACCAATGACAGATCAGGAGATCGCCACCATGTACGGCGCCACGCCACGGTCCCTGTTCCGCGTCCACGACTGGCGGAACGACATCGTGACGCTCGGCGAAGTCCCCGGCTCCTTCATGTACGAAGTCAGCGAGGGCAAGCTCGACTACACCTGGCCCGCGCAAGTGAACAAACTGCTCCGCGATGGCGGCCACGACCTCATTCTCTCAATCGGCCAAGTCGTTCCACACGAAGTCGTTGGCATGGCGAACTACAACAAGAACATCTTCGTAGGCACCGGTGGCTCCATCGGCATCCATCGCAGCCACTTCCTCGGCGCGGTGTACGGCATGGAACGCATGATGGGCCGCGCCGACACACCCGTCCGCCGTGTGCTCAACTACGCCAGCGACCACTTCGCAAAACAGCTCCCGATCATCTACGTCCTTACCGTGGTTGGCAAGAACGCCGAAGGCAATCTTGTCATTCGTGGCATGTATGTAGGCGACGACGCCGAGTGCTTCGAATTAGCCGCTGCCCTGAGCCTCAAGGTGAACTTCAAGATGATGGACCGCGAGATCAAGAAGGCAGTCGTCTTTCTCGATCCCCACGAATTCAAAAGCACATGGCTGGGAAACAAAAGCGTCTACCGCACCCGAATGGCGCTCGCAGATAACGCCGAACTCATCGTTCTCGCCCCTGGCGTCCACGAATTCGGCGAAGACGCAGCAATTGACGTGCTGATCCGCAAATACGGCTACTGCGGAACGCCACGGACCCTGGAAGCCGTCAAAGAAGACCCTCAACTGGCCGGAAACCTCAGTGCTGCAGCACACCTCATCCACGGTTCCAGCGAAGGGCGATTCACGATCCGCTACTGTCCCGGCCACCTGACCCGCGCCGAAATCGAAAGCGTCCACTTCGAATACGGCGACCTGAAGGAGATGACAGCAAAATACAACCCAGACACCCTCAAAGACGGTTGGAACACAGTTGACGGAGAAGAAATCTTTTACATCTCCAATCCCGGCCTCGGACTCTGGGCTTACAAAGGCCGCTTCAACAACTAATTTGATTTGCCGTTCAGTATGCTAAGTGAGTATTCTAGGACGGCTGCAAATTGGTTAGACCAATACGTTTGGAAAAGGGTGTTGCAAATGAGTGAAGAATTGAAGCTTCCAAAGTTTTCCCTAGGTGTTGGTGACAGGTTTGCCCACCAGGCCAAAGCGCAGCTTCAGGCGTGCGTCCTTGCCGCCCATGCTGGTGTTGAGGTGGTGCCGGTTTGGAACAAGTCCAATCGAGAGCACCTGATAATTGGTTCTGAGCCGAGTCAGACGCGGCTCGCAGCCGATACTGCGGTGAGGGAGTTGGGGTGGACCAAGCCGTATTTCCTGGATGCGCGACCACATCAATTTGAAGACGGTAGCGAGGTTCTTGGATCCGTGCGATTTCTTTACGCTCGACGTGGCCGATCTCGATTGGGCAGCCGGCAGACGCCAGAGAGGTTAGGGCGTTTGTAAAGCGCCACCCGGAGCTCGTGGGCACCGTGACGATTCCGCATATTATGGAACCGTTCAAGACAGATGCGACGTTTGTCGAACGCGTTGCGAATAAATTCCTGGCGGCAGTGCAGCACGCGGGAATGATCTATCGCTTTCTAGTGGAGAACAAGGGCGAGGGCCGCTTTGTGGCCGAGGTGTCGATGGACGAGACTGATTCGCCGCAGACGCCAGTGGAGCTGCTTATTATTCTGGCAGCGATTGCGGACGAAAAGATCCCGATCCAGACGATCGCACCGAAATTTACCGGTCGCTTCAACAAGGGCGTGGATTATGTGGGGAACGTGGCTCAGTTCACCAAAGAGTTCAACGAGGACCTGGCGGCGATTGCTTTTGCGGTGAAGACGTATGGCCTGCCTGGAAATTTGAAGTTGAGCGTGCACTCGGGTTCGGATAAATTTTCAATCTACAGGTCGATTCATGATGCGGTGAAGAGATTTGACTCCGGAGTGCATTTGAAGACCGCGGGTACAACTTGGTTGGAGGAGTTGATTGGCCTCGCCGAGGCCGGCGGGACAGGGTTGGAGATCGCGAAGGAGGTCTATGCAGAAGCGTATGCACATGCAGAAGAGCTGTGTGCGCCGTATGCAACTGTGATCGACATCGACGCTACACAACTACCGAAGCCAGCGGAAGTCAACGTCTGGACCAGCGAACAGTACACGTCGGCTCTGCGCCATGAGCAGAGCAACAAAGCCTATAACCCGAGCTTTCGACAGCTCCTGCATGTGGGCTTAAGGTGGCAGCGAAGATGGGAGGCCGGTACCTCGACGCGCTGGAGGCAAATGAAGAGGTAGTGGCGCGGAATGTTACAGAGAATTTGTTCAACCGGCACATCCGCCCTGTGTTCCTTGGGACATAGACAGTCGGCGCAGCATTATTTAGCCCACGAGCAACAGTTTTATCGCGAGTATAGTCGTTCGCCACGGGGCATCGAGAATCAAGGAGGAGAAACGTCATGAGTCTTGGCTTCAAAATCCCTGAACAGGGATCACTCGATCTACTTTCGCTCGGGGCGCTTGTCCACCGTCTCGATCCAGGCATCATTCCGTTCCGCAAAGCGACGCAGTTTGCGGTCCACGTCAGTGGCGGAGAGTTCAATGTTGCCGGCAACCTGGCTGACGCTTTTGGTCAGCGAACAGGAATCGCGACGGCCATGGTCTCATATCCAATTGGAGACCTAATCGCGGAGCGGGTGCGGGGAATGGGAGTGCGTCCTTTCTACAAGCGGTTTGAGCACGACGGAACCCGAGGGCCGAACATGGCAACCGTGTATAGCGACCAGGGCCTGGGTGTGCGGGCACCGGTCGTGTTCTATAACCGCTGCAACGAAGCGGCGGCGTTGCTCAAACCGGGTGATTTCGACTGGAAGGCGATCTTTGCGGAAGGAGTGCGGTGGTTCCACTGCGGCGGTATCTTCGCTTCGTTGTCCGAGACTACTGCGGAGCTGGTGATTGAGGCGATGAAGGCCGCGCGCGCCTCAGGAGTTATTTGCTCGTTCGACTTGAACTATCGGGAGAAGCTGTGGAAGACGGTAGGCGGCATGAAGCGTGCTCATCAGGTGCTTGGTGCGATTGTTGATAACGTTGATGTGTTGGTCGGCAACGAGGAAGACCTGCAGAAAGGCCTTGGGTTCGCGGGGCCGGAGGTGGCTGCGAGCTCCAAACTCGACACCGGCGCGTTCCTGTCGATGATCCAGCATGTGGTAGCCCGTCATCCGAACATCAAGGTCGTTGCGACCACGTTGCGCGAAGTCCACTCGACCAACCATCACAGTTGGAGTGCAGTGGCATGGGTGAATGGTGAAGCGGTCTATGCGCCCACGTGCGAGTTGAACGTACTTGACCGTGTTGGTGGAGGAGATGGATTTGCGTCCGGGTTCATTTACGGGCTTCTGAACGGCGAATCGCCGCAGGAGGCGATCAAGCTTGGATGGGCGCATGGCGCGCTGATGACGACATTCCCCGGCGATACGACTATGGCGACCGTCGACCAAGTCAAGGCTTTTGCCAGCGGAGGGTCGGCGCGAATCCAGCGTTAGGCCAGATTGTGATGATTTAGCGGGCGCGTTGATGACAGCATCAGCGCTGCGTTAATCCGTTAGCAGCAAGGTCAGGGAGCGGCGATGATCGTGGTATTGATGGGTGTTAGCGGTTCCGGAAAGACCACCATCGGCAAGCTTCTCGCTGAACAGACCGGGTGGACTTTCGCCGATGCCGATGATTATTTCCCGCAAGCCTACAAGGACAAGATGGCTGCGGGACATCCATTGACCGATGAAGACAGAGCACCCTGGCTTCGGACGTTGAACAAGGTGCTACGAAGATGGGACGAGGAGAAGACCAATGGAATACTGGCTTGTTCCGCGCTCAAGGAGAAGTATCATGAGGTCACTTGAGGACGGAGTGCCTCTGTCGCATATCATGTTTGTATTTCTTGATGGGCCTAAAGAGTTGATTGCGGGACGTCTGGCAGTGCGGAAGCATGAGTATATGAATCCGAAGCTTCTGGATAGCCAGTTGGCCACGCTGGAGACGCCGGTTGATGCTTTTCGTGTTGTGAACGATCGTGCGCCGGAGGAGATTGTGGACCAGATTCTGGCGCACATCCTGTCGGTGCGGGGTCCAGTTGCAGAGCAGATTTCGAAGTAAGAGAGAGGACATTCATGGGGCATCCGTTGTTTGATTTGAGCGGTAAGTCGGCCGTCGTGGTAGGTGGGACCTCGGGCATCGGCCTGGCGATGGCAGTTGGACTGGCTGAGGCCGGCGCCGATGTCGTGGCGAGTTCGCGGCGGCCGGAGCAGGTGGATGAGGCGGCGAAGGCGATCGAAGCCACTGGCCGGCGGGCGCTGCGACTGACCTCGGACGTTGCGGAGCGGGCGACGCTGCAGGCGTTGCTGGATGGGACGGTGAAGGAGTTCGGCAAGGTCGACATCCTGATCAACTGCGCGGGCAAGATTAAGCGTGAACCGACGCTTACGGTCTCCGAAGAGACGTGGGACGGCATTATGGACACCAATGTCACGGGAACGCTGCGGGCGTGCCAGATCTTCGGCCGGCATATGCTCGAGCGCGGTTATGGGCGGATCATCAACATCGCTTCCCTGAATACGTTTGTAAGTCTCAAGGAGGTCACGGCGTATGCAGCGAGCAAGGCCGCGGTTGGCGCGCTGACAAAGTCGCTAGCGGTAGAGTGGAGCTCGCACGGTGTCACGGTGAATGCGATTGCGCCGGGCGTCTTCCGGACTGCGCTCAACCAGAAGCTCCTGGACGAAAGCGACCGCGGCAAGGAGCTGTTGATGCGGACACCGATGGGGCGGTTCGGAAAGACGGTGGAGCTTGTCGGGTCTGCGATCTTTCTGGCAAGCGATGCTTCGGCCTTCGTCACGGGCGAAATCCTTGTGGTTGACGGCGGATTCCTGGCCAGTGGCGTAAACCAGTAGCAGCTCTGGCGGTGGGCGTTGCAATTGATTCGGATGAAGCTCTTTGAGGCATCCTCCCCCCCCCCCGGCATTTTGGGAGCAACGTAATGTATTCAATAGTTTACAACGCTGCATTGTCCGCAAAATAGTCATAACAAATGAGTTGCGGCTAAAATAGCCTATATCAACAAGTTAGCCCCGGAAGGTTGTCCGGGGCTGTCTCTTTTACTCTATATCCAGTATAGCCATTTGACCGAAACTAAAATGCCACGCGGATGTTGTTGAATGGCAAAAGGTTAGGTCGTTTTGGGGCTTGACATGTGTTTTTTGGGCAGAAAACGCAAGAAAAAATTGAGCTACAGCAAAATCTCTTTCGGAGTAGCAGGACAAACGGCAGACAAGCTCGACGACGTCCATGCAGCTTCCGGGAAATTACGCCGAGACGGATCTGGGCTCCGGGAAAAGATAAGGCAACAATGTGCATAATTGAACATCTTTGCGGAAAACTCTCCTGTACTTTAAAGCTCTCCCTGTAAAGAGACCACATGATGGTTCTTACGCTTCCACTTTTTTTTCCGCACAAGCCTAAGCGAGATGGTTTCTTTCGATTCTATTTGCCTGAAATGCCTGCTCACGCTTGCTAACGCAAGAAACGAGGCCGATCTGGCAACGCACGACAGGTGTCACGTGTACGCTCCCTCCATTCTTTCTCAGCGCGCCTTCGACCGCGCTCAAGAAAAGGCAGGTCATTCCGCATGAAATATGTCGTAGATTATGTTGTCAGCCACCTCGGGAATAAGCACTCAGGCACCGTGGTTCTGCCGAGCGAGGGCACTCCTAAAGTCGGCGATATTCTTGATGTCCGGCTCGCGGGACGTCCAATTCCAATTCAGATCGACAGTGTGATTCTCTGGAAAGAGATGTACGGTATACAACATGCAAACCTCGTCCGCTCCACTCGCACGATCTAACCAACAGACCGGTCCAGGCTGGGCGACTGTTGTTGCCTCTTTGCTTGTAATTGTGCTGTTCGGCCATTCTGGTCTGGTGGGCATTCGTTATCTACACGACGATCCGCATTAATCATCAAAAGGACGCCGCCATCTCTGGAGACTAGAACCCTACATCTCTCAGGGTCAATTTTTAGATCGCCGTCTCGCTCGCCTCAGCCTGCATCCTGTGTTGCAGAGGTTTGGCTGAGATGAAAATTTAGGTTGTAGTGACGCGCACGGATGCAGGGGCCACCACAAAATTGATGTCGAACGGCGGAGAGTCGAGCAAAGACTACGCCTCATGGGAAGACGCGCTCAAAGTCATTAACATTAATACGGTAGAGGCAACGGCCGCTAAAGCCCTGCCGCCCGGCTTCCCTCTGCATACGACCACAGAGATGGACGCGGGGAACCTGGCCAATGACGGCTTCACCCCAGGCAAAACGCCACCACCTCAATAACAACGATCCTCAATCGTCGCAAACGCGAATGAGGCGAGAGCGCGCTTCCAATTCCCTGCATCTTATCTCTCAGGATGAACGAGGAGAATGCATCATGGCCGCAGCCCAGGAAAAGGCAAACAAGAGCATCGACAACGACGTGACGGCGACAACCAAGTCCGATGATCCCCGCGTCATCACGATTGATCGCACGGCACCTGCCGGCAGCGAAAATTCCCTTGGTGCGGAGAGCGTCCGCGACCGCCGCCCCGCAACCGACGACAGCATAGTTGAGGCAATCGACGAAGTGGGCCCAGAGTTCACCGCTCCGATCGGCGGCGACAAGTCCGAAAGCAGCCGCTAGTTCTTCATCTAACAACCCATTCAGAATCAGGCCACTCGACCGAGACCGTTTGAAAATCTGAATAGGCGAAAAAGAAATTACGAAATAAATGTCACGAATGACTCAGGCTCTCCGCTTTAACGGGTGAAGGCAGTTATGAACACTGTCCTCCAGAAGGAGATCGAGTCATGAAAAACACACGGCTTACTTCCATTCTCAGCTCCAGTCTCATCGCCAGCGCCCTGACCATCGGTTCGCTTGCGTCGACACAATCGGCCCTTGCCCAGAGCGAGACCGCTTTGGCCGAAGTGAATATTCCTTTTGCCTTCCAGACTCCGAACCAGACACTGCCTGCTGGCAAGTATCGCATCGATCGCGAATCGACCCACCTGATTCGGTTGGAAGGGACTGGTAAGACAGGAGGGTTTGTGGTGACTAACGATGCAATTAAGAACCAACCTCCTGACCACGGATCCATCGTCTTCGATCGCTATGGTGACAAATACTACCTGCGGCAGATCTGGACGGCGGGAAACAATGTGGGCAACGAATGCCCAAAGAGTCGCGCCGAGAAAGAGAGCCAGCTGGCGAAGAACAAAGTCGCTCCGAGTTCAATTGAGCTGGCATTCAACTCTGTACCTCAACACTGAATTATGAATTCAAGGCAGCTGGCCGAGATCAAACTCGGCCAGCTGCTTCGCTTTTTAAGAACGACCTCTGGACCGGAAAGGCCCACTCTGGCACTAAGACGGCGAGGCCAAAGACGCGAACACCTTCGGTGTTGTCTCCTGCGGGGATGAACGATGAAGACGGGCTTACATCTTGGCGCGGAGGGGCTGCAATGGCTCGGTGTGAGTTGGCATTGCAGGTTCGTCGACCAGGTACTTCTTCAGCAACTCATGGTGGAGGCAGTATAGGGCGAGTTCCAAGCGGTCTGAGACGCCAAGCTTGTCGTAGACCTTGCGGAGGTAGTTCTTAATGACCTGCTCGGTGGTGCCTATCTGGTAAGCGATTTCTTTGTTGCGCATGCCGCGAGTGATGCAGCTGATGATCGCCAGTTCCTTTTTGGAGAGCTTGGGCTGGACGCGGGGGTCGGTGAGGGTAGTGGCCTGGGCGCGGTAGGCCTCGATGACCCAGCTGATGGATTGGTTGTCGATCCAGGTTTCGCCCTCAGCGATCTTGCGGACGCATTTAATGAGGAGGTCGGGGGAGATGGAGCGGGGAACGACGCCACGGACGCCGCGGCGGTATAGTTCGACGGTGTTGGCCTCGTCGGCCTCGCTGACCTGGACGATCAACTTCGCTGCGGGGTGCTGACGGACCAGCTCGGGGATGGCATCGATGGTGCCTGCAATGAGCTGGCCTTCGAGGACGACCACGTCGGTGGGATAGCGCTGCAGAGCCGCGTAGAGATTGGTAAGGGTCTCGACCTGGGCAACGACGCGAATGTCGTCTTCAAGGGCAAAGACCTTCTTCATGCCGACGCGGTAGATCGCCTGCGAATCGGCAAGGATGACCCGTATGCCGACGTGTGCTGCATTATCCTCTGGAACGTCCTCGCTGCTCCGAGTTGGATCGATATTTACAACAGTCATAGTGGTCATGCCTTTAGAAAATACTCGTCGATCACCGCAGCGGCTTTTTTCTGGCCACCCTGCAGATAGTGGCGGACGACACGTCCGATGCAGTGTATGGTTACGTCCTTATCGGTCCCCATGACAGCCGAAGGCATTGCGATCGTGAACTCAATTCTAGCCTCCAATGGCGGAAGCTGTTCGCCGACGAAGAGCAGACCGTTGGCGGAGATGTTCTCCGTCATGGCCTCCAACTCGCCCTGGTCGGTCTGGAGGCGAATAGCGAGTCTCATTGGGAAACGAACTGCCGTGCGAACTGGATTGTCTCCGGTAGGCATTTGCCACTGAGCCACGCGCCCTCCTCTTCACTGCTTCACTGAAAATCGCCCTACAACGGGCCTTTAGGTACCACATTGGAGTGTACCCCACCCAACACCAGTTCCCAGCATTTTTCTGGTTGATCGGACTACAACAAAGGGGTCAGAGCAGCGGAGCTTCCGACCCATTCCTGGTCGCGATTGTGGTCGACACCCATCATCAAGCCGCGGCCCAGGCGCACCAAGGCGATGGCCGGCTGGAGGACGGCCCCGTCGGGCCAGAGGTACATGATGCGAATCTCGGCCTGGGTGGGGCCACGAGGGGTCTGGATAACGGGTTCGAAGGTAACGCGTTCCTGGAGGAGGTAGAGATGACGGTCGGGTATCGGAATAGCGTTGAGATCGGCATCGGTAGGGGCGAACTGAATTCCCTTTCCCGCAAAGGAGTACAGGGGTTTGAGGAGGAGCCTTTCGCGTTGATTGGGAAGGCCTTCGAGGTTGCGCCGGGCGAACCAGTCGTCGAGAAAGACGGCCCTGGGGACGGAGCGGTGTTTGAGGAATGGGAGAGAGAATTTGCTGATGCGGAAGTACCAGTTGGGATGGCCGGCCCACTCGACGTCGAGGGGGTCGCGATAGTCGAAGGGGAGGTGGATGTTTTTGCGCTCGAGTTCGTCGACTATTGCGCGGTTATAGATGCGGTGGATGGGAATCTCGCGACCAACGTGTTCATAGAAGAGGTGGTCACCCCGCTTGCGCAGCCTGGCGATGTCGACGGTGGCAATGTTGAGCTTGTCCTCGTAGACGCGGAAGTCCGGGCGGGTCTTTTGCTGGTCGGGGTCGATCTCGGCGAGGACTACGTTTTCGGGGTCGTGGTCGCCGACGATGACCTTGCGTAAGAGCTGCCAGTAGGTTTGCTCGTTGAGGCCGCCGAGATACCAGGTCAAGGTGGGATCGAGACCGTAGGCTTCGATGTACTGGCGAGCGAGGAGGTGCCTGATAGCCGAAGATCGAGGGGAAGGCCTGCATCTCGACCAGGCGTGGACTCAGGGAGCCGTCGGAACCACGGACGAGGCCGAAGTCGACGGTCATGAAGTTGGGGCGAGGGTTGTCGTTTGGGACATGGAATTTCTCGGGGATGGTGCGGTTGGAAGCCTCCATGTAGGCGGGATTGTTGAGGAGCTGATGGGTGAGCTCGGCACCGGTGGCGGCCAGTTCGTTCAGAAGTTCGGGGGAAAAGAAGCAGGGGGTCTCCGCGGTGCGGAAATCAATGCTGGTGCGGCTGAGGCGGTTCAACCGGTACAAAAGGTCACGGTACTTGGCGGCGGTGAACTGCGCGTTGAACTCGTCGCGATAGGGCTGCAGCATGGGACCTAGTTTAGCTGCTGCAGCCCGCTTCGCGAGGATCCATACGAATTTATGGGTGGGCGGCGAGGAAGGCGTTTATCTCGGCGTACTCGGCTTCGTTGAGGCGGAAGGTGGCGGCAGGGACGACGCCTTCGACTTGTTTTGCGTTGCGGCAGCCGACGATGGCTGCGGTGATGGCTGGGTTGTGGAGGGTCCAGGCTATGGCGATGACGCCGGCGGTGACCTGGTGACGGGCCCCGATTTCTTTGAGCTTGTCGGCTACGGCGAGGTTGCGGGAGAGGAGAGGCTCCTGGTAGTTCTTGGCGTTGCGGCGGAAGTCGTTGGATGGAAAGGTGGCGACGCGTTCTTTGGTCATGGCTCCGGTGAGCAGGCCGGAGTGCATGGGGGCGTAGTTGAGGACGCCGATGTTGTGTTTGAGGCAGAAAGGCCCAGGCTTCAATGGAGTACGAAAAATCGGGGATGGGCGTTGCGTAGAAAAACAGATTCCTTCGCTGCGCTGCGGAATGACAAAACAAAAAAACAAGCAACGACAAAGCAAAGACGAAATGCGGGGGCGTCGCCACTACGCGATGGACGATGAAACTGTCCATCGCTTCGGTCGGGATGGCGGATCTTTGGACATTCCGTGAGGCGTTAGGCGTCGAGGAGAAATTGTCCGTCGCGCATGATTTGTTCCTCACCGTCGGCGTCGCCTAGCCAGATACTGAATTCCAGACCCACGACATCGATGTGGGTGGAGGACTTCCAGGGGGCTCCGGTGTGGGCGCCGTAGGGGTCGCCGAAGGCTATGTGGATGCCGGGGAATTTTTCGTCTTGCAGGATGTTGCCGATGACGCGCTCCACGCCGATGTTGGTGCCGATGGCGAACTCGCCGACGCGGTCGGAGTTTTCGTCGGTGTGGGTGTAGGCCCAGAAGTCGCGCTCGAGGGCCTTGTTTTCGCTGGAGACGCGAGTGATGCGGTTGCCTTCGATGTTGATGGTGAGGGGCCGGTCGCGGAGGATGCCGTAGCGGGCGCAGAGGAAATCACCGACGACACCGTCGACGACGAAGACGCCGTTGACTTCGCCGGGCGCAGTGAAGCACTCGCCGCCCGGGAGGTTGCCCCATTTTTCGGTGGAGATGATGCCGGACGTTTTGAACCAGCGGTAGTCGGAGTTGAGCTGGGCGTGAATGTCGGTGCCGGCCGGGGTGGTTGCGCGGACGTAGGTGGCGGCGCGGACTTTGTCGAGGACTGCCTGGGAGAGGCGGTCGATGGCGAGGAAGTCGGCGCGCATGCCCTGGGTCATGATCTCAGGGGTGATGTTGACCATATGGGCGTGGCGCATGCGGCGGCGATTGACGACGTCGGTCATCTGCATGCGGCTGTGGAGTTCGTTGGGCTGGACTTCGACGGCGAAGATGCTGACCTGGGACGTCTCCATGTCGGCGAGGACTATAGAGGGCATCTCGGTGAGAGGGCGGGGGGTGATGGCCTCGAGAACGAAGGCGTTCCATGCGCAGCCGATGCGGTCGAGTTCCGCGGCGATGGAGGCAGCGATGGTGAGGCAGCGCTCGTCGGTGATGAGGGTGACTTTCTCGTCGGGCTCGATGCGCAGGCAGGTGGTAACCGCGTTGCGAGCGCCGGGAGTGAAATCGGCTGGGAATGGAGTGGCGCGAAGGTCCGGTACTGTCTGTGTTGCCTGGTCAACCATGGTTTCTCTTTCGGGGTGAAGCTTCTTGTCTAGGATATAGGTTTCCTGAGAATTTCACAGATTTGTGATGGATTGGTGAGGGAGGGTGTGCTCTGGAAAGCACCTGCCGGAGGTAGACACGAGAGCCAGAACGACAACGGCAGGAAGCAGGTCCCCTTCGGGACGACTACCAGTAATGCCATATCGAAGCAGGAACAGAGATTAGGAAGTTAGAGGCCAGCCCTGGTTTCGGCGGCCATGTAGTCGACTACAGCTTTGAGGCTGCCGGTTTCGCGGAAGACTTTAAGCTGGCGGTCTGCGCCAGAACCCTGGTGGAGCATGGTGTGGATGTAGGCGATCTCTTTGCGGCTCCCTAGTTCGTCGAGAACGTCGTCGACGAAGGCGAGGTATTCGAGGATGAGCTCGCGGGCGGGGACTTCTTGCTGTTTGCCAAAGTCGATCATCTTGCCGTCGAGGCCGTAGCGAACGGCGCGGAACTTGTTCTCCATCAAAAGAGCCCGGGAGTATTGGCGGTAGTCGACGTTGCGGGAGTGCAGATGCCAGAGTTTACAGGCGGTGGCCTGGATGAGTGCGGCGATGGCGATGGTCTCGTGGGCGCGGAGGGGGATGTCGCAGATGCGTACCTCGACGGTGTCGAAGAAGGGATGGGGGCGGACGTCCCACCAGATTTTTTTTGCGTTATCGATCGAGTTGGTCTTGATGAGGAGGTTGACGTAGCTTTCAAACTCGGAGTAGCTGGCGAAGCTGTCAGGGAGGTTGGTGCGGGGGAAGTTTTCGAAGACCTTGGCGCGGTAGCTCTTGTAGCCGGTCTCCATGCCGAGCCAGAAGGGAGAGTTGGTGGAGAGCGCGAGGATGTGGGGGAGGAAGTAGCGCAGGGAGTTCATGATGCGTATGGCGGCTTCGCGGTCTTCGATGCCGACGTGGACGTGGAGGCCGAAGATGAGGTTGGCGCGGGCGACGAGCTGGAGGTCTTCGACGACCTGGGCGTAGCGAGGGTCTGGGTAGATCTCCTGGACGCGCCAGTCGGCGAAGGGGTGAGTGGCGCCTGCGACGAGGACGAGGTCGTGCTCTTCGGCGAGGGCGATCATGTTGCGGCGGAGGTCGAAGAGGTCCTCCTGGGCGACCTGGATGTTGCTGCAGATGCGGGTGCCGACCTCGATGACGGACTGGTGCATCTCGGCCTTGACCCGCTCTTCGAGGCGGAGTTTACCCTTAGCCAGCATCTCGGTCGCGATGTGCGAACGGAGGTCGCGTGTCTCGGGGTCGATGGTCTGGTATTCCTCTTCGATGCCTAACGTGAAGGTGGGGCGCATATTTGTGGCCTCGTTGGCGAAAACAAAAACCTAACACCGATAAACACCGATTGGACGGATAAAAAGAGGATTGCTTTGTGGCTACCCATAAAGACCGATGACTCGTTCGACATCAACGCTACTTTTTTTTTGCTGCCTTCTTCACTGCCGATTTAGCGGGCGTCTTCTTCGGTGCAGATTTCTTCTCCGAGCCCAAAAGCGAGGCCCAGCGGAGTTCGGGTTTGACCGGGCCCTTGGCTTTGCTGATGGCGAGATTTGCTACGGCATTGACGATCCAGTCGAAGCTTTCTTTGCCCACGGAGTGGAGGTCGGCGTCGGGTGCGGGGTTCATGAAGTCGATGGCGTAGGGGACGCCGTCCTCTACGGCAAACTCTACGGTGTTGAGGTCGTAGCCGAGGGCTTTGCAGAGGGTGAGAGCGTCTTTTTCGACTCGCTTCAAGAGTTTTTTGTCGTAGGCGGGCGGGTCGAGGACGTAGCGGTGCTCGTGGGGGCGGCGCGGGTCGTAGGGCATGATGCGGACCTCGGACTGGCCGACGACGTAGCAGCGAAAGTACTCCTTGAAGTTGACTGCGGCCTGGAGGGTCATGCAGAGATCGCGGGTCTTGTCGTAGGCGTGGAAGAACTCGTCGCGATTGTGAACGTGAAAGACGTCCCGCCAGCCGCCGCCGTCGTGGGGTTTGAGGAAGGCGGGAAAGCCAACGTAGTCGAAGATGCTGTCCCAGTCGAGGGGAAACTGCAGGTTGCGCAGAGAGCGTTCGTTAATTTGTGGAGGAAATTTTTTGTGCGGAAGAAGGACGGTCTTGGGAATTGCAACGCCGAGTTTGGTGGCGAGAGCGAAGTTGAAGAACTTGTCGTCGGCGGACCACCAGAAGGGATTGTTGATGACCTGGGTGCCGGTGAGGACGGCGTTCTTTAAAAAAGAACGATAGAAGGGCATGTCGTGCGAGATGCGGTCGACGATGACAGCGTAGCCGGAGGGTTCGGCCATGTGAACTCCGCCTACGTGGACGAACTCGGCTTGAATTCCTTCGACCTCCATGCCGTTGATCTTGTCGACCAAGGCGCCGGGAAAGGTATTTTCCATTCCGAAAAGAACACCGATCTTCTTCACGTAATCCTCCAGGTGGTTACCAATATGCGCGGCCGTTCGCTCGTTAGAGACCGGGAGCTAGAGATAGCTCTGGAGCATTCGCTGCCACCAGGGCCAGTCGTGGCCGGTGTTGTCGCCCCAGACATCGAGGCGGCATGGAACGTTTTTTGCACGGAAGACCTCCGCCATTCGTTCGTTTGCGTTCCAGCATTGGTCGTGTACGCCGGTCGCGAGAATGTAGGTGTTGTGCCGGTATCGATGGAGATACCAGGGGTCGCTGATGTTCGAGAGATAGTGCATGGGAATGTTGAAGTAGCAGTCGTCGTCGTAGTAGCCAGAGAGAAAACTGGAGGTGTCGAAAGCGCCACTCATAGAGAGCATGGCGGTGAAGACATCGGGGTGGCGCAACGCGATGTTGATTGCGTGATAACCGCCGAAGCTGCAGCCGAGGGCGCCAAGGTTGGAGGATTGGTTCTGGTGCCGAAGCAGAGGCACGACTTCGTGCATCAGATAGTGCTCGTACTGCACGTGACGGGCGATGCGCCAGCGTGGTGGAACGGCGCGGTTGTACCAGCTTTCGGAGTCGACTGAGTCGACACAAAAGAGCTGTAGGCGACCGTGTTCGAGCTTGTCGCGAACGGCGTCGATCATGCCTCGGTCTTCAAACTCGAAGAAGCGACCGCAAGACGTGGGGAAGACAAGGACGGGAAGGCCTGCGTGTCCGAAGACGAGCATCTCCATGTCACGCCCGAGGGCCGGGGAGAGCCATTTGTGGTATTCGCGTCTCATTGCCTTCCCCTCTGCTAGTCTGATGCAATCGTACTTTACTGGAGCCGTCGTTATCGCATTGGAACCGCTAACCCCAACTTCTTTCAAAGCAGCGTTTGGACCGCCGGAGCGCGAGCCGGTTCCGGAGATCTCCGTCAACGGTCCGAGTAGAGAGCATACCGCAGATGAGCTCGACGCCAATCCAAGATACAGTCTTCATCAATTTCACTCGGAGATACTGCCGGCCGACCGGGTGGTCTCGGTGTATTTGCCTCCGCAGTATCTGGAGCAGGAGGAGCGCCGCTTCCCTGTCTTCTATTTGCAGGACGGCCAGAACTTGTTCGATGGAAGGACCTCGTATATCGCGGGCCGGACGTGGAATGCCCATACGACTGCGGACCGGCTGACGAGGGAGGGTAAGATCGAGCCGGTGATCCTGGTCGGGGTCGCCAACACGGGGCTTCGCCGCATGGCTGAGTACACGCCGACGCGCGACTTCAAGATGGGTGGTGGCGAGGGTCGAAGCTATGGGCGGCTGCTGATGGAGGAGTTAAAGCCGCTAATCGACCGCACCTACCGAACTCTGGCGGACGCGAAAAATACGGGCCTTGGAGGGTCGTCGCTGGGCGGGCTGATCTCGCTTTCTCTGGGCTTTGCGCACCCGGAGGTCTTCGGCAAGATCGCGGTCATGTCGCCATCGCTCTGGTGGGACCATCGCAGTATCCTCAATGCAATCAACGACCAGGCGACGAAACCCGACCTACGCATTTGGCTGGACATGGGGACGGCGGAAGGAGTGCGGCACCTGCGCGATGCGGACATGCTGGAGCGCCTACTGATCAAACGGGGTTGGCGCGGCGGGATTGACCTGGTCTATATGAAGGCGCAGGGTGCGGTGCATGATGAGCGTGCATGGTCGGACCGTTTTGGGGACGTGCTGCGGTTCCTGTTTCCCGTCTAAATCGAGGCAATTTGCTGGATAAGCATTGCGAAAAGCCGCGATTTCCGCGATACTTAGATGTTGGATTAACCGTGTCAGCCGTCTGACCAGATTGAAGGCTGATAGGCCATCTGTAGCTCAAAATCAAAAAATGTTCTGAAAGGCATTGCCCGTGTTGATGATCCGTTTGGCGCGCGTTGGAGCGCGTAAGCAACCCCACTACCGCGTCGTTGTTATCGAAAAGGACCGCGCCCGTAACGGCCGTTCGGTTGAAGTGGTGGGCACCTACAATCCGCGCACGACCCCCGCGACTGTTGATCTGAAGCGTGACCGCATCGACTACTGGACCAGCAATGGAGCGCAATTGTCGGAGCGGGTCGGAAAACTGTTGGCCGCGAAGCCAGCAGAAGTCGCTGCGGCATAAAGTTACTTGGTTACCGCTAACTTTGGGAATGCGATCATGGTTCCCAAAGATAGCTGTCTCACTTGAGTCCTGCCAGTATGTCCAGCACACCGTTTCACGTAGACTCCTTGATATTGCGTAGATAGTGATTTCGCGTTTGCAAAGCAGAAAGTCCGGTGTTGTCGCTGGATTGTCTGCGACCGGAGTTTCGCTCGTTTCAGCACTTCCCAGAAGATCTCGCTGCAGACGGGACGAAGGGACGGGCTTGAGCGTTTCTTTGTGACTCCCAGAACCGAAGGTGTGTAAATGACTCAGGCAACTCAGTTTCCTCCAGGGGGGGATCCTGTAACGAATATGACAGACCTCGTCCGTGAGATCGCTTGTGCTCTTGTCGATGACCCTGGCAACGTCTCTGTTGAGGCGATTGCAGATGGCGAGTCCACCATCATTCGATTGCGCGTCTCCCAAAGCGACGTAGGCAAAGTGATTGGGAAACAGGGTCGAACCGCGCGATCGATGCGAACCATTCTCAGTGCAGCGAGCATGAAGCTGAAGCATCGCTTTTCGCTAGACATCGTGGAACACAGCGACCCGCCCGCGCCGTCGAGTTGACCTCCATGACGGGCGGCGTCTTTGCACGTTTTTCACGCTGAGTTCTGCATCATGACGCAAACTACGCCAGCATGGATCGTATTGGCACATCTGCTTCGGCCGCAGGGTCGCAAGGGTGAGGTGCTGGCGGAATTGTTTACCGATTTTCCTGAACGCTTTGAGAACCAGAAGCGAGTGTTTCTTGCGGTGCCCGGCTTCGAGGGAGAGCCGACAGAGGCGCGGCAAGCCGAGGTCGTGGCTTTCTGGCTGCCGGTGGGGAAGAATGAAGGGCGCGTGGTGCTTCAGTTTGCGGGGATCGATACGATCTCGGATGCAGAGACGCTTGCGGGGCAGGATGTGCTCGTTCCCCATGAGGAACGGCTCCCATTGGATGACGAATCGGTCTACATCAGCGAGTTGATTGGCTGCACCATCTACAACGACACCGCGCCTGTCGGCGTCGTGGAAGACGTACAGTTCGCGATGACTGCGGATGCCGGCCGACGGCTTGACGACGCTCCGCCGCTGTTGGCGGTGACCTCAGCAGAAGGAGACGAAGTACTTATTCCGTTTGCGAAGGCGTTCCTGGTGGCGGTGGATATCGGGGCAAAACGAATCGACATGAAGCTGCCGGAAGGTTTGATCGAGGTCAATCGTTCGGCGCGTGATGGGAACTAGAGTAGAAATGGTAGGCAACGCCGATCGAAACGATGGGATAGAAGGGGAAGCTCCTTAGATCGCTGTTGAGATCGTTGACTTCCTGTTTGAGAAAGGTCTGCGCCTGAGTGTTTGTGCCAAAATTGGCGCAGCCGTCTTTTGTGCATGCAGTCCCGTTGAGGGAGACGCTCATTTGAGGGGCGCCAGTGTAGGCGGCGCCGAACTCGATGGGGAATGAGAAATGACTGCCATTGCGCGGGATGATGTTGCCAAATCCAAACAATAGCATTGGGGCGACCTTGTGGGGATAGACGACCGAAGCAGATCCGTGGGCCGGGTCGTCGACGCTGTTGATGAAGGGCTGACTACCGAGGGTGAACGACTGACCGGGCCCGACAGATGTTGTCCCAGAAAGCGAGTTCTTTGCGTAGAGTACGCCGGGACTGACGTGAAACGAACTGTGTAGCGGGAACCAATCGAGCACGGCTTCGCTGGACTGGAGATGGAACCTGGCGTTGTAGTTAACTCCATCGATGGAGAATCCGTAGTTGAAAGGCAAGACGTTGAAGCTGGAGCGAAGGTTGAAGCTATGGGACAAGGGGGTCGCTAACTCGACGCCCGTGCCCAGAGTGTCGGCCTTGACGCCAACGGCCACTGAGCGGAACGGCTTGATCTGGAGGGGTTGTTTCTCAGGAATGGGTGCAGGAACGACCCGGATATATCCGCTTCCCCCGGCTGGTGCGCCGCCCGATGGGTCGCCGATTGGCGGTGCGCTTGGCAATGGTGCACCGGCTGGTGATGGGGCGGCAAGAGCAATCTCGTTGGCTGTGGGCGAGTCCAGTCTGGGCTGAGGAAGCACGGCGGTCGTGCAGGCCGGGGGTGAGGGAACGTCGGCGGCAACTTGCTGCGGTGACGACTTCAGGGGCGGTCCTGTGTACGGGACATACGTGCCGTAGAGCTCGTCCTTGGGCGGCGTCGTGGCGGAATCAGACGGCCCACCATGCGTTGTCTGCGCGTTTGTGACACAGTTTGGAGGCGGAACGTCGGCTTCCACGACCACAGGTGGGGCCGCCTTTGGAGCCGGCGGCAGGGTTAGGGCTTCGGATGCCGCCTCCTGTTTCAGTGGAGCCTTGAGCATGGGAGACGCCTGTTGCGTTGAATTCATATTCGCAGACTGCGTTTTCGTGAGGCAGGAGGTCGACTTCAGGGCCGGTCCTTTGTAAGGGACGTAGGAGCCATAGACTTTGTCCTCCACCCATTCCGCGTCGCAGGTGAGCGGCGCGGCGGCGGCGACTGGTGGCGGGGTCGGCATCGATGCTGGCTTCAGAACTGGGCCTTTATAAGGGACGTAAGAGCTGTAGACCTCGTCTTTTACCGCAACGGACGCCTGGATCTGCGGTTCGGGCGGGGCGGGCGTTTGCACCGCGCAATTTGCCGACTGCTCCTGCGCGGGGGCGATCGAACAGAAAAATGCCATTGGCATCATCAGAATCGCGGCGAGTTTTATTGGAGACATAAGATGACCTTTTCTGCTCGCGTTGATGAGTTGGCGACGATGCCTGTAATGGAAAACATCACACATAGAATTTTCGATGATATTGGTCACCTGGCTCTACAACTTTCAAGTGATATGGTGCAATCAGCAGAGCTATCAATCAATGGCGATTCGGTAATCGTTACTGGCCTTTTCGGTAATCAACCTTCTTTATGCGCTTCGATATCATTACGATCTTTCCCGATTTCTTTACAGGGCCTTTCGACTATGGGATCCTGAAGCGCGCCCGTACGGCGGGCCTGGTCGAAATTGCCACGCATGATCTGCGCAGTTTCACACACGACCGTCATCGAACGGTGGACGATCGTCCGTTCGGGGGAGGCGAAGGAATGGTGTTGAAGCCGCAACCGCTCTACGACGCGGTGCAGTCGCTTCAGATATCACCGAAGGGTGAGCGGGAGAAGCGAAAAGAGACCGTGATTCTTCTGTCGGCGCAGGGGCAGCCGTTCACGCAGCCAACAGCGCAGGAATTGGCGGCGACGGAGCGGGTGGTGATTCTTTGCGGGCGGTATGAAGGTGTGGACGAGCGGGTAAATGAACTGCTGTGCGACCGCGAGATCTCTATTGGGGACTATGTTCTTTCAGGTGGCGAGTTGGCCGCGGCGGTGATCGTCGACGCGGTGGTTCGGCTGCTCCCTGGGGCCCTGGGGAACCCGGACTCGTCGCGCTTTGAGAGCTTTGGCGAAGAGGATACGGTGGAGGACGCAGTCTCTCCGGATAGACTGCCACGGTCGACGTATGGTGCCGGCGGGTTGCTCGACTATCCGCACTTCACGCGGCCGGCGAACTTTATGGGTATTGCGATTCCGGAGGCGCTTGCCGGCGGGAACCATGAGGTGGTTCGGAGATGGCGACGAAGGATGGCGTTGAAGAAGACGCTGGAGAACCGTCCGGACCTGCTGGCGAAGATCGAGATCAGCGAGGAGGATCGGGAGATCCTTGCGGAGTTCGGGTGGCAGGATGATCCGGATTGATAAAGCACTGATATTCTGCGTTTTCGATGCGATTTCGGCCCTAAAACGGGAGATTTCGTGTACACTAAAGCTCGAGTCCAACATAGGAAAGTTGTGTCATGTCCATTCATCCGATTATGCAGAAGCTGGCCGCCAAGTTAGAGCGGACCGATTTACCCGCGTTCGCCCCTGGTGACACCGTTCGTGTTCAAGTCAAAATTCGGGAAGGCGAGAAAGAGCGCCTTCAGGCGTTTGAGGGCATGGTAATCGCGTGCCGCAAGGGCGCACAGGGCTCGTTCACCGTTCGCAAGATGAGCTTCGGCCAAGGCGTCGAGCGCATCTTCCCCTACAACTCGAAGGTCGTCGATAAGGTCGAGAAGGTTCGCTCCTACGAGGTTCGCCGTTCGAAGCTGTTCTACCTGCGCGGTCTGCGCGGTAAGGCCGCTCGTCTGCGCGAGGTCGAACGCGCCGCAAGCTAAGAGTTTCGCTTCCCTGTTTTCCACTGAGCCACGACTTCGGTCGTGGCTTCGTTTTGCGCAGTGGTTATACACTCGTCTCTGACGGGCATGGCTTTTCCTTTCTCCAAACGCGCACTCAAGAAAGAGGTAACTGCAGCAACAGCCAAACAGCGCATGTTGAAGCTGCTGGTCTGCAGCGACGCTCCGGAACAGGCGCTCCGGTATTACGGCTTTCAGAGAATCGCCGGCGTCGATGAGGTGGGGCGTGGAGCGCTCTTCGGTCCAGTTGTGGCGGCTGCGGTGATTCTGCCCGAATGTGTGGACGAGCTTGCTGCCGCCGGCCTCAAGGACTCCAAACAACTGACCCGGGAGGAGCGGGAGGGGCTCGACATGCAGATACGCGCGATGGCGCTTGCGATCAGTGTCGCAGAGGTCGACGCCGAGACGATCGACCGTGTGAATATCTACCAGGCTTCGCGAATGGCGATGCTGGCGGCAGTGCAGGGTTTGACGATGGCGCCCGACCATCTCCTGATCGATGCGATGCGGCTTGACCATCCGTGCAGGCAGACGAAGCTGATTTATGGCGACGCTCTGAGCCTTTCGATTGCGGCGGCTTCGGTGGTCGCCAAGGTACATCGCGATGCCTTGATGCGGCAGCTGGACGCGCTACACCCCGGCTATGGGCTGGCGTCGCATAAAGGCTATGCAACGCCGGCACACAGGCGAGCATTGGCCGAGATCGGCCCCTGCGCACTGCATCGCAGAAGCTTCGCGCCCGTGCGTGGGGTCGATCCGGAAGTCGAGATGGACGAGATCTCAGCGGAGTTGCTGTTTGAGGACGCGGACCTGGAGGGCGCTGAGTGGGGTTGAAGTTGATGTGCGTGGTGGCGCATCCTGATGATGAGTGCTTTGCGTTTGGTGGAGCGTTGGCACTGGCGGCCGACCGTGGGATTCAGACGTATGTGATCTGCCTGACGGATGGACAGGCAGCGTCGAATCGGGGCGATGCAGCGACGGGTGAGGCGCTGGGGGAGATGCGGCGAGAGGAGTTTCGGCGTTCGTGCGAGGTGCTGGGTGTGACGCACAACGAACTGATGGGCTATCAGGACGGGCGACTTGAGCTTGTCGAATTCCCCGTGGCAGCGAGGCGACTGGTCGAGCGGATGCGGCGATTCAAGCCGGACGTTGTGATTACGTTTGGCGGGGACGGCGGCCAGAATACACACGCGGACCACATGGTGGCTTCGATGCTGACGACGGCGGCGTTTCACTGGGCGGGGCAGGCGAAGCGGTATCAGGATGTGTTGAGTCCGCATAAGGCGAAGCGGCTTTATTACCTAACGGCCAACGTCAACATACCGGACAGACCGCCTGCGATGATGATGCCGTGGACAGTGACGCTGGATATTCGGTCGGTGCGGGACAGGAAGAGCGAAGCGTTTCGGCAGCACGTTTCGCAGGCCCCGTTGATGGAGAAGACTAAGGACTTCTTCGCCAAGTATGGGGCCGAAGAGTTTTATGCTCTGGTGGCTGCGGCTCCGCCGCAGGCTGCGCATCAGGGAACGGACCTGTTCGAAGGATTGAGTTAGCTTCCTCTACGAAGCGGTGATGGATATGGATGAGATGGACGCAGAGACTGGGCCCGATCCGATTGCGCTGTTTGGCAGCTGGATGCAGGAGGCCGAAGAGAGTGAGTTGAATGACGCCAGCGCAGTTGCGCTGGCTACGGCGACGCGGGACGGAGCGCCGAGTGTGCGGATGGTACTGATGAAAGGGGTGAGACCAGCGTGGGTTCTCCTTCTATACGAATTCGGAGAGCCAGAAGGGTTTGGAACTTGCTGAGAACCCGCGGGCCGCAATGTGTTTTCATTGGAAGTCGCTGGGACGGCAAGTGCGAATTTCGGGGACGGTGACGGAGCTGTCTGCGGCGGAGGCTGACGATTATTTTCACAGCCGAGCGCGATTGAGTCAGCTGGGCGCTGTGGCTTCCCAACAGAGCCGTGTGCTGGCTGGTCGTGCTTTACTTGTCGCTCGAGTGAAGGAGCTGGAAGAGGAGTTTCCGGGAGAGATTCCGCGGCCGGAATATTGGCGAGGATATGTTTTACGGCCCGAGCGCATTGAGTTTTGGAAGAGTGGCGATGGTCGGCTGCATGATCGGTTTTTGTTTTCGAAGAGTGGGGACGGATGGCGCAAGGAACGGCTGTTTCCGTAGGTAGCTAACATTCCAGCCAGAGTGCCTTGGGTTGATCGGATCCATGGTCATTCGATGTCTGGAGGCTACCGGAGTTGGAATTCAGGGCTACCCATGACGAGGGCGGTGAGCAGGTTGAGGGTGTCGGTGGAGTTGGCTGCTGGAAGGTCGGCGATCTGTTTGTGGATGAGCTGATTGGTCTGGGCGGAGACGTCGCCGCCAATGAGGGAGGACTCGAGGACGTGCAGGGCGATGTCCTGGCCGGTCGCGCCGCTTGGCTGGACGCTCGTGTTGAGTTCGGTGGTGAGAATGGCTTCAGAGTATTTTGCGCGTGGCGAGTTTGCCGCCGCGGTCTGATTTGTAGCGGGACTCGCGGGTTGGGCCATTAGCCCAAGGGCGAGGACGTGGGCGGAGTCGAACTTCTGGTTCGCGAACTTGCTTCCGGTGAGGGCGTAGGCGAAGTTGAGACGGTCGACGAGGGCGGTGGAGTTCATCCAATGGTCGGCAGTGATGTAGTAGCCGGTGGGCGGGAGCGCATAGTAGAGGCGCATGCCCATGGTGTTGATGGTGTTGACGAGGGCGCCTGGATTCGCAGGATCCGTGGCGGTGGTGCGAAAGGCCGAGGCGAGGAACTCCATCGGCGTTTTCACTTTGTTGCGGAAGTATTTTCTGGAGTTGAACTCGGGCGATTGGACGAGGGTGCGAAGGATGGCTTTGATGTCGCCATCGGTGGCGAGGTAGGTGGCGGCCATGCGGTCGACGAGAGCGGATGGCGGATCATCGGCTACGAAGCGTTGGGCAAGTTTGTAACTGATAAAGTGCGCTGTGTGCGGATCGGCCGCGAGGACGGTGAGTGCTTCGATGCCTTCGTTCATGCCGGTGGGGACGTTGGCGGGAATGGCTGACAATTCTGCCTGTGTGATGGCTCCGATGGTGTGTCCGAACCATTGCTTGGGGCCCGGCTCGTGTTTCTTGTAGTCGAAGGTAAAGGGGCCGCTCTGGTTGGGTCGATCGACTGTCCAGCCGGTGAGGATGGCGGAGAGGGCGGTGACGTCGGATTGGGTGTAGCCGCCGTCGACGCCGAGGGTGTGGAGTTCCATTACTTCCCTGCCGTAGTTCTCGTTGAGGCCGCGGTTGCCTTTCTTCGAATTGGGGTTGCCGGGATTGACTCCGTTGGCGATGGAGTCCGGGCCGATGGATAGCCAATTGTCGAGGTAGATCATCATGGCGGGGCTGGTGGCGGTCGCGAGGAGGAGATCGCGGAACTTGCCCAAGGCGTGTTTGCGGATGTCGTCGCGTTCGTAGGCCGTGGTGTACCACTGGTCGGAGTCCTTGCCGATGTAGATGTTGAAGTGATTGAACCAGAAGTCGGTCATGACCTCCTGGAGCTGGCGCTCGGAGAGGATGGCGCGGAGGAACTTTGCCTGGGAGAGCTCGTTGATGATCTGGTAGAAGGCGCCGATGTTGGCGGCCATGCCGTTGAAGAGCTCGCGCTCGCGGGGGTTGAAGTCGTTGAGGAGGAGATTTTTCTGGTCGCCTCCAACGTAGGTGGTGAAGGCTATGCGGTCTGGCACGCGGAGCTTGATGAGCGCGGCCATGCGCTGGCTCTTCGGGAGGGTGAAGAGATCTCCGGCGATGCGCGCGGCTGCCGCCTGGTCGGCTTTCTTCTGCTCGGCTAGTTCGCTTTCAGTGGGTGGGGTGATGGTGGGCTGGCCGTTGGCGTTGATCTTTTTGGCGTCGAGGTCTTTGTTGTATTTGTAGACCTGCACCTCGTACATGGCGGCGAGGTTGGGATCGGCGGGGTAGGGGCGCTTGCCTTCGGCTACCTGCTGGATGGTGCCGCGATCCGGGAACACGAGGAGGGCCTGCTCGGGCTGCATGTTGAGTGTGGGGTAGTCGTTGAGTCGCTTGTCGAGGATCGGGTCGGGAACGCTGGCGGGATTAAGCTGCTGCTCGAACCATTTTTCCGGGGTGATGGCGAGGGCCTGTTCAAGGTCGCCGGGGCGGGGGCCGAAGGTGAAGCGATTGAGGAGTTGCTGGGCCCGCTCCTGCTCTGTAAGTGGAGGGAGCGGGGCGGGTTTTGCTGCGGCCGGAGGTTTGGGTTTCGCGGCGGGCTTTTTCTGGGCGTGGAGCGTCAGGGTAGACAGCAGGACGAGCGCCAGGGCGATTCTACGCATAGAAGTGCCTCTCCCGGTTAGACCGGATATGGCACAGCAAGTTGCGAGACCCTCCCATGAGGTACCCCCCCCCTCTATTGCCCGCGCGCGTAAACTTATTATTATCAGCACTTTACAGGAACGCTCTGCCTGTAAAATCGTCAAAATAAATGGCTTACGTCCAAATTCGTCCAAACAAAGGGGTTAGCCGGATTGACTCTACCGATGTCCAGAATAATTTTGCCCCTAATTCAAGTATAGCGAACGGAGAGGGGGAATTTGCCACTTAGGATCTCTTTTTATTTGAGAGGTTTAGGGGGTTTTGGGACTTGACAAGCGATTTATGGGCTGAATTTGAAGAAAATAGTTGTAAGTGGTTGGAGGAGAAGGAGAAGGTGGGTTGGGATGACGGCAAAATGCAAGAACAACGGCAAACTGCGGGGGTCTCTCCACTTCGCAACAGACGACGAGGCTGTCTGTTACTCCGGTCGAGATGACGCCACTTTCTCAGGTGTCGAGGAAGGCAAGAACAAAAGCGAAGGGCAACGGCAAAAGCAGATTCCTCCGCTGCGCTGCCGAATGACAACCAAAAGAGCAGTGCAACGACAAGGGCAACAGCAACCACAAGAGCAAAGGCAAGAGCAAGATCAACGACAAGAGCAAAAAGCAACGACGAGGAACGAATGAAGGGCCGCGGATTATGCGGTGGTGGATCGGGCCGGGGCGAGGCGCGACTTCTTGAGGCGTTGCGCGGTGGTGTAGGCGACACGGGCGAGAAGGAGGATGGTGAGGACGGCAGTGACCTTCCAGGGGGCGTAGTTGCCGCTCTTGACCAGCCACCAGTAGTGGATGATGCCGCAGATGGCCGCTACGTAGACGAGGCGATGGAGGCGCTGCCAGTTTTTGCCGCCCATGGCCCGCATGATGAAGGCAGGTGAGGTGAGGGCGAGGGCAAGGAGTATGGTCCAGGCGAGGAGGCCGACCTGGATGAAGCGGCGCTTGACGGCGTCGTCGACCATGTGAGGCCAGATGAGCTTCCACTGGGTGACGAGTTCGCCTGGGTGTCCAGCGCGTAGACCGGCGAGGGCGGTGGTGATGTCGTAGCCGGAGAACAGGAAGATGTAGGTGGCGAGATGGAGGGTCGCATAGAAGAAGGCATAGAGGCCGAGCAGACGGCGGAAGCGGATGAGCCAGGCAATGCGGGGCGAGAGGCGGCGGATTGGCGTGATAGCGAGGGACGCGAAGAGGAGATAGAGGGTCCAGTCGCCGGTGAAGTGAGTGATGTAGTTGATGGGGTCGGCGTAGTTGGCGAGTGCAGGTGAGGTGAAGAGATGAACGAGCCAGAGGAAAGGGACTAGGCAGAGGAGGTGGAGGAGGGCTTTGAGGACGATGATGGCGCGCTTGGGCATTTTTATGCTGGAGTTAGTTTATTGGGTGGGGCGATTGGATCGGGTTGTGATTATTTGAGACCGCACGAAGCGGTGGCAAGAGGGATATCAAAGGCAAAAGCAGATTCCTCCGCTGCGCTGCGGAATGACAACCCAAAAAAACGGGCACCGATAAGGGCAGTTAGATCTCTAGTAGTTCTTTTTGAGGTCCATTCCGGCGTACAGGCTGGCGACCTCGTCGGAGTAGCCGTTGAACATCAGCGTTGGGATAGTTCGGGGGAGAAGGCTCGAGTCGATGCGGCGCTCGCGGGCCTGGGACCAGCGGGGATGGTCGACCTTGGGGTTTACGTTGGAGTAGAAGCCATACTCGTTGCTGCTCTGCTCGTTCCAGGTGGTCTGGGGCTGCTTGTCGAGGAAGTGAAAGCGGACGATGGATTTACCTGACTTGAAGCCGTACTTCCATGGGAGGATGACTCGGATCGGAGATCCATTCTGGTTGGGGAGGACCTGGCCATAGCAGCCGAAGGTGAGCAGGGCGAGTGGGTTCATGGCCTCGTCCATGCGAAGGCCCTCGCGGTAGGGCCAGTCGTAACCGAAGGCGCGGTCAGGCATCTGCTTCCTGTCGTTGAGGGTAAAGAACTGGACGTATTTTGCGCTGGGCAGAGGCTCGCAGAAGTTGATGAACTCGGAGAGCGAGTAGCCGTCCCACGGAATGACCATGGACCAGGCCTCGACGCAGCGATGGCGGTAGACGCGGCTTTCGAGCGGTCGATAGCGGAGGAGGTCGTCTATGTTGATGGTCTGGGGCTTCTTGACCATGCCGGTGACCTGGACGGTTCAGGGGCGGATCTGGAGAGTATGGGCGTTGTGGGCAGGGTCGGGCTTGTCGGTGCCGAACTCATAGTAGTTGTTGAAGGTGGTGGCTTTGTTGAAGGGTGTCTGCGCGTCTGGAACAGTGTATTTACTCGGGACGGTCTGGAGTTGGTCCGCCGCGTGCACTGTGGTTTCGGGATTGACTAGATCGAGAACATAGCGGGCAGCCAGGGCGCCGACGCCCAAGGTCGCGGCCCCGGTGAGGAAACGGCGGCGATCAGTCTGATGCTGTTCGAAGACGTGCTGCGGCGTGATGTCCGAGGAACGGATGGTCGATTCAAGGCTGACGGATTTGCGGACGAGCATCGCGGTTGTTCCCTTCCTGCGTTGTAAGACTAGCTAATGATATGACGTCGAATCCTGCTACTGGTTACAGTACGACGGGAATCTGCGCCTGGATGGGCGCGATTTGGGCGTGATTTGGGGTGGTTGGGTGTGAGAGATTAGAAGTCAATGATTCCTATGCGAGTATTTGCTGGTTGGAGTGCGGTTGCGGCGATGGCGATCGCCGTGGGGGGTGTCGGCGGTGCGTTTGGGCAGGAGGTTCGCGACCCGGCGAACCTGGCGGGGGAACGGGTGCAGGCCTCGGTCACGGAGGACCCGATCCCGGCGAACAAGGGCGCGCTGGCGCTTGAGCAGAGCCTGATCAAGTTGAGGACGCGGGCCAGCCTGATGATGATCGTGGCGCATCCTGATGATGAGGACGGGGGAATGCTGACGTACGAGGCCCGGGACAGGGGGTCCGAACTGCGACGTTGACGCTGACCCGGGGCGAGGGTGGGCAGAACCTGATGTCGGGCGATTTTGACGACGCGCTGGGGTTGGTGCGGACGCAGGAACTGTTGGCGGCGGACCGGTATCTGGGAGTTGACCAGATGTTCGGGACGGAAGTGGACTTCGGGTTTTCAAAGACGAAGGAAGAAGCGTTCGCTAAGTGGACGCATGAGCGGGTGTTGTATGACGCCGTGCGCGCAGTGCGGCTGTACCGGCCGCTGGTGGTGACGAGCGTGTTTGAGGGCGGGCCTACGGATGGGCACGGCCAGCACCAGGTTTCGGGCGAGATGGCGCAGGAGGTATTTACAGCCGCCGGCGACCCAAAGGTGTTTCCAGAGATGGGACTGGAGCCGTGGTTGCCGATGAAGGTGTATGCGCGGGTGCCGTTTGCGCGGGTGTCAAATGGGCAAATGTATGACTATGCGACGAACAAGTCGATTCCGGCGCGGTTTTATAACTATGTGACGAAGACGTGGTCGACAGAGACTCCGCAGGCGAATGTAGTGGTGCATGAAGGAGAGCCGAGCTCGGTGCTGGGAATGACGTATGTTCAGTTTGCCCGCAAGGGGCTGGCGTTGCAGAAGACGCAGATCGGCGAAGGCGTGAGGATGGCCCCTGCGGGTGCGTTCGATGTGAGCTATCACCGGTATGGTTCACGAGTGAAGACGGGTGACATGGAGCAGAGTTTTTTCGACGGCGTGGATGTGACGCTGGAGGGGATTGCGACGCTTGCTCCCGCAGGCGAGACTTGGTTGCGACCGGCGCTGAAGGCAATTGACGATCATGCGACCGCGGCAGCGAGGATTTTTTCGGTGGACGATCCGGAGAAATGCGCGCCGGAGTTGCGGGACGGCCTTAAGGGCGTCGATGCTCTGGTCGGGAAGGTGGAGGCGAGTTCGCTGACGAAAGCGGAGAAGACGAATGTGCTGCATGAGCTGAGGGTGAAGCGAGTGCAGTTCAACGATGCCTTGGTGCAGGCGCTGGGGCTGCGTGTCGCAGCGCGGATGGAGCCGGTTAGTTCGAATGCTTGTTCGACTGACCTGACTCCAGACTGCATCGCCCACGTGACGACAAAGATAGTCAACAACGGAAAAATTACGGTTGGATTGGTGTCGGACTATTTATCTCCTACGGGAGTAAGTACCAAGCCAGAGCGCACATGGGGAGACGGGGCGACGGTCGAGCCAGGGAAGACGCCGGGACTCGTCTTTCGAAGAAGCAAAGAAGAACAACTCGCATGACCCTCATCTCGTTATCGGCGGACGCGAAACGACGCGACCATACTTCACAAGAAAAGATATCGAACAGCCTTTTTACGATGTAAGCGATCCGGCGCTGCGGCTGGCTCCGCAAACTCCGTCGGAGAGCTTCTGGGTGCGGGCGAGCTACGACGGCGTTCCCCTATTGCTGGGGCAGGTGGTGCTTGCGCCGAAGAACAAAGACAACGATGCAGACCGGCCGATGGAGGTGATTCCTTCGTTGAGTGTGGCGATCTGGCCGGCAGCAGGAATTATTTCGCTTACAGAGAAGAGCTTTATGGTGAGCGTTGACGTTCGCAACGATGAGCAGCGCGGCCTCTCGGGCACCGCGCGGCTGGAGTTGCCGCAGGGATGGTTGTCGGAGCCTCGAAGCGCGGCGTTTTCGTTCAGTCACGCCGGCGAGGCAAAGACATTTTCGTTTCGCGTGACTCCTATGGCGCTGGCGCAGAAGAGCTATACGCTGAAGGCCGTGGCCGAGACCGCGAATGGGATGACAAGCGAGGGCTTTCGCGCCGTCGGGTACACGGGGACTGATACCCACGAATATGTACGCCTCGGCGACATATCGGACTCGTGGCGTGGATGTGAAGGTCGCTCCGGGATTGAAGGTGGGATATCTGCCGGGGACCGGGGACGAGGTGCAGGCGTCGCTGGAGAATTTGGGCGTGCATGCGACGACGTTGACGGTGAACGATATCGCCGGAGGCAAGCTCTCCGGATACGACGTGGTCGTGCTGGGAGTGCGGGCTTACGCAGCCAACCCGGGTCTGGCCGCTGCGAATGGAAAACTTCTGGAGTTTGCGAAGAACGGCGGCGTCATGATTGTGCAGTACAACCTTGGGCGATTCGACTACGGGCCGTATCCTTACTCGCTTGGCAGCGCGGAGAAGGTCGTGGACGAGAGGTTCGCCGGTCGAGTTGCTGATGCCGGAGAACCCTGTGCTGAGTTGGCCGAATCGGATTACAGTGAAGGATTTTGATGGATGGGTAGAGGAGCGGGGGCATGGGTTCATGGAGAGCTGGGACCCGCAGTACGTGGCGCCTCTTGAGACCCACGATCCGGGGCAAGACCCGCAGAAGGGCGGCCTGTTGATGGCGAAGACAGGTAAGGGGGCTTATGTCTATGTGGCCCTTGCGCTGTATCGGGAGCTGCCGGAGGGCGTGCCGGGAGCTTACCGGCTGTTTGCGAACCTGTTGAGCCTGGGCAAGGATAAGACGGCGAAGTAAGCGAGACAGAAGCAGGCCAGTTGCGAGACACTGGCTGGATGATGACCGGTGCTCGGGAAGAAGAATTGATGACGGCGGCGGGCATGTTGCTGAAGGCCCGCCGGACAAATACGCCGATAGACGATTTACCTCCGGCGGTGCGGCCGATGACTGTGGAGGAGGCTTACTTCATTCAGGACAGGCTCGCGCTCGCTTATGGCGAGATCGGCGGGTGGAAGGTGGGTGCCCCGACAGCGGACGCGACGCCGATGTTTGCACCGATGCCGCGGGCGTGGATCGCCTCAAATAACGCAGAGCTGGGTGGAAGGCACAGATATCGTGGCCTGGAAGCGGAGATTGCTTTTCTGATTGGGAGAGACCTGCCGCCGCGCGAGATGGTTTATTCGCGGGACGAAGTTGTGGCCGCGATTGCGAGCTGCCATCCGGCGATCGAGGTGATTGAGAGCGGATTGACGGACCCGATGAAGGCGGAGAAGCTGTCGATGATCGCCGACCTGCAGATGCATGGCGCGTTCGTCTATGGCGAGGCGGTCGCGAACTGGCAGAGGATCGATTTTTCGAAGGAGCATGTCACGCTCGCCGTCGATGGCGTGGTTCGAGTGGAGCGCACGGGATCGAATACTTCGGGAGACTCTGATGCGTCTGCTTCCATGGCTGGCTAATGAAGGTGCGATACGGACGGGCGGCCTGAGGGCGGGTCAGTGGGTGACGACGGGAAGCTGGACCGGATTGTCAATGGGGATCGCGCGATCTAAGGTGGATGTGGCGTTTTCGAGTGCAGGCGAGGTTCATCTGCGGTTCGAGTAGGGCGCTGGCCTGGAGAGCGATAGATCAGGTAAGACAAAGGACGAAAAGATGAAGTCGGTAAAGAATGTCGAGTTCCTGGCTCCGGCGACGGGGCGGTATGCGGAGATTTTGACTCCTGAGGCGGTGGCCTTTGTTGTCGGGCTGCAGCAGGCCTTCAACAAGCGGCGGAAGGAGTTGCTCGAGGCACGGGCGGCGCGGCAGAAGAGGCTGGATGAGGGGGAGCGGCCTGATTTTCTGAAGGAGACGAAAGAGATCCGCGAGAGCGAGTGGACAGTGGCCCCGCTGCCAAAGGACCTGCTCGACCGGCGTGTGGAGATTACAGGGCCGGTGGATCGCAAGATGATCATCAACGCGCTAAATAGCGGCGCGAAGGTGTTCATGGCGGACTTTGAAGACTCGACGACCCCGACTTGGGACAACGTGATTGAGGGTCAGCTGAACCTGCGGGACGCGGTGCGACGGACGATTACGTTTGAGGACGAAAAGACCGGAAAGAGCTACAAGTTGAATGAGAAACCGGCCGTGCTTTTTGTGCGGGCGCGTGGGTGGCATCTTGAGGAGCGGCACCTGATCGTTGATGGCGGGCCGATGTCGGGCTCGCTGTTCGACTTTGGCTTGTATGCGTTTCATAACGCGAAGGAGCTGCTGGCGCGAGGGTCTGGGCCCTATTTCTATCTGCCGAAGATGGAGAGCCATCTGGAGGCGCGGCTTTGGAACGATGTGTTCATCAAGGCCGAGAGTGAGCTGGGGATTCCCGCTGGCTCGATCAAGGCCACCGTATTGATCGAAACGATTCTGGCTTCGTTTGAGATGGATGAGATCCTTTGGGAGCTGAAGGAGCACTCGGCCGGGTTGAACTGCGGTCGGTGGGACTACATCTTCAGCTTCATCAAGAAATTCGCAGGGGACACAAGCGTGTTGCTGCCGGACCGCGGCCAGGTGACGATGACGACGCACTTCATGCGGAGCTATTCGAAGCTATGTATCAAGACGTGTCATCGGCGCAAGGTAAGTGCGATGGGTGGAATGAGTGCGTTTATTCCGATCAAGAGCGATCCTGTGGCGAACGATAGGGCGTTGACGCAGGTGCGGGCCGACAAGGAACGCGAGGCGACGGATGGACATGATGGGACGTGGGTCGCGCATCCGGGGTTGGTGCCGGTGGCGCTCGAGGTCTTCGATCGGGTGATGCCGCAGCCTAATCAGATTGAGAAGCAGTTGCCGGACTTTCATGCTACCGCCGCCGATCTGCTGCAGGTGCCGGAGGGTTCGATCACCGAGGCCGGTGTGCGGCAGAATGTAGCCGTTGGGCTGGGGTATGTGGAGGCGTGGCTGCGCGGGATTGGATGTGTGCCGCTGTTCAACCTGATGGAGGACGCAGCGACGGCGGAGATCAGCCGGGCGCAGCTTTGGCAGTGGGTGCATCACGACGCCGTGATGGATGATGGGTTGCCGGTGACGGTGGCGATGGTGGATGAGGTCATTGCGGACGAGTTGAACCGGGCCAAGGCGAGTGTAGATGCGCACGCGGTATTCTGCGTATCTGCGGGCGGCGGAGTTGATGCGGGAGCTGGTGCGAGCGCCGAAGTTTATGGATTTTCTGACGGTACCGGCCTATGAGCGGGTGTTGGCGGAGGGGCTGTAGTTCCCTGCTCTGTTACAGTATCTCTCGCTAACGTGAGAATCCCCACGTTAGCGACGATGAGACTGTCGCGAACATGGGGCACCCGATTCTTACTCTAGCTGGTGTGTTTGCTTAGTTTCATCACGAGGCACTTTGCTGCGCCGCCGGCCTTGAGGAACTCGCTAAGTGCGATCTGGATGACTTCAAAGCCGCGCATTTCGAGCTGGTCGCTCAGTTTGCTGCTGATCTTGTTGAGAACGATGGTGCGGCCTACGTTGATGGCGTTGCAGGCAAAGCAGGCGGCATCGGATTCTGCGACGATGATTCGTTTTTCGGGCGGGTAGAAGGCTTCGATCCTGTGGAGAGAGAGGTGGTCGAAGGCGTCGGGGAAGTACATGACGTAGCCGCCCTGGAGGGGAGCGAAGCAGGTGTCGAGGTGATAGAAGCGTGGGTCGATGAGGTGGAGCGAGACGACTGGGACGCCCCAGACCTTGCGCAAGGCAGCGTGGCTCGATGCGGCAGTGCGGGGGCCATGTCCGACCCAGAGGCAGCGGCCGTCGATTGAGAAGAGGGCGTCGCCTTCGCCTTCAAACGGAGTGGCGCGGGGAATGTCGACGAGCGTGTAGCCGGCTTGCTGGAACCAGCGGCGGAAGTGCGGCTCTTCGCCCTGCCGCTCAGGGTGAAAGAAGCTGCTGATGGCGACGACGCCGTTGCGCTCGAGGCCGGCGTTGGCGGTGAAGACCATGTCGGGTGAGCCAGGTTGCGGAGCAATGAGTTCGACATTGGCTATTTCGCTGACGGCCTCGTAGAGGCACTGCCATTGTTCTGCCGCGTGGGCGCGAGAGGAGGCGTGGACGTTACCGGCCATCCAGGGGTTGATGACGTAGTCGACGTCGTAGAGGGTGGGTGGGCACATGAGGAACGTGGCCCGCGCGGGACCGGCGGCTACGAAGGGCTTGAAGGTGAAGGAAGCGTGGGGTGCGTGCTGGGTGCTCATGGCCGAATACCTGGACACAAGCATGCAGGACGCCAAAAGCCGCGTCAACACTAATGATTATGCATTTGTAACGGATATTTATACATAATTATTAAGAGAGATTACTGCGGCTGTTTCGGTTGATCTGGGGACTCCTCTTTCAGCCGTTTGGCGATTCGAGTCTCCAGGAGTGCGAACACCTTTTGAATGTCGGCGAACGTTGTCTTGGGGTCGTTGTTGTAATCCATGAGGCGGTGATTGTACTTTTTCCAATCTGGAGCGACTTCTTCAATCACAAAACGCGCCTCCTGCATCGCAGCGCCACGGTGCTTGAAGTTACCACTCACTTCATCGGTTGCTTTTTCCAGGGCGCAATAGAGACTGAAGGTCTTCGCTTCCGCTGGGCAAACCCTGTTGTCGGCGCGGTTCCATTTCTCCGGGGAGTTGAGTATTTGCTTTGCGCGCTGCGCAATCCGCACGTCGTCATTGGTTACGGGAGGTCTGGCGTCGGAATCGCTGGCGGAGCTGTCCTGGGGCGTTTGCGCACCCAGCGTTGTGGTCACAATCAAAACAGCTACGGAGACCAGGACGCACGCTTTAAGTTTCACTCGGTCACCCTTCTTTGTAATCACTCTCAGACTTCGTGCGATTACAGACGCCATGTCTTCGATCAGGATGACACGGTGGTAGGGTTAGAGATTGCCGCGGAGGGCTTGCTCTCTTTCGATGGCTTCGAAGAGGGCTTTGAAGTTGCCCTTGCCGAAGCTGCGGCTTCCCTTGCGCTGGATGATCTCGTAGAAGACGGTGGGGCGGTCTTCTACAGGACTGGTGAAGATCTGGAGCATGTAGCCTTCGTTGTCGCGGTCGACCAGGATGCCGAGTTTTTCGAGCTCCTCGATGGGCTCGTCGATCTTGCCGATGCGGTTTTGCAGCTCGGTGTAGTAGGAGTGAGGGACGGTGAGGAAGTCGACGCCCTGCTGCTTCATTGCCGCGACGGTGGCGAGGATGTCGTTGGTGGCGAGGGCCATGTGCTGGACGCCGGGGCCACCGTAGAAGTCGAGGTACTCTTCGATCTGGGACTTGCGGCGGCCCTCGGCGGGCTCGTTGATGGGGAACTTGACGTAGCCGTTGCCGTTGGCCATGACCTTGGACATGAGGGCGGAGTACTCGGTGGAGATGTCGTTGTCGTCGAAGTGCTGGTAGAGGCCGAAGCCCATGACGTCGCGGTAGAAGTCGACCCACTGGTTCATGGAGTTCCAGCCGACGTTGCCGACGATGTGGTCGATGTGGAGGAGGCCGACGGGGCGGGCGATGTGGTCTTCGGCGACGGCCTGGTAGCCGGGGAAGAAGGCGCCGGTGTAGTTGGTGCGGTCGACGAAGGTGTGGATGGTGTCGCCGTAGGCGGCGATGCTGGAGGTGGTGACGCGGCCGTCGGCGTCGGAGAAGTCGGTCGGGGTCCTGGATGCTGCGGGCGCCACGGCTGGTGGTTTCGAGCCAGGACTGGCGGGCGTCGTCGACCCAGAGGGCGATGGCGCGGACACCGTCACCGTGTTTTTCGACGTGGCGGGCGATCTCGGTGTCGGAGCGGAGGGCGGTGGTAAGGACGAAGCGGACTTTGCCCTGCTGGAGGACGTAGCTGGCGCGGTCCCGCTGGCCGGTCTCGGGCCCGGCGTAGGCGACGAGCGACATGCCAAAGGCAGCGCGGTAGAAGTAAGCGGCCTGACGGGCGTTGCCGACGTAGAACTCGACGTGGTCGGTGCCTTTGAGGGGGAGGAAGTCGGCGGTGGTGGATTCGGATCCGGTCAGAGTTGGGGCGTGTGTTGCCATGGGGAGTTCTCCGGTTCGGCGGTAGGCGTTGCACCGCCGATGCAGCGATGAGGATAGTTCACGGGCGTGAGGATTGGCTAGGGTCGTAATGATCAGGAGTGGGCGGGGAGAATGGCGGCGCGGCACTCGCCGAGGCCGATGCGGGGATGGCCGGGGCTTCGCAGGAGCCGCGGAGGATGATCTCGTCGCCGTCGGCGAGGAAGGTGCGGCTTTCTCCTGTGGGAAGGAGGACGGGTTGCGCGCCATTGCGGGTGAGCTCGAGGAGACAGCCGGCGGAGGCTTCGGCAGGGCCGGAGATGGTTCCGGTGGCAAGGACGTCGCCGATCTGCAGGTTGCAGCCGTTGCTGGTGTGGTGGGCGATGAGTTGGGCGGGCGTCCAGTAGAGGTCGGAGGCGTTGGATTCGCTTAGCAGAAATGGCTGGAGTTTATTCGCCCTGCATAGTTTCTGTTGTGAGCAACACTTCAAGTTTTACATTCAAACTTCCCTGTTGCTGGTCTGACGGCGGAGTGAAGGTATGGGAGCGGTTTGGGGTCGGTGGCGGGGCGCTGGGCGGCTGGAACGTGGAAGGGTTCGAGGGCAGCCATTGGCGTGACCCAGGGTGAGATGGTGGTGGCGAAGTTTTTAGCGAGGAAGGGGCCGAGGGGCTGGTACTCCCAGGACTGAATGTCGCGGGCGGACCAGTCGTTGAGAAGGCTGACGCCGAAGAGGTGATGCTCTGCCTGGAGATCGGGATGGGGTGCCGAGAGAGCTGGGCTGGCCAATGTAAAGCGCTAGTTCGAGTTCGTAGTCTAATGCTTTGGTGGGAAGGAAGTTAGGTTGGTCTTCGTCTGCGGATGGGCGGGATTGGCCGACTGGGCGGATGACGGGGATTCCGCTGGGAATGATCGAGGAGGCGCGGCCGTGATAGCCGATGGGAATGTGTTTGTAGTTGGGCAGGAGCGGCTGGTCGGGACGGAAGAGTTGGCCGACGCGCGTGGCGTGATAAATGGAGGCGTAGAAGTCGGTGTAGTTGGGAATGTGGACGGGTTTGGCGAGGGTGGCGCCGGCGATGGAGTGGAGGGCGGCCTCGGCCGCCTGTCTGCGGTCTGGCTCCACGTCGGCGTGAAGGAGCGCGGTGAGGGTTTCGCGGAGCAGCGTCCAGGAACGATGGCCGAGCGACATGAGTGGGTTGAGGATGGGTGCCTGGCAGGCTTCGATCAGGGTCGGTGGGAGCAGATTCGAGTCGGCGCAGGCGTGGAGGTCAAGGAGATGGGTGCCGATGGCGACGCAGAGATGCTGCTTGCCTTCGAGTTCAAAGGCTCCGTAGGGCAGGTGCGTGAGGGGGAAATCGGCGGTGGAGCTAGTTGGCTTCGGGGAGCCAGCTTTGATGGGGCGCGGCGGTTCGGTTTTGCCATGGGGCATGATAGCTCCTGATGTCAGTCGGCCGGAAGCTTGGTGAGGAAGCTTGACACCGATCCGATCAGGTTTTGAAATCGGTGGCATCGGTGTAGATCGGTGTTAGGCCTTCTTGGTTAGTGCGTGGGTCGAGGGGATGGCAGCTCAGTCCTGCCGTTGGGGAGCTTGGCTTTGCCTGAAAATCTGACGAGGATGGTCTTCAGGATGACGTAGAGGACCGGGATGAAGAAGAGGTTGAGCACGGTGGAGAGCACCATGCCGCCGACGATGGCCGTGCCGACCGAGTGGCGGCCATAGGCTCCGGCGCCGGTGGCGAAGTAGAGAGGGCCGACGCCAAGGATGAAGGCGATCGAGGTCATCAGGATGGGGCGCAGGCGGAGCTCGGCGGCTTCGATGGCGGCGTCGATGATGGACCGTCCCTGCTCGAGGAGCTGCTCGGCGAACTCGACGATGAGGATCGAGTTTTTGGCAGAGAGGCCGATGAGCATGACGAGGCCGATCTGGACATAGACGTCGTCGACCAGGCCGCGGAGGTCGACGAGCGTGAGCGCTCCGAGGATGGCCATGGGAACGGCGAGCAGGATGATGAACGGCAGCGCGAAGGACTCGTACTGGGCCGAGAGCGTGAGATAGACGACGAGCAGGCCGAGGCCAAAGATGATGATGGCCTTGCCGGCGGACTCGACCTCTTCAAGAGCGAGGCCGGTCCAGGAGTAGGACATGCCCGGCATCTTGTTTTTCTCGAAGAGCTGCACCATGGCGTCGAGGCCCTGGCCGGAGCTGAGACCCGGCGCGGGCGAGCCATCGATCTCGGCGGAGCGGAAGAGGTTGTAGTGGTTGATGACCTGCGGCCCGGAGGTCTCGGTGATGGAGGCGAGGTTGTCGAGCGGGACCATCTGGCCGGAGTCGGAGCGGACGTAGTACTGGCGGAGATCCTGCGCGTTGCGGCGATAGGGCGCGTCGGCCTGGACGTAGACGCGATAGGAGCGGTTGTTGAAGTCGAAGTCGTTGACGTAGCTGGAGCCCATGAAGGTGTTGAGGGCCGCAGTGATCTGGGTGAATGGAGACGCCCATGGCCTTGGCCTTCTCGCGGTCGATGGTGACGAGAAGCTGCGGGTCGTTGGAGGTGAAGGTGGTGTTCATGCCGGTGAGGCCGGAGCCGGGAGCGCGGCCCTGACCGACGAGGGTGTGGGCGATGCGGTCGATGTCGCCGAAGGTGTTGCGGCCAGAGTCCTGCAGGATGAACTGGAAGCCGCCGACGGTGCCGATGCCAGCGACGGCGGGAGGCTCTGCGGCGAAGGCGATGCCGCCGGGGACGCCGAAGAGCTTCGGCCCGACGTCGGCGACGATGGCTTTGGCGGTATATTTCTCGCCCATTTTGGTGCGTTCGTTGATGGGCTTGAGCGGAGCGAAGATGAGGCCGGAGTTTGGCGAGCTGCCGCCGGCGAGCGAGAAGCCCATGACGGAGAAGGTGCCGAAGACACCGTCGTTTTTGCGAACTACGGCTGAGACTTTATCGGCGAAATCTGAGGTGTAGCTGAGCGAGGCGCCCGGAGGCGTCTGCACGATGATGAGGAAGTAAGACTGGTCCTCCTGCGGGATGAACGCGGTGGGGACGTGGTTGTACATGAAGGCCGTCGCCGCCAGGGCGCAGAGGAAGATCACCAGCATGACATACCGAATGCGGACGACAAAGGTGACGGCACGAGCGTAGACGCGGATGACCCACTGGATGAGACGTTCGACGGGATTGAGGAAGAAGCCCATGATTCCCGTCTTCTTCGCCTCGGTGCGAAGGAGAATGGCGGCCAGAGCGGGCGAGAGCGTAAGCGCGTTGAAGGCGGAGATTGCGATGGAGAAGGCGATGGTCAGCGAGAACTGCTTGTAGAGAATGCCGGTGGTGCCGGGAAAGAAGCTGACCGGGATAAAGACGGAGATGAGGACGAGCGAGGTGGCGATGACGGCGCTGGTGACCTCGGCCATGGCGATGCTGGTGGCCTCGTGCGCGTCGGAGGAGACGGTCTCCATACCGCGACCCGCGCCGGAGGACTTGACGTGGTCCAGGACGTCAGGGGCGTAGGGATCGGGTTCGGTCAACTCCGAGCGTTGGGGAACGATTGCGCTTCCGGAGAGGTGACGCTGCACGTTCTCGATGACGACGATGGCGTCGTCGACGACCAGGCCCGTGGCGAGGGTGATGCCGAAGAGCGTCAGGGAGTTGATGCTGAAGCCGAAGATCTTGATGAAGGCAAAGGTGCCGATGAGCGAGACGGGGATGGTGACGGCTGGAATGATGGTCGCGCGCCAGTCCTGCAGAAAGAGGAAGATGACGATGATGACGATGATGATGGCTTCGCCGATGGTGCGAACGACCTCATTGACGGACTCGCCGATAACGAGCGTGGTGTCGACGGCAATGACGCCCTGGAGCCCGGGCGGATAGGATTTTTCAAGCTCGGCGAGGACGGCTCGGCATCGTTTGTCGACGTCGAGGGCGTTGGCGTTAGAGAGCTGCAGGACGCCGACGCCGACGGCATCGCCGCCTTCGAAGGTGCTGCCGGAGAATTTCAGGCTGGTGTTGTAGTTTTCCGCACCGACCTCCGCGCGACCGACGTCTTTGACCAGGACAATTCCGCCGCCATTGGTGCTGTTCTTGATGACGATGTTCTCGAACTGCCTTGGATCGGTGAGGCGGCCCACGACGCGGACAGCCATCTGGAAGGCCTGGTGTGGGATCGGAGGGCTGTTGGCCGAGCTGACCGGCGGCGACCTCGACGTTTTGCTCCGTGAGCGCATTGGTGACGTCGAGCGCGGTGAGGCCGCGAGCGGCAAGGCGGTTGGGATCGAGCCAGAGACGCATCGCGTACTTGCGCTCACCGAAGATGATGACATCGCCGACGCCGGGGACACGCTTGAGAGCGTCCTTGATATAGACGTCAATGTAGTTGGAGATGAAGGCAGGCGAGAGCGACTTGTCCGGCGAAATGAACCCGGCGGCAAGGACAAAGTTCGAATTGGCCTTGGTGATGGTGATGCCGGTGTTGTTGACGACTGCGGGCAGACGGCCCTGAACGGAGGCGACGCGATTCTGCACATCAACGGCGGCGATGTTGAGGTCGTAGCCGGTCTGGAACGTGACGGTGATGGCCGAGGTGCCGTCGTTCGAGCTGGTGGAGCTCATGTAGCGCATGCCCTCGACGCCGTTGATCGACTGCTCAAGGATGGTGGTAACGGCTGATTCGACGTCCTTGGAGTTCGCACCGATGTAGTATGCTGGTGACCACGACCTGCGGTGGGGCAAGCGTTGGATAGAGCGAGATGGGCAGGGTCGGGATGCAGACGGCGCCGGCGAGCACGATGAGAAGAGCACAGACCGTGGCGAAGATCGGGCGACGAATAAAAAAATCTACGAACAAGGTGACCTCTAGCCGGGGCGGCTGGCCCGGGGACGAAACGAAAGACGATGCGGAGCCGAATGGCACTCCGCAGGACCGGTGGAGCTTCCGACTTAGCCCAGAGGCTTGACCGGCGCGCCTTCCTGCAAAAACTGCAGGCCGGAGGTGATGACTTTGTCGCCCGGTTTGAGACCACCGAGCACCGGATAGGTGTTGCCGACGGTCTCTCCGAGGGTAACGGGAACCTGATGGGCGACGTATCCGTCGCCTTTGGGAGACGCAAGGTAAGACGAAGGTCTGGCCGCCCACAAGGCTAACGGCAAGCACAGGAACCACAGGCGTGGGCGAGGTGCTCCAGGTGACGCGCGCCTTGACGAGCTGCTGGTTGCGGAGGACGTCGGCGGTGCGCGGGATCTCGGCTTTGGCGAGAATGCTCTGCAGGCCATTATCGACCTGCGGGGAGAGAAAGCTGATCGTCGATTTGACGATAGACGTTGCCGGAGGTGTCGAGGATCTCTACTGGCAGTCCCTGACGAACCATACGTGGCCCGCTCAGTGGGGATGTAGATGTAGGCCTCGAGGTCGGCGTTCTCATCCACTGTGGTGAGCACAGTCGTGGTAGAGACGTAGTCGCCAAGATGGACGGGGACGTCGCCAACAATGCCGGCAAAGGGAGCGCGGATGTCGTAGTAGGCGAGTTGCTGCTTCTGCGTATCGGTGAGTGCGGCGTTGGACTCGTAGTCGGCCTTGGCGTTCTGGAAGGCCTGGATCGCCTGATCGTACGCGTCGCGCGAGACGACACCCGCCTCGAAGAGTTTGCGCTGGCGTTCGACCTCAATCTGGGTGTAGTCGTAGAGGGCCTTCTTCTGCGCCTGAGTTCCCTGCTGCGACTGCACCGTGGCCATCTGCTTCAGCGGGTCGATCCGCATCAGCACCTGCCCCGCCTTGACGACGTCGCCAGACTTCACAAAGATCTTGACCAGGTTGCCGTCGACCTGAGGCTGCATGGTGGCGGAGCGGCGGCTCTTGATGGTGGCGACATAGGTGTCCGAGTTGGGAACAGGGGACAGCGTAACCGGCGCGACCTGCACGGGCATCGCCTGCGGCGGTGGTGGCGGAGGCGGAGCGGGCTTGCAGCCTGCGACCAGGCATGCGGCCGCGCAGATTACCATGGGAAGAACGCGGCGAGTGTTCACAATCAATGGCACAGTACTTCTCCTTCAGGTGCTCCAGTGTCGTCGACTTCAACGTTCGTCAACGGGCAGGATCGGCAAACGGCGGATACGGAGATCGCGGGCGCAAAGTTCTGCCGCTCAATGCTTTATCTGACAACCAGTTGAGAGTTCAAGTTTAGATGAAGCGGTGGCCCGGAAGGGTTCGAGAATTTGCGATCAAAAGATGTGCAGACCATTTCAGAACGAACCCAGGTTGAAATGGCTTGTAGTTCAGCCGTCCAGCTCGCTTTTTTCAGCAAATGAAAAAGGGTTGAAGCTCTCGTGCCGATCAAAGGCATCGGACTGCTCGGCCCGCTTAAGCCAGTTGATGACCAGATAGGTCAGTGGCGTGGCGATCACCTCATAGCCGACCTTGAGAGCGTAGCCGGTGGCGATGATGTTCAGAAGGATGCGAACTGGGTAGATTCCGCCGAAGGTCAGGGTGATGACGAGGACCGTGTCCACGGCCTGGCCGACCACGGTGGAACCGATCGTCCGAGTCCAGAGTTTGCGGCCGTTGGTGACGAGCTTCAGTCGCGCCATGGTGTAGGAGTTGGCGAACTCGCCAGCCCAGAACGCGATGAGGCTGGCCGCAAGGATGCGCGGAATAAATCCGAAGACCGTGGCAAAGGCCTGCTGGTTCCGCCAGCCCGGAGCAGAAGGCAACGCAATGACGATGGCTCCAATGAGGTAGAGCAACGTGGTGCCGAAGAATCCCAGCCAGATGGCGCGGCGTGAGGCAGGCGTAGCCGTAGACCTCGGTGAAGACGTCGCCGAAGATGTAGGTGATGGGAAACAGCAGCACGGCACCGCTGACTGCGAACGGGCCGAATCGACCATCCGCCCGCAGAGAAAGGGCCGATGAGACAGATCTTCTGCGCGATCAGGTTCGAGACGAGCAGGATCACGACGAACGCAGTGGTGAGCGCGTCGAGATATTTATAACTGCGTGCGGTGGAGCGCACGGTTTCGTGTTGGATCGTGTCGGAGTGGCAATGGTCTCAGTACCAGTATGCCGTGTGCGCTGAAGGTCAGGTCAACTTTTGACAGTGGAGAACCTATCTTGTTAGCGTTGTTCATGGTGAGGATGCTGCTGGGGCGGTCATCCTTTCGAGCGTCCCCGTCGTCTAGCCCGGCCCAGGACACCGCCCTTTCACGGCGATAACATGGGTTCGAATCCCATCGGGGACACCATTCAAAATCACACATTACACAATATCGGCCCTCACCATCATCTTCATTGGCTACGTCTTGGCTACAATTGCCCCTGAATCATGGAGGTCACATGCCTAAGAATGCGAAAGATCGAAGAGACGGCATCCACACCCGCGTGGGCCGTGACGGCTACTATGGCACCTTCACGTGGAGGCAGAACGGCGGCCGTCCTAGCCAGCCTCACCAGCACTTGCTGCCAGCATGATATAGACCCGCAGCTGTATCTCACGCAGTTGCTGACCAACCTGCCAACCCTGCCCATCGGCCAACTGCCCCAGTGGCTGCCCGACCAGTGGAAAACCCGTCACACTGCTCATCTTGAAACTCTTCAAAACCCCGCCACGCAGATCGCATAAACGTGGCCTTCAGATAGCACTCCATTCTGCAACGGCGTTTTGCAGCGTGGCAACGCCTTCCGGATCATATGTGTTTTGCAAGGTATTGAACACGCTTACCCGATGGAATCAGGCTATCGCCAACGTGCTTGAATCCCAATCGTTTGTGAAATATATCCGACGCAGGATTTGGCGGATCTGCATTCACTTCGCAGACAAGCAGGCTCTGGCGTTGTGACCTTGCGAATTCGAACAGGTCCGCGTAGAGTGCGCGTGCGGCCCCTTGGCCACGGAACGCGGAGTCTACTACGACTCGATCCACATAGATGAAGTTTTCGTAGCGAGCTCGGAACCAGAGGAAGTTGACGTTGTCGTACAAGGCTGTCTGATCAAAGGCGATTAGAAAACCCTTGGCAGGAGCGATGCCGCGGGCATAGACGGCATTGACAATCATGTTTTCGAATTGTGGCTTCTCAACCCACGAGAGTTCAACCGCATACGAGTTGTTGAGCGCAATCAGGGCATTCACATCGAGTTCCCGTAAGGGGACAAGTTGTATCGCTTCAATTGGCGTTATCATGATTGGCCCCTGACAAGAATCATTCCGGTTGAATTTCGGACTGCACTCGGTGCTCCAGCCGGGAGGAAAGGTCTGCGACATCGCGTTGCCTGTCGTCTCCCATCTCGTCCCCATCGAACATGTTCACAGCGGCCCAAGAGATTCCTCAAGAAAACTACACGTTGCCGCCCAAGAGCGACGATCCGCTGTCTCATCGTAGAAGATCCCATCGCGATGGTTGTTCGCTGCGAGGTTCGTGAAGGCATGTGCTGCCTGACCATAGAGGAGCATTTGCCAGTCGGAGCCGGCATCGGACAGTTCACGCGTCAGGGTCAATACATCTTCGTGCGGTGCGAGCGGGTCCTTCCATCCGTGGATGACGAGAACTTTCGCTGTCATAGGCGCCGTTTGAGTAAACTCCGGTGCGCGCAACATGCCGTGAACACTCACCGCGGCCCGCAGCCCCGGCGGAGCGGCACGTGCCAAATCGAGCGCGCATAGCCCCCCGAAGCAATATCCAATTACGGCAATTCGGCTGGGATCTGTGAAGGGATGTAGCTTTGCTGCTGCGAGCGCCGCCAGTAAGCGGCGTCTGAGCAAAGCCCGGTCGTCGATGTAGGGAGCCATGAGCTCCGTATTATCGTCGGATGCACCGCCCCGAACGCCTTTACCGTACACGTCGAGCGCGAATCCGAGATACCCCATGCGGGCCAAGTCCGATGCTTTAGCGCGGGCCTGTTCATTCGGGCCATCCCAAGCATGAGCGATCAACACACATGGTCGCCTGGCGCGGCTCAACGTATTCAAGGCAACGTGACCCTCACAAAGCACTTCTCCGTCCCGATATTCGAGTGGCTCGTTCAACACAACCATCGTGGTTACCTATCTGTCTTGAGGGATGCACCAAACGATTCCACGTGGGCGGCATACCACTCCGGATGCCCCATCGACCGCACGCATTGAGCAAGCTGCTTGACAAATGCGGGATCCGGTGCAGAATCAGGCAGCCGTGGCACGATGTAACAGAGCGCCGGCAAGACGAAGCCGTCTCGCGTCGTCGCAAGGACTGCTTCGGGGAAGTATTTGATTCCGAAGTTCTTCTCCAACCCAGAGTATATGGTCGTAAGATCGTCATGCGTCACCGCCATCAGCGACCCGAAAACGACCGCTCGATCAGATCGAACGAGATTGGGTCGAGGACGGATAACAAGTTCGAATCCTGGCAATTTCGCCGGGCGTACGTCAGTCACCGTCACCCCGAAGTCCTTCATCACTACGGGAACCATGATCGTGCCGTAAAAAAAAGTCCAAATTGCGGGTCTCTGTGTCGTCATCGGCTTCTCCCACTACCAGTGTCCCTTTCCGGACTCATTGCGTCCAACGATTTTTTCCGAT
>CAVZGS010000002.1:0-1156812 GCA_963774835.1 uncultured Acidobacteriaceae bacterium
ATTCGAAGACGATCTGGCGCCGACTGCGTCCTCGTCTGCTGGCCCGACCGAAAATTGCTCCTCGACTGCTGCACCCGAATTATGAAGGAATATGAAGCAGCTTTCCGCAGCGGCGGCACATGTATGTGCGTGCCCACGTTGAGTAGAGCACGGGGAAGACCGCTCGATTATATCGGGACACTTTGCGACTTGTTAGGACAAGTCCGATGACGCAACCGAGGACCATCAGTCCCAAGAGACCGAGTGGGTACTCCATGGATGACGCAGTCTTTGGGTACTTCAGCATCGCGCTGTAGCAGGCCCAGGACCAGAACAAAAAGAACGACAGCAGGAAGCCCCACAAGAGAAATGGGCCGACCGTACCCCTTGCGGCGCGGCGGTGCCGCTCCTTGAGCTGAATATGATTGGCTCGATCCCCAATTAGTTGGGCTCGAATATGTCCTTGTGCCCTGCTCATGGAGTACCGGCAGAGCCACGATGTTCGGGCTGCCGCACTGATCGCATTGGTAAGAAAGCTGCTGTTTGGCGACGGACATTTTCGTGACTCCGGGAATAGCTTGCCACAAATCGAGCCCGTAGTCATGGGGAGTAAGAGGTTTTTGCTCCACATAATCTCGGGTCTGGAGCAGCACCTTAACGGCGCCCCGCCCTCCTGGTTCTCGCAGTCGTAACGTCCCCCGCCACCCGAGTCTCGTTCGATATCCCTCGTAGAAAACCACTGAAATTCAACTGAATAGAGGTGCATCATGGTTTCCCCCAGTCTGTCTCTCCGCGAGCGGCTCATCGTCGCTGGACTATTGCGCCCAGCGGATCCGGACGAGAAATCCACGGCTCATCAAAGATTCTCCGTCTATCTCCAGACCATGGCGCGTACAGGCATTCGTGCCCGCTCAACTTTGGACACCCAGCTGACGCTTGCAGTATTGGAGCGTTGGTACACGCTTTAAGTCCTATCGCCAAAGCTCCCGCTGTCAGCACCACACCGTACACGGACCCAGAGTTTGCTCTACCGAGGTACTGGTGAACCCGTCACTCCGGCAGGTAGATTCCGCCTGCCGGGCAACCCTGTCTCTGAGAAAGGAGAAAGTATATGTCTGGTACAGACCTCTATCGCCGCGCACTGGCGCGGTTTGCTATAAGCCTGATCCTCACGATTGCGGACGGATTGATCTGTCCGATAGCTCTCTACAACACGTTCGGAAACGGTGTGATGTTCGCCCTGGTCCTGCTATTGATGATTCCCTGGGCTTGGACGCTGGGCAACATTTGGCAGCACACGTTTAGCGACCTCCGGCGTGTCCAGGACACCGTTTCAGTGCATGAATACGACGACGGTCTTGCAACCGTCGATCGTGACGCATAGCTCATCAGAGCAGTTCGCCCTTTCACCCTAGCCTCCGCCCGCGCGGGGGTTTTGTCATTTCTGTAGCACCCACTTCCAAGGAGAAGGTCATGTCGAATCGTTATCGTCGCTATTCGAAGCGCGAGCTGCTAGGCAGCTTGTATGTGGACTATGTAATGTCCGTCACCGACCTTGGGCTTACGCCCAAAGCAAATCGCTGGGCCGTGCTTCGAGCCTTCCTGGACGTGGGTGAGGCGCGTGCAGAACGACTCGTTGAGGAAACCGGAGGGTTTCTCCTGCTTCAGAGTGTTCCGGGCCGCCCCAACACGGGAGCGATTTACGCCTACATCGAGCGGCTGCAGGCCTTCTTTTGGCTTCGTTTCGAGCAGAAGGAGGACACGCTGAATGGTGAGGATTTCCAACATGCCTTGCGCATTCACCACTTGGTGAGATTCGTGAGCGGCCACCCCAGCAATGCCCATCGTCGTCATCGTCGCAACCGAAAAGCCCGTCCCGCCGCAAAGGGAGCCGCTGCCATAGCGGCTCCGGCTTTGGTGGTCCAGGATGTCTCACTTGTGGCTGCTCTCTAGCAAAATCAGCGGGTTCTGGTTCATTTGACCGAGTTTCAGAACCGGGGTACAACTACACAACTTTGGAAGAAGGGAGGACGAACCATGTCGTCATTGGACACTTCAGCGTGGAAACCACCTCGCCCGCGCGCGGAACTCTTGCCAGCGACTGTTGAGCAAGCGGCGGAATATATGACGTGGTTCGTCAATCGGCGGGCCTACACCCGGCAAACCGATCGACCGGATGAAAAGTCGGGAAAGTACTTCTTCTACCAGGCGCGGGATCGTCAGACAAAAGAGCGGCTGGCTCTCGACGAGCAGGTCGTTCGGAAGCACCTGGCTGGAGAACAAACCATCGGGCTCTATGCCATCAACCCCATGACGCAATGCTCGAAATGGGTCGCGATCGACGCCGATTACGACGGCGCCTACCGCGATTTGCGGACCCTCAAATGGGAGCTTGAACAGGATGGAGTTCACGCCATCGTGGAGATGTCCCGCCGCGGTGCGCACCTGTGGATTCTCTGCGCTGAGCCGCTGCCGGCGAGGCTCTGCCGTATCTATATATATAACCTCGCCCTCCGGCTGGATGTTCCGATCAAAGGAGCATTCAAGCAGGTGGACGGGATCGAAGTCTTTCCCCGCCAGGACGAGCTGGGAGCTGAGGAGTTTGGGAATGCGATCCGAGCTCCTCTTGGCATTCATCGAGCCAACATGCACCGGTATTGGTTTGAGGATGCTGCAAGCGGTCTCGTGGAACAGCTCGAGTACCTCCGCACGGTAAAGCGCCTCACTGCGTCGGAACTTGAGAGCTTTACTGAAGGCCTGTCGATTCCCGAGTCCGTCACGAGCCGGCCGGTGATTGAGCGCCCACAGTACGACACAAACCAAAACAGTTTTCAGATCCTGCAACACGTCAAGGTTCGAGCCAAACGAAGCGGCAACTACTGGACGCAATGCCCATCCTGCGCCAGCCAGGGCCGTGACCGAGCGATGGACAATCTAGCAATCTCGATTGCAGACCCTCGCTACTACAAATGCTGGGCCGGGTGCACTCGGGAGATGATCCGCGAGGCGCTGGGTCAGCCCATCCCCGTACGCATACACCGATAAAAAGAGGAGGGAGCGTGAAAGACAGTCGGCTTACAACCATGGCACGTCGCGGGCTCACTTTTCCCGCAGAAACCCGAGAGCAGATTCGAAAGACAGGGATCCGCTGCCGGCCGCAACTTGAGATCGTTTACCAGCAACGTGCCAATGAATGGAAGTTGCGTGGAGAGGAATCAGGCGGCGCGGTGGCGGACCTTGGTCACTATGTTGGGTTCGTCGGCAAGGACGGCGAGACGCTGCCTTGGCTTCAGCGAGTGCAGAACTTTCTTCCGAACGGTGTTCACGCTGTTGTTGTTGAAGCAGCACTGATTCGAGTGGAAATGTTTCGTTACGAGCAAACCTACGACCTGTTGATCACGTGTCACTCACTGGAGGGTGCGGAGCGAAAGCGCCCCGAGCTGAGGAGCCAAATTCTCTTTCTGGGCCGCAACGGCACGCTCGAAACGGAACTGTGGGGTAAAGACGCAGCGTTTCGTGGTGGCGCCATGCCTCACTTCTTTACTCGAAGCGGCGAACAGGGCCTGCCGGATACTCCTTGGATCGAGGCGACCCTCAAGGTCACCGAGGCGGTCTGCTGCACAGGATGCCGCCATTGTCATCTGCTTGAAGCAGGGACGCGAAGACACGCGCTTGAGGTGCCAGCATGATCGACTGGCATCATCCCCGCATCTACGAGCGCTTCCGTTGCTTTGGCTTGTGCCTATTCACATTGGGAGTCGCCTCACACAATGTTGACAATCGGCCGGCTGCGCTAGCAGCCATCGTGGTCACGATGCTGCTCTTGGTGCGGCTGAAGATTGAGCTCGATATCAAACGTGATGAAGAAGAGCACAGCCTGGAACGAAAGATTCATCGCATTCAACAAATCAACACCATGGCCTCAGTGTCGATGTTTGTGGGACTCATGGCTCTAGTGCGGCAAATGGCGAGCGGCGAGATCACAGCCCCCTTTCTCAATTGAAGTACAGGAAGTAGGGACAAATACGATCGCCGCCGTGTGGCAGAGGAGTGACAACATCGTCATCCAGTAGAGAGGAGCAAAGGAAAAATGCACATTGCTGGGAAGTCCATCTTAGAAATGGTTGCACAGGAATGGTATGTGCTGACCGCTTACGTCGGTACGTTCATCCTGCTCGAAATCCGCAGGTACGGCGAGCGGATCGCGATGCACCGCGTTGCTCGTCATGCGTTGTGGGCGGCTTCCGTTGTGGTCGTGTTGCACTCGATTGTCGCGGCTGCAGCGATGATACGGAGGTCCGGCCTTGATTTCGTGGTCATCGATTACGCACTGGTGATGGCTCTCACTGGCGGCCTTGTGTACCTTCTGGGCTGCATGTTTGAAGAAGCTCCGGAGCCAGCAGGCGCGCGCTCGTCGAGGCGTCAATGAGTGCCGATTGGCAGCCTCTCGAACGGATGCTCGGCCCTTCTCTGTGCGTCGACTTTATGTTCATGGGACGCTCCGAACAGATTCATCTGTACAAACACAGAGATACGAGACGGTATCTCAACATTGCTCCAGATGGGACATGCTTTCGCTACTCAGCTCACGGCTATCAGCCGATCGGACTCGAGGAGGCGATCGAGCACGTTTTCCATTGAGGATCACTAAGGCTTCACGCCGGAACGACAAAGGCGTGGGAATAGGAGAAAAGCAATCATGGCAAAGACTGTCAATAAGGTAATCCTGCTCGGAAACGTCGGGAAGGACCCCGAAATCAGATCGACGACGGGCGGTACGCTCGTAGCAAACCTGTCCTTGGCAACCAGCGAACGGTACAAGGATAAAGGTGGCGAGTGGCAGGAGCGGACGGAGTGGCACAACCTTGTGGGTTATGCGCGAGGCGCCGAGATTCTGCGCGACTATGTAAAGAAGGGATCCAAACTCTATGTCGAGGGACGCATTACGACGCGTTCCTGGGATGACAAGGAAACTGGCAAGAAAGCCTATCGAACCGAGATTGTCGTCAATGAGATCAGCTTGCTGTCGCCGGCCGAAGGATCCAACGGCCGTCCCGGCACCAACGGACGTGATTCGCAGAGTCGGACTAACAGATACAGCGAACCCGCAGACGACTTCGGGAGTGTTGGTATCACGGACGACGACATTCCATTTTGAGCGGTTCGATTGCCGCTCAGTCACTTGCAGTTGATTCTCTCTGAGGCGGGTGCTGCTTCGGCGTAGCTAAAGCACGTACCCGCGCACACCTCTACAGAACCGCCACGCGCGATTCTCTTCAAACTCCTGACAAGTAGGTGAATCATGGAAACAAATACGCAAGAGATTGCGGACGTGTTGCTGCGCCTCGAAGAGCCATTCGACAAAGATGAGGTCAAATGGCTTGTGGCAGCTACATCCCGAGACGGCCGCAAAGGTCGTGTCACACCGTATGCCAATCCGCGGGCGTACACGGACAGGCTAAACGAAGTCCTCACTGCGAGTGGATGGACCCGGCAGTACACGGTCCACACCATTTCGCCTGTAACCAGGCTCAAGAAAGACAAGCCGATTCAGACGGGAAAGGTGCTGGTGACTTGCACCGTGACCGTCGCTGGCATCGGAAGCCACAGTGGTAGCGGCGAGGAGTGGGCCGATGACGAAAACGCAATGACCAGTGCGGAGGCTCAGGCCTTCAAACGTGCGTGCTCGTGCTTCGGACTTGGTCGGTATTTCTACAGCTTTGCTGAGATGTGGGTTGATCTGAACGAGAATAAGCAGCCCAAGAACGTTCCAAGCCTACCAGCTTGGGCGCTTCCGAAGAGCCGAGCGTCGGCACCGCAGCCGAATGCAAGCGGGAAGCCGGACCAGCGGCCAAGATCCTCCTCGGCTGTTGCAAAGGGTCCTCTTGATGCCAGTGTCACCACGAAGATCGAGGGGCATCGTCAGGAACTTGGCCAGGCTCTGTATCAGAGCATTCTGACGATGGTTGCGCAGGTACGTTCCGCTCGCGATATTCCCAACCAGCAGCTACAACAAAGCGTACTGAACTGGGTGGAGAGCGCCACACGGGGAATGGCTCAAGTACGGAAGATTGCAGCCGAGATCCCTGAGACAAAGTTCTACTCGATTCTCGACCACCACGGCGTCCAGTCTCTTGCTAGGGTGCCGAACTTCGGTGTGCTCAAGAACCTGGTAGACGAGATGACGCAGGCCGCTCCAAGCAGTTCTGCGGCCTGACTAGTAGTGCCAAACGGGACTGATGGGATGCGAAACATCGCATCCCTTTTTCTTGTTTTGAGGTCAACCATGAAATTCATCCAGTGCTCGATGTGCAGGCGGGCAGCGGCCTGGGTGATCGACAAAGAAGTGTTTTGTGAGGGCCACAAAGAAGTGATCATCGAGACCTTCGGAGTCGATCACTTTCCGATCCATCGACTCACGAACGAAGATGACGCGTTCGCTATCGGTGGCCGCTTCCCTAAACCAAACCCCAAAAGAAAAGTGGCGACAACGCCTCTTGGAGGTGCTGCTCGATGCCGAAAGTCGTAGAAATCCGCACGGAGCCCGCGATCTGCAGTATTCCGCTGCACCAGGCGATCTATTGCGAAAACTGCAACACGATCTCGAACTCCCGACCCTATCGCTGCGGTGTTTGCGGGAGTGAAGCGGTTCTGCGGGTAGAACCAATCCTCAACCGCGAGCCTGATCCTCCGGGCCGAGCTTCACTCCCTATCCGATTCTCTCTACTCCGCGCGGTCGGAGCTTAGCCGGCTAGCGTCAACCGACAACTCACGTCAACTTGCGAGGGTGCACCTATGGCTCTTTATGCCCGTTCTCGTCCCGGTACCACGCCGTCTTTTTGGCGCGGTTATCACAACGCTCAACTCAAAGTTGCCTCGTCTTGCATGAGGTCAGTTGCTTCCGGAGTCGTGCGCGAAGCCAGCATTCAGGAATTGATTGCTGATTTCGAGAAAAGGAAGACACCGGCTGCTGCTCATTTTGTGAGCATGGCTAGCCGCTAACGGTGGCCGTCCAAAACTCTGCGGTGAGATCAGGATCTTGCTCTTCCTGATCTCAACCTCTATAAAGTAGCGTCATCGAAGAGGCTCGGTTCTTTGGGCGGCGTCGATTGCTCTTCGAGGAGTTCGGGAGAATCATTGCGAACATTTCCAATTCGTTTGTCGACTTCCCACGCTGTCATCTGGTCGGCCTCATATGGTCGAAGCAGGTCCATAGGTAATTGCGAGGAGTCAACGTCAAGCCAGCGGCTGTAGTCGCGCTCGGGAAGAATCACCGGCATCCGGTTGTGTAGTGGTTCGACGACCGCGTTCGGATCGGTGGTAATGACGGTAAAAGTGAGCAGTTCTGCACCTGCAGCCTTATCGTGCCAACGTTCCCATAAACCCGCGAAGCCATATGGCTCACCAGATTTCAATGCGATAGCAAAGGGTTTCTTGGTCTTGGCATCGATCTTTTGCCATTCCAGGAAGGCGTCGGCCGGAACCAGACATCGCCTTCTCCTGAATGCTTCGCGGAATGAGGGAGCGGTTGCGACCGTCTCGGCCTTGGCATTGATGGTTGAGAGGCCGATTTGCGGGTCTTTCGCCCAGTATGGGATAAGGCCCCAACGCATCATCACGATCTCGCGCTCGCGAGTATCGCGATTGAGGCGGACAACGGGCTGAAAGGTTTGCGGTGCTACGTTCCAAGAAGGACCGAAGTCAGGCACGGATGGCCCATAGACATGGAAGTGCTCCGCGATGCGTTGCTTATCGGAGCGTCTGACGTAGCGGCCACACATGAGGACAGTTTAGCGTGTCAGGTCTGAACCGGATCAGTTGACCGAGAGTGAGCAGCTTGGCTGTGTTCTATCCGATGCGCTGGTTGCTCGGCGTGGTCCTTTTCCTGCGCAGTCACAGATGTCTGACATCGACAGAGCTCATCCGCAGAAGCCTGGCATTTATCACCGCCGAATCAACGACATGATTATGGTTGCAACTGAAGTGTTCATATCACAGCTCTTCCCCATTGGTCATACTTGGTGTGCCGTGGCTCTGCGGTTATGTCCAGAGGCTTACCCCATCTTGCGCGCCTCTGATCATCAGGCAGCTTCCAAAATTGCGCCAGCGTGTCATCTGTGCGGAAGTGGGCCCGCACATTCGGATCAAGCAGTACGCGTGAGTACGCGTGGCAGGCCAGCCGCTCGGTTTGACGGGTTCTCTGCCAGCACATGTCCTCGCGCTCTGAAACAGGGTACGTCTGGACGGCCCTGTTCCAGTCCTGCAAATGCTCCGTATCGCTGCGCATGTCGAAGGCCTCCTGGAGCGCCAACTGCGCAACTGCTCCGGGCACCGCGAAGGTTTGGCCGCGATGAACGAACTGATTTTTGGTCTTGCCCGTGTCCGGCAGGATGAGCGCTTCCAGCGAGCGGACCAATTGATGCAGCCTTTCCTGTCCTGTTTCTCTCAGGCCGGAGAATAAAACATTCAAGCCGCGAATGACCCTCTGGAACTCACCGGTCGCTGATCCTATCGTCTTCGAGCCTGAACGCAGCGCAAGGGCTTCCTTCATCCACTCCGCCGTGATCGGAGCGCGCGTGTAGCCTCTGCTCTGGTAAAACGCCGGAAGTTTGTTCATCTGGCGGATAATCGGATCAGCCTGCGCGCACGAGCCACACAGCAAATCAGGTTCGATTGCCCCGGCGCATTCGATACCCTGCCGGAAATGCAGGAAATAAAACAACTGCACCAGATCGTCACGTAAACGGTAATGAACGTCATCGAGTATCAGCGGATTGCCCGATTCTTCTTCAGCCAGGAGCACCAGGTTGGCACGCTCAAGACTTCCGGCGCGTATCGAGCCTATCCACTCTTTCCATATACCGAGGTCCGCAACGGCGGGGACACGCGGCATGACCCATGTGCCATCGGATAGCTGGAACTCTGCATCGGGAAGGTCTGAAATAAATCCCGTCGAGCGCGAGCATGGCGAACTTGCTATTTTTCCTGAACTGAAAGGCCAACCCAGGACCTCCACTATCGCAGAAATAGTCAGTAACCGTCGAGGATTTCATCAAGATACATCCGCCGCTGAGGCTTACCATGCCGCACGATCTAGCTTCCGGCTTCATTTTGGCGGCATATTCGCACCTGAGTAAGCGACAAATGTCCGTATCAAACCTCATACCGCCTTCATCGCTGGGCTCAATGCAATTCTTTCAGGCGAATTAACCAAAACTTCCATTAGGCCGAATATGTCTGATTTTGCACTTGGCGGGCTTCTTCATTCTTGGAGGTAAACGTGCGCAACGTCGCTCGGATCAAGCTAGGTTACTACCCTCTGCCGCAGGAGGAAGGCAAGCGCCTGCGGAAACTGCTGGACTTTTCGACCGGAACCGCCAGCGTCGTCGATCCATGTGTCGGCACAGGAGCCGCGCTACATCAACTGACCGAGGGAGCAGAAGCAGAAAAGCATGGCGTTGAACTCGACGCTAACCGTGCCGCTGGCGCAGCCGCTAGCGGTATTGCGACGATTCATGGGGATCTCTTCAATGCCATCGCTAAGGTCGGAGAGCTTTTCGTTTCTCTACCTCAATCCTCCGTATGACGCCGAGATCGGGTCGATGGATAACAGGCGGATGGAGTTCCTGTTCCTGGAACATACCCATCGGTGGCTGGTCGAGGGTGGAGTGTTGTTGATGGTCGTACCGCAGGCGCGGCTTGATTCCGCAATTCCGCTATTGGCGGAAAACTTCGCAGACCTTCGAGTCTTCCGGCTGACGGATCCAGAATCGGAACGCTTCGACCAGGTGGCCTTGTTCGGGGTCCGCAAAAGGATGCGTGGCCAGGACTACAGTCGTAATCGCGCAGCGTTGCACGAGATGGTATGGCGGCGCGATATGCCGACGCTGCAGGGCACTGAGACCCCCTATCGCGTGCCGGCGTCGGCGCCTACACGGCTTGTCTACCGCGGATTGCCTCTCGATCAGATTGAGGACCTCATCGCCCACTCATCTGCCTGGAAACAAGTTGAAGCTCTCCTTCTCCCGAAGGAGGAGATGGCAGGCGGTCGACCGATTACCCCGTTGCACGCAGGTCATGTGGGCCTTCTCTGCACGGCCGGACTGCTCAACGGTGTCTTTGGGCAGGGCGATGAACGGCACATAGCACGCTGGCGCTCGGTGAAATCGGTGACGGTCTTCGAAGTAAAGGAGAAGGGTTACACCGAAGTCCATAAGCGCGAACAGTTCACCAATGAGCTTGCTTTGGTCTACGAGGATGGGCGAACGCTTGTACTTGGAGACAAGAAGAGAGAGGACGAGGATGCAGAACGCACATTTGCGGCTGGGGCGGCTTGAGTATCGTCGGAATTCAGGGAAAGACGGACACCAAGATCTCCGTACACGTGGATCGCTACGTTGGCGAGGGGGACGACGCGCATCTGATCAGTCTGTTCGGAGGCGACTCCGAAGTGGGCGCAATCACGGCGGCGATTCATGAGAAGCACACCTTCACTGTGACATTCCTCGACGGCAGCCAGAAGGTGATCGGCTTCGGGCCAGACGCGATCTGCTATCGCGGCTCGATCAATCTGCAAGGGCGCAAACACGCACTCCGGCATCTGATCGCGGTTTCGACTTCCCTTCATGCCAATGGAAGCGCAGGACGGACGTTCATCCTCCACCTCGGACCGGATACAAGAGAACTCGCATGGGCAACCCTGGTGAGCTTTCTTGGGTTGCCCGCGGATCCGCGCTGGAGCGCTCCGATCCTGGAGGCGATGTGGGCGGAGAAGAAAATTCGTCTACTGGATGGAATCGGCTGCACGCCGGCAGCGATCCACGGTTCACGTGACGAATTGCTGGCGCGACTTGGGCAGGCACGATCTCTGGGACTACTGCCGTTTCCTGAGAAAAATGGCCCTGTGCTGTGGCCCAGGTACACGATAGGGCAAGCGCTTAAGGCAGCTTCTCTAGCAATGAGCAGCGACGCGTAGAGGCTGCCACCCCGCACACGAATAACCACACAGCAACTCCGCACAATTCCACTTCTACCCTTCGAAACGGCCGGTGAACCCGGCCTTTTTTGCGTGTTCACTTCCATCCTCTGGAGTCCCGCCGTGGATACCTATTACGAATATTTTCGAACTTTCTCGCAGGAGCTCGGGGCACGTATCGTCGAGATGTATCCGCCGTTGCAAGGGCCAAACGATCCTCTGCCTCCAGCGCTTAAGACGCTCTTGCGGCAGCCGCTTCCGGCTCAGGCCCTGACCATCTCTGGAGTCTCCAAGCATCTGAAGACCGCGCGATCTGCGATCATCGTCGGCGAGTGCGGAACCGGCAAAACGCTGATGTCTGTTGCTGTAGCCCACTGCGGTTGCCCATACCCATTCCGAAGGACGGCCGTACACGGCCATCGGCATGTGCCCGCCACATCTCGTGTTCAAGTGGGCGCGCGAGGTTCTGGAGACGATTCCGCGAGCCAGGACCTTCATCATCTACGATCTCCGCAATGGTGGCGATCCGACACGTCCACATGGCGTCGTCGAGGTAAAGCAGCGCCATGGTCAGATTGTTCATAAGGGTCTGAAGACCACACTCTTCGAGCTGCGAACCATGGGCCGGGCTGAGTGGAAGAGACTTTGTCCGGGCCCTGCGTACTTCATCGTAAGCAGGGAGACGGGCAAGCTTAGCTATCACTGGAAGCATGCTTACACGGTTGCCGAATCCGGCCGTGAAAAAGGTGCTGTCACCAATCCCGATACTGGCTGCGCAATTCCTCGGTCGGAGGGCGGATATCTCAGCCGTGTGGACTTCGCGGAGAAGAAGATCTTCGAGCATTTCACACGTGGGAAGGATGGGACTGATGGCTTTTCCGCGATGTGGCAGGCCGATCGGGAGAAGATTCAGCGTATGGCCCCACTCGGGTACATCGGCCGCTACATGAAGGGCTGGTGGGACTACGCCATCGCCGATGAACTGCACCAACTGGCACAAGAGACTGCTCAGGGCAACAACCTCGGCGTACTCTATCGCTGCTCTCGAAAGCTGATCGGGCTCACTGGCACCCTCATGGGAGGCTACGCCGACGACCTCTTCAATCTCTTCTATCGGATGAAGCCCCGGCAGATGGTGGCCGAAGGCTTCGCGGCAGGCGGCTCGGGAAGACGGGACTTTGCCGAACGCTATGGCGTGCTCGAATCCATCGAGAAGATCCCAGATGCTGACAACGCCTGCACCCGAGCTCAGAAGACGACAGTGCGACAGGTGCGGAAGCCCGGCGCCTCACCGCTACTCTTCGGCAAGTTCCTCATGGCGTCGACGGCCTTTGTGACGCTCGAGGACATAGCCGCGTACCTCCCCTCGTACGAAGAGAGCGTCGTCGAGGTGGAGATGGATGTAGACCTCGGTAAGGCGTATGCAGGGATCGAACAAGACATACGCGAAGCGGTCAAGAAGAACCGCGGAAACCGAAGTCTGATGAGCCTCATGATGCACCGCCTGCTGCTTTACCCCGACCATCCGTTTGGTATCGGAGAGATCTGGGGCAAGCGGTTCAACCCCCAGCTCGGAGGTCATGAGCCGTTCCTGGTGACAACGGCGCCGGATCTTTCAAAAGACTTCGTTTACGCCAAGGAGCGCAAGCTCATCGAGGACATCCGCGGAGAGCTACGGCAAGGAAGGCGTTGCCAGGTCTATGCGACCTTTACGGGTGAGCACGATGTTGCAGCCCGCCTGGAGAGGGTGCTTCGTCAGGCCGGGCTGCGCGTCGCTGTACTGCGGCCCACAGTGCCGACACTCAAGCGAGAGCTTTGGTACGAGAAGCAGCTTAAAGACGGCGTCGAAGTCGTGGTCTGTCATCCGAAGTTGGTGGAGACAGGCCTCGATCTTCTCGCTTTTCCAACACTCTACTTCTACCAGACCGGATATTCGCTCCACACGCTGCGACAGGCCTCGCGCCGGTCGTGGCGCATCGGACAGAAGCATCCGGTGAAGGTAAAGTTCTTCGTCTCCAAGGCCACGACACAGACCACGTGTCTCCGCTTGATGGGGAAGAAGATGCTGGTGGCGCTGATGATGGAGGGCAAGTTCTCGGGCGAAGGCATTCATTCTCTCGAGAGCGACGACGACATGATGAGCGCCATGGCGCGTGAGTTGGTCGAACGCGGACGCGTCGGTGAGTCAGCCGATGCCGTCTGGGCAGATCTCAAGCGCGAACGTGCCCAGCACATGCCACCGATGCCGGTGGTGTCGCAGACGGAGTTAGTGGCAGAGGACGATCCATTGTTGCCTCTTCTGTCGCAGGTGCCAGTAGCACCATCGTCACCTGCACTGCATCTCGTCGAGTCCGATTCGAAGAGGCAACAGAAGCCTTCCACGCTTTGGCCCACCGGCCACGCGGAGGGAGAGCAGATGCTGCTCTTCGCCTAAACCATTGCATGTGAGCCTGTGGACGGGTTGTCCGCAGGCTCACATGTTTGGAGCTTTCAATGACAAAACAGGAGATTCTATGGCCAGCAAAGCTACACCTCTGATTCCATTTCAAGGGACAACTGGTGCGCTGTCGTCTCCCACCGTGGTTGCCACGGATCATTCTCTGCTTGAGCTAGACGGCGAACTGGATGCGCTGCTCGATCAGATTCAGGACGAGATCGAGGAGCATGGTGAAGCGAGTGCCGAAGCAATGGAGCGCTTCCAAGTGTTCTGTCAGGCGATGGATGTAAAGATCGATCGGATCGGCAGATTTCTACGGATCATGGAGACGCGCGCCGAACACTGCAAGAAGGAGTCGGCAAGGTACGCTGCGCGAGCCAAGAGGGCGCAGAACAAGATCGAACGAACCGAATCCATGGTCCTCTACTATCTTGCCAGCCACGATCTCAAGAAGATCGAGAGTCATGAATTTACTCTGAAGCGGAACAAGAACTCCCAGGACAGTGTGGTGATCACACAGCCCGACAGCATCCCCGATGACCTTCGCCGCTTCGAGGCAAAGATCGATGGTCCCCTCTGGCTCGACGTGATCGATGCATTGCCCAAGACGCTGGCAGAACCGCTCGCAGCTTCCGTCAAATCTAGCGAGCCATCGAATAGTGCCATCAAGCAACACATTGCCAACGGTGGCGTGGTCGAGGGAGCTTCGGTCAAACGCGGGTACCATCTGCGAATCGAATAGTGGGAAGCTCAATCAGACTCTTGCAGGCAGCATAGGCCGGCGTTGGCGCTGTGCCTATGTTTGAAGAATCGCCTATGACTCTCCAATCGGGACGCACACGTCCGAAACTCGGAGGAAAAGCGTTGACAGAAAACCTCGCTGAGTGACTCGCCCTGATAGGAGGAGTTGAATAGAGGGATGATGGAGGTGGTGGATAGTGGAGTGAATGATAGTGTGTGTGGGGTGTGGTGAGGAGGATGATTTGTGGGGGAGATGTAAGTAGTAGGGAGTAGGTAGTGTGTAAGAGTGATGTGGGGTATGAGGAGTGAGGGTGGAGGTGTGTTGAAGTAGAGGGTGTGAAGGGATGAAGTTGTAGAGATGGAGGAGGAGAATGAGTTTGCGCTGGAGAGCTGACAGCTACAGAGGATATGCGCTGGTTGAGAAGTAGAGCATTGGATGAATGATAAGAGAGCGAAGCGCGTGTGAGTATGATGGTGTGGCTTTAAGGACTAGAGTTGAGTTGTGGCGCGGCTGGAGGAGAAGTAGATATGGCTATTTGGACAGCGGGGAAGAAGTTGTGCTATGTTGGTGATTTGCTAAGGTGGTGCGTTGGCGCAATGACGAAGATTGAGATTGTTTGCGGGTGAGTAGAAGGCTATTGGGAGCATGGGAGAATGTTGGTAGGTGGTGAATTGCTGTATGAGGTGAGTAGGAAGCATTCTTGCTGTACGCTGCAGGTATATTGAAGGCTGCACGCGAGATGATTGAAGGTATTCTTTTGCGTGGGAGAGTGCGGAGCGAACTTTTGGTGGATAAGAGGAAGGGTAGAACAGGCTGGCGGGTTTGCGCTTCAGGTATTGGTAGACGTGAGATGCTATGCCTCGCGGTGTGGCGAGAGAAGACTAACGCGGAGAGCGCGGGAGGTGTGGGTGAGAGAGCATTGTTAGATAGGCAGCTGTGGCTGCGACTGTGGAGGTTAGAGATGGTAATCTGAGAGGGTTTGGGTGTGTTGAGTGTGTAGTAGACAATTGCGTGCGGAGAGATACAGGCAGCCCGTAAGCGGGACTGGTTGAGGTAAAGTTTCACTCGTTCTGCGGCTGGAAGTGGCGGTAAGCGTGACGTGTACAGATATATGAACAATCCAGAAGCGGGCGCAGCGACAGAAAGCAAGCGTTTGGCGTTGGGGGAATAAGGGCGCATGCATCACAGACAATCCCCGCAGTGGAAAAGGTAATTTGCGCTTTTCACCGGCTGGAGTGGAAGGAGGAAAAGAGCGGAGGGTTTGTGAGGAAGAGAGATAGGGAAGACAAGGGAATGACTGTAGCTGCAAGAGAGATAAGAGGACATCCACTTATATGGGAATATTGATTTAGATAGTTTTTGTTGGGCACAAGAGAGGGAATGACGATGATGTTGTAGTGCAGTTGTCGTGTTTCGCAGGAATGCGATGGAGCTATAGGGAGACTATGCTGGAGTGGTGTGTGGTTGATTCTGGTGAGCTGAAGTGGTGGGTGGGGTGATGGTTTTGATATAGATGTGGAACTTCTGCTCATCAGTTCTGTCCACGAGAATGCCAACTGAGTTCGTGGGAGAAAGTGATGGATTTTCTGTAGGTGGGATAGGTTGTGACGGAAAGAAGCGAAGGTTGATGATGGTAGATGGTGGCTGTGAAGCCACATGGGAGGTAGACAAAGAGATAGGGTTGCGACGACTAGACTAGGGAGAGCAAAGGAGAGGGACTTTTGTCTGCGGAGGGCGCGCGGAGCAGTGTCGGTGAGTGGAGACGTCCAGAGTAGATTCTTCCTTCAACTCCTGAGTGTGATGGAGAGATAGGTATGCTGCGCAGCCTTTGCTCTGGGTTCTTGCGCAGGTATCTCGTAACGGTGCGCTCTATTTGCAGGAAGAGAAAGGGACGAGTTAGCGGAGAGGCTTGGTTTGTCGCTGACGATGGTGGAGAGAGTGGTGGTGATCAGTTAGCGGTGGAATGGATTAACAACGGACATCATCTCGTAGAGGATGATGCAGAAAGAGAAGATGTGGAGAGAGAGTCAGCGGGACACTTAGGTCTGCTCAGGTGACATATAAGGAATTGTGCCAACAATAGCGCTTGTTCGCTTAGGAGTTGCCTCGGTAGTTGTCAGAGTTTGAGCTGCATCGGACTCGCTAGTGGGGAGAATTAGATGAGCTTGGAGAGGTAGAAGTGGAGCAGTTAGATGCTGCCGCTCTGTGTGACTATAATGTTGGCAGGCTTGAGATCAAGATGAAAGAAGCGCTGCGGCATGCGCGGCTAGCCATGGCATCTGCGATTTGTGTAACGAACTTGAGCGCTTACAGAGAGAGAGACGAAGACCGCGGCCGCCGATCATTTCTTCGAGAGTCTTACCGGCGACGTACTCCATTGCGATGTAGTGGAGACCGTCGGGCTCTGAGACGCGTCGTAGATGTGAATGATGCACGGATGGTTGAGAGCGGAGGCAGCTTTGGCTTCCTGAACAAGGCGCGGAATGCGCGCCTGGTCAAATTTTCTTGAAGCGAGGACCTTGATCGCCACGAAGCGGTCGAGATGGGTGTCGCGCGCTTTCCACACGACACCCATACCTCCTTCGCCGAGCTTTTCTAGAATCTCGTAATGAGCGATCGACGTCCCGAGCATTCAGCCGCTCCGCAGCGATTCTGCAACGATTGGAGGCCATTTCTACCGCGGCATTGCCAAGGTGCTCCACAATACATCTTGCTAGGCAGAGTTCCCCCTGCGCCGTGGGCTCAAACGCTCGTTGCCCCGACTCAAATTAGTATCAGTAACCGCGCTTGTGCTGAATGAAGTCATCAGAGAACCTCAATGAGCGAGCCCTGTTCTCGTCATTCGAGCGGTTTAAAAATCTCCCGCTCCGGAGGATCGATCAATACCTTCGTCCAATGGAATCGTCCCCGTCGTTTTGGTTTAATCGCGAGTATTGATGGGTAGGGCCAAGAATTTGGCAGGAGGTACTCTATGAAATGGATTGCTTACTTGCTGGTTGCAGTGGCAACAGTCGCCGGCGTCCACGCCTTCGAGTTTCCCGAATCTACGACGTGCTTAAAGGAGCGCCGCTCTAGAAAACGCCATCTTCTTAATGCACACTCTACGAGTTTCGACCGGAGGCTTCGCATGACCCCACATTTCCTTTCCGCACAACCCGCATTTCGGGTTGCCGTTCTTCTCCTCGCCGGCCTGCTCTGGGCGCACCCGGCGGTGGCCCAGACTGCAGATGCGTGGGCGGCACGGGCGAAAGAAGGCACCTTTACGGCATCGCATTTCCTCTTCAACGACGGTGAGACCCTGCCTTCCTTGCACCTGCACTATCGCACCCTCGGAAGCGCGCATCGTGGTCCCGACGGTCACATCGATAACGCAGTGCTGCTGTTGCACGGCACTGGCGGCAGCTCCAAGTCGTTTCTGATACCAACGTTCGCAGATGTGCTGTTTGGTCCCGGACAGCCGCTCGATATACAACGCTACTACCTTATCTTTCCCGACGACATCGGCCACGGCGAATCGAGCAAACCCTCCGACGGCTTGCACATGCACTTCCCCCGCTACGACTACGGCGACATGGTGCGTGGGCAGCACCTGCTTGTCCAGGACGGGTTGCACGTCGATCATCTTCGCCTCATCTTTGGAACGTCGATGGGCTGCATGCATACCTTTCTGTGGGGCGTCACCTATCCGGGCTACACGGATGCGCTTGCGTCCTTCGCCTGTCTGACCGTACCAATTGCGGGTCGCAACCTGATGTGGCGTTCGATGGCGATGGAGAACATCCGAAATGATCCAGCGTGGCTTGGCGGAGAATATAAGAGCGAGCCGGTCGCGGGCCTTCGTGCCGAAAGCAGTCTCTTCCTGATCGCGACGTCGTCCGCACTGCAGTTGCAGAAGCAGTATCCGACGCGGCAGCAGACTGAGAGCTACACCGATCAGTATCTTGGACGGTCGGTCCACTCGATCGACGCAAACGACTGTCTCTATTATCTTGATGCCAGCCGAAGCTACGATCCCTCCGCGCAACTCGGTCGCATCACGGTTCCGGTTCTTTGGGTCAACTCCGCCGATGATTTCATCAACCCGCCTGACCTCGGAATCGCCCAGGCAAGAGGCCAGCCGGATGCCAAATGCACGCTTCGTTCTGCTGCCGATCACGCCGGAGACGCACGGCCATCTCACCTTCAACTACGCAGCCGTCTGGCAACAATATCTGGCTGAGCTGCTGAAACGTTAAGGGCGGCCCAGACTGTCGAGAGCTCACGGTAAGTCCTCCCAGAGAATTCGCGTGAGCACTGTTGCACTGACTGGCTGCTGTTTTGAGAGCTATTTGGCGCAGAGGCGTAGATGCCCAGCCACTAGAAGGCGTCCTCCTAACTGTGAGAAGGGCCCTCACGTCCCTGAGCTAATGAGGGCACCCGCCCTTCATTGACTCGCAGATGTGCGCTTCGTAAGACGAGGCGACCCAAAAAGAAAGCAGCTTCGAAGGATGGCACAAAATCGACTAAAAATGGCGGAGTGAAACTAGCACTCCGGCAGAACTCTAAAGCCTTTGACGATGGCCTCGGCCATCTTGTCGCATGGCTTCTGGTTGGCGGATAGTTTGGTGCTTGCGCCGTTCGTCTTCGGCTTATTATCTCCAACTCCACATACTGATTCCGTCCCAAGAGAGCGCCTCCGCAGGAATTCCACGCCGCCGAGATCTGGATTAGCTGCGGCTTGGTTTCCAGAGTCTTTTTCAAGCAAGCGTCGATGTTGGCCCGAAAGTAGTCGGGAGACGTGCAGGATGGTAAACGGCAATGTTTGAATGTGCCTGTCGCGCTGCCTGAGACCAAGGTATCGAGCGACACCATCGTCCAATAGATTCGCTTCCCCGCTTCTGGCTTAATGGGAAATGTGCATCACGTCTGAATCAGTCGCGAATGCGCAACGCACGAATGACTCTATCTAAGGAGAACTCACCATGACTTTCGAAAAAGGTTTGCATGCCGCCAAAACACACACCACGAGTAGTTGGAAGCATATTTTCATGAAGCATCCGTTGCTGCATCTCGTATTCGCGTCTTTAGTCGCCGGAGTGGCAGCTCCCAGTACAATCTGGGCGCAAGAGCAGGCAGCCCATCTGACCACGGCCTCGGCCTCACAACCAGCGCAAACGACCGACTATCACTACGTTGTGCCACTCAGTCTCGCGCTTGAGGCCGCGTCCGAGTCTGTTCGTGTCTGCGCCCAACACGGATATTTGGTTACCGCTACAGTCGTGGACATGGACGGAACACCGCAAGTAGCGATTCGCGGTGATGGAGCTACCATCCATACCGCAGAATCGAGTTACGACAAGGCGTACACGGTGGTCACGCTCGGGCCGATATTCCACTTTGATACGTCTGGCGAGTTTTTCAATCTGACAAAAACCAATCCGTTTGCACCCCGACTCGGTTCGATGCGCAATGTTATGGCGCTTCCGGGGGCAGTGGCATTCAAGTCGAAGAACGCCATCGTGGGCGCCTTGGGCGTAGGAGGTGCTCCCGGCGGAGACAAGGACGAAGTCTGTGCGCAAGCTGGGGTGGCGAAAATCGCCGACCGACTTCCACGGTGAATCTCACCGACGGCGGGAGCCTTTTTCGAACACGCAATGGAGTAGGTGCATGTTGGGCGATTTTGTTCGATCTCCGCAAAATAACTTCGCCCAACTGTGCTATTCAGCCAGCGTTGCCGACTTTCGCTTAGGCCAAATTAGAAGATCTCGTTGTGGTTCTCGGTGAAAGTAATGGTCGCGAAAGGTCTTTCGGAAGAGCATTGCAACGTCAATTCCGAAACAGGTCACACCAACGCGCGGAAGAACTGCCTGCAAAAGGAGAAACTTATGAAAGGCGAAGCAAAACAAATTGACGGTGAAGCCCCATCAGCCTATGGCAGCGGAGGGCTTGCGGGCCGCAAGAACACACTGCGTTCACAGAAAGACGTGTCTGCCAGCAACCGTGGCCCGCAAAATCTTCTTCTTAAACAACAGAATCCCAGCTCGAGTCTTCCGCCTATCACGGATCACGGTACCGTTCTCCCTATCTGGTACTCGTTTGAACTCGTTCATCGGCGCATGCAGGAGGGTGGGTGGACGCACCAGATAACAGAACGCGAGCTTCCGAGTTCGAAGGAAATAGCCGCCGTTCAGATGCGCCTCACCGCGGGAAGCTATCGCGAACTCCACTGGCATATTGCCGACGAGTGGGCCTACATGCTTTCTGGGAAGGCGCGCGTCACAGTTCTAAATCCCGACGGGACCATGTTTATCGACGATGTAGAGGAGGGAGATCTCTGGCTGTTTCCAGCCGGCTATCCGCATTCAATCCAGGGCCTCGGCGACGATGGCTGCGAGTTTCTGCTCGTCTTTAACCAAGGCGACTTCTCAGAGGAGAGCACTTTTCTTCTTTCCGATTGGCTAGCGCACACTCCGCCTGAGGTGCTCGCGAAGAATTTCCAGCTTTCGCCTGAGTCTGTCGCAAAGCTTCCGACAGATTCGCTTTACATCTTCCGGGGCAACCTCCCGGAGTCCCTTGAGGCGGATATCGCCGAGGCCACGGCCGATGCCAAAGGTAAGAGTCCCAGCTATACGTTTAAGCTACGGGCCATGGTCCCGAGTAAAAAGACTGCGATGGGCGAAGCCCGCATCGTCGATAGCAAAAACTTCCCCGTGTCCAAGAAGATTGCCGCTGCTCTCGTGACAGTGAAACCTGGAGGTCTTCGCGAACTTCATTGGCATCCGAACGCCAGTGAGTGGCAGTATTACGTGCAGGGCTCGGGGCGTATGACCGTCTTCAATTCCAGCGAACAGTCCCGCACGATGGATTTCAACGCGAACGACGTCGGCTTTGTCCCAGCTGTCGCTGGCCACTACATTGAGAACACCGGTGACACCGACCTCGTCTTCTTTGAGATGTTCGTCGCTCCCGAATTCATCGACTTCTCTCTCAACAACTGGATCCGCCATATGCCGAAGACGCTTGCGATGGACCATCTTGGTTTGAATTCGGAGGAAATTGATCAGATTCCTCCTGGCAAGGAAATCGTCCTTTGAACGTCGAGAGAGGATTCCCGGGCACTGGACTACGGTCAGCGCGCGGAGACAGACCTCCCACGAGGTGACGACCGTGGCAAAGGTGACAAGCATCAGCCTAATCGAAATCAGCAAGTGCCATCGACAATAACTCATGACTCAGGAAAGACAGCATCGCGATAGGAACGATATTTATGCTTTCAAAGCCTGCGATCGCTACTATTTAAACGATGTCTAATGGGTATGTTTTCATGTTGCTCTTGCCGATTATGTGCGTGGATCTTGCAACGCTTCTGCGCAAATGAACGCCCCTGACCCCAAATCATCCGATTCGCAAGAGTCTAGACAAAGCAAAATTGCGCGCGCCCTCTCTGCGGGTCCTCCCAATGTGACCAAAAACGCTACGGTCGCTGAGATGGACGCCCAAGGACAGATGAAAATCCTCCGGCAGGGAACCAATGATTTCACGTGCCTGCCGGGAGATCCCAAAGGCGTCGGATCACCCCCGATGTGTGAGGACAAAGTCGCAATGCAATGGAATCGCGATTTCGCGGAACACAAGGCAAAGCCGACTACCAACGTTCCGGGCGTCGAATACATGCTCGCGGGAGCGACGCAGAGAAGCGACTCCAACCCCTTCGACAAAACTGACCCACCCATCAGAATCGGACCACATTGGATGATTCTTTGGCCCTTTGATCCGAAAACCACGGGCCTGCCTACGACTCACAAGCCAACGGGCGCTTACATCATGTGGGCAAGCACTCCTTGGGCTCACGTCCATATTATGGGCGCACCCTAACATCTATCCGTTGCTGCTGCTAACAGCGCAGTCGCCAAAACAGTAAAAAGGAGAATTTTATGGCAACTGCAATCGCAATCGGAACGATGACGACCAGCGCAAGTTTCTGACGATGTGAAGTTGGGGAAGACTGGTCAATACTGCGAGCGGTGGTTAAGCGCTCGCCGTGACGGGACGCGCAGTGATACGTCTTTTGGCTAAGAGTATTTGCAACGAAGCTCGCGAAGCAACACATTGAATCGGAGGAGTAGGATGACGCCGGACAAACCGAACATTCTCTTAGTGCATGGCGCCTGGGGCGATGCTTCACACTGGCGGCATGTCATTCCTCCCCTGCATGAAAAAGGCTACCGGGTCTTCGCAGTGCAGAACCCTCTGACATCGTTGTCCGACGATATCGACCGAACCATCAAAATGGCCGCTGCGCAGGATGCTCCCACGCTATTAGTCGGCCATGCTTATGGTTGCGCAGTCATCACGGGCGCTGGCCTCACGCCAAATGTCGTCGGCCTCGTCTATTTGGCAGGACCTGCTCTCGATGAAGGAGAGAGCCTCAAGAGCCTTTGGGCGCGGCGAGCACCACCTGAAGGGGCGGCTAATATCCGTGAGGACAAGTATGGGTTTTTATGGATCGAAGTCGAGAAGTTTCACGAGACTTTCTGTCACGATCTCGAAGACCGAACAGAATCGCTAGTTTGGGCCCTTACGCAGAAGCCAACAGCGGCGCGTTGCTTCGAAGAGAAGTCTGGGCCACCGGCGTGGAAAGTGAAGCCCTGTTGGTATCAGATCTCGGCAAACGACCGGTTGATTCCCACCGAGACCGAAAAGTGGATGGCGGAGCGAATCAACGCGAGAAAGACGATTACGTTGCCAACGAGCCACGCTTCCGTGGCAACTCGCCCCGATGACATCGTGCAACTAATCGAGGAAGCCAGTAATGCCGTCGTCGCGAAGGCTGGTGGTTTCCGCTAGATACACGGATGTGCGAACTATGAGCGGGATGCAATTCGATTGCATGCTGTAATCAAAAAGGAGTGTTTCGATGTCAAATATTACTAATGTTTCCACAGATGTCAAAACGATCGTAGGTGAGCAGCTTGAGTATCCTTCCAACCCGAATCCGATGATCTCCTCAAGCATCTTGACCATAGCTCCAGGAACGGTCACGCAATGGATGGTGCATCCCGTTCAGCCCTACCTTTACGTACTTGAAGGGACGCTGACCGTTGAGTTCGCCGCCGATGGGTCGCGTCAGACTTTCAAAGCCGGCCACGCGTTCTTGCAGACGAGGACTCACTGGCATCGCGGCCGTAACGACGGCACAGCGCTTGTTCGTTTCCTGAGTGTGTTCGTAGGAGCGAAGGACGTGCCGACCATTCTGCATCCGCCCAGCGGCAAGATCGTAGAGGAATCAACTACCCGCGCGGATGTGGCCCGCAAACCTCCGGCGGCTTGACTAACCTGTATTTTCTGTGTGTCGTCTGGGTAAGAACACGGAAAAGCTGGGAACTCCGCTTCGGGGTGTAGTTGGTGTCAAGCCAGTGCAGAAGGCAATGCACATCGCACAAATACGACCAGGTTGCGTGTGTTTGCTGGTTTTCTGCGTGGCGGTGTTGGTGTGTGACGTTTCCATACTTGCTCCGGGAAGGAACACCCTATGATGTACCCGACTTCATATCGCACGATACAGATCGACGGGCTCTCCATCTTCCACAGAGAGTCCGTCGGTCTGTCGCTCCATTATCGAGAGTCATCGCGGCCCTCTCTGGGCAACACCGAATGACGGTCCGGGAGCTACGTTCTCTTTCTCTGTTCCCTGCGCAGCCGGAGATGTAACGGGTACCAACAGAATTCCCAAGATTGGGACGCCTGCCGGTACTGTTGCGTTGTAAGGAAAGCTATGGGAGTCACATGATCACTTGTGTCGGTTGCCGATGACAACATTTCGATGCGAAAGTAGTTGCCCAACTTGCGGCGGCAATTCGGCTATCCGGCCCGAGAGTTTTCGTTGGCGGAAAAGTTCCTCGCGCCCGATTGAGTCGACCAGACCAAATGCCCAAGCCTGGACATCGCCATTACGGGTGCGAGCGGACTCGAACCTCAACGGATCGTCGAATTGATTCTGAAATCCGCCAGGAGAGGATGAATCCACCGACGCGGGACGCGCTGCCGCTGATATCCACTGCAAAACCGATACCGAAGTATAATGGAAGCTCTCCCCCGGAGGGGCGCATTGTGATCTGCTGGGAGAGAATCGAACTGGACAACGAGCTCAGTCGCGTGGTCTATTGTCGGCGCCCTCGCCATTTATGTACGCGACCGGGCAGATTGCGGTGCTAATGTGCCCGAGTCTGGCAAATCGCGAAATCTTGAAGCCTTCGATTCAATTTCCGCTGACGCGGTTCCTTTGGAGTCGATTCTCCGGACAGAGGAATTGCGTATTCGGCCATCTCGTCCTCCCCAGTACGAGGAGGAGAACCGAGCGCTTGTGGCACTGGCCAGCGCGCTAGCCGACTCCCCGAGTACTATTCTGCAAACACTGGCTGATAAAGTCTACGAACTGCTGCATGCTGATTCGGCGGGCCTAAGTCTATTGACGAAGGACGAAACGAAGTTCTACTGGGCAGCTATAGCCGGCGCGTGGCGACCCCACATCGGCGCCGATGTCCCGCGCAGTTCCTGCCCTTGCGGCGATGTGCTCGACCGCAATACTCCAATGCTATTCACCCACTGGGAGCGGCGTTATGAGATTTTCAGCCGGAGAATACCCGTGGTCGAAGAAGGATTGTTTGTTCCTTTTTACGTAAACGATGAAGCGGTCGGAACAATTTGGGCGTTCGCTCACGATAGTCGTCGCAAATTCGACGCCGAGGATCTAAGACTGCTTGAACGTACGAGTTCTTTCGCGTCTGCGGCATACCAAGTAGTGAAGTCGATTGAGAACCTCAAATTGGAAATCGAAGCACGCGAAAAAGCGGAAACAGCGGTGCGCGAACTGGCAAGCGGGTTGGAGATGCAAGTTCGAGTTCGGACTCAAGAGCTGGAATGCAGCACCCGAGGACTTGCCGAAGCCAACGAAGAGCTTCAACTCCAGGTTGGCCTCCTGCAACTTATTCCTGTGGCGGCTTGGACGCTTCAGCCCGATGGGACTCCGGATTTCGTGAACCAAAACTGGCTGGAGTACACCGGTCAGGCACTCGAGTACGTCCAGTCAAATCCCGAGGCGTGGATGAGTGCGATCCATCCTGAGGATCGGGAAGGGGCGTCAAAGAGCTTTCGGGACGGGGTACGCTTAGGACAGGATTTTACGATGGAAGCTCGGTTTCGTCGAGCGCTCGACGGGACTTATCGCTGGCATCTCAATCGAGCCGTGGTGTTACGTGATGCGGGAGGAAAGATCCTTAGATTTGTCGGCACATCCACTGACATTGAGGATCTGAAACAGTCCCAAGAACATTTACGAAGGGCCGAGGAGAAAACTCGGTTGATTATCGACACTGCTTTAGATGCGGTTATCACGATGGATGCCCAAGGAACCATCACCAGTTGGAACAAGCAAGCTGAAGTCATCTTCGGGTGGAGTAGTCCAGAAGCGATCGGCCAGCATATGTCGGACATGATCATTCCGGAGCAAGATCGGATGGCTCACGAGCATGGCATACGTCACTTCCTGGCTACCGGTGATGGCCCCATCTTGCGACGACGTATCGAAGTGACGGCCGCCCGGCGCAGCGGTGTTGAGTTCCCGGTTGAGTTGGAAGTATCACCCATGAAACTGGACCACGAGTGGATTTTCAGTGCCTTCATTCGGGACATTACCGACTCCAAACGAGCGGAACAAAAATTGCGGGAGAGCGAACTCAATCTTCGCCAGATGACTGAAACCATTCCAGAGATGCTCTGGAGCGCTACGCCGGACGGTGCAATCGATTACTGCAATGCTCGCGTGCTCGATTACACCGGCTTCTCGGCCGAAGAAATCATGGGTCGCGGTTGGACCAAACTTCTTCATCCGGACGATGCTGATCAGGCGGCCCGAGTCTGGTCGTCTTGTGTCACAACTGGAAACCCGTACCGAGTTGAGGTTCGCACCATCCACGCTGCCGATGGTACGTACCGATGGTGTGTAACGAGCGCGCTCCCGTTGCTGGACCAACAAGGGCGCATTCTGAAGTGGTACGGCACTGTCGTGGACATGCACGATTGGAAGCAAGCCCAGGAAGATCTACGCAACACGCAAACGGAGTTCGCGCATATGTCGCGCGTGATGACAATGGGGGAACTTACCGCATCGATCGCGCACGAAGTCAACCAGCCTCTAGCAGGCATGATCACCAATGCCAACACCTGTCTACGGATGCTGGCCGCTGATCCTCCGAATGTCGATGGCGCGAGCGAAACCGCGCGGCGCACGATTCGCGATGGCAACCGTATGTCTGAGGTGATCACACGGTTGCGCGCACTTTATAGCAAGAAGGACGCCACAACGGAACCGATGGACTTAAACGAGGCTGCACGAGACGTGATCGCCCTGTTGTTGAGCGAACTCCAGAGAAACAGCGTGGTTTTGCGGATTGAACTAGCCGACGACATCCCGCTGGTCGCAGGCGATCGTGTCCAGCTTCAGCAGGTCATCCTCAACCTGCTCCGGAACGCATCGGACGCGATGAGCGGAGTCGACGATCGTCTGAGGCTCTTGCTGATCCGAACGGGACGAGACGAAGGCGATCAAGTGCGACTGACCGTGGAGGATGCTGGAGTCGGGTTCGATCCTCAAGTTGCCGACAGACTCTTCAAAGCGTTCTACACGACGAAAAATAACGGCATGGGAATCGGACTTTCCGTCTGTCGCTCGATTATCGAGAGTCATCGCGGCCGTCTCTGGGCAACACCGAATGACGGTGCGGGAGCTACGTTTTCATTCTCCATTCCTCACGCATCCGAGGGCGCGATGGGTGCCGACCGTAATCGCGACACTGGTTCTTCGTCGGACGTGACGGATGCGCCATGAGGGACCTATGACGGTCAGTTGTGTCAGCGGCAGGCGACGACGAATCTGTATGCGACTTTGAGAGGATGAACAGGTTGGCGCAGGGCACTCATGCTGATGTCGGCGGCAAAGCAATACCAAAGCACAATGGACGCCCGTCGTTTGAGTGGCGCATTCTTGTTACCTGTGATGAGTCAAACGTGCGCTTGTGACAGTGGTCGATGACGACGAATCTATGCGCGAGTCCCTACCCGACTTGCTATTGGAGTTCGGCTATGCAGCGCGAGCGTTCTCGTCAGCGGAAGAGTTCCTTGCGTCCGATTGCCTCGACCAGACCAAATGCCTTATCCTCGACGTCGCCATGCCGGGCATGACCGGACCCGACCTCCAGCAAGAATTGAAGGCCCGCCGGAAACAGATTCCGATCATCTTCATCACTGCTAACAGAGACGAGACTATCCGCGCGAGAATGCTCGAACAGGGCGCCGAGGAGTGCCTGTTTAAACCTTTCGGTGATAGCGCTTTGTTTGAGGCGCTCCAGTCTGCACTGAGCGGTAGATGAGCGATTCGCGCCTCGTTTAGGCGTCTTAGGAGTAATACAATGATTATGACGCGCGCACTTGACAAGGAATTGGGGCCATCCCTCCATGTCGTATGCCCAACCAATCGTGTTCGTTGTGGATGATGATATCTCTGTGCGCGAGTCGGTGGAGTTGCTAATCCGCTGCGAAGGCTGGCAGCCGGAGACATTCGGGTCCGCGCAAGAATTCCTCAGCCGTCCACGAGCTCTTGTTCCGAGCTGCCTGGTACTTGACGTTTCACTTCCAGGCCTCAACGGTCTCGATCTTCAGAAGCGCGTCGCCGTCGAACGGGCTGAGATGCCGATCATCTTCATCACGGGCTATGGCGATGTGCCGATGACGGTCCAAGCCATGAAGGCCGGAGCTGTTGAATTCTTGACGAAACCGTTTGGCGATGAAGTGCTGTTAAAGGCCATCCGGCACGCGATCGAACGCAGCCGTGTTGCTCTTGATCGTGAGGCAGGGATCCTGGCTCTTCGAGACTGTTACACGTCTCTCACCCATCGCGAACGGGAGGTCATGGCGTTGGTGGTGTCTGGCCTGTTGAATAAACTGATCGGTGGCGAACTCGGCATCAGCGAGATCACGGTGAAGGCCCACCGAGGCCAGGTGATGCGAAAAATGAAAGCCGACTCTCTCGCCGACCTGGTGAAAATGGCAGCGAAGCTTCGCCTCGCACGTGCCCCAAAGGCTTAATGTCTCCCGGGCCGAGTTGATCATCTGTATCCACCCTCACGTGATTCCCGTTGCAGGTTGGGCTAAATCGAATCCTCTCGCCTCGATCTCCCGACCCTCAAACAATTCGCAACCGCCGCGAACCACATCCGTCGAGTTTCCTGAAAATATCCGGTGCCGATCGTACTACCTAAAATAAGCGATGCGATCGCAAGCATCGGAGCATTGCTGCAGTTGGCATCGAATGGTCCGTTGATCAGGTAAGGGTTGCTGAGGCGCAACTGCGGCCGCAAAAGCGATGGTTTCTTTGTGGTGCACGCGGATCCATTTGGCATTGCCATTTAGGCGCAAAGCATCCACTACCGGCTTCAAGCTGTCGCCGACGATTGCCGTAAATTCTTGTATCCGAGGGCGTTGATAGAAGTGGAAGCATGAGTGTCACTTATCATGTCGAGCGGTACCAAAGTATTGGCGATACCATCGTCCAATTGTTTCGCACCCGCGCCTCTGCTCTAATCGCATCCGTGATGGCAACAAAAGATCAGCTCGCGCTTGAGCAACCTCCACAGCATGCATTCGACTGGCTATTTGTAGCGGTTTTGAGCGTGACGGCGGGTGCGGTCGATGTCATTGGATTCCTTGCACTCGGCGGCCTATTTACCGCGCACATTACGGGAAATATCGTAATTTTGGTTACCCATTACACAACCGGTGGCTTTAGCCGGATCGGACCGATGGTCGCAGTTCCGGTTTTTATCGCTGCTTTGGCGACCGTTGTTTGGGTTTTCAAAGACAGACCAAAGCAGCGGACTTTGCGAGCATTGTTAATGCTACAGGCGGCACTTCTGACTGGATTTCTCGCGCTTTCTGTTGCGCTTGGTCCTTTCAGTAATCCCGGTAGCGTAGTTGCAGCGTCTGTGGGAATGCTTGGGGTTGCCGCGATGGCCACTCAAAATGCACTTGTCAAACTCGATCTGCCGGGCTTCCCTACGACCGCAGTCCTCACCACGGATACTGTCCTGTTAGCCATTGACCTCGTAACTCTGGCATGCGGGAATGTCTCGCCTGAGGAAACGGCCCAGGCGCAGCGCCGTATCCGGATGACCGTTCCAGCCATTGCGGGTTTCGTCGCCGGTTGTGCTGGAGGCGGATTGCTTGAAATTCACTTCAGGCTTTGGGCTTTGATATTTCCAGTTGTCATGGCCGTAATTGCTGTCCCGTTGAGCGGGGGCGTCTCACGATCGATTCCGGTGACGAAAACCCGGTTCCTTCGCGCTATGCAGGAGGGTAGGAATTCCATTACCGTTCCCTAGGAGCAAATGGTCTCGAAAACTGCCAAAGCGATTCGCGTATCCCAAGACGCTAAGACGGGCCCAATCGCTTGGTCATCGGAAGGCTGTCCGATACGACAGATGTTGTTCGTCGTTCCTAGGAGTCTAAGGCTCGGCAGCGCGACTGATATGAAGGTATCGACCGATACTCTCGTCCAGTACCTATCGACGCTTGTGACTTCATCTTAATTGTGTACGGAATACGGGTTTCTGAAAGGAGATTTGGTATGTCAGATCAGAAAAAAGCAACCGTGATGGAAGCACCGCAAGATAACGTTCGACCCCACCAGCCGGGCGAAGATGTTTTTGCAGCCGTCCTCCCCGAAGACGTCGACTGGAAGTCCTTCGCGGCGTTTCCACCTTCGATCCTCCTAGCCACCATTGTCGGTCATCCCTCGCAGCCCGGGCCCTACACGATCAGGGTCCGAGTGCCCCACGGCGTGAAACTGATGTCACACCGGCACCCGGAAGATCGAGTGTACACAGTTATATCCGGCGTTTTCTACATCGGCCTGGGCGATCAGTTCGACCCCAATAAGCTGCAGGCGTACCCGCCAGGGAGCGTCCTCGTCCTGCCCGGCAATACGCCACATTTCCATTGGGCTAAATCCAGCGAGTACGTCACGCAAGTGACGGCGATTGGACCGCTTGGGCTTGAATACATCAACCCGAAAGATGATCCGCGAAACAACAAGTCTTAGGAGTCCTCTGGCGATTTCTGCGACGGCGTGTAGAGCGGCACTCGGAGTTCACAATGATCATTGCGAAGATTGAGACATTTCCGCTGGGTATATTCTTTTCAAACCAGAAACCCACGCTGCGGTCTCAGCGTGGGGATAAGGGACGGACTGTCGCGGATTTGCTGCTCGTCACGTGACCATCGACCAAGGATTGGAGGGTTGGGGAGAGGCGTTTGGTTTCCGTGCCGTGCGATTTGAAGGTTTGATCCTCTTGGGTCCATAGATGATCAATTTCATCAGCTTTTGAGAGGTTCCCCTGATCGGAGAGGTCTGAAAAAATCGAAGCCTATGTAGCAACTACTTGACAATCGGTAAGATAGTAAACTACATAGGTAATGAGAAGACTTATGCCCGAACTTCGCAACGTCGTTGTTCCTGCCTTACCAGACGTGAGTTTTCTGCTCGGCACCCGCGCGATGGAGGGAAGCTCTACTTTTAAGGTCTTTCGCGCCCAAAAATCACCTGTTACGTGCGGAGATCGCAGTCGGACTCTCCAACTCCTCGACCTACTTCTTTTGGTGGGTTACCTACTTGGGTTTTCAAAGGCATGTAGAGTGAAACTCGCCGGGCTTGTCAGATCAGAACGCCTCCAGCCTCCGATTTTATGCCTGCCCGACCGCATAACTTACCCGGTCCTAGCGACGGCAAACCCTAGTGCCCGCAAAGTCGCGTTTTCGGCAACTTCGAGCAGTAAGGGGCTAAGAAGGGGCAAATTTCCCAAAACGCCGTTTTCAAGGACGGCAGCCCGACGTTTGGTGACGCGAGGCCTCAATGAGTGCATTGCCCTGTTGGCAACAGTTGAGAACGCCGAACGGATTGGTTTCGAGAGCCGACTTACCAAGCTTTATCTTCTGATATCCTGCGTTGCCGCTAGCCAATCTGGCTGAATATACTCGTTCCCGCTCGTCGTGCTTCGAAAGACCCGGTTTCTGTGTTCCGCGTAGGGTTGCTGCATGATGAACTCAAACGGCACAGTTGCTGCTATTACCGGAGCGAAGATTTGGCAATCTTGCCGTACATCTTGCTTCCGATAGAAGTTCCATCATTTGGAAGATAATCAGTTCATCGATGGCGGGATGCTGCGAAACGCAGGAAGTCTGTTGCGAGCCCGAGATGTGTAAGCGCCCACTAGAATTGCTGGCAGCAACAGCGAGATTGTCAGACGTCCCCTGCTCGCAGGCATAGATAGATACATCTCTCCTAACACCTGTAGCCGCGAGGCATGCTGCCGGGTTAGAGCCCTCCGTACCAATCGTAGCCAAGTTTGGTCCAGTAATCATCTGGCTTTTCGTTGGTGTACGCAATTAGGCCAATGCGTTTGATTTGTTTGTAGCCGTACTTTGTCGGCATGTGCAACCGCAGTGGAGCTCCATGAAACTGAGTAAACGGCTCTCCCATCCTCTCTGTCACCAAAAGTGCCTGTGGATGCCTCAGTGCGTGCAGATCGTAGCCCGTGTAGTAGTCACCATCCGGCGTTTCCATGTAGACGAACTTCGGTTCGTGTCCTTCAATATCATCCGGAGGGTAGGCTTCGATCTGGCTCCAGCCTTCGATGCACTTGAACTGCGTTATCAGTTCGCGATGTGGTAACCGCGTTATGTCTGCCATGGTGAAACAGACCCGCAGTTCGCGGAGGCAAGGTGGAAGCACTCTCGCCTGATTCCTCGAATCCGCGAGGCATCCTGCCCGTATGGTTTTCGTCTTCCATCGCCTTGGCCATCATTAACTCGGGCGCCATCTTGGGAGCGGAAAGCAGCTTCGGATCTTCCGGAGCCTGTCACTAGTACACGTTTGCCATTGAACCGTTGCATGCATCCCCTTCGTGCTCGGATGTGAGAGCTTAGTTGCGTGACGGTGTATTTCACCATCACGCGACTAAGCTCACAAGTGTCGCTTCGGAATGAGAAGGCTGGGCGTTTAGCGACCGAAAACAGCTTTGATTTCGTCCGCCACAATATGAACATTCTCGTCCAACACAAAGTGCCCGGCGTCCAGCCAAATGAGCTTCGCTTCTGGTAGATCACGCAGGTACGCCTCGGCTCCGGGCGGCACGAAGAACGGGTGCTTCTTTCCCCAGGCAATCAGTGTCCGGGGCTTATGCGCGCGGAAAGCGGCCTGCCACTCAGGATAAAGTGCGATATTGGATTTGTAGTCCTCTAACAGGTCAACTTGGTAGTCTTGCACCCCGGGCCGGTCGAGCAGTGCTTGATCGAGTACCCAGTTGTCCGGATTGATAGCTTCCGGATCCTTTGCACCAACCAGCCAATGGAACTTCGTGCCCTCCAAACTGACGAACTCGCGCGCGGGTTTTTCAGTTTCAGGCGTGCGCTTCTCCCACAGCGGCAGCAGCACCTTCTTAGGAGCATCTCCTACGCCTTCCATGTGGGCATTGGCATTCTGAATGATAAATCCCTTCACTTTCTCCGAGTTCTCAGTGAACAAGCGGAATCCCACCGGGCCGCCGTAGTCCTGCATGTAGAGGATGTACGACGTGAGACCGAGTTGATCGAGTAGACCGCGCACATGTGCTGCAAGATTATCGAAGGTGTACTCGAAATCCTTACTCGACGGGGCATCAGAATGGCCAAAGCCAATGTAATCGGGAGCGACCAGGTGAAACTGGTCGGCGAGAGCAGGAATCAGCTCGCGAAACATCTGGCTACTCGTCGGAAGTCCATGCAATAGGACAATTGTTGGAGAACTTGGGTCGCCGGCCTCGCGATAGAAGACCTTTCGGCTGTTGACGGTCGCCGTCCGATAGTGGGTCAGGTGCAACTTCGCTTGCGATAGTGGGGATGCCATGAGAACTCCTTCTTGCTTGCGTCCCCTTCGGGACGGCCATTGAAAAATGGTAGGGCCCAGCAAGAACGAAGAAAAGTTCCAAATATTGAACCGGTTGTTGAGTATTTGTAATGACTATCTCTGCTGCTGTCAGACGGGTTCAGCACAACCATGTTCACGTGAACTCAATGAACCTTGCGTCGACAAGCGGACCTGAGATGAAATGGTAGGGCAGGGAGCGTAGCCGAACACAGGCCCATGCCCTAGCCGGCAAATCGATCCTGCTGCTGCCTGTAGGAAGCATCTGTGAGGACACGGAATCTAGAGGCAAAGCTTCACAAGGATGGTCTCGAGCGCAACATCCGAACGCCTGTCGAGAGCTTCCAAGGGATGCGCCTCGTCTACGCTGCCGAGACTGTTGACCGCCGAGCCGGCGTACCTTCCGCTGGAATACCATCCATCCCGGCTGCGGCACGGGAGTGTACGGTTCCAGGTCGCTTGTCGCTCTGGCCTGAACGAAGATAAGTCGCGACCAACTCCTCTGTGATTTCTGCGAACCGAATCGCGTTCGGAGCCCGGAGGCCGCGTCTGCGATGCAGCGTGATGGGTATATTTCCCAGCGGCGGGAGGCCCAGGTCGATTGTCTGTACGTCTGCCGGCAGGCCAAGTTCGGCCCGTGCGGTCAGTCCCAGTCCCGCACTGACCGCGGCCCACAAGCCCATCAGGCTAGGGCTCGTCATTGCAACACGCCAAGGGCGGCCGGAACGTTCCAGCGCCTCCAGCCCCGGTGTCTGACATTGGCACGGGGGGTCGAAGAGAGCAAGCGGTAACGGCTGCTTTGCGCGATCTCTGAAACCTGGGCTTGCGATCCAATGCAACGGCAGCTCGCTCAACAGTTTCGCCGTCTTTTTCTGTGCGCCTCCTAACGTCAATGCAAGATCGAGGTCGCCGGTGTCGATCGCTTGAAGGAGTACCTGGCCCAGGTCCACCTTCACCTCAAGTTTTACAAGCGGGTAGAGAGCGCTAAAGCGTGCGATGGCTAAAGGCAAAACGTTGCCCGTGAAATCTTGCCCGAATCCGATTCGAACGACACCTGCAAGAGACGATCCGCGCAGGGTATCGATCATCTCATCATTGAGTTCCAGCACCCTTCGGGCATATCCGAGAGCGATCTCTCCCTGTTCAGTGAGAAGGGTCTTTCGGCCTTGCTTCCGAAAGAGCGGCACTCCTACCTCCTCTTGAAGTCGCTTCATCTGCAGACTGATTGCAGAGGGTGTCCGTAAAAGGCGCTCCGAAGCGCGGCCAAAACCACCCAGGTCTTGCGTCATGACCAAGGTACGAAGGCTGTCGAGGCTGAGGTTGTTCAGAAGCATAGTTTAGACATTCTCACCGATAGTGTTAGAAGTTCTCGCTTTTAGTGATTCTCCGTCATCCGTATGCTTCATGGTAACGCAGCTTGCGGTTGTGTGCGACGTGGCCGCTGATAAGCGATGCACCTGGAGCGCCGATCTCTTCAGCTGCCCAACACGTGCACGCCAGATCGGCGAAAGGCTAATGATGAAAACAATTCCTTCTAACGCAACGATCGTTCTGGTGCATGCCGCATGGGCGGATGCATCCTCGTGGTCTGCCGTAATCGGCCCACTCCTCAAAGCGGGCGTCAAGGTGATCGCTGCCCAGATTCCAATGACTTCGCTATCCGATGATGTTGCTGCATTGAAAGTGTTCTTAGAAAGAGCGGGCACGGGGCCAATCCTTCTTGTCTCTCACTCTTACTCCGGCGCTGTGATCACCGCCCTCGAAAGTGACGACCGTGTCCGAGGTCTGGCCTATGTGGCAGCTATGCCGCCGGCCGAAGGGGAAACGGTGGGCGACCTTTTCTTCCGCGAGCCTCCACATGAAAAAGCTCCCCATCTGGAGCCCGACCGTCATGGTCTCTTATGGATGTCGGAAGAAGGAATGAAGAACGCGGTCGCTCACCGGGCCACGGCGGAGCAAAACGCAATCGGCACAGCAGCGCAACGCCCGATAGCGATGAAGTGTCTTGGCGAAGCGATACATACTCCAGCATGGAAGACGAAACGTTCTTGGTATCTGCTGGCTGAAGACGATCGCATGTTCAGCCCGAAGACACAACGATTCGTGGCCGAGCGCATGGGCGCACAGATCCGTTCGCACGATGTCGATCATGCACCTCAGATCTCGTCGCCTGCGACCGTCGTAGAGTTCGTGCTGGAAGCAGCCAGTGCGTTGCTCTAAGCAATAGGTTATCTCGCCTGCAAACAATCGAATGAGCAACAAGGAGAATCACATGACTACGTACCAGCACGCCGACATCCAGGGCCACAAGATCTTCTACCGCGAAGCCGGCTCGACCACGAATCCGACGATCGTTCTGCTTCATGGCTTTCCTTCGTCGTCGCACATGTTTCGGGATTTGATCCCGCAGCTCGCCGGCCATTTCCACGTCGTCGCGCCGGACTATCTCGGCTTCGGCTACAGCGATGCTCCCGCGGCGACCGACTTTCAATACACCTTCGACAGCATCACCGCGCAGATCGAGGAACTGCTCTTCACGACACTGAACCTGAACAAGTTCAGCATCTACGTGCAGGATTACGGCGCGCCCGTCGGTTTCCGCATTGCGTCCCGTCATCCGGAAGCGATCGAAGGCATCGTCGTGCAGAACGGCAACGCTTACGTGGAAGGCATCAGCGCCGCCTTCGAGCCGCTGCAGCCTTTCTGGGCGAATCGTACCGAGGAGACGGAGAAGGCGCCGCGCTCGCTACTGACCAGGCAAACGACCATCTTCCAGTACACACACGGTGCAAAAAACGTGGCGGCGGTAAGCCCGGACAGCTACACCTTCGATCAGGCGCTGCTGGACCGACCCGGCAATGACGCCATTCAACTCGAGCTCTTACACAACTACACCTCGAACGTGGCGCTCTACGATGCGTGGCACCAATACTTCCGCACGCATCAGCCGCGGACGCTCATCGTGTGGGGGCAGAACGACCCGTTCTTCATCGTGCCTGGAGCGCAGGCGTTCCTGCGCGACCTGCCCAAGGCGGAACTGCACCTGATCGACGGTGGCCATTTCCTGTTGGAAGAGTACAGCGAACTCGTCGCAGGCAAGATCATCGGCTTTCTCGGAAAGGGACAGAAAACGGAGATGGGCAAATGACAACCTCTGCCCTGAATCCGACTCATGGGAGTGAGCCGCAGCCGTCAACGCGCACGTTGCCCGTCTCTCGCGCCATCCTATATGCCACGCTGGTGGTTGGGGTGCTCGATGCAGCCGATGGCGTCGTCTTCCGCGGCCTGCAAGGCCAGAATCCGATTCAGGTACTGCAGTACATCGCGAGCAGTCTGCTGGGTGCACGGTCCTTCTCGGGCGGACTTGCGACTGCGGGACTTGGCGTAGTCGTGCATTTCGTCATCGCGCTGGTAGTCGCAGCGATCTATATCCTTGCGAGCCGGCGCGTCGCTGTGTTGCGTACGCAGTGGGTGCTCCCGGGACTGCTGTATGGCTCTGCTGTGTGGGCGGTGATGAACTTGTTGGTGTTGCCGCTGACCGCGGTCGCTCCTGGCCCGATCATGACTGCAGCATTGGTCAACGGAGTCATCGGCCACGCTCTGTTCGTCGGCCTGCCCAGCGCGTTCTTCGCGAAGAAGGTGGCTGCGGCATAAGACCTTCCTGTAAAGACGCTTCGCGATGACTGGTCAACCTTTCAGAATCGTCCTGGGAAGATGCGCTTCCGGGAGAGGATTGGGGCCGACTGCTCAACAACCGAGTTCACTCGTTGCTTCGGCACACAGTGAGTTAGGAATGCTTGTCCTCATTGGCTCCCGTGTTGATCTCCGATCGCCTCTCTGTATTTTCAATTGCGGAATACTTCACATCCAGGGAGCCGAGAGGGTTGGTAGTAGCCACGGAAAGACGAACAGAACCCATGTTCCTCTATGCAATTATCTTCATCATTTTCCTGATCGGAAGTGATCGAACGGTTTGAAAGGAATCCATATGAATTTGAAATCTTTACTACTGCTTGTGACACTCTCCACACCCATAGTCGCTCTTGCTCAAGCGCCGCCGGAAGCGGCTGCATTGGCCAAGTTCGAGGCTCGCGAGAGCCACCGGCCGGCCTATAACCCAGATGCACCGTCGAAATTCAAGCCCACTGACCACGTCTTTATTCAGAGCGCGCTTGCTCTTGACTTTACCTATCGCAAAGCCACCGCTACGCTACCGCTATTTCGTGGCCTCGATTCAAGCGGGGATTCCGTGTACTACATTTTGACCGACGCCTCGGATTTTGCCTTCGCCCGTGCGCTTGGCATCAATTACGCACCCAAGTTGCGCAAAGCAGCGGGCTCTCCCGGTTCGCAGACAGCCACGATCAAGGATGGTCTGATTACCTTCAAGGGAAGAGTTGACTTCTCTCCCGTCTATAAAGTTGTGCCGGGTTCTCCCGATCCCTTTCCGCCGACCGTCGCCGACCCCGGCGCGGTAGCGGATGCCGACTGGTCTTCAATCGTTGAGTTGCCCAGCGGGATCGTGATCAACGCTCAAATCGTCGACAACAAAACAGGCACTCACGATCGACTCAAGAGTGTCGACATCAAGAATCGCACTGTAACGCTGTCTATTCTCGATGGCACTCAGGGAGGCAAACAGTACTTCTATCATCTCGTTACTGACGCCTCGGCCAGCCTTCCTGCAGTGTTGGAAAAAGGAGTCTTTGCTCCTCGTCTCTCCAAACTTCCTACCTTCGGTAAATCGGAGCCGTCGGATGACTCGGCGCTACTCGCATTCTCCCCGAATGCTAACGGAATCACCACCCTTAATTCGGGCCAGGAACAGGGCTTTGCCTCATCTCTCGTAAATGGAGGGATCGATCCGATTAATGTATTTCCGCTCGGTCCGGATAACAGCAATAGCTCCGAGTCAAATAACTATAGCCCGCTTTGGGACGCTCACGTCAGCGCATGGACGCCGAAGGCAATCAAGGAAGGCAAAGTACATCGGATCATGTCAATGGACGAGCAGAAGGAGTTGATTGCGGAGGGCTACCTGACCAGTGCTACCGGCGACAGCTCGTCCCCAACGAATGCCTTCGTCGGCGGATTACATCCATCTGAACTCCTCATCAATTGTCCAGTCATCGCTCACCCGGAGCTGCCCGCCCGCTGGGGAAACTCATCTACAACGTATCTAAGATCATCGGCAACCGCTGTGGACAAGGCTCGTCTGAGCTTTGTCCGCAGCGGTTCATGACGTTCACGTGTATCGACGAGCATTGCGTGCGGTCTCTCGCTGGGAGAACAGTCGCTGGCGAGCGCTGCGCCTGTCTGAGAGACGATACAGTGCCCATGCTGATCGTCGATGAAAAGTCCGAAATCATCTTCTACACCTACAACTCTTCTACCTCGAGCAGCACCTGCCCAACGCGCAGCTCATCCTCTACCAAGAGGTCACACATACTGTTTCATCAATTTGAGCTGTTAGTCGAACACCGAGCCTTGTCTTTCGCGACTGACTCCAACCTTGAGCGCTCAGGTGTCTCACTTGACGCCAAATCGCCAAATCACTCACCGACAATGGAACGCGAGCCACATGGACGTGTAGTCGCCTGTCGGACATCTGTCAATGAGTGTGCGATGTTGGAGGAAAGCCGGTTTTAGCGACTTGAACTGGAGAAGCGTACAATAAGTAAACAGAAGCGACTTGTCGGGACTGATCGTCTCTCGATGAGTTGCATCAGCGATTTAGCCACAAGGGAAATTGTGGGAGGGCTCCTGTTAGGGAGTAGTGGGTTTGCGTCTGCTTCAACGTCAATCTCGATATCGACATCGGGTGCCGTTAAATCGCCCACTTCTGCCGAATTGTCGCGCGCTCCCATGCCGAATTCAGCGCGCTTCGTGGCTGCAGTTCCATGGAACGCGACCCTCGCCGGCTGGTTCGGTTTTGTATCGGCGAAGACGCCGCTATATTTGAAGGTGAGCGGCACGACTTTGGTAACGCCATGCATGGTCAGCGAGCCGTCCATCCTCCAGAGATCTGCCGAGACACGATGAATGCCCCGCCCTTGATAGGTCATTGTCAAAAACTTCTTCACATCAAAATATGCGTCACTGCGAAGATCGTCATCACGTTGGCTGACCTGCGTGCTGATCGTAGCGACATCGATCGTCGACGTCTACGCTGCAAGCGGCTGGATCCGGCGATACGGTGATGGTCCCCGAAACTTGGTCGAAACGGCCGCGCACACGTCCCACCAGATGGTGCCAGGCGCTGAAATAGGCAAAACTGTGACGCGGATCTATCTTGTAGGTCCCCGGAGCTGGAAGCGCCGGAGTTTCGACGCTCTTTTGGACAGTTGTGGCGGGAGGCTGTTGCGCCACCGCAGAGGTCCAAGACCCCGCGCAAATTGCCAAAAACAGAGTACCGACTCCGAAGAAATCCGGCAGTCTCTTGACGATCGTTCTTCCTGCATTCCTGTTGATCATCTCGCTAGCCTCCGATTGATTTGCAGCTGACCATCGTTACTTGCCTTTGACACTTGAAGCCATCGAGCTGTTCCCAGAAAGGGCTCGGCGGACTCTTTGGATCGCGAAGAAAACAGCATGGACGTGTGCACGTGTATCTCCAAACCACAGCGCTATATTTATCTTCTACTTAGCGAGCGCGTCGACAGAACGTGTGTCCAGCGATCGAAGGAGACGTCCACAACTGGACATACAACAACTTGTCACCTGGCCCCAACAGGGTTTCAAGGAGCGACGCTGTTCCAATTATGGAACCGATCAGGCCGCCCTGCCGTACTGACGGAAATGAACGATGGCTCGGCGAATCAATCTTCGGCGACGCGCGTGTGGATTCCGATTGGAGCCGCACTTTTCCTTAATAGCCTTGACTGTATCCGCATGGGTTGTCCCACAGCTTCGGCTTCTTCACCTCCTCCAGGCATTCATTTACGTTGTCATCGTGATTCTTGCGCGCCGCAATAGTGTGTGGGGGTTTGGCGCGGGCGTCACGATCGGGGTCGTATGGAACAGTCTTGAATCTCTTCGTGACTCACCTCATGCAGGCGGGAGCGGTCGCATTCTGTTTTTTTGTGCAAACCGGTCAGGTGCGGCGGCCCGAAACCATGATGGTGACACTCGGTGGCATCGGGCACTTCGTTCTCATCATTGCTTGCGTGGCCGCGCTCTTCCATCAGACGACGGAAGATAGAAAGTGGTGGAAGTTCGTCGGCGGAGGCGCGTGGACGCTCGTATATTTCTTCCTGATTATCGCTGTCGCGCGACCGCGATAGCTTTTGAAAATAGTTGTCTCGCCTCATCCAAGTCTGTGTCTCGCGATGCGGTATTTGGATTGCTGGCCGGATTGCGAAAAAAATCGATTGAGGAGGCAGCAGATTACTACAGAAACGCGCTTTTCGTCACTTGACCGTGTAGTCGGCAACTCGGACACTTGGCAGTTCGCAAATGATCTGGCACGCACTTGTCTGGGTAGCCGGTTATACGTCCAGGTGGACTGGATTTGTAAACACCGCCGACACATCGGACTAATTTGGCTGAGAGACCATCCGGCTCCCGACTAACGACGATCAGGACATAAGAATTATGAACCGGCAATTTTCTTATTCGTGGTTCCCGATGAGGTCGATTAGCCCATCCGCAAAGGTACCTCGCCAGCTCAAATAATCGTGCCCGCCAACAAACTGTTGATAGTGGACCTCGTATCCTTTCGCCAGCAACACGTCTCGCATGTCCCGGGTAGTCTCAAGGATTCCGCCGCCCGTGCCATTCGAGTCGAATTCAAAGGATCCTGCATCCATGTAAAACTTGAGGGGCAACTTTGAACTCGCGATGAACTGCTTGGCCATCCATCCTGGTTCCGTGATCACTCCGTCCGGTATGGCCCCTGAATGGTCCGGCGCCCACCAAAACGACCCAGATTGACATAGAACGTTTGTGAAGACTTCGGAATGCTTGTAGCTGGCATAGGCCGCTGTGAGACCTCCTAGGCTGGACCAGCGACCACGGTTTTTCCGGGATCGTCGGTGACGTTGTAATGAGTGCGTATCCAGGGGATTAGCTCTTTCGCCAGAAAATCAGCATACTCTGGGTTCGGTGTCAGTTCTTTCATGCGCGAGTCCTGCGATGGATTCCCAATCAGCACGGCGACCGTTGGTGGGATCTTCGAGGCCGCGATCAGGTTATCCAAAATCACGGGCGTGGGCACTTTCGTCAGATAAGCACTTTCGTCAAAGATGATGACCAGATCGTATGGAGCAGCATTTGCCTTGTATCCAGCGGGAAGATAGATCGACAAATCATGTTCATTCTTCAGAAGGTCACTGTGGATGTTCTGCTTTTCGACTGTTCCCGCGGCGACGCTGCTGTTCTTGACGATCCAGGGCTGTGGAACGGCCCCTTTGATCTCAGCCATCGATTGACAGTCGTATTGGGTCGCATCCGGTGCGCATCCCCATCGGTGTGGGTTCAGCGGATCGAGCTGTGTCGTCGCAAATCGTTCCGGCTGGAAACCGGTGAAGACGAGGGGATCATTCACTGACAGACCATAGGTAAATCGTGCTCCGGTTGGAAGCCGTACAGTCAAGTACCACACATCCGTGAGAGGTATCTGGTGAAACACATAATCTAACGGGTAGCGGCCGCCTATCTTAAAGAGCCATTCGGGAATACGTTGCGGGTTTCCGGTGTTCCGCGCCATAGAAACGTGACAAGTTGATGTTGGGGGTCTTTTTCGATGGATTCGACGAGTGGTGTGCCTTCCGTTGTCACTTGCTTCCAGAAGGCGCTTATATCCACGTTGCCGTAAAAGCATTCGACTACAACGGGTAAGACTTGAGAAACTCCGAAGCCAACATCTGGCAACAGGACGTCGGTCTCACTATCGCGCGTTCGAACATTCACCTCGTATTCTTTCCTGTCCTTAGCAATTTCCTTAGCCTTGAAGGTTTTGAGTAACCCTAGTCGCTGCAGCCACCGGGAAATCATCGCCGGAAATGTTATGCCTGGCGATTTGTATTTCGGAACGATTTTTCGATCCGCAGCAGCGAGAATTGCTTCGACAGCTCGATCACCTCTGCTACCGACGTGCTCAGGTTGTTCGCCGGACCACGTGTAGATACGAGAAGGATCCTCTCTGAGAGGACGAGATAGAAAATATTCCGAAGCTGAAGTTCGAGTTGGAAGGCAAGATCGCTCACAAATCCGGCGTTCTGGTAGTAGAGGGCTACCTCGTCCGGAAATCCGTAAAATCGGATAGGCGATGGGAGTGACCACGCGCGGCCAACGGCTCTCTTTAGATAAAGATTTACCGCTTCTAACGAGTATTTCTTCGCCGAGGCCTTTAGTTGCATCTCCACTTGGAACGAAGAACGTTTTGCCGAATCGATCACGCTGTAGACAAATCTCTCAACTGTCAGAGTTTCTTTTTGATCCAATCCGATAACGGCGCGAAATGACATTTGCGACCCACTAAAGTTTTCATCGTCAATGGTCGCTCTCACATACCTCTTCGGTAGATCCCATAAAAGAGAAAAGTCGATCTTTTTTTCTTGGTCATGCTTAAAAGCAATATCCCGAAAATTACCTAGTTCGACAAGAGAGTAGAGATCCCCTAAATGGAGAACTCTTCGCCTATCAGGCGATTCCGCAGTTTGCTTGAGCATCAACAAGAACTGCAGGATGCTTGTCTTCCCAGCGCTGTTTACGCCGAAAAAAACCGTGATTGGGGCAAGCCGTATATCGCCCGTGTTGCTCATTCTAATCTAATTGTTTTGCAATCCGTGTCTATTGCAAACGCGTTCCCTCTTCGAGTTGGGTTTTGGTTGGGGGATGACTGTGGCGGCTACCTGTCGCGTGGTTCCAGATCGAGGAGCTTGACGCCACTGGGTGCTGCGGCCGGCGGCGCGGATGGATTTGGTGTCGATGCAGATGATCTTGCCGAACTGGCTGATGACCATGAGCTCGCTGGTCTCGTCGACGAGGTTGATGCCGGTGACCTTCCCGATCTTGCGAGCGGTCTTCAAGACCGAATTCCCAAAATGGGAATCCCTCAAAAATAAATCCGGAGAAAGTGGCATGTTTTTCGAGCCCGAATCCTGACCGTCAACTTACCAGCTTTCACCAGCAATCCACCACAAATTCACCATCAAAAAACCACGTTCTGCCACCCGTTTTTGCGAAAACCCCCAGCAAAAACGAGGGTTCCACCACACCCAAAAAAATACTGCAAAAGCGCCCTTCTTCGAGCAGGGTTTTGGCTTCTTCAGGGGAAGACGACGGCGGCCACTTGTCCTGGTCTTCGAGGTCGAGGATCTTGGCGCCCCAACCCGCTCAGACTCTCCGACTACGGAGAATGCTCGAGGGATGGCCCCAAAACCCGAGTGCCACGAAGTTTCTCCGGAGAACGCAGCTTCTCCTAACAGCCTGATTTTATGGGGATTTTCACGAGTTTTGGGGGGAGCAAAAGCGGATAGGAATCACGCGTGGACTGTCTGGCGGGCTTGCAGTCATTCGAACTCTCCGTAGAACATTTTTCTACCGAGAGTTCGCATCCACCTCTCCTTTCGGTCGACATTCAAACTCTCCATAGAGCTTTCCGCTGACCCAAACCCGCCTCAACGTCGGAGAGAATGACCGCGCCAAGACTGGGCAGTTTCTCTCTCAAATGTTTCTCTCACTATCTCTCCGAAGAGAAGAGATTTGCCAAATTACGCCTGGATTCAGGCCGTAATCCTGTTCATAAGTTGTCTATTTTGAAGAACTTAAAAGGATATGGCGGAGAATGGGGGATTCGAACCCCCGATAGAGCTTTCGCCCTATAACGGTTTAGCAAACCGCCGCCTTCAGCCACTCGGCCAACTCTCCGTCTTTGTGTCACTTGAGCAAACGCTGTTTCGCTTGTTTCTTTTCGCTCTGGCTGAGGCAATTATAGCTTGAGGCTGGGGGATGACGGCAAGGTCGGGTAGATTTGTGTCTGGCGGGAAAGTATGGGGGGTGGGGTGGCGCGAGGGCTGGGACGCTCGAAGAAGATGCGGCTGCTGCCGTTGATTGCGGCGACCTACTTTATGGTGTCAGGTGGGCCGTATGGGTTGGAGGACATCATCGGCAAGGCGGGGTATGAGCGGGCCCTGCTGCTGCTGGCGCTGGTGCCGCTGGTTTGGAGTCTGCCGACGAGCCTGATGGTGGGAGAGCTGGCTTCGGCGCTGCCGGAGGAGGGTGGATACTACTGCTGGGTGAAACGGGCGTTGGGTGGGTTCTGGGGATTTCAGGAGGCCTGGCTGAGTCTGGCCGCGAGTGTGTTCGACATGGCGATTTACCCCGTCATCTTTGTGCTGTATCTGGGAAGAATTGAGCCGGCGTGGACGGCGGGCGCGCGCGGGACGTTGTGGGCGTTGGCGGTGGTGGTGCTGTGTGCAGCTTGGAACCTGCGCGGAGCGCGGGCCGTTGGCGAGGGGTCGGTCGGGCTGTTCTGTCTGCTCCTGTCGCCGTTCGTGGTGCTGACGGCGGTGGGATTATGGAAGGGGCTGGCCGGTTGGCACCACGGATCCCCGTCCTTTGGAGGCGCGCCTACTGCAGGAGCGGACTTTGCCGGTGCGGTTTCGGTAACGCTATGGAATTACATGGGGTGGGACAATGCTTCGACGGTGGCTCAGGAGGTATTGGAGCCGCAGAAGAACTATCCGCGGGCGATGCTGGCGGCGGCGGGGTTGGTGGCGGTGACCTATATTCTGCCGCTGGCGGCCGTGGCAATGGCGGGGATTCCCGCGGACAGGTTTTCGACCGGGGCGTGGACGGACGCGGCGCGCGAGGTGGTGGGGCCGTGGCTGGCGCTGTGCGTGGTGTTGGGTGGGACGATCAATGGGTTTGGGATGTTCAACGCGCTGATGATGAGCTATACGCGAGTGCCGTACGCGCTGGCTGAGGAGGGTCTGCTGCCGAAGATGGTGACGCGAAAGACAGAAGCGGGAGTTCCGTGGGTGAGCGTGGCGCTTTGTTCAGTTGGGTGGGCTTTGGCGTTGGGGTTGTCGTTTGAGCGGCTTATCTCGATTGACCTGGTGCTATATGGGGCGGCGCTGGTGCTGGAGTTTGTTGCGCTGGTGGTGCTGCGAGTGAAGGAGCCGGAGTTGGCGAGGCCGTTCAAGGTCTCGGGCGGGTTTTGGGGAGTGGTTGCAATGGGTGTGGGGCCAACTTTGCTGATCGCGTTTGCGTTGTGGGCAGCACGGAGCGAGCGCGTGGCAGGGCTGCCCGCCCTGGGGTTCGCGGCGATTGTGGCTGCGGCCGGGCCCTTGGTTTATGTGATGGCCAGGACGATCAGGAAGGTCGCTTAGTCGAAGGCCCTTCTCTGTTGGTTTTCCGCTTGCTTGATGGGAACGGGCTTCGGCCGGGGGGTTATTTTGTTGTCGATGAAGTTCTGCTGGGCTTCGGCGACCTTGGTGCGGGCGAAGGAGGCGTCGCGCCAGCCTTTGACTTCGACCCGCTTGCCTTCGAGGTCCTTGTAGATGGAGAAGAAGTGGGTGATCTCGCGGAGCATGTGGGGGTAGATCTCTGAGAAGTTCCAGACGTCCTTGTAGCGCGGGTTGCTTTTACCGACACAGAGCACCTTTTCGTCGGCGAGGCCTTGATCGAGCATTTCCAACATGCCGATGGGGCGGACCTCCATAACGCAGCCGGGGAAGCTGGGTGCGTCGACGAGAACCAGGGCATCGAGGGGGTCGCCGTCATCGGCCAGCGTGCTGGGGATGAAGCCGTAGTCGCCCGGGTAGTGGACCGGGGAGTAGAGATTACGGTCGAGGCGGAAGACGTGGAGTTCCTTGTCATACTCGTACTTGTTGGAACCCTCGTAGGGGATCTCGATGACAGCGTTAATGACCTCGGGACTGTTAGGCCCTACGGGGAGTTCCAGATAGTTCGTCATAAAATCGGGTGTCTCTTCTCTAGTGTGAAAAATTTCGCTGTTGCAGGTGGAAGCCGGTAGTGGCCTCGGGAATACCTGGGTGGGCCCCGCAGTTCGGGGGAAGGCAAAAGCGGCACCTTGTCTATAATCAGACAGGATGAAGGCACATGTCTATGTCACGCTGAAACGAACGGTGTTGGATGCCCAGGGGCAGACAGTTGCAGATGCATTGCGGCGAATGGAATATCGCGGCATTGCGGATGTGCGGCAGGGGAAGTATTTCTTGCTGACTCTGGAGGATGGATTGGAACAGAATGCCGCACAGGCCGAGGTGGCGCGGATTGCGCGGGAGGTGCTGACAAACCCCGTAATTGAAGAGTTTACGTTTCGGCTTGAGGGCTGAGCGGGCGGCAATTTGGGTTGTCCAGCTCTAATTTCTGAGCGAAACTCCGGTCTGTCATTGATAGCGGACCGCGCGGCGAGTGCATGGGGGCGGGTGCTGGTGCTAGGCTCGAAAGAGGATAGAGGAAGGCCCTTTTGAGTGATGCATTCGTAGGTAGTGCGGCGGCGCAGCGGACCGTCGATGAGGACACCGGTGGAAGCCGCTTTGTGCGGGCTTGCCTGCGGCTCCCTGTGGACCGGACACCGGTGTGGTTTTTGCGGCAGGCCGGGCGATATATGCCGGAGTATATGGCCGTACGGAAGCACCATTCTCTGCTGGAGATATGCCGGACCCCGGAGATTGCGGCGGAGGTGACGATTACAGCTGCGGAACGGTTGGGCGTGGATGCGGCGATTATCTTTGCCGATCTGTTGCTGCCGTTTACGCCGATGGGGCTCGATTTTGAGTTTGTCGCGGGTGAGGGGCCGGTGGTGCATACGCCGGTCCGGACGCTCGAGCAGGTGCGGACGCTCAGGACTGACCGCGCAGACGAACTGAACTATGTGGCGCGGGCGATCGAGAAGGTAGCGACACATTTTGCCAGGCCGGGGGCCGGTGGAGACGCGCTGGGAATTATCGGCTTTTGTGGTGCACCCTGGACGCTTGCCGGGTACATGATCGAGGGGGGCAAGCAGAGTGGCGGAGACCGCAACTACATCGAGACGAAGAAGCTGATGTACTCGAACGGGGCAGCATGGTCGCTGCTGATGGAGAAGATTGTCACTGTTTTGGTTTCGTATGCCCGGCAACAGGTGGAGGCGGGGGCGGACGTGATCCAGGTCTTCGATAGCTGGGTGGGCAAGCTGAGCGTCGGCGACTATACGCGGTACTGTCTGGGCTGGACGACGGAGCTGGTGCAGCAGATCAAGGCAATGGGCGTGCCGGTGATTTACTTCGGCGTGGAGACCGCTTCCCTGCTGCCGGCGATGGGCCGGACGGGTGCCGACGTGATTGGGCTTGACTGGCGGGTACCATTGGACGTGGGCTGGAAGGCCGTGGGGCCGGGATGTGCGGTGCAGGGGAACCTCGATCCGATTGCGCTGTTTGCTCCAGAGGAGGTGCCTGAAGGAGCGCGTGCGCGAGGTGCTGGCCGAAGCGGCGGGACGGCCGGGGCACATCTTCAACCTGGGACATGGGATTGTGCCGGGAACGCCGGTGGAAAACGTGATACGCGTGGTGGAGTGGGTGAAGGAGTTGAGTGAGCGGTGAGTCGAGCAACGGAGAACCCGGGGGCAGGAAAGAGCGCGGTGTTGCTGCTCGCACATGGGACGCCAGACGTTCTGGGTGAGATGGCGGAGTATCTGAGTAAGGTGACCGGTGGCCGAGCACTGCCGCAGGAGGTCGTGGAGGAGCTGCAACACCGGTATGCGCAGATTGGGCTGCGTGAGACGCCCGGCGTGGAGTCCCCTCCGCTGACGAAGTGGACGATGACGCAGGGCCATCTGCTGGAGCAGGCGCTGGGTGGCGAAAAAGTCTATATAGGGATGCGAAACTGGCACCCGTATATTGCGGACGTCATTGCGCAGATGCGGGCCGATGGCGTGACGCACATCAAAGCGGTGTGCCTGGCTCCACAAAACTCGCGTACCAGCGTCGGTCTGTACCGGCGCGCAGTGCTGGCGGCGGCGACGGGGATCGAGGTGGAGTTTGTGGCTGGATGGGCGGAGAGTCCACTGCTGGCAGAGGCGTTTGCCGAAAAGCTTCGGCCGGTTTGGGCAGAAGCTTGTGCCGAGGCGGGACGGCGGGTGCCGGTGCTGTTCACAGCACACAGCGTGCCGTGCCGAACGATCATGACGGGCGAGGCTTCGGTTGCGGGATCGAGGCCGGGAACGCCGGCGCAGAGTTCACCCGATCCTTATCCCGTTGAGGCAAAGCGCACAGCGCAGATGGTGGCGGACCGAATGGCTCCGATTAGTTTCGGCGATAGTGATTGGTTTTTTGCGTTTCAGAGCCAGGGCATCAGCGGTGGGCCGTGGATTGGGCCAACGGTCGAAGATGCCCTGAAGGCAATCAAAGCCGAGGGGCATGTGGGCGTCGTGATGCAGCCGGTGGGCTTCCTGTGCGACCATGTGGAGATTCTTTACGACATCGATATAGCGTTTCGGCAGACGGCGAGCGAACTGGGCCTGACCCTGTGGCGGGCGGAGAGCCTGAACGACTCGCCTCTGCTGGTGAGGGCGTTAAAGGAGGTCGTCTCGGGCGAGTATAAAGCGACAGTCGATGAGATAACAGTGCCCGCGCAGGTATAGGCTGTCGAGAGGCCCGGATGCGGGGGCCGCGGCTTCCGCTTTTTTTGCAAAATTTCTATGGAGAGAAGATGAAGCGAGTTGCCATTGTCGGCGGCGGGGTGGCTGGGCTGACGGCAGCGTATGAATTGGCGCGTCTGGCCCGCAGTGGCGCCGACTTACACGTTGTCCTGTTCGAGGCTTCGACCCGCCTGGGTGGGATCGTAGAGACGGTGCGTGAGGGCGGGTTTGTAATCGAGGGTGGGCCGGATGGGTGGCTGACCGAAAAGCCATGGGCGCTTGAGCTGGCAAAGGAGTTGGGCCTGAGCGATGAGGTGATCGCTTCGAACGACGCGAGTCGCAAGACCTATGTGCTGATCGACAAGAAGCTGCGAGCGATGCCGGACGGGATGCGCATGATGGTGCCCGTCGACCTCGATGCGCTCGATTCGTCGGAGCTGTTCAGCGCGGAGGCGAAGCAGGCTTATCGCGATGAAGTGGGGCGGGCGGACGAGTTGCGCGCGAGCGCTCCTGTAGAGGACGAAAGCGTTGCGGAGTTTGTGCGGCGGCACTTTGGCGACGAGGTGCTGGAGAAGATCGGGGCGCCGCTGCTGAGCGGGGTGTTTGGCGGCGATGTCGCGAAGCTGAGCGTGCGGGCCGTGATGGCCCCGTTTGTGGCGATGGAACGGGAGCACGGCAGTTTGATCGCTGCCTTGCAGTCGCGCGCCTCTCCTTCAAATGCTGAGGGTATCTTTACATCGTTGCAAAGTGGCATGGGAACGCTGGTGGACCGCATGATTGCTGCGATTCCAGAGGACTGGGTGCGGCTGGCGGCGGAGGTGCAATTCGTATCGTATGGCGAGGAAGGCTGGCTGGTGGGGACGGCCAGAGGTGTGGAACGGTTCGATGCGGTGATGATGGCCGCGCCGGTCGATATGGCCCGCGCGCTGCTGGGGCCCGTAGATGAGCGTGTGGCCCAGCTGATGGAGATGGAGGCAAGTTCGGCGGTGGTGGTAGGTTTCGGATTTCCGGACGCTGGAAAGTTCGCGGTGCCGCCGGGGTTTGGGTTTCTGGTGCCGACCGCGGGGGACAGCCTATTGCTCGCGTGTACGTTTGTGGACCAGAAGTTCGACGACCGGGTGCCGCTGGGAGGGCGGCTCGTGCGGGCGTTCTTTGGTGGGAAGGCGGCCGATCGGCTAATGCGCTGCGGTAACGATGAGACCGCGGCAGTAGCACGGCTGGAGCTTGCGAGGATATTGGGACCTCTGCCGGAGCCGCAGATGACGATCGTTCGGCGACTGCCGCGCAGCCTCCCGCAGTACGCTGTCGGGCATCTGGAGAGAATGGCCGAGTTGACGGAAAGGGTGCAAAAGCTCGATGGATTGTGGCTCTTGGGCAATGGGTATCGTGGGGTGGGGCTTCCAGACCTGGTTCGGGATTCGCGGGCCGCTGCGCGAGAGTTTGCCAAGATGAGGTAACCGTCTTTGCGTTGTCCAGTTCTTGTCAAAATTTGACCGCGGAGTGTGGCCGCGATAGTCTTTTCCTAATCTGGTGTTGGGAAGACGGTGAGAATCCGTCGCTACCGCGTAACTGTAAGCGCTGAGAGTTTTGACAATTTTTTCTAAGCCACTGGGACGCGTCCTGGGAAGGTAAGTCAAAGCTTGGTGAAGCGTAAGTCAGGAGACCCGCCGGAGGCCTATCAGGCTTAATTCAGCTTCGCTGGGAGAGCTGAAGAGCATTCTCGCTGACCTTGGGAGAAGGTCTGCACGAGCGCTGCCTAAATTAATTCCCGCTCTGCTCCGTGTTTGTCTTTCGCACGAGCAAGGAGCTGACGATGCAGGAGACGCGCCAGGGTACGGTGACACTCGTGCTTGGTGGTGCGCGCAGCGGCAAGAGCCGTTACGCGCAACAGCTTGCCGAGCAGTCGCGCCGCGTAGTATTTGTGGCGACGGCGACGGCCTCGGACGAGGAGATGCGAGTGAAGATCCAGCGCCATCGCGAGGACCGGCCCAAGGACTGGCTGACCGTCGAGGAGCCGCTCGAGTTGCCGAAGATACTGGCTCAATACCAGCTCGAATGCGATGTGATCGTGGTGGACTGCCTGACCCTCTTTGCGGCAAGTCTTCTGGAGGCAGAGGGGGAGGACGGCGTCGCAATCGAGAGCAGGATCGAGACGCTGTGCGAGTCCCTGCAGACGGTCCAATGCGCGGTTGTGGTGGTCTCAAACGAGGTGGGGAGCGGAGTGGTTCCGGAGTATCCGCTGGGTCGCAGCTATCGCGATCTGCTGGGTGAGATCAACCAGAGGGTCGCAAGGGTCGCCGATGACGTGGTGTTGATGGTGGCCGGACTGCCGCTTGCCTTGAAGGGGCATCTCGAGGTGATGCTGTGAGAGGACTGCTGGTATCAGGCACTGCGAGTGGTGTCGGGAAGACGACGGTTGCGCTGGCGATCATGGCTGGGCTGCGACGGCGCGGGCTAGCGGTGCAGCCATTCAAATGTGGCCCCGACTTTCTGGATACCGCTCATCACACATGGGTATGCGAACGGACTGCGCGCAATCTTGATACGTGGATGCTGAGCGTCGAAGCCAATCGGAGTGTTTTGTGGACTGCTGCCTATGGGGCTGACGTGCTCGTCGTGGAAGGCATGATGGGGCTGTTCGATGGCAAGAACGGGAATACGGAGATTGGCAGCAGCGCAGAGATAGCCAAACTGCTGCGGCTGCCGGTGGTGCTTGTCGTCGATGCAGCGAACAGTGCGCGGAGTGTAGCCGCGGTGGTGCTTGGGTTTGAAACGTTCGATACGGAGTTGCCGCTTGCTGGTGTGGTTCTGAATCGTGTAGCAAGCCAGGGGCATTTCGAGATGCTGCGTGACGCCATTGACGCTTCCTGCAAGGCGAAGGTCCTTGGATGGCTGCCGATTGAGCCAGCGATTACAATTCCGGAGCGTCACCTCGGCTTATACGGAGCGGCTGAACAGCCACCAGAGGGTCAAGATGCCGCGATTGACGCGTTTGCGGCGTTTGCCGAAAGGCACATCGATCTCGATGGCTTGCTCGACCTGGAGTGTGGACTGGAGATGGCGGAAGGCGCGTCTGAGCGAACCGTCAATTCACAGTCCAACGACATCGTGCGAATCGGTGTCCCCTCCGATCATGCCTTCTCGTTTTACTACGAAGACAATCTGGATTTGTTGCGGGAGCAAGGGGCCGAGATCGTTCGATTCAGTCCGCTCAACGACAATTCGCTGCCGGCTGGCCTCGATGCGCTCTATCTCGGTGGCGGATACCCCGAGTTGCACGCGGAAAGGTTGAGTGGCAATCGGAAGATGCTCGAAGAGGTACGTGCGTTCGCTGCTTCGGGCAAGCCAGTCTACGCAGAGTGCGGCGGGATGTTGTATCTGTCGCAGAGTCTCAGCGTAGATGGCGAGATCTACGCGATGGCCGGACTATTGCCGCTCTCGATGCAGATGACTGACAAGCTGGTTCAGTTTGGATACGTCACGGTTGAGTTCACCAAGGACTGCCTGCTGGGACGCAAGGGCACTGTCGTTCGCGGGCACAGCTTCCACTACTCGCGCATCGCATCGCGGGGCGAGGTGGGAACGAGTTATCACGTGCAATATTCTTTATCCGGTATAGAGGAGATGGAAGGATTTCAGCAGGGAAACGTGCTTGCGAGCTACATCCATCTGCACTTCCGGGCCCATCCAGCGCTGGCGGAGAGCTTCGTCGCATCGATTCGGCAGGCGCGGACGGCGCAGGTGGTGACAGCATGAAACGGGCACTGTCTCTGTTTTCGCTGACCATAATTTTGGCGGCCACGGCCTCTTGCTTCGCGAGCCGCACCCTGATCGATGAGATGGGACGCAAAGTAGCGGTTCCAGACCATCCACATCGCGTCATCTGCCTGATGCCAAACGTAACCGATACTGTCTTCGCACTCGGCGCTGGCGATGATGTGGTCGCCATCAGCGACTACACTGAGTATCCCGCTGCTGCTCTAAAGAAGCCAAGCGTTGGCGACCTGATCAATCCATCAATCGAGACCATTCTTTCGCTGCGCCCCGATCTTGTGATCGGCGTACAGCCAACGGGGCCGATGGAGGTGACCAACCAACTTGAGCGCGTAGGCATTCCAATATTTCTGATAAGCCCACATGGTCTGGCTGGGATCTTTCATTCAGTGGAAACCATTGGAACGGCGCTAAACCGAACCCCAGAAGCCAACGCACTGGTCCATAGCCTACAGCAGCGCGTGGAAGCAGTAAGGGCCCGAACCAGTGGTCAGCCACAGCCCAGGGTCTTTATGCCGATCTGGTATGACCCAATTACAACCATCGGCAAGAACGCGTTCATCACTGAGATCATCGAGGCGGCCGGAGGGCGTTCGGTGACCGATGATCTCCCGATGGAGTGGCCGGAGATCAGCATGGAGGTCGTGCTGGAGCGCGCGCCCGATGCGCTGCTGCTGGTTCGCGGCGGCAAGACGACGCTTCAGGTGTTGCAGGGCCGTCCGGGCTGGAGCAGTATGGCAGCGATCAAGGCTCGCCGTGTGTATTACGTGGATGGCCGAATTAACTTCGCCAGCCCGGTAGCAATCGATGCATTGGAGGACCTCGCAAAACAATTTCATCCTTGAGCTGAACCGTTCAGCTTGTAACCATCAACCAAAAGCAAGGTGTCGGGAAGCGCGGTGAGAATCCGCCACTACCCCGTAACTGTAAGCGCAGAGAGCCACGGCATGGAAGCGCAACGCCACTGGAAGAGATTCCGGGAAGGCAGCCACGGTTTGATGAAGCGCAAGCCAGGAGACCGGCCTTGTTCCACTACCCGAGGGGGGAAATTATGCATCGCGCAATTCGCAAATCGTCTGCGGTCTTTTCGACTGTCTTCCTGTTCGTCGTCTCGCTTCTTTCATGGTGTGTTCCTGCGTTTGCCGCAGACCAGGGCTCTTTGCGTGGAACAGTTACGGATCCACTGGGAGCGATCGTCGTGGGCGCCACTGTCCAATTGATGAATAGTACTTCTGTTGTGAAGACGACAACCACAGATGGGGCCGGCAACTACATTTTTGATGTGCCGTCGTCTGCGCGCTACCGAGTGCGGGTCGTTGCGCCTACCTTTCAAAGCACGACAAGCGAATCGGTCTACGTTACAAGGTCGGAAAAGGCCGAGTTGGACGTTACACTTGCTACGCAAACTCTGACACAACAGATCTCTGTGACAGCCACGGCAACGCCCACCCCCATCGCACAAATTGGCGCCTCTGTGACGGTGTTGACCGTGGACGACTATAGACAGTACGTGGAAGTGCAGGAACCGTTGCGTCAGGTTCCAGGGCTGCAGGTAACGCAGACCGGCGCGATGGGCAGTGCCACAGGGCTCTCGATTCGCGGTGGCAGCACAAACGCTAACAAGGTGTTGATTGACGACGTTTCGGTAAACGATATCGGCGGTGCAGTCGATTTTTCGAACTTCACTACCGTGGGCATCGAACAGATCGAAGTCCTTCGTGAACCGAACAGCGCGCTCTACGGCTCCGACGCGCTGGCCGGCGTCGTGAGCATGACGACAACGCGAGGCACAACCAGGCTGCCACTGTTTACCTACGCGGGCGATGGCGGCAACTTCAGTACCTATCACCAGGAGGTGACGGCGAGCGGCCTAGCGCGGCGGTTCGACTACTATACTGCCTTCGGGCGTCTGGACAGCCGCAACAATCTCCCGAATGATTCCTTCCACAATGCCACGTACGTCGGCAACCTTGGATGGGCCCCGAACCCAGCGAATGATCTCCGCTTCACGGTGCGCCACCTGTCTGCCTCTGTTGGACAGCCCAACGGCATTTTGCTGTACGGCATTCCTGACGACGCCGCGCAAAAGGCACAAAACACCTACTACAGTGGCGCATGGAACAATCAGGCAACGGCAAAGTGGCACAATGAGATTCGGTACGGTGGCTTGCGTCTCAACTCCCAATTTGACGACTTCGCCGCGACCGGCATTCCAGACCCTGACGGCTCCGGCAACTTCCTGGGTGCACCCATCACCATCAACGGAGCAAATGGGTACAGCGTTACTGGCCAGGCGATCTTTCAATTCGCGGGAGAGTATCCGAACGAGTTTGCGACCATTACAAACCGTGACTATGTCTACGCACAGACGGACTATCGCATTAATCCGCACCTTGTGGCCCTTGGCGCCCTCAAGTACGAGGCCGAGCGCGGCTCGACGCAGTTCACAGGTTCGCCGGCCAGTCTCGTCAACCGCGGCAACTATAGTTACACGATTCAAATCTCCGGCGACATCCGCAATCGCTTCTACTACAACGTCGGAAGCGGTATCGAAGACAACGGGCTATTCGGATTGGCGGGGACGCCGCGTGCCTCGGTCGCCTATTATCTTGCACGACCCTCTACAACACGGTGGCTGAGTGGAACGAAACTCCATGCCAGCTTTGGCAAGGGCATCAAGGAGCCCACCGTCTCACAGCAGGCCAGTTCCGTCTACGATATTCTTTCGGCCTTACCGGATGGGGCACAGCTTATCGCGCAGTTCCATGTCGGACAGATTGGCCCGGAAGAATCGCGTACTTATGATGGAGGCGTCGACCAGGAGTTGTGGAACGGTCGCGCGCGGGTAGGTCTGACCTACTTCCATAACGAATTTACGAATGGCATCGAAGACGTTCCGCCAGCGGGGCTTGTTGAACTTGGAGTACCAGTGGCCAACCTGCCGGCACTGCAGTTCGGTGCTTACATCAACTCAGAGGCGTTCCGGTCGTTGGGCTTGGAGTTTGAGGCGGAGTTCAAGATCAATGACCGCCTCTTTGCACGCGCCGGTTATACCTATACCGATGCCGTGGTGCAGAGCTCATTTTCGAGCGATCAGGGTGTTGGCGAATCATTCAACCCGGCGTTTAACTTCGGCGACATTCCGATCGGTGCGTTCTCGCCGCTGGTGGGCGCGCGACCGTTTCGCGTGGCTCCTCATTCTGGATATTTTGGCCTGAACTACACGCGCTCGAAGTTCTATAGCTCGCTCACCGGTACACTGGTCGGGCGGCGGGACGACAGCGACTTCCTCTTCGATCCTAACTACGGTCCGGACATGTTGCTGCCAAACCGCAATCTGGATGGGTCTTATGAGCGGCTCGACCTCAGCGGAGGATATCAAGTTACATCGCGCCTGACGGCCTATGCGAATATCCAGAACCTGTTGAGCGATCACTATGCGCAGTCGTTCGGCTTCCCCTCTCTACCGTTTACGTTTCGTTCCGGAATCAAGATCAACTTCGGAGGTGAGTCCTGGGGACTGAAGTAACTCCTGAAACAACGCGGATCACGGTGTCGCCTCTGGCGTCTGTCCTTGAGTCAGCTCAGGCCAGGCGCCGGAGACGCGTCCCTTCGATGAGCGCTCGCCGAAGGGCAGGGTTGGCTTCGTGACGCTGGTTTCACTATTGGTTGTGGCGCTAGTGACCGTCGTCCTGTTCTCGCTCGCGACGGGCGCTGTTCGTATCTCTCCCGGAGCGATCCTGGCTGCTCTCTTCGGACATCATCATCCGCTGACCGAGACACAACAGATTATCCTGCTACAGATTCGACTGCCGAGAGTTCTCGCTTCAGCAGTGGTCGGTGCGGCATTGGCGATCTCCGGACTCATGTTCCAGGGGCTCTTTCGCAATCCGATGGCAGACCCCTACGTCATCGGTTCGTCAGGGGGAGCGGTGCTCGGTGCATGCGTGGGTATCTTTTTCTTTTCGCAGCTCTCGTTCTTCGGCTTTAGCGCCACCGCGCTTCTGGCCTTCGCGGGCTCAGTCATTACGATGACGATTGTCTATTCGCTGGCACGATCAAACGGCAGAACGAACGTGATCACGCTGCTGCTTGCAGGATTTGCAGTGAGCACGATGCTGGGCTACTCCAGTTACTTCTTCGAAATCCTCGGCAACAGAAGTGGCTCGAATCAGATTCTGCTCTCATGGTTACACGGCGTGATCGGAATTCCTCACTGGACGCAACTCTCTGTGACTGCCGTACTGCTTCTGCTTGCGATAGCGGTTGCGATGCCACTGATGCGACGGCTCAATACGCTGGCCCTGGGTGATGAATATGCACATCAGCTTGGCATCAAAGTCGAATACACGCGTGTCGGTATCATCCTGACGGGATCGTTGCTGACCGCTGCCGCGGTGTCGCTCGGCGGCCTCATCAGCTTCGCCGGACTGATTGTGCCGCACGTCGCGCGCCTGCTTCTCGGACCCGACCACGTTCGCCTGCTGCCTGTCACTGCGTTGTCTGGAGCGATCTTCCTGGTAGTTGCTGACACGCTCGCTCGGACTATCATTGCCCCAACTGAGATTCCCGTTGGAATATTGATGGCCTTCCTCGGCGGGCCATTCTTTCTCTACCTGCTGCGCAAGACCAAACGGAGCTATGTTCTATGAAGCCGCTAATGAGCTTTCGCGATGTCAGCTTCGGATATGGCAGCCTCGACGTCGTCCAGTCCGCGAGTTTCGATCTGGAGTCTGGGAGCTGCACCGCTCTTATTGGGCCAAATGGTGCTGGTAAAACGACCATTCTGAAGCTTGCTGCGGGCACACTGCGAAGCCAGTCAGGAAGCGTGATCTTGAACGATGAGCCACTGCGCACGCTTGCGCTTAAAAAGGTGGCGCGCATGGTCGCGCTTGTGCCCCAACAGCTCGATGTCCCTTTTCAGTTCACCGTGCGAGAGGTGGTGGAGCAGGGACGCACACCGTATCTCGGGTTCCTGCGAGGACCAATGAGTGAAGATCGCACCGCGGTCGATCGGGCATTGGATCTCGCCGACGTTACCGGGTTGCAGCATCGCATCTTCAACGAGTTGAGCGGCGGTGAGCGCCAGCGCGTGAAGATCGCTCTCGGTCTCGCGCAGCAACCGAAGCTGCTGTTGCTGGATGAGCCGACACAGAACCTGGATATTGGGCGACAGGTCGAACTGATCGATCTGCTGCACTTCCTCCGCGCCGAAGGCATTACCATCTTCGCTTCGATTCATGATCTTCAGCTAGTGGAAGGTAACTTTTCCTCCGTACTCTTGCTCAGTCCAGATTTGCCGCTGATGAACGGCACGCCAGAAGAGATCCTGAAGCCGTCCATTTTAGAGAAGGCCTTCAACTGTCCGCCACGACGCCATCCTTTGTTGCTCGAACGAGTGCAACATCAGGTGAAGAGGGCCGGATGAACACTGCGGGCCGGTCGGCTGTCTCAACAATTGCCTCAGCGATAGAATCGCCGAGCGAGGAGTGGCTTGCGCGTGCGCGGGCCCATTTTGATGTGCTGACTAAGCCGCTCGGCAGCCTAGGCATGCTCGAAGATATCGCCTCGCAGATGGTGTCAATTCGACAAAAGGATTTCGCCATGCCGCTGCGGAAGGCGGTCTACGTCTTTGCCGCAGACCATGGCATAACCGCCGAAGGAGTCAGTGCTTACCCCAGCGACGTGACGCGCCAGATGGTGCTAAACTTTCTCGCCCATGGTGCTGCCATCAGCGTGTTGGCGCGGCTTCATGATGTCGAGATGAACGTAGTCGATGTCGGTGTGGATGCCGACTTCGAAGCGGTCGATGGGCTGTTGAAACGTAAGGTGCGCAAAGGGCACCCGCAACATGCTGCAGGAAGCGGCGATGAGCGACGTCGAGTTGACACAGGCACTTGAAGTTGGATTTGCGTTCGCAGCGCAGGCAAAGGACAAGGGCCAGGGCCTGTTGGCTGTTGGCGAAATGGGTATTGGCAACACCAGCGCGGCGAGCGCGATGACGGCTGCGCTTACCAACACGCCTGTTGGGCTCGTCACCGGTAAAGGAACCGGTTTGGATAATGACGCCAGGGCGCACAAACAACGGGTCATCGAATCGGTCATCCAGAAGCACTTCTCCCCCACTGGCGCCAATGCGACGCCTGACCCGCTCGATGTGATGCGTCGTGTCGGAGGACTAGAGATAGCCGCCATGACCGGGCTTATGCTTGGCGCCGCTCGAAACGGCACTGCGGTAGTTGCCGATGGATTTATTTCGACGGCAGCAGCAGCAATTGCATTCGCGATTGAGCCACGAGTACGAGGCTACCTCTTTGCCGGTCATCAGTCCGAAGAACCGGGGCATCGAGTGCTGCTCGAATACATCGGATTGAAGCCGATCCTCTCGTTGAATATGCGATTGGGAGAGGGAACCGGCGCGGTGCTGGCGATGCCGATCATCGAGTCCGCGATGAGTCTCTACAACGAGATGGCGACGTTCGCCTCTGCCGGTGTCAGCGAGGCGAAGGAGTGAACGCGATACAAAAGGTCCGCGGGCTGTGCGTAGAGATAGTAGTTGCATTTCAATTTCTCACGCGCATTCCGATGCCACCGACCGTGTTCGAAGCCGATTCGCTATCGCGCTCCGTCAAGTTCTTCCCACTCGTTGGCCTTGTTGTCGGCTCAGGTGCGGTCCTGTTGCAGAGGCTGCTGATGCCCCACCTAGGCCGCCCAGTGATTGCCCTGATTGTGCTTGCTTACCTCGTTCTGATCACCGGCTGCTTGCATGAAGATGGTCTCGCTGACACCGCAGATGCGTTTGGTGCCGGATGGAACAAAGAACAGGTTCTCCTAATTCTGAAAGACAGCCGGATTGGAAGTTACGGGGCGACTGCCCTCGCGTTGTCTTTGCTGGCGCGCTATTTGCTTTTGGCTTGGTTGCCGGTCGAACACTTTGCTGCGTATGTCATCTCCGCGCATGTATTGTGCCGTTGGAGTTCGCTGCCCCTGAGCTACTTCCTTCCGCCGGCGCGGGAAGAGGACGGCCAAGGGGCCCGGATCGCTAAGCTGACTCCTTTGTCTTCGCTGGTCTTTGGATCGCTCTTCAGCGTTGTTGTAGTCATTCTTGCGCTGCGTTGGACGGCTGTCGCTCCGCTCCTGGTAGCCATCTTAGCCGTTGTTTTGAGCGCTTGGCTTTACTCCAGGAAGATTGGCGGAGTGACCGGCGACTGCTTCGGAGCAACGAACCAATTGACAGAAATCGCCGTCTACTTTTGTGGAGTGTGGATCGTATGAGCGAACTCCTGTTCATTCGCCATGCGGAGACAGACATGGCCGGAACTTTTTGCGGCCAATCCGATCCAGAACTGAATGCATGTGGCCGAACCCAACTTGCTGAACTCATCAATAGAATGTTGGCGGAAGACATCGGCGTGGTCTACTCCAGCGACCTGCGGCGGGCCCATGCAACTGGACGGACAATTGCCGAGGCACTTGGTATCGACTGCCATGTGCGGCCTCCACTTCGTGAGATCAACTTTGGTCAATGGGAAGGTCTTACGTGGGCAGAGATTGAACGACGCGATGAAACGTATGCGGGCCGCTGGATTGCGGAATATCCGTTCCTGCCGGCGCCGGACGGCGAACACTTCTGTGACTTTGAGCGGCGAATATTGGATGAAGTGAAGTCCTTGTCGATCGAGGCAGAGGCCAACGGTCTCGGCATTGCGGTCGTCACTCATGCTGGAGTGCTTCGTACAGTGTTGTGCAGGATGCATGGATGCTCAAGAGACGACGCATGGGAGCAGACGAAATCGCACTGCTCTATCGTCCGTTTGAGTCTTCATCGAGGCATCGCGGGCATTTAGATGACAGTGATGAAAACACAAGGAGGAGAAACATGAGTATCGCAACGACACACGGAGATGGTGGACAGACCGGGCTCGTCGGCGGCCTTCGTATCTCGAAGGCAGACCTTCGCGTTGAAGCGTATGGCACAGTCGACGAGTTGAACACAGTGCTTGGATTTGCCCGCAGCATCTGCACCAACAAGGAGATCCACGACTGGACCGAGGAGATCCAACGCACGCTGTTTCGGTTGGGATCCGGTTTGGCGACTCCGCCCAAGAGCAAGAAGACGCCTCCCTCCGTCACTTCGGAAGACGTTGAGGCACTCACGAAGCTCGTGCCCATCAGCTGGAAACAACCGAAGGAATTCTCTCCGACTGGTCGCTTCCGGGCGCGCATACCGAGTCGGCCGCATATGAAGTCGCCCGCGCAGTCTGTCGTCGTGCAGAACGCAATACCGTGCGACTCGCATCCAGTGGTGTGGAGTTAGATCCGGAGATACTCGCCTATCTGAATCGTCTCTCCGATTTGATCTGGCTCTTCGGTAGACTGATCGAAGTAAACGCAGGCGTGGATGCGCGATTGCGCAACGGAGAAACAGCGGGGCCGAAATGGTCAAAGGCGTGGAAATGACGAAGGCCTTGGGCTTCGACGAGTGCGAGCGCCGGGCAGTTTACCGAGCGATTCGCGAGCGCAGAGACGTGCGCCGCGGGTTTCTGCCCGAGCCGATGCCGGACGAACTGCTTCGCAAGCTACTGGAGGCCGCGCACAATGCACCCTCTGTTGGCCTGATGCAGCCCTGGCGATTTATCGTCGTCCGTAAGCTTCGCGTGCGGCAGTCCGTACACAAGATCTTCCTTGATGCGAACCAGCGGGCGCTCGCCGGCTACGAAGGAGAACGTCAAGAGAACTATGCCGGCCTCAAGCTTGAGGGCATACTCGAAGCTCCGCAGAACCTTTGCGTCGTTTGTGACACACAGAGCAATCAAGGGCACCAGCTTGGCCGGCGCACGATGCCGGAGACAGCGCTCTACTCCGCTGTTTGCGCCGGTCCAGAACCTGTGGCTCGCCGCGCGGGCAGAGGGTATCGGCGTAGGCTGGGTTAGTATTCTCGAACCAAGGCTGCTGCGCGGTGCTTTGAACATTCCGGAGCACATTACGCCTGTAGCCTATCTGTGTCTGGGGTATGTCGACGCGTTTGGCGATGCACCTGACTTGGAACGCTCCGGTTGGGAGAAGCGAACTCCTCTGCAGAGCGTGCTCTCGGTGGACTCCTACAACAACAGTTGGACAAACTCGCCCCGAACCAGAGAATGAGATGTTGGTTCGCAACCCACGCGAAGCCCGCAAAGGCAATACTCAGCGAGGTCTTCGGCCGCCTTGACGGCCTCAGCTTTGGCTACCGGTAAAGCAGTCTCTCTTGCAACGAAGCGGCTGAGAGACCTTACCATTCAAAGGCCGTCTGATGGAGATTTTCGCCGGCCTCATCGATGAAGTCGGGAAGTTCGGCGAACGTCGGCAAATCAAAGTAAACGGACGCTATTGGCCTCTCTTTTGGCACAGAAGTGGCCCCGCCACTTTCACATCTAGTAGTTTTGCGAGTATTTTAGTGCGTTAACCACGCAGCGTTGGCAGCTACAATTGGCAATCTTCCGAAGCAGGCGGATACTCTCGAGATGGGACTCTTAGCGAATTTCAAAATTCGGAACCAAGGTATTCGTGGCCTTGCTCCCGCTCGCTGTCATGGTGATTGCGGCAGCGTTGTACGCGGCGATCGAGATGAACAAAATCGACACCTGGTACAGCGACCTGATCGGCAAAGACGTCAAAGCCCTCCATAATCTGACTGTCGCACGTGTATTGAGCAACCGATTCGCCCAGCTACTCTATCAGGAGATCGCCGAGCCGGACGCTGACCGAACGCGAGTGATCGACGCGGAACTCGAAGAGACAGCTGCGGAATTTCACTCTGTCGTCGCTTTGGCCAGCGGAGAAAGTCCAAGCATCGCCCAGAAGATCAACGCGGCCGCGGAACTCTTCGACAAAATGGCCTCTGACTCCGGCCCGATTAGAGCTGCCGCCCTGTCCGGCAACAATGACAAAGCGATAAAGCTGACACGCGAAACAGTTGACCCAGAATTTCGCAGGGGCCGACAAGCCTTGGCTGAATTGGCTAATGCATTGGACGCGACGCTGGATCAAAGGTCAGATGAACTCACCGATAGGACCCACCGCACAATTCTTGTTACGTGGATCGTGATCATTCTCGGGTTGGCGGCATCTTTCACGATTGCCCTCTCCATCGTGCAGGTTGAAGTTGTAAAGGTTGTGCTGTCATTCCGGACCCGAATCCTGGACGTGGCAGAAGGACGACTGGACCTGCCCATAGCGAATCTCGATCGCCCCAATGAAATTGGAGAGATGAGCCGTGCGCTGAATACCTTGCAGATCGCGGCCCGTGAGCGAGAGATCCTGGGCTGGATAAAAGCCGAGGTGGCGATTACGACGGAGCGGCTGCAATCGACGGAGGATTTTCCGGCATTCGCCTCAATCCTGCTATCGCGAATTTCAGAAACGTTGGATTTGCTGTACGGTGCGTTTTACCTGGCTGACGAGGACGACCACAAGCGCTTCGCTCGCGTCGGGGCCTTCGCAATCGATGTCTTGGCGGAGCCGCGAGAGTTCGCTCTCGGCGAAGCCCTGGTGGGACAAGCGGCCGCTGAGCGGCACACTCTTCGGATTGTCTCCGATGCCGACAGGCCTCTCCAAGTCAGCACGGGCGTTGGTAGGGTAACGCCGGCTTGCGTCCTTTTTGTTCCCGTGATGAATCAGGATGAAGTCCTTGCGGTAATCGAATTGGCAGCTTCGGCTCCCGTCTCTGATCGTCAGCAAGCCCTGCTTGACGCGCTGTTGCCAACAGTTGCTCTCAATACGAGGATTCTGGGCAGCAAACTGGTTACCCGGAAACTGCTCGAGCGTACCCAGGTACAAGCTGCCGATCTCGCGGTAGCCAAGTCGGCAGCCGAAGCCGCCACCCAAGCTAAGTCTGATTTCCTCGCCAACATGAGCCACGAGATCCGTACACCCATGAATGCCATCATCGGGATGACGCATCTCGCATTGAAGACCGATCTCTCTTCAAAACAGGCAGACTACCTAACCAAGGTGAAATTCGCTGCACATTCGTTGCTTGGAATCATTAACCACATCCTCGACTTCTCCAAGATCGAAGCTGGCAAACTTGATATCGAAAAGATAGATTTCCGGCTCGAAGACGTGCTCGACAATTTGTCGACCATCGTCAGCCAAAAGGCGCAAGACAAGAACCTCGAGTTCCTGATCGCAACACCGCATGACGTCCCGCCCAGCTTGATCGGTGACCCACTTCGTCTCGGACAAATCCTCATCAACTTAGTGAACAACGCTGTGAAGTTCACCGACCGTGGCGAGGTGCTGGTAACGGTCGCTGTGGAAGAACAGCTAGCTGAGCGGGTAAAGCTGAGGTTCTCTGTCCGCGACAGCGGTATCGGGATGACACCCGAACAGAGTTCCAGGCTGTTCCAGGCATTCGCTCAGGCGGACACTTCGACGACGCGAAAGTATGGCGGCACCGGGCTTGGACTCTCGATCTCCAAACGCCTGGTTGAGATGATGGAGGGCGCTATCTGGGTCGAGAGTGAGCCTGGCGTGGGCAGCACCTTCCACTTCACTACCTGGTTTGGAGTCGGATCAGAAGATCGACACAAACATTTGATTGCTGATCTGGCTGGCATCCGGGCCTTGGTCGTGGACGACAACGCGCAGGCGCGAGAGATCCTTACCGAGGCTCTCCGCGTATTTGCGCTCCGTGCCGACTCGGTTTCGTCTGGGGAAGACGCGGTGCGCGAAATAGCCGCCGCAGACTCGGCAGATCCTTATCGTCTCGTATTGATGGATTGGCACATGCCGGGGTTAGATGGACTCCAGACAAGCCGCATTATCAAGCGAGGCGAACGTCTGCAGCATATTCCCAAAATTGTGATGGTGACAGCCTTCGGGCGGGAGGAAATCAGGACACAGGCAGAAGAGATTGGCGTCGAGAGCTACCTGTTGAAGCCAGTCAACCACTCCCTGCTCTACGACACTCTGGTGGATCTGTTCGGTGTTACGGGAGCGGATGACCATCGTTCCCGCGCGAGGAAGGAAGACGTCATCGCCCATGATGCAACGGGAATCCGCGTGCTGCTGGTCGAAGACAACGAGATGAACCAGCAGGTTGCCACAGAACTTCTGGAGAGCGCTGGCGCAATTGTAACGGTGGCCAACCATGGTGGTGAAGCCGTAAAAATCCTCACCGCAGGGGAGCACGCCCCCGAGTTCGATGTTGTGTTTATGGACCTTCAGATGCCCGAGATGGATGGGTTCACGGCAACTAGGCTACTGCGAAGCGATCCGCGTTTACGGAAGTTTCCCATCATTGCGATGACGGCGCATGCCCTCGTGGAAGAGCGCCAGCGCTGCCTTGATGCAGGCATGAATGATCATGTATCGAAGCCGATTGACCCCGATAACCTGTTTGCGACTTTGCTGCGATGGGCTAAACCCAGGCCCAAACAAGGCATTCGTCCCGAAACATCGATTGCCAAAACAGAGGTGCACGACGAAGTGGCGTTGCCGGAAATCTCCGGGATCAAAGTCGCAGATGGACTTAACCGCGTCGCAGGGAACAGGCGGCTCTACCGCGACCTGCTAGTGCAGTTTGCCGCCAAACAAGGCGACGCTGCTGCCCAAATTTCAACTGCGCTTGAAGGCAACGACGTCAAACTGGCGGAACGCATTGCCCACACGGTGAAGGGTGTCGCCGGCAACCTTGGAATGGTCGAGGTGCAGTCCGTTGCACAGAAACTGGAGAAGGCGCTCCGTGACGATGAAGGAAGTGTCTCGGAAATGCTTGTTGACTTCGCCAGAGTAACCGAAGCCCAGATTCAATCTATCGAGAAGGCATTCCGCGATTCACCAACCGGCCCCACCGAGGGTGAGCAGACTTTGCCCTTCAATGGAGAAGCAGCTGCCGTCGCGATTGCCCAACTCAGGGGATTGCTCGAAGCAAGTGACGGCGACGCCGAAGAGTCATTTCGCAGTTTGCGGGACGCGGTAGCAGTTGTCATCGAGAAGTCGTATCTAGACGGTCTGAGCGCATCGATCACCGACTTCGATTTTGAGGCAGCGCTCGTGAAATTGGATGAGATCGCCGAACGTTGCGCACGAAATGGAGACGGCAAATGAACCAGGCTGATCAGAAGAAGACGGTGCTACTAGTGGATGATGCTCCCGCCAACATTCAAATCGCGAACTCGATCCTGAAGGACATCTACAGAATTCGCATTGCGACCAGCGGCGCTAAAGCACTGGAGCTAGTGAAGGTTACACCTCTGCCCGATCTAATTCTGCTCGACGTCATGATGCCCGAGATTGACGGGTACGAGGTGTGCACGCGGTTGAAACTGGATCCGGAGACGCGAGACATACCAGTCATATTTCTTACCGGCCAGACGGAAGTCGAGGACGAGACCAAGGGCTTTGATGTCGGTGCAGTGGATTACATTCATAAGCCGTTTTCGCCCGCGGTTGTAAAGGCGCGTGTGCAAACTCACCTTGTGCTTCGTGGAATTCGCGAACAGCTCGCGCTGCAGTTGCTCGCGATCCAGAAAGAATTGGAAACCGCGCGGCAGATCCAATTGTCAATTCTCCCATCTGCGGTCCCAAAAATCGAAGGTCTGGACATTGCTGCACGTTACATCCCGATGACCTCCGTTGCCGGCGATTTTTACGACTTCATCGTTGTGGATGAAAAACACATCGGTATTCTTGTGGCCGATGTGTCCGGACATGGTATGCCTGCCGCGCTCATCGCCTCGATGCTGAAGATTGCGCTCGCGTCCCAGGTGGGGCACGCTTTCGACCCGGCCCAGGTGCTTTCGGGGTTGAATCAAGCGCTGTGCGGAAAGTTCGAATACCATTTCGTCACGGCGGAATACCTGTTCGTGGACATGCAGAACCGAACGCTCACTTACGCCGGCGCCGGTCACCCTCCCCTGCTTTTGTGGGGTGAGCCCGAGGGGGTGCGCCGCGTTGAGGAGAATGGTTTGTTTCTCGGAAGATTCTCGTTCGCAACTTATACTTCGGTTGAAGTGCCGCTCAGGGCTGGGGATCGGATCTTGCTCTATACCGACGGAATTCCGGAAACGGCGAATCCCGCGGGAATAGAGTTTGGCACGGACAGATTCAAGCAATTTCTGGAGACCGAGCAGAGTTCCTCGGCAGATCATTTTGCCGATCGACTGCTCGAGGAATTGTCACTCTGGTCGGCTCGAGGATCGGCTGAAGACCTGGATGACGATATGACGATCGTGGCGATCTACGTAACAAGCGATTAGGACGGTGTCAAAGACACGATGCGTGTAACGGGCCTTACGCTAATGAATTGATTTGAATGGTCGGGGCGGAGGGATTCGAACCCGACCCTCTGCTCCCACAGAAGTTACAATGACGGCGCAATGTTTCACAGACTGAGGCGGCCATTTGGAGTGCGGACTGTAAAATTTGCCATCCGTTAAGTCGATAGCTGTCGGAGCGTGCATTGGCAAGGACATGACGGAAACCGGGCCTGGACGAGTCAAGCGAGATCACCTTCCAGCGATACCTGGAATGCGTACGCTGATGCCGATCGTGAAGGCCGGAATCCAATAGTTGGTGGTGGGAAGCGTGGTAATGGTGGTGGGGGTGAAGGGAGTGGTCGAGGTCGCAGGAGTTCCTGGTAGCATCTCGCCGACCGTGAGTCCTTGTCCGAGGCGCGTACCGATCCCGAAGTCACAGAGGCCGCTGAGAAGAACGCCGCGCCACGAGATGGAGGGGCCGACCAGAAAATCGGCAGTTTCCTGGCTAATGTTGTAGCCAATGCCACCGGTCGCGTAAAACCCCCCTCGCCATCCAAAGAACTTGAAGTCGTCTCCCAGGCGGAAGTCGGCAGAAACAAACGGCACCACCTGCGGGACCGGCCTTGCTTTCACTGATGTAGGAGCCGGTCTGCATGCCCGTCGACGCCGAGATAATCGGCGCGACGGTGAAGGTACGGGTAGGACGAAACGCAAGAGCAATGCCCGTAGAGGCTTCCCAGCGTGCTTCGCCATATACCACCGCGATAGTGACGATAAGCGCCTTCTTGGAGCCGTCGTTTGCAGCTTCCTGGCTGTTGCTTACCAGGTTCAGCCGGTTCAGCGAAGAGTTAACCGTGCGCGAAAGGTGATGGCTTGATCCAGAGTCATGAATCGTTCCAATGGTCGCTCCCTGTGGATTCGGAGGGTCAAGGATAAGGTCCTGAATGCGGGAGGCGTAGCCCTCAAGGTCCGTTACGGATTGCGTCCAGGGCGGCCTGCTCCTCGGTGACAAGTTGCATAGCTTTGAGCACGGAAGGCGTCAGCGGATTGTACGTCTCCGTGGGCGGGACGTTCACCAAGCTGGGAGGCTTAGTAATCCGCGAGAGGAGCGCGGCAGCGTTGGCAGAGGCAATCGCCTGCCGGCGGATGAGGCCGTCATTGCTGTTAAGGGCACATGGACGGTCCAGGCTTGGGGCTGGCGAGGATCCACAGAGCTCCGCTAGCAGGCTCGCCAACGTGGAGGTGGTTGGAGGCAGTGTCTGAGCGTCCGGCGTGATGAATTGCTGGAGTTCCAGGTAAACCTTTTTCGAGGGGAGCGTCGCCTGAAGAATATCTGCGCTCATTAGCCGGAGAAAGTACATCATGCAGTCCGGGTCGCTGAATTGGCTGACTTGTTCAAAGCTGCAGATTGCGAGAACTTTCTTCAACTTTGCTTCATCTTTGGCATCGTCTTCCTTCTTTTTCTTATCCTGCGCTTCTTTTTCCTTACGCATGGCACCCACAATAGCATCAGCGAGTTCCGCGTCTTTTTCTTTCCTGCAATCGGCACCATCTGGGTCCTTCACGCAAGGATCTGCCTTGTAGTCCTTGCACGCCTGCCCTCTTGGGTCTGACTTGCAGGGATTAACCTTCGTCTGGCTCTGGAATGCTTTCTCCCCGTGCGAACCGCCTGCGGGAATAGAAGGCACCACGATCGTTGGTGAAGATGGCGGCACCGGGCTCGGGCTAGCAGGGCCGAGGGAGCTCGTGGCGGCCAGGATGGTGTTCAAGTTGCCGAACGCGGCGGAAGTCACATCGGGAAGCACGGTTGCTTGTCCGGGGGCGGGATCGAGAGTGTAGATCTCGAAGTTCTTACCGTTCTGAATTTGCACCGTCACGACCTCTCCGGGGTACATCTGGAGTGCCGGCGGGAAGACAAAGGAATTCCGATCGAGCGTAAGTGTGCAACTATGGTTTGTGCGGGTGAACGAGCAACGGCCATTTTGAGCAAAAGCAAGACCTGCTATGTTTATTCCAAGCAAAAGGAAGAGGGGCAGATAGGGGATTTTCAAACAGCTCGGCACGGCAGCACTCCCGATGATGGATTCTCAGCATGAGTCGACATCTTGGGCCAGGCTTCTGGTGAGCCTGATGGACCTTATGAGGTGTTATGCCCAGGGGGAAGCAAGAGCAGCCTAGCAGAAGTTAAACCGGCACTCTCCTTTCGGCAGCGGTTCCCTGAAATCATACCGTTCATAAGGCAAATTTCAAGGCCAAAAGAATGTTTGGCTTCGAAGGTCGGTTTGAGTATTGCCCTGTCCGTAGCTGCCCTCCGGCTTTTCAGCTTTGGCTTTTCGGAACTCCGTTGTGTATACATGGGCTCATGAATGCTCGGTGTCAGTCTGCTTTTGTCCTGTGTGGTGCTCTCCTGGTATCGATCGCGAGTCTTGCTCTCGGCCAGAGCGAAACGACGAATGCGTCTTCAAAACCCACCTCAAAGCCCTCCGTAGCTGGGTCCATTGCGTACCCCTCTCCTGTCCCTACCGGCCCAACCGCGGTCATCGACACAAGCAAAGGACGCATCACCTGTAGACTCTTCGAGAAGGAAGCGCCCCTAGCGGGGACTGCGAGATTGATACGCGGAGCCAGTAGGTAGAAAGTAATCGCGTGCATCCGATGAGTGGTCACATCGGAAACCCCACATCCGTACGGCCTGACAACTCGAGTTTTCGGCAAGTTCAACCCCGAAGGTTCCGAAAACCCCATTTTTCGGCAATTACAGGTGAGTTCGCTTAGTCGTCACCGCTGTTTGGTTCCAATCCAATGTGACGATCCGCTGCTATTAGCACCCCAATTGGGCTTGCAGATTGACGATCACAGCTGGCTTAGCGGTGAGATGAATCGATTTCCAATGAATGTCGGTTCCATCTGCAACGATGGCGCTGGCCTCGATGTTTGGCAGAGTCGACAGCCATTTGCGTCGCGAATTCCTTGAACACGCGCACAGGCCCACGGGACGTACCGGTTACCTAAATTGATGACGCGGAGGTGCCACTTCGGTATGACCTCGATAAGCCTCCCGTCGCGCAGGAGCTTGGGCGCACAATCGGCGGAAGGTCGCCCAATGCCAGTGCCAGTTAGCAGTCGCAAGGTCAGTCCATCTTCTATATCGGCATTGCAAGACAAGGGGACACCGGGAGCGACGAGTGACTCGATCGCGAACAAGACGGGGTCACTCGCTGCGGTGCGAAACGATGTTGCGGCGATCTCGACGAAGAACGGGCTGGTGATTATTTCGGCCTTCACGTTTAACAACAAGGACCAGCTCATGGGGAGCGGATCAAGAGGGTGAGTTGACTATTGCCAAGCTTGCAAGGGCGATTATTCAGAGTTGGTCACCGGATGGCCTGGCGGCGTGGCCTAGTAGCTCCGACAACGAGATGCCAGGGGGGAAAGTGACACCTTGAGAAGACGAGTCCGTTATTAGGCTGAATGAAAGCGGATGCCATGCCGACTACCGAAATCGAAGGCGTTAGACCATTGGTGGGACTGCCGAATCAAGCAGCCAGCAGCAAAATAATCAGAAACCGCCAAACACCAACAATTTAGTATGTATGTCTTTGAGACCAAGCGTACTTCCTGCAAAGTCGGGTTATCGGAAACGACGGCGACTTTCGTTAGCGTGGGTCGGCTAAAGCGGAATCGATTCGTAGGGTGGCGGTGTGCGAAAAAGGAACCACCCGCTACAGTATTCGCTACAGTGCATTTTGATGGAATGCCCGAGCGTCGCTAAGTAATTGAATCAATGGTCGGCCCTAGTGGACGATTTTCGAACTTTCCATGGCTTGGAAATCCCGCCCGACTCGTTTTCGGAGTCCTTTTGAGACTTGAACCCAGCGAAAGATCCAGCTCGCGGTCCGCAGGGCCCACCGCGTCATGCGAGTACTCCAGTGCGGCTCCAGCGGTCTGCCCCACTACCCTTCGGTTCAGCGTATCGTAAGTGGTCATCGCCTACGCGTTACAGTCGCAAGCGCAAAAAGCGAGAGCTCCGTGAGGAGCTCTCGCACGAGGTCGACCTTAACGTCGATTAGCGCGTCACTGTGGTATCAGCGCTTCTTGCAACGTGTTGATATATGAGGAGATGTTGCGGGCAAAGACCGCGTTGATTTCTTCGTTTGCGACGAACGGCGCGTTCGGGAACTCGGCGTCGAGGAAGGCCATCAACGTGCTTTGGTCGCCGATCGGGAACGTGTCGAGCAGCGACATCGCCTTGTAGACGGCTAGATCCGAGAACGTTTCAGCGTTGGTGTTGAGATTGGGATACTGCACGACGCCCCGTGCGAGTACGCAGCCGCAAACTTGATTCGCTCCGTTCTTTGCATGTTGCGCCGGCGCGATGCTGAAGCCGGTGAAGCCGCCCGAAACCAGGAACGGTCCTGCATCTTCAAACGACGCGTCGTTCGTCATGTTCGAACTCATACCGGAGACGAGGTAGTAGCGCCATTCGTCGCCGGGGTAGGTGTAGAGATCGTAGTCGCCGGTCAGATTGAAGCTGCTTTGGTCGTATGTCGACGGTGGTTCGATGTAGTACATGACGGTGCCGTCCGGACTCGCGACGTAATCCTGCTGTAACGAGTGGTAGGTCTTGCCGTCGAAGTATTGCACCGGATTGCCGTTGACGTCAGCATAGACCGAGATGCCAAAGTTGGTCGGCACATTGACCGTCAACCCGTTCGGATCGGTGTAGATCGAGTACAGCGTGCCCCCGTTTACGGGATCAGCGACTTGCGTGACCAGCGTCGACCCCGGCAGCGCGCTCGGTGACATCGGGACGAGATTGGTGCCGAGCACTGAGGTGATCAGTGATGTCAGTACTTTGGCGTTGTTCGAATCGCCCCAGTTCACGATGGTCGAGGCGTTCTTGAGCAGATCGAAGGGGATCACGTTGTTGGGTTGCACGGGCAGCCCTTGGCCAAGGCCACTAGTTGGAATAGTTCCAACGCTTAGACCCGACTGCGTCGGCTGGGCGAGGACGACGTTCGCCTCGATATCGTTGGCGGGATTCTTTGCCGGCCGCGCGGCCTTGGACGTCATCGGCTGGAAGAGGAAGTCGGTTGCGGGATTGAGGACCGGCACCGCCATGATCGGCGTGATCTGCGGTATCGCCGTCGAGCCGGTTGATATCGGTGGCAAGAAGCGCTCAGAATACGTGACGCGGTAGAAAAGCCGCCACGGAATCGATCCGTTTCCCTGCGCCGTGCGCAGCGCGGCAGCGTCGGGATCGGGGCTATTCAACAGCCAGATCGGATCGACAACCGTACTCCAGAAGTCGTCCGCATTTTCTTGTGCGGGTTGTAAGAAGAACACGTACGTCCGGTAGAGGTTCGTTTTACCGGGCCGATCATAAGCTTCGAGATTCCCGGTGAGGCCGTCGGCGTTTCCTGTCGTGTACGACGGCTGCGGCTGCGTGTAACTTTGGCTCGTGTCCAGGTTGTTCGAAAGCGGCAAGCCCGCTCCCGACGTGACCGATGGAACGATCTGATAGACCAGCCCGTCAGAACCAATCACCAGATCGATGCCGCTCTGGTTGTTCGAATTGAACATCGAGTTAAAGTTCATGACGAAATGCGCATCGTTGTTGCTGGAATAGCGCATCTGCGTGTCGGTATCGACCCCATCGAAGGATGCACTCACGTCGAATGACGACGTCGCTGTGGTCGTGTAGGTGTACTTATACGTGTGTTTCGTGGAATGTGTCACAGGCCGCCGAAAAGTCGAGCGCTACAATCCACACTGCGTGAATCTTGCAATTGAACGTGACGGTGTTGGCGTTAGTCACGGAGTTTCCGACCGAATGCACTTCTTCATACGTCGTGGTGTAGGTGTGTTTGACTTCCTGCGTAGCGCCACGCGACGACCAAACGTACTCATCGTAGAAGTCGAGTGCCGGTGTGAGCGCAGGATCGGGCAGCGAATCGGGGTTGCTGTTTTTAGCGTCGTTATACACCGTGTTGTAGACGGCGAGATTGTTGTAGGCCTCCTGATCGATCTGTTTCTTGATCTGATAGGCCTCCACGAGTTGCATGTAGCTGGCATCATGTCCGACGACGGCGGGTGCAAAATTGCCGTCGTAGAGCGGCTCCATCTGTCCGGTAGATGTCGTGTAGGTCTGCGCACCAATCGGTGTCGTCGCCGGATTGTAGCAATAGCCGATCATGCCATCGAGGCATCCGGGCCGGATGTATTGGCTGTTCAGCCGGAACGTCACAACGTTGAGGTCGCGTGGAATTTGCGTGTTCGGCACCGCCACGAAACCGTAGACGGTATTACTTTGCACGAGCGTTTGCTGGTACACGTCCAGTGTTTGCGACGTCACGAATGCCGATCCGTACGGCGAAGGAACGAACATACGCTGCCCAAACTTCTCGTCGGTCACGGTGCCCTTCGGCAGCGCTGCCGGAGCGTTCGATTGCGTGAAACCGCCCAGATTGGGGTTCGGCAAAATCGCAGCCTTTGCGCCCGGCGTGCCCGGCGTCGTGCTCGGCGTCGTTACCGTGTTGAGGTTAGCCATGAATTGGTCGTTGGTATACGGGGACAGCGTCCCTTGCATTTTAACGGTGTATTTATTCGATTCGTCGAGTTTAGCGCTCGCCGTTTCTTGATCGCCGGAGTCGTCGGTCCAATCGTGCGAATACTTATCGCCGGCCAGAAAATCGATATTCCAGAGCGTTTTCTTTCCATCGAGACCGAAACCGAACGGCGCAATGTGCGCACCCCAGGCAAAGTTGAGACCGAAGTTGTCGCCAAAGGTCAGCTTGTTGTCGGTGGTGTTGTCGTTGCTGTTCTGATACTTGAGCGTCACCGACGTTGGTGCAGTTAGCGTGATTGACGTTGCGCCGGCGTACGACGCTTTGTTCGTAAGGTTGGCCATTGGAGCGGGCGGTGCGCCTTCGACGTAGCCGATGATTTGGACGTCGCCTTGCTCTTCGGTTACCCACGTCAACTGCAAGTCGCCGACTTTCTTTCCGGCATAGAGCATGATCGTGCCGTTTTGAATGTAGACGTAGGCTTCGTTGATTTCTCCTGCAAGTGTTGGCGTCGTCGTGTTCAATGTGACGGAATAACTCGTTAAGTCGGGCGGCGTATCGCACACGGTCAGCGCCACGCCTGGCGGTGTGTAGAGATTGGGCGTGATCAACGGACCGCAGCGCCCGACACACGGGCTGCCGATGAGGTCGAGCGCTGCCGGTGTGAAGTTGAAAGGATACGAGAGAACCTGGTTGCCAAAGACCACGCCGTCGAGATATTTGTTCATCGGCAGCGCCGGTGCGGAGGTACTCGCGAGCGAAAACTCGCCGGGCAAATAGACCTGGAGGAACGGCTCTGAACTCCCGGGAACCAGCCGCCCGAACATGTCGTCGAGAATTTGGTATTGCGCGCGCGCCATGCTCCAGATGCTGATCTCTTCAAGCCGGTAGGGCCCCGCGTAAAAGGCTAGGAGCGAGCTCCCTGCGACGTAGGGTGGCATCTCCTCGGGGACGTCGCCGCCGCTCGCGAGCGTCAGCGTGAGCGGATAGCCGTCGATGTAGAGACTTGTCCCCTCCATCTCGTATCCGCTGAGCGGACTGATAAATGCCGTCAAAGCAGTCGTCGACATTGCGACGGCCGACGGATCGTAGATGTTGTTGACGAGGCCGTTTGGGTCGTACTGCACGTGCCAGTAGCCGAGGATGCTCGCCTTTTGCAGATCCGTGCTGCCTGCGTCCGCCAAATCGAGCGCGCCGCCGTTCGGCGATTTGAGCCCCGTGGGATCGATGGCGCTATTGAACAGATAGAGGTCACGGATGTTGCCCGCCGAGGTCGCGCTCCCGAGTGGAAAGGCCTTCCCGGTGTCATCGAATCCGGCACCGATGAGCAGATGGGCGTTGCCTGTAGGCACGACATCTAAGCCGGTGGAATCGCCGACGGTCACGGTTGTGACGGTTGGTGCGGTCCACGTTCCGGGCGTTCCGTCGTCGTTCAACTGCCGCACGGAGATCGAAATCTGGTAGCTTTGCGGCGGCGGTGGCGACGTCGTGATGTTCGTGATGAAATTCGAAAGCTGCGGCGTTGCGCCGCTGTTTTGCTGCACGCCGGTGATATTGATTGTGCCCGTTCCCGATGTCGGCAGCGCGCCGATCGAACCTTGGCCGCCCTGGCTGTTGGCACCGGTGAGCTCTTGCGCGCTGAAGGGTGGGTCGTAGGGATCCGTGCTGCCCGTGGTTGAGGTGCCGGTTGCCGGAGTTGTCGTGTACTTGGTTGCGATAACTTGATAGTAGGAACTCGCAGAGATGGCCGGACCCGCGACCTCGCCGCTGGTGCTTCCATCGTTGTTCATCACCGTGAGCGTCACGTTGCCGTTGTGCACGCCCAGCGCGTACGACATCGCAACCTCCGGCGTGGTGCTGCTCGACGACGTACCTTTGTAGACCAATGTTTGCTGCGTTGTATTGTCGTTTACGGCGAAGGTCATCGCGATGCTGAAGTCGTTGTTGAAGTCGTAGTTCGTCCCATCGACGACTTCGTAGCCGGCACCCTGGCAGACCATGGTGTACGGCTGCGTATAGGCGAGGGCGAAGTGGCGCCACCGCGAGGAGAGCACCGGCTGCGTCGTCGCTGCCTGCATCACCGTGTTGTTGATCCGCACGTAGATCGTCGAGCCATTGTCGAAATCGACGTCGACGAAATAGACGAGTGGGTCACTGGTAGACGACTGATAGGTGAAAGGATGGTAGCCGCTCACCGGCACCGGCGTTAGCGAATGCCAGAATTCGAGCGAAAAGTCGCCCTGCGCGGTCATCAACGAATCGATCGACGAATCCGTTGAGATCAGCGGTGTCCGAAAGGCGCCAGCAAAGGTTTGCGCGGGCACCGCTTCCGGACCGATCGCCGCGGTGAATGCATTGTAGCCGCCGGTTTCGATCGTCAGCGCCGTCGCCGGGTAGAAGTCGAAGGTGCCCACTTGCGTAAACGACGGAAGCAGATTCGGCACGTTGACCTGGACCATATTCTGGTCGGTGCCCGCCGTGTAGAGAATGTTGTACAGCGTGCTCGGGCCCGGCGGCGTGGCTGTGCTCGCCACGAGGAATTCGAAGTCGCTGTTTTCGGTGTTGAACGTCACGCCGGTCGGCGGCGACGTAAACCCATAGACCAAGCCGAATTGTGTCTCGACCGGCGTCGTTGCCGTCTGTGACCACATCGTCTTGGGGTTGATCCCGGCGGCCGGTGTCGTCCCGGCGGTCGTGCCGTCGGTAACGATGTAGGTCGTGCCGCTTAGATCGAAAACGGCCAGTTGCTGCTGCGTCGAAACCGGTTGTGAAGTGTAGACCGTGTACGTCTTTTGCACGCCGATGTAGACACCAGCCGACTTGATCAACGTGTACAAGACGTTCTTGTACATGAAGTAGTCCGCGCCACCCGATTCATTCGTTCCGGCGTAGATGTTGAGCACGGTCGTTGCCGAGGTCACTGCGCCAGTCGTGCCGGCCGTAATCGAGCCGATCGGCACCACCGAGCCGGCATAGTCGCCGGCTAGCACCGTCGTGCTCAGCGTGAAGATTAGGCTCGAGTCGAGTTTGAACGTCATTGCCGGCTGCGCGATCGGGTAGATCTTCGTGCCGGTGATCGCGAGCAAGTTGTGCTGCGAGTCCTCAACGTTGGCGTAGATCTGCCCGTTGAGCGTAAACGTGGAATTGGGCAGTGGCACTCCGTTTTGCACGGTCACGTCGGTCGAGAGCGGCGACACGTTGTTATTTCCGATAATCGCGTGTGGGACCCGATTCGTGTCGATCACGTAGTTGAAGCCGTTGATGCTAAACATCGTTGGATTGGGAATCAGCGGGTACGGCTGCAAGTTGTTGTCGGTCACGATCATGCTGGTTGTGTTGAGCGTGTACGTCGAACTTCCGAGGAAGAACGTCGGCGCGAGGTACGCCGTGAACTGCCCGACCACCGAGCCCGCGTCGTAGATGTCGAGGTCGTCGAAAGTGAACTTCGCAACGGTCGAGTCAAACGGATTGGTCAGCTTGAAAGCCGAGTTGCTGATCGGAATCGCCGATTGGCCTTGTCCCTGCAACGAGCCGGTACTCACCGTGTTGTAGGTGATCAGGTAGATATTATCGTTCACACTGATCAGGTCGCGGCTTGGCTTCACCGGGAAGCTTGCCGTAACCGACTCGGGAAGGTTGTTCGCGTCGAGGTGCAGCGTGTAGACGATCGTCGAATCGGTCAGCGAGAAGGTGTTTGTTGAGAGGAACGGCTTGGCCGCGATGTTGTCGCCGACGACCGAACAGGACGAGTAGTTGCTCCCGGTCGGCGTTCCGGTGATCGTGTAGAGGTTGCCGTTGATCTCGAACGAGTTCTGATTGATGGGGATAGCGGTGCCGCTGATCGTGGGCTCGACCTCGTCGATCTCGATGGTAAAGATGTCGGTGCCAACCGTCGCTATGCCCGCGTTCACGTTGGCGCCCGATATTACCGGGAATACGACGTTGACGTCGCCGTAATGGATCAGGTACGTAACCCCGTTTGCGGCCGTGAACGCGTACTGCGTCATCTCCGGCAAGTACGAGATCGTCTCGACGTGGTTGTCAGTCGTATCGATGTAGTACGTGGCCCCGGCGATTGCATCGACAAAGAAGTCGTTAGTGTAGGTGAACTCGGCGGTGATCGGGTTATTGCCGCTGTCATCGAACGTAAAGGTGACGCCGCTGACGGTATCGGTAAAGGTCACCTGCGATCCAGTGAGTGTCGCGTTGAACGAGTCCACAGGATGCCGGTTGTCCTTAACGGTCGAACCTGCAAGCGTGTAGGTGACTTGCGAGCCGTTGTAACCGACGCTGAACGAGTCGGTTGCCGTGTTGTAGGTCACGCCCGATGGTTCGGTACTGACAAAGCCGGCAGGCGAGTTGATCGTGTAGGTCTGGGCTCCCGCGGTGAGCGTTGAACCAGCCAGTGTCGCCTGATTGGTCGCCTTCACCACGTTGACTTCGTTGATCGTATAGACGACGTTCCCGTCCGGCGAGAATTCGTCGTCATTCGAGACCACGTAGCCCTTGATGACGTTGCTGCCACGAATCGTGTACGCCGTGTTGGAGATCGGCGCGACCTGCGGAACGACAAAACGTCCGTTGAACGTCGGCCAATACGGTCCGGTCGCGGCGTTCTGGTATGCGACTGCAACGTTGACCGTGTACGTCGTGGTGTTTGGTGAAGTACCGGCGATAAATTCGTTATTGATAATGGGGTAAATGTCGGCCGGCGCCTTGTTGTCGACCGCCACGCTCACGCCGGTTGCAACCACGATATTTGCAACGAGGACATCGGTCGTGCCCTGCGCGGGATACGGATAGACGGTGTTGTTGGAATCGATGAACGTCGTGACGCCCGCGTCGACGACGCAGGTATACACGATGTTGGTGATCGGATCTTTGAAGTAGCCGCCGGTCAACACTCCACCGGCTGCAGTCAGGGTCGATTCCGCAATCGGTCGCGGTGAACGACGGTGCGTCGACCGTCACTGTGCTGCCCGCAACGGCGATTGTGTACTGCAACGGGATCGTGAACGAGCCGCCGCTGATCGGGAAGACTTGATAGATCGTCCCCGACGCGGTGTTGGCGTCGGCGACGGCGACGTTAACGAAGTACGTCTTGCCGCCGGGCACTTCGAAGTACGCGCCTTGACCGAGGTTGCTGTAGATCTCGTAGCTATTGCCTTCGTACACCGCGGTGTTGCCGCTGAGCGTGTACATCTGGCCGGTCGTCGTATCGGTGAACGCGTTGTTCTGGATCTCGTAATAGTTAGTTCCGTCGAAGGCGGCGATGTCGGTGGGCCGACCGAAGTACATCGTCTCCATCCCGAACGTGAATTGGTTGGGCTGGAGTGCGCCCGTTGTTGCGATGTAGGTTTTGACTGGGCCGGCCGCGATCGAGACACCGTCGGTGCGAACTTGGTACGTGGTGCCGCCCGCGACGAATTGGGCCGGCGTTCCGGTAATCAAGTAGTAGTTTGTTCCATCGAAGGCAGCGAGCGCATTGACGGTGTAGGTTGCGGCGTCGTCGGTAAAGGTTGGCGGCGTCGATGTCGAGAGCGCGAGAGGTTGGGGCAGATCCGCAGTCCCGTCGAGGCCGATCTGATACGTCGACATGCCGTCGGTAAACGTACGGTACGCGAGGATCGGATAGGTGATGCCGTCGCCGACAACGGTCGTGTTGTTGATCTGATAGACGATGTTCCCGATTGTCACTGTCGTATTGTTGGGTTCGGTCGTGACCGTATAGCTTTGGTTCGCCGTCGAAATCGAGTACGTGAAGCCGGACGAGGTCAGCGGGTACGCCGTGCCGTTTCCGACGATGCGCCCATTCGGAATGTCGAGTTCGTAGGCATAATTCTCGAGAACGACGACGTTGGCTTGGCTGATATTGAACTGGCCGGAGATCGTGGCGCCGTTGAGCGAACCTGCTTTCGGCGTAACGGTATACTGTACGCCGTTGATGATGAACTGCGTGTTCGCCGCAGTCATCGTGTAGGTGCTACCACCGCCAACGACCTGGTTCGGGTTCACGTTTGTGTTGATGATGTAGATGGTGCCGTCGAGCGAGAACTGGTACGGATTGATCGGCGTTGTCTGGCCGTTCCCAGTGACGCTCAGATAGTTGCCGTTCTGATCTTGATCGAACGTATAGAAGTTGCTGCCGATCGTGAACATCTCCGGCGCCGTCATGATCGGATAGCTTGCCGGAGCCCCGCTGAGCTGCGGCGGATACGGGAACATCGGTGCACCGTTGACGGTGTACTCTCCGCCGGTCGGCGGGTTGACGAAGCCGATGACGTACGCGTAGAACGAGTTCGAGACGAAGCCGACGCCGGTTTGTATCATGGCCGTCGTGCTGGTCGTGCCGGCGGTGACGGTAACTTGAGCGTGAACCGGATCGTACGTGTACAGTCGTCCGATGACGCCGAGGACCATGTCTTTGAGTCCGCCGGGATTATTGAACACGTCGACGACCGCCGTAAGGCCACCGGCGCTCATCGAGAACGGTGTCAGTGTAATTGGCGTCGGTGCTTCGCTTTCGGCCGGCGCATCCAGCGCCGCGTATGTCACGGTATATATGCCGCTGGCAAGCGGATTGAACGTGAAGACCGTGCGGTCGACCGTGACCGTATTGTCTGAGCTGAAGAGATAGCTCTTGTTACCGGCGACAAGCGTGTAGCGCGATGTCGTGCCGTCGGCAAGCGTAGTATTGACGTTGACGCTGTACGTATTACCGTTGAGCGTGAACTTCGGCGTTGTGACGATGCCGTAGATCGGATTGGTCGGATCGGTCTCGTCGATAAAGTACTGACAGCCACTCGCCGTCGCGGTCTTCCCCGTCGAGTCGGTGATGCCGTTCGTCACGCCATTGAACGTGTAAAAAACCGTGTAATCACCCTTCAGAATTGTTCCGGGTGTCGGATCGGACGCAATCTGCGGTGGAATTGCCGCGGAGCCCTGGAACGCGCAGCTAAACGGCGTTCCGGTCAGCGAGCCCTGTCCATTGCCGCCGAAGATGCCTTGCGCCGGCCCCGGTGGCGTGGTCGCGGCTGGAATGAATTGCGTGTGATCCCACGATTGCAGCGTTGTGACCGGTACTTGTTTATCGAGGCCGTGCGAAAGCGAACCATAGAACGGCACGGCTTTGCCTGATTTCTGCGGTACGATCGTCGTCGAGCCGGCAATCTGGTAGCTGAGGTTTGCGGAGTTGATCTGCGAGATCTGCACCGGCTGACCGTTGGCACCGGCAACGTTGAGAGCGTAGCCATTGAATCCCGGCGCGCCGGTGATCGGCGTTGCTTGTATTCCGGGGCCGGTGACCGACTGGATTGGAAGAAACGCCGGCGGCTGCCCCGGGCTCGATGGTCCGAATGCAGCATAGACGAGGTTTGAAACCTTGTTGATCTGCGCGACCAGATCCATCGGATTGACGCTATTCGGCGTTTCCTGCGAAGGTGGCGACGCGAAGAGATTTGCCGGACTGCCCAGGGTGACTTTCAGGGTGAAAGTTGACGTCTCTAATACGCCGGCAGACGGCGAATAGAGAACGTAGGCGAAGAGCTCGTTGTAGTTGCCGTCGCTGTCGACGAAGTATTGCGCGACCTTCGTCCCTGTGCCGGTGCCGTTGTCCGTGAGGCACATCGCGTAGCCCATGTCGATAAGCTCGAACTGACAGTCGTCGAGCGTCATGTAGTGGTCGCGGGAGAAGATGAAGAAGTCGTACTTCATGTTTTGCAGACCGCTAAGCGGCGTCGTCGAGGCGCTTCCGATCGACACGATGTTGCGATCGGCTTTCTTGTTGAGGAAGATTGCGCCGGTGACGCCGTTTTCCAAGAGCAGGTTTGCTGCGACCACCGAGCTGTACGTATCGATCAACCCCAGTTGCGTCGGGCGTACGGGGTTCTGCACGTTGAGCAGCAGCGAACGCGTACGGTTACTAAACGTCGGGTCATTGGGAGAAGGCGGCACGTCCGCGATGTAGTTCGGAAGGCCGGGTGCCGTGAACGAGTCGTATGCGAAGCTCCAAAATTGTTGCGGGAGGTTTGCGTCGATGTCGTAAAAGGCGACGTCGAATCCGTAGATATCCGCGATCTCGTCGAGCAGCGGCACCTGGCACGGCAGCACGTCGTTTGCATCGAAGTGATCAGGGCTTGAGAACGTATACCCCGTGGCACTCAGATAGCCGTTGAGGAAGATGACGCCTTTGTTCGACTTCGTTTCGTCGTAGGGATCGAGCGTCCCAAGCCCGTCATTGTCATAATCGAACAGGACGCCGATCAACATGTTTTGGACCGAAGATACCTGCGAGATGAAGCCCGAACCCGTCTGGTCGTTCTGCATCGCGGACTCTTCGATGTTGTACATGACACCGGAAACGCTGATAAAGCCATTGACCGACATGCCCATGTACTGGTCGCTCAGTGGTGTGACGACAGGGCGATTGTGCGACGAGTAAATGATGTTGGTGCGGTCCATGCCCCAACCGCTCGGCAAAATCTCCTGTGCGCAGACGTTTTGCGGTGGCAGGCGGTCGGACTGCACGTTAGCCGTGCGCCAACTGATGGCTTCTCGAACTTGTCCGTTCGTGAGCGCGAGCACCCGTTGCTTGGGCTGCACTGCGTACTTGTGCGTGAGATCGTTAGGCGTGAAGAGCACGGCCAGAGGATCGTAGACGTAGTGCAGCTTCTGCAAGCTCAGGATCGGCTTGCCGTCCGGGTCGATATTGTAGCCGTTCGGGTACGCGACGCCGTTAACGGTTGCGCCGGCTTGCGCGACGATCTCGGGATAGATGATTGTCCACAGCTGCTGGCCCAAGAAGTCGGCGAGGTTGACGATGAAGCCCGTCGAGCCATCGAGCTCGGGAATCGGAATGAAGATCGTCGGCGCGTAGAACGTTTGACCGGTAACGCTCGTGAAGTCGAGCTGGTCGAGCGTGTCGACCATTGTCGTCGGCGTGTAGGTCGAGCCGAAGTACTGCAACCCGCTTTGCTTATAGCGTGCACCTTGCGCGAGCACCAGATTTCCCGCGGGGGTTGGAACGAAGGTATCGATGAGCAACCCCGATACCGCATTGGCGTTGCCGACTTGCGCCAGCGGCGCGCAGTTCGTGACGGCGCGGATGAGGTAGACCAGATTGTTGTACGCAACAATTTGGAACTGCTGCGTCAGATAATTCCCGTACGGATCCTGGTTCACAAAGGCGCCGGTGTCGGTCGTGTCGGGCCCGCTGAGGTTGAGGTCAGCCACCGTCGTAAACGATGTGCTGGCTTCGCCGACCGCGTAGATGTTCGGCGGAAATTGCAACTGCGTCGGGCTGTTCAGGTTGATGCCGGGCGTAAGCGCGGCTTGGCCGATTGAGAAAGCTGTGTACTGTAGCGAGCCCCCCCAGGTGGTGACGCCGACAAAATACGGCACGTTGCCAGTCGTGAACGTTTGGACCGACTCGTAGTTGTTGTCGCTGATGCCGTAGGAAAACTCGACCATATGTTGGGGCTGTCGTTTGTCGATGTCCACGCCGTTGTCGAGTCGCAGCGGAATGAGATCGCCGGCACCAAAGGCGAGATACGCGTTTGCGCCCTCTTTGCGTTTGGCTTCCATCAGCAGACACTCGGCGTCCCAATTGCGCCGGCGACAGAGGAAGGAGGCCTGCACTTCGGGTCGATCGCCACTGCTGCGCAGCGTATACGGAGTGTTGGTGTAAAGATAGTTCTCGCCGGCTGGAGGCTTATCGCCTGATTCGGGAATGAAGTACAATTCGTCAAACCCGCCGCCTGCGTCGGCGAGCTGATACATGTACCCGAGGTCGTAATCGTCGATTTTGCTCAACAGGTTCGCGTACTTCGTTTCCGGTTTGCCGAGATAGCCATACTGATCGCGTGCGATCGACGGCACGATGATCGACATGTTGTAGCAGGTGAGCGTGTTAAGAAAAACGACGCGGACATAGTATGGATCGTACGTCGTGTCCTCGGTTGCATCCGGAAGCTGATCGGGTGGCACCAGATCGTTGTCGACGACTTCGACGATATAGGCTTCTCCGGTCGCGGGGTTGTAGACCGAGAAGCCATAGATCGGCTGCAGGCGCCGAGTATCCGTCGTCTTATTGCTCGCTGTCATTTCGAAACGGGCTTGCACGACATCGCGTGATGCTTGCGTCGCCTTTGCCATGGCAGTCGTCGTTGCGTTTGTCGCCCCGTTGGATGTCCTGACCGCGTTCGGGTTGAGGTTCGTGACGACTTGACCGTTGGTCTCCGGGGCGGTCGCGACGTTTAAAGTGATCGGACTCCGGCCGCCCGGATTCACATTTGCAGTGACACCGTAGGTATACGGATTATTTTGTGAGAGCGAGCTCGGCAAGAGAATCTGTTCGCCAAGCTGCGCGGCAGTCGGCACGGTTTGCGTCGGGAACAATGTGCTGATCAGTCCGAGGATCGTCGTCGTGAGGGTCTTGAATTGCCCGGTGTCGACGATCTGCGTCGATGTCGCGTAGGGGAAGGCGTAGATCGGCCAGACGATCATTTCTTGCGAGTTCGTATCGAGGTACATCTGCATCGGTTCTTGTGAGAGGATTTCGCCAAGGCCGATAAACACGGTGTCGAGCGCGGCTTGCTCCAGCCGCGCGGTCTCATCTTCGCCGGTATACTGTGTGGCGAGATACGGATTGTGCCGATTCGCGAACTGCCAAAAGCGGAATTGCGGCCAGTACGATGGCGGGTACGGCAAACTGTTAGGATTCTCGCCGATCGCTCCGAGGTTAATAACGCTGAGGATATAGCGCTCGTTGCCGATTACGACACTGTCGTCTTCGGGTATGAAGACGTAGACGAGGTTACCGCCCATCTGGACTTGACGAATGATGCCCATGAACAGCTTGCTCGGTGCGAAGGCTTGCGGGCTGTGATCGTCCGGCGCCGAGTTAATGACGGCGCTTGCGATATAGACGTTGTTGGCGCTGAGTGAGCCGATGGCAGCCGTGTCGATGTTGATATTGGAATAGACGAAGAGCGAGCTGTCGGTAATCGCCAAATCGTAGGCGGGCAAACCGCTGACCTGCGCGCCGAGCGTCATGGTGCCGCCGAACCCCGCGGCTTCGACTTCGGCGGGCGTGACCGCAAGAAATATCGGAATCGACCAGACGTTGATCGTACTTGCGCCACCCGTGAAGCTGCCGAAGTAGTACGCCCCGGCCTGCGGTTGCGAATTATCGGTTGGCTTCGGGGTCGCGACGCTGACGCTCGCGCTGACGACCGTCTGCGTTGCATCGATGATGTCGTACGAGCTCGTCGGCGTACCGATCGTAAGCCGCACCGAATAGGTTGTTCCCTGCGTGACGCCGTTCGTGCCGACAGCCGGTGCCGCAAACGAGAGCTCGAGCAGCGGATAAAGCGGGACGGTAGTGGTGCTGCTCGTGTACACGACCATCCCAATGAACGTATGTGTCGTGTCGGTATTCGTGCCGGTGGGAACCTGCGCGGGCGGCGCCGATCCATCAGGGCCGCTGATCGTCAGGCTATTGCCCAGCAGCGAAAACGTGTAGGTAACGCCCGAGGTGAACGTTACGCCGGTACTCGCAAGCGTGAGTGTGAACGGTGCAAGCGCCGGCGTCGCTGCCGCCATGAGATTAAGAATCGTACCGTCGGTTTCGGTTTCGAACGTTGCGCCGGCGCCGATCGTCTGTTGCGGAAATGCCGTCCCGAGTTCGATGCTGCTGACGTTGGTAGCGGCCAAGGCGACCTGCGGAACGGTTGCGTTCAACGGGATCTGAATGGTTTTCGGGCTCAACTGCGCTTGACTCGGCGTCGTGCCGCCGGTTCCGATGCCTTGCAACTCGCCGATCGTAGAAACGGTACCGGTAACGGTCGCCGCGAGCCGGCGCAACCGCAGCGTTCTTCGCGGCAGCCGCTTTGACGGCACCGTTGGTCCGTTTTTGGTCTGGGATGATGATGCGCGCCGGCGTCGTGGTAACCGTTGCGAGCACGGGGACCGAGAGTTGATTCACGACGGTCGATGCAGCGGCTGGGCTCAGGGTGAATAAGAGCGCGGCGCTTGTGACGCTTAGCCCGACGCCGTCCGATGTGCCTTGCACCGAGATCGCGTAATCCAGAAGCTCGACCAGTTTGTCGGACGATTCCAAATAGGTGGCTTGCGCGAGCTTTTGCAAGACGTTCTGCAGCGGACCGCCGTTGAGAAACTCGTCGGCCGGGCCGTAGATGACCTCCGGTGTCGTCATCGCAACTTCGGTTGTCGTGAAACTGCCGTTGGAGGCGCCATAGTCGTAAATCGGGACGCCAAGGCACGTCGTCCAGCTCGGATCGCGATAAAAACCCGCGATGGTTTGACTCGCGAAGAGCGCCTGCGGTGATGAGCCGGTATACGTCATCGTGCAGATACCGGCCTCGACGCGGGGCTTGATCGGGATGAACGAGATGACGTCAGCCTTATCAAAGATGTAGGTCGTGAGCGTCGCGCCGGCTGAAGTGGCAATCGCCGTGCCCGTGAGATTGAGCGCGATCGCATGCGTGTCGTCGTACCCGGGGCCACCTGGGAAGAGCGCGATCTGGCCGCAGTTGACGGTTGCGCCGTTGAGCGTCGTCGACGTGGCAATCTTATTGACGTAGTAGGTGCCGTTGATCAGATCGCGCGTGTAGTAGATCGGAAGCGCGAAGGTGGTCGCGCCCAGCGCGTTGTTCTGCGTTACGTCGTATACCAGCGCGGTGACAATCGGGACGATCTGCGGATCGGGATCGTAGATCTGCTCGTTGTGCGTCGCGAGAAAATCTTCGACCGGAACCACTTGGGCAACCGCCGAGCCCTCGACGATGACGCGAATGCCGGTTGCCGGATCGTAACCGGATGAGAGTCCAAAATCCTCAGCGGCGAACACGTTTGTGGCGTAGCGTCCAGGGACGTAACAGTACTTGAGCGATCCAAAGATCGGACTCGCGGCGAGCGCGTTGTACATCGCAAGAATGCCTTGGTCGCTCTTCGGATAGCGCGTAATCGTTGACTGTTGCGCGGTCGATGTAAGGTTCGGCGCGATGCTGAGTACGAATACGTCGTCTTGTAGCGCAATGAAGAACAACCGCGTGTTGCCGAGCTGAGCGTACGGATCGACGTCAGACCCATACATATAGTTAGTGAACGCTTGCTCGGTGTTGTTGGCATCGACGTACGATTTGCCCAGCCAATTTAGCGCTGAGTAAAACCACGCCGGCGCCCACTCTTGGAGGCGCGCAATTCCAATTGTGCCTGTCAGGCTTATGCCTGTTCGCTCGACGACGTTAGCGGAGCTTACGATCTGGCTAGCGTTTGCACTGGTGGTCGTTGCCTTGATCTGCGCCATAACACACCCCTTCGCAATTGCCAGCGGGAGGCGCAATAGGACAGCGATGTGCGTTCTTGCGCGCGTCAAGAACCGCTGGGAGTACGACTAGAGTAGGTTATTGCTTTGCAAAATGGCAAACGCTACAATGCTCGGGCATTTAGTGCCGTATTGCTCTGTCACCGAGGTGGTTTTCAGCCGGCTCATAACATCACTCTTGGTTCTCTGAGCAACAATGCATTCCTCGTTGATGTCAATGGCGACGGCAAAGGGGCGCACTGAAGCTTGGCTATCTCCTTACCTACAATTCAGAGCAGTGGCATCCCAGGCAGATCGTCACGGGCACGGATGCATGTTGACGGGGGACGTTCAGAAGAAGAAATACGTCTACTACCGCTGCACTGGCCATCGCGGCAAATGTGGCCTTCCCCGATTCAGGGAGGAAGATATTATCAACCGGCTAGGGGAACCCTTGAAGGGCAGTCCGAGTGCCCCCCAGAGATCGTCTCTCAGATAGTCGCTCGCATAAGCGATGACCAAAGACGGGCGCGTAGCAAGTTCAGCCAGGAACGGGCGTTCCTGGAATCGCGACTAACCTCGATCCGCAATCGAATGGACAAGGCCTTCTCTGACAAGTTGGACGGAAAGATTGCGGAGGACTTCTGGGAGCGCCTGATGACCGAATGGCGAATGGAGGAACAGCAAATCAAAATGGCGATTCAGGGCTTGAGCGGTGCAGAAACCGGGGATAGAGCCCTCGACGCGCAAAAGATTTTCGAACTCGCGAATAGTGCCTATTCTCTGTATGTTTCGCAGAATTCCGTCGAAAAGGCCAAATTGCTCAAATTGGTAGTTTCGAACTTCTCCGTTGACGCCGTAAGTGTCACGCCTACATATAGAAAGCCCTTCGACATGATCGCCAAAAGGCTCAATCTGAAGAATGGTCGGGGCGGAGGGATTCGAACCCCCGACCCTCTGCTCCCAAAGCAGATGCGCTACCAGACTGCGCTACGCCCCGACTACTTTTAGTTTATCGCATTGGGTCTGCAACGGCCCTCACAGTGCGCCAAACAGGCCGTGAGCGCCCGGGCCGAACAACGCGTGGAAGAGACCATCGAAGATCCAAGTCAGCAGAAGCACCGGCAGTATGACCAGCGCGGCCAGCACGAGGCAGAGACCACCGAGAAAGAACCAGCTTTGTACCGTGTGCTTTTGCGGCTCGTCCACGGTACCAGTAAGCAGGGCGTAGTTGCGACGGTTCGCCCGCCAGGCGATGTCGAACATATCGCCGAGCACCGGAACCGAGCCAACCACAACCTCAATCGCAACGTTGGCCACCATTCGGGCGATTATTACGTAGGAGACGCCGCGGACCCACGCCGCGATGATGATGATGCAGGAGGCGATGCCCCCGATCAGGTCGCCGATGCCTGGAATGAAACCGACGATCCCGTCGAGGCCGAAGCGGATCGAAGTGCCGGGAATCCTGATGAAATCGTCCAGCACATGCGACAGGAGGTCGAGGTTTTCGTCGTCAAACGCCTTGCCACCGCGTTTCAGGCGCGGCGACAGGGCCTCAGGTTTTGCGGTAAACGCCATCTGACCCCCATCGTCTCCCGCAAAATTGCCCGGCGGGCCGCCAGTGCTATAATTCCAAGTATACGGCGGCTATAGTTCAGTGGCAGAACGCCGCTCTGTGGCAGCGGATGTCGTGGGTTCGAAACCCACTAGCCGCCCCAAACTTCTCCGAATCAGTTCACGTCTGCGGCCAAACCTTGCCCCGCATCTCCCAAGCCCCGGTTCACGCATCGTCACCGCGTCTCTATGCCGGAACTTCGGGATGGGCCTATCCCACGTGGAAGCCTGACTTTTATCCTGCCGGCACGCCTGCGAAGCGGTTCCTCGAGTTCTACGCGACGCAACTCACCTCGGTTGAAGTAAATTACACTTTTCGCGCGCTGCCGACGGCCAGGACGCTCGACGGCTGGCTGGCTGCAACACCGGCGGCCTTCCGCTTCAGCTTCAAGTCCCCGCAACGCATCACGCACTTCAAACGACTGCACGAATGCGAGCACGACGTGGCCCAGTTCGTCACAGCGCTCGAGCCTGTGCAGCGTGCGGACAAGCTTGGGCTGCTGCTCTTCCAGCTTCCACCCAACTTCAAGGTCGACACCGAGCGGCTCCGCAGTTTCCTTGGTATGCCAGCGCTTCGTGCCAAGGAGGGTCCGCCGATAGCGTTTGAGTTCCGCCACGAGTCCTGGTTCACTGACGAGACTTATGCCGTCCTACGCGACCACAACGCCGCGCTTTGCATTGCCGAGAGTGACGATGTCCTCACCCCGGAGGTCCACACCGCAGCGGGATACGCCTGCTACAGACTTCGGCGGAACGGCGGCTACTCCGCATTGGAGCTTGATGCGTTCGCGAAGCGCTTTGCAGCGCTCGCCGAGCAGCGCGACGTCTACGTCTACTTCAAGCATGAAGATGAACCCACCGGCGCACTCAACGCGACCGCGTTCCTCGCCCGAACTAACGCAGGGGAGCGCTGATGCTGACGGCGGAGATCGAGACCATCACCAGCCATGCAGCAGATTTTCGACCGCGGCGTTTCTTGACAAACGGTCATCTGCAGACTATCGCCGGCAACTATCTCGCGCGCGTCAACGCCTTGCCGGCGCCCGAGGACCAGCTAGTCGAGGTCTCGCCCGCGACAGTGAATCAAATCGCGAGTCAGGCCCTCTGCCACTGCCATTGGCAGCCCGAGAAGGTCCGCGCAGAGCGGCCAACCGCCATCATCGTGCATGGTCTCGAAGGTTCCTCGGACTCGCAGTACGTCGTCGGCAACTCGAACAAGCTGTGGCGCGCGGGCTGCAACATCGTCCGCATGAACATGCGCAACTGCGGCGGCACAGAGGCATTGTCGTCTACGCTTTATCATTCGGGCCTCTCCAACGACGTGCTCGTCGTGATGAACTTCTTCGTCGCGCAGTACGGGCTGCGATCGATGTCGCTGATCGGCTATTCCATGGGTGGGAACCTCGTCCTGAAGCTTGCCGGCGAACTAGGCACATCGGTGCCTGAAGTGCTCCGTTCCGTGATCGGTGTTTCGCCGGCGGTCGATCTGGATGCGTCTGCCGACGCGTTGCATCTGCCGGTGAACCGTCTATACGAGCTAAAGTTTCTCCATAACCTTTTAAACCGGTTCCGCCGCAAGGCCATGCTCTTCCCTCGCGCCTACGATCGAAACCGCGCTACGGGGATCCGTTCCCTGCGCGAGTTTGACGATCGCATCACCGCACTCTACTCCGGGTTTACCAGCGCGCAGGACTACTACGACCGCGCCGCCGCTGCTCGCGTAGTCGATCGCATCGCTGTGCCGACGCTGGTCCTGCATGCCGTGGACGATCCCTTTGTTCGCCTTACCTCCGAGAGCCGCGACAAGCTCAACGCGAACCCAAAAATAACGCTGCTCGAGAGCCAACGTGGTGGCCACTGCGCCTTTCTCGCCCAGCCAGATGAAGCCAACGGTTACGACGGCTATTGGGCCGAACATACGCTGCTGCGTTTTCTTCTGACCCACGCCTGAACTTCGACTCAGCGGCCCAACCTCCGTTGACGCTAAGATAGTTGATAATGCTCTCCGAATGGTTCGCCGAGTGTTCTGCAGACGATCCTGTCCTTGTCGTGCCGTGGATTGACCCGTCGGACAGTACAGGCAATCGAAGATTCATCGACCTGCGCGAGAACCCCTACGATCTCGACCATCTGCCCGAAGCCGAGCACTACCCTCCGCTGATGCACGCCCTTCGCGCCCTCAACGCGGCACGGTCTCCCGTATTCACCGCGAAGTGTGACGCATGGCCGCTCGAAGCAGACGAGCTTGAGGCGCTTCGCGTGGGCCTGGACGCCAGCGCAGACGAAGCCCCCGCCGGATTCGGCAGTTACATCGACATTCTGTGCCGCGAACGCTCGCTCTTCGCCTCCTTTCATCTGCAGGAGCAGATGCTGCACCGCCTCGCCCGGCACGCTGCTCCGCTGGACCATCCCTACGCGATGCTCGACTGCATCCTTCGTCCGGCGATGGTCGACCTCGCTGGCCCACAGGAAGGTTTCGCAATGAGCCTTTACGTAAAGGCCGTCGGCCATGACCTGGCGGCCGCCGAAGAGAACTGGTCCTTCGCGCTGGACGCCGTTGTGGCGCTGCTTCGCAGCAAGGACACTTGCCTTGTCCTGACCCGAAAAGACACAGTTCCAGCCGTGTCACTCCCCTCCGAGACACGCTCCCGCTACAATGAGTGCAGGCGCGCCCGACGGGCGAGTAGCTCAATTGGATAGAGCATCAGCCTTCTAAGCTGACGGTTGCAGGTTCGAGCCCTGCCTCGCTCACCACCACCGACGGAGGTCAGGGCATGAGAATCGATGCATGCGCAGCCGATCCATCAGGGTGCGACGATGCGTAAGAAATCTACCTTGATCTCACTGGGGTGTGCTGCGATCATTGGCATCGTGGCCAGGTCGGTCGACTTCCGTTGGATCACACATATTCCTTTCTTTACACCGGATTACGAGCTCCTCAGCCATCGAGTGCTCTACTATGCTTGCCTCGGCTGTTGGGTGGCTTTCAGCCTTTACTGGGACGTCGCCGCAAAGAACTCGGCCCCGGCGAAGAGTTCGGAGTCAAAGGCTTCGCGTGGGACCCACGTATTTCTGGCCAATGTGGCACTGGTCCTGATCGCTGCACCCATCCATGGGTTCGGCCGGTTCCTCCCCACGTCTTCTTTGGCAATGGTGATGGGACTTGCCATCGAGATAGCGGGGTTATCGCTGGCGATCTGGGCGCGCCGCCATCTGGGTCGCAACTGGAGCGGCGAGATCACGATCAAGCAGGAACACGAACTGGTCCGGACGGGCACAGTACCGGCATCTGCGCCATCCTATCTATACGGGACTTCTCACGATGTACGCCGGCATGACACTGGCAACGGGAGAGGTGCTGGCGATCCTCGGCCTGGCAGTTGCTCTTATCGCGTATTGGCGTAAGACCCGAATGGAAGAGAAGACCCTGAGCGCAGCGTTCGGCCCGGAGTATGACACGTATCGCGCTGACACCTGGGCGATTGTGCCGGGGATTTTCTGACGGCGCTGGAAGCGGGCCCCTTAGGCTTTGGCTCAGGCCTCCATAAAGACGTCTTCGGTCGTCACTTTGCAGCGGTCTCCGGCGCCACGGTACCCCAACGCATGCACGATCCATGCCAACGCAATCAATCCCAGCGCGAGAATGCACACGCCGTTCCAGCCCCAGTGCACCCAGGCGATGGTCGCGAGCGCCGAGCCCATTGCCGCGCCGCTGAAGTAGACCGTCATATAGACCGTATTGAGGCGGCTCCGCGCCGAGGGCACCAGGCCGAAGATCCGCGTTTGATTGGCCACCTGCGTCATCTGCGCACCCATATCCAGCACGACCACGCCGACGACCAGCGCCGCGAGATGGAAGGCCATCGACCGATGGGCCGTCTCTTCGGCCCAAAGCAGCAAATATGACGCAGCGAGCAGTCCCATTCCAACGGAGATCACCCATCTTGAGCCGTGTTTGTCTGCCAGGCGTCCAGCCAGCGGTGCGACGAGCGCCCCAGCAGCCCCGACCACGCCAAAGGTCCCGGCCACGCCCGCGCCCAACCCATAATGCCTGTGAAGCAAAAAGGCGAGCGTCGTCCAAAAGCAGCTGAACGAAGCGAAGACCAGCGCCCCAATCAAAGAGGACTCTCGCAACAGGGGTTCCGTACGAAAGAGCGTCCAGAGCGACTTCATCGCCTCGCTGTAACGCAGCTTCTGCTTCGGCGGAAGCTTGGGCATCACCCTTCCGATCAGCGGGACAAACGCCGCGTTCATCACAGCGGCCACCACGAAGACCCAGCGCCACCCATGGATGCCGCTCACCCAGCCGGCAAAGGTCCGAGCGAGCAGAATGCCCAGCAGCAGGCCAGTCATCACTGTCCCTATGGCCCGCCCACGCTGTTCGTGCGAGACCAGGTCCGGCGCAATGGGCAGCGCGACGTGGGTCACCGACGCAAACATGCCGATCAGCACGCTCCCTGCAATCAGCAGGTCAAGGCTGGGTGCGATGGCCACGAGCAGCAGCGCGATCGACACAGCGGCGTACATTCTCATCATCAGCCCGCGGCGCTCCAACACATCGCCGAGCGGCACAAACGCAAGTAGTCCCACCGCATAGCCGATCTGGGTCGCGACCGCCACAAAACCCGTACGTCCGGCCGTGGCCCCGTAGGTGCGACCCATCTCCATCAGCAGCGGCTGGTTGTAGTACATCGTCGACACCCCGACCGCACACGCCAGCCCGAGAAAGGGCAGCGGGGCGCGGGGCACGGATTTTGTTGAAGTGGTCATACCAAACTCGACTGCCTATAGTGTATGGCCTTGGGAGCCGATTCGTAACACCGGGGCCCGTCGACGATGCCGCTAACTCTTGCCCAGCGTCAACTTCGCGATCGTAGCAAGCTGCATGAAGGACGTCCCCTCGTAGATCTTTCCGATCTTCGCATCGCGATAAAGCTTCTCCACGGGGTAGTCCTTCACAAAGCCCGATCCACCGAAGATCTCGACCGCGAGGCTCGCCACACGCTCCGCCACATGAGAGGCAAAGTACTTGCACATCGCAGCTTCCTTGAGAAAGTCGAGTTTGGCGTCCTTCAGGCGGGCAGCGTTGTAGACCATCAGGCGCGCCGCTTCAATGTCGGTCGCCATCTCGGCCAGTTGGAACTGCATCGCCTGAAACTCCACCAACGTCTTGCCGAACTGCTTGCGCTCCTTCGCCCACTTCGCCGCGTGTTCCCAGGCGCCCTGTGCCAGGCCAAGCATCTGCGAACCGATGCCAATGCGGCCCTCGTTCAGGGTCTCGATGGCGATCTTGTAGCCCTTGCCAGGTTCGCCCAGCACCTGAGCGGCCGGGACAACGCAGTCATTAAAGTTCAGCGCGCAGGTGCTCGAAGCGCGGATCCCAAGCTTGTCTTCCTTCTTGCCGAGCGCGAAGCCCGGTGCGTCCCTTTCCACCAGGAACGCCGTGATCCCCTTGTAGCCAGCCACCGGATCGAGCGTCGCAAAAACAATGAAGAGGCCCGCCTCCTTCGCATTGGTGATCCAGAGCTTTTGGCCATTCAGCACATAGTCATCGCCGCGTTTTGCCGCACGGGTCTGCAACGCGAAGGCATCAGACCCAGACGACGCCTCGCTGAGCGCATACGATCCGATCGTGTCGGTGGCGAGCCGCGTCAAATATTTCTTCTTCTGCTCCTCATTGGCCCAGCGGACCAGCGCATTGATGCACAAAGTGTTCTGCACATCGACCATCACGCCGACAGAGGGATCGACCGCCGAGATCTCCTCGACCGCGAGGATCGCATTGAAGAAGGTCCCGCCGGCGCCACCGTACTCCTCCGGAACCTCAATTCCCATCAGGCCAAGATCGAAGAGCTTCTTGATGAGGCCGGGGTCCATCTGCTGCGACTCGTCCATACCGCGCACCAGCGGGCCGATCTGCTCAACTGCAAATCGTCGCACCGTATCGCGAAACATCTGCTCGTCTTCACCCAACTGCGTCAACGCCATCGGACCTGCATGCTGCGACATCCACTCACCTCAATCGGTATTCACGAAAGGTGAGTCTAGCATCTCGCAGGCACGACTGAATAGCCGTTCAGTCTACCGTCGAACCGCACAATATATATATGTGTGCAAGATGAACGATCAAGAGAACATGAAATCTAACCGGCGGCCTTGACCAGTCGCCCACGCCGGCTCACGATCGATAGCTTCTCCGTGATGAGGATCTTGCGGGCCTGTTCCTTCGCATGCTTCGCCCATGGGCAGCAACGGGGTCGAGCCGCACATACGCCAGCCAGTGCCGCAACGCTCGTCGTCGCTGCCCCTGTCTTTCGTATGCGAGCGCCAGGTTGTAGTGCGCGTCGGCGTACTGCGGAACCAGCGCGACGGCCTTCTGGTAGGCGGTGGTCGCCTCCGTCAGGCGCTGCATCTCGTCGAGCACATTGCCGAGGTCGAAGAACGCAAGCGCATACTCGGGGTCCGAGACCGTCGCTCTCCGGTAGTGTTGCTCGGCCAGCTCGTACCGGCGCAGGTTGTAATGGATCGTCCCTAGATTGATCAGCGCAGGTGCATGGTCAGGCTGTATCGCGAGAATTTCCTGATAGATCTCCATCGCCTGTGGGACCGTGGATGGATTTTCTTCGAGCTGCACCGCACGCAGAAACATGTCCTGCACCTGGGCGGCCTGCCGCGCGGGAGCGTCTCCACCTCCACCCACCACGCGTAGCTGTCTTGCAGGCGAGGTGTCGAAGTCAAAGGCAAGCTGCTGGGTCAGAGGGTCCATCAGCGCGCCGCCATGCCGGAAGCTCAATCGCGATCCCCGGCGCACGAAGCTCGCCTCAGACAGCGGGTCGCGCATTCCAGCCACGCGCTGCATCGCATCAACCGACGCCCGTATGCTCTTGGCAGAGATGCGTGTGGTCGCCTGCAGGTCGCGCAACTTCCGCAGCTGGCCCAGGGCTTCAAAGGAGTAGTGTTCGCTGGAGGTGATTAGCCCTGCTCGCTCCCACGCCAATAATTGGCGCGCATGCAAGTGCAGGATTCGGATTACGTCTTGACGGCTATATCGGGTCACTGTGTGTCTCGTGTGCACCGTCTCAGAGCTCCGGTATAGCAAACTCTTTCTGGAGTATGCCTTCGCAGGCCGCGTCAATCAAGACCCTTTCCTTCTCTGTCTGTTAAAAAACCGTGGATAACATGTACCTAACGTGGTTCGCGCCGCTGCACTGGGGTCCGCAACGCAACAACTCGCTTGAACGACATAGAAAATTAACCAGCGACCCGCTATTTCGGCAATTGATCCAGCTCGATATGGAAGAGCTGCCGCACCAGGGCTTCGAAGGTGCTGCGGTCATGATCGGATCCACTAATCGCGGCCCTTCCAAAATGCTCGATCGTCTCCGGCGCCTTGCCGCCGATCTTTCGCGCCGCCATCTCCTTCAGAACTGTCAGCTCGTGTTCGGTCGGGGCCCGGCAACCTGCTTCACTGGCCTGCTTCATGTCCCGGCCGAGACGCGCAAAGGCATCGTCTTCCATCACGTCTTGCGCCCGTTGCAAACCTGCGCTCAAGTGAGATAGAGGCTTGCTCATCTTCCTGAAGGCGGGCTCCTCCACCCGCGAGAGGTGCACTTCAAAAGATCTGACGCCCGCTGTGCAATCAGGTTGAGCACGGGTTGCAGGCTCTTCTTCAGATCAAGTGTGGTGCAATCCACCAGACCTGCAATACCGACATAAAGCTCCTTGTGCTCCCCGTTCTCTGGCTCCATCGACCAGAGATACAAGGCAAGGCCGCTGGAGCTGTTCAGCAGCGACGTAATGGCGCTTCGTTCCTTCTCAAAAACGTCGATCTCTAAATTGATCAATTTCGGGTTCGTATACAAGTAGCAGCGGGCGCGTAGGGAGATTAAGGTGCTCGCAAGCGCCGCAAAATCAAGCTTCAACTGCTCAACCGACTTGACCTCCGACTGGTTGGTAACAATCACCGCGATGACGGCAATTGCTCCGACGATCAACGCCAGGACCGACGAGATCGCTCCGGAAACACTCGCTATCGCCGAGGTGAACGCCGCCTGATCGGCAATAGTCGCTGTTTTTTCTATGCCGGAAACAATGTGAAGATGGAGCGGGTTCCACCCGTAGAGACCACTGAAGACTACGGCCGCCATGATGATCGACACAAAAGAGACGGCGAGAGCTGCAATCAGGTAGCGCTTCAAATGCTCACCTCCAGGAAGGGGCTACATCGTTAGCAGCAAGATACAGCATGAAGCCAGAATTAGCGCGGAAAAGCCGCCTCATCGACCTTCTACACTTTCGGACCGTTCGCGGGATTTGCGCCGAATCATGTTTAGCGTACGGGCTGCACAAAGGCCTCTATATTGACCACCGAGATCTTAGTGGCGTCCTTTGAACGAACCGTTATTGTCACTTTTTTGTTAGGCATTAGCGGGTCTTTTAGGCCTAACGCAACGACCGCAATATTGGGTTTGTCTGTGGTCATCATCTGCGGCGACGATGGGCCGTCGACCGACGCTGAAGTAGCTGCACAAGGACGATCACAAAAAACTGAAAACATGGCTGGCGAGAAATTACTATCAACCGTAAAACTCGCAGTGACACCAGGATTCACTCCAAAAGGGCCTTCAATCAAACCCTCGGTACCAAGGTTAGGTCGCGGAACGAGTGGCGTAACAGTCAAGCCCACTATCTTCGGAGGCGCTTGTAGCGTTTGAGTCTGAGCGGGCTGCGAAGCGATGACTAATAGCTCATCTAGCTTGGCATTTACAGCGGTCGTGTCTTGGTTTACCAGGCACCTTATTCAACAAATCGACTATTTTCTGTCCTTGGTCTACTCCAATGCCATTGCAATTTATGTTGTAACTACCATTCTCGCCGCCGTGCGCGGCACTACAAGTACCACTCGCCGCGGTCTTTCCTGTTGGGGTCGTTTGGCTGAGTACGACAGGTCACTTGAAGCACCATAGTTGCCAGGATCGCGAGTGCCGCTTTCATCGGGTCACACTTTCTAATTCGGCCAGCACCGAAAGACACACCGTGCTCGCTTCCTTTTCCCTATGCGACGCAATTGTCCGCCGTTGCGCTCTTCCTGTAAAGCAAGAGGTACAAAAGTGGTACAAAATTGCAAAAAGCGCACAGACCCGCCTCTTGAGGGGTAGGTCCTGCGCTGAAGTCAATGTCGATAAGGATTTGAATGGAGCCGATGAGCGGAGTTGAACCGCTGACCTACTGATTACGAATCAGTTGCTCTACCAACTGAGCTACATCGGCCTATCGCTCTATTCTAGCGAGTTCGCGGCTATCCGCCAAATCATGCGGCAAAACTGCAATCTACTGCATCGGCACGAACTGCCCCTCACAAGTGAACGCAGCGTCGGTCGTCGCCGCACCGCTCTGCGCTCCCTTTGCTTGTACCACCTTAATATCAGTTCCACTGAAGTTGAGGTTCGTACCCAGAGGCCCAAGCGTCACCGTCGCGAAGTGCCCGTGCACCTGCGCCGGCGTAATTCCGTCAACGCGCACGCCATTCAGCGTTACCTCGGTGCGATGGTCGTCGTTCAACCCTGCGATCAGCACGTCCCCCGGGGTCGTATCGATCACATTGCGGATGCTGATCGCCTTGTAATCCGGAATGCGGTCGCCCGTATACTTCGGATCTTCGAAGCCCTCGGTCGTCTGGTTGGTGTAGTACGGGCTGATCGCAATCGGGTTCTTCACGCCGCGCATGCAGATGTTCTGATACGTCAAATCGTGGACCGGACCGCCGCGAGTCACATTGCTCTTGATGCGGATTCCGCTTGTCGTATGGTCTTCCGTCAGACCATCCACCAACAGAAAACTATCGCCGCTATACGTCTCGCTGCCGATCGACATCCCATGGCCGCTGTAAAAGTGATTGTCGAGCACGCTCATGTGCGTCGTTCCGGTCTTGATCGCGATGTTATCGTCGCCGTTGTCGATCCAGCTATGCGCCACGGTTACGTTAGTCGAAGAGCCCGGGTCGATACCGTCGGTATTCCGCGCGTCCTGGCCCTTGGTGGTCGGGGTCAGCAGATGGACACCCCACGCCGTGAACCCGTTCGTCTGGTTCACGCTGACGTGGAAGTTCGTCGAGTTGTGCAGCGTGATCCGGTACAGCACAAGGCCATCAGCATGGCTGGCGACGATCATGCGCGGCGTAAAGTAGCGTTCGTTCTTCGGCTCCGCTCTGCGCGCCATCTCCCACCAGCTATAGTCCTTGCCCAGGATCTTCGCGTAACCGCGCCCATCGATGACGCCGTCGCCCATGATCCCGACGTCCTTCGCATCCATGATGCTGATAAATGGCCTGCACCCGCCGCGCACCGGAGCTGGCCGCTGCGGCGCAGGAAATGTCGCCGGCGGTGCGCCTGCTGCAATCGTGCCGCACAGTCCGGGGGTCGCATCCGGCCCTTTACCTCGTAGGCCGCAGGATCGCGCGACCCGAACAACGTCACACCCTCATCAATCAACAGCGTCACGCCGGTCCGCATCTCGAGCGGCCCGGAGAGAAACGCGTTGTTGCCGCTCGCTGGCTTTAGCTCAACCGCCATCCCGGGCTTGCACTTGTCCAGCGCACTCTGGATGCGCAACGTATCAGGCTTGCCCTCGTCCTCCTCGGCAAGCTTGTCGCTCACCGCACGGAGCTGCGCCGCAAGCTGCACGCACGATGGGGGGATCTTCGGCTCGGTCACTTGCCGCGTGTCCTGCGCAGTCGCCGTCATCGCTATTGCAGACAACAACATGGCGATCACAACTCGCCAACTGACTTTACCGGCCCATACACTGGTTCCATTCCCGATCATCTGGTTCGACCTCCGCAAGCCGCAGAGCAAAACTTAGCACAAGCGGCCAACGGAGGTCACGGCATCACAGAATCTGGCCATGGTTCGAATCGCTCGAGATCGGGCCCGTTGGCAAGAACGCTGGGCCATATCAAACATTGCCAGAGACAGAAGAGCGGCCAACACCCGCAACGCGGTACGCAGAGCATGAGACACAACGTGCCTCCTTCTTCGGATGGGCCATCGGGCCTCTCCTGATACTCGTGCATCGGCGAACATGTTTTTTGCAATCGCCTTCCACTTCAGGGGAAATTTCCCCACACATCACACAAAAGTTGTATCCGGAAAAGCGAAGAGGCCACCCGGCAACAGGGTAGCCTCTTCTTTAGGGAGAATAGTTCCAACGGAGGCAAAGCCATCAGAACTTTCTGGCGAAATACTAAGTTTGGCAAAATACCGTGTCAAGGCCAAAACTCGACTCTTGTAAGTCTTTGGAGAGCAGGTAGTTACGGGGGTTACTGAACCGTAAACATGTGCTTGTATATTCGCTATACATTCGCTTTTACTGGTCAGACCATATATCAAAGCGCTATGGTATCAGCCGCTTAGCTCCGGCCCTGCACCACCGCCTGTGCAGAATCCGGGCTACCCCTGCTGCTTCGCCCCCGGTCCGTCCGTATGGATCCGGGCAGCGCTCCCGCTCAGGTCGATCCGCAGGAACTCCGGCTCCGTCGCCGCCGGCTTACCCTGCATCACCCGAATCGCGGCCCGTGCTCCGCCGAAGAAGAGCGCAAGCACCACTGCCGCCAAAGCCCCCAGTCCACAAAAGACCAGGACACTGGTCAGCAGGCTCACGGTCTTGCGGCACCTCCGAGTGAAACTCCAGCGGCATTGGCTTGTTCCACGTCAGCTCATTCCGCAGGTGAATACTCTCCACCATCTCCTTCGCATCCGCCAGCTTCCACGCACCGGTCGTCATCGACACGAGAGGCCCTTCGCGTCGCATCACCACCGTTCCGGCCGGATCGCCTGCCTGCTTTACCGCCGACTCAATTTGCCGCCCGTGGTCTCCTGCGATCTGCGGCGTCGGATAAAGCAGCAGCGTCAACGTACCTTTGCCTTCATACTTCGCCGTCACAACCTCTGCGGCCTTGTCGAACCCAATGATCTCCGCCGGCAGTCCGCTACCGATCGTCTGATAACCCAGCGGCCCAACTGCATACTTCAGCGTGTCACGCTGCAAACCCTTCGCCGGCAAATATGTGGGCAGCAACGGAGGCAGTCCCTTTGTCCCACCGACCTTAGGCAGTCCGACCTGCACCGTCTTCAACAGCGCCGCAGCTGACTCAGGATAAAGCTTCAAGTCCGACACCACCACCGACACGCCGCTCAGCGTCACATGGTCGCCACCACTCTTGCGCAGATAGCTATACGCCGCATACGCGCCAGTCGCGTCGTCAAACTGATACACCGTCACCGTTCCACTCGGCAGGGCCTTCGCCCCAGGACTCACCGCAGTGCCGCGTTCGTAGCGCTTGATCCCGTCCTCCACCAGAATGGGCCCGTCGGCCCCGCTCCACGACGGCGCACCGTTGCCCGCATCATGGTCCGGCCCTGCTCGCAACGAGTCCGGCAGTAGTGGCGCAGGGGGAATCGCCAACATCGTCTTTGCTTCCTGCGCGTAGAGCGAAAGACCCGGCGCACCCACCAGCACCAAGCCCAACAGGGCAACCGATATCACCCGAATCCGAGAAGAAACTCTCATACGAAGGTCAGACTACACCAGCACGATAAAGTAAGCCTAGACCGGGGGGCCGCATGGCACACTCGAGTGGGCCGCTCTACCCGGGAGTCCGCACTCCCCTCCTGAGCATCTCGATGGCTTTCTCCAATCTTTTCAATCGCGTCCCTTCCTTCTTCGCTTCCGTAATCCATCGGCAGTACTCCTTACGATGAGTGAAGCTCAGCCCATCGAAGAACGGCTGCAGCCCTTCCTTCTTCATTAACTTCTCAAATGCCACGGGCACCTCTACCGCTCTCTGCTCTTCGTCCTTCCAGACCTCAACATCGATCATGTCCCCCGGTCCTTTGCCCGTCTTCTGGCGTATCGCCTTCAATACACCGAGCATGTGATGCGGCCCACCGCAAGCCGTCAGGGAACCTCTATAGGGCACGCCACCCAGCGTCGCCTCAACCGGCACGTTGCCCCTTGTGGCGAACTCCGCCTCCGTGTCATACGGAAAGAGCACAAAAGCTCCGCCGCCATCGCCCGCTACAATCTTCGCCTTGAACCTATAGGTCTTCACAGCTACACCGGATCTCATTTCCTCTCCAACGCGAGGTAAAGCACCACACCGCTCAGCAACGCCAGCGCTCCCAGACCCGGAACCAGGCACCATGAGGCTCCAGTCCGGCGCAATGGAAGAAAAAGACCAAAGAGTGTTCAAATGAAAGGCTTGAGGATGCATAAACTCCGACACCCACGACGGCCATCGTGCACCTTGCCGCACCAGCCAAACTACAAATCCCGCGGCGACGACTAGGTTAACGAGCAAGGCAAAAATCTGCGCCCCTCTAATTGGCTTGGCGATGTTCTCCAACGCGGCGCTCCGCCCACGCAGCTGCGCCCTCCACCACACCAAACCCGAAGAATTCAACCGCGCGACCCTCTCGGATTCAATCCGGTCTTGCTGAAAGCTCTCAGTCACCAACACACGATCGCTGCATCTCCTGCACACACTCACATGGGCGCGCAGCTCAGGACTACAGGCCAGTGGCCAATGCCCGCTCTGCAGCAGCTCCGTAATCTCCTTTTCTCGGGGGCATGAATTGAATGTCATACCTTAGTCCGATCCGCCACGCCCTGCTCCCGCAACAGGTGCGCGACCTTCCGCCGGGCGCGAAACAGCAGCAGCCGAATGCTCGCCGTCCCCAGGCCGGTGATCTCGGCGATCTCATGATGGGAATACGCCTCCGCATGTGCAAGCCAAAGCAGTTGCCGGTCCCGCGGCCGCATCCGCGCCATCGCTCGCCCCAGCATCGCCTTCGAGTCAATGCTGACCGAAGCGTCCTTCGTCGCAAACAGCTCCTCCGGAAGCTCCTCAATCGAGGTGGACTTCGGACGACGCCAATGGTCACGCAACAGGTTCGTCGCAATCCGGAACAAGTAGCGCCGGCAAGCGATCTCACCATCGTCAGCCCGCGACGCACAGAGGAACCGCACGTAGCTCTCCTGCGTCAGATCGTCCGCCAATGCAGGATCACCCGAAACCCGCGACAGATACGCCCACAACGAACGGGCCGAGCGTTCATAGAATTCGGCGAACGCATCGTTGTCCATAGGCAGTTCAGTCGCTGCCCGCGATGGTTCGACCGCCTCGATCTTCGGAAAAATATATTCCCAGGTCATATCGAAGGGCCCTATCGCACTCCCCATCAGCCGGACTCACTGCCGATCTCTCAAATCGTCCAGCGGGCCGGCCATCTTTTGCGGGCCCATGTTATCCGGCATCAGGCCAAGACGCCCAGCCAGGACCCAGGTGACACCCGCTGAGATGATAAACCCGATCCCCGGCATCAGAATCACGACACCCAGAACGAGCAGCGGAGCCGCAATCTCTGCAAGGCTGCCGCGAAGAGCAAGCAGACCTATTCCCAGAAGAGTAAGCACGATTCCGATTTGAAGCGGTGTGAGGGCCCGCGCGACAGCACTGGGAACAGGCTGGTTCCGCTCAAAGTCCACTGGAATCGGCGCGGCCTCGAGGAAGCGCTTGCCGGCCTCTGTCCCCATATATATGAGCAGCTCCTGGTTGTTGCCGAACCGATCGATCAGCTTTCCATGCGCCTCCGTCTGCAATTTGAAGATGCGCCCCCAGCGCCGGTTCTCCAGAAAAACATGAATCAGCCAGAGCAGCGCCGCGAGAATGCAGACGAAAACCATAAATGGCACGAAATCTCTTACGAACAAACGCATCGTCGGCTCCTCATCGCGTGGACGCGACAACTCCGGCCAGACCTTTCGCTCCAGCGCCTGGTGCGACCGTCCACCCTCTCCCTTCAAACCGGAGAAAAGATAAAAGTCAGGATTCCGAGCGACCTCTGGATCGGCACTGCAGGAACTGCGCCAAGGCAGGGTTGGTGCGGCCCACATACTCCTGATTGGAAAGCAGCGATGGGTCGCGCTCCACAACCTCAGTCAGGGTCGGACTAATGCGCAGCAGCTTGAAGAGTTCGTCCTGCGTGTCGGCCAAATCTCGTTCGCTCGCGACTGGCGGCGTGCTCGCCTCGACCCTTTGTGTCGGCTTGGAAGGCTGCGCCTGTGCAGCAGTATGGCCCGCGAACAACCCAATGACCACGACGACGGAGCATACAGCTCCAGAGAAGGGCCCGCTAAGTTTGTGCATTCCTGATGTCCCCTTGCTGGAACAGGTCTTGAAGACCTGTCCTACCCATACAACGGGTCAAGGCGGCATTTGGTTAACAACAATCTTCGTTTTGAATGGTTACGGCCGAAGCCACTAATTACTACTGGCCCGCTCTGCCGGAGGCCGCGTCCCGCTAAGCCCACCCGCATACTTCGCCACGCCTTTATAGAGACTCTCCGCCACGCGCTCCCGGTACTCCGGCTCCTCAAGCTGCCTCGCGTCCTTCGCATTGGTCACAAACGAGATCTCCGCCAAAATGGACGGCATGTTCGCCCCAATCAGCACCACAAACGGCGCCTTCTTCACCCCGCGGTCCTTCAACCCCGCATTGCCCTTCTGCAACCCGCCATACAACCCCTGCTGGACATCGCCGGCGAACTCCCGCGACTCCTCGATCTTGTCCTTCAGCGCAATCTTCTTCACCAGATCGCTCAATTGATGGATCGACTGATCACTCACCGCGTTCTCACGCGCCGCCGTCTCCAGCGCGTCCGGCGACGAAGTAAAGTTCAGATAGTACGTCTCCACCCCCCGCGCACTCGCGTCCGGCGAAGAATTCGCATGGATCGAAAGAAACAGGTCCGCCTGCGCCTTGTTCGCAATCGCGGTCCGCGTCTCCAGCGGAATAAACGTATCGTCCGACCGCGTATAAATAATCTCCGCCCCCAACCTGTCATGCAGCAGCTTGCCCACGCGCAGCGCAACGTCCAGCACCACGTCCTTCTCCAGAATCCCGTCCGCTCCGATCGTCCCAGTGTCATGCCCACCGTGCCCGGCATCAATAACGATTCGTCCAATCTTCAGCCCCAGCGCCCGTACCAGCGAAGTCTCGCCGTCCGCCGTAGGCACCGCCGCCCGAGCAGGCCCAGCGTCCGGGTCCTTCACCGTCTTACCCTTCTTCGTCTTCTTAGCGCCACTCGGCACCACAGCGTCCGCACCCGAATCCAAACCATCGACACCCTGTGCCCTGGGCCCTGCACCGGGTGCCCTGTCAGAAACCACCGCCGAGATCGGCTGCGAGGTCGGCTGCGTCGTCGCCTCCACCCTCCCCGGCTGCGCACTCAACGCCGCCACATCGAACGAGCTCCCAGCCTTCACCGCAGTAGTATTCGGCACCGTAGGGGCCGCCGCCGCCGCCCGCTGCATCGGCACAGCCACCACCGGCGCACCCGGCTCGGCCTTGCTCCCACCATGAATATCAATAATCAAGCGATACGGATTCGGCAGCAGAAACGCCGAGTACTCCGTCACATCGTTCACATCGAGCACCACCCGCGTCATGTCGTTGGAAAACTGCGCCGCGCGGATCTTCTTCAAAAACCCATCGTCGGTCACCGAGAAGCTCTTGCCCACCAACTCCTGCGCCAGACGCGTCCCATGCAAATCAAAATAAATCCGGTCCGGATTCGGCACCCGCGCCGCCTCATACGTCACATCATCGCCCAGGTCGATCGCCACCCGCGTATAGTCCGGCGTCGACCAGTGCCTGATCCCCGTCACCTGCGCCAGCTGCCCATGCCGCTTCGCCCCGCTCTTCGCCACATGCATCGGCCCGGTGGCCTGGATCGATCCATCCTGCCCCGCCGCAGTCGAAGCATCCAGCTCCGGATCCACCGGAACCGAAGTCCCCCGTCTCTCCGCGTCACCAGCATCAACGCTTGCAGTCACAGGGGGAGTCTTTACTCCTCGCGCGTCCCCAGTAGTCGGCATCGGCGCAAACGAAGAGGTCCAACTGCCCTCAACAAGGGTCTTTTCCTTGGACACAGCAGGAAAAGCGGGAGCACTCATCAGGTCCGAAGCCTTCGCACCCGCAGGCCCTCTACTCCCTACTCCCTCTTCCCTATTCCCTGCACTCAAAGAAGCGATTCCCGCCTTCGCCTCCTCCGCCTGGGCACTCCGCGGATACTGCTTCACCAGCAGCGAATACCTCTCCCGGGCCGCCGCCGCGTCATGCAGATCGTTCTCATAGATCTGCCCCTCCGCCAGCAGCGCCCCTACCCGCAACGAACTCCCCGGATACTGCGTCCGCAAAAACTCATACTGTCCCACCGAGTCCTTCAGTGTCTTCGCATCATGAAACGTTCTTCCCTGCTCCGCCAGCAACTCCGCCACCGCATTCACGCTATCCGGAGCATGAACGTTCGTCGGCTCCCCATGGTAGACCGCCCGAAATCCATCCATCGCACGCGCATAGTCGGCCCGCGTCCGTGCCCCTTCCGGAATCGCCTCCAGCGTCTCCAGTCCCTGCTCCGCCTGCTCCCACGGCGTCAACTCCACCTTACGTTGCGGCTGCGTCTTTGCCGCAACTTCCTGCACGGCGCAGCCCAACACCATCGCGCAGCACAATACTGCTGCGCAATCCCCACACCACCACGAATTGCGGATTTTTCTACTCAGGCCCATGTGTCTTCTCAAAACTCGACAGACTCCCCAAGTTTAACGAGACTCCACACCACGGCAGCGGGCGAAAACAAACCCGGTACACCCCCCGACACTCCCCTATTAGTGGGTGCCCCCAACCTCTCAAGCGCAAGGAATCGAACGCCAGACTCACCGTAACTGCTGTAAACTCGGCGGCATGGTAGACATCGACCTTATCGTCCAAACCCTCCGGAACCACGGTCATCAAGTCGAGACTGTCATCCGCGTCCCCGGCAACGCCGGGGAATATGAGTTCATCGTGGACGGCAACACCCTCAATTTAGAAGAAACCCGTAGCCTTCTGGAGAAGGACGAAGCGAAATAGCTCTCAGCGATCTCGGGGCGACCTTGGCGGTCACCGTGCCGCAAAGGTCTTGCCGCGCACACTCGCATACACGCCGTCGAAGACCTTCAGGCTATCAACATTCGCCACACCACCGACCACAATCGGGTCACCAATATAGACGGACTTTGCCGTTCTCACGGGAAAACGCCGGCCACGCCGGAAGGCCTGGGCCGTTCGGATCGCCCGACCTCGCAAAGTTGACCCAGTACCCTGACATCTCTTCGGCAACCATTCGATCGGCCTTCGTCCAACGCCACGGCGATTGGTCGAGATGGTCGAAGACATACCACAGCTCTGCATAATGACTCGCGCCCCAGCCCTCATACACCGAGCCCGCCGGGAACGGCGGCCGCTGTCGAAACGAGTAGTAGTAGACTGGCGCTCTTCCGCTCCCCGCCTGCAACCTCGCCCACGCCCACATGTCCCAGCTAAAACGAAGGTCGCGTTCAAAGTCGAGCCGCGCCTGTTGCGCCTCCTTGTCGGTCGCATGCGGATAAGCCGCAGCAAGCGCAGGAGGCAGCTGTCCAAAGCTCTTCTCAAGATCGCTGTCGAACGTCACGGCCTTCACCTTACTGACGTCCGTCAACGCACGCGCCTCCTCGGCGTTCGAACCCAGCAGCAGCGGAACATCGTTCTGCTGTCCCGCTGCGAACGCCTCGTACGGCGAAACCGGAAGAACGTAAGGTTCCGATCACCGGATGGACAACGCCGCCCCCGTCGCCAGTGAGCTTTGCCGCCGGCAACTGGCGCATCTCCTGAAGCGTCTTAGCGCCCAGCGAAACAGCATACTTCTCGCCATCACGCTCCGCGTTGGCGAGCAGAAACTTCGGTGCGAGCTGCAGCGGCTCAAACAGCCCGCCGCTCTCTCCGATGGCCCGCTGAAACAACCCCTTCGCGAGCGGCGAAGCCATCAGGATGCTCACAGAGATCGATCCCGAAGATTGCCCGGCGATGGTGACGTTCTTCGGGTCACCGCCAAACTCCGCAATGTTCCTCTGGATCCATTCGAGCGCAGCGATCTGGTCCATCAGGCCGTAGTTACCCGAGGAGTGGTGCGGCGACTCGCGCGTCAGCTCCGGATGCGCAAGAAAACCCAGCGGCCCAAGTCGGTAAGCGATCGTGACAACGATCACGCCTTTGTGCGCCAACCGGTCGCCCCAATACAAAGGCATCGAAGCCGACCCGCTGATGTAACCCCCTCCATAGATCCAGACAATCACCGGCATACGCTCCTGCGGCCTCTTCGCGGGCGTCCAGATATTGAGGTAGAGACAATCCTCACTCACCGCCGGCGGCGTCTCACCCGGCATCGATACACTGTCCTGCATACACGCAGGAGCAAACGCATCGGCCTTACGCGCGCCTGTCCAGTGCGCAACATCGACCGGCGGCCGCCAACGCAACTCACCCACCGGCGCCGCAGCGAACGGAACGCCCTTGTAGACGCTCAAACCGCCTTCGCTCACACCGGACAGCGTGCCGGCCTCCGTTCGCACTCGCTGCGCAACCAGCGCCGAAGCGCACACAATACCGTACAAACTAAGTGCCAGCGCCGCCGATGTTGAGATTTTCATTTACTAAGGTACGTTGCGCAGCACCAACTTGTTCAAACAATCACCGCCGCCAATAGCACCACATGCTCTTTGGACCTTCGCCGAACGAGGTCCCCAGCGAGCGCCTTTGCTCGGCGCAGTGGAAAAGGACGGCCTGCAGTTGTCTCTTTTTGTTTGTTTGTTTGTTTGTCATTCCCGAAGGGAATCTGATTTTGCGTTATCAGATCGAGGTAAGCCAGGTGGGCCCGCCATATGCCAAACCGCTCAAGCGCAAGACTCGCCTGACTCCGGCAGTGATCTTATTGTGGCCAAAGTTGGTCTTCGCCACCACTCCGAGAAACTGCGCCTCGTCCTCAAGGATCTTGTCCAGCTGATCTGAGAAATCCTTCTGCGAGCCGTACACATCGGAGTAGCGCTGTGCCTCCGCGTAGGGCATAAAGGACAGCGCCCTGTCGTCTGCGCCGTCTTCCAGGCCGTCTCCCGCAGGCCAACGGTCGAGAAGTGGGCTTAATCTGTATCCTCTTGAGCTGCCTTGTCCTGCGGATTCTCTTGAATTCGCGTTAGGACCTCGATGTTCTTTTTCAGCGTGGCCGCCTGCTGGTTGCAGACTTCACCACAGCGCCCGCTCATCTCATCAGAGTTGTGTTGGATCTCCTCGCGCATCGTTTCGCGGGCCTCCCGCACCAGCTTGTGCTCGCGATGCAGCTCGACGCATCCCTCAATCCCCACGGCTATCAGCAGTCCGATCGAAATCGTAAGCAGATGTATAAGAAAATCCTTCCATCCTCCTATGGGATGATGCGGAGCATGCACGTGCAAAGCCGCCTCCTGTAAAACGAAATCAACTCACCGCCAGGCGCGGGCTCACGGAGCAAGCCCACGCTCCGCAAATTTTAGCCTACCCACACATCGGGTGCCCCATCCTCGCGACGGTCTTATCGTCGCTAAGGTGGGCATTCGCGCTACGCGCGAACCGCCCTTCGAGGGCCACCCTGCATCGCCGTTTTTTTAGTTGTCATCCTTCGCCGAAGGCGGAGGATCTGCTGTTGTCTCTTTGTCTGTCATCAACTAAGGGAATCTGCTTCAGATTTCAGGCTTTGTATTTGACTCTGATTCTAGGTACGCCAAGGCTTCAGCCTATGGCTTCCTCTACGTGCCGGATGCCAGGAGTATGGGGCTTTAGCCCCTGGGGTAAGCCTTCCTATCCGCAGCCCCTGAATGCCGCAACTACAAGCAACCCCTCCACCACGCCAGCCGCACCCTTCAGGGCCGCATCGAGCGACCCCAAATCACTCCCACCAGCCTCCGCCAGATCAGGCCGCCCACCACCCTTACCCCCAACCTGCGCAGCCAACAACCCAACCATCTTCCCCGCCTGCACTCGCGAAGTAAGGTCCTTCGTCACGCCAACAATCAACGAAACCTTCCCATCCACCGCCGCCCCCAGCACAACCACACCGCACCCCAACTTCCCGCGAAGCGAATCCACCAGCTCCCGCATCTGCGCCTTCTCCAACCCATCCACCCGCTGAGCCAGCACCTTCACACCCTTCACCTCAACGGCCGAAGCCCAGCATCCGACAAAGAAGAAGAAGCGGCCTTCATGCGAACGCTATCCAGCTCCCGCCTCAGCTTCTTCATCTCCTCTTCCTGCGCAGCAATCCGGTGCCCGCAGAGCGTCCGCAGGCGTCACCGCTCTCAGAAGAAGAACCCAACCAGCGACCCCACCACCTTCGCCACATCAAAATCCCGCCGGAACTCATGCAGCGCCCCGGTCCCACTCACCGCCTCCACCCGCCGCACCCCCGAAGACACCGACCCCTCCCCAACAATCTTCACCAACCCAATCTCACCCGTAGCCCCGGTATGGATCCCCCCGCAAAGCTCCGTCGAAAACTCCCCAATCTTCACCACCCGCACCCGCTCGCCATACTTCTCGCCGAACAGCGCCATCGCCCCCAGCTCATTCACCGCCACGTCGATCGGCACATCCACCAGCGTCTCCACCTTCGTATTCCCCATCACCTGCCGGTTCACAATGTCCTCGACCTCCTGCAACTCCTCCTCCGCCACACCCGCAAAGTGCGAAAAATCGAACCGCAGCCGCGTCGCATCATTCAGCGACCCCGCCTGCTTCACATGCTTCCCCAGCACCTCGCGCAGCGCCGCATGCAGCAGATGCGTCCCCGTATGGTTCCGTATCGTAGCCGACCGCGTCGTCGCATCCACCACCGTATCCACCGTATCGCCCACCGCAATCGTCTGGTTCGCCCTCACCTTATGCGCAAACACTCCCTGCACCGGCTTCGTCGCGCCACTCACCTCAGCCACGACCGAGTTGTGGTCCCCCGAATACAACCACCCCACATCCCCAACCTGCCCACCCGAGTCCGCATAAAAACTCGTAGCATCCAACACGACCTCGCCCGTCTCCCCAGCCTTCAACTCCGGCACACCAATCCCATCCTTCACCAGCGCCAACACCCGCGCCCCATCCACCCGCAGCGCGCTATACCCTTCAAACTCCGTCTTCGGCAACTCCCGATAAACCGGCGCCGCCGACTTCTGCGACCCACCCTTCCAACTAGCCCGCGCCCGCGCCTGCTCCTCTTCCTTCGCCGCATCAAACCCCGCCAAGTCGAACGGCAATCCCGCAGCATCACCATGAAGCCAGCGATCCAGGTCTCAGTGAAAGTCCAGTGGCCAATTTCACCAGAACCGATCTTCTGATAGACTGACGCAAGCTGAAACGCCTCGAGCGCTCGCCAGATTCCTGCAACGTCTCCTCTCATAATCATCTCGCTTACAAGCAGCCACAAGTCTCCAGCGTCCGCGCAAACTGCTACTCCTCCGCCAACACCACCTTACTCACCCGCTCCGCCGACTCCTTCAACTCCGGATAAGCCACCTGCATCTCATCCCGAACCGCAAACACCATCTCATGCATAAACGGCTTCTCCTGCCCCAGCAGCCGTCCATGCCGAATCCCGCGCCGCAGAATCTTCCGCAGCACATACCCTCTGCCATCATTCGCAGGATACACACCATCCGAGATCAAAAACGTAGCCGCCCGCGCATGGTCCGCAATAATCCGCAGCGAAGCACGCGACCCTTATCGTCCTCAGACCGACCGCGTTCCAGCTGCTGACTCGCTGACCAGCCAACTCCTGCCGCCCGCTTAATCAGCGGAGTAAACAAATCCGTCTCAAAGTTCGACAGCACACCCTGCAACACCGCCGAAACCCGCTCCAACCCCATCCCCGTATCGATCGAAGGCTTAGGCAGCGGCGTCAGCGTCCCATCGCTGCTCCTGATCAAACTGCATAAACACCAGGTTCCAGATCTCAACATACCGCTGCTCATCCAGCGGAAACGGCTTATCGACTCCCGGCTCCTCCGCCGCCTCGATCCCCATGTCATAAAAGATCTCCGAGCAAGGCCCACAAGGCCCCGTGTCCCCCATCTGCCAGAAGTTGTCCTTGGCCCCCATCCCAAAGATCCTCTCCTTCGGCACGCCCGTCTCAATCCACAACCGCTCCGCCTCATCGTCACGGGGAACCTTCGCGTCCCCCTCAAACACCGTGCAATACAACTTCGCCGGATCGATCCCAAACCACTCCTTCGAGGTCAGCAGCTCCCACGCATAAGCAATCGCGTCCTTCTTGAAGTAATCCCCAAACGAAAAATTCCCCAGCATCTCAAAGAACGTATGGTGCCGCCGCGTAAACCCGACGTTCTCCAGATCGTTATGCTTCCCCCCCGCCCGCACGCACTTCTGCGAGCTCGCCGCCCGCGAATAGTCCCGCTTCTCGTTCCCAGAAAAACGTCCTTGAACTGGTTCATCCCCGCATTGGTAAACAGCAGCGTAGGATCGTTCGCCGGCACCAGCGAAGAAGAGTGCACCCGTCTGTGCCCCTTGCCCTCAAAAAACCGCAAAAAATCTTCCCGAATCTGGCTTCCCGAACGATTGATCATAAGCACTAAGTTTATCAGCGCAACTCAATCCGCTCCGCCAACATCTCCTTCCTCAACCCACGCCCGCCCCAGCGTCTTCACATCGTTCTTCCACCTTGGCAACATCAACGACATCGCCAGCCCCTCCGCATTCACTACAATCCCAAACACCAGCGCCACCCACACCAGCCACCGCAGCCCACCGAAACTCAATACCCCGACCACCGCCACCGCAATCAACAACCCCCACGCCTTAGCCATATACGAGTGATAACTGGCCGCCTTCCAAACTTCCAGAAATCGAACCCATACCGCACCCCTTCAATCACAAACAACCCCACCCACCACCGCCAATTCCCCCGCAACACCTGCGGCTCACGCACCCAAAGCGCCCACACCACCCCCAATAAAAAATCGTATCCGCCACCGAATCCGACATCCTCAACCCAGCCGTCTCGCCGCCCCACCGCCGCGCCAGAATCCCGTCATAGATATCCGACACCAACGCCACCACCACAATCGCCCCAAGCCATCGGCCATCCCAGTCACGCCAGGCGCCAAAGACAATCAGCGGACAACCCACACCCGCAGCCCAACCAACATCCAAGGAATCCCCCGCCTCATCCGACCAACCCCGGCACCCAAGTCTGCCCCTCCATCCGAAACACCTCATCCTCCGTCTTCCGCAATCGCGCAAACTCCCCCATGCTCTACCATCACCAACGCCGTAACCAGCGCATCAAATGCATCCTCCGAAGCCCGCGCCTTCACCATCACCCCCCGCGACAACCCCGCAAACAAAGCATTCTCATTCCGCTTCTTCGCCAGATAAGCCGTCCGCGCCACCTCCGAGCTCTTCGTCACCGCCCCCGTCATCAGCCGCGTATAAATCTCCACCACCAGCGGCTTCTTCACCGAAGGCGCATCATACGGCCAAATCCTGAATCCAGCCTCCCGCAGCCGCAACAACCCCGGCATCCCCCGCAGCGAAGCCGTCCCCACCGCCCCCGCCCCGCCAATCTGAAACACGCTCTTCGGCGCGATCCCCGCAATCCTCGCAATCTGCAGCGGATCCGTCATCTCCGCCCTCACCTTCAACACCGTCTCCGCCCTCCGCAGCATCCTGTGAGCATGCTCCCCGCAAAACTCCGCCGGCTTCTTCCCATGCCTCCGCGATCCCGCCCTCCCCCAAAACCGCCCGTCCTCACAATCCTTATGCAGCCACCTCTCCCCCTGCCCATCCGCCACCAACCGCCAAAACTCCGGAGCCGACGCAATCCCCAACTCCCGCAAAAACCAAGCCGGATAGCTAAACGTAAAGTCGAACCCCACCACCATCCGCGGAGTCTCCCTCGCCAACTCCACCAGCCACTCCATCAACTCCACCCGCGTCCTGCCCGATTCCAGCAACACCTTACCCGTAGAAGCCGGTCCAAACCCCGGCCCAGATCTTCCTCCGCTGCCCCGGCCCCTGGTCGCCCGACCAGTCCACCCCCACCACTCGTTGCAACCCGCCGTCCGCCATATCTCCATCTTCGCCCAAGGGAACTTTTTCCGCGCGCAAGCGTTATCTTCAAAGGAGAGAAAACCCCGATGCTCAACTTCCTGCTCTTCTGCCTTCTCGCTTTCTTTTGCTGGCCCCTGGCCCTCGCCGCGCTCATTCTCTTCCCCTTCGTCTGGCTGCTCCTCCTGCCCTTCCGCCTCGTCGGCATCGTAGTTGGCGGCACATTCGAACTCATAGCCGCGCTCTTCTCCCTCCCCGGCCGCATGCTCCGCGCCATCTGATACGAATCAGGATCCGGGCTGTATCCAATTGACCTGATTGGAAGCCGTCATCCATCGATCCCATGAGCTTGCCAAGGGCTGAAAGCCAGCCCGTATTTCGTCTTTGCAATCTTGAGGTCAGCACAATTTGCGCTACTTTGATCTACCGCACCCGAGCGAAAATAGAACCATGACCGGCACCCGCATCGACAAATGGCTCTGGGCCGCCCGCTTCTTCAAGACCCGCGAGCAAGCCTCCAAGGCCTGCGAACTCAACCGCATCACCTCGAACAACCAACCCGCCAAGCCCGCTCGCGAGGTCCGCATCGGCGACATGCTCCACATTAAAAACGAAGGCGGCGAATTCGACATCGAAGTCCTCGCGCTCAGCCAGCAGCGCGGGCCCGCCGCCGTCGCCCAAACCCTCTACCGAGAGACCGAAGAAAGCAAAGAGGCCCGTCGCAAGGCCGCCGAAGAGCGAAAACTCCTCGGCCCCATCGCCTACAACACGCCATCCAAACGCCCCTCAAAACGCGATCGCCGCCTCATCCACAGCTTCCGCGGCGACTACTAAAGTGAAATCCGTGCACTCTGTCAACTACGACACACTCAGGGGCACCCTTGCCACAATCGACGCACCCTCCGGCCCCTTTTTCCAGGAGTGCCACTCCCGTTTCACCCCAATAGCCATCCGAGTAATAAACCAGTGCCTGCAAATGATCTTTACTGAAGCCGATGTGCGAAAAACCCCAAAGCCCCCCGGAGTTGGGGTAAACCTGGTTGATCAAACGCAATCCACATAACTCAGGCCGGTGACACGACTCCATTTGAAACCGCGCATTCAATTCTTCACCGCTGAACACCATAAACGGGCCGCTGAACTCGTCCGAGCCGAAGAGATCGTCCGTTCGCGTTCCCGCAATATAGAAATTCTTCAGCGTGTCCTGCGCAAGCTCGCGTGACGAAACAACGTCTCCCGATGGCGAACGCAGAACAAATTGGTTGTCTTGAAACACATAGGTCTGCACATTCGCCAATTCGGAGCTTACATACCTCAATGGCTTCCGGATAAGCAATCCTTCCATGCGGCGACCACTCCGGGGAACGGCCGACTTCGGTACCTGCCGCGCCAGGAACGCGCTGTAAACCGCCAGCCGTTCCATCTGCTCGTCAGACGGGGCCCGCACGGTCCTCGGAGAGGACGGCATTCTCGGCGATCGCTCACACCCGGCAAGCGTCCAGAGACACGCAACAACTAAGAGAACTCGAATCGCACTCACGGTAGCTTAGACACCCGCACGTCTTGCTCAGTTCCCACCAGCGGGCTCCTCCGCATCGGCACCTTCAAGATCGCTCTCTTCTACGTCAACATTCCACTCCCTAAGCACCTTATAAATCGCCTTTGAAGAAAACCCCGCCCGCAGCAGCCGATTCATGGCCCGCGCCGTCTCCTTCTGCGCGTTCTCTCCGCTCGGCTGCTTCATCCGCTTCCGCGCAATGTACTCCCGCGCCAGCGTCAACTCATCGACGCCCTCATACGCCGTCTCCAGCGCCGAGGCCACCAGCTCCCTCTTCACACCCTTCTGCATCAAGTCCTGCTGCACCCGCCGCTGTCCAAACTTCTCATGCTCCTTGCGCACCCGCGTGTAGTCTTCAGCAAACCGCGTATCGCTCAAGTAGTTCAACTCCTTCAGTCTGACCACGACGGTATCCATCGCCCGCACCCCGGCCTCACCCGCCTCCGCGCGCGCCTTCATCAACCGCCGAAGGTCACGCTCCGTCCGCATCCTTCGCGCCAGCGCACCCACCGCATACTCAAACAACCCGGCCTCGCCCAACGGCTCCCGCTTCTTCGGCCTCGCAAACCCCACGTCAACCTTCCCCTTCAATCACAATCACCATCACAATCACAAAGAGCACGTCATTCTGAGCGCCGCGAAGAATCCCCGCATTTGCATTTGCATTTGCTTTTGTTTTTGCCTTTGCCTTTGCCTTGCCTTTGCTTTGCTTTGCCTTTTGGTTGTCATTCCGCAGCGCAGCGGAGGAATCTGCGTTTGCCTTTGCCTGGTCAACTCTATGGAACGACGTTCAGTGTAATCTCATTCGATTCCACCACAGCCTGCGTCTCCGGGCCCTTCCGGGACACCTTCACCGTGTAAACGCCCGGCCGAACGATATTGACCAACCGCGTAAGATGCGCCGTCTGAATCACGCTCTGTCCCGGTTGCACATAGTCCACCGTGCGGTCTTCCGTCTGCTGGTGCTGGCGCGTCTCACGGCCATAAGCAGTCTCCTCCACCACGCGCCCCGCGGCATTCCTCACCACAATCAAGAACGAAAACTCCGGATTGTTCGTCCCCGGGCGATGACCAAACAAAATCTGATGGTCAGCCAGGTTCTTCAGCGTGATGTTGATCCGCGCATCGGCACCGACCTGCACCTCATTGTCCCCGTCCGCGCTGATCGCAATCTCAAAAGTAGCGTGACTGTCCGACGCCTTCGGAGGCGCCTCTGGAGCGGCCTTTCGCGATCGACCTGGAGGGCCCTCACGCACCACCGGCGCCGGTGTTCTCTCCGGTGCATTCGCCGCAGCGGGTGGAGCAGCCACCGCCCCAGCCAGCGTTTGCTTCTCCTCCATCTCCTCGGGCCGCGACTGCCCCATCCTCACGTCAGGCGCCTTCGCCTTCGTCTTTGCGACCGGCATCGCCGGACTATCGTACCCAGTCGACGCATAAGCGTTCGTCTTCGTCCACTGGTCGCACCAGTCCCCCACCGTCTCATACCAGAGCTTCGAGTTCCGCGGCTTCAACACCCAATGCCCTTCATCGGGAAAATAAAGCATCTTGCTCGGCACATTCAGCCGCTGCAGCGCAGTAAACAGTTGAAAGCCCTCCGAAACATCCAGCCGATAGTCCCGCTGCGAATGAATCACCAACGTCGGCGTCTTCGCGTTCTTGATCGACAGCATCGGCGACCACTTGCGGAACGGGTCCAACGCCACGGGCTTATCGAAGTTGTTCCAGGGCTGCGCAGGCGCCGGGTCCCCGTCTACCCTGGCTACACGGCCCTTGCCCGCAACCACCACCGCCGGCTGCCGGAACTCCCACTCGTTAAACCACAACTCCTCCGTCGTCCCATACGCACTCTGCGGATTGAACATCCCATCATGCGTAACGATGCAGGCAAACCGGTTCGTATGCGTCAGGATCCAGTCCGCCATGAACCCGCCATAACTCGCCCCCAGCGCACACTCCCGCGTCTTATCGACGAACGAATAATGCGCCTCTGCATAGTCCATTCCCTTCATCAGGCCCACATACGGCTTCCCGCCCCAGTCGCCATTCACTCCATTCACAAACACCTGTCCATACCCGGTCGACCCGCGCGGATTCACCATCACCACCACATACCCGCTCGCCGCCATCAACTCCGGGTTCCACCGGTAGCTCCACGCGTCACCCCACGCGCCCTGTGGTCCTCCATGGATCAAAAACTTCACCGGATACTTCCTCGTCTCATCGAAGTTCGGCGGACGAACAATAAAACCCTCCACCGGCGTCCCGCCCGCGCCCGCAAACCGGAAAGTCTCCATCGGCGACAGATCCAGCGTCCTGATCAACGCATCGTTCAAATGCGTAATCTGCCTCCGCGGACTCGATCCCCCAACGTCCAGCGTCCCCAGCACCGAAAACTTCGCGATCTCGGCGGCCTGTTTGGCGGCCTCCGGCGAAACAGGCTCTGCCTCCTGCGCCTCTTCAAGCAGGGCCGGAGCGATCGCATTGATCTCCCCGGGTTGGTCCACACTCATCCGCGTCGCAACCAGATTATTTCCGTCAAAGCTGATCTGAAGATCGGAGAACTCACCGTCCGACGTGATCGGCTTGAACGGGACCTCAGGCTCCCCTTCAAACTGGAAACGCAGAACCACAGTCCGTCCAGCGTCACCGCTCGCAATGTAGACCGCCTTCGAATCGGGACCCCACACAAACTCATCCACCCATCGGTCATACTTCGGCAACAGCTCTTTGGCCTCCAGTTGCTCACGGTCGTAAAGCATCAAACGAAACCGGTCGCTCTCATACCCCGCCCGTGCCTGCGACCTGAACGCGAGATACCTCCCGTTCGGCGAATACGCCGGCCCATCATCGCTCCCCGGACTCGTCGAAATCTTCACTGCCTTCGCGCCCGGATCGTCCAGCCGCAGCGTATAAATATCGTTGTTCGTGCTCGCCGCCGGAACAAGATCAAGATTGGTTACATAAGCGATCTCCCGAGAGTCCGGGGCCCACGCATACCCTACCGGCCCGCCGAGCGAAAACGTCGGCGCCTCCGCGTCCCCAATGTCCTGCCTGGGCGTCAGGGCCCGGATAGCGTTCCCGTCCGTCGCCGACACCACGAGCACATGGCTACGCTTCGGCCCCACATAGTTGTTCCAGTGCCGATACAGCAGATGGTCCCACACCTGCGCCTTCACCGGATTGGCCGCAGCGGCCTCGTCCTTCCGCCTGTCGCAGTTCTCCTCCTCCAGCCACGAAGAGCCCTCGCTGCACTCCGGATACACCCGCGACACAAACAGTATCCGCTGCGAATCCGGCGACCACACCGCACCGTCCGCCTCCGTGCTCACATTCGTCAGCCGCGTAGGCGTCCCCAGCGTACCCGCCCTCTCGTTCCACGTCGCCAGGAAAATCTGCGACAGCCCGGACTTACTATCGGTGGCCGTAAATAACACATGCCGCCCGTCCGGCGAAAACCTTCCCTCCGACTCGCCCTCCTTCCAGAACGTCACCTGCCGCTCCTTCGCGGCCGCGCCTGCCAGCGGCACCACCCAAAGATGGTTCACCTTCGAGTTCTTCTCGAGGCCCACCTCCGTCACTGAAAACATTACCCATCTGCCACTCGGCGAGATCTGCGGATCGCTCACCCGTTTCATGCGCTGCAGGCCCGCAAACGTCATTGGGCGCTTGCCCGACGAAGCGTCCACCACACCCTGGGCACACCCCCAGGACCCCGGCCCGGCCAGCATCGCCGCCAGCACGCCTGCGCAAACCAATCGATTCCTCATCGCGCCAGTCTACCTCCGCAAAAGGAAATCGGTACCACCGAGGAGGATCGGCATTGGCCCTGGCTTCACCCGCTGAAAATATATTTTCGAAACCTGGCATGCATTTCGACCACAAAAATCACCACCTAAGAACCACACAAATTACCACGATTCACCACCAATTCACCACGTTCTGCACCCCAAAAACCACAAGCAAAAACGCCTATCCTCAAACACTTACGCTCTCACCGCCTCCCCACCACCCACCGCAGATTTTTTATCTCCAAAATCCGCCACCGGCAGCTCCACCGCCACCGCCGCCCCATGCGGATGAAGATTAAACGCACTGATCTCCCCACCATGCTCATGCACCGTCCCATAGCAAATACTCAACCCCAACCCACCACCTTCACCCGCCATCTCCCCCAACTCAAACACCCGCCCAGGCTTGCGAAACCCCGGCCCCGTATCGCTCACAATCAAGTGCACCGTACTCCCATCAACACCCACCGAAACACGAATCACCTGTTCCTCATTGCCCTTCGCCCCACCCTCCCCAGCCAGCGCCTGCGCCGCATTGTTCAACAGATGCTCCAGCACTTGCCGCAACCTGCCCCTGTTTCCGCGAACAGAGACGCGCTCATCTCCGACTTGCACAACCAGCCGGACCCCTCTGCCTTCAAGCCTTTCGACACAGGCCGCAGCCAACTCGCGCACCAACTCTGCCACGTCCACCAACTCGACATGCTGCGCCGGCCGCCAAAACTCAAGCAGCCCTTCCACCGTCTCCCGCATCCGCTGTGCCTGCCGCACGATGATCGTGGCGTCCTCCTTCACCCTGCCCTCACTTGTCGTATCAGCAATCAACTCCGCAAATCCAAGCACCGCCGTCAGTGGATTATTCAGCGCATGCGCCATCCCCCCGGCCAACAACCCCAGCGCCGCCAGCCTCTCCGCCTTGAGCAGTCTCTCCGCCAACACAGCGTTCTCCCTCGCCCGCTCCACCTTCAGCGCCAATGCCTCCAACGGCCCCAACGCCTCCGCCAGCACGCTCCGTCGCACTCCCGTCAAGCTGTCCGCACCCACCGCCAGCGCACCCAGCAAGCGTCCGCCCGTCGTCCACAGCGGCATCAAAATGGCCCGCCGATACATACCCTCCGCAGGGCCCTTTCCCAGGACCACCGCAAAACTCCTCGTCCCCACCCGCACTCCAAGGCCACCCCCTCCCCGCCGAACTCTCGTCCCCCCACTGCGCTCATCCGTCGCAACACCCTCTCCCCACGCGTTCAACGACTCAACCGTCGCGTCATCCATCCCCGCATGGGCCGCGACCGAAAACCGACCGTCCGCGTCCCGTACCAGCATCGCCGCCCTGCGAAACGCGCTATTCTCCGCCATCGACCGGCTTACCTGCCTGGCCAGCGCGACCGCATCGCCATCCAGCGGCGACCGCACATCCAGCCGCGAGTAGGCCGCCAGCTCCTCCTCGATCCGTCTCTCCCGGCGGCGCAGACCGGCACGCAGCTGCATGCGAAACCCCAGCAGCCACAATGCTCCAGACGCTCCCCCAGCCGCCGCAATCGCCGGCCAGCGCAGCGCGAGTAGCCCGCCCACCTCCCCGGTTACGACCGACATCAACAAACCTCCCCAATTCGCGTCTATTCTTAGTAGAGTGCGGTGCAACGAAGAAATGCCCGCCCCAGTCTCACCTTGGAGTTCTCGCCCATGAAGCCCCTCTCTCCAATCCGAGTCGACGTCTCCACTGGCCTTCTTGCACTTCTCCTTTTTCTGCTATCGGCCGCCTCTGCCCCAGCCTTCGCCGCTGTCGCAAATCCGGACGGGGCCGCCGCGCAGGAGCCAACCGGTTTTGGCCCCCTCGATCCCACCCCTCCCGTCGGCATGACCCCGGAGCAGGTCATCGAAAAATTCGGCGCCCGCGAATCTGAATTCAAGAAGGCCCGCGAAAACTACACCTTCCGCCAGACCGTCAAAGTCGACACCATCTCTGAGGACACCAACCGCGTCGACGGCGAGTACCAGCAGGTCACCGACATCACCTTCAACAACGATGGCAAGCGCGAGGAGCACGTCGTCTTCGCCCCCCAGAACACCCTCGAGCGCGTCCTCATGACCCCCGCGGACTTCGATGAGATCGAGCACCGCCTGCCCTTCATCCTCACCACCGAAGACCTGCCCAAGTACGACGTCGTCTACCTCGGTCGCCAGCACGTCGATGAGCTCGATACCTACGTCTTCAGCGCCGGCCCCAGGGTGCTCGAAAAGGGCAAGCACTACTTCCAGGGCAAGGTCTGGGTCGACCAGCAGGACTTCCAGATCGTCCTGATCAACGGCAAGACTGTCCCACAGGACACGCGCAGGGGCCACGAGGATCTCCAGCCCCCCTTTACCACCTACTACGAGCAGGTCGACGGCAAATACTGGTTCCCCACCTACACCAAGGCCGAGGGCAACCTGCACTTTGCCGCCCAGGAGGGCGCAATGGCGCAGGACGTCCACATGCGCAACGTAGTCAAATACTCCGACTACAAGCAGTTCCACGCCACCTCGCGCATCATCTACAACGGCCAGGACATCACCAACAACAAAGCACCCGACGACAAAAACAACAACAACAAGCCCCCACCCGCCAAGTCACCACAGTAGTCAACACACCGCCGTCTGCTGGCTTTCTGGGAGTGGGCCAGATCCGAGGATCGTTCGCTCAGAACAAGATTCCCCCAGAGAGCGCTGAAGGCGCAACCTATACCAGCCTGGGGCAACGCCCCAGGAAGCCGGGCGACCCAAGGACAAGGGCTGAAGGCCCGTCCGATTTCTCACCAACATGAACCAGCGCCGGCTTTTGGATCCGAGGCCCGCCTAGTTCGTCTCGCAGTGCGCGTCCGGATCGGCGTGCTGCTGCGTCATCCAGCGGTCCGATCATCGTGCCCGCACACCGCGCCCCGCACAGGTGCTTCACCCCCGCCGAATGTGCGTGGTGACTCTGCCATCGCGTCAGTTTAATCAGCGGTTGGCTCTTCCTCGGGCTTCTCTCCCTGGAAGCAGTCCACCCACGCCAGCCACCAGTCTCCACCCTCGCCTTTTTTGTCCCCGCACACGTCACACTGATAACTCTCGATGTAAGCCATTCACGCTCTCCTGCGGGAAAAATATCACATCCATGTTCTCGCTGGTGCGGCCTTGCAGACTGGATGATGAGGCGGCCCACCACATCTGGGATCAGGCCATCACCGTCAAACGCTGCGATGTGCCATCGCTGTTCGGCGTTATCAATCGGAGGCAATTTAGAATACCAGCGTGGCCCAGCTGAACTGCAAACGGAGAAAATGTGATCACCTGTTACGTCCGCTATATTATCGATCCGCGAAAGCTCAAGGAATTTGAACACTATGGAAGAATTTGGATACCGCTCGTTCAGAAATTCGGCGGTAAGCATCACGGATATTTCCTGCCATCGGAAGGCGCGAACAACGTGGCCCTGGCGATGTTCTCGTTCCCTAGTCTGGCGACATACGAGGACTACAGAGAGAAATCACTTCAAGACCCGGATTGCTTAGCGGCCGTTCAGTACGGGGCAGACTCTGGATGCATAGTCAGCTACGAGCGCTCATTTTTTCGCCCCGTCTTCGAGTAAGACGACCGGCTGACCAAACGCCGCATAACAAGCGGCTGGGGTCGCAAGCAGACCGGCCCAAGATTGGAACACTACCTTAGTCATGGTGAAAATAGAATAGATTCCCGTCCAGGTCCTTTATGGTGAATTGCCTCAATCCCCAAGGCTTTTTTTCAAGAGGGTCCACGATGTTAGCACCTGACGACTTCAGTTCCTGGTACGACGCATCGATATCTTCGGCGAATACCCAGTGAACGGCAGGTTCGAACGGTGGCTCCCTCTTCCGAAAAAATATCGGCCCCATATCGCCGCGTGACACGGCGCCAATTTCTTTGCCTGGGTAAAGCCATCCGATCTCAAAGCCAAGTACATCTCTGTAATGCTGTTGCGCGCTTTCAACGTCAGCGACCGGCAACTCCGGCACTGGCTTGCCTATTGAGCTCATCTTCTCTTCTGCGCCCACCGAGATCTCCTTTACGCAACAAAACGGCCCATGCGTCAAATTTAGGAAACTGCTGACTCTTAATCACGATCACGCAAGATCGTCTACTTCGAGCTCACCGGCGCGGCACCCGGCCCAACGCCCTCCACAAACGGCTCGCCCCAGATGTAGTGTTCAAACCAGCGCAGGTTCTCCTCCATCACCGCCCGCTGCTGCTTCGGTTTATCGATCGGGTGCCCGAAGCCGTGATACAACACCATCTTCACCGGCACGCCTTTGTCCTCCAGCGCCTGTCGCAACTCAAAGCTGTCCGGCACCGGCACCCGTTTGTCACGGTCTCCCTGCTGGATCAGCGTCGGCGTCTTAGCCTTCGCAATATAAGTAATTGGTGACGTCTTCTTATAGATCTCCGGATCGTCCCACGGCGTCGCCTTCAGATACTGCCGCGTAAACGGTGTAATGTCCGTGTTCACGTAATACGTCATCCAATCCGAGATCCCCGCGCCAACCGACACCGCCTTGAAACGGTCGCTCGAAGTCGTAATAAACGCCGAGATATACCCACCCTCGCTCCATCCCATCGAACCGACCCGGTCCTTATCAACAAATCCCTGCGCAATCAGAGAATCGACACCGGAGATAACGTCGGCATAGTCGCCCACACCAAGGTTCCGCACATTCAACGCACGAAACGCCGCCCCATACCCCGCCGATCCTCGATAGTTCGGCCGCAGCACCAGCGCGCCCTTCGCGACGAACATCTCCACCGGATAGTAACGGTCCGGATTGACCACCGGCTGCTCGACTCCCGTCGGCCCGCCATGGATCACGACAAGCAGCGGATACTTCTTCTTCGGGTCGAAGTCCGCCGGCTTCAACAGAACGCCCTCAATCGTCGCGCCGTCGCCTGACTTCCAGCTCACCACCTCGCGCCGCGCCAGCGTGTAAGGCTTCATCGCATCGTCCAGATGCGTCACGCTGTACGGCCGGCCCGCTCCCCGTCGTCGAAGCAACATAAATCTCTGCGCCCGAATTCGGCATCGCAGCACGATAAGCCACCTCGCTGAAGTCCTTCGAGAACGAGAAACCATTCGCCACCACATAGTCCGGATGCGTCACCTGCTCCACCGCGCCCGTCGCAACATTCAAGCGGTAAAGATGCCCCGCGGTCTTCTTCAACGCGGCAAAATAAACTCCCTTCTCGCTCCAGTCCAACAGACGCGCGTCCTCGTCGAACGACCCGCTCACCACCTTCGGTCGTCCCCCGCCAACCGGCACCACGGCGATCTTCTGGTTCGCATAGAAAAAATACGGCGCCCCATCGGCCGTAACAAAAGCCACTTGCGTCCCATCGGGCGAGAAGTGCGGATCTGAATTCGGCCCCGGCGAAGTCACCAGCTTCGTCACCTTCTTGTCCGCAACCGAGACAACATAGACCGTAGACGTTCCACCGTTCTTCAACTCGCCGTTCCTCGAAGCCGCAAACGCAATCTTCGATCCGTCCTTCGACCACGCAAAACCCGACACGCTGAACTCATCGCCCTCGGTCAGCCGATGCGCTTCGGGTACTCCAAATGGCGGAGCAGGAGTCGCCGAAGTAGAACTTGAAGACTTGTCCTTAGCAGGGGGCGCCACCGGGTCCGCCGTCACGTCCACCGTCCACAGATGAGTCATCTGCTCATCTCCATCGATCACGGTGTATTCTCCATAGCGCTCAACGCGGTCCTTCTGCGCCTTCGACAGCGGGTCCTTTGTCGTAAACGCAATCGTCTTCGAGTCTGGCCCCCACTCATACCCATCAACGCCGTCTTCGAGCTTCGTCACCTGCCGCGCCTCGCCCGCCCATCGGGTCGATCACATAAATCTGCCGCGAGTCCGCCTTCGTCTCCGCAATCTGCCCCGGCCTGTCTGACGCAAAAGCGATCCAGCGTCCGTCCGGCGACCATCGCGCCCCCGAACTCGACTTCACCTGCGCCGTCAGCAGATGGCTGTTCCCCGCACGATCCGCGATCCAGAGATCGCGCTCAAACGCGTCCGTCTTCCAGTTCGTCCGCGAGACCTCGTACACCACATGCTGCCCGTCCGGAGACAGCGCAGGCCCCGAAGCCGTCTGCATCTCCAGCGCCTGATCAATGCTCGGCACTCGCGCAATGGCCTGACCTGCAGCGGGCCTCGCCGCCAACAAAACCATTGCAAGACCGCAAACACAAGACACACCAATAACCGAAAACTTTCCTTTAGCCAAATTGTGAGGAGTCATACGCGACAGTGTCGCACACCTCCCCGCCGAAGCGCCCGGGTGCCCCATGATCCCCGTAGGACGAAGTCCGAAGGGTATCGTGGGGTCAGTCACCAGCCATAACGCCACTGCCGTTGCCGTTGCCCGTCCTCTTCAACCCAACCAAAGGACCGTCATTTCGACCGAAGCTGCTCACGCCTTTGTGAGCAGCGCAGTGGAGAAACCCGCTTCTCTACCCCTACAAGTCCTCCGCCACCAAGCCTTTGCATTTTCTTTTGTCACTTTCAGCCCAGAAATTGCATGTCAAGCCCCAAAACCAGCTAACTCATTGACAGTCAAGGAAATCCAGTTGGCACGTTAGTTTCGCTCAAACGGCTATACTTAAAACAGTGGAAAGAAAAAAAATCGCCTAGACCCAAAGCCGGAGCTAACTCATTTATTTGCAATATTTTGGACGCAAGCCCTTTGTTTGGAGGGTTTTACAGGAGAAGACTTTTGGTAAAATACTGAAAGGAAAGGATATACACGCGGGCAATAGGGGGTACCCCGGGGGAGTCTAAGCCGCCGGCTCGGCCTCGAAGTACAGATACTTCCGCCAGGCGGCGTCCGCGGAGCCGATCATCCGCATGATGTGCCGCGAGGTGTGGAGAGAAAAAGGCCGCGGCTCTCGCTGCAGCTTCATCTCGGTCAACTCATGCAGCATCTGGTTACCCTTCCGCCGATTGCAGTTGTGGCAACACGCGACCAGGTTCTCCCATGTCGAAAGCCCCCCGCGCGAACGCGGAACGACATGGTCCAGCGTCAACTCACCAGCAGTCAACACCACACTGCAGTACTGGCACGAGTTCCGATCGCGCAGCAGAATGTTCTTCCGGCTCAGCGCGCGTGTCTGGTGAGGGATCCTGCGATACTCCAGCAGCCGAATCACGCTCGGCATCGCGATCCGCATTCTGGCAGCATGTAGCACTGCACCCTGCTCCTCTTCGGTCCTCGCCACTCCCTTCAGCACCAGCACCAGCGCGCGCCTCGCCCCGCAGATATTGATCGGCTCATACGACGCATTCAGCACCAGCACTGCGGTCTGCATCGCCGGCTGCTGGAAGACACCGACCCGCACATCCACCTCCGCGACAACGCGCCCGTGACCAGCCCCATGCCCAGCCCCGTGGCCCATGTGTCGCTTCCCGCTCAACCCCTGCTTCCGCATCTTCCCCGATTGCATCTCAAAACCCTCCGGTTCCAGCTACTGTTGGCACGACGCCACGCCGCTCCGTTCAATTAAATCGGATTTGCTAACCCGCGTCCCAAACCGCCGTGTTCGACGAGACGTCCCACGAGGCCACCATCTCCGGCTGCGCCCGCGACACTGTCGCGACCCAGACCTTACTCGCCCCGGCCCGCCGCAGCACCCGCGAACACGCCCGTGCTGTCGCGCCAGTCGTATAAATGTCATCGACCAACAAGACCTCGCGCCCAACAAACTTGTCCCGGTTCCCGACCGCGAACGCCCCTTGCAGGTTCCGTCGTCGTCCCTTCGGAGTCAGCTCAAACTGGCTGCGCGTGTCCTTCACCCTGCGAATGACGTTATGCGCCGCCCGCAGCGTCCACTCGGGCCTGCTCCCCTTCAACTCCACGAGAGCGGCATCAGACAACAGCACCGCCTGGTTGTAACCTCGCTCCCGCTCCTTCGCAGGGAACAGCGGCACAGCGACCACCAACAAGTCGCGGCCAGCCTCGCCCTCCAACGTCTCGATCGCCCGGGCCAGCAACTTACCCAGCGGCTTCGCCACCGCCCGCATCCGCTCATACTTCAGCAGATGCACCATCTCGCGCACCTCGTCCTCATACGCCGCGTACGCCACGGCCCGCTCAAACTCCGGCGGCGCCATCCTGCACGGCGAGCACAACAGTCCCTCCACCGGAAACTGCCCCGCAAACCGGACGCCTTCCATGTCGAGCACCTCGCCGCAGCGCCCGCACAGCGTCATCGACTGCCTTCGCACACCATCAAGACACAGGTCACAAACAGGAGAGAGATTAGCTCGCAGCAACGGCCCACCACAGGCCCTGCAGTCAGTCGGATAAAACGTAGTTACTAAATCATCCAGAGCGGCCCGAACCACCCGTCCCGGCCCTCGCAACAAACGAGATATCGCGCGCCTCCCCACCACCCGGCCAGGCGGTGCACCGGGTGGACTCCCGGCAGCAGACCCGAGCGCATTGTCATTCAAGCATTCGCTGAAGACTCACCTCACTCGCCGGCGCTCCAGGTCGGTCGGACCTGCGCCATGCCCGCAGTATAAGCCTTCGGGCAGGCCTGACGTCAACAATTCTGCACCAGGGGTGATGCGTCTGTGCTACACCTAGGCCATGATGAAAGCTGTCACCTGGTGTGTAAAGTGCTTGTTTCTCTACTTCCTCGTCGTGGTCGCGGCGATTCGTTACTCCTGGGTCTTCACCACGCCCGTCTGGGGTCTGGCGAACAAGATGCATTGGACGCAGTTGAATCGCGTCGCCTTCGTTCTCAGCTACTTCCTGCCCATCTTTGCCGTTGCCGGGTTCCTCTTCGGACTGGTTCCCTTCGGCAAACTCGGCAAGGCCCTTGGCGATCTCTTCCGATTGTTCTTCCCCTCCGCCTCCGCCAGGCTCCCAGCCGATCCCGACGCCATCCCACCCATCCTCTGGGCTTGGCTTCCAGTCACACTTGCCTTCCTCACGCGCTTCGCAACATGGCAATCCCGCAACTCAAGCGTCTTCGACGCACACCGCTCGCCCGGCCGCGTCGAACGCTTCTTCGGCCCGCTATACGCGCAAAGTTCCGGCCTTCTCGACGACAAATGGATTACAGACCGCTTCCTCTTCACCGGCCCCATGCTCTTCCTCATGGCCTGCGCGATCGCCGCTCTCCTTCGCTACCGCCTCACCGTTTCCCGCACAACTCAAGGGAGTACCGAACCAGAGAAAAGGTAGGTTTGATATTCCGGATCGACCGTCATTCAGAAGCGATTCGAATGCAAAGCGATACCATTGAATGGGCTCACGCGTTAGAGGAAAACCGGCCCCCCGACCGGCGAATACCAAACGAGCTAAGGACTAGCATGCAACAAAAATTCCATCCCGCTTTGATAGCCGCTGTGAACCACGCGCTCGAGTACCTTCGAACAGTAGATGAGCGTCCCGTGGGGCCCACAGCCTCGCTCGAGACGCTGCGCCAGCGGTTGTGTAAAGAGTGGAATGACGATCCAATGCCGGCAGAGTCCGTTGTCAACGATCTCGTGAAGGACATTCAAGACGGCCTTAACAACTCGGTGAACGCTCGTTTCTACGCGTGGGTCATCGGAGGATCCTTACCCTCGGCGCTCGCCGCAGACTGGCTGACTTCAACCTGGGACCAAAACGCGGGACTATATAGTGTCAGTCCTGCGTCGGCGATCATCGAGGAAGCAGTAGGTGCGTGGTTAAAAAGACCTGTTCCGGTTGCCGGCCTCGTCCTCCTTCGCACTCGTGACCGGCTGTCAGATGGCCCACACAACATGTCTCGCTGCGGCACGAACCTGGTTATTGAGGCGGCGAGGTTGGGATGTCGAACGTCAAGGCATGAGCGGCTCGCCGCAAATACGCGTCTTCTGCGGCACTCGCCACGCCACCATCGACCGCACCCTGCATCTGCTTGGCTTCGGCGATCAATCCATCTCCAAGTTGCCCGTCGATAGTGTCGGAGCACTCGACCACACTGCGCTTGAAACGGCCTTGCGCGACAGCGACTGCCAGCCCGCCATCGTCTTGCTGCAGGCAGGCGACGTCAACACCGGCGGCTTCGACGACTTCGAAACGCTCATCCCCATCGCACGTCGATATGGTGCATGGACGCACGTCGACGGTGCCTTCGGCATGTGGGCAGCTGCAAGCCCGCGCTTCGAAGACCTCGTCCGTGGAATGGAACACGCACACTCCTGGGCGACCGACGGTCACAAATGGCTGAACGTTCCCTACGACTGCGGCTACGCCTTCGTTGCCGAACCGGACGCCCACCGGGCATCTATGAGCTATCACGCAAGCTATCTCGTCCAACAGGACGTCGCGAGAGATCCGCTCGATTGGAACCCGGAGTTTTCCCGTCGGGCCCGCGGGTTTGCAAGCTACGCCGCCCTTCGCGAACTTGGCCGAACCGGCGTACAGGAGCTCGTCGAACGTTGTTGCGACTGTGCGGCCCAACTGGCCGCCGGACTTGGCGAGTTGGAAGGCGTCCAGGTCTTGAGCAGTCCGATCATCAATCAGGGCCTCGTCACCTTTCTCGATCCTTCCGGAGCGATCTCGGACGAGTGGAACGACAACGTTATCGCAGAGATCGCCGCTGAAGGCACCTCCTTCTTCTCCGGCACAACAACTGCGAACGGCCACCGCGCGATGCGAATCAGCGTCTCAAACTGGCAGACCTCTCACGACAACATCATCAAGACCGTCGCCGGCGTCGAACGTGTGCTCACGAACATGCGCACCCGCGAATCGACCCATTCTCCTCTGGCTAATAGATAGGCTTACACTGCCGCCCAGCTCGGTTAGAGCCTCACCGCTCCCAGGCAAAGCTCCGCTGACGAAGGGCTGGTTGAGTGGCCTCGTTATCGATCACATTGAGCTGTCTTGGCGAATTAGCTGGATCGCTCCGCCGCGGTCATCCGAACCTACCTCTTGTAAGAATGCTATTTGCATAAATACAGATACTTCAAGATTCAACCTGACCGGAGCCGGTGACCGAGAGATCGATCAACAGTCCCACACTCCCACTGATACACTCCCATCCAAGCCGAAACCGAGCTCGAGCAAGCTGGAGACGCACCGCCATGGCAACATCGACACCCACCAGACCCACCTTCAAGCCCTTTGTCCCCACCACCGAGACCCGCCCGGAGCTCTCGGCCCGCGCTCTGTCCTCGGCGCCCTCTTCGGCGTACTCTTCGGAGCAGTCACCGTCTACGTCGGTCTCCGCGCAGGTCTTACCGTTGCTGCTTCCATCCCCATCTCGGTCTTGTCCATTTCGATTCTCCGCGCCTTCGGCAAAGCCAGCATCCTGGAAAACAACATCGTCCAGAGCACTGGCAACGCAGGTCAATCGATCGCCTCGGGCGTCATCTTCACCTTGCCCGCACTCATATTTCTAGGATTTGACCTGGAGACGTCAAGAATCTTCGCTCTCGCACTCTTCGGCGGCTGGCTTGGCGTCCTCTTCATGATCCCTCTTCGCCGCCAGCTCATCGTCGACGAGCACGACACACTTGTCTATCCCGAAGGCACAGCCTGCGCCGACGTCCTCATCGCCGGAGAGCGCGGCGGCAGCTTCGCATCGAGGGTCTTCCTCGGCCTCGGCCTTGGCGGCGTCTACACGCTCTTCCAGAACGACAACCTCTTCGCCCTCTGGCCCGCCACCCCCACACGCGACTTCGACATCGGCCCCCAGCATCTCCTCAAAGGCTCCAGCGTCCGCGCCGACTGTACCCCCGAATATCTCGGCGTCGGCTACATCATCGGCATCCGCGTAGCTGCCATCATGCTCGCCGGCGGAGTCTTCTCGTGGCTCGTCCTCATGCCAGCCATCTACTTCTTCGGCTCGCACCTCTCCACCCCGCTCTATCCCGGCACAGTTCTCATTACGCAGATGTCGCCCTCCGACCTCTGGCGCACCTACGTTCGCCCCATGGGAGCAGGCGCAGTCGCCGCCGCCGGACTGATCACTCTCCTCCGCACCCTCCCCACCATCGTCGGCGCACTCACCCAGGGCTTCAAAAAAACCGGCACCAGCAAAGCAGCAGCAAACCAGCCCTCGCGCATCGAACACGATCTTCCCCCCGTTGTTGTCTTCGGTGGCTCGCTGCTCCTCATCGTCCTGATGGTTCTCTTCCTCGAGTTCAAGCCCATCCCCGGCGCTCAGGTCGGCCTTCTCGCCAACATCGCCGCCGCTCTCCTCGTCGTCGTCTTCGGCTTTCTCTTCGTCACCGTCTCCGCACGCATCGTAGGCATCGTCGGCAGCTCAGCCTCGCCCGTCTCCGGCATGACCATCGCCACCCTCATGGCAACCGCTGCCATATTCCTCGTCAAGGGCTGGACCGCCCCAGCCTTCGGAGCACTCGCTATCACCATCGGCGGAGTCGTCTGCATCGCCGCATCCAACGCAGGCGACACAAGCCAGGATTTAAAGACCGGCTACCTCATCGGAGCCACACCATGGAAGCAGCAGATCGGGATCATGATCGGCGTCATCATCTCCATCTTCTCCATCGGAGCTACGCTCAACGCCATGAACAAAGGCCTCGAGAGCTTCCAACGGCTACCCAGACCAATCATCTTTTCGCTCGATCACCTGCCCGACGGCGTCCAGAACAACGGCAACTTCGCAGCAAGCGACAAAATCACCCTCTCGTCACACAACACGGACAATCAAGCCAAAGAAGAGATCACGAACGCGAAGCAATACATCCTACTCAACGCGATCGGTTCCACCACCCTCGAAGACGGCAAGTACCTCTACAACCCAGCCAACGGCGAAATCGAAGTTCAGTGGATCCAGGGCATTGGTAGCGAGAAAGCCGCTGCGCCACAGGGCCGCCTCATGGCAACCGTCATCAACGGAATCCTCTCACGCAAACTTCCATGGACTCTTGTCCTTCTCGGTGTGGCGATCGTGATCGTCGTCGAACTACTCGGCGTCCGCTCCCTCACCTTCGCCGTAGGGGCCTATCTCAGCATCGCCACCACACTCGCGATCTTCGTAGGAGGAGTGGTGCGTTGGATGGTCGACGCCGCCATGGACCGTCACTCCGCACGGCAGGCGCAACTCGACCACGATGCCTCTCTCGCGCTCTGGCACTCCGACCGCGAAACATGGCTCGCCCAGCATCCGGACTTCGATCCCACGAATCCCACCCACGCCGACCCCAGCGGTCGTCCCCTCTTCAGCGCCATCACCGCCCGCGACGTAACCCTCGAATCTGAAGTCTCCCCCGGCAGCCTCTACGCCTCTGGTCTCATCGCCGCAGGTGGCATCGTCGGCCTCCTCGGTGTCTGCGTCAAACTTTACGAAGCCGCCACTGACCGATCCATTCCCCGCTTCAGCGACCACAATCCTCTGCACCATGATTGGGTGAGCGTCATCATGTTTGCTCTGCTTGCCTTCTCGCTATACCACTTCGCGAGGAAACCGCTGAAGACAGAGGCCTGATTTTGAAATGAGCAACGTCCTGGTCATGTTTCAAGCCGATTCTGAGCAAACCGAGCAACTCGCGCTCGCAGTGGCCGTAGGTGCGGTAGAGGCAGAAGCAAGCATCCGTTTGCGAAGGCTGGCGGCTCCCGGTGCGGTCGAGGTAGCGCACAAAGGCTATGGAAAGCTCCAATCCATAGACCTGCTTTGGGCGGACACCATAGTCGTGGGGCTTGAATCGCCCACCCCGAGGATAGAGGAGTTGGAAGGACTGCTCTCCCTCCTCAGTGCGATCGATCGGGACGAGTTAGACGGGAAGCGAGCGTGGGCCGTTCGGCGCGGACAGCTTGACTGTGGGTAGGTCGGAGGCCCAGATCTTCGTCGAGTCTGCACTGCGGGTTGCAGGAATGGCACTCCTTCCGATGGCGGTTTCGAGCTCCGGGGATCGAGATGACCTAGTGGGCCGAATGAAAGAGGCTGGCCGTTTGTCCACGAAATAACAGTTTCGAATCAGCACCATAGATAGGAGACCCCAGCCAAGACCTACACACCTCCCGACGGCCGGGGAATCATTTTGAATCTTATTTCGATGTCGAGATATCTTATATCGTAAGAGTCAAGAGGGGTCTGGAGATTATGACTGAAAAGACTATTTCTGCTCCCAGGCTCTGGCTGGTTCTGGCCAGAGCGTACGGCTCGATGGTGAGCTATATCGAAGGGTGCCATCACGGCGCAGGGTCTTGGATTGAGCGACTTCATGGTGCTCGAGGTGCTGCTGCACAAAGGGCCGCTCACGATATCGGCGATTGGACAAAAGGTATTGCTGGCCAGCGCGTCGATGACGTCCGCGATTGACCGGCTGGAGAAGCGCGGTCTGGTACAGCGCAGAAGCTGCGACTCGGATCGGCGGATCCGCTTGGTGGAACTTACCCAATGCGGCAACGCGTTTATCGAAGAGATCTTCGCCCGGCACGAGAAGGACCTGGAGGTCGTTGTTGGAGGACTTTGTGAAGAAGAACGCAAGACGCTTTACGAGGGATTGAAGAAGATCGGACACGCGGCGAAGATCGCGGTCCCAACGCAGAAGTGTGATACGGAGACGATGCAGGACGCTTCGGCCTGAGCGCTCGGCCGGAGTAAGAAAGGAAAGGAAGCATCATGTTGACTGTTCGCAAGAGTAATGAAAGGGGCCACGCCGACCATGGCTGGCTGGATTCACATCACACGTTTTCGTTTGCCAATTACCACGACCCTGCGTACATGGGCTATCGCTCACTGCGCGTCATCAACGAGGACCGCGTGGCCGAGGGGCGAGGCTTCGGGGCGCACGCCCACCGCGATATGGAGATCCTGAGCTACGTGCTGAAGGGCAAGCTCGCCCACAAGGACAGCATGGGGCACATAGAAGTGCTGGGGCCCAACGAGATCCAGAAGATGTCGGCCGGCAGCGGCGTCGTGCACAGCGAGTTCAATGGTTCGGAGACGGAGCCGGTACACTTCCTCCAGATATGGATCGAACCGAAGAGCCGCAACACAACACCCGGGTATGAACAGCTGAAGTTCGACGCGGCCGAGAAGCTGGACCGCTTCAAACTGCTGGCTTCACCGGACAAGGTTGCCGGAGCAGCGACCATCAACCAGGACGCGAGCGTCTCGGTTGCGGAGCTGACGCCGGGCAAACAACTGACGTATTCGTTAGGCACCAAACGCCATGCCTGGCTGCACGTGATTGACGGCAATGTAACGGTGAACGGAAAGAAGCTGCAAACCGGAGATGCAATCGCCGCCGATCAGGAGGAGAAGCTCGACGTGATTGCGGAGGGTACAGGCAACAGCGAAGTCCTGTTGTTCGACCTCGCGTAAACCAGTCAGAAGTTTAATGAAATGCAACGATGACCGGCACATAATGTGTGGGCTGGTCATCACAACCAGGACATCCAACACCGAGACATTCAAAATCAAGGAGACCACCCAATGAACCGTCGCATCTTTACCGCTGCTCTATCTGCCCTGCTCCTCACCGGAGTCAGCGCATTCGCCCAAAGTTCAACCTGGACGATCGATAAGAACCACGCCCAGACCAACTTCAAGATCCTCCATATGGGAGTCAGCACCGTACGCGGTTCCATCAGCGGAGTCACCGGTACCATCGTCTGGGACGAGAAGGACCAGGCAAGTCGAGCGTCGAGGCCACCATCGACACCAACACTGTGTCCACGAACAATTCAGCACGGGACAATGACCTGAAATCCGACAAGTACTTCAACGTCGCGAAGTATCCGACTATGACCTTCAAGTCCACATCAGTGAGCCGGGTCAATGGCAAACTGCAGGTCGTCGGCGACCTCACCCTGGCGGGCGTGACCAAAAGCGTCACCCTTGATGTTGATGGACCCACCGCTCCACAGAAGGGAATGGGCGGCAAGATGGTCATCGGCCTCTCTGCCACTGGAATGGTGAAGCGGAGCGACTTCAACTTCGCTCCTAAAATGCCCACCATGGCTCTTGGCGACGAGGTTCAGATCACCATCGACGCCGAAGCTAACCAGTAAGCAGAATGCAAGAAATCCCACCCTCCGCAGACCATCGCTAAGGGTGGGATTTTCTTTTGAGCAATACGAATTTAGGTCACTTGCCGTTCGTGCGCTGGATGCGGTCCTTGTTCTCGCGAACCAGGCGCAGAAAATCCTGCAGGACTGGCCCTTCATTCTCCGGGTTCCACGCGACCGTGAGACCCATGTAGAGCTTCTGCGGAACGAGCGGAGAGATGACGACTCCAGCAGGGCGAAGGTAACGGACACCCGAGGGAACAAGGGCCACACCTTCTCCCGACTCCACCAGAGTCAGAACGCCGGACCAGGTTGCGGAGGTGTTGACAATGTTTGGCGAGAACCCCGCGGCGGAACACAGCGCGACGATGCCGTCAAAGAGTGCAGTCGTCATCTGTCGATCGCACAGGACGAACCGCTCGGCGACCAGAGCATCGATGGAGATAGGCTTTCCGGCCAGAGGATGGTCGCGAGGCAACACGACCACGACGGGATCTCGATAGAGAAGCTCAGCACGCAGGGTGTGGTCGAAGGGCGGCTCCAGCGGCCGGGCGAAGGCGACATCGATCTTGCCGGCAGTCAACGCCTCCATCTGTTCAGGCGTGCGCATCTCGTAAAGTGAGAGTCTAATGTTGGGATGAAGCTTGCGGTAGTCGCGGATGATGCGGGCAAAGAAGCCTCCCGCGCCCCAGAGGAAGAAGCCAATGCCCAGCGAACCCACCTCACCGAGGATCGAGCGATGGGTGATTTCGACGGCGCGGTCAGCGGCAAGGAGTGTCTTGCGCGCTTCCGTAAGGAACAGCTGTCCGTGAGCAGTGAGACGCGTCCGTCCTGAGGTGCGTTTAAGCAGCGCTCCGCCAACCTCGTGCTCCAGGTCGGAGATCTGCTCACTGATGGCCGACTGCGAGACGTGGAGTTGGCGCCCCGCTTCGCTGAAGCTGCCGTGGTCGGCGACCGCGCAGAAGTAGCGCAAGTGTCGAAGCTCCATTGCCTTGTGCTCCTGCTTTATCGTATCGGTTTTTCCGATGACTATCTGCGGAAATACCGGTGAAACCATCAGATGGCCGGGAATGTCTTACTCTATAAAAGGAATCCCCCGAGTGCAAGAGGCCCTCATCCAATGTGGATCGTAAAAGTAGCCCTGAATCGGCCTTATACGTTTATCGTTCTGGCGATCCTGATTCTGATTGCGGCGCCTGTGGTGATCCTGCGCACCCCGACAGACATTTTTCCGAACATTAATATTCCGGTCATTTCGATCGCATGGCAATACACCGGTCTGAATCCCGAAGAGCTCGAAGGTCGATTGACCACGCCGTATGAGAAGGTGTTGACCACGCTGGTCGATAACATCGAACATACCGAATCGACCACCTTCGCGGGGCAGGCTATCGTTAAGGTCTATCTGCAGCCGGGGGCGAGCCTCGACACCGCGAACGCGCAGGTCTCCTCGGCGTCGCAGTTCATTTTGAGGAGTCTGCCGCCGGGCATCCTGCCGCCACAGATCATTAACTTCAGCGCGTCGACTGTCCCGATTCTTCAACTCGGGCTCTCAGGGCGCGGGCTCTCCGAGCAGCAGCTGAACGACCTCGGACTGAACTTTATTCGGCCGCAGCTGGTCACCGTCCCTGGCGCCGTGGTGCCCAAACGTCTATGGCGGCAAGCAACGGTCCATCATGTTGAACCTCGATCCGAAGCTGCTCCAGGCGAAGGGGCTCTCGCCGGCCGATGTTTTGAATGCAATGGCCGCGCAGAATGTCGTCCTACCCGGAGGCACGGCTAAGATTGGCCCGGATGAGTACGACATTCGCATCAATTCCTCCCCGGTCACGCTTGCCGGAATCAGCGATCTGCCGTTGCGTCAGGTAAACGGCACGACGATCTATGTGCACGATGTCGCCACAGTGAGTGACGGAAGCATTCCACAGACGAACATTGTGCGGCAGGACGGTCATCGCGGCGTTCTGGTTACCATTTTGAAGTCAGGCAATGCCTCGACCTTGTCCGTCGTCAGCGGCATCCGGGCCCTCCTGCCCCGCATCGCCTCGACTGTGCCGCCCGAACTTCGGATGAAGCCGATCGGTGACCAGTCCATCTTCGTTCGAGCGTCGATCAACGGAGTCGTTCGTGAGGCAGTGATTGCAGCGGTGCTGACCGGCTTGATGATCCTGCTGTTTCTCGGCAGTTGGCGCAGCACCATCATCATTGCTGTCTCCATTCCGCTGTCGATCCTCGCCTCGGTGATCGTGCTGGGACTGATTGGCCAGACGATCAACATCATGACGCTCGGGGGACTTGCACTCGCCGTTGGCATCCTCGTTGACGACGCCACCGTGACGATTGAAAATATCGAGCGCTATCTGGAAGAGGGCCACCTGCTGCACGATTCGATTCTCGAAGGCGCGGCGCAGATAGCGGTGCCCGCCTTGGTTTCGACACTCTGCATCTGCATCGTGTTTCTGCCGATGTTCTTCCTGAGTGGTGTCTCCCGCTACCTCTTTGTACCGTTGGCGGAAGCGGTCGTCTTCGCCATGTTGGCCTCGTATGTTCTTTCGCGAACACTGGTGCCAACGCTGGCGATGTATCTGTTGAAGGTCCACGACCATCGCGCAGTGCCTTCGAGCAATGTATTGGCACGTTTTCAGCGCGGATTTGAGCGTCGGTTCGAACAAGTGCGCGGCGGCTATGCGGCATTACTGAGACGCCTGGTGCGGGCACGCGTGGTCTTTGTTCCCGCCTTCCTGCTGATTTGCAGCTGCGCATTTCTGCTGCTTCCTTTCCTCGGGCAGAACTTCTTTCCGAGCAGCGATACCGGCTCGTTTATCCTGCACTTGCGCGCCAAGAGCGGCACGCGTATCGAAGAGACGGCCAAGCTCTGCGATCTGGTCGAACAGAACATCCGCGAGATCGTCCCGCCCGACCAGGTAGACAACATCCTAGACAACATCGGGCTGCCATACAGCACGTTGAACACGCAGCACGCCACATCCGGTCTGATCGGCGCGGGGGACGCAGATATTCTCGTCTCGCTGAAGGAAAACCACAGCCCAACGGCAGAGTATATCGCCACGCTGCGCAAGAGCCTGCCGCGTGACTTTCCCGGCGTCATCTTTTACTTTCTGCCGTCGGACATCGTGACCCAGATCCTCAACTTCGGCCTTCCCGCGCCGATCGACGTGCAGTTCGAGGGCTCAGACATCGCCGACAACCGCAAGGTCGCCAATACGGTGCTCGATCAGCTTCGGCACGTGCCTGGCCTCGTCGACCTGCGTATTCAACAGCCGGACGACTACCCTGTGCTCACCGTCGATGTAGACCGCACCAAAGCCGCACAGGGCGGCTATTCCTTGCGTGACGTTGGAAGCAGCCTGCAGAACTTGCTGAGCGGAAGCTCGCAGCTCACCCCCATGTTCTTCCTCAACTACAAGAACGGCGTCAACTACAACATGATCGCAGAGGCGCCGCAATACGACATCCAGTCGTTAAATGACCTGCAGAATGTACCGCTGTCGTCGCCCACTGCGAAGCAGGCGGAGATTCTGGCGGACGTTGCCAATATCAGTACGGACCAGCGAGATGCAGGTGATCAATCACTACAACATCCGACGCACGCTCGATATCTACGGCGCGGTGCAGGGCCGGGACCTGGGTTCGGTGAGCAAAGACGTCGACAGGATCGTAGCGGCTAACGAGAAATCGCTGCCCCGGGGCAGTTTCGTGCGCGTCCGCGGTCAGGTTGAGACGATGAAGAGCTCCTACCTCGGTCTGCTGTTCGGTCTGGTCTTTGCCATTTTGCTGGTCTACCTGCTGATTGTGGTGAACTTCCAGTCGTGGCTCGACCCTTTCATCATCATTACCGCGCTCCCCGCGGCGCTGGCGGGCATCGTGCTCTTTCTCTTCACGACGCGGACTACGTTAAGCGTGCCTGCGCTGATGGGCGCAATCATGTGTATGGGCGTCGCCACTGCAAACAGTATTCTTGTAGTGTCGTTCGCGAAGGAACGTCTGCTGGACCATGGGGACGCCATCATGGCTGCAACTGAAGCAGGTGCAATACGCTTTCGGCCAGTCTGCATGACGGCCCTCGCGATGATCATCGGCATGGTTCCGATGGCGCTCGGTGCCGGTGAAGGCGGAGAGCAGAACGCTCCGCTGGGCCGCGCAGTAATCGGCGGCCTGCTGTTGGCGACCGTCGCGACGCTGATCTTTGTCCCGGCGGTCTTCAGCCTCCTGCACGGACGGCGCGGGCAGAAGCAGGCCGCGATGGAGCCAGCCGATCGTCACATGACGGCAGGGGCCTAGGGGAATCTATGAGTATTGAAGGAGTACGCATGACGAGCGCGACCGAGACGAACGAAGCTGGGGCCCACCCGCCCAGTGAGCACCCTCCCGAGCAAGAGATAACGGCGGAGGAGCCCAGGCTGACTCGTGGCACATGGATCGGCATGGCCGTAGTTGCCCTTATTGTGGCCACCGTTGTTGTCTTCGGCGTGACTGCCCGGCGAGGGGCCGAACGCACATTGGAGAAGGAGACGGCCGTCGCCTCCATTCCGTCGGTGAATGTGGTCTACCCAACGCCGTCCACGCTGTCGTCCGAGCTTGCGCTGCCGGGCAACACGCAGGCGTTCACCGATACGCCAATCTACTCGCGCACCAGCGGCTATCTGAAGACCTGGTTCTTCGACATCGGGGCCCATGTGCGTAAGGGCCAGTTGATGGCGCAGATCGAGACACCGGAGTTAGACCAGCAGTTGCAGGTCGCGCAGGCAGATCTGAAAAGCGCGCAGGCGAACCTCGACCTTGCCAACACGACCTCAGCCAGGTATCAGAACCTGTTGAAGACGAACTCCGTCTCGAAGCAGGAGACCGATGTCGCCGTGAGCGATGCGGCAGCCAAGAAGGCGGCGGTGGACGCTTCCATGGCAAACGTGCGCAGGCTCGAGCAGCTCCAGTCGTTCGAGAACGTCTATGCGCCCTTCGATGGAATCGTGACCGCACGCAATACAGACATCGGTAGACTGATCTCGGCCGGTCAGAATACGACGGCGCAGGAGCTGTTTCACCTGGCCGCTATCGGGAAGATCAGGGTCTACGTTTCAGTCCCGGAGGCCTACTCCCCCTCCATTAAAACCGGCGACAAAGCGACGCTGACGCTCGACGAGTATCCCGGCAGGTCGTTTGAAGGCACCATCGCACGCAACTCCAGCGCCATCGATCAGTCGACCCGCACGCTGAACGTCGAGGTCGATATCGACAACCCTAAGGGCGAACTGCTGCCGGGCGCCTATGTCTTCGTTCACTTCAAGGTCCCGGAACACGCAACCAGCCTCATGGTCCCCTCGAACACGCTGCTCTTCCGAGCGCAGGGCCTGCAGGTCGGCGTGGTCCGCAACAACCGTGTGCAACTAGTTCCTGTGAAAATTGGCAAGGACGCCGGCGCCACCGTAGAGATCTCGTCAGGTTTGACAACCAACGATGCTGTGATTCTTGACCCCTCCGACTCGCTGGCCAGCGGCCAGGAGGTCCAGATCGCAAACCGCGTCAATGCACCGGCGATCCAGACGCAGCGGAAAGCGGGGGCGCAGTGACGTTACGTCCCGCAGCTTGCATTGGCGCCGCCGTGCTCCTTCTGAGCGGATGCATGGTCGGGCCGAAGTATGTGAAGCCATCGGTGCCGCTCGCGCCCGCATACAAGGAAACACCTCCCGATGCGTATAAGGAGAGTGGGACATGGCAGGTGGCACAGCCTGCCGACGCGGCCCAGCGAGGGGAGTGGTGGAAGGTCTTCGGCGACGCAGAGCTGAATGTCCTCGAGCCACAAGTGGCCGCCAACAACCAGGACCTCAAGGCCGCGGACGCACGGTTCCGCGAGGCCCGCGCGCTGATTCGCTTCAACCACGCCTCGCTGTATCCGACGGTCGCGACTCAGCCCTTTGCCGGTGGACTGCGCGAGTCCACCAACCGCCCATACTTCAATGTATCCAGCGCACAAGGAAATGGTGTCGGCGACATCGTACTTCCCGTTGACATGAGCTACGAGATCGACGTCTGGGGCCGCGTTCGTCGCACCGTAAGTGCCGCGCGCGAAGAGGCGCAGGCAAGCGCCGGCGACAGGCAGACGGTCATGCTAAGCCTGCAGGCCGAACTCGCCTTCGACTACTTCGAAGCCCGTAGCGCCGACGCCCAGGAAAAGCTGCTGAACGATACCGTGAAGTACTACGAAGAGGCCTTCCGCATCACCACCAATCGCTTTGAAGGCGGAGTCGCCCCAAAGTCGGACGTAGACCAGGCGCAGACTCAGCTTGAAGCGGCCAAAGTGTCGGCGCGCGACATCACCCTGCAGCGCGCACAGTTTGAGCATGCCATAGCCGTTCTTCTCGGCGAGCCGCCTGCGTCCTTCGCCCTGAACGGCGAGCCGCTCGATGCCCGTCCGCCGGTCATTCCGCCGGGCCTGCCATCCGAGCTTCTCGAACGCCGTCCGGACATAGCCGCAGCAGAACGCCGCGTCGCAGAAGCAAACGATCGCATCGGCATCGCGCGCGCCGCGTTCTATCCCACGATCTCGCTGAATGGAGCGGTGGGCATAGAAGCGACATCGTTTGCGAACCTCTTCAATCCGGCCAGCCTGTTGTGGGCGATTGGCCCAACGGTGTCGCAGATCATCTTCGATGCAGGTCGCAGGGCCTCTGTCTCCGAGCAGGCCAACGCCAGCTACGATGAGACTGTCGCGAACTACAGGCAGACCACCCTGACCGCGTTTCAACAGGTGGAGGACAACTTGGTTGCGCTTGCGCGTGCTCCAGCAGGAGGCAGAGAACCAGCACCAGGCCACGCTGGCGGCCCAATCGGCAGAGCAAATATTCAACAACCGATACGTCGGCGGCCTCGACACCTATCTGCAGGTCGTCATCGCGCAGACAGCTGCGCTGAACAATGAGCGGAACGACATCGACATCATGCGCAGGCAGATGGACGCCAGCGTCCTCCTGATAAAAGCGCTCGGCGGCGGATGGAACGTCACCGATCTGCCGAAGCTCTAGCTCCGGCGCTATCGGCCAGACAATTGCAGCGGCAGATAGAACGAAAAGACCGAGCCCTGCGAAGGCTGGCTGGTCACTTCGATGGAGCCGCCATGCGCCTCGACGATGGCCTTCGCAATGGCCAGCCCCATCCCTGTACCCTGCACACGGTAGCGCTGTCCTTGCCCGCGATAAAACTTGTCGAAGATCATCATTCGCTCCAGATCATCGACCCCCGCGCCACGGTCCGCAACACTGGTTACAAGCTGGCCTCGAGAGACCTCGGCGCTGACGAAGATAGGGCTTCCCTCCGCAGAGTACTTCGCGGCGTTCTCCAGCAGATGCTGCAACACCTTGGCGATGCGCTCCAGATCCATCTGGACGAGGGGCAGCGCATCGGGCAGGCGCAGCTCAACGGGATGGGTCTTAAGCGGGCCCTGTGTCGCTTCGAGGGCCAGATCAACGGCCTCGCGCATGGAATGCAATCGCAGGTCGAGCTTAATGTCGTGCGCGTCCAGCTCCGCCATCTCCATCGCCTGCCCAACGAGCCGATCCAGCCGCGCGGCCTCTTCCTCGATCACCTCCATCATCTCAGTGCTCTGCTCTTTGTCGAGCAGAGGGTCGCTGCGCAGCGTGGTGATCGCGGCGGTGATCGAAGTCAAAGGAGTCCGCAGTTCATGGGCCACCGAATCGAGAAGCGCATTGCGCAGCCGTTCACTCTCGCGCGAAGCCTGCACCCGCGTCAGGGTCTCCACCGCGCCGGCACGTTCGATAGCAATGGCGGCCAGGCCACACACTGCATCCAACGCCTCCGGTGAAGTCCCTTCACCAGTAATTCCGACGGCTCCAATCGGACGTTGTCCGAGGAGGATTGGAACCAGGGTGACGCCGCGCTCTTCGTCTCGGCGATGGTCTCTCGTAAACGCTGCGTCCCTGAGCTCCGCCGCCGTGACGTCCATGTAGTTCGGACTTGAGCGATAGACGCGGTCCTTTTCGCGCAAATAGACCGCGGCACCCGCTAGATTGAATGTCGCGGCGATCATCTGCGGCAGAACATTGAGAAGGTCAATCACATTGCCCGTCACCAGCATCTGCTGACTGAACTCATAGAGCCGCTCCGCCTCCCTCTGACGGCGGCGCGAGATCTTCGCCTCCCGGCGCGCCCGCTCCGCAAGCTGGCTCGCGACGATGCCGGTCACAAGAAACGCAAGCAGCGCCACCCAGTTGCGGCTGTCTCCAATGGTGAAGGTGAGAACCGGCGGAAGGAAAAAGAAATTAAACGCAGCAGCAGACAGGATGGACAGATAAATCGAGTGGCGCAGCCCCCAGTTTGCTGCCACCAGAAGGATGCCGACCAGGAACGTCATGGCCACAGTGGTCTCATTAACATGCAGCCAACGGAAGTAGACAGCTACAATGGCAGCGGCAGTGGCCGTCGACACACTATAGCGAACGATACTGCGTATGACCTTGCGCTGCACGACCTTATCTTATCCTTATGGGCACTCGTGACAACTCGAATCCCGCAGCAAAAAGCCCGGAGGAATGGCTCGAAAAGGTCGCGCCGGAAAAGACGCGCGGCACCTTCAAGCTCTTTCTCGGCTACGCCCCCGGCGTAGGCAAGACCTACAACATGCTCAGCGAGGCGATCCGCCGGCACCAGCGCGGAGAAGACATTGTGATCGGCGTCGTCGAGACACACGGCCGCCCACGCACAGCCGAACTGGCCGAACAACTCGAAAAAGTCCCACGTCAAAAGATCGAATACAAGGGAGTCGTCTTCGAAGAAATGGACGTCGACGGCATTCTCGCGCGCAAACCGCAGATCGTCCTGATCGACGAGCTGGCTCACAGCAACATCGAAGGCAGCAAGCACCGCAAGCGCTACGAAGACGTGCTCGACGTGTTGGCCGCGAATATCGACGTGCTCGCAACCATGAACGTACAGCACATCGAGAGCGTCGCGCCCACTGTGCAGAGCGTCACCGGCATTCAAATTCGCGAAACCGTACCTGACTGGATCGTGCAACGCGCCGACGAGATCGTAATGGCCGATCTGACGCCAGAAGCGCTCCAAACCCGCATGCGCCGCGGGGACATCTACGCCGTCGATCGCGCCGAAAAGGCCCTCGCCAACTTCTTTCGCCGCGGCAATCTGATCGCCCTTCGCGAACTCGCCCTCCAGCACGTCACCAAGGCCGTCGATCGCACCCTGACCGCCTACATGGACGCGAAACGGATCGAGGCCCTCTGGGCGGTGCGCGAACGCGTTGCCGTCTGCATCAGCTCCAACAGCTCCTCGCAGATGCTGATCGCACGCGGCGCGCGAGTGGCCGAGGGAGTCGGCGGCGAGCTCTTCGTCCTCCATGTTGACACCGACGAAGACCTGGCCGAAGACGAAAAGAGCACGCTCGCGGCCAACATGCAGTTTGCGCGCAACCTCAACGCCGAGGTCTTCACCATCAAAGGCAAGAGCATCGCCCACGCTGCGGCCAGCTTCGTTCGCGAGAAGCGCATCACGCACGTCGTCTTCGGACGAACCGCCGTCCATGGCTTTCGCAAATACCTTTACTACTGGGCGATCCAACACTTCCTGAAGGAATCGCCCAACGTCGACGTCCACATCGTCACACAGCACTCGGAGCGTGAATGAAACAGAACGAGCACGACCAACCCGCAAAGATTCTTATCGTTGATGACGAACCGCAAATCACTCGTGTCCTTCGGACCGCGCTCTCCACGCAGGGCCATTCGCTGCGGATCGCCGCCAACGGGCTCGAAGGAATGGAAGCCGTACACACATGGAAGCCGGACGTCGTCATCACCGACCTCGCCATGCCGCAGATGAGCGGCGTTGAACTGTGCCGCGAGATCCGAGCTGTTTCGCAGGGCCCCATCATCGTCCTTTCAGTCCGCAACCAGGACCTCATGAAGGTAGAGGCGCTCGACGCCGGCGCCGACGACTACGTCACCAAGCCCTTCAGTATCCAGGAGCTACAGGCCCGCGTCCGCGCTCAACTGCGCCGCAGCACCGCGACCAGCACTGCCCCCCCGCAGATCATCCGGGCCGGCGACTTTGTCATCGACATACCGCAACATCGCGTCACAGTTCGTGGCCAGGACACGCACCTCACTCCAAAACAGTTTGACCTTCTTGTCTGTCTGGCGCGGCACCCAGGGCAGGTCCTCACGCACCGCGCTCTGCTCCATGCAGTCTGGGACACTAACGCCGACCAACCGGAATATCTGCGCGTCACGATCGGCCAACTGCGAAAGAAAATTGAGCTCTCCGATGAACCGGCCTACATCGTCACAGAACCATGGATCGGATACCGCTTTCGCCCAACCGGCAACGACAATTTCTAGTCCTTTACAATTAGCAATTAATAGTTTTCAGTATTGAAATCTTCCAATCCACATATTTCGTCTGCTAGCATGAGCGTCCTATGGATTCCTTTGGCTCCGCACGTCGCGAACTTCTCCGTCTGGGCGGCATGGGACTGGCAGCAGCGGCAACCACGACCGTACCTGCAGCTTATGCCGCCCCCAAACCTTCAGCCCCTGGATCGCCGCTGAGTGTCTTCGACATTCGCACCTACGGCGCCGTCGGCGACGGCAAGGCCGTCGATACCCCTGCCATCAACAAAGCCATCGAGGCGGCGGCCGCAGCAGGTGGCGGCACCGTCTTCTTCCCGGCCGGGACTTGGCTCTGCTTCTCCATCCAATTGAAGAGCCACGTCGCTCTGTACCTTTCGCAGGGCTCGACCGTCCTCGCCGCCGACTCCCCTAAGGTAGGCCAGACCACCGGCTACAACGGCGGGACCTACGACGCAGCCGAGCCCAACGATCCCTGGGACCCCTACCAGGACTACGGCCACAACCACTGGCACAACTCCCTCATCTGGGGCGAGAGCATCCACGACGTCTCCATCACTGGCCCCGGCCTTATCTGGGGCAAGGGCCTCAGCCGCGGCACCCGCGGCGACTTCATCGCCGAGCAGCCCGGCGTAGGCAACAAGGCCATCGCCCTTAAGAACTGTCGCAACGTCATCTTCCGCGACTTCTCCATACTCAAGGGCGGGCACTTCGGCTTCCTGCTCACCGGCGTCGACAACCTCACCGTCGACAACATCACCATAGACACAGACCGAGACGGCATCGATATCGATTGCTGCAAGAACGTCCGCGTCTCCAACTGCTTCGTCAACTCGCCCTGGGACGACGGCATCTGCCCCAAGTCCAGCTACGCTCTCGGCTACGCTCGGGCCACCGAGAACGTGACTATCACCAACTGCTACGTCGCAGGTTGCTACGAGCTCGGAGCTTTCCTCGACGGCACCTTCAAGAAGTTCGCCCCCGACTTCCGCGTCCCCCGAAACGGCCGCATCAAGTGCGGCACCGAATCGAACGGCGGCTTCAAAAACATCACTATCTCCAACTGCGTCTTCGAAGGCTGCCGCGGCCTCGCACTCGAGAGCGAAGACGGCGCCCTCTGCGAGGACATCGCCATCTCCAACATCACCATGCGCGACGTCATCAACTCGCCGCTCTTCTTCCGCCTCGGCGCCCGCCTGCGTGGCCCTAAGGAAAGCACCAAGGTCGGGACCCTGCGCCGCGTCGTCGTCGACAACCTTGTCAGCTACAACACCGGCTCGCACATCTGCTCCATTCTCAGCGGCGTCCCAGACTACCCCATCCTCGACCTCAAGCTCTCCAACATCTACATCCAGCACCAGGGCGGAGCGGCCGCCGACATCGCAAAAATTGTCATGCCCGAAAATGCCGAGAAGTACCCAGATCCCGGCATGTTCGGCACCGACACTCCCGCCCAGGGCTTCTTCCTCCGCCATATCAATAACCTTGAGATGAGCCACGTCGAAGTCCAACCCGCCCAACCCGACCAGCGTCCCACCTTCTACCTCGAGGGAGTCAACCGCGCCGACTTCATCGCAGTCACCGCTCCCACAAATCCACCGGCGTTCCACCTCAACAACGTGACCGACCTGCGCATCCTGATCAGCCGCGCAGCGCCAGACACGCAGCTAGCCACTGCCAACGATAAGCTGCCTCTAGCGCCCTGCGCTCAGTCCCGCGCGAGCTCTGCTGGGGCCATTTCCTTCTTAACAATGCAAAGAACTCGACGACATCACCGTATCACCACAACGCGCGTCTCATAAGGTTTCAAGTCAAGGTCGATCTTCCGCGTCGCTTTGCCGCCAGCCGAACTCAGCGGAACGACCTCACCTGTCCCCGGGTCCCAGCTCTCCGCACTCTTCCCGTCGCTTCTCAAAGTCACGGAATGTCCGAGGGTCGTCGCACCCTCATTGAAGAAGAGATAAACGTCCGCGTCCTTTAGGCGCCGCCTGGTATAACGCAAAGCTGTATCTGGCTTATCCAGCATTACATCGGGCAATGGCACCGCGGCACTAACGGCGTGCATTATCTCCTCCGAAACGGCCTGCAAGTCAGGCGGTGAGGCAGGCGGTTGCGCAGGCGGAGTCGGCGTTGGTGGCAGCTCGCCCGAAGCCACCGAGGCCCAGGAAAAGTCCGCAGCCGTGGCCACACGAGCATCCAAAATAGTTCTGCCAGAGATCAGCGAAGGCGTGTGCCCAATGAAGAGCACATGTCCGCCGTCACTAGCAAACGCACGCAATCGATCAAGCGCTTCCTGCGAGAGGAGCGAAGGATTCGGCAATATGACTGTGGAGTAGCGATTTCCACTCGCAGTCTCAAACGTCCCATGTCCGGCGATCAGGTCCTGTGCCAAAGCGTCCTCGCCGACGATGTCAAAATCTATCTGTCGCTCCGACAGCATTCGTTCGGTCGACACAAACGCGGCGTCCGTCGCAGCATTACCCATCCACATCGAGCTCGACGGAAGATACAGCGCCACCGAGGCCGCCGGCCGACCCATCGACATCAGGTACGACATCCGCCGCACATAACTCAGCAGAGCAGGATACGCAGGGTCATCCATGTACGCGGACTTGTGCGAATCCGGTGAACTGCTCGCTGGAAAATACATCGTCTCCACCAGGTTCACACCGCGCACAAACTGCTCATTTAGGATGTACCGCGCCATATCGACATCAGGAGCGGGCCGATATGCGGCAAAGCTCTCCGTGAATGCCCGCGGATGCCCGTACACATGCGATGCCGAAGCAGCCAGACGAGGGAAATCTGAAACCGTGTCCTTCCAAATCTGGTGCCAGATCGTATCGATCCCGGGCACCTGCACATATTTCATATCGCGCAGGAACTCTCCCTCCGATCGCGTAAGCTCCATCTCCATCTCTTCATGGTTCAGATGGACCTGATACTCCAGATGGTTCGCGGCGCACCATTCTCCCTGCACTTTGAAGAACCCATCGCGAAACATCTGCGAAAAAACATCGTAGTAGTCGGCCTTGGACCGCGTCTGCATATCGGTCAACTTCGTATTCCTCGGCTGCAGAAACGCCGCCAGAAACGGCCGCACGTCATAGCCCTTCACCTTCTCAAACCGCTCGAAGAACTTCGGCGTCCATGGCAGGCCGCTGATCGAATAATCAGGTTCATCGCCCCGAAACCCCATAATCGTCTTGCCAAACTCATCACCCACGGCCCTCTTGTACTGTTCATGAGTAAAGGCAAGGTACTGCATCGTGGCCGCCGGGTCGAGATAGTCCTCCAACGACTGTGTGCCGTCTTTGACCCGCTTCGGATTAGTGTCGGACCGCGTAGGAGACGTCTTGAACTGATGCTCCACCACCATCACCGTCCAATGCCCGGCCGGGGCGACCCAGCTAATGGTGTTATCGGCTACCGGAACCGCTATCGTCGCACCATCGTCCGCATTGATCGCCGTCACCGCAACCATCGCAGGCCCAACGGTCGCGTTGACTGCCCTGCCCGTCGCAGCCGGAGTCTTCTGTGACACAACCAGGGCCTGCATCCGCATCTCAGGCTTCAATTCCGTGAACTTTCCCCCGGCAAAGCCACTGGGATACCCGGCATCATCGACAATCCAGACACGCATATTGCGCTTCTTCACCTCGTCGACAAACATGCGAAAGAATTTGAAGTACTCCGGCGACAAATACGCAAACGGCATCCCATACCCTGCCTGCACCGTCACCGCCTGATAGCCAAGCCCCTTCATCGTGTCGAGATCGCGCCGAATGACCGCCTCATCCACCGCGCCGTTCAGCCCGTAATAAGGCTCCGGCCCATACTCAGGTGGTGGCGTCTTCCATGTCTGTTCCACCAGCACCGCCGTAGGCATCTGGATCTTCTGCCACGGCTGCTGAGCTGCCGCACTCGAACAAGAAATAGCAACCAACACAGTCACAATTGCTCTCATCAATAACTCCCGAGCTTTACCCGCAGCAACGACCCTTTGCCACCGAAGTTCAACCCATAGTCCGTCTCATCGCCATTCCAAAGCCGCGAAGCGACCCAGGTCGTCCCGTCAAAGCGGCCCTCCTCCACTCGCAACAACTGCATCTTCTTTTCCGCATGCACCGGAAGAGCGAACTGCACCCTGCAGTCGATTCCCGCCACCAAAAACTCGTCTCCACCCAACGAAGCCACCATCACCCTGCCCGCCTTCAACCCTCTCGTATCCGACGTGGTAGAAACCGGGGCCGCCGGCGGATCATACGACGGCGGAAACGAAACCACTGCCCGCCATCCGCCAAAATCGAGCTCCGTCTCCGATACCCCAGGCTCCTCGACCCCCGTCTTCACATTACCGGCAAAGGCCAGTGCCGCCAGTTCACGGTCGAACGAGCCCAGCAGGCGAAAACCCTCAACCTGCGAAGCCGTCTCTGCGTCCATCGTCCCATCAACGCGGATTCGATCAAGCCCGAAGTTCGCAAATCCAATCGCACCGTCGCCCAGCGCGTAGTACAGATACCGCGCATATCCACTCGCCCCCGGAAACGGCTCAAACCCCAGGCTTTCCGGGACCATCAGCGGATTGTCCGCACGATGAAACTCCTGCAGCACCATGCGGTACCGCTCGCTGCTCGGAACATAGATATCCGGTGCTATCAAATCGAGCGACGGTGCCGCTACCTTCCACACATCCATCATGTTGATCGTCGGCCCACCACTCGGATAGTCCTCACCCGGCACTGTCGAAATCGGAAAAGCGCGCGGGCTTCTCAACCAGTTATTCACATACATCGGCAGCGGCAGTTCCTTCTTCCCCGCTGCCGCAACCTGCCCTACAAACCGCGCCACCCACCACGCGGCAAAAGTCTCGTCCGCATCGTCACCGAAAACCTGCCTCCACGTTCCCAAACCGGTCTTCTTCAAACCGCGAAGCAACTCGGCCGGCACCTGCCCTTCAAACTCCTTCTGCGCAACCACCCCAAAATCTCGCACTGTCCCCAGCGAACCCGACTCATTCTCCACCTGCATCATGATCACAGTGTGTTGCGAATCGGTCTCCCTCAGGTGACGCATCAGCGATACGAACGCTTCACGGTCCGTCGCCAGGTTCGCCGGAGCATTCGGACTCAGCACATCAATCGCCCGTCCGTCCCGCGTCTTCATCCGGGGAAAGGTCACTGTGTCGGACTTCATCCACTCCGGCACATAGTGCATCTTGCCGTTCTTCCATGTGCCGAACCACAGCAGCACCAACCGTACCTTATGCTCTCGTGCCTGCTGCACAATCGCATCGACGACAGTAAAGTCGAACCGCCCCCGCTCCGGCTCCATCTGCTCCCAGTACACCGGCACTTCGAGCGTGTTCAGCCGCATCCGCTCCGCCGCCGGCCACACCGTCTGCAACCGCTCAGGCCACCCGCTTGAGTTGTCCACCTGCGCCCCGAGCACCAGGAACGGCTTGCCATCGACCATCAGCGTCGCCCGCCCCTGCTCCTGTACCAGGCGAGGCATCTCCTCCGCCATCGCTGCCATCGCGAGAGCACCGGTCCCAATCAAAAAAACCTTCGTCAACCAATGCATCGAATCCCTCGGTCAAATCGGCGAATATCCAGCAAACAGCGTTATACAGTGGCGAGCCAACATTAGGAAACTATTTCCTAATAGGAACTTGCGCCGATCTATAGCCTCGCATACAGATAACACTCCCCTTGTCCCCTGACCGAATCTATTGTGCTGCAACCGCAGTCCGTGATTTCATCGGGTCTGTAGATAACGAGACGACACTTCACCCTGGACGTCACCGGAGCCTCACATGACCTATCAAGTCTCACGCAACGGGCAGCTGTATGGCCCCTACACCCTGGAAGACCTCCAGCGCTACGTCGCCGCCGGGAACGTCCTCGCGACCGACCTCACAAAGAGCGAAGACATGCCCGAATGGGTCACCGTCGCCCAACTCCTCGGCACCGCGGCAGTTCCCCCGTCACCGGCCTACTCAACTCCACCCGCGTATCCCCAACAGCCGGGTACAGCGTATCCCGACCCGCCCAACCTCAACTGGGGCATCGAGGTGCTTCTGGCGTTCCTTACCTGCGGCATCTTCGTCATGGTGTGGAACCTGGTCATCGCCTCCTGGGCGAACCGCGTCCAGCCCAACAGCAAGGCCCTGATGTACTACATCATCGCGACGGTGTTGATCGTACTCAATCTCGGCAGCTCGTGGGGCATTGTCATCGCTATCGCCCACCACAATCCTCACCCTCATCACAGTCTTCTCGGCAATCTGATCGGTCTCGCCTGCTGGGTCATTCGTCTCATCGCCCGCTTCACTCTGCGAGACACGCTCGAGCAACACTTCAACGGTTCCGAACCACTAGGCCTCCGTCTCAACGCCGTCATGACCTTCTTCTTCGGCGGCTTCTACTTCCAGTACAAGCTCAACGAGATCAACCAGATCAAACAGGCCCTCCGTTACCGGAACCCCGTACGATGAACCTCGCCGGCCGCAACCGCATCGCAGCCATATTGCGTGGGGCTGCTCCCCCGGCAGTCATCACACTCGCCGCTGCTATTCTGTTGCGTTTTCCCCCCGCGCAGAACAGCTTCTACCCCCAATGCCCCATCTTCGAATACCTTCAACTGCAATGTCCCGGCTGCGGCATCACACGCGCGCTCACCGCTCTGCTGCGCGGACATCTCATCGAAGCAATACACTTCAACGCCCTCATCACGCTTCTGCTTCCCTTCGTCGCCGCTTACGGCGTCCTCTGCTACCGCCGTTTCCTGCGGCGCAAAGCGCTCCGCTGGCCTCAACCACCTCCGGCTGTTATTTACGGCGCGCTGGCGCTGACAGCCGTCTTCACGGTCCTTCGAAATCTTCCGCGTCACGCGTTCTAGCCGGACGCAAAACGGCCCCAACATCTGCCGGGGCCGTCCTCACTCGGGAAAAATCGCAGACTACGCGTCGACGGTAACAGGCTCAGACGATGATACGGGTGTAGCCGTACCACCCTTCAGGTCGGTGCCGCCTGGCTTGCGAATGTCGATGCCGCCTTTGAAGAAAGCGCCATCTTCAATCGAGATTCGTGCCGCGATCACATCGCCAGTCAGCGAGCCTTCGCTGCGAATGTCCACACGATCGCTCGCCTGGCAGTTGCCGCGCACCTTGCCCAGCACGACGATCTCGCGCGCCACAATGTTCGCCGCCACCTGGCCATTACGGCCCACAGTCACACGGTTCCCCGGCAGATTGATCGCGCCCTCCACTTTGCCGTCGATGTACAGTGATTCGGAGCCCGTCAATTCGCCCTTAACAATCAGGGATTTGCCGATGGTCGCCTGCTCTCCCGTCGGAACGGCTGCCGCCGCGGTCCCAGCGCCGACTGTCGCAGGCCGCGTGGGGCTGGCCTCGAAGTTCGTTGTCGGCGTCGAAGGACGCACCGGTTCAGGAGTTGAGGGAGTATTGCTTCCAGTCTGGTTCGGTTTCCACATATTTTATTCCTGTCCTTTCGTACTGCTTCAAATTGTCCCGCCGCGGTCTTCTTGCACGCGCCACCACTTGTGGCAACACGTATTCTTTCCACGATACTACTCTGTACGGGCCTCTGGATTCGCGCGGATTCACAATCTATTCCACAGTTCTTGTACCTTTCTCAATACCTGTGTACATCTTTCGTTGCAGCTCGAATTTTCTTCCCTCTACACTCCCATTTCTTCCACCCCGTGAAGGCGTCGTGCCTGTCGGAACTTATCGTGCAGAAAACACGGCCCGTCGAGTAGCATGAGAGCAATTGAATTCTTCCCGGCGAGCCCTATATCTTGAGTTTGACTCTGCTTCCGTTCCGCCCCGCCCCGCGCGTTCTGCCTTCCACTCTCATGCTCTTGTTATTGGCGTTATGCATGCTTTCGTCACCGCGCCAGCTCTTCGCCGCAGTCCCCAAAGTCCACACCGTCACTCTCGGCCCGTTCCGAAGGTGCCCCTTACACCCAGCCCGACGCGACCCCCGATACCAAGACCGACGAGACCTCCACCCTCAAGGCTCCGCCCACTCTTCGTCGACGACCACCAGAAAGAGTCGGACCACCGGCGAGGTCCACGACGTCACCGATCGAACCTTCACCATTCGCCGCGCCCTCCGTCTCAACGACGCTCTGCCCACTGACGCCGGTTCCCACTGGGTCTGGCAGCCGGGCCCCTGGCTGTCCGTCGACCGCATCACGGGCCACGTCACCGCCTTGCATCTGCCCGACTTCGACGCAGCTGTCTCCGACGTGGTTTGGTTCCGCGACTACGCCGCCTACTGCGGCATCGCCACAACGGCCAAAGGCGGCCTTTTCGCCGTCGTCGCCCAGCTTGGAGCGCATCGCCCCGTAGTCCAGAAGCAGATTGGCCCGTGGCCCCAAAGCAATCACTTCATTCCAGTCTGCCAGCCCGCCCGGTGGCAGCGTCTCCCCATGCGCGTCACCCTGAAACCGACCGGCGGCGAAGCCACAACCTACAACGTCGTTGGCACCGCCTCCATTCTCGAAGAGGGCGATAACTCCGACGAGAACTAACTCCACACACGACGCATTCCCAAAAAAATTCTCTGAAATTGATTTAGCATCAACCTCTATCGCATTACGGAAAAGCGTTGCGGCCCCCGGCGCTATGCAGGAGTTTTAATTGCTGAGTCTGTTCCAGGGAATAAAACCTGTGAAGCGAGACAGCGCTGTGCGCGATGCACTCGCTGGCGTCGCGTTTGCAGCGATGGACATTCCGCAGGCCCTCGGCTACACCCGGATCGCCGGAATGCCCGTCGTCACCGGCCTTTATTCGCTTCTCTTACCGGTTCTGGCGTTCGCGGCCTTCGGCTCTTCGCGCTATCTTGTTGTCGCTGCCGACTCGGCCACCGCCGCCATTCTCCACAGCGGACTCACCAACATGGCGCCCTCGGCAAGCGCACGCTATGTAGCACTGGCGGGCCTCGTCGCGCTACTCACCGCCGGGTTTCTACTGCTCGCCCGCCTGCTCAAGCTCGGCTTCGTCGCCAACTTCCTCTCCCGGACAGTGCTCGTCGGCTTCCTTACCGGCGTAGGGTTTCAAGTCGGCATCGCGGTACTAGGACAGATGCTTGGCCTTGAGATCGACTCCCGCAAGTCCATCATTCAACTCTACGAAGTCTGCCGCGATCTGCCTAGAGTCCATCTGCCCACGCTGCTCGTCACCATCATTGTCCTGGCTACCGTCTTCGCTCTTCGCCGGTTCGCCCCCAAAGTACCCGGCCCGCTGTTGGCCGTAGTCGGCGCCACCGCAGCCAGCGCGGCTTGGGACTTTGCCGGACACGGCATCACGACCATAGGCCCCGTAATCGGTGGTCTACCCCATCTCGGACTACCTGACGTGCACTGGCACGACGTCCCGCCGCTGGCTTCGGTGGCCGGTTCCTGCGCCGTCATGATTCTCACCCAGAGCGCCGCGACCTCGCGCATCTATGCAGCGCGCCACCAGCAGCGGCTGGACGCCGATCAGGACCTGGTCGGTCTCTCCGCAGCCAACGCGGCCGCCGCCTTCAGTGGGACCTTCGTCGTCAATGGCAGCCCCACCCAGACCGCGATGGTCGAAGGTGTGGGCAGCACAAGCCAGATTGCCCAGGTCACCACCGCCGCCATGGTGGCGCTCGTTCTGCTGTTCCTCACCAAACCCCTGCAATACCTTCCCCATTGCGTGCTTGGCGCTCTGGTATTTCTGGTCGCGATCAAGATGGTCGATCTACGCGGCCTGCAAGCAATTCGCGTGGAGAGCCCCGCCGAGTATGCTCTCGCGTTGATCACCGCAATCGTCGTCGTCACAGTGGGCGTCGAGGAGGGCATCCTTCTCGCGATGGTTATGTCGCTGCTTCGCATCGTGCACCACAGCTACCACCCGCGCAGCGGCGTCATGGTCTCCGAGAACGATGGAACATGGAAGCTAACTCCACCTGTCCTCGGTGCGGTGACAGAGCCGGGGCTGGTCCTCTACCGTTTCGGAGCGGCCCTCTTCTACGCCAACGCCAGCCGCTTCGCCGACGAAGTCCTTGCCCTCGTAGGCCCGTTGCCAACGTCCATACGCTGGCTCATCGTCGACGCCGAAGCGATCACCAACATAGACTACAGCGCGGCACGGGTGGTCCAGGAGTTGAAAAAAGACCTTGCGAACATAGGTGTGGTCTTCGGCTTCGCCCGCATTCCCTGGAACACCCGGGCCGACTTCGACCGCCACCACCTCACCGAAACCATAGGCCCATCACTGATCTTCAACCGTCTGCACGACGCGCTGAACGCCTACGAAAAACAGCAATCCCCGCCCGGAGCGGCCCCACAGAAAACTTAACTCCGATTTACAACGATGGCGCCGATAGGAACACAACGAAAAGAGCCAGGGCCTTCCAAATCTGCGAAGCGCTCTAAACATCACCAGTTGTTAAATCGGTGGCATCGGTGTAAATCGGTGTCAGGTATTCTAGGTCGCAACCGTCCCCGAGATATAAGCCTCGAGGTGCCGGATCGTCATCTCCTGCTCCGAAATCACCCAGTTCACCAGGTCACCGATTGAGACGACCCCCACAACCGCGCCGTTTTCCACCACCGGAAGATGTCGTATGCGGTTCTTCGTAATGGTCCGCATGCACTCACCCACTGTATGCCCCCGCGTGACAGAGATCACCGGACTGCTCATGATCTCAGCGACCCGCGTCTCCTTCGAAGACCGTCCTTGCAGAATCACCTTGCGTGCATAGTCGCGCTCGGAGATGATCCCCAGCAGCGCCCCCCCCTCCATTACCAGCAGTGCACCCACCTGCCGCTCCGCCATGATCTCAATCGCCTGGTACACCGACGCGTCCGGCGTCGTGGAGGCAATCGGCCCACTCTTCTGCTTCAAAACCATCCCAATCGTCGTCGCAAAATCAGTCATCTGTCACCTCGGGCCTCGAATACTAACGCGACCATATAGCATTTCGCAATCGAAACCGAAGCGCGCACCCGTTCCCCAGCGGTATCATCGACCTATGCAGACCTTCGACGCCCTTCTCCGCGAAGCCGAAGTCGCCCACGGCCATCTCTGCGCCGGTCAGATTCTCGGCGTCCGCCTGGCCATGCTCGGCTGCGAGCGCCTCGGCATCGACGACCCCAAGGGTGCCGACCGCAAGCGCCTCGTTACCTTTATCGAGATCGACCGCTGCGCCACCGACGCCATCGCCGTCGTCACCGGCTGCCGCCTGGGCAAGCGGGCAATCAAGTTCCGCGACTGGGGCAAGATGGCCGCCACCTTCGTCGACCTCACTGCACCTTTACCGCATGAAGGCGACTCCCCGGTCTACCGGGCCGTCCGCATCGCCGCCCTCGAATCCTCCAGGCAGCGCGCCCGCGACCTCTACCCCCACATCGAAAACAAGAACCAGCAGCAAATGCTCGCCTACCGCGAACTCCCCAACGCAGATCTCTTCAGCGAAGAGTGGGTCGCGGTCTCCATCCATCCCCGCGAGATGCCCGGCTACAAGTCCGCCCGCATTACCTGCGACCAATGCGGCGAAGGCATCAACTACGACCGCGAAGTCCGCCGCGACGAAAAGCTGCCCTTTGCGAGGCCTGCGCCTCACCCCAGACCCGCTACTACCGACCCCTCACCAAAGTAGAGTTCGCCACAAACAGCAAGGCCGGCGCGGAAACCTCTCCGCAACCGGCCTGCGAACATTGTTAGGCGTCACACACTAGCCGCAACACCAAAACCTACCGACGGTAGCCGTAGAAGTACGGACGAAGCTCGTGCGCCCGCACCCACTCAGCATGACGTCTTGCCTCTTCGATCCGCAGCCGCTCATAGTAGCCGGGCCGCCCATAATACGGAGCGCCAAACCGAACGCCCACAACCACCTCTGCATTCGCCTTCGCCGGCGCCGCCAGTACAACCGCGCCCGCCAGCAACCCAACTGTTACACCCTTTACCATCATCGCTTTTACATTTTTGATCGTCATAACGACCTCCTGGCTACACCAGATGAAACCCACCCCCACCCAACCGTGTTGCGCGCAACTTTCCTGCGCGCACGTGTTACGCGCAGAGATCCATCGCTGTTCTCCGCAGCGATATCGACGATCACGCTCGACAATTAAAGGGTCTTCTTCACGAGCGCCTGCATCGCGGCGCTCTCCGGCGCGTCCAGCTCTCCAAGACCGTCCACAACACCCCGCCGGTCAGCCTCGGAACGGTTCTGGTTCAGCTTCCACTTACCCTCGAGCCGCTCTATCCGAAGCTCCAGCCCCACGATCCCCTTCACCTGCGAAGCAACATACTCCGCCGGCGCATCGCTCACCTTCCAGGGCCCCGCGAACGGCGCCTCATGGATCGCAACAAGGCTCTCAAGGTGCGTCCTTAGCCACCCAGCGTCCTCGATAGTTTTCAGGAAGCCGTAAGCATGCACAACCGCATAGTTCCACGTCGGAACCACCTTGCCAGAGGTCCGTTTCTCCTCATACCAGGACGGCGTGATGTAGTCGTCCGGACTCGAAAAAACAACAAGCGCCTGAACGTCAGGCAGGAAATCGCGCCACTGCGGATTCGCTCGCGACAGGTGTCCTCTGAGAATGCCCTCCTCAGACTCCGCCGCTTCGAGCACCATCGGCACATGCGACGCTACCAGCCCGGTCTTTCCCAGGGTTATCAATGAGACAAACGGATGGGCCCCCATAAAGCCATGAAGTGACCGGAATCCGATTCTCCTCAAACGCTTTGGGAACATACATTTCCCCTCCAGTTGACCAGCAATTTGCCCAGAATAACGCAGGCCTCTCGGAAATGTCGTCCACCATCGCAAGTCACTTTTCTCGTAATCTACAGAAATCCTGTACACTAAATCCCTACATGACGGTCTCCCGCCAACTCGCGACCTTGCACCTCATGCCCACACGCTGTTGTTGTAGCTAGTTCCTCCTGCGCCGCACCCCTCCTCTAAAAATCCCAGCAGCCGCATCCGACACGTCCATCGTGCCCACAGCGCCTTCTCCCAGGAGACCTCACATGTCCACCCCAAGCACCCGCCCATTCCTCCACCTCTCCACCGACGCCTGGGCCATCCTTCTCGCCGCCGCCCTCGGCCTCATCATCCGCTTCGGCCTGCTCAAAAACATCGCCTGGTAGGGTGCCCCATGATCCCCGAAGGACGAAGTCCGAGGGTATCGTGGGGTTACTCACTAGGTAAGCCACAACCCACCAAAAAACTGCACCCGGACCACCAAGGAGCCCCCCATGGCCACCTCAACCAATCTGCCCGACCTCCGCGCCGAGTACCCTCCCCACGCCCCCGGCCGCGACCCAGCCGACCGCTCCACCCTCCTCGGCCTCCTCCCCGGTATCGCGCTCCTCTTCGTCGTCGGCTACGCCGGCAAGTTCGTCGAGCACTTCCTCAACACCTACACCAAGGCCCACCACATCACCTTCCCCAACATCGAGTACGTCCTCTGGGCCATCCTCTTCGGCATCATCATCGCCAACACCGTCGGCGTCCCGCGCATCTTCCGCGCCGGCGTAGCCACCTACGACCTCTGGCTCAAAACCGGCATCATCCTTCTCGGCGCGCGTTTCATCCTCGGTGACGTCCTCAAACTCGGCGGCATCTCGCTTATCCTCGTCTTCATCGCCTTCGCCTTCTCGCTGACCTTCATGACGTGGCTAGGCCGCACCTTCAACCTCGGCCCGCAACTCACCACGCTCCTCGCCGTAGGCTCCAGCGTCTGCGGAGTCTCCGCCATCATCGCCACGCAAGGCGCCATCGACGCCGACGAAGAGGACTCCTCCACCGCCATCGCCGCCATCCTCGCCCTCGGCGCGCTCTCCCTCTTCACCTTCCCACTCATCGGCCACGCCCTCCACATGAGCGACCACGCCTACGGCATCTGGGCCGGCCTCGCCGTCGACAACACCGCCGAAGCCACCGCCGCCGGCGCCCTCTACTCCGACGCCGCCGGCAAATACGCCGTCCTCGCCAAGACCTGCCGCAACGCCCTCATCGGCTTCGTCGTCCTCGCCTACGCCATCCAGTGGGTGCGCAAGGGTCTCGCCAGCCGCGCCGCCACCAAACAACTCGACAACAAAGCCGCCTTCCTCTGGCAGAAATTCCCCAAGTTCGTCCTCGGCTTCTTAGTCATCTCGCTCCTCGCCACACTAGGCGCCTCCACCAATCCAACGCATCGCCGCACTAGGCTTCACCAAACCCCAACTCCTCGCCCTGGGAAACCTGAGCCGCTGGGCCTTCCTCCTCACCTTCGCCGGAGTAGGGCTCCGCACCAACCTGAAAGACCTCTTCAAGCAAGGCGCCCGCCCCTTCATCGTAGGCGCGGTCGGCGAAGTAGCCATCGCCGCCATCACCTTACTCCTAGTCCTCGGGGCCGACCACATCTACCACCTCTAACGGGTGCCCCATGATCCCCGAAGGACGAAGTCCGTAGGGTATCGTGGCGTGAGTCACTCCTCACAAACTAACCCAATGCCCCCGCGCTTAGAACGAAGACAACAAACAGGCAACCTCCACCTCATCACCTTCAGCTGTCACAACCGCAACCCATACCTAGCGTCCCCGCGCGCCGCCTCCGTCTTCGAGCACTCCCTCGAATCCACCCGCGAAAAATACCAATTCCACCTTCTCGGCTACGTAGTCATGCCCGAACACGTCCACCTCCTGCTTTCCGAACCTCCAACCCACCCCCTCTCCACCGTCTTAGGCGCACTAAAACGCTCCGTCTCAAAAAAACTCCCAGAAAGCCCCTTCTGGCTCCCGCGCTACCACGACTTCAACGTCTTCTCCCCCGCCAAGCACCGCGAAAAACTCCGCTACCTCCACCGCAACCCCGTAACCCGCGGCCTGGTCTCGACCCCAGCCGAATACCCATGGCTCCAGCTTCCAAACCTACGCCACCCGCATCCAAAGCACCGTAAAAATCAACATCGAAATGAGTGCCCCATGGCCCCCGAAGGACGAAGTCCGCAGGGTATCGTGGGGTTAGTCTCTAGAATCCTCCACCCGACCACGCCCGCCTCAAAACAACCTTTCGCAACCCCACCCCATCTCGCTTACTTGATCTTCCTGCGACACAGGAGCCAAAGGAGACACCTGGTGGCGAAGCGCAAAAAAACATCGAAATCCCTGGCCGACCCCACAAAGCTCAAGCCCATCGATAAAAAACAAGGCACCCTCCAGGTCATCATCGAAACCCCCAAGGGAAGTCGCAACAAATTCAGCTTCGATCCCGACCAGGAGATCTTCTCGCTCAAGAAAGTCCTCCCCGCTGGCATGGTCTTTCCCTATGACTTCGGCTTCCTCCCCCGCACCCTCGCCGAAGACGGAGACCCCATCGACGTCCTCCTTCTCATGGACGAACCCGCCTTCCCAGGAGTCCTCGTCAACTCCCGCCTCATCGGCGTCATCCGGGGCGAGCAGATCGACGGCAAAAAGCGTATCCGCAACGACCGTCTCGTCGCCATCGCGGAGGCCAACCACATGTACGCCAATGTCAAAAAACTCGACGATCTCCCGAAACAATTCGTCAAGGAGCTCGAAGACTTCTTCGTCAATTACCACAGCCTCGAAGGAAAACAATACAAGCTACTCGGCTGCAAGGACGCTGACGAAGCTCTCCGTCTCATCAAGCAGGCGCAAAAGGCGGCATAACCACAATGCATCCAAATGAGGCCCAGGAACGACCCACACCATGACAGACCTACTGCCTTCGCTTCCTCATCGGGGGAACCGTCGTCAGCCTCTTCGCCGCCCTTGGCAACATCTTCCGCCCGAGGAGCTTTGCCGGACTCTTCGGTGCGGCGCCGTCTATTGCCCTCGCGACCCTTGGCCTAACCATCCACCACGACGGCAAACTCTACGCCGCGACTGAAGCCCGTTCTATGATCGCCGGCGCAATCGCGATGGCCGTTTACACGGCGACGATCAGTTGGGTCCTGCATCCGCTACAAACCACCCGCGCTGGCCATAACTCTCGCGTTTCTTCCCCTATGGTTCGGAGTCTCTTTTGGCATCTGGCATCTCTGCTTCAGGTAAACGCGAATGATAGTTGACGTAGACTTCGCCTCTCTCAAGTCGACCAAACCGCACGAGTACGCACTCCGGTTTCTCTTCGGGGGCATCGTGACCGTGACTGCAGGCATCATCGCCAGGCGATTTGGCCCTGGGATTGGAGGCCTGTTCCTCGCATTCCCTGCCATCTTCCCCGCCTCTGCCACCCTAATCGAAAATCACGAGAAACAGCGCAAGCAGCAAGCAGGTTGCGACGGGACCCGTCGAGGCCGCATCGCCGCCGGCCTCGACGCTGCAGGGCCTTCCTCGGCGCTCTCGCCCTTCTTCTCTTCGCCTTCGTAATCTACCGCCTCTTACCCAGCCAAGCACCCTCGCCTGACTCTCGCTGCCGCCTCGCTGACATGGCTGGCACTGTCGGTTCTCCTCTGGTTCCTGGTCAAGCGAAGGCAGGTCACTCGGTGTTAGTTATTTTTCGCGAAAACAACAGCAAAATCGCATGTCAAGTCCCGAAACGACCTAAACTATTGCGAGACAACAACATCCGCGTGGCACTTTAGTTAGGCCCAACCGGCTATACTGGATATATAGATCAAAAACAAGCAAGCCCCGAACACATTCCGGGGCTAACTCATTTAGAAAGACAATTTTAGCCGTAACCCTTTTGTTATGAAAATTTTGCAGGCAAGCTCGCTCTATAAACTATTGAATCAAAGCAGTTTACGCGGGCAACGTGGGGAGGGGGGTACCCCCGCAGAACTCTGGACGGAATAGTTGCGAATTGGTTGCCAGTTTGAGTCACGTGACTCATCCACGCGTTCGCCTATGGTAGCCTCCAGCCAGGGGTTGCAGTGCGCTGTCGCCCATACTTCCCGATGCCTGTGACTCGCCCTAGACTTAGCGCTTCCCTCTGCCTCACAGCCTCCATTCTGCTTGCAACCGGCCGGTTCTGTCCGGCCCAAAGCACTCTGCCCCAGCCACAAACGACAACCGAGACCCCAAACTCGCTCCCAGACGCACCCGACCCCCAGAACGCTCCCGCAAACCCCGCGCCGCCACCCCAAAAACCTGAACCAATCACCCTCCTCGGCACCCCGAAACGGATTCTGCTCGACCAGAAAGCTATCTGGACGAGCCCGCTGCACCTTCAGCCAGCCGATGCATTCTGGCTCCTCCCCCTGGCCGCAGTGACCGGAACCATGATCGGCAGCGACCAGCACACCATGACCGACCTGATCCACATCAGCCCCAACGATCAGGACCACTTCAAGACCCTCTCAAACGTCGGTGTCGGCACGTTAGGTCTCATTCCTGGCACCATGTACCTCTGGAGCCTCGGCCGCGACGCTCCGCAGGCCCGCGAAACCGCCATCCTGACCGGCGAAGCACTCGTCGACAGCTTGGTCGTCAGCGAGGCGATCCAGCTCGTCACCCTCCGTGAACGCCCAGATGTCGACAACGCGAAGGGAAGCTTCTTCACCTCCAGCCCAACGAATACCTCCTTCCCCTCAAACCATGCCGCCGCGGCCTGGGCCATGGCCTCGGTTCTAGGCGACGAGTACCCAGGTTGGCTCTCTCGCACCGCGTTCTACGGATTGGCCACCACCGTCAGCGTGAGCCGCGTCCTCGCCGAACAGCACTTCCCCTCCGACGTCCTCGTCGGCAGCGCAGCCGGCTGGCTGATCGGCCACTACGTCTATCGCGCCCACCACAACTTCACCCTGAACCCCTTCGACGGTAAACCCCTCCCAGGCGACTTCGGCAAACCCCGCACCCAACCGACTCAATCGACCCAATTCCCCTCCCCCGCCCCCAATCCGCCGGCAAAGCCTCTACCTGAAGACACCGACCCGGACACGATCGGTTCCACCAACGTCCCCATGGACAGCTGGATCTATCCCGCCCTCGAGAGGCTGGGAGCCATGGGCTTCGTCCCCGGCCAGAGCTCATCCATCCGCCCCTGGACCCGTGAGGAATGCCGGCGCCAACTGCGCATCGCGGAAGAATTGGTCGAACAGAAAAACGCGTTCAGCCCAAGCCTGCTCGCGCAAGCTCACCTCCTCATCACCGATCTTCACGCCGAGCTGGAATCGGAGCCAATATATTACGAGTCATTGAGTCTCGAGTCCGTCTACGCGCGTTACGGGACAATCGCAGGCCCGGCCCTCATTGACAGCTACCACTTCGGCCAGACCTGGTGGAACGATTTCGGCCGTCCACTTGGGCGTGGCAGCAGCGCAATCGCCGGGTTCTCCTTCCGGGCCCACGATGGACGGTTCTTCTTCTACGACCGTCAAGAGCTCCAACACAGCCCAGGCAATCCGGCCGAGACGCCTGCTGTCAATCAACTCATCAATACACTGGATCATCTCGGCCCCAATGATCCCGAGATACTGCCAATACCCCAACGCTCCGCATTTGAACACCAAGGCGCATTGGAACTCTACGGCGGCATCGCCTTCGCGGGCAACTCTCTCTCCCTCGGCAAGCAGGAGCTCTACTGGGGCCCGACGACTATGGGGCCAATCGCCTTCTCCAGTAACGCAGAGCCAACCTACAACCTTCGCTTCGAATCAACGCGCCCTCACCCGCTACCTTTCTTCCCGTCGATAGGGACCTACCGCTTCGACATCGTTCTGGGAAAGCTGTCTGGGCATAACTACCCGGACCGCCCGTGGTACAACGGACAAAAGGCCGCCTTCAACTTCGGGGACAACCTCGAAATCAGCTTCACTCGCTGGTCGGTATTTTGGGGTGTCGGACATCCCATCACGTTCCACAGCTTCAAAGCGAATGTCTTTAGCTTCAATTCAACCGGCAGCGGTGCAGGTGGTGAGGGAAGCGGCATTTATGGAGATCGAGACGATCCCGGCGATCGCAAGAGTAACTTCGACTTCACCTGGAGGCTGCCCTTCCTCAGCAAGGTCGTCACCCTCTACGCCGACGCCTACTCCGATGATGACCCGAGTCCGATCGACGCTCCTCGTCGGGCCGTATGGAACCCGGGCATCTATTTTGCGCGCCTACCTTTTCTGCAGCATATGGATCTGCGCGTGGAGGCTGTCAGTTCCGAAGGGCTGGCGCACGATTACGGCGGCCAGCACTTCTTCATCAACGACCAGTACCTCGACTCAAATACAAACAAAGGCTTCCTGCTAGGGAACGCCATCGGCCGTGATGGCCGCGCCATCGAAGGCCGCTCAAGTTACTGGTTTTCAGCCCGCACGCGAGTCGAAGCAGGGTACCGCCAGAACAAGATCAGCGCGATCTACTTACCTGGGGGCGGTACGATCACGGACGGATTCGTAAACGCATATTTTGCGATCGGCAGCCACTGGCAGGCGGACATCTTCACCCAGTACGAGCGGTTCCTCGTCCCTTCCTACATGAGCGGGTCGCAACATAACACCAGCGGCTGGCTTCAACTCAAATGGAGCCCAGAGTTGCATTTACATCGCTAAGAGGAAGTCAGTTCGTCCGAGTCGCAAACAGGGGCGAGAGACTGCCTTAACTTCCGCAATCAGGAGTGGGCTTCGAGTTCGCTGCCGCCACGATCGGTTTGCGTCGAGCATAAATCAAGCCAGCGACAACACCCCACACTTGTGCACAGGCCCGAGCGGCAAGCAACATGGGCGAGAGTACTCCGACGATCGGATCTTTCCTGATGGCCCGCAGTGCAAAGGGCAGCGTACTTAGCAAAAAGCCGGCGAGTACAAGCGCCGACACGGGCACAGCCGGCCGTATCGAGAGATCGAAGACTACCGAAATCAGCAACGCTGGCGCAAAAAGAAGCTGGAGCTTCATGATCTGCGGCGTATGGCTGTCTTTGACACCCTTGCTTGGATTTTTACGTACAGCAAGCATGCGCCAGAAAGCAAACTTGTACTTCTTCTTCAAGTACCGCAAGAGCGTGTCAGGGTGCGTGTGGTAGACGACCGCCGCAGGTACGAACTTCATCTTCCATCCTCGCGCCGACATGCGGTAGGACAACTCGATGTCCTCGGCGCAAGCTATCGGAAAGGAGGTGTCATATCCGGTCATCTCCAGAAAGCGGTCGCGGCGAAAACCGGCTGAGTAGGTGTCGATAAAGTCGATGTTGGCAACGCCCGCCATCAGGCGGTACTTATCCTCATACTCAATTTGCACAAAGCGAGCGGCCAAACTCTTTTGGTGTGTGCGGTAGACGCCCTTTGCTCCAACCACGCCGGGATCTTTGAAAGGCTCGAGCATCGCCTCCAGCCAGTCCGGCATTGGCACACAGTCGTCGTCAGTGAACAGGAGGATCTTTCCCTGCGCCTCCAGCGCGCCACGATTCCGGGCAGCTGCGGGCCCCGCATTCGTCTGGGTGATCAGGCGAACTGAAGGATAGCTACTGGCGACGCTGGGAGTGTTATCGGTTGAGCCGTCATCGACGACCAGAATCTCTACGTCACGGCCTGTAGTCTGCGTCACCAGAGAGTCAAGGCAGTTTCCAATGCGGGAGGCGCCATTGAACGTTGGAATGACGATCGATGCTGATCTGGATTCGGTGGAAACTCCGCCTCGCATCTCCTGAACTGGATACAGCCTTGAGTCAATCATGAAATCGAGTTAAACCGTAGCTCCCTGGGTCTTGGCGGGTGTCGCGGTCTTATCGTGTTCGCTGCCGCGCAGCAAATACTTCGAGAGGGTGACGAAGCCCTTGACATTGCGCTGCAACTCGCGACGGTCCATCAGGGATTGCTTCAGCTTGTATGCCAAATAGGACGGTGCGAGATAGAAACTCCGCCGTGCTCGGTCACAAAAGCTGACCAACTGCTCATGCGTGATGTTAGGCAGGGTGACGACGCTATTGTGAAGGCCGTCCTTGGTCAACCAGGCGCCCCAGTCCTCGATCTGGATGTATTCCCGCTTCTTGGCTTCCTGATATGCGACCGTGCCCGGGTAGACCATGATGGGAAAGAACTGCGCCGTGTCCGGCCGTAGCTTCTTCGCGAAGCTTAGCGTCTTTTCCATGCTGGCTGGCGTTTCGTTCAGGTTGCCGACCATGAAGCAGCCGTGCACCATGATGCCCGCGTCCTGGCAGCGGCGGACGAACTTATGGGCCTCTTCGTGATACTTCGCGTCGCGGCGGTCGTCATTGTTCTTCTTCATGCCGTTAATGACTTCAACATCACCGCTCTCGAAGCCAACACAGAACAGCCTGGCGCCCGCCTTGTGAAGCGTCGAAAGCAGTTCACCTTCTGCGCCAATATCGGCGCGGCAGTTGGCATCAAACGGAAGCTTGTTGCCACGGCGGATCAGTTCATTGGCCAGTTCGAGGGTACGCGGTTTGTTGACGATGAATGTGTCGTCTTCAAGCATCACGGTCTTAATCTCGGGCATCTCGCGGGCAACAAACTCGAACTCATCGGCCACGTTCCCCACGGAGCGGTAGCGCATCGTGTGTCCGCTGAAGGTCTGCGGATAGACGCAGAACGAGCAGTGGTACGGGCATCCACGGCTGGTATCAAAGACCACCAGCGGCCACAACGAGTGACCGTAGAAATAGTCCGGCGTGTGCAGGAAACGCTTGTACACCTCCGAGACGAAGGGCAGCTGATCGAGATTACTTGATGGCCTCACGCTGCTTATTGCTGATAATCTCTCCGGTCGCGCTGCGCCAAACCAATCCGTCCACCGTCGAAAGGTCTGCGCCGCATGCCTTCGCTGCCAGCCAATCACGCACCGTATGTTCGTACTCGCGAATGGCCACGGCCTCCAGGGAGGGCGACATTGCGAGCGTCTCTTTTGGAAGAGATGACACATGGCGTCCGACCATCAGGACATGCAAGGAAGGGTTCGCGGCGACCATGGCTTCGACTACGCTGATGTCGTTGAGAATGCTGGGAGTCGACGTGTCGCAAATGACCGCTTCGATGTTCTTGGCCGCAATTCGGTCGATCACCGCCTTCACGGAGAAGCCCCCTGCAGGGGCATCCACTAAGTCAACTTCGTGTCCATTCTTAATCGCGACTCCGGCGGCCGTGGCCAGCCACTTGGGGTAATACAGGGTTCCACTTTTGGTCACGGCAGGGCTGCGCTGCTCCCGGGAAAACCGAGGATGAAAAGGCGGATTGAGGAAGAGAACGCGCATTTAGAGCCTCCCAGCTAAAGGTTGTTATATCATACAAAGTAAGTATCTGGCCGAGTCGCCGATGGGAAGACATCGATAGTCCATTTCAATTGTGATGCAGGACGTTGTCGACCAGTTTTATGCCTTTGCAAGGCAAGCGGTGGGCCGTCACGCTGCAGGCAGAGTGCCCTTGTGTGGCCTATTGAAAACATGATGACAAGGTCCATGGCGAGGGTCGTTTCGGACGTGAAGTGCCGAACGGTCAAACGAATCCTAGAACGCAAGATTCGCACCTGAAGATCTTCCAATCCGGTTGGGCCCATGCGTCCTGTGGGCGATCTATTCAAAGCGCAAGGGTCGGCTGGATTGTCGAACACTCCAACGCGGAGATTAGATCGGTTCGATCTATTGGGATTCAATGGGATTCAGAAGAAAGAAGCTTTGCTAGAATCAGTGACAATCAGCAATAACAACTCTCTATAACGACCAAATCCAAGGGGAATTGCTTGACCATAACGACCGAAAGCCTTCGGGTTAACAAGCGGTCCCAAGCTCTCAGCGGGACTATCTTAGAGACCATCTTGGTCTTCTTGACGTCTTACGCCATTCTGTTTATTGGGATGTCTTTGGCCCCCACTATTTACGATGAGGGCCTCATACTGACCGGAGCTATGCGGGTATTGGCGGGACAGATCCCTCATCACGATTTTTACGCTAACTACGGGTCCCGGACAGTTCTACGCGCTCGCTGGCATCTTCAGATTATTTGGTGAGTCCATCCTAGTCGAGCGGCTCTATGACCTTTTTCTCAAAGCGTTCATTGTGGCCCTGGTTTACAAGACTGTTTTATCGTACTGTCGCAGATCCATCGCGGTTTGGGCCGCTTTGGTCAGCCTGCTGTGGTTCTTCGGCCTCAACGAAATGGCCGGCAATCCGATGGTTCCAGTGTCACTCCTCAATCTCGTTGCCTCGATCCTGATCCTTCCAGTCTTTATACGATCCGTTTCTGCAAAAAGGATTCTGGCCGCCGGTGCTGTTGCGGGAATGGCAGCGTTGGTTCGATATGACACGGGTATAGCGCTTTTTGGCGCTCAGGCGAGCGTGGTTGCAATCGCGATTTACTTACGGGTTAACGGAATAAAGGATGGATTGCGCAACTTCGTTTCCACATTCTGGCCCTATTTGATTGGATTTGCAGCGGTAACCTTGCCAGCACTGTCCTATTATCTGGCCCGTGCGCCGATTTATGACTTCGTCCACGACATCTTCATTTATCCAAGTAAGTATTATTATCGAGGTCGCAATCTTCCCTTTCCAGGAATTCACATCAAAGGACTTGATAAACTCGGGGTTTATTTTGCTGCTGCGATCATTTGCATTTCGCTTTATATTGCAGTGACTGATACATCACGAACGAGAAAAATGGTCGCATCCAACTCTTCAACTGCAAAACAGGCGTTGCGCGGATTTCTGATTACGTTTGGCCTACTTGCCTTCGTAATGTATTTCAAAGGTATTGTACGGATAAGTCTGGTTCACATGTATCTTTCCATCCTTCCGTCGTCACTCCTGATCGCTGTTTTGTTTCAGCACCGGGCAACTTTCACCCGTCCTATTCGGATTTGCATCACGCTCGTAGGCTCACTCTTTGCGTTGACAGCAGGTTTATCAAGTCTTCACGAGATACGAACTTTACACAAGTATCAAGCGTTCCTACCTGAAAATATATGGTTGTCCGCGAGAGGTGCGTTGCCTGAGATAAGGGCGACATGGTGCAAAAATGAAAATCCTCTTACCGAAGGCGTTTGCTTTTTCCCAGATAACGACCATATTCAAACAATTGAGTTTATTAGGAGCCACACGCGGCCTGGCCAGAAGCTATTTGTTGGATTGACCAGGAGCGACATCGTATATGCGAACGACAATATCATCTATTTTGCGAGTCAGCGTTTGCCTGCCACTAAGTGGTCTCATTTTGATCCGTACTTACAGAATACCTATGAAATTCAGACCCAAATGATTCAGGAACTTGAGACAATCGATCCACCGTACATCGTGCTGGATTCAGAATGGGATTCAACTCACGAACCAAATGGCAGCTCCAAGAGTACTGGAGTAACTCTCCTGGACGAATATATTCATGGCAAATATCAAAAGGTTGAAACCTTTGGAGAGTTTTTTATCTGGCAGCGGATACCCGCTTTATAGCCGACAGCGAGATTACGCTCGCAATGGACGCATGGGCTTACCAAAACGGAATGAAGATCGACTTCTCACGTCCGGGCAAGCCGACTGACAACGCCTTCGTTGAATCGTTCAACGGAACCTTCCGGGCCGAGTGCCTGAACGCCCACCGGTTGGGACGCTGACCGAAGCAAAACGACTGATCGAGGCATGGCGGCAGGAATATAATGAGAGTCGTCCTCACCAATCTCTCGGGGAACGGACACCAAGCGAGTTCGCTAGTGAGTTCGCGGCGAGCCACGTACTCACTGCAACCTAAACCAGCCAAAGACAAACTCCAGGCTTGGAATAGAAACGCTGGTCCGATCAACGGGCACTCCAGGCGCGCTACACTAACAATGAAACTGGTACAAAAGATCGGGAAGACCATCAGCTAGACTGAGTTGCGGAGATCGTCCAATTTTGAAACCCGTATTTATCAATGGGCGTTTTCTGTCCCAGCCGGTGACAGGCACTCAGCGATATAGCCTCGAACTGTTAGGGGCACTGGATTCGCTCCTGGCGGAATCCAAAGCGACTTGGCCTCGAGTCGAAATATTCGTTCCATCGTCGGTAAAGATCTTTCCCAAGTATCGCTACCTCACCGTATCTCGAGTTGGCCGATTCTCTGGACAGATCTGGGAACAACTAGAGTTACCCTTTTACGCAAAAGGAGGAATTCTGTTCACCCCATGTGGCGGTGCACCGATCATGCATCGGCGGAATATAATTACTATTCATGACGCTGCAGTAATCGCGGCACCTCAAGGCTACTCACTTGCCTTTCGAACCTGGTATCAGATTCTAAATTGGGCCTTGTGTCGGTTGGCTTTGCATGTCGTGACTGTCTCCCATTTTTCCAAATCAGAATTGATTCGGTGGTATGGGGCAGACCCACAAGAAACTACCGTCACCTATTTAGGCTCCGAACACGCCTTGCGACCCAATCGGGAACCTCGCATACTCACCAAAAATCTGCTTTGCCCTTTTCGCTATGTATTGCTGGTTGGCTCAAAGAATCCCAACAAGAACATTGCGGGTTTGCTCCGGTCATTTCCTTATCTTGCCGATTCGGGCATTCAGGTCGCGATCGCCGGCCCAAAAGATACGAAGGTCTTCGGCGATCATCATATTGCGAATGATAGAGTTCGGGACCTTGGTTATGTCAATGATTCGGAACTGCGTACGCTTTACGAAAATGCTGCCTGTTTTGTCTTTCCCTCCTTCTACGAGGGATTCGGCTTGCCGCCACTTGAGGCCCTGGCCCTAGGCAGCCCGACTGTTGTGGCAAATACAACTTCAATGCGTGAGATTTTCAATGGCATCGCATTCATGTGCGACCCTAATGATCCTTCAGACATCGCCAACAAAATTCTGGAAGCATCGAAGGCAACCAAAGAGAGCAGGGCGCGCAACAGAGAATTTGCTGCTAACTTCCGCTGGGCTGAATGCGCGAAGACGACATGGGAGATAATCGCGCGATTTTCGCTTGACTCGTCTCATGCGTAGAGACCTGAAAGTTCGAAGATGCATATGTGTGAAGCGATGATCCTACTCTATACAGACCTGCGTTCTCGCAACCACCAGATCGTCCATAAGTCTTTGGGCGATGGTCGTTCCATTTGGGTCGAATTGAAGCGGGAACAATTTCCCCGCGAAGAACAAACCTAAAACAGTCTAAGACTTGCGACGCAGACTAGTTTTCCAACAGGCTTCTAAACTGGTGATACTCAACTAATTGGCTGCGCCCACTCGCGCTTAATAGGAAAATTCTCGAATTGCGAAGCAACTGCTGACGTAGGTATACTTTATTTTGTTGGAGCGATGCCACTATGGAAAAAAGCATTGAAGAAATGCAGAGAATCGAATTGGCGCTATGGTGTGAGCTTAGGAACCAAGACTGGCTAGAGAACCTCTCCAATAAACTCTCTGAGCTGCGATGGTTGATGCCAAAATTCTCTACTTATGACCAAAAATTTCGAGGCGCGAGCGCTGTGCTTGAGCTGGGTGGTGGCGAAGGCTGGGCATCATGTGTAGTTAAGCGTTTGTACCCGGCGTCGCATATTACCGCGTCAGATATAAGCGACTCTGCAATTTCAGGCATCGATAAGTGGGAAAGAATTTTCGAATCCACCGTTGACGCACGATTCGCCTGCAGGAGCTATTCGGTGCCGCTGCCGGATAACAGCGTTGACTTTAATCTTCAGCTTTCAAGCTGCCCATCATTTTCATCTTCACTTGGAGACGTTAAAGGAAGTGGCGCGGATTCTTAGGTCAGGCGGCGTTTGTATGTACCTACATGAACCATCCTGCAGAAAATATATATACCCATTAGCAAAATGGAGGGTCAACAGGAAGCGCCCTGAGTGTCCGGAAGACCTGCTTGTTCTCGAAGATATGAGAAAGGCGGCAGCCACTCTCGGTTTCAGCTTCGAGGTTATTCATAGCACCACGTCAATCAATAGAGGAGTCATAGAAGGGGTTTATTATAAGGCCCTCTCAATGATCCCGCCCTTGTGCCAATGGGTTCCATGCACCGCTGATTTCATTTTTACGAAGGCGTGAGCCAATGCTGTAAGTTTCACTACCTTGCAATCACATGCAGATCTATGTGATCTGCCCAACGGAAGAAGTACGACCCCGATCTACTTCACTAATGGACACTCTCAACGCGACTGGAATGAGCATCGTTAGGCAGTTCATACGCTCCCGCCGCATCTACGTCGGCACGGACGGGTAGTTGTACTGTCGCAGGCTCGCTTCAGATCACTGCGGACGGCCACGCTACCTATTGCAAGGCTGGCACTCTGATCTGGACGACCTTGCATTAAAGCTACTACTTCTAAGAATTTCAAGCAGCGCTTTCCCGTAAACACTTCGCGCACGACTTCAACTCTTTCGAGTCGAATCACGCTATCTCTCGAGCCGCCCACGAAAATTCATGAAGGATAGGCCGGCCTCGTGATCGACGGGTGGCCTGCAGGTAGAATTTGCATCTCCTGCCCCCCTAAATCCGCACATACGCAGGTATGATTTCGGATTTGAGGGAGGATGGAGATGAGCAGGAGCAAGCACAGCGAAGCGCAGATCATAGCTGCGTTGAGGCAAGTGGACGCAGGGCGAACGGCGGACGATGAAGCCCGGGAGTGCGGTGTGTCCGAGCACACGATCTACGCCTGGAAGGCGAAGTTCGGCGGCATGGAAGCCAGCGAGGCTCAGAAGCTGCGAGCTCTGGAAGATGAGAACGGCCGACTTTCGCAATCGGGCATAGCGCGTCTTCCCTGTCCGCCATTGCTTGCAGGCGGCAGAGCCCAGACGACGCCTGATCCACGTATTGAAACGGTCCAGCACGGTCGGGGTTTGGCAGAACCCAAAATAGCCCTGCCATCCCTGAAGATAGCGGCTCACGTCGCGAACCATTTTCTCGAGACCGACGCCTCGGGTTCGACGAGTGAGGGCTCGGATTCTTGCCTGGAACCGGAGCACTGCTTTGGGCGCGATTCGACGCTTCGGCATTGTTCCGTTCGTAAAACTGAACCCGAGGAACTTCCGCTCCCACGGTCGTGCTACAGCACTCTTCTCCCGGTTCATCTTCAGCTTGATTTTGCCTTCGAGGAGTCTTGTGAGCCCCCTCATCAGGCGTTGGCCCGCTCGTTGACTACGGACGTAGATGTTGCAGTCGTCCGCATATCGCACAAAACGATGCCCTCTTCGCTCCAGCTCCCGGTCAAGTTGGTCGAGTACAAGATTCGACAGCAGAGGAGAAAGAGGTCCGCCTTGCGGCGTGCCTTCCTCCGTCGGCTCCACGAGTCCGTTCTCCAACACACCTGCCTTAAGCCAGCTCCGAATCAGTCGCAAAAGCCGTCGGTCTCTTATCCGCTTGGCGACCTGACTCATCAGTTTGTCGTGGTTGACTCGGTCGAAGAACTTTTCCAGATCGAGATCGACCACCCAACGGTGTCCCGCAGCGATATGCTGGTGGGCACGCGCAACCGCCTGATGCGCCGAGCGTCCGGGACGAAACCCGTAGCTCGATTCAGAGAAGGTATGGTCCCAACTGCGTTGCAGAACCTGCATCACTGCCTGCTGAATCAGTCGATCCAGCACGGTTGGGATGCCGAGTTTTCGCACCCCTCCGTCCAGCTTCGGGATTTCCACCCTACGCACCGGCAGCGGTTGATAAGTCCCACTCAGCAGTTGTTCCCGGATGGTTATCCAGTGCTGCTTCAGGTAGTCCGCAAAGTCATGCCCGGACTGCCTCCGTTTCCTTTCACACGCTTGAATGCCTGCCAGAGGTTTTCTCTCTGACAGACCCTCTCCATCCAATGCTCCTCCGGGGCCAGGCTTTCTGCACTGCACTTCCACGGGTTGCTTCGGTTCCTTCCTGGGACAGACTCCGAGCTTCACTCGTCAGCTGCTCCCCGAAGGCCAGCTCCAGCTGGTTCTTCTGCCGCTTTGCACCCTTGAGTCGTGCCACGTACTTGCCTCTCCTATCGTTCAGGCCTTCGTCCACCGTTCCCGGCTCTGCCTAGCTGTTGACTCCGCCTTTCGCCTTTGGAGTGCCTCATTAGCCTTGCCGACGACATGGCCTACTATGCCTTCTGCTGACTTCTGCTGCACGTTCAAGAAGAATCGCTCCTTCTTCAGTCGTGAATCCACGACATGCAGCAGATCTCCCGTGGTAAGTTCGATCGCCTTCAGCGCACCACCGCCGGATTTACCCGCACTCGCCTTTGATGGATATGGGCTTTGCTGCTCATTGCCAACTCGCCCGCGAGTACAGGCCTCGTATCCGGTTCTTGTCCATCGGCGCACGCCTTTGTTCCACGCTTCCTTCAGACCCTACCTCGCGATGACGCCCCTGCGCTTCGCTAATCCTTCACCTCCATCAGGTTGGATAGGGGACTTACACCCCATCAACTATCGAACATGCACGGCACACAAAGACGCAGGCTACGCCTGCTTGGAAAACGCCTCCAGCGTTTCCCACTTTCCCATAGCTCCTACTACGGGATAAATTCGTATCAACCAACGTGCGGAATTTGGGGGCAGGTCACATCGACGATAAAACCTTTCCTTCCTTTATTTGTCAGGCAGCGCACGCCGATGCCATCCTCAGCACTCTATTTCACCACCGGAGGATCCATGCAAAAAACAATTCATGCAACCCTGCTTATGGTCGCCGCTGTCGGCGCGGCAACCGGAACACTGACCGCACAGCCTGTCAACGGCGTTCTCAACGCGGCGTCTTTTTCCGGTCCAGGACATCGGGGCAAAAATCAACGCGGCAATCGCAACCCTGCCAAACGGATGTGGCGAAGTGGTCGTCCCATCTGGGACTTACCCCCAAACCACGACGGTTATCAAGCCGCGATGTACCAGGTTGCATGGCGGGAGCGCATTTGGAACCACCTTGGCATGGACGCCCAAAGGCGGAACGGCAATGGTATCTGAAGACTCGGCAGGGGTCAATGATTACCCGGAAGGAGAAGCGGCCGACATTACATTGAGTGGCCCTGGAATTTCAACGCCGACAATCGGCGCATACATCGGCGGCGATCCAACGGGTTCAACCATATCCGTCTATTTCAATGGAGTGCCCTGCAAAGCTACCCATACGCCGGAGGGGTGCCCGGTTCTTCCCATCCCGTCGACCGCTTATGCCGATCATCAGAATTTCAACCGGGTGAGGATTCTGAGCTTCGGAACTGCCGTCCAATGGGGCCTGAATGCATGGTCTACTACCATCTCGCAGAGCCTCATCTCCAATAATGGAGTGGGACTTTATTTTCCCGCCTTCAAAGGAGGTACAGGCGACTCAGGTGAGTCAATGAATGTTGTTAGCACCAGAATTCAAAACAATCAGACCGGTATGAATCTAGTAGGATTCTCCGATTTCTACTTCTACGGCGGAAGTTGTGACTACAACACCATCACTTGCGGCAATGCGAACGGCGCGCACTTCTATGGAGAACACTTCGAGCAGTCCTCAGGAATCATTCTTACGATAACCGGGAATTCGCAGCCACATGTGGAGCTGTTCGGTGGTTGGGCAAGTCTACAGGCTGCTACTGGCACCGATGCAGAGATGTTCTATGTGAACTCAACACTCAATCCAACATTCAAAATTGATGGAACATTTTTATACGCCGCGCATCGCGTTGCCAACGCCGTGAATTGGAATGGAAGCGGAGGAAGTGCGTTGCTTGTTATAAGGGACTTGCCTTACTACGTTCCAGGAGGGAATATCGCCTCCCTTACCAACGCCACTTGCAACTTTTGGGGTTGTCGCATTCAGGATGGGCACGGTAATTTTGCATTCAGCGGACAACATGCTCATGTCTTGATGAATGGAGCGGCCTTATTCCTCACGGTGACAACTGGCACTGGCTCGTCACCAGGGGCCTCAATTGGGAATGTTGGTGGGTTTGCCGAAGTGCAAGGCAACAGCACAGGGCTCCGGCTGGATCCGACCGACGGAAGAAGTACGACTCCGATCTACTTCACGAACGGCACTCTCAATGCGACTGGAGTGAGCATCGTAGGCAGTTCGTACGCTCCCGCGGCATCTACCTCGGCGCCAACTGGTAGTTGTACCGTCGCAGGCACGCTTCAGATCACTGCGGACGGCCACGCTACCTATTGCAAGGCTGGCACTCTGATCTGGACGACCCTGTACTAAAACCTAAGAATTTCAGGCAGCCATTCTCGTAAACGCTTCGCGCTGTACCATCCTCAGGTTTTCGGTTCGGCGGGCACGCCTAGCGGATTCTCGTTTTGGACGAGAATTCATTGACTACGGGTCCTACAACTTGGCGGGCTCAAGTTGGCTGCAAAGCTCTTCCTGCGGGAGCGTCTAGCTTCGGGCGAGACCGCCGTCCTGTCTGAGCTGAATTGAATCGCGAGCAGTATGGGACACCACATTAGCGGCATCGTTATATCTGCTATACCGATGCTCATATTGGCAAAGAGCGCGAATCCCGCCCATTTAAGCCATGCGTACTCTTCAGGAAGACTAGTGAACAGTTTGCAGTAATAAATCAGCAACGCCAGGGTGCCCGCGACTCCCACATTGCTTATGAGCGTGGTAAGGATACTGGATGAGCGGTTGCTGCCCAACCCAACACCCAGTCCGTAGGTCCGGAATAACAGCTGCAGGGAATACAGATCGGCAGCGGTCCGGTTGATGAAAGACCCAGACTCTCCCTTGGAGAGGGTAACCCCCGTCAGGGCAGCTCTCTGTATCCCGAGAAAAATAGCAGGGCTAGGACCAGAGGAGCGACCAGCAGAAACAGTATCCATGCAATTCTCTTTGTCTGCCTGAGGTTGATGTACCAGGGAAACCTAAAAGGAGAATAGCGAACCAGCAGGGCAAAGAGCGCGAGAAACAGCGTCAACAATGAGGCGCTCGAGGCAACCAAACCACTGGCCACTAGCGAGACGATTACTCGTATGGATCGTCCATTCCGGGCGAGGTATTGCGCAAGGAAGCCGACGCAATACACTACTAAAAACGCGCCGGCAATTGACGGTTCGGAAAATGTGCCGGGGACTCTCGTTCCATAGACTATCCACGAGTTACCCCAAAGCGCAAATCCTGGATTGTTGAGTACTATCCAAAGTGGAAAATCAATCCCGGCAAGTTGACAGAGCGACTCGGCAAAAACGAAGAAAACTTCAATATAGAAGGCCCATAGAAACGCCCTCCGGGCCTTCGCGGCGGAGAATTTGATGCCAAGCAGCGCAAACGCTGTGGCAATATGCCATGCGAGAAAGCCTGCCTGCCCGATGTTATTTAAACCAAACGCAAGCGGAGGCCGAATGAACAGGCCATCGTCGATACCAATCTTCGCGTCATAGATCGGAACTCCGGCGAAGACAACCGGTAAAACGAACGCTGAAGCAACAGCGATAGCTCCAAAGATCAGCAGCCACTTCCTTTGTGGCATCTTTCTGTTGAACCGGACTCCTAGCAACCAGTTGACGAGGCCGCGGACGATAATGAACGCCGCAACTACGTAGTATGGCTGAATCCCTCTCTTGCCAAAATTTATTGCAGACGCCGCCTCAAGCGTGCTCGCGATGAGCAGCAGGCCAAACAACCTGTCTTCCTCGTAAAGGAAACAATAGGCTCCGCAACAGAAGAAGATGACGCCTATGACGGTTGGCATGTGTAGTCAGCGTGCCCCCAAATTGAATGCTTTCACTTTGTCTGCCGACGCTCGTCGGAAAGCAAGAGCTGACGTTGATGGCGAAGTATGCTGATGAAGGAAAGATACTTCATTAGCATCGTATACCTGTCGCCTCCAATAATTCTTGGCAGCGAAAAGAGAACACGATTGATCGTCTTAATCCGCCAGTCGTCGGCGGGCATATTCTTCGAACTGTACTGTCCGCTCTGATCCTGTTTCGAGAGAAGACCGGCTCTTTTTGCAGCGCTAAAAAACCCATTGGCCGCGTCAAATGGATCCTGATCACCCCACCTATCCATGGTGACGGAATACAATCTTCGTGCGAGCAACGAAATCAACGACCCATCGGAGAAGGTCGCATAGCAATAGCCATATTTCTCGTAGAAATCCGCTCCGTTTGCCTGCAGCCTCTGACCGTAGAAAACCAACAACCGCCTCAGGGTCTCGTCAACGTGCTGGGGAAGACGTAGCTTGGTCGACAGTTGATCGGGACGATCGGTGCGATAGCCACTGTAGTGAAAGAATACAAGTGGCGTGTCCCCATTCACTACGACCCCGTTATCGCCATCAGACAAAGACCTCTCCCGCAGATTCCAATAGGCGACATTGCATCCGGCATGGCGAAGAATATTAATCTCGTCGAAAAAGCAGGGCGCCAGATTCACCCATTTCTGATCGACAAATAGGCCTGAACGTAAGTCGTGGAAGCCAAAGTGAAGGCAGCGGTCCTCCCACCAGTCCAGAAAGCTTCTTCCCTGCGGAGAGTTAGAAACTGCGACGAAACCCAGATTGAAAACGCCGCCTCCTAGGAGGTCCTTCTCGTACACATGCTCCACGTCAGAGGTAGGTGAGAGGATGTGAGGAGTAAGCACAATCGAAGCAGACTCGAGAGCTTGGTAGATCAATTCGACAGAATCGAAAAGGTAGATATCTGGATCGAAGTAAATGACCTTGTCGGCCCCGAGAGCGAATAAATGCTTGATAAAACTTGGTTTTACGCCGGTATTCAACTCTAAGATGTCGAATTTGAACGCCAGAGAATGAAATGCCGGCAGACCAAGTCTTTCTACCTCTAACACGCGGACCCTTGGATCGCGCGAAACGAAGTCCCTTGGCAACCGGTCTACCAGAAGCAAATGAAACTCGTCATCCGGATGCAACTTCAGGAAGGATTCGGCGAGGGTCCACGCAAAATGGAGGTAATTTGCCGAGACAATCGTACAGGCCACGCGTTTCATGCTTTGATCCAATTACCTTGGGCCGCATCGTAGCGGCGGATGGGCCGGGCCGGCACGCCGGCGACCAGCGTGAAAGGAGGTACGTCCACGGTCACCACTGCATTGGCTCCTGCCACGCTTCCTTCACCCATAGTAACACCCGGGCAAACCACGACGCCGTCCCCTAACCACACGTTGGCCCCAATACGGACTGACCGGTTTCCTTCGAGCGGACGTTGCGCAGGGGGGATGGTAGGTGATATCGAGTTTGGCCCAAAGGAGCCGTGATTGTGGTCCGTGATAATGACCTTGCTGCCAATGAGCACATGGTCACCGATGATCACGGAGTGCGTGCAGGCTATGTGACTCCAATGACTGATTCGAACATGGTTGCCAATCACAAGTTCGGGGTTGAAACGCTGGTTACCATAGCGAGTAATTGCGTCCAGCCACAAGCCGTCACCAGCGGAAAAATCCTCTCCCATGGTAATAGAAGCGAGACCGCGGAGATAGGCTTTGGATCCAATGTCGAGTTTGCGCACTCCAAGCTTGGCCGCCAGCGTCCGGTTGCGCAACGCCCGGAACGGACGCCCGGCTAGAGTTGAGAAAAACACATAGCCGCCATTCTCCTGGAAGAATGACAGGGTTCTACTAAACGTTCGCTCGCCTGTATCCAATCTGGGGTTACCTCAGAAACCCATTCAATTTCATTGCATCAACGGTTAGGTGCGTCCACCTGTGCTATTCGTGAGTTGGTCGGGCCTAGCTGAGGGATAAATTAGTCCTTCCAACGAGAAAGAATGACAAGATGGTGCGGAAGAGCTACTTCAACTGCCAGTACCTCCAACCCAACAATCTTCAGAAGCTCTGTGCTGTTGAATTCATCGAACACGTGATGATGCAGGCTTCGATTTGACAGGTTGTTAGTCGAACGAATGTGTAACTCTTCCAACGTATGGGTCTTTAGGGTTCCATCCATCTCGAGGTCGTGCAACCGCAACACTTCCGAAACGTGAGTCATATCGTCTTCCCCGACGTTTTGGAGATAGTCTTCGAACATGTGTTCAACTAGTGTCGGCACACGGCGATGATCAAACGTCGTGCGATAATACGGCAGTACGAGGATGAGTGCGCCGCCCGGACGAGTGATCCTCTTCCATTCTTTCAAGGCCTTCACAGGGTTTGCGAAATGCTCAAGATTGTGGGAAGACAGTACGAACTCATAGCTGTTATCGCCTACTGACTTTAGAGCAGAGCCGTCGGCAATGATGATTTTTCCGGGAGTTCTTTTCCAACTGAACTGGTATGTCCCGTCATGCGTCGCCCACATAGTCTCGCTTGCGAAATTACAGTTATCCAAAGACCCAATGCAATCGTAGATTGGCAATGGAGTGTGCCATCCGTAGATTCTTGATGGTACACGTGACCGTTGAAATATTTCGGTCGGCCCCCCAATCTCTATACCACTTTTTCCCTCCACCAGCGATACCGCCAACCTGAAACATGGTAGCCGCCCTTGCAGTAGCAACCGCAGCTTTCTCTTCGAGCGACGTGGAAGTAGTGCAAGATACCCTAGTCTTTTCTCCAAACTCGACAGCAACGACGACATAAATCTCTCACCTTGGCAAATCTCGCTTTGGATCGCCACCAATGCCCATTTTTGGAACACTATTAGAGTATCGCAAAGAGACGGAGAATCCGCTTTCTTGCCATGGCAGGCAGTCTGACTCCAAGAGCGACACCTCAATTCGGTTCCTCTGGACGGTGTTATGCTTTCCGTCACTCTAACGAATACGATAAAGACTCATGCAAACCCACTGGCGGCTCGCCAAAAATGCAATCGCAAATCTAACACGAGGTGGCGCAGCCGGCGTGGCTGCAGTTTTTTTGCCGGCTGTGCTCGTCAGGCACATGAGCCAGATCAACTATTCGGTCTGGGTGCTCGTGTTGCAGGTTGCCGCCTACGGTAGCTATTTCGAGTTTGGTCTGCAGACCGCTGTAGGACGTTATATTGCCATCGCCGACGAGAAGCACGATGCCGACCAACGTGACACTGTCTTCAGTACCGCATTTGCCGGCCTGTCAATCGCCACGATTATTTGCATCGGACTTCTTGCCGGAGTCGCCTGCGCCGCGGAATGGCTTTTTCCGAGCGTCCCAAAGGCGTTGCTTCCCCAGATGCGTTGGGCCCTCCTCATTGTGGGATCGTCCATCGCCTTGGGCCTACCCTCCGCAGCCTGGACTGGGGTTTTCGTCGGCTTGCAACGAAATGAGTTCATCGCCATCGTGACTGGCTGTTCCAAGTTGGTCTCGGCCATTGGTCTAGTCATCGCAGCTATCCACAGCTCGTCGCTTGTGTTCATGGCAGTGGTCGTGGCAACCGTAAATCTCGCCTCCTATTTTCTCCTGTACATTCTTGTAAGAAAATTTTCCGAAGCGGAATTTCACTGCCACTTTGTGAGGCAATCCACAGCTAAGGAGCTATTCCGCTATTGCTTTGGCCTTATGGTCTGGTCATTCTCCACGATACTTGTGAGTGGTCTTGATCTCATCCTGGTGGGGCGGTTCGAGTTGGCTGCCCTTGCCCCTTACGCCATAGCTGCAACATTGGTGAATTTCATTGCAGGCATACAGAACGCCGTCTTTAGCGCCACAATGCCCCACGCCGCAGTTCTACATGCTCGCAATGACTCCGTCGCACTTGGAAATATGGTGATCTCTTTTACGCGTTTAGGTGTGCTACTGCTCATCCTCACCGGCATGCCGCTCCTGATTTATGCCAATCCGCTTCTGCGAATATGGGTAGGACAGCCGTACGCAATCCAAGGTCATCTCCTGCTAACCATACTCCTCATCGCCAATATCGTTCGACTTACTGGCGCACCTTATGCCATTGTCTTGGTCGCCACTGCACAACAAAAGCTGGTCACCATAAGTCCACTCATGGAGGGGGCAACAAATTTGATCGCCAGCACTCTACTTGGCATGAAATTCGGCGCCGCAGGAGTCGCGGCGGGGACACTGGTTGGCGCCATTGTCGGGATGATTGGTCACGTCTTCTATAATATGCCGCGCACTCGGAAGGAAATTCTCATGCATATTCGGGGGTTTATATTTTCGGCCGTGGTTCTACCTGTTCTGACTGCGATTCCGTTGATCGTACTTGCTGTCCATGTTTGGGAGGGATCGCCCCCGTCTCTCTTGATCTTTGCGTCTGCCTTTACAATCACAATCTTGGCCTCTACTGCGATTGCCCTCCGCACAATAGACACGAAGAATGCAGCCTGACGGTTGAATGCCGGAGATTAGGCTTTCTGTTTTCCATTTTTTTGCATTCGTGCCCCGACAAACGGCTCGGGATCGCTTCTTAGCAGAGACCGAGGGCCTTGGCAGCGAAAGGATTCGACCAATATTTAAAGGTTCTCGCCCTGCTGACTGAGATTTGCTCCTGTGAGAACATAATGTCTGTGAACCGATCTGAAGGAGCAGTAGGAATACTCAACGAAACCGAAGGAACAACGGATCCGATTTCTGCGGTGTCCACAGAGGATGAGATCTCCCTGCTGGATCTATCCATCGTCATTGTCCGGAATCGGTGGCTAATTGGAAAAATAGCGCTCGCTGTTGTCCTGGTCGCGGTGATTACTTCCTTGTTGCTGCCCGTCCGCTACACTGCATCCACCTCCATCCTGCCACCACAGCAGGGCAGTTCTGCCGGCGCGGCCCTCTTGGCCCAACTTGGGAACCTTGGCTCGGTCGCCTCACTGGCCGGCGGGAGCTTGGGACTGAAGAATCCCAATGATCTTCAGGTTGCTATGCTCAAGAGCCGGACGGTTGAGGACGCAATGCTGGATCGATTTCACCTGATTGATCTCTACAAAAAGAAGCGCCGGTCTGATGCCCGAAAAAAGTTCGAGAGCTTCGTAGATATCGATAACGGTTCCAAAGATGGACTGATCCGCATCTCCATCACCGATCGAGACCCCCGCCGTGCGGCGGACATGGCTAACGGATACGTTGAGGAGTTCAGAAGGCTTACCGCTACCCTCGCAGTCACCGAGGCGGCCCAGCGTCGACTCTTCTTTGAGCAGCAATTAGGCCAGGCCAAGGAAAACCTGGAGCATGCCGAGGAAGAACTGAAAAGAACCGAGTTAAAAACCGGTCTGATCCAGTTGGACAGTCAGGCGCGCGCAACAATCGAATTGATCGCGGGGCTACGCGCACAGATCGCTACTAAGGAAGTTCAGATCAATAGCATGCGGTCACTTCGCGACAGGCGAGAATCCCGACCTGCAGCTGGCCGAACAGGAATTGGCAGGCCTGAAAACACAGGAGGAGAAGATGGGCGCGGCCTCCGAGAGTGCCTCGAATGCGCTCCTTCCCAAGGGAAACATGCAGGAAGCGGGGTTCGAATATATCCAGAAGTTGCGCGACGTTAAATACTTCGAGACCATCTTCGATCTGCTGGCGCGACAGTATGAAGTCGCTAAAGTGGACGAAGCGCGGCAGGGCTCGATAGTCCAGGTCGTTGACCGGGCAATTGTCCCGGATCACCGGTCGTCGCCCCAACGTACCCTTATCGTGCTTGGCGCCTTGGTTTTTGGCCTCCTCATCGGCACTATTTGGGCCTTCACAGCCGAGGGCTTCGGCCGCCTTTCGAACAACCCTGCTGAACACTCGAAGCTCGAAACGTTGAAGAGGCTGATCTCATCCGAACCGGCAGGGTCATCCAATAACTCGTCTCTGAAGCTTGCCCAATAAAGGGTGAAGGGTCCACAAGGAAATTCCTAGAACACAGTATTGCCAGCTGCTATCGCGATCCCCAACTGACCCACGATCTGCGCTATGCTAACGATCGTTTTAAGGGTTTGGCCTTTCGTAAGGTTTAGCGGCACCACGACCGTATCGCCCGGATAGATATGTAGCGAGTCAAAGTTGTTTCCGATTAGCGAGGAACTGTATTGCTTGCTGAGAACAGACCCGCTTGCCCTAATGACGTAGGCGCGGCTAGTGTCGGCATCGCGATTGGCCCCGCCAGCCAAGCGGATATAACTTCCCACGCGTCGGGTCGGATCGAACACAAATGAGTTTTGATTGTAGACCGCTCCTTCGACGTTCACCGTAGATGGTATTCGGGGCACTATCAATCGATCCCCGTCCTCTAGAGGCAGGTCTGGAAGCTGCGATACATTATTCGCATCGACCGGAAGCTCCAGTACGATCCGGCCAGTCGCTTGAATCTGGCGCAAGCTATTAATAACGCTCTGGTTCTGCTGCGCCGCGGCAGTCGCAGCGGCACTATCCGATACATTGAGCGCGCGGCCAAAGTTATTGGTTGCGTTCGCGCTGACCTGCAGGGCAATTTGGTCGATATATTCGTTCAAACGCTGCTGCTGCACGCGGCGCGTGGACTCTCGAGTAAACTCAGAACCATAGAGATAGGCGATCTGAGGTAAGGCCCCCAGCTCGCTCTACCAGGTGCCGCAACGTCTCGCCTGGCAATACACTGTACACTCCGGACGAAACAACTTCTCCTTCGAGTCGAACATATCGGGTCTGCTGCGCCTGAGGAACACGAATGTCAGCCTTCGAAAATATAGTGACCACGTCACCCGGCACCAACTCGAGATTTTGCGAAGCGTCTCCCTCCAACACAAGCTTACCCAGATTGAACGGCAACAAGGATGTCGTCAGATTCTCCTTGCTTTGCCGCTCGATTACGGCGTAGCTCCAATCGATATCCGGCTCGCTCAACTTGATATCATTGCGTGGCTTGAACTGCCCAGCCGAGGAACTGGCCACGGAGGTAGAACCCACACTGGCGCTTGTTGCACTCATTAGATTCGAGTTCCCGCTATTCTGTGGCATGCCATTTGCCAATAGGGCGCTGCCGCCCGCAGAGTTTGATCCGGCTGGTGCGCTCGTTCTGGGCGCTGAGGAAGGAGTATACCGATCATTAATCCCGCTAGCTGCAGTCTCCGATTCTGGGATTGGCGCGCAATCCAACCCGCCGTCCGTCGCCCCATCACTCGTCGGGTACGAACCTGATTCCCCATTTCCGAACGGAAGCCCTATTAAATTCGGGTTCCTTGTAGAGGAGTATCTCCAGTTGGGATTTTCTCCCTCGTCGCCGAACGGAATACCATAACGCAAACCCGGAATACCAAAGGGGGTCGTCGGCAGGCAGGTAGGGATATAAGTCAAGATCGACTGACCCAACTGGCTCCGCTTCAGCCAATACTCGCGAGTGATCAGCGCGTCTTTATTCGGCAGCAGGTCATGGACGCGCATTCCCGCCTTCCATGTGTAGCGCCCAGGGTTCGCCACATTGCCGCGAAGCGTGACCGCATCTTTGTACTGACTGACGACGGCAATCAGTTCTAACAAGTCGCCATCACGCAACACGGTCGCTTTACCCTGCACATCGAGAGATATCTGTGTCATGCTGCGCATCCGGTGCTCGTCGACGCGTTCCAGCCGCAGCGTCTGTCCGGAAGCGACACTTGTCACTCCGGCGGCCATCTCCAGGGCCTCACCGGCAGTCGTGCTATCGGCCGACTTCAACTCATAAATGGCTGGCGAATTGACGCTCCCAGCGACGGCGACCTGCGGTCCTACGGGGGGAATATAGATCACGTCGCCGGGTAATAACTGCGCGTCCTTCGATTTGTCGCCTCGTAGCAGCAGATCGTATAGATCGAAATCCACGACAACGCTCCCGCCGCGCTTTAGCTGGATATGTCGCATACTGCCTTGTGGCGTTGGCCCCCCCGTCACGAAGAGAGCATTGATCAGAGTACTCAAGGAGCTAATCGTATAGCTTCCTGGTCGCCGCGCCTGCCCCACCACAAATACCTGAATGGAACGTAACTGCCCCATGTTCACGTTGAGGTCAAAGTTACGAAAGACCCTTCCGATCTGCGTCTTCAGATTTTCTTGTATCTGCGAAAACGGCAGCCCTGCAACATGCAGTGTGCCAACCTGTGGGATGTAGATCGCTCCCGATCGGTCGACGGTGAAGCGGCCATTCAACGTCAGCTGCCCCCACACTTGTACAAGCAACTCGTCCCCCGGCCCGATCACATAGTCAGGGGTTACAGGAACCAGATTGAGCGGCGCAAAGGTAGAAGGCGGATTTCGGAAGAGCTTAGCGCCATAGATCGGCAACGTCTTACCTAATGAATTGGCGACCATCTCCTGAAACTCGGTCGGGGGATCGAGCGGAAGACGTGTCTCTAGTTCCTGCTGTAGTTGTTGTTGTGTTCGGTTGCCATTCTTGTTGTTGGGGGTATTGTTCTGATTTTCCGGTTGCCCAGGCACAGTAATCTGAGGATTTAGCGTCTGCTGTTGCTGATTGGTCGACGGATTGGGTATTTGAAAATTGTTTTGGTCACTGGACTGCTGGCACGATGGATCGCCCGGGTTACATGTTTGCTGCCCTGCCGTGTTCCCCGGCACCTGACTGTATTGCCCGTACCCGTACTGCCCGAACGACGTGAGCGTACCGAACACAGTGAACAGAAGCACATATCCTAATGTGCATACTCTGGGGGAGCTACCAAACAGCATCTGCTCTAGTCCTCGCAACCTTCTTTACCTTCTTGCCTTTTCATCATGAAAAACAATCTCAAACGAGTTGGACTGATAAGCAATCCGCGCGCATCAAGCCGCCAAAAACCCTGGGTATCGCTGCTTCCAAGCATACGCGAATGTATTCCTCTATCGATAACGAAATACAGCGATGAAGCCCTTAAGGCTCCCTGCTTGGTTTCGCAATTAGACCGCTCAGCGGTCAAAAAAACTCACATCGTCCGCTGCCCGGTCTCTATTGCCTGCGCCACACGCAGCATCGTCGCCTCATCGAAGTGCTTGCCCATCACCTGCACCCCAATCGGCAGTCCGTCTTCCGTCGTACCGCAAGGCACCGACACTCCACAGATTCCCGCCAGGCTCGCCGCCACCGAGTAGATGTCCTCCAGGTACATCTTCACCGGGTCGTCGGTCTTTTCTCCTAGCTTGAACGCCGGAGTCGGCGTCACGGGTGCCACCAGGACATCCACCTCAGCGAAAGCCGCCAGAAAGTCCCGCGTCAGCAGCGTCCTCACCTGCTGCGCCTTGCGGTAGTAGGCATCGTAGTACCCCGCGCTCAGGGCATAGGTACCCAGCAGAATCCGACGCTTCACCTCGGCCCCAAATCCCGCGTCCCGCGTCTTCCGGAACATCGCCGAGAGCGTATTCGCGTCCTCCGCCCTAAGGCCGAACCTCACCCCGTCGAACCGTGACAGGTTCGACGAAGCCTCCGCCGTGCAAATTACGTAGTAGGTCGGAACCGCATACTTTGTGTGCGGCAAACTGACCGGCTTCACCACGCATCCCACCATCTTCAAACCAGCCAATACACCATCAATTGCACCACGAATCTCCGGATCCAACCCCTCGCCGAAGTACTCCTCTGGCACCCCGATCCGCAGCCCTTCTACGGGCTTCGCTCAGCCCGTCTAAATAGTCTTCCACGGGACGATCCGAGGAAGTTGCATCCATAACATCTTTCCCTGCAATCACCTGCAGCACAGTCGCAGCGTCCTTCACGTTTTTGGTCAACGGCCCAACCCTATCCAGCGAAGATGCAAACGCGATCAGTCCATACCGGCTGACCCGCCCATACGTTGGCAGCACCCCAACCACCCCACAAAAGGCCGCCGGCTGCCGAATCGACCCGCCCGTATCGGTTCCCAGCGTTGCCACAGCAAAACCCGCGGCAACCGCCGCCGCCGAACCACCGCTAGATCCGCCCGGAACGCGATCCAGGGCACTGGGATTCAATACCGGGCCGTACGCCGAATTCTCATTGGACGACCCCATCGCAAACTCATCGCAATTCATCTTTCCCAGCAAAATCGCCCCCGCAGCCTCCAGCTTGGTCACAGCTGTCGCATCGTAAGGAGGCCTATAGCCCTTCAGAATCAGTGATCCAGCCGTGGCCGGAACCCCCTCCATCACTAGCACGTCTTTGATCCCCACCGGAACCCCAGCCAGCGCGGGCAGGGCCTCGGCCTTCGCCGCCATTCCGTCGATCTTCGCTGCCTGCGCCATCGCCCGGTCGCGGCTCAACGCCAAAAAGCTGTTGATTTCACCGTCCTGGGAATCGATACGAGCATAGTGCAGTTCTGCCACGGCCGTAGCTGTTATCGCTCCCGAGGCCACCGCCGCCCGCGCCCCATCGATTGTCAAATCTTCTAACTTCATTGTCTTTTGTGCTCACCGTTTCTACCTGTAAGACTACCGTTCCTGCCTCGGCGGCGATCGCTACAGCTACCAAATTAGCGCTCAATAACCTTCGGAACCTTGAAAAACCGGCCATCACTCTCGGGCGCAGCGGCCATCACAACAGCGCGATCCAGCGAGGGCCTCACCGCGTCTGTCCGCAACGAGTTGCCCGCAGAATCCGCGACGCCTCCCAACATCTCGGCCACCTGCGCCATCGCCGGCATCCCAGCCGTATTGAGCTCGTTCAGTTGAGCGATATGTCCCAAAATGGCGTTGAGGTCCCGCTGCATCCGCGGCTCCTCCTCGGCGGTCAACTCCAGATTCGCCAACTCCGCGACACGCCGCACATCTTCAATCGTTACGCCACGCTGGTCTCTCATCCTCTATCATTCCTCTTCATCTCAAAGTGTAGCTCGCTCACGGTCACCCCTGCGATTCGCGCCATCTCTCTGGCAAGTTGTCCGCGCATGCTCATCAACTGAAGCAACCACGCCCCGTCCTGTACCTGCACCCGTACTATGCCTTCCGCGTAGCCCACGACAGTCCCGTGCTCGGCCATCGACTTACCGCAGGCTACCGGCCACGCCGCCGCGAGCCTGTCCTCGTCGCACAACGCGCCAAGACTCCGCACCAGCGACCCTTTCAATAGGTCCCGCATTCCTTGCAACGACATCAGCGATACTCCGTAAAGTGGATTAGCAGAGGCGATTGCACCAGGTAAATTCTCGCACTACTCACTGTCTATTCTTCAAAGACCTGGTTGGCAACATATAGGCGGCACCAAAGAATTCAGCGCCACAAATCACAAAGCGACACACGATTTAGCCGCGAAATGAGGGACGATCTTGACCTGCATGCTGCTCTAAACCTTCTGGAGGTTCAGCCTAGTAGGCGCCGTCCTGATTCACTACGGATGAAAACGTCCTCAGCAGAATCAGAACGTCCTTTGTCAACGACCAGCGTTCCACATACTCGCAATCCAGGGCCACCCGCTCATCGTAACTCAGCTCGCTCCGCCCGGAGACCTGCCAGAGCCCGGTCAGACCAGGCTTCACTCTGCAATAGCAGTCGAAGCAGTCGCCATATTTCTCAACCTCTGCCGCCACAATCGGCCGCGGCCCAACCAGACTCATCTGGCCCATTAGCACGTTCCAAAGCTGCGGCAGTTCGTCCAGGCTGTATCGGCGCAGAAAAGCACCGAGCGACGTGATGCGCGGGTCCTTCCGCAATTTATGGGTTTCACTCCACTCGGCCTGCGCTTCAGGGTGTCGTGCCAGATAATCTTCCAGCACCTCAGCCGAATTGACGCACATCGTACGGAACTTCCACATCGAGAAGAATGCACCGCCCTTGCGGATCCGCCGGTGCGAATAGAACACCGGGCCTGGCGAACTCAGCATCACCACTGCTGACACCACGCCCAATACCAGCAACATCACCGGCATTGATATCAGTACTAATAAAACATCAGCGCAACGTTTAATTACGCGGTAGCGGAAAAATGCTGACGGAGCACCATTCGCCCATTGCGACCTCTCAAGCGATCGGCCCACCGACTCCGCGTAAGAATAAGAACCTTCGATAGCCGCTGTCCGCGACTCGGGAGATTGATATTCAGCCTGCATTCGAATCCTGTGTCTGTACGACCCGTACGCGTGCATTCGCCTGCATCGCGGCGGCCGTACCGGTTACTCACGCATAGATTGTGTCGCGGTGAACGACTCTAACTCACCTCCGTAGCCCAGTTGAACCCGGAAATGACCGCGCCTCGAATTCCATTTACCTGTTCGTGCTGGACTTGACGTCAGTCTCTTTTTGTTCTGACCAGTTTACCCGGTCAGCACCTGGGAAATGTCGCGCATTTAACCAACTGTGTCATTCTACTCGCCCATGCCCCTGAGGCTGAAGAATCTCCAAAAAATCGCCTTTTATTCGTCCCGTTTTAGAACCCAAAAGCAAGCCGCTTTCCGGCATTACCTACGACCGCTAGACTAGTCTGATGCAAGTTATGGACACACCTCTAGCTGACGTTAAACTCATTCAACCCCAACGCTTCGGCGATAGTCGCGGCTGGTTTGCAGAAGTATTCAATCAGTCAACATTTTCCGCTGCTGCCCTACCCACACAATTCGTTCAGGACAACCAGTCCTTCTCCGTTAAAGGAGTCCTCCGGGGTCTGCACTATCAACTCGGTCAACCCCAGGGCAAACTCGTCCGCGTCCTCTCCGGTCACATCTGGGACGTCGCCGTTGATCTACGCCCCAACTCCCCCGATTTCGGCAAATGGGCCGGATTCCACCTCAGGGCCCAGTCGCCCGACGACGACCTTCAACTCCTCTGGATTCCCGAAGGCTTCGCCCATGGCTTCCTCGTCCTATCCGACACAGCTGAAGTCCTCTACAAGACCACTAGCTTCTACTATCCCGCCGGAGAACGCTCTATCCTCTGGAACGACCCTACCCTCGACATTGCTTGGCCCCTGGAGGCCCTCAACGGCAACCAGCCCTCCGTCAGCCCCAAAGACGCCCGGGGGGCTCTCTTCTCCGAAGCCGATCTTCCACTGTCAAATGGCCTCGAATCAAAGTAAGACACGAATCACAGGAGTTATGTCTCACAGCTGAGAGCAATACCCGAGGAGAACTTCATGACGCCCCTTGCAGTCGTATCGCTCGCAGATTTGCTCTCCGGCATTCTCGACCTGGCCGCCACCTCGACCCTGCTCGGGATCCAGGGTGTTCGTCTCAAGCGGCTATTACAAACGATCGCCAGCGGCGCACTCGGCTCCTCGGCATTTCAGGGGGGAAAGAAAACCGCGGGTGCGGGCTTGTTTTTTCATTTCTTAATCGCCTTCGCCGCTACCTCTCTCTACTACGTAATCACCCGCAAGATAACGGCCCTCCTCGACCATCCACTGTTCAGCGGCATCTTGTACGGCGTCGCGGTCCATCTGGTGATGAGTCGGGTCGCGGTTCCGCTCTCCGCCGCGCCAAAACGCGAATTCTCAGCCAGGGCCTTCCTCACTCAACTGAACATTCACATCGTGTGCATTGGCCTGCCAATCGCACTAATCGTGGGCCATTTTTCGAGATAGACCGGCCCTATCCCCACTCCACCAGCCACCGTTCCACCTCAGCCAGCGACTCCACGCTCACATAGTCTCCACCACATCTAGCGGCCTCGGTTCCGCTCATCAAAAACGCCTGCAGCAACCCCGCCGCGTTCGCCGCCCCGACATCCGAACAACGATCGCCCACCAGAACGCTCTCGCTCAACACCACTCCAAACTCCCGGGCCCCGCGCCGCAGCATCCCAGTCCCCGGCTTCCTGTCCTCATGCTCCTGCTTGTACCTGCCCACTCCGTGCTCGGGATGAAACGGACAGTAATACACCGCGTCCAACTCGATACCCTCCGCACGCAGCTCTCCGCGCATGAACTCCATCAGCATCTCAAAGTCCGCCTCCGAGTAATATCCTCGAGCGATTCCCGCCTGGTTCGTCACCACAATCAGCCGGTAACCCAGCCCCGCTGCCGTCCTGCAAAGTGAAAATATCCCATTGACAAAGCGCACCTCGTCGGCCCTATGCAGATACCCCACCTCCTCATTGACCACACCGTCCCGATCCAGAAATAGGGCCCGATTCCTCATAGCTCTGCCAGTACCTTCCGCAGCGAAGCCCGCCAATCCATCATCTCCCACCCAAACCGTTCCTTCAGCCTGTCGCAGTTCATCAGAGAGTTGGCCGGCCGTTTTGCAGGCGTTGGATACTCGGCTGTCGCAATTGCCTCAATCTCTGCAAACGGGACTCCAGGCTCCTGTTCCCGCTGCAACCGCACAGCCTCCGCTGCAAACCCATACCAAGTCGTCTCCCCCGCGCCAGACGCGTGGTAGATGCCACCCAGATCACCCAGAACATCAGGCAACTCCCGGCCTCGCGCCGCCACCTCACACTGTCCAATCACCTGGGCTGTCATCTTCGCCAGGTCACGACTCCACGTCGGCGCGCCCCGCTGATCGGCCACCACACGCAACGTCTCCCTGTCCCGTGCCAGTTTCAAGATCGTCAGCAGAAAGTTCTTCCCTCGTGCTCCGTACACCCAGCTCGTCCGAAAGACCAAATACCCCGGGCCGCTCTCAGCCAACGCTTTCTCCCCGGCCAGCTTGCTGGCCCCATAGACACTCACTGGGCCCGTTGCATCCGTCTCTCTGTAAGGTGCACTTCCAAAACCATCAAAGACATAGTCCGTCGAAAAGTGAATCACTCCGACGCCGCTCGCCTCAGCCTCCTGCCCCATCACCCTAACCGCCTCAGCGTTGATCGAATACGCCAATTCCGGCTCGCTCTCCGCCTTATCCACAGCCGTGTACGCCCCCGGATTCACGATCCATCGCGGCCGCACTGCACGAATCGTCTCCCGTACTGAAGCCGTATTCGCCAGATCCATCTCCGCTCGCGCCGGAGCGACCACATCACCTAGTGGTTTCAACGTCTCCAGCAGCTCCCCACCCACCTGCCCCGTAGCGCCCGTCAGCAGTATTCGTCCCCCCGCCGGCGGAGCACGTCGCCCCATCAGTACACCGTCTCTTCCAGGACGTGCAGCAGATATTGCCCATACGTGCTCTTCGCAATCTTCGCCGCCAACACCCGCAACTGTGCCGCGTCGATATAGCCCAGCCTGTACACAATCTCCTCCGGGCAAGCCACCTTCAGGCCCTGCCGCTTCTCGATCGTATGGATAAACATCGACGCCTCCAGCAGCGAGTCGTGGGTTCCCGTATCGAGCCACGCCGTCCCACGCCCCAGCAGCTCCGTCCGCAGCTGCCCCTGCTTCAGATACCACCGATTCACGTCCGTAATCTCCAACTCACCCCGCGCCGAAGGCTTCAGCCCCTCAGCTACGCTCACCACTTGCGCGTCATAAAAATAAATCCCAGTGACCGCGTAGCGCGACTTCGGCTTCAATGGCTTCTCTTCAATCGAGATCGCCCGCCGTTCCGCATCGAACTCCACCACCCCGTACCGCTCCGGATCCAGCACCGGATAGGCGAAGACCGTCGCTCCCGCCCCGTTCGCCAGCCGCCCGCCGCAGCGTCTTGGCAAAGTCTTGCCCGTAGAAGATATTATCGCCCAACACCAGGCAACAACCCTCGCCGGCCAGAAACTCCTTGCCGATCAAGAACGCCTGTGCAAGACCATCGGGTGACGGCTGCACCGCATACTGGAGCGTGACGCCCCACTGCTCCCCATCGCCCAGCAACTGCTTAAACCGCGGTGTGTCCTCCGGTGTCGAGATCACCAGAATCTCGCGTATCCCCGCCAGCAGTAGCGCCGACAACGGATAATAGATCATTGGTTTGTCATAAACCGGCAGCAGCTGCTTCGACACCGTCTGAGTCACCGGATGCAATCGAGTCCCCGAGCCACCCGCAAGAATAATTCCCTTCACCGCGAACCCTCCACAGCAACAACGGTCGTTCGCTCATCCACACCAGCTGCCCCACCCCCAACCTCGCGTCCAGCATAGTTCTGCGAAATCCACTGCTGATACGCCCCGCTCGTCACGTCTTCCACCCATGCGGCGTTAGCCAGATACCATTCCACCGTCTTCCTCAAACCCGTCTCAAAACTATCCTGGGCCCGCCAGCCAAGCTCGCTTTCCAGCTTCCGCGCATCGATCGCATAGCGCCTGTCGTGTCCGGGCCGGTCCGTCACATACTTCACTAATTGCACATGCGGCTTGAATTGCGACCCTGGCACCAGCTCATCCAGCAGCGCACACACCGTCTTCACCACCTCGAGATTGCTCCGCTGGTTCCCCCCGCCAACGTTATAAGTCTCGCCCACCCTTCCACGTTCCAGTACTGTCCGGATCGCCCGGCAGTGGTCCAGCACATAGAGCCAATCCCTGACCTGCTGCCCGTCTCCATACACCGGCAGCGCCTTGCCCTGCAGTGCATTCGCGATCATCAAAGGAATCAGCTTCTCCGGAAATTGATACGGCCCATAGTTGTTCGAGCAGTTCGTAACAATCGCCGGCAAGCCATACGTATGCACCCACGCCCGCACCAGATGGTCCGACGAAGCCTTCGAGGCCGCATACGGGCTGTTCGGCGCATATGGCGTCTCTTCACGAAACGCCGGGGCCTCCGGGGTCAGCGTGCCCGTACACTTCATCGGTCGACACATGCAGAAAACGAAACCTCTCTCGCTCCTCCCCCGACAGAGAGCCGTAGTACTCGTGCGCCGCGCGTAGCAACGTAAAAGTCCCATCGATATTGGTCCGCAGAAACGCCTCCGGCCCCACAATCGAGCGATCCACATGGCTTTCCGCCGCAAAGTGGATCACAGCCCGGGGCTGGTGTTTCCGCAGCATTGCAGCCACTAGCTCAGCGTCGCAGATATCGCCGTGCACAAACGCATACGCCGGATTTCTTGCCACAGACGCCAGATTCGCCGGGTTTCCGGCATACGTGAGCTTGTCCAGATTGATCACAGGCCCATTGCCTGCCGCCAGCCAATCCAGCACAAAGTTAGAGCCAATAAATCCAGCACCACCTGTCACCAAGATCGAATCCGCCCCACTGCCCGCGATCTTATCTGCCTTCTGATTCGGTGCCATTCGCTAACTAACGCCTCCGCAAGCCACATGCGATCTTGTATTGGGTAATTTCCGTCCAGCATTCAGACAAAACAACCAAGCCGAGTGTAACAGCCGATTTCGTTCGTTAATCTAGAAGTTGTTGCGTAAGGGGCCGCCATCTCAACAAAGCAAAAAAAACTAAGGTCACGCTAACAGCTGAAAGTCTCTCGACAACTCGTACAACAGTTTATAGCCATCAGTCAGCCGTAAACAGCTAATCCAACGCCTGATAGCATTCCTGCATCCATCAATCCAGCGGGTAATTCTATGTGACCCCTCCCTTTCTCTTTGCAGTCTCACTCTAGGAGCGATTTGAACGACCTTGTGAACGCTGAGAGTCCGTGGCGCGACCGGCTGCGCGCACTTCGAAATATGCCTCCCGTCCTCCGCATCTTGTGGGAGTCGGGTCGAGCAGTCGTGTCCTGGGGGCTTGGGCTGCGAGTCGTCGTCGCCGTTCTTCCCTTCGCAGTTGCCAAGGTAGCGCAGTACATCATCACAGACATCGCCGGAGTGTTGCGCGGCACGCTCCTGCCCTCGAATTTCTGGGCCCTCGTCGCAACAGAGGTGGCTCTCAACGTCTTTCTGGGACTAATAACCCGGGCCATCGATTATTCGGATTCGCTCTTGGCGAATCGCTACACCCAGCACGTCAGTGTTCGCGTCATGGAACAGGCCGCCCGCCTCGACCTCACAACGTATGAAGACCCCGTCTTCTACGACCGCCTCGAGCGGGCGCGCGTGCAAGCGACCGACCGGTTGGCGATGATCCAGCAGATGGGCCGCTTGATCCAGCAGGTCATCACCACCTTGGTCTTTTCGGCCGCGCTCGCATGGGCCTCTCCATGGCTTGTGCTCCTGCTCGCAATCGGTGTACTCCCGTCATTCCTCGGCGAGACGCACTACGCCTTTCTGGGTTACGCAAAAAACTTTCGTCAGACCCCCGCCAAGCGCCAAATGGACTACCTCAGACAGGTGGCCGGAAGCCGCGAAGGCGCAAAGGAAGTAAAGCTCTTCGGTCTCAACAGGTTCTTCACCGCCAGGTTCCAGACCCTTGCCAACCAGATCTATCTTGAAGACGTCTCCCTTTCACGGTCAAAGCTCATTATCGGCGGACTGCTGGGTATCATCGGCACTCTGGGCTACTACGGCGCTTACGTGTACGTCATTTGGCGCACGCTCGGTGGCGCCTACGACATCGGACAATTCACCTTCCTGACCGCGGCCATCCAGCAGGCAAGCTCCAATCTGCAACAGGTCTTTTCGACCGCATCCGGCATCGCTGACCAAGCGCTCTTTCTCACCGACTTGATCGCGTTCTTCGACATGCAGCCAACCGTACAATCCAATCCCGACGGCCTTCCCACGCCCGATCCAATACAACGTGGCTTCGAGTTTCGCAACGTCTCCTTCGCCTACCCGGGCACAGACCGGACAGTGTTGAAGAACTTCAATCTCATACTCTCGCCCGGAGAAAGGATCGCTCTCATAGGAGAAAACGGCCAGGGCAAAACAACCGTCGTCAAACTCATCACACGACTTTACGATCCCACCGAGGGACAGATATTGTTAGACGGCATCGACCTGCGGGAGTATTCCCTGGAAGATCTCCACCGCAACATTGGCGTCATCTTTCAGGACTTCATGCGCTTCGAGATGACAGCGCGAGAGAACATTGCGGTAGGCCGCATCGACCGGACGCACCAACAGAGCGATATCGAACTCGCCGCTCACAAGAGCCTTGCTGACACCGTCGTGAGCAAGCTTGCAGGAGGCTACGATCAGATGCTTGGCCGCCGCTTCGAAGGCGGCGTCGAACTGTCCGGCGGGGAGTGGCAGAAAATGGCCCTTGCCCGCGCCTATCTTCGCGACGCGCAACTGCTCATTCTGGACGAACCGACTGCGGCCCTAGACGCCCGGAGTGAGTTCGAAGTGTTCGAGCGCTTCGCAGAGCTGACCGAGGGCAAGATGGCCCTGCTGATCTCACACCGTTTCTCCACCGTGCGCATGGCAGACCGCATCGTCGTCCTCTCCGGCGGCCGCCTCATTGAAGAAGGCAACCATCAGGAGTTGATGGCCAAAAACGGACTTTATGCCAGCATGTTCGAGATGCAGGCCGCAAGCTACAGGTAACCTCGTCTACGCATCTCACTCAGGAGCAGCACCAGCCAACAGCTGAACGGCCCAACTGCTTTAGCGGGCTAACGATACCGAGAAAGGCATCATGGCTCCGTCGTCAGAAACCCCAGTCACCTCAGATCACGCTTTGCCACCGACTGCTCCGGCCCTGGAGCTGCCGACGGCCGGCTTGCCTGAACAGCCATCGGTGTCAGATGCAGAGTTGCAACAGCGTGCCGAGGCGCTAAGCAGATATTGGGAGATGGTGCCTGCCAGCACCAAGGCCGACGGATTGTCCGCGCGACTTATCAGCCTAAAGAAGAGACTTGCCGAGATTTTGCGAGCATGCCGTAAGACGGCCTCCATTCAAGAACTGACGCCGCAGCTGGAACTACTCGAAAGCACCCGCATGCTCGATGCGGCCTTAATCGCCGGAGACAACACCGCCGCTACCTTCGCCTCTCTTCCTCACGTCCGTGTAGACAACGATCAAGAGCTGCCACGGGCGCTCAACCTGGCGGAAGGCTATCTCTCAGCGGCCCAAGGGATCTGGTCGCCCGAATCCTTCACCACCTATGTTCAACAGGCGCAGCAGCGCGACGCCCTCTTGCTCGAGGAGGTAACCGTTCTGCCGCAGGCGCTTAAGTTGGCGCAGCTGGAGTACATCCTCGATCGCGCCGAGGAAGCCTTCAGGGCCGGTGAACTGCCACCCATAGAGCGATCGCCATTCTCCGCCATTCTCCACAGCATGCGACGCCTGAACCAGTTCGAATGGCGCACGGTACTCGAGCCGTTGATTGCATTCGACTCCATCCTTCGACAAGACCCCGCCGGTGTCTTCGCGCAGATGGAAGACGAGACCCGCCACACCTACCACATGCGGGTCGCAGAATTAGCGCGCGACGCCGACGCCAGCGAGGTAGAGACGGCTGAGATCGCTCTCACTCTCGCCCGCAACGCCGCGCAAGTCCCCGACTCTGATCCTCGTCACGCGCGGCGAACCATGCACATCGGTCATTACCTGTTCGCCGAGGGGCTGCCCCTGCTCAGCCAGCACATCGGATACCACGCCCCGCCAATCGAAAGGCTACGCAGTTTTCTGCGCCGATGGAAAGAAGATTTCTACATCCTCGGCATCTTCACGCTGTCGTGCTTGCTCATCGTCGCCGTCATCGCGCCCCTGGTACCTCATAACGCCTTCTGGCCGGTGATGGGCGCGCTTCTGCTTGCACTCTTACCCGCAAGCCAAGGTGCAGTTGATCTCGTAAACAACACAGTCACTGCCCTGATGAAGGCCGACTCGCTTCCAAAACTCGACTATTCCAAGGGCGTCCCTGCAGACGCGATCACTCTTGTCGTAGTGCCCACCCTTTTGTTCAGCGAGACGCAGGTCCGTGAGCTGTTCGACGAGTTGGAGGCGCGCTATCTCTCCAACCAGGATCCGAACATCCACTTCGGCCTTCTAACCGATTTGCCCGATACCAAGGCCAGGCCACTGGACGAGAAATCCAACACCTTGGCGATATTCGCGGCGCAGTGTGTCAACGAATTGAATGTGAAGTACGCCCATGAGAAAGGCGGCTCTTTCTTCCTCCTGCACCGCCATCGCGTCTTCAACTCTCGTCAGGGTGTTTGGATGGGTTGGGAACGAAAGCGCGGAAAACTGCTCGATCTCAACAAGTTTCTCCTTCACAAACAGGACAGCTTTCCATTGAAAGCCGGCCCTCTGGAGGTGCATGGATCACGTCCGCTACATCATCACGCTGGACTCCGACACGCAACTTCCGCGCAGCACGGCCGCACGCATGATTGGTACGATGGAGCACCCTCTCAATCAAGCCATCATCGATCCCAAGTTGCGCATCGTCACCAAGGGCTACGGCATTCTCCAACCCCGCGTGGGCGTCAGCGTCTCCTCCGCATCGCGCTCCCGTCTCGCGTCCCTTTACTCCGGTGAAACAGGCTTCGACATATACACGCGCGCCGTCTCCGATGTCTACCAGGACCTCTTCGGAGAAGGAATCTTTGCTGGCAAAGGCATATACGAGATCAGCGTTCTGCACGAAGTGTTGGACCGTCGCTTTCCCCGAAACGCTCTTCTGTCTCACGACCTGATCGAGGGCTCCTACGCCCGCGCCGGTCTTGTCACGGATATCGAGATCATCGACGACTATCCATCGCACTACTCCGCTCACACTCGCCGAAAACATCGCTGGGTGCGTGGCGACTGGCAGATTGCGCCGTGGCTGTTCGGCCGTGTACCCGACGAGTCCGGCAAACTCGTCACAAACCCCATCAGCACGATCTCACGCTGGAAGATCCTCGACAACCTGCGCCGCAGCCTGGTTGAGCCGGTCACATTTCTCCTGTTCGTACTTGGCTGGTTTGCCCTCCCAGGTGGGGCGCTCTATCTGGACCGTGGCCGGTCTCGTCCTTCTGCTCCTCCCGGTCTTCGTCCAACTGGCATTCGACGTCGGTCGTGCGCTTTTGAACCTCAGCTTCGTCGGAGTACGCGAGGGCGTCACCGCGTTCGCGTCGTCATTCGGATTCACAGTGTTAAACCTCACCTTTCTTCCCCACCACATGCTGCTCTCACTCGATGCGATCATCCGGTCGCTGAGTCGCAGCCTGGTCTCGGGAAAACATCTCCTCGAGTGGGAGACGGCGGCGCAGGTCGAGTTCGGTGGCTCCAAAACACCATTGGACGTCTATCTGCAACTCTCACCTGTGGTTGCTTTCGTCATCGCGCTTGCCCTCGCATTGACCAATATCCGATCACTGTTTGCGGCCGGCCCGGTTCTCCTTCTATGGGCCGTCGCACCGCTCGTCGCGATCTGGCTCAACTCGCCTCCTCGCCAGCAAGAGGGCCCGCTTACCACAGACGATCGGCTGTTCCTGCAGCAGCAGGCCCTCCACATCTGGCGGTACTTCCATGAGTTTGGCGACGAAAAAAACCACTGGCTCATTCCCGACAATGTTGAAGAGAAGAACAGCTTTCAGATTCGGAAAGTCTCCCCCACAAATCTCGGCATGCTCTTCAACGCCCGCCAAGCCGCTTACGAATTCGGCTTCCTCACGCTTCCCGAGTTCGCAGCCGCGACCCTCGGCACGCTCAACACCTACGATCGTCTCGAGAAGCAGCGCGGTCATATCTACAACTGGTACGACATGGAGACTCTGCGACCGATCGCCCCCTTGATCATCTCCACCGTCGACAGCGGCAATCTAACGGCATCTCTTTACACCTTGCACACCGGGGCGCTGCGACCTACTGAAGCGCCCGTTATTGGCCACGGAAATGTTCTCAAATCTGGAGCAGATCCAGCCACGCCCGACGATCCCGACAGCCGAAGCGGCCACGACCACAACGCAGGACTCAAAGGATCCAGCCATCGCAAAAATAAGGGCCCACGTTCGCGCGCTTCTACAACAGACGGCAGCGCCAGATCTTTCAATCCCCATAGAAAACGATCTGTCTGGTACCAACCGTGGAGACTGGCTCGTCCACGAGCTGTCACGCCGCCACCTCACCCTGTCCATCTTCGTGCAGAACTGCCTGCCGTGGTTTCTCCCGCAATTTGAGGCCCTCTTCGCGCTGCCGGAGCTCAGCGAAGCCGAGGCCGAAGCTACGTGTCTTCCCACCTTGCAGGAGGCCGCCAACTGTGCCACCGAATTGGAATCGAGAATCACGGCCGCGCTCCCTTCGCTGCCGCCGGATTCCCCGCTCGCGGCCTCTGCTGAATCGTTCCGGTGTTTGCTGGCAGATGCCGCGCAGCGATTAACGCAATTGAAGACAGACATCGCCACCATCGCATCCGAGGCAGAGCGCCACGCCGACGCCATGCAATACGGGTTCCTTTTCGTCGAGTCGCGTCAACTTCTCTCCATCGGCTACGACGGCGTCTCCCATGAGTTGCATTCCGCGTGCTACGATCTGCTGGCCTCGGAGGCGCGCATCGCCTCGTTCATCGCCGTCGCCAAGGGAGACATTCCTCAACAATCATGGTTTCGCCTTGACCGCTCTCATGTTCTGGTCGACGGCCTCCCGGCGCTTCTCTCCTGGACCGGCACCATGTTCGAGTACATGATGCCTGCCCTGTGGATGCGGGCCATTCCCCAACACACTTATCGCACGAACACTCGAGTCCGCCGTTCGCATCCAACGTAACCATGTAAGAAACGTCCCTTGGGGCATTTCAGAATCGGGATTCGCAAAGATGGATCCTCAGGGAAGGTATAGCTATCAAGCGTGGGGAATTCCGGCGCTGGCCCTGAAATACGGCGCCGAAGATGGGCCGGTCATCTCGCCCTACTCCAGCTTCCTCGCCCTTGCCATGTCGCGCAAGGACGCCATTGCGAACCTGAGACGCATGGCCGCAATGGACTGGATGGGCAACTTCGGCTTCTACGAGGCGGCCGACTACACCGAGGGCTCACAACCGGAGCTGGTACGCTCCTGGATGGCCCACCACCAGGGAATGTGCCTCCTCGCAATAACCAACCTGCTGAAGGACAATATCGTTCAACGTTGGTTCCATTCCACTCCTCGCGTTCGCGCCGCCGAACTGCTGCTACATGAAAAACCCTTGAGCAAGGAAACATTGAAGGAACTCGCAAATCAGACCAAGTCACAACAGACAGAGTAAGCGCCTTTGGAGAGCGCTCCGCAGACCACGAAAACGACCTCGTTCCACGATACTCAGGATCTCGACACTAGACACCGACCTCTCCATTGACTTACCGTCTATCGACACCGCCACCCCGCAAACTCCAAGCGCGAAAGGGAGACGCTATCGCCATGCTTGATCGCAGGACCTTCCTCCAGTACGCCGCAAAGACCGCAACCATCACTGCTGCCACGACCCATCTGCACCAGCTTCTGGGGCAATCGTCGACCCCAGCGCCGCGCTCCGCGAACGACCTCGTCCAGTTCGCGCTCATCGGCGCGGGCATTCAAGGCCAGGGCGACACACGCACCGCGATCCAGGTCCCGGGAGTCAAACTGGTCGCCGTCGCCGACTGTTACGACGGCCGGCTCGCCCACGCAAAAGAGTTGTGGGGCTCCGATCTCTTTACCACCCGCGACTACCGCGAAATTCTCACCCGCAAAGACGTCGATGCCATCCTCATCGCCACGCCAGACCATTGGCACAAACAGGCGGCCGTCGACGCCCTGCACGCCGGCAAGGACGTCTACCTCGAAAAACCGATGATCCACCTGTACCCCGATGGGCCAGAGATCATCGACGCTGTCCGCTCCACAAACCGCATCCTCCAGGTCGGCAGTCAGCGCGTCAGCTCTGTTGTTTACGCCAAAGCCAAAGAACTCCTCGCCTCAGGTGCCATCGGCAAGCTCAACATGGTCACCGCCCACTGGGATCGCAACTCCTCTCTCGGCGCCTGGAACTACTCGGTTCCGCTCGATGCATCAACCACCACCTGCGATTGGCCGCGCTTCCTCGGCTCAGCGCCAAACGTCCCATTCTCTGGCGAGCGTTTCTTCCAGTGGCGCAAATGGAAGGACTACGGTTCCGGCGTCGCTGGCGACCTCTTCGTGCACCTCTTCAGCGGCACCCACTTCATCACCGGCGCAAATGGCCCCACGCGCGCCATGGCCACGGGCGGTCTGCGCTTCTGGAAGGACGGCCGCGACGTATATGACGTTCTGCTCGCGCTCTTCGACTATCCGGAGGGCTTCAATCTCAGCCTTCGCGTCAACTTTGTCGACGGCGGCCAGGAAAGCGAGGGCTTCCTTTTCACAGGCTCTGAAGGGCTCATGGAGATTGCCGGCAACTCCGTCACCGTCACCCGCACTCCGCTTGCAACCGAGCCCGGCTACACCGTTTCCACCTTCACCGACGCCATGCAGAGGCAATACATCGAACAATACCGCAAAAAATATCCCATCCAGCACCCCAGCGGTCATCCGCCGCAAGAAGTCGAGAAATTCGTCGCGCCGGCCGGCTACTCCGACAGCTACGATCACTTCCACAACTTCTTCAACTCCGTCCGCAGCCGCCAGCCCGTCGTTGAGGACGCGACCTTCGGCTTCCGCGCCGCTGGTGCGGCCCTCCTCAGCAATCTCAGCGTCGAACGCGGCAACGTCGTCCACTGGGCCCCCGAAACCATGAAACTCGCCTAGCGGACCACCGCGGAGCACATCATGAAGATCGCATCCAAATACATTGCTTCCATGTTCGCTCTACCTCTCTTCATCTGTAGTTCGGGTCGGCCCAGGCCCCCGCGCACGCAACCGAGGGTCCGCATGCAGCACCCCGGCAATGGCCCGGACGGCGCCCCGCGAATCGCCTTTCTCGCGCATCGTCTCGGAACCGACCACGCCGAGGGGATCTCCCTCCTCGACATGAACAACGATGGCTTCCTAGACATTCTCAGCGGTGCCTACTGGTACGAGAACCCGGGCGCAAACGGCGGAGAGTGGAAGCAGCATCAGTTCCGCACTGTCGGCATCCATAACGAGTTCGTCAGCGACTGCGGGGAATGGATCGTCGACGTCGACCACGATGGCCTGCCCGATCTCGTCACCACCGGATGGATCTCCAACGGCCTCTGGTGGTATCGCAACCCCGGCCCCGAGGCCACCGCCGCCGGCACCCTGTGGAAGGCCGAGAAGATCACCGACAGCTACGACACTGAGGGTGGCGCCTTCGCCGACATCAACGGCGATGGCAAGCCTGACCTCGCCCTTGCTCACTACAACCGTTCCGGCGTTATCTGGGTCGACTTCAGCGCTGACAAACCGCGCATCCACCACCTCGGAGGCCGCGAACAGGACGGTCACGGCATCGGCATCGCCGACATCAACGGCGACGGCAAAGCCGACGTCCTCACGCCCCACGGCTGGTTCGAACAAATCGACGCCAATAACGACAAGTGGATATGGCATGGGGACTGGGACCTCGGCGACGCTGGCTTTCCCATCCTCGGCTATGACGTGAACCACGATGGCAAGCTCGATCTCATCTACGGCCAGGGCCACGGCTACGGCCTCTATTGGCTCGAGCAAGCCGGCACAACGGCGCGTCCGAAGTGGATACGCCACATCATCGACGAGTCCTTCTCGCAATCGCACGCCCTGGCTCTGGTGGACATCGACGGCGACGGCACACCCGAACTCATCACGGGCAAGCGTTATCGCGGCCACTCCGGCGGTGATCCCGGCTCATATGACCCAATCGTGGTCTACGCCTACAAATTGCCCACAAGGGCACAGTTCGCCTCCACCAAAGCGGGCCCATCCTTCACCCGCATCGCGCTTTCGGTCAATGGCACAGCTAGCGCTGGCACCCAATTCGTTGCCGCCGATCTCGACCACGACGGCGACATTGACCTCGCCAGCGCCGGCAAGCTTGGCGTACACGTCCTCGAAAACCTCAAAGTTAACAGCGTCCCCAAAACCGTTCGCGAGGAGACACAGCCCCTCAACCGCAAGTGGCCCTTTCCCGGCGAAGGCAAAGAGGTCGAACAAGAAGACGGCCCTAAGTCCCCTCAATAATTATTCAAAGGAGTGCGAGTACAACCATGCGACGGCGTGATTTTGTCAAAGCAATAGTAGCGGCTACAGCGACCGCTAAGGCGGCGTTAGGACAGCAGACAGCGGCGCCGGTGGCCCCTTCGGCACTCTCCCCAACACCAACGACCCCTGGGCCCCGTTCCTTGGATGCGCGGGCTCATGGAAGTGAAACCTCTGTCGATAGCATCGATCGTTCCTGACGCGGTCGCGCAAACCAATGCCCATTTCTTCACCGAGCAGCAGTTGGCAACACTGCACCGACTGAGCGAAATCCTAATGCCCCCTCTTAAAGGCTATCCCGGAGCGAAAGAGGCCGGAACTCCTGAGTTCATCGATTTCCTGATCGGGGTTTCGCCCCCTAACCGTCAGCGGATGTACCAGTCCGGGCTGGATCGTCTCAACGCGGAGGCGAAGCAACGCTTCTATATGGCGTTTGCAGTACTGGAGAAGGCCCAGGTCGGACCAACTAATTCGTCCCTGGCTGAAGACTTGGATGACAGACCATCCTCCAACTGAGCCATACGCGCATTTCATCAACATCGCGCATAGCGATATTCGTTCGGCAACGATCAACTCGCAAGCTTGGAGCGAAGCGGGCCGCCGAGCGGGACAACAAGCGCCTGAGATGGGCCTGTATTGGTTCCCGATCGATCCAGACACCCATCAAGAAAATCTTGCGTCGAGCCACCGATCCGCTCAAAATAAGCCGCATTCCTAGCAAGCGCTGGAAGCCATCACGCGAAAAGTTACACCGAGGAACTATGGCCAAAGAAACTGTCGATGTCTTGATCATTGGCTCCGGCCACTCTGGCGGCATGGCCGCAAAGGTCCTGACCGAGAAGGGCATCTCTTGCCTGATGCTCAATGCGGGGCCCGTCGCGGATGTCCAGAAGGACACCGAGCCAAAGCCGGTCTATGCTTTGCCATTTCGCGGATTCGGCCAGCCCGGCCGTCTGCCCCATGTCTTTCAGTCGAACGAGTTCAATGCGAATACATGGGTGGACGAACACGAGGTCCCTTATACCTACGATCCGCAGCGTCCCTACAACTGGGTAAGAGTTCGGCTGTTCGGTGGACGCTCGCTTTTCTGGTCTCGGCAGTCGTTCCGGCTCAGCGACTATGAATTCAAAGGCAAGTCCCACGACGGCTTTGGAGACGACTGGCCGATTAGTTTGGCAGACCTGGCCCCTTACTACTCACGAGTCGAGTCGATCTTTCGTGTGCAGGGACGTGCTGATGGCCTGCCACAATATCCGGACGGCAATTTCGTCCCCGACGATTCCCCATGGTCGGGATGCATGCAGCGTTTCGTTGCAGCGGGGAAGCAAATGGGGATTCCAGTCTGCAAACCTCGCAGCTCCCTTGGTGTGGACGGCTTGGCCAGTTCGGTGAACCTGCTGCTGCCGGACGCCTTCGCTACCGGCAAATTGAAAGCGATCCCGAATGTCGTCGTTCGTGAACTAGGCGTGGACAAGAAAACTGGTCTACTGAACGAAGTCAGCTTCGTCGATCGTCTTTCGCGACGAGAGATGTCGGTCAAGGCTCGGGTAGTCGTTTTGGCCGCAGGCACCCTGGAGAGTACGCGCCTGCTATTGAACTCTAAAATAGCGAACTCCAGCGGGGTGATGGGCCATTACTTAATCGATCAGGTCTATGGCCCGGGTATTGTCTGCTCGGTACCTGAGGCACGCGACGGTAAGGCCACCCCCGAATTGATCGGCGGCGGCGCACTCGTTCCGCGCTTCCGCAACATCAACGACAAGTCGAAGGACTTTATCCGCGGCTACGCTCTCAATGTGCATAGTAGTACGCTTCCAATGGATGCGCACAACTTCGCGGCCTACGGAGAGGAATTACAAATGAAACTGGACAGCTATAACGGCAGCGGGTTCTCCGCCGGCATTATGGGAGAGGTGCTCGCACGCTACGAAAACCATGTAAGTGTCGACAAAAATGTCGTCGATGCCTGGGACATTCCGGTTCTACGCATCGATACAAAATACACAGACAATGAATTCAACATGGCCCGAGACGCGGTGGATACGAGCATTGCGTTGGCGGAAGCCGCAGGTTTCGAAGTTCTCTCTAAGAACTACGACCCAAATCCACCCGGCTACAGCATTCACGAGCTAGGCACCTGTCGAATGGGCAATGATCCAAAGACCAGTGTGTTGAACAAATGGGGCCAGAGCCACGACATCAAGAACCTATTCGTCGTCGATGGGGCCAGCTTCGTGAGCTCGGGATGGCAAAACCCAACCATAACCATTGTGGCGTTGGCCATGCGGGCTTCGGAATTTCTGGCGGAACAGATTCGTCTAGGAAATGTTTAGATTTGCGTTGAAGCCAATGAAAGCTTCTACAACTGAAACGGAGAGGTCCACGTTGAAGCATTCACGAAGAGATTTTCTCAAAGCCGGCTCTGCCTCCCTCATCAGCGCTTCGGCGCTCCACGCGGGCAAGCTACCTGCAAAGACCTTGAATCTGCCGCTCGCGCTTCAGCTCTATTCGGTGCGAGAGCTCCTGCCTACAGACTACGCAGGCACGCTCAAAGAAATCGGGGCATTGGGATACCGCGAGGTGGAATCTGCCGGCTACTTCAACCACACTGCGGCGGAAGTCAAGCAAGCCATGGACAACGCCAGGCTGAAATTGCTCAGCTCTCATCACTCGTCGGACGATCTCCATCGGCAGTTCGATCAAATTCTCTCGTTTAATAAGGCACTGGGTGTCGGTTACATTATCTGTTCCTCCCCCCGGCGCAAGAATGTGAATTCCGGAGACAACGCCAGCGCCTTCACGCTTGATGACTGGCGATGGAACGCGGATGAGTTCAACGTGCTCGGAGAAAAAGTGAGCGCAACCGGCATGAAGTTTGGGTATCACAACCACATATTGGAATTCCATGAAACAGACGGGGTCGTCCCGTATGTCGAGCTAATGCGCCTCACAGACCCTTCGAAGGTCACGATGGAGTTGGATTGCGGGTGGGTCATCGTCGGTGGAGGTGATCCAATTGAGTATCTTCGCAACTATCCAACCCGCATCACAATGCTCCACGTCAAGGATTTCAAGCGATCAGACACGCCTCCGTCGAATACGAACCGGCCCGCGGTCGCAGAACTCGGTCAGGGAACGATCGATTACGTTCCCATCCTGCAGGAAGCCGCAAAAACTGGAAATGTGAAACATTGCTTCGTCGAACAGGAGGCTTTTAATATGCCTCCAATGCAGTCTTTGAAAACCGACGCAGACTACATGCGTAAGTTAGGCATGTATTAGGTTTTTCCGATTAAATGTCTCGGGCGCTCATTTGAAAGTGTTAAGCCCCCGCGACACAGCTGCAGCGGACTCATAATTCGTTCGTTCCGGGTTAAGCGTCCTGGCAGGCCTACCAAACCGCCATCCCCTCGCGTTAAAGCTCATTTTGAGCCAATGGGTCGTCTATCCTTGCCGATCGGAATGAAAAGTGTTTGTGCGCGTAATAGCTCACAAAAACCGGGCTAGCAACACCGATGAGATGCCCGACATCTTCCGGATGCCAGTGAAATGCGATCCACGGGAAGACCAACCGTACCAAGCCAACACTGACGAGCCACACCTGCGCAAACCCAAACGCATTTACGATCGCAAACCGCGCCAGTTGGGTATGCCAGCCTGTTCCACTCTTTTCAAACACGAAGCTTCGTGCCAGCACAAAAGCCACGGCCATCCCGACCAAATAGGACAACGATACTGCGAGTTCATATCCCATCACGCGCGACATAAGAAAGCGTGAGCCAAGATTGCAGACCGCAGCTATCCCACCCGTAACTGCAAAGCTTGCAAATCGGAGCGCCTCTGCAGGGACGATCTTTTTCTTGTCTTCGATGCTCGATAAATTCGTCATAGTCCTGGAACACGCTCCGCCATCTCTTTGCCAAACCGAACGCTCTCCGAGATTCCCCGGTCCTCGGGATAGTAAAAGCAGGTATCAGCGATCTGCAGACCCCCAATCGGGGTCTGAACGGCTGGAATCTTCGCTGCAAATCCGGGTTCACAAACCGGCTGCGCATACCGAAGGCGAGCTACATGCGCAGCGATAATGTCCTCGCGCGTCAGCTCTGGATTCATCCTCTGCAAATACCCAAATGCCTCATCCAGGAGTTCCCTGTCGGCCCAGGTAAATTTAACATTGTCATTTGGCATGTAATACGGCACATAAACTATGGTCTCACCACCCACCGGTCTCAGATTTGAAAATTCGATAATACCCGGAACGGCCATGTCAGCTTCACTCACATTGACCCAGAAGTGCGGGCTTATCGACCGTTTTAGCTTGAAAACCAGACAGCAAACTCCCATATTGACGATCGATTCGTATCGGGCCTTCCAATCTGCGGGCAGATCCGGCACCATTGCTGAAATCAATGGCGTGGGAACTGTGCATATGACCGCGTCCGCTTGGCACGCCCCTTCGGGGGTGCCTACACCTGTTACCTTGCCAGCTTCCACGAGAATTTTTTGTGCCGCGCACCGTGTGCGAATTCGCCCTCCGCGTTCCTTAATTGCCGAGCATAGCGCATCCACCAGCGTCTGGCTTCCACCTTCGATATATCCCAGTTCCTCCTGCATGATGGATCTGCGCGAACGTCCAATCCGCCTGATCCGGTCCATATCCACGCAGCCGAGACATTGTCCGCATACTGATAAAACTTCAATGCAAACAGGGGCTTCCAAAGCCGATCATACACTTCGGTCCCACACCATCGCGTGATCCATGAACGTGCAGACTCGGTCTCGATCGCGTCCCATCGATTTCGACGCACAGATAAAAATGCAAACAATCCGTATCTCAAGCGAGAGATGAGACTAATCCCGTTGAACCTCAGCAGTGCGACAGGCGTACCCCAATCATGTAACTTTCCGCCGGTAAAGATTCCCATGGAGGTGACTCTCCACCGCATTTGGTCGCGAATGCCCAGCTCGCCCATCAACTCCATTGTTGGTGTGTCGCTCTTACATACAAAATGGTAAAAGCGCTCAATGGACAGCCCTGCCAAATCAAAGTGCGCAGCCATTCCTCCGGGCTCCGGGGCCGCTTCCAGAACTTCAACAGTATGTCCCGCCTTCAGAGCATGAAACGCCGCAGCGAGACCCATTGCCCCCGACCCTATAACGACAACTTTAGCGATAAGACACCTCAGCAATCCTGACTTGCGGCTAAGAACCCAACATTACGACTGGATCGAGGTAAGCACTTGAGAGCGTTAGCTTCCTCGCGTAATGCGATAACTGACAAGGCTATTGTATTAGAAATCGAGCGCCACTTTTGAGTAGACGGGATCGCGAAAGGTCGTCTCCATGGCCTCTCGTAGAGGTGTCGAACGCACACCAAAGATGCTCGGCCAGTCTATGACCTCAAAGACATCCGGAGTTACCAACGCCTCGAGTTGCTTGATCGTAAACGCGGGGTTCTTGTCGAAGAGCGCATTCACCCTCAGCATGGCCCAAAAAACTTTGTAAGGAACCCTTTGGATGCGCGCCTTTGCACCGGTGGCCCGCTTGACTGCGCGGATCAGGTCGATATAGTCGATTCTCTCCTGTCCCGTGATGTTGTAGGCCCCAGTGATTTCGCTTTCAAGGGTCGACGAGACGATGGCGGAGAAGTCGCCGGCATACAAAGGCTGACGAAGATAGCGGCCGTCACCCGGTATAGGAAAGACTGGAGTCCTCTGCATGAATCGAGCGAGCCAGCCGACGTGCTTTCGGTCAAACCAGCCAAACATCAACGTGGGCCGCAAGACGACTTGCTTAATGCCTGAAGCAGCAGTGAGGGCCTCCTGCGCCTTCTTGGTTTCGGTGTAGTCATCTACCGCCTTCGAGTTGACCACAGAGGAGGAGATGCTGACGGCGTATGGAACTCTACAGCGAAGAGCGGCCTCCAGAAGGCGCTCGGTGGCTTGAATGTTATTGCGAACGAACTCCTGTGGGTAGAGACCGCCAATTTGGGCATGGCCAATGACAAGATGCGTGCAATCCTCGAGTTCATCCTGCCACGGACCCGCTTCGGCGAGATCTGCCTCCACAACTCGGACCTCCGGGTGAAGGCGGCGCAAAGTGGCGGTATTTGTCGGATGTTTATCCAGGGCGACTATCTCAGCATTGCTGCGTTGCTTGAGAAGAGGAAGAAGGTTCTGGCCCACGAGGCCTGCTGCTCCAGTAACTACGATTTTCTTTGCAGGCATAAATTACAAGGTAAATACCAACCTTGGAGGTTGTCTACATGTCTCGCTGAGATCGCCCGCAACGAAGCCGACTTGGGCAGACTCTACTATTCGGTTATGCAAGCGACCGTCTCAGACGTTTACTTCAAAGTGCTCAAGCCTGCGCCATTTGTAAACCGCAATGGACACGGCCCAGCTGATTGCAAAGAGCCCAATAATGAAAAAACCAAGCGTGCCAAAGTTATCGTTCAGCCTGCCCACATAATTCCAGAATCGTCCCGTCAGATGGAACTGCTCAGCCACCAGTCCGAGTGCTTCGATTCCGCCTACCGCGAAGGCGACCACGACCGATACGAAGGTGATGGTCATGTTGTAGTAGAGCTTGCGAATAGGTTTCACAAAGGCCCAGCCGTAGGCACCAAGCATCAGAATGCTGTCGGTCGTGTCGATCAGCGACATACCCGCAGCAAAGAGCGCCGGAAACACGAGAATCGACCATAACGACAGGCCCTTTGACGCCTCGGCGGCCGAGATGCCAAGCACTCCGATCTCGGTTGCGGTATCGAATCCCAGGCCGAACAAGATTCCCAACGGATACATGTGCCAGCTGCGCGTGATCATCCCGAACATCGGACGAAAGAGGCGAGCAAGCAGGCCTCGATTGCCGAGCAGCAGGTCAAAGTCCTCCTCCCCATAAGGCTCCCCGCGCCGGACCCGTGCGAATGCGTCATAAACTGATCGGAGAACGACAAGATTCACAATTGCAATTCCGAACAGAAAGAGTACCGAGACGAGCGTGCCGATCACCCCCCCGATATTTCTGACCGAATCGATCCGGTGGTGCAACGCCAGCGCTGTGGCGGCAATCGCGGCCGATCCCAACAAGACGATCGTGGAATGACCAAGAGAGAACATGAGCCCCACGGCGACCGGACGTTTGCCCTCCTGCATAAGCTTGCGGGTGACATTGTCGATCGCTGCAATGTGGTCCGCATCGACTGCGTGGCGAAGTCCAAGACTGTAAGCCAGCAGCGCAGTTCCCATAAGCAAGGGATAAGGGTGAAATGCGACAATTGCCCATAGCCACACAGCCAGATTGAACACCAGCAAGATGCCGTAAATTCCTATTACTTTGGCTCGAGTGTTACCCGCCTCGTCATTGAGCAGAATCTGAGAGAGAAATCGCATCGGTCTACTTTACTTTGCAATGTTCATTAATACATGGGCCTTCGGGACTCTGTACTGTTTGCGCTGCGCTGTCAGTAAATGTATCGCGACGCGAACCACTCTCCCATTGCGTCCGATTCGCGCCGACGCGATCACCTCACATCGCGGAGGAGCACGGCCTCGGACGTTGGCGTCTCAAGAATGAGCCCGAGCTTTGTACCGTCCGGCGATGGCCTCATCCAGTTCACGACCTTTCCCGGAAAGCTTGCCAACTTCGTCGGAGCGCCCGCATCGAGCGGCTGCCGCCAGATTGTTGCGTCTGCCCCTGACCTGGTGACATAGAAAACGCTCTTGCTGTCAGCCGAAAATGCGAAAAGATCGAAATCATCGAAACCATGAGGCGGGAAGCTCCGGACCACTTGCAGAGAATCAATCGAAACGATCTGGAGTGGTGCGCCTGCTCCGACAGCAGCTGTTGCAAGCAACTTGCCATCGGGAGAAATGTTAAACCATATGCGGGCTTGAGCGACCCTTAGCGCAGCTCCACCCTGGAGCGGTTGCCGCATGAGAAGCGGATTATTCGGGTCGCGGTCGTCAGCATAAAAGACCCACTTGCCGTCCGCCGTGCACTCCGGAAAGAAGTCCCTCGGCCCCTTTGTCAGCTGTGTCAACCCGCTGCCGTCGAGATGCATCGTGTAGACGCTTCGAATGTCCCCTTCGAGAGTGCTCCCTATCAGGACCAACGTGTCTGGCCCACACAGGGATGGCTGACCGAACAAGTGTCCTTTCGCGACATTCATCATGGTGGTCTCGTCCTTTGGGAGGTTGACTAGCCTCAGCCTCCCGGCGCCGTCCGCCACAATTTTGTTATTGTCCAACCAGGTGAACCACACCAGCTCCCCGGTCTGGTGCTCTTGCACGTAGGAAGGCTCCGCCACGGAGATCTCGGCAAATCTTGCATTAACGTCGGTTTGCGTCGTTGCAATGGTCTTGGCGTCCGCCGTCAAACTTATGCCCGAATAGACGCTCAGGTCATTCGTGATCCGACGCAGTTTTCCACCAGGATAAGAGAGAAAGCTGATCGGTGCAAAATCATTCCTTTCCCAACTGGTTGTAAATAGACCCTTGCCGTCCGGCCTCCAACGCATGTCATCCAAGTATCCGCCGAGCGCGGTGGACGAAGCCAACATCCGTGTCGATCCCGAGCCGAAGTCGAGACTCTCCACATCGCCAAGTTCGTCTTCGATAACAGCGGACCTGCCGTTTGGAGCACAAACTGCTAATGTTGGAAATGGTTTTTTGCCATTCGCCAGGACCTGCTCGTCGCCACCGCCTGCATTGGCGCTAAGGACCTCGTAGGTGCCTGCTGGAACGTCCTGACGATAGAAGCACAGCCGTTGCCCTCTATCGATAAAGCTGAGAGGGAAAGCCACGTCCGCAATCACTCGGGTGGGCTGGCCTCCAAGGACCGGTATCCGGTAATCGTCCCACCGGTTGGGCGTGCCCAGGGCATCGATCCGGAAATAGATGTAGCTGCCGTCCGGTGAAAAGATGACGCCATGATACTTATAGGCGGCATCCTGGACAATCGTTCGTTCGCTGTTCGTCGGAAGATGGTGAAGCAACAGGCTCTGCGCACCGCTCGCGTCGCTCACAACGGCCGCCAGATAAATGCCGTCCGGCGAGATGGCGATACTCCTTACGTGTTTGCTGTCGATCACTCGTTGGAGAGAATAGTGCTCGAACGGCGCCCTCTCATGCCTTGTTGCAAAGAAGTACGTGGCAACTGCGACCGCAAGGACCGCGACCAATCCCACCGACCAGGCCAGCGCTTTACTTCGCCCCGGTTCACCCGGCGCTTCGATGCCGACCGACGACGAGATGCCCGAATCCGAAATTGCATCGAGCGCGAACGCTAAGTCCGATGCGGACTGGAACCTTTGTTCGGGACTCTTCTCCAGGCAGCGACGCACGACTCTCTGCAACCCGAGAGGGATGCTTTGGACAATCTGCGAAATGCCGGGCGGATCTTCGTTCAGAATGGCAGACATCGTCTCTGCCGAAGTCGGCCGCTTGAACGCCCGCTTGCCTGCCAGCATCTCGTACAGGATCGCTCCGAAGGCGAAGACATCGGCCCGATGGTTCACCATTACGCCGCGCACCTGCTCCGGGGACATGTAGCCGACAGTGCCCATCACCAGGCCGGCCTCCGTTCCGTTCGCCTGAGTTGGCTCACTGCCATCTGGCTGACGCTGCATCAATTTAGCGAGACCGAAGTCCAGGATCTTGATCCGGCCCTCTTTTGTGACGAACAAGTTCTCCGGCTTGAGGTCCCGATGGACGACGCCTTTGTCGTGTGCTGCCGCCAATCCATGCGCGATCTGGACACCGTATTCGATCGCTTTGCGGATTGGCAGTGGCCCGCGCTCCAACTGCTGCCGCAGGGTATCGCCCACCAACAACTCTGAAACTAGGTACGGCGCTCCCTCAAAGATTCCAAAGCGGTGGATCGCAAGGATGTTCGGATGGTTCAGGGCCGCGGTCGCTTGAGCCTCCTGCTCAAAACGTCGCAGCCGGTCCGGGTCCTGCGAAACGAATGCTGGCAACACTTTGATTGCGACTTCTCGTTTCAAGACCGCGTCGCGGGCGCGATACACCTCGCCCATTCCGCCTGCACCCAACAAGTCGATAATTTCGTAGCCATCAAGTTTCGTGCCCGGGACTAACGCCATCGTGAGGCGGATTATACCTCGCGTGCGAGGGTCACCCGGCTCCAGCGGGCCACCGTTGTCATCCAGAACACTCTTCAAATTTGCCAGTCGAACGTCAAGCGAATCGTCGTCTTGCTGTTCGGCATCAAGAAGCTGTTCGAGGTGCCCTTTCAGCTCTAGGTCTCCACCGCACACGCCGTCTATAAACGCCGCGCGATTCTGTGGTTCTCCTCGAGGGCGGCGTGGAACAGCGGCTTCAATCGTTGCCAGAGTTCAGGAGTCATATTGGATTCCGGGCGATAGTTCCTCGCGTAACCACGCACGAACTATTGTCCAGTCGCGCCTTATCAGCATATGTCGACATATCAGAATGTAGCGCAATCTCCTCGAACCTCAGACCTGCCAAAACACCATCTCAGCGATGACAGTAAATGCGACGGGTCTTTTTTGCGTTGTCGTAACCATACTCCCTCGCATTTTCGCTGGCCAGTATTGCTGAGTAAAGTTGCCGACGACTCGAACTTAGGGTCTTCGCTTCTAAAGCGGCAGGATTCGAATCCACTACATCGATCGCTGATTGATCTCCCCCGCCCTCTTTGCGTTGACGAGGTCCCGTAAGCGCTCTAACAATAGCTCGCCTTCAATAGTGGTGCCAAAGGGGTCCGGCGGATCGTCCCATGGCCTGTAGGTCCGATTTACTCCACAATATTGACTTCTGGGTATCTGGTTCCCAGACTTCGTCGCGCTTTTCCATCAAAGGAAAGCAATAATGCGTGATCGGATTCTCTAAAGAATTAGAGCCGGTGACCTGAGAAAAACCTCTCAGGTGATGATGAATTCCCAGTTCCGCCGCGGCGATAGCATACCCCCACATATCACTTAGCCAGCCCGTGCCACCCAACGCTTCCCGACAGACGGGGTCGGCTGCGATGTCAATCGATTTCTGTAGCCAGCGCCGGGCCAACTCAGCCAGACAACCTCGATTAATAAAGATGTATATTCCGACAGGCTGGACCTTCGTACGGAGTTCTTCCCTGCAGTGACGATCAATGACCGTCCTGTTCCCTGGGATATCAACACCCATGTAATCGTGCTCCTCTGAAAGTGCCTCGCCCGCTTCAATCGGGCCAGGATCAACCACTGGACGAACGAACACTGAATCGGGGTCGACGATCAGAATTGTTTCATCTCGAGGTCCGTCCAGCGCAGCCCACTCCGCGATTCCCCCTGACTTATTCAGAGAAAGAAGGGGCACACCGGGAATAGAGTCTTTGTAGTTTGCGACGCGTACGCTCTTACAGCTGAATTCCAGATCTGGTTCCTCTGTGGCCGCCACTAGGGCGGTCAACTCCGCCTGCATTCCCGCAAGCACATAGTTGTAGTGGAGGAACTCCGCTTGCCACCACATGTATGTTTTGTTTTCACAGCTAAAAATGACGCGCACCGGGACAGTGTAGAAGACGTTCTTTGTGGGTTCAATCTCTTATCTGGCTCATGGGCGCTGCGTCCGGACAAACGCTGCACCTGGGACACCTGATCGCATTCGCGGACCACCACTACCGTCCTGAGGGCGACTCGAGCGCTTCCTGCGCCACAAGAACAGGGAAAATTGCTAATTTTAAAGGTCTGGATATAAGATGCACGCTAGTACTTCACACTTGATTTGCTGGCCGCATAAAAGTTTCCGGGTCTTCCGCAGCGGAGAGTGATAATGTCCTCGCCTATTCACCCCGTAGAACCAATTCAACTGATCGAACCACCAGTCAAGTATCAGGCTGAGCGGTCGCTATCCTCCGCTCACGCCGCCCGGCTCTCCGCCGCCCCCGCCCCCCCCTTATCCTCCGCTCCCAGCACCTCCGCCTGCACCGCCGCTCCCAGCACCTCCGCCTGCACCGCCGCTCCCAGCACCTCCGCCTGCGCCGCCACTCCGGCCTCCACCTGCGCCGCCACTCCGGCCTCCGCCTAAACCGCCGGTTCATGCTCCTCCGCTCGCGCCGCCACACCGGCCTCCGGTTAAGCCGCCAATCCATGTTCCTCCACTTAAGCCACCACACCGGCCTACGATTAAACCGCCGGTTCATGCTCCTCCGCTTGCGCCGTAACCCTGGCCGCCTTTTGGCCCAAGGTCGCAGACAAAGGTTCCTAGAGCTGAGAGGGCCTCATCTGCGAGGTTATAGAATGCAAGCTATTAACGATCGATCAATGGCAGTTAACAATTGGCATTTCGGGCCGCCTGATGAGATCTTGCAATCTCGTCTGTTTGCGGCCGGCGGCTACTTCGTGGTCTGCGGATTATTTGACGAAAAAACTCTGCAAGGCATGCGCGCGGAAGCAGACATCGTGCGGCCTGAGGCTCCACGGGTGTTTGTGGAGGATTCGGACGGAACGGAGGGTCGCGGAGGCTATCCGGCGCGGGCTTACAGATCCGGCCCTGCCCGCGACTTCCACTGGGCCCTATATGGATGCCAGCAAATGACCGAGATGCTTGGCCGTCTTTGCGGGGTCACAGTCTCCGCGACCGGCGGTGGGACTTACATCTATTACGAGGAGACCGGGGACTTCCTTGCAGTCCATCGGGATGTCGTCGATTGCGACGTTGCCGTCATCACGTCGCTCACAAATTGCCGGGTGGATGGTTCAGCTGGCGAGTTGGTGGTCTATCCAGAATTTATTCGCGAACCATTGTCGACGGTCCGCACTGCAGGAAGAGTCATCCGGCACTCTTGTACCGCTTGATCGAGGCCAAACCATCATTCTCCTCGGCGGGATTGTGCCCCATGAAGTCGCTCCTACGTATGCCGGACAAGAACGCATCGTTGCGATAAATTGCTATCGCGCACAGACCGTGGATGTCCTCGATTCAGGTCCGTTGGGTTCGGCCGCGACAGTTGCTCTGACCGCGTGAACTTTACAATGCGGTCACTCCAGCCGTCCGAGTGATTTTGTGATGCACCCTCTACGCCATACAATGTTGACTAGGCTTGAGAAATTTACGCCGTCGCAATCGCTGTCTGTAAGTCATTGAAGGGCCTGTAGCTCAACGGTTAGAGCAGGAGACTCATAATCTCTTGGTTGGGGGTTCAAATCCCTCCGGGCCCACCATTCAATCCCGGTCAATTCATCTGTTCTATGAATATCAACGGATACCGAGATGTCAGTCAGTCGTACTGCAATATATGCGGGGCCGGCTCCGTCAGCGTCCCGTCCCTGCGCTCGTACCACATAAATAGTTTATGGTCCCCATTCACGCGCACTGCGACAATGATGCCGCTTCCGAACAACCCCGTACCGTCCGTCTTCGATATATCGACATGGTGCGAGACAATCGGACCGCCTACCGGGCTCTCAGTCGTCCAGTCCTCCGTAAACCGTTGCAGCGGATAGTCGGCGTGCTTCTCCGGGTGCTGCTGCCAGTCCGGATCGTTCGTATAGATCTCGAACGCCTTCCCGTAATCCTTCGCCTCGAGCGCGCTGAAGAAGTTGCCCACCCGATGCTCCGCCGGAAGGTTCGAGAAGAACCACCCATGGCCCAGCATGAAACCGCCCATCCCAATCACCACTGTGAAAAACAACAGCGCCCCAACGGCGATCAACAAATTGCGGTTCCGTGTATCACGGCGGCTGTCATACTCCGGTGCATTCAGAAGCGTCATCGTTCTAGTCCTCGTCACCCAAACCTATTAGACACCTGAGTCGACCAATCCGGTTGCTACCCCAGCCCCTCGGACTCGAGCCCCAGCCACAATCGCATCGCTCGCAAATGGTGCTCCATATGGGCGATATAGTCCTCAATCAAGAACCCCAACGTCAAGGGCTCCCCTTCCACCACGCCTCTGTTCGTCAAACGCCTCTTCTCGACATGCCCGACCGTCCAGGCCACATGTTCATTCAAAGCGAACCACAGCGCCAGCACCTGCGCCCAATCCCTTTCCCCATAGTGCTGCAAACTCACCCACTCCATCTGCTCATACCCGGGAAGACTCTGTCCCGGCTCAATCTGTAGCAGCACCATCATCCTAAGATTGTTCACCGCCGAATCCGTCAGATGCCCCACCACCTGCTTGGCGCTCCACTTCCCTTCGCGCTCCCTCACGCTGGCCTCTGCCTCAGAGATCGTCAGCAGCCAGGGCATCGCGCTCCGCAGCACCGCCGCCAAGCGTTCACTTAGCTCAGCGGAATCCAGCGCAACCTCATGTTCCTTCGCATATCTCACCATCCAAACGCCCCTCGATACACATCGAACTCAACTCCAGGCCCCAGCAAGTATACCGACACCACATCGAACCGCACCTGGCACCTCCGCCCTCAGCTTCTCCGGAAAATTCCTCAAATAGGCTCGCGCCATCCGCCGCAGCATCTCCTGCTTGTCCCTATCCACCGCGGACTCCGCCGGCATCGCGTCCCGCCCACTCCGCGTCTTCACCTCAACAAAGCACAGACACGCCCCGTCCCACCCGATCAGGTCAACATCCCCCCACAACTTCGCGCTCTTCCACCGTCTGGCCACAATCGTATAGCCCATCTTCCGCAGATGAAACAACGCCTCCCGCTCGCCTCGCTCTCCCGTCGCCAAATGCGCCGCCCCGTCTCGTCCGGGCCCCCGTCGCCGGGCCAACGAGTCCATCCGCCGCATCGTCCAAACCTGAAAACCAATCCACGCTCTGCGAGTAGCCCGCGCCGTCATCTAGGATTCCACCCTTTACCCATGAGAAGAGAATTCGTCCGCCTCCGATCTACTGTACGTCTCCCCATCAACCTTCGCGAGAGAACGTCTTCTTCGGCCCCAATCCAACAGCCGGTTCGCGTTCGGGTAGAGAATCTCGTCATACGCACCGGAAGATTGGGGTTTGTCCGTGCCACTGTAGCGTTCAGTGAGTGACTCGGCGATGTATCACCAACTGACAACACCTGCTCAACTTGTGGTACCCGACAGTACACTCAGCAGCAACTTGAATTGGCCTTGGAGTGCTCATAGGAGCATCTTGGCTCAGGGTATAATCCAGCCCACCTATGCTACTGGCCGCAGGCTCTCGTCTGAACTCCTATGAGATTGTCGCGCCGTTGGGCGCCGGTGGAATGGGCGAAGTGTATCGCGCACGCGACACTTCGCTGAAACGAGAAGTGGCGATCAAGGTTGTCCGTGACTCCTGGTCGCGGGACCCTGATCGTCTCCGTCGCTTTGAACTGGAGGCGCAGGCCACTGCCGCTCTAAACCATCCCAATATTGTTTCGATCTTCCACGTCGGCGAGTACAACGGATCGCCGTACATCGTCACCGAGCTGTTGCAGGGTGAAACGCTGCGTGATCACCTTCGCCGTGGCCCTATGCGCCTGCGTGAGACCTGCGACTTCGCCGTCGACATGGCGCGTGGGTTGGCTGCCGCCCACGACGCCGGGATTGTTCATCGTGACCTCAAACCGGAAAACCTGTTCCTTACGAAGGACGGGCGCCTCAAGATCCTGGACTTCGGACTGGCCAAACTTACCCAGACCCGAGCCGCAGGCTATGACGCCACGACCGCCATGGCTCAGCATCAGACCGATCCCGGGCATGTCGTAGGTACGGTGGGCTACATGGCGCCGGAGCAGGTGCGGGGAGGCGTCGCTGACGCACGAAGCGACATCTTTGCCTTCGGTGCGGTCCTCTACGAGATGCTCACAGGAAAGCGCGCCTTCCAGAAGGACACGCCAGCCGAAACGATGAGTGCGATTCTGAACGAAGACCCGCCGCTGGCTTCGCAGACTGCGCAGAGTGTTCCTCCCTCGCTACAGAAGATTGTGGGGCGTTGTCTGGAGAAGAAACCGGAGAAGCGCTTTCAACATGCGTCCGACCTTGGCTTCGCGCTGGAAACTCTCTCTGATTCGGGCAGCACAGCGGTCCCTGCTGTTGGTCAACCGATCTCGGGCAAGAGCCGGATCTGGATTGCGGCTGCTGCGGTTGCTATTGCAATCTGCGGATTCATCTTGTGGTGGAGGCAACCACCGGCAATTCCGGTCGTGGGGGCCGTAACCCAACTTACCGATGACGGCGAGACTAAAGGTCTCTCAGGCGCGTTGGTAACCGACGGCTCGCGAATTTACTTCGGCGAAGGCACGACGGGGAATTACAGAATTATGCAGGTCGCGGCCACCGGCGGCCCCACGGCCATCATCCCGACCCGCTTACCGAACTTCCAATTCACCGCGGTGAGCCAGGACGGGTCATCTCTGCTGGGCGGTGCAGGCGACCAGTTCGTGCTTCCTTTGTGGACGGTACCATTGCCTACGGGAGAACCGCGCCGCCTCGGATCAATCGACGCCCAGGACGCAGACTTATTCCCGGATGGGCGCATTCTCTTCTGCCTGGGAAACGACCTCTACATCGCCGAGAGGGACGGCTCGCAGCCGCGCAAACTGCTGAGCGCCGCGGGTAACATTCGAGAGCCGAGCATTTCCCCCGACGGAGCGCGGCTGGTCTTCACAATCTATTCCGGACGGCGCCCGATCTCGATTGACGAGGCCCGCGCAGACGGTTCAGGTCTGCACCCCATCGTAAACACCAGCGATACCGGACGAGTGCGCAGTGCTCGATGGACACTCGACGGCCGATACATTGTCTACCCAAAAAGCTACGAAGGGCGGACTGACCTCTGGGTCTTGCCGATGCAGTCCGGGCTCCTGCAACGGTCGCGGCAACCGATTCAGCTTACGAATGGTCCGTTGTCCTACCGCTCTCCAGTTGCCAGCCGGGATGGAAAGCAGATTTTTGCTGTTGGGATAAAGAATCGGGGTGAACTGGTCCGCTACGATGTAAGCTCGAAGCAATTCCTTCCTCTGCTCCCGGGCGTCGCGGCTTTCGCTCCTACCTTTTCCAGAGACGGCGAGTGGGTCGCTTATACCGTCTACCCAGGTCATACCTTATGGCGCAGTCGAAGCGACGGGACGGAACCTTTGCAATTGACATTTCCTCCCGCGCAGGTATTTGGCCCCTCCATTTCGCCGGATGGGAAGCAAGTCGTGTATACGACCTCCTCGGGTGCAGTTCGTCTGATCAGTATGGACGGAGGTTCGCCGCTGACGATCGCGGAGAAAGACACGTACGGAGCAAATTGGTCCCCTGACGGGAACCTCTTGGTTTTGGTCGATCCTCGCGGGATCCAGTTATTCGATCCTGGTACCGGTAAGCGTTCCGTTGTTCCCGGACCGGCAGGCCTGATTGGTATCCGGTGGGTTGCTGAAGACATGCTGGTCGCAGTCACGGAGGATCACAAAAAGCTCGTGATCTTTGATGTCAAGACGCAGCGATGGTCCGATCTGGTCTCGGCGACGATGCCAGGCTACATCGGCGATTCGGCCCACTCTCCGGATTACAAGTATGTGTACTACACCACCGAGGGCGCGGAACCAATGGCTTTGCGCATTCGACTGGCCGATCACGAGATAGAGACGATCACCAGCTTGAAGGGGTTGCCCCGTGGAACCGGGCCGGGCGGGAATACCGTAATCAGCGTTGCCCCTGACGGCTCGGCGGTATTCACCCGCAACACCGGCTCGCAAGAGATCTACGCGCTCACGGTGAAGTGGCCGTGAGTCGCTCTTTGGAAACCGACTCACTCCATGACTCCGCGCCACCTCGGCCCAATCATCCTCGCTGTAGCATTACCACATGAAAGTAATTCTCTTCGGAGCGACAGGAATGGTCGGCCAGGGCGTCTTGCGCGAGTGCCTGCTCGACCCCGAAGTGCAGCAGGCCCTTCTCCATCGTGCGCACCCCAACCAACCAGCAACACCCCAAACTCCGCGAACTCGTCCACACAGATTTCTTCGACTACTCCGGCATCGAGTCCCAACTCTCCGGCTTCGATGCCTGTCTCTTCTCGCTCGGCGTCTCCTCCGCTGGCATGGACGAAGCGAAATACACCCATCTCACCTACGACCTCACCCTTGCCGCGGCCAGCACGCTCGCCAGACTCGACCCCAACATGACCTTCATCTACATCTCCGGCGCCGGCACCGACTCGACCGAACGCGGCCGCATCATGTGGGCCCGAGTCAAAGGCAAGGCCGAAAACGACCTCCTCAAGCTCCCTTTCAAGTCCGCATACATGTTCCGGCCGGGATTCATCCAGCCCCTCCACGGAATCCGTTCAAAGACCCGCCTCTACCAGGCCCTCTACACCGCACTCAGCCCCATCCTCCCCCTGCTCAGGTCCGCCTTCCCGAAATACGTCACCACCACCGAACAACTAGGCCGCGCCATGCTCAAAGTCGCGAAACAAGGCTTCCCCCGACCCATCCTCGAATCGAAAGACATCAACGCCCTCTAGCGGATCCACGCAATCTGCCGCCCGAACGAGAGACCCAGAGATTGTACTGATGGGTGATTGTGGCCTGACGATCAATGACTGAAGATCAGACGGTCGCTCGCGAAATCAGTTCCCCATGCTTTATGAGGCAACCGATGTTGAGATTTGAAGCGGAATATATCTGTTATGTGTAGTTTGCGCGTTTCAGGCCCCTACATTCTGACCGCCACCCTCCTGACGGCCACGCTCAGTCTGCAGGTGCACGCGCAGTCCCCTCAGATCAAACCGGCGACAACTCCCGCACCGATCCGGACCACATCTCCGGCGCCAGCCACACCATCAACCGTCCAGGGAAATATCGCCGCCAACAGGTTCCCGGAGGCACCCGGATCGCACATCGCCACCCAGCCGCCAGCCAACCCACCCGCAGGAAGCATCAGCGGAGCCGTGGTCGACACCAACGGCGACGAGGTCCCCGGTGCTCTGGTCGCACTCGAGAACACAGACTCCCGCGTCCAGCGAACCTCAACGACGGACAGCGCGGGTTCCTTCAAATTCGACGCTGTAGAACCAGGCAAGTTCACGCTCACCATCACCTCAGTAGGATTCACGGCCTGGGGATCCACCAACCTCGCTCTGGATCCGGGCGAAAGCTACCAACTCCCGCCGGTCGCCCTGCGCATAGCGCCGGCCATGACGGAAGTTGAAGTGAACTTCACCAGGCATGACATTGCAGAAGAGCAGATGACATACGCGGAGAAGCAGCGCGTCCTCGGCGTCTTCCCCAACTTCTACGCCTCCTATGTAAGCGACGCCGCCCCGCTCAGCGCCGGCCAGAAGTACCGCCTCGCGTGGATGACGCATGATCGATCCCGTAACCATCGCCATACCTGCCGTGATCGCCGGCGTCGAGCAGGGTCAGAACGCCTTCAGCGGATACGGCCAGGGCGTGCAGGGCTATGCCAAACGTTTCGGCGCCTCCTATACCGACAGCTTCACCAGCACAATGCTAGGCGACGCCGGTCCTACCGTCCATCCTCCACCAGGACCCGCGCTACTTCTATAAAGGCACCGGAGGCGTTCGCTCCCGCGCCCTATACGCCATCGCAGCCGCGTTCATCTGCAAGGGCGACAACGGGCATTGGCAGCCAAACTATTCCAATCTCATGGGCAACCTGGCCTCTGCAGGCATCTCGAACCTTTACTACCCCTCGACCAACCGGAACAGCGCCCAACTGACCATCGACAACTGGCTCATCGGCACTGCCTCCGGAGCTGTCGGCGCCCTCTTCCAGGAATTTCTGGTCAAAAAGCTCTCCCGCGGCGTCCAGCCCGAGCCCGGTCCGTAGCTCGGTCCGCAAGATCGCACCTCGCGATGGCGATCCGGTTTCCGCAAAAAAGTCAACCCATTGCCTCCGTCGCCCGACCCTGCGATACTTAATCGTGCACACCAGGCACAAATCAAAAATCCAATTAAAGAGGTCGCGGAAATGTCTGCAAAGTACATCTTCGTAACTGGCGGAGTCGTGTCTTCGCTCGGCAAGGGTCTCGCCGCAGCCTCTATCGGCTGCCTCCTCGAAGCCCGCGGCATCAAGGTCAATCTCATGAAGTTTGACCCCTACCTCAACGTCGACCCCGGCACCATGTCCCCCTTCCAGCACGGCGAAGTCTTCGTCACCGACGACGGCGCCGAGACCGACCTCGACCTCGGCCACTACGAGCGCTTCACCCACGCCCGCCTCACCCGCGACAATAACCTCACCACCGGGCGTATTTATGAACAAATAATTACCAAGGAAAGACGCGGCGACTACCTCGGCAAGACCGTCCAGGTCATCCCCCACGTCACCAACGAGATCAAGAACGCCATGCGCAAGGTCGCCTCCGACTGCGACGTAGCCATCGTAGAAATCGGCGGGACAGTAGGTGACATTGAGTCTTTGCCCTTTTTAGAAGCCATCCGCCAGATGCGCCAGGACCTCGGCCGCGACAACACATGCTTCGTCCACGTCACACTCATCCCCTGGATCGCCGCCGCGCAGGAATTAAAGACCAAGCCCACCCAGCACTCTGTGAAAGAGATGCTCTCCATCGGCATCCAGCCCGACATCCTTCTCTGCCGCTCCGACCGCGCCGTTCCCCGCGAGATGCGCCAGAAGATCGCCCTCTTCTGCAACGTCGAAGAGCCCGCTGTCATCGCCGCCCGCGACGTCGCCAGCATCTACGAGGTCCCCCTCACCTTCGCCGCCGAAGGTGTCGACACCCTCGCACTCAAATACCTCCGCATCGACGCCAAGGCACCCGACCTCAGCCGCTGGCAGGACATCGTCCACCGCGCCTACAACCCCAAAGACGAGGTCTCCATCGCCATCGTCGGCAAGTACGTCGAGTACGAAGACAGTTACAAATCCCTGAAAGAGGCCCTCGTCCACGGCGCCCTTGCCCACAACTTAAAGCTCCGCGTAACGTGGCTGGAAGCCGAAGGTCTCGAAGTCCCTGACTACGCCGCGCAGCTCGAAGGCTTCGACGGCATCCTCGTCCCCGGCGGATTCGGCAAGCGCGGCATTGAGGGGATGCTCAACGCCATCCGTTATGCTCGCGAGACCGGCACGCCTTACTTCGGCATCTGCCTTGGCATGCAGACCGCGTGCATCGAGTATGCTCGCAACGTCTGCGGCCTCAAGGACGCCAACTCGGGCGAGTTTGACCCCGCTACTCCCTACCGCATCATCTACAAACTACGCGAGTTAACCGGCGTCGAAGAGATGGGTGGCACCATGCGTCTCGGCGCCTGGGATTGCGTTCTCGAACCTGACTCTCTCGCCGCTCGCGCTTATGGCCAGACCGAGATCTCTGAACGTCACCGGCATCGCTACGAGTTTAACCGCGAGTACGAGGCCGTCCTCACTGGCGGAGGTTTGCGCATCACCGGCACTACCCCTGACTCTACTTACGTTGAGATTGTTGAGATTCCAACGCACCCGTTCTTCCTTGGCTGCCAGTTTCACCCTGAGTTCAAGTCCAAGCCGCTGGAGCCGCACCCCATCTTCCGCGACTTCATCGCCGCCAGCTACCAAAACCATCTCAGGCTCACTCCTGAATTCGCCGCCGAAGACGCTTGCACCTCAAACCAATAGTGCATTTTTTCCTTGAGGGAGTTTTTGCGTTTTTGCAGGGGGTTTTGGCAAAAACGGGTGGCAAAACGTGGTTTTTTTGTGGTGAATTTGTGGTGGAATCGTGGTGGTTTGTGGTGAGTTGGATGGCACTTTTCGAGCCCCAGAAATTTTCCACGGATTCCGGATTTATTTTTCAGCGATTCCCGTTTCGGGAATAGTCACGGGGCCTTTTGTCAGTCCTACGGCGACCGAAAGCATCCAGATGACGCCGAGGTATCTGGTGACCGGGATGAAGAAGTTTGCCGGGAAGGCGATGAGGCTGAATGAGGCGAGCTCTCCTGCTATTGCAACGACCATTCCAAGGACTACCATCCATCGCGGAAGAAGCCGCATGTAGTGACTTGTGACGGAGACTCCCGCGGCGAACAGGCCAAATCCGACCGCGAAGACCACTCCGCCGAAGAGGAAGTTGAGAAAGACGATCGCCTTCACGACCGGCCCCGACGCCAATACGTCGGGCACGGACAAGATCCAGCCCGCGCTGCCAGAGATAATCAGTGCGATCGTGGCGATCAAACCGCCGAGCAGAGCGATGTCCGTCCCGGTAGCGCGGACGCCCATGAAGCGCAAGCGGTTGACGGCGGTCACGGCAAAGATCCCGAAGGGCACTGCAGAGGCAAACAGGAAGAAGTTGCTTATGCGTACGGCCGCGGGGCTTAGCTCAAGAAACGAGCGCAATGCCTCGGCGGACGCGAAGGGGGTTACATAGGACGCCCCATGTCGGAGCATCGATGCTGCCACGAGACCGGCCACGAAGAGCAGGACGTGAACGATCGCGAGCAGAACCAGGGAGGGACCACGGAAGCGAGGGTTCGATTTCATAATAGAATGATTTATAACATAAACGAATATATTATGCAATAATTGACCCGAAGATGAATTCCAACGACATGGGAAGAGGCCAAGCGGCCTTCCTGCTTGCCCAGCTTGGAGCGCATGCCGCGTCCCAATTTGCTGAAAGACTGGGGTCTCTCGACCTTGCACCTGCGGACGCAGGAATTCTGCGGCTGCTGCGTGTTGCCGCGGGTCTGAGCCAGCAGGAGCTCGCATCGAAGCTACAGATCCATCCCAGCCGCCTGGTCGCGATTCTGGACAACCTCGAGAAGCGGGGGTTTGTTGAGCGAAGAGCCAACCCGGACGGACCGGCGCTTGTACTCCCTTTATCTGACAAAGGACGGTGGGGAGGTCCTGGAGAGGATCGGCAAGGTGGCACGAGAGCACCAGGACGCTCTGCTCTCCGTTCTCAATAAAGAGGAGCGCGATGAGCTCGCCAATCTATTGCTCAAAATCGCGGACCAGCAGGGACTGGTTCGAGGGGTCCACCCGGGATATCAGCGATTGGGGAAACCCAAAGCGCCCTGAGGCCAAGGATGCACAAATTGCTGGCCGTGTGTTGCATGGCACTTTTCCACTCTCAAAAATTTTCCATGGATTCCGAATTCATTTTGAGTGATTCCCGTTTTGGGAATAGTCACTCAGGCACTAGCCTGGTTTTGAAGTTCCAGACCTAGATGCAAATCCGCGCAACGGGTCAACTGAGCCACGACGACAGCCATGTCCATCTGCAGCCAATGCTCTACGATGCGACCGCCGCCTAGACGGTAAAAAATCATTAGGTCAGCGGACACAGCTTCATGAGTAGGCTCGATGCCCGCGAAGGTACCCTGGTGAACTCCGCGGAATGTGCCTCGCATCGCTACCAGATTTTCCTCCGCGATGAGCTGGTTCGCAATCAGCTCATACTCCGGAAACGCCGCTTCCACTCGGCGGATATGCTCCACAAGGGTGGGATCACTGACAAACCGAACAACAAGGTCGTCCGTCTTTGGCTGGCCGCTGAGTGCGTGAAGATAATCTTCAATGAACTGTCTACTTTGTGTCGTTGAGCTGGTCATAGCATCCTCCGTGTGGTTTGGAATCGATTGATCAAATCGTGCGAGGATCATAGCCTCGAAACTGATCAAACGCTTACACGGAAAATGCAAAAAAAAGAAAGTAAAATCAAAGCATGGAAGATGGCGCCTACCGCTTCGGTGAGTTTTCGCTCTTTCCGTCCGAGCGGCGCCTTTGTCAAAATGCAACGACCGTCCTCCTGCCTCCGAAGGCTTTTGATGCCATGTATTTGTTGGTGCGCAACCACGGGGGCCTGGTGCTGCGTCAAGAGATTATCCAGACGCTCTGGCCTGACATACACGTAACCGAAGCTAATCTCACCAATATCATCGTTCTGCTACGGAAAGCTGCCTAGGCCGCGACGCAATTCAGACGGTCTCAAAATCCGGATATCGATTTACTCTGCCGGTCCTGGGAGAACCAGGGGTGAGGCAGGTTGCCTACGCAAACTTTGTTCGCGGAAAAGAGCTTGCGGCAGAGCGATCGCCGGAATCAGTCCTTCGGGCCCGAGACCTGTTCTGGTTGTGTCTGGCCAACGACCCGAACTTCGCGGCAGCCTGGGCATGGTTTGGACGCTGCTGCCGCATATTGGAAAAGTTCAAAGGTGGCCAGTCGATCAATTTCGACCTCGCAGAGTCGGCTTTTCGCCGCGCGCTCGTGATCGATCCAGATCTAGCCTGCGCCCACCATTTCTACACCCATTTGCAAGCTGACTTAGGGCAGGCTTTGCAGGCGATGACGCGCCTGGCCGCTCGTCTGAAACAGCATGGAGAGGAACCGGAGACCTTTGCGGGCCTGGTTCAAGTCTTCCGTTTTTGCGGACTCCTGGAGGAATCCATCGCCGCACATGAACGGGCAATTGCTCTTGACCCAACAGTTAACACAAGCGTCGCCCACACGTATTTTCTGCAAGGAGAGTACGAGAGGGTCTTCGAGACCTACGTTGGCAAACGCTACTATCTGGATGCTGCAGCATGGGCGGCCATGGGGGACACGAACCATGCAATCAGAGGCCCTCCGTGAAAGGCTGGCCCATCCTGAGTTGTCGCCGCTCATGTTCGGACTAATGGCTTCCCTGTTGGCAGTTCTGGAGGGGAAGAGTGAGGAAGCGACGGCGATCATGGAGCACACTGAAGTCCTTCATGAACCGGAGTTACTCTTCTACTTCGCTCGTCACTTAGCCATACTGAATGTCGGCCCTGCTGCCGTTGCGATGCTGCGACGTTCACGTCAAGCGGGCTTCTCGTCATCCCGCGCTCTTGAGCAGGACGACGCCTTCGCCGGCGTGCGTAACCAACCTGGATTTGATCATGAACAGGAAGAAGCAAAGGACCGCGAGATTCAGGGTAGTCAGATTCTCCATGAGACTCTCGGCTGTGACTTCAGGATGTGGCGAGCCCAAGCGGTTCGCGCGTAGCGCGAATGCCCACCTTAACGACGATGAGACCGTCGCGAAGATGGGGCACCCTATTGTGGTGGCGCGGTTAGATGTGGGCCACCCGTCCTAGACCGAGCCCGCCCGTTGTTCATTTTAGTCTTTGAAGATTCCCCGCGCTATAAACATTCCAAAACACGGCACTCCGGGAAACCGCTGATTAAGGACGCGAACCATCGCCTTGTAATGAGATCCGCTGATAAGCGTGTCGTCGAAGATCCAGATCGATTGTGGCTGTGGAAGGGCTAGCGGCTCATTGATTGAGTAGTTATTCACAAGCTCGGTCGGAGTCGCTCGATTAGTGCTTGAATGAGACGCTTGGTAATTCACAGTCTGATTTACCAATTCTCGAACGTCAAGCCCCGCAAGTCTTTGACTAAGGATGTTAAGCATCCGAATGATCCGGTCGTCATAGTTCGGATCATTTGCCGCCTTAGACGGGGGCGTCGGTACCAAAGTGGCCGCCTTCGTGGCAGCTAGATTCTCTGTCGTTCCAAGCGCATTTGCCCAAAGCTCAGCAGCGGATTGTATAGCCCGGTCTTTATAGCGCAATTCCGCTGCGGATCTGCATTGTCCTCTAATTTTTTTGAAATTTAAGATCAACTGATTTACATCGCTAAACGACCAATTTTCTCGAACGGTGTATTCTCCGAAGAAAAAACAATTGTCATTAAGATCGAGGTACGAGTGCCCCGAATTCGCCAGAATTAATCGATCTACTTTCGTCAGTTTCACTCTGAAGAGTCCTCAGTATGTCTTCGTATTTCTTAACCCTAATCGCTCCCTGATCCTCAAATCTCGCAGGCCACGACAGCTCCGGTTGCTCGAAACAACTATCCAAAATAAATAATTTGCGTCCTTGCTTGAGTGCCGCCTTCGCCTGCGTCAATGTCCCGGACGTTTCGCCGGCTTCAATAATGATTGTCGCTTCCGTGAGAGCGGACATTGTTATGTTTCGCTCTGGAAAGAATATGTGATTTCTGGACGGCCCCTGCTGGCTGGAACGCACTATCGGTACTTGACTGATCAGCAAATGATCTTCGGCGATGCTTTTTTGGAGTTTTTTGTTAGCAGCGGGATAGGACTGTGACAAGGCAGTTCCAAGAACCCCAATAGTGCAACCCCCGCAAGCAATAGCGGTCTCATGAGCTACCGTATCAATGCCAGTTGCTAAGCCGGATACAACGGTAAATTTGCTTTCCACCAATTGACGCACCAGCTTCTTCGTTCTTGCAATTCCTTCAACGGAGGGCTTGCGCGTTCCCACTATTGCGACACTCCGCGTGTATGCAAGTTCCCAGTCTCCGCGATAGTAAAGCATCTCAACAGGATGCTCCGCTTCCCTGAGTTTTTTAGGATAGTCGAATGTCCCGTTGAGCCTGATCCCAAAATGTTCAATAGACGACTTCTTGAGAATTGCAAGCACTCGATCGGCGAAGCTGTCGGCCACTCCGCGATCCACGAAATCAGACGGCGTAGCGTTTGGAGAAGATCGGAATAGATCGGCTAGGGTCTTGAACGTTATTCCAGTCCGAGACCACAACGCTTCATATGCTCCCATCTCTCTCCAAGGAGAGATGACAGTGGTGGACAGGGCGGGGAAAGGCGATGTCATAGAGTTATGATAGCGAATAAAAAGCGAAACGGTAATTTTCTTTCTTGCTTTCTGTATACACGACCGGACGGTCGAGTCGACACCTAGGGGTATGCAATATGGTGCAAAAACAGCTAATAACCTATTTATCCTGCTTCTTCCCGAAGTTTCTCTACCCGTAACTAAAGGGGGACAACCTGGCGGAGCTTCTTTGCTGTTACCCGGCAGGAAAAGCCGGGTCCGCCATGATCTCCTCGATCTGCGAAGCATGCCGCGCTCCATGCTGGCCCACCACCACCAGCCACTGGTAGCAGTCGAGATCTCCGAAGGCGATGTGGGGAAAGAAGTGGTCGCGAAGGTCGGCCTGCGTCTGGGCCGCAAAGGCGAGCGTGGCCGCCCTGGTGCTTCGCAGCTCTGAGACCAGCTCCGCCGTGTCCGGCCATCGCCCCACCGGCCGCAACGCCTCCCGCGCCTTCAACTTCAGGCCCCGCGAGTTCGCTACCCCAAACGCCAGCGGCTCCTTCGCGCCAACCAGCGTCTTCTTCTCCGGCTCCGGCGTCCCCTCCAGCGCCTTCTCGATCGTCCCCAGGATGAACCGCTCGAAGACGACGCAATGCTCGATGTTGTCCGCGATCGACCACCGCTCCGGCGTCTCGCGAAACCGCCACTGCTCCGGGGTCAGGCCTTCCACCAGCTCCAGCAGGCGCGCCTCGCTCGAGGCCAACTGCTCGATCACTACTTGCCGCTCATGCGCTTCCATCGTCGCGGATCCCATGGACCAATTTTAGCCGGGCACACAGTCTCATCGCATCAATGCTCACCCGCCGAGGCGGCCGTACCGTCCGACCACTTGCCCACCGCATCCCCTCCATCCCGGCGACCGGCTAGGAAGACGTCAAGGTCACGACCGCTGTGGCGCTTTTGGTCGTATCTGCCTGCGACACCACCGTGATGGTGACCGTGCTTCCGGTCACGGGCATCGCTGCAGGGGCCGTGTACAGTCCGTTGCTTGTAATCACACCGGTTGCGGGTCCCCCGCCGGCGACCCCGTTCACCTGCCACGTGATCGCCCGGTTCGTCGAGCCCACGGAGAACCCGTCGAACTGCACCGTCGCGCCCAGAGGGACCGATGCGGTGGCAGGCGAGACGCGAACGCTGACCGGCCCAATCACCTGGAAGGTCACCGAGTCGCTGGCCGCCTTAGGGACCCTGACCGAGTCAGGACTCGCATCAACGGTGGCAAGCACAGTGACGGTGCCCTGGGATTGATCCGTGAACGGGACGGTCGTGTAGATCGGCGGGCTCGCCGGAGCGGTATAGACTCCCGTCGGCGAAGTCTCCGTCGCAGTGACGAAACTTCCGCTGTAGCTGCTATCCGTAGGCACTCCGCTGCCGAATAAAACGCTCCACACCGGAGTAGGAGGAGCGTTCGTCACTGTGGCCGTGAACGTCTGCGTGCCGTTGACCGCAATCGTCGCTATCCGCGGGGAGATAACGAGGGTGACGTTGTTATAGCTGTAGAATGTCCCGCCACCGCAACTAACGAGCAGGATAGCGGACGAGATGGCAGTCGCAGCGAGGAGAGGCGAGCACAGTTTCATACAGAAACGCTCCGCAGGGAGAATCTTCCAAACTGTAAGGCTCAGACGGTAAGGCTCCAGGGACAAGTCAGGATAACCCTGTTTTCCTCCTGCGAAACCACCATTTTTGCGGCAGCGAAGATCCGATGCTTGAAAGCCCCCCTTGTCGCCAGGTCTCAGACGAACTCGGCATGACTGGTCGAAATCGTCGAAATCATAGATCAGTGCTCGCCCATGGAGGCGACCGTACCGTCCGACCAATGCTCGACCGGAACCATAAATAACGTGAACCGGTCCAGAGTGTCCTTGTCTCCGACGACAACCGGAGAGCCCGGCAACCCCGCTCCCCAGGCCTCAGGGTCCGTGTCGGGAACGAAGAACATCAAGTGAGGATGCCAGTTCCCGGCCTGGTCGTTCAAGTGTCCCTGCTTCGACAGCATGTAACACATCGCGCCCGTTCCCGAGCGGCGGGAACTCCTTCTTGTCGAAGGCGGCCCTAATGCCGTCGGCCATCTGTTCTTTGGAACGTCCGGCCAGGGCCAACTCGGTCTTCCTGATCGTGATTGGAACGTTGAATCGCGCGGCGGGGGGGTTGAAGCAGATCGGCCCCCGTATCCTGGGGTTCCAAAAGACGGGATCGTCTAGCCCGGCGGCTCACCCACGCTCCACCATGCAGACAAAACCGTTCTTGCCCTTCACCGCGACCTCATACCCATGCCGCGTCATTACCATCACCTCGGCATCTGCTGAGATGGATGGAGGAGCAGCACTCAGCGCCATCGCAATCTCGGCGCTTCGCTCCATCATGTATTGATCGACCGGAGCCATCGTTGGATACGGGGTTTTGGGGTCCTGCGGTTGCGCCTGTCTCGCCGCGGCCACTACGAGAACCAGCACCAGACTTCTTAATGCAAAGACTCTGAGAGCTTTCCGATTCATGGTTCCTCCTGAGGAGAGATGGGGGTCTTTCATTCGACGTACCCATTATTGGAACGGATAACAGTAACCCGAGAGTTCAAATGTCTTGAAGAGCTGGCGGCTGGGAAGGTCACTCCAGATGGCCGCCCCAAGTCGTATCGACCCCTTCGGTACATTGCCTTTGCCCATGCCCACGACATACGGAAGTGCGACCCTGACGTCGTGATCGCCCTGGAGCATGGGAACGTGCTCCGCCTCCGGCACGTGGTTCGGGCCAGAGCAGTCAAGCGACCGGTCGTACTGATGGAGTTGGACACTGGAGAGCGGGGTTCGGCAGCGAGGTGGTGAGCCGGTAATGAATCGTGATGTTGAAGTCGGTGAGCTGCCCCTGTTTGATGAGCAGATCCAAGAGGCGGCACGGCGCTTAGGACGACGACAGAGTCCGGGCCATCTGCGTTAGCTCCAACAACGACTTGATCGGGCCGGGGAGCGACTCGTCGCGGAGATATTCCTCGCCCCGCCGGCTCGGGCTGCGGTTGAACGGCACCCTCCGCGGCAGTTGCTGGCGGCGAGGCATTGCCTCCGGAGATCCTGGACCAGTTTGCGATGACGGCCGCCGCAAGTACACCGACGAGTGAGATACAGGCGATCACGATCTGAGTCCGGGAATCCGATTCAGCCATGGCAAGACTCCAGCGCGTGCGAAAAACTGGGCCCGATGGCATTCTAGCGCAGGAACTCATACCAGCAGCGCGCCTTAGAAGGGGGTGACGCTCTCCCGTTCATTGAAAATCAGTTAGCATCGAACCAGCATGACCACCCAATACAGCTCAGGCCGTGGCTCCTCCGGCACCTTGCTCGTCGTCCTGTTCTCGCTCGTCCTCGGCGCCGCCGCTGTGGTCGTCTTCATCCGCCACGCCACTAACGGCATCATGGCCCGCGTCGCCACTGCCATCACCGGCCGCACCACCACCTTCGACACCTCGGTCCCCGCCGTCGTCCAGCGCATCCAGCGCCTCAACCGTCTCGAAACCGTCGTCTACTCGATCGACACCGTCGTCGAAGGCTCCAAATCCAGCGCCGTCCTCCCCGACCTGCTCGCCGGCGACCGCCTCCTCCTCGTCGTCCACGGCCAATCCATCGCCGGCATCGACCTCGCCCAGCTCAAGCCCGAGGACGTCCGCATCACCGACAACGGCCAATCCATCCACGTCACCCTCCCACCCTCGCAGCTCTTCCTCACCAGCATCGACAACCAGCACACCCGGGTCTACGTCCGCTCCACCGGCCTCCTCGTCCCCGCCGACCCCAACCTCGAAACCGACACCCGCGCCAAGGCCGAGAAGCAGCTCCAGGCCGTCCGCGCTTGCCGACGGCATCCTCGACACCGCCAGCAAAAACGCCCGCGCCACCATCACCACCCTCCTCTACAGCCTCGGCTTCCACGAAGTCGACGTCACCTAGGCATGCCACTCTCAGGCCCGAGGCGCGCTTTGCGCACCGAGGTAACGGCCTAAATGCAACCTTTCCTCGTCCTTAGCGTCCAATGAGCCGATGACACGAAAGCAGCACCTCGCTCGGACGACAGTTTCACGCAACAACAACGCGCCTGAGATATCATCCAAATCATGATGTTTCGCACCACATCCCGCGACGAAGACGCTCCACACCGAGGACGCGTCCGTCACCGGCACCATCCCCTTTCCCCACAACGGAAATGGGAACGGTGACGAAGACGAAGAAGAGACCACCCTCTTCAAGACCGTAGGCTGGATCTCCGCCGGCCTCGGCGCCGTAGCTCTCGGCCTCTTCATCGGCCGCGAACTCCGCCAGCGCTACAGGTTCAACCACCGCACCCCCTACGACGCCTACGCCCACGCCGGCGACGAGCAGGACATCGACTTCGGCCTCGGCATCTAGCCCTTTCAAGACTCTTCCGTCCCGGAAGGAGATCCTCCTCCGTTGATTTACCATCGTCAACGATGAGTACAACGAAGATTGCCTTCCTCTTCCCGGGCCAGGGCTCCCAAACCGTAGGAATGGGCCGCGACCTCCACGACAACTTCCCCATCGCTCGCGCCGTCTTCGAAGAGGCCGACGAAGCCCTCGGCTTCGCCCTCTCGAAGCTCATCTTCGAGGGCCCCGAAGACCAGCTCAAGCTCACCGAGCACACACAACCCGCGATCCTGACCGTCTCCGTCGCCGCCGCACGCGTCCTCGCCGAACGCGGCATCACCCCGCCTTCGCCGCCGGCCATTCCCTCGGCGAATACTCCGCCCACGTCGCCGCCGGGACCCTCGCCTTCGCCGACGCCGTCCGCACCGTGCGCTCCCGCGGCCAATACATGCAGCAGGCCGTCCCTCCCGGAGTCGGCGCAATGGCCGCGATCCTGGGCCTCTCCGCCGAGCTAATCCAGACCATCTGCTCGCAGGTCTCCGACGACCTCACCCCGCTCCCGAACACGCCCGAGGCCAAGACCTTCGACCCCAACAGCGCGGTCGTCTCTCCTGCCAACCTCAACTCCCCCGACCAGACCGTCATCTCCGGCGCGACCGCCGCCGTCGAGCGCGCCGCCGACCTCTGCAAGCAGGCCGGAGCCAAGCGCGCCATCATGCTCCAGGTCAGCGCCCCCTTCCACTGCGCCCTGATGCAGCCCGCGCAGGACGCCCTCGCCCGCGACCTCGCCACGCTGACCTTCCACGACCCCCAATTCCCCGTAGCCAGCCAACGTCGACGCCCGCCTCCTGACCCACAGCACCGAGGTCCCCGACTGCCTCGTCCGCCAGGTCACCGGCCCCGTCCGCTGGGTCGAGTGCATCCAACTCCTCATCGCCCAAGGCGCAACCCACTTCATCGAAGTAGGCCCCGGCAAAGTCCTCTTGCCGGCCTGAACCGTCAGATCCTCGGCAAGGAAGCCACCACGCCCACATTCAACGTCGAAGACTCAGCCTCCCTCGAAAAGACCCTGGCCGCTCTGGCCCAATAGCTTTCCCCAAAAAAAGGAGTCAAATCACATGAACGTCGGCGACAAAGTAGAAAACTTCACCCTCCAGAACCAAGACGGCAAAGACGTCTCCCTCACCGATTTCAAGGGCAAGCCCGTCGTCCTCTTCTTCTACCCGCGAGCCGACACCCCGGGCTGCACCATTGAGTCCTGTGGCTTCCGCGACGCCTTCGAAAAGTTTCAGAAGGCCGGCATCGTCGTCCTGGGGATCTCGCGCGACACCGTCAAGGACCAGAAGAAGTTCAAAGACAAATACGATCTTCCCTACGATCTCCTCGCCGACGACGAGATGGTGCTCATCAACCGGTACGATCTCATCAAGCCGAAGAACATGTACGGCAAGCTCGTCAAAGGCGTCAAGCGAACCACCTATCTCATTGGGCCGGACCAGCGCCTGATCCACATCTTCGAAGAGGTCAAGCCTGAAGGCCATGCGGAAGAGGTCCTCGCCCTACTAAAGAAGTCCGCCACCAAGCACTGACGCTAACCGTCGACTGCCATCTTCGCGCGAGCGTCGATGGCAAGAGACTAAACTCGAATCCTAGTAATGAACTCCACCACGATCAAGACGGCGGCCGCAGCTCTCACCACTGCCGGCGCTCTCGCAGCTGGCTGCACCTACGCCGCTCTCTCCGCGCAGTCCCAGATCTTCGGCAGGGTCCTCATCGCTGGCCGCGATCCAAACGAGATCGCACTCACCTACGACGACGGCCCCAACGATATCGTCACCGAGCGCCTTCTCGAGGTCCTCGCCCGCCACAACGTACGGGCGACCTTCTTCCTTATCGGCCGCTACGTCCGTCAGCGTCCCCAGATCGCGCGTGCGGTCGCCGCGTCCGGACACCTGATCGGCAACCACACCATGACCCACCCCTGGCTCGCCTGGCAGTCCACCGCCCGCGTCCGCCGGGAGATCGCCGACTGCAACGCGGTCCTCGAAGACACCCTCGGCGTTCCCATCCGCTACTTCCGCGCACCCCACGGAGCGCGCCGCCCCGCCGTTCTTCGCATCGCCCGCTCGCTCGGCCTCACTCCGGTCCAGTGGAACATCATCGCAAAAGACTGGCTCCCCGTCGACGCAGAGGCGATCGAGGCCCGCGTCGTTCGAGGCATCGTCCGAAACCAGCAACAAAACCGCGCCTCTAATATCGTTCTCCACGACGGCGGACAAGCCGGATTAGGTCAGCCCCGCCTTCCCAGCGTAGAGGCCACCAACTTACTTCTAAACAAATACGGCACCCGAACCGGAACGAAGTTTGTCACCGTGGACTCGTGGTTGCAGTGAAAACCGAAGCGATCAAGGAGGCCGTTGTGAAACGCTTTGCCCTGGCTCTAGCTTTGTTCGTTGCCACCCCATTTACCTTGTTCGCTCAAGGCCAAGCTGCACCTGAAATTCCTTTTGACTCTGTTCCCAATTTTCTAAAGCTTCCGGCGAACATGTATCTGGGCGAAACCGCCGGCGTAGCCGTGAACTCCAAGGGACACGTCTTCGTATTCACGCGAGGCAACTCCACTGGTCCAGCGTACGGTGCAAGCGCCGCCCAGCTTTTGGAGTTTGGCCCCGACGGCACGTACCTCCGCGAGATCGGACACAATCTCTACGCATGGTCCTACGCGCATGCGGTTCGAATCGACAAAGACGACAACATCTGGGTCACCGACAAAGGCTCCGACATGGTGATCAAGTTCGATCCCGCAGGACGCGTCGTCATGGTCTTCGGCCGCAAGCAGGAGGCCTCCGACGAGAGCACGGGCCCGTTGAAACACGTTCATCCGCCACTGCCTCCCATCGACGGACAGTTCCGCCAGGTCACCGACGTCACCTGGGACCCCAGCCGGCAACACTTACATCAGTGACGGCTACATCAACTCGCGCGTCGCCAAGGTCGACAAGAACGGCAAGTGGCTAATGTCGTTTGGCGAACCCGGCGACAAGCCCGGGCAGTTCAACACACCGCACAGCATCGCCGCCGACGCGCAAGGGAACATCTACGTGGCCGACCGTGGCAACCGCCGCATCCAGGTCTTCAACGGCGACGGCAAGTTCCTCCGCCAGATCACGATCGATGTGCCGTTTGACTACGCGAGTGCGACCGCAGCCATCGGCAAGAAACCCGCCCCAGATGCCACTGGCACGCAGGCGTCCGGCTCACCCTGGGCGATCTGCATCACCCCCGGACCCAATCAGGTCGCTATACGCCTCAGACGCGTTTCCCGGACGCATCTACAAGCTCAGCCTCGACGGCACGATACTTGGCGTGCTCGGCGAAACCGGCAAACAGCTCAAGCAATTCGGCTGGATCCACGAGATCGCGTGCCCGTCCGAGAACGTGCTCTTTGTCGCAGAGCTGCTGAACTGGCGAGTGCAGAAGCTCGTCCTGCATCCAAAGAAATAATTGTTCGCAAACCAGTGGTGCCGAAGCAATTCGCATACACTCTGGAGAATCACCCAGACAGAGATTATCGAGTCGCCAGCGATATGGATGATAGCTCTCGCTACGAAATCGACTTACCGAATGGCTGGGCGGAGCGAGCGAAAGAACCTTTGAGGGTAAAGGCTCCAAGCAACTCAAAATAGGGTTGGCGATGGCGCGAATCTCTGTCGAAGCGGTTTTAGACCGGAGTGGTGTCAGCAATGACCGATATACGTAATAACGACAAAAACGGCGGCGCCACAAGGCAGGCTACGGCAACAAAAAATAGTGTTCTGCTCCTTGAGAATTCAATCGGAGCGATTCTCTCAGCGATCGAAATCTATAACAAGCCAGATTTCAAATATCGAGAACAAGTTTTCTCTATTTTGGTAATAAATGCATGGGAATTACTCCTCAAGGCAATACTCGTCGCAAACTCTGGAGAGAGTTTGGAATGCCTATACGTTCTCAAAGATGGAAAGCCGAAGACAAATCGCGCTGGGCAGCCACTGACCATAGAGATACGGGGTGCGATGAAGGAATTGAATCTAGACCCCGCTATCGTCGGAAGCTTGGATAGCCTGATAACAATACGGGACACAGTTGTCCATCTATATGCAACTGAGTCCCTGTCGTATCTTGTTTATGCTTTAGGGGCTGCCGCGCTGCAAAATTACCAGAAGCTCGTGGGTAAGACTTTCGGGAGGAGCTTACTCGAATATAACTTTTACATCCTTCCTCTGGCATTCGCCTACAATTTCAGGACACTTTCGGCCATCGACTGCGATAACGAGCCGGAATCGGTTGCAGCTATTCTAAGATCTGTCACTGCGTCGCAAGAAACTATTGAGTCAACGGATTTTCATCTCGTCTGTGAAATTTCCACTGAGCTTCGCTCTGCAAAAAAATTTGTGGCCGGAGACGCTGATTTATCCGTCGTAGTCGCGCCCACAGGGAGCGAAAAAATTGTTTATCGGACCCAGCCGCTCACGGATAAATATCCGTTGTCATACTACCAAGTAATGGAAAAAGTGAGGGCCGCTGTGCATGGATCAAAGCAGCATGAGATCGACGGTGCGATTAAGGCGTTAAAGCTTAAGGGTAATCCTACCTATTCAGCTTACAACTTTAGAACAAAATTGCAGGAGGAACAGATCAAGAAAACGAATTCAGTGCCGAAAGGTATGACGTCAATTTACAACGAAGATGCAGTGCGGATCCTGATCAAAGTATTGGGGACTAAGGAACCGCAATAGCTTCATAGATGGAGCTGCGGCGTAAGTTCCGCAAAGCGTTCATCGCACGACAATGAAACTACCTGATACAAAATCTGACTATTTCCGGAAACATATTGAATGTCTGATTTCGCCCCCAGTCGAGTACCATAAAGTCACCGCCCATGAGCACAACCTCCCCCAACCCGGCCCCCGCCGAGTCGATCCCGAAGCCGTCCATCGACCCGGAGATGCCCGCGCCTCTCTCCATGGGCGAGGTCATGCGCATCCCTATGATGCGCCGCCTCTGGTACGCCCAGACGATCTCCGTCTTTGGAGACTTCCTCGCGCTCTTCGCCGTCATCTCCATCCTCACCTTCAAGCTCCACGCGACCGCCCAGCAGGTCACCGGCGTCCAGATCGCCTACATGCTTCCCATCGCCATCCTTGGCATTCTGGCCGGAGTCTTCGTCGACCGCTGGCCCCTGAAGCCGACCATGGTCTCGAGCGACAGTATCCGTGCCGCCCTGTGTCTTCTGCTCCTCGCCTGCACGCAGGTCTGGCATTACTACGCGGTCCTCGCCGCGATCAGCGTCGTCTCCAGCTTCTTCGGCCCCGCCCAGGGAGTCGCGGTCCGCTCCGCCGTCCCCCTGCATGGCCTGCGCTCCGCCAACGCGCTCTTACAGCAGGTCATGTTCGGAATGCGCATCATCGGCCCCGCCATCGCCGCGTTTATGGTCGCCTATCTCGGGCCGGCAAGCTGTTATGTCCTCGACTCCTTGAGCTTCGTCGGCTCGGCGTGCATCATTGCATCACTCGTTTTTCTCAAGCCAGAGAAAGCCGCTCCCATGCCGGTATCCCCGGTCGAAGTCAACACCTCAGCCCTCGGCAAGATCTGGCTCGACATGAAGCAGGGCATCAGCTTCATCGTCCACCATGCCGCCCTGCTCTTCGTGATCCTCGCGATGGCCGCGGGAATGTTCGTCATCGGCTGCTTCGGCCCGCTCATCGCGATCTATGTGCGCGACTCGCTGCACGCCTCTACCAAGATGTTCGGCATCGTCTCGCCGATGATCGGCCTCGGCATGCTGCTCGGTATCAATGGCCTCAATACCTTCGGCAAGAAACTCAGCAACACGCTGCTCGTCTACTCGGGCCTCTGCGGCATCGCGATAGGCCTGGTCATCCTCACGTTGCTGCCCCACATCTGGTCGACCCTGATAGGGAACTTCATCATTGGCTTCTCGGTCGCAGGCATCATCGTCCCGTCCCAGACCCTCTTCCAGCAGGCGACGCCGCCCGAGCTGATGGGCCGCGTCGGCTCTACCTTCATGTCCATCATCTTCACCGCGCAGATCTCCGGCCTTGTCCTGTCCGGAGTACTCACCCAGCACATCGGCGTGCGGCAGGTCTTCGGACTTTGCTCTGGCATGCTCGTCATCCTGATCGCAGTCGGCAAAATCTGGATGGAGCCCAAAAAAGCGTAACGGGTCCGACTGAAAACCGGACCCTGGATGAATCGGATGAAGCCCGTTTGACGCGTGGACTACCCAGGGCTAGAACCCGCCTCAACAGCGTCTCTTTCAATCTAAGCCAGAGATTGCCGCGCGGCTTCGAGGGACCATCCCAACCTCGGCCTGACCATGCGCCGTAGAGACAAAAGCCGCCTCATACTGGCTCGGCGGCAGCCAGACCCCGGCATCAAGCATCGCCCGATGAAACCGCCCGAAGGACACAGTGTCCGAGGACGCCGCGCTGGCAAAATCCGTCACGGGCCCATTGGCAAAGAACCACGTAAACATTGATCCCACACGGTTTACGGTCATCGGAATACCTGCCTCTTTCGCAACCATTCCGACCCCATCCGCAATCACCGCCGTCGTCTTCTCGAGCCCCGAATAGACCTCTTCTTCATGCCCAATCAGGTGCCTCAGCGTGGCGATTCCCGCCGCCATAGCTAAAGGATTGCCGCTTAACGTTCCGGCCTGATAGACCGGCCCCAGCGGGGCAAGAAACTCCATCACATCGGCCCGTCCTCCGAAAGCCCCGCACGGCAAGCCACCACCGATGATCTTGCCGAGGGTCGTCAGATCGGGCCGGACTCCATAGATTTGCTGCGCCCCGCCAAGAGAGAGCCGGAACCCGGTCATGACCTCATCAAGAACCAGCAGCGCACCGAACTCCGCCGTAATCTCCCGCAAGCCCTGCAGGTATCCGGGCGCCGGGGGAATGGTGCCCGCGTTCCCAACAACAGGTTCGACGATGACGCAGGCAATCTCGTCAGGCCTCGCAGCAAAGACGGCCCGCGCTGCATCCAGATCGTTGAACGGAAGGGCAAGGGTATGCATTGCGGTCTCCGCCGGGACCCCTGCGGAACCGGGAATTCCCAACGTCGCTACGCCGCTCCCCGCTTTCACGAGCATCGCGTCGGAGTGGCCGTGGTAGCAGCCCTCGAACTTGACGACGAAGTTCCGGCCGGTGAATCCGCGCGCCAGCCTGATTGCCGACATGCATGCCTCGGTGCCAGAGCTTACGAATCTGAGTTTTTCGACCGACGGGAAGCAGCGCGTGACCAGTTCGGCCAGGTCAGCCTCGGCTGCGGTGGACGCTCCAAAGCTCGCACCCTTTGCAGCGGCCTCCCGGATCGCCTCGACCACTGGTGGAAAAGCATGTCCCAGAATCATGGGACCCCACGAGCCGAAGAGGTCGAGATAGCGGTTTCCATCCGCGTCGAAAAGGTACGCTCCATCGGCATGGGTCACGAAGGGCGGATCGCCTCCCACAGCGCGGAACGCCCGCACCGGCGAGTCGACACCCCCGGGAAGAAATCTTTCAGCACGATGCTGTAACTGGCGAGAACGGGTAAGGTCGCGCGACATGTCCTCAGTATAAGAGGCATATCATCAAGGCATGACGGTAGTGGAGCACAACGCGATCGAGGGCCGGGCACTACTGCTCTACGACGGCGTCTGTGCGCTGTGCAACGGCGTTGTGCAGTTCCTGATGAAACGTGACCGACTGGACAGGTTTCGTTACACCCCGCTGCAAAGCGACCTTGGGCGTGAGATCCTGGCCCGCTTCGATATCCACACCATCCCCGACGCCGTGATGCTGCTAACCGATGCGCTAACCCCCGGGGAACACCTGTATCGGCGGTCCGACGCTTTTACGACCGCGCTGCAAAGGCTCGGTCCGCCCTGGTATCGGCTGGTGGGCAAGACGTTGGCGCTGGTGCCGCGACCGGTGCGCGACTGGGGTTACGGCATTGTCGCGCGCTTCCGCTACCGGCTGTTCGGCCGCTACGACACCTGCCCTGTACCATCGCCAGAACAGCGCAGCCGGCTGCTTGGCGTGTACGAATAACGGCTGCTTTATCAGCCCGGGATAAGCACCCTGCTAGACTAAACTTCTTCGTTTTCAAGCGACATGACATGGAGCAATACCTTGCCGGATGAGACCTCCCCCAAGCCCGATTCGAACGCAACCGACGCGGCAGCAACGACAGACCCCTCACTTCGTACAGCTGCCGCCCAGAAGAAGACCATCGTCCTGAAGCAGGCCCCGAAGAAAGCAGGAGTGAACCCAGCCGGTGCCAGAAAGAGTATCAGCTACGCCGATGCGGGCGTGGACATCACCTCAGGCGATCGCAGCAAGCAGCGCATCAAGATGCTGGCGCGCAAGACCTTCAACCGGCAGGTGCTCTCGGAGATTGGCGGCTTCGGCGGCCTGTTTGCGCTCGACCTCGAAAAGTTTCCGAATCCTGTTCTGGTCTCTTCGACAGATGGTGTGGGCACCAAGCTCAAGGTGGCCTTTGAACTCGGCATTCACCACACCGTCGGGCAGGACCTGGTGAACCATTGCGTGAACGACATCGCCGTACAGGGTGCGACGCCGCTGTTCTTCCTCGACTACCTCGCGACCGGCAAGCTGGAAGACATGGTCGTCGAGAAGGTCGTACAGGGCATCAGCGAGGCGTGCCGGGCCAACGGCTGCGCGCTGATCGGCGGCGAGACCGCCCAGATGCCCGGCTTCTATGCCGACGGCGAGTATGACCTTGCCGGCACCATCATCGGTGCGGTGAACCGCGACAAGATCATCACCGGCGAACACATCCAGGTTGGCGATGTGCTGGTCGGATTGCCCTCAAACGGCCTTCACACAAACGGATACTCGCTCGCTCGCAAGCTGCTCTTTGAGGTCGCCAGATATGGCCCGGACCACTACGTGAATGAACTCAAGGACAAGACCGGCGCCGCCCTGATGCGCACGCATCGCAGCTACCTCTCTGTTATCAAAAAGCTCGCTGGGGCCGAAGTGGTCAGCGGCATGGCGCACATTACGGGCGGCGGCATCACGGGAAACCTGCCGCGCATCCTGCCCAAGGGCATGGGCGCGTCAGTCGATCTTGCCTCGTGGACAGTCCCGCCGCTCTTCGAGCATCTGCAGAAGCTCGGCAATGTAGAACAGGACGAGATGCTCCGCACCTTCAACATGGGTATTGGTCTGATCGCCGTGATTCCAGCAGAGAAGATCAAGAAGGCAAAGGCCGTTCTGAACCGTGCAAATGAGCGGCACTGCATCATCGGCAGAGTGGTGCGGGGAGAGCGGAAGGTCAGCTACAACTAGCGACCCAGCAGCATCAAGGGCGGGCTTAGTTTTTGTGAGACTTTTCTTCCGTCTGGTGCTTTTCGTCCGCGCGACGCTTTTGGTCTTTGTGATGCTTTCCGTTCTCGTCGTGCCCTTTGATTGAGATCGCGAGGTCTTCTTTCACAGTGGGGTCGTAGTCTTCGAGTTCTTCGAGGAGGGCCGCGTCGGAGAGATCAAGTGGACGGGAGTTTGACCAGTCGTGATCGAGCGTCTTTTTAATGCGGCGGACAATGTGCTCGTCGTCAACCTGGATGGCGAGTTCGCGGCGGCTGTCGAAGCTACCGGGCGCGAGGTTGATTGAGCCTATGATGGCGCGGGCATCGTCGGCGAGAATCAGCTTGGCGTGCAGCTTGATGTGCTTCAGCTTGTGGATCTTGACGCCGAGGTCCTGGAGAGTGCGAAGGCCGCTGACGCCTTCGACGAGCTTCTCCTTCTTGAGCTTGTGCGGGGGCCGGGCCATGATGCAGATCTTGACGCCGCGGGCGTGGGCGCGGACGAGGTGCTCGATGATGGTGGGGTCCTGGTAGCGCTCGTTCTGGAGCCACAGAGAATGCTTGCTCTCGTCGATGAGCTTGCCGAGTCGCTGGCGGCCGTTGCCGATGCACCAGATGAGATGCGAATTGTCCCCGTCGAACTTTTTGCGGTCCCAATCGTCGTCGAAGCACTTCGCAACCTCGTCGACCTCGTGCTTATGGCTGGTAACGATGGCGTAGTCGCGGGTCTCGGTTACGTTCTTGGTCTCCCAGTTGAGCGACTGGACGAAGGCGGTTGTGTCGTCGATGACCATCGACTTCTCGTGCGTCACGTCGAAGTCGGGATTGCTATCGAGAACGTGGACGCCGCCTTCGGTGAGTCTCTTGCGCGTATCGGCGTTCTCTTTCTCTCCATCGCGCCGCTCGGGGTTGAGCATTATGCGTACATCGACGCCGCGATGCTGCGCTGCGATGACTGCATCAAGAAGCGAGGGATCGGAGAAGATGAACATCTTGACGCGAATGGATTTCCTGGCCTGGGCGATGGCGTCGAGGATTGGCTTGGATGTGTCGTCGGGTAGAACGATGAGAGAGCGGGACATAAGATTTCCTTCGCTGACTGGCCGGGATCTTTGTCACGGCGAACGCCCGTGGGTCGATCTGGCGCTTCTATGAGACCACTTTATCTGAACTGGACCGCAACTGGGGTGCGATATCCCCTCCCAAAATTACCAGCCCGACGAGGAATATTGCCGCTCGCTGACCTATACAAGGCTGGCCTTTTGGATCCGCACATCTCCAAGAAAAGAGGAGACAAATATTTTTCATACACTGTCTGCGCGTACTCCTCTTGGGCGAGACCTCAATCTAACGCGTCCAGTTCCACTTCCCGGTTTCTGTACCGCCGAGAACATCACCGGAACCATGAGACCTGTGTTCTTATAGAAGGCACATCAACCCTTCAAAAGGACTTCATGAAGATGCGGTTCGGCCTTTGCTGTTTTCTCCTCGTGCTCACTGTATTCGGTGGCTCGCTAAGCGCACAGACAACAACCTCCTCTCCCGCAAAAGGCGCCCCCCAGGACGCGATGGGCCAGGGGCCTGCTCGAGGTCACCGTACCGCAACTGGAGGAGATGTACCGAAGCAACAAGTACACCGTCACCGAGGTCGTGCATTGGTATATGGCCCGCATCGCCAGATACAACGGGATCTATCGGGCCGTGCAGGACCTGGATTTCCAGGGAGCGCTTGCGACTGCGGCACGTGAGGACGCCGAGGCAGCGGAGGGTGGCAGCAGCTTTCAGCGTGGCCCCCTATGGGGCGTTCCGATCGTCATGAAGGCGAACACGAGCATCAAAGGGCTGGTCACGACGGACGGGTGGAAGGGTTATATGGTCCCCGGACACGAATTGGTCGCACCGAAGGACGCGACGGTAGTCACTAAGTTGCGCGCGGCAGGGGCCGTCATCATTGGGCAGACAAACATGCCGGACTTTGCGGCGAGCGATACCAATCGCAGCACTGCCTACGGGCGCACCGGAAACGCTTATGACGTCCGCTTCAGCCCGGGAGGTTCTTCGGGAGGCACTGTCACCGCCGTCACCGCGAACATGGCGGTCCTTGGCAATGGCACGGATACGGGCAACTCGATTCGGATGCCGTCTGCCACCAGCTCCGTCGTCGGCATCTTCCCGACGCGCGGCCTGGTAAGCATTGCAGGCATCGCGCCGCTGGACTGGCTGCTCGACAACACCGGCCCGATTGCCCGGAACGTGACCGATGCCGTGATTGCGCTCGACGTCATGGCTGGAGAGGACCGACGGACCCACGTACAACCGGCTCCGCCGCCAAGGCCCAGCCCGGTCCGTATACACAATATTTGAAGGCGGACGCGCTGAAGGGCAAGCGCTTCGGCGTACCGGCGTTTGTGCTTTCGGGAGCAGGCATACCATTTCAGGGCATTCCTGCATCGGCAACACCGGGCGAGGTCGCGATGGATACCGCGGCCGCGGTTGAACCGTTGCGGCCAGAGACGCGCGAGGCCTTTATGAAAGCGATCGAAGGGCTGCGCGCCGCGGGGGCGACGGTCGTCTTCGACGATTCGATCCTGCCCAACAGCTTTGCGGTGATTGTCGCGCGTGTGGGCACCGTGCCGTACATTCGCGAAGGTACGGAAAAATTCCTCGCAGAGTATGGCCCGGCGCAGTATCACTCGTCCGCTGAGTACGAGAAGGCCGTTGGCTCACCGTTACCGGCCACGATCATCGGCGTTACCGATCCTACGACGCATGAAGGGCGGCGAGCAGTGGCGCAGGCGCTGATTGAGAGCGACCCGCAGGCCGACGCCAACTTCTTCACGCCTCGGCAGAAGGCGATTGATGCCTACATTGCGACGCTGGACCGGCTGCATCTCGACGGGCTTGTGTACCCGGCGGCCCAGATGCCTCCGCCCGACGAGACCATGCCGCAGAACGGTCGCCTAAGCGAAGGCCCGCACAGTGCCACGGGTTGGGTGAACATGATCGGCGTTCCGGCCGTCGTCGTTCCGGGCGGGTTCTATCCTGGCGGCCTGCCGTTTGGCCTGGAGTTGTCGGCCCGGCCCTGGAAGGACGGCGACCTGCTCGGCTGGGCGTATGCGTACGAGCAGGCGACGAAGCACCGCAGACCACCAGTACTGGTCGAACAAGGTCTGTTGCCAAATGCGAGATGATGCGTAAGCTTTTCTTTGGCCAGAACGAGCACTAGACCAGCATCGCGCAACAGATCCGTAGCCGCAATGGGTCGCAGTTGGTCTGGAATCTCACCTAAAATCAAGGAAAGGACTCTTGTCATGCAGCGCCTCGGTATCCTCCTCTCCGGCAGAGGCTCCAACTTTCTCGCGATCGCAAAGGCCATCGGCGAACATCGGCTGCCCGGTGTGGAGATAGCTGTCGTTCTCTCGAACGTCGAAGACGCTCCCGGCCTTTCCGCCGCCCACGCGCTCAACCTGCCGGCCTTCGCCATTCCATCCGCGGGCCGAAAGCGCGTCGAACACGACGCCGAGATGATCGCGCGCCTCCACCAGCACAAGGTCGACCTGGTCTGCCTTGCGGGCTACATGCGCATCATCTCGCCGAGCTTTGTAGCTGCCTTCCCTAACCGCATCCTAAACGTTCACCCGTCGCTGCTGCCCGCATTCCCGGGGCTCGACGCGCAGAGGCAGGCGTTAAATCTACGGCGCAAAGGTCGCAGGTTGTACCGTTCATTTTGTGGACGAAGCCGTCGACCACGGCGTCATCATTCTGCAGATGACCGTGCCTGTCAACGACGAAGACACCCCCGAGACGCTCTCTGCCCGCATCCTCGAGCAGGAACATCTCGCCTATCCGGAGGCCATCGCCCGCGTCCTTGGCGGACACTACACCATCCGGGACCGCCGCTATCTCCACATTTGAATCCCGGATGATCGTCAGCACCGATACATCAAGCAACGATATAAGTTACAAATTAAGTGCGCTGTCCCGCCTGCTCCGTCGCGTCGCTCAACGTCACCTTCACGTCTATCCGCTTGCGGCCGCGAAAGACCGTAATCGTGACCACATCGCCGGCGCGGTGCGAGTTCATCGCCGCCGCCAGGTCCTGCGGCTCGGCGATCTCCTGCCCATCCATTGCGACGATCAGGTCACCTCCGAGCATCACAGGGGTGTTTCCCTGATATACGCGCTGGGTACCACCGTGCAGCCCGGCCTTCTCCGCGGCGCCGCCCGGAAAGACCCGGTCAATCAGGAGCCCGTAGTCCACGGGCAGTCCGATCTGCTGGGCGATCTCCGGCCCAATCGCCAGGGTCGCGATATCGAGCGACGGCCTGCGCACCCGGCCATACTTGGCAAAGTCGGCAATCACAGCCTTCGCGGTATTCACCGGAATCGCAAATCCTATGCCCGAAGACTGGTCTGCGCCGTTGTTCGCGATCAGCGTCGTGATTCCGATCACCTCGCCGCGTGAGTTCAGCAGCGGCCCACCCGAGTTGCCCGGGTTCACCGCCGCATCGGTCTGGATCGCGTCTTCAATCGGGCTGTTGTTTGGCCCACGAATCGAACGGATCGCCGAGATGATTCCGCGCGTCATCGTGCCCGACAACCCAAACGGATTGCCGATCGCATACACAAGTTGGCCCACGGTCAGGCTCTGCGACTCCGACAAGGTCGCGGGTTGCAGGTTCGGCACATTGTTAATCTGCAGCAGAGCGAGATCATGCCCCTTGTCGACCCCAACCACGGTCGCCTTGTACTTGTGCTTGTCGTAGAGCGTCACCTCGACCCGCTGTGCATTGTCGATGACGTGGTTGTTCGTCAGGATGTGTCCCTGCTTGTCGAGGATGAAGCCCGATCCCTGGCCCTGCTGCGGAACCGGCCCATAAAAGAAGTCGAACGCCACCGCCGTCGAGGTGATATTCACGACCGAGGGCAGCGCTCTTTTGTAGACGGCGATGTTCTGCTGCTCCTCGGCGTCATAGGCAGGCGCGGCGGAGGCCTGAGTCAGCTCATAGTTCCCCATCGTCCCATTGACGGTCGCCGTACTCGCACTGGGCTCCGCCGCCACGGGCGCTGCACGATGCAGCCAGCTTGTCGACCCAACGTGGGTCGTCAGGTAATAGAAGCCAGAGAGAATAAGGACCACAAGGAGAACGGGACGCAGTTTCATCGTGTGCACGACCTAATCTTTTCAAATCGCAGACGTAGCCTGCTAACAGTACGATTGTATCGAGCCATACGTTCCTCAGTCTGCCGCCAGGTCGTAACTCCTATCCAGTCAACGTTCTCTGAGGTTACGCGGCCGCGGCCTTCAGGATCGGCCACAACTGGTCTACCTGCCACTCCAGCTCCGTCAAAGGGCCGCCATTGGTCAGACACATAGTCGCACAGCGCGCTCTTCTGTTCATCGGACATCTGTTGCGCCAGCCTCCGTCGCGCTTCCGCTTCGAACTCGGCCCTCCGTTCTGCGGTCATCGCTTCGCCCGCCGCGCAGCGGGCCACAAATCGGGCAATCTTCACCTCTTCGGGTGCCGTGACGAGGATGGTCCGATCGAACCGGCCCGGCCAACGCCCGCCCTCTGCGCCCTGCGCGCTACTGTCCTTTGCCTCGCCAGACTTTGCTTCGCCGTACTTTGTCTCAAAGATCAGTGCAGACTCGACGATCGCCACCGCATGCGGGTCCCGTTGAAAAATCGCCTCACTCAGCTCCGCCTGCCGCGCAATCACCGCTGGGTGCACGATCGCGTTCAGCTCCTCCACGCGTCCGTCGACAAACGCGATCTTTGCCAGCGCGCTGCGGTCCAGCCGCCTATCGGGTGACACTACGTCTTGACCAAAGTGTTTGACGATGGCCGCGTAGACAAGCTGCCCGGGCTCCATCAGTTCACGTCCAATCGCGTCAGCCTGGAGAACGTGCGCGCCAAGCGCCGCAAACAACCTCGCCGCGGTGGACTTCCCGCTTCCCAGCCCGCCGGTAAGGCCAACGCGCAGCATGAAGGTTATTTTTTCTCCGTAGAAATTCCGCGCCGCAGTTTTGCCGCAGTCACCGTGTTCTGCATCAGCATCGCGATCGTCAGTGCTCCAACGCCACCGGGGACCGGCGTGTACGCTCCGGCACTCGCAAACGCCGCAGGATGGATGTCCCCCACGACGACCGATCCTCGCCTGGCAAACGTCGCTGCACGATCTGCATCGCCCGGAAAGAACTCTTCCACCTCGTCTGCATCGGTGATGCGATTAATCCCGACATCGATCAACGTCGCTCCCTGTTTCACCATCTCTGCTGTCACAAATCCGGGACGTCCAATCGCCGCGACCAGAATGTCAGCCGCCCGTGTGAACTTAGCCAGGTCGGCAGTCTTGCTATGACAGATCGTCACCGTCGCCGAGCTGTTCAACAACATCATCGCCGCTGGTTTGCCCACAATGTCCGACCGCCCAACCACCACCGCATTCTGTCCTGCCACAGGCAAATCACTCCGCCGAAGGGCACCTCCATGATCCCAGCCGGCGTGCAGGGCGCTAGCCCCGGCTGGGCGCTCTGCAGCCGTCCGACATTCACGGGATGGAAGCCATCGACGTCCTTGTCCGGCGACACCGCCTCCAGCAGGCGCTTCGTGTTCACGTGCTTCGGCAGCGGCAACTGAATCAGAATGCCATCGATGTTGTTGCGCGCGTTCAGCTCCGCCACCAGCGCCAGCATCTCGTCAGTCGTAATGCTCTCGGGCGGCGTCAGCATCTCGCTGTAGATGCCGAGTTCGCCGCAGGTCTTCACCTTGCTGCGAACATAAATCTGCGAGGCCGGCACGTCGCCCACCAAAATCACCGCCAGCCCGGGAGTGATACCCCGAGCAGCAAGCTTTTTCACCTCGGCCCCAACCTCGGCCTTAATCTCTCCAGCAATTGCGATGCCATCTAAAACCCGCGGCGTTATCTTCATCTCGTCCATGGTATCGCGCTCGCACTCCTGTCTGCCGCCCAATTCGATTCGTCAACACTCGTTAGGTGAGATTAGTTAAGATAGACAAATGAACGCACCCGCACTGACGGTCGAGTGAGCTGCGATGGGTCGTCTGCCCAGTCTGCCGTCAAACCTTGCGGCTTGAAGCTGAAGCCATACAGTGCAAGGGCTGTAGCAGACGCTATCCCATCGTCGATGGCATCCCCGTCCTTCTTGCAGATCGCGCGCTCTAGGCCCATTTGATCCAAAACCATGTTTTGAAACTTCTGGCCCCGTCCCTTCGTAGAGTCTCCAGTGAACGTATCGAACGGCGCGAGTAAGGCGTTTTGTTTTGAATGTGCATGACCTCGACCGCTTTTTTTAGCGTCTAACACTGCAAGGGAGTGCTGGCGGCAGTTGCACTCTGAAACAGGAGCAGCAAATGACAAAGGCCAAGACCGCCCATGTCGAACGATTTGCCGAAGCCGACCTCACAGGTTTGCGCGAAGACCTGATGAAGTCGGGCCTCGACTCGTGGCAGGCCGCCGATCTGATCAGCAGCTTCCTTGCTGTTCGCGGCTACGGCGTCTCCACCCAGGACGCCCGCACTGCGGCCTTCCGGATGGAGTCGATCACCTGCTCTCTTCCATGCCTGCAGGAAGAGCTAGAGAAGATCGCGCAGGTCATGTAACTCTTCACTCTCTGGCTCTGTCCAAAACCCCAATACACAACAATCTTTCACTTCCAGAATCGTTCGATCGGCTACGCTGTTCCCATGCGCGCCTGCCCACTGCACACAGCCCCTGCGATATTCCTGCTGGCGACGCTTTGCGCTTCGTCTACTCTCAAGGCGCAGCGACCGGAGTCGAACCAGCCGGAAAAGACCACGCTCCCGACGGGAATCGACCGTCTGGCTGGGCGGGACACTACCTCTCACATCCAGTACGTCCGCCTTGTCCTCGCAGGATCACTTCGTACGCCTTCTCCCGCGGACTCCCCTCCGCCATCACCTCCGCCCACGCTGATCGCCCAGTGCACGCTGCGACCGAACGGCAAATCAGACTTCGAGCTCTTCGCGAACTTCGGAGGCGCAAGCGATCTCGCCTTTTACCCACCGTGGACTCCGACCTCAAGAGATGAACTCTTTCCGCCACTCACGGACAAGGTCACCCTAACCATGGACTTTCTCGGCTACACCCATGTAAAACCCGTCCGCCGGCAGTGGGAGATACCCGTCCAGACCCCAGGCCAGTACCGCTACAACCCTCCCGGGTCAGGTTCCGCGAACCTCGAAGAGATCACCTACTACCTGCGCTACCTGCTCGCGCTGCCGACTCTTCGCCTTACCCTCAACGATCGCTCTGCCGACTTTCTCACTGCACCACTCCTGAACGAGGCCCGCAAAGAGCCACTCTGCCGCGCCGCCGCTCTCTGATTCGGGCCTCCGGAACTAACTTCGCGGCCTTAACAATTCTTATGAAATCTCAGGTACCGGGAATGCGCACGGAAAGCGTCAAATTGAACAAGCGGTATGAAACCGCGTGACGTTTTGAGTCGAGCCGTTGCGTCATCGATCGGAAGCAATTGCTGATTGCTAGTCCGAAGCAACTCCGCAAACCGACGGCGACGCTGTTCCAGTGGAGGGCTTCCATGAGCATCTCTTCCTGCCGTTGTTTCGCAGTTCTTCTCCTGACCGTCCCGTTTACTGCCCACGCCTCCCCCGCCGATACGAACACCTCTCCACACCCTCAATCGTCTCCCAGCACCGCTCCTCCGCCAACCTACGACCAGATCGTGCGCCTCAGTCTCGTCGAAGGCGACGTTCGCGTCGCGCGCGGCAAAGAGGGTGAGCGCGCCACTGGCGGCGACTGGGGACAGGCCACAACCGGCATTCCAATTGCGACGGGATTCAGTCTCGTCACCGGCAAAGGCCGCGCCGAGATTGAGCTTGAAGACGCCTCGACCGTCTATCTTGGCGAGAACTCCGTCCTCACCTTCAACGAACTCACCGCCACTGCCGGCGTTCCCCGTACAGACGTGACTCTGGTTAGCGGCACCGCGACCCTGAATGTGCGGCCCGCATTTCCCGGAGAATCGTTCATCCTGACTGACCCCGGTCGGCAACATCTCCCTGCGATATCCGGACATCAACTCTATTCGGGTCAACAGTTATCTCGATGCTATGGCCCTCACCCCGCAGGAAGATGCGGATATCCATCAGGGCCCAACCACGCAGCGGACCGTCAAAGGACAAACCACCACCTATAGCCGTGACAGCCACATCATGACCGAGTCGACCTCGACCTCAAACGAATACTCAGAGTGGGACGAGTGGACTGCAAAACGGATCGCCGCACGGGACCTTGCAATGTCCGCGACCATGAAGGAAGCTGGCCTTGCTACACCCATTCCCGGACTGGCAGAGATGAAGGGCCAGGGGACCTTCTTCGCCTGTGCACCTTACGGCACCTGCTGGCAACCAAGCATCGGCTGGGAACAGCACGACGCAACCTCCGGGCAGCTCGATACGCAACAATCGCCCGATCAGCCACCGGCCCAATCGACGACTTCGTCGCCTTATACAGTGTCCGTAAAGGCACTCCAGGCCGCCGGTCCAACAGCAATCCTGCGAACCGAATACGAAGACCCATTCCCGTGCTCACCGAATCGAGTGCGTCGCCTGATCGCAAGGGACCCCGCGACCGGCAAGGAAACGGCCCTCCGCACCGAAATTGGTCCGGACTCAGCGCCGTACGACTGGGCCCTCTGCCACGCGGGCACTTGGATCTATCGCAACCGCGGTTACATCTGGGTGGCCGGAACAAAGAGACATCACCATTGCCCTGTCCGCTGGGTCAAATACGGTGGATCTAAGGCATACGTCCCTCTGCATCCACACGACGTGGCAGGCAAGACTCCGATCAATCTGAAGCATGGTGTCTTCGAGACCACTGGAAGAAAGGGCACGTCTGTCGAGCACGTCACCTTCAACGCCAGTACGCCAGTCAAACTCCTCAACATCGTCCCCAAAGAGTTCCTCCGTCCCTATTTCCCGCCGCTCCAGCACGCCGAGTCACCGCATCTCGAAGCGCGTCTGGTGAAAGACGGACTCGCCCCCGGTAAGGAAAGTACCGCCAGGTCTGCCGGTACCGCCATTACCTTCGACCACAAATCGCAGAGCATCATGCTCGCCAGACAAGTCATGCAGGGCGGCAAGAATACCACGGTGACCGACCATTTCGGAGGGAGCAGCAGCAACTTCTTAGCCGGCAATTCGGGGTACCGATCGAGCTCGTTCAACCACGGGTCGTCAAACTCAGGAGGCGGAGGAAGCTCCCGTGGAGGTTCAGGAGGCGGTGGTGGCTCCCATGGAGGATCGGGCGGCGGTGGTGGTGGTGGCTCTCACGGCGGAGGCGGCGGAGGCGGTGGTGGCGGTGGAGGAGGAGGCTCCCACAAGTAGTTCCAGCTTTCGTATAGTTGAATGCGTAGCCGGTTCCCATCTTGATCTGCGTCAGGAGGGTCCGTGAAGACGATCAAGCTCATCTCCTGGCACGAAGACGTCAAGGCAAAGGCCGCGGCCCTGAAACAACCTGGTACACGAATCGACACGACCTCACTCACCAGACACTCGGGCGCAGTCGGTGAACTCGCTCGACTCAATCCAGCCGCTCTCGTTCTCGACCTCGACAAACTTCCATCCAACTCTCGCGAGATCGCCCTCGTCCTGCGCTCGAGCAAGTCCGCGCGCCACATCCCTGTACTCTTCGCCGGCGGCGCTCCCGAAAAGACCGTCCGCATTCGCACCGAAAATCCCGACGGCATCTTCGCCCAATGGCCCGAAGCGCCCCAAGCTCTGGCTGTTCTTCTCCGGCAACCACCATCAACACCGGCCGTCATGCCCCCGCGCGACTTCTCAACCGCCCCTCTTCCCAAAAAATTGGGAATTCAAGCCGACATGCAGATCGCTCTCATTGCGCCACCCGACGCCTTCGAAGAACTCCTCGGCGACCTGCCGGTGAACGCCACAATCATCACCCGCATAACCTCAAAGACAGCTCTCGCCCTCTGCTTCGTTCGATCTCTCGCCGATCTCGCCGCGACCCTCGACCTGCTCACGCTTCGCTTACCGAAACAAACCTCCGTCTGGATCATCCACCCCAAACGGGCTGGCAAGCACCATGTCGACTTCAATCAAAACCACGTCCGTGATCGCGCGCTCGCAGTCGGCCTTGTCGACTACAAAGTCTGCTCAATCGACCCCGACTGGTCCGGGCTCAAATTCGCATGGCGCAAATAACCAGCGGCCAGCCGTTGGCCCTCACCATCAGTGCATAATCAATCATGCCGTCCCTCTGGACCCCAACCGACTGGCCCCAGCGCCTCGCCGAGCTTCAGGCCCCCACCGGCGAACTCAAGGAAGCGCCCCTGCGCCGCGATGTCCGCTCTCTTGGAATGCTCCTCGGCGAGGTCCTCCGCGAGCAGGCCGGCGACGCCCTCTACGACGCCGTCGAAGCGTTGCGCCGCACCGCCATCGCCCGTCGCGAGGCCGAAGCCCCGCAAAGCGGAGTGGCCGACGCGGCCTCCGCCACCGCGCATCTCCAGCAGGCGCTCACTCGCGTCCTCACCCTCGACCTTCCCGCCGCCTACCAGCTTGCCCGGGCCTTCGGCTTCTACTTCGAGCTCATCAACCTGGCCGAGACCAATCACCGCAAACGCCGCCGTCTCTCCCATCAGCTTAGCGAGAGCGTTTCCCCTGCAAGCGCAGTACAGCGTGGCGACCTGCGCGGGACCCTCCGACGCATGCGCCAGGCCGGCATCAGCGCCGACCATGCCTGCGCGCTTCTTCGTCTCATCTGCGTCTCGCCCGTCTTCACCGCGCACCCGACCGAGGTCGCCCGCCGCAGCGTCATGTTCAAGCGCCGCCGCATCTCCGATCTGCTCGAACAACTCGACCGCATCCCCGTCCCCGAACCACAACTCCAGGCCCTCGAGCATGACCTCATCGCCGAGATCACCGCGCTCTGGCAGACCGACGACGTCCGCAGCGCCCGCCCCACCGTCCGCGACGAGATCCGCATGGCGCTCGACTACTACGAGTCCAGCCTGTTCGACACGCTTCCTGTCCTCTACGCCGAGGTCGCCTCTGCCCTCGCCGCTGAGTACCCTTCCAATCACGCCACCGTTTCAGTTACAAATATCGGCGACCTTCCTCAACTCATCCGTTTCGGTTCATGGATCGGCGGCGACCGCGACGGCAACCCCTTCGTCACTCCGCAGGCCACCCGCGAAGCTCTCGGCATGGCCCATTCCGTGCTTTTGACCCACTACCGCCGCCGCCTGCAAAATATCTTTGAACAACTTGCAAGCTCCACCCAGCAAGTGCCTGTCTCCACCGAACTCACGGCCCTCCTGCATCGTTACCTTACGCAACTCCGCACCGCTGGCCAGAACGCCCTTGAAGAGCGGTTCCCGCACGAGTCCGTCCGTCTGCTGATCGCATGCATCATGATGCGCCTGGGGGCAACACCGCAGTCCGCCGTTCCCGTTCCCGCCAATCCCGCTCTCACGCTCTATACCCGCGCCTCCGATCTCCTATCGGCGACCTCACCACCCTCCGCAATTCGCTAAACGAACACCACGGCCACCGTCTCGCCGAGATGTTGATCGACCCGCTCCTGATGGAGGTCCGCACCTACGGCCTCCATCTACAGACACTGGACATCCGGCAGCACGCCCGCGTCCACGCAGCCGCCATCGCCGAGATCTCCGCCTGGCGACCCGTCAAGCCCAATCAGCCGCTTACTCTGCCGTCCGTCCTGAGTGACCAAACCGCTGAGGTCCTCGACACCTTCCGCACCATCGCCGAACTCAAGCAGATCTACGCCCCCGAATCCATCCGCCAGTACGTCATCAGCGGGGCCACCAGCGCCGAAGACGTCCTCCACGTCCTCTGGCTCGGCCGCCTCGGCGGAGTCCGCGTCGAAGCTAATGGCGACGACCCCGGCCTCCAACCCGTCCCGCTCTTTGAGTCCATCGAAGATCTGCAGAACGCGCCGGCCATCATGCGCGAGCTCTGGACCAGCGAAGCCTACGCGCCCCTGCTCAAATCGTGGAACCGTCAACAGGAGGTCATGCTCGGCTACTCCGACTCCAACAAGGACGGCGGCATGATCACCAGCACGTGGGAGATCTACAAAGCCCACCGCGCACTCCACGAGGTCGCTCGCGAATGCAACGTCACCCTCCGCCTCTTCCATGGCCGTGGCGGCACCGTCGGACGCGGCGGCGGCCCCACGCATCGCGCCATCTTCGCGCAACCAATCGACAGCTTCAACGGCGAACTCCGTATCACCGAACAAGGCGAGGTCCTCAACTGGAAGTACTCCGACGTCATCCTCGCCGAACGCAATCTGGAATTAATGATCGCCGCGAGCCTCGACGCCCTCGCCCGCCCCGACGCCGCAATGCAACGCGGCGCAAAGACGCCCCACCTCACCGGCGAGATTCTTCCCGCATGGGAGACCGTGCTCGACAGGCTCTCGGCGACCTCCTACGCCTTCTATCGCAAACACATCGTCGACGACCCCGACACCTTCACCTACTTCGAACAGTCCACGCCCGTCGCCGAACTCGAACACGCTCGCCTTGGCTCGCGCCCCGCGAAACGCAGCGGCAAAAAATCCATGGCCGATCTTCGCGCCATCCCCTGGGTCTTCGGCTGGATGCAGTCCCGCCAGCTCGTCCCCGCCTACTTCGGCGTAGGCCATGCGCTCAACGAGTTCATCCAATCGACACCCGACGGTCTCTCTCAACTCCAGACCATGGCCCGCGATTTTCCGCTCTTCCTCGACATCATCCGCAACGTCGAGATGGCCCTCGCCAAAGCCGACTTCGGCATCGCCCGCCTCTATGCCTCACTTGTAGAAGACGAGGCCCTCCGCAACCGCATCTTCACCACGCTCGAGGCCGAGTTCAACCTGACTCACCGCATGATCCTCGAGATCACGAAGCAGAAATCGCTCCTCGAAACGAACCCGGTCCTCAACCACTCCATCCGCCTGCGCAACCCCTACGTCGATCCCATGTCTCTCATCCAGGTAGAACTGATTCGCCGCAAGCGCGCCGCCATGGCAAACGGCCAACCCGACTCCCCCGAACTCAACCGCGCCATCTCCGCTACCATCAACGGCATCAGTGCGGGTCTGCGCAACACTGGCTGAGGAGCGTCTACGGTACGCTCCCCTTTAGAAGTCGTTTGTGATGAATGACGAATACTATCACCAGCTCAAACGCCATGACGCAATCGTCCCACACTCTCTGTTACGCTGACATCACCTATAAATCAGGGAGTTCCCTCGTTATGCGCCTCCGTTACTCAGCCATCGCACTCCTCTGCGCTCTCACTGTCCCCACAATTGCACAGGGCCCCCGCCAACAACTCACGCCCGAGGAGACCAGGGCCCTCATCGAGAAACGCCAGTCCATCGAGAAGCAACTCGAAGACATCGCCATCATCGACCGCAAGGTCATGGTTCCCATGAAAGACGGCGCGCGCATGGCCGCCGATATCTACCGTCCCAAGGACACGAGCAAGAAATACCCGATCATCTTCAGCCGCACACCCTACAACTTCAACTTCTGGGACGTCCGCCTCGGCACTTACCGCGACATGTCCACCGAGCTCGACGCCGTCAGACGCGGCTACGTCCTCGTCGAGATGAACGAGCGCGGCCACTTCTTCTCCGAGGGCAACTACGACATCCTCGGCGCGCCGCTCTCTGACGCCGACGACCAATTCAACTGGATGGCCGCGCAGCCATGGTCTTCCGGCAAGATCGGCCTGATTGGCTGCTCCTCCACCGCAGAGTGGCAACTCGCCGCGGCCGCACTCGGCAACAAGGCCCTGACCACGATCATCCCGCAGAGCTTCGGCGCAGGCGTCGGCAAGGTCGGCCCCTACAACGAGCAGGGCAACTGGTACCGCGGCGGCGCCGTCCAGATGCTCTTCATCGACTGGCTCTACGGCGAACAAAATCAGGTCCGCCCGATGTTCCCCAAAAGCACGACGCAGAAGGAGCTGATCAACGCCTCGAAGATGTTCGACCTGGCCCCGCAGATGCCTCCCGTTGACTGGGCCAAGGCCTTCCAGCATCTTCCCGAGAAGGACATCTTCTCCGCCGTCGACGGCCCCAAAGGCATCTTCTCCGACAAGATGCCCAACACCACTGGCGGCGCCATGATCGAGCGCACGCCGAATGACCCCGCGTGGCGCAAAGGCGGCCTCTGGCAGTCCGACACCATGCCGATCAACGTGCCCGCCTTCTGGTTCATGACCTGGTACGACGTCTCCACCGGGCCAAATCTGGCCGCCTACAACTTCGTCCGCTCGACCGCCAAGGGCGAAGCCGCCAACGAGCAGTACGCCGTCATCGCACCAACACTTCACTGCGGCTACAAGCGCGCTACGGAGAACACAATCGTCGGCGAGCGCAGCATGGGCGACGCCCGCCTCGACTACGACGCACTCACTTATGCCTGGTTCGATCATTTCCTCAAGGGCGAAGATAACGGCTTCCTCCAGGAGCAGCCCAAGGTCACCTACTTCACCATGGGCATCAACAAATGGCAGCACTCCGAGACCTGGCCGCCAGAGGGCGCGAAGAATGTGACGCTGGAACTGACCAGCGGCGGTCACGCCAATACACTTCACGGCGACGGCGAGCTGATTCCTATGGCCGCGACGAAGACGTCACCCTCGCTTCTGCGATTCGCCCATGACCAGACCCCCACTGGCGTGACAAAGATTCCGGCTGTAGCGACGTCGGACTATCCAGACACCTTCACCTACGACCCATTGCACCCGACTCCCAGCTACGGCGGAAACGTCTGCTGCGCCGCCAACACCATCCCCGGCAACGGCGGCGCTCTCGACCAGCGCAAGATGGAGGAGCGCCCCGACATCCTCGTCTACACGTCCGAGCCCTTGAAGGAGGGTATCGAGGTCTCTGGCCCCATGACAGCGACCCTTTACGTCTCCTCCGACGTCAAGGACACCGACGTCACCATCAAGGTCATCGACGTATTGCCCGACGGCACCGCCTACAACCTCGACGAGACCATCCAGCGCCTCCGCTATCGTAACGGCGACGACAAAACCGCTTGGATGGAGCCCGGCAAGGTCTACAAGGTCACCCTCACGCCGATGAACACCAGCAACTACTTCGATGCAGGCCACAGCATCCGCATCGAGATCGCCGGCTCTAACTTCCCGCGCTTCGATCGCAACCTCAACACCGGCGGCAACAACTACGACGAAACCGCCGGCGTCATCGCCCACACGTCCATCCACCATTCGACGCAGTACCCCAGCTCACTCACGATCTCAGTGGTCAAACACTGACCCCTATGAAAGGCAAGGAAAGAGGGGGCCAATAGGCCCCCTCTTTCTGTTCTTGCAAAGAAATCAATACCCCTGATCTGCCCGAAACGCCGTCACCTTGTTCTTCACGAACGTCACCGCCATCGGCTTGCCCATGATTCGCAAACACAACCATCCGATTGCCATAGTCTTTGCTTGTGCTCTGGCTAACCTGTCCCAGCGACAGCTCCACCTGCCGCTCATTCATCCCAAGAATGACCTGGTGCGCATCGACCGCCTTCCAGATCTCCGGCCCCCAATGCTTGTACAGCTCATGCGGATCGTCGTAGAAAAAAATCTCGTCCGTATAAAACGTGTACTGCCCCGCCTGCTCGTACCCAACCGGAACCGCATACTCCTTCGCGTCATCTGGCTTGGTAAACACCAGCAGCACCTGCTTGTCTCCGCCCGGAATCCGGAAGGTAGCCGCCTTCGGCGCCACCTGTTCCACCGCGTCTTTCACCGCGATCGGCTCCGCTCCCAGCAGCGTCCCTGCGCTCTTCCCATACTGGGCCGCGTGCCCAACATACGGATAAAACTCCAGCTGCCCCCCAGCCGACACCCATACCGTCGAGCCCTTCAGTTCCTTCACGTCCTTCAGCGAATCCGGCCGCTTCTTCTTCAGAAAAACCAGGTCATCGTCGGCGATCACCTCACGCTCAGGCGCCTTCACTACAGCCGGTGCGTTCCGCTCATGATGCAGCCACGCCAACTCGCCTCCAATCGCCAAAACCAACAGTGCCGTTGCCCCAATCGCTGCCTTCACCCCATTGTTCATAGCAATCCCTTCGTCTTTGAATCCTCGGTCCCTGCCAATCTAATTCACCGGCTCCGCCACACTCAACTCCTGCTCCGCTCCCCGCAAAGACTCCGCTGTCAAAGCGTCCGCTTGACGTAACTGCGGGAACAGCCCCGCAGCCGAGGCCGTTACCACCATCGACGCGACCCCGCCGATCACCACTGCCCTAACCGCGCCCCACCACTGCGCGGTCACTCCGCTCTCAAACTCGCCAAACTCGTTCGACGCCCCAATGAACAACCAGTTCACCGCGCTCACCCTTCCGCGCATCTCCGGCGGAGTCGCAAGCTGCAGCAGGCTCGAGCGAACCACCACGCTGACCATATCGCTCGCCCCGACAATCACCAGCGCCACCGAGCTCAGCCAGATGCTCTTCGACAACCCGAACACCACTGTCGCCGCGCCAAAGATTCCAACACACACCAGCATCGTCGCACCGGCCCGCCGCTTGATCGGCTTCACTACCATCGTCAACGAAACCGCCAGTGCCCCAACCGAAGGCATCGCCCGAAGCAGCCCCAGTCCCCGCGGGCCGGCGTGCAGAATGTCCGTGGCAAAGATCGGCAGCAGTGCCGTGGCCCCGCCCAGCAGCACGGCAAACAGGTCCAGCGAGATCGACCCCAGCAGCAGCTTCGCCCGCCACACATACTCGAGCCCCGCCAACACCGTCTTCATGCTGAAGGCCTTCTTCTCCGTCACCACCATCTTCGCGCGAATCATACTGACCAGCACGATGAAGCCCAGCAACATCAGCAGCGTGAAGCTATAGACGACCGGCGCGCCATTCCAGTCCGCCGCCACTCCGGCCAGCGGCAGCGTAAACAGGATCCCTCCTACCGCCGGCCCCGACATGTTCGCAATCTGATAGACGGTCGCGCCCCACGTAACCGCATTCACAAAGTGTTCCTTCGGCACCAGGCTGGGCAGCATCGCACTCGCTGCTGGCCCGCTGAACGCCCTGCCCAATCCGATCCCCACCAGCACCGCATAAATCGGCCAGATCCGCCCACCCTGCAGCGCCGTCGCACTCATCGACATCCACAACAAGGCGGCCGTGCAACAAGCCTGCAGGGTATAGCAGAGCAGAATGATCCGTCTGCGGTCGTAACGGTCCGCCGCATGGCCCGCCGCCAGCATCACAAACACCCCAGGCAGAAACAGCGCCAGTCCGGTATACCCCAGGTCGAGCGCAGAATGTGTCAGTGCATACACCTGCCACGCCACCGCGACCGACTGCGCCTCGGCCCCCAGAATCACCATCAACCGCGCCGCTTGATACAGCCGAAAGTCCCGCGACTTAAACGCAGAGCGGTAGTCCCGCTCCATAGCCGGTTCCACCCGTTTCGAGCCATCCGCCATGTCTTATGTTTTCACACTTCCGTTACGAATATGTCACGGCGCCACGCATCGGCTTGAAACAATGTCTACGTCCCGCAGCGGGGGACTGCCGCGCTCAGGGCCGTCGCATCAAATTCTTCGTTAGAGGCCCGTCGCCAAAATTGCCATGGGCCCGCGCCACACTACTGCCCCAGATAAATCTTGTATTGCGACTCAACGACACCCGTATTCCGCGCCAGCGTCAACTTCGACTGGTTGTACTGATACAGCGTCTGCACAAGCCGGCTCTGCGCCTGTGCCAGGACCGCCTGCGCCTGCACCACTGGCAGATTGTCATCCACTCCAGCGGTAAATCTCATGGTCGCGTCCTGCAACTCCTCCGTCGCCAGATCGACGTTGCTCCGCGCCACCTTCACCAGCTCATTCGAGGAGTGAACGTCCAGCATCGCCGACCGGATCTGCCATTCGATCGACACCTGCAGCGACTCAATCTGCTGCCGCAGCGCGATCACCTGTGCCCCCGCGACCTCACCCTCGCCGCGCAGCTGCCCCTCATCGAACACTGGCACGCTGATCTTGCCGGTAGCGGCAAACACCCCGTGATAAAACGTGCCAATCTGGCCCAGCACGCCATAGTAGCCATCGAAGGCGAGCGTCGGATACCGCTCCGCCTTCACGGCCTTCTGCGCTTGCGTCGCCACCTGAAGCTGCGCCTGCAAACTCAATAGGCCCTTCCGCCGCTGAAATGCCAGCCGCATAGCGTCCGCGAGCGGCAGCTCAGCAAACTCAGCATATGGCGCCGCATCGGTCAGGGTGATCTCCTGGTCCGCTGGCAGGCCGATGATCCGGTTCAGTGAGATCTTGTCCTTCGCAAAGGTATTCTCGGCGCTAATCAGCGTCTGCTGCTGCGTCTGCAACTGCACCCTCGCCCGCAGCACATCCAGGTTCGTCCCCACGCCGGCGTCGTGTGAATCCTTCGCCTGCTCATACGCGACCTGGTCTGCCTTCTCCAGCGCCCGCGCGTTCTCAATCATTGAAGCGTCTGCCAGCGCCAGCAGATACTGCGTCCCTACCGCCAGCGTCACGCCACCCAGCAGGTTCAGCCGGGTAAAATCAGCCGCCGTGGCCGCCTTCTGGGACGAGCGATAAAGATAATATGCCGGCACATTGAACAGCTGCTGGTTCATACTGATCTGCGCCTCGGCCGTATTCACCTTCACAATCGAGGCAAACGTCCCGGGCGCGATACCAAACCCCGAAAGCGATCCTGGTCTAAAGCCGAGCGCCGCCAAGTCAATCTGTTGCGCCTCCAACTCGCCTTTGGCCGTGAGGCTGGGCAGCAGGCTGTTCTCCACTGTCAACACCTGCCCGCGCACCATCCGCTCGTTCTGGATCGTTAACAGCATCTGCAGGTTGCGCTTCTCGCCGCGAGCGATCGCGTCGTCCAGACTCAGTGGCAAGGCCCCGGGAGTTGCCCGCTCCACCTCCACGCCCCCCGGCAGCTTGATCGCATTCGGCACCGGGGCCTGTGGCAACTCCGAAGTCTGCGTCTGCGCGCCTGCCATCGGCCCGCAAAGGACCAGCGCCAGCGGCCACACAGAGACCCGCTGCCACGCTTTCGCCTTTATAAGAATCCCCGTCAGCTCTTTCATGGTCTCCTATTAGAGTGCCACACCCCTCTTCCGATGCAGAAATCATGCAAAAAGCACACTTTGGCCCCCGGTCACCCCCCGGTTCGCCCCGCTCAGATAAAATACAAAAGATAACCTTATGCGTCTTATATCAATGAACCGCATCGTCCTCGCCACCGCTCTCCTTTTCGCCATTCCCGCCCTCGCCCAGGGCGCTACCGGCTTCAAGGACACCTCCATGCTGCGCGCTCCCGTAGGCACCCGCGTCGCCATCTACGAGTTCGAAGACCTCGAGTGCCCCGCCTGCGCCCACGCCTTCCCGATCGTCCACACGGCCGTCGAGAAGTACAAGATCCCCCTCCTTCGTCACGACTTCCCCCTCAAGATGCACATCTGGAGCTTTGACGCCGCCGTCATCGCTCGCTACATCCAGGACAAGATCTCCCCGCAGGCCGCCGAGGACTATCGCCGCGCCGTCTTTGCTAACCAGATCTCCATCGCCTCGAAGGAAGACCTTACCGCCTTCACGCAAAAATACTTTCAGTCTCACGGTCGCCAGATGCCCATGATCATCGACCCCAACGGCCTCTTCGCCGCGGAGGTCCGCGCCGATACGACCCTCGGCGAACGTGTCGGCCTCACCCAGACCCCGACCATCTTCATTGTGACCCAGAAGGGCTTCACCCAGGTCAGCGACGTCACCCAGCTATACGCAATGCTCGACACCGCCATCGCCGAAAACCCCGCCCCGGCATCCACAAAGGCAAAGACAACGGCCCACAAATAGCGCGACGCAAGATGACGCGGAGGTTTGTTGATGCGGAGTGCGATTCTGCTCTCTTTCTGCTTCCTGGGTTATGGGCCGCTACCGGCGCAGCAACTACCTAAGGCGCCGCTGACGTTTGCTGTTGCGACCATCAAGCCGAGCGCGCCGGATGCGGCGCCTGGCACGCAGATTCGCGGCAATCGCTTTGCGACTCAAGGCACGACATTCATCGATATCTTCAAATACGCGTACAACGTGCATCCCGGGCAGGTGGTCGGCGAACCGGGATGGCTGCGGACGGAAAAATTCGACATTCTTGCCGACCCCGAGACGGAGAAACGGCCGAGTTCCGATCAAATGAAGGCCATGGTGCAACAACTTCTCTTAGAGCGCTTTCATCTGGTCATGCATCACGAGCAAAGTGTTCTGCCGGTGTATGCGCTGGTGAAGACGGCGGCCACGCCGAAGCTCACGAAGAGTACTTCCGATCCGAGCGGGATCCCCGTGGTTGGCTATGACCCCCGCGGCGAACTGCAAGTAGGCAATGCGACGATGGCAAACTTCGCGACGTTCTTGCAGCGCTTCGTGCTTGACCGGCCAGCGGTTGATCAGACGGGCATCGCTGGGCACTTCGATCTTGTGCTGCGATGGACGCCTGACAACCTTCGTGCGGCTGGCAAGCCTGGCGACTCCCAGGAAGATGCATCTGCACCGCCAAGTTTATTTACTGCGATGAAGGAGCAGCTTGGGCTGAAGCTGCAGCCGACGAAGGCCGCGACCGATGTGTTCTTGATCGACCGGGTGGAGCGGCCTTCGGAGAATTAACCTGGTGCTTCTCCAAGTGAAGTCCACGCGAACGGGCTAGCCCTCCTGGAGACTTCGAGGACTACTTCGTCCCCGTCTCCGTCCACAGAAACGCCATCTCGTCCGCGTAGTCCTGCACCAGCTGCGTCTGCGACACACCCGCGCTATGCCCGCCCTTCAGGCTGTAGTGCAACAGAATCGGCCGTCCGCTCGAAGTCGACGTCTGCATCAACGGCGTCATCTTCCGCGCATTCATCGGATCGACCCGCGTGTCTCCATCTCCCGTAAAGAAGAAGATCGCCGGATACTTCGTCCCCGCCTTCACGTTCTGGTACGGCGAATACTTCAAAATGTACGGATAGTCCTTCGCGTTCTCCGCCGACCCATACTCCGTCGTCCACGTCCGTCCCATCTCGAACATCTGATACCGCAACATGTCCAACAGCGGATACCCGCACCAGATCGCCCCAAACAGGTCCGGCCGCTGCGTCATCGAAGCGCCCATCAGCAACCCGCCGTTCGACCGTCCACGAATCGCAAACCGCTCCGGCGTCGTGTACTTGTTCGCAATCAGATACTCCGCCGCAGCAAACCAGTCATCAAAAACGTTCTGCTTCTTCTCGAACATCGCCGCCTTATGCCAAACCTCGCCATACTCATTGCCGCCACGCAGGTTCGGCAGGGCAAACCACCCGCCCTGCTGCATCCACCACGCATACTCGGGGTTCCACACCGGCGTCTCGCTCAGCGCAAATCCGCCATAGCCGGTCATCAGCAGCCGTTCGCTTCCATCGCGCTTCAAGCCCTTCTTCCCCGCGATAAACATCGGCACCTTCGTCCCGTCCTTCGACGTGTAGAAGACCTGCTTCACCTCATACTGTGTCGAATCGAACGGCACCTTGTCGCTATAGAACACCTCCGACTTTCCGGTCTTCGTGTCGTAATGAAAGATCGTCGGCGGCGTAATGATCGATTGAAACGTATAGAACCCGTCCGTATCGATCGCCCGTCCAGAAAGCGTAGAACCCGCGCCAATCCCGGGAAATGCGATATGCCCAAGCTCTTTGCCCTCAAGCGAATAAATCGTCACCTCCGACTTCACGTCCTTCAGCCGCAGCACAAACATCTTGCCGCCAACCACATTCACCGCCTCCAGCACGTCCTTCCCCTCAGGAATGATGACCGGCCACTCGTCCGGACCCTTGCCCTGCACCACCTTCAACACCCGCCCATTCGGCGCCTTATAGTCGGTCCGCATATAAAACGTGTCGCCCACATTGAACTCGCCAAACCTGCTGTCTATCCCATACACCAACGGCACAATCGGCGAATCCGGCACCCGCAGATCTTTGATCAAAATGTCCTCGCGCGTCGCCGGCACACCGCGCCCGATCCGAAACACCAGGTAGTGCCCGTTCGCCGTAGCACGCACACCAACACCGTCGATCTCGCCCAGCTTCTCTCCGCGATACTCTTTACCCAAAATCATCGCATCGCTATCAAGTGGCGTTCCAAACTTGTGATAAAAAACCCGATTGCCCTCATGCGGAAACAGCTTGGAGTAGTACACCCCGGCCTTGTCCGGACTGATATCCACGCCCGAATACCGCGCCCGCGGCATCACATCACCGGTGTCCTTCCGCGTTGCGACATCGAGAAAATGCACCTCCACCTCGTCCGCTCCGCCCACGCGAACGCCATACGCCATCATCGACCCGTCTTCAGTCAGGTTAAGCGTATTTACTGAAGAGTTCTGGTCCGCGCTCAGTTTGCTCGCATCGATCAGCTTCTCGTCCGCCCCATGCAGCCCCACCCGCATGTAGATCGACGCCTGGTTCTCGTCCGCCAGCCGCTTGGAGAAAAAGTAGCGTTCCCCCCGCCGCGTCGGCACACTCACAAAGTCCACCTTCAGCAGCTTGCCCATCTCCTCAACGACCGACGGCAGCATCTTCACCTGCGAAAAATACTCTGCAGTATAAGCGTTCTGCGCCGCGATATACGCCCGCGTTTCCGGACTACGCGCGTCCTCGAGCCATCGATACGGGTCCGTGATCTTCGTGGGCACGCCAGGCTCTGAGCTCGTGTACTCATCGACCACCGGCGCCGTCTTCACTGCCGGCGGGTTCGGCAGCGTGATCCCGTCGCTGCCCTGCACCTGCGCACCTGCAACCGACCCCACCAGAACCATTGCCGCTACAAAAAAAGCACTGCGCATCGCATCTCCCCGTACTTCGATTGTCCTGATATCTCAAGACTATCGAAGAATACAGCCGCCACGCAGAAATTTTCTAAACACCGTTAGCGCTCGGCTTCACCGCACCTGAAAGATCAGGAAATAGTCCTCTTTATCCGCCTTGGTAAAGTCATACGATCCCACCAGCTTGTATCCTGCCTCGCCCATCTCCTTCACTACCACATCGTGATTTACCCCATGGTTCGCCCCGGTCCCATTGCGGTCAATGATCCCCACCCTTGCTGCCTCACGCAAAGTTGTCTTCAGCCGTTGCATGAATATGACCGGATGCGCGATCTCGTGGTACACCTTCAGCATCAGTACCGCGTCCACGCTCCCCGCCGGAAGCCGCGGATCGTCCGGCCCCCCCAACACCGTCCGGACGTTCGACAGGTTCTCCTTCACCACCCGCTTGCCGATGTACTCAATCGCCAGTGGATTGATGTCCTCCGCGATCACCGCGCCAGTAGGCCCTACCCTGCGCGCCGCCCGCACCGTGAACCACCCCGACCCCGCCCCGATGTCCGCAACGTTCTTCCCCTTCGTGATCCCCAGCAGGTCCATCACCCTGTCAATCTGCAGCTTCTTGTCCCGGTCCGGATACTCGAAGATCGAAAGGTCACCCGTATAAGGCGTACTCGTAGGCCTTTGCGTCGTGTCCTTCGTAGCAGGCACGGCCGTCTGCGCATCCGCCAGCCCGGCCGTCATCAGCAATGCAAGAGCGACACCCCGCACCCGCGACCACTTCACCAAGAAATCCATCATGCCTCACCATCAGCCATCACGCGGACGCTTGGCAAGGCCCCGATTCATTTCGTTACAACGCAGACGCAGCAATCGATGACCACATGAAAAAAGGGAGCCCATATTCCGGCTCCCTTCGTTCCGACGTCCAGGCCTTACCGCAGACCACCGCCCGCCAGCACCAGCTCGCCGGTTAGCCAGTTCGAATCGTCTGAGGCAAGGAAGACGGCAACTGGGCCGATGTCCCTGGGCTGTCCAATGCGGCCCAGAGGCGTCTGCGCCTCAAGCGCCTTCTGGAAGTCGCTGCCTAGAAAACCCCCCGTATGCGTTCCTTCCGTCTCCACCATCCCCGGGTTGATCGAGTTCACACGAATATTCTTCGCTCCCAGCTCTCTTGAGAGCACACGCGTAACTGAGTCCACTGCGCCCTTCGTCGCCGTATAGACGCTCGACGTCGGCGGATTCGTCGAAGAGACAACTGACCCGATGTTGATGATACTTCCGCCCTCCGGCCCAAAGTACTTCAGCGACTCCTGTGACGACAGAATCAACCCCAGCACATTCAGGTTGAACATTTTATGAAAAGCGTCTTCGGTCACTTGCTCCAGCGGCGCAAACTCATATACGCCTGCATTGTTGACGACCGTATCCAGCCGCCCGAAGACCTTCTTGGTCTCCGCAAAGACCTTGCCGATATCGGCTTGATTGGAAAAGTCTCCCTGCACGGCGACAGCCTTCCCGCCCTTGCTCTTGATCTCTGTCACAACTTTGTCCGCACCCTCTTTGCTGGACGCGTAGTTGACGACCACAGAGGCCCCTTCAGCTGCAAGACTCTTCGCAATCGCCGCGCCAATACCCTTGGATGCCCCCGATACGATTGCCACTTTATTCGCAAGCTTTCCCATCTCAATAAACCTCAATATTTATGTCTTACCGTTTGACAATTCGATAAGCATCTAATTGATGACTTCAATGGAAGGAAGATGCGAATTTTTTTGGTGAAAATTGATAAGACGTTCCCGCTCTAGATCTTAGCCAGCTGTTCCGTGTAGGCCCGCAGTACGTCCCGGCTGCAGCAGATAGCTCGCAAACTTCCCCTCACGCGTGACCCGCACCAACCCAGCCGTCTCCAACTCTTTCATATGGTGCGACAGCGTCGCCGCGCTCACCGCATGGCAGTCCTTGATGTCGGCGCATTGCGTCGGCTTCGTGCAACTCCCAATCTGCCGCAGTAACTCCAGCCGCCGAGGTCCGCCAGCGCCTTCGCAATCAGGAGCACCTGTTCCTCGCTCAACTCGACCTGCCCCGACTCCGCGCGCTTCACAGCACTCATGACCTAACCCCTAACGGATCTGCACCAGCTCGGCCGCCCCGGCCCCATGCCCCGAAGCACCCGGCGTCACCGAACTCGTCTGCGGCGCGCGCCAGTGGTCGATATAGCTCACCTGGTGCACGCAGCTAATCGTACAGCTCGGTGCACAACTCTTCTCCGTCAGAAACTCCCGCTTCACGTCCGCGGTCATATATCCGGACAGCGGCACCCCAGGATACCCACGCTGCTGGCTGCAATAATGAACCAGCCCGTTCTCGCAGATATACAAGATATCGTCCACCCGCTCGGCAACGCCAATCGTTCGTCTTCCCATTGGCAATCGCCTCCTGAAAGTGATTGAACCGCGAATAACTCCGCCGTGTCAGGTTTCTCACCTTGTCCCAGACCCCGCGCTCCGCAGCACCCAGCGGCTTCAACTGCCCACTGCCGTCATGGATAATCCCGATGGTCGAGCTGAACCCCAGCCCTAACGCCCGCTCGCTCACCGTCAACGCGTCATTCGGGTCCGCAATCCCGCCACCAACGACCGAGTTGATATTCACATGAAAGTCCGCATGTTCGGCGAGCATCTGCAGCTTCTTGTCCAGCACCTTCAGGCTCTTCTTCGATACCTCGTCCGGCATCACATTATCGATCGAGATCTGCATGTGGTCCAGCCCGGCCTTGTTCAGCCTCTGGATCCGGTCCGGCATCAGCAGATACCCATTCGTGATCATTCCGGCGATCGCGCCCGTCTTGCGAATCTGCGCAATGATCCGGTCGAGCTCGGGATGCAGCAGCGGTTCGCCGCCCGAGATCGTAATCACCGACGTCCCCAGCCGCCCCAGGTGGTCGATCCGCCGCAGCATCTCGTCCACCGGCACCGGATCGGAAAAATCGTCGTATTCATTGCAGTAGGTACACGCCAGATTGCACCGCCGCATCGGCACAATGTGCGCCATATACGGGATGCCCGGTCGACAGCACCGCCGACCCAATCGAGCCAAGCTCACGCAGCTTGCGCGTCACTGCCTTCCAGCGCCGTTTGGCAGGCATCGGACGGCTGCCACTCGCAACGGCAGTTGTAGAAGCAGAAGACATATCACTATCAAGTATATCGAACCATCCGGTCTTTCTGGGGAAAAGAGCCTTCCCAACGGATGTCTGGCACCTGTTCTGCTGGATACTCGCGAACTCTACGACTCCCGATAGTTCAGCAGCACCAGACCAACCAGAACTAAACAGACTGGCCAGATATACGATGCCAGCCGGGATTCCCTCCGATCAGGCAACCGCAGCTCCAACCAGCGGCTGCAGCCTGCAGTGGCACCCAGCAACGCGATCGGCGTGTGGCTCATCTCCGCCAGCAGCTCCTGTTTGATGTTCCCGATGGAGTGATTGTGAGTCAGCAGCAGTGCGCCTCCGGCGACGCAAAGCAGGGGGAACACTGTCGACGTCCAGCGGGAATGCCATCGCCCGGTCTGAACTCCCCATTCAAATATCGCAAACGCAAGGATCAGCAGCGCAGACAATCGGTGCTGCAGCACGTCCGGGGCATAAAAGCTCGGCCAGAAAGGCCGCGGCCCCAGCGGCCAGCACTCCGGATCGGCGCGTACAAGGATAAACACCGCCAGCCCCGCAAAGATCAGCGGCCAGTTCCGCGCCCATCGCGCCTTCGGTAGACGGCCCAGCAACGCGAAAACGCCTGCCGCCAACACAATCAGCCCCGACCAGTGATGGTTATACTCCGACCACGCCTCACCATTCGCATCGATCGGGGCATTGGCCGCGTTGAACTGCGTCTGCTTTACAGCCTCGTCCAGGGGAATCGGTGGCGCCAACGCCGCAAACGCCGGGCTGGTCATGCGCGGGACCACGGGACGAAAGCGGGACGACAATCTCGGAGACGCTTGCCCGGTCGCCTGGTAAGTCGACCGCCGGTGGCTGCGATGTCATCGACGCGGCCGCCAGCACCGCGACGAAGCCCAGCCCTATCTCCGCCTCACCAAATCGCCGCAGCCGCGTCAATAAATCTACGGGCGCGGCGTCGATACGACGAACCAGAAAAAAGTTCCCTGCACCCAACGCCATTACGACCAGCACCAGGTAAACCTTGGAGACCATCATCACTCCGTAAGCCGTCCCGTACAGACCGCTCAACGATTTGTCGGCGGACATCCCGAGGTAAAACCAGGCCATGCCCACGCCGCCGAGCAGCAACGTTGCCGCGCTCGCCAGGGCCAGCGGCGAAAAGCGCCGCAGCAGCCGTTTTGCCCCTTCGACACCATCCACCCGGCGCAGCGAGATCAGCAGAAACGGCATCGCCCCGATCCACAGCGCCGCGCCCAGTTGATGCGCTGCGGTCAAAGCGGTGAGCACGACCCGATGGTCCAGACGGGAGGCCGAATGGCTCGTGGATACCACGGCCAGCACGGACACGGCGCAGATAGTGGGACCAAGGCGTACGCCGACCTGCGCCCACCCACTCGCGCACATACGACAATTGCGAAGGCGGCAATTGCTGCAACTGCTCCCGCCAGGAAATATCGGCGCGCCAACCACGTCTCCGAATCCCAGAGACGAGCTCCCCATCAGGATCGCGCTGTCAACCGCGACATAGCACAATTCAACGATCGCAAAACTGGTGGCTGCCCAGCGAATCCCCCGCCAGCAGCCGCCCACCACCGAGTCTCCCGCCCGGGCGGGCAACGCGACGATCAGCAGATAGGCGACCCCGCCGATCGTCAGCATCTCGAGCCCAAGGGTCAGGGCCCGCAGCAAAACAGACAGCAAATCGAAGTCGCGCAGAAGCCAGATCAAGTGTCAGTCCTCGAAAAACAGACGCAGAGATAGGGATACGCGCATTGGAGCGGCAGAACGATCTCTTCGGTTGCCAGCGGCGCTGGCTGGAGGGAGAACCAAAGCGGCCGCTCCTCAGGGCCCTGGAGCATTTTTACCCCCCTCTTCACCCGGCCAGTCTACTTCACACTAAACGGTATCTCACCACGGGTGATATGGCCATCGGTCGCAAGCACCTGCCAGTGGATAGCGTACTTGCCCGGCACCAGCTTGGTAGCATGTGCAGTCAAGGTGTCCGGCGCGCTTTGCTGCTCAATCGTCAGCGGCTTGGACTGGCTATCTGAAGTGCTAAGCAGCAGCGTCGATCGCTTTCCATCGACCCGCGAGTTGAATTTCAACGTGACCGTCTACGTCCGGCCCCTGCACCGTTTCATTGACCGCCGGCGACGACTGGACCACCACAGCGTGTGCCGAAGCCACACGGGGGACCAGCAGAAAGACCAGCGCAATAGCGGCCACCAGGCCGACGCGAAACACACTCTGCATAAAGCGACCGCGAGAATATTTCTTCATCCTTGTTGGACACACTTCCTCACCCGGGAGATTCAGAAACAAGTCGGCCGATCTCGAAGTACAAGACATATCGCCTGCAAGTACAACGAACCATGGGATGCGGTCGTCGCGCCGCTCGTAATTTGGGCCTCGTTATTTGCCGACGACCAAAATTGAAAATGAATCCGGCACCATCTGCCCCCGCGCCGGACGCCCTCCCGGCGGCGGTGCTGGGGCGGGCGTGAACTCTGCTGCAATCAATAAAATGCGGTCCGTCTTAGTGTCCAGCGTCAGCGTCTTCGCGCGTGGCATCGTCTGCAGAGTCTGTTCCACAACGAAGCTGGTTGGACTGTTCTCCTTCACAATCGTCAGGCGCCCATCGCCCTGCGAACTGAACGCCTCCATCGTCTTCGGATTGAACACCGCGCCATCCGATCCATTGCCAATGGGCAGCGTCTCGAGAATCTTGCCGTCGCCCGCGTTCAGGACCACCATCGTCTGCGGACTCCTGCAGGTAGCGAACAGAATGTTGTTCTTCACGTCCATCGCCAATCCAGCGCAAGTGCCGCCCTTCCCGTGTAGATCGTACTTAGCCGTCACCTCCAGCGTCTTCGTATCCACCACGGCGATGCTGCCCTTGTCCTCCAGGTCGACATACATATGTCCCTTGCCATCGGAGACCGCCTGTTCCGGCTCTCCACCCAGATCGATCGTATTCACCACCGATCCGTCCTTCGCATCGATCACCGTAACGTTCGGCGCACTATGGCTGAACACATAGACCCGGCCATCCGACGGATCACCCAGGATCCCGTCCGGGCCACCCTGTGCGTCAACGGTCTTTATCGTCGCCAGCGTCTTCGCGTCCCACATCACCACCGGCTTGCTGCTGCCGAATCCGTGGTGCGACTTGGTGTCCACCGCGACTCCATGCGCGCTCGCATGGGAGATCTCGCCCACCGGCTTCAGCGTGTCCAGATCGAAGACAGTAATCCGCCCCGTAAGCCCGCTCCGCGGCACATACAGCCTGCGTCCGGCGTCATCGGCATACACATAGTCGAACCCACCCTCTCCGCCGACCTTCGCCGTCTGCAGCACCTTGTAAGGCCCAGCCTGTTGCGCCAGACTCGAAAACGGCACCATCGCCATCACAACAGCCACCATCAGGGAAACTCGTCGCATGAACTCTCCTCGCTCTACAGCACTATACCTTCAGGAGCTCATTTGCTTGCAAAACAAGAAAAGGCGGCCATAAAGGCCGCCTTCCGTAACGTCACCGATCCACCCTACAACTTAGCCAGCAACTCCCGGGTTCCTTGCCCCGTCTGCTGGAAAAAATCCTCCAACCCAAACCCCGTCCACAAACTCGACCGCTTCTTCCCATCTGGTGTCAGCGTAAGCGTCTGCTCATGCTTGTCTCGCAGCACCACAACCGGCACTGGCTTCCCTTTGTTGTCGTGCACTGTCTTTGTCCAATCCGTTCCATTGGCAACCGAAATCGAATTGATCCGCACCACAACATCGCCTGCCTTTAACCCGGCCTCCTCCGCCGGACTGTTGTCATCGACACTCCGAACCAGCAACCCCGCGCCATCCGCTGCTCCAAAGAACTCCGCCAGTTGGCGCCCCATCACCTCCAGCTTCGCGCCTGTAAACGACGAGCTCAGCACGATGGTCTCCGTCCCCAGGAGGTCGCTTATGCTCCTTCTGGGGCGTCGCGTTCGCTGGCTTCGAAGAATCCAGGAAGCTGTTGCCCCGCACAACTCCCGAAGGCCCCGGCGCCGGCACCGAGTAGTGTTGCTCCCACGCCTGCAGCCCCACCGTCCTGCGGTCTGCCGTCGTCATCGTCATCGTCTGCGTCTGCCCATCGCGGCTCACCACGAAGCTCACCGTGCGCCCCACCGGCATCTCGCGCAGCATCTTCCGCAACTGGTCTTCGCCCTCGATCACCTGTCCATTCATCTGCAGAATCACATCGTGCATCCGCATCCCGGCCTTGCAAGCCGGCCCGTCATGGTCAAGATTGGTGATCTCTGCGCCCCGCGCGTCCTTCAGCTTCAACTCACCAAGCTGGTCTTCGCTCACATCGCGCATCTCGATCCCGATATACCCCGGGACCGCGCGATGCGACTCACCCATGACCGACATATACATCGTCGAGACAACTACCGAAGCCATCTCAGCCGCGTGCAACCTCTGCCCCGCACCCACAATGGCCGTCCCTGCCACCAGCGCTACGACTCCGAACGATCTGCGGTGTTTCATCTTCCTGACCTCAATCTCAACTCTGCTTCTGCACTTAAGGCCACCAGCGGGCCTCGCTCCCGCACCTACTGGATATCACCCGCGCTCTGCAACGCGTTGTACGACGCCGTCCGAATATAAGGGTTCGTGTCCTGCGTCGCGACCGTCCGCAGCACCTGGCGCACGCTCGAGTCCGACTGCACCGGCTCCAGCACTCCAATGGCTGTCTGTCGCACCTGCGCATCCGGATCGTGCATCACCGCCTCCAGCACCGCGTCCCGCACGTGCTGTCACTGCCCAACATACTGCTGCAACCCGTCAAGCGCCTTCATCCGCACACCCGCGTCCGGATCATAACGCAGCGACACCATCAGAGCATGGCGGATCCCTTTACCGTCCGTCGACGGCTGGCACGCATGTCCCGCCTTGCACTCGTCCGTCAGCAGCGAAACCGAGTTCATGCGGATCCCAGGGGTCGCCGCGGCGTTTGTCCCCACCATCAGCAGGTTCCGTATCTCCGGGCTATCGAGCGAACCCTCCATCGACTCCGGAACGATCTTGTTGTAGTTCACCTGCACCAGCTCCGAGTTCGGCGTCTGCACGATCCCGGTCACATTCGCAATCACACCGTCGCCCGGACGGTTCAGTGTAACGACAGTCCCCGCCTTCGGCTTCGGCGCATTCGCGACTTGATATCGGTGCGTAAAGTTTCCCGTCAGAAATCCGACGCCCAGCAGCAGCGTCGCCAACGCCGGCGCGCTCTGGATATTTCCAATCCACCGGTAAAAATTCGTCCTCAGTTGTGTAAGAAATCCATGCGGCGGAATCATGTCCAGCGCATCGTCCAGCCGCATTCGCGACTGCGCCAGCAGGTTGGGCGAAGGTTCCACCACTGGCAGCGTTGCCAGACGTTCCTCAAATCCCCGAAACGTCTCCAACTCCTCGCGGCAATCCTCGCAACCTGCCAGATGCTGCTCTAACACTCCGGCCAACTCATCCGGCAGTTCGCCGTAATTCAACAACACGATGCAGTCTCTTGCGCTCTGACACTTCATTGTCCTACCTCAACTAGCCTCAAAATTATTCCCGGTTTTAGCGGGCTCTCACTGCGCCCTTATCCAATCGCTAACCACTAGCCACTAACTCTTAAGCTCCGAAAGGTTCGCCCGCAGCTTCCGGGTCGCCCGGAACAACGTATTCTTGGCCGTCTCCTCCGTCGTGCTCAACATCTCCCCGATCGTCCTCAGCTTCAACCCCTGGTAGTGCTTCAACTCAAAGACCGTTCGTTCCCGCGGTGTCAATTTCCCCAGCGCATCGTTGATCCGTTCGCTCATGACCTTCCGGTCCAGCTCCCTCGCCGGGTTCGCCATCGCCCGGTCGTCGGAGATATTCGCCATCAGGTCCATCTCATCGCCACTGGCATCCAGCACCGTCGCCGGGTCTTCCCTGCGGCTCTTCCGCCGCCGCAGCTGGTCCAGGCAGAGGTTTGTGACAATCCGATAAAGCCACGTATAAAAACTGCACTCAAACCTGAAGTTCCCCAGGTGCCGGTACGCCTTGATAAAGGCCTCCTGGTGGACGTCCTGCGCGTCCTGCTCATTGCCGAGCATATGCAGCGCCAGTCTTAGCACCGACTGGTCATACCGCCGCACCAGAGCGTCGAACGCGGTCCGCTGGCCCTTCTGGGCCTCGCGAATCAAGTCGTCGTCCTCGGTCCGCTGCTGTGCGCGTGCGTCGAGTTGCGCCTGCGTCAGCTTGCCGCCGTTCCTGGTACCGGATTGGGCCGCAGCTTTTGCCATCGCTGGCATAGATTCTACAGCCGTGGTACCCAATAAACCCATGGCAAACGGACTGATGTGCCGCTTTTGGGCCACTACCGCCAACGGAGCCGACAGCTCTCCGCCAAGATCAATCCCGACAGCATCTGCATTCATCGACTGACTCCGGAGGTCAGAAAATCGAGTAACACTCAATAGACACCCCCACTTCAGAAAGGTGAGCGGCCCCGTCCACCTGTTTTCCCTAACACCATCGGGTTACACTCAGCCCATGCCTGCCCGTCCCACCGCCCCTCCCAGCCTCTTCTCCGAACCCCCACCCCCGAAGCCCGAAAAATCCGTCTGGATCAACGCCCACTGCGACGGCGGCGCCCGCGGCAACCCCGGCCCAGCCGGCTACGGCGCCCTCATTCGGGACGACCAGGGCATGGTCTTCGCCGAACTAAGCGAGTTCCTCGGCATGCGCACCAATAACTACGCCGAGTACTCCGGCCTCCTCGCCTGCCTCCAGTACGCCCTCGACCACCACCACCCCCGCCTTCGCGTCGTCAGCGACTCCGAGCTGATGGTCAAGCAGATCCAGGGAAAGTACAAAGTCAACTCCCCCGACCTCAAGCCCCTCTGGCAGGAAGCCAGAAACCGCATCGCCAGGCTCGAGGCCTTCGAGATCTCCCATGCCCTCCGCCACAAAAACAAGGACGCCGACCGCCTGGCCAACGAAGCCATGGATCGCGGAATGAAACGTCCTCACGCCCCGAGCCAACCCGCCCCGCCGCCGCTCAAAGCCACCCCCTATCCCACAAAATCAGAGACCCCACCCGACCCCTACGCCAAGGCCGACACTATGCTCCGCGGCTTCACCAAAGACGGCGTAGTCCACGTCCTCGGCGGCGCCACCCTCCCCGACGGCGTCTTCGTAAAAATCATCCGCGAATAACGCCTAAGAATTAGTTGGGTGTGGGTTGGTCAACATGGTCGATAACAAGGGCCGGGACAGGCTCTTTGGCAGCTTCCAGTTTGAGCCCAAGCTGCTCCTGGATAGCGGTGAAGAGGGTCGGAGGGTCGCTGTCAGTGGCAGGCGCATCATCAGCGGTTCACAGAAGCTTGAAATCATAACGACCATCCAGGCCAGTCTTATCGACTACGACACGCCCGGTGATCTTGGAAAGCTCCTCGGCGATGCTCGTCATGCCAAGTCCCTCGCCATTGAAATGGGTGCGGCCGACACCGATGCTTTTGCCGTTGGATTTGCTCGGCTGCAGCTTCTGTCCGCCTTTGGCGAGCACAAGATCATACGCAGGCAGAGTACGGGTCTCCGAGTGAAGCTTGAGCTGAAAACGCTCAGCGAGCAGGCCCTGGACCATCAGGCGCTTCAACTCGTTGCCCTGCTCCGAGGTAAGACCCTTCATCTTATCGCCGATGTCCGCCTCGGCCTGAATATCGAACCTGCTCGAAGCAAGCCACACCGGCCCATCGAGAATCTGTTTCTCCGGCATCCCATAGGCCCACTGCATCAGAGCGAGTACGGTGATATTGCTCGCACTGAAGCGGTCGTTGGGAGGGTAGTTGATGTGGGTGTGGCCGTCAGAGGGCGTAGGGGCGGGCTTGATAGTGGCCACTTCAAATGTAGGAGGCGGTGTCTGAGCGTGCGCCAGCTGGCTCGCGAGAAAGAGGAGGAGTACGAGTTTGAGTAGAGTCATCGTCCCAACGTTGCCGTCAAAATTTCCGAACAAAGCCTATTCAGCCTTCTTCAACCCAGGCTGCTGATAGATCCCGATCACATTGCCACCGGGATCGCGAAATCTCGCCGTAATCTCAGGCGCATCTCCGCCGATTGGCTGCACAATCTCACCCCCGTTGGCCACAATCGCCTTGATCGTCGCCTCTGCGTCATCCACCATCACGTAGACAAGAAGCCCCGGTTGCGAAGCCGGCGGCCTTTTCCCACCGACCACGTCCCACTCACCTGATCAACCGTATCCGAGAATGCGGTTGAACCATCCGCTCGCTGCCGAATCTTCCAGCCGAAGACGCGCGCATAAAAATCAGCCGAACGCGCAATATCAACCGCAGGCATGTCGATATAACAGATCTTTCCATTTGCATATCCATCGGGCATAGCGACTCCATTCCCACACTGCGACTTACTTTGCCAGCTCCGCCTTCACAATCTCACTCACCAGCTTCCCGTCGGCCCGAAGCCCGTCCGCGAAGATCCTCTGCTGCACCACCTTCATCAGAGTCCCCATGTCCTTCGGTCCCGGCCTGGTTCCACCATTGTCCTTCGTCAGCGTATCGATCACCCCGTGCACCACCCTGCGAATCACGTCTTCGCTCGCGGCCTGCGGCAGATAACCCTCAATCATCCCGATCTCGGCCTGCTCCTTCGCCGCCAGCTCAGGCCGACCACCCTTCGTAAACGACTCCACCGACTCCTTCCTCTGTTTGATCAGCGTCGTCAGTATCTGCGACTCCTCTGCGTCCGTCAGCTTCTCGCGCTTGTCAATCTCCTTGCTCTTCAGCGCCGACTTCACCATCCGCAGCGTCGTCAGCTTATGTTCTTCCTTCGCCTTCATCGCCACCACAATATCTGTCTGCAACTTCTCGCCAATCGTCATCGTTCCCTCATCTTTTCAATTCATTCCCTAATTATAAGTATCCGCCGAGCATCGCGAGGCCCCACGCCTCTCACCCACCAAGACCGGTATACACGCCACGAAGTGGCCGCCTCGCGCGCAGCGAGCCCGTCCGGCAGGACTCGTTACAATAACCTCATGATCCGTAAAACCCGCCTCTTTACCCCGGGCCCGACGCCCCTTCTCCCCGCCGCCCAGTTCGCCATGGCCGCCGCAGACATCCACCACCGCACCCCCGAGTTCCGCGCCCTCTACACCCGCGTCCTCTCTCAACTAAAAGACTTCGTCGGCACCAAAAACGACGTCATCATCCTCTCCGCCAGCGGCACCGGTGCCATGGAGGCCTCCGTCTCCAACCTCACCTCACCCGGCGACCGCGTCCTTGTCCTCACCGCCGGCAAATTCGGCGAACGCTGGGCCACTCTCGTCAAATCCTTCGGCTGCCACGCCGACGTCGTCGAAAAACCCTACGGCCAGACCTTCACCCTTGAAGAGATCAAGGCCGCCCTCAAGCTCGAGACCCGAGCCGTCTTCGTCCAGGCCACCGAATCCTCCACTGGCGTCCGCCACGACATCGAAGCCATCGCCAAGCTCCTCAAGTCCGAAAACTCCGAGGCCCTCCTCATCGTCGACGGCATCACCGGCCTCGGCACCACCCACCTCGACATGGACGGGTGGGGCATCGACGTCCTCATCGGCGGCTCACAGAAAGCCGTCATGATGCCTCCCGGCCTGAGCTACCTCGCCGTCAGCCCTCGTGCCTGGGCCCGCATGGAGTCCACCTACAACCCGCGCTACTACTTCGACCTCCGCAAGGAACGCAAAAACGCCGCCAAGGGCGAATCCGCCTACACCCCTTCTGTCGCGCTCATCGCGGCACTAGGCGCAGCCCTCGACTACATCGCCGGACAAGCCGCAACACCGGAAAATCCCGAAGGCAATCTTGCCGAAGGCCGCAAAAAATTAGTGGACAATGCCGAAACCTGCGCCGCCATGACCCGCGCCGCCGCAACCGCCCTCGGCTTCAAACTCTTCGCCCCGAAAGGCGCCGAAGCCGCCGCCGCAACTGCCATCCTCGCCCCCGAAGGCACCGACTCCGGCACGATCGTCAAAGGCCTCAAAAACCAGTTCGCCGCCATCGTCACCGATGGCCAGGGCGAGATGAAGGGCCAGCTCTTCCGCATCGCCCACATCGGGTTCTTCGACTACATGGACACCATCGCCATCATCGGAGCCCTCGAGCAAGTCATCGCCAAGACGAAAACCCCACTCCCCAACTTCACCTTCGGCAAAGGCCTCATCGCCGCCCAGAAATTCTTCGCCGAGCACGCCAAATAACTACGACTCCACGCGCCCACCCGTTACGGTCTCACCGTGACGGGTGGGATATTCGCAAAACGACGCACTACTGCACTGCTGGCAGATCGATCCGCAGGATCTGTCCCATAGATCCCCCCGGAACGCCCACGTTCGACACATAGAGCCGCTGGTTCCGGCCCGAAGGTCATGCCAGTCGGAAAGGACAGGCCTGTCACCACATCCTGAAGGTCGCCCGAGCGCTTCACCCGCACAACCTTGCCCATCCCCGGCGCCGGGCCATTCGCCGCAAAATCCGAAAGCTCCAGCACATACAGCAGCCCATCCGGCCCGATCTTCATACTCACAATCGTAGTAAACCCTGCCTTCGAGCTCACAATGTTCCACTGTCCAAAGCCGCCCAGCAGGTTACCGAATCCCGGCAGCGGATTCGGAGCATACACGTTATTCGCAATCGTCATCACCTTCGCCCACTGCGGATCGATGGGAAAGAGATTCAGATTGCCCACGTAAAGCACACCCTCCGTCATCACCAGCGACGTCGGCACAATGTGGCCCTGCGATGCAGAGATATCGATCACCTGCTGCACCTGGCCCCACGGCGTCACCGAGAACACCTGACCATGGTTCGGTTCCACGGTATAGAGAGAACCCTGAGAGCTGATCATCCCGTACCACGTCCCATCCGGCTCATAGTCGTCCGAACTCGTGTACTTCGCCGGAAACGTCAAAAGGGCCTGGCTCATATTCGCTACGTTCGTCCAGTTCCCGGTCTTCGTGTTCACCTTGATAACCGCGTTCGGGAACGCGGTGTTTCCATGCGAACACCCTCCCCCAGCCAGTACCGCATACAGGCCCCCGTTCAGAAACGTAACGTCCGCGACCCCTAAAACAGCTCCCGTAGCGCCCACTGCCGAAGGCAGCCCCGAGGTCAGAGTCGTTACGTTTTGTTTCGTATCGACCTTCGAGATCCGCGCAGTCAGGCCGCCTGTGTAAGGCCCGATCGGCGGAACCACCTGCACGCAGTTGCCGACAGTCGTCCCGCCCAGGCCTGCCTCTGCGACATACAGAGTGCCATCTGACCCGAAGGCCAATCCCCTCGGCCCCTCCAGACCAGAGGCATAGAGCGTTGCATTGGCCGGCAGTTGCGCCAGCATCCGAACTCCCGACGCGCCGCTTGCAAGAACCGCGGCACACAAAAACGACGATGTGAATCTAAGTTGCTTCATGGAATCTCTCCTGGATGTAGTCGCGTACAGGGCCGTGCCAGGCCGGCTTTCAGGCCTTGGGTCGACCAGTCACAAAAGGTAAGGGGGCCCGCGAAAGGGTGCAGAAAGCCGCTCCCCGGCATCCTGCGCTTCGAGGCAAAACGGTCGAACCTGCCTAAGCCTAAGGTCGTCCGCCTTTCAGCGGAGTAATCCTATACCTCGCATGTTCTCCTGTCATCAGGCGGACTAACTGCATAAGTCCGCCTGACCCCGGACTCTTCGCTTAACCCAGGTCACCGCCGCGCCCACGTTCGATCCATCGGACATGGTCTCCAATAAAACACCCCTGTTATTCTCTACGTCTGTGACGTTATCTTCTCAAGTCGTCATCTCCCTCCTCCGAACAGTCGCCCTGGCACTCCTATTCGCCACATCCGCCCTGGCCCAGGTTCGCCAGATAGATCGCGCCAAGCTTCCACAAAATAAACCCGTTCAGCAGGCCTACGCTGACCTCCTGCCCATCGATCAATTCGCGCAGACCTCCGAAGCAAAATGGCATTTTCCTGTCCCTAAAGACGACGTAGCCGCACGCTTTAGCGCTGCCCTGCGCACCCTCCAGAGACAGCAGGAATTAGCTCCCGACAACAAGGAACTTCAGATCTTCACCGGTCTGGTCGGCCATCTCGCCTACAACCTCGAAATCGAAGAGGGTGACGCTCTCGCTCTGGATCTCCTCGAGTCGTTCGGCAAATGAAGACTTTCGCGCCGACTGGTTTCTCGGAATACACCAATGTCAAACCAATGCTCCCGTAGCCGGCATGCAGCGTCTCCTCCATGTTGAAACCTCCAACCCCTCTCTGCCGGGCGTCTTCTGGCAGAACTACGCCAACTGCGCCGGCACAACCAACATGCCGTTCCATGCGGTCCGGGCCTATGACAGGGCCCGTGAAGACACCAACGGGATACCCATCGACGATCAGCTGGAGCAGGTAGCGCGCAAAAGAATCAAGCCAGGCGACCTAGCCGCCACCTACCCCTCAAAACAAGCCTGGCACCAGGAGAAGACCCCCGGTCATATCCTCATTACCAGCACGGTCTGTGGAGAGGCCTTTTCCATGAAGCAGACCTTCCACGTCAACATACGTGACGTCGCCTATGCGACCTGCCTCATGACCATCGACACAGACCAATACCCGAGCCGCTTCGGCCCCAGCTCCGCTTCCATGCTCTTAGGAACACAGATCGCTAAACCGGACGAGTCCCTTGAAGCCTTCGCCAAGCGAACCTTTGAAGCTTTTTCGAACGGTGCGTTGGCCCGCGCAAAGACCTCCCTGCCCGGAATCCATTGTCCGGTCGCTACCTGTCTCTCATACGAAGTAATCAGCGACACTCTCTACAAGACCGAGGGTGGCGCTCATCTACTCGCTGTCTTCTTCCAAAGCGACCAGCCGCCCTTTCCGGGCCTCCGGTTCGAAACCCCTCAGCTATTGCCCAAGGCCGCAGGCGCACTGGCCTTCTACCATCCCGAAGAGACCCTTCAACGCTTCAATGGCACCCTCTACACCTTTGTTACCATCGACGCGAACCAGGACATCTACCCTCGTGCTCGCGCCGACTTCGATGATCTCCTCAAATCGTTCGTCGTCGATACGAAATAGAGGCGCATCTCCCTCCCTGATACTCTGGGGCCACCTTTACTCCAATCTCCAATGAAACGCTCAACCCACGTCGCCGCCCCGCTCCTTGCCGCAGCCGCTCTCTCCCTCCTCACTGGCTGCCGCAGGCCCCAGATGCAGCGCTGCGTCGACGAGAACAATAACGTCGTCGACGATAGCTTCTGCAAAGACCAGCCCAACGCCCAGCCCAACGCCCAGCAAAACACCAACGACCCCTTCCACCACTCCTACCGCTTCTACTACGGCGGATGGGGCACCTACAGTCTCGGCACCCAGGTCGGCGGCGGCTCCTACGTCCCCGCACCGGGCGCCAGCTACACCACACGCGGCGGATTCGGCAGCTCCTTCGCCGAAGGCGGCAGCCACTCCAGCGGCAGCGGCGAAGGCGGCGGCCACGGCGGAGGCGCAGGAGAATAATGCAGCGCATCTCCCTAACCCCACGCCAAAACTGGCAGCAGACAGTCGAGTCCCAGGGCCTCACCTTCCACACGCTCGAAAACGGCACACCATACTGGGACGAGTCCGCCACCTACAAATTCACCGCCGCCGAGATCGATACCCTCGAAGCCGCCGGCTACCAACTCCAGGAGATGTGCCTCGCCGCCGCCCAGCACATCATCGACAAAAAGCGTTACGCTGAACTCGACATCCCCCAGTTCGCCGTAGAAGCAATCGAGTGGGCCTGGAAAAACGAGCCACCCGCCCTCTACGGCCGCTTTGACGTCGCATGGGCCGGCGTGCAAAGCGGCATCGCCCCCAAGCTCCTCGAGTACAACGCCGACACCCCGACCTCCCTCCTCGAAGCCGCCGTCATCCAGTGGAACTGGCTGAAGGACATGCCATCCACCCTCGTCTCCGCGAAGCCAGACCAGTTCAACTCCATCCACGAAAAGCTCATCGCCAAGTGGAAAGACATCGACCCCTACCTCTCAAAGCCCATCTACTTCGCCGCGCTCGACAATCCGGGGAATCCTGAAGACCAGCTCACCGTCACCTACCTACGCGATACCGCCCAACAAGCCGGCCTCGAAACCCTCCAGATGTTCATGCAGGAGATCGGCTGGAACGACGACCAGCAGTCCTTCCTCGATCCCGACGAACACCCCATGTTCTCCATCTTCAAGCTCTATCCCTGGGAGGCAATGCTCCAGGAAGAGTTCGGCCCGCACGCCCTCGCTACCTATCAGGTCACCCGGTGGATCGAGCCCATCTGGAAGATGCTCCTCTCCAACAAGGGCATCCTGCCCGTCCTCTGGCAGCTCTACCCCAACCACGAGCTCTTACTGGAAGCACACTTCGACAACCCGGGCACCATGCGCAACTACGTCCGCAAGCCCCTGATGTCCCGCGAAGGCGCCAACATCACCCTCGTCCGCGACAACGCCACCGTCGTCTCCACCCCGGGCCCCTACAACGGCAAGCAGATCTACCAGGCGCTCGCGCCGGCAGCAGTCTTCGACAACCGCCACACTGTCCTCGGCCTCTGGATGATCGACCAGGACTGCTGCGGCATGGGCGTCCGCGAGTCCTTCAGCCCCATCACCGACAACCTAAGCTCCTTCGTCCCCCACTTCTTCACCTAGAACTAGAAGAGGAAACACGCCGACCAACGGGAGGCCCTTCGTATATCGACCTGCCAAGTCCGGTATACAAGTCACGAAGTGACCGCCCCACGCGTAGTGGGCCCGTCCGGCAGGACATCTCTTCTAAACGGCTTTGCGCTGAAAGCTGGTCTTCTTCGAACCGGCAAACGAATCCTTAGCCTTGAACGACTGCATCGAAGCCCCGGGAGCGGGTTTCGCGCCACTTTTTACATGGGCGGCCTTTTCGCGCAGAGCCTGAAGCTTCGCTGCCTTCGGTCCCAGTCCACCTATTTTGATCGAACCTGCTTTAGGAATAAATTCACTCATACAGAAATCCTCTCACGCTCCGTGGAGCGGCATGCCTCTAGATTACAGTGGCCACACCCGTCCCCGATACTCTAAGCTCCTCCGTACCCACTTCTTCACCTGAGCCGCGTGTGCCCGATCAGAAGCCCGATCCGTCGCCAGCATCGCGAAGTTCCAACCCGAAAAGGGGACGCTTTTGCAGTAATTTTTCTGGCGCTGGTTTACCGCATTTTTGCTGGAGATTTTGGCAAAAAAGGAGTGCAGAAGGTGGTTTCTTGATGGTGAATTTGTGGTGGATTGCTGGTGAAAGCTGGTAAGTCGGCGACCACTTTTCAGGCTCGAAAAATTTGCCACTTTTTCTGGACTTATCTTTAAGGGATTCCGATTTTGGGAATTCGGTTCGCGCTCTCTAATTCGTAGCGGGCGAATCCTGAATGTTGCGGTATGAGGCGTAACACGTCCATCCAGAGGTAAACAAATCGCCCCTTAACCGCCTCTAAGTATCCTGCGATCCGCTATCGCCAGTTGACGAGGACGTCGAGGGGCTCGTGGGTGACCTTCTCGAGCGGGGTGAGGACGAGGAACCGCTGGCCGTCGTGGGTGACCACATACGGCTGCGCCCCGCCCGTGTTGGAAAACATGGTGGGAGCTTCGAACAGAAGCCTGGGGATACCGGCTTCGAAGGACGCGCCGTCGGTCTTCACGTCCACTGCAAAGTAGCTGCTGTTGAACTCGTAGTACAGTTCTTTGCCGTCGCGACGCCATCTGGGTATCTCCCCTCCCGCCACGGAGACCTGCCATTTTCCGCGCGCCTGCGACGAGTCCAGCGAGAATCCCTGGAGATAGACTTCCGGCCTTCCTGATTCCATCGAGCGATAGGCGACCCACCTGCCATTGGGAGAGAATTGACCCTCCTGGGTGCGGAATTCCGTGTTCAGGAAGGGCACAGGCTTACGGTCGGCGAGAGGCAGCACATAAAGATGGGCCCCATTCGATGGTTGGAAGTTATACATAAGATACTTGCCGTCTCGTGACCAGTCTTCTACGTTTTCCTGCCCTTCCTTTCCTCCCAGCAACAACTCCTCCGAGCCTGAACCGTCGGCCGCCTTCCAATAGATGTTTCTCTGGCCCGTGCGGTTCGAGCTGAAGGCTATCCGTCTTCCGTCGGGCGACCAGACGGAGTCCAGATCGTCAGCGGGATCGAAGGTTAGCCGCGTCCTGGTACCGCGCAGGAGATCGAAGATCCAGATGTCGCGGGTTTTTGTCTGCGGATCGCGGATGCCGACGGCCAGTTTTGTATCGTCCGGTGAGAGAAAGGGGTTCGAGTAATCTGCGGCCTCGCCAACGGAACCGAGTTTCTTGCCATTGCGATCGAACCACTGCGGTAGAGACTGGAAAGATTGGAAGACGCGGCGCCACACCAGTACGCCGTTGGGAGAGGCGGCAAAGGTGGCGGCCGGGAGCGAGCTACCGGCCGCCGCTCCCGTCTCGATGTGGTCAGCGACCGAACGCGGTTCGCCCCCCAAGGTCAGATTTCGAAGATCGAACGGTTGGGCCATGAGGACATCTCCTCGCATGAACAGGAGTTGGCCCGACTGGACGTATGTGGCGTTGGCGTTGGTGGCCACGATGAACTTGCGATCAGTCGAATCCAGTGAAGCGACGTATATTCCCTGCTCATTGGGCCGACTACTCAAGGAGAGATAGAGGTAGTGCTTTCCATCGGGAAGAAACTCGGGCCAAAACTGACCGGTTTCGCCCTCCGACAGCGGCCGAAGCGGCTTCGGGTCACCACTAGCCACAGAGATACGATACAGTTCACCGGCTCTGTTTGTTGAGAGGATGACACCGTCACGATTCCACGTCCCGCCAAAAACGGCGTTGCAGTTGCTGCAGATGGTGACGGGCGGCTCCCCGGAGATATCCACTCGCTGCAGGATTCCACCGGCGCGGGTTGCCCCGGAGACAAATGCGATCTGCCGCCCGTCGGGTGACCAGAAGGGGTAATGGGGGTCAGTACCTGGGAGTGGGATCTCCGTCGCATTGGCGGCATTCAAGGGACGAACGAAGAGCCTGTCGCTGACGAGCGAGCTGGCTGCGGCGGTAAAGGCGATGCGTTCGCCGTCCGGCGACACCGCAGGCACCTCGTAGAAGAAGAAGTTCAGTTTGTCGGGTGCGGGTACCTGGAAATGGACCTGTGCGGCGGGGGCGGGTTGTTTCGGAAGATGGGTCGCGATCCAGACCAGGGATGCAAGGAGGAGCGCTGCAGCCAGGCCAGCCGCGAGTTTCCACATGCGCTCGCGATTGCGGCGTTTCGCTACGATGGGCGCGGGGATGCCGGCGTTTGATCCGGATTCTGTTATCCATTCGAGTTCGCTGAGGAGATCGCCGGCGGTCTGCCAGCGGTCGTCGGGGGATTTGGCGAGGCACTTTTTGACGAGGCGATCGAGCGCGGGCGAGGCCATCGGCTGGATGGTGGAGACCGGCGGTGGATTGAAAGACATCACGGCCGTAATCAGACTCGCCTGGCTGGAGCCCACAAAACTTCTGCGGCCGGTGATCATCTCGTAGAGCATTGCGCCGAAGGCGAAGATGTCGGAGCGGGCGTCGGTCTCTTTGCCTTCGAGTTGCTCGGGAGACATGTAGGGATAGGTTCCGAGGATGGTGCCTTCGGCGGTGAGCGGTGGCGGCTGAGTTAAGCCGATGGACTCGATTGCGACGGATGAGGCGGGGCTGCCCATTTTTGCCAAGCCGAAGTCGAGGAGCTTGGCTCCGGTGCGGGTGAGCATGACGTTGCCGGGCTTCAGGTCGCGGTGGATGACTCCCTTGCGGTGCGCGGCATCGAGTGCGCTGGCAATCTGGATGGCGATGCGGAGGGCCTCTTCGATGGGCAGCGGTCCTTTGCGGAGGCTTGCTTCGAGGGTCTCTCCTTCGAGGTACTCCATGACGAGGAAGTCGGTGGAGTCTTCGCGGCCGATGTCGTAGAGGGCGCAGATGTGAGGGTGATTGAGGCTGGAGATGGCTCTGGCTTCGCGCTCGAAGCGGTCGGTGAAACGGACGCCGCATATTTTGATGGCGACGGTGCGTTCGAGACGGGTGTCGCGGGCTTCGTAGACTTCGCCCATGCCACCTGCGCCCAGCACGGCGATGATTTCGTAAGGCCCCAAACGCGATCTTGCTGCTATGGGCATATAGCTGGGAATAATACATTAGCGGGATTTCGGGGAACGTCCCATACCGCAAATCTTCCCGTGCTTGACAAACCCACCCCTCAGGATTGGCTACAATGGAGGTACCGCACAGAAAATCGTGCCAACCATCCGTAGTAACTCAAGATCTTTCAGGACTTTGCAGTGCCACACCCAATGTTGACAAGACTTTGAGCGTCCAACAAAACCGCAAGTCCTGACTTAAGCCTTGTATTTGGAAGACTTTAGCAGCTTTTTCCACCCGGGGAGGGGTGACCCGCCCTAATTGATCCGAGGTCAGCCTTGAAGATCGTTCTCGCCGAAAAAGTCTCGCCCGCCACACTCGCTGTCTTCCAGCAGGAGCCCGGCTGGCACATCGTCACGCCCGATCAAATCAAAAACGGTCTCGCCGCAGAACTCCACGACGCCGACGCCCTCGTCGTCCGCTCCGCCGTCCAGGCCGACGCGAAACTCCTCGAGTCCGCCCCCAAACTCCGCGTAATCGGACGCGCCGGCGTAGGCGTAGACAACATCGACACCGACGCCGCCACCCATCGCGGCATCGTCGTCATGAACACCCCCGGCGCCAACGCCGTGGCAGTAGCCGAACTCACCCTCGGCCTCATGATCTCCCTCGCCCGCGCCATCCCCCGCGCGAACTCCACCATGCACCAGGCAAAATGGGAGAAAAAATCGCTGCAAGGCTCCGAGCTTCGTGGCAAGACCCTCGGCATCGTAGGCCTCGGCCGCATCGGACTCGAGGTCGCCCGACGCGCCTCCAGCTTCGGCATGCACCTCATCGGCTACGACCCCTTCGTCGCCCCAGTAATCGCCCGGGAGAACAACGTCGCCCTCGTCCCCATCGACGAGATCTTCAAGAGCTCTGACTACCTCACCCTCCACGTCGGCCTCACCACCCAAACCGAAGGCCTCATCAACCAGACCTCCATCCGCATCATGAAGAAGGGCATCCGCATCATCAACTGCGCCCGCGGCGAGCTCATCGTCGAACACGCCCTCGCCGACGCCATCAAGTCCGGCCACGTAGCCGGCGCCGCCCTCGACGTCTTCCACCACGAGCCCCTCAAAGACTCCCCCTTCTTCAACCTCGACAACGTCATCCTCTCCCCGCACATCGCCGGCGCCACCGACGAAGCGCAAGAGGCCATCGGCATCCAGCTGGCTATGCAGGTCCGCGACTACCTCAAGCTCGGCGTCGTCCAGAACGCCGTCAACCTCCCCTCGCTCTCACACGAGGAGTACAAAGAGATCGCCCCCTACATCGAGATGGCCGAGCGCCTCGGCCACTTTCTCTCCCACGCCACCCCCGGCAACCTCGAAAACATCCAGATCACCTACACCGGCCGCCTCGCCTCCGGAAAAACCGACCTCATCCGCAACGCCGCCATCGCCGGCATCTTCAACGGCACCGACGGCGAAGGCACCACCGCGACCGCCAACCGCATCAACGCCGCCGCCATCGCGGCCGAGCGCGGCATTCGCATCCAGGAAGACAAGAAGGAGTTCACCACCGGCGGCGTCGGCTCCGTCCTCAAACTCGTCCTCCACTCCTCTGACGGCGACACCAGCGCCTCCGCCACTGTCCTCCACGGCAACTCACCCCGCCTCCTCAGCTATGACGGCATCGACATCGAGGCCCCACTCAACGGCACCCTCGTCGCCATCCGCAACCACGACGTCCCCGGCGTCGTCGGCCGCATCGGCACCATCCTCGGCAAGCACTCCGTCAACATCGCCAACTTCGCCCTGGGCCGTGCAACCGATCCGGCCAGAGCGGCCGACCGCTCCCTCCGCGTCCCCCAGGGCCAGGCCATCGCCGTCGTCCAGATCGACGTCCCCAACGCCGCCTCCACCACCGACGCCATCGAGGCCCTGCGCAAGGTCGAAGCCATCGCCAGCGTCCGCCTCATCGAACTAGGGAAGCTGTAACGATTTGAAACGGGATGAGGCGTGAAATCGCATCTTCACACCTCGTCCCGCATCACACTAAGGTAGAAACAGAGAAAGAACCTAATGCCGCTATACGAATACGAATGCACCACCTGCCACAAGCACACAGAAAAGATCCAGAAGTTCTCTGATCCCGAGATCACCGTCTGCCCTCACTGCGGCGGTCAACTTGAGCGCGTCCTCTCCGCCCCTGCCGTCAGCTTCAAAGGCGGCGGCTGGTACGCCGACGGCTACGGCAACGCCAAACCCAAATCCTCCGGCGACAGCACCAGCGCGTCCAACGGCGACTCCAAGCCCGGCACGGACTCGAAGCCCAGCAAGGAGAGCGCTCCCGCTGCAGCTCCTGCGAGCTCTGCACCAGCCGCTGCGCCCGCATCTTCTTCTTCAGACAAAAAATAGCCGCTCCTAAGCGGCTTCCTCGCGATGCAACAAGGCTCTGCTTCGCCCCACATCGATCTTCAGATATGCTCTGACTAACTCCAAAGTCATTGAGCACTGTTGCATTGGCCCGGTCCATCGGCGCAAAACGTCCGCACTCGTGCATTCATCACGAGACAGATCGCAGGAGGAGGAACGCAACATGGAGCAGGCCCTCGCCCCAGTCGCCGAAGCGCCCTCCGGCCTGCGCCCCAACATTCTTTCGCCGATGGAGACCCTCGCCCAGTCCATCTCCACCATTGCGCCAACCACATCGCCAACCATGACCGTTCCGCTGGTCTTCGCCCTCGCCGGCAACGGAACATGGCTCGCCTATCTCCTCGCCACGGTCGCTGTCCTTCTCATCGCCCTCTGCATCAGCCGCTTCGCCCGCTACACCTCCTGCTCCGGCTCGCTTTACACCTACGCGACCTCGTCACTCCCGCCAGTCGTCAGCAGCATAGCCGGATGGGCGCTCCTCCTCGCCTACATCACCACGGGATCGGCCGTCGCCGGAGGATTCATCAACTACGCCAACGTCTTCCTCATGGCGTTCTTTGGCCGCACAGCACCGACGCCCCTCCTCGGTCTCATCTGTGTCGGGGCCGCCACCGCTATCGCCTACCGCGACGTCCAGGTCTCGGCCCGCCTCATGCTCTGGATCGAAGCCGCCTCAGTCCTCTTCATTGCTATCGTCCTCGCTCTCCTTCTCTGGCGAAACGGCCTCCACATCGATCCCCCGCAACTCCACCTCACCGGAGTCACGCCCTCCGCCGTCCGTCTCGGCGTCGTCATGGCCCTCTTCAGCTTCGTCGGCTTCGAAAGCGCCACCACTCTCGGCCACGAAGCCGTCAACCCGCTCCGAACCATCCCCCGCGCTGTCATCCAGTCCGCCATCTTCTGCGGCCTCTTCTTCGTCCTCTGCGCTTACCTCGAAACCCTCGGCATGGCCGTTGCCCATCAGGACCTCGGCACCTCCACCGCCCCACTCAGCGTCCTCGCCAACCTCGCAGGCGTCCGCCCCCTCGGCCCGCTCATCGACTTCGGCGCCCTCGTCAGCATGTTCGCCTGCACCCTCGCCTGCATCACCGCTGCCGCACGGGTCCTCATGCGCATGGCCCACAACGGCCTCGCCCACCGTCGCCTCAGCACCGCCCACGAGAAGAACGCCACCCCTAGCTCGGCCGTCCTTCTGACTGGCCTGCTAACCGTGCTCCCCGTCTGCGCCCTCGCTGCGCACGGCATCTCCGGCATCGACATCTACGGTTGGATGGGTTCGCTCTCCGTCTACGGATTCATGACCACCTACGGCCTCGCCGCCATCGCGCTCCCGGTCTACCTCAAGCGCAACCACCACCTCACCCCCGGCACCATCGCACTCTCAGTCGCCGCCACACTGGCTACTCTGCTCGCCCTCGCAGGGACCCTCTACCCGGTTCCTGCCGCACCTTTGAACTGGCTCCCCTACTTCTATCTCGTCTACATCCTCTGCGGCGTGGCCTGGTTCATCATCTCGAACCGAAGACAGGCCCGTCAAAATTAATCTTCCCCGATGTCCTCGTTCCAAATCTCAGGATGTTCCGCAATAAATCCGCCCAGCAGAGCAGCACACTCCGTGGAATCCAGATCAATCACCTTCACCCCAAGCTCCTTCAGCCACTCGATCCCACCCGAGAAGGTCTTGCTCTCTCCCACCACCAGCGTCCGAATCCCGAACTGCCGAACCAACCCGCTGCAGTACCAGCAAGGCGCCAGCGTAGTCACCATAATTTTGTCGCGATAACTTCTCTGCCGTCCCGCCCGCCGAAACGCATCGGTCTCCCCATGCACTGACGGGTCGTTCTGCTGCACTCTGCGGTTCCGTCCCGAAGCCAGCAGCTTTCCTTCCCGATCAAACAAAGCCGCACCGATCGGAATGCCACCCTCGCTTCGACCGATGCGGGCCTCTTCAAGCGCGACCTCGAGCATCGCGCGATACCGTTCAACTTCCGTCATTCCTATCCTTTCTTCGGTGCCGGAGGGACCTTCTTGCCCTCTTTGCGGGCCTCGGACAATCCAATCGCAATTGCCTGCTTCGGATTCGTCACGGTCTTTCCGCTGCGCCCGCTCTTCAGCTTACCCTGCTTCATCGCCTTCATCTCGCGCTCGACGTCCTTGCCTGCCGACGGACTATACTTGCGCGTCGAACTCGCCTTCTTGCTGGTGCTCTTCTTCGATGTTGCTTTTTTGACGGACTTCTTCACTGCCTTCTTCGTTGCCATGGAATATCCTCCCACTCGTATAGGAGGCCTTCACGCACGAACTAGTTGCATGAACAGCAACGAGCAGCGACGATCATTTCCTCGCTCGCCTGCGCCTCCACACTACGACCCCTGCGAGCACCACCAACGCGACCACACCCACGAATCGCAACGTCATCTTCTCCATCCACGAGCGCGTCCGCTCCAACGAGCCCTCCTGCCACGCCGCGTACACCACATCCAGATCAGCAGTCATTCCAGGAATCGTAATCAGCTTGAAGTCCGTAACCGGCAACGAACCAAAGATCCTGGCCGGCGTCGGCGGTGCTCCATTCCTGTCCTTCGGAATCGCGATCATCATCTCATTGATCTCGGCATCACGGGGGTCGTCCCACAACGCGGCTTCCGTAGTGTTTGGAAACAGCGTGTCGTGCCCTGTCATCTTCCTCTCGATCGCCGCCACGCCATCCTGGCACACGCCCAGCGGATAGTACCCACCAAAGGGAAGGGCCGGCCGTTTGATGTGCTGATGCACATACGCAATCAGCATCTTCCCCACTAGTCGCGTCACCTCGACCGCGTCCGCATCGCGATACTCATGCGCATGCCGGCCCAGCACCCACGCCTGGTCCAACGTGTCCATCGTGCGAAACTCCGCCTTCCCATCGATCCCGAAGTAGAAGCTCACGTCCGCATTCACCTTTGGTCCGCGGATCGTCCACTCATACTCCGCATGGCTCACCGGCACCAGCAACGAACGGTCCGTCCCCGGAATCGCGATCTGCGAGTCCACAAAGAACGGCATCATCACGTCTTGTCCCTTGTAGTGAAAGTGTCCGAAGTTGGCGAAGTACCGCCCGTCCGCAATCACGACCGAATGTCCCGTCGCCATCAGCGCCTGCACCAGCTCCTGCGGAGTCGTCGCAGTCTTGCCGTCCACCTCCGCAGTTACCGTAGCCGCACCGTCGAGCGCATTCAGGCCCAGCCGGTTCAAAACGTCCGCCAAGCGCTGGCTGTCCGGATGCATTTGCGCAAGCTCCGGGTTCGCCACGTCACCCCGCACCATCCCTGCTCCCATCGGAGTCACCAGCACATCATTCGATAGCCCCGGGAGCGTGGACGGCTTGTCGAGACTCACAGTCTCCGCCTTGTCCTGCGAATAGCTCCCCAGATCGAGATACTCCGCAACCACTCCCTTGTCGGCACTTGGTGGCGCTTCAGTCGGGGCCCCAGAGGGCGTTCCAACCGGTGCCTCCGGATGCTTCGTCACCACCTTGTTGATGACACTCACAGCCGGGTTGACCTCCTGCATCGTCCAGCCTGGAAAACGATCCAACCCCTGCCAGTCACCGCCAAGGATCAACTCCCGAAGCCGCTTGATAAGCTTCGGGGTCATCAACGCCGGCCCCTTCTTGGCCCCTTTATCTAACGTGGCCAGTAGTGCATCGGTGAATCCCGGCGTGGCCGAAAGCTCCCGCATCATCTGCGACAGCAACACTGTGTTGGGAGGCATCGGCGTCTCCGGCACCACATAGGGCGCCTCTGTCCGGCACCCAATAGCGGCAAGCAGAACGCTCACGTACACCCCGCGGCAGACACCTTTGGATAAGGACAAACGCATTCGCATCCGCCCATTAAACCCTAATCCCTCTGCCCTGCCACCTAGTTATTTAGCTAGTTATTTGCCCCGCGAAATGGCTTTAGAGCGAATCCAGCTTCTTCACCACAAGCTCATTCAGCAGCGCCGGATTCGCCTGCCCCTTCGACAGTCGCATCACGTTCCCCACAAAGAACGCCGCAACGGTCTTCTTTCCGCCACGATACTGCTCCACCTGCTTTGGGTTCGCCGCGATCACCTCGTCGATCATCGCCTCGATCGCATCCGTATCGGAGATCTGCTGCGGCTTCTCCCGCTCATACACAACGGGAAAATCCTCTTTCTTCTCAAAGCTGATATCCAGCAACTGCTTCAGCATCTTGCTCGAAAGCTCACCCGACTCCGCCAGGTCCGCCGCCATCACGATCCCCGCCATCGAAACCGGCGACTGCTCCGGCTCCAGCCCCGCCAACCGCAGCCGCATCGTCAACTCGCTGGTCAACAGCGCAGCGACGCGTTTCGGACTCTTCGCCTTCTTCGCCGCCGCCTCGAACCTGTCCGCAAACTCCCGAGTCGCCGTCAGCGTAGCAGCGTCCTGCGCGGAAATCTCATACTCCGCAATCATCCTGACCCGTCGCGCCTCCGGCAGCTCCGGCAGCATCTTCAAAATCTCCGCCTGCCACTCCGCACCCACAACCAGCGGCGGCAGGTCCGGCTCCGGAAAATACCTGTAGTCATGCGCCTGTTCCTTACTGCGCATGGAGTAAGTCCGTCCCTCCGCGCTGTTCCACAGACGAGACTCCTGCACTACGCGCCCACCGTCTTCCAGCACGCCGATCTGCCGTTCGATCTCATACTCCACCGCCGAACGAATGTACCTGAAGCTGTTGACGTTTTTGACCTCGGCCTTAGTGCCAAACTCCTTCGCGCCCTTGAGCATCACGCTGACGTTCGCATCGCAGCGCAGTGATCCTTCTTCCATATTGCAATCGCTGACGCCTGTGTACAGGAGAATCTCCTTCAGCTTCGTCAGGTACTCAAACACCTCGTCCGCGGTCCGCAGGTCCGGCTCACTCACAATCTCGACCAGCGGCGTTCCACATCGATTCAGGTCGATATACGTCTTTGACACCGAGTCCGCGAAACCATCATGCAAACTCTTGCCGGCGTCTTCTTCCATATGCAGACGAGTCACGCCGATCCGTTTAGTAATCACCGCCCCACTCCCGTCGAACCCGGGGCACCTCGATCCACCCATGCTCCGCAATCGGTTTATCGAACTGCGATATTTGGTACCCCTTCGGCGAATCCGGATAAAAATAGTTCTTCCGCGAAAAGATACTCGTCTCACGAATCTCGCAATTGATCGCCTTCGCCGCCAGCACCGCAAACTCTACCGCCCTGCGATTCAGCACCGGCAATGCCCCCGGCAACCCCAGGCAAGTCGGGCAGATATGCGTATTCGGCTCGCCTCCATACTTGTTCACGCAGCCACAAAACGCCTTCGACGCAGTCAAAAGCTGAACATGGACCTCCAGCCCAATCACAGGCTGGTACTTGGCAAGAACCTCCGGCGTAATTGCAGTCATCGTCGACATCGGCACTTCGATTCTACCAAGCGTCCTGGCCTTCCCCGCTGCACGTGCGACTCGCCCCCGCTCCGGTATGAGAAAATCCGCTCAGCGTGCTCCACTCAGCAGCCGACCCCAGATGAAAGAACAGCCTCCCCCAAAGACACGCAGCTACGGAGTCGACCCCCGGCACTTCCTCCCCATGCTCCGCGACCTCTTTGAACTGGCGACCGTTCGCCTCGCCAATAGTAAGACCCGCCGCCACGTCGTCCAGCTAGGCCGCAGCATTCGCCAGCACGCCTTCGACGCCCGCGACACCCTCCCAGTCATCGACCACCCTGCCCTCGCCAACTTCCTCGGCTGCACCGATCCCCGCGAGATCCTCCTGCCCCCCATCGACACCATCAGCCTCTCCGGCCTCGGCTTCGTCGTCCCCTACGCTCTTCTCGCGACCGTCGTCAGCGCACTCCAGCCAAAAAAAATCTTCGAGACCGGGACTTTTCGCGGCGTCGGCACCCTCACTATGGCCCTCAACGCTCCCGAAGCCGACATCTATACCCTCGATCTCCCCGAACAACACACCCCCGCCGAGATCGAGACCCTCAGCAAAGGCGACAGGGAGTGGGTCCGCCTCTCCCGCACCTCCATCGGCTTCGCTTTCCTTGGTCACCCCGCGGCAAACCGCATCCATCAGTTCCACGGCAACTCACTCACCTTCACTCCGCCCGAATACCTCGCCAATACCGACCTCTGCTTCATCGACGGCGGCCACTCCTACGAGTGCATCAAGGCCGACACCGAAACTGCACTCGAAATTCTCTCTCCCAATGGCGTCATAGTCTGGGACGACTACACCTGGTTCATCGACGGCGTCAGTCAATATCTCACCGAACTTCGCAACTCGCTCCCGCTCTACCGCATCGCCGGCAGCCAGCTCGTCATCTGCCGCAGACGGGCCCAAACAGCCCCGACACGCTAATATCGCAGCAGACATGGAACCCATTACCCACCTCATGACCGGCGCCTGCCTCGCCCGCGCAGGGTTCAACCGCAAGGCCGCCTATGCCGCCGTCACTATGACGCTCGCTGCCGAAGCGCCCGACCTCGACACCCTATGGTCCGATCGACGGCCCGATCGCTGCCTTTCAGCATCATCGCGGATGGACCCACACCTTCTTCGGCCTGCCCTTCGAGGCCGCGATCCTGGTGGGAGCGGTCTGGCTCTTCCACCGCTGGCGCACAACGCGTAAGGACCCTGCCAAACCACCTCGCGCCCCCGTCCGATGGGGTCTGCTCTACTGCTTCTCCCTCATCGCCCTGCTCAGTCATCTCCTGCTCGACTGGACCAACAACTACGGTCTCCGCCCCTTCTTCCCCTTCAATCCACGCTGGTACGCCGGCTCCTTCGTCTTCGTCTTCGAACCGGTCCTCTTTCTCGTCCTCCTGATCGCCCTCGTCGCCCCGTCCCTCTTCGGCCTCGTCGGCAGCGAGGTAGGAGCGCGCCGGCCGGCCTTCCGGGGACAAGGCTGGGCCATCGCCGCTCTCCTTGCCATGGTCGCACTCTGGACCCTCCGCTTCGTCGAACACGACAAGGCCGTCCAACTCGCCCAGGCCGCCGACTACAACGGCGCGTCCGTCCTCCGTATAACGGCCGACCCCTACCCGATCAACCCCTTCCACTGGCAGACCGTAGCCGAAACCCCGCAGTTCTATCAGATCGCCGCCGCGGACACCTTTAACAACACCATCGCAACCAACCGCCAGACAGAGGTCATCTACAAACCACCCACAACTTTGGCAACACTGGTCGCCAAACGCAGCTGGCTCGGCGAGATCTACCTCGACTGGTCTCAGTGGCCCGTCGTCACTCAAACCGACACCGACCCGGACGGTCTCACTACCGTGACCTTTCGTGACCTGCGTTTTTTCTACGACACGCCGATCTTCGCCGGTCGAAGAGACCCCCCGCTCTCAGGCACCGTCTACGTCAACGACGATCGCCGCGTCGTACGGATGGAGATCGATGGCCACGTCCAACACTGACAAGCACGCTATTGAGAAGAGTCGTTGCCAGCTTCTTCAACGGGCAAACTGGTCCCCCGTCGCCGGTCGAACACCTTGCGGATCACATACGCCAGCAGCAACACGATGACGATTCCACCGGCGCTCATCACGTAGCCATGGTGCTGGTGCAACGTCCTCGTGATCGTCCCCAGGATCTTGGGCCCATAGGTGATCGTGATAATCGCCCAGATCAGGAACCGCAAAAATTTACCCACGCAGATCGCACTGAAGAACCACAGCGGCTTCATCTCAAACACTCCGGCGGCAAACTCAAACAGCTTCACCGGCATCGGCGGAGGCATCATCGCTGGGACCATGATCGCCAGAAACTCCTGCTTCTCAAAGCGGTCGCGCATCTGCTCATACCGCTGCCGGTTGATCCGCTTCAGCAGAAACAGCTCCCCACCCGCACGCCCCAGGTAATACGGCAACATGCTGCCGATCCCGGAGCCAACCGCCGCCATAAAGCAATACAGCAGAAACCGCTTATGGTCGTTCGCGACATAATCGATCAGCAGCGCGTCGATCGGCACCGGGATCGCCGCCGAATCGATGACCGCCAGAGCACCAATCCCCCACACGCCGAACGGCTTCAATGCCGCAAGCATCACGACATTCATTTTGTGCAGAAAAGCAACGGGAGAGATCTTCACGGGGTATGCCCTATTCTACCTGCCGTCAGCACTTCCATGTTGGGTGCCCTGCGAAGCAGGATGGTGCTCCGTTCGTCCAGCCAATAGATCGAGCGCATGCGGAAGCAGCGGCAGAACTGCCGCCAGCGAGCTCTTCGCTCCCGCTGGGTTACCCGGCAGGTTTACGATCAGCGTCTTTCCCAACGTTCCGCACACCGCACGGCTCAACGCAGCAAACGGCGTATGCCGCAGTCCATCAGCGCGCATCCGTTCCCCCAATCCGTCGATCAGCCGTTCACAGACCAGCCTGGTGGCCTCCGGAGTCACGTCCCGCGCAGCCAGCCCTGTACCCCCCGTAGTCACAATCAGGTCCGCACCCTGTGCATGCCGTCGCAACGCTACTGTTATCAAATCCAGCTCGTCGGGCAGTGTCTCTGCCGTCACTAAGCCCGCACCAGCGGCCTCCAGCAACTGACGGACGGCCGGTCCAGGACAAATCGACCTGCTCTCCCCGCGAGCAGCGGTCGCTGATCGTCAGCACAACGGCGCGAATATCGGACGAAAACCTATGGGCCACGCTCCCAGTCTACGGGTTTCGCCCTGGGGTTTCAGAAACTTCGATCCAATCATTTCTTCGGCGCGTTGAGCGGCAAAAATGAGAAAATAGAGGGGCGTATGTAAACCGGGGAACCAACCGGCAATCTGTTAACGAAACTTTCGCCTCCCGCACCCGTCAGAACCTTATAACCTCATGCCCTCCCTCGAGACCCCGCCCAACCCCGCGCCGCCCACCCAACCCGTCAAGGTGCGCACCGGCCGCTATGGCGTACTCGAAGAGCATGAGCTGATTCACCTGCTCGACTCGCTCGACGACGAACGCTCCAAAGCGCGCTTCCGAGAGTCCATCTACATCTCCATCATCATTTACCTGGGGATCGTCTGGTTCCTCTTCTACGGCCCGCGCGTCCTCTTCCACCAGCCGCGCCTCATCAGTCCGGTCGATGTGCTCAAGGAACGCGACAAGCAGCTGACCTTCCTCGACACACCCAAGGGCCTGTCGAGACTCACGCCAAAGCCCCGGGCCACTCCCGAGAGGAACCACGCCCAGCCGCTCGATCAAAAGACGCTGCAGCAGTTGCAGGCCATGCGCAAAGCCGAAGCTCCAGCCCCAGCACCGGCCCAGCCAGCCCCGACGCAAGCTGCACCGACCCCTCCTGTTCCACAACCGCCGCCGCCTGCACCGCCGCCGACCCAGCAGGCCCTCATCGAGGCCCCCAAGCCGGCACAACCCACCCGGCCAAACTTCGGCAACCCCAATCAAACCCCCGGTGACGCCATCCGCAGGGCCGCCCAGGACGCGGCGCACGACCGCGGCTCCGGAGACTACGCCCCCGGCCCTCCCGGCGCTCAGGGGGGTATGGGTGCCGGCGTGCAGGTCCTCTCCGACACGCAGGGCGTTGACTTCGGCCCCTACATCCGAAGGATCCTCGGCGACATCAAGCGCAACTGGATCCCGCTGATTCCGGAGGAGGCACGTCCACCCCTCAACAAGCAGGGCGAGACCCACATCCGCTTCACCATCCTCCCTGACGGCCGTATCGCCGCCATGAACCTCGACGCCTCCAGTCAGGACACGGCCATCGACCGCGCCTGTTGGGGCGGCATCACCGGCGTCGGTCAGTTCCCGCCGTTGCCCGCAAACTTCCACGGCCCAAACCTCGAACTAAGCATCGGCTTCTTCACCAACAAGCCACTTCCATAAACTGCAAGAAGTTGTGCGGCCATCCGCCTCTAGCCACGTCCGACCGTTCTCTTACTCATGCCACAACAGCACGTTCCGTCAACAGATCGCCGGCAGACCGAACGCCGTCGTCAGGTACGGGGTCTCCTTCTTCTTGCCCTGGTCATCCTTCTCTTCAGCGTGTTGCGCGCGGGGCCCCACAACATCTTCACGCCGGGCTGGTGGCGTCTATGGTGATTTGGGAGGCGTCGCAATGGTGACAACGCCCGGCAAACCTCTCATCGTCCTCGTCGGCCCGACCGCCAGCGGCAAGACCTCTCTCGCCCTCCGCCTGGCCGAAGAGTTCAACGGCGAGATCGTCAGCTGCGACTCCGTGGCCGTCTACCGCGAGATGGAGATCGGTACCGCGAAGCCCTCCAGAGAAGAGCGGCCCTCATCCAGCACCACATGATCGACATCGCCTGGCCCGACGAGGCCTGCACCGCAGGCGACTACAGCCGTCAGGCCCGCGAAGCCCTCGCCGGCATCACCGAACGTGGCCGCCTGCCCATAGTCGCCGGAGGCACTGGCCTCTACCTGCGCGCGCTCATCGACGGTCTCTTCCCTGCCCCCCCTAAAGAGCCCGGCCAGCGCGAACGCCTCCGCAAAATCGCCGCGACCCGTGGCCCCGAATACCTTCACCGCCTCCTCACCCGCCTCGACAGGGCCGCTGCAGCAGCAATCCACGTCAACGACGTCCCCAAAGTCTGCCGCGCAATCGAAGTCTCCCTCGCCGCGAACCAACCCCTCACCAAACAATGGCAGAAGGGCCGCGACACCCTCACCGGCTACCGCATCCTGCGCCTCGGTCTCAACCCACCCCGCGACCGCCTCTACGAGCGCATCAACCAGCGCGCCGCCGCCATGTTCGACCGCGGCCTCGTCGAGGAGACGGAACGACTCATCGCCCGCTACGGTACGGACTGCCGTCCCCTAACCTCTCTCGGCTACGCCGAAGCCAACGCCGTGCTCCAAAACGAGCTCACCCGCGAACAAGCCGTGGCCCGTGCCCAGCAAGGCCATCGCAACTACGCCAAACGCCAGCTCACCTGGTTCCGTCGCGAACCGAACATGCGCTGGCTCGAAGGCTGCGGCGGCGACGAAGACATCGTCGAACAGGCCATGCGCCTGGTAGCCGCACATCTCTAACAACAAATCCATCACGAGAGAAATCAAGGTCGCCCAGGGCCGTCCCTGACTGTATGCTCCTTGAAATCGGTGGCATCGGTGTAATCGGTGTTGAGTTTTTCGTTATCCCACCTCGTACCGCTCGTCTCGCTTAGGGCAGACGACCTCCAGCTTATAAAGTTTTTCGATCTCGACCTTCAACGTCTGCTGAGCGTCCGACTCGCCGTGTACCAGGAAGACCTTCTTCAGCGTCGGCACCACCGGCTCCATCCATTCCAGAAGCTCCCTCTGGTCCGCATGTCCGCTCAACTCACCGATGGAGTCCACCTCGGCTCGCAGACGCATCGGCTCGCCAAAGATCTTCACCTCCTGCTGCCGCTGCACAATCGCACGCCCCAGCGTATGCTCTGCCTGAAACCCGGTAATCAGCACCAGGTTCCTCGGGTCTTCAACACTGTTCTTCAGGTGATGCAACACTCTCCCCGCCTCACACATCCCCGAGGCCGCAATCACAATAAACGGCATGCGCAGCCCATTCAGCGTCTTGCTCTCCTCCACCGTGCGGACATACCGCAGCCGCTTCCAGCCAAACGGGTCTTCATGCAGGTCAGCAAACGCACGCGCCCCGTCGTCCCACAACTCTTCATGCTTGCGAAACACGTCCGTCACATTCACCGCCAGCGGACTATCAACAAAGATCGGGAGGTCGGGAATTGCTTTCTCATCGATGAGCTCATGCAGCAGCAGTACGACCTGCTGCGTCCGCCCCACCGCAAAGGCCGGCATAACAATGTGCCCCCCGCGCTGCGCCGTGCGGTTCACCAGGTTCGCCAGCTTTTTCTTCACCGGACCTATCGGCTGGTGCAGGCGGTTGCCGTACGTGCTCTCCATGATCAGGTAGTCCGCAGCCGGCGCCGCCTCCGGGTCCTTGATGATCGGCAAGCCCTTCCGCCCCACATCGCCGGAGAACAACAGCCGCGTCGTCTGTCCTTTTTCGCGGGCCTCAATCAACACCCCCGTCGATCCCAGCATGTGCCCCGCGTCAAACGTAGTCGAAGTAAAACCCGCATCGGCCGTCGAGCCCGCCAGCAACTGCGGAGTATGCAGCGTCACAGGCTTGAACTGCTGCATCACCTGCGCCGCGTCTTCCTGTGTGTACAGCGGCATCACTGCGCCGTTCCCTGCCGCAACGCCGATCGATCTCCTGCGATGCGTCCTCCTGTTCACAAACTCCGCGTCCGACTCCTGAATATGCGCGCTGTCCTTCAGCATCTTCTCGCATAGGCTCACCGTCGCCGGAGTCGTATAAATCGGCCCCCGATACCCTTCCCTCGCAAGCAGAGGAAGGTCTCCGCTATGGTCGATGTGAGCATGAGAAAGCACAACTGCATTGAGCTGCTCCATCGGCAACGCCAAATGCTCATTGATCTCGCGCGCCTGTTGCCTGTGTCCTTGAAATAATCCGCAGTCGAGCAGCACGTTCTGTCCCGCGCATTCCAGATGGTGCGAAGAACCAGTGACCGTCTGTGCCGCACCCCAAAAATGCAATCGGATCGCCATCCATGTCCTCCTGAAAACCCAAACCATCCTAACTGACGCCGCAAAGCACTCCATCGCCACACAGCAAAAAGGCCCATCGCGAAGATGGGCCTTTGCATGCAACCAGGAGCACTTAGGCAGGTTGTACTACAAGATTGTCCGCCAGCTTGAAGCGAACGATCGATTCCGCAGGGATCTCAATATCTCGGTTCCCCGTCAAACCGCTCACCAACGTCCCTCCACCTCCACCCACAAGGCCACCAACCAGCAGCCCAACACCGCCAGTGGCCACACCGCCAACGAGCATTCCGACGCCCGCACCGCCACCAATAATCGCAGCCGACCTCTTCCCCTTGCCTTTCTTGGTCTCCGTCAGATCGCTGGTATCGAGACGGTACCGCGTCCCGTCCAATGTGAGATAAGTCAGCCGCAACTCCAAAATCGACGAACCTTTGAAATGACCCCGCCGATGCGACGCAACTACCACGCCGCTCACCGGTGTACCCCTTGGAATCACAACGCGATCGTTTTCGCCTACCACCGGATCGACGACCTCTCCATCAAATCTGTCACCCTCGTGACTAGTCTTCACGCTGATGTGTTGATTGATCCGAATCGTCAAGTTCGTTCCCGCCGCAACATTCACGTCCGCGGGCCGAACAATCGGCGCCGCACCCGGAGCAGGCGGTCCCAGAGGCTGACCTGAAGCGTCCGTCTGCCCTGCCGTCACCGGCATCGCCCCTGGCGCGGTCGCAGGCGTATTCGCCGCAACCGCAGCCGCCGGAGTCACCGTCGTCGTCACGGCCTGCGTCGTCTGTCCGGGCGCTGGCGGCTGCACCGTCGTCGTCGTAACGTTCCCGCTTTTATCTGTCGAAACTACCTGCTGCGCCTGGCCTGTCGCGGCCGCTTGCTTCTTGGCCGCATCAATCGCCGCATCCTGCCTTGATTGGCAGCCAGTAAGCATCGCCGTCGCCAGCAAAATCGTCGCAGCGGCAGCTTTTCCTGAATATTGAAAGCCCATTGTAGTGTCCTCACTTGTACCGAATCTCTTGCCTCATGCGAATCAAGGCCTTGCAACCACTTCACTTCGTAAGATGCACATTCCGCCTCAAAGACCACCCGGCCCCCAAAGGTTTAAGATGATTTCATGACCACCGCCGCCGTAAAGCGCCCACAGCTTGCCCACCTCACCGCCCAGCTTGACGACCTCCGCCAGCGCGGCACATTCTTCAAGCTGCGCGAGCTTGACGACCAGCAGGCACCCGTCTGCACTTACGACGGCAAGCGCGTCATCAACCTCGCCTCCAACAACTATCTCGGTCTCTGCAACCACCCCAAGCTCGAAGAAGCCGCCATCGCCGCCACAAAAAAATACGGTGTAGGCTCAGGCGCCGTCCGCACCATCGCCGGCACCATGCGCATCCACATGGAGCTCGAAGAAAAGATCGCCGCCTTCAAAGGAGTCGAGGCCTGCGTCGTCTTTCAGTCCGGATTCACCGCCAACGCCGGCACCGTCTCCAGCATTCTCGGCAAAGAAGACTTCATCCTCTCCGACGAGCTCAACCACGCCAGCATCATCGACGGCGCCCGCCTCTCCAAAGCCAAAATCAAAGTCTTCCGCCACAAAGATGTCGCCCACGCCGAAGAGCTCCTCCGCGAAGTCCAGAACGAACCGGGCCACAAGCTCCTCATCACCGACGGCGTCTTCTCCATGGACGGCGACATCGGCCCAGTCGACAAGCTCGCTCAGCTGGCTGAAAAATACGGCGCCATCATGATGGTCGACGACGCGCACTCGAGCGGTGTCCTCGGTCGCAACGGCCGCGGCTCCGTCGATCACTTTCACGTCACCGACAAAGTCGACATCCAGGTCGGCACCCTGTCAAAAGCCATCGGCGCCCTCGGCGGCTACGTCTGCGGCAGCCGCGACCTAATCGACTACCTCTATCACCGCGCTCGCCCCTTCCTCTTCTCTACATCACACCCACCCTCAGTCGCCGCAACGTGCATCGCCGCCTTCGACATCCTCGAAAACGAACCCGAACGCATCCAGCGCCTCTGGGACAACACCATCTACTTCAAGCAGCGACTCACCGACGCCGGCTTCGACGTAGGCGGCAACTCCACTCCAAAGAGCGAAACCCCCATCACCCCAATCATCATCGGCGACGGCCGGCGCACCATGGACTTCTCCCGGGCCCTCTTCGACGCGGGAGTCATGGCCACCGGCATCGCCTTCCCCACAGTCCCCGAGGGCAAGGCACGCATCCGCACCATCATGACCAGCGAACACACCCGCGCCGAAATCGATCAGGCGCTCGAAGTATTTTCCACCGTCGCCAGAAAAATGGGAGTCTTGAAACCCTAATCCTTTGTTATCGAACCACATGCCCCCTCGAAAACGGGCCCCGTTTTCCATCAAGGCTCATAGCTTATCGAGTCTATTCTTGAGGAGATGCGTCTGATCTGTATGCCCCTTTGTTCTATCCACCAACCCAGGCGCATTCGCCTGGCGCTTGGCGCCGCTCTTTTGATCACAGTCCTCGGGGCCTCGCTTAATCTCCGCGCGCAGCAACTCGACATCACCGGCCCTTTCACAAGCTCCTCGAACGAATCGGCTGCCCTGACGCCGCCGCTCCCGGTTTCCGAACTGCCCGACTCCCCCGGTGCCCTGCTCTATCTGCAATCCAGCCAGACACCCTCGGCTCCACAGACGACCACGCCGACCCCGGTTCCACAGCGAGACCGACAACCCGGATGCCGTCAGCGTCTACGGCACCCAACAGACCAAGCGCGTCCTCGGTATCATCCCCAACTTCAGCTCCGTCTCCGCTGACGTTAAACTGCCGCCCCAAACGCCAAAGGAAAAACTAGTCCTCGCAGCCAAGAACAGCTTCGACTACTCCTCCTTCCTCGTCGCAGGCATTCAGGCCGGCTTCGCAATGGACAGTAAGTCGTACCCCCAGTTTGGCCAGGGGCTCGAAGGTTACGGCAAATACTACTGGCACACTCTCGCTGACACGGCGGACGAAAACTTTATGGTCGGTGGCCTCGGCCCCATCCTCTTCCGCCAGGACAGTCGCTTCTATACCCTCGGCCGCGGGGGCTTCCGCAAACGGCCCTGGTACGCCGTCACTCGAGTCCTTGTCACCCGTAGAGACAACGGCAATTCAACCTTTAATTTCTCTGAGATCATCGGCTCCGGTGCCGCAGCCGGCCTCTCCACGGTCTACTATCCCAAGGAGTACCAGACCTGGACCAAGGTCGGTCAGAAGTGGCTAACCAGCGACCTCATCGACTGCTTCAACTTCTGGTGGAAAGAGTGGTGGCCCAGCGTCAACAAAAAGGTCTTCCACCAAAAATAGAATCTCCACAACGCCGCCAGATCGAAATCAAACCAGAAAGTCATCGCGAAATCCGCATTTTCAAACGATGCGAGACCACCGGCGTTTCAGTTCTTCCTTTTCGGCCTTAACGCTTCGCCTCTGCCACCGCATCTCGATACACGACCTTGCCCTCGCAGATCGTGGCCATCACCCGACCTACCATTCCCGTCCCATCAAACGGAGTGTTCCGCGACTTCGACCGTGACCGCTTCGCCTCAAAGCTCCACTCCGCCGCCGGATCGAACACCACAACGTCCGCGAAGCTCCCTGCCTTCAGAGTCCCTCGCCCTTCGAGCGAAACAATCCCCGCCGGTTGCGCGCTCATCAACTCGATCACCCGCGAAACCGTCATTCCCTGCCCCTTGTGCAACACTCGCAATGCCAGCCCCAGCGCCGTCTCGAGCCCGGTAATTCCATTAGGCGCCCGCTCAAACTCCTGCTCCTTCTCAAACCTCGCATGCGGAGCATGATCTGTGGCGATGCAATCGACCGTCCCGTCCATCAATCCCGCAATCATCGCCAGCCTGTCCGACTCTGCCCGCAGTGGCGGATTCATCTTCGCATTCGTGTCGTAGTCCGCAATCGCCTCATCGGTTAGCGTGAAGTGATGCGGAGCCACCTCGCACGTCACATGCAGCCCTTCTGCCTTCGCCGTTCGTATCAAAGACATCGCCTTCGAGGTCGACACATGCTGCACATGCAGATGCGCCCTCAGCCTCTCTGATCGCTCAATGTCCTTGAGCAGCCGGATGTCACGCTCCACAATCCGTGCCTCTGCCTCAACGGGCATCCCGCGCAGTCCCAGCCGAAATGCCACCGGCCCTGCATTCATGCTGCAACCGCCGGTCAGCCGCGTGTCCTCCGCATGCTGCGAAACGGGCACGCCAATCCCCGCTGCAGCTACCAGCGCCTCACGCATTACACGATCATGTAATACCGGCTTCCCGTCATCGGTAAAGCCGACCGCTCCGGCCCGCTGCAATTCATGAAAGTCCGTAATCTCTTCGCCCATGCTGCCAAACGTAGCTGCCGGCATCGCAAACAACTTCACGCACGCCCCACGCGCCGCATCGACCATCCACTGCAAACCCGCCACCGAATCATTCACCGGCACGGTATTCGGCATCGCCACCACACTCGTAAACCCCCCAGCCGCTGCCGCCGCCGTCCCCGTAGCAATCGACTCCTTATACGTCTGCCCCGGCTCTCGCAGATGCACATGGATATCCACCAACCCCGGCGCAACAATCATCCCCGCAGCATCAATCGTCTCCTTCGCCTTCGCCTCACGCAACCCTCCCGGTGCTTCAACGGCCGACACCCGCCCATGCCGCACGAGCAGGTCGCGCTCCGCCTCCACACCGCTCGCAGGATCGACCAGCCGCCCGTTCAAAATCAATAAGTCACTCATACTGTTACACTCGCGAATCCATCCGCACTCAGCGCCCGCACCAGCAGTGCCGTCCTCACCGCCAACCCATGCCGCACCTGTTCTTCAATCGCCGAGTTCGATCCGTCCGCCACCTCACCCGATATCTCCAGCCCACGAATCATAGGCCCCGGATGCATCACTAGAGCACTCGGCGCACAAGCCGTCAACCGCTCCTCATTCAACTGATACCGCGCAATATAGTCCGCCAGGTCAAGCTCCAGCCCCGCCAGCCGCTCCTGCTGGATCCGCAGCATCATCACAACCTGCGCCTGCTTCAGTGCCTTGTCAAAATCGCGCTCGATGGCCACTCCCTCACCCAGTCCCAGCGCCTCCTCCGGCAGCAACTCCTTCGGCCCACACAGCAGCACCTTCGCTCCCAGTCGCGGCAACAACATCGCGTTCGACCGGGCCACCCGGCTATGCAGAATGTCCCCCGTGATCACCACCGTCACACCCTCAAGCGTCTTCGCATTAATCAAGCGACCCCTCAACCCCGGCAGCCTCGCCAGGATCGTCCGGAGATCCAGCAGCGCCTGCGAAGGATGCTCATGCATCCCGTCTCCCGCATTCAACACCGGCAAGCCAGTCGACTTCGCCAGCAGATACGGCGCACCCGAGTTCGCATGCCGCAGAATGATGCACTCCGCCCCCAGCGCCCGCAGCGTCAACCCCGTGTCCTTCAGGCTCTCGCCTTTTTCAATCGAAGAAGACTTATCGCTTACAAGAGTCGTAATCGCACCCAGCGATTTCGCCGCCAGCTCAAACGAAGTCCGGGTCCGTGTGCTCGACTCATAAAACAGCAGCGCAATCCGCCGTCCCGTCAGCGTCCGTGCCCGGTCTGCGCTAGCCATCCGCTCAAACCGGTCCGTCGCCGCAAGAATCGCCGCGACCTCCGTCACCGGCAGGCTCGCCACTGTCAACAACGATCCCCCAGCATACCCCGCACTGTGCACTGAGGGAGTCATCGAGGCCAACCTTCAATCCACCAGCTCAACCAGCAGCACCTGCTCCTGCCCGTCTACCTCGTTCAACTTCACCTCGATGATCTCGCGCTTCGAAGTAGGGATCGTCCGCCCAACATAGGTCGCCTCGATCGGCAGCTCACGATGCCCGCGGTCGATCAGCACCAGCAGCCGCACGCTCTTCGGCCGGCCCTGGTCGAACAGTGCATCCAGCGCCGCCCGTATCGTTCGCCCCGTATACAGCACATCGTCCATCAGGATAATGTCCCGCCCGGTCACATCGAACCCGATCGCACCGGCAGACACCTTTGGCCGCGGCCCATCAGTCGAAAGGTCGTCCCGGTAAAAGCTGATGTCCAGCACACCCGTATCCACCGGATGCTTCTCGATGTTCCCGATCAGCACCGCCAACCGCTGCGCCAACGGGACGCCTCTGCGTTTGATCCCGACCAACCCGACGTTCTTGCTGCCGTCATGCTTTTCAACGATCTCATGCGCCAGTCGAACCAGCGTGCGCTCGATCTCCGAGGCCGACATCAGCCGGCCCTTCTCCCGTAACTTCGGCTTCCGTGCTTCCGTAGTGTCACTCATAGCGATTCCGCTTGATGATATCAGGACAAACACCCCTCCGCAGAGCGTCCGCTTCCGAGAAATGGTCGCCGAACATCGACACGGGCACGACGGCAAGGTTTCCCTAATCAATCAAGCCACATCAGCGTGCCTGCCCCGCAACAGCGCCCCTACCCCCACTCCAATCCAAATCAGATTCACACTGACAGAAGGCCACGCGTGATGCCATCCAGAGTTTGAAGCCAACATCAAACTCCCCACCAAATTGAGGGCCTGGAAAACACCGCCCCGCGCCGAGGTCTTCCCAAACGACACCAGGGCATAGGCGCAGATCAGCACCAGCCCGCCCAACCAGCCGCACACCTCCATCGCCACACCGAGCACCTCTACGCGGCTCCCAGCGTGGCATACGCCCGCACCGGAAACGTACCCATCCCCTTCACCTTCACCGGCACAGCAGTAAAGATGAATCCACTCGCCGGCAACGACTCCAGATTGCACATATGTTCCACGATAGGAATCCCAGCACCCAGAAGTACTGTATGTACCGGCCGCGTGCCATCCGTCGTGTCGTCGATATTGTAAGAGTCGATGCCTACCAGCGTCGCACCCGCATCACGCAGATATTCAGCGGCATCGCGCGTCAGGTAGGTGTGCCCCTCGAAGTACTGGTCCGTGGCCCAGTGGCGCGACCACCCCGTCTCGACCAGCACCGCTTTACCACGCACATCCAGTGGCAAAAAGATCTCCCGATTCACCGCCCGGCCCTCCAGACCCGTCACCCGCGCCACCACGGCATCAAGCCCTGCAAGTGAAGCCAGCTCCAGCTCCGAAAGGTCCTTCCCGTCCTCGAATCGATGAAAAGGACTATCCAGATAAGTGCCGGTATTCGCTACCATGTCGATTCGCCCAATATGGAAGCTGGTCCCTTCGTCGTAGAATCTGCGCGAGTCCTCGCGGCCCAGAAAGTCGCACATCACCGGCGCAGGAAGCCCCTTGTAGGTAATCAGACCCTCGTAGATCGTGTGGCTTAGGTCCACATGCACCGGCACGCCTGAGTTATTCGCACCCTCGACCTTTGCACTCACTCGCTTGTGCCGCTCCTCGATAATCTGCTTGTTCAGGATCCGCACCGACCCGACCATCAGCAGGCGCAGGTCGCGCACAATCACATCACCCAACTCCCGGTCGCTGATCTCCTCACCGTCGATGTCCAGACGAAAGCCCTGTCCCTGAACGCCGCCACCATTCAGGAAGTCGATCTCAAAATCGAAAACCACTCGCTTGTCCGTCCTCTGATTCAGCACGATCATCTCCTCTTCCATTTGCCTGTCCGCAGTCTAAGAGAATCGCCAAAATGAATCAAATCAATGTAATATATATTTATCATCGATATTTTTCATATATGGAAATTCAACAACTAAGAGCATTGGAAGCAATCGCAAGGGAAGGCTCTTTCCTCGCCGCCGCCGCCCGTCTGGATGTCTCGCAATCCTCGCTAAGCCACTCCATCGCGACGCTTGAACGCGACCTCGGTGCACGCCTGCTTGACCGTGGGCGCAATGGTGCCAAACCAACTGATGCGGGTCGAAGGGTCCTTCCCTACGCGCGCCAGGTTCTCGCCTCGCTCGATGCCATCCGAGCCGAGTCCGACGCCTCCACGGGCCTGATCTCGGGCCGGGTCGCGTCGGCTCCATCCCCAGCGCGACCGTGGCGTTCCTGCCCAAAGTCATCGCCCACCTCGCGCGCGCCCATCCCGATGTTGAAGTGCTCCTGCTCGAAGAGCCCAGCCAAAGCACGGAAACTATCGAGGAGTGGCTCCGCACCCAGATGATCGACGTGGCCCTGATACAGCTCCCAGCGGCCGACGCGAAGACAGCTGCTCTCATGGGCGATGAACTCTGCGCAATTCTACCGGCCGGTTCACCACTCGCCCGTCGTCGTCAGCTCTCCATCCGCGACCTCGCCTCCGGACCCTTTATCATGTCCCGCTATACCAGCGAACCCTTGCTCCTCGCCGCCTACGCACGCCACAATCTAACCCCGCGCGTCCGCTTCCAGGTGCAGGACTTCGGAACGCTCATCAGCATGGTCCGGGAAGGCCTCGGCTTCTCCATCGTGCCCCGTCTCGCCTTCTCCGTGGCGGTCCCCGGCGTAACCCTGGTTCCGGTCGCGCCCCGTATCCGTCGAGAACTCGGCCTCGCCATCCGGGACGAGGAACACGCCTCACCTGCCCTTCGCGCCTTTTTGCACTCTGCAGAAGAAATAGCCAAAAAGAAGCATCGGCGCTAACCGACTTACGCTCGCTTGGCTATTCAATATGTGACTCCCCGTCCGCATTCGCGGCGCAACGGCCACTAGGCCGACACCTTCCGCCGCATCCGCATAAATCCACCCACGGCCCCGCCAACCGTCGATAACACCAGTAGAAATCCAGCCAGCATTCCAAATCCAGCCAGCATCATCCCCGCCCGAAACTCCGGCGAATACCAAAACCGCTGCACCTCCGGCGGTTGCGGAGTGATCGCAGCCGCCTTTTCAAACTGAACATGCAGCAGCTCCGTCAGCTGCGCATCCACACCCGCCATGCTATGCAGCCCATACCGAGCCACCAGCCCGCCGATGGCCATGGCGACCGCCAGACAAGCCACCAGCGCCAGCCCAACCACCACCCCAATCCGTGCTCCCACCCCGGCATCCATCCACGCCAGCGGTCGGCGCCGTTGATAAAGTGCCAGCGTTATGATTGACCCACTAATCGTCCACAGCCAGCTCAGCGGCGACACCAGCTGCACCCGCGCCGCTACCAGGCTCAGCACCGCAGCGATCCCCGCCACCAGCACCGCGCAACGGATCGCCGTCTTCCACTCCACCTGCTGCGGCCTCGGCGGAGGGACTGCGCCGGTAGTATCGGCCTCAGGCGCTCCACTCTGCTGCTCATAGTCCTGCAAAAATATCTGGGGCGAACCGCAATGCGGGCAGAACGGCGACGCACCATCCCTGGCCGGTAACTCGCCGCCGCAACGGTGACAGTACTCGTGCATATCTTATGAAGCTATCCCACCCAGCAGGGGGCGGCAAGCTGCGGCGAACACGCCCGGCCCGACTCACGCCCGCTCACTGTGACTGTTTGTCGTCCTTATCGCCAAACGAAAGATGCCCCGGAAGATCCAGCGCAACCAGCCCAAACTTTGTCCCGTTACCCTCCGGATCGACTGCAACTATATGCTGATGCTGCTTCGATCCGGCCTTCAGCTCCATCTTCCCCGACATATCGTCGTTCACAGAAATATGGTTCTCCTTCTCGTTGTCGCAGGTCAGCCCCTCTGCCGTATGCGTCGGCGAACCCACAGGCTTGTCGTTCTGGCATTGAATCACGTCGCCATACCGCCCCAGCGCCTTGCGATAAAATGCCGTCACCTGGTCCGGGCTGTCCTGTGTCCGGTAGCCCGCTGCCTTCACCCGCAGTTGAAAGCTGCCGAAGCTCATATTCACATCGGCGGCCCCATTGTTCTTGTCCTTCTTCACCAGCTCCGCACCCGGATACACCGGCAGCCCCAGGCCCTCCACCACCGCCGCATCGTTCGTCTTCACCGTCATGCCCCCGAAGGGAGTGGCGATCTTCACGTTGTCGTTATCGCCATGTTTGTCAGATTCGATCCGACAGCCGCTGATCAGCGTCGTCGCTGCAATTGTCATCACCGCTACTGTCTGCTTGGTCCACATCTTGGGCCTCCACATCTCTAGAAAACAATACGCCGCTTTTCCCCGTCAGGTTCCATGGCGTCCTCATTCAACGGCGAATAACCGACGCCTCCTCACCGCGATCACCCGCATTCCAACACGTCCCCAACCCCCAAGACTTCAGCAGTAAAACAATCCGCGGCTCCAAATCTGCTCCCAGCCACATCCAATCACCTGTGACCCAGCCAACCGACCACCTCTTCGCCCCCCTCAAACTCCGCAGCCTCATCCTACCCAACCGCATCGCCGTCTCCCCCATGTGCGAATACTCCTCAGTCGACGGCTTCGCCAGCGACTGGCATTTCGTCCACCTCGGCAGCCGCGCCATCGGTGGCGCCGGCCTCGTCATCACCGAGGCCAACGCCGTCAGCCCAGAGGCCCGCATCACTCTCAGCGACCTCGGCATCTGGAAGGACGAGCACGTCCCCGAACTCAAGCGCATCACCACCTTCCTCCACCAGCACGGCTCCTACGCTGGAACCCAGCTCGCCCACGCCGGGCGCAAAGCCAGCATGGCCGTGCCGTGGCAAACGGCCCGCACCATCCCGCCCGCTGAAGGTGGCTGGCGGCCTGTCGCTCCCTCCGCGGTTCGCTTCGACGAAGCCTATCCCGTCCCCTCCGCCCTCGACCGCGCCGGCATGGAAAAGATCATCGCCGACTTCGTTGCCGCGGCCCATCGCGCCCGCGTAGCCGGATTCGACCTCGTCGAGATCCACGCCGCCCATGGCTACCTCCTCAACGAGTTCCTCTCGCCCCTCTCCAACCACCGCACCGACGAGTACGGCGGCAGCTTCGACAACCGCGTTCGCTTCCCCCTCGAAGTCATCCGCGCCGTCCGCGCCGCATGGCCCCAGCACCTGCCCCTCTTCGTCCGCATCTCCGCCACCGACTGGGCCCCGGAATCTCTCGGCCCAGCCTGGGACCTTCCCTCAATCCGTAGCCTTCGCCAGACTCATGAAACAAGCAGGCGTCGACCTCGTAGATGTCTCTACCGGCGGAAACCATCCGGCCCAGCAGATTCCCCTGGGCCCCGGCTATCAGGTCCACCACTCAGAGACCATTCACCGCGAAGTCGAAATTCCGACCGGCGCCGTAGGCATGATCACCAGCCCCGCCCAGGCCGACCAGATCATCAGCACCGGCCAGGCCAGCCTCGTCCTGCTCGCGCGCGAGATGCTTCGGAATCCCTACTGGCCCCTTCACGCCGCAGATGTTCTGCGACAGTCCGTTCCCTGGCCAGTCCAGTACGCCCGCGCCGCCAGCGGAAGGGCCCGAGCCCCGTCAACCTGTCTCCACTCCGACCCAATAATTTCAACGGCAAGTCGAAGAAAAAATTACAAACAAGCGCGGATTCGTTGGCCTATACTTAGCTGATGCCGGACTAAAGACCCCGCCGGCACAGCGGTATCGGAGTTTCTGGCATGGCGCAGCAACAGCCAATCCGCAAAGCCACACCTGCATCCGGGTCTGACATCCCGGACAAGCTCTACTTTCGCATCGGCGAAGTCGCTAAACTCTGTGACGTCCCCGCCTATGTCCTGCGCTTCTGGGAGAGCGAGTTCCCTCATCTCAAACCACACAAAGGCGGCACTGGCCAGCGTCTCTATCGCCGTCGCGACGTCGAGATGGCCTTGCGCATCAAAAATCTCCTCTATAACGAGGGCTACACCATTCCCGGCGCACGACAGGTCTTCAAAGCCGAGCTTAGGCAAAAAGAACCGCAGCTCTCCCTCACCATCGACAACGCCCCACTGAGCGTCGACACCCGCCAGCTTCGCAAAATCCAAAAAGACCTTCGCGATCTCCACGCCCTGCTCTCGAAGCCCGCTGCCCGCGCGGCAGTCCACCCAATCCGCACCCCCCGCAACCAGACGGGGCCTCGGCGTACCGCAGAAAAACTCTTCGACCTTCCAGAGAACAACAAACCTTGAGATGAAATTCAAGAACGAATACGACAGCTACCGCAGAAGGAAAGAGCGACCCCACTCTTCCCACAACGTCCCTTACCTCGGATTAGACCCCTACCAAGGGGTTTCGATCCAGTGCCAGTTCTGCTCCGGCCAGGAGTTCCGCCGCTCCACTCTGCGAAGCGACGATTTCAGCCAGATCCTGCTCATGCGCTATCCCGTCCGGTGCCTCCGCTGCGGTCAGCGCCAGATGGTCAGCTACACCGTCGCCAGCCTCTCCCTCTCTTCCAGCATCAAACCCCGCCGCAGGCATCGTCCCGTTGATCCATCAAGACGCTGGGTCGACTTCACCAAACATCCTAATGCCCCCAATCCTCTGGCGCCCGCGCCAACCGAAGAAGAATCACACTCCCGCCGCTAGGTCGTATCGACAAAATAGACCCGCACACAAATAGTTGATTTTTTGAAGATGTCATCCTGACTCTGAGCGCAGTCGAACGGGGCCTCGCAGTTTCATCGCGAGAGGCGCAGTCGAAGGATCCGCTGTTTGCTCGTTGGGCCGGATTTTTTCCCGTCCCCTCCCAACTACAGCGCAATCCATCCCGCATGGATCGCCCAAAGCGACAGGCTCCCCACCACGATCCAAAGCGCCACGCCCTGAATGAGTGGCCGCACCCCCACCTCCTTCAGCGTGTTCCGCGTAATCCCCGTCCCAATCAGAAACAGCACCACAGTCAGCGCCGCCCGTCCCAATCGATACAACCCGGAAAATAGCTCCGTCGACTGCGGCACGTAGCGTGGAACATAACTCGCCAGCACCGCCGCGAAGCAGAAGTACAGAATGAACCACGGCCAGCTCACCTTCGCGTGGCTCTTCCTCAACATGGCCGTCGCAATCGCCAGTGGCACGATCCAAAGCGCCCTCGCCAGCTTCACGGTAGTCCCTATCGCCAGTGCCGTCGGCCCATACTTCGCCGCGGCCCCGACAACGGAGCTCGTGTCATGAATTGCCAACGCCGCCCAAAGGCCAAACTGTGTCTCGGAAAAGTGCATCATGTGACCGATCGGCGGAAACAACAGCAGCGCCACCGAATTCAACACAAACACGGTCCCCAGTGAAACCGCCATCTCCTCCTCATTCGCCTCCAGCACTGGACCCATCGCTGCAATCGCGCTTCCTCCGCAGATCGCCGTCCCAAAGCTGATCAGCAGCGATTGCGTCTTGCCCACCTGTAACATCTTGCCGAACAACACCCCAACGCTCAGCGCAAACGCAATGCTAATCGCCGTATACATGAAGCCGGACGCGCCGGCATGCACCACCTCCTTCAGGTTCATCCCAAAGCCAAGGCAAACCACCGCCGCCTGCAGCAAAAACTTCGAGAGCTTCCGGCTCTCTCCATGAAAGGTATGCAACCGTACTCAACCCAAACGCCAACCCTGCCGCGAGCGCCAGGGGCGGCCCGATCAACCCGCTGGCCGAAACGATGATTCCGATATAGAAAAGGTTCTTCTTCCACATACTTTAAGCATGGGCGCACACACGCTCTCAGTCGAGAAGTAGTTTTGAATTACCGATAACTTCTACTTATCAGCCTCATTCAATGATTTCCGTTGCGTCAGGTGGCCAAGGCTTTGGCCGTGGGTCTCTCCAGCGGCCGAGTCGACTCAACACGCACCGACCCCATCGCAAACCGCTGAAACGCCGCGGCCGTGCCAGCAGTCTCAGTTCCCGCAAGACGCACAAAGCTGAAGTCCCGCAGAATCTCGAGACCCTCCACCTCGACCACCTTCACCGACCCTAGCCGCAACACCTTCCCCACCGCACACCGCGACACAAACCCCACCCCCAGCTCCGCCTCCACGCCAGAGATAATCGCCTCCGTCGAATCCAGCTCCATCGCCACTCTGAGCGACCGCAGCGGCAACCCCACCTTCTTCAACGCCCGCTCCACCACCCGCCGCGAACCCGACCCTCTCTCCCGCAGCAACAGTGGCACCTTCGCCAACTCCTTCGGAGCGATCGCGCCACCCTTGCGCGCGGCCCACGCATGGTTCGGACTCACAATCAGCACCATCTCGTCCCGCACCATACACTCGGTCTTCACGTCCCGCCGCATAGCCGGCCCCTCAATAATCCCCAGTTCCACCCGCTCCTCCGCCACCTCCTCGACAATCCGCTCCGTATTGCCGCTTACCAGCGAAAGCTTCACCTGCGGATACTGCCGCAAAAACGCCCCCAATATCCGCGGCAGAACATACTGCGCCACCGTAGTCGAAGCCCCGAGCCGCAACTCCCCTTTGGCCTCATGATTCAATGCAGCCAGCGCCCGCTGCGCCTCCAACATCGTCTCCGCTGCAGTATTCGCGTACCCCAGCAACACCCTCCCCGCCTCCGTCAACGATATCTGGCTCCCATGCCCTTCACCCCTCGCGCGATCGAACAACCGCACTCCCGCCTCCTCCTCCAGCGCACGAATATGTTGACTAACCGCCGGCTGGCTCAGATGCATCACCTCCGCCGCCTTGCGAAAGCTCATCTCCTCCGCCACTGCCCGAAACACCTTCAACCGAAAGTTCTCCAACCGAATCCACCTTTGCCCTTGTCTTTGCCTCTAGGTACCCCAAGGCTTTAGCCTTGGGTCTCTCAAGCTATCCCACAGAGTGGGGGCTTTAGCCCCTGGGGCATGCCTTTCCATCCGCTCCCACAAATCTCCATCGAAGCCATGAACCACCCCTGCCACCCATCAGCATAAGCCCTTGCCGATAAAATCAATTCAGCCACCCCGTGCCCGCCAACGAAGACCCCAACCCGGCCATCGCCTCACCCCGCCGCAGCCCCTTCGCTTTTCTTCGCCCCTCGCACAGCCACACCGCCACCTCCGCCACCCTTCTCCTTACTCTCTCCGCGCTCCTCTCCCGAGTCATCGGCCTCGTCCGCGACCAATACATCGCCTACGAATTCGGCGCCGGCCACAACACCGACGCCTACAACGTGGCCTTCTATCTCCCCGAGTGGATCAACTACCTCCTCGTCGGCGGCGCCGCCTCCATCACCTTTGTCACCATCCTCGACCGCTACCGCTCCAACAACGACGAAGCCGAAGGCGAGCGAGCTCTCTCCATCATCCTCAACACCATGATCATCGTCCTCGGCGCCGCCATCCTCCTCGCCGAAGTCTTCACCCCACTCTTCACCCGCATCTACTTCGACCCGGCCTCCCCGCAAGGAATCCTCTGCACCCGCATCACCCGCATTCTCCTTCCCGCGCAGCTGTTCTTCTTCGCCGGAGGGGTCCTCGCCTCGGCTCCTCCTCGTCCGCAAACAGTTCTCCTTCCAGGCCGTCTCGCCGCTCATCTACAACCTCGGCATCATCTTCGGAGGGGCTCTTCTCGCCAGCCACATGGGCATCTCCTCCCTGGGTGTCGGCGCCCTCATCGGAGCCATCCTCGGTCCATTCGCCCTCAACGCCTACGGAGCCTACCGAGCCGGCCTCCGCTACCGCCGCGTCCTCGACCTCAAACACCCCGGTCTCCGCGAATGGGTCCGCCTCTCGCTCCCGCTCATGCTCGGCGTCACCATCATCACCCTCGACAACCAGATCCTCGGCTACTTCGCCAAACACGGCGCCGGCGACATCTCCCGCCTCAACTACGCCAAACGCCTCTTCACCGCCCCGATGGCCATCATCGGCCAGGCCGCCGGAGCAGCTTCGCTCCCCTTCTTCGCCTCGCTCTTCGGACGCAACCAGTTCGCCAGCTTCGCCTCCGCCGTCAACCGCTCCGTCTCGCGCCTCGTCGCCTTCTCACTCCTCGGCTCCGCCGCCATGATCGCCCTAGCCCAACCCGGCGTCGACCTCATCTTCCGCCGCGGCTCCTTCAACGCCGCCGACGCCACCTCCACCGCCGCCTACTTCGCCATCTTCGCCATCTCGCTCGCTCTCTGGACCGCGCAAGCCATCTACGCCCGCGCCTTCTACGCCGCCGGCGAAACCTTCGCCCCCATGCTCGCAGGAACCATCATCACCATCGTTAGCGTCCCCATCTACTGGCAACTCCACCAACACTTCGGCGTCATCGGCCTCGCCTGGGCCTCAAACGTCGCGATCCTCATCCAGACCGGCACCCTTGCCGTCCTCGCTCACCGCCGCAGCCTGGTTCCGCTCTTCGGCCCCGAAGGCACCCCCTTCGCTGGCCTCGACCGGGCCGAGATCACCCGCGCCGCCATCGCCGCCATAGTCAGCCTCGCCGGAGCCACCCTCGTCCTCCACCTCGTTCCCCAACCCCAAACCTACCGCGGCGACGTCATCGCCCTCGCCATCGGAGGCCTCACCTGGGCCATCCTCGCCGCCGCCACCCTCCATCTAACCGGCTCAAAGCTCTTGACCCAACTCCGCTCCCGCATCGCTTGAAAACCAGCAACTTGTCCGAGGTTAAAATCGTGTCCATGGCGCCAGAAGACAATGTCATCGTCCGTGGCGAAAACCCTGAAGACTCCGAAGAGCTTTCAGTGATCCATTCAATCAATGAGGTCGGTTTTGGATCTCAGTATGAAGCTGACCTGGTGGACAAGTTGCGCACGGAAGGCGCGGTGCTCGTCTCGCTCGTTGCCGAGATACAGGAACGAATCGTCGGACATATTCTTTTCAGTCGGATGTCGATTGAGACATCCGCCGGATCGGTTCCGGCCACGGCGCTGGCCCCCATGGCCGTGTTACCCAAGCATCAGCGCCGGGGCATCGGTGGACGACTGGTCCGTCATGGCCTGAATTTGCTGCGCGAGCAGGGTGAGCGGATCGTCATAGTCGTCGGGCATCCCAACTACTATCCACGCTTTGGTTTTTCCAGCGGGAAGGCACTTTCTCTCGAAAGCACTTTCCCTAAAGACGCCTTCATGGCGATGGAACTCAGCCCTGGCGCCCTCGAGGGTGTTCGCGGCAAGGTCAGATATCCCGCCGCGTTCAGGATTTGAAATAGACATAAGCGGCCGAAGCCCTTACTTAGCGTCCTCCCACTCCTCGTTCCAAGCCGTCTGGATTGCCTCCAGAATCCCTTCATTCGACTTCCCCGGGTCTCCCACAAACCCCGGCAACGCAATCACATACTTATGCAGGTCCGTAAACCGCACCGAATAGGGCTCAATCTCTGGGTACTTCTCCTGCAGCAAAATCCCAATCTCCTCCGAATCCAACCAATCAATCTCACGCGGCATAACTCTCTCCTCACTAAAATCGTCCCAGCGGCACAACCGCTCACTCAAGAGACTACAAGACTCAGCCGCGATTCTCATGCCCCAACCACCCACTCCATCCCGACCAGAATCATGGTTCGCCTCGCTCCTCCGCCGCGACCTCAGCGCCCGGGCCCACCATCTCGCCCGCACCCAAAATCTTCTCCACGACATCCACCCTGGCCCGTCCCCCATCGTCATCTTCGGCCGCGACGAGCAAGGCCGCCACGGCAACTTCCACCCCGCATCCGACACCAGCATCTGCGCCAACCCCGCCTGGCTCCGCCGCCTCACCAAGCCCCACACCGCCTCCCGCCGCTCCCGTGCCCGCAAAGACTGGCAGTGGATGGAGCTCGACTCCGCCAACAGCTCCGACGCCCTCCTCATGAACATCTTTTGCCACCCCGCAGTCTTCAACGGTCACACCCTCGCCCCCGCCGTCGCCAATCTCCTCAACGTCGACCCCACCACCCGACCCTGCTTCGGCATCAACCCCGGCGTCCCCCTAAAGACCATCCGCAAACGACCCACCATCCGAAAGCCCCAAACCAATCTCAACCAAGACGTAGAATCGAAAACTGGCAAAAATCCGGGTGCCCCAGATCTCGATTCTGAGATCTGGGTTCTCGAAGCGCCGCCAACATCACCATCCCCAATCACCAATCACACCCTGACCGACCGAACCGAGATCGACCTCCAACTCGACAATCTCTTCCTCGAAGCCAAGCTCACCGAATCCAACTTCCAGACCGCCCCAGCCCGTCTCATCGAACGCTACCGCGATCTCGAAACCATCTTCGACCTCGCCCGCCTCCCACGAAAACCCACCGGCGCGATCCAGGGTTACCAACTCATCCGCAACGTCCTCGCCGCCTACGCCTCCGACGCCGGCTTCTGTGTCCTCTCCGACGCCCGCCGCCACGACCTCATCGAGATCTGGTACTCCGTCCTCTCCGCAGTCCACTCCTACACCTTCGCAACGCGCCTGAAACTCCTCACCTGGCAGGAACTCTCCACCACTCTCCCCCGGGACCTCCAACAATTCCTCGAAGTAAAATACGGAATCGTGCCTGCCGATCTCCGCTAATTCCGCCAAAACCAGCACGGTCCGCGGCTAGGAGAAGATAACAGCGTCGCGAATAGGCCGCCGGAGAAAAGCCCTTTCCATGAATATCAGCGCAGTTCAAAGGGGTGTATAGTCCGTGCTGTTCAGACAGCAATCAAAATATCTGCATCAACAGGAGAACGACATGAAAGCAAGAATGCTCCTCTTGACCGTAGCTCTCTGCTTTGCTGGGACGGCGTTGACCTTCGCTCAAAGTCCACAGATTGGAACCTGGAAGCTCGATGAAGCCCAGTCAAAGGTCCCAGCCGGCTTCGCGAAGAACACGACCGTGATCTACGCAGCCGACGGCGACAACATGAAAGTGACCACCGATGGGACCGACGGCGCTGGCAAGCCAATGCATACCGAGTGGACAGGCAAGTTCGACCAGAAAGAATATCCGCTCACCGGCGACCCCACAGCAGATTCGCGGTCGTACAAACAGATTGACGACCACACGCTGGTGCTAACCAACAAGAAAGGCAGCAAAACGACTACCAGCGGCAAAGTGATCGTATCGAAGAACGGCAAGACCCGCACGCTGTACGTGACCGGAACCGATCCGTCCGGCAAGAGCGTGTCCAGCATTTCGATCTACGACAAGCACTAGGAACAACTCATCTCGCTGCCGCGGCGGCCCACCTGCTGCCATGGCAAAGAATCCTCGCCAACCTCCCCCGGACCTCCAGCAATTCCTCGAAGCAAAATACAGAATCGTGCCTAACGGTTCCCTCTAATTCCCGCAAAACAACCGCGGTCCGCGGTTAGCGGAGGGTAACCGGCGCCGCAAATAAGTCCCCAGAAGAAGAGCCATCTCCGTGAACATCATAGGTGTTCAAAGGGGTGTATAGTTCCGTGCTATTCAAACAGCAACCAAATATTTGCATCGACAGGAAAACGACATGAAAGCAAGAATGCTCCTCTTAACCACAGCTCTGTGCTTTGCTGGAACGGCCTTGAGCTTCGCCCAGGGCCCGCAGATAGGAACGTGGAAGTTCGACGAAGCCAAGTCGAAGGTTCCAGCCGGGTTTGCAAGGAACTCGACCGTCACCTACGTAACCGACGGCGACCATTTGAAAGGGACCGCGATCGGGACCGACGCCAATGGCAAGCCACAGCAGACCGAGTGGACCGGCAAGTTCGACGGTAAGGATTATCCGCTCACCGGCGACCACACTGCAGATACGCGTTCCTTCAAAATGGTCGACGAACACACGTTGGAGATGGTCACCAAGAAAAGCGGCAAAGTGACTACCAGCGGCAGCATCGTCGTGTCACCGGACGGCAAGACCCGCACGCTGCATGTGACCGGAACCGATGCGTCCGGCAAGAAGGTGTCCAGCGTCTCGGTCTACGACAAGCAGTAGATACACCTCATCTCTCTGCTGCGGCGGCCCAGATGTTGCCGCGGCAGAGAGGGAATCTTCAGCGGCCCACCGCTCTCCTGCCACTCCTAAACTGGCAGGAACTATCGACCACCCTCCCTCAAGATCTTCAACAATTCCTCAAAGCATTAGGCCAGTGGGTCAGTTTGGATTCGAGCGAATGTGGTAGTACCGCCGCGTGGTTTCCACGACTATGCCTGCCAGTGCATACGTGGCCGCATTCACAACAAGGACGAAGTAGAACCCTTGCGGGTGCCGGCTGGCAATCGAAATCGGGCAGGTCAGATAGACGAGGGCCCGCCCGACCCCGCCCGTACCGAGAGGATTCGAGAGAGTTACTGCGATGTAGACTCTCCAGATGAAAACAACGAGGGCACCCAAACCCAACCAGATCGCGATTCGGAGTTTCACGCCGCCTCCTCCTCTTCCGACGCTCCAATCATCCCACCGAATCCCCCAAACTCCAAACTGACCCACTACCAAGCATTGGGGAAGATGGCCCGACGGCCTTCGCGTGCGTTATCATCTCCAAGACGCGCGCACGATTTTGCGAAGATTCTTGGGCCCATTCGATAACCATGAGTCGGATCAACGGAATCAACCTTCCTGGCGCCGCAGCTTTAGAACGACTGCCACGGGCGGTTCGCGCTCTGCTGGGCTGCGGGACGGCCTGCGTGGCAGTCGCTCATTACCTATGCCTTCACACCGTTGCGAGCTTTCCCACTGCTTCTCGCATTTCCCACAGTCATTCTCAGCGCATGGTTCTTAGGCATGTGGGGCGGCGTCTTTTGTAGCCTTACGGAAGCCGTCCTGGTCAATTATTTTCTAACCAGGACGGAGTTGAGATTTTCCCTTGGAAACGCTCCGCAGGGCCTGCGACTCGCAGTCTTTCTTCTGCTCTCGATCTTCCTGGCTTGGACGATCCGTCGCTCGGCCCAGGCGCGTGCGCAGCTGTACATCCTGCAGTGGCAGCAACAGGCGAACCTCGCCGACATTGAGCGGCAGTTGGCGGAAGAGCGCGCAAGGGTCAGCGAGACGTTGCGAGATAGCGCCAAGCGTCTTGGCCAACTCGCCGCGATCGTCGACTCCTCCGAGGACGTAATTATCAGCAAGGACCTGAACGGAATCATCACAAGCTGGAATGCCGCTGCCACGCGGGTCTTCGGGTACTCCGCAGCGGAGATGGTCGGCGCGCCGGTTCTGAAGCTCATTCCAGAGCACCTTCACTCAGATGAGAAGACGATCCTCGAAAGCATACGACAAGGACGTCGCATCGAGCACTTCGATACCGTTCGCCTCACAAAAGATGGTCGCCTACTCGACGTGTCTCTCACAATCTCCCCAATTAAAGACGACCTCGGCCAGATTGTCGGAGCGTCGAAGATCCTTCGTGACATCTCAGACCGCAAGCGAATGGAGCAATCTCTCTTGCAGGCCGAAAAGATCGCCGCGACTGGCCGTATGGCCGCCACGATCGCGCATGAGGTCAATAACCCGCTTGAAGCGGTGACCAACCTGCTCTACCTTATCCGTCCGATGATCACCGACCCGGATGGCATCAACTATCTCGACTCCGCAGAAAGCGAACTCGCCCGGGTCTCCCATATCGCCAAGCAAACACTCGGCTATTATCGTGAACATGCAGCGGCCTCGAGCGCCTCGCTTGCAGATCTCACTTCGAACACAATTACGATCTACGAGCCGCGGTGCACCGGAATAGGCATCAAGATCAAGAGGTCGCTCAATTCGTCAAGAAAACTCGTCCTCCGCCGCGGCGAGATAATGCAGGTAATCTCAAATTTGATCGCAAACTCGATCCATGCGATGCCGACAGGCGGCGTCTTATCTATATCGGTCGACGACGTGACAGTGCCGGTGGACGGTATTGTTCTGACGGTCCAGGACAACGGCGCTGGGATTGCACCCGAGTGACCTCCCTAAAGTCTGCGACGCATTTTTCACGACCCGTGCGACGGTAGGGACGGGCATCGGTCTATTCGTCGCCAAACAATTTGTGGAAGGTCACGGCGGCCACCTCGAGATTGAAAGCACAACTCATGAGGACAATCACGGAACAATCGTCCACGTCTTTCTACCCATGACCACTGCCTATAGTCCTTCCTCAACTGCGGAGCACACTCTGGGCGTCGAAGCGTCTTCAATGACGCTGTAGGTCCCTCTGGTTTTCTCGGACGCGTGGCCAATATCTAAACGTGCTGATCGGCGAATTCACAAACTCCGATAAGCTCAAACCATGTGCGGACGATACGGAAGACGCTCTGACAAGCAACGCATCGCCGAGGCCTTCCACCTCGGCAAGCTCCCGCCCGACTTCATCCTCAGCGAAAGCTACAACGTGGCCCCGCAGACCTTTCAGCCAGTCATCCGCCTCGACCGCGACGGCGACCGCGAACTCGTCATGATGAAGTGGGGCTTAGTCCCCTACTGGGCAAAAGACACCAAGGTCGGCTACTCCACCATCAACGCCCGTGCCGAGAACATTGCCACCGCGCCCCTCTTCCGCGAGGCCTTCCAGCGCCGCCACTGCCTCGTCCCCGCCGACTTCTTCTACGAATGGCAGAAACTCGACCCCAAAGGGAAAGAAAAGCAAGCCTGGGCCATCGGCCGTAAAGACACCCAGCCCATGGCCTTCGCCGGACTCTGGGAGACATGGAAGGACAAGACCACCGGCACGCCTCTCCAATCCTTCACCATCATCACAACCGACCCCAACGCGGTCATGGAGCCCCTCCACGACCGCATGCCCGTCATCGTCCCCCGCGAAGACTACGACCGTTGGCTGCACCCCGACCCTACCCGCCCTGCGATCGACCTTCTCCGCCCCCACGACTCCGAGCAGATGACCGCATGGAAGGTCTCAAACGACGTCGGCAACGTCCGCAACGACTCACCCGAGCTGTGCGAACCATGGCAGGAGCCACCGTCTCTGTTTGGCTGATCCTCAAATAAGACCAATCTAGCCAGCGTATTAGTTACGTAATACCGCCCGTTTCTTATGTCGCTTGGTGGACATAGCGTCTGTGAGGGGCTACGGTTGAGACTTACCAGGAAAAGAGGCCGCACGATGGCCAGCACGCTCCGCACCTTCCCACACCGTCTCAATCGAGACGGCTCCTTCGATTCAATCTGTCTGAAATGTTTCGCCACGGTCGCCAGCACCGCAACCGAGGTCGAACTCGCGGCACACGACAGAATCCACGCCTGCGATCATGCCATGCTCTGCGACCGACTTCTCTTTCGCGGTCCCCACTCACAGTTTGCGACGAAGTAAAAAGAGTCCACCGAAAATACAGCCGGACTAGCTCCCGGGCCCATGCGCCGGCTTACCTTCCTGCACATAGTTTCGGTTCCACTTCGGTATCTCCACCACATACGTCCCGGGCTTCTCAATGATCGCCTGGCACCCCAGCCGCGAGTTCAACTGCACGTCCGCCGCCGTCTCCATACGGTCCAGCTCCAGGTCTTCCGGCTCGCTAAGCCCCTGCGCGCCCTCCTTCACATGGACATGGCAGGTCGTACAAGCGCACACACCCCCACAAGCATGGTCCAGAAAAACATCGAAGTTCTCCGCAACGTCCAGAAACGACATCGGCTCGCCGTGCCCCTCATACGGCAGCGTATCGAACTCAAACTCGACCGTCTTTCCCTCCGGCAAAAACGTCACCCGCACCATGCCTTCGCCGGCAGGCTCCGACAAATCCACAACTTCAGCACTCTTGTTCTCAGACATATCTCTAATTATCGCTCTTTCTCTCGCCAATCTAGCCTTTGGAGCTATCAATCTGCGCCTTCGCAAACGGATGCGGCGCCGTTGGCCCATCACCCATTGTTTCACCCGCGGCCTCCATCGTCTTCCCTTGCACCGCGCCCGAGACTGCATTGTCCATCATCAACTCCGCAAACCGCCGAGTCGCCTTATCCAGCCGCTCAATCCCGGCACGAATCTGCCGATGGTCACCCCCCGGCACCGCGGCCTCCAGAAATGAAACCGCCTCTTCAATCGCCTCGATCTCATTGCTCGAAAGCATCTGCCAAGCCGCATGCTTCCTGCCCTTCTCCACCGCGGACAAAATCGTCTCTGCCTCGTTCTTCGCCTCGATCGACTGCCTTTCCGCAATGTCAGTCTCCGCATGATCAAACGAATCCAGAATCATCGTCTCCACCTGCTCGTCCGTCAGCCCGTAAGTCGGCTTCACCTCGACCTCGGACTCCTTCCCGCTCCTCTGCTCCCGCGCGCTCACATGCAGGATCCCATTCGCATCGATCAGGAACTTCACCTCAATCCGCGGCAGACCCGCAACCATCGGCGGAATCCCCTTCAGATCAAACCGCGCCAGCGACCTGCAGTCCTTCGCCAGCTCCCGTTCGCCCTGCACCACATGGATCGCCACATTCGTCTGCCCATCCACGCCCGTAGTAAAGTGCTCCGTCGCGCTGGCCGGTATCGTCGAGTTCCGCTGAATGATCTTCGCCACCACACCACCCAGCGCCTCAATCCCCAGCGAAAGTGGCGTGACATCGAGCAGCAACAGGTCCTCCGTAGCCGCGGACCCTCCCCCAAGGATCTGTGCCTGCACCGCCGCCCCCAGCGCAACCACCTCGTCCGGATTCAGCTCCGTATGCGGCTTCTTCCCCCGCGCCTTCAGCTCAAACAAATCATCCACCAGCGCCCGCACCGCAGGGATCCGTGTCGACCCACCAACCAGCACCACCTCATCGATCTGTGCCGCCGTCAACCCCGCGTCCTTCAGCGCCTGCTTACAAGGCCCCGCCGTCCGCGCGATCACACCCGCAATCAACGCCTCAAACTGCGCCCGCGTAATCTCCCGCAGATACCTCTTCCCACTCGGCAGCAACACATTCAGCGTCGCAGCATCGGCAACAGACAACAAAATCTTCGCCTCAATCACCGCTTTACGAACAGCCTGCACAGCCTCGCCATTCCCCCGAACGTCCTCGCCCAGATCACCGGCGATATCATCCAGCGCAATCGCAATCAGCAAATTATCAATATCGTCCCCGCCCAGGTGCGTGTCCCCCCCGGTAGCGATCACCTCAAAGATCCCCTCATGCAGCTTCAGGATCGAAATATCAAACGTGCCACCGCCAAAGTCATAGACCGCAATCAACCCGTCCTTGTTCTTATCCAACCCATAAGCCAGCGCAGCCGCCGTAGGCTCATTCACCAGCCGCAGCACCTCCAACCCGGCAATCCGCCCAGCGTCCTTCGTGGCCTGCCGCTGAGCATCGTTAAAGTAAGCCGGCACCGTAATCACCGCCTTCGTCACCGGCCCGCCAAAAAACCTCTCCGCATTCCTCTTCAGTTGCTGCAGCACATAGGCCGAGATCTCCGGCGGCGTCAGCATCAACCCCCCCACGCTCACCTTCAGCACCTCACCCGCCTTCAACCCCTCCGCCAGCTTGAACGGAAACAACTTCAACTCCTCTTGAACGTCCTCAATGTCCCTTCCCATCAGCCTCTTGGCCGAATAGACCGCACTAGCCGAATCCGCCAGCAGCGTCCCCCGCGCCGCGTTCCCCACCACCACCCCATCGTCCGTCCACGCCACCACCGACGGCACCAGCCGTTCGCCGTCCTCGCCCGGAATCACCACCGGCGTCTCCCCCCCTCCGGCCGGTTCTCCATATAGGCCACCAGCGAATTCGTCGTACCCAAATCAATCCCTACAACCCGCTCATCCGCCATCGCTTCAAACCCTCGATTAATCCACCTTCTATTGTCCTACAATCGCATCAACAAAGACGCGCACCCACAGGCCTGTCTTTTGAGATGTGCCACAACCGGAGGTCGATGCATGCTCTACCTCGAGCGCCGCCCCCATCCCACCCTCGCCCCCTTCATCAAGACCTTCTGGTACGCCTGCGACCCCCACGCCACTCACCGCCACGAGCGCGTCCTCCCCAACGGCCGCGCCCAGATCGTCATCTCCCTCGCCCGCGACTACCTCACCGACGCCAACCACCCCATCGACCCACTCCAACACACACCCGCCGCCATCTTCCTCGGTCTCTACTCTCATCACCAACAGATCGACACCATCGACCTCACCGAACTCATCGGCGTCCTCTTCCACCCCGGCGGCACACTCGCCTTCTTCCCCGACAACACCCACCTCTTCACCAACCGCGAAACCTCCCTTGAAGACATCTGGGGCCGCGCCGCCGCCAACCTCCGCAACGACCTCCGCGAAGCCCCCACCCCCGCTCGCAAGTTCGACCTCCTCGACTTCGCCCTCCGCCATCGCCTCAGCGAAAGCAGTACCCCACACCGCACCCCCACCGTCGACTACGTCCTCACTCAGCTCCACCGCTCACCCGGCACTATCACCATCGCCCAGCTCACCCGCGACACGGGAATCGGCCCACGCCGCCTCTCCCAACTCTTCCGCGATCACGTCGGCGTCTCCCCCAAACTCTATTGCCGCATCCAGCGCTTCCAGCAGGCCGTCCAGCACATGCACCGCGGCGACGACGTCCACTGGGCCGAGCTCGCCCTCACCTGCGGCTACTACGACCAGTCCCACTTCATCAACGACTTCCACGCCTTCTCCGGCCTAAGCCCCACGCACTACTCCGCCACTCAACGCCGCTGGAGCAATCACGTCCCCCTAGACTAAAACCACGACGGGTGCCCCATGATCCCCGCAGGGTATCGTGGGTTCAGTCACCAGTAGCCAAATAGATGAAGTCTTATCCCAGATATCTCGACTGGATACGCTACATGTCCGCGTGGCTGCTCTTTACGTATGGGCTCAGTAAGCTGGCCGGAGTCCAGTTCAGACTTCCCCCCGACATCGCACAGAGGCCCATCGGTTCGCTCAGCGGCTTTCAGCTCACTTGGTACTACTACAGCTATTCGCATGTCTACGCAATCATCCTCGGACTGACCCAGCTTGCCGGCGGCGCGTTGCTGCTGTTCCGAAAGACCGCACTGCTGGGAGCGGCCATCATGGCACCCGTCATGGCGAACATCCTGATGATCAATCTGTTCTTCCATATCGCAGTGGGCGCCGAGTGCACGGCGGCATTCATCTTCGCGTCTACGCTGGCGCTGCTGTGGCACGAGCGAAGCGCGTTCGTAGGCTTGTTCTGGAGCCAGCAGGCTACTGAGCCAGTCAGCTCTCGGAGCTTCCACCGCTCGATGGCGACGCTGGTCGTACTAGTCGTTATTGCCCAGGCAGTATTTAGCCTGCTCTACTGGCTCAAGACTTCAAACTGACCCACGACCCCCGGCCGACACCGCAAGCAAAACCGCAAATCAGTCATCACCTTCGCCGGCTGCGAAGTCTTAACCGTGCCCTTAAGCAAGACCTTGAGCCTGGCTGACTACCCTTTCTTGCTGTGATGTTGGCATTCAACCGGGTCTCGGGCATGGCGTCAGCCGGGCCATCCAGATTGAAGGTCTTGCTTAAGGGCACGGCTTCAGCCGTGCTGCAAACGAAACTGAAAACAGCTGCGGCTTTAGCCGCTGAGGTACGCTAGGCCGACCCACGACCCGGAAAAAATCTTGGCTATTTGTCTTTGCCGTTCTTGTTGACGAAGGGCCTGCCCTGAGCGAAGCCGAATTGGGGAATCTGCCGTCGCAGTTGCTCGCACAGCCAAAGATTCACTCCTCAACCAACAACGGAAGGGCCCGACTTCAGTCGGGCCACCCAAAAAACGCGCAACGCGCCTCCGCTCTGCGCTGAGCAGCGTCGAAGGGCTGGAGCGAAGCCCAACGGGCGAAGCGACTGATTTAATTGCCTTTGCATTTGTATTATTTTTCTTTTGCCATTTTCCGCCCAGAAATCGCATGTCAAGTCCAAAAACCACCTAACTCTTTACAATTCATAAACATCCACGTGGCATTTTAGTTATCTCCAAACCGCTATACTGGAGATATAGATCAGAAAACAAGCAGCCCCGGCCAAAAGCCTGGGCTAACTCATTTAGAAAGACGATTTTAGCCATAACCCCTTTGTCATGACGATTTTGCAGCCTCACGCATCCCGTAAATAAATGAAAACAAAAGAATTCGCTAAAAAGGGAGGAGGGGGTACCCCCGGGCCGATTCTTCCAAGACACCACCCAACCAAGGTGACACTCTTAGAGCCATGACCAGCCAAGCCAAAGCCTGCCGCTCCACCATCGTCCCCAGCCTCCGCTACCGCAACGCCCTCGTCGCCATCGACTGGCTTGTCCGCGCCTTCGGCTTCGAAAAGCAAGCCGTCTACCTCGGCCCCGACAACACCACCGTCATGCACGCCCAGCTTACCTTTGGCAACGGCATGGTCATGCTCGGCTCCGTCGACAACGGCGGGGAAGTCGGCAAGCTCATCGTCCAACCCGAAGAGATCGGCCTCCGCGAGACCAAAGGTATCTACCTCATCGTCACCGACGCCGACGCAGTCCACGCCACCGCCAAGGCCCGCCGGCGCCGAGATCTGTCCTCGACATCCGCGACATGGACTACGGCGGCCGCGCCTTCACCTGTCGCGACCTCGAAGGCCATCTCTGGAGCATCGGTACCTACGATCCATGGGACACGGCCAGGCCCGAATAGAGGGGGGAGTCAAAACCACGCGCCCGCCCACCGTGGTATTTTCTCCACATGGAACTAAATCCGTACGCCAAGTACCTTAACGGCCAGGATCCCGTCCCAGTGCTCTCCTCCACGGCCACGCGCATCCACACTCTCACCGCCGGCCTCTCCGGCGCGCAGATCAACGCCCGGCCCGCCCCGCGCAAGTGGAGCGTCCGGGAGATCGCCGCCCACCTCGCCGACAGCGAGATCGTCTTCTCCTTCCGCCTCCGTCAGACCCTCGCCCCCACGCTCGACCAACCCCACTCCATCATCCAGCCCTTCGACCAGGAGGCCTGGGCCAAACGCTACGAGGCCTACCAGTTCGAACCCGCACTCGCCCTCTTTCGGGCAGCTCGCAACTGGAACCTGCTCTACCTCAACACCGTCTCCTACGAAGACCGCCACCGCCGCACCACCCATCCCGAACGCGGCACCATGACATTCTGGACCATCGTCGAAACTATGGCCGGCCACGACATCAACCACCTTCAACAAATCGAACGCCTCGCCGCAACGTCCTAGGCCATCATAAAAATCTACAAACCCAGCGCCTCATTCACGTCCCGCACCAGATTCCGCAGATAGCTCCGCTTATTCAAAAGCGCAACCATCGCCTCCTTCGCCCGGGCCTTCACCGCCTCATCCCCCGCGTCCACACCAGCGTCCCAGGCCGACCAAAGCCCCTCCAACTCCGCCTGCGTCTCCACCATCTTCGCGTCAAAGGCGTCCTTCGCGGTCATCAGGTCCCGCCGCAGCTCGGGCTCGTCCTCACCCATCTTGTTGGCCGCACGCATCTCCTGCAGCTGCATATTCAGCTCAAAGACCTCCTCCAGCAACTCCGGAGGAACGACCTGCTTCTTCTGCTCACCCGAAGCCCGCGCAGCCTCCGTCGCCGCCTTCGACTGCTCCTCCAGCTCCACCCCCTCCAACTTCAGCAGATATTGCGTCCGCAGGATGGGGTCCCTTCAGCGTCCGATACGCATCATTCAGGTTGGAACTCGCGGTCAATGCGGCCTCTTGCTCGGAAGCCGGTTTCGCCGCGAAGCGGTCCGGGTGCAACCGGCGCGAGAGCGCGTAAAACTTCTTCTCGAGCTCCACTACGTCGAGGTTCAAGTGTTCAGGAAGTTGAAAAAGAGTAAAGAAGCTGTTGTATGCGTCGTGACTCATCGCTATCAGATTACGTTACGCCGCGCCTACGCCGAAAAGCTCGACCCGCACCCACAGCTCTTCGTCGAGTTCGGATTGATGAAGTTGAACCCCTGCCGCATCAGCGTCTCTTCAAAGTCCAGCACCATCCCGTGCAGATAGATAAAGCTCTTCGGATCGACAAAGATGCGGATCGGCGCTCCATCCGTCGGATCGCCCGCCGTCTGGATCCCTTCACCAAATGAATACACGCGGTCGCGCTCGCGTGGCTGCGTATCGAATCGGATGTTGTAGCTCAGCCCGGAGCAGCCCCCGCCCTGGATTCCCACCCGCAACCCACCGGCAGTCGGCGAAACGCCCTCTTTCGCCATCGCCACGCGGATCCGCTTCAGCGCCTTTTCGGTAATCTGGATGCCCTTCTGTCCCGGCTCCTGCCCCTGCGCGGTCAGCACATTCATACCCGCCAGCGGGTCTTTCTTCTCACCTGCAGCAGACGAAGCTCGCGCTGCCTCAATCTCCGCCGCGGTTTGTAGTGTCACCATCGCCATGTCTCTGTCCTTGCCGCTAATACAACACGGTAGCAACGCGACTCAAAAGGCGCACCGCTACCGTTGTTCTTGCCCTACAAGTCCATTAGTGAGCTGAAGCCGCAACTGCCGATGTCTCGGCAACATTGTTCTTCTTCTTCCAGTCGCCAATCGCAGCGCGGATCGCGTCTTCCGCGAGCACCGAGCAGTGGATCTTCACCGGAGGAAGCGCAAGCTCCTTCACAATGTCTGTGTTCGAGATCGCCATCGCCTCGTCGATCGTCTTACCCTTCACCCACTCTGTCGCGAGCGAGCTCGAAGCAATCGCCGAACCGCAACCGAAGGTCTTGAACTTGGCGTCTTCGATCACGTTCGTCTCGGGGTTCACGCGAATCTGCAAACGCATAACGTCGCCGCACTCTGGCGCGCCAACCAGGCCGGTTCCGACCTCGGCCGCGCTTTTGTCCATCGTGCCCACGTTGCGGGGATTGTTGTAATGGTCTACGACCTTATCGCTATATGCCATGGTGCTTCTCCTCTATTAGCCAATACCTTAGTTTAGATGCTAGCCGGTGCTGATAGGCCCTTACTAGTCCCTCTTAGTGCGCCGCCCACTCAATCTTCGAGAGGTCGATCCCTTCCTTCACCATCTCGTACAGCGGGCTCAACTCCCGCAGCTTCGAAACCACATCAATCAACTTGTCCGAAACATAATCCACCTCGGCCTTAGTGTTGAATCGTCCAAGCCCAAACCGGATCGAGCTGTGCGCCACATCGTCACCGAGCCCAAGCGCCTTCAGCACATAGCTGGGCTCGAGCGTGGCCGAAGTACAAGCCGAACCAGAAGAAACCGCAATGTCATTGATGCCCATCAGCAGGCTCTCGCCCTCGACATACACAAAGCTCATGTTCAGGTTCCCCGGAAGATGGTGCTCCATGTTGCCGTTCACATGGACATAGTCGAGCGCCTTCTCAAACTTCGTCCGCAGATAGTCGCGAAGCTCCTTCTCACGCTTCGCCTCGGCCGCCATCTCTTCGCCGCAGATCTCGCAAGCCGCACCCAGCCCAACGATCCCCGGAACATTCAGCGTGCCCGACCGCATCCCGCGCTCGTGCCCGCCGCCATTGATCTGCTCCGAAATCTGCACACGCGGATTGCGGCGCCGCACATAAAGCGCACCTACACCCTTCGGCCCATAGATCTTGTGTCCCGAGAGCGAAAGCACATCTATGTTGTCCTTCTGCACATCGACCGGAACCTTGCCAACAGCTTGTACCGCGTCCGTGTGGAAGATCACGCCCTTCTCGTGACACAGCTTCCCGATCTCCGCGATCGGCTGGATGACGCCAATCTCGTTGTTCGCATACATGATCGAAACCAGGATCGTCTTATCGTCCATCGCCCGCTTCAGGTCTTCAAGATCGATCAGACCGTCCGCCTGCACCGGCAGATACGTCACGCGGAATCCTTGCTTCTCAAGCTTCTTACACGTATCCAGAACGGCCTTATGCTCGGTGACCTGCGTGATGATATGGTTCCCACGCTCACGGTACATCTCCGCGATGCCCTTCAGGGCAAGGTTGTTTGACTCCGTCGCGCCCGAGGTAAAGATGATCTCCTTGCTCGTCGCGCCGATCAGCTTCGCAATCTGCTCCCGCGCCTTCTCCACCGCTTTCTCGGCCTCCCACCCAAACGAGTGGTTACGGCTTGCCGCATTCCCAAAGGTCGAGGTGAAGTAAGGCATCATCGCCTCCAGCACCCGAGGGCCCAGCGGCGTCGTCGCATGATTGTCCATGTAGATCGGCAGCTTCACGCCCGCGGGCAGTGGTGTTGCGGACTCGCTGATCACTACGCCGTTATTGCTCATATCGTTGCTCATCGTCTCTCCCGAAACCTGTACTCCTGAATCCTGTTGCAAAAAAATCGCAGATCGTTAACCCATTATCTCTAGATCGCAATACTTACAAGCCCTCCACCCACCGGAGCGCCCGTCCCCGCCTGCTCCCCGTCCGCCTCAATCAAATCGGCGATGTGGATGCCACTCAACAATTCCTTGATGCTGTCATTCACCTTGCGCAATGGTTCTTTGATGGTGCAAGTACTCGTCAGGTCGCAAGCCCCGTGGATCGTAATGCAGCTCGTAATAAAAAGCGGTCCGTCAATCGCCCGGATCACCTCAAACGCCGTAATTTCCTTCGAGCTCCGAGAAAGCGCATACCCACCGTTCGTCCCGGCATGAGAGACCAGCAGCCCGGCCTTCGCCAGTGTCTGCAGTATCTTCGCCAGCAGCTGCGGAGGGATATGGTAGGCCTCGGCAATGTCCTTGGCGCTGTGCGCACTACCGTCCGTCTGCTCTGCCAGGTACTTCAGGGCCATCAGGCCGTAGTCCGCTTTTTTGGTCAGACGCAGCATGTCGGTTTCAAGGCTCCCGCCCACCTGAAAATCGTCGAATGTCAGACAATTCCAGTCCTAGATAGTGTACGTCCAGAATCCTGCGCTTGCAACCACGCTTTACCACCCATTCCGCCACGAATTCACCACAACTTGACCACGAATTTTCACCACAAAAACCAGAGAAATCCCAGTTGACAAGCTCGCCGGAGACGGGCAGAATCCATACCATTCGCGATTTCCTCCCCCAAATGACCGCCAAATGCAAACATCCCATCGTCAAGATCGTCGCCCGCGAGGAAGACGCAGAGTTTGTTGAGTGCCAGAACTGCGGCGAAGTTTTTGATTCAGCAGAGTTTAGCGACATCGCCATTGAGGAAGAAGAGGCCCTCGCCGAAACCCCAGCCGAAGAATAGACCGCCTAAACCACCGTCTGCGCAGGAGGTGTGTTCATCCTCCGAAACACAATCCATGCATACTGCGCCGCCGAAAGCGGAGCCAGCACCGCAATCGCCCGCACCAGCACATCGCTCAGCGTCGCCAACTGGGTGGAAACAAATATCTTCTGACAAAGCACAGCGATCAAAGCAAGGATCTGTACGAGCGTATTCAGCTTCCCAAAGAGGCTAGGCCGGAAGTCCCGTAACGCATTGGTGACATACAACAGCGTTGAAATCAGCAGAATCCCTACGTCCCGGCTGAAGACCAGCACCGTCACGTATTGCGGAATCATCCCGACATGTGTGAGCACCACAAAAAGGGTACTCAGCAGCAGTTTGTCCGCAATCGGATCGAGATACTGTCCCAACGTCGTCTTCTGGCTCAGCCACCTCGCCAGCAACCCATCCAGTGCATCGCTGATCCCGGCAAGAATAAACAGCGCAAACGATATGCGGTAATGCCCGTCCAGAATCTCAATCACAAGGAAGGGGATAATGAACAGCCGCATCAGCGTAAGCAGGTTCGGCGCGGCGCGAAATTGGCTCAGGAAGGGCACAGTGCAGGTTCAAACAATCGTAACCCAATCAACCGCAGGTTGCCCCAGCCTGCTCTTCCGTTTAGACTTGAACAACGCACAGGCGCGTAGCTCAGTTGGTTAGAGCGCTACCTTGACACGGTAGAGGTCAGGAGTTCGAGTCTCCTCGTGCCTACCATCCCTTTCAATCACATACAGCGAAAACAAAAGGAACAATAAGAAATCCGTGGGGACGGAAGGGAACACTATGCGTCTAGTGCTGCCTTTCCCGTCGGACGATTGGTGAGAGGAGTCATCGCTTCTGCTGGATCAACACAAGCTTCTGCTGGATCAACACAACAAGAGGACAGAGGGAAAAACGCTGAGAGTAATCCAAAGTCAGCCTGTCGATGTTCGCTTGCCGTCAAGAACGCTGGAGCCGGGAGGCCCGGTTCACAGTCATTGTGCAAGACGCGTAGTATTTCTGTTCTCCGGGAGGAGATCGCGTGATGCGGAAGTTGTTGCTCGCGTTATTGCTGGCGGGAACTGCTCTGCCCGCGGTTGCGGCCAGGCGAGTCACGGTGGAAGAGCTGCAGCAGGTACTTGCCGCGACCCACGGTAAACAGGACGTGAAGGTGGCCCAACAGCTGTCTGAGCTGGAGCTGACGGAACGGCTAAGCGCCGCGAGGTTTTCCGATTTGGAGGCGTCCTTACCAGGCCCTGAATCACGTCGGTCTTTGGTGGTGCTGGCCGATGTGTCGGGGTTCCTCGATCCTCCCGCCGCTGAAGTTCCTGCTACTGCTCCGCCGGATCTAGCCACGCAGCGACAGATGATAGCGCTGACCATCAAGTACACCGGCACAACTATCTCCGGATTGCCTAATTTCTTTGCGAAACGGGACACGATCCGTTTCGAGGACACTCCGCAGAGTTATCGAGCAGATATGTCCGCGGTACCTCATCAATCGTTGCACGCGGTGGGCAGGTCGAGCGACACGGTGCTTTATCGCGACGGCCATGAAGTAGTGGATTCGGTGGCGGCGAAAGGTGAGCGGACAGAACCGGTATCCCAGGGGTTGACCACCTCGGGCGTGTTTGGGCCTATCCTGGGCAGGGTGCTGGTGGACGCGGCGCAGGGCGGCAAGCTGGTTTGGAGCCGCTGGGAGCAGGGTGCATTTCGGACCGCAGGCGGTGTTCCGTTACACGGTGCCGAGGGAGAAGTCGCATTACCAGGTGGAGTATTGCTGTGTCTTTTCGGGCAACGAGAGTCGTGTCTTTCAGCAATTTTCCGGCTATCACGGTTTGATCGCTGTCGATCCGACTAACGGTGCGATCCTTCGTGTGACATTGCAGGCTGACCTAAAGCCGTCCGATCCGCTGGTCAGGTCCGACATTCTGGTCGAATACAGCCCAGTGGAGATCGGGGGCAAAACGTATATCTGTCCAGTGAAGAGTGTCTCCATCTCGCTTGCGCCAGCGCTGCCTACTAATGCCTACGAGATACAGCGTTACCGAAACACAGTCGTCGAAAAGCAGACCTCGCGGGAAAACCTTCAGACTTTTCTAAATGATGTTGTCTTTGCGCAATATCATTTGTTTCGAGCAGAATCACGAATACTCAGCGCGGACAGCGGGGGGACGAACGTGATTCCACCTGCTTCGGCCGCAGCCAGCGCCAGCCATGAGGGGCCCGGAGAAATCGAGAAGCCGAGTTCGCCTGGCGCTGTCGCGGCACCGGCGAATGCGGTTTCTTTGGAGGGCCCCGCTACGGTCGTTGCCGCCGAGATTCCGGCTGCGGCGCCTCCGCTAACAACAACTCCACCGCCGGAGTCGGCGACCACGGAGATCAGCGTGGCGGAGGCGACGGGACTGCCGGAATCTGATGCAACTCCACGCCCGGCGCTGGGGAAGGGACTTACCCTGCACGTGACGACGCGGCTTGTGGACGTAGACGTGATGGCAAATGACAAAAAGGGCAATCCTGTGACGGACCTGAAACCGGAGGAGTTCGAGATATATGACAACGGACGAAGGCAGGAGGTTCGGTTCTTCAGCAAGGCAAGTCGCGCGTCGGCAGGGGACTCGCCCAAAGCGCCTGTTCAAACGATCTTTTCCAACCGCGGCGCCGCAGCTGGAGACGCTAAATCTGGTACTGAAGCTACGGAAGGCAACGTGACGGTCCTGCTGATCGACGCGGGCAATCTTGCATGGAGCGACCTCAACAATGCTCGTGTGGAGATGTTGAAGTTCCTGCAGACGGTCCCGGCTAACCAGCGCGTGGGTCTCTATGCCATGAAGTCCCGAGGTTTTCAGGTGCCTGGAGGAAGGAACTGTCGATCACGCCTTACTTGGGTCGAAGTTGCGTCAATGGATGCTCAGTGCGCAAGACCTGGACCGCTCGAAGGAGTTGGAACAGCGCAACCGGCAGCAGTTTGATGAGGTGCTTAACCCGACAGACCTGCAATACGTGAATGGAAACAACGGCAGTGCACCCGAGACGGCCAATCCGGTCGATCCCAAACTGCGTGACAATGGCAGTAATTCTGGACGCGATGCGATGCCAATTCTGGCCGGGGTGGCCCGGCATCTGGCCGCGGTGCCCGGACACAAGAACCTCGTGTGGATCACCAGTGATAACGTGCTGGCGAACTGGACCGACAGGATGGTGAGCAACGACAAAGGCAGCGAGAACATTGAAGGGTTCGCCCTGCACGCACAGGAGGCGCTAAACGACGCCCACGTCAGCGTGTATCCCCTGGACGCCTCGCAGCTAGAGACCCAGGCCATCGACCCCAGTCTCAAGAATCGGAATATCGAGTTGTCGCCAAGTGTTACCGCGCCACCACAGGCCCAGGGAACGGAACAGGCCGGCGGCCGCACTACCGCTGAGATGCAGCAGGCCTGCACCCGATTCAGATTGCCATACAAGATATGGCGGCGGCGACCGGCGGCCGTGCCTTTTCCCGCTCCGGTAACATTGCAGCCGAACTCAACGGAGTGGTCGCGGATGGACAGGCTGCGTACCTGCTCGGCTTCACGCCCAACGCACCTGCCGATGATCAGTACCACAAGCTGATCGTGAAACTCGCCGGACGGCGCGGAGTTACGCTGCGATGCCGTACCGGCTATCTCTACTCAAAGGAACCAGCCATGCTCAAGGACCGCTTCCGGCAGGCGATATGGCAGCAGCACGAAGCGAGCGAGATCGCGGTCAGCGCAAAACCACTACCGGCATCGGCGGGAACGACGCTCAAGCTCAGCATCGCAACCAACGACCTGGCGATGAAGCAACAGGACGATCGATGGGTCGACAAGCTGGATATCTTCGTGGTCCAACGAGACGACGCAGCGCTCGATGCACAGATTACCGGGCAAACTCTGAGTTTGACATTGAAGCCCGCCACTTACGAGAGGTTGCTGCAAGAAGGAATCCAATTCGACCAGATGCTGCCCAGTAAGCAAGACACCCGGTCGGTGCGGATCGTGGTGGTGGATGAGACCTCGGGCCGCATAGGATCGGTCACCGTTCCGGCCTCGGCGCTGCAAGACAAGAGATGATTCAAGCGAAAGCCGAAGATACCGCCAAAGCAAGTCCTTGACCTAAATAGAAATTTGACCGTCTTCGTTGTCTATTGTGACGAGGCGATATCTCAAGTTCGCGCGATAATGGCAAAGCGCTGAAGGACCCCGAACCATGCCCACTCAAACTACGCGCCGCACTTTTGTACAGCTGACTACCGCGGCCGCTTCGGTTACCGCTGTTGAGTTGTCTTATGCCCTGCCGACCGGTAAGGCAATTGCGGTGGTCATCGACTCGGGTTCGGCGCTCGCCGCCAGAGAGCCAGTCCAGTGGGCAGTGGAAATGTTCCGTCAAGCATTCACGGCCAAAGGAATTACTTCATCCGATCGCAGCGGCACGCTGACCGTCATTGTGTCACCGGTTAGCGGTCCAATCGCGAAGACGTTCGGCAATGTCCCTGCCATTACGCAATCCGAGACAACCGCCCTCATTCCTGGGAACTATAACAATGCGCCCGCGATCCTCGTCACAGGCATCGACGTTCGCGGCATCGTCTACGGTCTTCTTGAGCTGACGGAACGAATACGGTTGAACGACGACCCGTTCACGGCGCTGTATCTGTCCGAGCCTGTAATTGAAATCACGCCGAACAAGGTTCGTAGCGTGGCCCGTGCGTTCCTTTCTGAAATTGAAGATAAATCCTGGTATTACGACCGTGCCTTCTGGAGAAACTACCTGGACGGCCTCGCACTCGCTCGTTTCAACCGCTTCAACCTGGCGCTCGGTTTCGGCTACGACTTCCCGCGCGGTGTCACTGGTGACTACCTTCACTTTCCCTATCCATATCTCGTTGAAGTGCCTGGATACGAACAGGTGAGTGTGGCGCCGCCGCTCCAACCCGGCGAACGTCAGCGCAATCTTGAAACTCTACAGTTCATAGCCGCAGAAACCGCGCGTCGCGGTCTCGACTTCCAACTCGGCATTTGGACGCATGCCTACCAGTGGACGGATAGTCCCAACTCCGATCACCACATCAACGGCCTTACGCCCGAAATACATGCCGCCTACTGCCGCGAAGCCCTGGCCGCCGTGCTTGAGGCCTGCCCGCAAATCACCGGACTCACCCTGCGCATTCACGGCGAAAGCGGCATACCCGAGGGCAGTTATCCGTTTTGGCAGACGCTGTTCGAGGCAATCTCCGGGGCAGGGCGCGTTATCGAGATCGACATGCATGCCAAGGGGCTAAATCAAGTCATGATCGACATGGCTCGAAAGACCGGAATGCCGGTAAAGGCCGGCGCTAAGTTCTGGGCCGAGCATCTGGGGCTGGGGTATCAACAAGCCGACATTCGTGAAGCGGAGTATCCACGCAAAGGTGTGACCGGGACTTTTGCCGTCTCCAGCGGGGAACGCAACTTCACCCGCTATGGCTACGGGGACTTCTACGGACAGCGCTCGGAGATTGAAATTCTCTACCGTGCGTGGCCAGGCACGCAGCGGCATCTGCTTTGGGGGGATCCTGCTCTCGCAGCGGGATATGGGCGCGCGGCCAACTTCTGCGGAGCTGCGGGCATGGAGCTCTGCGAACCGCTGACGTTCAAGGGCCGCGAAGGGTCAGGCCACCCCGGCGGACGGAACTCCTATGCAGACTCTTCGCTTGCGAACGTCAATCGCGACACCAACAAATTTGCCATCACTTATCTGCTGTGGGGACGCTACCTTTACAATCCCGACACCGCTCCAGAGGTGCATCACCGATTCTTCCGCCAGGCCTTTGGCCGATCTGGCCCCGCACTGGAAGCGGCACTCGCCAGTTCGAGCCGAATTCTGCCACTTGTCACTACCGCGTGGCTGCCTTCTGCTTCGAACCACAGCTTCTGGCCGGAAATCTACACTCCTATCTCCATCCTTCCGCCGACTGGAAAGCCGCTCTACGGCGACTCGCCTGCCCCGCACAACGTGAGCGCCATCAGCCCGCTCGATCCACAGTTGTTCAGCACGATCGACCAGCATGCGAAGGCCTTTTAAGCGGCACAAAGAACGCTCGATATAGCCCCGGCGAGGTCATCGAGTGGCTCGAGACAATGGTTCGCACATCAACTACATCGCTTGCAGCCGCACCCGTTAACACAGGTTCGCGCGCGAAGTCGCCTGAGTTCAGGCAAGTAGAAGAAGACATTCTCATCCTCAATGGCCTCGGGCTCTACTACGCGAATCTCTTTCGTGCGGCCATCTTCTATTCGATTTACGAGCAAACTGGCGATGCGGTCGCGGCCACGCAGTCGCTTGCTGCCTATCGCAAAGCTCGCGATTCCTGGGCCAGCATGGCCGAACGGGGCGATAAGGTCTACACGGCTGACATTAGTTACGGCGATATCCCCATTCGACGTGGCCGCTGGGCCGGCCGACTGTCCGCGGTCGATCAGGACCTGGCTGCGCTCGAAAAGCATTTCGACGAAAAGCCTATCCAAAGGTCTTCGGCTGGAAGAGCGATTCAGTTAGCCACCAAAGCCTCTCCACGCCCCGCGGTCGCTGCAGAACACACGGTTCCCGAGACATTCCATACCGGCGGCAACCTCTCTCTTACGATCGCCACTCCCGCAATAGTCTCCGAGTCGATCCTCTGGTACCGACACGTGAATCAGGGAGAACGCTGGTCTTCCATACCAATGCAAAAGGTTGGCAATACATACAGCGCCTTCATTCCCGGCGGTTACACGAACTCACCTTACCCTTTGCAGTACTACTTCGAATTACACGCGGCGGATGCTGCTACCCTCCATCCGCCGTTCAATCCAACCCTAAGCAATCAGCCCTACTACACCATCATGCCAGTAAAGTAATCGACCCCCGTCGGGTCATGGCTCCGGTGCGAGATAACTCTATTTGGGCAGTTGAGCGTTGCCGGTGACGGTGAACTTTCCGGTTTGAGATGAGGTGGTTCCATCTGGCTGTGCGCCGCCCAGAAAAACGGTGTAGTCGCCTGGCAGTGTTACGCGAGTGCCCTTCGAGTCGACTTGGGCGATCGAGCGCGGGTCAATAGTCAGACCGATATGGGCGGACTTGCCTGGGCCAAGGTGGACGCGCGTGAAGCCGACGAGCACGCGGATGGGAGTATCAGAGGCCTTTGGTTGCGTGAGGTAGAGCTCGACCACCTCGTCACCGGTCGTGGAGCCGTTGTTCTTGACGTCGGCTTCAACGGTGACCGGATCGCCCGCCTTGATATTGGAGGCAGGAAGCTTGAGGCCGCTGTACCCGAAGCTGGTGTAGCTGAGGCCAAACCCAAAGGTGTAGAGCGGCTTGTCGGAGAAGTAGCGGTAGGTGCGGCCTTTCATGGAATAGTCCTTGAAGGACGGCAATTGGCTGAGCGAAGAATAGAAGGTCAATGGGAGACGTCCGGCCGGGTTGTTATCGCCGGCGAGCGTTTCTGCGATAGCTGTCCCGCCCTCCTCTCCGGGATACCAGGCCTCGAGTATGGCGTTGGCGTGCTCCTGGGCCCAATTGACGGCGAGGGCGCTGCCGTTCTGAAGGACGACGACCAGCGGCTTGCCGGTGGCGGCCACCGCCTTCAGGAGCTCCTCCTGCACAGCAGGAAGATCGATCGCCGTACGGTCACCGCCGCTGAAACCTTCGAGCTTGACGGGCATCTCCTCTCCTTCGAGGGAGGGGGAGAGTCCGACGAATGCAATGATGACATCGGATTGTTTTGCTGCCTGGATCGCCTCGTCGCGCAAGGCGGCGGCTGGCGGGTCCCATGTGAGGTCGATACCGGCGCTGCCCGCACCGTGGAGGTATTCGAGGCGAATGGGATGGGGCTTCGCGTCGTCGAAGTGTACTGGGGCCTGGATGACGGCGCCGCGTTCGCCTGTGCCTTTGGCACCGCTTTCGACTAACACCTTTCCGTCAAGATAGAGGCGAAACCCTTCGGCGTTTTCGCAGGCGTAGCAGTAATTCACGCGTACGCCGAGCTTGTAGTCGCCCGGAGCGGGTGGTGTGAAAGTGCCAGTCCAGCGGACGGAGTAGTTGTCCCGCCGGAGGCCACTGACGGGAACGACCTTGTCCCAGTTGAAATTGATGTTGCGGTCGGTGCGTGTGAGCACAGGCTGGCTCGTGTCCCTCGAGTTGAAATATTCGCCGGTAAGGCCGTCGCCAGGGCCTCTGGCGGGGTGCAGCGCCGTGTGTTCGATCGGCATGGCCAACCCTTCAACGAGACTGGAGCCCTGAGCATAGGAGATTTTGGACGAGGCGAAACGCTTTTCAATTCCATTGAGCGGATAGACGGGCGACGGTGGTGGGCCGTTGTAGTTGCCCTGAAGGGATTGCACGAGCTCGGCGGTGGGGCCGATGACTGCGATGCGACCGATCCTGGATTTGAGAGGAAGCGCTCTGTCCTCGTTTTTGAGGAGCACCATGGATTCGCGTGCAGCCTGAAGAGAGAGCTGGCGATGCTGCAATGAGTTGTTTTCGCTGATAGGAATGCGACCGTAAGCGTAGCTGGAAGGTGGATCGAACATGCCTAAACGGAAGCGCGCGGTGAAGAGCCGGCGCAGTGCAGTGTCGATTTCCGCTTCTGTGATGAGGTCCTGATGTACCGCGTCAACAAGGGCCGGATATGCTTGCCCTTTGCCGAAGCCGCACTCGATATCAGTACCAGCTTTCACTGCGGCGGCAGCGGCGTGGGCCATGTCCGGAGCGAAGTGGTGACCGGTATTGACGTCGGCGACAGCAGCGCAATCGCTGACGACGTAGCCGTCAAAGTGCCACGCGTCGCGCAGGTGATCGCGGAGGAGCATTGTGTTCGCGCAGGCGGGTGCTCCGTCGATTGCGTTGTACGCGCACATCACCGATTGAGCGTGGGCCTCCGTGACGGAGGCGCGGAAGGCAGGCAGATACGTGTCCTCGAGATCGTGCCACGACACGTCGACATTGTCCTGATGGCGTGTAGGCTCGGGGCCGCTGTGCACGGCATAGTGCTTGGGAGTTGAGACTAATTTCAGGTATTTGGGATCGTCGCCTTGAATACCGGTGACGAATGCTACACCCATTCGGCTGGTGAGAAAAGGATCTTCGCCGTAGGTCTCCTGGCCACGACCCCAGCGCGGGTCGCGAAAGATGTTGATGTTGGGGGCCCAGAAGGTGAGGCCGAAGAACATCTCATGATGGTCTTCGCGCATCGCCTGGTTGTACTTGGCGCGCGCTTCGGTGGAGATGGTCTCGCCCATTTGGTGCACGAGGCTGGTGTCCCAAGTAGCCGCCATTCCGATGACCTGAGGGAAGTTAGTGGCATAGCCGGCGAAGGCGACACCGTGAAGACCTTCGTTCCACCAATCGTATTTAGGAACGCCCAGGCGATCGATTGCGGGGGCGTGATCGCGCATCTGCGAGACTTTCTCCTCAAGGGTCATGCGACTGATGAGGTCATTGACCCGTTGTTCGATCGGGAGTGCGGTGTTCATGAATCGGAAAGACTGGGTGCCCGCTTGCTGCTGCGCCTGCACCTGCACCGGCAGTATGGCGAAGGCGACGACGAGGCTTACAAGAGGGCGGAGGCGGAGGATAGACAAGCGCATAACATTCTCCTGTAATCGTGAAGGGGGAGGGTCTCTGGACGGGCCAATTATATGCGGTAGGAGTGGAGTTGAATACGACAAATCGCCACGTAAATCAAGGCAATTTGTGCTCTCGAGTGTTTGCCATCGGTGTTGGCAAACGGCGCGTGGCGGCATGGCCTGAGCTTGTCCTTCCAATCGCAATGTGGTTTAGCGGATAATCCACCTGACATGATTTTCCCGTCCACGATGTCACGAAGTTGGCCGGCGCTGCGCCCTGCTTTTCGGAGCGGACTGAAGCACCGCGCTCCGAGCCAGGGACTTATCTCGGCCCAGTGGCCCAGCTACTATTTGGCGTTGGTTTTTCTGCTCTCGGCCGGGGTCGTCATGCCTTTGAATGCACAGAACGATCTCGCTTCCCAGGCTACGGAGCTGATGCGAGCGGGAAAGTTCCATGATGCCGAACTCTTGTGGCGGCAACTGGAGCAGCAATATCCCAGGAATGCCACCATCCACGGCAACCTGGGGGTCGTACTCGCACAGCAAGGGAAGCTCGAGCCGGCGGCGGCCGAATATCACAAGTCGCTTGCCATAAAGCCAGACCAGCCGGACGTTTCATACAACCTGGGCGTTGCCGAGTTTAAGCAAGGACATTTCTCAGCCGCCATCCCGGCATTTGAAATGGCGGCCAAGGAAGTGCCCGAAGACCATCGCAGCACGATCCTTCTGGGGATGAGCTATTTTGGGCTTCGTGATTATGCAAGGGCGAGTGAGTACTTGCAGAGAGCTCTCCAGTACGATCCTTCCAATCTGGAACTGCACAATGTCCTGGCCCAGAGTTGTTTGTGGAGCCGTCAGTACGACTGTGCATTGACGGAGTACAAGAACATTCTGGCTGTTAATCCCGACGCGGTCCAGGCACACATGCTTATGGCAGAGGCGCTTGACGCGATGGGAAAGACAGAGGACGCGATCAAGGAGCTTGAGGCGGCAGCACGCATCTCGCCGAATGAGCCTGTGCTCCACTTCGAGCTAGGCTACCTCTACTACAAACAGCGAGACTACGATAAAGCGACGCCGGAGTTCCAACTGGAGGTCAAGAACAATCCTGGCTACGCACAGGCATACTTATATCTGGGTGATATCGCGCTCCACACCAATGACGACAAGGCGGCGGAGCCGCTGTTGCAGAAGGCACTTCAGTTGCAGAACGAAAGCCGGTTGGCCTACTTCGACCTTGGTTGCGTTTACGCGGACCGAAGCCAAAAACCAGGAGGCAGTTGCCGCACTGGAACATGCGGTGAAACTGGATCCGTCGCAACCCGATGCTCATTACCGCCTTGCGCGCCTGTATACGGTCCTTGGGCAAAAAGAGAAAGCCGCGCAGGAGTTCGCCGAGACCAAGGAACTTCATAACAAGACAGATGATTCGCTCATTGAGAAGGTGTCTGGTGGCGCTGTGCCGAAGTAGCGAATGAATGCTGAATAATAAACGACAGGCCTAACCAACAATGAGCCAAGCGAAGACCCACATCTCACGCCGAGATTTTCTATGGATGACCGCCGCATCGACAATAGGTTTTCCCCAGGGCGTCTCCACTCGAAATTTGAAGCCTCTGCCGAGAGGTAAGCCATCCGGTATCCCGTTTCTTGCTAAATTCACTGATGTTGCGGCCCAGGCGGGGCTGACCTTCCCAGTTGTCTACGGCGGCCTCAAACATAAAAACTACATCATCGAGACTGTGGGTTGCGGCGTCGCCTTCCTGGATTATGACAATGACGGATGGCTGGACATCTTTGTATTGTGCGGCACACGTATGGACGGGCCCGTTCCAGATTCGAGCAATCGCCTCTACAAAAACAATCGAGATGGAACGTTTACCGATGTCACAGAGGGGGCTGGGCTCATACGTTCCGGATGGGCCAGTGGAGTGACGGTCGGGGACTATAACAACGACGGCTTTGAGGACATCTTCGTCACTTATTACGGCCAGAATGTTCTCTATCGCAATAATGGCAATGGCACCTTCACCGATGTGACCCAGCAGGCAGGGCTGATCTACGAAGGCAACACACGCTGGGGATCTGGATGCACATTTCTCGACTACGACCGCGACGGGCATCTGGATCTCTTCGTTGCCAACTATGTCGACCTGCATCTGGATCGCTTGCCAAAACCCGGGGCGAATCCGTACTGCAATTTCAAAGGTGTTGCGGTCAACTGCGGGCCCAGGGGGTTGCCGATGCCACGCAACTACCTCTATCGAAACCAGGGCGATGGAACCTTCAGCGATGTCTCTCAGGAAACCGGCATCGCAAAAGCGCAGCGCACCTATTCGATGACCAGTGTAGCTGCAGACTTCAGCAACGATGGCTGGAGCGACCTCTATGTGGCATCGGACTCGACCCCAAGTCTTCTCTTTCGAAACCAACATAACTCTACTTTCTCCGAAGAGGGCGCCGAGCGTGGCATAGCCTTCAGCGCAGACGGCGCGGAGCAGGCTGGCATGGGTGTCGCAGTCGGCGATTACAATCTGGACGGAAATCTCGATATCTTCAAAACCCACTTTTCGGACGACACGAACGTTCTCTATCGAAATGATGGAGCCGCTAACTTCACAGATGTAACGATTGCTGCCGGCTTCGGGGTTGAAACCCGCTACATCTCCTGGGGGACTGGCTTCGCCGATTTCGACAATAATGGCTGGCCAGACCTCGCGGTCGTTACTGGTTCCGTTTACCCGGAGGTCGAAGCGGAGTTTCCGGAATACCCGCTGAAGACACCACGGTTCATATTCCGAAATCTCGGCAATGGTAAGTTCGAAGAATTGATCGAAGAAGCGGGTCCGGGAATTTCAGCCGTACATTGCAGTAGAGGTTGTGCCTTCGGTGATTTTGACAACGACGGCGACGTCGACATGGTGATCGTCAACCTAAACGAACCTCCATCTCTGCTTCGAAACGATCTCAAGAGCGATTTGAACTGGCTGAAGGTGTTCCTCATCGGGACGAGGTCGAACCGCAGCGCGATCGGATCCAGGGTCGTGGCCAAATATGGTGGCAAGGTACAGGCCCAGGCTGTGATGGCGCAATCGAGCTTCTATTCAGTGAATGATCGCAGGCTCCACTTCGGACTTGGGCGGAGCACCCATGCCGATCTTGAGATCCATTGGACGAACGGGCTAGTCGAGCGCTTTCCGACTGTCGAACATAATCAGTTGGTGACTATCAAGGAAGGCCAGGGTATCTTCAAGTCTTCGTTGCCAGGTATGAAGAGCCCATCGAAGCAAGGGCCGTCGAATACCAGGAAATAAAAGGGACGCCATCGCGATGAAGCCATGGCGTCCTTGGTATGCACAGATTTCTGTCAGAACGAGAGCTTCCCACCAAGCTGAAGTACGCGAGGATCGTAGGCAGACGTCACCTGGCCGAAGTTCCCATCATTAAAGCCCGAATCTATACCGTTAAATTCCGTGTGGTTGAAGGTGTTGAATGTCTCAAGCCTGAATTGGAATTTAAAGCTTTCCGTGAATGAGAAGGTTTTGAAGAGGGCCATATTGAAGTTGAAAAGCCCGGGCAGAATGACTACGTCTTTCTTAGCGTTGCCCCAGCCTTGATTCGGCCCCCCATTCCAAGGGGCGACTGGAGCTGCAAAAGCACTCTTGTTAAACCAGGCCAGTCGCGTCTTGGGGTAGGAAATGGCAGCTACCTGGTTCGGACGGTTGGAGGTGCCGCCGCCCAGACCGAGAGTGTCGGCGCCGTTATAGTTAATCGATTGCGGGACTCCCGACTGCACGAACGTCACTCCGGACAGTTCCCAGCCTCCCAGTGCCACCTTCTCGAACGTGTTGCCGCTCTTTGCGAAGAATGGGAAGACATAAATGTAGTTAACGTTGAAGATTTGACGTCGGTCGAGCGCGCCCGACCCATAGTCATACCTTATATTGAACGGATCTGAGACGCCCCCGAGATCATTGCTCTGCGAATCCATCTCATGAGAGTAGGTGTACGCCATTTGGAAGGTAAGTCCATGCTTGTTCTCCATGCGTAGACCTATCTGGAGGGCGTTATAGTTGAAATTGGTTTCGTTCTCTTCCTGCTCAATACCGCTAAAACCCGGGTTCTGTCGATACAAGTTCGCGTTCAGCTTGCCTGTAGCAACGCCCTGTCGAAGGTCATAGGGATTTGCCGTATTTTTTGAATCTGTTAATGGTAAGGTGTTGATCGCCCGATCGTTGTTCTGGGTCCAACCCAAAGTGCCAACGTACTGCACCACCCCGATGAGCGATGGAGCGATCTGCCGTTGAATTCCGAGGCTGAACTGCGCTGTCCCTGGCGGTTTGTACTGATATTGAATGTTAGTTAGCGTGGAGGGAAAGGCCTGAGTCGTTGTTTGTCCGCTCAGCGCGCTGGTGTTTGGATTTGAGAAGTAAACGTTGGTGGCGGAAGGTTGGTACGCAAAAGGCGGATTTTGAGCAGCGTTGTAAACATCGTTGCCTTGGACGCGTTCATAGAACATTCCAAAGCCACCTCTGAGTACAGTGGCTCCCTTGCCGGGGAGGTTGTAAGCGAAGCCAACTCTCGGTTGGAAGGTGTAGTAGTAATTCTGGACCACTCCACGGGGGAAACCATTGACGCCAGCTTCCCTCATACCGTTGAGATAGAACGGCGAACCATTGAATTGCGTAAGCGAAGCCGGGTTCAAGGTACCGTCCGGGTTGAGAGGATAAGCCAGCGACGTGTTGTAGTCTGCCGAAACAAAGTTTGCGAACTGGTTGAATCGCTCATAGGTGTGAGGCAACGCGTCATAACGAAGCCCGAGGTTGAGAGTCAATCGGGGAATGATATGCCAGTTGTCATTAGCGTAGCCGCCATAGTTGTTCTGGACCCAATGTTTGCCTGCAAGGAACTCCAGTTGAGTAAAGGAGGCAGCGTCGCCGAGAAGGAAATTTACGTAGGAATCGTCGGAAAATGAGCTATTGTTGAATACCGCGGTGCCCTGCGTGTTGGCCTGCAGTTGCTGGTTCTTGGGGGCGTGCAGCCAGCTGAAGCCGAATTTGAACTGGTGCAATCCCTTGCTCCAGGATAGATCGTCCCGGGTCTCATAGCCTTCGTAGGAGTTCTTCCAGGGGAAGTAGCTTGAACTCCAGGTTGTACTGTAGGGCGCACCCAACTGGATCTCTGGCATGCGACTCCCTACATTGTTGGCGAGCGGGAAGAAGCTGGTAGCTGTCCACCCGGATGGCTGAGCCGAAATGCCCACAGGACTGAGGTGGATCGTGTTGCCGCTGTATAGGAAGGCGGTTTCATTAAGCAAGTTGGGTGAAAGCGTCTGTGTGAGTTTGATAGTCGCCGACCAGGACGGATTGAGCATCGCGGTGCCCACCGTTGGATAGGTACTGTCACCCCACAACGGCGGGTAATACGTCTGAGTGACCGCGTCATGTAAGTAATGGCCCATCAGCTGCAACTTGCTATTGATCGCATGGTCGATGCGCACGACGTCTTCACGGACATCGGTTGGTTGAGGAATGGACGAAATGTATTGGTTCGTGCCTAAGTTCGGATGTGGGAAGGTGCCCGCGTTCAGTTCGAGGACCGCATTAGAGTCGATCAATTGTTTCGGGATGATGTTGCCTGGAAACGGTTGTCCCGGGGTCAAACCTCGTTGGCCATAGATCGCCAGCTTGGCTGGGTCGGTGGTGACCGGGACAATTGGAACCACGCCGTTGGATGGAACGGTGTATGCCAGATCTTGTCCTGCCGCTGGGAAATTGCTGGCCAGGATCGTATTTTTGACCGCGGGCGCACTTCCTTGAATAAGCTTTCGCCACTCTTCATTCACAAAGAAGAACGTCCTCTTGCGCGAATCGTTGTAGACATGCGGGATCCACACTGGTCCGCCAAAATTTCCGCCGAAAACGTTCAGATCAAACTTTGACCGCGGCTGTCCGGCGAGGTTGCTGAAGTAATTATTGGCGTTGTAGTCTGCATTCCTGTTGAACTCCCATAGTCCTCCATGAAAATTACTGGTACCGGATTTAAGGACCATGAGGATAGTTCCGCCGGAACCGATGCCGTAATCGGGTCCGTAGTTACTGTCGAGAGTCTGAAACTCCGCGAGCGCGTCGACCGAGGGTAAAGAGCTGAAGCAGCCGCCGCAGCCGCGATCGTTCAGTTCTCCTCCATCTAACAGGTAAATGTTGTGGTTCACACGGGTCCCGTTAAAGCTGATGCCGTTAGCGGATGTTAGAGCATTCACGCCGCCAAAAGCGGGCAAGTTGTTGGACACTCCCATGCCCAGCGCTGCGAGCGAGACCACATTACGGCCGTTGGTCGCCAGCTGGGTTATCTGGGCACCGCTGATGAGAGTGCTGAGCTCGTTAGTCTCCGACTGAAGTTGCAGAGCATCAGCCTCGACCGTAACCGTCTGTGCTTCGCTGCCGACCGTGAGGCTGATGTCCTCCTTCAAGGTCTGATCCGTATTCACAACGATGTCTGTCCGGATGTATTTCTGAAACCCCTTTGCAGTCGCGTCCAGCGTGAAGTGGCCGACGCCTACGTTGACGAAGGTATAGATTCCGGCGCTGTTCGAAGTTACCTTTCTCTCCTGGCTGGTTGCGCTATTGGTCAGAGTGATTTCGGCGTTCGGGCACCGCCGCGCTGGTAGAATCCATCACTGTTCCAACGATAGTTGCGTTTTCCTGGGCCCCCGCGCATGGAATAAGCAACAGAGCCATACCTAACAGAACTGTCAATGCAAACCTAGTACGACGCATAATGCAGCCTCCGAATTTGATTAAATGCACTGAAGAAAGCCTTGTAGCCTTTACCGTCCAAACGATTCGTATATTCACATTTCTCTTCGTTCGGGGAGAGCAAATGCAAAGCCTGTAAACGTTTTCTCAAGACACCTGGATCTAGTAGAAATAAGCGAAACACTAAGCTGCAATGTTGATATATTCTGTTCGAGCCCGCAAGAACTTCAATTGCCAAAGCAACATTTCAAAGAAATGAAATCGTTTTCTCAAAAAAGAAATCGCTGCGCTTCTTGACCGCCCCGAAGCCTACTCGAGCCTCGCTAAAGTTGTCAAGAGTTTCTCCAACTAAAGACTGATTTCTTTTCCAACCCGCCTTGAACGTTCCAAAAACGGGCCAAGTCCTTAGCCTGCTGGGCTTTACCGAGTCCCGTACGGGTAGGGCCGCAATTTCCCTCTGGCAAATACTTTTGACAGGAAAGAAAAGCGACGGCCCCGCAAAGGACGCGCCACCTGATGGCATCTGCCAGACTGACCGTCCCGTTCTCGTCTGGGGCACAGCGTTCGTGGACGTTCGATAATGACAGTTGGAACATGTGTGTAGTGGTCAAGTTCAAACTTGACCACTGCCAAGGTATGATCAGCCTTGCCTAGCCATCGAGAGCCAGGGAGATCCTCCAGCACGCCTCGATCTGATCACCGTCTTCTTCAGCAGACGGGAGCCTGGGGAAGAATACTAAAGACCATGCACAGGTCTGCTTCAATCGTGGATAGAGTTTTTCAGCCCCTACGCACGCGCTGACAAACGCAATCCTGTTATATTTCGTCGAAAACCTAATCCAGTGTCAGTGCGCACAGATGTCCCATCTCCTTGAATGCGAGTTTAGACTTAGTTGAGTAAGCGTTTTCCTGCCCGGCGCAACAAAAACGGTGAAAGGTTGATTTATGCGCACATCTTCAAAATTCATCAGACTCGCAACTCCGAGGACACCGCACGTGATTGCAAAGATTGCGCTCTCAGCGATAGCCATCCTGCTACCCGGGGTTTGCATTGCTCAGCCGACGACGGTCACACTCAACATACAGTTGGATAAACCCCTTCACGCCGTGAGCCCAACACTCTATGGGTTGATGACTGAGGAGATTAATTACTCGTACGACGGCGGCCTATACGCAGAGATGGTGCGCAACCGGACATTTCAGGATCACGGCTTTGGGGGAGTGGCACACTGGAACATCGAGCATTTGGGAAATGCCATTGCAACAATGGCCATCGATCATACGGAAGGTCCTAGCTCCGCACTCGAACACAGCCTCGCGATCGATGTGAAGCAGGCCGACCCGACTAATCGGGCCGGCGTACGGAACGAAGGCTATTGGGGAATGGCCCTGCGACCAAATACGACGTATAAGGGATCGCTCTATGCGAAAACCGATTCAGCGGACGTTGAGCCATTGATCGCCGATTTGATCAACGACAACTCCGGTAAATCGGTGGCCACAGCAACAGTGCCGGGGCTTTCCACCGATTGGAAGCGATACGAGTTCACCCTCACGACGGGAAATATCGAGACATCGTCGGAAAACCACCTTCTGCTCACCGTTGGCCATGCGGGCAAACTGTGGATCGACTTGGTGTCTCTCTTCCCGCCTACTTACAAAAACCGTGAAAATGGAAACCGTCCTGATCTGATGGAGATGATGGCGGCAATGCATCCAAAATTTTTGCGGCTTCCGGGCGGCAACTATCTTGAGGGTGATCAGATTGACGAAAGATTCGACTGGAAAAATACGATCGGACCACTTGTCGATCGACCCACACACCGAAGCCCCTGGAACTACCAGTCATCCGACGGAATGGGCTTGCTTGAATTTCTCGAGTGGGCCGAGGACTTGAAGATTCAGACCGTGCTGGCAGTTTATGCGGGATACTCGTTGAAGGGTGACCACATCAACCCCGGACCAGCGCTAGTCCCATTCTTGCAGGATGCGCTCGATGAGATTGAGTTCGCGACGGGTGATACGTCCACAAAATGGGGCGCAGTGAGGGCAAAGCTTGGTCATCCAGCGCCATTTCCAGTGAAGTATGTCGAGATTGGCAATGAAGACTGGTTCGACCGCTCTGGCAGCTATGAAGGCCGCTATGCACAATTCTACAAGGCGATCAAGGCCCAATATCCGCAGCTCGAACTGATTGCGACAGCGCCGCTCAAGAGAATGAAGCCTGATGTTCTCGACGATCATTACTACAAGCGTGCGGACGAGTTCTTTGCCGACGTGAAGCACTATGACAATGTGGATCGGAACGGCCCAAGATATTTGTCGGAGAGTGGGCGACACGCGAAGGGTCACCAACCACAAACATGGGCGCAGCGCTTGGTGATGCAGCGTGGATGACGGGGATGGAGAGAAACAGCGACCTGATTGTCATGGCGTCGTATGCACCCCTGTTCGTCAACGTAAATCCTGGAGGGATGCAGTGGGAGTCGGACCTCATCGGATACGACGCACTTAGCAGCTATGGATCGCCTGGATATTACGCGCAGACGATGTTTGCCAAATACCTTGGGACTGAAGTGCCGGCATCCTCTGTCAACGGCAACGTTGATCGGTTCTTTTACTCGGTGACACGCGATCCTGAGAAGGGCGCAGTCTATCTGAAACTCGTCAATGCATCCTCCGTTGCGCAGCGGGTCGAAATTGAAATGACAGGTGCAAGCAGCGTCGCGGATGCGGGCACGCTGGAGACATTAACGGGTGCCAGTTTGGCACAGACGAACAACATCTCGTCTCCAACCCGCATTGTGCCAGTGCAAACAACAATTAAGAAAGTTGGAATGAAGTTTAGCCATACGGTGCCAGCTTATTCGATACAGGTGATCCAGTTGCAAGCGAAGTAACTCGATCGATGAGGGCAACGCCGCCTCATCCTATCCGTGCGGGCCCTCAGTCAGCTAGTGAGATAAGGCCCCGCTCTGTTTCATGATTCCCGCCAATGCATGCATACGGTACGCATCCGCCGGTGTCTTCGCCCTGGCCGCATCCTTGTCGAGGCTCGCCGCCGTGGCAAGAAGCTGTGCGACATTCTTCGGCTTAGACTGGGATGCCTCTGCCTTGGCGATTGCCTCGTTAAGTGCCGCCAATCGTTTGGCATCAAGGGCATTGCTGCGAGTCAGTTGGTCGATGTAGGCCTTAGCAGTCACAAAATTCGCAGGCCAGACAAATTTCTGCTGGTTCTGCACATTGAGTTCGGCAACTTGAACCTGACTCGCTGCGTCAATCTCGTTTTGCGTGATGTATTTGTTCGGCACCAGCTTGAATACATCAACGCCGCGTGCAATCTCCGAGCCGTAGATGTAGCCGTTGTACCAATAGGTCGACCACTGGCCGCCCATTGCGTGCTTGGTGCCATCGACCGGCCCGCGATCAAAGTAGCCGATCTCGATAGGATGCGTGATATCGGTAAAGTCGACAATCGAGACGCCGCCCTGGTACCAGGACTGCACTTCTACGTCGCGACCGGGAATCGGGATCAGCGACCCGTTGTGGGCCACGCAGTTCTCCAGCTCGGTCTGCGGCGCCGGCATCTTGTAGTAGGAGGCCAGTGTCAGTTTGCCGTTCTTCAGATTGAAGATGGCATCAGCGCCCCAGTTCATCGGATCGGTCGCACGGCAGCGTGGCTGGCCTCCGCCACCCCACTCGTCCGTAAATAGCACTTTGGTGCCGTCGTTGCTGAAGTTGGCGGAGTGCCAGAATGCATAGTTCGGATCGGTTACAGCGTCGACGCGGACGGGATGCACAGGATCGGATATGTTCAGCAAGATCCCATTTCCCGAGCAAGCCCCAGCCGCAAGCCCTAAGTCTGAACGGACGGTGATGTCGTGGCAGCCCCTGGTCATCGAGGTCGTCTGAGTTCCTTCGCCGTGGTTGCCGCCCTTCCAGAGCCCGTTCATATTGCCAGTCTCCGGATCGGTAAAGATGCGTGGGCTGGCTACGACCTTCGCCAACTCCGGATGCGCCAGCGGCACCTTAATGATGACAATGGTGAACAACGCCGTGTCAGGGTCCTTATCCGGGTCGCCACCTGAACATCCTCGCCAACTCCTCCGCCGGACGCACACCTGCCGACCCTGAGATATAGACATAAATATTGTCCTTGTCTTTGGGGTCGATTACGAGCGTATGCGTATGCGACCCGCGGCAGGTCTGCACCTCAGCGACCTGCTTTGGCTGCGAGACGTCGGTTATGTCGAAGATGCGGATGCCTTTGATCCGGTCAGGACTGGGAGGTGGCGGTGGTGGCCGCCGCGGACCGCCGGTCGCGGCATCAGCATTGGCCGAATCGGCAGGCGGTGGCGGAGTCACAGTTGCGGCCGCCGGCGTTGGAAATCCCTGTGTGCCACAGTCAAGCCGGCCATTGGCCGCTTCCACCGACATGAACAGAAGATGGCCATACACCGATACATCTCCCTGGCCGCCGGGACAGACCACCGACGTGATCAGCTTGATCTTCGCCGGGTTGGAGATGTCATAGAAATTAATGCCGCTGTAGTTCCCAACAAAGAGGGTGGTTCCGCCGAATGCGAGGTCGGAGTTGGTACCGCCGTAATTGGCGCGAGGGCCACTCTGCGGCCCACGCGCTGGCGGAGTCCCGGCAGGTGGCGGTGGGGGAGCAGGAGTAGCATCGAAGGCTGCGATCGAAGCAAGATCCGGAGCGAAGCCGGCCGGCTTCGGCAAAGAGATGAGCCGCTCCATACCAAACGATGCTTCGCCCGCATCGTACAGACCCGCTTTCAGTCCTACACGCGGATCGTCGGCCCCTGCACGCGGGTTGGTGTAGACCGATGGACTGTTTTGTCCGACACATAGGGACGGAAGAGCGACAGACAGTGCAACCGCGATGGTCAAGGCACCGCGCGAAAACCGTGAGGTCATTTCAGCGATCATCATTTCTCCTTTAGCATGTGCCGCATGATGTCAATTTCCGCCTGTTGGGTGTTGTCCACATCGCTGGCAAAATCAAACAACTGAGGGTCCTGGCCTGCCCCAGGGCTCGCGAAGAGGCCCTTCACCATCGTCAGGGCGCCGGTGTGATGTTGAATCATGCCAGTCAAAAAGAGGTGGTCGAAGGCCGGGCCTGCCGCCGCCGCCAGAGCCTTCATCTGCTCCGGCGTCAACATGCCGGGCATCATTGGCATAGGGCCCATATCCATGTGCTGTCCATGCCGGCCATGTCCATTCCCGCCATGTCCATCGAGCCATTCCCGGAGAGGGGTAAACCGCGATCGGTCAACCACTGCTTCATGAACCTCATCTCGTCAGTCTGCGAGATGCTGATGCGTTTGCCCAACGCCTGGATCTCTGTGTTCTGGCTCCGCGTACGCAACAGCTCCGTCATCTCGACTGCCTGCGCATGGTGCATGATCATGCCCTGCATGAACTTGATGTCGGCCTCCGAGGGCCTTCGTGGCGCGGCGCTGGCAGTCTCTGGCGTGAGGGTCTTGTTGCTCTGTCCTGGTGCGCCCGGTTGCACGATGGACACGCCGCCAGATGTGGTTTTTGCCTGCTGGCACGGTGCATTGGTCGCGCTCAGAGAAACTAGTCCGGCAGTAAACAACAGAAACCTGAACAACATGATCTTCCTCTTTGCGCAAACGCGCCACGATTTGAATCGGCAATATCAATGACGAAACACCCGTGGCATAAGACTCATAATTCATGCGTCATCATCAGCGCATTTCGCTCTCCAATTCACGCTAAGCCGTGTTCCGATCAACGGACTCTAAAAGAACTATAAGGAAGCTTACAGCCAAATTCTCTATCGATATTTCCTAAATAAGATTATTGCGGCCTTAGGCCTGAATCACGTTGCTGGGGCAATCTCCCAACTAGATTACGTCAACAAAAAATTGTCCCGACTTTGATTGGCGGCAATTTGACCCATCTGGCCTCTTGCAAGACTGCGTTCCCCCTGCACCGGTTCTAATTCGATACGCTAATCCAAATTTGGCAATGTGAGGGAACTTCCATCTCCAGACAGACCTTCCGCGCTGATACATTTCACGATTGGCTATTTGACTACAGCCAGTGCAGCAATAGATTCGGTGCGCAGCCAAGTAGCACTACGCTAAGCGCAATCAGGCACAAAACGACTTGGCGGAGAACTGAGACGTGGATCGGAGCAGTGTCGGTTGGCGGATCGCTCACATAAATGGACTTCAGCACTTTCAGGTAGTAGTAGAGCGACACCGCACTCATCGCGATGGCCAGAACCACCAGCCAAAGCAACCCGAGCGACCCGGGTGTCGAGGTGAGCACGACAGAGAACAGATAGAATTTCCCGAAAAATCCGGCCAGCGGTGGAATGCCCGCCAGCGATAACATAAATATCATCATGCAAAAGGACGGAACCGGCGCTCGTCGGCTGAGCCCCGCAAAGTCGGATAGCCGGTCGCCGCCTGTTACCTCCTCTACCAGATCCACAACACCGAACGCCCCGAGGACCGTCAACGCATAAGTAATGGCGTAGTAAAGCAGCGCTCGAAAACTCTGGTCGGTATGCGACAGGATGCCCAGCAACATGTAGCCTGCGTGCGCAATTGCCGAATACGCGAGCAATCGCCGTACGCTGGTCTGCAGAATCGCCACGAGGTTTCCCAGCACCATGGAGAGCGTGGCGAAAATGGCAACGACTGGAACCCATCCAGAGGCGTAACCGTGCCAGACACTACTCCCTTCCGCACCTGTCAATCCAATCACCGTGACCTGGTAAAAAATGAAGAAGCCCGCGACCTTGGAGCCAGACGCGATCAAGGCTGCGCTGGTGACCGGTGCACCCTGATACACGTCCGGCGCCCAGAAATGAAATGGGACGGCGGCCACCTTGAATCCAAGTCCAACCAGCGTCATCACGATGGCAACGACCAACAGCGGATCCAGGAATGGGCCTTGAATGCTGCGGGCAATGCGCACAAGATTTGTCGAGTTGGAACAGCCGTACAGGAGACTGAATCCGAACAACAAGAACGCCGCCGAAATTCCGCCGAAGACAAAATACTTCAATGCGGCTTCCGCTGACCGGACGCTGCGCTTGTTAAAAGCAGTGAGGATGTAGAGCGACAAACTGAGCAGCTCAAGTGATAGAAAAATCAGAAGAAGGTTCTGGGTGCTGACAAGGAACATCATGCTGACCGTCGCCAGCATGATAAGTGCCAGATATTCGCTAACGTGCTGAGTGAAAGTCGATCCGATGAAGATCAGGACCGTCAGCATCGTCAGAATGAGCAGTGCGACTTGCACTCGTTGCGCAAGAGGATTCAACACGAGCATTCCGTCAAGAACATTTGCAGATTCCGGAGTATGCAGGATCCAGGCAACCGCCGCTGCGCACCCGGCAAGCGACAGTAGCGCGCCAACGGAGCCTCGGAGCCGCGGCTCTGACGTCCGCAGCAACATGAGATCCAAGGACAGCACACAGAGCGCAGCGATAACGACAATCACCTCCGGCACTACCAGATGCAGCATATCCAGATAACTGAAGTTGCTCATCGCCCGCCTCCTTTCCACAGGCCTTCGAACATCGGCGAGTGCAAGGCGGGGACAATAATGCGCAAAAGCAACTGGGGGTAGATTCCGATGATAACGCTGGTGCCTATCAGGATGAAGGCACCAATGCGCTCAGGAACGGAGATGGCTGGAAGTCGAGACGTCGCGGTATCAGCACGCTGGTCAGCTGCTCCGAAGAATGCTTTCTGCATGGCTCGCCACGTATAGGCGATGCCGATCACGATGCCCGCTCCGGCGAAGACCGCAAACAGTGGGAACGCGCGCCACGCTCCGATGAGGACTTGTAGCTCCGCCACAAAACCGCTGAAGCCCGGTAGACCAATGGAAGCCATGCCCCCAAGGACGAACGTCGCGGCTGCAAACGGAATGGCCTTGCTCAGATGCATCGTCTCCAGTTCTGACAAATCGCGCGTGTGCGTTCGGTCATAGACCATGCGTCCAACGACCGCAAACAACAATCCTGCAAGGATGCCATGCGAAAACATTTGCAGCACCGCGCCGTCCAGACCTATCTGCTGCAGGGTCATCAGTCCAAGCAGCACAAAGCCCATGTGGCTGACGCTCGAATAGCCGATGACAAATTTGAAGTCCTTCTGCACCAGCGCCACCATCGCGCCGTACACAATGCCGATAAGCGCAAGCAGCGCGAAGACATCGCGCCACGAACCAAAGCCGAGTACGTGAAAGCCCCACGCGTCCAGTCCACGCGGAAACAACGTCATCGCTACACGCAAACAGCCATAAGCCCCCAGCTTCATCACCACCCCAGCGAGTAGCATAGAAGCCGCAGTGGGTGCTGCGACGTGGCCGGTAGGCGCCCATGTGTGAAATGGCCAAAGACCGGCAAGAATTCCAAAGCCCACAAACACCAGCGGAAACGCCCACATTTGAAAATGGATTGGAAATGGAAACTGAGCGAGCTGCACTAGATCCATCGTCTTGGCTCCGGCCATCACGTATGCCGCGATCAATCCGATCAGCACCATCGCGCTACCGACAAACGAATAGAGCGCGAGCTTCATGGCGGCATACTCACGCCGTGTGGAACCCCAGATCGCAATCAGAAAATACTTAGGGATGATCGCGATCTCGTAGAAGACGAACAGCAGCAACAAATCGAAGCTTAGAAATACGCCGTACACGCCGCCGATCAACGCCAGATAGAACGCGAAAAATTCTTTGGCCCGATGATCGATGTTCCAGGAAAACAGAACGCCTGAGATCGCCACGATTCCCGTGAGCAGGAGCAGAGTCATGCTAATTCCATCTGCTGCGAGGTGATACTCGACGCCGAGCGATGGGCACCCAGGCGGCCCGTGCAACCGTCACCAGCTCTCCCGATTGCTGTTGTGCAAATTCCCACAGAGTCACGGCGAATCCCGCCACTGCCGCCAGCAGGGCGAGGATTCGTGCTGCGCGAACGGAGCCCTTCGGCAGGAGCAGCAGCACCGGAACGCCGAGAAACGAGATGTAGATGGTCCAAGCCAGCATAGTTAGGTTGCCATGACCAGGCGGACCCCGCCGACCGACACGGTGTGCCCATCCTGCCGTTCTTAATATGTCTCTATTCCCGAACATCTTTTATCTAGAACCTCAGTTGCTGCACCATTTGCATGGCCGTACTGTTGATGACGCCAAGCACGAGTTGCGGATACAACCCCAGTGCAAACATCAGCGCCATGACGGGCAGCAGAGCGAACCGCTCCCCAAGAGTGAGATCAGGCATCCGTGACCATTTTTCTTGGAGTGGCCCAGAGAAGACACGCTGCAATATTGTCAGGATGAAAATTGCCGTCAGGAGTAGACCAAGGACGGACACGGACGCCGGCCATGCCGCCAGCGGAAACGTGCCTTTGAAGATCAGGAATTCGCCGACGAAGCCGTTAAGCCCTGGCAGTCCCAGCGACGAGAACAGCGCGATACCCATGAGACCGCAGAACACGGGAACGACTTTGCGCAGCCCACCGAAATCATTAAGGCCGCGCAACCCGCCACTGCGCTTCTCCAGCAGGGCCACAAACCAAAACAGCGTTGCGGCGGTAAGGCCATGGTTGAACATCTGCAAAAATACGCCGTTGAGTGCCGCGGCCTTTTCGGTTGCAAGCGCGGGATCTTCGCCGGTGAACTTCAAGATGGAAAAAATGCCAAGCATGCAATAGCCGAGGTGATTGATGGAAGAGTAGGCGAAGATGCGCTTCAGGTCCTTTTGTGCCAGGGCGGCGTATGCAGAAAGGACAATCGTGGCCACAGCAAGCCACAACAACGGCGTCCTCACGGATCGCAGCTGCACATAAAAAATTGGGAGCAGTATCCGAAGGAAGCCATACACACCCATCTTCGACATGATGCCCGTAAGCAGCATCGTGGTGCCTGTCGGGGCCTCTGCATAGGTGGCAGGGTAGCCATGTATGAAAGGGGACGAGCGGCACCTTCACGGCAAAGCCAAGAAATGCTCCGAAGCAAAGAACCAGTGCAATCTTTTCCGTGGTAAATCTGTGCCAGTCCGAGATAGCGGCGAATGCCTGAAGGAGTTGCCCATTCCTCGCCAAGTTCGGCAAGCTCAATGAAGTCAAAGTTTCCTGTGCATAAATAGATGGCCAGAAATGCCAGCAGCAACGCGACGCTTCCGACCATCGTGTAGAGAAAAAACTGGGTCGCCGCTGTGGCGCGTTGTGGTCCACCCCAAAGCCGAATCAGGAAAAACGCCGGAATGAGGCTGAGTTCCCAGAAGAGAAACCAGTGAAAGAAATTCAGCGCGGTAAATGTCCCAAACAGTCCTGCTTCAAGCATCAGAACGAGCGCGAAATAGAGCGGGACCCTCTCCTGAATCTGCGACGACGCCGCCATCGCCATGGGGACGACTATGGCAGACAGGAGCAGCATCAGCAGGCCCAGACCGTCGATGCCTACGTGGTACTGCACGCCAAGTGCCGGAATCCAGCCGTGTACTTCCTCAAACTGAAGGCCCCCGAAGGCGGGGTCGAATCGATGCCACAAGACAAGGGTGATCGCAAGCGCAAAAAAAGCAAAGATGCAAGAGCGAGTCTGCGTGCCAGCTTTTCGCTCTTCGCGCCGAAGGTCAGAACCGCAATCGCTCCCAGCAGCGGCACAATCGTCAGGCAGGAGATGGGCGGAAGCACGTTCATCGCGTCCCACTCCAGATCAGTAATATGACCAGCACCGCGAACGCAAAACCAACCAGCCGTAGATAATTCTGCGTGCGACCATTTTGCAGTCGCGCTAGTAGCTTGCCTCCGGCAGTTACCGTGTGGCACCCTTCGTCGAAGCCGGGATTCACGACGTATGTGTCCGCAGATCGGGCAAGCCAGGAAAGACCAAGCACAAGATAAGACACGGCCCACACTGCACCGTTCCAAATCCTTCGATCGAACCAGTCGCTGACTCGCGACAGCCACCAGTTCCAACGGATGAAGGTGGCCTGATAGAACTCGTCCACATAGAACTTATGGCGCAAGAGATGAAATATCTGTGGTTGCAGCCGCTCTAATGCGTCTGGAGCTTCAGCGCTGACGATTGGTCTGCGGCCATAGAACCACCAGCCCAAGCCCAAGCCCGCAAAAACGATGATCGAGGAAGAGAGCATCACGGGCAGAATGCCACCTTCAAAGAACTCCGCGAAATTCAAGACCGCTGGCTGGCCATTCAGAAATGAATCGAACCACGGCCATGCCGGTGTGCCAATCACACCCAAAAGGATTGCGAACGCAGCCAGGATCACCAGCGGCATCGTCATGACGGCCGGACTCTCGTGCGGAGGGGAAGAGATGCTGTGCTTCTGATGCCCGGCACCTACGGCATGAGACGGATCCGGGCCCGCTGCCAAACGAGGTTCGCCAAAAAACACGTAGTAGACCTGGCGCGTCATGTAGAAGGCCGTCAACAGCGCACCAAAACTCCCGAGATAAAACGGCACGCGCGAGATGCTCCAGGCCTGCGCGGCGTGCAGGATCGCGTCCTTGCTCCAAAAGCCCGAGAAGAACAGGGGAAATCCGCACAATGCGAGCATGCCGACCGCATAGGTAGCAAAGGTAATCGGCATGAATCTCTTCAATCCGCCCATGCGGCGGATGTCCTGCTCTTCGTGGCAACCGTGAATGACCGATCCCGCGCCCAGAAAGAGCAGCGCCTTGAAAAAGGCATGCGTGATGAGATGAAACATCCCGACCGCCACTCCGCCAACGCCCAGGCCCATCATCATGTAACCCAACTGCGAAATCGTCGAATACGCAAGGATGCGTTTGATGTCATCCTGCGCGACCGCAATCAGAGCGGCAAAGACGGCCGTAATAGCACCGATCCAGGTAACAGCCTGCAGCGCCGTAGTTGATGAGGTGGCGAGATCGATGCCGCGATGGGCCGCCATCAGCGGATATACGCGCGCCACGAGAAACACACCCGCCGCAACCATGGTCGCCGCGTGAATCAGCGCGCTCACTGGCGTCGGCCCTTCCATGGCGTCCGGCAGCCAGACATGCAGGGGCACCTGGCCAGACTTGCCAACCGCACCGGCGAAGATCAACAGCGCAATGCCAGTCGTAAGCCCCCATGCCAATGCCAGTGGTCAACACAACCAGATGCGCAAGCGCGGAGTGTTCCAGACACCCGGCACCATGGTCATAGAAAAGCAGCGTGCCAGCTTGCGAATAGAGCCAGACCATTCCAACAAGAAATGCCAGATCACCAATGCGCGTCGTGATGAATGCCTTCTTGGCTGCTGCCGCGGCAGCGGGTTTCTGATACCAGAATCCGATGAGCAAATAAGACGTAAGGCCAACCAACTCCCAGCACATGAAGAGCAACAACAGACTGTTCGCAATCACCACGCCCAGCATCGCGGCCGCAAAGAGCGACAAGAAGCAGAAGAAGCGAGTGAAATTTTCATCATGGGACATGTAGCCCGTGCTGTAGATAAAGATCAGCAGGCCGACAAACGAGACCATGACCAGCATCACCGCGGTCAGCGGATCGAGCATCCAGCCGAGCTTCAGCCATTCACTCCCATACTGAAGCCAGGGAAAGTTGAAGACCTGCACCGTCTCTCCCTGGCCGCTGGATCGCAGTACGTTCGCAAACGCACAAAGGGAAAGTAAAAACGACGAGCCCCATCGAACAGATCGCAAGCGAAGCTGCGAACCTGCGATTCCGCTGTTTGGCGAGAGCACTCAGCCCCGCCGCGAGGGCCGGGAGTGCGGGAATCAGCCAAAGATTTCGGACAATCCAGGTCATGTCGTCTCAACAAAGAGTTACAAGGTAGATGCAGATTTGATTGCCGTCCCTTCGAGGAAGGGGGCTCTACCGTCAAAGAGCAATGCAGTCTTGGTATTTCCTTGGGTGGCCTATCCTCTCATGGAATTTACCTCGTCGATATTGGTGGTCTTGATATGGCGGTAAAGCGAGATGATCAGAGCCAGACCGACAGCTGCTTCTGCCGCCGCAACGCCGATAGAAAAGATGACAAACATCATCCCGGTCAACGCTTCGGGGTTCGGGCCATAACGCCAGAACGCAATGAAATTGAGGTTCGCGGCGTTGAGCATCAGTTCGATCCCGATGAGCACAAGAATAGCGTTGCGGCGCATCAGCGCACCGGCCAGACCGATGGCAAAAAGAAACGCGGAGAGAAGGAGGCAATTCGCCAGCGGAGTCATCGCGTCTCCCGTTTTTCGCGCATGGCGATGGTAACGGCGCCGATCAGGGCGGCGGTCAGCAGCAGACCAATAATTTCCAAGGGGAGAGCAAATCGCAGCATCAGCGCGTTGCCGATTTGCTGCATGGAGGCTTCGGGTTGCGGCACCACGGCGCGTTGAGATGCCGCGCTGTGATGGATGGCCCAGGCCAGGACCCCAAAGATCGCGAGGACCACCGCGCCGCTTCCTATCCAGGAGTTGCTGATCGACTGCTCGCGGCGTTTCCTCTGTATCCCGCGTAAGCAGGACGGCGAAGACGATAAGAATCGCTACCGCTCCGACGTAAACCAGAATCTGTGCAAGCCCAACGAATTGCGCGCCAAGTTGCAAATACACCGCAGCCAGACCGGCAAAGGCCACCGTCAGCGCCAATACGGAATGTACAAGGTTGCGGAGGCTCATCGCCGCCACCGCTCCTGCTACCGTCAGTATTGCGAAAATCGTAAACAACAAGATGGTCCTTTCATATGAGGCCGATTCGAAAACCTATTCAGCAAATCGATAGACTCGCTCTTCCAATTTCCATCCATGCATCAATCCGCGCCCCAACAGAACATATGGAACAACCACCAGAAGCCCGCAAACAATCCATCGCAAAACGCCCTGCGGCAAAAAGTGCCAGATCCCGGCAGTGACAAGGTTGAGTAACGCCATCGGCAACATAAACCTCCAGGCAAAGTTCATCAGTTGGTCCATGCGCAGTCGGGGCAAAGTGCCGCGAACCCAAATAAAGACCACAATCATCGCAAGCAGCTTTGCGAAAAACCAGAGATACGATGGGACCCAGGTCAGGAAGGAAAGCGGCGCCCCCCAACCGCCAAGGAACAGAGTAATTCCCAATCCACTGATGGCGAACATGCCAAGATATTCACCCAGGAAAAACAAGGCGAATTTGAATCCGGAGTACTCGGTGTAATAGCCCGCAATGATCTCCGATTCGCCTTCGGGAAGGTCGAAGGGCGAGCGATTAGATTCAGCGGTTGCCGCGATCATGAAAATCACGAACCCCGCGAATCCCCAGGGCGTAAAGACAAACCAGTGGGGCAGGGATCCCGTATAACCAGCCTGCTTTTCAACAATTGTCACAGTAGACAGCGAACCCGCCGCCATAATCACTGTGACTGACGCCAGTATCAGCGGCACTTCGTAGCTGATCATCTGCGCGATCGCGCGCATCGCACCCAACAGCGAGTATTTGTTGCGGCTCGACCAGCCCGCCATAAAAATCGTCAATTCCATGACGGAACTGACGGCGAAAAAGAAAAGCACACCCGCGTCCAAATTGGCTAACACCATATTTCGTCCTATGGGCAGGACAGCATAGAGCGAGAAGGCCGCCAACACCAGCACCACGGGCGCCAGAAAATGCACGGCCTTGTCCGCGGCCTGCGGCACAATATCTTCTTTGGTCAGCGATTTGATTCCGTCCGCGATTGGCTGAAGGAATCCAAACGGACCCACGCGATTCGGCCCATAGCGATTCTGAATGCGGCCCAGCCCCTTACGTTCAAGCACGGTGGTAATTGCAAACAGCAACGCAAACACAGCAAGGATGGCGACAACTGAAAGCAACGCTGAAAGGGTCGATCGTAGCACCGGCAGGCGCATGACCTACGAGCCAGTGCTGCACGATCACGAAGAACTGATCTGCGGTTTCACCCATGCTTTTTCGCCGTGTTGGAAGTTAAGAAGCAAATCATTGCGTCGACGGAACTCCGGGATCTGTCTGCGGTGCGTTGGGTGACGTAGGATTCGCCTTAGTCTCAGTGGCCGCCTTCGCTTTGGCTTCGACCTTGGCCTTTTCCTCCGCAAGGTGCGCATCCACCTCCGCTGCTTCCGTGGGATGGATCTTGCCGTAATACTCGTTCGACTTGGACAACCGTGCCTTGTCCCACAGCAGTCCGCCGAAGCGGTCATCCGTACTCAATTCAAATTCGGTGTCCATCTTGATTGCTTCAAACGGGCAGACCTCAACACAAATCTGGCAACTCATGCATACTGAAATATCGATATTGAAAACCGCCGGATAAAACTGCGGCTTTCCGACGAAGTCCGGCTTTTTGTCCTTGCTCTTTTCTATGTAGATGCACTTGGGCGGGCACTCTTTCTCACAGATCTGGCAGCCCACACAACGCATCCCGGCCTGCCAATCGTCGCCATCGTAAACAAGAAACGGAAAGTTGCGCGCCGCCTCGGCCTGCGGCAGAGCGTTCCTCCGGATATTGCACGGTCGTCAGGCGAGTCTTTGCTGAAGTAGCTGCCAAAGAAATTCCTGGCCGTCTCCACAAAACCCTTCGCGATGCCTTCACCCAGCATGCCGTCCGCCCTTTACCCAAACGATTCCAATGCAACTTTCAACACCGCGATTTCGGCCTCATCTCCCGCATCGGCAGTCTACCGATCCACCTCGCCCAGCACAATATCGATTGTGCCAAACGATAACAATCGTGTCCGCCACGCTCGAGCCCACGCACATGTCTTCCAGAACGGTAAGGTTGATCAAACTCGGCGGACGCACCCGATAGCGATACGGGTTGGGTGATCCGTCACTGATCAGGAAGAAGCCAAGCTCCCCCTTTGGCGATTCAATCCTTCCATAAGCCTCGCCCGCCTTCGGGCGAAATCCCCGGATCTTCGTCTTGACGTCCATGATCGGGCCGGGAGGAATATCGCGCAGCGCCTGGCCAAGGATCTTCAGCGATTCGCGCATCTCGAGCATCCGCACCATGTAGCGGTCATAAACATCGCCGTGTTCGCCAACAGGGACCCTGAAGTCAAACCTCTCGTAAATGCCGTATTTATCCACTTTGCGAATGTCGTAGTTGACCCCGGAAGCACGCAGTATTGGTCCGGTGACCCCGCCTTGAATCGCGAGTTCCTTCCGCAACACGCCAACGCCCTGGGTACGCGCCAGCAGGATCTCGTTGCCGGCCAGCAGCCGTTCGAACTCATCGAGGAACCGCGGGAACTCCGCGACCACTTTTTTTACCCGCTCCAGCCACCCGGTCGGCAGATCAACGCGGCAGCCGCCGAAGCGCATGTAATTGCACATCATGCGTGAACCGGTAAGCGATTCAAAAAGATCGAGGATGATCTCGCGCTCACGGAAGGCGTACATCAACGGCGTTCCACTCGCACCCATCTCCTGTGTCAAAAACCCAATCGTGGACGCATGGTTCTGCAGCCGCGTCAGCTCCGCGGTAATGACGCGAATGTACTCCGCACGTTCCGGCACCTGGATACCCGCCAGCTTCTCGACGGCCAGCGCATACGCCCAGTTATTCGTGAGCGAGCACATGTAATCCAGCCGATCGGTATACGGCATCGAGGCGAGGTAGGATGCCGACTCGGCGATCTTTTCGTGGTTGCGATGCAGATAGCCGAAGACCGGTTTGAGCTTCATGACGCGTTCGCCATCCAGCACGACATCCATGCGGAACACCCCATGCGTGGACGGGTGGTGCGGCCCAAGAGAGATTTCTAGCAGCGAGCCTTCGCCATCGGCAGTTGCGTCGTTCCGGGTCAGTTCCTGATCTGCGGGTGCGATCATTTCCATCCTTATGCCCATCGAAATCGTCGAACCATCGTTATCACGCTAGCCGTCCTGGCGCTGCATCGACTTTTCAAGCACTGCGTCATGCGGCGTCGGCTCATATTCGTAGTCGTCCGGCTCCACATAGTCCTTGCGCATGGGATGGTCTTCGAATTCGTCCCACATGAGAATGCGACGAAGATCAGGATGGCCTTCAAAGATGATCCCGTAGAGATCGAATATCTCGCGCTCCTGAAACTCCGCACTTCGCCAAACAGGGGTAAGCGACGGCAAACTGACCCGATCGACCCGGTCTTCCGTGCGCAGCCGTAGAACGAGCGGCCCATGCTTCTTCTCCATCGAATATAGGTGATAGACGGCTTCCAGATAACCCGGAGACCGTGTCTTCCGGACCTCTTCGACCTCTTGTTCCACACCCTCCACCAGCTGCTTTACCTTCACCTTCTCCGAAGTCTCTGTATCCAGCCAGTCCACGCCGGTCACGTTCGAACAGTAATCGAGACGAAGCTCCGGATCGTCCCGCAGAAACTTTGCTATCTCGAGCCCATGCTGCCGATCGACCAACAGCGAATGTTGGCCGGAGGGGCTGCCGTTGGCAACAACCTGCAGACTGCAACCCGGCACGGCCGCTTCGATATCGGATTTAATCTTTTCCAGATTCATTGTCACCCGGCATGCACGGATCATTTGGAGCGGTCTTGGTGATGATCTGCCACAGTTTGACGTTCTTCGCCGGCTCCAGATCGTGTGCTCCGTATTGCGGAACAACGAATTCGCTCGGCGCATCCGCATTCAGATGCCGTGGCCTGCTCTTCTCCCGTAAGATGCTGCGCATCGATCTTCTTCTGCAGCGTGATAAAAGCGTCCATCAGCGCCTCCGGGCGCGGAGGACACCCCGGAATATGCACATCAACAGGAATATAGCGATCGATCCCCTTCAGAACGTTATATCCCTGCTTGAATGGGCCGCCGGAGATCGCGCAGGCACCCATCGCAATCACATACTTCGGCTCCGGCATCTGGTTATAGAGCCGCACCACCTGCGGTGCCATCTTCTTGGTGACGGTGCCAGCGACAATCATCAGGTCCGCCTGCCGTGGCGAAGGCCGGAAGACCTCCGCGCCAAACCGCGCCAGATCATAGCGCGCCATCGTCGTAGCGATCATTTCGATAGCGCAACACGCAAGCCCGAAGGTCAGCGGCCAGACCGAACTCTTCCGGCCCCAGTTATAAAGCTCTTCCAGGGTCGTCGTGAAAATTCCTTGTCGGCTTAACTCCATCTTCAGCTCAGGATCCATTGTTTTACCGTTCCGCTTGCAGCTTTTGAAGGTTGGACTGAGTACAGTGCGTTCTGCTCGAGCGTCATACCCAGTTCAAGACGCCCTTTCGCCAAGTCCAGACCAGTCCCTCGACCAATAACAACAGGAAGATCAACATGGCGATCGATGCCCCGACGGTCAGAGCCGGCAAACGCCACCGCGAACGGAAACAGAAAGATCGCTTCCACATCGAAGATCAAAAAAACGATTGCGTATAGGTAATACTCCGGCCTGAATCTGGATCGAGGCGTCGACCTTCGATTCGAGTCCGCACTCATAGGTGGCGTTCTTGCCCGGCCCCGGCTTGCGTGGAGAAAACTTCTTCGACCAAAGCCACGCCATCGCTAGCGGAGCGACCGCAAAGCCAAGGGCGGCAATCATAAGAATTGCGATGGGCCGGTAGATATCGAATGAAGGGTGAATTCATAATATTTAGAGTCGTTGGAAAGCTAGAAAAACAAAAATACAGTTCAACGAAGCCGATTCCTCGTCTCCCTCGTCTGGCAACAGACTACGCCACCTCGAAGCCGTTGACACCCTCAAATTCACAAGGTTGCCAAGGCATGCATCCGACCCACGCTTCATTCGAGAAAAATTCAAGCGCATTTCCGTTGACGGCGCCAGCCAGCCCACCCGGCCAGGTGCTACTATCAATCCGTTCCCTCCAACCACAGGAGAACCGCCATGACCTACCCCGTAACGACTCGTCCCGACGAAGGGATTCGCAAGGGCGCAGTGGAAGACGACTCTCTGCACCCCGACACCAAGCGCCGTCCCCAGCACGGTTCTTTCACTGGCCAACTTGGCCACCGTGATCAAGACGAAATGTTGAAGGACAACGACACCGATTTCCCGGGACTGGACGCTGAAGCCGAACATACCGGCAGATAGCGCGGCAGACTACATCAACCGTTGCATCACGTCATCCAGCACTGCGCGACCCGGCCTCACGCGCTCCTCCGGCAAAGTACCCAGCGGCTCATCCACCAGATTCAACATCTCGGTAAAGCTCGGCTTTCTTTGTGTCGATGTAGAAGATCCCCGTCAGCACCTCTTCCTTCGCGTGTGCGGACATCAGCGCTGAAATCGCAGCGATCCGATCGGTCGGATCGTACTCCTCATGCAGTTTACGTAGGCGCAGGTGGCTGCCATCGTGCATCTCCACGTTGATCGTCGTGCCGGGATCATACTCGACGTCAATCTCCTGGAAATGCGGCACGAAGCCCACCTCGGAGATGGCCTCCTCGTGCTCCTGCATATATTTGTAGCTCCGAGTCGAGCCCTCGTGATCATTGAACGTAACGCACGGCGAGATCACGTCGAGCACTACGGTTCCATTGTGCGCAATGGCGGCCTTCAGCATCGCAAGCAACTGCTTCTTGTCGCCGGAGAAAGACCGCCCAACAAAGGTCGCGCCCAGCTGAATCGCCAGCGAGCAGGTATCGATCGGCGGCAGATCATTGATCACGCCAGTCTTCAGCTTCGAGCCAATGTCCGCCGTCGCGGAAAACTGCCCTTTGGTCAATCCATAAACGCCATTGTCTTCAATGATGTAGATAATCGGAACGTTACGCCGCATCATGTGGACGAACTGCCCCATGCCGATGGAAGCAGTGTCGCCATCGCCGCTGACTCCCAGCGCCTTCATCGTGCGGTTCGCCAGCAGCGCACCCGTCGCGACCGAAGGCATACGCCCATGCACGCTGTTGAAGGAGTGCGAACGGCTCATGAAGTAGGCCGGGCTCTTGGACGAGCAGCCGATTCCCGGAGAGCTTCATCACCCGCTCTGGCTGAACGCCCATCTCATAAAAAGCATCGATGATGCGCTCAGAGATTACGTTGTGGCCGCAGCCGGCGCAGAGTGTCGTCTTGCCGCCGCGGTAGTCCAGGACCTGAAGGCCAATCCGGTTCGTCTTCACTGCTGGCTTTGGTGCTTCCGCTGGGAGTGGATGTAACCGGCGTCGTTCCCATTTAAATTCCTTCCTGCGTGACAAGGTCATCGGTAACGGAGCGCGCGTCGATCGGCAGCCCGTTGAAGTGGCGGATGCTGCGCAGCTTCACAATTTCTTCCGCCGGCAGATCCAGCTTCAGCAGGCTCAGCATCTGCGCATCGCGGTTCTGCTCAATCACATACACCCGCTCATGCGAAGCCACAAACTCATGCACCTCGCGCGAGAACGGATAAGCGCGCAGCCGCAGGTAATCCGTGTCGAGCCCATATTCCTTACTCAGCTGATCACGACTCTCACGCGTCGCAAAATCCGATGTTCCGAAGGCAATCAACCCGATCTTGGCTTTGCCAGTCTGCACGACCTCCGGCCGCGGGACGAGCGAACGCGCCGTCTCAAACTTCTTGGCCAGCCGCTCCATATTGTTGAAGTAGTCGTCCGGCCGCTCCGTGTACTGCGCCTTCTCGTTGTGCCCGGAGCCGCGCGTGAAGTAAGCAGCCAGCGGATGGTCGGTTCCCGGCAGAGTGCGATAGCCCACGCCGTCGCCATCCACGTCCTTATAGCGAGCGAATCCGCCAAGCCGGGTCAGGTCCTCAGCGCTCAACACCTTGCCGCGATTCAGCGGCTTGTCGGGATAAGCAAACGGCTCCGACATCCAGTTGTTCATGCCCAGGTCGAGGTCGGACATCACAAACACCGGCGTCTGCAACTGCTCCGTCAGGTCGAACGCCGCCTGCGCCATCTCGTAGCATTCCTTCACGCTGCCCGGAATCAGCATGACGTGCTTCGTATCTCCATGCGACAGGAACGCGACGGAGAGCAGATCGCCCTGCTGATTGCGCGTTGGCATCCCAGTCGAAGGCCCCGTGCGCTGCACGTCGAAGATCACTCCGGGCAACTCGGCGTAGTAGCCAAGCCCGGCGAACTCAGCCATCAGCGAAATCCCCGGCCCGGAGGTCGCCGTCATCGCGCGCGCACCTGCCCAGCCTGCTCCGAACACCGCTCCTATGGCCGCCAGTTCGTCTTCCGCCTGCACCACCGCGAAGGTGGCCTTGCCATCTTCCTCGAGCCGGTAACGCTTGGCATAGTCAATGAAGTTCTCCACCAGCGACGACGACGGCGTAATCGGATACCACATCGCCACCGTGCAGCCGGCAAAGATGCAGCCCAGCGCCGCCGCCGCGTTTCCATCAATAATGATCTTGCCCGCGGTCGCGTTCATCGCCTCGAGCACAAAGGGATCGCTCTTGGTAAAAGTCGCCGCAGCATAGTCATAGCCAGCCTGCACCGCGCCCCAGTTCAGGTCCGCCGCCTTCGTCTTCTTGGCAAACTGCTTGCGCAGCGCGGCTTCGACCGCCGCCATGTCCATCTTCAGAAGCTGCGCGGCAACGCCGACGTAGATCATGTTCTTGACCAGCTTGCGCAGCTTCGCCTCAGGGCAAACCGCGGCCGTCAGCTTGTCGAACGGCACCGGATAGCAGGCCACGTCATCACGGAACTGCTGCAGGTTCGCAGACTCCTCATAGATCGCCGCAGCACCCGAGGGCAGCGAAAGCATGTCCTCCTTCGACGTCTCCGGATTCATCGCAATCAGGATGTCGATCTCCTTCTTGCGAGCGACATAACCGTCCTTGCTGGCGCGGATCGTGTACCACGTCGGCAGTCCCGCAATGTTCGAAGGAAACAGGTTCTTGCCGCTGACCGGAATACCCATCCGGAAGATCGATCTGAGTAGGACTGAGTTGGCCGACTGCGATCCCGACCCATTAACGGTCGCGATCTGAATGCTGAAGTCGTTGACGATATTTGCTTGCGGAGACTGCTGCTTCGTGTCCGGCTTTTCCAGCGTGCCGCCTTCGGCACCTGCTGCCAGCGCGACGTGTTCTGTCGCCATGAGTTTGTACTCCCCCGCGTGAAACCTTGGAGTTTCACGAACGAAATCACGATACCATAATCATTCTAACGCCTGCGCTAAGTGGCTGCAGAAGCGTGAGCTAGTCAAGCGGGCAACGCGAGTCTTCACGGCGCGGTCAAGACTCATTCTCCGCGACTTCCTGATAGTGATTGGCGACCTTGATGACACTCAAAAGTTCATCCACCGTTCGAACGTCCGCCTCCGTCTCTCCAATCGTCAACCGGACCGTGTGGCCTTGCAACCACGAGCCAATCGGGGCCCAGAACCGAACCAAGGGAGACCCTCAGCTTTACCCCTCCACTCTCCCGATTTGGCAGATAAATCCTTCAAAACGCCGAGATGCCCGTCACGTTCTGCCCAATAATCAGCGTGTGAATGTCATGGGTACCCTCGTACGTCTTCACCGACTCAAGATTCATCATGTGCCGCATGATCGGGTATTCATCCGAAATGCCTGCCGCCCCAAGAATGTCCCGCGCCATCCGCGCACACTCCAGAGCCATCCAGACATTGTTCTTCTTCGCCATCGAGATGTGCTGGAAGCCCACCTTCCCCTGGTCCTTCAGCCGACCCACCTGCAACGACAGCAGCTGCGCCTTCGTGATCTCGGTAATCATCCACGCCAGCTTCTCCTGCACCAGTTGATGGCTCGCAATCGGTTGGTCGCGAAACTGCTTACGCTCCTTCGCGTACTGCAACGCAATGTCGTAACAAGCCATCGCCGCCCCAATCGCTCCCCAGCTAATTCCATACCGCGCCTGGCTCAGGCACATCAGCGGAGACTTCAGCCCGCCCGAACTCCGGCAGCACGTTCGTCGCCGGCACCCGCACGTCCTGCATCGACAGCCCCGACGTAACCGACGCCCGCAGCGACCACTTCCCATGCACATCATGCGCGTGAAATCCCGGACGGTCCGTCTCCACCAGAAAACCACGAACCTGCAAATTGTCCGGAGAAACGCCCGGCTCCTCCACCTTCGCCCAGATCACCGCCACGTCCGCAATGCTGCCCGAAGTGATCCACATCTTCTCGCCATTCAGAACATACTGGTCGCCGTCCTTGCGGGCCCGCGTCCGCATCCCACCTGGATTGGATCCGAAATCCGGCTCCGTCAACCCAAAGCAACCCAGCTTCTCGCCCTTCGCCATCTTCGGCAACCAGAAATTCTTCTGCTCCTCCGACCCGAACGCATAGATCGGATACATCACCAACGCCGACTGCACGCTGACAAAGCTCCGAATCCCCGAGTCCCCACGCTCCAGCTCCTGCGTCATCAGCCCATACTGGACGTTATTGATCCCCGCGCACCCATACCCATCCAGAGTCGCCCCATAGAAGCCCATCTCGCCCATAGGCCTCACCAGCTCCCGCGGAAAGCGGCCATCCCGATTGCACTGTTCAATGATCGGAACCAGATTGTCTTCAATAAAAGAACGGGTGGTCGTCCGAACGAGAAGTTCCTCCTCCGAAAGCAGCGAATCGAACTCGATGAAGTCAACGCCTTGAAACTTGAAATGCCATCGCCGAATTCTAGTCCATAGCGACGCAGTCCGCCTCCCCACACTCACATTCACGGATGCGTCGGGTGCTCCCCGTAATACTTCCAGCTAGTCTTGAAGTCGCTCGTCAACTTCTGCCGCTCCAGGTCCGCGCGCAGCATCTCGATCGGCATCGAGTTCTCATGCAGCACCGCATCAGAAAACTCCCGGTCCGTCATCTTCTTCGAGTCCACCAGCTCCTTGTGCAGCGCACGAAACTGCAGCGCCCCCATCAAATAGGCAATCTGATAAAGCGGCCCAACCGAACCATCGAACGACCGCCGCACCTCGCCCGCCGCATTGTCCGGCTCAAAGCCGACGTTATCGATCAGCGACTGCACACACTGCTGCGTCGTCCAGTTCCCAAGATGAAAGTTCATCGTAAAGATCACCCGCGCCGAGCGATGCATCCGCCAAACCAGCGCCCCAACGCGCTCCTCCGGAGTCTTGTCGTATCCCATGTCCCACAACAGCATCTCCCACCAGAACGCGTTCCCCTCATGCCAGAACGGCGTCGAAAACGCGCGCCGGTAGGTCTTATAACGCGACGCCATATAAAACTGCAGAAAGTGCCCCGGGATCATCTCGTGAAACGCCGTCGCATGCGACAACGGAGTGCTGTTGCCGCGCATGCTCATCTCCCTTTGCTCATAAGTCATCGTGTCGGTGGGATACGAAACGCTCAGCTCATTGCCACCGGTAAAGAACGGGTTCACAAGCTGACGCTGCGGCGTCATCATGATCATGTACCACGTCTCGTCGGCCAGCGGTGGCACCGTCACCAGGTTGTTCTTCTCAACAAACTCGCTGCCCTCCAGCACCAGCTTGCGAATCACCTCCGGCTGTTCACCCGGCGGCACATGCGTCTGCTTCACCTTCTCCACGGCAGCATGCCAGTTGTCCCCAAACCCCATCTCATGCGACGCCTTCAGCATCTCGCGCATACACCAGTCGTACTCCGTCTGCGCAATTGCGATCAGCTCCTCCGGCGTATACGGAATCATGTCGTCCTGCAGCGCATTCATCAGCGCCTCACGTCCAACAGGGTCTCCAATGATCGTCGTCTTATCGTCCGGCGCAATGCCAATCAGCTTCTCTTTCAGAAAAGCCTCGTAGCTAGTCAACGCCTTGTCCGCGTCCTTGTACGGCTGGTTCACCCACCACGAAAAGATCGGATCATATCCGTCATATTGACCAAACCATTCCTTCAGCGCCGCACTCAACTGCATCGTAGCGATGGCAGCGCGATTCGCGACAACGGGGCTCACCTTCGGCTTCTCTGCCGTATCCGCCGTTTGTCCCGCATGCGGCTTCGGATCGAGCGTCTTCCGCGTCGCCTCCATCTGCTTCACCATCGCAGTCAGCGCGGCAGCGTCCTTCTCCCCATCAGGCCGCTGCATCAACCGCTTTGCCTCCAGAAAGTCTTCAATAGTATGAGCAAACGGCAGCAACGGTTGCATCTCCTCCACCTGCTTCTTCTGGATAGCAAGCTGATGCAGGTCTGCCGTCACGCGGTTCTTCAGCAGCAGATAGTCGATCTGGTCGTCCTCCGACAGCTTTTCGAAGTTCATCGCCGCCAGCATCGCCAGCTTGTCCTCGTAGAACCTCTGGAACCGCGCCATCCGTGCAGGCGAAATCGTCACTGGGTAGATCCGGCTAAGACTCGCGCGATCGGCCGTAAACTGTTCGACCAGCTGAGGCATCTGCCGCTCACCGGCCGCAGCCGCAGCAGCGGCAACAGAACTTCCACAGCAGATGGTCCCGATTGCAACCATCCACCCGCAGGCCGCTAGGCCCATTCGCTTCCATGTCCGCATCGATCGTTCTCCCCAGACGTGACGTACGCAGAAAAACCGGGAGAGACAAAGGCCTACCCTAGGCCTACTGCTTCCTCAAATTTCAACTGGTAGCAAATTTATACAGCAGACCCCAAGGCATCGTGTACAAATCAGTTCTTACTTGGAGCTGGAGCCCGGGCCCAGGAAATACACGCGCCGACCCCAACAGCCGTTACCCTAAAGAAAGACCCTATACATTTGTGATGGGCTCGCCGAGCGGCCCTGACCTCGCCCATGTCCGATGACTTCACCCAACTCGTCAAGCAGCAGGCCGACATCGTCCGCATCATCGGCGACTACATCAAGCTGCGCAAGTCCGGCGCCCAGAACTACACCGGCCTCTGCCCCTTCCACAAGGAAAAGACCGGCTCCTTCTCCGTCAACGCCACCCACAACTACTTCTACTGCTTCGGCTGCCACGAAAAAGGCGACGTCTTCACCTTCGTCATGAAGATGGAGAACATCAGCTTCCCCGAGGCCCTCCGCGTCGTCGCCACCAAGTGCAACATTCCCCTCCCCAAGCGCGAATTCAGCTCCCCAGAAGAGGCCCGCGAGGCCGGCCTGCGCCGCCAGCTCATCGACATCCACGAAGCCGCCACCCAGTACTTCGAAGCCGCCCTCAAAGGCCCCGAAGCCGCCCGCGCCCGCGAATACCTCACCGGCCGCGGCGTCACCCCCGAAACCATCGCCAAATTCCGCATCGGCTACGCCCCCGACGACTTCAACCACATGCGCGAGCAACTCGCCAAACACTTCCCCGACCCGGTCCTCCGCGCCAGCGGCCTCTTCAGCTCCAAAGAGCAAGCCGACGGAGGCCAGGGCCAGCTCTACGCCCGCTTCCGCAAACGCATCACCTTCCCTATCGCCAACGAGCAGGGCAAAACCATCGCCTTCACCGCCCGCGCCCTCGACGCCCAGGACGAAAAGGGCCGCGACATCGCCAAATACCTCAACTCCCCCGAAACCACCCTCTACAGCAAGGGCCAGATTCTCTTCAACCTCGACAAAGCCAAGGCCGACATGCGCGCCAACGACTTCGTCCTCCTCGTCGAAGGCCAGATGGACTGCATCTCCGTCTACATGGCCGGCGTCCAGAACGTCATCGCCACCTCCGGCACGGCCTTCACCGAGATGCAGGTTCGCCAGATCGCCCGCTTCACCAAGCGCGTCATCGTCAACTTCGACCCCGACGGCGCCGGCATCGCCGCAGCCGAAAAATCCATCGCTCTCCTCACCGAAGAGGACTTCGAAGTCAAGGTCGTCACCCTCGAAGGCGGCCTCGACCCCGACCGCTTCCTCCGCGAACAAGGCGTCCAGGCCTACATGGACTCCCTCCGCAACGCCCGCCGCTACTCCGACTTCCTCATCGACCGCGCCCGTCATCTCTTCCCCGGCCGCACCGCCGACGCCAAGGTCAAGGCCCTCAACTTCCTTCTCCCCCACATCCGCCGCATGCCCAACCGCATCCAGCGCGACGAGTTCGCCGCCGACGCCGCCCAAAAACTAGGCATCGACTCCGCCATCCTCCGCCAGGAGCTCAAGCAGGCCGCAGCGTCCACGCGTCGAAAGCGTCCGCGCCCACACCCACGATCCAGCCAGCGAGACCGAACGCGTCCTCCTCCGCGCCCTCGTCCTTCCCGAACACGACCCCGCCCGCACCCTCGCCTCCGAACAACTCACCCACCACCCCGAGTGGTACGACAGCCTCCCCGCCGCCGCCCTCCTCGAAGCCCTCTCCAACGCCCCGGCCCCGCCAAACCCGCTCGACGCCGCACCCGACCAGCACAGTCACGTCCTCCTCGCCCGCGCCCTCCAGCACGATGACCTCGCCGCAACTCAACCCATGACCGAGCAGGTCGAAAACGCCCTCCACACCCTCGAGCACCGCCACCTCGAACGCCGCCAGCGCGAACTCCGCACCCTCATCGCCGAAGCCGACCGCCGCGGCGACCATGAGATGCTGACTAAGCTCACCGCGGAAAAGCTCCAAATCGATCGCAACCTGCGCCAGCACTAACGCACCAAAACATATTCCTAATACATCTCTTACCGCGGAGTTCTAAGTCATCAGACGCGCGAACAACCAGGGAACGAACTCAGTCATGAGTATGGACGGGCACCACAAAGCGACGGCTGCTCCTCGGCTTCATCACCAATTGGATCGGCAAGCTCGCCTCCTCCATCATCCAGTTCGTCCAGATACCCGTCTTCCTCCACTTCTGGATCACGCCCCTCTACGGCGAGTGGATGGTCGTCAGCTCCATCCCGTACTACCTGAGCTTCACCAACGCCGGCTTCGGCAGCGTCGCCGGCAACGAGATGACCATGATGGTCGCCCGCAACGACCGCGAAGGCGCCCTCCGCGTCTTCCAGAGCTGCTGGTGGTTCATCGCCATCATCTGCACCGCGACCATCGTCCTTCTCAGCGGCGCACTCTACTTCCTTCCTGCGGCGCGGCTACTCAGAGCTCACCCACATCAGCGAATCCGACACAAAGTGGATCATCTTCTACCTCGGCGTCTCGGTCCTCTTCGGCCAGCTCGAGCAGCTCCTCCAGTCCGCCTACCGCAGCATAGGCCGCTACCCCTTCGGTTCCTTCCTCAAGACGCTCTTCTCCCTCGCGGCCTTTGCCAGCACGATCGTCGCCGTGGCCCTCGGCTGCGGCGCCCGCGTCACGGCCCTCGTCTACGCGGCCACCAACATCGCGTGCACCATTCTCCTCTGCATCATGGTCCGTCGCGACATCCCCTGGATCGAATACGGATGGGCCCACGCCAGCTTCGACGAGATCCGCAAGCTGGCCCGTCCCGCCATCGCCTATATGGGCTTTCCCCTCGGCAACGTAGTCAGCCTTCAGGGAAGCCTGCTCGCCGTCAGCTACGCTCTCGGCCCGGTAGCGGTCGTCATCTTCAGCGTCGCCCGCACCGTCTCCCGCGTCGCGCTCCAGATGGTCCAGATGGTCAACAGCACCTTCGAACCCGAGATGTCCATCGCCTACGGTGCCGGAAACTACGAGCTCACCCGCACCCTCCTTCGCCGCGCCTGCCAACTCGCCCTTATCGTCGCGCTGGGAATTGTCATCGTCATGCTCACCTTCGGCCCCTGGTTCCTCACCCATTGGACCGGAGGCCACGTCCCACCCAGCCGCGGTCTGCTCAGCATTCTTCTTCTGGTCGTCGTCTTCTACGCACTCTGGTCGACCAGCGCGACCCTCATGACCTCCACCAACCAGCACCAGAGACTCGCCACCTACTACATCGTCGGCACCAGCCTCACCTGCGTCCTCTGCTTCTTCTTCGCCCGCACCTGGGGCCTCTACGGCGCCGCGGCCTCCCTTCTCGTCTCCGAAATGGTCATGAACCTCTACGTCGTCCCCGCCTGCCTCCACATCGCCCACGACACGCTGCCGGCCTTCCTCTCCAGCCTGCTCCATTACCCTCCCTCTCTACGCCCCGCCGTGCTCCTCGCCCGCATCCGCCGCTCCAAACCCGGCTTTGAAAGCTGATCAAAAAACACGTTATAACCTATGTTATAATTGAGAAAGGAGATTCAGCCCATGGCTACTGCAGTCAAAATCACCACAATCGGCAACTCCGTCGGTATCGTTTTACCCAAAGAAGTCCTGAACCGGCTCCACGTCGAAAAGGGCGACAGCCTCTACTTGACGGATTCACCGGAGGGTCATTCTCTCACCCTACAACGCCGCATTCGCCCAGAAACTCGATGCGTTTGAGCAAGTTATGCGCGAAAACCGAGATGTCCTGAAGAAACTCGCCGAATAATGAAGGAGCCGATCTGGATTGACAAGCCTGAAGTCCTCATCGCTCACTCCATGCAACTTGCAGAGCATGGCGGCTCCAATGGTCTTCGCGATGAGAGGTTGCTCGACTCGGCCCTCGCCAAGCCACGCAACGTCTTCGCCTATGGGGAATCCGTCAGCCTTCCTGGCTCGCCGCCTCCTACGCCTTCGGAATCGCCCGAAACCATGCCTTTGTCGATGGAAATAAGCGGACTGCATTGGTCGTCTCCGAGGGGTTTCTCCGGGTGAACGGCTTGAAAGTTGTCTCCGCACCGAAAGAAGAAATACTTCACCTTCCTCCACCTCGCTGACGGCTCCCTCAGCGAAGACGAACTAACCGCCTGCTTCACAAAACATGCCGTGCCTTTGTAAGCTCAAATGCAGCATTCCACGAATCTTTTCTCCCGGCAAAACGTCTAAAGGATGTGGTATTCTGTGATTCGCTGGGGACGTGTGCCTTCGAATGCCCAGACCTTTTCTAAGGTCACCGGGCTTGCCAACGCGGTCTAAACCGCAATCTGCTCCCTGCCCATTACGCAACAACCCCGGGATTCGTCCGCCTTGAATACCACTTTACGAATAAGCGGCGTCCCAATCATCTGAATCTTTCGCAGGAGTGCGCACAGCCGTGGCTGAAGAAATTGATAAGTACGAAGACGACATAGACAAGCTCATCGACACAGGGAAAGAAAAGGGCTATCTCACCTATGGCGAGGTCAACGACCTCCTCCCCGGTGACATCACCACCCCGGACGATCTCGATGATCTTCTCACCACCATCAACACCCAGGGCATCGACGTCCTCAACGGCGACAAGTTCGCCGGCGACCGCGAAAAGTACGAGCCCGAAGCCGGAGAAGAGTCCGACGACGTAGAACTCGACCTCTCGCCCGGCACCCTCGAGAAGACCAACGACCCCGTCCGCATGTACCTCCGCGAGATGGGCACCGTCCCTCTGCTTACCCGCGAGGGCGAAGTCGAAATCGCCAAGCGCATCGAGCGCGGCCAGATGCGCGTCATGAAGGCCATCTCCCGCTCGCCCATCGTCATTCGCGAGATCGTCGGTCTCGGCGAAGACCTGCGCCGCGGCGTCCGCAACATCAAGGAAGTCGTCACCTTCGACGAAGAAGAGCTCACCGAAGAGATCCTGCAGGCCCGCGTCCGCGCCACCGCCAGCCGCATCGACGTCATCCTCAAGCACCAGAAGAAGATTCACGCGCTTGAAGAGAAGCTCGCCGCCCCGCACGGCAAGGACGCCAAGGCGAAAGCAAAGGACTCGCGCAAGACCCGCTGGCTCATCGGCCGCGAGCACGTCTACATCAACCGCATCGTCCGCGAGCTCAAGTACACCAACGGCGAGAAGAAGCGTCTCCTCGACAAGGTCAACAAGACCGTCGACGCCATGCGTACCCTCGAGCGTCAGATCAAGACCCTCGAGACCAAGTTCGAGAACTCCAAGTCCGAAGAGCTGCGCAAGGAGTACAAGCGCCAGCAGAAAAACTGCCGCATCGACCTCGAGCGCGTCGAAGCCGACGCCGGCATCTCCATCGCCGACCTCAAGCGCACCCAGCGCGAGATGATCCAGGGCGACATGGACGCCGAGCGCGCCAAGCGCGAGCTCATCGAGGCCAACCTTCGCCTCGTCGTCTCCATCGCGAAGAAGTACACCAACCGCGGCCTCCAGTTCCTCGACCTCATCCAGGAGGGCAACATCGGCCTCATGAAGGCCGTCGACAAGTTCGAGTACCGTCGCGGTTACAAATTCTCGACCTACGCCACCTGGTGGATCCGTCAGGCCATCACCCGCGCCATCGCCGACCAGGCCCGCACCATCCGCATCCCGGTGCACATGATCGAGACCATCAACAAGCTCATCCGCACCAGTCGTCAGCTCGTGCAGGAGCTGGGCCGCGAAGCCTCGTCGGAAGAGATCGCCCGCCGCATGGACATCCCGGTCGCGAAGGTCCGCAAGGTCCTCAAGATCGCCCAGGAGCCCATCTCCCTCGAGACCCCAATCGGAGAAGAGGAAGACTCGCACCTCGGCGACTTCATCGAAGACCGCATGGCCGTCTCCCCGGCTGACGCCGTCATCAGCGTCAACCTCAAGGAGTACACCTCGCAGGTCCTCCGCACCCTGACTCCCCGCGAAGAGCGTGTGATCAAGATGCGCTTCGGCCTCGAAGACGGCTCCGAACACACCCTCGAAGAGGTCGGCCAGTCCTTCCAGGTCACCCGCGAGCGCATCCGCCAGATAGAGGCCAAGGCCCTCCGCAAGCTCCGTCACCCCAGCCGCAGCCGCAAGCTAAAGGCCTTCGTCGACGGCGTCAAGGACATGTAAGCTAACATCAACTCACAAACAAGAAGGCCGCGAGCGATCGCGGCCTTCTTGTTTGTGTCGGAGAGCAAGTCATATTGCTAGAAGGCTTCTCCAACCATCTCTTCACTCTTCTTCCAGAGCGCTTGGGCGTTGGCCGGATCGAGCGCGTAGGCGCGCACACCCTCGCTGATGACGCTGATGGGCTCATCTGCGGCCAGAATCTCTCCGACGTGGCAGTTTTCGCAGTACTTGCCGCCAACCTCATCGGCAGGTGCGACAACTGCGGCCCACACAGACGTTGCGGATCCCTGCGGAATGGTCTTCCACTGAAAGGGGCCTCTGCCTTCGGCCGCGAGCTGCTCGTTGATCTGTGCAATCACTTTTTCGATCCGGCCCGGCTCAGCGTAGCGGCCAAGTTCGGTCTGGATGCCTCCTGGATGGACGGCCGTGGCGCGTACACCACGGCCACGATGGCGCTTGTCAAATTCCAACGCGAAGAGAATGTTCGCCGTCTTCGAGCGTCCGTAGGCCACGAACGGCTCATAAGCCGTCCGCTCAAAGTTGGGATCGTCGAGATCGACATTGGAATATCGATGCCCCGCCGATGACAGATTGACGAGCCTTCCGCCAGCGCGAATCAGCGGCGCAATCCGGTTAACGAAAACAAAGTGGCCCAGGTGGTTGGTCCCGAACTGTGTCTCGAAACCGTCTGCAGTGTGCCCAAACGGCGTGGCCATCACGCCTGCGTTTGCGATGACGATGTCAAAGGGCTCGCCCTTTGCCAAAAGGGCGTCCGCCGCGGCGCGCACGCTCTTTAGATTGCCAAGATCAAGCTCAATCAGCTCGAAGCCTCCGCCATTTGCTGCGGCGTCTTTGCGGACCTGCGCGGTCGCGGCCTCGGCCTTCACCAGATCGCGTGCTGCGCCAACCACATAGGCGCCATGCGCCACCAGGGACCGCGCCGTCTCCACACCCAGGCCGGCCGAAACGCCGGTCACCAGAATTCGTTTGCCCTTCAGGTTCACTCCCGACAGAACATCTTCGGTCGTGGAGGTTGCACCAAATACAGTTGTCATAACGTTTGCCATCTTTGTCTCCTTCGATTGGATCGTTCGAGGTTGCGCGATGGCGCAACCTATTGACGGGCCGATGCCGTTGCAATAAAACGGAGAATGTCTCCGGTAGCAATAGATAATCGGAGACGGCCTCCGGTTGCAAAAAATTTAGAGATGGTGACAAAACATTCCAAACCCGCCCCGCGAAAGCCACGCGCCGATGCTCAGCGAAACCGCGAGCGCATCCTCGAAGTGGCGAAAGACGCCTTCACCCGCTCGAACGGCGACATCAACCTCGACGATGTCGCCAGGCAGGCCGGGGTCGGCGCCGGCACCTTGTACCGCCACTTTCCGACACGCGATGCGCTACTTGAAGCTGTCTACCGTACCGAAGTCCAAAAACTTGCCGCCGCGGAGCGCCGATTTGCCGAATCCATGACTCCCATCGAGGCGTTGCGGGCCTGGATGCTGCTCTTCGTCGACTACATCGCGGCCAAGAAGATCGTCGCTCCTGCGTTAAACACAATCGTCGGCGGCCCATCGAAGCTGTTTGAGGCCACCGGCGTGCAGGTCAAAGGAGCGATTCATGCGCTTGTGAAACGCGCCATCAAGAGCGGCGACATTCGCGCAGATCTCGATCCAGTCGATCTGCTCCGGGCCCTTATCGGTGTCTCCAACGTGGCCTCGGGGCCTGACTGGACCCAAAGCGCAAAGCGACTGGTAGAAATCCTGGTCCTCGGTTCACGGCCTGTCCGGTAGTTAGGCCTTAGCCATGCGATCGTCGCAGCGCGAAAGCTCTTCCCTCTGCCGCCACACCTTTTCGTTCGGCTTGAGCGGCCATCTGCGATGATGATAAAAACACCTCGGAGGAACTCCCCGCCTCATGACCGTCACCTCGCCGGAGCCCACTCGTCACTTCCACTGGCTGCGTCGTCTCTGGCCGCTCTACTGTTTTCTCGCCGCGCTCGTCACCTTCGGCTACGCCCGCTACGACGGATACCAAATCGACGGTGACGCCGTGGCCTACATGGATCTCGGCGACCTCATCCGTGCCCACAACTGGCACGCCGTCGTTAACGGCTACTGGAACCCGCTCTACCCGTCCCTCCTGGCCCTCGGCCACACCGTCTTCCACGCAACCCGCTTCACTGAACTCAACGCGTACTACATGGTCAACTTCGGGATCTTCCTCCTCGAGATGCTGGCCGTCATAGCCTTCGCCGACTCCCTCATCAAACTCCGCGAGGTGCGCGAGACGGCCACCGCCCAACCAAATCCACATCCATTCCTTCTCGGCCGTTACACCCTCCGCTACCTCGGCATCGCTATCCTCGTCATCTCCACGCAACGCGAACTCAGCATGGGCAAGGCTCCGTCCCGACGCTCTCCTCCAGGCCTTCTTCCTCTTCGCCATCGCCGCTCTGCTCCGCCATCTCGCCACCGCAAAACTCCGCTACGCCGCCCTCATGGGCCTCGCCCTCGGCCTCGCCTACCTCACCAAGTCCTTCGGCTTCCTCTTCACCCTCCTCTGCATCATGGCGCTCGTAGCCTTCCGCATCTTCTGGCAACGCCACGCTCCGGCCCGCGTCGCCGCCTCCGCCCTCCTCGTCTTCATCTGCTTCTCGATCATCGCCGGCCCGTACATCGCCGCACTCTCCAAACAAAAAGGCCGCTTCGACTTCGGCGACTCCGGCAACCTCAACTACGTCTGGTTCGTCGGCGGCACTGAGAAGATGCACCTCCAGCAGGACCAGACCGCCTCCTTCGGCGCCGCCGAGGTGCACCTCCTCCATCCCGAAAAGCAGCTCCTCAAAGACCCGCCTATCTTCAGCTACAAGCAGCTCCCCTACGGCACCTACCCCGACTGGTTCGACACCTCTTTCTTCAACGAGCGCATCAAGGCCCACATGGATCCGCATCTTCAGATCATCGTCATCGGCCAAAGCATCATGCGCATCCTCCGCTACATGTCCAATCACCCCGAAGCCTGGGTACTCTTCATCATTCTCTTCCTCGCCGGAGCGCGCCTCCGCCCTGACTGGCAACCATCCCTCAACGCCTTCTGGCTCGCGCCTGTCCTGATCGCCATCGCCGTCCTCTGCATCTACGACATCGTCAACGTCGAGGACCGCTATCTCACCGCCGCCTTCTTCATCCTCCTGCTTCCCATCTTCGCCGCGTTGCGCATCTCGCCCGCGGTCCAATCCGCCTCCGCTCGCCCCGCGGCCTCCATCGCCGTGGCCCTCCTCGCCCTCCTGGCCGTCGGAGAGTCCGCCCGCATCGTCGGCCAGCTCCGCCGCGATCTCGTCTTCGTCCAATATCCCGCCGGATGGTATGACCGTGACACCTTCCGCGCCGCCCACGCCCTCAACGAACTAGGCGTCCACCCCGGAGACACCATCGCCTGCATCGGCACCCGTGCCTGCCTCTACGACCACTACTGGGCGCGTCTCGCCGGCGTCCGCATCCTCACCGAGATCTACGAGCCCAACCCGCCCCTCTACCCCTACCTCGCCGCCATGCAAAACCGCGAACAAGCCTATGACGTCATCCGTCGCGAAGGCGCCAAGGTCCTCGTCGGCTACTTCGACCCCGGATACATGACCGGAACCACGCCCGTCTCCGCAGGCTGGCGCGAACTCGACGGCACTCCGTTCTACGCCCTTCCGCTCAATCTTCCTGACGACGCCGCGCCACAAGCCATAGACGACATCCGCCCCTGAGCAGGTGCCCGAAGACCGCCACTGAGGGCGTTTTTGTCGTTGTCTGTTTTACGCGGTTGTCGTTGTCTGTTTTACGCGGTTGTCGTTGTCTGTTTTACGCGCTTGTCGTTGTCTGTTTTACGCGGTTGTCGTTGTTTGTTTTACGTCGTCATCCTGAACGGAGTGAAGGATCCCCGCATTTCGTCGTTGTTCGTTTCGTTGCACATCCTCTGAACATTCACCCAACCCACCAAACCCGCAACATCACTTTGGTAGCATTCAATTAATGAGCGAGCTGTTGGTCACCATCCTTATGCCCTGCCTTAACGAAGCAGAGACGCTCGCCTTCTGCGTCAAGCAGGCCGTCGCCGCCCTTCGCGACAACAACATCTCCGGCGAGGTCGTCGTCGCCGACAACGGCAGCACCGACGGCTCGCAAAAAATCGCCACCGACGAAGGTGCCCGCGTCGTCAACGTTCCAGTCCGCGGCTACGGCGCCGCCCTCATGGCCGGCATCGAATCCGCACGCGGCAAATACGTCCTCATGGCCGACGCCGACGCCAGCTACGACTTCGGCCAGCTCCCTCGCTTCCTCACCAGGCTCGAAGAGGGCAACGACCTCGTCATGGGCAACCGCTTCAGCGGCGAAATCAAACCCGGAGCCATGCCTCCGCTCCACAAATACCTCGGCAACCCGGTCCTCAGTTACATCGGCCGCCTCTTCTTCGGCATCCCCGTCCGCGACTTTCACTGCGGCATCCGCGCCATGCGCCGCGACGCCATCCTCAGCCTCGACCTCCGCACCACCGGCATGGAGTTCGCCAGCGAGATGGTCGTCAAATCCTCCCTCGCCAACCTCCGCCTCGCCGAGGTCCCCACCACCCTTTCGCCCGACGGCCGCAGCCGACCACCGCACCTCCGCACCTGGCGCGACGGCTGGCGCCACCTCCGCTTTCTTCTTCTCTTCAGTCCGCGCTGGCTCTTCTTCTACCCGGGAATCATCACGTTTTTCCTGGGCGTCGTCCTCTCCCTCTGGCTCCTGCCCGGCCCGCAGACCGTCGGCCGCTGGACCTTCGACGTCGACACCCTCACCTACTCGCTCGGACTTGTCCTCATCGGCGCACACATCACCGTCTTCGCCGTCAGCGCCCGGGTCTTCGGCACGCAAGAGGGCTTCCTTCCTCCAAATCCAAAGTTCGAGCGCATCTTCGACTACATCAATCTCGAAGTCGGCTTGGTCTTTGGCACCACTCTTTTACTGATCGGCCTCGGCATCCTCGGCTATGCGATACACATCTGGCACGGGGCCGGCTTCGGCGACCTCTCGCCCCAGCGCATGCTCCGCCTCACGCTGCCGTCGGCCACCTGCTTCATGCTCGGCGTCGAAGCCATCTTCGGCAGCTTCTTCCTCAGCCTTTTAGGCATGAACCGTCGCTGAACACAGACGAGCAGCGCGCTTGAATTAACCAACAACTACTGTCTTCAAGCCTGTGCCGCCGGCACAAACCCATCGCATCCGCTGATCGGCGTCACCTTCAGGTGCAGCGCCGCATGCTTCGGATGTCCACACTCGTCCAGCAGCGACTCGTCGGCCTTCTTGCTCGAAAGGATCGTCACCAACACAGAACTCTTCGCGTGATGCTCGCCAAAGTGATTACAAAGTCCGCACTGTCCTTTATGAACTGCCTGCATAACTACCTCCTGATTTCTCTCCATCAGACTCATCCTCACAGCGCGCCGTTGCCTTCCATGCTGCGATTGTCAAAACTCTACGCCGCACGAAAATCCCCGCAAATTGCGCCTTTAGGAGTCGCAAACCAATCTTGAATACCGACTCAATGAGTCGTATAACGGAGGGAACCGCTGTTTGCCATTCCGCGTATATCTCCCTGTATTCATTTGAGAGGAACGACATATGTACCCCATCGATCCCATCTACACCGTCAACATGAACGACCACCAGCGCGCCTGGTTCTACGCAGAGTATGAACGCGCCCGCAAGGACGAGCTCATCGGCGTCCTCTTTGCCCTTCTCCTCGGCTCCTTCGGCATCCATCACTTCTACCTGCGCCGCGACGGCCTCGGCCTCCTCTACCTCATCTTCTTCTGGACCGGAATCCCCGGCTTCCTTGGCTTCGTCGAGTGTTTCTTCATGCCCGGCCGCGTCCGCCAGTACAACGCCATGCAGGCCCTGTACATCTCCAGCCAGGTCCTCGGATCAACCGGATCGACCGGCCCCACCACCCCTGCCGCCGCTACGCGCTGCGACGCCTGCGGAAACATCGTCGACCCGACCGCCGTCTTCTGCAACCACTGCGGAGCGGCGGTCAGCCGCACAGCGCTCACCTCTCAACCTGCGCTATAACGTCAAATTGTTGTCCCAACCGCATTCGTTCCTTCACCCATCCACGAATCGTCATTTCGACCGAAGCGACCCACAGTCTCATCGTGGGCTGCACAGTGGAGAAATCTGCTTCCGTTCTAACGCCATTAGTTGTCCCAACCGCATTCGTTCCTTCACCCATCCATGAATCGTCATTTCGACCGAAGCGGCCCACGGTCTCATCGTGGACCGCGTAGTGGAGAAATCTGCTTCCGTCTAACGCCATTAGTTGTCCCAACCGCATTCGTTCCTTCACCCATCCATGAATCGTCATTTCGACCGAAGCGATCCACGGTCTCATCGTGGACCGCGTAGTGGAGAAATCTGCTTTTCTACCTCAACCGTTCGAAGCCAGCGCCGCGCCGTTGCAATTACCTTTCGCCTCTCCTCAAGGCGCCCCCACAAACAGAAAAAGGGCCCCGTCAGGGGCCCTCCTCCGTGTTGATCTCGCCGGAGTTTCACCAGAAAGGAAAAATTACTCGCCCGAGCTATGCTTCACCGCGGCCTCATATCCAGCAACAAAGCTCGCACGATAAGCGTCGCGGGCCGATGACTTCACTGGCGGATGAAGATACAGGTGAGACTGCTTCGCGTCGATCGGACGCTTGGCCGTCTTGTCCAGCTGGGCTGCTTCGACTCCATCACGGTAGGCCGACTGGGCCTGCTCCGTCCCTGGAGGCGGAGTGTTCCAGCTCTGGCTCGGCGCCGTGGCTGCCTGGTTATTCTGTGCGTAGGCGGAAAAAGATGCACCGCTCATAAGTGCCACTGCAATCAGTGGTGTTGCAATTCGAGTTAGTTTCATTACGTTTCCTCTTTCCTTTCAGGTCAAAACGCACCTTAAGGCCAGAGGGACATTATCATGACCCGGTAATTACAGGCAAACCGCATCGACCCGAGCCGTTAACCCCTGCAATACCTTTACATATTCGTATGTCCGCCGCGCATCTCCTCATTGAACGTCGGCTTGATGAACGCAAGCGCCGCCGCAACTTCGGCGGCATACTGCGAGCGATGCCCCATCAGCGCCGCCGTCGGCGTCGCATACTCCGTGTCCGACGCGAGATGAATGATTCCCTCCCCAGCCAGCGCCGCCGCGTTCTTCTTCAACTCCTCCACCGTCGTATTCAGATACTGCGCGTCCCGCGGATCCAGCAACCAAACCGGCTGTCCTCCGCCCAGCACACCCGACAACCAGAACACCTTCGCCGCCAGATACTCCTGCCGCTGCGCCTCCGTCGTGTCGTTGAAGTTGAACCGCTTCTTCCACGGGCTATAGAACCGCGTCGTCACCGGAACCGGTTGCCTGTTGCCGCTCTTGACCAGCTCCAGTTGTCCCTGGTCCATCGTCTTCCGCACCGCGTTATAAATAAACCCTTCGGCAAAAGGCTGTTCCGGCGCCTTCACGATCTCCGCAAACGTCACCGTCATCGACGCCGCCACCTTCGCATGCAACGTGACTCGCCTCGCCGTCCTCCAGCCTCACCTCTCCATGCACCAGGAACGTGTCCGCCCCCGAGCTCGAAGCATGAAACGGCCACGTAAACTTCTCGAAGCTCAACGGAAACCCATGCAGCGTCAGATAGCAGTCCGGTCGCGGGTTCTTCAACCTCTTCGCCGCCTCCGCCAGATACGTCCCGACCTCGGCCAGCATGTCCGCCCGGCTGAAATCAAACTTGTCGCTCAACTCCAGCACCTGCGTCTTGGCCTTGTCCGCAACCAGTGCCAGCAGAAACCGCGTCGTCGGGTTCCCGGAAAAATCCCGTCCGACCTCGCTCGACACCACAACCAATCCAGCCGCCTTTGCCGCTGCCTCTACCTGTCCTGCCAACACCGCTTGCGCTTCCATACCCATCTGCCTCGTCCTTTGTCCTCGTCCTTTTTCTTGTGGTCATTAACTATTTTACGGCCTCTGCCCCCGATAAATGGTTGCTTCGTTATGCATACTTTTTACCCATTTTTCGTGGTCTATTCACATTGTAAACATTGATAGAAATAGAGTTAGCTACCCAATTACCACCCTTGGTCGGAACAAACTTCCCCTCTATCCGTAAATATTTCCCGCAGCATTCAGACAACCCCGCGGCCCTGGTTCCTAAGCACCGTCGTTCAAACGACTAGTCTTCCACAAAAATTGGCCATTCAGTGGCAGCCAACGTGCCTTTAGATACCGTGCACGACCGCAAGTGATCCTCTACGCACGGGAGTGTCCTTTGAAAAAATACAGTCGCCTTTTCGCTATCTCCGCGCTCGTCCTGGGCGGCGTAGTCTCCGTCAGAGCCACACCCATCCTTATCGGCAGTTACGGCAGCTCTGCCCCCAACCCAGGCTACGCAAACTCAGCAACCACCTATGACCCGCTAGATTCCACCGTAAATAGCGGATCCGACAATACCTTCGACATCGGCCCCGGGAGCACCTGGCACGCTGCAATCGGCAGCTCCAGCTGGGTCTCCTACAGCCCCCTCACCGGCCCCACATCCAGTCTGGTCGCCCCGGACGGCGACTACATCTACACCACCACCTTCACCATCTCCCCCAAGGACGTCGCCGATATCGGAACCATGACTGTCTTGGCCGATGACACTGTCTCCATCTTCCTCAACAACTCGCTCATCCTGCAGTCAGGTGGCCCCATGGGCTCAAGTAACAGCTATGCCGAGTGCTCCCAGGTCGAGCCGAACTGCATCACCCCACTCACCTTCTCCTTCACCGGCATCACCGCCGGTCTCAACGAACTCACCTTCGATGTCAAACAAGTCGATCTGGCCGACGAGGGCCTCGACTTCTCCGGCTCTCTCGACGCCTCCAGCGTTCCCGAACCCCTCTCCCTGGTTCGTCTTCGGCACCGGCATGATAGGCCTCGTCGGTCTCTCTCGCCGCTACGTCAACGCCTCCTAGAACCACGCACCAAACAAACCGGAAGCCCCAGTGGCTTCCGGATTTGTTTTGCCCTTACCAACGCCATCGCCGACAAAAATCCTTAAAATTATGGCGCCCTAAAATCGGTGTCATCGGTGCAAATCGGTGTTAAGTCTCTTAATGCCCACTTCGGACCCGGTCTCGGGGTAAACTCACCCCACCGGAGAAACTCATGCACCCTCGCTTCGCCCCGATCGCGATTCTCGCCCTGTCTCTGACGACCCTTCAAGCCCAGACTCCCACCCTCTCGCCCGCGGTCACCAAGTATGTCAAAGTAAACGCCGCATCCGTCCTCCTCACTCACGTCCGCATCATCGACGGCACCGGCGCCGCTCCCCTCGAAGACCAATCCATCCTTATCGAGAACGGCAAGATCACCAGCATCTCCAAGGAAACCACCGCCGCGCCCAGCACCGCAGTCATCGACCTCCACGGCCACACCGTCATCCCAGGCCTCGTAGGCATGCACGACCACCTCTACTACATCGCCCGCGCCGACGAGGCCGCCGACGGCTCCTCCGAACCACCCCTCATCGTCCCCCAGATGACCTTCACCGCCCCGCGCATGTACCTGGCCGCAGGCGTCACCACCATGCGCACCACCGGCTCCGTCGAACCCTACCTCGACCTCAACCTCCGCCGCGAAATCGACGCCGGCCATCTCCCCGGCCCCCACATGGACATCACCGCCCCATATCTCGAAGGCCCCAACAGCCCCTTCGTCCAGATGCACAACCTCACCGGCCCCGACGACGCCCGCACCTTCGTCGACTACTGGGCCGCGCAAGGCGCCACCAGCTACAAGGCCTACATGAACATCACCCGCGCCGAGCTCAAGGCAGCCGTCGACGCCGCGCACGCGCACCACCTCAAAATCACCGGCCATCTCTGCGCCGTCACCTACCCCGAAGCCGCCGAGATCGGCATCGACAACCTCGAACACGGCTTCTTCGTCAACACGCAAAACGACCCCGGCAAACAACCCGACCTCTGCCCCCGCACAGCAGGCAACCCAACCCTGAGCGCAATGGATCCCGACGGCCCCGAAGCCGCCGCGCTCATCAAGCTACTCGTCGACCACCACGTCGCCATCACCAGCACCCTCCCCGTCTTCGAGAGCGACGTCCCCCTCCACGTCCACCTCCAAAACCGCGTCCTCGAAGCCATGTCCCCGCCCACGCGCGAGGCCTACCTCTACACCCGCAATCTCGAACTCACCCGCCCCGCCAACCCGACCCGCGCTCTCATCTACGAGCACGGCGCAAAGCTCGAGCACAAATTTGTAGCTGCAGGCGGCCTCCTCATGGGCGGTCCAGACCCAACAGGAGACGGCGGAGTCCTCCCGGGCTTCGGCGACCAACGCGAAGTTGAACTCCTCGTCGACTCCGACGGCTTCACCCCCCTCGAAGCCATCAAGATCTGCACCCTCAACGGCGCGACCTACATGGGTAAACAAGCAACCATCGGCAGCATAGCTCCCGGCAAAAACGCCGACCTCGTCGTCATCAACGGAAACCCCGCCACCAACATCAACGACATAGAAAAAGTAGAAATCGTCTTCAAAGACGGCATCGGCTACGACTCCGCCAAACTCTTCGACTCCATCAAAGGCCGCTACGGCCAGTATTAGGATCGTTGTTTTTGCTCTGTCGTCGTCCGCTCTTCAACCCATCCAGGAAACCGTCATTTCGACCGAAGCGGCGGACAGTCTCACCGTCCGCCGCGCAGTGGAGAAATCTGCTTCTCCTACCCATGCCCGGCGAGCCAGGTCAGGTGCGACTGATGGTCATTCGCCACTACGGCCAGCACCAGGCCGTTGCTTTTGGTCTGTCTGCTCTTCAACCATCCAGGAAACCGTCATTTCGACCGAAGCGGCGGACAGCCTCACCGTCCGCCGCGCAGTGGAGAAATCTGCTTCTCCTACCCATGCCCTGCGAGCCAGGTCAGGTGCGACTGATCGTCATTCGCCGGTACGGTCAGCACCAGGCCGTTGCTTTTGGTCTGTCGCTATCTGTTCTTCAACCCATCCAGGAAACCGTCATTTCGACCGAAGCGGCGGACAGTCTCACCGTCCGCCGCGCAGTGGAGAAATCTGCTTCTCTTACCCATGCCCCTACGAGCCAGGTCAGCTGCGACTGATGGTCCTTCGCCGCTACTGTCAGCACCAGGCCGTTGCTTTTGGTCTGTCGCTATCTGTTCTTCAACCCATCCAGGAAACCGTCATTTCGACCGAAGCGGCGGACAGTCTCACCGTCCGCCGCGCAGTGGAGAAATCTGCTTCTCCTACCCGTGCCCTGCGAGCCACGGCGGGTGGTGCCACTAAGAATTCTTCGCCGGCCAGCACCAGGCCCAACCTAAGATTCGGTTAAGGCGTCTTCACCGCAGCCGCCGCCGCAGCTTTGTCCGCCGCAAGCACAGCTTTCTTGAAACTCTCCACCACAGGGACATTATGGGAGTGGAGCCCATCCTGCCCCGTGTACTTCCACCCCGGATCGCCTTCCATACGACGTTCTGCGCGGCCGTCAAAGACCTCGAACGAATCATCCGTATTGAGCGTCTGCGTCGGAATTTGCGGGACCTGAGGCTGTGAAGGCCCGCCCTGCGGGGCACGTTGTCCGATTCCATCCTGACCACCCATGGTCGGCGGCCTGCCATTCGGTGCCCCCATGCCGCCCTGATTGTTCGATGGGATGGTCGCTCCCGCCTGGGTCTGTCGGGGATCGCTAATCGATGAATCCACCGGCCGCGGATGTCCCTTCCGGACCAGGATAATAAGGTCCGCTCCCACGGTGCTGTTCACAATTTGAAACCTTCCCCACTTCGTCAGCGCCGCTTCAACGTCCTTTTGTGCCATCAGGTTTGCTTGCGGATCTTCAGGATCGATGTCCGTGCCGGGGGCAATAATCACCGCCACCGTATGCGCCTGCAAAATATACGGCGGAAGCGTCTTGTCCTTCCCCTTCGCCAACACAGGCGCTGCCATCATCAAACCCGCCGCCACCAACATCGAAAATCGTCCCCGCATTCCACCCTCCTTCAGTTCCGCACAAATTCTACCCCGCCCGCATCGAACTAAGATGATCAACACCGCGATACCTCTCCCACACAAGCTCAGAATCACGGAGCACTCATGAAAGCCGCCGTCCTCCACTCCACCAATCAACCGCTCCGAATCGAAGAGGTCCCGCGCCCTACCCTCACCCCCAACCATCTCCTCCTCCGCGTCCTCGCCTGCGGAGTCTGCCGAACCGACCTGCACATCTACGAAGGCGACATCCCCCTCATCCACCAGCCACTCGTCCTCGGCCACCAGATCGTCGGCGAGATCATCGAAGGCGCGACAGCTGAACGCCCCGCACGCACACGCATCGGCGTCTCCTGGATCGGCGGCACCGACGGCTCGTGCCCCTTCTGTCTTCGCAACGAAGAAAATCTCTGCGACAATCCCACCTTCACTGGCTACACCGTCAACGGCGGCTACGCCGAATACGCCCTCGTCCGCTCCGACTTCACCTACCCTCTCCTCGCCGCCCTCGACAACACTCACGTGGCCCCTCTCCTCTGCGCCGGCATCATTGGCTTCCGCAGCCTCCGCGTCGCCGGCACCCAGCCCGGGGAGCGCGTAGGCCTCTTCGGCTTCGGCGCCTCCGCCAGCCAGGCCATCGAAGTCCTCCGACACTGGAACTGCGAGGTCTTCGTCTCCACCCGTGGCGAATCCCATCGCAACCAAGCCGAGGCCCTGGGCGCAAAATGGGTCGGCACCGAGACCGACAAACCTCCCGTCGAACTCGACCGCGCCATCACCTTCGCCCCCAGCGGCGCCGTCGTCCTCAGCGCTCTCGGCAGCCTACGCAAGGGCGGCGTAGTCGCCATCAACGCCATCCACCTCGACCAGATGCCCGCCTTCGACTACGACAAGCTCCTCTGGGGCGAACGCCAGATCCGCAGCGTAGCCAACATGACCCGCAAAGACGCATCAGACTACCTTGAACTAGCCGCCAAAATCGGCATCAAGCCGCAAGTCCGGGTCTTCCCGCTCGACCAGGCCAACGAAGCCCTGCAAGCCGTCAAACACGAAACCGCCAACGGGCCCTGCGTCATCCTCCCTTAGGCTCCTTTTGTTTGTCATTCCGCTGCGCAGCGGAGGAATCTGCTGTTGCCGGGTGCCCCATCTTCGGCGCGTCTTTTGCGCCTAAGGTGGGCATTCGCGCGGAAGCGCGAACCGCTTTCCTCCACGCACCACCACCCGCATCAGGCATCATGGATACCATCATGGATCTCGCAACCCTCCTCACCGAATCCCGCAACCCCGCGACCGAGCACATCGACCAACTCCCCACCCTCGACATGCTCCGCCTCATCAACAACGAAGACGCAAAAGTAGCGCAAGCCGTCGCCGCGGTCCTCCCCGACATCGCGAGGGCCATCGACGAAATCGCCCAGCGAGTACAAGACGGTGGCCGCGTCTTCTACATCGGCGCCGGCACCAGCGGCCGTCTCGGCGTCCTCGACGCCAGCGAAATTCCCCCGACCTTCTCCGTCCCCCCAACTCTCTTTCAAGGCCTCATCGCCGGCGGCGACACCGCCCTCCGCAGGTCCAGCGAGCAATCCGAAGACTCCCCCGAACAAGGTGCAGCCGACCTCGCCGCCTCAGGCTTCAACGGCCAGGACACCCTCGTAGGCATAGCCGCCAGCGGCCGCACCCCCTACGTCCTCGGAGCCCTCCAACACGCCAACCCCCTCGGCGCCCTCACCGTAGCCTTGACCTGCGTCCCCAACTCCCAGATGGCCGCCCTCGCCGACATCTCCATCGCGCCCCTCACCGGCCCCGAAGTCCTCACCGGCAGCACCCGACTCAAAGCCGGCACCGCCACCAAGCTCGTCCTCAACATGCTCTCCACCGGCGTCATGATCAAAACCGGCGCCGTCTACGGCAACCTTATGGTCAACCTCCAGCCCACCAACGCCAAACTCTTCGACCGCGCCCAGCGCATCATCATGGCCGCCACCGGCATCGACCAACCCACCGCCGCAGACCTTCTACAAAAAGCCGGCAGCGTAAAAACCGCCATCGCCATGCAGAAACTCAACATCGACCGCCCCACCGCCGAAGCCAAACTAAAGACCCACAACGGAAACCTCTCCGCCCTCCTCCGCTCCTGATCAAAACTCGGCCCGTGGTCTGTTCTTCAAACCCATCCACAAAACCGTCATTTCGACCGAAGCGACGGACAGTCTCATCGTCCGTCGCGTAGTGGAGAAATCCGCTTCTCTACCCATGCTCCCCGCAAGCCAAGCTGAGGTCCCACTAAGCGTCAGTGCCCACCGTTAATCGCCCTCAAAGCAATCGCCGTCTTCGATCGCTGATCGCCACTCAACGCCAACCCATTCTTCCTCGCAAGCTCCTCCAGTTCGCGATACACGGCCTGCCCCTCGTCCGTCGCCACCCGAGCCGACACCTCAAGAACGCTTCCACCCTGCCACTCCCAAAGCTCCATGCTCAACTTTCCCAGCGGCGCCTTGGCCTTCGTACTCCAACTCGTCGATCGAATCGACGCAACACGCTTCACCCGCTTCCAATCAATCGGCACCTTCGACTCCTCAAGCAACTTCTTCTGTCCCTCGCTTAGCAGTTGAAACAGCCCCTCACCGGTCTCCGGCGGTTTCGCAGAAACATACTTAGTCTCCACCGAATACGACTGGCACCTCCACCCCATCGTTCAAATCGACCTCACACTTGTACCGCTCCCCGCCGCCAGACGGATCAGCGATTCCTCCACCCGAAACCGGCCGCAACTTCGCCGTAATATCAATCTCCGCCCGCTCCCTCAAACGAAGAATCACACCCTGCGCGAGCAGATCAAGCCCCGGCGTGTCATAAAAATCGATCCGACCATGCCCTTCTCCACGTGCCTTAAGCGCCGGAATCGCGGCCTGCACCTCGGTCGGCGAAAGCAACACCTTCACCTCCTCGCTGCACGTCTCCTGCCCACGTGCAAACGAAACGAGGATGAATGTTGCGATCAGAGCGACATATAGAAGGCAATTTCTCACGAGCGAGTAGATCACACGCCCTCCTGATGTTTCGATGCCGATTGCCATTCCGTTGAAATCTGGTTCTTCAGATTATTTCAGCGCGCTCTAAAATCCGCTCAGAAATCACGGCCGCAACGTAAACTTCGTGCCGAGACCAGCGCCTGAATCCCCGCCGACCCACAGCGTAAAAGCGCCGGGTTCCACCACCCATCTTCCCTCAGCGTTCCATATGGCCAGCTGAGACTGCAGCACCATAAACGTGACCGACCTGGTCTCATGCGGCCGAAGGTGGACACGCGAAAATCCGCTCAGCGAGCGCTCCGGCGTCTCAACGCTCGCAGTGTCCTCATGTTCGTAGAGCTGGACAACGTCGTCGCCTTCGCGGTCGCCTGTGTTGGTGACGTCCACAGTCACACGAATGTCCGCGTGGCTTCCCGGCGCTGGGGCCTGCACTGCAAGATGGTCATAGTGAAAAGTCGTATAGCTGAGGCCGAAGCCAAACGGAAACAAAGGCTCGCCGTCATCGTCCACGTACTTCCGCTTACGCGATGGGTCCGCGTTGTAGAAGTCAGGAAGCTGGCCAAGGCTGCGGGGGAAGCTGATCGTAAGGCGCCCTGCCGGATCGTTATCGCCAAACAGCGTCTCAGCGATCGCCTGCCCACCGAACTCACCGGGATACCACGCTTCGAGGATCGCCGCGACATGCTCCTTGGCCCAGCCGATCGTCAGCGGACGACCATTCTCCAGCACCAGAACAACCGGCTTCCCGGTCGCAACCACCGCCTCAAGCAACTGCTCCTGACCGTCCGGCAGGTCCAGGTTCGAGCGGTCGAAACCCTCACCCGAAATACCCTGCCGTTCGCCGAGACCAAGAATGACCACCTCAGCCTGCCGCGCCTTGCTCACCGCCGCCGCAATGTCCTTGCCATCGTCGAACTCCACCTTCGCTCCCGGAAGCTCTTCCCGCAGACCATCAAGCAGGCTGATATGCAAACCGTTGCCTTCCTTCTCGTAGTCGCCATACCGCGCCACATCGGCATTGGGCCCGATGACAGCAATGCTCGGGGTCGTCTTGGAAAGGGGCAGCAGGTTGCGGTCGTTCTTCAGCAAGGTCATGGACTCGCGCGCTGACTTGAGCGAGACATCCAGATGCGCCTTCGAGCGATACACCTGCGCATTCAGCGCTGTGTCGACCATGGGACGGTCGAACAGGCCCAGCATGAACTTGACGCGAAGCACGCTACGGACAGCGCGATCGAGATCAACCATCGGCAGCGCGCCTTCGTGCAGACAGTCAAGAAGCGCCTGCTGAAAGACCTCATGAGAGAAATCATAGAACTGCATATCGACGCCCGAACGAACAGCCATGCACGAGGCCGCCTTAGGCGAATCGGCCACATGGTGAACCTCATAAAGCCGCCGTATCGCCCCAAGATCAGACAACACGAACCCTTGAAAGTGCCACTCGTCGCGCAGGCAACTTCTTGAGCAGCATCGGGTCCGCAGTAACAGGCACACCGTCGATCTCGTGATAGGCCGCCATCGTCGCCATCGCATGTCCTTCGCGAAACGCAGGCTCAAACGACTTCAGCATCACACTACGCAACTCGCGCTCACCGATGTGTACAGGCGAAGTATTGGTACCACCCTCAGGCGACCCATGCGCGGCAAAATGCTTCGGCTCCGCCACAACGCTGTGGTCTCCACTAAGGCTGTCACCCTGCGCCCCGCGAACATACGCGAGCCCCATCCGTCCCGTGAGATACGGGTCCTCACCAAAGTCCTCCTCCACTCGTCCCCACCGCGGATCGCGCGCCAGATCGAGCACCGGCGCCAGAATCATCTCGACCCCATTAGCCCGCGCCTCCGCCGCAATCGCCTCAGCCGACCTCCGCGCAATCTCCGGGTCCCACGTCGCCGCAAGTCCGATGGGCGCAGGGAAGACCGTCCCCGTATCGTATCCATGCAGCGCCTCCTCGATAAAAATTGCAGGAATCCCAAGCCGGTTATGCGAGATCACCCACGCCTGGATCTGGTTCGCCTGCTCCGCCGTAGGATACAAATCGTGGATGCCCCCAACGCCGAGTTCGCCAAAGAGCGCCTGCGCCTTGTCTGGCAGGAAGACCGCGCCCGGCGCGGCATGCGTCTCGTCGGTCCGCTTATCCACCAGCGCCTTCGCCCCGGAGTAAAGATCGAGCTGCCGGGCACTTTTCCGCCGGCGTCATCCGCCGCATCAGGTCATCGAGTCGGCGCTCCACCGGTTCGTCAGGCCGCCGATAAACTGGAATCAAAGAAACACCGGATCTCTGCCCCGCACCCAAAGCGAGGGTCACCCCAAATAAACTAGCGGCCGAAAAACAAACAAGCTTCCGATACATCTCCACTCCAGAAGACCAGCACGACAGTGGTTCCAAACCCAGATGGCGATCGCAGTCCATCATAGGACCAAATCAACGCGACGAAGCGACCCAAGGTCTCCTGCATCGTGAAACGCTATACTTCTCTCACCCACATTCCCCAACCGGAGGACCTGAGTGAAGCGATTCGCCCTCGTAGTCGTCCTGCTTCTATCGATCCAACTCGCCGCACAGGCCAGCTCCCCACCAGCTTCTTCCGCGAACCCCAGGGTTCGGCACCGTAACCGCGTTCGTCCGCCTCGATCGAACTACCTGGCAAAAGCAAATCGCCGACACCCTCATCGTCCTGCGCAAAGCCAGATCTGAATTCGAATCCTCCGGCTACGAAGTGCAATCGCTGCGAATCACAACCCAACCGCTGGCCGAACTAGTCGCCGGACTCTCCGAAGACCAGTCCCTGGCCTTCCTCGCCCAGCTCGACCAGCTCGCCGTCAAAGAAAAATTCATTCCCAACGTCGGCCCAGCCATGCTCCACGACACGGACGATCCCGCGACCATGCATCTTCTCGAACGCATGCTCTCGACCCTCGAACACATCAACGCCAGCAGCATCATCGCCGACGAATCCGGCATCCACTGGAAGACGATCCATCGCACCGCCGAACTCGTTCAATACGTCAGCCGGCACAGTCCGCACGGCGAAGGAAACTTCAACTTCACCGCCTCAGCCATGGTGAGGCCCTTGTCCCCCTTCTTCCCCGGCTCCTACCACATCGGCGCGGGCAAACAATTCGCCATCGGCTTCGAAGGCGCCAACGTCGTCCTCGACGTCTTCACCAAAGACAGGGGCAACGTCGAAGCTGCCATCACCGACCTAACCGCCGCACTCACCAAACACGCCGCTGTAGCCGAAGCCATCGGCAAGAAAGTGGCCGCCGAAACTGGCTGGACCTACGCCGGAGTCGATCCCACCCCGGCCCCGCTCGGCGACGTCTCCATCGGCGCCGCCATCGAGGCCTTCACCGGAGCGAAGTTCGGCTCCAGCGGCACCCTCACCGCCGCACGCATCATCACCACCGCAGTCAAGGCCGTCCCGCAAAAACAAATCGGCTACTCCGGCCTCATGGTGCCGGTCCTGGAAGACAAGCTCCTCGCGCAACGCTGGGCCGAGTCCACCTACAACACCGACTCCGTCCTCGCCTACTCCGCAGTTTGCGGCACCGGCCTCGACACCATTCCACTCCCCGGCGACATCAGCCTCGAGCAGCTCGAACGCATCTTCAGCGACGTAGCCTCACTCGCTACAAAGTGGAACAAGCCACTCTCCGCCCGCCTGCTCCCCGTCCAGAACAAGAAACCCGGCGACCAAACCGAATTCCAGGACCCCACGCATGTCCAACACCACGATTCACCCTTTGCAATAAACTCCGCATTTCATAACCGAGCAACCTCCACCAGTTATCATTGCTCGTCATGTTAACCTCCATCCAAACGAGCGTCCTCACCGCCACCCTCCTCACCGCCGGCATCGCCACCGCCCAGCAGGCCCCCATGCAAAACCCCTTCCTCGGACTCATGCTCGCCGCCAACGCCCACGCCAAGGCCCACGGCGCCCTCACTCCCACGCTATCCCCCGTCGACGCCACCCTCCTCGGCCCCAACCCACCCGTCAACGTAGCCGAACTCCACAAGGCTGGCTTCAAGGTCGTCCCCTGGACCACCAACGACCCCGCAAAGATGCGCGCCCTCATCGACCTCCGCGTCGACGGCATCATCTCCGACCGTCCCGACATCCTCCAGCAGGTCGTCGCCGAAGAAAAGGCCGCCCACCCCGAAGCCGCCGCCTACTTCGCCACCTTCGTCGTCTCCGCCCATCGCGGAGGCCGCGGTCTGCGCCCCGAAAACACCCTCCCCTCCTTCGAAGACGGCCTCGACCACCTCGCCAACGAACTCGAAACCGACACCGGCGTCACCACCGACCACGTCTCCCTCATCTGGCACGATCAGTTCCTCAACCCCGAGTCCTGCCGCCACGTCAACGGCACCCCTTACACCCTGGACAACCGCGTCTACACCCGCGACATCTCCCTCGCCGAAGCCCAAAGCACCTTCATCTGCGACAAGCTCCACCCCCAGTTCCCCGACCAGAAGAACGACCTCGCCCTCTCACCCGTGGCCGTGGCCTTCGCCAAACAGGAGCATCTCATCAGCCCCTACGTCCCCACCCACGCCGAGCAGCTCTTCCTCTTCTCCCGCTTCTACGCCGACTACTACAGCAAAGGCCCCGGCAAGTCCCACCCCGACGCCGCCGCCCGCGCCGCAAACGCGCGGAAGGTCCGCTTCAACCTCGAAACCAAAATTCTTCCCCTCCCCAGCGACCCCACAGGCGCGCCCAACCCACCCATCACCAACGGCCACGCCGAACCCACCACCAACCACACCGTCGACCCACAGACCTTCGTCACCACCCTCTGCGGAGCCATCACCCGCAACCACATGGAATCGCAATCCGAGGTCCAGAGCTTCGACTTCCGCACCCTCATCCTCGTCGAAGAACAGTTCCCCAAAATTCCCACCTACTACCTCACCGGCGCCCCGGCCAGCCTAAGCTCCCCGCTCGTCCCGGCCGCCCTCCGCCAACCCGCCCCTTAGATCGCAGAATTTGATCATTAGATCGTGCGTTTATGAAAACGGCCGTCCTTCATAATGATCGGCAACCGGTCTCCACCCGACCGAAGCAGAGAAATATCTTCAAGAGGGTTGATCCATTACGCAGAGCGCGAGGACGGTAACCAAGCCGCCTTTAGAACTTTAAAAGGAGCGACTGAGAAGTAGGATCGTTTTGCGTTTCAAACTCGACTACCTTCTCTTCCGACATTAGACCGTCCGCTATCCCTTTCATAATCACAAACGGCTCCATTATCGATTCGCAAAACCGGAATCGGTATTTGCGACGCTCTCCTTTTCTCTGGAGAATGCTACCTCTTGATGCCTCGCAAAACCCATTGAGATGGCGCATGTAGCTGTCGATCCCATACGTTTTGGAAGTGATCGCGGCTAGCGGGGCGCGTAGATCGCCAGCGGCAAAATACCCCGAGTCGTCAGAAGAAGCCAGCGCAGCAGCGAAAAGGATCTCTTTATAGTTGTTGTTGTTGTGCGGACTGCTGACCGCTTGGCAGTACGATGCAACAATCGTTTGTTGAGCATTATTGACGGCCCGTTTGATAGCCGATTCCACGTCTACCCTTTCGACTTCTTTGGAGTCACGCTCAATGGCGCACAAGCCCGATAAGAGTCCAAGTTCATGCGTATTATGCGGCAACCCACGAGACAACGTAGCTATGTGCTGTTTCGCGTTGTCTGCGATGCGCATAGAAGCCTGATGAAATCCTTTCTCAAGAATGTCGAGCAATTCTCGATCAGACATTCTCGGCATATGAACCTGCACAAGCGCTCTTTCGATTGAGCGGTGTTCCGCGATGAGGTCATCGACTGAGTCAGCCACGCCGATTATGATAAGTGTGGCCTCGACCGCATGATCTGAAAGGCTTTTGATTGTATCGGCGAGAAGCACATGTGTTGTGGCGTCTTTTACGCGGTCGTATTCATCAATGATGATGATGGTTGACGACCCGGTTTGCTGTAGTAGGAACCGAACATCCTCAGACCCTGCATTCGCGGGGACGTAGGCACTCATAGGAACAGACGATGGGCTGCCTATAAATCCGACGGTTTGCCTCTTGAATGAGAGTTCCCGAAAAACCCCTTCCCAGATCGTATTGAATGTTGATGTGGCGGCACAGTTGTGGCGAATCACTTGGTAGTTGTGCCTCTTGAGAAAGTCGAGCCAGTCCGCAAGTACATTGGCTAACGATGTTTTACCTACGCCCCGTTCCCCATAAATCACCGCATGTTGCCCGCGCTGAAATACCACATCAGTGATTCGGTTCAACTGATCCGATCTCCCCGAAAATAAGTCGAGGCTACTGACTGGGGCGCTCGGCGTAAAAGCACTTCCTAGTGCCGCCCTATGATGTGCCCGTTCCCCGATATCCATAATCGATCTCCGTGAGGGTTGCGCTTCCCAAGCCAATACTACCAGTACGAAAGCATAATCTAACAATAAATACAAAAAAGCCAACAATATAGATTGACATGCTAACAATTAGATGCCACTATAGGGGACATGAATCGGCTAAGTGCAACAAAACGCGTGCAAGTCGTATCTGCCTTAGTCGATCCTGACCCAAACCATGTCAGCACGAGCTTTGTTGAGCGCCAGAACCTCACCATGCGGAGATTTACGCGGTTGACCAATGGCTTCTCAAAAAAGATCGAGAATCATGGCCGTGCGGTCGCGTTGCATTTCATGTAACTACAACCTTGTGAGAATTCATAAGACGCTACGGGTGACTCCCGCAATGGAAGCAGGGATTGCGAGCCACGTCTGGTCTATGGAAGAACTTGTCGCCCTGCCTGACGTGAAGGTGTTTAGCAAAGCCGCTTAACCGAAAGGAGGCCGACCTTGGCCTTTTCACAGGAAACAAAAGATGCGGCATTCAAGCGCGCTGGAGGCCAGTGCGAATGTAACCGCATCTCGTGTAACGTTCATACTTCTTATCGTTGCACCACAAAACTGACGGCGGGGCGCTGGCACGCTCACCACAGGACTGCGGTTGCTGCGGGTGGCACGGATGCATTGAGCAATTGTGAGGCACTCTGCATTCCCTGCCACGAGAAGACTAGCACTTACGGTCGTTCCTAACGCAATACATCCTTGAGGGTAGAGACTACCAGATCGGTGGCTTCTGCCCTGAAGCTCAATTTCGCCAGCGGCTCATCTGCATTGGTGGCTTCAATGATTAGGGTTGCATCATCATCCAGCTTTCGCTTCAACTCCGGGCCTACCTGCTCAAAAACAAATTGAGAGATTCGCTTCCAGTCCCCGCACGCGAAGTAGACATACCCGTCACTTTCACCGGGATTACCTTGGCAGCTCTGCAGTGTTTCCAGACCATCCACGGTGTTCAAGGCAGCAACGATCTCAGCAACTCCAGCATCGACGGGAGCATTCACCTTGACCCAAACTTGTGTGTGAGCAGCCATATTTCTATGACACCATTTCTACCAGAGCGAGTTGGCTACAGGCTCTAAGGTTTATCGACATTTCCGACCTCGACAATATCAAATGGTGTACCGGAAGACTTTAGCGGTTCATCTCAAAACTGCACCACTACCTAGAATTTAGATCATTAGATCGTCCGTTTATGAAAACGGCCGTCCTTCATAATGATCGGCAACCGGTCTCCACCCGACCCAAGCAGAGAAATATCTTCAAGAGGATTGCCATCCACCACCAGCAGGCCCGCGACTGCCCCTGCCCGAACGCACCCCAGCCTCCCCGTCTCTCGCAACAACTCAGCATTCACCGCGCACGCCGACCGCAGCACGTCGATCTCGGGCAACACCTTCGCCCGCAGCGTGAACTCGCTGCATTGCCGCACATGAAGCGCACCCAGCAGGTCCGTCCCGAACCCCATCTTCACGCCCGCCCGTTTCATGATCTCCAGGCTCGACAACGCTGAATCGACGACCCGCCTCAACTTCTCCATGCTCACCGCAGGAAGCCCGAGTTTATCGCCCTCTTCAAGCAGCGCAATGATTACCGCCATCGTAGGCACCGTAAACGCGCCCTTCTCGGCCACATACTCTGCCGTCTCCGCATCAATCAACGTCGCATGCTCAATCGATCTCACCCCCAGCGCCACGGCCCGGCGCACCGCCTCCTTCGGGTGACAGTGAGCAGCAACATAGAAACCGGCGCGGTCAGCCTCTTCGACAGCAGCGCGAATCTCGTCGTCCGAGTATTGGCAGCGGTCAAGCGGGTCCGTCGGCGACGCCACTCCTCCCGATGCCATGATCTTGATGTGCGAAGCTCCGCGGCGAAACTCCTCGCGCACCGCCTTGCGGACCGGCATCAGCACCGTCCGCAATGACCGCCAACTGGTCCGCGTGATACGAGCAGCCGCAGAAATGCCCCGTCTCAAGCGAGTGGTCCCCCGGACGAAAGTCGCCGTGCCCACCGGTCTGCGAGATGACCCGGCCACCATAAAACAATCGCGGAACACGGTCCAGCAGACCATCTTTGATGGCCAACATCAGGCCAATGTCCGCGCCGCCGACATCACGCAGCGTCGTAAACCCGCGATCCAGGCTCGAGCGCATAAACTGTGCCGCAAAGTGCGCCAGGTAAGACATAGGCGACTGCGCAACGCGAACGATGTTCAACCCCGCCGCATAAACATGAACATGTGCATCGATCAGCCCGGGCATCAGCACCCGTCCGCCACAGTCGACAACCTCGTCCTCAGCCCCCGCGGGACAGTCCGAGATCTCGCGAATCACGCCATCCTGCACAAAGACGTTCACGCCCACACGCAACGCCTCCGATTCCCCATCGAAGACGCGGGCGGACCGAAAAACCACGCTCTTTGTCATCACTCTTCCACCTGTGGCGCTGGCAAAGTCACCAGCAATCGTTTTTTCTCAACGAATCCTAGCACGGCATTTCCTTAGCAGTACCTGCGGCTCACCCATCTCAGAAGAAATCTGGGAAGCAAAAATCAAGCCCCGCGGATCGCCCTAAAGGTCCCTCACCATAAAGACCGCACAAGTCCCCAGGCACCACTGTAAGCGTCACCGGCAGAAACCACCATCCCAACCCCACCTGCAACCCCATCCCATTGCGCACCATCGCCAGGCAAAGATAAGCAAACATCCAGCAAACCTCTACCTTGATCCACCCCACCATCGCCATCGACTCCGCCAGCACCACCTTCTCCCGCTCCGGTGCCAGCGGCCTCTTCAAACTCACCACCCGCGGCACAAAACTTATGGCCGACAACGTCGCATACAACAACACCGCTATCCCCACCAGCGCCCACAAAGTCGACCGCGCCCCAAAACCATTCGCCACCCCGGCTTCATTGAAGTGCGTTGCAATCCGTTCCGGCAGCCGCGAATAAAAATCCGCCACCACCGCCACCGCAAATCCCAGCCCCGCCAGCGCAATCAACTCACGGACCGTCTTCACGCGGGGCCTCCGAAAAAATCCACAGAAATATTTAAAAGAAAAGGAAAATTCTTCAACCTCAAATCAGTGCAGTTAAGGACCACACATTCACCACAAATCCACCACAATTTACCACGCAATTCACCACGTTCTGCACGCCAAAAATCGCGAAACCCCCTGCAAAAACGCCCCTTCCACCACACCAGAAAAAAACCCTAAAACAAACTAAGCTTCCGCGGCATTTCAATCCCCAGATGCTCATAAGCCAGCCGAGTCGCCACCCGGCCCCGCGGCGTCCGGTCCAGAAACCCAATCTGAATCAGAAACGGCTCATACACCTCCTCCAGCGCGTCCTGCTCCTCTGCCAGCGCCGCCGCCAGCGTATTCAACCCCACCGGCCCCCCATCGTACTTCTCAATAATCGTCCGCAACAACCGCCGGTCCAGCTCATCAAACCCATGCGCGTCCACCTCCAGCATCTCCAGCGCGGCCTGCGCCGTAGCCCGATCAATCACCCCCTGCGCCCTCACCTGCGCATAGTCCCGCACCCGCCGCAACAGCCGATTCGCAATCCTCGGCGTCCCACGCGATCGCATCGCAATCTCCGCCGCTCCATCGCGATCGATCGGCACCCCCAGCACCTCCGCCGACCGCTCCACCACAAATCGCAGCTCATCATCGGTATAAAACTCCAGCCGCAGCAAAATCCCAAACCGGCTTCTCAAAGGCGACGAAAGCAACCCAGGCCGAGTCGTCGCGGCCACAAAAGTAAACGGCCGGATCTCCATCACATGCGTCCGCGCCGCCGGCCCCTGCCCAATGATGATGTCCAGCTTATAGTCCTCGAGCGCCGTATAAAGCTTCTCCTCCAGCACCGGCTGCAGCCGATGGATCTCATCCAGAAACAGCACCTGCCTCTCACGCAAGTTCGTCAGAATCGCCGTCAAATCGCCCTGAATCTGCAGCGCCGGCCCACTCGTCTGCTGATACCCCACGCCTAATTCATTCGCAATGATCGTCGCCAGCGTCGTCTTCCCCAGCCCCGGCGGCCCAAACAGCAATACATGGTCCAGGGCCTCCCCACGCGACTTCGCCGCCTCCAGCGCAATCGCCAGCTGCTCCTTGGCCTTCGTCTGTCCGATAAACTCCGCCAGCCGTGTCGGCCGCAGCTTCAACTCAAACGCCGCATCGTCCTCGACCTTACCGGCCGACACCAACCGCTCCGCCTCAGCCGACCGCGCACCTTCCGGCGTCGCTCGATTCAGATCCATCTTCGCCTTGTTTTTGAAAGAGTCCACTCAGGGCGATACTAAGGCGAAGCCGCGCCCGAAGCAACCACACCGTCTCACTAATGCAACGACAGCATCACCGACCCATGCGCCGGCAGGTCCACTGTCACCGCGTTCAGCGCCCCTAGCTCCTTCCGCATCCAAAGGTCCCGGCACCTTGTACTCCGCCTTATCCACAAACCCATACTCCGCAAACGTCTTGTCCACATGCACCGGCGCATCGCCGACATTGAACAGCGCCAGATAGTTCCTGCCCCGGTTCTCCGACACAGCGACCCACGCCACCACGTCCCCGTCCTGCCCCAGCAGATGCCCGCCCGTCGAATGCTGGCTCACCTCAATCACCCCCGGATTCGTCAGCAGCGACTTCATCGTATCGTCCATCTGCGTCAGATTTCCCCCGATAAACAGCGGCGACCGCGCCATCGCCCACAGCGTAATCATCGTCCTCTGCTCGTCCTCCGTCAGCCTCGAAACCCTTGGCTTGCCTTCGCCCGGCGTCGGCACAAGCATCCCGATCGGCAACATATCCGCATCCGGCCAAGTCCCAGCCCGCGCATACTTCGACCAGCTTGCAATCACTGGAAATTGCGCTTTCACGCTCTGCGGCCAGCTCTTCCCTGTCGGCTTCTCCCAGTAGTCCCAAACATCATCGGAGATGCGCCAAAGCTGCGCATTCTTCCCCACCTCCTCCGCGTTCTCCAGCGCCGTCGGCCCAGGCGAAAGGCTCAGCACCATTGCGCGTCCGGACTTCGCAATGGCCTTATGAATCATCCGTATCTCCGCCTCCTTATACGGATGCGAAGCAATGCAATCCACCTTGATGTAGTCCACCCCCCACCCGGCATACTGCTTCATCAGCGCGTCGTACCACGCCTGCCCAGCCGCATTCGCCTTCACGCCAAAGTTATCCGGATTCCACGGACACACATCGGTCGTATCGGCCGCGCATGCTGGCACGTATCTGCGTCGAGCCAATGCGTGTATTCGCAAGGACGGTCTTCTTCGGAATCCCCCGAATGATGTGGATCCCGAACTTCAATCCGTCTTTGTGTACCGCATCGCTCAGCGGCTTGAACCCGCCTCCAAACTCAGAGGTTGGAAACCGGTTCGTCGCAGGCTCATACTGCCCCCGGGAATTAATCGTGTACCGAAGCGCCTCCGGCATCGATGCATTTTCTGGGTTCTGCAGATACCATCCCTCATCCACCACCACATACTGCCAGCCGAACTCCTTCAGTTGCGCCGCCATCACCGTCATGTTGGCGCGAAACTGCGCCTCGTTCACGGTCAGCCCATACGAGTCCCAGCTGTTCCACCCCATCGGCGGCGTCGAAGCTACGTTCTTGTCCTCCGCACCAACCTGCAAAACGGCAACCAACAAAACCGCCGCAGACCAAAGGAGCTTCGTCCCCATGCGGATAAACATACCAAAATCACTCCATCGCAAGCGGCAGAAGCCCAACACGTCCCACACGGCAAAATTTCTTCTCTCTTCAACAAGATGCGTCCGCAGGACAAGAGGTCTATATGGCCCGGCAAAAATGCAATTAGACTTGTACCCACCAACGATAGCTTTTCAGGAGCACCTCCTTGCCCCACATCAAGACCCGCACCCGCACTGCCGCTGTTCTCGCCTCATCCATCCTCGCTCTATCCCTCAATGCCCTCGCCCAGACCGTCCCACCCGCCGTCAAAGCCGCCGAGGCCTCCATCGACGGCGAAAAGATCCGCGCCCACGTCAAGTTCCTCTCCGATGATCTCCTCGAAGGACGCGGCCCCGGCCTACGCGGCAGCGAGATCGCCGCCCAGTACATCGCCACCCAATTCGCCCTCTACGGCCTCAAGCCCGGCGGCGACAACGGCACCTACCTCCAGCAGATCAACTTCGTCGGCATGAACGCCATCCCCGAAAAGACGACCATGTCCATCATCCCGCCCAAACGCCCCGAAGGCCAGATCGGCATCATGCTCTACTCCTACGATCTCAAATACGGCGACGACTACACCGTCAGCAACCGCACCCTTACCCCCGTCGTCGATATCGACGCCCCCATCGTCTTCGTCGGCTACGGCGTCACCGCGCCCGAGTTCCAGTGGAACGACTACGCCAACATCGATGTCAAAGGCAAGGTCATCCTCTGCATCGTCGGCGACCCACCCTCCACCGACCCCAACTTCTTCGGCGGCGACGCCCTCACCTACTACGGCCGCTGGACCTACAAATTCGAACAAGCCGCGCGCATGGGAGCCATCGGCGCACTCATCATCCACCGCACCGACCTCGCCAGCTACGGCTGGGACGTCGTCAAGAACTCCAACACCAGCGAAAAAACCTACCTCCGCGACAACAAAGATCCGCAACTCGAAGCCGCAAGCTGGATCCAGCTCGACGTAGCCAAACAGATCTTCAAATCTTCAAACCTCGACCCCGACGCCGAGATCGAAGCCGCAGGCAATCGCGGCTTCAAGGCCATCGAACTCCCCGTCCGCCTCCACGCCCACGTCGAGAGCGTCGTCCGTCCCTTCCAATCGCCCAATGTCGTCGGCATTCTCCCCGGCGCCAACGCCTCGGGTAAAGACCAGGCCGTGATGTACACCGCCCACTTCGACCATCTCGGCTTCGTCCCCGGCATGTCCGGCGACAACATCTACAACGGCGCCGCCGACAACGCCACCGGCTGCGGCATGATCATCGAGTTGGCCCGGGCCTGGTCGCAACTAGCCTCGCAACCCGACTTCAAACTCCCCCACTCCGTCATCTTCGCCGCCGTCACCGCCGAAGAGCAGGGCCTCCTCGGCTCCGAGTATCTCGGCCAGCATCCACCCATCCCTGCCGGCCAGATCGCTCTCGACATCAACTACGACATGATCTTGCCCATCGGCGTCCCGCTCCAGACCAACGTCAACGGCGCCCAGCGCACCACCTTCTTCCCGACAGTTGAAGCCACCGCGAAGCGCTTCAACCTCGCCATCGTCCCCGACTCACGCCCCTCCGCCGGCAGCTACTACCGCTCCGACCACTTCTCGCTCTCCCGCGTAGGCATCCCCGCCTTCTCCATCGAAACCGGCAGCCTCTACGAAGGCCACGACCTGGCCTGGGGCAAGAAGAAGCACGAAGACTTCAACGCCCACGACTATCACAACTTCAGCGACAACTATCACGCCGACTGGGACTTCGCCGGCAACGCCAAGCTCGACCGCTTCGGCATGGAGCTAGGCTGGCAAGCCCTCTCCGCGCCCACCACCATCAACTGGCTCCCCAGGGACGAATTCGAAGCCGCCCGCAAAGCCAGCCTCGGCACTCGGTAATCGTGACCTGCTCTTCAGAGCCCTTACCTTCCTCAGGACGGATGGCAATGAGGCGTTTAACCTAGGATTATGACGTTCAAAGAATCGGATCAGGCCAAGTCGGGAAAGACGCTGAGAGATGGTTACGTCTCATTCGGTCACCCATCGGTCATGCTGAAACTGGGCTCGGGCGAATCGGTCGAAATTGACAAAGGTGTCATCGATCTCATTAAGTTGATGAACAGTATTCCAGGTATAGAAACCAAGGGCTCCTGTCAGGGCCAGGATCCAAATTACGGCTATGTCCAGTTCATGCCGGACGATACCGAAGGCCAGGCCCACGCTTCCATCTATTTCATGTATCACATTTTGAAAAACATGCACGCCGCGTGGGTGAAGCATAGGCACGTGATGTGGGAGTATGAGCAGTCGACCGGCTCAGAACATCCAGATGCCTACAAGTTCAAGTTCACCACTGAGCTTGGCAATGGATACGTATTGAAATGGTCTCCGTACACCTATCCTGCGGTCTTGGCTGCTGCCCGGAAGGCAGCTGAGGAAACCAGGCAAAACACATAAGGCTTCATGCTCTACACGCCACGCCTCGTCCCGACTGCAGATTCGTCCATATCCTCCGTGGTGCTCTCGAGGTCAACATCTATGACCGGAATTCACTTCAGCAAAGAGGTTGCCGAAAGCCCCGTTTTTCGTGCACTGGCTCAGAGGTATTTGTCTTCACGACACCTGGCGGCGATGATGGTCGAGGAGAGGCAAATGGAGAGTGCCCCTCACATCAGTTGGAAGCTGCGGGCTGGAGGGGTCATCAGTATCCTCTACTTAATCGTCCTCGGAATGTTTGAGGCTTACAGCGCGGCTGCAACCGCTCTCGACAGACACCCTGCGTTTTCGAGTTGGGAACCGCACCTAGGATGGGCGCTTTTCGTTCTTCCATGTATTCTCATCGCCAGTCTCTTTCTCCTACATGGACGACGTTCAATCAGTGTGGGAGGTTGGAGGGTTCTATTCGGCGTTGTTCCTTGCGGCACTACTCGCCGCCCACTTCCTAAAGAGCAAAACTCAGGCTATCCGTCCCTAGTTCCTGCAAAGTCGGGTTTTCGGAAACTTGCTCTGAGATAAGATCTGGCCGTACTAGCAAGTTTCCTAAGCCTCAGCGATGACGGCAACGGAAACCTTCAGGCCCGGAATGCGTGCGGGGAGTTTGGCGCCCTGGCGTGCAGGTGGATCTGTTGGAAACCATCGGATCCACTCCTCGTTCATACCCGCGAACTCATCCTCGTCCGCCAGAATGACCGTGGCACTCACAATCTTGTCCAGTGATGTTCCAGCAGCCTCTAAAATCGCGGCCACATTCGTCAAGCATTGCCGTGTCTGCTCCTGAATCGTGGTTCCCTTGATTTGACCTGTCGCGGGATCGGTCGGCGCCGTGCCCGAAACGAAGACAAGTCTCGCTGCTTTGACAGCTTGGCTATACGTAGGCGAGGGCTTTGCTGCCTTGGAAGTAAAGACGATATCGCGCGGCATAATAGACCCCTCGGAACCATCGAGTAGTGTGCTGCCTGCGGCTACCCTTTGTTGCACCGCAGCCGTGTGCCAAGAATACAATCCGAAGTTCCTCGAAGGTCTCGTTTTCCGATACTTCAGTCGTTCGCTCCAAACTGACCCACTACCCATAACATGACAGAAGAAGTTAGACAGACAGCGCCACGCCCCATTTTCACTTCAATCTCCGCACAGCTGTTTGTTGCCGACGTTCAGGCGTCCTGTGATTTCTATAGTGGCAAGCTCGGTTTCGCGGTCGATTTGTTTATGGCGATCCACCGTTTTATGGGCAGGTCACTCGCGGCAACGCACGGCTCACCTTGCGCCACGTCGACGGGCCCGTGTTCGCTGGAGATGTTCGAGAACGCGAAGACCTGCTCTCCGCTTCGATCACCGTCGCCAGCGCAGACGAGATCAAACAGCTCTTTCTGAGTTATCAGGCCCTGAGCGTACCCTTCCATCAAACGGTCAAGAAGCGACCCCTGGGGGGCCACAACCTTCGTCGTCGTAGATCTGGATGGAAATCTGGTTCTCTTCGTCGGCCCGGTTGGGTGAGCCATCGTCCCCAACCTTCACACCGCATCCTGACCCTGAGGTTGTCGAAGGGGAAGGATCCCCGTATTTCGCATTTGAACTTGGCTTTGGATTGCATCTGCGAACCCAGGCCTCAAAAGCCGACGTTTGAACGCAGCCTAAACAACTGATTTCATTTTCTTTATCAATTATTTTCGCGTTTTTGGGCCAGAAATTGCGCGTTAAGCCCAAAAGCCACCTAACTCATTCCCCACCAACAACATCCATTTGGCATTTTAGTTATACTCAACCCGCTGTAATTAAATTACAAATCGAGAAGCCCCGGCCAAAAGTTGGGACTCTCCATTTCAGAAGGAAGTATCCGCCATAACTCCTTTGTTTGGACGATTTTGGCTCTAACCCTTTTGTTTGGATGATTTTGCGGACGCCCCTACTCATTAAAGCGTTTAATATCAGCGACTTGCGCATTTTTTTTTGGGGGGGGGGCACCCTAGTAGAAATCCGCACAGCTCAGGAAGAACCACATGTCCGGCAAACCAACTTGCACCGGCTGTCCTCCAACCGCGAGCTGCACGTCGGACAAAATCGAGAGTGGTGCTCCGGCAACACGCATACGTCAGGAATCGGTTCGGTCGTCACGTCGGGCGTGGAGAGTTTCTCCATCACGAGATAGTAGCGCACACCGTCAATTTTTCAACTCCCTGTAGCCCGACGCGGCATCGAAACAGGTACCGTATTGAAGAGCACCAGATAAAAGGAGAACCACGATGGATCGTAGCGCAAGTGCAGTCTGGAAAGGCAGCCTCAAAGAAGGCAGCGGAACAATCTCCACCCAAAGCGGCACCCTGAAAGACACACAGTACAGCTTCAAAGCCCGCTTCGCCGACGGCGTCGGCACTAACCCCGAGGAGCTCATCGCGGCCGCTCACGCCGGCTGTTTCACAATGGCCCTTAGCGCGGAAATCACCAAAGCCGGCCTGACCCCGGACTCAATCGAGACCACGGCGGCCCTTACCCTCGACCTGACCGGCGAGAAACCCACCATCACCAAGATCCATCTGACCACAAAAGCAAAGCTGCCCCGGCATCGACAAGGCGAAGTTCGACGAACTCGCCCACAACGCCGAGGTCGGTTGCCCCGTCTCCCGCGTCCTCAAAGCCGCAGAGATCACCCTCGACGCCACCCTGCTCTAACCCAGCATCGCCTTAATGGGCATGGCCGTGATGGTCATGCCCATGGTGATGTCCATGCGCCCCGACGGCCTCCAGCTCCGGCGGCGCGCTGCACCCATGGGTGGTCTCACAACCCGTTATTTCAAACTGGATCGTCGTATGCGTGATGTGAAAACGATCACGCAGAGCGCAGTTGATGCCCGTGAGGATGTCACCACATTCGGACATAGGCATCTCGGCAATCGTTACGTGGCTGGCCAAAGCATGAGACTGTGAGCCAAGACTCCACACATGCAGATCATGGACGTCCAGAACTCCACTAACTGAAGCCATCGCCTCACGAATATCGCCAAGCTGAAGGCTCCGCGGAGTTCCTTCCAGCAGAATATTCAGCGTCTCGCGAATGATCCCGATTGAGCTCCAAAGGATCATCCCCGCAATCAAGATCGACAGCATCGGATCGATCCACGCCATTCCAGTGAACAGAATGGCAGCGCCACCCGCGATCACCGCCGCCGTCGACAGCGTATCGCCGAGCATGTGCAGAAAGACGCTTCGGATATTGACGTCGCCGGAAAACCGCCAGAGCAGCGTTGCCACAGTGCCATTCATCAGCACACCGACAGCTGCAACATACATCATCACCCTCGGCTGGCAACTTCCACCGGAGCGCTGAGGCGATGGACCGCCTCAATCGCAATCCACGCCGACAGCACGACAAGAGTGACCGCATTGACGAATGCCGCCAACACGCCCGCCCGCTGATACCCAAAGGTCTTCTGGTCAGTCGCCGGCCGCGCCTGGAAGTACACAGCAACAAAGGACAATGCGATGGCCAGCAGATCGCTGACGTTATGCCCAGCCTCTGAGATCAACGCCAGCGAATGCGCCCGCAACCCGAAGTAGAAGGTAGCTCCGACATACGCCGCCGTAAGCACCATCGAAACCTGCAGCACGCGCTGCATCTTGCGGTTTGGGCTGGCGACCATGTGCATACTACTAAGTGTATGCTGCTCAGGGGCCGCGTTCAATCGGCCTGATACGGATGCGAGGCACTCAGCCGCAGCCCGCTCCACGACTCAGCAACGACGATGCTGTTTGCAGGGTTCTGCGGAAGATAGCGGACCTGGACGGGAAGGTCCGTCCGGATGCCATGGACGTGCTCTGCAAGCGCGGTGACGTCCTGGGCGCACTCATAGGTGACCCCGGCAATTCGGTAGTTGTAGACGATGATCTGAGGCGTCGGAATCGGACGATCGGCCTGAGTCGAAATCTCCGAAGCGTTGCGGGCCTCCGTAATCATGGTGTCCATAATCTGCCCGTCCGTGATCCTTCCGGAGCGGGCAAGAAGTTCGCGACGCTCGCGCTCGATCTCCTCGGCGGTGGGTTTGCGCCGCGTTAGCAGGTAAGTGGTGACGCCTATCGCAATCGCCACGCCGGCGCCAATTACGGTGACGACCCGTGGGGAGCGGAGTAAGAGCGGCAAATGAATTGGGGTCAGCGATAACACAGTCTTCTGTCAAAAAGCATAGTCCATTGCGAGATTCAGGAGGAAGAGAGGTATTGTCTGAGTAACCAGAGTTTCAACGCCATCGCGAATGCGGGAAATGCCAGTTGTGGTAAGAGGCGTGCAATCTCTGTTCTAAAGAACATAGACGGATTGTGCGACTCCGGTAAGGCCGAGTGTGCAGGATATACTGGGAGTTGCCCATGAATCCGCCTTTTCCTCGCCCTGCAAAGTCGTTCGCTCCTGTGAAAGCTGCCTCCCCCACATCGTCTAACCTCGCACATCCGCTGGATCTGGCGGAGGGTCGGCGCATCCGATCAACGACGGTGATCTGCGTCCGGCGAGGCGACTCTGTCGTCATGGCCGCCGATGGCCAGGTCTCCATCGGCGCGACCGTCATGAAGGGCTCAGCGAAGAAGATCCGTCGTCTCTATCAGGACAAGGTTCTTGCCGGATTTGCCGGATCTACTGCAGACGCCTTCTCGCTGTTTGCCCGGTTCGAGGTCAAGCTGGAGCAGTACGCCGGGAATCTCGGCCGCGCAGCCGTGGAGCTTGCTAAGGACTGGCGCACCGACAAGATGCTCCGCCAGCTCGAGGCGCTGTTGATCGTCGCCGACCCGAAACAGACGTTTCTGTTATCCGGCACAGGCGACGTGATCGACCCGGATGAAGGGATCGCGACCATTGGCAGTGGCGGCAGCTACGCCCTGGCCAGCGCTCGCGCCCTGATGGAAAACACCGACCTTAGCGCCCGGGAGATCGCGGTTAAGAGCTTGAAGATCGCAGGCCAGATCTGTATCTACACGAACGACCAGATGACGATTGAAGAGCTGAAGTCCGAACCCGCAGCGAACCAATAGCATCAATTTTTCGTAGAACCTTCAGAGATTCGTCGCGGCCTTTCGCGACAAGGAGTATTGCACCATGGCAATTTTTCTACCCGGAGCCGCCGAAGATCAGGCGCTCGCGCTTGATGAGATGACGCCGCGTGAGATCGTCGCGGAGCTGGACAAGTACGTTGTCGGACAGCATGCTGCAAAACGGGCCGTAGCCATCGCACTGCGCAATCGCATGCGCAGGCAGAAGCTCTCGCCCGAACTCGCAGAAGAGATCATGCCGAAGAACATCATCATGATCGGACCCACAGGCGTGGGCAAGACCGAAATCGCGCGTCGGCTGGCGAAGCTCACCAACTCGCCCTTTCTCAAGGTCGAAGCCTCGAAGTTCACCGAGGTTGGCTACGTCGGGCGCGATGTCGAGTCAATCGTCCGCGATTTGGTGGAGATCGCCATCGACATGGTTCGCGAAGAGAAGATGGAAGAGGTCGAGGACAAGGCGGAACTGGCTGCCGAGGGCCGTTTGATCGATCTGCTGCTTCCGCCGACAGCGACCGCCGCGCCTGCGGCCACACAAGAGCCGGGGAACAACGTCATACAGCTTCCCGCGGCGACTTCTCTGGAGGGTTCCGATGAAAAGCCGGGAGATCGCGAACAGAGAACACGAGAGAAGCTTCGCCAGCAGTTTCGCGAGGGCAAGCTGGACGAGCGCACCGTGGAGTTGGACGTGCGCGACCGCAATCAGCCCAGCTTTGAGGTCATCTCGAACCAGGGTTCAGAGGAGATGGACATCAATCTGAAGGACATGTTGCCGGGGCTCTTCGGACAACGCACGAAGAAGCGCAAGATGAAGGTGGCCGAGGCCTTCGACTACCTCGTACAGGAAGAGGAGAACCGCCTGATCGACATGGACCAGGTGACCCGGCTTGCTGTGGAACGCGTTGAAGATTCAGGGATTGTGTTCCTTGATGAGATCGACAAGATCGCGGGACGCGAGGGCGGTCATGGGCCGGACGTCTCGCGCGAGGGCGTACAGCGCGACATTCTGCCGATTGTTGAAGGGACTACGGTTAGTACAAAGTATGGGATGGTGTCGACTGACCATATTTTGTTCATTGCTGCTGGGGCGTTTCATGTGTCAAAGCCGAGCGATTTGATTCCGGAGTTACAGGGACGGTTTCCGATCCGGGTAGAGCTTAACTCATTGACTGTGAATGACTTTATTCGCATCCTTACGGAACCGAAATCTTCGCTGGTGAAGCAGTCTACAGCGTTGCTGGAGACCGAAGGGCTGAAATTGGAGTTTACGAAGGAGGCGATTGCGGAGATGGCGCAGTTTGCCTTCAGGGTGAACGAAACTACTGAAAACATTGGGGCCAGAAGACTGCATACGATCCTGGAGCGGGTGCTTGACGAGATTAGCTTTCAAGCGCCGGACCTGTTCAAGAGTCCGCGGGCCGAAATTACGGAAGAGGGCGTCGTTGGCGAAGTGCATGTTTCTGCACCACTTACGTCGGAGCCGCAGACGCCTTCGCCGCCCCTGCCGGTAATTGAGCGGCAGACCGCTACGGGCGTCGAGAAGGTGATCGTAGTCGACCCTGAGTATGTGCGGCAGCAGGTCGCCTCCATTGTGAAGGACGGATGCCTTTCACGTTATATTTTGTAGTTTTTTTTGGGCGTGGTGAGAGTGGCGTTTTGCGAGGGGATTTGGCTTTTTTGATGTGCAGAACGTGGTGAATTGCGCGGTAAATCGTGGTGGAGTTGTGGTGAAGGTGTGGCTGGAAACGACCACTAATCGACCAGCGAAAAACATGCCAACTTTTTCCACATTTTTCAGGTTTTTTTTCAAGGGCCGACGCGGAACCGACGCTCTGCCATTCACCGTGCCGCAGAACCGAGCGAAAGCTCCGGGCCAGGGTTCGCTCTTGAAGCGAATGGTGCAGACGCTCTACAACTCGAAGGCGATGCGGCGGCGGACGCCCTTGGTCTAGTCTGCCAAGAGTGGTGTTCGCCGCGTGAGAAAGAAGCAACGGCGGAATTCCACGGACTAAAAGGCTTAAGCTGTAAGTGACAGTAGACTGCATGTTAGTTATCAGGCACCACGCTTGCTACGCTGCGCATTTTCATGCAGGTTTTTTGCCGAATGTTGGATAATTGTTGCTATAGTAGACGCCCGAGCCCTGTCTGACGGGTGGTGACCAAGTTGCAGAGACTGTTTGGTGCCATAGAGAGAAAAGACCCGGCGGGCGGGCCAGGGAATTGTACTTCTCACTGTTTCAGGTATATCCGGAACATCTTTTCCCGGAGCGGGTTCCAAATACCAGTCTGTGCGGGCCAGCACAGGGACAAATGAAAGTTCTTAAATCTCTCGATTCAAGGCGACAGATGAAGTTCTATCGCCGGCAAGGTGACAACGTGTCTCTCACGGGCCTTCCTTTTCAGGCCAATCCAACCGGTGAGATTCATGGAGCCTGATGAATTATTCGTTTCTACCTGATCTACTGGCGCTGACGATCCTGATCGTCATCCTTCTGCTGCTGCGGCGGCGCCACCCACAGGGGCGCGCAGATATCTGGCTGCTGGGTCTGTTTTTCACTCTGGTTGAAGCAGTCGCCCACACCTTTTACGCTCCGAATGGGCCGCCACAGCGGGGGCTGCACCTGATCGTGATGGATTGCTATCTGCTGGCCGGGGTGGTGTTTGTATGGGCCTCGGGCGGATATCCGTTCTCTCGCAACGTCGAGTTGAAGTACCTGGCGCTGAATACTTTGCCGTTGCTGGCCATCAGCACGCTTTACGGTCTGCATATCTATTCGCCCGTTGCGTTCTTTACCAGCATGGCCGCCGGTCTGGTGATTGGCGTGGCGAGTTCGCTCTACCTGCGGCACAACTGGAGGTACGCGGCGTTGCACGTCTGCGGCTGGTTGGCGATGGGGTATCTGATCCACCGCGCCGAATACCGGGAGGCCGTTTACTGGAGCCTTTGCTGCGTGTACACAATCGCAGCGGTCAACTTTCAACGCCGGCTGGCGCGTGACAGTACGGGCAAGCTCGCCATTGTGACCGGCTTTGCGATCTGGGCAGTGTGCCTGCTGATGCACCCGTGGATCGTACGCTACCGCGAGTACGCAGACATTGCATCGCATATCTGGAACATGCAGAAGTCGCTGATCTCGATCGGCATGATTCTGGTGATGCTGGAGGAACAGGTCTCGAGCAACGAGTGGCTCGCGCTGCACGACGAGCTGACGGGCCTGCCCAACCGGCGGCTGTTCGCGGACCGGCTTACTACAGCGATCGACCGCGCAGACCGCACGAACAGCCGCCTTGCCCTGTTGATCCTGGATCTGAATGGCTTCAAGATCATCAACGACACGATGGGCCACCAAGCCGGAGACCAGGTGTTGCGCGAGGTCTCGTCACATTTGCGGAGGAGTGTTCGGGCCTCGGATACACTGGCGCGGCTGGGCGGAGACGAATTCATCATCGTTGCCACGGACCTCGGCGTGGACAAGCCGCTGGACCACTTCATGGCGTCAGTTCGGGGCGCCCTGGAAAAGCCGCTCATTATCGAGGGGCAGTCGATGATCATTTCGGCGAGTATGGGCATTGCCCTGTACCCGGACGATGCCGATGACTCGATCAACCTGCTCCGGATTGCGGACACAACGTATGTATGCGCTAAAGCAGAGGTCCGAGTTCCTGCCTAAGACCGGCGCAAATATGAAGGCCAAGGTAGGGGACTCGACGTCTATTGCGGTTGCGGGTGGTCAGGGATAGCTGCCGTCACGCAGCTTTGAAGCGAGATCGAATAAAGAACGAGGGCCCTTTGCGGGGCCCTCGAGTTATTTGGACTGCTTATTAGTGTTTCTCTTCGCTGGAAGCGTGACCATGCCCATCACGCATCTCGTTGCCCTTAAACTCATGGGGCGGGACCGCATGCTCTGCATGGTCGCCGCGATTCGGCACAGGCCCTTATAGCCATGGTTAACGTCGTAGTGGTTATCTACATGGCCGTAGAAATGCTCGGGGCCGTGGAACCAGGGGCCAGCACCAATGAAGACGCCGCCGGAAAACCACTCGGGGCCGTAGTAGCCATAGGGAGCGCAGCTATAGGGGGCGTAGTCGTAGTAACCGTATGGGCACGCTGGAGCAACTCCAATACCAACGGTGACCTGGGCTTGCGTCTTAGGAGTACTTGCAACAAAGCACAGACCGGCAATAGCAGTTAGTGCAAAAAACTTAAAGTTACGCATATATTCACCTCGCCCTGTTTAGAGAAGGGGTGGAGGGACGAAGTTGTGCGGCGATGAAATCATTAATTTGAGGACGTCTTCCGAAGGTTGCCTGATGGTTGAAGAAATGCTTTTGGCGAAATGAAAGATCGTTGCAACGTGTGAATTCATGCTCTTAATAAGCCTTTCGCAGGCCGCACAGCCGTGGGCCTTTTTCGAGGAACAATTGCAAGGCAAAGGCAAAGGCGTTGTGGCGGGCCAACGATCGAGGTAGAGAAGCAGGTTTCTCCACTCCGCAACTCGCAAAGAGCGCGAGTTGCTGCGGTCGAAATGACGGTCATTCAAGTCGAAATGACGGTTGTTCAATTTGTGAGAGAAAAACAAAGGCGCTGGGGCAGACTGCGTTCCTACGACTCCACCTGCCGAAAAGTACGGATGGTATCCCGTAGGTTTGTTATGGGATATTTGCGCAAAAAAGTGGGAAATCGGTGGCGCGGAAAAAAGACCGCGCATGGTTAGCGCGGTCTTGGGCGTTGCTTGTCTGTTGTGTCGAGATTAGCGTGCCACTGCGGCTGGCTCGCTGATCTCGCTGAGACGCTTGGTCATCATTGTCTCGAGGTCTTCGATGGCTTTGGAGAAGCCTTCGATGCCTTCCTTCAGCTTGTCGTGCGCCATGCGGTCCTGGGCATGCATCTTGTCGAAGGTCGCCTTGTCGATGGTGAGCTTCTCGATATTCAGCTTCGCTGCATTGGCAGGATCGAGCTTGCGGGGCAGTGGGGCCTGGGTGGTTTCGAGTTCGGTCAGCAACTTCGGCGCGATGGTGAGCAGGTCGCATCCGGCGAGTTCTGTAATCTCGCCGATGTTGCGGAAGCTTGCGCCCATGACGACGGTCTTGTAGCCGAATTTCTTGTAGTAGTTGTAGATGGTGGTGACTGACTGGACGCCGGGGTCGTCGGCGCCGACGTAGTCTTTACCAGTGTCCTTCTTGTACCAATCCAAAATGCGACCGACGAAGGGGGAGATCAACGTGGCCTTAGCTTCGGCGCAGGCGATGGCCTGATGGAGACCGAAGAGCAGAGTCATGTTGCAATGGATGCCCTCCTTCTCGAGGAGCCTCTGCGGCGCGGATGCCCTCCCATGTGGAGGCCAGCTTGATGAGAACGCGGTCATTGGAGATGCCGGCCTTGTGGTAGAGGGCGATGATTGCGCGCGCCTCGGCGATGGACTTATCGGTGTCGTAGGAGAGACGGGCATCAACCTCAGTGGAGACGCGGCCGGGAATGATGTCGAGGATCTTGCGACCGAAGGCGACTTCGAGGGGCCTAAAGGCCTGTGCTGCGACTTGCTTGTCCGAGGCGCCCGGACCGGCGTCCTTGCGCACCTGCTTCAGCACGTCGTCGACGATGGGCGCATACTCAGGCTTCTCCGAGGCGGCCGCGATGAGCGAGGGATTCGTAGTGGCGTCCTGTGGGCGGAACTGCTGGATCGCGTTGAAGTCGCCGGTGTCTGAGACGACGGTGGTGAATGCACGAAGCTGTTCAAGTAACGATGCCATAGTGTGCTCCTTCGCTGTTCGTACCGATTTTATCAAGCCCTGAGCGGTTGCGCTGGCCCACAGTATGCGCGGCCGATGTTACTCGGCTGCAAATTCATTTTCGAGGACGCCCAGACCGTCGATTTCTATTTGGATGCGGTCACCCGGCTTAACGGCGCCAACTCCCGCTGGGGTGCCGGTGGGAATGAGGTCGCCGGGTTCAAGCGTCATGAACTGGGTGATGTAGCGGAGGAGCTCGGCGATGGGGAAGATCAGGTCGCGAGTAGAGCCCTGCTGCTTGACGACGCCGTTGAGCCGGGTGATTACCGTAACTGGCGCGCCACCAACGGGGTCGATCTCGTCGGAGACGATGGGGCCGACCGGGCAGAAGGTATCAAAGCCCTTGCCGCGCGTCCACTGGCCGTCGGACTTCTGGATGTCCCGGGCGGTAACGTCGTTGACGCAGACATAGCCGCGAATGTAAGGGCGGACGTCTTCGTCGGGGCCGATCTTGTGGCAGCGGCGGGCTATGACGATGCCTAGCTCGCCCTCGTAGTCAACGCGCGTCGAGATGGCCGGCATGCGAACTACGCCTCTGGGGGCAAGCAGGGACGATGGCGGCTTGAGGAAGAGGAGAGGCTCTTTGGGGACTTCGTTGCCGAGCTCGGCGGCGTGGTCACGGTAGTTGCGGCCGACGCAGAGGACTCTTCGATGGGGTGACGGGCGGTAGGAGTTGCAGATCGGATAGCGGCACAGGCTCGAAGTTGACCGCGAGCGTGGGGACCGGGAGACCACCGAAGATGCGGGCCGAGAGGTCTTCCTGCGGGGCCTGCATGGGAAGCGTGGCCCAGTAGACGCCGTTTCGCTTTTCCACGAGAGCATAACGTGAGAGACTTGCACCGCTTTCAGACGACAAATACTTGCAGTAACGCATTGTTATTGCTCCCTTAAAGTCTCCTGGACCGAGTCGCTGGGCGCACTTTCGTTTCCTGCTGTATCGACAGCAGTGACTCGATAGGCGTAACGGCGACCGGCCATGGCAGTTTGGTCGCGGTAGGCAGGACCGACGACCGGGGTTGGATTCAGGCGCGTCGCTGTGCTCGCGGCTACGCCTTTTGAGTCAACTTCTTGACGATACACAATATATCCCGCGAGGTCAGGATCGGTGTTTGGTGTCCAGGAGAGATCGATGGAACGATCGGCTGCAGTTGCGCCTCCGGGAACGGCTTCAAGGCCGGAAGGAGCATCCGGAGGGAAGATGCTACGCATCACGACCGTCACGGGCGGCGACGCGACGCTGCGCAGCTCAAGGTTGTGGCCGCCTGGAGAGACCGCCAGGACTCGTCGGGCAGTGTAGCGGTAGCTTTCACCCATTTGGGCGGTGTGGTCTATGGCCCCGCCAGCGTCGTTCGGTTGGGCCGGTGTCCGCAATTTGACCTCGATTGGAGCGGACGGCGCCGCCAAAAGCGACTTCGATGCTGAGTCAGGAGCGGGCTTCTGAGGGGCAGGCTTCTCGGGTTTGTCTGGCTTCTTTTTGATCGTGGTCTTCGACGAGGATTTTGATGACGTCCTGGTTGGAGCAGGCTCGACGACATTGCCATCGGGGCCAATCGGCAGGCGATCCAGCTCAACTGCGGCGGTGGAGTCCCTGGGTTGCCACTCGAGCATGGCGCCGTCCCGCGTGGGTGTGGCGCGAAGCTGTTCGACAGGCGGTGGGGCGGGGCCGGCAGCGGCGAAGACCTCAGGCGACAGGCCCGCCGAGCGGCCCTGGGCGTTGAATAGCTGCACCCGGTACGTCAGCAGGGTCGCGGGACCGACGGTGAGGGCCGGAGGGAGCGGCTCCGAAGCCTCTGTCGGGCCGGGCTGCACGGCCAACCGAGTGACTGGGATGCAGACATATGGCGGAGGTGCCGAAGAGACGGCGATTCGGCAGACCTCCGCCGTCATTCGGCCTTTGACTTCGAGGTGGTCGGTCGTCATTTTTGGGGTGGTCCAGTGCAGGCGTACGAGTTCGCCCACGCGCTCGGCGGTGAGATCCTTCACCAATTCAGGGAGATTGAGGGAGGGCGGCTGGGGCGGAGCGGGACTGGCGCAACCGGCGGCACAGGCGATCAGAAGCGCCATGGCAGATGCCGATAGCCACCTTCGGGCGTGCGGATGGCAGACGATGGGCGAAAACTTCATTGATCCTTGATCATACGGCGGTCATCGCGACATTGAGGAATCAGAGGCCCGATCCGGCATTCTGCACTCTTCCTGCTGCTCTCGGACAAAGAACGTGCATCCAATCCAAAATTGAGTTGTCCCGGACATCTTTTGATCACATTTCAACATCTGTTGGTGCAGCACACAACAATCCTATGAGCAAAAATACCATTACTCCGTCAGCTTTGAGCCCCTCAGAGGTCCCTCCGCCCCTTGACGACGTCCTGCCTGGCAACGGAGCAAACGGGTTTCGAAACATCCATGTGGATGGCGAGGCCGCCGAGTCGTTTATCGCCGAAAAACGCATTGGCGAGCGCATTAAACATCTGCGGCTGAAGAAATCTATGGGGCTCGTGGAGCTGGGACGTCATACCGGGCTTTCGGCCAGCTTTCTTTCGCAACTGGAGACAGGACGAGTAGTGCCGACGCTACGCAACCTGGCGCGCATCGCGATGGTCTTCTCCAAAGACCTGAGCTACTTCTTTGACCCGGAGCCGCAGACGCTGTTTCGTGTGCATCGTCGCGACGAACGCGTGCGCCTGCCGCAGACCGGGGCCGACGACCCGGCGTATTTCTTCGAGAGCCTGGGTTACCTGGTTCCGGACCGTCAGCTCGACCCTTACTTCGCGGAGTTTCTCCCCGAAAAGGAAGGCCGCTCGCCACGCGCGCATCAGCATGCAGGGTGCGAGTTTCTTTACCTGCTGTCGGGGACGCTCGATGTGAGGCACGGTGAGGTGACGCACCGCGTCGAAGCGGGCGATGCAATCTACTTCGATGCGAATACGATTCATAGCTACGTCTGCACCAGTAAGACGCCGGCGACGGCCGTGATTGTGACGCTGCAACATCCGCTGATGCTCCAGATGGGGAACGGTTCGCGGGCGATCAATCTGGGTAATGGCAAGATTCGGGGCGTTTCCGGGGAGATTCTCGCTGCGGGCGGCGCGAGGAAAAGCTCTGAGCGAATGCAGTAAGACTGTATTACCGGATCTGGCGAAGTTTCTCCGTTCGGACCCTCGGACGGTACCCATCGGTTGGTCTAACTGACCGTCGAAGCTGTCACCTCGGCGGGCAGCTTCGGAAGATTCACCGCCATCACATCCAGACGTTGAAGCGCTTTGCGGGTCAGTCCGGTCAGCGGCAGTGAGCCGAGGCGGCTGGTCAGCACCCAGTGCAGGTCACTCTTCGCAGCCGGCACCGCGCGGCGCAGCCCGCTGTCGTCGGGGCCGTGCGCAGCGAAGATCTGAACGTAGTAGTTCGTATTCGTGATCGAGTGACGCAGCCGCAGCAGGGGCTCGCGTCCCTGGACGGCGTCCTGTGGCAGTGGTGGAAGCTCGTACATGCCCGGCATCAGGCTGGCATCATCGGCGCGAAGCTCCAGCAGTACCTCGGTAAGCCTGCCGCGTTTCTGCAGGCTGAGCAGATACGCCGCGGGCCGGCTGAGCTGCACCGCGCGCTGCGGCGTGATGTGTTCGCCCCGGGTCTTGCACATGGAGTACACCGGACAATGCAGACAGAGCGGGTTCCGGGGCAGACACAGAGTTGCGCCGAGTTCCATCATGGCCTGGTTGTGATCGCCAGCAAGGTTGACCCCTTCGCGGAAACGCCGCCTGGGCACTAGAGCGCTAGCCTGCCGTTGAACAAAGGCGCGCCCCGCCGCGGCCCTGATCTCCGGGCGGCCAGTCAGACGCAGCAGCACCCTCTCCACGTTACCGTCGACTACGGCTATGCTCTCTCCGAAGGCAATGCTGGCGATGGCGGCGCTGGTATATTCGCCGATCCCGGGCAGGGTGCGCAGCTCTGCTGCTGTGCTCGGAAGCTCGCCCCCGCGCTCGGTCGTGAGGAACTGGGCGGTCTTGTGGAGTAAGCGCGCCCGCTTGTAATAACCCAGCCCGGACCAGGTGGCGAGTACCTCGGACTCGGGCGCCAGTGCCAGGGAAAGCATGGTCGGAAACCGCCGCAAAAAGTTCTCGTAGTGCTCGATGACGGCCGCGACCCGCGTCTGTTGCAGCATTACCTCGGAGAGCCAGGTCCGGTAGGGGTCGCTCACTCCGCGCCAGGGCAGCTCTCGTGCATGGTCCTTGTACCAAGCCATCAGCTTGCGCCGGAAGAGAACGGGATCGAGCTTTGCGTCCGACGAAGCAGTTTCCTGCGCCGGATCCGTGCTCTCTGGCTTTGATCGAGAACGCATTGCAGTAAGTCTATCTCTTCGACCCGAGGTACTACACTGATTTAAGGTCTCGCGGCCGAAGATCGCTCCGCGCCGTGCGCCAAGGAGAGGCCCCTGGAGACAAAGGACAGAAGGGATTTTCTGAAGCTGACTGCGCTCGCTGCGGGTGGGACGCTGCTGCAGCGGCGTGCTCAAGCCGCGCCCATCTCGGCACCCACCGCACCGCCACGTCCTCCGTTTCCGAACAACGATCCCCGCTGGCCGCGCACATGGGACGCTGCGCTCTCCGTCCTTGCCGGAAACGTGAAGACGGTCCCTCATTACGAGCACCCTGTTCTGTTTGAAGGCGCCGTCTATCCCGGCATATGGCAGGAGTGCGGGCCGCATGAAGGCCTTGTGTACGGTACGCTCGCGCCCTACATCGCCACACCGGACGGCGCTCCCACGCCCCTGCAGATCGCGCGCAACAACCACATGGCTTTCTTCGCCCTGCAGCTGCCCATCGGCCATGAATCAGCGGGTCAACTCCCCGCCGCCATCAAGGTATCCGGCGTCGGCTATGGCCAGATCCAGATGGTCGTGCCCATCGCGTCGACGGCGTGGGAGCTCTCGCAGCTGACTGGCGACGATGAACTGTTGGTCACTGCCTACTCGGCTTGCAGCCGCTGGGACGCGTGGCTTCGCGAGTACCGCGACACCCGCAAGACCGGGCTGGTCGAAGGCTTTTGCACCTACGACACGGGTCACGACAACAGCCCGCGCTGGGTCGGCATCCCGAACCGATGCCCCGACGGCGACGCGCGCAAGTGTCCGCCGATGACGACCATGCCGCGGCTGTGTCCCGATCTTTCTGCGACGGTATTCGGCGCTCGAATGGCGCTCGCCCATATGGCCACCGCTCTGGGCAAGGGCGACGAAGCCAGCCGCTGGCACGATGACGCGGAGACGATCCGTGAGCTGATCATCGAGAGACTCTACGACCCCAAGGACGCCGCCTTTTACGATCTCGACGCGCAGAACAACTTCGTCCGCGTGCGCTCGGACGTGAACAGCCGTGTTCTCGGCGAGCATGTGCTGAAGCGTTACGACGCGAAAGACAAGGCCATCTTCGAGGCGGTGTGGACGCGGCAGATCCACAATCCCAAGGCCTTCTGGGCACCGTATCCGCTTACGTCGATTGCGATGGACGACCCCACCTTCGTCCGCCCGATCCCACGCAACAGCTGGGGTGGAGCGAGCCAGGCCCTCACCGCGCTACGTGCTCCACGCTGGATGCCGTACTACGGCAAGCAGGCCGAGATGAACCACCTGATGCAGCAGTGGTGCGAGGCCATCAGCCGCCACACCGAGTTCCGCCAGCAGATGGACCCGCTGACCGGAGACTTCACTCAGGCCGACCCGAGCGGCTACTCGCCGGCAGCGCTGGTCTTCCTCGAGTTTGCGCGTCAGCTCAGCAAATCTGTGCCGCCCGGGACTCCTATAAAGCCAGCCGCGACACCTTAGCAGTTCTGATACTTCCAGTTGCGCTGTTTGCCTTCGGCGATCCACTGGATCGCCGTCGCGATGCGTTTTTCCCGCGTCTCCGGCCGCTTGGCTTCGGCGATCCAGTCGGTGTATTCGCGCTGACAGGATGCGCTGAAACCCGCAAAGACCTTTGCCGCGGTCTTGTTCTTGTTGAGCGCGGCGGCCAATTCCGAGGGGACCTCCGGCGCAGGCTTCGACGACTTTCTGGGCCGCACGATCGACTTTGTGCGTTGCCCGCTTGCGACGAGCCCTGCAGCCTGTCGATAGTAGTTGAGCAATTTCCTATCGGAAGGAAGGTCTTTCAGGCTGGAGACTTTGCCGAGCGCACCCATTCCATCCTCAGAGAGCAGACCATCCTCTCTCAGGACCGCGTGCATCTCCGGGCCCCAGAAGCCGACCGCGCAGTGTTGTTTGAAGGCGGCCATGTGGCCCAGGATGACGCCGCGTAATACGAAGAACGGCATGCCCCACTTGATCTCCTCTTCCACATCAGGGCAGGCATTATGGGCAAGCTCGCGGATATGCGTCAGGATGGGCTGCGCAAATGGCGCGGCCTTCGCGATATACGCATCCACCTTCGGATTTTCGATTGCGGTCTTCATCGCCAGCAGTCTACATCAGCGCTATGTGGTGTCGCCTGGCCTGGGCTTGGGCTCTGCCGGATAGGGCTTGATGGGATAGGGTGGCCCCTTGGCAAAGACCTTCTGCATTGACGCGTCGTAGCCATAGATGTCGTCGAAGAAGTTAACCTGCCCGTCGTCGTCCACTCTCGCCGTCAGGTAAAAGATCACGATCGGCAAAGGCGTCTTCAGGCTGACGGTGCGGTTGTCCGGGCCGCTGTTCATCGCAGCTTGCACCTTGGCCAGGTCCCAGTCGCCGCCCTGACCCTGCAGTACCCACGCGGCGAGATCGGCCGGCTTCTGCACTCGGATGCAGCCATGGCTGAAGTCGCGACGCGTCTGCTCGAAGAGCGAGACGGCGGGAGTGGAGTGCAGATAGATGTCGTACTGGTTGGGAAACATGAACTTCACCAGGCCTAGCGAGTTCTTGGGCCCGGGCCTTTCGCGCACCATTACGGCGCCCTGGGAGACGTCCTTCGCCGTGTAGTCGGTCAGCACGACGCCCTTGCTGTTGGTCACTTCGAAGTTCTTGGTCGCGAGATATCCGTGGTTCGTTGCGATGTGCGGGACCAACTCCTTGCGTGCGATATCGACCGGGACGTTCCAGTACGGCCGGAAGACCACGTACCTCATCATGTGCGTGAAGACCGGCGTCTCATGTTCGCCCATTACTTTGCCGACCACGACGCGCATGGTGAAGTCCAGCTTGTGGTCGGGGTCGTAGCCGCGCAGTACAAATTCGGGGAGGTTCACCATCAGGCGCGCGTGCAGGTAAGGGTCGGGCAGCCAACGCCAGCGTTCGAGCGAGGCCTGCAATTGCGCTACGCGATCTGACATTGGAACGTTCAGCGACTTCATCGTCTGCGGGGTAAGCTTGCCGTCTTCTGTGTAGCCGTGGCGATGTTGATAGCTCTTCACCGCCTTGGACAGCGTGGAATTGAAGACCGTGTGGGACGTTGCGTCCGCAAGAGCATCCGCGGGAGCGTCCCCTTCCAGCTGCAACCGCGTCAGCAGAGCGCCGACCGCTGGATAAGCGTCACCCACTGACAGTGCCTTGGCCACCATCGGCAGCGGGCCTGCGCCAGCCTGCTCCTGCTGGTTTGCAAGATCGAGATAGTGCGCGAGTGCCTGCTCTGTCTTCCGGTAGTCCTCCGAATCAGGCTCGACGCCAACGATCAGCTTCGGTACGTCGGTTGCATCGACGACGTTGTCCGAGACGAACTCGGCGAGGTCGTATTTCTTGTCGGCCACATTGATGTCGAAGTTGAAGTGCTGCGGATTCACTCGGCCAATGCGCAGGTCGGAGATGTAGCGCATCACGTTTACGGTCATCGCGACGTCGAAGAGCGAGATGGCGTCCGCTGACTTGTCGTTCAGCGCCTTTATGCGATCGGCCCAGCGCGGTGCGTCATAGTCATCCGCGATCAGCCCTTTCGCGGCGGCGTCCTGAAACTGCTGGATGAATGCCGTCGCGGTCGCAGTCGGCGCACCGTCGCGGGTCCAGGCCACCTCGTAGTTGCGGTCGTCATAGAAGGTTTGGATATACGATTCGTAGTCGGAGAAATCCGGCCACCGTAGGTTGGGGGCCTTGCTGGTGTCGACCTTCTCCGGCGGCAGCGCTTTCTTCTCCACTAACTGATGCAGGTTGTCCGAGTATGCATCGGTGTTCGGCGCGGACTTCGATTTGCGATGACGGTGGCATCCGGTCGTGAGCAGCAGAAGAGTCAGGGCAAACGCGGTGCAGACGGAACGGAGGGGGGCTTTCATCATTACGAACGAACCATCCTTCAGGCGTAACTTTCTCAGGGTGCCGATTTATTATGCAGGAAATTTCTAAAAAATCGAGGAAAACTGAAGCACGCACCCGGTTGCGGCCTCATACAGACTAACGCGCAATCTGCGGGAGCAGCGCCAGGCAGAGCATAGCCTGGGTCAAGAGCACTCCACCCGATAGAACGAGAAACAGCCTCCGTTGCCTCGTCTCCAGAGCGTCGGCGAAGACGCCGCCAACAAACGTAAATAGAAACGGCAGTGCCCATAGCCACGGCTGTGAGACTGTCTGTGTCGTTACAAGCGGGAAGAGCAGCAGCACCATCACCAGAGGGGCCGTGTTGCCGAAGTAGCGGCAGCGCCTCACTGTGACATACAGCAGAACCGCAACCAGCGTTGCCACCGCAATCGGCTCGTTCGCTATATTCAGGAAGAAGTGGCGGGCCCCGTCCAGTGCAAACCAGGAGCGCGCGCCACCACCGGTGAACACATAGCTGAACGGCGCCGGCCGGAACGCATAGAACGCAAACAGAATCGCCAGCGCACCCACAGCGGAGAAAACCACGACCTGCATCACGTGGCTCCGCCGGCGTTCGGCCAGATACATCATCCATATCATCGCCATTACGAAACCAAGCATTGCCGCCAGCAAGTGCGCCGCCGCAGTCAGTCCCAAAGCTATCGTCATCAGCACGATGCGCGGCCTCCATTTGCTTCTTGGGCCTTGCATCGCATGGGCCACGCCCATGGCTGCGTACACCAGCCCGTAGAGCCCCCACATGGCCAACACATCGTTGTTCGGCGTCACCGCGTAGCGCACGACTGCGGGACAGAAGCAGTAAAGCCCCAACGCGAAGAAGCCGCCCTCATTGCCGAACAGACGTCGCGAGACCCACCACAGCCCACCGCCCAACCACAGCGCGAAGAAGATGAACGGCAGGTGCAGCAGGTACTTCACGCTGAAGAGCTGGTGCCGCGCCTCCCAGGTCGAACCATGGAGCGTGCCTTCGGCGTACAGCCGGTCCTCCGGTTTGCGCAGCTTGTCCGCACCGAGCATTACCATCCGCTGCACGGTCAGGGGAAAGCCCGCTACACGGTAGGCGAAGGTGCCGTCGCCGTTCAGATTTCCGCAGGTCGTGAAATATCCGGCCAACGGCGAGGGGCGCTCCCACATCTCGCGGCCGCACTCGGCGTAGCGGTAGTCTTGCTGCGAGAGTTGCTGCCGATTCACTACCCAAAGGCACTCCGCCAGAAAAAAAAACAGCAGTAGCGCGGCCAGTCGCTGGGGTCGACCGATCTTGATGCGGGGAAGCTTCATTCGCTCGATTGCCGGCCTTTATCTGTCATTTGATCTTGTCCCGCATCCGGCTTCCATCCTTTGACAGGCCTGCATCGCTTCATCCAATCATGACAGGCAGCGGCCACATCTTCGAGTGTATCGTGAGAGATATGCAGTCGCTTTCCTTTACCCCAGGCCGGGCATTTCTTTCTTCCAACTCCACCGCGGTGCCCTGGACCGTTGTCTTCGAGGACGAGGGCGTGGCCGGCTATTTCTACGCCTGCGACCGGTCGCAGGAGATCCACGAAAATAGCATCCTGGACGCTATGCTGATCTACAACGTCGCTGCGCTGGCCAAAAGCGATGCCGACAACCAGCGGCCTGAGCCGCAGCGTATCGCTTCGGTGGAGTGGTCTCGCGACGGATCGCAGGCCGTCCTTTATCTCGATGGCACTGCCCAGGCCCTCTACGATTTCGAGGCGCGATGTGGCTACTGCCGCATGGACTTTCCTAACTTTCGCGAAGAGCGGGGAGACACGTGGCGCAAGTCGACCCATGCGTGGTCCGAAGCGGCGCTGCAGCGCTTCGAATCAGCGCTCTACGCCTGATATCTCCGCAGGGGAAGACAAGTGTAACTCCATAAAAATGTTCGCGCGAGCATAAGGAGATGGCTCCGTCCGCTCAGGAGGCAACTGGCGGAAGCCCAATGATTCGTACAGATCGAACCGCGTTGGCGAGTTTCGTGTTGCTGGCCAGCTCGAGCGTGTGGGCCCCCAGCTCCTTCGCCTGAGTAATCGTGAACTCGAGCAACCCTCGTCCGATGCCATGGCCACGGTAGCGCTCTGAGACAGCCATCTTGGCAAGCTCAAACACACCGGGCCGTACGAAGACCAGCGCACAGCAGCCCACCCTCTCCTCGCCCAACAGGGCCATCGCAATCTGTCCACCGGTCCGGAGAATGCTGGTCCTCCGGATCGTCGAGCTGGACATGATCGTGTTCTTCCAGAGTGAAGTATCGCGCGATCCACTCTTCGTTCAACCTGCGAAATGCGTCCGCATCGCCGTGTTGAAACAGCCTAAATGCGATCTCTGTCATCGCGATGGCCTCTTCAGAAGAAGCTGGTTGGACCAGTGTTTCAGCCATGATAATTTCTCCCTCTGACAAAAACCTAAGCCTAAAGCTCCGATACGTCCAATATCTTGTTTGTTCGAATTATGATGTTTCAGATATGGATGGAGACATTGAACTTCGTCATCTACGCTACTTCGTCGCAGTGGCAGAGGAGCTGCACTTTGGACGTGCAGCGCTGCGCCTTCACCTCGCCCAGCCTCCGCTCTCTCAACAGATCCGCAAGCTCGAAGGGGCCCTCGGCTATCCACTGTTCCTCAGGACATCTCGTGCGGTAAAACTTACCAGCGCCGGAGAGGTCTTTCTGGAGCGAGCGAGACGGACCCTGCGCAACGTGCAGGAGGACATGGAAGAGGCGCGCAGTATCGGTCGCGGCGAAGAAGGTTTCCTGAGGGTAGGATTCATTGGCTCTGCGATGCTGACTGCAATTCCAGCGATGCTGGGACGTTATCGTCGGTTATACCCGAAGGTGAATTTGCAGCTGCACGAGTCTTACACCTCCGCGGTCGTGCAAAAGCTTTTGAAGGGTGAACTCGACGCAGGCTTCCTGCGTGATGGCGGTGAAACGTTCGGCCTCGAGGTAGAGCGTCTCTTCTCCGAACCATTCATCGCTGTGGTTCCAAAGAAGCACACCCTCGCGAAGCACAAGAGCATTTCAGCCAGAGAACTTCGCGATGAGCCTTTTGTCTTTTTCACCCCATCAGCAGGAACTCTCGCGTATCAAAAGCCGATCTCGATCTGTGAGGAGCATGGCTTTCGCCCCCAAGTCGTGCAGGAGGCTCCCCAATGGCTGACAATCATGCGTCTCGTCGGAGCGGGGCTGGGCGTAACAATTGCTCCCGCTTGCGTAAAACAGGTAGCTGCACCAAACGTCGCGTGCCTGGGCCTTCGCCGCGTCAGCGTTGAGAGTGACATTGAGCTCGCTTATCGAACCGGCGATGAGCCGGGCCGTTGTTGAGGCCATTGCGACCGTTGCAAGACAGAGCTTTCCGCAGAGCAGGCGGCCGTCGCTGGCCCGCAGCACTTGAGTCATTAGCCCAAAAACATCTCTTCCACTTCGAGCCAGTCGTTGACCCGCTTGTATCCAGTCACGCCAATGTTATGTGGCGAACTGTATAAAATCCCCTCGCCTTTAAAGCGCCGGAGCTGACGTGGGTTGTCATCGATCAGGTAGTCGGCCCGCAGAATGCTCTTGTCGCCGCAATAGACGATGTGCGATGCAGGAATGAACGGAAAATGCTTCGCCAGCCAGCGATACTTCGCCTGAAATGACGTCGGGACCTCCATGGCCGCCGTCGCGATGAACACTTCGTAGTTCATCTGCAGCCTTCGCAGGACCCGCTGCGACTCCGGCATTACGGCCAACACATCGAAGAAGTCCTCCGACCGCAGATACGCCTCGAGCACAGCATGGCGGTCCGACGAGACGACCTCCCACAGCCACTTCCCCTGAAGGTCTTCGAGCGTGATCTCTTCGCCAAAGTGCCGGTTATAGCGCAGCAGATGCTCACCTAGCGCATCCGCCATCACTTCGTCCATATCAATGCACAATCTTTTCACGCCTGTCCTAGCCTGCTAATCGTTAGTTCAAAGCGATCTGATGATCGACGCCGCGATGCTCTCCACGGGGACCGTCTTGCGCTGGGGAGAGTCTCGCGCAGGATCGTAGTACAGCAGCCGGCCGCAGCTCTCGCAGGTCATCATCGTCTCGTCGTTGTTGCGGTCGCGCAGATCGTTCCAGCGCTGTGGCCGCACCATCATCTGGCAGGCCATGCACTTCTGATTGAGGGCCTCGGCCACCGCTGTCCCTTTGGCCTTCGAGATGCGGTCATAGGTCGAGAGCGTACTCTCACCGATCTCGGCCCGTTCAGCTTTGCGTTTTTCTTCTACTGCGGCAAGCAGGGTCTTGTCCTGCGCGATGGTCTCCGCGGCGCGCGACCGCTCGCGTTCCAATGTCGCGGTAGCGTCGGCTACGGCTTCATCGGCAAGTCGCTTTTGTGATTCCAACCCCTCGCTGCGCTCCATGCTTTCGATCTCAGCGTCTTCCAGCTTGCCTATCTCGGCCTGGGCAAACGCGATCTCGTGCTCGAACGCAGTCACCTGCACGGTCGTCGTTGCCAGTGCCCATTTGCTTGCGCACACGTGCGATTTTCGTCTGGTGGTCTTTGACGTCAGACTCCTGACGTCTGCGCAAGGCCTCTTCCCTGGCCATCAGATCGACAATTACGGCCCGTTGCCCATCGGCCGCCTTCGCTTTCGTCTCAAGCCCCGCAACATGCTTGGGGAGCGCGACCATCTCATCGCGCAGCCGTCTGGCTTCTACGTCATGGGTCTGCAACGAAATCAATTTCTCAAGGTGCCGGATGCATTTTGCTTCTCTCTTTCCACTCCGTTGCGTCGCTGAAATAACTCAATCAGCGGAAAAGCCGAAGTCTAGCACTGCTGTCCCTCTTCTTAATTATGCGCCTTACGTCTTGTTGACGTTGATGTAGTAGAGATCGGTCGCTACATCAAACTGGTCTCGGGTCAACGGCGTCTTCATCGTCTGCCACTCCGTCGTGGGATGGACCGTCTCCCAATCGTCCTTTAACCCTACGCGGACCGGCATAGCGAACGCCTTTTCATCGGCGACCCAGCGGTATTGGACGGTGCCTGCCGCATCGTCAAACTTCAACTCCAGCGTAGGAATGGCGGTGTGCCGGAGATACTGATCGAAGACCGGAGTAAGCGCTCATCCCGGTCTGCTGGTTGAAGTACTGGACGATATCTTCCGTCATGATGTTCTGGTATTTGAACTTCTGATAGTAGCCGCGCAACATCGCCCACCATCGCGCATCGTCATTCACGATGCTGCGGAGCGTGTTGATGAAGAGAGCGCCTTTGAAGTACTGGTCCTGCGAGGGCTCCGCGTTTGTTCCGCGCGCCGTGATAATGGGCCGGTCGTTCTTCACCTTCTTCTTGTAGGCGTTGATGTACTTCATTGCATCGTCGTGGCCGTAGGTGTACTCGACGTAGAGACTTTCGAGGTATGTCGTCCAGCCCTCGTGGATCCACATATCTGACTTGTCGGCGGCCGTGATCGCGTTGCCGAACCACTCGTGTCCGCTCTCGTGGATGATGATGAAGTCAAACCGGGGGCTGATGCCGACGCCGGTTCAGTCGCGGTTCAGGTAGCCGTTTGCGAAGTGGTTGCCGTAGGCCACCGCGCTCTGGTGTTCCATGCCGGCATAGGGTACCTGGACCAATTTGAATCCGTCCTTCTTGAAGGGGTATTCGCCGAGGTAGTGATAGTAGGCCTTCATCATGCCGGGCACTTGCGCAAACTGTCGCTTTGCCCCTTCCAGGTCTTCGGGCAACACGTAGTAATCGAGCGGCAAGCCTTTGTACTTGTCATCGAAGTGGACGTAGTTGCCGATGTTCAGCGCGACATCATAGTTGTTGATCGGGTAATGGACACGCCAATCCCAGCGCGTGTAGCCGTCGCCGAGGTCCTTCTTGCCCATAAACTTTCCGTTCGAAACATCCATCAGGCCATTCGGCACCGCGACGGTGATGAGCATTCCCCCCTGAGGTTCGTCGCGCCACTGCTCTTTGTTGGGCCACCAAATGTAGGCGCCGTCCCCTTCGCAAGCGGTGTTGATCCACGGATGACCGGCAGAATCCTTCTTGAAGGTGAAGCAGCCAAATCGCCCTGTCTCGGGAGGATTTCCCGAGTAGTGGACGTCAATCGAATAGGTCCGGCCCGCGCGCAACGTCTCTGGAAAGTCCACATAGAAGGTGCCCTCGTCGCGATCGTACTTCAGCGTCGTCGGTCCCATCACAATCTTTTCGATTTGCAGCGTCGGATAAAGCTCGAGCTGGATGCGCGTACCGTCCTGCAGCATCTTGAAGCGAATCGTGTTCGTTCCACTAATGAATTTTTTGTCCGGATCGACGCGGAGATCGAGATGATAGAAGAGCAGGTCGTTGTTGGCTCGATACGGGCCATACGCTCCACGCAGCAGGTCGCCATGGGTCGGGGCCTTGACCGCCGGCGGCCCGGCTGGGGTCGCAACCGGTTGAGAGGTCTGCGCTGATAGGGAGATGGCGGTACACGCGAGTAGGACAAGAACACTGGATGGCCGATTGCAAAGAGCGAATTTGAGCATTAAAGCTAGCCTACCTCGATTCCACCAGAAAATTCCCCCCTGAGATCGCCAAATCCTGCACCTAATTCTCTGAATCTTGGTTCACATTGCCATAATCCAATAGAAACTCATGGCAGCTACCACACTCGAACTCCCCAGCGCGCAGCTACCTGACGCCCACTCCCACGACCCGCACCCTGCGGTCGAGAAACCGTGGCGACCGCGCGTCAACCCGTGGATCATCGCCATGACGGTTACCCTGGCCACCTTCATGGAGGTTCTGGACTCGTCCATCGCCAACGTCGCCTTGCCGCACATCGCTGGCGGCCTCGGGGCCACGCAGGACGAGGCCACCTGGGTCCTCACCGCGTATCTAGTCGCCAACGCCATCATCCTGCCTGCCGGCGCGTACATGACCACCTTCATTGGGCGCAAGAAGTTTTACATGATCTGCGTCGCGCTCTTCGGCATCAGCTCCGCGATGTGCGGCCTCGCCCCAACACTACCTCTTCTCATCTTCTGCCGTGTTCTGCAGGGGGTCGGTGGCGGCGGTCTCGCACCCTCGGAACAGGCCATTCTTGCCGATACCTTTCCGCCGGCAAAGCGGGGGCAGGCCTTTGCAATGTATGGCCTCGCGGTCGTGTGCGCCCCTGCGATTGGCCCAACGCTCGGCGGCTACATCACGGACAACTTCGACTGGCGCTGGATCTTCTTCCTCAATGTGCCGATCTGCCTGATCTCCCTCTTCCTTACCTCGCGCATCGTTGAAGATCCGCCGTACGTGAAGAAGCAGGTCGCAATCTCACAGAAGGGCGGGATCAAGCTCGACTTCCTCGGCTTTGGCCTGCTTGCTCTCACATTTGGTGCGCTCGAGTTTGTTCTCGACAAGGGCCAGGAGGACGACTGGTTCTCCTCGCATCTCATCACGTTCTTCACCGTCGCCATGGTCGTCGCCTTCGTCGTGATGATCTGGTGGGAGCTGAAACAGCTCCGCGAAGGTCACCGCCCCATCCTCAATCTCACACTCTTCAAGCGCCGTAACTTCGCGATCAGCTTTTTGCTGATGTTCGTCCTCGGCTTCTCGCTGTACGGCACGACCATCCTGATCCCCCAGTTGGTACAGACGCTGCTGGGGTACACCGCAGAGCTTGCAGGCCTTGTTCTCTCTCCTGCCGGGCTGATGATGATGTGCATGATGCCCGTGGTGGGCTTTCTTGTCGGCAGAGTCGACCCGCGCAAGTTGATCGGCTACGGCTTCGTCATGCTCACGGTGTCGCTGGTCACCATGCACACCATGCAACCTCAGCGTCAGCTATGGGCGCCTGGTCTTTCTGCGCTGCTTCCAGGCCTCAGGTCTCGCGTTTCTGTTCATCCCCATCAATACCATTGCCTACATCGGCGTGAAGCAGTCGGAGAACAACGACGTCTCCGGCCTCACCAACCTCGCGCGCAATATCGGCGGCTCCTGCGGAACGGCCTTCATGGCTACAATGCTTACGCGCCGCACTGCCACGCACGAGAACAACATGGTCCGCAACCTCACGACGGGCAACCCCGCCTTCATGAACCAGGTCGCAAAGCTCAAGGGCATGTTTGGCGGTCACACCAGCGGTAATCCAATGACCGGAACCGGCTCCCACGCCGCTCAGGCATACATCTACAATCAGCTTCATCGCCAGGCGGCCATGCTCGGCTACCTCGACGTGATCCACTACATGAGCATCTTCTGCGCCTGCATGATCCCGCTGCTTTTCTTCATTCCCCGGCCGCCGAAGCACGCTGATCCCTCTGCCGGCCACTAGCTCCTCGAGCGCCCGCTGATGCACGTCCTGTCTCCAGTCCCCCTCAAAAATCTTCCGTTGACATTTCCTTCGTCGGGGCGCAAGCTCTCTTGGTTCACTGGAATCAAAAGGTTGCAGCGTCGAACGGTAACTCAGTTCGATGCCGGGCCTATTTGTGGCTCCCAGGCCTCTGGAAATCGGCCCCTGCTTTTGCTGTGCCATCTGGCGTCCTCGGTTCCTGTTCGCCGGCAAACTCTTTACCTGATGCACGCTTTTCAGCCAAGGAGGCTGCTCAATGAAAAAGTTAACCCCTCTCTCTCTAGGATTGTGTCTGCTCTTCATCGGTTCCGGCATCGCTTCAGCCCAGGAAAACATGGGACCACCCAAGGTCCTCGTGATTCAACGCGAGTTTCTTAAACCCGGCAAAGGTGGAAACGCGCACATGAAGACCGAAGGCATGTTCGTCAGCGCGATGGCTGCGGCTAAATGGCCTACTCATTACTTCGGAATGGATTCTCTTTCCGGGGCGTCACGGGCCCTCTTCTTTATGGGCTATCCATCCTTCGAGGCCTGGGAAAAGGACACTCTGGCCGAGCAAAAAAACGCGACCCTCTCCGCTGCGCTGGACCGTGCGAGCGTCGCCGATGGCGATCTTCTCTCCGCGTACGAATCGAGCACCTCTGTCTATCGTGATGACATGAGCCTTCGTTCAAGCGTGGACATCGCGCACTTTCGTTATTTCGAGATCTCCCAATTTGTCGTTCGTCAGGGCCATGAGAAACAGTGGGAGGCCCTCGTCAAGATCTACGTCGACGGATTTGGAAAGGCAGTTCCCAACGCACACTGGGCCACCTTCGAAAGAGTATATGGAGCACCTGTCGGTGGATCCGACGGCGCTGTCTTCCTCGTTTTAAATCCGATGAAGTCTCTGGCCGAAGTCGATAGCGGCTTTGCCGATTCCAAAAAATTTATAGACTCACTAAGCGACACCGATAAGAAGAAACTGGCGGAGCTGACCGCGGATTGTGTCGTGTCGAGCGTGACCAACCTGTTCGCGTTTAACCCCAAGGAGAGCTATCCGGACCCTGCGTGGGTCAAGGCCGACCCGTTCTGGAAGCCAAAGCCGGCCGCTCCAGCAGCGGCACCGGCGCAGTAACTCCTGCGCGCGATACACCGCGCTCTGGACCTTACGTTTTGCGACCATTCGGCCCTCCCCTCCTCGCATGAAGGGAGGGCCGAATCACGTACGGGGTCAGAATCTAATCATTCATTTCCGAATGACGACCAGGCCTCGCGCAGTTCCGTTCTCATATTCCCTTACACAACGAGACTCGAAAATATTTTCCCGATGGAGAATCAAAGTTCTGTGTTGCGGTGTCATACAAGCAACGGATGCCGGTCGAACAGAGGCCTACAGGCGGCGAAACCTAACCCCTTCCTAATCAGGCTCTTCCTCGCCCTTATGGATTCTTTATGCATTCGTGACGAATTCTTTATCGTGCGCTAGCTAGCCTAACGAGTGGTTTGGTTCGCGTGCTTAAGCCGCGGAGGCTACCAGAATGGAGAAGTAAAGTGGAAAAAACAGCGAAGTCGCCCAGTAAGAGGCTATGTCTGATGGGGCTGACGCTCGGAGTAGGGCTCACGGTTAGCACAGGGAATTTATGCGCACAGACTCAGACACCTAATCTGCAAACAGTAGTTGAAGGGACCCAGACCGGCCAGGACCTCAAGATCCAGCAGTTGCAGGACAAGCTGGAAGAGATCCAGAAGGAAATCATAGAGCTGAAGAAGGCCAACTCAGCCCAGCCGGAGACCCATCACATCACAACGGCAAAGGCCTCAGCTGCCGCACCGAACCTCAGTGAAACAGAGCCAGAGATTACCGATCCCTCCAGCCCGCACTCGGAGCCGTTCGCCTATGCCGACTTCACCTGGCTCAACGGCAACGCACGCACGGTAGATACTCCCTATGCAACCAAGTTCTTCACTCCGGAGATACGTTCGGATGTGAGTTACACCTACGACTTCCGCCATCCGCAGGACGACACCATCGTCGGATCGAGCGAGGTCTTTCGATCCAGCGAGGTTACGCTGACGGACCTTGGAATCGGCGGCGACTTCCACTATGGCAATGTGCGCGCCCGCGTTTTGAGCCAGATAGGTCTTTACTCCACGGCCACGCCGCGCAACGACGCCAGCCCGGCTCGCGGACAGTGGCGACCTTGCTGACGCCTATCGTTATGTGTCCGAGGCCAACGCCGGCTACCACTTCAACGTGCAGCACGGCCTCAACGTGGATGCCGGCATCTTCCTCTCGTACGTCGGTTTGTTCTCGTTTTACCAGTTCGACAACTGGGCCTATCAGCCATCGTACGTCTCGTCGAACACACCATGGTTCTTCAACGGTGTGCGCGTGCAATGGTTTCCAACGGCCAAGTTGAAGATCGAGCCATGGTTCATCAACGGCTGGCAGTCCTACGGCAGGTTTAACAATCGGCCTGGACTCGGCGGACAGATCCTGTGGAGGCCCACCGGCAGGCTGGAGCTTCTCGGCAACCAGTATGGCTATGGCGAGGACGCCCTGGGCATACCCACCCGCACCCGCTACCACACCGACGACAGTGTCCAGTACATGTACTACCAAGGCACAACGCATCTTATAAGCATGGCTGCAGCGACACTCACTGGAGACGCAGGTTGCGAGAGCGGTGGCGGCGTCAGTTGCTACGGCGACACCAAAGGCGGAGCCGAAGCAGAGCTTCCTCGGCTTCATGGTCTACAACCGCCTGTGGTTTGATCGCAACAAGTATGCTCTGACGATAGGAGGCGGACGCATCAACAACCCCGGCCGGTATCTCGTGCTGTTGCCGCCGATCAACGGAGCGACGGCCGCGTCGGGAACACCGTACTTCACCGAGAACCCGGGAGATCCGTTCAAGGCCTGGGACACTTCGGTCACAACGGACTACTTGCCGAACCAGTACATCACCTACCGGCTGGAGTATAACCACCGCGCGGCAGACGTTCCGTACTTCGCCGGGCCTGGAGGTGTCACACCACCGGGAGGAAACACCGGCGCCCTGGGATCTTTTGTGCCAGGCTGGAGTCCCGATCTTCGCAACAGCGAAAACCGGATGACTGGCGCCATCCTGGTGAAGTTCTAATCGCTATTGCCGACACAAATATGAAAGGCCCGCAAGCCACCTTAGCTTGCGGGCCTTCATATTTGCGGCTGTAATCGTCGTGTCATCTGCAAAGGCTGCCGAGAGAGTTCTTTCCGAACTTGACGTTCCCCGATATGCTTACATCGCGGTTTGATTCCAAAGGCCTTCCGGAGACCTCGACATTGGTGCCCACTCTCTTCTCTTCCTGCCTGCGTCGATGCCTGACGATTGCGTTCCTTTTCGCGGCCTGCATCGGAGGCCACTCAGCATTGGCGGTCACATGCAAGATCGCAACGGCCTACACACCCTCCGAAGCGGACCAGGCATTCCTTCACGGCGACTACGATCGTGCTGTGACCCTCTATCAGGCGCAGCTTCAGCAGAAGCCGAACGACCCTGCTCTGACCGCAGGCCTCGTCCAGGTGTTTCTCCGGCAACAAAAGCTAAAGGAGGCAGATGAGGCCGTCAAGAGGGCCCTTACCGAGGACCCCGAAATCCGCGATTCTCATGACTGCGCTCGGCGAAGTGCAGTATCGCGAAGGCACACCATGGATCGCAGGCGCGACCGCCGCTGATGCCTCAAAGCTCGATCCGTGTTATCCGCAACTCCATCTGCTCAACGCTCGGCTGCTGCGACTCAACTCCTATTACGCATCTGCCGCCAAGGAGATTGCGACCGCGCATACCCTGGATCCCCATGATCCAAGAATTCGCCGGAGCTGGCTCGACACCCTCCCCGTGAAAGATCGCTTAGCGGAGCTGGAGGCCTATCTCTCCGCAGGAGGCGGCGACGATCCCGAAGCGCTAAAGAACCTCCATTTCTACATCGACTATCTAAAGAAGCAGGTCGCTGAGCCACATAAGGCGTGCCACCTCGTCTCGGATACAGCGACCGCCGCCGTCGATTTCGCTCCAATGATGAGAGACGGTGCCCACATTCGCGCCTTCGGACTGGACGTAAAATTCAACGACCACAACGCCCGCCTGCAAATCGATACGGGCGCCGGCGGCCTGGTCATCAGCCGTTCAGTAGCTCAGCGCGCAGGCTTGAAGGAGTTCAGCCGGACGGAGATGGGCGGTATCGGCAGTGAGGGACGCAAGTCCGCCTATATCGCATTTGTTGATGACATCAAGATCGGCCAACTCGAGTTTCGCGACTGCCAGGTCGAGGTCATCGACCAGCGCAATGTAGTCGACAGCGACGGTTTGATCGGGATGGACGTCTTCTCGCGTTTCCTGATCACGCTCGACTATCCCAGTCGCAAGCTTCTGCTCGCGCCGTTGCCTTTGCGGCCTGATGAGACCGCTGCCAAACCCACACTACAAACTGACAGCGATCAGGAAGACGACGATTCTCCCAGCAAGACCGCCGAACCAGGACCCTCGGCTGCCAAACCCACCGCGAGCGCAACCGCGCGACCGCTATATCGCGCCCGAGATGAAGGACTGGGACCCACATCTATCGTATCGGGCACAATCTGCTCGTTCCCACGTCGCTCAATAGCACAGAACCTAGAATGTTCGTTCTGGACACCGGTGCATTTTCAACTACCATCTCGCCTGAGGTCGCGCGCCAGGTCACCAAGGTCCACTCCGCTGACAACATCAAGGTCCAGGGGATCAGCGGAAAAGTGGACACTGTCTATACGGCAGATAATATTACCTTCAGGTTCGCCAATATCTCCCAGAAGGTCGAGGACGTCGTGGCCTTTGCGACGCCGGCGATCAGCAAAAATATGAACATGGAGATCTCGGGCTTCATCGGCTACACCGCCCTGGCCCATTTGACGATCGGTATCGACTACCGAGATGGACTCATGAAGTTCTCTTACGACCCCAACCGCGGCTTCAGACTGCCACAGTGACCGCAGCGGAGATCCATCTCACTGCGACACTGTGGCAACCGAGCCATCAAGGACAGGCTTATCCAATCCGCGAACTGATGCCCCCATCTTCCCTTGCAGATCGAACACTACGAGCTCGTTTTTCCCCATTGTCAGCCACGGCCTCGGAGCGTACAGCGTCTTCTGCGTGCCGAACGTTCCATATCCGGCCGAGCGCGCGACCATTTAGCCAAAGCTGTCCTTTGACAAATTCACTGGTATCGAGAAACGTATCGCCAACAGCAGGCAAATCGAAGCTCGCGCGATAGAAGCAAGCACCTTCGCAAGGCCCTTTAGAGAAGGCAAGAGAACCCACATCGGTCATCGGCAGCGGATAGATCTTCCATCCGCTAATCGGCTTACCCGCCAGGGTAACCTGCTTCGTAATACCCGCCCGCTCTCCGCCAATCGCACGGCCGAAGTTCACCCGCCCCGTATTCTCCACCAGAATATCGAGCTGTGTCTTTTGCTTCGTCGCAGTAAGCGTGAGACTGGTCCTGCTTCAACCGCCGATCCAACGTGCCCACGAGCTTTCCATCCAGATAAACCTGCGCATAGCTGTGCAACTCATCGAGCTCGAGCTCTCCCGAAGCCGCGTCCTTCAGCTTCGTGCGATAGAGGACGTAGCCGTAACTCTGGTCAACGTCCTCCATACTCAACACCTGCTTCGAACCAATCGGCTTCGGCAGGTTCTTCCACAAAGAGGCCGACTCCAGCATCGTCACCGCGGGAACGCTGATCGCCGGAGCGACCTCAGGAACTGGCTGTGGCGTAGTTCCAGTGGCCTTCGCAATCACATCGCGAAACACAAAGTACTTCGCCGCAGGCCGACCACTCTCGTCGAGAGGCGAGTCGTAGTCGTAGCTCGTCACGTCCGGCTCGTAGTTCGTACCGTTGCTATTAGCACCATTCATCCACCCGAAGCTCGTGCCCCCATGAAACATGTAAATACTCACCGAGTAGCCCTGCTCCAGCATCCACTTCAGGTTTGCCGCTTCGTTGGCAACGTCCGTATGCGCATGCTTCCCACCCCAGTGATCGAACCACCCGGCCCAATACTCGCTGTTGAAGAAAGGCCCGTTCGGACGAAATGTCTTTAGCGTCGCGAAGGCCTTCTGCGCCGCATCGGCTTTATCTCCGCCGAAGTTGATTCCGACGGGAAGCTCCGGCAACGATCCGTTCAGCACCTCGCTCGGCCCATCCGCCGTATAGAGCTGCGACTGTGTAAATCCCGCGTCCACCAGAGCATGGTGGATCAACTCCATGTACGCGTGGTCTTTGCCGTACGAGCCATACTCGTTCTCTACCTGCGTCAGAATGATCGGGCCGCCGTTGCCAATCTGCAGCGGCGCAAGTTCTTTGCCCAACCGAGCGATCCATCGTGTCGCAGGCCCCATGAACTTCGGATCACTGCTCCGCACGACGATGCTGATGCGTCCTTCAGCAACCACGCCGGATAGCCGCCAAACTCCCATTCCGCGCAGACATACGGCCCAGGCCGCAAAATCACGTAGAGCCCCTCCTGCTGCGCCTCGCGCACAAACTCTGCAACGTCGTTATTCTCTGAAAAGTCATAGACCCCGGGCTTCGTCTCGTGCTCATTCCAGAACACGTAGGTCGTGATGGTGTTCAACCCCATCGCCTTCGCCATGCGAAGACGCTCGCGCCAGTAGGCCCTCGGAATCCGCGGATAGTGCATCTCACCCGAGATCACCTGAAAAGGCTTGCCATCCAGCACAAAGTGATCGCCCTCGACCCCAAAGTGATGCCCCGACGTCCCCTGCGCAAACCCAATCCCACCAGCGACGAAACATAGCAACAACAACCCAAGCATCTTCGAGTGCACGCGGACCCCTATTGGCAACAATCGGCAGAAGGCCCACACATCTGCGGGCCTTTGGAAACCATCGCCAATTCTATCCCGCCTAAACCGGCCTGGGATTTCGCTCTTCAAACTGCCGCTGGTGCCAGTAGGGATAGGTCAGCGGAACCTCACTGGCCGCGTCCAGCTTCGCAATCTGCTCTTCGGTCAACTCCCACCCGACCGCGCCGAGGTTTTGCTTCAGCTGCTCTTCGTTCCTTGCACCAATGATAAGAGTCGAAATCGTGGGCCGGCGCAGGAGCCAGTTCAGCGCAATCTGAGGCACCGTCTTACCCGTCTCCTTGGCTACCTCGTCGATCGCGTCAACGACTTTAAACAGATATTCGTCCGGCATCTTCGGCCCTAAGTCGACCACCACTTTGGTATTCAGGCGACTGTCCTTCGGAATCCCGGTCGACCGCCGGATCTTACCGGTCAGGCGTCCCCACCCCAGCGGCGACCACACCAGCGCTCCCACTCCCTGGTCGAGGGCCAGCGGCATCAGCTCCCACTCATAGTCGCGTCCGACTAGCGAATAATAGACCTGGTGCCCAACATACCGCGACCATCCATAGCGCTCGCTCACAGTCAACGACTTCATCAGATGCCAGCCGGAAAAATTCGAGCACGCGATATACCGCACTTTGCCCTCGCGAACCAGGTCGTCCAGCGCTCGCAGCGTCTCTTCCACCGGCGAGGTCGCGTCGAACGCATGTAAATGGTAGATGTCGATATAGTCTGTGCCCAGCCGCTTCAGCGACCGCTCGGCTGATTGAATCAGGTGATACCGCGACGATCCCACATCGTTCGGGCCTTCACCCAAACGAAACGTGGCCTTCGTCGAGATCATCACGTCCTCGCGGTTGTGCTTCGCCAGCGCCTTACCGAGCGCCTTTTCGCTCTCCCCGTCCGAGTAGATGTCGGCCGTATCGAACAGGTTTATCCCGGCGTCCAGGCAAATATCGACGATCCGGTTGGCCTCCTCCTGCGTCGTCTCCGACCATGCTTTGAAGAATTCATTCGCCGCACCAAACGTACCCGCACCGAAGCAAAGCTCCGGCACCTTCAAACCAGATCTACCAAGCTGACGATATTCCATGATGACTCCCTGTACTGCGTCTGATGTTCATCGACGGCGCAAAGCTTCACGTCTGCAGGTTTGTGGCCGTTATTCGGCCGTCTTCCTGGGCAGTGACTGTCGAATCGTCGCGAATGATCTTCCATCCGGCCGGCGTCTTTTCAAACACCAGCAGGAAGAAACCGTCCGCATTGCCACCACCCGCGGCCGTGCGTTCCAGATGGAAGTGTCCAGTCACGGTAGCGAACCGATCATCGAGTGGCTGCACCTCCAGCTCAGAAAAACTCAGGGTGCCCATCTTCTCTTTGTCAGAGTAACCCTTGCGGTAACGCTCGAGCATCTGCGCATAGCCTCTCGAGATCTTGGGGCCCATAAAGAGAATGTCGGGCGAGTTCTTGTAGCCGGTCGCGAAGGCTTCCATGTCGCCTTTGTTCCAGTCGACCACCTGTTTATCCAGCACAGCGCGAATGGCCTGAGCAGGCGCAGGGTTTTCGGCTCGGAGAGCGGGCGAAGAAGCAAACGCTATGAAGGCACCCAAGAAGATGAGGCCGCGGAAAGTGCGCATGGTTGAGGGCTCCTTGAACGATTAAGCAGGACTGCAGCCATACTAGCCGCGCTGTAGTCCCTTGCCAACGTCGAGCGACCCCTTACGTCTCGATCGGCTTGTCCACCTGCGACTGATAGATCTCCTCCACCCTCTCAACCGTGTCGATCTCGCTGACCGGCTTGTCCGTCCGAATGCGCAGGATCCGCGGAAACCGCATCGCAAAGCCGCTCGCATGACGCCCACTGCGCATGATGTTGTTGAACGCCACCTCGAGCACCATCAGTGGTTCAACCGTCCTGAAAAATCCCTGGTCCTCGAGCGTGTGATCCATCATCCACGAGCTCATCTCCGCAATTTCCACTTCGGTCAGTCCGGAATAGGCCTTCCCGACATTCAATAATTCGCCGTCAACGCCCCGCACCGCAAAAGTATAGTCGCTTAAAATTCCGGCACGCTTTCCATGGCCGAACTCCGCGCCTGTCACCACAACATCCAGCGTCGCCAACTCGCGTTTCAGCTTTACCCAGGCCAATCCGCGTCTGCCCGGCTGGTACACCGACTCGGCCGCCTTCAACATCACGCCCTCGTTCGCCCGTGCTCGTGCCTCCGCATAGGCCCGATCGATGTCCTCCGCCGATTCCGCCAGCCGGGATGGTGAGATCATCAGTCGCTCAACGCCCTTGTTTTCGGCTGCCGCAAATAACACAGTCTGCAGGGCCCGCGCGCGCTCATCTACCATCACCGGCGAGACGACTCGATCCACGAGCCTTTCGACCACTGCCTCCAGCCGATTGCGTCTCTCCCGCAACGGCAGCTCCAGCAACAGCTCGCCGCCCTCGTACATCAGATCGAAGGCCATAAACACCACCGGCACCTGCTGCCTCCACTCATTCGAAACTCGCTTGCGGCCAATCCTCTGCCCCAGCACCGCAAACGGCAGCGCACGTCCAGCCTCAAGCTGCCCGACCCGAGAATCTCTCCATCAAAGATCAGCGCCCCGTCCTGCTCCGAGCGGACTTGCGCGAACGCCTCTTCCAGCTCTGGAAAGCTCTCTGTCACGTCCTCCCGGTTGCGCGAATAGATCGCGACCCGCCCCGGCTGGCCCGGGTCTCCGCAATGCACCTGCGCCCGCATCCCGTCGTACTTGTCCTCGAGAAACGCCTTCACCCCAGTACGCTGCACTTCCGAGACGTTGTCATCCTGGGCGAGGCGCGCAGTTCGACTCCAGGGACCTGCAGTTTCACTTGCTGTTGCGGCCGCATCAGCTTCTTCACCCTCCCCTCTGATCGAACTCGTCTTCTTCGGATCCTTCTTCACTTTCGCAACTACCACCTTCACCGGCTTTTCGGTGAACCGCTCGACCGCTTCCTCCGGCGTCTCCACCGGGCTCGCCAGCATGAAACCCAGCGGATGGAACAAACGCATCTGCGCCTGATCCAGCGTTCCCGCAAACGCTTGCCGGACTGCCTCAGCAAGGCTCCGCCTCCAGCATTACCGCCCTTCGCACCGCCTCCACAGGCGCGTTCGCCGCAACAGCTATTGCCTCCTCGACAAGGCCCTGCTTCACCCCGATTCTCATGTCCCCAAGCATCAACTTCAGCAGATACTTTGCCTCCAGGGGAGTCGCCCTGCGGAGCAGTCCCTCAACCAGTGCCGCTCGCACCGCCGTCGTCTTCGCTACCGCCATCCCGGCAAAAGCATCGGCGACATTCACCAGCGTCAGCTCGGTCCTCATAGCCGACGCAGGCGAAGTCATCAGCAGATCGAAGGCCGCCGCGCCCATGTCCCCATGCCGGCGGTAAGCGGCGGTCAACGCCACGTCGCTCGCCCCGCTCACCGCCAGCAACGCCTTCGACAGCAACGCTCCACCGGCATTGAGTTTCCTGGCATCCGCCTCCGCAAACGGCGTCCCCGCAAGGTATAGCGCAAACAACCCGGCGTCCTCGCTCTCCGGCGCGGCCGCGTGCACAGCCGAAATCGACCCCACGATTGCCGCCCGCTTCTTCAATTTGCCTGGCTCACGGGCCAGTTCCTCCGCAAGCTCCGCAACTTGCACAAACAAGGCCATTCCGCACCACCCTCTCCACCCAAAAAGAACTTACACCCGCACTCCCCACTAAAAGATGCTTTCCGCATCATCCACGTCAGGAGTAACATCTAATTAGTCATGAGCGTAGCCGCAATTCCGGTGCTTACTTCCCGTGTGACCGAGTCCGCCGACCGTCACGACTTTGCCTAGCTGCGCCTTCCCCGCCTGACTCGAATCACCACAACTAATAACTGTTTTATCAATGGAGTAGTCATGTTCGACCGCCTCGACCAACTCGAAGCCCGTTACGAAGACCTGGGCCGTCAGATGTCCGACCCCACACTGGTCAACGACCAGAAGAAGTTTCAGTCCATCGCCAAGCAGCACCGCGATATGGAACCCACCGTCGAAAAGTTCCGCGAATACCGCCAGATCAAGGATGGCATCGCCGAAGCTAGAGCCATGCTCGCCGATCCTGACCCCGACGTAAAGACCATGGCCCAGGAGGAGCTCAACGCCCTTGAGCCGCGCCTTGCGCCCGTCGAAGAGCAGCTCAAAGTCCTACTTCTCCCTAAGGCACCCCAACGACGAAAAGAACGTTATCCTCGAACTCCGCGCCGGCACCGGTGGAGACGAGGCCGCGCTCTTCGTCGCCGAGGTCTTCCGCATGTACCTCCGCTTCGCCGAGCAGCACAAGTGGAAGGTCGAGGTCCTCTCACAGACCGAGTCCGGCATCGGCCACGGCCTCAAGGACGTCACCGCCATCATCGAAGGCGACAACGTCTATTCGCAGCTGAAGTACGAGTCCGGAGTGCATCGCGTCCAGCGTGTTCCAGCTACCGAAACTCAGGGCCGCGTCCATACCTCGGCCATTACGGTAGCTGTGCTTCCCGAAGCTGAAGAGGTCGACATCAAGATCGAAGCCAAGGACCTTCGCATCGACACCTTCTGTTCCTCGGGCCCCGGCGGTCAGTCGGTGAACACCACCTACTCTGCCGTGCGCATCACGCATCTGCCCACCAACACCGTCGTCAGCTGCCAGGACGAAAAGTCTCAGATCAAGAACCGCGAAAAAGGAATGCGCGTCCTCCGCGCGCGCCTCTACGAGGTCGAAGCCGAGCGCATCCACCAGCTGCAGGCCAATGACCGCAAGCAACAGATCGGCTCCGGCGACCGCAGCGAGAAGATCCGCACTTACAACTTCCCGCAGAACCGCCTCACCGACCACCGCATCAGCCTGACCAACCACCAGCTCGCTACGGTGATGGAAGGCCAACTCCAACCGACTATCGACGCTCTCATCGCCCACTACACGGCGGAGAAACTCAAGGCGGAGACCGCGGCCGCCTGATCACTCCAAAAACACAACACCCCTCCCGGCCGCGACTCCCCTCAGGATCGCGGCCGTAATCATTCCGCCCATACAAAAACACTTAAGTGTTCACTTGACAAATTCCAACCCATCCTCAATACTTAAGCATATACTTAACTAATCAACCTCACCTTACACCCATGCGAGCCTCGCACCCACTTTGCACTAGCACCTTGAGTCTCTTATGATGGCGACCAAAAGCAAAGTCCCCATAGGCCCCGCGCGACCCGCAGAACCGACGTTCTGCCCAACGTCATTGCGAAGGACAGCGTCCATGCCTGAAATGTCCCACGTTCAATCACCCACTCTCACCCCTACCTTCACCCGCCTCGTCGCCGCCGCACTTCTGGCCACCCTCGCCATCCTTCTCATCACCTCCGCCCGCCAGGAGTCCCAGACCTTCGACGAATCCACCCACCTCTTCGCCGGCTTCGAATACTGGAAGCACGCCGACTTCGGCCGCAACCCCGAGCACCCGCCCTTCATCAAACTCCTCGCCACCCTCCCTCTTCTCTCCATGGGCCTCAAAGAACCCCCAACTCTTCCCATCCCCTTCTTCAAGGCGCAAGACCTCTTCAATGGCGTCCAGCTCCTCTACTCCTCCGACGCCGACGCCAGCACCATCCTCTTTCGCGGCCGCCTCGTTATCATGCTCTTCACCCTCACCCTGGCTCTCCTGGTCTTCCTCGCCACCAACGAGATCTTCGGCCCGATGCCCGCACTCTTCGCGCTCTTTCTCTTCACCTTCCAGCCGCTCATCCTCGCTAACGGAAAAATCGTCGCCACCGACGTCGCCTTGGCCTGTCTTCTCTTCGCCTCCGTTTATACCTTCTATCGTTTCTGCAACCGGCCCTCCGCCCCACGCCTCGCCCTTTGTGCTCTCGCCACGTCTCTCACCATCATCTCCAAACACTCCGGCGTCCTCGTTTTCCCGATCCTGGTCTTGCTCGCACTCGTCGACCTCTACCTCCCCGCAACACCAGCCACCACTATTCAGGGCGACAAGCAGCACCACCTCCGCCAACTCGCCGTCGCCCTCTGCGCAATCGTCGTCGTCAGCTACATCGCCCTCTGGGCCGTCTATGGCTTCCGCTACGCCGCCCGCCCCGGCCAGTTGCAGATCATCCCCTCGCTCTCCGTCTACCTCACACAACTCCACCACCCACTGCAGCACAACATCATCGCCTTCTTCGCCCGTCACCACCTCTTTCCCGAGGCCTACCTCTACGGCTGGATCGACATCCTAAGCATCCCCGACTTCCGCCCCACCTTCCTATTCGGCCATGTCTACGGCACCCACCAATGGTTCTTCTTTCCCGCAGTCTTCCTCGTCAAAACTACCCTCGCCCTGCTCATCTTCCTTCTTCTGCTCCCCTTCGCGCGCATCATCGGCCGCCGCCGCGCACTCGTCTTCTTCGCCCTTCCTGCCGTCTTCTTCTTCCTGGTCTGCATCGCATCCGGCATGAACATGGGCGCCCGCTACCTCATTCCCATGTACCCCTTCTGCATCCTCCTCGCCGGAGCGAGCGCAGCCGCCTTCTTCGATCGCTCCCGCACCTCCCGCATCGCCATCTCCGCACTCCTTGTCCTTACCCTCATCTCCGCGCTCCACGCCTACCCCAACTTCCTCGTCTACTCCAACGAGCTCTTCGGCGGTCCCTCTCATACCTATCGCTCCGTCACCGACCCCGACGCCGACTGGGGCCAGGGCCTCAAGTGAGCCAAGACCTACCTCGGCCAGCACCCCGACCCCAACTGCTGGTTCGATTACCACGGCAACCCCGGTGTCAATCCCAGCTACTTCGGAATCCACTGCAAACCCCTGCTAACTGGCTTTGAACACACGATTGGCATCGGCTCCGCACCCGTACCCTCCACCATCACCGGCACCGTCCTCGTCAGCTCCACCGACATCGACGGTATCCTCTGGGGCCCCGGTAACCTCAATCCCTACGCGACCTTCCGCGACCGCAAACCCGACGCTACCATCGCCAACATCATCTTTGTCTATAACGGCACCTTCAACCTCCCTCTCCTGGCCGCCGAGACCAACGCCTCAGCCGCCACTGCCCTCCTCCGCCAGGGCCGTCTCCCCGAGGCCCTCACCTTAGCCCAGACTGCCGCCCAACAAGCCCCCGACTCCGCCGACGTCAACGCAATCCTCGGCCAGGCCCTTCTCGCCTCCGGCCAGGTTCCCGCAGGCCAACAAGCCCTCGCCAACGCCCTCCATCTCGCCCAAACCAACCACCCCGAGTACCAGCAATCACTTATCTCCTTCCTCCAGCGGCCCCCAACTCATCCCTAACCCACCCGAAACCCATCAGCTCGCACGCGGTCTCGCAGCCGTACAATCCCATTTGACTGCGACCAGGACGGGTGTCCATGCTTCTTCGCTTCGCGCTGGTGTCTCTGATTGCATCGACACTGACAGCGTCTCTGCTGCCAGCGCAAACCCCCGCTTCACCCGAATTGATCGATGAACTGGTCGCCAATGCCGCACTTTACAATGCGACTTTGCCCTCCATTACGGCAAACGAAACCATCGAATCTGAGGCGAGCTATCTCATCTTCAAGAAAAAGGCCCTGGCCAAAGGCACGTTCAGGGTCGTCCGCGATCCCAATGGCGGCCCGTTGAAGGAATCACGTCAGATCACAGTGCTGGACGGCAAGCCCGTCGCAGAAGGTCAACAAGTACATCTGCCGACGACACTCTTCGGCGGCTTCGGCCGCTTCCAGGAGATGTTCTTCACACCGGCCCACCGGCGCTGCTATACGTTCACGCGTTTGAGCGGACCCGGCCCCGGTGGAACCTGGCAGATTGCCATCGTCTCGCGTGCTGAAGACGCCGCTCCCCCTAACTGCGCCTCGCAGGCGCCGGGTGTAACCGGCATCGCGCGAGTCGATCCCGCAACCCATCAGCTTGTCCACCTCGAGCGCACGGTACCCGAAGAGGCCGCCGCCGAACGCCACCTCGCGCCCTTCGCCTCCGTCGACATAGCGCCCACAACGATCGGTGACAAGACGTTCTGGCTCCCGACTCTCGTCATCGGTACCTTCAACAATGGCAAGGAGAAGGGACGATTCGTGGCCCATTACAGCGACTATCATCGCTTTACTGGAAGCGTCACTCTGCTGCCCGGAGTAACGGAGGTCGACCCCCAGACCCCTGACGCCAAACCGGACAACACTCCACACGACGACCAGATTTAGCCACGCCGCCAATCTTCCCGGCCTCACGATTCCTCCCTATATAGTGGATGACGTGATGATCTCGGCTCGCCGCTCCGCCCGCTTCCTCGCCCTTGCGCTGACTCTCTTGAACGTTCTCAGCCTTCGCGCACAGTCTTCTCCTCCGCTCAACGGAATCGCCCACGTCGCCATCCGCGTGCACGATCTCGCGGCCTCCGTGGCGTTCTACCAGAAGCTCGGCTTCGAGCAGGCCTTCGATCTGCGAAAGAATGACGTCCCTTACGAGTCCTTCATCAAGATTAACAACAATCAGTTCATCGAACTCTACCCCACCAGCGAGCGTGATCCAGCCGTCGGCTTCCTTCACCTCTGCTTCGAGGGCGTCGACCTCAACGCGATTCATGACGACTACGTCGACCGTGGCCTGACGCCAACCGCCGTTCGCAAGGCCGGCGCGGGCAACCTGCTCTTCACCATGGCCGGCCCAGAGCAACCGTTCGGGCCACAAAACATCGAGTACACCCAGTACATGCTCGGCTCTCTCCACAGCAACGACAACGGCAAACACCTCGGCCCGGACCGTGTCGCCACCAAGCTCATCGCCGTCGCCCTTGCCATGAAGGACCCCGCCGCCGCCCGCGACTTCTACATCAACCAGCTCCACTTCAAACCCATCGCGGGCGACCAGATGGACCTGCACATGCCCGGAGACTCCGGTCAGGAGGTAGAGATCGTGTCCGCCACCTTCGGTACCAAGGCGCGCCTTACGCTCAACTCGGAGAACCTCAGCAGGGCGGCCCGCTACCTGCACAAGGAGGGAGTTGCCGCAGTGAAGAATGGGGCTACGCTCACCATCACCGATCCTGACGGTAACGTCCTGCTGCTCGAAGCTCGCTAGACGCCGCTGATGACGATCCGCCAGGCACTCACCGCCGCTACTGCACGACTTGTCGCTGATCCGCACCTTAGAGACAGTGCCACTCGCGACGCCGAACTCCTCCTCCTCCACGCCCTGCAGGCTCCGCGCGTCACCCTCCTGGCCCACCCCGACCGAGAACTTACTCCCGGCGAGCAGGCCCTCTACGAAAACGCCATCACCCGCCGCCTGCACCGCGAGCCCATCCAGTACATCACCGGCAGGCAGGAGTTTTACGGCCTCATCCTCAACGTCACCGCTGCCGTCCTCATCCCTCGACCCGAGACCGAGCATCTCGTCGAAGCTGTCCTGAAACTCTTACCCACAGAAAGACCGCTGAAGATCGCCGACATCGGCACCGGCTCCGGAGCCATCGCGATCGCTCTGGCCGTCCACCTTCCTCACGCGGAGATCACCGCCCTCGACATCTCCGCGGAAGCCCTCGCCGTCGCCGCAGCCAACGCCCTCCAACATAACGTATCCAACCGCATCAGGTTCCTCAAATCTGACCTCCTATCCGCCGTCAACGAAGAAGCTGAAGCCTTCGACGCCATCGTCAGCAACCCGCCCTACGTCGCCGAGACCGACCGAGCCACCCTTCACCCCCAGATCCGCGACCACGAGCCCGCCACTGCGCTCTTCGCAGGCGAAACCGGTCTCGATATCTACCGCCGCCTCGTTCCGGAGGCCCGCAACGCACTCAAACCAAACGGGCTGCTCGCTCTCGAGATTGGCTTCGGCCAGCAGCTGGCCCTTATGGATCTGCTCGCCAACTGGAGGGGGGTCTCCTTCATCAAAGACCTCCAGAATGTCCCCCGGGTCGCCCTCGCCAAAAGGCCCGCCATGCCTTTCGCGATCCGATAGAATCTTCCACGGCGGCACAGTCCTGAAACCTCTGCCGTTCGTATAACGCTTGGGAGCCTGGAATGACTAACCTGCTGCTTCAAGACCATCTCCACTCTCTCGAAGAGCGCCTCTTCCACCCGGACCGCGAGGTCGACCGCGCTGACCTTGTGCCTCTCTTCGCGCAGGAGTACCGTGAATTCTGCTCCTCAGGCCGCATCTTCAACCGCCAGCAGACCATCGATGTCCTTCTCAAGAGCGGACCGCGCCCGGCAACGATAAGCAACTACTACGTCGAGCGCCTGGCAGAGAACGCTGCGCTCGCCACCTACCGTGCCACGACCGCGCTGGCCATTTCGCATCGCTCCTCTCTGTGGGTCTTCCGCGACAACCGCTGGCAGCTCCTCTTCCATCAGGGCACCATCGCGGACTGAAGATGGGCCGCCGCAAAAATAGGGTAGATCATATTTCAGATCTGCTACCCTCGCTTTATGCGCCCCCAGCTCCTCCTTACACTGCTTCTCGCCACCTGTCTCTCTGCTCCCGCCCAGACCGCTCCCGTCCCCGTCAGTGTTCGCCTCGCGACCCAAAATGCTCTCTTCGAAGAGCTCTATCAGACCGATCTCAAGAACGCCCCGGAGCGCGCCACCGCCTACGGAGACTATCGCTACAACGATCAGCTCTCCGACCGCTCGCTCGCAGCCATCGGCCGTCGCCACACCGCCGACATCGCCTTCCTCGAACGTCTTAAGGCCATCCCCACCACCGACTTCCCCGAGCAAGACGTCCTCTCCCACGACCTCCTCGCTCGCGTCCTCCAGCAACGACTCGACGACTACGAGCTCAAAGAGTACGAGATGCCCGTCGACCAGATGAACGGCGTCCACACCGCCCTCGCCGACCTTCCCCTCGCCATGCCCTTCGACTCTGTCAAGCACTACGAGGATTACATCGCACGACTCCGCCAGATTCCACGCGTCCTTAACCAGACGATCGAGGTCCTCCGCGCTGGCATGAAAGACAACCTCATGCCCGTCCGCTTTCTGCTCGAAAAGGTGCCCCGGACAATGCAACGGCATTATCGAAGCCGATCCCTTTCTCGTCCCGACCACAAAATACCCCGCCAGCATTACGCCTGACGAACAGAGGCATCTCACCGCCCAGATCACCGACGCCATCAACAACGACGTCATCCCCGCCTACCGCGCCTTTGCCGCATTCATCGCGACCGACTACGCCCCGCACGGCCGCACCAGCCTCGCCGTAACCTCGCTCCCCGACGGCGCAAAGCGCTACCAGAATGACATCGTCGGCCGCACCACAACACACCTCACGCCCGAACAGATCCACACCATCGGCCTCGACGAGGTCGCCCGCATCACCGCCGAGATGACCGCGCTCGCCAATAAAGCTGGCTTCGCAGACCTCGCCGCCTTCCGTGCCTCGATCAACAGCGATCCCAAGTGGGTCCCCACCTCTGCCGAGCAGATCCTCGACGACTACCGCCGCTACATCGCGCAGATGCAGCCGAAGCTTCCCGAGCTCTTCACCGTCATCCCCGGCAGCCCGGTCACCGTCGAGGCCATCCCCGCCTTTCAATCCGCCGACTCTACCCACTACTCAAGCGGGACCCCCGACGGCAAAAGACCCGGGCGCGTCGTCGTCGCCACCAGCGACTTCGCCCACCGAACGCTCCTGCTCGACGAGGCCGTCGCCTACCACGAAGGCATTCCCGGCCATCACATGCAGATCTCGGTTCAGCAGCAGCTTACGGGTCTGCCCAAGTTCCGTCTCCACACCGGCTTTAGCGCCTACACCGAAGGCTGGGCGCTCTACTCTGAGCAGCTCGGCAAAGAGGTCGGCTTCTACCAGGACCCCGTCAGCGACTACGGCCGCCTCAACTCCGAGCTCTTCCGCGCCGTCCGTCTCGTCGTCGACACCGGCATCCACTCGATGGGCTGGACCCGCGACCAGGTCGTCGACTACATGCGAAAGAACGACGTCAACGAACCGCTCATACAATCCGAAACCGACCGCTACATCGCCTGGCCCGCGCAGGCCTGCTCCTACAAGCTGGGCCAGCTCAAAATCATCGAACTCCGCGAGCGAGCCAAGAAGGAACTCGGCGCCAAATTCGACATCCGCACCTTCCACGACGAGATTCTTAGCGGCGGATCTCTTCCCCTGGACATGCTTGACCAGCGCACCACCCAATGGATCGCTGTTCAAAAGGCCAAGGCCGGCCAGATTGTGAGCGTCGGAGTACCAGTAGTACCCTAGGGCCCCGCGTACCAGTCGTACGTACTTGACCAGCATATGTAACCGATCGGTTTATGCCGCCCGGATTCCGTCCTCACCTCGCATCCGGCGACTCAATGGCCCGCGAATCTCTCCGCTCCCGATCTCCGTCCCTCTCCCAGTCGCGGTCCCGATCATCGTCGCGCTTCTTCCGTTCCTCCTCCCACTTGCGCCGCTCCTCTTGCTCCTTCCGTTCCTCGCGTCCATCGCTCATTGCGCGCTCCCGGTTTCCTTTTTACCGCAGATCTGCCTTGACCCCTGCGCCTGCCTCGTCCACGAACGTAACCACCTTTGCGCTCATCACCGCAGGCGTCCTGCCGCCAACGCCCTCCACTGGAAACACTGCCGCTTTATCGGCGTCCGTCCAGCAAACCAATCCAGTGAGACAAACCAGACGTTGAGGGACGCCCGGCAGCGCACTCCACCCTTGCACCAGAACAAACTGATGCCGCGACGAATCCTCTACCAGCACATCGTTCGAGTAGTTGATATATAGCCGAGCCGCGTCCTGCGCGACCCCATTCTTCTCCACCTTGCCCAGCGGATCTCGCACAAATATCCGCTGCCGAAACACTGCCACGAAGACCATCAAAAACAAAGCCCCAACGACCAGAATCTTTCTCAAGTTATTTCTTCTCCTCGTGGTACTCCTGCTCCGTGTTGATCTCCCAGAGCGCGGCCTTATTGACATGCCCAGCCACGATACCATCGACCACCGTCATCGCTGTCAGCATACTGTGGTGCCTGATTGTTGTACTTGTGCATCCCATTTCTCCCCACCAGAAACAGGTTCTCAAACCCATCGGTAAACTCCCGCAACTCCTCAAACCGGTCATAAGTCCCGAAGTACGCGGGATAGGTCTTCGGCACCCTCACCACATGCGCGTCCGACACGTCCTCTGCATTGAGTATCCCAATCTTCGCGACCTCGGCAACAGCAAACTTCTTCAGCTCCTCGTCCGGCATCTTCCACAGATCATCCGTGTCGTAACAGAAGTACTCCAGGCCGATCCAAACCTTCGACGGATCAGCCACCAGGTACGGACTCCAGTTGTTAAATATTTGTAACCGTCCCAGTAGTACGTCCGGTTCCTGCACATAAATCCACGTGTCCTTGAGCAAGCCGCCGTCAAGCTCCTTGACCTTCAGCTTGTCGACCAGCAGCCCGACGGTAATGAAATCGCGATACTGCAGCCCCGCGCTCACCTCCCGGACGTTCTCCGGCACCGGAGCGTCCAATGCGTCCACCAGCTCGCGCATGGGCATCGTCGAGAAGAAATAATCTCCCGCAAATGTACGCCGTTCGCCGGCCGCGTTCACGGCATCGATCGACACCACCCGCTTCACGCCACCCTCAACAGAGCAGTGGATCCGATCCACCTTCCACCCCATGTGGATCTCTCCACCTTTTGCACGAATCTGGTCTGCGACATGTTCCCATAGCTGCCCGGGGCCATACTTCGGATACATGAACCGCTCAATCAAACTCGTGTCCGTGCCCTTCTGCGCCAGGTCGCCGCTTCCCTTTGCCTTCCCACTAAAGGCCTTCTTCAAAAAATGCTTCACCGCTGTCGTCAAGCTAAGCCCCTTGATCCTCTGCGCCCCCCACTCGGCGGAGATTTCGTTACAGGGCGTCCCCCAAACCTTCTCGGTGTAGCTCTTGAAGAACGTCAGATAAAGCTGTCGCCCAAACCGATTAATCAAAAAGTCTTCAAGACTTTTCTCCGGCGCAATCTGGTTCATCTTCGACATTACATAACTAGTTCCGACACGAAATGTCCTCGCCAATCCAAGGTTTTGCAGCGTCGTCGCCGTCAGCGTAATCGGATAGTCGAAAAACTTCCGCAGATAGTAGATCCTGCTTTTGCGTGGACGGATTAGCATCACAAGGTCTGGATCGTGCGGGGCGACCGTTACCAGCATCTCCACCGGCTCCTTCGCCTCGGACTCATCTTCCACGTCTGCTTCATCCGGCGCGTGATGATGGATGGGCCCTGCTCCGCGCAGCACCGGCTCCTCCGGCAATCGCGCCGGCACCGCAACCACGCGCTTCTTCCCTTGATAGCTGATCTCGGCTTCGGCGTGGGGCTCCGAAGCCGAGTCGCCCTCGTCCGGCGGCATCAGATCAATCCACCACTGCATCACCCGGTCGCTCTTTGAAAAAAATCGATGCCCTCCTATGTCCATCCGGTTGCCCTTGTACTTGATGGTGCGCGAAATTCCACCAATCTCGTCGCTGGCTTCCAAAATGATCGGCTTGATATCGGTGCGGCGAAGCAGTTCGAATGCTGCGGTGAGGCCGGCGGGCCCAGCGCCGACAATAACTGCTGTCTTTTGCATGAGCGTTCCTAAAGTCAATCCGTTCGACAACTATTACATCTATCGCTAACGTTTCACTGCGGAGCGTATCCCGTGACTATCGAAAGCGCACCTTCACCAGGTCCGCGCCAAAGGCCTGCCCCATCGGCTCCACATGTGCAGCTTCTTCAGCAAATGCCGCGGCCGTCCAGTCCCAGTCGCTGTGGAACACAGCAAATATATGTTCACCTGGCGTCCGTCGCAGTTCGTCATATGACACAATCGGCAGACTGCTGAACTTCTTCGTATGGATCCCCGATAGATACATCGTGTCATGTCGTTGGCGGCCCAGCTCCTCGTCCAGCGAATAGACAAACACAAGCCGCGAACGCAACTCCGGGTCCGGCTCGTACTGACTTACTACCTCCCACTTTCCCAGATATGGGAAGTAGATATTCCGATCAGGTACAGCGTCAACTTCGGCCTTCAATCCTGGCGCCATCGTCAGCTCCGCCAAGGTCTGCTGTTTTGCCGTTATGGACTGCCTGGTTCGAACACTATTCACCACCACAATGCCCACCAGCATCGCCGCCATCACTCCATAGAACACGCTCTTCCTTCGCAGCGCCGGTGTCATTGCAATCGCAATCAATACGCTGATACCCACAATGGCCCCGATCGAGTGCCGCACCTCCAGCGCATGCGTCACCAGTCGCCCCAGCACAAACGCAAACGCGGGAATTAGCACAAGCAGCAGGACCATCGCCCCCTCCGCCACCGGCACCACAACCACTCGTCGCCGCACAGCGCGCGCACAGGCCCATGCCACAGCCGCCCCCGCGAGCAAAATCACCAGCATCAAGGCAGTCTGCACGGCCTTTGGGTATTCCGTATAGTCCAACAGCATCTGTCGGTACGGCTGCGTCAGCATATGCGCCGAAATCGCCGCCACATAATAATGCTTCTTGAACTCGCCCGAAGCCTTGACATACGGAATCGTCGCCACCAGCGACGCCATCCCCACCCCGATCGCTGCCAACATCCCACCGTCCAGACGTCGCCGCACCAGCGTCCGCACCAACTCCGCACCGCACAGCGGAACCAGCAGCAGCACTCCGTAGAAATGAACATTCAACGTCAGCGCCAACGCGGCCGCAAGCCCCACCAGTGGCCACACTCGCGAAGACGCCGGCGGCCCAGCCCTCCTTGAAGCGATTTGCCAGCACAGCGCCGCCATCGCGTACGAACCCAGCAGCACGCCATACGGCCGTCCCTCGGTCGAGTAGTACATCGTCCACGTCAACGCCGGAATCGCCATCGCCACCAGTCCCGCCCGCCGGCCTGCCATATTCCGCACAAAAAAGTACAGGCAGAACTGCATCAACAGGTAGCCGGCAAACGCAGGCAGCCGCAGCGCAAACGCCGTAGGCCCGAAGACAGCCATCGCCGCATGCGATAGCACATGATATGGCGGCGGCTCCAGCGAGATCGGGTAGGACCGTTGGATCCGCAGCACCTCACCCAGCGTCGCCACGCGGTCCGTCTGAAGGCTGAATATCTCGTCCTGCCACAGGAGTCTATGCATCGACCAGGTCACCGACATCACTGCCGTAAGCAGCAGAATCGCCCATCCCAGCATCGGAAGCCCGGCGGTCCCTGACCCAGCCTCTTCACCTGCACCCACCGGCGCCTCATCGAGCCTGGTCGTCATCTTGGAGTCATTCTACACATAGCGGCGCCGACGAATTCTGCGGCAAAGTCGGCCTGAAAAAGTTCTCCAGGCGCGGGATCCGGATGAACAGAAGCAGCACCATAACCACCACCGTCCCGGTAAACGCGCCCATCAGCAGCGGCTCTCGATAAAGCTTCTCCGGGTTCTGCACCGAGCTCTCCGGCTTGAACGCCAACTTGAAAGTAGATCGCCATAACCAGCGCCACCAGCGGGAACCCAAGAATCAGTTCAATGCGATACCGAATGATGAACGCGCCAAAGAACAGCATCGCCGTCGATGCATAAAACACCACCGACACCAGCAATGACTCGGGCGTATACCGCTTGAACGACGCCCGGTACGCCCCCGCCACCGACCTGTCCCCAATCTCCGACAGCTCGCTGAACCGCTTCAGCGCCATGAAGTAGCATCCGATCATCCAGTACGACACCAGCAGCGACACCGGCGGCACCAGCACGCTCGTCACCGCATACCAGCCCAGTAGCATCCGCAGCGGATTATTGATCGACTCCGTGAGCACGTCCAGGTACGGAACGTCCTTAGTCCGCGCCGGCGGAATGTTATAAAAACACCCCATCACCCAAAGAAACGCCGCGGACAGCGCAAACATCCTGCCCACAAGCAGGCCAATCGCGACCCCTACGACCATCATCAGGATCCACTGCACATACGCCGCCGGAACATTCACATGCCCGCGGGCCGCCGCACGGTTCTTCTTTGTCGGATGCAGCCGGTCGAACGGCGCGTCCAGCACCTCGTTAATCACGTAGTTGCTGCAGGCCACCAGTGTGATCGACACAAGCGCCAGCAACAGCCGCCACACCAGAGCTTTGTTCATCAGCGCCGGATAGATGCTGAGCGGTATGATGACGCCCGGCAGAACGAACAGGTTCTTGATCGAGTGGTCCAGCCGCGCGATCGCAAAATGAGCGCTGATCCGCTCCTTCAACGTCACAGTCGTGTGCTTGCCTTCAGTCATCGGATCAAAGCGCGCTTCCTCTTAGTGTCCTAGCCGAATGATACACGCGACACATCACAGCTTTTCGCGGCCGTTCCTCCCTTAAACAAGTGCGGAGGGTTGAGATCTCACCCCCCGCATCATCTTCCTCCCGACAAAACCGAAGACGTCGTTACGCTGCGCCGGCCTCGCGCCCCTTCACCACAAACTCCAGCCCATTCTTGCCGGCCTTCACCGCAACATGGTCACCATGCAGCACGCTGCCGTCGAGTATCTTCACTGCAAGCGGGTCCTGCACCAGCCGCTGGATCGCCCGCTTCAGCGGCCGCGCTCCATACGCCCGGTCGTATCCAGCCTTGAAGATCGCCTGCCGCGCTCCGTCTGTCATCTCGAGTGTGATCTTGCGGTCCGCCAGCATCGCCTGCAGGTCCTTCAACCGCAGATCGACGATATGCGTCAGCTGTTCATCGCCCAGCGGACGGAACACCACAATGTCGTCCACGCGATTCAGGAACTCCGGCTTGAAGTACTTGCGCAGCTCATCCATCACGCGGCCCTTCGCCTCTTCAAATCCATCCTCGCCTTGCGCCCACGCCGTAGACAACTGCGCCGCACCAACATTCGAAGTCATGATTAGCACAGTGTTCTTGAAGTCCACGGTCCTGCCCTTCGAATCTGTTAGCCGCCCATCATCGAGCACCTGCAGCAGCACATTGAAAACGTCCGGGTGCGCCTTCTCGATCTCGTCGAACAGCACCACAGCATAAGGCCTCCGCCTGACCGCCTCAGTCAACTGGCCGCCCTCGTCATATCCGACATATCCCGGAGGCGCGCCAATCAGCCGTGCGACTGCGTGTTTCTCCATGTACTCGCTCATGTCGATCCGCACCATCGCGGCCTCATCATCAAAGAGAAACTCGGCCAGCGCCCGCGCAGTCTCCGTCTTACCAACGCCCGTAGGCCCAAGAAAAATAAAAGACCCAATCGGCCGCTTCGGATCGCTCAGCCCGGCGCGCGAACGCCGAATCGCATTCGCCACTGCATTCAACGCCTCGTCTTGCCCCACGACACGCTCGCGCAGACGCTCCTCCATCTGCACCAGCTTCTGCATCTCACCCTCAAGCATCTTCGAGACCGGGATTCCCGTCCACTTCGACACAATCGCAGCGATGTCCTCTTCATCCACCTCTTCCTTCAGCATCCGCTTCTGACGGGCCGCAACTCTGGGTGCCCCATGTCCCGATTTTGGGACATGGGTTTCTTTCGCAGCCTCGGCCGCATCTTCTCGCACCGCGGCATCCTGCTCCGCCGTGAGGTCGCGCAACTCAATCTCCAGCTTCGGAATCTCGCCATACTGCAGCTCCGCAGCACGCTGCAGGTTGCCCTTGCGGGTCTCCTCCTGCATCTGAAACCGCAAGCTCTCCAGCTTTTCTTTCAACTCTGCAATCCTGCCAATTGCCCCACGCTCCTTCTGCCAGCGTGCCCGCAGACGCACCCGATTTCTCTTTGATCTCGGCCAGCTCGCGCTCGACAATCTCCAGCCGCTCCTTCGAGCCGGTATCTTTCTCCCGTTTCAGCGCCGCGCGCTCGATCTCAAGCGAGGTCGCCCTCCGCTCCAGATCATCAATCTCCACCGGTACCGAGCCAATCTGGATCGCCAGCGCCGCCGCCGCCTCATCGACAAGATCGATCGCCTTGTCCGGCAAAAACCGGTCCGAGATATATCGATGGCTCAGCGTAGCCGCCGCCACAATCGCCGAATCCTTGATCCGGACCTTGTGGTGCGCCTCGTACTTCTCCTTCAAACCGCGCAGGATCGCGACCGTGTCCTCGACATTTGGTTCGCCGACGTACACAATCTGAAACCGCCGCTCCAGCGCCGCGTCTTTCTCGATGTACTTCCGGTACTCATTCAGCGTGGTAGCGCCAATCGCTCGCAAACCGCCGCGGGCCAGTGCTGGCTTCAGCATATTGCTTGCATCGAGCGCTCCCTCACTCGCACCAGCCCCAACCAGAGTATGTAACTCATCGATGAACAAAATTACTTCGCCGTTTGACTCTTCAATCTCCTTCAGCACCGCCTTCAACCGGTCCTCAAACTCCCCACGGAACTTCGCCCCGGCGATCATCGCCCCAAGGTCCAGCGAGCACACCCGTTTGTTCTTCAAAATCTCCGGCACATCGCCCTGAACGATCCTCCGGGCCAACCCCTCCACAATTGCGGTCTTCCCAACGCCCGGCTCACCGATCAGCACGGGATTGTTCTTCGTCCGCCGCGATAACACCTGCACCACACGCCGGATCTCTTCATCGCGCCCGATCACCGGATCGAGCTTGCCGCGTCGCGCCAGGTCCGTCAGGTCCTTCGCGTACTTCTCCAGCGCCTGAAACTTCCCTTCAGGGTTCTGGTCCGTCACCCGTTGCGACCCGCGCACAGCACTCAGCGCCTTCAGGATCGCCTCATGCGTCCCGCCGAGCGCCGCGAGCGCCAACTGCACCGGATCGTTCTTCGCCTTCGATAACGCGAGAAGCAGATGCTCGGTCGAAACATAGTCGTCCTTAAAGTTCTCCGCCTCCTTGAACCCCTGCTCGAGGACCTTCTGCAGCGCCGCCGACATCCCCGGCTGCCCTCCACCCTGCACCTTCGGCAGCTTCCCAATCGCCGCATTCACCCCTGAAAGCAGCTGCTCCACCGGCACCCCCACCTTCTCCAGCACCGGGATCACCACTCCCTCACGGCTCTTCCAGTAGCGCCGCCATCAAATGCAGCGGCAACACCTCCGGATTGCCGTTCTCCGCGGCATGCCCACTGGCTGCCTGCACCGCCTCCTGCGACTTCACAGTCAACCGGTCCCATTTAATCGCCATAACTGCCGTCCCTTCACTGATTTGATGTTTTCACCTGATTAGACGCTCAACAAGGTCAACAAGATGCGGAAAATCTGACAATAAGTCGCTCATATTTCCCTATCGCACTTTTGGCCTCAATACAGTGCCGATATATGCCTGACACCACCCGGTAAAGTCGACCCTCAAACCCGAATTTCAAGATACTCTCGGACTATCCATCTATCCACCATGGCACCCACCGACACCTCCATTCGCATCGACGCGCCCTCCAACGCCATGCTCCTGGCCACCACCGGCGGACTGCTCGACGCCGTCGTCTACCTCAACCACGGCCACGTCTTCGCCAACAGGGTTTTAGGCTCGGACTCATCTGCCTCTGCTTCCTCGCAGGTGCCACCCTCGGTGCCTGGGCCGCCCCGCGCTTCGGCAATCATTCCCTCTGGCTCACCGAACCCTTCCTCTTCGCCGCCGCCATAGGCGCTATTTATCGCCCTGCAACGCCTTTCTCACCACCACAAGCAGACTCGCTCTGAACGGTAAAACCGCCAGATTTTCACCATGCGAAACACTCCCTCTGCTGTCCTTCCTCGACAGCCCCCACTCATCGCATAGGTTCCAAAACGACACTCATCTCACCCTCTTGCGTCATCGATCGTGACTCCAAAGTCGTACTCTCCAGCCCGATACTAACTGCTACTCTTGCCTCACTTGCAGCACTGGGGGAGCCACCCGTTGACCCGGTCAACATACAATCTCTGCCTTGCGTTCTCTCTCTTCGCCGCCACCTTGCTGAGCGGCTGCGGCTCGTTCCAGGAACAACTGCTCTCCTCCGGATCCACCACTACCACCACCACGACACCTACCGCTCCTGCCACCTACCCTGGCTCGGCAATTGTCGGCAATGTCCACGGCGGACAGCAACCTGTGGTTGGCGCCCACATCTACCTCTTTGCCGCCAACCCCGCCGGCTACGGCTCTCCCAGCATCTCCATGCTGAACTCGACCCAGCCCGGAGTGGCCTCTGATGCCACCGGCTACTACGTCCTCACCGATCAAAATGGCAGCTTCAGCATCTCCGGCGACTACACCTGCACGACCGGCCAGCAGGTCTACCTCCTCGCCCTCGGTGGCAATCCCGGCCTCCCCCCAGGCGAGAACAATTCTGCTCTCGGCCTCATGACCGCCTTTGGCGCCTGCCCCGAAGGCCAGACCAACTTCGCCAGCACCGTTCCCTACGTCAACATGAACGAGGTCACCACGGTCGCCGCGGTCTATGCACTCTCCGGCTTCATGACCGACTCGACCCACGTCGGCTACTCCTCAACTCCTGCCGCGCAACAGGGCATCGCCAACGCCTTCATCACCGTCAACAATCTCGTCGACCCCGCCACCGGCATCGCCCGCATTCAGAACATCAGCGGCAATGCCGACGTCCCCCAGGCCGAGATCAACTCCCTCGCCAACCTGCTCGTCGGCTGCGTCAACTCCGACGGAACCACTGGCTGCACTCAGCTCTTCTCTAACGCGCCGGCCCCCGATGGCGCCCCTCCAACCGACACCGTGTCCGCCGCAAGCAACATCGCCCACAACCCGGCTGCCAACGTAGCCAATCTCTTCGCCGCCAGTTTGACCGACGCGCCCTTCCAGCCAACTCTGACGGCCGCGCCCAACGACTGGACCGTCGCCATCACGTACTACGCCGACAACATGGTCGGCCCCTACTTCCCCGCCATCGACTCCCTCGGTAACCTCTGGGTTCCCGGGTACGTCAGCAACACTCTCACAGAGTTCGACCCATCCGGCAAAATCCTGTCGGGTGCCACGGGCTTCACTGGCGGCGGCCTCAACCTCCCCTACTCCATCGCCATCGACCCACTCGATAACCCCTGGGTCGTCAACTTCGGCCCCCTGAACGCGCTCCACCGTCTCTAAATTCTCCACCACCGGCGTCTCCCTCCTGAGTTCCCCCTACGCCTGCGACACGCAATGCTTCTTCTCCGCCTTCGACGCCACCCAGGAACCTCTGGATCTCCGGCTCCAGCCAAACCACCGTCCTTCGGCCCGACGGCTCCGTCCTCAAAAAGTTCCCCACCAGCGCCTACGACTCCGGCATTGCCATCAACAGCGCAGGCGTCGGCTGGACCATCGGCCAACTCCATACCCTCTCCCGCATGGGCCTCCCCGCAACCGTCTCCTCAACCGCTGAATTCACAACCGCGGCCTCCGGCACCGACCTCACCTCCGTTGCAATCGACTCCAACGACAATGTCTGGTACGCCAGCGCCACGAACAACGCCATCGGCGTGTCCGACAAGAACGGAGTTCTCGTCTCTCCCGCCAACGGCTATACTGGCGGCGGCCTCAAAGGCCCCGCGCAGATCGCCATCGACGGCAGCAACCGCGTCTGGATCGCCAATCGCGACGGCAACTCGCTCTCCGCCTTCACCAACACAGGCGCCGCAATCTCTCCCAACACCGGTTATCAGGCCCCCGGCCTCAGCAACCCCCGCGGCCTCGCCATCGACGCCGCCGGAAACGTCTGGCTCACCAACTTCACCTACAACTCGATCACCGAGTTCGTCGGCATCGCCACCCCGGCCGTCACCCCGATCTCATCCACCACTCACGGGCAGCGCCCCTAGGCTCCGCGCAAAAACCTGGAGTCGTGGCAGTAGGAGATGGGTTAGGCGAGATTTCCGGGAAGTAGACTCGCCTGCAGAGACCGGGGCTCTCGGAGTTCCCGAGAACGAGTCATGCATCTTCCGTCGTCCTCATCGAACTCAATCGAACCTAGACGTTGCGGCGCTCCCGGCTCTTCGATGCTCCGCTTAATCGCAGCATGAACGTCTTGCGTTCTTCCACCTTCGATGAGGCGCAAGCGGATAGCCGACGCCATACTCGTGCCATCCTGTAGTGTGATGCTCTGCTTTGTCGCTGGTTCGTCCGCGCTCGAAAGCACGTATCGACTGCGATGGCCAGTGGACTGATCGAATGCGGTGACAATATCGACATTCACGAGCATGGCGTTCCCCCCAGACTTGCGGGATACCCTACCATTTTCCTGAACACAGACAACACCTTTCTTCGGACGCTGTTGTAGCTTTTGATACTGCTCGCTCGCCACGAAGGTGCCCAGATCTGAGTCTCAGCCGCCCCGCCCTGTCGACAGTCTCCTTGTTCCCGGCGTAGGTGGGCATGCCAGAGCACGGAAACGCATTGGCCCACGAATAGTCTCCATAAAGAAAAGGGGAGGCATGCCTTCCATTTCCGGTGGGGACCCATAGCGACTCCGCGATAATTGCCAGGCGTATCTCGTAGGGGCAACGTCAGGACGGATTGGACAATCTTGCGCCGGCTGTTCGACAAACACTCGGGCCCGTAAAATGAGTTCGTTGTCCAGTTTTTTAATTCCCAATGAAGGACTTTCGATTGAAACAGTTTTTGTTCTCTATGCTGTTATGCGCACTACCCTTCTTTCTGCCGATCCAAGCGATCGCCACAAATCTGTCTATGAACGCTCACGAATTGGTCTCGAAGACGCTGAGCGACCTTGGTGCCGGCCGTGACATGGGGACAATCTCTACGATAACGGTTGAGGGCCGGGAGATTATCCAGGACCTCGTCGAAAACGATCATCCGCTAACCGCGCCCTTCTATACTCGCTCAGCCAGCGTGGTGCCGCAGGGCGGATGATTTCGAGCGGCAAATCGAGCGAAACGATGTAACGAACGGCGCCAGCGTGTCGACATCGTTGCTATCACATGATCTGTCAGTCGTCGTGGACCGCAAGGAGAAAGCGGCGCTTCGGCAGATCGGAGCTGCACCACCATCATGGATCGTGCGCAACCCAATCGCGGCACTCCGCCTCGCAGCTCGAGCGAACGATCTCACGCTCCAGCCCGACGTCCCATGGCACGGGGCGCTGCAGCATGTAGTTTCGTTTCACGATGGTCCCTATCCCGTGCGCATCTTTATCGATGCAGCCACTGGACTGCCGAGTGCCACGGAGACGGTCGTCACATACGACGATCAGCACGTCGGCGAGGCAATCGCCTGGAACGCTCTTGGTGACGTCGTCGAGCGCACGGAATATCAGAATTGGTCGTTCGTCGACGGGATCCGTTATCCGTTTCAGCAAGATGGTCTGCGGAATGGCCAACTCATCCGCACCCTGGCGGTCACAAACGCGCGGTTGAACGAACCTATCGATGCTCATGAACTCGCGCTCTCTCCGGCAGAGGCATTTCAACCGGCCTCAATCCAGGACCTGCGGCCCGCTCAGCAGGTACCGAATGGGCCCTATCCCGGCAAGCCGATTGCCGAGATCGCACCCGGAGTCGTACAGATTCCGAACTCCTGGTACTCGACCATCGTTCGCCAAGACGATGGGCTGGTTATTATCGACGCGCCTATCTCGGCCGGCTATTCGAAAGGTGTGCTGGAAGAGGCAGCTAAAAGGTTCCCGGGCATGCCAGTGAAGGCACTGATCACGTCAACAGGCTTCTTTTGGCATGTCGCAGGCGTACGCGAATATGCCGCTCGAGGCATTCCCATCTACGCCGAATCCCGAAATGTGCCGGTCATCAAGCAAATGCTTGCTGCGCCCCACAATCTCGCGCCAGACGATCTCTCGCGGCAAAAAAAAGTCCGAATCCGAGTCATCCCGATCACGGATCGAACGATCATTGGACGGGGGACTAACTCAATTCAGGTGTACCCGGTGACGCAGGCAACTCAGCCCATGCTGATGAGTTACATTCAGGACGCCAGGCTGCTTCACACCGGCGAGATGGTTCAGCCCCTGGGTCCGGGTGGCTCTATCCTTTTTCCCGAATCTCTCATCGAACTGACCAAGACAGTGGAGGCAGACCACCTATCGGTAGAAACCATAATTGGAATGCATATGAGTCCCAAGCCATGGATCGATGTAAACGAAGCGCTCAAATCGGCGGGCGCTTTGAAACTCCTGAACTGACGACCCTCCTGGGCCGTTCGCAGACCACCTATTTGCCTGACTCAGTCCCCCGAATAAATGCCGCCACGTCCGCGTGAAACTGCTTCAGCACGTCCTCATTCACATAAACCATGTGCCCGCTCTGGTAGTAGTGGTAGCTGATGTTCGCCTGCAGCTTCTGCGGAATCGGCAGATGGTGCATCTCAAACTTCCCCTCAAAATAAGGCGTCGCCAGGTCGTAGTACCCGCCAGCCAGCATCACCTTCATCTTCGGGTTCGACTTCATCGTGAACGCCAGGTCCGGCATCACGTTCGTCCCGCCATCCTGCTGGTTCGCCGGCGGCCCTCCCGGCGGCTGATGCTGCAGGTCCCACGTAAAGTCCGTGTCCCCATACGCCCCTGGCTTATACGTCAGGTCCGTCCCATACTTCAGCTCCGTCCGCATGTACTGGTTCAGCGCCGCCGTATACGCCGACGAGATCGCATTGCTCTGCGGGTCATACTCCGCGTCTGCGCTCAGAGGGTCGAGATCCGGCCCCTTGTACCTCGCGTCCAGCCGCCCCGTCGTCATCTCATCATCAAGCTGCAGTTGTTTGCTGAACGCCGAACCAGAAACGCGCAGATTCGCTCGCAGCAAATAAGCTACTGGCAACCCCGTATACCCGTGCAGCTTCTCCGCCACCGCCTGCTTCTTCGCCTCGGGCAGTGCCCGAACCCTGCAGCAGCGCCAGCATATAGTCCCCCAGCGCATACTGCTCTACTTCGGCCAGAAACGGCTCCAGCGCCGCCGGCTGCGTCGGCAGCTTGTGATGATAGAACGCCGTAGCCGCAAACGTCGGCAGACCCAGCGCATAAGCCTGGTCGACACCCGGGTTCCACTTCGGCCCATCGATGCTGTTATCAAAGCTCAAAATCTGCGACAGCAGAATGATCCCATTCAGGTCCACGTTCTGCAGGCTCCGCCGACAGCACTGCACTGCGCGGCGTCCCATAGCTCTCGCCAAACAGATACTTCGGCGAGTTCCACCGGTCGTACTTCGTCAGAAATCTCCGGATGAACCGATCGAACGCATGCGCGTCCTGGCTCACGCCCCAGAACGCCTTCTCCTTGTCCGCGCCCATGATCCGGCTGAAGCCCGTCCCCGGCGCGTCGATGAACACCAGGTCGCTCACATCCAGCAGGCTGTATTCGTTATTGACGATCTTGTACGGCGCACCTTCATCATGCTGTCCGTCCGTCGTCACCACGCGCCGCGGCCCAAAAGAACCCATGTGCAGCCACATCGTCGCGCTGCCCGGCCCGCCGTTATACAGAAACGTCACCGGCCGCACTGTCCCCGCGTCCTTCTTGAAGTAAGCAACGTAAAACATCCGCGCCGTCGCCGGGGCCTCATCTGGCTTCTCCGGATCTGGCGGCTTCACCCCGGTCCCCGGCAGCATCTTTCCATCGAGCCCCAGCATCGCGTCCTGCGAATCCGTAGACCCCACCGTCAACGTCCCCGCGACGGCCCTATACGCAATCGCCTGCCCACCCACCGTCACCGAACCGTCAGTCGTCGAGTCCCCCGGCAGCTCCGCCTCCGGAACTACCGCCGTCCCCTTCACCACCACCTTCTCGTCCTTCTTCTTGTCGCTGTCCTTCTTGTCCTGCGCCTGCGCCGATAAAGCCGAAGCCATAACCCCACAAGCAAACACCCCAATCCAGACTCGCTTCATCGCCATTCCAACACGCTCCATAACCAAGAGTTAATCAAAAGTATAGCCGCCGAGGAACGCAGGGCACCCAATGATTAGAGATTTGGCGCCAATCTCGAATCGTCCGGCTTCCGAAGAGCACCTGAATATGCCAAAGACACGGTCCTGACGGTGACCCTCCTGTTCCCCCAATTCTTCGATTTCCAATATAAGCGGCAAGTTCGAGGTCGTAGTTTCCGAAATGTATGTGCTCGCCGTCTGACTGCAAGGGAAAAGTGATTCGATGAAGAAAGTCTGCGTCAATGTATCCGGCCTGTTGGTGGAGATTTGTTCTCCTGGCCATGATGAGATACGCTGCGTGCCTGTCCTCAGAAACCCCTCGGTCGTGTGAAGGCCCAATCGGAAAACAGGTTTCAGGCACGCCGTTGTGACTGTTCTTTCATCTTCACTTGTCCATTGCAGACCTTGGTGGGAGAGCTTGATGTGGGCCTGTTATGCTGCCATGGCACTCGGAACAGCCCGGTAGTTCTGACCGCTTGAAATGACCGCCCACGCGATCCGCGCCAGCTTGTTGGCCATGGCGACGATCAACACGTTGCGTGGTGCTCTCGTCTCCAGTGCCGTTATCCATGTGCCCATCGCGAGGCGGTCTCGTTTCGATCGCAGCACCACTGCCCGGGCCCCGTGCACCAGGATCTTGCGCAGATAGCAGTTGCCGCGCTTGCTGATCCCATACAGCTTCGCCTTGCCGCCGGTAGAATGTTGCTTCGGTACCAGTCCGATCCAGGCTGCAAACTCTCGTCCCTTCTGGAAGGCTGCCCCGTTGCCGATCGAAGCGACGATCGCCGTTGCGACCAGCGGTCCGATCCCCGGGATCTGGCGCAGCCTGATGCATGCAGCATCACTTGAAGCGATCCGCTCCACTTCGTCGTTCATCTCGACAATCTGAAGCTCCAGGCCCTTCCACTCGTTCCACAGCATCGCGACCAGGTTCCGCATCCTCGGGGTGAGGTTTTCGTTCGCGTTCTCTAGCACCTCGGGGATGGCCTCCCGCAGCCGGATCGGGCTCTTGGCAAAGACCATGCCGCGCTCCAATAAGAACGCACGAATCTGGTTGATCAAAGAAGTTCTTCGTATCATCAGGCGATCCCGCACCCGGTGCAGCGCCTGCAGGTCGAGCTGGTCATCGGTCTTGATCGGAACGAACCGCATGTTGTGCCGATCGACCGCTTCGGCAATCGCCTCGGCATCCAGGAAGTCGTTCTTGTTCGACTTCACAAAAGGCTTCACGAACTGCGCTGGAATCAGCTTCACATCATGACCCTGCGCTCGCAAGGCACGGGCCAGAAAGTGTGCTCCAGAACATGCCTCCATCCCAATCAGCGACGTCTGCAGGTTAGCCGTGAACGTGATTAGCTGCTTCTGAGAGAACTTCTTCTTCAGCAGCACCTTGCCGTTATCGCCAAGCGCCACCAGATGAAAGCTCGTCTTGCCAAGATCTATCCCTACCGAGCGAATCTGCATATCGATGATCCTCCTTATACCTGCCTACAAGATCGCCCAGTCCAAACCAGGTGATCAAGCGGCGGACCATCTCAGTAACCCCGTTTTGCGGCACAAGGCGTGGGGGCCTATTGCCTGGTGTTTCTAAGTAGGTCGTCTTCCAAAAATAATCACGTAGCGCAAGCCTCGACCTTCAATCTGCCCGACCGGTCTGTAGAATGGAAGCCCATTGAGGGCGGGTATACTTCCCGCGCGGAGAGAGCATGGGTCAACTCCGAGTCAAGTGGATCGGCATGAGTAAGCCGTTCTGCGTTGGTGCAGCGGTGCTCTTTTGGGTGTCTGCACTTGGATTTGCCCAGGAGAAGTCACCTCTCGCAGGAGATGCGGTGTTCCCCGCCGCGGTGTCCTCGCCCGCAACCATTGCGACGGAGGGGCTGATCAAGCTCGATGTCGTTGTCACTGACAAAAAGGGACAACTGGTGGCTGGCCTCGAGCCCAAAGACTTTACTTTGCTGGACAACGAACAGCCGCAAAATATTCTCTCCTTTCAGGCGGTCGACGGAAAGACTACCAAGCCCGACCCTCCTGTCGAAGTCATTCTGGTCATCGACACTATGAACCTGCCGATTAGTCAGGTTCCACTTGCAAAGAGCGAAGCCGAGAAGTTTCTGCGCAGAAACCACGGGCATCTCACCCAACCTGTGTCGCTTTACCTTCTTTCCAGCGCGGGCCTTTCGTCTATGCCTGGACCCTCCATTGACGGGAACGCCCTGGCTGACGAGATCGCTCGTGGACGAGAGTTACCGGTGATTCGGTTGGCCCCGATCCATGTAGGTGTGGGTTTTCTGGCAGATGAGCGCAACTTTGCGTCGCCCCAATTAGCCGATTACGTAACCCAAAATTCTCTGAGGCCGCTCGGTTTTATTGTCCTGGAAGAGCGCCGGAGGCCGGGTAGAAAGTTGTTGTTTTGGATGAGCCCTGGCTGGAAACTCGGTTCTGGGACGGACAAGTCCTTCGATAGGGTCACTGAACTCTCAACCCGCGTGCGCGAGGCTCGAATAGCCATCTGGATCTGGCCATACCCTGACAGCGATTATTCCTACGAGCGAGCTCCCGTGAAGTCCCACAAAGACGACGTAAGGGCCTTTGATAATGCCCTGGATGTACTTGCCCTCCACAGCGGCGGCGGGAGGCTGAACACCAGTACCTATCTTGCAGAGATGATTGGTAAATGTATTGACGAAGAAAGCGTTTCTTATACCTTGTCATTTGATACTCCGCTCACGAACGAGGTGGATGACTATCATGACTTGAAAGTAGTAATGAGCAAACCGGATTTGATGGCTCGCACGATTGCGGGCTACTACAACGAACCGTCCTATCAGAATCACCCCTGGGAGGCCAGACGCGTCTCGGTGGCGCAGCTGGCGCAGATGCTTGAGGCAGCCCATGGCAGCAAGGACAACGAGGTCGCCCAGGAGATCTCCGGATTCGAGTTGACCGAGCGGTTGAGCAGCACGAGGCTGTCATCGTGGAAGGGCCGCCTCCCTGGAGATAGGTCTCGCGCTGCGCTGGTTGCAGTGGCTGACAGGTCGGCCTTCCTGGCTCTGCCGCCAGCGGACATTCCTGCCACCGCACCGCCGAACCCTGCTGTACGACAACAGGTGCTCTCGCGCATGGTCGAGTATTGGACCAAAACTATGCTCGCATTACCGGACTTCTTCGCGACGCGAACGACGATCGAATATGATGAACCTCCTCCAAAAGAGGACACGTGGAAGACCGTGACGAGCGACCAGTCGTTGCACGTAATTGAGACGTCGAATACAACGGTGCTCTACCGCGACGGCAAAGAAGTCGTGGATGCAGGAGCCAGGAAGGGAAAGAAGAAGAGTGCGCGAGAGAATGGTCTGGATACCCAGGGCACCTTCGGCCCCATTCTGGCGGTGATTTTCCACGGCTTCTCAGGGGCACACAGCGTATTCGTCTGGAGCCACTGGGAGCAGGGTGCCGACGGGACCACAGGCTGTCTTTCGTTATGTTGTTCCGCAGGCCGCATCTCATTTCGAAGTGAATTTCTGCTGCCTGGCAGATCCCGACGGTACGATCCCCTCAGAACAAATCGCCGCATATCGCGGTGAGATAGCGATCGATCCGGCGAGCGGGGCGATACTTCGCGTGACAGTGGATGCGGATCTGGAGCCGCGACTGCCGATCCTGAGCTCCGCCATCCTGGTTGAGTACGGTCCGGTTGTGATCGGTGAGAAGACCTATATCTGTCCGATACGAAGTGTCTCCATTTCAAGGTGGAGGGGCGTGAGTATCTTGACGGAATGGGGCCAAACCTTCGGAGTCTATGGACGCTTTAAGACGATGCTGAACGATATTACCTTTTCGAAATATCACATTTTCCGCGCGCAGTCACGGGTTTTACCGGAGTACGCACCTGTGCCGAAGTAATCGGCGCTTCGAAACAATCCTCTCCAATACTTCCGTAGTTCCCTTTAAAGTCGGGTTTTCGGCAACTTCGGTTGAGTCGCCGATAAACCCGTATTGCGGGAAGTCAGCTATCTCTAATTCTCCGAAGGCCGCTCGACGTGGTCGACGATGAGGAAGCTCATGGGGGCGTGGGAGGGTTTGAGTTCCAGGCCGAGCTGGGCCTTGAGGGCCTCGCGGAAGTTGGCAATATTGTCGGCGATGGCATCGTCCCCGCTAGGGTCGTGCACCCAGCTCAGGGTGAAGTCGTAGAGTCCGGAGAGGCCGGTCTGATCGATGACAGGGCGCGGTATGACGGCGAGTCCGGTCATCGTGGGCATCGTGGTGGCGATGAGTGAGAGGGGGACAGCGCGGCCACCGTAGTGCATGCCGGGGGCGGAGGACGGAACGTGTGCGATGACGCCGCAGGCAGGCGGAAGATCGCCGACGATCGACGGCGCGATGGACGGGCGGGGTGCGGGCTGGTCCGGTGCGGATTGGCCGGCGCGGCAGGGGCGGCGCAGGAATCGATTGGCAGGTGGGGCTGAAGATGGGGACCGGTGACGCCGGGCTTGGCGAGGACAAGGGCAAAGACGGGAGCGTCAGCGGTAACGGAGTGGAGGACGAGATGGAAGCGGTCGGCGAGCAGAGTCTGCATCATCAGGCGCATCTGGTCGATTGACGTATCGGCCGGAGCGCGCGCTGAGATGTCGAAGAACTCTGGCGAGGCGTCGAACGAGCCGGTCACCCAGAAGGGCGCGCCGGATTTAGGCACACCGGAGTAAAAGCTGAAGCGCAGGGCCATCTCCTGCGTGGCGGAAAGCTTGTAAGCGAATGCGATGTAGCGCCAAAGCGCCTGATGGGTCACCATGAGATGGCCACCCGCAGCGCCGCGGGCGTCATCGGGACTGATGCTGCCATAGACGTAGCCGGAATCGAGAGGAACGTTGGTGCCTTGGGGGGAGCCCGGCCTGCTGGGCCGGACCGAGGCGACATCGAAGGCGAGCGGGGCGGGGGTGGGTGCGCTCTGGGCTAAGGCCGAGGAGGCGGCGAGGATGCAGACCGAAAGCTTGAATCGGAATGAGGGCATGGGCACCTATGTAGTCTACTACTCTAATAATAGACGACATAAAGCGCATCGCAATTCAGTAAATACCGAAGGCCGCTTGCAAGCTGAGCGAGAACGGGCTCGCGGAATGTTTCTGTACTGCACGTAAAGTCGGTTTTTGGGCAAAAGGCGTCCGCTGATTCCGTGCTAATATCTATCGGTCAATGCTGCCAATGAGGGCTGTCGTGCTTGCAATCGCCGCTAGTGCCTCAAGCGCTATTCCAGTCATTAGTGGAGAAGAATGAAGCACCGGCTAACACTGTTCAGCGATGCGGTCTACGCAATCATTATCACGCTCATGGTGCTGGATCTTCGAACGCCCGAGACTTCCGGGTGGCATGGATGGTGGCGGCTGCTGCCGGGCATTGGCGGATATTCAGCCACATTTGTGCTCCTGCTTATGATCTGGCTCCATCATCATCACATGTTCAGCCGCGTGCGTGAGATCAATCGGGCAATGTTCTGGTTCAATGGGGCCGCTCTTTTTTTCGCCAGCCTCCTTCCCCTGACTCTTCGCTCCATCATCGAGCATCCCCATGACCCGACTGCATACATCGTGTACCAGGTCGGTGCCTGGAACGCCATGACCTGCATGACCTGGTTCAGGTGGGCCGCATCGAAGATGCATGGCAGTGACCCCGGCTGGAAAGAATGGGCCCGCAATCGCAATCGGGTCGCTGCAATTGGCACACTGCAAGCGGCGGTTTTCTGCGCGCTCACATTCGTCTATTTACCGGCTGCCATCGCAATCTATCTTGCAATGCTGATCTTCTTGATCGTTTCCATCAAGACCTCAGGCACCGTGGAAACGGAAGAGGGCCCGCACGATTGAACGGCAATCCAAGCTTTGTGTCGGTCGTTCCGGCGAATCACGGAGTGAGATTACGCGCGTGCAATCCGTGACAATACATCCGCCAGCTGTGTTGGCGCGGAAAAGAATGGCGAATGATCGGTGTCGATGGAAAACGTCTGCCGGCATGGCGAGTGCTTCTGCATCTCCCGCTGCAGCTTGAGCGTTATAGCGCGGTCGCGGTCGCACTCAATGTAATACCGCGGAGTTCGACCCCAGCGCTCTGCCGATGTTCGGACTGGCGTTCCAAAGGGCCGGCCAGACTGGGCAACGAGGCGCGACTGAGCGAACGCTACGTCTTCATCCGCACAGTTCCCGTAGAATGCCTCGCGGCTATACTCCGGCTTGAACCCAATGGCCCCATCCGCACGCGGATCAGTCGTTGAGGGATTGACCATACTGTCCTCATCCTGCGAGGCCCAGGTCATCAGCGATTCGCCGTTGCACGGCAAGAACGCGGACAAATACACAAGCGCTCCAATTCGTTCGTGGCAATTTTCGGCGGCCTGCGTAATGGCGATGCCGCCCATACTGTGGCCCACCAAAATCACCGGTTCAGTCTGCGCACAGACGATTTCGCAAATGCGGTCGGTGTAACTCTCAAGCGTGACAGTCGCCGTAGCCGTTTTGTCATCTCCATGCCCCGGCAAATCCGGCGCGAAGACTCTGTGTCCCCCGGCTTCGAGCAAGGGCACGATCTTTCGCCAGCACCAACCTCCGTGCCAAGCGCCATGAATCAGTAGATAGGTCGTGGACATGATCAAGAGCATCCTATCAAAAACCCGACACTCCCCCTGGTTTCGATACGAGTGGCCTCCAGACAGAACATCTGGATGAGTCTGGCATTAGTCCTAGGTACACGGCACCCGAAGTCAGCGGAAAGACAAGTCCTCATAAACGCGCTTCTGTTTACCATTGCGCGCGCTGTTCCCGAAAAGTCGTCTTATCGGCAAGTTCACCCAGCGGCGCGATTCTGGAAGCCGTAGTTTCCGCATGTTCTATCGCCTTGCCGCCGGTAGAATGTTGCTTCGGTACCAGTCCCATCCAGGCTGCAAACTCTCGTCCCTTCTGGAAGGCTGCTCCGTTGCCGATCGAAGCGACGATCGCTGTTGCGACCAGCGGTCCGATCCCCGGGATCTGGCGCAGCCTGATGCATGCAGCATCACTTGAAGCGATCCGCTCCACTTCGTCGTTCATCTCGACAATCTGAAGCTCCAGGCCCTTCCACTCGTTCCACAGCATCGCGACCAGGTTCCGCATCCTCGGGGTGAGGTTTTCGTTCGCGTTCTCTAGCACCTCGGGGATGGCCTCCCGCAGCCGGATCGGGCTCTTGGCAAAGACCATGCCGCGCTCCAATAAGAACGCACGAATCTGGTTGATCAAAGAAGTTCTTCGTATCATCAGGCGATCCCGCACCCGGTGCAGCGCCTGCAGGTCGAGCTGGTCATCGGTCTTGATCGGAACGAACCGCATGTTGTGCCGATCGACCGCTTCGGCAATCGCCAACCCCGTTTTACCTGCACTACAAGAGGACAATGATTACTTCTGTATCGCCGACCATCCGGACACAATCCGGACAACCCATCTCCAACTTCGTCCTCGGCCCGAAGGGTAGTCTGTCGGGTTGTGTTTGCTGCGGTTTTATTAGATAGCTGATGTTCTGAAGGAGTGAAGGTGCGAGAGTAAAAGCAAAATGGGACTCGTTCCAGGAAACGGAGGAAGCTCCTGCGGACGAATCCCATTCATGGACTGCAGCAACACGGAGTCTTGCGCTTAGATCTGGGCGGTGCCGCCGTCCACGAAGAGCTCAATCCCGTTGACGAAACTGGAATCGCTGGAGGCCAGGAAGAGGGCGACGGTCGCGATCTCCTCCGGGCGCCCCATTTCGCCGCGTGGGATTTGGGACTTGAAGAACTCCTTGGCGTCGGGTCCGAGAGGATCGAGGATCGGCGTGTCGATCGTGCCAGGACTGAGGATGTTCACTCGGATTCTGCGCTCCTTAAGCTCCAAGAGCCAGGTACGGGCAAACGAGCGGACCGCAGCCTTACTGGCACTGTAGACGCCGAACGCCGGGAAGCCCTTGATGCTCGCAATGGAGCCGTTCAAAAAGATGGAGCCGTTGTCGTTAATGAGCGGGAGTGCCTTCTGCACGGTGAAGAGTGTGCCGCGCACGTTGAGGTCAAAGGTCTTGTCGAAGTGTTCCTGGGTGACCTCTTCGAGTTTGGCGAGTTCGCCACGACCGGCACTGGCGAAGAGGATGTCGATCTTACCCTTCTCGCGTTTGACGGTCTCGTAGAGACGGTCGAGGTCGGCCAGGTTTGCCGCGTCGCCTTGCACGCCCGTGACATTTTTGCCGATGAGCTTTACGGCCTCGTCGAGCTTGTCCTGGCGACGTCCTGTGATGAAGACGTATGCTCCTTCTTCGACGAATAGTTTGGCTGTGGCCAGCGCCATGCCGGACGTGGCTGCCGTAATGACTGCGACTTTGCCTTTGAGCTTGCTCATATTCTTATCTCTTTTCTGTGTTAATTACGAAGGTCTTCGGGGCTGTAGCGCTGGGGCTGGCCCCACTAAGTTCTGGTGAGTAGATGGAGTCAGACTTGGGCAGGATTCAATAGTTCGGAAATAATGAACTGTTGAACCTTTTGCACGACGTATCTACTCTTATGGATGTGCGCCCCTTACTCCATCCATCGCTTGAAGACATCACCGTAGAGGGAATCCTCCATGCCTTGTCCGACCCCATACGGGTGGCGATCTATGCAGACATCGTTGCTCAGGAGTGCTCGCATAACTGCTCGATGTTTTTGAACGTTAGCGATAAGGCAATTCCGAAGTCCACGCTCTCTCAACACTTCAGGGCATTAAGAGAGGCGGGGCTAATTCGCGGCGAGCGGCGCGGCGTGGAGATGTACAACTCCTCACGTTGCGCGGAGATCGAGGAGCGCTTCCCGGGGCTGATCCGGGCGATCGTAAACGCGCATACCATCCAATCCAAAGATGAAGCCCAGGCAAAGAAACTTGCTGCGAAAAGACCGTCCAGAAGGTCAGCGAAAAACAAGTGAAAAACTACGGCCATTTGCTGAACTGACCACTCGCGAGAAAGATCAATAAGGAGAAGTCGGATTGGGAAGGCACGGTCTCTCCCGGTTAACCGGCTATCCGGATGCCCGCAAAGTCGCCTTCGGGCCACTGTTCACAAAGCCCGGGTGGATTCGAGGGGAGCGAAGCAACTGGTTCCTTTATCCTTAAGTTTTGCCTTGGCATTTATTTTTGGCGTTTTTGGCCCAAAAAGCGTGTGTCAAGTCCCAAAACAGCCTAAACCTTTTCCAGCCAACAACATCCACGTGGCATGTTAGTTACATTCAAACCGCTATACTGGATATATAGATCAAAGAAAAGGCGGATTTCGGTGAGGAGATAGCCAGCCTCCGGGCTAAGTCGTTTAGAAAGAGGATTTTTAGCTATAACCCCTTTTTTATGACGATTTTGCAGGTCGCAACCAGCTGCAAGTCGTTGAATCAAAACAAATTTGTCGCAGGGAGGGGGGAGGGGGGTCACCCCACCCGGCAGATCAGGCATTTAAGATAACTCGTCTCCGGCAGCGTCAGTACCGCTGGATGGTCCGGCGCAGCTCCTCGCATCTCAAGCACCTGTACCCGCCGCCCGGCATCGGCGGCGGCCGCCGCGACCACCTCGGTGAACTCCGCAAGCGGAACATGGTGCGAACACGAGCAGGTCACCAACGTCCCGCCGGCGCGCAGCATCTTCATGGCCCGCAGGTTCAGTTCCTTGTACCCACGCAGCGCGCCCTCGGCCGCGCGCTTCGACTTCGCAAATGCCGGCGGATCCAGAACGATCGTGTCGTACCGCTCGCCACTCGCCTCATACTCACGCAACAACTCAAACGCATCGGCCTCAATCCAATCCACCTCGGCCCCAAGCTCAGGGTTCAACTCCCGATTACGGTCAGCCACCTCCAGCGCCCCCCGGCTCGCATCGACCCCCGTCACCCGCTCGCATCGCTGCGCCAGATGGATCGCAAAACCACCCTGGTACGTGCAAATATCCAGCGCCGAACCGCGTCCATACCTTGCCGCAGCAGCATAGTTCAGCCGCTGATCGAGAAACGCCCCGGTCTTCTGCCCCGAACCAGCGTCATAGTGAAACCGCAGTCCATTGATGGTGAAGATGCTGGTAAGTTGCGGTCGATCGCCAATCGAATAAAGCGGCCCGGGCGAAGGCGCAACCAACTGCTCCAACTCCCGTATCTTCGGATCCGGCCGCTCAATTATGGTCGCTGGATTGAAACGCCTCCGAAGCACATCAGTCAGCACAGCGCGAATGTCATCCTGCGCGGTCCCCTGCGTCAGCAACTGCAGAATGACCAGGTCGTTGTACCGGTCCGCAACGATACCCGGCAAACCATCCGCCTCCGAGAAGACCAACCGGCAAGCATCGTTCTCCATCGACTCCGGCGCGACGTCGTCCCGCAGCACCAGCGCCGCAACGACCCGCTCCCGAACCTGGTCGAGATACACACTACGCGCCAGCGCGACCTCAGCCGACACCATCCTCACCGCAATCTGTGACGCCGCACTATAAAGCCCCGTCCCCAGCGGAATCCCGCGGCTATCCATCACCGTAACCAGCGCACCACCATCAATCACCGTCGCCCCGAGAGTTGGAACCAGCGATTCGACATCAGACCGATAGACCCAAAGATGCCCAGCCCGCAAACGGTCCGCCGCCCGCCGTGTCACCGCCGCCGCCGGCCCAAAAGGCTGGGCCACAACTACTCGCGGCCCGCGCTCTTCAACTTTTCTAAGCATGAATCAATGGTCGCACAACCACCCAAAACCGGCGATCCAGCAGCCACGACGAATCTAGAATGAGAACAAGCGATGGATCTGGATTCAAAGAGAGAGCAACGGGGAACGCGCGTGCAGAAGGTCGATGTCGTAATCCTGGGAGCAGGCGCTGCAGGAATGATGTGCGCGATCGAAGCAGGCCGTCGCGGCCGGCGCGTAGTCTTGCTCGACCACGCGGAACGCGTAGGGAAAAAAATACTCATCTCCGGAGGCGGCAGGTGCAACTTCACCAACATCCACTGCCGACCGGAAAACTTCCTCTCAGAAAACCCGCACTTTGCGAAGTCCGCATTGGCCCGATTTACCCCCACAGACTTCATCGCCATGGTCGAGAAACATGGCATCCGTTATCACGAAAAGACCCTCGGGCAGCTCTTCTGTGATCGCTCGGCCCAGGACGTCATAACCATGCTGGAGAAGGAGTGCGCAGACGCAGGGGTTCGCATCATCGTCGGCGCCCGGGTCACTTCAGTCGTGCGCGACGGGCATTTTCGAGTAGAAACACCGGCGGCCATCTTTGAAGTAGAGGCCGTTGTCGTCGCCACCGGCGGCCTTTCGATCCCGAAGATGGGAGCCACAGGCTTCGGCTACGGCCTGGCCGAGCAGTTCGGCCTGCGCATAGTCGAGTGCAGACCGGGTCTGGTGCCGCTGGTGTTCAGCGCAGAGGACCGCGAACAATGGTGCGATCTGTCCGGCGTCTCCGCAGAGGTGGTCGCAGATGCCGGAGCACGGCAGAGGCGCTGCAGCTTCAGGGATAAGATGCTGGTGACTCATCGCGGGTTGAGCGGCCCCGCAATCCTGCAGGTGTCGTCTTACTGGCGGCCCGGCGAGGCCATCGAACTTGACCTCGCGCCGGATGTCGAAGTGACGGCGCCTCTAGTGGCCCGCAATGCGCGACGCGATGCCGCCGCGGCAGTCCTCGCGATCCGCGCCGTGTTGCCGACTCGCATGGCCGAGCGATGGGTCTCCCTTCACCAGCCAGACGATTGGACCAACGCTTCATTGACGACCATGGAGCAACAGTTGCACGCATGGCGAATCACACCAGCCGCAACTGAAGGCTACGCCAAGGCAGAGGTGACCGCTGGGGGCGTAGACACCGCAGAACTGGATGCAAAGACCATGCAGAGCCGCAAGGTTCCCGGGCTATACTTCATCGGCGAAGTAGTCGACGTAACGGGATGGCTGGGAGGATACAACTTCCAATGGGCGTGGGCCTCTGGCGCCAGCGCGGGCCGAGCGGTCTAGATCTAACGTCTACTGAACGATCAGCGTAAGGTTGACAGAGCGCGTCAGGCCGCCGCTAGTGGCCGAAGCAACGACGGTGTATGTCCCGGCGGGTGTGATCGGAATAGGTGTAGGGTTCGGATTCGAGCCGCTCTCCAGGGGAATTGCGCGCCCTGCGCCGCATCCGGTTGCGGCGGTTAGACAACCAACAAGAACAAGACCAACAAGGCAAGATCGTCGGGATCGACGCAGCGCCAGCAAGCTGAGTGGGAACAAGGTTGCGAACCATGCGATATTGGTTCGATACACATGTGGCCGCGCTGATGCTGCCGTACTCGTGACGCCGGTGAGAACTGTGACCAAGACAGTCGTTGTGCTACCCAGCGCTACGCTGGCAGGCGTGACAGTGCAGGTGGAATTCGCGGGCGCGCCAGTACAAGTGAAGGTCGCCGTTCCAGGAATGTTCGCGGCAGAGCTGAGCAGCAATGGGTAGACGGCGTTCTGACCATTCGCGACGGTCAGACTCGTTCCACCATTTGGACTGAGTGCGAAGTCAACGCCGGTACCGGTGAGTGACAGCACTTGGGGCGAGTTGGCGGCGTTGTCTGTAATGGTGAGCGAACCGGAACGGGGCCCGGCGACAGTCGGTGCAAACGCGATCTGCAGCGTGCATGCTGTGCTCACCGCGACGGTGCTCCCGCAAGTATCACTACCAGGCACAATAACAAAATCTCCAGCGACCGTGACGCCCTGCACGAAAAGCGGAAAGGCGCCATTGTTGGTCAAGGTGACTGTCTGCGCAGCAGACATAAGACCGACTCCGGTAGCGGTGAACGTGATAGTCGACACAGGCGAAAGAGTCACGCCAGGCGGCGCAACACCGATGCCATATAACCCAACGGTCTGGGTGCGATATTGGTCCGACACAGACAGTACGCCGGTGATCGTCCCAACACTCTTGGGCTGGAAGGTGACATTGATCGAGCAGCTGGAGTGAGGGTTAAGCGAGTTGCCACAGGCGTTGACTACGCTGAAGTCACCGCTCGTAATCTGCGCTGCAATCAGCGTCAAGGGCAGGTCGCCGGAGTTGGTCACCGTAACCTGCTGAGCGGGGCTCGCAGTACTGAGTTGCTGGGCCGCAAACGTAAGCGCCGGAGGCGAGATAGCATCTGTAGCCGGCGAAGTCCCAATTCCGCTGAGTAATGCAGTCTGGGTGCCAGCATCATCGGTGATGCTAAAAGTCCCACTACGAGCACCCGAGGCGGTGGGAGTAAAGGCGATCGAGACCGTGCAGCTAACACCACGACCAAGGCTAGCTCCGCACGTATTCGCGCTAATTCTAAAGTCCGCCCCGATGACAGATGGCGTTTGGAGCGCAATGGCAGTGCCAGCAGTATTTGAAATCGCGATGTCTTGCACCGGAGTTGTGGCATTTATCATCGTTGCAGGAAAACTAAGAGTAATGGGGCTGAGAACAATAGCTGCCGCAGGACTGCCTGTACCGTAGAGCGCTGCTGTTGCCTGACCGCCGGAGACATTCCCATAAACTGTAAGCAATCCGCTGCGGCTTCCAGTGGCCGTGGGCAGAAAGCTGACATCGATCATGCAGGTCGAGCTCACGGCGATCGAAGCGCTCGCACAGTTGTCTGTCTCGCTGAAATCTCCCGTAGTTGCGACCATGCTAACCGTCAGCGGAGCGTTTCCGGTATTTGTAACTGTCATAGTTTGTGGCGCACTCGCCGTGGCGACTGCCTGCGTCCCAAACGTAAGCGACGGGGGGCCCAAACTGATCGAAGCCTGCGCTGCCGTCGACGCCGTGAGGAGCGGAATCTGCCATAGACCGCGTCCATAGGTCGCCGCACGAAGCTCTCCCGCGCGACCGTCTCCGGTCGGTATCCCAGCCGCCGCAACCAGCTCAACAATCGGCGCATTCGGCAAACCCGTGCCGTAGATACTCCAGCAGTTTGCACTGTCACAGGTCGTGACCTGCGTAGTGACGTAGACACCGGTGTCCAGCGCAACGTAGAGAGTGTTCGCGTCATTAGGATCAACGACTACGCTGTTAGCGGGAGCATTGGGCAGATTGCTGCTGATGTTGGTCCAGTCGGCGCCCCCATCGATGGAACGATATAAATGCGACGCATTGATGCCGTTGCCCGCAAAGCCCATCACCGTCGCATAAATTGTCCTGCCGGTAGAGTCATGCGAATCCGCCGCAAGAGACGAGATATCGAAGCCTCCAGCGTTGAAGCTGGTGCCCTGGCCATTCGTCACCGGCGATGTCGCGAGATCGTTCCACACTGTAGGGCCGCCCGCGGTGTTGGCAGTAGTGATTGAATAAAGATGGCCTCCATAGCTGCCTCCGCCATCGAGCGCGCCCGCCATCCCGGCGTAGAGCACCTCCGATCCTGCATTCTGCGCAGCAGTCGCATTGCTCGAGGGCCCGGCCGCGGCGAGAGAGCGGACGACAGGATTCGTGCTCGCGCAGGACGCGTTCAGAGGTCCAGCGAGAAGTCTGCTGATAGCGTTCGCAGCGGACCAGGACTTCCCCATTCGCCGCAGGCCCGCGCCAGACCCGGCACGTTCCGATGAGAATGTTGGACGAGAGGGCCGGGTCAAGCAGCCAGGGTGCATCAATTAGAGACTCGTCCTCGGCGATCTGCGCTGGCCCTATCGTGGGCGCACCGGTAAAGTTTGCCGCGGTGCAGGCCGTACCGTTGGTGCACTGGCGAACGCTGACAGCCGGCCGCAGTCGAAACGTACCAAAGCAGCGGATTGGTTTGATCGATGGCCACGGTGCCGCCTTCGCCGGTCGAGAGCTGCGGCCACGATGTCGCACTAGCAGCGGTGCCCGTAGAAGCAGTGCCGTTTGCACCGAGACCCACCAGCAGAGTACCCGCATCCGTAGGATGTTGCGCGAAGCTGATCACCTCAGCGAGCGATCCAAGTCCGCCATTGAGGTTCTGAAAATGGTTCGCATCGTCGGCGGAGCAGGGCGTTGCCTGCTGGTTCACTCCATCGATTGACCGCCAAAGGCCACCATCGTTGCCAAGGTAGAGGAGCGGCTGCGTCGCCGTCGCCAGTGCAGCGATGGCATGTTGGGCGGGGGCGACCTGGGCAGGTGCCGCGCATCCGTCGACCGCATTGGTCGTGTTACGCAGCACGCATCCCGCGGTTAGCGAACACCGATAGAGATCGACCGTGCCCACATAGAGCAGAGTGTCCTGCGTCGGACCGCTCGACCCTGCTGGGACCGCCGCCAGCGCGAAATTGTAGTCGGCCTGTGGAACCACAGTGCTGCCATTGCCGACCTCCATCGGAGATGAAGATAGTTGCGTCCCAAAGGTAACCGCCGAACTCGAACAGGTCGCGCCAGACAGCGCGCAGACGTCCTGCCACAGACCCTGATCAACATTGTTATCGTCCACCGTGAACGCGAAGGTATCGCCCGTCGTCGCCTGCACGGCGAGCGCCCCACGAAAGATCGGGCAGGCCGCGCTGCCTGTCGTACCGGGCGTTGTCGTCGGGCATGCGGTTGTAGCCAAACCCGCTCCGGGCTGATGCGCTAAACGTGTCCACGTCACGCCATCTGCCGACTCGTAGTAGCCGTGGTACCGGATGGCAGCATAGAAGCGCTGGCGAACTGGGTTCCACACGACCGCAGTTGCGGCCGTTCCACCAAGGTCGGCTCCGGACGGTAGCGGAGTCTGCACAATTTGGTTGCCGTCCATAATGGTGGACATCTGCCAGGTAACGCCTTCGTCAGTCGAATAATAAAGACCCATCACGCTGTTGGTAGCGTCCGGTGCATTGACGAGAACGCCCTCCGCGGCCTGAGAAACAGCGGCGACCACAGTACCCGGCACCGCACTACTCCAGGCAAAACCGGCAAAGCCAAGCCCGTTGAACGAGTGATTGCCCGCCACCCCATCGTGCGAATTTTGTATCAGCGTCCACGTGAGCCCGCTATCAGCAGATCGCAACAGGCCGCTTCCATAGAAGGAATCCGAAGCATCATTGGGGTCTCCCGTGCCCGCCAGCACAACGCCGGACTGAACACTGATCGCCCCAATGCTAAGCGACGGAATCGCCGAGGTTCCGGCATTGGCGTTGAATACAGGCAGCGTGTCGGTAAGCGGAGCGAAGACCACACTCGCCGCTGGGCCGGCTGCATTGGTGGACTTCCACACGCCCCCACCAGTCGTACCGAGATAAACAGTATTGCCACTCGGGTCCGCCGGGTCAATCGCAATCGCCGTAATGCGGCCTGTGACATTACCGTAGGCGATGCTCGCTACCTGGTTCGGCCCTACTGGCTGCCACGCGGCACTCAGGCTGGATAGTTGAGGAAGGGCGGCCTGCCGCACCAGCATTGCGGCGTGTTGCTGCCGGGCCGTGTCCATCGCTTCTGCAGCAGCGACACCCCCCGCGAGAGTCCGGCCGCCAAGAAAGCGGCGTGTCCGGACAACATGAGATTCAACAGGCCCAACGGATGCGACCTCACCGGAAGTAGGTTGCGTAGAAACCAACTGCCCAAAGGCCCGCATGGGCGTGACAGTTATAAGACAGAAACCCATCATCGCAAGAAAGCGGCACACATCACGTTGGAGGGATGGTCGTGCGTGACGCGCGAGTTGAGACGATCCAATCGGGCCCATAGCGTGCAATCCGAACAGCAGACAGCTAGCCTTGATGCTGCAAGCTGGCATCGGACGAGTCAACGCTAGAGCGGGAGAAGAACGACGGATAGTTCCACAACGGGATGAGAAAACTCTCATCTGCGTTGGAGGAGTGATCGTTGGTGTTACTCTGCGGCCATCTCTCAGCGTGTTCAGCAGCGGACGATCTCGGTAAGTTGATCTATCGCGCGGACGTCCTCAATCTATCATCTGCCACGCCGCGCCACAACCTCTCTGTAGTTGTTAGCGAGCTGCCTCTGCCGAAGTCTTCGGACACGACAATCACCCTAAAGCGCAAGAGAGCGACGTCTCTCAGAAGAGAAGCGCCCTTGCTGCGGAAGAAGCCCCATCTGCCGAATATATATCTTCGAGTCGAACTTCCTGCCCGTAGACGCGCCCGACATATAACGGATCTTCCCGAAGATAGGACGCTCTCCCCACGCCCGGTCAAACTTACCCAGGATCGCCCACGCAATCCCCGCATGTCCGTTGGGATCGCGGCCATCTAAAAAGTACTTGTCGTTCAGATAAATCGCGCACTTCATCGCGGTAGCAACATCAGGTGTCCACTCCAGAATCTTCTTCGCCCAATACATCCTCAAATAGTTGTGCATCCATCCATAACGTACCATCTGGATCTGACCGGCGTTCCAGAGATCGTCATGGGTCTGCGCACCTTCTAGCTGTCGCAATGTGTACAAATGTTCCCGCTCGTCCCGGGCATGTTCAGCAATTGTCGTCTTGGCCCAACTCTCCGCGCAATCCGGGGAGTCGTAGTTCGGCGTATAGCGGACAAAGTTGATTGCAAGTTCACGCCACACGATCAACTCATTGAAATAGCTGTCCCTGGCCGCTCGAAGCTTCGGGTTCGACTTCGCCTTCGCTTCAACAGCCAGCGCAATCGTGAGTGGACCAATATGTCCGAAGTGAAGATAGGGCGACATGCAGGAGGTCCCATCCACCTCTGGATGATTGCGTCGCGCGTCATATGTTTCAAGAAGCTTTCCGGTAAACACCTTCAGCCGCTCGAGCGCAGCATGAGTACCACCCTTCCACGCCTCGACAGGAGCGACACTGCGATCGAAGCCCTTCCAGTCGCGCGTCATGTCCTCACGCACAGAATCAGCGTGGAAACCCCGCGGCCTCTTCCACGCATATTGGGCGTGCGCATTCTCATATGGATGGAGATACTCCGGCAGAAGCCGATAAAGCCGCGGGCGAATGGTATGCGCCCCATACTGCGCCTTGTCGATCAACTTGGACGGAACGACCACGTCCGTATCGACCGTCCAGAATGGGACCTTGACCCGTGAAGCCAGATGCTTGCGCCAGCGCTCCGGCTCCCGCATCGGATTCTCATCGCCGATCAAAAACGCCGCATCGACGTCCGCCAGAAACTGCTCATGCGACTCGTGCGGAGCCCGCCGCATGACAAAAGAGATGTTTCGCGCAGCCAGATCGGCTTCAATATCGGGCAAACCTTGGTTGAGAAACACATAGTGCCGAAGGTTAGCGTGAGGAAAGTTAGATGTCCCAGCGAAATACACGACCAGCGGCAAGCCAAGCAGATTGGCGATCTTTACCGCCAGGTCGACCGCATGATTGTCGACGCCGCGTTGCGCGCGCTGCATCCAGTAGACGACACATTTGCCGTCGGGGTCAGGGACTCCCTCTCGCCGCACCGTGACACGCGGATCACTCGACCAGCGCCGAAGCTGTTCGGAAAGGTCAGACTGCACCTTGGCCATAACTCAAGTGTACGAGGCACAATCAGAGCATTTTCATGGCAGCAAAAATGCGGCCCGCAGGCCGCATCCCTGTCAAAACGAACACCACGCCACTACCAGAGTCCCCACGCGCGGCTGATGTAGTCGCTCAGCGTCATCGTAATCAATACGAGAAACGTGAAGAAGCCGGAGGCGACCGTCAGCTTGACCAGCCTCGACTGATACTTGACGTGCATGAAAAACAGGATGACGATCACTGCCTTCGTGCAAGCGATGGCCAGCGCAACGACCGGATTGAATATTCCGAGATCAACATAAGCCGCAGCAACTGTGATTGCTGTTCCAACCAGCAGCGTCACAAATACGATCGCGTAGGTAACCGGCGTGACGATGTGATGGTCGGCATGCTCCGGGTTCACTACGTTCGACGGATCATGAAATTCGGTCATAATCTTCTCTTTCCAGCCAATGTCCACTGGCCGCGGTCGTGCCTAGACTGGGTGGCGGTTGATGAGGTAGAGCAAAGGAAACAGGAAGAGCCAAACAATATCGACAAAGTGCCAATATAACCCGAAATTTTCAATTGGCGCGACATATCCCGCGGAGAACTCCCCTCGATTAGCTCGCCACGTCAGCCAGAACAAAAGCACCACACCGATCACCATGTGCAGCGCGTGCATACCAGTCATGGCGAAGTAGAGGAAGAAGAAGACCTGTGTCTTCTGCGCCATATCAGGTGCAAGCGGTTTCTCCTTCAAGCCGTACGCATGTGGATTGACGAACTGCGACACGTCAAAACTAGCGCCTGGAATATGGTGTTTCTCCCACTTCTCGTGGTACTCGACAGCCTTGATCCCAAGGAAGGCCACACCGAACAATGTTGTGAAAACCAAAAAGATGACTAGAAGGCCCCTCTTCTTGACCTCAGCGGCCCATACACCCAGCGCCATGAAAAAGCCGGATGTGATCAGGATCGCCGTATTCGCTGCGCCCAGCGGAATACTCAGCTGGTTGGAGGAGACGACGAACGCGTCGTAATACCAGTTACGATACAGCAGATAGGCAAAGAACAGCCCACCGAAGAACATGATTTCGGTCAGCAGGAAGAGCCACATCCCAAAGGTGCCTGCCTCGCGCTGCTGCTCCTGCGTCTCGAAGTGATGGCGGTGCTGCGGGAGCGCAACATGCTGGTGCTCCGCCGCAACCGCGGTCTCATGCGTATGTGGATGCGTTGTTGCGGTCGCATTATCCAACGGTCGTCACCTCTTGTGCGGTCTTGTGTTCGAGCCATTCGTAGTCATAGGCCTCATGGTCCACGATAGGGATCTCGATAAAGTTCTCGGTCAGCGGCGGGGACTGGATCTGCCACTCAAGTCCCGTCGCCTGCCACGGATTGTTGCCGGCGATCGCGCCATACTTCAGCGACCAGGCCAGATAAAGCAGCGGCAGCATATACCCAACACCGAGTACCGTGGCCCCGGCAGTCGATAGAACATTCAGCACCTGAAACTCGGGCGGATATGCATGGTACCGCCGTGGCATACCCAGATATCCCAGAATGAACTGCGGCAGGAACGTAAGGTTGAATCCGATGAAGGTCGTAACCGCCGCCAACTTCGACAGCGACTCCGGATACATTCGCCCGGTCATCTTCGGCCACCAGAAGTGGACTCCAGCCAGAAACGCCATCAGCATTCCGCCCACCATCACAAAGTGGAAGTGAGCAACGATGAAATAGGTCTCGGTCAGGTGGATGTCCATCCCCAGCGCACCAAGAAACACGCCTGTCATGCCGCCGATCGTAAACAGACCAAGAAACCCAAAAGCGTAGAGCATCGGTGTCTCAAAGGTGATCGAGCCCTTTTGCATCGTAAAGGCCCAGTTAAAGGTCTTGATCGCCGAAGGCACCGCGACCAGCATCGTCAGCAGCGAGAAGACGAGTGCGGAATAGTTGGACACGCCCATGATGAACATGTGGTGCGCCCAGACGAAGAAGCCGAAGAGCGCAATCGCCACCGACGAAAACGCAACAGCCGTATATCCGAAGACCCGCTTCCGGCTGAACGTGCTAATGACCTCAGAGATCACGCCCATACCTGGAAGAATCATGATGTACACAGCCGGGTGCGAATAGAACCAAAAGAGATGCTGAAACAACAGAGGATCTCCACCCTTAGTTGGATCGAATACACCGATACCAACCAGCCGCTCAAGCGCAACCAAGACAAGAGTAATGGCCAGAACCGGCGTACCAAGCACCATCAGGATCGACGCAGCGTAGTGCGACCAGACAAAACAGCGGCATCCGAAACCATGTCATCCCCGGCGCCCGCATACGATGGATCGTCACGATAAAGTTCAGTCCGGTAAAGATCGATGAGAAGCCAAGAATGAAGACACCAGTTGCAGCGGTCATCACATGGGTATTCAGGTAGTGCGTTGAGAGCGGGGTCGTGAACGTCCAACCCGTGTCCACGCCACCAAGCACAAGCGCCGCAAGAACGACAATACCGCCAAGCCAATAGAGGTACCAGCTCAGAAGATTGATCTTTGGGAAGGCCAGGTCCTTGGCGCCCAGCATGATCGGCATCAGGAAGTTCCCCAGCGTCGCCGGAACCGACGGCACCAGGAAAAGGAAGACCATGATGATTCCATGCATGGAAAAGAACTTGTTGTAGGTATCAGCGGCAACAAGGTCTGGCTGCGGCGTCAGTAGTTCGAGCCGGATAAGACCCGCAAACGCGCCGCCAATAAAGAAGAAAAACGTAATCGAGATCAGATAGAGCATCGCAATACGCTTGTGGTCCCCAGTAAACAGCCAGCTGAGCAACCCGTCCTCGCTATTGATATAGTTCAGCTTCGGCAGGGTCGCCGTCCTCTGATCGGGTAGGTTGAGAATTGTAGAACTGGTTGCACTCATGGCTTTACCACCCCTGGCGTCGTCGGCGCCGCTTGGTTCGACTCTGACGTGGTCAGCGTCTGCTGCACACGATAGTTGCTCTGCATAGATTTGATGTACTCGACCAGGTCGATCAGGCCGTCTTCGCTGATCTGCCCTTGATAGGTCGGCATAATCGGCGCGTAACCCGCCGTAATGTGCTGCGAGGGATTGAGGATCGAATCGCGCAGGTAGGCGTCATTCACCAGCACCTGGGAGCCGTTCGTCAGTTGCAGCTTCGACCCATACACCCCCGCGAGACTAGGCCCGCGGGCCGCCGCATTTCCGGAGTGGCACGCGTTGCAGCCCATACTCGCAAAGAGCCGCTCTCCATTTTGCGACAGCGACATACCGCTCGTGGACTGCTGCGTCCACTTCTCATAGTCATCCGGGCTCAGCGCTGTCACCTCGCCAATCATGACCGAGTGGTTGGTTCCGCAGTACTGGGTACAGAAGATATGATACGTTCCCGGCGTTGTCGCATTGAACCACACCGTCGAATAGCGACCCGGAATGACCTCACGCTTCACACGGAAGTCCGGAATCGAGAAGCTATGAAAGACGTCCTGCGAGATCATCGTCAACTGGACATTGCGGCCCGTTGGCACATGCAGCGCATTGATCTCATGCTGTCCACCCGGATGTTCCGCCTTCCACATCCATTGTTTGCCAACGATATAGATATTCATCGCGTTGGTCGGAGGGTTATAGATCCGGAAGTACAGCAGCGCGCCCCAGACGAACACGATCAGAAAGAGCGCCAGCGGGATAATTGTCCAGGTCGCCTCGAGCAGCGTGGAACCTTCCACCTGGATCGCGACCGGGTGCTTCTCTTTGCGATAACGGATCGCGAAACTGAAGATGAGGCAGCCAACAAATGTCAGGCCGATCACTGTGATCAGCAGCAGGAAGAAGTAGAGCGCGTCAGCGTAGGGCGCAATGGTCGATGCCTCGCGCGGAAAGAGCGCCGAAGCGTTGAGCCATTTCACCAAAAATTGCCACAAGACTGGACTGATATGCATCGTTACCCTTTATCCGTTTCTTTCTTAGTCAGGTCGTGTTCGCGCGCAAGTTTGACGTCTCTCCGGAACATCAGAAACATGAAGCCGCCTAGTCCCGCCACCGTGATCATTCCGCCAACCTGCACAACGCGAGCGATGATCAACGAGTGCCGATTGGTCTGCGGATCGTAGTGATAGCAATAGGTCAGAATGTTTGCGACAGGGGAGCCGATCTTATTGCCGGAGGCGTCGATCAGCCCCAGCAGCATGTCCTTCGGCGAGTATTCAACCCCGAGATAGTACTGGGCGAGCTTGCCCTCCGGCGTTACGATCTCGATCGAACTTGCATGCGCAAACTGCGACAGCTTGCCGTCCGGCCCCGGGACCCGAACATACCCAAAGCCGACCGCATTGGTCACTGCATCGATCGCAGGCCGCTGCCCCGTCAGAAAATGCCATCCCGCTGCCGTCTCCGGACGTCCGTATCGTTTGACATAGAGCGCCTTCGACTTCGCGGCCAGCGCCGGTGTATCGCTGGGATCGATGCTGATGATCACTACATCGAAGTCTTTGCCCGGAGTCAGCTTCACCATCTCAAGCGAACTAGTAAGACCGTCCAACTCCTCAGAGCAGAGCATCGGACAGGTGTAGTACACCAGCGAAAGAATTGCTGGACGCTTGCCGAAGTAGTCTCCCAGCTTCACCGTCTTGCCGCTTTCGTCCACAAAGGACGCATCCAGCGGCAACTGCTGATTCAAATGCTGCGACACCCCAACCTTCTGAAGCACCTGCGGCAGTTGATCGCCGGCGTTCTCACCACTCTGCTTGTCGCCATAGCTCGATACCTGGGCAACCATGGGCGCACTCAGCAGGGCGCAGCAAAGGACCGCCGCCTGCCAACCCCCTCGTATTGTCCGCCTGTCTCCCATGCCGCCTCTTCTCTATCTTAAATCCTGGTCCGTTTATCGATTACTTCACTGGAGTAAGCTCTGCCTTGGTCTCACCTTCGGCCTTGCCGTAACTCAGCTTTTGGGCGCGAGCTTCGATGACCTCAAGCTCGTATCCGGTTCGGGCGAAGCCCGAGGTCAACGGTGCCTGCACCACTGGCTTCTCGTCGCCTGCCATTTCAGTACCAGGAGCGACCGCCTGCGCATTCACCGGCAGGCCACGTTGCGCGATGATCTCCATGGCGCGTGAGACCGGGATCCGAATCGATCCCCCCTCTCCAGGAACTTCGCTGTAGTTGTTCAGCAACAGGTCTTCGCGAGCGTGCAGGTCTGCCGTCGCCTGGTTGCCGTCGTCGATATCCAGACGAGGCTCAGGGAAGGTCGCGGTCATCTGCTGATAGTCCTTCTGCTGCATCTCGGGGTTGCTGGCAAGGTCCTGACGCTTACCGTTTGTCGTCTCTGCACCCGCAAATGCACTTAGCCTGTTCCACTTCGTAGGCGGCCCGTCTTCTTTTTCGATCCCGCCGTTTATGACCTTGCCTAAACCATAGCAAAGAAGAAAGAAGACGAAGACAGAACCAAGCAGACCCGCCAGGAAAACGGCGATCCCACTGGCGTTGACGTCAGTTACCTCATACCCAGGATGGTCCGTGTCACGCACATGCGAGTCGTGCGCGCCGGGTTGATTCAGATCATGGTCGTTAGTGGGCATGTTCGGGCTCCAGCATCTCCTCGAGGTGAGGATCGTTCACGTTGATCAGAGGACGCGCTTGCAGTTCTCTCATGTAGAACCAGCCCCACAGCGATATCACGGCCACAGGGACAGTAACGTAGGCAAGTATTCCAATGTTGCCCGCGATGTGCAGATTTCCCGCCGCGTCCGCGAAGTTCGGCTCGATCAGCCAGAACATGTCCAGGCAACGCGCGAAGATCATGAAGCACGTCAGCCAGATCATCTTCTGCTTGTTCCGCTTCAGGTCGCGCGAGAGCAGAAGAACGAAGGGAATCAGCCAGTGGCAGATAAAGTCCGCCGAGCAGACATACCACCATCCCCCGTGGATTCGGTTCAGGTACCACGGAATCTCGTCCGGAACATTGCCCGACCAGATGATCAGGAACTCCGCGAAGCAGAGGTAGATATTGAGCATCACGAATGCAAACGCCAGCTTGCCCAGGTCGTGCTGTTCTGTCGCCCGCAGCATCGTCTTCATCGGCTCAAACCGCGATAGCAGGATCACCGTCAAAATCCCCAGCGCCAGCACCGCATAGCCCTGGCCAACAATAAACTGGAGTCCCCAGATCGACGAGTACCACGTGATATCGAGTGACTTGATCCAGACGATCGCGCCATCCGTAAGCAGAATGGCATAGATAACGATTCCAATGCCACTGAGATTTTCAAACTTGATGCGCCAGCGGTCGAAGCTCGGCTCCGTGCCCCGTGCAGGATCGGCGTCCCGCTCGAGCGACCACTTGTTCAATAGAAACGGCGAAAGTCCAAAGAATCGCGAAGATCAGGACGGTCTGAAAGATAGCCGCACCCGGATTCAGCATCGCACGCTTGGCGTTCAGCGTCATCGCCTGTTCCAGCGTCACCCAATGATTGGAAAGTGCTTCAGCAACAGCTCCAGCAGTCGGGAATGCGGCCCACTGATACAGATGCTTCCAAAGAAAGATGATCGGCACGAACATCAGCCCGACCAGCCAGATCGTCCGCGACATCGCCTCCAGCGGACGGCGCAGCAGCAGCCCCCACTTACCGCCGCTCACATACTGCAGCATCAGCATCGCCAGCCCACCCCCGGCAAAGCTGAAGCAAATCATGTAGCCCAACAGGTAAGCGCGAAGGACGTGGTTCTTGCCCTCATGGGTAAAGACGAAGAAGATCGAGAGAAGCAGTGGCGACCACGAATACAATCAGCGCACGCGTCCGCCAAGCGGAGACAATCTCCGGTGCAGCAAGCGATGCAGGCAGCGGCCTCGGCCCATGATCGCCGTGGTGCCCGCCCGCTCCTCCGTTATGTTCGTGTCCAGATGACATGCGTTTCAAGCCTTCGTTCGGAAGCTTCCGAGGTTACTGCTTCGGTACGGTTTGTCCGGCTGGCGCTGCGGCCGGAGCAACTGAATTGGTGCGTGATGGCGTAACGGCTCCCGTTCCGGCAGCTCCTGGTACCGGAAGAACAAATAGGCCGTTGTCAGGGGTCCCAGTCACTGCAGTTGGCGGCAGGGTCCACTCATCGGCGAATGAGGCTGGTAGCCCTTCGTGTTCGGCGATACTTGCCAACGGTTGAACATGCTCGCCGGCAGGAACATCGGCCTGCGTCGCCTTCTGGCTCAACTGCAATGCCTTGATATAGGCCACAATCGCCCAGCGATCAGCTGGCGTGATCTGTGCCGCATAGTCCGGCATCGCGCCATATCCATTCGAGATGACGTGAAAGAAATGGCCCAGCGGAGCCGTTTCAAGCCTGGCCGTATGGAAACTCCCGGCCTTCATATATCCACGCTGGACGATCATTCCAATGCCGTTGCCCACGCGCGAGTGGCATGGCGTGCAATAGACGTTATATCGCTCCTGCCCGCGCTCGAGCACCTCCATCGTAGCCGGGAAGGGCATCCCATCGCCCTCTTTTCCATTCACCAGGCCCGTATAAAAGTACCCATCTTCATGGAGCTGGTTCCGCGCAACGGTGTTCTCCACCTGCGGGCGCACCGAGCGTCCGTCCGCATAAAAATCCGTGCCCCGCTGCGGAAAGAACTTTGGCTGGTCTTGCATGTCCTGGCGGCAGCCGGCGAGAACCAACATCGCCGTCATCGCACCAAACGCCGCGAGTTTGTTGAGCTTTTGCACGCTATTCCCTACTCCCTGTTCCCTATTCCCTCGCATTTAGTGGTCCACCTCCACCACGGAGACCGCTGAGAACTGCTCAAGGAAGGCCCGCGTCTCAGTAGGCGAGAACATTGGATCGACAGCCTCAAGACAAAGAAAGAACTTGTCCGTCGTCGCGCCATTCCTGAAGTTGGGCGCATTGAAGAGCGGATGATAGGGCTGCGGCAGGCCATTAAGCGCCAGCATCCCGAAGCACGCCGAAAATCCAGCAAACAAAATCGTCCATTCGTAGGCCGGAATGATGAACGCTGGCCACGAGAACAACGGCCGCCCGGCAATATTCAGCGGATACGCCCACACATTGATCCAGGTCTCCATCAGAAACGCAGTCGTCACACCCATGAGTCCACCTAGCAGACACACCAGCGGCACCCGAGTCTTGTGGAAGTGCAGCGCCTCCGCGGCCTGCTCCACCGGATATGGCGTGTAGCACTCCATGCGGCGATAGCCGGCACGGTGCGCCTCCTCGGTCGCATGCACTAACTCACCGGGGGTATTGAACTCGGCCAGCAACCCGTATATTCCTTCACGCGGCGGCATTAGGATTCCTCCTGACTGACAGTCTCTGCATTGGCTCCGCCGGGCGTCACCTTCGTCTGCGGCAGCATCATCCGGATCTCGGACATTGGAATCATGGGCAGGAAGCGAATGAACAGGAAGAACAGGAACGTGAACATACCCAGCGTCCCTACATAAATCATGTAATCCCACTTCGTCGCCCGGTACGTGCCCCAACTGGATGGCAGGTACTCGCGATAAAGGCTGGTGACGACGATGACGAAGCGCTCAAACCACATCCCTGTATTGATGATCAGCGACAGAACGAACAGCCACGCCACATTGACCCGCAGCTTGCGCGACCAGAGCGTCATCTGCGGAATGGCGATGTTGGTCAGGATCAGGACCCAGTACGCCCACCCCATCGGCCCGAACATCCTGTTCCACATCATGAAGAACTCCCAATGGCTGGCTGAGTACCAGCTCATGAAGACCTCCATCGCGTATCCGTACGCCACGATCGACCCAGTCGCCAGCATCACCTTGGCCATGTTGTCCAGGTGGCGTAGCGTCACCAGATCTTCCAGGTGGTAGAACTTCCGCAGCGGAATCGCCAGAGTCAACACCATCGCGAACCCCGAGTACACTGCGCCCGCAACGAAGTAAGGCGGGAAGATCGTGGTATGCCACCCGGCTAGGGCCGCCACCGCAAAGTCGAAGCTGATGACCGTATGCACCGAGAGCACCAGCGGCGTTGAAAGTCCCGCCAGCAGCAGGGAAGCCGACTCATACCGGATCCAGTGCCGCGTCGAGCCGCGCCATCCCAGGCTCAGCATGCCGTAGAAGTACTTCGCCAGCGGCATCGTCGCCCGGTCGCGCAGCGTCCCAAAGTCGGGAATCATCCCCATGTACCAGAAGATCACCGAGATCGACGCATACGTCGAAACCGCAAACACGTCCCACGCCAGCGGCGAACGGAACTGCGGCCATACGTTCATCGAGTTCGGATAGGGGAAGAGCCAGTAGGCAAGCCATGGTCGTCCAACGTGGATCAGCGGAAACAGGCCCGCGCAGCACACCGCGAAGATCGTCATCGCCTCGGCAAACCGGTTGATCGAGTTACGCCACGTCTGCTTGAACAGCAAAAGAATTGCAGAGATCAAAGTGCCGGCATGACCGATACCGATCCACCACACAAAATTGATGATGGCGAATCCCCAGGCCCCCGGGATCGTCACACCCCAGATGCCGACGCCCTTAAGGAAGAGCCACGTGCAGCCGATCACCAGGCCCATGGCCACGCCGGCCGCCACGATCAGGCCGAAGAACCATCCCAGGGGCGTATTCGAGGTCAGTACGATCCCGGCGATCTTCTGCGTCACCGACTTGAACGTATGGCCCGGGGCGATGACCGCGTACTCGCCAGTACGCGGGTCGATCATGGAATCGACGATCGGGTCTTGCATGGGTCCTTTGGTCGCCATTATGCCAACTCCGGATGCGGGTTGATGACTCCGGCCGTATAGGTCGTGCGCGGACGGAAGTTGAGGTCCGCGAGTACCCGGTAATCGCGCTCCTCAGCCTTGAGCTTTGCCACCTTGCTTGCCTTGTCGTTGATATTGCCAAAGGTAATGGCGCTGGTCGGGCAGGCCTGCTGGCATGCCGTCACGATCTCGCCGTCGCGAATCTCACGGTTTTCTTTATCGGCCTCGATCTTCACTGCTTCGATCCGCTGCACGCAGTAGCTGCACTTCTCCATCACGCCGCGTGAACGCACCGAAACGTCCGGATTGCGCATGAACTTCAAGCTCTCCGTGTCATAGTCCGAGTACAGCAGGAAGTTGAACCGGCGAACCTTGTACGGACAGTTGTTCGAGCAGTACCGGGTCCCCACGCACCGGTTGTAGACCATCATATTGAGACCCTCCGGCGTATGCACCGTGGCGCCCACCGGGCAGACCTGCTCGCAACCCGCGTTCTCGCAGTGCTGGCAGGCCATCGGCTGGAAGTGCGCTTTGGGAGCATGCAGATCACCCTCAAAATAAGTGTCGATCCGCAGCCATTGCATAATGCGCCCGACCTTCACCTGCTCGCGACCGACCACCGGAATATTGTTCTCCGCATAGCAACTCACAATGCAGGCATTACAGCCGATACAGCTGTTCAGGTCGATCGCCATCCCCCACGCGTTCTGGATCTTCAGCGTCGAGGGGTCCTGCTTGTCGTACTTCCACGCGTCCGGGAAGAACGAGTTGTCGTGGGGCACCTCCTCACCCTGAGGTGAGTACCCAACCTTGTCGATCAGCGTGCCGCTCGCGCCATGTTCATGCGCGAAGTTCGGGTTCTTCTTCGCCTCATCAACCGTGGCATACCGAATGATCGACCGCTCCATCGCCTCATGGCCAGCCAGAGAATAGACGCCCTCTTTATCTGAAAGAGGCCTCTCCAGATCATGCTGCGCAAAGCTTCCGCGGTGCTCGATGTTCTGGACCTTGGGAACGCAAAGATCATAGGTCCCCGGCACCTTCACTGCAGTTACGCCCGAGATGAACAGAGGCCCGTCCGCGGTGCGAATCTGGTACCCATCAAAACCCACGCCCTGACCCACGCGTCCAGCCTGTACTCCACGGCCAAGACCCAAATGGACCGTGATCACGCCGTCCGGATGGCCCGGAATCATCAGCGCCGGCGCAATGCACTCACGCCCATTGAACGAGAGCTTCACCGGGTCCGACTGCTCCAGCTTCAACTCGCCCATCGTGTTCAAGCTCATGATCGCCGCATTGTCCCAGCTCAGGTTCGTCACCTGCTTGGGCAACTCCTGCAGCCAGCCAACATTGGAGAACCGGCCGTCATAGATCGAAGAATCAGGCCGGAACGAGACCTCAAGGCCACTCGAAACCGTCGCCGGGAACGAGGACACCGCGCTTTTACCCGAGCCACCAGCCTTCGCCGTAAACGCCGTCCCCTCCACCCACCCATCGTGCAGCGCCTTGCGCCAACCAGCAGCAAAGTCTCCCTTGATGTAAGTCTTCGCATTGGCGACGACGACGTCATACGCCGAGAGCTGCACATTCTCCAGCAGCGCCTGCAGCACATCGTGCGCCGAAACGCCGCCATACAGCGGAGCAATCATCGGCTGAATAATCGAGATCGTCCCGTCGTACGCCCGCGAATCCGACCAGCTCTCAAGATAGTGCGCCTTGTTAATGTGCCAGTTCGCAATCGAGCCCGTCTCGTCCACATGCGAACCCAGGTGCACCGTCACCGGCACCTTGGCGAACGCGTCCTGGAAGTGCAGGTCGCTCGGGGCCGAATAAATCGGATTCACGCCAAGAACCACCAGCCACTGCACCTTACCGGCGTTCATATCGGCGACCAGCGACTTCAGGTCCGCGACCTGCTCGCTCGGCATCGGATTTACGGTCTCGGTATAGATGACCGTCTTGCCGACTGCACCCAGCGCCGAGTTCAACGCGTAAGCCGCAGCATGCACCGCCGCCGGAGCCTGCTCACCCGGAATCACCACGCACTTGCCGCCCGAAGCCTTCAAATCGCCCATCAGCGCCGCGAAGAACTTCTCTCCGTCTCCGCTAGCACCCTGCGGGGCCGAACCATTCACCAGCGCGTTCGCAAAGCCCACAATCTCGCTTGGCTTCAACGCCAGCCGATGGTCCGCCTTGAACCCAGTCACCGTCGGCATCGTCTCGACGACGTACATCCGGTTCATCGTCTTGCCTTCTTCGTACCGGTGCCGCTCCGCATACCCAGCCGCCAGCGGCAGGAACCCCGGATGCCCAATCCCCCCCAGGAAATCCGCATCCAGCGACAGAATGACGTCCGCCTCTTCCAGCTTGTACTGCGCATCGGTATAGCTGCCAAACGCGGCCTTCGACGCCGCGCGCGACGAGTCCTGGTTCACCGGCTCCCACTGGACCAATTTTGCAGAAGGATACGCCGCCTGCACCTGCTTCCACTGCGCCGCCAGCGTCGGAGACGTAATCGTCTCACTCAGGAAATAAAGCCCCTGGCCACCGTTCAACTTCTTCGCCGCACCAGCAAACGCCTCCTGGAACTCCCCCCACCCTGCGACCTCCCCGCGATGGAGCACATGTTGCGAGCGGTCCGGATCATAAAGATCAAGCAGCGTCGCCTGCGTAAACACGTCCGACTTGCCCTTCGACATCGGGTGTTCCGGATTGCCATCCACCTTGATCGGCCGGAATGAATCCGACTTCACCAGCACCGGAACCGCACCCGTCGGGAACGGATACGCCGTCGCAAAGTACATCGGCTTGCCTAGCACCAGGTCCTCGGGCTGCTTGATGTACGGAAAGATCGGCTCGTCGGGCTGCTTCGTACAGCCCGCCAACCCAGCAAGCGCAAGCGACGCGCCCATCACCTTCAAAAAGCCCCGCCGGCTCACCGAATCGACCCACTCGCCAGCTCCGGCCTGCCGCGGAAACTCCTCGCGCATCAGCTCATGAAACTCAGCCGTCTCGGCCAGCTCATCCAGGTTCTTCCAGAAGCGCCGCCCCGTCTTGCCGTCCAGCTTGGCGCGGACCTCGGCCAGCGTCAACTTCGCCGGTGCAATCTGGGTCACCACTACGGGTTGTGCTGCTGGTGCTTTCATCTCAGCCATCGTCTCGTCGGTTCCAATCCCAGTCTTTTCAAGTCCAGTCGTCGTCTTCATCATCGGTGGCACGTCTCGCAACTCGACAGCTGCTCTGGATTGCGGATGTGATACTGCGCGGTCAGATACTTGCCCAGTTCCATCTGGTCCGTAAACTTCTCATAGCTCGCCGGCATTGTGATCCCCAGCGGCGGTACGTCGCTCGATGTCGGCCCATGCGCTTCGGTATTCATCTGCAGGAACGCCACCTCCGGCCCCTTGCCCGAAGGATCGGTCGTCGTGCAGCTCACGTTCTGCGCCGTCGTCCCGCCCTTAACCGTGCTCGTACACCAAACCGGCTTGTCGTTCGAAGGCCCGGCCCAGGCCATGTTGTAGATCTCGCTCGTCGGCCGCAGGTTCACCGCAGGATTGCGATGGCAATTCAAACACCACTCCATCTGCAGCGTGTTCTGCTGATACATCAGCGGCATCTGGTCCACGCGTCCATGGCAGCTCGCACACCCGATGCCTTTGTTCACATGAATCTCGTGATTGAAATAAACATAGTCCGGAAGGTCATGCACTCGGATCCACTGGATCGAAGCTCCCGTCGCCCAGCTCTGCCGCACCGGCTCCAGCAGCTCTGCGTTCGTCCAGATCTGCGCGTGGCAGTTAATACATGTCTTCGTCGGAGGAATGCCTGCGTACGCCGCCTTCTCTACCTGCGTGTGGCAGTACTGACACTGCAAGCCGAGCCCTTCAACGTGGTGCTTATGGCTGAACGGTACTGGCTGGTCCGGCCGCTGGCCCTGCCGCGTCACCCACGGTGATCGCTGTAGCTGGTCCAGGGTTACGCCGAGCGCGATGACGATTACGCCAGTCAATACCAGGCTGAATCGGGCCAGCGCGTTCGAACTGCGGTCAAAAACTTGCGCCATGAGTGCGTTCCTGCTTCCTCTGCATTACCTTCGGCTAGGGGTTGAGAAGTTGCTGTCTGATGGTTGTATTTCTTCCGGTTACTTTGCCGAGCGTTCCGTGGCCGGCGGTTGGGGCGTCCGCGTTTGGATGTGCCCGTAAAATTCGTCTCTTAGAAACTTAGAGTATAGCAGCGGAAAAAAAGAGTCTGCCAATGCCTAACTGTTTTTTTACCTGCAACATCCGATTATCGAACTCGTTCCCGAAACAGCTGCACAACATCTCGTGCATCTGTCCTTATTCAATTCGAATCACCACTACATCTACCCTGCCGCATAGGTATCGCACTTGTAAATGGAAACCAATCTAGTCCGAATTCTCCTCCACTCGCAAGACATTCTTCCGCTCCTTGCGATACCGTCAAAATATGCCGCGTCCCCTCAACAGTCCACGCCCGCCTCGCTACGATTCCGCTCTCGCCTGCAGTGAACTCTCTGCCCGCGATCCTAAACTCGGCAAGCTCATCGAACGGGCCGGGCCCTTCACCATGCGTGTCGCCAGCGCCCAGTCTCCCTTTGAAGCCCTCGTCGAATCCATCATCTACCAGCAACTCCACGGAAAAGCCGCTGCCACTATCCACCGCCGCATGATCGAATCCTTCGCCCCGGTCATTACGCTCGAAGCCCCAGGCACCGCAGCCCACCCCACCCCACAGCAGCTCCTCGACTGCCCCAACGAACAACTCCGTGCCGCCGGCCTCTCAAAAAACAAGATGCTTGCTCTCCGCGACCTGGCCGCAAAAACCATCGACGGCACCGTCCCCTCCCTCGCGCAGATCCGTCGCATGTCCGACGAAGCCATCATCGACCACCTCACCCAAGTCCGCGGCATCGGCCGCTGGACAGTCGAGATGTTGCTCATCTTTCGCCTCGGCCGCCCCAACGTCCTGCCTGTCGACGACTACGGCGTCCGCAAAGGCTTCGCCCTCACCTTCGGCAAGCTCAAGCCCACCGACAAAGTGACCCCAATCGGACCTCCCCAAACCCGACGAAATGCACCGCCGCGCAAAGAAGTGGCAACCCTGGTGTTCCGTCGCAAGTTGGTACCTCTGGCGTGCCTGCGACCTCGCCAAACCAAAAACCTAGCCCTTTGCATTGCGGCTGTCGTTGCGGTTGCTTTTGCCTTTCTTGTTGTCGTCTCGCTGGCCTTTGCTTTTCTTGTTGTCATCCCACGGCCTTTTGCCCTTTTTGGTTGTCATCCCACAGGCCTTTTGGTTGTCGTCCCGCAGGGATCTGCTGTTGTTCTTGTTTTTGCTGTTTCTCTATCACTCGGTTCAGCTACTAGCTCCAAACCTCAGGCAAAATGCGCCGTTCCATCACTCCTCTCATCGTTCTACTAATCACGATCCCCATGGGCCTTGCCATCCGACTCCTCCCGCTCGGCCTCCCATGGTTCCTCTACAAATACCTCGGCTCCGCTCTCTGGGCTGTCGCTCTCTATTGGTTCCTGGCGGCTTTGTTACCCAAAATCCGTCCACGGGTCCTCGCCGCGCTCGCCATCACCATCGCCACCCTGCTCGAACTCAGCCGCCTCGTCTCCAATCCACCCATCGACGCCTTCCGCCAAACCTTCGCCGGACAAATCCTCCTCGGCCGTTTCTTCTCCATCAAAAACATCGCCACCTACATCGTCGCCATAACCCTCGTCGCCGCACTCGACCACGCCTTCATCGCGCGACACCTGCAAAATCCAGCCAACTCCCCCGCATAATCAAAAATCCCGCCGCTCCCCACTCCCAACCCCTCCACACGCGATACCCTCTAATTACCTCTATGGCCAAGACCAGGTCCGGCACATCCAGACAGGCAAAAACGGCGGGGGCACCGCCCGATACACCTCGCTTCGTCTGCATCCACGGCCACTTCTACCAGCCGCCCCGCGAAAACCCCTGGCTCGAGACCGTCGAGGTCCAGGACTCAGCCGCCCCCTATCACGACTGGAACGACCGCATCACCGCCGAGTGTTACGCCCCCAACGGCGCCTCCCGCATCACCAATAAAGAAGACGAGATCATCCGCATCATGAACAACTACGCCCGGATGAGCTACAACTTCGGCCCTACCCTTCTCAGCTGGCTTCACGACAAGGCCCCACGCACCTATCGCATGATCCTCGACGCCGACAAGGTCAGCGCACAGCGTTACAGCGGACACGGCTCCGCCATGGCCCAGGTCTACAACCACATCATCATGCCCCTCGCCAGCCCCCGCGACGCCCTCACCCAGATCCGCTGGGGCATCACTGACTTCCAGTCCCGCTACCACCGCAAACCCGAAGGCATGTGGCTCGCCGAGACCGCCGTCAACCGCAGCGTGCTCGATCTCATGGCGCAGGAGGGCATCAAGTTCACCGTCCTCGCCCCCCTCCAATGCGCCCGCGTCCGCGTCCTCCGTCGAGGTTCTTCTGTCGCGCTCCCTGCGGGTTCTTCTTCGTTGCCATCCCGCACCCTGAGCGGAGTCGAAGGGGAGGGACCTGCTTCTCTACCATCTCCGGACCCCCAGCCAGAAACCCCATGGACGGACACCCCCAACGCCACCGTCGATCCCACCCACCCCTACCTCGTCCGTCTCGACGAAGGTCGCAGCATCGCCGTCTTCTTCTACGATGGCCCTTCCTCCCGTGCCATAGCCTTCGAAGGCCTCCTCAACAGCGGCGACGACTTCGCCAAACGCCTGCTCAACGCCTTTCATCCTCCCTCCCCCGGAGATCCCGAAGCCGCCCAGATCTCCCACGTCGCCACCGACGGCGAAAGCTACGGCCACCACCACAAGCACGGCGAAATGGCCCTCTCCTACGCCATGCACAAAATCGAGGACGGCGTGCAGGCCAATCTGACCAACTACGGTGAGTTCCTCGCAAAATTCCCGCCAAAATGGGAGGCCGAGGTCGCTGAAGACACCTCCTGGAGCTGCGCCCACGGCGTCGAACGCTGGCGCTCCAACTGCGGCTGCAACGGCGGCAAGCCCGGCTGGAACCAGGAGTGGCGCGCCCCCTTGCGCGAAGCTCTCGACTACCTCCGCGACGCCACCGCTCCCCTGGCCGAACAGCTCGCTCAGCCCCTCCTCAAGGACCTCTGGGCCGCCCGCGACGCCTACATCCAGGTCATCCTCGACCGCTCCCCAGCCTCCATCATCAAATTCTTCGCCCAGCACGCCACGCGCGAGCTAACCGAAACCGAACGCACCGCGGCCCTCGAGCTCCTCGAGCTCGAACGCCACACCCAGCTCATGTACACCAGCTGCGGCTGGTTCTTCGACGAAGTCTCCGGCATCGAGACCGTCCAGATCATCGCCTACGCCGGCCGCGTCCTCCAGCTCGCCGCAAAACTCTTCGGCCAGCCAGGCAAAGATCTCGAAGCCGGCTTCCTCGCCATCCTCGCCAAAGCAAAGAGCAACGTCCCCGAGATGGGCGACGGCGCCCAAGTCTACCGGCGTTACGTCAACAGCATGCAGATCGGCCTCGAGCAGGTCGGCGCCCACTACGCCATCAGCTCCATCTTCCGCGCCTACCCCGAACACGGCGAGCTCTTCTGCTTCGACGTCCACCGCGAAAGCCAGGAGGTCTTCAACTCCGGCCGCGGTCGTGTCGCCGTCGGACGCGCCCTCATCTACTCTCGCATCACTGAAGAAACCGAGGACATCTGCTTCGCCGTCCTCCATCTCGGCGACCAGAACCTCTCCGCCGCGGTCAAAGCCTACAACTCCGAGGACCCCGCGGAGGTCGCCGCCTTCCACACCTTCACCACCGAGATCGGCACCGCCATTCGCCGCGCCAATCTGCCCGAGGTCATCCGCCTCATCGACCGCTTCTTCGGCGAAACCGCCTACTCCCTCACCTCGCTCTTCGCCGACGAGCAGCACCGCATCCTCAACACCATCCTCAACCAGACCATCTCCGAGATGGAGGACTCTCTCCGCAAGATCTACGAGGACCACGCCTCCCTCCTCCACTACCTCACCGAAACCGGCATGGCTGCACCACCCGCTCTCGCCTCCGCCGCCCGCTTCGCCATCAACGCCAGCCTGCGCCGCGCTATCGAGGCCGAAGCCTTCGACCCGGACAGCATCGAGACCCTCCTCGCCCGCGCCGAAGCCGATCTGGTCTCCCTCGACACCCAACTCCTCGGCTACACTGCCGGCCAGCGCATGAAGCGCGCCATGGTCCGTCTCGAGGCCTCCGCCGCCGGCGATTCCCAGGCCTCCGGCGCCCTGGCCATCGCCCTCGTCATCGCCGAAACCATCCACAAGATGCCCTTCGAGGTAAACCTCTGGCAGGCCCAGAACATCTGGAACGACCTTCTCCGCCGCAGCGACATGAACTACTGGGCACAGGAGTGGAAAGAGGACTTCAAAAAACTCGGCAAGTCCATGAATATCTCCGTCGACGAGCTGGTCATCGAAGAGGGCGTCAGCGCCTTCTAGCCACCTTTTCATAGAAACCTACTAGAATTGCTAGCTTCGCTGAAACCCTCAAGCGTCCATACTCCAATTAAAGAGGAGCCGGTGCTCGATGGGATTTGCCTGCCACCGGGTCGCTCCTCAGCGACTGGAGCGTCCCAATGAATCGAGCCAACACAAGAAGCATCTCTTCGACGTACACCATCGGAGCAACACCTCGCATCTACAGCAGAGGCGCGCTCCTCATCGCCGCGGCGCTGCTGGCTTCCCTCCTTCTTGCAACGACCCACGCACGAGGCCAGGCCCCCAGCGAACTGCAACAGAAGCTGGCAGCAGTAAAGCAATCGGTGGCCCAAAACCAGCAGATGCTGCATCAGTATCGATGGGCCGAGACCACCCAGCTCACCCTGAACGGCGACGCCAAACCCCCTTCGCAGTCCATGTGTCAGTACGGCCCCGACGGGCCAGTGCAGAAGACCCCCCTCAGCCCGCCGCCGCCGCCTCCGAGCGGGGGCAGGATGAAGCAGAGAATCGTCGAGAAAAAGACAACAGAGATGAAGGACTATATGGGACAGGTCAAGACCCTGCTCGGCCAATACGTGCCGCCAAACCCGCAGAAAATGCAGCAGGCCTTCCAGGCCGGCAAAGCTCTCCCTCAACCCCTCTCCTGACTCCGGCACGACGAGCATTGTCTTCAAGGACTACTCTCTACCCGGTGATCAGATGACCCTCACCTTCAACACCGCAGCAAAAAAGATCGTCGCTTTGAAAGTGAACACCTACATGGATGATCCCAAGGACACCGTCATCCTTAATGTCCAGTTTGCCAACCTGCCCGACTCCACCAACTACGTCCAGCAATCCGTCCTCAACGCCACAGCCAAGAAGCTCGTCGTCACCACCACCAGCTCCAACTACCAGAAGATGGGAGGGCAGTAACACCCCCCTGACATCATCTAACTCCGCCAGTGCAGTGTCACCGGCCCCTGTAGCGGATGCTCCCCCGTCCCCTTCAACCGCGCCTGCTTCAGCGCGAAGTACCACTTAGCCGGCTTGTCCGCATCATCGATCAGCATCAGCCCCGGGTTGAACCGCAACCCCTCCGCCTGCTCGATCATCGTCTCCTGGTCCTGCCGCACAAACCGCGCCCCAAAGAATGTAGCAATCGGCGTTACAAATGGCACCCAATAAAAAACATTCCACGCCGAGTACACATCGATCCTGCAGGTCGAAGCCGTAACAGGCGTCACCGTAGTCAGACTCGCGAACCATTTCTCCCCGGCGCGAATCGTCTCATACCGCCGGTTCGGCAGAACAAAATCGATCGTCGTCGTAATCGGCTCCCCATAGACCCCCAGCAGCTTATACGGCGCCGAGTTCGCACTGGGAGCATGCGACAACATCCGGAACCCAGCATTTCGCCCATTGTTTTCGCGGTCATCGATCGGCTCAAAGTGCTTCGTCTTCTCATGGATACTCGCCTTGCTCCGCCACCACCACGCCTGGTGCACAAACGGCCCATGCGCCGGATCCATCAACCCGATGATCCCGTGGTCCACATTACAAGGCAGCTCTGCCATAAGGTGCGCACTGCGAAACCGCGCCGAAAACTTCGGCACCTCCGGCACCGGCGGCAACTCACCCATCACCCTGCCAGTCCCCGCCTCCGGCAGATAAACCCACGCATATCCATCGCGCTCCTCACACGGAAACGCCCCCGCATAAATCTTCGTCGGGTCCAGCGTCTCATGGCTCGTCAGTGAAGGGATCTCCTTGCACTGTCCCGAGCAAGGCTCAAAGCGCCACCCATGGTACTTGCACGTCACCGTCTCGCCATCGAACCACCCAGCCGACAGCGGAATCCCCCGATGCGGACAAAGATCACGCATCGCAAATACCCTCCCATCATTCTTTCGCCCGACCAGCAGAGGCACACCCAGCAACATCGCCTTCGCAGTCTTGCCCGCGCGCAACCCACCGGTCCGCATCGCCGGATACCAATCCCCGAAGATCAGCTCCGTCGGCGGCCCCGCGACCTCCGCACCTCGCACCAGCTCACTCAAGCCAACTCCCTCGACGCATTCAACAACAACGCGCCCTCCCATCATAGCCGCGTGCTGCTCCACCTAAGCTTTCATTGATGCCCCTGTCCCCCTCACGTAAACTCGGCTGATAGTCAACGTCCTCGCAATGCCAATCGCTCTCACACCCACCCAACCCGCAATCAAGCGCAACCGCCTCATCCTCTTCGCTCTGTGGTTCCTCTTCTACGGCAGCCTGACCCTCATCACCCCGCCGCTCCTCGACGACGCCGACTCCGTCCACGCCGAGGTCGCCCGCGAGATACTTCTCCGCCACGACTGGGTAACCCTCTACGCCAACGGCGTCCGCTATCTCGAAAAGGCCCCGCTCCTCTACTGGTCCATGGCTGCCAGCTTCAAACTCTTGGGCGTCCGCACCGCCGCGGCGCGCCTCCCACTCGCCTTCACAGTCCTCGCCCTCGCGCTCATCGCCGAAGCCTTCGCCCGCCGCGCCTTCGCCAGCACCCGGGCTGGCCTCTGCGCCGGACTCATTCTCCTCTCCAGCTTCGGCATCTTCATCTTCACCCGCATCACCATCCCGGACGCAATGGTCTGCCTCTGGCTCACCCTTGCCCTCTACTGCTACTGGCTCACCGAGCAAAGTCGGGTGCCCCATGATCGGCGCAGCCTCATCGCGCCTATCGTGGGGTCGTTCACTACCCAACATCTTCCCTCCAACCCAAGCCCACTCCTCTGCTGGGCCTTCGCCGCCTGCTGCGCCCTCAACGTCCTAACCAAAGGCTTAATCGGAATTGTCTTCCCCCTCCTGATCGTCCTCACCCATCTCGCGCTAACGCGTCGCAACGCAAAAGCAGTCATCACCCGCATCGGCCAACTCGCCCCAATCTCCAGCTTCATTATCTTCCTGATAATCGCGGCCCCGTGGCACGTTCTCATCGCGCTGGCTAACCCCACCCAGGGCCACCCCGGCAACCTCACCTTCACCCACGGCCACTGGTCCGTCCCTCTCCCTACCGACGGCAATGTCCACGGCTGGCTCTGGTTCTATTTCATCAACGAGCATCTCCTCCGCTACCTCAACCTCCGCGTCCCCCGCGACTACGACACCGTCCCCCTCTATCTCTTCTGGGGGCTCCTCCTCATCTGGCTCATGCCCTGGAGCGCCTTCCTCCTCCGCGCCTTCAGCACTGTTCCATGGCGCAAATCCATCCGCCCCCTCGTCTCCATCCGCACCCTCACCGCAACCGAAAGCACCCGCCTGCTCCTCGGAATCTGGGCCCTGGTTCCGCTACTCTTCTTCAGCCTGTCCACCCGCCAGGAGTACTACGTCCTCCCAGCACTTCCGCCAATCGCCCTTCTAGTCGCCGCGTGGCTCAACGACGAAGCCGGCGAAGCCGAATCCTTTACCGTCCCAAACCCACTCACGCGCTCCGGCCAGCGCATCTCGGTCATACTCCTCGTGCTCGGTTCCATAGCGGCGTTAGCAGCAGGGTTTCTCGCGCTCCACGCACCCGCCCCCAACACCGACCTCGCGTCACTCCTCAAACAAAACCCCAGCGAGTACGCCCTCTCCTTCGGTCACTTCCTCGACCTCAACGCCCAGGCCATGGGTGCCTTCCGCGTCCCGCTCATCCTAACCGCAGTCGCTCTGTTCGGAGGCACGCTCGCCAACTGGCTCTACCGCGGCAACTACTCACCCCACGCAGGCAATCTATCTCTCGCCGCCGCGACCTTCACCTTCCTCCTCGCCGCGCACATCGGCCTGCAGATCTTTTCGCCGGTCCTCACCTCCCGCCAGCTGGCAGACGCGATCGCCCCCGAGCTCAAACCCACCGACATCATTGTCATCCACGGCGAATACGAGAGCGCCAGCACCCTCGGCTTCTACCTCCATCGCCCGGGCCTTGGAGCCGAGCCCATCCACATCCTCAACGGGCGCAGCTCCAACCTCTGGTACGGCAGCTTCTTCCCCGACGCTCCCCGCATCTTCGAAGACGACCTCTCCCTCAACCTGAAGTGGACCGAACCCCGCCGCATCTTCCTATGGCAGGGCACTCAACGACCCCGTCCCTGCTCTACCCGGCAAGACATACTTCATAGCCCAAAGCGGCGGCAAAGAGATCATCAGCAACCAGCCCAATTCATATTGATTCGAAAGCGTCCCTCAAGGAGCAATCATGAACTCCCCTCGGCCAGCGTTTTCTTGTCATCTACTCCGGAGCGCTCACCCTCGTTCTCGCTGTCGTCATCCTCTGCAGGTAACTCCCGACGGTACTCCAAAGATCCAACTCCTCGACGCCACAGGAAAAGTCACAAAGGAGATCACCGCCGCGCCATGACTCCAAATAGAATCGCACGGGCATCATAAGCCCGTGCGATTCAACAGAGGTATTCGCCGGAAAGAGTCTACCCTTTCCTACTTGTCCATCTTCCACACATAGAGAAATTCATCATTGCTCGACGTGGCCAGATTGATCTTCTGCTGACGCGCGGCCCGGCTCAGAGCAGATCGGATGTTTTCCTTCGTGTCCGGAAGTTGAGCAAGAGGGATCTTCAGGGCCGCACCCAGATCCAGTTGCGCGATGCCACTCAACAATTGAGTGATGATCTCCTTGTGTTTGCCGTCCCGGCCCTTCGGGACATCGACCTGAAGTACAGACTCAAATATCATCGGACCTGCAACGCTCTCTCCATTGCTTGACATGTAAGCCTCTCCTTCTCCTTATTTCTTATGTAGACGTAAAACTAATGCAAACGTGACGCTAACGTGAACATAATCTGATGTCTTGGCCAAATTGTCAACCCCAATCTTTACCCGAATGCTCAACTCAAACTAAACTAGCCTTTAAATACCACATACAAAAGAGTTAACCCGTATCTGGGAAACAGGTCTAGGGTGTAAATCAGAGGTATGTCCCATGTCTCCCAAAGTGAAATTTGAAGTAGTTCCCTTGGCCGAGGTACCCAAAGATGACACGGTCATTCTCCCAGCAGAAGGTAAGCCAGTCGTGCTCGTTGTCGACGATGAGAAAGTCATAGCCGACACACTGTCCATGATCCTCTCCAGAAGTGGCTTCTCAACCATGGCAGCCTATGACGGATTTACTGCGCTCGAACTCGCCAGGTCTACTCCGCCCGACCTTCTCATCTCGGACGTCGTGATGCCCGGAATGACCGGCGTTGAATTGGCCATCACCGTCACCCAAACCATTCCCGGATGCAAAGTCCTCTTATTCTCTGGGCAGGCGGCCACCGTCGATCTGCTCGAAAAGGCCCGCCACGCCGGACACAACTTCACAACATTGACGAAGCCCATCCACCCAACCGACATGCTTAATCGGATTAACGAATGCCTGGCGATTCGGGAGGCAAGTCTCGCACCGTTTCCAACATCGACAGAAGATGGATCACGCACCGCAGAGTTCTCTTTCAACTAAAATCGGACTTGCTCGACTCACAGACTGCTCTTTGCCACTGTGTAATGACAGGCGTTCAACGATGCCGCAATTATTTTTCTGCTCTTTTAGCCCAAAAATCGCATGTCAAGTCCCAAAAACCACTAATCCGTTACCAATCAACAATATCCGCGTGGCATGTTAGTTACAGTCAAACCGCTATACTGGATATATAGATCAAAAACAATCAGGCCCCGCGGGACAATAGACACCCGGCGGGGCTAACTCGTTTAGAAAGAATATTTTAGCCGTAACCCATTTGTTATGAATGTTTTGCAGAGCAGAACCGCACGCAAACGATTGAATACAAATAATTTACGTCCGGGCAATAGGGGGGGTACCCCCCCTGCCGGTTCCCGCCCCGCAGGAGTTATCCGCCCATCACGCAAGTGGAACAGCTCTCCCCGCCACACCACCGTATCGCCGGCAAAACTCCACGCCCAGAACCACAGTCCGAAGAAGTCCCGCAGCGGAAGCAGCCACAGATCGCGAAGCACCTGCCCATCACCCAGTACGCCCACTCCAACCGACAACGCCACCGCCACCCGCGCCAGCGCCACCACGCTCAGCAGCGAAAAACTCCACAACGCAAACCCACTCGCAACACAAGTCATCATCGCCCAGGGCAGAGCATACGTAATCCCCAGCCCCACATACCCCAGCTTGCGCGAATCACGAGTCGACCGCGCCCACCGCAACTGATGGTCGCGAAATCCGCGAAAATCATAAGCAGGCACCGTCGTCTCCACCACCTCGCCACACAGCTCCACACGATAGCCGGCCTTCGAGATGCGCGCCCCCATCTCGTAGTCGTCAGCAAGATACTCCACCAGCGCCTCCAGCCCTCCCGCCTTCGCCAAAACACTCTTCGAGGTCGCCAGCGTCGAGCCAAGCCCAAAGTGAATGCCGCCCTCGAGCCACCGCGCAACCAGCACACCGGGCAGAAAATCAGTCGAAATCCCCAACGCCTCCAGCCTCGACCAAACCGTCATCCCAGGCCGGCGCTCCGCCGTCCGCCCAATATAAGGAGCAGTCACCATGCCCACGCGCGCGTCCGCAAAAGCACGCCATCACCCGCGTCAAATACTGCGGAGAAACGAAAATGTCGCTGTCATTGATGATCACGTGCTCATACCGCGCCTCGCGCAGCATCTGCACCAGGTTGCTCACCTTGCCCGAAGTCCCCAGCCGTTCCCGACACTCCACCAGCCGAATCGCACACTCAGGAAACTCCGCCCGCAGTCGCTCGATCTCGCCCACAGCCGGATCGTCAAGACTGCTCACGCCGAACACGATCTCGAAGCTGCCCGCATACCTCTGCCGGCAATGGCTCACCAGCCCCGCATACATCCGCGGATCAACACCCTTCACCGGCTTGAGGATCGTGACATCCGGCGCAAACTCACCGTCGACCTGCTTCCGCCGCCAGTAATGCGCAAAGCTCCGCGCTCCCCACAGCGCCAGCAGCAGATAAGCCAGCCCAGCAAGAGTCAGCAGCGCAGTAATCGCCTCAATTGCCGTGGCCATCCCACAAGTTTACCAATCGACACGAGCAGCTCCAGGCCTCACTCGTACCGCAGCGCCTCGATCGGATTCAGGTTCGCCGCCTTCCACGCCGGATAGATCCCGAACACAAGCCCAATCGCGCACGAACTCAGAAACGCCACAGTCACCCACAGCGTCGACAAGCCGGACGGAAACAAAAAGCTGCACGCCCAGCGCGATCGCGCTGCCGACCACGAACGCCAATCACTCCGCCGACAGCGCACAGCGTGATCGCCTCCAGCGTGAACTGCATCAGAATCGTCTGCTTCGTCGCGCCAATCGCCTTGCGCACGCCAATCTCCCGCGTTCGCTCCGTCACGCTCACCAGCATGATGTTCATCACGCCCACGCCGCCCACCAGCAGCGCCACACTGCGACAGCGCAAACATCAGCAGAAACAAGCCGCTCGTGATCTGGTCCCAAAGCCGCGTGAGCGAGTCGGTCCCGAAGATCGCAAAATTGTCCGGCGCTGCATTGCGCACCTTGCGCCGCCGCCGCAGCAGCTCCGTCATCTCGTCCTGCACCAGCGCCTTGTTCTTCTGGTCGTCGTACTTCAGGCTGATCCAGTAATCCAGTACCTCCGGATGCATCTTGTGGAACGTCGTCACCGGGAAAAACGCCTTAGTTGTCCTGCGGGTTCTTCCCGCCGCCAAACGCCTGTTTCTGTTTCTCCATCACGCCCACCACCGTAAACACCATGCCCGCAATGGTCACTTCCTTGCCCATCGGATTCTCCGTGCCGAACAGATTCGTCCGCCGTATCGTTCCCCAGCACGACAACGTTCGCAGCCCGCTCCGTGTCGGCATCGGTGAAGAATCGGCCATCCTTCATGTCGAGGTCATACACATCCTTCACGCCCGCTGTGTCCCCCTCGAGCGAGCGTTCCTTCCATCTTCTTGGTGCCATACTTCACCGCGACCGTGCCCTCGACTCCGCTGATTGTCCCGATACTGCAATCCCGGAGTCACCGCCACCACATGCGGCAGCTGCCTTCATCGCCATCGCATCGTCGTAGGTCAGCTGCTTCCGCGTCAGCATCTCCGTCGTCGGCCGCACCCCGATCACCGGAAACCGGAACACCCACATCACATTCGTCCCCAGCGACTCCACCAGGCTCGACACACTCGAGTTCAATCCATTGATCACCGACGAGATCATGATCACCGTCATCACGCCGATCACAATCCCCAGGATCGTCAGTCCGCTGCGCAGCTTGTTCGCCCGCAGCGTATCCAGCGCCATCGTGACCGTCTCTTTCGTATCGGCGATCTGCATCAACGGCCTCCTTGGCCTCTGTTCCTGCCTGACCTACTCAGTCCGCCCTCAGCGCCACAATCGGATCCAGCATCGCTGCCTTCCGCGCCGGATAGACACCAAAGAAAATTCCCGTGCCAGTCGCCATCACCAGCCCGGCAAGCACACTCCACACCGCAACCGTCGAAGGAAATCCTGCCAGAATCGTAATCACCTGCGCCACCACGATTCCGCCCATCACGCCAAACACTCCGCCCACCAGCGCCATCGTTCCCGACTCGATCAGAAACTGCATCAGGATGTCCTTCGGCCGCGCGCCCAGCGCCTTCCGTATCCCAATCTCGCGCGTCCGCTCGGTCACGCTCACCAGCATGATGTTCATGATCACGATGCCGCCCACCACCAGCGAGATCAGCGCAATCGCCACCGGCCACGGCTCCAAACGAGCTCGTCATCGTGCTGAAGAATCCCACCAGCGTATTGTTCGTATCCAGCTCAAACGAGTCTTCCGTGCCCGGAGCGTCATGCCGCTGCGACCGCATCAGCACCCGCACCTCGTCGCGCCGCCGTCTCCAGCACTGGCCCAGCCTCGCCCGCCTTCACATAGATCGTCAGCGTCTTCGCTGTCCCATAGCTCTTCTGAAACGCCGTCAGCGGCACCGCCGACCCAGTTGTCCTGGCTCTGCGCCAAACGTGCTGCCCTGCTTCTCGCTGATCCCGATCACCGTGTAAGGCAGTGCCGTCCACCCGCAGCTCCTGCCCCAGCGGATCTACTCCCTGCAAACAGGTGGTCCTGAATATCCGTCCCGATGATCGCCACATGCGAGGCATGTTCTTCGTCCGCCTCCGTGAACCCGCGCCCCTGCACGATGTTCAGGTTCTGCAGCGCCGGCATCTGCCACGTATAGCCGCGGATGCTGGTATCGGTCGTCGACTGTGTCCCGCGCACGATCTTTCCCGTCGTCGCCTGCTGCGCGCCAATTCCGACGCAGTGCTTGCAGTTCGCCTCGCACGTACGTGATAGTCGGCGAACAGGATGTTCTTCCGCTTCTGATACTCGCTGATAGTCCTCAGAGCTGGTGATGATCTGCGGCATCTTCGACACCGTGAACACGTCCGCGCCATAGCTGCGTGAACTTGGTCGCCACATAGGTATTCGCGCCGTTCACCAGCGTCACCACCGCGATCACGCTGGCCACGCCGATCACGACGCCCAGCAGCGTCAGCACGTGACGCAGCTTATTCGCCCACAGCGACTGCAGCGCGATCTTTACTGCTTCTTTGAATTCCATTGGCTCTATCTTACCTGGGTACGCTTGAGACTACCAGCCGATGGCCTCCAAAGCGAGGCTCAACCTGTTGTCTTATACGCAATTAGACGGGTTTTGTTCAGCCTGGTGAGATACACTTGAAGCTGCAGGCGGCTGGATGATCGCTGCCGCTCGGGCCGCAAGGCGTCGGGCGGGGGAGGAAAGTCCGAACTCCGCAGGGCAGTGTGCCGGATAACGTCCGGGACGGATGGTTCAAGCCATCTGGACGGCAAGTGCAACAGAGAATATACCGCCTTAAGTTGATGATTTGCTTCGGTAAATCTGCACGCGGCTTGGGGTAAGGGTGAAAAGGTGCGGTAAGAGCGCACCGCGCGGGCAGTAATGGTCGCGGCAGGGTAAACCCCACACGGAGCAAGACCAAATAGGCAGGGATCTTGCCGCTTCTCTCCAGGCGGCAGGAGCGTATCGGCCCGATGCGCCCAGGCGGAGAGACTCAGCTGTGATTCAAGTCGGGAGCCGAAACCTGCGGGTAGGTTGCTGAAGCGCCGCAGTAATGCGTCGCGTAGAGGAATGATCGTCTAAAACAGAATTCGGCTTACGGGCCGTCTGCAAACCTGATGGCCTCGAATCGCTAAAACGGTTTCGGGGCCATCTGTTTTTTGCTGATTTTTTTGTCGTGGTGGAGGGGCGTTTTTGCTGGGGTTTTTGCGAATTTTGGTGTGCAGAACGTGGTTTTTTGGTGGTGAGATTGTGGTGGATTTTGTGGTGAAAACGTGGCTGGAAACGGCGGCAGATTGACCGGTAAGATTTTCCACGTTTTTGAAGTGTGATTTTTTTGGTCAGATTGCACAGTGACAGTAAATCTGTGCTGGGGAAGAGCGTCGGCAGAAAGCGGATTTCTCGCTGCGCAACGACGATGACCGTCTATTGCTTCGTCGAAAGACGCGTCGATTCGAAGGGAACAGACAACAGCAAACGAAATGCGGCCCCGCTGTGCCAGGATGCGCTTCAAAACGAAGGTGGCGGGTTAGCGGATGGCGGCCATGGCGGCGCGGAAGAGGGTTTCGAAGTCGCGGGCGGCGTCGGGGTCTTTGGCGATGGCGGTTTCGATGGCCTTCTGCGCGATGGGGCGGGGGTAGCCGAGGTTGACCAGGGCGGAGAGGGCGTCGTCGCCGGCGGGGCCGTGGTGTGGGCCTCCGGCGGTGGTGGGGATGGCTACGGCGAGGTCGTCGAGTTTGTCTTTGAGCTCGAGGACGACGCGCTCGGCGGTCTTTTTGCCGATGCCGGGGATGCGGGTGAGGGTGGCGTGGTCGCCGGAGCGGATGGCGGTGACGAGGCGGTTGGCGTCGATGCCGCTGAGGACCGTGATGGCGAGCTTGGGGCCGATGCCGGAGATGGTGAGGAGCTTTTCGAAGAGGCGTTTTTCCTGGGTCTCGGAGAAGCCGAAGAGGGCGATCTGGTCTTCGCGGACGTGGGTGTGGATGTGGAGGGCGGCTTCGGCGCCTTCGTGCGGGAAGCGCGGAGAACGTGGCGACGCTGATGGTGACGTCGTAGCCTACGCCGGCGCAGTCGACGATGGCCTGGTTGGGGGTTTTGGAGAGAAGGCGTCCGCGTAGGTGAGCGATCATGCTTCTGGGATTGTAGCGCGCTGGACTATTGATCGAGTGACAATCCTGCTTCGCGGCCGCCGAACCTTCCATTGTTGACTATCTACAACCGGGTAGTGTAGATAGTCATAGTATGGGCAAGCCAAACGATCTCGTGCAAGGCACTCTCGACCTGCTTATCCTCAAAACGATCTCGCTCGAACCGAAGCACGGCTGGGCCATCGCGAAGCGGATCCAGCAAATCTCAAATGAAGTCCTACAGGTGCAGCAAGGCTCCCTGTACCCCGCACTGCACCGGCTGGAACAGCAGGGATGGATACGCGCGAAGTGGAGCGAGACCGATACCGGCCGTCAGGCCAAGTTTTACGGGCTCACCGCGGCGGGACGCTCGCAGCTTGAACGAGAGATGGAGAGCTGGATCCGACTTTCAACTGCTATCAACATGGTCGTCGAGATTGGCTGACAGATAAGGAGGTCCCGATGCGCTGGTTCGAACGGTTCCGCATGGCCGTCTTAATGCTGTTTCGGCGGCAGAACGAAACTGACGCGACTGAGCGACGAGCTGCAGTTCCATTTGGAGCAACAGGTCGCAGAAAACATGGCCCAGGGCATGGGCCCGGAGGCGGCGCGCTTCGCAGCGCTGCGCAAGTTTGGCAATCCGACGCTGCTTCGCGATCAAGCGCGCTCGGCCTGGAGTTGGGACTGGCTGGAACGGTTCGGTCGTGACGTTCGATATGGCACGCGCACGCTGGGCCGCTCTCCCGGCTTCGCGCTGACCGCCATCCTCGTCATGGCACTCGGCATTGGCGCAACGACCTCGCTCTTCACCATTGTGCGCGCGGTGCTGCTGAAGCCGCTGCCTTTCCGTGACCCCGACCAACTGGTCATGGTCTATGAACATTTTCGCGCCTCCGTGGGCGGCGATGGAACGAATGTCGTTTCCTCCGGAGATTTTCGCGACTGGCGTGCACAGACGCATGGATTCGAGGACATGGCCGCATGGCGTAATTATGGCTTCAATCTCACAGGTGAGCATCAGGAGCTGCCAGAGACCGTTGAGGCTGTCGGGGGTTCCTGGAATCTGTTTTCGGTGCTGGGCATTGAGCCGGCGCTGGGTCGCACATTCACTGCGGAAGAAGACCAGCCCAACGCCAACCATGTCGTTCTGCTCTCCTGGAGCCTGTTTCAGCGGCGCTTCGGAGGAGACGCTTCCATTCTTGGCAAAACGGTCCGCCTCGACACGAATGCCTACACCGTCGTCGGCGTGCTCCCGCGATGGTTTACCTATCCCAACCCGAGAGCTCAGCTGTGGGTGCCGTACGCGCAGACGTTCCCGGCGGCCGAGTACGATTTTCACGATAGTCATCAGAGCTACGTCATCGCACGGCTCCGACCCGGCGTAAGCGCAGCTACAGCGACGCAGGAAGTGAGTGCGCTGCAGTACCGGTTGTATCAGGCGAACGCATCGAAGCCGGTGGCGGAGGACGCCGTGTTCCGGCCGATGATCGACGACGTGGTCAAGGACATAAAGACGCCATTGATCGTTCTACTGTGCGCGGTGGGATGCATGCTTCTGATCGCCTGCCTCAACGTCTCGAACCTGCTGGTTGCACGCGGTGCTGCGCGGCGCAAAGAGGTTGCGGTGCGTGGTGCGCTCGGTGGCAGCCGTCTGAACCTGATCCGCGAGCAGATGACAGAGAGCCTTCTGATCTGCCTTGCAGGGGGAACTCGGGCTGGCGATTTCGGTGCTTGCTACTCGCTGGCTTGCGAGCCACTGGCAGCACCTGCCTCGGGCCGAGTCGATTCATGTCGACCTCAAGCGTTCTCGCGTTTTCGATTGGGTTGATCTTTCTGACTGCCTTGCTTGCTGGATTGCTACCCGCCATCTCTTCGACTGGTGCGGGGGTTTTGACAGCGTTGCAGGAGTCGTCGCGAAGCATCGGAGGCAGTGCGTCTCGTGCCAAGCTTCGCAAGATTCTGCTGACGGCGGAGATCGCGATTACAGTGGTCCTTTCTCGTCTCGGCCGGCCTGCTCTTCAAGAGCTTCCTGCATCTGCGCACCTCCGATCTGGGCTGTGTGACCGATCATGTGCTCACCGTGAAATATGGTCTGCCGGAGAAACAGTACGACACACGCAAAAGGTGGTCGCGTTCCATGAGGCTTTGCTGTCACGGGTGCGAAGCTTGCCTGGCGTACGTGCTGCTGCACTCGTCTCTACTCCGCCGGGCGGCGGGTGGGAAAATGACCGTGTCTTTTCGATCGAAGAGCGACCGTCCGAGAAGTTCAATCTGCTGAACGACGCGATGACCCGTTCGGCCGACCCCGGCTACTTCTCCACAATGCAGATACCGCTGATCGCGGGCCGCTTCTTCACCGATCAGGAGCGCCTGACGCGCGATCAGTATGTCATCATCAGCAAACAATTCGCTGGTCAATTTTTCTCCGGTGAAAGCCCGGTCGGCAAGCACGTGAAGATCTCATGGTCCGCAAAATGCAGACTTTCGAGATTGTTGGAGTCGTTGGAGACACCTTGTACGACGTCACGCAACCTCTGAAGGCCATGATTTACTTTCCCATTTTCTCCGGAGTACCCAGTGAAACCAGCGGTGCCACGATCGTGGTGCGCACGACCGGCGATCCGCTCTCGCTCTCACTCCCGGTCCAAAAGCAGGTTTCCGCGCTCGATCCGGCGCTTCCGGTGTACGAAGTGCTGACGTTGCCGCAGATCGTCGGCAACAGCACTGCGAACCAAAGCTTCAGCGCGACGCTGGTGCTCGCGTTTGCATTGCTGTCTCTTGTTGCTTGCTGCCATCGGGCTCTATGGCGTGCTTTCGTATCTGGTTACGCAGCGTGTGACGGAGATCGGGATTCGCATTGCACTGGGCGCGCAACGGTCGAGGTGCTTCGCCTGGTGTTGCTCGATGGACTGCGTCCGGTTATCATCGGACTACTGATTGGCCTGGCGGGCGGCGCAACAGCAGCGATGTTTATCCGGTCGATTCTTTATGGAACCAGCCCGTTCGATCCGATCGTCTTCGCGACGATGATCGGCAGCCTTCTGCTGACTGCGATAGCAGCTTGTACGTTGCCGGCCATTCGAGCATCGAGGATTGAGCCCATGCAGGCCTTGCGAGCCAGGTAGTCGACGCGGCCCGGTTGTTACGTAAGGCGCGGTTGGTGACCCTTCAGGTGAGGGGTGCTTCAACATTGATGGCTGGGAATGAAGATGAAGATAGGGGCCCCCTGAGGGCCCCTATTCCTGCTATCTGTGCATTAGAAGAGCTCTAGAAGATGATCTTTCCGGAGAGTTGGAGATTGCGTGGATTGTTGGAGAAGACGAGCTGCTTCTGGTTGAACTGCGTGTTGGTGACTGTGTCGAAGTTACGTGACCCGGTTGATCCAATCGCGTTCACGGTGTCCAGTGAGCCGGGGAAGTACTGCGAGTGATTCAGTACATTGATTGCCTGCGCTCCGAACTCGATCTTGTAGCGATCCATGAACGAGACCCGTTTGATGATGCTCAGGTCAAGGTTGTTGATGCGGCCGGTTGGCAGTGTGTTGCGAGGGGCAGTGGGATTTGTACCGGGTCCACCTTGCACATAGTAAGCGTTGGAAGCGGTAAAGACTTGAGCAGTGGATGGTCCGGAGAGCGAACCCGCGGCATATCCAATTGTGTTGGCGGCACAACTTACCACGACGGTGGAGGTGCCGTTTGCCACGCCGTGAGTCGGTGTACCGGTTGTAACGGCCGGGCAAGCGACAGCGGTATTGACCAGAGGGACCAGCACCTGTGCCGGTCCCCTTAATGCCGTTGGGGTTGATAAAGACGCGATCGCCTGCGGAATCGTTGTTCAGATTGGAGTCGACCGTGCTTTGCACCGTGGTGTACTGGGGCGACTGGAAGGTATAGGAAGGAGCGATCTCCCAGTTTCCGACGAGGTTTTTCATCAGGAAGTTCGAGTTCTTGAAGAATGGCAGATCATAGACACCTACCAGCGTGAGGCGGTGGGGACGGTTCAGATCTGACCGCGAGAATTCTGCGTGCAGGTTCTGCGAGTCCTGAGGACGCCGCGGATTAAGGGCAGTCGTGTTGAAGTCGGCTGTGGAATCGTCGAACGCCCTGCTGTAGGTGTAGGACGCGTTGATCAGCAGACCGTTTTGAAACCGACGGGTGAGCTGAGTTTGCAGACCGTTATAGTTTGATCCGCCAAATGGTTCGTCCGAGGTAATTGCCGTGGCCGTCAATCCTGCTTGTGCATATGCCGGGGCCAGATAGGAGGGGAAGCCGTTTACCGGGGCCTTGAGGGCCGCAAGCGTATTTGCAGGATTGAAGGTGACCGCTCCGCCAGTCAGGTTTGTCGGAAGCTGGTTAGCTGCCGTGACGGGCGACTGCACGCTAATCTGCTCCTGGACATCCAAATGAATGCCATGGGTACCGACGTAGCGCACCTCGGCGGTGTAGTCGCGGTGGAAGACATGCTGTACGCCGACGGTCCACTGTTCGGAGTAAGGCAACTTCTGGTTGGGAACGAAGGCCGAGGTGGCTGCCCGCTGCTGGGCGAGTGTCGCGAATGTCGCGTTCGCAGGCAGGCCGCCTCCAGCCAGGAAGCCGGGTGTCGACGCATTGATATTGACATTTTCCGTAGTCTGAAACTGCGGGGGCGCCGTCGTCGTACCGATATTGTCGTACAACACGTCGTAGTTAATGCCAAATGCAGCGTGGACCGCGGTGTTCTCGTCCGGTGCGTAGGCGACGCCGATGCGCGGGGCAAAGTTCTTGTACTGCGGAGTGGGTTTTCCGAAGGTGATGAGACCAGGAACACTCGCCGCGATGTTAAGCGCCTGCTCTTTTTCGCTTGCCGGCACCGAGGTGAACTCGTAACGAAGTCCGAGGTTCAGTGTTAGCTTCTGTGTCATTCGGAAGTCGTCGTTGGCATAGGCGTAGATGGACGACTGGTCACCATAAAATGTCGGGCTTACTCCAGGAGGCGTCGCATTGCGTTGTCCAACTGCGTCAGGGCTGATGTCGTTCAGATATCGTCCAAGAGTTGAATACTCGTAGTCTCCGCGCAGACGCTGCACGAAGACATTCGGCGCAATATACTTGCGGCCCTCCACGCCGAAGTCGAGCGTGTGTTTCCCTTTGACCCATGTGAGCGAGTCGATTGCCTGGTAAAGGTTCTGAATGACCGACTGGGGAGCAGATGCATCTGGTCCGAGGTAGGTGGTCGTCGAGAGATCATAGAAGTAGAGGTTTGGGAACTGTGCGAGGCCTGGAAAGTTGATCGCCGGCACCACGAGCTGGGTGAAGAAACGGTTGTAGCCCAAGCGGAATTCGTTGCTGAGAAACGGGGTAAAGGTATGTACCTCGTTGGCGGATATGAGTTGAAAGCGCGCAGGCGAGGGTGCGAAGAAGGCCGGAAAGCTCGCTGCGGTATCGTTTGTGTCCTGGCGGCTGTACATGTAGCGCACGCGAAGATTGTCGCGCTGCGAGATCGTGTAATCGAGGCCATTGGTCGAAAAATAAGAGTTGAAGGAGTTCGACAGAGCGAGGGAGACGGCACCAACTGGGACCGGAGTCGAGACGCCGGCGGCATTCGCTACCAGGACCGTTGCGCCACCGGGTACCGCTTTGCTGTCGTTGCAGGAGGTGCCTCCACCGGCGGGCGCCTGGTTGGGTGCAGCCGGAACATAGGTCTTATAGACGCTGTAGTTGGTGGTCGAGGCGAAGGTCAGGCCGCTCAGCGTTGCAAATCCCGCTGCAGTCGGCGCGCAGAATGCGGTCGAGGCGCCGGCAGAGCCGGTAGTCTGCCGCTCGAAGTTTGCGAACAGGAAGAGCTTGTCCTTGAGAATCGGTCCGCCGACCTGGCCGCCATAGCGGTTGAAGTCGAATCGGGGCTGGAAGTCCGGAGAGACTCCCTGAGCTCGGTTATTAATGGCCTGCGTTGAGGTGACGGCGTTGAGATTGCGGTTCTTAAAATACTCATACAACCTACCGTGAATATGGTTGGTTCCGGACACGATCAGGCTGTTGAACTGGCCTCCGGTAGAGTGGCCGTATTGCGCGGAGTAGACGTTCTGCAGCAGGACGAACTCGGAGACAGCATCGTTGGGCACAGTGAGCAGCGGTCCTGTGACGCTCTTGTTGTTGTCGTCGATTCCGTCGATGGTGAAGTTGTTATTGCGCGGACGCTGGCCGGCGATAGAGGCGCCGGCCCGGCACCAAGACCACCCGAGCTGGTCACACCCGGGGTAAGCAACGACAGGTTGAGCACACCGAGACCGATCGTCGCCGAGGGCAGGTCCTGGGTCTCCTTCGTCGAGAAGGTCGTACCTATCTGAGCGGTCGTGGTATCGATCGAGACGTTCGCCTCGGTAGTGACCTCGACTGTAGTGGCGGTCGCGCCGACGGAGAGGGTAATGTCCTGCGTCTCGACGCTCGTCGCAGCCACTGCGACACCTTTCAACACCGAGGGCACAAATCCCGTAACGGCGGTGCGAAGATCGTAGGTGCCTTCGGGAAGATTGGAGATACGATAGCCACCGCTGTCAGTGCTCTTGCCTGTGTAAACGACACCAGTCGCTTCATTGGTGGCGTTCACAGTTGAATTAGGGACGACGGCCCCGCTTGCGTCGCGGATAACACCGACAAGGGCCCCATTGGTGGTCTGGGCATGGCCGAAGCCTGCACCAGCCAAGAAGAGGACTATCAGAACGGCAGCAAATAGTAATTTCCTTACAGACATGTACTAAACTCCTCGGAGAAAGAAAGGGTGTGTACTACGTGAGGACCCGCAGGACGCACGGATGTCCTGACCGGCAAAATGCAATGCTGGCTGGTATCAGATATCTGAATATGAGATATCTAGAGGGTTGTTAGATACTCTAGGCAATATGTGAACAAGGAATATTGTCGAAAGTTGCTCTTATTGAAATGAAGGTCATGCCTGCCTCCAATCGTTCCGCGTCGAAGTCTTGCGGATATCTGACCGATCAAATGCAATGCCGAGTGGTATCAGATGTTTGCCGGAGATTGTCAGATGTTTGCTGCAGAGCAGGTGGCCGAATCAATACATGCCCGATTCGGGAATCTAAGATTGCAGGGCGCGTATGTCTATGAGTTTATGAACGACCTCTTCGCGATATTCCAGTTTTGGCGTAGCGGGCCCATCATTAAGATGCCTAATTGCCTGTGAGATCATCTACTTAGCAGAGGGTCGGCGATGAGCACCGGGCACGCGAAGGTTACGGTCGCGGTTTGCGGCGGGATTGCGGCGTATAAGTCGGTGGAGTTGGTGCGCTTGCTGCAGGACGCCGGGTACGATCCCCATGTCGTGATGACGAAGGCGGCGGAGGAGTTCGTGCGGCCACTGACGTTTGCGGCGATCTCCGGCCATAAGGTGATTACGAGTCTGTGGGGCGAGGACGCTGGTGTGGTCTCCGACGGCGGTAAATCGTCCATTGAACATATTTATGAGGCGCAAACGACGAAGTTGTTGATTGTGGCCCCGGCTACGGCGGACACTCTGGCGAAGTTTGCCCATGGGCTCGCGGACGATTTTCTGTCGACGATGTTTCTAGCGACGACGGCGCCGGTGATAGTGGCCCCGGCGATGAATGTGAATATGTGGGAGCATCCCGCGACCAGGGCGAACGTCGAGACGTTGCGGGCGCGTGGAGTGAAGGTGATTGAGCCGGGAAGCGGCTATCTGGCGTGTGGGATGGTTGGCGGCGGCAGGTTGGCTGAGCCGACGGCGATCGTGATGGCAGTCACTGAGAAGCTGGCGGGTGCTTCCAACAAGGGTCCGAGTCCTGCGCAGAGCGACAACCTCCACGGCGTGGCTGAGAATTTAGACTTCTCCGGCGAGACGCTGCTGGTGACTGCGGGGGGAACGCGGGAGGCGATCGATCCGGTGCGGTATATCGGGAACCGCTCGAGCGGGCGAATGGGGTATGCGGTGGCCGAGGCGGCGAGGCGACGTGGAGCACGAGTGATACTGATCAGTGCTCCTACAAACCTGCCCGGGCCGGCTGGGGTCGAGATCGTGCCGGTGGTGACCGCCGACGAGATGCGAGACGCGACGATGGACCGGCTGCGCGAGGCCACGATCGTCGTGATGGCGGCGGCTGTCAGTGATTTTCGAGTGAGAAGCGTCGCGGCGCAGAAGATCAAGCGCGAGTCTGCCCGGCCCGTGCTGCTGGAGCTCGAGGCCACGGAGGACATTCTGAGCGAAGCAGTGGAGCGGCGCGTTGCGGGAACGATTGTAGTCGGATTTGCGGCCGAGACCGAGGACGCGCTGGCCAATGGACGCGCGAAACTTGCACGCAAAGGTGTCGACGCGGTCGTGGTTAACAATGTCTCCCTGGAAGGTATCGGGTTCGACGCGGAGCAGAATGCCGGAAGCTTTTTGACGAGGAGCGGCGCGGTGGAACTTCCGGTGATGAGCAAGGTGATGATGGCGAGCCGGATCCTGGACGAGGTGGCAAAGCTGAGAGGTTGAGGCCATTCGTTTGTTGTGGAAAGACGGCGATTGAGCAAGCTTCCAAAATGAGCAAAGACTAACTCGGGCAGGTGGGGGTTCGATGCAAAGAAGGCACCAAGAGAAAAGCCAGAGCCCAGCTGTTCTTTTTCTGCTCGTGTTTATATTGGCTGGAACCGCGAGCACGCAGAGGTTATACGACTCTCAAGACGATTTCCACCTCCACGCAAAGTTGACAGGCCACACCTACCGGGACGACAAGATTGAGGTCCGTGCTCCGGAAAATTGGAGCATCACGGTGCGCACTGCGACGTCCACTGGGTCAGCCCAGGTGACCTTTGCACGAGGAGCCGTTCTGCGGAAAGGCAAGTACATCCTGGAGCTTTGTACCGGATGCGGGCAAGTCAGTGGGATTGTAGGCGGCCGTTTTAGCGAGATCGCCGGTATGGTTCAGCCCTGGTATCGCACGGATCCGGGAGCCATGCCCATGCCCTGTGGCAGGCAGGAGATGACTAAGGCTTCGAACCTGCTTGACCGCGTCGACTTCTGGTTCCGACGTGATCCCGCGCACGTCTTCAACGACGATGCTGACGATTGCCGGGAGCCAAGAACGACGGCGACGGTCTGGTACGGGTCTTATTTTGAGGAGCATTGTTCTGTCCAGGCGGTGCCGGAGGATTGCGGCGGGTATTTCCTCGACCACTCCCGGCTGACGGGCCAGCCAACTGCGGGCTACCCGGATCAAATGGCGTTCGGGTTGACCTATGACACTACTGATCCCAATCAACTGCCGCGCAAGGGTGATCCAGAGTTGAACGAGGTGCTTCGCGAGGCAACCGCGATCGTGGGGTCGGCTCACTACCATAGGAAACCCTAGATGAAGGGAGCGGGGCCTCAATGATTTAGACGATGGCTTGTTCTCAGAATTCGGCCGTCCTGCTGCACTGCAGCCGTCTGAACTAGTAAACTAAACCCACATGAGTTTCCGCAAAGCAGTTCTCTTCCTTGCAGCCGTTGCCGTCGCCAGTGCCACTTCCGCCCACGCGCAATTCGGTGTTTACGGTATGTTTACCGTGGATCGTCTCAGCAACATTGTCTCCTCGCCGCTGCCGCAGTTCCCGATCCCGCCCGCCCCAGCTAACGCCCGGCTCAATACGGTGGATCCGCTGGGAGGCACAGGCGGTGTTTACTACGACTTTCTGAAGCTGGGGCCGGTCAAGCTGGGGGCGGAGCTGCGAGGCAGCATCCTGACGACCAAGCGGGGGGCCTACGTCAACTTTGACGGACAGGGCGCGCGTATCTATTCAACACTCGGGGGCGTCCGAGCGGCCTTCCACACGAAGTACGCGCCGTTGAAGCCTTACCTTCAGATCTCGGCTGGCCTTGGCCGCAGCGACTATGGACTGTTTACCACGACCATTGTCAACGGCGTCCCTATCACCAGCGGCCAGGTCGTCATCCATAACAACTTCCAGTATGAGGGCCTGGCCGGCATGGACATCAAACTGCTTCCCATCCTGGACTGGCGCGTAGCCGAGTTCGGTTATGGCGGACTCGCTTCTTTTGGTACGTACAGCCACAACTACCCGATCAAACAGGTCAGCATGGGCTTCGTCTTCCATCTTCCTTAATGATGCAGGCACGATTCGCGAAGGGCAACAACCATGCGCGTAGCCCTCTTCGGCGGCAGCTTCGATCCACCGCACCACGGCCACATCGCCATCGCCACCGCCGCCGCGGACGTATTTGATCTGGACAGCGTCCTGTTCGCGCCGGTGGGACGGCAGCCGCTCAAGGCAGCAGGCGCTCCGGCCCCGTTCGCCGACCGACTTGCCATGGTGGAGCTTGCCTGCAGCCCTGATCCGCGCTTTGCCGTCTCCGAACTGGACGCGCCGCGATCTGATGGCGCCCCGAACTACACCGTGGATGCGCTTGAAAAGCTGCACGAGACCATGCCCGATGCGAGGCCCTTCAATCTCGTGGGCGCTGACAGCTTTCTCGATCTGCCACACTGGCAGGGGCCGGAGCGGCTGCTCGAACTCGCCGAATGGATCGTTGTCAGCCGACCGGGCTTTCCGCTCGCGGACCGTTTCTCCCCTCGGCTTGACTCCGCACCAGCGCGGTCGCGTCCATCTGCTGCAGACGGTCCATGAAGACGTCGCGGCGACTGGTCTGCGAGAGCGCCTTGCGGCCGGGGCCCCTTGCACGGACGTGCTTGCCCCAGCCGTGCTCAACTATATCCAGACCCATCACCTCTACCACTGACCTAATGTTGATCAACGACCGACTTGAATCCCTTTTCGCCCGCAGATTTTACATTTACCGCGCAACTTTTTTGGCCCGCCAAGTGTCTGTATCTTGACGGCGTCTTTCAGCTACCTCCCCTCCTTCCTACCGAAGACTCGGCAGCATGACCGACCAAGTCGTCAGGCACCATTGCAATCCCTATGGCTGAACTGTTAACAACGCCCTCGCTACCTACATTTCGTGATCCCGCAGGCAGCGTCGAGGTGCGACCGGATGGCGCGTATCGAAGCGTCCGCGCTCCGTTCGACGCTGAGATTCTCGACTTCCTGGCAACGCCGCTGGCTACGGAGCTGGTCACCCAGGGACGGCTTGTCGCCAGTGAGGTGGTGTCGCCGGCCGCCGCCGAAACACTCGTGCTGCGGCACCCGCGCATCTCCTTCCAGTCTTACCCGTGGGAGTGGGCACCCGGACTGTGGCTGGCGGCCGCAGAGCTCACCTTGAGTTTGTGCAGCGAGCTCATTCAGAACGGCTGGCTTTTGAAGGACGCCACGCCACTCAACGTGCTCTACCAGGGAACGCGACCCATCTTCGTCGACGTGCTCTCCATCGAACGAATCGATCCGCACCAGCCGATCTGGCTTGCCTATGGACAGTTTGTCCGTACGTTCCTGCTGCCAATGCTCGCGTACTCCCGATTGGGATGGCCGCTGCAGATGTCGCTGATGCGGCGCGACGGCTATGAGCCGGAAGATGTTTACTCGGCGCTGTCATGGCAGAAGCGGCTGCGGCAACCGGCGTTGTCCGCTGTTACGTTGCCGTCTCTGCTGGCGAATAATAAAAAGGTGCAGGCTGGCAGTGTCGCATCGCGTTCGGTGAAGGACCCTGAACTAGCCAGAGAGATCCTTCTGAAGACGCTCCGGGGGCTTCTAGAGCAGATGCGCAAGGTCACCCCGGCGCACCGTTCCTCTACCTGGTCGAACTACGCCGAAACGGCGACCCACTACAGCGACGAAGACCACACACGAAAGCGACGCTTCGTCACCGAAGCTCTGGCAGCTGCGCGGCCCGCGCGCGTTCTCGACGTAGGGTGTAACACCGGTGTCTACTCGAACCTGGCCGCCGACGCAGGGGCCGAGGTGGTCTCTATCGACACGGACCTGCAGGCCGTCGACCGGCTCTGCACCAGCTTGAACGGCAGTGGCAAGAACATTCTTCCGTTGTGCGTCGATCTCGCTCGCCCCACGCCGGCAGCTGGGTGGGAGAACCGCGAGAGCGCGTCTTTCCTTGGCCGTTGCGCCGGCCACTTCGACACCGTGATGATGCTCGCCGTCCTGCACCATCTATTGCTCCACAACCAGGTCCCGATCGGATCGCATCGCCGCTCTGTGCAATGGCCTGACGACGCAGCACCTCATCCTCGAATGGGTGCCCCCGGCCGATCCAAAGTTTCAGGAGCTGTTGCGCGGCCGCGAGGCCATCTACGCGCACATTACGGAGGCCTTGTTCCGCCACGCCTTCGCCGAGTACTTCACCATCGTCGATGAACTGGCGCTGGCGAACGGCCGCATAATGCTTCATCTGCAAAAAAAGTAGCAGCGAAGACGTTCGACGGCGTGGAGATCGTCCGTTCCGTGTCGTCAAACTGCTTTCGCCCTGGGCCAACAACTTATTTTCATAGCGGGGACGACCGAAAGAACAACGGGCCGCCCGCACCGAGTCCGTCGTCTTGCCTGCACACGCGCGTGACGTCCGCGCAAACACTGGCTTCGGAGACCACAACCCGCTACCATTGAACTTCAAGGAGTCTCATGCCATCGATTGAAAGCAATCAGCTACTGCTCGCCGCGGCCGCGGCCTGCGAAGACAAAAAAGCTGAAGACATCCGTATCCTCGCGCTCGATCCGGCCGAGAGCGGCCTCACCGACTACTTCCTCATCTGCAACGGCACCAACGAACGGCAGAACGTCGCCATCACTGACGAGATCGAGCTGCGTCTGAAGCGGGAGTTCGGCGTCTATCCCAACTCCGTCGAGGGGCGGCGCCAGGGTGAATGGATCCTGATGGACTACGTCGACTTCATCGTCCACGTCTTCTCGGCGGAGAAGCGCGCCTTCTACGGACTCGAGCGTCTGCGCAAATCCGCTACGACGATCAGTGTCGCGGAGCTGCATGCCGAGGTCAAAGCGGCTGTGACTGCGAAGCGCCCAAAGAAAACTACGGCACCAGCGCCTGAGAAGAAGGCCGCAGTGTCTAAGAAATCTAACGTGGCTGTTAAGAAGAGTGCGGTGAAAAAGACCACGAAGAAGACTGGTGCCGCAGTGAAGAGCACAAGGGCCGCCGTTACCAAGGCAAGAAAAAAGCCATCGTCCAAGAAGTGAGGCAGTGCTTTGCACCGAGTGGTGCGAGCTCTTATTGGTCTGGAAAAGATAAAAGCGGCGAACTCGAATGAGTTCGCCGCCTTTTTGCTTTTCTTTTGACTGGTTAGAACACGAACGTTCCGTGCAGCTGGATGAGACGAGGGGAGGCATCGCTGCCGCCCGTCGAACCAAGGATGCTGGTAGGAGCTCCGACCGTGCTCTGGATCGAGCCCGCAACGTACTGGCGCTCGACGTCGAAAGGATGTGGGCCGGGTTCTGGAAGTTCGGGTGGTTGAAGAGGTTGAAGAACTGCGCTCCGACCTTCAACTTCATCACTTCCGAGTGCGGAATCCCAATCGTCCTGAAGACGCCGAGGTTCATGTTCGTGTACGAAGGACCGACTAAGCTGTTGCGGCCCTGCTGGCTGAAGTTGGTCGGCGTGCCGAACGACTTAGTAAAGTTGCACTGGTTAGGTGCGGTGCCGTCGGGAAGAAGAGCATGCGCACCGCCACCGCAATGGTGGTCGAAGTTATTGTTGAGCTCTTGTGCAAAGAGGGTAAGTGTACCGGCGGAGAAGCCATTTGCACCTGAGATGCTGCTGGTGCTTTGGGTGATGGAGTACGGGAGACCCGACTGGTGGAAGAAGCCGCCACTTGTCTCGAAGCCGCCCGTGATGGCCTTCCAAATGCCGTTGCCATAGGACGGAATCTGGTACACAAAGCTCGAGGTCAAGTTGTGCTTCACGTTGTAGTCTGCAGGACCGTACTGCGCGTGCAGGTTGCTGGGGTTCGATACCGCTCCGGAGTCGCCGGCATCGGGTGCGAAAGGCTCCAGGCCGCCGTTCGAGATTTCGTCCAGCGCTTTGCTGAACTCATAGTTGAACTGGAGGGTCAGGGCCTTTGAGCGGCGTGTCGCGCTGAGAACGACGCCGTTGAAGTTGCTGCTGGCACCAGAGTAGACGTTGCTGATGGTTGTAAACGAGGTGATTGGCTTCACCTTGGGAACCGTTGGGAAGAAGCTGGCCGACGCCGAGGAGTTCGCCAGGTTCCGAGTTGCATCATCAACGGGCTCGTGATAGCCGTGATTGCCGGCGTAGGTTATAGAGACCGTGCTCTTGCTGTCGAGCTGCCGTTCTACGGCAAGGCTGTACTCCTCGTACGTCGGATAGTGGATGAACGGAGCTGTCGTTGTGAAGTTAGGAGCGGAGTATGTACCTCCTGCGGCAGCGACCGCAGCTTTAGTGGTGTTATAGTTTCCGCCGTTCGCAAAGGAGGTTTGGAACGCGCTCGATGAAGCGGAAGCAACTTTGTTACCGCTGCCTGCGGTCGTGGGATCGAGGCTGAGGTCGACTGCACCACCACCGACTGTGCCAAATACGGCGGCATGGAAGTTGTTCGGAGCATTGCTGAGCAAATCGTCCGCGATAAGTCCCGGGAAGGTATCCGCGAACATACCGAAGCCTCCGCGAACGACCGTCTTGCCGCTGCTGAGGGGCTGCCAGTTGAATGCTACGCGGGGCATGATAGCGGCCCTTTGATAGCCTACAAAAGCCTGGTGGCGATTGGCTTGAATATATCCACCCGGGAAAGCGGCGTTATATGGAGTGGTGGTAGCCGTTGGCAGAGCGCTCGTCGGGTAAGCCAGCACTTGCATGCAGTTGGTGAGGCAGGTCGGGTTGGAGTTCTTTTCGAAGCGAAGTCCGGCTGTTATGGTCAGGTTCGGGCGGATCTTGTAAGCGTCCTCAATGTAGGCACCCTGGTTGTACACCGCGACCGGATAGGTCGGGCGCAACGGGAACCGCTGAATGTGTTCGTAGTCGATGACGCCCATGCTGAAGCCTTCGACAGAACCCTCGTCGGCAGGCGTGATCGTCTCAACACCCTGAATGTCGGTTATGTTGTCGCGGCGGAAGTTGTAGCCGAAGTGTATGTTGTGCCGGCCTTTGCTCCAACTGGCGTCGTCGATGACCTGGTAGCCTGCTACGCGACGGCCCTGGGGGAAGTCGTAGTTGATGCCGCCGTAGTGGGTGTTTTGCATATCACCAGTGATGAAGAGGATGGTGGTGGGTGCGACGGATTCGTAGTTGTTGTTGTTCTGGAACGGAGCGCTGTAGTAGTTGCCCGTCAACACGAGCTGATTGACGATATTCGGGGAGAAGGTGTGGGTCTCGCTCATCTGACCTTCCCATGCAGGCTGGACGCTGGCAGTGGTGAAGAGTGGACTAACCAGATCGGTGTAGGTCGGCTGGACACCATGGTCCTGCTTGTAGTGGATAAAGAAGTTGTCCTTCGCGCCGATCTTGTAGTCAACGCGAGCTGTCAGGAGCCACTCAGTGAGGAGCGAAGCATTGCTTCCAAAGAACGTACTGGCCGATACGTCGTTCGCGTCGGGCAGAACGTTCGCGGCCGCTGGGCGGATGGGGCTGTTGTTGTACGTGTTGAAGATGGTCTTGAGCAGCGGTTGCTGCGATGCAGGGGCTGCAGCAAAAGGTTCGACGTCATAGCCGCCTACGCAGGTCGAGCTTGGGCTTTGAGCGCCATTCGGCCCATTAGGGAAGCAATTGAGGTCTGCCGCCGCATTTAGGTTTGCGCAGCTGGTATAGGTAGTGGTAGTGCCGCCACCTGTGTTGCGCGTGCCACCAGGATCCAAGCCAAGAGCACAGTTTTGGAGGGCTGGGCTAGGAACCCATACCTGACCGGTCGCCGGCGTTACCGCCCGGATGCCTTCGGTGTTCACAAAGAAGAAGAGCCTGTCGCGGTAGATGGGTCCGCCGATGGAGGCGCCCCACTGATTGGCGTTGACGAACACAGGCTGGTTCGGTTCGTTGTTGAACACCTGGCTCTGTTTATTGAACCAGTCATTAGAGTTGAGGGCGCGACCGTCCCAGTAATAGCTCAGGTTTCCATGAAAGCGGTTGGTGCCGCTGGCCGTGATTTCGTTGACCTGTGCTCCACCGAGACCGCCGAACTGCGAGCTGAAGGCCGGCGAAACTACAGTTACAGTGTCGACTTCGTTGTTGCCGAGTGTAAGGTTCGAGGCACCGGTGTTGTTCAGATTGAGGAATGGATCGTTCTCATAGCCGCCGTCGAGGGTGAACATGTTAGACAGACCGGAGATGCCGAAGCTCGAGAAGTTGCCGTACCCGCCAGCCGCCGTACCTGTATTCATGACCGTACCAGGGGCGGTCTGAGCGACGAAGGTCAGATCGTTACCGGGATTCGGAAGGGACTGCACCTGGTCGGCCGTGAAGACAGTCGTAATATCACCATTCGTTGTGTTCACGACCTCAGGAGCTGCACTCACTTCAACTGTGGTCGTGGACTGGCCGACTGACAGCTTGAGATTGTCGGTCGTTACCGAACCTGCACCGACCGTGATGGTCGTGCTGATCGTTGAGAAGCCGGGGGCGCTGGCCGTCACGGTGTAAGTGCCGGGGAGCAGGAGAGAGATTCGATATGAGCCGGTCGAGTTGCTTTCCACCGTCTTCGTAGCACCCGTGGCAGGGTTGGTCGCCGTGATCTTGCCATTAGGAATGATGGCGCCGGTCGAATCCGTCAACGTGCCGTCGATGTCACCGGCAGTTACTGACTGGGCAAACGCGCCCACTCCGAGGCATAAGGATAATGCCAGCACACTGAATATCTTGAAAAACCCGAATTTCAACATTGTTCTCTCCATAGTCCGTTCCCAGCTCAATCTGCCAAGATGTCTCGAAAATGCCCGATCAGACAGACCTCAGGCGTAAAACGTCTAGACGTTTCCTGCGTTTTTTGGCTTCGGATCCTGATTAAGCACTTATTGTGCCAAACTGGCACTGCTAGGAACCCCAACGGTTGCAACGTCAATACCCCGGATGGCGTTGCATATTCAATAAATATATGGTTAATCGCCCTCGAATCTATGGAAATCTGTAATGGCCGTGAGCTCACTTTCCGGCTTGTTTTCTGAGATTTCTTTTTCTGAGGGGAACATACAAACTAGATAAATGAAGATCGCTTTTGCAGCTGTCCTCTCTCGCCAGTCCCGATCCAAGTCGGAGGCTACGGACCGTTTGATTGATGACTATATCGGTCGGGCGGCGCGTTACGTTCCCTGTGATTCCCAACTCTTCGACACTGAGACCGCCTTGCTCGATTGGCTGGATCGCCAGCCCGGCCGCGCCCCTGCCTACACGATCCTGCTGGATGGCCGCGGCAAGCAGTTCACTTCAGAGGAGTTCGCTGCGCAGGTCGGGCGCATCCGCGACGAGGGCACCCAGCGCCTCGTGCTCGCTATCGGCCCCGCCGACGGGTGGTCCGCTATGGCCCGCGAGCGCGCCAACCTTCTGATTTCCTTCGGCCGCATGACTCTGCCCCACCAACTTGCCCGCGTTGTATTAGCTGAGCAGGTGTACCGCGCCTTGACCATACTGGCCGGCCACCCCTACCACTCCGGCCACTGAACTCGCCAATTGATTGGCTTGAACTCCGAGACCAGCATTACTCTTCCCGTCCCCGCCCCTTCGCCCGGAACGCCCGCGTCACAGACCCTGCTTCCGCAATGCACTTATCCGATACTCTTACGGGACTGGCGCACTTGCCGGCCATGGTCCGCGTAAAACTTCGCAGCAGCCGCTGGACGTCCACCTGCCCGTTCCGCACCTCACGCTCCACCGCTGAGTGCATCGCCGACAACATCTCTGCCCGAAGCTCATTGAATACCTTGTCGATATAGATGTACGGCAATCGGCCCTCCGCAACGCACAATCAAACGATACATTGCGCTCCCCGTTTTCTTCCGGCCTGGCCGTCTTCCTTCGCCCGGAGGCGCTGCGACGGAAAATCATCGAGACCGACTTGAAACGGTCTTATTCTCGCGAAATCACTTGCACGCTCAGGCGCAGCTGTATATCGTTTCAGTCGCCTCCGGAGAACGTTTTCCCAATGTTCCTAAATTCGACCACGCGACGCTCCTTTCTCAAGGCCTCTACGCTTGCTGCCTCGGCGGTCGCCCTCCGCGGCCCTAACGTTCTCGCCCAAGCCACGCAGGCCGACGCCCGAATCGACATTCTGCCCGCCGAACCCATCGCCACCATCTCCCCAGAGATCTACTCGCACTTCATTGAGCACCTCGGCGGCGTGATCTACGACGGTGTCTGGGTCGGCGAAGGATCCAGTATTCCGAACGAGGGTGGCATCCGCAAGGCGTTCATCGACACCATGCGCGCCGTCAAGGCACCTGTTCTCCGCTGGCCCGGCGGATGCTTCGCCGACAGCTACGACTGGCGCGACGGCATCGGCCCAGCCGCTAAACGTCCCGCGCGCACCGCCTTCTGGGGCCAGCAGGACTCGAACCGCTTCGGCTTGCACGAGTTCATGCGTACCTGCCGGGCAATCGGCTGCAAACCCTATCTTGCCGCTGACCTGCGGTCTCTTCCAGCGCGCGACTTCTACCAGGAGATCGAGTACTGCAACGCTCCTGCCGGCGACGTACCTTCAAACTCCGCTGCCAAGGCCGTGCCCAACGCCCTCGCCACGCAGCGTGCCGCTAACGGAGACTCTGCGCCCTTTAATGTCGACCTCTGGGGCGTCGGCAACGAGAGCTGGGGCTGCGGGGGCAACCTGAATCCAGAGGAGTATGCCGCCGAGTTTCGCCGCTATACGGCGTGGACCCCGAGCTACAGCAAGACGCCACTCCGCTTCGTGGCCGTCGGCCCCAACGGCGATGACGTCGACTGGACCACGCGCCTCTTCAAAGCGCTCTACGCCAATCCGGAGCGCCGCCATCTCTGGGGGCTCTCCGTCCACTACTACACCTCCGGCAGTCCAACGAAGTTCGCCGCCGGCGACGCGCTCAACTACAACAGCGATGACTACTACGACCTGCTCACGCGCGGCAGCATTATGGAGCGCATCGTCACGGACCACTGGCACGCCATGGGCAACACCGAGGGACAACCGCACGTGAAGCTCGTCGTCGACGAGTGGGGCGCATGGTACGGCAAGGGTACCGAACTCGCGCCCGAGTACAACCTCTCGCAGCAATCCACAATGCGCGATGCCTTGCTGACCGGCATCACCTTTGACATCTTCCAGCGTCACGCCGACAAGGTCGCCGTCGCTGCAGTCGCCCAGTCCATCAACTGCATCCACTCCCTCATGCTCGCCGAGGGAGACAAGTTCACCGTCACCCCGACCTTCCATGTCTTCCAGATGTACCTTCCGCACAGCGGAGCGCAGGCCGTCCGCGCCGAGTTTACCGCGCCAAGCATTCGTAACCCACTCGCCGATGCGCCAATCCCTGTGGGAGGCAACAGCTATCGCGGATCGCTCGAAGCCGACAGGGGCCTTGCTGGCCTCAGCGGCTCCGCTTCCACCTCAGGCAACGGCAAGCAGGTCACCCTCACGGTCGTGAACCCGCATCTCGATCAACCCCTGACAACCGAGGTGGTCGTCCACGGGGCCAGCATCTCCAGCGCCACCGGCACCGTCCTGAACGAACCCGACGTTCACGCCCACAACGATTTTGAACATCCCAACGCTGTTCACCCGCGCCCCGCAACGATCGGCCAGCCGACCGCCGGTCGGCTGCTTCACACCTTCCCTGCCGCAAGTGTCACTACGCTGAATATCACGCTTGCCTGAAGCATGCGCGGGGACCAGGAGAACCAGCAGAAGAGTATTTACCTGTGCTTCAGTTCTAAGAAGGCCGGATGCCGCGAAGCTTGATCAGCGATACCTGCAAACTCTCACCGTCCGCGCCAGCGATCCAACTTGAAATCGACCGCAACGGTCGTCGCAACATCGACTGGCTCGCCATTGAGAATATACGGTCGGTATAGCCTCTTGTAGACGGCCTCCGTCGCAGCACTGCGGAGCCGCGAGTCTCCCTCGATTACATGCACGCTCTTCACGAAGCCGTTCTTCGAGATGACCGTCTCCATCACCACACGCCCTTCGATCCGGTCCACCTTCGCGACCTCGGGATAGACGGGGACTCGCGACACGACGAGATTGGCTTCCATCGCGGCGGGAGCTACTCTGACCACCCCCGCCTCGTCGGCGGTCGCCAGACGGTCCGTGGCTGACTCCGGCCCGGTCTGCGTCTCAGCGCTGGTCCATCGTTCTGCTGCTGGATCCAGAGCTAGCTGAGGCAGCCGGCGATCCAGGAGTTGGCTGCGCTGTGTTTGTATTCGTGTTCGCCGGCGGTGGCGTCGAAGTACCCTGGAGGATCGGCTCTCTCGGTGACTCCTCTTGAGACACTCGGGTTGGCGGCGCAATCGGGTGCGCCGTGGCCGCTGCGTTTGCCCAGAAATTCTCGATCTTTTGGCACTAGGCTATTGTGGACGTCCTGGGCAAATGCATCAATCTGGTCTCGCAAGGGTGGGCGATGTTGGTAGCCCAGGAAGGCGGCCTCAAACAACGCCAACGCCAGCCCCACCTCAAAGACGGTCTCGCCCAAATCCCTTCGGCTGAGAATAGTTCTCCAGTGGGACTCTGATTGGAGGATGAGTTCCCTTCGATCTGAGTGGAGCAACGGCCGACACATTAGGCTCCAGAACCAGCCTCGCATTGCCCACAAATGTAATAGGCGGGTTCCTCCCTTTCTTCCTTGGGTGGCTTCTCCGGCGGCTCCTCTAAAGATCTGGGAGTCGTTGCGCCCGCGACGGCCACCGCCGCCGCCTCACCTTCCGGTTGGGCCTCCAATTTTCTGACCCTGTTGTCGATGTCTTCGAGATACTGCTTCACCAGGTTGGCGACCCCAAGCCGCACAAGCGTCTCATCTAATTGCGGGGGCAGGGTCATTGGTAATGCAGTTGCGTGGTTGGCCTCCTCATTGACCACTTCAGGCGAGAAGGCCGCTCGCGAGAACCGGGCCTTTAGTGGCAACTCCAAGACACGCGGTCTCAACTCTCCGTCGGCTTGCGGTGGGGCCGTTTCACTTCGCGGAGGAAATGCCGCCAGCTCCACCTGGCCTTTCCCAGGCCCCTGAATATCCACGCCGGCAAGCATCGCGCGAAGATCGTCGACAACGCGGCCGTCTTCCTCCGACGACTCGCCGCCTGTAACGCCCTCAACGATGACCGCAAGCATTTGATCGTCCGAAAGCTCTCCACCTTCCCGTCCGCTCAGCTTGCCGACGAAGGACCAGAAAGTCCATGGAGAGGTGTCTGTCTTCCATCAACTTCTGCATGAAGCCGCAGAGGTCACCACGCGATCCGACCTGGATGCCATGCATCGCGCAGATCGCACGAAATCTTCTTACGTACGCGTCGAAGCGTTCGGGTTTATGCAGACTGTTCGCAAGCGCAGACATCATGTCACCTTGGATGCCGACTATGGCCTATTGTTGGCTTTCCCGCGGGGTTCGCATGCGGCCCAGTTCACCCACGGTCTTGCTAACCGGCTCTTCTTAATGTGGAAAAGGGGGCCCAAATCTTCCGGATGTCCTTTATTGCAAAGACATCAAGCCAAATACTAGTGGAGATACCGGAAATCATATGCCCTACAAGCGAAACAGAGTAGGTTTTTTTGCCGGATAGGCCCGTCGGAGGTCGTATCTTGTCTTTTTTAGCAAGGTTTCTCCCTCCAAACTAGCAACTTACCTGCCAATCTTCACGGCACCACTATTTTCGCTGTCACCGCTACAATGGTCAAGGCACTCCGGGAAGGGCAAGCAGCTAATGAGCTGGTTCAAACGCGAAGACCACGAGATCGTCAACGACTCGGAGAAGACCGTACGCACCGAAGGACTATGGATCCGCTGCCCCGACTGCGGCAAGATCCTATTCAAGGCGGAGCTGGAGGCCAACCAGCAGGTCTGCCCCCACTGCGGCCATCACTTCCGCATCGACGCCCGCACCCGCATCGAAAACCTCCTCGAACCCGGCTACGAACTGGTCGATCTCGGTCTCCGCTCCACCGACCCCTTGAACTTCACCGACCTCAAACCGTACAAGAAACGCCTCGCCGAGGCCCAGCGGAAGACCGGCCTCAACGACGCGATCATCAACGCCATCGGCCAGCTCGGCCCGCACAACGTCGTCCTCAGCGTAATGGAGTACAACTTCATCGGCGGCAGCATGGGCTCGGTGGTCGGCGAAACCATCGCGCGCGCCGTTGACCGCTCGCTCGCCACGCGCCATCCGCTGATCATCGTCGCGGCCTCCGGCGGCGCTCGCATGATGGAGGGCATTGCCTCCCTTATGCAGCTGGCCAAGATCTCCGCCGGCCTTGCCCGCCTCGACGACGCAAAGATCCCCTACATCTCCGTGATGACTGACCCCACCACCGGCGGCGTCACCGCCAGCTTCGCCATGCTCGGGGACCTGAACATCGCCGAACCCAACGCCCTCATTGGCTTCGCTGGTCCCCGTGTGATCGAGCAGACCATCCGCCAGAAGCTCCCCGAGGGCTTCCAGCGCTCTGAGTTCCTGCTCGAGCACGGCTTCCTCGACGCCATCGTCCCGCGCAAGGAGATGAAGCAGTACCTCTCCCAGGCCCTTAGCTGGATGACTGCGTAACCGCTCCCGCGAACCATGGAGCCCTCTCGTCCCTCTCGAACCGCACTTCGCGTGGCCCTGCGCCGCGCCGCCCACCAGCTCTACGATGCGCCGCCCTTAGTTCTCGACGACCCAATCGCCGTCCCCATCCTTGGCGAAACGTATGGTGAAGAGCTTCGCCGCACACCCACCCGTCCCGACCGTCCGTTCTCTGTCGCCCTCCGCGCCTTCCTCGTGGCCCGCAGCCGCTACGCCGAAGACACTCTCGCCCACGCCGTCACTCAGGGCATCACACAATACGTCCTCCTCGGGGCGGGCCTCGACACCTTCGCTCACCGCAATCCACATCCGCAGCTACGTGTCTTCGAGGTCGACCACCCCGCGACGCAACAGTGGAAGCGCGACCTGCTTCAAACCAGCGGCCTCCCCACTCCGGCCAATCTCACTTACGCCCCGGTCGACTTCGAACGCGAGTCGCTCCCCGAGCAACTCCACTCCGCAGGCTTCGACCCGCAAGCCCCGGCCTTCTTCGCCTGGCTCGGCGTCGTTCCTTACCTCACCCTCGAAGCCTTCCGCTCCACCATCGCTTTCATCGGCGCACGACCCTCAGGCAGTGGCGTAGTTCTCGACTACAGCCAACCCCGCTCCGCACTTCCTTTCCTCGAGAAGCTCGCCCACGACTCCCTCGCCGCTCGCGTGCAACTCGCAGGCGAGCCCTTCCAGCTCTTCTTCACGCCAACTGAAATCGCGGCCGAACTCAAGGCCTTTCGCGCCATCGAAGACATCGGATCCCCCGAGATCAACGCCCGCTACTTCGTCAACCGCACCGACAACCTCAAGCTGCTGGGCAGCGCTGGTCGCGTCCTCAGCGCGTGGCTTTAGACGGTTCTCCCGGAGACATCCAAAGCGTTGGTGTACTGTGTTGTCACCGAGTAAATCGCTTCTGCAAATCCATCTCCAGCCTCGAGGCCCTATGCTCCGCTCAAATGCCATTTCTCTCCTGCTCGTCGCATGCTCCGCGACAGTAATCGCCTCATGACCAGGAGACCGCGTCCCGACCGATCCCAAAAGCGTCGGCTCAGCAAACCACGCTGAGGCCGCACCGGTCAAAGTAGCCGACCTGCTGCAGACCACTCGAATCGGCGGCAGCACACTCTCTCCCGACGGCAGCCACATAGCGTATATCGGCAACGCCTCGGGCCGTCTCAACCTCTGGACCATGAACGCCGACGGCACCGGCGCAAAACAACTCCTGCAATCCAACGACCGGCAGTCGGCCCCCGCCTTCACGCACGACGGTAGAGAGATCGTGTACATGCAGGACAAGGGCGGCGACGAGCTCTACGATCTCTACGCCGTCCCGACCGCTGGAGGCGACCCTCGTAACATCACCAATACCGACCACACGAGCGAGGTGAGGCCCCTCTTCTCGCCCGATGGAACCACGCTCGCCCTCGGCAGCAAGGAAAAAAGCACGGCCTACACAAACGTAGCCGTGATGGCATGGCCCTCAGGCGCCATTCGCCTGCTGACCCACGAGACCGACCCACAGGCAAGCTGGAGCGTCGAATGCTGGAGTCCTGATGGACACTCGATCTACGCAGTCCGCGAGGTGGGCCGCGAAGACTCCGATGTCTACCGCATCGACACCAGGAACAGTAATGCGGAGAACCTCACCGCACATAAAGGCAAGGAGCTCGACTCTCTCAGCGACGTCTCGCCCGACGGCAAGACGCTGCTTCTGAACTCGAACCGCAAAGGCGGCTACGACAACGTCGCTCTTTTCGATATCAAATCGAAGCAGTGGCGCTGGGTAACCGACACCCAATGGACAGCACGGGCCGGCGAGTTCTCGCCCGACGGGAAGACCTTCACCTACGGGATCAACGCCGACGGACGAACGACGATTCTCTTTGCCGACACGGCCACGTTGAAGGCCACCGATCGCGGCGTGCCTCCCGGTATCAACAACGGCGCCGCCAGCCCGACCTCGTTCACGTCCGACGGCAGCTATCTCCTGAGTCATGAGGACTCCACGCATCCTGCAAATCTCTATCTCTTGCGTCCCGGTGGTGAGTTGAAACAGATCACCCGCAACGAGAGCGCAGCGCTTGCGTCGGCCGCGCTGCCCGGATCGCAACTCGTCACCTATAAAAGCTTCGATGGCCGCCTCATCTCTGCCTTCGTCTGGATACCGTTCAACCTCAAACGTGACGGGACAGCAGCGGCCGTCGTCATGCCGCACGGCGGACCCACCGGCCAGACGCTCGACAACTTCAACGGCCGCGCCATGCTCCTCGCCTCGCGCGGCTTCGTCGTCATCGCGCCCAACGTGCGCGGATCGACCGGCTACGGCATGGAGTTCCAGAAGGCCAACTACAAAGACCTCGGCGGCGCGGACCTGAAGGACGAGATTGCAGGCGTCGACTTCCTCAAGGCGACCGGCTTCGTCGACATAAAGAAAATCGGCATCTGGGGCGGCTCCTACGGCGGCTTCATGACCCTGATGGCCATCGGAAAAACACCTGACGTCTGGGCCGCTGCAGTCGACGAGTACGGAATCCTGAACTGGTACACCATGCTGCAGCACGAAGACGCGAGCCTGCAGGAGTATGAGAAGAGTCTCCTTGGCGATCCCGAGAAAGACCGCGCCGTCTACGAAGCGACCTCTCCGTTGAAGTACATCCGCGACGAGCGCGCCCCGCTGCTCGTTCTGCAGGGCGAGCGCGACATTCGCGTCCCGCTCGAAGAGGCCCAACAGGTCGTCGCCATTCTCAAAAAGGAAGGCCGAACGGTTGACGCGGTCTATTACCCTGAGGAGGGTCACGGCTTCATCAAACGCGAGCACCAGATCGATGAGTTGACCCGTTCCGTCGAATGGTTCGAGCGCTATCTCCACAACGCGCCTGCTGCCACCACCTCCAAATAAGTCTTTTCCCATCAAACGGAGAGTGCATGAAGAAAAAAACGAGCGCGATCCACCGTTGTTCCTGGGCCGACAGCGATCCGCTCCTGCGTGACTATCACGACGAAGAGTGGGGCGTGCCGGAGCGCGATAGCCGTGCACTCTGGGAGGCGCTGATGCTTGACGGCTTTCAGGCTGGCCTCTCGTGGCTCACCATCCTGCGCAAGCGCGACGCGTTCCGCAAGGCCTTCCACAAATTCGATCCCAGGAAAGTTGCGCGCATGAGCGAGGCCGACATCGCTCGCTTGTTGCAGAACGAAGGCATCATTCGCTCCCGCGCCAAGATCGAAGCGACCATCAATGGCGCGCGCATCTACGTCGAAATGGCGAATTCAGGTGAAGACTTCTCCACCTGGATATGGAAGATGGCAGGCAACAAGCCGATTCAAAACCGCGGCCCGGTGCCTGCGAAGACGCCGCTCTCCGAAAAGATCTCTGCGGCATTAAAAGAAACGCGGCTTCAAGTTCGTCGGTCCGGTCATCGTCTACGCGTGGATGCAGGCGGTCGGCATCGTCAACGACCATAGCCCGGATTGTTTTCGCCGCAAAGCATGATGGATTACAGCAGGAACCCCCTCCAATGAGGAGGGGGTTTTGCATTGCGTCTTCACGAAACAACGGACCTACTTTGCCGGAGGCACCGCGTTCGGGTAGATCCCCGGAATCGGCGCGGTCAACTGCTTATCCAACTCAGGATGCGGGAACGGCTTACGCGGCATCATTGCATCGCGCTCGCTGGTGTTGTAGAGGAAGATCGCCTCGACGACCGCAGCCTGCTCGAGATCAAGTGGATGCAGCCGGTCAAAGGTGTCCATGTCCGAGTGGTGCGCACGGGTCTCGTAGTCGAGTGGGTCCTGGAGAAATTCAAAACCCGCCAACCCTACTGCGTCGAATGACTCGTGGTCCGTGCTTCCCGTGTCGCGCTCAGTGACTGTCGAGACGCCGAGATCGTTCAGCGGCGCAATCCACTGCTTGAAGATCGGCCCGATCGCAAAGTTCGACTGCGCATAGATACCGCGAATCTTGCCCGCGCCATTGTCCAGGTTGTAATAGGCGTCCAGCTTCTCCCATTCCTTGGTCGTGTGCAGTGGGCCGTGATTACGGCTCATATAGCTCGGAGTACCCGGCGGATCGGGCGTCGCCGGCCGGGCAAACTCGCCGAAGTGTTGCTTCACATAACCCTCCGATCCATATTCGCCCTGCTCTTCGCCGGACCAGAGCGCAATGCGGATCGTGCGCCGTGGATGCACATTAAGCGCCTTCAGGATGCGCACGGCCTCCATTGCGGCCACCGCTCCCGCGCCGTTGTCGGTCGCGCCGGTGCCAGAGATCCAGCTATCCAAATGGCCGCCCACCATCACAATCTCGTCCTTCAGCTTCGGGTCGGTGCCGGGAATCTCGGCGACGGTGTCAAAGCCGTGCTCATGGTCGCCGGTGAACTTCGTCTCGATGTTCACCTCGACGGTCACGGGGACATGGGCCTGAGTCATGCGCGCCAGCCGGTTGTAATGTTCAATCATCATCACGGCGTTAGGGACCTTCACCGCGTTCTCCGGCTTCTGTGCGCCGCGTGTCAGGTTTGCTCCGTTGTCATCGAAGATGATGCCGGTCCCGCCGCCATCGCGCCCATCGCGGCTTGGCGTGATGATGGCGGCAACACCCTCCTCAGTCATCATCGCCAGCGCCTTCTGTCGCAACGCCTGGAGACGTTGCCGCTCGGCCATCAACTGGGCGATGGGGGCCGAAGGCGCAGCGACCAGTCGCGGCCCGCCCTGGGCCATCTCGATGTTCTTCAACTCTTCATCCGTGTAACGACGAAACAATGGCTCCGTGATGTCCGGCGTCGGTCGCATTGCACCCAGCAGCACAATCTTCCCCGCCAGAGTCCCCTTCAGCTTGTCCAGGTCGCTCGCATCAGTAAGCGGCACGTAGACGAGCTCACCGCTCACCGGCCCCTTGGTCGCAGGAGACCACGGCGCGGCCTGCATCCACAACGGTTCAGGATCGGGCGACACCATCCGCGCCCACGTATTGATCTGTTGCCAACCCATGCCGAACTCGCCCCAGTCCTCGAGGTGCGCGTTCTCCAGTCCGATCTTCGTCAGCGTATCGCGCGTCCATGCGTTGGCCTTCGCCATATTCGGCGAACCCGTCAGCCGAGGCCCAATCCCGTCCTCCAGTGCGCCGCTAAGCTCCATCACATGCGAGTGCTTGAATCCCTCGTCGCGGATCCGGGCATACATGTTCAGGTCGATGCTCTCGGTCGCCGGCTGCGGCCCGTAGTAAGAGGGCGTCGCCTCAGGGGTCGCTGCGCTGGGCTTCTTATCAGCGGAAAAGGCGGGAACAGCAAGGCTTGCGATGGCGGCCGTACAACAGCCCCAACGCACAATGGCGCGAACAAATGACATACTCGGTGGTCCTCCGGGATTTTTGCTAGGAACGAAGAATAGCAGAATGATTTATAGACGTGGGCAGGCCCGTTTTGTTGCATCTTTCAGCAACGACCAGCGATTAGGCCCTGCGAAGCTGCCGCCTCACCCACAGCGTCCCCAGATAACCCAGCGCCAACACCAGCACCAACAGCCCCACCGGCAACCCCACCCGCTTGTACGTCAATGCGAAATCGACCGAGCGGTGCAGCGCCGTGTTGTAGAACAGCGTGCCGATAATGGCGCAGAAGGTCGCCGCAAAGAACGCCGCAAACCCAACCGCAAAGCTCATCAGCAGGCTGGTAAACCATCCCAGGTCGCCCAAAGGAACGCCAAACAGATAGCCCGAGCCAATTGTCCGGGGCGAGGTCGAACTGCCATGCTGCGATACAAGCGCCATACCAGTAGAATACTGCTTTATGGCAGAAGGTGTTCAAAGCGACTTGGTCCAGGCAGCGCAGATCATCCACGACGCTGAGGTGCGTCACACATCGAACGGCGTCCGCTACGCTGCATTCGGCGATAACAAACTCGACGACCGCGACCTCGAGCGCATGGCCCAGGCCGTCCCCATCGCCATCGCCGGTGCGCTGACTCGCAAGACCTACTACTTTGTCCCGCTCGCCCTCAGCGACCGCCGCGCAGGCGAAGCCACTCTCGTCGCACCGGCCTACACGCCCGAGCTCGGTGACCAGGCCATCTGCCACCGCAACGTCACGCACGATGGCACCGAAGGCGTCTTTATCTCTACCCGTCTGCTCGGCGACCGCTTCGCCCTGGCATTCGAGTTCTTCATCAACGTCGGCCACGCCTTCGTCGATGTCATCGGCGTACCCGAGGCCTTCGACCAGCTTGTCTGGGGCCAGGCCCTCGCCGACATCCGCGGCGAAACCAGCCAGGACGCCTGGGAGAGCCGCACCCTCGCTCTCGGCGGCAAATCAGACAAGATCGACGGCAAACCCGTGATCGACGAGAAGGCCCGCAACAACTTCCTCGAGGCCGCCTTCTCTGACGCTGTGGCGATCTATCAGCTATCGCTCGCCGTCGATTTCGACTACTCCGAACTCCGCGAACGCGAGTACCCCCTGCTGGCCCCGCAGGCCCTAGCCGACCGCCTCCGTCTCGTCGCCCGCCTCTTCCCCCCAAACCCCACCTACGAGTTCGCCATCCGCTACCGCCGCCGCGCCTAACCAGCGTCATGCAACCGAAAGCCGCGAATGCAATCTAATCCCTAATCAGTAAGGATTGCAGGAGCGACCCAATGTCTGCGATAAGCGACCTGTACCAGCTGCGGCCAGAAAAACCGCATTGCTTCAAATCACCTGTCGGATACCGGCCGATGCGGCGCATGCAAGACTTCCTTGCCCCCGCTCGACGAGCCCCTGCAGGTAGACACCGCGCTCTTCGACGAGATCATCCAGAGCTCTCGCGTTCCCGTCCTCGTAGACTTCTGGGCCGACTGGTGCGGGCCCTGCCGCGCCGCCGCGCCCGAGGTCGCGCGCACCGCCAAGTGACCTCGCAGGCCGGGCCGTCGTCCTCAAAGTCGATACCGACCGCAACCAACAGCTAGCCGCCCGTTACAACGTGCGCGGCATCCCCAACTTCGCCGTCTTCTTCGCCGGCAAGCTCGTCCGCCAGCAAGCCGGCGTCGTCGATCACAACGTCATGGAAGGCTGGTTGAAGTCCGCCGCGCTGGCCCCGTCGGCGTAAAAGACCTCAGCGGTGCAGCCCCAGCCCGCCAAGCAGTCCAAACGTCTGCAGCAGCCAGATGATCACCGCGATAATGACAACCACTCGGATGATCTGTTTAATCGTCCCATCCATCGGGATCAGCCCGATAAGATACAACAGCAGACCCACCACAATCAGGGTAACGATGACGCTAATTAATACAGGCGTGAGCATAGGGGCATCTTCCTCTTTCTAAAGAGCTGAATAGTCTGATGCGAAAACCGTCGCCACTTTGCCCCAGGTCCCAAAAATATCCTCGAGATCATCGAAATCGTTGTTCAGGGCGCGTCCACACGTGCCGTAACGACTCAGAACAGTCGACGGCTCAACCTCCGAGCTACGTCTCTATGAATTTTAATTTCAGAGATGTCCGCGCAGCAGACAGCTGCAACTCACCAATCCCGTCCGTGGTGAGGGATTGGTGAACAATCGCCTTCAGTCAGATAGCACCGCAGCAGCCCGCAGACCACTGTGCACCCGGCGCCAAGAATCATAAAGAAGACTCCCGACATGATCCTTCCGGTGAAGTACGGATAGAGGAAGACCCCGACTCCGGCATACATGAGAATCGTCAGCACAATTCGTAGGATGCCTCTGGTCACGTCAACCTCCCTGCACGCTTCAGCAGCAAACTCGGGCCCTGAACAATCGGGCGAATTCTTACCCGTCTGTTGGCTTCTACCCGTCCGGCAGATGGCTCCGCGACGGCCCAGGCGCCTTCAGTACCGCACATGCTACTCCAACAAAGTTAATTTAGGCCATATTTTTGTGTTTCTTGCAGTGGATCAGACTTCAGGGGCCGCCGGGCGCTCGGTTCTGAATTGGGACTATGGCCGGGGGAGATCCAGCAACACCACATTCGAGCGCTCCTGCACTCGTTCCAGTACAACTTCACGACCGTCTGGCGAGACGTCGAAGTCACGAATGTCGAATTCGGGAGCGAGGTTGGTCAACTGCCGCTCTGCCCCCGTCTCCAGGTCGATGAGCCAGAGGTCCTTATGTTGAATATCTCCTCGCAGGAGCACGAGTGCCCTTCCCCCAGGCAGGAAGGCCAGGTGTCGGGCACCCCGAGTCAAGGTCAGTGCTGGCATGTTGTGTGGTGCAGCTTCGGCCGTGACGGCCTTCACAGAAAATGTCGTGCCGATATCCGGTCCCGAGTAGACAACAAATCGTCCGTCCGGCGACCACGCGGGATCGATCGAGTACTCCTGGACAAAAGCAGTGGGAGAGCTGCCGTCGATCGGCACGCGGAACAGGTGCGTGACGCCATGATCGTCCGCTGCGGAGGTGATCGATTGGCCATCGGGCGCCCATCCCGGATCACCCTGCAGATCAAGAGAATTACCCACGGGTCCGCGCGTTCGTGCCGTCGGCCTGCATCACGTACAACTGCGTTTTCCCGTGTTGCCGGGCCGAGAACGCGACAGACCCTCCATCAGCGGAGATCGCAGGGCCGCCAAACACTCGCGCTCCCTCGCCACGCCACAACTCGGTGCTCGTCCCGTTGGCCAGCTTCCAGATGCTCTCGCCAGTGCCGGTCGCAGAAACATACAGAAGATAATTTGGACCCAGTCGTGGAGAAGACCCGGTGCTGGTTGTCAGCGGGACCCGATTGGCCTCCGATATGTCCGCAGGTGAATCAGCGATCCGCAAGCGCCAGAGTGTTCGATTAGGAGTTGCGCGCGTAACAACCAGACGGCGACCGTCAGCGCTGGCCGCCAGCGACGTGAATCGATCAAGCCCTGAGGTCAGTCGGTGCGGAATGCGACGCTCGACGTCAATGCTGTAAAGCCACGGCCCCGAAGCATCGGGACCGCTCGCGAGGTACATCAGGGTGCGCCGATCCAATAGGATCGGGTGGGTCACGCGCGCATCCTGCGATGTGATCCGTTCAGGAGTTCCACCGGTTGGGCGAATGCGCCAGATATCCAGTTTGTCTGGGAGCTCCCCCTGAACAAAGTAGATAAATCGAGCGTCGGGCGCCCACAACGGAAAGTGACTGTGGAGCCCGGCAGGTGCAGTGAAGATCGGCCTGCCCCCGGGTCGCACACTGCCGTCTGACACGAACAGCGGGTCTCCCGGTCCGGGTGTGTGATACGCGAGCCGGGAGCCGTCATGCGACCAGTCGAACTCCGCCACGCCATCGAGATAGGGCCTCGGCTCGCCGCCCAGAGTAGGCACCGCCCAAACACCGATGTCACCGCCGCTCGGGGCTCCTGGCCTGCGGACCCAGAACGTGACGAGAGATCCATCAGGTGAAAACCCCAGCGTTCGAATCGAAGGATTTACCAGCTCCTGAACACTCCCGTGGGTGAGGTTGTGAAACTCACCCGAACCGGCCTGCGTGACCCAGACGTCCATATGCCCGTCACGGTCCGACAAAAACGCCACGAAATGGCCATCGCGGGACACCGCAGCGGCCTGCTCCAATCCATCGAAGTCCGTTACCGTCTGAAATCGTGCGTCGGCAATGGGGTTTCGCCAGAAGTACTCTGTCTTGTGAAGCCAGAGGCCCACGCCAATCGCCAGCGCCCCTGCCACCGCAGCCAGCGCCAGGACAAACTTCCATCGGTTAAGAAAGCTCGATGTCGCCGGCCCCAATTGTTGTGCAGGAGGGCTCGGCGATTGGGCATTGTCCCCATTCTCCTGCCCTATTCGAAGGTTCCGGCTGCGCATCCACGTGTCCAACTCTGCCCGCAGAAGCGTAGACCGAGCCCATCCTGTCATGCTGATGCCGATGGACGGGCATCCCCTCCCGCTTCTCCCACCGCTGGACGGTCGTCACATCGCGTTTCAGGTAGGACGCGATCTCCTTCCACGAATCCAGCCGGTCTTCAAGCGGTCGCTCCGATAGCGGTGTACCAAGGGACGGTTCGCCCATCGTGCTCTCCTGGCTGGGCCGCGGTCGGTGCCGAACCCGGGAACCAAATTGTACCTCTCGCCCTGCACGGCCACGGTAAAAGACTGCATTGCACTGCAAGTCGAGGAAACAGCTGTCATTCGGGGCCTCAGGCCTTGACGCCACCGCCAATCACGGTGTCCGATTAGCTCCATACCTCCCCATCCTCCTCCCGGGAGAAGAAGTGGAGGAAGCTCATGAAACATTTGGCGACCGTTTTTGCGCTTTCAGCCACCGTTCTCCCCTTCGGATGTGGAGGTGCGCCCCGCCCAGCACCAATAGTTTCGACACCCACAACGCCAAGCCCCGGAGCGCTCCCCGTCCCTAACATAGCCGGCAATTGGCAATTCAGTGCGACGTCCAATGTTCTCGGGAAGTCTCCGCTTATGCTTGCCGGCAGTATCAGCCAGGCTAACTCGGCGGTCAGCGGCGCACTGCACGTCGGCGGTTCAAATTGTTTCAATCAACTGACCCCTAATGGTTTGACAGGTACTGTGACTGCCAGCAATACCTCACTGACCTTCACGACCCTTGATGGTCAGGTGGTCACTCTAGCCGGGAGTTTCGACCACCCCGCCTACTACTACGGGACGGTCGTTTACGACACGTTCATTGGGACGTACAGCATCAACGGCGGTTGCGCCGGAGGCGACCGCGGAACCGTCACAGGCAACTACATTGATTCCATCGCCCGCCAGTCGGACCCTACCCAGTTGAGCGGCACCTTCACCAATAGTTCCGGGCAACAGATATTCCACGTAACAGCAAACATCGTGCAGAACGACAGCGCCAGCGCCGCGGGCAGCTTTCAGTTCACTGGAAACGCCACTTTCGATACAGCGTGCCTGGGTATGGGGGCCATCACTGCGGGAACGTATCCTTCCGGCAGTTTCATTCTGGGCACATCTGTAAGTCTCGAATTTGATACCGGCAACGGCACCCTTACTTTTCTCGGCAACTTGAACCCGGACAGAACTAACATCAGCGGGAACTACACTGTCTCAGGTGGCACCTGTAATGACAGCGGCACTGCCGTGCTAATTGCTTCAAGTGCCGGGCTTGGGTATTGGGATTATTGAGACGGATACCCCGGACGAGTCTTCGTGCTGTCTTGGATCACTTGCAATCAAATAACCGCCATGAGCGTGACAGGCCACTGTCAACGTTGATGCTGCATCCCTCACCGCCACGGGTATGGATGGACAGGTTGTCACTTTCACCGGGAATTTCACCAACACCACCTTCACCGGGACATACAGCATCAACGGTGGATGTGACGCCGGAAGGCACGGCAAAAGACCGCATTCGACGGTAAGTCGCGGAACTGCCGTACTTCTGCGCCTTACCGCTTGAAATCACCCTCTATAGTGTCCGATTGTGTCCCTGCGTCTCAATCGCAAATTGGAGGACTTTTCATGAAAAGCAAAACCCTGACTTCGGCCGCACGCGTTCTCTCACTTATTTTGTTGGCTTCAGCTACCTGCGCTTTTGCCCAGGTGCGCACACCGGCGCACTTCACCGGCCTAATCAACGACTATTCACCCTTGAGTACAAGTGTCAAAGGCAGCCCTTGGGAGATGCATGGTCAATGGTCGATGGACATCACCCCATGGGGCACAGCCGACTTTTCAGCGGACATGACGATGTCCGGTTTTGGGAGAACACCCGCGCCGGCGAACGCTGTAGATCCGACGCAGCCGCTGGTCAATCCTCACACGCACCACATCAAGTTGACCAACGTCAGGATCACCTGGGACATGACCGGCTGCCCCACATACCAAACCCCCGTCCCCACCCAGGGCTTTCAGTTGAACGGCACGGTCAGCCTGATGACGGGGAACGGACAGATCGCCCCATTCGAGACCGACCCGCCTTCATCGACGCTGCAGGTCTGCGTCACCGGAGGGAACGAAAGCTTCTATACGGTTCCGAACTCGAACATTACGCTGGTCTTCGGTGGCCCTGCGACGACACATTTCGGACCGCAGGCCCTCCATGGCGTCGTGAGACTGGCCGAGGCAAAAAAAGAACAACACTTTTAGAGTAGGCGAGTGGGGGTTGGAGTAAGCGAGTGGATGGCGGTTTGCCCGATCAAAACGACCGCAGCCACTCGTGTTCCCACCCGGAATCAGTCCCCAACGAATGCAATCCAACAGCTTCTCGAGCGATCCGCAGGCAGCAGTACCGGAAGTAACTGAATATATTGCCTTTGCTCTTCTGGATTATTTTTTGTGCCATTTTCTGCCCAAAAATCGCATGTCAAGTCCGGAAAGCACCTAAACCTCACATATAAAACGAGATCGAGTTGGCATTTTAGTTCCGTTCAAACCGTTATTCTAGATATATATAGACAAAACAGATTGGATCGGAAGCAGAACAGACGCGCTCCAACGCTAACCCGTTTGTTTGGAAGAATTTGGCTGTAACACGTTTATTATGACTATTTTACAGACAATGACTAGCCGTAAATAATTGATTATAGATAATTTACACCCGGGCAATGGAGGGGGGTACCCCCGGGGAAAAGCAGCCGCCCTTGGTGGCGACGGGATTAGGAGGCCTGCAATGCGGAGGGGATTAACGAGGGGGATAACCTGGCTGGTCTTGTTGAGCGCCGCAATCGCCGTCACGGCCCTCCATCGTCCTGGAACGGCCTTGGCGACAACGGCTGTGGGGTACAAAAGCACCATGCTCGCCCTCGGCCGGTTTGGCGAAATTGATGCCTTTAGCTCCCTTCCGCACGGCCTGAACGGGGAGGGGGACGAGCAGCTATGGCAGTCGATGCAAAAGACGAAGGGAGCGTCGGACGTGTACGTGCAGAGCAATGTCTGGGCGCCCGGCGGAAGCACCGGCTGGCACTCGCACCCTGGGGACAGCCTGATTATTGTCACTGCTGGAACGGTGACGGACTATCAAGGGCACGATCCCGACTGCAAGCCACATGTGTACAGAACCGGGATGGGGTTCGTCGATCCCGGCGGCGGCCACGTGCACATCCTGCGGAACGAAGGCGACGTCGAGGCAAGGACAATCGCCGTTCAACTCATTCCGGCGGATGCTGCGCGGCGGATTGATGTCGCAGATCCTGGGAACTGTCACTTCTGATGCGCGGGAGTTGGGAGGGCCCTGCGGCGTAAGGGCTATCCCGTTACCACACCCATCGCCAGGACCGCTCCAATTATGGCGCTCGCGTCTTCAACCAGGGCCACCGGCCAGTCCTTGCCCCCGGTTCGCAACACAATCTCCCGGCGGATCAAAAATCCACCAAAGGCGCCGATCAGCGCCCCTCCCACAGCTAAAATGGCTCCCTCGATCTCCGATCCATTCAAACCCGCTGCCACAATCGCGCCGACCAGAGCACCCATCACCACTCTTGCAAGCAGAGGCGCAGGTGCCGTCCGGTTCGGGGTCTTAGGAAGCTTGTCCACGACGTACTCCCCCACCGCCAGCACAGTAAAGATGATGGCAATCACCAGCTTCCCCGCCCAAGCGGCCCAGGTGTCGTCCAGCGACAGATCGCCCCGATAGGCGAACCAGCAGACGACCGCCATTGCCGTCATCGACCGCATCCCCGTCACCACGCCAAGCAGGGGAATGGCAATCAGCCACGTTAACATCGCCATCGCCATTTAGTTTTTCCTTCGTCAAAGAGCCGAAATATGGCTTCGCCGAAAGCTTATTCCATGCGCAGCCATCCGTACAGCGGGAACTTCTCCGCCATCTCCAACACCTGATGACGAATCTGAGTCAGCTTCGCAGCGTCGTTCCGGCCCTCAAGCGCCTGCGCGATCCATCCAGCAATGATGCGCATCTCCGGCTCCTTCATCCCGCGCGTCGTGAGCGCTGGAGTTCCGATTCGTATTCCGCTCGGCTTCATCGGCGGGTTCGTGTCGTAGGGAATCGCGTTCTTGTTGACGGTAATTCCCGCCTCTCCGAGCGCAACCTCCGCCTCAGAGCCGAGCATTCCCTTCTGGAAGACGTCGATCAACATCACATGCGTGTCTGTTCCACCAGAGACGATGCGATAACCTTCCGCACCGATCGCATCAGCAAGGACCTTCGCGTTGGTCACGATTTGTTGCGCGTAGCTCGCAAACTCCGGCTGCAACGCCTCCTTGAAGGCCACTGCCTTCGCCGCCACGATGTGCACCAGTGGACCGCCCTGCTGACCAGGAAAGACGCTGCGATCAATGCCCGCGGCGAGCTCCTGACGACAGAGAATCAATCCAGCCCGCGGCCCACGCAGCGTCTTGTGAGTGGTCGTTGTAACGACATGCGCGTAAGGCACTGGCGAAGGATGAACGCCGCCGGCGACGAGACCGGCGAAGTGCGCCATGTCGACCATGAGGTAAGCGCCGACCTTGTCTGCGATGGCGCGCATCCGGGCGAAGTCGAACTGGCGCGGATACGCGCTGCCGCCACCGACGATTACCTTGGGCTTCTCGCGTAGCGCTGTGGCTTCGAGCTCGTCGTAGTCAATAGTTTCGGTGTCTTTGCGGACCTGGTAGCCGACGATGCGGTAGAGTTTGCCGGAGAAGTTGAGCTTGTGGCCATGCGTGAGATGGCCACCGTGAGCGAGATCGAGCCCTAGAATGCAGTCTCCCGGCGATAGCAGCGTCATGTACGCGGCGGCGTTGGCCTGCGAGCCGGAGTGCGGCTGGACGTTGACGTGTTCGGCCTGGAAGAGCTGTTTTGCGCGGGTGCGGGCGAGGTCTTCGACGATGTCGGCGTACTCGCAGCCGCCGTAGTAGCGCTTGCCCGGATAGCCCTCTGCGTATTTGTTGGTGAAGACAGTGCCTGCGGCTTCGAGGACGGCGCGGCTGACGAAGTTTTCCGAGGCGATCATCTCGAGACCTTCGTGCTGGCGCTTTACTTCGTTTTCAATCTGCGCGGCGATCTCGGGGTCGGAGGTGGCCAGCGGGGCATTCAGGTCGATGGGCATGGGGTTATTTTATGTCACGGTTTTGACATTTTTTTTTGAGAGCTCGGCTTTGTGGTTTTGTGGTGATTTTGAGGGGTGTTTTGAATAAAAGCGGGTTATTGATGTGGTGTTTTTGTGGTGAAGTTATGGTGGATTGCGTGGCTATTGTGGTGAGACGACGGCACGTTCGGTGGAACTTAAAAACATGCCACTAAGTTGAGATTTATTTTGCGGCGAATGTGGAAAAGCGGCGAAAGGCAATTTCATTTTGGGAACAGTGCACCAGAAGACCAGAGATTTCTATTCTTTGCGATGATTCTGGCGGCGCTCTGGCTATAGTCGAGATGGTTTGCGATGGAAGAAAGGACGATTGCCTTGCATGTGTGGATGATTGGCATTGGTTTCATTGCACTTTTCATGACACCGTTTTTTATCGCGATGCGAATGGGTGACGAAGGTGCTGACGATTAGCGGGCGGGTGTCTTTCGTTCGGCGAGGCGCTTGAAAGAGCTGTAGATGAAGGAGCCGAGGTACCAGCCGTCGATGTACTTGTAGGGTGTCTCGCCGGTGGTGTAGTGGCCGCAGGGGAGGACCTTCGAGACGTAGTCGATCTTGAGGGCGTCGAAGTTTTTGAGGACGTCGAGGGAGTACTCGAGGGGGAAGGTCAGGTCGTAGGTGGCGTGGACGACCAGCGATCTCTTTGGATACGCGGCGAAGCGATCCATGTAGGACATCGGGCTGACGATGGAGAAGATCTGACGGACCTGGTCCTGAGTGAGGCCAGCGTCTTCGAAGGCGGCGCGGATGTGGCGGGTGCTCTGGCCGGTCCAGACGACGTCGCCGAACCAGGTGGAGGCGTGGTTGAAGGCGCAGACCTGGAGACGCGGGTCGAAGGCCGCGGCGATGAAGGCGTAGCAGCTGCCGAGGCTGGTGCCGAGGACGCCGAAGTGCTCGTAGCCCTGGGATTCGAGCCAGTCGATGCAGCTTCGGATATCGACGACGGCCTGACGGCAGGCTTCGGTGGTGCGGCCGACGTTGGCGCTGACGGCGTAGTCGGAGCGCTCTAGCTCGGCCGGGCGGCGGATATCGTGGTAGGGCTTGGAGAGGCGGAGGCAGGAGATGCCGAAGCGGTTGAAGAGGGCGCAGAGGGCGTTGTGGCTGAAGGCGTCGGCGTTCCACTGGGGCATGACGATGATGGCCTGCTTCGGGCTTTGCTGGATGCCCTTTGGCTTCGCGTTGCGATTCGGGGTGGGCGGGGTACCAGCGGGCGTTGACGGTGTCGTTTTCGGGATAGCGGGTGCGGACGGGCGAGGTGAAGCGGAGGAACTCGGCAACATCGAGCTCACCGGTCTCGGCCTGGCGCTTGATTTCGGCGTCTTCCTGGAGGGTCTCGGGGCGGACGTTGGTGGGGAAGAGCTGGGGGTAGCGGGCTTCGAGGCGGAAGTCGGTGGGGGTGGTGTAGCCGAAGAACTCGTCGGCGCGGGCGACGATGTCGGCGTTGACGGCGGTCATGCGGTCGTAGTCGCTGAGGTGCTGTGCGGCTGCGACGGCCATGGGACTGAAGTCCTCGAGCCAGTCAAAGCCCCACTCGAGGGGGCGGACGATGCGGTTGGTGTCGCGAGTGGTGAGCGCGGTCTCCCAGGCATACATCCACTTCGCGTAAAGCTTGGAGAACATTATCTATAAGTTTAGCAAGGTGGTCTAAGGACGATCTTTCACTTCCCACGAGCCGACTGTCGGTACCGACGCTCTCGATGAGCGACTCGGCGATTTACCACTCACCGCGTAAGTCCTAGCGAGTCGTCTGGCAAAGATCACTTGCCCAACAGGGCGGTGAGACACCGAGAAGGTTCCAGAGACAATCCGCATTCCTCCTGCCCCGGATGCCAGCGCCATAGCCCTTGCCGGCTCGCCCCTCCTGCGCAGAGGATCAATCAGCGCAGATGTCAGGGTTCAGAGATCAGGGAACAGAAATCAAGAATCGCAAAATTCACACTTGACATTGACCAGAAAATGCACAACCATATGGTTGTGGATAAATTGGGTACAACATTTGCGGCTTTGTCTGATCCAACCCGGCGGGCGATGATCGAACGACTCTCGCATGGGCCTGCCTCTGTGCATGGATTGACGGAACCGTTTGCACTCTCGCAGCAGATGATTTCAAAACATATCGCCTACCTGGTGCGGGCGCGGATTGTGATCAAGACGAAGCGTGGACGAGAGAGTGTGTGCACGCTTAGGCCGGAGGCGATCAAGACAGTCAGCGACTGGGCGATCAGCTATCGCCGATTCTGGGAAGAGAGCTTTGACAAGTTGGAAGTAGTCATCAATGAAATGAAAAAAAAACGGCAAATGAAGAAAGAGGAGGTTAGAGATGGCAAAAGACATGGGTAGCGAAATTGAGCGGATGGTTGTCACAAGAGTTTTTGATGCCCCACGCGAGTTGGTTTGGAAGGCGTGGACAGACCCGAAGTACATCATGCAGTGGTGGGGGCCTAAGGGTTTTACTGCGCCCGTTTGCGAGATGGATTTCCGCGTTGGAGGAAAACTTCTCTGCTGCATGAAGGCGCCGGATGGGCAGATCTGCGGCTGGAATGCGGTTGAATACCACGAGATTGTTCTGCACGAGAAGATCGTCTCCCTCATGTACTTTTCGGACTCAAAGGGAAACAAGATCGACCCTGCGGAATTAGGAATAGAACATGAGGTTATAGACGGTGCCTACGACGTGACCCTCTTTGAGGACCTCGGAAACGGCCAGACGAAACTCACCTTCATTGGAAATGACCCCATGGAGAGCGCGAAAAATAGCGGTCAAATGGAGGGCTGGATCGAGATACTCGATAAAGTTGCCGCAGTGGTTGCGGAGCTGGCGCATGCGAAATAAGAAGCTGAGGTTTGATTCGCGAAACTCAATCTTGGAGAAGAAATGAAAAGACTACCGTTTATCGCTATCGTCCTGGTGGCATTCGCATTTGCCGCCCATGCCCAGGACGCGACGAAGAAAGATGCAGCCAAACCTGCCGATCCGGAAGTGAAAGTCGTGCTCGATTCCTGGAATGAAATTGGCCGCAAGCTGACGGCGATGGCCGAAGATTTTCCCGAGGACAAATATGACTTCAAGCCGACACCCGCGCAGCGGAGCTTCGCCGAGCAGTTGCTGCACGCGGCGGGTTCTTGCTACTACTTCACGAATCCTGTGATGGGGCAGAAGCCTCCCGCGGCAGAAGATCCGAAGCGAGAGCAATACAAGACCAAGGCCGACATCGTTGCGTTCGTCAAGAAGTCCTTCGCCGATGGCGCAACCGCCATCCAGGCGAAAGGCGAGAAAGGCATGACGACGGAGGTTGAGTATTTCCCTCAGCAGAAATCGCGCGTTCTCGACATCGCCTACAGCATCATCGAACATAGCGGTGAACACTACGGCCAGCTCGTTGTGTACTACCGCCTCGCAGGTCTTGTGCCGCCGGAGTCGCGGCCAAAGAAGTAAAGCTCAAGAGACCAGGTACCCCGTCCTTATCGCACGCCGTCTGCGCGAATGGGCGGGGATTTGGTTGTTGGGACCTTTCGTATTGAATGCGCCGCGCGGCATATGGATCTCTCTGCTTTCGTTCCGCTGCAAGATCCGGGTCCGGTTGCCGCGTCGCCCGTCTCGCCGTCCAGTGCGACGGAATGCTTAGTTAGAACGGGCTTCCTGATAGACGCTCTTCTAGGTAGTGCGGGTTCGAACTTAGTGCTTCCGATATGCTGACATATCGGTACGAATCTGGTGTCAATGCGGTTATTGCGGGGCTAGTGCAGGCGAAATAGGAAGTTGACGTTTTGACGATCGTCATGCGCGAGATACAGCTGAGGCTGGCGGCGAGGGCTTGGTTAGAACAGGCTTCTCGCCGCTCGGCCGAATAGTCGCCTTTCCGGATAAGTGACCCTTGGCTCAACTGTTGATTTCAGGGCAATGCACTCATTGAACTCGGGCTGGACAACAGATCATCGAGAACTTAGCTCAGCACGATTCACTATGTGTCGATGAGTGATTTGACGATTTAGCGCAAATGACGAAAGTGCGCCGGACTTACCAAGGTCCCAACTCCCGCGAAGTTCAAATCTGTCGCTTAGCCAGCTCGAAGTGCTTTCGCGCCCTGGGTAGGCTGTCGTGCGCTGAAACGAATACTTGCCGCATTCTGCGGCTACAGGCAAGATGTTGGAGTGAAAGAACTGGCTTCTGGCACGCTGCTCGGGCACTACAAGATCGTCCGCAGGTTAGGCCAGGGCGGCATGGGCGTGGTCTACGAGGCGATCGACGAGAAGCTTGGCCGACATGTCGCAGTTAAACTCCTCGCAAATGCTGCTGACGCACCCGCTACCCGCGACAGCGACCCTGCGCTGGAGCGTTTCTGGCGCGAGGCCCGCGCTGCTTCTTCGCTGAACCATCCCGGCATCTGCATCATCCATGAGCTCGATGAGACCGCGACCCCGCCGTTCCTGGTCCTGGAGCTGCTTGAAGGCAGCAGCCTGGAAAAGCTCTATCGCGGCCACGCGATGCCGTACCCGAAGCTGGTTGCGATGGGCATACAGCTGGCCGACGCGCTGGACGCCGCTCATCGCAAGGGAATTTTGCACCGCGACATTAAGCCGGCCAACATCTTCATCACCAGCTCGGGTCAGGCCAAGCTCCTTGATTTCGGCCTGGCGAAACTCGATGAGGCATACGCTGGCCCCGACGCTTCGACCGCGGTGGTCCCGCTCACCGATTCCGGCGCCGCGGTCGGCACCGTTGCCTACATGTCCCCGGAACAGGCGCGCGGCGATCCGCTGGACCTGCGCAGCGACCTCTTTTCGCTCGGAGTTGTTCTCTACGAAATGGCGACCGGGCAGCACCCATTCAGCGGGCACCACGACGGCCGTTGTCTTCGATCACATTCTGAACTACCCTCCGCCGCCAGCAATTTCGCTCAATGCGGAACTCCCCGCAGAGTTTGAAAACATTTTGGACAAAACGCTGGAGAAAGACCGGGAGCTTCGCTGCCAGTCGGCCGCCGAACTTCGCGCCGATCTGAAGCGCCTGCAACGCAAGAGCAGCTCCGGCAGTGTGGTGCCACCTGCGGTTTCCGCGACTTCGCCACCCGCGGCTTCCTCTCCTCAGATCCAAACTTCGCAGAACCCGCAAGAATCAAACGCAGGCGGTATCGCCGCGCCTGCCCCGGGCCGGCGGCGAAGACTCACTGTCGCGTTGGCGGTATTGGTCGTTCTCGGGATTGCCGGATTTGTGGGGTGGCGCTTCTGGCCGCGTCCCCGGCCCTTCGCCGCGGTTTCGGTTGAACAGATCACCAATATCGGGAGCATCGAAAAAATCGCTCTCTCAGCCGATGCACGCTTCCTGGCCGAAGTGAAAAACGACAAAGGGCAGCGCACATTGTGGGTGAGAAATACAGCGACCAACACTGAGACCCAGGTACTGGGTGCATTTGGAAGTGGCTACCTAGGACTCACCTTCTCGCCGGATGGCAATCATCTCTACTTCACCCGTTTAAGTCCGGAGAACGAGATGGCGAATGATCTTTACGTGATGCCCGTCTTTGGCGGGACGCCGAGGCAGCTGATCTTTAACGTCGACAGCCCGGTAAGCTTTGAGCCCAGTGGCAACCGGGTCACTTACCTCAGGTGGTCGCCCGAGAGGAATGACAAATTCGCGGAGATCCATATCGCCGATAAAGATGGCGGCAACGATCAAGTGCTTTATTCGACTGCGGAGAAAGCGCTGGCGCCGGTGTGGTCTCCGGATGGAAGGAGGATCGCATGGCTACAGGCGGAAGCAGGGACGACGAGGATAGGACTGAAAGTGATAGAGATATCTTCCAAGAGGGTTACGACAGTGGCGCCGCCGGCGGGGATCTCCTGGGTGGACCCCGGTCTCGCCTACACAACGCTTGCCTGGATGCCCGACAGCCTTCATCTGCTGACGCTTTATTACAAGCAGCACAGCGACCGCGCGCAGATTGGCGTCATCACGGCTCCATCTGGGGAATTCCATTCGGTAACCAACGATGTAAATTCGTATAGCGAGTTGGCGCTCTCCGGCAGCGGACGCACCCTCGCCACCGTGCTGACCAATGTCGATTCGAGCATCGCTTTCTATGGATCCGATGGCGGTGAACCGATCTCGACGTTGCCGTTGAGGATTACACCGAACGCCATCGCCTGGGCCATGGAGGACCGTCTGCTCTACATAGTTCAAGGTTCGAGTATGGGAACCATCGAACGAGGGACGGGGAGCATGCAGAGCTTCGATACTGGCGAGATCAGCCCAGGTGACTCCATCGCCTTCTGCCCCGACGGCCACATTTTGTTCACCGGATTCCCGAAGGGCGGTAGCGAGCCACGTCTCTTCCGCATGAAAGCGGACGGAGGAGAGATCGCTCAACTCACGAGCAGCGGATTCGCGCGATCTCCCAGTTGTTCCGCCGACAGCCAGAAGGCGTATTACAGTGTTGGAAGCAACGTCAACGTTGCCTTGTGGAGCGTCCCTGTCTCCGGAGGGACGCCGAAGCAGCTGATTCCAGCGGTAAATTACGTCGAGGCGGTGGTATCACACGATGGAACACAGGCAGCTCTTTTTGCGCTTCGGCAAGAAAAAATTTGCGCCATTATCACTGACCTGGGCTCCGGGCGAATGCAAGCACCCTTCTTCATCAGTCAGAGCGCGAACTTTTCCAGGTTTTCGCCAGACGGCCGGGCCATCGTAAGCGACGCCCTCCGGAGTGGCGGAATTACTTTGCTGTATCAGCCCTTGGATGGCTCTACGCCCTATGCGCTCTTCAACCCTGCGCCTGAGACCATCAACGACTTTGACTGGTCCCCATCCGGCAAGCAGCTGGCGGTGGCACGTTTGAAGTCTAGCTCCGATGTGGTGCTAGTCATCGACCAGGCTGGCAATGAAGCGCATTAGAGGCTTGAGGTCTTAGTGAGCGGTTAGCTTAGAAACCACTCTTGGGGCAGCTTTTCTTCAGATGGTCGGTGAAAACGACACGAGGACCGTGACGAAGAGCACACCGTAAAGAATCACGAGCAGCGGCCACCACCGATCCAACCAGGGTTCACTCGAAGCGCTCATTTAAACATTCTCCTTATCCACCTCCTGATCGTACCCGAGAACCAAAGGTGTGCTCAAATCTTGTTCCGGAGGCTCCGGGTCACGGCCACGAACCGTCATGCGATCGAGCTTTACCGGCGAATGGGATTTGTGACGAGCCGGGAGGTCGCGCTCCATCGGGTTTCCCGCAGGAGTTGATCTCGTAGGGTCGACGGATCCGTTGTATAGTTCCATCGGCTGTGCTTCTTTGTGATGGGACACTTGATGAATCTGAGAGCTGTTTTCTTCCCCGTTCTATTGTTGCTGGCAAGTGGATGCTGGAGGGAGGCCAAGGGCCAATCTGCGGAGTCCGCGGAGATCGTTACGGTGCCTTATGTCACGGCGCAGGACCTGGTGAAGGTGGCGCTGAACATCTATGCTTCGCCGCCTACGCTGACTCTTGTGCCCCACTCGCCGCAGGCACATCCGGGGAGCGTCTGGGTGCGCGCTATTGATGATGGCCTTGTTGTCTGGGGGAAGGTCCAGGTGGACGAGGAGGAGCTCCGTTGGCCGCAGCAGAAGTCGGAGATGCTTTCGAGTGACCACGTCGAGGTGTGGCTGGCTACTTCGCCGGAGGTCCCGATGCCGACGATCGGGTGGGGCAATCAGTTTGGAACCGAGGAGCTCGGCGGCTTGAAGGACTGCGCGGGGCAGAATGATAATTCTGGCGACCAAGTGGCTGGCGAGAAGAACTGTGAGCGATGGTATGGGGAGCAGCTACAGTATCGCGAGTATCTCCGGCGGCTGTTTGTTCGGCAGTGGCTGATCGCGTCGAGCCAGAACCAGACACGTTTCTTCGAAGACTTCGCCACTACGGCGTATGCCGGGCTGAACGCGAACCTGTTTCATGACAATTTGCCGACGGTGCTGCAGCCGAAGTCCGATGATGGCGTTACGGTAGAGATCGGAGGCGAGTCGCGGCCGGAGACTAAGCATGACGCCGCCGGCAACGCGTATACGGCCGGTCATCAGACTGGATACAACTTTCACGTTTTCATTCCGTACGGGGCGTTTCCGCCGACGAGGCAACTGACGCTTGCCGAGGTGTATTTGATGGTGGACGTTTTCAGTTCGGCGCCGGATGGGCACAAGATGGGGGACTACTCCAGCAGCTCGGGCGCGCGGCAGTGGGGGAAGCCGGCCTCGTTCAACCATCTGCGGCTTGCCTCGGCGCGTACCTTCGCGGTGACGCCGTGCGACAACAACCCGGAGCAGACCGATCTGTACGGCCAGAGCTTCGAGTCGTGGTTCTTTCCTACTGGGTCGGGGAAGAGATCGGTTGTGCGGTCGACGTTTTCGCTGATCAATCCGGCGGGCGGATATATGTATGGGCCTGGTGGGGTCTCGCCAGAGGCGGTTCCGCTCACTTACTTCTGGAAAGAACTCGGAAACGGCGGTACTGTGTGCGGGCCTAACCTTGCATGGCATCGCGGTGAGGCGGTGAAGCGAACGAAGTTCTGGGTCGACGAGAAATATTTTGAGACGAAGACGCTGCCTGACGGCTGGGGCCTGGTTCGCTCCGGGCCGCTTACCAGGACCCACAGCCCCTTCGGCTCCGGGCAGTGCGGCAGCTGCGAGATAGTGGACTTTGACCTCTTCGCGGTGTCTCCACAGGGTGAGATTACGTCCGCGTTGAACATCGACCAGGACCTGAGCGGAATGTTTGGATCACCCCAAGCCTCCGACCTCGCCATCGCTCCAGACTGGAAGCAGATCACGCTTTACCTCGAGTATGAGGACGACGAGCAGAAGGACCCCAAGCCGAACTGGACCTCCACGACTTACTGTTTAGAGGGGCATGCTTACGAGAAATGCGGTGAGTCCAAACAGGCCAAGGCGCCGGAGCCAGCCAATTTCAAAGAGCTTCGCGGCGACAATTGAAGTTGCCTCTGGCAGTTTTGGGACTCGCTTGAGTACTGTTCATTCGTGGACGTTTGTTTCGAGGAATGGACAGTGTTGCCGCTTGATAGTCGAGCGTGCGAGGGGTAATTGACTGCAAGTAAAGCGTCTTGCGGTGGGTCGGTTTTGGTTGGAGGATTGCTCTTTTTGAAGAGATTCGTGTGTCCCGGAGGACCTGCATGGTGACCCTTGTTCAAGAGCTTCGTTATGGATTGCGCCAGCTTCGGCGGTCGCCGGGATTTGCGATTACGGTTTTGTTGACAGTCGCGCTAGGGATTGCGGCGACGACGGTGGTGTTCAGCCTGGTGAACGCTGTGCTGCTGCGGCCGCTGCCGTTTCCTGAGCCGGAGCAATTGATCTCGCTCGACACGCTGGGGCGGCCGGGGGGAACGAGCGGACCGGCGACGGAACGGATGGACACTTCGTATCCGAATTTCTTCGACTGGCGGAATGAGAGCAAAAGCTTTGCTTCGATGGCGTCTTATGCGTCGGCCAATATGGTGCTGGGGGCGGATAGCAACAGCCAGGCGCGACGGGTCGGGGGGTTGCAGGTCTCTTCGGATTTCTTTGACACGCTGGGGGTGTTGCCGGAGCTGGGACGCGGATTCAAGCGCGAGGAAGAGCTGCCGGGAAGCCGGGTAGTGGTGCTGAGCCACGACACGTGGAAGATGGTGTTTGGCGGCGACAAGAACGTGGTCGGCAAGCCGATCGTCCTGAGCGATGAGACTTATACGGTAGTGGGCGTGATGCCGGCGGGATTCTATTTTCCGATTAATCGATCGGATGCGGCGTTCTGGATGACGATGGCGCATGACGCCGAAGGGAAGACGCCGGCGACGCAACAGCGCGGATACAACCAGCTGAGTGTGGTTGGGAGACTGCGGCCCGGAGTGACGCAGGAGCAGGCGCGCGCGGAGATGAACACGATCCAGCAGGGGCTTGCCGCGCGCTTTGCCGATGATGACAAGAACGAGTTAGCGGTGAGTGTGGTGCCGGAGCTGCAGGACGTTGTGTCGGGGGTGCAGACGCCGCTGCGGATACTGTTTTGCGCGGTGGCGTGCCTGCTGGTGATTGTTTGCGTCAACATTGCCGGCCTGCTGCTGAGCAGGATGAGCATGCGCCGGGGAGAACTTGCGATTCGGACGGCCCTGGGAGCGACCCGCGGCCAGATACTGCGACAGTTGCTCGTGGAGTCGGTGATGCTGTCGGTGTGCGGCGGCGCTCTGGGTGTAGTCGCTGCTTCGGTGTTGTTGCGGGTGAGCACAAAGCTACTGCCGGCTGGATTGCCACGGGTCGACCAGATCTCGATGGACGGCAGAGTGCTTGGGTTTGCAGTTGTGGTGTCGGTGGTGACGGGTGTGCTGTTTGGTGTATTGCCAGCGTGGCGGGCTTCGAAGCAGGGCCCCGGCGACGGCGCTGGGCGATAATGGCCGCGGCGCGACGGGAGGACGGCGGCAGTATCGGCTGCAGAGCACGCTGGTGATTGCGGAGACAGCGATCGGGCTGGTGTTGCTGGTTGGGGCCGGGCTGCTGATTCGCAGCTTCGATCGCATTTTGAAGGTGGATCCCGGGTTCAGTCCGCAGCATATGTTGACCTTCCGGATCTCGGTGCCGAATAAACGATACAGCGACGAGCAGCGGACACAGTTTGCTCAACAGGTACTTGCGAAGATGAAGCAAATACCCGGAGTACAGGGAGCGACGGGAGCCTTTCCTTTGCCGTTGACCCAGGGTGATATCAATATCTCGTTTTCGATTGCGGGAAGGCCCTCGGCGCCGGGGGACGAACCCAGCGCGCGGGTGAGCCTGATTGAAGCTGGGTTCTTTGAGACGCTGAAGATACCGCTGGAGCGCGGACGGTTCTTCTTATCGACGGAGCAGGCCGAAAAGGGGCCACCAGCGATCATCGTGAATGAGGCGTTTGCACAGAAATATTTTCCAGGGCAGGAGGCACTTGGCCAACACATTAAAATCGGGCCTGGGGACGGATGAAGAGGAACCGGCGATGCGAGAGGTCGTTGGCGTGGTGGGCAATGTGAAGAGGGCATCGATCACCGAGCCGGCAACCCCGGAGTACTACATTCCGATGGAACAGGCACCGATAGCGATGCCGCACATTGCGCTACGGGTCAGCGGAGATCCTATGAGCTATGCCACTGCCGTTCACGGTGCGGTCGCTTCTCTGGATAAGGGGGCGCCCATCTATCGAATGAACAGCTACAGCGATGATATGCAACGGACGAGCGCGCAACAGCGCTTTCAGACGACGCTGCTTACCAGCTTTGCCGGCATTGCACTGCTGCTTGCTGCAATTGGGTTGTATGGGGTGCTGAGTTATATGGTTTCGCAGCGCACGATAGAGCTAGGGTTGAGGATTGCGCTGGGGGCACAGAGGAGCAATGTGCTGCAGCTAATTTTGCTTCGAGGACTTGGGTTGGCTGTGGTTGGGTTGTGTATCGGGATTGCAACGGCGGCGCTGCTTAGCCACTTTATCTCGGGCGTCCTCTACCAGGTAAAGCCGCTGGACGCGCTCACGTTTGTGGGCACTTCGCTGGTGTTGTTGATGGTCTCCTGTGTGGCGAGTCTTATTCCTGCGTATCGTGCTTCGCGGCTGGATCCGAATGAGTCGTTGCGCGCTCAGTAGGGTGGCTTGTTGCGGGCCTGGATGTCTTGACGGCCGGAGAGGTGCCTCTGCCGACGACGTGGCCGCTGAGTATTACGGTTTCGCTCTTGCTAGCGCTGCTTCCGCTTGGCGGGCTATGGGTGTTTTACGTTCAGCCTGCTTGAACGGCCTGGGTGGTGTGCGATCTCAGGGCCGGGGCGCGGTGATGCTTTCGACGATGACGCCTTCGGTTTCGAAGTGGGTGACGCGATGGTTGGTGCTGTGGCCCATCATGATCGCCTTTTTCAGGAGGGTGATGAGAGGGCGGGAGGTTTCGGCGAACCAACGGTCGGTGGATTGGTCCCAGTCGACGGCGAGGTTGTAGGTCGCGTCGCACCTGGGACAGGAGAGTGGTGTTTCGAGCCAGCGTTGGAAGGAGCCGGTGGATAGCCTGCGGACGGGTTCGGAGCCGGGCCGGATGGCTGCGATTCTCAGGTTCATCTCTCCGTCAGGTTATCACTGGGGAATGTAGAGCCAGTAGGCCTACAAGCTGCTTAGACTGCCCACGCCAGAAGCCAACTGCGCGGTCGTGAGTCGGAACAGCAGAGGTAGAAAAGCAGATTTCTCCACTGCGGTCGAAATGACGGGTTGGGGTTGGATGGAGATGAACCAGGTAACGATCTAGAGTTCGGAGAAGACGAGGCAGACGCGGCCTACGATGTAGTCGGCTGGGGTTTCGTGGGTGGCGAGAGGGAGGAGCTGGACGGGGAAGTCGCGGGAGTAAGGGCGGAGGATAAGACGGCCCTCGTCGAAGTCGACGAAGCGGAGGAGAAGGGCGGCGCCGCAACGGACGGCGTAGAGCGTGGGTTGATGGGCGCGGTAGGGGGCCAGGGAGTTGTAGTGGCGGTCGAGGACGGCGATCGCACCGGGAGAGACTAGAGGATCCATGGCGGCGGATTGCTGGGTGTCGGCGCGGATAGCGAGGAATCGCTGCCAGTGGCCGTGTTTCGCGGAGGGGCGGGCGCGGTTGTCATGCAGACGGGAGGCGGAGACCTGGATGGTTTCGATGATAGCCGAGGGCAGGATGCGGGCCTCATCCATTGCCGCAGAGGCTGAGACTACGGGGACGATCTCAGTGGGGTCGCTGACCCTGATCGGGACGGACTGCGCGGCGGTTAGATCGAGAGGGAGAAGCTGGTCGATGGTGATATTTTGCGACGCGAGGACACGATCGAGGCCTTCGAGGGAGAGAGAGCGTTTGCGGTTAAGGAAATTTGAGACATGGGCCGGTTGAAATCCTGCTTGCTGGGCGACGCGGCTGCCGGTGAGCGTTCCGCGTTCGATGCGGCGGAGGAGTTCCAGGCGGAGGAGTTCGTGTAGATCTTGAAAGTTCATAGAGTCTGGACGTTCATGAGTGAGGGGTCGCCATGGCGAACCATATCATTTGACAAGACGAAGATAAGGCGAAATTGTGACTTTCTGCAATAGGACTTGACGGTCAAGATGATGGTAGATGGTGGTTTAAGAAGTTTAGTTGCTTGAGGAAAGATTTGGGTTGACATGAATTTTGTCTAAAGCTATAACCTTGAGACTTTCCCAATTCGGGACCCTGAGAAGACGCGAGCCGCGACCCCCAATGATGGACGATTGCGGGCGACTGTCTCTGGGCCGAAGGTGAGGGTGATGCAGATGGATGGATTTTTCCCAAGGTATGCACCGCACTAACAAAGACAAACGAATGCCAAAGCTTGACCGACAGGGCCGCTAGAGCTTCTGCGGAGTGAGCGATGGACTTCCTAACAATTTGGTGGGCCCGCTCGACCGTTGAAAAATATTGAGGCCCATCGAAGGAGAGCTACGCCTTGAAAGGGACTGAAGTGAACTACTTGCGCATTGATTTGAAGGTATGTGAGGGTTGCGGGGTGCTCTGGCTCCGCAGGGTCATGGTTGAAGGTGTGTACTGCCGAGGATGTGCCGGGCGACTGGCTGAGTTTCCGGCCCCGCGAGCGAAGCATGCTGGAGGCCGGAGACGGCGCCGGGTGCGGGCCGCGGGATGTGCAACAACGGTTGGCGTTGCTGGAGGTGCGCGATGAGTGCAGCTTTGGTGATTTTGCCGATGGTATGGGCCACGGCCAGTGCTCCTGCGAAGTCCACGGAGAAACTGCCCGAGGCCGTGGAGCAGCGACGAACGGCCCCGGAGACAGCGTTCTATCGAAAGTACACGGAAGGGCTGCTGCGACGGTATGTGCGGTTGTCGATGGAGGCGGGAAGAGCGCCGTCGTTGCTGGGACGGGAGATGTTTCGCGGCCAGGTGACAAACTATTCCGTGCGGGGCTTCGATGATGTGGTGATCTTCGTGCACGATGTCCAGAGCTGCGTGGCTATGCTGGACGCAGGGCAACAACACCTGATTCGGCGGATTGCGCTCCAGGAGTTCACGCTGGAGGAGACCGCGAGTCTGCTGCAACTGCCTTTGCGAACGGTGCACCGACGGTATGGAAATGCACTGGATGAGCTGACGGAGATTTTCCTGGAGCGGAAGCTGCTGGAGCCTTCGAAGGCCGGTCGAGAGGCAGGAACGATTCTTTAGCAGGCGGACCCTAGCTTCATTTGCAGTTGTCTTTCTGTCTTCAGGTTGGATGCATTGGTTATGCGCCAGCTGGTTTTCCTGGTCCAGGCACAGAATCAAGAATGGGAGAGCGGCTAAAACCCGCTCTCCCATTGACTTTTAGCGCTTCGTGAAAAAAGTTTTGGGGAATTTGGCCGAAAAATCGCATGTCAAGAGGGACAAAAGGCGGTTTTCAACGTAAGTAACTGAATCGATTACAAATAAAAGTTTGGCGAAGTTGGCATTTTAGTTTGGTCTACACTGCTATTCTGGAATAGTAATAAAGATTTGAGACGGGAGAGCGCCTGGTGGCCGCTCTCCCGTTTGCTTTTGGAGGAGAGCAGATGGAGCGGAAGCGGGTGGGAGGCAGATTTGTACGGGAGAGTCTGGATGGAGATGGTGGGGCCAAACCAGTGGAGAACACAGGTGCGGGACGCGCTCCCAAGCCAAAAAACTGCAGGACGTTTACTCGGGCGAAGGTGGCGGAGGCGCTTCCAGAGATAGTGAAGACGTTTGTCGAGGAGGCAAAGAAGGGAAGCATCGCGCACACAAAGATGTTGGCCACTCTGGGTGGGCTGGACAAGGGGGAGGCCCCTGCGGTGAAGAAGCGACGAGGAAAGAGCGTGGTGGGAAAGCTGCTCGACAAGATGATGCAGGAGCCGGCGAAGTAAGACTGCGGCTTCGACTGAAGTGACCGGCGTTCTAATTCATCGCAAATTGCGCGATGGTCGGGGCACTGGTGCGTTTGTAGTCTGTTTCACAACCTGGAGGAGGTGCAATGGGAGATGGGGATGGGCTTCATCGACGGAGTTTTGGCCTGGCTGCAGGACGACGGGAGGGTCTGCGCGGTGCGGGAGGGCTCGAGATGCGGGCGATGGCGGTGGAGTTTCCCGTGGTGCAGGGACATCCAAACCGATTGCCGTTTGAAGGTGTGCTGACGCTGGTGGACGTTGCCAGCGACAAGGCGCCGAGTGGAGCGCGTGGGCATCGGGTGGTATTGACGCGAGAGGCCGCTGAGGCCGCATTGCCGAGCTTGATGGGGATGGCCGTGGACTACAAGGCGGGGTGGGACGGGCATGACGCGCGGCAGAAATGCGGCATCATTACCGCGGCTGAGGTCGATGGACAGAAGCTGACGGTGGCTGGTTACTTGTTTGCGCGGGACTTTCCGGAGATGGAGGCGAAGATCCAGGTGGAGGGAGCGATGGGGATGAGCTATGAGCTGGCGGATGCGCATGTGGCGGATATGCGGGCGCAGATCTGGACACTGACTCGTGCGACCTTTACTGGCGCGGCGATTCTGCTGCGGGAGAAGGCGGCTTATCGGAGTACGAGTTTTCGGGTGAAGCGGCCGGCGGTGACTCGGCGGGTGGCTGTGGCGCGTTAGTTCGTATGAAGCGCAACGCGTGATCAAGAAGATGAGAACTGATCAAGGCGGATTGCCTTGATTGCGGTGGTCGAGCTGGCGGTTTAACTGGTTGCTGAGGCTAAGGAGATGTAAATGAGCTTTACGAGTGTGTTGGAGACGGTCGGTAAGGGGTTTGCAAAGGGGTTGAAGTGGGCGGTGGAGTATGCGGTTCCCGTGGAGAAGCTTGTGGGGCTTTTGTTTCCGGCCGCTGCCCCGGCTGCGAATGAGGTGGCCGATGCGACTTCGCTGATTCAAACGGCGGTGTTGCTGGTGGAGCAGAAGTATGCGGCCTCGGGCGTGCAGAGTGGGACGGGGGCGCAGAAGCTGTCCGAGGTAATGTTGCTGACGGAGCAGTCGGTGACGGCGTTGTTGGCTAAGGCCGGGATTACTGCTGATAGCTCGTACATCGCGAATTTGGTTTCGGCTGTGGTTGCAATTCTGAATGTGCAGAGTGGGCAGAGTCCGTCAGTGGCGACGAACGCCGCGGCGTAGACGAGATTTAGGTGGGTGGACTGATTTAACCGAAAGGAAGGTCGAGGAGAGCATGGAGATTGAGATGAAGGACGAGCTGGGAAGCACTGTCGAACGTCTGGCCGCGGCGGCGGGCCTGCTGGAGCAGGCTGTCGAGAGGCTGGCGCTGCGGCAGAATGATTTTGCGCTGGATGCCGAGGCGTCAATTGGACGGATCGTCGCTACTGTGGAGGGACGGCGTGAGGCGGAGCTGGAGGAGAAGCTGGCTGCGGCCGAGGCACGGATTGCCGAGTTGAAGGCCGCCGCTGCTTCTGTGCCTGTCGCGGTTATACATGGACGGAAGACCCTGCCGGTAGCGATGGTAAATCTGCTGGCGAAGCAGGGTGTGGCGGTGGATTCGATGGAGGCCGGTGCAGTGGATGCTGCGCTGGTCAGCCTGAGTGTGGAGCAGAGGATAGCGGTGAAGGCGCAGCTGATGCGGGCCGGTTTGCTGGGTTAGGTGATGTCTTAGCGGCAACGACGAAATACGGGGATTCTTCGCTTCGCTCAGAATGACGAGCTTAGAAAGTGTGCGACGAACCCGAAAGATAAGACGAGTGAGAACAAGGTGTGGCTGCGGCCGCGCCTTTTTGTTTGAAAGGGAGAAAGATGAACGCGATGTTTACGGATATTCATGGAGCGGCCGATTATATTGGGCCGGGTGCGATTGAAGTTCCTTTGTATCAGACGGAGATTCTGGACCTGGTGCAGCGCCGGGGAATTTTTGGGCGACGGATCAAGCAGGTCCCCGCTACCGGCCATCCTTCACGATATTTTGAGGAGACTGCAATTCCGTCGCCTGCGGCTTCGGCGGGATTTGTGGATCCGCGCAATATCGTTGCGCCGCTGGTCTCTCCGACCCGGGTGGAGCGGAGCGTTCCGCTGAAGGCCCTGGTCGCACAGATCAACTACAACCTGTTTGATATGGAACTTGGCCAGCAGCAGAGTCAGTTTGCATATCTGCAGGCGAAGGACTTGGCCGATACTGTCGACGGTGTTCTTCGGACGCATGACGTCGCGTTGTGGAACGGCAGCGACACGAGCCTCAGTTCTCCGACGACTGCGCAGTATTTTGGCGCGGCGGGGCAGATCGCCGCAGGCGGCAACAGCGTGACGATCGGCACGAGCCAGAGCATTGTCGATGGCTTCAAGTCGACGATTGCACAGATGGTTTCGAACAGTTCGTTCGGCGTACGCCCGACCGCGATCTATGCCAATCCTGTTCTGTTGGACCTGATCGATCGCGAGATGAAGACCGAGTTCAACGTTGTGCTGAATACGAAGGAGATTGCGGCTGGCCTTACGCGTGAAGACGCTTTCGACACAGGCCGGAGATATTCCGCTGATTCCGGAGTGGACGCTGAGCTACACGGGGACGCCTGGCTCGGGTTCGGCTGTGCTGCCGGCCTACATCGTCACGGAAGACTTGATTGAGTACCACTGGTTGAGCGACCCCAATCCGCGGATCTTCCAGCTTGGCGTTCCGGGTTCTCTGGCTTCGCAATATGTTGTCGTGAAGTTTGGCGGAGTGGTGGTGAAGGGTGCGAACTATGCGCACTACCAGGTGCTGGTCGACCGGTAAGTCGGCTGTCAGGTGTCAGTTCATTAGTTGTCAGTTTGTTGATGTGCGGCAGGGGGCCGGTTGCGTGCCGGCCCCTTTTTTTGCGAGGAGAGATCGATGGGGTATTTGTTGCCTGCGGAGTATGTGGCAGTACGGGCTGACGGCGGAGACTACGGACGACTGGGTGACGATGGCCTCTGCGTTGATGGAGGCGTATTGCAGGCGGCCAAGTCTGCTGGTGACGCAGTACATGGAGCGCATGCGGCTGACTGCCGGATGCACAGACGGTGCGGCCCAGCTATCGTCCGCTGGCTGCGGCCGCTGGGGCCGCTTCGGCGTTGGTGGGAGTGAGGGTCCGATATGGCCGGCGACGGCGTGGAGAGCTGCCTGATCCGTTTCGCGAGCAGATCGCGTGGGCGTTCAGCGTGCCGGGAAGCTGGAATTCGCTGGATGTGACGACCGTGGATGTGAATGAAATGACGGCGGAGTTGACGTTTCCGGTGAACTTTCTGGGGCTCGACTACAACGAGGTCGAGGTGACTTACACGTCCGGAGTCGTGACTATTCCCGACGCGGTGAAGGTGGCTTGCGTGCAGATTGTGAAGAATGCGCAGGCGACGCCGGGGATGAATGTGAAGTCGAGCAAGATGGACACGATGCAGATGCAGTACTTCAGTGGGTCGTTGATTGATCCGCAGGTGCAGATGCTCCTGAAGCCCTATGTGGCAGAGAGGCTTGGGTGAGGCGATGGCAGACCTGCGGAGTGCGTCGATAATGGCACAGCGCGCGGCTGACGTTTTGCTGCAGTGCGCTGGGGGACGGGCCGTGCTGCTGCGGATGCCGGCGCCGGCGAGTGCTGGGGATGCGACGGAGCAGCTGGGGCTTGCGGTGCCAATGTTCCAGGACTTTGAGCTGGCACCGGTGGTTTTCCGGAAGGCGCGGGCCACGACCGCTGAGGGTAAAGCGGCTAAGAGCGAGTTGATGGTTTCGGCTTCGGCAGTGAATGCGCTGGTGGGGTCGCTGGGGTACTCGGCGGCGAGTGTGTTGTTTGCCACCGCGTTTGGGGTGCTGATCGATGGAGTGCTGATGGAGGTGGAGTCGACTACGGAGTCCGAGGTGGGTGGGACGCCTTATGTCTATCGGCTGGTGCTAAGAGCGCCGCTTGCCTTGGCGGTTTAGCGGTTGGCGCAACAGAAGTAAGCAAACAACAAATGCAGGCGTCCTTCGCTGCGTTCAGGATGACGACGAAGTTCGTGGCAAATTTGCCACGAGAGAGGTTACAGATAGATGCAAAATGCCAGAGACACGTTTTATGTCACGTTACGAGACCGGCTGGCGGCGGTAAATCCGGCACGGACGATGGTGCTGCGCGGAGTGACACGGCCCGGCGTGCTGGTGGAAGAAAACGAGCTGGTTTCTGCTTATCAGCCGGTGGACACGTTTTGCCTGCACTGGACCGGGCTTTGCGTAGATGCGAAGGGCGCGTTGCCGGTGGTGACAATGGTATGCGAGATACGGTATGCGACCGATGGCGACTCGGGCAATGGAGGGATGGATAGGGGACGGCTGCTGTCGGCGATGGATGGCGAGTTGGCGGCTGCAGTGAGCGCGGCTCCGCAGAATGTCCCGAAGATGAATTATGTTGCGGCGGCGGGTGGCTCGGGGCTGGCTCCGGTGGCGATGGCGACGAATGTGTTCTGGGGCGATGCGGTGTTTGGAGCGGCAGTGGTGAATGGGGAACGGCTGGAGCGGGTGGCCACGGTCGAGGTGTTCTCTTATCAGGAAGCGGGTGAGCTGTGAGTGGGACAAGCACGGGGGTTGGTTTGGTGGGGGCGGTCGCCCCAGTGACGAGGCGAGTGCGCGCTTACTTTGCGCCGGTGGATCGGGTGGCAGGGGTGCCGACGGTGTTCGATGCAGCGCAGATGGGGGCGTTTGCGCTGGATACGCCGCCGGCGCCCTGGGTAGACCTGGGATGGTGTTCCAACTTTGTGCGGAAGAGTGCTACGAAGATTGGGGTGCTGACTGCGGGTGCTCCTGCGGTGGTGCAGAGCCAAGTGAGGAGCCAGGTGGAGGGCACGGTGCAGCTCGAGTTCGAGAGCTGGGGGAAGCTGCAGCTGGCGCTGGCGGGTGGATCGGAGCAGATGAATCTTCTGCGGACAGCAACCGGGGCAGCCGCGAATGGGAGCGGTGGACTGGCCGCGGCCGCGGTGCCCTTGGTTGCGGGATCGACGGCGACGTCGCTGAGCGTGGGGACGGCAGCGGCGGCACAGTTCCAGGTGGGGGAGCTGGTCGCCGTCGATGAGGACTATGTGGCGCAGGTGGGGTTTGTGGGGAGCGGGGTCAGCGCCGCCAATGTGGTCTCGCCGGCGTCGGTGGGAAACGACATCAACTATGTCCGACGCGTCACGCTAAATGTGGGGCGGATTGTAGGGCACTCGGCTGGGGTGCTGCAGTTGGGCGGGGCCCTGCTGGCGGGTGCTCCGCCTTTGGGGATGCAGGTGAGTCCTCTGGTGGGATTTGTGGACCGCGAAGGTGGCGGGTTTTTCCAGGAGTGGTCGGGGCTGTTTGTGATGGATGGGGAGCAGGGAGACCGGGTGATCTATCACTATCCGCGGCTGCAGGCGATGCAGGGGCCGGCGGAGACGGTGGAGGTGCTGGGGGGTCCGATGGAGCGGGTGAAGCTGGCGGGTGCGTTTCGGGCGCTGCCGGTGAAGGACACCAATGACGGCGCAACGGTGTTGTGTTTCCGCTGCTACCTGCCGGGAGCGATGCGGGCGGTTTAGCGGTCCGAATATGGAGCGGCACCTTAGCACCGATTGGAAAGGTGGAATTTTGCGGCTCGTTGCGGATGAGCCGCGATGCCGAACGAGAGTGAACAGGAACGAGGAGAATGATGATGCATTGGAAGCCTAGAGGATGGACGCTGATCGGGACGTTGCTGCTGATTATTCCCGGGGTGATGACCTTGATGAGGGTGACTGCCGCGGCGCAGGCAAGTTCGGGGAATGGAATTGCTACTACGCAGGTTACAGATACAGTCTATCGTGCAGATGGAACGCCGGCGAATGGGACTGTGATTGTTAGTTGGCAGGCGTTCACCACGGCGATCGGGCAGGCAGTGCCCAGTGGAAGCACGTCGGCGACGGTTACGGGCGGGGCCTTAAGTTTGCAGCTGGTCCCAAATGCGGGATCGACGCCGATGGGGACTTACTATACGGCGGTGTATCACCTGGATGACGGGAGCGGTAGCCGGGAGTTCTGGGTGGTCCCGGTGAGCCAGTTTCCGGTCCTCGTGAGTGCGATACGGAGTACGGTGCTGCCGACTTCAGTGGCGATGCAGACGGTAAGCAAGAATTATGTGGATACGGCGATTGCGGCCGCAGTTACCGGGCATCCGCTGGATAGTTCCACACCGTATGTCCTGAAGATAGGGGACACGATGACCGGGGCGCTGGTGCTTCCCGGGGACCCGACGACACCGAATGATGCGGCGGACAAGCACTACGTTGACGTCAACGTTGCGGCGGTGACAGGCGGAGTGGGCCAGAAGGTTTCGCTTCTGCCTTCCGGCAGCCAGGCCGTGACGCAGCCGGTGGGGACGCAGTTGCAGGTCAATATCCTGAATGGGGCGGAGTATGCGAGCCAGTATGTGACTGGGTTGGGTGGCAACGGCATTGCGAATGCTGTGGCGAGTCCGGACTGCGTGAGCGGCTGTGATGTTAAGGTGGACCGGAGCTATACCGCGACTGAGCGGTACCAAGCTGCGAGTTGGAACAGCGGGGCCGGCGGGACCCATCTGGAGGACGACCGGAATGGGCAGCGACACGATACTTATATGAATCCGACCTCTCCGCTGGGGAACGGAGACGATGCCGGGCAGGTGATCGACGTGACCTCGACGCGGAGTTCGGCGGCCGAGTTTGCGGCAGGGGGATCACAGGAGCCGAGTTCCTACGGGCTGCTGATTACGCATGAAGGGGTGACAGGAGGGTCGAACCTGTTTCCGCAGAGCCTCGAGAATGTGCCCTATTTCAAATCCAACTACAACGCTATGAGCGTGAATGGCACTTACAACACGATGGGGCAGCACGCGCTCGATACGGAATCGATCAATTGTTATGGGGTGGGTGATTGCCTGATCGGATCGCAGGTAATTACTGCATCGGGCGGCTTTCGAGATGAGGCGGACGAGGGTGCGCACCCGTTCGATCTGCAGCTACGGGAAGACTCGGCGGTGTTCCAGGGAACATGCAGCGGGGGTTGCACGACGGGTTCGACGGTGGTGACGGTGGCAGTGACCTCTGCGCCGGGGACCCAGGGTGAAGGACGGTATCTCATCGATAAGAATCCGGCGAAGACGATCTCGGCAGGGTCGTTGACGAGCGGATCGGGTGAGGTAAACGGCTATCCCGGGCCGAGCGCAACCTTCATTGGGACGAACTTTCCGGTGAGCGTGTTTCTGGCGACGGCGCAGTTGATACCGTCGCAGGCGAACAATGTTGCTCCGGGGACGGTCACGGTGCCGATCGCGACGAACGGGGTGACTGCGGGGTTTGCGACGAGTACAGCTGCTGTTCCCAGTCCGAGTGGGGTGGCTTGCGTGGCGCGACCAGCCGCTGAGTACGGCCCCTCATAACTACGAGATGGCGAACTATACGGTGGTGGACGGGACGCATCTGCAGATGACGCTGAACAAGGTGCATCGGGCGGGGGCAACAATTGCGTTTGGCGGATTGTGCGGGTATGGGCTGGAACAGACGGTTGACACGGTGGGAGCGATCCGACAGGTATTCCCTGTCATTGGCTCGTACTCGGCCACTGGGCTGTACTACGGGGGGTCCGTTTCAGCGATTGTAGGCGTGCAGGGGAACACGAGCGCTTTCCTGAACGTGACGATGCAAGTCGCGGCAATCGCTCGGAACAATGATATTGTGACGGCGACGATCGCGGGAAACCTTCCGGTTGATGTGAACGGTCTTACCATGAATGTCACTGGTGTTGCGGACCAGAGCTATAACGGCACGTTTACTGTAGCTTCGACAGGCATAAATACTTTGACCTACAAGCAGACTGGCCCGAATAGCACGAGTACCGGCGGCTCTGTGGCTGAGTTGACGGGCGGATATGTGCTGTATCCGATGGCGGAGGTGTTGGGGGTCTTCGATGCAGCCACGAAGAGCGTCGACGGGCAGATGACACTGGCAGCGAACACAGTGCCTTGGGCGGCAAACGATCCGGTAGAGGAGCCACACTACTACCAGCAGGTGATCGGGGGCGACATAACCTATGTCGAACAGACGACGCCCCGACCGTCGCTTACACAAACGGCGGGCGTGCAGTACGAAGGGAATGTTGGGCCGGGTATTTACGGATGGACGATCTCCAACGCGGCGCCTGCGACAAACTACCTCGGCCACGGGGGGGACCCATACGCCTCCACATTCGGCTTATGCGGTAACAGGCATCTGGGAACGGACACTGGAGATGCCTGCAGGGGAACAGGCCTTGTTCACTGTGCATTGCAACTCGCATGGCTGCGGAAACTGGAATTCGGGCTACAGCCTGTTTGAACTGGACAGCAGTGCAGGGGTCGACGTGGAGTCGTATCAGCCGGGGAGCAGTACGCTGCAGATGAATTTTCGGGGAACTAACTACCAGTTCAGTCCGCAGGCGTTTACGGCGGGGACGATCAATGTCGGAACAATCAATGCGACGACGTTGAATGCGCAACTAAGCGCGTCTCAACTGCCGGTGCTGGTTGGTTCGGGGAGTGGTCATTCGGCCGGAGCGGTTCCCGATCCTGGTGCGACGGCAGGGACGACACGTTATCTGCGGGAAGATGGCACGTGGGCGGTTGTGAGCGCGTCCCCGGGGAGTACAACGACTACGCAGATTGCGACCAATCTTTTGGCTCGTTACGCGCTGACGGAGGGGACTGGCGCGCCGCAGGACACGAGCGGGAACGGGAACAACGCCACGCTTCCTGGCGGTGCCGCGAACCCGACGTGGACTGCGCAGGGTATCAGCTGCGACGGCGCGTCGCAATACTTCAATTCGGTTGGAACACGCGGGGCCAGGACATTTGTGTGGTCGTCGACGGAGCTGGTACCGCTCAACGCGGCGGTGCCCGCGGGGCCGCAGTTCGTCACTCCATTCGGGGTCGCTGATCTGAGTGTTCTGGAGGGAGGAAATGGGTACTACGGGAGTCATCCCGGCGTCGGCATAAACGGGACGTTCAACAGCCAGAGCAACGACACGCTGCAGGGAACACATACGTTTGCCTTGACCATGGGCACCAACTCATCGACCGATCCTGACCGCTTTTATCTGGACGGAGTAGAGACTACCTACATAGGCGCACGTGGGGCTTCGGCAGGTTTGGCAACGGCGGCGTATCAGGTGTGCGGCGTCCAGAGTGGATATCCAACATTTTTCCCGGGGTCGTTCTATTACTTTGAGGCGTTCTCGGATGAGAAGACGGCTGCCCAGATTGCGCAGGAGACAAATGCTGTGACTCAGATCGTCCAGGGTCGCGGAGTCGCCTTCAAGGGGGCGCCGAACCCGACGATAAAGGACCTCTATTTGGCGGTTGGAGATTCGTTGACGAACGGAGAGGGTGTGAGTCCGTCGAGTCAGTTTATTGCGCCGAGCGAGACGTTCGATGTGCTGACCTACGGGCTTGGCAATTTGGATACGGACGATCTGTTCGAGTTGTTTGATGCTCGCGAGGCAATGGCCTATCGGCATAACGCCGGGAGGAACGTGCTTCGGCTGTGGGTGGGAACCAATGATGTCAGCACGCGCGGCAGAACTCCGCAGCAGGCGCTGGATGGCATTCGCGCTTACTGCCGGAAGGCGAAGGCTGCAGGCTTCCAGACGATCGTCTCCGATATGATCTCGCGCACGGGCAACGACACCAACATGCTTGCGCTGGATGGGTTGCTGACGACGCAGGACACGGGATGCGATCTGGTGCTGGACCTGGCATCGAATCCACTGCTTGGAGCGGTAGGGGCCAATACCAACACGACGTACTACCAGAGCGACAATACGCATCTGACCCAGGCCGGTCAGCAGAATATCGTTGCACCGGCGGAGACGCGGGCGATCAACCTGCTGGAACACCTGAAGAGCTCGAATACCAGCCCGACGGTGACTGCGGCGACCTATACGATGGCGGACTACGACCTGTATCTGCCGATCAGCCCGGCTTCGAATTCAGTCGTCGCGACGCTGCCAGATTGCAACTACTTCACCGGGTTGACGCGATCGATTAAGAACCTGCAGAGTTCGGGGTCGAATGCTGTGACGGTGGCCCCGGCGTCCGGTCAGTTGATCGATGAATCGGCATCTGCAGTCACGATAGCGAACGGGGCGACGCTGGTGCTTCGGCAGATTGTTCCGAACCGTACGACGGCTGGTTGTACGTGGGTGAAGGTAAGCAACAACTAGATGACGGAATGACGGTGGATTGCTGTGGCGCGGCCCCTTCCTCAATTCGAGGGAGGCCGCGCCCTGGTTTTCGACAGAGTGCGCTGCGGAGCGTTGGGGTGGGGATGCGGAAGAATGGGCGGGGCCTTGCGGAGCTTCTCCTGCTTGGGATGAGGATGGATGAGTGGCCTGCGTATTTATTGGACGCCGCGGAGGGTCTGCTAAGAGTCAGAGACCGAGAGGGAGTGGAGAGGCCGCTGCGGGCGAATGCAGTGCAGCGGGCGTTTGAACAGGGCCGAGGCCGGCAGAACATTGTGCTGAAGGCCAGGCAGATGGGGATCACGACCTGGGTGGCAGGAAGATTTTTTCTGAAGACGATTACTGCCCGGGGTGTGCTCACTGTGCAGGTCGCGCAGACAAGAGAGGCCGCGGAAGGGACCTTTCGGATGGTGCAGCGGTTCTGGGAGTGTCTGCCGGAAGAGTTGCGTCAGGGGCCGCTGCGGCGGAGTAAAGCAAATGCGGGGCAGATGTGTTTTCCGGAATTAGATAGCGAGTTTCGCGTGGTGAGCGCTGGAGACGAGAATGCCGGGCGGGGGTTGACGGTACAGTATCTGCATTGCAGCGAGTTGGGCCGGTGGCCGGGAGATGCAGGTGCGACGCTGGCCGGGCTGCGGGCGGCGCTGGCTCCCGGGGGCGAGATGGTGATGGAGTCTACTCCGAACGGTGCGTATGGATGTTTCTATGAGGAGTGGGGACGGGCGATCGATGCTAGCGGGTCAGCGGGTCAGCGAGAAGGCCTGGTGGTGCGGCATTTTTTTCCCTGGTGGATGGAGGAGGCTTATATTGCCGCTCCAGTGGACGAGTTGCGCGAGGACGAGCGGCGACTGTTGAAGTTGCATGGTTTGACGGCCGGACAGATCGGATTTCGGCGGGGTCTGGAGGCGAGTTATCGAGGACTCAGGTCGCAGGAGTTCGCTGAAGACGCTGAGAGCTGCTTCAAGGCCACGGGGGAGTGCTGTTTTGAAGTGGAGGCGGTGGAGACCCGGTTGGCTTCGGTGGGTGAGACGATCGAGGTGCGGCGCGGGGGCGCGTTGCAGATCTGGCTGCCGCCGGTTCGGGGGAACGAGTACCTGGTCGCGGTGGATACGGCCGGTGGCGGGGCCGACGGGGACTTCGCTGCGGTGCAGGTAATTGAGGTGGGCTCGGGGTTGCAGTGTGCGGAGTTGCAGCAGAGGCTGGGAACGCTGGAGTTGGCGAGGGTCTCGGCAGAGCTGGCGAGGGAGTATGGCGGGGCATTGATTGCGGTGGAGCGAAACAATCATGGGGCAGGAGTTCTGGCCTATCTGGATAGCGTGGAGCGGTATGCGCGAGTGTATGAGTCGAGTGGTGTCCCCGGTTGGTTGACTACGGCGGGGAACAAGCCGGGGATGATCAGCAGGATGGGGGCCCTGCTGGTGGATTCGCCCTGGTTGTTCTTCAGCAGACGATTGCTGGGAGAGTGCAGGACCTTTGTTGCGATGGCTGGTGGGAGGACAGGGGCAGTGAGCGGGGCGCATGACGACTGTCTGATGGCGATGGCGATAGGGCAGGCGGTGCGGGCCGAGTTATTGGGAAAGAGGCGGTAGTGTCGGAGTCGAACACTATGTCCTGGAATCGGACGTGGCTATGCGTTCTCTCGTAAGGTTGAAGTATTCTGCTGAGACGGGGTAATTGGGTTTTGGCGGTTCTGGCAGTGCAGGCGATCAGGAGGATGCGGGGCGGGGCGCAGAGCCAGTTGATGCTGGGAGCGGATGGGAAGTTGTGGGTGGTGAAGTTTCAGAACAATCCTCAGGACGTACGGGTGTTGGCGAATGAGTTGATCGCGACGAGGCTGGCGGAGGCGGTGGGGTTGACGGTGCCGGCGAGCGAGGTCGTCGAGGTGACGGAGTGGCTGGTGACGAATTCGCTCGACATGTTTGTGGAGTTGCCGCGGGGCCAGAGGCAACGGTATGTGGCGGGGTTGCAGTTTGGCTCGCAGTTCGTGGGTGGGTTGATGCCGGGGCAGGTGGTGGACTATCTGCCGGAGCAGCAGCTGGAGGAGGTGCGGAACCTGGCGGAGTTTGCCGGCATGCTGTGCATTGATAAGTGGGCCGGGAACTGCAACGGGCGGCAGGCGGTCTTTGAGCGGAAGTTGCGGGAGAGGAAGTATCGGGCTACGTTTATCGACCAGGGGTTTTGTTTCAATGCGGGAGAGTGGACATTTCCGGATTCGCCGCTGCGGGGTGTCTATCAAAGGAACCTGGTGTATGCGGGAGTGACGGGGTGGGAGAGCTTTGAACCGTGGCTGGGCCGGGTGGAGGCGATGCAGGCCAGGACGTTGTGGGAGATCGCTGAGGCGGTGCCGCCGGAGTGGTATGGAGGAGATACGGCAGTGATCGAGAGGTTGATGGAGCAGATGCTACAACGACGGTCGCGCGTGCGGGAGTTGATTGAGGCGTTTCGAGATTCGAACCGGGAGCCGTTCCCGATGTGGGACCTCGGGGAAGCAGATTGCGGTGCCGAGACAGTTTGCTGAGGTGAGTGGAGTGGGAAAATTTGTAATGTAGATCGATGAGCTTTGAGTTTTGATGGTGTGGCTTACGATGGGCCTAAGCTGGAAGCTCATCGCTGATATGGAGACTGATGGTTGGCTGAACGGATCCAATGCGAGTTCTTCCTGATACGGTATGTGCCGGACGTGGTGAAGGGCGAGTTTGCGAATATCGGGGTCTTGCTACGGGAGGCGGGACGGGACGATAGAGCTGTAGTGCGTTTTACTCGGGACTGGAGCAGGGTGAAGTGCATGGATGCTGACGCCGATATTGGGCTCCTGGAGGCGTTGGAGGGGGAGATCGGGGCGCGGCTGCGTTTGGAGGCCCCAGGGACACAAGCCGGTGATGGAGATTCTCGAGGACACGCTGGCGAATTCCGTGCAGATGACCGAGGTGAAGGCGTGTCTGGCGGAGAGCCTGCCAGCGGAGCTCGAACAGTTGATGAGGTTGTACGTCGAGCCTTTGAAGGTGAAGACGGAACGGAAGCGGACTGGGCGCGCTGCAATTGCAGGGGCGATGCGGACGGAGTTCGAGCGGGCAGGGGTGTGGGGGCTGATGCGGAAGCGGATCGCGGCTTCGCTTTATACGCGTGCTGGAGATCCGATGAAGATCGATTGTGGGTATCGACCGAATGGGGTGATTCGGATGTTTCAGGCGGTGTCTCTGGAGGGGGACGTGGAGGCGGCGAAGGGTTTGGCTTATTCGGCCCCTCAGTTGATCGAGGGCGTGCAGCGGGTGGAGGCGGCGCGGCTGGAGTTGACGGCGATTGTGGAGCCGTTGCGTGCCGTCTCGGACACAGAGGACGAGGCGATGGAGAGATACCGGTTTGGCGTGGAGGCGATGGAGCGACAGGAGATTCGGGTGGTGACGTTGAACGATCTTGCCCGGGTAGCCGAGACGGCGAGGGTGGAGTTGCGGGTTTGATGCTTTTCGGTAATCGCTGACGGCGGACAGAGCGAGAGATCGATAACACGAGAGACGGTAAGGCATGGCCCAGGGGCTGTGCCTTTTTCTTTTGCAGCAGAGACGGAAAGAGAGAGGGGAAGCATGGGCGTTCGGACGATGGTGAAGGATGTTTGGCTGCGATTGGCTGGGACTTGAGGCGGCCACTGGCGACGCAACGATGGGGGAGAGAAAGACGGCGATGCTGCCTTCGATCCTGAGTCCTTACAACCCGGCCGGGAGAGCGGGACAGAACGCACTGCCGAAGCCGACTGCGGCGAATCTGCGCAAGTTCGCCGAGACTCCGGTGGTGCGGCGCGCGATCAATGTGGTGAAGGACAAGATTGCGAGCATGGACTGGCAGGTGCGGATCCGGCGTGGCTACGCGGACGAGACGGTGGAGGACGCGACTGCTCGACTGAAGGTGCTTCGGCGGTGCCTTGAGGAGCCCAATGCTTCAGAAAGCTTTCGAGTGTTGTGGGAGCAGGTGCTGGAGGACCTGCTGGTGGGCGGTTTTGGCGCGGTAGAGATGGAGGCGACGGGTGATCCTGAGAGGCCGTTTCATCTCTGGGCGGTGGATGGGGCGACGATCCAGATTGACGCGAAATGGAACGGCGATCCGGAGAAGCCGCGGTATGCGCAGGCCACTGGCCGGATGGGACAGGAGTCAATGGTGCCTCTGCTCGATGACGAGTTGATGTACTTACGCTTGAATCCGCGTACTTATACTCCGTTTGGCCTGGGGCGGCTTGAGGTCGCGTTTGAGACGGTGAACCAGCTTTTGAGCGCGAACCGTTATGCGGGAAAGCTTGCGAGTAACTCCGTGGTGCAGTATGCGCTTTGGCTGAATGAGGCCACTCCTGAGCAGCACGATCGGCTGATTCGCTGGTGGCAGGACGAGATTGAAGGCACTGGGCGCGTGCCGCTGCTGAGCTGCGAACAGAAACCGGAGGTGCTGCGGTTCGCCGGTGGCACGGACGCTGATCTTCGGTTGCAGTGGCAGGAGGCGCTGGTTCGCATGATTGCGAATGCGTTCGATCTGCCTCCGATGATGCTTGGGGTGGAGGCCGACGTGAACAGATCGACCGCAGTTGAGTTGGCGGACGAGGCGTTCCAGAGTGCGGTAGTGCCTGTGGCAAAGCTGCTGGCCGAACATATTACGCGCGACCTCTTTGCGAAGAAGCTTGGGTGGCGCGAGTTTGAGTTCTGCTTCAACGACCTGGAGAGCAGGGACGAGCTGCAGGAGCTGCAGATACAGACGACGTTGCTGCAGGCTGGGGTGTTGACGGTGGATGAGGTGCGATCGATGCGGGGGTTAGGCCCGATAGAAACGGCGGTGACCCAGTGAAGGTGACGATCGACAATCTGGATGGTGTGGGAGCGGTGGACTATAGCGCTGCTTTGTGCGCGGACGGGCCGCTGAAGATTGAGCGTACGTTAAATGCGCCTTCGGTCTGCAGCGGCATGTTGGATGTCAGCGATGCTGCGTTGGCTGTGCCGGTGCGCCGGGGGCGGGTCATCGCGACGGCGGCGAACGGAACGGTCTTGTTTACTGGTTACATCGCGACTGATCCAGAGGCGGTGTATGCCGGCACGGGAGTGAAGGGGCCGGTGTATCGATATGCGTTCAACGCGGTCAGCGACGAGTGGCTGCTCGACAAGCAGGCGGTCCCGCTGAGTGGAGCGGGGTTGGCGCAGAGCGGTGGGCAGTTGCTGACAGACGCTGACGAGCCGCGTGGATGCTGGTTTGTTTACCACGACGGGTGTGATGAATGGACTGTCGGTCGGTGTATTCGAGCCGGTACAGACGGAGAGCTGGTCGGTCAATGCAGGTGCCGTGGCCAGTGCGACATATGCTGCGTATCGCGTGCTGGATGGAGCGGTGAGTCTTCAGCCCGCGGGAACGGTGACCCATGCGCTGAGTGATGGCGATGGGACGCTGCAGGTCGCCGCGTTGAAGACTACGTCTGTGAAGGAGCTGGCCAATGATGTCACGGTCAGCGGCGAGATGGAGCCGACAGCCTATGTGACGGAGACGTTTGCCGGAGATGGGACGACGACGGTGTTTCAGTTATCAGAAGGCCCATTTCGGCCGAAGAAGACGGCCAACTCTGGACAGCTCCTGAGTGACAGCTTCAACGAAAGCGTGCTGGATACGCAGATCTGGCAGGTCACCGATCCAGGGTCGCATCTTGGTTTGAGTTCGGCCGGGTTGACGATGACGGGCGGGAATGGATTTGACGGGCAGACGACGCTGACGGCGATTGACGCGGTGGAGTTGGGCGGGACGCTAGTAATTGAGGCAGGGAGTCTGCAGCTGGGAGGAGCAAGTGCCGGTGTCATGTGTGGTCTGTACGCTGGGGCGACGCAGAGCGCGAACTGTTTTGTGGGCTACAACGTTCGGCAGAGCGGCGGCTCGACTGTCGTGGTGCCGTTTGTGAACGGAGCTGAGGTTGGGACTGTATTTACGTTGCTCGAGGGGCACTATCTATACGCTTCGTATTCGTCTGCACTGCGTGGAGATGCAGCGAGTGTTGCAGACGTACTACGCAATGGTGGATGGAGTCGTGCAGGCGTTTGGCGGAGGACTCGTAACGGCTCCGATGAGCGTGGTGTTTGAGTCTGCAGGACCTTGGGAGCCGCTTCAAATACACCCGCCACGGTGTTGTATGACGGGAGCGTTGTCAGTTCGCCTGCCAGCTGCAGTTTTGTGGCGGTGAACAGCGTCCAGCTGATTGGATCGATGGGGTACTGCAGGGTAACGCAGACGGGTTCGGCGTGGGTGGTCAGCACGTTGCCGAGTGGTGTGAAGATGACGCGGCTGATTGGAGTTGCGGGGGAAGGTGTTGACTGCACAATTTCTGCTACTGGTAAGGTTACATTCTTCGCGGGACGCGTTCCGGTGGCCGGTGAGCTTGTGACTGTGACGTATCGCTTGCAGCAAAGGGCCGTGGCACGGCTGAATGACGCAGCGAGCGTGGCGGCTGAGGCGGCGGGTGGTGTGCCGGGTACCGCGCAGTGGCTCGGTAAGGTACTGAAGCCGGTGGCGCGGAGTTCAGTGGACTTCGAGAGTGCGGCGGCGGCGATATTGAGTTTTTCGGCCAGCCGTGCGGCGGCAGTTGCCGGCACATATGAGGCGGTGAATCCGGCGGACGTTTGGCCGGGAGATGTGCTGGCTGTGACGAGCGCCGGGCAGACGATGAGCGTGGTGGTACGGCGGGTCGACATCGTCGATGGATGGCTTGCCCGGAGATACTGACTTATCGCATCGCGTTTGCGAATGACTGGGCGGAGGGACTGGGGCTGACGTTGTCCGAGGCGATTGCGGCGGACGCGCTTCTGCCGGAGACGGCGTTAAGTTCGACTACACCACCTGGGAGCAATGTGCTTGCGAACCTGCAGCAGTTGCAGGTGATGAGCGCGACGGGGACCGCACTGCAGGTGGATGCCGGAACGGCTCCGCCTGCCGGCGGCGGGTTTGAGGTGAGGCGGCGCGATGGGGACTTCGGCCCGGGGGTGGATCAGGACCTGGTGCTGCGAAGCCCGGTACGTAGCTTTTCGATTCCGCGTGAGGGACAGGTGGAGCACTACTACGTGCGGATGTACGACGGGTCGACGCCTCCGTTGTATTCGCGCTTTTCAAGTGCGGTGTTTACAGACTTGCCGGTGAACTCGTAGGGACGGAAGTAAGGAGACAGAGATGACGGAGTTTGAAGGGCAGCTTTGGCCGATCTGAGCGTGCTGAAGAGCCAGATGAAGCAGCTCATCGGGATCGGGCAGCCGGGGCGATTGCACAGCTGGAGGAGCGGGTGGAGCGGCATGAGCGAAGCGTGCAGCGGATGAAAGGGTTGGTGGGTGCGGCGGGTGGTCTGCTGACTGTGTTTCATTTGGCGATTGATTATTTTCGGCGGTAAGGAAAGACACGAAGAGGAGAGGGTATGAATTTTTTGAAGCTGTTTTTGCGGGCGATTGCGTTGGTGCCTGGTGTGGTTCAGGGTACGGAGGCCTTGTTTGGCGCCGAGACCGGGGAGCAGAAGAAGAAGGCAGCGGTTGAGATCGTTGGGGCCGCAATCAACATTGCGGACGCGGTGACGATGAAGCATATTGCCGACTCGGACAAGTTTACCGAGGGGCTGAGTACGATGATCGACGGTGTAGTGATGTGCCTGAATGCGAGCATGTGGGCGAAGCATTAGGGTCGCGAGCCGACGGCACGGTGTTCATGCGAAGAAACCGTATAATCGGGCCATGGACGCCGAGCCGCTAGGAGCAATGTTTTGGTTGGGGTTGTGATGGGGAGCCGCAATGATTATGCGGTGATGCGCGGCACCGTTGAGGTGCTGAAGGAGTTTGGCGTTGCACACGAGGTGCGGGTGGTTTCGGCACACCGGACACCCGATCTGCTGTTCGAGTATGCGGATACGGCTGTCGGTCGCGGGCTGCGAGTGATCATTGCGGGAGCGGGTGGAGCGGCGCATCTGCCGGGGATGATTGCGGCGAAGACTGTGGTGCCAGTGCTCGGCGTACCGATACCGGCGACGGCGCTGCAGGGGATGGATTCGCTGTTGAGCATCGTGCAGATGCCGAAGGGCATTCCAGTGGGAACCCTGGCGATTGGCGCGTCAGGAGCAATGAATGCCGGGCTTGCTGGCGGTTGCGATGCTCGCGACGACGGATGCTGCGTTGCAGAAGAAGCTGGTGGCGTGGCGTGCTGCGCGGCGGGATGAGGTCCTGGCGCAGGTCGTCGGCGAAGATGAGGTCGGCGCGTGAGCAATGGTCTTCGACCGCGAAGCCGATTTTGCCGGGCGCGACGATTGGGATCTTTGGTGGGGGGCAGCTGGGCCGGATGACGGCGATGGCGGCGCGTGGCATGGGATATCGCATCCTGGTGCTCGATCCTGATCCGGCTTGTCCTGCGCGGTTTGTGGTGGATGGATGCATCGAGGCTGGGTGGGACGATTCGCGGGAGGCCGCGAACCTTGCGCGTGGATGCGATGTGGTGACGCTGGAGATTGAACAGATTTCGCCCGGCGAGCATGGAGGCGGCGGCAAGCTATGCGCCGGTCGGCCAGGTGGGGCGATGCTTGCGGTGATTCAGGACAGGATTGAACAGAAGGATTGGCTGCGGCGGAATGGGTTTCCGGTGGGGGAGTATCGAGCGGTGCGGTCGCTGGATGAGCTGCGCGAGGCGGTGGCCGCGTTAGGCGGCAAGTGTTTTTGCAAGAGTGCGACGGGTGGCTACGACGGACGCGGGCAGGGTAAGGTTGGGTTTGCTGCAGGGCGCTGTCGTCGAAGACGAGATCAGGGGTGCATGGGAGGCGCTGGGCGAGCGGGCCGGCGTGGCGGAGAAGGCCGTCGAGCTGGAGCGGGAGATTTCGGTGCTGGTGGCGCGTGCTCCCAACGGCGAGGTGAAGGTGTATCCGCCGGCGTGGAACCACCACGAAGAACAGATATCTGGCGTGGAGCGTGATTCCGGCGCCGATCCCGAGCGCGATGGAGGCCGAGGCGCGAAAGATCGCAGAGGAGATCGCGGACACGTTTCAACTGGAAGGTGTGCTGGCGGTGGAGATGTTCTGCACGACCGACGGAAAGCTGCTGGTGAATGAGCTGGCTCCGCGACCGCACAACAGCTATCACGCGAGTGTGCGGGCCTGCGTGACGGGTCAGTTCGAGCAGCTGGTGCGGGCGGTTTGCGACTTGCCGCTGGGAGAAGTGGAGGTCGTGCGGCCGGCGGCCATTGCGAATCTGCTGGGGGACCTGTGGCTCGATCCGGATGGTTCGCCGCGAGAGCCGAGATTTGATGAAGCGCTCGCGGTGCCCGGGGTGAGGCTGCATCTGTATGAGAAGCATAAGCCGCGTAAGGGGCGGAAGATGGGACACCTGTCTGCGGTGGGTGCGACGGCGGATGAAGCGGTGGAGTTGGTGTTGCGGGCGAAGGCGTTGCTTTAGAAGCGCCGTTTTGGAACAGAAAAGCGCGGCAGGCTTGAATCAAGCTCTGCCTCGCTTTTGTTGCTTAAAACGTGTCGAATTATCCGATATCTTCGGCCCAGTTTTCGAGGTAGGCCTTGAAGTCGGACATGAATTTGCCCGCGTCGGCGCCGTCGACGATGCGGTGATCGAAGCCAAGGGTAAAGCGCTGGATCGAGCGGATCGCAATGGAGTCGTTGCCGTCTTTGTCGGTGATGACTTCGGCTTCCTTGTTCAGGCCGCCGATGCCGAGGATCGCACTCTGCGGCTGGTTGATGATGGGCGTTCCGAACTGCTCGCCGAAGATGCCGGAGTTGGTGAGCGTGAAGGTGCCACCGGAGATCTCGTCCGGAGCCAGCTTCTTGCCGCGTGCGCGGTCGGCCACATCGACGATCGCGCGAGCGATGCCGAGGAAGTTCTTCTCCTCGGTCTGCTTGATGACCGGGACGATGAGGCCCCAGTCGAGCGCGACCGCGATGCCGATGTTGATGTTCTTGTTGTAGCGGATGGCGTCGCCTTCGATCGATCCATTGACGATGGGATGCTTGCGCAGCGCGACAATGGCAGCGCGGGTGATGAAGGGCATGTACGTCAGCTTGACGCCGTTACGCTGCTCGTACTTGGACTTCTCCTTCTCGCGAATCTTGACGATGCGGGTCATGTCCACCTTGAAGACGGTGTGGACATGCGGGCTGGTGCGCTTGGACTCGACCATGCGTTGCGCGATGATGGAGCGCATCTTCGACATGGGGACGAGCTCGCCGGGCTGCGGCTGGGGCGCGGCAGGCTTGGCGGCGCTGGCGCAGGGGCTGGAGCAGAGGCCGCGGAGTGGCCGCGGCGACTGGTTTTGGGCCCTGCTCGAGGTGGCTGACGATGTCCGTCTTTGGTGATGCGACCGGACGGCGCCAGTGCCAGGAACCTGCGATGAGATCGACGTTATTGTCCTTCGCAATCTTGCGGACAAGCGGCGAAGAGCGGACGCGCTCGCCCTCCGGCGCTTTGGTTGCAGGCGCGAAGGTGCAGCGGCAGGTGCGGCAGCTGCAGGCGGAGACGCGTTGAGCGCGGCTGCTGCCGGAGCCGTCTTACCGGCAGCGTCCGCCAATGACGGCGACGACAGTGTTGATCGTGACGGTTGCACCTTCAGGGACCTTGATCTCGGAGAGCACGCCGGCGACAGGCGACGGAATCTCCGCGTCAACTTTATCGGTGGAGATTTCGAAGATGGGCTCGTCGCGCTGAACGGTGTCGCCAACTTTTTTGAGCCACTTGGTGATGGTGCCTTCGGTGATGGACTCGCCCATCTGCGGCATCAGGACTTCGGTGCCGGGGCCACCAGTCGTGGGAGCGATTGCCCTGCGTCGCGGCAGCCGTGTCCGCAGCCGCAGGGGTGACGGTGTCGGCGGCGGGTGTGGCTGCGGTCTCGGCCTTTGCTGGCGAAGCCGCCGGCGCGTGCCGATGCCGAACCGGCCTCGTCGATGGAGCAGACGACGGTGTTGATCTGGACGGTGGTGCCCTCGGCGATCTTGATCTCTTTCAAGGTGCCGGCAGCGGGCGAAGGAATTTCGGCATCCACCTTGTCGGTAGAGATCTCAAAGAGCGGCTCGTCGCGCTGGACCGTGTCGCCGGGCTTTTTGAGCCACTTGGTGATGGTGCCTTCGGTGATGGATTCGCCCATCTGGGGCATGACTACGTCGGTCGGCATGAACTTTTCTTCTCCCTCAAATACAGTTGCGGACGGCAAAAACCCGGCCCGTTCCTGCCGGGTGCGCCGTGGAGCACACGCTCATGGGATTATACGGCGGTCGTGCGATTGCCCGCCCAAGCAGTGCGGTAAGCGAACGCATGGCAACGTGACGACGCTCAGACGTGCGCGGCCAACAGTTGATCGACGGACTCGCACCACAACATCTGGCGTTCGAAGACCCGTCCGAAGTTGCGCGCCGTCGCGTTAAGTGCCAGCTCCATCGTTGGCTCGCGATCGGAGTCGGCTTCGAGCTCCAGGCTGGTGACCTGTCGGTCCGTAATCCCGCAAGGGACGATCCATTCAAAGTCCCGCAGGTCTGTCGTTACATTGAGCGCGAAGCCGTGGGAGGTCACTCCCTGTGAAACGTGGACTCCGATGGCGGCGATCTTCTTCTCGCGGATACTGCCTCCGGCCATCGTCCACACGCCAGTGAGTCTTGCAGATGCGCTGCGTCATCACGCCGAAGTCGCCGCAAGTGCGGATAAGCGCCTCTTCAAGCAGCCGAACATAGTCCACCGGGCCAAGGTGCGGGCCCTTTTTTCCGGGAAGATCGCCACGCAGATCGATGATGGGATACCCGACGAGCTGGCCCGGGCCATGGTAGGTCACATCTCCGCCGCGATTGACCTCGTGCAGTTCAACTCCGCGCTGTGCGAGCAGCTCATCGTTGGCGAGAACGTTGGAACGATGCGCATTGCGGCCGAGTGTAAGACGGCGGATGCTCCAGCAGGAGCAGTGTGTCGCCGATGAGGTCCTGCTTGCGCGCCGCAATGACCTGCTCCTGGATGGCCATGGCTTCGGCATACGGAACGCGACCGAGATGGAGGAGGTTGATATGCATCAAAAAGCGTTACAAATTACTCAGTCTGAGATGAAAACAGCCGAGCCTGAGAACTCGGCTGTAACTCGTGGTTTCAAATACTAGACATTCACCGCCATGCCTTCAACGCTGGAGAAGCCATCAAGCAGCGCTTCGGCCACCGTTGGGTGCGCGTGGATCGTGAACATCATCTCCTCGATGGTCGCTTCAAGCTCAATCGCGGTGACTGCCTCGGCGATGATCTCCGTGGCATAAGGCCCGATGATGTGGACGCCAAGAATCTCGCCATACTTCGCGTCCGCGACCACCTTTACAAAGCCGTCATGCGCATCGAGGATCGTCGCCTTCGAGTTGCCGACGAACGGGAACTTGCCGATCTTCACCTGGAAGCCCTTCTCCTTGGCCTGCGCCTCCGTCAGGCCGACGCTGGCGATCTGCGGATCGGTGTAGGTGCAGCCCGGAATGCGGGTGCGGTTGACGGCCTTGGCATACTTGCCCGCGATGCGCGCCGCAACCACCAGTCCGGCCATGCTGCCGACATGCGCAAGCTGCGGCAGGCCAGCAACGATGTCGCCGATCGCGTAGATGCCGGGCTCGGTCGTCTCCATCCACTCATTGGTGAGGATGAAGCCGCGGTCCGGCGTGATCTTCACCTTGTCCAGACCGACATCGTACGGTACGCGGCGCGCGGCCAACGGCCACCAGCACCTTCTCCGCCTGTTTGGTCTGCGGCTTGCCGTTTGAATCGGTGAAGAAACGAGCACGCCGTCCTTGTTCTTCTCGATCTTGGTGTCTTTCACCGACAGATTGACGTCGATCCCGCGCTTCTTGAAGAGGCGCAGCAGCTCCTTGCTGACGTCCTCGTCCTCTGCAGGGACCATGCGCGGCAGCATCTCGAGGATCGTCACCTCCGCACCGAAGCTCTTGAAGATCGACGCAAACTCGACCCCAACCGCACCCGAACCGATCACCACCAGCGACTTCGGCGTCTCGGTCGATCTTCAGGATCTCGTAGTTCGTAAGAATCGTGTCGTCCGGCTTGTAGCCCGGCAGCATGCGCGCATCGGAGCCAGTCGCCAGAACAACCTTCTTCGCTTTGACCGTCTCGGTCTTGCCATCTGCAGTCTTCACCTCAATGGTGTGGACACCGTCCTTCGCCGGGCCGGTCAGGCGGCCGTAACCCTTGATGGCATTGATCTTGTTCTTCTTCATCAGGAAGTCGAGACCCTTGACGTGACGGCCGATCACGTCGTCCTTGCGCGCCAATAGGCCCTTCCAGTTCAGCGTCGGCGTCACGCCGTCGATGCCATACCGTTCGGCATGCTTCAGGTGGTCCCAGAGCTCGGCCGAAAACAGCATCGCCTTGGTCGGAATGCAGCCCCAAAGCAGGCAAGTTCCGCCGAGCCGGTCGTTTGCGTCGATCAGCGCGGCCTTCAGGCCATACTGCGAGGCGCGGATCGCGCAGGTATATCCGGCGGGGCCGCCGCCAAGCACTACTACATCAAAAATCGTATCTGCCAAGGGAATCTCCTGTATTTGAACCAATACACCCATCTTATTCGATTCCGCGGCGACGGATAAGATTCTCAGCCGGGCCGTTGACGCCACAAGCGGGCCCCCATAGCGGACTATGGGGGCTTCGGGGTCGAAGCTGTTAATGGGTTGCGAAAGAGTGTTAGTGCCCCGCTTATTTCCACTCGTCCGCGCTCGGATCCATCGATCGCCGGCACCTTCGCCTCCTTCAACGCATAGATAGACCGTCAGTTGAAGAAGTTGAGAGAGGTGGAGTTACGACTGAATCATCGCTTCCATCAACGCAACCGCCATGGCGTTAGCAGGCGTAGCGATTCCATGCTTCCGTCCCAACCGGACGATCACGCCGTTCCGCGCATCAATTTCAACAGGCCTGCCCGCCTGGCGATCGGCAAGCATGGAGTTGATCGAATCCGCTGGAGCAGCGCGCTGGGCCGCCAGCACCAGGTCTGCAACATTCTCTTCCAGATGGGCCCCTTCGGCGCGCGCAACCGCAGCACACTCGCGAATGATCTGGAGCGCTGCCTCGCCCATAGCTTCTTCGCGCACAACTCCTGCAGGCTGCAGCACCAGAGCGCAGACAATACTCCCGCCGAATTGAAACAGAGCTTTCGCCAGACGACGCTCAGAAAATCGGGCACGACCGAGGCGTCTGCAGTCGTTCCCGCAAACAGCTCTACAAAGTCGCTGCCCAGAACGTTATCTGGCACCTTCAGATGCATCACCCCACGTTGACGAACCCTGTCAGGGGCCTGACGCTCCGCCGGGCAGTCCACCATAACGGGCAGGATTTTCTCCATCGGCACATATGGCGCAAAACGTTCGCGATGCTCGACGCCATTTTGCAGAACAGCGACTGGCGCACCTCTTCGTGCAAAACCGTTCCAGCCACTTGGCCGCCCCAGCGACGTCGTAGGCCTTCGTAGCGACGATCACCCAATCCACCTCAAACGCCTCGCTTGGGTCGGTCACAAAGGTCGCATGGCAACCTGCACGACGCCCTCGGGGGTCTCGACGGAAAGCCCGGACATCGAACGCCTGGTGCACAGGAGCAGCTCATGCCCGCCTGCCTGCTGCAACAACGCGGCCGTCACTCCTCCGATTGCCCCGACTCCAACAATTGCGATTCGCGCCATGCGATGACCCTTGGATTCCTTCTAGCCCAGCACTTTCGCTGCGTCCTTCGCGAAGTACGTCACAATAAAATCCGCACCCGCCCGTCGGATCGATAGCAGCGACTCCATCATCGCCCGCTCCGGCTCCAGCCAACCACGCTGAAACGCCGCCTGCAGCATCGAGTACTCACCCGACACCTGGTACGCGCCCATCGGCAGGTCATACCGCTCCCGCGCCGCGCGAATCACATCCAGATACGGCATCGCCGGCTTCATCAGCAGCATGTCCGCGCCCTCGGCGATGTCCTGGTCGATCTCGCGCATCGCCTCGCGCAGGTTCGCCCCGTCCATCTGATAACTTCGCCGGTCACCAAACTGCGGAGCCGAGTCTGCAGCCTCGCGGAACGGCCCATAGAACGCCGACGCAAACTTGGACGCGTAACTCATCACCGGAATCTGCTCGCGTCCACCTGCATCCAGAGCAGCGCGGATCGCCTCCACGCGTCCATCCATCATGTCGGACGGAGCCACAATGTCCGCGCCCGCCTTGGCCAGCGACGCCGCTGTCTTCGCAATCAGCGCGACACTCGAGTCATTTTCAATCTCATAATGATCGCCGTCCCGCGCAACAACACCACAGTGCCCATGCGAGGTGTACTCACACAGACAAACATCCGCAATCATCACCAGAGGATCCAGCTTGCGATTCTTCTTCATCGCCCGAAGCGCGGTCTGCACAACTCCATCGTCAGCCCACGCTCCCGTCGCCTGCTCATCTTTCTCCGCCGGCAGGCCAAACAGCAGCAGCCCGCCAATCCCAAGCGCGGCGCAAGCCTCCGCCTCCTTCATGGCCTCGTCGATCGAGAGATTGAAGACCCCGGGCATCGAGCCGATCTCTCTCCGAACCCCTTCGCCCGGACAGATAAAGAGTGGATAGATCAGCGCTCCTGGATGCAGATGGGTCTCACGAACCAGCGACCGCATCGCCTCCGTTCGGCGTAAGCGGCGCAAACGCGTAGCAGGAAAGTTCATGTCTTTAGTTTACGGCCAGCCCTCAGCTTCGGTCTGCAATCGCGTCATACTCGAGCCCCGACGCCCCCGGCGCCAGCACCCAAAGCGTATAGATCCCAAGCGCCGTACCAAAGGGAAATTTGAGCAGCGCGAGAATCGCAGCGATGATTGCCACGATCCTGACCCCACGGCCTGCGATTCAGCAACCCAAATCCGGCTATCAGTGCCAGAGCGGCCGTAAAGACTGTCGCAACAGCCACCACCGGCCACAGACCACCCATCCACATCGGTGCGAATGGTCCGTGCCAGCGTCCGCCGAACATCCATGCATCGTCACCGAAGTTGTGCGTCGCGAGGGCACGCAGAAAGATCATGCCAATCAGGCCGCTGACCACGCGATATACCCCCAGCACGCACCACAAAATGCCCAGCGTCTGCAGGTTCCGCTGCACCCGCGGGAGATACATCGGCATAGGAGGAGGCGGATAAGCGGCGTAGGTAGGCTGCGCGGGAGTGACCTGCGCCCCGCACTTCGAACAAAAATGAACACTTTCGACGACTGGAGCCCCACAAGCCTGACAGACCATCTCACACCTCCACGTACCTAAGGCGCCGGCCCTGCGCTCTTCTTGCTACGCACAGTTCCCGTGTGCGGTTCCCTGCGAGGGTACGATAAACGAAGTGAATTCACCAGAGCTATTGCCGGCCGTCCCCTCCCCCCTGCGCGAATCAAGCGCGGCGGCCCTGGAATGGCCCCGCCTCCGCGACCACATCGCCGGTCGCACTGTTTCGCCTCTGGGCCGTGCCTGGGTCCTGGCACTCGAACCCAGCGCCGATCTCTCCTGGATCGACCAGCAGCAACAACGCACCGCCGAACTCCGCGCCATGCTCACCCGCGGCGGCAGCTTCGAGTTCCGCGGCCTCTTCGACCCCACCGTCCTCCTCGATAAGGCCCGCATCGACGGCGCTGCCCTGGAATCCACCGAGATCCGCGATCTCCTCGCCGTCGTCGAACGCGTCGCCGCCTGGCGCAACCTCATCAACCCGCCGCCCAACGGCACCCGCTACGAATGGCCCGGCATCGCCGCACTCTCATCACCACTCCTCGACCACGACCTCGCCCCGCTTCTCCGTCAATCTGCGCGGCAAGATCGAACCCGACGGCAGCCTCAACGACGACGCCTCCCCCGAACTCCGCCGCATTCGCCGCGCCATGGAACGCCAGCACCGCGCCATCGAAGAGAGCCTCCGCAAGTCCCTGCGCGGCCTCAGCGAAGGGGGCAGCACCCAGGACGACCTCATCACCATCCGCGGCGACCGCTTCGTCATCCCCGTCAAAGCTGAGTTCAAACGCAAGGTCCCCGGCGTCATCCACGGCTCGTCCTCCTCCGGCCAAACCGTCTTCGTCGAACCCCTCGAGACCATCGAGCAAAACAACGAACTCGTCCGTCTCCTCGACGAAGAACAGTCCGAGATTCACCGCATCCTCGTAGCCATGACCCACGCGCTCGGCGAGAACGCCACCGCGATCCACCTCGGCACCTGCATCCTCGCCGAAGTCGAATCTCACTTCGCCCGCGCCCGTTTCGCCATCGCCCTCAACTGCGTCCGCCCGACCTTCACACAGGAGCTGTCCCTCACCGCCGCCCGTCATCCGCTGCTCGAACTCCGCATGCGCGCCACCGCGCTCGAAGCCGGCGACGAGCCCAAAGATCCCGGTTCCCCTCACCATTGTCCTTCCGCCCGAAACAAAGCAGCTCATCATCAGCGGCCCCAACACCGGCGGCAAGACTGTCTCGCTCAAGACCCTCGGCCTGCTCTCCCTCATGGCGCAATCCGGCATTCCCGTCCCTGCCGAAGAAGCCAGGCTTCCCCTCTTCACCAGCATCTACGCCGACATCGGCGACGCCCAATCGATCGAACGCGACCTCTCCAGCTTCTCCGCGCACGTAGTCAATCTCGACCGCATCTCCCGCGAAGCCACCGCCGACTCCCTCGTCCTGCTCGACGAGCTGGGCTCCGCCACCGACCCCGAAGAAGGCGCTGCCCTCGCCGTAGCCATCGCATCGCATTTCCTCGCCATTCGGTGCCTGGTGCTGCATCACCACTCACCTCACCTCGCTCAAGGTCTACGCGGCCAACCACCCTGGCGTCCTCAACGCCGCCGTCGGCTTCGACCAGCTGACCCTCACTCCGACCTACGAGCTGCGCCTCGGCGTCCCCGGAGCCTCCGCCGGCCTCAACATCGCCCAGCGTCTAGGCCTACCGACCGGAGATCATCACCGCGGCCCGCGCCCAGATGACCACGCAGACCGCAGACATCGGCGCCTTCCTCGACCAGCTCCACGACCAGCTCACCGCCGCCACCGTCGAACGCGAGACCCTGCAGCAGCGCGAGCGCGAGCTCTCCCGCGAAAAGGCCCGCCTCGAAGTCGAAGGCCGCGTCGAACAGAAGGCCCGCACCAAGGAGCTCGAAGCCAAACTCAACTCCCTCATCGAAGACTTCGCCTACCAGCTCCGCGAGACCGTCAAAGCCATCGACGACAAGGCGCTCGCACAGAAGATCGCCCGCGACTCCGACCGCCGCATGGCCACCCTCCGCCGCGAGTTCTCAGAACAGTTCAACTCCACCGTCGTCGCCCACACCACACGCGCCGACAAGAACGATCCCGCCGCCCAACCCCACATTCCCAAAGGCATCAAGGTCGGCGACCTCGTCAAACTCAAATCTCTCGGCCGCCAGGCGCGCGTCGACCGCATCATCGACCCCAAGACCTTCGAAGTCTCCATCGGCCCCATGAAGATGCGCGCTGCAATCGACGACATCGCCGAAGTCGAGTCCGTCAAAGTCGTCACGCCGCTCGAAGCAGCACGCAAGCGCGGAGGCATCACCGTCGCCACCGCCAACGATGACACCGACTACATGACCTCCGAGATCAACGTCATCGGCCGCACCGCCGACGAGGCCCAGACCGAGGTCGAACGCTTCATCGACCGCGCCTTCCTCGCCGGCCTGCCCCGCATCCGCATCGTGCACGGCACCGGCATGGGCGTCCTTCGCCGCACTCTGCGCGAATATCTCCGCAGCCACCCCCACGTCACCAGCCATCACCGAACCCCCGCAAAATCAGGGCGGTCAAGGCGCTACCGAAGTCGAATTGAGACAGTAACCACTTTGGACCAGCGTTCGGATGGACTCCGGGGCTTCACCACGTCCGTCTTCCACCAAGCGGACGCCCGGCTTCGTTCAAACTAGATATATCGCAACTAATTCGCCTTAGTTGTCGGCGGAAGTTTACAGACAAAACTGGCCGCGTCCGAGACGCTTCCTTTACCCGAATAGACAGCGACCTGGGGATAAGGACACAGCGGCCGCGTTCGATCCACCACCCCATTCAAGAAGTGCGACGCAACGATTCTTTCCGGCGCCACGCCGTCCTCCACCCACTGCTCCAATGCCGCCACACCGTCAAAAGAAGTCGCACCCGGTCCACCACCGCAGTGCTGCATCCCCGGAACCAGGAAGAGCCGGGCAAAATCAGGCGTGTCTTTGCCAACGGTCGCCATCACCTGGTTGTAGTAATTGACGGTATTGACCGGAGAAATATCCGGGTCGCTCAGCCCGTGGTACAGAATCAGCTTCGCACCGCGCTTCTGCATTGGCCCGAGATTCGGATCCACCGCATCGAGCGAAGCCCCCACCTTCGCAATCGTGGGCTGCATATCTGTGTCGAAGTTGAAGTTCAGTGCGTTGTAGTTGGGATCATCGAAAACCATGTATTTGAAGAACCCATCGGCGGCCTTCCAGTGCGTCGCGTTGAAAGGTGCCGATCCAGTCACCCAGCCCGACCATCCACCAGGACCCCCTTCTCCGCCCGGCAAAAGCCCTGGGAAGATGAGGGCTCCCGTAGAGTTGCGAACTCCCGACCAGATGTCGTCGATTGCCTTGACCTGCTTGGCGCTGAAACAGGTTGATGTGTCGTCTCCTGGCTTACAGGTGAGAACTGCCGGATCGAACTTGCATGCCAAAGGGTCATCTAGAACGCCATCCTCAACCCCGTCACTGGCATCGCAGGCTTTATTCACTGCACTGGCGAGGATCGCGACCTTGCTCGGCGGAATATAGCTCTCCTGGTCCTTGAGCATGGCGATGGAGTACCACAGGTGTGCACCGGCATAGATACCGGTAAAGTTATTGGCAGGGTCGCCCGCAAGGACGCCGTCGTAGTCTCCGGGATAGCGCTGCGCCTCCATCAGACCTTGTCCGCCGCCCTTCGAGCAACCAACATAGTAGGAGTGCTCCGCGCCCTTGCCGTAGAACGCCTGCACGATCTGCTTTCCATTGACGGTTGTCACATGCAGACCGCGATAGCCATAATCGGCGACAAGATCGGGACGATGCAACGCCCAGCTGGAGTCGAAGCCGTTTCCATACGGTGTATTCACATGCCCCGTGTCCGTGCTGGCCGTCGCGTAACCTCGCTTGAGAGCAAGAGCCATGGCCTTGTAACTGATAAATCCCGCCGTCCCACCATTGCCGACACCCTGAAACTTGCCGTTCCAACTCTTGAGCGGCAGCCAGACCTCGAACTGGATCGCTGGCTTCGTCGCTCCCACAACGCGGCAGAACGCCGGAAGGTCTGCAATAGCTGGTTCAGGCTTAGGCGGTGCAAACGTTCCCGCCGGAACCGTGGTCGCCGATGAGATAACCGTCTCAGGAAGATGCAGGTTGGCAAGGCTGTCGCAGGAGGCCGACTGGCTTCCATCCGCAAACAGCGGCCCCGCAAGCAGCATCGGCGCCAGCATTGCCAACGCCTTCGTCATTACCGAGCGTTGAAGACAGAACTTGGCACCTCATCTGCACGGCTCTCCCCAACGAAGCGGTTGCGTCATCGTGAAAACCTTACACTACACGCGCGCGAAAAGGGCAGCGACCTTCAGCGGCGGTATCATCACCAGCAGACACCAGGCCGAAAGGACAGCCCATGCCCTCTCCCCACACGCGCATTTCCATCATCGGCTGCGGCCACGATGACGACGTTGCCTGCCAACATGTCGAGGCGTGAGCCCTGGAACTTACCCGGTGTGCCGAACCTTCAACCTGCCTAGAGCGCCCGCACAAAACCAACCTGCTTCGCCCGAGAACTCGCAACCATCTGCCACACGTCCGCGGCCAACTTGATCACGGCAATTGCGAGCGCAATTTTGAACCCAAAATTGACCCAATAATTCACCGAAACAAGAGTTTCGAGGCTCGGTAGACCATGTCCTTGTGGCACGTACACGAAATAGGTTCGTGCCTGCACCATCACCACAAGGACCAGAAGAGAGACCACCTGCGTCGCCAGGCCCAATCCTCTAAGCCAATCCACCGACCTCGTCAGAAGCTGGCAGAACTTCAAGATCAGCATCATCCCGAGAAGAGCAATGATCTGCCAGTAGAAGATGCGCCACTCAGGCGACAGGCCAAACGGCATCCCTCGCAGAGATCCTCCCGGTCCAGCGACCAGATAAGGATGGGTCGGGCACCGCGAGCAACCACAAAAACATAAGGCTATTAACAACCACGTCGGCCACGCGATTCGCAAACGAAGGTCCCTTCCGCTTGTCTACTGCAGGCAGATCGCGCACGTTCCAGGTCTCCGGCCACTTCACACGCGCAAAATATCTGCCCTGAGCAAACTCAAAAACAGCGAATCCTAATGTCATCCAGGCCCAGAACATGAACGCCACGGAAGGAAGATGCCCAATCGCAGAACCAAAGCTCCAGTCCTCTCCTCCGAAGATATACGTGGTCGCCTGCACTACCGCATACACCAAGAGCACCAGTGGAAAGCTCTTCAACAACGTAAACCGGTACAGCGGAAAGAGCGCCGTGTCCAATCAACGACTGCTGCGGCAGATAACGGGCCGCCACAACCGGTGGACTCCCATGCTTCTCCAGCACCGCTGCGACCTCGTCCTCATTGAGGGCCCGTCCCAACTCCTCCACGCGCCCATCCATCTCCGCGAGCAGGTTCGCGCGCAGCTCTGCCAGCGTATCGTCCTTGCCTTTCGTTGGCAGATACTGTCCCACCGCCTGCAAATATCGTTCGAGTAGGTTGCCCATAACCTTACCTCTCCTTCTTGTCCTTCAAAATTCTGTGCAAGGAATCATTGATGCCATTCCATTCCGTCAGCAGTTGGGTCAGGATCACCGTTCCTTCAGCCGAAAGCCGGTAGAAGCGCTTGTTCCGCTTCTCCTCCTCACGCCACTCGCTGGTCAACAGACCCTGTGTCTCCAGCCGCCGCAGCAGCGGATAAAGCGTGCTCTCCTCGATCGCTAGACCCTCGTCAGCCAGCGCCTTTCGCAGCGTGTACCCGTAGTGCTCCACGCGTAACTGCGCCAACACCGCCAGAATCAGACAGCCTCGGCGAAGCTCCAGGCGAAGCGAGTCAAACAGGTCGTTTTGGATCCCCGAGTTCATACTGTACTAAATACACTGTATGACAAACAGTGTGTAGTGTCAAGTACTTTCTGAGCTGGCTCTGGACAATAAGAAAAGCCCAGCATTTTGCTGGACTTATCTCAATCTGTGGGCTGACGGTAATCTCGGTTCCAAGCCGATCAGATTCGCATCGGCATCAGGATGTACCGATACTTCACGTCCTCATTGCCATCCTCAGGCCGCATCTGCCCTGCACTCTGCGCGTCCTTAAACTCCAACCGGACCTCGCCGGAGTTCCCAATGGCCTTCAGAAAATCGATCAGGTACTGGCTGTTGAACCCCACCACCAGCGGATCGTAGTTGTACGGTGTCTCAATCGTGTCTTCCGATTCACCGGCGTCAGTCGACGACGAAGACAACTTCAGCTCATTTTGCTCCAGCCGAATCTTGATCGCGCCGCTCCGCTCATCGGCAAACTGCGCCACGCGCTGGATCGAACCCATCAGGTCCTCCGAGCGCACGATGACAAATTTGTTGTTGTCCCGCGGCAGAACGGCCTCATAGTTCGGAAACTGGCCGGTCAGCTTGCGACTGGTCAGCACGCGTCCGCCGACCTTGAAGAACAACGTTTGGTCGTCATCGGCAAAGTCCAACGTCTCGGCCTCGGTTGAGCCCAGCAGGGAAGAGAGCTCGCTCAGCGCCTTACGAGGGACGAGCGTCTTCTTCTCCCCCGATACTCCCTCCAGCGTCTCGCCCAGCTTTTCAATGTGCGCCAGCCGATGCCCATCAGTCGCCACCATCGCCATGCTCTCGGCCTTCAGCACCATCAACGCGCCATTCAGCGTGTATCGCGATTCTTCATTCGAGATCGCGAAGATCGTCTTTGAAACCATGTTCCTGAGCGAGGACACTGAGATCTTTACCCCACCGCTCGCTGGAAACTCCGGCACCTGCGGGAAGTTCGCCCGCGCCATTCCCACCATCTTTGTATTCGACCGCCCCGCCCGAATCTGCACCCAGTGGTTATCCATTAGCTTGATCGAGATTTCACCGTCCGGCAGCAGCTTGATGTAGTCATACAGCTTGCGCGCCGGAATCGTGCATGCACCCGGCTTCTTCACCTTTGCCGCGCAGCTCGTCCGCAGGCTCTGGTCCAGGTCGGTCGCGGTGATCGTCAGCTTGTCGTCACTGGCCTCAAACAAAAAGTTCGACAGAATCGGGATCGTCGTCTTGCGTTCGACGACGCTTTGCGCAGCGGTCAGCTCCCGCAGCAGCTCCGCGCGCGAAACGGTGATCTCGAGGTTGCCGGTTGGGGCTGCTGCTGCGGTCGTCTCGGTCATCTGGGGCTCCTGGGTCACACTCGTCACGGTAGTCTCTCCGAAAAAGCAGTTCGTTGTCGCTGGCCAAACTGTACACCGAATCGAACCTTCAATGCACATCCGCCAGTTCAGCGTCTGCTTGATTCTAGGGTCGAACCCACTTCCAGCGCGACTGGTTTCTTTGTGGAAACCTCGGTCGCTTCTGTGCGACCACCGCAACTGTCCCTTCCTTTCCGATGCCAAGCGCTACTGCTTCTAAGAAACTAGATAAAAAGAGAAGAAATACTAGTAGCAGTAACCGTTGTCTCTTGAAAAGTGGATAACCCTCAATGTCTGTTCTCATCATTCGACTTGACCCCAAGTCCTGTTTTAGAAAACCAGCCATCGTAAAGCGCACACCTTAGGAAGAACTCACCAATTTCACTCCCAAATATCCGGTTCTCCCACTTCTTCACAACAGAGTCTCTCCCCAGTTGAGAAGACCCAGTACCATACGTGGGAATGTTCACCAAACAAAACAGAATGAGATAGTTATCCCAACCATTTTTTTCACACACAAGTCTTACATCAGAGGATAATCAGTCCACAAGCAAGAAGGGGGCCTCCGTGAACATCGCCATCTTCGGAGCCAGCGGAGCCACTGGAACTCTCCTCACCGATCGGAGCCTCGCCGCAGGTCACAGTGTCACGGTGCTCCTTCGCACACCAGAAAAATTCCCTCTACGCGACAAGGTGCACGTCCTCCAGGGCAACGCCTTCGACCCAGTAGCAGTTCGCCGAACTATCGAAGGTGTAGACGTAGTCCTCTCGGCCCTGGGCGCAAGGTCGCTGAAGAAAGAGGACGTCCTCGAGCAGGCAGTTCCTCTCATCATCGCTGCCATGCAGCAGACCTCATCCCAACCTAAGCCAGTCCGTCGCATCATCGTCCTGGGCTCAGCCGGGGCCCTACCCGCCTCGCTCGACAAGCAATCCGCCTGGCGCCGCTGGATCGTCCAGAACATTGTCTACAAGACCTTCCTCAAGTGGCCGATAGCTTCGCAGATATCCCAATGGAACGACCTGTCGCACAGTGGCCTCGATTGGCAGCCATGGTCATGCCCCCAATGCTCACCAACGCCCCGGCCCGTGGTACCTACCGCATCGACGCCGACGCGCTCCCCCGCAACGGCAGCCGCATCTCCCGCCAAGACGTAGCGAACTTCATGATGCAGCAGATCGCCGACTCGCAGTGGATTCGCAAAGGGGTCTATATCGCCTGGTAGTACCATCGGAGCATCGCAAAAGAGGTACTTCGATGAAGAGATTCAGCGTGTTCTATTGCGTCATTTTGGCCCTCCTCGGCACCTCCGTCTGCGGCGCCATCACCCAAACTCCTACGACCCAACCGGCTTCGACGCAGACGATCCCTGGCCTGGGCACCGCGACCTTCCCGACTGCGACGCCCTCAGTTGAGGCGCAAACCGCCTTTATCCGTGGTCTGTTGCTCCTCCACCTCTTCGAGTACGACGACGCGGCGAAGGCCTTTCAGGCCGCCGAAAAGATCGACCCGACCTTCGTGATGGCGTATTGGGGCGAGGCCATGACTCACAATCATCCTGTCTGGAATGAACTCGACGTTCCAGCCGGAAAGGCAGCGCTGGACAAACTCGCGCCCACACCAGAGGCCCGGGCGGCGCTGATCGCAGATCCCCGTCAGCGGGCCTTCCTCGCCGCAGTCGAAATCTTCTACACCGACAAAGGCACCAAACCCGAACGCGACGCGCTCTACGCCACGGCCATGCAGAAACTCGCCCAGCTCTATCCCAAAGACGACGAGGCCCAGCTCTTCTACAGTCTCGCGCTTCTCGGTCGCAGCGAAGGTGTGCGTGACGTCCCCGTCTACCTTCAGGCGGCCGCCATTGCCAAGGCGGCCTACGAACGAAACCCCAATCATCCCGGCGCCGCGCATTATTGGATCCATGGCATGGACGACCCCGACCACGCCGCCGAGGCCCTGGTAGCTGCTCGTTCTCTCTCAAAGATCGCTCCCGATGCCGGCCACGCGCAGCACATGTGCTCTCACATCTTCATGGCCCTCGGTATGTGGGACGATGTCGTCGACGCCAACCTCAATGCCATGCGAGTCGTAGACGACCAGAGACGCACGGCAGGTCGGCCAATCCTGGACTGCGGCCACTACGTCATTTGGCTGCAATATGCCTATTACCAGCAAGGTCGACACCAGGAAGGCGATAAAGCGCTTGCGGCTTGCCAGAGCACCGCCAAAGATGCCCTGGCCTGGATGGACGCCCACCCCGACCAATCCTCTTCATCGCCAACTGCCCGGCAACACCTTATCGAACACAGCAACAGCAGTCTCGTCACGATGCGCGGAACCACCGTCATCGATTCCCGGCAGTGGGAAGGTCCAGCCGTGGCGATGGTGATCGACCCCGCCGGCCTTGGCACCGACGTCGGCTGGGCAGCTTTTCACCACAGGATACGCAGCCGCTCAACGCGGAGATGTCCCTGCCGCGCAGGAATCGCAGAAGGGCCTGGAAAAGATGATCAATACCTCTCACGCCCACTCCAAGGTCGATCACGAGACCGGGCTCTATCTTGATATCCTCGCCGACGACCTGAGTGGTCTCATCAGCAGCAGAACCGGCAATATGGAAGCCGCCACCATGCAAGTGCAGAGAGCGGCCGCTACCTACGACGGCATGGCCTTTGACTTCGGCCCCCCTCCAATCCTGAAACCACCCCAGGAACTGCTCGGCGAACTATTGCTCAAGGACGGAAAACCCAAACGGGCACGCGAGGCCTTCGAGGCGTCTCTAAAGCGAGCTCCCAACCGCACCCAGTCGTTACTAGGCCTCGCACGAGCACAGGACGCGGCGGGAGACAAATCCGGAGCCATGGCTACTTACCAGCAACTCCTTGCAATATGGAAGAACGCGGACGCGGACGACCAGGATGTATCTGAGGCTCGGAACTACATCGCCGCCGGAGGCAAGAAACAAGTGACCACCAATTAGCAACGCCAGCGTTCCCCTACGCAAACCTGCGCTTGGGCAGTAAAGTATCTCTGTCCCCATAAGGAGCTCCAATGAAGCAAGCCAACCACCTGGCCGTTCTGCTCTCCCTCGCCCTCTCCAGCACCGCAGCAATCGCCCAGACCGCCGCAACTCCGGCCCCAACACCAGCTCCCGTGCCACTCGTAGGCTCGATCGCCGGTCATCCAGGCTGGCCCGTAGCCAAACCCGAAGACGTCAAGTCACCCGAGGCCATCCTCGACGCCGTCTACAGCGCCATCTCCGGAGGCAAAGGCCAGCCACGCGACTGGGACCGCATGCGCTCTCTCTTCATCCCCGACGCCCGCCTCATCCCCTCCGCCACAGGTAAAGACGGGCACACCGACGCCATCATCCTGACCATCGATGGTTACATCGCACGCAGCAACGGTCGCATGACCTCCGCCGGCTTCTTCGAGCACTCCATCCACAACGAGACCCAGCAGTTCGGCAACATCGTCCAGGTCTGGAGCACCTACGAATCACGCCACAACCTCGACGACCCCACGCCATTCGCCCGCGGCATCAACAGCTTCCAGCTCCTCAAAGCCGGCGACCGCTACTGGGTCGTCAACATCTTCTGGGACGCCGAATCCCCCACCAACCCCATTCCGGCAAAATACCTGCCCTAGTCAGCCAAGCAAGCTCACTTGGCGTGCAGCGCGACGCGGCCATCCACCTCGCGCTGCACCTTCATCAGGTCCGTGCTTAGCGGGACCCCATGATCAACCATCAGCTCTCCTCCTACATACACGCGCTCGAGGTCCGGCTGACTCGTCACAAACACCAGCGTCGCGTAGGGATCGTAGATATGCCCGAAGCGCCGCGGATCGATCACCAGAAAGTCGGCCATCTTGCCCACCTCCAGGCTGCCTAACTTGTCCGCAACTCCCAGCACGTCCGCGCTCCCCATCGTATGCAGCCGCAGAACATCGTAAGGACTCATCACGCCGGCGTTCTCATACTTGTCGCGGATCGCATAGAGGCCAGTCCGCATGTTCTCAAACGGGTCCGCCAGGTCAGCGCTCGCCTCGCCATCCACACCCATCCCCACGCGAACTCCGGCCTTCTCGTACTCAGGAATGTCCGCGACTCCTGAGGCCAAACGTCCGTTCGAAAGCGGGTTCCAGCTCATCGCGGCGTGCGCCTTCCCGGTAGCCGCAAGGATCGCCGCGTCCGTGTGGATGAAGTGGCCAAAGATCATCTTGTCGGTGAGTAATCCGCTATCTGTGAACCATTTGAACCGTTCCCGGTCGAGCACCTGCGTCTCAGGCTGCTCGAGATAGTGGCTCTGGTTGCTCACGCCATAGTGCTTCATTAGCGCAGCCTCCAGAAGTGCCTGTTGGTATGTATCGTCAAACGCCGTTCCGCCGTTGATCATCACCGAAAGCAGCTTTTTCTGCCTCTGTTGCTTGGTCTGCAGGAGAGCAGGGCCCCCAGCTCGCTGTCGGCCATCTCCGTTGTGTATGCCGGCCCCGCCTTGCCCGGCTGCCAGCCATGCACAAACCGCACGCCAGAGTCCTCCTCGCCATGAAACTCCTTCTCGTTGAACTCTTCGCTCTGGGCCCTGCTATGCCCGCCATAGCTGAAGTTGTACGTCGCGGTAATCCCATGTCGCAGGTCGGTCCAACCCGCCCTCCAGCGTGAACCAGTAGAGGTCCTCGGCCGAGGCCTGGGTCACCGCGTTGCCATAAAGCACGGCGATCCACCCCAGCAACGTCTGGTTCGAAGCCAGCCCGCGATACGCGCTCTGCCACAGGTGGCTGTGCGCCGATATGAACCCGGGCACTACCCAGTGCCCCTCAGCGTTCCACACCATCGTTGCCTTCAGCGAAGCAGGAGGGTCGCCCGCAGCCACGCCCAGCAGCGTTCCATCGTCACCAACCACGAGATAACCATGGAACGGAGCACGCTCGTCCGGTGCCATCGAGAAGATGTAAGCATTGCTGACAACCAACTTCGCCGGAACCTGTGCGATCCCGACCGGCGGGAACCACGCAAACAACACAAGCGCACTCACAAGCGCGAGTACGCCGAAGGGTTGGAGTCGACTCTCGTTCGTCATACCCCTTCTTATCCTGTATCAGCTGCTAATACAAGACGTCTGCTGCAAAAGCGATCGCATCTGCCATTTTCGGCTCTTTGAAGGGCACGATTGATCGCATAAGCCAAACGTTTTCATAATCTAAACGTCTCAAGAGGAACACCACTCAGAAAGGGTTCCTGACGTTTATGATGCAATCGCTCTGCTCACTGCCATCTCTACAACGCGGTACGCCTCCACTTGTAAGGCTCGCTGTCCTGGCATCTTTTCTACTTGGCATTGGTAGTCCGCTGGCGGTCCATGCCCAAACCGCCCAAGGGCCCGAACCCCATACCGAGGCGGCGGTGATCGCAGACGACGATGGCTGGAGTAAGGCAGAGGCCGACGGAGATGTCGCCTTTGTCGATCATCTGCTTATGCCAGAGTACCGGTCGGTGAATGCTGATGGAAGTGTGCATAACAAGGACGCGATCCTTGGCGGAGTGCGGAAGGTCGCCAGCTCGCCGGAGGCTGCTGCAGCACGTGCAGCAGCTACCGCAAAATGGCGTGCCTCCCATCGACACGTTACGACCTCAGTCATCTCCGGGGACATGGCAATTCTCACCTTCCTGGTCGCGGACGTTGATGATCCGTCGAAGCCAGTGTCGTCGTGTGACATCTTTGTTTATCAAGATGGGCATTGGAGAGCGATCTACTCACAGCACTCAGACGCAGGAAAATAACAGGGAGCCGGGTCGGGACGAAGTTCTCGTCGGACCCGGCTTCTCTTCTGTTCTTAACTCAACGTCTCCATCAGCTTGTTGATCGTCCGATTCAGGTCTTTGTCGGCCCGTCGCTGCTCATCAATCTTCGCAATCGAGTGCATCACCGTCGTATGGTGCTTGCCGCCAAACTGCCGCCCAATCTCCGGCAGCGAAGCCTCCGTTAACTGCTTCGCCAGATACATCGCAATCTGCCTCGGCACCACAATCTGCCTAGAGTTGTTCTTCTGCTTCAACTCCGCGACGCGCATGCCGAACTGCTCCGCCACCGATCGCTGGATCGTCTCGATCGTGATCTTGCGCACCTGCGTATCGATGAATTGCTTCAGGCACTGCTGCGTAACCGGCAACGTAATCTCCACGCCATGCATGCTGCACCAGGCAATCAGCCGCACCAGCGCGCCTTCAAGCTCACGCACATTGGTCCGCACGTTCGAAGCGATAAACAACGCCACATCGGTCGGCAGCGAAGTCTGCTCGCTCTCTGCCTTCTTCTGCAGAATCGCGACCTTAGTCTCAAGGTCCGGTGGCTGAATGTCTGCGATCAATCCCCACTCAAATCGCGACCGCAGCCGGTCTTCAAAGTCAGCAAGCTCTTTCGGCGGCCGGTCACTCGCAATCACGATCTGCTTCATGCTCTCGTGCAACGTGTTGAACGTATGGAAGAACTCCTCCTGCGTCCGCTCCTTGCCGGCGAGAAATTGAATGTCATCAATCAGCAGCACATCAACGTTGCGGAACTTGTCGCGGAACCCGGTCATCTTGTCGTACCGGACCGAGTTGATCATCTCGTTCGTAAACTTCTCACCGCTCACATAGCTGATCGAAGCATGCGGCTGCCTGCGCTTCACGTCATGCCCAATCGCATGCATCAGGTGCGTCTTGCCCATGCCCACGCCGCCATACAGGAACAGCGGGTTGTAGGCCTTCGACGGCCGTTCCGCGACGGCCTGCGCCGCCGCCATCGCAAACTGGTTCCCACTCCCGATCACAAACGCGTCGAACTGATACCGCGGATTCAGCTGCGATGCCGCACTCCAGTCAAAACGCGCCTGCTCTGGCGACGGTCCAGCCGCGGCCCCCATCGAACTGCCCAGCCGCCCCTGCCGCGGCGCGCTCTGGCTATGGCTCGGCACCGGCGCAAACCCACCATCTTCGCGCACCTTGGGCGTGCGCGGGTCCTGCTCCGGAGTCGTAAACGTTACCGTCTCCACATCCAGGCCAAGGTTATCGATCGCCTCCTGGATCAGGTCGGCATAGCGATCGCCGATATGCTGAAAGTCGGCCGAGGGGATCCGAACAAAAAGTTTCTTGCCTTCAAGGTGCGAGAACCGTGTTGGTTTCAGCCACGTCTCATACGACTGGCGATTGATCTTCTTCTCCAGCGCCGCAAGGATGCGGACCCAATAATTCAATACGGCTGTTGCCGTCGGAACGAATGACATTCTTTAGTTTCCTTGTCTCGTTTCCTGTTTCAACCCAGACAGTAGCACTTCGTAAAATTGCGTAGTTCACGCGAGCTAATAGCAAATAGGAGTCTGTCCCTGCCCTTGCAGACAAGAGGTGATTTTCCCGAGTTGCCAGAAGTCCCTTCGTAGATGCCTATCTATGATCAGGCCGCGAAGAAGAGTTGTTCAACCAAAAGCAGAGTGCGGAACAGCTGGACCTGCAGAAAAACGTCTTACTAAACGGGTTCGATAGTAGCACGGAAAACGCAGCGATTTTCAAGCGCATCTTTCAAAAAAATTAAAGTTGCACCATTAGCGGTGAAGAAGCAAAATTCTCGTGCTCCTACCCGCGTTTTTTTCCGAGGTCAGATCATTTATCGCTACACCTTCGCTTCATTTTGTGGTATCGGAGGCGTGAACCGGTAAGCCATCGCAATTCGATTCCATGCATTGATCGAAGCAATCGCTGTCGTCAAGAACGCCAGTTCGTTCTCCGCGAACTCCGCCATAGCGTCCATATACGCCGCGTCGCTCACACCCGATGGCGTGATCTGCGTCAACGTCTCAGTCCACCCGAACGCCGCCATCTCTCTCGCTGTGAAGATACCAGCCTCCCGCCATACTGCCACCAGATCCAGTTTTGTCTGCGTCAGGCCTGCCTTGCGTGCCAGATTCAGATGAAACTGAACGCAGAAGGCGCAGCCATTGATCTGAGATGCCCTGATCTTGATCAACTCCGTCAAGGCCTTATCCAGTCCGGAATCGCCCACCGCCTTGCTTAGCGCTGACAGCGCCCCAGTTGCTTCCGGCGCCACCTGACTGAACGCCGCAAACTCCATCCTTGCATCGGTTGTCATCGATCTCCCCTCTCAACTTATTCGAATATCCTGACCAATCCGAAAGATGCACACACTTCCGCTGTGAAAATCACGTCCCTTCAGGTATACTCAGAGATTGCTGCTATAGCTAAAAGTTTGAGCAGGAGCCTTCTCCTGCCGCAGGAGTTTTTGTCATGCCGAAGCGTACCTTTCAACCTAACCGCCGCCACCGCGCCAAGACCCACGGCTTCCTCTCGCGCATGAAGACCAAGGCAGGCGCCGCTGTCCTCAGCCGCCGCCGCGCCAAGGGCCGTCACAAGATCGCCGTCAGCGCCGGTTTCCGCGACTAGTCCCTTCACACCATGCCTTCGAAGCCTGTTTGAAGAGCAAGGGCCCCAAAAGGCCCAACAGGATCCGATCTCGCTCGAGCTGGCATGCTCCGTTCTCAAAGAGCTTTAGTCGCCGCGAGTCGTCGGTCAGGTCAACAATCAATCGATCAGGTGGCCAAAGTGCAGGGCAAGTTCCCCTGGCACTCCCATGAGCGCGAGGACGAGATGTTCCTGGACGTTGTGGCCTCCCTGCATTGGCCTGCCCCGCAGCCGATGGCGGCCCTGTATCTCAGACGCGGCTCATCCGGCGACCTCGAACATTAAAGTCTAAAATTGAGTCATGCGCGACGCGACTAACCAGAGATCGGGCCCAGCAGTATGACTACACGGGCCATCATCTTCCGTCTGCGCAAACACGCCGACTACCAGCGCGTCTACAAGGCCAGCCGCAAGCAATTCGCGAAGCAGATGGCGTACTTCTTCACTCTTCGTCCACAGCTCGGCCCCGACGGCACACCCCTGCGTGATGCAAACGCTACAATCCCGCGCGTCGGACTCACTGTAGGCAAAGTCATGGGCAAGGCCGTCGATCGCAATCGCATCAAACGCCGCATGCGCGAGGCCGTTCGCAAGAACCTCTCCACCCTCACCACTCCGGTAGACATCGTCCTCCACCCCCGCCGCAGCGTGATCGACCTCGAATTCACCGCCCTCGATCGCGAAGTAGCCAGCGTCTTCCGCGCCATCCAGAATGCAGCAGAAAAACAGCAGAGCTCTGCCCCCAGGCCACCCCATACCTCCTGAAGAGATGCCAGACCCCCAGCCCAGCCTCGCCATCCGCATAACCTACTGGCTCTACAAGTCCATTCTGTCTCCGGTTCTCCACGCCCTCAGCCCGACTCAGTGCCGCTATCTCCCCACCTGCTCCGAGTACGCCTACGTCGCCCTCGTCCGGTTCGGCGTCTTCAAGGGCTCCTGGCTGGCCCTCCGCCGCCTCGCCCGCTGCCACCCGTTCGCAAAGGGAGGCCTCGATCCCGTCCCCCTGCGAAACTCCTGATTCGACCGATCCGTCACCATTCCCGCAGACCATTTACCATAGAGCTTGCGCTTCAACTCCGCGCGGCAACAGCCTGACCCTTCAGTAAAGAATAGGAAGTCCCTTTTGGCAGAGTTTAAGAACCCCAATCAACAAGGCGGCGGCGACAACAAGTCACTCCTCGTAATGATGCTCGTCCTGGTCACTGTCTTCTTCGGCCTGCAGTACTTCCGCGCCAAATCAAACCCCCAGACAGCGTCTCCCAACGCCACCACCCAGAGCGCCCCGGCACCGTCAGGATCGCAGTCGGTTGCCCCGCCGGCCACCCCCATTCCGGTGAGTGCTCCTGCCAGGAGTCTGCCGGGCGCAACCTCGGCCTCCACCGTCCCGACAGTCGAGGCCTCGTCCGAATCCACGACGGTCATCGAGAACGAGCTCTACCGCATCACCTTCACCAACCGTGGTGGTCAGGTTATCAGCTGGATCCTCAAGCAATATAAGGACTCGGACGGCAAGCCCCTGAACATCGTCCATACCCAGGCTGCCGAGCAGTTCGGCTATCCGCTCTCTCTCTACACCTACGACGCGTCTCTGACAGCCGGTCTGAACAAGGCGCTGTACGTCCCCTCGGCCACCGGCAAACTCGCCGCTCCCGCCACTCTTACCTTCAAGTACTCCGACGGCACCACCCAGGTCACCAAGACCTTCTCTTTTGACGAGACCTATGTCCTCAACGCCGACGTCCAGGTCACTCGTAACGGGGCCCCCATCCGCGCTCTCCTCAACTGGCCCGGCGGCTTCGGCGACCAGGACAACGCCCAATCCTACGGCGGCGCGCAGTTCGACAGCTACCGCAACGGCAAAGACGAACATCTCGCCGCCAAAAAGGTCTCTGGTGGCGATACCATCAATGGGCCCATCGACTGGGCCGGCGTCAGCGACCCCTTCTTCGCCGCCATCTTCCTCCCCGACACCCCGGACACAGCAACTGTCGCTACCCTGCACAATCAACTCGACGTAGCCAAGACCATCCGTCGCACTGGCATCGGCAGCGGCTCGCCCGCCAAGGGCTCTATCGAGGTGCCCATCCTGGGCGCCGCAATCGGCGACACCAGCGGGCATACCGTCACTCGCATCTACGTCGGGCCCAAAGCCATCAGTGTTCTCAAAGCTGTCCACGCCGCCAACCCCAGGATCACCCTCGAGCCGCTCCTCGAGTTTGGCTTCTGGGGCGCCATCGGCAAATACCTCTTCCTCGCCCTCCAGTTCATCCACGCCCACGTTGTCTCCAACTGGGGCTGGGCAATCGTCATCCTTACCGTTCTCATCAACATTCTCATGCTGCCCTTCCGCATCAAGACCATGCAGAACGGCCTGAAGATGCAGCGCATCCAGCCGCAGATGAACGAGATCAAGGAGAAATACAAGAAGTACAAGGCCACCGACCCAAAACGTAACGAGATGAACGTCGAGATCATGAAGCTCCAGAAGGACAACGGGGTCAACATGTTCGGCGGCTGTATCCCCACCCTTATCACGCTGCCCCTTCTCTACGCCTTCTTCACCATGCTCCCCAGGGTCGTAGAACTCCGCCAGGCCCACTGGCTCTGGCTGCCCGACCTTCAGTCTCCGGATCCCTGGCACATCCTGCCCATCCTCATGGTCGTCAGCCAGTTTCTGGTGCAGTTCTACACGCCTTCTCCCGGCGTCGACCCGCAACAGCAAAAGATGATGGCCTTTATGATGCCCGCAGTCTCCGGTTATTTCACTTGGACCTACGGCTCCGGACTAGCTCTCTACTGGGCCGTCGGAAATCTCATCAGCATCGCCCAGCAGGCCGTCATGAATCGCACCAGCATCGGCCGCGAGATGCGCGAGATCGCCGCGAAGCGCGCCCGCCGTAAGGCAGGCACCGGTGTCACCATCAAGGGGAAGCGCTAAATTTACTCTCTCGCGACGGGTCTCTAACCTCAGAAAATCGTCTATCCTACTGATATGAAACTTGAATCGATTTTTGTTGATCTATTGAAACTGAGCCAAGGGTCGTTACTGTAACGATGGCGAACAAATTGAGCGACCGGGGCCAAGCAGCGAGAAAGATTGCAGACTTCCTGAACTTGCTAAGCGCTACAGGCGGTCTGGATCTAAAATCCAACATCCTTGCCTGCAACGGCCAAGTGCAACCCAACCCCAGCGAACCGGCTGGTGCGCCCACGAATGTCTCCTCCCCCGAGATCACAGTCGAACTCTCCGGCCCCGACACTCCCCTCCTGCTGGCCCGTAACGGCGAACTTCTCCACGCCATCGAACACATTGCCGCCAAGGTCCTGCGTCTCGAACCCGAAGACCACGACCGCATCTCCTTCGACGCCGAAGGCTTCAAGGCCGCCCGCAACCGGGAGCTTGAACTCATCGCCGAGATGGCCATCCAAAAAGTACGCGCTACCGGCCAGCCGTTCTCGTTCTCGCCAATGACCTCGCGCGAGCGCCGGATCCTTCACCTGTCTCTGGCCAAATCCGGACTCCCGACGGCCTCCTCTGGCGAAGGCCCCGGTCGCTTTGTAGTTCTCTATCCAGAAGGCCTTCAGCCCACTCAGCCATCAGCGCCCTCCGCTGAAGACCGCACCCGGGCCATCAGAAATAGCTTTCGCCGTCGCTAGACCTGTGGGTCTTGAAGCAACACGTTCCCGTCCCAGCGGGAGGTCTTCCCCCGCGACTAGGGTCGAGATGCTCGCCTCCGACCAGCTCTCCAGATACCGACGCCACTCCTCTGACTGGGCCACCCGTTTAATCACCGCGTTCCGCTCGATCAAAAATGCCTTCAGCCGCTTGCCCGCCAGCATTCGTCCCAGCGGCCCCCACCCAGTGGAGAAGCGAATCTCGTCCCGCATCCGCGTGCCATCATCCATTGGTGCGAAGTGGTGATCATGCTCGAAGTGCCGAAAGGCGCCGGAGACCATCACGTCACGAAAGTAACTATAGGGTCGCAACGATTCGATCCGGCTCGTATGCTGCAGCCGCAAGCCAAGGTGCCGTCCTCGAAACGTCACCGTCTCGCCCTCGCCGATCAAGCCGTTCGTCACCCCGGCAATCGCCTTTTCCTGCGTCTTACCGGACGATGCGACGTGCAGATCGATGCTTAACGAAAGTAGAAAGCACCGCTCCACCGGCGCATCAACCCAGGTTGATAGTCGAATCGTTTCCATAATCACTAGTGGCCATTTCCCAACTGCTGAAATCCGTTAAATTACGCGAGCAATAGGATCTTTCCGATTCCGCCCTTCTCGGCCGCCGCATGCGCCGCGGCCGCCTCAGCCAGCGGAACCATCCGGTCGATCGGAATCACCAGGCGTCCCGCAACTACGTCCTCAGCCAGTGTTCGCAGTGTCCTGGCGTCCGGCGACGACTGGATCGCCTCGATCCTCACCGTGGGGTGCATCTTGGCATTGCCCGGTGGCCCCAGCACGGAAGCAAAGACCCCGCCCTGTTTCACCTTTCCCAGCAGTTTTTCGGCAGTCTCTCCCCCGACCGTATCGGCCACAGCATCAATAAATCCCAGCTTCTCCATCGCCGCAGCATCATCAAGTGCCAACACCTGGTCCGCGCCCACTGCTGCCGCATCTTTCACCTGCGTCTTCTTCACTCCGGCGATGACCACGGCCCCCGCCTTCTTTGCCGTCCACACTGCCGCCCGCCCCACGTTCCCGACCGCCCCGGTCACCAGCACCGTCTGTCCAGGCTGGATCTTCGTGCCCCGCGAAATCAATTGTTCCCCCGTCAGAGTCACCAATGGCAGCGCTGCCGCCTTCACCAGGTCCAGCTTTTCCGGAACGAATGCGAGCTCCTTCGCCGCCACCACGGCGAGCTCAGCATAAGCTCTGTTCCCCACCGCCATCACCTTATCGCCCGGCTTGGACCCGCTCACTCCGGCACCCACCTCCCGCACAATCCCCGAGATGTCCCTCCCCAGGATCGTGGGCAGCTCCAGGGGCCAAAACGCCTTCATCGCCCCGCTTCTAAGCTTGAAGTCAATGGGATTCACGCTGCTCGCCGCCACCCGCACCAACACCTGTCCCTCACCCGCCACAGGGTCCGGAACATCCTCATAGATCAGCTTGCTCGGACCACCGTACTCATGCAAAACGACAGCCTTCATGCAGGCACCTCAAATAGTGAGATGCAGTCACAGCCGTCCTGTGCTTTCTGAGTTTTCCTAGATGAATGCAAATAAATGCCGGGTATGTGCAAAAAAAGCGTGCCTGCCGAGGCGTTTATCGCGACCCGTTCTCTTCAGGCAGGTATTTCTGCCACTCCTTGCGGTTCTCCGCGACCTTCCGCAGCAAGGCCAACCGCCGCCGCAGACGCCTTGAGATGTACGGAACCAGCACAAACTGACCCACCAGCCGCCCTACAATTCCCAGAGGCATCGTGAACCGGATCTTGTCGTTCAGCACCGTCCGTTCATCCATCTCATAGAAGTAATGCTCATGTTGATACCTTTTGAAGCGTCCCCGCTCCATCGTGTCCTGAAAAAACGAAGGCCGTTCATATTGGGTAATGACGCTCTCATGCATCTGCGGAAGCCCGAACTTCCAGCCGGCCCACAGCAGCTTGTCGTTAGCAACAATCAGTCCGCTGGTCTTGCCCTCGATCGGCTTCATCCCCAGCGTCTTTCCCACCAGCTCAATGTTGGTCGAGAGCAGAAAACATCTCTCAATCGGAGCTTTGATAAAAATACTGTCGCTAATCGTAAACATCGGACCCCTGTAGACGAATTGTACTGGCCTCTAGTAGCTATCCAAATCGAGAAGCTCATCCAACTGCCACTATCCACAGTTATAGCGTCGCTTGCAGCTGTCTGCTCTACTCTAACCCGCCGTCGACGGCATTTGATGAAAAATTTAGGTCAGGGACACGATCTTCGAATCTACCAAACCTTTCGCTCGTTTGATAAAGTCGACAAGCACAACGCTCCCCTCATCACCCTTACCCCGCGTCCTCACGCTCACCGCCTCTGCCTCCGCCTCCTTGTCGCCCATCACCAGAACAAACGGTACCTTCTGCAGCGTGAACTCCCGGATCTTCGCATTCATCTTTTCATTCCGAGCGTCCAGCTCCACCCGCAGCCCCGCGGCCTCCAGCTTAGCCTTTACCGCACCGGCATACTCCAGGTGCTTCTCCGAAATCGGTACCAGCCCGACCTGCACAGGGGCCAGCCACAGCGGAAAAGCCCCAGCATAGTGCTCAATCAGCACCCCAAAGAACCTCTCCACCGAGCCAAACAGCGCACGATGCACCATCACCGGCTGATGCATCTCTCCATCCTCGCCCTTGTACTCCAGCTCGAACCGCGCCGGCAGGTTGAAGTCAAACTGCACCGTCGACAGCTGCCACAGCCGACCCAGCACGTCCACCAACTTGATATCGATCTTCGGTCCGTAAAACGCACCCTCGCCGGGAATGCTCTTGAAGGCAACACCGCGCCTGGTCAGCACTCCCTTCAGCGCCTCCTCGGCGTTAACCCAGTCGGACTCCTTGCCCACAAACTCGCCCGCTTTTTTCGGATCGTGCAGCGACAGCTCGACACGATATTCGTTGAACCCGAAGGTCTTCAGCACGGTCTCGGCGAAATCGAGGCACGCCTCAATCTCGCTGACAATCTGTCCCGGCGTGCAAAAGATATGCGCGTCGTCCTGCGTAAACCCACGCACCCGCAGTAACCCATGCATCGTGCCCGACCGCTCATACCGGTAAACATTCCCCAACTCCGCATACCGTACCGGCAGGTCACGATAGCTCTTCGGCGAATTCTTATAGATCAAAATGTGCCCAGGACAATTCATGGGCTTGAGTCTGTACTCCGCGTCATCGAGCTCCATCGGCGGATACATATTCTGCGAATAGAACCCCTCATGCCCAGAGATCTTCCACAGCTCTCGCCGCATAATATGCGGGGTAAACACCATATCGTAACCACGACGGATACATTCTTCCCGCATCCAGTCTTCCATCGTCTTCCGGATCAACCCACCCTTCGGATGCCAGAAGATCAACCCCGATCCAGCTACCTCCTGAATAGAAAACAGATCAAGCTGTTTGCCGAGCACACGATGGTCCCTGGCCTTAATCTCCTCTAATCGTTTGAAGTGCGCATCCAGGTCCTTACTGTTGAAGAACGCCGTCCCATAGATCCGCTGCAGTTGCTGGTTCTTCTCGTCCCCAAGCCAGTAGGCCCCCGCAACCGACGTTACCTTGAACGCCTTCACCCGTCCTGTCGAGGGCACATGCGGCCCTCGGCAAAAATCCACAAAGCTCCCATTCCGGTAGAGCGAAATGTCATCACCCGGCTGCGTAAACTTCTCGATGAAGTGGACCTTCATGAAGTCGCCGTTCTCCGCGTAGTCCTTCAGCCCCATCTCTCGCGACTCCACCTCGCGGATAAACCTCTCGTCGCGCGCGACGACCTCCGCCATCCGCGCCTCGATCGCCGCAAGGTCCTCGTCGCTGAACGGCGTCTCCCGATACACGTCATAGAAAAACCCCGAATCCGTCGCTGGCCCGTGCCCCAGCTTCGTCTCCGGAAACAGCTCCAGAATCGCCGTCGCCATCACATGCGCAGCCGAGTGCCGCACCACCTTCAGCGCTGCCTCGTCAGTCTCTTTCAGCAGCTCAAGCGCCACATCTTCATTCAGTGGGGCCGCCAGGTCCACCAGTCGCTCCCCGCCAGTCTCCGCACCATACATCGCGGCCTCTGACGCCTCTTCAGTCGCAACCCCGCCGGCTGCAACAGGAGTCAATGGACGGATCCGCGCCACCACCACCGCCGCTGCCAGCCGCGGAGAGATGCTCATCGCCACATCATGTGCTGTCGTTCCACGCGGGACCTCGCGCACTGAACCATCCGGAAGCTGGATCTTAATCGTCTGCTCACTCATATCGTCAGATACCAGCATATTTCCTTTGTCCCCACCACACCAACTTGCATCCCCCAACCGTTGCACCCCCTGTCCCATGTCGGAACCATTTCAGCGCGGCCGTATCAGCCTCATAATCAGTCGCAGTTCGTCGCTGCACCGAAGACCAACGCCGCGAAAGTGATGTCAGCGTCGGAAAGCAGGCCCTTATGCATGTTTGCCAGGAATCGAAGATCTCCTCAGCTGTATGCTGCCCCGTTTGCGGACAAAGCTTTCTCATCTATTCAGATCAGGGCTTTAACGTCGGACAGGACGCCTGCCGTCGCGTCATCCGGCACGCCCTCCGCACCCATCACACCGCCGGATCCACCTCCCCGTCCGCTCATCCAACCGCCCCCTTCAACATCCCAAGTTGGTCGGGCGCCCGGCCTTTCTCGGCCTCCGCCACTCTCGGCAACCTCCTCGACAAGGCTCTCTAGCCCGCCGCAAATTATTACCAGACCATAAATCTCGATATCGAGTGAATCGATTACGTTTCGATGGACATCTATCTGTTGTGCCACGTTTCAATCGCGGCCAACAGGAGAAGACATGTCCACACTTTTGAAGATCGACGTCAGCCCCCGCGGCGACTATTCCATCTCACGTAAACTCGGCAACCACTTCGCGACCGAATGGCAGTCCAACCATCTCGGCGGCGAGATCATCACTCGCGACCTCGCCACCACCAAAATCCCCTACGTCGATCTGCCCTGGATCGCCGGCGCCTTCACTGCTCCTGACCAGCACACCTCAGAGCACAAGGCCGCCCTCAAGATATCCGACGAACTCATCGCGGAGCTCCTCGCCGCCGACGAAGTCGTCATCTCCACTCCCATGTATAACTTCAACGTTCCAGCCGTCCTCAAGGCGTGGATCGACCACATCGTCCGCCTCAACAAGACCTTCTCCTTTGGCCCCGAAGGCCTCAAGGGTCTTGCCGCCGGTAAGAAGGTCACCGTTATCATCGCCAGTGGAAGTGAGTACACCTCCGGCTCGCCCCTGGAGTCCTACAACCTCGAAGGCCCGTACTTCAAGGTTGTCCTCGGCTTCATCGGCATCACCGATATCACCATCGTCCATGCTGGCGGCACCAACAAAGTCGCCCAGGGCGCAGTCACCGAGCCGGTCTTCATCGAGCAGTTCGTCCATCAGGTCGACCTCGCGGCCGCCAAATAAACCCAGCTCTATCAAAAAGGCGGACAGCATATGGCTGGCCGCTTTTTTCGGCTTATGGAACGCCAAGCTATCCAGATTTCAGTGAAGCCCGACCGGCCCACTTCGTCTTCCGGGTCGAGATGTCCAGGTCGATCTAGGCGCAAAAAGAAGGACCGCGCCATCCCGGCAGCGGTCGTGTGCTTGTTGTACGCACGGTAACTCTTATGCAATTTCAGGAATGCTGCTCTTCACCGATCGATCCGCGGGCATATGCTTTCTCAGCCATACATTTGCCCTCCACCGTCCAACGAACGGCGCAGCGGCGATCATTGCAAACGAAATACCTAACGCGATATGCATTCAACATCTCCTTTCTCCCCAGGGTTTTACAACTTCCTCCAGGGTTGAACCGGCAGCCAGACGTGCAAAACATTGCATGTTGCTACAGTTGATTCCTTACTATCCGTCGTCTGAACCACCCTCGATATCCCACCTTCGTGGTATGCCCCGAACTGACGTGTTATGCACCATGCCTTCCCGTCCCCCGGCCGTAACCATCTACCACCGAAACCGGTGCCATCGCCTAAAATAGCCGCATGTCTTACGCTGCCGCGGTCGACCATCTCTACGCCCTGGGCCACGAGCTCGCCCCGACCCCTTCCAGCGCACCCCGCCGCAAATTTGACCTCGCCCACATGCGCGTTCTCGCCGCAGCCCTGGGCGACCCACAAGCCACCTTCCCCTCCGTCCTCATCGCCGGGACCAACGGCAAAGGCTCGACCGCAGCAACCTTGGCCAGCATTCTCACCGCTGCAGGCTACCGAACCGGCCTCTACACCTCACCGCACCTGGTTCGAGTCAACGAACGCATCCAGATCGACGGCGTCCAGATCTCCGACGAAGACTTCGCCCGCCTCTATTTCCAGGTGGACGAAGCCGCCCGCCACCTCGTCGAATCCGGCGATCTCCCCCACCCGCCCAGCTTCTTCGAGGTCCTGACCGCCCTTTCGTTTCTTTACTTTGCAGGAGACACAACCAACAAAAACGGAGAAGCTGATGGAAATCCAGTCGATATCGCCATCCTTGAGGTAGGCCTCGGCGGCCGTCTCGATGCCACCAACATCGTCGAACCCCTCCTCTCCGTCATCACCGACATCGCCCTCGACCACCAGGACTACCTCGGCAACACGATCGCCGAGATCACCCGCGAAAAGGCCGGCATCCTCCGGCCCAACGGCACCCTCATCACCCTCCCCCAGCATCCCGAGGCCAACCAGGCCATCGGCGAAGCCGCAGCGACCCTCAACCTCCGCGCCATCAGCGCCGCTAACTTCATCCCCCACCTCCCATCGCGCCCCCGCCAGGACGATCGCTACCTCGACCGAAGCGGAGCGGAGTGGAGAGACCCGCGCACTTCGCCCGAATCACCCCAACCGCTTCCTCGCAACCACTACACCGTCACCCTCGACCACCAGCCTCTCGAAATCGATTCGCCCCTCTTCGGCCACCACCAGCAACGCAACATTGCCTTGGCGATCGCCGCTGCAGTCGAATTACGCAACCAAAATAGTTACAAATCATCTCAAAATCAATCAATAAGCAACAAAAATGGTTACAAAATAACAAACGCCGCTATTGAAACAGGGATTCGCAACACGCAATGGCCCGGCCGCCTCGAACTCCTTACCTTCCCGGAAGGCCCTAATCTCCTCCTCGACGTCGCCCACAACCCCGCCGGCGCCTGGACCCTTCGGGCCGCCATCGCCCAGCTCCCTGAAGCCCAGCCCCGCACCCTCCTCTTCAGTTGTCTCCGCGACAAAGACCTCAAGGAGATGTCCCAGATTCTCTTTCCCCTCTTCGACTCCAGTAGTGGAGACCCCGAACGCCGCAACGACCACATCATCTTCGCCCCCATCGACAACCCCCGAGCCGCCCGCCTCGAAGACCTCCTCGCCGCCGCCCACGCCCTGGACGTCCCTGCTCACGCCGCGCCTCACTTGGCCGCAGCCCTTGCCCAGGCCCGCGCCATCACCCCGCCCAACGGCCTAATCATCGCCACCGGCTCCATCTATCTCGTAGGCGAAGTCCGCCATCTGGCGGAGCAGCCATGAGCAACCCCCCGTTGGTCAATAACTTAGAGGGCGGCGAAGAGCCTGTCACGTCGACCCGGCAGCTTCAGCAGAATCGAGCCGGCAGGCGAAGGAATCCGCTCTTCTACCGCGAACATCGAACCCCCGCCGTCCAAAAAGCCATCCTTCGCCCTGCGCTGGCTCTCCTACCTACTCCTCGTTCCATTAGTCGGTCTCGCCACCGGCGGCTTCGGCTGCATCTCCCTCGTGGTGGGCCTCTGGGACAAGTCCGGTCGCCAGCAACATGCCATTGCAAGCCTTTGGGCCCGCACCCTCCTGCTCATCAGCCTCTCCTCTGTCAAAATCATCGGTGCGGAGAAGCTCCACGTACACGAAACCGCCGTTTACGCCTCCAACCACCTCAGCTACATGGACACCCCCGTCCTCTTTGCCCGCCTCCCCTTCCAGTTCCGGATCCTTGCCAAGCAGTCTCTCTGGAAGGTCCCGTTTCATAGGCTGGTACCTCAACCACTCCGGCCAGGTTCCCGTCGACCTAAAGAGTCACCGTTCCCTTGTCGCCAGCCTCAACCGCGGCGTCGCGACCCTCAGGGCCGGCCTGCCCCTTGTTCTCTTCCCCGAAGGAGGCCGGGCCGCCACCGGACAACTCCAGACCATGATGTCTGGTTGCGCCTACATGGCCATCAAGGCCCAGGTTCCCCTCGTCCCTCTCACACTCATTGGTACGTACGAACTCCTCCCCATCCACGTCTACGCTCTCCACCCTCGCCCACTCCTCGTCGTCGTCGGTGACCCCATCCCCACCGCCGGCCTAACTACCCGCGATGCTGATGCCCTCACCCGGCGCCTCTACGACTCCATCTCTAGGGCCTACTCCGAATACAGGGAACAGGGAGTAGGGAGTAGGGAATAGAAGGCGAGGACGGTCCAAAACAGGCCTCGCAGATGTACCATCGATCAAGATAAAAATGACCGGGCGCCAACAAAACCGAAGTCTTCTATTCCCTACTCCCTACACCCTACTCCCTGCCCTATGAAGCCTCGTATCGCCATTCCCGTCCCCACCAGTACAGACGTCGCCTACAACCAGCGCTCCTGGCCGCAATACGCCTCTGCCGTCGAGCGAAGCGGTGGCGAGCCGGTCGAAGTCCCTCTTGCCGGAACTCCGTCAGCTATTACCAACCTCATTAATACCTGCCACGCCGTGCTCCTCCCCGGCAGCCCAGCCGACGTAAACCCCCAAAAATATGGCCAGGATCCTATCCCCGAGTGCGCCCCCTCCGACAGCCAGCGCGAAAACGTCGATGAGCTACTCCTCCAGGACGCCCACAATCTCTATAAGCCCATCTTCGCCATCTGTTTCGGCATCCAGATCCTCAACGTCTGGCGCGGAGGCACGCTGGTTCAACACCTCACCCCACTCCCCGTCAACCACTCAGCAGGCAGCAAAGTAGCGATCGCCCACACCGCCGCTACGGCACCCCAGTCCCTCCTCGGCACTCTACTCACCCCCAAAGAGGCCCCCGAGCAGGACAACTTCCTCCGTCTCCCCATCAACTCCAGCCACCATCAAGCCATCGGCATCCCCGGCGACGGCCTCCGCGTCTCCGCCCGCTGTCCCCAGGACGCCGTCATCGAAGCAGTCGAAGGCGGTCAGGCCACCGAAGGAGCCACCGCCCACTTCGTCCTCGGTGTCCAGTGGCACCCCGAGCGCAGCTACGACATCAGCCCAGCCTCTCGCGCCCTCTTCGACCGCTTTGTCGCCCAAGCCGCCGCCTGGGCGCCACGCTCCGTCCATACCTCCGTCGCGACCTCCTGACCGGCGGTAGTCTCTGTACCGCTACTCCGCACAGGTGCCCGGAGAGACGCTCTGCACGGTCGCATGCGAACGAGGCACTCCCCGTCCCCCTCGAGCGGATAGAGCATGAAGAAGATCATGTGACTGGTTTGCAAGTCGGCGCGAAGAAAGAGAGGACACCGAAGCCGTCCGTTGCCGCGTCTCACCCTTCATCTTTTCCGGGGACGACTTCCCGGCCGCTCCCCATCCAATTGGACAGATGAGTTTGAGAAAGGGTACCCAGGCAAACATGAGAGCGATGATTCCAACCGTGATAATGAAATTGATCGACATGACATCCTCCTGGGCCTCAAGGGAGGCTAAGCCGGAACGAGTGATTGCACTCGTGTATGCGTAAAGTCGGCGAGAAAGGGGACAGACATATCCGAAGAATCTTCAGGAACGGGTCGAAAGTGACAAACACCGGAGCCGGAAACGGATCCATCAACCCCTCCCTACCGCCGCCGTCTCATTAGAAGAATTCTTGCCGTTGTTCTTGCTTCTAGGTAGCCCATGGCTTTAGCCTTGGGTCTGTTATCTCCATAGAAACAAAGAGGCTCTAGCCTCTGGGGTATGCCTTCCTTTCCCCGCCAGGATATCGATGCCCACCCTGTCAGAATCCGCGATCGCGTCCCTCCTCACACCCTATCTGTCTGAAGTTCCCGCCTCCGTCCTTCCGCAACTCTCCACCTATCTCGACCTCCTGATGAGGTGGAACGCACGCACCAACCTGACCTCGATCCGCGATCCGGAAGAGATCGTCCGGCGCCACTTCGGAGAGGGCCTCTTCGCCGCCGGCCATCTCGACCCCGACTCCACTACCCTCCTCGACTTCGGCTCGGGGGCCGGCTTCCCTGGCCTCCCCATCGCGCTCCTCCGCCCTGACATCCAAGTCACACTCGCAGAATCCCAGAACAAAAAAGCCACCTTCCTCCGCGAAGTAGTCCGAACTCTCAGCCTCCCCACCGAAGTCTGGCCCAACCGCGTAGAAGCCATGCCCCGCGCGCGTCAGTTCCACACTGTCACCCTCCGCGCCGTCGACAACATGGCCGCGGCCCTCGCTGCCGCTGCTCCTCGCGCCACCCACCAGCTCATTTTGCTCGCTGGCGTCGCCCCCGCGCTCCCCTTGGACTTTTCCCCTAAGGCGCTAATTCCAATGCCAAATTCGGCAACCGCCATCCTTCTCCGAGCGACCCGCGCCTGATTGCGATCGCCTAAGGCTCAAAGTCCCTCAACCCCAAACTTGAACCGCAATGCCCGTTTTGGGAAATTACCGCAAATTAATCATGAAAAATCAGTTGTTTTGCAGGGGAACCTTTGTTATAAACATCGAGCCCTTAGAAATAAGGGAAACTCCCCCGCGAATAGATTCCGCTAGACCCCGGGATAACCCTGTGTCTTGGCAAAAAGGGAGCCATTAACATGCACGCCGAAACGAAATCGCCGAAAATATCAAGCCCTGAAGTACCCAAAGAACTCTACCCTTCAAACTCGTACCAAAAGATCCTCGACTATCGCGTCGCCGAGATCCTCCTTACCATCCTTTTCGGTATTGCCGTGGTTCTGCGCCTGCGCCACTAGCTGTTAAGCCCATCCGGCAATTAAGGTCAATCGTTCGACCCGGGATTCAGTACTGTTCCACGTGGAACAAATTAGTGTCGCTGGTCTCCATCTGGCAGTGACCAGAATCGCTTCGATCTGGCCTATCCCGAGGGCAGCATCCATCTAAGACCCGCCATAATCAAGACCGCCGCAATGTTCCCCGTTGAACACACGACTCACAGATCTACTTCCCACCTACTTCCGGGGCGCCTTCACTCAGCCGGAACCGGGAAAGAAGTCTGCTGTGCAAAAAACACACGCCAACCGCCGTCCTTCCATACGTAATAGTCCGCGTAATACCGTTTATATGGCTTGCCATCCACCATTCTGGCCGAAGAAGAAACTCCGTACGCGACCGCAACATCACCATGCAAATGCGACCAGACGGCGGATCCGAAGGGGCGGCCGGTGTCTGACCTTTATGTTTTGCTGCCTGGGCCAGCTCATCCTCAAGTTTATTGATCATGCCATCGCCCCTGATCTCCATAAAATCCTTCGTCAGCAGGCACGCCTCGTACTCCGTATCGCCCGTCCCGTAAGCTGTCGACCAGGCATTCTCAAGCCGTTCGGACCGTCTCAACATCATGGGTTTGGTTCTTCAGTGCGGGCCGGTCGCAATCCGCTCTGGCAGCGGCTGAACAGGCAAAAAGGGTGGCCACGGCTAACTTCGCAACAGCGTGTAAATTCATTGGGGATACCTTTCGAGCAGAAATGGCTGCAACAATAACCCTCCTGAAATCAATAGAAAACAGCAGATTTAGCGGCTGTATGGCTTAGACTGCCTACGAGTCGATTAGTGGGTGGCCTCTTTTGACGAATTTTGCCCGAAAAAATCGACAGTGTTCCACGTGGAACAAAAGATTTCCACAGTACCCCCCTCAAAACCCGCAAAATTCCGCCGCAAAAGACGCCTTCCACAAGTTCTCCACAGCCCTCCGCACTTCTGCACAGCCCATCCGCATTGCCACCAAACCCGCCTCCCGATACCCTTCTCCTTACGCAGATGATCACCATCCACCCAGTCAACAAACCAAAGCCCGCCCCCACCCCGTCGAAGGTCATCGCCGTCGTCAACCAGAAGGGCGGAGTCGGCAAAACCACCACTGCCATCAACCTCGCCGCCGCCATCGCCCTTGAAGGCCTACCCACCCTCCTCATCGACTGCGACCCCCAGGCCAACTCCACCGGAGGCCTCGGCCTCGCCCGGGACGAAGCCCGCCTCAGCATCTACGACGTCCTCCTCGGCAACACCACGATCGCCGAAGCCCTCCTACCCACTGAAATCGACACCCTAAAACTCGTCCCAAGCAGCAAAAACCTCATCGGAGCCACCATCGAGCTCATCTCCCTCGAAGGCCGCGAATTCAAGCTTCGCGAGGCCCTTGTCCCCATCCGCGCCGACTACCCCTTCATCCTCCTCGACTGCCCCCCGGCCCTCGACCTCCTCACCCTCAACGCCCTCGTCGCCTCCGACGGCCTCCTCGTCCCCATGCAGGCCGAGTACTTCGCCCTGGAAGGCATCTCCGAGCTCATGAGCACCCTCGACCGCGTCACCCAGGCCTTCAACCCCTCCCTCGCCCTCGAAGGCGTCCTCCTCACCATGTACGACGACCGCACCAACCTCTCCCAGCAGGTCTCCGACAATCTCAAGTCCTTCTTCGACGACAAGCTACTCAAGACCTCCATCCCCCGCAACATCCGCCTCGCCGAAGCCCCCAGCCACGGCAAACCGGTATCCCTCTACGATCCAAAGTCCCGCGGCGCCGAAGCCTACCGCGAACTGGCCCTCGAACTCCTCACCCGCAACAACCTCGAAAGCCCCGAAGCCAAACGCCGCAAAGCGGCCGCGGCTGCAGCCGCCAGCTCCCTGAAGTCCTTTACGGCCCCCGAAAAGAAGAACCGCTTCTGGAAGTCCAGCAAATAACCATCAAATCACCGCATTTTCACCACAAAATCACCAGCAGAAAGTCGTCAAAAAATGACCACCGCCACTCATGATCCCAAACGCCGCGCCCTCGGAAAGGGCCTCGAATCCCTCCTCCCATCGCGCCCCCTTGCCGTCCCTCCTCCGGTCGCAACCCACTTAGAATCAACAGGAAAGCCCCTGGAAATTCCCCTCGACCACATCGAGCGCAACCCCTTCCAGACCCGCACCCGCTTCGACGAAGCCCAGCTCACAGAATTAACTCAATCCATCGCCGCCTCCGGAGTCGTGCAACCCATTGTAGTCAGGCCACTTAGCCCACAAAACGGGGAGGTCAGATACCAGCTGATCACCGGCGAGCGTCGCTGGCTCGCCAGCCGCCGCGCCGGAAAATCCACCATCCCAGCCATAGTCCGCCAAGCCTCTGATGAACAAACACTTGAGATGACCATAGTCGAAAATCTCCAGCGCGCCGACCTCAATCCCATGGAGCAAGCCCGCGCCTATCAACGACTTAGCCAGCACTTCAAAATGACCCAGGAGCAGATGGCCACCCGCACCGGCAAAGAACGCGCCAGCGTAGCTAACTTCCTTCGTTTGTTGCGCTTACCGGAACAAATCCAGCACAAGGTAGAGTCGGGCGACCTCTCCTTCGGCCACGCCCGCACTCTTCTGGCCTTAGACTCAGCAGAATCAATCACTTCCGCCGCACAAAAGGTCATGGCCCTCAACTTGTCCGTCCGCCAGACCGAAAGCTACGTCCAAGGCCTGATCAACCCCGAATCCAAACCCAAAAAAGCAGTAAAGCCCACCCAGCCCGAAGATCCCAATGTCCGCGAGGCCCAGGACCGCCTCCAGCGCACCCTCGGCCTCAAAGTCCACATCGAGGACAAGAAAGGTAAGGGCCGCGTCATCATCGAGTACTCCGGTCTTGAAGACTTCGACTCCATCCTCACCGCCTTGGGCGGCCAATAATTCCTCGACAATAACGCCTCAATCACGGACACTCTCAAGACACGCCTCAAAAAAATCACCAGGAGACTGCAAATGCGTATCACGATTCGCACAAAATTTTATCTGTCACTAATACTGTTACAAATTGCAGTCTTCTCCGTCTCGGCGCAAACTGCCACCCGTACTCTCGTCCGCACCGGCCATCTCCTCGACGTCAAAACAGGCGCAGAACCAGCCGCCCAGACCATCATCGTCACCGGCGATCGCATCACGGCCATTGCTCCCACTGCTTCCACGCCAAAACAAACCGGCGACATCGAGATTGACCTAACGAAATACACCGTCATGCCTGGCCTCATCGACGTCCACACCCACCTCACCATGGCCAACAACTTCGATCCCTACTTCGAACTTTCGATGACACCTGCCAAAGAGGCCATCATCGGAGTTGAAAACGCCAAGGTCACCCTCGAAGCCGGCTTCACCACCGTCCGCAACGTCGGCGCCAACGACTTCACCGACGTTGCCCTCCGCGACGAGATCAACGCCGGCCACATTCCCGGCCCACACATGCAGGTTAGCGGTCCTGCCCTCGGAATTACCGGCGGCCACATGGACGAGAACCTTCTCCCTTACGAGTACCACATCCATGGCGAAGGCGTAGCCGACGGAGTCGCAGCCGTCCAGCATCAGGTCCGCGAAAACATCAAGTACGGCGCAGACCTCATCAAGATCGCCTCCACCGGCGGCGTCCTCTCCAAAGGCGACGACCCGCAAGCCAGCCAGTACACCATGGAAGAGCTGCAGGCCATCGTCGCCGACGCCCACCGCCTCGGCCGCAAAGTCGCCTCTCACGCCCACGGAGCGCAAGGCATCCTCTGGGCCACCGAGGCCGGCGTCGACTCAATCGAGCACGGCTCCTACATCAACGACGAGTGCATCGCCGCCATGAAGAAGCACGGCACCTACCTCGTCCCCACCGCCTACCTCGTCGACTGGATGCAGCAGTACGGCCATCTCCCCGCGCTCTACCAGCAGAAGATGACTGACGTCAGCGCCGCCATGAAGGCCAACCACAAAAAGGCCATCGCCGCCGGCGTCAAAATCGCCCTGGGCACCGACGCGGCCGTTTATCCCCACGGTCTCAACGCCCACGAGCTCGACGTTTACGTCAACGAATACGGCATGTCTCCCCTCGCCGCCATTCAAACCGGCACACTAAACGCCGCCGACCTCATGGGCTGGACCGACCGCGTCGGCGCTATCGAACCCGGCAAATGGGCCGACATCATCGCCGTCGACGGCGACCCGCTCAAGGACGTCAAGATTCTCCAGCACGTAAACTTCGTCATGAAGTCGGGCGTAGTCTACAAAGACGGAACTCACCAGCAATAAAGAAAAACAAAATCGAAGAACGCTAAAGAGACCAACCCGCCGTAATGAAAGCTTCACCCACGGAATTTCGCTTCCGTTTCCTCATCCTCGCCGTCATCTACTGCTTAGGCTTCGTCGCCCCGTGGAACTACTGGCTGCATTTGGACTCCATCCGCACCTGGCAGCTCCTCGCCGCGTGGCCAGCGCGTAGCGGCTGGATCAGCTTCAGCGCAGCGACCATCATTGTGCTGCTCTTCGGCATACTCTGCGCCTTCAAGGGAGCGGTCCTACGCACCTGGGGCTCTGCCTACCTCGGTGCCTCCATCGTTCAAGGCCCTGCCATGCAAGGCGCGGGCGTCGTCGCTGCTGGCCCTTATCGCCATGTTCGCAACCCGCTCTACCTCGGCACGTTTGCCCACACCTTCGCGCTCGCGCTCCTCATGCCGCCCAGCGGAGCGATCTTCTGCGTCCTTGCCGTCGGCCTCTTCCAGCTCCGCCTCATCGCGGCTGAAGAGTCCTTCCTCGCAGCCAAACTCGGGGAACCTTACCTCGCCTACTGCGCCAAAGTCTCACGTCTCTGGTTCGGCATCTCTCCCCGCGTCCCAGCCTCTGCCACGCGACCCAACTGGCATAAGGCCTTCCTTGGCGAGATCTATATGTGGGGCGTAGTCATCACCTTCGCAGTCCTCGGCTGGCGTTATAACTCCATCCTCCTCATCAAGGGCGTCCTTATCTCCCTCGGCATCTCCCTCATCGCCCGCGCCTTCCTACCAAAACGCTAAGCGCGTTGGCCCTTTATCAGCATTTATCCTTTGATCACTGTTACGCCTTTCGAGCGCACACCAAAACAACAAGCCCGCCGCACCCAAACGAATCAGGGAACAACGGGCTTATTGTTACTCTCACGCCTCAACAGAACGCCCATAAGGCGCGACGATCGGGGAGGGCCTTTCGTATGCGACGCTCTTGCGCGAACAGCCGCAGTCAGTGTCGCAGTGAAATTACTTCTTCACCGGTGCGATCGTGTCCTTCGCAACCTTGGCCACACGGAACTTCACCACGGTCTTGGCCTTGATCTTGATCGTTTCGCCGGTCTGCGGATTGCGACCCAGCCGCGCCTTGCGCTCAGCCTTCACCAGCTTGCCGATCCCAGGAATGGTGAACTCGCCATTCTTCTTGGTCTCTTTCACAGCGGTCTCGGCCAGAAACTCCAGGAACCCTGCGGTCTGCTTGTTGGTCAGTTCGAGCTTCTCCGCCAGGTGGCGAACCAGCGCTGTCTTTGTCATTCCTTTTGCCATTTGTCTTGCTCCTTCTGCTTTCGAAAATGTAGTTTCTCGGATCCGCTCACCTAACCTGCATCAACTCCGAAGAGAAAACGCATCCAGTTTCCAATGCGAAATCATCAATGTTCATGCGGGTCCGGAGAACTGTACCGCAATTCACCTTCATCCTTTCCGAGCGCTTTGTCAACCACAATTCTTCGGTTTCCACAGGTTTTTTCAGGTTTTTTCCGGTTTTGTTCGAATTCAGATACATTTCCCTCAAAAAATCCCAACAAAACCGCCACTTTTCCCCTCCACACCCATTCGCGCCGCAACACCGCTCAACGAAGAAAGAGCGCACCCACTACACCATGTTATTCCGACCGAAAGCGCAGCCGCCGCCCACACATGTCATTTCGACCGGAGCGCAGCGCAGTGGAGAAACCCGCTTCTCTACCCCAATCGCTAAGGTGAATCTATGAGGAGTGGTTCTTTCTGTCCACATCGCGTATCGGCAGAATCGATGTAATGAAATCGACCATATTTGTGGCCATTCTTGGGTCCCTGTTGGCGAGAGCAACAAGCACATAACCGCTGTGGACCAGGATGTGCAATTCGCCATTGATTCCTGGTGCGCCACCGCCGTGACCGTATCCTCCGTCTGGCAGCACGTAGAAGCCCATGCCATAATCCCGGCGCATGGGACTCGCCTGTGTTGCCTCCCACAGCAGTTCAGGAGCTAACAGCTTGCCCGACTGCAAAGCTTCCGCAAAAAGTAAAAGGTCGCGAACTGTGGAGTACCCTCCTCCGGCTGAGGTGCCCGACCACGGCATCCCGTCTGTATTTGGCACCAGCCCATTCTGCCCTGCCGTGTAGCCGACCGCCCGGCCGTTCACATCTTCAGCCTTGGGACGCGAGTCGGTGTGCATCATCCCGGCAGGCTGATAGATATGCTCCTCAACATATTTCTGATAAGGCTCGCCACTCACGAGCTCGATCATTCTCCCCAGCAGGATGAAGCCATAGTTGGAGTATTCCATGCGCGAACCCGGCTCGAAGGCAACGGGCCGGCTCCCAAAGAGCTTGACGTAGTCTGCAAGCGTCCTCGTCTCCTCGCGATGCGCCTCATACTCCGAAGTAAAGATGTCTCCGGTGCCCCCCGTGTGGTTGAGCAGTTCTCGAATCGTGACACGCGAGGCGAGGTTGCGGTTAGGATAGTCGGGCCAATAGCTGACCAACGGCTTATCGAGCGAAAGCTTTCCCTGTCCTACAAGCTGAAGGATGCCCACTGCAGTGAACATCTTGTTCATCGAGCCAATGCAGAACTGGGTGTCGACTGTGTTCCCGATGTGCTTGCTCTCATCTGCTATGCCCCACGCCTGATCGAGCACGATCCTGCCTTTGTTTGCGACAAGGACCGCACCGGAAAAAGCCTCCGGCCCATGCATCGCAGCCACGTGCTCCTGCAACCGGCCGGCAAGCTGGTCGTCACTGGCAACCGGGTTCCCTGGGCCCTCCGGCGGCGGTACTGGGTGTCCCATCATGCCTGCAACAACCGGAGGGCTGACCGACGCCAGATCCATCGTGGATTCGGAATAGACGCCACGACTTTCCTTCATCAACGCCACTAGATGTTTGTCCGTGTCCTCCTCGATCCGGTCAATGGTCATCCCTCCGGTCATGGTTCGCAGGCGCAGATCGCCGGCAACGCGATCATTGGCGCCGTTACGGCCATACTTCTGCCAGAACGCGGTAATCCGCGCCGAATCGCCTGAATTGAACGCGTCTAACCATTGTTTGAACACCCGAAGGGCGGGCGTCTCTGACGCAGGGGCAGCGGTCGCAGTGAGAGTCGCCGCAACGAATAGAACTACGAGGAAGGTCGTGGCAGGTTTGAACATATTGCTGGTATAAGACATTCTTAGCTATTTGAGAAATGGATATCGATAATAAGTAATATTCAGACAATGAATATCTCGGGGATTGACCTCAACCTCTTGCTCGCCTTTGAAGCGTTGTTCGATGAACGGCATGTTAGCCGGGCCGCAAGACTCGTAGGGCTCAGCCAACCAGCCTTCAGCAATGCCATCGCGCGGCTGCGCACTCGTCTTGGGGACCCGCTGTTTGTGCGCACGGCGCAGGGCATGATGCCGACTCCACGAGCCGACCAGCTCGCCGGACCTATAAAATCTGCTCTCGCTCAGCTTCGCCAGACCTTCGAAGCGCCGCACTCCTTCGACCCCTCACAAAGCGCGCACCGCTTCCGGATTGGGTTGAGCGATGACGTGGAACTGCGTCTGGTTCCATTGCTCGCTCGTTCCATGCTTTCAGGTGAGCTGCAAATGCAGACCCGTCGGCTCGACTGGTTGTTTACAGTCCCCGAAAGCGAGCTTCGCAGTGGGGCCCTTGATCTCGCAATCGGATATTTTCCGGATGCGCGTCAATTAGCGTCAGGTTTCGTCATGGAATCGATCTCGGAGGAGAAAAATGTCATCATCGCGCGGCGCGGACATTCTATGTGGAAGGGCGAGAATACGCTTGAGCGGTTCATCAGTCAGGATCATGCTGCGGTCATCTATCGCAATCAGCTATGGGGTTTGATCGACAGCGAACTCGCTGCAAGAGGACTTCGGCGACGCCTCAGACTCGCGCTTCCGCATTGCCTCTCAGTGCTGCACGCCGTCTCGTCGAGCAACCTCGTGGCATGCATCCAGGAATCTGTTGTTCAGAAATTTGGCACCGGCCTCAACCTGACGTCCTGCCCGGAGCCCCTGGGACTGCCGCCGTTCGTGCTGCGAATGGTGTGGCACCGTCAAAGGGACAATGACGCCGCACACATCTGGCTTCGCGAACTCATCGCAACCGAACTAGGCTCTCCGAAGACCAAACATCCCACCCAAAGGCGGAAAACAAAAAATCCACCCACCCCAAACCACAAACGCCGTACCATCGCATCAACCCGGCCCTGAGCATTAGTAATAAAACCAAAGGAGAACTCCATGCCCACCATCACCGCCAAAGACGGCACATCCATCTACTACAAGGACTGGGGCACAGGACAGCCCATCACCTTCTCGCACGGTTGGCCTCTCACCGCCGACGCCTGGGACGCTCAGATGCTCTTCCTCGGCCAACTAGGTTATCGCGTCATCGCGCACGATCGCCGCGGGAACGGCCGCTCCAGCCAGCCCTGGGACGGCAACGACATGGACCACTACGCCGACGACCTCGCCGAGCTCATGAACTTTCTCGACCTCAAGAACACCGTCATGGTCGGCCACTCCACCGGCGGTGGCGAAGTCGCCCGCTACCTCGGCCGCCACGGCACGAAGCGAGTTGCAAAGGCCGCGCTCATCGGGGCCGTCCCTCCATTAATGTTGAAGACCGACAAGAACCCCGAAGGCCTGCCAATCTCCGTCTTTGACGGCCTTCGCGCCAGCCTCGTCGCCGACCGTTCGCAGTTCTACCAGGAGCTCACCCTGCCCTTCTACGGATACAACCGCGCGGGCGCCAAGATCTCCAAGGGCGTGCAGGACAACTTCTGGCTCGCAGGCATGCTCGGCTCGCACAAGAGCCAGTACGACACCATCAAGGCGTTCTCCGAGACGGACTTCACCGAAGACCTCAAGAAGATCGACATCCCCGTCCTCGTCCTCCACGGTGAAGACGACCAGATCGTTCCCATCGTCGCTGCCGGTCTAAAGTCCGCGAAGATCTTGAAGAACGGCAAGCTCAAGGTCTATCCCGGCTACCCTCACGGCATGTGCCAAATCCACGCCGAAATCATCAACGCCGACCTCCTCGCCTTCATCAAGTCCTGAATATCGCAACTCCCAAAGCCACTACCGGTTCGCGACTCAACCGAAAGCCACGGACAGTCTCATCGTCCGTGGCGTAGTGGACAGACCTACCTGACTTGCAAGCGCATCGAATCGATTCCCGCTCGCAGCATCAACCTCTATGCGGCCTTAACATAGATTGCGAGATGGAGAGCCCCAGCAGATGCAGATCGGCATCGACAGCTTCGCAGCCTTAGTCGCAGACCCCATCACCGGCGACACCGTCACCGCGCAGCAGCGCATCGCGCATCTCCTCGAAGAGATCGAGTTAGCTGACAAAGTCGGCCTCGACGTCTTCGGCCTCGGCGAACATCACCGCAGCGAGTACCTCGACTCCGCGCCCGCCGTCATCCTCGCGGCCGCAGCCGCCCGCACAAAAAATATCCGCCTCACCTCCGCTGTCACAGTCCTCAGCGCCGCCGACCCCGTCCGCGTCTTTCAAAACTTCGCCACACTCGACCTCATCTCCGGTGGTCGCGCCGAAATCGTGGCCGGCCGTGGCTCCTTCATCGAATCCTTCCCTCTCTTCGGCCTCAAGCTCGAAGACTACGACGATCTCTTCGCCGAGAAGCTCGACCTCCTCCTCGCCCTCCGCGAAACAACCAACGTCACATGGTCTGGCCGCCATCGCGCTCCACTCACCGGACAGGGTGTCTACCCGCGCCCGCTGCAAAATCCACTCCCCGTCTGGCTGGGAGTAGGTGGCACCCCCGAATCCTTCGTCCGCGCCGGAGACCTCGGCCTTCCCCTCATGGTCGCCATCATCGGCGGCGAGCCCTACCGCTTCCGCCCACTCATCGAACTCTACCGGGCGGCGGGCCTGCGGGCCGGTCACGCCCCCGAATCCCTCAAGGTCGGCGTCCACGCTTTGGGTTACGTAGCCGACACTGACCAGCAGGCCTCCGACGACTTCTTCCCCGGATACGCCGAAGCCTTTACCAAAATTGGCAGAGAACGCGGCTGGCCCCCCGTTACTCGCAACCAGTTCGAAGTCCTCCGCCGCCCCAAGGGCGCACTCCTCGCCAGCGACCCCGAAACCGTAGCCACCAAGCTCCTGCAATTGAACGAGGACCTCGGCGGCATCTCCCGCATCAGCTTCCAGATGAGCGTCGCCTCCCTCCGCCACGACAAACTCATGCACGCCATCGAGCTCCTCGGCACCCGCGTCGCCCCCATCATTCGCAAGGCCCTCCCCGGAGCCGCACCGAAAGCCTGAGATCTACCAACATCTCGATGTCGTTGCCTGTCCGTCTCAAGTCATCTTGGACTGTCATTTCGACCGGAGCTGCTCACGTAGTTTGTGAGCAGCGGAGTGGAGAAATGCGCTTCTCTATCTACGACCCTCTCCAGCCCAGACCGCGCGCCTTTGCTTTCTGTCGCCTCTTCCTGTCGCCATCCCGATGGGCGCTCCCTGCCGTCCCATTCGTGCCCCTTCGATACAATCTCAGCAAAGAATTTCCCTTGAAACGGGCCCTCCAAATGCTCAGGTCACTCATAGCACTTTCGGCGTTGTTTTTGCCGTGCTTGCAGGGCATTGGACAACTGCGCCAGGTCAGCGAGACCATTGTCAGCACTCCTGGCGGCTGGCAGGAACGTGTTGAGAATCTGGCGAACAGCCCGATCGTCGCTCTCCACGCAACCTTCCGGTGTCCAAAGGAAGATGAAGGCCCCAAGTTTAACGCCGAAATTCGTTTCGATGGCCTCGTGGCCTACGGCACCGACAAGCCCATTCTCCCTCGATCGACATCGGACATACCGATGCAACCGTGGGCCACCGACTGTCCCGGCGGAGTCGACGCGCTCATCTTCGCAAACGGGCAAAGCGATGGAGATCCGGACGTTCTCAAACAGATGTACCAGATGAGAAGTGGAGTCTACGAGGGCCTGATCTTTGCGGAAAAGTCAGTAGACACAATTACAAACTCTGGGGCCGACCCCAGAGTTGTCGCCTCTGATCTGCGCAGCCAGGCCGGCGCAGTCAACAAAGACCCTGCTATGACTGAGGCAAAGCATCGAGGAGAAACACTCGCGCTCGGTGTGGTCGCGACCCTTCTTGAAGGTCAGCACGATCTCCCCGTTCCTTCCGACAAGACTCCCCGCCGCCAGGAGACCATTGAGCAGGTAATGAAGGAGAAGAAGATCTCCTATCAGCAAGCCCACGCCATCGTAATCGGCAAAAAACTACGCGAATGCGTCCTCTGCTCTCGAAGGAAATCTGCAGCCAGCATCGGAAAGCGACACCGACACCGCACCAACACCAAAGCCAAACAGCCAGTAAACCTGACGCAACACAAACTCTCAGACTCCAGCTCAGAGGCAAAACGCATCGCCTTCAAAACATCGGCCTCTTCGGCTTCCCCACCAACGGAGCATTCAGCATCGCAATTATCGGCGCCGCCGCCTTGAACCGTTCCACCACGTCCTTCACCAGCGTCGCCTTCATCGCCCGTTCCGCGGGCAACCTCGCCGACACTCCCCACTGTCGGTTCATCAGCAAATCAATCGCCGGATCGTCCGCGCAAAACCCCTTCGGCGGACGCGTCAACGGCATCCCGTCCGTCTCCTCCATCAGCGACCTTAACTTCTTCCCCTTCATCACCGCCCGAAACTCCGCATGGTGCTCTGACAAATATCGCCGTATCGCCAGCAACTGCTCACGTTCCGGCATATACACCCCCGCCGCCACCAACAACCTCTTCCGAACTCAGCTGAAGATAAAAACCGCCACCCGAAGTCTTCTGCAGCCCGTCCCTCACCCACCACGCCGAAACATGCGTCTTATAAGGCCGCTTGTCCTTGCTGAACCGAATGTCCCGATAGATCCGCATCATGATCTTCTGCGGCGCTCGTACATGCATCGGCGCAAACTCCGCCAGCGCCTCATTCACCTCACCGATCAGCGCCAGCATAGGCGCCTTGAGTTCCTGCTCGTACACACCCTTCCGCGCGTCGAACCAAACGCGATCGTTATTCCGCTTCAGCCCCCGCAAAAACTTCAACGCCTCACCAGAAAAGTAAGTGGCCATACCCAATCGTAAATTGGCCCACAGAGAAAATACGGCACCCACTCACAAATCTGTCATTTCGACCGAGACCCTGAGCGAAGTCGAACGGAGAAATCTGCTTCTCTACCTCGGACATCGTCCAGCCGTGTCGCTCCTCATGTATCCTCGCTTGCAAAGGTACACACACTTATGGAACCGCTGAACACTGCCCTGCTGGTCTTCCTCGTCTTTCTCGCCATCCTAATCCTCATCACCGTCCTTAAGACGCTCTTCACCGTCCGCACCTACACCGCGGGCGTAGTCGAACGCTTCGGCAAGTTCAACCGCATCGTCCGTCCCGGCCTCCACGTCCTCATCCCCTTCGCCGAAAGCGTCTACTTCGTCGACCTCCAGGTCAAGCAGGCCCAGTTCTCCGTCGAGACCAAGACCCACGACAACGTCTTCGTCCAGATCCCCGTCTCCGTCCAGTACCAGATCCTCGACGACAAGATCTACGACGCCTTCTACAAACTCAGTGCTCCGCAAAAGCAGATCGAGTCCTTCGTCTTCAACTCCATCCTCGGCCACGTTCCCAAGCTCAGCCTCGACGAGACCTTCGAGCAGCAGTCCGGCATCTCTATCGCCGTAAAAACCGAACTCGACAGCACCATGTCCAGCTTCGGCTACAACATCCTCAACGCGCTCGTCACCGACATCATCCCGGACACCAAAGTCAAAGACGCGATGAACGACATCAACGCCGCCCAGCGCGCACAAGTCGCCGCCCAGGCCCGCGGCGAAGCCGATAAGATCCTCAAGGTCAAGCAAGCCGAAGCCGAAGCGCAGTCCAAAGCCCTCCAGGGCCAGGGCATCGCCGCTGAACGCCAAGCCATCATCGACGGCCTCCGCTCCTCCATCGAGCACTTCCGCGAGTCCGTGCCCGGGGCCACCGCCGAAGACGTCATGGCCCTCGTCCTACTCACCCAATACTTCGACACCCTCAAAGACATCGGCACCAAAACCGGCACCAACACCCTCTTCCTCCCCAACAACCCGGGCGCAGCCAACGACTTCCTCGTCCAAATCCTCGCTGGCCTTCGCGGCAACAAAGCCAGCAACACTTCATCCATAGCACCGCCACCGCCAGCCTAGCGAAGCCGCATACAATCGGCAGAAAGAATGTCGAGAGCATCGCCATGCCCTTTAGCCACACAGTCCGCGGCACCAGGCACTCCTTCGGGAACCTGCGAACGCTCCTGGCAAAGGCGTCGCCCCTCCGCTCCGGCGACCAGTTGGCAGGCATCGCCGCCGCCAACGCAGAAGAGCGCGTCATCGCCCAGATCACGCTAGCCGATCTCCCCCTTGCCACCTTCCTCAACGAAGCCATCGTTCCCTACGAAACCGACGAAGTCACCCGCCTCATCATCGACACCCACGACCGAGCCGCCTTCGCACCGATAGCCAATCTCACCGTCGGCGAACTCCGCGACTGGCTCCTCTCCGACGAAGCCACCACAGACCAACTCGCGAGTCTCGCCCCCGGCCTCACACCCGAGATGGCCGCCGCAGTCTCCAAACTCATGCGCGTGCAGGACCTCATCTACGTCGCGCGAAAAATCTCCGTCGTCACACGCTTCCGCACCACCGTCGGCCTGCCTGGCCACCTCTCGACACGCCTCCAACCGAACCACCCCACCGACTCCCCCATAGGCATCGCTGCCAGCATACTCGACGGCCTCCTCCTGGGCTCCGGCGACGCCGTCATCGGCATCAACCCTGTCTCCGACAACGTGGCCTCCGTCACCACCCTCCTTCACCTCATCGACCACATCCGCCAGCGTTACAGCATTCCCACACAAAGCTGCGTCCTCGCCCATCTCACCACCCAAATGGACGCCATCCGCAGCGGCGCTCCCCTCGATCTCCTCTTCCAATCCATCGCGGGCACAGAAGCCGCCAACACCTCCTTCGGCATCAACCTCGCTCTCCTCCGCGAAGCCCACGCAATGGCCCGTGAGCTCAACCGCGGCGGCATCGGCCACGAAACCGGCGGTGAAAACATCTCCTACTTCGAAACGGGCCAGGGCAGCGCCCTCTCAGCCAACGCACACCATGGCGTCGATCAGCAAACTCTCGAAGCCCGCGCCTACGCCGTCGCCCGCCACTTCAACCCCATGCTCGTCAACACCGTAGTCGGATTCATCGGCCCCGAGTACCTCTACGACGGCAAGCAAATTCTCCGTGCCGGCCTCGAAGACCACCTCTGCGGCAAACTCCTCGGCCTACCCATGGGCTGCGACATCTGCTACACCAATCACGCCGAAGCCGACCAGGACGACATGGACGCGCTACTCACCATGCTCGGCGCCGCCGGCGTCAACTACATCATGGGCGTCCCGGGCGCCGACGACATCATGCTCAACTATCAGAGCACCTCCTTCCACGACGCACTCTATCTCCGCCGTCTCCTCGGCCTGCGCCCTGCACCCGAGTTCGAAGCGTGGCTCACCAGCGACGCCTTCCACCACCTCACCTCCATCGGACAACCCTCCTCGCTCCTCCCTCCCGGAATCTCCTCATGACCAACAAGCCGAAGTACGAGGTGCCCCACGTCCCGAATCTGGGACGTGGGCTTCCAAACGAGCCTCAACCCTCCACACTCGCCGATGTGCTTCGCCGCTACACACCCGCGCGCGTAGGACTAGGCCGGGCCGGCCCAGCGGTCCCGACCTCCGCTCAGCTCCTCTTCCAGCTCGACCACGCCCTGGCCCGCGACGCCGTCCACGCTCACCTCGACGTATCTGCCCTCATCCACGCACTGCAACAAAGAAAGCTGGAGAGCATCGCCCTCGAAAGCGCCGTGACAGCCGCTCCCGACCAGGATCCACGCCAGCTCTACCTCCGCCGCCCCGACCTCGGCCGCACGCTCCATCCCGAATCCGCACAAGCACTCCAGCAACTCACCGCGACCACCCACCAGGCCCCAGATATCGTCATCATTATCGCCGACGGTCTCTCCGCTCTCGCCATCGAACGTCATGCCCTCCCTCTGCTCGATGCAACAATCAACCTTCTCGGTCCCGATCAAGGCCGGGTCGGCCCAACCAGCGTCGTAACTCAAGCCCGCGTAGCCATCGGTGACGAGATCGGCGAACTCCTCCGCGCAAACCTCACTGTCACTCTGATCGGCGAACGCCCCGGCCTCAGCGCCCCCGACTCCCTTGGCGTCTACATCACCTGGCAACCTCGGCCCGGACGCACCGACGCCGAACGCAACTGCATCTCCAACGTCCGCCACGAAGGCCTCAGCTACGCCGAAGCCGCCCAGCGAATCCTCTTCTACCTGAACGGAGCAAAGCAACTCCAGGCCACAGGCATCCAACTAAAAGAGAACACAGCGCTCCCTGCTCACAAAGTAAGTTGAATCAACACCCGAACCTCAATCATCAATTTTGCGTACATCAATGCAAATGCCGGCAAGCGCTAGCCGAGAGTAGGGGTGTTGATAAAAGATGAGTACATCGCGGCTCCTCCCTGAGCGTCGCAGCAAACACGAAGCAACTCCCTCAGGCCCTCGCCTTTGGCGAAACCGCGCAGGGGCTCGCCTTGCAACTCCGATCCGACCCCGCCGGAGTCTTAGAAGTTCCCGAGCTGCATAGTGTCCTCGTTGCCATTCACGTCGGCGCCGCCGCGAAGATCTCCTGTTGCAGAGGAGGAGAAAGCCACACCGGCTCCGCCGTGCACGGAGACATCGACATCGTCCCTGCACATACAGCCTCCCGCTGGGAGATCCACGACCAGAACGACACCGCCCTCATCCTTAGCCTGCCTCCATCGCTGCTCGATGTCGTCGCGGAAGAGCACGGCTTCGACTCTCGCCGCGTCGTGGTCCGAAACCGCTTTCAAGTCCGCGACCCACAGCTGGAGAACATCGGTTGGGCATTGAAGACCGAGATGGAATCCAACTATCCTTCGGGCCGCCTCTATGTCGAAAGCCTGGCTGTCTCCGTCGCCTCTCGCCTCGTCTCTGCCTACAGCTCCGTCGCACAACACATGCCTCAGCAAGCCGGCGGCCTCGGCGGACGCAGATTCAAACAGTCTCTCGCCTATATTGAAGACAACCTCTCCGAAGATCTTTCGCTCTCCCAGCTGGCCTCCATCGCCGGTATCAGTGCCTCTCACTTCAAGACCCTCTTCCGCGAATCCGCTGGCGTGCCCCTCCACCAATACGTCATTCAACGCCGCATCGACCGTGCTAAAGATCTGCTGATGGCGGGCAAACTTTCTATTGCGGAGATTGCATTCGCCACCGGCTTCTCTCACCAGAGCCATCTCGCCCGTCACATGCGCCGCGCCTCGGGGCTCTCCCCGCGAGCGATGAAGCGACTGTTCGCAGACGCTCCCCCCCTTGAATTAAAGTAGCCCCAAAATACTTTCTCCTCCGAACGTGTCTCTTCTCGTCCAAACGTGCGCGACGTACACGCACGCGCTGACGACAATCGACAGCATGGCAAATAACACGCAAGGAGAAGAGCAAATGACCCGAAGAGACTTTCTATACGGCTCCGCAGCAGCGGCAGGCACAGCGGTCGTGCCCAACGGCCTCGCATATGCAAAACACGCGGCCATCGAACCCATCGACGCAAGGGCCTTTCATGCATCACGAAAGTTCGCCGACCTCCCTATCAGTCGTGTCGCTTACGTCGAGCGCGGTCGAGGCCTTACAGCGCTATTCATTCATGGCTATCCCCTGAACGGCTTCCAGTGGCGAGGCGCCCTCGAGCGACTCCAGCCCTATCGCCGCTGCATTGCGCCAGACGTCATGGGCTTGGGTTACACCGAGACCCCCGAAGGGCAGGCCATCACCCCCGAAACCCAGGCCGAAATGCTCGCCATGTTCCTCGACTCGCTCCACGTCAACGAGGTCGATCTGGTGGCCAACGACAGCGGCGGCCTCGTCGCGCAGCTCTTTCTCGCGAAACATCCTCATCGCGTCCGTACCCTGTTGCTCACCAACTGCGACGTCGACGAAAACAACCCGCCGCCCCAGTTCGCACCCTTCGCCGCGTTAGCGAAGAAGGACCTCCTCGTCGACCGGTTCATCGTCCCGCACCTTAACGACAAGCAGTTTGCAAGGTCAGCCAAAGGAATGGGCGGTCAGGCATACACTCGTCCCGACGATCTCACCGACGAGATCATCGAAACCTACTTCCGCCCCCTCGTCGAAACGCCGCTCAAGAAGTCGCAGGTGAATCAATACGCCGTCGCTCTGGACACCAACTCGCTCATCGCCGTCCGGGAAGATCTGCAGCAATGGAAAGGCCCTGCGCGAATGGTTTGGGGTCTGCAGGACACCTTCTTCGGCGTCCAGTGGGCAGACTGGCTCGACCATACGCTGCCCGGTTCAAAGGGTGTCCGAAAACTCGATGAAGCAAAACTGTTCTTCCCCGAAGAGATGCCTGACGTCATCGCAGCCGAAGCCATGGCCCTCTGGGGCATCTCGCCTCTGCATCAGAACCACGCAACATCGTCCACCGAAATCTAAGGACCTCGGTCATCAAAAAGCCACCTGGACAAAAAAAATGTCCAGGTGGCTTTAGCGCAATGGCCTCCAACATCAACGTGAGCGCCATGAAATGGCCTGCCAGTCGATCAAAACGTGAATCCTCGGTACTCCTGATACATCCAAAGTGTGATTGTGCGTGGTCGCTCCAGGTGACACGCTGTCGATGAACGGGAGAAGACCCGCATGAAAGACCGTCGGCAATGGAAGTTCACCGCTCTCGTTTCTGTCTTGACCGTGATGGCCCTTGTAGCACCAAACATCACGCGTGCTCAGGAAATGTCTCTTCACGAAGTAAGTTCCGCCGTGGCCCTCCCCACCCCCATTCGGAACGTTATTATCATCGGATTTGTCGGAGGCTTTGTTAGCCGGGACGACGCAAAGCACCCCGAAGTGCAGTTTGCCGCATACCTTCGCGACCGTTACCCCACCGTCCACGCGGAGGTGTTCGGGAACCACCATGGCCGAAAGGCCCTCAATCAGGTCGTGCGCCTCCTCGACACAGACCAAGACGGCGTCCTCTCCTCCATCGAGAAGGAACAGTCAACAATCATCATCTACGGGCACAGTTGGGGTGCCACTGAGACAGTCGAATTTGCCGGCAAACTGGAGCAGATGGGTATTCCGGTCGCCCTCACCATCCAGATAGACACGATTGCTAAGCCCGGTCACAGGCCTTCGGGTATCCCGCCAAACGTAGCAAACGCGATCAATTTCTACCAGACCGAAGGCCCTCTTCACGGGGCCCCGAAGATTGTCGCGATCGATCCGGCGCGGACGACGATCATGGGAAACATTCACATGACCTATGAAGACCGTCCAATAAATTGCGACAACTATAGCTGGTACTCGCGGACCCTGAACAAGCCTCATCACAAAATCGAGAACGACTTCCGTGTATGGGACGAGCTCGCGTCTCTGATCAATTCGGACCTGCCAGGCACGCCCTCGATAGCTCAGGCACCTTCTCCCTCTGGGTCGCCCTTCTTCAAATATCTTAGAGTCGGCTTCCAGGCACATGGAACCGAAACCGCTCTACTTGAGGTCCCCAGCGACGGGACAGATCAATAAGACCTTCCCGCGGGCCCAATGGAAAAAAGAAAGGCCCTCCGAAGAGGGCAATGGAGGTTTCACTATTTATCCTGCTACCCGTGGATGGGTATGCATTTTAGATACGCGCAGACCAAGTCATTAATCTCAGTCGACAAAATTTGGTTTGACCCGAAGTGCGATGTTAAATTCGTTCTGCTCTTCGGGCGAAGTTGAACTATTCCAGAACCAGGCTCATATTTTTCATCAGGATCGCGTGCAGGAGTTCGACTCCGCCTTGGCTGTCGGTCTCCAATCCCTCGTTCCTGTTAGGTTGTTCGACCAGCTTTGCCGGCACCGTCGCAACGACCTTCTTGTTGAGCGTGAACGTGACTTGAACAGTTGGACCGGTACCTGCCCATGACACGTCGTAATTGCCTGGTGCAAGCTGAGCGGATCCGGCCTTCACCGTCTCGGGGACGGTCACACTCTGAGAATTCTTGGCGGCAAGCGCGGGGACGGAAAGCAGAGCGAGCATCATTGCGGAACCAATGAGACGTTTCATTTGTATATCCTCCAATGCTCATATTCCCCCTGTCGAACCAGGGACTGAGAGGATTACACCACGGTCGTCCGGTCCCGAATCATAAGAATTCTTAAGACCCGCTCATCTGAAAAAAGCAAATGATCACGCCAATTGTTCTCAACCCATCATCGGTGCTTTGAAAAGCGGGACCTTAAGTTTTACGCGCAAACCAGGCAAGACGTTCTCTGCGCTGATCGAGCCATGATGCACCTCCACGGCCCGTTTTGCGATCGATAAGCCGAGCCCCGATCCCCCGCCCAGCGCATCACGCGCCTCTTCGACCCGGAAGAATGGATCGAATATCTTTGTGAGTGTTCCTTCAGGAACACCAGGCCCATAGTCACGAATCGCAATCTTCGCAGCGTGCGAATCTTCGACAAGACACACGTCAATCGTTGATTGTTCCGGTGAATAGCGAATCGCATTGCGCATGACATTCTCAAGAGCACGCCGCAGCAGCTCGCGATTGCCAAGAATTTCACCCGTCGACCGCCCACTCAACGCGATCCGGCAACCCCGCACCTCAGCCTCCAGAGTGCAATCGCGAATGACCTCATCGAGAACATCTCCGATGTGCACGATCTCAACGCCCTGAGTAACAGGGTCCCCTTCAACAAGAGTGACCTCAACAATGCCCGCCACAAGCGCGGCAATGCGGTCCACATCGCGGTTGATCCGATCAAAGGCTGCGTTCGTGTCTGCAGATGTCCTCGCCAGTTTGACGGCGAACTTCAGCCGAGCCAACGGCGACCTCAGTTCATGCGATATGTCCGCCAGCAGTCTTCTCTCACTCACAATCATTCGCTGCAGCCGTTCGGCCATCTCATTGAACGAGCTTCCTAGCTGTCCAATCTCGTCCTGCCTGTTGGTATGCACGCGGGCAGACAGATCGCCTTGTCCAAACACCGCAATCGAGGCCGCTACTCTGCGTATCGGCGACACCACCGCAACCGACGCCAGCCAACACAGCAGGCCCGCGGCGCCGGCCGAAAGAAAATAATACGGAAGAAATGTCCAGAACTGCGGAAGGCCGGCCCGGCTCTCCGCTGCAAACCAATACTGGCCGTCCGCGGAACGTTGCGCCGCGATCGAATGGTCACTCGTCCGGATGCGCCATTTGGTGGACGGGGCCGGGGGCAGCAACTCTGCCTTACTGCCACCGTTTACGAGATCGGTCGCATGTGCGTCGAGTAAATAATGATGTGCACCTGAGAGACGGTCCAGGCCTGTCAGATAGTTCGCCAGCCCTGTTGTTCCCTCGCTGTTCAACGTTCTCACCGCCGTCTCCAGCTGAAGCTCGTCCAGGCGGTCATAGACCGGATCGAAATGTCTCCTCTCCACTCGGACTGAGATCTGCCGAAACACGAGGAACGAAAGCGACAGCGTTGCCGCCATTGCGAGAAAGACGCCGAAATAAAGAGACCTCAGGGGCAACACCCTAAGCCGCTCGCGCAAAGACATAGCCGACTCCCCGGATCGTGCGAATCAGACCTCGACCACCCTCCAGCTTCTTGCGCAAGTGGCTCACGTGGACGTCGAGAATGCGATCAAACGGTGCCGCCTTGCGTTCGAACAGCGCCATAGTCAACTCATCGCGCGACACAACCCGTCCTGCAGAGCGCATCAGTATCTCCAACAGGCCGAACTCCATCTCGGTCAACACCACCGGCGAACCCGCGACCCACGCCTCGCGCGTACTCGCGTCGATCCGGATGTCACCAATAGTCAGGCCCGAGCTACCCTTCAAACTCTCCGCATCAGAGCGGCGCAACACCGCACGAATTCGCGCCAACAGTTCATCCGGATCGAACGGCTTCAGCAGATAGTCGTCCGCCCCCGAATTCAGTCCCAGAATTCTGTCCTGGTGCTGGACACGCGCAGTCAACATGATCACCGGAAGGTCTTTTCTCCGTCGCAGATGTTGCAGCACAGTAAAGCCGTCAATCACAGGAAGCATCACATCAAGAATCACCAGATCATACGTCCCGCTGGCAGCACTGGCGAGTCCTCGCCTCCCATCGTGCTCGCAATCAAGCCGATGGCCGGCCTCGGCAAAAAACTCCTTCATCATCCCGCACAACTCTTTGTCGTCATCGACGAGCAACAGGGACAATTGCACTTGCTTTTCCGCACTCTCCATCGATCCTGCCTCAGGACCCAACGGCGATTCAGTGGTCTCCATCCGCTGCTTAAGTCTCGCACAGATCATAGACACCGCGACCCGCTTAACAAATCTTAAGATTACCGAGGTTGAGATGGAACCATTCCCCGGCGGCCAGCCTGGAATAAACGTAAACGATGAAACAGGAACCACATCCTCGGCGCATCTTATGATCCGCCTCAGTAGTCTTTGAGGCTGATCGAGTTTCCAATCTTCAGGGGCACTTCGATCATCAGGTTCTTCCACGGCGTGTACGGCAGAATCTTCCACATCTGTTGGCTTAGCCACAGCCGGAAACGCGTTCGCGGCACAAACCAGTCGGCCCCTCCATCTGCTATCCCCTGGCACTTTTTCACAAACTCCCGCATCAGGCTTTCATATCTTGCAAAGGCTATCGTGTAGTCCCCCTCGGCTTCGGCCAGTTCTCCGGCGAGAATATACGCTCCCACCACTGCCATGCCGGGCCCCATGCCTGAAAGGGGTGAGGCGCAGTAGGCCGCGTCTCCCAGCAAAACGCAGCGGCCTGTAGACCATCGCTCCATCTTCACCTGGCTGACCGAGTCGAAATAGAAATCTGGCGCCGATTCCATGAGATCCAGAAGCTGTGGCACCTCCCAGGCTTCCTGCTGAAAGTGTTCGCGCAGGATCCTCTTTTGCTGCTCAGTGTCGCGACGTTGATAGTTGAGCGGCTCGGTCGCGAAGAAGAAGGACGCCTTCGATTCGCGTGGATCACCGCTATTAAAGATGCCGACCTTCTTGCCGAGCGTGCCGTAATACAGTCCACTCCGATCAAGATTTAGATAGTTGGGCACCGTAAAGATCGAAACGTAATAGCCGAGATAACGCACAAACCTGGCCTCTTCACCGAATGCGAGCGAACGCACCTTCGAATGCAACCCATCGGCGCCCACCACCAGATCAAACCTGCGCCGTCCTCCTCGCTCCAGTAAAACGTCAACGCCGTCTGTCACTCTCCTGCATGCTGGCTATGCTGTCATCGAAGATATATTCAGTGCCTTCGCGCGTGGCCTCGTGGAAGATCCCCGCCAGGTCGCCGCGCAGGACCTCCAGCTCTCCGCTGGTGAATCCATCCGGCATGCTTGCCACCTTCTTGTTGTCTCGATCGACAATCGTGATTGCACCGATGCGCGTTTGCATCCGCTGCACCTCTGGCAACAGCCCCATGCGTTCGAGGACGCGAACGGACGCGCCGCGGAAGTCCACCGCATACCCGCCCGGGCGCACCGCAGGCGCACGCTCCACAACGGTCGGTTCAAATCCATACCGGCGAAGCCAGAACGCCAGCGCTGGACCGGCCACGCTCGCTCCAGAGATCAGGACTGTCTTATTTTTCACGAGCATTGCTCCGTCAAAGAGAAATTGTACAAATCGTCTTACACAAATGTACTATACGATCCGTCTAGGACATTTGTTCCGTTCCTGCCTTAAACTCTCTTTATGGGCAATCGCGACGCTCTAATACTGGCTGCAAAGAAATGTCTGCTCGAAAAGGGCTACAACCGCACCACCGCTCGAGATATTGCCTCGGCGGCCGGCGTCAGTCTGGCCGCCATCGGATATCACTTCTCCTCAAAAGATGCGCTTCTTACTGAAGCTCTGCTTCTCGCGTTCGGCGAATGGGACCAGGAACTCAACCGCACGTTGCAGTCCAGCGTGTCATCCAGCGTCACTCCGGCGGAGCGATTTGAAGCCACCTGGGCGAAAGTCATCGCCACCTTCGAAACCAACCGGCCGTTGTGGATCGCCAACTTCGAGATATTTACTCAAATGGTGGGCCAGCCTGTGACCCGCGAGTTTCTTGCGAGCAATCTCCATACGGCGCGCACCGGGCTCGCGGCGATGTTTCTCAACCAGGAAGAGAGCGCCATCAGCGACCAGACTTCGCGCACGATCGGCACCTTCCACCATGTGCTGCTCTCAGGACTTATCGTTCAATGGCTCATCGATCCAGCGAGTGCACTCTCAGCCAAAGATCTAACCGAAGCATTGCGTCGCACAGCAGAAAATTTGCGGCCCCGCAAGAAAACGTCCGGAACCCAAGCGGAAGTCTTAAGGGCAACCCGTCAACGCTCGGCGGGTGGCCCGGATTTGAACGTAATCACAAAAGCTGGGTGCCCCATCTTCGCCGCGTCTTTTGCGGCTAAGGTGGGCCTTCGCGCAAAGCGCGAACCGCTTCTCTCGCCTGACGATTCGGCCAGGAAGTTAGAACGACGCCACAATTACTTCTCGTCCCTCAGCAGCGCACTAGCGGCCCTCATAAAATCAGACCATCGGATTGTATTGACCTTGCGCGACGCATACGCATCATTCTTAGACTGCCTTCCCGCCTAAGAAGCGCTTCACACGTAGGCGTATCGCACTGCTGTCCTTCAGCTCACATTGCCAAATCGCTAGGGCATCCTACCCGAGCCGCCGCAGAGCTTCGAGATTTTCTCTGTCCCGCGCCTTGTTCTGCCGGAACTTTGGGAGCCAGAAGTCCCGGTTAGATTTCGGGATGAGACCGGCATTACATGCGTGAGAATGCCAGAAACATCCGTGGACGAATATCACCTTGCGCCGAGCGGGAAAAACAAGACCAGCGATCCAGCTCTTCCGCGCCGCCGGCCCATATGTCTTCGCATCCAGCCACCCATGCTTCACGCCGGTAATCATCGCAAAGCTGAACATCGCCGAGCTTGAGCTCTCCGGCCACGCATCCTCCTTATCGATCAGCTGCCGCCACATCCCGTCCTTCCCCTGGTACTGCAGCAGCGAAGCCATCATCAACCTTTAGGGCGGGTGGCCCAGATTTGAACGTAATCACAAAAGCTGGGTGCCCCATCTTCGCCGCGTCTTTTGCGGCTAAGGTGGGCATTCGCGCAACGCGCGAACCGCTTCTCTCGCCTGACGATTCGGCCAGGAAGTTAGAACAACGCCACAGCTATTTCTCGTCCCGCAACAGCGCAGTAGCGGCCCACATCACCGGCGCCTGCCCATGAAAATCTCCTGGTCCTCCGCTTGCGAGCATAGTAGTAAGCCAAATCGTCCTTCTTCCCCGTTCCCTCGCAAACCTGCGTCACATCATTGTTCTGGTCCACATACCCCACCACTGCGATCCAGCTCTTCCGCGCCGCCGGCCCATACGTCTTCGCATCCAGCCATCCATGCTTCACGCCAGTAATCATCGCAAAGCTGAACATCGCCGAGCTTGAGCTCTCCGGCCACGCATCGTCCTTATCGATCAGCTCCCGCCACATCCCGTCCTTCCCCTGGTACTGCAGCAGCGAAGCCATCATCAACCTGTAGCCCTTCATAATCCGTGCCCGGTCCGGATGGTTCTCCGGCAGCGACCGCAGCACCTCCGCCATCCCCGCCGCTACCCACCCATCGCCGCGTCCCCAGAAGTACTTCACGTCCGGTGCGTGATAAAACAGCCCATTCGGCTGCTGCAACTTGTCCAGATACGACACCATCTCCTTCGCGTCACGGTCCAGATACTTCTTGTCCCCCGTCGCACGATAAGCCTCAAGCTGCAGCATGACCAACATATACATATCGTCGATCCAATACCGCGTCTCCCCCGACAACCCATCCGGCTGCGGACTCTCCCACTGCCGGCTCCGCCCACCACAACCCTTCCTTCAAAAACTTGGGGTCCTTCGTCTGGATCGCAATCTCCAGCGGCGCCACTCCAAAGATCGAGTCGTCCACATGATGCCGCAGCGGCCTCCGCTCTGCCTCCGCTCCACCCGGCATCAACGGCTCAAACTTCTTAATCAATGCATCGCGCAACGTGTCATCATGCGTCAACTGCGCAAAAGTCAGCGCCCCATACCACGCACAAATCTCCGAATAGTGGATCGTCTTCGAGTACTGGTGAGGACTCGTCACAAAGTGGCCCGCCAGCTTCTTCCCCACCTCCTGCGGCGCGACACCCTCAGGCCAACTGCCGAAGTAGTTCTCCTGCGCTGAAGCCACACCCACCGAACCCACCAGCAAACATCCCCATAGCACAACCTTGGAAATCATCCTCACCTCGCAAAAGTCCTCTTAGTCGCAACGTCGAACATTTTATCCTCCAAAACAGTTTTTTATCCTCCGAAAGAAATTCGCAAAATAAATCGAAAGAGGTGGCACGTTTTTAGCGCCCGGAACAAGTGCATTTTCTCACCACGTTTCACCACACATCCACCACGTTTTCACCATCAAAAAACCACGTTCTGCACACCATTTTTCGCAAAACCGCCTGCAAAAACACCACTCCACCACCCCAACATTTTTTTCTCCCGGTACCATAAGAAAATCCAAGTGACCGAGTTCCCCGTGGCTGAGTTCGAAGACACCATCGTCGCCATCTCCACCCCACCCGGTCGCGGAGGCATAGGCATCGTCCGCCTCTCCGGCCCCGCCGCCCGCACCATCGCCGGGCCCCTTCTAAAGCTCCGTCATCCCCTCGCTCCGGCCCTGGCACGCTTCGCCGAAATCGTTGACACAACAGGAGAAACGCTGGACGAAGCCGTAGTCACCTACTTCGAAGCACCCCACTCCTACACCTCCGAAGACATCGTAGAAATCGCCGCCCACGGCTCTCCCGTCCTCCTCGAGCACCTCCTCCGCCAATGCCTCGCCGCCGGCGCCCGCCTCGCTGAGCCCGGCGAATTCACCCAGCGCGCCTTCATTTCAGGCCGTTTAGACCTCACTCAGGCCGAAGCCGTCCGCGACCTCATCGAAGCCACCACCCTCCACCAGGCCCGCATCGCCGCCCAACAGCTTGGCGGCTCACTGTCCCGCCAGATAACCCCAATAAAACAGCAACTTACAGCGCTCATCGCCGCCCTCGAAGCTGGCATCGACTTCGCCGAAGACGACATCGATCTCCTCCCCACCAACGAAATAGCCACCCAAATTCAAGCGATTCGAGCCCCTCTCACCACCTTGGAGCAAACCTTCAGCTATGGCCGCATCGTCCGCGACGGTTTCACTCTCGCAATTGTAGGCCGCCCCAACGTCGGCAAGTCGTCCCTTTTCAACCGTTTAGTCCAACAAGACCGCGCCATCGTTACCGCGACCCCCGGCACCACCCGCGACTTGGTCACCGAACGCGTCTCACTGGAAGGCGTCCCGGTCGAACTCATTGATACAGCAGGCCTCCGCGAGTCTGTCGATGAAGCCGAATCACTCGGCATAGCTAAATCCCGCGAAGCCATGGCCGAAGCCGATGTCGTCCTCCTGGTTCTCGACGCCACCGCGCCATTTCAATAAAGATGACGAAACAACCATCGCCACCTTAGCCGACCGCCCCTTCCTCATTGTTATCAATAAGAAAGACCTCGCCCCCGCTGCACCCCTGGAGCGACGCCTCGACGCTGCGCTGCTAACCTCCGCGTTAACCGGAGCGGGAGTCCCCGAACTACGTCGCGCCATTCTCTCTCTTCTCACCATTGGACACCCAGACGCTGAGACCGCGCTCCTTACCAATCTCCGCCAACAACAATCAGTTTCGGCAGCGTTGTCAGCTCTCTTCCAAGCGCAGCAAGCTGTTGTCACGACCATTCCCCAGGAGATGGTTCTCCTCGATCTCTACGAAGCTCTCCACGCCCTCGATGCCCTCACTGGTACCACGACTAGCGATGACATCCTCAACCTAATCTTCAGCAAGTTCTGCATCGGCAAGTAAAACGAGTTCCAGAGACGTCCAACGCCGTCCAAAATTTAGCTATAAACCTCCTATTTTCATAATTATGTGGTACTATAGTGTCCATTGAGGTTTGGTGGCAGCCGGACCTTTTGTGTCCATAAATGTGTCCACGGCAGCTCAATGATTGCGGATTTTCGGGGTTTGTGGACACACAATCCCCTAAACTAATCAAATGTCGTGACTTGCGGGAGATGTCAACTTTGATGGCAGGAAATGGAGAGGCTAAGTTATGGCACTGACAGAGACTTACATCAAGAGCTTGAAACCTGGTTCAACCAGATATGCGGTGAGCGACTTTGGAGGTCTAAGCCTGGAGCTGGCCCTTCCTTCGGGATCTAGGTCTTGGAGGTACCGTTATCGCTTTCAGGGCAAAGCCGAAAAGGTATCGGTGGGACGCTACCCATCGATTAGCTTAATCGCTGCTAGAAAGAGACGAAATGAATACGCTGAGATGCTCGCAAACGGCAGGTCGCCCGCGCGGCATAAGCAAGCAGAGAAGTACGCCGTGGCCCATACGACGACGGTGTTCGAGTTCGGCGAGCGCTACTTCTCCGAGATCGTGGAGAGGGACTGTAAAGATCCGAGGCCTATTCGGCGGTACCTCGACAAGGAGATTTATCCGCGCCTCGCAGATAAACCAGTGCGTGACGTGACCCCGTCCGACGTCCAGGCGATTGTTTTCCGCAAGCGGGATGGCGGCGCACCGTCCTCGGCCGCTCAGATCCGTAACCTGCTCAAGCGAATGTTCGAGTATGCGATGGCCAACGGCATCATTGCCCTCAATCCTGCCCTCACTATCCCCATGCGCTTCATTACCCAGTCACGACCCCGGACAAGGGCCCTTTCACCCGGAGAACTCCGGATCTATCTCCAGACCCTCTACCAATCGAATATCCGTCGTCAGTTCAAATTGGCGCTCCACCAGATCCTTTTGACCTTGACGCGCAAATCTGAGCTGATTTTTGCCCGTTGGGAGCATATCGACTTTGAGGCCGCCGAGTGGCAGATTCCGGCGGAGAACTCCAAAACCAGGGCCCCTCACATCGTCTATCTCTCTCGTCAGTCCGTCGATATATTCCTGGAGTTGCAAAGCCTTGGCGGTGGGTCCCCATGGGTCATACCGAGCAGAAGCAGCCTGACCAAGCCTTTCTGTACCACGGCGCTGAACCAGGCCCTCGAGGGTGTGAGCTTCGCGATTCCACCTTTCACCATTCATGACATGCGCCGGACGGGCTCGACGCTGCTTCATGAGAAGGGTTTCTCGTCCGACGTGATCGAGAAGGCGCTCAACCACACGATCGGCGGGGTGAGAGGAATTTATAATCGCGCGCTATACTCAGATCAGCGACGCACGATGCTCCAATTCTGGGCCGATTATGTTGAGGGCCTCGCCTCAGAGAAGAAGATTCTTCATGGCAACTTCGGCAGGGTCTCATAGGGTCGTCAGCGACGCGGCTCGAAGTTTTCTATGATCCAACGTCGGGGGTGTCCGCGTGTCCACGCCGTGTCTTACCTAAAACCCCAACTTTTTCAGGTGATTCTTCGCTTTCCTGTCGGCGTTGTGAAGCGCATGGGTCAACTCCCGTTTCAGAACGTACAATTTTTCATTGTCCAATATCGCTTGCACTTTGCACTCGTAGCTCTCCGCCCATGTGTCGACTTTGTATCCCTTTTGACGCGCCTTCATAAGAAGCTTTTTAGCGATTCCCTCAAGCTGCTTTTCGGGCAGGATACCTTCTGAATCCAAATGCCGGAATAAAGCGCGCCAAAACTCTCCGCCGTGTTTTTTGCCCCCTACAGAGTTGAGCTTGGCTTTACTAAGATGCTGATGAACGATTAGTTCAAAAGGACTAAGGTTGTCTACAGTTGGTTCACCCGGACGACTATTCGAAGCCAGCAGGCCACGCTGACGGAAAAGCTCACCCCGACAACAATCGAAGAGCGCCACAAGTCCTTGCGTCCAAAAGCTGCAGGCATCCCACATCGACAGTCGTTGCGCAACCATTTCAGCAATTGCCTTCGACTGGGCAGAGACTTCAAACCACGGTCTGCTACAAGCCAGAGATTTTTGTGCGTTTCTACCGAACTGGCCCGCCGGCTTCGGCGCTATAAAGGGTAGTCCCTTCGAACAGCGACTGAACGGTTCTAGATATTTCCGCCATGTGGTGGACTTCGCGAGCCGGACCTCCGGGTATCAGGTACGACCAGGCATCTAATCCGAACAACATGCGCCACAAATCCAGATCGACTTGGGTCTTCATCAAATAATCGACCATCACCTCCTGCAAAAATGGCACCGCACGTCTCTCGACCGCATGTTGGTGAATCATGTAAGCGACGTAAAGGGTCGGTTTCTCCCCGTCTTCTGTCAAAGACCTTTGATAAACATCTCTCACAAGACGTAGTTGTTCGACTATTCGAATACATTCAAGCTCCACATACCGTCGATGATCGTCATAACGACCATTCGGAAGCTGACTCTGCAGCACCTGCCGAACAGCATCTTCCTTCGATCGAACATATGATCCGTACTGCATGGCATTCTGCGCCTGTTGCCACAGATCCTGGTGTTCTGCGTCTGTCCAATTCTTGAGTGCAGGATAACGCTGTCCTAATGGAGATGCGGCCTTTACAGTCATCCAATTTCCTTGTACAGCCTTTTAGACTACAGGCGAGGGAAGAGCGAGATGTGAAGATGAATTACTGAAAGCGCATATTTGTCGCAAATGGCTTGAGACATCTTTTTTCTCAGGTCTCAAAAAACTGACAAGAACCGCGCAACGGCAATTAATTCTGTCTCAAAAGGGCCTGAGACACAATAAGGTCGATGCAAGCCAGGATTTACTCAAGTCTACTGGACTCCAGATTAGCGTTAATGGAGCCAGAGATGTCCAATACGATCTTACGTCTGCCGCAGGTCAAAATCAGAGTCGGTTTGTCAAGAAGTTCGATCTACGCCGCTATTGCCAATGGAAGATTCCCGGCACCCATTCAGTTGGGGGTTCGGGCGGTCGGCTGGTTGGAGTCAGACATCGACGCTTGGGTTAGCAAGCGGGTGGAAGCCAGCCGGAGACCCTCATGAGAAGCGACGAACCCTGTGGTGCCTGTAGACGCTGAATCCGCTCCCCTTGTATGGCGAGAGGTGTCGCAACTTAAGCCACTGCCTGCACTCGCAGCAGCAAAGTTCGTGGTGGCTGAGCGAACCATCTTGGAGATCGCAAAACGCTGTCCGGGCCTATGGAACGAGCCAGTGACAATCACGCAGAACTCGGAAATAGTTGATCGCTATGATGTCTGGGAACTCGCCAAACGGCAAAGGAGGCGAGTCATCCTGTGTCTGACACGGGAACTGACGACCGACCAGGCATCAAAACTTATGCTCCAAGCTCAGAGCTGTCGACACTGTATTAATGCATACAGCCGCATACAAGTTGCGCTCGCGCTAGTGTCCGGTATTCGCGAGGAGGCGAGAGCCAATCAGCAATCCGGCGGACGATTAAAGGGTTTGTCAATCTTGACAAAAGAATTCCGCGTGAACTGCCGTCAATCGGTTGCGAGACTGGCCGGCGTGGGTACGGGACAGGTGACCAAAGTTCAGCAACTAGAGCAGGAAGCAATTGGTGAGATCAAGGCCGCCCTCGTTAACTCTCAAATCAGCATTCATGCCGCGTGGCAGATGAGGATGCTAAGTGCGTGCAATCAGCTGTACGCTCTGAAGGATGTCATCGAGCGCAAGACAGAAGTCAGAAGGAAGGCCCTTCGCAATCGAGGGCTTATGAGACTATGTGACGCGGACCGGGCTTTCATCAAATTCAAGCGAACCCTAACAGAGTTGAAGCAATTTCCAAAACATAACGAAATCTGTCGCACGGTAACTGCACTCTTGACGGCACAGGAGACCGACGAGGAGTTGAGAGGCCAACATTGAAACGAAGACGACCTGTCCAGCAGTTTCTCACTCAGTACCGGTCTGTCTGGGACAATCCTAAGATCCCCCAACATGTGAGGACCGAGTTCGAAAAGGTAATCGCGTGTGGCACTGGCGCGCTCGGTGCTGCAATTTATCTATCAGACGGCGGCCAGGAGCTTGAGGTTCCATTCACCTGCAAATCGAAAATTTGCTCGAGCTGCGGTCATAAATCAACTCTTGACTGGGTTCGCAAGATGACAATCGAACTGCCGGACGTTCCGTATTCGAGTGTGTTGTTAACCATGCCGCCCGCCCTATGGGATCTCCTCAAATCGAATCCGGAATTGCTTGACAGTCTGACAGCCATCGGTTCAGGCGCTCTTCAAGATTGGGCTGCTCGGCAGTATCAGGCTGATGTCACCGTAATTGCAGTTCTACATACTTTTGGAGGCGATTTTAGATTCAAGCCTCACTTGCATATCCTGGTATCCCGGACGGGACTTCACATGTCCCAGACTCATTTAGTCCAAGGGATAAGGTTCCCAATCGATATGATCAGAACCAATTGGAGACGTGGCTTAATCAACCATCTACGCGACCTCCACGCCGACGGTCTGCTTCGATCAAAACTATCGAAGGCGGGGATCTCAAAGGAACTCGACTACCAGTTCGATCAATGGTGGAAAGTAGGAGTTCGCAATGTGAGCGCCCAACCACTCCTACATCAGCTATCTCGCCAGGTATCTTCGACGACCACCGATCGCCAACAGGAACATTCTTTCGATCGAAAACGCGACGATGGTCTATATGGGCAAGAACACGAAATCTGGCCAACAAGAGCGAATCGAAATGTCGGCGCGCGATTTTATCTCACGTCTCACCGCGCAAGTAGCAAATCGCTATGCAAATGCGGTGCATTATTTCGGGTTGGTTGCCCCTCGGGCGAAGGCACGCGATTACATAATTTATATGGCGTTGCTGGGACAGCGTAGAGCAAAACCGGTCCAAACGATGACGTGGCGAGGCCGCCTTATCAGAGAGTTTAATCGAGATCCTCTCATCGCCAAGGATGGCAGTGTAATGCGTTGGAATAGAAACGTCATTCCGGACAAAAGCTGAAATGGTGGCAATCAACATAATCAGTTTTGAGATTGCCCGTGTCGATTCGTCTACGCTGACAGTCTCCAAGTCAGGATTTCGTGAAAGTAATGGCTCAAATCAAATTTTCGATTTTCCTATAGTTCAAGCTCGGCGCATCCTGACCACTGCATAAGTTGGCGGAACGCCTCCCCGGAGAGCGATGGGCACCAAGTTGCTCGATCCTCAAGGGACGTCCCTGCATCGCCGAGAACAGCGTAAAAAACAGGAAATTCCAAGTGTAAGTAGACATTTCTCTTCAGTTCGGACGTTCCGATAAAGATTTCTACCCTTTTACGGGGTTGTTTTCGGGTTGGCCTGGCCTGTGAGGGGCGACCTGATGAACCGCTCGGCGAACAAATATTTCGCCGTACAGAACAACAAGAACGTCGTAAATGCAAGGTTTTGCCTCAACAGAACCGGTTCTACCGATAACACCGAGAGGGTCAATCAACCGGCTCCGGCATTCGGGCCGACACCTGCAGACTGTTCCGGCCATTTCTTCGGTATACGTACGCTCCTCCCATCACGACGATACAAATTATGGCGGCCGCCAAACATCCCGTTAAGAAGAGCCCCTTAGCTGGGGAAATAAAAGAACGGAATTCTCTGTTGACATACACGATTGACGGGTAAGACGCAACAAAAGCCCAAGGAAAAGTGTTCAACCCCATGATCCAGGCGCACGAGATGTGAAAGACGATGCCTGCAATGAGAAACATTGTTAAGATCTTGGGCGGAGCGATTAGGGATACAACGAAACTGGACTCCCAAAAGACGAGGATGAACTGGGTGGCGGTCGCGAAGACAGGATGAGCCTGCAATATTGCCGCAACCTTCTCGTGGCCGAAGAGACGTGTCTGCGTGATAAGTAGGAGCGCTCTACCCCTCTTCCAATAAGGGGAGGAAACCTTGTAAAGACCAGCCACGAGATATGCTAGCGTGACTTCACCAGCGAGGAAAAACACCGCGCTTCGCTGAGATCTGCAAATTGTTCCCAAAGTGGCCGCCACTAAAACAACGAATACCATTTGGTCTGCGCCGTCAAAAGAAAAATAATGCCGTTTCATCTGAAGAAGAAAAAGAACCGTCACAATTACGACATAAAATATATTTCCTGGCCAGAGGAACAATAAAATCACTACCAGAACTTCCAGCCAAAAGAGGAAAACGAAAAACCGCTGGGGTATGGCAGTGACTACCTTTTCAAGAACCAGGCTAACAGCAGAGGCACGGGAGAAATTGATCAGTCGTGTAATCCTCCAATTGAACATCCCCCCTGTGTCCGTCTCTCTAAAGGACGCCCCGAGTTCCACAAGACAGATTGCGCGCGCAATACAGCACGACCTAATCGCAAAGTGAAGGGCGTCGGAAGTACTGAAAGTTGGCATCACTTATGGATTGAAAGCTCCGGCCGTTTGCTCGAGTCCATCGGCAGCCTGAACAGCGTGCATAGGCGATTGAAATGCTATGAACGGCTTTGGTTCATTGTGGCGAAGAACGTCGATTCTAAATTGCACCGCGGAGGCGCCTGGACTCAAGGCCGTAACTTTATCAAGCAGAAGTAGATACGGAACACTAAATATGAGGTTTGACTGGTCGCTAGTGACGCGCCGAGCCAAGAGAATTCGATGGCAACACTGAAAGATAACTTTTCTGGCTGCGTCGCGGATTAAAAACGATTCCTCTTATTTGACGACCTTGGGGTGGCTCCGCCCTAACCCACCCGGTTGGCCTTCCTAAGGAGTCGGCCGCGGGTACCCAACGAAACATTAGATCGATGTCGGCCATAATGGGCTTTGGAGAGAAGAAATTCCAGCCGGGCAACAGGTGGCTGGTTGGATCGAATCGGCGTAGCTTTTTGGGGAAGGAGAATGGGAGCTGAACGACCAAAGTCCCTATAAACCACGCACCAAAAGCCACATTCGCGAAATTGCTCAAAGCATTCAATTGTCCCCCTAGCGCGCCCGATCCGAAACCCGGTATCAATTCTGGGCTTGTCTTCCTCGCACTTGTAAAGGCTGGCAGAACGCCATGTATGGTTTCTTGGCCGCTCTTCGCGATGGCGGCAGAGGAAACATTGGCTAGCATCTTATCGATGTAATTGAAACGCGCCCCCCGAAAATAGTCTCGAGAGGCGCGGTTCCTTATTCTCTCTTCTGTTTATTCGCTTTAATGTTCTTTGCATTCTTGCGACGTGCTAGGCCTTGCCTAATTATCATCTGCCGCAAGTCCGCTAACTCGCCTACGCTGGGAGCAGGGTTGAGAACGGTGGAGACCTTCATTGCTCTTTGCGCTCGCGCCACTCGCTCTTCAATCAGAGCTGGCCAGTTTGCCCTCAGTCAGAACGCTTACGTCAACAGGATCGCCAATCAGGTCGATGATGAGTTCGACGATTACATGGACTATGACCTCTTTGACGATGTCCCAGACAACATCAGTGGTGTCCCCCCCGGTGTCCCCGGTATCGCCGGTGTCCCCGGTGTCTCCTGTATCCCCTGTGTCGCCGGTAGGGCCGGTATCCCCGGTATCGCCGGTGTCCCCGGTATCGCCGGTATCGCCGGTGTCGCCGGTGTCGCCGGTATCGCCGGTGTCCGGTATCGCCGGTGTCCCCGGTATCGCCGGTATCGCCGGTGTCCCCGGTATCGCCTGTGTCATCGGCGGCGCGATCTAGCGTTACGCCAACAAAAATGCCGTTGTTAAACCTTCCACGCAGGATAATTTCATCTTGGGGAGCAAGCCTTTTTCTCTTCATAAAGTACCTTCCCTTTTGGAATGGCATTTGATTGCCGCCCAAAAACATCAGGGCCCATTTGGCCCGCAGCTTTGAAGAATGAGAATAATACAGGCTAACGCATTTGAACGCAATGATTTTCTCGGCAAACGCTCAGAATAATGTTCACATGATGCTAGCCTTAGCAATGCTAATGGAAAGTACCGATCATTTAAGAGATTCCGTTTTACATGTGCAAGAGAATCTCTTGAGATTGGCTTGGCACACCCATGCGCTTATTGATTCTAGGCGGGAACAGATTTATTGGAGCAGAACTCGTCGAGCAAGCTATTAAGCAAGGACATGATGTTACCGTCTTGTCCCTCGATAAGCCTTCAACTGTTCATGCAAGATGGCTCGAGGCAAACCGAGAGTCCCCTCTCACCCAAACACTTTCAAGGCTCGTTTTTGATGTAGTTATCGATAATATCGCTTTTCGGGGAGAGCATGTTACCTCGCTTATCGCTGCTCTGAAAGGCAGAGTTCAACGTTATGTGCTGACAAGTTCAGTGGATATATATGGAAATGATCAAGCCAAATACTGCGACGAGCTCAAAGATGAAAAGCTCGAGCCGAATTTGCATTCGGACAAAATGCTACCAGGTGAAGGTTATGTTCGCGGCAAGCGCGCTTGCGAAATAGCTCTGCGTAGTTCGGCGCACGTTGAGAAGGTAATTGTGAGACCTGCCGTCGTAATGGGCGCACGAGATAATTTCATGTGTCCTAAAGCGGGCTCAATGAGCAGATCACAATTCTTTCCATTCCGGATATCCGATGGTGGCCCCATTTTGCTGCGCCACACGGACACAAGATTGCATCAAACTGCATTTGTTGGGGATGTCGCCAGAGCTCTCTTGCTCGCGGCGACGCACCCCTCGGCGCCGGAACAAGTTTTGAATGTTGTCGGCGATGAGGTTTCGCCAGATCGAAGCTTGGCTCACCTTCTTTCGCGATCCGTAGGTCGTCCGGTAGATGTAGTAAGGGTGACTAATTCGCAGCTCGCATCGGCGGATCTTGCTGAATACGAAACCCCGTATTTTAGCTCTTCTCGAAATTTGTGGTCTTTGTTCTCGAACAACCGCCTAAAGAGTCTTGGCTGGGTACCCACCGCCGCAGAGGAATGGGGAAAATCTCTTTTTCGTTTCCGAAGAAAGTTTGAAGATAGCATTTTGGAACAGCGCCAAAAAGAAATTAGATTATCGCATAAAATTTTGGACAGAACTTCGATAAATATGCATGGTCGCGTCAAGGGGAGCTTTCATAGAAACCTCAAGGGCGTCAGTTCGGTAGGCATCGGCACTTACTCTGGTTCCGCATCCACAAATGACGACGACGCGTACCTCGCAGCGATCAAGCAGGCCGTCTTGGGCAACATCAATGTCATCGACACGGCGATCAACTATCGATCCATGCGAAGTGAGCAGACAGTAGGCAGGGCGATTCGCAGATTAGTAATGGAAGGGACTCGTCGCAGTTCCCTTTGCGTGGTAACGAAAGGCGGTTTCATTCCTTCACACCTTTCCCATTGCGGTGTTCTGACTAAGGCGGAAATTGAGCGCCGGCATTCAATTAGTCCTCAATATATTGAGATCTCACTGCAACAAAGCCTCGTGAACATGGGACTAGAATGTATTGATATCTACCTTTTGCACAACCCCGAGGCAAGTCTTGAATCCCTTGGCGAGGGCTCATTTTATCAAACGCTCATCAAGACCTTCGCGATGCTAGAGCATAAAGTGCGGGCCGGTGCAATCTCAGCCTACGGAATCGCCACTTGGGACGGACTTCGGGTAAAGGCAGGTCATAAAAGATACATCGACCTTGAACGTGTAACCAAATGCGCAGAAATTGCTTCCGGAGGGAGATCAAGTTTTGGAGTTATCGAGCTTCCTTTTAACTATCTCCTGCGGGAAGCTGCAACTGCCCTCGCCCACCACATCGATGATCGCGAGGTGTCTACGCTAGACTTCGCGGCGGCTCGCGAACTGACTGTCCTAACAAGCCGAAGCGTAATGGCCGGCCTTGGCAACCCGTCGAAATCTTTGCTCTTTGTTCAAACTTATGCTCAGGTAAGCTGCGCCTTAGTAGGGATGAAGCAGCACGAGCACGTCAACGAGGCTCTCGCTGTTATGCGCCTCTGGCAAAGTGTGGCAGGCCCTCCTAAATAACAATATTTTCTCTTTGCACGTCCGTATCACTCATGGTGTGAAGAGCCTGCAAGGGCCAAGGGGAGGCTCGGGAATTCCCCGGCTGTTTCTAAGCTGTTCGCAGGATGAGTTTCGGATTACAGTGTGGGGACTTTTGTGGGGAGTACCTGCATGGAAGGACTTGTAGACACTTGCTTAGCATTTTGCTAACTCACTAATTCGGCAAGAGCTTACATAAATTAGCAAATGGTCACTATCCCGCCCGGTAGGTCTGCAAAACCTTTATGTGTTGGTTGCCCGTATAAGCCACTTCGACATGTTTCTTGCGGAGAATCACTGTAGGGACTTTTGTAGGGAGTCCCTGCTTGGGAGGGCTTGTAGCGGCTTGGTGGGGCAATGATACAAAATACCGTAATTGCAAAGGCTTATGTCAGCACGCAAAACCCTACAAAGCGGCTCCGAGAGATTATGAGTACCTTGGCTCATAGGATTCGTTTGCGTAATTTACGTTGACGCAAGATGAGATGAGTCCAAGAACTCTAGAATATGTCCACAGAAGTGTCCATGCCAAACCGCATTTTCCGTTAACTATATGATTCTTTACATATTTAATGGCGAGTCATATGTTCTGTATCAGTTCAAATTGGCGCTCCACCAGATCCTTTTGACCCTCGTGCGCAAATCGGAGTTGATTTTTGCCCGTTGGGAGCATATCGACTTTGAGGCTGCCGAGTGGCAGATTCCAGCGGATAACTCCAAAAGCAGGGCCCCGCACATGGTCTATCTCTCTCGCCAATCCGTCGAGATATTCCGCGAACTGCAAGACCTTGCGGGCGGTTCGCCTTGGGTCATACCGAGTAGAAGCAGCCTGGCCAGGCCGTTCTCCACGACTGCTTGAACCAAGCCTTGCAAGGCGTGAGCTTCGCGATTCCACCTTTCACTATTCACGATATGCGCCGAACCGGCTCGACATTGCTCCATGAGAAAGGCTTCCCGTCCGATGTGATCGAGAAGGCACTCAATCACACGATTGGTGGTGTAAGGGAAGTCTACAATCGCGCCAAATATTCCGATCAGCGGCGGAAGATGCTGCAATTTTGGGCCGACTACGTCGAGGGTCTAGCCAGCGAGAAGAAGATTCTGGTCGGCAACTTCAATAGAATTGGGTCATGACGGCTACCCCATTTTGCGGTACGCCCTGAAAGACGGTCCGTTCTGATCGGAAGTACGCCAGAGGAGATACACCGTTCAGCTGACAACCGCAGAATCCGATCGGTGAAATGGGTGCTTTTGCGCGCTAAAAAAAGGCTCCTCAGAGCCGGTCGGTGGTTCCTTCTTTGCAGGTGGATTCGGTGGTCTTAGTTTACGCTCCGCCGTGCGCTCTTCTTGTACTCCTCGCTCAACACCTTCATCGGCACATTGTCCCCCCCAAGCACCCGCAGGGTGAACCGCTGAGGGCATACTATACTCATATCGACTACTATGCGAAGATGGCCGACATCGAAGCCGTGATTGGGCTTTCGCAATTACAATTCGCCGCTGTTGCTTGCGTGCATTTTGGCGTACGAGATTAGGACCAGTCATTCATGTTTACGGTTTCCGCTGTCATTCCTGTCTATCGTGCGGAGCAGACACTGTCCGATTTATACCTACAGCTTTCCGATGCGATGTCGGAGCTAACGTCGGTTTTTGAGATCATCTTTGTTGAAGATGGGGGCGGCGATGGTTCCTGGGCGATTATTGCCGACTTAGCCCGCTCAGACCACCGAGTGCGCGGTATTAGGATGAGCCGAAATTACGGTCAGCACAATGCGCTGCTCTGCGGCATCCTGGCTGCAAAGCACGAGATCATCCTCACAATGGATGACGATCTGCAGCATCCGGTCAGCGAGATCGCACCAATGCTGGCGGCGCTGAAGCCTGAGTACGATGTCGTCTACGGCGCGCCCCAAGAGGAACACCATGGAGTTCTTCGCGATCTCGCCTCGCGCATGACAAAAACGGCACTCGCCAGCACCATGGGCGCTGAGACCGCCCGTAACGTGAGCGCCTTTCGTGTTTTCCGTACTCGCCTGCGCGAGGGCTTCCGGGAGTACCGCAGTCCATCTGTGTCGATCGACGTGCTTCTCACCTGGACAACCACGCGCTTTACCGTCATCAAGGTTCGCCATGCGCCGCGCACTGCAGGCGTATCGGGATACAGCACAGGTAAACTGATCCGCCACGCGTTCAACCTCATGACTGGCTTTAGCGCTCTGCCGCTGCATATCGCCAGCATTCTTGGCTTTGTATCCTTCGCATTTGGTTTTTCAATATTGGTGTGGGTCTTGGCCAACTATTTGATCCACGGTGCCGCAGTGCCGGGATTCACTTTCCTTGCTTCTGTGATTGCTATTTTCTCTGGCGTGCAGCTCTTCGCTCTCGGGATCTTCGGCGAATATCTCGCCCGCATCCACTTCCGCAGCATGGATCGCCCACCCTACGTCATTGGAGAGATCGTCGCTTTGTGCGACTCCGATTCAACTGTCGGAGAACCGGTGTCGCATCCTACTCGGGAGAATAGATTTGTTTAGCTATGTCGAGGAAAGATCAGAAAGCACTGCATTGAGTCTTACCTACCATTTGACGCCCTGGGACGAGCCGATTTTCGAAGGTAACACGGCCGCCATCGCATCGATACATGTGCGGGTGGAGAAGGAGGCGGCACCCGCATTTGAGAGCTTTCGAAATTGGTGCATGCAGAACCATACCAAGTTGGTTAGCTGCCGCCTAACCCAAGATCAGTTGACCGAATGTGGGTTTCTGGAAAGACAGGGCTTTCGGTTTATCGAGTTGAACTACCGCCCGGTCCTGGTCGGGCTTAGCAGGTTTTCGGACGATACGGAGATCACCATCTGCCAGGCCCTCCCGGAGGATTGTAGAGAAATATCTGGATTTGCAGAACAGATATTTACAAGTGGCCGGCTACACGTTGATCCGCAAATTGGCCCCGAAATTGGCAACCGCCGCTATGGAATGTGGGTCGAAAACGCCTTCAGGAACCCAAATCAGAGTGTGCTGAAATGTTTGATGGAAGGCCGTATTATCGCTTTCTTTGTGGTCGAGCAACCAACACCCGTAAGCCGATTTTGGTCCTTGGTCGGGCTGGCTCCAGGGCTGGGCGGTCACGGTCTTGGGCGGCGCGTCTGGCAGGCGATGCTCGCTTTCCATCACCGTGAAGGGGTGGAGGAGGTTTCCACCAGCATCTCGTCCCACAATGTTGCCGTGCATAATCTTTATGTTTCCTTGGGCTCTCGATTCCCCTCACCCAGCATCACTCTCCACTGGTGTCCATTCGGAGCACTGAGGTCACCTGCGCCATGACCGTAACCTCGCCGATCATTCTGTTTACGCTTCAGCGATACGGGGTATTTCCTGACTACTTTTCCCGAGGCATAATCCTTCCTGTGAGTTCGATACTATGACAATCCACATTCCATTTAACAAACCGTGCATCGTCGGCTCCGAGCTTATCTATGTCGGTCAGACGATCTCTGGCGGACATGCCAGCGGCGATGGGCCGTTCACCCGACGGGCGCAGAAATTGATGGAGGACCGGTTCGGCGCAGGGCGAATTCTGCTTACCACTTCCTGCACTGCAGCGCTTGAGATGGCGGCGCTACTATGCAAACTTGGTCCAGGCGATGAAGTGATCGTCCCTTCCTTTACCTTCGTCTCCACAGCTAATGCGATCGTGTTACGAGGAGCCAAGCCGGTATTCGTCGATATTCGACGGGACACACTGAATATTGACGAGCGGCTTATCGAAGCCGCCATCACGCCACGCACGCGGGCGATCTTTCCCGTTCATTACGCCGGTGTTGGCTGTGAGATGGACGAGATAATGGCGATCGCGCGACGCCATAACTTGCTGGTTGTCGAGGATGCGGCGCAGGGCGTCTTCGCCAAATACAAGGGCCAATGGCTCGGCACCATAGGCCACATGGGTTGCTATAGTTTTCATGAGACCAAGAACTTCTCGTGTGGCGAGGGGGGCGCGCTGACGGTCAACGATCCGGATTTGGAGAAGCGGGCCGAGATCCTGCGCGAGAAGGGCACCAACCGCAGCCAATTTTTGCGCGGGCAGGTAGACAAATATACGTGGGTCGACATCGGCTCTTCCTACATTCTGTCCGACATGTTGGCAGCTTTCCTACATGGCCAACTGGAGAACATGGAGAAGATCACAGCCCGTCGAAGCGAAATCTTCAACCTCTACGCAAGTCTGCTCGCACCTCTGGTCGAGAGCGGCCGGATTCGCACCCCTTTCATCCCGGAACACTGCACCACGAATTACCATATGTTCTATCTCTTGGCGGCAAACCAAGACGAGCGAACAGCGCTGATCGCACACCTCCGCAACGCGGGCATTCTTGCGGTCTTTCATTATGTGCCGCTGCATTCCTCCCCCTTCGCCAAATCTCTCGGCTTATCACAGCCGAATTTGCCAGTAACGGATGATACGAGCAGCCGTTTGCTCCGGCTGCCAATGTACTATGATTTGAACGATCGAGATGTAACTGAAGTCGCCATGTCGGTGCTCGATTTCTACAAGAATTGGAGCTCCAAATAATCATGCGGCTTGATCTCGCGGCACTGGCCCCATCCTTGGAGCAACGTCAGCCCGGGCTTTGGTTCGCGAAGCAAGACGGAACCCAAGTGTCATATCCGGCCCACGGGAACGCTGCGTGTCTTGCGGTCGAGGATCATTCGTTCTGGTTCCGGCACCGCAATCGCGTGATTGTTGAGATTGTAAGCCGCTTTCACCGCGACGGGATGTTTTTTGATGTTGGCGGCGGCAATGGTTATGTTGCACGGGCGATCATCGCTGCGGGTATTGACTGCATTCTGATCGAGCCAGGTGTCGATGGAGCTTTGGCGTCGCGTGCTCGCGGGGTAGAGCCGGTTGTTTGTGGGCGGCTCGAGGATTTGAACATGCCTCCCGGGTGCGCCGCTTCAGTTGGACTTTTCGATGTGCTGGAACATATCGAAGATGAAGCTGTTGCCCTGAACCTCATCCATTCGCTTCTAGAGCCATCCGGACGCTTGTTTCTCACCGTACCCGCCTACCAATTCCTTTATTCTTCCGAAGACCGCGAGGCGGGTCATTTTCGCCGCTATACAATCCCTCGCCTGCATCGTGTTCTTGCCAACAGCAACTTCCGGATCGAATTTTCCTCCTACATCTTTACTCCACTTCCGCCTTTGGTCTTTCTTAGTCGGACGTTACCGACGCGGCTTGGCAAGCGCCAACCGGAAAGTTGCGAGATTGCTCGCTCGCAGCACGCGCCGCGTGGCCCTGCGGCCTGGATGATGGATCGCATGCTCGACCTCGAACTGCGCCGCCTGCGCGGCGGTAAGCGCTGCTTGTTTGGAGGCAGTTGTCTGTGCGTCGCTGTCAAGAAATAGATCACCTCAGCGACGGCCCGTCGCGATCGCACAGCGCTGCGTCATAACCGCCGAGTTGCTGGTCGTGATAAATTGGAAAATCGACGTTGAGTTTTCCCAGGGAATAGTGAACTCAGGGTCCGAGAGGCAGATGATTCAATACATTCGCTCTGTTGTGGCCATTCCGACCGCTTACCGATTGTGGTGGAACGTTGTCGGCGGACCCGCCTGGCCAAATCTGATTCTGGAATGTGTCCGCTGATGGGTTCATTCACTCCGGAGCCGGAGAACATGACGACGGATCGCCACTTATCCCAGAGGATCTCGGCAATCGCCGTGTTGGCTTGCGGGTGGCCTGCGTTACTTCTCGCCACCGTGTGCCTTCTCCCATTTCTGAACAAGGCTTTCATCAATGACGATCCGTGGTTTCTCACCATGGCGCAGCAGATCGTCAAGCACCCGATGCATCCGATGGATTTTGGTATTTGCTGGAACTTCTCTGTTAACTGCTTGAGGCCTGGAAATGCCCTGTTTGGAGAAGAAGGGCAAGGTTATGTACTCGTGCCGACGGTTCTGGGCGGCGCTCACGAGTGGATGGCACACCTCACGCAACTGGCGCTCGTCTGGATTGCAGTGTTGGCGATGACTTCGCTGGTCTTTCGCTTCGGATGGGATCGAGCTCATGCAGTCACGGGCGCTCTGCTTTTGGTGGCCATCGCACCTTTTCTCCCCCTGGCCAGCACCGCGATGCCGGATATTCTCGCGACAGCCCTCGCGTTGGTGGCGATAGAACGCCTCGCAGCCTGGAAGGCCGAACAGAAAGGTGGCGAGGGCGTGGCGGCCGCCATCGCGTTGGCCCTCGCAGCCTATGCGCGCCCACACCTCATGCTTCTTCTCCCTCTCGCAGCATTTTTTCTGCTCGACAGCCTCCAACCCAGGGAGATAGTGTCGCAGATCCGGCGGAAATGGTGGCTTTGGACACCGGTTGTCGCAGGCGCTGTTTTATTGTTGGCAATCATCGCCGCTACCCATGAGCATAATCTGGCCGAGAATCCCCCCGTTTTCACCGGAACACAGTACATACGAAACAATCTTCGTTCCTATCTGATGTACTTCGTCTTTCCTCTGCCCCTGGCCGTCTGCTGGATTGCGAACCGTTTGAAGACCGGACGGCCGCTGATCGTAATCATCTTTACTGGGTTGGCGATCGCCGCCTTGTTTTTGCGTCATCAACATCGGCTTGTCTCGTCCTTCGCGATTGTCGGGTTCGGCCTGCTGGCCGACCTGCTTTTCGAAGCGTGGCGAAAGCGCGATCATACCGCTTGCTTCCTCCTGCTCTGGATTCTGATTCCTCTCCCTATCGTCTACTACAATCAACTTCCGATGAAGTATCTGGTTCCCTGCCTGCCCGCCATCATTTTCCTCTGCTTCCGGCTGATGGAAGGTTTTTCGTTCAGGGTAGCCCGGGCCGCGGCCGTTGCGTTGATCGTTGTCAGCACCGGCTATTCTCTTCTGATCCTTCGTTCGGACGCGGAATATGCGGAATTTGGCCGGGATGCCATGTTTCGTTTGATTCAGCCGCATGTTGCAGCGGGCGAAAGAGTCTGGTTCGGCGACCAGTACTCGGCTTATTGGTACGCGCCTCTGGCTGGGGCAAAGCTCACATTCCCGGGCGGCCCTCAACCAAAGCCCGGGGACCTGCTGGTGGTAGGCCGGTTAGAGACAGAAGACAGGTCGCTGGCACTTTTCCCGCATCGTACGTTGGTCGGCGAGGTAACCCACAAGTATCGGTTTGGAAGAACGATGGGGGCTGGAATAGGCCTCTACAGCAATTTGGGGGGTGACTGGCTCTGGGGATTTGGCGACGACAGTGAGAGCGACCGATATGAACTCTGGAGAATAGACAAAGATCCAATCACCACCCGAATGTAAAAGTGGTCGCCAGCCCTAAAGCGACTGCCAAAGCCAGACCCCGCGAGCCCCATTTGTATCTAGGTCGGTGCTTCATGGGGACGAGCGGGTTTGCGACGGTCGCAGCGTCCAATCCCGTCAGTTGTCGGACTGTTGTCGCAGGTTTGTCGCGCAAACGCTAACATGATCGAGTTCACGGGCAGGACGGTGACGACACCTCCGGCGGTACGCAGGGAAATCCGAAGGGGTCTCGGCACGTTTGTGCTCGCGCCGAAGGCAGCATGCACGCCAACACGTGGACGTACTTGTTCTTTGAAAGGCCGGTCTTGCCCTTGAGATCAACTACTGGTCTCTTCTCGAGATGCGCGCGTCGGTCTGCTGTCGATCGGTGAAGAGGAGTCCAAGGGCAACTCCCTCACCCGCGATACTCTGCCTCTGCTGCGTGCGCTGATCAACATCAACTTCATCGGGACGCTTTCCAGCGCGTCGGGCTGCCGTATTTCAATCCGCACAGCTTTAGGAGCACGCTCGTCCAGCTTGGCCAGGCCTGTGCAAGTCCCCCGAAGCGTTCAAGGTGTGGAGCCAGAACCTCGGACATGAAAAGGTTCTAAACGACATTCGTAAGCTATGGTTCAGTGGCCTGTCAGCGCCAAGGGGAAATCCTGCGAGGCCTGGCAACTCCGCAACAGCCGGTGGAAGCAGGTTTGCGAATCAAATTGTGGAGGCACTGTTCCAGAAGAGTCGGAATTCGGGTTTGCACGTCGGGGTCAAATGACGTGAGTGGCAGGGCCACAATTCGGCTGGCACTAGGCTTTTTGGGGCGGGTTTTTGACGTCTAGATTTGTGTTTTTGAATCTGAAACGGTAGAAGCGACGATTGCACCCATTGCATCGAAACGGAAATAAGAAAATAATTCCCAATCCTTTTTCTATAGCTGTGCGATGCGAACGTCGTACCGCAGCGTTATCTCTACACCGTGCGCAGATTGGCATCATTGTACGGCCCATTCTACTCTGATGATGAGAGAACGCGTGCGCAACATTGCCCCGGTTCACTGAACTGACCTTCGCTGGCCAGCCGTGACCTGTCATTTGGCCCGATACCGGGCCTGCGGGAGGCACTCGATGGCGGTGACCGCGGGTGTAAAGCCATACCGGTGCTCGCGAGCCTTCCCTTTCGGAACAGAAATGGGCAACGAGATTCAAGGAAAGGTGTCCACCGGTATGGAACAGACAGATTTAGACCTACTTGATACACGCCGACAACCCGAACTGGACGTTGAACGTTCTGAAAACGGTGTTCAGTAACTACGGATTTGTGGCACAGAAGCGGAGTGATGAAGTAGAGTAAGGGGCACCCTATCGTATCTTTCAAGGAGCTTCGCTTTGCGGAAAGCTGCTTCTCTCTTTGCTTTGTTCTCCTTCGCTGCGACGTGTTTTTCGCAGAGCCGTCGGTTTTCGGCCGATGACCTCTCGAAGATCGTGCGGATCGGCGATCAACAGATATCGCCGGACGGGAAGACGATCTCGATCGTTGTGGGTCGGGCAAACCTAAAGGAAGATCGCTGGGACTCGGAGATCGACTTTGTCGATGTGGCGACGAAGGAGCTTCGGGTGATGACGCGTGAGCGGGTGGGAGCGGGTTCAGTGCGGTGGTCGCCAACGGGAGACAGGATCGCGTACCTGGCTCAGGACAGCGAGAAGAGGGCCCAGATCTATGTGCTGCCGCTGAATGGGGGCGATTCGGTGCAGCTGACGCACTCGAAGACTCCGGTTACGGTGATGGCGTGGCGACCAAATGGGCAGGAGATGGCGTATGCTGCAGCGGACGACGAGCCGGAGCGCAAGGACGAGGCGAAGTTTGAGGACGCGTTTGAGGTAGGGAACAACAGCTATCTGGAGCGGGCGGCGGCGAGGCCGGTGCATCTGTGGACAGTGACGATGAGCGGGCAGCTGAAGCGGCTGACGTCGGGGAGCTGGTCGCTGCCGGTGCATATGGCGCCAAGCGGGCCTCCGTCGCAGATTGCGTATACGGCAGATGGTGGGTCGATTGTGTTCGTAAGGGCGGAGTCGCCAATTACGGGTGAGTCAGATACGGCGCGGTTGCAGATTGTCGATGCAGCGACGGGAGCGACGAGGCCGTTGACGAAGAGTGCAGTACCTGAGGGCAATCCCATTCTGTCCCCGGACGGTACTCTGGTCGTGTATGGATCTGCGCGCGACGGAAAACGAGGCAACGAGGAGACGGTCTACGTTGCGCCAGTAGCTGGCGGCGTCGGGCGAGATGTGGCGTTTGCCCTGGACCGGGGGATTAGTGGTGCGGCGTGGATGCCGGATGGGAAGGCGCTGCTGATCTCTGCGAACGATGGGACTACGGTGACGTATTGGGTACAGCCACTGGATGGGCCGGCGAAGCGTGTGCCATTGGGGAGTTTGTGTCCTTCGCCTGCGATGAATGTGGGGAAGGACGGTGCGGTCGCGTTGACCGCGACGGATGCGACGCATCCCGCGGAGCTGTTCTACATGGCGCATGTGGGAGAGCCTCTGGTGCAGATGACGCACCTCCAAACGGTGACGGACGGGATGACTCTGGGCAAGCAGGAGACCCTGACGTGGAAGAGCGACAAGCTTGAGGTGGATGGGGTGCTGACGTATCCGCCGGATTATGTGGCCGGGAAGAAGTATCCGCTGGTGCTTTATATTCACGGCGGTCCGACGGCGACGTCGCTTGAGACGTTTACTCCTCCGGCGCAGATCTTCGCGGCGCAGGGATGGCTAGTGCTGGAGCCGAATTATCGCGGAAGCAACAACGAGGGCAATGTGTTTGAGACGGCGATTGTGAACGATGCCAGCGCGGGGCCAGGGCGCGACATCATGGCGGGGGTGAAGGCCGTCGAGGGACGCGGCGTTGTGAATGAGAAGCGGATTGCGGTGAGCGGCTGGAGTTACGGGGGGCAGATGACCTCGTGGATGATCGGAAACTATCCAGAGGTGTGGAGGGCGGCGGTGGCGGGCGCTCCGGTTACGGACTGGTGGACCAGTATTCGCTGAGCGACAACAATGTGGAGCGGGTGGAGCATTATGGGCCGTCTCCGTTTGTGGGGGACAACCTGAAGTCGTACGCCGTGCAGTCGCCGATTACGTATGCGTGGCGGGTGAAAGCGCCGACGTTAATTATGAGCGACGTGGGGGATTGGCGGGTTACGACGACACAGGCCTACAAGCTTTTCCATGCGCTGAAGGACAATGGCGTGACTGTGAAGTTTGTGGCGTTTCCTGTGCCGGGCCATAGCCCTTCGGATCCGCTGCGATCGAGAGACGTTTGGCGCCGGTGGACGGCGTGGCTTGCGCAATACCTGAACGAGCCCACTTCCACGAATCAGACGATGTGACCTCTTGCCGAGAGCTTTAGATGGACTGGCCGCTTGAGTTATCGGCCAGCCAGGACCAACCCAGATCAGCACCTTCCTGCTAGACCGCTTTGCCAACCGCGCGTCGTAAGCATCTGGATCGACAGCTGGTAGCGTTCAATCGCGCCCGTCACACCTGCGGCGTCGCAATCGTAGGCAACGTGGTCTGATCGAATTCCGCGGCCGGGCAGTCGATATATCGGCAACTGCAGCTCTCCGGTAGCGCGCTTCCCCGGGGCATTAGAGGGTCTCGGTTGAGTTGGGGTAGTATTGGCGCTCGCCCAATTCATCCAAGGTCTGATGTCCAAAGCCCATGCAAAGTCGACTAATTCGCGCGAACCGTCTTTTCAACAAAATTGCGTTCGCGGTCGTTGTGACAGCTGCACTGGTTCTCGGCGCCTGGTCTTGTCGAGGCCGTTTCCCGCAAGCCACCCATTCAGCCAAGTCAGGAAACCCCGCGCCGCGAACCGATTGGTCGACCTATAACGGCGGATTCACAGGCGACCATTACTCTCCGTTAGATCAGATCACGGTCGCTAACGTGTCTCACCTGAAACAGGTCTGGCGCTTCGACTCCGGCACTGACGGAGGTGTCCAAACAAACTCTCTGGTTGTAGGACGCGTTCTCTACGGCTACGGCCCCACGCTGCAGGTGATTGCGCTAGATGGAGCGACCGGCAAACAACTTTGGCAGTTCAACTCCGGAATCGTCGGACGGCAGCCAAGCCGTGGACTGACCTACTGGAGCGACGGTAAGGAGTCCAGATTATTCGCCTACATCCTGAACTTCCTGTATGCGCTCGATCCGGTCACCGGCCAGCCGATCGGGGTCTTCGGTGAAAATGGCCGGCTCGACATGCGCAAAGACTTGGACTCGGACTACATACAAAACTCGGTCGCGTTGACCACCCCTGGCGTGCTCTTCGGCGACCTGTTGGTCCTGGCTTTCGCGCCCCCGAGACCCACCCGGCCCCGCGAGGTGATATTCGCGCCTACAACGTCCGCACCGGTAAGCTCGCGTGGAAATTTCACACGATTCCACATCCCGGTGAAGAGGGCTATGGGACGTGGCCTCGGGGCGCGTGGAAGTCTGCGGGTGCCGCCAACAACTGGGCGGGCATGTCGGTCGACCAAACGCGAGGTATCGTGTATGTGCCGACAGGCTCTGCCGTGTCCGACTTTTATGGTGCAGACCGAATTGGCGACGATCTTTTTGCCGACACTTTGGTTGCCCTCGACGTCCGAACTGGGAAAATGCTCTGGCACTTTCAAGGCGTACATCACGATATCTGGGACAGGGATTTTCCGTCTCCTCCCGCATTGGTGACTGTCCGGCGCGAAGGCAAGATGGTGGACGCAGTGGCCCAAGCGACCAAGCAGGGGTTCGTCTTCGTCTTTGACCGTGTCTCCGGCAAGCCGCTCTTCCCGATCGAGGAGCGCCCGTTTCCCGCCTCCACCGTTCCTGGAGAGGTCGCCTCCCGCACCCAGCCTGTCCCAGTAATACCGCTGCCTTTCGCTCGCCACGTCTGACAGCAGAGATGCTCACCACGCGGACAGCAGAAGCGCATGCTTGGGCCGTCGAGCAGTTCAAGGCGCTCCGCAGCGATGGTCTTTTCGTCCCTTTGTCGCTCGATAAGCAGACCGTCGTCTTTCCCGGTTTCGATGGCGGCGGCGAATGGGGAGGTCGCGCGGTCGACCCGCGCTCGGGTGTTATCTATATCAACTCAAACGATCTGCCATGGGCAGGGCAGTCTGACAGCAAACAAGCGAGGCGGTTAGGGAGAGGTCGTCTATCAGACCCACTGTGCCGTCTGCCACGGTGTCGACCGTCGTGGAGATCCGCCCGCCTTTCCGTCGTTGGTCGACGTACAGACCAGAGCCTCACGGACCCAGATCAGGGAGATCGTCCATAACGGCAAGGGACGTATGCTGGGCTTCCCCAACCTGCGTTATACCCGGCTGGAACAGCTGCTTGATTTTCTTGACGACCCAACGGGCGTACCTTTGGGCGCGACCAAGGGCGCTCGAAGAGAGCTTGCTGGCAACGCCTCACCCACCGACGCTAAATATCACTTCACCGGCTATCGCAAGTTTCTCGACCCCGATGGCTACCCGGCGGTTGTCCCCCCGTGGGGGCCCTCAATGCAATTGACCTGAATACCGGTAAGTATATCTGGAAGGTTTCGCTTGGCCAGTACCCCGAGCTGGTGGCGAAGGGGCTGCGGGACACCGGTTCGGAGAACTACGGTGGCCCTATTTTGACCGCTGGCGGCGTACTGTTTGTCGGCGCGACGATCTATGACCGCAAGTTGCGCGCCTTCGACGCCAGGACAGGCAAACTCCTATGGGAGGGGGACCTCCCGTATGCCGGAACGGCCACCCCAAGCACTTACATGATCGACGGCAGACAATATGTCGTGATTGCGACCAGTGGGGCGAGAGATCCGAAGGGGCCGCAGGGGGCCGCCTATATTGCGTTCGCTTCTTCCATAGCCAGGATGAGGACGGTCGGTTGGGCGCGTTGTAAGAGGAGTAATGGGTAGCATCACCCATTCGCGGGAGGCCCTGAGCGAAACAGCGTGCGATCTTGCATTCAAGGCCGGAGGGAATTGCATAGGCGGCGCAGAGAGCTTCGGCTGCCTCACAATCAGATATCCCTATCAACCGAGCGGGAGGTCGGACACCGTATTGCACTTCTATGGTGTTGAGCCGCTCCGACGTGAACGATCGTATATTGGCAAACCAGCGAAGGAATCGGGTCACCATGACTGACGATAAAGGTCCGGCTCCTCGCATGCGGGACAGCCACGGGTAGAGCCAATGTATTTATCGCAAAGGTTGCAGCGATTTGCGAAGACGTTTACCAAAGGCCCAAAACTGTCGTGTGAACCTCAACGTCTTACTCCCCCCGATTTTGTGAATGGGGTTCTGGTTTGGTTTCTGTTGGCCCTCCCTTTCGTGAAATTACCGGACGAACTCCACGTTTAATTCGCCATAGGGTTTTTTACGACGAAGATCGTCACCTTTCGATGAGGCAGCCACATCGAGTAGGTTACAGGCGCAAAATCGGCACCTCCCCCGCAGGCATTCGGATCAAAGGACGTGCTATACCGCGGCAACACATGCGGGAAGATTGACGCGAATTCCTGTGGGCATGTGCCAGGCCTCGGCGGAGGTGGTGCCCAAAAGTGCTTCTTTGCAGCCAGATTTCGATCGGGAATAACTATGAAGCCGGCCTCAGTCTAATCTCGGTCAAACCGTCGTACTCCCACCCTGCATCGATCGCTCCCTCCGGCACACCGGAAGCGTGTACCTCCTCGGCGGCGGCCAGCGTACCCCGGAACATTGCAAAAAGATCGTGCGTGCCCGCGACCGAAACGGCTGCTGCGAGTGCAACCAAAGCGAGACATGCAAATGGCAACCGTGGCTGCACATTCTCCTGGTAGTAACGCACTACGAGCAGGAGTACGACAAACACCATCGGTAATAGATATCGATCATAGAGTCCGGTGCTCGTAGCCCTTGGCATCAGCAGGAACAGATAGGCCGACAGGAATGGCAGCAAGACGATGAGCAGGCTTCGCCACGAAAGGCATCCAGCCTGCGGTCGCAGTGTTGTTTGAGATTTCCAAAGCCAATCACCGAGACCGCCGAGATTAGGGCGACGAGCGCAAAAGTTGTCATGACGATACCGCCGTGCGGGCTCAACCACTCTGGCCGCTCTCCAAATGCTGGCGCAGACTCCCATATTCCTGCAGCTGAGATGACGTTTCCGCCAGTGGTGAAAAAAGGCGGTGTCGACCACGGGGTCAGCGCATGGAAGAAGTAAAGCTGCACACCCTTCCCGACGCACGCCAGCAGCAGCACGACTGCAATTGCAATCGCCCGGCGGCCGCTTTGCCGAAGCGCCAGAATGAACGCAAGCGACACTGGGAGTACAAGGAATGAAACACCCAGAGTTAGCCGGCGAAACTGGTCGAACAACAGCCGAAGCGCCGGGCTGAACGAGTGGAATATGGAAGGCTCGGGGTTGATATGTGGCTGCTGGGAAAACCATCGTAGCGAACCGGCAACGATCGCGATGCCCGCGACGACTGAAATCGTTCCGGCTATCACGACCCGCCTTTGCCGGCGCATCAACCACACTGTGCATGGGCACCATCACCAGCACGCCCAGCCACGCTATCTGGCGGGCCGTCCCTCCGACCGCATTGGCCAGCGCAGCAAAGCTAATCCAGGCAGCGCTCGCCCCCGTGGTTGAGGCTTGTAGTGCGCGTAGGCATCCGTAGAGGCACACGACAATCGCGAAGGTCCCCGGCACATCCGTCATGAAGCAAACCGACAGCGGTAAAAATAGCGGTGACAAAACGAAGGTCAGCGTTGCCAGTGTCGCGTTCCACTCCCCCACGCCAGCACGGACAAAGGTTCGTTGCACCAGGAACGCCGTTGTCAATGCCACCAGCAGGACCGACATACGCGCTGCCGTGAATGAGAATCCGAAGAGTTTGATAAACAACGCCGCGGGGAGCAGTTGCCACCCTATCATCATCGCCCCCCAGCCGTTATAAACAACATGCCCGGTCTGGGCCAACAGCTGCGCGGTCCGGATAAACGACCAGTCATCAATGATGCCGGTCTCGGCGAACGGATGCGACGCAAGGGCACAGACGAGCAGCGCCATAGCACACAGTATGGCGGGAAGGCGAAACTTCCCAGAGAATCTCAGGGCACCGTTGTTGAGGAAGATTGCGGACAAGTCTCTCCGCCTATCATAACCCGTCGCACCTCAAACTTTATGGGGGACTATATGTTTTTGGATCGCCGGGAAGCGCTCCAACACTGCGGACACCATTCTCAATTACCCCGGCGAGTCTACGCCACTCGTAGATCCCCCCCGCTTTCACCCAGCGAACGATATGAGCAAGGGCGCGCCGAAGAAATAAAGGAATAAGGAATACTGCTAGCCTGAGGGCTGCTACTTCTTTTCCTACGGCCCGACAAAACATTCGGCCTATCGCAGCTCTCCTGTGCGGACGCTTTTGAAGATTGGAACGAGTTCCACCCGGCCCCCACTCCGGTCAGGGTCAAAGTCTAGCTCGTCGCAATCTTTCCCATAAGGTAAACCCACCAGGCAAAGACGATAAGCCCTAAAATAACCTGCCACAATGGCAAACTAAAAAACGCCCTAAAAAGTCTCGCGATCATGTAGCTCCTTGTAGGCATCGGCCTCTTCTTGGTTGCAGAAATATCCATCAGGGAGGGCAGCATTTCAGTCTTGAGCTGGATGACTCCGCAGTATTTGGCGCTTAGCCTATCTGGAGTTAGCAAGTGAAACAATATTTTTATTAACGTCTTCATTAGGCCGTCTTCTCTGCGACGAATAGGTCTTTCGGCCACTCCGGTTTCCCGATCAGGCCGCTTTTTTCAACCAGTCTCTTCTTGCTTACCCTGATAATCGATGGCCCGAATCAGCGGGCGGGTTTTCTTGTCCACAGATGTGTCCACGTTTCAATGGTTTCTTCTAATGTATCTAGATAATAACAAAAGGTTTGCGAGTTAAATATTAAGTTCTGCATTGGGGGAGAACAGGCCAATGCACTCACCGTGCTCTGGCGATTTTGCATAACCGACTCAAAGATCAGATAGTTCCGGTTCCCAAGCCAAACTAACCGCAAAGTGAAGTATCTCTTCATATTGTTCGGATTGCTAATTAATTGATTCATTTTCCGAATCTAATCGATGTGGAACGGAAAAGTGCAAAGAAGTATTGACAGTTGTGAAGATGATGTCTTAGCTTCTCAGCGCCGTATTAATCGGTGTTTTCGCTGGACCGTGCGCATGATCGCTGCAGAAGAGCAGCATCTGTTTAAAGCCAGACTAAGGGAGACTGATTATGTTAGGTACAATTATTAAATACCCTGAGAGTGCCTTACGAAACCGGAGCGCCCGGCTTTTCTGCTCGATCTCACTTCTCGCTGTTCTTTGTGTCAGCCGCCTAAATGCTCAAGTTGTGGGGACTTACGGTTTTGAAGACGGAACCGCCGATGGCTGGAGTTCGTTCAATGGTGCGACAACTCCGGTGGCGACGAATGTGGCCGCGCATGGCGGATCCTTCAGTCTGCTCACGACAACGGGTTCTGGCGGCGCAGGTGGGCCGGCGATTAATGTGAGCACCGTACTTCAGGCGGGCGCAAAGTATACGATCACGGGTTTCGTGCAGCTTACTGCTGGAGAGACTGCGACCAATGCGAACTTTACGATCAAGCGCAGCGATCCGAGTTGTTCGGGCGGCACGTGCTTCGATACGGTCGGTGCGTTCCAGGTGCCTGTGGGGAGCTCAGGGTGGGCGCAGATTGGCGGAAGCTATACGGTGAGCGCGACGGAGACCGGCTTGACGCTGTATGCGCAACTTGTGGGGCCGATGACGGCCCAGTCGTTTTACCTCGACGATGTGACGATTACAGAGACCGCGCCGCCACCGGGCGGAACGCCGGTTGCGACGTATACCTTCGCCGATGGCGGACTGGATGGGTGGACTCCGTTCGGATCACCAACGTTGAGCAACACCACGCCTCCACTGCTGGATCCGAGTGGCGACCAGCAGGTACTTCTGACCACGAACCGGACGGCGACCTTTATGGGGCCGAGCCTGAATCTGCTGACGGTGCCGAATGTAGTGGCAGGCGCGACGTATCAGGTGAGCGCTTATGTGTTGCTTGCATCGCCCGACAGTAGTAGTCCGACTGTGACGATTTCGACAAAGACAGCAGACTGCGCTACGACAGGAACGTTCGGCAATATTGCGACTTCTGCACCGCTTTCGAGTACGGCATGGACGAAAGTGCAGGGAACGTTCAGCTTCAGCAATCTGCCTGGGCCGCCTACGACTCTGACACTCTATTTCCAGTCGAGCAGTGCGACGGATTCGTTCTACATCAGCGACGTGGTGATCGGCGAGCTTTCGCCCCCGCCCCCGAATCCTAGCCAGCAGGACAATACGGGAATCACGTCGACCTTTGAGGATGGAGGTTTGGACGGGTGGAGTTCGCGTACGGGCAATTCCATGGTGACCAACTCGACTGCCGCGGCGCACAGCGGAACGCATAGTCTGCTGACGACTGGGCGCACAGCGAACTACGATGGGCCGCAGATTAATGTGAGCAACAAGATGTACAACGGCTCACAGTACAACATCAGTGCTTGGGTAATGCTGACACCGGCGGACGGCTCCAACCACGTGATCAATATGAGTCTGCAGACGACGCTCGAGGGAAATACGAGCTTCCCGAGCATTACGCCTTATCCGGGGATTACTGTGCCTGCGGACGGGAACTGGCACGAGATCAGCGTCCACGGGTACAACATGGCGAGCAGCTACGATCCGGGCGCGGCGTTTTTGTACCTGCAGACGGTTCCGGCGTCGGGGACGGAACTGGTGTCGTTCTACGTTGACGACTTTCAGTTGACCTACGTAGCGCCGCCGACGATTCAGACCGACATTCCTTCGATCTATAAGAGTCTTTCGGAGTTTTTCCCTGTCGGCGCGGAGGTGGATACGACCGACCTGTCTGGGCCGCACGCGCAATTGCTGACGATGCACTTCAACAGCCTCGTCTCCGGAAACGATATGAAGTGGAGCTCGGTTGAGGGGACGAAGGGCACGTTCACTTACGACACCGCTGATAGCGAGGTCGGTCTTGCGGTGTGCAACGGCATGAAGATACGCGGACATAATCTGGTGTGGGCGACTGGGGCGCAGACTCCTGCCTACGCTACGGGCGATGGGACGAATTCCCCGGCGAATCAGGCTGTAGTAACGGCGAATATCCAGGAGCATATTCAAAACGAGGTGCAGCACTTTGGCAATAAGGTGTATGTGTGGGATGTGGTCAATGAGCCGCTCGATCCTACGCAATCGGACTGCCTCGCTCATGGTCCGTTCTACAACGTTCTCGGGAAGAGCTATATCGATATCGCGCTGCAGGCAGCGAGACAGTATGCGCCCGCTGGGACGAAGCTGTTTATCAATGACTACAGCACCACCGATCCAAACAAACTGGCTTGCCTGGTACAAGTGGTAAAGGATCTGCGGAGCCGGGGCATTCCGCTCGACGGCGTGGGACATGAGATGCATAACGCAATCAACTTCCCATCAACCGAGGCAATGGTCGAGGCAATCAACAAAGTGGCGGACAAGTTCCCCGGGCTCGAGCAGCAAATCACCGAGATGGACATGAGCGTCTACAACGCCGGCGATACGACTTCGAACTATGGCAGCAATATTCCACCGTCGGTTCTGGCGGAACAGGGCTGGCTCTACGCGCACTATTTCGAAGCGCTGCGGCGATTGAAAGGAAAGCTGAGCGCCGTTACGTTCTGGGGTTTCGCCGACGACGACACCTGGCTCGACGGTTTCCCGGTTGCTCGAACCGACTATCCACTGCCGTTCGACATGGGATTGCAGGCCAAACCCGCTTATTGGGGCATTGTGGATCGCACTCGGTTGCCTGGCCACGGGCTGAGGTTCTCGGCCTCGGCGGTAGCCAGCGAGCAGGATACACGCGTAGTGACAATCACGGCGACCAACGGAAACGTGGGACCGGCCTATACGACACAGCTCAACGGTTTCAAGCTTACGCAGATCTTGGGGCCGCGATGCAGCCCAAAGATTACCGCCCCGGGAAGTTTCCCGATTGCGCTTGGCGATATTGCGACGAGCGGCACTGCCAGCGCGGCCTTCAATGTCAGCATCGTCGGCTGCGATCCGAATTCGCTCTTCATTTTGAGTGTGCCGTGGAGTTCGGCCGTGTACCATACCGGCACATTCGAGACGGTCCTCGATTTCAAGAAAGAAAGGGAGAAGTAACCGGCGCGATGCAACAAGTGGGCGCGTACTTGACTGTAGATCGTCCACCACGCCCGCGTGGATCTGCGAGCTGCTGCGATCATGCCGCTGTATGGAATCTAACGGGCTGCGAGCCGCTGAGGTCGTAATTTGACTCTTCGTAATTTCGATTGGATTAGAGAGATTTTTGTCGTCGTCCGCGCTATGTCTGGCGCGCGCGACATGGCCCCGGCTCACCGGACTGACCTCCGCACGGATCAGGACAGACAACGGCGCACCTTTTGCGGGCACCCGGCCATTGGGACTGTCAAATCTCTCGCTCGGCTGGATAAGCTCGGGTTCGTGCACGAGCGCATTCAGGCACGCCGCCCGGAGCAAAACGGTCGCCACGAGCGGATGCCCCGCTGCCCTTGGCGGATATATTTGGCTGTGCAAATGACACGCTCATTCAAAAAGCCTGACGCGCTGAAGCGTCCGTTCCTGTCGGGACTGCTCTTGCTTTCTTTGTTGCTCTCACCGGGGACAGCACCATGCCAGTCCTCCGGGGCCCGCGCCACGATTGACGTGGCCAGAACGGCCCGCCGATCTCCCCATATCTCTATGGGATGTTTTTGGAACACGGCGGAGATATCGTCAACACCGGCCTCTGGTCCGAGATGCTGGTGGACCGGCAAGTTTTTCTATCCGGTGCAGACGGCTGTGCCCACTCCTCCACCGGCAATCGGCAATGCCGCGGGCAATCCGCGCTTCCGCAATATACCGACACGGTGGTGGTCTCCCATCGGCGGCGACGATGTGGTTACGATGGACCCCAAGGCTCCCTATACCGGCGATCATGCGCCGCTGGTCAAGCTCGATAGCAACGAGCCACACGGCTTCCGTCAAGGTGGGATCGCCATTCGAGGCGGCAAAACGTACACAGGCCGCATCGTCCTTGCGGGCAGTCCGGGCACGGTTGTAAAAGTCACGCTGGCCTTGGGTAAAGGCATAGCGGAGCGTCAGCCCGTCACGATCCGGACACTCGGCCCGACCTACCGAAAGTTCCTCCTGCACTACACTGCGTCTGCCGATAGCGACGACGCCACGCTCGAGATCACTGGAAGGGGTACAGGCTCGTTTCATGTCGGCGCGGTTTCACTGATGCCCGCGGATAACATCGAGGGCTTCCGCCCCGAGGTGATCTCCGCGCTCAAACAGTTGCGCTTTGGCGTTCTGCGTTTTCCGGGGGGCAATTTCGTCTCCGCATACGAGTGGCGTCATGGCGTTGGCGCCATTGACAAGCGACCGCCAATCTTCGATCCCGTGTGGCACGCATTGCAGCCCAACGATGTCGGAACAGACGAGTTTCTGACGCTCTGCCTTCTGCTCAGCGTCGATCCCTACATCACCGTGAACGCCGGTTTCGGCGACGCCTGGTCCGCGCGTGAACTGGTCGAATACGCGAATGGAGCCGTCAGCACGCCGATGGGCAAATGGCGTGCACAGAACGGGCATCCCGCGCCGTACCACGTGAAGTTCTGGGGTATAGGCAACGAGCCTTGGGGCGACTACCAGATGGGCTACATGTCACTCCCGCAGTTTGAGCTGAAGTACGATATGTTCGCGAAGGAGATGAAGCAGGTCGATCCTACGATCACGCTTATTGCGTCGGGCGCAATGCCCGATGTGATGGAAGGAGCGGACCAGTCGAGGCGCATCAACGGCCAGTATGTTCCCGATTATCTGTCCTCCGCCGACTGGACGGGCCAGATGATTCTCTGCTGCCTGAACAACATCGACATGATCAGTGAGCACTACTACGCGTCTGGCACAATGCACACCGCGATCAAGCTCGAGAAGAAGGTGCCGATTGACCCACCGCTGTCCTTGATCGAGTTTCAACGAGCGGCGGCCGTCCAGGTTCGTGCGAAATACGAGCACTACGAGGAGTACCTGAAGCTCATACCCGCTCTAAAAGCAAAGCCTGTCCCCATCGCGATCGACGAGTGGGCATATTTTTCCGGAAACAGGGACTCCTACAAGACCGTGCCTGCCTATGCATGGGCGTTCCATGAGATGTTCCGTCACTCGGACATCTTCAAAATGGCGGCCCTGACCTTTGCGACTGCAACTATCACATCAAACCGCACGGAAGCCGTCCTCAATCCCACGGGTCTGCTATTCAAGATGTACCGCGATCACTTCGGTGAGATCCCCGTTGAGGTGACGGGGAATTCACCGCAGCCCAAGCCGGTGTTTCCAGCGGGGGGAGACCAGCCGGCCGTAAACCCTGGCAGCGACACCTATCCTCTCGATGTCAGCGCGGCTTTGAGCGCAGACCGCAGGACGCTCGCCATCGCCGTGCTGAATCCTTCAGACTCCGAGCAGAGTATCCAACTTGTTATTCATGGAGCGAAGCTCGCGAGCGCAGGAAAGCTTTGGGCCATGGCGCCAAATTCGATTGATGCAACGATCAAGGTGGGAACGAAGCCCGAAGTTCAGGTCGAAGAGAAATCGCTTGGCGCTCTTCCCGATGCCGTCACGCTCCGCCCGTTCAGTGTGAACATCTACTCGTATTCTATTGAATAAACCTACTGGCCGAGGGACAGAATGAAACCTACAAAGCTACTTGGCGCATGCGCAATCGCGATGCTCCTCCCGTCTGGACAGCTGTTTGCGGCACAGGTGCAGACCATCGTTCCGGCGCCCGTCCCTGGTGCGCAGCTTGTCACGGTTGAGCACATCAAGATTCATGGCACTGCGCTTGAGGGCAATCTCGAAGGCGAGGCCGTCGATCGCGACGTGATCGTTTTCCTTCCGCCCAGCTACCAGAAGGAGTTGAAGCGCCGCTATCCCGTGGTCTACGCGATGCACGGCTACTTTATCGGCGCCGACCAGTGGAGCAACGAGATCCACGTTCCGCAAACAATCGAAGGCGCCTTCGCACAAGGTTCGCTGGAGATGATCGTCGTCCTTCCCGACTCCAAAACCATCTACAACGGCTCCATGTATTCGAGTTCGCAAACCACCGGCGACTTCGAGAAGTTCATCTACCACGACGTTGTCGCCTATATTGACGCGCACTACCGCACGATCCCCGACCGGCAGAGCCGCGGGCTTGTCGGCCACTCCATGGGCGGCTATGGCGCATCGCGCATCGGCATGAAGCATCCGGACGTCTTTGGCGCTCTTTACATCATGAGTCCTTGCTGCATGTCCCCCATGACTGGCGGTGGCCCCGGGCCAGCCGACCAGACCAAAGCGCGTGCTCTGGCCGCCGAGAAAAAAGTGAACGACGCCAAGTCTCCAGCCGATCTCGCCGCGCAATCGCCCGGATTCGGCGCGGTTCTATTTGCGGACGCAGCCGCGTGGGCGCCTGATCCGAAGAATCCGCCGCTGTACTTCGACCTTCCCACGAAAGACGGCGTTCCCCAACCGGAGATCGTGGCAAAGTTCACCGCGAATGCGCCGCTTGCGTTCGTCGACCAGTACATTGGAAACCTGAAGCAGTACCGCGCGATCTCTATCGACGTCGGCGATCAGGATGGCTTGCGCTTCGATACCATCAAGCTGCACAAAATCCTCGATGACTCCGGAATTACAAACATCTTTGAAATCTACTCGGGCACGCACACCAGTGCGGTTGCTGACCGATTCCAGAACCATGTACTGCCATTCTTCGGTAAGAACCTATGCTTTACCGAAAGCTGCCGGTAGCTGATTAGCCGATCCAATCCACCTGGAGAAATAGATGAGAAACCGCTCTACGCCCCTTCTGGTTCGAGTCCTCGCATCCACAGGGATTCTCTTTTCGAGCGCAATGCAGCAGCATGCAATTGCTCAGGATTCTGCGAACCTGCCCTACATGAATCCGAAGCTTTCACCAGACCAGCGCGCGACAGATCTGGTGGGCCGCATGACTCTTGCGGAAAAGGCATCGGAGATGCAGAACAACTCCGCTGCGGTGCCACGGCTGAAGATTCCGGCGTACCAGTGGTGGAGTGAAGCTCTCCACGGCGTCATCAACGAGGGCGTGACCGAATATCCGGAGCCGGTCGGGCTGGCGGCCACCTTTGACGCGCCGGCAATTCACACAATGGCGGGTCAGATCGGCGTCGAGGGCCGCATCAAGCACGTGCAGAACCAGCGCGAAGGCCACATCGGCATCATGGGAGGTCTCGATTTCTGGTCTCCCAACCTCAACATCTTCCGCGACCCCCGCTGGGGACGCGGGCAGGAGACCTATGGTGAAGATCCCTTCCTCACGGCACGGATGGGTGTGGCCTATGTGACCGGTCTGCAGGGAGATGACCCCAAGTACTACCTGGCGATTGCGACCCCGAAGCACTTCGCCGTACACAGCGGACCTGAGCCGACGCGCCACTTTGCCGATGTGGACGTCAGCAAGCACGACGAGGTTGATACCTACGAGCCGGCGTTTCGCGCTGCGGTTATCGAAGGCAAGGCCGGCTCAGTGATGTGCGCCTACAACGCGATTAACGGCGAGCCAGCATGTGCCAACCAATACCTTCTGCAGGGCCAGTTGCGCGGCAAGTGGGGATTCCAGGGCTACGTGGTCTCCGACTGCGATGCCGTCAGGGATGTCGCAGCGAACCACCGGTATCGCCCAACGCAGGCGCAGGGTGCTGCGATCTCCGTCCTGCGCGGCATGGATAACGAGTGTGTCACGTTCACCTCCCGCTTCGGCGAGCCTGTCGACAAGGCCTACATTGACGCCGTTCAACAGGGATATCTGCCTGAGAGCGCTCTCAATACCGCTTTGATTCGCCTCTTCACCGCGCGCATTAAGCTCGGCATGTTCGATCCCCCCGACATGGTTCCCTACACAAAGATCGATGAGAAGGAACTCGATAGTCCTGTGCACCGTGCCCACGCTCGCAAGCTGGCCAACGAGTCGATGGTGCTGCTCAAGAACGACGGCATGCTTCCTCTCAAGCCCGAAATCCAGCGCATCGCCGTGGTCGGTCCGCTCGCCGACCAGACGCGGCCGCTCATGGGAAACTATGCTGGTCAACCAACACATATTGTGTCGATCCTCGATGGCCTTCATGCCGAGTTTCCGAACGCCACGATCACCTTCGTTCCCGGAACGCAGTTCCTCCGTGCAGACGGAACGCCGGTCCCCGCTGCGCTCTTAACGACGCCCGACGGCAAGGCCGGCCTGAAGGCCGAGTACGGCGAAGGGCGCAGAGGGCCCGACGAGAAGAGCAAGCCCTTGCTCACCCGCACCGAGACCAATGTGAACCTGACACAAGGCGATCTCCCGAAGGAAGTCGCAGGCAGAAAGACCTTCGGCGTGCAGTGGTCTGGATTCGTTACTCCAACCGAGTCAGGTGACTTCCTGCTGGGCGTCCGCGCGCGGGGCTTCGCCAGAATTGCTGTCGATGGCAAACAGGTAGCCATGTCATTCGGCGGGGGCGAAGCTGCTCCGGTCATGGGGCGCGTTGCCCTCGTGAAGGGTCGCAAGGCTGCGATCGAAATCGTCTACGGCACACAGAACGGCGAGGCGCATGCCGAACTGATCTGGGCAAAGGTTAACACGGGGGTCTCGCCTCAAGCGGTCGCGGCCGTTCGAAGTGCCGATGCGGTCATCGCGGTGGTGGGCATCACCAGCCGGCTTGAGGGCGAAGAGATGCCGGTGAGCGAGCCTGGATTCCTCGGCGGAGACCGCACCAGCATCGATCTGCCTCAGCCCGAAGAAGATCTCGTTGAGGCTGTCGCGGCCACCGGCAAACCGGTCGCGGTCGTTCTGATGAACGGAAGCGCGCTCGCGGTCAATTGGATCAATGATCATGCCAACGCAGTGCTCGAGGCCTGGTATCCCGGCGAAGAAGGTGGTGCTGCGGTTGCAGAGACCCTGAGCGGCAAGAACAACCCCGCTGGCCGCTTGCCCGTTACCTTCTACAAGGGTGTGGGCCAGCTGCCGAACTTCGAAGACTATGCAATGGCGAACCGTACCTATCGCAACTTCACAGGCAAGCCGCTCTATCCCTTCGGATACGGACTCAGCTACACGAAGTTCTCTTATAGCGACCTTGGCGTCCCCGCCACGCCGATCGCGGCCGGGCAGCCCGTGGACGCCGACGTGACCGTCACCAACAGCGGCCAACTCGCCGGCGACGAGGTTGTCCAGCTCTATCTCAAATTCCCATCGGTCAAAGGGGCTCCGCGGATTGCCCTTCGCGGTTTCCAACGCATCCACCTGGGCCCTGGTGCGAGCCAGAAGGTACATTTCCATCTCAACCAGCGCGACCTCGGCATGGTCACTGAGAATGGCGATCCGATCATCGCTCAGGGCGATTACTCCATCAGCATCGGGGGAGGACAGCCTGATGCGGGTGCGCCAGGCGTCAGCGGCGGCTTCCACGTCGACGGCCAGTACGCTTTGCCGGAGTAGGCCTCACGGCGCCGGAGTTCGAGAATTCCATCGTTGCTTGGATGGGGTTCTCCGCCCGCCGGATAGCCGAGCTTCAGCTTCGGCTCTCGGAATAGCCCCAACCAGGCCCTAAAGCATTTTGGCCTTCCCGCCTGTAGTTTCCGTGCAACCCTTTACGGCGCTGGCAAGCGCCTCGGCCCGAACGCTGCCACCCTGCTCGATGACCTATCCGACGACGACCTCCGTCTCTTCGCCCAAATCGAGTTCGCCGCCGCGCTCGCCGGTCTGCCCACGTCGCACGAAACCTCGATGAAGCAGCGCCGACCTTCTCTCATGCAAGGCACCCCAATGCTCGCACCGGAGTAAGCGGAAGAATCAAGGGGAGCCGGAATGGACGGTCGGTTAGGCGCGTTGTCAGGGCAGATAAGAGGCGCCTTCACCCATTGGCCGGAGCCCCTGAGCGGCCGGTCATTCATGTCCACAGACGTGTCCACTTCAAATCGCGGACGGCTGTAACTATAAGACTCGCAAAGACTTATAAGAACACATAACGTTCTGCATCGGAACCGACTTACGCATAGGATAGCGTCGCCGCCGCCGATGATCCGGCTGTCAGTGAGGTGACGAGGCCGCGGGCCGGGCGATGCCCTTAACCTCCCAGCCTTGATGTTCATTTGGCTGACGATGTTGTTTCGAGCCGGAGATGAGAAGGCCTTCGTCCTGAGAGTAGAAGCGGTTGGGCGAAACCCAAAATTGATTTTCCTAAGTCCAAGTTGTTCTGGAAATGGCTAGAAGATTAGCTTAATGGCGAGTTGGATCTGACGGCTGGTGGAGGCTGCCGTGATGACGCCGGTGGTGGGGCTCAGAACTGCGGGTGCGGTCTGGCTGGCTGGTGGGCCTTGAGTGGGCCGTTCGTGAAGACGACTTCGTTCGGTGTCTGCAGGTTCGTGTGATTGAGAACGTTGAAGAACTCGGCACGGAATTGGAGGCGGGTCCGCTCGGTCAGCAAAGTGGACTTCAGCAATGAGAGGTCCCAGTCGGCGTAGCCGGGACCGGTGAGAGTATCGCGGCTGAGATTTCCGACAGTGCCGTAGATGGGTGCGGTGAATGCGGCGGGGGAGAAAAATTGCGCGACGCGGGTTGCTGTGCTGCCATGAGTGTAGAGGCTGCCAGTGAAGTTGGGAGCGAGATTGGGACGGACGGGGTTGCGGGTGTCGCCGGATCCGGTTGGGTTGTAGCCCAGCTGTGGACTGAAAGGGAAACCAGTCTGAAGGGGATCGTGCTGAGACTCCAGCCGGAGACGACATGGTCGATCAACGGCGCCGCGGACGACAGGAGGGCTTGACCGTCGCCGATCGGCAGCTCGCACGTCGCGTTGAAGGCGGCAAGGTGGCGAACATCGGTCGCTGCGGGGCCGTAGTCGAGCGATGGGTTTCCCGCGTAGGGGACAAATGCTGGCGTGTTGGCCGAGACACTTGTATTCCAGGCAGAGCCATTGTCGAGATTCTTGGCGAAGGTGTAGTTGGCACGGAATTGCAGGCCATGCGAGAGGCTGTGGCGAAGATCGAGCTCAAGAGCGTTGTAGTTGCTGGAACCGCCGGAGATCCATGAAGTGGTGTTTGCAACCAGAGGATTCGCCTTAACTATCGTGGGGTAATAGACAGTACCGATGGGCGTGCCGGCAGGGCATGTTGATGCCGCGGAGCAAATGATGGAACTCGGTTCGTTCTGATCTTCCGATAGGACCTGTTGATAGCCGTGAGAGCCCGCGTAGCCAATAGTTATGGCGGTCGTTCGATCGAGCTGCTGCTCGATGCTGAAGACATATGAGACAACCGCAGGAGTCGCGATATCAGTCTGGACGTTGGAGGGAGACATGAGCCCGGGAGCTCCGCTGACCGGACTTGCGATAGGCACGTTTGCGTAGGAGAGAGTTGTGTTGTACGGTGCCGCCTGATCGAGTCGGTAGTCGAGGTTATCGAGTAGCGAGTGATGCAGTCCGACGCTTGAGCGAAGGGAGGTCGCTACTGTTGCCGAAGACGTTCCACGCGAAGCCGACACGGGGTTCGGGCAGGAACTTTGCGCGGTTGTCAGAGAGGGCCGAGTTGCCTGTGGTTGGCGTGGTGTTAATGACACCATTTGTGAATCCGTATTGCGAGGCGCGGCCGTGGGCCTCGTTCCAGCCGTTCGTGGATTCGAACCGGATGCCGCCGCGAAGCTCGAAGCTGGGGGTTAGTTGCCAGGTGTCTTCGAGATAGGCGGCACCCATGAAGTTGCGCCAGTTGAGCGGAGTTGGATTGGGAACGACAGTGAAGGTCTTGACGGTCCCTTGCAGGAAGGTCGTGAGTGAGGCAAACGAGGCTTGACTGTACTGGTTCTGGGCAAGGTTGTCGTTGGACTGAAGCGCCTGGAACCAAACTCCGGCTTGAAATTGATGGTGCGAGTGAGAATAAAAGACGTGATCGGCAAACGTGTAGAGATTTCGCGCTGTTGCGTTGTTGGATCCGACATTGGCGCTGGCGCAGGTGATCTGTGATGATCCGTTGGAGGCGGTTGACCCGGCGATGACGATAGCTCCGGTCGGTTTGCCGACGAGGAAGCCAGGAGTTTCGGCCTGAATCGATGGGGGAATACTGCCGAGGAAGAAGAAGCCGGCACGCGGGAGTAGCCGATGCGTGCGGTGTTGAGCAGGTGTGCAGAGAAGACGTGCTGCTCTTGGACACTGACGACTTGCTCGCGCAGAGATTCGTCGATGAGAGAGAAAGGGTTTGCGTGGGCGTGTCGGCGCTTGAATCGTCTACGGTATAGGCGGCGAAGAGTAGGTCGTGCGATGTGAGGTTGGCGTCAAAGCGCGCAGTACCAAAGTCCTCGCGGATGTGTTGGGTGGGGCTGGAGTAGGCTTCCCCGATTCCGGTGGGGTTGCCATTGGCGTCGAGGAGTTCAGGGCCGTTTTGCACAGGCCAAAGGGTTGAACAGGGGTGCGACGCCGTTCGCCACGCCGTAGTTTTTACGTGGGCCACCCGGGTCGCTGGGGTTGGGGAGAAGTCCTTGGCGAGTCAGTGTATCAGGAACCAGCGTGACGTCGGTGATGCCGAGGTTCTGGCGATAGCCCTCGTAGTTGCCAAAGAGGAAGACGCGGTTGACACGCAGCGGGCCGCCGAGGGAGGCGCCGTAGTTGTTTCGCTGAAAGTTGGGGAAGCGGGCCTGGTCGAAGTAGTTGCGCGAATCGAAGAAGGAGTTGCGAAGAAACTCGTACGCGGAGCCGTGAAGCTCATTAGTGCCCGACGCCGTAACAATAGAGATCTGGGCCCCCTGGCGCTTGCCGTAGCTGCCGAGTAGGTGTCGCTGACGACGTTGAACTCGCGTACAGCGTCGACGCCGAGAAGCTGACCACTGGCGCCGCCCGGAGTGACATTGATCAGGGAGGCACCGGTGTACTCGATGCCGTTTAGAAGGTAGAGATTGTCTTGAGGTCGGCGGCCGGAGATCGCAAACATATTGCCGACCGATGAGTTGGAGGTCCCAACGGATCCGCTGCGCTGGGCCGTATAGTTCACTGCGGCAGGGTTGAGCGTGATGAGCTGATCGTACGAGCGGCCGTTCAGTGGAAGGTCTTTGACCTGGCGCTCATTGACGAGACCGGAGATCTGTTGGGTGGAAAGGTTGATGGCGGTGGGCATGTCAGTCACAGTGACCTGCTTCTGTGGCGCTTCCGGGACGCATAGTGAGATCGATGTGCGTAGCCTGACCGACAGTGAGCGAAACGCCGGTGCGGGTCCGCGGAGCGAAGCCGTCACGCGCGACCGAGATGTTGTAGACGCCTACCGGGATCGAGGGCGCATCATAGGCCCCGGCGGCGTCCGTGATGAGGTGGCGTTCGCTGCCGGTCTCCCTGTTACGGATTGTGACCTGGACGCCGGGGACTACTGCTCCAGCAGTATCTAGAACAGTACCGATGATGGTCCCACCTTCGATTTGGTCGCTGAAGCGGTTGCAATAAGTAGAGAAGCAACAAAAAGAATTGATCGATGAAACATCGAATGGGCCTCCAATAGGTTCAGTAGCTCGTCGCGCATGTCTGCGCAGGAAGATTGCTTTATGGATTCTTTTGATACGAGAGAGATTATCGGCAACAGCAGAGCATGGCTTCCGAGGAGGAAGCTCTGATGTAGTAATGCCGGAGTTGCATCGAAGCTATGGAATACATTCGATTACCGTGACAACGGCGAGCGGCGATGGCCGCTTGATGGTTGGCACTTGTCTAAAGGAGAATTAACTGTAAGACGGTTGGAGGCGCAGACCTGCTTCACAACAACAACAGCCGAGGGGCCGCATGGCGCGAACAAAGCTCTAGCGTGATTACTGGCAACCAGCTTCGGCCCAAAATCAGTGGATCGACTTAGCGATTGGACGCAAACTTGCTTCGGTTCCAGCGCTTTGCTACTCTGAAAGCAGAAATGCGCATCTCACGCCAGCTCCGTTGTTGTTTTCCTCTCAACGTCGAGCAGGCATGTCGATTCATGCGCTAGACCCCCTCAAAATTTCTACATCAGCATTGTTCCTGGCCCAAGCGCCGGGAGCGATTGCATTCATGAATTCCCCAATGGAGTGGTTCATGGCATTAGCTGCACCAGCACTCACGCATCTTCAGCTACTCGAGGCCGAGAGCATCCATATCCTTCGTGAGGTCGCCTCGGAGTTTGAGCGCCCCGTGATGCTGTATTCCATAGGCAAAGACTCCTCCGTGATGTTACGACTGGCGCAGAAGGCGTTCTATCCAGCTTCGATTCCGTTTCCACTTCTTCACATCGATACAGGTTTCAAGTTCCGCGAGATGATCGAGTTTCGCGATCGAGTCGCTGCCGAGGTCGGAGCGGAACTCCTTGTCTGGCGCAACGAACCGGCCGTCGCTGCCGGAACGAACCCTATAGCGCTCGACACGAAGCGTTGCTGCGGCCTGCTGAAGACGCAGGCGCTGCTCGATGGTATTAGGCACCACGGCTTCGATGCTGCGTTTGGTGGAGCGCGCCGCGATGAGGAGAAGTCACGCGCCAAAGAACGCATCTACTCCTTCCGCGATAGAGAGGGTCAATGGGACCCGAAAAATCAGCGCCCCGAATTGTGGAACATCTACAACTCGCGCATTCATCCCGGTGAGTCTATTCGCGTTTTTCCGCTCTCGAACTGGACAGAGATGGACGTTTGGCAATACATCCTGCAGGAAGACATTCCCATCGTCGATCTTTACTTTGCCAAAGAGAGACCTATGTTCGTCCGCGAAGGCTCGCTGCTACCAATCGAACAAAGCTTTGTTGCGCGGCCGGGAGAGCGGCCGCAGATGGTCCGGTCTCGCTTACGTTCGCTAGGCTGCAGTCCGTGCACCGGTGCGATTCGTTCGGACGCCGACACGCTGCCCAAGATCATCGCGGAGCTACTGTCCTTTCGATCCTCAGAGCGCGCGAACCGCGTCATTGACCACGATCAAGATGGGTCGATGGAACTTAAGAAGCGTGAGGGTTATTTCTAATGGCCGCCAGTGAGACAGTTTTGAACCTGGAAGATGACACGGAGTTTTCTCTCTCCCGCTTTCTCGTGGAGGAGCGCGCCCGCGACCTCCTTCGCTTCTCCACTGCCGGCTCGGTCGATGATGGGAAATCGACCCTGATCGGCCGTCTCCTCTACGACACGCAGAGTGTTTATGAAGATCAGGTCCGCTCGATCGAAGGCAAGGGAACAATGGGCGCAGGCAACTACGATCTCGCGCTTCTGACGGACGGGCTTCGCGCCGAACGCGAACAGGGAATCACTATCGATGTCGCCTATCGCTATTTTTCTACCGCCAAGCGCAAATTCATCATCGCCGATACACCCGGTCACGAACAGTACACGCGCAATATGGCCACCGGCGCTTCAACGGCTTCGCTGGCCATTGTCCTTGTCGATGCGCGTAAAGGCGTGCTCACCCAGTCCCGCCGCCACGCCTGTATCACGGCGCTGCTCGGCGTTCGCCACATTCTCGTTGCGATCAACAAGATGGATCTGGTCGACTATGAGGAGGGCGTCTTCGACTCCATTCGCGCCGATTTCACTGCATTCTTCGACCAGCTGGGAGATCTCAGGCCGCCACATCTGAACTTCGTGCCGATCAGCGCACTGACCGGTGACAACGTTGTGCGACCAACCACCACGATGCCCTGGTACGCAGCACCTCCCTCCTCGAACTGCTTCAGTCTGTACCCGCTGCTGATGCTGGCACCTCTGATTCGTTCCGCTTTGCGGTGCAGCGCGTGCTTCGCCCTGATCACAATTTCCGTGGCCTCGCGGGACAAATCGCTGCCGGTACGATTCGCCCGGGCGACTCCATTATGGTTCTTCCGTCACGCCGAACCAGCAGCGTCCGCAGTATCGTCACGTTCGATGGCGACCTTCCAGTTGCCCGATCTCCCCAATCTGTGACCCTTACCCTTACAGATGAACTGGACATCAGTAGGGGCGACCTGATCGTCTCTCGCGAGTCTCCGGCCGTCACAACGAAGCACTTCACAGCCTCGCTGGTGTGGATGGATGAGAAGCCTCTCGACCTCACTCGCCGCTACTTGCTGAAGCACACCAGTCGGACGGTCCAGGCGCAGGTCTTCGCCATTCAATACAGTCTCAATGTGGAGACGCTCGAGCGCGTCGCCGCCGAGACCCTCAACTTCAACGACATCGGCCTAGTTGAGATCGAGTCGATGCAGCCGCTTACAGCTGACAGTTACTCCACGAACCGCATCACAGGAAGCTTCGTCCTTATAGACGCAGTCACCAATTTGACGGCTGCTGCCGGAATGATCCGTGAGACCAACGTCGAAACGGAAACGAGTATAACGAACATGGTTACAGCGGCCGACCGCGTCGCACGCTGGGGCCACTATGGGGCCCACATTCACCTCACCGGGCCTGTGGTCTTCGCCGATGCGGCGGAACGGGCACTCTTTCTTCGCGGTGCCTTCGTCGTTCGCCCCGAACGTCCATCTCAGGAAACAATTGAGGGCCTTACGGCAGCAGGGGCGCTCGCCGTTACCCATAAGATATCCGACAACCAGACAGTCACATTCGGTAACGAACACGCGGCCGTGATCAGCGTCGACGACCTTCTTCATTTTCTCAAAACCTACTCCATCCTCACGGGAAGAACCAAAGGATGACCTCGACCCAGAACTCGGGATTTACAGCCGAAAACATTCGCTCCAAAGCTACAAAGCCTGTTATCGATCAGACTGCCGCGCTCGAGACGAAACTGGCTCGCGTCCGCGAGCTCCTGGTTCGCGAGCTGGCAGCGACACCTTGCGAGAACGAAGCATGCCTGACCTGTAGCTTCCAGGCCGAGGACGTTCTACTTCTGTATCTCGCCCGCGAAGTGCGCCCGGAAATTCCAGTCCTCTTCCTCGACACCGGGTACCATTTTGCTGAAACCTACTCTTATCGCGACCGAATCACGGCCGAGTGGCACCTAAACCTAATCAACTTGCTTCCTGCTCGTACCGTTGTGGAGCAGGAACTCGAGCACGGTCTGCTTCACCAGACAGCGCCCGATCGTTGTTGTGGACTCCGCAAGGTCGAACCTCTCTTCGCCGCGGTTGCCAAATACGAAATTTGGCTAACTGGTCTCCGCCGCGAGCAAGCCCGCAGCCGAGCAGCGCTCGAAGAGATTGCAGACTTCACGCTGCCTAGCGGTGTCACCGTTCGCAAACTGAGCCCCTTCGCCGACTGGACAACGCGCGATGTCTGGCAGTCCTGTGCTCTTTACGGTGTCCCTTTATTGTCGCTCTATGACGCCGGCTACTCCAGCATTGGCTGCCAACCCTGCACGACGATTCCAACGGATCCGAATGATCCCCGCTCCGGCCGCTGGGCTGGCCAAAAAATCGAGTGCGGCATCCACATCCAGACGGCCCCAGACTGCTGACTGTGTCAACGCCGCCGTTAAGAAGAGAGACCCCATGGAATACGCCATTGGATTTATCATCGCCGCTTTCATCGCTCTCACAGGTGTTGGCGCGGGCACTATCACGACACCGCTGCTCATTTTGTTCCTCGGAGTTCCGGCACCAATGGCCGTTGCCACGGGTCTCATATTTTCTGCTGCAGTTAAGCTCGTCCTCGTGCCATCCCAGATCGCTCGCAAACAGGTTTCGTGGCGCGTCCTTGGCTTTATGCTGCTCGGAGGGCTCCCCGGCGTCCTGGTCGGTTCACTCGTTTTGCGTCATCTCGACGTCCACGGCCCTCAGCTTCTACTCAATGGCCTTCTTGGCGGTGTGCTGGTTCTAACTGCCCTCTGGCAGCTTTTTTTCTCCTTCCGTCCTACGCGCACCGAGGCACTGCCCAAGGGCACCGCATCCGCCTGTTGCCGATTCTGATGTCGGGTGTTGGAATCGAAGTAGGGTTCTCCTCGGCGGGAGCCGGAGCGTTGGGCACAGCGGCGCTGCTTAGCCTCACCTCTCTCACTCCGGCCCAAGTGGTCGGCACCGATATTGTCTTTGGCTTTTTCCTTTCCCTCGTGGGAAGCGGAGCGCATGGCTTCTTTCGTGGAACGAGCTCGAATCTCCTCCAGCACCTGATCATCGGAGGTCTTGCCGGAGTCATCCTTGGTACCGTTACCTCAGGCTGGATTCCCAAGCGTCCTCTTCGATTCGCTCTTTGGATCTGGCTCTTGATTATCGGCTCGCAATTTATCTATACGAATGCTTATGCTGCGTACCACCCGAGTCGCGAAGTTGGACGAACCGCAACGCAGATCGTGCCGAAGGCTTCGGTATTTCCCATTGACGGACCGTGGCGAATATATAATCTAAGTTTCACTTACCGACTCCAAAGCCGACAACAGACCGATGACGACGAACTATTAGCTTAGTCGATGTAGACTAAGGGGTTCGTAGATTGTTTTTTCCCTCGCGTGGAGATTGAAGGAGGGAATGAACAGTCTTGTCTCATCGTTTCGCAGGTCTCGCTGACTCTGTGAAGTGACGGTCGAGGCGAATCCTTGGCACTCCGTAATACTCCGCACGCGTAACTTGGCCTCGTTCTTCAATGAACACGTTGCGCCGGAGGCACCGGTGGATGAAGCCAAAAATTTACTCGATACAGCGGCGTCCTAACAAAACCAATTTCTTGCGTTTATAGGAGAATTTGATGGGACATAGAGGTTGGCTCGTTGAGAGACCCGATGGAGAGTTTCGAGAGGTAGAGCTACCTCACCCAACGCTTGGTACGAATCAGGTTCTGGTCAGGATCTCGGCCAGCGGTGTGAATCCGCTTGATACGAAGATTCGCGCGGTCAAGGCAGCGCATGCGAGGCAACCCCTCCCCGCAGTGCTTGGTCTCGATATGGCAGGGGCAGATTGAAGAGGTCGGATCCGGTGTCATCGTCTTCAGGCCTGGCGATGAGGTGTATGGCATGGTGGGTGGCGTCGGCGGCCTGCAAGGCACACTCGCCGAACTTATTGCTGTTGATGCAGACCTGCTCGCGCATAAGCCGAAGAACCTTTCGATGCGTCAGGCTGCCGCTCTCCCGCTGAGCATCATCACGGCCTGGGAAGGTCTAGTCGATCGCGCGAGAGTGCATTCGAACCAGAAAGTACTCGTCCATGCAGGAGCCGGTGGCGTCGGTCATGTCGCGGTTCAGATTGCGCGCGCCTTCGGGGCCGAAGTCTTCGCCACCGTGTCGCCGGACAAGACGAAGATCGTGGAAGGCTTCGGCGCTTTCGCCATCGACTACCGTTCCAACTCGGTCGAAGCGTACGTGGCCTCTTACACCGAAGGGGACGGATTCGACATCATCTATGACACCGTTGGAGGCGCAACCCTGGATGCCTCCTTTGGGGCGGTGAAGCGGTACACCGGTCACGTTCTGAGTTGCCTCGGATGGGGATCGCACTCCCTCGCTCCGCTCTCCTTTCGCGGATCCACTTACTCGGGCGTGTTTACTTTGCTTCCCCTGCTTACGGGCGAAGGGCGAGCGCATCACGGCAGGATTCTCGCTCAGGCGGCAGAATTAGTCGAAGCAGGCAAGCTGAGGCCGCTTCTCAATGAGCAGCGCTTTTCGACTGCGGAGATTGCTTCCGCATATGCTCTTGTTGAATCCAGTGCAGTGGGGAAGGTCGTCGTCGAGATATGACTCTTATTGTTTGGCAATATCCATGAGATTGTCATCCGGGATCCTATCGATGAGTTTGTTGTACGGATCGATTCCGGCGCGTGTCGGCATCTCGTCCACAACAATCTCGAAGGTCTGGTTCGCCTGAGTGATCTTTTCTTTCTTGAGGTAGAGTGGCTTTTCCTCGTCCTTCTTGCCGCTGAAGACACCAATGTCGATGTAATCGTTCAAGGTCATCGGAGTCTCATTCCCGCTGCCATCTGACTTGACCTTGCGGGCCTGCACAGTCAGTGTGACCTTGTATTTCTTATCCGGTGTCTGAGTGACGGTAGCGGTCACTGCCTTATTGTCGTACAGAACGATCGACTCAAAAGCGTCCGTAATGTAGTACTGCAGTTCGGGAGGCGTCTGGGCGCGTAGCGCATCGACGAACTGACGTGTATCCGGATAAGGGCCGCTTTGCGAATCGTTCGCGTTGGCATAGCGATACTCCATCAGGAAATTGTGCAAGGCGAGATTGAGCTTTTCTTCACCGATGTAGTCGGAGAGACCGTAAAGAACCAGCGAGCCCTTCTGGTACCAGACATAGGCTTCGCGCTGGACTAGGACGAGAGGCGGCTCATGGCGGCTCTCACCGGCGCGGCCACGGAGGTAACCGTCGAGCTCATGCTTGAGGAACTTGTGCATCTGATTATCGCCATATTTCTTCTGGGCGACGCGGAGAGCGGAGTACTCAGCAAGGGCCTCCGACATCATGTTGGAGCCTTCGACCATGCCGCCGATGAGTTGGTGGCCCCACCACTGGTGGGCCAGCTCATGGGCGGTGACGAAATAGGTGCGGTCAATGTCCTTCTGTGGATTGACGACACGACCGAGGAAGCCGGGCTCGGCATAGGGGACAGTGTTGGGGAAGGATTGGGCAAAGTTGCGGTAACGGGGGTACTCGAGGATGCGGAACTGTTTGAACTGGAACGGGCTGTAGTTTTTCTCGTAGTAGGCGAGACCTGCCTTAGAGGCGTCGAGCATGTCCTGGACGTCGTAGGGATGGGCAGGGGCAGAGTAAATCTCGAGGTTGATGGGCCCTTCGACGCCGTTATAGACCTCGCGTTTGACGTCGTATTTGCCGGAGACGTAGGCGTAAAAGTCCTGCATATGGACAAGGCCCATGTCGTAGGAGAAGTGGTTGCGTCCGTTCTGCTGCCACGTACGGGTTGGATAGCCGGGGGCGAGCGCGATCTGGTCTGCGGAGGTGCTGACGGTGGTCTTGTAGGTGATCCAGTCGGACTCAGGGCTGAAGAGATTGATGCGGCTATAGTAGGGGTCGCCGCGGTGGGCGAGCTCTTCGAGTGGGGGAAGGTGCTCGTCGCGTCGGCGGCGCGGGTCGTCAAGCTCGATGTTGACGTCGTAACCGACGTAGGGGAAGAAGCCGACGTCGAAAAAAGTACCGGAGTCAGCGAACTCGGGTCGCTCGTTGCCGTCGCGGAAGCCGCGGGCAGCATAGCCGACGTTGAATGTCATGTTGAGTTTGTCGCCAGGCTGGAGCGGCTGGTCGAGCGCGTAGATTGTGTACATTGCGCGCGGGCTTTGGCTGACGATGTGGAAGGGACGATCGAATTCGACGTTGGTGACGGACTGCTGCTGGTTGGAAATGTGTATCTGAGGAACGGGAACAGAGGTTTTGTTCTGGAGGACGAAGTGGCCAGTGCCGGAGAAGGCGCGGTGCTCGGGGAAGATGTCAATGTTGGCATCGACCGCGATGATCTTGGGTTGGGGAAGTTTCTCGTATTTCTTGAAATCACGTTCGTATTGGGCCTGGATATCGCGCCGGGCGTGGGCGTTAAGAAACTGGTTGAGGACGTGAGCGTTGTAGAAGTACCAACCGCCGCTTCCGATGGCGATGAGAAGGAAGAGGACACCGGCGGGGAGCAGGCGCGGAGCGCGATGGCGAGCGAGGCGGAGACGGGCGAGCCATGAGTCTTCTGATCCACGCAGGGTGACGGCGATCGAGAGGACGCCCATGAGTGCGCCAATCGCGAGCCAGTAAGTGATCGAGCCAAAAGAGTGCGGGGACGAAGTGGCCGTAGCCGTTCATGTCCGAGTAGGTGTAGGGCGGAGTGTTGCCGAAGAGGTAGAGGGTGTTCTCCCAGCCGAAGTTGAAAAGAACGATGTTGAGGATGAAGAGACCGATAACGACGCCGTGGGCGATGAACTTGTTGGAGAGGATGGTTTGGAAGAAGAGGGCGGCGAGGGTGAAGATGAGGATCTGGGGAAAGGTGACGAGGTAGAGTTCCTTGAAGTATTGAAGGAGCTCATAGTGGTAGTAACCCGCGATTGTCTGGCTAAGGACGCCGCAGAACAGCACTACGGTGAGAAGGATAAGTTCGATGACGGCGAGCGCCGCGAGTTTAGAGAGCCAGTCGGTGGTCTCGCGCAAGGGGAGGGCGTCGTGGATACCGTCGAATCGGGTATCGCGTTCTCGCCAGACGAGCTCGCCGGCGTAGAGAGTGGCGATTATGAAGAGAAGGAGAGTCGCGTTCCCTTCTACCGCCGCGACCATGAGGTAGGTGACGGGGTAGAGTTGGCCATCGTTGCTGCGGCCGGCGAAGTGGCCTTGTAGGAGGGCATACATCAGCATGACTGCGAACAGGGCCCAAAAGGGCAACTCGTGGGTGATGTTCGAGATCCGAATACGGGTGAGGGAGACGAACTGGGAGAACGAGGTGCCGGGGCCAAAGACTTGGTGGACGACGGGGAGGCGTTTCGCTACGAGCGAGCGAGTGGCACGGACCTCCGCGGCGTCGTTATCGCGCGCCCGGGCGGCACGACGACCTTGCGAGACTGCGGTGAGGGCTTCGACGGACAGAGGGAAGAGCTTGTAGACCACGGCGAGCGAGATAAGGCCGACTCCGCTCCAAAGTAGGCGGTTGTACAGGAAAATTCCACCGGCAGCGTGAGCTGACCACGGGAGCTGGAGCGTGTTCTTTTCCGAGACGGTCGCAGTAGCGGGTGATGCTGTCGAACAGGCGGAGGCCGACAGGGTCGAAGATCGCCGACCAGAAGTGTTCGAGAGAGCCGGTGGCCTGGAAGATGACGTTGACGACGAGATAGACAACGAAGAATACGACGCCCTGCAGGTAGACGATGAAGAGCTTGCGCGTGAGTGCGGCGATGGTGAAGAAGAGCGAGCCGAGGAAGAAGATCTGTACAACGGGGATGGCCAAAAAGGCGTGGACGTACCAGCCGAAGTGGCCGTGAACGATGCGGGTGTGGTCTGCCCATGGGGCCAAGGTTCCGGCGGCTTCGCCGAAGACCAGGCCTGAGAAGCAGAAGACAGAGGTCACGAAGGAGCCCGCCCAGCGGCCGCCGAGATAGGCAAATTTAGAGATTGGCTTGGTAAAGACGAGCTGGTAAGTATCGCGCTGAAAGTCGCGCAGAATAGAGCTGCCGAAGATGGCAGCGATGACGATGACACCAAAAAAGGTGATGATGATGTAGAGGATGCTGGTGGAGAAGGAGCCGTTAAGCAGGATTTTGTCGTTGCCAGTGCTGAGGAAGTCCTCTGCGGCGATCGCGAGGAAGCTGAGGAAGAACCAGAGCGCGAAGTAGACATAGGTGGAGACGCTCTTGAGGCGGAACCTCAATTCGAAACTAAAGAACTCCCAAAATTGTGCCATTGATCTCCCCTGCGCCGCCGTGTCGTTGCGTGCGAAGTCAGTTCTTCGTCTCTCTGGTGAGGTTCAGGAAGTAAACATCTTCGAGACCAGAATCGACGGCCGTGAAGCCATCACCGGGACTGGATTCGGCGTACACTCGGACCTCATGCAAGCCGCCGACAAGGTGAGTAGATATGACGTTGAAACTGGCTTCGAGAGCGCGGAGTTCGTCATCTGTAGCGACGATCTTGGACCAGATCTTACCGCGGAGGGATTCGAGCGCTTCGTTTGGCGCGCCTTCGAGGAGAAGCTCTCCGTTGGATATGATGGCCATTCGGGGGCAGAGTTCGCGCACGTCGTCGACGATGTGGGTCGAGAGAATGACAGTCACGTTCGACCCGATGGAGCTGAGGAGGTTGAGGAAGCGGTTGCGTTCGGCGGGATCAAGGCCCGCAGTTGGCTCATCGACGATGATTAACTTAGGGTTGGCGAGCAGTGCCTGCGCAATGCCGAACCGCTGCTTCATCCCACCGGAGTATGTGCTGAGAGACTTCTTGCGGGCGTCCCAGAGATTCGTCTGCTGGAGAAGAGCTTCGACCATTTGGTCCGCTCGGTCTTGTTCGTGATGCCCTTGAGGACGGCGAGGTGGTGGAGCATGTCCAGGGCCGACATTTTGGGATAGACGCCAAACTCCTGAGGTAGATAGCCGAGGACTTTGCGGACCTCTTCTTTCTGGGTCAAGACGTTGAGGTCATCGAGTTGGACCGTACCGGAGTCAGGGTCCTGAAGAGTAGCGACAGTACGCATCAACGTGCTCTTGCCGGCCCCATTTGGGCCGAGCAGGCCAAACATGTTATTGCCAATGGTCAACGTCAGGTCTCTGAGAGCTTTTACGCCGTTTGGATAGGTCTTCGACAGACCTGTAATTTTGAGTGCCAAGGAAGATGCCCTCCGGGGGACGTCAATTCTGTACTTTTCGCAGTAGCCGCAATTTATCACATCAGACTGAAGCGTCGAGCCAGGTATAGCCTCGAATGTAGCTGCGGCCGCGCCAGCTTTTGGGCCTGAAACTCAAATACGCAAGTTTGGGTCCTTAGTTCAAATCGAACCGCGGGAGTTCTAACCCACGCTGGTTCACGAGCCGGAGCCACCTCGTGCCAAACCAAGCAACACTCGTCGCTCAGCCGATGGCCGCTTTCTCACCACGTGTGTCAGCTCGCCCCAGCGGACCTGGTTGCGACCTTCGGATTTGGCTTGATAGAGCGCCTTATCGGCAGAATCCAGCAGATCGTCCTGACAATTGGAGTCGTTAGGCCAGCATGATGCCACACCGCAGCTTACCGTTGACAGCCTAGGATGGCTCCCCGGTTCCGCAAGGGCAGGAGACCCGGCGACTTCAACGAGTTTGCGGATTCGCTCGGCAACAATCAGCGCGCCTTCCTGAGTCGCCCCCGGGAGCAGTACCACGAACTCTTCCCCACCAAACCGTGCTACAAAATCGTCCTTGCAACGCAAACTCTGCACGAGCAGGGACGCCACGCGCACCAGCACTCGATCGCCATACAGGTGTCCACGGGTATCGTTTGTCATCTTGAAATGGTCGATATCAATCACGATGGCCGAGAGGCAGCTTCCGGCATTGAAGGCCTCGCACCACAACTTCGCGAATTGCAAGTCGTAGGCGTGTCGATTGGCGAGACCGGTCAAACTGTCAATGCAGGAAATTTTCTGCAGCTCTACATTCAGAAAGGACAGCTCTCTGCTTTCTATCTCGCTGCGCAGTCGCATCAGGTACCCTAGACGCTCTTCGCGCCCAACGCTATAGTTGGCGACTACAGTCATCGAGATGGCACAGACCGCTAACGTGATTCCAAGCAATTTCTCGGAAGCATTGAGAAAGTGGTCTTGGTGAATAAAGACGAAATCGCTCGCCAGCAAAACGGCAGATGCGGTCAGAGCATACATAAACTGTAGACGCATCACGACGTTTACGAAGATCGCGGCGACGATCAGGCCAACCTGCGCGTAAGCGGACGAGGTCGCGCTCGTATTGCTTTCAAGGTAAAGGTGAGTAATTCCTATAAGGCAGCTGGCCAGCGCGATACTGGTTTCCCGGTATACCTTGTTCGGACTCCATCGCATGCTGACGTTGATCAGTAGAGCTATCGGCGTAACCAGGCACAGGCGCACCTGCAACGGAAACCAGGAAACGCCGCCGCGAATAAAGTAGTCCGCGATGACGTAGACATTGAAGAGGCCAATCGCAATCAAACCTTCGATCCAGAGACGTTCCACACGCTGGACGAACGTCGACTGTTCAAAGCCGCTCTCCAGAGGCTCTGGCAGCGTTAGTTGCCGGAAACCCTTTTGCGAAAGTCGCTCGATCTCCGTGATCGCGAGTTCATGGATTGAAGTGCCAGGCATCTTGAATTTCGATTCTCTCTCACGACTGAGTCTCTCTTTGCCTCTGTCGGCAGGCTGGCCTTGTTTCTTCAGGGGTTGGAGTACAAATCGTTACCAAAAGGTCGCGCAAACCGATGTTACTAAAGGGGCAGACCGATGCACTACCTATTTCTGGGGATACATGGTACTTCTGTGCCATCCATTCCACGACCTCGCCAGCTCTTTCCCTACTAAAGTCTGTAGACCTAGACCCAAGGACACGAGACAAGTCGCGGGGTGGAAGCGAAGGGCCGACCCCGCTCTCTTGCCTGGCGTAAGACAATCCCGATCCGAAAACTTCACGTTACAAGGAAGTTGTCGATCAGCCGCGTTTCGCCGACGTACGCAGCCACCGCTACTAGCGAACCTGCTTCGGCATACATCACCGGCAGCAAACTCATCGCATTCACTACGGCCAGGTAATCCACTTGCACTCCGGCCGCGCTTCGCAGAGTTTCCGTTCCGCCTTGGATCAGCACAGCGCTTCGCCGTTCACCGTCGGCGATCATTCGCTCTATCCGCAGCAACGTTCTTTGCAAGATCAGTGCGTGTTCCCGTTCGGTCGCGCTTAAATACTTGTTCCGGCTGCTCAGCGCCAGTCCATCCGTGTCCCGCACGATCGCACAGCCTACCAACTCAACGTCAAAGTTCAGGTCCCGTACCATCTGCCTCAGCACCGCAAGCTGAGCCGCGTCCTTCTGTCCGAAATAGGCTCGGTTCGGCCCCACTGCATGGAACAGCTTCGCTACCACGGTAGCCACGCCAGTGAAGTGTCCAGGCCGTGAAGCTCCATCCAGCTGGTCTCCGATCCCTGCCATGGTCACGGTCGTCATCGCGCCATCGGGATACATCTCTGCCGTCTCCGGAGCGAACAAGATCTCTACTCCTTCAGCCTTCAGCTTGGTACAGTCTTCATCGAATGTCCGTGGATATCGAGCAAAGTCCTCTCCCGGCGCAAACTGTAGCGGATTCACAAAGATTGAAGCGACAACCACCGTGCACTCCGCCTTCGCCCGCTGCACCAGCGACAGATGTCCCTCATGCAGGGCCCCCATCGTAGGCACAAAGCCCAGCACAGAACCCCCGGTCCGCAACTCGCGGCAGATTCTCTGCATTTCGGCGACGCTCTTTACGATTCGCATACAGGAGCGCTTACCCTCGCCGCACCTCTGCAGGAACCACCATCAACTCCCGAATCTCTCGGGAAAGATGGTAGCTTTCCGCATCCGAAGGAAACGTTCTTGCTTCCACATCCTGCCGGTACTCTTCCAACGCCTCTCGCATCAATCCCGCCACGTCGGCGTACCGTCTCACAAACTTGGCCGGGGCCGAGAAGGTCATGGTCATCATGTCGTGCAGCACCAAGATCTGCCCATCACAGTCCGGCCCCGCGCCAATGCCGATCGTGGGAATCTGCAGCTCCTCCGTCACGATTCTGGCCAGCTCACGCGGCACACCTTCCAGCACCAGCGCAAAGCATCCGGCATCTTCGAGCGCAAGCGCATCCGTGCGCAGCTCGTCGATTGCCTCCATCGTCCTGCCCTGCACTTTATAGCCACCCATGCGATGTACGCTCTGCGGCGTCAGGCCGAGATGACCCATTACAGGGCACCTCCGCGTCAACCATTCGCCGCACCAGGCCCTTTCGTTCGCGCCCACCTTCAAGCTTCACTGCCTCGGCACCTGCCTCCTTCACAAACCGGATCGCATTCGCGACGCCCTCGCGATCGTCGGTCTGGTAGCTGCCGAACGGCATGTCGGCCACCAACAGAGCGCGCCGCAATGCGCGCCGGACTCCGCGCGTATACAGCAGCATCTCATCCATCGTTACAGCGAGCGTGTTCTCGTACCCCTGCATCACCATCGCGAGAGAGTCGCCGACGAGTACAACATCGAGCCCAGCCTCGTCGACCAGACGGGCGCTGGCATAGTCGTAGGCGGTCACCGCGGTAATTGGCCGCTGTAACAACTTTTTTTGTAATAAAGAGGGAACCGTAACTTTAGTGGGAAGATCGGCGTCGCGCCCAACACGCACGCCAACCCGTTCCTTAGAGAACGTAGTCAGACTCATCGTAATCTCCAGTGCAGTTCCACCGCTTGTCGTCAACACTCACGACTTTGGCCGGATACCACCTGTCCCAGCAACAACCTGGGTCGTTATTAAGCCTACGCGCCTCAACTGCGTGTCGCAAGCGCGCTCAAAGTCACGTGCGTTCAGGGTTTTGCGACAATCGGCAGTTCAATAAAACTCTCCTGCTCGGGCGTGTGGTAGATCCGTTGCTCCGCTTTGCGATAATCCTGCGGCTTCGCCCAAAAGATGTTCGGGACGAAGGTCTGCGGATTTCGGTCGTAGAGTGGAAACCAGCTCGACTGCACCTGCACCATAATCCTGTGCCCCGGCAAAAATACATGATTCGCTGGTGGCAGACTAAATCGGTATAGCAGCGGCTCGCCTGCCGTAATCGCCTTTGGCATCTCGAGACTCTCGCGATACCGCCCACGGAAGATATCCGCCGAGATCATCCACTGATATCCACCCATCTTAGGCTGTCCTGGGACTTCCTCGGGATAGACATCGATCACCTTCACCACCCAATCCGAATCAGTTCCGCTGGTCGACGCAACCAGATTCGCCACCGGCTGCCCGCTGATCTTTACTGGCGTCGTTAACACGTCGGAGGTAAAGACCAGTCCATCCGTTCGGCCCGACGCCTCGCGCTGATCGTCCGCCAGCCAGTTCGGCCAGGTCAGCCCGTTGTCATAGCCGATTGGCTGTATCGGCCTTGCGCGAAACGGCAGAGGTTTCGCCGGGTCGGAGATGTATGCATCGAACGCGGTCTCTTCTTTGCCCGGCGCGTTGAAATTCAGCGAACCGGTATGCAGATAAAGCCGTGTTCCTCCGTTTGCACAGTCCGCCTTGCAAAGATCAGGTGGCCACGACGGCAGCTTCTGCCATACATTCGTTCCACTTTCATACGCCGTCACTGGCGCGATTGCTGGGGCCGAGGCGTCGTCTTTCAAGTATTTTGCGAGGAAGGGAGCGAGGACATTTTCGCGAAAATATAGCGAGGTGTCGCTGTTGAATTTGATGGCGCCGAGGGTGCTTCCGTCTTCGATGCCCTGACCGTGGTGCCACGGGCCCAGGACGAGGAAGACCTTATTCCCTGTGTCTTTGGGCTTGATGGCCTTGTAGACGGCCATTGCGCCGTAGATGTCTTCGGCGTCCCAGAGGCTGTGGACGAGGAGGGTAGGGACTGTGATCGGTTCGGCGGCGAGTAGTTTGTCGACGGCTTGTTCCTGCCAGAAGGAGTCGTAGCTGGGGTGGTCGATGACCTTGCGCCAGAAGCCCGTTTGTTCGAGGCCGCGGCGTTTGCCGAGTTCTCCGGCGGACCCGGCGTCCATGAACATGTCGTAGTCGTCGAAGTTGCTCGTCCACCACTTCACCGAGTTGTCGCGCGTGCCGTCCTGTTCGTAGATGTAGGACATATTTTGCTCGCGGAAGGCGCCGTTATGGAACCAGTCGTCTCCCTTCCAGCCGTCGACCATCGGGTTCATCGGGACGGCTACCTTGAGGGCCGGATGCGGATGGAAGAGGGCCATCAGGGTGGTGAATCCGTCGTAGGAGATGCCGATGATGCCGACTTTGCCGTTGCTCTCGGGCGTGTTTTTTACGAGCCAGTCGATGGTGTCGTAGGTGTCGGTGGCGTGGTCGACGGTGGTTGGGTTGAGCGGGCCACGCAAGGGGCGGTTCATTACGTAGTCGCCCTCGGATCCGTACTTGCCGCGGACGTCCTGGATGACGCGGATGTAGCCGCCGTCGACGATGACGTCGGTCGCGTTGTCGTAGCCGTAGAGGCTGGGGCCGAGGTGCGAACTCAGCATGTTCGTCGTCAGCGTGTTGGCGCTGTAGGGCGTGCGGGTGAGGAGGATCGGGGCGTTTTTTGCTCCCTTCGGTACCAGGACCACGGTGTGCAGCTTGACGCCGTCGCGCATTGGAACCATGATTTCGCGACGGTCGTAGTCGAAGCCGCTGTTTGTCGGCACGAATGTCGCGGGAGACTCGCTGGGCAGGGTGGCCGGCGGCTTCGAGGTACTTTGGGCGGGTGCGAGGGGGAGGAGGCTACAGAGGATGGCGACGAGGAGCAGACTTCGGCGGAGCAAAAACGCGGGCATATGTTTCCTTTTTTCATGGCGAGGACAGGGAGAGGCCCACTGCCGGTCATGTTTGGGGGGTGTCAGAGCGCTGACGGTAATCATATGCGGCGATTGGTCGAAGCTGTTGAAATGTGTGGCTTAGCTACTGCTAGTCAATCTCTGCGCCTTGCTGTCTCCTCTCTGTCTTGCTCCCCAAGGTGTGTACCCCCTCCCGGCTGTCTGCAAAAAGCTGTTTAGATTCAGTCAGTCGTAGCCAATCCATTGATCGGTGTAGATGTGTGCGCCCCAGCCTACATGGTCGAGAATCTTCTCCTGTAGAGTGGTGCGCTTTGCATCAGGGATGACCATAGCGCGGACTTCGCGAGTATTGCGGGTCTTCATGCCCATGACGATAGATTTACGGCCCTCTACGCCCCGCTGTCCGATATGACGATTCTTGGGAAGGCCAGAGATGTATGTCTCGTCAATCTCTACTTGGTTCTTTGGGGAGCCACCAATCTTGCCGGTGTTGTCATCCTTCATGACTTCGCGGATGCGATGCAGTATGAACCATGCGCTCTTTTGGGTCACACCAATAGCCCGGGCAAGCTCGTAAGAGCTAATGCCATTCTTGCAGTTGGAGAGAAGCCAGAACGCTGGGAGCCACTTTTCGAGCGTAATTGGTGAATCCTCAAAGATCGTACCCACCTTGAGAGAGAACTTCTGTTTTGGGTGCTTCACCTTGCAGAAGTAGAGCTTGGCATTGGCCAGATAGCTGACCTTATCGGAGCCACAGGTAGGGCAAAGCACGATACCATCGGCCCAGCGAACCGCTATCATGAACTGACGGCAGTTCTCAGCGTCGCTAAAGTATTGAATCGCTTCGAGTAATGTCTTTGGGCTGTCCATAAATCAAAGCATAGCCCAAAACAATACTTCAGTCAAGTATATTATTACCTTTACGACGAGTCGCTGCTCGCAAAATCGTCATAACAAAAGGGTTACGGCTAAAATCGTCTTTCTAAATGAGTTAGCCCCGGAGGGTGGTTATATTCCCCGGGGCTCGTGTTTTGAATCTATATACCCAGTATAGCGGTTTGGGTGTAACTAACATGCCACCCGGATGTTGTTGGATGGTAATGAGTTAGGCGCCCCGGGGGCTTGACATGCGATTTTTGGGCAGAAAACAGCATATCTTTTTTCGGGTGTTCCTCCGGTCTCCGATTCAATCACTTCTCTAATGCCGACTTCACTAGTGGGTGGAGATGCGGATGACCTGACCGGTAGGTGCTGCACCGAAGTTCGAGACATAGAGGTAGCCGTCCGGGCCGAATGTCATACCAGTAGGAACGGAGAGCCCGGTGGCTACGTCTTCGATATCGCCGGCGCGGTTAAGGCGTACGACCTTGCCATCGCCAGGAGTTGGGAAGCCTGTAGCGGCAGAGAGCTCGAGGGCATAGAGGAGACCATCAGGGCCGAAGTCGACGGCGACGACTGTAGTGAAGCCGGCGCGCGATCCAGAGAGGCGAAGCTTCTGGAGCTCGTCGCCACAGCCGAAACCGAGCAGGAAGGGCCACGGGCATGCGCCGGTGTTGAAAGTCATGACCTTGCTTGAGTCTGGAGTGATGGGGAAGAGTCCGAGGTTGCCGATGTAGAACTTTCCGTTGTTCACGGCAACGGAGGTTGGGACGATGTGGCCTTGCTGCCTAGAGATGTCGAGCTCTTCGCGAAGGTCTCCGCTGGCGGAGGTGGAGAAGAGCTGACCGTGGTTGGGTTCGAGGGTGTAGAGGCGATTATCGTAAGCGATGAGGCTGTAGAAGACTCCGTCGGGCTCGAAGTCGGCCGCGTCCGGATAAGCGGCCGGGTGACTCTGAAGGAATTGACTGAGGTTAGCGATGGCGATCCATGAACCAGTGTTGATGTTGACGCGGGCGATGATGTTTGGTGACGAGGCGTTGCCGTGTGAGCAGCCTCCTCCGGCGGTGACAGCATAGAGAGTGCCGTTGAGGAAGGCGATGTCAGCTACGCCTTGGAGGTCGCCTTCAGCGGCGAGGGTGGATGGGAATCCGGAGGCGACGGTGGTGCGGTTGCCGGACCTGTCCAGTTTCGAGATGCGTCCGGTGCTGCCGCCGAGGTAGGAGCCGATGGGTGCCGGAACCTGGGCGCAGGAGCCGACGGTTGAGACAGCTCCGCCGGTACCTGCTTCGGCGACGTAGAGATTTCCGTCGGGGCCGAATTTGAGGCCGCGGGGGGCTTGAAGTTCGGAGGCGAAAACGGTTGCGTTGGACGAAAGCTGGGCATATGCCGGGGCGGAAGCTATACTGGCGGCGGACGCCGCAAGGCAGAGAGAAACAGCTAGTCTGATGTTCACGATTCGAACCTCTTTTCCAGGAAAGGCCTCTGGCCATCCAAGGCCAAGATCCACTTAGAAGCGCGATTGGGAAAGTATCTTGCCGTAAGTTACGTGCGTTACACCAATGGGCTCAATTGGATGTGTGGGGGCAGTTTCATGGTGGACAACGGGACCAAACCGACCACGCCTGAGATAGAAGAAGAGCTTGACCGAATCCTGGGTTCGAAGGTGTTTGCCACGGCCCAGCGAAGCCAGGCTTTTCTACGGTATGTGGTGGAGCGGTCTCTGACCGAAGGGCCTCCTCCGCTGAAGGAATTCTCGATCGCGATGGACGTCTTCGCGCGAGGCCATGACTACGATCCGGCGATCGATGCTACGGTGCGAGTCGAGGCGGGCCGGCTTCGCAACCGGCTTCGGGAGTATTACGACATAGAGGGCAGCGGTGATCCCATCTATATTGATGTTCCAAAGGGAGGGTATTGTCCGACTTTTGCCTTTCGCAATGGCAAGAACGGGGCAGCGAAAGAGGTCGAGCTGATCGTCGACGAAGCCCAGTCGGTTGAGACAAGTCCGGGGCGGCGGGCGCCTTTAACTTGGGGTCGTTGGACGGTTGTGGGTTTAGTGCTGCTCGCATTCGTTGCAGTGGGTGTGTGGCGATGGCACCTGTTGAGGAAGCAGGTATCGAGTGATCCCGGGGTCGGGCCTGGGGGCGGTCAGCAGATTGCGCTGGCGGTGTTACCGATCGCAAATGAGACCGGTGACAAGGCGAACGATTACCTGGCGGATGGGTTGACGGACAATTTGATCCGGCAATTATCGGAGATTCCCCCGCTCAAGGTGATGTCTCGCGGGGCGGTGTACCGGTTTCGGTCAAGCACGGACAAGGCGGTGAGTGTAGGGCGTTCGCTGCATGTGAACAGCGTGTTGACGGGCGAGATGCATCAGGCTAACGGGAAGCTGATTGTCGACACAGAACTGAGCAATATGACAGATGGGAGCATCATTGAGAGCCACCAGTATCTGCCGGAGAGTGACGATCTAAGACCGGTGCAGGCGAGCATCACACAGGACCTGATTCATGGCCTGAAGATCGAGCTGGATGCGAGGCAGTCGGCGCATGTGATGCGGCCCGCTTCGTCGAGCATAGAAGCCTACCAGGAGATGCTGCGGGGCGAGACCGGGTGCCAGGGAAATTCTCCGATGGAGCTTCACGACGCAATTGGACATTTCGAGCAGGCGGTCAAGCTGGATCCGAAGTTCACAATTGCGTGGTCGGACCTGGCCCAAGCCCATCTGTTGCTCGGGATCTACTTTGAGGGCCCACGGCAGCACATGCCACAGGCGAGCGAGTATGCGACCCGTGCGCTCCAGCTTGACCCCGAGTTCGGGGAGGCGCATGGGACCCTGGGGCTGGTTAAACTGCTTTATGACTGGGACTATGCCGCGGCGGCGTCGGAGCTCGCTTCGGCTAAGGATCAGCAGAGCGCATTGACTGTCCTGAGCTGCACATCGCACCTGATGGCGCAGACGGGCCGGACACGCGACGCCGATGAGATGGTGCACCGGATGTTGGGGTACGATCCGCAGTCGGCGCAACTGATTGGCGAGTTGGGCTGTATCGACTACTACCGCGGCGACTACGAGAATGCGATGGCCTACTATCGCCAAGCGATGGCGATGGATCCCCACTCGCCGGGCCCGTATTGGGGATTGGGAAAGACACTGTCGCTGCAGGGTAAGTATGGACAAGCGGTGAAGGTCATGCGACAGTTCAAGCCAGCGAATGGATTTGAGCCTCCTCTGCTGACGGCCGAGATCGGCTATGCCTTGGGGCGGGAGGGCGAGACGGACGAAGCGCAGCGGGAGATCGCCGAGCTGCGCGAGGAATCGAAATCGGCGTTTGTTGATCCATATTTGTTGTCACTCATTTATCTGGGGATGGGAGATGAGCGGCTTACGCTTCAGTGGCTGAATCGTGCCTATGTGGTGCGATCCTCATTCCTGATCTCGATTTCGACGGAGCCGAAGTGGAGGGGAATGATTGGGCGACCTGCGTTGCAGGCGTTTTTGGCGAAGATGACTCCGCAGGAGCACACGCGAGGCTAGGCAGATCAGTGCTCACTTCAAGCGGACTGGCTGAGTCTCAGTTTCAGGAGGCCCGCCTCCAGATGCTGGAGCGGCGGGCGGCTTACGGGAATAAGTCTTGGTGGCTAATCCGCACGGGTGCCATCGCGGGCGGATCGGCGTCTACAGACCTGTCGGTTTGATGCAAAATCCAACTTCTCTCAGTGATTGCTCTGGACCCTGTACTGTCTGGATTGCGGCGGAAGTGATAATCGGAGAGCTACCGGGAAACGCCCTTGTGACTACTAACCTTCGTTTGGAGCGGCTCCAAACTGAAGTCCCAGGCAAATTTTCTATGATTTAGGCGCGTCCGCGTGCGGAGCTGGGTGGCGGCGGGTAGTTGCGTTTGAGCTTTGCCGGTGCGGGAGCTTCGGGCTCGAGGTCGATGGGGCGGTGGGCTGCGACCATCTCGGCGATGGCGTATTTGAGGGCGTCGACGCCTTCGCCGGTGACGGAGGAGATCTTGTAGAAGGGGAGCTTGCGGCGCTTGGCCATCGCGGCGAGTTTTTTTAACTTTTCAGGGTTGGCAACGTCTGCCTTTGCAGCGACGAGGATGGTTGGCTTGGCGGCTAGCGCGGGGTCGAAGCTTTCTAACTCTTTGGTGATGACCTTGTAGTCCTGTACGGGGTCGGGCCGTGCACTTCCCGAAGCCGCGGCGCTGGAGTCGGAGACATCGACGAGGTGAACGATGACGCAGGTGCGCTCGATGTGCTTGAGGAACTGGATGCCGAGGCCGGCGCCAAGGTGCGCACCTTCGATGAGGCCAGGGAGGTCGGCGACGGTGTAGGACTCGGTATGGGGGTAGTCGCCGACCTGGACCACGCCGAGGTTGGGTTCGAGGGTGGTGAAGGCGTAGTTGGCGATCTTGGGCCGGGCGGCGGAGAGGCGCGAGATGAGTGTCGACTTGCCGACATTGGGGTAGCCGACGAGGCCCGCGTCGGCGAGGAGACGGAGTTCGAGGCGGTAGGCGCGCTCTTCACCAGTGCGACCGAGTTCGTGCTCGCGCGGGGCCTGGTGGGTGCTGGTGGCGAAGTGCTGGTTGCCGCGTCCTCCGCGTCCTCCCTTGGCGATGACGATGGTCTCGTTGGGGCGGGCGAAGTCGTGGATAAGCTCGCCAGTCTGATCGTCATAGAGGAGGGTGCCAACGGGGACTTTGAGGGTAGTGGATTCGCCGGCGTACCCGGAGCAGTTGGAGCCGAGGCCGTGTCCGCCGCGCTGGGCCTTGTGCTCGGGATTGAAGCGGAAGTGGACTAAGGTATTGTGGCTCAGCGAGGAGGACATTAGGACGTCGCCTCCGTGGCCACCGTCACCACCAGATGGACCGCCCTTGGGAACGAATTTTTCGCGGCGGAAGGCCATGCAGCCGTTGCCGCCGTCTCCGGCCTTGATGCGGATTCTTGCTTCGTCAATAAACATTTTTCAATGTTCAGTGTACTAGGATGTACGTTACACTGTTGCCATTCACACAGTTCCTGAAGGCGCGTGAGCCGTTTGGGGTTGGACGGCCATGACGTTGCGGTTCGGGACGCGGTTTTTAAACGCTTGGGCCCAGAAGCGTAACCGATGATTAACTCTCTGTTAATCACGGTATGTAATCTTCAGTCCCAGCCAAAAATGTGACGGGATAACGAACGAGGACACACCTCGTACGCTTGGCAGGCTAGGAACAACTTGAGGAGGCGTGATGATGAACAAGATGATGAAGCTTTTGCTCTTGGCGGCAGCTGGTTTGGTGACGAGTCCGTTGCTGGCACAGTCGAGTACGCAGGGAGCGATTGGCGGAACAGTATTCGATACGACGGACGCAGTGGTACCGAAGGCCGCGGTGACGATCCACAACGACGGTACGAATGCCGATATCCACTTGAGTGCGGACGACAGCGGCTATTTCAAGGCGCCACTGCTTGAACCGGGCACCTATACCGTGAGCATTCTGGCTAATGGTTTCAAAGACTATCGCGCGAACCAGGTAATCGTGCAGGTTGGCCAGTTGACGACGGTGACGCCGCATCTTGTGACGGGCTCCGCTTCGCAAGTGGTCGAGGTGACCGCAGACGCACCGGTCCTTAACTTCGAGTCACCGGACTTTTCGTCCAATCTCAATAAGAAAACGCTCGACGATCTTCCGATTAACAATCGCCGCTGGTCGAGCCTTGCGATGACGACTCCGGGAGTGGTGTCGGACTCGAACGGCTTTGGTCTTGTGAGTATCCGCGGCATCAGCCCGATTCTGAATAACGTGTTGATCGACGGCGCTGACGACAATCAGGCGTTCTTCTCGGAAGAGCGTGGACGTACGCGTGAGGCGTATTCGACCTCGGCGAGCGCGGTACGTGAGTTTGCGGTGAACACAGGCGTCTATGGGGCGGAGTATGGCCGCGCCGCGGGTGGCGTGATCAACTCGGTCACCAAGAGCGGCACGAACCAGCTCCATGGTGAAGCGTATTTCTACGACCGCGAGAGCAACTGGAACGCGTATAACGAATTCAGCAAGATCACTACTCCGACCCTGAATCCCGCGACCGGTGGCTACACGTTTCCGACGACACCGTTGAAGCCGGAAGACGTGCGCAAGATCTACGGCTTTACCGCCAGTGGAGCACTGATCAAGGACAAACTGTTCTGGGTCTATACCTATGACCAGCACTCGCGCATCTTTCCCGGGACCGCGATTCCGAGCTCGGCGGCGAGCTTTTACGCACTGCCGGACCTGACCTTGCCAACTGGAGCTACGATTGCCGCCAACGGCTATGTGTCGGGCGGAGGGGCGAACTCGATGGACAGCCAGGCCGGTGTGCTGGCCATCCGTCAGGGTCAGCCCGCGACGGCAGCCGGTTACGCTGTCGGTGCGAAACTCTATCAGGCTGGGATCGTCGGCTTGCAATCGGACCTTGGCACTGTACCGCGTACGGGCTACCAGGAGATCAACACTCCCAAGCTCGACTGGCAGATCAACCAAAAGGAACATGTCAGCTTTCTCTATCACCGTCTTCGCTGGGACTCTCCGGGTGGCGTACAGACCTCGGCGACGAACGACTACGGTCTCGATACGTGGGGTAATGACTTCGTCAAGCTGGACTATGGCGTTGCCAAGCTGACGAGCCTGCTCTCCACGAGGGTCAGCAACGAGCTGCTCTACCAGTACGGACGTGAGCTCAACGACGAAACGCAGCAGCCCTTCAGCGCTTACACACTGGCGAACCTGGTGGGAGCCGGCAGCAACGTTCCGGAAGTTGCGCTGGATACGAGCGTCTTCGCCAACATCGGGTCTCCGTACTATTCCTACCGGCTGGCGTACCCCGATGAGCGCAAGTGGCAGATCGGCGACGTGCTTCACTACACCAGGAACAACCACAACTTCACCTTCGGCGGGGACACGGTACACAACTGGGACCTGCTGAACAATCTTTACGAAGCGAATGGTTACATCAGCTACGGCTATCTCGGCAACTACATCAATGACCTGCTGAACAAGGGCAAGTCGGCTTCGACGTGCGGTTCGCAGACCGGTCAGGCGCCTACGTCTGCGACGACAACGGGTTGGACCGGTGCCTTGCCGTGCTACACGTCGACCACCCAGGGCTTTGGAGCGAGTCCGACGTATGCCATCACGACGTTTGACTATTCTGTGTTTGGACAGGACAACTGGAAGATCTCACCCCGGCTTACTCTTGAGCTTGGTGCACGGTATGACTACGAGTTCCTGCCTTCGCCCTCAGCCAACCTTACTGAGCCAACCGGCTCATACGTGCCCTTTCCGGGGGTCACAAATCATCCCAGCGACAAGAACAACGTCGGTGTTCGCATCGGCTTCGCAGATGATGTCTTCGGGGACGGCAAGACTGTTCTTCGTGGAGGCTACGGCATCTTCTACGGCCGTATCACCAACGGAATGCTGCTGAATACGCTGCTCAATACGGGCAGCCCGAATGGCCAGTACACCTCGGTGTTCAAGCCTGCGACCGCTGGCGCACCGGTGTTCCCGAACATTGTTCAGGCGGCATCCGGTACCGTGGCGGCGCCCGGCGTGTACTACCTGGGGCCACACCTTCAAAACCCGCAGGTGCATGAGTACGACCTAGTCCTGCAACAGGCGGTTGGAAGGGGAACGATCTTCTCGATGAGCTATCTGGGAGCGCTTGGCCGCGAGTTGCCGAACTTCCTCGACCTCAACCTTGACCCGACTACCGTAGTGCCGGTGACGATCACTGTTTCCGATACCAGCGGCAAGGGACCGTTACCCAATGGAGCGCAGTACGTTGTGCCGACCTACACCAAATACGGCAACACAGGCCTGTTTGGGTCAGTTGCGACCAACTTCCAGAACATTACGGAGGTGGTCAGCAATGTGAATTCGACCTACAACGCCCTGGTGGCCGAGGTACAGAACCGCTCTATTCACGATCTGCAGTTCGACTTCAACTTCACCTGGGCGCACGCACTGGACTTTGCCCAGAATGCGACGACAACGACCTCTGCAAATAGTTGGTATGACCCCTACTCCAACGCACGAGCGAACTACGGAAACTCGAACTATAACGTTCCGATCCGGTTCGTTGGGTATGCCCTCTATACCTTCCCGGTGATCCACTCTTCAGAGTGGTACACCTACGCGAGCAACGGTTGGAGTATCGACACGTCCTTCCAGGCGCAGGCCGGCCTGCCGTATACCACCGCAGTTAGCGGCTTCAACTCGAACGACGCCATTGCCGGTGATTGGAATGGAGCCGGAGGAACTACGGCGATCCCGGGAATTGGTCTCAACACGAACAAGCAACCTCGGAAGATCGTGGACGATATCCGTGTTCAGAAGCAATTCACCTTCGTGGAGAAATACAACCTGCAGTTGCTTGCCAATGTCTTCAACATAGCCAACCATCAGAACATCGACGGGGTTGGAGCCACGGCATACAAGCTCAGCAGCGGTGCTGCGGGCAACCTGGGTATCGCAACCTTCCAACCAACAACGTTCGCCGTACCGACCAGCAGCAATAACAGCGGCTTCCTCTATACGCCGCGTGAAATAGAAATCGGCGCGCGGTTTATCTTCTGATTTTTGCCGTTACGTCTTTCAGGGGCGGTAGCTTCGGCTGCCGCCCTTTTTGCTGCTAACGCTGTCATGGCATTCTTAATTCGTTTGTCGGCGACTAATCTCTTATCATCTTTGGTGTAGCGAAGTTGTTCCGAGCGAGGCCATGCCGCAGTTCAATTGTGGCCGTGGCGGCGTTATTTTTAGATAGTTTCCCGTGGCCTGGTGTAGAGCAGTACAAATTTCCGCGGAGAGTGCATGTCGTTATGTCGGGAACGCGCGAAGTCTGGCGCGTTTGTAAGAAAGATTGTCTGGGCCTGCTTGTTGTGGTGCTGTGCTGCTGCGGCCGTAGAGACGTGCGCGTGGGGGCAGACTGCGGTGGACGGCGCTATCGGCGGTTTTGTCGTTGATGCGGGTGGGCGCGCGCTCCCGGGTGCTGTGGTGCAGGTGCAGAGCGTCGCGAGCGGAACGACGGCACGGATGACGACCGGGGGCAGGGGAGAGTTTCTGGTGGGGCATCTTCCGGCCGGGGAGTACCGGGTAGTGGTGGACTATGCGCTGTTTGCGCGTCTGACATTGCAGCCGGTTGTCGTCGAATTAGGAGGCGAGACGTCGATAGAGGCGCGGCTGCGGGTGGGGGGTGTTGCCACTTCAGTGACCGTGAAGGCGGGACCGGACTCTCCGGTCTCTGTGGGCGCCGGCGATGTGTCGTCTGCCGCCGTCGCAAGTGTCGTCACGCCGGATGAGGTCGAGAGGTTGCCGGTGAGTGGGCGGCTGTGGCAGACGTTCGCGCTGCTGATGCCGGGGGTCAACGTCGATCCGGAGGGGGACGGGTCGCTGAGCTTCCGTGGAGTGGCTTCGACGCAGAACAGCAGCCGGGTCGATGGCGGGGACGATGACCAGAGCTTCGGGTCAGTGCCGCGCGGGACGGGCACCGAGAGCGGAGCGGAGATCGAGGACGCGGCGGAGGTCGGGGTTTCGGGCCGCGTCAGTGTCGGGAGCGCTGCCGGGGGCGGGGGGTATGGGCGGCACTCGGGGATGGTCTATACGTTTTCGCAGGAGGCGGTGCGTGAGTTTCGGGTGAGTGGGCAGAACTATTCGGCGTTGTATGGCCACGCTGCCGGCGGGATTATTACGACGGTTTCGAAGAGCGGAACGAACGAACTACATGGGACTGGATTCTATCTGGCGCGGACGAGCGCGTTGGCTGCTACGAACCCTTTCTCGATTGCGAGCAACTATGTTAATGGCGTGACGACGAGTGCGGCGGTGAAGCCTCATGATATGAGGCAGCAGTTCGGAGGCAGCATTGGCGGCGCTGCGGTGCGGGACAAGCTCTTCTACTTTTATGCCTACGACCAACAGGCACGTGACTTTCCGGCGATATCGACCCCTGAGGACCCAAATTTTTTTGCGTTGACCCCGACGCAGCAGGCGCTGTTGGGGAATCGCGGCGTCACTCCGGCAAAGATCAATGCGGCGTTGAGTTATTTGGACAGCCTGACGGGGACGATTCCCAGACGGCAGGACCAGACGATCAACTTCGGCAAGGTGGACTGGCAGGCATCGGCGCAGCACCGGGTGAGTGTGCAATATGATCGGGCACGTTCGAGCTCTCCTGCCGGCGTGCGGTCTTCGCCTGTGGTTGATGTGGGCAGGGCGAGTCTGGGCGGCAGCTATGCCAAGGTGGATGCGGTGCTGGGACGATGGATTTGGCTGCCGACGGTGAGGTTGAGCAACGACATTCGCGTGCAGTATGGGCGTGAGCTTCAGTATGAACAGGTGGAGGCGCCACTGCCGCAAGAGCCTGCCGTGGGGCCCGGTGGGTCGGCCCCAGAGGTCGCGATTGGGCCGGATGGATTTACGTATGGGAGCTCGCCTTCGCTGGGGCGACAAGACGTTTCCGGACGAGAACAAGGTCGAGCTTGTCGATTTGGTGACATGGACGCGCGGCCGGCATCAGCTTCAGGCAGGAGTTGATCTTAGTCTGGTGCATGACGATATCGACTCGCTTGCGAATATGCAGGGGGCGTTTCACTACGATAGCTCGACGACCGCAGGGCATGCTGGTGGGCTTGTGGACTGGATTACGGACTACACGTTCAACGTGAATGCTTACCCGAACGGCGGATGTCCGTCGATTGTTTCGGCGGTACATGATTTCTGTTTTCGTTCGTTTACGCAGAGCTTTGGGCAGCAGGCGGTTACGTTCAATACTCAGGAGTGGGCTGGGTTTTTGCAGGACGACTGGCACGTGAAGCCAGGGCTTACCGTCAATGCCGGGTTGCGGTACGAGTATGAGTTCCTGCCGTTGCCTCAGCAGCCAAATGCGGTTCTTGATGCGGCTTTCGGCAATATCGGCGCGACGAGCGTGTTTCCGGAAGACAGAGATAATTTTGGGCCACGATTAGGGGTCGCGTGGGAGCCGTTCGGGTCGGGTCGGGGACTCGTTCGGGTTGGGTATGGGCTGTTTTATGGGCGGCTGCCGGGCGCGACGGTGCGGAGTGCGCTGGTTGATACGGCGCTGGCTACGTCGGCCAGGCATGTGCTGATTACACCTGCGACGGTTACAAATTGCCCGCAGGTCGCGAACCAGGGTTTCGGCTACGCCTGCGCTTATGTGACGACTCCGCCGTCTGCTGTTACGACAACGACCTCGGCGATGGTGTTCGATCGCAGGTTTCGATTGCCGGCGGTGCAGCAGGGCAGCTTGACCGTGGAGCGCGAGGTGGGCGCGGGTGTCGTTGCGAGCGCGACGTATCTGATGAATCTTGACCGGCAGCTGCCGAACTCGGTCGATATTAATATCGCTTCCGCCACTGCGACGAAGATGTTTCAACTTCAAGGTGGGATAGGGGCGGTGGGAGTGCAGGACGGCGAGACCTTCGTTGTTCCTTTCTATTCGCAGCGCGTGAATACTAGCTTTGGGCCGGTGACCGATATTGTTTCGAATGCGGACGCTTCGTACAACGCGATGGTGCTTGAGGCGCGGCGGAGGCTTCGTGGCGGCCTTGAGTTTCGGGCGAACTGGACCTGGGCGAAGGCGATTGATTATGGTCAGGGGGGTGCCACTCCGAGGACCAATGCGCAGTTCGATCCGTTCAATGTGCTGTTCGACAAGGGGCTGTCGGAGTTGAACTATCCGCATAAGATTCTGGCGAGTGCGGTGTGGGAGCCGACGCTTGCAGGTGAACAGCACTGGTTTCGGATCGCCGCGAACGGATGGACTGTTGCACCGCTATTCGTTGAGTCAAGCGGCCGGCCGTACAGTCTCGATATCTTTGGAGGCACGCGACTGACGGGCGGACATGAGAGCATCAACGGCGCGGGAGGCGCGGTGTATCTGCCGACGGTGGGGAGGAACACGTTGCGGCTGCCGGATACCGGGAGGCTCGATTTGCGTGTGAGCCGGGCGATGCGGGTGACGGAGAAGGTGCGGATGCGCGGGAGCGTGGAGGTGTTCAATCTGACCAACCGAGTGAACTACTCGGCGATTATGCAACGGGCGTTTCTTGTCGGGACGGAGACGAATGGGGTGACGCCGCTGGTCTTTCAGAACGCGGCGACGGTCGCGGCGGAGGGGCTGAATGTGCGGCCGTTTGGGACTTTTACTGCGGCGTCGACGGGGCAGTCGCCGGAGCGACAGGTGCAGCTCGGGGTGAGGCTGGAGTTTTGAGGCTAGTGTTGCGAGATGGAAAGGGTATTGCCGTCCGGGTCGGTGAACCATGCGACCTTGGCGCCCCCGGGAGCGGTCCAGACCCCGTCGGGGCCTTGCTCGAGGAAAGGGTAGCGGTTGAACTTCACGGTTTTGTCGGTCATCTCGGCGACGGTCTTATGGATGTCTTTGACCTGCCAGCCGAGGATGGTGAAGGGGAAGGGAGTGAAGTCGTCGACGCGGACGACGCGGACCATGGTCCCGTTGGCGTCCATGACGATGGCGAAGGAGTCGTCGCTGACGAAGCGCAGGCCGAGAGTCTCATAGAAGCGTCGTGCGCGGGCCGCATCTTTGGTGGGGATGAAGGCTACGAGCGGGCTGTGGGCAAGCATGTGTGACCTCGTTCGTCGGTCAGTTTAGCTGAAATCGTGACGGTCGGGTCGTTGTGCGGGGTGCGGGAAGAGATTTTGGTCTCCCGTCTGACCTGGGGTGAGGTCGGAATGGGTGGCGAAACGGGTAATGGGGAATGCGTTGGGGTAGTTCTGTTGGATCCACGCTGTCATCTGTTCGCGAACCAGGCACCGCAGGTCGAAGTTATCGCTGGAGTTGCGGGAGCTCATGAGACAGCGCAGCTCCATGGAGCGGTCGGTGAGGTTGGTGACCTGAAGACCGCAGACCCGTTTGTCCCAGAAGGGCGAGGCGTGGACGATTGTTTCGAGCTGCGTTCGCAGGCTCTCCACTGGAATCGAGTAGTCAACGTAGAGAAACGCGGTGCCCATGATGTCGGAGGATTCGCGCGTCCAGTTCTGAAAGGAGTTTTCGATGAAGTAACTGAGGGGGACGACGAGCCGGCGGAGGTGCCCAGATTTTGACGACGACGTATGCCGAGTTGATCTCTTCGATGCGGCCCCATTCTCCCTGGATGACGACGACGTCATCGATGCGGATCGGTTCGGTGACGGCAATCTGGAGGCCGGCGAAGAAGTTAGCTGCGGTTGATTTGGCGGCGGTGGCGAGAACCAGTGAGGCGATGCCGGCCGAAGCGAGGAGCCCGGAGCCGTAGTGCCAGATTCGCGGGTCATCGAAGGACCAAAGCAGAACGCCGATGTCGATGATGACGACAAAGGTGATGAGCATGCGACGAAAGAGCTGGAACTGGGTGTGGATCCGGCGCGCCCTCATGTTGTTTTCGACCGTGAGGTCGTAGCGCCGCAGCATGATGGTCTGGAGGAGGTAGACGCAGCCGATGGATAACCATCCGAGGGCGATGATGCCCAACATGATGAGTGCTCGCCGCAAGATGGCTTCGATATCGTCCGGCAGACCAGGGACGACGGGCAGGACGATGACCAGGCAGGTCAGGAGGAAGATTGCGCGAGCGGGCTTTCCAAGGTGTTTCTGCAGCCCCCAACCAAGGCCATGGATCGTTGATTCCTTGCGGCGCAGAACGCGAAACAGAATGTAGTGCACGACATTGGCCAGCACAAGCACGCTGCAGAAGACGAAGATGGCAAAGTACCAGCCATGCCGAAAGTGAAAGATCGCAAGCATGGAGAGGGCAGGATGGCCTGTGTGTAGTTGGGCAGGGACGAGATTTTCTGGATTCAAGGGGGTCGCCTCCCTGGTCGGTTAGATGCTCCGAGGCGAGGAGTAGTCACGACTGCGTGGGTAAAACCCTTCGTTGGCAGCCTATTTGTGCTGCAGGTATTCCAGGGCCTCCAGTACGGCCTTCTCTAATGCGATGCGCTGGTCGGAGTAGGAGTGGTCGGTCGTCATGTGGATTGTGGTGAGTTCGGTGGCGCCGGCCTTGCGGAGGGCGTCGACGAAGGCGTCGTTGGATGGGGCGAGGCCGTCGTCCGAGGTGATGACGAGCATGGAGCGGTTTGCGAGCTTCGGGGCGAGAGCAGGGACGTTCCAGGCGGCGGCGTTTGCCACGACCTCTTTGGCGAGACTCTCAGGGGTACAGCCGGCGAGCGGCGCCATCCCTTCCGCGGCAAGGTGTGCTGCGAGACCGGCGGTCGCCATTTTTTCCTGACCGGGCTTGAGGGATTGCACCTTGTCGACGCCCATGTCGGCGGCGGAGATCAGACCGACGAATTTGATGTCGGCGTCCTGTGCACCGACGTAGCGTGCCATGAAGCCGCCCATGCTGTGGCCGATAAGGACGATGTAGGCGGGGTCGGAGCGCAGCTTCTTTGCGTTGGCCGCGTCACGGAGGTAGGCGATGGCCGATTGCGTGTCTTCTATCGAATGGCTGAAGGAGAAGTCGCCGGGTGAGCCCCAGGAGCCGCGGTAGTCGAAGTAGACGACGTCCCAGCCGTCGCGGCGGATGGCCTGGGCGAGGTCAAGGTTCCTTTCGTTGCCGGGGAAGCCGTGAAGCAGGATGACGACTGGGTGCGGGCCGGGGCCCTCTGCGACGTAGGCGAGGGCGTTGAGCATGGAGCCGTGGCTGGGAATCTGGAAGGTCTCAATTGTGGCGGGGTTGGCTTTGTCGGGTGCGGGGTCGGTGGTTATGGCCGCGGGAAGCTGTTGGGCATTGAGGTGGAGCGTGGCGCAGAGAAGCGCTGAGGCGGCAAGAAGTTGTCGAAGGTGCATGGCTGATTGTTGTTCGAAGGGCCGCGAGTTGTAAAGCAGATCCGCGATAGACCGTAAAATGGAGATGTGAGCTTTACGGAACAGTTCGATGTGGTGGTGGTGGGTGCGGGACACGCTGGTTGCGAGGCGGCGATGGCGTCCGCGCGAATGGGTCTGCGCACGGCGATCTTTACACTGAACCTCGATTTGATCGCGCAGATGAGCTGCAACCCGGCGATTGGTGGGATTGCGAAGGGGCACCTGGTGCGTGAAGTCGACGCCCTCGGCGGTGTAATGGGTGAGGTCGCGGACGCGACGGGGATACAGTTTCGCCTGCTGAATACCTCGCGTGGGCCGGCGGTGTGGTCGCCGCGGGCACAGTGCGATAAGGCGCTGTATCGGGTGAAGATGCGCGAGGTGCTGGAGGGACAGAAGACCCTATTCATCAAGCAGGCCGAGGTGGTGGACCTGATTGTGGAGGAGAGCGAGTCAGCAAGTCAGCAGGTTGGCGTGAATCGGGTCGTCCGTGGGTTGAAGTTGCGGGACGGCAGGACGATCCATGCTGCGGCGACGATTGTCACTACTGGGACGTTCCTAAATGGACTGATTCATTGCGGGGAGCAGCAGTACACGGCGGGGCGGAGTGGCGAGCCGGCGAGCGTTTTATTGGGCGAGAGCTTGAAGCGGCTGGGGTTGCGTGAGTGCCGGTTGAAGACGGGAACGCCGCCGCGGCTCGATGGCCGCACGATTGACTGGAGCCAGTTTGAGAAGCAGCCCGGCGATGACGACCCGACGCCTTTCAGCTTCCGGACGAAGGAGATTCCGCTGCGGCAGATCATGTGCCACATCGCGCATACGACGCCGGAGACGCTGCGGCTGATTCGCGAGAACGTGCATCGTTCTCCGATGTATACGGGGCAGATTGAGGCGATTGGGCCGCGCTATTGCCCCTCGATCGAGGACAAGATCGTGCGCTTTCCGGAGAAGACGCGGCACCAGTTCTTTCTTGAGCCCGAGGGGCTGAATACGCACGAGGTCTACATCAACGGCATGAGCACAAGTCTGCCGATGGAGGTGCAGGCGGCGATGGTGCGGTCGATCCCGGGGCTGGAGAACGCAGAGATGCTGCGGCCCGGCTACGCGATTGAATACGACGCGATCGATCCGACGGAGCTGGACCGTACGCTGCGGGTGAAGTCCTTTGCGGGGCTTTATCTGGCAGGGCAGATCAATGGGACGAGCGGCTATGAAGAGGCGGCGTGTCAGGGGTTGATGGCGGGGATCAATGCCGCGCTGGCGGTAAGGGGAGAGGAGGCGTTTACGCTCGATCGCACGGAGGCCTATACGGGAATCCTGATCGATGACCTGATCAGCAAGGGGACGAATGAGCCTTACCGGATGTTTACCTCGCGGGCCGAGTTCCGGCTGCATCTGCGGATCGACAATGCGGACCGGAGGCTGACTCCGCATGGCAGGCGGCTGGGATTGATCGACGATGAGGCGTGGGCAGAGTATGAGGCGAAGCAGGCGCGGGCGGCGGCGTTTGAATCTCTGCTGAGTACAGCGCGTGTGCGTGCGGACGAGTTGCCGGCAGAGCTGCTGGCGCGGCTCGATGGCGATGCTGCCGGAGTGAGTGGGCAGACGTTTGTGCAGCTTTTGAAGCGGCCGGAGGTGCCCGTCGAAGAGCTTGCTCCGCTACTGCGGGACCGATTGGCGAGTGCAGATGCGGTGTTGGGGGATTGGGTCGCGGCTATGGACGCTGTGACTGCTCCGGGTGGTTCGCGGTTGCCGGCTTGGGTGCGCAATGAGATGAAGACGGTGGAGACGGAGATCAAATACTCCGGCTACCTTGACCAACAACGGCGGTCAATCGAGAAGATGCGGAAGGCGGAGAAGCGGGCGATTCCGGAGTGGTTCGACTACAGTTCTGTGAGCGGATTGTCGACTGAGATGAAGCAGACTTTGTCGCGTGTGCGGCCGCGGACGCTGGGGCAGGCTAGCCGAATTGCGGGAGTCACGCCGGCGGCGGTCAGTTTGATCCATGTTTACATTGAGATCCAGGGCAAGCGAATGAGTGCCTGAGCAGTTGCGCCCGAGGGCCGACTTCGAATTTCGCTGTATCTTCGAGGTGTTTCTGACGTCTAACAGTTCTGAACGTCGCATTCGCGATATTGGGGGACCTGTGGTGATGGCAAGGAACGCGGTTCGAGTGATACTGGGAGTAGTGGTTGCAGGCGCACTCGTGATGGGGGTAAAGAGAATGGTTTTTGGAGCAGAGAGAAAAGAGCCGATTCCGGCCCCAACGCTCGACGAGCAGCATCCCACGGCGAAGCATGAGACGGCGGTTTTTGCGGGCGGATGTTTCTGGGGCGTGCAGACGACATTTCAGCGAATCAAGGGTGTGACGGCGACTACTGCAGGCTACTCGGGTGGCTCGGCCGACACCGCGACTTACGATCAGGTCTCGTCGGAGAGGACGGGGCATGCGGAGTCGGTGAAGGTGGTCTTTGATCCGGCGCGGATCAGCTATGGCACGCTGCTGCGCGTGTTCTTCTCAGTGGTGCACGATCCGACGCAGCTGAATCGGCAGGGGCCGGACGTGGGCACGTCGTACAGATCGGTGATCTTCTATACGAATCCGGAACAACAGAAGATCGCGGCGGCGTACATCGCGCAGCTGGATGCGGCGCATGCGTTCGCCAAGCCGATTGTCACTCAGGTGGTGCCGCTGAAGGCGTTTTATGACGGCGAAGATTATCACCAGGACTATGCGGAGAAGAACCCGAACAATCCTTATATTCAGGTCTGTGATGTGCCGAAGGTCGCGGCGCTCAAGGAGCAGTTTCCGGAGCTATTTCAGGACTATAAGCACAAATAACGTGGTGAGATTGGTGCGCTATTGCGTGACTTCACCCTCGGGTTCGTCGGTCGGGTTGTCGATTTCGGCCTGAAATCCTTCGAGCAGGCGCTGGAGGAAGGCGTCGGTGTCGGCGCCTTCGTTTTGAAGCTGGTGGGCGTGGGCGATGTGGCGGGCGAGGTCGGCGAGGACAATTCCCCAGGCGAAGGGGTCTTCCCAGGCACCGCTGCGGATGCTGACGTGTTGACCCTGTTCGGCAATCCAGACGCGGAGGACTTCGAAGGACGCTTTGTCGCGTTGCGCTACCGGTGGCACGTTTAGATATTTTTCGACACCCATCTTCACTCCTGCGCGACTTAGATTGCTGCTGATTGTTTCGGCTCGTCTTTAGCCTATAACGGTTGCGGCCTGTGTGTGTGAGCCTGTCTGCAGGGCGTAAGCTGGAACCACCGGGTTGGGCGAATTCGCTGGATTTGCCCGATTTGCACAGATTCCACAGGATGCCCGCTATTCCGCAGGCCTACCTTCGATAACTTAGGACTTGATGGCTGCATTCCCCCACATCGTCGGAGACCAGGAACGGCCGACCTCCGTGCATGCCGAGATGACCATTCTCGGTGCGATGCTGGTTGAGCCTGTCGCGATCATCGACGCGACGATGTTGTTGAAGACCGACGACTTTGCGCTCGACTCACATCGTAAGATCTACGCCGCGATGCTGCATCTGGTCGAGGTTGGTCACGGGGTCGATATCGTTACGGTCACGGACGATCTGAGCAAGAAAAAAGAGCTGGATTCAGTCGGCGGCTTGCCGTATCTGGCCTCACTGAGCGAAGGACTGCCCCGCAAACTCAGTATTGAGAGCTACGTTCGCATCGTTCGCGATAAGAGCCTGATGCGGCAGCTTTTGACTGTGTGCGATATGGGCATGATCGAGGCGTCCGATCAAAGCCGTGATGCGCTTGACGTACTGAACCAAGTGACGGGCCGGTTGACGGAGATCTCGGAACACGCGGTCACAGGTGGATTTTCTGACATCGCTGCGATCGTGAAGGACTCGTTCGGTTCGATCGATGCGCTGTATGAGCAGGGGCGCGAGGTCACCGGGCTGGCGACGCACTATGTTGAGTTCGACCGCATGACCAGCGGGCTGCAGGATTCGGAGCTGATTATCATTGCGGCGCGGCCGTCGATGGGAAAGACGGCGTGGGCGATCAATATTGCGGAGAACGCTGCGGTCCGCGGAGGCAAGGTGGTCGCGGTCTTTTCGCTGGAAATGAGCAAGGCGAGCCTGCTGCGCAGAATGCTGGCGTCGCAGGCGCTGGTGAACTCGAAGGCGATCCAGACGGGAATGCTGATGCGCGATGACCGGGCGAAGCTGATCAACGGACTCGAGAAGCTGATGGAGTCGAAGATCTTCATCGACGACACACCGGGGATCACGCTGGCCGAGATGCGGGCGAAGGCGCGGCGGTTGAAGCAACAGCAGGGGCAGCTTGACCTGATTGTGATCGATTATCTGCAGTTGATGACGGGCGCAAGTTCGAACGCGAAGGGTTTTGAGAACCGCACGCAGGAGGTTTCGGCGATATCGCGCGGGCTGAAGGCGCTGGCGAAGGAGATGAAGGTGCCGGTGGTTGCGCTGTCGCAGCTTTCGCGTTCCAGCGAGCAGCGTGGCGGTGACAAGAAGCCGTTGCTGAGCGATCTGCGTGAATCGGGGTCGATCGAGCAGGACGCCGACGTGGTCTGCTTCATTCATCGCGAGGAGTACTATGATCGCGAGAACGAAGACTTGAAGGGTAAGGCCGAGATCATCATCGCCAAGCAGAGAAACGGCCCGACCGGAAGTATTCAGCTGGCGTATCTTGCGGACTACACGCGGTTCGAAAACCTGCAGCATGGCGATCCCGGCGGATACTAGTCTCCTCAGCTGACCGGAATTTTCCAAAAAACTACTGACACAATGCTGTCAGTAGGGTGTCCGTATGCTGCCTCTGTGTTCATAACGACACAGGAGGCAATATGGAGAAGCAGCTAAAGTCAGCAGCAGCGTGGTTCGAGATTCCCTGCGCCGATCTGGACCGGGCACAGCGTTTCTACGAGACGATTCTTGGATGCAGGATGAGGAAGGACGACTTCGGCGACGTGGGCGACGTGATGTGCGTCTTCCCTGCCGAGCGGGGCGGTGTTGCGGGGGCGCTGGTGAAGCGGCCGCTCCAGCAGCCCAGCAGCGACGGAACGATGGTGTATCTGAACTGCGACGGCGAGTTAGATGGCACAATCGCGCGCGTCCCCGGTGCGGGCGGCACGATCCTGATGAGGCGCACTCCGGTTCCGGGAGGCTTTGGCGCGTTTGCCTGCCTCAAGGATTCGGAGGGCAATCATGTCGGCCTGCATACGGCGTTCTGATGATTGCGGTAAGACAATCGGGGACCAATCCCCGAACCAGTCCAGGAACCAATCCGGGATCCAATCTAGGATAAGTGCATGCGACGGGCCGACCGGCTATTCCGAATCGTACGGATCCTGCGTGGCGGCCGCCTGCAGACGGCGCGTACGCTTGCCCAGAAGCTGGAGGTCTCGGAGCGAACCATCTACCGCGATGTCAGCGATCTGCAGACGTCAGGCATGCCCATTGAAGGCGAGGCAGGAGTCGGGTACACGCTGCGGCGTGATCTTGACCTGCCTCCTCTGATGTTTACGCGCGACGAGTTGACCGCGCTTGTACTCGGGGCGCGGCTGGTGCGGGCGTGGGGTGGGGCGGCGAGTATGGTCGCGGCCGACCAGGCCCTGCAACGCATCGAGGCGGTGCTGCCTGCGGACCGTTCGTGAGCGGCTCGACGCGATTCTGATGTATGCCCCGGGTTTTCATATGACGCAGCTTCTGCGCGAGCGGCTCGATCTGCTGCACGAGGCCTGCGTTGACCGGCGTGTACTGTCGTTCGCGTATACGCGGGAGGATGGCCAATGCAGTCAACGCGAGGTGAGGCCGCTTGCGCTCTACTTCTGGACCGGCGTGTGGACGCTGGCTGCGTGGTGCGAGCTGCGGAAGGACTTCAGGACGTTTCGTATCGACCGCATGCAGGACCGTTCAGGTGCTGGGTCGCGAGTTCGTCCAGAAGAAGGGACAGAGACTCGAGGACTACCTCCGGCAGGTGATGAAACCAAACCCGGTTTGAGGAGTTGCCCGCGACCTTTGCGAGCTATTATTTCCCTTTGAACAGGTCATCAACACTCTTTCCCGCATTTGCCGGCATTATCAGAGCGTGCCCGTGCAGAGCGTGCGGCACCAGGTTCGGCGGCCAGAACGGGTCGGCGGCCGCGACCGAACCAAGCGCGACATCCGGGATTGTGGTCTTGAAGGCCGCATTCATGGTGTCGATGAATGTATTCGCCACGACTGCGTATCCCGTGTTGGTTGGGTGGATTCCGTCGAGCGCGAAGAAGCCGCCGAGAAAGGCCGTCGTGCCGGTGTAGCCGTTGATGGTGAGACCGGAGGTGGAGACCTGTTTGAAGAGCGCGTTGATGTCGACCAGGGTCGCGTTGGCCGCCTGCGCCTGCGCCGCAATCACCTGATTGAACGCAGCGACCTGCGCCTGTACCGTGACGACCTCCGCGGCGGAGAGCACTCCGGCATCGGTGATCGGTCCCTTTTGCGTCCCGCCCAGGATGAGCGGAATCTGCGCCAGCCCAGTCGGGTTTACGTAATCGCCGGGGACGATGCCTAGAAGACCGCTCAGCACGGATGTCGGCAGGCCCGTCGCCTGGGAATACTCGCCGAGGATGAGAGCGGCCGGCTGGAGATACGGCACTTGGGTTACGTCGGGAATATTTGCGATCACCAGGTGCGCCGGGGTCATCGTTGTCAGTTGGGTAATCAGCGCCTGGTACTGTGTGGTGAAGTTGGCGACCGAGGTCATGCTGCTGGGCATGCCGGTCTCATCGGCGATCAAGGCGTCGTTGTTGCCGATCCAGAGGAAGATCGTTGTAGGCTGGGCCTGTACAGCGAAGCCAAACTGGCTAAGGGCTTGTCCATAGCCGAGGCCAGGGTAGCCAAGGACAAGCTGGTTTAACTGCTGCTGTCCGGTTGCCGGATTCACCAGCGGGACAGTGTTCATGACATCGTTCAGCAGCGCCCCTGGAACGGCAAGGTCGGTTACCTGAGTGGCGAAGTTGTCTCGTCCGGTCGTGGTTCCGCAGGCAGGCGTCATCGTCGGAGGGCAGACAGCCGTAATCACTGGCGGCGGGCCTAGCGAGACGAGCTGCAGCACATTCGGCGCGCCGGGATAGGCGATTAGCGGTTGGACGATGTTGAATTTCGCCTGCGTCGCGACCAGGGGGGCCCAGCCGTGCACCTGCAAGGTATCGAGCAGAGATCCGCTCTGGAAGCCGGCAGTCAGCGAGTCGCCAAGGAAGATCGTGTTCGAGAAGTTGCCGGCGTTCTTCGCCTGTTCGGCCTGGATCGGCGCGAGCGGGTTGGAGCTGCCGCTCGAACAACCAGCGAGCGAAAGACCGAGAGCGGCGGCGAGAAGTGTGCCGCAGAGCGGTGAGACTGAACGAGTATTCATTTTCATCGTGACGGACTGGCCCCTTGGAAGCGTCGCGAATCCGGGTGGAGTCGCAACGGGAGTGCTTTCTTCAGACGTGGCTTTGTATCACATTCCGGGTGCCCTAGGGAATTGGCGCATCTCGGAGTAGTGGGTCAGTTATCGACCAACAAGTCGCACACAGCCGATTTGTGGTCGCGACGTCGTTCGATTAAGGGCCGAATCGCAGGAGTAGCATTGGATCCATGCGCTTGTTCATGTTGCTCTTACTGCTAGCAGGTATCGCCCATCCTGCGGCGCCGCCCGTCGTCGTCTCGAAGGTGATCTTCGATACGGACATTGGCGATGACATCGATGATGCGTATGCGCTTGGGTTTCTGCTGAGGAGCCCTGAGGTGCAAGTGCTTGGGGTGACGACTGCATTTAAGGACACGCATTTGCGCGCCCGGCTGGCAACGCGTTTCCTGAATGTGGCGGGGCGTGCTGATGTTCCGGTGTATGAAGGGCCGATCACGGCCGGAAAGTCCTATTTCACTCAAAGCAAGTGGGCGGAGGGATCGCCTGATCGGACCTATCCGGACGCGATTGAATTCACGCTGGAGACGATTCGCAAAAATCCGGGGCAGATCACGCTGGTGGCGGTGGCGCCCCTGACTAACGTGGGAGCTCTGATCGCAAAAGATCCGAAGACCTTTAACAAGCTGAAGCGGGTCGTCATTATGGGCGGATCGGTTGCGCGTGGGTATGGCAACAAGGAGCAGCCCGATGCGGAATGGAACATCGTAAACGATATTGCAGCAGCGAAGGCGCTGTTCCGATCGGGAGTACCTCTGTATATGATGCCGTTGGATTCGACGCAGGTTACGCTCGATCCGGCGCAGCAGGCGGAGTTGTTCGGAAAGAAGACGGGAATGACGAAGGCGCTGGAGGAGTTGACGGCGGAGTGGAGCGTGGCGACGAACAATAGATCGCCGATGTTGTTCGATGTCGTCGCGGCGGCCTACGCGGTGAAGCCGGAGGTATGTCCGACTACGCCGATGCGGATCGAGGTCGATGACAAGGGATTTACACGTAAGGTAAGCGGAGCGGCAAACGCGAATGTCTGTCTCCGCTCGATGACAGGGCAGTTTTTCGATCTCTTCATGTCGCGGACCTACTAAGGCGGCGCGATAGGATAGGGGTTGTGAAGAACTGGGTGGAGATTTCAGAGCGGCGGTTATTGGCAAACTATGGACTGCTGGTCGAGGCCGCTGGCATCGAGACCACGGTGCTTGCGGTGGTGAAGGCGAACGCTTATGGTCACGGTGCGGGCGTGTGTGCGCCGGTGCTGGCCCGGGCGGGGGTGGAGTGGCTGGGGGTCACGGACGCGGTCGAGGGAGTGGCTGTTTGCGAGGCCATTTCGGCGGCTGGAGTTGCTCCAGAGAGACGACCTCAGATTATGGTAATGTCCGGAACCCTTGGCGAGGAGGCCGAGGCCGTCGTTCGGCATGGATTGACGCCGGTCGTCTGGTCGCAGCAGCAGATGGAATGGCTCGCGGCCGCCGTTCACCAACGGGGTGGTGATGCTGCTCCGTTGCGCGTCCACCTGGAGATCGATAGCGGGATGGCGCGGCAAGGCGTGGCTCCCGGAGAGGAGCTGCATACGCTGCTGCATTGGCTGAAGCGGCAACCTCATCTTCGGCTGGATGGTGTGATGACGCACTTTGCGTCGTCGGAGGTGGCTGGGTCACCGATGACTCTCGCGCAGCGGGGGCGGTTTGAGGAGGCGATTGCGGCACTGGCTGCGGCTGGGATTCGGCCTTCGTGGGTGCATGCGGGTAATTCGTCTACTGTCGATAATCAGTGCGCGGAGGAGAACCTGGTTTGGCTGCGTTCGCTGGCGGCGAGCCTGGGTGCACGGTCGATGGTCCGGGCCGGGATCGCTCTGTATGGGTATTGTTTGCCGATCGAGCGGGCGGATTCGTGTGATGTCGCGGTAGATGGGCAAGTTCAACCTCGACTTCAACCACTGATGACGTGGAAGACGCGGGTGATCGGGCTGCGTGAGGTGCAGGCTGGAGATACGGTCGGGTACAACGGCATCTTTGCGGCGCAGCGGCCGATGCGGCTGGCGCTGCTTCCGGTTGGATATGCGGATGGTTTGCGGCGCGAGCTTTCGGGGTCGAATGCGCGGCCGGGCGGATGGACGATGGTGCGTGGTCAGCGGGCGGCGATTGTGGGTCGCGTGTCGATGAACCTCACGGTCGTCGATGTGACCGAGATTCCGGGCGTTGCGGTTGGCGATGAGGTGATTGTGCTGGGCGATGGCGTTACGGCGGACGATCACGCTCGGCTGGCGCATACGATTGCGTATGAGATTGTCTGCGGCGTCCGCGCGGCTTCGCGGCTGGTCTGATTTGCTGCATTTGCGCGCAAAGCGTTGCGACCATTAACATCAGGCTTAGAGAAACGAGAGGGACCACTTCATGGAATCGATCAACGCAGCGCGCCGCACCGAAGACATCGCGCTCGATTTGCTTAAATTTGTCGCATCGCAGGCCCACGTGGGAACCAAGAGCGCCGGTTCCACTGGCTTTGGTGTTGCTGCGTCCGCGAAGCCTGAGGACCAGGTGACGGACCTGCTCGCACTTTATGCCCGCTGCCGCCAGGTGGTCGAGGCGCCGGTCGAAAAGAAGTAGTGCTGGCGTCGCATCCACTTCGCGTCGCCGTTGTTGGAGCAGGGGCCTTCGGGCGCAACCATCTTCGCGTATATCGTGAGCTCGAGCGGGCGGGGCAGGCGGTTCAGCTCGTTGCTGTGGTCGACCGCGACGCTGCCGTTGCTGCGGATGCCTCGCAAAAGTTTGGCATACCCGGCTTCGAGACGATCGAGACGTGTCTGGCGGCGGTTGGGCCGTTTGATGCTGCGTCGATCTGTGTGCCTACGGTGCACCATGCATCGGCCGCGGAGCCGTTGTTGGCTACAGGCGTCGATCTTCTGATCGAAAAGCCGCTGGCCGCGAGCCTTGCCGACGCGGACGGCATTCTGGAACGGGCCCGCAGGCATGGCTGCATCGTGCAGGCCGGGCATCTGGAGCGCTTCAATCCTGCCGTGACTGCAGCGCGCCAGCACCTGCGGGAGCCGATGTTCTTCGAGTCGCACCGGCTGAGCATCTTTACACCGCGTTCGCTTGATGTGGACGTCGTTCTTGACCTGATGATCCACGATCTCGACATTGTGCTGAGTCTTGTGGCTTCGCCGGTGCGCGAGGTGCGGGCGGTGGGGCTGCCGGTGCTGTCGCGCAAGGTCGATATCGCCAATGTGAGGCTGGAGTTCGAGAGCGGCTGCGTCGCTAACTTTACCGCCAGCAGGGTGAGTACCGAGCGGGTGCGCAAGCTGCGGTTTTTTCAGCCGCACCAGTATCTTTCGCTCGACTTTGCCCGACAGGACCTGCTGATGATCGACGTGACCGCGGCGGCCGGAATGGATCCGGCCCAGCTTGCGGCGCTCGCCCAGATGGCGGGGCAGCACCCTTCGGCCGGGCTGTCACTCAAGAAGATCTCGGTGGAACAGAGTGAGCCACTGCGGCTCGAGATTGCGTCATTTCTGGATGCGGTGCGGACACGGACAAAGCCAGTTGTCTCGGCAGAGGACGGGAGGGCCGCGCTGGCCCTCGCGCTCGAGATCAACCAGGTGATTGCCGAGCATTCCGCCCGCGCGGGGCTGTAGCAGGGTACCCCCATTGCCCGCACGTAAACTTTATTTTCAATAATTTACTGCAGGGGCGATTTGAAAGCGATCATGGGCGCCTGGAAGCGCGAGCGCGCAGGCGAGATTGCAGTTGCTTGCGATAACGCCGGCTCAACCGAAGTCTAGTTCCATTGTCTAGAAGCACGTCATATTCGCCATTTTCGTTGAGTTTTAGACCACGGACCCGATCTAGTTTCACGATCGTAGAACGGTGAATCCGGCAAAAGACGGCTTGGTTCCAACTCTTGATCGAGTTCCGACATGCTTCGTCGCAAGAGATGTGTTCTGGGTCCTACATGCAAGCATGAGTAGTAGTCCGCAGCCTCGATCCAATCGATCTCCGAGATATTCAGAAACGACACTTGCCCGGCGCTCTTCAAGGCGAAAGAGGTCATTGTTCGCGCCGGATTTCTGCCATGCGCAATCCGCTCCTTGGCACGGCCGAGCGCGCGATCGAATCGAGCATTATCGAACGGCTTCAAGAGATAATCGAGCGCGCCTGCCTCGAATGCTCTCAGAGCGTATTGATCGTAAGCCGTGACGAAGACGACCGCAGGAGGTAGATCTGTGCCCAGCATTTCGAGGACATCAAACCCGTCGCATTCCGGCATCTGCACGTCGAGGAAGACCAGGTCCGGCTTCGAGTTGCGAATCTCTGCCAGTGCCTCCATGCCAGATCCGCACTCTCGTATTCCTTCAATTTCCGCATCCAGCCGCAACAGGACAGTCAGGTTGCTGCGGGCCAGAGGCTCATCGTCCACAACCAGCGCACGTATCCCTGGGGGACGATCGCCTGCGTACATTAATCACCCCTCCCTGTTTGGCACACCAACCACGAAAGGCAGAGAGACCGATACCACCACGCCACCCGCTTCGTGGTTCCGCATACTCAACTCGAAGGCGTCTCCATAGAGGCCCTGCAGGCGAGTTCGCACATTGGAGATGCCGATTCCGGAGCGAGTCATCTCCCAGTCCGCTGGAAGACTGGGTCCGTCGTTGCAGACGCTGAGCGTGAGCATGCCGTTGCCGCTAGATGCTGCAATCCGAATCACTCCACCCTGCGCTCGTTTTGCGATGCCATGTTTCACCGCGTTTTCGACCATAGGCTGCAAGATCAAACTGGGTACCTGGGCCGGATACAACTCCCTCGGGACATCCACACTGAGCTGCAGCCGGTCCGAAAATCGCACTTTCTGAATGTCCAGATACCTTTGTGCGAACTCCATCTCCTCTCCCAGCGGTACCTGTTGTTGGGTGGAGTCCTGCAAGGCGCGGCGCAGAAAGTCGCTCAGCCCAGCGATCATGCTTACCGCAGCATCGTTCCTTCCCTCGCGCACCAGCCCTGCGACGGAGTTGAGCGTGTTGAACAGAAAGTGCGGCTCGATTTGACGCCGGAGAGCATCGAGCTGCGTCTTCGAGAGCAGCTCGTTCAGTCGCGCAGTCTCAGTCCGTTGACGGGCCAGGCGCTCTCTGGAGTCCAGCACATAACTGACTGTAACAATCGCGGCGTACAAGACCAGGAACGTAAGGATCCCGTTATAGAATTTGTCGAACCAAAGATACGCAAACGTCCCTGGATATGAAGGTCGGGCGTACGGGTTGAATGCAAAATCCAGCCAAGTCGTCCAGACGGCGAAGATCAGTCCGATGGTGGCGCAGGCCGCAACGTGCACCAGCCAGGTCGTCAGGGGCCTCAGCGTCACCGGAGGGAACCGGCGGCCGAGCCGCAACACCAACGCTGTCGCCAAGGCCCACGGGAGCCATGAGAGGACCGTCGTCACAAATAGCTTCGTCCAGGCATGGTGCATACCCTCCCCACGCATGACAAGGACTGTATCCATCGCATCGACCAACGCGAAGCCAGACCAGATCGATGCGATCCATATCCATTGATGTGACAGCGGACGAGCGGAGTTCGTGTCCATATCGAGATCGTATTCTACGGCCCTCCATAAAAGGCAACTAATGCAGTGAATCGCCGGAACCGTGCAGTGACCGGTCTGTCCCTTCCGGGACCTCAGGCGGATACTGCTGACATGATCACCACAGTCAAAACCGTCCTGCTCTCCGCGATAGTTCTTCTGGTGTCCTCGGCGGACTTCCTGGAAGACATGGTGCAGCCGCCTTCGACACTGGAATACACCGTCGACGCCCAACTCAAGTTCCCTGAGCACTATCGCGAATGGGTCTACCTCACCTCCGGTTTCGACATGAGCTACAACCCGGAGGCCATGCAGATGGGCCACCACATGTTCGACAATGTTTTTGTAAATCCCGAGGCGTTCAAGGTGTTTGTAGCGACCGGCACATGGCCCGACAAAACCATTCTCGTGATCGAGGGGCGGCGCGCGGAGGGGAAGGGTTCAATCAACCAGAAAGGTAACTACCAGGGCGCCACTATGGGCTTCGAGGCGCACGTAAAAGACGAGGCGCGCTTTCCGGGCAAGTGGGCATTTTTTGCCTTTGGCGACGCCAAAACCGCCAAAATGATTCCGACCGCGGCCGACTGCTATAGCTGTCATGCAAACCACGCGGCCGTGGACACCACGTTTGTCCAGTTCTATCCAACTCTCATGCCAATCGCAAAGATCAAGGGCACACTCGCTGCGGCTTACCAGAAAGAGATTGGAACACCCACACAGGAGTAGACATCTGATTTCCAGATGACCGACCTTAGCGTGGATCTGTGGATATATCAAGGCCTGGCTTGGGGAGGCGAAACACGAAGTTCCCGGAGCAGGCAACGGTGTGCGGGCTATTTCATGGTCTTGATGGGGATGCCTTCGGGAAACTTCAGGTCGAATTGATCGTCTTCCAACTTCTGGTTCAGGGCCAGCTTGGAGACGGTAATGGTGAGGCCGTATTGGTCCTGGGGACGTTTGATGTCGATCTTCATCGGGAAGGGTACGTCGCCGAACTTCTGATAGTTGCTGTACATGGCGCGGGTGATGACGGTGCCGTCGGGGCCATAGATGTCCTGCTGGTAGGGCAGAAGATTCGTTCGGCCGATGTGGATCACTCGTACGGTGCGGGCGGTCTGGCCGTGGGGCTGCTCCAGAATGGAGAGGTCGTAGTCCGGCTCCTCGATCAGGTCTTTCTTGTCCTTCTCGTTGGCAACGATCCGCGAGTCCTGGGTCAGGACGACGATCTGGTCGGGGCCGAGAGCCTGGATCAACAGCGAGTCGAAGATCACTGCGGGGCGCAGACTCTCGAGGCCATGTTGCGAGGGGTCGGCCACTGCGCTAGTGCCGGTCATGGCTACATGTCGGGGCGGAATCCATAGTTTCCAGGTCTTGCCGTCGCTGACCATGTCGAGCGCCTGGGAGCCCAGAATGGGGACACGGAGCAGGACGCGCAGGCTGCCTGCGGTTTGCGGAGGAAGATGTAGCCGCTGAAACTGGGGTGCTGGATGACCTGGCCCTGCCGGGAGCCGCCCTCGGAGGCGACGATCTGGACCGTGGCGTTTAGGCTTTGGATCTGGTTGAACCGGGTCTCGACGTGGGTCAAGAGTTGGTCGAGTGTCGCGTTCATCACCACGTCGGCTGGACGGATCTTCTGGGCACCTGTAGGTGTGGGTGAGGCAACCGGTCAACGCTGGGGCAAGCCCCACCATCCCGACCGCAAACGCTTGTCTTATCCTCATTAGCACAAACTTCAAGTATATCCGTCCCGCGCGGATTGCCCGAAGGGGGAACCCCGACGTGAACCACTGGGTTTGGTTTTCTATAGCTGTTTGATGTGCCCGGTCGCGCAACGTTTCGCGGAGTTTGAGGCAAAATGGACACAGTTTTGCCGTCATTCGGACTGCGAAGGGCGCTATCTAGTGCTTCTCGGCCTGGCGGTAGGCCTGGACCTGCTGGGCGTGCTCCTTGAGATCGACGGAGAAGCGGGTGTGGCCAGCGGCGTCGCTGACGAAATATAGATAGTCGGTTCGGGCCGGGTGAAGGGCGGCGCGGAGGGAGTCGACTCCGGGGTTGGAGATCGGCCCGGGTGGCAGGCCCGTGTGTTTGTAGGTGTTGTAAGGCGAGGGTGATTGGAGGTCGGAGGCGTAGATGGTGCCGCGCCAGCGGTTGTCCAGCAGGGCGGCGTAGATTACGGTGGGGTCGGTCGCAAGGGGCATGGACCTGGCGAGGCGGTTGAAGAAGACGCCGGCCACGAGAGGGCGCTCTGTGTCCTGGGCGACCTCCTTCTCGATCACCGAGGCCATGGTGACGGTGGGGGCCATGTTGGTTCGGTCGAGGCCGAGCTGGGTACTGACCTGGCGGAAGCGGTGGACCATGGCGGTGAGTATCTGGAGCTGGGTGGCGTGGCGAGAGAAGCGATAGGTGTCGGGGAAGAGATAGCCTTCTAGGGAGTTGGGCTGGACACCGGCGGGGAGGAGGTCGGCGATGAGCTCGGTGTGGAGGCGCTCGGCGGCCAGGAAATCGTCGCGTTTGGCGAAGCCGCCGGTTTCGACTGCGGCGGCGATGTCGAAGATGTTATAGCCCTCGGGAACGGTGAGGGCCTGGGTGTAGACGTCGCCCTGGACGAGGCGGTCATAGATCTCGGCCATGGGGACAGGGTGGTCGAAGCGGTACTCGCCGGCCTTGAGGGTGCCGCCTCGCTGGAGACTGATGAGATCGAAGCCGTAGCGGCTGCGGATGATGCCGCTCTTTTGCATCTGGGCGGCGATGGCCGAGGCGCCGGTGCCGGGAGCGACATCGACGAAGGTCTCGGACGATGGGCCGTAGGGGGCGTAGACGATGTAGGCCGCTGCGGCCGCCACGAGGAGCAGAAGGAGCAAGAGGGTCCCGAGAAACTTCAATGCTGCGCCTCCGGTGGGGACATTTGCAGTGCAGGTGCGGGGTGTGGTGGTCGTAGATACACTTGGTTCCGACTATTTTACGGTGCGACCGTTACACTCAAGACCGCGATGGAAGATTCGTCTAAACCCGAAGGTCTCGATTTGGAAGCTGAGGAGCCTCAGCAGGCGGAGGGGGCGCTTGTCCCAAGGATTCTGGGGTTTGATGTTGGGGACCGGCGGATTGGACTCGCGATCTCGGGCCCTCTGGGGTATACAGCGCAGCCCCTGTTTACGCTGCATCGGGCTGGGCGGCGCGCGGACCTCAAGGCGGTGGCACGGGTGCTGCGCAAGCATGGGGTGACGGAGGTGGTGGTAGGGAACCCTCTGTATATGTCGGGTGACCAGAGCCCGCAGGCGGCCAAGGCGCAGGCGTTTGCTGAGGAGCTGCGGAAGGAGTTCGGGACAACGGTGCATCTTTGGGACGAGCGGCTTACGACGACCCAGGCGCACCGACATCTCGACGACGCCGGGCACGCTGCGATCGGGCGCAAAGGGATCATCGACCAGGTGGCGGCGGTATTGATTCTGCAGTCGTTTCTGGAGGCCCGAGCCAATCAGCGGGGCCGGACGTAGGGCCCCGTTCGGCCCCGCTGGCAACCCTGGACGGCGGTTTTTGCGTCCTCCCATCGTATAATCGTTCTTTCACCTCAACGCGTTGCCGCGCGAGCATCTGCGCGCGACAGGTAGCGTCCGGAAGGCCCCAATGCCAGAAGAAGTAAAGAAAAGGCTTGCAGAAGAGATCAAGCTGTTAGAACACGAGCTCACGACCGAACTGCCGGCAGAGATCAAGAAGGCGGTCGCCCTGGGTGACCTGAGCGAAAACGCCGAGTATCACATGGCTAAGCAGCGCCAGGTGTTCGTGAACGCGCGCCTGGGACAGCTGAAGAAGCGGATGGGTGAGCTCGCCATGGTAAACCTGGTGAACATTCCCAACGACAAAGTCGGTTTCGGGTCGCGGGTGACGGTGTTCGACTCGAGCAAGGACGAGGAGCTCAAGTATCAGCTGGTGACGAGCGAAGAGTCCGACGTGTCCAAGGGGTTGATTTCGACGACGTCGCCGATCGGCCGCGCACTGCTGGGTAAGCAGGTGGGCGAGACCGCGACGGTGATCACGCCGAACGGCAAGCGGGAGCTGGAGATTCTCAAGCTGCTCACCATTCACGACGCGGCGGAGGAAGTTTAGCGGTACGTCTCCGGACGTGTTATCAAGGAAGCGGCAAGGACGGGGGTTTTTCCCCGGAGGACGAGTTTTTTGACCTGGACAAGTGCATTCGGCAAGGGCAGCGGCTGGTTGCTGCAAAAGATCGTGAACGGGCTGGCCCTGACACGGATCTCTCCGAACATGTTGACGTTCATCGGGTTGGTGATCAACATCATCGCGGCTTGTTTTTTTGGTTTTGCGCGCGCGAACAATGCCAACCGGATGTTCCTTTATGCGGGGCTCATCATTATCGGAGCGGGCGTCTTCGATATGGTGGACGGGCGCGTGGCGCGGAAGACGAACCAGGTTTCAGTGTTTGGGGCGTTCTTCGATTCCGTGATGGACCGCTACTCGGACGTGGCGATCTTCTTCGGTCTGTTGATCTACTATGCGCGGGGCCAACGGCTTTTTTATGTTGGATTGGTAGCGTTTGTGATGACGGCGTGCGTGATGGTGAGTTACACGCGGGCGCGGGCCGAGGCGCTGATCGGGACTTGCAAAGTAGGGTTCATGGAGCGGCCGGAGCGCATTGTCTGCGTCATCCTGGGGGCGCTATTCAACCGCTGGGGTGTGATGGCTCCCGCATTGTGGGTGCTGGCGCTATTTGCTACGCTGACGGTGATCCACCGCATCCGATATACCTACGTGGAGACCGAGCGCCGCAAGTTACAGCCTCCGCGGTAGTTACGGCCCTCAGGAATCAATTGGCCTATTAGTTGCATACCGAACCCACGGAACCTCATTTACAGTCAAAGAATAAACCAAGTACGTCTGGACGCCATAATTTCCGCGAAATCCAAAATGCGGCTCCCAGAAAAACTCGACAATTGAAGAATTGTTTTTTTGGAATTGAATAGCAACTAATGTTCCTCGTAGGGGTTCTATGCGCGTTGGCACCGACAATCCGCAGTTCGATAGAAGGTGCGATCCGGCCAAGGCGGTGATCCATATAGTTCGCGGACGCGACGCGATTCTGCGAATGCAGGGGAAACTTATCGAATTGAGTACGCGCTGCGGGCAGGATGGCGCGATGGACCACCTGGAATACTTTCTTAAGAGACCGAGGTTTTCGAATAAGAACCCGTGTCTGGTTCTCTTTTGTTCCAGTGGTTCTCTGCCAACCACCTCCGAGGAGATCGAAGGGGCGGCCCTGCTATACGAGTATCAGGTGGCGGGGGTCGGTTGCAGGATATTCGTGGCCGATTACCACGGCGGCGATCGAACTGTGATTGCTTCGCGGCCATTTCGCGCGCAGATCGCTTCCCTTGCTTGTGCCGCCCTGCTGGCACAAGGCGCCCTGGCGGTCCAACTGACCTATCAAACCGATCCTTCAGGACCTGACGAGAGCCTCCTCGGCGCTCCCAAGGGCAGCACCCGATGGCGGCGGGCCAGCAGTGTAAGAGTGATGCATGGTTTTGTTCCCCTCGAGGACACCTACGACGCGACGCTGTCCCAGTTAGGAAAACATACCCGGCGCAACCTCCGGGCGTCGCGTCGCTACGCCGAGATGAACCTCGGCTATACCTTCGTTGCTGATCCTGTCATCAGCAAAGAAGAGTTCATGGCCTTAAATCGTGTATCGACCTATCCTGTGTCGGACGAGCTGGCAGCGTGGCGTCACGATGCGATGAAGCTGATTCCGGGATGTCTTTTTTTGGGCATCCGAGGGCTCAGTGGCGAGTGGTTGAGCGTCATCGGCGGCCGACGTCACGAGAACGGTTCGTTTGTCGAATGGCAGATGAACCGTGCTGATATGACTTCATTCTCCCTGGGGACTCTGATGCGTTCGCATCTCATCGAACATGAGGTACAGAGGGGAACCAAGCGGCTGTGTTTCGTGGGTGGAACGTCTCACTCGATTAAGCACTCCATTGGCGCCGAGCATTTCGTTGACCTCGTCGCATTGCGGCGCGCGTTTCCGGCTTTTCTCTTGCATCGTTTTGCGCGCCCGCTGATGCTGGAGAAGACCTTTCTCGTGCAGACGCTTGGGGACCCCAAGCTGAAGTGGCAACCCTGGTAACTATCACCGTCTTTCCCATTCTTGATCTTCCATATCTGAGCTGAGTTTCAATCGACGGCCCCTCCCTCCGGGGTTTCGACAGATCGCCTGTTGGCCCCAGGTCGACCAGCCAAGTTGCCGTAAACTTAGGACGGAATGCAAACGCAACCCGTTCTGCTGATTCACGGCGGCGCCTGGGCAATGCCCGATGACGCTGTTGCCGCCCACGAAGATGGCATCGCCCATGCCCTGGCTGCCGGATACACGCTCCTCGAACAGGGCGCCAGTGCGGTCGACGCCGTGGAGGCCGCGGTGGCGGTGATGGAGGACGATGAGACCTTCGACGCGGGGCGTGGCTCGTTTCTGACCCAGGACGGACGGGTACAGATGGACGCGCTGCTTATGAACGGCGAGAACCTTCGCACAGGCGGAGTGGCCTGTGTGGAGCGGATCCGGAACCCGATCCATGCGGCGCGGCTGGTACTGGATAAGTCGCCGCATGTGTATTTTGTCGGGACGGGTGCGGAGCGTTTTGCGCGTCAGCACGGGATGGCGCTGTGCGACAACATGGACCTGGTGATTCCGCGGGAGCAGGAGCGCTTGTATAAGGCACAGGCTGCAGAACGGGCGGGGCTTCCGGATGAGACCTTTTCGGGGAGTCTTGATTCGCACGATACGGTTGGGGCGGTGGCCCTCGATGTGCACGGCAATATTGCCGCTGGGACGAGCACGGGCGGCACGTTGAATAAAGCCCCGGGACGTGTCGGGGACTCTTCGCTGATTGGGTGCGGCTGCTATGCGGACAATTTGACCGCCGCTGTGTCGCTGACGGGCTGGGGCGAGCCGATTATGAAGCTTGTGTTGGGCAAGTGGGCGGTGGACCGCGTTGCTGCCGGAGCGAGCCCTGATGAGGCGGCGCATGCGGCGATTGAATATCTCTTCGAACGGCTGGGCGGGCACGGGGGCATCATTCTGCTGGGGCCAGATGGCCGCGTGGGCCTGGCGCATAACACGCCGCGCATGGCGTGGGGCTTGCGCAGCGCGGCGGGTGTGCAGATTGGCGTGATCTGCGACTAAACATCGCGGGTTGGTGACCGTATATTAGCGGGGGGCGGCCGGAATCGTAGCGTTCTCACGGCTTACTTCACGATGGGAGCCAGTGCAATCGAGGTGAGACCGAGTAGGAAGAAGAGAAACATCAGCGCGAGGAGAAGTTTCACGTGAGCGGATGCTCCTTTGAACTCCTTCCAGACGAAGACACCCCAGAGAGCGGAGATCATCGTGTTGCCTTCGCCCATTGCGAAGGAGGTCGCGGGGCCGATCATGGGGACGAAGGAAGCGACGAAGTTTGCGATTGTGCCTAGTCCCCATATGATGCCACCGGCCGTTCCCCAGGCGTGGAGCTGGAGGTTTCCTGCTGTGTAGTCGCGCAGGCAGAGTTGCGCTCCGCTGACGGGTTTGCGCATGAGGAGATAGCTCATAGGACCGCCGTTGTAAGCGCGCCGAAGGCGAAGACGAAGTTCACCGTGTATGGGACGAGGTGGGCAGGGCCGGTGAGGGACTTTGCGACGAACGGATAGAAGAGGCCGGCCCCGATGCCGCCGGCGACGCTGAGCAGGATTCCCTTTGCGCTGGACTTGCCCGCGCCTTCGAGGTCGCGATAGGCCAGGGCGTCGAGGCCGATGGCGATGCAGACCATGGCGATGCCGCCGAAGATCAGCACCGGGTTGCCGGTGGGGGAGATGAAGTAGTTGAGGAGGGAGCCGAGCACTAACGCAAGGCCGGCGCCCACGGGAAATGCGACGGCCATGCCCGCGACTGAGATTGCAGCGACGAGGAGGATGTTGCCGACGCTGAAGATGGCGCCGCCGGCGAAGGCTTCGACGATGCTGCGGGTGCTAGAGGCGCGGAGATTCAGGAAGAAGCTGTCCGCGGATGCAGGGTCGGTGCGACCGAGGGTGAGACTGAAGAGGATCGACGCTGTGAGGAGGCCTAAGGTGTAGTCGAGATAGAAGAGTTCGAAGCGCCACGTTGCGTCGATCTTTTGCGTGTTGGCCCAGCTGCCCCAGCAGAGCATGCTGAGCATCATTAGAAGCAACGCTACCGGATATGTGTGGGGTGTGAACATGGAGCCTCCGGCCAGGGCACTTTGTTGTGGTTGTTTTAGATGCGGACGCTGCGGGTGCTTCTGAGTGCTGCAGGGTGGTGCCAATCAATTCTCGGTGGAGGTCTTCCAATCGGCGTAGGTCTGCGAGGGTAGGAGTAAACCCCTCAAAACAGACTGCATGGCCCGGCGACTCTTTACAGGAATTGGCCCAGTATACCCGTCGTCACTGCTTCCACTTGCGCACTGAATGGTCATTCATGTAGAACATCGCGTTACCAAAGTTGGCTGCTGGGCCGTTCCGAACAGAACGCGGCTGGCAGACTGCACACAGGGAGCACTCTTCATGTTGATTCGTAAATCGCGGCATTTCTCCGTAGTCGCTGTTGCCGCCATCTTCCTGCTGGCACTTCTGTTCTCTGGCAGCCTTCGGGCCCAGAACATCTCGACGGCCGAGTTACACGGCACGGTCCACGACGCCAGCGGCGCCGTGATTCCCAACGCGTCGATCACCATTGCCAACGCCTCCAGAGGCTTCTCGCGCTCGACGACCAGCAATGGTGAAGGCAGCTATCAGCTTCTGCTTCTCCCGCCTGGCACGTATGTGGTGACGGTAACGGCCCCAGGCTTCGCCAAGCTGACCGAGAGCAATGTGGTGCTGACCGTTGGAGAGCGGGCCGAGCTGCCCCTTCCCTTGGCCGTGAGCGGAAGTGAGACGATCAACGTCACTGCTGGGGCGGAGATCATTGAGACGCAACGCAGCTCGCAGTCGACGACCATCGATCAAATGCGCATCGACAACCTGCCGACAAATGGCCGCAACTACATCGGATTTACTTTGACCAACTCGCAGATCGCGCGTGACGCCGCGCCTTCGATCGGGGCGATTCCGACCTCCGGGTTGAACTTCGGAGGCGTGCGGGCGCGGTCGAACTCGATCAACATCGACGGCGCAGATGCGGGGGACTACATCTCCGGCGGTACGCGCACGACGGTGTCGCAGGACGCCGTGCAGGAGTTCCAGATCGTCACCAACGGCTTCGCCGCCGAGTATGGGCGCGCGTCGGGTGGCGTGGTGAACATCGTTACCAAGTCGGGTACCAACACTACGCACGGGAGCGCGTACGGATTTCTGCGTAATCGCTATATCCAGGCGACGAACCCGTTTTCGACGGTCTATCAGCCTGCGTATACGCGGGTGCAGGCAGGGTTCACGATCGGCGGCGCACTTATTCCGAACAAGACTTTCTACTTTTTTTCAACTGAGATCACGCGACGGCAGGAGACTGGCTTCTCGGACATTGGTGCTAATAACTTCGGCCTGACGAACATCGACGTGAGCAGGTTCTTTGGCGCTCCTGCGGGTGCGCTGACAGTCAGGGGACACCTGAGCAGCAGGCTTTTCTGCAGAACCCACAGGTTCCGGCGAACACTCCCGGGATCCAGCAGTACATCGCGCTGGTTGGTTCGGGCTCGTCGATTGCCACCTCAGGGCAGAACCCGGCCTTCCTGCAGCCAACTATCGGCGCGAAGAACTTCGTCACCTCCGGACAGGTGCTGCCCGCATCGTTCGTTCCACTGAACAGCCTGATCGGCAACTTTCCCATCTCCGAGCGGACGGAGGTCTACTCGCTGCGCATCGACCACAAGCTGACGAACAACCAGCAACTCGCAATTCTTGGGAGTGCCAGCCCGAGCTTTGTGAGCGGCATTGAGGAGAGCGCTGCGAACCAGAACCTCGGCGAAAACTCGTTCTCGCGCACGGCCACGCAGAGTCTTCACGACTGGGCCATCGCCGCACAGTACACGCTGGTTATGGGGAGCAACAAGGTCAACGAGCTGCGGTTTCAGTTCGCACGGCACCCCGTGCTGTTCGCGAACAGCAACTCCGCCGGTGGCAGCAGCACTGCGGTGAACATTCCAGGGTTCGCATACTTCGGCAAGACGCCGTTCTCGGTGGTCAACCGCATCGAAGACCAGAACCAGCTACAGGACAACTACACCTACACGCGCGGCCCACAGACGATCAAGGCCGGAATCGACCTGCGCTATATTCCAATCAATATCCTGCAGGGCCAGCTGTACGGTGGCGGCGACTACAGCTTCGGCACGCTGAACAGCACCGATGTCTCCTCTTCGCTGGTTGGCCTTCCCGGGTTCTCTGCGATCCAGGCGTATGGACTTGGTATTCCGCAGTCGTTTGTCCAGGGCATCGGCAATACGAGCACGAAGTACGATCTAAAGGTGCTGGGAGCTTTTCTGCAGGACAGCTGGCGCGCTACCAACAGGGTCACGGTAAACGCCGGTGTTCGCTATGACATTGAGGCGTACCCCACCCAAACTGCGCTCAACACGGCCACCGGTAATGCGATGACTGCTTATGGGGTCCGCGAAGGAATTCGCCTGCAACCAACCAATATCGCCCCGCGCATCGGGGTCGCGTATGACATCTTTGGCGACGGCAAGACAGTCGTTCGTGCGAACTACGGCATCTTCTACGATCGCACGCCTGGCAACCTCGAGGCGCAGTCTCTCGCTTTCAACTCGACGACGGTCCCTCTTGTGATCCTTGCCGGGGGGACGCCTTGCGCGGTCACCTCTCCCGTTACGAGCGCCAGTCCGCTGAATCTGAATGCAACGAATACTTTTCAGGGGTCGCTTGGAAATGCGAACTGCCTTGGCGCCAGCGCGGCCGGTGTCAACTACCTCGCCAGCCAGCAGCGCTTCGATCCGAACAATTCGAACTCGTTGTTTGTGAATCAGAACTTTCTCGCGGCGGGCTTTCCTCTCCCAATCCTTCCGTCCGGCCTTCCTGCCGACCTGTACATCCTGACTCCTTACGTACAGCAGGTCTCCTTCGGGATCGAGCAGGACATGGGCCACAATATCTCGCTGAACATCGCGTATAACCTGACCGGCGGCCGTCATCTGAACCGGCCAATCAATGTGAACCCGGTGAACCCGCAGCTTCTGACCGCCAACTGGCGCAACGCCGTCAATGCGGTGAAGGCGGGGACCGCAGCGCCGGGCACAGCGAGCCCCACGTCGAGTCCGCTGACTGTTGCGACGGCAAGCGGAGTGAATCCCTGCGGAGTCGGGCCTACGGGGCCTTATGTGACTCCTCCGTTGTTGAATTTTTTCCGTCCCTCCGGACTCAATATTTCGCTGGCACCCTTCCTGTCCAACCCGGCCATTGGGGCCGGTCCGTGTGTCGCCCTTGCGAGTCAGATCGCCTTTGCGGACGGACTTGGCAAGGGACTTCCTGTTCCCTTCGGCGATATGAGTCCCAACCTCACTACAGGCACCTCGGATTACAACGGGCTTAGCGTGAATCTGAAGAAGCGCTTCACGAATAACTACGAGTTTCTGGTGAGCTACACCTGGTCGCATGCGATCGACGACTCGACGGACGTTGTTTCCACCTCAGATGCGCCGCAGAGCAACTTCGCGCCAAACGCCGAGCGCAGCAGTTCGACGTTTGACCAGCGTAATCGGCTGGTGCTCTCGGGGGTCTATAACTCGGGGCATCTTGGCGGCTCGGGCTTTGTGCCCGCCGTCTTCTCCAACATCACGGTTGCGCCCATCTTTGAGGTCTCCTCGGGACGACCCTTCAATATACTTACGGGCACCGACACCAACTTCGACTTCAATCCGCTCACGGACCGGCCGAACGCGGTCGCACCCGGCAGTGGACTCACGGGCTGCAATAACGCTCCCGTGCTCTCGAAGTATTCGCCGACCGGGGCTTTCAATCTGCCCTGCTACATTGACGCTCCTGCGACTGCCGGCCCGGCAAGCAGCTACTATGCGGGAGACCTTGGCCGCAACGCCGGTGTGATGCCTTATACGGTCTTCACGGACATCCGAATCGCACGTTCGTTCACGTTCTCACACGACATTGGGCTGCAGATGACGATCGGACATCTTCAACATCATTAACAAGAACAACACGCTCAATGTGAATCTTCTCTACACCGCGGCCGGCACAAGAGACGTCATCATATGATCCGCGGCAGTTCCAATTCGGAGCGCGTCTCTCCTTCTAACTCGTTGTAAAACCATCATTGAAGCAACGCACGCCTGCCGGTTGCCGTCCAACCGACAGGCGTTTGTTTTTGGTCTTCCGACCTTTATGTGTCTGTGAAAAAGTGCGCAACTTGTATACAGAAAATTGAGTTTAAGTAGAGAGACCCTGTAAAGGCGTCTCTTCGATTGTTCGATTTGGGAAGGTTGGGAATGACGAAGATACGCATTGCGTTGACGGCGCTTGCGGCGGTTGTATCCGCGATGGGCGGACAGCGGGCGCGGGCCGACGCTGCCCTGCTGATGGAGGAGCCCTACGCCGAGTTTGGCGCCTTCAATCCGACAGGGCATGCGGCGATCTATCTGAACCATGTGTGCGCGGAGTCGCCAACGCGGCTACGGCCTTGCCGCACCGGTGAGCCGGGGGCAGTGATCAGCCGCTATCACAAGATCGACGGCTACGACTGGTTGGCAATTCCGCTGGTTCCGTACCTCTATGCAGTAGAACGGGTGCAGGACGTGCCAGTGACGGCGGACGCGGCGCTTGAGGCCCAGTTGCGCGATAAGTACCGGAGAGATCATTTGCTGGCGTATGTGCCGGACGCTGCCGAGGGAAAGAATGCGGGCGAGACCCCACGCGGTGAGTGGACGCAACTGATCGGCGCATCGTACGACCGCAGGATCTACGGATTTCAGATCGAGACGACCTCGGACGAAGACACGAAGTTCATGAACAGGTTTAACGACAGCCCGAACGTGGGGCATTTCAATCTGCTGTTCCACAACTGCGCCGACTTCTCGCGCACTCTTCTGAATGTTTACTATCCTCACGGTGTGCACCGGAATTTTTTCGTCGACCTGGGCATTACGACGCCGAAGCAGGTGGCGCGATCGCTGACCAAGTACGCCGATCACCATCCTGAGCTGACGTTCTCCACCTTTATGATTCCGCAGGTGGCGGGCAGTATCCCACGCAGTCATCCCGTCGATGGAGTGATGGAATCGGTGGTGAAGTCGAAGAAATATGTGCTGCCGTTGGCAGTGTTGACTCCGCCGGTGACCGCGGGTCTTATCGTGGCTTATCTGACCGACGGACGTTTCAAGGTGCCGAAGGACGCTACGGTCGAGATCGTACCGGAAGAGCCAGTGACGAATGCTGCGGCGCCCGCGCCGGAAGCAAATCCACCGGCAGTTCCTGGAGTGGCTGAGACAAAGGGTGCCTTGCCAGACGCAGGTGCGCTGCCGGCAAACCTTCACGGAGCGCCTGACGCCAGGCGTCCTCTGTCTCCCCCAACGACTCCCCAGTAGCCGCGCTCAAGCTTCATCAATCGACCTTGAGAGTTGCGTCGGCGTCCATTACTAGAGAGTCTCCTTCGACGAGCAGCGAGTGCAGCTTCAAGGCGCTGAGCGAAAGCGCGTAGCCGGTGGTCTCGGTGGAGCGGCTGAGCAGTTGCCGCATCAATACTGCGGCGTTCACCTTCATCTGTGCGGGCAGCTTGTGGCTCAGGAATGGCACCAACAGGAAGTTCAACTCCTTCGACTCGCTGAGCCGCTCGATGCGCGCATCGCGAAAGCCGATGCTCTCCTCTTCCGCTTCGGGGACGAGCGAGACGTCGGTGTCGGTGGTGAGCGAGACGCCAATGCAGGTGCCCGTGGACGGTCGTACCGAGCTTCGCTTTCGCGTGGACACGAACGACGATGCGGTCCTGGACGAAGGTGACGTGAGGCGATTCGGCGTAGACGTAGCAGGCCGATGTGGCGTCGCCACGAATGTAATAGCGTCCCAGGGGCCCGTTGAAAAGCTGCGTGCGGAGGGTGCGTTCGAGTGCTTGGGCCGAGACCCGGACCTCAATCGCAGAGGCGGGGTGTGCGGCAGAAGACAGAAGCGCAAGGGAAAGGAACAGACGAATGGAGAGCCTGTGCATGATGGTTAAGCATAACGTCTGATGGTGTGTTGACTGTCTTGATGAATATGGATTCTGTGGCTGCTACTCTGTCTTCACCATGATTCGACGACTAAGGCCGGTCACTTCCCTGCTTCTTTTCGCTCTGGCTGCTGCGGCTGCAAACGCCCAGACACGACGGATGGTGATCATCGACCAGGACGGTTCCGGCCCGGGCGGCTCCAACCAGATGGCGATGATGGTCCTGCTGCAATCTCCGCAGGCCCAGGTGCTTGGAATAACTATGGTCAGCGGCAATGCCTGGGAGCCAGAAGAGGTGCAGCACACACTGCGTATGCTTGAACTGATCCATCGGCCGGATGTTCCGGTGGTACCGGGAGCGATCTTTCCGCTGGTTCGCACCGAGGAGGAGGCGAAGATCCAACGGCAGCTTTACGGCGGATATTCCTGGTATGGGGCGTGGGGCGATCTTGCGGCAAACACCAGCCGGCAGCCATTTCACGGGCCCTATGTTGTTCCCAAGCTGGCCGAGGGCGAGCCTGCGCTGAAGCCCTCGGATGAAGATGCCGCTCACTTTCTGATTCGCCAGGTGCATGCGCATCCGCAGCAGGTGACGATCTATGCTGCGGGGCAGCTGACGAACATCGCGCTCGCCATCTCTATCGATCCGCACTTCGCCGAGCTTACGCAGGGCATCGTCATTATGGGCGGCAGCCTGAGTCCGCGGACCGGAGATGCGGAGTTTGCGAATAATCCACGGCATGAGTTTAATTTCTGGTTTGATCCGGAGGCGGCGCACATCACGCTTCGCGCACACTGGCCCCGCATCGATCTCACCACGGTCGACATCTCGGTCAAGACTGGATTCACGAAGGAGATGCTGGCGGAGATTGCCCGTTCGCCTAACCCTGCCGCGAAGTATCTCGCTGCATACACGGGCGAGTTTTACTACCTGTGGGACGAGTTAGCTGCTGCGGCGTGGCTCGACCCCGCGATCATTACAAAGGAGGAGATGCTCTACCTCGACGTGAGCCTGAACCGCGGGCCCTCCTACGGAGACACTCTTTCGTGGACAGCCGCGAATAAACCTGCGCTCGATGTGCAGCCTGTCCATGTCCAGACCGACCTTGATCTGCCGCGGTTCAACAAGCTGTTCGTGGACTTGATGAAGGCCCCGCCACAACCCGTATCCGCTTCAAGGTGACATCGCCAAAACTGGCGGGTGGAGATGTATTCTTCATGGTGCTGGTCCTGCTTGTGTTCGACGGGTAGCGAATCCGCTGGGAGGATGAATGGAAAGGCGTGATTTTTTGACTACTTCCGTTGCAGCTTCGGCGCTTGCTTTTGCTAGCCAGTCTTCGGCGCTGGCACAGGCGTCGGTCGCTGCTGGCAAAGCTCGCGAGTTCTACGAGATTCGCAAGTATCATCTGCAGTCCGGGCCGCAGATCAAACTTACGGAGAGTTACGTCTCTGACGCGCTTATCCCGGCGCTGAACCGGCTCGGCATTGCGCCCGTGGGTGCGTTCCATCTCGATATCGGTCCGGATACGCCTACGCTTTATCTGTTGCTTCCCTGCATGAATCTTGAGACTTTGGCTACAGCCGAGCTTCGTCTTGCGCAAGACCCTGTATTCATGAAGATCGCTGAGCCTTTCTGGAGTACGCCTGCCACAGCGCCGGCGTTTCAGCGGATTGAGAGTTCGCTGCTCATCGCGTTTCAGGGCTGGCCAAAGCTGACTCCCCCCGCAGCAGCGGCGCAACATGGCAAGCGAATCTTTCAGCTGCGCACCTACGAGAGCGCGACGAGTCATGCCATGTCCGCAAGGTCGAGATGTTTCACCATGGCGAGTTCGAGATCTTCCAGGCCTCGGGCTTCGCGCAGGTCTTCTACGGTGATACGCTGATCGGTTCGCGCATGCCGAACCTGACGTATATGCTCAGCTTCGCCGATATGGCGGACCTGACCGCGAAGTGGGACGTCTTCCGCAATGCTCCGGAGTGGAAGAAGCTGTCAGGTTCGCCGCGGTACTCCTTTGAAGCGATTGTCAGCAATATCTCGAACCTCATCCTCAGCCCGACAACGTATTCGCAGATTTAATTTCACATGGCATCGAACAATTTCGCAGACGCGACGAGAGACAACTATGGATATTGCACAACTAGACGAACACTTTGGGATCCCCGGCGTCCTTACCTTTCATTCGACGGCCAGCGGACTCATCTATGCCAGTATTACGACGTCGCTTGCGACAGCGACTGTGTATTTGCAGGGCGCGCATGTTGCTGCGTGGCAGCCGATGGGACAACACCCTGCCATATTTCTAAGTCGCAATAGCGACTTCGCGCCGGGCAAGCCGATTCGCGGCGGTGTTCCGATTGCGTTTCCCTGGTTTGCCGCGCGGCATGACGGCAAGACGGGACCATCGCATGGCTTCGCTCGTATTCAGGACTGGACGCTCGCCTTCGCTGCGCTGGCCGGCGATGATCTGCATTTGACTTTTATCCTGGGGCCTACGGAGATCAGCCGCAATCTCGGCTACGACCACTTCCGGCTGGCGTTCCAGCTTAAGATCGGCCGCACGCTTACGATGGAACTCACCGTGGTCAATGACGCGCCGGAGCCTCTGGTCTTCGAGGAGGCGCTGCACACCTACTACGCGGTGGCGGACATTCACGAGGTGACTGTCACCGGTCTTGAGGGTGTGACTTATCTGGACAAGAACGAAAACTTCCAGTCGAAGGTGCAGCATGGCGCAATCGTCGTTACGGAGCCAACGGACCGAGTATATCTGAACACTACGAGCACGTGCGTTCTTCAAGACACCGGCAACAAGCGCCGCATCACTGTAGCCAAGACGGGCTCCAACACGACCGTCGTTTGGAACCCATGGGAGTCGGGTGCGCTGAAGATACCTGATCTCGATCCGACTGAGTGGCACGAATTCATCGCCGTCGAAACAGTGAACGCCGCGGTTAGCGCAGTCACGCTGGCCCCTGGCGCTAAACATGTGATGCAGGCCCACGTCTCGGTCGAAGGCGCCACAGAGTAACGGATCTGCTGGTAGCTACTTCTTCTTTACGCCAAACAGGCCTGTGAGTTTGTTGGTGATTTGTTCTGTGTTGCTATTCATCAATCCGTTGACGTCAGGAGTGATGATGGGTTTGGAAGAGGTCCCGGTGATGGTAATGGGAAGGCCCGTGGCTGCCGCCTCAGACGCGGTCTTGCCGGCGGTCCGTTCATCATGGTCAGCAGACCGACCGCCTTGCCGCCGACGCCCCGGCTTGTATCCACCTTCATGCTCAGCTTGAAGTTCAGCGCGTCGTTCGGCGAGACGGTGCCGCTGCCTATACCGTCCCCAATCGAAGGCATCGAAATAAAAATGTCAGTGGCGCGTATGCCGTCTTTGGTGACCTGAAGGCTTGTCTTCACGAACGGGCCGAACGACTTTGCCCAATGGCTCACTCAAACGCTACTCTGGAGAGCGTGATGCTCATCCTTGCCTCTGCCTCGCCTCGTCGTCGCGAACTCCTTTCGCAGGCAGGCCTCATGTTCACTGTAGCGGCCGCGAATCTGAATGAAGAACTGTTGCCCGGCGAGACCGCCGCCGCGTACGTTCAGCGGCTGGCGGAGGAGAAGGCCCAGGCGGTCTGGAACGCACATCGATCGTTGGATACGGCGGACGGTCGACTTGTCGTGCTTGGCGCCGACACCTGCGTCGTCTGTGACGGCCACATTCTGGGCAAACCCACCGATACTGCCGATGCACGACGCATGCTGGAGTTGCTGAGCGGGCGTACCCATGCCGTCCTCACGGGGCTTGCTGCGGTCACCGGGGACAACATTGTCAGGGACGTCGAGATCACTCAGGTGACCTTCAACCAACTGAAGGACGTTGAGATTGCGCGGTATATTGCCAGCGGTGAACCAATGGATAAAGCTGGAGCTTACGCCATCCAGGGGTATGCCGCCCGCTGGATTCCACGCATTGAAGGTTGTTACTTCAATGTGGTCGGGCTTCCGATTGCGCGTACGATCGCTCTGCTGGCGGAAGCCCAGGTTGCAGCCGCTGCTGCGATGGGCGACGCGTAGGTCTTGCCTCGGTCCTCGATTGCGGGAGTTACTCGACGCTGGCAATCATCGCTGCGAGTAGAGCCGTGCGTGGCACGAGGTGCTCGATGACGACCGACTCGTGCGCGGCGTGAGCGCCATCGCCAACCGCGCCCATTCCATCGAGCGTCGGTACGCCGAGCGCAGCGGTGAAGTTGCCGTCGGAGCCGCCGCCGGTGGCCGCCTCGTCGAGAACAAAGCCTAACTCTGCTGCCAGCGCACGTGCGTTCCTGAACAAGGCAATCGTTCCGGCTTTGCGCTCCATCGGAGGACGGTTGATGCCGCCGGTGATCGTGAGTTTGCAATGCGGATCAGAGACCTTGAGGCCGCGAAAGAGCTTTTCCACATATGTCGCATCGCTCGCCTTCGCGATTCGGACATCGACCTCGGCGTGGGCGCTCGAAGCGACCACATTTGACCGCGTTCCACCAGCGACGATGCCACAATTTACCGTCAATTTGCGCTGCAGATTCGTGAAGCCGGAGATGGTTTGAACCAGCTTTGCGAGTTCGAGGACCGCAGAGTGGCCGCGCTCGAAATCCACGCCGCTGTGCGCACCAACGCCAGTAATCTGGACATGGTAGTGCCCCACTCCCTTGCGCGCGGTCTTGTAGGCGAGCCCTTGCGCTGGCTCCAGGACTAAGACAGCGGCCGACTCCAGCGCGAGCCGCTCCGTAATGGCGCGGGAGATTGGGCTGCCGACCTCTTCGTCGCTGTTCAGAAGCAGGGTCACGGGCCTGGCTGATTTCATCTCTCGTAAAGTGCTGAGCGCTGCGAGGGCCATCACGACCCCGGCTTTCATGTCGAGCACGCCGGGGCCCCAATAGCGGCCGTCGGCCTCTCGCCATGGCATCTTTGCCAGCGTTCCCGTCGGCCAGACTGTGTCGAGGTGTCCGAGGAGAAGAACAGGTTTGCGGGCCGATCGCGATGGGCCGAAGCGGAGTTCGAGGACATCACCGAATTCGCGTTGCCTGTGGCGCTTTGCGCGTGCTCCGTGCTCGCGGGCCCATCGTTCCGCCAGATCCATGGCGGCATTTACCGCTGGAGGGTCTTCACTTGGCGACTCCTGTTGTACAAGCTCGTGGAGGGCGTCGCGAATCCACCCCTTCTTTTTATCCACGTGGCGAAAGATAGTTTTGGCGTTCATGGATGGATGTTATAGCAGTCAAATGAATTAGTTCCAGTTTTTGCGCGGCTGAAAGTAGTCACTGCTGAGGTAAATTTGCCACATTGCGAGTTTGCTGATCGACTGTAGGCTTATCGATGGCTTTGATGGGAGAGATTGTTTCGTGGCCTTGGAAGCTCACTTTGAGCGGACAATTCGATCGGAGATAGAGTTCACCGGCATCGGCCTGCATAGCGGTGCGCCGGTCTCCATGCGACTGATTCCGGCGCCTGCTGGTTCAGGTATCGTCTTTCGACGCACAGACTTAGATAACTTTGAGATCGCGGCGGTGGGACGCAACGTCGCAAAGGTAAGCTATGCTACGAGCCTGATGCGGCAAAGCGTGCTGATTTCTACGACGGAACATCTGCTTTCGGCCCTGATTGGTTATGGGGTGGATAACGTCATCGTTGAGGTGGACAATCTTGAGGTGCCTATTCTGGATGGGAGTGCGCTGCCGTATGTGCAGGCTTTTCAATCAGTTGGATTGAAACAGCAGAGGCGGAAGCGGGAGTATCTGAAGATTTTGAAAGAGGTCGAGGTGCGGGAGGGATCCAAGTTTATCGGGGTCTATCCGGGGTCGGGGTACCGGATCCAGTATACGATTGATTTTCCGCAACCTATTGGTTATGAGATGTTTACGGGTGATCTGGCGATCGGTGACTACGTTAATTTGATTGCTCCGGCGCGGACTTTTGGGTTTAAGGAGGACGAGGCGACTCTGCGAGATATGGGCCTGATTCGTGGGGTTTCAGATGAGTGCGCGATTATTCTTTCGCGGCAACGTGTTGAAAATGGGCCACTTCGGTTTGATGATGAGTTTGTGCGGCATAAGGTGTTGGATCTGATTGGGGACCTGGCGCTGGCGGGGCGGAGGATCCAGGGCAGGGTGGTGGCCGAGAGGGCGGGTCATGCTATGCATACTGCTCTTGTGCAACGACTTATGCGTGACCGGTCGGCTTGGGAGCTGGCCCATGGGTACGATGAGGTGGCCGAGCCTGAGACCGTGATGGGGCATCTGCAGCCGGCGATTGTGTCGTAATTTTGTGGTGTTCTGGGTGGTAAAAACGTGGTTCTTTGATGGTGGAATTGTGGTGAGTTGCGTGGTGGATTGTGCTCGCATCTGGGCGATTATCGGATGAAGGGTCTGGCGGCGATTGCGCTGGGGTCGAATCTGGAGTCGAGGTTCGGGGATCGGGAGGCGAACCTGCGGGAGGCAGTGAGACGGATCGGGGCGCTGGGTGAGGTGCGGGCGGTCTCGTCGTTTTATGACACGGAGCCGGTGGGGTATTTGGAGCAGCCTCGATTTTTGAATGGGGCGTTGCTTGCTCGAGACGGAACTTGGATCCAAGGACGCTGATGCGGGAGTTGCTTGCGGTGGAGCGGGCGATGGGGCGGGAGCGCGTGGGTGCGATTGCGAAGGGGCCGCGGGTGATTGATCTTGATCTGCTTTTGTTTGGGGATTGGGTGCTTTGGGCGGAGGAGCTAATACTGCCACATCCGCGAATGGAAGAGCGGCGGTTTGTGCTGGAGCCGCTGGCGGAGATCGCGCCGGAGTGGGTGCATCCGGTGCTTGGGGTGACGGTGCGGGAGTTGTTGTGGAGGCTGGGCCAAGCGTCTTGACTCGCTGATTGGCCAACGGAGAGTTGCAGTGGATTCAGTCGTTGCGGCCTCAACTACACCCCTTTCCGTGTCCGCTCATCGCCCAGAAAGCTGCGTGCGGTGTGTCGGCCGTTGGGCATCGATTAATGCAAATGTCGCTTCGAATTCATGGGTGACTCGGGACGGACTGGTCCAATATAGCTGCCCGATAATGAAGGATCGTCTTCAGGGGTATCTATGGTCATGAAGATAAGCTGCCCGATCGGCATTCCGGGCTCTAGCGTCAGAGCCGAGTTGGATACGTTGGCCATTTCAAGGGTGAGGCATCCTCGATAGTTGGGATGTATCCAAGGGGCTGTTTCGATAACAAGAAAATTCCGCGCCACAGAGGATTTTGTGAGGATTTGACCGGAAAGATCGAAGGGGAGTTTGATGAATTCCAAAGTCATCCCTAACACTGTTTGGTGCGCGGGCAAAACGAGCTTATTGCCATAAGGTATGTGGATGCTAAGATCGTTCGCTGTACTTTTCTTACCTGCAACATCTATCGCAGCTTCCGACGGGAGTGGCGGAAACAGAAAGTGCGAACCGAGACGAAGATCTACCGTGTCTGCATCCATTGCCGCTTCGTTGAACGGCGTGATCACCAAACTCCTCTTGTCTTCGATTTTTAGAGCGAGTCTCTTTTTAATAAGAGACTTTGAGAGTATACCCATTTGTTATTACATCCTCGAGCGCTTTAGCAGTCCACATCTCTACTCGTTCGGCCCAGTATGCGCGGCATTGAATGCAGTCATGGTCAACCGCAGAGAGACGATCTAAAAGAACGTTCAGCCTGTTGAGATAAAAGCTGTAAGCTGCATTGAGTACAGTTGTGCCTGACGGTATGACTATGTTTTTCCCAATGATCAAGCGAGATGGTACAACTCCACGGCTAAGGTAACCCTCAACCGAAGCGCATTGGTTGGAGAATTGTGTGACTTCGATGTCCGAGTTCCCAAAGAGATCCTGCACTGCTTTTGTGGGCTCGCTTATCATTTCAAAAAAGCACGCGAATGCTACATCTTCTACGTTTCCGGTAGCGGCATTTTTGCAGGAAAACTCCGTATCCTGCATGTTCAAAGTGTGAGCTAACAGATCCGTGTAGTGATTTGGACTTGCTTGCATGCTTGGCCACCAAGGATCGGACGATGCTTGGAGGAGACGCGTCTGTTGTCGGAGACGCAGCGCTAGCGCGGGGTGCGAGGCGGAGAATTCCGCGGATGGCTTTCTTCTGGTTAACGCGAACAGTTCTATAAACGCGTAAGAAAAGGCCGGCCCGACTAGACATATAGCGAATAAGTCGCAGTAGATTTCCTCAAGCCATCCAAGTGCGAGGCCTAAGCACCGGGCGATATCCTGGTTGGTGAAATTACTAACTCGATGCTTGACGAAGACGGCGGTTAGAGGCGCTGCGAGCTTCTGTTCCTCGTTTCTCTTTTGGAACGAAAAATGTCCCATCTCGTGGGCGAGGAGTGAATTCAAAAAAACTGCGTTAGCTTGGGAATATGGGAGTCCAACGATGGCTAGATCGTCAGGAAAAGTCGGAGCACCGGCGACTATCATCGAAATTTGTGTCGCCAATCTGCGAACGTAGTTGGAATGAAGTTGAAAATAATTCAAATCGGCTGTGTGAACAATCGCAAAGCGCACGTTCTCAAAACCAGGAAGATCCCTTAGTCTGGCTGTCATTGCTGTTACGAGTGGCGCAGGAGATTCGAGTGTGTGGGCGTCGGCGGCAGGCTTTATAAATTTGTGAAGCTCAAACCAGCTGTACCTGAGAGTCGCGAGTTCTTGAGCACGAAGGTCAAAGTCTATGGGGTTTGCGGCGAAAAGAGCTTCGTCCAACTCGTTGCTTAGATCAGCGATGTGAGTTTTGGTCGATAAACCAAGTTTGGAGATGAAATCGAAGAACTCTTCTGATGGTGAAGTATATGAGAAGTGCGTTTTGACCGCGCACGGAAGAATTACGGAATCGATGAATTTATAAAGGGATGAAGCATCATGTCTGGCCGCGTCAACGGGGGTCAATTCAGACCATCCGAGCCTGTAGGCAAGCGGCATATTGATCTAATGCCTGACTTTCAATAGCACCAAAAAATTCGATGAGCTCCCAAGCACTTTGGCCTTGTTCTCCTGGTGTCTGTGTATCTAGCAACACTCTAAAGGCTGTCTTCAAATTCTCGGGATTAAAACGCTTCGTGATGTCGATGAATGTTGAGACCTCCTCGAAGGAGGGAATTGATCCCGAGGTTTCGAGGTGATTGACGTAGTTCTCTTCAGTGCCTCCTCGGATGTCCAGAAGAAAATGCCTGAGAGAATTGCCGAGGTCGGGCATTACCGGGGCCCCCTGAACAACGGGTCGCAGAGAGGCCATAACTGGTCCGCGCGGACAGAGCAAGCGACAGGTATCGCGATCCAGATTCACTTGTGTGTGTCATGTTTACCTCCCGGACGCCGGCAGGGTCGTGTCCGTGATTGTAATTCGACGATTTTGGATTTCCAGAGGATATCCTCATTGTCAATTTCAATTGACAACAATTGTATTTGACAAACTGATAATGTCAATAAGAATGGGCAAATGGGACGCAAGGCCGGCGTTACACATAACGAGGCACGGCTGCGGGCGCACTTAGCTATCAAGCTCAGGGCTGCGATAGGGAACAAACGTGGCTCGATTTCACGGATAGCCCAAGAACTCGGCATTACAAAACAGGCACTTAGTCTCTATCTACTTGAGAAGGCAACTCCCAGTGCTGAGACCCTGCGAATTCTCTGCGCTGGACTGAAGCTGCGACTGGATATCGAAGGTGCAATAGTATCGGCGAACGATCCGATGCCTCAGCAAACACAGTCCGCAGAGCAACTCACTCTATTCGAGGCGATCTCATCTGTCGATTCAAAACAACTGAGGGTTGAACTGGTAAATCGCGGTAGCCAATCCATGGAACTCAAGGTTTCCATCGACTTCACTGCGTCGAGAGAGCCGTAATACAACCCGTGGTTCTACAGCAGGTACTCTCCGACTGCAGCCTCGTTCTGAGAAGTTAGTGGCCGCGTTGGTTGACGAACTGGCGGGCGGCCAGGAAGACGGTGGCGCAGCCCATTAGGGTGAGGACGAGGGCGTTGAGCCATAGGTCTGTGAAGCCGGCGCCGCGGAGGATTACGCCGCGGAGGATTTGGATGTAGTAGGTCGCGGGGATGATGTGGCTGATGGCGCGGAAGAAGGTGGGCATCGTGTCGATGAGGAAGATGTAGCCGGATAGGAAGACCGATGGGAGGACGGTGCCCATGGAGAGTTGGAAGGCTTCGGCCTGAGTGCGGGCCCTGGTGGAGATGAAGAGACCGACTCCCAGTACGGTGAGCAGGAACGGTAACGACATTGCGAGGAGCGTGAAGACGTTGCCGTGGATGGGGACCTGGAAGACGACGCGCATGATAGTGAGGATGAGGCATAGCTCAGTGAAGCCGAGCGCGCCGTAGGGTAGCATCTTGCCGACCATGAGGCCGAGTGGGGCGACGGGGGTCATGGTGAGTTGCTCGAGTGTGCCGCGCTCGCGTTCGCGCACGAGGCTGAGGGCGATGAGCAGGATGATCATGACCTGCAGGAGGATGGCGATGAGGCCGGGAACGAAGAAGTTTGCCGAGCGAGTGGCGGGGTTGTAGAGGACGGAGGGGCGGACCTCGATGGGGAGTTGAGCGGAGCCGAGGATGCGGTTGAGGGACTGCTCGAGGGCGACTCCAGTGGAGGCGTTGACGGCTTGTCCGGCCACGGAGGAGTCGGAGCCGTCGATGAGGACGAGGACGGTTGCGGTGGCGCCGTTCTGGAGCTGACGGGCGTAGTCGTACGGGATTTTGATAGCCACGCGCGCCTTGCCTGAACGCATCGCCGCGTACATTTCCGGGTTTGATTGAACGGTGAGAGCGAGGCGGAAGGTGTCGGACGCGGCGAAGCTTTCGAGGAGTTGGCGGCTTTGCTGGGTGTGCGACTCGTCGAAGACCACGGTGGGAATCTGGCGGACGTTGGTGTCGACTGCGAAGCCGAAGAGGAAGAGTTGGATGAGTGGGATGAGGAGAGCGAAGAAGAGTGTGCCGGGATCGCGGACGATGTGCGTGAACTCTTTGCGGCAGACGGGCCAGAGACCGTAGAAGAGGGAGTTCATTTCGCGGCCTCCATGATCTGGTAGGTGAGGGTGACGAAGACGTCTTCGAGCGACGGAATGATGGTTTGGATTTTTGACTGGGGGAATTGCGCGCGGAGGGCGTCGACCTTGTTGGATTCTACGAGCGAGTGAATGGAACGGCCGAAGATGGTGGCTTCGCGCACGCCCGGTTGCTTGCGCAGGGCGGCGAGGACGGTGGAGGTGTCGGGGGTTTCGATCTCTACGCGGGAGGTGCCTGCGGGATTGGCCTGGGGAAGATGCTGGAGTTCGCCGATGGTGCCTAGAGCGACGAGGTTGGACATGTAGATGTAGCCGACGCGGCCGCAGCGCTCGGCCTCGTCCATGTAGTGCGTGGTGACGAAGAAGGTGACTCCCTGGGCGGAGAGGAGGAAGAAGAGGTCCCAGAGGGATCGGCGGGCGACGGGGTCGATGCCGGCGGTGGGCTCGTCGAGGAAGACCACCTGCGGTGAGTGGATGATGGCGCATCCGAGGGCAAGGCGTTGCTTCCAGCCGCCGGAGAGAGCGCTGACTCGGCGATTTAGATAAGGGCCGAGGCCGGTGAGGGCGACGATCTCCTGGATGCGCTGGGTGGCGCGGGCGCCGGTGATGCCGTAGACGCCGGAGTAGAAGCCCATGTTTTCGGAGACGGTGAGGTCTTCGTAGAGGCCGAACTTTTGCGACATGTAGCCGACGTGGCGCTTGATGTCGGCGGCGTGTTTGTGGATGTCCATGCCGAGGATGGTGCCGGTGCCTTCGGTGGGGGTGGTGAGTCCGCAGAGGGCCTTGATGATGGTGGTTTTGCCGGAGCCGTTGGGGCCGAGGAAGCCGAAGAGTTCGCCCTTGTTGATCTCGAAGGAGACGTCGTTGACTGCGGTGAAGTCGCCGAAGCGGATGGTGAGGTGGTCGGCGGTGATGACGGGAGTCATTGCAGCCGTACCGTTGCCGACATGCCGGATTTGAGGGCGCCGTCGGAGTTGTCGACGCGGACCTTCGTCCCGAAGACCTGGTGCTGGCGGTCGTCGCGGGTCTGGACGTTGCGGGGGAGGAATTCGGCCTGAGCGGCTATCTCCTGCACGTGTCCGGTGAAGGAGCGGCCCTGGAGGGAGTCGACTTCGACGTGTGCCGTTTGGCCTACGCGGACGGCGGCGAGGTCGGTCTCGGGTACGTAGACCTTGACCCAGAGTTGTGAGGATTCGAGCATGGTGACGACGATCCTTCCGGGGCCTACGAGGTCGCCGGTGCGCACGCTGACTGTCTGGACGAGTCCGTCGGCTGGGGCGTAGAGCAGGGCTTCTTTCAGCTGCACGTCGAGTTGGTCGACGCGTGCCTTGGCCTCATCCATCTTTGCGCGGCCTGCGTCGATGTCTTCCTTGCGATAGCCGCGCTGCATGAGGTCCGATGCCGCCTGGGCCTGGCGGTAGCGCTCCTGGGCGGCTTGAAGATCTTCCCTGCGTGTGCCGGCTTGAAGGAGAGCGAGGCGTTGATGGAGAGACTCGGCCTTCTGGGCCGTCGAGTCGCGCATCGCTTTTGCGTCGTCGAATTGCTGGCGGGAGACGGTGTCGCCGCGTACGAGTGTGTCCATTCGCTGGTAGTTGATTTGGGCGTTCGCTGCATCAGCTTTGGCTGCGGCGTAGTCGGCTTCGGCTTGCTTCAGCTCCTGTGATCGGGGGCCGTTCACTGCGGAGTCGAGCATTGCGCGCTGCATCTGCGCGTTGGCCTGGGCCTGGGCTATATCTTCGGGGCGATTGCCTCGCTGAAGGCGCTGGTAGTCCGCCTGGGCCTGTTCGAGTTGGGCCTGCGCCTGTGCGCGCTGCGCCTTTACATCATCGAACTCGAACTGCACCAACAGAGTGCCAGCCTTGACTGCCTGGCCCTCCTCGACGAGGACCTGGGTGACGCGACCGCCGATCTTTGAACCAATCTGGATCTCGCGTGTTTCGACGGTGCCGGAGTAGACGAAGGAGTTTTTCGAATTTGCGTAGGAATGGATAAGCCATCCGGCGACGACGAGTATTGCGAGCGCTGCGACTCCGAGAATGACTCTGCGCTTCATGCAATCCCCTCCAGACTGAGCTTGAGGCGTGCGCGCATGTTGTTGACGAGCCAACTGCCGGGCTGGTCTTCGCGGATGAGCCACTCCAGTGTGGTTGCCATGTAGATGGCGAAGAGCGTCTCGGCCATCAACTGCGGGGTGGCCGCCTTGCGGCGCGGAATGCGCTTGATGGCGCCGCTGAGTATGTTGATTGCTTCCTGGCGGGCCGCCATCATGGGGCCGTTGGCGACCTGCTGGAACCAGAGGCTGAGCAGGAAGCGTCGCGAGCTGCCGGCGATGCGAGTGTTTTCGCCGGTCACTTCGAGGAAGAGTGCGACGACGTCGTCGAATGTGAGTTTCTTGCCGCTCTCGCCAAAGGTGGTGACGATTGCTTTTAGCCTTTCGACGCGGGTAGCGGCAATTTCCCGGAGGACCAACTCTTTTTGGGGGAAGTAATTGAAGAAGGTCGCTCGCGAGATCCCGACCGCGTCGCAGACCATCTCGACGGAGACGTCTTCGTACCCGTGGGTCGCAAAGAGTTCGAAGGCGACGCGGACGATCTCTGCCTGGGTGTGTGTTTTTTGCTTTTCGCGCAACGAGATTGTACTGCCGACCATAAATTGGACTGTAGTCCATTTATTGGATCTGTGTCAATCCAGTTGCTGAACGGCAGCGGATTACATGCGCATTTGAGAGCTGTTGACGGGCTCCTGGTGCCAGGTTGTGACCTGCTGTACGGCCTGGGCGAGGGTGTTGACGACGACGGTGGGTTTGCCGCTGCCAAAGCGCTCGATGTTGAGCTCGGGGGCCTGGTCTTGGTCCTCGGTTGGGCTCCAGAGGCCGATGACGATGCGGTTGGTTGGCAGGTGTGAGCGGACGCGCTGACAGATGGAGCGGGCCTGCTGGAAGGCGAAGGGGGGTAGCGCGGATATGAAGACGACGGTGTTGGGTTCGTTGGAGAGCAGGTCGAGGATATCGCTGGAGACGGTGGCGGCGGTGAGGTGGAGGGTCTGGTGCCCGGCCCGTTCCATGAGTTGGACGAGCATGTGGGTGGTGAGTTCGTCTGCCTGATCGTTGGCTGAGATGCAGACGACGGCGAAGTCAGCTTGCCTGGGGGGGTGGGGAGCAGGGAGGGTGAGGTCGCCATTCTCTTTTGGGTGGTAGTCGGTGAGTTCAGCGACGAGTTCGCCGATGCTGAGGAAGAAGAAGTTGCAGCGGACGTCGTCGAGGTTGCCCTGGTGGCGATCTTGCTCGACGAGGGCGAGGGCCGGGATGAGGACGGAGTCGTAGAGCTCGACGAGGGACTTGTTCTGGAGGAAGCGATTGGCGACTGCGTGGGCCTCCTTTTGATCCATTGCGAGGAGGCGCTCGTAGAAGAGGGCTTCGGCGGAGAGCTCGGCGTCGGTGCCGAGGAGGGTGTGGAGAAAGGAGAGCTGCGGGACGTAGCGGCCGAGGACGACGATACAGACGGTGAGCGGGGTGGAGAGGATGAGCCCGGGCCATCCCCAGAGGAGGGCCCAGAAGATGGCCATGGCGAGCAGCGCGAGGGCGGAGATGCCGGTGCGGGAGCTGAAGAGCCAGGGTTCGACGAAGTTGGTACTGGTGAGTTCGAGTGTGAGGAATAGGCCGAGGATGAGGATCGGTGGGACCCATGATGGGGAGATGGCGATGGAGACGACAAGGGGCAGGACGAGGCTGGTGGCGGTGCCGACGTAGGGAACGATGCGAAGAACGCCGGCAAGGACTCCCCAAAGGGTCGCGTTGGGTACGCCGATGAGGAAAAGGCCGAAGCCGAAGAGCGTCCCGTAGGCCGCGTTGACGGCGACCTGGAAGAGGAGGTACTGGCTGATGCGGGTGGCGGCGTCCTGAAGGGCCTGGGTCATGATACTGATGCGTCCCATGCCGGCGAGAAGGAGGATGCGATGACGGAGGTCTTCGCGCTTCATCAGGAGGTAGATGGTGAAGACGATAACTACGCCGAAGGTCCCGATGGGACGGAGGAAGCGCATGAGAAGTTCGGTGGTGGTCTGGAGCTGGGTGCGGTCGGGATCGATGATGCGGACGGGCTGGATCTGTGTGGGTTGCTGGGGGACGGGAGCAGGGGGGGCGGCGGTGGTGACGAGGTCTCCGCTGATGTCCTGGACGGCGTTGAAGGCGTTTTGAAGAGACTCTTCGCCGGAGGAGTGGACGGTGGCGATTTTCTTCTGGATGCTGAGTCGATAGGCCGGAAGGCTGCGGGCGACGTTCAAGAGCTGGCGGGCGACGACGTATCCGACTGAGCAGATGATCGTGAAGGCGAGGAACCCGGTGATTGCGACCGCGGCCACACGAGGGAGACGACGGGCCTCAAGGCGGCTGACAGCCGGGGCCAGTAGAAAAGCCAGCGTGAGGGCGAAGGCGAAGGGGACCAGAAGCTCGCGGGCGAAGTACAGAATGAGGACCGTGACCGTGAGCACGAGAAAAGGCCCAACCCTGGAGAACTCGGTGGTTCGAGCATGGGACATACGGCCCTCGCGAATGTTGATGAATGCAGTCTTGCGCAGGGGCAAGGATACATCAAGTCAAAAAGCGATTGACCGTTTGTGAGATGCGAGAGAGTGTGGAGTTGGTTACGGGCGGGGGAAGGTCAATCGGCAGCCTGAGGTACGCGGAGGTGCGCGTCCGAGGCTGCCGATTGCAGTTAGAGGAGGTTGCAGGGCCTAGAACTGGTGCGAGATGGAGGCGATGACGGTGTAGTCAGCGAAGAAGGCGTCGCCGTTTTTCGTGTTGTTTTCCAGCTCGGGGACGCTGGGCGGGCGGTTGCGGTAGAGGGCCCAGGGCCCGTTGACCGAGATGACTGTCCGGTGAAAGTTGTACATCACGCCGGGGTCGAGCGAGATGATGGCGCCGGGGCGGCGGAAGCCGTCGCTGTCGCCGAGGAGGTCGCGTACAGGAACGCCTTCGGCGCGAACCCCGATGCTGAATGCGAGGCTGCGCACCCTCGGTACGCCCTGGGCTATGCCTGTGCGAAAGAGATATTGGTCAGTGACGGAGTCGATGCTTTGCCCAGGCTGCGAGCGAAAGCTGGCAACGCCGTTGGTGTCCATGGGATTGAAGAGGTACTGTCCCTGGGCGTAGAGGTCTGAGCCGCGCCAGAGGGTCTTGTAGGCCTGAGAGCCGACGACGAAACCCCAGCCGCCGTCGCCAGGCTGCATGGAGGGGTCTGCGGTGGCTTTGATGGTCTGTCCTTTATAGAGCGCAGAGCCGGTGGCGCCGTCGATGCCCGTAGGGATCTTGAGGGAGAGGCTGACGGCGACGTTTCCGCCGTTCTCGGTGGGTGGGCGGAAGACCCAGGCCTGGGCCCCGATGGTTACGTCGCCCACGCCGCTGACCTGATAGATGCCTGAGGGAGCGTAGATCTGGTTGCGAGTGCCGTTGTAGACGGGGACGTCGGCGATGACGCTCCAGCGTGGTGAGACGCGGTATTCAAGTCCGACGTCAAAGATGTTCTGGTGGTTCTCGACGGCGGTGGGGCGGGCGATCTCGTCGTCGCCGATGAAGTATTTGTTGGAGTTGAAGACGCGGTAGCCGATGTTGACGGTGAGGTTGTGCATGGAGAAGCCGTTCCAGGCACCTCCGCCATCGGACTTGATGAGCTGGTCCATGGGTCGCTGGTTGGAGTGTGCCGCGACGCATCCCTGAGCGAATGCGTTGTTGCCTGCCAGGGTCGTTGCTGCGAATGAGATCAACAGGAAGAGCCGAAATGCATTTTTCATGCGTGTCCTCGCGGTACCGGTCTCGAAAAACCACGTACGTGGTAAAAGTGCTGAAGAATGAGCCACCACTGTACTGTTGTGACTTCACGATCGTCTTCGGCCAATAGGTGGAGATTTGTGCCAACAATTGGAACGGGGCACTTCCTGCACGGCGCGAGGGTTTCTGTAGATACGAAGGATGAATCGGTGGTTGGTGGCGGGAGAAGAGCGTAGATTATAGGTTTCGCTGCGACTCTGTTGGGAGGAGCCGGATGGCTACGACGAAGCTTGTGGACGCGAAGGAACGGTACGCTCTTGGGCAGGAACGGCGCAAGCAGGTGCGGCGTATGCAGCACAAGACGTGGAACGCGAAGGACCGTCGGGAGAGTCCGCTGAAGCTGCTGGAGGCGTCGACGCGGGGGCGGGTGCCGGCGCTGGTGGCCCTGAAGAACGAGTTGATGGCGGCGTCGCCGTTCGGGTACTTTCGCGGGGCGGTCCCGGTGATGGCGTATGACCTGTCGCTGACGGCGAACACGGGGATATGTAACCAGCTGTGCGGCGACGCGCATGCGCGAAACCTGGGGGCGTTTGCTGCTCCGGATGGACGGCTGGTATTTGACATCAATGATTTTGATGAGACGATCGTCGCGCCGTTTGAGTGGGACGTGAAACGGATGGCGACCAGCCTGGTACTGGCGGGGCGCGTGGGCGGGATGAGGAACATGGATTGCCGTGAGGCCGCGATGGTATTTCTGGAGCGCTATCGAACGACGATGGCGGAGTTTGCGCGGATGCCGGTGTTGGAGGTGGCGCGTTTCCAGGTGCATCGGCTGCGGAGCCTGGGTTCGGTGGCGGGGATCCTGCGGCTTGCGGAACGGGCGACGCCGATGCATACACTGCTGACGCTGACCGAGGTGGAGGGTGAGGCTTCGACGGCGAAGAACAAGGGAGCGAAGAAGGCAAAGAAGCATAAGCCGGTGAAGGGGGAGGTGGTGCTGCGTCCGCCGCGGGTGTTCAAGACGATACCGCCGAACTTGACGCGGGTGAAAGATGAGGTGGCGGAGAAGGTGTTGGGATCGCTGACGAAGTATACGGAGAGCTTGCTACCAGAGCGGCGGCACTTTCTGGCGCAGTACCGGCCGGTCGATGTTGCGTTCAAGGTGGTGGGGACGGGATCGGTGGGACTCAGGGACTACTGCGTTTTTATGGAGGGCAACGGAGCGAAGGACCCGCTGTTTATGCAGATCAAGGAGGAGGTCGAGTCTGGGTATGCGCCTTATGTTTCGGCGAAACAACGCGGGGCGAAGCGGCACCAGGGACGACGGGTGGTGGAGGGTGAGCGTGCGATGCAGCTGCAGTCGGACCCGTTTCTGGGATGGACGACGATGGAGGGACGGGACTACCTGGTGCGGCAGTTGAACGATCACAAGGCCTCGGTCCGGCTGGAGGAGCCTGAAGGCGGCGGGGTTGCTGGAGTATGCGGTGGTGTGTGGTGAGATGCTGGCCCGTGGTCATGCGCGGGCGGGAGACTGCTCGATGATCGCGGGGTATCTGGGGAGGTCGACGCGATTTGATAAGGCCGTGGGGGTGTTTGCGGAGGCGTATGCGGACCAGACTGAGCGAGACTGGAAGCAGTTGGTGCAGTCGCTGAAGAAGAGTGGGAAGCCGGCGGCGAAGTGAGGGCCTCACTTTTTTCCTAACGATCCAGAAGAAGGGCACGAACGCTCGTGTGGGCTATGTGGCAGACTGGCTGAAATCTTTCGGGCAGTTCGCGCCACGGCAGGCGCCGGCGACATTCAATCTTAACGACGTCATGCAGAAGATGAAGACAGCGAGCGCTAACGCGAATAACTGACCCCAACTCAGGTTGAGGGACAGCGGCCGCGAACCCGGATTTGTAGGAGTTGGCGGCCGCCCTGAAAAGTTAGCGATTGCCTATAACTAATCCTTTGCCTGCCTAGTATTTTTGCTAAATGTGTGAGAACGGTAGAGGGCCTATGCTCGTTTTCTGCAATAGAAACGCGCTATCCACTTTGTGATAGTTCCTGGTGTTTTGCGTGCGGAGAACGACTAATGCGAGTTTGCCTTAGCGGCGAACCGTAACTGCATTCGAGGAGAACCGTATGAACTTTGGAGCGAACATTCCTAAATGGCCTGTGGGACCGATAGCTGCTTTGAGTTTCTTCCTGGCGGCTGGCGTGACCCAAGGTATGGCGCAAAACACGAAACCCAATGTCGTCATTCTCATGACAGATGACACCGGCTGGAACGACTTCGGTGCCTATGGTGGCGGCGCGAACCTCGGCCATCCGACTCCGAAGATTGATCAGGTTGCCCAAGAAGGGGCCGTCTTCACCAGTTGGTACGGTCAGGCAAGTTGCACCGCAGGCCGCGCGTCGTTCATGACCGGGCGCATCCCTATCCGCTCGGCGCTTTCGGTCGTGGTGGTGCCAGGCGACCCGAACGGCCTCACGAAGAGCACTCCTACAATCGCCGAGTTCTTTCAGAAGAACGGCTATTCGACATACTTCTCGGGCAAGTGGCACCTGGGAGATCAACCGAAGTTCTACCCGATCGAACACGGCTTCGACGAAATGAAGGAGTTTGCCGCCTACTATCCGGGCGTCTATACCTATGACGACACGGACAGCATTGCACATCCCTGGTTTCCGAAATATAACCCTGAATACTGGGCGGAATATCAAAAGATCGTCAACCTGTACGAATGGGAAGGCGTCGCCGGCAAACCTGCAACAAAGGTCGCGCGTATCGACTACGACTACCTCCATGAGTTCGACGTCCGTCAAGCTGCCTCAGCAGTCGAATACATTAAGGCCCACGCCAAAGGGGGTAAGCCGTTCTTCATGGACGTCAATTTCATGAAGATGCACAACCCGAATATTCCAGCGAAAGCGTTCATTGGGAAATCGCATCTCGGCAATTATTCAGATGCCATGATGGAACTTGACTCCAACATCGGCCAAATTATGGACGAAATCCGCGCAGACGCTCCCAATACCATCGTCATCATCACCGCCGACAACGGCGCATGGCAGGACGCGTGGCCAGATGCTGGTGCAGTGCCGTTCCGTGGGGAAAAGGGATCGCCTTTTGAGGGCGGTTTCCGCGTGCCCGGCATCATGTGGTGGCCCAGTCACATCCCGGCCGGCGCACGCTATGGCGAGATGATGTCGCACATTGACTGCTGGTCAACGCTGGCAACGATGGCGGGTATCACTCCGCCGCCTCACGGCGCGTGGAAGGACAATGACGGCAAGCCGATCTACTTCGACAGCATTGACAACAGCGCCTACATTCTGGGCAAAGAAAAGCATTCCGCTCGCAACGGATGGATCTATATCGACGGCGAAACGTATGCTGGCGCTCGTGCTGACATCGGGGGCGATCCCACGAACCCAGATATCAAAATCGCCTGGAAATATTTGTATACCTCCAAGGACACCTGGCTCGGTCCCCAGCAGAATCTCGGCGCCATTGGCTCGGCCTACAACCTCACGATGAGACCCGTACGAGAAATACGACATGACGTTCAACGGTGCGGTGAGCACGCGCACCCCGACGACCTCGCCGGGACGCTATGCCGGTTACGACAATGGCTGGGTCCTTTCGTTGATTTCGGTCCCGGTCATGGAGTTCGACAAATCCATCGTTGATTATCCGAACATCACGCGCTTCCCTGGCGGAGCATCGAACGATATGAATCCGGACCTGCAGCATCCGAACAACCCGTTGCCTTTGATGGATATCAAGAAGCTCGTGCAAACCATAGGGGCAGCCGATTAGGTTAGAACGCAAGATCTAGAAGGAATCGGTGGGCGGTTCGCGAGAATCGCCCACCTTTCCTGTAGTGATTGTCCGCTGTTCCAACTTGCCCTCCTGTTGATAGTTACAGCCTAGAACTAATAGTCCGTCTTTCTAGCACTTTTGCCAGATTCCCTCGTTGAGGGCGTGGCCTATGCTCGTGTTCTGCATTGGCAGTGTGCGCCTTCGATTCACCTGATGAAAGTTCCTGGTGTTTGAGGTGGGGAACGATTCTCGCTACCTTCCCTAGCGGCTAACCTAAGACGATATGCACGGAGATACGTATGAACATGATCGCGAATCGCCGCAAATGGGCCATGGGAACGCTAGCTGTTTTGATTTTCATACTGGCGGCTGGTGTGACCCAAGGTACGGCACAGACGAAGCAACCTAACATTCTTGTGATCATGGGAGACGACATTGGCATGTGGAACATTGGCGCTTACCATCGCGGCTTGATGGCCGGGAGGACGCCGAACCTCGACAAGATGGCCAAGGAGGGCATGCTCTTCACCGACTATTACGCCGAGGCGAGTTGCACGGCGGGGCGAGCGAACTTCATCATGGGCGAACTGCCGATCCGCACGGGAATGACTACCGTCGGCCAGGCTGGAGCGCCGATCGGCATACCTGCCGAGGCAGTGACTACGGCCACGATTCTGAAGTCGATGGGCTACGCCACCGGCCAGTTTGGGAAGAACCATCTTGGCGACAAGAACGAGTTCCTGCCCTGCGTCCATGGCTTTGATGAGTTCTTTGGCTATCTGTATCACCTTGATGCGATGGAAGACCCGGCGCACCCTAACTATCCGCAGAACCTTTTGAACGTTGTTGGCCCGCGGAACATGGTCCATTGCTGGGCGACAGCTACGGACGACAAGACCGATATGCCCCGATGGGGGCCGGTCGGCAAACAGAAGATTGAGGACGCCGGCACGCTGTATCCCACGCGAATGGAGACGGTGGATAACGAGATTCGCGACATGTCTCTCGCTTTCATCGACAAGGCCAAGAAGGACAACAAGCCTTTCTTCGTCTGGCTCAACCCGACCCGCATGCACATCGTCACTCACCTCTCACCGAAGTATGAGGCGATGCGGAACTCCGAGAACGGATGGTCGGAGGAAGAGGCCGGCATGGCGCAGTTGGATGACGACGTCGGCCTCGTGATGCAGAAGATCAAGGACATCGGCGAGGACGACAATACGATCGTTGTGTTCACTACCGACAACGGTACCGAGGTCTTCACGTGGCCCGATGGCGGTCAGACGCCGTTCGCTCAATCTAAAGGAACGGTCACTTGAGGGTGGTTTCCGCGTGCCTTGTATCGTCCGTTGGCCAGGTCATGTACCGGCAGACTCGGTGCAGAATGGTATCTTCTCCGGCCTGGACTGGTTGCCAACATTTGTGGCTGCGGCTGGGAACCCGAACATCACGCAAGAATTGCTAGCGGGCAAAAAGATCGGTGACCGGACGTATAAGAACCATCTGGATGGCTACAACCAGATGGACGCTATCACTGGCAAAGGGCCGTCCGCGCGGCATGAGATCTTCTATCTCGGCGAAAGCACGGTCGGCGCTATTCGTATTGATGATTACAAATTCCGATTCATCGACCAGCCAGCTGGGTGGGTGGGTGAAAAGACGCATCCTGACGTGCCTTACATCACCAACCTGCGCCTCGATCCGTTTGAGCGCACCGGCTGGCCCAATGACGGAACGAAAGAAGGGGCAGAGCAATACTTCGATTGGTTCAAGTACCAATTCTGGCGTTTCGTGTTCGTGCAGCAGCTAGTGGCCAAAGAACTCCAGACCTTCATCGAGTACCCGCCAATGCAACGAGGTGCGAGCTTCAACCTCGACGCGGTCAAAGCGGAGATGGCGACACGGATGGCCCAGGCGGAGGCGGCGTCAAAAGGCCCCAGCAACTGAGGGAAGGTGTTTCACCTGGGGGGCGGCTCGCAAGGGCCGCCCGATTTTTACTCTGTGTGAGATTTCGCCTGAGAGAAGGAGACGCGATGAGGTTGTCCGATAGACGATTTTCTGTGGGGGTGGTTGCAGCAGTGACAGGCTGGGCCTGCCTGTCCGCAACATTTTCAAGAAATTTTCTGATGAGACGGGCGAACACTATGATTCGCGTCGCAGGTTTCGTTCTTGCAGTCTTCCTTTTGACCTGGGCATTGCCGTTGCCCGGCCAGCAGAAGCCGCAATGGATGCCGGGCCAGGTTGGACTCAATGCGGGAATTATGCCGTCTCCCGGATTTAGCTACGTCAACATCACCGTCGACTATTTTTCCAACGCATTCAATGGCCCAAATGGCAGTGCCATCCCTGTTACAGGCAGCTACAACGTCTGGGCAGTTGAAAACTTCTTCTATTTCGTACCGAACCTCAACGTTCTGCATGGAAACATAGGCACGTATTTTATACTCACACCCGCAACCGGCTCTCTGGATGCAGATCTTGCCGGTCCAAAATCCGGGTGTCCCGAATCTCAATGCCGTCGCGGGCGGAGGCGGCGTTGCCGATCTCTTTGTTACACCTATTGCAATCGGCTGGCACCTGAAGCGAGCCGACCTCCAGGTGCAGGAAGGAATGATGCTTCCCACCGGGCGTTATACTCCCGGCGCTTCGAATAATGTCGGAACTGGTTATTTCGGCAATCATCTGCTAACGGGGGAGACCGTCTACATCACCAAGAACAAAGGGACCAGTGCGAACCTCTTCACCGACTGGGAGATGCCACGGGGCGAGGCAGGGTACCAACGGAGCCGAAAAGACGCCTGGGCAGGCCTTCACCATGGAGTGGGGCCTCGGGCAGGCCCTTCCACTGAAGAAGAACTTCAGCCAACTGCTCCAGCTTGGTCTCGTCGGCTACGACCAATGGCAGGTAACGCAAAACGGCGGCAGCTGTACCGATTGGGTCGACGAATTTTACAATCCCGGCCAGCACGCTCCCCTATTACTCGGTACACGCCATCGGTGGACAGGGCACATACATTCTCCCGATGAAGAACCTGACTTTCTATGTCAAGGGCTACCACGAGTACACCGCCTACTCTCACTTTGTAGGGACCACGATTGTGTTCGGCGGGCTATGGACGATTCGAATTCCGAAGCCTGCACCTCCTGCGAAACCGTAGGTTGGGATTTGGAATTCTGAGGAGGCTGCCATGAAAACCGTCCGTTGCGAAATGCGCTGAACAATATAAGTCGGCGCGCATTTGTTTCGACAGGTGCGGCCGCTATTTTCTCTGCTCGCGTTGGAGTGGCAGGCGGCGAAGGAATAGCGGGCGGCCAAGGCCAGGGTGATCCTCTGGCGTCCTGGAATGATGGGCCTTCAAAGGACGCGGTCGTTCGTTTCGTGAGAGATACGACTGACAAATCGAGTCCCAAATATGTTGAGCCAGCGAACGGCATCGCCACGTTTGATCAGGACGGGACGCTATGGACGGAACACCCGATCTATGGGCAGGCAGCGTTTGCGCTTGCGCGCGTGGTCGAGATGGCGCCCAGCCATCCCGAATGGAAGCAGAAGGAGCCGTTCAAGTCGGTACTTGCAGGTGATCGCGCGGCGATGGGCAAGTTCACTGAGGCAGACTGGTTGCAGATCGTCGCTGCGACCCATACGGGAATGAGCAACGAAGTATTCGCGGGGCTGGTGCAAGACTGGCTCGCCGAGGCAAAGGCGCCGCGCTTTGAGAGGCCGTACACCGATCTCGTCTATCAGCCAATGCTGGAGGTGATGCAGTATCTGCGCGCCAATGGCTTCAGGACGTATATCGTGACAGGTGGCGGGCAGGAGTTTGTGCGCGTCTACAGCGAGAAGGTGTACGGCGTTCCGCCGGAGCAGGTGGTGGGATCAAGCATTGTGACAACGTATGTGAATACAAACGGCAAGCCTGTGCTGATGCGGGAGCCGAAGGTATTTTTCATTGACGATGAACCGGGCAAGGCCATCGGGATCAACATGTTCATTGGTAAGCGTCCCCTGGCTGCCTTCGGCAACTCCGGAAGTGCTGATTTTAAGTCGGGCGACGCCCAGATGCTGGAATGGACGCAGGCGGGAGATGGAGCGCGGCTGATGATGCTCGTGCTCCACGATGATGCGAAGCGCGAATACGCCTACGGTCCTGCGGCTGGGCTGCCTAGCACCAGCGTTGGCACGTTTTCCGAGGCGCTCCTGACGGAAGCGACGAAAAATGCCTGGGTCGTGATCAGCATGAAGAACGACTGGAAGCGCATCTTCGCTTTTGATTCATAGGTTGAGTTGTTGGATGTTGAGGAAAGCTATCTTGCCTTTTCCAGTGCCAGCACTGCATAGGCCGTTGCGGCATCACTCATAAAGGGCCCCGCGTCGCTGTCCGGATCGCGTTTTTTGTTGATGGACGAGGCGTGCCATGCGCCGTCCTTCTGCTGGTTCGCTGCAAGCCACTCCAGTCCGCGTTGCAGTGTTTTGTCGTGGCGAGCTGTTCCTGACTCCTCCATCGCAAGCACAGCAATCCCGGTCGCATAGCCGTCACTGGCGGTCGGCTCCGGAGATTGGTCGACCCGCTCTCGCTTGTCCAACGACCCTGTTCTCCATCCTCCATCTTCCTGCTGTTCGCTGCGGACCGCGTCAATCAACGCCGTGCGTTCAGCCGCGGTCAGCAAGCCGGGCGCCTTCGCGGACGCCCAGAGGATGTAGAGCTGGTTCACTAGCGGCTGCGACGCGTACTGGCGTCGGAGGTATTCGCGCAGGCGGTCAAGATGCGGACGGACCTCCGTACCCTTGGCATATTTATCCGGCGCGTTCACGGCCTCCACCATCAAAAGGGCCGCACCCTGGTATCCGGATTCCTCCGACTCCCATGGACCCAAGTGGAAGTTCTGCCACTTCCATCCGCCGGGCCTGTCTCCTGTCTCTTCCTGGAGGGCCCACGCTTCGTCGAAGGCGGTGCGCGTGATGGGACGCAGGTGTCCCTGCCGCGAGTCGACGCTGGCCAGGATTATGGCATTGAGTACCGCCTCCGTCGAACGGGACTCGGCGGTCTTGCCTGGGCCATGCTTCGCATCGCTGTAAAACGTCTCCAGGTCGGGCCAGTGGGCGACGCGCTTTTCTACGCTGTCCATCATGGTCTTTTCAGGGGCGGTCATTCCGCTCTCGCCCAGCTGGCGCCGGAGACCCGATCGCACCATTGCATACGGCACATTTGTATGACAGGAGATGCAGATTGTTCCGTGGTCCTTCTGCGCTCGCGGCCACTCCTGCCACCACACTTCGCGATCGTCGAGATAGCGCGCGGCGGTCTTCATGTTCCAACTCACCGAAGGGTCTGCGGAGGCGCCATGTACTGGCATCGCTCTCCATAGGCCAATCGCGGCAAGACATCCGGTCAGCAATAGATATGTCCCTGCGACTCTGCCTCTCATCCGGGAAGCTCCTTCTTGCATTGAATTGAACAGAGGAAGATGGCTTAGATAGTATCGCAACCTGAACTGCGACCCATATCGACTTTGTGCTGCTAGTGGCAGCTTGCCGGCGGAGTTTTCGAGGACGACGTTGGAGAGGACCGCGGTGTCGGACTTGTCGGGTAAGTGGGAGCAGAACCCGATGCCGACATAGAAGGGCCCGTCGAGGTGGAGGGTGATGGGTGGGCCGAACTGGTGCATAGGCTCGCCCTCGAGGCTGATGAAGATGGCGAAGTTGTCGCGGCGCTTTTCGAGGCCAATGCGTTTGGGTATGACGGGGACGAGCGAGTCGGGGCTTGCGCCTCCAGGACGGCCGCGGCCTCCGATGCGGAACTCCATGTCTTTGACGCGGGTGTTCTTCTCGGGACGCCATGCCAAGTGGGTCATGCCTGCTCCGTGCAGCGCGACGATCGCTTCTTTGGAGTCGTCATCGAGGCCCTGCCGGATGATGAGGAAGGCCTTGCGGTCGCCGTAGCCGTTGGGGTCGGGAAAGGCGATGTCGGCGGCCAGGGAGATGTCGCCGGACATCTTCTTCCAGAGATAACGGAACTCGTCGCGGGTGTACCAGACGTTGTAGCCGGCGGAGTTGATGGTGTATTGCTTCGTCGCGGCATCATAAGTGGCGCTGCCCGGGACGAGCGGCCCGCCGACATCGGATTGGCCTTCGAAGATGCCGATGGGGGTGTCGAAGGTCTTCGTGGCGCGATGGAAGTCTACCGGCGGCGCGACCTGCGTGTGGGTCGCAGAACCGGGCCGGGCCCATTCGGGGACGTCGGGCGTCTGGGCGTTGATGAGGTACGGTGCGATGGACAGCACTAGAAGCAACGGGAATCGGCGGACGATTTTCATGGTCTAAGTTTGGACGGCCGGGGTTGATGTGCGAGCGGTGCGTTGGGCGAGGACGAGTGCGACGAGGAGCATGGCGGCTGCGGTGTAAAAAGGCGTGCCGGGTATGTGGATGCCGGTGCTGATGGATTTGCTGAAGATGTAGGTGAAGAGGCTGGGGCCGAGGAGTCCGGCGGTGCCGCGGAGGCTGTTGATAGCGCCCTGGAGTTGTCCCTGCTCGGAGGGGCTGGTCTTGCGCGAGAGAAGGCTTTGGGCTGCGGGCCAGGTGAAGGACATCATGTTGAGGAAGGGGATGCCGAGCCATAGGAGAAGGCCGGTCCTGGAGAGACCGATCATGGAGTAGCCAAGGGCGCCGCCGATGAGGCCGAGGGTCATGGCTCCACGTTCGCCGATCTTTGCGACCACGGGTTTGACGAGAAGCGCACCGTAGACGATGGTGCAGATTCCGACGAGCGCAAGGGAGAAACCGACGGTGCGGTCGGTCCAGCCGTAGCGGTAGTCGGCGTAGATGACGTAGACGTTCATCAGGACCTGCTGTGCGATGTAACCGAGCAGGAGAACGGTGGCGATGGCGATCATGCCGGCGTGGCGGCGGAGAAGCGAGAGAGAGCCGACGGGGTTGGCGCGGGCCCAGGAAAAGGGGCAGCGGTTTTGCAGGGAGAGGGATTCGGGCAGGACGAAGAGGCCGTAGAGTCCGTTGACAAGCGAGAGACCGCCCGCGGCCCAGAAGGGCAGGCGCGGATTGATGTTGCCGAGCAGACCACCGACGGCGGGGCCAAGGATGAAGCCGGCCCCGAAGGCCGCGTTCAACATGCCGAAGGCGGCGGCGCGTCGCTCGCGGGGGGTGACGTCGGCCATGTAGGCCATGGCGGTTGGGATGCTGGAGGCGGTGAGGCCGGAGATGACACGGCCGAGAAAGAGCCAGCTGAGTGCGGGGGCCCAGGCCATGAGGAGGTAGTCGAGGCCGAGGCCGAAGTTGGAGAGAAGGACAACGGGGCGGCGGCCGAAGCGGTCGGAGAGCGAGCCGAGGATGGGAGAGAAGAAGAACTGCATGGCGGCAAAGACTGTGCCGAAGAGGCCGAGCATTTTGGCCGCGCTGGAGGTGTCGCCGTGGAGGAAGCCTTCGATGAGACGAGGCAGGACGGGGGCGATCATGCCGAGGGCGAGCATATCGAGTGTGACAGTGAAGAAGATAAAGGTCGCTGCGGCGCGGCGGCCTTTGGGCGGATGAGGCGTAAGGGCGGTGTTGAGCTCGACGAGTTCGGGCTCGGTCATCAACGGGTTGGGTGATGCGACCGACTGCGGAGTGCCTTCGGCCGAATCCGGCGTGTTTGTCATGTCAGACTGGCGATTGAGCGTTAGTCTACGTGAAGGTCGTGGTGGATTCCTGGAGATTTCGGCGTTTATTTATGTTGTGCCGAGTCCTCATGAGCTACCGTAAGTCTTTAGTAGAGGCGGTTGGCGATCGGTGGAATTTTCTTGGTCGTGCTTTACTGAGATGCGGGGCGAGCCGTCATTCTCTGGAGTGATCGGCAGGAGTACCGGTTGATGCGTGTTGGAAGAACTGCGGTTGTGTTGCTGGGTCTGCTGGCGGCGGGTGCCGGGCGGGCACAGAGCTCGGACGCCGCGCGCCGGATCGTGGACACGATGCTGGCGCATGAGAGCGACCCCGCGGAACATCGTCTCAAGTACATGTATCTTTCGGAGGAGCGATCGGACAGGACGGGGGGTCACCTCTGGACAGAGCGTGTGGTCGAGACATCGATGGGGAAGGTACGGCTGTTGCTTGCCGAGGACGGAAAGCCATTGAGCACCCAGAGGCAGGCAGCGGAGAAGGCGCGGTTGGCGGACATAGCCGCGCATCCCGAGGCGTTTCAGCGTCGTGAACAGGCCATGAAGAACGACGAAGAGCATGCCGAACAGATGCTGGCGCTGCTGCATAAGGCGTTTCTGTTTGACGAGCCGCGCGCGGAGGGAAGCGATTTGAGGATAGGATTTCGGCCTGATCCGGCCTATCAACCGAAGACGATGGAAGAGAGGGTTTTGCATGCGATGTCGGGTGCGGTGCTGGTGGATGAAAAGACGCTGCAGTTGCACCGGATCGAAGGGAAGATTCCAGCTGACGTGAGCCTGGGGTATGGTCTGCTGGGAACAATCCACGCCGGCAGCAGCTTCAGCACGGAGCACGAGATGGAGCCGGGCGGCGACTGGAAGGACGCTCTGGTGAATACGGCGATCGAAGGCAAGGCGATGCTTTTTAAAGAGATCGGCAGGAACGAGCACGTTGTGCATAGCGAGTTCAAACAAATGTCCGACAACATCAGCGTGGCAGAGGCGGTGGCGTTGCTGGAACGGTAAGCCGGGAATCCGGAACTTCTCTGGTTCGCGTGCGTAGTACAGAATGGATACAAACCTACTTCCTACACCGCAGGTGGCATGGAAACTCGACAGCCGACAACACTTCAGACGGATCTGCGCTCGGTGCTTTGGCTTTGCGTCGGCTTCGCGGCGCTGAAGCTGGCGATTCAGATTGTGGGCAACGTTCTGGCGCAGCATGCGGGATATGGGATCTTCCGCGATGAGCTGTATTACCTGGTGTGTGGGCGACGCCTCGCGTTTGGGTATGTCGATCAGCCGCCGCTGACTGCGCTGCAGGCCCGTGTGAGCGAGATGTTATTCGGGCATGACACGATGTGGTCCCTGCGGCTGATCTCCGGCATGGCGGGCGCGGCAAAGGTGTTTCTGACTGGACTGCTGGCCTGGGTGCTGGGTGGTGGTCGCAGGGCGGCGGCACTGGCTATGTTGGGGGTCGTTGCTGGAGCGGTCTATTTAGGCATCGATGGATACATGTCGATGAACTCCTTTGATCCGGTCTTCTGGATGCTTTGTGCTTTGGCGCTCATCCGCATTGTTTCGTCTTCTTCACAGACCGAGGTCCGCAACTGGTGGATCGTGTTCGGTCTCAGCGCCGGACTTGCCTTTGAAAATAAAGACTCCATTGCTTTCTTTCTTATCGCCATGCTTGTTGCACTGCTACTGACTCCACAGCGCCGTATTCTTGCGAATCGCTGGTTCGTCGTCGCGGTGGCTCTGATTGTTCTGCTGGCGATGCCGAATCTTCTCTGGCAGATAGGCAATCACTTCCCAACGTTGGAATGGCTTCATGATGTGGCGGAGTCAGATAAAGACGTCAAGTTGCCGCCGGTGCAGTTTTTCCTGGCCCAGATTGTGACGCTCACGCCGCACAGCGTCCTTCTGTGGGGAACGGGAGTGCTGTGGCTGCTCTTTGGCAAAGCTACGCGGAGCTACCGTTTCCTCGGCGTCTTTTACCTGATCTTTCTCGCGCTGATGATGGCGCTTCACGCGAAGGACTACTACCTTGTCCCGGCTTATCCCGTTTTCTTTGCCGCTGGAGCGGTCGCGTGGTTTTCCTGGGCGAAGAAGATTGCGTGGCGTAACGCACTGATTGGAGCCTATGCAGTCATCGTGGTTGTTGGCCTTGTGCCTGGCCCTTCCGTTTTCGATTCCGGTGCTGTCTCCACAGAAATTTCTGGCCTACACGGAGAAGCTTCACTTTAAACCTAAGGACAGCGAAAACCATGCGGCGATTCCATTGCCGCAGTTCTTTACGGACCGCTTTGGCTGGGAGGACCTGGCGAAGCAGGTGTCTGGTATTTATGACGCCCTACCTTCGGAGGAACGTGCCAGGACGGGCATTCTTGCCTCCAACTATGGGCAGGCGGGCGCGATCGATATCCTCGGGGCAAAGTATGGTCTGCCGTCCGCAATCAGTGGTCATCAGAACTATTGGATATGGGGGCCTCGGGGCTACACCGGCGAAGAGATGATTGTGATCAACCAGGTGTCTCTTGAAGACATGAACGCCGCTTACAACTCATGCACTGTTATGGGCCAACGGGGTGGCCTCTACGCAATGCCATGGGAACGCGGGCCGATTTATCTGTGCCATGGGCGAAAGAAGACTTATCAGGCGGACTGGGAAGAGCTTAAGCACTACTACTGACCGTCATGCTGCAGCGACGCGTTTGACGAGGTCGTTCTGCTCTTTCTGTGACTCGGCACCGATGGTAAAGGCATCGAGGACGCCTGTGCCGAGAGCATATCGGATAGCCTCCGAGGGTTTGTCGCGGAGATCTCCCTGGCCGAGGACCTTCATGCCGACAATTCCTTTGCCTTGAGTGCGCATCTGTTTGATCACGCCGATGACGGTGTCGGGATCAGCGTCCATGTTGGAGCCGATGGGGTTGAGCCGAACGAGATCGAGCTCGACCCACGGTGAAGCAGCAGCGGCCCTGAGCGCGCCGATGCTATGGCAGGAGACGCCGTGCGCGCGAATAACGCCCTTCTGCTTGGCCTCGGAGAGAACGTCCATGACGCCGCGGTAGCGCGTGGTCCAGTCAGATGCGGTGACGCAGTGGATGAGGACGATGTCGATGTAGTCGACGCCCAGCTCTTTGCGGTACCGGTCGAGGTCGGCGCGAACACCCGCAGGATCACGCGTGTCGGTCTTGGTGAGGACGGTCACTTTGTCGCGAGGCAGCTGCTTGAGCGCCGCGGCGACGTAGGGATGGCTTCCGTAGGAGTCCGCCGAGTCGAAGAAGCGGAGGCCGTTGTTGTTATAGCCATCAACGAGCAGCCTCGTGAGCGGAGAGGTGCCCGAGCCTGGTCTGGTTGGACGCGCCGCCGTAGCCGATGGTCCCCGTCCCCATCGCAAGCCGGCTGGTGCGGATGCCCGTGTGGCCCAGGACAACTTCATCGCTTGCCTGAAATTTTTTGTTGAGGGGTTCGGGATCGATCAGCGCTGCGCGAGCCACAGGATTTCTGGCGAGCATTGCAGCGGTGAAGGTGCGGGCCGACCGGCGAAGGAAGTCTCTCCTTAGCATGGCGCGATCTCCTTGGGGATACGATACGCCGATTTGCGAAGAGCAAAAAGCAGGGTGTTTACCGTTCCTGGGGAGAGGCTGGTTTGCGCGCAAAGACATAGGCCCTTCGGCTTTGGTACTCCACTTCCGGCGGATATGGTTCGCGCTCGATGATCTCCTCAATGACAAAACCGGCAGCTTCGATGGAGCTCCGGATCGCCGATAGTTGAAAGAGGAAAAAATCCATGTCGATAGGCTGGCCCCATAACCGATCTTCGTGAAGAGTCTCGTCGCCGATGTGAAATGCAAGCAACAGCAGGCCACCGGCTTGTAAAACTCTTTCCATCTCTCGAAATACTGAAGGCAAAGATTCTTTGGGAAGATTGACGATGGCGTAGAAAGCGGCGATCCCAGCCAGCGTTCCATCCTGAAGGTCGAGAGCCAACATGTTCCCTTCCTGGAAGGCGATATCAGGATTGAACCGCCGAGCTTGTTCCACCATTTGTGGGGAAAGGTCGAGACCGAATACGGTTGCACCCGCATCGCGCAGATAGCGGGCAACGTGACCAGGGCCACAGCCCATGTCACATACTTTGCCGCGTCCTTCAACATCAGTCGCCAAACGGCTGAGCAGTTGCCGATCAAGAGGTTTTTGCTGAAGTTCGTTGAGTATCCGGCGGGCATACTCATCCGCGAGCCGATCGTAACTTACGCGAATGGATTGTATGAGTTTGTCGTTCATACCGATTGCCAGGTGACGCGCGTAGGCATCGTTCTTATTGTCCCATGATGTCGTGGAGACATTTCTGTCGTCAGGCGATGACTTCGAAGGGGCGCATCATGTCATTGGCTTCATGCTCGAGGATGTGGCAGTGATAGAGGTACTTGCCGGGGTAGCCTTCGAAGCGGACGATGATTCGGGTGATCATGCCTGGGAGGCACTGCACGGTGTCCTTCCAGCCTTGTTCGTTGGGTTGAGGTGGGATGGCGGGCGCCAGGTAACGAAGGCCCTTGTTGTTGCGATAAGCGAAGACGTCGAAGAGGCGGCGATCAAGGACCTGGAAGCGCACCAGGTGCAAGTGCATGGGATGGGTGTCTTCAGTGAGATTGACGAAGTCCCAGATTTCGGTGGTGTTGAGTCGGGGTGTCTCGGTGACGGGCTCGTGCCAGCGCTTGCGGTTGAGCAGCATGAGCATGGAGTTTCCGATCCTGTCGTCATACTCGTTGAGGGTGATGGTGCGGGTGGTGATTGCGGCGGACTCGGGAATGCGGTCGATGGCGCGGAGCGTGGAAGGGATGGACTCTGCGGTTAAGACTTCGTGGCGGCGCGAAGGTCGCGCCGTTGAGACAGGTTTGCTTGTCGCCTGGACGACACGGAATTCGAGGACCCCGACGACGCCGTTGATGAGTTGAACGCGTTGTCCAGCGGCTTGAGAGAAGTCGATGAGCAGGTCGGCGCGTTCCGCAGGCGCGAGTTGAAGATTGGCGATTTTGGCCGGTGCGGCGAGCAGACCTTGATCGGAGCCGATCTGATGGAAGGGTCGCCGGTCGGTGAGGGACAGGGAGAAGAAGCTGCTGTTGGCGACGTTAACGATGCGGATGCGGTAGAGGCATGGTTCGACGTTGAGGTAGGGTCGAATCTTGCCGTTGAGGAGGGTGCAACTCCCGCCGAATTCGGGGACCCAAGGGTGTTCGGGGTCGCCGGAGTCGGGGTAGTAGAGCTGTCCGTCGGTGGTGAACTGGCGGTCGTAGATCTGGATTGGGACCTCGTACTTTCCCGAGGGGAGGCTAAGTGCGTCTTCGGCGTCGTTGCGTAGAAGCGCCATGCCGAAGAGGCCGGCGTACACGTTGAGGCGGTTGAGCCCCATAGCGTGGTCGTGATACCAGAGGGCGGCGGCGTCCTGTTCCAGGGAATAGGTGCAGGTTCGCGATTTGCCGGAGACAAACCAATCTTCGGGCTGGCCATCGTCTTGGGATGGAACCCGACCGCCGTGGAGATGGACGCAGGCGCGGACGTCGGGGACATCGCGGCCGCAGCCGTGGAGGGAGTGGTCGATGGGAAGGAAGTGTTGCGTAGGGAGCTGATTGATCCATTCGACCTGGAGGTGTTGGTGGGTACGGACATCAATGATTGGGGCCAGCGGTGTGGCGCCGTAGCTCCACATACGGGTGGCCGGCACGTCGCGATGAACCGTTGGCGTGAATTTCGCGCATGGTAATGCGAAGGTTATGAGGACGAGCCGGGGAGATGGGACGAGCGCGTTCAGGCAGAGGGAGCTCATCGACAAAGGGAGTCAGAGACAGGCCGTTGATTGTGGGTTGTGCGGCCAGCGTGGCACTGGACATGTTGGAGGTGGCTGCGTGATCGTGGATTTGCATCATCTGCCTGGCGAAGGCAGCGGGTGAAGAGGCGAGAACACTGAGGGCAGAGAGCTGCTGGAGAATGGTTCGGCGGGTGGGGGACAAACGAACTCCGTCCTGGCACAGGATGCAGATTGAGAATAGAAAAAGGGCGCACCTCCCGGGAGAGGTGCGCCCTTCAAGTTTAAGGATTGTTTATGACTGTACTGTGAACGGCTTGGCTAGTTGCCACTTGTGACAGCGCCGCTGGTGGGATTGAGGAGAACGACGTTGGGGTTGGGGGCGACGCTGCTGGTGAAGTTGAACATGTTCATGAGCGAACCGGCGCTTGCGTCGTACGAGCCACCACCGATGCGAGCGCTCGACAGGAAGACATCCTCGATGAAGCGGGTGATCGAGGACTGGTCGGTAACGGTGTTGTCGACGAAGTTCTTCTTGGCCCAGGGAGAGATGACGAGCAGAGGGAGACGGGGGCCGTAGCCGCAACGACCCTGTACCGGTGCGGTGCTGGTTACACCGGCAAGTGTCGGCGCTTTTGCGCAAAAGCCGGCAGCGTCAGCGGTCGTTTGAGAGCCGTTGACGAAGTTGTTGAGGTGATCGTACCAGCCGTCTGAGTCGTCATAGGCGATGATGATGGCGGTTGAGGACCAAAAGGACGAGTTCTCGATTGCGTTGATCTCGTTGACGACGAAGGTCTGTTCGTCGAGTGGATCGGAGTATCCAGCGTGACCGTCCTGGTAGCCAGACGCTTTGAGGAAGCTGACAGCGGGCAGGTTGCCAGCGGCGAGAGCTGCGTTGAAGTCCAGGATGTCGTACTGGTGGTTGGCCTTGCCAGTGCCGGTTTCAGCAGGCGTGCCGATCGCCGCAGTGGAGGCCGGACGGATGTGGGTCGGGTTCGCCGTGCTGGCGTAGTACTGGAACGGCTGGTGATGGGGGATGTAGTCGGCCTTGAGGGGATTGCCGGGGATGTTGACTGCGCCAGTTGCGCGGCTGCCGGTCGCCTCACCCACCAGGCATCCTGTGCCGGAACCGATGACACCGTTCAAGGTGGTGTTAGTCAGGCCCAGGTTGAAGCCACCCTCGAAGAAGCCCCAGGAGAGGCCGGCGGTATTCAACAAGTCGCCGATATTCTTGCCGGTCATCTGGACGGTGGCGCTGGAGGACGAGCAGACGTCGTTGGCCGGGTCTTCATCTCCGATGAGAGTGAAGCCGCCTTGACCATCAGCGACGACGCCGGAGGTCGCGCCCAGGAGCGTGACGACAGCGCCGTTGGTCTGGCCAGAGACGAGGTTGATCGCACCCTGCGTGGACGCACCAAACGTGGTGCCGAACGAGTGGTCATTCATGGCGTAGTGCTGGGCATAGTTCCACATTGCACTGACAGTGTTGCCGTCGTAGTAGCCCATGGTGAGTGCCGTGGTGTTCGCGATGCCGGGTGCGGCGGTCTCATTGGTGAGAGTGGCGCCGTCTGCAGTGCCCACTGAAAATGGGAAGAGGTCCATCTTGCCGTTATCGAAGGCGGCCTGCTCGGGTCCGTAGTTGTGGTCCTGGTCGGCGGTGGCGGCCTGATTTGGACCGAGGCGGAAAGGGTTCGATGCTGAGGCGCCGTTGCCGGAGCTGAGGTTCGGATTGGCAGTTGAAGAGGGACGGGTTTGACAGGTAATTATTGATATTGGTGGGGGGCCCGCTCGCGGCGGTGAAGGTCGTTCCACCGGTGTTTGCGGCGTTAGGGTAGGTGCCGAAGTAGTGATCGAAGGAGATGTTTTCGCCGAAGATGACGACGACGTGCTTGATGGCGGTAGACGCGGTGGTTGGCGTCGGGGGCGCGGGAGGCGGAGTTGTGTTGGCGTTGCCGTTGCCCGGCGGCGTGCTGGTAGTGCCCTGGCCGCAGCCGCTGAGGATGAGGGTCAAGGACATCGTGAAGGCGAGAAGTTTCCGAATCATTTTGAAGGCCTCAGAAGATGGGAAGATGCGTTGCGCCTTATTCTTAGGCATCGAGATGGGTGGTTATGTGAATCGAGCTTGAACGGCTGATGAATTAATGACAGCGCAACCTTTCGAAGTGTTGTTTCGGGTGTCGCAAATGATTCGAGGAGCAGTCCTCATACAATTCGAAGGATGGCATTTTCATTTGAAGTAGACAGGACGGCGGAGGGTGGCGGCCGCAGAGGACGCCTGATGCTGCCGCATGGGGTGGTGGAGACACCGGTGTTTATGCCGGTCGGGACGGCGGCTAGTGTGAAGGCGGTGCCGCAGAGCCTGCTGGAGGAGATTGGCGCTGGAGGCCAGGGAGCGCAGATCATACTGGCGAATACGTACCACCTCTATCTGCGGCCGGGGCATGAGCTGGTGCGGCGGGTGGGTGGAGTGCATCGGTTTATGAGCTGGGAACGGCCAATGTTGACCGATTCGGGCGGGTTTCAGGTGTTCAGCTTGAGCAAGTTGCGGAAGGTTACGGCGGATGGAGTTGAGTTCCGGTCACATCTTGATGGGAGCAAGCATTTCTTCTCACCGGAGCACTCGATGGACGTGCAGATTGCGCTGGGCGCCGATATCGCGATGGTCTTCGACGAATGTGTGGAGACGCCGGCGTCGTGGGAGCGGACGCGGGAGTCGATGGGTCTGACGCATGCGTGGGCGCGCCGGTCAAAAGATCATTTTGAGTTACATAAGCACCTGGTGCCGTGGTCACAGGCTCCCGGCGATGCCTTTGAAGGGAAGACGCAGAGTTTGTTTGGGATTGTGCAGGGTGGAATGTATGCGGACCTGAGGAAAGAATCGGCCGAAAGATTGGTGGAGATGGAGCCTGCCGGGGTATGCGATTGGTGGGCTGGCGGTGGGGGAGCCTCGTGAGGTGACGCGGGAGATGATTGCGCGAACACTGGAATTTTTGCCGAAGGACAAGCCGCGGTATGTGATGGGGGTGGGGTACCCGGACGAGATTGAAGAGTATGCGCGGATCGGCGTGGACATGATGGACTGCGTGTTGCCAACGCGGGCAGGACGGCATGGGCTGCTGTTTACGTCAGAGGGACGCATCAATATCAAAAAGCTGGAGTACGCGGAGGACGCAGGGGCCTATCGATCCGATGTGTGGATGCATGGTTTGCCGGCGGTATTCTCGGGCGTATCTGCGGCACCTGTTTGCTTCAGGGGAGACGCTGAGTGCTGTGCTTAACAGCTTGCACAATCTGGCTTTTTATCTCGATGCGATGGAGCGGGTGCGGAGGGAGTTGGCGGGGTGACTCTCCCTCCCCATCTAAATGCGTCAAAGTCTTCGAAACAGAGACTTTAGGTTTGGACTTCGCCAGATGTTTCGCGCCCCGAATGGGGATTGGCCGACGGCGTGCGTTTCGTTAAAGGCGATCTTTTGTAGCGCTTCATTCGACTTTGTAGGCGAGTAGCCAGTCCTGTTTCTTGGCGCGGGTCAGGGGGACGAAGATGCGGATCAGCTGTTGCTGGATCCAGAAGGCGAAGGCGGACACTTTTTCTTTGTAGCGGCCGTTGCGGCGGCCCAGGGCGATGACTTTGTCGGTGCGGGGGCGGCGGTGCTGCTCGAAGGCGGCGAAGACCCGTTCCAGCTGCAGGCCGTTAGACTCGCGCAGCAGTTTCGCGAGGTATTGGGCGTCTTCGAGTGCCATGGAGGCTCCCTGGCCTGAGTGCGGAGCTACGGCGTGGGCCGCGTCGCCGATGAGGATGGTGCGGCCGGAGCTCCAGCGTGGGAGGCTGGGGATGTCGTGGATGGCTACGTTGAGGACGTCGGTGGCGGACTGGATGAGTTGCGGGACGGGTGCGGCCCAGTCGCCGTGGAGGGCCATGAGTCGTAGTTGGATCTCGGCTTTGGGGGTGGACGCCATCTGCTCTTTGCTGTCGAGAGATGCGACGGCGGTGCTCCACCAGAGGGTGCGTGGGCCTTCGGCGGTGATGGTGTTGAAGTAGCCGAAGAACCCGTTCTGGCCGAAGATGAAGTGGACGCGCTGGTTGGAGCGTGGGGTGACATTGGGGTCGAGGCATGGGCTGAAGCCGCCGGGTGCGAGCAGGCCGGAGTAGACGGGCCTGGGTGCTTCGGGCATGACGGCGCGGCGAACCTGGGAGCGGATTCCGTCGGCTCCGACGATGAGATCGCCCTCGATGCGGGTGCCGTCGTCGAAGTGAGCGACCATGGGTTGGCCGGGGTGGTCGTCGATGGCGGTGAGGCGCTTGTTGTAGGTGATGGAGATGCCCTGGGCTTCGGCCTGTTCGACGAGGACGCGGTGGAGTGCGGCGCGGGTGATCATGACTCCGGCCTGACCGTAGCGAGAGGAATCGCCGGCGCTCTGGCATGCGAGAAGCTTTCCATGCTGATTTTCGAAGGCCCACTCGTGAGCAGTGACGCTGACGTTTCGGACCTGCTCGGCGACCCCGGCCGCGGCGAGGACGTTCATGCCATTGGGCGCGAGGCCGAGGGCGCCTCCTGCTTCGCTGGGACCGTTCGAGGCTTCGAAGATGTGGACGCAGAAGCCGGACTGCTTGAGGAAGAGTGCGAGGACGGGACCGGCGATTCCGCCGCCGATGATGAGGACGCATTTGGGATTTGCCATAAACTTTGTACCTCTCAGTATCTAATTATCTCAATAATTGAGATAATGATAAAGTAAACGATATGGCGGATTCGCGCAAGCGGCAGGAGCTGGTACGGCAGGTTGGGCTGGAGGTCGGGCGTGAGATTGGCGCGCGGACGATCCTGTTTCACCAGGCGATTGCGAATATGGTCGGGGTGTCCATAACCGACATGAAGTGTTTGGACTATGTGGACCGTGGCGTGGACGTGACTGCGGGGGACCTGGCGCGTTTGACGGGGTTAACGACGGGGGCGATTACGGCGGCGATCGACCGGCTGGAGAAGGCGGGGCTGGCGCGCAGGGAGCGGAGCGAGACGGACCGGCGGAAGGTGTTTATCCGAATTGCTGCATCGCCTGCGACGGAGAAGATCGGGCCCATCTATGACGACTTGGGTAAGGAGGTTTCGGCTTTGGCTACTCGTTATTCGACGCGGGAGCTAGAGGTGATTAAGGACTTTTGCGACCGGACCATTGCGATTATGCGGCGGCATACGGAGAAGGTGATGGCGTTGGAGAAGAAGTGAGTAGGGAATAGCAGGGGTGATCCAGGACTGATTCTGTTCCTCAATGAGTGCTTAGGCGATTTGGCACTCGTCCAGACGTATCCCCCCGAGAAGTGCGTTAGATTTACTTGCCAAGAATCAGGGGCAAATAGCTTCGGACATCTTCCAGCAATTCCTCGCGAGTAATACCAACCTTGGCGCGAAGCTGCACACCCTGCAGCAAGTCAACGAGCAAACGGCCTCGCACCTTGGCAGAGGGTGTGCGAGTCAGGCGCCCCGCCTTTGTCTCCTGCTCGAAACGTTTCGCGAAAATATCAGCGTTTGCTGTGAAAGCCTTCGCGAGCCATGAACGGATCTCCGTTACCCGCTCCGACTGTCCCAGCGCAGCGGCGGCCAACATGCAGCCGCTGCGGGCGTCGCCTGTAGCGGTGTTGACGGTAGCCTCGCAAAAGCCGGTCACGGCCGTGTGGATGTCCGGCTCCGCTTGAAATGCTGCCATTTTGGGAGCTCCATAGATCAGCGCATAGCGCTCGACGGCCCTTAGCAGCAGGGTGGACTTGTCTCCGAAGGCTCGGTATAGCGCGGGCTTGGTGACGTTCACGGCGCGCGCGATCCGATCCACGTCGACTCCTTCATACCCATGTTCCCAAAACATCTCAACGGCACGGTCGAGTGCTTCGTCGGGATTAAAGCCTTTTGGACGTCCTGGGGGGCGCTTCGCAATATTAGTTACCATCGCGTACGAAACTCCTTGCATTCCATCTATCGGTATCGTACTCTCGCGTATGTAACGCTGCAAGACAGTAAATACAGGAGACACCTATGGAACATTCGATCGCGCTCGTCACCGGCGCCACCTCCGGGCTCGGTCACGCTGCAGCCCGCTTGCTTGCCGCCGAGGGCTACCGCGAGGTCATCGTCACCGGGCGCAGCCTGGCCCAGATTCAGGAAACGGCCACTCAGCTCGCGGCTGAGACTAAGAAACAGGTCTTTACGCCGCTGGAGCTGGATCTGGACGCGCCGTCCAGCGTTCAGTCCGCCCTCGCCGAGCTAGTTAAGCGAGGTCGGCCGATCGATTTCCTGCTGCTCAATGCAGGGATGGTCCCAGGTAAGAAGCGCGTGCTCACTGCGGCGGGCATCGAGGCGGCTCAGGCCCCGCTCATCGGCCATCATCAACTGACTGTCGGGTTGCTCCGCGCCAACCTGCTGAGCCCTGGCGCGCGGATTGTTATCGCCGGCGCAGAACCTGCCCGTGGGGGCGTGCCGATGTTCAGCTACACCGATGTGCCAGCCTTCGCCGCCAAATACTTCCGGGGAGACCGGACCGCCGCTATCGAAGCCCTGATTCGCAACGGGCCAAACGTGAAGTACGTGCCCAACAATACGTATGCCGACGCGAAGCTCATTATCGCTTGGTGGGTCGCGGCGCTGGCGCGCCGGCTACCCTCCGGCATGGCCGTATACGCTGTCTCGCCCGGTGGGGCAACCGCCACCAAGGTGGTGCGAAACGCTGGCCCGGCGCTGAAGTATCTGTTTATCCCAATCGTGAACCTCATTCCTGGCATGAATCAGACGCCGGAGACCGCGGCCCGTCGGTACCTCCAGGCGTCGGAGTTCGGAACCGACGTCTCAGGGCAATTCTTCGCCTCGGCTCAAGGGAAGTTCTCAGGCCCAATTGAGATGCAGCGCCAGCCACACCTCTACGATCGCGCCAGCCAGGAAGCCGCGTGGCAGGCCGTCGTCAAGGTCTCTGGCGTCGACTTGTCTCACCCAGCATCCCTAACAGCCGTGTCCTGAGGAGCGCTGATCGGCGCGCAACTGGATGCCAAACAACATCGCCACCTCCCTAACTTGAATCACGGCGACAGAACGAAGAACAACCATTCACAAGGAGAAGACGCATGAAACGGTACGAAGATAAAAAGGTGGTAATCATAGGCGGCACGAGCGGCATGGGGCTCGCTACGGCGAAGATGCTCCTTGATGGAGGCGCGCGCGTTCTGGTGACGGGTCGCTCGAAGGAAGGCCTGGAATCGGCGCAGAAAGAGCTTGGCAATGAGGCCGTCGTGGTTTCGAGCGACGCGCGGTCATTGACGGACCTCGACGCACTCGCCTCTCGAGTGAAGGCCGAGTTCGACACCGTCGACCTGCTGTTCGTCAACGCCGGGTTCAGCACCCGAGCGCCTCTGGAGAGCATCACCGAGGCCATCTACGACGAGATGTTCAACCTGAACGCCAAGGGACCGCTTTTCGCGGTGCAGAAGTTCGCGCCGCTAATAAACCGGGGAGGCTCTGTCGTCCTCACGACCTCCATCGCCAACGTCAAGGGAATGGCCGGCAACGCCACATACGGAGCCGCCAAGGCCGCGCTGCGATCATTCGCTCGGACGCTCGCTGCTGAATTGGTTCCTCTTGAGATTCGCGTCAACGCAGTGACGCCAGGTCCCATCGACACGCCGATCATCGGCAAAGCGTTTCCCGCTGACGCAGCCGCTCAGATTAGGGAAAAGATGATTGGTATGGTCCCGATGAAGCGCTGGGGCACGTCGGAGGAAATCGCAAAGGCCGTCCTCTTCCTTGCGTTCGACGCGACCTTCACGACCGGCGCTGAACTTCCCGTCGACGGAGGATGGTCTCAACTCTAAGACTTGAACCTCGCTTGATGAACTGACCGATGAGTATCGGCGCTGAGATGCAGGCCGGTAAAAGGAGGATGAACATGCACAACCTGGTAGTGAGCTGTTTGGTTGCTGCTTATCTCGCAGCGAACGTGTACGTGATTGTGAAGGTTCGAGTGTTTGAGTTAGCCCGTTCACCCAAGCACCTCCTACTCTATGGCGTTCCCTTCATATTGTGGGGTTCTCTCATCCTGTTGGGATGCAAGCTCATGGACGTCTTGCGCCGATTCGATGAGTGGGCTGCCTAACCAGGCGTTCCCAACTGTTGACTTCAGGGCTTACCGCTCATTGAGGGCCTGTGAGTCCTGCTGAAGCCGTACCCATTCAAATAACGACTATCAACACCCTACGGGCCCCAGTCCATGGATTTGAGGGCGTTGTAGTTGTCGAGCTCGTTGGCTTTTTTAAGCATGGCCTGGACTTCGGCCGCAGTAAGGTGCGGCGCGAAGGGTTGGGCGGAGTCGGCTATTGCGTAGGCGGTGGCTGCCGTGACTGCGACTCCCTGGTTGAGGTCGGCCTGGACGACGGAGTCGAAGCTGTCTGACGCCTGGTGGTGGAGCCGGAAGTACTTGTCGACGCCGTTCCAGAGGACGAGCGTAGGGACGCCCTGGACGTCGAAGCCGGCGTGGTCGGTCTCGAAGAGGAATTCGGTGTCTGGGCTGGTGTTGGCGGCGCCAAGGCCGGTGAGGAGCGGCTCGATGGGGGCCAGGGACTCTTTTTCATCTTCGCGGCCCATGAGGTACCAGCCCTTGGAGGGTTGGGCGCCGGTGTCGGAGATGAGGACGGCGTCGATGGAGGCCATGTCTGGGGCGTGCTTTTTCGCGTATGCGGTGCTGCCGACGAGACCCTCTTCTTCGCCGCCGAAGAGGATGAAGCGAATGGTGCGGCGTGGGGGGCGGTTGAGAGATTTAATCGCGCGGGCGACCTCGAGGACGGTGGCGACGCCGGTGCCGTTGTCCTGCGCGCCGGTGGCAGGGTGCCAGGAGTCGAGGTGGGCACCTACGATGACGATTTCATTGGGAAGATCGCGGCCTCGGATCTCTGCGATGACGTTGTTGACCTCGGTGGCGGGGCGGACGCGATTCTTGAAGGAGAACTGGACCGTGACGGGGACTTTTTCGAGAAAACGTTTGATGAGGAGCTCATCTTCGAGGCCGATCTGGGCGACGGGGAATTTTGACAGGCCGCCGCCGATGGCGAGGCTGCCGGCGTTCTCGGTTCCGTTGGCGTGGCCGGTGAGGAGCACGGCCTGCGGGGTAAAGGTGCCGAGGCGAGTGAAAGCGCTGATCAGGTCGCCGATCGCGGCGTGCTCGCCGAAGCTGTTGCTATCGACGAGGGCGATGTTGCCGGCCAGCTTGTCCTTCATGGCGTCGAGCTTTTCGAGGGGAAGAAGCTGGGGAATGTAGACGACTTTGCCGGTGATGCCTCCGTCGGGGGTGGATGGGCTCCAGCCGGCGGAGTAGATGTGGAGCGTCTGGTTGCGTGGCTCGATGATGTGGCCGGTGGCGGGGGTTTCGGGCTCCCAGAGGGCGGCCATGGTGAAGGACTCGGTGTGGATGTTGGTTAGGCCGAGGGTGTGGAACTGGTCTTGTGCCCAGGAGACGGCGTGGACGTAGTTGTCGGAGCCGGTGAGGCGGGGGCCGATGCCATCGGCAAGCAGGCGGTCGTAGTCGTAGGCCCGGCCGTTGACCATGATGTCGCCGATGAGCCGACTGACGGCGGCGCGGGTCTCAGGGGAGACGGGAGCTGGGGAGGCTGTGGTTTGCGCGAGGGCGCAGGGGGCGATGAGGGCTGCGGTAAGAAGGAGGTGGCTAAAGCGCATTTTCGAACGGTATCACAGGGACGGGGTCAGGGATGAGGCGGGAGACGGAGGGACTCGTGGTCTTTGTGGAGTTCGAGGCAGAGGGCTTCGACGACGAGGTTGTGGTCTTCTCGCTGGGTCAGGCCGGAGACGGTGATACAGCCAATGACGCCCGTGCCGGCGACATGGATGGGAAAGCAGCCGCCGTGGGCGGCGTAGTCGGCGTCGGGGAGGCTGTAGCGGTCGCTGAAGGTGCGGTTGGTTTGCTCGAGTGTGAGGCCGATGGCGTAGGAGCAGCGGTGAAAGCGGGCGACGACGTTTGATTTGCGCTGCACCCAGCGGGCGTTGTCGGGTGTTCCGCCGAGCGCTGTGTAGAAGAGGGGCTGGTGGGGCTGGCCGAAGCGGCGGATGTCGATGACGATGGATTGCTTGCGGGAATGGGCGAGCTCGCGCATGCTGAGGCCGACGCGCCAGGCCGTGTCGTAGTCAAAGGAGGGAAAGCGGAGGTCGGCTTCCTGGCGAGCGATGAGGGCCAGGTCTGTAGCAAGGTCGGGGGCGGTGGCCATGGCTAATGATGTCTCCGTAGAGGAGGGTATCAGGCGGCCTGTTTTGTTTGCATGAAGGGCGGACGCGAGACGGGGCCCGCGTCCGGCGGTTGGGTTAGAAGCGGTTTAAGGCGCCACCGAGAGGGGTCCCCGTGAGGCCACCATCAACGAAGAGTTCGATGCCTTGGACATAGGAGGAGTCATCGGAGGCGAGGAAGAGGACGGCCTTGGCAATCTCGTCGGCTTCGCCCCAGCGTCCGAGGGCAATTTGCGAGGCGAGTTTTTTGCCGATCTCACCGCTCTCCTCGGGCGAACGCTGCTTGTTGCGTGCCCAGATGGGGGTCTTGATAGCGCCCGGGGCGACGACGTTGACGCGGATGTTGCGCGGTGAGAGATCAGCGGCCAGGGTGCGGGCGAGTGCGCGGACCCCGGCCTTCGAAGCAGAGTATGCCGCGTAACCGGGCTGCCCGAGGGTGCCGATCACCGACCCGTTGAGGATGACGGAGCTGCCGTCGTTGAGGAAAGGGAGCGCGTCCTGCACGGTGAAGAAGACGCTGGTGAGGTTGATGTTGATGATTTGTTCGAAGAGCTCTTCGGCGGTGCTGCCTACGGGGGTGGAGCCGGGGACGCCGGCGTTGGCGAAGACGATGTCGAGCTTGCCGAACTTTTCTCCGACCTGCTTGAAGATGGCCTTGCGAGACTTGGAGTCGGTGATGTCGCCGCGGAAGCCAATGGCTTTGGGGCCGAGGTCTGCGAGAGCGGCGTCGAGGGTCTCCTGATTTCTGCCGGTGATGGCAACCTGAGCGCCCTCTTTGGTGAAGAGCCGGGCCGTCGCGAGGCCGATTCCGCTGTTGCCTCCGGTGATAAGCGCTTTCTTTCCTGCGAGTTTCATGGCGATGCTCCTTTCGGTTTTCGTTTCGAACCAGATATGGGACGGGGCAAACTGGATTTAATGATGCAACTAATTTTGTGAATTAAGGAGTTCAGTTTTGGACGCAGCGAAATCCTATGTTGCGATGTCGAATATCGTCGGGGGAGTCTCGCGGTTCGGGACCCGCAGATCTCTCGAGATGTTATAGAAAGAACCGCCTTTCATGATTCTCCGTTGGGGATCGACGCTGGACTGGCTCCTCGACCCACTCCCAGACGTTTCCCAGCATATCGAAGAGGCCGTAGTTATTGGGTCGTTTGGTGCCGACAGGAGGCGTGGTGTCACCACTGTTTCCGTCGAACCAGGCGATTTCATTCAGGGGGCCGTATCGAGGGGCTGGATTCCCTCCGAAGGCAGCAAACTCCCATTCCGACTCTGTGGGTAGCCGCATACCTATGGCCCTACAGTAGCTTTGAGCGGAGTTCCAATCGACCTGTTCGACGGGAAGATCGGCGCCTTGATAACGGCTGGGATTCTGGCGCATGACTTTTTGAAAAGCTCGCTGGGTGACCTCGGTCTTTCCGATCCAAAAGCCTTTGTCGACTGTGATTTCGCGGCGCGGCCTCTCTCTGCCCATACATTCCTCGTCCTTTGGATCGCAGCCAGTGAAGAAAGAACCGGGCCGAATCCAGATGTAGACAAGCCCGTCCGAAGAGTCGGTCTTTACTCGTGTTCTTCGTGCGAAGATTGCAATTGTGGCGATCGCAGCAGCGAGGAGTCCAATCCAGAGATATTTTGTGGGGCGGGGCCACATGCCTGATTATCTGACGGTTGGCTTCTTCCAAATGTGTCGATTTCGGCGGAAATATGGCGATGGAGAGACGCGGAAGGTGGTTCCGAGGGTCTTCGTCGCCTTGACACTACCCCTCGGTTACGCGATGCTTAGGGGCTAGGCCTCTTTTTGCGCGGGGAGCGAAGCCGTGTCCGCTGAAGCGGGCCCGCGGGGTACCTTTGCGGCCGCCTGAATGCGATAGCTGAAGAAGATTTGTGTTGTTGAACGGAGCGGATGGATGTTTGCGATGTGGTTGCAGAGTGCAGCGGGCGGACTGGGTAGCATTGGCAGTCTGGCGTTGCCGATATTGTTTTTCGTGGTGCTGTACTTTTTGATGATCGCGCCGAACCAGAGGAAGCAGAAAAAGTGGCAGGAGATGCTGGGACAGTTGAAGTCCGGCGACCGTGTGACCACCAATGGCGGTATTCGCGGCACGGTGCTGACGGTAAAGGACGATGTTGTGGTGCTGCGTGTCCAGCCTGACGGCGTGAAGCTGGAGTTCGTCAAGAGCGCGATTGCCGCGGTAACCACGGACGAACAGGCCACCTGAAGCGGAGAACCGCAGCAGATTGGTTTATTTCAGATGTATGCAGGTCGAGATTGAACCGTTAACTACGGATAAGGAAGAAGCGGGGAGAGCGGCGGCAGGAATTAGGCAAGACACTGCGGCTGCACCCTTCAATAGAGATCATGGGCAAGAATCTGGCCGGGAAACTGGCACTCATCGTTGCAGTACTGGTGGTCTTCTGTTTCGGCATTGTGGGTATACCCCACGGTGGGCTGATGGAGTCGATCAAGAACAATATTCACCTTGGGCTTGACCTGAAGGGCGGCACCCACCTGGTCCTTGAGGTGCATGTGGCTGAGGCGATTGCTTCGGCGACGGACCGGGACGTGGCACGTCTGGAGGACGACTTCCAGAAGGCCGGGATTGTTGGTGCGACCATCGGCAAGACCGACCCGGCAAAGCCGCAGACGATCGTCGTCTCGGGGATTCCGGCGACGAAGCTTGGCGATGCCCGATCTATCCTGCAGGGTACCGACTACTCGAGCTACGACGTCGTGACCACGCCCGACGGTAGCTCGACCCTGACGATGAAGCCGGGTGCGGCGCGCGATCTGGAGACGCGGACGCTGGATACGTCGATCGAGACGATTCGCGAGCGGATCGACATAGCTGGGCGTTACGGAGCCGGTGATCCAGAAGTATGGGCTTGGCGCCAACCAGATTCTGGTGGAGCTGCCGGGCGAGAGCGATCCGGCGAGGGTGGAAGAGGTCATTCAGTCGACGGCCAAGCTGTCGATCCATGCGGTCACGGGCGGACCTTACGATACTGATCAGGCCGCGATGCAGGCCAATGGCGGGGCGATTCCAGCGGACTCAATGCTGGTGCGGGGAGTGGGTTCGGCGGGCGCTCCGGAGATGGTTTGGCTGCTGAAGCGGGTCAGCGAGGTGGAGGGTACGGACTTCCGCGACGCGCAGCCTTCGCAGGACCAGAACGGCAGGCCGAATATCCGTTTCAACCTGACCACGGAGGCGGGAGACCGCTTCTACAAATACACCGAGGCCCACTCCAGCACGAGCGCTTCGCCGGGCTCGATGGCGATTGTGCTGGATAACAAGGTCCGCGAAGTTGCCAGGATTCAGTCGGCGATTCGCGACAGTGGCGAGATTACGGGTGCATTTACCCAGCAGCAGGCGAACGACCTGTCGCTGATGCTGCGTACGGGCGCGCTGCCGGCGTCGATCTCCTACCTTGAGACGCGGACGGTTGGGCCGACGCTTGGTGTGGCGTCGATCCACCAGGGTGTGGTTGCTGCGATTGCCGGCATGCTGGCCGTCATGGTCTTCATGCTGATTTATTACCGCGGCGCGGGTATCAATGCGGACCTTGCGCTGGTTCTGAACCTGGTGATTCTGCTGGGGTTCATGGGCTTTACGGGATCGGTGCTGACACTGCCGGGTATCGCTGGCGTGATCCTGACCATTGGTATGGGCGTGGACTCGAACGTGCTGATCTTCGAACGCATTCGCGAAGAGCTGCGGGCGGGCAAGACGGCCGCGGCCGCGGTGCAGCAAGGGTTCAAGCATGCGTTGACAACGATCATCGATACGCACGTGACGACGATCGTTTCGGCGATGATCCTGTTCCTGTTCGGTTCGGGGCCGGTGCGCGGCTTTGCCGTGACGCTGGCGTTTGGTCTGTTTGCCAATCTGTTTACCGCGTGGTTTGTGTCGCGGCTGATCTTCGACGCGATCCTGCAGAAGAAGGAACGCGGCGCGGCGTTGTCGATTTAGATTTTTTTGAGAGATTGCGGGGCCTGCGGGCCGCCGCTGAGGGTTTGAAGCGTGAGTCTGGAACTGTTTCGTACAACGAACATCGATTGGCTTGGGAAGAAGTGGTACTTCCTTGGGTTTTCCCTGATTTTTTCTGTTGCCGGCGTGCTGAGCATGTTGTTCTGGCACCATATCCCGCTCGGGGTGGACTTCAAGGGCGGCACACAGATTCGGGTCGCCTTCGAACAGGTGCCGAATGAAGACCACCTCCGTCAGGCCATGGATCGCGCGGGCGTGCACAATGCCCTGATTCAGCGGGTCAGCGACCCCAGCGGTCATGCGGCGAACAAGGTAATTATTGCGCTGCCCGAGTCTACAGCGACCGACCAATCGCATGACGCGGGACGCCAGAGCGTCGAGAGTGCCCTGACCGCGAACTATCATGACTCGGGCTTTACGATCGAACAGGTCGAGATTGTGGGACCTACGGCAGGTAAGCAGCTGCAAAAGCAGGCCTGGCTGGCGACTTTGTACTCACTGCTCGGGATGCTGATTTACCTGTGGTTCCGGTTTGAGCTGATCTATGGCGTGGCGGCGGTGGTGGCGGTATTCCACGACACGTTGATCACTGTAGGCGCTTTTAGTTTGACGAACCAGGAGATTACGCTTACCGTAATCGCAGCTATCCTCACATTGATTGGTTATTCGATGAACGACACCATTGTCGTCTTCGACCGTATTCGCGAGAACCTGGCGCTTTCGCGGCGAGAGTCGTTACACGATGTCGTTAATCGGAGCATCAATCAGACGCTGAGCCGAACCGTAATCTCGTCCGGCCTAACGTTTTTGACCGTAATGTCGTTATATCTGTTTGGCGGTGAGGTGCTGCATGGGTTCTCTTTTGCTCTTGTGATTGGAATTCTGATTGGAACGTACTCGTCGATTGCGGTGGCCGCGCCGATGCTGGTGGCCTACCAGGATTGGCGGGTGAAGCGGGGCAAGATCGCCTCGCTGCCTGCGGGAAAACGGGCCAAGGCGTAGGGACCGGCAGCTCTTGACGCAAGTGTAGTTGGATCGGGAACAAACTGAAGCGACGTGGTGTCTAAAGAAAAATAGCTCTTCTTCACCTAAAAGAGGCTGCATATGTTCGAAGATTCGTTGATGGAGTCTGGCGGCAAGATCAAGACCAAGTCCAAATACTGGATGATTGGGACCTTTGCCTTCAATGCCGCGATCCTGGCAACCATGATTCTTATTCCGCTGCTGTATCCCGAGGCCTTGCCGCATACGGCATTGACCGCGATGATCTCAGCGCCGCCTCCACCCCCACCCCCACCCCCGCCCCCTCCTCCTCAACAGATCATAAAGCCGATCAAGATGGTGTCCGAGATTGATGCGGGCCTGCATGCGCCGACGAAGATCCCCAAGGACATCAAGATGCTGAAGGAAGATGCTGCTCCGCCGACGATGGCCGGTGTCGCTGGAATGAGCGGTATGGGTAGCGGCAGCGGCGTTCCGGGCGGCGTGATGGGCGGGATCGGCACTGCGCCGACCCCGGTCGTCAAGATCGCTCCTCCCAAAGGGCCAACCCGGGTTTCGAGCGGTGTCGTATCGCGGTCTCAAGATCTCTGGAGCTAACCCGGTCTATCCGCCGATCGCAAGAGCAGCGCATGTCTCTGGCGCCGTCGTACTGCACGCGATCATCTCGAAGACAGGCCAGATTTCGAATCTGACAGTCGTCAGCGGCCCGGAGATGTTGCGTGCCAGTGCTGTCGACGCTGTTCAGAACTGGCGTTACAAGCCATATCTGCTGAACGGAGAGCCGACCGAGGTGGATACACAGATTACCGTCAACTTCAACTTTGGCGGCGGCTAGACCAAGGCTGAAAGCTCAATAACGTCTCTCGTGAGTCTCCCCAGGGTGTCGAACTTTTGGGGGATTCCGGGTCAAGATTCTGAAAGTTAGAGTTCTATCAGGAGGAAATATTCCAGTGATTCTCGCTCATCTCGCAACTTCATTCGCTCACGTTCCCGCTTCCCTCGCGATGTACTTCGAGGAGGCCCAGGTCAGTTTCAGTGTCATGGGTCTTTGGGGCAATATGGGCTGGCTGGCGCGCTGCGTCGTCATCCTTCTCTTCATCATGTCCATCTGGTCGCTCGCTGTGATCATCGATCGGGCGCTGTATTTCTCGGCGGCCCGCAAGCAGTCCCGTGAGTTTGCCCCGAAGGTCGCCGGTGCGTTGAAGGACGGCCGTCTGGATGAGGCGATCAAGGTAGCTGACCGCTCGAAGAAGTCCCACCTGGCAGAGGTCGTTACGGCCGGCCTGCAGGAGTTCCGCAGCTTCGGCTCCGGCGGCAGCATTACCCCGGAGCAGGTCGAGAGCTCCAAGCGTGCACTCGAGCGCTCTGAGGCGATCGTTCATGCGAAGCTGAAGCGTGGTCTTGGCGGTCTGGCAACGATCGGTTCGACGGCACCGTTTATCGGCCTGTTCGGTACCGTGGTCGGTATTTTGAACGCCTTCCAACAGATCGCGACCCAGAAGACCTCCGGTATCGGCGCAGTCGCCGGCGGTATCTCGGAAGCCCTGGTTACGACGGCGTTCGGTCTTCTCGTCGCCATCCCCGCCGTTATGACGTTCAACTACTTCACCGGCAAGGTGGAGGCGTTCGACGTCGAAATGGACAACAGCTCCAGCGAACTGGTGGACTACTTCATCAAGCAGAGCCACCGGTAAGGCTTCGGTCCTGAAGCTCAAGACAAGCAGCAGTACCCTGCGAGAATCACAGATCTGACCGGGCCCTCCGGACGCCGACAGCGAACGGCATCCGGAGGCCGGACAGGCGACGCAGGAAGAGCAAATACAGCAAAATCGGACGGAGCATACGTTATGGGTATCAATAAGCGGGATGAAGGCAAGAAGGTCAACTCCAACATCAACGTGACGCCGATGGTGGACGTGATGCTGGTGTTGTTGATCATCTTCATGGTCATCACCCCCATGCTGAACAACAAGGTCAACGTGGACCTGCCGAAGGCCGACGCCGCGGTGGTGATGGAAGACGCCAACAAGGAAGACGCGATCGTTGTCGCGGTTACTCGGGACGGCAGGACGTTTCTAGGCGGCGACCAGGTGACCCTCGATGATCTTGGCCCCAAGATCGCGGCGAAGCTCGAGAACAAGACCAGCAAAGAGGTCTTTATGCGTGCAGACCAGCGGGCCAACTACGGCAAGGTGATGGATGCGGTCGATGGCATTCGCTCGGCGGGCGTCAGCCAGCTTGGCTTGCTTACAGAGAGAGTGGATGACAGCGGCGCGACCACAACGCCGGCGAAGAAGTAGCTGAGTTGATTTTGTAGAACGCCGACTCGCGATTACTGGAGCGGAAGAGTACCGGAGGATATTGCTATGGGAATGGGTGGTGGAAATACAGGCGGAGCGGTGTCGGACATCAACGTGACGCCGCTTATCGACGTTCTTCTGGTGCTGCTGATCATCTTCATGGTCATCGTTCCTGTGACGCCCCGAGGGCTGGAGACGCTGGTCCCTCAGCCGCCTAAGGACCACAAGGAAGAGCCGCAGAACGACCGCACTATCGTCGTGCAGGTACGGTCGAACGGAGCAGGAGTGCCGTCTTATCTGATCAACGAAACGACATTCGCAAAGGCAGACCTCGAGCCGAAGCTGTCGGAGATTTTTGCGACTCGCCAGGAGAAGGTCATGTTCGTCAAGGGCGACAAGGATCTCGACTTCAGCAAGGTTGCTGAGGTCATCGACTTTGGCCATCAGGCCGGGGTGGACAACATCGGCCTGATTACACCACGGGTCGAAGCAGGACAGTAGGAGCTGCAACCGAAGCTCTCGCACGGGCGGTATGGCCGATGGCCAGCCGCCCGGAGCTTTCTGTAGCTGGTCGTAGCCGTTAGTGGATCGAGTGCTCGCTTGTCTCAATTCTGTATCAGGAGATAACTGCGATGGCATTCTCGACAAACGGCGCTGTAGGCAAGGGGCTTTCCTCAGAAATTAACGTAACTCCTCTGATCGACATCCTGCTGGTGATGCTCATCATCTTCATGGTGATTGTGCCGGTAATGCCTCGAGGCTTGAACTCTGCGCTCCCTTCGGTCTCCGCTGCCGGTGCTGCAGACGAGGCTGCGAACCGCCCCATCGTGGTGCAGGTGGAGCAGGGCCAGGCAACTGCGCGGTACGCTGTCGACGGCATCGGCGTTGAGAGGGCGGACGTCGCATCGCTGCTGCTGAAGCTTCTGTCGCACAGGTCAGTCCGACGGGTCCTCCTCAAGGCAGACGCGAAGTTGGATTTCGGAGTTGTCGCCGGAGTAATCGACGCAGGTCAGGCTGCGGGGGCCGATAGCATCTGGTTGGTGACTCCGGGAACTGACGCTCTGGCGAGGTAGTCTCAACTTGAAGTCACTATCCTTCCTGCAGGGAGGGCCGCCTGTCAGCATCTCCTATGAGTGAAGCGAGCGATCCCGCAATAATTGGTCTGACCAAAACGTGCCAAATGAGCGATATACCCGTGCATGCTTTTCATGGCCGGAACACCGAGTCTGACCTGGCATTTCAGGAGGCCATTCGCTTTTTGGGCATCGCAGACAGGACGAAACAACAGCCTTGTGCGCTCCCCGGAGGCCAGCAGCGGCGAGCAGCGATCGCCCGGGCATTGTGAATACTCCTGCAGGCCAACAGGCCGACGACCTTTACCGGCGATCATGACAGTGAGAACTGAGCCGGGGTATGGAAGCTGATGAAGAACCTGAACCGCCGCCCGGGGCAGACGGTCCTGATGACCACCCACGACTCCGACGCGGCCTTTGCCGACGGGGTTGTGAGAATGCGCGATGGGTGTATTGTCTAAGAGCGCAATTGTTCGCCGGATCGACTGGCGTGTATCTGCCAGCGTGCATCCTATCTCTGGAGCGCGACTGGATCTCGGCGGACTTTGTATCCATTTTGATAGAACGAGGGCCACTTCAGAGGAGAGAAACAAGGAGTACTCTAGTCACGCTGGGACGTATACCATTACAATCAAAGCTAAAGCCGAGACCCCGCTTCAAAGCTTCGCCTTTCTGTGCAATACAACAAACTCGCGCCTATTTTGAAGGAGACGATTCGCCCAATGAAATTAACCGCACGGATTCCGGTTACGGCCGCTATGCTGGCGCTGCTGCTTATCACTGCAACCGGGTGTAATCGCCTGAAGGCGCGTGACCAGCTGACCAAGGGCGTGCAGGCGTTCAAAAACGCACGCTATGAAGAAGCTGTGAACCACTTCCAGCAATCGATCGCTCTCGACCCGAACTATGAGGACGCGAGGCTCTATCTGGCCACTGCGTATTCTTACCAGGTCGTACCGAATCTGGACACGCCGGAGAACCTTGCGATTGCGCAGAAGGCGCTTGATGGCTTCAACGCTGTCCTGGCGAAGGACCCGAACGATTTGACTGCGTTGAAGCAGATTGCTTCCATCAATCGCAACATCAAGAAGTTCGATGTGGCGAAGGAGTATGAGAAGAAGGTCATTGCGATCGCTCCCAACGATCCAGAGGCGTACTACACGGTTGGTTTCGTTGATTGGGTGTTGGCATACAAGAACGCGACGACGATTCTGGCCGCTGATGGCCTGACTGATGTAGGCGATGGCAATCCGAAGAAGAGCAAAGGCGCGTGCGAGAAGCTGAAGGCCGCGAATACTGACCTGGTGAATGAAGGGATCCAGTATCTGTAATAAAGCCGTCGAGCTCAACCCGACCTATGACGATGCGATGCAGTACCTGCAACTGACGTATCGCCGCAAGGCCGATCTCGAGTGCGGCGACGAAGCGGCGCGCAAGGCCGATATGGCCCAGGTTGATGATTGGATCCAGAAGGCCATGGGCGCTCGTAAGGCGAATGAGCTGAAGAAAGAAAAGGCGACACAGGGCGGAGTCGAAATGCAGTAGCTGCGTTGCTCGCAAGACCGGAGGCCTCCCGCGACGGGAGGCCTCTTTCGTTGAAGAGCGCTTTTGGTTGCGAGTGATTGCCCCTGGGGTAAAATTGCCGCTTGCGACGATCGATAAAAAAAGTGTTGATTGCGAATCGCGGCGAGATCGCTCTGCGGGTGATTCGCGCGTGCAGGGAGATGGGGGTGGTCACTGTAGCGGTCTACTCGGACGCTGACCGGGGGGCACTGCATGTGTTGCATGCGGATGAAGCGTATAGGCTCGGGCCGGCGCCGGCGGCGGATAGCTATCTGAGGGGCGATCTCATTCTGGAGGTGGCGCGGCGGAGTGGGGCGGACGCCGTGCATCCGGGGTATGGGTTTTTGTCAGAGAACGCGGAGTTCGCAGAGGCTTGTGCCGCGGCGGGTGTAGCTTTCATCGGGCCACCTGCGAGTGCCATGCGGGTGCTGGGGTCGAAGACCAAGGCCCGGCAGGCAGCAGACGCTGCGGTGATGCCGCGTGTTCCGGGGAGTGTGACGGGATTGGCAGACGTTGTGGAGGCGCTGCGTGTCGCTGCGGGGATTGGGTATCCGGTGATGCTGAAGGCGGCTGCCGGTGGCGGCGGAAAAGGCATGCGCGCGGTGGCGAAGGCGGAGGAGCTTGCTGCGGCGTTTGCGGCGGCGAGTAGTGAGGCGGAGCGGAGCTTTGGATCGGGTGAGGTCTATCTGGAGAAGCTGATCGAGCGGCCGCGGCACATTGAGATCCAGTTGATGGCGGACGATTACGGGCACTGCGTGTATTTGGGCGAGCGCGAATGTTCGGTGCAGCGGCGTCATCAGAAGGTGATTGAGGAGGCACCTTCTGCGGTCGTCGGTGAGGACCTGCGGCGGAGGATGGGTGAGGCGGCTGTGCGGCTGGCGCTGTCGGCGGGGTATGTGAATGCGGGGACTGTCGAGTTCCTTGTGGACGCGGAGGAGAACTTTTATTTTCTTGAGATGAATACGCGGCTGCAGGTAGAGCATCCTGTGACAGAGATGGTGACGGGGCTTGATCTTGTTCATCTGCAGCTTCTGGTGGCGATGGGAGAGCCGTTGTCGATCACGCAAGACGATGTGCGGCTGCGGGGGCATGCGATCGAGTGCAGGATCTATGCGGAGGACCCGGAGAACAATTTTTTCCCTTCGCCGGGTCTGATTACGCGGCTGGTGCAGCCGGGGGGGCCCGGGATCCGTGAGGACTGCGCCGTGTTTGCGGGGTGGACGGTCCCGCTGGACTACGATCCGATGCTGTCGAAGCTGGTGGCGTTTGGAGAGACGCGGGAGGTGGCGATCGACCGCATGCTGCGTGCGCTCGACGAGTATGTGATCGGCGGGATCAAGACGAATATTGGCTTGTTCCGGCGGATCCTGACGGACGGGGACTTTCGCGCTGCGCGCATTGATACGGGATACCTCGAGCGGTTGCTTGCTGTGCCTGCGCTGCCTGGGGAGGCCGTTTCTGAGGACATTGTGGCCCTGGCGGCAGCACTTTTTGCGGCTTCTGCACAGCGGGGGACGGTGGTGACGGACACTGCGGCGGAGAGTCGGTGGGCCGAGGCCGGGCGGCGGGAAGGACTGCGGCTGTGACGGTCTGGCTTGAGGTTGGCGGGAAGAAGGTGCGAGTAGAGTTGGGCGAAACGCCCAGTAGTGGCGTGGGTGACGGGCCGAGGGAGTGCTCGGTCGACGGGCGTGCGGTGAGCGTGGACGCCCGGCTGCTCGAGCCAGGGGTGATGTCGCTGCTGGTTGGGGGGCGGCAGTACCGGTGCGTTCTTGATGGCGATGGGGTAGTGATTGGTGGACGGCGGTATGATTTTGCAGTGGAGGATCCGCGGTCGCTACAGGGCAGGCGCGGTGCCGGTGCAGGGACGGAGGGGCCGCGGCCGGTGAAGGCCCCTATGCCGGGGCGTGTGGTGCGACTGCTGGTAGCGGTCGGTGACGAGGTCGAGGAGGGGCAGGGTGTTGTGGTGATTGAGGCGATGAAGATGCAGAATGAGTTGAAATCTCCCAAGCCGGGACGGGTGGTTCGGGTTGGAGTGAGCGTCGGGGACACGGTGGCGTCGGGGGACGTGCTTGTGGTGGTGGAGTAGGGTTAGCCTTTGCGGCTCAATCTGCAGTGTTCGATATTCAACCGATCAGTCCGCAGAAACCTGTCAGTTTTAACAGTAGAGAGCACGATTCCTCTTAGCTAAGTGCGGCCCGACGTTATCTTGGAAGGGCGACAGAAGAGCTACAATCTTTTGACAACTTTTTGAGCCCTATTTAGCGACAATCGACGGAGTATGTGCGTACTCTATCCTGACCCCGCCCCGGCGAGAACAGCGCGTGATCGAAATGTTGACTGGACAAGCGACCAGACGACCGTGCAAAGACAACTCGTCCCGGACGCATGCTTATGCGCCCAAAGGTAATCTGACGAACCTACAGGTCGCGTCGTCATGGGCCCGCAGCATCAGGCCCTCTGCATATGTCTGGTTTCTAGCTGTTGGCCTTCTGCTATGCGTCCTGGCTCGTTCCGGCTGCGTCGGCGCAACCTGCTGCGAAGAACGTACTTGTGCTGCATAACTGGGCCAGTCTTCCCCAGTCCTGGGCCTTAATGGAATCCACCGTGCGCGCCCGTGTTCCCGGGCAGATCAACTTCTACACAGCGTCCGTCGAGAACCCGCGATTCGACGAGGAAGGCTATCGGGAGAGCCTGGCAGAGACTCTCCACCGTGGGTACGCTGGGGTAAAACTGGATCTTGTGGTCGCAGCTACCTCTCCGGTGCTTCAATTCGCGCTGCAATACCGTGACAAGATGTTTCCGGGGGTGCCAATCGTCTTTACCGATGCTTCCCGCCAGGAAACACAGAAGATGTGGCCTGGCATCACCGGTGTGATCATTCCTATTGGGATGCGGGAGACAATCGATCTCGCGCTTCGTCTGCAACCAGATACAAAAGCGGTCGCAATCATCTCCGGCGTAACGCAGTGGGACAAGTACTGGTTGGCAGTTGCACACTCCGAACTACTTCGTCATCAGGACAAGGTGAGAGAGATCGACCTCGTCGGACCCGCAGGCGTTTCGGTTCGTTGAGAAAGTTGCTGAACTTCCTCCTCATACTGTGGTCCTGTTTCAGCTCAGGCCGGATGACTTAACTCAGCCCGCGTTCGAACCGATTGATATCCTCACTGCGGTCGCACAACATGTGCCGACCTATTCCGCGTGGCCAGGGCTTGCTTTGAATCATGGGGGCGTCGGCGGAGCGTATCGTGACCTGCAGAAAGAGGCCGTGTTAAATGGGGAAATAGTGGCGCGGGTCCTGTCGGGCGAGCGGCTGGAGAACATTCCCATTGTGCACGACTCCGATCTTAAGGTCCACCTGGACTGGCGGGCGCTTCAGCGCTGGCACATAGCGGAATCGGCGTTGCCGGCAGGGGCCGTAATCGAGTACCGGGAGCCTACCTTTTGGCAGCGCGACCGGAAATACATTGTTATTGCCATCGTCCTGATTGTCGCCCAGGCCTTGTTGATCGCGGGCTTGCTGTTGCAGCGAGCGCGCAAACGGAAGGCCGAAGCTGTTCTGCGCGAGAGCGAAGAACGCTTCCGTGTGATGGCCGATACCACCCCATCGCTTGTCTGGATGTGCGACGCCCGAGGCAAGATTACCTACCTGAATGACCGTCGAATTACTTTTACAGGCCGGGCGCCGGACGACGCAGAATACGGTGATAAATGGATTACAAACGTTCATCCGGACGATGTAGAGCATGTGTTAGGCACCCTCTATGGAGCGTTGAAGAGCAAACAATCATTCTCGCAAGAGTATCGTTTGCGTCGAAACGATGGAGTTTATCGTTGGATGTTCGATGTTGCGTCCCCACGGGTGAATGGTGATGGATCGTTTGGAGGATTTATCGGCTCGGCGATTGACACAACCGACCAGAAGCTTGCCCAGCAGGCGCTTGAAAAAGTTAGCGGTCAACTGATCGAAGCACAGGAGCAGGAACGCAGCCGGATCGCGAGAGATTTGCATGACGACATCTGCCAGCGACTGGCGCTTCTGGCGATGGAAATTGGAATGGTAAATCGTACTTCAAACGGGTCACTGGCCACGACAGATCAAAATCTGGACAATATTCGGAAGCACTGCGCTGAAATCACCTGTGATGTTCAATCTCTGTCCCACCAGCTACACTCCTCCACACTCGACTACCTGGGCGTGGTGGCCGCTATAAGGGCGTTCTGCGGAGAGGTCTCCAAGCAACACCAGGTAAGCGTCGAGTTCACCGAGAGGAACGTACCGAAGCACCTGCCGAAAGATATCTCGCTCTGCCTGTTTCGAATCGCCCAAGAGGCCCTGCACAATGCGGTGAAGTATAGCGGAACCAACCAATTCCTCGTGGCCTTATACGCCATAGGGGAAGAGATTCAACTTGTCGTGCGGGACGCAGGCGCGGGCTTTGACTTTGAAGAAGCGAAGAAGAATCGAGGGCTGGGTCTGGTCAGTATGCAGGAACGGGCAAATCTGGTCCGTGGAAGATTTGCCGTCGACTCGAAGCCCGGCAAGGGAACAAGGATCTTTGCCGCCGTGCCCTTCGTGGCTGAAAATCAACGCTCTTCAGAGGACGCGCCGGGAAATAAGGACGACAGTATGCGAGAGGTGGCGTGAGTCGAACAAGCGCGATATGGAACGACGAGAGTTCTTTGATTGTGACTGTTTTTAGATGCCAAACCGTCAACTCGCTCGTAAAGTATCACTGCCACTGGCGAGCCGGTGGAGTTCAGGAAAGTGTGGTGGGTAATCGCATCAGGAATCGGTAGGACGCCATAACAGACTGGTAATTGGAACTGCCATCAAAGGAGCCGACCCCGTTCGTTCGGCCGGCTCCCAACCAATTCCGGACGGACGACTCTTTCCTGAGGCGCGTGGACGGAGTGGGTGCATTGGATCAGGCATTCGTCCCGCCATCAACGGTCAGGTTCGCCCCGGTGATGTAGGAGGATTCAGGGCCAGCGACGAAGGCAACCAGCGCGGCGACCTCCTCAACGCTTCCGAAGCGGTTGAGCGCTGTGTTGGCCTTCTGGGGCGCCGCCCAGTCGCCTGCGGCTGGATTCAGGTCCGTGTCGATGGGGCCCGGCTGGACATTGTTGACCGTGATGCCACGGCCCCCGACCTCTCTGGACAAGCCTTGGGTGAACATCTTCACCGCCCCCTTAGTGGCTGCGTAGGCTACCAGCCCGGGAGTCAGGTTACGCTCGCCCACGCACGAGCCGATCATGATGATGCGGCCGCCGTCATTCATGTGCTTGAGCGCCGCCTGGGTTGCAACCAGTATGCCGCGAAAGTTGAGATTGATCATGTGATCCATCTCTTCGAGCGTCGTCTGCTCGAATAGCTTCGGAATGGCTGTTCCGGCGTTGTTGACGAGGACATCCAGCCGACCCAGGATCGCGACAGTCTTCTCGATGGCAGCGTTGATCGCCTTGGGATCGGCAGCGTCCGCCTGAATGGCAAGGGCCTTTCCGAAGCCGCCTTCAATCGCTTTAACTACGGCGGAGGCCGCGTTGACGTCCTTCGCGTAGGTGATGGCTACGCTCGCTCCGTCCGCAGCCAGACGCCTCGCGATTGCTGCGCCAATTCCTCTGGAACCGCCCGTAACGAGTGCGACTTTATTAGTTAGCTTAGACATGAAATCTCCTTTGGTTTTCTATGAGCGACCCCCAACTCCACTGATTAAGGGACTGCTCTGCTGCCCGGTCTCTGTGACCTTTATCCGATGTGCGAATCCGCCATTAGATTCGGGCTTTGGGGTACCAGCCATTCCAAATGGAAATATATGTCAGTTGAAAGGGCAGGTTCAGAAGAGCCAAAAACTTTAATGGGAGTGATGGCTCTCGAAAATCAAGGGGGGTCTGTCTGAACCGGACCAACAGCGGAGAGGGTTTCCCCCGCCGGGTGGCTAAATCGCCCATGTAGGATGAAATATCTACCGTCTCTGCCAGGGAGTACTGCCATCAGGCCCGCTGTTCCGGTGAAAAGCTAACATGGGAAGTCCTATGCCGGCCATGGAGAGCCATACCGATGACAGGCGCTGGCGCATGCTTGGGTTGATCTGCGGAGGCGTTGTGCTGTGCATGACAACATGGTTCTCTGCGACGGCCATCACACCGGAGCTGGTCCCAGGTGTGGCGATTGTCTGCCGCAGAGGTCTCCTGGCTGACTAATGCAGTCCAGCTGGGTTTCGTCACCGGAGCGCTGCTCTCGAGTTTCGTCAGCCTTCCGGGACCTGGTTCCGCTTCGCAGGCTGATGGGAGTGAGCGCGATCGTGGCAGCATCTGCGAATCTGTGCCTGCTTTGGGCGCCTTCAACGATCTGGTTGCTGGCCGCGCGCTTCGTCACCGGTGTGGCGCTGGCCGGCATCTATCCGCCAGCTCTGAAGTTGATATCTACCTGGTTTGTGCGCGGCAGAGGGACGGCACTCGGTCTTGTCATCGCGGCGTTGACATTGGGATCTGCGCTTCCACACCTCGTTCGATTCCTGACCGACCGTGTGGATTGGCAAGGTGTAGTCGTGGCGGCGTCCGTGTGCACGCTGGCAGGCGCCGCGGTGATGGCGTTTTTTGGGACGGAGGGCCCCTATCCGTTCAGCAGGGCCGTGTTCAATCCCCGTTACATTGGGGTCGTGCTCAGGAACCGGCCGCTGGTCCTCGCAAATGTCGGTTATTTCGGCCATATGTGGGAGCTCTATGCGATGTGGGGATGGTTCCTGGCTTTTACGCGGGCGGCCTCTCCTCACCTGGGCTTTGCCGGCGCAAGAGTCGCGTCGCTCGCGACTTTTGTTGTGATCGCTTCGGGTGTTGTGGGATCGGTGCTCGGCGGGACGATATCCGATCGGACGAGCCGGACTTTTGCTGCCGGGCTGATGATGACGTTATCGGGGTTGTGCGCCATCACCATCGGTGCGGTCTTCGATGGGCCGGTATGGCTATTTCTGCTGGTTGCAGTTCTCTGGGGAGCCACTGTCATCGGGGACTCCGCGCAGTTTTCAGCGATGGCAACAGAGCTGAGCGACTCGAGCTACGTGGGGCACCGCGCTTGCACTCCAACTGGGGCTTGGCTTCGCATTGACACTTATCTCGATTCGCATCACACCTGTGCTTGCAGCGCATATCGGCTGGCGTTGGAGCTTTCTACCGCTGGCGGCTGGACTGTGGTTGGGGTTGTCGCAATGTTTCTTTTGGGCCGCCTGTCTGTAGCGGGCCGGGCCCGCCAAAATGACAGTGAGGAAAAAAATCTCTCCATAGGTGTCACAGATAAGTGAGCACTTCGCTCCACTGCAGAGGGCCCGGGTAATTCAATTTTGCAGTGCGAACTCCTAATCTGAAGCTTTCTTCATCTAATCACAAGTAAGCGCGATTACTGTAAGTGATGAAAAGGCTAAAGGAGAAACAGAATGGCGGCAAAGATGGAACTTAGCGGCAGCTTCACCTTTCCTGGCACCTCGATGACCGTGGACCGGATGGGTTATGGCGCGATGCAACTGGCCGGTCCGCAGGTGTGGGGTCCGCCCCGTGATGTTGATGGTGCGGTCGCTGTTCTGCGAGAGGCGGTTGAGGCTGGCGTGAACCATATCGATACCAGCGACTTTTACGGCCCGCATGTAACCAATCAGATCATCAAGCAGGCGCTTCATCCTTATCCAGAGGGCCTGGTGATCGTCACCAAGGTGGGCGCTCGCCGGGGCGAAGACAAGTCCTGGATCCACGCCCTTTCACGACAGGAACTGATCGATGGCGTCCATGACAATCTCCGAAATCTCGGACTCGACAGGCTGGATGTGGTTAATCTTCGGGTGGGAGGAGTGACGGGGCCATCGGAGGGACCCATCGAAGGGCCACTGACTGTGCTGGCCGAACTCAAGCGTCAGGGACTGATTCGTTATCTGGGTCTGAGTAATGTCACTGGCGAGCAGTTGGCGGAGGCCCAGACAATTACGGAGATAGTCTGCGTGCAGAACCTGTATAACCTTGCGTACCGGAACGATGATGGATTCATCGACGACCTAGCAGCGCAAGGCATAGCTTATGTGCCGTTCTTTCCGCTGGGCGGGTTCACTCCGTTGCAGTCGTCGGCGCTCGACGCAGTAGCAGCGTCACTTCAGGCTACGCCGATGCAGGTCGCGCTTGCGTGGCTTCTTCAGCGGTCGCCCAACATCCTGCTGATCCCCGGCACATCTTCATCCGCGCATCTTCGTGAGAACCTCAAGGCTGCAACGTTACAAATTCCTTCCGAAATGATCGGCACTCTTGACGCAATCGGTGGAGCTTCCGGGCAGTGATGGCGGGTGACCGCACTCGGCCGGACCAGTGTCCGCCTTATACTTGGTAGAAGATTGATCCGGATCGCATCAGTTTTTGGTGCGATCCGCTTCTGGGGAGTCCATGGCCGCACTGATTGAAGCTATTCACATTAAGCGCAAGACTTTGTTTGAGTTTGAAAACGCACCATATGCCTGTCTGGATTCAGACATCACCACACCGACTGCTCGCGGGGGCCAGACGCTGGTCCGACTGAAGATGCGCAATCTGCTGACGAGCGCGGTCTTTGAAAAGACATTCAAGGCGAATGACAAGTTTTCGGAGCCAGACCTCCAGTTGGTGCCCGCTTCGTATTTGTATAGCGACAGCGATGGTTCTCACTTTCTGGACCAGGAGAGCTTTGAGACGCTGACGCTCAACGATGGGATGATGGGGAACGCGTTGGATTTTCTGATTGAGGGCGCGCTGATTCAATTGCACAAGTACAACGGCAATCCCATCGGCTTGCAGCTGCCAATGTTTGTTGAGCTGAATGTTGCTTATGCGGAGCCCGCGGCCCGGGGCGACTCGTCGAGCGGCAGCGGGACCAAGCTAGCGAGGCTGGAGACTGGACTAGAAATTCGTGTTCCGCCCTTTATTAAAGAAGGGGAGAAGGTGAAGGTGTCGACAGAGAACGGGGAGTTTTCGGGGCGGGCGTGAGTCCGCGCGCCTATCGAACGGCCTCCATCACTACCTCGACCTCCTGATGCCGTGTGCTGCCTGGGATATCGAGCGATCCGAGCACCAGCGGCTTGCCTGGGGTCAGGAACGACGTGCCTTCCAGAGATGTCTGCCGAACCACGGGGTCCTGCGGGCCCACGCCTGACCTCTCTTCTGCCACGCTCGACTGGCTCACCTTCGTACGCAGCCTCACTCCGTTGGCAAACTCATCGAGCGTCGCGTCGAAGTTGAGCCCCACGTCGATGTAGGTCACCTGCGACTCCGCCTGTGAGCTGGTGTTGTTGTACGATCCTGTCACCAACGGGACTTTGCTGCCTTGCTTCAAGACTGTCCTCTGTCCTGCCACCACGACCATCCCGAAGTGCTGATTGCCGATTCGTTTGCCGCCGTCAGTCTCGGTAATCGTGTAGGTCAGCCGATAGGTCTTCTTCGGCCTGTCAAGATCGTCCAGCAGCTTTCGCGCGAGCACCAACTGGTCGGGGGAGCCTTGCACCAAGATCGCATTCTGCGAAGGCACGAGGTAGATCTTGTCGTTCTTATCGAGCAGATTACGCAGTGCCGTAGTGAGTTCATTCGCATCGCTGGTCTGGTAGACGTTGGTGAGATAGAAGGTCTGGACTGAAAGTCGATCACCTTGCGGCCCAGCGGGCGCGGTCTGGGCCCACGTGCTCTGTCCACCGAATGCCACAGCCAAAGTCACTGCGAAAATTCCAGTCACGACCTTCATCTGCCATCTTCCTCTTCTATCGCAATTCAATTTCATTCCGGTCTCCCTTATGGTTTTGTGGCTGATTGCTCTGTAGTTGATGGTTCAAAAAACTTTTTAACGTCTGCCTTCTCCTCGGCATCTCGCGCGGCCCGCTGCATAGGATCAAGCATGGCCAGCTCTATCGGGCCGGCCTTGTGGGCAATGCGTAACAGGAGGCGCTCCTGCTCGGTCAAAGGCATCGGAGGTGCGGGGAAGCTGTCGGAGCGCACCTTGCTCAGAGCGGCAAAGTCATTGTCGTGGGCACCTTCGAGTCTCGGCGCATTCGTCTTTCTCGTCGATCGCACGCCTGTTACGGGGGGAGGCAGGGGTGCGTTGTTTGCGGCCGTCTCTGGGCCCGCCGAAGGCTGGGGTCTCGCGGCGGTCGAGTTCGTTCTGATTTGTGTGGGCGCTTGTGTCGAGGAATGTCCCAACCGGCGGATGGCGGGAATTGTCATGGCGACGGCGAATAGGCCTGCCAACGCAACGCCAGACGCGAGTGACCAGCTTGCGGGGCGTGCCGGGGTTAGCAACCAGATCGGCCGCAACCGGCCCCAACCGGACCCGCGCAGCGGCGACGAATGGTCTTCCAGGGAATCCAGCGTGTTTAAGATGCGACATTCCATTCCAACGGGAGCATCGGCGTTTCGGAGACCCGCCAGCACCTTTTCAATCGCTTCCTCGGGATTCTTCTTCACTTGTCCTCCCTTTCTTCGAGCCGCTCGCGCAGCCGCGTTCGTGCGCGAAAGAGCAGTGCTCGGACTGCGGACTCGCTTCTTCCCAGGCACCTCCGCCATCTCTGCGGTCCCCAGTTCCTCGATTGCAGAAAGGAGCAGAACATGGCGCTCTCCCCTGGGCAATCTCTCTAACTCGCGCAGAACGGTGTTAATGCGCTGTGCCTCGTGCAGCGCTTCGTCGGCCGGTATGCTGCTCGCGGCCAGGTTCTGCGCAAAGCTCTTGTCCATTTGCTCCGGCCGTATGCGCCGTCTGCGGTCAATGGCAAGGTTCCATGCAATGCGGACCAGCCAAACACGCATGTCCCGCACCCCCGGCAGAGACCGGCGATGTTCGAGGACGCGAACGAAGACGTCCTGAACGACGTCCTCGGCCTCTGTTCGGCTCCGCAGGACTGAGTGAGCTACGCGGAATAGAAGCGCGGAGTATGTCTCGACGAGGACCGCGAGGTCGATCTCCGTCCGCGCACTCTCCATGGAAGACAACGCCAAGCTGCAGCCCTCGATCGACGCCATAAGCCCCTTCTAACCAGACAGACGCTCGAGTGCAGCTTTCGCTCGACAATAATTTGGATGGACGGACTGCGATGGATGCCGCGAGGGCGCACATCGGGCTGGCCGGAGGGCCCAAGTCGCAGATTTTGACGATTTTTGTTGGGAGGGATGGTGGGGTCAGGCTACAATCCGGCAGCGCCTAAAATGACTGTTTTGCTGACGTAGAGAAGATCTGCGCAAGGAGAGAGCATATGAGCGATGTCGTTGCGGTAGATGGGCAGTCTGCAGGACCAGGGTTTGAGCCAGGTAGAGCGAGTGGTGGATACGTTTGTCGCTCCAAAGAAGACGTTCACGGATATTTTGCGAAATACGAGCTGGTGGCTTCCGTTTTTGCTGATGGTGCTGGTGACGCTAGGTTCGACCCTAGTGGTGGAGAAACAGGTGGGTTGGGACCGGGTGTCGGAGAACCAGATCCACCAGAATCCGAAGGCGGAAGAGAGGCTGGCGAGCCTGACGCCGGAGCAAAGAGCCTCCCAGGTGCATCTGTCGGCGAATATCACCCGTTATGTGAGTTATTGTTCGTCTCTTTTGATCCTGGTGTTCGTGGCTATCTTCGCGCTGATCTACTGGGCCAGCTTTAACTTTGGGCTCGGCGCGAAGACGACGTTTGGTCAGATGTTCGCGGTGTGTATGTATGCGGGACTTCCCAGACTGTTGACGGGGCTATTGTCGATTGTGACGCTACTGTTCGGCAACAACACGGACTCTTACGACATCAAGAACCCGGTAGGGACGAATCTGGCTTACTTTATGCCTGACTCGGGACCGGCGCTGAAGGCGGCCCTGAGCTTCTTCGATGCGATTGGGTTGTGGAATCTGGTACTGCTGGTGATTGGGACGGCGATTGTGGCGAAGGTGTCGACCGGCAAGGCCGCTGTTGTGGTGGTAGGCTGGTGGGTGCTTGGTCTGCTGATCAGCGTGGGGATTGCGGCTGCTACCAGTTAGAAGCCACTCTGTATCAAGTGAGAAGGCCCGGAGCTAGTCCGGGCCTTTGTCTGCGATGTGGATGATTTGGTTTATTGGTTCCAGCGTTTGAAGACGAGAGAGCCGTTGGTGCCTCCGAAGCCGAAGGAGTTGGAGAGCGCGTAGTTGATTTTCGCGGCCTGGGGCTTGTTCGGCACGTAGTTCAGGCGGCACTGCGGGTCCAGTTCGACGACGTTCATCGTGGGTGGGGCGGTCTGCTCAAGCATCGCCATGATGGTGATGCCGGCTTCGAGGCCGCCTGCGCCGCCGAGGAGGTGGCCGGTCATGGACTTTGTTGAGCTGACGAGGAGCTTGTGGCTGATGGCGTGCTCGCCGAAGAGGTTCTCGATGGCCTTGGACTCGAGCGCGTCGCCGAGGGGCGTCGAGGTGGCGTGGGCGTTGAGGTAGTCGATCTGCTCGGGTGCGACGCCAGCCACTTTGAGGGCGTGCTTCATGGAGCGATAGCAGCCCTCGCCTTCGGGGGCCATGCCGGTCATGTGGAAGGCGTCGGCGGAGAGGCCGTAGCCGACGATCTCGGCGAGGATTTTTGCGCCGCGCGCTTTGGCGAACTCAAGCTCTTCGAGGATGAGGATGCCGGCGCCTTCGCCGACGACGAAGCCGTCGCGGTCTTTGTCGAAGGGACGGCTGGCGTGCTGGGGGTCGTCGTTGCGGGTGGAGAGGGCGCGCATGGCGGCGAAGCCTGCGACGCCGAGGGGGGTAATGGAGGCTTCGGTGCCGCCGGCGATCATGGCATCGGCGTCGCCGCGCTGGATGAGACGGAAGGCGTCGCCGATGGCGTGGGCGGAGGTGGTGCAGGCGGTGGCGGTGGCTTCGTTGGGGCCTCGGGCGCCGTATTTGATGGAGACATGGCCGGCGGCGAGGTTAATGATGGCGCCGGGGATGAAGAAGGGCGAGACCTTGCGGGGGCCACCGTTGAGCAGATTGATGTGCTCGCGCTCTATGACGTCGAAGCCGCCAATGCCGGAGCCGATGTGGACGCCGACTCGGTCGCGATTCTCGTCGGTGATCTGGAGGCCGGAGTGGGCCATGGCCTCGGCCGAGGCGGCGAGGGCGAAGTGGATGAAGCGACCCATCTTGCGGGCCTCTTTCTTGTCCACGAAGAGGAGCGGGTCGAAGTCCTTGACCTCGGCGGCGAAGCGGACGGGATGGCCGGTGAGATCAAATGCCTTGATCTCGGCCATGCCGCTACGGCCAGCAAGCAAGCCTTCCCAGACCTCAGGGGTGGTTTTGCCGACCCCGCAGAGTAGCCCGAGGCCGGTTACGACGACGCGACGTTCCATTTTTTATTTTGCCGCCTTCTGGTTCTTTTCGATGTAATCGACGGCGTCCTTGACGGTTTTAATCTTCTCAGCGTCCTCATCGGGGATCTGAATGTCGAAGGCCTCTTCGAACTGCATGACGAGTTCGACGACGTCGAGGGAGTCCGCGCCGAGATCTTCCTGGAAGCTTGCGCCGGGGGTGACCTCAGCCTCGTCCACTTGAAGTTGCTCGACAATAATCTGTTTTACCTTTTCGTCTACTGCTGCCATTTCGTTCTCCTGTTTACGTCTGGAATCAAAGCCGGGAAATTCGTGCGCGACAAGCCCACACAGCCAACCTCAAGCATACTGAGCGCCTAGGTGAGTGTAAAGCAAAGGGGAGGCTGGGTGTTAGGGCCGGGCGAGGAGGTCATTTTACTCTTCGTCGCTGGAGGCGGCGAGGAGGGGCACCACTCCCGAGATGTCTTCGAAGTCGATGAGGTTGGAGACCGCGGCGCTGGCGTCAAGACTAGAAGCCGGGTTAGAGACATTTTTCAGCGCTTTATTGATTGCGCGGGTGCGAACGCCGAGTTTCTGGATGGTGTTCTGCACGGCGCCGACCTGGTCCTCGACTTTTTGCATAAGTCCGCCGTAGGTCTCGAACTCTTTCTTCGCGCTGGAGAGGACGCGCCAAACCTCGTCGCCCTTTTTCTGGATGGCGAGGGTGTGGAAACCCATTTGGAAGCTCGTGAGAATGGCCATGAAGGTGGAGGGCCCGGCGATGGTGACGCGGCACTGCGATTGGATCTCGGATTGGAGGCCGGGGCGGCGGACGACCTCAGCGTAGAGGTTTTCCGTCGGAAGAAACATGATGGCGTGGGGCATGGTAGTTGGCGGGTCGATGTATTTGTCGCAGATGCGCTTGCCTTCTGCGCGGATCGTCCTCTCGAATGCCTTGCCGGCGCTCACGATCTCGTCGGGGTTGCCTGTCTCGTAAGCCTGCTCCAGGCGCTCCCAGTCCTCCTTGGGGAACTTGGCGTCGATAGCGAGGAGGGTGTGGCTGTCGGCGCCTTCGCCCGAGGGGAATTTCAGGGCGTACTCGACGGACTCGAGCGTGTTGGGCTTGATGCGGGCGTTCTTGATGTACTGCTCGGGAGAGAACATCTGCTCGAGCTGCTGACCGAGCTGGAACTCACCGACGACGCCGCGAGATTTGACATTGGAGAGCACCCTCTTGAGGTCACCTACGCCTGTGGCGAGTTCCTTCATCTCGCCGAGGCCCTTTTGAACTTCGCCGAGATGTGTAGTGACCTGGCTGAAGGACTCGGTGAGCCGGGTCTGGAGGGTGGCGTGGAGTTTCTCGTCTACGGTGACGCGCATCTGTTCGAGCTTGGCGGCGTTGTCCTCGTTGAGTTTAGTCAGGCGGTCTTCGACGGTGAAACGGAGTTTTTCCTGCTGGGTGTTCGCTTCGCCGGAGAGTTCATTGAGGCGGCTGTGCAGAGCTTCGCGGGCTTCGAGCTGGTTGCGGTTTACCTCGGCGATGAAATAGGAGAGGCGCTGCGCTATGGAGTCGAGGTTCTGCTGGACGGCGAGGCGGAGGGCGTCGTCGGAGGCTTTGTTGTCCGAACGAAACCCATTGAGGCCGGTCTGGATGAGTTGGCTGAGCTCAGCGATATTGCGGACGATCTCAGTTCGAAGGGCCGAGGCGTCGGTCTTCAGCTCGCCGCGCATCTCGACAAAGCCGGACCCGGACCTGGGCGTCGAGGCGGGTGAGCTGGTCGGGAAGCTGCGTGAGACGGGGATCCTGTTCTGCTGCAGGCCGTTTGCGGGCCACCAGATAGATGACGGCAAGCAGGGTGACGATTTGGAGGACAAGGAGGGGGGTGAGCATTCGGCTTTCCTTCGCCTTGAGGGTATCATCCCGGCCCCGCTCAAGGCTGTGGGTTTATTTCAGAGGCGTGACCTCTCAAAAGAATTATTGAACACGTTCAAAAAAATGCTTTACAGGCGGAGAAATCGGTGTATCTTAGTATTTGAACACGTTCAAAATCGTGCAAATAAGGAGAGTCGATATGATCGTCGCAGGCTGCTATTTCAGCTATCTCGCTATCAGCATTGCGCTAACCGTTTGGGTGGCGCGTACCCTTCATCGCAATGGCAGGGTCTTTCTTGTGGATGCGTTTCACGGCAACGAGCCGCTGGCGGATTCCGTGAACCAACTGCTGGTGGTTGGGTTCTACCTTGTCAATATTGGTTACATTGCCCTGGCGTTGAAGACGACCGATCCGCTGTCCAATGTTCGGCAGGTGATTGAGCTCGAGAGTGTGAAGATAGGAGTGGTGTTGCTGATTCTGGGAGGGATGCACTTCTTCAACATCCTCGTCTTTGCGAAGATGAGGAACCGGTCTGTTCTGCCGCCGCCATTGACCCGATATTCGGCATAGGGCCATCTGATGAAGATCAAGAAGTCTGAAGAGACGCGCACACGGATCCTAGAGGCTGCGCTTGCTGTATTTCGCGAGCGCGGCTTCGAGCGTGCGACGATGCGGGAGATCGCGACGGCGGCCGGAGTAGCCGTTGGGGCGGCCTACTACTATTTCGAGTCGAAGGACGCGATCGTGATGGCGTTCTATGAGCGATCGCAGGGAGAGATGCGGCCGCAGATCGAGGCCCGCCTCGAGGAGTGCAAGACGCTGGAGTCGAGGCTGCGGGCGGTTATTTCGACGAAGTTTGAGTGCTTCGGGCCTAACCGGAAGCTGCTTGGGGCGCTGTCTGTACACTCGGACCCGGAGCACCCGCTGTCGCCCTTCAGCAAAGAGACGTCTGGGATCAGGGAACAGGACATCGGGTCCTTTGCTCGTGCGGTCGCGGATTCGGGTGTAAAGCTGCCGGCGAGCATCGAACCATATCTACCGCGCCTGCTTTGGATGTATCAGATGGGTTTGATTTTGTTTTGGGTATACGACCGCAGCGAGGAACAACGCCGGACGATGGTGCTTTATGAAAAGACCTTGAAGATGCTTCTGGTCGCGCTAAAGCTGGCAGGGATTCCGTTGCTGCGCCCGCTCCATCGGCTGGCGGCAGAGTTGCTTGAGGTGGTTTACGGCGAGAGTTAGGTCAGGAACTGGCGGAGGGAAACAAGTCGTCCGCCCGGCGGTAAATCGGCATCCAAAGACCCAGGCTGCTGGTGAGGACTTCGTCAACGTACCTTGCTTGCGATAGGAGATATTCGATGGCAGACGTTTCCAGGGACCAAAGCTTTGAAGAGATGTTGCGAAAGATCGTGCCGGACGCGGCCGCAACTTTCGACAACTCTACCGGCAATCCGACTTACGCCAGCAGTGAGGCGACGAATGCGGCGCCGGTCGATGGTGACGACGAGGATCTAGAAGAGGAAGATGACGACGCTGCCGCGTTGGAGGAAGACGACGAAGAGAACGAGGAAGTGGATGTCGAGGACGAAGCCGACGCGCAGGATTGAGCGAAGAGGGGAACATGCCAATTACGAACTATAGCGTGCTTGCGGGTAGGCCGATGGCGGGGAAGGTTGTCAGTGGGTCGAGTACGCACTATCAGATCACCATGCAAGCGACTGGTGGGCCGTTTACGGTCGCGGTGAATATTCAGTCGGTCGATGGATCTGAGGTGCTGTATGCGATTGAAGAGGCCTTCACGCCGCCGGACCTTGCGAGCTTGACGGCGCTGCCTATGGGGATGACGAAGTTGCAGAGTGTGCCGGGCGGGTTGGCGCTGGATTATGTGCGGAGCGCAGTGGGCGGTGCGCCGATGATTACGCAGGCCCAGATGACGCTGTTGCCGCAGTTGCAGGCGAAGGCCAAGGGTGGAAGCGCAGAGGAGCAGATGATTCAGCGGGCGCGGGCGAAGGCGCTCGAGAATGCCGTCGTGACGCTGCTGAATATGACGATTGCGGACAAGGATGGCGTGATCTATGCGTTTGGGAGCGCGTATGCCGACTCTGGAAAGGTGGATGGGATCCACGATATCCATATGAACCAGGGGAACCCGGCGAACAATCATGGCGGGGACAATGGTGTTTGGCAGGACGGGGCGTTGTTCATTAATTTGCCATCGAAGGGGACTTGGACTGCGGTGTTTATCGCATTTCAGACGGAGAGTTGGACGACGGATTCGGCGGGGAATTCCGAAAAACTTAACACCGATTTACACCGATGACACCGATTTAGGAACGGACTCAAACGAGGTCCTTTTTTGTGCTTGGATCGGTTGCGTCGGTGGAGATCGGCGTTAGGTCTTTTCGTTTGCAGTGAGGACGCGATCGGCGATCGCGGCGGCTTCTACGGCGGGGCGGACGTCGTGGGTGCGGATGATGTGGGCCCCTGCGAGAATGGCGGCTACGTTGGCGGCGGTGGTCGCGTGGAGACGGTGTTCCATGGATGGGGTGCCGCCGTTGAGAACGAACCGACAGCGAAGGGTGTTGGGCGAGAGTGTGGGCCAGGAAGCGCTTGCGGGAGATGCCTGTGAGAATGGGCAGGTTGAACTGGCGGAGCTCGTCGAGGTGGGCCAGCAGTGGGTAGTTCTCGTCGAGGCGCTTGCCGAAGCCGAAGCCGGGGTCGAGGACGATCTTGTTGCGTTGGATGCCGGCGGTCATGGCCGCTTCGAGGCGCTGTCCTAGTCCGGTGACGAACCAGGGGAAGGACTTCGTTGGCGGCGAGGGGTGGGAGCGATGGCCAATCCTGCGGACGGCCTCGGGTGTGCATCAGGATGGCTCCGCAGCCGAGTTGTGCGCAGGTGGTGGACATGTCGGGGGCCCAGAGGTGGCCGCTGACGTCGTTGACGATCTCTGCCCCGGCTTCGATGGCGTGGCGGGCGGTGGAGGCGTGGAAGGTGTCGACGGAGAGGACGGTTTCGGGGCGTTGCTGGAGGAGCGATTCGATGACGGGGAGGATGCGGGACTGTTCTTCGCCAGGGGTGAGGGGGGTGGCATTGGGGCGAGTGGATTCGCCGCCGATGTCGATGATATCGGCGGCTTCGTCGAGCATTTTTCTTGCCTGTTCGAGGGCCCGTTCCGGGGCGTGCTCGGGAGCGTAGAAGTGGCCGCCGTCAGAGAAGGAGTCGGGTGTGACGTTGAGGATGCCCATGATGAGGGCCGCCGACCAAGGGAGAGAGTGCGGGTGCGGAGATGCCAGTCGTGATGAGCTGCGGGCCGTGAAGGGCATGGGCAATTTTAGACGCAGAGAGTAGGCAATAGGGTGTAGGGAATAGAAGGCATGGTGCTAGACTGCGCGGATGATGCGGTTCTTTCGGCGTGGTGCTGTGGGGCTGATGTTTGCGGCCGTTGGGTGGGTGCTGCCTGTGTTCGCGCAGGACAACAACGTCGGTTGCGATGGGCCGGTTGGGTTAAATGCCGGGCGCAGCGGGCCTTGCACGGAGTTGGCGCGAACCATTGCGGGATTGCTTGAGGGGCCGACGGTTGCGCGGGACCACTGGGGAATCGCAGTGACGGCGATGGATGGGGCGCCGATTTATTCGTTGAATCAGGGCCAGCTATTTCAGCCGGCAAGTAATACGAAGTTGTTCACGACTGCGGCGGCGATGGCGCTGCTGGGACCGACGGCCACGTTTGAGACGAAGATAGTGGCGCGCGGGGTGTTTGGCAGCGCCGAGACGCTGACGGGAGACCTTGTCCTGATGGGAGCTGGAGACGCAAATCTTTCCGGACGGGAGATTCCTTATGTTGCGCCGGCCCTGAGGCCAAAGACTGCGCCGGGTGCTTCCGTTTTGGCGGAGGTGAATCCGCTGAGATACCTGGAGGCGATGGCGGACCAGGTGGCAGAGACGGGATTGAAGGTGGTAAACGGCGATGTGTTGGGGGACGACACACTGTTTCCCTGGGAGCCGTACCCGCAGGACTGGGCGATTGATGATGCGGTGTGGGGTTATGGCGCGCCAGTGTCGGCGTTGACGATCAATGACAACCAGATCAAGGTGACGGTGACGCCTGCTGCTGCTGCGGGAGGGCCCGCGACGGTGGTTTTCGATCCGGCGGTGCCATCGTATTACACGCTGGATGTGTCCGTGACGACGGGTGCGAAGAAGAGTGGGAGCCATGTGCAGATGGAGCGGGCGCTGGGGTCGAAGGTGCTGCGGGTGTATGGGTCAATTGCGGTGGATGCGCAGCCGGACGAAGAGGAGGTCGCGATTCATGATCCCGCGGAGTATGCGGCGATGGCGCTGAAGGGGATGCTGGAGGCGCGCGGGATTGTAGTGACGGGGAAGGCCCGAGCCAAGCATCGGATTTCGACGGATGCGGAGGGGTTTCTTTCCGAATTGAAAACGTTGGATGCTGAACAAGTGGTCGTGCAGGGTGGGCGGGAGGTAGGCTCGTGTATTGGAGATCCGCCTGTTCAACCGACGCCTCCAGAACGGGTTTTGGCGTCGCATCGCTCATCCACTCTACGAGACGATGTCACTGTTACCAACAAAGTCAGTCAAAATCTACACGCTGAGCTTTTGCTGCATCAATTGGGGCGACGAACGATTTGCAGTAGAGGGTCAACGGTTGAAGGTGCGCGATTAGTGCGAGCGTTTCTCGAGCACGCCGGGATCGATAAGGACGATTTTGGCTTCTTCGATGGGTCTGGGTTGAGCGGGCATGATCTGGTGACGCCGCGGGCCACGGCGCAGTTGTTGCAGTATGCGAGCACGCAATCCTGGTTTGCGGATTGGAAGAAGAGTCTGCCGGTGGGTGGGGAGGATGGGTCGCTGGTGGAGAGGTTCGGCAAGCCTCCGTTGAAGGACCACGTGTTTGCAAAGACGGGAACGCTGGGCGAGGCGCGGGCCCTGAGCGGGTATTTGGAGTGTGCGAGTGGACGGACGGTGATCTTTTCGATCATGGTGGGGAACCACATGCCGCAGACGAATGGGGACCGCGAGGTGATGGACAAGATCGTGGCGGCGATTGCGGCGTCGAATTGAGTTCGCGAACGGAATGAGAGAATAAAAGGATGATTCGGGCTTGTCGTTCGTTTGTGCCGGTGCTTCTTTTGGCGGGTGTTTTTACAGGATGTAAATCGCTGCCGCCGCCTACGCCGCTGGCGGAGTTGAATGCGCAGCAGATGCATGGGCATGCGGTGTTTCAGACGCATTGCGCTCAGTGCCACAACGATCGAAAGGACAAGCCGCTGCATGGGCCGGCGATGGTTGGCGTGTTCAAGAGGCCGACGCTGCCGAGTGGAGCGCCGGCGAACGATGAGCGAGTGACGGCGACGATTGTGAATGGGCACGGACTGATGCGTGGCTTCGGGAATACGACTGGACCAGCAGGAGATCGACGATCTGCTGGCGTATCTGCATACGTTATGAGCGAGACGGACGAGGTAAAGAAGCTTCAGGCGCGGGCGCGCGGGATGTTGCCCGGAGTGGCAGGAATCAGCTTGTTCATGCTGTTTCTGACCATGGTGAATGTCTATGGGGCGCTGCGAAACGCGTTCGGCAATGGAGTGGGTAAGTATGGGGTGCTGGCGATCTGTACGCTGCTGGCTGCGGGGATCTTTGGACTGCTGCGGTTATATCGATGGGGCTGGTCGCTGGTGTTGGCAGGATGTCTGCTGCTTGCGGCGGGCGACATGTATTTCTTCAGCAAAACGCACGTGACGTTCTTCCTGGTTCGGGGATTATTTGAATTGGTGTTTTTTCTTTACCTCGTGCGGCCTGAAGTGCGGGACAGGCTGCGATGAGCTGGCTGGTGCGGCATCTCGGCTGGTGGCCGCCGCTGCTGGGTGCAGGAATCAAGGTGGTGCGAATGGAGAAGAACCTCCGCGCGGTGGACGTGGAGATGCGCCTGACGCGGTGGAACAAAAACTACATGGGTGTGCACTTTGGCGGGTCGCTGTTTGCAATGACGGACCCGTTTTACATGGTCATGCTGGCGACGAACCTGGGGCCAGAGTATGTGGTGTGGGACAAGGCCGCGTCGATTCGGTATAAAAAGCCTGGGAAGGGACGGGTGCGGGCGGAGTTTCGGCTGAGTGAAGGGAGGCTCGCGGAGATTCGTGCCGCGATCGAAGCGGAAGGGCGGCACGACGCGAAGTTTGCCGTGGAGTTGAAGAACGATGACGGCGAGGTGATTGCAGAGGTGGAACGGGTGATCTACTGCGCGACGAAAAAAGCGCATGAGGAAGAAGAAAACTGCGGGGTGCTTGAGAGGAGCTGCGGGTCGCCCGGTTTGTTAGGATTGGGCGCATGTTGAGTCGAAGGGCGTTCGGACGGTTGATATCCGCAGCTCTTGCCGCTGGTGTGTCGTGCCGGGAGGGCTGATGGGGCAGGCGCAGCTGGCGCCGAGGAGTCGGGGTCGCAGTTTTCCGTAATGATGTGGGCGCTGAATAAGCGGGGCAGCTTCGAAGAGAACCTGGAGCGGGTTGCACAGGCCGGATACAAGCACGTGGAGCTGGTGGGTGAGTTTGCGCGATGGTCGAAGGAGGATTGGCGCCGCATTCTGGCTCGGATGTCGGCGCTGAAGATCACTGTCGATGCGACGTCGGGCATGAAGCTGGGGTTTGCGGACCCGTTGAGAGAGGACGAGTTTGTTGCGGAGTTGAAGGGCATGATTCCGATGGTGCAGCGCCTGGGATGCGGGCAAATCATTCTTTTGTCGGGGAGGCGGATTGAAGGCGCTGCGCCGGGAGCGCAGCATGCGGCCTCGATCGAGACGCTGAAGCGTGCCGCGGATATTTTCAGTGCGGCGGGTCTGACGGGCGTGATCGAACCGATCGACCGGCTAGAGAATCCATCGATCTATCTTGACGGTGTCACGGAGGCGTTCGAGATTGTTCGGGCGGTGGGGAGTCCTACGATGAAGGTGTTGTACGACCTGTACCACGAGCAGCGCGGGCCGGGGAATCTGATTGAGAAGCTGGAGAAGAACATCGACGAGGTCGGGCTGGCAGATGTGGCCGATGTGCCGGGGCGACATGAACCTGGAACCGGCGAGATGAACTACATCAACATCTACCGGAAGCTGGCGGAGCTTCACTACAAGGGCGTGATTGCGATGGAGTTTTATCCGACCGGGAACGTGGTGGAGACGCTGCGGCGTGCTCGTGAGGAGGCATTGCGGGCGTGGGCGGTTGAGTCGTTGGCTTGCCCGAGTTCCCGGTAGTCTCGGCTTACTTCGTTGCTTGCGTGTTTCCTGCGGAGGGGGCCATGCGATTCGCGTCGTCGTAGTCGGCTGGCCGGTCACGATGGGCACACATGGACTGGGAGGGGCGGTCTGCCCAGGCAACACCGGTGGCCCTGCCTTTCGCATCTGGCCGGCAGGGCATGGTTGCAGAAGCAGGGTCGGCCGAAGCGTGCCGGCAGGGGAGGGGCCTCGACTGAACCCTTTAATTCCCCGTTTTTCCTCGAGCCCGGCCACGCATAGGGAGCTACCCGGATCGGCCCGTAGCCCATCACCGGGAATTTGGTCGGCACGAAAAATTCTTGTCGACCAGCACAAAGGCGGACTCCGGCATCTTGCCTAACAAGCGATTGTCTGAAGATCAACTGCACGATATGCTCGCCCACGGTCACGGTGAGGGTCTTGTCGTCGAAGGCATGCTTCTGTTCGACTGCGCCTGGGAATGGATCGTTCGAGATGACAGCTGTACCGATTCCGGGGACGTAAAAGTAGACGTACTTCAGATCCTTGATCTCGTAGTTCAGCGCTGCCTTGCCAGTCATCCCGTCGATCGGTGAGCGTTCCGCGGCTGATCGAAACCGAGACGGTTTTTGGCGGCTTCTCTTTCAGGGATGCATCTTTTTTCCGTTCTCGTCGTATCCGAGGTTGTCTTTCGTCTGCATCACGGGTTTGCCTTGTTCGTCGAAGAGAGGGTGTCCCGTACTTGTCGCGCTGCTGCTTGACGGGCGGGTTGAACATCAGCTTGCCGTCGGGGTCCTGCCGTTGATTCCCTTCTTCATCGAGCATCGGAGTTGGCGGCAACTCCACCAGGTCATGGGTCCCGTGTACTCCTGCTTCCCCTTCTTGCCTTTCGCAGCGGACGCAGGTTCGACCGTGAGGCTGGGGCCGCCTTCAGGCTGCCGTGGTGCTCGGCTTGCCCGGATCTGTTGCGTCGGCTGCGAGGCTGGCTGGACGGACTTGCGCGGTCGAGGAAGGCGCGGTTGGGCTTCTGTGCCGAGGATGTACCCGATTCGATGTGAAAGCCAGCACTAAGCCAAGTAGTCCTGAGATCGATCCGTTGATTGTCCGCTTCATCGAGGTTCCAGCCTCCGTTATGTCAGGCTCGCGTGCCGCTCTGAAGAGCGTGCATCGAGTGCAAGAATCTGTCGTGAGCATATCTGCAACATGTAATTCGTTAGCACAAATTCTCGGCGTAAACCTACGACTTTTGAGGGGTTACTGTGTGTGCACTAGGAGATCGAGAGGCCCCCATTCTGCGATTGCCAGTCGACGAGGGTCGATCTCGAGACTGGGCATGGCAGGAGTCCAGGCTCGTCGGGTTGTCGCGGTTGGATACAATGGAAGGGATGACTCCGCCGGTTGCACAGCTGATTTTCAGAAGGATGATGAGTTGGCAGATCGACCTGACGCCGCGGAAACCTGCGCCGAAGCCGGCGTGGCTGAAGGCGAAGGCTCCGATGGGCGAGACCTTTCACAATCTGAAGAAGATGGCGCGGGAGCTGAACCTGCATACGGTGTGCGAGAGCGCGCAGTGCCCGAATATCGGGGAGTGCTGGAACCAGAAGTCGGCGACGTTCATGATGCTGGGGAATCTTTGCACGCGGCGGTGTGGGTTTTGCGCGGTGCCGAAGGGAAAGCCGGAGCCGATTGATTTCGATGAGCCGCGGCGGGTGGCTTATGCGGTGGCGCAGTTGGGGCTGGCGCATGCCGTGATTACGAGCGTGAATCGCGACGACGATAATGTGGGCGCGGCGCGGGCGTTTGTGAGTGTGATCGAAGAGATTCGGCTGCAGGCTCCGGGATGCCGGGTGGAGGTGCTGACGCCGGATTTTCAGGGAGTCGAGGAGGCGCTGCGGCTGGTGGTGGCGGCTCGGCCGGAGATTCTGAACCACAATATCGAGACGGTGCCGCGGCTGTATCGCGTGGCGAAGAGTGGTGGGCGGTATGAGCGGTCGCTTGGGTTTTTGCAGCATGCGAAGGAGATTGCTGCGGAGATGTTTTCGGACCGGGACGGCGATCAGATTGTGACGAAGACGGGCATCATCGTCGGGATGGGCGAGGAGATGCACGAGCTGCTGGCGGTGTTTCGCGATCTGGCGGACCGGAAGGTGGATATTCTGACGATCGGGCAGTATCTGCGGCCATCACGGGATCATCTGCCGATGGCGCGGTACTACACGCCGGACGAGTTTGCTTTTCTGAAGCATGAGGCGCTGGGGATGGGCTTCCGGCATGTGGAGAGTGGGCCGCTGGTGCGGAGTAGCTATCATGCGCAGGAGCAGGCGGAGTCTACTGGGTTGGCGTAGCAAAAACAGATTGAAGGCACCAAGAAGTGAATGGCTACACTATTGAATCTATGCGCATTCTTTTCCGTCTGGTTGCGGGATTCACTTTCCTTTCGGTAATCGGCACGCTCGTACTTGTCATAGTCATATGGCAACGGGGTGGGATGTTATATCTTGCCCACTCAGGGCCTTTCGGAATTTTGACCCTCGGTGGATGGGTGATCACGCTTGTCGTTGGGCCGCCGGCAGTCGTTCTTCTGTGGAAACAAAAAGATGCCGGGCGTATTGCTGCGATTGTTGTTTGGGCGAGCGTTTGTCTTTATTACTTATTCTTCGTGACCTTCTTTTTGGAACCCGAACATGCTTTCTGGAAAAATGACCTTTAACAACGTAGGTAGTGCCGTCTTAGTGCTCTTTCTGCTTTCCTCTTAGAGCGCGACGAGCTTGCCAGGGCCGCATCTGCCAATCGATCCACCGATTATTTGATCTCCTCGAGTGGCTTGCCGGCTTCGGGTGTCTCCTTGTTCCAGTCCTTGTCGAAGAGTTGGGCGATGGTCGCGGCGATCTGGCTTTGCGTCGCCGGGGATGTGTCTTTGCCGAGCTCGCCGCGTGGAGGAACACCGACGCCCGTGGCAGCGATAAAGATGTACTTCGAGGCAGGAATCTTCTCGCCGTGGCTCTTCCACTTGACTGGAGCGTTGCCGCGGCCGTGATCGGTTAGGAAGATGAGCGTGGTGTGGTCGCGGTACTCGGGGTCTGACTGGACGAAGTCCCACAGGGTCTTGAGATATTGGTCGACGCGGTGCGCTGCTTCAAGGTAGACGCCGTAGTTGCCGGCGTGGGCCCAGTCGTCGGTTTCGCCTAGAGAGAGGAAGAGCAGGCGGGGCTTCTCGGTCTTGAGGTATTCCATCGCTGTGTGAAAGACGGGGGCGTCAAACGGTTCGTCGTCCCAGATGTGCGGCGTCTCGGCCTTTATGTGGTTGAGCAGATCGAGCTGCGGCGTCATGGAGACTGTAGTAAGTGGATCGTAGCCCGCGTTGACGGTGAAACCGCAGCGCTGTGATTCACTATTCCATTGATCGTGTTCCATGCGCCGAACGCCGCCGTCTGGTTTTGGGCCTGAGGGTCGCTGGTCTGCCACTCGCGGTTGAGCCATTCGAGCACTGTGAGGTTGGGGTTGGGGACGTTGTCATTGCTCGTGATGCGCGGGTCAGGGTGCCCGGTCAGTGTCTCGTTGTAGCCGGGATAGGAGAAGTTGAGGCCGTTGGTGACGTAGGCCTCGGAACCTTTGTCTCGATTGCCGTAGATCTCGCCCTCAGGCACGATGTGGCTCCAGAGGAACGGCATCAGCGCAGCGCGTCTCTCCTCCGGCGTGGGTCGCAGGTAGAGTTGCGCGAGCGCGTCGACTGGTTGGTCGTTGTTGTTTGCCTTGGTCAATAGTGCCGGGTCGGCACCGCGAAAGACCTCCTGCCAGCGAAGTCCGTCGGTCATCACCAGTAGCACATGTTCTTTGGCGGTGTCGGTGGATTGAGCGGCGGGGACGGCCTGCGCGCAGAGTGCCACAGAGGATATGGCGATGGCTCCGCATAGCGATTGGAAGGCGAGACGAAGGATATTCAATCTGTTCCTTTCAGTTGCCAAACGATGAGTTTCCCGTCGATGCAATACGCTTATCCGCGGGCCGGCGTCTCCTCATTATTGACCATGGTGGAGCGGTGACCTTGTCTGGACGTAAGATGACCTAGAAGTGGCTAAAGGAGCGACGGCATATGGGCTTGATCGAAGTGGCTTCGGGGCGGTTGGGGCTGAGCGAGCTGGCGCCGCGGGTCGTGCAGTCGGAGATTCGCGCGATGACCCAGGAGTGCGACCGGTTGGGTGGCGTGAACCTGGCGCAAGGAGTGTGCGATACGGAGGTGCCGGACGTGGTGGCCGAGGGGGCGATTCGCGCGATCCGCGAGGGCTCAATATCTATACGCGGATGGATGGGATTGCGCGGTTGCGTGCGGCGATTGCGGGAAAGGTGGAGCGGACGCTGGGGATAAGCGTTGATCCGGAGCGCGAGGTGCTGGTGACGAACGGGGTGACCGGGGCGTTTCAGGCGGCTGTGATGGCGCTGTTGAATCCGGGCGATGAGGTGCTGCTGTTTGAGCCGTTCTATGGGTACCACGCCAGTACGTTGAAGTCGGTGCGGGTGACGGCGGTGCCGGTGGCGTTGACGGCGCCGGACTGGGGATTGGATAGCGACGCGGTGCGGGCTGCGATTACTCCGAAGACGCGGGGGATGGTGATCAACACGCCATCGAACCCGGCGGGAAAGGTCTTTACGCGCGAGGAGTTGGAAGGGCTCGCGGAGATCGCCGAGGAGTTCGATCTGTTCGTGTTTACGGACGAGATATATGAGCACTTTATTTATGGTGGCGCGAAGCATGTGAGTCCGGCGACGCTTCCGGGGATGCGGGAGCGGACGATCCTGATGTCGGGGTTCTCGAAGACGTTTTCGGTGACTGGGTGGAGGATTGGGTATCTGGTCGCCGATCCGAAGTGGGTGGGGTCGATTGGGTACTTTCACGATCTGACGTATGTGTGCGCGCCGGCCCCGCTGCAGCAGGGTTGCGCGGACGGAGTGGAGAAGCTGGGCGCGGAGTTTTATAAGGGGTTGGCGACGGAACATGAGGCGAAGCGGACGATGATCGTCGACGCACTGCGCGATGCGGGGATGCGGCCGCATGTGCCCGACGGGGCGTACTACGTGCTGGCCGCGGCGGGAGAGCTGCCGGGGGCGACGGCGGCGGAGAAGGCAAGGGGGCTGTTGGCGAAGACGGGAGTGGCTTCGGTGGCGGGGTCGGCGTTTTTCAGGCCTGGGAAGGGCGAGGATCTGCTGCGGTTCTGCTTTGCGAAGAAGGACAAGGACCTGGCGGAGGCTTGCAGGAGGTTGCGGGCGTTGGGGAGCTAAGGTGTCTCGATTTTCTGAACTGACTCGGATTGAAGCGGCGATCAAGAACAAGAGCGCGAAGGAGCTGGAATGGTCGCTTTGGTACTGCCAGATGCGGCAGAAATTGCCGACCGCGTTGCCGTCGCATGTGAAGTACTGGGCCGGGATCGAGGCCTTGGTGAAGGAGGCGATGGCGCCTCCGGCGATGGCGAAGGTCTATCCGGCGCGCAAGAAAAAGCCGAACCGGGGGCTGGGACTTGGGCCGGTGGAGAGTGGCGCGGGGGAAGAAGGGTCTTAGGGGCCAGTACCCTACAAGCGAAATCGCCCCTCCACCGGAGGGTGTGGAGGGGCGATTCTCTCGATGTGGGCCGACTTCCCTGCTACGCGAGACGCCTTTTGATAGCTCCTGCGAGACCAAGTGCGCCTGTGCCCAGAAGCAGGAGCGTGGAGGGCTCAGGTACGGGTGAACCTGGCTGGAGAGTGATGTCTTCGGAGGTAATGCCTGCATTGCCACCTTTGGGGTGCACAAAACTGGCCTTGATGGAAGCTTCATTAGATCCAGTAAAGAGATCGCTCGGTGAGGCAAGTGTGATTGCCCATTCCCAGTTGTAGACGTCGCCGCTTCCAATCGCCAGACCTGTGCCGCCGGAACAGAAGAACCCGGAGCCGGAACCGTCGCAGCCTCCAGAAGAGATGCCGCCATCTTGGACGGTGCCGAATGGGCCAGAGACGAATGCCACGGATACGAAGGACGAACTCACTTTCGGGGCCACGGCATGTCAGCGAGGTCGCCGGGAAGCGTGGTCGCAGAGGGTATCGACGGTTAGAAAGATATCGAAGATGTCAGGATTGGCGGTTGCGGTGTATGTGAGGGTGTAGCTCGAACCCAGACAGGTGCTGCAGTTAGTCGGTCCGATCGTGTCCGCCTTCGCGGAGGCTACGAAGCCGAACAAACACAGACTAGAGAGGAAGAGGAGTTTCTTGAACATAGGTGGCTCACTAAACTGAATTTTCCAAGAACAGTCGTCCTTTGGGCTAGAAGACGTGGAATCACAGTCCTTGAGTGGCATGTTACAGGGCCAAACCATCGATCTTCGGATGATTAATCTAGCTTTGCCGTAACGGGTACTTAGGTGTAACGCACCTATCGTATGTGACAACCCGGGCATTTCTGTGTGCATTTTTTTACAGGCTTTTGCCAAAAGATTTTCCACGATCCGTACCAAGTGTCATAGGCAGGAGGGTGGGAGGCAGGCGTGAGATGCCCGCGTCCGGGGGGTATCTATGGCTGAAAACTGCAGGTTTGCCGCTGTTTTTAACTTCCGATCCATCGTGTTTTTTGGGCGTCGAGGAGATTGATTGGTGACGCGCCGATGGATTGCGCCTTTTCGAGTCCTGGGAGCTGAAAGGGCGGACAAAGACACGAGCGGAAAAGTGCAAGGTGTTTTTCCACCGGTGTGGCAAGGGGCCCGGGCCCCGGTGACAGTGATGAAGTTTTTTGAGATGTTGCGATAGTCTGGCCTATTTCCGTGCTCGCCTCGCACGGCTGGAAACGTCTCTGTAAAATATCGGTTGCACCAGAGGAGACTGTAATGGCATCGTTTATGGCCGGGAATCCGGCGTTGAAGGCAACACACCAGCAGCTGAAGACGAAGATGGACAGCACGGTCGAGGACTTCCGTGGCCATCTGCTGTCGGCGCGGACGGGACGGGCGAATGTGCACATGCTCGACCACGTCAATGTGGACTACTACGGCACGGACACGCCGGTGGCGCAGATGGGGCAGGTGAGTACGCCGGAGCCGACGTTGATTCTGGTGCAGCCGTACGACATGGGGATGGTGTCGGCAATCGAGAAGGCGATCCGGACGTCGAATGCGGGGCTGAATCCGATGAGCGATGGGAAGGTGATTCGCGTGCCCGTGCCGCCAATGACCGAGGAGCGGCGCAAAGAAGTAGTGAAGCAGCTGAACAAGACGCTGGAGGACCATAAGACCGCGATTCGAAATATTCGGCGCGATGGGAACGACCAGATCAAGAAGGCCGCGAAGGACAAGCTGATCTCCGCCGATGACGAGAAGAGGGCGAGCGATGAGGTGCAGCAGTTGACCGACCTGGAGATCAAGCGGATCGAAGACCTGTGCAAGGCGAAGGAAAAAGAGATTATGACGGTTTGACAGTCGTCTGCACGGAGAAGAGTCCCTCCGGCGCAAAAGAGAAGGGTCGAGCTATTTGCTCGACCCCTTTGTTTTGGTTGCGATTGACTAGACCCCTTGATAGACGTAGCCAATAAAAGCGGAGGGTTTTTTACCCCACTTCTCGTCATAGGCGGCGGTAGGTTTGGCGGCGATGGTCTCGTCGAGGGACTTGCCATCTTTTTTGAGTTTGGCGACGTTGTCGCGAACGCCGACGAGCATATCGTGGAATTCGGTGAGCTGCGCCCTGTTGCCGACAGGGCCGTGGCCGGGAATGATGATGGTCTTGTCGGTGACGGCAGCGAGGTTTTGGCCGGCGGCAGCGATCATGCCGTTGATGCTGCCTCCGGTGGAGTAGTCGATAAAGGGGTAGAAGCCGTTGAACCATGTGTCGCCGCAGTGGAAGATGTCGGCCTCGGTAAAGTAGACCGAAAGGTCGGTGTCGGTGTGGGCAGGCTCATAGTGGGTAAGCTTGAGGGTGTTGTCGCCGTCTGAAAGCGAGCGGTAGCTGTTGAAGAGGATGGTGGGAAGAGCGCCTGTCGGAGCGGGTGGGAAGGTCGCGTCGAATGCGGCGATGTGCTGGGTGGAGGACATGCGATAGCGGGTGTTCTCGTGGGCCCAGATAGTGGCACCGGCGGAGTGCATCCATTCGTTGCCGTCGGTGTGGTCGATGTGCCAGTGGGTGTTGATGAGGACGCTGATGGGGTCGGCGTTGATGGCCACAAGAGCGGCGGCAAGCTGGGACTGGCAGGAGGAGTAGCCGGAGTCCACGAGGAGCTTTCCGTGTTTTGTGGTGAGAAGGGCGATGTTGCCGCCGGCCCCGCCGATGAAGGTGACGTTGCGGCGAAGGGGAGTGGTGGTGATCTTGTTGTTGGCATTGGCAGCGCGTGACTTGGTGACGAAGTCCGGGGGTTGCTGGGCTGGCGGCGCCTGGGCCCAGAGGGCGCTGGGATTGAGGCATGCGGCCGTGGCGGCCGCAACGCTGGCGCCGAGAAACCGACGGCGGGAGATCGCTTGAATCGTCATGTAATTGTCCTTTGCATCATCGTCGAAGATACATCGGAGCGTCCGATCGAATGAAAGCGTTGAAATGACTCGTTCCTCATGTTTTTACAATTTGCGCCGATGATCGGAGGGACCGGTGTGTGTGAGGAGACTGAGATGGCTGAGCTTGAGCCGAGAGTGGACGAGTTCGAGGCGCATGGAGAGAGGCGGAGAGTCGCCAAGGAAGGGACGGTGGAGCGGAGACAGCACACGCGCTATGCCGTGGATGCCTGGGCCGAGGTGATCGTGAAAGACGGAACGATGTTGTTTCGCGGGAGGGTGCTCGATGTCAGCGCCGGTGGGTGCTATGTGGAGACAGAGGCCCGGCTTCGATTGGCGCCGGGGACGCCGGTGGAGATGGTGTTTCGGGTGAACGATCGAGTGTTTCAGTGTGATGCCACGATCAGGATGATGAGGACGAAGGGGGCGGGCTTTTTGTTTTCGAACCTCGATGCGAAGGTGCGAATGGAGTTGGAAGGAGTTGATCCGCGAGCTAGGCGGCGCGGGTCACCGATAAGGGGCAGCGATTAGAGCAACTGCGGGAAGTGTCGCTATCCGATCAATTAGGTGGTGTGGTCAACGATGATCTTCCAGCCCTTGTCGGTATTTTCCAGGACGAGGGAGAACAGGCCTTCAGCGATGCCACCGTCTTTCTTGCTGCGCTCGAGGTGGTATTTGCCGACGACGACGGCGAAGTTTTCATCGAGGGGGTGGGCCTCAAGGTCAGAGTAGGCGAGGGTGCCCATCGCGGCCTTGTTGGGGTAGTCATGTTTGTACTCGTCGAGCAGGCCCGCGAAGCCGCGGGAGACCTGGTGGGTGATGACGAGGGTGTCGGGAGAGTCCTTGAAGGTGTCGGTGAAGGCCGTGAGGTCGCCCTTGTTCCAGGCGTTCTCCTGGGCGATGAGGGCCTCAATTATGTTGAGCTCCTGGCGGGAGGCGGTGTGGAGCGGATCCGGCGTCTGCGCGTGCAGGACGGCTGGTGTCAGGAGGGTGAAGAAGACGACGGCGAAATGGAGAGAGAAACGAAGCTTCATATGTGATCTCGAAGGGGAGCTACTCTGTTCGAATTTGTTGTTAACGGCTGTTTCATAGAACGCGCGTGATATCCGGTCGGATTGATAGTAGACGATCGAGCAACTGTCGGCCAGACAAAAGGATGGGGTGACGTCGGCATCGGCTGAATGTACCCTCTAACCGCGCTCATTGCGAGGGCGTTCTTCGCGGGGCTTTATTCCCGTGGTGGGGGTGATCCAGATGACGGTAACGAAGGCGACAAGGCCGAGAGCGACGTGGGGGTGCTGGTAGGCAAGCGGGATCGCCACGAGATAGACGAAGAGCGAAAGCCAGTTCTTGCGCTCGACGGCGGTGTCCTCTGCCTCAAGCTTGTCCGTATGGCGCAGACGGCGGCTGATGGCCAGGCGCAGGAGAAGAAAACTGAAGCCCGTGACGACCATGGAGGCGACGTAGAGGGCGACCGAGAAGGAGTCCATCTTCTTGTCCAGGACGTAAGAGGTGAAGAAGGGCAGCAGAGAGAGGCAAAAGAGAAAGCCGAGGTTGGCGTAGAGGATGAGCTCGTCGGCCTCGTCGGTACGGTGGACGAGGTGGTGATGATTTATCCAGTAAATGCCGGTGAAAGCGAAGGAGATGAGATAGAGGCACAGCGTGGGGAGAACGGCGCGGAGGCCGGCGAGACCGTCCTGGTGGGGGACGTTGAGCTCGAGCACCATGATGGTGATGATGACGGCGATGACTCCGTCGGAGAAGGCTTCAAGGCGGGCTGGGGTGAAGACGTGATGGGACATGATGGTTGTCGCCTGGTCGTGTCTTTCGTCTTGGCAGAAGCATACAACGGAGATTGATGGGTGAGGACGCTTAGCTGAACTAGAATCAATCTATGGGTACAACTTCAACAGGATCGAGGGCCGGTTTGGACGCGATGAAGGTCGTTCATGCGGTTTGTTCACATGACTGCCCCGATTCGTGCGGCGTGCTGGTGACCGTGGATGAGGCAACTGGGCGGGCAGTGAAGGTGCAGGGCGACCCGTCGCATCCTGTGACACGTGGATTCTTGTGCGGGAAGGTGACGAAGTATCTGGACCGTGTGTATTCGCCGGACAGGCTGCTGTATCCGATGCGGCGAAGGGCCGGGGTGCCGAAAGGGCCACTGGCGCAGGGACGGGAGACTGAGGCGTTTGAGCGGATCTCGTGGGACGAGGCGTTGGATGAGATTGCGGAAAAGCTTAAGAAGATTGCGGCGGAGTTTGGGCCTGAGAGCGTGCTGCCGTACAGCTATGCCGGGACGATCGGGAAGCTGGGGTACGGGTCGATGGATCGGCGGTTCTTCCATCGGCTGGGGGCCTCGCAGCTGGACCGGACGATCTGCTCCGAGGCGGGCGGTGTGGCGCTGAAGAGCGTGTACGGGATCAAGCTGGGGACGCCGCCACAGGACTTTGCCCATGCAGGGTTGATCATCGCGTGGGGCGCAAATGTCCATGGGAACAACGTGCACCTGTGGCCGTTCATTGAAGAGGCGCGGCGCAAGGGCGCGAAGCTGGTGGTGATCGATCCTTATCGGACGCGAACGGCCGCGCTGGCGGACGAGCATCTGGTGATCAATCCAGGGACCGACTCGGCGCTGGCTCTGGGGATGATGCACGTCATTCTGAGCATGGGGCTGGAAGACCGGGAGTATGTCGCACGATGCACGACCGGGTTCGACGCGCTGAGGTCCCATGCGCTGCAGTCGGAGTATTCGCTCGAGAAGGTGGCAGCGGCTACGGGGATTTCGGCTGAAGTGATTGTGCGGCTGGCTCGGGCGTATGCGACGGCGGGACGCTCGGTTGCGAAGCGCCCGGCGGTGATCCGGCTGAACTACGGGATACAACGCAGCGAGTTCGGCGGCGCGGCGGTGCGGGCGGTGTGTATGCTGCCTCTGCTGACCGGGTCCTGGAAGTGCAAAGGCGGAGGGTTGCAGCTTTCGACATCAGGGTCGTTTCCGTTCAACGGCGAGGCGCTGGAGATGCCGGAGCTGATGATGTCGAGTCCGCTGGGACGGGCGTCGCGGGTGGTCAATATGAGCCAGCTGGGGCAGGCGCTGACTTCGCTCGGCAGTGAAGCGAAGAAGGACGGGCCTCCGGTGAAGGCGATGTTTGTCTATAACTCGAATCCCGCGGCGGTGGCTCCCAACCAGAACGATGTGCTGCGCGGGCTGATGCGCGATGACCTGTTTACGGTAGTGCATGAGCAGTTCTTTACCGATACAGCGGACTATGCAGACATTCTGCTGCCTGCGCCGACGTTTCTTGAAGTGAAGGACGTGCAGGGGGCCTACGGGCATCTGTTCGCGCAGGTGAACGAGCGGGCGATTGCGCCATTGGGCGAGGCGAAGAGCAATGTGGCGCTGTTTGGCGAACTGGGTCGCCGAATGGGGTTTGCAGAGGCGTGCTTTGACGATCGCGAGGACGCGCTGATCGACCAGGCGCTGCAGACGAACCACCCGTGGTTTGCAGGTATCACGCGAGAGCGGCTGGAACGGGAGGGACACATTCCGCTGAATTTGCCGGTTAATGCAGACGGTGACGTGTTGCCCTTCAGTACGGCGGAGTGGTTCCGGACGCCGAGCGGGCGCGGCGAGTTGCTGCCGGTTCCAGTGTTCAACGCCCCAAAGGAGTCGCGGGCACATGCGGCGGAGGGAGCGTATCCGTTGGAGTTTCTGCCGCGGAAGGCGGACAACTATATGAACTCGACGTTCGCGAACCTTCCGGCGCATCAGCGGATGGAGGCCCGGACGGCCGGTGTGTTGGAGATGCATGGGACGGACGCTGTGGCGCGGGGGATTGTGACAGGCGATGAAGTCGAAGTGTTCAACGGGCGGGGGAGCGTTGCGCTGAAGGCGTCAGTGAACGGGCATGTAGGTGCAGGCGTCGTGGCGGCGCGGCTGGATTGGAACAAGTTGTCGGCGGGCGGAGGAAACGTCAATGCGCTTACGTCGGAGACGCTTACCGATATTGGCGGCGGGGCCACGTTTTATTCGACGCTCGTTGAGGTACGGAAGGTCTGCACGACTTAGCAACAGGTCTGGTGGCAATTCGATACGAAGGGGACGGAATGAACACGTTGCTGCCTGGGTTGAGTGAGCTTGAGAATGCTGCGCGGCTGATCTACAGAACGATGCCGGCGACGCCGCAGTACAGCTGGCCGCTGATGAATGTCCGGGCCGGCGCCGAGGTCTGGTTGAAGCATGAGAACCATACGCCGGTGGGCGCGTTCAAGGTCCGAGGCGGGCTGGTCTATATGGACTGGCTGCGGCGAGAGGCGCCACAGGTCAAGACGGTGGTCTCGGCCACGCGTGGAAACCATGGGCAGTCGTTGGCATTCGCCGCGGCGCAACATGGAATTCGCACGGTGATCGTAGTGCCGTTTGGCAACAGCGCAGAGAAGAACCGGGCGATGCGGGCGCTAGGCGCAGAGCTGGTGGAGTTTGGCGAGGACTTTCAGGCGGCGAGCGAACATGCCGAGCGCCTGGAGCAAGAGAACGGATGGCATCGGGTGCCGAGCTTCGACCTGCGGCTGGTGACCGGTGTGGCGACGTATGCGTTGGAGCTGTTTGCTGCGTGCCGGACGCTGGAGACGGTCTATGTGCCGATCGGAATGGGCTCCGGCGTCTGTGGGACGATCGCTGCGCGCAATGCACTGGGGCTGGCGACGAAGGTGGTGGGGGTGGTGTCGAGCCATGCTCCGGCGTACGCCTTGTCATTGGCTGCCGGAGAGGTGATCGAGCACGAGACGTTGACAGAGATTGCGGACGGTGTGGCTTGCCGGCTGCCGGACGCTACGGCTGTGAAGATCATGATGGCCGGCGTGGATCGCGTCATGATGGTCGATGACGATGAGGTGAAGGACGCGATGCGGGCCTGCTTTGCTGACACGCACAACGTGGCGGAGGGAGCAGGCGCGGTCGGGCTGGCTGCGTTGTTGAAGGACCGTGCGACCGGTGGCAAGCTCGTGGCGACGGTGCTGACCGGAGGCAATGTGAACAGCGAGGTGTTTGGCGAGGTGCTGGGGCATGGCCAGGTCGTTTCGCTAGCGTAGTGGAGAGACGGAGGTTGGCGATGCATTCGGCGAGGTTTCAGTGCGCGGGGTGCGGGGAGTGGATAGAGACCTCAGTGGATGAGTCTGCGGGGTCGAAGCAGCAATATGTAGAGGACTGCCAGGTGTGCTGCCAACCCAATGTGCTGACCGTGCGATGGGACGGATCGGCGCAGGAGTTCCGAATCACGACGGAGTTGGAGAGCTGAGATGGGCGTTCCTTTTACTCGGGTGGTTCGTCAAAAAGAGAACGAAGCTGAATTTAGGTGGGTTAGACGCGTGCCGGTTTGACCTGAATCAAGGGGCGAACTCGCTAACGGCTGGCCGCTCCCATATAATCAAAACTTCGCTTGATGTGCTGGCGGAGCTTCATTTTTAGAGCAGTGAGGGTGTGCGTATCTTTACCGTGAATCGAGAGAGCGGAAGCTCCCTGAAATGCAAGGCCAAACCTGTGTGCACGCGCTCCAGCCGCTCCCGCATTGCTCATGCCGCGTACGTTTTTGCTATTGCGGTGGTCGCCGCCTCCACCATGCCTGCCCAGGTCGCGGGGACATCGGCCGAGTCGGTATCGTCACAGGGGGTGGAAACTCTTTGTCAGCCACAGGTTATCGGCAATCGGCGAATCCCCAAGGAGTCGGTCCTGGCGCGGCTGTTCAGTCGTCAGAACGATCTGTACGACCCGCAGGTGGTTGAGCGGGACTTCAACTCCCTTTGGAACACGGGATACTTTGAGGACATCCAGATTGAACGGGTCGACACGCCCAAGTGCGTGCAACTGGTGATTTATGTGCGTGAGAAGCCGACCATCCGCGAGATCAACTACAAAGGGCTGAATGCGGTCACGCTGTCTGACGTTCTGGATCGCTACAAGAAGGCGAAGGTCCCGGTCTCGGTAGAGAGTCAGTATGATCCGACAAAGATCGCGCGTGCTGTAGTGGTGCTGAAGAGACCTGCTGGCAGAGCACGGACACCAGTTCGCGACTGTCACACCCGAGATCAAGAAGATCCCGCCTGCCTCGGTCTCGATCACGTTCAATATCAAAGAAGGCCCGACGGTGAAGGTCGGCAAGATCGCATTTCAGGGCAACACCAGCCTGAGCGACCGCACGCTGCGCGCATCGATGAAGAACCTGAAGCCGATCGGCATACCTCACTCAATTATTCTCGAGAACCTGTTTGCACGGCACCTTCGACGCAAGCAAGCTGGACGAGGACACGGAGCGCGTTCGCCAGGCGTACCGCGATCGGGGATACTTCCACGCGCAGACGAGCGAGCCGACGACCCACGTTCGCGATGCCGGCGGCTTGAATCCGTTTACGCTGCATCCCTCGAAGGGCAAACGGATCGACATCCTGATGCCGGTCGAAGAGGGGGAACGCTACAAGCTGGGTGGCATTACCTTTACCGGGAACAAGAACGCGCCGAATACGCGGGCGCTGCGGGCGCAGTTCGCGCAGAAGGACGGCGAGTACTTCAACGCGACAATGTTCGGCAAGGGGCTCGACCAGCTGCGCAAGTCGTATGGCTCGCTTGGATATATCAACATGGTCGCAAACCCGGTGCCGCGGGTCGATGAGCCGAAGAAGCTGATTTATCTGGACATCGACATCGATGAAGGTAAACCATACTACGTTTCGCGGATCGAGTTCACAGGAAATACGATCACTCGCGACAAGGTGATCCGCCGCGAGCTGCTGCTGGAAGAGGGTGCGATCTATAACAGTCAACTCTGGGAGTTGTCGATCCTGCGGTTGAACCAGCTGAACTACTTTGAGACGTTGAAGGCTGACCAGGACTCCGAGAGCCGCCAGAATTCAGACGACGGAACGGTCGACCTGCTGCTGAAGTTGAAGGAGAAGGGTAAGAACTCGATCGGATTGAACGGCGGAATCAGCGGCCTGTCAGGGCACCTTCATCGGGTTGAACTACGAGACCAACAACTTCCTTGGTCTGGGTGAGACGCTATCGGTGCAGGCGAACATCGGCGACCTTTCGCGCACACTCAGCTTCGGGTTCACGGAGCCGTATCTGCGCGACAAGCCGATTTCGGTCGGGGCACAGGTGTTTGCCACCAAGTACGACTTTAATCCTTCGAAGAGCCAGTCGACGACCGGGGCGACCGGGAACCTGTCGGCCGCCCAGCAGTCGCTGCTGACGAACTACAACACGTCGACGACCGGACTGACGCTGACGGCGAGCGAGCCGCTGCGACATCTCTTTGCCAAGACCGGTGTGACGCGTGTCGGTCTGGCCTACTCGTTGTCGCGGTCCACGGTGACGACGTTCAACCAGAACACGACCAATGTCTTTCAGTCGCTTGCGTTCCGGTCCGGAGTCGCGGGACAGAACCAGCTGACCGGAATCATTACCTCGGTGGTCACGCCCAGCTTTACGTTCTCCAGTCTGGATCGCCCGGTCGGGCCACATCATGGCAAGGACTTCAACGTTGGAGTGCAGATAGCCGGTGTTGGCGGCAATGTAAAGTACGTCGCGCCTATTGCCAGCTATCGCCAGTTCTTTCCAATGAAGGGGCTTAAGGTCAATCGCGAGGGCCATAACGTGCTGGGCTACCGCCTCCAACTGGCAAACATTACTGGCTTCGGGGGCGAAGTGGCGCCGCCGACGCACCGTTTCTACAGCGGTGGCGAACAGGCACCTCCGCGGGTTCGACACACGGTCGGTCGGACAGATACGTCTTTATTCCGAATAAGGTTGAATTCACTCTGACGAACCCGGACGGGACATCGGTTCCGCTCAATCCGGCAAACCCTGCACTGGGTAACGTAGTGATTCCGCTGCCAATCTACCGGATGGTATCGATTGGTGGCGATACCCAGTTCACCGCCAATCTGGAATATCGCATCCCCATCGTGAACCAGGTGACATTTGCGTTCTTTACCGACTTCGGCATGAACATGGATCTGGAGCCGGGCCAGTTGCGGCAGAGCACGGCTGGGCAGTCTCTGATCAGCGGCGCTTCGTATGGGTGCCCAACTCTTGTCAATGGGGCCTGCTTTGGTGGCAGTTCGGTAAAGTTCCCGGATTTTCTGGCGATCGTTCCCGGCACCAACTATCAGCCGCGTATGTCAAACGGCGCGGAGCTGCAGGTGATTCTTCCGATCGTCAACGCTCCGTTCCGCATCTACTATGCCTACAATTCGCTGCGGCTCTATGAGGACGTTCCGCAGAAGCTGGCGGTGCCGAACTCCGGGCCGGACAACGTGAATACCTTTAAGAGCTACTTCCCGACCTCCGGGGCAGGACAATTCAGCTACCAGCAGGCACTGCAGTTCTATGGTGCTGACTACATTCTGCGGGAGCCGCGTAAAACGTTCCGGTTGACGGTCAGCACGACCTTCTAACTATCGCGGAAGAGACGGATTCCGGCGATTCCGGCGGCCCCGGCTTCGAGGCAGGAGGCAGCGTTCTGATGGGTGACTCCGCCCAACGCGTAAACTGGGACGGGACAGGCGGCGCTGCAGGCGTCCCTGAGTTTGTCGAGCCCTTGACCCGGGATGATTGCGCGGTCAGCCACGGTTTTTTCGAAGACGGGTGCAAAGAGTATCGCGTCGGCGCGACTGTCGCGGGCGCGCCGCACCTCTTCGAGGCTGTGGCACGAGACGGTGATGAGAGGTGCGGGGAGGCTGGCGTCGGCGTAAAGTTCGCGGACCTGGGTGGTGCTCAGCTCGCCCGGGGCTCCCGTGAGATGGACGCCGTGGGCGCGGGTCGCGATAGCGATGTCAACGCGGGAATTGATCAGCAGCTTCGTGGGCCCGGCGGTTCTCGCGATTGCCTGCAGGATCGCGCCGGCGAGGTCCGCGAGGGTCGCGGCAGGGAGGTCTTTTTCCCGCAGCTGGATGAGGTCGATGCCATCGGCCGCCCAGCGGGAGGCCTGGCGGAGGAGCGAGGCCTGCTGCTGCGGCGCGTCGCCAGAGTAGAGAGCGCGATTAGTGATGGCGTAACGGAGCACGGTGGTTCAAGTGTAGTTGCCGGACGCGGAGTAGAGGTGTTAACGCCGGTGTGGTAGTTTCAAAACAGCGAGGCAAATGCGCATAAAATCAAGAGCCTGGCCCCTCACCGACCATCGCGTTGGGGCCGATAACCAGACTGGATCCAGCCGCCGCATCGCAGTCGATGTACCTGAGTACGTGCCACTATGAGTAGCGTTTACGATCTGATTGTCATAGGATCCGGGCCGGCCGGGCAGCGGGCCGCGATCTATGCGTCCAAGCTGGGAAAGAAGGTCGCGCTCGTGGAGATGCGCGAGGTGGTGGGGGGCGCCTGCATCAGTACCGGCACCATTCCTTCGAAGACGATGCGCGAGGCGGTGCTGCATCTCTCGGGGTACAACTACAAGTCCATCTACGGGATGAACTACCGGGTGAAGGAACGGATCACGATGGCGGACCTGGCGTTCCGGGTGCAGCACGTGATCAAGACCGAGATCGACGTCACAGAGGCGCAGCTCTCGCGCAACAACATCGAGATACTGGTCGGCGTGGGGAGCTTTGAAGATGCGAACCATGTGAAGGTGACGAACTCGCGCGGTTCGTCCGTTTATGAGGCCAAGAACATCTTGATTGGTACGGGGACCAAGCCGGCGTGCTCGCCGAAGGTGCCGATCAACGGACGCAGCATTATCAACAGCGACCTGGTACTGGAGCTGGTGAACCTGCCGAAGACGATGATCATCGTAGGCGGCGGCGTGATCGGCGTCGAGTACACGTGCATGTTTTCGGCGCTCGGAGTGCGGGTGACGCTGATCGAGCGCAGGCCGCGACTGCTGGAGTTTGCCGACCAGGAGATCGTCGAGGCGCTGAGCTACCACCTGCGCGACTCTCGCGTGACCATGCGGCTGAACGAAGAGGTGGAGTCGGTCGAAGAGATGCCGGACGGGACCGTTGTCGCCAATCTTGAGAGCAAGAAGAAGGTGCAGGGTGATGCGCTGCTCTACGCGGTCGGGCGTCAAGGGAACGTGGACGACCTGAACCTGGCGGCGGTGGGGATCAGCGCCGACGGGCGCGGCCGTATTCCGGTGGACAAGGATTTCCGGACGAAGGTGCCGACGATCTTTGCGGTGGGCGATGTGATCGGATTTCCTTCGCTTGCTTCGGTGTCGATGGAGCAGGGGCGCGTGGCGGCGGCCAGGGCGTTTGGCGATGAAAACGTGCTGTCCAACCCTGGGCTGTATCCGTATGGGATTTATACGATTCCGGAGATCAGCTTTATCGGAAAGACCGAGGAGCAGCTGACCGAAGAGGACGTGCCCTACGAGGTCGGAGTGGCGTACTATCGCGAGATTGCGCGCGGGCAGATTCGCGGCGACACGACGGGACGGTTGAAGATCATCTTCCACAGGATGACGCATGCGATCCTCGGCGTGCATATCATCGGCGAGGGCGCCAGTGAGCTGCTGCACATCGGCCAGGCCGTCATGGCGCTGGGCGGAAAGCTGGATTATTTTGTCGAGACGGTCTTTAACTATCCAACGCTCGCGGAATGTTATAAAGTTGCCGCTTTCAATGGATTGAACCGAGTGAGCAAGTTCGAATAAAGACGCTGGCACCTGATAAAGGGCGGGCAGGGAACGGTAAAGATCATGGCAAAGACGATTGGGGTCACGTTATCGGAGCGGATTTCGGCTGGGCTGGTGGTGGACCACAAGCTGGTGGGCGTGGTACGCAGTTTTCCTGAAGACCACGATGACGATGATGCGCTGGTTGAGATGCACACTGACGCTGTGGTGGAGACCATCTGCAAGCAGGTGATACTAGCGGCCAACGGAGAGAAAGACCTGACGGCGGTTGGTGTGGCGCTGCCTGGTCTGGTCAAGAATGGCGTGGTAGAAGAGGCCCCGAACCTGCCGCAGTTGAAGGGCGCGAAGATTGTGGAGCTGGTGGCGGCACAACTTCGCACCCACGGGATCGAAGCGCCCGTGACGGCATTGAACGACGCCGACGGGATGGCCGCGGGGCTGGCTTCGGCGCATGGAAAACTCGACAGCATGATCCGCGTGTGGACGCTGGGCGTGGGGATTGGGTATGGGCGCTATCCGTTTGCTCCGGGTGTATGGGAGGGCGGCCATACCGTGGTGACTTTGGACGAAAAAGAACGCTTCTGCGGGTGCGGCGGGCGAGGCCACATGGAAGGGATCATGGGGCACCGCTCGATGCGGCTGCGGTTCCTGGACATGGAGCCGGAGGAGGTCTTCGAGGCGGCCAAGAACGGCGATGCACGATGCCTGGAGTTTAAGCGGCTCTGGCATAAGGCGCTGGCAGCGGCCACTACGACAACGATCCACATGGCCGGTCCGGGCAAGATTTTTTTGACCGGCCCCAACGCGCGCTTTCTCGATCTGCCGATGCTGAAGGACTATCTGCACCAGATGGTGAAGATGAGTCCGCTGCAGGGCTATTCGCTGGAGATCGTCGAGGACACCGCGGAGGTAAGAGTGATCGGAGCGGCGGTGTCTGCGGAGCAGGCGGCGGCACGGTAGAGATGGACGAACTGTGATGAGGGCCCTCCTTGTGGCAGTCGTCGCGCTATTGGTTCGCGGCGCCTTCGCTCAGGAGACGGATGTCGATCCCAACAGGGTTTTTACTTCGGACCTCCATTGGGACAGACTGGTTGGTGCGCCGCATGGCGAAAAACTTCGCTATGCCAACGGAACGCTGGTCGTCCTCTACCTCGATGGCGTATACGCAGAGGTCGCAGCGTCTTTCATCAAGACCAACAGCAAACGTCCCGTTGGCTTGAACTTGAATGAGGGGTATAGCATTCGCCTGGGAACATGGTCACGAACGGAGGACGATGTTCTGGTCCGTATCCAAAGCCGCGAAGTGGTACGCCAAACAATCATCCAGAAAGCAACTTGCCAGACGACTGCAGACGGCCCCGTCTGTTCACCCGTGCCCGAAGCCGCGCTTCCTGGCCCACTGACGACAAACACTTGCCGATTAGAACGTCCTTCACCAACTCATATCGCGGACGCCATCGTCTGCACAGGGCTGACGGTGTTCCATCCGCAGCATGCAATCGATCTTAGTAACTTTCCTTCGATCGTTCACCGCCTTGTCGAAGCGCAGAAAAGCGGACCCAGGCCTTCGACCCCGCAGTGATCGATCACTTTTGGCAAGTGGGGCAGTAGTGGGTGCTGCGGCCACCAATCACGATGCGTTTGATGGGAGTGCCACAAACGCGGCAGGGTTGACCTGTGCGTGAATAGACATGGTGATGTAACTGGAAGAAGCCAGCGACGCCGTCGGCGTCTACGTAATCGGAGACCGAGGAGCCACCTAGTTTGATGGCTTCACTAAGGACCTTGATCAAAGCGGTGTGGAGACGCGTTAGTTCGGCGTGAGTGAGGCGCCCAGCGTGCCGGGTGGGACGGATGCCCGCGTGGAAGAGCGCCTCGTCGGCGTAGATGTTGCCCACTCCGTGAAGCAGCGACTGGTTGAGCAGCGCGGCCTTAATCGGCGTCTTCCGGTTGTGGAAGAGCGCGATAAATTCTTTGAGTGGAATCGTGAGAGGCTCTGCCCCGGGGCCTTCGTATTTTGTGTCAGGCGCGACGACGGACAGGCGGCCGAAGCGGCGGGCGTCGACGAAGCGAAGCTCTTTGCCGCTGCTGAGGGTAAGGATGGCGTGGGTATGCGCGGGGACCGGTGTATCGGGGGTCGAGACGAGCAGGCGGCCTGTCATGCCGAGGTGGATCAGAAACTGCGCTGCTTTCTTATTGCGAGTCAGATCGACGACGATGGTTTTGCCGACGCGGTGGACGCGGTCGATGCGGCTGGCGGTGAGCGTCTCGATGATCTCGTCGGGCGGGGACTTGAAGGTCTGTGGTTTGTTGCTGGTCCAGACGGAGCGGATGGTCTGACCGTGGACGCGTGCGTGGACGCCGTTGGCTATCGTTTCGACTTCGGGGAGCTCGGGCATGGCTTCCTGAAAGTATATGGCCGGGCTTTAGCGGGACGCCGGGTGCTTCACCGAAGGAACTTGAGCGGTGCGAAGCTCCGCGCGACTATACTTGTCGTCCTATGAAGAAGACCGTATTTCTGTCCGTGATAGCCGGGTGTTCTGTGATGGGTCTGGCAGCTGCCTTTGCTTATGCCCAGGGCCATAGCGAAAAAGCTGCGCATCCAATGCTGCTCGTCGCGAACCAGGGCGACCATGATCTGAGTCTCATCGATCCGGCAGCGGGCAAACAGGTCGCGAAGGTGCCGGTAGATGGTGTGACCGGCCATGAGGTCGCTGCGTCGCCGGATGGCACGACCGCTTATGTGCCGATCTACGGCGACTCAGGTGTGGGCAGGGCTGGCACCGACGGCACGAAGATCTCCGTGATCGATCTCGCCAGCCGCAAGGTCGTACATACGATCGACTTCGGTCATGGTGTGCGGCCGCACTGCGTGGTCTACGACCCGAACAGCGGCATGCTGTACGTAACGACGGAGCTGGACAAGACGGTGAGCATCATCGATCCCAAAACACTGAAGATCGTCGGGAGCGTGCCAACAGGGCAGGAGCAGTCGCACATGCTGGTGCTGTCGCGGGACGGTTCGCGAGGCTACACGGCAAACGTGGGCCCGGGGACGGTATCGGTGCTGGACATGAAGGCGCGCAAGACGCTGGCGATCGTTCCGATCTCAAAAGGCACACAGCGTATCTCGATCTCGCGTGACGACACTATGGTGTTCACCGCAGACCAGGAAAAGCCTCAGCTCGCAGTGATTGATACGGCGACGAACAAGGTGAAGACGTGGGTGCCGCTTCCCGCTGTAGGTTATGGAACGGCCCCGACCTTCGATGGGCGATGGCTGCTGGTCGCACTGCGAACGTCAAAACAGGTAGCTGTAGTCGACCTGAAGACGATGCAGGTTGCGAAGACGATCGACGTCCCGGATGAGCCGGCCGAGGTGCCTCATGACCCCCGACGGGAAGACGGCCTATGTCGCATGCAACTCCAAAAGCCAGGTGGCCGAGATCGATTTGGCACAGTGGAAGGTCTCCCGGGTGATTGATGCGGGGAAGACGGCGGACGGGCTGGCGTGGGCGAAGTAGTTTAGTGGTGGGTTAGCTGCAGGATGGGAAGCAGGCTGGAGTAGTCGTCGGTCCAGGGTCGCAGGCGCGGCGTCGTTGGTGTGTCCGTGACGGCGCCAGCGATCTCCGAGCGGGTGAAGAAGGTCGCGCTGTTGGTAAGCAGGACCCAGGTAGAGCGGTAGGAGCCGGTCGCGTCGTCCCCGGGGCTTTCGATCAGCTTCGATTGCATGTTCGCCGCGATGGCGAGCTGTGCGATCTCGGGCGCGAGATTGAGGTACTGGTTCGAGACATGGAAGGCCAGGATGCCATCTCGTGCAAGGTGTCGCTTGTAAAGCGCAATGGCCTCGGTAGTGAGCAGATGCAGGGGTATGGCGTCGCCTGAGAAGGCGTCGACCACGAGCACGTCAAAGTTCTGCGGGGCCTCACGAGTAAGCGAGGTGCGTGCATCGCCGTCGGCGAAGGTGACCCGCGCGCGCGAGTCGCGGAGATAGGTGAAGAGGTTCTGAGCGATGGGCTGGACGAGAGGATTGATCTCGTAGAAACGAATACTGTCGCCGGGATGGCCGTATGCGGCGAGCGTTCCGGTGCCGAGCCCGATGACGCCGATGGTGCGTGGGCGCGCGATATCGCTGCCGCTTTCGTTGCAACAGAAGCGCAGCGCGAGGCCGATGCCAGAATCGACCGCATAGTAGGTTGTCGGGATGCGATTCAGATCAGGCGCGAAGATCTGCGTTCCGTGTTGGATGGTGCCGTTCAGCAGCATCCGCTCCGGATCCGCCTGAGGCGTGGTCGTCTGCTTCACGCGGAGGGTGCCATAGAAGTTGCGGACCTCCAGGATGGCGTCGCGGGCGTAGGCGGAGTGCAGCATGATCGCGAAGATAAGCAACAGCACACTGGCGGTGGTCCAGAGCATGCGCTGGGGCCAGCCGTCCTGCCAGGTGACCGCGACGGCGAGCAATGCAGTAACGAAGAACGAGATGGCGAGGTCGTAGTTGGCGGAGAAGATCAGCGGGCTTGCGATGCCGATGAAGAAGGTCCCCGCCGCTCCACCGGCGGCGATGAGTAAGTAGAAAAGAGTCGTCTCCGATCCGCGCTGTGGGCGCAGGGCGTAGGTCTCCGCGTGGCAGAAGAGTCCAGCGAGGAAGCATTCGACGAGGAAAAACAAGATGGCGATGCCGATGGGAAGGCTGACGTCGGTCTTCGAGATAGCGTAGCCCAGGCTGGCCAGCATGACGACGAGCAGCCGCACGACGATGCCCCGCCGGTAGCGCGAGGGAAACTCAAAGGCGAGGATGAAGGTGAGGAGATAGGCCGCGAGCGGGAGCATCCAGAGCAGCGGTATGGCGGCGATGTTGACGGTTAGATGTGCGGTCACCGCGCTCAACTGCATTGCGGCGGCAATAGGAAGAAGGAACCAGAGCCATTTGATAGAGGCCCGCGTTCGCGGCGCTGTTAGTTCCTCTTGCGATGAAGATGTTTGCTGGCTGCACCTTTTTGACAGAGCGGGCGAGCAGCGTGCAAAGGACGGCGTAAGCGAGGAAGCCAAGAGACCAGAGGGCCCGCTGGAGCTTCAGCGTGAGGTTCGGCTCGACGACAAAGGGATATGCGATCAACGCCAGGAGCGAGCCCGCGTTCGAGAGCGCGAAGAGTCGGTAGGGAATGCTGCCGCCTTCAGTGCGAAGAAACCAAAGCTGCAGCAGAGGGCTGGTTGCGCCGAGCAGCAGGAAAGGCAGGCCAATGGTGAGGGTAAGGGTGGTGAAGATGGTGGTGATCGGGTGATCGGAGCCTTGGCTGAGGCTGGCAGGAAACAGCCTTTGCGCGGCCAGCAGAACGACGGCAGCGGCGAGTGAGACGAGATAAAGATGTCGCCGCCAGCCGGGCGCGGTGCTCCTCGTGAGCCAGTGCGCGTAGAGGTATCCGAGCAGCAGTGTGACCTGGAAGAAGACCAGGCACGTCAGCCAGACCGCGGACGAGCCGCCCAGCGCGGGGAGAAGCTGTTTGGCGGCCATCGGCTCGACCAGGAAGAGCAGGAATGCGCCGAGGAAGACGGTAGTGCCGTAGAGCAGGCGGGATCCGGACATGACGTTGCGTTACTCGATTTTGAGGTAGCAAGATGCAGGAGGAGGATAACGATAGACCCGTCGCTCGCGCCATCAAAAACGTGGCGGCATTTAGACACAGCAGTTTCACCGTTGTCGGGATGCGAGTAAATTGGAGGAGATCGTCGAAGGGGCCAGGTATGAATGCGTTGTCTCGGGCTGGAATGTTTCTCCTCTCTGTTTCGTGCTTCGCGTTTCAAGTGTCCGCGCAACAACCGGCCGGCCCTGCATCGTTACCGCCCGCCAAAACTCGTCTCACATTGGACGTCGCGGTGACGGACCACGCGGGCAAGGCCGTAAGGGGCCTTACCGAAAAGGATTTTACGGTGCTCACCAACGGGCGTCCGCAGGACATCCTCTCCTTCCAGGCCTCGGGTGGCGGAGTAGCTGCGACGAACGTTCAGCCTGCAGGGCAACCGGTGAAGATCATCCTGCTGGTGGACGAGGTCAATACGAACTTCACTCGAGTGGCGTATGAACGGGAGCAGATCAAGACGTTTCTGCTGCGGAATGAGGGCGTACTGGACCATCCTCTTTCACTGGCCTTCTTCTCAGACAAGGGCACCGAAATACAAAATAATTCTTCGCGCGACGGCAACGCGTTGTTGGCTTCGTTTGATCAGCATGAGACGGGGCTGCGCTCGGTCCGGCGTTCGGAGGGATTTTATGGCGCAGTCGAGAAGTTTCAGCTCTCGTTGACTTCGTTGCAGTCGCTGACGGCGAAGGAGGCGCAGGTGCCGGGAAGAAAGATGGTCGTCTGGATCAGCCCCGGCTGGCCGCTTCTCTCGGGCCCAAACGTAGAGTTGGGCGCCAAGGACGAGGCGAGGCTGTTTGCATCGATCGTTGCAGTATCTAACGCGCTCCGCGAGGCGCGCATGACGCTGTACAGTGTCGACCCGCAAGGAGCAGAGTCCGCTGGCGGGGCACGGAACTTCTATTACAAGGAGTTTTTGAAGCCGGTAACGTCAGCTAAGACGGTGGTTCCCGCAAATCTCGCGTTGCAGGTGCTCGCGGTGCAGACCGGCGGACTGGCACTTACCGCAAGCAACGACATAGCGGGACAGATCGCTCAATGCGTCGCGGATGCAGACACTTTTTATACGTTAACGGTGGACGCTACTGCGGCCGACCGGCCGAATGAATACCACGCGATTGAGGTCAAGGTCGCGACGCCTGGCCTTACAGCGCGGACGCGGAATGGCTACTACGCGCAGCCCTAGGTCTCTGGCCCCTGCACAAAACTCAGAAGGCGCGCGACACGATATGATGGATACTGGCTCGTGTTTCAACAGTCGAGCGCGCCAACCGGCCAATAACATTCCTTGGAGAACATATCCGTCGTGAATCAACGCAAATCAGCGGTCATTTTGGGTGCCCAGTGGGGCGATGAAGGTAAAGGCAAGATCGTGGACGTGCTGTCGGAGAAGTTCTCCGTGGTGGCGCGATACGCGGGCGGCCACAACGCCGGGCATACCGTCATCATTCACGGCAAGAAGTTTGTCCTGCAACTGATTCCCTGTGGTGTGCTGCGGCCGGAGTGTAAAGGTGTGATCGGCAACGGCGTCGTGCTGGATCCGATGGCGTTTCTCAACGAGGTGAAGAAGCTGAAGGACGCCGGACTGCCAGTCGACGGCCAGCTTTTTGTGTCGAACCGCGCGCAGGTGATCCTGCCCTATCACCGGATGATCGAGTTGGCGGCGGAGAACGCGCCGGGGCGCACGAAGATCGGCACGACCAGCCGTGGAATCGGACCTGCATATGAGGACAAGATGCATCGCAGCGGGCTGCGCGTGGTTGACCTGCTGAACTCCGCGCTGCTGCGGACCCATATTGAGAACGCGTGCCATGAGAAGAACACCATCGCCCATGCGCTGTTCGGCACCGAGCCGCTCGATCCGAAGACGATGTACGAGGAGTACTCGCGGGCGGCGGAACAGGTCGCTCCCTTCGTCACAGACACCGCCGTGATGCTGAATCACGCCATCGACAACGGCGAAAAGGTGATGTTCGAAGGTGCGCAGGGCGCTCTGTTGGACATCGACCACGGGACCTACCCGTTTGTGACGTCGTCCTCTTCGACGGCAGGCGGCGCGGTCACCGGCACGGGCGTTCGGCCCGACGCGGATCGGCACTGTGATCGGCGTCACCAAGGCCTATGTGACACGGGTCGGCGAAGGGCCGTTCCCGACGGAGATCCACGACTCCACCAGCGACCTGCTCCGGGCGCGCGGGCAGGAGTATGGGGCAGTGACCGGACGGCCCCGGCGCTGTGGCTGGCTGGACCTTCCGCTGCTGCGCTACAGCAATATGATCAACGGTACTGAGTGGCTGGTGGTCACGAAGATGGACGTGATGGACGAGTGCACAGAGATTCCGGTCTGCACCGGTTACAAGATCAATGGCAAGCTGACGGACGTGGTTCCTGCTGATATGCCCGGCTACAACGCGATCGAGCCGGTTTACACCAGGCTGAAGGGGTGGAATAGCTCGACTGAGGGAATTACCGAGTTCGATAAACTGCCGCAACTGGCGCAGGACTATCTAAAGTTTGTGGAGAAGGAATCGGGGGCGAAGATCGGAATGGTTTCGACCGGGCCTGATCGCGAACAGACAATGACGCTTCCGTCGTTTGACGAAGCGCTGAAGGCGTAGAAAAGGCCAATTATGTTGAGTTTTACCGTGCGAATGACGTTTGACCAGGCCGAACCATGACGCCGTTCATGAGGTACTCCGCCACCTGACCGCGGCCACGCGGAGGGAGCCCGGGTGCGTGAGCTATATTCCCCACTTTGTCGAGGGGGAGGGCTGCACGGTGCTAATTTACGAGCAGTATGCGGATGAGGCGGCACTGGAGCACCATCGGGGCTCCCCGCATTTTCATCAATATGCAATCGGCGGACTGTATCAGATGATGAAAGAGCGCCAGCTGGAGAACCTCTCCGCTGTCTGCTGAGGGTTTTGTCTGGACTTTTCAGGCGGTTCCCGCGTCTTATAGGGCTAAGAGGCGCATACGACTAAAGTAGTTTTGACTGTGCACAATAAATCGGTCTAGTATCCGGTACGCAAATGCGACTAAGTGGTCGTCCAATTCGCTACAGGCTTACACCCACCATTGTCCTGGTGACGGCAGTGGTGCTGGGATGGTCTGTGCCGGCCCTATGCGCAGGTTGGAACCAGCCCCTCCGCGAGAAGAAACACGCCGCAAAACAACAGGTCGAGGCCCTCGAAGAGCAGTGGCGTCAGGCCCAGCTTGCGGGCGATGTGGTCACTATGGACAAGCTGTTGTCGGACGATTACATCGGCATATCGATGACTGGCCAGGTGAATACAAAGATGCAGCAGCTCGACCGGATGCGAATGCACAAGGTCGCGCTGACCAGGCTCGATCTGGGCGACCGGCAGGTTAAGTTGATTGGATCCATTGCGATCGTAACCTCGCGCGCGGAGGTGGAAGGGACTAACGACGGTGCTCCGGTGAAGGGTACCTATCGTTACACACGGGTCTATCAACGTCTGCCTTCAGGGGTATGGAAGATCACGAGCTTTGAAGCCACTCGAGTACCTGGGCCGAGAGATCCAAACGATCCGCGCGGTCGCAATCACGATGCTCAACCCAAGGCAACCGCGAGTGTGCCGCCGGCGCCCGGGCCCCCTTAGAACTTCGGTTCGGGTTCGCCTTCAGTGACTTAAACAAAAAGACCTTGCTCATCATGGGCAAGGTCGTAGATTTTCTATGATCGTCAGGCCCTCACCGGCCCAACGACTGAAACTGCAGGTGTTGTCAGGCAATTCTGGAACCAGCGAGCGTAAACCGCACTTCTGTGCCGTCACGAAGTTCCGGGGCGCCTTCGGTTCGGACTGCAGGCTTGGGAAGGTTCAGGGCCAACAACCGGCGATAAAGGGAGCGAGTTGCGCCGGTGAGGCGTGCGTCTTCGGACTCGTGCGGGTAAAGGGCAAGAAACTGACGGGTGGAGGCTACGGTCTGCCGGGTTGGAGCTATGGTCTTGCGAGGATGAACAGGAACCAGGTAAGGACGACGATCGGTTGCGGGGACGGTGCGATTTTCGGGTGTACCCGGGGGGCCGAGGCGGAGGGACGCGGGAAGGTTCTGCTGATAGATTGCCATGGGGAAGCCCTCGATAGCTCGTTAGTGACGAGGCTCACGCCTTGAGTCTGCTATACGGCTTTTGATGGTTATGGCGAAGTCAGAGTTGTATTAGTTTTCCGAAGATGGGCCGGAGTTTTGCACATGTTACATCCAACGGCTCCGGAAGTACACGAGTTTCTGCTGTAACCGTCATAAAATTTGTGTCACCCAGCCAGCGCGGCAGGACGTGCAGGTGAATGTGGTCGGCGATCCCGGCACCCGCGGCCTCGCCCAGGTTGAGGCCCATGTTCAGTCCGCCCGGGCTGTAGACCTCGCGCAGGGCCTGTTCGGAGCGCTGGGCCAGCAGCATCAACTCATTGGCTGCGTCCGTGGGAACTGCGGCGAGCGAGGCGAGGTGCCGATACGGAACGATCATCACATGACCGGTGGTGTAGGGGTAGGCGTTAAGGCACACAAAGCAGTGCAGACCCCGATGGACGATGTTTGCGGCCTTTTCCGCGACCTCTCTCGCCATTCCGTGTGCGATAGCGTAGTCGACAGCGGCGATCATGTTGCAAAACACGCAGTGCTTGTCCTCCGCCTCGGACGGAGGCCATGCGCCAAGGGTCGCGGGGACGCCGGTGCGGGCCTGCGGGTCTGTGTGGGTGACGTAGCTATAGCGCCAGGGCGTCCAGAGGCGATCCATTGGCCGAGTATAGCGGGGAGCGAACGGCAGGCGGGGGGCCCCGGCCACGGGCAAGCAATTTATTTTCGTTATGATCTGGTTCCCCAGGCCTCCCGCTGCATCCAAACGTCATACGATCCACAAGGATTCCTGTCTGCATGGATGACATGGTGATGAAAATGCAGTGCGCGCGGCCGCCTTTTGTTGACGGACTGTATGCAAAGTTCTATTCTTTATATAGTGAACTATTGCGTGTGGGATCCAAGTGCAGTAGCTCCTCTGCAAGACCTGATTCCTTCCATCCTGCCGAAGCAATCGCGGGGAGAGAAAGAGCAGCCAGCATCCGCCTCTGGAATGCTGATTGTTCCCGCAGCTTGCGCCGCCTGAGAGGGAACGAATCCTTGGATCCCGGAGTCCGCATTCACCATGGTAGAAAACCATAATCCTGACAACGAGAGCAAACCCCTGACCACCGAAACGGAAGTCCTAGCGCCCGAAGCGACAGCGGATCATACCCAACTGTCTTCTGAATCCACCTCAACCCAACCGCATGAGACCGCCCACGAAACGTCAAGTGCAGCTGCGCAGCAGGTTGCTGCTACGGCCAGCACAACCGCAGACCACGGAACCATTGCTACGGTGACCGCGACTGCAGCCGACGAATCTGACGATGATTTGAACTACGATGCAGCCGATTTTGCTGCGGCCCTGGCGAACTTTGATCGCGAGCAGGCCGCCGAGTCCGCTGCTGCCCAGAACCTGACCGTTGAAGAGGTCATCATTACCGGCACTGTGGTCAAAATCACCGACAAGCATGTTGTTGTCGACATTGGGCTCAAGTCGGAAGGCCTCATTCCCCTGGAGCAGGTCCTGGACATCCACGGTGTGTCCAAGTTCAAGGCCGGCGATTCGGTTGAGGTTGTGGTTGAGCGTGAAGAGCCCGAGGGCGGCTATCTGGTCAGTTACGACAAGGCCCTCCGTCACAAGGTCTGGGACAAGCTGGAGCAGGCGGCGAACGACAAGACACCCGTCAAGGGCATGGTTCTCGGCCGCGTCAAGGGTGGTCTCACCGTCGACATCGGCATCAAGGCGTTTCTGCCCGGTTCGCAGGTCGAGGTCCGTCCCGTCCGCAACCTGGACGGCTACATCGGCACTGAGATCGAAGTCCGCGTCATCAAGCTGAACAAGAAGCGCGGCAACGTCGTCATCAGCCGCAAGGAGCTCCTCGAAGAAGACCAGAACGCCAAGAAGGCAGTCACACTTTCCACTCTCGAAGAGGGCAGCGTCCTGACCGGCACCGTGAAGAACCTCACCGACTACGGCGCATTCGTCGATCTGGGCGGTCTCGATGGCCTGCTCCACATCACCGATATGAGCTGGGGCCGGCTGACCCATCCCCGCGACCTCGTCAACGTTGGCGACGAGATCCAGGTGAAGGTGCTGAAGTTCGACAAGGAGAAGCAGCGCGTCTCCCTCGGCTTCAAGCAGCTCACGCCTGACCCATGGCTCGACGCCACCGAGCGCTACCCGATCGGGGCGCAGGTTCGCGGCCGCGTTCTCTCGGTCACCGACTACGGCGCCTTCATCGAGCTCGAGCAGGGCATCGAAGGCCTCGTCCACGTCTCCGAGATGACCTGGTCCAAGCGGATGAAGCATCCGTCGAAGATGGTCAAGCCCGGCGACGAGGTCGACACCATCATCCTCAGCGTCAACCCGAACGACCGCCGCATCTCGCTCGGCATGAAGCAGCTCCAGGACAACCCCTGGGAGCAGCTCGAAGACAAGTACCCGACCGGCGCCATCATCGAAGGCCGAGTTCGCAACCTGACCGACTTCGGCGCCTTCATCGAGATCGAAGACGGCATCGATGGCCTGGTACACGTCTCGAACCTGAGCTGGACCAAGCGCATCAAGCACCCCTCCGAGGTCCTGAAGAAGGGCGAGAAGGTCCGTGCGATCGTCCTTGGGGTCGAACCCGAGAACCGCCGTCTGTCGCTGGGCGTCAAGCAGCTGCAGCCGGATGTCTGGGACACGTTCTTCGCCCAGCATCGCGTTGGCGACGTCATCAAGGGCAAGATCCTGCGTACCGCGCAGTTTGGCGCCTTCGTTGAGATCGCAGAAGGAGTCGAGGGTCTGTGCCACGTCTCTGAAGCGGTCGGTCCCGATGGCAAGCCGGTGGCGATGGAAGTCGATTCTGAGCACGAGTTCAAGATCGTCAAGATGAACCAGGAAGAGAAGAAGGTCGGCTTAAGCATCCGTGCCGTTGGCGAAGAGGCCAGCCGCGCTGAGGTGGAAAGCTACAAGGAGCGCGAGAAGTCGCCCAAGGGCAACAACTCGGGTTCGTCCTCTTCTTCCTCGTCGGGCAACAGCAGCAGCACTACGCTGGGCGACCTGATCAATTGGAAGCGCTCTGAGTTCGAGAAAGACTAAGACTCACACAGGCAGAAGCATCAGCAAAAGGCCGTCCCACTTTGGGGCGGCCTTTTTGCTAGACGGTCAGTTTTTTCCGAAAACCCGGTTTTTCGTGAAGGACAGATAGGCGTCTGGTCGTCGATCGGTGCATTGGCAATTTGGCGCTCTTTGAGGGTTCCGAGGTACCTCAAACGCAGATCGCTGGACTGAATCCCGCTTGCCGGTATCGAACCAGCAAATGCTTATTTCTATATAACTTACGAGTGGACGACAACTCGCCCGGGACTATCCGTATGTGAGGTCGGTGCTCTGTCCGACCTCGATAATATATCCGTCAGGATCGCGGATGTAGCAGCGGATCTCGCCATACTTGGGGATCGGCGCCGTGATGAACTCCGCTCCTCGACTCTTCCATAGTTCATAGCACGCTTGAATATCCGCAACGCGGAAATTCATAAAGCTGTTGATGTGATTCGGATCGGGGACGCTGAGCGATACCGTCGGCTTATCCGGAGTCGGCCCGCCCCCAACGTTCAGAATCATCCAGATATTCGCAAGCTGAAGGTACCCAGGCGCGTTTCCGTCGCCTCTACTCAGAATGCGAGCGCCGAAGACCTTCTCGTAGTAATCGAGCGATCGGTTGATGTCGCCCACGGTTAGAAAATGCGCGATGCTCATCCCTTCCTTCGGGGGCATCTCATAGTTCTTCTGGTCGATTTGTACGCTGCTCATTTGACGACTCCAATTCGGATAGATTTAGCGGCAGGGGAAACCACGGAACCAGCCCGTACTTACCGACTCACTTTTTCTTCTCGTTGAGTGCCGCTAGAAGAAGCTTCAGAACTGCTTCATCAGAGAACGGGTTCTGGCCTGAGATCAACTCGCGATCTTGAAGGGCGTAGCTCCCCCATGGAGCGACCACACTAACGTCGCCGCCCGCCGTACGCAAGGCGAAGTCCGGGTAAAACAGAACCTTACCACCAATCTCAAGCGGCTCCCGCTGCTGTTCTTCCGCCGTCGCAAAGATAGTCATCTTATATCCGGCATAGATCCAGCCTTGAGCCTTAGCGTGCGCTCCGGCGACATCGCCCGCTGCCAGCGCTGCGACGAACTCCCACGAATTCGGAAGAGCGGAGAGCAGTGAAATCGGGCCATGGCAGAGCACAGCCGTAGGCTTGGACGTTTCGTGAAAGTGTCTCAGCACGATGCCGGCATTGGGATCATCCAGAAGATCGATCATCGGGCCATGGCCGCCCGGAACGAAAACAGCGTCATATTGATCCAGGCCCGACGCGATGACATCCCTGATGCGAACTGGATCTCTGAGCCCAAGCAAGCCGTCGCGGAATAGCAGGTAGTCCTGCAGCTTGGCCGCGTCCCCGCCGAAAAAGCCGACGACCTCAGAATGGACGTCCACCTGCGGTGTATTGCCGGTGGGGTTGGCGAAGGTGATTTCGTAGCCCTCCTTCATCAGGGCGCGAACCGGAACCGTCACTTCGTTGAGGTAGTAGCCGGCACCGGTATAAATCTTGCCATCCTTCAAGGGCAAACCGCGACCGCTCGAGATCAATGCCAGGATTTTTCCTTTCGTTGCCATTTTGTTCTCCTTTTTGAAATCGGAACTAAGACTTGGGACGGACGGGACGCGCAAGCGCGCACCACCGCGGTTGATGTGAGTTATGCCCCGGGGAATCCGAACATCAACCACGACTGATTGGCTACCCAATGCGGGTATAGCTCCGTCATCTGATCGAACAGCTGCTGGTCGGATGTCGCGGTTTTCTGGAGCCGGTCAAAATCCTGCAGGTAACGCTTGGTGTCCTGGATCGTCGAGGGAGAGTCGGGCGCGCCAGGCTTCTTGTGACCGGCGACAACAATCGCCGGATCCAGCGCCGCTAACCGGTCCAGCGCTGCGATCCAATTCGCTCGGCTCTCGGGAGTGGTGTCGCCAACGTACATGCGGCATTGGTTGTATACGACGTCGCCAGCGACGATCAGGTCGATTGATGGAACGTATAGAGAGGTCGAATCGGGACAATCGGTGCGGCCCTGCTCGATGATGCGCAATTCGTGGCCCTCAAGCGTGAAGGTGTCGCCGTCATAGGGCTCAGGTCCAACCAACTTCGTGGGCACTTGCCCAGGAAACATTCGGCGGGCTAACTGCTGCACCGGGGGAGACAAATACATCTGTATGCCCTCCACCGCCTTGGGCGTTGCGATCGCCCGAGCGCCTGGGAAACGGTCGAGCAGAACGCTGAGACCGTAGAAGTGGTCGAAATGCGCATGCGTTATATAGATGGTCTCCAGGTTCCGGTTATGCAGCGCAATCCAGTCCGCGAGCGCCTCGGCCTCAGCCACCGTGGTCATGGCGTCCACCAGTACCGCGTCGTACTCGCCGAAGATCAACGTCGAGGTGGCCGGATCAAAGCCGAGCGGCTCGCCGAAAGGCTTCGGCCGCTCGCCGACCATAGCCTTTCCCGGGGCGGTAAAAACGTTCACGCTAAGCGTGTTCGAGGCGACAGGCGCGGTCACGCGCGTGGTCTCTTTCAGTCCATTTGTCGGATCCATTTTGTACTCCCCTCGATGTCAGAGCGAGTTGCCGTTCAAGACGAAATTAGCAGAAGCGCGACGACATATCCATTGGATCAACGTATCGATCGATACCAAAGTATCCATTGGACGTTGCGGTCAGGAACGGGCAGCGTCATCTCCCAACGGCCGTCCGCTCGATCTCTGCTGTGGGGAAATGCTATGAAGAAGATGACGGCTCCGATTCCTTTTGATGGTTCTCAGCTCGACCAAACGCGTCATATCTCCGCTTTCTTCAATAGCGCCGATGAAGAATATCGAGTCTTGCTCCCAGGGGGCTGCTTCGGCAGAAGCGATCTTCGTAATGCCCGAAAAGTCGGATTTTCGGCAAGTTCGGTTGAAGTTTCCGAAAAGCCCGTTTTCTGCCAGCGCGATCCTACGCTCACGCTGGCTGTGACGGTTATCATGCTGCTATGCCGCAAGCCGAGAAATCCAGAGATGTTGCTCAAGGAATCCGCGAGGAGTCGACACGCAGAATATCCAGGGTAACGAGTCGCTTAGTGTCGCGGTTGGCCGCCGTAGTGACCGCTGTCGCTCTACTGGACTTTGTATCGTACCTAATTGCGGCTTCCTACCTCGGGGGCGATGCCGTGAACGGCAAGATCGAGGGCGGACGGTATTACCTTTGGGGGCTTTACCATGGAACAAAGACGTACCACGAAGTGAGCCACGCTGTTTTCACCTTTAGCAGGTTGCATACCTACAGCCTTTTTATTCTTTGGCCCTTGATGTTTGTTCTGATCGTCGCTTCTAAACGCGTTGCGAGACGCAGTGAGTCCTGAAATCTGCTCGATTCAAAACGTCCTAAAGGTGCTGCCAGTAATAAACCTCCTGCAAAGTCGCGTTATCGGAAACTGACCCGCTATCCTTTGCTGGCGTTGAAGATTTGCTGCAATGCCTAAGGATGAGGACGCGGGGTTTACCTGTGCCGTAGGGGCAGTTCATTGTTGCGTGAGCTTAGCCGTTCGCTGTATGTTAACAGGTTCTTTAGCAGACGCAAAAACGCCGCCCCGAGCGGGACGGCGGTTTGTAGTTGCGATCTTTCTACCCTTTACTCTAAGCAGACAACGAACGCATAGCGGATTGGGTCTCGAGTGCTGGGGTCATCTTCGCTGAAGCGCGACGCATGACCTCAAGCTCAGCCGGGGCAAACAGTTCCGGTGGGATGCCGCCGACCGCAACATAACCGGGGTCGTCGCCAAGGGCCATCGAGATCTGGTTCCAGCGAAGGAAGGGCGAGGTGGTCGGAAGCACGATGATGCGGCGCTTCGGCTCCGGGAAGGCAAAATAGGCAGACCAGGTGAGTAGCGTCAGACCGACAGCCAGACCGTTCACCACGCTAAATAGGGAGTACATGGTCGAATTATGAGAGATAAATGCCGAGTTAACCAGATTGATCGTCGCAAGAAAGCCAAGTCCCAGGCTTATGCCAAAGATGCGGCTGCGGAACGAGAGACCCATCGGCCGAATGGCAAAGCACACAAACAGCAACAGGCAAAGAGTCAGAATGCTCGAGGTCTGCTGAAGCTGAGTGATCATCGCGGTCATAAAGTGAATTCCGGACTGATGCGGCGACACAGCGACGCCCATGGCGACCGCGACCGATATGGCTGCGACCCAGCGGAAGATCAACATTCCCAGCGTCTGTAGGCCTTTCAATGGGGCCATGGCCATCTTGAAGATGCCGTAGATCACAAGGAGCGAGAGGATCGCCTCCAGAGCGAAGCTGTGTCCAGTACACATAGAAATAAATCTGATAGGCCAGGTGCAACTCCATGCCATGCCCGCCGAACGCCAGTAGCGGAATGCAGATGAAGGAGCATACGAGTCTCACGACCAGAAGTGCGAACAGATACGCAAACTGGCGGGCGGCTTTTGCGCGTACAAGAAAGTACACGAGCATGCCACAAAGGACTGGTTCAACAAACTTGAGTTGATAGACCAGATTGAAGATAGATACTTTCATAGTCGTCCATACCTGTAAGGCAAAATCAGCCTAGCGTATTCCAGGCACAGACACAACAATTTATTGCGTAGATATGCAATAAATTGCTAACTTTAGTGTAACTACTTGGAACCCATGGATCTGGTCGGTTCTCGGGGGGCCTAGTGGGTCTGACCCATACCGCAGGCGTTGGGATCGTCCGGAGGGCAGGTAGGAACGGGAAGCATGCTGGTGCGGGCCGCTGTGACCTTATTCTGGGTAGAAGCAGAAGAGATCTGTGTGGACGCGGCGGCACCGGTCAGGACGAGAACGACTACGAAAGCGCGGACAATATGCTTCATGATTTGGGCCCCTTTGAGGTATCGTTTATAAAGTTGCTAATAACTAGAGGTTTAGAGGACAGATTGCGACGGGTTAGTGGGTCTGACCCATACCGCAGGCATTGGGATCGTCAGGCGGACAGGTCGGAACCGGAAGCATGCTAGTGCGCACAGCAGTGACCTTGTTCTGGGCTGAGGCAGAGGCGATCTGTGTGGAAGCAACTGCGCCGGTCAAGACGAGAGCGACAACGAAAGCACGGACGATATGTTTCATAGTGGGGTACCCCTAAAGTTGTATTTGCTAAAAAAGATTTCGCTGGACAATCCCGATGAGGTAACAATAGGATACATAATGGAATAAGTCTAATAGAATCAGTTATATACTGAACTATGCAATACTTTTGGTTACTAAAGTACCTAAAAGCCGTCTTCTACGCAAAGATCTGCATCATCAAAACGTAAATACTAAGGGAATATGCTTGTTCTCAGAGATGGGCAAGCAAGGTCAACCGGGGCTGCCTGTTGACTGACTGGGAACGTGGCCCCCGGCAGCTCCAACCGCAAATCGCCTCACCCGTCTGGATTTGACGTTGTTTCCCTCAAGCGAACGTCGTCTCGCTGAAGGCCGGCAGGGAGTGCCGGCAGTTCAAAAGCCCCACACTTCGTTGCACAACCGTTACTAGTGACACGATTAACCGGACTATGAAAGTCTCTGCACACCTATTTTGACCTCTATTTAGGTCGAAATAGGTGTGCTTTTGGTTGTCTAAAGGGTCGCCGGAGTGACGGGGTCTACGGGCTTGGTTCCGGTCGCCGCAGGGGTAGAGTCCGCCTTCTTCGGGGCCGACTCTGACTTCTTCGAGGGCGCCAGGATGGCATGCAGCGTGGTGCCTTCCATGCGGGGCATGAATTCGACCAGGCCGGCATCGCCGATATCGAGTATCAGTCTGTTGATGATCTTGTAGCCCAGGTCGCGATGGGCCATCTGGCGCCCCTTGAAGCGTAACGACGCCTTCACCTTGTCGCCATCGCCGAGAAAGCGGAGGGCCTGGTTCTTCTTGGTCTGGTAGTCGTGCTCGTCCACCGTGACTGAGAACTTGACCTCTTTGATGGTGATGACCTTCTGCTTCTTGCGCGCCGCGCGGTCGCTCTTGTCCTTCTCGTACAGGTACTTGCCGTAGTCCTGGATCTTGCAGACTGGGGGGACGGCGTTGGGTGAGATCTCTACCAGGTCGAGCGAGCGCTCGCGGGCCATCTTGAGGGCCTCAAACGGGGCCATGACGCCAAGCTGTTCGCCGTTTTCGTCGATCACGCGGACCTCGCGGGCGCGGATACGTTCGTTGGTGCGGATAAAGGACTTGGCGGAACGTTTATCAATTGGTGGAATAAGTCGCCTCCACAGCGGGTTATCTCACTCGCTATGCGTTGTTAAGGGTTTAGATGCAACTCTCAGGAAAGGTTGCACCGTAACCTAAAGTATAGCACCGTAAGCGGCATCGCCTGTGAGTTCCTCACAATGGGTTTTGGCATCCACCCGCGGACCATGTATGTTTGCTCGGAAGCTCTTTAGAGAGGGAAACAATGAAACGCCGCATCCTGCTGGTCGATGATGAAGTCGCCGTACTGCTGACGCTGAAGGCCGTGCTCGAGATCAGCGGATTTGATGTGGACACGGCAGCCTCCGCACGCGAAGGCGTATCGAAGCTGCACACCCGCGAGTACCAGATGCTCATAACGGACATGCGGATGGAACACGAAGTCGCCGGCATTGAGGTCATCAAAGCGGCGCGTTCTGCGGCCTATCATCCCGCCGTGGCCCTGCTGACAGCGTTCCCCGTCGCCGAAGAGGACTGGCAGGAGATGGGCGCCGACCAGCTGCTCGTCAAGCCGATGCACACGCGCATTCTGTTGCAGCAGATCGAGGACCTGATCGCCTCGCATGAGCGCAAGCTCGCAAGCCTGGGCATACCGTCCGCTTTCGCAGTACCGGATCCAGCGGCTTCAACGAAGAGCGCCACCGCAAAGAAAAAGGCGGTCGCGAAGAAAAAGGTCGGGGCCAGGAAGGCGCCGCCAAAGAAGGCTGTCCAAAAGAAGTCTGCGACCGCTGGAAAGTCCACAAGAAAGCCGGCAAAAAAGAATCCGCTCAAGCCGGCAAAGAAGTCGGTTGCCAAGGCAAAGTCCATCGCGAAGAAGACGGCACAGTCCTCCGGCAGGCGCTAGACCTGGCCAAGGGGCCGCGAGGACTGCCCTCAGCTTGAGGTGTGGTCTTTGATGTAGGTACGCAGTTCGAGGTTCAGGGCCAGCGCCTTTTGCACGCCGTCGTCCAGCATACGCAGCCAATCCGCCGCGGGTCCTTTCAGTTCGACTGTATTGAGCAGGTAGCTGGTTTGGATGATGATCTCCAGCGCATTGCTAAGATCGTGGGCGATCCTGCGCATCTCAACGGAGAGATCTTCCGGAATAATTTCAGCGTTCGACGGGGCCTGGGACAAGGGGTTGTTCTGTTCGGTCATGTGGGAGATTGTTACCTTCCTCAGCAAGTAGACGCCTTTTTTCCTGAGAAGTCTCGCTCGTTGCAAGACGGTATTTGCCGTCTTCCCTCTCACCCCCGACACTCGCCACGACCAAGTCCCGCAACGGTGCGGCGGAATTGACAGCAACGGCTCTGTTTGTAAGACTAAAGGCTCGCGGTAAGCGTGCTCCGGCTGTCTGTTAGCGGGGCGAATGGCACCGTGCCGTAGTGGCGGAATTGGCAGACGCGCATGGTTCAGGTCCATGTACTCGCAAGGGTGTGGGGGTTCGAGTCCCCCCTTCGGCACCAAAATTTTTATCTTCAGTTGCATGAGGCAACGGATCGCCCGCAGAATTCGAGCGCAGGTCAAAGAGACCATGCCGTGTTCCCCCGGCCGGGTCATCTCTTCATTGAAATCACAAGGGACTATGCCCACAAAGCTTGATCAGATCCTTGCCCACACCTTGTTGCAGGTACAGGCCCGCAAGGTGGTCGCGGATTACGGTCTGCTCGAGCGTCAGGCGGCAGCGCACACGCCTCGTGGCTTTACCGCCGGTCTGCGTGCCGCGTCCGCCAACGGCCCCGCCATCATCGCCGAGATCAAGAAGGCCTCGCCCTCAAAAGGTCTGATCCGCAGCGACTTTTACCCCGCGACGCTGGCCCGCACCTTTGAGTCCGCCGGCGCCGCCGCTCTCTCCGTCCTCACCGACGAGGAGTTCTTCCAGGGTTCGCTCTCCTACCTGCACGAGGCCTCCAGCGTCGTCAAAATTCCCTGTCTGCGCAAGGACTTCATCCTCGACCCATTTCAGATCCTCGAGGCCCGCGCCGCCGGTGCCGACGCCATTCTCCTCATCGTCTCCGCCTTGACCGACGCCGCCCTCAACGACCTCCGCGACGAGGCCCGCGCCATGGGCCTCGACGTCCTCTGCGAGACCCACGACCGCCAGGAGATGGAGCGGGCCGTCGCTCTGGGCTTCGACCTCATCGGCGTCAACAGCCGCGACCTCCGCACGTTCTCCGTCCACCCCGAAGTGCTGATGGAACTCGCTTCGTCCATGCCGAAGGACGCCGTGATGGTCGCCGAAAGCGGCATCCGCACCGCCGAGGACATCGCCCGCCTCCGCGAAGCCGGATACGACGCCTTCCTCGTAGGCGAAGCTCTCATGCGCCAGCCCGATCCCGCCGCCGCATTGGCCCTTCTGCTCGATCGAGAGTACTCTTCCGACATCTAATTCTTCGGACCACCATGTGGATCAAAATCTGTGCCAACACCAACCTCGAAGATGCACAGCTCGCCGCCGAACTTGGCGCTGACGCCGTAGGCTTCGTCTTCGCGCCGAGCGCGCGTCAAGTGACCGCTGCCGACGTCTCGCACATCACGCCGCATCTGCCTGAAGGCGTCGAATGCGTCGGGGTCTTCCCTGCTCTTCCAGCCCAGGAGATCGCCACTGCGGCGCAGGAGGCCGGGTTGAACGCAGTGCAGCTCCACGGCGGTGTCAGCCTCGAACTCGTTCGTCAGCTCGACGAGATCTTCAACGGCCAAGTCAGGCTCATTCAGACCGTGCACTGGGACGTAGACGGCGACGGCGCAAACGCAGCGGCCGTAGTGCAGCAGCTCAGAGAGATCGCCGCCGATGGCATCGTGAGTCGGGTTCTCATCGACTCCAAAGTAGGCGCGGCAACAGGCGGCACCGGTGTCCCCTTCGACTGGAATGCAGCGCGCGTCCGCTCTTGCGGAAGCAGCGAACGGATTGAAATTAATCGTGGCAGGCGGCCTGAATCGGGACAACGTCGCCGAAGCGATTCGCGGGATGGCCCCTTGGGGCGTCGATGTCGCGAGTGGTGTGGAGCAATCACCCGGCCGCAAAGACCGGGAAAAACTCTCCGCCTTCATCCGCGCCGCGCGCGAATCCAGCTGAAGCTCTCGTCCCACCCACGCAACCAATAATTCCATGCGGTTCGCAATAGTAAGCTTGTCTCTATGGGCCCTCTCGTCGCACCCTCATGGCTGGCCGACCGTCTTCAGGCCCCGGCACAGTGGTCCTCGACGCCACGCTTCCTCCTGTCGGGGTCACTCCACCTGTCGACACCCGCTCCCGTTACCTCGACAAACACATTCCCGGCGCAATCTTCTTTGATATCGAAGAGCTCTCCGACCACACCACGAGTCTCCCCCACATGTTGCCCACACCCGAGGCGTTCTCCCGCAGCATGTCAACTCTGGGCATCGGCGACAACATGACCATCGTCGTCTACGAACAGGAAGGCGTCTTCTCCGCGCCGCGAGCATGGTGGATGCTCCGGACCTTTGGCGCGCAGCACGTCTACGTCCTCGACGGTGGCCTCCGCGCCTGGATCGAAGCTGGCCTTCGAACAGAATCCGGCACCGTCCATCGCGCACCGGCCAGCTTCCACGCGAAGCTCGACCGCGACGCCGTCAAAGACCTGACGCAACTCAAAGACAGCATCGCAAAGCACCAGCAGATTCTCGATGCCCGCTCTGCCGGCCGCTTCAACGGCACAGCACCGGAGCCGCGGCCCGGTCTAAGCTCCGGCCACATGCCCGGAGCCACCAGCGTCCCATTTATTGAGTTGGTAGAAGACGGCCGTCTCAAATCAGCAGAAAAACTTCAGCAGATCTTCGCCGCCAGACAAGTCGACCTTCACCAGCCGATCACCACCACCTGCGGCTCCGGCGTTACCGCCGCTGTCATCGCGCTCGGCCTCGAGATCGTCGGCGCAAAACATGTAGGCCTCTACGACGGTTCCTGGGCCGAGTACGCCCAACAGCCAGAGTCTGTCATCGAAAAGAGCAGCTAGTTTCATTCTGAGTACAGTCTTTCCCCGTCGTCCTTCTTAGCTCAGTTTTCCCTGTCGTCATTCTGAACTCAGTCTTCCCTGTCGTCCTTCTGAGCTCAGTTTTCCCTGTCGTCATTCTGAGCGAAGCGAAGAATCCCCGCATTTCGCTTGGAGCAGCAATAAAATAGAGGAATGGCACCACCCGACCAGGCCTACGTCTACATACTCTCCAGCTCCTTCAAACGCCTCTACATCGGCGTTACAACGCGATTGCAGCATCGCGTCGAAGAACACAAGCTTTCAGTCAATCAAAACTCCCACAGCTCTCGCTACAAGATTGACAGGTTGGTCTACTACGAATCTTTTGAAAGCATCTCTCGGGCCATTGCCCGTGAATCCGAAATGAAGGGTTGGCTCAGGATCAAAAAGATCAAACTCATCGTCGCCCACAATCCAACCTGGCAAGACCTGAGTCTGGACTGGGGGCGACCCATCGCCCCCTTCGACGAATCGAGTCTTCGCGAACCACAGACCTTCTAACTCGCTCTCCTCTTTCGCCCAGCTAGCATGCCGAAGAAAAAAATCCCCTCATTTTTCCCCGGAAGTGTCATTCTGCGTCCGCTCATCTTCCCCGAAATCGTCATTCGAGGTATCCGATCATTTTTGCTGGAAATAGCCACCCTGGCGTCCGATCATTTTTGCTGGAAACGTCGTCATTCTGAGCGCAGCGAAGAATCCCCGCATTTTGCCGGCGACGCCGATACATTCAGAGCGAATCCACCGACTGATTGCCTGCCCATAATGTAACGGTTAGCCTTTCCGCGAGAAGAAGCGCCGATCCGAATCCCCTGCTTGTTCGCAGGGGATATCTATCTCTAATTTTGGAAAAGCCGATCGCCGTCCACGGTCTCGTGTCCAAAGAAAAACCCCTTGTCGCCAAGGGGTTTTTTCACACAACTAGAAATCTTCCTTCACAGGAGCGGGCGGCGGTGACTTCAGTGCCGGCACGCGCACCTCGTGCAAGCGGGCATCGTGAGTGCGTGCCTTCGGCGCCCGGTCGTGGAAGAGCTGAGGACGCATGCGGGCCGACGCCGACCTCGGCTTCGCCTGAGCAAATGCCGGAGTCAAAGCCAAAAACACCGCGATGTAAATCTTCGTCTTCACAAAAGCACCTTTCTGACGCCTCATTCATAGGACGTTCAGAACGTAGACCCGGATTCAATTTTCCGCCGGCAAGTACACCAAAACGTCGTTCCTGGCCATACAACTTTCGCGGAATAATTGGAGTATCGGAGCGCGCCGGTCAAAAGTCACCAGAAATCGCCGTCCCGGTACCCAGGTCCCTACGTCTGGAAAGCCTTGCTTCAGGCCTTCCCTGTCTTTAGTTGCAATTCCCTGGCCATAAAGGCGTACTGGTCAACCGTCGCCTCGATACGCTTGCTCAGCGGCATACCCGCCCCATGCCCGGCCCTGGTCTCCACCCGGATCAGCACCGGGTTCGGCCCCGACTGCGCCGCCTGCAGCGCGGCCGCGTACTTGAAGCTGTGCGCCGGAAACACCCGGTCGTCATGGTCGCCCGTCGTAATCAGGGTCGCCGGGTAGCTCTCCCCATCTCGTATGTTATGCAAAGGAGAGTACTTATAGATCGCAGCAAACTCGGCGGCGTCCTCCGTCGGCGAGCCGTACTCCTCCTTCCAGGCCCAGCCGATCGTGAACTGGTGGAAGCGCAGCATGTCCATCACCCCGACCTGCGCCACCACTGCCCCAAACAGGTCCGGACGCTGCAACTCGCAGGCCGCCACCAGAAGCCCCCCATTGCTCCCTCCGGAGATTGCAAGCCTCTTAGGCGATGTGTACTGATTAGTTATTAGCCATTCTGCTAATGAAATAAAGTCGTCAAACACGTTTTGTTTTCTCACCCGCGTACCGGCCGTGTGCCAGGCCTCACCGTACTCGCCGCCTCCGCGCAGGCTAGCCTGGGCGTACACGCCGCCCATCTCCATCCACATCACGTGCGACGGAGAAAACTCCGGCATCAGCGAAATATTGAAGCCGCCATACGCATACAGCAGCGTCGGCGCCGTCCCGTCGAGCACAAGCCCTTTCTTGTGGCTGATAAACATCGGCACCCGCGTCCCGTCCTTGCTCGCTGCAAAGATCTGCTTCGTCTCGTAGAGTTCCGGATCGAACAGCAGCTTCGGCTGGCGATACAGGGTCGATTTACGCGTCTTCAAGTCCAGCCGGTAGGTCGCGCCCGGCGTTGTAAAGTTCGTGAACTGGTAAAAGGTCTCGGTGTCCTCGCGCAGCCCGCCGAAGCCCACCGCAGTGCCGATCGCTGGAAGCGGGAGCCGCTCAACGAGGCTGCCGTCAAGCCGACGCAGCTCCACCAGGCTCTGCGCATCTGCGAGATAGTTCGCGATGAAGGTGTTGTCGATGATCGATATGTCACTCAGCTTGTTCGTGCTCTCCGGAATCACCGTCTTCCAGTGTTCGCGTCCCGGGTTGTGCAGGTCGATGGAGATCACCTTGCCATTCGGCGCGTCCAGCGTCGTCAGCAACCAGAACAGCGTCCCGTCGTTGTTGATGGGCACATAGGTCGCGTCAGGAGTGTCGATCAGTCGCTGCAACGGCCTGTCGATATTGAGCAGGTCCTGCACCGTCAGCTCGTTGTTGGGGCTTGTTCCCTTGCTCTGGTGCAGCAGCAGGTAGCGGCCATCATCGGTCACCTGCGCGCCGATGTTGATCTCCCCATCGTCCGGCCGGTGAAAGACCAGCGTGTCCGCGCTCTGCGGCGTGCCGAGCCGGTGAAAGTAGACCTTGTGAAAGTAATTCGCCGTCTTCAGCGCTTCGGCCTCCGACGCGTCCGCCGCAGGCTGGTCGTAGCGCGCATAGAAAAACCCGCTCCCGTCCTTCATCCACGAGGCCCCGCTGAACTTCGACCACGCAACAACATCAGGCAGGTCTTCACCCGTCGTCACGTCGCGCACATGCCACTTCACCCAGTCGCTACCCGCGTCCGCAATCGAATACGCCGCCAGCGAACCGTCATCCGTAATGCTGATGCCGCTGATCGCGACCGTCCCGTCCTCCGAGAAGGTGTTCGGATCAAGCAGCACCTTCGGCTCCCCGTCGGGCCCCTCCTGCCAGTAAAGAACGTTCTGGTTCTGCAGCCCGCTGTTGTGCGAGTAGAAGTACCGCGTGCCTCTCCGCGCCGGCGCCGTGTACCGCTCAAAGTTGATCAGCTCCATCAACCGCCGCTGCATCGTCTCGCGAACGGGAATCTGCGCCAGATACCTCTGCGTCAACTCATTCTCAGCGTCGATCCAAGCCTTCACCTCGGCCGAATCCACGTCCTCCATCCACCGGTAAGGATCGCTGACCGTCGTACCGAAGTAGTCGTCCGTCTGCTCGACCTTTCTGGCGACGGGATAGCGAAGCTCCAAGCTCGTTTCAACGGAAGTCGTATTCATCAAGAGGGCATCTTTCAGGAAATTCGGCAGCAGGTCTGTCCGTCCTTCGGACTATAACGCAGAAGAAGGGCGTCTCGCCGTCTCAGACCGCGTCCCAAAACGGTACCGACCAAAAAAATATTTCAAAAAGTTGGCATGTTTTCCGACAGCAAAAGAGTGTCAGTCAGCACACCACAATCACGACGCAATTCACCACAACTTCACCACGATTTACCACCACGAAAACACCAAAAAACTCAAAAACCCCTGCAAAAACCACCCTTCACCACCTCAAAAAAATATTCTCAAAATTCATCCAAAATTCCTCCGTTAGACTTGAGCGATGCGGACCCTCCTCTCCGTCCTTCTCCTGTGCGCCGCCGCAGCCGCGGCCCAGGAACCCACTCCAAACGGCGACCAGAGCTACACGCTCAGGGCCCAGTCCAACATCGTCCTCGTCCCCACAACAATCCAGACCAAACACGGCGACATGCTCTACGGCCTAAAAGAAAACCAGTTCGTCGTTGAAGACAACGGAGTTCCGCAGACTGTCCACCTCGACGAAGACACCGATTCTCTTGGCCTTTCGCTGGTCGTCGTCATCCAGTGCAGCCGCTCCGCCGGCTGGGAGTTCCCCAAACTCAACGGCATCGGCACAATGGTCGACGCCATCGCAGGAGACGCGCCACGCGAGGTCGCCATCGTCACCTACGGCTCGGCGCCGCTGCTGCTTGGCAAGTTCTCAAGCAAAGTCGATGCGATGGCCCACGCGCTCGCGCAGCTCGAGCCCTGCGACGATCCAGACGCGTCAACCCTGGACGCCGTGGCCTACGCGACAAAGCTGCTCGATGCGCGAAAGAACCACTATCGCCACGCGATCCTTCTCATCAGCGAGACCCGCGACCACGGCAGCACAGCCAAGCCCGCTGAGGTGATTGCAGCGCTGGGCCGCACGAATACAGTGGTCGACTCTGTAGCGTTTCGGACCAGGAAAGACCGAGGTGATGAGCGATCTGAAGTACGGCGGTGGCAGCGAACGGCTCGGCCTGATGATGATGGCCGTGAACGCCCTGAAGAAGAACGCGGCACACGAACTGGCAGCGCTCTCCGGTGGCGAGTACATCAACTTCACCACACAGAAGGGCTTCGACCAGGGCCTGCAACAGCTCTCAAACCACGTCCATAACTACTACCTGCTGAGCTTTCAACCACACGCGGAAGCCAACGGAGAACCTTCGTCCGGGATGCACAAGATCCGCGTGAAGATACCGGAGTATCCAGATGCGAGGGTCCGATTCCGCGAGAGTTACTTCGCCGGCGAACTCGATTCCGCAGCGGCGAATACAAACTGAGCGGTGTTAACTGTAAAAGATGGGCCGGTAAAGTAGCCGGGCCCATCCTTTACAGCGCAGACTGGTGCGGTTTAGTGATGACCATCGTGCCCGTAGTCATGGTGGTCGCCGTGGTTCGTCGTGGTCCCAGTGCCCTTCATGGATCTGCCAGCCCTGCTGGTAATGGTCATAGTGTGGATGGGTCCAATAGGCGCCGGCGTAGGGCGGCCGCTGCCAGACGCCGGGAACCCAGACATAGCGTCCGCCGCGATCTCCCCAGTAACCGTCGACCCAGGCGTAGCCTTCTCCGGGCATAGGAGGCCTTGTCTCATAGCGCAGCGCTGGCGGCGCAGTGCCGATATATACGTGAACCTGGCTAAATGCTGGAACAGCCAAGGCCGATGTGGCGAGGGTGATACATAACCATTTTGCTTTCAATTCGTTCTCCGTTCTTACATATGCATGGTTTGATGCAAACGGCGATCACGAGAAGAAATAAAAGCGAAAGCACGGCAAAATGTATTGCTGCATACTACTGATCGGGAGAAAACGATGATTGGCGATGCAGCGCAGTATCAAGAGCTGTTAGCGCTTTATGGCAGCTATAGCGATGACGAGTTGATCGGACTTGGCCGCGGCATGGCCGATTTGACCGAGATGGCGCAAGAGTGCCTCAAGGGGGAGTTGGCGCGGCGTGGGCTGAAGATTGCGCCTGCGAGGGAACGGGTAGAGGCGCGGGTTTTGACTGATGATGATCTGCGGGACATGCGCACCTATGCTGAGTTGGCCCCGGCCGAGTGCATCTTTGATTTTGAGGACGAGCGGGCCGCATCCGCCGCTTACTATGCGCTGACGGGTGAAGGCATTGAAGCAATCGTCGTTTCGCCAAGTGGCACGAAGTTTGACAATCGTGGGCCGCGCGTTGTGGTGACTCCCAAGGACGCAGAACGGGCGGCGACTATTTTGTCGCAGCCATCAGCAGACGCGTTGAAGGCAGAGACAGAAGAGACACCCGAGGAGTTCGCTCTACCGCGTTGTCCGGCGTGCGGGGGCGAAGAGACATTGCTCGAATCGGTCGACCCTGTGAATCAGTGGCGCTGCGATAATTGCGGTCACACGTGGCTTGAAGAGACTGTCTCGCCGATCAGGTAAATAGTCGCGAAGTTGGGAGGCAAAAGAAAAGACCCGCACGGCGCGGGTCTTTGGCATTGGTTTGGTGGGCCTCCTTAGCGATGTTTCTCCTGCTGCGGTCGTGAGGCCTCCCGGGTCTGCTGAGGTTTGGGCTGAGGGGCCGGCTTGGACTGCGGTTGCGGGGCCGGCCGTGATTGCGGTTGTGGAGCGGGCCGTGACTCGGACTGAGGGGCTGGTCGGTATTGTGGCTGGGGCGCCGGTCTTGATTCGGGCTGAGGGGCTGGCCGGTACTGTGGTTGGGGCGCCGGTCTTGACTCGGGTTGAGGAGTGGGCCGGGTCGGGGGTGCTGGTCGCACCGCTGGCTGGGGAGTCGGTTGCGGTCGGGGTTGCGGCTGCGGCTGAATCGGACGGAGCCTGCGGCTGCGTTTGGATAGGCCTGTTCTCGGGCACAGGACGGACTTGAGGCTGGGCGGGTCTGCTTTCTGGTTGCACCGGTCTGGTCTGGGGTTGGCCCGGACGTACTTCAGGTTGTACGGCGCGAACTGGCTGGATCTGGGGTCTGTCGTTTGGCTGTCCGGGCCGGTTCGGCACTGTCCCGGGGTTCGGGCGCGCGATGCCTGGCTGCGCGGCGATGGGCCGCGGGGCCGCAACCACCGCAGGCCGTCCCTTGTTCACGTCATAGAACTGCTGACGGTTCTGGGCGGCTTCGCGCTGGTTCTGAAGCTGGGTCGACATGGGTGGAACGCGCGGTCCGCGCATGGCCGCGATCTCGGCCGCTTGCGGCCGCACGGCGATTCCTCCTCTGCCACCGTTGTAGGCGACGCGCGTGTTGTTGTTGACGACGACGGTGCGGTTGTAGACGTGGGTGATGTTGACATTGACCCGGTTTACGGAGCGGTTGTAGTAAAAATTGTTCCCGTTCCAATAGCCGCCGTGATAGCCGACGCCGGTGTAACCGAAGCCGTAGTTGATACCCCCATAGAAGCCGATATGAAGGCCCCAGAAGCCTCGGTGGAAGCCGTATCGTCCGCCGTAGAAGCCCCAGTAGCCGGGGGTCCAGAGCGCCCCGTAGTAAGGAGGGGCGCACCATGCGCCGGGAATCCAATAGTAGCCGGAGGGGGCCCAGTACCAATAGCCGGGAGTCCAGATGTAATTGGGCGCAGGGGCCACGGGCTGGTCGTAGACGGGGAGTGGCGGAGGCGGCTGGTCGGCGTATTCAACTGGCGGACTTTGACCCTCGGCGTCCAGTTGGTCATAGGCCTGTGCGTCCTGATAGGCCTGGTCCTGGTCTGGTGGCGCGGTCTGTTGCGGGGCAGCTTGGGGAGCATACTGTTCGGCGCTCTGCTGGGGCTGCGCCTGGTAACGGGCCCCAAGCACCTGTCCCTGGGCAGGCGCGGGAGCGACGGCCGATTGTGGCTGGCTGTTGTCGACGGGCGCCATGTTAGCGTCGGCAGGATCCGGGCCGGAGTTGTCGGCGACGGCTGCGGCATCGGGCCCGCTGTGACAGCCTGTTGTTCCGGCGAGCGTTAGGAAGCAGAGCGAAAGACCTAAGAGAAACCTTGGAACCAATTTATACATACTGCCTTGTCTCCTCGTACTAGCTGGACGTTTTAACCCAAACCTGTTGAATGAGATGCGTTTTTTTGACCAAATACGGTTTCCGACGGTAAAAACGTCAGTTAGGGCTGACACTTGATCTACCGGACTGTACCTGGGCGAGAGGGTCGTTGAACGACCTTGCCGGCTACTCAAGGCTGAGGGGGCGAGGACTCTACTGCTGCGAAGCGCGTCTTACAGAGGACGGACGGACTTTGCCGCAGAACCGTGGATCGCAGTAAAATGAAGTCAATGGCAGGCTGTCTTCCCAACACGAAGCGCTTCCGCCACGGTCGCCCTGACCGGGGGCGTTGCTAATACTGTCACTCCATTGAAACTCTTGTAGACTTTCAGCCGCTGCCTTCCGCGGCCCGGAAGTCGTGACTACGGCCCCATACCCTCGCGCCACATGCCGCGCGCTTCGGAGAAGACACCATGCCGACTCAATCGCACCCTGATTCGTTCAAGAGCAAATCCACACTTACCTTGGGTAAGACCACATACAAGATGTTTCGTTTGGACGCCTTGGATAAGACCGGCGTCGATCTGACGCGTCTGCCTTTTTCGTTGCGCATCTTGCTGGAGAACCTGCTTCGCCATGAAGACGGTCGCACCGTTACCGCGGACGATATCAAGTTTCTGGCATGCTGGGCCCCGAATGCAGAGCCGTCGCGCGAGATCGCGTATATGCCGGCGCGAGTGCTGATGCAGGACTTTACAGGTGTGCCGGCGATCGTCGATCTGGCCGCGATGCGGGACGCGATGAAGGCGCTGGGTGGCGATCCGGAGAAGATCAATCCGCTGCAGCCCGCAGAGCTGGTCATCGACCACTCGGTGCAGGTGGATGAGTTTGGAACACAGCGGGCGTATGACCTGAATGCGGCGCTCGAGTTTCAACGGAACCGCGAACGATATGCGTTTTTGAAGTGGGGACAGACGGCGTTCAATAATTTTTCGGCCGTGCCGCCCGGGATGGGCATCTGTCACCAGGTCAATCTTGAGTATCTCGCGCGTGTGGTTTTTACGACGCAGCCGGACGCTGAGGGTAAGGTGTATGCGTATCCCGATACGCTGGTGGGGACTGACTCGCACACGACGATGGTGAATGGATTGGGTGTGCTGGGCTGGGGTGTGGGTGGAATTGAGGCAGAGGCGGCGATGCTGGGTCAGCCGGTATCGATGCTGGTCCCGCAGGTGGTGGGGTTTAAGCTGACGAGCAAGTTGAAGGAAGGCACGACGGCCACTGATCTCGTGCTGACTGTGACTGAGATGCTGCGGAAACTGGGCGTTGTCGGTAAATTTGTGGAGTTCTACGGGCCAGGGATTGCCGAACTGCCTTTGGCTGATCGTGCGACTATCGCCAATATGGCCCCCGAGTATGGGGCGACCTGCGGGATCTTCCCGGTAGATGCGGAGACGCTGCGGTATCTGCGGCTGACGGGACGGTCGGAAGAGCATATCTCCCTGGTGGAGACGTATTACCGCGAGCAGGGGATGTTTCATACGGCGGACGCGAAGGAGGCCGTGTACTCGGCGACGATTTCGCTGGACCTTGCGACGGTGGAGCCGAGTGTGGCAGGGCCAAAGCGGCCGCAGGACCGGGTGAAGTTGTCGCAGGCGGGTGCGAGCTTCAAGGAACAGTTGCCGACGCTGCTGGGGCCGAATGGCAATAAGAACGTTGCCCGACAGATGGTGCGGTGGGAGGGTGAGGGGGGAACAGCCTCGGCCTCCGGCGATGTGACGAGCAGCGTGGGGGCGATGGCTCCGGTGGTAGAGGCCCCTGTGGTGCCGGTGATTACGATTCAGGACGAGACGGTGCCGCAGCTTGAAGCGCCGCATGTTTCGATCCGGAGCAGGTTTGGGATCGATCCGGACAAGTATCTCGACCACGGATCGATTGTGATTGCGGCGATTACCTCCTGTACGAATACTTCGAATCCCTACGTGATGATGGCGGCGGGCCTGCTGGCGAAGAAGGCCGTTGAGAAAGGACTGAGCACGCCGCCCTGGGTGAAGACTTCGCTGGCGCCGGGGTCGCGTGTGGTGACGGATTATTACGTGAAGGCCGGGCTGATGCCTTATCTGGATAAGCTGCGGTTTCAGGTGGTCGGGTACGGATGCACGACGTGCATCGGGAACTCGGGCCCGCTGCCGACGGACGTTTCGAAGTCGATTGAGGACAATGGACTGGTTGCGGTGTCGGTGCTCTCGGGGAACAGAAACTTTGAGGGACGGATTTCGCCGGAAGTGAGGGCGAATTATCTGATGAGTCCACCGCTGGTGGTGGCGTATGCGCTGGCGGGGCATATCGGGCATAACTTCGACACAGAGCCACTGGGGCAGGGAAAGAATGGCGACGCGGTCTTCTTGCGCGACATCTGGCCGACGCAGGCCGAGGTCGCGGCAGTAGTGAACTCGTCGATTGATTCGGAGATGTTCCGGCACCAGTACAGCACGGTTACAAATGGAGACGGAAACTGGCAGAGTCTGAAATTTCCCGTCGGGGAGACGTATGGGTGGGAGCCGGACTCGACCTATATCCGCAAGGCCCCTTACTTCGACGGAATGCCTGCTGCCCCGGCTCCCGTCGACGACATCCATGGTGCTCGGGTGCTGGCGGTGTTGGGCGACTCGGTGACGACGGGCGATATTTCGCCGGCCGGTTCGATCAAGCTCAATGGGCCTGCGGGTAAATATCTGACCGAGCATGGTGTGAAGGCTTCGGACTTCAACAGCTATGGTTCGCGGCGCGGCAACCATGAGGTGATGGTGCGCGGCACGTTTGCCAATGTTCGCCTGCGAAACAAACTTGCTCCCGGGACCGAGGGAGGCGTGACTCGCCTGCTGCCTGATGGCCTGCCGATGTCGATCTACGACGCGAGCGTGGAGTATGCGAAGCGCGGGACGCCGCTGGCGATCCTTGCGGGCAAGGAATATGGGTCTGGGTCGTCGCGTGATTGGGCGGCGAAGGGGCCGCGGTTGCTGGGAATCAAGTTTGTGATCGCGGAGAGCTATGAGCGGATCCACCGGTCGAACCTGGTGGGGATGGGGATCCTGCCGCTGCAGTTCATGCCGGGGCAGAATGTCGAATCGCTGGGGCTTTCGGGCGAGGAGGTGTTTGCGATCGGGGACACGCCGGGGCAGCTGAAAGCGATGCTCAATAGCAAGTTCGCCGATGGGAGGGCGATTACAGTGTTTGCGGAGTCGGGACCTGGGGAAGACTACGGAGTTTTCGGCGACTGTGCGGATCGATACACCGCAGGAGATTCTGTATTACCAGAACGGCGGCATCCTGCAGTATGTGCTGCGGCAATTGGCGGGGAAGAGTCCCGCATCGGCTTAGCTGACGGACCCTCGGTTCTCCTTTCCCGGTAACCCCTACCCGTACTTATAAGTGCTAAAGTCTTCGAAAAAGAGACTTTAGGTCTGGACTTCAGTACCGCTGCAGAGAAAAGGAAAAGCCCCGATCCGTTTCGATTCCGGATCGGGGCTTTCTTTCTTTACCCTAGTTCTATTTTAGTTGATTGACTGAAACTAAAATGCCACTTTGGTGAGGAATATATTCGCTTTGTTATGTGTGGGTTGGCGGATTTTCGAGAGGGTCGGGGGCTTGACAAGGTTTTCCTGGCGAAACTCCTCGACGCAGAGGTCTTGTTGGAGGTATTCAGAATCGATTGCTGGTCAGGTGAAGGGAAACGCGTTTCACAGTACGCGTCGGATGGGCACCTTTTTCTCTCAGTTTCACGAGGACGTGCGCTGCGATCTAATGCCCTCCCAGAGGGCTTGGATCGAAATTGCACTTCAGACTCTGAGATTCTCGGTCAATCCGCGCTGAAGCCCGCCAACAAAGCTGTCGCGGCGAACAGCAGGGTGTCGCCCACATAGTTGACCCCTTCCACCGCGAGTGGGGAGCGGATCTCCGTTATGAGGATCGGAACATAGAAGAAGATCGTGAGTAGCAGAAGCACCATGCCCGCAATGGCGGCGGCCATGCGGCGAGTACGGCGAACCATCAGCCCGACGCCTGCGGCGAGCAATGTTATGCCAACGATGTAGGCGAGCAGCGTCGGCGCTGGCACCCAAGCCGGCGTCATCTTTTCCAAGGGAACACCGGGCACGAACCGGGGGAAGACAAAGTGCTCGATTGCATAGAAGACGAAGGTGCATGCGACAAATAACCGGCCCAACATGATGAGGAGATTGCCTGTCGATCTCCCACGTGGCCATAGGCTGCCCGCCAGCACCATCGCTCCACCGGCGAAGGCCGTTTCGCGCACTGTGAGCGTCCAGAACAGCCGCTCATGAACGTGCTTCGGCAGGTTGGGCAGGTCGATTGTGGCGACGATGATCAGGAACAACAGTGCGAGCAGGGACGCCGACCAGCGCACATATCGCCATGCGATGAAGCTGATTGCCGCAGCCAACAGAGCTGCGCCCACAAAATAGGTCCAAAACAGGGCCCCCGGTATCCAGCGCGGCACAATGACTGAGAGATCGCGTGCTGTTAGAAAATGTTCTGCAGCAAATATCGCCAGCGCGACGGCTTCAAAGACGGGGCCGAGCACCAGGACCCTTCCGGCACCCGAAGCCGTCGCGAACCGCGCCCGGACAAGAAAGAGTCCAACTACAAGCGCGACGCTTCCCGCTCCAATCATCCCCCAGGCCACGACGGACATAGATGTCTCCCTGTTGTCGAGGACGAAACAGAGGCCGAACCAGGGCCCGTCCCATGCGGGATTCATCCCGGTCGCACGACGCACGAGTGAAGGAGAATCTTACAGCGAGCAGGTCTGCGTTGCTCGATTATTATTTGACGATCAGCATCGCAAAGTCGGAGGCGTTCTTCTTGTTGATCCAAAGGTCGAAGTTTCCTTTAACTGCGTCCCGAGGCCCGGTCGTTCTCCGTGGATCCAATGACGACTGAAGAGGGACGAGAAGGCATGCCCGAGGGGCTGAAGCCCAATTTCTGTGGGAGTTTGTGGCAGCTGTAGATCGGGCCCTAAGCCCTGATTTGTTGTTTAGGGATATTACCCAGGGCGCTGCCCTGGACTGGTGTGGGACGCGCCGTTGGCGCTGGGCCATACGTGTTGGCGTAGGACGGCACCGTTCGGACTGGACTTTGGGATAAGATGTTGCGCTCAGGGATAAGATGTTGCGCTCAACGGCGGGACAGCAGATCCCTCCACTCCGCTTCGCTCCGGTCGGGATGACAGACTTTGTGCTGACTGCTACTCGAGCTGGTCAATCAGGGTTCGGCCTATAATGTCCTATGGCAACCGCTCATCCGGCCTCTTCGGAGGCTGGCCCGCAGCCAGAGTCGCACAAAAAGCCGAAGAACCAACCGGAGATCCATGTCGAAGCAGGGACAGAGCTGGAAGCGGCCCCTCCTGTTGCGGCCTCGCCGGTGGTGCCGGGCGCGCACTCTCGTGGACGGCGGAAGAAGCAGGTTGAGGCGGCGACCGGGGTAGAGGCGTTGGCTGCGGCTTCGGGGACCTCGGAGCTGGTGACCGCCGGGGTGGACGAGGCAGCGGAGGCCACGGAGTCTTCGGCAAGCCATCTTTTGGGTAGTTCGGCCAAGGCAATTCAGTCGGTGGATGCGAAGTTTCATCGGCTGCTGGAGACGGTGCATGAGAACCGGCCGGCGGATGACCTGGAGATCATCCGGAAGGCCTGGGCGTTCTGTCTGCTGCAGCATGAGGGGCAGAAGCGGGCCAGTGGAGAGCCGTACATTATTCATCCGCTGGAGGTAGGGCAGGTGCTGGCCGAGTTGAAGATGGACTCGACGGCGATTGCGGCCGGGCTGCTGCATGATGCGGTGGAAGACACTGATGTGACTTCGGCGGAGATTGCCAAGCGGTTTGGGGACCAGGTGGCGCACATCGTCGAGGGTGTGACGAAGCTGGAGAAGATCAAGTTTGCCAATCGCGAGGACCATCAGGCGGAGAACATTCGCAAGATGCTTTTGGCTATGGTGACCGATGTCCGTGTGGTGATCATCAAGCTCGCGGACCGGCTGCACAATATGCGGACGCTCGAGCATTTGAAGCCGGAGAAGCAGCAGAAGATCGCGCGCGAGACGCTGGACATCTACGCCCCGCTGGCCCATCGGCTGGGCATGGGCAAGCTGCGCGGCGAGCTGGAGGACCTGGCGTTTCGTTACACCGATCCTTATGCGTATGAGCAGGTGTCGACGGAGGTGGACGCGCTGCGGGGGGCGGGCGAGAAGTTCCTCGACAAGATTGTGTCGCAACTTGAGGCGAAGCTGAAGGAGTTCAAGATCCAGGGGCGGGTGGAGTCGCGAATCAAGCGGCTGTATTCGATCCAGCAGAAGCTGGTGGACCAGAAGATCCCGGTGGACCAGGTTTATGACCTGCTGGCGATTCGGGTGATTTGCAATTCGGTGCAGGACTGTTATGCGTTGCTGGGGCTGCTGCACTCCATCTGGCGGCCTGTACCGGGAAGGATCAAGGACTTTATTGCGATGCCGCGGCCGAATCTTTACCAGTCCCTGCATACGACGCTGATTGCAGAAGGTGGGCATCAGTTCGAGGTGCAGATTCGGACGGAGGACATGCATCGCGTCGCGGAGGAGGGGATTGCGGCGCATTGGAAGTACAAGGCCTCTGACAATGTGAGCGCCAAAGACGAGCAGAGGCTGGCGTGGGTGCGGCAGTTGATGGAATGGCAGCGGGAGATGACCGATCCCAATGAGTTCATGTCGACGCTGAAGATCGATCTGTATCCGGAGGAGGTCTATACCTTTACTCCCAAGGGCAAGGTGGTTGTGTTGCCGAAGGACGCCAGTCCAATTGATTTCGCCTATGCGATCCATACCGAGGTGGGGAATACGACGGTTGGGGCGAAGGTGAATGGGCGGATCGTTCCTTTGCGGACCAAACTGCGCAATGGCGATATTGTTGAGATTTCGACGCAGGCAGGACATGCTCCGAGCCGAGACTGGCTTAGCTTTACGAAGAGTTCGCGGGCGCGGAACAAGATCAAGCACTGGCTGAATGAACATCAGCGGGAGCGGGCGATTGAGATCGGCAGGAAGCTGCTGGACCGTGAGGCGAGAAAGTACAAGCTGGCGCTGGGCAAGTTCGGCGAGGCGGACTACGACAGGGTCGCTGGTGATTATGGGCTGGGGACGCAGGCGGAGCTGCTCGCAGGCGTCGGGTTTGGGAAGTATTCGGCGCGTCAGGTGTTGAATAAGCTGGAGCCGGGTTCGACGATGACTGCGGAACCTGCGCAGCCGGAGAGCGGGGTCGGCAATACGTTGGGGCAGATGTCGGAGGCGGTGAAGCGGGTCTTCTTTGGGAAGGGCTCGGAGTCGCTGCAGGTGGAGGGCCAGGACGATCTGCTGGTGTACCGGGCACGCTGTTGTAACCCTATTCGTGGTGAGGAGATTGTGGGGTATGTGACGCGGGGCAAGGGCGTGGCAGTGCATGCTCGGAGCTGTCCGAACGTGCAGAACCTGTTGTATGAGTCGGACCGGCGGATCCAGGTGGAGTGGTCGCCTTCGCCGACGGAGCCGGGCAGTGCGAAGCCGCAGACCTACCCGGTGAAGCTGACGGTGATTTGCGATGACAGGCTCGGGCTGCTGAAGGAGTTTACGGCGATCATCGCAGATGACGGAACCAATATCCGGAGTGTGGACACGAAGCCGACGCCGGAGGGGACGATGGTGGTGGACTTTGTGGTGGAGACGGTGGACGTGCGGCACTTGAACAAACTGGTGCAGAACCTGAGGAAGGTCCCGGGGGTGCGGGACGTGCAGCGGGTGCAGAAGATTTGATGAGCGTGGGTTGCGGAACTGTCAGGTAAAGTTGTATCTTGATTTCAAGATGGTTCTTCAGTCCAGCCGAATTTCGTTTATTCTCCGCTATTGGCGCACAATAGCGGCCTCGGCGGAGTAGGTTCATCTGACAGAGATCTGAAAGTTCAGTTGATTCGACATCCATACGAGCCGCGACCCTGAGAGTCGCGGCTTTTGCTTTGTGTCATGCAGAGGAGAGAACGATGAATGTGACGACGAGTTTGCCGACGGCAGTGGCGGGGCGTTTTGGCGCGTATGGCGGAAGATATGTTCCGGAGACGTTGATGGCGGCGCTCGAGGAGTTGGAGCATGCCTATGGGGAGGCCAAGGAAGATCCGGCGTTTCAGGCGGAGCTGGATGATCTGTTGCACAACTACTGCGGACGGCCTACTCCGCTTTATTTTGCGAAGCGGCTGACGGAACAGTGCGGTGGGGCGAAGATTTATCTGAAGCGTGAGGACCTTCTGCATACGGGGGCGCACAAGATCAACAATGCACTTGGACAAGGGCTGCTGGCGCGGCGGATGGGGAAGCAGAGGATCATTGCCGAGACCGGCGCGGGGCAGCATGGGGTGGCTACGGCTACGGTTTGCGCTCTGTTTGGGCTGGAATGCGTGATCTATATGGGCGAGGAGGACATGCGGCGGCAGGAGCTGAATGTCTACCGGATGCGGCTGCTGGGCGCGGAGGTGCGTGGGGTTTCGGGAGGGTCGGCGACGCTGAAGGACGCGATCAACGAGGCAATGCGGGATTGGGTGACGAACGTTCGGACGACGTATTACGTGCTTGGGGAGTGCGCTGGGGGCGCATCCGTATCCGACGATGGTGCGGGACTTTCATCGAGTGATCGGGCGCGAGGCCAAAGCACAGATGTTAGAGCGTGAGGGACGGCTGCCGACGGCGATTATTGCCTGCGTGGGTGGGGGATCGAATGCGATCGGAGCTTTCTATGAGTTTTTGCCGGACAAGGACGTGCTGTTGATCGGCGTTGAGGCAGGGGGGCGCGGGACGGCGCTGGGTGAACATGCGTCGCGGTTTCAGAAGATCGGGGGTGGGTCGCCTGGCGTGCTGCAGGGTACGTACTCGTATGTGCTACAAGACGACGCTGGACAAATCAGCAGCACGCATTCGGTTTCGGCCGGGTTGGACTATGCGAGTGTGGGGCCTGAACATGCGATGCTGCATGATTCGGGGCGGGCGAGCTATGTTTCGTGCTCGGACGATGCGGCGTTGAAGGCGACGGTGACGTTGTCGCGGACGGAGGGAATTCTGCCGGCGCTTGAGAGCGCTCATGCGGTTGCGGAGGCGATTCGCGTGGCCCCGACGATGGCGGAGACGGAAGTGCTGATGGTGAATTTGTCTGGCCGCGGCGATAAAGACATGGGCATTTTGGCTCGTGAGCTTGATTTGAGGGGTGCGTAAGTGGCTGAAGATCTACTCAAAGAACAGAACGAATACCGTGCCTATTTCACGCTGGTCGGGGACTTTGATCCCTCCGTAATTACGGCATCGCTTGGAATTCACCCCACGAGTTGTTGGCGCAAAGGAGACTCAAACCAGCGGAGCCGTCGTGAATATACCTTCAGCCGTTGGAATCTTGAATCGCGACTTCCTCGAACCGAAGAGACCGGAAAACACATTGAAGACGTCCTCGCTCAATTATCTCCAGCGTCGCAAGCTATTCCGGACCTCTGTTCCAGATATGAGGGCTATGTGCAGCTGGTCGCTAGTTTTTTTGATGGTCAAGCCAGCGTTGATATAGACCCAAAAATAATCAAGAAGCTCGGTGTGCTTGGGCTAGGTATTAATTTTGATCCCTACGACCTTCTTTCAGTTGAGGAGGTTGCTTGATGTCGATACGGTTTGCAAGCAAGCCCGGCATCGTAGCTTATTTGACGGCCGGGGACCCCGATCTGTCGACGACACGGGAGATTGCGCTGGCGGCGATCGATAACGGCGCGGACGTGATTGAATTGGGAGTGCCGTTCAGCGATCCGCTCGCGGATGGGCCGGTGATTCAGCGGGCCAGTGAGCGGGCAGTGGCGCGGGGTACACGGTTGACTGATGTGCTGGGGTTGGCGAAGGAGTTGCGCGCGGCTCGGCCTTCGGCGGGATTGGTTTTGTTCTCTTATTTGAATCCTGTGGTGCGGATGGGGATTAAGACGTTTTGTGCTCGGGCCGCAGAGGCTGGTGCGGATGGCGTGTTGCTGACGGACATGATTGTGGAAGAGGCTGGAGAGTATCTCGAGGCGATGCGGGAGCATACGCTGGCTCCGGTGTTTCTGGCTGCGCCGACCAGTCCGGATGTGCGGTTGAAGGCGATTGCGGCGGTGTCGCAGGGGTTTGTGTATGCGATCTCGCGAGTTGGGATAACGGGGCCCCAGCAGAAGGTCGCCGGGGACGCTTCGGAGCTGGTGGCGCGGTTGCGGCAGTTCACGACGCTACCCATTGCGGTTGGATTTGGGATTTCCAATGCGGAGCATGTGAAGGCCGTTAGTGAGTTTGCGGAGGCGGCGGTCATTGGCAGTGCTCTGGTGGCACTGATCGAGAAGACACCGCCGGCCGAGGCTGCGAGTGCTGTGGGCCGATTTATTGCGGGGTTGCGAGCATGAGGTTCGACGGGGGAGGATGGTCCGTGGCGACGTGGTGCGACGGTTATCATTGGAGGAACAAAACATTTCGCAGCGAGTCGCGCATAAATGTGCGCTGCTGCTCAGCGAGGAAACTGGATGGATATCTCCGACTGGAGAAAAAAGATCGATGAGCTGGATATTGAGATCGTTCGCCTCATTAACCGGCGTGCGGAGGCCGCGCGCGCGATTGGAGAGCTCAAGAAGACGGCCAATCTTCCAGTCTATGAGCCACGCCGTGAGCAGGACGTCTTCGACCGTGTTCGCGCGGCGAATCCGGGGCCGTTGGCAGACGCCGAACTGCTGCATGTGTATGAACGCATCATTGACGTGATGCGAACGTTGCAGCGGCGAGACCAATAACTACCGATTTCTTGTGACTAATTGATTTAGGTTTTGAGAGAGTGAAGCGAAGACGATGATAGTTGCAATGCATGGCCAGGCGACGGAAGAGAATATACAGCAGGTGATCGAGCGGATGGTAGAGCTCGGATTCAATGTTCACCGAACAACGGGTGCGGCACAGACGATTCTGGCGGGTGTGGGGACGCCGGAGCACTTCGAGGTCGCTGAGTTCAAGGTGCTGCCGGGAGTTTATGACGCTTATCGGATCTCGTCACCGTACAAGCTGGCTGGGCGCAGCTTCCGGCCGGAGGGCACTACAGTCAAGTTTTCGAATGGAGTCGTCGTTGGCGGAAAAGAGATCGTGGTGATGGCGGGGCCGTGCTCGGTAGAGTCGCGCGAGCAGATCCTGACCAGCGCGAAGCAGGTTGTAGCTGCAGGCGGGAAGTTTCTGCGCGGAGGTGCGTTCAAGCCGCGAAGTTCGCCGTACAGCTTCCAGGGCATGGGGCTCGATGGATTGAAGTTGTTGCGCGAGGTCTCGGATGAGACGGGACTGCTCGTAATCACAGAGGTGATGGAGATCTCGCAGATCGAGCTGATGCTGCCGTATATCGATTGCTTCCAGGTGGGTGCAAGGAATATGCAGAACTTCAATCTGCTGCGCGAGCTGGGGCATGTGCGGACGCCGGTGCTGATGAAGCGCGGGATTGCGGCGACGATTGAAGAGGTGCTGTTGAGTGCGGAGTACATTCTGTCGGGTGGCAACTACAATCTGATGGTGTGCGAGCGCGGAGTGCGAACCTTTGAGACGTACACGCGGAATACGATGGATATTTCGGCGATTCCGGTGTTGAAGAAGCTGACGCATTTGCCGGTACTCGGCGATCCGTCGCATGGCGTAGGGATACGCGACCTGGTGCCGGCGATGGCGCTGGCGAGCGTGGCCGCCGGAGCGGACGGGCTGCTGATGGAGATGCATCCGAACCCTGACAAGGCGATGAGCGATGGGGCGCAGAGTTTGTATCCGGAACAGTTACAGAAACTGATGGCGCAGCTGCGGTTACTGGCGCCCGTTGTTGGCAGGACGATTGCGTAGGGCGAGGATGCGAGCATGATGGAGCGCGTTTTCATCATCGGGACTGGACTGATCGGCGCTTCGACTGGGCTCGCGCTGCGTTCGGCCGGGTTCGCGGGCCGCATCGACGGGTGGGACACGAGCTTGCTGGAGATGGCGGCGGCGGTGCAGATGGGTGCGATCGATGGTAGAGCGGCGAACCGCGAGGGCGCGCTGGAGCTTGCACGTTTGGCGGACGTGGTTGTGCTTGCGGTGCCGGTGCTCGCTATCAAAGACTGGATGCAGCAGTTGGCTCCAGTGCTGCGGGCCGGACAACTGGTGACCGATGTGGGAAGTACGAAGCTTGAGATTGTGGAGCTTGCCGACAAACTGTTTGCTGATGAGGAGACTGCCAGGTTTTTGCCTGGACATCCGATGGCGGGTAAGGAGTCTGGCGGAGCTTTGCTGGCGGAGGCCGGACTATTCGATGGGGCGATGTGGTTGTTTACACCGACCGGGCCCGACATGACTGCGATTGAAAAGGAATGGCGGGGGTGGATCGGGTGTTTTGGATCTCGAACGCTGGACATGGATGCGGCGCGGCATGATGAGCTGTGCGCCTGGGTGAGTCATCTGCCGCAGATGCTGTCGACCGCACTGTCGGCGCTGCTTGAGGACAGATTTGGAGACGCTCCGGAGATTGCGGCAATTGGCGGACGTGCACTGAAGGAGACGACACGTTTGGGAGCAAGCCCGTACAGCATGTGGCGGGACGTGGCGATGACCAACACTGAACCGATTGCGGATGCGCTGCTCGCGCTCGAGCAGCGACTGCAGCATGTGCGGGAGAACCTGCGGACTCCAGAGCTGCGGGACGAGTTTGCGCTGGCGAACCGATTTCGCCAGCGGCGATGATGTTCGGGTGATCTAAGCTGAATTGATGCGCTGCAAATCCAAAGGAAGATCAACAGACCTGTGAGCGATTCGATAAACCATCTCCAAATCAACCTTGCCGATGTAGTCGCCGCGCGGGAGCGGGTGCGTGGAGCGATCTATTGTTCGCCTTGTCCGCACTCGCAGATGTTGTCCGCGCTGACAGGGCAGCAGGTTTATTTGAAGCTCGAAAACCTGCAGATGACGGGCTCGTTCAAAGAGCGGGGGGCGCTGAATCGAATTGCCATGCTGACGCCGGAGCAGGCGGCGCGCGGTGTAGTGGCGGCGAGCGCGGGCAATCATGCTCAAGGGGTGGCATATCACGCGACCAAGCAGGGCATTCGCGCGCTGATCGTAATGCCGCTGGCGACTCCGCTGGTGAAGATGACGGCGACGCGCGGATTCGGCGCGGAGGTCGTGTTGCATGGAGCCAACTACGACGAGGCATGCGAGGAGGCAATGCGGTTGTGCGCGGCGGAGGGGATGACGTTTATTCATCCGTTCGACGACGCAGTGGTGATGGCTGGGCAGGGGACGATTGGGCTGGAGTTGTTGGAACAGGTTCCGAAGCTGGAGGCAGTGGTGGTGCCGATTGGTGGTGGAGGCCTGATTGGCGGGATTGCGTGTGCGATCAAGGAGTCGCGGCCTGAGATTCGGGTGATCGGGGTGCAGACCTCGAGGCTGCCGTCGATGATCGCGGCTGTAGAGTTGCATCGACCGGTGACGATAGAGCCGGCGACGACGATCGCCGATGGTATCGCGGTGCGGCGTGCGGGGGACGTGACGCTGCCGGTGGTTGAGCGATACGTCGATGAGATTGTGACCGTGGATGAGGACGAGATTGCCTCAGCGATCCTGGTGCTGCTGGAGCGGGAAAAGACACTGGCCGAGGGTGCTGGTGCGACGGCGCTCGCTGCTTTGCTACAGAAGAAGACCTCGCTGAATGGAGCGCATACGGCGGTGATGGTGTGTGGCGGAAATATCGATGTGACCTTGCTGAGCCGGATTATTGAGCGCGGTCTGGTGCAGGATGGGCGGTTGATTCGGCTAAGAATTCATCTGCTGGATAAGCCGGGGGCGCTGGCGGAGCTCACGCGCCTGATTGCCAGTTATCGGGCGAACATTGTGGATACGTTGCACAATCGCGCTTACTACGGTGTGAACCTTGGCGATACGGTGATCGACATTACGATGGAGACGCGTGGGCGGGAGCAGGTGGAGGAGTTGCTGGCTGCGCTGACGGCGGAGGGGTATAAGCATAGCCGGGTGATTTAGGCGGCTGTGCGCCTCTTGTCAGGATTTTTCGTAGTGGAAGTGCAGTTCCTGCTCGCTGGCTATGGGTTGGCCGTCTTTGGTGGCGGGGTGGAAGGTCCATTGCTGGACGGTCGCGATGACGGTCTCGTCGATGCCATGGCCGAGGCCGCTGGTCATTTTGATGTCAGCGATCTTGCCGGTGGTGTCGATAACGATGTCGAGGATGACGTCGCCCTTGGTGCCGCGAGGCAGCACGGAGAGATCAGGCTTTGGCGTGGGGAAGTAGCTGACGAGCGCAATGTTGATGTTGCCGGAGCCGAGAGAGTCTGCACCTGTGGTGGAGTCAGGATTCGGTGTCGCAGGGGAGTTGGTGTTAGGCGAGGCTGCGTTGGTTTTTAATTTCTGAGTGGGTGGGGTAGGGAGCGGCGTGTTCGTTGCGGCTAGCCTGGGCTCCGTCTTCGGATTGGGCGTGGACGCTTGAATTGGAGCTCGACCGGGCAGGTAGGTGACCATGAGATTGGTGCCGTGCTCGTTGCCGGGCAGGCGTATGGGAGCGATCCAGGAGGCGTGCTGATGGACTAGGACTCCGAGGATAAGCAGATGTAGCAAGGCCGATGCCGCGGCGTACTTGGGGCTGCGGTTAGGTGGTGCGATCGGCTTGCCGAAGGTGTCGATGTTTGTTTCTCCGTAGATGCGGGCCTGATTGCGTTGTTGCAGCAGGATAGCAGGCGTTTAGGGCGATGCTGATTAGACGCGGCTGAAGGTGGTCTGTTGTTTTTCTTCGTGGCGGTCGGCGGCGAGGGTGATGAGGCGGTCGATCAGTTGTTTGTATGGGATGCCCGTGGCCTCCCAGAGCTTGGGGTACATGCTGATGCTGGTGAAGCCGGGCATGGTGTTGATTTCGTTGAGGTAGATGCGGGCGCGTTTGGCCTTCTTGTTCTTCTTTGCTTTGGTGGCAGGCTCCATGAGGAAGTCGACGCGGGCGAGGCCGGCGCAGTCGCAGGCGCGGAAGGCGGCGATGGCCATTTTACGGACTTGTTTGGACTCGGATTTGGAGAGCTTGGCGGGGATGATGGGGACGCTGGTGTCGGAGTGGTACTTGGCGTTGTAGTCGTAGAACTCGGCGCCGGGGACGATTTCGCCGACTACGGAGGCTTCGGGTGAGTCGTTGCCGAGGACTGCTACTTCGAGTTCGCGGGGCTTGGCTCCGGGGCCTCCGACGCCTTGTTCGATGATGAGCTTGCGGTCGTAGCTGGCGGCGAGGTCCATGGCGGGGGCGAGTTCGCTGCGGTCGTGGACCTTGCTGATGCCTACGGAAGAGCCTAGATTCGCGGGTTTTACGAAGACTGGGTAAGCGAGGGATCTTTCGATTAGCTTGGTGCAGCGTTTGGGGTCGGACTTCCATTCGCTGCGGAGGAGGTTGACGTGTGGGGTTTGAGGCAGGCCGGCTGCGGCGAAGAGCTGCTTCATTGCGGACTTGTCCATGCCTGTGGCGGAGCCGAGAACTCCGGAGCCTACGTAGGCGATGTCGGCCAGTTCGAAGAGGCCCTGGATGGTGCCGTCTTCGCCGAAGGTGCCGTGGAGGACGGGGAAGATTACGTCCAGTGATTGCGCTAGAGGGCCGCTCTGTTGGGCGAGGGCTTCATTCTGAACGGCAGTGTCGGCGCTGGCGTTTAGCTGGATGGATTTTGTTTTGGGTGTTTTGAGCAGGACTGGAGCTGGTTTTGTATCGCCCGCCAGCAAGTGCGTTGCTTCATTTGAGGTGATCCACTGGCCCTGCTTGGTGATGGCGATGGGGACTACTTCGTATTTGGTCTTGTCGATGGCGTTGAGGATGGAGGCGGCGGACAGCAGGGAGACTTCGTGTTCGCCGGAGCGGCCGCCGAAGAGGACGCCTACACGTAGTTTCTTTTTTGTGGGTTTCTTCGTCATGGATAGGTACAAGTTTCTACTAGTTTGGGGTTGGGCGCGGAAAAAAGTTGGGAGGGGTATCGAGGTGGTTTTTACAGGGGGTTTTGCGGATTTTTGGTGTTTTTGTGGTGGTAATTTGTGGTGAAGTTGTGGTGAATTGCGTGGTAAATCGTGGTGGATTGTGTGGTGGTTTTTCTCGATAAGAATTTTCCAGTTTTTTTAAATTTTTCTGTGGATATCGTCGCGGCGGTTAGTTTTGGGTCGGTGGTTTTGGGGGAATGGCGTCGACGATGGGAGTGATGCTGCCGAATGCGCCGTAGATGTGGTCGGGTTTGCCGCAGATGGCGCGGGAGGCCATGCGGGCGGAGATGACTGTGGCTTCGATGCAGCCAATGTTCAGGTCGGTGAGGGTCCAGTCTCCGGCTAGGTAGACATTGGCGAAGTCGGAGTCGTGGGAGGAGAGGCGATGGGCGGCCGAACCGGGGAGGCTGAGGACGTAGAGCTCGGAGGGGTCGATGTTGACGCGGAAGAACTGCGTGTCGAAGTTGGTCTGTTTCGGGTCGTCGATGCACTTCACGAGTACGGCGTCGTTGAAGTGTCCGGGGTTGGCTGGGTCCGTCGCTGCCGGGAAGATGGGCAGGAGTGGGCCGTCGAGGAATTTGCGAGCGTAGTCCTTGACCCGCTGGCGTTCTTTCGCCGGGTAGGTGGGATCGTCGAAGGGCGCAAGCGGATCGTCGGGGATTACGTTGCAGAAGTACGCGACCTGTTTGGCGTTTGCGGATGCGGGCCATCGTTCGCGGGCGATCAGGTGCGACATGTCGGACCAGGTGTCGAAGGGTTCGACGTAGCCGGAGAGGATGCCGGGTGCGTAGTTCCAGCCGGCTTCCGCGAGGGTCTTATTCATCCATAGTTGAAGGCCCTGGGTGCGGACCAGACCTACGTTGTTCACGGAGTCCTGCCAGCGCTGCGATGCGGCGATGAGTTCCTGACAGATGTACTTGTGCGCGCCGAGGGAGATGCCGAGGACGACGAGGTCGAAGTCTTTGTCCGGGCCGCGCGTGATGATGGCTGGAGTTCCCTTCCAGTCGGTCCACCAGGATTCGAGGTCGGGGTTCTGGCATCGCCTGATCTGGTCGGCTTGTACTACCTGCTCCCATAGGGGTTCGGTGGGCCAACAGGGGACCCCGTCGACACCGAGAAAGAGCGGATTGTATTCGGGTGCTTTGGTGGTGGCTTGCACTTCGAACTCGACGGCGTCGATGGTGCTCTTGTCGGCGGAGAGTCTCAGGTTTTTAACTTTGTGGAAGAATTTGAATTTGACTCCGCGGCTTTTGAGCACGAGGTAGATGGGGGACATGATGGTTTCGCCCATGCCTGCGTTCATCCACCACATGAGAGCGCCGCGATAGGTGAACATGAGGCGCAGTCCGCCGTAGAGGGTGCTTCCTGCGCCCATTCTTCTCAGGTTGGGGTCGCCGTTCTGATAACCGAAGCAGGCGTCGTACATGCCGATGGTGATGGGCGACGCAGCACTGCGACAGCCGTGCTTTTTGAGCCAGTCGATCATGTCGACGTCTTCAATCGCCATGAAACCTTTTTGCAGGACCTGGTCTGCGATCATGCCGACTACTGCCGCGAGTCCGGTGTCCATGATGATGAAGAAGCGGCGGAGCTCATCGTCCTGTTCGAGTCGAGAGGCGATGAGTTGGAAGAGGCGGTCGTTGAAGTCCTTGATCCATTCGGCTATCTGGACGTTTACTGCCGGTGTGTGAAGCGTGGCGTCTTCGTCGAGCGTGTGGACAAAGGCGGTGATGCAATGAAGCGCAGTGTGGATGCCCTGCGGTTCAGCCGCTGCCGGAAGTACTGGTACCGAGGCGACGGCGCTGCAGAGATGGCCAGCGGCCTCCTGATAGAGGGTGACCAGGACGGGATGCGTGTCCTTCTTTTCGTCGAGAAAGGCGGTGGCGCGGTCGAGAAGGATTTTTACGAATCCGAGCGGCGTTGGGGGTTGTTGACGCTGCTGAAAGGTGCTCTCTTCGCCGGGGAACTCGCCGGTCGGGAGCCAGTCGAGGTTCCATAGCTTCCAGTCTGCGCCGACCTGTTCCATCATGGGCGTGAAGTTCATCGGCGAAAACGCTTTGCGCGCGTCGGTGAAGGGCGATTGCGGCATGAGATTTTTCTGGTGGGCTTCGTCGTAGATCCTGGCGGATCATCTGAAAGGCGTTCTCGTAGAAGCCCATCCAGAGATGAATGCCGTGTTCCTGAATGCGGTCTGAGATGTCGCGGTTGCGTCCGCTGGCACCTTTGCCGCCGAGACGCCAGCCCATCTGGTAGATGGTGATGTCGTAGTTCTTCTGCCAGTCGGGGTCGTTGGTGAGCTCTGCCGCTGTTGCGAGAGCGCCGATGCCCCCACCGAGGACCGCGATCTTTTGCATTGGCTTGCTCCCTTGTGCTGAAGCGAATATGCGTGCTCAATTTACATACCGGGCCGTTTGGCCCCCATGATAGTCCGAGGCAAAATGCAGCGCAAAGATCGACCCATGGTTTGATTGAAGTTCAGGGGCCTTCCATTTTGTCAAATTATCGTCATGAAAGCGGTTGACTGTTGCTGGATTTGAAGAGAACGTCGTGGTCTTTGATGGCGTGTCTCCTCAGTTTAGAGCACGGCCGTAACCAACGTGTTTTGATTCGTTTAGCCCCCTGGGATTTGATGTGCGCTGTCGGAGAGATGCATCAGAATTTCGTCCTGACGAACAGCCGATCTGTCACGATTCGGGGCGAACGCTGAAGTTTCTTGAAGCCACTGCTCGATTTTCGGACGTATACTGAGCGGCACACGAGAGCTCGCGGCTTGTGCAGGTCTGGAGGCGCGATATGAAGATCCGATTGAGCAGTGGAATGTTCCTTGTGCTGGCGTTATCGCTGGCAGGTGGTGTGGCGCGCGCGCAGAGTGGAGTGGTCGGTGGGCAGAGTAGTCCGACAGCTGGTTCTTCCCATGAAGACGCTATGACCGCGCAGGAGGTGAGTACGGCGGCGGACAACGGTGCGATGCCGGGCGACTCGCATGTAAGGATCGTGCGGCTGAGCGATGTGAAGGGCATGCTTGCGCTGGACCGCAAGACAGGCCTGGGATTTGAGCAGACGATGCAGAATATGCCGATCGTTCAAGGCGAGAGACTGCGTACTGCCGACGGGTTTGCCGAGGTGGAGTTTGAGGACAACAGCACGCTGCGGCTGGCACCGAACTCGCAGGTCGATTTTTCGCTGCTGGCGCTGCGGAGCTCCGGAGCGAAGGCTTCGACGATGAATGTCGTGAAGGGGACCGTGTATGTAGTCACGGAGAGCACGAAGGGCAACGAGTTCCTGCTGGTGGCAGGTGATACGAAGATGACGGTAACGCCTTCGACGCATCTTCGGCTTGAGGTGGTGGAGGACGGGAAGACGGTGTTGTCGGTCTTCAACGGAAACGTGGAGGTGCAACACGGCGACGAGACGACGATGGTGGTGAAGAAGGAGTCGTTGACGCTGGACGCTGACCAGGCGACTGTTGCCAAGAAGGTGGCGGGGGAGCAGTATGACGCGTGGGACAAAGAGTCGAACGACTATCACCAGCGTTATGCGATGGCGAATACGTTTGCCGGCGGCGGGAACGCGTTTGGCCTGAGCGACCTGAATTACTATGGGAGCTTTATCAATGCAGGCGGGTTCGGGTCGTTCTGGCAGCCTTATTTTGTGGGTGCAGGTTGGAGCCCTTATGCGAACGGGTTGTGGGCGATGTATCCGGGGGCGGGCTACTCCTGGGTGTCGCCGTATCCCTGGGGATGGCTGCCTTATCACTCGGGTGCATGGTCGTTTTACCCGGGATATGGATGGGGTTGGCAGCCGGGCGGCAGCTTTAATGGGTTGAACAATATTGTGCCGGGGACGGTGCCGGGAGGGACGACGGCTGCGGGCGCGGTGGCAGCGGGAACGGTGCATTCGCCGTTGCGGGCGGCCTCTCTGCCGCAAGCACCTGCTGCACCTGCTGCTGGCGCAGCGAGACAGTCGCTGGTGCTCGCGAACCAGACGCCGATCGTGTACTCGCAGGAGAGCAAGCCGGGAAACTTTGTGTTTCAAAAGGACTCGGCGGGGCTAGGGGTGCCCGAGAGGGTCGCTGGGGAGCCTGAACAAGATTTCGAACGATGTGGTGAAGCATGGATCGGCGAGCATGCCAGTGTATGCCGCTGCGCCGGGAGGAATTGAAGCCGCAAACCGTGGAGCGAGCCAGGGACCGGCGACGCTGCGGCCGGCATCGTCGGGACTGAACGAGAACTCGTCTTTCTCGCCGGCTTCGCGGCCGGGGGGGAATGGGCCTTCGACGGGAGCACAGCCGGCGCCAGCCAGCCACAGCGGAAATGCTTCTGCGACGATGGGCGGCGGAGCGACGATGGGCGGGTCGGGCGGCGGAGGCCATAGTTCCGGTTCTGCAGCCAGTCCGAAGTAGAGAACTTCCGATAGCTTCGGACGTGACCAGCTACGGCGCGGAGTTGTGCCTGTTACTCTTCGGTGCTGCATCGTTTCGCTGTCTTGTCGTACTCTGACATAGGAGGAGAGAAAGACTATGTCGGATGAGGATCTGAAGGCTGAGATTGAGCGGTTGCGGGCGGAGAACGACAAGCTGAAGAACAAGGGTGTGCGGGGGCTCAGTCTGAAGGTGAGCGAGAAGGGTGGCGTGTCGCTCTATGGCGTCGGGCGGTTTCCGGTGACGCTATATAAGGAGCAGTGGCGGAAAATTCTGGATATGGCTCCGGAGATTGATGCGTTTATCAAGGAAAATGAGAGCCGGTTGAAGGCTAAGGAGTAGGACTGCCTCGTCTAGCTCGGATCTCGTTTGGCTCCCTGGGCACCAAAGTTTCCGAAATGTATGGCTCGCCGTCTGACTGCAAGGGAAAAGTGATTCGATGAAGAAAGTCTGCGTCAATGTATCCGGCCTGTTGGTGGAGATTTGTTCTCCTGGCCATGATGAGATACGCTGCGTGCCTGTCCTCAGAAACCCCTCGGTCGTGTGAAGGCCCAATCGGAAAACAGGTTTCAGGCACGCCGTTGTGACTGTTCTTTCATCTTCACTTGTCCATTGCAGACCTTGGTGGGAGAGCTTGATGTGGGCCTGTTATGCTGCCATGGCACTCGGAACAGCCCGATAGTTCTGACCGCTTGAAAGTGACCGCCCACGCGATCCGCGCCAGCTTGTTGGCCATGGCGACGATCAACACGTTGCGTGGTGCTCTCGTCTCCAGTGCCGTTATCCATGTGCCCATCGCGAGGCGGTCTCGTTTCGATCGCAGCACCACTGCCCGGGCCCCGTGCACCAGGATCTTGCGCAGATAGCAGTTGCCGCGCTTGCTGATCCCATACAGCTTCGCCTTGCCGCCGGTAGAATGTTGCTTCGGTACCAGTCCGATCCAGGCTGCAAACTCTCGTCCCTTCTGGAAGGCTGCTCCGTTGCCGATCGAAGCGACGATCGCTGTTGCGACCAGCCGGTCCGATCCCCGGGATCTGGCGCAGCCTGATGCATGCAGCATCACTTGAAGCGATCCGCTCCACTTCGTCGTTCATCTCGACAATCTGAAGCTCCAGGCCCTTCCACTCGTTCCACAGCATCGCGACCAGGTTCCGCATCCTCGGGGTGAGGTTTTCGTTCGCGTTCTCTAGCACCTCGGGGATGGCCTCCCGCAGCCGGATCGGGCTCTTGGCAAAGACCATGCCGCGCTCCAATAAGAACGCACGAATCTGGTTGATCAAAGAAGTTCTTCGTATCATCAGCCGATCCCGCACCCGGTGCAGCGCCTGCAGGTCGAGCTGGTCATCGGTCTTGATCGGAACGAACCGCATGTTGTGCCGATCGACTGCTTCGGCAATCGCCTCGGCATCGAGGAAGTCGTTCTTGTTCGACTTCACAAAAGGCTTCACGAACTGCGCTGGAATCAGCTTCACATCATGACCCTGCGCTCGCAAGGCACGCGCCAGAAAGTGTGCTCCAGAACATGCCTCCATCCCAATCAGCGACGTCTGCAGGTTAGCCGTAAACGTGATTAGCTGCTTCTGAGAGAACTTCTTCTTCAGTAGCACCTTGCCGTTATCGCCAAGGGCTACCAGGTGAAAGCTCGTCTTGCCAAGATCTATCCCTACCGAGCGAATCTGCATATCGATGATCCTCCTTATACCTGCCTACAAGATCGCCCAGTCCAAACCAGGTGATCAAGCGGCGAGCCATCTCAGTAACCCCGTTTTCGGGCCTTCGAGTGCTCGTACGGATCGCCTGACGGCGGACTGTTTCCGAATAGCCGACCATTCGGAGGGAATCCGGGAAGTTGTCCGGGGTAGGCGTGCCTACTCTTTGGATCCGGCCTTGTTCCAATCAATGATATTGACGAGATTCCAGGGATTTTGGCGGAGCTCAAACTGAAGCTCGCCCTTTTTGTTGATGATGAGCTGGGCAGCGGGGTAGAGAACGCCGGAGCTCTTGTTCTTATCAGAGTCGTTCAAATCAAATTCACCAGCGGTCAAATCGAAGGATTGGCTCTGGGTATAGTGGTAGGCTTCAGCGAATCTGATCGGGCGGTTAGTAGCGAACCGGATCCTGCGGCCGGTTGGCGAGGGAATCAAGGCAATGTAGCTGAGGTCGTAGCCGACGGTGCCGGTGATGGCAATTCGGCCGACGGGTTTCATGTCCTCGAGTGCTTTGACCAAGCCCTGGTGCTGGCCCTTCGTAAACGCAGCGACGAGGACCTGCCTGTCTTCTGGTGTTGAGAATTGGTTGATGATCACCTTGATGCCGATATTTCGACCCAGTTGGGTGCTGGTTCCCATCGCCTGGGCATCAATCGTCTCTGTTTTCCGGTCGCCTTGGGAAGATGAAGGTATAGCCACCGCCAGGAGTAGTGCGAGTAGAAGACCGCTGTAGCCGAACTTCCGGGAAGTTGAGCGTTGTGTCTTGCCGTCGATCATCGTATTTATCCTTTCGAACGTTCGAGGGATGATGAGAGCCATAAGGTTACGCGAATCGACCGACCCAGATCCTCAATCAAAAAAACTGGGGGACTAGGCAAAGCTATAGAGAACGCCTCGCCCAAGGCAAGTAGCAAAATTGTCAGCCCCCGTGGACCGAACTCTGTCAGAACCCTGACTGCACTTCCAACGTTCATTGAAAGTCACGTTTTCGGCGAGTTCCGAAAACTCCGTTTTCGCGATAAGCTGGTCGGGTTTCACACCGCTTTCCATCTCAGTTCAGCAGGTGACAGGTGCCACGAAGAAGGCCATTCAATCGCGATATCATCCGTAGCAATCTTGCCGAAGCCATCGAAGAGTTACAGAAATTGGAGCGCAAAGCGGCTGAGGGAGAACTCTGTGAAGAGGAACTTCAGGTAGGGCTGCTGCACGCATATCATCATGTCAACTTTGCTTGGAACGTCAGGCGTATTTCTACCTCTGAATACTCCAACCTCACGCAATCACAGTTCGAGAGCTGGGGCAGATATCCGACGGAAATTGAGAAACTCTAAGCTGCTACGTGCATACGCGCCTCCCGAAAAGTCAGCTTTTCGGAAATTTCAGTCATTCAATTCAAACTGACCCGCGATTAGATGTCGATGGCGACTACTTCGTGATCGAGGATGCTGGGGACGTTGAGGATCAGGTCGTCTCCTGAGCGAGTGATGGGTGTGGCTTTCTCGGCGACGAGGAGGCGGGCTTGTTTTGCTTGAATGCCTGAGGGCTGACGCAGCTTGATGGTTTGCGCGCCGATGGGAAAGAAGTCGCGGTAGGGGCCCTTCATCGCCATGGGGTTGGTGAGGTTGACGAGGTGGATGGTGATGGAGCTGGGGTTGCGCCATACCGTCACGTCGAGGAGGCCAGGGCCGATGACTTCGATGGCGGGAGCTTCGTTGTTGGCCCAGGTGACGGTGTTGCGGAGGAGCTTGAGGTGGTCGGCGGAGAGGACCTCCCAGAAGGTGCGGTCGATGTCGAAGGGAAAGTAAGCGACGCGGCCTGCGGGCTGGCGGAGGTAGAGGCAGGAGATGTCGGTTTTGGGGGTGCGCGGGTAGACCTTCTCCATGGGGAGGTCGGGGTAGCTGGGGATGAGGGTGATGGGGGTTTCGGCGAAGTGCTCGCGCGGGGTGACGTCGAGGCGGGAGACTCCGTTGATGATGCGAGGCGCGTCTTCGAGGCCGGTGAAGACGATGTGGCGAGGGAGGGCTTCATGCTCGAGGCGGAGGTAGGAGTTGAGCATGGGACTGGGTGGGCGGCTGGTGAAGTCGACGGCGAAGAGATCGGCGAGGGCGAAGTTTTGGCGGGGGGCGCCTAGCTCGTCGTAGAGGCTGGTCTCGTGGGTGGCGATGAGGCTGCCACCGGTTTTGACGAAGGCGCGGAGTTGGTCGCACTGGGCGTCGCTGAGGGCGGCGATGTTGGGGAGGATGACGGTTTTGAAGGGCGCGAGATGGGCTGCGTCGAGATTGCGGTCGTGCACCATCTCGAAGGGGATGCGGGATTCGATGAGTGCCTGGTACCAGCCGAGGGCGTGGTCTTCGACTTTGGCGGCGTACTGGTCGCCACCGTAGTACCAGGCGGTTTGCTGCGAGTAGACGAGGGCGACGCGGGCCAGCGGTTGCTGGTGGGTGAGGTACGGTTGATTTTTTTCGGTCCAGAAGATAGATCTGTTCGACGCCGGCCAGCCAGCGCTCATCGTGGAGGGTGGCGGAGAATTTGCTGAACCAGGGGCGCATGCCGTTGGCGATGGCGTCGAGGACCCAGATGCGAATTTCGGCGGGGGCGTTGACGCTGTCTTTCCAGCGGTAGGGCTCTTCGAGGCCGACGCCGAAGAGGCCGATGACGGGCTTGTTGCCCATGGTGGCGCGATACTCTTTGGCGGTTTTGCCCATGAGCCAGGGCGGCTGGAGTCCGCGGCGGGCCTGGCGGTCGGCGACGAGCATGGGAGCGCGGCGGGAGGCTTCGATGGCGTCGAGGGGGTTGTGGGCTCCGCTGCCGTTGTTCGGGATGGAGGCGGCTTGAGGATTGGTTTTGCGGATTTCGGTGTTCCAGGTGTCGATGACGGCGATGAGACGCTGCTGGCGCCAGAGGATGTAGGCTTCGGCGGGCGGGATCCTGGGGGTTGTTGGTGCGAGGGAGATCGAGGCCGGTGGCGGCCTTGAAGTTTTCGCGGCAGTGGACGCAGTAGCAGTCGCCGGAGCCGTCCCAGCGATTGAAGAAGAGGCCGTCGGGGTGGTAGCGGGACATGATCTCGTGATGGACGGAGGTCATGAAGTCGAAGTTGTAAGGGCCAAGGGCACAGGTGACCCACATCTCGGGCGAGGGCCAGTGGCGGCGGGGATTGCCTTCGGCGTCGACGGCTATCCAGTCGGGGTGGGCGGCCCTGGCGTCGTCGTAGGTGGCGTGGGGGTCGGTGCGGATGAGGACGGACATGTTGAGTTTGCGGCAGCCGGTGACGAGCTCGCCGAGGACGTCGCGGTTGTCGAGCCAGGCGCTGCGATGATGGAAGGGGATTTCGGTGGGGTAATAGGCGACACAGCCTCCTCCGCTGAGACAGACACCGTCGGAGCGGGTGCGCTGGAAGTAGTTGAGCCAGAAGGCGGGGTCGAAGTGGATGGGGTCGTCTTCGACGAGGGTGAGTTGGGCCCAGCGCTGGGGTTTGGAGGCCCAGGTGGGGATTGGCTCGGAGGGGAAGGGTGAAGTGGCTTGTCCCCAGAGAAGCGATGGGGTGATGTGGGAGATTGCGGCGGTGGCTCCGGCGACTGTGGTGGACTGCAGAAATTCGCGGCGCGTGAGGGAGGGTATGTCTGATGCGCATCATGGTACGCGAGGTTAAACAGCTGGATAACTAGACGTTGAATTTGAAGAAGAGTATGTCTCCGTCTTTGACTACGTAGTCTTTGCCTTCGGAGCGTAGGAGGCCTTTTTCTTTGACGGCTTGCTCGCTGCCGTATTTGAAGAGATCGTCGGAGGCGTAGCAGTCGGCTTTGATGAAGCCCTTTTCGAAGTCGGAGTGGATGACGCCTGCAGCGCCGGGCGCCTTGGTGCCGCGGCGGATGGTCCAGGCGCGGACCTCCTGCACACCTGCCGTGAAGTACGTGATGAGGTCGAGAAGCGCGTAGGCGGAGTGGATAAGGCGGTTGAGGCCGGGTTCTTTGAGGCACAGCGATTCGAGGAATTCGGTACGCTCGGCGGGTTCGAGCTGGGCGATCTCGCTTTCGAGTGCGCCGGAGATGCGGACGACCTGGCTGTTCTCTTCGGCGGCGCGCTTTTCTACTGCGGCAGTGTAGGCGTTGCCGGTGATGAGGCCGGACTCGTCGACGTTGGCGACGTAGAGCTGGGGCTTGGCGGTGATGAGGAAGAGATCGCGGGTGTACGGTTTCTCTTCTTCGGTGAGGTCTACAGTGCGGGCTGGCTTGCCGGCTTCGAGGGCCTGCTTGAGCTTGGATAAGGCGGCGAACTCGGCCTTAACCTTGTGGTCGGCGTTGGCGGGTTTGTTTAGCTTTTCGACTTTGGCGTAGCGCTTTTCTACGGTGTCGAGGTCGGCGAGGAGGAGTTCGGTGTTGATGATGTCGATGTCGTGCAGGGGGTTGACTCCGCCGGCGACGTGGACGACCTCGGGGTCGTCGAAGCAGCGGACGACGTGGCAGACGGCGTCAGTGGCGCGGATGTGGCCGAGGAACTGGTTGCCGAGGCCTTCGCCTTTGCTGGCGCCCTCGACGAGGCCGGCGATGTCGATGAACTCCATGGTGGTGGGGACGAGGGACTTGGGCTTGATGAGGTCGGCAATTTTGGCGAGGCGCTCATCGGGCACTGTGACGACGCCGGTGTTGGGGTCGATGGTGCAGAAGGGATAGTTGGCGGCTTGCGCTTTGGCCGAGGTGAGGGCGTTGAAGATCGTGGATTTTCCGACGTTGGGGAGGCCAACGATTCCGCAGTTCAATGGCATTGTGTGCTGTTTCCTTGTTACGAGGCTTGCTTTGGCGTCGTGGGATTGTCTTTAACAGGATAGTTCATTGGCGGATTATGGGCATGGCGCTGCTCGGGCGGAAAGCCATCGGCCGGGCGAAGACGTGCATTGGGTCCGCGGAGAGAGTCGGGCGATTGTGTGAGTTGATCCTGAGGTCAGGGGGCGCCGGCGGATGAAACCTTACAGGAGCCGTAGCTCTTTGACAGTTTTCCCACGAGAAAATATCGCTTGCCCGAGGTGTCCTTTTTCTTTTTGCCGGATACTTTTACACGTTCGCCGACCTTGATGGCGGTCATGTCTCCGATGAGGTCGTAGGTCTGCCGATCGCCTTCATTGAGAAGAATGGTTGAATTTGGGGCGGAGGAGACGCAGCCGTGGAGGGTGTCGGCTTGAGCGAGTTTTGGAAGCAGGAAAAGGCAGAGGCAAAGCAGAAGGCCGGTGAGCTTATGCCGCGAAGATGACTTCAAGGGGACCTCATTTCCTGACCGTTTCAAAGAGAGTGGATCCATTGTGAGTTTCCGCAACCGCTGAGGGCCGGGTCAAGGTAATTTTTGACCAGTGTTTACCCGGAGCCACGGGGGTGGTGGACTCGTCTAACCTTAGAACCTGGATGAAAGCCGTCTTTCAATCCGGCATTTTGGTTGCTGCGCTTGCGGGTGTAGCTGCTGCGCAGACGACGCTGCATACGACCACTACGCTGGTGGTCGTTCCGACGTTAGTGCAGACGACCGGCAAGGAGGTCGCGTTTTCGCTGACTGCGGACGATTTCCTTCTGATGGACAATGGAGTTCCGCAGAAGGTGACGCTGGAGGAGGAGACAAAGCGGCCACTGTCGCTGGTGGTGTTGATCCAGACGGGTGGAGTGGCCCGAGGCCAATTTCCGAGCTATGTGAATCTTGAGACGATGCTCGCTTCCCTGCTCGGCGGAGCGCCCAATAAGGTGTCGATTGTGAACTTTGACAGCAGGCCTGAGGCAGCGTCTTCGTTTACATCGGATGTTGCGCAGTGGAAGGAGGCGATCGACAAGCCGGAGCAGGGAGATAGTGGGGCGGCGATCTACGATGGGATTGCGTTTGCTCTTGATCTCTTGAAGAAGGAACCGGCTGGAAACCACCGAGCGATTTTGTTGATCAGCCAGGAACGGGACGATGGCAGCAAGACACAGATAAAGGACATCGTCCGGGACCTGGGGGAGACGAATACCGCGATCTACAGTGTTACGTTTTCTGCGGAAAAGACGGAGGCGAAGCTGGCGTTGAAGTACCCGCATGTGAACCCGCCGATCTCGGTAGTTCCTAGCGACGGTACGCTGAAGGCTTACAACGATCCAGCGAGGCCTACTCAGGGATATTTCAAGCTTGACGCGCCGCTTCGGCTGATCTTCGGCGCGATGCGTAAGAACCTCTCTGCGGAGGTCGCCGACCTTTCCGGAGGCGAATCGTTCAGCTTCGATGACCGGGGTGAATTGGAACAGGACCTAAGTGTCCTGAACAATCACATTCGCAACAGCTATGTGCTCAGCTTCTATCCGACTTCGACGGAGCCGGGGCTTCATACGATCAAGGTGTCGCTGGTGCATCATCCGGAGATGGTCGTCTCGGCGAGAACGAGCTACTGGGCCGCTGACCAAAAATAATGGAAAGGAAATCGTTGCGGGCCTTGTCGCAAGAGCGGGAGGCGGTTAGGCTGGTGGTGATATATGAGGAGAGTGCGATGCAGAGGATTGGTTTGGTGTGTGCGATGGCGGGTTTGATGGCTTCGGGTGTGGCGGTGGGACAGGGGCCGACAGCCCCTCCGGGACCGACCGGACCGGCGGCCGAGGTGCAGCGCGCGTATGCGGCGCAGAAGGGCAACCTGCTGAAGGCGGCTGACAAGATGCCGGCGAGCCAGTACCAGTTCAAGCCGACGCCTGATGTGCGGACGTTTGCACGCGTTGTGAACCATGTGACCGAGGCACAGGCGCGTAGCTGCGGGATCGCCAACGGCACCGCTCCGGCCGAGATGGTGAAGACACCTTCAGATACGGCGGACAAGGACACAATCATCGCGGGACTGAAGGCTTCGTTTGCGGAGTGCGACAAGGCCTTTGCGGCAACGACCGATGCGAACTTTACTGAAATGTTTACCGTGGGACAGGGGAAGCGGTCGCGTGCAGGGCTGATGTGGGGTACGGTTTCGCATGACAATGAACAGTACTCGACGCTGGCGATGTACCTGCGGTTGAAGGGTCTGGTGCCACCCAGCAGCGAGAAGTAGCTAAACAGATAAGGAGGTAGCCATGAGACGAGCGCTCGTTTGTCTTGTTGTGTCCTTGTCGGTCTTTGCTCGTGCGCAGGAGCAAAAGCCGATGACGCTGAAGGCCGTGTTGCTTGAGCAACTGCGGTCGACCCACAATAAAGCGGAGTGGTTTGTACCGGCGAATACGGCGGTGGCGGGGCTGACTCCGGCGCAGGCGAGCTGGACGGACAAGAGCGGGAACCACTCGGTGGGGCAGCTGGCGAACCACCTGGTGTTCTGGGACCGGGAGGCACTGGCGAAGTTCAAAGGTGAGAAGCCGGCGAAGTTCGATGGCAACAATGATGAAACCTTCAATAATTTTGATGCGAAGAGCTGGGACGCGACGGTAACGCAGCTCGACGCTGTGATGACCGAGTGGGAGAAGGCAGTGGAAGCGGCCGACGATCAGAAGATTGCCTTGTGGGCTTCGACCATTGCGCATGTGGGGGCGCACAATGCGTACCATATCGGGCAGATGGTGTATGTGCGGAAGCTGCAGGGAGTTTGGGACCCGGCCAAAGGGGTGAAGTAGGCGTAGCGGGAGTGAACCGCTGCGGCTAATGCACGTTTGCTTGCGTCTCTTGTTATACCGAGACGCGACTACGGGCAGATGGGCGCCTGTTCCGCTCGACAGATGAAAGGACTGCATGACATCGGCACCACAAAACAGGTTTCGCGCCCTCGTTTGGGTCGGGGCGGTATTGGTGGTTGCATTCGCGGGCATTCAATTTGTTCGTCCAGAGTTGACGAACCCTCCTGTGACCGCAGATCTGCAGGCACCTCCAGAGGTGAAGCAGGTCCTAAGAAATTCCTGCTACAACTGCCACTCGAACGAGACGAAGCTACCCTGGTTCGACAAGGTGGTGCCGGCGTATTGGGTAGTGACGAGCGATGTGGCAGAGGCACGGAAGCATCTGAATTTTTCCGAGATCGGCAAGCTTCCTGCGGCGCAGCAGAAGGGGATTCTGTTTGAGGCGGTGAACCAGATTCAGCTTGGGGCGATGCCTCTGCCCGCGTATCTGCATGTACATCCTGGCGCGGCTGTCACGCCGGAACAGATTGCTGTGTTGAGGAATTATTTGACTGCACCTACGGTGCTGGATGCGACGAAGACAGAAGAGGCTACTGCCAGGGCCTCTGCCGCCATGAGCGCTGCTGATGCGGAGTATGACAGGTGGGTGCCGTGTCAGTACCGTGGCACTCGATGTGAAGCCGGAGTTCAACGGGGTCGAGTTTATCCCGGACTACAAGAACTGGAAGGTGATCAGCAGCACGGAACCGCTTCGACAATCACACGATGCGGGAGATCCTTGGAAACGATGTTGCGATTAAGGCGATTGCGGACAACCACATCAATCCGTGGCCGGATGGGACGGTGTTTGCCAAGGTGGCTTGGCAGCAGTCGGCGCCGGACGCCCAGGGTGTGGTGAAGACTGGGGCCTTTGTGCAGGTGGAGTTGATGGTGAAGGACGCGAAGAGGTACGCCTCGACTGAGGGTTGGGGATTTGGGCGGTGGCGAGGGACCGACCTGAAGCCTTATGGAAAGGACGCGGACTTTCAGAATGAATGTACAGGTTGCCATGCTCCGATGGCCAAGAACGATTTCGTGTACACGATGCCGATTGGAGGCCAACAGTGAGAGTAACGATGATTTGCTTGCTCGGTGCCGTGCTGTCGGCGGGTCTGATGGGTTGTTCGGACAAAACGAATCCGCGTGTGGTGACGAGATTGAATCAGGACGCGGCGCCGGTTGGGGAGCTGCCTTCGAACCCGCTGCAAGGCAAGGTGATTACGTCGTGGGTCGATAGAAAAGATTCCACGATGTCTACGCTGTTCGGCAACGATGTTGCGTGGCAGTATGCGCGGATGAATGCGGAGATGCAGTATCCGGCTGGGTCGGTGCTGTCGGTGGTGACATGGGAGGAGCAGGAGGACCCGCGATGGTTTGGCGGGAGCATTCCGCAGAGAGCGAAGGTCGTGGAGTTTGTTACGGTGACTTCGCCGGGGACGTACTCGTATCAGCGGTACGAGGGGTCGCCGCTGAAAAAGGTGGCTAGTGTGGAGGGGAATGATCCGAGGGGCAGGGCGGCTTATCTGCTGGAGCAGCGGGCGGCGGTGATGCCTTAGCTCTGCGTTGTGGCCGGGTGGGGAGGCGTGATGGGTGACCGGTTCGATCTTGAGCGGTTCGTGGAGGCGCAGGCCGAGGTGTATGAGCAGGCTTGCGCGGAGTTGCGTGCCGGGAGAAAGCGGAGCCACTGGATGTGGTTCGTGTTTCCGCAGATTCGTGGGCTGGGATCGAGCGAGATGGCGGTGAAGTATGGGATCTCGGGGCAGGAGGAAGCCCGCGCTTATCCTGACGCATCCTATTTTGGGGCCGAGGCTATTGGAGTGTGCGCGGATTGTCGTGGGGCTGGAAGGAAAGACTGTGGGGGAGATCTTCGGGTATCCGGATGATTTGAAGTTTCACTCAAGCATGACGCTATTTGGCGAGGTGGAGAGGCCTGCGGAGCGAGTATTTCATCAGGCGCTGAAGAAGTACTTTGGCGGGAAGACTGGACCAGGCGACTTTGGAGCGGCTTACGTCTACCAGGTGAAACCGCCTGAACCCGGAGGCCATGACTGCATTAGTTGCCGAAGAAGGACGATGCGGCCGAGATGGTAGGCGTTGTGGGCGGCGAGCGAGATGAGCTGGTCGCGTACGGACATGATGCGGACGGAAGCGTCGGGGCGGGACGGGCAGCGCACCGGGTCGTCGAGGTGAGTGATGTCTTGCGCTGCGGCCACTGCTTGATCGGCTCCCTGGAGGAAACGTTGGCGGAGTTGTTCCCATGATTCTGTGTGCGGTTCTTCTGGGAAGCCTTCGGAGGGTGTGGTGGGATAAGGGGTTTCGATGCCGGCGATCCAGTCGAGGGTCATTTGCTGCCAGAAGACGATGTGCCAGAGCTCGGCGTAGATGGTGTGGGGGACGTTAGGGAGTTCGCGGTGGACGAGGTGGTCGGTGAGGCCCTCGAGGATGTGAGAGGGTGCTGCGGCGTAGCTTTCGGCGATGATGGCCTGGGCCAGTTCGTTCATGGAGTCTCCTTCGTTCTTCGTCGCTGAACTTCCTGCCACCTCGAATCCGCCAGGACTACGGAGGTCTCAATCTGACGATCTGGCACGGTCCGAATATTTCTTGAGCAGCCGGCGCTTTTCGTCGGGGCCGACGATTTGAAAGCCGTATCTTTCGTAGAAACGGATTGCCCAGACGGCGTCAGCCCATGTGCCGATCAAGACCGGATGGCTCGCCATCTCCCGCAGATGAGAGAGTAAAAGGGCCCCGATCCCTCGTTTTTGGCTGGTGGTTCGAACATAGGCGTGCCGGATTAGAGTTACGTCGTGGACGTGTTGGAGGCCCATGACGGCGGTCAGGGCCCCGGCCTCCTCGTGTCCCCAGAACACAACACCTTCGGCGATTTCATGGTGGAGTTTTTCCTGGGACATGTAGGGCTCTGTCCAGCGGTCTGCAGGAATGGTCCCTTTGTAGGCCTGCGCGCCATCGTTGATGATGGCCCAGATTGCCTCGAAGTCGAGGTCGTTACAGCGACGCACCATGAATGCTTAGCCTCTCGATCTGGACCATCCGTTGTTAGTTTGCGGAAGGCTTTTCGACGTGGTCGATGACGAATACTTCGGCGGAGGCTTTTGTGGCTTCGAATTTTAGGCCGAGCTGCTCCTGCATCGCTGTCGAGAGCGCCGGGGGTGCGTTGGGGTCGTCTGTCGTTGGGGGTTTGAAGCCGCCCATGGCTTCGAATTGCGATTCGTCGGGTGTCCAGTTCAGGGTGAAGTCGTAGCGTGCGGTGAGGCCGGTGTGGTCGACGACGGGCTTGTCCATGACTGCGCCCTGCATGCCGTTGCAGAAGTCCTGCATGGTGGAGTTGGTGACCATGAGGCCGCCGAGCTTGCGGAAGAGGAAGTTTCTGGGGTCGCTGGGCTGATGGGTGGTCTCGGTCAGCTTGGGGCCTCCTTTGCCTATCTCGAGCGCGTAGACGGAGAGCTCCTTCAGGTCATGGTGGAAGGTGAGTTTGAAGCGGTCGGTGAGGGCCGATTGAATCAAGAGCCTCATCTGTTGTGAGCTGGGGCGGCCCTCGACGTCGGGAACGCCGTCGAGGTCGAAGTGATCGGTAGAGAACCAGGCCGGTGCGTCGATGAGTTGTTTCGCGTGGAGGCTGTAGGCGAAGGTGATGAGATCGTTCAGGTTGGTGTTGATCGTCATGACGTGGCGCCCGCGAACGGTGAAGCCTTTGCCCTGCTGGTCGGGCTTGCTTGGCTTGATGGTGATGACGTCGAACTTGGGTACGGCATCGGCGGCCATTGCCTTGGGAGGCGCGGGGATGGGCCAGGAGTTTTCGGCGGTGACGTGCTCGAGGTTGAGGGTGTGGGTCTGGCCGTTCTGGGTCGCGCTTCCGGCGATGGTGTTGCCGTCAGGGTTCAATGTTCCGGCGTAGGTGACGTCGATCGGCTTGATCTCAAAGTTGACGCTGGTTCCCTGAAGCGAGATAGAGGTGACGGCGATGGGCTGTCCGCCCTGATCGATGCTGTACATGACGGCTTTCAGCTTGCCGTCGTCCTTGGAGATTTTGATCAGGGTGCGGAGGCCTTGTCCGACCTGAAGAGTGCCCTGCCAGTTTCCGGTGATGTCTTTGTCTTGTGCACGCAGCGGCCTGGCCAACGCTACGAAGATAAGGGTGAGCCCAACCATCCACAAAAGCGTTCTCTTCATGTGCGATCTCCTAGTTGGGTCACGGATTATTTGGGAAAGCTGAGTTGCGGAATTCTATCCGGTTAGACCTGTTGCAATGATTACGGTTAGGTTTGGTTGAAAGTTCGGGGCCTAGTTTGCCGGTTTTCTCTGCCTTTGAGGGTTGGGCGTTGCACGATGACCCCTCCCCTCGCCGTAATGTGCGTAAAGTCTTCATTCGATTGGCTTTAGGTTTGGACTTCGGGTTTTGGATCATCGGCAAAGTCTTGATTTTGCAGGGTCCTGGTGTCGGCGATGTTGGTAAACTATTCATTTCAAATAAGTAAAGCCCCGGAGGGAAGCTTCCTCAGGGGCTTTGGTTTGTTTTCTCGACTATCTTAAGTATAGAGGCCTTGAGGTAACTAAAATTCCACGGCTAAGTGGTTTAGATTGATGTAGTTGGGTGAATCCTGGGCTTGACAAGTGATTTTGCCTTTGTTTTTGATGGTCAATCGATGGAATTTATTTTTCGGGTGCTGAGATTCAGTGGAAGGCGGAGTTCGCGGAGGGACAACTCAAAGGAGTGAGCCAGTCCTCAGAGTGATATCATCGATGTATATCACGGAGGGGGCGATGCGGACTTTGGTGGACATTCCTGAGGACGAGTTGGAGGAGTTGAATTTGCTGAGCCGGTCGAGGAAGGTGTCGCGGGCGGAGTTGATTCGTCAGGCGGTGGCTGGATTTTTGGCGGAGAACCGGGCCGGGCTTGAAGACTCGTTCGGGATCTGGAAGAAGCGAGGGGTGGATGGGGTGGAGTATCAGGAGAAGCTGCGAGACGAGTGGGAGTCGTGAGCGAACTCTTCGATACGAACATTCTGATCGACCATCTCAACGGAGTCAGCAAGGCTACACGGGAGATCACGCGGAGCAAAAATCCGGCGATCAGCGCGATTACGTGGATTGAGGTGATGACTGGGGTGGCTTCTTTGGAGGAAGAGACCATTCTGCGGGCGTTCCTGTCGAACTTTCAGTATCTGGAGATGACGCGTGAGGTGGCTGAGCGCGCTGCGGTGATCCGGCGGCAGAAGAGGCTTAAGATGCCGGACGCGATTATTCTGGCGACGGCGGAGATGGGTGGGCGGCAGTTGGTTACTCGGAATGTTAAGGATTTTCCGAGTGGGACTCGTGGGGTTCGGGTGCCTTATAAGATTTGAGGTAGATTGTGACGGAAAGCGGTTCGCGCGTTGCGCGAATGCCCACCTTAGCGACGATGAGACCGTCGCGAAGATGGGGCACCCGGTTTCGTGGCTGGTCTAGAATGTGGGTCACCCAGTCACCCAGATTAGATGTCGCCCCCCGCCATCTTTAATGTCCAGCTTCACTTGCCGTGTTCAGTTATGGCTTTTGCGGATTGTGCGGCAATGATTTTGTCAAAATCAGATTGTGCTTCGTTGACGGTATTCATGTATCCCTTCGGGTCGATGAAGGCAGCTTCGCCCTCGGTAGGCATCCGGTTCAGCTTGGGAAGCAAGCCAAAGTAGACCCCATGTGCCCCGAGGAAGATATCGCAAGGGAGGCCTCGAAGCGTTTCGAAGGTCTGATAGAAATCCTCTTTGATTCCGGGGTATGAGGCCCGCTGGTCCGGCGTATCGAAGAGGCGATATTGCGAAAGCGGCCACAGGCCACCGACGATCACGACGTTGCGGAAGCGGTCTGCGGGATCGCCGGAAATGTGGGTACGGAATGTCCAGGTAGTGCAACCACGAGTATGACCGCCGGTACGATGCGCCGTGAGGACGACGCCACCAAGCGTTACGGTGTCACCGTCGTGGAGAACTCGGTCAACGCGGGCCGGTGGGTACGTGAGTATTCCATCGGTGCCAAAGGCGAAGTCCTTGCGGCCGCCGCTGCGTACTACGTCGGCATCTCCATCCATAACCATGTTGCGGGCGTGAGTCTCCTGGAGCACTTCTGCTGCACCCGCCATGTGATCGAAGTGCGCCTGCCCGTTGAGAAGGACTCTTCGTGTCACCCCAGGCAAAACCAAGCTTTTCGACGCTTGCGCGAATCTGTGGCGGCGAGCTTTCAAGATTCGCGTTGATCAAGATGTTTCCGGCTGGGGTCGTGATTAAAGTAGGCCGCGAGGTCGCGACTTCCCACGTAATAGAGGTTGTCTGCGATTTGGAAGGGGGGTAGCGGAGTTGTCCAATCAGGATTTTCTTTTGCTTCTGCATGAAGGCAGGCAAAAAAGAGGCAAATAAAGGCAAGTAGAGAACGTATGTATTGAGGCATGGTTGTTTCAAACGATGCTAACGGAATTCACTGTGGGAGAAACTCTGCAGGTTGCCGGGTACCCATTCTGTAACCCATCGAAGAGCCTCATCGCGGGGCCGGGACATTGAATTGTTCCCCTGGAGTGTGGACCCAGGTTGCAAGGACTTTAGCACCCGCATGCTCCAGCGGTTGTTTGATGCACGACCATTGCCGGAAACTGAAAGGTCTCGCCTGCGTGGAAGACCCTTTTTCCCTGACCTTCTATTTCTACCGTCACTTCGCCTTCAAGCACGTAGCAGGTCTCAGGGCCGGTCGCTTTTTGGCGAGGCTTTGCGGTGTTTGGAGGGAAGTCCGCGATACCCATGCCCATCTCCCGGTCCGTTCCCGGTACCGAGACCCTTTGCAAAACTACGGTTTCCCTGGCCGCGGAAGGCTTGGTGTCCGCCCGCTGCTGAGCAGGGTCTTGACGAAATTCAGCGAGAGCGGTGTGGTCGGCGGTAGCCGCGACCACAGCGAATACTGCAAGAAAGAAGAGAGGCTTCATAGACTACAAAGTATATCGGCGAAGCCTTACTCGGTGACGGCGCTGGCGAAGAAGCTGGGGCGCGATCTGAGGTCCGTGGGGCGGGACATGGTGAAGCTGGAGCAGTATGGCGTGGTGAGGACTCGGGAGAAGATCAACCCGGGCATGGACGGGTGAAGATCGTGGAGCCAGTGGCGAAGAGGTTTGAGTTGCAGGCTAGTTTTTAGGGTTCTGTCGTGACGCGAATGCCCACCTTAGCGATGATGAGACCATCGCGAAGATGGGGCACCCAGATTGCGGCTGGTTTATACCGCCGTCAACATCGGTCTTATAAACCAAATCTTTTGAACGGTGCCCCTGTTGAAATCGAGACGGTGATCACTCTGAACTTTCAAGCGCCTTGAGTCTTCGGAATTCTATGGATAGTTTCTGTCGATGGTTCGCGCGTGGCGCGAATGCCCACCTTAGCGACGATGAGACCGTCGCGAAGATGGGGCACCCGATGGTTTAGATGCGGGCCGCCCAGGAGCGCAAATTTTTGCATGACAACCGCCTGTATGCCGACCGCATCTTCCTTACGAAGGCCTGGATTTGCGCCACGCGGCGATGGATGAAGGTGGTTGCATGAACCGACTGACGATCGCGGCAGGAATGGCGGTTGGCGTGGCTGCAGTGTTGCTTGCGGCAGGTTGCGGGCGGCAACATGAGGCACCGAGCGAGTCAGGCAACTGCGGCTCGCAGCACAGGACTTGAAGCCGGCGCCCGCGACTCCGATGGATGTGAAGAAGGTTGAGACGGGCGGGTCAACGTGGCAACCAGAGTGGGACAAGATCGTGGAGATTGCGCTGCCACCTGAGATGCTATCGCGCCAGGTTCCGCATGATGTGAGGCGATTCTGTCCGCGGTTCTATGACATGGCGGAAGCGGATAAGCGGGCTTTCTGGGCTTATTTCTTTCAGGCGCTGGCGGGAGCGGAGGCAGGGTTGATACCGAACATAGAGGCTCGGCATGCAGAGATTCCGGAGAAGGACGAGGTGACTGGTGGCGGGCCCGAACCTCTGGGCTGCTGCAGCTTGGCGTATGAAGATGAGAAGCGGTATGGGTGCGACTTCGACTGGGAGCGCGATAAGGTACTGAAGATCGACGATCCGGAGAGGACGATTCTGCAGCCGAAAAACAACCTGGAGTGCGGGGTCAAGATTCTCGATCACCAGATCATTGAGCAGCACAAGTCCCTGTTTTCGGGAACGGGATACTGGGCCCCGTTGCGGCCGGGACGGGTGGCTACCGGACTTTTGTGAAGCAAATGACGAATGTTCCTCTGGCTTGTAAGGCCGGGGAGAGGCAGATCGCGTCGAGGTGAATTTTTAGCGCGAGGCTTCCGTGTCGGGTGATGCGCGTCCATCTGCACCTAGTTGCGCGCGGTGCGTGATCACGCGGTGCGATCGCTTGAGTGAGGCACGCTGTTAGTTCGGGGAATGCTTCTCGACGTGACCGATTACGAAGACGTCGGCGGGGCCTCACGGATTCGAACTTGAGCTTGAGAAGCGAATTTTGCGCAATTTTTCCAACCGAACTCATCGACGATTACGGATAAATGCGGTTCAGGGTTCTGGCGAAGGGGATGGTTTCGCGGACGTGGTCGAGGCCGCAGATCCAGGCTACGACTCGCTCGATGCCCATGCCGAAGCCGGCGTGGGGGACGCTGCCGTATTTGCGCAGGTCGAGGTACCACTGGAAGGCGTCGAGGGGGAGGTTGTGTTCTTCGATGCGGGACTTCAGGAGGTCGTAGCTGTCTACGCGCTGGCTGCCGCCGATGATTTCGCCGTAGCCCTCGGGGGCGAGGACGTCTACGCATAGGGCTTTGGTGGGGTCGTGCGGGTCGGGCTGCATGTAGAAGGCCTTGATGGCGGCGGGGTAGCGGTGGATCATGACGGGCTTGTCGAATTGGCTGCAGATGTAGGTCTCGTCGGGGGAGCCGAAGTCGTCGCCGTATTTGTGGGGGGTTTCGATTTTGCCGGCTTTGTAGGCTTCGTCGAGCATGGCGTGGGCTTCGTCGTAGGTGAGGCGGGGGAAGTTTGTTTGGGAGGCCGGGACTGCGGCGCTTCAGGGCGGATTGACAGGGTGGCTCCTCCACTTCGCCTCCGGCTCCGGTCGGGATGACGTGATCCTTCCAGCTTCGACTAGATGCGCTTCGCTCAGGATGACAACGAAGATGCATCGGTGGCAGTGGGGGCGATGACGGCTTCTAGCTTGGTGATGTCTTTGCCGATGACTTTGAGGTCGGCGCGGTGGTGGGTCGAGGACCGGGTGACGATGTGGGTGATGAAGGCTTCGGCGAGGTCCATGAGGCCGTCGAGTTCGAGGAAGGCGACCTCGGGTTCGATCATCCAGAACTCGGTGAGGTGGCGGCGGGTCTTGGATTTTTCGGCGCGGAAGGTGGGGCCGAAGCTGTAGACCTTGCCGAGGGCCAGTGCGGTCGCTTCGACGTAGAGCTGGCCGGATTGGGTGAGGTAGGCCTTGTCGTCGTCGAAGTAGTCCATCTCGAAGAGCTCGCTGGTGCCTTCGCAGGCGTTGGGGGTGAGGATGGGTGGGTCGGTGCGGATGAAGCCGTTGGTGTCGAAGTACTCGGCTGCGGCGCGCATGATGGTGGCGCGGACGCGGAGGATGGCGGACTGGCGCGGGGTGCGGAGCCAGAGGTGGCGGTGCTCCATGAGGAAGTCGACGCCGTGCTCTTTGAGGGTGATGGGGAAGGGGGTTTCTTCGGGGACGCGCTGGAGGACTTTGACGTCTTCTACGTCGAGCTCGTAGCCGCTGGGGGCGCGGGAGTCGGCGCGGACTTTGCCGGTGACGGTGAGGCTGGATTCGAGGGTGAGGATTCTTCAGGGTGTTGAAGACCTCTTCGGGGACGGCGGCTTTGGGGACGATGCCCTGGATGGTGCCGGTGCCGTCGCGGAAGATGGGGAAGAGGAGCTTGCCCGAGGCGCGGAGGTTGTAGAGCCAGCCGCGGAGGGTGACGGTTTGGCCTTCGTGCTGGCCGAGGGTGGCTATGGTGGCGAGGGGTGCGGTGGTTGTTTCGTTCGACATGTCTCGATCAGTCTACTAGTGCGCCATCTTCTCGAAGCATGCTCGTCGCGGACGAAAAGAATGGGAGGTCGTGTCTTTATCGCGATGCACATTAGAGCACGGGTCTGCAACAAGACAAACCGTACCCTTAAATTCGAACGTGCCCTGAAGCTGCTGGAGGACGGAGGCGGCGCTACTTGATGCCAATGACCATGGAGTCGGGGCCGACGAGATGTTCGACGCGAGTGGAGTGGAAGCCGGCTTCTTTCATCCAGCCGATGCAGTCGGCGCCGGTGTAGTCGAAGCCGCCGGGGGTTTCGATGAGCATGTTGAGGCTCATGAGGAGGCCGAAGGCGTTTTTGGAGCGGTCGTCGTCGATGATGCCTTCGTAGACGACGAGAGCGCCTCCGGAGGGTAGGGCTTCGTAGGCTTTGCCGATCAGGAACTTCTTCTCCTTAAGGTCCCAGTCGTGGAGGACGTGGCCCATCATGACTACGTCGGCTTGGGGGATGGGGGAGTCCAAAAGCTGCCGGGCTGGAACTCGACGCGGCCGGAGAGGCCATTGGCAGCGATGTAGTCCTCGAAGATGGGGGCGACTTCGGGCAGGTCGAAGCCGATGCCGGCGATGTGAGGATTGGCGAGAGCGACCTGGGTGATGAGATCGCCCTGGGCGGTGCCGACGTCGACGGCGGTTTTGTATTTGGCCAAAGGGATTTTTTGGGCGATGGCCATGTTTGCGCCGTGGCTGACGCCGGTCATGGCGCGGAGGAAGCCGCGCAGGCGCTCGGGGTCGGCGTAGAGGAGCTTGAAGGGGTTCTCGCCGCCAGCGCGGGCCTCGTTCTGCGGCTCGCCGGTGCGGAGCGCCACGGTGAGGTTGGCCCAGAAGGGGTAGAGTCGATTGTTGGCCATCTCGAGCATGCCGCCGATGTAGGAGGATTTGCGCTTGTCGAGGAAGAGATCGGTCGAGGGCGTGTTGTAGTAGGTGCCGTCGCGGCGCTCGAGGAAGTTGAGGGCGACGAGGGCGTCGAGAAAGTCGCGAGCGGAGCGTGGATGCAGGCGAAGCCGGGCGCTGAGTTCGGTCAGTGTTTCGGGATGTTTCGCGAGCTCGGTGAAGAGTTCCATTTCAACCGCGCTGAGTAAGGTCTTCGAGGCCCAGAAACCGAGACCTACCTGCAGGATGTGGTCCACCTGTGGTTCGTGCATTAAGGCGTGATCCTCCTAGATTTTTTTGAGCGGGCCGATTCCAATTGTGGAAGGAAGAGCTTTCCGATCATACGCGAAGGCACCGAAATCTGACGGACGATTTGTCGGCTTCGCGTTGCTACCTGCCGGCTGCAACGGCGCAGTAGCGTAGCTACGAATCAAGAGACGATTTCAGCGGATCTGCTCTTCCGAGAGGCGGGATTGCTCGTCAGGAAGGACCGTGTCTTGTGGGTGACGGATTCGGGCGGTCTCTTCGAGGTCATGGGCGATTTCGAGGACGCCCGGGGTGTTGGCGGGGAGCGTGGCTGACGTGTTTTGCGACGTTCGTCCAGTCGATGGTGCCGGAGCCGGGCCAGAGGTGGTCGTCTTTTTGCCCGTGGTTGTCGTGGAGGTGGAGCTGGGCGATGCGGGGTTTCAGGAGTTCGAAGGCTTCGTCGATGCCGATGTTTTTTTCTGGTTGGGCCAAGTGGGCGTGGCCGATGTCGAGGCAGACGCCGACGCGGTCGAAGTGGCCGACGTCGGAGGATCTCGAGGATGTGCTCGGGGGTGGTGATGTCGTTTTGCAGGTTTTCGATGAGGATGCGGACGCCGAGGGGGTGGGCGAAGGCCTTGAGGTGCTCGATGGCGGTGAGGGAGTTTTCGAGGGCGCGGGTGTTCCAGTCGTCGCCCTTCTGGCCGAGGTGGAGGACGCAGGCGTCGATGGGGACCTGCTCGGCGGACTCGAGGGCGCGCTTGACCTCGTCCATGGCGGTGATGCGGTGGGACTTTTCGGGGTCGATGAGATTGATGTTGGGGGCGACGTGGCGGGACCATTGTCCGCTTCCCCGGTCGCTGAGGTAGAGAGGCTGGTGGAGCGTGGCGGCGACGCCGGTGTTGCGGAACCAGGTGGCGATGTCGCGGACGGCTGCGCGATCGCTGTAGTCGAAGTGGTGGCGGGCGGCGAAGATCTCGATGGTTTGTGCGCCGCCGTTGTGCAGGGCGTCGAGCAGGCCGGGGTGCAGGCGCTGCTGGAGGAAGACGTGGGTGGACAGGGCGGGTTGCATCACTTCTTAAGGTACAGGAGTGGCGCGCGTCAGGTCGCCGGCATAGCGGTTAGCGAGAGATTTTTCGATTTCAAATGGAAGCGGCCGCCTTCGGGGTTAGAGGAGAGTTAGGTGATGACGGCTACAATCGGAACGCGATATGGAGGAGGGACTGAGACGGTATGAAGATGCTGATGCGTGCGGTTTTGGCGGTTGGGACGGCCTTTCTGAGTGGTTCGGTGGATGCCCAGACTGGGCAGCTGCGCCTGCGGCGGTTGCGCCGGTTGCCGCGCCTGTCGATACAGCGAAGCAGATTTCGGCGATGGAGGCCAAGCTGGCGGACTGGCCGCAGCTGGGACGGTACAAGGCGGAGAACGCTTCGCTGGGGCCGGTTGGGGCAGGTGAGTTGCGAGTGGTGTTTTATGGGGACTCGATTACGGATGGTTGGGGAAGGCGGCTGGGTACTGGCGAGTTCTTTCCGGGGAAGCCGTATGTGAACCGCGGGATCAGCGGGCAGACGACGCCGCAGATGGTGGTGCGGTTTCGGCAGGACGTGATCGATCTGCACCCGGCGGCGGTGGTGATTCTGGCGGGGACGAATGATGTTGCGGGGAATACTGGGCCGATGACACCGGAGATGACGGAGGACAACTTCCGGTCGATGATTGACCTGGCGAAGGCGAACGGGATCAGGGTGATTGTGGCGTCGATTACGCCGGCGGCGGACTACCCGTGGCGCAAAGGGCTGGCGCCGGCGGGGAAGATCAAGACGCTGAATGATTGGCTACAGGGATATTGTGTAACCCATTCAGTTACTTATCTGGATTACTACTCGGCGCTGGTGGCGGAGGACGGTGGGATGAAGGAGGGGACCAGCTTCGATGGGGTGCATCCGAATGCGAAGGGGTATGCGATTATGGGGCCGCTGGCGCAGGCGGCCATCGATAAGACGCTCGGTGTTAAGTAGCGAGTGGCTACCAGTGGACGGTTGGGCTGAAGATGTAGTGGGTTTCGACGAACCGGGCGAGGAAGAAGAGGCACACCATGATGCTGGTGGCCCAGTAAAAGAGTTGCAGCGGTAAGGTGGCGGACAGGGACGGATGCGGTGGCGGCTCGGCTTCGCGGAAGATAAAGCCGCCGATGACACAGATTCCGGCGGAGAGTGCGAGGAGGAGGAGCGAGTCGATGATGCGGTCGCGGAAGGCCTGGTGGGGCTGAAGGAGGAGATGCGGGTCTTCGATGGTGAAGAAGAGGGTGTGGAAGACGGCGTAGAGGGAGAGCAGGCAGAGCAAGAGGGCGACGGGTTTGGCGAGTTCGAGCAGCATGCTCAGGCCCCTCTGGTCAATGGTAGTTTACCGCGTTCGGGCAGCGGTTGCGCCGTAGAAACCTTTCGGCCCGATGGCTATTGAGGGCGGCCCAGCCAGGAGTATTGCCAACCTGCGGAGACGTATTGATAGTTTCCACCGTAGCGTACGTAGGTGCCGTCAGCGTAACTGAACTTCACCGACTGGTGTTTAGTGACGGGCAGCGAAGCTGTTACGCCGATGCGCGAACTCGTCTGGCGAGTAGCGAGATTGGGTACACCGTTCAGGCTGGTGAGGCCTCCGAACCAGAAATTACCGTCAAGGGAGAGCCAAAACCGCGGCTTCACGTCGTAACTCAGATGGCCTTCGAAGGAGCCGATAGGGTTCTCCGTTTGGGGTTGCGGCGGCCCCGAGGGCGAATAGGATTGTTGATTTTTGGTGAAGAGCCAGACTCCTGCGTAGGCGTCCATAGCAGGTGTTTCCAGCGTTGCGAGTAGCCAAACTCGGGTTTGAATGACCAACGGTTGGAGCCCCAGTTGATGAGCTTGTTCGGGTCGTACTGTCCCGTTGGAGCCACGACCTTCAGGCTCACACCAAGCAGGATCTTCTGGTTCCACTTCACATATTCTCTTGGCTGCATCGCCGGGCCGCCAATGAGGTTTACGGACAATCGAAAGGTCGTGTCCACAAGGCCGGAGCGGTAGATCTGTTGGCCTACGCCAACGACCTGGCCCTGGAACTGCCCCTACTGCGTAGGGGAGCGCGGCATTGAAGTTCGCAGAGTGGCCCAACAGACCGAAGGAGTGATAACAGGTCAAGACGGGCACGCTGTAAGGCCCGGTCGCGCCGGTAATAGGCGCGGCCCCATTGAATAAAACACTGCCGCTGTAGTACCCATAGGTCAGCGTGACCGCGTTGGAATGTAAGGGTGTAATTACGTACGCCCGCGGAGATAGGTCCTGGGCCTTTAGCACAGGCAGAAGAGACGCAAGGAAGACCATCGTCCATGTAAGTTTCAAAGTTGGCTGCATTGGAAGGGTCCGGTTACGTCCCTCTGCGCGGCCGGATGTTTAGTCACGGCGGGCACGGGTCAGTTACAACTTCGGAGCGCTCTGCTGCGTCCGCTACGGCTTCAAATTCACCGGCGGCCCGCTTACGCGCTTCGCATGGAGGTCGATACTCACCTCGACGCGGTCGGCGATCTTGATGAAGGGGATGCCGCTATTCATCCCGTATTGCTTTCGGTCGAAGGCCATTGTGCCCGTGATCGCGCCCACTCCAGTCCCTATGCCGGAGACCGTAAGCTTCAGGGTCTCGGGTTTAGAGACTCCGCGTATTGTGAAAGTGCCCGGGATGTCGAAGGTGGCTGGACCGGTCTGTACGATGCTTGTTGACTTGAAGGTGATCAACGGGTTGTTCTCGACGTCGAAGAAGTCCTTGCTCTTCAGCTTGTCGTTCTTCATTCCGCTACCAGTGTTGACCGTGGCCGCCTGGATCTTGATATCCAGGACCCCGGTAGTGACTTCGGGGGACGTAAACGTCAAGGTGGCGTCCCACTTCTCGAAGTTACCTTGTATCGCGACCGATGCCTTCACATTGAACTTAATCGTGCTCGTTCCCGGAGTAACTACAAAGACAGGAGCTTGCGCCTGGGCCGACGGTGTTAGCAGGACGGCTGTGAGCATTGGCAGGAGTGCCAGATATCTTATCTTCATGGGTTTCCCTTTCCTGGTTCGATGACATCCGGGTGGGACGGCTACGTGATTGCCCCTGCGGGCGATTCCAGCCTTCTGGCACTTGAGAACATGCTAGGAACCGATGGGCGGAAAAGATACTGGTAAAAGTGCTTGTGGCTGATCGAATATTGCTGGGTTGTTCGATGAGACCGCCGAAGCCGAACCTATACTACGAACCATGAATCGAACAGAAAACCTCTTCCAGTCTCGAAGACGCAACTTTGCCGGGTTGGTCTTCCTATTGACCGCGTTCGCTCTCTTTGTGGGGCGTTCGCATGTTTTTGGGCAGGACAAATCGGGTTTCCCCGATGGCTACGATGCGGTGCAGGTTGCACCGAAGAGTCATCGGGTCACTTTTTGAGAACGCGTTTGTGAGGGTGCTGGAGGTGATCGTGCCCCCGGGGACGAAGGAGCCAATGCATCATCACCGTTGGCCGAGCCTGTTTCTGTATTGGGACACCGGCGGCCGCACAGGGCACATTCGGTACTACACCGTGGACGGAAGTGTGCGGGACCATCCGAGCAAAGAGACGCCGGTCTCAGAGGGCAGGTGGCGGGTTACATGGATGGAACCGGAGCCGATGCATTCGATTGAGAACGTCGAGACGGCTGAGAGCGCTTTGACACTGCCGAAGAGACCCCCGACCGTGCGAGTCGAATTCAAGCTGCCGATCCGTAAGGGCACGAGGCGGACGCGATTCAATAACCCGCTGCCTTTCCGAAGGCGCGGCGATTGTCGTGGCCGCCGAGGAGTTCGTGGGTCTTGGGGTCGATGGCGATGAGTTCGCTGTCACCCCAGACGCCGGGGTTGTGTTCGTCGGCTACGGCGAGGCGGTTGATGGTGTAGCCCGTGGCTTTGAGCTGGTCGGCTACGTCTACGGGGAATTTCTTTTCTAGATCGATGCGGTCGGGCAGGTATTGGTGGTGGAAGCGCGGGGCGTCGGCGGCCTGCTGGATGTTGAGGCCGTTATCGATGGTGCTGATGATGTCGTTGGCGACGGTGGTGATGATGGTGGAGCCGCCGGGGGTGCCCATGACGTAGGCGAGGCTGCCGTGTTTGTACCAGTGGCTGGGCGTGGTGATGATGGTCGGGGTCATGGCGGAGAGCGGACGCTTGCCGGGGGCGATGGAGTTGGCGGAGCTCTGGATGAGGCCGAACATGTTGGGGACGCCGATCTTGGAGGTGAAGTCGTCCATCTCGTTGTTCATGAGGAAGCCGAGGCCTTCGACGGTGACTCCGGAGCCGAAGCCGCCGTTGAGGGTGTAGGTGCTGGAGACGGCGTTTCCATCAGCGTCGACTATTGAGAAGTGGGTGGTCTGGGTGGGTTCTTTTGCTGGTGTTGATTGTGGCGGCGGGGGCATGAAGCCTGCGGGGCGGACGAGATCTTTGCTGGGCGTGGGTTTGGTGGGGTCGATGGAGGCTCGCCACGCGGCGGCGTACTTTGGGTTCGCCATTTGTTTCAGGGGGAGGGTGTTGAAGTCGGGGTCGCCGAGGTAGTCGCCGCGATCCATGTAGGCGCGACGGAAGGCTTCGGTGATGATGTGGACCTGGGCGGCGCTGCGGTCGGGGCCGAGTTTGGGGAGATCGTAGGTGGAGAGGATGTTGAGGATCTCGACGAGGACGATGCCGCCGGAGGAGGGTGGGGGGGCGGTGATCAGGTCGAAGCCGTGGTATTTGCCGCGGATGGGGACTCGTTCTTTGACCTGGTAGGCGGCGAGGTCTTCGGCGGTGATGAGGCCTCCACCGGCCTTTTCGAAGTCGGCGATCTGGTGGGCCATCGCGCCTTTGTAGAAGTCGTCGGGGTTGGCGGCGATGCGGGTCAGGGTGGCGGCCAGTTCTGGTTGCTTGAAGGTGTCGCCTTCTTTGTAGAAGTCGCCGTTGCGCTGGAAGATTTTGGTTGAGGTGGGGAAGCGAGTCAGGTTTTTGCTTTGGAGGGCCCGGGCCTCTTCGGCAGAGAGGACGTAGCCGTCGGTTGCGAGTTTAATGGCGGGGGCCATGTCCTGGGCGAGGGTGAGTTTGCCGTAGTGCTTCTGCGCGTAGGTGAGGCCGGCGACGGAGCCGGGGACGCCGCTGGCTTTATAGCCGATGAGCGACATTCCGGGGACGACGTTGCCCTGGGCGTCGAGGTACATGTCGCGGCTGGCGGCGGCGGGGGCCTTTTCGCGGTAGTCGAGGAAGTGGGTCTTGCCGTTGTGGTCGCGGATGAGCATGAAGCCGCCTCCGCCGATGTTTCCTGCAGCGGGGTAGACGACGGCGAGGGCGAAACCGACAGCTACGGCTGCATCGACCGCGTTGCCGCCTTGTTTCAGGATGGCTACGCCAGCGTCGGTGGCATCGTGCTGGATGGTGACGACCATGGCGTGCTGGGTGCGGACGGGTACTTCAGCCGGAGCTTGCTGGGCGGCCGCGCTTTGGGCAAAGAGCGTGGTGGCGAGGATGGGCCATGCGCCCCGGGCGAGGCTTGGCCGCGAAAGGAGCGGACGCTACTTGCATGAAGATTCTCCGTGTGAAGACAGTAGTGTACGCGAGAGCGGGCGATTATTTGCGGTCTTCGTTGGGAAGCTTTTGTTCTACCTGCGGGCCGACCGGTTCTTCGGGGCCGAGGAGGACCTGGAGACCGACGTAGGCGATCCAGTCGGGTTGGCCGTTGGTGGGCGTGATGGTCTGGAAGCTTCGGCCACCCATTAACATCAACAGCACGGTTTTTCGCTTGTTGAGGGCGTGACGGCCACCGGCCCCGAGGGTGGTTTCGCGCTGCTTGGTTTGGCCGGTGGCGAACTGCCCGACGCCGCGTCCGGTGGGGATGATGTTCGCGTCCTGCTGGTCGTAGAGTTCGAGGTACGCCTCGGTGCGGTCGGTGAACTCGTGGCCGACGAGGAGGCCGCGGATCCAGCTTTGGGGTACGGTTTGATTGCCGAAGTGATAACCCACCTCGCCGTCGAACCGGATGGGGCCGATGCGACCGTTGGCCTCGAGCGGGAGAAGAAAATCCGGGCCGGCTGGGACGACGCCCCGGGAGACACTGCTGGTGGGGTTGCTGAGCGAGAGTTGGGGGTAGGTGGAGACACTGAAGTCGACGATTGGCTCAGCGCCGGACTCGTTTTGAGACCTTGTGGGCCCGGTTGGCCCGAGCCAGTTGTCGCCTGGATGGTGTTGGTAAAAGCGCCATTTGACGCCCATAAGACTGTTGCCCAGACCTACGACGACGCTGCCGGCCTGCGCCGGGTAGGTGTCGGTCGCGGACAGGGGGCGGGCTTCTTCGATGGCGATGGGCAGCTCGTACTTAAGCTGGATGCGGTCACCGAGGCCGTAGTTGATGTCGAAGTCGGGGACCTGATAGGCACCGGAGGAGGGGTTGCGGTCGCCGACCCAGCCGAAGTTGATCTCCCAGTGCTTGTTACCGGGGGTTTCGGGGTCGTCGGTGCGGAAGGGTGGGCCGCCCTGGGCCCGGGCACAGGTGGCGATTGCCGTTAAGAGGAGCGCTGAGCCGACGCCCCGAAGAAGGGAGAGTGAGACGGCCATCTCGGTGGATTGTATCGTTCGGGCCGTGCGGCGTTTGGCAGATGTCTGAATGGGCAGGTGTAGTCATAGGTTTGAGGCACATATGGCAAGCCTGAAACGAGAAACAGTAAATTATTGATAATGAGGAAGATGCAGAGAAGCTCATTGCTTTCTGCATGGTAGTGTCAGATGGGATACGTAAGCGATCTTTCTCTGTTTCTTACCTTCCGGATGGTGTCTTACTTTTCGTACGATGTAGGTCATGGAAAACCTTATTGCGACCGTAAGTACGAAAGGGCAGCTGGTAATTCCTGCTGAGATGCGCGAGGCGCTTGGGATTGTGCCCGGGGGACGGGTCGCGCTCACGCTGGCGGACGGCATGATCCTGCTGCGGCCTGTGTCTGAACGGCTGGTCGATGAGACCTGCGCTATGTTTGCGGGTTGGCCTTCAATGACGGACGACCTGCAGCAGGAGCGGCGAACCGAGAAGTGGTGACCTATGTGCTTGATGCGAGCGCACTTCTCCGATACCTGGATGGTGAAGCAGGGGCGGAGGTCGTGAGCTGGATCATCAAGGGGCATCTGGCGGGAACGCATAAGGTGGTTGTTTCGGCGGTGCACTGGGGTGAGGTGGCGGGAATTGTCTGCAAGCGGCACGGCAGGGCGGGGATGGGTGCAGCACTATCACGGCTCTCTGCGTTTGGGTTTGAGATCGTCCCGGCGACTGTTGATCGAGCAGTTAACAGCGCTTTGATCAAGCTGGAGAGACAGGTCCCCTACCTCGATGCTTTTAGCGTCAACCTCGCAGGGGATTCAGTGGAGCACATTCTGGTAACGGCCAATTTTGATTTGAAGGCCGCTGAAGAGGACGTTCGCATCGAATTCTTGCCGTTGAAGCCTGAACTCTGAAGTCGCGAGTTTAGAATCAGGTTGATGTCTACGCGTGTTCGTTCGTATTCGAAGATCAACCTGGGGTTGGCGATTGGGCCGGTGCGGCCCGATGGGTTTCATGGGTTGACGACGCTGTATCAGACGTTGGATCTGCATGATTTAGTTACGGTTACGGCGAAGCCTCTGGCGTTTGGGGCCGAGACGCGGATCACGTTGACGACGAACCACCCGTTTGTGCCTCGGGACGCTCGGAATACGGCGTGGCGGATGGTGGAGCAGTGTCTTGAACGTTTGGGGGTGGATGCGGAGGTCGCTATCCATATAGAGAAGAGACTGCCGGTGCAAGGGGGGATGGGGGCCGGGTCGGCGAATGCGGCGGCAGCGTTGTTGGGGTTGGAGAGGGAGTTGGGGGTAGCTTTGGCAGGGGTGGAGCGGCTGAAACTAGCTGCGGAGATTGGGTCGGATGTTCCTTTGTTTCTGCTGGGTGGGGCTGTCCTAGGGTTAGGGCGGGGGGAGCAAGTTGTTCCGATGCCGGATTTTCCCCGAACCTGGTGTGTGGTTGCGGTGCCACAGGTGGGAGTTTCTACGCCGGCGGCTTTTAAGGCCTGGGATGAGCTGGTGGCTGGGGAGATAGAGCAAGCACAGGCAACGACAACGGCAAATACGGGGATCCTTCGCTCCGCTCAGGATGACGACAAAGTGCTTGAGAATGATAACGTAGAGCATCCGGATAACGACTTAGAGCGTCAAAGATTGACTTCACTACCCCAAGTTGATAAGCTACATGAGTTGAGTCTTGCTTACTCATCCCTCTCTGCGAAGACAGGTGATGGTAGGCCCGGCACCTCCGGTATCGTTAGCGATCCTAATCCTGAGAAAAAACAGGGTTTATCTGGTGAAAGCCAGAGCTATGCGCTGAATGATCTGGCCGAGAATACCCTTCTCGCGCTTGTCCGCACCGGGATTGGAAACGACTTTGAAGAGGTCGTGTTTCCTCAGTATCCCTCCTTGCGAATAACCAAGCGTCAATTGATGGGTAGTGATTCGGATGGCTCCGTTGTAGGTCGCTCTGCGATTTATGCGGCGCTCTCAGGTTCCGGCTCTGCACTGTTCGGACTTTATCGGTCTGAAGCAGATGCAAAGGCGGCCCAACAGCGCGTCCAGTCCTCTGGCGTGCAGGCACTCCTGACGGAGACCCTGCCACGGGCCGAGTACTGGGAACGGATGTTCGCAGAGTGACCTCGCCGGTCGATAGGTAAGGATAGGTAAGCTCGATAGTAAGATCGAGTTGTAACCGGCGGAGTACTGGGCGATCGACTAACGGTAGGTCAAGAGACTTTGAATCTCTTTGTCTAGGTTCGAATCCTAGTCGCCCAACCAGTTTGTCGACGCCAGAAGCGAATAGAGAAATTTAGGGTTATTTCGCGGCAGCAATTTGCCGCAGAGGTATGACGTTTTGGACTCCGCGAGAAACAGTGCGGAGAAAGAAGTGAGAAGTTTGAAAGACCGAAGTCTTTAGCTTTTGCAGGATTCGCAACAAAGGATTTGCAAGAAGTACGGGGCCGCAACAAGGCCCCGCAAGACAATGCAGCAGGAACAATTCAAGGTCAACCAACCTGGAGGGTTTCACGTGAACAACAAAGACACGACTGCGGTTCTTTCCCCTATTTCAGAGCAGGCTGATGAGACAGAAACGAGCTCTCAGCCTGCGCTAGCGCTCTCCGAACAAGACGGACGGCCGAAGACAACAGACAAGGCAACGTCTGGCACAGATAAGGCGGCCCCGGAAAAAAAGCGCTCCGGCCGGCTGACTGAAAATAAGCGCATCAAGATTTTTTGCGGATCGTCCAATAAGCCCCTGGCCGAGGAGATCTGCAAGTTCGTCGGTGTGCCGCTGGGCGAGACCCGGCTGCAGAGGTTCTCCGACGGCGAGGTACATTTTCAGCTGCTCGAGAACGTTCGCGGTGCGGACGTATTTCTTGTGCAGCCTACGTGTTTCCCGGTTGATCAGCATCTTGTCGAGCTGCTGATCATGATGGACGCGCTGAAGCGCGCCTCGGCCGGACGAATCACGGTTGTGATTCCCTACTATGGCTATGCGCGGCAGGACAGAAAAGACCGGCCGCGCGTCGCCATTACTTCGAAGCTGGTCGCCGATCTTCTGACCACTGCCGGTGCGAACCGTGCTTTGCTCGTCGATCTGCATGCAGCGCAGATACAGGGTTTCTTCAATATCCCGGTGGACCATCTGTTTGCCAGCCCGGTGCTGGTGAGCTACTTCCGGGAGTTGAACCTGCCTAATTTGACGGTCGTTTCGCCGGATGCAGGCGGCGTGGAAAGGGCGAGATTTTTCGCCAAGAAGCTGGAAGTACCGTTGGCCATCGTCGACAAGCGGCGGACCGACATTAATGTCACCGAGGTGATGAACGTGATCGGCGATGTACAGGGCCGGACGTGCTTGATCCTCGACGATATTATCGACACCGCCGGAACGCTGGTGAAGACGGTGGATGCGCTGCTGGCTGAGGGCGCGGAGAAAGTTTATGCGTGCGCGACGCATCCGGTGCTCTCCGGGCCGGCTGTCGAGCGCATTGCGACATCACGGTTGGAGCAGTTGATCGTGACGAACACCATTCCGCTTCGCGAAGATGCGGCGGCGGTGGAGAAGATTAAGGTGCTTTCGATCGCAGGGCTTCTGGGCCGGGCCATCGAGAGCATTCACATGGAGACCAGCGTGAGTACGCTGTTCAACTAACGGCAGGGTGTAGGCAGTAGGGAACAGGGAGTAGAAGACAGCGATATCGGCTCCCCTTATCTCGATTGAACGAAGTATCAACCGCGGCATTGCCGCAAAGGGAGCAGAGCTCAACTCTGTGCCCGAAAGGAAAATGAAGTCATGGCAACAACAAACACTGAAGCAGTCGTCGCAACTCCTCGCGAGGGCAAGTTCAACAAGAACGCCGCTCGCCGCGTGCGTGTCGCCGGCAAGATTCCCGCCGTGGTCTATGGCGCGGGCAAGGAGACGGTCGCGGTCGCAGTTGATCCGAAGGTGATCACCAAGATTCTGCACTCCGATTCCGGTCACAACACGATCTTCGATTTGAGTGTCGAGGGTTCGGACGCCGTGAAGGCGATGATCGTGGACTGGCAGAATGAGCCGATCAAGGGCAAGCTGCTGCACATCGACCTGAAGCGGATCGCGATGGACAAGGCGATGCGCGTGTCGGTGCCGATTCAACTGATTGGTATTCCGGTCGGCGTGAAGGCGCAGGGCGGGATCCTTGAGCATGTGCTGCGCGAGGTCGAGATCGAGTGTCTGCCGGGCGACATTCCGAGCCACCTGGATGTCGATGTTTCGAACATGGAGCTGCATGGCCTGATTCACGTTTCGGACCTGCCGCACTCGGGAAGCATCAAGTTCCTGGGCGACGAGAATGCGACTGTGGCCCACGTCACGGTCATCAAGGAAGAGGTCGTGGCTGTCGAGGAAGTAGTTGCCGCGCCGACTGAGCCAGAGGTCGCGAAGAAGGGCAAGACGGACGCCGCTGGTGCTGCTCCCGCTGCTGCTGCTCCTGCCGCCGATGCCAAGGACGCGAAGAAGAAGTAGTTTTGTGCGGCCTGCGGTCTTTTCTGACCCGCGGGCCGCTTGAGTTTGGTTGGAGAGGGAACGAAGCGTGAAGTTGATTGTCGGTCTCGGCAACCCCGGTATCGAGTATCAGTTCACGCCGCACAACGCCGGCTTTCTAGCGGTCGATCGCATCGCGGAGGATTGCGGTGTGATGGTCAGCAATCGCCGGGGCAGGGCGCTGACGGCCAGGGCGAAGCTGGCAGGACAAGACGTTCTGCTGGCGAAGCCTGAGACGTTTATGAATCTGAGCGGGCTTTCGGTGGCCGCTTTGATTCAGGAGTTCGAGATTTCGCCGGAGGACATGATTGTCCTCTATGACGAGCTGGCACTTCCGCTGGGCACGATCCGGATTCGAGAGCGTGGTTCGGCGAACGGGCATAACGGAGTGAAGTCGATCTCCGGTGTGCTGGGTACGGAAGAGTGGTTGCGCATCCGCATTGGCGTTGGGAAGCCAGCGCTGGCGGATGGAAGAGAGATCAAGGCCGGCGGCAAGGATTATTTGCTGTCGCCGATGCGCAAGCAGGAGCTTGCGGTGCTGGATGAAGTGCTTGACAGGGCGAGGAGTGCTGTCGAGACGGTGTTGACCGAGGGGGTCAGTGCCGCGATGAACAAGTTCAACCGTCGACCGGACGATTCGGAGGATGGATCGGATGAGTCGAAGGGGAAGTAAAGAGAGATAAGCAAGACCGCAGCAAAGAACGAAGCGAGAGTGAAGCAGCAAGATAAACGCAGTTGATTTTCCAGACCGGGCTGGCAGAACAGACGCCAGCACGGTGCGAAGCAGAACTTCGCAGAAAGAAGTAATCGAATGAATCGTACCTACGAAATCATGTTCATCGTCCGGCCGGACGTTGAAGAAGCCGACCTCGACAAGCTGATTGAAGGCTTCCAGAAGAACGTCACCGATGGTGGCGGCGAAGTGAAGAGCGTCGAGAAGATGGGCCGTCGCCGGCTCGCCTACACCGTGCGCAAGTTCAATGACGGTTTTTACGTGTTGCTGAATGTTGCCGCCGCGGGTTCGCTGATCACTGAGATCGAGCGCCGCCTGCGCGTGTCCGAGCAGGTGATCAAGTTCATCACCGTGCGCATGGACGAGGAAGAGAAGCGCCTGGCCAAGGTCAAGGCCCTCCGCGACTCCAAGGTGAAGCGCAGTGCGCAGCCGATCACCCCGGCACAGCATGCACCGGCTGCCGAAGCGACTGCCGCCGCCGAAACCGACGAAGAGAAGAAGCCAGCTGCAGCAGCTCCGGCCGAGCATGCGACCGCCGAGAGTGTCGCTTCCGCGGTCTAGTTTTTTCTGACGAGATTTTGCGATGTCGGCTTGTACGCATCGCACGACGCATCACAATCGCCGCACTTCGTTTCCATTCGACGCTGACTGGTCGAATGTTCAGAGACTCCAATGCGGGTCTGGGGCGGAGGAAGGCACAACGTACCTGAGAGGGAAATATCATGGCTGACGAAACCAACAGCACGCAATCGACTGAGCAGCACACACATGCATCCCGCCCGAGCGGCGGCCATGCCGGTCACTCCGGCCCTGGCGCCGGCCCGTCGCACCCCACGTCCCGCCGGCGCTCCTGGCGGCGGTCCTGGCGGACGCAAGTTCTTCCGGCGCAAGAAGGTCTGCAAGTTCTGCACCGAGAAGATCGACGCCATCACCTATCGCGATGTTCGCCTGCTGCAGGGCTTCGTCGCCGAGCGCGGCAAGATCGTTCCGCGCCGCCTGACGGGCGTGTGCACCCGCCACCAGCGCCGCCTCAGCTGGCCATCAAGCAGTCGCGCAACATCGCGCTGCTGGCCTTTGCTGCGCGCTTCTAACTTTCCGCCGCATATAGCGGACCTAATGGATACGAGACTGGCTGAAGCGCAGGCCAGACAGGAAATCGGAGAAATGCAATGGAAGTCATTCTGAAGGAAGACGTAAATAAGCTTGGACATCGCGGCGATGTGGTCAAGGTCGCGGACGGCTACGGGCGCAACTACCTGCTCCCGGAAAAGCTCGCCATCGAGGCGACTGCCGCGAACAAGGCAGTCATCGAGCAGATGAAGGCATCGGCCATCCGCAAGTCGGCCAAGGAGAAGGTCGGGTCCGAGCAGCTGGCGACGCAGCTTCCGAGGTTGAGCTTGTGTTCGAGCGCAAGGTTGGCGAGAACGACCATCTGTTCGGGTCGGTCACCTCGGGCGACATCGCGCAGCAGCTCGAGGCGAAGGGCTACACCATCGATCGCCGCAAGATTTCGCTGGATGAGCCGCTGAAGTCGCTCGGCGAGTACCACGTTCCCGTGAAGCTGCACCGCGAGGTCACCAGCCACGTGAAGGTCACGGTCAAGGGCGATCAGCCGGAAGCCGAAGTGGCTGCAACCGCCGCAACCGCTGCAACCGCTGCAACCGTTTAACTAAGATCGGCAGTACAAGACCAAAAACGCATCTGGCCTCGGCGAACTTCTTTGCTGAGGCCGATGCGTTTTGTCTTGCTGAGTGAAGGCGAGAGAATCGGCTAGCGGTCACTCGTACTTGAGCGTCTGTACCGGGTCGAGCCGGGCCGCGCGGTTTGCCGGGAGCGTTCCGAAGAGGACGCCTACGAGCACTGACGTGGATAGAGAGATCACGGCAGACCAGGGGCTGATCGGGATTTTGAATGGTGTCAACAGGCCCAGCGAGAATGGAATGGCGAGGCCGAGGAGCGTACCGATCATCCCGCCGCTGAGCGAAAGGAAGACCGCCTCGGTGAGGAACTGCAGCCGGATCTCGCGGCTGGTCGCACCCAGGGCCTTGCGGATGCCGATCTCCTTGATTCGCGACTGAACATTGGCGAGCATGCTGTTCATAATGCCGACGCCGCTGACGATCAGGGTAATGCCTGCTCCGAGAGTGAGCACGACGGTAAGCATGTCGGCGATCTTCGCCATGGCGCTGAGGAGGTCGGTGAGGGTCGCTGCGCTGTAGACGGAGCTTGCATAGTGACGGGACCGTGACGATTGCGAGGATGCGGTCTTTGGCGGGCGTGACCATGGAAGCGTCGCGCATGGTGAAGAAGATCTCCTTCAGCGCGTTGGTTCCGGTGAAGTAGCGTGCGACCGGATAAGGGACCAGCAGGGTATGGTCGCTGATCTCCGACTCGCCGTAGGTGTCGAACGCTCTCCTTGAAGACGCCAATAATGACAAACGGAATGCCTTTGACGCTGATGATTTTGCCGACAGCCGCGCCTGGCGGTGCCGTAGAGCTCTTTTGCGAACGGCTCAACCATGACGACGACCTTCTCGTGCGCCAGCTCGTCCTGATCGTCGAAGAAGCGGCCCGATACAACGACAAGATTACGTACGATGCGGTACTGCGGCGAGACGCCGAGCAGCATGGTTGATTTGCTTATGCCGCCGCCCATGCTGACGTTGTCGTGAAACTCCAGCATGGGCGACGAAGCGACGATGCCGGGACCTGATCGAGGACCGCGTGCATGTCGTCGAGGGTCATGTAGTCGGGCGTGCTGGTGTTGTCTGGGCCGATGACGGTGCCGCCGTTGTATTGCAGCTCGATCTTGTTGGGGCCGATGCTGGTGAGTTCGTCCAGCGCATATTGCTTGCCGGTGGATCCCAGAGTGGCGACGAGGATGATGGAGGCCGAGCCGATGACCATACCAAGCATGGTCAGCAGGAACCGCGTCTTGCTGGCGCGGAAGCTGTCAACCGCCAGCCTGACCACCTCGCTGAACATCATGGTGGAGCGAGCACTGGCCAGGGTGCGGTCAAAGGAGGTCGACTTGGTCACGATAGCCATTCGTTAACGATTAGACGCCTTCAAGTATCGCAGCGGTGCACGGTTTACTGCTACCCCTTGTGAGCAGATCGATACTCCGGTCTCGCAATGGTTTCAACGAGTGTCCCTCTTCAACAAACGAGGCGAGGTGTTTGCCGGCATCTGCTATCCTTCCCCCTGATTTTGTTGACAGTGGTGCTCGCGACCTATAGGGTTTAGCCGGAAGTCACCGCTTACTACTCTTACCACGGGGGATCGAGGGCCGATATGAGTTTTCCCAAGGGGATCAGGACGATTGCGACGGACAGTCACTTTTTGGTGCCGTTTTTTGTGCTGCTGGCCGGGATTGCCCTCCTGGTGGTGTTGCACTGAACGGCAGGCCTCGCAAGGGGAGAGAGAACCAGGAGTAATGGATGGCGGGTGTGGCGCAGAGGGCGGAAAAAACGGCATTGTCGTTGCATGGTTTGGGTGTGATCTGCGGTTTGACTGCGGGTGTGTGGCTGGGTGCGGCTGAGGCACCTACGAAGCTGGTGAATGCAGGCTTCTCTCCATTTGCGATCTCGTTATGCATGGTGGCAGGTGTTTTTACGGCCCGCTGGACCTTTCCTACTCTGCTGAAGGGGACTGGGTACGTGTTTGCGGACCTTGCGGAAAAGAAGCACCTGATTGTGTGGGCGCTGCTGGCTGGCGCGTTGTGGGCCGTCGCAAATACGCTGACGGTATTCGCGATTCGGGACGTGGGCCTGGCGGTGGCGTTTCCGATGTGGAACGCGAACGCGCTGATCGGACTGTTCTGGGGGCGTGTGCTCTTCCGCGAACTGGAGGGCGCGAGCGGAAAGAACATCAGTAAGGTCGTGGTCGGTGCGATTGCGATTGTGATCGCAGCCGTGATGCTCGGGTTCAGCACGATGCATGGTGGATCGATGGGACAACATGCCTTTCGCGGCATCGTCGCGGCGTTGGGCGCGAGCCTGATGTGGGGAACGATGTACGTTCCGTATCGCAAGGCTTATTTGAGCGGGATGAATCCGCTGTCGTTTGTGACGGCGTTTACGGTGGGAGAGTTGGGCACGGTGCTGGCGCTGACTCTGGCGCTGGATGGCGGGATACACTCTACGGCGTTTCAGCTGTTCCACATGCCGGGTGTGTTGTTCTGGCTGTTCCTCGGAGGATTTGTCTGGGTGATCGGTGACCTGTTTCAGCAATTCGCGGCCAAGTATCTGGGCATCGGGCGAGGGATTCCGCTGTCGAACACGAACCAGCTCTGGGGGCTGGCGTGGGGAGCGCTCGTCTTCGGCGAACTCGCGGGGGCCGACAGGCAACACATGTTGCTGGTGGTGGGTGGTTCCGTGATGATGATCCTGGGGGCGCTGGCAATCAGCACCGCGGTCGCCTCCGCCAAAGAGCATAGTTCAACAAATGAGGCGGTGCTGCGGGAGTGCAACCGGTATGGCCTGGACTACCACCGGACGATGATGGCGCAGGCGGGCGACGAGTTCGGCGGACGAGACGAGCGGAGACGGTGGTGGGACTACGCGATCGTACTGACGGCGACGGGAGTTTTCATCGTACTTGGCGTTCGGGCGGTCGTGCCTCCGTTGACGATGGACCTCAAATGGGTCACGGTCCTCAGCGTGGTGCTGGCGTTGAGTTTGGTTGCCGGCGGATTGAGCCTCTGGCGGCGGACCCGATTCTGTTAGTGTTGCTCTCCCCAACAACATTCTGCATGGTTTGCTGTTAACATCTGGGACGGGCGATCAGGAGCATGTATGGCTATCAGGCTGAAGGACATTGCGCGCGATCTCGGAGTCTCGGTTGTCACCGTTTCGAAGGTGTTGCGGGGGAACGCCGACATCGGCGAAACGACCCGTCGCCGCGTGTTGAAGCGCATGAAGGAGTTGAACTATCAGCCAAACATGATGGCGCGGGGGCTGGCCAGAGGTCAGACTTACACCGTTGGACTTGTAGTCCCGGATTTGGTGCATCCGTTCTTTGCCGAGTTTGCAAAGTCATTGGGCGGCGTTCTGAGGACGAGCAATCGGGCGCTGATTCTGGCTTCTTCCGAGGAAGACCCGGACGTGGAACGGCAGGAGATCCGCACGCTGTTGAGCCGCGGGGTCGATGTTCTCCTGATCGCGTCGTGCCAGGCAAATCTGCGGAATTTTTATGAACTTGGTGACAACCGTACACCGTACCTTCTCTTCGATCGCAACTTTCCCCATTTGGCGGCGCATTATGTGGGATCGGACGACGTGCAGGTGGGAGAGATGGCGACCCGACACCTGATTGATATCGGGCGCAAACGGATCGCCCATATCGGCGGCAAGAATACGAGTCCGGCCTTCGAAAGATTGCGGGGTTATCGAAACGTTCTGGCAGAGAGCAGACTGGCGGCGCCGGAGAGCTACATTGTGGTGAGGGAGCGAGTGGAGGAATCTGGCGATCTGGTCGGATTTCAGGCGATGCAGGAGCTGCTGAAGCTTCGATTTAAGGCCGGACGCGGTGTTCTGCTACAACGATCTGACGGCGATAGGCGCGATCGACGCGACGTTGCAGGCAGGGCTGCGAGTGCCTGAAGACATTGCGTTTGTGGGCTGCGGAAACCTTCGATATGCGAACTACCTGCGAGTCCCACTGAGTTCGATCGACCATGGGACGACCGAGCTAGGACGGATTGCCGGCGAGTTTGCGCTGGAACTCTCGGTCAAGCCGCAGCAGGAGCCAAAGAGTATTCTCGTACCGTCAACGCTGGTGGTGCGGGAGTCTTCTGTGGGCGCTTCTGCGAAACGACCGCAGAGATAGGCAATCAAGCGGCGACAGGCCATAATTTACTTGCCATTTTCCGACTTTAGGTCTTATAGTTAGCGGTAACGCAAATCGTCGGACAATCGACGGAGGAAATCCCGTGGCGACACATGTGATCACATCAAATGCCCCTTTAAAAGATATGGATGAATGGGACGATTTTCTTACCGGCCGCTACAAGGAAGGCAAAAGCCAGGACGAATTTCGAAAGTATGACGAGAAGGCGACACCGGGTGTGGCGGAGTTTTACCGGTTGAACCACCAGTACCAGACGTTCGACTATGTGATGGCGAAGGAGAAGGAGTACTTCGGCCTGAACAAAGGTGAGAAGAGCATCTGGGAGGCGGCGGAGTTTCTGAACACACTGGTGGACGACAGCGATCCGGACACCGACCTGACACAGATTGAGCATTTGCTGCAGACCTCAGAGGCGATCCGCAGAGACGGTCTTCCGCGATGGTTCGTGCTGACGGGATTTATCCACGACCTTGGCAAAGTGCTTTGCCTGTGGGGTGAGCCTCAATGGGGTGTGGTGGGCGACACGTTTCCCGTGGGCTGCGCCTATTCGAAGGACATCGTGTTTCCGGAGTACTTCAAGGCAAATCCGGACTACAACAATCCGCTGTACCAGACGGAGTATGGGATCTATGAGCCGAACTGCGGGCTGGAGAAGATACATATGTCGTTTGGTCACGATGGCTACATCGGTGAAGTGATGAAAAATTACATGCCGGAGGAGTCGCTCTATATGCTGCGGTATCACTCCTTCTACTCGGCCCACCGACACGGCGCGTACCGGCACCTGATGAGCAAACATGATGTGGAGATGCTGGAGTGGGTCAACAAATTCAACGTGTACGACCTTTACTCCAAGGGGCACACGAAGCCAAATGTGAAAGAGTTGAAGCCCTACTACGATGATCTCTTCGCGGAGTTCTTCCCTGCGAAGATTGCGTGGTAACAGATCGATTGATGCGTTAGTGAATTGATGCGTTAGTGAATAGATGGCCCTGAGATGCGAAGTTCGTCTCAGGGCTTTGCTATGCCTGCCAAAAGGAGCGCGGGCGGCCCTTTTAGCGTGGCGATTGTCGGGAGCTCACAGGGCTAGTTGACGGGATAGCTCGGATATCCGATGGTGTGCCGCTTGAGATGCAAAGCGGGTCGTTCTTGTTCGACGACCGGCGGCGATTCGGCGGCTTCATAAGACCTCAATCCACCGCAGAAAATACGCGCAGGTGGGCGAATGCGCGTGTCTCTCTGGGTCCAATGTCGCATTTGTGCTTCGGATGAACCGCAAACGCCAGATGCCGGTAATTCCCCAGAGTCTCCTGGCCTCTTTCTACAACTTATGGGTATGTCACTGCACATGACGTGCCATACCCGAAATTTACCTGCCAAGTAATGATGTTTTTGGCGCGGAAACTTTTCTCCAAGAACGGGAAATAGTTCCAGCCAAAGGACATGAAGGTTTGAATTTGTACGACTGGCAGATCAGAGAAGAAGCCCCGAGATTGAGACCCAACAGATGTTTCAAAGATTTGAATTCCGAGTTCCTCTAGAGCTTTTCTCGGGATCGCAATGCCAGCCTTAGTTCGAAAAAGTTCCAAAAAAAGTTGCCCCTTAAGTAACGCAAACCAGAGGCCTTTGCAGAGAAAACTTCTCTGTCTCGAACGACACGAAGGGCTTTCTCAGAAGAGACGAATAACAGTTCGCTGCATCAGTCGAAAGGTTTAGAAATGCCTGTATTGATGAAGGTTTTAGGGAGTGCTTCATCCCCACTCCGTTTCTGCCAAGGGCCATTCCCCAAGACTGCAGGGGATTCACTCTGGTCTGTTGTGGCCGCTGTCAAAGGTGTACTTTCGCGATCTTGCCTCCGGACCTCGTTGTGTTCTGAAGCAATTGGATCGCCACAAACCTCTGGCAGAGCCGGCGAAATATTAGACGGCGTTAAGAATGAAAAAGCTCGTCGACGAGCTATTCTGCCGACGAATCCACTAACTGCCCTTTCGGTGGCGCTGTTTACCGTGATGTCTTTTGCGGTGGCGGGTGCGCAGATTGCCACGAGCACTCAGCTTGTGGTGAGTCCTACTGTTCCGGCGGCGAACGGGTCTGTCTTCACGATGACAGCGACGGTAACTGCTACACCGACGCCGGCGGCCGGTACGGTCACCTTCCGAGACACTTATAACGGCGTTACGCACGTGCTTGGCACCGTCCAGGTCCAATCGGGTATCGCCGGCTCCATAAAGGGCAACGCAGTCCTAATGCAGGAACTGGGTGGAGTTGGTACACATTCCATCGTAGCCACCTTCAATGCGCCGAAGGCCTATTCAACAAGCTTCTCCGCGGCCCAGACGGCAACCACCACAGGCCTGTATCCAACGACGGCGAGTTTGGCCCAGTCGGGCGGATCCCTGGCAACTGGCTGGTCACTGACCGCAACCATCGTGGGCATCGGTAGCCTCAATCTCTCACCCACGGGAAATGTGTCTCTTCTGGATACGAACAACAGCAACCTGCTGTTGGGGATAGCGGGGCTTGGCGCCGGAACATACGGACAACAGACTGTAGCAGGCAGTACCTCGCCGGTAACAGGCGGCTTCAATAAACCACAGAGTGTGGTGGCTGGTGAGTTTAACATCTCGGGCTTTATGGACCTGGCTCTCCTAAACAGCGGCAACACCTCCCCCACCCCCGACACAATTAGCATTCTGAAGGGTAATGCTACGGGTGGATTCACGGTGTCGGGAACCACCTATACGACCGGCAATGGCTCGGTTGCGATCGTAACAGGAGATTTCAACGGGGACGGCAAGCTCGATCTTGCCGTCGCAAATTCCACTGACCTGACCGTCAGCATTCTGCTTGGAAATGGGGTTTACACCTTCAGTGCGGCTACTCCATATTCTGCGTCGCCGCTTACTTCTTTAACAGCCATTGCAATGGGAGACTTCAACGGGGACGGCATTCTTGATCTTGCCGTATCGGGCACCACGGCAAGTGGAAACGCTGTAGTCATCCTGCAGGGCGACGGTACCGGCGCCTTTTCCAACGTGACTCCGTCCGGGGTCGCTGTAGGCAATGGGCCGTCTTCCGTCGTGACCGGAGACTTTAACGGAGACGGCAACCTCGACTTCGCAGTCGCCAATAAGACAGATAACACGATCAGCGTCTGGCTGGGCAACGGCAGCGGCACAACGTTTACTGCGGCCGCCGGCTCCCCGTTCACTACCGCCGCTGGAACTGCTCCTGCTGCGATCGCCGCTGCGGACTTCAACGCAGACGGCCATCTTGACCTCGCAGTAGCGGAGAGCAATAAGAAAAGGGTAGATATCTTCAAAGGCAACGGCGACGGTACGTTCACGTTGCAGGCAGGCACTCTCGCTACCGGAACGACCCCTATTTCCATAGTCGCGGGAGACTTTAACTCAGACGGCCACATTGACATTGCGGTGACCAACTCTGGCCAGACAACCGCTAGCTTAATGCTGGGTAACGGTGACCTCACCTTTCAGGCGCAGACGACGGCCAACGTTGGAACAACTCCCGTTGCGATAGCGTCAGCGGACTTCAATGGGGACGGCACTGCCGACCTGGCGGTCGCAAACAGCGGTAGCAATAGCGTAAGTATCCTGCTGAACCAGGTGACTGATACCGCGAGCGCATCATTTACAGGCATCTTCATTCCGGGGAATGGCACCGCCAATCATAACCTTGATGCGTCCTATCCGGGAGACACCAACTTCAACGCGAGTATATCCAATAAGGTCTCACTGCAATCAACGAAGACCTCGACGTCCACGCTTCTGAGCGCGAGCACAACCACGCCGTCCTATGGGCAGCAGGTCGTCCTCACGGCGACGCTGGTTCCTTCACTGGTAGGCGCACTGACGCCAACGGGCAACGTCACATTTAAAGACGGTGGCACAACGATCGGGACGGTGGCAGTTTCGGGCGGAATCGCGACCCTTAACATCACAAGTCTTACGGCTGGCACTCACAGCATTACAGCAACCTACGCTGGCGACAATAACTTTGTCACCAGCTCCTCACCCGCGTTGGGCGTTATTGTCAGTAAGGCGACGCCCGCTATTATCTGGGCCAATCCAAGTCCCATCGCATATGGGATGCTGCTGTCGACCACGCAGCTGAACGCGACCTCACCGGTGGCGGGAACGTTCGCCTACAACCCGGCGCTATATACGTCGCTTACCGCCGGCACCTATACCCTCAATACTGTCTTCACTCCGACTGACTCGACCGATTACACGATAGCTTCGGCCAGCGTGACACTCGTCGTGAATCCCGCAACTCCTCAAATCAGCTGGGCGCCGCCGGCAGCCATCTCCTACGGTACGCCACTTAGCGGAATTCAACTCGACGCCACCGTCAACGTCTACACCCCAGTTCCCTTGCCCTACAACGTCAGCGGTATCTATACGGATGGCACGAGCTTTGGCACTGGAGGGTTTGATGGAGGAGGCAACTCTTACTCGTCAAACTTATTGGGGAGTTCCGTCACCTGGAACAACATAACCTATCAGCTGGGACCCACGAACGCACCCGACGCGGTCAGCAATACGACTATCAATCTGCCACCGGGGCAATACTCCAGTCTGAATATGCTTGGCGCGCTCGTCAATAATGCGACGGCGGCAAATACTTTTGTCGTCACATATACCGACACTACGACCACCACAGTGACACAGAGCCTGAGCGATTGGGTGTACCCGTTGAACTATACGGGCGAATCAGATCTAACATGTGTTCCGTATCGCGATACCAGTAGTGGCGGTCAGGACGCCCACCTGACATGCGTCTACGGTTATCAGATTCCACTCGACAGCACGAAGATAGTTCAAAGCATTACGCTTCCGCCGACACGGAATGTGGTGATGCTCGCCATGGATCTTGTCAGCCCACCGGTGCCCGGCACGCTTGTTTATAATCCGGCCTCTGGCACGGTCCTTCCCACAGGAGAGAACACTCTTTCCGCGACCTTCACCCCTACGGACACGGCTGATTTGACGGGCGCCACTGGAAGCGTGCTGGAACTAGTCAATCCGCCGAACGCTCCGCAGCTCCTCTGGTCTACGCCCAGCCCCATTACCTACGGGACGGCCCTGAGTTCGGCGCAACTCGATGCATACGCCCAGACGGTTCCGGGAACGACATCCGTTTCGCTCTCGTCGTATTACCGTGTCAATGCTTTTCAGAGCGACGGATCGCTCTTCTCAACGGGAGGATTTGACAATGGTGGGAATGCCTTCTCGTCCAACCAGGTCGGTTCTACCATCGTTTGGAATGGGCAGCCGTATTCACTAGGGCCCGCAAACCTTCCGGACGCAGTCACGAGTACAACGATTACCCTGCCCCAGGGGAATTTCACGTCGATGACCCTGATCGGTGCGGCGACTACGACAGGGCAGACTAACCAAACTTTCACGCTCAACTTTACCGATGGCACCAGCGGAAGCGGACAGTTGAACATGAGCAGTTGGACGGCGCCGGCAGGCTACAGCGATGAAACCATCGTATCGACGACGCCATACCGAAATACTGGCGGTGGTGGACGAACAACCGGCAATACCTACCTTTACGGATATACATTTCCCACTAATGGCGCGAAGGTCGTAAAAAGCCTCACCCTGCCCAATAATCGCAACATCGTCATCGTGGCGATCTCGCTCACCACTTCCCCCAATCCAGTTCCGATCCCAGGCACCTATGTCTATACGCCGCCTGCCGGAACAGTTCCGGCTGCGGGAACCGTTCCGCTCAGCGTCGTGTTTACTCCGACCAATCCGAGCTACGGGACTGCTACGGGTACCGTCAACCTCGTTGTCAACAAGGCACCTCTCACCGTCACGGCCAACAGCCAGACCATCACCTACGGTGGTACTGCCGCTCCCTATACTGACACCATCACCGGATTCGTCAACGGCGACACCTCAAGCGTGGTGACTGGCACGGCCTCGCTTACCACCACCCCGGCCACCCCGACCGCCGTCGGGACCTATCCCATCACCACCGCGCAGGGCACGCTGGCGGCCGCCAACTACAGCTTCACCTTCGTCAACGGCGCCTGACCATCGGCCTGGGCACCCCGACGATCAGCTTCACCGTCCCCAACCAGACCTACGGCGCGGCTCCCTTCGCCGTGAGCTGCGACCTCGAACTCGACCGGGGCCTTCACCTACTCGGTGGTCTCGGGCCCGGCGACCATCTCGGGCGCGACCGTCACCCTGACCGGCGCCGGCACCGTCGTCCTCAGGCCTCTGAAGCGGCCGACAGCAACTACGCCGCCGCCACCAAGACCGCCACCTTCACCGTGGGCCTGGGCACCCCGACCATCGCCTTCACCGTGGCCAACCAGACCTATGGGGCCGCACCGTTCGCCGTGAGCGCGACCTCGAACTCGACCGGGGCCTTCACCTACACGGTGGTCTCGGGCCCGGCGACGATCTCGGGCGCGACCGTCACCCTGACCGGGGCGGGCACCGTGGTGCTCATGGCGTCTGAAGCGGCCGACAGCAACTACGCCGCCGGCATCAAGAACGCCACCTTCACCGTCGGCCTGGGCACTCCGACCATCGCCTTCACCGTCCCCAACCAGACCTACGGCGCGGCACCCTTCGCCGTGAGCGCGACGCTCGAACTCCACCGGGGCCTTCACCTACACGGTGGTCTCGGGCCCGGCGACGATCTCGGGCGCGACCGTCACCCTGACCGGGGCCGGCACCGTGGTGCTCAGGCGTCTGAAGCGGCCGACAGCAACTACGCTGCCGCCACCAAGACCGCCACCTTCACCGTGGGCCTGGGCACTCCGACCATCGCCTTCACCGTGCCCAACCAGACCTATGGCGCGGCACCGTTCGCGGTCGCTGCGACGCTCGAACTCGACCGGGGCGTTCACCTACACGGTGGTCTCGGGCCCGGCGACGATCTCGGGCGCGACCGTCACCCTGACCGGGGCCGGCACCGTGGTGCTCAGGCGTCTGAAGCGGCCGACAGCAACTACGCTGCCGCCAGCAAGAACGCCACCTTCACCGTCGGCCTGGGCACTCCGACCATCGCCTTCACCGTCCCCAACCAGACCTATGGCGCGGCTCCGTTCGCCGTCGCTGCCACCTCGAACTCGACCGGGGCCTTCACCTACTCGGTGGTCTCGGGCCCGGCGACCATCTCGGGCGCGACCGTCACCCTGACCGGCGCCGGCACCGTGGTCCTGCAGGCCTCTGAAGCGGCCGACAGCAACTACGCCGCCGCCACCAAGACCGCCACCTTCACCGTGGGCCAAGGCACTCCTGACATCGCCTTCACCGTGGCCAACCAGACCTACGGCGCGGCACCGTTCGCAGTCGCTGCCACGCTCGAACTCGACCGGGGCCTTCACCTACACGGTGGTCTCGGGCCCGGCGACGATCTCGGGCGCGACCGTCACCCTGACCGGCGCCGGCACCGTGGTGCTCATGGCGTCCGAAGCCGCCGACAGCAACTTCGCCGCCGGCATCAAGAACGCCACCTTCACCGTCGGCCTGGGCACTCCGACCATCACCTTCACCGTCCCCAACCAGACCTATGGCGCCGCTCCCTTCGCGGTGCGCTGCGACCTCGAACTCGACCGGGGCCTTCACCTACACCGTGGTCTCGGGCCCGGCGACCATCTCGGGCGCGACCGTCACCCTGACCGGCGCCGGCACCGTCGTGCTCAGGCGTCTGAAGCGGCCGACAGCAACTACGCTGCCGCCACCAAGACCGCCACCTTCACCGTGGGCCTGGGCACTCCGACCATCGCCTTCACCGTGGCCAACCAGACCTATGGCGCGGCACCGTTCGCGGTCTCTGCCACCTCGAACTCGACCGGGGCGTTCACCTACACGGTGGTCTCGGGCCCGGCGACGATCTCGGGCGCGACCGTCACCCTGACCGGGGCGGGCACCGTGGTGCTCATGGCGTCTGAAGCCGCCGACAGCAACTACGCCGCTGGCATCAAGAACGCCACCTTCACCGTGGGCCTGGGCACTCCGACCATCACCTTCACCGTCCCCAACCAGACCTATGGCGCCGCTCCGTTCGCCGTCACTGCCACCTCGAACTCGACCGGGGCCTTCACCTACTCGGTGGTCTCGGGCCCGGCGACCATCTCGGGCGCGACCGTCACCCTGACCGGCGCCGGCACCGTGGTGCTGCAGGCCTCCGAAGCGGCCGACAGCAACTACGCCGCCGCCACCAAGAACGCCACCTTCACCGTGGGCCTAGGCACTCCGACCATCGCCTTCACCGTGGCCAACCAGACCTATGGCGCGGCACCGTTCGCGGTACGCTGCCACCTCGAACTCGACCGGGGCGTTCACCTACACGGTGGTCTCGGGCCCGGCGACCATCTCGGGCGCGACCGTCACCCTGACCGGGGCCGGCACCGTGGTGCTCATGGCGTCCGAAGCCGCGGACAGCAACTACGCTGCCGGCAGCAAGAACGCCACCTTCACCGTGGGCCTGGGCACTCCGACCATCGCCTTCACCGTCCCCAACCAGACCTACGGCGCGGCTCCCTTCGCCGTCGCTGCCACCTCGAACTCGACCGGGGCCTTCACCTACTCGGTGGTCTCGGGCCCGGCGACGCTCTCGGGCGCGACCGTCACCCTGACCGGGGCCGGCACCGTGGTGCTCAGGCCTCTGAAGCGGCCGACAGCAACTACGCTGCCGCCACCAAGAACGCCACCTTCACCGTGGGCCTGGGCACTCCGACCATCGCCTTCACCGTGCCCAACCAGACCTATGGCGCGGCGCCGTTCGCAGTCTCTGCCACCTCGAACTCGACCGGGGCCTTCACCTACTCGGTGGTCTCGGGCCCGGCGACGATCTCGGGCGCGACCGTCACCCTGACCGGCGCGGGCACCGTGGTGCTCATGGCGTCCGAAGCCGCGGACAGCAACTACGCTGCCGGCAGCAAGAACGCCACCTTCACCGTCGGCCTGGGCACCCCGGCCATCACCTTCACCGTGCCCAACCAGACCTATGGCGCGGCTCCCTTCGCCGTCACTGCCACCTCGAACTCGACCGGGGCCTTCACCTACACGGTGGTCTCGGGCCCGGCGACGATCTCGGGCGCGACCGTCACCCTGACCGGCGCCGGCACCGTGGTGCTCAGGCGTCTGAAGCGGCCGACAGCAACTACGCCGCCGGCACCAAGAACGCCACCTTCACCGTGGGCCTGGGCACTCCGACCATCGCCTTCACCGTGCCCAACCAGACCTACGGCGCGGCACCGTTCGCGGTGAGCTGCGACGCTCGAACTCGACCGGGGCCTTCACCTACTCGGTGGTCTCGGGCCCGGCGACGATCTCGGGCGCGACCGTCACCCTGACCGGGGCCGGCACCGTGGTGCTGCAGGCCTCTGAAGCGGCCGACAGCAACTACGCCGCTGGCAGCAAGAACGCCACCTTCACCGTCGGCCTGGGCACTCCGGCCATCGCCTTCACCGTCCCCAACCAGACCTATGGGGCCGCACCGTTCGCCGTGAGCGCGACCTCGAACTCCACCGGGGCGTTCACCTACTCGGTGGTCTCGGGCCCGGCGACCATCTCGGGCGCGACCGTCACCCTGACCGGCGCCGGCACCGTCGTGCTCAGGCGTCCGAAGCGGCCGACAGCAACTACGCTGCCGCCACCAAGAACGCCACCTTCACCGTGGGCCTGGGCACTCCGACCATCGCCTTCACCGTGGCCAACCAGACCTACGGCGCGGCGCCGTTCGCGTCTCTGCCAGCTCGAACTCGACCGGGGCGTTCACCTACACGGTGGTCTCGGGCCCGGCGACGATCTCGGGCGCGACCGTCACCCTGACCGGGGCGGGCACCGTGGTGCTCATGGCGTCTGAAGCCGCCGACAGCAACTACGCCGCGGGCAGCAAGAACGCCACCTTCACCGTCGGCCTGGGCACTCCGACCATCACCTTCACCGTCCCGAACCAGACCTACGGCGCCGCACCCTTCGCCGTGGCGCGACCTCGAACTCCACCGGGGCCTTCACCTACACGGTGGTCTCGGGCCCGGCGACCATCTCGGGCGCGACCGTCACCCTGACCGGCGCCGGCACCGTGGTGCTGCAGGCCTCTGAAGCGGCCGACAGCAACTACGCCGCCGGCACCAAGAACGCCACCTTCACCGTGGGCCTAGGCACTCCGACCATCGCCTTCACCGTGGCCAACCAGACCTACGGCGCGGCACCCTTCGCGGTCTCTGCCACCTCGAACTCGACCGGGGCCTTCACCTACACGGTGGTCTCGGGCCCGGCGACGATCTCGGGCGCGACCGTCACCCTGACCGGGGCCGGCACCGTGGTGCTCAGGCGTCTGAAGCCGCCGACAGCAACTACGCTGCCGGCAGCAAGAACGCCACCTTCACCGTCGGCCTGGGCACTCCGACGATCGCCTTCACCGTCCCCAACCAGACCTACGGCGCGGCTCCGTTCGCCGTCTCTGCCAGCTCGAACTCGACCGGGGCCTTCACCTACACGGTGGTCTCGGGCCCGGCGACCATCTCGGGCGCGACCGTCACCCTGACCGGCGCCGGCACCGTGGTGCTGCAGGCCTCTGAAGCGGCCGACAGCAACTACGCTGCCGCCACCAAGAACGCCACCTTCACCGTGGGCCTGGGCACTCCGACCATCGCCTTCACCGTGCCCAACCAGACCTATGGCGCGGCACCGTTCGCGGTCTCTGCCACCTCGAACTCGACCGGGGCGTTCACCTACACGGTGGTCTCCGGCCCGGCGCCGATCTCGGGCGCGACCGTCACCCTGACCGGGGCCGGCACCGTGGTGCTCATGGCGTCTGAAGCGGCCGACAGCAACTACGCCGCTGGCAGCAGAACGCCACCTTCACCGTCGGCCTGGGCACCCCGACGATCGCCTTCACCGTCCCCAACCAGACCTATGGCGCCGCACCCTTCGCCGTGAGCTGCGACGCTCGAACTCGACCGGGGCCTTCACCTACACGGTGGTCTCGGGCCCGGCGACCATCTCGGGCGCGACCGTCACCCTGACCGGCGCCGGCACCGTGGTGCTCAGGCCTCGGAAGCGGCCGACAGCAACTACGCCGCCGCCACCAAGAACGCCACCTTCACCGTGGGCCTGGGCACCCCGACCATCGCCTTCACCGTACCCAACCAGACCTATGGCGCGGCACCGTTCGCAGTCTCTGCCAGCTCGAACTCGACCGGGGCGTTCACCTACACGGTGGTCTCGGGCCCGGCGACGATCTCGGGCGCGACCGTCACCCTGACCGGGGCCGGCACCGTGGTGCTCATGGCCTCTGAAGCGGCTGACAGCAACTACGCCGCCGCACCAAGAACGCCACCTTCACCGTGGGCCTGGCCAGCCTGACCGTAACGGCAACCAACGCGACCCGCACCTACGGCACGGCCAACCCGACCTTCACCGGCACCTACACCGGTGCGGTCAACGGGGACACCTTCACGGTGGGTGGCAGCAGCATCGCCACTACCAGCTCTCCGGTAGGCACCTACCCGATCGTTCCCACGGCGACCGGCACGAACCTGGGCAACTACACCGTCGTCTACGTCAACGGCACCCTGACCGTCGGTCAGGCGAGCCTGACCGTGACGGCAACCAACGCCACCCGCATCTACGGTGCGGCGAACCCCAGCTTCACCGGCACCTATACCGGTGCGGTCAACGGGGACACCTTCACGGTGGGCGGCAGCAGCGTCGCCACCGCCAGCTCTCCGATAGGCACGTATCCGATCGTTCCCACGGCGACCGGCACTAACCTGGGCAACTACACCGTGGTCTACGTCAACGGCACCCTGACCGTGGGCCAGGCCAGTCTGACCGTAACGGCAACCAACGCGACCCGCACCTACGGCACGGCCAACCCGACCTTCACCGGCACCTATACCGGTGCGGTCAACGGGGACACCTTCACGGTGGGTGGCAGCAGCGTGGCCACCGCCAGCTCTCCGGTCGGAACCTACCCGATCGTTCCCACGGCGACCGGCACTAACCTGGGCAACTACACCGTGGTCTACGTCAACGGCACCCTGACCGTCGGCCAGGCCAGTCTGACCGTAACGGCAACCAACGCCACCCGCACCTACGGCGCGGCCAACCCGACCTTCACCGGCACCTATACCGGTGCGGTCAACGGGGACACCTTCACGGTGGGTGGCAGCAGCGTGGCCACCGCCAGCTCTCCGGTCGGAACCTACCCGATCGTTCCCACGGCGACCGGCACTAACCTGGGCAACTACACCGTGGTCTACGTCAACGGCGCCCTGACTGTGGGCCAGGCGAGCCTGACGGTGACGGCAACCAACGCGACGCGCATCTACGGTGCGGCCAACCCGACCTTCACCGGCACCTATACCGGTGCGGTCAACGGGGACACCTTCACGGTGGGTGGCAGCAGCGTGGCCACCGCCAGTTCTCCGGTCGGCACGTACCCGATCGTCCCCACGGCGAGCGGCACGAACCTGGGCAACTACACCGTGGTCTACGTCAACGGCACTCTGACCGTGGGCCAGGCCAGCCTGACTGTGACGGCAACGAACGCGACGCGCATCTACGGCGCGGCGAACCCGACCTTCACCGGCACCTATACCGGTGCGGTCAACGGGGACACCTTCACGGTGGGCGGCAGCAGCGTCGCCACCGCCAGCTCTCCGGTCGGCACGTACCCGATCGTCCCCACGGCGACCGGCACGAACCTGGGCAACTACACCGTGGTCTACGTCAACGGCACCCTGACCATCGGCCAGGCCACCCTGACCGTGACGGCGGCCAACGCGTCCCGCATCTACGGCGCGGCGAACCCGACCTTCACCGGCACCTATACCGGTGCGGTCAACGGCGACACCTTCACGGTGGGCGGCAGCAGTGTGGCCACCGCCAGCTCTCCGGTCGGCACCTACCCGATCGTCCCCACGGCGACCGGCACGAACCTGGGCAACTACACCGTGGTCTACATCAACGGCACCCTGACCGTCGGCCAGGCCAGCCTGACGGTAACGGCAACCAACGCCACGCGCATCTACGGCGCGGCGAACCCGACCTTCACCGGCACCTACACCGGTGCGGTCAACGGGGACACCTTCACGGTGGGTGGCAGCAGCGTGGCCACCGCCAGCTCTCCGGTAGGCACGTACCCGATCGTCCCCACGGCGACCGGCACTAACCTGGGCAACTACACCGTGGTCTACGTCAACGGCGCCCTGACTGTGGGCCAGGCGAGCCTGACGGTAACGGCAACCAACGCCACGCGCATCTACGGCACGGCCAACCCGACCTTCACCGGCACCTATACCGGTGCGGTCAACGGGGACACCTTCACGGTGGGTGGCAGCAGCGTGGCCACCGCCAGCTCTCCGGTCGGCACCTACCCGATCGTCCCCACGGCGACCGGCACTAACCTGGGCAACTACACCGTGGTCTACGTCAACGGCACCCTGACCATCGGCCAGGCCAGCCTGACGGTAACGGCAACCAACGCCACGCGCATCTACGGCACGGCGAACCCGACCTTCACCGGCACCTATACCGGTGCGGTCAACGGGGACACCTTCACGGTGGGTGGCAGCAGCGTGGCCACCGCCAGCTCTCCGGTGGGCACCTACCCGATCGTCCCCACTGGCACCGGCACCAACCTCGGCAACTACACCGTGGTCTACGTCAACGGCACCCTGACCGTCGGCCAGGCCAGCCTGACCGTAACGGCAACCAACGCCACGCGCATCTACGGCGCGGCCAACCCGACCTTCACCGGCACCTATACCGGGGCGGTCAACGGGGACACCTTCACGGTGGGTGGCAGCAGCGTGGCCACCGCCAGCTCTCCGGTCGGCACCTACCCGATCGTCCCCACGGCGACCGGCACGAACCTGGGCAACTACACCGTGGTCTACGTCAACGGCACCCTGACGGTCGGCCAGGCCAGCCTGACGGTGACGGCAACCAACGCGACGCGCATCTACGGCGCGGCGAACCCCAGCTTCACCGGCACCTATACCGGTGCGGTCAACGGGGACACCTTCACGGTGGGTGGCAGCAGCGTGGCCACCGCCAGCTCTCCGGTCGGCACCTACCCGATCGTCCCCACGGCGACCGGCACTAACCTGGGCAACTACACCGTGGTCTACGTCAACGGCACCCTGACGGTCAGCCAGGCGAGCCTGACCGTGACGGCAACCAACGCCACCCGCATCTACGGCGCGGCGAACCCCAGCTTCACCGGCACCTATACCGGTGCGGTCAACGGGGACACCTTCACGGTGGGCGGCAGCAGCGTCGCCACCGCCAGCTCGCCGATAGGCACGTACCCGATCGTCCCCACGGCGACCGGCACGAACCTGGGCAACTACACCGTGGTCTACGTCAACGGCACTTTGACCGTGGGCCAGGCCAGCCTGACCGTGACGGCAACCAACGCGACCCGCATCTACGGTGCGGCCAACCCGACCTTCACCGGCACCTATACCGGTGCGGTCAACGGGGACACCTTCACGGTGGGCGGCAGCAGCGTGGCCACCGCCAGCTCTCCGGTAGGCACGTACCCGATCGTCCCCACGGCGACCGGCACGAACCTGGGCAACTACACCGTCGTCTATGTCAACGGCGCCCTGACTGTGGGCCAGGCGAGCCTGACGGTGACGGCAACCAACGCGACCCGCATCTACGGCGCGGCGAACCCCAGCTTCACCGGCACCTATACCGGTGCGGTCAACGGGGACACCTTCACGGTGGGTGGCAGCAGCGTGGCCACCGCCAGTTCTCCGGTAGGCACGTACCCGATCGTCCCCACGGCGACCGGCACGAACCTGGGCAACTACACCGTGGTCTACGTCAACGGCACTTTGACCGTGGGCCAGGCCACTCTGACCGTAACGGCGTCCAACGCGACCCGCACCTACGGCGCGGCGAACCCCAGCTTCACAGCATCTGCCGTGGGCGCAGTCAACGGCGACACGTTCACCTTCACCGAGACCACTCCGGCCACCACCAGTTCGCCGGTCGGCACCTACCCGATCGTGCCCACGGTGACAGGAACCAACCTCAGCGACTACACCGTGGTCTATGACAACGGCACCCTGACCATCGGCCAGGCCACCCTGACCGTGACGGCGGCTAACGCGTCCCGCGTCTACGGCGTGGCAAACCCCAGCTTCACAGCATCCGCTCTGGGCGCAGTCAATGGTGATACCTTCACCTTCACCGAGACCACCCCGGCCACCACCAGTTCGCAGGTCGGCACCTACCCGATCGTGCCTCTGGCGACAGGAACCAACCTCAGCGACTACTCCGTGGTCTATGACAACGGCACCCTGACCATCGGTCAGGCCACGCCGGTGATCTCCTGGGCCAACCCCACTGGCATCATTTACGGCACTGCCTTGGGCGGCGCTCAACTGAACGCAACGGCATCGGTACCCGGCGCAATGGTCTATACACCCGCAGCGGGATCTATTGATGCGGCCGGCACCGATACTCTCTCGGTTACGTTCACACCAACCGACACTACCGACTACACGACCGTCACCAAGACCGTCCAGTTGACTGTCAGCCAGGCCACTCCCGTTATCACCTGGGCCAATCCAGCAAACATCGTTTACGGAACCGCGCTCAGCAACCTACAGCTTGACGCAACCGCTTCCGTCTCAGGTTCGTTTGTCTATACCCCGGCCGCTGGAACCGAATTCATGGTTGGCTTGCAGCAGCTGTCGGTAACGTTCACACCTACCGACCTCGCGGACTACACCACGGCGACCAAGACGGTAACGCTTGACGTTACACAAGCGGTCCTCACGATCGAAGCCAACAACTTCAGCCGACTCTATGGCACACCGAATCCGGCCTTTACGGGTAGCGTTACTGGTGCACAAGACGGCGACACGTTTACGGAATCCTTCGCTACTTCTGCAAGCACCCTCTCGCAGGTGGGCCAGTACAGCATCGTTCCCTCGGTCACGGGAATCAACCTCGCAGACTACACACAAGTCGTGCAGAACGGCACGTTGTCCATTACCAAGGCGCCGACCGTTACAACGACTACTCTGAGCGCGACATCCATTGCCTACGAATTGAATGTGACGAGCACCGCGACGGTCGCCTCGACAACGAGCGGGACGCCAACGGGAACCGTCAACTTCTTTGATAACGGCACGCCTCTTGGATCGGGGCCCTCTCGAACGGAGTCGCGACCTACTCCACCGCCTCGCTTCCAGTAGGGACCAACGTCATCACCGCGGTCTACAGTGGCGATGTCAACTTCTCCACGAGCACCGCTTCCGGCGCGTCCGGCACGAACACGGTCCTCATCACGCCACTAGACTTCTCCATTCAGCTCACCAGTGCGGCGACGGTCGAAGGAGTCTACGGCACCACCCGCCAGTTCACCTTCCACATCTCGCCTATAGGCGGGGCCTACCCGGGTGTTGTGCAGCTCTCCGCGACCCCAACCGGTCCAATTTTGGCCACGTACACGTTCTCTCCGGCGAGCATCGGCAAAACCGCCGGTCCGTATGGACATCACCCTGACTGTCGCGACACGTAAGCTGGCTTCGTCAGAGTCGCCGAAGGATTGGGCGAGCAAGCTCTCTCCGATCGCCCTTGGTCTCTTCCTGCTGCCTCTTCTTGGCCGGCGCTCCCGTCGTTCGGCAAGGAAGATGACTCGCCTCATCACTTACTCTGCCCTGCTCTTGCTGTCGCTGGGAGCAATCGGCACCATGACCGGATGCGGTGCCGGTTACTTCGCCCACAACTATCCGATCACCGTTAGTGCGACAAGCAACGGCGTTCAGCACACCGTAAGCGTCGACTACCAGATTGACCAGTCGCCACAGTAGAAATTGCAACTTGAAGAGAGACGAAGAGCATGATGAACCACTTTTCTTTTAGAAAGATCGTAGATGGCCCCGGATATGTCCTCGCTATATCGAGGGCTCTTATACTGATTTGTCTCGTCAGCTCTACCAGCACTCGTCTTCAGGCGCAGGCGAGCCCTACGGCGTCGGCCGCCGGTGTCCTGCAGATCGGCGCGATGTTCAACATCGCAAACACGGATTACCGTCCGCAAGATTTCAAGGGTTATGGCTTCTACGCGACCTACGATTTCAAATACCACGTTGGAATCGAAGGGGAGTTTCATCAAATCAACGATCCGGACTCCACAGAAGGGATCTACGAGCGAACCTTCGAAATCGGCCCTCGATATGTATTGCGCTATGGCCGGTACAATCCTTACGCCAAGCTCATGTACGGTCGCGGAATCTTCAACTATCCGAACCTGGTTGATGCTGTCAGCAACAAGCCGACCCCCACAGCAAATATTGCCTACAATATCGGAGCGATCGGGGCTGGACTGGACTATCGCGTCCTAACTGGAATGAACGTGCGGGCTGAGTATGAATATCAGCAATGGTTTGGCTTTCCTCCCAATGGTCTCAACCCTCAGATTTTCAGCATTGGTGTGGCCTACCGCTTTCATTGATCCTGATTACGAATTTCGTATCTAGAAGTTGTCAATCTTTCATGGGTAGATTCTCGTCGGACGCGTCAGGCCATGCAGCTAGACCATCCGATCGAGTCACTCGTCGCCCCCCGGCGTCGCGTCCATATATCGCGGCATTGCGCGCCGGTAGAACTGTACCCGCAATATTTTCAGCGCCACGGTGAGATATCATCGTTGTGTCCTTTCATGTCTTCATTCAGATCATCCTTCAACAATAGTCAGCGGATAAGGCCATCCAGCGGTCTGCTTCTCAGAGTTGTTCTTCACATGCTGAGATACAACCAGAACAATTGTGCGGAGGTTATTTAGTGTCAAGGCCGTCTCCATCCAAAACCCACGACGCTCGACTGCTCATCTTCGTTCTTTCAACACTCTTCGTGACGGTTGTCGGAGTGGCCCTCTTTTTCCGGCTGACGACAAACAACACCCCAGGAACGATCGCGCAACTGGTCAAGTTGTTCGCGCACGTTCAGCAGGGAACCGACTCATGGGAGCCAATGTTGAAATCGCTGGACTACTTCCATGCGCATCCAGAGTCGCCTATTTACGAGGCCAGGCTCTATGACACGCTCATCTACTCGCTGGTTTCGCTATTGCCTCTGGCGGTTATTGAAAAGATGGGGATCACGGGCGATCGCATGCTTCTACTCCTGGCGTGGAGTTCGTGGCTGGCCGTTTGGTTCGTGGGCGGCATCTCGGCGCTTCTGGCTTCGCGGCTGCTTTCGCGCAAAGGAGCGAAGCTAAGTGTCCTCTCCATTATTTCGATATTCGTTGCGTGCATCTTCTTTTATCCACTTTTGAAGGGATACACACTTGGGAACGCGCAGACCTTTCTGACCTTAGGGTTCACGCTGCTCATCTACCTCTGGAGCACAGGCCGAGAAAAAAGTTCCGGAGTCGTCGTTGCTGCACTCGCGATGGTAAAGCCGCAATATGTCCTGATTCTGCTGTGGATGGCCGTAAGAAAGCGTTGGGGCGCTTTCTGGAGCGGGACGATCTTCGCCGCCGTCATGTTTTCGATCTCTATTATGGTGTTCGGATGGCGCAACAATCTGGGCTACCTCCCGGTGCTGGCGGGCCTCAGCCATAAAGCACAGTCCCACTATGCGAACCAATCCATGTTTGGGACGCTTAACCGGATGGTCTTCAACGGCGAGAACCTCGATTATCACCCTTACGTCTATACCAGCTACGTTCCATGGATCTACTATGCGACAGTCGCGAGTTCACTCTTTCTTGCCGGCCTCGCCTTGTTTTATCCATGGGGCAAGTTTCGTGGAACGACGGCGGACATCGCAAACATGGGCATCGTCTCCGTTGCGGCTTCACCGATGGCGTGGGAGCACCACTATGGAATCGTGTTCCCGATATTTGTATGGCTGTGGTTCAGCTATGGATGCTGGGAGCAACGCCGAACGTGGCTACTCGGAACCGCGTTCTTCTTATGCAGTTCATGGCTCAGCGTTACAACATTTCTCGCCTCCAAGCCCGGACTCAACCTGCTTCAGTCGTATATTTACTTCGGCGCGCTGTTGTTAATGTTCCTTCTTTATCGTCTGCCGCGAGCTGAGGAGCACGGCAGGCCGTACGTGATTTGAACGGTTGATTGTCCGCCGCTTTGCGGTCAACCGCAGCCATAATAATGGGCCGGTCTTGCGCACTGACCCTTCACAGGGGAGTTCCGGCACCTTTATAGCGGGCCCCGATCGTCCGCGAGCAAACGCCTGCGGCCCAGTGTGCATCTCTCTAAGTGGCGATCTCCCTAAGCTTTGAATGATGCACGTTAGCACAGGCGGAATACTATAGGAACCGCAAAGTCGAATCTGAAGATCTAGTGATATGAAACCTGTTGAAGGCCGGAGACGCGTCGTCATCGAAGAGGTTAAACCGCAGGTCGACTGCGGCCGCTATCCGGCAAAGCGCATCCTCGGTGAGGTCGTAACCGTCACTGCAGCTGTCTTTGGTGATGGCCACGACCGTGTCTCCGGACGAATGCTATATAAGCATCTCAGCGAAGACGATTGGCGATCTACGACGCTCACGCCCCTGACGAACGACCTTTGGTCTGCCGCCTTCACCGTGGACAAACTCGGCGACTGGCGCTACACCATCGAGGGGTGGGTCGATCACTTCGCGACGTGGTGTGCCGACCTGCGAAAGCGACTCACCGCTCAGACGTCCTTAACAACACAGGCGTCCATCGAACCGCAGGACATTCCCCTGGCCTTACGCTCCGGGGCACTTTTGCTACACCAAGCAGCTGAACGCGCCAAAGGTCACGACAGCAAGCTCCTCGCCGAAGCAGCGGCCGATCTTGACCGTTTGGCCAACACCAACGCCGCAAGCTTCGAGTTTCCGCTGGACGACGAAATTATCACCCTCGCCGCAAAGTATCCAGATCTCACCCTCGCTACGCGCTACGGCCAGGAGTTGCCTGTGTGGGTCGACCGCGAACGTGCCCGCTACTCCACCTGGTACGAGCTCTTCCCCCGATCCACTTCCCCCGACCCAACCCGACCCGGCACCTTCGCCGACGTGAAGAAGCTGCTGCCCAGCATCGCCGCGATGGGCTTCGATGTGCTCTATCTGCCGCCGGTCCATTCCATAGGGACGGCCTTCCGCAAAGGTCGTAACAACAGCGCCATCTCCACGCAAGAGGACCCCGGCAGCCCATGGGCCATCGGTTCAAAAGACGGCGGACACAAATCGATCAATCCCGAACTTGGCACTCTGCGCGAATTCGATGCACTGGTCGTCGCCGCTCGCGGCCTTGGCATGGAGCTCGCTCTCGATATCGCCTTTCAATGCTCGCCCGACCATCCCTGGGTCACGGAACATCCCGACTGGTTTGTCATTCGCCCAGACGGCTCCATCCAGTACGCAGAAAATCCGCCAAAGAAATATCAGGACATCTATCCCCTCAACTTCGAATCCTCCGACTGGCGCGGCCTGTGGGAGGCCCTTCGCGACGTCTTCACCTACTGGATTCGCCGCGACGTGCGTATCTTCCGCGTCGACAACCCGCACACCAAGGCCCTCCCCTTCTGGGAGTGGTGTATCGCTGAGATTCACAAGAAATACCCCGACGTGATCTTTCTTGCGGAGGCCTTCACCCGTCCACATGTCATGTACTCGCTGGCCAAGGCCGGCTTCACCCAGTCCTACACCTACTTCACCTGGCGCAATACCAGGGACGAACTCCAGGAATACTTCGAGGAGATCTCCAAGCCGCCGGTCACTGATTTCTTCCGTCCCAATCTCTGGCCTAACACGCCCGATATCCTCCATGCCACACTTCAGAACGGTGGCCGCCCGGCTTTCATGCAGCGCCTTATCCTCGCGGCGACACTCGGCGCGAACTACGGCATCTACGGGCCGGCCTTCGAACTTAGCGAGAACGTTCCCATCAGAAAGGGAAGCGAAGAATACCTCAATAGCGAGAAATACGAGGTCCGCCACTGGGACCGCTCCGCAAGCCACAGTCTTGCCCCTTTGATCACCCAGATCAACCAAATCCGTCGCGACAACCCGGCTCTCCAGAGCGACAATTCGCTGCACTTCCATGCTGCCGACAATCCGAACGTCCTGTGCTACAGCAAGTCGAGTGGGGACAATCGGATCCTCGTCGCTATAAACCTCGATCCCGGCCAGGAACAGGCAGGCTGGATCGATCTCGATCTCAAGAAACTCGCGGCCCCTCGCAACGAGAACTTCGAAATAGAAGACCTCCTCACCGGCGTCCACTACAACTGGCACGGCCGCAGCAACTACGTCGCACTGCGCCCCGACGTCATGCCGGCGCACATCTTCCGATTCGTCGCCCCTTCAATCGAAGAGATTACACTCGACCCAGCCGAGACAGATCCTGATACACACAAGCCGGAGGACAACGAGTGAAAAGAGCCGGCAGCGCCACCGATCCTCTCTGGTACAAAGACGCGATCATCTACGAGATCCACATTCGCGCCTTCATGGACTCGAACGCGGACGGCATCGGCGATTTTCCGGGCCTGCTCTCCAGGCTCGACTACCTGCAGGACCTCGGTGTCACCTGCCTCTGGCTGCTCCCCTTCTTTCCTTCGCCCCTCCGCGACGATGGCTACGATATCGCCAACTACGTCGACGTGAACCCCAGCTACGGCACCCTGGACGACTTCAAGCAGGTCCTCGACGCTGCCCATCAGCGCGGCATGCAGGTCATGATCGAGCTCGTCATCAACCACACGAGCGACCAGCATCCATGGTTTAGGGCCGCTCGCCTTGCCCCGAAGGATTCGCCTGAGCGAGACATGTACGTCTGGAGCGATACCGACAAGCTCTTTGAAGGTGTCCGCATCATCTTCACCGACACCGAAAAGTCCAATTGGACCTGGGACGAGGTCGCGAAGCAGTATTACTGGCACCGTTTTTTCTCTCACCAACCCGACCTCAACTTCGACAACCCGCGCGTCATGGAAGAGGTCCTCAAAGCCATGCGCTTCTGGCTCGACCTCGGTGTCGACGCCCTCCGTCTCGATGCCATCCCTTATCTGGTCGAACGTGACGGCACCAATTGCGAGAACGTTCCCGAAACCCACATCAAAATCAAGGAAATCCGGGCCGTCATCGACGCCGAATACGACAACCGCCTCGTCCTCGCTGAAGCCAACATGTGGCCCGCCGACGTCCGCCCCTACTTCGGTGACGGCGACGAGTGCCACATGGCCTTTCACTTCCCCCTGATGCCGCGAATTTACATGGCGCTCCGCCAGGAAGACCGCCTACCCATCACTGACATCATGGCGCAGACCCCCGCGATCCCCGACAACTGCCAGTGGGGCCTCTTCCTGCGCAACCACGACGAGCTCACCCTCGAGATGGTCACCAACGACGAGCGCGACTACATGTACCTCGCCTACTCAGCCGATCCCCGCATGCGCATCAACGTCGGTATCCGCCGCCGCCTTGCACCTCTCGTCGATAACAACCGCCGCCGCATCGAACTCCTCAACTCCCTCCTGCTCAGCTTCCCAGGCACGCCAATTCTCTACTATGGCGACGAGATAGGCATGGGCGACAACATCTATCTCGGCGACCGCAACGGAGTGCGCACCCCCATGCAGTGGAACTCCGACCGCAACGCCGGCTTCTCCACCGCCGTCCCGGCCAAACTCTACTTCCCCGTCATCATGGACCCCATCTGGGGCTACCAATCGATCAACGTCGAGGCCCAGCAATCTGACCAGTCTTCGCTCCTCCACTGGACCCGCAATATGATCGCGCTCCGCAAGCTCTTCCACGTCTTCGGTCGCGGCACGCAGGAGTTCCTCAATCCGGAGAACAGAAAGATTCTCGCCTACCTTCGCCACTACGAAGAAGACGGTAACAGCGAAACCGTCCTCTGCGTAGCGAACCTCTCCCGCTTCTCGCAGCCCGTCTCGCTCGACCTCGCACGGTTTGCCGGCATGGTTCCGGTCGAGATGCTCGGCTACGTCACCTTCCCCACCATCTCCGCGCAGCCCTATCCGCTCACGCTCGCACCCTACTCCTTCTTGTGGCTCGAACTCCAACCCGCACCCGCGGCCCCGGAACCCGTGCAGGTCGCCCAGGACGAGCCCATCCTCAACCTCTTAAGCCACGGCATCGAGGGCCTCCTGGTCGGACCTGGTCTGCAACTCTTGCAGCAACTCCTCATTACCTATTTGCCCCACCAGCGCTGGTTCGGTACAAAGTCCCGGACCATCAAGACCGTTGCGGTCCTCGATTCGGTGCAGCTTCCGGGCATTAACGCTGTCCTCGTCTTCCTCCAGCTCACCTACGATGACGACAGCACCAGCGTCTATCAACTCGCCCTTACCATTACTACCGGCGAAGCTGCAGAGACGGTACGCACCTCTGATCCCGCGAGCATTGTCGCCACAGTCACGACCTCCGACGGACCTGCAATCCTGCACGATGCAGTCGCGCGCGAAGACGTCCGCCAAGCCATCCTCAAGCTCATCGAAGCCAACGGAGAACTTTCCACCCGCAACGGCGTTCTCGTCGGTCACAGCAGCAACGCCTTCGCCGAAATACGTGGTACTGGCCCGCTTCCCGCGCGAACAGGCTCGGCAGAACAATCCAACACCTCCATCCTCTACGACGCGAAGCTGATCATGAAGCTCTTCCGTCGTCTTCAGCCCGGCGAAAATCCGGACACGGAGATTGGCCGCTTCCTCACAGAAGCCGCACACTTCCCCCGCATCGCCCCTTTCCTGGGCGATATCACGCTCAAGTCAAAAGACACTGGACCGATCACCATCGCCATGCTGCAGGGTCTCGTTGAAAACGAAGGCGACGGTTGGCAGTGGACCCTCGACGAGCTCTCCCGCTACTATGACAGCGTCGCGACACTTCCCGCGCCGCAGGACTCCGGGTCGCCTACCCTTTCCTCAGAAAGCGAGACCCCGTCATTGGCCCGCGAACATGCCGCACTTTATCTCGATGCCGCGGCCCTGCTCGGCCGGCGCACCGCCGAGATGCATATTGCCCTCGCCACCCCGACCCACAACCCGGACTTCCTCGCCGAGTCCTTCACCACGGCCGACCTCGTTGCCGACGCCGACCGCATCGACGCCCAGCTCACCCTGACCCTTGGCGCCCTCAAGCGCTCCATGTCCCATCTTACCGAGACGACCGCCGACAACGCTGCCCTCGTCCTCAGCCGCCGCATTGAGCTCTTCGCGCGGGCCCGCGCCATCGCCAGTGCCACACCGGCCGACGCCGGCGAGCGCATTCGCGTCCACGGGGACTATCACCTCGGACAGGTCCTTCGATCACGCGGCGACTTTGTCATCCTCGACTTCGAAGGCGAACCTGCCCGCAGCCTCACCGCTCGCCGCGCCAAGCAATCCCCGATTAAAGACGTGGCAGGCATGCTGCGGTCCTTCAGCTATGCCGCCTACGCCGCGCTCAACGCCTTCGCCCAGCGCCGACCGGACGATGCAAAAAACCTCGAGCCCTGGGCCACGCTTTGGCAGAACTCCGTCTCCACCGAGTTCCTCCGCGCCTACCAACTCACGATCAGCGCAACTGACCCCGCACTCGTCCCGCGGGCCGCGCAGTCTCAGCTTCTGCTCAATGCCTACCTCCTGGAGAAGTCCCTCTACGAGTTGCTCTACGAACTCGACAATCGCCCCACCTGGGTCCGTATTCCTCTCGCGGGCATTCTGGCCCTGTCTCAATAACGGCGCGCCTCTGTTTGCGACACACCAGTTAGAATGGTCGCTCTGGCCCCTATGCCAGGCAATCCTTCCCCCCTCCTCTCTTTACGCCGTGCACTCGCGTCCGACGCCACCGGGCCTTCCGAAGTCGCCGCGGAAGCCGCACACCTCGCAAACTGCAACGCATCGAGCAACACCTACCTGACTCTCTTCGCAGCTGAGGCGCCTCAACGTGCCGAACAGCTTCCCAGTCTCTTCCCGGACGCGCAAAACCGCCCGGCTCTCTACGGCGTTCCCGTCTCAATCAAGGACTGCTTCGATGTAGCTGGCAGCGTCACGACCTGCGGCTCACGTTTCTACGCGCAACACAACTCCATCGCCACAAAAAACTCCTGGGTCGCACAGCGTCTGCTCGATTCGGGGGCCATCCTAACTGGCAAGACGCACCTCCACCAACTCGCCTACGGCATCACTGGCGAAAATGCCGATTACGGCGACTGCGTCCAGCCCCGCGACGCCACGTTGCTTACCGGCGGCTCATCCAGCGGCGCCGCTGCAAGCGTTCAGGAGGGCTCCGCGCTCGCAGCCATCGGTACAGATACGGGCGGCTCTATTCGCGTCCCCGCTGCTCTCTGCGGACTCGCCGGCTACCGTTCCTCCCACGGCGTCAGCCGCGGCGAAGAGCGCTGGGCAGGCGGGTACCACCTCGCCCAAACCTTCGACACCATCGGCATCCTCCTCCGCGATCTCCGCGACACCCCGGCTCTCGCCGCAGCCATCTTCGATATCGTTCCCATACTTGCTCCTGCTACGATGCGCATCGGCTACGCAGGCGATGACTTCATACACGACTGCGGATCCGAAGTCCTCGATTCGTACGAAGCATGGAAACAGCAACTCGCACTTCATGGTGCGACGCTCTCGCCCGTCGACACCGCCTTCTGGTCCGACAGTCTCGAAATCTACAGCAGCATCCAGGCCAGTGAGGCCTCAGCGATCCACCGCGGCCACTATCAATATTTCGAACCGACAATCGCCGAGCGCCTGGCCTGGGGGGCATCCATCACCGTCGCAGAACTGGACGTCCTTCGCCAGCGTCTTCATAGGTTCCGCTCCCAGATGTCGGCCCTCTTCCAACGCTTCGATCTCCTCATCGCCCCCTGCGCCCCAGTCAGCAAGCTCCTGGCGGGCCACGACCACTCTCAAGACCGCAAAGCGATACTGCGCTACACCACCCCCGCAAGCCTCGCTGGTCTGCCCGCGATCACCCTGCCCGGCGAACACATTGGCGCCGCTCGCGGCACTGGTGTCCAACTCCTGGCCGCTCCCATGCAGGACGCGTCCCTGCTCGCCTACGCCTCCACGCTTTCGTCGAAGCAGAAATAACCCCCCATCCAGCCGACGTAGTCATCTAGTCGTTGCTGTTGATGAATTGCATCCGCTCGTGCAGCCTCTTTCAGTCGATAGGGTTCGGGTTGACTAGAATGGTGCTACTGCTTTGGAGAGCAGTGCGGTGATGTCCACCTCCCCATTCGTCCTTCTGCCGAGCTCCCACGCTCGCGCCCACGACACCTTCCCCGAGGCCGAAAAACTCGAAGACCAGCTTCGCGCCAACGTCCGTGGAGAAGTACGCTTCGACGCCACCTCCAAGGCCCTCTACGCCACCGACGGCTCCAACTACCGTCAGATTCCCATCGGCGTTGTCATCCCACGTGATGAAGACGATGTCATCGCCACCGTCACCATCTGCCGCTCCTTCAACGCACCCATTCTCTCGCGCGGAGCGGGCACCTCGCTTGCCGGACAGGGCTGCAACACCGCCGTCATCCTTGACTTCTCGAAGTACATGAACGGCATGGGCGCAATCGACATACAGACCCGCACGGTTCACGTCGAACCCGGCATCGTCCTCGACCGCGTCCGCGACGCTGCAGAGAAATTCAATCTCACCTTTGCCCCTGACCCTGCCACGCACAGCCGCTGCACCATCGGCGGCATGATCGGCAACAACTCCTGCGGGGTCCACGCGCTGATGGGCGGCAAAACCGTCGACAACATCCAGTCGCTCGACCTCCTCCTCTACGACGGCACCCGTCTCACCGTCGGCCCCACCACCGAAGCAGAACTCACCCAGCGCATCGCCGCGGGCGGACGCATCGGCGAGATCTACGCCGCTCTCAAGCGCATCCGCGACACCTATGCCGAACAAGTCCGTGCGAGATTCCCACGTATCCCCCGCCGCGTCTCCGGCTTTAATCTCGACGAACTGCTCCCCGAAAACAACTTCAACGTGGCCCGTGCCCTCGTCGGCAGCGAAGGCAGCTGTGCCGTCATCCTTGGCGCAACCCTGCAACTCGTGGAAAGCCCACCCTGCCGTACCCTCGTCGGCGTCGGCTTCCCCGAAATCTTCCTCGCCGCCGACCACGTCACTCAAATACTCGAGCACAAACCGATCGGCCTCGAAGGTGTGGACGGATATCTCCTCGATGCCCTCCGCCGCAAGCAAAAATCCGTTGACGACCTCAAGCTCCTCCCACCCGGCGACGGTTTTCTCATCGTCGAGTTCGGTGCGGCGTCCCAGCCGGAGGCCAACGCCAAAGCGCGCGCCTTCGTCGCCTCGCTGAGCACCGTTCCCGCGCGACCCACCGCTCGCATCTACACCTCTGACGAGGCCAAGCGCATCTGGCACATCCGCGAGTCCGGCCTCGGCGCCACCGCCTTCATCCCTGGAGTAGGCACTGGCTGGGAGGGCTGGGAAGACGCTGCCGTTGACCCTACCCAGCTCGGTAGTTATCTCCGCGCCATCGCCGCACTCATGAAGGAATACAACTACTCGAGCGCGATGTACGGTCATTTTGGTCAAGGCTGCGTCCACATGCGCCTTAACTTCGACCTCGAAACGCCAGCCGGCATTCTCAAATTCCGCGAGTTCATTGATCGCGCGGCCGACATCGCACTCGCGCACGGCGGTTCGCTCTCCGGAGAACACGGCGACGGCCAGGCCCGCGGAGCGCTCCTGCCAAAGATGTTCGGCGAAGAGTTGATGGAGGCCTTCCGCTCCTTCAAGCACACGTTCGACCCCACCAACCGGATGAATCCCGGCAAGCTCATCGATGCCCACCAGCCTCACGAAGACCTCCGACTCGGCGCCGACTATCGACCCTGGCAACCCAGGACCCATTTTGCCTTCGCCGAAGACAACGGCTCCCTCGCCTCTGCCACGCTACGTTGTGTCGGCGTCGGCGCCTGCCGCAAAACAGACGCCGGCACCATGTGTCCCAGCTTCATGGCCACAGGCGAGGAGCTCCACTCCACTCGCGGCCGCGCCCATCTCCTCTGGGAGCTGATGCAAGGTGAAGTTCTCCCGGACCAATGGAAAAATGAGCAGGTCAAAGAGTCCCTCGACCTCTGTCTTGCCTGCAAGGCATGTAAAAGCGAGTGTCCGGTCTCCGTCGACATGGCCACCTATAAAGCCGAGTTCCTCTCGCATCACTTCGAAAACGAGTCCCGCCCGCTCTCTCACTACGCCTTCGGCCGCATCGACCTCTTCGCCCGCATCGCCGGGTTCGCCCCCAACCTCGTCAACGCCATCAACAACGCCCCCATCATCAACAAGCTCATAAAGAAAGTTCCTCCACATCCACCCCAATCGCACCTTCCCTCGCTTTGCCAAACCCTTCACGCCCGATCGCCGCATCGCAAAAGACCCCCGCCGCCGCAACGACCGTCGAGTCAGGCCGGACGCTGCCAGCCCTCTACTCCCTACTCCCTACTCCCTACTCCCTGGAGTACCCGAAGTCTTTCTCTGGGCCGACACCTTCAATAACTACTTCCACCCCTCCACCATGCGCGCCGCCCACAAAGTCCTCACCACCGCCGGCTTCCGCGTCACTCTCCCCACGCAACATCTCTGCTGCGGCCGCCCACTCTACGACTTCGGCATGCTCGACACGGCAAAGGACTATCTCCTCAAGACACTCAACGCCCTCACCCCGCAGCTCCAGAACGGCACTCCCATCGTCGTCCTCGAACCCAGCTGCGCCTCCGTCTTCCGTGACGAGCTAACCAACTTCCTGCCCCACGACCCACGTGCCGCCAAACTCCGCGACCAGACCTTCCTCCTAAGCGAGTTCCTCGTCAAGCACGCTCCCAACTATCGCCCCCCGCAGATCGACCAAAAAATCATCGTCCACGGCCATTGCCATCACCGCGCCACGATGGGTATGCACGACGAAATCGCTCTCCTCCGCCTGACCGGAGCAGAGGTAGAACTTCTCGACTCTGGCTGCTGCGGCATGGCCGGCCCCTTCGGCTTCGAAGAAGAAAAATTCGACCTCTCGCAGAAATTAGGAGAGCGCATCCTTCTCCCCGCCGTCCGCAACAACGCCAACGCCATCATCGTCAGCGACGGCTTCAGCTGCTGCGAACAAATCACGCAAAACACCACCGCAAAACCCCGTCACCTCGCCGAAGTCCTCGCCCAGTGGGCCCAACCATAGCGCCACAAATCCGGGTGCCCCACGTCCGAATTCTCGGACGTGGGTTCTCCGCCCAGCCACGAAAGCATGGGTGCCCCATGACGCAGTCTCATCGCGACATAGGTGGAAACCTATGTTGTCATTCCGACCGAACCCGAGCCGTTTGGATGTTCTGTGGAACCAGGCAAACCGCAGATTCCTTCTCTCTCCCTTCGACGCGCTTCGCTTGCGTCAGTCATGGATATCAATCCGTTTGCCAGCTGACACCCGCACCCTCTACGCTAGCCACGAGCCAACCATGACCATCAAACAGGAAGTCCAGACCATCCTGACCGAACTAGGCGTCCCCACCACCGCCTACTCGAACGGTAACCTCACCGCCCGCACACCCCTCACCGGGGAGATCATCGCGCAGCTCCCCACCATCAGCCCATCCGACGCAACCAAAGCGATCGCGCAAGCCCACTCCGCCTTCCTCGAGTGGCGCACCGTCCCCGCCCCCAAGCGCGGCGAACTCATCCGTCTCCTCGGCGAGGAACTTCGCGCGCAAATCGAACCCCTCGGCCGCCTTGTCACCATCGAATCCGGCAAGCTCCTATCTGAAGGCCTCGGCGAAGTCCAGGAGATGATCGACATCTGCACCTTCGCCTCCGGCCTCTCCCGTCAACTAGCAGGCCTTACCGTTCCATCCGAACGCGCAAAGCATCGCATGATGGAGACCTGGCACCCTCTCGGCGTCGTGGGCATTATCTCCGCCTTCAACTTTCCCGTCGCCGTCTGGAGTTGGAACGCCGCCCTCGCCATCGTCTGCGGCGACGCGGTCGTCTGGAAGCCCTCCGAAAAAACTCCTCTCACCGCCCTCGCCACGCAGGCCATCTTCGAACGCGCAGCCAAAAAATTCGGCAGTGTCCCCAAAGGCCTCGCCACCCTCCTCATCGGCGACGCCACCGTCGGCCAGCAATTAGTCGATTCCCCCTTCGTCCCGCTGGTCTCCGCCACTGGTTCAACGGCGATGGGCCGTGCCGTCGCGCCCCGACTCGCCGCTCGTTTCGCCAAAGGCATTCTCGAACTCGGGGGCAATAACGCTGCCATCGTCGCACCCACCGCCGACCTCGACCTGACCCTCCGCGCCATCGCCTTCTCCGCCATGGGTACCGCCGGCCAACGCTGCACCACCCTCCGCCGCCTCATTGTCCACGACAGTATCTACGACACCCTCGTCCCGAAACTCAAGAAGGTATTCGCCTCTGTTGTCATCGGCGACCCCCGCGAGCCTAACACCCTCGTCGGCCCCCTCATCGACGAGCGCTCCTTCAACGCCATGCAGCAGGCGTTGGCCAACGCCAAAACCACAGGCGCAACGATCACAGGTGGCGACCGCATCGTTGACCCTAAGAACCCCGAAGCCTTCTACGTGCGCCCCGCGCTCGTCGAAATCGCCACGCAAACCGATATCGTCAAACGCGAGACCTTCGCCCCCATCCTCTACGTACTCAAGTACACGAACTTCCCCGACGCCCTCGCTCTCCACAACGACGTCCCCCAGGGACTCTCCTCCAGCATCTTCACCATGAACCTCCGCGAAGCCGAGCAGTTTCTCTCCGCCACCGGCTCTGATTGCGGCATCGCCAACGTCAACATCGGCACGTCAGGCGCAGAGATCGGTGGGGCGTTCGGCGGCGAAAAGGAGACCGGCGGTGGCCGCGAGTCCGGCTCCGACGCTTGGAAGCAATACATGCGGCGCGCCACCAACACCATCAACTACGGCACCGACCTCCCCCTCGCACAGGGAGTCAGCTTCGACATCGGCTAAACCATTCCCACGCAAAACAAACGGCGGCCGCCGCAAGCCCTTCGCGACAGCCGCCGTCTTCGTCACTATAACTTACTCCGTAGCTGCAGACTTGCGCCCTGCCAGCCGCCCATCCATGTCTGCCAGCACATACGTCACCACCGCCAGCATCGCCGCATTCTTCCTGAACTCCACCGGATCGACCTTATCCAGCGTGTCCGCCTCCGTATGGTGCCAGTCGAAGTAGTGCGCCTCGGTCGTCCGCGGACTCAGCGCCGGGACTCCGTCCGCCACAATCGCCTCAATGTCCGACCCACCCCCACCGGGGGAAACCGTATCAGCTCCTATCGGCCCAAGCATCGAAACGATGTCCTGCAGCGCGCTCACCGACTGTCTCACCGCCGGCGGCAACGAATTAATGTCCACCGGCTCGCCGGGCACTGGAGGGACACCACTCGCACCAGCCGCAGTGCGCGGCCTCCTTGGCCCACTCATGCTGCCATACCCCATCCCCAGCGGCTTCTCCGCGCCTCCATCCATCTCAATCGCCGCAACCTGGTCGCCGATCTTATCCCCGATCATCTTGCGATAGGCCCGTCCACCCGCGCCGCCGTTCTCTTCATTCACCCAGAACACCAGCCGGATCGTCCGCTTCGGCTTCAGCCCGAGCTTATGAATCAGCGTCACCGCCTCATACGCCGCCATAATCCCCGATCCATCGTCCTGCGCGCCTTGGCCCACGTCCCACGAGTCGATATGTCCGCCGATCGAAACCACCTGCTCAGGATGTTCACTTCCCACAATCTCACCCATCACGTTGCCGGCTTGCACATCGGCCTCCATGTGCGCATCCATCTGCAGATGCACTGTCACCGGCCCCTCCTTGCAAAGCCGCTCGATCATCAACGCATCTTCCACCGTGATCGCGGCCGCAGGAATCCTGGGCTGCTTCGGGTCATAAACCAGGGTGCCCGTATGCGGAATCTGCATCGCCAGTCCCGTAGCCGACCGTACCAGCATCGCTACTGCGCCCTTAGCCGCCGCGCGAGATGCCCCGAACGTCCGGTACTGGGTATTCACGCCATAGCCATGCCAGCCCGGGTTGTAGACAACGATCTTTCCCTTCACCTGCTCCGGCGTCATCGCATCCAGTGCATCAAAGCTCGGCACAAACACTACCGGCGCTGTGACTCCACCGGTCGGCGTCGCCACACTCATCCCCAGCCCGAGCATATGCAGTGGTCTATTCACCGCCCCCGGCCCGCTGGTCATCATTGTCCCCGACTCACTTCCACGGCACCCACCGCGGCACCATTACCGGCTGCACCGTTACATTCTGCAGCCCGGCCTTGCGCATCAGCTCTGCGCCCCATTCAATCGCCGTGTTCAACTGCGGAGTGCCACTCAACCGCTTGCCAACGTGGTCGCACAGATACGTCAACGCCGCATAGCCGTCCTCATCGCTCTCCGCGGCCTTCATAATTCTGTCTGCATCGGCCTTGTACTTTGCCGCCAGAGGCCCCGCGACTCCCGGAAACCCTGGCTCCGGCTTCGCATCCGGCGCACCCATCTGCGCAAAAACTGTTTGCGCCGCGAACAAAGCAGCACCTGTCAATAGAGTGGCAAAACGATTCATGCAGTCTCCTGGTTTTCTTTGAAGAATAGAGCCTACCAGGCGAAATTCAAAACAGGACTATTCAGGAAACATCGCGAGCAGCAGGTTCCGATTCGCTTTTGCTGCACTCACTCCATGAGTCACACCTCAAGCGCAAGCCAAAATCGCTCGCCCCAGGGCCCCCGTCATCTGGTCTTGTGCGGCAAGCGCCACCAGCCGGGCAGAGCCGTTCAGTCCTCGCAGATGGTCAGCAAAATCCCACGCCAGATCACGCGCGCGACATATGTCCCAGAACGCAAGTATCCGCCCGATCTTCCCTGTGTCCTGCGCCAGCTCTCCGAGCGTCCCTACTGCCAGCATATGCAGCGCAGAAGGCATCACAGTATTCAGCAAACCATTCACGGCCTCATAGTCCACATGTTGCAGACTCTCGTCATCAGGCTCAAGACCCATCTGTTGATCGGTCACCAGCAGTGCCAGCGAGAGGTCATGGTTGATGTGCGCATTCATCCCCGCCAGCGCAAACTGAATACGATCAATCCCCGCCGTATGGCGCGCACTCAGCATCGCGTCCCATGAGCTGGGCACCGTCGGAACCCCAGAAAGAAAATCAGCCACCGCCCGAAAATAAAATCCCGCAAAAACAACGTCCAGAAGAAGCAGCCAATCCGCGTCCTTCCACCCACCCGCCGGAGGATTTAAGTCGACCTCCCTGGTCACCATCATGTAGAGGCGATTGAACCACTTCAACCCATCCCCATCCGGCAGAAGCTGGTCAATACTCTCCATCGTCTGTACGACTTGATCAATAGTGGCAGGCGCGGCCCCACTCAAGAGCTCGTACAGCGGCTGGTCCGCAGCGGTAACAGGCATGAATGCTCCATCGATACTTCGTCGCGATGCCGGAAGTATAGTCCAGAGCATAGAGTGGATCGGCGCAATCCAGGTAGCGGCCATCGCGATCTAGAAACACTCCATTCCAGCCCACAGCAAACTCGCGTAGCATCTCTCTAACGGAGCGCGATGACCCCAAACCCACTGACCTCCCGCCGAATCCTCGCCCTCTGTCTGGCCTGCGCCTGCACACTCACTCCTCGTACCCCTGCTCAAACCCTTGCCCGCCCTGGTTGGGTCGGCTCCGGCATCAACCCTGACGTCTGGTGGAAGCACCCCGTCGTCTACGAGGTAAATCCCATCAACTTCAGCCCCACCGGCGGCAGCGGCCTCCACGGCGTCGCCCAGCGCCTCGACTACATCCAATCCCTCGGCGTTGACGCCATCCTCCTCACGATCATTCAACCCGACCCCACCCACGCCCAATCCATCGACCCTGCCTACGGCACCCTGGACGATCTCGACGACCTCATCCACGAAGCCAGCCGCCACAACATCCGCGTCCTGCTCGACCTCGACCCCCACATCCCGCAGCCGATCTCCCCAACGTCGGTCGCTTCTGGCTCAACCGCGGCATAGCCGGCTTTCACATCAACGGCGCCACCCCCGAAGCCCGTGCCCAGGCCGCCGAACTCCGCAAGGCCGCCAACACCTACCTCGGTCAGCGGGTGCTCATCGGCGACGTCGACCCACCTCCCTGCGTCCCCGCAGCAAAAGACGGCCAAGGCCTCCAGATACCCAATCTACGCAGCTTCTCCTTGACGCCAGCCTTGGTTCCGTCGCCCCACTCAACCCTGCAGCCATCCGCTCCGCCGTCGAGTCCACCGAGAACGTCCTGCGGTCGGCCACAGCATACCGCTTCTCGCCAGCGACGGCCCCACCTTCCAGCGCAGCATGGGCCGCTACGCCGACGGTCAGCACGACCTGGCCATCGCCAAACTCCTGGCCACCATTCTCTTCACCACCCGCGCCCAGCCTCTCCTCTACTACGGCCAGGAGCTAGGAGTCCCCGCGTCACCCGCCCGACCCGACGAACGCCGCGCCCATCATCGCCTGGGACGCCCCACCCCCGCCACCAAAGGGACAACCCGTACCCCCAACCGCAGCCGAAACATCCACCCCTAACACCACACCAAACGCAGCCTTGGAGGAAGCCGACCCCGCCTCTCTCCTCAACTGGTACCGCAAGCTCATCGATCTTCATCACAGCAACGCGACCATCAACACCGGCGAGTACCTCACCATCAACCGCGACGACCAGAACGTCCTCATCATCATCCGCAAGCCGAAGGTGGTCTCTCCAACGAACCCGATTCTCGTCATCCTCTGCAACCTCTCCGGACAGCCACAACACCTCTCCATCAAGACGGACACGATGAAACTCCACCTGCGCGGCAGCTTCCTTCGCACCGTCGTCCGCACCGACAACGGCATGGGCACCATGCACCTGGAATCCATGACGCTCCCACCCTATATCGCCTACATCGGCGAGATGCGCTTCTAAGTGCAAACCATGCGCTGGCCTCAGGTCACTCCGTCCGCAGCGCCTCTACCAGTTCGACGGATGCAGCGCGGCGGGCCGGCAACAGCGAGGCAAGGGCCGTCAATGCCACCAGCACGACCGCAGCCAGCGCCAGCACTATAGGATCGAACGCGTGCACGCCAAATAGAAAACTCTGGAGCACATGCGATGCGGCCCAGGCCCCACCAGCCCGATCGCACACCCAGCCAGCGCAAGTTTCACTCCCGAAGCCACCACCAGCCGAACGATGCCGACCCGCTGCGAACCCAGCGCCAGGCGAATCGCCATCTCCTGCACCCGCAGCGCGACCGAGAACGCGATCACACTGTAAATCCCCAGCACCGCCAGCAACACCGCAATCGCCGCAAACGACGAGATCAACGCGGTATTAAACCGCCGCGGCGCCTCGCTCTCCGAGATGGCATGTTCCATCGTCTGCACCTGGTCCAAAGGCAGCTGCGCGTCGATCGACCGCACCGTCGCCCGCAGCGCATGCTCCATCTGCTCGGGAGGCATCGCTGTGCGCAGAGCAATGTATCCGCCGTTGCCGTTGACGGAATCCGGCGGGGAAAGCGTCCCGCCCATATCTTTTCCCTGCGCGACCGTGCCGTAGTACTGCTGCTTCGCAGGCTGGTCTGGTGCCCCCTCCTTGACATCTTCCACCTCGCCGACCACTGTGGCCCACGGAGTCTGCATCGAAGCGGTGCCTATGCGAAGCCTCTTTCCGATCGGGTCCTGCCCCGGCCACGACTGTTCCGCCAGCTTACGGTTCACAATGACTACGAGGTTCGCCCCGGCCTTATCGTCCTCGGTAAAGAAACGGCCGTGCAGTAATGGAACTCCCATCGCCTGCAGATAATCGCCCTCTAACTGAATCGGCGTCGCCAAATCGTACCCTGCATCCTTCGGCGCAACATATCCCTCTGCTACAAACACGCTATTGCTGTTGCTGCCCCCGTCCGGAAGAAACGAGGTCAATCCCACGCTCTTCACGCCAGGTAGCTGGCGCAATCGCCGCTCCAGCTCATGGTTAAACTCATCAATGACGGTCTGCGTCGCATATTGTTTGCGCGGCAGATTGTAGGCGGCAACCAGAGTATGGTCTGGTTGAAATCCAAGGTCCACCTCGCGCATCTTTTCGAAGCTGCGCAGCAACAGGCCCGAAGCCGCAAGCAAAACCAGAGCGACCGCGATCTCCGCAACGACCAGCGCGGAGCGCAAACGCGCATGACCGCCACCCGAGGTGCCGGAGCGTCCGCCCTCCTTCAAAGTGTCATTGACATTGGTACGGATCGCCGCAAACGCAGGCGCCAGCCCGCAGACGATCCCCGTCAGCAGCGATATTGCTACCGCGAATGCGACGACCCTCCAATCCAGCCCGATCTCGTTAATGCGTGGCAGCGTCTCCGGCAGTAATCTCAAACCGACACGCAACACAGCCGAAGCGAAGGCCAGCCCGACCAGACCTCCCGCCAGGCTCAATAAAACGCTCTCCAGCAGCGCCTGCCAAAGCAGCTTGGAGGCGCTTGCACCCAGAGCAAGCCGCACCGCAATCTCCCGGCGGCTTCGAATCGCACGCACCAACAGAAGACCGGCAAGGTTGGCGCACGCAATCAACAACACAACCGCGACCGCAAGAAACAGAGTTCGCACCAGCGGACGGGCCTGCTCCACCGTCTCCTCATGCAACGGCCTCACAACCGGATGAATTTTGAATCCAGCCATAAACGCCGGGTAGTTCCGCACCGTCTCCTTCGCCACCAGGCTCGCATCGTTCACTGCCTGCTCGAAGGTGACGCCAGGCTTAAGACGGCCCACCATGTTTGAGTTCCAGCTCGCGCTGTTGCGAGGGTCGAGCTCCCGGGCGCTAAAGCTCATTGGTACCCATAACTCGCTTCGGTTCAAATGCCCCGGATTCAGTGGAAACTCAAATCCTCGCGGCATCACGCCGATAACCACATAGGGTTTTCGGCTCAGCAGAATCGTCTTGCCGATAATGCCCTTGTCTCCCTGAAAGCGGCTCTGCCACGTCGCATAGCTCAGAACCAGCACCTGCTCGCTCTGCTCGTCCTCGTGCTGCGTAAACACGCGCCCCAGCAGTGGCTGCACCCCGACCGCCGGCAAAACGCCTCCGCTCATGCGAGTCGCATTCACGATCGCCGGATCTCCAATGCCGGACAACTCGTAGCTGTTCCCTCGGTAACCCCCCAGGCTGGTAAAGCTGTGCGTATCGCGCATGTAATTGCGAATATCAGCATCAGTAACACCCACCTCGCCATTTCCTCCAACAGCGACGCCCTCCAGGAGGTCAGACAGCATGACCAGCCGCTGAGGCTCAGGAAAAGGCAGTGGTCGCAGCAGCACACCCTCGACGATCGAGAAGATCGCCGTCGTCGCACCGATTCCCAACGCCAGCATCAGCACAGCCGTGATCACAAATCCGGGAGACTTCGAAAGGTGGCGGACCGCAATTCTCAGATCACGAAAAAGAGATGACATGGGAGCTCCTCGCACAACGGATTAGCAGCAACTCAAAGCAATTTCTAAGCCAGACGCATGTACTGACAATCCCATGCTAAATCAAAGAGTTAGCCGAACGCATTCTGTCTCGATGTCTTCGCACTGTCCGGAACCGGATCCAACCGTCCGAAGATGGACAGTCGATTAGATTGAGCGCTGATCGTTACACGGGCCAACCTCCAGGGCCGTCTCATACCCCGAATACACCCGGTCGAAGACCGCGTCCCAAGCTGCACCCAAGGGCATACGCCCGCGCCTCCAACCGCATCTCATCGAGCCGTGCCCGGCCCCGCACAAGCTCCGCGACCGCTCCGGCAAAATGATCATCTTCGGTTACAAATCCAGTCTCTCCGTGCCGCACAATAAACTTCGGCCCGCCGTCCGGCGTCACCACCGCAGGCACACCACTGGCCAACGCCTCCAGCACCACGTTCCCAAACGTATCCGTATGCGACGGAAACACCAGAACGTCCATATTCGCGTAAGCCTCCTGCCAGCGGCGCACCCCGCAACACGCCGGCAAACTCGGCCTCTGTCAGCTCCCTCCGCAGCGCGGCCTCCTCACTGCCATGCCCGACAATCAAAAACCGCACTCCACCCACACCCATCGCCTTCAGCTCGCGTTCCACCCGCGCCAGTAGCGCCACATTCTTCTCGACCGAAAGCCGCCCCACATATCCCAGCACCACGGCCTGATCACTCTCTGCCCGCGCTCGGTGCGCCGGCGAAAACCACTCCGTATCCACCCCCCGCTGCATCAGGAAGCACGGCCTTCCCGTCGTCTTCTCCAGCATGCGGCAAAGCTCACCGTTCGGCGCGAACAGAACCTTCGCCAATTTATAAAACTGCGACGTGGCCCACAGCGCACCAGCCTCCACTCCGCTCTCAATCGCGGCACCGCGCCTCTCGGACACATGCTCCGTCAGCCACCCCATCCTTCGCGCCGCATACTCATGCACATTCGTGTGCCACGAGGCCGCCAGCGGCACCCCCATCTCCCACGCAAAGTAGGCCCCAAACATCCCCAGCTCGCTCGGGCCCGTAATGTGAATCACGTCCGGCCGAAACCGCTCCAGCGCAAGACGTATCGCCTTTTCATGTCGCCAGAACAGCGTATCGAACTCAAGGTCCTTCTCCATCCGCACTGACCCACGGCTACGCTTCAGCTCCAGCGTCCTCAATTCGCCTGTCTGTTCGAACGCCTGTGCCCGTGCCCCTGCCCGCACGCACAGAAATGGCAGCTCATGCCGCTGTGCATACGCTACAAAATTGCGGCTCGTATGTGCGACCCCATTCACCTCGTGGAACGAATCCGGAAAGTAGGCAACACGCGGCACCCGCATCGCACTAGACTACCTCTCGTCCCGCCCTTGAACCGGAGTCCAGCCAATGCTCAGAGCTCACAACTGTCCAAGCGTAGCCCGCATCTCTCCGCTATCGTTCCACGCCATCCGCAGACCGTTCGACACCGGCCCCGCACCCATCATGCGAACCAGCACCGACCGCCACCAGACAATACGCAGGCGCCTTGCCCGTCATCCACAGACGTGTCAGCGGTTGTATCGTCCCCTCCGCGTCCGGGTGATACACCCGCTCGTCCCACGATCGCGATCCCTCCGGAAAATCCGGATAGTTCCGGATCGCCGCCAGCGTCGACTGCAGGATCCTGTGCTTCCACGGCTCCGCATACTGCGGCATAAACAGCACATGGCTCTGCCGCTCGCGCCTTACCTCATGCACAAACTCGGTAAAGCTCTTCGCCCGCGTCAGGTTCACGTTCGCATTCGGCTCTACGCCGTGCCGGTCTCCTCCGCTGATCACCAGCTGGTTCCACTTGCCCGCCAGCGTCGCGGTCTCGCGGTTCTCCTTCCAGTCGCGCAATCCATTCAACTCCAGCGCATGGACAAACTGCCCATTCACCGCCAGAAATTCATTCACCAGCACCTCATGTCTCTGCCTTGCCCACCCGGTACAGGTCCCACAGCGGATGGTTGAAGACAATCAGCACTCCTGGCTGCTCATCCAGCTCCGCCAGCATCTCCGTCAGCAGCTTCGGCGCACGCGACTCCACCGGCATCGCCGTAAACGCCGCCAGCCGTCGCATCCACGCCGTTCCCGTCGCACTCGGCAGATTATGGATCCCCAGATGAAACGCCGTCCCGCCAAAAGGCACCGTCCACTCCACCGACACCGGAATATGCCGCGACGCCGCAACCGTCCGCAGCAACATCGGCGCCTGAATATCGTCATGGTCCGTGATCGAAACCAGCCCCTGAATCTGCAGCTTCTCTTCAATCTGTCGCCGTTCCAGATCAAACGCCAGACTCGGCGTCAGCGGCGGTGTCCAATAGCTCCGTGCATAGTCCGGATCGATGCCCGTCAGCCGCTTGCAGCGCCGCTCCGCCCACCGCATCACCGGCTGCAGCACACTCCAGTCCTTCGACAGCTCGGAGATAAAGTCCAGTGTCTCTTTGGATTGATTGGTATGGCTATGCAGCGACACGCCAGTCGCAAAGCCCTTCGCCGCCTCCGGTTCACGCCACAGGTACGATATGCTCGACTGGCCCATCGGCTACCCCCAATTCAGGCTTCTACCGAGGCCAGTATGGAGAGCCTTCATGACAGCCGTGTGACTGCACTAAGAATGGAGCTTCAAAATCCCTATCTTCAGTTACTGCAATGGTTCCCCAGAAGTTGTATGAGACACTCTCACGAAGCCCCTACCCTGCCGTTTCACGATGTTGCGAGAAAGGAAGCCCGATGCCTGATCAAGCAGCACCTCCAATTCGTCACCTTACTCTCCAAATCGAGCGCATCAACGATAAGACCATCGTGCGATGTCACGGACAATTAGTCTCCGGACTCACCGACGTCCTTTACTCTAAAGTTCGCCCCTTGATTCCGGACACGAAGCGAATCGTGCTTGATCTCTCAGATGTCAATTACATGGACAGCCTGGGCCTCGGCACGCTCGTCAGTCTCTACACCTCGGCCCGTGCCGCAGGATGCGAGATGCAGCTCCTGAACATCGGCAAGCGGATTCGCGAGCTCCTCGGTCTCACCAATCTCTTGTCCGTATTCACCATCATCGGCGAACACGGCGTAAGGCTCTAAGGATCTCCCCGTAGCTGGAACCTTTCCCTACCGCGTCTTCGTAATGTCCGGCCCCAGCATCTCCTGCGCGCTCGGGGCCGGCTCCACCGGGACCCTCTCCCTCTCCAGCCGCTCCTGCTCTCGTTCGTAGTCCGACTCCAGGTGGTTCTCCGTCAATCCGTCCTTCAAGATCCGAAAAGCGTCCTCTGGAGTGTCCGCGAACTCAAACAGCTCCACGTCTGCCGGAGCAATCGCGCCCTTCTCCACCAGCAACTCCAGGTTGATCATCTGCTTCCAATACTCCGTCCCGTAGATGAGAATCGTGATCTTCTTCGCCAGCTTCCTCGTCTGCGCCAGCGTAAGCAGCTCGAACATCTCATCCAGCGTCCCAAACCCGCCCGGAAACACCACCAGCGCCTTCGCCAGATACGCAAACCAGTACTTCCGCATGAAGAAATAGTGAAAATCAAAATTCAGCTCCGGCGTAATGTACGGGTTCGGATGCTGCTCGAACGGCAGCCGGATATTCAACCCGATCGTCTTGCACCCCGCCTCATACGCCCCGCGGTTTGCCGCCTCCATAATCCCCGGCCCACCTCCTGAGGTCACCACAAATCGATGCCGCCGCCCCGGTAGCGTCTGCGCCCACGTGGCCACCATTCCCGCCAGCCGTCGCGCGTCCTCGTAATACCGGGCCATCTCCACCGCGGATTCAGCCAGCTTCAGCTTCAGCCTGCTCGCCTCGCCGCTTTCAATCTCACCCGCACTGGCCGGCTGCTCATGCTCCGGCGCCGGCTGTGCCGAACCGGTATTCGCCAGCAGCTCAAGCTCTGAATTGGCCACGTCCAGCGCACGAAACCGCGCCGAGCCAAAGAACACCACAGTGTCCTGGATCCGTTCACGCCGAAACCGCGTCATCGGCTCCTGGTACTCCGCGACGATCCGCAACAGTCGCCCATCCGGCGAGTTCAGAAACTCCGTATTCTCATAAGCCAGCGGAGCTTGGTCCAGCTCATCAGGCTCCTCTTGCGCGATCGTCTCTTGGTCTAATCTGTCCTTATCCACGGTAGTCCCGGTAGTGCACCGCCTCGGAGATCCCAATCCAGATATCCAGCAGCCCCAGTCCGGAGATCATCCCCCGCACCGCGCCATTATGCAGCACCACGGCCAGCCACGGACGGGCCAGTATAAATTCATTTCGGTCCCATATCCGCGTCCACCACGGCAGCACCATCACCAGCACGCCCAGGTACACACAGAACAGCACCAGCACAAAAAGCGACAGCCGTTGCAACCAGACCGGCGCTGTCCGCTTGGCGCGTTCGGTAGTGGCGGTCGACGGCGCCTGCTCCACAGAAGGTTCAGGCGTTGAGTAGAGTTGTGGCTGTCCGGACATCAAACTCCGCGTAAACTTTGTGCAAACTCCCAAGAATGACACTAGCAGAGCGCCCCCGCCTTGTCTCTCCACCGGAAGCACCACGCGATGCTCCCCTTCCACACGTCACTCATTTCGGAGGACTTGCCAGCCCTGCAGGCGCATGCGTGTCATGCGGATAATTCAGCCGCAGGTCATACGTCGACTTCGTTCCCGTGACCTTGATTGGCAACTCCACCCCGGCTCCGTTCTTCTTCAGCAGCTTGTCGAACGGTGTCAGCAGCAAACTCTTCCACCCAGTCGTCATCTGCGAAGCCGTCGCCTCTGTCCTTACCTTCCCCTGAAACTCATAAGTGCTATCGACGAGTTGCACCCGTCCGTCCATCAGCGCCTGGGCCCCAGGTATCTTGAAGTTCAACTCGGTCACATCCAGCACTGCGTCCGCCTGCGAAAACTTGCCGCTCACCGACGACCCCACTACCTCGGCGTCATGCGCATTCGCCAGCTTCGGCTTCCCCTGCGCCCGCATGCTCATCGAATCGATCTGCTCCTGCATCTTCGGGTCGTTCAGCAGCGCTCCGGTAATCGCAAACGTCCCCGCAAGTCGCATCTTCCGCGACACGCTCACCGGCCCTGGCGGAAGCTCGAAATGCACCTTCGTCTCCAGTGCCCCTCGCATCAGCGTCGGGTTTCCCTTCATCGACAGCGCCAGCATGTCCTCAATCCGCCCCTTCTCCATCACCACATGCAAGTCCACATTGTGCCCGGGCGTCCCCACTCCCCGAGTCACCGCCCCCGACGCCGTCAGCTCCGACCGACCCACCCGCGCCTTCACCGCATCCAGCCGCGTATCTCCCGTCGTCCCATCCACCACCGCCTGAAACTCCGTATGCAGCGGCAGCGCATGGTCGCTCAGGTCCAGCCGAAACGCCGGAACGTCCGCCTCTCCCTCAACAGCAATCTCCCCTAGCGTCCCGGCGAAGTTACCCGTTGACGAAAGGGTCCCCGCGATCCCATGGATCGAAGAAAGGTCCGCATGGGTAAACTCGTAACTCCCATCCAGAGGCGTGTCCCGCGGATTATCGTCCTGCCACGGCCCAAAGTGCCCCGTAGACCGAATGTCCCCCTTCGGCTTCGGATTTACCAGCACCGCCTCGTAGTTGAACGGCTTCTTCAGCCCCACATCGGTCAGCGTTACGCGGCTGATAGCGAACTCCAGCGGCTTCTTCGCCGGATTGCTCGTCTCAATCACCACCTTCGCGTCCGTACACTCAATCCTGTCCACCGCAATTCCCAGCACCGACTGCCCCTTGCGCTTCGGATCGTCCGGCATCGCCTGGCCCCGCTCCTCCTTCGGCGGAATATTCACCTGCAACCCCTTCACCTTCACCATCACGACCCGCGTCGTCGGCCGCAGCAGTTCTCTCCACCCAGTCCCGAACTCAAAGCTATCCACAACCAGCATCGGCGGCGCATTTGGCCTCGTGTCCGGTTTAGTCGGCCCTGCCAGATAACGGATCCGCAGCCCACCGCCCGACACAATAAGTCCTCTGCCCATCGACAACGAAAATCGATCCAGTTCCACCGGACTATGGAACCGCGCGGAAAGCGTCTCCACCACCCTACGCCGCAGCGTCGGCTGCATCTGCTGCAACCCCCACCTCACCGCCAGCGCGCCCACGATCGCTACCACCAGGAACGCCGCACCTGTCCACACAAACCACCGCCTTTGCCACCACCGTCTGCGTCGCTGCGTCACCTCAAGGTCTATCAATGTGTCGTTCAAGCTGGGCCCCTGTCTCTCTTAGACGCATTCCATCGTCCTCACCGCGCTGGAAAAGTCCGCCGCAGTGCTTTCTCCTTCATCGCACCACAGTTCGACGGTGAAACGTCGAACAGTCCACCTTCCCCGTCTGGATCCAGGCAAGAGACAGCAAATTGTTTGTCTATTACGTCGAGGCCGTCGCTGCAGGAGGAGTCAAAGGCATGTCCCATCAACTCGAGTAAGCAAACACCAGCGGCGGCTTTCCCATCCGCCGCTGTGTCGATCTCAGTTCAGGACACGCTGCCGAACCTAAGCGTCCCTTATCCGTGCGATCCAGTGCCATCACCGACCAGGTGGGTCGCATGCGTAACCGCCGCACCCGCGCGCAGGGCGGCCGCGACCAACGCTGTCTCTGCAATCTCCTCCGCCGTTGCGCCCGCGGCCACGGCGTTGCCCCGGTGTATCTCCAGGCAATACGGACATTGTGTCGTCAGCGCGACCCCGAGCGCGATAAGCTCCTTGTACTTCTTCGGCACAACGCCGTCAGCCAGCGCTGCTTTATCGAACGCCCAGAAAGCGTCCATCGCCTTCGGAGCGCCGGCGCCCAGGGTCTTCAACTTCTTCAAATTAGCCATGTCGTACATCAATATTTCTCCTTTTGTCAGAACGATCTGTACGCTGTGACGGCAGCCGCTCACAAGTTCCGCCATCCAGAAGCTCCTAGTGTTAATGAGCAGGTGGAGTCTTGTCGACCGGATCGCAACATTTTCACAAAGTCATGACCTACCCTTCATCCGGATCCGCAAGCAAATCGCCCAGGCGATCAAACCGCCTCTCCCACATCGAACGGCGTTCGCTGATCCATCGCTCCGCCACCGACAGCCCTGCGGGTTCAATCCGGCAGGTGCGCACCCTCCCTACCTTCGTAGTGCGCACCAGCCCGCTCTTCTCCAAAATCTGCAGGTGCTGCACGACCGCCGCCACTGTGATGTCGAGAGGGGTCGCCAAACGCGAGGCCGACATGGCCCCTTCGCTCAGCCTCTCCACGATCGCCCGGCGAGTGGGATCGCCGAGCGCGTGGAAGACACGGTCGATATTAACCTTCAGTCGGGGCATGCGTCCTCACCTCATAAGAGCAATCGTTCATTACCGCGCCAACTCTTTTGCAAGTTGTTCAAACAGCGAGCTCCAGCCCGCCTGTCGGATCTTCGGCACCATCAGAGCCTTCAAAAAACGCTGCCTGCTCCGTGTAAACAAAGTCCGTACCCTTGTCCGTGGCCAGCAGTTCAATCGTCGACAAAGACGCCGAGATGCGCCTTCCCCCAACGCTCATCGTGTAGGCAAAAACAATCCGCCGGTTCGGCTCGATGTCGTGATAACTGGTGTCGTTCGCCAGCGGAGTGCCGTCTTGCATTTTGCCCCGGGAGTGTTCGCTCCCTCCAACGCGAAAATCCATCTCAAACTCCCTCGGTTCGGAGCTTCTTCCTTCAGCAAACCAGCGGCGTTTCTTTGCCGGGTCCGCAAAAGCGGCAAACACCCGCTCCGGCGACGTTGGATAACTGCGTTCAATAACAAATGTGCTGTGGGTAACCGATAGCTGTTCCATGACGTTCTCCATAATCTTCCTTCCTCTCCCTGAAGCAAAATAGTTTAGTACTTGCTTTAGTATTCATAGAAACTGAAAATAGTCAAGTATATACTTAACTATTTCTCGTCGTAGTAACCTGTATTCCAGCCAATCGCTCGCTCCAATGCGGGCAGGCCCTTAGTCTCCACTCCCCTTGCTGTCTTCAGAACTCTTCGCCTCTCCTGGCTTTGCGTCTGGCTTACCCTCGATGATCGGTGGCACCACGGTATCCGCCGTCAACGGAGGCTGCCGCTTATGCCAGTCCGTCGCCTGCTGATACGCATACGCCAGTGCAAGCACCTTGCCCTCGCTGAAATGCGGCCCGGCGATCATGAGTCCGATGGGCAGGCCATTAGAGGTGAATCCGCACGGCAGAGAAATGGCAGGGATGCCGTAGGAGTCGAAGGGCGACGTGTTAGTGCAGCCACCACCCGGCGCGAACCAGTCGTAGACCTTGGTGTCGGGGCCTGTCGGTTCACCGGTGGGCCCGGCCTTTGCCTCCCGGGCGAGCGACTCGTTGATCTTGGCCGGATTCTGGCGCGTAGTGGGGACCACCACCAGGTCGAAGCCGTTGAAGTGGGAGTCGATCAGACGGCGCGTGTTCGCGAGAAGCTGGTGGTCGCGCGCCGCGTCGGCAGCGGTGGCGGGTTTAGTTCCGGCCGGTGGATTGTCGATCCGGGCGAAACGCGAGCGGTCGATCGGCATGTAGTTGAGCCCGTACTTCTCGATCAGGTCATGATGATAGAAGTCAGTGTCGCCGACGCCATAACCGGAAAGTCCGTCCCACAGCGGCGCGCTGGAGGTAACACCAGCGGTCAGGCCGATCAGCACCTCCAGCGCAGCCTTGACGGCCTTCTCGATCTCAGGCTCGACGTGATCGTAAAAGCTCGCCGGAGTACCCAGCCGGAAGCCTTTGACCGGCTGATGCATCTCCTTGACGTAGTCAACAGGTGTGCTCTGCACGCTGAAGATGTCGAGCGGGTCGTACCCTGCCATCTGGCCGAGCATCAGCGCGACGTCCTCGCACGGTACGCGCCATCGGGCCGCAGTGATCGAGCGACGCACGGCACGGAATGATCCCGCGAATCGACACCAACCCAACAGTCGGCTTCAATCCCACGGTTCCGCACCACGCCGAAGGACACCGGATGCTCCCTCCCGTGTCCGTCCCCAGCGCGCCATAAACCAGGTCAGCCGATAGCGCCGCCGCCGACCCGGCCGACGATCCACCCGTAACATGGTCCAGCGCCCACGGGTTCCGCGAAGGCCCGAAGTAAGAGATGTCTCCCGTACAACCCAGCGCAAACTCATGCAGATTCAGCTTGCCCATAATAATCGCGCCGCTCTTCTTCAGCCGCACAACGATGTCTGCGTCCTCCGTCGGCACGCGGTCCTTGAACATCGGGCTCGCAGCAGTCGTCCGCGTTCCCGCCGTATCGATGTTGTCCTTCAACCCGATCGGAATCCCATGCAGCGGCCCACGAAACTTACCCGCCTTCTGCTCCGCATCCAACACCGCCGCCTGTGCCAGCGCGTCTTGGCCCATCACGGTGATGTAGCAGTTCACCTTCGGGTTATAGATGTTGATCCGGTCGAGCAGCGCCTTCACCAGCTGCGTCGAAGTCACCGTCCGCGCGTGAATCATCTCCGAAACCTCGGTCAGACTCAAAGCGGCCAGCTTGTCACTATCGGCAGGGGCCGTCTGCACAGCGCCCATCGCCGTCTTGCTCAGTGCCGGCCACGCCGCCGCAAACGTCTCCGCTATCAGGGCCGTCCCTATCATCCCGTTGAACCCACGCCGACTCAGTTTGATCATCGTTCCTCGTCCTCCAAAGTAGCGAAGTAACAGCATTGCCAGAGGTGTCTGGGCGTTCTCAACACTGGCAATGGGCCAGCATTCAGACTCCCCAGGCAAGCCAACCCTCGGCACTGCGGCTTCCTTCCGTTCAAAAAATAAATGGATTTGCCGGATCATATCATCCCTTCCGAGAAACACTGAACAAAAAGCACATCAACTGACCCAAAGGAGTGCAACCGAGTGGCTCCATGCCAATCCGTGTCGGGCTTTTGCCTTTCTGATCCGTGCCAATCCCAAAAATCCGCGGTCGTCCACCTAGATGAGAAAATAGAAGAGGCATGCTCCAACTCTCCTCCGCCGGCAAACGCTTCGGCCAAAAACTCCTCTTCGAAGACGCCAACTGGCTCATCACGCCGGACGAGCGCACCGGCCTCGTCGGCGGCAACGGCACCGGCAAATCCACCCTCCTCAAAATCCTCGCCGGCATCGAGACCCTCGACTACGGCCAGCTCACCCGCGTCAAAGGCATGACCCTCGGCTATCTCCCGCAGGACGGCCTCGCCCTCCGCGGCAAAACCGTCTTCGCCGAGTGCCTCTCCGTCTTCGACCACCTCCACGCTCTCGAACGCGAAGCCGAAGAGCTCACCCATACCCTCTCCACCGCCGATCCAAAATCCAAAGAGTACGCCGCCGCCGCCGAGCGCTACTCCGACATCGCCGACCAACTCCACGTCCACGACATCTACACTCTCGACGCCCAGGTCGGCGCCGTCCTCGGCGGCCTCGGCTTCACCAAAGAAGACTGGGAGCGCAAGACCGAAGAGTTCTCCGGCGGCTGGCAGATGCGCATCGCGCTCGCGAAACTCCTCCTCCAAAAACCGTCGCTCCTCCTGCTCGACGAGCCCACCAACCACCTCGACCTCGAGTCCCGCAACTGGCTCGAAAACTACCTCCACGACTACCCCAACGCCTACATCCTCATCTCGCACGACCGCTACTTCCTCGACGTCACCGTCAACAAGACCATCGAGCTCTGGAACAAGCGCATGCACGTCTACCACGGCAACTACGAAAAGTACGTCGTGCAAAAGGAAGAGCGCCGCACGCAACTGATGAACGCCTACAAGAACCAGCGCGACCGCATCGAAGCCCTCGAAGCCTTCATCAACCGCTTCCGCTACCAGGCCACCAAGGCCAAACAAGTCCAGTCCCGCATCAAGGAACTGGAAAAGATCGAGCGCATCGAGGTCCCCGAAGAAGAAGCCACCATCCACTTCTCCATCCCGCAGCCCCCCGCCTCGGGCCGCACCGTCATCGAAGTCCAGGGCCTCACCAAGGTCTACCCCATGCCCGACGGCGGCGAAAAGCTCGTCCTCGACAACCTCAACTTCACCATCGAGCGCGGCGACCGCATCGCCCTCGTCGGCGCCAACGGAGCAGGCAAGTCCACCCTCATCCGCCTCCTCAGCCAGCAGGAAGCACCCACCAGCGGCCACATCAAGCTAGGCCACAACGTCCTCGTCGACTTCTTCGCCCAGGACCAGTACAAGGTCCTCGACCCCAACGCCGGCATGCTCGACGACATCTCCGGCGCGTCCCCCAAGGTCCCGGTCGTCGAACTCCGCTCGCTCCTCGGCTGCTTCATGTTCTCCGGCGACGACGTCTTCAAAAAACTCGGCGTCCTCTCCGGCGGCGAGCGCAACCGCTACGCCATGGCCAAGATGCTCGTCTCCCCATCGAACATGCTCCTCCTCGACGAGCCCACCAACCACCTCGACCTCCGCGCCAAGGACGTCCTCCTCGAAGCCATCCGCAACTTCACCGGCACCGTCCTCTTCGTCTCCCACGACCGCTACTTCATCGACGGCCTCGCCACCCGCGTCTTCGAGGTCGAAGACCGCCGCCTCCACATCTACCCCGGCAACTACGAGGACTATCTCTGGCGCAAACAGGGCGGCCCCGAAAAAGTAACCGAACAGATTACAAACTCCCTTGCCGCTGTCCCTACGCCCGTCCCTGAAACTGTCATTTCGACCGGAGGCGGCGCACTTGCCGCCGCAGTGGAGAAATCTGCTTCTCTACCACCTCAGCCCGCTATCCCCATCAAGCGCCTGAACCCCATCAAGCTCAAACAACTGGAAGACCGTCTCCGCCACGCGGAAGCAGGAGGTCACCCGTCTCGAGAACGCAATCGCCGCCGCCGAAGGCCGCCTCGGCAACTTCACCTCCGCCGACCAATCCCAAAAGGACGCCGCCGAACTCGAGCAACTCCGCACCCAGCGCACCGCCCTCCTTGCTGAATGGGAAGAGCTCTCCCTCACCCTCGAAGAGCAACAACTCACCTAGGCCCTGTTTGCCCATCTCGTACGACCCTCACCGACCGCCTCGGGCCTCCGATTCTTTGGTGAGTGCCACTCACGGAATCCAGACGATGGCCTGAAGTCGCCCAGCGTATACTCATGCCGAGCCAGGGTTGCGCACGGCGGAGGGAGGCAAGGTGAAGTCACTTCCAAGGGTGTTCATGACCGGACGACTGTTCCCGGCCGTCGCGGCACTGGTAGTTGTTTGCAGGATATGCGTGCCCTGCGCGGCCATGGCACAGGAACACCCTGCGCACGAATGGGGTTACAGCGGAAGTGAAGGCCCTGCGCACTGGGGCGACCTGGGCCCCGAATTCGCCACATGCAAAACCGGCCATAGCCAGTCTCCAGTCAATATTGTCGGTGCTCAGAGTGCTGTCCTGCCCGCAATTCAGTTCGAATACAAACCCACCGCGCTCCACATCATCAATAATGGCCACACGATTGAAATCAACTACGCTCCCGGTAGTTTTATCAGAATCGGAGACAAGCGTTACGAACTGAAACAATTCCATTTCCACCATCCCAGCGAGGAGACAATCAAGGGCAAGCGGTTTCCCATCGAGCTCCACCTGGTGCACTCCGATGCCAACGGGAATTTTGCCGTGGTGTCCGTGCTGTTGGAAGAGGGCCCGGCAAATCCGCTCGTTGAAACGCTGTGGGGTCATGCGCCGAAGACGCCAGGTCCGGAGAAGACCGACGATGACCTGCAGATTAATGTCGCGGGCCTGTTGCCTGCTAACCGTAGCTATTACACCTTCGCCGGTTCGTTGACGACTCCGCCGTGCACCGAGGGCGTCAGTTGGTTCGTACTCGAGACGCCTGTAACGATTTCGAACAAACAAGTGGCGACGTTTGCCGGAATCTATCCGTACGATGAGCGGCCAACTCAGCCCCTGAACGGACGCACGGTGCTTGAAAGTAAGTGATTGCTACCCCAACCACGACTGACCTGGACGAACAAATGACGGACTCCGGAGTCACTGGTCTCGTTCGCGGGAGGCTCGAGGATAGGATATGGGCATTGGGCGAAGAATTGCCTCAGGTTGCCGACAAACCGGGAGTATATGACGAGAAGCGCGTTTCAGAGGACTAATGATCATACGGCAAAGGTCGCTTTCAATGAGCGACTTGGCCTGTTATCGGCAACCGAGAGCAAACTTCGAGACAAATTGTCGCTCGCCTAGTATCTGGGAGCTTGGCCTTCTCAAGGCCTTGGATCAGAGGCTTAACACCATTCAGGAGGGCACAACTTCTGGAGAGACTTGTGCGGTCGCGCCTTGAGCATAGCTTGACCGCACAATCACTGGAGCGCATGACACGAATGGAGTGTCGTTCTCGAGCTTATCAATCACTTATCATCCCGGTCATCATCCAAGCCATCATGGTGCACAGCACGCAAGTTGATCTCGTAGACGACTGTGCCGACAGCTCGGCCCAAACGCGCACCTGCATCCTGGTCGGTTCGAAAATGAATCCCGCCGTAAACGCGAGCGTCGGAGATGTCGTCGGTAATCTGCTTGAATGATCCGTAGTGCAACACGATGGTGGGTACTGCCGGGTTTGACAACGTAATCGCATGTCCAGCTTCGCCGTAAAGACGTCTCATGACCTCGGCTCCCGCACCGGATAAGGTGCCGTGGGCTGAGGGATAGCTCGGGAAACATGGGGCCGGGATGAATGGAACCCAGTTCGGATCAGCGTCGGTCTTCCGGTTGTCGTCCGTGTCACCCGCATGGATCGCGGTTTCGGGACGCCAGAAGTTGTAGTGGTACTTGTTGAGGAATGTGGTGACCGCGCCGTCGCTGAGCGCCATGTTGATCAGGGCAAAAGCCCGTGCGTTCTCAGACAGCGAATGCCAACCCTCTTGCGCGGAGACCTCCCTTGCGGCCTGATTGAATACCTGGGCTGGCGTGGAGGCCGCGTAGTAGAGCACGACATTAGCCCGATCTTGTGGCCGCTCCATGCTGTTGGCGCTGGCGCTCCCTACCGTCTTCACCTCGTTGTAGGTTTTCGCGTATTGGTTGCTGTCAAGCGCTGGTGGCGGATCGAGGAGAAACTCACCTGCACTCGGGATACCGAACGGGGTTACGTATTGCCAGTGAAAGAAGGTTCCGACCTTGATTCCATTGACGATTGGACAACTCGGCGTAGCCTGATAGTCGCCAGGAACGGCCGGCCCCGGTATCTTGAATTGCGCCGGCGACGAGCCGTCGTTCGCACGAAGAGCGATCATGGCCAAAGCTGCGGCGTCGCCCGTCGCTATGCCGTCATTCTTGGCTTGACCGTCAGGTATAGAAGCCAGCGAGTTTGCGCGAGCGGTGTCGAGGGTGGACGCGCTGGCCGGGAAATAAGTACTGAGCACCCGATACGCAGCCTGGATGGCTGCTGCGTCGGGTGAAGCGCCATGGGGGGCGACGATGCTCCCAAGATACGGTCGATAGTCCCCGGTGATGGTGTTGACGGCTTCAAAGACAGCGAGTTGGACAATCGCTGCGTATCGGGCCTGGGCGTACGGGCTCTGGCCGTTCGTAATAGCTGTGTTTACCGCAATCAGGTTCCAGTCCAGAACCGCATCGGCCTTCGCGACCGCAGCCCCGAACAGTAGAGTCGCCATCAACATGCATACGCCAAAAGTCCGCTTCGTTAGCGTCTACCATGCATACTCTTCATTGTGCTTCCTCCAATTTTGCTGCTTTCGGTCAGGTCGACCGGTATTCTTCAGTGCGGGGACGATTGGGCCGGATCGCGGGGCGTGTCGAAAGTGACAGTTCCGGTGATTTCAAAGCTCGGTGTCAAGCTCGATTAGCCTGCCCCTGCTCGCGATCCCGCTGGCCAACGCAATCGGCGACCATCACGCCGTGAGCGGCATTAACAAGAGTTGCCGCCCCGGTCGGGCGAATAAAGCGCAATCCCTGGATCGTGACGCTGGCCCCCGGAGCCTGGACATAGAAGGGAATGAACCCACCTTCAATACTCGCCCGCTCATCGTACTTGTTGCGCACCAGAGATTGTGACTGCTTTGGTGTGCGTGAGCGCCATCATTGCGATGAAGACGTTTGTTGTCCATAGCGGAGCGTGTGTCGGAGTGTGATGGTTTGTGTTGCGGTAAATACAAGCGTTAGCTACACTTGCGACGGGTCGTTTTGAGTAGGGTGTAAAACCGTACAACTTCCCATAGGCGCGCCATGAGCACCCAGCCCGTTGAACTGCGGCAATCGATTCTCTTTGGCGAAGATTTCGCCCTTGATCTTCGACCCCGACGGCTGCGCCGCGGCGATCGTGTGCTGAAGCTGGAGCGGATTCCGCTGGAAATTCTTCTTCTGCTCCTCGAGCGCCCGGGAGAGATCGTCACTCGCGATGAAATCATCAGCAGAATCTGGGGCAATGATGTCTTCCTGGATACAGACAACAGCACCCGGGGCGCTATTCGGAAGATTCGCCAGGCGCTGAGGGACGACCCCGAAACCCCGCGATTTATCCAGACCGTAACCGGGCGGGGATATCGTTTCATCGCGCCGGTTATTTCTCCCGAACAGAGATACCCCACGGAAGCACCCAGCCCTGAAGGATCAGCCACATCCACAGATGCGCAGAGCTTCGTATCAGAGCCCGATAGCCACCAGCGAGACAGGACGCTGTGCGTGGCAGACCAAGAACCAGAGCGGACATTGGAGCAGTTACCGGACGGCGAAGACACCCATGGGCAGGAACATCGGCGTGCCCGCTCGCCGCTTTTCGTTGGACTGGCGGCGTTGGCAGTTGCGAGCCTTCTGGCACTCCTCGCATTTTGGCGCTGGCAGGGCGCTTCGGGCCTGCCCACTGCTCCCCAGCACAAGATAGTATTAGCTGTCCTGCCCTTCGACAATTTGAACCGAGACCCTGACCAGGAGTTCTTCAGTGCGGGGCTGACCGAAGAGATGATTGCCCAGCTCGGAAAACTGAACCGGGATCAATTGACCGTAATAGCTCGCGGTACCACTGCAAAGTACAAAGAGAGCAAGCTGTCCGCGAGGGAGATTGGTAGAGAACTGAACGCTGACTATCTTGTTCAAGGCAGTGTTCGACGCTGGTCTGACCGTGTACGCATCACCGTGCAACTGATCGATTCCAAAAGCCAGACAGACCTGTGGACAGAGAGTTACGACCGTGAACTCAAAGACGTTCTGGCCGTGCAGGACTCGGTCGTGCGAAGCATCGCAAGTCAGGTTCACATCGCTCTCAGAGAAGAGCAGGAGACGCGTCTGAATTCTCGCCAGCCAGTGGCTGAAGCCTACGTGGCGTATTTGAAGGGCCGCTACTACTGGAACAAACGAACCGGCGATAGCATACAAACGGCAGAGCAATACTTTCAGCAGGCGATTGACAGCGATCCAAACTATGCTGCGGCATATTCCGGACTGGCCGACTGTAACAGCGGACTTGCATGGCACGGGTTTAAATCACCTTCGGACGCCCTTACGAAGGCTTACTCGGCGGCCCGCAAGGCAGTCGAGCTTGATCCGCAGTCAGCTGAGGCCCACGCCTCGCTGGGCTTGGCGCTCAGTCATAGCTGGAATTGGACGCAAGCAGAAGCCGAGTTCAAACGCGCTCTGGAATTGGACCCTCAAGACGCGAACGCGCATCACTGGTACGGAGACTATCTTTCCATCAGGGGTCGCCATGACGAGGCACTTTCAGAGGCCAGACGCGCGCTGGAACTAGATCCCCTCAACCTGATGATCAGCACCTGGGTGGGACTCCGCTACTACCTCGCGCGGAACTATTCAGCCGCAATCGAACAGAACCGGGACTCTGTCGAGCTCAATTCGAATTTCGCAGCTGCGCATCTTCTCCTCGGAGAGGACTTTGTTCAGGCAGGCTTGCATAGCGAAGCTGTTACCGAGTTGAAGAGAGCGGCAACTTTGTCTGGAGATAGCCCACTTTATACGGCGCAGGTTGCTGTGGCCCTCGCAGTCGCAGGCCGGAATCGCGAGGCACTCCGAATCGCGCACGAACTAGAGACGGACTCGAGGAAGCGTTACGTTTCACCTTACGGCTTGGCTCAGATCTACGCGGCGCTGAACAAAGATGATGACACATTCAGATGGCTGCAAGCCGCCTATGATGATCATGCCGTCTGGATGGGATATCTTGCTGTCGACCCGATTTTTGATCCTTATCGCAACGATAAGCGTTTTCAAGAACTCCTCAAGCGCGTAGGCCTGGCGACTAGGCCTTGAGAACTGAGTAGGCTGAGATTTGGAGATCACATATCGGCACTCTCAATTGGCGCATCATCGCCGAGTGCACTCATCGGGCCCGGATTAGTAACGATATGTCGGCTTGTAGGAAGCGACGAGCTTGCCGTACAAAACTCGCAGCAAATAGTCCGCGACCTCCACCACAACCATCTCTAAGGCCGTCATCCTGACCCTAAACTCATCGGAGGGGAAAGGGTCACGAGGGCTCCAGCTAATAGGCCCGGTAGCCTGTTTTCTCGGGCCCCTTTTGGGGAAAAACGGAACTTTGCTAACCGCTCGCACGTAATCCCAACCAAAGAAACATATCGCCGTAGGCTCCGTCTCCAGGGAGATACCCGATGCGCTTCAAGACCGTTCTCGGCTGTACGCTGGCACTCTCGGCGCTCGCCGTTCCCACCTTCGCGCAGCAGCCACAGCCCGGCCTCAGCGGCAAGTGGACCATGACCGCCGAAATCTTCGGCTCCCCCACCTATCTCACAATGGAGTTGAAGCAGGAGGGCGACAAACTCTCCGGCACCTATACCGGCGACAAGTTCGAGGGCAAGGTCAGTGGAGACACCTTCCATCTGCTGGCCACCAGTGACAGCGGTGTCACCTCCGACGTCAACGCAACGGTCAAAGACGGAGTCGTCTCCGGAACCTCGATCGAAACCGACCCCGCCGACAAGGCGCATCCGCTGAAGTACAGCTTCACTGCAACGCTCGCACCGGTGCTCAAGCACGGCACACCGCAGCGCCATGAGTTCGCCCCGACCGTGTACTACCGCCAGTTCTCGCCATTCAACAAACCGGTGCTGACGGTCGCGCCCGGCGACACCATCCACACCACCACCGTAGACGCGGGCGGCAGCGATATGAACGGCGTCAAGCGCGTCCAGGGCGGCAACCCCGAGACCGGGCCCTTCTACATCGAGGGCGCCGAGCCCGGCGACACCCTCGTCGTCCACATCGTTCATCTCAAGCTCAACCGCGACTATGCCATCAGCGACGACGGCCTTGACGACCGCGCTATGGACAACGACGTTGCCGTGAAGTTCAAGGACAACGGCAAGACGATTCGCTGGCATATCGACACGGCCAAAGGCGTCGCGTACCCCGAAGGTGCGGGGGAAGGCCTCGCGCACTACACAGTTCCACTACACCCCATGCTTGGCTGCATCGCGACGGCCACCAGCCCCGGGGCACAATCGCCGCCGGGCACGGGCGACTCCGGCGGCTACGGCGGCAACATGGACTTCAACGAGATCTCCGAGGGCGCTACGATCTATCTGCCCGTCTCGAACCCCGGCGCTCTGCTCTACGTGGGTGACGCGCACGCCTTACAGGGCGACGGCGAACTCAACGGCAACGCACTCGAGACCTCGATGGACGTCGAGTTCACCGTCGATGTAATTCAAGGCACGCATCTGCATGGCCGCCGCATCGAAACTCCCACCCACATCATCACCATGGGGCTCAACGGGTCGCTCGACGACGCCATGAGCTCCGCCACCGCCGACATGGTCAATTGGCTCGACCACGACTACAAGCTCACGCCGTCCGAGATCGCCCAGCTCCTCGGCACGGCCGCCGAATACAAGATCAGCGAGGTCGCCGACCGCAACGCAGGCATCGTGCTCAAGATCAACAAAGACCGGCTGAAGCCACTGTTGCCCAAGACAAAATAGCCAGGGGCCAATTTCCACAGATTTATTTCAAAAAGGTGGCAAATCTTCCGCACCACAAAACCACCACGTAATTCACCACGAATTACCAGCAACTCACCACGAAGCTACCACCGAAAAACCACCAAAATCGCCCATAAATCGTACGACCCCACCCAAAAAACCACCCTCAAAAAAAACTAGCGCCCCTCCCGCAACCGGGCCGCCAGCCGCTCCGGCAAACCTGCCATCAAGATCCGTCCCTGCGCCGCCGTCAGATCATACGGGACCCGATGATAAACAATCTCCTTCGCCACCGAGTCATAAATAACGAACGCCGCCCGCCAGTCGAAATCCCTTGGCTGCCCCACCGACCCCGGATTGATCAGATGCCGCGTCCCCTCCGGAATCGCCATCGTCCAGCTCTCCGCCCCATTCTTCGTCCTGTATCGGGGCTTGATCTCATGCCAGTCATGGTGTCCTTCTGCGAAAAACCACCCTGCAAATGTGTATGCCCAAAAAACGTAATCGCCGTCGTCATCTGCTGCAGCGGCGCCCACGCGTCCCGCATGCTCAAAATGTATTGGTCCTCATTCAGCGGCGACCCATGCACACAAGTCACGCCAGGCTCGTCAGGCTTCACAGGCCCCTGCGGCACTGCACTTAGCCAAGCCAGGTTCTCCGGCGAAAGCTCCTTGTTGGTTCACATCGCCGCCGCCCGCGCAACGGGATTGAACCCCAGCGCCGAACTCAACCCGGCGCCCACCCGGTCATGGTTTCCTCTCACATTGATCTGCGCCTTCGCCCGCATCAGCTCAATCACCTCATTCGGACTACCCCCATACCCCACCATGTCTCCGAGGTTCCAAAGTGCCTCATACGGCTCTGCTGCGGCAAGGACTGCGGTCAGTGCTTCGAGGTTCCCGTGAATATCAGAAAGTATCAGCGCGCGCATGCAGTCCAAACGGCCTTACGACCAATTTCTTAGTCTATAGACATTTCCCCCATCATGGAAACTGCACCAACGCCGTTCATACCCGATCAAACAACCGAAGCCAGCGGCCGCGATCGGTCCGTCCTCATCGTTGGCGCCGAAGCCAGCAGTCTCCGCGTGTACTCATGCTGCGGAGACTCAAACAACTCCCTGACCGACCCCTGCTCCACAATCTCCCCCCGGCGCATCACCGCCACCCTGTCCGCAACCTGCGCCACCACCGCCAGGTCGTGCGAGATGAACAACATGGCCAGCCCGTACTCCCGGCGCAGATCGTTCAAAAGCCCCAGAATCTGTGCCTGCACCGTCACATCCAGCGCCGTCGTCGGCTCGTCGGCAATCAGCAGTCGAGGCCGGTTCACAATTGCCATCGCGATCAAAATCCTCTGCCGCTGCCCTCCCGAAAACTGGTGCGGATAGCCCCTGGCCCTCCGCTCCACCTCCGTCAACCCAACCTCCTCCATCGCCGAAAACACCCTCGCCCTCACCGCTCTTCGCGACTCCCTCGGATGATGCGCCTGCACGGCCTCCGCGATCTGGGCCCCCACCGGCATCACCGGATTCAGCGCCGTCATCGGCTCCTGAAAGATCATGGCAATCTCCTGCCCCCGCCGTCGCCGCATCGCCTCCTCAGGCAGTTTCAGCAAGTCTTCTCCGTCAAAACCAACGCTCCCTGCAACCGTCGCGGTGTGGGGCAAAAGCCGTAGGCACCGCCAGAGATGTCGCCGATTTTCCCGACCCCGACTCTCCCACGAGTCCCAGAGTCTCACCCGCATTGATATGGAACGAGATGTGCCCAACCGCTGTCTGCAGCCCAAATGCGATCGACAGTTCCTTCACGTCCAGCAGCGGCGCAGAGTCCATGCTTCGAAGTGTACCCAATCACGGCCGGGGCCATTTCACCCAACTCTCTGCCCACCGAAACCCCGACTGGGACTTTGCCCCGCAAATAGCGTCTAAACTCGTTAGCAGACCTATGAGAGCTCTCTTCCTCCGCGCGATTCTTGGTACCGCGACCCTGGCGAGTTGGCCCACCTTCGCGCAGATGCACAAGGTCGCCAAGCCCGAGCAGGTCGTCCGCGCCGTAGGCGTCTACGAGTGGACCGGAGACTTCGCCAAGCCGGCCGCCAGCCGCCTCATCCCGGTCACTGTCTTCATCGAAGGCAAGCTTCAGGATGCGGGCGTCTACATTGCCCGCCCCATCCCCTTTGCCCTGCTCCCCGGAAACGTCTACATCCTGCAGTCCGCGGGCGTCGATAAAGCCACGCTCGACCTCGCCTATGCGAAACATCTCCAGGCGGTCGAAGCGACCGGCGACATGGCCTTTGACGACGGCTGGTTCGGCTACGGAAGCGTCAAGCCACTCGCCGCTCCCAGGAGGACGACAACCGCCCTGAAGCCGTCCAAGACGCTGCCGGTCATCACCACTTCATCGAACAGTCCCCACTTCGGCTCGAAGCCAGCCGGAGATTCCACCACCGCCACCGGTGGCCAGAGCACGACCGCAAACCAGACCGATGGCAAGTCAGGAACCCCCACGACAGCCAGTACGACAGCCAGTACAACAGACACATCCAACAGCAGTGACCCGGACCGGCCCACCATGAAGCGCCGCAATTCAGATACAGCCAGCTCCGGCACATCGACAACTCCATCCACTACGACCACAGACACTTCATCCACCAACAGCAGTGCATCAGCACCCGCCGACGATCCGGACCGGCCCACCATGAAGCGCCGAAGTCCCGACGGTCCGACCTCCAGCAGCGGCACCACAACGACAGACACTTCAGCAACAACGACAACGTCGACGACACAAACCGGAAGTACTCCCGCGGACGATCCCGATCGGCCAACCATGACGCGTCGAAACTCCGACGGCACGACCTCCGGAGGCAGCACCACAACGACCGACACTGCGTCCAACACCTCCAACGGCACTGCGTCGGCCGACGACCCTGATCGCCCAACGCTCAAGCGGCACACCGCCCAGGACGTCAGCAAAGCGAACAGTGCAGCAAACGACATCGGCGGAGTCAGCGCCGTTGGATCGTTGAATGACGATCCCGGACGCCCCAACCTCCACCACGGCAAGCCAACCAGCGCCATGACGGAGACTGACCTACCGAAGCTCACGGGCCTGCCGCCGAACCTTCACCAGATGGTCGCGGTCTCGGACGCCGTTAATCGCGACCCACATCCGTTCACGCTCGAATGGGACGATGCAGCGCAGCATCAAGCGGTCTTGCAGAAGATGCAGGGCCTGGCCCAGGCGCAGCTCGCGGTCTATGGGAAGCCTCCTGCAACCGCAGCTCCCGCTCCCAAGAAGACAACGGCGACGACGCCCGCAAAGCCACATCGCGCCCCGGCCCCACCGCCTTCGGTCCCTCTGCTGGACGAGGATTTGAAGGCGTACACGCTCAGCTACGGCGGAGCGGCGACCTATATCTACTCAGCAAACACCGGTGGCACGGGCGCTGCGCTGCGCTATGTAACGATCGTCGCGCAGGCGGACGGACTGGGCGACATCAAACCGGCCATCCAGAGCGTGACCGATGCGGCGCACCTGGACCGCTCGCCGAAGATGCAGTTCGTCGACGTCGTCGATGCCGAGGCCAGCAACCGCGCCAGCCTTCTATTTGAGCTTCGCAGTCAAAACGCGCGGCAGTTCGCTCTCTACCGGGTCATCGCCTCGCATCCCGAACAGATCTTCCTCACCGGCACCACGCAATAATCCATTCGAGGCATATCGCGAAGTTGCCGAGGATCCGGCGCGATTACCTCAGGATTGCTCCCCGCCCAGTCTTTCGCAATCTATCGGAATCAGTTCCCATTCAATACGGAATCTTCTCCGCGGTGCTCTCGCATTGACTGAAGGATGTGGGCCAGCCCGCCCTCAGAGAACACTTGGTCGATGGCGTCCCATGCTGCTGCCGCCGCCGGCTCCGCACGTGCAAACATTGCGTTCTCGTGGATCTGGATCACGGCCCTCCAGTCCTCTCTCTGTGTCAGCGCAAGCGCAAGCTCGGCCCCGTCCTGCATCGCGAGATTCGCGCCGTCCCCTCCGAACGGAGACATCAGGTGTGCAGCATCGCCCAGCAAGGTAACACCCGGCCGATTCTGCCAGCGATGGCCAACTGGCAGTGCATGAATTGTTCGAGGCGTCATCCTCTGCCCACACCGATAGATCAGCTCCAGCACCTTGTCCGACCATCCGTCAAAATGAGCCGCCAGGCTGGATTTGGTCGCGTCCGGCGAGGATAGATCGAGCCCGCCCTGCTCGACCCAATCTTCCGGTGCTCGCAGCGCGGCATAGATACCAAGATGTGCATTGGCGTCCCGGTGTGCGATCACGGCCTTGGACTCCCCGACGAAGAAGGTCAAGCCACGCCCTGCCATACATGCCAACTCCGGATGCCGCGCGTCAACATCATCGAGGCCGCACTCGACAAAGGCAACGCCGCTATAGATAGGCCGTGCCGCGGAAACCAGGGGACGCACCAGCGACCAGGCACCATCGGCCCCCACGATCAGATCGAATCTTTCGCTCGCTCCACTTCGGAACACAAGCTCAAAAGTCCCATCGTCCTTGGGCTGGACGGCACTCAGTTCATGCTCCCAGCGGACGATGCCCTCTGGAAGAGAGTCCAGCAACATCTGTCGAAGCTGTCCACGATCTACCTCCGGACGATTTTTCTCAGTAACGTCATCGTCGATCAGAAGCAGGTTGCCGTGCTTGTCGTAGACGCGACCCTCCTGGTCTTCATACCGCGCGATGCGCTTGAACTCAGCGCTCAGCCCCGCACACGCGATCGCGTACTGGCCGGACTCCGCATGCATATCCAGTGAACCTCCCTGCGGCCGGGCTGAAGAAAATTGCTCCCGTTCAAAGAGGGCTGCATCCACGCCGTGGATATGCAACGTACGGGCAAGGCCAGGCCGCCGGGCCCTGCGCCAACAATGGCAATTCGTGGTTTTTTCAAAATCCATACCCCTGGGGGACACATGTAAATAGGTGCCTATGCAAATAAATATAGGCTACTATCTACTTGGAGGCAACTGTGGACGAAGATATCTTTCGAAGGCCCGGACATCTCATCAACCGATTGGCACGCCTCTCATTCCGTTGGACAGAGGAGCGCTTCCAACCGCTGGGGCTTTCCACGGGGCAGGCACTGTTATCTATGCCTTGAAAGACGGCGCGTCCCTGACGCAAAAGGAGTTGGCCCGCCTTGTGCGAATTGAGCAGCCGACGATGGCGCAGTTGCTCTCCCGGATGGAACGCGATGGGTTAGTCCGCCGCACCGACAATCCCGACGACAAACGCAGCAGTCTGATCTCCTTGACGCCTCTCGCGTTAAGAAAGCTTCCGCTCGCGAGAGCGATATTGTCTGAGGGTAATAAAGAAGCGCTCAAGGGATTCACAGACCGAGAGATCGCGACCCTGAGCAGATTATTGCTTCGTGTCGTAAGGAACTTCGATCCCGAGATTGCTGCGGAGATCGAGTCCATGCATGCGCGGTAAGCCGTCTACTCGAAGTTAGACCCTGCGAAAAGGGGAGTTCGGATGAAGACTTGGGAGCTGATCAGTATCGTTCTCGCGGCCATGGTGGCCGGCATGTTTCATGGGCCATGGGTCGCTTTGAGTAGGTCCATGAGCACCTTCGCGCCGGAAGTCTTTCTAGCGATCGTAGACCGTATGAACCGCAACATGGCGCCTGTAATGACCGTCCTGATGCCTGCTGCACTCTTGTCGATCATTCCGGTGCTGCTCCTCTCGTACCACGAGCAACCGCTGACCTTTTATCTAAACGCGACGGCGTTCGCGCTCTTTATCGTCGCTTTACTTGTCACTGTGCTGGTCGAGGTTCCCATCGTCGAGGAGATCGTGACATGGACCGTAACGACGCTACCGTCCAACTGGCAGCAGCTTCGCGATCGTTGGGCCAGGTTTCATATCATTCGAGTGATCGCCGGCCTCGCAGGTCTTGTGCTTCTCGTAGCTGGCACAATATTCAACAAGAGCATGTGATATCACTACCTCCCAGGTGCCTCAGCCGGACAACCTGCCCCTCCCCCACCTTCTCAGTAGGTCCCTCGCACTGACGCGCAATCCGCTGCTTCCTAAGAGACCTGTTGATCAGCCGAAAGCTATTGAGGCACTAAATCGAGAGTGAGCACTTCGAACGGGGCGAGGTGGAACTCATGGGCTTGTTCGGCAAAAATGGAGACAGCGTGCAGGTTGGCGTCGTCTTTCCATGGACTTCTAGCGAGGTAACGCTGCGCGGAGCCCGGCGGCAGTTCGAATGCATCCTGCAGCCGTATGCGAATCGTCTTCTCCTTATCGCTCGGATTTCGCAGCACGAGGACGCCTTTTGCCGGCGTCCAGGAAGCCCATCCATACACCTCGAGCCACGCAGGATCGCCACCAATCCAATGCGTATCTTTCAACACCTCGGCGTTGGCACGCGACCACTTTGCCGCCTCGGCGAGGTCGTCCCAATTGGTGTCGGTCAACAAGGACGGCGTAATGTACATCTCCTGGAGCTGGGTGCCCGTGCCGAAATATGACCGAACCTCATTGCGAAAGTCATTTCCAGGATCACTATCGAGTTGTTTGCGGTACTTCGCATAGATCATGCCATGAAGCATGAGAGAGCTGAGCGGAAACAACGGCCCATTCTGTACGATACCGTGATACGTCTGCGCGTCGCGATAGGTAATCCATCGCTCACGAATGGTTCCGACACCCACTGTGTCGTCGTCCTCACCACCTCGCCAGATGGAGTCAGCGTAGATGAGCCAGAAGGGCGAAGGCCATGTTCCCGTGGTGAGGTTGATGAAGATGTCAGGCTTGACCGCACGAAGCTCGCCAATGAGGTGGATTGCTGCAGCGAAGTCGCTGTCAAACCGACTGCCGGGGAAAACCGAGTCCACGTTACCGGTGCCATCGAACTTGAACTGGTTCACTCCGTACTTATCGGCACCATCTCCATACAAACATCGCGAAAGGCGTCATAGTACTTCGGCCCGGACAGAGCGTATCCGTTTGCGACGATCTCATATCCAGCGGCCCTCCCGAACTCAATCCGCTCTTTCTTTGGAGTGGCATATCCACCCCACGGCGACATCCACACGCCTGGATCTGCGCCGTACTTCTCAGCGGCCTGCTTCACCGAAGTGAACCCATCGGGAAATCCATCGTTGAACTTCCAGAGTGACTTGTGGTTGTCCCAGCCGTCATCGAAGAGAAAGGAATCCAGCTTGACGCCACGCTTTTGTGTGAGTTCGAGTCCGAACGCATTCACGCGATCCAACACACCCGCTTGGTCATAGGGCGTGAAATAACCGAGATCGTACCAGGAGTTGTAGTGGAGAAAAGTCCTGTAGGGATGGGCCCGCTCCCGCTCCACGTAAGTCAGGAAGTCCCGCCGCATCTGTCCGGCTCGCGCAACGCCAATTACGGACGAATACGTGATCGACTGGCCCGCGTGGAGGGGAAGGTCGCGTTCTATCCAGGCGGTCGCCCGGTTGCCTGTAACCTTGCTCTGCGACAAGGGATGTTCGAACCCAAGAAACAGATCTCCAGCCACGATAGGTGAACCCGCCACTGAGCCGCTCACATGAGCGCCGGGAAGGGTCAGATCGATCAACGCGACTCGGCCAATTGGGACGTCGTGGCCTCCCGCAGAGATCGTGAGACTCTGCCTGAGGTAGGAGGAGCCGTCGAGAAGAATAAGGGACCAAACAACCTGGAGGGAATGGTCTCTGTTTTCCAGAGAGAGGTCGAACTCTTCGCCGTGTAGTCTGTCGGCGAGACGCGATGCCTCCGGCCGTGCGGTCAATTCGTGCTTTGTGGGACTGCCAATGAGCCTCAGGGTGTTGACGTCGTAGATCGACCCATCTTTAAGAAGAATGGCGAATGGCGCGTCGGCTCGAAGCTTAGTCCGGTGTAAGCGGTCAGTGACGACGACGTCCCTCACCTTGCCTTCCGTGACCAGCACCGTTGCGGCAATCGCGTGATTTCTGAGTTGGAAGCCATCCCTCGCCTGTGTTGCGATGACAGGCCCGAATCCGAGGCCCGGCTGAATGTTCAACGCGATGGCGGAGCCGGGGAGTGCTGCCAGCGAAAGGGCAAAACCTATCGTTGCGTCCCTGATCGTTTTCCAAGGGTGCATGCCTTTGTCCATTTAGCCTGTCCGGAATTGGTTGCGGCGGCGAAGCCTAGTTTAGCGCGGAACCCAGTCTAAGACGACTGAAGCGAGAGAGTGCGAAACGGAGAATGGTTCACAGCCTTCTACTCTCGAGGTCCGCAATTTGGATGCGAAAATAAGCTCGTCCTACCGGTCGATATCTCACGGGCACTTAGACGGTGGAAGGTAAGAGGGCCCGGCTGAATATAAAGTCTTCGAAAAACGGGATTTTCACACACGCAATGATTAGCTACAATCCGCCCCTTGCGTGAGACCTGTTGAACCACCCACATCGCAGGAGTAAAGTCTTGGTGTACACAGAGACCCAAGGAGGTTTGTATGCGTCGCTTCTCCGTTTTGCTCCTTCTCCTCACAGGCACTTTTACCTTCGCACAAACGTCGAGCGGCCCTCCCTCCGTGCTTAAGGACACCTCATCCTCCGCCAACGCACAGATAGTTACCAGCGACCAGATCGGATGTCCGGTCGGCTTCTCAGCCAGTCGACAGGCGACCGGCCAGGTCATGAGTGCGGACGACGCAACACAGCCCGGCCCCGCTCAAGGCCTTCACCTCACGCTCCGTAATCTCAAGAACATGCCCGCCATCGATAGCATCGAGGTCACGGTCTTCGGCACCTCTCAGAGAGGGCTCTTCCTTCCTGTTGGCCAGCAAGCCACCGACACCGTCTCGAAGACCTTCGATCTTCGTCGCACAAGTGGCAGCGCAAGCCTCAGCGACGCTGATGTCTCGATGCATCTCGTGGGCTCCCTCAGCTGGGTCGACCTAATCTCCATCACCTACGCCGATGGCCACACCTGGCACGCCTCCGAGGACGTCAGGTGTCGGGCCGTTCCATCCAACTTCCTTTTAGTGGGTAAGAAGTGACCCGAACTATTTTTTGGTGATTTCTGCCCAAAAAACGCATGTCAAGTCCCAAAACTACCTAACCTGTTATCAATCAACAACATCGCCGTGGCATTTTAGTTCCGCTCGACCCGCTATACTGGATATATAGACCAAAAAACAAGCAAGCCCCCGGATACTCCGGGGCTAACTCGTTTAGAAGGAATATTTTGGGCTAACCCGTTTGTTATAAATATTTTGCTGGCCACTGTAGGCCATAAATCATTGAAAAGAGAGAATTTACGCGCAGGCAATAGGGGGTGCCCCAAGCAAGATATGGTCAACCGATAACGATCGTGCCGGTTTTCTAGGTAGTTCGAAGCGCCGTTTCGATCCCGGTATTGACCTCGGCCTGGGCGAACTCGGCGGCCACCCGCACACCGTTCATGACCGCCTTCTCGTTCGACGATCCATGGCCGATGATGCACACTCCGCGCACACCCAGCAATACGGCGCCGCCATACTCGGAGTAGTCGAGTCGCTTTTTGAACTCGTTGAACGCCTTGCGTGAAAGGAGCGCGCCTACCTGCGAGGTGACGGTGGACTTGAGCGATTCGACGCAGCGATGCGCTGAGCAGTTGGGCCGTTCCCTCGATCGACTTGAGCGCGACGTTGCCGACAAAGCCGTCGCAGACCGCCACGTCGGCTGTGGCCGTTAAAGAGATCGCGCCCTTCGACGTTGCCGATGAAGTTGATGTTGGTCAGCGCGCGCAGCAGAGGCAGGGTATCGCGGGTGAGGGAGTTGCCCTTGGAGTCCTCTTCGCCGATCGAGAGCAGACCGACGCGCGGGTTGTGAATGCGCAGTACGTTCTTGGCATACATGTAACCCATGACGGCGAACTGGACGAGGTTGTCGGGGTCGCAGTCAACGTTTGCGCCGACATCGAGCAGCAGGGAAGGGACGCCGTTGACGGTCGGCAGGATCGTCGCCAGTGCGGGCCGGTCGACGCCCGAAAGCATGCCCAGGACCATCTTCGCGGTGGCCATCGCGGCGCCAGTGTTTCCGGCGGTAAAGAAGCCCGCGGCGCGGCCTTCGCGAACCATCTTGAGGCCGACGCGCATGGTGGAGTCGCGCTTGGAGCGGACGGCCTGTGCGGCCTTGTCGTCCATGGTGATCCACTCGCTGGCCGGAAGGATGAAGACTGGAAGACGCTGTCCCCGTAGGGCATGGCGCAGGATGGGACGCAACCTGTCTTCAGGGCCAACGAGATGCACGCGGACGTCGTATTGACGTGCAGCAAGTACGGCCCCGCGAACCTCTGGTTCGGGAGACCTGGTCGGAACCCATTGCGTCTACAACGATGTCAGTCGGCATCAGCAGGGCGGTGCAGGGGCTTGATTGGGGAAACTAGCTGGCTTCTTTGGTCACGAGGACATCGCGGCCCTTGTACGTCGCCGCACTTCTTGCAGGCACGATGGGGCAGCTTGCGCTCGTGGCAGTTGGGGCACTCGGAGAGGCCGGTGGGGGTGAGGAAGTCGTGGCTGCGGCGCTTCGCAGTCCGTTGCTTGGAGTGGCGCCGTTTCGGATTAGGCATTGCTGTGTCCCTTTCAATCGGCCGCGGCGGTTGCGCAAAGAAACACGCGGTCGGCGAGGCAAAAACTTGATTTTAGTGCTTCAGCTCGAGCTTGTCGGCCAGACCCGCAAGCGCATTCCATCGCGGATCGGCGGGGGCCTCATCGCAGGAGCATTTTGCTTGATTCAGGTTCTGACCACAGCGCGGGCAAAGCCCTTTGCAGTCTGCCGTGCAGAGGGTGCGACTGGGCAGGGAGAGTAACACCTGCTCACGCACCACATCCTCCAGCAAAAGACCGCTCTCTTGATAATACCCGATTTCGGTCTCGTCCGCTGTAATTGAGCGCTCGCCGGCGTCGGCATCGGCCTCTTCGGGCCTGAAGATCAGGTCAAAATCGCCCGAAAGGGGCACGGCGACCGGATCGACGCACCGGGCACAAAGAATCTCGAAGTTGGAGGTATAGTGCGCCCGCAGCCGGATGTCGTTCACATGCGAGTTGGAGCTCCGATGCTCGACCAGCAAATCTGCGACTCCGCTGACCGGTAGCGGACCGACCTGACGGATGTCGGAGGCATAGTCCAACACCCCGGGAGCAATCACTTTATTGAACTCAAGAGGTTCGTCAACGAGTTGGAGGGGGGTAATTAGCACATTCTTAAGGGTAGCAGGTTCGTGGCACAGATCAAGTAGCCAGTAAAGAGCCCGAATCCAGGTCATTGCTGCCGAAATAGCTCTCTTACGAGATGCTATAAACGCAGTGGATCCTCAACGTCGCCCAATATCAGGGAGCCCCATGCAACGACTGATCGCAGTACTGTTGCTTCTATCCGCCACCGCATTTTCGCAACCAACACCAGCCACCACAGGAATAGTCGCAACGCCCGAGGTCGAGCTGGCTTATGAGACTTATGGGTCGGCGGGACCCGCGACCCCGGTGATAGTGGCCAACGGCGGCCCGGGACTGTCACATATTTATATGTTGCAGAACGATGTGTGGATGCGGCTCGCAATCCATCGGCAGATAGTGTTTTACGATCAGCGGGGCACGGGGAAATCCAAGCAGGTCAAGCCTGATGCGAACTGGGGGATGGACGCGCAGGTCGCTGACATGGAGGCCGTCCGCGCGAAGCTGTGTTTTGCCAAGTTCGATCTGGTGGGCGACTCTTATGGCGGCTTGCTGGCCATGGCATACGCTTCTGCGCATCCAGAGCATGTTGAGAAACTGGTTCTGAGCGACTCTGCCGCGCCGGCCTGGAAGGACATTGTGCGTGTGCTGCCGGACGTTTATCCCGATGTGCTTGAGCGCATCGCCATCCATGGGCCGCTCAGTGGGACCCATGCGGCTGATCAACGGATTCGTGATCATTTTCTTATGCTCTTCTATAGTGAAGCGAACCGTGACGCGTATTTGGCGGGCGTGAAGGACCTGGGCTCGGCGCCGGAGGTCTCGGCTGCAGTGCAAAAGGCGACGAGTACCCTGGGCCTTACGCCCGAGCTGCCGAAGTTCAAGTTTCCGACAATGGTGATCACGGGACGGTTCGACATGAACGTTACACCAGTGACTGCGTGGAAGATCTACAAGGCGATTCCCGAGGCAAAGTTTGTGGTGTTTGAAAGGAGCGGACACCTGCCCTCGTATGAAGAGCCCGACAAATATGTGAAGGTGCTTGACACGTTTTTCAGCGAGCCATGAAGGTGAAAACCGCTTGAATATGTCGCGACCAAGGAAATAGTTAGCATCGCAAGGGGTAGGCCACTACGTCCAATACGGATATGAGCGAGCATTGGAAGGCAGCCGACATTCCCTCTCTGGACGGCAAGCGAGTTTTGATCACCGGTGCGAACAGCGGAATTGGCTACCATGCCGCATTGAAGCTGGCGCGCAAGGGCGCTCAGGTGATGCTCGCGTGCCGTGACCGGCGACGGGGCGAATCTGCTCTTGCCCTTCTGAACGCTAATTCCCCTGGGGCGCATATAGAGTTGGTGGTTCTCGACCTTGCGTCCCTGGCCTCGGTGCGCGGTTTTGCAGAGAACGAGCTGGCCCAACGTCGCCCGCTACACATTCTGGTCAATAACGCGGGCGTTATGGCTCCGCCGAAACGACTCGAGACAATAGATGGCTTCGAGCTGCAGTTCGGCACGAATGTTCTTGGCCACTTCGCACTGACGGCGCTGTTGATGCCCGCGCTTGAGCAAGCGGCCGTCGAGTCGCCCGAGCGACCTCGCATCGTCACGGTGGCCTCAATTGCGCACAAGCGAGGACGAATTAACTTCGACGATCTGCAATCCACGAAGAGCTATGGCCCGATGCGTGCCTATCAGCAGTCAAAGCTCTCCGATTTGATGTTCGCCTTTGAGCTTAACCGTCGCCTGCGCGCTGCGCGCTCCCGCGTGATGTCAGTGGCCGCGCACCCTGGCGTCGCCCGCACTAATCTCTTCCAGGCTGGCGACTACTCTTCTTTCGAGAAGGCTATCCGCAATCTGATGGGCCACGCAATCGGCATCCTCCTGAACACGGACGCGGAGGGGGCGCTGCCCACGCTCTACGCCGCGACAGCACCGGGCGCAGGGGACGGTAGTTACTACGGTCCGCAGGGCTTTCAGGAGATGCGCGGCGACGAAGTTGGGCCGGCCAAGGTAGCTCCGCAGGCGCTTGATATGGCCGCTGCCGCTCGGTTGTGGCAGGTCTGCGAAGATCTCACGGGTGTCAATTTTTTACAATCGTGCGAAGTGACTGCTCATGTCGCGGCAACTACGAAAACAAACCTCAGGAGATTTTCATGAACGCCGCCGTCGTCCATTCCTTCGATGCTCCTCCGCAGTACACCTCTTTCGCTGAGCCGGTAGCTGCGGACGGCGAACGACTCGTCAGCGTGACCGCCGCTGGCCTGCATCCGATCGTGAGGGCGCTGGCGAAGGGTACTCACTACGGCAGCTCACGAGAGCTGCCGTTTGTTGCTGGAGTCGACGGCGTCGGGAGGCTGGAGGACGGAACACGTGTATACTTCGGCGTCGCGCGAGGCCCGTTTGGCACGTTTTCCGAACGCTCCTTGGCAGCTAACTGGATGTGTCTGCCGCTGCCAGAAGGTGTCGACGATGTGACGGCAGCGGGAATCGCAAATCCGGCAATGTCCTCGTGGGTGGCACTCGCGGCGCGGGCGAAGTTTGTCGCGGGAGAGAGTGTTCTTGTCCTTGGCGCGACCGGTGTTGCCGGCCAGCTCGCAGTTCAGATCGCGAAGCGTCTTGGTGCACGGCGGGTCGTTGCTGCCGGCCGCAATCCGCAATCGCTGGAGAAGTTGAGGGAGCTAGGTGCGGACGCAGTTATCTCCCTTGATCAGGACCAGACATCGTTGGTGTCTGCCTTCCGCAGCGAGTTGGCCGAAGCAGGAGTGGACGTGGTTCTCGACTATGTCTGGGGCGACCCTGCGGAGCGTGTGCTCGAAGCGATCTCGCAAAAAGGATTGCGAAAGGCCTCGGCGCGGGTCCGATTTATTCAGATAGGGGACAGTGCAGGCAAAACGGTCCAACTGTCTGCAGCGGCCCTTCGCAGTTCGGGGCTCGAACTCTTGGGCAGCGGCTTCGGAAGCGCATCTCTCGATCAAATCCTGCAGGCGCTCGCGGAGTTCTTCCAGGCAGCGGCCAAGCAGCCTCTTCACTTTCAGACAGAGGTCGCTCCCTTGTGCGACGTCGGAGCGCTTTGGAACTACGCGGAAGAAGGCACGCGGCTGGTGTTTCAACCCTAGCCTAGGATCGGGACCCGCTTGCCTGTTAAAAGTCCTAGCTGACAGTTAGGGGCGTCCCCTCTAGTCTTGAGCGGAGCTAAGTTCGTGCCATCAAAAGGCGAGTCTTCAGGCTGTCGGTCTTCGCCTGGGGCCAGGAAAGAGAATATGCGATTGAAGCACCTTCGAATTATGACTGTCCTGATTGTTCTCTCGGGTTGCACTCAGTTGAGCGCATCTGCACAGGATGGAGACAACAAGCCACTCACAGACTTACCCCGCCAGTTTGCGGCGACCGCCTTTGGTCAGGCCGGCACAATGGCCGGCAAGAGCTTCGGGATGAACATCTATATCACGGGATGGTCCATCAGACGAACAGGTACAGGGCTACGTTAGCGTTTTGAAAGAGAAGGGCCCGAACGGATTGGTGAGCGCAATGGAGAAGACCAGTGATGTGGGCAGGCTCTCTCCGACTGGATTTGTAGGCAGCGGCTTTCGCTTTGCACGCTACCGGCCAACAGCAAACGGCGGTCTGCATGTTGTGATGGTGACGAACCGTCCGATGTCGTTCGGCGAACTGTATCGCAGTGGCCGCTCTACGGACTATCAGTTTGGCATTGTCGTGCTTGACGTGGACAAGAATGGCAAGGGTACCGGTACGTTGGCGCCGGTCTGCAAGATCAAGTTCAACAAGAAGAACGAGCTCGAAATAGAGAACTACGGCCAGAAGCCGTTCCGGCTGGCAAATGTGTATCTACAGAAATAGGCGGTATGTGTTGTTGAGAACAGATGGTTGGCGCGACCCGATTCGTCTCAGGATTTCGATGATGCGAATCCAGTCTGACCGTCGACACGGTTTAGGCAGGCCTGCCACACCAGGGGAGGCACAGAATGGCCCAGGATCCAGAATCAGCCAGACTTGACGAGGCGCGCACCGCCAAGACGCCATGGAGGAAATGGGGGCCTTACCTCAGCGAGCGGCAGTGGGGTACGGTTCGCGAAGACTACAGCGAGGACGGGAATGCATGGGACTACTTCACGCATGACCAGGCCCGATCTCGCGCCTATCATTGGGGTGAAGACGGTATGGCCGGCATCAGCGATGATAAGCAGTTGCTCTGCTTTGGTCTGGCCCTGTGGAACGGCAAAGACCCCATTCTCAAAGAACGAATGTTCGGTCTGACGAACAGCGAAGCCAATCACGGCGAAGACGTCAAAGAATACTACTTCTACCTCGACAGCACGCCCACGCACTCGTACATGAAGTACCTGTACAAGTACCCGCAGGCTGCGTTTCCCTACGTCGATCTGATCGAGACCAACAAGCGCCGCGGCCGAAATGACATGGAGTACGAACTTCTCGACACAGGCGTCTTCAACGATAACCGCTACTTCGATGTGTCGGTGGAGTATGCCAAGCAGAGTCCGGAAGATCTGCTGATTCAAATCAGCGTGAGCAATCGCGGGCCTGGGCCGGCCGCAATCCACGTCCTCCCGACGCTATGGTTTCGCAACAACTGGACATGGTGGCCAGGCACACCCAAGCCATCCATAAAACAGATCTCCGGCCAGAAAGGGAGCCGGGCGATTGCGGCCTCCCACCTCGATCTAGGGGATCGGTATCTGTACTGCGAGGGAGATGTCCCTTTGCTGTTCACGGAGAACGAGACGAACAACGAGCGGCTCTTCGGTAAGCCTAACGACTCTCCTTACGTCAAAGATGGAATCAACGACTATGTAGTCCAGGGAAAGCGGGACACCGTCAACCCGGAGAACACGGGTACGAAATCTGCCGCGCATTACCAGTTAAACGTGGGCGCGGGAAACACAGCCACCATCCGTCTGCGGCTAAGCGATGCAGCGCCCGCTGCGATCGGCGATCCGTTCAAGGGCTTCGAGTCGACGCTGAAGACCCGTCAGAGCGAGGCGGATACGTTCTACAAATGCGTTACTCCGACACGTGTCAGCGCGGACGAGGCGCTTGTGATGCGACAGGCGCTGGCCGGAATGCTCTGGTCCAAGCAATATTTCTTCTTCGACGTGGACAAATGGCTCACAGAGCACGGAATCGATCCGATAAAGCCAGGCGGTCTCTTGATGCGAAACCGCCAATGGTTCCACATGGTGAATCAACACGTCATCTCCATGCCCGACAAATGGGAGTATCCCTGGTATGCGGCATGGGACCTGGCGTTTCACGCGATCGCCCTTTCCACGGTGGACACCGACTTCGCCAAGGAGCAGCTCGACCTGATGCTGCAGGAATTCTTTCTGCACCCGACTGGTCAGATTCCCGCCTACGAGTGGAACTTCGGCGATGTCAATCCGCCGGTACACGCCTGGGCGTCGATTTTCTTGTATCGCACAGAACAGGCCCTGCGCGGCGCAGGCGACATTGAGTTTCTGAAACGGACGTTTGCGAAGCTGACGTTGAACTTCAGTTGGTGGGTGAACCGCAAAGACCGCTTTGGCAATAATCTATTTGAAGGCGGTTTCCTCGGACTGGACAACATTGGCGTCTTCGACCGAAGTGCACCATTGCCCACAGGCGGCTCACTTGAGCAAGCTGATGGAACGGCCTGGGTCGCCATGTTCTCGCAAAACATGTTGGAGATCGCCGTGGAGTTGGCGACCCACGACGATTTTTACGAAGATATGGCCATTAAGTTCGCGGAGCATTTCGTCTGGATCGCTGTGGCCATGAACCAAGTGGGGACTTATGGTATGTGGGACGAGGAAGATGGTTTTTACTACGACTTGCTGCGCCTGCCGGACGGTAGCTCCCAGCGGCTCAAGGTCCGCTCCATGGTGGGCCTGCTCCCTTTGTGCGCCACCACAGTGATCGAGCCGTGGCAGCGCGAACGGATACCGCGAGTGTTGACCCTGCTGCGGGATCGCTTGGAACGTATGCCCGAGCTGCGCGAGTGCATGCATGCAACCGGGATCGGTCATTTTGGCCACGCCGAGCGCGGCATCGCAGCGCTTGTGAATGAAGACCGGTTGCGCCGGATATTGACACGCATGCTTGACGAGAACGAATTCCTCAGCCCCTACGGCATCCGTGCTCTCTCCCGCTTCCATGAGGCACCATCCTTATGTCATCAACGTGAATGGCCAGGAATACCGTGTGAATTATCTTCCGGCCGAATCCGACACGGGCATGTTCGGAGGAAATTCCAATTGGCGAGGGCCGATTTGGATGCCTGTGAATGCGATCCTAATTCGCGCGTTGCTGTCGTACTACCTCTATTACGGCGACAAGTTCAAGATCGAGTGTCCGACTGGCTCGGGGAATTTGATGAATCTATTCGAGGTGGCCCGGGAGATCTCTAACCGTCTGACTTCCATCTTCCTGCGGGACAAGACGGGGCGTCGGCCAGTGTTCGGAGGCACGGAGAAATTTCAAACTGATCCACAGTGGAAGGACAACTTACTTTTCTTCGAATACTTCCACGGCGATAACGGCGCCGGCCTTGGGGCCAGCCATCAGACCGGATGGACAGGCGTGGTCGCTAAGCTAATCGAGTTGTTCGGTCGGCTGAATGCGCAGCAGTTTCTTGATGCGGGTAAGGCAGGTGCCTTCGCGAGGGAGCAAATACGCGAGCAGTCGAACCAAGTTCGAAATTAACTCTCGGATCAATGTGGATTTTCACGCGGTTTGCACGTCCCGCTCAAAGCATGGCATATTCTGCATACCTATTCGCAACTCTACACATCGTCCCTGGACAGAACGGTCAACATTCGAGCTATGTACAACGCAAAAGCATATTCCGCTGCCAGTGAGAAATCGCGGCTTGCATCCACTACGATCGCGCGTCGCGATCCAACCGAGAAGGACGTGCAGATTGAGATTCTCTTCTGCGGCATCTGTCACTCCGATCTCCATCAGGCCCGGAACGAGTGGAGCGGCGTAATGCCCACAGTCTACCCCTGTGTCCCCGGCCATGAGATCGTCGGCCGCGTCACCAAGGTTGGCCCTGCGATGACCAAATTCAAGGTCGGCGACCTGGCCGCCGTCGGTTGCCTGGTCGACTCCGACGGTATCTGTCCCGAGTGCAAACAAGGGTTCGAACAGTTCTGTCCCAACCTCATCCTCACCTACAACTTCCCGGACAAGCACACCGGGGGCGTGACCTATGGCGGCTACTCCGACAGCATCGTCGTCACCGAGAGGTTCGTTCTCAAGGTGCCCTCGAAGCTCGACCTCGCCGGGGCCGCACCGCTGCTCTGCGCTGGCATCACCACCTACTCACCCATGCACCACTGGGGAGTCACGAAGGACAAGAAGGTCGGCATCGTCGGGCTGGGCGGACTCGGTCATATGGGCGTCAAATTCGCCCACGCGCTGGGAGCTCACGTTGTGCTCTTCACCACATCGCCTGGCAAGAAAGACGATGCCCTCCGCTTGGGTGCCGACGAGGTCGTCATCTCGCGCAACGCTGACGAGATGGCTAAGCACGCAGGTAGCTTCGATTTCATCCTCGACGCCGTCTCCGCCGACCACGATATCAACGCGTACCTGAACCTGCTCCGCCGCGACGGAAACATCTGTCTCGTCGGCGCACCAGAGAAACCGCTGGCCGTCGCCGCATTCAATCTGCTGTTTGGCCGTCGCAGTCTCTCCGGATCGCCCATCGGCAGCATCGCCGAGACCCAGGAAATGCTCGACTTCTGCGGCAAAAACAACATTACCGCCGACGTCGAAATCATTCCCATTCAGAAGGTCAACGAAGCCTACGAGAGGCTCCTTAGGGCTGACGTAAAATACCGTTTCGTCATCGATATGGCATCTCTCAAAGCCGAAGCATAATTGTAACGATGCCAATGCGAAGAGGTTTCTCTGCTGCGCTTGCTCTATCTCGATACCTTTGGTGAGCGTCTAGACCTGGAGCACATCGCCTTCGCGGGCAACCATTTCGTACAACACCGGATTGACGAAGAACCCGATGAATAGGCGTGAGATGAGCCCAGCCACGATGACTATGGCGAAGGGTTTTTGGGTATCTGATCCAATGCCGGTAGAGAGGGCCGCCGGTAGCAATCCAAGGCAAGCAACCAGTGCTGTCATCATGATGGGACGGAGCCGAAGGAGCGAAGCTTGCCGTGTTGCGGTGCGGACATTCATTCCCTCCTTCCGCAGCTTGTTAATGTAGGAGACGAGAATCACGGCTGTCTCTACCGAAACCCCGAGCAAAGCCAGAAGACCCAGGACTGAGGAGACGCTGAACGGAGTGTGGGTGAGTTTGAGCGCGACCAGAGCGCCTACTGGTTCGGTCATGATGACACCCAGCGCTATGGTGACAGGAAATTTAAAGTTTCCGTAGAGCGCAAACAAGATCATGAAGATCAGCACCAGGGCCAGTGGACCGATAATAAACATCTGCGATTTGGCCTCGAGGAGCTGGCTATATTCGCCTCCCCATGTCACCTGGTAGCCCTGCGGTATTGTTACGGCTTTTCTGACTGCTGCCTGACCGTCTCGCACCGCTCGCTCCAGATCACGGCCCTCGATACTGTACTGCACACCGATATAGCGGGAGTTGTTTTCGCGGTAGATAAAAGACGCCCCGTTTCCCTGCGTGATATTTGCGAGCTGGCTGAGTGGAATCTGCTGTCCGTCTGGCGTGCCGACTAATAGATTTCCGATCTCGTGAGCGTTGCTGCGGAACTGCGGCTGCATGCGGACGACAAGATCGAACAGCTTCTCCCCTTGAATGACCTGAGTCACCGCCTGCCCGCCTACTGCGGCCGAGATCACAGCTTCAACGTCCGCAACGTTTATCCCGTAACGTGCAATCTTGTCGCGATCGACATCGACCAGAAGGCTCGGCTGGCCAAGTTCTCGCACAACCGTGAGGTCGGTAAAGCCGGGCACCTTGGAGAGTGTGTTTTTGATCTGTATTGCTTTGTCCTGCAGAACGTTCAAGTCGTCACCGTATATCTTGACCGCTAACGAGCTCTTAAGTCCGGTCAGTGCTTCGTCGACAGCATCTTCGGCGGGCTGCGTGTAGTTGAAGATGATTCCCGGAAAGGCCGTGAGTTTCTTATTGATCGATTCGATAAGTTGCTTTTTCTCGCTGAGATCGCCGGTCCACGCCTTATCTTTGTATGACTTTAGGCCAACATAGAACTCGCAGTTGAAAAAGCCCGTGGGATCAGTGCCATCGTCGGGCCGCCCAAGTTCCGAACCCACCACAGTGACCTGCGGATAAGACATCAGAATGCTACGTATCTGAGGCGCGATGGTGCTGGCCTCTTCGAAAGAGATTGTGTAGGGCATGGTAGCTCGCACCCAGAGGGCACCTTCATCAAGGTGAGGCATGAACTCGCCTCCGATAAAGGGCACCAGCAGCAGCGTCGCCACGAAGATTAAGGCCGCGATCGCAACGGTCGTCTTGGGCCGATTGAGCGCCCAATCGAGCGGCGCCGCATATTTCCTCTTCATCCATTCGAATGCGCTATTATGCTTCTCACGCACGCCGTTCTTGAACCAGTAGGAAGCGAGCACGGGGATCAGTGTGAGCGTCAGGATGAGCGCGCCGACGAGTGCAAAGGACATCGTCTCAGCCATGGGGTGGAACAGTTTCCCCGAGGGTCCGCTCAGCGCGTAAATGGGCAAATACCCGGCGAGGATTACGGCCACCGAATAGAAGATTGGGCGATCCACATCTTTCGCAGCGGCAAGAATAACTGTGTTCAGGTTGTACTGCTGTCCCTCCCGCAGCGCCAATTCGCGGTAGATGTTTTCGATCATTACCACGGCGCCATCAATGACAATGCCGAAGTCAATCGCGCCGATGGAGAGCAGGTTCGCGGCGACGTCGTGCGCGTGGAGCACGATGAAGGCAAATAAAAGAGAGAGCGGAATGGTAAGGGCAACGATGACGGCCGCGCGGATGCTGACCAGGAAGAAGATCAGCACGACGAGGACCAGCGCCATGCCGCGAAGCAAGTTGGCCCTCACTGTGTCCGTAGTCAGGTCTACCAATTCGCTGCGGTCATAATAAGGATGAATCTTAACGTCAGGCGGCAGAATCTGGCGGTTCAGTTCGTCCGTTTTTGCCTGAACTCCTTTGAGTACGTTCTGCGTCTGCTCCCCGCGCAGCATAAGAATGACGCCTTCGACCGCGTCGTCATTTTTCTGGAAACCGAATTCGCCCAGGCGCGGTGCGTGTCCAATCGTCACATCTCCGATATCACGCACTCGGATTGGTACGCCTTTGTTGGCACCAACTACGATATGGCCAATGTCATCCGTGTTCCGCACCAGCCCTATGCCGCGAACATAGTAGAACTGTCCACCTTGAGAAAAAAAGCCGCCGCCAGCATTTGCGTTGTTGGCAGTCAGAGCGGTCACGACCTGCGGAATCGTCAGGTGATACCCATAAATACGGGCCGGATCAAGCAGCACCTGATACTGCATCACGGTGCCGCCGAACCCCGAGTCGTCAGCTACGCCGTGGACCGAACGATACGCTCGTTCGATCACCCAGTCTTCAATCGTTTTGAGTTCCTGAGGGCTGCGGTCGGGACTCTCCAGCACATATCGATACACCAAGCCGCTGGGGCTGAACAAGGGCGCCATGCTTGGGGTAACGCCGGTTGGCAGCGTGGCTTGAGCGATCCGTTCAAAGACAATCTGCCGCGCAAAGTAATCGCCTGTAGTGTCCTCGAAGGTGAGGATGATATCGGATAGTCCATAGAGCGAGATAGAACGCATCACCACCATGTGGGGGACGCCGTTCATCTGGAGTTCAAGCGGAAGCGTAACCAGCCGTTCGACCTCCTCTGCGGCATGGTCTGGCCACTGGGTGATGATTTCGACCTGAGGAGGCGAGAGGTCGGGATAGGCGTCCACGGGCATCCGCTGAAACGATATGATTCCCCCGACCGTGATGAAAGCGGTCAGCATCAGCACCAGGAATCTTTGTCGCAGCGCGGCTTGGACTATTCGGTGGATCATTCCGTTGTGAGGGCCCTATCCTTGCCAGAGATCGGTTGAAGTTCTTGGGACATTGCTCAAAATCCGCGCGATCCGCTTAGCGCTGCAGCGAGTTCGCAAACTGCAAGAACAAACTACCATCTCCAATGACCTTGTCGCCCGTTTTCAGCCCGCTGTTAATCTGCGTTTTACCATTCGAGCTTTCCCCGAGCGTCACTGAGCGTCTGCCAAACTGGTTCGGAGATACCGCGGCGTAAACGAACGGCTGGTTTTCGCTGTCGCGAAGGACCGCAGCGTCCGGAAGCGCGATGGCGTTCGGGATCGTACCCGCGTTCACGGTGGCGAGCACGTACATGTCCTTCTTTAGCTTGGCGTCGGGGTTATTCGTCTCGATGCGGGCCTGTAGTGTACGTGTGCTCGGATCCAGTGATGCCGCGACATAAGAGATACGTCCGTGGAAGACCTCAGGATAGGTGTCCGTTTGTATTGCGACCGAATCTCCAACGTTCACGTAGGGCAAATCTTTCTGATAGACATTGACCAGCACCCAGACGGTGCTGATGTCGGAGATCATGAAACATTGCGTGGTGCCTGGTTGAATGAGTTGTCCCGCAGACACATCCTGCTCAACGACCAAGCCGCCTATCGGCGCCCTCACAGGAACTTCGAAAGAGGGCGGCGCTTTCAAAAGTGCGTCTGGGTCTGCAATTCCCATGACCTTCAATGCGGCTTCTGATGCCGCCAGGTCACCTCCTGCCTGCACCTCGGCTGATTCTGCCTGCTCCACGTTTTGTAGGGCGATCGCGTGATGTAGGTACAAATCATGCGCTCGGGCATTGGCGATCCGGGCGAGGGCGTACGCATCCTTGGCCTTCAGATAATTTGTGCGAAGCTGCGAGTAATCCGGGCTCGCCACGTACAACATAGGTTCGCCCTCGCGTACCCTCTGGCCGGGAACGACCACAACTCGACTGACCGGCCCGCTGACTTGCGTAATGACCGGCGTCGTGCGAAAGCTGTTGTAAGCCACGGCGCCCGTCAGCCGCAGAGTTCGAGTCAGCGTCGTGGGTTGAACTGTCAGCACCGTTACATGTGACATCTGCTCCTGCGGAATGGAAAATAGTTCGGCATTGCTTGAGCTTGTTGCGCCGTTCGAATCGGCGGAAGTCGATTCTGCCCCCTTGCAGCCGGCAACGGCCAGCATGATCGCCGCCGCGGCCGCTAATTGCCAAAGATCGTTACGCTTCTTCATGGTAGATTTCTCGTCCCCACTGCTTCCTTCAACTGTTCCAGCGCAGTCATATAGGAGCCTAACGCCTGGCGATAGGCCAACTGGACCGTCCGGTAACTGCGTTCTGCATCGAGAAAATCCAAAAGACTTGCGGCCCCACGCTTGTAAGCATACTCGCTGATGTCGCGAGAATCCTGCGCCTGTTTGAGGTATCCGGAGCTGTAGAGTTGCACTACTTCGTCGTTGCTTCTGACTGCCTCATACGCGTTGGCAACATCGGAAAGAACCGTATCGGTGGCCGACTGCTGCAGCTCCTGGGCCTGTGTGAGGGCATAGCCCGTACGCGCTATCTCGCCCTGGTTGCGATTGAAGATGGGTAAAGCAAAATTGACGAACACAGACGCTGTGTTCTCGCCAGAGACATGCGTATAGTCGAATGTGCCATTTACGTCTACCTTGGCGTTTGCCTTGGCAAGGAGGATTTGGCTCTGCGCGGCGGTTATGCCGAGTTTCGCTGCATGGAGGTCAGGGCGTATGTCCTCTGCTTTCATCTGCAGGTCCTCCATGGTGGCCTTGAGCGGTTGGTACGCCAGATCGCCAATCACATCATAGTCAGCCGGCACAGCGTTGTAGCCCAGCAACTCCCGTAGACCTACGAGGGCCTGCACTCTTGCCAGACGGGCCGAGGACACGTCGGTTTGGAATTGCAGAAGCTGCAGCTTGATCTTGAGATAGTCGCCTTCGCCGATGTATCCCGCCTTCAATTGTGCTTCGCTAATGTCGACTGTCTGCTGAAAGCTTTGTAGGTCCTGAAGCGCAAACTGAAGAGTTGATTCCGCCACTAGAACGCCGACAAACTGCTGGCCTACGTTGAAAGCCAGAGCTCTTTCGGCGTCGGCGACCTGGGCACGAGTGACCTCTGTTTGATCGCGAGCGGCCTGAAGGCGCCGCGGTCGCTTGTGACCACGCTCGAAGAGATATCCTATCCCAATATCGAACTGCTGAACCTGGTCCAGATTGTCCGCCGAAAAATACTGCGGATCAAAGATTGGGATGAACTGAGAATCAGCTCCCAAAGTGGGATTGGGGCGCAGATTGGCGGTTATCTCCTGGGCCTGATTCTGAAGAATCAGAGTTCGCGTGGCCTGGAGTGAATGATTGTGAGTGAGCGCCAGATCAATGGCCTGGTCAAGGCCAATATGCGTCGTATTTTGTCCAACACATGTCCCCACCAGCACCAGGGAAAACATCGTAGCCGGGGCGAATATCCGAAAGCACCTGGAGCGCATAAAGGTCGAGATCAAAGCTCACTGCCTTATAGCGTAATGGATTTTGCATGGATGCTAGAAGCTAAAAGCACTGGGGCAAGCTCCATCGACAGTATCGTTCTGCGCCTAAGACTACCACCCACTCGCCCAGCGAGAGTATTGAAATTCATAGTCTCAAGTCTGCTCCTTACTTGCGGTTCTTTCCCACCAGGTCCGGTCAAGAGTCCGCTGGCCTCGCCGTAATCGAGCAGGCGGACAGGACTGGATAGCTCAAACCGTGCCAGGACCGCGCCGTGGTTATTCACACGATCGGCAATTGTTCCATCAAACATTCAGGGAAACCAGCTTCCAAGGGAAGCGGAGTTCCGGGCCGGACGGACGTTTGGCGAAGCAGGAACCGGGTCCGCGATCCGGCTTACTGGGATTGACTTGCGCTTAAGGTCGATTTTAACATTGTGGCCCCAAACAGCACACCTCTTCGCCGCGGAACTGGCAAAAGATTCCATTGTCTGGCCAGAACCAGGCGTGCCCACAATACTATGTGCATAGGCGATACGCCTTGCGGTGCCAAATCTGGTTCAGTGGTATAGAACTCTGAATAGCCCAGTGCGCAATTTCGAGAAAACCCGAACGGAATTTCAGGAGATCCTCGCCAAGCCCATTCGCGAACTCGGACTTAAGCTTGAGGGGTCGCCGCTCGAACGATTCGTTCAGCAGCTTTATCGCGAATTGGAAGCCAAGGGCATCCACAAGTTCCGTCCGCTTTGTTATCTCACCGACGAATGGGGATGTCCCTCTGGCGAGCCCGTCATCGGTATTCCGTTCTATCTGGCAAACCCGGACCTGGCCCAGCTCGAGCGCAATATGAACGACCTCGAAGACGCTCGCGAGATCATGATGTACATGCGTCATGAGGCCGGACACGCATTCAATTACGCGTACCAGCTATATAAGTCGGCTGAGTGGCGCGATCTCTTCGGCCCGTTTCGCCGCGCATATCGAGATAACTACCGTCCGATACCGTTCTCGCGGAAATTTGTTCGCCATATGGCCGGGTGGTACGCGCAGAAGCACCCGGACGAAGATTTTGCTGAAACGTTTGCGGTCTGGCTCACGCCTCGCTCGCAATGGCGAGAGCGCTACAAAGGTTGGGGGGCGCTGGCCAAGCTCCAATACGTCGATCGCGCGGTGCGAAAGGTCGGAGATGTCGAACCCGTCCGGCGTCGCGGCCGCACCGACATCACCGTCGATGAGATGGAGTCGACAGTCGGCGAGTTCTATCATCTCAGCCTGCCGGAGGAGATTCCAGTGCAGGAACTCGCACTGGACGCGGACCTGGCCGACATCTTCAATATCTCCCGCAAGCGACGTAAGGGCGTGCGACCAGCCCAGGAGATGTTGCGTCAGCATCGGAAGCCCATTATCGACAAGGTCGCATATTGGAGCGGCGTGCAGCGTCCGATCGTCAAGCGACTCGTGGAAGCCATCTGCAAGCGTGTTGAGGACCTGGGTCTGCGCGTGGACGTACAACGCGAGTCCGAGTACCTCACGGAGTTCACGGTCTACACCACCGCACTCTCAATGAATTACCTGGTCCGCGGGAAGTTTATTCATCCCTGAGGCGCCGGCAGCTGCCGTCACTCTGATTGGAGCCGTATGACTGAAGCGAAGTTGAAGGTCACCGTGCTGTACGACTTGTGGGAAGAAGGACCTGCTGAAGTGCAGGAAGAGGTTCCTGCGCCGCGCAAGCGCAAGGGGCAAAAGAAACGCAAGAAGAAGCCGGTAAAGCACGACCGCGAAGAGATCTTCGAAGCCTTGGAGAAGCTCGGTCATGAGCCGTCCTATCACGTTCTCGACGGCCGCTCGCAATCACTGTTCGGACTCGCCAAATGTGGCGCCGATCTCATCTTCAACCTCACCGAATCCTATGCCGGCGATGACACCAAGGAGATGCACGTCACTGCATTCCTGGATATGCTCGATATCCCCTACACCGGCGCCGGACCGCACGCGAACATGCTCGCGCAGGACAAATCGATCGCCAAGAAGATGTTCGCTTTTTACGGAATTCAGTCGCCGTACTTCGCGACGGCCTATCGCGGCACCATCGACCACGCACATGACATCAAATTCCCCCTCATCGTGAAACCCACCTCCGAAGATGGATCCATCGGCATCGATGCCGCTGCCGTAGTGACCAGCGTGAAGGAGTTGATGGAGCGCGTCGACTATATTCAGACGGAGTTCGATTCTCCTGCGTTGATCGAGGAGTACATCGAAGGACGCGAGATCTACGCAGCCATCCTCGGCAGTTACGAGAAGGCACATGCACTTCCGCTTGTGGAACTTGATCTTTCGAAACTTCCGAAGGGCATGCCCAGAATCGCCAGCCAGGACGTGAAGTTCGAGAAAGACACGGAAGCCTATAAACTGACAAAATCGGCGATCGCCGACGACCTCGATGAAGAAACCGTAACCAAGCTCACCGAGATCGCGGTCAAGGCCTATCGTGCCGTCAAGCTTCGCGACTATGGCCGCATTGACATGCGCGTATCGAGCAAGGGCGAGGTTTATGTCATCGAAGCGAATCCGAACCCATGGCTCTCCAGCGGACAGGAGTTTGCCATGGCCGCGAAGAAATCCGGCCTCTCCTATACCCAAATGATCGGGGAGATCGTGGACCTTGCGATGGCCCGGAACGCGTGAAACATGGCAATGTGGCCGGAGCGGTGGTGGGAATGGAGTCTTCCAAAGACCAGTACCTTCGTCGGCTTCGTCCTACGAAGAGGAGAGAATAAACCGCTTTCGAATCTCTCAGGGAACATAGACGAGGAACTCCGGCATGTCCGGAAGGCCATCAATGAACGTCCCCTTTTTCTTCCCCTTGGAGGAAAAGCGCCGCACCCGCTGCTTCTTCCTCTCGGCCACATAAAGATCGCCGTCGGGGCCGACAGCGAAGCCTGAGGGCGCGTCGAGCTTACCGTCGATCACCACGCGCGCCTTGATCTCGCCGCTCGGCGGCGTGGATGTCAGGTCCAGCGCGAGGATGCTGCCGGTACCCGAAGCGCCGATGTAGAGCGTCTCGCCGTGCAGGACCAGATGTACCGGCGCCTTGAGCGCCCGTCCCGTGATGCGGGCGATCAACTCCCCAGACCGCACATCGAAGACCTTCACTGAGTCGCCGGCTTCGTCCGCTACATATAGATGCTTCCGGTGCACGATGATGCCACGTACCGAGTGCCGCGGCTTGCCGCGCTTGTCGAGCACGACCTTCAGGCCGAGCGGCGCGGGTACATCGAGCGGCGCGAGATCACCATACTCTGGAAGGCTCCCCAGGCTAGACGCGACCAGCGTGCCGGGGAGAAACTTCCCGTTGGGATAGTGCTTGCGAAGGTGCGCGGCCACCGGTGCCGGTTTGCGGGTCTTCGGTACAAGCGACACCACCGTATTCGTATCCTGACAGGAGATATAGATGCGGCCGTCGTCCCCCAGTTCCACGTCGAAGGGGTGCACCATTGCCGCAACCTGCTCGGTCTTCACCAGTACCTCCTTGAAGCGGAAGGTGTCGCCGTGCCGGTGGTATAGCGCGATGTGGCTGTCTTTGAGCCACGCGTTCGCGATGTAGAGGTCGTCGCCCACCAATGCGAAGCCGCGCGCAATGTGCAGCGGATGCGCGGTCGGCGATGGATCGAGGAGCAGCGGATGTGTCTTGCGCGGCGAGCCGTCGTCCTCGAAGACGCCGATGTTGTCGACGCCGTGCCCCGATTCACCCCGATAGCTGATCCACCACACGGTTCTTTCCTCCCGAACACGATCGCTGCATCGTCAGAACCGGCGCGCGATAGCGTGCGGCTTCTCGGTCAACAGCCAAGCTGCGGCGAAAATTACGACCCGCGCAACTCGACGGGGCATACCGGCATTATAAGCCGGTTCGGATTATTCGTTACAGCGGTTTCCGGTCAGTGGGGACTGTAGAATCCCGAGTGCGGGTTAAACAGAAGTTGAGTCACACTTGGTGACAACAGGGCAATGCATTCATCCTTACCCCACGCCGGCGAACTTGGGAAAATCCGTCGAATCGTCTCCATACTCGGCTTCAACTCAATATGTCCAAAATGAGTTACAAAATAGCCGGGATTTCTAACGTACGCGCAGGAAAACCACTCCATGCCCCGGAATCTTCATCGTTATAGGGGCCGCACTGGCCCCAAGGTCCTTCCCCTGCCACAGGTCCTTCGCCTTCACGGCCCCTGCAAACCCGAGCTTCTTGAAATCCACAGTCGCCGTCATTACCGAAGGTTGCCGGTTGAACACCCCCACAGCCTTTGATCCATCCGCCAGCGTCCTGCTCCAAACCTCAATCGGCCCTTCCGCCCACACTCTGTCGCCTTGCTTTCCCGCCGGGTCCTGGCCCACCGCAATGACGTCCCTGTTCGTCAGCAGAGCAACCGTCTCCGGAGTCATCTTCGACAGATCGTTTCCTGCCAGCAATGGAGCCGCAAGTATCGCCCACAAACTCATGTGCGTCCTGTACTCCTCCGTATTCATCCCGCCGTTCCCAACCTCCAGCATGTCCGGATCGTTCCAGTGTCCCGGCCCAGCAAACCTCGCCAGGCCAGCCTGGCTGAACCCGATCTCCGCCATCCGCGCATAGTGGTCGTTGATGTCACCCGTCGTCCGCCAAAGATTTCCACCAACCTCCGTACCCCACTCCCAAACGGCATCCTCCCCATACTGGCAGAGGCTATACACAATCGGACGTCCCGTACTCCGCAACGCGTCCCGCATCTTCACATAAGCGTCCACCATCATCTTGTGGGCCGCTTCAGGCGTAGGGGCCGCCTTCATCTCCACCCTCAACCCGCAAAGATCGTACTTCAGATAATCGATTCCCCAGGCAGCATACGTCTGAGCGTCCTGTATCTCATGCCCCAAACTGCCCGCATACTTCGCGCACGTCAGGGCCCCTGGCGAAGAATAAATCCCCAGCTTCAGCCCCTTGCTATGCACAAAGTCCGCAAGCGCCTTCATGTCCGGAAACTTGCTGTTCGCTTGGATCCGTCCCTGCGCGTCCCGCTCACCCTCCCACGTGTCGTCGATGTTCACATACACGTAGCCCGCGTCGCGCATCCCGCTAGAAACCATCGCCTCCGCCGCGGCCCTCACCGAAGCATCGTCAACCTTGTCCTTGAAGTGGTTCCAGCTGTTCCAGCCCATCGGAGGAAGCGACGCGAGCGCATCTTTCTGTGCAAACACAGAGCATGGCGAAACGACAAACAGCAACGCCCCCAAAAAACATATCAACCGCATCATCGAAAAGCGCATCGTGGCGAAACCTCAAATTAGAATCGACCAAATCTCAAACGACTGGTCGGGCACAAATATTCAACCTATTTGCCCCGGCGCGGTTTACCGCTCGCGCTCTCTCAGAAACCCAACGCGGAGAGCCAAATGAAGTTGACGGGGATTAAGCGCCTCACTCATTCGTCAAAACGTGCTGTCGATTTGAGGCTAGCCCCTGCTGTGCAGTAAGTAAGCACTATCTATCAAAACTTTCCTACGCATTTCCCGCCTGCGTCCAGTTTCGCGATGTCTCGCGCGAATAGGGGCAAACGGCTCCTGATACATTCAACCGGCGTCCCCAAATCTTCTCTTTGGACGCAGCAAAAACCGCGTCCTCCGCACAGTAGATACTTTTATAAGTAATTGGCAGCATTCGTCAATAAACAATTAATGCGAAGGCAGTGACTTGGATCGTTTTCTTATTGGATGGTAACGGTGAGATTGTTGGAATTCCGGGAGCCCGGGTTCTGACTAGCGAGAGTGATAGTTTGTGCGTTGGAGAGATCGGCTCCCGCGACGACTCATGTCCCGTGCTGCCCTGTTTATCGGAAGCGTTCCGATAGTATCGGGAAACTGTTGCACTGCCTAGTCATTTTTTGGATAAATCATCCCTCGAGGCGTGTGGAAGTATTACTAGACTCTCAGTTGCCAACAAATCGACGGGCACTAACCGAGCTTTCCTGCAAGGCATCGACTCGCGTAACGGCAAGCGCGGATGAGAGCCTGAGCCGGCTTGGAGTAGATTACGTGGACACCATCCAGTCGCACGACAATGAATATGCGGACCTAAGCCAGGAAGTCAACGAAACAATTCCTGCGCTGCGCAGGGTGCAGGAAACTGGGAAGGCACATGTTGTCGGCGTGACTGGATATCAGCTGGCGATCTTTCCACGGATATTGCGGCAGACAGATGTAGACACGGCCCTCTCCTATAACCACTACACTTTGAATGACGCCACTCTGCTGGGCCTGCTGCCACTGCTGCAACCGAAGGACAGCGGTCTGATTAATGCTGCTCCCTTGTCACAGGGGTTATTGACGACCCGCGGTACGCCAGAGTGGCGTCCCGCGCCCCCGGCCAGATTAAAATAGAACAGAACGTGCTTTGGGTAGAAAAACCGATCGACGTGGAACTGCTGGCTGTGGTTGAGCAGAAACTGCAACGCATCAAGGACACAAACATGGACAACGGGACTGCTGGAAAACAACTAGCTGCTGCTCCGCCGCAGATCATTGATGCCCACCATCATCTCTGGCGCTACTCATCGGATGGGTATCCTTGGATGTCCGGTGACATGGAGCCATTGCGTCACGATTTCTTATTGGCTGAGCTACAGGCGGAGACATCGAGCGCGGGGGTCACTGGAACCGTTGTTGTCCAGGCAAGGCAATCTATTGAGGAAACGCGGTGGCTGCTTGAACTCGTCGAAGCGAACGGTACAGTGCTTGGAGTGGTTGGATGGGTACCGCTCATTTCTGATGCCGTAGGTGAGGTCTTAGAAACATTCCGTGACTGCCCAAAATTGAAGGGTGTGCGACACGTCCTCCACGACGAAGCGGATGACCACTACATGTTGCGCAGAGACTTCCAGCACGGCATCGAATTGCTTCGCGAGTTTGGCCTACGTTACGATCTGTTGATCTTCGAGCGGCATCTCCCACAAACGATCGGCCTGGTCGATGCATTTCCGAATCAGCCATTTGTGGTCGATCACATCGCGAAGCCGGCGATTCGTAGTGGCGAGATGGAGCCGTGGGCATCTCAAATTCGCGAATTGGCAAAGCGTAGGCATGTGTTTTGTAAATTGTCCGGCATGGTGACGGAGGCAGACTGGAGTAGTTCGAGCCAGGAACAGTTTCGTCCCTACTTTGACGTGGTACTTGAGGCGTTTGGATCCCAAAGAGTAATGTTCGGGTCCGACTGGCCGGTACTGCGTCTGGCGAGTGGTTACAGTGAATGGCTGCAACTTGTTCGTCGGATGATTGCGAAACTGAGTGAGCATGAACAGGCGGAGATTCTGGCCGGAACAGCGATCCGGTTTTACGGGCTTCCGTAGTTCAATTTGCTCGGTGCGCGCGTATGTGATGAGGGTATCGAGAAATTAAACTGCGTCCTCAACCCGGGTGAATTGCAATTTCAGAAGCGCAAAGATTCATTTGGCTTCAGTTTTCAGAAATGTCCAAAGGCTGCCATGAGTAGCCTTGCGGACTTGAATGTTTTAGTCGAATCGAACTCGTCTTTCTCAAACTTATCGAGGTGCCTCATGAAGCATGATGGGTGTAGCGTAACGCTGAGTGCTTTGGATCCAGCAGGAGATCGCCGAGGCAGTCCACATCACCGCGCTATTCGCATGTTTCAACCGCGTCGCCAACGCCTTCGGACTGCCGTCCCAGAACCTCCTCGATCTCGGCCCCAACCCGGTCCACACAAGGTAGAAAGCATGAATACGCCGAAAACTGAACAGGCATCCATATTTCCTCGCGGAGTCGAAACGGACCCCAAACCCAGCGTCTACCGCGACCTCATCGAAAATGCGAAAGCTTCAGGGGCCGACTATTGGCAAATCTGGCATCTGCTCGTCTTCGATCCTGAAGCCGCCCATCACCTCGCCGCCCTCTCTCACACTCTGATGCACAAGGAGTGCCCCATCAGCGCCGGCCTCCGAGAACTCATCGCCGCCTACACATCGTCCCTCAACCAATGTGAGTTCTGCATGAAGGCCCACGCTGCCGTGGCCTCGCAGTTGTTGGGTGACGAGGCGCTCGTCTGGAGCGTCATTCGCGATCTCGACGCCTCCGACCTCGACGACAAAGAGAAGGAGCTCTTGCGATTTGTCCGCAAGGTCACTCTGGAGCCATCCTCCATCACCGCAACGGACACGCAACGACTGAACGCAACTGGTTGGGACGACGCCTCAATCTTCTACGCCATCTCTGCCTGCGCTCTGTTCAACTTCTACAACCGCCGGATCTCAGCAAGCGGGGTGAATCCCGTGAGCGACGAAGCTTTCAAGAATCTGGCCTCCCGCATGGCAAGGGTTGGATATGCCCGGTAATGCTCTGACCTAACTCGCAGTGAGAGTGCCGCTCGTAAGTTTCTGAAAAAAAAGGATAAGTAAATGGTCGGGACGACTAGATTCGAACTAGCGACCTCACCCACCCCAAGGGTGCGCTCTACCAGGCTGAGCCACGTCCCGACTATTTGGTTGCGCGTCGGCCCGGGTGGGCGACGGCGGGGTATCCTGCAGACCTAAGTGTACACGACTGGCCCAACTTTGCGGCCACCAGAGGCCCGGGCTAGTGGGTGGGAGCAACGTACTCCTTCGGCAATGATCCACCTTCGCCAAAGAAGAACTCGTTCATCTGCTCGACCAGGAACTCCTGTGCCTCCCGCGTCCATGGCTGCAGGCGATACTCATTTAGCAGCATCTTCTGACGCTCTACCCACTCGCCCCACGACTTCTTCGAAACGTTTTTGAAGATCTTCTGGCCAAAGTCCGAATCGAACGGCGGTTCGTCCAGCCCTTCCATCTCAGTCTTGAATCTCGTGTCGAAAACCATGTGTGCCATCTTCTGTAAACTCCTTTTGGAGTCTTCATTTTACGATGCGCGGGGCAATTTCGCTGAATCCGATGCCGCATTGCTTCGCATCCAATACCACTATGACCGTTGCTTACGATATAGCGACCGTGGCAGTGACCGGACTAATGGCCGGTAATGAGTTCGCCGTTGCGGCCTTCGTCCATCCCCAACTGCGGAAGCTGAGTAATAGCGCTCACGCTCAAACTGCGGCCCGGATGGCAGCCACACTCGGCAAGGCGATGCCGCTCTGGTATGGCCTGGCGCTTGTGCTCATCCTTGGTGCGGCCTTCGAGCACCGGCCGGTATCGAGTGGCCCCGGACTGTTCATCCTATTGGCAGGAATCTTCTGGACAGCAACCATTTTGTTTTCGGTGACAATGCTTGTACCCATCAACAATCGAATCGCGAAGATGGATCCAGAGCGTCCCTATGACTGCTGGTTGCGAGACCGATCACGTTGGGACCAACTGCATCAGCTGAGGGTCGCGCTCTTGGTCATGGCCTTTCTTCTATTGCTCACCGGTTTGTTCGGCAGCGCCGCGACTCCGATAAACTAGCGCCGTTTGCCCTTGGACTTTTTATTTCTGTCTCGCGCCTTCGACTTGGTCTTCCCTTTTTTACCTGAACGCTTCGGGCTTGAGTGCGGACGCTCCTCTGCGCTTGTCGCGGCGGTCTTCGAGCGGCGTAACGATGGCGGCGCGCTCTTCAACCCCTCCTCTGAAAGAATTAATGCAAACTGCAGCCGCCTCTGCTGCCGATCAATGCGGTCGAGCAGCACATGCACTCGCTGTCCCATCTTGAATACCCGCCCGTTCCGCGCCCCGACAATCTGCCGGTCGGCATCGCGGAAGATGTAGCGATCGTCCAGCAGGGTCGTTAGCGGTACGAGCCCTTCAATGAACAGGTCATCCAATTCGACGAAGAACCCATACTTCGTGCACGAAAGAATGATGGCGTTGAAATCCTCGCCGACGCGGGTCCTGCATGAACTTGATCTTCTTCCACTCAATCAGTTCGCGCTCCGCATCGTCGGCCCTCCGCTCCGACTGGCTCGACTCCGTAGCGATCGCGCCAAGCTCCGCTTCCGGAATCGGCCCTTCTAAAGTTGACCGCTCGTGTCTCTCCGTTCGCACCTTCGCGGGCGATCTTTCCTGCCAGGGCTGGGGCGCGTCCGACAATATCGCTGCTCCCTCCGAGTTCGCGCCCGATTGGATCAGTTCGCGCAGCAATCGATGCACAATCAGGTCCGGATAGCGTCGGATTGGCGAAGTAAAGTGTGTATAGCTCGGTGAAGCCAACGCAAAGTGTCCCACGTTCTTCTCGCTGTAGCGGGCCTGTTTCAACGAGCGCAGCATCAGGTAGGAGAGGATCCTCTCCTCTGGTTTGCCCGCGATCTTCGCCGTCAGCTTTTGATACATCTGCGGCGTCACCGGGATCGACTCCGCCACCTCATGCGTCCTTACTTGGCGATTCGTTCCTCGCGCATCCCGCCGGTCACCCTTTGTCTGGATCCGCTTGACCGGCAGGCTGCCGAATCCCAGAGAATAACCGAACTGGCTCGCCGTCTCTTCAAAATCAACGATGCGCTTTGGGTCCGGGATCTCATGAATGCGATAAATACTTGGCACACCTTGCGACTCTATCCATGTAGCGGCGCACTCATTCGCAGACAGCATGAACTCCTCGATCAATCTGTGCGACCATCCGCGCTGCGACCGGACGATGGCCTCCATATTTCCATCGGGGTCGAACTGAATCACCGGTTCCGGCAGGTCAAAATCGATCGACCCTCGCCGATGTCGCTTTGCGTTCAGCTTCAGCGCAAGCTCGTACATCCGCTCAAACTCCGGCACCAGCTCGGCAAACTCCGCGCGCGTCTCAGCGTTCCCATCGAGCACACTCTGGATCTGCGTGTAGGTCATGCGTTTCGCGCTGCGAATGGTTCCCTCGCAGACCTCGTAGCCAAGCACCTCGCCACGGCCATCGATCTCCATCACGCAGCTCAACACCAGCCGGCCCTCGTCCGGCCGCAGGCTGCACATGCCGCTTGAAAGCTGTGGCGGCAGCATTGGAATCGCACGGTCGGGAAAGTACACCGACGTCCCGCGCAGCCTCGCCTCAAGATCGAGTGCAGTGCCGGGGCGCACATAATGGCTGACATCTGCAATGTGAACCTGCAACTCCCAATTGCCATTCGCCATCGGTCGAACCAGCACGGCGTCATCGAAATCCCGCGCCGTCTCGCCATCGATCGTGACAATATTCAATCCGCGAAAATCTCTTCGCTGCCCCAGCTCCTCCGCGTCCAGCGACTCCACGGTCTGTGCAGCAGACGCCGAAGCCTCCGCCAACACGTTCGTCGGAAATACATGCGGCAGATGGTGCTTGCGAATGATGATCTCGACATCCACGCCAAAAGCATCTGGCGGCCCCAGCACCTCGATCACACGCCCTTGGGCGGGTCTTCCTGCTGTCGGAAAGTCCGTAATCTCGACATCGACCGCCAACCCCTCGAGCGGTCTGTGTGGATCCAGCTCATCTGACCAGTGCGCCTGCTGTGCCTGCGCCTCCTCTCCAAGCACACGATGCGGCGTCTCCCTCGGCGTCGATGGGCACCTCCGCGCCCTCGGGAATGAGGACCGGCTGTGTCATCCGCTCATCCAGCGGCGTAATGTAGTTACCGTTGATCAGCGGCGTGTTGTCCCATGCACTCCTCCGATGCGTCCGCGCATAGTGAAAGACCCCCACCACCGTAGGGTTCCTTCGATTCAGCACCCGCGCTATCCGTCCCGAGCGCCTTCCATCGCGCCCTGGCGGGGCCTCATCGACGAGGACTTCATCTCCCTGCATCGCTCCGTTCAACTCGTTCGGAGGAATAAAGAGATCGTCATCGCGGCTTGTACTCTGCGTCGGACGTACGAACCCATATCCATCGCGATGCAGATCGAGTCGTCCCGCCACCAGCCTGTCCCGCGTCGCGCGATGTTCCACCGGCAGTTCGACGCCGCCACGCCTCACCCGTCTCGTCTTCTCCGGTGCAGCTGACGGTAGACTCCACTGCTCGCTCTCGGTCTTCACAAGCTCGCCCCGTGCGGTGATCCGAGCAAGCTGCTCCAACAGTAATCGCCGCTCGCGTCCTCCGCCCAGTCCAAGTTCACGGACCAGTTGCTTGTACCCGGCACGATGTCCCGGTGAGCGCTCAATCAAGCGCATCAGCTCACGATCGCTTTGTGGATAGGGAGTGTGTGCCATCGTCTCCGAGCATACAGTGGTCTGCTGCGTTTTTCGCGTTACTTCAGGGCCTTCGACATCTCCGCGGCCTGCTCGAGCGTCGCCCCATTGGGCACCTGCGTAAACTCGGTCTGCACCTCGTCCTGCTGCTGGCCGATACTCTTAAAGAACAGGCACCTTGCCCTCGATGTGCACGTGTGTCTCGGTGATTTGCCAAAGTCCCGGCGCGACCTGCCTGCGCTCCACCCGGAAGGTGCCCGACCCTCGCGCAACCGTCCCACCAGGCCCCAGGCAATCGTCACGTCCTGCGTCAACTTTCCGCTGATCGTAACGATTCGGTTCTGTCCTTTATCCACCACCAGCTCGCCGGCCATCTGACCCAGCACGCGCCCCTGCATATCGGGCGGACTAAAATTTGGATTCGGTTCGAAGCGCAGCGAAATCTTCTCAGCGTCCTCGCTCTGCACGTTCCATGTGAACGCCTCTGGCAACATCCTTAGCAACTCTTCGGCGCTTTTTCCGTCCTGCATCGCATCTTTTTTCTGCTTGGCGAGTTGCGCCGGGTCGTGGATGAATCTCTGCACCCGCCCGTCCTCCACCTTGGCCTCTGCTTCAGTTAACGGTATGCCACCTCGGCTGATCAACCGCTTCACCGAACCATGGTCCGTCTCGACCACAATCGAAACTGTCTCGGTTCCATCTCTCCGCGCGTCCCGGTAGCGCCATCGCGAGTGATCGTTCAAGTCCGCAGCCAGCTCAGCCTGCATCGCAGTTCGAACGATCTCCTTCGCATCTTTGGCGCCCTGCGCGTACAGCGGTAACGACCCCGCCAGTAGAAGACTACCCAGAGCAATCAGCTGTGAAGAAAATCTCAAAATCATAGACCCACGTTCTTTAAGATGCAGCTTCTTCAATAAGGTTTGCGCCTTTGACTGTATCAGCGAACTCCTCCCCGACACGGCGCCCTTGCAAATACGTCCTTGCAAACTAATTCACCCACTCCACCCGCACGCTCTTCTTCCCCAATCGCAACGTCGGAGAACTCCCCATCGCGTCCTTGCCATACGTCCTGCCTGCGATCTTCTCTCCGTTCAAACTCACAGCGTTCTCCGCTAGTTTGCGAGTCGCCTCTCCGGTGGAGCTGGCAAGTCCCGCCAACACCAGAAGCTTCGGCACGCGAATCTCCATCGCGCCACCGTCCACCGCAGCAGCAATCAGCCCTTCCTCTCCCAGCGACACCTTCACCACGGGCACGTCCTCACTTACTCCTCGCTGCTGAAACATCTTCGCCCAACTCTCCGCTGCAGCGTCCGCCTCCTCCTTCGAATGGAAGTCTCTTGTAATCGACCACGCCAGGTTCCTTCTTCGCCTGCATCGGATGCAGCGCCCCACTCCGTACCTGGTCCTGCATAATCGCAATCTCGGACCCGCGAAGATCAGTCAGCATCGTCCAATACGTCCACATCAGCTCATCCGAGATCGACATCAACTTTCCATACATCTCCCCCGCCGGCTCATGCACCCCAATCGCGTTCCCCAGCGACTTTGACATCTTTTGCACGCCGTCCAGCCCCTCGATCACCGATGTCATCAGCACAATCTGCTGCGGCTGCCCAAAGTGCTTCTGCAGATCGCGTCCCCGCATCAGGTTGAACTTCTGGTTCCGTCCCACCCAACTCCACATCGCACTCCAGCGCGACCGAGTCATACCCTTGCGCAATCGGATAGATCAGCTCATGCAGCGAGATCGGTTGCTCTTCGTTGAACCGCTTATGAAAGTGCTCACGTTCCAGCATCTGCGACAGCGTGAACTGCGCCATCAGCTTCACCATGTCGTAGTAGCTAAGCTTGTCCAGCCACTCGGAGTTGTACCGGACCTCCGTCTTCTCGCGGTCGAGTATCTTAAACACCTGCTCCTTGTACGTCTCTGCGTTCGCCGCAATCTCCTCCCGCGTCAGCGCCTTGCGTGTCACGTCGCGCCCCGTCGGATCGCCGATCAGCGCCGTCGCGTCGCCAATCAAGAAGATCACCGTATGCCCCAGCGTCTGAAAGTGCTTCAGCTTCCGCAGCAACACCGTATGCCCCAGGTGCAGCTCCGGGGCCGTAGGATCAAACCCCGCCTTGATCCGCATCGGCTTTCCCGTCGCAATCGACTTTGTGATGCGCTCCTTCAGCGCCTCCAGCGGAACAATCTCCGCAGCACCTTTGGTGATCAAATCAAGTTGGTCTTCAGGCGATGGAAATTTTGACATATCTTCGGCAATAGAATCGGGCATATTCCTCAAGTATAAAGACCAGGGACTCCGTCTCTATCTACGTGTTCGCAATTTAACTCGCGGCCTGCCTGCCTTCAGGAGGGCGATAGCCTGCGTGGATGTTCTTCATGAATCTCGTGGTGCAGCTCATCGACCTTCGTTTTCGCCTTGTCTAAGGCTTTCTTGCCAACGGCCGTGATCTTGTATACCCGTCGCTTGCGTCCCCCCACCCTCTTGAGAACAGACTTCAGCAGGCCGGCTCGCTCCAGGCCATGCAACAGCGGGTAGAGAGTTCCCGGGCCAATGCGATACCCGTGATGCGTCAGCTCCTCCATCATCGCCAGCCCAAAGATCGGCTCGTGAGAGGCGTGCACAAGCACGTGGATCCGGATAAGACCGAAGAAGAGCTCTCGCTGTTGTTTCAACACACGATAAATATACCGCCGCCCGCCCAGCCCTCAGAGCGGATTACTATCGAATTTCGATATAAGATATTCAAGCCGGACATTTGCTTCAAAGGGTCCCTCATGATCTTCGCGAAAAAGCAGCAGCCGACGGGGAGGAACAGCATTTGTTCGAAGCTGACTCTGTGCGTCCTCATGCTGTCTGCTTCAAGGCTGTGGGCGCAGGCTGGCCCTCCCTTTCAAACGGACGATCCGACACCAGTCGACCTCGGGCACTACGAGGCTTACATCTTCGGTACTGTGGATGGCACCCCGGTGGAGCTCGACGCGACCGGTCCGGCATTTGAATTCAACTGGGGTGCGGTTCCCAACATCCAGCTCCACGCGATCCTTCCTTTTGGAACCGTCCAGCCGTCGAATAGTCAGGTCTACGTTCCGGCAGGACAAGGCCCGAGCGCCTTTGGCCTGACGGACATGGAATTTGGCGTGAAGTACGGATTCATCAGACAAACGAAGCATCGTCCGCAAATCGGCTCCTTCACCATGTTCGAGGTTCCGACCGGCAACTACTCCAAGGGCCTCGGAGTAGGCAAGGTCTGGTACAAACTCCCCATTTGGGTCGAAAAGGAGTTCGGTTCCTGGAGCCTCGTCGGCGGTATCGGCTACGCTGTCGTCCCACAGGACCAGTATCAAAACTACCTTTACGGAGGGTTCCTCGTGAAGCGCGAAATCAGCAAAAAACTGGAGCTGTCTGCCGAGGTCTTTTCTCACGCGCGGCAAGGTCTCGCCGCTGCTCAAACGGAACCCTCGACTCTAATCGACGCCGGTGGTTATTACCACTTCGACTCTCCTGGCCTCCAACTGCTCTTCGCCTACGGGCACTCCATCGCTGGACAGACCGAGAACTACGCCTATCTTGGCCTCTACAAAACGTGGGGAAAAGATAAAGACAAAGATAAAGATGAAGATGCCGACAAGAAAACTGCCAGAGACGCGATGCTGTCCGCGCAGCCTCACAGGGACGCATTTTAAGAACGCGCAGCTTCGAAAAAACTCGCTGCTGCCAATCTCATGAGGAGAAACAATCGATGGAAATCACCCTACGCGGCCTTTGGGCACTGATTCATGGAATGGGATTCGGCGGGCTCTATCTGCTGGCATGTTCGGGCGCGCTCGTGGAGCTGTATCGCGTCACCACGTCCGCCGCCCCGTTCGAATCCACACCCGGCCACGATCGCTTCGTGAAGCTCTACTTCATCACGATGATCGTCCTCGCATGGGTCGCCGTGCTGACCGGAGCTTACGTCATCTACCCCTGGTATCGCGTGACACCCCCGCCTGGAAACGTTGATCTATCCATGTTTCCGCAACACCTGCTCATGTCGCGCCCCACCACGATCGGCTGGCACACCTTCGGGATGGAGTGGAAGGAACACATCGCCTGGTTTGCTCCAATCTCGATCACCACGGTGGCCTTCGTCTTCATCAAGTACGGGCGCGACCTCAGGAACCATCCGCAACTCCGCGCGGCAGTCCTTTGTTTCGCCCTCGCTTCGTTTGTCGCTGCCGGAATCGCCGGATTCTTCGGCGCGATGCTCACCAAATACGCTCCCGTCGAAGGCGGAAGCAATATCCAACTTACCCATGGAGGTGAAAAATGAGTACGCCAGATCGCGCGATCTCACCCAGCTCCCCTGCCGTGCCAAATGGCTCAGGCGCAGGCGCCATTCTCTCTGCCGGCGTCGGCTCCCTTACACTTGCAGTCCTGGCCTTCGCCGCAGACAAATCGGTCTACATCAAGAACGCCCTGGTCTTCTACAAGCCAACGGGCCCGCTCTCCGGCGTTACCACCGCCGCCATTCTCCTCTGGCTATTAACCTGGGCAATCCTGGAATGGCGCTGGCGCGGAAAGACAGTTGCCGCAGGACGCATCAGTACCGTTGCTCTTGCGCTGCTGGGTCTCAGCCTCCTGCTGACATTTCCTCCCATCGTTGACTTGCTCTAGAAGGTCAGGCAAATCGACGCTCAAGTATAAAGACCCATTTCGGCGGGCATTCAAATTCGCAGTGCCTCCTCTCTCTCCCCGTGTATCATTCGCTCGTATGTACGCCCCCGACCCGCAGCTAACCGCCAGTCAGGTGCCTACGGGCCTTTCACGAAGGGGCCTTCTACCTCTTCCTCGGGGCCGCCTTCACCACCTTCGGACTCATCTCGGTGACGTTCGCCTTTCTCGGCCGCAAGTTCGACGCAATGCTCTTGTGGCTGGGCCTCTTCGCTATCTTCTACGGTCTGCGTGTGTGGATCGATCTGCCCTTACTCGCTCTGATGGTCACCCCCTTCGGCCTTCTTCGACAACCTGCGCTGGGCCGCCAGCTACCTGGTGCCAATTCCAGCATTCTTCTATTTCGACGCCGCAGGATTTCTCACGCGTTTTGGAGGCCGCAAGGCCGCCATCGCTATATCGGTCCCGCTTCTGGGCCTCTTCGTAGCGACCTTCATATTCGGTCACAAGCAGGCGTTTGAGAGAATAAACAACGGCATCGTCATCCTCAGCGTGATTGCCCTGGTAATTCAATCGGTGACACGAAAGCAGACCGATCAGGACTCAGTCATCCTTAGCACGGCCGTCCTCTTATTCGCCGCCTTTGTCCTCTACGACAACATCACCTCAGCTTTGGGGCACTTTCTCAATGTAGAACCTTGGGGCTTCGCCTTCTTCCTCGCGACCTTGGGCTATGTGGCCGCGAAGCGAAGCCTGGCTCGCGATCACCAGTTCAGCGAGATCCAAAAGGAGCTCGAGATCGCCCGCCGCATCCAAACCGACATTCTCCCCTCTGTCTATCCTGCCTCCGACCACTTCCAGGTCGCCGCCCGCTACGTCCCTATGACCTCCGTTGCAGGAGATTTTTACGATTTTCTTATCGCCGATCAGAAGCACGCTGGCCTATTGATAGCCGACGTCTCCGGCCATGGTGTTCCGGCTGCGTTGATCGCCTCCATGGTCAAACTCGCAGCCACCTCGCAGCGCGCAAACTTCTCCGACCCCGCTGCGCTCCTCTCTGGAATGAACGCCGTCCTCTGCGGAAACACGCAGAACCAGTTCGTGACCGCTGCCTACGTCTACCTCGATGCCAACTCCGCCACCCTCCACTACTCCGCCGCTGCGCACCCGCCCATGCTGTTGCTGCGCTCCGGACAAGTCATCGAAGTAACAGAAAACGGCCTCATGCTCGCCGCCTTCGCCAATGCAACTTACTCGACCGCCGTTCACCAGCTACACTCTGCCGATCGGCTGCTTCTGTACACAGACGGCGTCCTCGAAGCCGCAAACCCAGCTGGAGAAGAGTTTGGGCCGCAACGCCTTTCCGCCTTACTGCAGGACGGGGCCCACCTCAGCGCGGAAGCGGCCGCCGACCACATCATCTCCTCGCTGAAGACCTGGGCCAGGGCCCAGAACGACGACCTGACCGTCCTCATCTGCGACTACGCAGCTGTCTAAAAAATACTATGGGGTTCCGGCGACCTGTTTTTTTCTTCAAAAACCTCAGCAAAATCGCATGTCAAGCCCCAACACCACTTAAACCCATAAAAATAAACGACATAGCGTTGGCATTTTAGTTTGCTCCAACTCGGTACAATAGAATTAGAGGTAAAAAAGAAGAAAAACCGGCCGGGTCTGCCTTCCATCGGGGCGTAATTCATTTGTTTGCACGAATTTGGCCGTAACCCCTTTGACTGCGCGAATTTAGCGGCAGTTACCCGCCGTAAACTACGGCAAACAAAGGATCAAGCCCGGCAAAGGGGGGAGGGGGTACCCTCCGGGAAAGGACATTTATGGACGCCGAACGCATCCGCGCCTATCTCCTCACCCTTCCCCACGCCGTCGAGACCATGCAGTGGGGCGCCAACCTCGTGTTCTGGGCCGGAGACAAGGCGATCGGCGGCAAAATGTTTGCGCTGATAAACCTCGATGGCGATGGAAGGGCCGTCATCTCGTACGCCGCCGGGCCGGAGCGCTACTCTGAACTGCTCGAGATTGAAGGCATCGTCCCCGCCCCTTACATGGCCCGAATCTATTGGGTCGCGGTTGAGCGGTGGGACGTCTTCCGCAAGATCGAGTGGGAGCGGGAGCTGCATGCGGCCCACGCAATCACCTTCAACAAGCTCCCGCCCCGAACACGCGCCGTCCTCGCAATGCCCGCAACGCAGCAGAAGCGTCTCATCGCCGACCGCAGGAAACTCCTCGCTAAACGCGCCGCGGAAAAGGTGGTCTAGTAGCTGCGCTGATACATCCGGGAGATGCGGTCGTGCCAGCCCAGGCCGTCCTCGTCAAGCCACGCCCAGAGGAAGCCGATGCCGACTGGGCAGGCAGCGAGGACTATCGCAAAGATGCGTCGGCGCATAGCGGCGCGGGTAGGATTGTCGTCCGAAAAGGTGCAGAGCCCGATGCGCGCGTAGCGCATGCCGGGAGTCGCTTCGGAGAAGGAGAAGAACAGAAATTGATAGATCAACGTAAGCACGGCAAGGGTCACGGCAGCGCCGATGCCGGCGATCTGCAAGTTGATCTGTGCGCCGAAAGGATGGTCCGCGGAGGCTCTCCCTACGGTAAAAGCAAAGACGGCGGTGAAGGCCAGGAGAGCAGCTGTGATGATGCAGCCGTCAACGATGGCGGCCATCAGGCGCAGACTGAAAGGCGCAGTTTGGGGAGAGAAAATAGGCTGGAAGGGGGCTTCGGGTGCCTCGACTACGGCGGACACGGGATGGGCAGCGAGCAGAATTGACGACCACTCGGGCGCTGAGGATTCCACGGCCGGAGTGGTCGAGATCTGGGCAGCTTCGACCTCAAAGATGCGAAGCTGTGCCGCTTCAGCGGCGTGGTCCGCCTCTTCGCGCAAAGGGCCCTCGGCCAGGCGCGGACGGGCCTTACGGGGCGCCACAAGCTGGCGGGGAAACTCGATCAGGTTGGCGGGGAGGTCGATGGGAGGGTCGACGTCTTCGAAGGTGGGCGAGTGGCGGAATGCGATCTCTTCATCGAGAGCAAGACCTTCGGCCTCGTCGAGCGCACTTTGAGAGCGGAGCTGGTTTGAGGCCGTGGCAGGTTGACGAAGACTTGCAGTCGACTGGTCCTCGTCATACAGCCAGACAGTGAGACCAGAGTGCGCGGATTGCGTGATAGCTGGAGTGAGAGCTTCGGAAACCTCGACTGCTGTGACTGGCGTGGGTGCGGGAACTGGAGCCGGCATTGGGGGCGTGAGGCTCCATTGATCGAGTTCTGCGAGGAGCTTATATTGAGCGTCGGCGACGGCCTGGGCGCTGAGCGCCGCGACCTCGGCGGCCGCCTCGGCTTCGCGAATCGCGGCCTCAGCCTGGGCTGCGAGGAAGGCGCGGTAGCTCTGGGAGTTTGCGTAGCGCTCAGCAACAGCGGCCGCGATGCGGGAGGCGCGGGAGTTTGCTGGGGCGGCCTTCGCGATAGGCGTGACGGAGTTGGTGAGGTGCTGGTTGCGGCGCGCGCGGTGGGCGGCGAGCCGTTCGATCACCTGTTCCTTTAATGCAAAGGGCGCTGCGGCTTCCGTTTCGGCCGGGGCTTCGTCCAGTGGTAACAGGTCTCGCTGTGCAGAGCTCATTGTGCTCAAATCCAAACTCGCTTCCGTAAAATCGTTTAGCCTCAAGGGGTGGTGCGTCTGACAAGCTTCAAACCGAACGAACTGGGTGGCACGATACCTTGGCAGCGCCGGCTGCCCTTGCCGGTAATGCTGTTCGGTCGCAGTAAATACAACAAGTTGAGCGCAGTCTTGGGTCGATTCTGGGGAGGCCGTCCGAAGAGCTCCGTCGGAAGTGCCCTGAAGACTGTTTACCTCTTGATAACTATCACGGTGTTTGCAGCAAGTCATCCACATTTGGTCGCGCAGCAGGTAACGACTCAGGCAACTCCAGACACGGCTCTGCCAGACGCGCCGGGCGCGGTGCGCTATCCAGTGGCCGAGGTGCTCCCGGCGGTGGACGATACCACTGCCGTCACCATCGAATCGGACACTCAGTCGAAGCTGGGCAGTCGCTACGTGCTGGATGGTGATGTGGTCATTACGTATCGCGATCGCGTAGTGAAGGCGGACCATGTTGAGTACGACACGGAGACGGGCGAGCTGACGGCCAACGGACATCTGCATGTGACCGGAGGCGCAAATCATGAGGACATCGTGGCCAGCCACGGAACGATGAACCTGGACCGGCAGACGGGGCGCTTTTACGATGTAACTGGCTCGGTGGGGCTGAAGAACTCCGGCCATAGCACGACGACGTACGCGAACAGCAATCCTTTCCTGTTTACCGGACGAATGGTGGTGAGGACCGGGCCGCAGGAGTACGAGATCTACGACGGGACGTTGACCTCGTGCCAATTGCCGAATCCCGACTGGATTCTGAACTCGGGTAAGTTCACGGTTGACAGCGAGAAGGCGAAGGCGCAAAACAGCATCTTCCGGATCATGAACATTCCACTGCTTTATCTTCCGTATGTGACGCACCCTGCCGGCTCAGGGGGACGTCAAAGCGGCTTTTTGATTCCGACACCGGGCTACTCCTCGACGAAGGGATTTATCTTTGGCGAACAGTATTACTGGGCGATCAACCGGAGCACCGATTTGACGGTGGGGACGCAGTATTACTCGCTGCGGGGATGGGAGGAGTCGGCGACGTTTCGCTATCGCGGGTTGGGCAATGACTTTGCCAAGTCGCACTATTCCGGACTGCAGGACCGCGGTATCGTGACGGATGGGGTCTATGAGAATCAGGGCGGCGAGGATGTAACGTTCTCGGGCCGGCATGACTTCAGTCCGGCGACACGCATAGTGGCGGACGCGGAGTACCTGAGTTCGTTTACATACCGCGAGGCGTTTGCGGAGAACTTCAGCCTTGCGGTGTCGAGCGATATTCTTTCGATCCTGTATGGAGTGCATGAGGCCGATGGATATGATTCGGCTGCCCGTGCCGACCGCTATCAAGGGTTAAAGGCTGTGGCGATGCCCGCGACGCCGACGACACCAGCGACACCGGAGGAGCAGGTGCGCATCTTTCATGCGCCATCGCTGGACTTCAGCAGCACCGAGCATGAGATCGGCAGAAGCGGGTTGCAATGGAGTGTGGAGTCGTCGGTGGCAGGTCTGTCGCGGATACAGCCGAACTTTGCGACAGGCGGCCTGACAGCGCGGCTGGATATTCATCCGGAGATCTCGTATCCGATGAGTTTTGGCGGCTGGCGGCTGCGCCCCTCGGTGGGTTTTCGCGAGACGGCGTACAACCGAAGCCGGCAGACGCCCTATACGCTGGGACCGCCGGTAGAGCTTCCGAATGGATTGAACCGCGCCGATTTTGAGGCTGAAGTGGACCTGCGGGCTCCGGTGATCGAGCGGACGTTCGACTCGCCGGGGGTGGAGAAGTTTTTCCACGGCAACGATGTAAAACATACGATCGAGCCGGAGGTGACCTATCGCTACGTGGCGGGGATCGATAATTTTTTGAATGTGCTGCGCTTCGACGATGTCGACGTTGCGAGCGATACGAATGAGCTGGAGTACGGAGTGACGCAGAGGCTCTTTCTGCGACCGGCGAAGGCCCGGCCATGCAAAGAAAAGCAGGCCAATGATGACCAGGAAGACGATCCGGATGAAGACGGGGGAAGGGTCTATGCCAGGGAGCGGAGGGGCGACTCGAAGGCGAAGCGGGCCTGTGTGCGGGAGCCGCGAGTTGATCAGCTGGCGGCTGACGCAGAAGTATTTTTTCAACGAGACCTTTGGCGGGGCCGTCATCGACGGACGGCGCAATATCTTCGATACAACGCTGAATCTCTCGGGGATCGCGTTCTTGACCGAGCCGCGTGCGATCTCGCCGCTGATCTCGCGGCTACGAGTGCGCACGACGGCGCACATGGACGTCGAATGGGACTTCGACTACGACACCGGAGCGAAGAAGTTCACGTCGAATAACGTGTTCGTGGACGTGCGCCACGGCAATATCTTTTCAGGGCTCAGCTATGCGCGATTGAACGCGCCGGGGCGTTTCTTCACGGAGGGAGTCAGCTCTTCGATCTCGGACTTCAACCAGTTGCGGCTTCTGCTGGGGTATGGATCGCCGACCAGGGCCGGCCTGGGCGTGGCGGCCAATGTGGGGCTGGATTTGAGGGCCGGAGATACGGGCCTGGTGCAGTATGGGGCGCTGCAGGGCTCATATAACTGGGACTGCTGCGGATTCAGCGTGGAGGTGCGGAAGTACGAACTTGGTTCGGTGCGGAACGAGACCTCCGAGAGATTCAACTTCACGCTATTGAATATCGGAACGGCGGGTAACCTGCGGCGAGCTGCGAGCCTGTTTTGAGCTCTGCGGAGGCGGTGCTTGCGAGTGGTTGCATCCGTGAATATGGCCCCTGCGTGAGATAATCGAAGCATTGTGCCTACCGTTGTGAAGCCTTTTCGTGCCTTGATCTTTGCCTTAACGCTGGCCGCGCTTGGTTGCCACGCGCAGACCCCCGCGGACGCTTCGGGAAAGCTTTCTCCGGAGCTTGCGCGTCGCGTTGAGATTTTGATCCGCTCCAAGTCGACTATTCCGCCTGACTACGATATCCAGATCGGTTCGCGGACGAAGAGCGACGTCCCTGGCTTCGACGCCATCAGCGTGACTTTTACTGCGGACGGCAAGACAAGCAAGCCATCGATTTTTCTGCTTTCAACCGACGGCAACACTTTGGCGCAGTTTAGCAAGTACGACATCAGCAAGGACCCAAGCTGCTGGTGAGCGGGGACGGGAGGCCGGCGCGGGGCGGACCAGACGAGCGCTCCAGTGCTGATTGTCGGCTTCGACGACCTGGAGTGCCCCTATTGCGCTAAGATGCACCAGCAGCTTTTTCCCGCCCTGACAGAGCGATATAAAGACCAGATCCATATTGTCTACCGCGACTTTCCGCTGAACCAGCATCCGTGGGCGATGCGCGCGGCGATCGATACGAACTGCGTTGGCGCACAGAGCCCGACGGGCTACTGGAACCTGGTGGACTACATCCATGCGCATGCCGCAGAGATAGGTGGCACGGAGAAGAGCCTGACCAAGGCGAACGATACGCTCGATACGCTGGCTCGCGATGAGGGCAAGCGGCAAGGTTTGAATGTTGACACTCTGAATGCGTGCCTCGTCAAACAGGACGACGCGGCGATCAAGGCGTCGGTGAAGCTGGGCGAGTCACTGGGCGTGGACTCGACGCCCGCTCTCTTTATCAACGGAGAAAAGCTGGAGGGGGCCCTTCCGCTGGAGTACGTATACCGTATGATCGATAGCGCGCTTATAGCCTCAGGCCAGACCCCACCACCTCCGCCACCGGCTGCCCCCATTCAGGCACAGCCTCAACCCCCGCCGGCGACCAAGCCCGGCAGTTAGCGGAAGAATGCAGGAGATACAGGACGTGCCGACCTTGCTGACCGAAACCAATCGTTCATTCGCTATGCGTTCCTTTCGCCAGGCCAATCTTCCTATCGTGTTGATTCTAGTCGGCGGTTTCATGCCGGTTACGGGCTGCAATCGCGGCCACAGCACCGATGTTGTGGCGACCGTGAACGGTCACGCGATTATGCGAACGGAGTTGGACAAGAGCTACCGGGAGCAGCTTGGCGAGGCCCCCCAACAGCAGCAGCTTTCGCAGGTCCAGGCCGATTCGCTGCGGTTGAATGTGCTGCACGCTCTGATCGACTACGAGATCGTGGAGCAGCGCGCAGCAAAGACGAACCTCGCCGCGACGAATGAAGAGGTGGATGCGAAGTTCGCCGAGATGAAGGCCCCGTTCACCGAGGAGCAGTTCCAGGAGCGACTGAAGGCGAGCAACCAGACGGTGGACGACTTGAAACGGGCCATCCGAAGAAACATCACGATCGACAAGCTCTTCAATAAAGAGGTCAACTCGAAGATCACCGTTACGGACGCTGACGTGGCCAACTACTACAACCAGCACAAGGCAGAGTACAACCTGAGAGAGACGCAATATCATCTGGCACAGATCCAGGTGACCGATCAGGCGGCCCCACAGGCGGGCAACCTGCAGAACAGCAAAGCGACCAACGACGTGGAAGCAAAGAGGAAGATTCAGGCGTTGAAGAACCGGCTGGATAGCGGTGAGGACTTTGGCACAATCGCGTCGAATTTTTCGGAGCAGCCTGAGACGGCAACCAATGGCGGAGATATGGGCTTTGTTGGCGAGTCGCAGCTGCATGCGGACCCTGCAATCTTCAATGCGGTCACGAAGCTGAGGGCCGGCGAGATGACGGAGATCCTTCCGTTGCTGGACGCGCAGACCAAAAAGCCCGCGGGATATGCGATCTACAAGCTGCTCTCGCGTGAGCCTCCCGGCCAGCGCGATCTTAACGATCCCCGTGTGCAGCAGGCGATCCGGCAACAGTTACAACTTGGCCGGTCGCAGTTGTTGAAGGCCGCGTATCTGGAGATGGTGCACAACGAAGCCAAGGTGCAGAACTTCCTCGCTGAAGAGATCTTCAAGAACGACGCCCATTAGAACCTAGACATTTCGGAGAGGCTCATGACGCAGTCACGGGTGCGGTTTGCGATTCTTGGCTTTGGACACCATGCAGTCCGACGTCTTCTGCCTGCCTTTTCAAAGTGTGAGGAGGCGACGCTGAGCGGTATGTGGCGGCGGGACCAGGCGGCCGCACTCGAGAACTGCGCTACCTACAAAATTCCTCATTGCTTTCCTACGCGAGAGGCGCTGTGTTCGTCGCCTGAGGTCGACGTCGTCTTTATTACGTCGCCCGATGCGATGCATCGAGACGATGCGCTTCTGGCATTTGCCCATGGCAAGGCAGTCCTATGCGAGAAGCCTGTGGCGATGAACGCTGGTGAGGCCGTAGAGATGGATTCGGCTGCGAAGGCCGCAGGACTGCTTTATGGCGTCGCGCAGAACTTTCGCTACAACCGAAGTCTGGAGTGGATGCGGGAGCAAATCGCAGCGGGGCGGATTGGCAGGCCGCAACTTGCGCATGCTGAGTACTCTTATCCGGCCGCGCAGGCGCCACGGAAGTGGATTACCGACCCGACGTTGGCGCGTGGCGGGCCTATCGCCGATGTTGGAGTGCATTGCATCGATGCGCTGCGCTTTGTGCTCGGCGAGGACGTGAGCAGCGTCAGTACCGTTGCGCGCAAGGACGAGGTGTCGGGTAAGGTGGAGGCCATCGCTTCGCTGCAGTTGGAGATGACGGGCGGGGTCTATGCGAATGTGACGGCAAGTGCGCGTGCGCCGTACCGTACGTTGGTTGAGGTGAACGGGAGTGACGGAGTACTAATTGCCGAAAACGGCTTGACCGTGGACCGGCCGGTGCAGCTGGTGGTGCGGCGGGCGGGTGAGTTGGTGGAGATGGTCACGGCTGAGAATGGTGACGGTTATACGCGGATGCTGGACAGCTTTGCGCGGGCGTACCGGGGTGAGGGCACCTTCGCCGCCACGGGTGAAGACGGTGTCACCAATATGCGGGCGCTGGATTCGGCTTATGAGAGCTGGCAGAGCGGGCGTCGCGAGGCCGTCTGATTTAGCGCATCGCAGCTGCTAACGCAGTCGTTCCGCTGTGATTCGACGTGACTGGATCTCGGCTGGGAGTGGTGGCGGGGGGAAGATACTTTTTGTAGACGCTAATGTGAAAACAGGCCTGCTGGAACTCCTCCTCCACGTCGACTTTTCCTTCCTGCACCAGCGGCAGTAGGTAGCCGCGCAACCAGGCGATCTCGGTAAGCGAGAGGCCGTGCTTGGCGATGTCGACCGCCTGACCGGTGAGGTGGGGAGAGGCAGTGTCGCCTTCGGCTGGGGCGGCGTTGCCATTGACGTGCACTAGGTGCTGCTGGAATTCGACGGTGCGGACGGCCGAGTTGACTTGCAACGGCGTATGGAAGTGGGCGTAGTGGGCGCGGGCCAGGGTGGCCAGGAACTGCGCTGTCCAAGGACGACAGTAGCGACGGTTCGGGGGAGGCGCTCGTCGACTTGCAAGGCGCTGGTTGCGGGGAGAGAGACCAGGAGTCGTTCGCTGCGCATGTTGAGCAGATCTTCGTCGCTCTGGATGCGGTCGAGGCCGTCGTGGTCGGCCACTTGGTTCTGGTGGACGAGGATGTCGTGGGAGCCCTTGAGTGGTGGAGGAACGATGAGGCGTCCGCGCTTGTTGTAGAGCGTGGGCAGAATGACAGGCGTTGAAGCGGCTTCTTCAACACTGGGCAGCTGGGGCCTCTCGGTACTGGGCCGCCTGACGCTGACCACGGAGACAGGTTTGGCCACAGAATCGGGCCTGCGAGATGGAGAATGAGGGGAGGGTTTGTTGAGTTCTTCGGGGTGCGATGTTCCATTGGCGGCGACGTGGTCTGGGCCGTCGGCCGTCCCCTTCGCCGCTTTTATGAAGTCATCTGAGGTGGCCGCTCGAGGCGTCGGTGTGGAGGCCGTTAACCCGGGTTGACTGACCCTTGCCGTAGTGGGTGAGTTGATGTGGTGATATGTGGGCGCGTGTTGGCCCCTGACTCGCGAGGTGGGGTTGTGCCCGCTGGAGGTGCCTGGCCGGGTGACGGACTCTCGGTGAACCGGAGCGGCGACGACGGCCTTGTGAACGTGGTGGTGGGCTGGCTTGGCCACGCTATCAACAGGAAAGAAACACAAGACTGCAAGTGCCAAAAGGGCCGGGATGGGGGCGTTCACACGCATCATGATTTCGGAGGCGCGGAACGCCAGAGCACCTCCTACGCTACCGCTCTTATTGGAAGACCGGTAAGTGATCAAGTCGATTCTGTGTACTTGTCGATTAATAGCGGGACTAGTAGAGGAACCAAATGACAGCGAACACTATTTTTGCTGGCTGGCCCAGGTTTGCAGGTTCGCGGGAGTCAGGAGGTGGTCTTGCATCAGGGCGTCGAGAAGGGCCCGGGTGCGTACTGCGGAGAAGGGTTCGTCGATGCGGGCGGGGATTTGCTGGTTGGGAAGCTTAACGATGTAGGCGGGACGGTCGTCGAACTCGCCGCCACGGCTGGCCGCCTGGTCTTCGTCGGTTCAGGTCATGGAATCCTTCCATATCTGTGTGGTGCGCCAGGAGTGGTCGCCCATAACGATGATGGTGGAAGAGTCCCACTGATTTTTATTTTCGAGGACATGTCGGATATGGTTGAGGTAGAGGTCAGAGAGCGCGAGATTGTCGATGTAAGAGGTATGTCTTGTGGTGAAGCCCCTTTTCTTGCGGTCGTAGAAGCCGTAAGGATGCGGGATGGGCAGGTGCAGAAAGAGGAAGTCGATGGATGGGTCGGCGAGATAGGCGTCGCCAGCGGCGAGGAGACGGCGATAGTCGCTGGAGTGCTGGCGGATGTCGCGGGTTTCGTCAGAGAGAGAGCCGGGGCCGCGGCCGAGGAAATGCGTCGTATCAAGCCAGAGGTTGCGGAAGGGCCGGATGAGGTCGACCGCGAGAGAGCGGTTTGGAGACAGGTTGGCAGGGGTGGTTTGGCGGTAGATCCAGAAGCAGTGATCAAGTGACCTCGGGCATGATGCGGCAGTAAGGGTTATACCAGCCTGCAACGCCGGTGGTGTAGCCGGCGTCGATGGCGTCCTGGAAGACGGTCTGGTGTTGGTGGAATGGTGTCCAGTTACCAGTGGAGGGGTCTCTCAGCGAGACGAGAAGGCCGCGGGCGGAGATGTCGACGGCATCGGAGGGTATGCCCGTAAAAAGCGTGGGAAGGATATATCGGGTATACACGCCAGCCGGGACAACATGCGTGAATACAGTTGATTGGCCTGCGAGCTTATCGAACGCGGGAAGGTCGAGACCAGGAAAGCGGCGCTCGTAGAGCTGCTGGTATGAGAGTTCGTCGAGCAAGAGCCAGATAATCCGCTGGTGGGGCGGCGCCGATGTGAGCTGGGTTTTGTGAAGCGTGGGCGCTGGGTTGAGGTTGCGGGCCTGCCAGCCACTCCAGACCAATTGCGCGAAGATGAGCAGGCCGGTGAAGGCGAAGAACCCCAGGATGGCAGCGGCTGTGTGCTGGATCCTTTCGAAGTGGGGGACGAATTTCTTCCAGAAGATGGAGATCGCTATGAGAGCGAGGGAGCAGACGATGGCGACGGTGTAGGTGAACCAGTCGGGGACTTCGTTGCCAGAGAAGTTGGCGAAGGTATGGAGAAGAATTGACGGCAGAGCAAGAATGAAGGCCGACCAGATGATGACACGGAGGGCGCCTGGCCGTTCGGCGAGGAAGAGGATTGCTGTGAGGAGGACGGACAGAGCAACGACGTAGACGATGATCGGAACGATGACAGAGGAGGCCGAACCGATGAGGTGGTAGATCAGATCGTGCTCAGTGGAGATGAGATGGCCGGTAAGGTCGAGCAGATACAGGTTCGCCAGGCCAAAAGCGACCGTGATGGGGTGGGTAAGGGGCTTCACGGCCTGTTTTCTTTCAGGGCGAGATAACAGGATACGAGCATGCGCATGTGACGTTTCGGGCGGATTGAGAATATGGCCTTGCGCAGACACAACGTAGCCGGCGAATTCCAAGAGAAGGCTATAAGGCCATTCTCCCCGATGTCAACGGTGCATTACGACGGACGGCTGGATTGCGGGATGCCCTTGGGAGCTTTGACGAAGAGGCCCTTGAGACGACGACGGAAGTAAAACAGCGCTCCGGAAAAGACCGCGCTAATTCCCTGAAAGATCAGGAGCCCTGAGCCGGGATCGACATAGGCGTGGGCCTGGCGCTCAAAGGTGAAACCGAGCGCAACAAAAAGCAAGAGCGTGATGGCGAAATACTTCAGATTGTGGGTCATTCGTCTTTACCTCGGGGAGAGTCGTCTGCATGGACAACGCTACTTGAATGCAGACGTAAAGCGTGGATAAAAGTTTCGGATGCGGTTGCACTTTTGGTTCCAAATAGTTACTCATTTGGGGGATTTTCTCTCGTCTGCCCAAGCGTGTACGATAGGGGGCACCCAGATAACCTTGGTTGGATACGGAGGCATCACTTGCGCGTTGCTTCGCTTACAGTCTTTTTCTTCGCCTGCGCACTCGCAGGCGTCGCCCCAATGTCTGCCGCAACCTCTGGCGACAAACCTCATCTGTTGCAGCGACCTGCATTGAGCCAGGCACAAATTGTGTTCAACTACGCCGGCGACTTATGGAGCGTGGATCGCAAGGGGGGCCATGCGACACGGCTGACCGTGGGAGTCGGGATTGAAACTTCGCCGGTGTTCTCGCCGGATGGAAGCACGATTGCTTTCACAGGGGAGTACGACGGGAACACGGATGTGTTTACCATTCCCGCTACGGGTGGCGTGCCGCATCGCGTGACGTACCATCCGTCCGTTGACGCGGCGGTAGGGTGGTCGCCGGATGGAAAGCAGATAATCTTCCGCTCGGACCGTCAGGCGAACAGCCGTTATACGCAGTTGTATGAGGTCCCGGTGATGGGCGGATTTGCCAAACCACTGGCGCTGCCGATGGCTTATCAGGGACAGATCTCCGGCGATGGCGCGAGCATTGCATATTCGCCTCTTGGGCCTTCCTTCAGTTTTGATTACAACCGGTATGTGGCGTGGGGGAACTATCGTGGTGGCCGCGCCAGCACGATCTGGATCACCGGGTTGAAAGATCTCGACAGTACGGAGGTCCCGACACGAGACGGGGTCGGACCTCGATCCAGTGTGGGTGGGGAAGATGGTCTATTTTCTCTCCGATCGAAGCGGCCCAATGACCTTGTATAAATATGATCCGACGACGAAGGCCGTGACGGAGTGCGTGAAGAACACGGGCAAACCGGACATTCACTCACTCTCAGGCGGCCCGGGTGGACTCGTCTATGACCAGTTGGGCGAGATTTATTTGTATGATACAGCGACGGGGCAGACGCACCTGGTGTCGATTGATGTAACGGGCGATCTACCTGAGGTCCGCGCACGTATTGAGAATGTGAGTACGCAGATCGATCATGCCGGCATCTCTCCCACCGGCCTGCGCGCAGTATTTGAAGCGCATGGTGAGGTCTTGACAGTACCGGTGAAGAAGGGCCCGACGCGCGACATTACGAATACTCCCGGCGTGATGGAGCGGAGTCCGGCATGGTCACCTGATGGTCAGTCGATCGCTTACTTCTCTGACGAGTCCGGGCTGTATGCGATGCATGTGGCGAGTCAAACCGGCAGCGGAGCGGTACGTAAGTTTCCGCTCGCAAAGGAGGCAGCCTACTACTTCGATCCGACCTGGTCGCCTGACTCGAAGCTGCTCGCATTTCGCGACAACCGGCTGAATATCTGGATGCTGGATACGGGGAGCGGCAAGTTGACGCATGTTGGCGAGAACGATTTTTTCCATAGCGACAAGCGCGACATTTCCTGGTCGCCAGATTCGAAGTGGATCGCTTATTCGCAGATTGTTGCAAACCATCTTCATTCTCTTTTTCTGTATTCGATTGAGACTGGCAAGGCAACGCAGTTCACCTCCGACTCCGCTGATTCGCGCTTTCCTACCTTCGATCGTAACGGGAAGTATCTGTACTTTACAGCGAGCACGAACGATGGTGGGGCATCAGCCGGTCTCGACATGACCAGCGATCTGCTTTCGCCGGTGCGCAATATATATGCCGTAGTGCTCGCTGCAGACCAGGCTTCGCCGATTGCGCCTGAGAGCGATGACGAAAAGACCCCAGCGGAAGCGCACGAGAAAGCGAAGGACAATACAGATGCTGCGCCAGACGGCGAGACGAAGGAGGCTAAGCCCGCCGTCGCGAAGACACCTGTTCCGCCGAAGCCCGTGAAAATCGACCTTGGGGGCATTGAGGGCCGCATCGTTGCCCTGCCATTGCCCGCTGCTGATTATCTTGATCTGACTGCTGGCAAACCGGGCGTGCTGTACTTCCGTCAGGCAGGTGGCGGCAATCGATTCTCGGATCGCGCAGCTACACTGAGCCGGTTCGTCTTCGATACGCGCAAGACAGAGAAACTGGCCGAGCGTGTTGCGGGCTTCGATCTTTCGGCAGATGGGGAAAAGATGCTGCTGGTGCTGATGCCCGAGAGCATGGGCGGAGGGCGCGGCGCTGGTGGTGATGCCGCTCCTCGTGCATCTTATGTAATCGTTCCGGCGAATGTTCCGGTGAAACCGGGCGAAGGGGCGGTGTCACTCGCCGATCTGCAGGTGCGTATCGATCCTGCCGCTGAGTGGAACCAGATGTACCACGAGGTGTGGAGGGTGGAACGAGCTTACTTCTACGATCCCAACTTTCACGGCGTCAATACGGTTGAGGAGGAGCGGCGCTTCGAGCCTTACGTTCAATCGATTGCTTCGCGTAGTGATCTGAACTATATCTTCCAGGAGATGCTCAGTGGCTTCTCGGTTGGACATCTTCGAGGCACCGGAGGCGCAATTCCAGAGGCGAAGCGGGTGCCCGGGTGGACTGCTCGGCGCGGACTACAAGATAGAAAATGGGCACTACTGTCTGGCGAAGATACTTGTCGGGGGGAGCTGGAATCCAGACGAGAAGGCACCGCTGGCCGAACCTGGCTTGAATGTCCATGCTGGCGATTGCATCCTGGCGGTAGGTGGCCAGGAGGTGAAGGCGGACGACGATATTCAGCGGCTCCTGGAAGGGACAGCGGGTCACGCGATTACGCTGCATGTCGCCTCGGCCGATGGCAGCAACGCGAGAGACATCACAGTAGTTCCGATTCGCAGCGAGGCCGCTCTGCGCAACAGCGAATGGATCCAGGACAATCAACGCAAGGTCGATAAGCTCTCGGGCGGCAAGCTGGCGTATGTCTATCTTCCGGATACCGGTGCAGGCGGCTTTACTAACTTCAACCGCTTCTATTTCTCTCAACTGAACAAACAGGGAGCGGTGATCGACGAGCGCTTCAATGGCGGAGGGCAGGTTGCCGACTACATCATCGAAGCCATGCAACGGAAGACGGTAGGCTACTGGGCGTATCGTTATGGCGCGATCGAGACGACGACAACCGCATCGATACCGGGGCCGAAGGTGATGATTATCAACGAAGTGGCTGGCTCTGGTGGCGACGCGATGCCGTGGCTGTTTCATCAGGAGAAGGTAGGGACTCTGGTTGGAAAACGCACCTGGGGTGGGCTGGTCGGCATAGGCGCGATTCCTGTGCTGATGGATGGTGGCACCGTGACCTCACCGAGCTTCGGCTACTTCTCGCCGGAGGGTAAGTGGCAGATCGAGAACCATGGCACCGACCCGGATGTAGTCGTCGAGCAGGACCCTAAGGCAGTGAGTGAGGGTCATGATCCGCAACTGGAGAAGGCAGTGAGTGTTGCGATGCAGGAACTCGCACAACATCCGGTGCAGGAGCCGGCGAAGCCACCTTATCCGAACTATCACAAGAATTAGGGGCGATGCGTGGGAGCATCACCGCATCGCTGCTTCCCTCCTATGTTGCAAAGCCTGCGGCTGCGGCCACGGACTGGGCCGCACTCGTGATCTGGCCCAGGTCTTTGGTGGAGATAGCCATGGCTAGAACGATGACCGAGGAGGCTATGCTGACGGCCTTGTCGATGTTCTTGAGCTTGTCGAGTGCGTGGTCTGCCGCTTGCGTAGCGACTGAGATTTGATTGACAACCTGGTCGGCATTGCTCAAGGTGAGGTTTGCGGCCTGCAAGGCAAAACCGGCCGCGGCGTTCATCAGGGAGTAGACGTAGCCCTGCAATTGGACGATGCCCGGATCAGTGAGCTTGCTACCAGCGGTGATCGCGTCTAGTCGGACTTGGCCGACTTCTACTGCTATGTCGTGGAAAGACTGGGCCAAGGCCTGCATCTGTTCATCCGTGAGAGTCGTGGCGGTCGGTGGGATCGGTGGCGATGTCTGCATGGCTAGTTCGACCTCGATTGAATATCTGAGAGCGCGGCCTTCAACGATTCGATGATGGGCCCAACCTGCTTGCCTATCTCAACGATGCTGGCCTTCTTGTCTGCTTCCTGCTTCAGCTTGGTGTGGAGTGTCGCGATGTCATCCATGATTTTGCTATAAGCGGCGATGTCATCTTTGCGCGACTGCAGAGCGTTCTTGTCGTGCGCATACTGGCGCTGGACGAGTATGAGGGCCAGACGCTCGTTGGGTTGGGCGCCGGCCATTGGGCCTTTGTAGAACGTGTCGAGGCCAAGTTCTTCGTTGGAGAGCAATACCGCGTAGTCGGCCGTAATGACCTTCTTCAGGGATTGAGTGAGAGACTGAATCGCGGGATCGGTCTGCTGGATCAGCTGGCCGAGCTGTTTTTCGCGATAGCCTTTTGTGGCAGCATCGGCCAGTGACTTCAGGACGCTCTGTGCGTCATTTCCAGCGGAGATCGTGTTGGCTGCTAAGGCAGAGTTTGCGCCAGTGGCGGTTACATTCTGGTCGATGGTTGCGTCATAGCCCAGTGGCTTGTTGGATGAGAGTTTGCCCAGGGCGTCGAAGTAGTCGGCGAGAACGTTCTCGTCCTTCGCCAGGTGGTTCGCTATCTCCTGATATGGTCTGCAGTCCTGGGCTTGTTCAGTGGGAGGACGCTCGGCTGGAGGTGTGTTTTCGAAGAGAGTGTTCTGGCGGGCGCACGTTCCGGCGACGTCGTTGGAGACCTTGGGGAGCGAGACCCTGGCCTCGTCGGAGAGTTTGGATAGGCCGGCAGCATCGTCAAGATTTACGCACCCGTTGAGCGTCGCGAAGAAAAATGCTGCTGCGAGGATTCGCAAGGAGAGGTGGCGAGGGGTCATGGTCAAAGACATGGATACCTCATTCCTGAGACGAGTTGCCTTTAGGGGAGTCTATTTTATTTTGCTGGGGTGGTGGGGTCTCGGTGTGGGCCTGGACTTGCCACTTGGTTGTTCCGGGTTGGCGTACCCATACGGTGATGGAGTTGTTGTCGTAGTTCTTCACCTGGGGATTGTCGACGGTGCCGCAGTTGAAGCTGTTGACTACGTGGTAGGCGGTGAGGGCGGAGTCGGGGGAGAGGATGCGGACCTGCAGGTCGCGGAGTTCGTAGGAGTCGAGTTTGCAGTGCTTGAGAGTGATCAGGAGTGAGTCTACGGCCTGGATCTTCTCGTCGACCTGGATGAAGTCCTTGGTGAAGAGGCTGCGGACGGTTGCGAAGTCGCCTTCGGCCATGGTGGTCCAGAGGTGTTGTTCGAGATTTACGATTTCCACGGGGGCGGGGGGCTGGGAAGGGGTTTGTGCGGGGGCCGGTGCGACCAGGGCGATCAGGACTGCGAGCAGGAGGCGCATGGAAATTATGTTAGCGCGAGTCCTGGAGGGGTACCCCTCCCCCCTTGAATTTGAGCAAAGTACTTATTTTTCAAGACTTTACATGGAGTCGATGTCTGTAAATTCGTCAAAACATTGGGTTTACGGATAAAATCCTGCATTCATTGGGTTTATGGCCCGATGGCGGATCGAATTGATTTTAGTTTTCCCCTATTTCTATTATATCGGATTGGATAGGGAGATTTTCCATTTGGATCTTATTGTTGCATAAGGGGATAGGTGGTTTTGGGGCTTGACAAGATTTTTGGGGCGATCCGGAGGTGGTGTTAGCGTCTTAGTAGTATCTTGGGCGGTTTCGTTGGGGAGGGTGTGTGAAGATGATGGCGGCGTCTTTGTGGCGAGTTTGTGGTGTTTCGCTGGCTGTTGTTGTGGTGATGGGACATATCGGGGTCGCACAGACGCAGCCGATGGCTGCGAAGTCGAAGAGCTCGGGTGAGGGGAAGCCGACGATGGCGGTGTGGACGCCGGACGTGCAGAAGACGCTGGGGGTGTCGGCGGAGAACTTCAATGCGGAGGGGCTGAACAAGCTGACGAAGATGCAGCTGTTCGCTCTGATGACCTCGGCGCGGCCTGATCCGAGGAAGGGGGTACTGACGTGTCCGGTGAGCGGGACGGCGCCGTCAGGGCGGATCAAGGTGCTGGTAACGGTGGCGGGGGACGATCCGACGGGAGCGATCGCGACGGCGATCCGGCAGTCGGTGGGGTCGCTGAGCGGGGTGGACGTGGTGGATTCGGCGGCGACGGCGGACCGGGCACTGCATGTGGTGGTGCTGGAGCAGACGGTCAACAAGCGGACGATCGGGTTTACGGCTTCGTATCTGACATCGACTCCGTGCAGCGAGGAGATCGGCGGCAAGAAGACGGACGTTGAGTTGAAGGGGACGCTGGGGACGTATTCGAACGCGAAGGGCCCGGGCCTGGCCAAGGACCTTGCGGGGATGATGGACCAGGAGCTGCAGCCATTGCGGGCGGGCGCTGTAGCGGTGAAGTGAAGCGGTTCGCGAACGTTCTGGTGGACCTCGATGGGACACTGACAGACCCATTCGAGGGGATCGCGGGGTGCATCCGGCACGCGATGCTGTCTATGGAGTTGGAGCCGCCGCAAGAGGACGAGCTGCGCGGGGCGATCGGGCCTCCGCTGCGGCAGAGCTTTGCGCGGCTGCTTGCACGGCACGGGGCCGAGGGCCGGGTAGAGGAGGCGTTGCGCGTGCCTATCGCGAGCGGTTTTCTACGGTCGGGTCGCTGGAGAACAGGGTCTACCCTGGAGTGCCGGAGATGCTTGGTGAGCTGAATGCGGCCGGGTGTCGATTGTTCCTTGCGACCTCAAAGCCGACCGTGTTCGCGCGGCGGATCGTTGATCATTTTGGATTGTCTGGATATTTTGCGGGTGTGTATGGGAGCGAGCTCGATGGCAGGCTGGAGAACAAGGGCGACCTTATTCGATTCGTTCTCGCAGAAGAGGGTATCGCTGCCGACGATGCGGCGATGATTGGGGACCGCAGTCACGATGTGGTGGGGGCGAAGGCGAACGGTGTCTTTGCTGTCGGGGGCCTGTGGGGGTATGGCTCGCGGGAGGAGTTGGAGGGTGCGGACGTAAGGTGCGATAACCCGGATGAGGTGGTCCACTTTTTGGTGGGTCAACGAGGTGGGGGGCCCCGGCGAAGTCCGGGGCATCTTCCCGACTACCTTGATGAGATGACATTCCGGTTCAACAACCGTGATAATCCGTTCCTGTTTCGCGATACGCTAATGAAGCTCATCGAGGCTCCGGTGCTTGAGTACAAAAAGCTGACTGCTGCTGCATAAGGGGATCAGGCAAATTCACTGAGTTGTAGTTCTTTATTTCATCGCTAGTAGGAGTCCTAAACGTTGAAGATGGGGCGTTTTCTGGCGTACCATTCCCGCTCCATATATACGAAAATATTTGTGCCGGAATATATTCCTTCGGATTGCTCGAATCCCTATAACAAATCTTTATAGAGAAATACTGATCGGCAGCAAAGTCGGTGAGATAGAACCCCGCACTAGCAAACGATATTGATTTGTTAGCGAAGATTTCATTTGGCGATGAAATCAACAGAACTTTTAACCCGTAACCGGACAGGTTCGTAATAAGTATTTTCCCTTCAAGATTCTGCGCGCCGCTTTCCCCCGCATTTGTAAGTAAAAAATTTAGCCGATAGAGAGCTGGGGTGTAAGGAACTCTAGTGACACTTTTCTCCGTTATTTCGAAATGCGGAGGACGCAGTCCGCTGGGCCGTTGTGGTTGAGATGGTGATGATTGAGATGGTTGAGATGCAACTTTCTCTTTCGGTGGCACAACAGCCTCCTTTTTTGATTCGGTCTCGCGTGGTGGGGTGCCAGAGGAATGTTCGATTGGTTGGGTTGGAGTGTTCTTATTCTTCTCCTTTGCTAGTCGATTTTCTAGATGTTTAGTGTGAATGAGATATAACCTTTTTAACCCGAATCCACTCGTTAAGAGAATCAGCACAATAATGACGACCGTTAGCCTGGTCCCTATTTTTGAAGAACTCCACCGCCATATACGTTTCGCGTTCTCGTGGAGTAACAAAGGAAATATCCAGCACGTAGCAACTACGCCTATCGATGTTGGCAGAATCCAAGGAGACTCCTTGAATATCTCCGGATACTGCTCAATGGCGACAGGGACAACGAGGAGAGCTAACAATGTGCCCCCCAAGGGCCATAACAACTCTCTAGACTTCTTCCCGTCCATGTCCATACCTCTCCCCATTCCCGACGCATCATCCTTGCGTCAAGGAAATACCTCCGATCACAGGCACATCATGTGTCGGTATAGGGTTCGGTATGTAGTATGGGTTCCTAGGCTACCTTGCGGCAAGGTGATAATCTTCGGATCAATAGACAATTTTGTATATACATGTGTGTATAGGCAGCCCGCGCGTGAAAGGAGACGTTATGAAGCCAACACCGATTAAGGGAAGGCCGGGAATGGTCTCATACCGACGACAACCAGGAGTTCGTCTCACCAAACGGGAACGGGCGGAGTTGGAGAAGCTGGTCCGAATGCCGGAGCACGAGATCGATACGTCGGACATTCCCGAGCTTCCGGCGGGGTGGTTTAAGAATGCGGTGCGCGGGAAGTTCTATCGGCCCGTGAAGCAGGCGGTGAGTTTGCGGCTTGGCCGATGTGATCGCGTGGTTGAAGAAGGATGGCGAGGGGTATCAAACAAGGGCGAACCAGATGCTTCGGGAGCGGATGCTTGGGGAGTTGGGGTCTCGGTAATGAGACGGCGTCCCACCCAATGTCCTAGTTATTCGCTAGAGAACCCCTTCTTTCTCCATCTGTTTCCATAAGCTTGTGTGAACTTTATCTAGAAGCCAAGAATTGGCGACGTCGAATATCTCGTAAGCAACCCCGTAGACAGTCTTCGTGAATTTCATTGTTTCGGGATGTTCTGGAGCCCACACACCCGGGTGAACGTAGTTTCTCAATTTCCGAAGTTCGTGAGCAAAACCGGCAAGCGAAGCTTTCTTCCCCCATGTGATCTTTCTTGAAGGAAACCACGAAAGCTCATCAGCAATGTTGATCAATTCGTAGTACTTGAAGTCCAAGGCCTTATTTCGTTTCCTTCTGAACTTTTTCTTTTGATACACAGCTGTTTTCTTGATCTCTTCCGGGTATAGAAAGCACATTGCGTGCAGCGAAGCTTCTAAGGCAGCTCCCTGCATGACGCAGGCGGCAAGATACGCCCGTCCCTTCGCGCATCTCTGTCCCTCGCGATGGTAAAAGAGGGCCAATTTGACTAAGCGATCTGAGATATCCATCGATCCATGATATTTCAGCAAAACTTATGACTTAGAAATCCGGATGAACTGTGAGTTGATCGAGCAATCTTCGGCAGTAGGGGCGCACCGGACAAACGCGATCTAAGGCGAGTGTGTTTGAGCAGCACTTGGATTGATAGAGGCCGCAAGCCGCAAAGCAAGCCCGACAAATTCGACAGCGGTCTCGGAGTTGATCGCATCAGGTGGGGCATGCTCAGCATCATTCACAAGACTTCGAAGTTTTGATAGTAAGTCATATTGTGAAGTTGATATCGCACCTTGATTCAGAAGTATTGACCCGACGACCATGGGCATATTCTGTGCTGCATCGGCAATCTCAATGTTTTTATTCTTCGCGGCTGCGAGTGCAGCGTCCTCCACTCTGCGCCACGCCGACCTTATCGCGCTGCGAGGTCGAACGTCCGCCAGGACGATCAAGTCTTCCCATGGATTGCGGCTACCCTTCAACGGCTCATTCGGCAAGGAAGTTCCCTCCGCCGCCTTAACAAGTTCTGCAACTTCCTTACCAAACTGAATCTCTACATCGCTGTACTTTACTGTCCTGACGAGGGGAATCAGCGCGAGGAGATGTTTTCTCAAAATGAGTGCACAGATGAGGACGGTGATCGGCCATGCCGTCGAAGAGATGACCCGCGAGACAAATGTCAGGGTACTCGATCCTGTCTCTACCACCGTTTTGTCGATCATTTACCCTCCGTGCGCCGGGCCCTCATCTGTAAGTTGTTTTGTATTACAGATAGAAGATCACGTGGGACAATTCCGGACAATGAACCGAAAGGCTGGCGGAGTCAGGTCGCCGAACAATGGGTCGTCAATTCATCGGCGTTGCGTTGTGTTGATCGAGGGCCATGGAGTTTATGCCAGACTTGAGCTGCACGGACTTGTCCCATACGAGGACCCTGATTGCCGACGCGCGCGGAGATCATCAAATAATAGGTGCCGGGGGCGACGCCGGGAAAGGTGCCGCTGCCGTTGGCGTCGGCACGGACGGCCGAGGCGGCGTTGACTTTGATGGCGTCCGAGATCTTTTGGCAGTCGGGTGTTCTGGTGGGAGCGCAGGCGGAGCCAACGTATTTGTAGGGCGAGACTCCGGGTGGGACGGTGACTCCACCCTTTGCGAGCGCGTTGGCGTAGCTGTCGCGGAGGAGAACGTAGGGACGGCCGGCGAGAGGACTGGGAGCGCCAGGTTGCGCTGGGAACCCTGAGGTGATGGCGAGAGTGGCGTCGCCCAGGGTGGCACCGGGAACCGAGAGTGTGCCTCCGCCGTTGTATGCGGCCGTGCCGGGAGTCGCTGTTGGACCTCCGGACGCGGGCGCAGCTGCGGACGCGACCATGGTTGCAGCGGTGCCGCCGCTGGAGGGAATGGTCTTGCTGGGAGCGAGAGCGGCGAGGTTGCAGGTCTGCTCCATGGGAGCGAAGGTGAAGTCGCCGTCGTCGTTCTGGCCGGTGACGATGCGTCCGTGGGACCTGGTAGGGGCCGGTGGCGGCGGGTTCGAGTGAGCCGTTGGCTGCGAAGGCGAGGGTGAGGGGGTGGTCGGGTGCGTTGATCTTCACGACGGCCTTTGTTCCGTCCGCCTCGACGGTGTAGGGATAGGCTCGGGCGGAGTCGGGGCCGCAGCCGAGGATGGCGGACTCGGGGAAGAACTCAACACTGAAGCCGGTGGAGGCGGCGTAGATGCCGTGCATGCGGATGCCGGGAGGCGTCGGAGGGCCTTTGTCGCCGCCGAACATGGTCTTGAGGAGATCGGTCTGCATGGTCTGCACGCCGACGCTGGCGCCCTTGGTGGAGAGGTTGATGGCGGAGCAGGTGGCGCGTTTGGGGACGAAGTTGGTGTAGCCGGGTGTGGATGCGCCGGGGACGTAGGTGCTGTTGGTGTGGGTGGTGGCGGCGTCGTATTGGCCGTTGCCCTGGTAGGTGAGCTGCGATTGGCCGTACATGCCGGTCTGGCTCTTATCGACGGTTTCGTGAGTGGTGGTCTGGGAGGTTTCGGTGTGGCCGGGGGAGGAGCTACCAGGGGTGTAGCCGGCGGCGACTACGCCGTCGATGGTGACGGGGCCGGGCGGTCCGGTGATGGTCGTCTCATTGGCGCTCAGGGTGAGGACGAGGGGCTTCGGTCTGGTGCCGATGGTGATGACGGCACGGCCGCCTTTGAAGTCGAGGGAGTAGGCCTCTTGATTGGGCGACAGGAAGGAGCAGTTGACGAGGACGCCGCCGTCGATGAAGTCGAGGCGCCAGTTGCCGGGGCCGACGAAGACTCCGGCCATGGTGGGGCCGGATGCGGGCCCGTCTTTGATCAAGCCTGGAGCGACCTGAGATGCGACCGAGTTGATCATCTGGCCGAAGGCACCTAACAACTGGTTGCCGGTGCAGCTGGCCGGAAGCCTGCCGGAGCTGACGCAGCGGCGCATTGCGCGTTCCTCGGCGTTCTTTGGCGGCGCGATCTGCTGCTGGCTGTTGCCGCCGCCAGCCACGGGTTGTGGCCGGGCGGCCATCTGGTTGTTCGCTTTCGCTACGTTTGCGTCGTAGATGTCCTGCTGCTTCTTTTGGAAGGCCTGCGCTTTGGCGATCTCCTGCGCGGTCGGCTGCTTGCAGGTGGGGAAGAGCTTCTTCAATGCACCGCGGGTCATGTTGGTGTACTGCATCAGTCCGTTGGGCAAGATGTGGTCGGGATGGCCGACCATGCAGGTTGCGTTGTCGGAGGTGTCGCGGACGTTGCAGTTCTCGATGAACATGCGCTCGCCGCTGCAAGTGTAGATCAGGCCTGGAGTCAGGTCTTGCGCGACGGCGAGGGTGGAGGCGAAGAGAGCGAGCAGCGCCATGACGCTCAGGTTGAAGAAGCGGCGTGGGCTTTGACTAAGGTAGTTCGAAGAAGATGGGCGCATCGTTGAGACCCCCGATTTTCGTGGTGGGCGCAGTCTCCGACGGCCCTCGGGGGACTCGCTTCGTGCCATAAGATCTGGCACGGGCGTTCTTCTGGGAAGGGAACTCGATGGTAAGACTTTTTGGCTTCAAAGAGCAAGCGACGCAGTCCGCCTATGGGGCAGTTCGTGGGAGGGCCGGACCGTCCGCCGTGCCGGGCTTGAAGAAGAGCGTGTGGAGCTTCTCCTCGCCCAGCACGCGGCGAAGTTCTCTGAAGGCGAAGAGAGGAATGAAGGTGCAGAAGACGACAAGGGTCTTGCCCATCAGATCGTCGAAGTGGATATCGTTCCAGACGGCCCCAAAAGGCCTGTGGTGAATGAGGCGTTTGATGAACTCTTCGAGGAAGTGGAATGCGACGGACCAGCAGGCCGAAGATGAACGCCTTGTAGACAACAGACTGATAGAGCGGCCTGGCTTCGGCACCCTTGCCAAAGTGCACCATCTCGCCGATAAGGATGACTTTGGCGATGACGAGAGCATTGATGATCGCGAATGTGTAGTCCAGATAATTGAGGTCGTACTTTTTCAACAGCAGCATCGTGTAGGTCACGAGTACGGAGAAGAAGAAGGCCAGATACAAGGCAATTACCGCGAAATCCTTTAGTTCGCGCACTGCCTTCTGCTTAAAACCAGGTGCCGCTGGATCTTTGGTCATTTGTGGTTCTCCTCTTCTCCGGAGCGAGGGTTAGGGCATGAGGGATTGTAGGCCTTTGGGCCATACCGATGATTTTGCAGAGTTTTTTTGACGTCTTAGGTTTTAGAGATGGCTGATGGCCTGCGCGGCCAGGACTTTTTCGATGGCCTGGTTCTGCTCGCCGGTGTTGCCGGTGAGGCGGGCCATAATCAGGAGAGCCTGCGAGCCCTTGAGGACGTAGAGGGCGGCGGAGTCCTTGCCAGCGACGAAGAAGGCATCGTCGCCAAGGCCGGGGGCGGGCACCAGGTGGCCGGCGGATTGGGCCTGCGATTTGAATGCAGCAAAGGAGGCCCTGTCACGGAGGGTGATGTAGACGTTCCCGTTGGCTTTGGTGGCATGCCACATGCAGTTCTTTGGGCCGGGTGTGCCGTCGTTGACGGGAGTCCCCATGGCGGCGGTGACCTGGGCGGTGGTGAGGAAGGTGCAGGGATCGGCGGCGCGGGCGGGAGCGGTGGCGGCTGCGGCGAAGAGGGTGGTTAGAGCAGTGATGACGAGGCGGAGTGAGATGAGGCGCATGCGGCTATGCTCCTTCGGGGAGATTTTGCGGCGCCTGATTGGGACAGTGCGGGGCCGTAGGAGTGGGCGCCTTATCTGCACGGATTATATTGCCGGGCGGGGAGGGCCTGAAAGGAGGAGGAGCTGGAACCAAGGGTCAGGGTGCCGGGGTGAGACCGTGGCGGCGCATGATTTCGCCGATGGCGACGGCGTTGGGTGGGGTGCCGGGTGGGGTGGACTGGAGGACTGCGGCGATCTCGCGGAAATAGTCGGGGCCGAGGAGGCCGGGGGTGATGATGGCGAGGGTCTTTGACGGGGCGGAGTGGAGGTTGTCGAAGCGGTGAATGGCTCCGCGAGGGACGACGACGGAGTCGCCAGGGCCGAGCTCCATTCTTTGGCCGGTTAGGGTGAAAGTGAGAACACCTTCAAGGCCGTAGAGGGTCTCTTCGTAGGCGTCGTGGCTGTGGGCGATGGGAACCTTGGCGCCGGGGGCGACTTCGAACTCGAACATGGCGACGGAGCCCCCGGAGGCCTGGGGTTCGACGAGGTAGCGGATGACGAGGCCTCCGAAACGAATCTCTTCGCGGGTGATTGTTGGCATGGTTTTTCTTGTCCTCTTGAGTCTGGGTGATTCTATATCGTGTTGGGCCCTTCGCTGTTGCGAATTTACCCTAGGGACGATAGCGACCGTCGCGAAGATGGGACACCCGATTTGTGGTGGTACGGTCACTAGGGCCACCCAGCCTGTTGACGCGCGATATCAGTCGTTCTTGTGTGATTTGAAGAACCATCCGGCCGAGGCGGTTGCGAGAAAACCAAAGCCAACGAGAAGAACTACAGTAATCAGAACTCCCACAGCGAGCGTCATGCTGCCTCCTTGGTCTTAGCTGGTCTGAGTCAGCACGCAGGAATGACCAATCAAAACTGAACTCTCAGGAGACACATTACGCTGATCGCTTCAGAATCAAATACCCCATAGGGGGCAGGTGAATGGGCGTAAGTGCAAGGTGGTGCAAACGTCCGCGAAGATGGGGGCACCCGCCTATTGTGGTTTGGTCAGATGTGGGCCACCCGCCCCACCCAGCCGGTTCGCGGGTGGCGCGAATGCTCACTCATTTCAATTCAATCAATTCAAGGCGCGTTGGAAGGTGCACCCATTCTGTGCCTGGGCTGCCTGCCGGATTGAATATGGAACTGGACGGGCATACGGGAGAGACATTCTGCGTGCCGCTCCACGAGCCGTGCCCAATTTGAGCCTCCGCCTCCGCGGGCGCCGCCAAAGACAAACTGCTTCCATTGCTGATCGTTGTTGTTGATGCCTTCAGGAGTTCCAGCGTGGTCGCCATTGTTTTGTCCACAGGCAGTTTGGTGACCGGATTTGACGGCAAGAGCGTTGTAGTTGGTCGTGAAGTTGGAATAGACCGCTGCACCCCATTTCCACTGAATGGATACGCCAGGGGTGCCGTTCGCACTAAAGGCCCCGTCCCAATTTACGGGATTGATGCCGCCGACGAGCCCGCCGCTCGGCACAGGCCACGCCAGGCCAGTTACAAATATCTCATCGTCTCCTTTGACTGGCACCGTAGTCGTCCATGTATTGGTCATCGTGCTAAATGTGGTGGAGCTGCAAGTAGCACTTGGAGAGAAGACGATCTGCGCGTTGGGTACCGCCAATTGATATGGAGTTCCGCCTTCCGTAAACGAAATCGTTGAATTTGTCAGGCTCACTGTCGCTCCACTGCTGGGTATTCCGGTCGCAGTAAAGTTGGCATTGAACCAGACATAGTCGCCTCCAATCATAGAAGTGCCATTAAAGTTCGAACTGTTTGCCGACTGCACTGAGCAAGCCGGCTGGGGTTGTGGTGCGCAGGTAAGGGTTGAGGGCGAGAAGCTAATGTTTATCGTCGACGGATCTGCCTTCGAGAAGATCGGCATCAGCGAGGCCGTACCGGAGAATGTGAAGCTGCCGACAAGCGTGGGAAACGAACCCGTGACGGTGTCGGTGAATGTGCCTGAGCCTGGCGCCGTAAATGGAATTGATGCGCTGAGAGGAAGCCCGCTGGAACCCGGTGAAACCTCGATTGAGTAATCGATGATGTACTGCGTTCCTGGCGTCAATCCTGATGCGGACAGGGCAAGACTATAGGCGCCGCATGTTGTTGTGGCGTTGGCAGTACCAAGGCTGGCCAAGGCTGGCGTCGCAGACAGCACGAGCAGCCCGAATGTTAGGCCCAGGACCGTCAGGCATCGCTGAAACATATTTGTTCCCCCGGCAGAAAGTCTTTACGGAGATCAACGCAATCGGTGCACTCCTCTGTTGTTACTCTTTGTTCCAAGTCCCCGACATGCCACCATTGTGTTATTGCGTTGACTTCGTGCTGATTGCAAAAGGGTTGTCTAAGCGTTGGGATTCTGGCTGCAGCGAAAACCCCACCTTAGCGACGATAAAACCATCGCGAAGATGGGCCATCGTGCGAAGCACGATCCTGTCACCTTAGACACGAGTGATTCGAACGGGTGTAGTTTCATCGTGCAGGTAGTGACGAAAAGAAGACCAGCGCCAGTCCTCAGGTCTTTCAACAAGACCTCGGGTGACCGGATTGCGGTGCATGTACTTCAACTTTTCGACCCGTTTGTTGTGGGTGAAGACGTTGAAGTCGTAGTAGCGAACCTGCCAGAAGGGCTTCGGGCCGAGACGCTTCGAGACCGAAAGCTTGAGGGATTGGATCGTCTTCGAGAGCGGGACCTCGTCGTCCAGCGGTTCGCTGACGAGGAGATGGACGTGCTCGGGCATGACAATGTAGCCGAGGACTTCGAAGTTGTAACGTCTGCGGGCGAGTTCGAGGGAGTCGAGGAAGATGTCTTTTGAAGCTGCGGCGGCAAGGTAGGGTTCGCGGCGGTAACAACTAAAGGTGATGAAGTGGTCGTCGCCTTCTCTCTGGAATAGTTTGAGGCCTGACGGCATGGGTGAGTTTAGGGTATCGGGATCTTCGCTGCCGCGAAAATGACCCACCTTAGCGACGATGAGACCGTCGCGAAGATGGGGCACCCGATTGTAGTGGTACGGTCAGATGTGGGCCACCCGTCCAAGAACGGTGCAAGCATCCGCGAAGCTGCGCCCCCGATTGTGGTGGTACGGTCAGATGTGGGCCACCCGCGCGGGACTAGATATCTAGTCTGCGCGAACGAACTGCGCGATCTTGTTTCCGCTTGCCTGTTCGTATCTGACGGTGACCTGCGTGCCCTTGTCCAGATCGAATTTGAGGCCACTCACAACGCCATCAGAGGTTTCGACAGTTGCATCTTTCGCAATTTGATAGGTCTCGGTCTCGCCTATCTGGTTCTTGATGATCAAGCTGTGGTTATGGGTCTTGACAACTCTTCCGGAACTTACGGCCAGCGGAGCTTTTCCGAGTTGCCTTGAGCGCGACCACCGTACGCTCGTCGCCGTCGCCTATGTAATAGACGACTACCCAGTCGCCGACCTTATTGTAGGTACCCGGCTCGGTTGTTTCGGCCTGAACGGACTTGTCGAATTGAATAGGGGTGTGCAACTCCTTTTCATAGTTAAAATAGCCTTCGGAGCCGTCGTTCGTTTTGACGGTGATTGAGTGCTGCGCGGGATGGACCGCGGTTACCAATCCGGTGAGCGCATGGACGACTTCCTGGGCCTGCAGCGTCGAACAAGCCAGGCCCGCACAGGCAAATACCACAAGACATCTCCCCCATACTCTTCTCATAAACGTCCTTTCCATGCTGATACACGTTCAGCAACTGTGTGTAGGGAGGGTCTTCGGTGGCCGGGACAAAAGCAGACTCGCTGAGTTACCGAAACGCTCACGGTACACTCCATTAAATTAGATCGACTTTAGAAGAAATGGGTTGCCTCCGGTCTCTCGCGATCACCGCTCTCTGGAATCGTTCGAGGCCTGACGGCGTTTGGCCCACATCTGAAATCTGGGTGGCGGGTGGCCCACATCTGAAATCTGGGTGCCCCATCTTCGGCGCGGCTTATCGCGACTAATCGGGGTCCCCGCCAGCTTTGCTGGTGAGGTGAGCTTGGGTGGGCCATCGTGCGAAGCACGATCCTGTCACCTGAGACACGAGTGATTTGGACAGGGGAGATCTATCGTCCAGGTAGTGACGGAAAGAAGACCAGGTGGATGGCCACACCTGAAATCTGGGTGCCCCATCTTCGGCGCGGTCTTATCGCGACTAAGGTGGGTCATCGTGCGAAGCACGATCCTGTCACCTCAGACACGAGTGATTTGGACGGGAAGAAGTCCATCGTCCAAGTAGTGACGGAAAGAACACCAGGTGGATGGCCGCACCTGAAATCTGGGATGGCCCAATCTGAAATCTGGGGTGCCCCATCTTCGGCGCGGTTTTATCGCGACTAAGGTGGGCCATCGTGCGAAGCACGATCCTGTCACCTCAGACACGAGTGATTTGGACGGGTGTAGTTTCATCGTGCAGGTAGTGACGAAAAGATGACCAGCGCCAGTCTTCAGGTCTTTCCACGAGACCACGGGCAACTGGATTGCGGTGCATATACTTCAGCTTTTCGACTCGCTTGTTGTGGGTGAAGACGTTGAAGTCGTAGTACCAGACCTGCCAGAAGGGTTTCGGGCTGAGACGCTTCGAGACCGAAAGCTTGAGAGACTGGAGCGCCTTCGAAAGCGGGGCCTCGTCGTCCAGCGGTTCGCTGATGAGGAGATGGACGTGCTCGGGCTAACGACGTAGCCGAGGACTTCGAAGTTGTAGCGTCTGCGGGTGAGTTCGAGGGAGTCAAGAAAGATGTCTTTTGAATCTGAGGCCGCAAGGTACGGTTCGCGGCGGTAACAACTGAAGGTGATGAAGTGGTCGTCGCCTTCTCTCTGGAGCCGTTTGAGGCCTGACGGCATGGGTGAGTTTAGAGTATCGGGATTTTCGCTGCCGCGAAAATGACCCACCTTAGCGACGATAAAACCGTCGCGAAGATGGGGCACCCACTTGTGGTAGTACTGTCAGATGTGGGCCACCCGTCCAAGTGATGGTACCTTTCACGACGCACCTTTTTTGATGTGCTCTCCGGGACCATTTTCAAATGCGAACATCCTGCAGATCCTTTACATCGATTCGGTGAGCCAAAAAGTCAGGCAAAATAGTTTTTATGGTAGCTCGTCTGCTTCCGGTCATGGCACCATCACAAACGGAAACGATGTGTCTGCGTCGCGATGAGGGAGTCAAGTATGCATTACCTACGTCTAGTTTTGTTGGTTTCGTTAGCTTCTTCAGTTGTTGTTGCCCGGGGACAACAAATGTCGCCGGAGGCGCTGGACAAATATGCGAAGGAGGTGGAAGCAAGGGGAGGGCAACCATCATCGGAAGCTATTCAGAATGTCGTTAAAGGCGTCTATGAATCGGACCAGTTCATATGGGATTCGGCATCGGTTAAGGCGATCCACGGGGGGGAGATGAAGTTGCGGTTGCCTTAGTCCACATCATAGGTTCGTCATCCGTAACTGATTTAGAAATTGAACCTATTTGCAACCTTCTCGATAGCGCCTTCCAGTTTCCGGTCCGTAATCGAAAAACCCAGAGACCGCAACCCGGATGTAAGCCTCCTTCTTCTGGAGTCGAGCAGGTTACGTACAAATAATCCAGCCGTGCGGGATAAACTTTCCGCTCCGCAAAGCCATTTGATGACCTTATATAAAAAGACCGATTAGCCGTTTTCTTTCGATTTAAGAAGCTCGATTTGTTTCTGGACGTCCCGCGTAGCATTCCCAAAATGGGAATCACACCAAAAATAAATCCGGGAAAAGTGGCAAATTTTCGAGCCTGAAAAGCGGCCGTCAACTTACCAGCTTTCACCAGCAATCCACCACAAATTCACCATCAAAAAACCACGTTCTGCCACCCGTTTTTGCCAAAACCCCCAGCAAAAACGGGGAAACCACCAACGAAGAAAAATTACTGCAAAAGCGTGCCCTCTTCGGGTTGGGTCTTGGCTTCTTCGGGGGGGATGACGACGGCGGCGGCGACCTTGTCCTGGTCTTCGAGGTCGAGGAGCTTGACGCCCTGGGTGCTGCGGCCGGCGGCGCGGATGGATTTGGTGTCGATGCGGATGATCTTGCCGAACTGGCTGATGACCATCAGCTCGCTGGTCTCGTCCACAAGATTGATACTGGACACCTTACCAATCTTAGGCGTCGCCTTCATGTTGATAACACCCTTCCCACCGCGCGACTGCAACCGATACTGATCAACATCGGTCCGCTTACCGTAGCCATTCTCGCTCACCGAAAGAATGAGGCACGGTGTGAGGCCAAGCTGCTTGTCGAGCTTTTCAAGCTTGGCCGAGGCCTCGGGAGATAAAGCAGGAGCGCTGAGTTCGGCGGGGTCGCCGGAGAGCTCGAGCGGAGTGACGGCGGTGGAGTCGGCGACCTCGTCGATGGCGGCCTCGACCTGGTTGGTGAGGCCCTTGGCTGCGGCGCGCTCGAGGCGCTGTTTGTTGCGGGCCTCGTTGGAGGGCGTGACAGCGGCGCCGATGACGTAGTCTCCCTTGCGGAGCATGATGCCGCGGTTGCCGGTGGCGGGGCGGCCCATGGGGCGGAGGTCCTGCTCGGCGAAGCGGATGGCCTGACCGTCGTGGGTGGCGATGAAGATGACCTGCTGGCCGTCGGTGATGCGGGCGACGATGAGCTCGTCGTCCTTCTCGATGTTGATGGCGATGATGCCGCGGGCCATGACGTTGGAGAAGTCCTTGAGGGCGGTCTTCTTCACCGTTCCGTTGCGCGTGGCGAAGAGGACGTACTTGCTCTCTTCTTCAAGGTCGCGAACGGGGAGGATGGTGACGACTTTTTCGCCAGGCTGGAGGGCGACGAGCGAGGCCATGGCCTTGCCTTTGCCGGCGGCGCCGACGTCGGGGACTTCGTAGACCTTGAGCCAGTAGACGCGGCCGGTGTTGGTGAAGCAGAGAAGATAGGCGTGGGTGGAGTCGATGATGAGCTGGGCGACGAAGTCCTCTTCGCGGGTCTTCATGCCGAGGCGGCCGGTGCCTCCGCGCCGTTGCTGGCGGTAGGTGGAGATGGGCGTCCGCTTGAGGTAGCCGGTGTTGGAGACGGTGACGGCGACCTGCTCGTCGGTGATGAGGTCTTCGAGTTGGAGCTCCGTGGTCTCGTCGACGATCTGGGTGCGGCGGGCGTCGCCGTACTTGTCGCGAATCTCGGTGAGCTCCTTGATGATGACTTTGCGGAGCTTGGCCGGGGAGGCGAGGATAGACTCAAAGTCGGTGATGTTGTCGCGGACCTCGGCCAGTTCTTTGAGGAGCTCGTCGATGGAGAGCTGGGTGAGGCGGTAGAGCTGCAGTTCGAGGATGGCGTCGATCTGCTTGTAGGAGAGGATGAGCGTGCCGGTGGTGGAGAAGGTCATGTCGACGCCATACTTGACGGGATCGAGGGTGACGCCGCGAAGCTCGGTGCCGCGGAGGGTAATGCGCTTGCTGGAGAAGTAGCTGAAGAGATTCTCGCGGGCGTCGACGCGGCTCGAGGACTGACGGATGATTTTGATGACGTTGTCGAGGTGGTCGAGGGCGATCTGGTAGCCGAGGAGGATGTGCTCGCGGTCGCGGGCCTTGTTGAGGAGGAAGGCGGTGCGGCGGCGGACGACTTCGACGCGGTGGTCGAGGAAGGCGCGGATGGCTGCGTCTAACGGCAACTCTTTGGGCTGACCGTTGTGGACGGCCAGGAAGATCATCGAGAACGACTCCTGCATCTGGGTGTGCTTGTGGAGCTGGTTGAGGACGATCTGGTGCTCGGCGCCGCGCTTGAGGCCGATAACGATGCGCATGCCGTCACGGTCGGACTCGTCGCGGAACTCGTCGCGGGCGATGTCGGTGATGACGCCCTCGTTGACGAGTTCTGCGATGCGCTCGATGAGCTTGGCCTTGTTGACCTGGTAGGGGATCTCGGTGACGATGATGGCCTGACGACCACCGGAGATGTTTTCGATGCTGCACTTGGCGCGCATCATGAAGCGGCCGCGGCCGGTGCGGTAGGCGTTGGCGATGGTGCTCCTGCCGAAGATGAAGCCGCCGGTGGGGAAGTCGGGTCCCTTGACGTGCTCGAGGGCGAGCTCGAGGTCGGAGCGTGTCTCAGCTTTGTCCTTCGAGAGGAGCGCGATGCAGGCGTTGGCGACTTCGGTGAGGTTGTGCGGCGGGATGTTGGTCGCCATGCCTACGGCGATGCCGGAGCTGCCGTTAATGATGAGGTTCGGGATGCGCGCGGGGAGGACGGTTGGCTCGAGCGAGGACTCGTCGTAGTTGGGGGCGAAGTCGACGGTGTCGGAGTCGATGTCGGCAAGCATTTCGCCAGCGAGACGGGTAAGGCGGGATTCGGTGTAACGCATGGCCGCGGCGGAGTCGCCGTCGACAGAGCCGAAGTTGCCCTGGCCATCTACTAATAGATAGCGGAGAGAAAATGGCTGGGCGAGACGAACCATGGTGTCGTAGATGGCAGAGTCACCGTGGGGATGGTAGTTGCCCATGACGTGGCCGACGACCTTGGCGGACTTGGTGTATTTCTTGTTGAACTGGAGGCCCATCTCCTGCATACCGTAGAGGATGCGGCGGTGTACGGGCTTGAGGCCGTCGCGGACGTCGGGCAGAGCGCGGCCGATGATGACCGACATGGAGTAGTCGAGGTACGACCGTCGCATCTCCTCTTCAATATTGATAGAGAGCATGAAGGCGGCGCCGCGGCCCTGGACTGTGTTGGGGGGTATTCCGCCGGGGTTTTCTGGGTCGTTCGGGGGAGTGAGGGGGAGTTCTGGGTTCTGATCGTCTGCCATGGATTTATATATCCATTATATAGAGTATCGAAGTCGTCTTCTAACCCGGTCGGGTCGGCTGGGAATGGGTAACCGCTTATAAGTAGGTTCATCGACGCGACGACTGGATTCGCCCGGAAGATATGGTTCTCTATATATTTCGATGAATAATTTACAGGTTTCTGACATTTTGAGAGCGGCTTCTCAATGTGCTCAAAAAAGCAGCACAAATAGTGAATTTCCACTAATAAAAATTGCGATTCATTTCTTTCGTTCAATATTTTTGAAAGGAAATTGTGTATAGTGCCGCGACACGAGGGAGCGGTCGGATTTGCTTTGTTGGCTAATACTTAGGGGCGAGGATGGCTTCACAGTTTGGAATTTGAGATGTTCGGGTTCGCCTTCCGTCATGCCCAATAATCTATTTAGAATCAATGAGATGGAGTGATATTTTATTAAGACAGACAAATGGCACCAAAAATGCGATATGAGGCAGTATGAGATCTCATCGGGCCCCATTGGTTCTTACCTGTGTTGTATCCTTCCTTTCACTCTTCCTTCCCTTCACAGCAGGGATCTCCTACGCGCAAGAGACAACGGCTGGCCTGCAAGGGGCCGTTAAGGACGGCACAGGTGCCGTTATCCCAAATGCGACGGTAACGATTTCCAGCCCGACGCTGGTGGGCGACAAGACGACGGTGACCGACAAACAGGGAAATTACCGGTTCGCCAATCTTCCTCCAGGGCCGTATGTCATCAACGTGACGGCGAAAGGGTTCACGAGCTTAAAGCGTGAGGGTCTGGTTCTCGAGGTAGGCCACCTTCCAACGGTCGATCTGACCGTCGCTGTTGGCGGTGAGGCGACTGTGGTCGAGGTGAGCGCGGCGGCGCCCACGATTGATGTCACTTCTGTTACAACTCTGACGAACGTCACCCAGGACGTAATCAACTTCGTCCCGCGCGGAACGTCCTTTCAGTCGGTCATTCAGTTTGCGCCTTCGGCACGCAATGAGCCGCTGATGGGAAACACGATGACCAATGGCAGCGGTAGTGTCTCGCCGGGCAATGGCAGCAACGGCCAATCTTTTGGATATTCGATCGCCGGCGGCTCCGATTCCGAGAACTCCTATCTCGTTGAAGGACAGGAGACGGCCAATCTGATCGGTGGCTACTCCCACACCAATGTGCCGTTCGACTTTATTCAGGAGGTCGAGGTGAAGAGCTCCGGCGTACAGGCCGAGTATGGCGGCGCACTCGGTGGTGTTGTCAATGTGGTGATGAAGAAGGGCACCGCCCAGTTTCACGGTTCAGTCTTCGTGCAGTTTGAGAACCAAGGGCTCGACGCAGGCCCAAACGGCACCTTGCGCTACGACCCTCTGTCTGCTCCAACAGCGACCAACTGGGGAACCTCGGCCTCATCTCTCCCTGCCTGCAGCACGACTGTTACCACTGGTTGTTTTCCAGGCTATCAGGGCTTTAGCGACGCGAACTATCAGAGCTACCAGAATTCGAAGGGCAGCATTACAGCGACGTCCGCCCGGGCTTCACGTTGGGTGGCCCGTTGCTTCCCTTTTTGTCTTCGGCATGGCGGGACAAAGTCTTCTTCTTCGTCGGCTTCAATCCTGATTTGAGCCGCGACGCCCGGAGTGTCAACTACGGCCCGGCTTCTGCCGGCAACCCTGCGACAGGTGTGATTCCGTTCAGCCAGAACACGAACACCTATTACACAACCGCTCGCGTCGACGTTCTGGCGAGCAAAAAGGTCCGCGTCTTTGGCTCGTGGCTCTATCAGCTCCAGAAGCAATACGGCGAGGCCCTTCCCTTCGCTGATTCGAGCACGCCCTACAACTTCTCTACGGGAACAGGTCAATTCAATCTGTCCTCAGGAAACGCTCCCTTCGTTTATGGCCACGGTCTGGGCTACACGGCTCCAAATATAACCGTCAATACCGGTGCTGACTATACGATTTCGCCCAGCGTCGTATCGACGAGCCGCTTCGGATACTACTTCGAGAATTATCACGACTTCGGATATCCAAGGAGTCCGACAGGATTCGTCGATGTCTGGGAGACGAATGGGTTCGGTCAAGTTGCGGGTGCTTTGACTGCGCCGCTGGCTCAAGTTACCAACTATAACTCGAGCAAAGCGATTGAGTTTAGCCAGGATATCGCCTGGTTCAAGAGCACAAAGTTCGGCAATAATAACTTCAAATTTGGTTATCAGTTGAACAGGAACTCTAACGATATCCAACAGCTCTACAACGAGCCATACATCCAACTCTTTCCTGGCGCGAGTTACAATCCCGGCAGTCCGCTTGGCGCGGCAAACTGCGCGACTCTTATTGGGCTCAATCCGTCCTCGGGGCCGGATTCCGGTTGCCAAGGTCTCGGTGGAAATGGTTACGCTACCATCTTTGATTCGGGTACTTTTGGCAATGCAATCGCCTATAACAATGGTTTCTATGGCCAGGATTCATGGACAGTCGGACGCGGAATCACTATCGATGCCGGCATCCGCGTCGAAAAGGAATTCCTCCCTGGTGAGGCAGTTGGCAACGGCGCACCTGCGAAACCAATCAACTTCGGTTGGAAGGACAAGATTGCTCCCCGTATTGGTGTAGCATGGGATGTCTTCCGTGACGGCAAACTGAAGATCTTCGGTGGTTATGGTGTGTTCTATGACCAGATGAAGCTCAACGTTGCGATCAGTTCCTTTGGTGGCCAGTACTGGGACAATTGCGTGTACGCCCTCAATGATTCGAATTACCAGGCGGTCAATCCACAGTACAACAGCGCCTCACCGGGTAGATATTGCCCCTCTGGTGACACCTCGACGGGTGCGGTATTCCCGGGTGGAAACGCTCCATCCAATACGACCTTCATCGAAAACCTCAATCAACGTGCATTTCCGACGACCTGTCCCACCTGCAGTGCGGTTCAGGAAGGTGTTGCTCCGGGCCTTAAGCCTTACGAGCAGCACGAGGCGCTTTTTGGCACTGACTATCAGGTGAGCAGGACAGTGGCACTCGAAGTACGCTATGACCGTCGACGTCTCGACCATGTGATTGAAGATGCGGCGGTTTATAACCCTGCGATCGGTGAGACATTCGTCATCGTCAATCCGGGCCAGGGCGTCAATGCAACCGTTAGCGGCTATTGCAACTTCCTTTATGGTTACGGCGCTCCTGGTTGCGACAACCAGGGCGGTGCCTTCCCAGCGAACAACAATCCCGCGGCAGCTCGCAGCTATGACGGTGTCGAACTGCGCGCGACCAAGGCGCTGAGCAATCATTGGTACGGGCTGTTCTCTTACACCTATAGCCACTTCCGTGGAAACTATACCGGCTTGACCAGCTCGGACCTCTCCGACGGTGGAAGCGGAGGCCGTAATTCTCCGAACAACAGCCGCGCCTTCGATGAACCCTACTTCCAGTACAACGCGTTTGGTGGTTCCTCCAGCGGCTTGTTGCCGACGGACCGCCCCAACACTTTCAAGGCCGACGCTTATTATCAATTCAAGTTCCTGCACAACTTCACTACGAACTTCGGTCTCTTCCAGTACTTCTATCAGGGCTCTCCCAACACCACCTATGCCAACGTGGGTTATAGCGAGAATGCCTTCCCGGTCAAGCTCTTCGATTGGGGCAAGTGGGCAAACATAACGCAGGATCCCAACACTGGTGTGGTTACTGTCGGAAATCCTTTCACTTACCGCAACCCCTGGTACAACGAGACAGACTTCAGCTTCAATCAGTCGTATAACATCGGCGAGTCAAAGGCCCTGAACTTCCAGTCAACCTTTACCAACCTGTTCAACGAGCACGCGGTGACCGCGGTTTATTCGCAGGTCGACTCCGCTTACTACGGCAGCAATTACATTGCACCTGGTGGCAATCCCGTCTTCAATGGCATTCCGTTCTATGCCGCGGCAACAGCTCCGTATAACGTACAGGCATCGCTCAACGGTGCGCCTATCGGTGGGCAGTTGTCGAATAGCCAAGGTGGACCGGAGACCATCAACAGCCAGTATGGCAAGCCGCTCTATTGGCAGCATCCTCGGACAATTCGTCTGGCGGTCAGCTTTAGCTTCTAAACCCACTGAATTACTTATCAAGGGGGCCGGACAACCGGCTCCCTTTTATTTTTTGTTAGTGGTTCTTCGTGAGCTCACCTTGCCGTTTTCTGGCGGTGGTGGAGTCAAGGGAATAATCCCAATTTCAATATGCCAATCAGTCAATCAACCGGCGCAGTTGAGACCCAATCGGCCATCTGTCACCGGTTCGGCCAGCTTCATCCCTAATAAAGTCATGTACCTCCCAGCTTTTCGATAACGAAGGAAGATTCCGCGATTCTCTCGATTCGTGGAGATTCCCCCCGAGGCCTTTTTCGCTCTCCGTCGTTCATTGGGGCGTTGCTTTCTTTGTGTAAAGAGCAGTGCAGTTCGTCCCATTTCGACCGGCAGTTCCAGATCACTCGCGGCCTCTCAGAGAAGAAATCCTTCCGCAGGATTTTGGCCCCATTCCTCTGCTAGTCCAATCAGATGGCCCATTGAAAGATTGAATCTAATGCATCGATAAAACTGAACATTAAGACCCGGGCCTTAGTCTCAGTATGGACACACGGCTAAACTAATCGCATTTCTTTAAGGGTAAAGAAAGAGCGAAAAATCACTCGCGCAATAGACGTCCCCTCAAGGCGATCCGCTCAATTTTTCTATATAAAAATTCATATCTTAAAACTGGCGTAACCGTTGACCTTGCTTCTGTTAGCGCATTGAAACGTATGGACATTGTAAAATTCTGCGCGATTTTTTGAGGTTTGGCATATTGATTGCATTTTTGAAAGTGCGAACTGATTCTACGACTGCGGAAACTCTTCGGAAACCGGGCTGGCCGAAGACCCTCGATCAGTTCACCACTGGAGACAATCATGAGAGCCATATCCCTCTTTTTTTGCAGCTTTAAGATGGGGCAGTTTGCATGCAATCGCCTCCGTAGTCGGACAGCACTTGTTTTGGGAGCGGGGCTATTAGCGATCTTGGCATTTAGTTCGGCGGCGCAGGGGCAGGAGACAGGGCAGATTTCCGGAACCGTTACCGACCCCACGAGTGCGGTCGTGCCTAACGCAACCGTCGCCATTAAACATCTGGGCACAAATGCCATTCGAACTGTAACAACGAGCGGGACAGGTGCCTATCTTGTTACAGGCCTGCAACCAGCCACTTATGAGCTGACAATTACGGCCACCGGCTTCCATCCCTACAGTACTCGCGTTGAGGTCACGGTCGAGGGCCGGGTGACGGTCGACACCAAGCTATCGGTAACGCAGGAGAACACCTCCGTCGAGGTGACCGCAGAGGGTGGCACGCAGACAAATACGCAGACACAGGAACTATCGCAGATCGTCAACGCGACCCAGGTCGAGCAGATGCCGAGCCTTACGCGGAACCCGTATGATTTTGTGGCGCTTGCGGGCAATGTGTCGGCGGGCGATAGTACGAATAGCGGTGATTCGAGGAATGCTTCGAACGGCAACTCGCAGAACGCAACGACCCGCGGTGTCGGCTTCAATATAAACGGACAGCGATCAAGTGGCACTGAAATTCTGTTGGATGGCGTCGAAAACATCAGCGTCTTCTCCGATAACGTTGGCGTGTATATTCCCCAGGACGCGACCCAGGAATTTCGCGTCCAGACCAGCAATTACGAACCGCAATATGGACGGGCCTCGGGCGGAATCGTCAATGTGACGACCAAGACAGGAACCAATGCTCTCCATGGCGTTGTATGGGAGTTCAACCGTCTCTCCGCCTACACATCGAACACAGTGACCAATGCCCAAGAAGGTCTTCCTAAGGGTGCGTATACACGCAACCAGTTTGGCTTCGCAGTTGGCGGCCCAATTCTGAAGAACAAGGTGTTCTTTTTCGGCAGCACGGAATGGGCCACGCGTCCGCAGTTCCGCAATAAGCACCGCAGCGGTTCCCACGCCGCAGTTTCTCTCTCTTGCCGCGGCCAACACAGCGGCGTTCTTTTCAGCTTATTCAGGCGGAAAGAACTTCAACTTTACGAACACCTACACAGCCGGACAGCTTGGAATTGCTGGAATTCCTGCGAGCACCCCGGCCTTCGGAACTGTGGCTTATACCGCTCCAGTCAATGCCGGCGGCAGCGTTCCGCAGAACACCTACAACATCGTAGGACGTTTTGACTACAACGTGAGCGACCGCACGCTGGTGTTCTTCCGCTATGCCAACTATAACGAAATCGATGAGAGTGGAGCAGCGTTTGCGTCGCCATACAATCAATACAACGTCGCTTCGTCGGCGCTATCCACGGCATACCTTCTGAGCGCGACCCATATTTTCAACCCATACCTAAGCGAGAGTACCAAGCTTAGCTTCAGTAGATTCAACGCCCCACTGGCTTACAACACGGCTTTGCAAAATACGCCGACGCTCATTGTTTTTCCCAATGCACAGCTGCCGGGGACATCTACGTTCATCCAGTTGCCGGGCTTTTACGACTTTAATCCGGCGGTTGGTGGCCTTCCCTTTGGCGAGCCGCAGAACACGACCCAGATCAACCAGGACCTGACGCTGCAAAAGGGAAAACATTCCATGCAGTTTGGCGGGCAGATTCTTTACATACAGGCAAACAATGCTTTTGGAGCGTACGCGCAGGCCTCAGAACAGGTAGGCACTACCCGGAACGCCGGATTGAATGGCCTGGTGACCGGCGATCTGTTCCAGTTTCAAGCTGCCGTGAACCCCAAGGGCGCATTGCCTTGCGTAGTGGGCCCATATACGGGCGTGTTTACGCAGACCCCCGGCTGTTCAATCAATCTGCCGGCGACACCGCCGGCTTTTGCACGGAGCAATCGCTTCCATGATTGGGCGGTGTACGCGCAGGATTCTTTCAGGATCAAGCCAAAGCTCACGTTCAACTATGGCGTGCGCTATGAGTACTACGGCGTGCAGCACAATAACAATCCGAACCTGGATTCCAACTTCTACTATGCCCCGGGGGTTGCGAATTACTACCAGAGCGTTCGAAGCGGCCAGGTGTATACCACTCCAACGAGTCCAATTGGCAAGCTTTGGAATCCGCAGTACGGTACGGTATCGCCGCGCGTCGGATTTGCACTCGATATATTCGGTGACGGAACAACGTCGTTTCGCGGCGGCTACGGTATCAGTTATGAGCGAAACTTCGGCAATGTTACGTTCAATGTGATCCAGAATCCCCCGGCCTACGCAGTGATCGTGATCAACAATACATTGATCACTAACTCGAATTCGGGACCGCTGTCGGGTTCCTCCGGCAGTGTTCCGCTGCCGCCAACGAGTCTGAGGAACGTAGATGAGAACATTCGGACGGCGCAGACGCAGTTCTGGGACGCGGCACTGGAGCGGCAACTGGCGCGCAATACGGTCTTGTCGCTGCAGTATGCGGGTGCTCGCGGTCTCCATCTGTATGACATCAAAAACGTTAATACGCTTGGCGGCGGCAATGTGCTGCTTGGCGACCCAACGTCGGATAGCCAGGGAAACACCGGGCTAACAAGACTCATCAACCAATACTCCAATATCAATAACCGCGGTTCTAATGGCGACTCGTACTATGAGTCGATGAATATCCAGTTCCAGACTACGAATTACCGCAATTCGGGGCTGAGCCTGGTGGCGAATTACACGTACGCGCACCAGTTGGACGATCTAAGCACGGCGTTCTCGGAGACGAACAATGCGTTCGGCCTCGGATATACGCAACCATTCAATCCAGGATTCGACCATGGCGCTGGGGCACTTTGATCTTCATCAACGCCTGGTTATCGCACCGCTATACCGGACGCCGTCGATAGGCAAAAGCATGCTAATGAATGAGGCGCTGGGAGGCTGGCAGGTGACGGGCATCTATACAGTCCGTACAGGTGCTCCGTTTTCGTACTTCGACACCACGAACAATGCCACCGGCTATCAGATCGCTCGATATACGCCAGCGGCTGGAGTCATTCCACAGCACACGTTTACGAAGATACCGAGCGGAGTGAATGGCGGAGGGTTGAACAGCTATGTCATCGGCAACATTCCAGCAGCGGTGAGCTTCGGAAATCCGGCGCTGTTTGGAATCTCCGACTGGGGCCCGTTCCCTCCGACGATGATCGCTCGTAATAGCTTTCGCGGGCAGGTGCCTGGGCAACTTTGATGCTTCTGTCAGTAAGATCTTTCCGATTCATGAACAGGTAAACGTGGAGTTTCGCGCAGAGGGATTTGATCTGCTGAACCATCACAATCTCTTCATCCAGGAAGGGTTGAATGATGTTGCCAACGTTGGCGACGGGGTGCCGGTTCCGATCACGGCGTCCAAGGGCGGTATCGGCAACAACGGTGGTGCGAACGACGAACGGCGCTTCGGGCAATTCGCCCTGAAGATCAACTTCTAAATCATTGGTAAGGTAGTTTGCACTCGGGTGGAGACTTCGGTCTCCATCTTCTTTTGCGACGCGCCCCGTATTTTTGCGTGCCGATAATCGAAGTGGGACCAAGTTTGTCCGATATTAATCTTGATATGCGACTTAATCCGTCGTATATTGAGTTTATCGATGTTGGCAGTAAAGATTTCAACGGGCTCTTTTCATGGGCTTGTGGAGGGATGAGGCCAGATCCTCGCGGAGATAATCTCCTGGCAGAGACCGCGAGGACCTGGAGCTACAGCCGAAAGATGACTGCAGGTTGGTTGCATTATATGGTTCGCTTCGCGGGCCGTTCAACCTCGTCTCAAAACTCCATTACTTACAGGTAGGAACTTCGAGGTCTCGCATGGCTAAGGCCGGTGGGGCTCCGGGATTAGCGGTCAATGACGAAGCATGCCTTTTTGCAGATGTCCTGGCCTGAATGGACTGTGGAGGATCGGAGCTGTTCTCAGGTTCAGAGGACGCGATCGACCTTTGCAGAGCATGGAAGCGGTTTCGAGGAGCAAAGTATGACGCAGAAGAGGCGAAGGACGCTGGTGGGTAAGAAGAAGAGTGCAGGACGGAGGATGTTTGGGGGAACGCGCGGGTGGATCGCGGCGGGGACGCTGGCGGCCTATGCAGTGATGGGGGGAACGAAGTCGGCGCTTGCGAAGGGAGCGAAGGGCGATCCAGCGGGGCCGGGTACGGCAGAGGCGACGCTGCCGCTGAAGAGGTTCGATATTGCGGCGGGGCCACTGGATGGCGCGGTGAAGGCTTATGAGAAGGCGACCGGGCTGACGGTGAAGATCGTGCTTCCGGTGGGGACGCTTGCGGGGTTCAACTCGCTGGGGGTGGTAGGGCTGTATCGCGAGGACGAGGCGCTACGGCTATTGCTGGACGGGACGGGGTTGAACTATCGGGTGGAGGACGCCGCGACAATGGTGGTGGGAGTGCAGTCGAAGGACACGGTTTCGGTAACCTCGTCGGTTACAGATGCGGTGTCGATGACGAAGTTTACCGAGCCATTGCTGGATACGGCGCAGAGTATTTCGGTGGTGCCGCAGTTTGTGATGAAGGACGAAGCGGTGACGACATTGAAGGACGCATTGCGGAACGTTCCGGGGATCAGCCTGGCCGCGGGCGAGGCAGGCGCGCAAGGGGACAACCTGACGATCCGCGGGTTTACCGCGCGGAACGATATTTTTCTCGATGGAATTCGAGACTTTGGAAGCTATTACCGGGACTGGTTTAATTTTGAGCAGGTGGATGTGCTGGAGGGACCGTCAGGAGTTGAGTTTGGACGCGGATCAACTGGTGGGGTCGTGAACCAGGAGAGCAAGGTGCCGAGGGTGCAACAGTTCGCGCATGTGGATACGCTGTTTGGCACCGATGGGACAAAGAGAATTACGGCGGACCTTAATAGTCGTGAGTTGGATGTTGTGGGAGGGACGGCGTTTCGACTGAATCTGATGGGGCAGGAGAGTGGGGTTGCCGGGAGGGACTATGCCGAGATTCGCCGATGGGGCGTTGCGCCGTCGGTATCGATCGGGCTAAATACCAAGACGCGCGCGACGCTGAATTACTTTCATCTGCAGGAGAACGATACGCCGGACTATGGGTTGCCATGGTTCAACAATGCGCCTGCTCCGGGAGCGATTCGGCATAACTACTACGGGTTTCCGAACGAAAACTATCTGCAGACGAACGATGACATCATGACGCTGAAGGTGGAGCATGAGTTTTCGCCGAACCTGAACCTGCATATGATCGCGCGGGCCGCGAACTATCCGCGGCAGGCACAGATAACGGAGCCGCAGATTTGTTCGAACTGGTCGGCGAGTGTGCCGGTGGGTGGAGTGGTTGGGACAGCGACTACGCCAGCGCTGCCGACATCGGCGGTGAATACGGCGCTGCCTTGTCCGTATACGGCCTCGAGCGACCCAAGCACGATCATTGTCAACCGGAACCAGATCCAGACCAAGAGTGTGGAGGGCGATCTATGGGCCAGGATAGAGGTGACGACGCGATTCAAGGTGCTTGGCGTACCTAATAATCTGGCGGCTGGTGTGGAGGGTGGGCAGGAGATCTCAAACCCGATCCGGTACAGCTATACGATCAACAAGATCAATACGGTGCCTTCGACTTCGCTGCTCAATCCGAATGCGCAGCAGCCGTTTTCGGGGACTCAGTATATTACCTCGATCGTGCATACGAAGTCGGAGAGCGTTGGAGTTTACTTCGTCGATACGTTGAAGCTGGGGCATCTGTTTGAGCTGAGCGGCGGCGTGCGGTGGGACCGCTTTGATACGGGGTACAACTTGTGGCAGCCAACACCTCCGGCGGGTGGAACGGTGACGGCCCCGGTTGCGCCGATTAGCCGTGTGGATGAGCAGCCGACCTACAGGGCAGCATTTGTGTATAAGCCGTCGACGAATGGGAGCGTGTACTTCGACTATGGGACGAGCTTCGATCCGGCGGCTTCGTCGCTGAGTTTGAGTATTGGGTTGGCGAACAGCTCCGCCGCGCCGGAGGAGAACGAGACCTATGAGGCGGGCGTGAAGTGGAGCTTCCTGAATGAGCGGTTGATGACGGAAGGCGCGGTGTTCCGGACCGAGAAGGACAATGCGCGAGAGACGGATCCGACGAACTCGAACAATATTGTTGCGGCGGGAAACCAACTGGTGAAGGGCGTTCAGTTCAGCATGGTGGGAAGGCTGCCGCAGGGAGTTGATATTGTCGCTGGCTATGCCTATTTGAATAGCGACGTGATCTACTCGAAGTTTTTCCCGACTTCGGTCGGATATCCGCTGGCGAACGTTCCGAAGCAGACTTTCAATTTGTTTGTCACGCATCGGCTGCCGTGGCGGCTGAATGCGGGACTGGGTAGCAATTATGTAGGGAGCCGGACGGCGAGTTCTACGGTGCCGTTTGTTCCGACGGGGCTTGCGCCGAATCCGAACGGGGCGGGGTTTGTGGTGACGAGCGTGGCGGTGAAGCAGGTGCCGGGTTATTGGGTGTTCAACGCGATGCTGAAGCGGCCAATAACGGAGCGGCTGGAGCTGCAGGCGAACGTGAACAATATTTTGGATCGGTACTACATTGATCTGCCGCATCCGAGCCACCTAGTTCCGGGGGCGGGGGCGAACGCGTTGATCGGGATCAATTTCAAATTCTAGGAATTTCAGAAGTAATGTGGCGGAAGAACAGGCAACAGCAAGGACGAAATACGGGGGTTCCTCCACTGCGCAGCGGACGATGAGACTGTCCGCTGCTCCGGTCGGGATGACGACTGATTTTCGACGGTGAAAATGTTCTAAGGAGTAGCGGATGCTGATTACGATTCCGGACGTGTTGACGGTGGGCGAGGTGGCGCAGGCACGGGCGGCGCTCGATGCTGCCGAGTGGGTCGACGGTAAGGTGACGGCCGGGTACCAGGCGCAGAAGGTGAAGGACAATCTGCAGCTGCCGGAGGGGCATCCGGTAACGGTGAAGCTGGGCGAGATGGTGCTGGGTGCGCTGGCCCGATCGGCGCTGTTCATGTCGGCGGCGCTGCCGCTGCGAGTGTTTCCGCCGATGTTCAACCGGTATACGGGCGGCGGGCATTTTGGAACACATGTGGACACGGCGATCCGGTCGAACGCGACGACTGGGCAGAGGATCAGGACGGACGTTTCGGCCACTTTGTTTTTGTCGGCACCGGAGGAGTATGAGGGGGGCGAGCTGCATGTGGAGGACACGTACGGGCTGCACTCGGTGAAGCTGCCGGCGGGACATATGGTGCTTTATCCGGCCACGAGTCTGCATCGGGTCGCACCGGTGACGCGTGGGGCGCGAGTGGCGTCGTTTTTCTGGGTGCAGAGCATGATTCGGAGCGATGGAGACCGGACCCTGCTGTACGACCTGGATACGGCGATCCAGCGGCTGGCTGTGGAGTCTCCGGGGAATGCGGTTGGGGTGCAGTTGACCGGGGTCTATCACAACCTGCTGCGGCGATGGGCGGAGATGTAGAGTGGTCATGATCGTCCGGGAGGGGGTACCCCCTCCCCCCTTTTTCATAAATTCATTTGTAATCAATGGTTTAGACGCAACAGAGGCCTGCAAAATCGTCATTCCAAATGGGTTATAGCTAAATTCGTCCAATCAAAGGGGTTGCGCCTTCTTCTGCCTCCAAAGACAGAAAGCCCCGGCGAGTGCCCGGGGCTTTTTTCTATCTATTTAAAGAATAGCAGACTGGAGATAACTAACATGCCAGGTGGAAGTCGTTGCCCGGTAATGGGTTAGATGGTTTTGGGGCTTGACATGCGAATTTGCTAAGGTTTTTCGCGGAAACTTCTTCAAAAAAACTTTCCCATAGACGTTCGAGTGGTGTAATGTTTCCCCCATAGACGTTCGAGTGGAGTAATGCATATGACGGAGCCAAAGAAAGCTGCCAGCGGAGAGATGGTGCAAGGAACGATGGACATGCTGATTCTGCGAACGCTGGTGATGGGCAAAGCGCATGGCCACACTATTGCGCATGTGATCGAAAATACGTCGGAGGACGTGCTGCAGGTGGAGCAGGGATCGTTGTATCCGGCCCTGCATCGCCTTGATGGACCGGGGCTGGGTGGAGTCGTCGTGGGGAGTGAGCGAGAACAATCGCAAGGCGAAGTTCTATGAGCTGACGGCGGCGGGAAGGAAGCAGCTTGTAGCAGAGCGCGAGCGATGGCAGCAGGTCGTGGTGGCGATCGGCCGAATTCTGGGTGAGGCCGCGGGGTAGCTCGTGGTAGTGACGGAGATGGCGATGAATCTACGACGATTTTTCAGCAGACCAGCGGCGGACGCGGAGTTGGCGCAGGAGTTGGAGGCGCATCTTCAGCATGAGGTCGATGACAACGTCGCGCGGGGCATGAGTGAAGAGGAGGCACAGCGGAAGGCGCGAGTGAAGCTGGGGAGTATACGTCGTGTTCGCGAGACGGAGTGGGAGAGAAATTCGTTGGAGTGGCTTGAGACGATGCTGCGCGACCTTCGCTATGCTGTCCGCACGCTTTCACGGACGCCGGCGTTTACCGTGACGGCCGTGCTGGTGATGGCGCTCGGAATTGGAGCGAATGTGACCTTGTTCACGGTTGTGCGCTCGGTTTTGTTGAAGCCGTTGCCATTCCGTGAGCCGGACAGGTTGATTCAGCTGTATGAGAAGAGCCCGGACGGAAGACGAGAGTACAGCTATATCGCCGGCGGGATGTATGCGGCGTGGAAGAAGGCCGCGTCGAGCGTCGAGCAGATGGCGATCTACGGCACGGACAGCATCAATCTTGTCGGGCAGTGGGGGCCAATTGCCTGAGAAGCTTCGGTATGCGAAGTGCTCGTGGGACCTGTTGCCGATGATGGGCGTTGTGCCGGAGGTCGGGCGGCTGTTTGTGGAGGCGGACGACCGGCGGGCTGCGCCTGCGACGGTGGTGCTGACGCATGGCCTGTGGATGCGGCGGTACGCCGGGGACCGAGGGATTGTCGGCAAGACGATTCTGCTGGATGCGAAGCCGTACACGGTGGTGGGCGTGCTGCCCGCTTGGTTTTTGTATCCGGATACGCAGACACAGTTGTGGGCACCGATTTATCACGAGGAGTCTTCGGGGACGATGCAGGCGGTGGATAACCACAACTTCTTTGTGGTCGCCAGGCTGCGGCCGGGAGCGACGATGGCGCAGGCGTTGAGCCAGGTCGATACGGCGGAGAAGCAGGTCCGCGCCGCACACCCGACACCGTCGACGGCCAGCGGAGCGAGTGCGCGCACGCTGCTGGATGGCGTGGTGCATGATGCCAAGGCGACGCTGTACACGTTGATGGGGGCGACGAGTTGCGTGCTGCTGATTGCGTGCCTGAATGTGGCGAACCTTCTGGTGGCGCGGTCCGCTTCTCGGCGGAAGGAGACCTCGGTGCGGGCCGCGCTGGGAGGGAGCCGGTGGAGACTGCTGCGCGAACAGTTGACCGAGAGTGCGGTGCTTGCCGGGGCTGGAGGCGCGCTGGGGATGTCGTTTGCGTGGCTGGGAACGCGGTGGCTCGTGGAGGCGCGACCGGAGATGGCGCGGGCAAACGCGATCCACATGGACGGCGTGGTGTTGCTGTTTGGGCTGGGGGTGGTGGCAGGGTGCGGTCTTCTGGCGGGTCTGATTCCTTCGCTCTCGTTTCTGCGCGGGCCTTTGCTCGAGGCGCTGCAGGACTCATCGCGCGCTACCAGCGCCGGGCATGGGCGGGTAAGGTTGCGCCGGGCCCTGCTCGCGGCAGAGGTTGGACTTACCGTGGTGCTGCTGACCTGCGCGGGACTGCTGCTGAAGAGCTACAACCATCTGCGGTCGACTGACCTGGGATGCGCGACGCAGAACGTTTTGACGATGCGGTTTGCGCTGCCGCATGCGCGATACAACACCGCAGCGAAGACTGCAGCATTTTATGAGCAACTGTTGCCGCGGCTGCGTGCGCTGCCCGGGGTGAAGGCCGCGGGCGTGGTGACGACATTGCCGGGGCAGGGGTATGGCGGCGACTCGCGGTTTACTCTTCCCGAGCATCCTGATTTTGCCGGCGGCGCCATGCAGGACGCTATCGTTCGCGGGGCAGACCCTGGATACTTCAGCGCACTTCAGATTCCGTTGCTGAGCGGACGGTTCTTCGAAGATCACGAGCGCCTGACAGACGCTCGATCGATGATCGTGAGCAAGAGCTTCGCGCGTCAGTATTTCGGGGACGAGGACGCTTTGGGCAAACACATTTTGATTAAGGACTTCGACGGCGTTCCGCCGGAGGGGTTCGAGGTCGTAGGGGTGGTAGGCGATACACTCTGGGCCCTGACGGAGCAGGACACAACGATGATGTACTTTCCGCTCTACTCGGGTGGATGGTCGAACACGTCGATTGGTGTGCGGTCAGATGGCGATGTGACGAGCCTGGCGTTGCCGATCCAGAAGGTGCTGGGAGAACTTGACCCTGATCTGCCGGTGTCGGACGTGTTAACGATGGACCAGTCGATTGGAAGGTCGACGGTGGATGCGAGCTTTACCTCGTCGCTGGTGATGGCGTTCGCTGTAATCGCGTTGGTGTTGGCTGCGGTTGGATTGTATGGGGTGTTGTCCTACATTGTGACGCAACGAACGAGCGAGATTGGCATACGCATTGCGCTGGGAGCGCAGCGTGGGACGGTGCTGCGGCTTATTTTGTCGGATGGGCTGCGGCCGGCGTGGATTGGTTTGTTGCTCGGACTTGTGGGCAGCGGATTTGCCGTGCAGCTAATTCGTACGATGCTGTATGGGACGCGGGCGCTCGATTGGGTGTTGTTCGTTGAGGTGGGAATGTTGCTCGCGCTGGTGGCTGGTGTTGCGTGTGCGATACCAGCGTGGCGGGCATCGCGGTTGGATCCAATGCAGGCGCTACGGACTGAATAGGTTTGCCTGATTTATTTCTGCACCTATTGACGACTGGATCGACCTCCAATAGTTACGCATATAGGATGGAGGGACTATGGACATCGATTTTTCAGGCAAGATTGTGCTTGTCGCTGGTGGGACGGGCGGTTTGGGGAATGCCGTGAGCCGCGCATTTTTGGAAGAAGGCGCGAAGGTGGTGGTGACCTATCGCAAGGAGGAGGAGTTCGCTGCGCTAAAACAAGCTGCAGGCGCGAAGGCAGGGGCGCTGGAGGGGGCCATGGTCGATGTGACCGATGAACTGGCCTCGAGCGAGTTCGTTGGCGGCGTTCTTTCGCGGCATGGCAGGGTGGACGCGCTGGTCAATACGGTTGGGGGTTACGCTGGCGGCGTGAAGCTTTGGGAGATGGAGACGAAGGTGTTCGATGCGATGCTGTCGCTGAACCTGCGCTCGGGTTACGCGCTGGCGCGGGCGGTGTTGCCGGCGATGTTGAAGCAGAAGAATGGATCGATCGTGAACGTGGCGGCGAAGGCGGCGTTCGACCATGGTGCGGGTGCGTCAGCATATGCTGCGTCGAAGGCGGCAGCGGTGGCGATGATGGATTCGCTGGCTGCTGACGCGAAGGGTACGGGGGTGAGGGTGAACTCGGTGCTTCCGAGCATTATCGATACAGTCGCAAATCGACAGGCAATGCCGCAGGCGGACTTTGATTCGTGGCCGAAGCCTGAGGAGATCGCGCGGGTCATTTTGTTTTTATGCAGCGACGACGCTGCGGTGATCCAGGGTGCGGCCGTGCCGGTTTATGGCAATCGTTAGGAGATAGCTAGTTCTCGACCAGGGTGGAGTGGGTGGTGCTCCTGGGCAGGGACGGTGGGGCGGGCGGTATGCCGTGGGTGAGGTGCTTGAGGAGGAACTCCTGGAAGAGAGTGCCTATGGCTCCCGTGCCGATACCGATGAAGATGTTGGCGACAGTGACCTGAGCATCATGTTTATCGCTGTTCGGGTAGTAGAGGCTGGAGACGCCGCCGGCCGCGAGGTTTCCGAGGACGTTTGAGTAGTTTGGCTGCCAGTGTCCGTTGTCGCCCTTGCAGATGACGACGGTCGAGATGGCGTAGAGGGCACGGTTGATGATGCGGCCTTTGCCTTTGTAGAAGTAGCGCGGGTCTTGATGAAGAAGCGACGGTAGAAGGGCGGCGCCGAAGAAGGTCGAGGTGAGGCGGTCTCCGTAGGTCGCGCCGTAGCGCTGGGCATAGCCGCTGAAGCCCTGACCGTAGCCGGCGAAGTCACCCTGCCACTGCTCGATGCCTGCAGTGATGCCGGTGGTTAGGAAGGTGACGGGATCGACGCTGACCTTTATAGCGAGCTTGAACTTTTGCTTGCGGGTGAGGGGAACTGCGTTGGGTATATAGCTGACGTAGAAGTTGGGGAGGACGCCGATGATACGCTGCTTTACCTCGGCGCTGATCTGCAGTTCGGCGAGGTCCTCCTGAGTGATCGCATCGACGGATGACTTGATGGACTCGACGCCGAGAACGATAGGCGGCAGGACAAGGTTTTCTCCAGGACGCATGACGACGTCTTCGATCTTCCAGGACGCGAAGCCTGGGGCGGTTATTTTGACGAGGTATTTCCCGGGCGGGACAGCGAAGAAGGAGAATGCGCCGGTGCCATCGGACTGAGTGGCGCGAGTTGATTTGGAATCGTTTTCCTGAAGAGTGATTTGAGCGCCGGAGACGGTGGCTTCGTCGGCGTCGGTGACGGTGCCGGAGAGGACGGACGTGCTGGGTGCGTCGGGCAACTGGGCGACTGGGGTCGGCGGTGATTGCTGGGCGGCGAGGTCTGCGGCGCTTGGAGCCAGGAAGAGGACGAGAGCGCAGAGGAGTGCGGCTTGGGGGGCCGGGTTCGGTTTCGGGTTGGCGCACCACATCACCGTTGCCGCCTGTCAGGAAAAGCCGAATGCCCGCGAGAACGCAGGAGAGTGCTGCGAAAGCTGTAAGGATTGGCTGTAGTCACAGAGTATATGCAAGGTGGCTCGATGCAGTACAGAAATGCGGCCCTGCTCCTGTTTGCCGCCGCTCAGCGAACATTCGAGGACGCGGGGTCCGCGATCTGTGGGAAGGTCGTGACTTTGGGTGTGAAGCGGTGAGGAGCGAGGGCGGTGGGGCCGCCGGTGTTGTTGATGACGTTGCTGATTTCGCCCTTGTCATCGAGGGCGACGGTGATCATATCGTGAAAACGAACGTTGGGGTTGACCGGGACTTCGATGGCGCGTGTCAGGTCGACATTGGGATGGCGGAAGACGCTGTAGATTCCGAGGCCCCAGGCTTCGTGGCTGGTGACGGTGTCGGCTACTTTGTAGGAGGCCCAGCCGTTGGTGCCGGGAGCACTGGTGTAGCTGGGCTGGTCGGGTGGATCGTAGGGGATCTCGGATTGGTAGAAGTAGGTGCGGCCGGCGTTGCCGTTCCAGAGGACCTGGAACTGCTGGTGATGCTCGACGAACAGGCCGTAGATGGTGACGTTGTCGCCGTTGACAATGAGGCCGTTTGCGCTGGGGTTGGTGGTCCGAACCGACGCCGGCACCGTGATCGGCGCGCCAGATCCAGGTGTGGTCGACGATGGTGTCGTTGCTGTTGATCTCGAGGTTGTTGCGGGTGCTGCCGACGCCGGCACCGCCTACGCGGAAGAAGACGTCGTGGAGAGAGATGGGGTCCTTTGCGTGGGCGGATTTAGTCTTGCCGGGGCCTATCTGGAGGAGGACGGGGGATTGAGTTGGGCCGGCGTCGAAGAGGAGGCCGGCGATGACGATGCCGTCCGCGTCTGCTGTGGTCATGGCGGCGTTGCCGTTGACGGGGTGTAATGTGGCGAAGCCGAGGCCCATTACGACAGTGTTGGGACGAGTGATGTGGATGGCTTCGGTGAGGTCGTAGATGCCGGGGGTGAGGAGGAGATTTTTGCCTTTGGCGAGTTGTTCGTTGATGGTAGCGGCGTTGTCGCGGTTAGGGTGGGCGATGTAGAACTGCGCGATGGGGATGGATTTTCCGGAGGCCGCGGCGTGCCAGGTGATGCCGGAGCTGTCTGAGCGGACGGCTGGGACGCGGACGCTGTAGTTGCCGGAGGCGTCGACCTCGAGGAACGGCTTTTCGCGAACGGTGGGGGTTCGCGCGACCTTGGTGTAAGGCGGGCTGGGCCATTCGCCTTCGGGCGGGTTGGGAACGCCGACGAAGACCATGTTCCAGTTGGCGCCGGTCCAGCTGTGCCACTCGCTGTTGCGTGAGATCCATTGCTGCTGAGTGCCGGAGGCGACGTTGCCGTCGATGAGGGTGTCGGACATCCAGCCGCCACTGGCCCAGCCTTTGTTTTGATTGAGGACGATGTCTCCTTGAACGTGCATGCGGCGGAAGGGCGCGGCCTGCGAGACGGCCCACTGCATGGTGCCGCCGGTGGGAGCGACGGAGAAGTTTTCGGCGGCGCGCCAGAAGGTGGTGGTGGCGTTGTTGTTGCGCGCGGCGGCGTCGGAGTGGACGTTGCCGGTGATATGGACGGCGTCAGGTGAGGCGCCGAGGCCCAGGACCTGGGTGTAGAAGCCGATGGGGACGTCGACGCTGTAGTCGCCGGGAAGGAAGAGGATGGCGTTGCGCTCGGGGCCGAACTCGTTGTGGTGCTGGGTGGCGTAGACCTTGTCGATCTGGGCCTGGATGGTCTCAGGCGCCATGGATCGACTGAAGACGAGGACGTTGGGGCCGAAGTCCGGCGCGGCAGGGGTGGCCGCGGTCGCCGGAACAGCTGCGATTGCGAGTAGTGCTAGTGAATGGCCGAGTTTCATGGTCGCTCTATTCGGGTTTGCCGAGTGTCTTGTCTTTGTACGCCTTTTGGAGGACGAAGAAGGCTTGTTTTTTTACGCCCTGGTCGGAGATGAGGCCCTTGCGGTTGAAGTTGTCCTGGAGGCCGGGGTTGACGCGGCGGGCAGAGCGGAAGTCCATCAGGACCCAGGGGCTGGTGCCGCGGAGCTGAGGGATTTTATTTAGCATCGCGATCTGGTGGTGGTAGATCTCGGCCTGGTACTCTTCGGTCCAAAGGGCGGGTGTGGTGCTTCCTTTGGGGGCGTGGTTGCCGGCCCTGGCGTCGCCGCCCCACTCGGACATGATGAGGGGCTTCTGGTAGCGGATGTCCCAGGTGGTAGTGTCGGCGCCTTCTGCATGCTGCTCGTACCAGCCGATGTATTCGTTGGTGCCGATGACGTCGAGGGCGTTGCCGAGAGGGTCGTCGACGATTTTTGTGGTGCCGCCGTTGGGGTTCTTTTCAGTGCGGACAAGGAGGGCGGCGGTGACGAGGCGCGTGGGGTCGAGCTGGCGGGCGAGGTCAGCCATCGTGGTGAGGTATTTGGTGCGGGCTTGGGTGTTGGGGGTTTCGTTGGCGACGGACCAGAGGATGATCGAGGCCTTGTTGCGGTCGCGGCGAATCATTTCGCCCAGCTGCTGCTTGGATTTGGCGAGGACGGCGGGGTTGTCGAACTGGAGGGCCCAGTAGTCGGGGATCTCGGACCAGACCATGAGGCCGAGGCGGTCGGCGGTGCGGGTCATGCGCTCGTCGTGGGGGTAATGGGCGAGACGGACGTAGTTGCAGCCGAGCTCTTTGGCCCAGCCGAGGAGGGTGTCGACGTCTTTTTGCGAGTAGGCGCGACCGGTGCGGTAAGGGGCTTCGGCGTGGATGGAGATGCCGCGGAGGAAGACGGGTTTGCCGTTGAGGAGGATCTCGGTGCCGCGGGTTTCGATGGTGCGGAAGCCGATCTCGTCTTCAGTTTTGTCTGATGCCGTGGCGATTTCGACCTTGTAGAGCTTGGGGTTCTCGGGCGACCAGAGGTGATGGATTTTGCGGGGAGGCTGATGGTGGCGCGGGAGTTTGCGTCGACGGTGGCTTGAGTTTTGGCGTTGAGTTCGGGGACGCTGACGGTGACCGTGGCGCCGCTGGGTGCGCCTTCGACGTGGACGTAGCCTTCGATGAGCGAGTGGTCGGTGCGGCTGAGGTGGAGGTCGTAGTCGTCGATGAATTGGGTGGGGACTTCGACGAGGGAGACATCGCGGGTGAGGCCGCCGTAGTTCCACCAGTCGGTCTGGAGGGTGGGGACGCCGTCGGCTATGCGGGTGTTGTCGACGGAGAGGACGACGAAGTTCTTGCCGTCCTTGAGGACACCGGTGATGTCGCAGTCAAAGGGGGTGAAGCCGCCTTCGTGCTCGCAGACTTTTTTGGTGTTGACCCAGACGAAGGTGCGGTAGTTGGCGGCGCCGATGTGGAGGAAGGTGCGGGTGTTGGGCTTGGCGGTATGGTCGAAGTCGCGTTGATACCAGATTGGGCCTTCATAGTAGAAGAGCTCGGGGCGCTGGGTGTTCCAGTCGCCGGGGACCTTGAGGGTGGAGGCGTTGGCGAAGTTGTAGTCCTGCGGGTGACCGTTGGGGTCGAAGGGGGCGTTCATGAAGAAGCCGTCTTTGCGGAGATTCTGGTGGAAGTCGTAGAGGCCGGTGGCGTACTGGTCGACGATGACGTGCCAGTCGCCGTTGAGGGAGGTGGCGGGGCGGTGGTCGATGTTGACTATGAGGGTGGTGTTGGTCTGGGCGATGACCGGTGAGGCGAGGAGAAGAGCGGCGAGGATGAGGCGGATCCGGACTTGCAGCATTAGGAAGTCTCCAGAGATGGCGAGCGCGGATCTCGGTTTAGTCCGGCGAGGAAAAGCGCTCCGGAGACATAATACTTCGGTCTTTGAACAATTGCTTGGGGTTGATCGAGATTTGGTTGAAGGCAACAGCAAAGACGAAATGCGGGGGTCTCTCCGCTGCGCTGCTCACGATGAAACCGTGAGCAGCTTCGGTCGGGATGACGATTCTGATGTAGGTCTAGAGAATACCTAGGTTAGACGGTCGGTCAGGAAGTGGTCGGCGACGCGGATGGCGTTGGCGATGATGGTGAGGGACGGGTTGACGGCGCCGCAGCTGGGGAAGAAGCTGGCGTCGACTACGTAGAGGTTGTCGAGGTCGTGGGTCTTGCAGTTTATGTCGAGGACGGATTGTTTGGGGTCGGTGCCGAAGCGGCAGGTGCCGTTCTGATGGCCGACGCCTTCGAGGGGGATGCGTTTTTTGAAGTAGGCGTGGAAGGGGACGGAGCTTTCGGCGTGGCCGGCCTGCTTGAGGACGTCGATCCAGCGGCCTTTCAGGCGGGTGAAGGATTCGACGTTGTTGTCGGTGTAGGAGAGCTTGATCTGCGGGGTGCCGTCGGCGCAGGTGGTGAGGGTGACGCGGTTGTCGGGGTCGGGGAGGTCTTCGGTCATGAGCCACCAGGGGACGGCGTGGTCTTTCATGGTCTCGAGGACGAACCCCGGGGTGAGGGGTGGGGCGTCGCCCTTCATCATCTCGTGGTGGAAGCTGCCGATCGGCTGGACTGAGCCCATGGGGAAGTCGTATTCGCCGTTGGGGTCGCGGAAGTAGAAGTCGTTGGTGCCCCAGGTTTTCATGTAACTGTCGTCGTTACGATTGAAGCTGAGGGAGAGGATGGCGTCGGCCTGGTGGTACATGAAGTGGCGGCCGACCATGCCGGAGCTGTTGGCGAGGCCGTGCGGGTGCTTGTCTGTGGCGGATTGCAGGAGAAGTGCGGCCGAGTTGATGGCTCCGCAGCAGACGGCGATGATATTGCCGAAGTAGGTGGCTAGCTCGGGCGGGGCGTTGGCAGGGCCGTTATGTTGGACTTCGACGGAGGTAACGGCGGTCCCGTTGGAATTTGTAACTATTTTCGTTACTTTTGCTTCGGTGAGGAGGGTCACGTTTGGGAGATGCATGATCTGACGGACGCAGTTGATGTCGGAGTCGGACTTGGCGTGGACGAGGCAGGGGTACCCGTCGCAGGTGTCGCAGCGGATGCACTTGGATTCGATGGGGTCTGCGGAGTTTCGCTTGAGGCCGAGGGGGACGGGAAAGGGGTGGTATCCGAGTCTCTTGACGTCGTCGTAGATGGACTGCATGCGGGGTTCGCTGGGGAGGGGTGGGAATGGGTAGGGTTTGGAGTGGAAGGGCTCGGTGGGGTCGGAGCTGGTGAGGTCTTCGTTGAGGTGGCCGTGGGCGTCGAAGAGCTCCTCAGCGCGGGTATAGAAGGGTTCGAAGTCGGCGTAGGTGAGGGGCCAGGCGGGTGAGATGCCACCCTTGTGGCGGAGGACGCCGAAGTCCTCGGCGCGGAGACGGAAGAGCGCGGCGCCGTAGACCTTGGTCTGGCCGCCGACGAAGTAGGCCTGCTGCGGGTGGAGGGGTCGGTCGTTCTTGTCGAGCCAGACGTCTTTGGTGTGGTAGCGGTTGTCGAGGAAGACAGCTGAGGTGTCCCAGTTGAGTTTTTCCTGGGGAAGGAAGGGGCCGCGCTCGAGAACCAGGATGCGCTTGCCGGCCTGCGCCAGATGGAGGGCGAGGTGCCGCCGCCGGCCCCGGTTCCGATGATGATGGCGTCGTATTGGTCGGGCATGGAGTGCCTCCTCGCCGTTCGAAGGTGGATTTGATGGGTGCCTTGTTGCCTTGATCGCGGTGAGGCGATTAATGGGAATCGACGAGGTGTTCTTCGACGCGGGGGAGGAAGAGGGAGAAGACGGTACCGTGGTGGATGGGATGCTCGGTGCTGCGGAAGATGAGGCGGCCGTGGTGGCGGTCGACGATGCCGGCGGAGATCCAGAGGCCGAGGCCGGTGCCGTTGAGGTCCTTGGTGGTGTAGAAGGGCTCGAAGAGGCGAGCGCGGACTGGGGGCGGCATGCCGTGGCCGGTGTCGGCGATGGTGATGCGGATGCCGCGACGGCCTTCGGGGAACTGGGCAGAGTAGTCGGTGGCGTCGTGGGCCCGGACGCGCAAGAGACCACCGCCCTGGCGCATGGCGTCGAGGGCGTTGGCGATCAGGTTATTGAGGACCTGACGAATGTCGTTTTCAAAGCAGAGGACGGTGGTGCCGGTGGAGTAGGTGGCCTCGAACCTTGATGCCGGAGTTGGCCAGGCGGCCGTGGTAGAGGTCGAGGACGGCGTTGACGAGATCGGCCGCGCTGACGTGGGTGGCGCGGACGGCCTGGCGGTGGAAGCGGAGGGTCTGGGTGGCGATCTGACAGACACGGGAGAGTTCGCTCTGCGCGATCTGGACGTAGCTCTTAATGCCTTCAGGTAGGTCGTTGGATAGAGCGATGAGATAGAGGAGATTGGTGATGGCCTCGAGCGGGTTGTTGATCTCGTGGGAGATGGAGCTGGCGAGGCGGCCGACGGCAGCGAGCTTTTCGCTCTGAATGAGAGCGGCCTCGGCCTTCTTTTGGGTGGTCACCTCGAGGATGACAGCGGCGATGGCCTCGATGGTGCCGTCGGAGTTGGAGATGGGGGAGTAGCTGACGTTCCAGAAGCGATGTTCGCCTGGGCGCGTGGGGAGTTCTCCTTCGAGGAGGAGGTTTTTGACAGGATGGCCTTTGGCGACCTGTTCAAAGATCTCTCTAAGGCCTTTGAGAGGGGCGAGCTCGAAGATTGGGTGTCCGAGAATCTTCTCTCTGGGAAGGCCGAGTGTTTCGCACTGACGGTCGTTGATGCGGAGGTAGCGAAATTCGACGGGGTCGAAGAGGGCAAGGCCGATGGGGGCGGTCTGGTAGATGGTTTCGAGTTCCGTGCGCTGGCGCTCGGTCTCGTCCTGGCGGCGCTGGAGCGTCTCTGCGAAGGTTTTGCGATCATCGATGTCGATGGCGACGCCGAGCCAATCGAGGATTTTTCCGGAATCGTCGCGGACGGGCTGGGCCCGAATCCACCACCAGCGGGCACGGCCATCGTGGGCGCGAACCATGCGGGCTTCGATGTCGTAGTCCTCCCCTGACGAGACAGAGCGTGACCAGGACTCGAGAACACGCTCGCGGTCATTAGGGTGGAAGGCATTCAGCCATCCCTGGGCCGCGAGGTCTTCGATGGCGAAGCCCAGATAGTCGAGTAGGGCCTGATTGGCATAGGTGACATTTCCTGCCGGATCGCCGAGCCAGATGCCCTGAGGGTTGAGATCGGTGAGGACGCGATAACGGGCTTCACTGGCCACAAGCGCTTCTTCGTTTTTCTTGCGGGCTGTGATGTCGATCGTGAGACCGCGAAGATAGGTTGGAACGCCATCGACCATCAGCGCGTGGCCGCGGCTCTCGAGCCAGAGTATCCGGCCATCCGCTGCACGGACCTGAAACTCCTGCGCAGCCAACCCTCCGGTTTGAATGCCAGCCTGGACGGAGGCGGCGATGATAGGAATGTATTCAGGAAGGACGATCTTCTTGAAGGCTCGGTAGTCCGAGACCTCCTCGAGTGGATGGCCAAAGACGGGATAGGAGCCGGCCCCGTAGGTCGCTTTGCCCGTAGCGTATTCAATCTCCCAAGTGGCAACGAGAGCGGTTTGCTGGACCGAGGTGAGCAGGTCCCGCTGCTGCTTGAGAACGGCGTCGGCCTGGCGGCGCCTGGTTATGTCGGTGGTCATGCCGCGCAGGTGAGTGGCAACTCCAGCGCTGTTATAGACGGGGACGCGGCGGCATTCGACCCACAGGGTCCCGCCTTCGGGAGTGAAGACCTCATAGTCGACGATGCTGATGGTGTTTGTGTCGATCGCTCGTTTGGCGTCCTGCTGGACGTGGACGAGGTCGGAAGGCCGGATGATCTTGTCCAGATCGTCAATCGTTGTAAGTTCTGAGAAGGGACGTCCGTAGACCGGATAGGAGCCCTCGCCGAATTTGACGGTGCGATTGACGAGATCCATCTCCCATGTGGCGACGCGGGCGGTCTGCTGGACGAAGGCGAGGGTCGCTTGCTGATCGAGGAGGACCTGGCGGGAGACGCGTTCGGCGGTGACGTCGCGGAAGAAGAGGACGATTCCGTCCTCGAACGGACGGCACTGGATGGAGAGCCAGAGGTTGAGAGGGTCCGGGTAGAAGGTCTCGAATTCACCGGGAACGCCTTCGTCCATGGCGCAAAGGAGGTAACGACGGACTTCTTCGTTCTGTTCAGCGACGGGAAACTCTTGCCAAAGGTTTTTGCCTAGAAGTTCACCTTTAGGGCTGAGGAGCTCTTTGGCGCGCCGATTGAGGAAGGAGATATTCCAGTCGCGGTCAATGCTGGCCACCGAGTCAGTAGTGGTCTCGAGGACCTGACGGAGTTGGCGGACGGAGGCGTCACGAAGGAGCTCAGCGCCCTTACGGTCGGTGACGTCGTGATAGTAGAGGGCAATGCCCTCGTCAGTGGGGTAAACGGTGACGTTGAGCCAGGCGTCGATGCGTTCGGAGTAGTACTCGACGTGCGCCTTCTCGCCGGTACGCATGACTTTTCGATAGAACTCCTCCAGCTCCGTGCCGATGAGGTGCGGGTAGATCTCCCAATAGGCCCTGGCGCCGCCAATGTCGGCGGGAGTGATCCGGCTGCGGTAGCACGCTTCCTCGTTCGCGAAGGTGAGCATCCAGTTTCGATCGACGCAGATGATTCCTTCAGTGACCTGGGTGAGGAGCCGCGCAAGGCGCTCGTTCCGCGCGTCTTCCTCGCGTCGGCCGTGGCCGCTTCTTCGTGCTAATGCATCGGCGTGAGTGAGGGCTTCTGACATGAGCAGAGTCTGTCCTTCATGAGCCATTGGAGCTTCTCACGGAGGAGGTGTCCCTATTTGAGCATATGAATCAGCTGTTTGGTTCCAGGAGTTCAATACGGGCCCGCAGGTCCTGTAGAGCGGTGGCGAGCGAGGCGACCTCGGCCTCCAACTGGGCAAGTCGCTGGGTCGTTGCCGAGTCGGGGGGTAGCGTATGGCCCTCGGAGGGGCCCGCTTTGCCGGGCGTGCCCGAGTGATGAGCGGACGCCAGGTCGGCAGGGTCACCGAGGAGATGGGCGTAGCGGGCCTCGCGGGAGCCGGGCTGGCGGGGCAGGATGGTGGTGAGGGGGCCGGTTTCGTTGCTGGTTGCGTCGGCGATGGGTCGGGTGGCCAGGCGCTCGAGGGTGGATTGGACGGCGGCGAGATCGTCGAAGGTGTAGAGGCGGTCGGCGCGGCTGCGGAGTTCGCCGGGGGTTTGCGGGCCGCGGAGTATGAGGAGGCAGAGGACGGCGGTCTCGTCGCGGCGGAGGTTGAGGACGGTGCGGATGCGGTGCTCGTACTTGGGGACGCGGGCGTCGCGGACCGGGGCGACGAGTGCGAGATCTTCGAGGGAGTGGAGGGCTTGACGGACCTCTTCTTCCGTGAGATCGAGTACGGGGTCGCGGCTGGAGCGTTGATTGCACGCGTTGATCAGCGCGTTGAGAGAGAGGGGGTAATTTTCGGGCGTGGTGATCTCTTTTTCGATGAGCGAGCCGAGGACGCGGAGCTGATGGGGAGAGAGATGCATGGATATAAGGGTGCCACAGGTAGGCAGGGAGCAGATTGCAGGGACGATAATGAAGAAAATTATGTCGACGGGCGAGTTGTTGTTTCTTAATGAAGATCAGGTCCGGGAGGTACTGTCGTACGACGATCTGGTTCCGGCTATCCGGCAGGCATTGATGGATTATTCTGCCGGGCGGGTGATCCAGCCTCTGCGAACGGTGATGTCGGTCGCCGCGCACGGTGGATGGTTTGCCGTGATGCCGGCCGTGTACGGCGGCGTGATGGGGGCGAAGATGGTGACGTTCTATCCGGGGAACGTTGTTCTCAAGAAGAAGCACACGCATATGGCGATGATTCAACTGTTTCGGGCCGATACGGGAGAGCCGCTGGCGGTGATGGACGGGCGGCTGATTACGGAGATGCGGACGGCGGCGGTGTCGGCGGTGGCGGTTGACTGCCTGGCGCGGCGTGATGCGAAGGTGTTGGGGATCCTGGGCAGCGGAGTGCAGGCGCGGTCGCATGTGCGGGCGCTCGCGGGGGTGCGGAGGTTTGAGGAGATACGGGTCTGGAGCCGGTCTGAGGCGAATGCGAGGAGATTTGGTGAGGAGGTCGGGGCCAGGGTGACTTCGGCGGAGGAGGCGGTGACAGGCGCGGACGTTGTGTTGACGTTGACGAGCTCGCCGGTGCCGATTTTGCAGGGCCGATGGCTGAAGAGGGACGCTGTCGTGTGCGCGGTTGGAGCGGTGACGCCGGACCGGCGGGAGCTCGATGATGAGGCAATGCGGGGCGCGGTAGTGGTGGAATCGCGTGAGGCGGCGATGCGAGAGCCGGGAGACATTCTGTTGGCGAAGGCGGAGGTCAGCGCAGAGATTGGGGAGTTACTGAATGGGGCTTCGCTCAATAGAAAGGGGCGACCAGTCGTGTTCAAGTCCGTTGGGACCGCGATCGAAGATATCGCGGCGGCGAAGCTGGTGTTTGAGCGGGTTTCGCGGTTATCACGCCCAAATTTTGTCTAGCTAACTATATGTAAAATAGGCGGTTACACTTGAATGCAAAAAATTTCCAAGTGTGACACTAAAGTTACATTCCCACGGCGGGGGATTGGGTATGAAATGGGTAAACTTGAATGAGCGAATGACAAACGGCAAATCTCATTTAGGATTTACATTCGCAACGAATCGATGGGCCAGGGAGTTTGGATGCGGATATTGAGTGGACGGGGCTTCGCGGTGGTGGCAGCGGCGATGGTAATGGTGTTTGGGGTGAGTGGGTCGTCGTGGGCCAGGGTGGTGAAGACTCGAGTGCATGCCGGGCTTAAGAGCTCGATGCACTTGAAGACGTCCCCGATGATAAGTGGAGAAGAGGTCGTGCCGGGGGTGCTTCCGGCGGAGATCGCGGCGAGTGGGGCGACGACTGTTGTGCCGGACGACGGGAAGCCATACCAGCTGCGGATGACAAACATACATACGGGCGAGAGCCTGGACATTGTTTACCGGATAGGGAATACGTATCTGCCGGACGCTCTGGAGAAGTTGAACTACTTTTTGCGTGATCATAATACGCAGGACGTGAGCAACTACGATCCCAAGGAGTTCGATGTACTGCATGCGATGATGGCGCGACTGGGGAAGTTGAACAGCGCGATTGAGGTCGTGTGTGGGTACAGGACGCCGGAGACGAATTCGGCGCTGCGGCAAAACTCTCCGCAGACCGGGGTGGCCGAGCATAGCCAGCATATGGAAGGACATGCAATTGACCTTCGCGTGCCGGGAGTGACGACGGCGAAGCTCAGGGACGCGGCACTTTCGCTGCGTGCGGGCGGGGTCGGGTATTATCCTGTGAGCCAGTTTGTGCATGTTGACGTGGGCCCGGTCCGGGAGTGGGTGTTTGGATCGAAGCAGCGTCGGACGATTATTGCTCAGACACATCGGGCGCATTCCAGCCATAGTTCGAGTGGCACGGCCGGGGAGTAGAAGCCTCCGCAAGGTTTGGTAGTCCCCCTCCCCGTCAAAAAGTGTGCAAAGTCTTCGAAAGAGATGGCTTAAGTCTGGACTTGTCTTGGCCGCGCGTGTCTGGTGCAGGAGGCTGCGCCGAGATGGGCCTTACTTTGCTGTTTTTTGGACGGTAGGAATGTCAAGTGCAGCGATTCTCTGCTGACGGGTGAATCGGCGGGGAGAAGCTTTGGCTATACTTCGCCGCATGGAGTCTTTAGGGAGGCAGCTGCGGAGTGGAGCATGGGGGTTGGGTCGTGCCCGCGCGATCGCTGATGAGATTTGTGGAGATAAAGCGGGCGTTCGGGCGCTGGTGCGGGAGCTCTTTGGTGAGGACGTCGAGGTAAGGAAGCGGGCGGCGGACGTTGCCCGGCGGATTACCGAGAAGGACGCGAGGCCGCTCGAGCGATATGCGGATGAGCTGGCCGGACTGCTGGAGACGCTGCCGGTGGAGGAGTCGCGGACGCGGTGGCATCTGGGGCTGGTGGTGCCACGGGTGGCGAATACCCAGGTGCAGCGGTTGCGGGCGGCTCGAACGATGTCGCTCCTGGCCGAGGACGAGAGCAATGTGGTGCGGTGCTCGGCGGTGGAGGGGCTCGGGTTGCTGGTTTTGCAGGAACCTTCGCTGAGGGACGAGGCCGAGGAGATGGTGGCGAGGTATCTGCGGGAGGGGACGGTGGCTATGAAGTCGAGGGCCCGAGGGGTGATGCGGTTGTGGGCGAGGGCAAGCGCAAGAAGAAGTCATTATCCTGGTTAGACATCGGTGCGTCCGAGACTGCATTTGACTTGGTCAGGCACCTAGGAGTTCCACCAGTATCAGAGCCCGGTCAAAAGTAGTAAGTTGCACCCATAGACGTAAAAACAGGTTCCCGATGCAGGGAGCCAGAGCAATTTTTGAGGGCCAGCTTCGCGCAAGGACGGTTTCAATGACCGTAAAGGCGATCTCCCCAAAGGCCCGCGTAGTCCGTTCGGTGGAACGTATCCTGCTGACGACAGGAGTAGTCCTTCTCTGTGCCTTTGTTGGCGTGCGCCTGTATGGGGTGATTGCTTCGCGCTCTGCAGTTGCCGCATTTCAGCAAAAGTCCGCAGCCGGGTTTGTTTCATCGCAGGCAGATTCCGGCACAACGAGGCCGGCAGGCGTGGATACGAGCCTGTGGAGCGATAAGCGTATACGCGCTTACAACGAGAGCCTGAGCCATGCGTTTGGAACGCCGCTCGCGGTGCTGTCGATTCCGAAGATTCATCTGGAAGTTCCTGTGTTTGAAGGCACCGATGACGTGACGCTGGACCGGGGGGTAGGACGGATTACGGGAACTGCGCGTCCCGGCCAGGCGGGGAACCTTGGAATTGCGGGCCATCGGGACGGTTTTTTTCGCGGACTCAAGGACGTGACAACTGGTGATGAGATCAAGCTTGCTTTACCTGAAGGAGAAGCAACGTATGTCGTCGATCAAATAACGGTAGTGAACCCGCAGGACGTTTCGGTTCTTCAACCCAGGCCTGTCCCTTCGATCACTCTGGTGACTTGTTTCCCCTTCTATTTTGTGGGGAGTGCGCCGGAGCGATATATCGTATCTGCGTCTTTGCGAGCAGGTGCACAGCCAGCCGTAAGCCGAAATGCGCGGCTAAACCAATAAGGAGGAAAGAATGGCAAACGCAAATTTGAGCAGCAGACAGATGTCCATTTTCCGCGCAGCGTTGTGCACGTTGGCCTGCGCGCTAATGTCAACAAGCGTCTGGGCACAGGACGTCAGTACGACGACGGTCATGAAAGGGCCGTCGACGTATGAGACAACGGTGAGAAGCGGCACGGTTGTTTACGTGTCGGGCAATGAACTTCTCGTGAGATTGCCCGACGGTACGGCAGAACACTTCGTTGTTTCCCCCACTCAGACGTTTTCGGTCGACGGCAAACAGATGACGATAGCTGATCTGAAGCCGGGGACGCACCTGACTCAGACGATTACGACCAAGACCACTCCGAAGACGATTACCACGACACGCACGATTGATGGAAAGGTCTGGCATGTCAACCCGCCGACTTACGTGATCCTCACACTGCCCGATGGGACGAACAAGGAGTACAACGTTCCGAAGGGGCAGATATTCAACATCAATGGCCAGCAGGATACGGTCTTTCAACTGAGGAAGGGGATGAATGTGAGCGCGACGGTCGTGACGGAAGAGCCCGTCATAGAGGCTTCGACGCACAAGTCTGTGACGGGAGTTGTGCCTAAGGCCCAGGTTTCGGACACCGCGGTGGCAACACTGCTGGTGGAGAGCCCACAACAACCCGCTCAACCAACGCAGACCGCAGCGGCTGAGCCCGCTCCGACGGCGTTGCCTAAGACTGGAAGCGAGTGGCCGCTGGTTGGGCTGCTTGGGCTAGGCAGCTTAGGTGCGGGGATGTTGACACGGCGGTTGCGGTTGGCTTGGAAGTAGAACTGATTTGTGCAGGCAGGCCTTGTCGTCAGGCGAGGCCTGTGCTTTTTAACCATTGCCTTAGTCTCACAAAAGTGACTAATGTGGTCATTATGACTACAATGGTCATATTGGAGGTGCGGGATGGCAAATTGGGCAGTCGCGGAGGCAAAGGCAAAGTTCAGCGCAGTCCTGGACAAGGCCGAGAACGAAGGGCCGCAATTGGTGGAACGGAGAAAGAAAAGATTTGTGCTGATGACAGAAGAGGAGTTGGCCCGGCGGACTCGGGTCTCCCCATCGGTAAACGCACCGGTTGGGGGAGAAACTTCGGGAAAGCGGCTTTGGGACGCACTACGGTGCGCGCCGAAAGATGGTGTTGATGTGGAGTTCCCGCGATTGAAGTGGAAGCCACGGAAGGTCGAGTTTTGAATTACCTGTTGGATACGAACGTGGTGTCTCAGACCTCGAAGATGCATCCGGATGCGGCGGTGATGAGGTGGTGGAAGCAGCAGAATGAGCTTTCGTTGACGTTGAGCGCGATTGTGTTTCAAGAGTTAAGATTTGGGATTGAGACGCTTTCGCCGGGTAGAAAACGGGACAGACTCGAAGAGTGGTTAGAGGTGCGCCTGCGCGGCGAGTTTGCCGGCCGGATATTGCCTGTAACGGTTGAGATCGCCGAGGTAAGTGGGCGACTGATTGCGGAGACGAAGAAAGCTGGACATATCGCGGAGACAGCCGATGCGTTGATTGCTGCGACGGCCCGCGTGCATGGATTGAAGATAGCCACGCTGAACCGGGACCATTTTGAATGGCTGGGTGTGGAGTTGGTGGACTTCTGAGGCACTGTGTCGGCGGCAAAGAAGAACTTGATGCATCGCCGAACTGACGTTGGCCACACACCTTTTGGGGATATTCCTAAGAGCTTTGCTTTCCCGCAATGGAGACTGACTTGTGAATTCCAATTTCTCGGGAGAAGCAGTCCATAACGTTTTTATACGCGTTCTGAATTTCGTCGGGAGCATTGTGTCATTATCAGCAAATAGATTCGACCAGTTAGGCCCAGCTTGGCTAACACGTCGTCACGATGAGAAAATCAGTTGTGTCATTATCAGCAAACAGATTCGACCAGTTAGGATCCCATTTTTCGGCTAACACGGCCTCACGAGGAACAGAAAAGGTTCGCAAGCGGGCATCGAAACCCCACGCGTTATAGGTTTCAAAACATAGTGATTGAAATTGCGTGCAGCACGATAGAAACTCATCGGAAAACAGAGGTGCGGCCAGATGTATTTTCTTATCCAAAACGCGCTTGAGGGAAATAACAGACGGTGGATCGAGTTCTTTCCAGCCACCGATAAAAGTGAAATAACAAAGCAAATCATTGAAGTAAGGAGCCAGGTCGGAGTAGATTTCAAGTCGCTTTTCGACTAATTTCTGGCTCCGCCATTGGCTATCTTCAAATCGCTTCGTTACACGATGAATATATATACCCAATCCAGCTAAGAGACACGGCGTAAGGAAACCTACAACTAGCTTTGCAACCTCTAGCGTGTTCCACATGGAGAAATCCATTGTTCACAAATCTTATCTGCATTCTGCGCAGAAACCAGAAGGAGGGAACGAAGATTGGCAAAACACAAGAAGGCCGCCAGCAATGGCGGCCTTCTTGTGTTCGGGTTGGAAATGAACTAGTCGCCGGAGACTGTCTCTTCTACCTCGGCCTTGGCGATTGGGGCGGCGGGCTTGATCTCTCCGAGGGAGATGAAGCCGGGCTGCTCCTGCTCGCCTAGCACTTCCTTGCGGTAGAGCTTGGCCATCTTGGCATTTTCGGCGTCCTGCTTGATCTTTGCATCGCGTGCGCGGATCTTTTCTTCGCGAGAGTTCTTCGCGATGCCGGACTTGTCGAAGGTGTCGTTGGCGGCGGCGTTGACGTGCTCGTCGTTGAGGACGAGGTCGTAGCTTGGCTTCCTTCTCGAGGCCGACCTTCTTGCCGCCGGCGAAGATCTCGTGACGGCCATGCTCCTCGTACCACTTGGTGAGGGTGGAGGTCATGTGCATCTTCTCGATGATGTTGCGCCAGCCCACGCCGGTGTTGTAGGCGCAGAAGCTGATCTCCCCCTCTTGTGTGGCGTAGGGGATGATGCACTGCTCGGTGCGGCGGAAATCGTAGTTGAAGAGGTCCTGGAACCACATGCCCGCGATGAAGAGGAAGTTCCAACGGTCGCCGCGGCGCTTCTTGATGTCTTCCATGGTGCGGTCGGCGGTGACCTTGCCGTAGCTGCGTCCGCTGGCGCCGAAGCTCTTGTCGAACTTCTCGAAGAAGTGTCCTTGATCTTGAAGTGGGTCGGTGCGGCCTCGGGCTTGTAGTTGCGGATCAGAGCCAGTGCAGCGCCGATCATGGTGAGGTACTTGCCGCGGGCCGCGTCGTTGACGCGTGCGATGTCCTTGGCGAGGCGATCGGCATTGATGAAGGCGGTGACGGGAACGGCTTCCTTGGTCTCCTTGTCGATCATCAGGGCCATGGAGATGCCGCAGTTCGGGTGGCAGCCGCAGGAGAGCTGGCCCCAGTCGCGGTCGGGTCCGTGGACGAGATCGGCCCAGTCGGAGAAGGTGGACATGAAGGAGATGGGGAACCAGTCGCGTGTGGGCTCGCCGAGGCCGGTCTGGTTCTTGACGTCGTGGGCGAGGTGCGAGAGGGTGTAGCGCTGGGCCTGACGACGCTCGTCGGAGATGTCCTCGTCGCGGCCGGTGAAGCTGACGGGCTGGAAGGAGAGGAAGTTGATCTTCTTCGGGTTGTCGAGGGCGAACTCGATGATGCGGCCGACCTGCTCGTTGTTAATGCCGTTGACGATGGTGGTGACGGGGACGATGTCGACGCCGGCCTCGTAGAGGTTGTGGATGGCCTGGAGCTTCACGTCGAACGCGTTGCCGACCTTGCGGTGCGAGTTGGCCGCGTTGCCAATGCCGTCGAACTGGAGGTAGGCGTAGCGAAGACCCGCTTCAGCAGAGGCCTTGGCGAACTCTTTGGATTTGGCGAACTCGATGCCATTGGTCGCTGCCTGGACGGAGGTGTAGCCGACCTTGCGGGCGTAGGCGACTGCGTCGAGGAAGTAGGGGCTGAGCGTGGGCTCGCCGCCGGAGAACTGCACGGACATCTGACGACGGGGCTTGATGGTGACCGCGTTGTCGAGCATCGTCTTGATCTCGTCCCAGGTGAGTTCGTGGACGAAGCCGACCTGATTGGCGTCCATGAAGCAGGGGTCGCACATCATGTTGCAGCGGTTGGTGAGGTCGATGGTGATGACCGAGCCGCGGCCGTGGGTGACGGTGGAGGTGCCGTGGTTGTGGAGCTTCTCGTCGTTGTGGGCGCGGATGTCGCGGCCGGGGAAGACCTCTTCGAGGTGGCGGAAGAAGGCGGTGTCGATCGACATCAGGTCTTCGAAGTGGCCGTGGATGGGACAGTCCTTGACCATGAGGATCTGGCCGTCGCGCTCGATGATCTGCGCTTTGATCTCGCCGACCTTTTCGTTGAGGAGGATCTCGTGGGGGAGCTTGCCGTCGACGATCTGCTGACGGATCTCAGGGATGCACTTGGGACAGAGGGAGTCGGTCGTGCGGGGCCAGCCTAGAGGAGGCTTCTCTTTCTGGTAGCTCTTGAGCAGGGGCTTGTCGCTCCACTTTGGGGTGAAGCTGGCGTTGGGGCTGATTGAGTTCAGCTTGTTGAATACAACCCAACCTGCTTTGGCTGCGTAGGTGAGAGATTTCTCGAAAAGCTTAGCCTTCGGCATTGAAGTGTCTCCTGAAGTTTAGTGCTGAATGTCTTGTGGAAGTGTTGGGGCCGATCCAAAGCTATGTATCGTCTTTGGAAGTAGATGCGGCGGCGTTACCCATTGATTCACTCCTGTAAGAGTACGCACATGAAAGGCCACACCGAAGCATCCGGTAGCGAATGGCGAGAATTTGCATTGAACGGTAACGGTGGGGGGTGGATGGGACGAGGCTTTTCTTCTCCCGAACCTGCTAGGTCGCCGGGGACGGCGTTGCCGGCGGCGACGTTGTTAATGATGCGCTGGACGAAGATGATTCGGATGTGAACGTGACTGGCGACGTCGGGGAGGAACTCGTTGACGAGATTGTTGACGGGGTCGAGGGCATAGCCGGTGAAGATACGGGCTACGGTCGAGGCGGCATCGGGGTGAATGCCGGGGACGTAGAAGTTGGCTAGCTCGGCACCGATGGGATAGTTCAGGAGCGTGGCGTAGTTGGGCATCGCTTTGCCGCTGTCGCTGCGCGAGATGACGGTGCGAGAGATGGAATAGATGAGGCGCTTTTTGAAGGGGACGTGAGGCATGCGGAAGTAGCGCGGGTCCTGATGGGCAAGAGAGGGAATCGCAAAGGCCCCGAAGAACTGGCCGGTCGCGTCCTGCAGCAGGCTGACGCCGACGCTTTTGCCGAAGCCCTTGAGGCCGGGGCCATATGCGGTGTGCGCATTAGCACCGATGGTGATGGCGGAGATACCGAGGATGGTGCCGAAGTTTGCGGGATCGGTGAGGTCGTGGAGCGCCAGATAGCCCTTTTGCTGCCAGGTCATGGGGATGACGACGTTGGTTGTGAGGAAGCGCTGGTAGGGGTAGAAGAGCTCGGTGCAGGGCTTGGGCACCTGATCGTAACGGCTGGGGTCGAAGTAGACCACCTTCATGGCGCTGAAGAAGCCGCAGGAGTGGGCGCCGTCGCCTGTGACTTTGAAGGAGGCTTCGGCGACGGCGACAACGTTTTTCTGTTGGGCTTGCGCGGGAGCGGGTGCGTCGGGGAGCTCGGTCGAGGTGGAGTCAGGGGGCGGGGGAGGCGTCTCCGGGGCGGTTGGCGGTCGTGTCTGCGCGAATGCAGTCATTGCGGACAGCAGCAGTCCCGTTGTCAGCAACCAACGCATTCGGAGATGGTCCCCTCTAGCCTAGTGTTCCATAGTACGCGGAGGGACGCTACGGTTGCGGCTCCTTCTTCTTCAAGTGAAGGTCTATCAAGGCATCGACGATGAACTCGTCGACGACGAAACCGAGCGCGGAACCGCCAACGGAGCCGCCAAAGGTCTGTGCTACTTCGCTGAAGGTGGTGTTCTTTGCAGGATAGTAGGGTATGGTGAGGGCGGAACCCGCGGCATTGCCGGCCAGGAGCCAGAAGTTAGGTACCGTACGGCCGCCGTCGGTGCGGGTGATGATTGCGCGAGTGCCGGCGTAGACGAGCCGCTTGAAGAAGGGGTGGCCGGCGCCCATGATGTAGTAGCGGGGGTCTTCATGAAAGATGGGAGCGAAGAAGGATTCGCTGAGGACGCCCTCGGAGATGCCGCGTATGGTAGCTGCGCCCAACCGCTGGCCGAACGCGCCCGCGTCGGTCCCATAGTTGGGACTGTCGTTCCACAACTGCTCCCAACCGGCGGCGGCAATCCATCCGGTTGCTGCGAAAAACGAGACCGAGTCTACGAGGCCACCCACGACCTTCTCCTTCACGGTCATGGGGTCGGCGATTTCATTTGGAGCGATGGTCATCTTGAGGTGGGGCGCGTGCTTTTTGGGCGGCGCTGCGGTCGAGGTTTGACCATCGGAGGCGTCGTCAGGGTCCGCGGGGCTGGTTGCGATGTCCATTGAGCTGCTTGAGGGGCTGAAGAGAACGCCGGGTGAGTCGGGCAGCTCAAGATGGACGTTTGTGGCCATGACGTCGGTGGAGGGCTTGTCGGGGAGGGGCGTCTGGGCGGAGACGAACGGCACCATTCCGACCAGCGTGGCAAATGTAAAGGCGAGGATGCGATGTGTCGGTTGTGTGAGAAAAGAGTCTTGATTGCGTGCAATGTTCAAACGATCACCTCGCTGAATTATGGTTACGCCCCTGCCAGACGACGGCACTGGCGATTCCTCGACGCTACGCTTTCTTGTGGAACGCCCAGTATATGCGCATCTTTAACATTTCGGACGCAAATCTGAAACACTAAGTTGTCTGATGTATTGACGTTGCGGGGATTATGTCTGCAGCGCTCGTACTTTTTGTCGGGTGGCGCTCGTAGTTTATCTAGTTGGCGATCGATCGTTACCACATGGGCACGGGCTTGGAATCGCCTGTGTTGGGCGTTGACCGTGCGTTTTTCGCGACATCTAATTGACGGTGGAGAGGTGTGGGTATGGCAACCGAACAACCGAAACGGCCGTGGGAGCAACAACTACGGGACGCTGCAGCGCATCTGGAGACGGACCTGAAGAACGTCGTGAGATATATCAACGACGAGGTGGTGCCGGATGTCCGGAAGAACGGGTCTGAGGCGCTACGCGCTGCTGCTGTTGAACTGCACAAGCTGGCGCAGCGGATCGATGATCATGCGCGGAGAACGGCTACACCTCCCACCATCAAAGGACGCGCCGAAGCCGTGACAAGTGTGCGGAGCCGGCTGCGCTGCTGCGCTTTCGGCGCTCGCGCTGGTCGCGAGTGGCTGCCATCGGGAGACGACCCGGGCCTATCAGCCACCACCGCCGCCGGCGACGAATACGGCTGCGAACCATAGTGGAAGGGACACGCGACCGGACTCCAGCGCTGATTCGACGACAGTGCTCCCTCCGCCTGCGCCGGTGCCGAATAGCTTTGGCAAGCCCGTCTCGACTGAGATTGGACTGGCGAGCTGGTATGGCCCTCCGTATGCCGGACGAAAGGGCGCCGACGGCACGGTGTACGACCAGAACGCGATGACCGCCGCGCACCTGACGCTGCCGATGGGGACGATGGTGAGGGTCACAAACCTGACGAACTATCAGTCAGTCGTGGTGAAGATAACGGAACGGGGGCCATTTGTTCGGGGGCGGATTATCGACCTTTCGCTGGCTGCGGCCAAGGCCACGGGAGTCTATCGCGCAGGGGTGGCGAAGGTGAAGGTCGAAGCATTTGCTGCGCCAGTGCGTGCGAATGCGGATCCCAGGCGGACGGTGGTGCGTGCAGATCGGGGCGTTCGCGCGGGAGTCCGACGCAGTGAAGTTGAAGGAAGACCTGCTGCGGCGCTATACGACGGCGAAGGTGATAGAGTTTTCCGGGCCGACGGGGTACTGGGTGCGGGTCAGTCCGAAATTTCCGGACAAGAGGAACGCGACCGAGGTCGCCGATGGCATCCATCCGAAGTGACCCGGCGGCCGAGCCTTATTTGATCCGGACGGATTAGTTGTGTTGCAGCGTTGAACACTTTCGGTGACGGTGCATGATTGAGGCCGCATTCAGCAAAATGCGGGGATTCTTCGCTTCGCTCAGAATGACAATTCGTTTTTTTTGGCAATTCTTTTGGCCGGTAGTAGCTCTGAAAAGGATTCAGGTGGTGACATGCTTGCCGGTGCGGCGTTCCAGCTCCTGCTGGAACTCGGCTGCGGCGCAGTGGTTTGAGGTGTGGGTGATCCTGACTCGATTGTCGCCGAGGACCTGGGTCATGCGACCACCCTGCATCGCCTGAATTGCCATGACCTCGTTGTACTGGATGGCCTTCGAGGGCTGGAACCAGAAGGTTTGCGTGACTGCCATGGGGGTCAGGGTGATGGTCCCGGGCATCTGCATGACGCCGACGGCGATGGCCGCGATGAAGAACACCGCCATCCACCATGTGACCGGTCGTTTTTGGACCGCCATGAAGTAGATGAAGAAGAGAATGTAGGCCGGCAAGGCGACGGCCCGGGCCCAGGCGAAGAGAGGCTTGATGCGGAAGGCGAGACCGTCGGCTGTTTGGACTACCGAGCCTTTGGTCAAGCGGCTGCCGTAGAGGAACACAATTGCAAGGCCGATTACTACGGCGCGGAGAATGCGGGGATCAAGGTGCATCGGGTCTTACTTCCCTTTTTCTTAGTTTACTTTTGCGGAAGGGCGGGCGGGACGTAGTAGGGGAGCTTTTGCTGCTCCAGTGTTGCGCGCTTTACGCCGATGTCGTCGAAGAGCATGCTGGGGGCGATGGTGGTCTGGGGACCGACACCGAGCGAGTTTGAGACGTAGGGGTCGTTGCCGACGGCGACGATGCCGGAGCGGAGGCTGCGGCTGTCGAGTTCATCGAAGACGGCCCCGCGGACGAGTTGTCGGGTGCCGTCGGCATGGACGCGGTAGAGCAGTCGGGGCAGGAGTTCGCCTCCGAGGGTTTCTACGGCGTAGACGTCTTTACCTTGTTCCTTTGCCATGGTGAGGAGACGCTTGTTGAGCTCGTCCTTCGATACGGCCTGATCGGCCTTGATGAGGACGACTCCGGCTCGTGAGTGAGGGGCCTGCGCGGGGGCGGCGCGTCCGTGGCCGTTCGAGGCATCGAAGTCCTTGACGGGTTCGCGGCCGATGAGGAAGTTTTCGAGCTTGCCGTGAGTGACGATGTCGACGGATTGCGCCGGAACGCCCTCGTCATCGATGGAGTATGCGCCGAGGAGGGCCTTGCCGTTGAACTTTGTCTGGAGCGGATCGTCGATGACGCTGAGCATGTCGGGAAGGACGCGCGACTGGTAGCTGGAGGAGTAGGCGCCGGTGGTGCGTGCCGTGGTGCCCATGTCGGGTCGTCCGGCTTCGACGTTGGGGACGAAGAGGCGATCGAAAACGTCGGCGATGGCGTCTCCGCTGAACAGGACGGGGCCATGGTAGTCGTCGGCGGAGACCACGGGGGCGTTGCGCAGCTCGTCGAAGCTCTTTAGGTCGTCGATGACGCGTTTGCGAAATGCGGAGGCGCTTTCGAGTTCCTTCGCGGTGGTGGCGACGGTGCCGTTATCGCGGCTGAGACGCATGCCGTCGGCCGCCTGGCCACCGACGCTGATGGCGCCGTTGTAGCCTGTATACCCCATGCGGACCATTGTGCCTTCGGTGTTGACGAGGTAGCGGTTGAGGGCGATGCCGCGGATGCTCGCCGTGGAGTACTGGACGTGCTCGGCGAAGGAACGAAGGTCCGGGTCAGAGGCGAAGAGGCCGCTGGCTTCGATGATGCGGTGCTTCCATTCGTTGCGGTCGAGGTCGAGGGTGACAAGCGGAGATACCTGCACGAGTGGCTTGACCTGCGCGAAGTCGTGCTGGGCCTGGGCAGATTGGAACTGCTTCAGCGCGGCTTGCTTGGCGGAGTAGGCGCGGAGGGCGTTCTTGTAGGCGGCGTCGGTCGCGGTCCAGAGAGCGTATTGCAGCGCCAATGGGTCGTTGTCGGTGGGAGCGAGCTCGATGGTTCCGTCGCCACGGCTGCTGCTGCTGTCGATGGCGTAGTCGCCGATGCGGACGGTGACACGGATAACGCGCTGGTGGTTGGGCTCCTCGCGGGTGAGCGCGCCGTAGTTGGCGACGGCCTCGTAGGTGGAGATGTCGTCGAGGCGGTACTCGATGAAGTATGGCCGCTGCATGCCGGGGAGCAGGAGGTCTTTTTCGCGGTCGAGCTCCTGCTGCATCGCGTGGAGGAGTGGGTCGTTTCCTTGCGAGGGAGATTCTGCGGATGCGATATTTGTAACTGAAATGGTGCTAAAGAGGGCCGCCGCGCACAAGGCCGCAGAGAGGGTCTTACTTATTTGTAACTTTCTATGGACTAAATTCATTACTGGCCTCCCTTCTTATCGGGCGAAGCAGGGTGCCCGGAGGCGGCAGGATGGGTGGACGGGCCGTGCCCTGGGCCTGACGCTGGGTCTCGATTTCGCTTACCAGCATTGCGGGGGCGACGGCGCTGACGGGGACGCTGCCGGATTCGGCGCCGCAGATACCGTTGAAGATGTCCTGTTTGTCGTTGGTGGCGAGGATGCGGTTGAGCGCGGCTTGTGGGGTGCCTACGATGCTGACACCGCGGACGAGTTCGTCGGGGCGGCCATCGACGTAGACGCGGTAGACGACCAGCGGAATGACCTGGAAGGCCTGCGGCGAGCGGCGCGTGGTGACGGCGAAGCCTGAGGAGATGTCTTCAAAGTAGAGACCGTACGCCCTGCCCTGTTTTTTTGCCTCGGCTTTGAGCATCTCGCGGAGTTCGGCGTCGCTAACGGTCTTGGAGGAGGTGACGATGAGGTTGCCCTGGCGGCCGGTGGGCATGTGGCCGACCTCGGCACGGCCGTGGCCGTTTGAGGTGGAGAAGCTGGCGATGGGGAGACGCGACATGAGGAAGGTATCGAGGACGCCGTCCTTGATGAGGTCGACTCGGCGCGACGGCTGGCCTTCATCGTCGTAGCTGTAGTGGCCGCTGAGGGAGACGCCGTCGAAGGTGGCGAGGGTCGGATCGTCAGAGACGCTGAGGAAGGTGGGAAGGATCTGCTTGCCTAGGAGTTTGGTGAAGGTCTGGCCTTCGTCGTCGCCGCGCTGGCGCTGGCCTTCAAGGCGGTGGCCGAGGACCTCGTGGAAGAAGACGGCAGAGGCGCGGCCGCTGAGGATCGCGGGGCCGCTGAAGGGCTCGGTGACGGGCGCTTCGCGGAGGGCCTCGAGGTTTTTGGCCATGGCGATGGTCTTGTCGGTGAGGGTCTTCTGATCAGGAAGGTGGGCGGCATCGTCGGCCTCGAAGGTCTCGGCGCGGAAGAGGTGCCATGCCGTCGGCGGCGCGGGTGCGGGCGACGATGATGAGGCGGGCGACATGGCTGGGCGTCGCGACCTTTGCACCCTCAGAGGATACGAAGTAGTCGGTCTCGGTGGAGGCCTCGAGGGTGACGTTGTTGAAGAAGACGTCGGGGTATTGCTTGAAGATGGCGGAGAGTTCGCGCAGGCGGCCCTGCCAGGCAGTGCTGTCGACGACCAGGACCGGCGATGGCGGGAGCATGGCGGTTACGGGTTTTTCGCTCGAGAAGTCGGCGGAGGCGTCTTCTTCTTTGGCGCGGACCTGCTGCTCGGTCTTGACCTTCAGGTAGCCGTCGAGTGCCTTACCGTAGCCGCGGTTGGTGGCGAACCAGAGGCTGCGGGCGAGGGCGTCGCCGTCGTCGGTGAGGGGGAGCGGGACTGTGGTGAGGGCGCTGTTGCGATGGTCGCCGTGGGTGTTGTCTTCGGCGGCGGTGCCGAGGCGAACCTGGACGTCGGCCATGCGGCGGCGGCTCTCGTTCGAGGCTACGAGTGCGCCAAACTGTGCCGACATGCTGATGCTGTCTGAGTCAGAGACGGCGTAGCTGAGGAAGTAAGGCTTGGGCTGCTGGGTGGCGTCGGTGGCAGTGTTGCCGAGAGAGCCCATGGCGCGATGCAGTTCGGACTCCATGGTGTCGATCAGAATCGATGTGGAGTTGTGGTCTGTGCTTGTGGTTGCTGCTGCTGCGATGTGGCCGAGGGAGGTCATCGCCGCGACTACCAGACCGACGAAACTGACGCCGGCGACTGCAACTCTTTGTCTCTTCATGGGAACGGGAACTCGTTTCGCCTGCAAAATACGCCTGTTGCCGAGTGTATCGGAAGTACCACCGGTCCGCGCGACGCGGTATGGCCTTCGTTACGGAAGGCTAATGTTTGGACGAATGAGCTTGTAATAAGTTGACAGGGAGCTAACGCAAGCTATGGTGCCGGACGCTGAACCAGACGGCGAGTACGATGAACTGGGCAAACAGGAGCGATTCCAGGAGTTCGAAGGTGGCGTGGCCTGTAGCGTGCGGGGCGAGGGCAATCAGGGCCGCAAAGGTGGCTACCATGCTGATCAGCATCGCGTTGTGGCCGTAGTGGGTGGGGGTAAGGGAGACCGGACGCTCGGCGGGGAGTTGGCTGGCGACGCGGGCGGCGAAGTCGTCCCGGATCCGGGGCTTGGGCACGGTTTCGAGGACGCGGACGATGCGTTGGTCGCAGATGCTCGATAACGGCTGGCGACAGATCGTGCTGGTTTACTGGTTCGTCGTGCATGTCGCTCTCCTCTCTTGTGTTTGACGCTGCTGAAGGCCTTCGCGTAGTTTTTTTCGGCCGCGGTGCAGATGGGTGCCTGACGGTGCCAATGGGCAGGCCGAGCGCGTAGGCGATCTGCTCATAGGTACGCTCCTCTTGATGGTAGAGGACGATGATGGTGCGCTCGATGTGGCTGAGTCGCTGGAGCTGCTCTTCGACGGAGTGCTGGAATTCGCGCTCTTCTATTTGTTGCTCGGCGTTGCGGTCGGGATGCGGGAGCCGGTCTTCCCAGCCGGAGGTGTCGTCGGAGAGGGAGGTGTGGGTGCGATCTTCGCGGCGACGACGCTTCCACTCGTCCTGGGCCACGTTTACGGCGATGCGGTAGAGGTAGGTGGTGATGAGGGCCTCGCCGCGAAAGCTGGGAAGGGCGCGGTAGAGGCGGAGGAAGACGTCCTGGGCGAGGTCGTCGAGGTGCTCGCGGGTGCCGGTGAGGCGCAGGAGGGTACGGAAGACCATGTCCTGATGGTCGTGCACCACTTGCTCGAAGGTGAGATCGGTGTGCAAGCAGGGTTAGACCGTAGCATGCGCCTAAAGTTTCATCTGTGCGAGTGAAACTTTAGGGGGGCGGGCAGGTCTAATGCGGGCAGAAAGCAGATAGAGGAGGTAGTGAAATGGGAAACTTCGTATTTAGTCCGTTTATTGTGCCGGTAGCGGGTTGCATGGTCGGTATCGTCGCAATTGTCTCCGGTATCTGGCTGGATGGCCACAAGCGCCGGATCAAGTCGGAAGAGCGTATCGCGATGATCTCGCGTGGGGTGCCGCTGGCTGAGATCGAGAAGGTGATGGGCGCAGGTAATGAGGAAAAGCCACCCGTCAAAGACCCGCTGCGGAGCCTGAGCAATGCGCGGCGAACTGGGATTATTCTCGTGTCCGTGGGGCTCGGCCTGACGCTCTTTTTTATTACTCTGAGCTACATCGTGCAGGAGCGTGATGTGCTGGCAGGAGCGGCGGTCGGGATTATCCCACTGGCCATCGGGATCGGCTTTTTTATTGACTACAACCTCCAGAAGCGCGAGCTATCGCGCTTCGGGTTGGAGGTTGGAGCGGAGTTGCCGGGTGAATCCTCGCGACGATAGCTCGCATGGTGGGGGTGGCTGTGCCGACAGGCCCTGCCCTAATTACTCGGCTCGAAGCGCTTCGACGGGATCGATAGCAGCGGTGCGACGCGCCGGGAGATAGCTTGCCAATGCCGCCGCAGCAACCAGGGCAACCGGTACTGCTGTGAACGTGATCGGATCGAGCGGACTGATACCAAACAACAGCGTTCGCATGAGGCGCATGAGTGCGGCTGCCGCGCCGAGGCCAACCGCCGTCCCCACGCCGGTAAGCACCAACGCTGAGCGAACGAACATCCACAGCAGCTCGCTCTTGTTCGCGCCCAGCGCCATCCGTATGCCAATCTCGCGCGTGCGCTGCGAGACCGCATACGAGATCACTCCGTAGATCCCGAGGACGCCGAGAGCGAACGCCATCGTTCCGGCAATGGCCAGCATGACGAGCGTGAACGATGTGCGCGCCATGGATTCGCTGTAGATGTCCTGCATGGTGCTGATTGCCGCAACCGGCAGATTCGAATTCACCGACCAGACGGCGCGCTGCATCTCGTTGATGAAGGTCTGCGATCCGGCCCGGCTGCTCCGCAAGGCGAAGTAGGCAGTGCGTCTTGCATCCAGAGGCCCGGGCCCGTAAAGATCGTGCATCATCGAAGGCCAGTACACGGTTGCGGGCGAGCTCTGATTGACGCCGTTCTCGCGCACGTCCTGGACCACCCCGACCACTTCATGCCACGGCATGCTGGGAAATTCGCGGAAGCGCTTGCCGATGGCCGCGCTGGGCGATCCCCAAAGTTCGCGGGCCAGGCCCTCAGACATTATCGCCACCGGCTTCAGGCCGTAAATGTCGGACCACGCAAAATCGTGCCCTGCAACGAATCGTGTACCCGCGGTAGGGAAATAACCCGGCGAGACATAGTTGAAAAGGCGTAAGGGAGGTTCTTCGCCTTCATAGTTTTTTCCTTCGATATTGATTCCGTCCCAGTTCGGTTCGGCCCCACTCATGGGAACGGAGACGGCGAAGCCCGCGGAGGAGACCCCGGGAATTGCGGCCAGCTTGTCCTGGATGCTGTTTTGAATCCGCGTGACTGTCTGCGGATCGCGAACCAGCGTCTCCGGAATCGAAATGCGCATCACCTGCAACGACGTGGGACCGGAGAAGCCCGGATCGACGTTGCGCATCGCATGGAAGGTGCGGACCATCAGCACAGCGCTGATGAGCAGCACCAGGGCCATGGCTACCTGCGCCACGACCAGAAGGTTGCGGCCGCGCTGTCGCTCACGGCCCACACTTGCCGTCCGCATGGCACCGATCAGCGGCACGGCTTGCCGCGAAGGAGCGTAACGCAGCATGGGAATAGAACCGAACAATAGCCCGGAGAGCACCGATAGAACCAGGGTGAATGCGAGCGACTGGCCGTCGAGCGAGATCTCGCTCAGACGCGGCAGGTTCTCCGGTCCAATCGCTATCAACAGGCGCAGTCCCGCATAGGCAACTCCCACGCCGACTGCACCGCCCAGCAGGCCAAGCGTCACGCTCTCCAACAGAAGCTCGCGTGCGATCCGCCATCGTCCCGCCCCGAGCGCCGAGCGGACCGCAAGCTCCTGCTGGCGCCCATCGGCACGTACCAGCAGCAGGTTGGCCACGTTGGTGCACGCGATCAGCATCACTATGCCGATCGTCGCCATGACCACCCACAGCACGTTGCCGACACTGCCCACTACTTGTTCCTTCAGGGGCTGAAACGCCGGGGTGATCTTCCACTTCTCATACCAGTGCGGATCGGTGCCTGGGCCGTTTGTCCACGAGTCCATCCAGACGTTAAGAAGACGCGCCACATCGGCGTCGGCCTGCGAGATGGTAACGCCCGGCCGAAGCCGCCCGATGCCGTGGTACGCAAAGCCGGCCAGCGACTGCTTGACCGGATCGAAGGCCAGAGGCACCACCAGATCGAAGTCGTAACTGACCATCTTGAATCCGCGCGGCATCACCCCGGCGATCACGCGCGACTGGGAGTCAACACTGATCGTGCGACCCACCACGCCCGGATCGCCGCCGAAGCGCCGCTGCCAGTATCCATAGCTGAGCATGACCCGCCGCGCTCCATGCGGGTCCTGGTCGGCCGCGGTAAGCCATCGCCCGGCGGCGGCAGGCACATCGAGCGTCTGAAGAACGCCGTCCGTAATAAGCGCCGTGTTGACCTGCTCCGGTTGTGCGATTCCCGTGATGCCTGCAGTCCCAGGCAGCCACACGCCCATCGATTGGAACGAACGGTTATGCGCCGCAAAGGTGAGATACATCGAGGCCGACATGCGCAGTTCGTCCCGGAAATCGGTCAGCCCTGGTGCGCCGGGGGCGTTCAGACGCATCGCAACCAGTTGCTGCGGCTCAGGGTAGGACAGCGGCCGGATCAGCACGCTGTTGAGCACACTGAACACTGCCGTATTCGCCCCGATGCCAATGGCCAGCGTGAGCACCACGGTGATCGCAAACCCCGGCGACCGCCCCAGTCGGCGGCACACATGCTTCAGGTCAACCAGCAGCGATTCGAGTCTCTGCCACTGCCACACTTCACGGCTCCGCTCCCGCAGGAGTGTCACATTGCCGAAGTCGCGGCGCGCGGTTCCGTTCGGCCGCATCGCGCGACATGCCCTCTTCTACCAATTCATCGGCCCGCTCGTCGATGTGTTCCTGGATGGAGACAGAGATGTCGTTATACCGGCGACTTCTGAAGAAGAAGCGACTGAGTCGTGACATTCCACACCTCCTACGTTTTGGCTGCGGCAAGTACGCGGTTAAAGCCTGCAAACATCCTCTCGAAACTGACAACTTCGCTTTCGAGACGACGAATGCCCGCAGCGGTGAGCCGATAGATCCGCGTGGGTCTGCCCTTGGCCGAGGTACCAGTCTTCGCTTCCAGCCAGCCTTCTTTCAGCATTCGCTGCAGCGCCGGATAGAGCGAACCCTCTTCCACCTGGAGCAGGTTGTCGGAGACCTCTTTGATGTGCTTCACCAGCGCATAGCCATGCATGGGCTTCAAGCGCAGCGATTGGAGAACCATGATCTCCAGTGCGCCCGGGAAAAGATCGCGATGTTCGGGGTTCTTAGCCATTGCGGGATTATAGGATCGAAATACCTATTTTGCAAATAGGTATACGCGGACAAGCCCCCTGGCATATTTTCGACCATAAACTGGTGTCAGACGTTCGCCAACAACAGATTGTTGCCGAAAATGCGACTTTACGGGAACGGGAATCACGATTCGCCTTGACGATGAGGATGGTATGCTGCCACAAAACGGAGCCAAACGTGAACATGCTAGCCAAGCCATCAAACCTCTGCCGCAGCGCGGCGTCCCCCGGCTCCAAGCTGCTGAAGGCCTTCGGAATGATGGCGTGTGTCGTATCCTTTGTGGCGTCCGCATTCGGTCAGGGCAAGTGCAGGGATGGCTATAGCACGCCGATATGCCCACTAACCGCAGAAGTAGCAACGGCCCCGATCCAGCCAGTATTTGCACCCACGGGCTGGACAACAGTGGCGTTGGATCACATTACCTTCCGGGTTGCGGACTATCCGAAGGAGGCTGCGTTTTACATTGCGTTGATGGGCTGGAGGCTCCGAAACGATGACGGGCAGCAGGCCATCCTGGACATCGGCCCCTGGGGTTCGGTCATCTTCAAACAGGCGCCCGGCCAGCAGACCGCCGTAGTGGATAACCTGTGCTTTGTCATCGAGCCATGGAATGCCGCAACAGTGCAGGCCGAACTCCGTAAACGCGGCCTGTCGCCAGTCATTGACAACGATGGCAGAGGGTTCGAGAGCTTCCACGTGAAGTGACCCCGACGGACTGGATATTCAGATCGCTAACGGGCACGGTCTCGCGAAAGACCGCCAGACTTCCTCGTCTGCAAGAACGTCCACGAAACTTGTTGAGGCCTCGCCCTTTGAATCGACTGGATGGAAAACCGTCTGGATGGATCATCTTTCATACCAGGTGCCTAACTACAAGGCGACCGCATCCTTCTACTCCAACCTCCTGGGGTGGAAGGAGACATACGACGAAGGGAGTCAGCAAGAACTCCTCATCGGAGAGATCGGGGATATGATCATCCGCGGAGGCAACGCCAACGACCCAAACTTTGGAAAAGGCACCGGTGCGCCGCACAACGCGCGCGTCGATCACATCTCGTTTGGAATCTCGCCATGGGACACGGACGTCGTGAAGGCGGAGTTGGAGAGGCGCGGCCTCAAGGCTCGTGTCGACACATCCACCAACGACGATATTCACGTGGCTGCGTTCAAGAGTTATCACACCACCACGCCCAATGGTTACAACCTGCAGATGAGTGACCTAACGCACGATACCCGGTTGACTCTGGTGAACGCGGTCAAACCGAAATCCCTGGTCGGTCGCTGAACCGTGGTGGCTCACCGACTACTGGGATCTCGGAATACATCTCGATGCGATCGTCAGTGAGTCGTGACTGGCGAGCGCTCGGCGTGGTGCAGCCCAGCCGGGCAGTCTGCGACACAGCCGTTCAAAGTGAACTGCGCGAAATACGGGGTTTCCGGAAACAACGGGATCGAAGTTGGCGAAACCGCCTCTGCGGGAACTATAAGATTGAGCCCCATCCCTGCGGTCCGCACTATGAGACATCCTGGGTTAGTGGACCCTGCTGAGTTCCTGCCCGCAACAAAATCGACAGATCACTTTATGCTCAATCCACGCTGCTTGTGCAGCTGCAAACCTTTCGTTCGCCTGGATCGGGCAGACTTGAATGTCTTCGACCTCCGCAACGTGGAGTATCGCATCTCCCAGCTCCTGCGTAAGTTTTGCATCAACTAGACACGTATTTATCCTGATCATTACTTCTCCCCAGGTCCCTCACTAGGCAGGGATATCCATTGGGAAGGATACGATCGGGGTGTGCGGGTGTCGTTGCGCTCAAGCAAGCTGGCAATGAGTCGCGCGGCGGCTTATTGTTTGTCCAATCCCTATTGCTCTCGATCCACGCTTCCCCGGTTCGCGAGTGGCTGAAGCGACATGGACGGATGCTAACGATAATCTGGCGGTCGATACTCAGCCTGGTATTGTCGTTCGTGGCTTTGGCTGGTGGCTTGGTCGCATTTGGTAAGCGGGGGTGGGGGTGGCTCCCCTTGCTCGCGCCCGCTCATGCCAGCGCAGGCTCGACTACCGGAGTTCGAGTCACGGCTATGACGCTGATGTCGTCTTCCTGGCCAAAACTCTGAGCGGCGCTGGCTAATTCTGTCGCGCTGGTTGTGGTACGCAGTAGATCGTGAATTCGCTCGAAGCCGAAGAGTGTGCCGTTTATGTCAGTTGCTTCGACGACACCGTCAGACATCAGGATCATCTTGTCGCCGGCCTCGAGTTGGAAACGCATGACAGAAGGCTCTGCACCTTCGATCATTCCCAGCGGCAACGCGCCCTCCATTGCCACCGGTTCACCGTTGAGATAGGGCGGCATGTGTCCGGCGTTGGCCAGGGTTACTCCGCCATCTGCACCAATGCGCATTGCAAGACACGTGGCTTGGGCATCGCTCCGGCCGATCAGGCGCAGATTAAGTTCTTCCAACACGGCCACAGGGTCAGGGTTGAAGCGAACGGCTGTGCGGATGGCCCCAACCAGGAGCGCCACGAGCATTCCGGCCTTCAAGCCTTTGCCAGTCACATCTCCGGCGACAATGAGGAGGCTACCATCTGCGGTGTTTGGGACCATCTGGAAGAAGTCGCCGCCTACCTCGCGGGCGGGCCGGTATTCGCTTTCGATGAGCAGGCCGGGCAGCGTGGTGCGTGCCTCCGGAAGGATGACCTGCTGCATTTCCTGCGCCTGCTTCACGTCGAGCGCCATCTGTCGCTGGCGACGCAGTGACAACAGCAAACGGCGCAACAACAGCAAGGCGATGACCGCAGACAAAAGCAGATTGGCAATCTCAGAGTAGAAGAAGACAACGCCGAAGGCAGAGAGGGTGCCATGCCAATGCAACTTGATCAGTTCGCTCTGAAATTGCGCGAGCGCCAGAAGCGCCACGGCCGGCAGCACGAGCCAGCCCTCCCAGCCCTGCTCACGAATCCCCTTGCCAACGATGAATACGATGATCGTCAGAAGAAGCAGCCGAGCCAGCAGTGATGTTCCATAGGAGGTTACTTCGACCGGATGCGGAATCATGTCGTAAAGCAGGTGTTCACCCAGTAGCTCGGAGATCATATCCAGCAATACCAGAGCAGCAATGGCTTTCGGGATCCAGTGCGGCCGGCGCAATTTGAACCATATCCACCACGCCATCGCCCAGGCGCCAAACGCGAGCGGAAAGGAAATGATATGCAGCTGAAAGAAGAATGTCCTGATGCTTACCCATTGCGTCCAGTTAGCCAACGAGAAAAAAATCTCATCGATTCCTATCAACAACAAGGCGCCGGCCACCCATAGATACACCGGATCGGAACGATCGAATAGAACAAGGCTGGCCGCTACAATCGCAAGCAGCAGAAATATGGCAGCAGCAATTGGCGATGATGCGTGGTTGCGGATCAGCTCCATCCATTCGAGATGTGCTTGCACTGCAATCGCGCCGGCCTCGCCAACCAGCGGCGCGTAGTGCAGTCCCCCGGTAAATGGGTGGTGCGAAAGCTTGAGGGGCCCCATCCAGACACGGAGTGCCAGCGTATGCGTGGCATGGTTCGGATTCAGGATGCCGCTTGCCGATGGTTGCTTCAGCGCAAACGTCGCCGGCTGAGTGAAATAGACAATTGGTGGATTTCCAGGGCTTCGGAACCTACCCCAACTGCCCAGTAGCTCTCCGTTGTCGAAGAGTTGATAGCCATCATCTACCCACCCGTAAGTAAGGAATGCCAGTCTTTCGCCGGGTACGAAGGTGACGGGCACGCGGATGCGGTACCACGCATATCCCCAATATTCCGGATGACCCTTGGTCGTCCAGCCCTGGACGTAGCGCGGATCAAGATTGAACGGGTCCGCGATGCCAGCCTGCGGCTTGAGGTCGATGGTTTCCCAGTGTGAGTCGTCAAACCCCGGGTCGGCCCACAGCGGTGTGCCTGTCTGCGGATTGATGGGCGAGTCTCCAATCTGAAACCGCCATGGGCCGTTGAGTGGAACCACAGCCTGACCGAAGGTGATGGGCGCAACACTGTCTGCATTGGCGGGCGATGTCTTTGGGGACGATGCTGACTGGGCTGGGGACAGGATGGCGGATGCAAAAAGCGCCGCCAACAAGTAGTGCGTGCGGAACCGTCGTGCCAATGTCGGACCTCTTGCGATGGAAACTGCTGCTCGCACTATACCCAGTCCATCTCCGAACGGGAAAGGAAAAATGGTCAATCTCGATGTTGGACGGTAGACTGCCGGCAACTCAGAAGTAATCCTTCGCCCAATACCGATATCTATCGCCGAACTTCCTTTGAAACGGGGTTACTGAGATCGTCCGCCGCTTGATCACCTGGTTTGGACTGGGCGATCTTGTAGGCAGGTATAAGGAGGATCATCGATATGGAGATTCGCTCGGTAGGGATAGATCTTGGCAAGACGAGCTTTCATCTGGTAGCGCTTGGCGATAACGGCAAGGTGCTGCTGAAGAAGAAGTTCTCTCAGAAGCAGCTAATCACGTTCACGGCTAACCTGCAGACGTCGCTGATTGGGATGGAGGCATGTTCTGGAGCACACTTTCTGGCCCGTGCCTTGCGAGCGCAGGGTCATGATGTGAAGCTGATTCCAGCGCAGTTCGTGAAGCCTTTTGTGAAGTCGAACAAGAACGACTTCCTGGATGCCGAGGCGATTGCCGAAGCGGTCGATCGGCACAACATGCGGTTCGTTCCGATCAAGACCGATGACCAGCTCGACCTGCAGGCGCTGCACCGGGTGCGGGATCGGCTGATGATACGAAGAACTTCTTTGATCAACCAGATTCGTGCGTTCTTATTGGAGCGCGGCATGGTCTTTGCCAAGAGCCCGATCCGGCTGCGGGAGGCCATCCCCGAGGTGCTAGAGAACGCGAACGAAAACCTCACCCCGAGGATGCGGAACCTGGTCGCGATGCTGTGGAACGAGTGGAAGGGCCTGGAGCTTCAGATTGTCGAGATGAACGACGAAGTGGAGCGGATCGCTTCAAGTGATGCTGCATGCATCAGGCTGCGCCAGATCCCGGGGATCGGACCGGCTGGTCGCAACAGCGATCGTCGCTTCGATCGGCAACGGAGCGGCCTTCCAGAAGGGACGAGAGTTTGCAGCCTGGATGGGACTGGTACCGAAGCAACATTCTACCGGCGGCAAGGCGAAGCTGTATGGGATCAGCAAGCGCGGCAACTGCTATCTGCGCAAGATCCTGGTGCACGGGGCCCGGGCAGTGGTGCTGCGATCGAAACGAGACCGCCTCGCGATGGGCACATGGATAACGGCACTGGAGACGAGAGCACCACGCAACGTGTTGATCGTCGCCATGGCCAACAAGCTGGCGCGGATCGCGTGGGCGGTCCTTTCAAGCGGTCAGAACTATCGGGCTGTTCCGAGTGCCATGGCAGCATAACAGGCCCACATCAAGCTCTCCCACCAAGGTCTGCAATGGACAAGTGAAGATGAAAGAACAGTCACAACGGCGTGCCTGAAACCTGTTTTCCGATTGGGCCTTCACACGGCCGAGGGGTTTCTGAGGACAGGCACGCAGCGTATCTCATCATGGCCAGGAGAACAAATCTCCACCAACAGGCCGGATACATTGACGCAGACTTTCTTCATCGAATCACTTTTCCCTTGCAGTCAGACGGCGGACGATACATTCGGAAACAACGGTTCCGAAGTTGCCGATAACGCGACTTTCAGGGAGGTACATCGCTCAGCAAGAAAACTGAGTGTCATCTGGGGGCTTCGCAGTTGAGATGACCTAATCTTTCAATTAGGCTGCCAAGAAAGCCGACGAAGACCTCAATCGTTGATGGCGAGTACTTCATTCCCAAATCACAAACAACGCACGATGAGGATTGTTTGATCGTCCAACTGGTGCCCAAACCCGCACGCCGCAGCAAGAATCCTTGCCGCCAGTTCCGGTAAAGGTTCCTGGGCGTTCGCCGCGATCACTTGCTTCAGTCGTTCCACGCCAAATTCTTCCTGGGGTTTGTTGCACACTTCCAGAATCCCATCCGTTGCAACCACGAGCAGATCGCCCGGCGCAACTTCCAAGCCATGTCCGTCAAAGCTGGAAACCGGCAGCAACCCGAGAGGGAACTGGCCCTCCTCCGTGTGCGACAAGGGCCGCCCGCTCGCATGCCACTGCAGAATCGGTGGGCTTGCCGCCAGGGCATAGAACACGCTGCCGTCCGCTCCTAGTCGGAAGCCGGTGAACGTCGCATACATGTGCGGCTCTTTCACCTCAGGGAGCACTCTGTTCAGCCGATCCAGCAATACCGGCAGAGTTCGATGCGGCTCGCGTCCCTCCGCATCCAGCAGGGCCGTGCGAGTCGCTGTCTTCAGCATTCCCATCAGAATGCCGGCGGGAAGCCCATGTCCAGCGATGTCGGCAACATAGGCAATGGCATCACCGTTCGGCAGGCAAATCGCATCCACCAGATCGCCGCCCACCTTTTCACTGGGGTTCGAAATGCCGTAAATCTCAAAGCGCGACGTTCGCAATCCCACCGGCGGCACCAGAGTCTTTTGAATCCCGTGCGCCAGTTCCAGTTGATTGCGCATGCGGAACGACTCTCTGCCCTCGCGCCGGATATACATAACGAAAAAAACGTACGAGAGAATGATCACAGACAACGTCGCGGTTGCGGCGAAATGGATTCCCAACTCCGAAGGCACTGGCTTCAGATGGAAGCTGCGCGTCAGCCAGTTTGCGATGCCGGCGTTGATCAGATTATTGAAAAACTGCAGCACAATCAGGCCGAGGAGAAACGGCAGCGACAGCCGCGACAGCACTATGATCCACAACGAAGCGTTCAGCCCGACGTAAAGCGCCATCTGCAGCACGACGACATAAGGCAACACTCCCCCGTACATCAGATCGATATAGAAGCCGAACACTGAAAACAAGAGGAAGACCGCCGCTATCAGCACCCATAGGCGCTTCATCGGCACCGACCGAAAGTGGATCCATCGGTTCGAGTACCACTCCGAGGCTCGCCGGTACCAATCCTTCTCTGCCATTGGCATGAACCATATCAGATTAGTTGGAGGGCCTTAACGCGATTCCCGGAAAACGAGGTTTTGGGAAACTATCGGATCGAAGTTGCCGATAACCCGACTTTTCGGGTCCTACTCCTCAGCTTGTCTAGCCCGTGCCGAACGAAAGCACCGAATGACTAAGTGCAAGCCCGTACCGATCAACGCATATGTGACGGCGTTGGTCAGGAGTGCGGTGTATAAGCTGACGTTGTGCGTACGTCCGAGCAAGATGATAGGACAGGTGATATAGGCAAGGACGAACGCCCCTGCAGAAACCTTTGGGATATAGGCAAGGTTCCACAAGAGCACGACTGCTGCTCCGACGATTGCCCAAATTACGATTCGCACTTTCACGTTCTTCAGAGTTTCTATCCTCACACCCAAATCCGCAACGCCAAACAGATCAATGGCTGATCGGCCATCTTTCGACCAGCTCATGAAAAACGGCGTTATCGGCAACTAGAATCCTCAGATTCAAAAACGACCCGCCCACTTGTTTTTTTGCGCTCTTGCAGGGAATCATGCACACTGTCTCCACTGTTTGGGGAGCCTCTGTTGATGAGACTGCGTGGCGTCTTGCTTGTGCTGGTCGCTTTTTCTGCTGTGATGATGACGCCGGCAAAGGCGCAGTGGACGACGCCGACTGAGTCACTGGCTCTGCGAGAGGCCGCGATGAATCGAACGGCCTATACCTTGCCGCCTGAGAAGCTGAAGCAGGCCGAGGAGTTGTTTCGGACGCGTACCACGCTGCATTTTCTAGGTGAGGGGTGGGCGATCTTGCAGCTCGTGTTGCTGCTGGTGCTGGGTGTGCCGGTACGGATGCGGAACGTTGCTGAGGGCCTGACGAAAAACCGGTGGGGACAGTGTTTTGTGTTTGTGTTTCTTTTTCTGCTTGCGATTACGCTGCTGAACCTTCCGCTGAGGGTCTATGGGCACCATATGGCGGTAGGGTATGGGCTGTCGGTGCAGGGGTGGGGGAGCTGGTTTTGGGACCAGACGAAGAGTTTTCTGCTGACCTGGCTGGTTGGCGCGCTGCTGGTAATGGTTCTGTTCTGGGTGATTCGCCGGTCGCCGAGGCATTGGTGGTTCTGGTTCTGGGTCCCGACGATGGCGGCGGTGCTGTTCGGCGTCTTTGCCTCGCCGATACTGGTCGATCCGCTGTTCAATAAGTTTGAGCCACTCGAGCAACGCAATCCGGCGCTGGTGGAGCAGCTGGAGAAGGTGGTGGCCCGCAGCGGCGTGAGTCTTCCGGCGCACAGAATGTTTTTCATGCGGGCGAGCGAGAAGGTGACCGGCTTGAATGCGTATGTGACGGGTTTTGGGCCTTCGAAGCGGCTGGTGCTGTGGGACACGACGATCGCGGCAGCCACCCCGGATGAGTTGTCCGGCATCTTTGGGCATGAACTGGGGCATTATGCGCTGCATCACATCGTGTTTGGCCTGCTGTTTAGCGCAGTGTTGCTGCTGGTTGGGTTCTTTGTGGGGCAACGAGCGACGCAATGGCTGCTGCGGCGTTTTGGATATCTGTGGCAGATTCGGTCGCAGAACGATTGGGCGTGCCTGGCCGTGCTGGTGCTGGTGCTGAATGTTTTGAGTTTTTTCTCTGAGCCGATCGAGAATGGGTTCAGCCGGTCGATCGAACATGCCGCCGACGTTTACGGGCAGGAGGCCATTCACGGGATCGTTGCCGATCCGCAGACCACAACGCAACAGGGGTTTCAACGGCTCGGCGAGACGTCTCTTGAGGATCCGACGCCGCATCCGTTTGTCGAATTCTGGACGTTCAGCCATCCATCGATTGCCAGCCGCGCGGCCTTTGCAGAGGCTTACAACCCCTGGACTTCCGGCCAGCATCCGAAGTACTTTCAACCATGAAGATAACGCCGAGTACTCCTGCATCTTCCGACTGTCTGTTCTGCAAGATCGTCGACGGTACCATTCCTGCCAGCCGCGTATACGAAGACGAACTCTGCATCGGCTTCCCCGACATTAATCCGCAGGCCCCCACGCACCTGCTGGTAATTCCCAAACAACACATTGGCTCCACGGCGAAGGCGCTGGCTGAAGATACGGCGTTGATGGGCCATCTGATGGCGGCGGCCGCTGAGATCGCACGCAAAGAGAAGCTGGACAATGGATACCGGATCGTCGTGAACACGGGGGACGATGGCGGGCAGACTGTGCACCACCTTCACTTGCACCTGCTCGGCGGCAGGCATATGAAGTGGCCTCCCGGCTAGATCACCATTCCCAAAACAGGAATTAATCAAAATAAATCCGAAATCCGTGGCATGTTTTTCGATCGCCAAAAGTGACCGTCATCACGCCACGATTCACCACGAATCCACCACAAATTCACCATCAAAAAGCCACGTTCAATCACCCGTTTTCGCCAAAACCCCCAGCAAAAACGCATAATCACCACGCCAAAAAATAAAAGGCCCGATAGAAACTCTATCGGGCCTTTCCTTATGAATTTTCGTGCTGCAGATGGCCAGCTAGTTTACTGGTTGTAGTTGGGCTCTTCTTCCTCTTCCATGCCGTAGCGGCGGAGGAGGTTGGGCAGGTTCTGCGAGAAGGCGGCGCGCGGCATGACCGTGTCGCAGCCCGCTTCTACGGCCTTGGCCTTCAGGTCTCCCTGCAGATGCGACAGGAAGCCAACAATTGAGGTGTTGCGCTTGAGCTTGGCCTTGAGCTTGGGGATCAGGGTCAGGGGTTTGGCGTTCGCATTGTTGAGGTCGAAGACGATGAGGCCGGGCAGGTCTTCTTCTTCGCCGGCCGTAAGGGCAGCGATGGCGTCCTTCTCGTTCTTGACGAAGGCGACCTTGACCCCGAGCTTGCGGGCTGTCTCCTGGATCTTTGCGATGAAGAAGAGGTCTTCGATGAAGAAGAATATCTTGGTCGGGGCGTTTTCCGGGATGGGAATGGAGCGGCCTTGCGAGTAGTCGATGGGCTGGGAGTCGCTTTGGTAGCTGCGTCCCCCACCATGGCCGTTGCTGCGTCCGTAGTTGCCGTTGCCGGATTCGATGGTAGATGGCGGGGTCTCGGCGAAGTTGCCGTTGACGGCGCGGTAGCTGTGATCCATAGGGCCGACGAAGCTGCGAGAGCCGCGCTGTTGCTGCTTGCCGCCTTTTCGTTTGAAGCCGCCGCTGTTATTGCCGGGCTGATGCGTGTCGCGATCGCGATATCCGCCGCCGTTGTTGCCGAAGCCGCCGCTGCCGCCACTGGCGACGTTGCCCGGGTTCTCCGGCGAACGTTGACGATCGCGGTCGCGGAACTTCTTCTTCCACCGTTTGCCACCGCCGGATGGGCCGTTCTGTTGCTGACCGCCTCCGGCCTGGAAGCTCTGTGGCTGCGATGTCTGGGCGGCCGAACCCTGGATGGCGGCAACGGATTGGCCTGCGCCCTGGTCGCCACCGGGTTGTGCGCCCTGCGGGGCATCGCCGCCCTTGTTCTTGCGTTTGCGGCGACGACGACGGCTGCTCTTGGACTGGCCCATGCCGTGCTGCACGTTTTGGGGCGTGAATTGCGCCTCCCCGTCCTGCTGGCCGGGTGACATTGTCGAACCCTGGTGGGACTCCACCTCGGGTGCATTCTGTTCTGAAGTCATGCTTCCACTTCCTATTGCTCTAGATCGCAATTAGCGGTTCACTCTCCCACGGCACAATGGTCTATTTCTCCCCGTGTCTACCACGGAGAATGAACCAAACCGGTATTGCAGCGTCGGAGGAAACGGTCTCAAGTTGTACTCGAACGGACGTCTTCTATTGCTATGGGCTGCGACCGAACCAGTAATCTACCGGCTACGCGCAGCCCGGAACGCCTGACAGCGGCGAACCTTCGTTTTTTCACCCTCTACCTGTTTGCGACAGAGTCCGACAAATTCGGTCCACTGTAATCCTGTGTCTTTAGTTGCCAAACGCACCCTACCGGGGAACTTCTTGGCAGCCACACAGCGATCGGCACCCACAGCCGGTTCACAAGGCAACTCTTAGGGTACGCGCAAAGTGAGCAATTGGCAAGAGCCCTCTTCTACGACTTCCCGGTGATTCTCTGGGCGGGGAAACTCTCGACAACGAGGGCCGCTTCGTGGAAGCGGCCCCTTTTGCTTTGATGGCCAGTCACTGGCCTCCTGAAAGCTTCCGGTAAGGGAAGTAGAACACCGGGCTGATGGGCCACACCATCGTTCGGGTGCAGCTTCATTTCGAGCCGGGGGCCGACACACTCCGGACTTCCGTCAGCGTGTTGCCCCTATATAGGGAGCAATCCAATCGCCAAATGATATGAGCATTTTCCCGGCCAAATTCCCTTATGCGATGTTCGTACGTCTAAAAAACCGGAGACTACGTGGCTAGCGCTCCGTATTTTGGGAGGCTGGCTCGGCGAAGGACTCTGGAATTGACCCTTGCCGGGCGGGGGCCTATAATGTGATGTGTTCCGGCAGCTCTCTCGCTTTGCTGCCGATTTGCTGGTACGGGAGTCGGGTGGATCGAGGATAGATGGTGGGCGTGCTCAGTGAAGTGAAGAGCGCGACGATTCCAGGATATCAAGGGGCGTGCAGGAACGGCTGAGAAAGCACGCGATGGTGCGCCTAAGGCCGGATGAGTCAGGACAATCCCCGAAGGAGTACCACACACCGAATGAATCGTACCGTTGCACTAGTCACCGCCCTTGCCGCGGGAATGACGTCCGCTGCTGGACTGGCCCAGACTGCTGGCCCGCAAGCACCGGCAACCGCACCCGCTCCTGCCACCGCCCATGCACCGGTAGCTCTCCAGGTCGTTCCGGCAAAGATTGCCGTGATCGAATATGAGCAGGCCACTGCCGCGACGAATGAAGGTCAGCGCGCGCTTCAGGCGTTGCAGAAGAAGTATGAGCCGCAGAAGAACCAGCTACAAGGGTTACAGATTGAGATCGAATCTCTGACGAAGCAGCTGCAGAGTGCGCCGGCGACGATGACTGACGAAGAACGCGCCGCGCGGGCAAGGACGATCGAGACGAAGCAGAAGCAATTGCAGCGTGATGGCGATGACGCCACTGCCGCTTTCAACGCCGAGCTTCAGGAGACATTAGGTACGGTCGCCAAGAAACTTGGACCGATTGTGATCAAGTATGTGCAGGACAATGGCTACACGATGCTTTTAGACAACACCGGCCAGCAGGGCGGACTTTCGGTGCTCTGGACGCAGCCAGGCACGACCGATATCTCTCAGGCCGTGGTTGATGCGTACAACGCCTCTTCCGGAGTCGCGGCGCCTGCTGTGCCTTCGGCACCTTCAGCGAGCCGTCCGCGTCCAACGACGACGACACCCGCGAAGCCAGCGACAACAACGCCAAAGTAATAAGCGCTGTGTGGATTGGCTATGACTTTTGGCTGGAACAAGTGGGCCTCTCTGCAGGCCTCCTCTGCCTAAAGAAACTGCAGGAATGGAATTGCCGTAGTCAAAACTGATTAAGTTGTAACGATCTTTCGAAGGAGTACCACAGACCGCATGAATCGCACTCTTGTTCTTGTCTCCGCCCTTGGCGCGGGATTGATGACCGCAGCCGGAATGGCCCAGACACCTGCAGCCCCGGCACCAACCACAGTTGCTCCTCAGCCCGCTGCAGCGGCGACGCCTGCTCCTGCACCGGCGCCGCCACAGGCTATTCCCGCGAAGATTGCCCTGGTCGCGTTCGAACAGGCCGTGCTGGCCACGAACGAGGGCCAGCGTGCGATACAGGAGATTCAACAGAAGTACAAGCCGAAGAAAGACCAGATCGACGCACTCTCCAACGAGGTCGATTCGCTGAAAAAGCAGTTGCAAGGCGCACCGGCTACTTTGACGGACGCTGAGCGTGCAAACAAACTGAAGGAAATCGACACCAAAGAGAAGCGTCTTGGCCACGAAGCCGACGACGCGCAGACTGCTTACAATGCCGATCTGCAGGAGGCCTATGGCAAGCTCGCGCCTAAGGTCTCTGCCGCGTTGAAAAAGTATGTCGCCGACAACGGTTTTACGATTCTGCTCGACGTCAGCAGCCAACAGAGCAACGTGATGTGGATAGGGCCCAATATCGATGTGACGCAGGCCGTAGTGACCGCGTACAACGTCTCCTCCGGCGTCGCTGCGCCAGTGCCGACTGCGCCGTCCGCGCCTGCGGCGGCCCGTCCACGCCCGACGACTACCCCGAAGCCTACAGCAGCGCCGAAGTAGGAGCCCCTTATCGGGCGTCCCTGTCCCGATTTGACAAATTGACGAGGAGGAGACTTTACGAGGTCTCCTCTTCGTCTTTGTTGCTCGAATGTTGCGTCCCCGACACAGAACACCTGTGGAAAAACTTGTGGATCGCGGGTGAAGAGTTATGCGAAAAGATGGTTGACGGGTGGTCCCTCTCCAATGGGGCGACCTAGTGCTATCTGTCTAACTGCATGTAAATGGGTGGGTTGGTGAGACGACCCGCATAGTTTGCCTCAGGGTACTTTCAAGGAGCCAGCAACTATAGCTGTTTCAAGGGTTTCCACAGAACGAGGTTACGAGCAGGTTACAATTTTGCGGACCAAACCCCACAAAATTGCCGCACTTGGACGCAATTTGATGACCGGAAGATTTGTTTTCGAGGAATTTTGTCCGACTAGCGGCGTGCCGCGTAAATAGAATGCTGAAGGTTATTCCTCGCCTACCTTGAGAACCGCGAGGAAGGCCTCCTGTGGGATGTCGACTTTGCCGATTCGCTTCATGCGCTTCTTGCCTTCTTTTTGCTTTTCGAGCAGCTTGCGCTTACGGCTGATGTCGCCGCCGTAGCACTTGGCGATGACGTTCTTACGAATGGCGGTGACGGTCTCGCGGGCGATGATTTTGCTGCCGATGGCGGCCTGGATGGCGACTTCGAACATCTGGCGCGGGATGAGTTCGCGCATCTTTGAGACAAGAGCTTTGCCGCGGTCATAGGCAAAGTCGCGATGCACGATGATGGAGAGCGCGTCGACGGGATCGCCGCCGATGAGGATGTCCATTTTGACCATGGGAGAGACCCAGGTGCCGGCGAGGACGTAGTCGAGCGAGGCGTAACCGCGGGAGACGGACTTGAGGCGGTCGTAGAAGTCCAGGACGATCTCGTTGAGGGGCAGCTCGTAGGTGAGCATGACCCGTGTTTCGCTGACGTACTCGAAGTTCTTCTGGCGGCCGCGTTTGTCTTCGACGAGCTTGAGGATCCCTCCGACGTATTCTTCGTTGGTGAGGATCTTGGCGATGATAACGGGCTCTTCTACGGTCTCGATCTCGGAGGGGTCGGGCCAGCGAGAGGGGTTGTCGACCTCGCGTACGCTGCCATCGGTCATGGTGATCTTGTAACGGACTCCTGGAGCGGTGGTGATGAGGTCGAGGTCGTATTCGCGCTCGAGTCGCTCCTGAATGATCTCGAGATGCAGCAGACCGAGGAAGCCGCAACGGAAGCCGAAGCCGAGGGCGACGGAGGATTCGGGTTCGAAGGAGAAGGACGCGTCGTTGAGGCGTAGTTTTTCGAGGGCGTCGCGGAGCATGGCGTGCTCATGCGAGTCGACAGTGTAGAGACCGGCGAAGACCATGCTCTTGATGTCTTCGAAGCCGGGGAGTGCTTCGGCGCAGGGGTCCTCTACCGATGTGATGGTGTCACCCACTTTGGTGTCGGCTACGTTCTTGATCGTCGCGACGAAGAAGCCGACCTCACCTGCCGTGAGCTCGGTGAGTGCGACCGGCTTTGGGGTCATGACACCCATACTCTCGACATCGAAGACCTTGCCGTTGGACATGACCTTGATCTTCATACCCTGGCGGAGCTTGCCGTTGATGATGCGGGCGAGGACGATGACTCCTCTATAGGGATCGAACCAGCTGTCGAAGATGAGCGCCTGAAGCGGCGCTTCGGGATCGCCCTCCGGTGGCGGCAGCAACGTGACGACGGCTTCGAGGATGCTCGCCACGTTGAGGCCGGTCTTGGCGGAGACAGCGATGGCGTCATCGGCGGGGAGGCCTACGGATTTTTCGATCATCTCCTTGGTGCGCTCGATGTCGGCGCTGGGAAGATCGATTTTGTTGATGATGGGGATGATCTCGAGGCCGTTCGAGATTGCGAGGTAGGCGTTGGCGAGGGTCTGGGCCTCAACGCCTTGTGAGGCATCCACGACGAGGAGTGCGCCTTCGCAGGAGGCGAGGGAGCGGGAGACCTCGTAGGAGAAGTCGACGTGGCCCGGGGTGTCGATGAGATTGAGCTGGTAGGTGTCGCCGTCGTGCGCCTTGTACATCATGCGGACGGTGTGGGCCTTGATGGTGATGCCGCGCTCGCGCTCGAGGTCCATGGCATCGAGCACCTGGGCCTGCATCTCGCGAGCGGTCAGCGAGCCGGTAAGTTCGAGAAGCCGGTCGGAGAGGGTGGACTTGCCGTGGTCAATGTGCGCGATGATCGCGAAGTTGCGGATGTGACTTGGATCCATTTTGTAGCTGGGTGGCCTCAATATCCATGTTAACACTCGTTCGGCATAGGCGGCACGCGTTGATGTGGGAGCAGCGGAAGCTTGCTGACGCATGACTCTCACGGAGAGTGAAGATTGTTGCTACTTCGTGATTCAGCGGCTGTTGCTGCGCTTCGTCCCGATAAAACCGATCGGGTGATTCGCAGACTGGACGGAATGGCGAGCGTATTGCTGGACCCTGCGAACGATTGTGTGATAGCGCATTTAATGGTCGCGCGTCTTACAATGAGCGAGGACGATGGCTCGACTCTTCTTAGATAAGATGGTGCGGCGGTGGGCACTGGTGGTGGGATGTGCGCCGCTGGTGATGCTTACGGGCTGTCCGCAGGGCCAGGCCGCTGCTCCGGGCAAGATGCCGGTGCAGTCAATGGCGCCGACGATCGCAGCAGGGCCGAGTGGTAGTGCCGGAACAGGACAGTCGGCGCAACCCGCAGTAACTGCGGCGCAGGCTGCCGACGCTGCAGCGAAGGCCGCCAAGGTGCAGCAACTCATCAGCAAAGCGGAGGCCGCCTATCGCAGCGGGGTGGACAACTATCGTGCGGGACATCTGGACGCTGCACGACTGGACTTCGACTCTGCGGTTGATCTGATGCTCACGAGCGGCATGGACCTGAAGACGGAGCCGCAGCTGGCGGATGAGTTCGACCATCTGCTGAATGCGGTGAACTCTTTGGAGATGGCGGCGTTGAAACAGGGCAATGGATTTTCTCCTGTGCTTGAGGCCGCTCCGCTCGATGCCGCGAATGAGGTGACGTTTCCGGCTAACGCTGCGCTGACCGCGAAGGTTGCGGCCGAGTTGAAGACGACGCAGTCTGATTTTCCGCTGGTGGTGAATGACTACGTCGCGGGTTTCATCAGCTACTTCTCGAACTCTGCTGCGGGTCACGCGCATCTGCTGCGCTCCCTGGAGAGGGCCGGGAAATATAAGGAGATGATCTCGAAGAACCTGCGCGACGAGGGCGTGCCGCAGGACTTGATCTATTTGGCGGTGGCGGAGTCGGGGTTTCAGCCACAGGCACTGAATGCACGCTCGGGCGCGGGAGGCATGTGGCAGTTTATGCCGACGGGTGCGTATGGCCTGGCGCGCAATGGGTGGTTCGATGAACGGTTCGATCCGCAGAAGTCTTCGATCGCGTATGCGAAGTACATGAAGATGCTGTACAACCAGTTCGGCGACTGGTATCTGGCGATGGCGGCGTATGACTGGGGCCCAGGCAACGTGCAGCGTGCGGTGATGCGGACCGGATATGCGGACTTCTGGGAGTTGTACCGGCGCAATGTCTTACCCGGCGAGACGAAGAACTATGTTCCGGGAATTATCGCCGCAATCATTATGGCGAAGAATCCGGAGCAGTATGGGCTGGACAAACTGGTGCCGGATGCAGCGGTGGTCTCCGATACTGTGAGTGTCGACTATGCTATCGATCTTCGCCTGGTGGCGGACGTGACCAACTCGTCGCTGCTGGAGATTGTTGCCTTGAATCCGAGTCTTCTGCGGATGACGACTCCGCGGGACATGTCGTTTGACCTGCACATACCTGTAGGGACGCGCGATGTCTTTGTGGAGCGAATCAAAGAGATACCTGAGGACAAGCGTGCCAGTTGGCGCTTTCATGTTGTGCGAGCAGGAGAGTCGCTCGATGGCATAGCCGCCGCGCTGCATGCCCATGCGAACGATATTGCTGCGACGAACGGATTGACGGTGGGTGATGGTGTGGACGCAGGAGATGAACTTGTGGTCCCTGTTGCGAGCGCTGTGGCGAACGCAGGGCCACAACGGTACGGAGTGCGTCGCGGCGATACGCTGGTTACGGTCGCCGATCGCTTTGGGGTCTCCGTGGAGGAGTTACGGCGGTGGAACCATTTGTCGTCAAGCGCGCTGAAGCCGGGGAGCTCAATTGCAGTCGCAGAGCCGGTGAAGCTTGCGCCCAGTGCGCATGGGCGAAGTAAGATTGCACGAGGAAAGAAAAGTGCGCATACTACTGAAGCGCCTGTTCATGAGGCTTCTGCGCACACCAACACGAAACAGGCGCCTGCAAAAACCAGTGCGTCTTCCACGGCGTCCAAGAAGAGTTCAACTTCGAAGAAGCAAAACACGACGTCCAAAACGAAATAAAAAGCTGCCCGAGAAGCTACCCCATGGAAAAGATTGCTTGCCTTCGGTGGCGCTTGGATGCATCCTGTTGCTAGAATCTCGTGCCGGGACACAAGTGCGCTTTTCTCTGCATCGAACAGTGTGAGACTGAAACAAAGAGCGGCCACAAGTACAAAGCAACGAGGGGAATGACGATGATGTTCGACGACACGATCAAGCTTTACGCAACCTCTGCCGATGACGACAACCACTACGGGGACGAAGCAGAAGACGATCACCGCTTCGGAGACAACGACGAAGAAGAAGAGGTGACGATGACGTCGGACGACGATGAAGAACTCGACATAGATGATGACGGAACACTGCATGGAACCCATGCCGAGGACGCGACGATCTTCACGCTGCCTCCATCGCCGGTCACCAGCTATCAACCCGCAACTAAGCCTTCAGAGTTGCCGGTGAAGAGTGTAGCTCCGGTGAGCGTCGCGAAATCGGGCGTCACAGCAAAACCATTCGCGAAAAAAACCACTGCCGCTCCGGTGAAGAAGGCGAAGCCCGCGAAAAAGGCAACACCAGCTAAGAAGGCGGTCGCTGCAAAGAAGGCGAAGCCCGCTAGCAAGTCGGCACCGAAGAAAAAGGCTGCGGTGAAGAAAGCCGTTGCGAAGAGAGTTCTGACGAAGAAGAAGTCTGCTGGGAAGAAGAGCAGCGCCAAATCGAAATCTGCCGCGAAGAAGGTCAGTGCTCTTCGCGGTGGTAGGGCCACTCGTAAAAAGGTGACCGTAAAAAAGAGCAGTAAAAAATCAACAAAGAGAGGTATTACCTTGGCAACTAAGAAAGCAGCAAAGAAGCCCGCGAAGAAGGCAGCAGCGAAGAAGGCTGCTCCTAAGAAGAAGGCCCCTGCAAAGAAGGCCGCAAAAAAGGCAACGAAAAAGAAGTAAGCACTAAGGCAAGCAAATAGGCCCGGACTCCTCAATTGAGAGCCCGGGCCTTTTTGCGTCTGCTGATATGGAGCTATTTTTTGTTGGCTTCGATTTCGGCGAGAACTTCCGTGCTGTGGACGTTGGGATCGACCTTCTCCCATACCTTGACGATCTTTCCGGAGGGCGAGATGAGGAAGGTGTCGCGGGCCGCGAACTTCATGTCTCCATGGGTCATGAGCGGGACGCCGTAGGCGTCGACGACCTTGTGGTCGGGGTCGGCGAGGAGCTTGAAGCTGAATGTGTCCTTCGAGCACCAGGCTTTATGGCCCTCGACTGTGTCGAGGCTGACGCCGAGGACGACCGCGTTCAAGGCGTCGTACTTTGCCATGTCACGCTGGAAGTTGTGGGCCTCGATGGTGCAGCCCTGGGTCTGGTCCTTCGGGTAGAAGTAAAGGACGACCCACTTGCCTTTATAGTCGGTAAGGCTGACAGGCTTGTCTTCCTGCGAGGGCAGGGTGAAGTTGGGCGCTGCAGTGCCAGCCTGCACTGTGTCTGCCGCGGCCGCTGCTCGGGCCTTGAGGCCGAGGCCGCACGCCCCGACTACTCCGATGATTACTGCGATCCAAACTGCTTTGCGCATGGTGTTTCCCCTTTGGTGAATCTATGTTGGTAGACGAGTGTAGGCCGCGTAAGACGCAGGCCTGATGGGCCGCGTTGCAATTTTACTCCCCACTCATGGGCCCTTTACAAAACCGTGACAATCTCTTTACTTCGCGACGATGGAGATGCCGGCCAGTTCTGCGGCAGCGATGATGGCCGCGGGGTCGAAGAGGAGCGTCCGTCCTGCTTCGATTGCGAGACAGGTCGCGCCTGCGGCCTGCATGGCGCGAATGGTGGCGACGCCGATGACGGGCACGTCGAACCGCATGTCCTGGTTGGGTTTGGCCACTTTGACGACGGTGAGAGAGCGGCGAAGGGTCGTGGCGGACTGGGTGGTCTCCGTTGGGACGTCGAGGGTGCGGAAGAGTTCCCCGGCGCGGGAGATGGTGGCGTCGGTGCCTTCCATGGCCTCGACCGCGACGCAGGCCTGGGCGGCGATGACGACGGTCTGGCCGAGGTCGTAGGCGGCGATGGCCTGGGCGACGGTGCGGCCGTAGGTGATGTCCTTTTCTTCTTCTTCGTCCGGTGCGCGTTTGGTGAGTACGCCGGACTTTGCGAGGAGCGGTTCGAGGTAGGTGGTGGAGGAGATGAGTTCGATGCCTTCGTCTCCAAGGACCTTGGCCACTGCGCCGAGCAGCATGTCTGTGTTGCGGGTTCGGAGGTTGAGGAGGAGCTTGGCGAGGCGCCAGTCGGGGCGGACGCTGGAGAAGATCTGCTTGTGCTTGACCTGGCCGGCCATGACGGCGCGGGTGACGCCTTCGGCTTGAAATGTTTCGATGAGTTTGGAGAGTTCGCCGAGGGAGAGCCAGTGGACGTGGATGCTGGGGTCGGCTGCGGCCCGGGCGTCGATTTCGGGGTCGGTCTCCTCTTTGATGGCGGCGACGACGACCTCGAGGCCGTGGGCGCGCGCCGCGTCAAGAAGGAGGAAGGGGAAGCGTCCGTTGCCGGCGATCAGGCCTAGTTTCTGCACTCTGCTTACTTTAGCGTATGTCGCCAGGGTCTGGAGTTGAGGTGACTCCTGGCGAAGACTTAACACGGATAAAAAAGGATTGAACGGATTTAAGGCGCTTTTCTGATTGTCTTTGAACGTTGATTTTTTGAGGGTGCTTTTCTCAAGAGGCCCAAGTCAATAGCGGAGGGCGAACCAATTGCCTGTGGGAAAAACCGAAGTTCGGTTTTTGTGGTGAGTTGTGGTGAGTTGTCGGTTTTTCTTCGGTTTGATTGGGCCCATTGTCGTGAATCTCCGATAGTTACAGCATGAAATGAAGCGCTTTTTGATGGTAAAGACGTGGACAGATTGTGGTGAATTGCTGGTGGATCGTGGACACAAGACGGACGCTAAATTGGCGTCGCGCTAGCGGAAGAGCTTGCCGTCGGAGTTTTCCAGATTGAGCAGTTGGGCTTTGGTCTCGAGTCCGCCTCCGAAGCCGGTCAGCTTTCCGGACGATCCGATGACACGATGGCAGGGCACGATGATGGATACCGGATTCTTTCCGTTCGCGGCGCCGACGGCACGTGTGGCGCGAGGGTTTCCGAGTTGGTTTGCGATCTGTCCGTAGCTTCTGGTCTCACCGAAGGGTATGGCGAGCAGGGCCTCCCAGACATCTTTCTGAAAGCGGGTCCCACGCATGTCGAGGGAGACGTTGAATGCCTTTCGCTTTCCGGCGAAGTACTCGCGAAGCTGGCGTTCGGTTTCGACGAGGACGAAATGCTGCTCGTTCGCAACCAACTCGTTGGGGGGCACGCCACGATGGGGCCTGTCGTTGTCCCACAGGATGGCTACAAGGCCTTTGTCACTGGCGACGAGTTTCAGTTTTCCGACGGGCGATTCGATTATTTTGTACGCGAGACTCATCGTCTTTCCTTTCTGGTTCGTGATGCGCTGGTTTGTGTGAGCGTTGAAGGGTCAGCGACCTTAACGTGAAGGGCGCTGGCTGTTTGTTGCGGGGCTTCCGTCTGCGGCCCAGAGATGCTGTGCGGCGTAGGCGCGCCATGGGCGCCAGGATTCTGAGCGAAGCAGGAGGTTTGCCGAGGTCGTTTTCGTGCCGTCGATGGAGGCCACGCTGCGGAGCAGTCCGATGTCGGTCGCGGGGAAGGCGTCGGTTTCGCGGATGGCGCGAAGGGCGATGTACTGTGCCGGTCGCATTCGCCGATGCCGCGAATCGTTCGCAGGCGGGCGATGGTTTCGTCGATGCTGCCGAAGGGTCGGAAGAGGTTTGGATCGGCGACAGCCGCTTCGGCCACTGCCTTTAAGGCCGACTGACGTGCGGCGGGCATAGCGAGTCCGATGGAGGAGGTTGCAGCAAGCCGATTCGCTGTCGGGAACGTATGGGAAAGGTCAGGGTGGACCAGGAAGGACCTCGGTACACCGCGGCCGTGGAGAGCGACGAGCTGGCCAGCCAGGCGACGTGCGGCTGCCACGCTGATCTGCTGGCCGAGGACGGCCCTGACTGCGAGCTCGAAGCCATCCCAGCCGCCGGGAGCACGCAGGCCCGGACGTTGTGCCACCAGGGTCGCGAGCACAGGATCGCCGGAGAGATGGTCGTCGATGGTCTCGATGTCGGCCCCGAGATCGAAGAGGCGCCGCACGCGGGCGACGATGACAGGGAGAAGGCGGACGTCGGGGAAGCGGATGCTGACGCCGAGACTCTGCCGGTCGGGCAGGTGAGTGACCTCGATGCTCCCCATCGCGCCGTTCACCTCGACTGTGCGCAGGTAGCGGTTATCGTCGATAAACTCGACGCCCTGAATGGCGCGAGCGCGCAGGAAGCTGAGTATGGATTCCCAGTCATAAGGTGCGCGATAGCGAAGCCGGAGGGCGACGTTTTTCTCCAGGGATTTTGCGGAGCTCTTTCTTCGCAAGGCGCTGGGAGGGCGATGGAAGAGGTCGCGAAAGGTCTCGTTGAATCGCCGAAGGCTGCCGAATCCTGCGGCCATTGCAACCTCTGTCATGGGCATGCGGGTTTCGTGGATGAGCTGCTTCGCGAAGAGAACACGCCGTGTCTGGGCAACGGAGATGGGGGACGCTCCGAGGTGCTGGAGAAAGAGTCGCCGCAGCTGGCGCTCGCCCAGGCCGAGGCGCTCTGCCAGTTTTTCCACGCCGTTCCCTTCTCCATCGAGTGCGCCTTCTGCGATGAGAGCCAGGGCCCGCGAGACTGAGTTTGAGGTGCCGCGCCATGAAGCGAGGTCGGGGGCGGTCTCCGGGCGGCAGCGAAGGCAGGGACGGAAGCCTGCGTCCTGGGCGGCGGCCGCGGAGGCGAAGAATCTGCAGTTCTCCACCTTCGCGGTGTGCGCCGGGCAGATGGGGCGACAGTAGATTCCGGTCGATGTGACGCCAACGAAGATCAGACCGTCGAAGCGGGTGTCCCGGCTTTGCAGCGCGCGATAACAGACTTCGTGAGGGGGCAGTTCCATGACTCGATGTTCGCACTCTCGAAGTAGAGAAACTAGCGGTTTTCGGACATGGTCGGTTCGATCTTAATCGAGACCTTGGCGATCAACGCGCGCACTCGGCCACGACCCTGGTTTGTTCGATTTCGGACAGCCATTTTCGATTTTGTACAGTGCGAAAAATCGATGGGATTGCATTGGACCCTCTTTCTCACCAGAAGAGTGGGCGTGACCAGTGAGGAACCGGAAGGGAACGTGCAATGCTTAAGTGGGCGTCGTGGGCGCGGAGGTTTTATGGGAGCTGTTTTTCAAGACGTGCGGTATGGGTTGCGCCAGTTGCGCAAGTCGCCTGGGTTCGCATTGACTGCAGTGCTTACGCTGGCCTTCGGTATCGGCGCCACGACTGCGATCTTTTCCATTGTCGAAGGCGTGCTGCTGCGGCCGTTGCCGTTTCCGAGACAGGCTGAACTGGTGACCCTTGGCGATGTTCTGCGGGGGGTGCAATACACTGACGGCGACGCCCCCGGTGTTACGGCGCCCGGCGTGCGCACGTATATGCGGGACACGCGCGCCTTTTCGAGCCTGGGCGGTTACCAGGGTTCAGCGTATGAACTCTCCGGCCAGGGGGACGCGGCGCAGATCAATGGCGCGCGGCTTACGGCAAGCATGTTTTCGGTACTTGGCGTCTCGCCGTTGATGGGCCGCACCTTTACGACGCAGGAAGATGAGAGCGGTCAGCAGGTCGCTCTGCTGAGCTATCAGACCTGGCGCAGCCGCTTCGATGGAGATACGCAGATTCTGGGCCGAAAGATCCTTCTGGATCGCAAGCCCTATGAGGTCATCGGCGTGATGCCGCGCGAGTTTGAGTTTCCGCTGGTGCCCGGGCAGTTGAACCGCAGCGAGCTTTGGGTGCCGATGAGCTTCACCCAAGCCCAACTGATTCAGGGCGTAGGAAACTGGGGCTATTACATGGTAGGCCGGCTGAAGCCGGGAGTGACACCGGCACAGGCCCAGCAGGACGCTGTGGCCTCCGCTGAAGAGATCATGCGCAACTTTCCGCCAGCGCTCCGGACCCGGCACATTCAACCTGCAGTCCAGCCGCTGGACGAGATCACCGTTGCGCAGGCGCGACCGCTGATTCGTACGCTCTCGCTTGCGGTCATCGTCGTGCTCTTTATCGCGTGCGCGAACCTTGCTGGGCTCTTGCTGGTGCGCGTGATCCGCCGACGGCGCGAGATCTCCGTGCGCCTTGCGCTGGGCGCGAGCGAAGGGGCGATTCTGCGGCAATCGCTGGTGGAGGCGCTGCTGCTGAGCATCTCCGGCGGATTACTGGGACTGGCTCTTGCATCGGTTGCGCTCCATGTGGGGATCGGCATGCTGCCGGAGACGCTGCCTCGCGTGAGTTCCATCGGCCTTGACTGGAAGGTGGCCGTCTTCTCGCTTGGACTGGCTGTGCTTACGGGTTTGCTGTGCGGGCTGGTGCCTGCGTTTGCCGCAGCGCGCACCGAAGTGAATGAAGCGCTGAAGGAGGGCGGGCGCACGGGCAGCGCAGGGGGCGGCCATGCGCGGCTGCGTTCGGCGCTGGTGGTTGCAGAGCTGGCAGTCGCCCTGGTGATGCTGGCCGCGTCCGGGCTGCTGCTGCGCAGTTTTGAAAAGATGCGCTCGGTCGGTCTCGGATTTCACGTCGACCACACTTTGACCGCGACGTATAGCTTACCCCGGCAACAATATTCGAACCAGGCGGCGATCGACGCGTTCAATTTGACCTTGAGTACGAAGCTGGAACAGTTGCCTGGAGTGCAGGCGGTCGGGGCCACTTCGCTGTTGCCCGCAACGGGTGCGGACATGCGCGGCACATTCACTCCTGAAGGCTACGTGCCTCCCAAGGGAGCAGGATTGAATCTGGCATGGATACCGGAGGTGATGGGCGACTACTTCGAGGCCCAGGGGATTAAGATCATTCGCGGTCGGGACTTCACAGCGGCCGATCGCGAGGACGCTCCGCTGGTTGTCATCGTGAACCGCACTCTGGCGGAGCACTACTGGCCGGGACAGGACCCTATCGGCAAACGTCTGCATCGCGGCGGGGCGGAGGCCGTTTTGCCGTGGCTGACGGTTGTGGGAGAGATCGGCGAGGTGAAACAGCTTGCTGCCGATTTGCCCACGGCAGAGCAGTTATATATTCCCGCCGCTCAAATGAAAGCCGATTCGGGGTCGTTTGCGACACCGGGCATGGTGACCGGCAATGGCGGTTCGATTGTGCTGCGTAGTCAATTACCGCCCGAGCAAATGGCCGACTCTCTGCGCACGGTGGCCCTGCTCCATTGATCCGCAGCTTCCGCTGACCAATGTTGAGTCGATCGAACCGTGTGGTCTCGGAGGGGCAGGCGCCGCGACGCTTCAACACGGCACTCATCTCGTTGTTTGCCGGTGCGGCGGTCCTGCTGGCCCTGCTGGGCATCTACAGCGTTATCGCCTTCACGACAGCGTTACGTACACAAGAGATGGCCATCCGGCTGGCGCTCGGCTCACAGCGCTGGAGCGTGATGCGACTGGTTCTCGCCTCCGGCGCCAAGCTTGGCCTGGCCGGCTGCGCTATCGGCGCCATTGCTGCCGTTTTTGCGACCCAGCTGTTGCGCTCTTTGCTCTTCGAGGTGGATTCACTGGATCCGGTTGTCCTTGTGCTTGCGACGGTCTCTATCTTTCTGCTGGCAGTTGCCGCTTCGGTGATTCCTGCGCATCGCGCTGCTTCCGTGGATCCGATGGAGGCGCTCCGAACGGAATGACCCCACTGGTTAGGGCCATCGCGGGGAGGAGAAAGCTGCATCCCATCGAGGGACGATATTTCAAGAGCTGATTCGTTCAATTCCATTGGCGGAATCGACGAGGCCGGGGGTGATCACTCTTTGATTCGCTCCCATACGAGTTTGTAGGTCGCATGGCTTCGGTCGATCGTGCCTCCCTTTCCGTCTTCGGAGGGAATCAGGAGGAGGCGATCGTTGCCCTGGAATTCGAACCAGCGGACGTTGTTGAGCCCGGCCCCGCCTGGATAGGAGTAGTCCTTGATGTGGTGAGTGATGGTTTGCGCTTTTGGATCGACCGTATAGGTGCCGTAGTAGGAGAAGTAACTGTCGAAGGCAGCAGCTTTCTCTTCGACAGTGCCGGAGCCCATCCCGTTCGCGAAGCGTTTGCGGTCACCTTTCACCGCGATCTGGACACTCATCCAGCCTGACCGGTCGTACATGATCAGGCCGGTGGGACGGTCGTAGGGAATGTGACGAACAGGGGAGATGCCCTCCACGGAGACCAGTCGCCAGGCGCCCAGAAGTCGGTTCGCGACGTCGTCCTGCGGCGGCTGGGCGGAGACCGAGGCACAGAACAGAATCAATGAGAGGACGCGGAGTCGTTTCATGGGGGCCAAGTATATTCCAAGTAGAGAACTCGCCGTTTGGCTGACCCGCGCTTTGCGCGATGGGCCACTCAGGCGATGAGACTGCATGAATGGGGCAAGCGGCCTATCATCGACACAAGACTGCGTTGGTGTTCCCTATGACGTCGCATCCTCTTACTTAGACCGCACTACATTGATGGGCAGATCACTTTTGTGTGGATACACGAACAGGTTTGCCATCGCGCTGTGGCGGTTCAAACAGCCATTCAGTCACCTGAGCCTGTGTCTTCAGAGCGTCCTAGACCACTTCATGGTGCCCCGCTCACCGGCCCCCGCTAGCATGTTCGGATGCCCCCGGACGCCTAGAACGCGTAGCCAAAGCCTACAGAGAAGACCGGAAAGAAGGAGGCGTAGCTGAGGTTGTGGTTGTTGCGGGCGATGAATGCTGCGAGATTCTGCTGGAAGCTCGCGTCCTGGGTGACTGATTGACACCCGATGGCCGGTGGTTGCGTAGGATCGCATGCACTGCCACTGAAGTTGACCTTTAGTCCGGGTTGGCCTACGTAGTAGAAGCCGGCTTCTACCGGAACGCTGAAGTGCGCCTTCGTGCGTGGGACGATATTGCCGAAGCCGAGCGTGAAGCCCGGGGAGATCTTGTGGAACTCGACCGAGCCACTTCCGTGCAAAGGGTCGGTGAGGCTGCTGATGTAGTTCTGCCCGTTCAGGGTGACGATGCTGCCTGAGGGAATGATCGCGGTAGCGAGGACGCGGTTGTTATTTGCGAAGACCATGAGAGGGCCGAGGCGGAAGCGGCCGCCGAAGGGAAACCAATCGAGAGACGCGTGTCCGGACTGCATATGGAGATTGACGGCGACGTTCGCTCCCTGTTCCTGGAAGGTCGCGGCATAGCTGAAGAAGTCGGAGCCGGTGCGAAGGTTGAAGGTGCCTGGATAGAGGAGTCGCTATATCGAAGCCCGCTCCTGCGATTCCTGCGTGGGTGGCGATGCCTACTCTGGAGAATGGACGGAAGGGTGTGGGCACAGGAGTGCCCGTGGGAGAGAGCTTTACGAAAGCGGCCGGGGCAGAGGTTGCGCTTGCCGTGGCGTCACTGCTTGAACTGAAGGCCTGCGGTAGCGCGTAATTGGCTGGAGCGACGGAGGCCAGAAGGACTGCGCTCACGAGAAACATGGACGATTTCATTGCAGGGCCCATCCTTTTGAACGAGAGATTGAGACCGCCGCCCTGCGGTCTTGCAAGCAGGCTTGGCAGGTGAGAGCGTCGTCTTCCTGTCTCTATCGGCGGGAGACTGCGAACGCATCAGAGCGAATTGGCCCCGGTCGGGTGTGGTCACCTTGACCGGAATAGGTCGGGCCCGGCGAGGATTTTTCGTCAATCCCGTGGACAACGGCCCCTTCAGGAGGGTCCGGTTCGCACACTCCTCACGGGACAACGTGATGGGATGGAACCCTATGTTATGCTGCGCGTGTGTCAGCCGCTGGTTCGCTCGCTAATCCGGGGAATCCCCGCCATGGTGCGGTGGTGCGTGTGACGCACTGGATCACGGTGATCGCGTTCTTTGCATTGCTCATCAGTGGCGCTGAGATCGTGATCTCTCATCCGCGGTTCTATTGGGGCGAGGTCGGGAATGCGCTGACTCGTCCCTTATTTACCCTGCCGATCCCCGCATCGAGGTCTACTGTTCCGACTGGCTACGGCTACGTGTTGCCGGACCAGAATGGCTGGAGCCGGTCTCTACACTTCCAGGCCGCATGGGTTGTGGTGCTGACAGGCCTGGTCTACGCGATCTTCAGTCTGTGCGACCGGTCACTTCCGGAAAGACCTGTTCCCAGCATCGCCCGACAGGAATTGGCGGGCCTTCTGGAAGGTCATCGCAAGGTATCTTCGCCGTGAACCGTCGGATGAAACGGAAGCCCACTCGTACAACGTGATGCAGCGGACCGCATATCTGACGGTGATCTTCGTCCTTTTTCCGCTCGTGATCTGGACCGGCCTTGCGATGTCTCCCGCGTTCGATTCCGCGGTCCCAGCTGCGGTCAATGCGCTGGGTGGCAGGCAATCCGCGCGCACGCTGCATTTCTTCGTCTCGGGATCTCTCCTGCTCTTTCTTGTGGTTCACGTGACCATGGTTGTTCTTGGAGGATTCAGGAGCCGGATGAGAGCGATGACCATCGGTCGCGTCACCACGCCGAAGGAGCGCACATGAGACCCATCTCACGCCGCAAGCTCATTACCGGTGGTGTTGCCGCCACGGCAGGTGTGGCCGGTCTGACCGCTGCCGCCCGCCTAGCCCAGCGTTATGGACTGGTCCCGCCCGACCACGGTGGAATCTACGGTCCTGGCCAGACGCTGACCTACGCCGCTCAACGGCTTCTGACGATGCACTCGTCGGCCCGAGAGTTCCCTCGAAGCATGATCTCGAAGACTCCATTCGCCAACGCGACCGCGCCTCCGAACGATCTCTTCAAGCGCCATCAGGCAAGCGGGTTCGCGGACTGGCGGCTTTCGGTTGACGGATTGGTCGCCCGGCCAGGATCGTTTTCCCTGTCCGACCTCAAGAGTCTTCCGGTTCGCAGCCAAATCACTGAGGTCGCTTGCGAGGAGGGCTGGCTTATATCGCTGAGTGGATTGGTACGCCTCTGACTGAGGTCCTGAACGAGGCTGGAATCCTGCCGCAGGCGCGATATGTCGTCTTCTTCTCGATCGACAGCGATTGGTGGGACAGCATCGATATGGCCGACGCCCTGCATCCTCAAACGCTGCTGACCCACGGGATGAATGACGGCGACCTTCCCGCCTCCTTCGGCGGTCCGCTCCGCATGCGCGTGCCGCGCCAACTAGGGTATAAGAGCGTGAAGTACATCACTCGTCTGACGATCACCGATTCGCTTAAGAGCTTCGGTAGAGGCCTGGGGTCTTCCGAGCCCGACTATGGCTATGCGTGGTACGCCGGCATCTAAGCCGTATGCTTCTGGCCCCTTATACACGCGTTTCTCGTCCGGCTTTTGGCGGGCCGTCGGCTGTCCGGAGGGTGAAGGTCGCTTTTCTCAGTGGCAAACTGACAACCCTTCGGAGCGGCGTGTTTACCCATTTCAGTGACTGCTATGGTGCGAGCATCACTTCGCGTTTGGTGAAGCGAGGTGGATCGTGCGGCCGGTCTGGGCGGAGCGGCGGGCGGCGTCGAGGATGCGGACTACGGTGAAAGCTTACTCACCATTTGCTATAACGGGACGAATGCACCTCCACGATTACGTACTCCGGCCCGCGCAGCTCAAATGGCTCCTCGATTCTGACTCGGCCATCCGCTGGCAGGTCATGAGGGACCTTACCGGCGAAGCCCCCAACACGATCGCAGCCGAGAGGTCTCGCGTTGCAACCGAAGGCTGGGGGGCACAACTTCTCGCGCGACAATCTCCTGCCGGTGACTGGGGCGGCGGGGCGAAGTGGGACCTTATTACCCTCTGGAGCCTCGTCGTCTTGAAAGACCTTGGTCTCGACCCCGCCAGCACGGAGGCCCGCAGAATGATCGACCGGGTCGACAAGGGGCTCGTGTTTAAGCCGCTCAACAACCGGCCTTTCCTTGATGGCGAAACGGAGCCTTGCATCAACGGGAGAATCCTTGGCATTGGTACGTATTTCAAGGAACCGAACGACGCACTGGCCAATCAACTCCTGGGCGAGCAGCTGGAAGATGGTGGGTGGAACTGCGAAGCACCTAAAAGCGGGCGCTCTTCGTTCCATACCACCATTTGTGTGCTCGAAGGACTGCTCGAATACGAACGAGCAGGGCGCAAATCGGCGGCCGTGACTGAGGCCCGCAAGAGGGCGGAAAACTATCTGCTCGATCGCCATATGTTCCGCTCGCTTCGAACCGGCGAAGTCATCAACAAACGCTGGCTCCGCTTCTCGTTCCCAATGTTTTGGCATTACGACGTCTTGCGCGGACTCGATTATCTGCGGAATGCAGGAACCAGACCCGACAGCCGTGTCCGCGACGCCATCGAAACCGTGATCGAACGCCGCCACCAGAACGGGCGCTGGCCACTGAACCTTCTTCATCCCGAACATATTCCATTGGAGATGGAGACCGGCGTCGGCAGGGCAAGCCGCTGGAACACACTGCGCGCTCTCCGAGTTCTGCGTTGGTACAACAGCTTAAACCGGTCGTTGTGACCTGGGCCGCTCGCGCTATGGCCTGGGTCAGGAGGTTGCCACGAATTGGCACCGAATTCGTTGCATTGAGCTTTACTTCACGTTTGGTGAAGC
>CAVZGS010000003.1:0-1286831 GCA_963774835.1 uncultured Acidobacteriaceae bacterium
AGGGCCACCATGCGGCCCTTCTTCTTGCCCAGCCAGGTCTGGCGAACGAGGTCGACGCGATGCTCGGCAAGCGCTGGGTTCGGGCAGCGGACGGTGCGCGTCCACAGGTAAGCGAGCGGCGTCGACCGTCGCGTCGTTCCCACGGTCGTCGTCGACTCTGCTGGCCAGTCGCCGGGCTCGACCGGTGGGTAGAGGTCGGCGAGTTGCTCCCAGGCGCGGTCCACCCAGACGTTGCCCCAGTCGGCGCACGTCGTGCAGCGAGGCCGGGGTAGCCGCTGCGGGAACTCGAGCATCACGCGCTCGATGAGGTGGGCGACGGGGTTGAGCTCGATCGCCGTGACCTCGCAGCCGAGCCGGGCGGCTTCGAGCGGGATCGCCCCGCCGCCGGCGAACAGGTCGACCACCTTGGGCGGCGACGCCGCCGTTGGCCTGCGAGCACCTCCTCGCGCGCCTGGCGGATCGCCGACTCCGGGCCGCCCCACCGGCACAGCGAGTCGAAGAAGTGCAGCTTCCTCCGCGGGCGTGCGGTCGCGACCTTCTGCTGGGACCAGCGCGGCGTACACCGCGGCCCGGGCCGCGGCGAGGGGTCGCCGGGCCCACCACAGGTGCAGCTTGCGGGGATGCGTGGCGGCGTGGCCGATCTTCTCGCGTTGCGCGACCGCGTTGATCGCCGCGATGGGGAGGGCGTCCTCGATGAGACGCTTGCCAGTCAGCACAGGCTTGTCCACAGCAATCACGCGCGTTCCTCGATGCTGGCCGCGGGCACGCGGTAGCCGGTGATCTGGCTGATCTCGGCGACGTTGCGCAACGTGCGGAACGGGTCCTGGATGCGGACGAGCCGGGGCTGGCCGCTGGTGGCCTGGTAGACGATGTACAGCCAGAATCCGGGGCCCCAGCGCTCCGCGGCATACCACTCGGTTCGGTAGAGCCCGACGTCGCCCGTAGCGGTGCTGCGGCCCTTCACCTCGATGCGGCGGACCTCGATATCACCGCTGGGCGTGTGCCGGACCGAGCGGATGTCGAAGCCGGAGCCGTCATGCGCCGCGGACACGTCGGCCGGGGTCCAGCCGTCCTCGCGCTCGAACTGCATGGCGAGTGCCATGGCCGCGTCCTCGACCTCCTTGCTGGGCCGCCAGATCTCGTGGTCCGGGACCTCGGCCTGCGCCGCCGGGACGATGCAGGCGGTCCCCAGATAGGTGACCTTGCCGGTGCGGACGACGCCGAGCCGGGCGAAGCCGTCCAGCTTCGCCTTCTGCCGGTGCTCGAGCTCCTTGAGCCTGTTCAGCGCGGTATCGCGCAGCAGCCGGTACGACTCCTCGCCCTTGGCGACCTTGGCGTCGTATTCCGACCAGCGGTCCTCCAGCCTGCGCCGCTGGACCGCCATCGCCTCCTCGAGGTACGCACGCCGCACCTCGGCCTGTTCGAGGCGCGCCGCCCGCTCGGCGCTGCTCCGCGGCATCTGCACGTTGACGCGCACCCAGTTCTCCGCCGCCTTGACGGCATCCGGGTCGGGCGGCGCGGCCTGCCGGCTGGTGGCGGGGGTGAGGGTGTGCAGCGCGTCGGCCGGCGCGCGGTGCAGCTCGTCGCGGTCCTCGACCACGGCGACGACCTCGGCGTAGGCCGGCTCGGGGCGTCCGCGCTGGTCCTCGCCGACGACTTCGTAGCTGAACAGGTGCATGTTGTAGGGCTCGGTGGTCGCCGGGTCGACGAAGACGGCGGCGGACTGCGGCACGCCGCGGGCCTCGAGCTCGCGGTCGAGCGACTCGGCGACCGCCGCGAACAGCGGGTGCCCGGGCGAGCAGAGGACCGCGTCGCCGTGTTCGGCTCTTTCCCGCTGTTCCTTGCGGAAGGTGAGCTTGCGGTACTCGCCGTCCGGCCGGCCGAGCCGGGTGACGCTGGTCAGGTCGTCGCTGCGCAGGGCGAGCGGGACGTGCTCGATCCGCAGCAGCGTGTCGGCGCGGCGTTCGACCCGCAGCCGGACCTGCTCGGCCGCGTCGAGGAAGTACGCCTCGACGTACTCCGGCATGAGCCGGCGTTCCTCGCTGGTGAAGTCACGCTCGCGCACCCACTCCATGTCGACGTGGCGCCTGGCCAGCGCGATGCCGGTGGCCTGCTGGTACTCCTGGTACTTCTCTGCGGTCATGCGGTTGATCTGCGCCTTGGCGGCGTCGATGCGGGTCGGGTTGAGCAGGGTGTCCTTGACCAGCCGCTCGAAGTCGATGCCGTTGAGGGTGAGCAGGTCGCCGATGACGTCGTACACGCGCCCCTGCAGCGCGGTCTTCATCGTCTCCAGCTTGGCGTGCAGCCGTTCGAGCAGCTGCCCCTCGACCGTGTTGGTGGCGCAGAAGTTGAAGATGTAGCAGTCGTGCTCCTGGCCGATCCGGTGCACCCGGCCCATCCGCTGCTCGAGCCGCACCGGGTTCCACGGCAGGTCGTAGTTGACCATCAGGTGGCAGAACTGGAGGTTGATCCCCTCCCCGGCCGCTTCGGTGGCGATGCAGATCTGCTTGTTCAGGCGGAAGTCCTGCTGGATCTTCTTGCGTTCCGTGGGCGGGATGCCGCCGTGGATCGTGCAGACCGTGTAGCCCCACTCGCGCAGGTGGTGCTCGAGGTAGGCGAGGGTGTCTTTGTGCTCGGTGAAGATCAGCAGCCTGCCGCGGCCGTCGTCCAGCTCGCGGAGCTCGGACTTCTTCAGGCAGGCCTGGAGCGCGGCGAGCTTGCGCTCGGTGCCCATCTGCCGGACCCGGTCGGCGTGGCTGACCAGCTGCCGCAGCTCGGCCACCTCGGCCCGCAGCGCCCCGATCTCCTGCGCGCCGGACACGGCGGTGGCGAGCTCGTCCTCGGTGCGCTCGTCGACGTCGTCGTAGCCGATCTCCGGGTCGCCGTCGGTGTCGTCGCTGACCTTCGGCATGCTCCCGAGCTCCGCCAGCCGCCGGCGGCGCTCGGCGGGGGTCATCCGCTCCAGCTCATCGGCGCGGTCCGCGAGCCGCTCGGCCCGCTTGGCCAGCGAGGAGCGGATCGCGCCCAGGCTCGAGGCAAGACGGCGCTGCAGCACCGTGCGCGCGAGGGCGACGGCAGACCCGCGGCCGCCTGTCGCCGGCGCGCCGAGATACGTGTTGACGTAGCCGGTGACCGCGTCGTACAGCTCCTTCTCGGCCGCCGAGAGCTGGAACGGCTGGGTCTTGACGTGGCGCGGCACGAACAGCTCGTGGCCCTGCTCGTTGACCAGGTCCTCCTTCTGCCGCCGCAAGAAGTACGGATTACCGTCCTGCGTGATCTGCCGTTTCACCAGGTCCGGCGGATGAGAACTGGTCCGGGTCCAGCAGGCCCAGGAACCAGGTGAAGCGGTCCTCGTCGCCTGAGTGCGGCGTGGCGGTCATCAGCAGCAGCCGCTCGGTGCGCCCCGCGAGGCTCTCCGCGAGCGCATACCGCCTGGTCTTCACCGCGCTGTCATCGCTGCCCGTGTACGCCGCGCACTTGTGCGCCTCGTCGATGACCACCAGGTCCCACTCCGCGCGGAGCAGGTCATCGCGGACGTCGTCACGCTTGGCGAAGTCGATGCTCGTGATGACCATCGGGTACCGGTCCCACGGGCTCCGCCCGAGCTGGTGGCGCACCTGGTCGCTGCTGACGATCTCGAACTGCTCGTCGAACTTCTCGAGCATCTCGTCCTGCCACTGCGGCGTCAGCGGCGCCGGCGCAAGGATCAGGCACCGGTCCACCACCCCGCGAAGCTTCAGCTCCTTCAACAGCAGCCCGGCCATGATCGTCTTGCCCGCGCCAGGATCGTCGGCGAGCACGAACCGCAGCCGCGGCTGCGGGAGCATGTGCCGGTAGACCGCCTCGATCTGGTGCGGCAACCCCCGTACCCCGCTCATCGACACCGCGAACAGCGGGTCATGCGCGAACGAGAGCTTGATGCGGTGACCCTCGACCCAGCGGAACAGATCCCGGGCATCGGCCTGCGCCGCTACCGGTCCCTGCGCGGCGAGAGCGGACTCCAGTTCCTCGCCGGTGACCTGTGTCTCGTCCAGGTGCCCCGAGCTGTCCCTGACCTTCAGCAGGAAGAATCCCGCCCCGATCTCCTCCACCGAATCAACGCGCACCGGGTGCGCGAAATGGCCCGGGAGCGTCACCAGCCGGTTCTTGGCCATCTCACGAAGGTCACTCACCAGCGTCCCGCCCTCCTCTGAGCCCTCACCCGACGGCTCTCAACGAGGGAGCCACGCCGACCAGGCCCTCCCTACACGCCGCACCGCCGAGACTACAACTCGCGCGACTCCCCCGGCGCGTCAACGCGACGTGGACAGCAGCGCGCTCCGTGAGTCCGCCGCCAACTCCTGCTCCCTCACGTCCTCCCGATGCACTATAAGGCCGATCCGACCGCGATGGCGACGAACCCGACGCCCGTGGTGACGGCGCCGCGCTCATTCAGGAATGATCCGGCCGCCTGGAGCCTGGCACAGATCTCCCGGCGCACGCACCCCGGCGGTAACACACCCCGTGTGGCCCGAACGCCGACCCTGACGCACTGGCGGCACCGCAGCATCTCATGGGCTTGATCCAGAGATCTGGTATCCGCTTTCGATCTGAATATCGGACGGTGGGCAGCCCAATGCAGGAATTCGCGCCCACAGCCACGAATACGAGCCATTGCATACAAGTGAGAAGATCGTGTCTTCTGGATCTATTCCCCCGCCCTTTGGGTAATATACAAGCGATACGTTGAATGCCAACGGATTACCCGGGATAGATTCAACCTTTTCCACCACGACATCCTCTTCGCCCTCCCAGAAGGCCTCATAACTGCGCCAGTCATGACCTGGAGAGCGCTGGAAGTCCAGCGTCAAATCTCTCTCGTAAAGCGCTCTACGCTGATTAGCATGAGTAACATTGTCGTAGTAGTTGTTGAAGAATGCCTGGGCATGATACGTAGCTACTTGCGGCTGCGACACGAAGATTGTGCTTGCCAATGCGCCTGCTAGTGCCGCGATTATTGCAACGAGTATCTTTTGCCATAGGCTTCCGCCCTTAGACGGCACAGGAGATGCGGATCTTGCCCGTGCTGACCGCGGCACCGCTGCTTGCCGTGACGCGTTCTTCCGGGTGCCAGAGGAGCGCTTCACGGACATGCCCTTACTGGGACCTTCGCAGCGGCGGTGCGCCGACCGTCGGATTGACCGTGCAGTGCATCCCCATGCCGCCAAGGGTCGCACTGGTACTCCTTGCGTTCGCCCGCACCCTGATGTCCTGCGCGACTTCCTGGCGACCCTGTGGCTGCTTGTAGAGACGCCCGCGTGCCCTGATAGGCCGAAGTCATCACCGCCAGGCGTCCCTAATCGCCTCCGGCGGGTTGAGCTTGCGCTGAAGGTCCCGTAGTCGCGCCAGGCGCTCGTCGCTAAGGGCAGACGAACGCGGAGGTCCGGTGCGCTTACCTGGGTTAAGATCCTTGCGCTGTGTGCTCGCCGGCGCTTGCCGCGAGGACCGGTGATACTCCGTCCACATCTCCCATGTCTTTTCGGACCTGCGCAGGTTATAGCGCCTGAGGAAGCTCTCGTAGCTCCCGCACTGCGTTCGGGCCTCTCGGTCTTGTCGTCCTTGACGAGCGGCCCACGCGATATCTTTTTCCGCGGTCGCGACGGTCACAGTTCCCTCTTTTCGGGCAGCTTTCCGGCCGCCCGGCTCTTGCCGACGTCCTGATTGTCGCGCGTAGGCCATTCCGTTGGCCGTGCGGCAGCTGGCGCACACCAAACGGCCCGCAACCCGCCACAGCGTGACGCCTCGGGCCTTACACGCCGAACACCGGTCGGATCCCATCTTGGCGCTAGTAGCGCGAGCGGCGGCGCGTGCGGACCGGGCAAGATCCTGTAGCTCGATCCGCGTTCCGCTTGCTTCCTCAATACGGTCCTTGAGGCCCGGTGGCTTCTGCTTCCGGCGCGCTGACTTCGAGCTGGGCGCCAGCAATGGCGGCCGCTCAACGCGAGGTTTCGGGACGTTATCCCACCGGAGAGAGGTCATCGTCTGTGTTCTCCGTTCGCGTCGTGGTCAACGGTGCGACCGGCAGCGGCTGGGGTAGGGACGCGCTCGCCCTGGCACCGCCTGCTGGCCTGCCCGTGCATCACGCAGCCTCAGCCATGGCGTCGAGGAAGACCACCTCACGGGCTGCCAGCTCAAGCCGCCGTGACAGGCTGCGCCGCCGGGTCACCACGGTCACCCAGACGCCCTGGGCGGCGAGGTGTGCTGCCTCCTCGGCGAACAGGTGATCGCCGGACCCGATCGCCACGTGGGTGAACCGCCTGGCGACGTTCTCGTGCCGCAGCACGTCCAGCAGGGCCAGGTCGGCGCCGTCGGGCCCGGACCGGACCCGGTAGTGGGCGTGCGGCCAGCCGAGCGCGGCGTTCAGCAGTGTCAGGTGGCTCGAGGCCACCTCCACCTGATCCATGGCGCCGAAGGCGAGGCAATCGGTGTAAAGGCCCTGCGCCTGGCGGACCTGGCTGAGGCTTGGCAGCGAGTCGCCGGCCAGGTTCTCGATGTCGACAAGGTGCAGTCGCCGTGCCGGGAACCGGCGCCGTGTACCTGCCCGCTGCGGGTCCTTGTCCCCGCTGATCGTCTTGAGCATCGCCGGGCCTCCTTCGCGACCCTGGCACCCCCCCGGGCACCGGCTCCCTCCATGCACCCCTGGCATGGACTACCATGCAAGAATGGCATGGTGATCCATGCGATGTCAACATGGAAATATGATTTACTTTGTTGCTGGTCAGAGGCCTAACGAGCTTCCGCCATGCTTGTCATCACATGGAATTACCGGTAAGATCAGCACGGTGAACATGCCTGCGGTCAGAGATGAGCTTGCCGCGACCCTGGAGGAAACCCTGCGGCTCCAGCAGCGGCTGGTGGACGACGTGCGCGATGAAGGAGTACCGGTCGCCGACCTGGTCGCGCAGGTGAGCGTGCTGGAGCGGCTTGATGACCGGCGCGATCGGCTGATCGGCGAGCTACGGCGCACGGCCAGCGCCGGGATGCGCCCTGCGCGGACCAGCCCGCCCGTCCGCGAAGTCCTGCTGGAGACCCTCGCCGACTTCCGCTGGCCGCAAAATGCCGGGTTCCTCGAGGAGTACCTGCTGGCCAAGCACCAGCTGCAACTGGACAGCCGCGCGTTCGCGCCCCTGCGCCGCGACGAGCGGAACGCCTGGGACCGGGCACCAGGCGCCCGCGAGGCCTACATCGCCCCGGCGCTGAAACCGGACGGGTCGGCGAACCCTCGCTGGATCACCCGTTCCGACTGGGACATGGAACGCCGCATCGTGGCGACGCGGCGAACAGAGCGCCTGTTCGACCTCTACAAGATTTACGTCCTCGCCGGGCGGCCGGGATCGGCCGAAGCCAGCTACCTCGGCCCCCGCCGCCCCGTCGATGCGCTGCTCGAGAAGTATGCGCAGGACATCCTCGACACCGAGCCACCGTCGGCCTCCGCATCCGACGATGAGTCCAGGGCATGGCGCGCGAATGTCCGCGAGCGCGCCACCACCCTCATCGGGGAGGTCCGCGGGGATGACGAGCCCGACCGCAAGCAGATCGCCCGCCAGCTTGCTGGCTTGTCCGACCGTGAGCGCGTCTGGGGCCGGGACGCAGGCATCAAGGCCGGAGGCCGCGGAACAAGCGCCCCCGGATGACACCGGCCCCTGGCGGTAGGTGAGCTACACCTCGGTGCCCGGCTCACCGGGAGGCGCGCCTGGCCAGGATGTCAGGCCGACGACCTCGAGCAAGCAGCCCCGCGAACTGCGCCGCCCTTCCTCCATCCATGCCACTGTTGGGTGGCTTCCATGCAGGAACCAACGGTGCATCCTCGACCGCGGCGGTAACACTCCCCCTGTGTCGTGTTCGCTGGACGCGCTGCGTTGCCAGGCCCCGAAACCGGTAAGGATTTCCCGCTTGCGGGAGCTAGCATTCTGCTGGCCGGAAAGGGTGTAATGCCGAGATCGCCGCTTATGTCAAGCTGCGACCGCCTCGCCGGTCCAGCGGGTGAGCTGGCGCCGGGCGATGCCCTGGCTTGAACCCTGACCCTCGATGCGAACGAGGCCGGCAAATATCGGTCGCCGTCGCCTCATGTTGCTCAATAGCAGTTAATTCCGAATTTCGAAAACTCATGGAAGCTCGGTGTTGCTCCATGGCGACCGTCGATGGCTTTCCGCTTGGCTCCCCAGCGGGGATCGTTCATGAGGCCCTCGGTTGGCAATCTCGGTCCGCGGCCGAAGCGGCGTTAGCGGGTGGGCGATTCGTCCGTCCTTGAGTCACCGTGGATGGCCCCCGTTCACTACCCAAGGGCTGAGCAGTGTTTACCAGGGTGGAGTGCCGCAGCTAGCGCAGGGATGAACCGCCTGAATGGCTGCGTAGACGTACCTTCGCAGGGCGAAATCACCAACTCCTAGCACCCGCGGGGCACGGGCACCGGGGGCGGACGCTGCGCGGATGATCTGCACCAGCGTGGCCTGGCTCACCGCGCAGGGTGACCTGCCGCCGGCCGGCACCCGGCCGCCTGGGGCCAGCGCGGAGTCAGCGGCGCCCCTTTACCGGTGACTGGTCCTATTTTCCGCTGGCGTAATCAGGAACCGGCCGACGAATGCCTGCAATTGCGGCGTCTCGCGGCGCGCGAAGATGTCCCTCAGCGTAATGCCGTGCTCGGCGAACTTGCGCGGGTCGAGAAAACGGTCGTAAACAATGAACTGCTCGATGGCCAGCCATTCGAACATAATAGCAAGAATTTTGTTGTTTCTAAGCTTACGAGCAAACAAATGATCGCCATCGATGAGGAGCGGCCCCCACAGTGGCCGAAGTTCACGACGGTGACTGGTGCTAAAGACACGGACGATACGTGACAGGTTCAAGTACGCTTCTGACACCAGCCACCAGTCGTGGCCGCCAGCGCCGCTCACCCATTCCGGCGCCTCGGTCTTGGCGAAGTCGATCCACGGGTACCTGGCGCCGTCCCACCAGATGCTGAATACGCCGTCGCCGAAGACGCGGAGGTCCGGCTCAATGTGACCGCCGATGTACCCGGTGCTCGAGGTCAGCGTGACGTCGCCCTCTCCCCAGCCAAAGTAACCGCGCTCAGTGAGGACACGGACGGACCGCGACGGAACCTCGACGATGCCTACCTCAAGCGTCACGTCCGGGCCAAGGGTGAAGCTGCGTCCTGGCGCCCCAGCTACGGTGAGCTCGCCGAAGATGCCAGCCCGCGCCAGCCGCCGCCAGAACTGGATGCCGTCGTCCGGCGGATGATCTGCATAATGGACGGCTCCAGTCCGGGTCATCACCGAGGAAGACCTCGGCGGGTTCGCCCGGATCCCGGTAGATGAACAGGTGATTGTCGCCCTGGGTCAGCAGCGACTCGTAGATGAAGCCCAGGTCTTGCCCGGCCACCGCGGCGCTGCCGGGCGCCATGTTGCTGATGATCACGAAGGCGCCGAGTAGCGGGGACGGCAGGTACTCCTCCTCGCGCAGCGCCTTTCGCACCGCGTCGTGGGCGGCGGCGCTCTCCGCGAGCAGGCCCCAGGCGTGCACGTAGTCGCGGAACACCACATTGGCGTAGCCGAGAAGCCACCGAGGAACGGATGGTTCGGCAGCGCGTTGCGCAGCAGCTCGCGGTACCGCGCTTGGGCGTCGGGCGACAGCTGGGACGTAGTCGAGCAGCTCAGCGCTGCCCGCCACTCGGCCGAGCACGTACCCGCACTGCTCGTGCGGGGTATAGACGCGCGCCCAGTCGATGTCGTCCGGGGTGGTGACGACCTTCCTCAGCTGCGTCGTCACCTTCAGTTGCCCCCGGCGCAGGAGCTGCTCCACGATGGTGGCGAGCATCTTCCACTGGGCGTTCCCCGCGTTGTACGGGTTGCTTTCCATCTCCCCTAGGTCGGTGATCAGAGCCCGGTAGCTGGCGGCGTAGCTGGCCGGTACTCCGCGATGGTCTCCAGGACGGGGGCGTAGCCCAGGAACGACCGGCTGCGCTGCGACCAGCCGTCCGGTCGGCCGTGAGACTCGCCGCCATCAACGTCCTCGGCGGTCGGCAGGATCCGGTAGTCGAGGAAGTCGAACAGCCGCTTGCGGGCCTCCACATAGACCGACTCCCGCTTGCGGTGCGCGCCGAGCGCGAACGCCGGCTCGGCGATCGGGCCGAAGTCAAGCCGGCTGTCCACGAACTTGCTGGCCCGCTCTTCGTCGAAGTCCAGGATCCGGTACCGGCGACGTGGCACCTGGCTGCCGAGGAACAAGTCGACGTACTCGATGGTCTCGCTGCGCCCGAGGATCACCACGCCGGGACTGGTCGAGGTGGCCGCGAACATATAACGCAGCTCGTCGAGGAAGGCGTCGAACGCCTCGCCGACCGCGTGCATCTCCGCCTCGTCAAGGGCGTCGATGATCAGCACGAACTCGCCGGTCAGCAGGCGGCCGATGACGCTGTTGAGCTGCCGCGACCCGAATGCCTTGGCCAGAGCTACCCCAGAGCGTCCCGCTGCCGACAAAGACCTGGGACAGGTCCCATAGCGGCGCTCCGGTCCGCCACGCCAGGTACCTCGCCAGCATCGAGTTCCCCAACGAGCCACGCGGGCCTCGACCAAGATTATCGACGGGGTATGCGGGCCTTCCGCGGTGCCGCGCAGCTCCGGCATGACAAAGGCGGGATTGGGCTCGGTCACGTAGGCGAACCCCGTCCGGGCGTCGAGCAGGGTCACTGGTTCGGTGACGCGCGGCAGGCTGTCGGCCAGCTCCGAGTATTCAGCCATTCGGGTCTAAACTCCTTTCATGACGCGGTCTACGCCGGAGGGTGCTCGCGATTATCTGGTGCCTAGCCGGGTGCATACGGGCAGCTTCTATGCGCTGCCGCAGTCGCCGCAGATCTTCAAGCAGATCCTGATGATCTCGGGGTTCGATCGCTACTTCCAGATCGCGCGGTGCTTCCGCGATGAGGCCTGCGTGCGGACCGTCAACCGGAGTTTACCCAGATCGACCTGGAGATGACCTTTCCCCAGCAGGAGACCGTGTTTCGCGTCGCCGAGGGGTTTCTGACGGCGGCGTTCAAGACTGCGGGGATTTCGCTGACCTCCCCTTTTATTCAGATGACGTACGACGAGGCCATTCGGCGATATGGAATCGACAAGCCCGATATGCGTCTGCCGGCCCTGGTGGAGTTGAGCGGTGAGTTGACCCCGGAGTTCCGCGAGACGTTGAAGATCGAGCAGCATCTTCCGGTGCTCGGATTCGTGATTCCCGGCGTCGGCGCACTCAGTCGGGCACGCTCGCAGGGGCCTGACCGAGGAGATCCGTGGATCGTTCGGTGACAGCGGACTAGATGTACTCGACCTTGCGCGGTTGAAGACAAACGCTGCCTTCGCTACGCTGGGCAATGCGATCGAGTCCAAGCTGGCTGCCGAACCTACGCTCGCGGAAGGTGTGACTCCGGAAGACCTTGTGATCGTCATCACTCCGAAGATCGGTGCACCGGCGAAGTGGAACCATGATCCGCAGTGGATCTATAAGCGGGCCGGCGCGTTGCGGCTTGAGCTGGCGAAGAAGTATGCCGACAAGCACAAGCTTTTTGAGCAGACGGGCACTGAGGCAGACTTCAAATTTTTGTGGGTCACTGACTTTCCTATGTATGAGTGGGACGAGGAGACCAAGACGTGGAACGCTGCGCACCATCCGTTCACCTCACCACATGAGGAGGACATCATGGCAGGGCGCCTTACCAGCGACAAGGGTGCTGTGCGGGCGCTCGCGTACGACATTGTGCTGAACGGGACGGAGCTTGGTTCGGGCTCGATTCGTATTCATCGCCGGGACGTGCAGGCCGAGATCTTCCGGTCGCTGGGTATGTCGGAGGCAGAGGCGAAGGAGCGGTTTGGATTCTTTCTTGATGCTCTTGAGTACGGTACGCCTCCGCATGGCGGGATCGCGCTGGGGCTGACCGGATTGTGATGATACTGGCTGGTGCATCGAGCCTCCGTGAGGTGATTGCTTTTCCGAAGACGGCGAAGGCGATCGACCTGATGGTCGATGCGCCTACGCCGGTGAGCGAAGAGCAGTTGCGGGAGCTGCATTTGAAGGTCGTGACGCGGAGTTAGGGCGAGCAACGGCGAAATACGGGGATCCTTCACTGCGTTCAGGATGACGACGTAGGCACTGCGTTCAGGATGACGACGTAGACGCTGCGTTCAGGATGACGACGTAGACACTGCATTCAGGATGCGACGTAGGCACTGCGTTCAGGATGCGACGTAGGCACTGCGTTCAGGATGCGACGTAGGCACTGCGTTCAGGATGACGACGTAGACGCTGCGTTCAGGATGACGACGTAGACGCTGCGTTCAGGATGACGACGTAGACGCTGCGTTCAGGATGACGACGTAGACACTGCGTTCAGGATGACGACGTAGACGCTGCGTTCAGGATGACGACGTAGACGCTGCGTTCAGGATGACGACGTAGACGCTGCGTTCAGGATGACGACGTAGACACTGCGTTCAGGATGACGACGTAGACACTGCGTTCAGGATGACGACGTAGACGCTGCGTTCAGGATGACGACGTAGACGCTGCGTTCAGGATGACGACGTAGAACAACGACGTTGGAAGACCCAGGCCGCTTCGTCTATCTCCTCTTCCTCTTCCTCTTTGTCGTCGTCTTCGAACTCTTCCCATAGGAGGTTTGCGTCGGGACTGTCGTAGACGGCACCGGGTTGGGCGAGGAATTGGCCGTCGGAGGTGGGTTCGGCGGAGAGGACGACCTTGGACGGGCTGGGGTTTGAGGTCATGCGCGCGAGGTTGCTGGAGGCGATCTGGAGGCCATAGAGAAGCGCGGTGGCCTGGCGGGGCTCCATCTGGCCGGAGGCGAGGGCGTTGATTACCACCGAAAGGGCGACCTGAACGGAGTCGCGGTCTTCCAGTGCGCTGAGATGGACGGGTTGTGCGCGGACGATGGAGTCGGACGCGACTTCGATGGGGCGAAAGCGGCTGTGGCGCTGGTGGAGGCGGGAGTGAAAGAAACACCACTGGCCTTCGCTGAGTGAGGGCGCCTCACACTGGGTCCCGTTGGTCTTGATGTGACGGCATAGTACGTATTGCATGGTCTTCTCCTGTCGGGGGGTACCCCCCCGGGTTTGCATGTAAATTTCAATGTTTGCAATGAGTTAGCGGAGGTTGGCTCCGTCAAATTCGTGCAAGCAAAAGGGTTATAGCTAAATTCGTGTAAGTGAACGACTTACTGGCTTAAATGCAAAAGCCCCAGCAGATGCCGGGGCTTTTTTCGATCTATATATTTAGTATATCCGGTTGAACCTAACTAACATGCCAACTCTATTTCCTTTTGTTTGAGTTGGTTAGGTGGTTTTGGGGCTTGACAGGATTTTTGGGCCAAAAACGCAGAAAAAAAATTGAAAAAAGCGAAAGCGATGAAATCAGTCGCTTTCCATTCCGGCTTCGCTCTGGCCAGCGCCAGAGCGTGTTGCGGCTGTCTTAGGCGCGGGCTGGTGCCGCACCTTCCCGAGGCATCGGAAAGGCATCGTGGGTTCCTTCGCTACGCTGCGGAAGACAACCAACGCCTACGTCAAGACGCAAAAGCAAACGCCGACTTCTCCGCTCGCTCGGAATGACAACCAAAGAAGCAACCACAACGACAATGGCAAGAGCAAAAGCAAACGCAGATTCCTCCGCTACGCTGCGGAATGACAACCAAAGAAGCAACGACAACGACAACGCAACAGCCCGAGCAAAAGCAAAAGCAAAAGCAGCGGCAAAAGCAAAAGCAGCGGCAAAGGCAAGAGCAACCGCAGAGCAAGAGCAAAGGCAAGAGCGGGAGTCTTCCACTGCGCGGCGGAAGGACAAGCAACGGGGTAGGTATTAGTTCATCCAGCGTTTGTCGTTGGGGTCTCTTGCGGAGTTCGTCGGGGTCGACGTAGCGGCCGTCTTTGTCGAAGTGGACCTCGCGGTTCTGTTTGCGCATGTAGACCTCGAACTTGCGGGCGGCTCGGCGGCGCTTCCAGCGGTAGTAGTTGTTGCGCATGCCGAAGTATTGCTCGCTGAATCCGAAGGCGAAGCCGCGGCGAGGGGCGAACTTGACGTAGAGGTAGCCGCAGAGGGCGCCAGAGAGTTGGAGCAGAGCGCCGAAGCTGTCGGCTTGTTTGAGCAGGAGCGCGATGGCGACGAGGATGTAGATCGCGACCATGTACTTGGCCTTGATGCGGACGAGGAACCAGAGGAGGAATTCCTGGTCGCCGAAGATCATGGCGATGGCGATGAGAAGGCCGAAGATGCCGGACCAGGCAACCGGCGGCGGCGTCGATTGGTTGGAGATTGAGGACGCGGGTGAAGGAGAAGGCGGTAGCGATGATTGCGCCGCCGATGACGGAGGAGAAGTAGAGCTCGGTGAGCCAGCGGCCGCCGAAGGAGGGTTCGAGGAGCGAGCCGGTGAACCAGAGGGTGAGCATGCCGAAGAGGATGCCGAGAATGCCCTCGTTGATGAAGGAGTAGGTGAAGAGCTGCCAGAGCTGGCCGTGGACGACAGCGAGGGGTTCGAGGATGAGATGGCTTTGCAACAGGAGCGCGACGTGAGGGGTGAGCCAGCCGAGGAGGAGCAGACCGAAGAAGACCGCGACGTTCGCAAGGATGAGCTTGCGAGTGACGCCTGCAAATGCTGGAAGGCTGAGCGTGATGGGGCCGGAGCGGGGCATGCTTTCTTTCTTATTTCATCATAGGCGCGGGCGGACGGCAGTGCACTGATTGGACGCTAAAGGTGGTGAAGGCGTGTGGGTTGGTGGGAGTCTGCGCGCTTCGAACAAAATACGGGGATTCTTCCCCATTCGACTGCGCTCAGGGTCGGAATGACGATTCCAGTTCTCGATTACGTGACGGTGAAAATCCGCTAATTTGTTGAAGGCGCTGGTGCCGGCGTGGTTCCGGGAGCTGGTCTCGTACGGGGCGGTGGGACTGGGTAGACGGCGGCGCTGCGGTGGCCGGCTGGATCGACGGAGCGAACGCCGAAGATTACGTTGTCCTTGGAGATGGGCAGAGCGGCGGAGGTGGCGTCGCCGACGGGGACGAAGGTGGTCCAGTCGGGCTGGTCGGTGTCGCGGTAGAGGACCTCGAAGGACGCGTTGGCGGGGAAGCCAGCGGGTTTTTCCCAGCGGAGATTGGTGCGGGTGTCGTAGGGCGGATCGAGGACGGCGACCTTTTGCGGCTGGCCGGGTGCGGAGGCCAGGGTGGCCAGGGTGGCTGCGTTGAGGCGGGCGACGTTGGCGATGTAGCTGAAGTCGTCGAACTTGAGGAGGTCGCCGTACTCGATGCCGTTTTCGGTGCGGAGGTTCTGGTGCTGGTGGTTGAAGTTTTCGAGCCACTCGGTGAAGCGGACGGCGGCGAAGCCCTCCTGGGAGAAGCTGGTGTGGTCGCCACCGCGGCCGAAGCGGTCGCGACGGAAGACCATGACGGGATGGAAGGCGGGGCAGCATGCGCATGGCCATGTTGTGCGGCTGGCCGGCGGGGGTGTTGGCGGAGAGACGCTGGGAGGTGGGGTGGAAGTAGGTGCGGCCTATGTCGACGACGGCGCGGGCGAGCTCGCGGGCGGGAGAGTCGTTCTCGGCGCCGATGGTCTGGATCTGGCGGAGCTGCTCGAGGGTGGCGGGGCCGGGGACGCCCTCGGAGAAGACGCGGACGACGGACTTGTCTGCGCCGACTGCGCCGGGGGTGGTGTCGCCGCCGACGATGTCGTTGTTGAGGACGGCTTCGATCTGCCAGTTTTCGGACTTGTGCGAGTTTGGCGAAGTGACGGCTGCCGTTGAGGCCTTGCTCTTCGCCGGCGACGGTGAGGAAGATGATGGTGGAGGGGAACTTGAGCTTAGCTGAGGACGCGGGCGCATTCGAGGGAGACGGCGGTGCCGCTGGCGTCATCGTTGGCGCCGGGTGCGGGGTCGTGGGTGTTGCCATTGGTGGAGTTGCGGGAGTCGTAGTGGCCGGTGACGAGGACGCATGCGCGGGGCCTGGGCGGGATCGGTGCCGTGGAGGATGGCGTAGACATTGGTGATTTTTGTGGGCCTGGTGATGCGCGCGGCGGGGCCGGTGGCGGGAGGCTCGATGAATTCGTCGCGCTTGACGTCGAGGCAGCCGTTGCAGGCTTCGGAGTAACGCTTGAACTCGGACTCGATCCAGTCGGCGGCGGCGCTTACACCTGTGCCGGGGGCGAGGTCGGTGTCCATGCTGGAGAGGGTGCTGCGGTTGTTGAAGCTGACGAGTTTGGTGATGATGGCCTGGATGTTGTCGGGAGAGACCTGTTGGAGCGCGGCGACGATGGCGGGATCGGCGGGGGCCGCGGGGATGGGCTGGCCGGCCGGGAGCGGCTGTTGCGCGTGGAGAAGGCTGGCGGCGAGCATGACGGTACCAACGGTAAGGCGGTTGAAATGAGCGAGGAGGCGGGGGCCGACGGTCACTGGAGTTCTCCTTGTGTGGAAACCAAGATGCTGTTGCAATCGTATGCTTGACGAATGGGCGGGAAGGCCGCTAAATAAATAACGGGGGTTGTCCGCGAGTGCTGTTCCCATAATCCTATAAGCGTAGTGTGATGGGTGGGTGGACGGAACCGAAGTTCCTGGAGGCTCGATCATGGCTGTTGTATGTCCCGAATGCGATAACCCGATTATCGTCGATGTCGATGAGGTGGAGGAAGGCGAGACGGTCCAGTGCGATGAGTGCGGGATCGGACCTGGAGATCGTCTCTGTCGATCCGCTAGAGGTGGCGGCGATCGATGTGGCGGGTTATGACGACGAAGACCCCATGCATACTGACGATGAGGAAGATGAGTAACGTCTGGCATTGACCAAGGGGGCTTTATACTGAAGCTATGAAGTGTATTCCTGTGTCGCTCCGTTCTTTTGCCAGCAAAGTGATTCTTGCCACGAGTTGCATGGCGGCCTTTTCGGTCGCTCTGCGGGGTGCGGCTGTGTTCGCGCAAGACCGCGGGCCTGCGCAGCGCGTTGTCCAGGGTAAGGTCGTCGATGGTGCGAATGCGCCGATTAAAGGGGCAGTGGTGTACCTGAAGGACAGCCGCAGCCTGTCGGTTAAGAGCTACTTTTCGGATGATCAGGGCGGGTACCGGTTTGGGCAGCTCTCGCAGAACTCCGATTACGAGGTGTGGGCCGAGAACAACGGCAAGAAGAGCTCGGTGAAGAACATCAGCTCGTTCGACAACAAGAGCCAGTTTTATATCAACTTGAAGATCGATAAATAGCTCGGTCGATTGACCGACGATGGCGCTGGATCGGGTGATCCGGCGCCATATTTTTTTGCTGGGTTATTGATTAGTCGGCGATGCCTACGTTGGGGACGTCGATGCCGAGCGCGGTGGCGAGGGCAATCTGGTGGTCCTGCTCCTGGAGGAGGATCTGCCGGATCTGCTCGGCCGTGGCGAACTCGCCGAGTTCGTCGCATTGCTTGATGCGGCGGCGGTATTGGCGGATGGTCTCGTTTTCGTTGTCGAGGTCGAAGCGGAGCATGTCGACGGCCTTCTCGGAGGTCTTGACCGGCTTGGGGACCGTGGTGGGCATGCCACCGAGGTAGTCGATCTGGTTGGAGAGGATGATGGCGTGGGAGAGCTCTTCGGTGGCGTGGACGGCGAGCTCGGCGGCGATGTTCATATAAGCCGCTCCCTTGAGGACCTGGGAGTAGTTGACGTAGGCGATGATGGCCTGGAACTCGCGGGCGAGGTCTTCGTTGAGGAGGTCGATTAAGACCTTGCGGGTGAGCGGGGCGCTTGTGGTGCTTGCTTTTTTGACGGCCATGTCTTTCTCCAGTGCTTTCTTCGATTGGGGACCAAGGGTTGAGATGCAGGAATTTTACGCGGAGTTTGTGATGAGCGAATGAAGGAGCTGAAAAGCTGCTCTAATGGCCGGGTGTGGGTGGCATGGACGGGACAGTAGCGGCTGCGGGTGGGTGATCGCCGTGCTCGTGTGGCCCGGACACGAACACTTCGGGGTGCGCCATGCCGCGATGGCATGTACCGCAGGTGACGGGGTCGGTAGACTTGCGGTCGGTCAACTGCGCCAGGTACTTCGTGTTGATTTCGTCGGTCATTGCGATCATCAGGCGCGCCTTGTCCTTGACTGGGTTCGCGTCGGAGGGGAAGTCGTTGCGCCTTGTCTCCTGGTTGCGAGCGTGGCAGTAATCGCACTCGACGCCCAGGTCGCCCTCGTACTGATGCATGATTTTATTGATCTCATCGCCAGTGATGTTTTTGGGGAGGGCCTTGATGTTGGTGGGGTTCGGACGCGGCCCCCGGGGCGGGCGAGGCGTGACGGCTTTCGGTGCAGGAGCGGCTGCCGGAGTTTCCTGCGTCCACCCAATGTGGGCCGATAGAGAGGCCATGCACACTACTACAAGAGAGAATCGTTGGAATGGGAATCGATTCATTCTGGATATACCTTTTCTATGAGGTGGGGTGCGGCAAACCTACAGACGGGCTGCGAAGTCGAATTGTTTCAGTGAGCAGGAAGTCATAGAGGGAAGGTCTTGAGCCATTCACGGAAAGGGGGGCCGAGGTCGTCGCGTTTGAGGGCGAACTCGACGGTGGCTTTGAGGAAGCCTAGTTTGTCGCCGGCGTCGTGGCGCTTGCCTTCGTAGCTGAATCCGTAGACCTTTTCGTAGGCGAGAAGGGCGCGGATGGCGTCGGTGAGCTGGAGTTCGCCACCGGCGCCGGGGGTGATGCGCTCGAGCATGTCGAAGATGCGTGGGGTGAGGATGTAACGGCCGATGATGGCGTGGTTGGAGGGAGCGTCTTCGAATTTTGGCTTTTCGACCATGTTGGTAACGTCGAAGAGGCGAGCGTTATTGGGGTCCGGGGTGCAGTCGAGGACGCCGTAGGAGGAGATGGCGGGGCCTTCGATGACCTCGGAGCCGATGATGCTGCACTGGGTCTCTTCGAAGGCCTGGACCATCTGCTTCATGCAGGGGACGGCGGAGTCTACGATGTCGTCGGGGAGGAGTATGGCGAATGGCTGGTCGTTGACGAGCTCTTTGGCCATGAGGACGGCGTGGCCGAGGCCGAGGGGTTCGGGCTGTCGGGTGTAGGTGACGCGGGCGAGGCGGTTGACGGAGTGGACGACTTCGAGAAGCGCCTTTTTGTTCTTGGCTTCGAGGGAGGCTTCGAGTTCGGGGCTGGAGTCGAAGTGGTCCTCCATGGTGGACTTGCCGCGGCCGGTGATGATGATGATCTCGGTGCAGCCGGCGGCCACGGCCTCTTCGACGCCGTATTGGATGAGCGGCTTGTCGACGAGACAGAGCATCTCTTTGGGCATGGCCTTGGTGGCAGGGAGGAAGCGAGTGCCCATGCCGGCGGCGGGGAAGACGGCTTTACGGACTTTTTGGGGAATCATGTGTGGAAGATCCTCGTGGTTGATTCTTGTGCAGTTCGATGCGATCTAAGGGTAGCAAAGGCGTGTGACTCTATATTCATTTGGGAAAAATTGGAAAATTGGATTGGTGATTGGGGGTTAAATTGAGAATTTCAGAACGGCTTTTGAGCCGCTTGAATCCATCTCCCATACGCTTAACTTACCGCCGCCCATTGCAATCAACTCGAAACCGCTGTCGTCGCAGAAAGCCCAACTCTCATAGCCCGCTGAATGGGTGAATACTTCCCAGCCGAGCTCCGTTTTCAAAATCGATAGCAATGTCGCCAGGCCCGATTCGCAATGTGGCTGCGGTAATCGGAGATGCTTCTAACAATGTGCGGGTTCTTTCCTCGCCGTCGATGGGTGCGGGAAGGCCGAGCTGTTGGTCGTGATCCGTATCCGCGAATCTTATGGTGCTTCGGACAAGAACTCTCCACGGACAATCGAGCCTCAGTGATGCTTTGCGGTCACCAAATGAAGGTGCCCACGAGAACTCGGTCTTCGTCACCCTGGTGCAGGCGAGTCCAACCAATGTTTTTATCATATGGCCCTGGACGTCAAATCTCGTTACCTTACCTATGAGGTCACTGAAAGCTGAGCGGAAAGCGGTTCGCTCCGCGAATACCCACCTTAGCGCGATGATACTGCGCGAAGATGGGGCACCCGAACGGCTCGGAAGCGACTTGTATCAGAGAACGGGTGAGTCGTCATGGAGCATTGCTTTGCGGATGATTTTGATGGGGACGAAGCCTTGGCGCATGAAGTCGTTGTGGAATGTTTCGAGGTTGAAGGCCGCGCCTTGCTTGTTCATCACGTCGGCGCGGAGCTTCATGATTTCGAGTTTGCCCAGAGTGTAGTAGAGGTAGGTGGCGTCGGCGGTGCCGCGTTTGGTTTCGACGAGGCCTGCGGCGTGGGACTGGTAGCCTTCAGTGACGAAGAAGTCGACGGCCTGGTCGAAGGTGAACTGGCCGGTGTGGAGCTTGATGGAGTTGACGAAGCGAGCGTCGCGGAGGAGCGCGTCCTGGAGCTGGCCGAGGTGGATGAGTCTGGCTTCGCGGAGCTGCTCGGGTGTGGCGTTGGGAGGCGCAGCGGCGTATCCCTGGTCGAGCATCATCTGCTCAGTGTAGTGGGCCCAGCCTTCGATGTTGGTGTTGGCGCCGAGGGCAGCTTGCGGATGGTGGAGGGGAACTGCGGGGTCCAGAGGAACTGGACGTAGTGGCCGGGGTAGGCTTCGTGGACGCTGGTGCTGATGACGGTCCCGACGTTGAACTCTGCCATGTGCTCGGTGATGTGCTCGGGCGTCCAGTCTTTTTGAGGCAGGGTGACGTTGAAGTAGGCCTTGGTGGAGTGGGTCTCGAATGGGCCGGGAGGGTGCCATGGAGGCGAAGGTGGTAGCGCGCATGAAGGGCGGAGTCTCTTGTAGGACAGGCTCGACCGTGGAGGGGACGGTGATGATGTGGTGGGTGTCGATGAAGGCAATCAGGCTGGCGAAGGTGTTCTGGAAGGCGTCGAGGAGTTTGTCGGGAGCGGGATGGATGCTGGCTAGTTCGGCGAGGGCACTGCTGCGGGGTCTTGGTGGGGTCGATTTCTTTGGCGACGCGGGCGAATTCGGCCTGGTTTTTGTGAAGGTCGTCGAAGGCGATGGCGAGGAGGTGGTCGAGAGAAACGTCGACCATCTCGTCGTAGCTGAGTTTTTTGCGGAAGGTGTCGGCGCCCAGCTTGAAGTCGCCGTTGGAGCGGGGGAGGAGATCGGACTTGAGCCATGCACTGTAGGACTTGAGGGCGTCGATGACTGCGGCGTTGGATATTGCGAAGGCGGCCTTGGCTTCGGCATCGGTGGCGGCATCGGCGCTTGAAAAGAAGGCGGAGGGGACATCGTTCTGGAAGAAGCTGATGTCGCCGTCGATTTGTTCGAGGGCGATTTCGGTGTAGATCTTTGGTGGATTCTTCAGGTTCTTGCGGGCCTCGAGGAGTACCTGGGGCATGAGTTTTTCGCGCTCAACTGTGGAGCGGAGGCGGACGTTGGTGGAGGCGTAGGGACGCTCCATGATCACGAAGGCGGAGTTGGTGATGCCGGAGGAGTAAATGTCCGGGTTCTTCTCCCAGGGGCGGATGACCTCGAGGGTGAGGAGCTGGCTGCGGACGTTGTTGAGGAGGAGCCTCGCGGTCGCCGGCGACAGAGGCGTCGAGGGCGGATGGGTCGATGGCTTCTACTTTTTTTTCGTAGGTGTGGAGGGCGGCGATCTCTTTTTGGATGTTTGCGGCGGAGTAGTCCTCGAGTTGGTTGTCGTATTGGTGGAGACCGTTCTGGGTGCCGACGGTGGGGGCGAAGTGGAAGTAGACTTCGGAGAAGTATTGGTCGGCGATGAAATTGAAGGTCTGCACGGCGCCGTCGGCGGAGACGTGCTGCGCCTGGGCAGCGGGGGTGAACGTGAGCGTTCCGAGGAGGGCGGTTGTGGCGAGATTTTTTAGGCGCATGTGGTCTGTAGGCAGTGTAAGACGCGGAGAGAGGTGAGGGGAAGATGCGGTTTTGCTGTAGGGTCAGTTTGGGAAAAAGAGAAGAATAGATCGGGCTTTCAGCCCTGGGTGTTCATCTGTGTGCTTTACCCTGGCCTCGCCCAGGCTGGTATGAGGCGCGCCTTTGACGCTCTTGCCAGGCGAACCTGTTTTTTGACGAGGCAATGACAAACCAGTCCCATTATCGGGTCGCTATGGGGTTTCGGGGAGGGTGTAATCGAAGTCGTAGGAGTGCTTGCCGTCGGTGATGATGATGTTCATTTTGCCGGTGAGGCCAGTGAGTTGGCCGGTGGCGGAGTCGGGGACTACTGTGATGCTGAGTTGCGGGACGCCTTTGGTCATGGTGGCGCTGTGTTGCAGGACGAAGGTGCCGGTGCGGCCTTTGAGAATGCCGGTGACGAGTTCGAGGGCGACGTAACCGCCGGAGGAGCCTTTGGCACCGGTCCCCGTGGCGAGCATGGTGCCTTTGCTGGAGGCTTCGAGGTCGCCGTGGAATTGCTTGTCGAAGAGCATGCGTCCGATAGTAGGGGAGCCGGCGTTTTCGTCAGGGGGCTGGGGGGCTATCTTTACTTCAAAGGGGCCGGTGGCGTGGAGAGGCAGGACTGCTTCTTTTTTTGTAGGGGCAGGAGGGGTAGATCCGGTTTGGGCACTCGCCGAGATGGCAAGAGCTGACGCCAGGCAAGCTGCCGCAATACAGGTGCACAAAAGAATTGGAGCCGAGGTCGAAGCGCGCGGCCACATTTTCATTTGTCGGATGGGGCGTGGATGAGATTCTCGTTCTGGTGGATAGGGACGATGCCATAGCGGCTCATGATGGCGCCGATGCCGGCCAAGTTGGGATGCGGGCTGGTGAGATAGAGGGCAGCGACTTCAAGGTAATATTCGGGCCCAGGACGCCGGGGGTCTGGAGGCACAAGATCCGGGCCGTGGTGTGGGTGCGGTTGGCATAGAAGTGGGGTGTGCCGCGGGGAATGAAGAGTGTGGTACCACGGCGGACCTCGGTGGGCTTGTCTTTCCCCTCCACTTGGAGGGCCCAGATCATGGTGCCGTCGACGCCGAAGATGGTCTCGTCATATTTGCGGTGAATGTGAGGGAGGGGAATCCGAGTGAAGGGAGGGACGGTGAGTTCGAAGAGGTCGAAGGCCCCTTCGGTTTCGTGGCGGGTTTTGAGGAAGGTAACGCTCATCTCGCCAACGCGGATCGTTTGGTGCATTCGCCTGCCTCCGGTGAAGAAATCATACTGGAGACGGAAGTATGCCGGGAGCTTATTTTGCTGTCCTTATGCGATTGAGGAGAATGAATGCCCCAGAGTATATGTTGTCGCGCGAATCAGAAACATTCAGCTGAACGATTAAAGCGAATGCTATATTGTTTCGACATCCATACTTCATAAGCGCCGGGTCTGCGCAAAGGACGGGCAAGATGAACAATCATCGTTGGTTGGCGGCAGTGATCGTGTGCGGCGTTGCTACAGTGAGCGTGCCACAAGCGCATACGCAAAGCGTTTTCGACAAGCTGAAGCAGAAGGCCCAGGACAAGACCGATGCGGCTACGAATTCGGCCGTCAATTCGACGGACTCTACGGCGAGCAAAGCTCCGGCGGACGAAAATCCGAACGCTGGGAGCGCTACTCCAGGCGAGACCCCGGGGGGCGCTCCAGTGGAAGCGACTTCAGCAACGGCAACCGGGGCACCCGACGCAACGCAGCCTAATCCTGCGATCAAGGTTTATCAGAACTACGACTTTACGCCGGGTGAGACGATTCTTTTCACCGACGATTTTACGGCGACGCAGGATGGAGAATTTCCGGCGCAGTGGGAGCTGACGAAGGGGCAGGCTGTGGTGAACCGGCAGCAGGGATTTCAGGTTCCTTGTATTGACGGACGGCAACTACGGCACCGTTGTGCCACGTATGAAATCGAAAGACTATCTCGGGACGCAATTTACGCTGGAGTACGACACGTTTGCGGTGCCTGGTTCGTGGCCGGTACGTGTATTTTTCGAGCACGGGGACGACGAGGCGAGCCTGTATGCGGACCGTACCGAAGTCGGCTATGAAGCGTCAGAAATCAGCCTGCAGGGATCGCTTCCGGCAGCGGCCCGCGAAGATGCGTTCGACGGGAAGTGGCATCATATCGCGATCAGCTACAAACAACCGCAGATGAAGGTGTATGTCGATCAGGCCGGGTGCTGGTGGTTCCCGATATGCACTTCGTTCCGAGTTCGATTGTCATGGGAGGGACGGCCGAAACCGACCATCCGATAATCTTTCGCAATGTGCGCATGGCCTCCGGCGGTGGGATGAACATGCTGGGGAAGAAGTTCACCGACGCGAAGATCGTAACGCATGGAATCAATTTCGATGTAGACAGCGCGACGCTGCGACCGGAGAGCATGGGGGTGCTGAATCAGATTAAGAGCCTTATGGCGAGCGATCCGACGTTGAAGTTCGAAATAGACGGACACACGGACAACTCGGGAGATGCGGCGCATAATTTCGCGCTGTCCAAACAACGGGCAGATTCGGTGAAGGCGGAGCTCGTCGCGATGGGTGTGGATGCGTCTCGGCTAACTACGAAGGGATATGGCGAGACGAAGCCATTGGGGGCCAATGACTCGCAGGCGGGCAAGGCGACGAATCGGCGGGTGGAGTTTGTGCGTACTTCCTAGATAGTTGAGGGACCGGGCGCGTCAGGACTTTGGGGCGTCGAGTGCGTCGAGGAGAGCGCGGGTTTCGGTTAGGACATCTTCGGCCCTGGCGGAGGGGAGCGGCCAGCGGAGAGTGCCCTGGGGGGTGAACTGGGCTCCGCGCTTTGCGTTGCGGCTGACGAGTTTCATCAGGGTGGCGGGGTCAACGGCGGCGCGTGCGAGTTCGTCGGGACCTGCGTTTACGGCGGCGAATTTCACGTGGAGCATCTCCATGAAGGACTTGATGGGGGTCCTCTTGTTGCCGTTGGGGTTGGGGAGTTCGATCTGGGTGCGCTTGCGGTCGAGCTGGGAGATGCCGAGCAGTTCGCAGTGGAGGCGGATTTCGCCTGCGGCTAAAAGATTCAAGACGGACTCGGGCGGCGTGCCGTAGCGGTCTTGCAACTCAGCCCGAACATCTACGATTTCGGGCTGTGTCTGTGCAGAGGCGATTCGCTTATACATGCGGAGGCGCTGGTTTTCTTCGGGGATGTAGTCGCTGTCGATGCGGACGGAGATGCCGAGGTTGATGGTTGTGGTGGCATGGGCCGGCGCTTCTTCTTCGCCCTTCATTTTTCGGACGGCCTCTTCGAGCATGGTGGTGTACATCTCGAAGCCGATGGCTTCGATGTGGCCGGATTGTTCGCCGCCGAGCATGTTGCCGGCACCGCGGAGCTCGAGGTCGAGGGCGGCGATCTTGAATCCGGCGCCGAGGTCGGAGAATTCTTTGAGGGCCGCGAGGCGGCGGCGGGCTATTTCGGTCAGTTCGGTTTCGGGTGGGATTAGTAGGTACGAATAGGCGCGGCGGTTGCTGCGGCCTACGCGGCCACGGAGCTGGTAGAGCTCGGAGAGTCCGTGGCGGTCGGCGCGGTTGATGATAATGGTGTTGGCGAGGGGGATGTCTAGGCCGTTTTCGATGATGCTGGTGGCTACGAGAACATCGTACTCGTGGTTCATGAAGGCGAGCATGACGCGTTCGAGTTCGGCTTCGGGTAGTTGGCCGTGGCCTATTACGATGCGCGCTTGCGGGACCAGTTCACGGATCTTTGTGGCGATGTCGTAGATAGTTTCTACGCGGTTGTGGACGAAGTAGACCTGGCCGCCGCGTTCTAGTTCCATCTCGATGCCGGTGCGGATTAGTTTTTCGTCGAACTTGGCGACGATGGTCTGGATGGCCATGCGGTCTTTGGGTGGGGTCTCGATGACGGACATGTCGCGGAGGCCGATGAGCGACATGTGGAGGGTGCGCGGGATGGGCGTGGCGGACATGCTGAGTACGTCGATGTGGGCGCGCATCTGCTTGAGGCGTTCTTTGTGGCGGACGCCGAAGCGCTGCTCTTCGTCGACGACGAGTAGTCCGAGGTCCTGGAACTTCAGGTCTTTGGAGAGGACGCGGTGGGTGCCGATGAGGATGTCTATTTTTCCTTGTTCGGCCTTTTCGAGGATGACTTTCTGCTCCTTTGGGGTGCGGAAGCGGGAGATCATCTCGACGTTGACGGGGAAGTTGGCGAAGCGTTTTTTGAAGGATTCGTAGTGCTGAAAGCTGAGGACGGTAGTTGGCGTGAGGACCGCGACTTGTTTTCCGTCCTGTACTGCTTTGAAGGCGGCGCGCATGGCGACTTCGGTTTTGCCGTAGCCGACGTCGCCGCAGAGGAGGCGGTCCATGGGCTGGGTGGACTCCATGTCGCGCTTGATGTCGGCGATGGCGGTGAGCTGGTCGTCGGTCTCGTTGAAGTCGAAGGCGTCTTCGAATTCGTGCTGCATGTTGGTGTCGGGGGAGAAGGGAGTGCCCTGGGCGGCCTTGCGCTGGGCGTAGAGCTTGAGGAGCTCGGCCGTCATGTCGGCCATCGCCTTTTTTACGCGGGCCTTGGTCTTTTGCCAGCCCTGCGTGCCTAGTTTGTTTAGCTCGGGCGGTGGGCCGGTTTCGCTGGAGCGGTACTTCTGGATTAAGTCGAGGCGGGTGAGGGGGACGTAGAGTTTGGCTTCGTCGGCGAACTCGAGGATCATGAGCTCGAGCGGGACGCCGGAGTCTTCTTCGATGACGCGGAGGCCGCAGTAGCGGGAGATGCCGTGTTCTACGTGGACGACGTAGTCTCCGACGGCGAGGTCGCGGAAGTCGGAGATGAAGGCGGCGGCCTTGGATTTGCCGCGGCGAATGGGACGGGCGGAGACGTCGGCGTCGTCGGAGAGGTCGCTGCGCGCCGAAGATGATGAGCTGGCGGGCGGTGGTCCTGATCGAGGTCGAGGACCTGGACGCCGGAGGCGATGGTGGTCTTGACGATGACGGGAGTGCGGAGGTCTCCGGCGAGGTAGCTGGATTCGCTGTAGACGTTGGCGCTGCCGGGGGCTTCGCTGCGGGAGCCGAGGCGGTAGGGGAGGTGGTACTCCTGCAAGAGCCCGGCCAGCCGTTCGACTTCGCCTTGATTGGGAGCAGTGAGGAGGATGTGGGCTTCCTGTTTGATGAGCGCGTTGAGGGCGTCGATCAGCGCGGGGATGGAGCCGTGGAAGCGCATGGTGGGACGGGTGGCGAAGTCGACTTCGGAGAGGTCGCTGCGGTCGGCGTCGAGGACGTCGACCGCGCCGAGTTGGTCGAGCTCAATGCCAGAGTATTTGTGGAGGCGGTCGTCGAGGTCCCAGGGGGAGAGGTAGATGTCTTCGGGGCGGACGAGGTTGCCGATGCCGGAGCGGTCGTGGCGCTGCTCGACCTTGTTCCACCAACGCTCGCCTTGATTTTTGACCATGGCGGGTTCCTCGATGAAGACGCGGGGAGCGGTTGAACTGCTGGCGCTGAGGAGGTCGAGGAGGGTGAGGTTGGCGCCGGCGACGGGGGCGAAGAACTCCCAGCCGGGGAAGATGGTCGCTTCGCCGGTGCGGGTGCTGACGTGGGTGAGGAGCTCGGTTGGTTCTTCGCCGCCCGCTATAGCTATAGCTGCGGCGCTGACCGCGCTTGCGGTGCCTGCGCGGGTGAGGCGGGCGTTGATTGCGGCGAGCAGCTTTTCGGTGACGGGGGTTTCGGTTAGCGGGAGGAGCAGGGCGTTGTCGAGGGAGGAGCTGCTGCGCTGGGTCTCGGGGTCGAACTTGCGGATGGATTCGATCTCGTCGCCGAAGAAATCGATGCGGACGGGGCGGTCGATCTCGGGGGAGTAGACGTCGAGGATGCCGCCGCGGAGGGTGACCTGGCCGGGCATCTCAACGACGTCGACCTTGGTGTAGCCGACGGAGAGGAGGTGCTCAACGAGCATGTCGGGCATGTACTCTTCGCCGACCTTGAGATGGAGGGTGAGGGCGCGGTAGTAATCGCGGGGGAAGAGACGCATGCAGGCGGCTTCGACTGGGGCGATGACGAGGCGGGCCTGGCCAGTCGCGATCTTCCAGAGGGTCGCGGCGCGGGTCTCCTGGATCTCGGGGTGGGGCGAAAGATTTTCGAAGGGAAGGACGTCGTGGGCCGGGAGACGGAGGACGGATTCGGCGGGGACAGCTCCGGTGAGGTCGCAGGCGCTGAGGACTGCGGCTTGAAGGGCCTCGGCGGCCTTGTTGTCGGCTACGATGATGACGCAGGGGGCGTTGGCGGCGCGGACGAAGTAGGGAAGGTAGAGGGCGCGGGCGGTAAAGGTGAGCCCAGAGACACGTCTACGCCCCGTGCCTCCGCTTAAATGGCGGCGTACACGCTCAAAGGCTTCGGAGTGCTCCAGGCTCGCCAGGAGCTCGCGGACGAAGGGAAGAACCATGCTCAATTGATTTTAGTTGAAGTAGGGGTTTCAGCATCTTAGCAATAGGAGTAATATCTGGCTCCCGGGGAAAAGATGCCCGGGGCATGCGCCCACTGCGGGGAACCACAATGCTTCAAAAGAGAAGTTCCGGAGGTTGACGATGATGTTGAGCAAACGGATTTCCTTTGCGCTTTTGGCGGGGGTACTTCCCCTGCTTGCGGGATGCACCCGGCACAGCAAGAGTGAGCAGTATTATCTGATTGCTACGAACACGGCGGTGCCCTACTGGAAGTCGGCTGCGGATGGACTTGCGGCGGCCGGCGCTGAATATGGAGTCACGGTCGACACGAGGGGGCCGGCGGGTCTGAACGCGCAGGCGGAGGTGGATGAGTTCAAGGCGATGGTGGCGAGGAAGCCGGCGGGAATCCTGGTGTCGGTTGCGAACTCCAAGCTGATGGCACCGGAGATTGACGCCGCGATTGAGGCGGGCATCCCGGTGATTACGATTGATTCGGATTCACCGGAGAGCAAGCGGCTGTACTTTATCGGAACGAATAACCTGGAGGCTGGGCGACTGGGTGGGAGGCGGATGGCGGCCCAGCTGAACGGCAAAGGAAATGTGGTGTTCTTCACCAACCCGGGGCAGCCGAATCTGGACGAGCGGTTGAAGGGCTACCAGGACATCTTTGCCACCTATCCGGGGATCAAGGTGGTGGAGGTGTTCGATATCAAGGCGGACCCGGGTTCGGCCCTGGATCAGGCGGCCATTTACCTTGCGCGGACGGGGCCAGCCAAGATTGACGGGTTCATTTGTCTGGACTCCAGGTCGGGTTCGAACGTAGCGGAGGCCTTCAAGCGGAGGAGCGTCACTGACCGAGTACTGATCGCGATGGATGTTGATACCGATACACTTGCGCTGGTGGGAGATGGCACGATTGATTCGACCATCGCTCAAAAACCGTACACCATGGCTTTTCTGGGGTTGAAGGCGCTGGACGATATCCATCACTACCCGGTGAAGCCGTTGGCCGGCGACTATGGGTTGGATCCGGATTCGCCGTTCCCGGCGTTTATCGATACAGGGGTCGCGCTGATTGACAAGACAAATCTTGACCCAATTCTGAGGAAACAGACGGGGGCGAACAGGTAGGCCCTGGCTCCAGAGTTCTCCGAAAGATCTGCTGACAAAGACGAAGGCTTGCTTTGTGCGTCTTTGCGGGGGAGAATACCGTCTCAACAACATCAACAAAACTTAATACGAGGTGCGGAGTGCGAAAGCTAGTCCCTGGCGCGTTTTTTGTCGTGGCGATGGTTGGATGTGTAGGCGGGCAGACGGCGATGGCGCAGACGGCGTTGACGTATCAGAAACCGCCGGCGGCGATCGAGCAGCTGTTGGAGGCGCCACCGACGCCGATCGTTTTGCTCTCGCCGGACCGCAAGACGATGCTGGTGGAACAGCCAGCGACTTTCCCGACGATTGCCGATGTGGCGCAGCCGCGGTATCGGCTGGCGGGAATCCGGTTCAATCCCTCGTCGAATGGACCAGAGCGTGGAGCGGTACGACGTTGCGCTGCAACTGCAGACTGTTGACGGGACGAAGCAGACAGGGCCGAGGACGATCACGGGTCTGCCGGCAAAGTTGAAAGCAGTCGACGCGATGTGGTCGCCGGATTCGAAGCAGGCGGCGTTTGTAGCGCACGCGACCCCTCCGGCGACGGGGCTGGAGCTCTGGGTGATTGATGTGGCGACCTCGCATGCGCATCGGGTGGGGACGGTGAAGCTGAATGCGGTGCTGGGTCATCCGTGCCAGTGGCTGCCGGATAGCGCGTCGCTGCTGTGCAAGACAGTGTCGGCGAACCGCGGAGCAGCGCCAAAGGTAAGCGATATCCCGGCGGGGACCGGACGTGGAGGAGAGCCTGGGCAAGGTGAGTCCTGCGCCGACCTATGAAGACATGCTGAAGACGACGACCGACGAGAACATCTTCGAGTATTACGCGTCGTCGGAGCTGGCGGTGGTTTCGCTGAGCGGGGTGGTGAAGCCTCTGTCGGCAAAGGGTTTGATCGAGCGCGCGGCGCCGTCACCCGATGGCCAGTATGCGCTGGTGGCGATCGTGCATCGGCCGTTCAGCTATACGTTTCCGTATGAGCGGTTTCCGTTGAAGACGGTGGTGGTGTCGGTGAAGGGCGCGGGTGTTGTGAAGCTGCTGTCCGACCGCGGCGCAGTGGATAATCTGCCGATCTCGCGGGATGCGGTAGAGCCGGGGCCGAGGGACTACCAGTGGCGCGCGGATGTTCCGGCGACGGTAGTTTGGGTCGAGGCTGCGGATGGGGGCGACCCGACGAAGCATGCCGCGATCGTCGATAAGGTGATGGCGCTGCCGGCCCCGTTCAGCGGGTCGGCGACAACGATCCTGGAGCTTCCGATGCGTCTGGCGCGGGGCTTTGGGCCGGGTGCGCCGCGTGGGATCGAGTGGGGCAACGACCATCTGGCGATTGTGTCGGTGGCGCGATTCTCGGACCGGCAAGTCGATGATGCTGGCGTTCGATCCGTCGACGGGGCAGACCAAGACGATTTACTCGGGCTCTTCGCAGGACCGGTATCACAGTCCTGGGAGGCCGATGACGGCGATGAATGCGACTGGGCAGATGGTGTTGAAGCTGACGGCGGACGGGACGGGTGTGTACTTTATCTCGCCGGGAGCGTCCCCGAAGGGGGACCAGCCGTTTGTGGGAGTGATGCCGGTAGGCGGCGGAGAGGAGAAGATTCTCTATCGGTCGAGCGATCCTTATTACGATGAGCCGACGGCGCTGCTGTCGGATTCGACGGTGTTGATTCGCCGCGAGAGCCAGACGATGTCGCCGAACTATTTCTCGGCTCCGCTAACTGGTGGAGAGCCGGTCCAGTTGACGCACTTCCCTGGGCGCTACGACAACATCAAGATGCCGACGCGGCAGTTCCTCAAGTACAAACGCGCGGATGGGGTCGACCTGACCGCAACGCTGTGGCTGCCGGCGGGGTATGACAAGAGCCAGGGCCCGCTGCCGACGCTGATGGAGGCGTATCCGGCGGAGTTCAAGACGCGGGATTCGGCCAGTCAGGTGAGCGGATCGCCGAATCGTTATCCTGTGTTTGGCGGGGGCTCGCATCTCTACCTGGTCCAGGCAGGGTATGCGATTCTCGATAACGCGACGATCCCGATCATCGGTGAAGGCAAGCAGGAGCCGAACGACACTTACGTGGAGCAGCTGGTTGCTGCGGCGAAGGCTGCGATCGACAAGGGCGTGTCGCTGGGCGTGGTCGATCCCAAGCGGGTTGCGGTGATGGGGCACAGCTATGGCGCGTTCATGACGGCGAATCTGCTGGCACATTCCGACTTGTTCCGCGCGGGCATCGCAGAGAGCGGCGCGTATAACCGTTCGCTGACTCCTTATGGGTTTCAGAACGAGGAACGGACTTACTGGCAGGACCCGAAGCTGTACTTCGATATGTCGCCGTTCAGCTATGCGGACAAGATCAAGACGCCGATCCTGCTGATTCACGGCGAGGCGGACGATAATACCGGCACGTATCCGATCCAGAGCGAGCGCTTTTATGCGGCACTCAAGGGTCAGGGAGCGACGGTGCGGCTGGTGTTTCTGCCGCTGGAACCGCACGCTTATGGAGCGCTCGAGACCAAACAGCATGTGCTGTGGGAGATCGATCGCTGGCTGGATACGTATGTGAAGCCGGAGCAGCCAGTGGTTGCAGCGGGAACGAAATAGACGATGCGGTTGATGTGCGAGGGGACTACGCTGTCGCGTAGTCCTCTTTTTTGTTCGTTAGAGGCTAGGATTTGGCTAGTTCTTCGGGCCTGGGCTCTTCCTTCACGAGTGGGGCGATGGCTTCGGCTTCGGCGTCTTTGCCGTAGATGACCTGGCCGTATTCGAGTAGCGTGACCATGCCGACGCCACCGCAGATGTTGCCGGCTACGGCTGGGACGAGCCAGGCGGGGTAGGTGCTCCATGCTGCTTTGCCGATGAGGATGGCGGTGAGGGCACTCGCCGCTAGCGGCTATGCAGTGAGCAAAGTTGCCGAGGCCGACGACGAAGGTCAGCATCCAGATGATCATGACTGAGCCGGTGATGGAGTGGGAGCCGGAGACTAGCCAGGCGACGGTGGCGATGATCCAGCCGCCCATGACGCCGCTCCAGAAGATGGTGGCGGGCGGATTGTGGATGGCGTTGAGGCCGAGTTGCGCAAGGGCCTGAACGAAGTCGGGTTGCAGTGCGGTCGTGAGGGACGCGATTGCGGCGAAGGCGAGCGCTCCAAGTACGTTTGCGGGAAGGACGGTGGCCCAGAGTCGGAGGGTCTTCCAGAAGTGTTTCTTTTCCGCGAGGACGAGGGCGACGGGATAGAGCGTGTTTTCGGTGAAGAGCTGGGAGCGGCCGAGGATGACGACGATGAAGCCGAGGGGGTAGAACATCTTTGCGACGAAGAGGACTGTGTTCGTAGGGGTCGCGCCAGCCGGTGTGAGTAAGGCAATGGCGATGGCGTTGCCGAGGGCGGAGAGGCCCATGAAGATGCCTCCGGCGAGGCCGGAGATGGCGAGAGAGACGCTGGAGCGGCCCAGCTCCTGCCGGGCGTTGTTGGCGACCTGCTCGTAGATGTCCTGGGCGCTGGGGCGCTCGAGGTTCTTTTGCGCTTCCTGCGCGGCCAGGGGTTGGACGGGGTAGCGGCGAAGGCGGAACGGCATGTATGTGAGATGCAGAATTGGGTGAGGATGCGTGGCGTGCGGGCCGCATGCGAGAAAAGACCTTGCCGAGACCTCTTTATAATCCTGCCTATGGCGACCAAACTTACGGCCGAGCAACAGATGCAGGAGCTGCGCGATACGCTGCGTCATCATGAACATCTTTACTACGTCGAGGACTCACCGGAACTGACGGACGCGCAGTACGACGCGCTGATGAATAAGCTGAAGAAGCTGGAGGCGGACGCATCCGGAGCTGGTGACGCCGGACTCCCCTTCGCAGCGCGTGGGTGGCAAGCCGAAGGAGGGTTTCACGAAGATGCCGCATTCGCGGCCGATGCTTTCGCTGGATAACGCCTACAACGAAGAGGAGCTGCGGGCGTGGAACCAGCGGTTGAGAGATGCGCTGCCGAGTACGGAGACGGTGCGGTATGTGTGCGAGTTGAAGCTGGATGGGTTGTCGCTGGCGTTGCACTACGGGCCGGGTGCTCAGGGGGCGGCGCATCTTGAGCGGGGGGTGACGCGTGGGGACGGCTCGATCGGAGAGGACGTTACGACCAATGTGCGGACGATCCGGTCGGTGCCGCTGAGTGTTTCTGCGGCGAAGCTGAAGGCCGCTGGGTTGCCGCAGAGCTTTGAGGTGCGCGGAGAGGTGGTGTTGCCTCAGGTTGCGTTCGAGAAGATGAATGAGGAGCGTGAGGCGGCGGGGATGGCGCCTGCGGCCAATCCAAGGAGTGCTGCGGCAGGGACGATTCGGACTCTGGAGCCCAATATCGTGGCGCAGCGGCGGCTCGACTTTTATGCTTATTTTTTGTTACGGGACGGAGAGTATTTGCTGCCCTCGCAGTCGACGACTCTTGACGCTCTACAGACGGCCGGGTTTCGCGTGAACAAGTATGCGAAGACCATGAAGAATATCGATGAGGTGGTCAAATTTATCGCGGACGCGGAGTCGTTGCGCGACACGCTGGGGTATGAGATCGACGGCGTTGTCGTGAAGGTGGACGCGACCGCGCAGCAGCGGCGTCTGGGGTTTACGGGGAAGGCCCCGCGATGGGCGATTGCTTACAAGTTCGCCGCGCGCGCGGGCATTACGAAGCTGGAGGACGTGTTGTTTCAGGTGGGAAGGACGGGGAAGCTTACGCCGGTGGCTGCGTTGGCTCCCGTAGCGATTGGAGGCACTACGGTGACGCGGGCGACGTTGCACAATGCGGACGAGATTGAACGCCTGGGTGTTCGTATTGGCGATTTTGTGTCGGTGGAGCGCGGCGGCGATGTGATCCCGAAGATTGTCGAGGTGGTGCAGGACAAGGCACATTCTCGGGGTACGAAGAAGATTGTTTTTCCGAGAAACTGCCCTGTCTGTGCCAGCGAGTTGCAGCGGATTGAAGGCGAGGTGGATTGGCGCTGCGTGAACAATTCCTGTCCGGCGCGGGTGCGCGAGGAGCTGCTGCATTGGGCCGCGCGGGGAGTGATGAACATCGAAGGCCTTGGCGACGCGATGGTGGCGCAGTTGTTGGGGCAGAGTGCTGAGTTAGCTGGCGATGCAGAGGAGGCGGTGACTGAGGAGGGAGCGCCGGTCGTGACGCGCAAGCCGTTGATATACACGATTGGCGATCTCTATCGTTTGCGACGCGACCAGTTATTGAATCTTGAACGCGTGGGCGAGAAGACTGCGGATGCGCTGCTCGCGCAGATCAAGCGATCGAAAGAGGCGGGGCTGGCACGCGTGTTGCTGGGGCTGGGGATTCGGTTTGTCGGTGAGAGAACAGCGCAGTTGCTTGCGTCGCACTTCGGCTCGATGGAGGAGTTGGAGAGGGCGGCGAGCCAGAGCCCGCAGAAGGCGAGCGAGGCGCTAGAGGCGGTGACTGAGGTGGGGCCCAAGGTGGCCCAGGCGATTGTGGAGTTCTTCGCGATAGGGAAGAACAAGGAGCTAGTGAGAGATCTCGCGTCGTTGGGATTGACGATGACAGCGGAGAAACGGGTGACGACTTCGACGCTCGAGGGGCTTACGTTTGTGCTCACGGGGACGCTGCCAAACCTTACGCGCGAATTGGCGAAGGAGAAGATCGAATCGGCGGGTGGGCGGGTTTCGGGGAGCGTCAGTAAGAAGACAAGCTATGTTGTCGCGGGAGAGGAGGCCGGGTCGAAGCTGGATAAGGCGACGTCGCTGGGGGTGACGGTGCTGGATGAGGGTGGATTGCTTGAGTTGCTGGAGCACGGACCGGCTACGGCTTAGGGGAGTTGGTTTTGGGTTCGGCAGATGCGTCTTGTCTGGTGGTGTGGAAGCCGCACGCCTTCATGGCTGCGACGGGCTCGGGGTTTTGCATGAAGGTCTCCCAGACGAAGGCAGTGCGGAGATTCTCTGCCATGAGCAGACCAATGCCGAGATCGATGCCGAGGACGTCGGGGTCGTACCAGTGCTGGTCGGGGTGGAAGGCGTCGCAGAAGCCGTAGCGGCCCCAGGCATCTTTGCCGAAGTTGTCGCGGAGCGCGCGGAGGACGTGGACGCAGTCGCGGGGAAGGAAGGGGAGAGACCCGGCGGCAGCGCAGGGAACGACGGAACCGTCGACGGGGCCCATGAGCGGAGGGCCGCCCCAGGCGGTGTAACCGTGTTGCCAGTCTGAGGCGGTGATGCCCCAGTAGTCGTCGGTGTAGCCGCGGTTGAGGCTAAGGCAGAAGGCTTTGCAGGCCCGGGTTGCAGTGATGGAGTTGACGAAGTAGTTGGCGTAGGCGTCCCGCTGGCGAGCGAAGTCGAACCAGGCGTGGGAGTACTGGTGGACGAAGAGGGGATCTTTTCCGCTGATGTAGGTGTACGGGCCGAAGGTCATGGGCGGACGCGTGAAGGCATTCCAGGACTCGGCGGAGACGGGGTGGGTTGGCGATCCGATGGCGAGAAGGTAGAGCATCATCAGCTCGCTGTAGTGGTCCCAGCGGCTCGAGATGAAGCCGGTCTCGGGCCTCCAGCCCATGGAGAAGGTTTTGCCGCCGTTGAGCATCCACGGCCAGTCGACGCGGTTGTAAAGTTCGGTGGCGAGTGTGGTGATATTAGGGTCATTGAAGTAGGCGCGAGCGGTGAGGACGCCGCATAGGAAGATGGACGTGTCGATCGACGAGACTTCGCTGTTGATGAGCGGCTTGCCGGTCTTGACATCGGCGAAGTGGTAAAAGAAGCCGCGTTCGTTGGGCATCTTGTTTAGGTGAAAATCCAAGGCGGTGAGGACCTGTTTTTTGATACGGTCGGCTGGGAAGTAGCTTCGCCTGTCGGAGATGCAGAGCGCGGCGAGGCCGAAGCCGGTGGCGGCGATGCTGGAGACGAAGTGCGAATCGAATTCGCCGGTGGAGGTCTTGTTGACTGCACGGTCGAGCACCTGGCCAGTGGATGGGTCGGCCTGCTCGGTGAAGAAGAGACAGGCGCTGTGCTCCATCTCTTCGAGGAAGGCCAGGTCCTCGTCGCTGAGCAGTCGAGACGAGGCGGGGTGCGGCGCTTCAGTCTGTTGCGCATGGGACGAGCGGAGAGTGTACGAGGGTGGAGAGGAGAGCTCCGCCAAGCAACTTTGTCGCACTGCGTCGCGTTAGGTGAGGCGGGGTCGAGGAGCTGACACTCATTAGGCTATATCGTACGTTTTTCGTCGCTACTGATTCATCAGACTCGCTGGATGGGGAGAAGGTTTCAATGTTCGGCCGTGTGGGCGGAGAGCGTGATCAGCACGAGTCCCTGCGGAGGAATGCTGATGGTGAAGGCCCCGTTCTTGAGTGCGAGGCTCCTCTGGAGGGGAAGGTTTGCCCGCGGCGCGGAGCTGCGTGATCTGATCGCGGGTGGGGAAGGCGGGACGGCCCATTGCATCGTATGTTTTGATGACGTTGCCGTGGTCGGCGTCCAGACGCCGGATCTGAATCGGCGCGCGTGGGGAGACACCTTTCAGGGTCACGGTAAATGTCTTTGCCGGGCCAATGCTTGTGGGGGGTGGTGTGTAGGTCGCTCCTGTGCCGAAGGGCGGAGCGTAGTTCCAGAGAGCGATTGCGATGGAGCCGTCGCTGCGGAGTGTGGCGAGTGCAGAGTCGGAGTCTAATTTGAGGCGGCGATTGCCTAGCTGATGCAGCATGGCGAAGGCGTTGAATGCAGGCTTGGGGATTCCGTCCTCAGCGACCAGGCCGAAGCCGCCGTAGAGCGGGGTCTTGGTGACGCCCTGCTCTTCGAAGACGTCGGAGAAGGTCCAGTAGCTCATTCCCTCGGTGAGGCCGTCGCACTGGCTGATGGTGCCGGCGAGCCATGGGCCCATGTAGACGGTGTCGGTGACGTCGGGTTCATTGGCGTAGCTGGCGTTGTATTCGCTGAAGATGAGCGGCACTTTGGGAAACGGAGAGGCGGCGATTTCGTCGTGAACCTTTGTGACAGAGCGGCAGACCATGCGATCGCGGGGAATCTGCTCGCTGGTGCCGAAGACGTCTTTGGCGGTGTCGTTGGCGTAGACGTGAGTGGTGACGAAGTCGACCGGGACATTGTTTTGCTTACAGTGCTGGAGGAAGGCGGCGACCCAGGCGGCTTGCGCGGTGGATGGGCCTCCGACGGGGATCCTGGGGCTTACTTTTTTGATGGCGCGGACAGTGTGGTCGTAAAGCTCGAAGTAAGTTGGTTGCGGGGGTTTGCCGGCCCAGAAATCAAGATTAGGTTCGTTCCAGACTTCGAAGCGCCATTGAGCGACTTCGTCGATGCCGTAGTGGTCGACAAGGTGCTGAGTGAAGGCAGTGATCATGGCGTCCCAGAGCGCGTAGTCCTTTGGAGGAGAGACGTTTTGCTTGTACCAGAAGGCGTGGAGTGCGGCGGGATCGGAGGCCATCTTTTTCGGCATGAAGCTCAGCTCGACGAAGGGGCGGACGTGGTTGGCGAGCAGGCCGTCGTAGATCTGGTCGACGTAGGAGAAGTTGTAGGGAGACTGGCCGGGCTGCGCGGCCTGGGCGGCCTGGCCGGGGTTCTGCGTTTGGGCGTTCGGGTCGTAGAGGCCAACGTCGTCCATGAAGATGCCGTGAAAGCGCACGGCGTCGAAGTCAGTGATGCTCTTTACCGTGCGCAGGTCTTCGCGATAGCTTTCGCGCAACGAGAGGACGGCCCGGCCGGAGCCGAAGATCTGCTCCCAGAAATGAGGGAACGGTGTGGCCTCTGCCTTTGCGTCAATATTCACGTTTACTGGCGCCGACATCTGCGCTGGGCCGGTGGCGGTCAACGCGAAGCTTGCTATTGCGACTGCTGACCGAATCGTACTACTCAAGACACGCATACCCGTTTCCTCTATTAATTACGTATGACTGCTAATTACGTATGACTGCAAGACCGCATCGCAAATAAGAAATGATTAACGAGGGCTTGCGATTGGCTGCTTCCAGGCCACTTCGTTCCCCGGTATTGTTACCTGTCGGGTTTAGCTTCTATCTTTACTAATACCAGCGCATTCGGAGTAAGTTGCAACTCAAGAGTGCCATTTTTCAGAGTAGATTGGCTTGGTGCGGGGAGCGCCGTTTCGCGATTGAGTTGTTCCACTTGAGCGGGTGTGGGATCAACTGGCTTATTCATAGCAGCGTACTGTTTCAATACATTGCCGTGATCACTATCGACGCGCTGAAGAGTGACCTTCGAATTCGGCGGGACGTCACGAAACGTTATTTCCATCGTGCGGGTCGTTCCTTGTTGGTCTGGATCGACCAGGTTCCAAGCGGCGACAGCGATATCTCCACCTGCGGTTTTCGTCGCAATTATGTTCTTCGATGCGTTTGCTATTCGGCGGCTGCCAAGCTGATGCAATAAGCCGAAGCTGTAGTAGCTGGGCTTATTGATTCCACCTTTGGCGCGTAATCCGAATTCGCCGATGAAAGGTCTAGAGATTGGGCCGCCTTCTTCAAAGACATCGGAGAAGGTGCCAGAATGAGAGCACGTCTACCAAGCCATCGCATTCGCGAATCGTGTTTGCCAGCGCCGGACCGAACAAAGATGGTGTCGCGTGATTCGTTCATTCCCTGGACGTTCCATTCCGTCCACAGCAATGGCAGATCAGGAGTGGCAGAAGATTTAATCTCTCCTCTCACTTTCGCAACTGCGCGGCCCATTCTGTCATCCATCGAGACATCTTCGTCGGTCCCAAAGAGGTTTTCGACTGTATCGTCTGCGTATCCGTGCGTGGAAACAAAATCCACCGGCACATGCTGGTCAGAGATGTGTTTCAGGAAGTCACTGATCCATGCTGCGGCAGCGGTTGCGGGGCCGCCAACACGCAGCCTTGGACTAACACTCTTCAGATCGCGTGCTGTGTGATCGTACAGCTCGAAGTAGCTTTTCTGTCTTGGGACGCCGCCCCAAAAATCAATATTCGGTTCGTTCCAGACTTCGAAGTACCATTGCGAAACTTCCTCGATGCCGTAGCGGTCGACGAGATGTTGCGCGAAATGAGTCATCAAGCCGTCCCATCTCTCCATGCTTTTTGGGGGTGACACATTTGGCTTGTACCAGAATGGATGCAACGCGTCTGGGTTGAATGCAAGCTTCTTTGGCATAAAGCTGATTTCGACGACAGGGCGTACGCCGTTTTTTAGAAGCCCGTCGTATATCTCATCTACATACGCAAAGTTGTAGACGGGATTGCCATGTTCATCTTCGGTGTAGACGCCCACCTGGTCGTCCATGATGGCGTGGAAACGTACGTAGCGAAAATCAGCGACTTGCTTGACTGCGCGCAGATCGCTTCGGTAGCTTTCTCGCAGGGTGAGAATTGCACGGCCCGATCCGAACATCTGCTCCCAGAAATGCGGAAAGGGCGTTGTCTGCGCGTTTGCGCTAATTTCTATCTGTTCCTGCGCGAGCGATTGGCGGCTTGGCGCAAAGCCGGTCGAAAATACTGTTGCTAATCCCAAAAGCAAGGACAGTATTGGATTAGCCCGCAACATGAATTACTCCTGGCATTTTTTGCAGAGTGTGAAGAGTCATTTATTTTCATCGACGCGTCGCGATCTAGTGGGTGCCGCTGTTTACTATTGCGAAACATGTCGAAGAAAACTACAGGGTGCGCCTTATAGACGCACCCCGCAGTACTGATTAGAAGCTGAAGCGGACCTGAAAATCGATAGTTCTTGATCCAAGTGCGGCTGATGCCTGACTGAGGTTGGAGTTTGCGATATTGGTCGAGAGGGTGCTGGGGTTGATATTCAATAAATTGAGGGCGTTAAGCATGTTGGCCTTGATTTCGATCTGGGCGCCCTCACCAAGCACTCGCATCTTCGGCAAGCCGAATGCCTTGGCAATATTTAGATCGAGATCACGATAGTCGGGGCCGCCAAAGGAGTTGCGAATGAGTCCCGGCGGAGGGATGAAGTTGGTTGTGGCCTGCCCAGGAAGGTCGGTAATCGCATTCGCATAGTTCGGGAACATGAAGTAGTTGTTAGTGAATTGATCATTATTCGTACCTGTATTGGCAGTTCCCGGGTTGGAAAAATTGCTTCCTGTTTTGAAGGCATTGTTGCTGGTGCTGTTGCGAGCTGCTACAAGGGGGTAGGGACGCAGGTTCTGGAATCCGTAGTTGCAGGTAAAGCAGTAGATCTGGTGTGGCGCCTGATAGACCGGAGTCCACCCATAGCCTGAGTGAACGGAGAATATACCGCTGAGCGACCATCCACCGACGACCTTCTCTACCCAGTTATGGCTACCGCGAAAGAAAACCGGCTGCCAGAGGCCAAAGATCTTGAAAGACTGATTGATGTCGAAATCCGACCGCCCATAGGAGTAGCGCGTGTTGTAAAGGTAAGGGTCGAAAGAATACGGGCCGGAGTCGGTATCCATGCTGCGGCCCCAGGCATACTGCGCCTCTGCGGAGAAGGTGTGGGAGAACTGATGCTTCATTCCCGCGAGCAACATATTGTTGTTGGATTTACCAAAGCTGCCGAAGGTGCCGATGCCATTTATTAGAGGATTCAGCGGCGCCCCCACAATGTCTGCGAGAGCGTTTGCGTTGTAGTTGTACAAGGAGTGATGACCCGAACTGCCTGTGTAGCCTAGAGTCATAACCAACTGATGACCTAAATCCACCTGCATGTCGAGTGAGTAATGATACTGGTACTCAGTGGGCAAGTTACCGGGGCCGGGCAGCGCGCTGAGGTTTGCGCTCCCGGCGGTCGGCAGGCCGGCGGCGTTAAACGTGGTAATCGTGTTTGGGTTCGCCGGAAAGCCATTGATATTGGTTGGACTGCTCGAGACCGCGTAGAGGATATTCGGATTGATCTGGGTCGGGCTTCTACTACTGCCCGGAACAGAGCTGGTTCCTGGCGGGTTGCCATCATTTGCGTTGGTGTTTGCGATCTGCCCCTGGTTATAGTTCAGGCCGAAACCGCCGCGGAAAACCACCCTGCCTTCGGATGCAGTCGGACTCCAGTTGAAGCCGACCTGCGGGCCAAAGTTCAGCTTTTGCGCCTTCCATGCGCCGATTCCCGTACGGATTGTGATGCCGGTTAAGAGGTTTGATCCACTGCCAAAGGTGAGTACGCCCATGTGGTTGTCGTTATCCGTGAGCGGCCCGAAGTAGGAATAGCGGAGGCCGGCGCTCAAAGTAAGGTTGGGACGGGCCTTCCAGTCGTCCTGAAAGAAGACGCCGAACAAGTTCTGACGATTATCGTTGCGGAAGCCGCCGGGAAAACCCGTGGTTGCCTGGAACGGACGGCCTTCCGCCTCCGGGGCATCATTCAGGAAGTCCCAGATATTGTAGAAGCTGTAATTCGGCACCCCGATCGGATCATTTAGATAGTAGAGCCGGGTAAAATCGAATCCGAATTTCATCGTTTGCGAGTGCCACACTTTGGTGGCAACGTCCTTGTAGCCGTAGGTCCATTGGTCCAGATGAGCAGGCCCCGACGCGCCGAGGTTGCCCAGGGTGATACTGCCAATCTGCTGTATCTGGTCCTGGGGCAGGCCGAAAGGGGCCTGAGGGTTGCTCGCAACCTCGTTGTAGCGCCAGCCCGCCGCGTTGGCGCGGGCTTCGTTCAGGAAGCTCGGCGAGAAGACGTGGTTCCAGATGACCGAAAAAGCGTCGTTCGTCTGGGAGTGATTGAAGAGCTGATAACCCAGTCCGCCCCTAAGATTGGTCGTGCTCGATGGAACCCAATAAATCGCGAAGCTGGCATGGTCCTTGCCGGTTATATCGGCATCGAGGCGTCCGTTGTACTGTTTGAAATCGTCGGTGGTCGGGTTGGATATGGCGTACTGGGTGATATCCGGCGTATTTGAGAGTCCACTGCCGACGCCGGGCGAGGTGTTGCTTACCCAGGTAAGGTCCTGCTTGCCCAGGCCGGTGGTTAGCGGCGAACCAATGTTCAAGCCTTGACCCGCGATGGTACGGCAGTTTACGCCTTCCGTGAGGCCGGCGTTCGCGCAGGTTGTCGAAGCAATCGGGGTACCAGAAACTGCCGCTCCCTTGAAGTTGAGGAAGGTGGAGGCGATGCTGTTTGCCGGCGCCAACGCTGTAAGCGCCGAGGTGGGGAACCATTGGTTGCTGGTCGCCTGTATGGTCTGGCTTTGTCCCTCGTAGGCGAAGAAGGCAAAGACCCTGTTCTTCCAGATCGGCTCACCGATGCTTCCACCCCATTGGTTATAGCGGTCCGTGTCCCGGAGCAGGCCACGCGCGCTGGGTGTCAGCTTGGCTCCGGTGGTTGGATTCGTCGACTGCACCGACTGGGGGCCGTTCCAACGTTGATAAGCATTCAGTCCAGGACGAGCGATCTGAACGAGAAAGCTGCCGTGAAGATTGTTGGTTCCGCTCTTGGAGGTAATTTCGGTCAGCGCTCCCGAGAAACGGCCATTTTCAGCGTCGTAGGCATTGGTGACGATTTTAACGTTGGCCACCGAATCTTCACTGGGGGTGACGACCGTCGCTCCGCCCCAGACGGCGCTCACGGTGCTGATACCGTCGATGCTGTAGCCGTTGGTTTCAAACTGGCCGCCGTTGGCGTTGGCCGAAGCGCCATTTTCCGTCGCAAAAATACTGCTCGAGTGTCCTAAATTGCCGCCGCCTCCCGATGAGGCCCCGGTCTGCGTGCCTGGAGCCTGGAATCCACCGCCCCCGGCGGACTGCGCTCCCGTGGCCAGAACTCCAGGCGCCAGCTGAATGAGCTGGGTCACGTCGCGTTGATAGACCGGCATATGTTGGATCTGATTGTCCGTAATTGATGTTCCGGAATTTGCGGTCTCGGTATCGAGGGCCGGCGCCAGAGAGGCGTTCACAGTAACGGTCGTCGACTCCACTCCGAGGGCTAACTTCACATTTAGTGCGTTTGCCTGCTCAGGGATCAACTGCAGGTTGTCGAGGACCTGCTTCTGGAAACCATCCCTCTCCACGGTCAATGAGAAGTGGTCCGGGGGAAGAGCGTTGAAGTTGTAGATGCCGGCTGAATCGCTCGTTCTTACCACCGTCTCGTTGGTCGACAAGTTCTTGAGCGTAAGCGTCGCTCCAGGGATGACTGCTCCATCCGGGTCGGTCACGACACCCTGGATGGAAGTTCGAAATTGAGCGAACGCAGAGGAACTCAGACACAGAAACATGATTGCCATCGCGCAGATTGCGAGGACGCTGGAAATTCTTCTCTTCATAAACTGCCTCCATAAGGTCCGCAGGTTCACAGCTATGGCCGTTCTCGGCCGTTAGGCAATCGTTTGCCTAGTGGGGAATACTGCCCCTTCTGCAAAAGGGATGTCAAGGGACACAGGATTATATTTCTTTGGTGGTGCGCTTTTTGTGACAGACTGCAATGGTGCCTCGAAACCCCCGAACACTCGCAGCGATACCCGCTCCGCCGAAGCGTGAGCCAAAGCCGGTAAGTCTTAAGGTGCTGTCGGGCAGAATCTGGGGTTGTCTGTGGCGGCTATTTCTCGAGTGCTCAGCGCGTCACCGGCAGCGCGCTCGATCCCGCAAGGGACACAGGCCGAATCCTGGCCGCAGCGGAGAAGTTTAACTACCGTCCGAATCTATTTGCCCGCTCGTTGCGCAATAGGCGGAGTCAGACGATCGGTGTGCTTGTGCCCGAGGTGAGCGATGGGTACGCGACACTGGTGCTGAGCGGCATCGAACATCATCTTTTGCAGGCTGACTATTTTTATTTTCTGGTCAGCCATCATCATCGCGAAGAGATGATCCAGAGATCGCAGCAGCTTTTTGAGGACCGGCGCGGTGGAGGGTGTTATCGCGGTGGATACGCTGCTTCGGAGCCGGTGGGCGATCCCGACTGTGACCGTGTCGGGCCATCATGAGCCGAAGGGTGTGACGAACATCGTGTTGAATCACCGATTGGCGGCAGAGCTTGCTGTCGATCACTTGAGTGGGCTGGGACATCGCCGGCTGGCCTTCATCAAGGGTCAGAGGTTCAGCTCTGATACCGAGGCGCGTTGGCGCGGGACCTGCCAAGTGATGAAGAAGAGGGGACTGACCATCCTGCCGAAGCTGGTCGCTCAGCTTGAAGGGGACCAGCCGTCGCATGGGCCCGGCTATTTTGCAACGCAACGACTTTTGGCTGGGGGCGAACCGTTTACGGCCCTGTTCGTATTCAACGATGTCTCTGCGATTGGAGCGATTAAGGCCCTGCGAGAGGCTGGTTTACGGGTGCCGCAGGACGTCTCGGTGGTTGGTTTCGACGATGTGGAGTCGGCCGCGTTCCAGAATCCGGGGCTAACGACGGTGCGGCAGCCGTTGCGGACCATGGGTGCGTTGGCGGCCCAGACGGTATTACAGCAGATCGGCGCGCCCGCTTTGACGACCCATGCACAGCAAATTGTCGTCGATCCTGAACTGGTTGTGCGGGAGTCGACATGCCCGCCGGCCGCCATTAGCAGACGTGTCATAACAAGGAAACGTCCGCGCCGTGTGGGTCGTTCGCCGAGCTGATTTCCGTTCCGTAAATCTTTGCAAACAGGTCGGCGAAAGAGCTGTTCGATTTGTGATAGCATCCGTGTTCCTCGAAATGCGGGCCCGTGCAGGGTCTGAAACTCGATGGTGCCTGACGGCCAGCTTGTGACTGAGATTGCAACAGGTTGGAGCCTGCAGAGAAGTTTGCCGGGGCCTCTAGGAACCTAATCACGCTGACTTGTTGTTTGTAATCGATAGAGTTCGTCGGTTCAGATTATGGAGGAGGGTCTGATATGAAGGTCTACCTGGGAAGTGATATTCGCAACGTGGCTGTGGTAGGGCATGCGCATTGCGGAAAGACCACGTTAATTTCCGCTCTGCTGCATGCCGCGAAGATGACAGCGACCCGGGGACGGGTGGAAGATGGATCCGCGGTCACGGCCTATGACGAAGAAGATGTCGCGCGACGGACAACGATGTCGAACGCGGTGGCGTTTGCCGAGTGGGACGGCGTCAAGATCAATCTGATCGACACACCCGGGTTTCACATGTTTGTGCATGAGACGCGCGCTGCGATGTTGCCCGCAGAGGTGGCGGTGGTGGTGGTCAACGCGCAGTCGGGCGCGGAGGCGGTGACGGACCGAGTGTGGAAGTATGCGGCAGAGGTCAACCTGCCACGGATCGTGGTGGTCAATCAGGTTGACCATCCCAAGGCGGACAGCAGGGTTGGTCGCCAGCGGATGATTGAGCTGCTGCAGGAGAAATGGGGACGGCAGATAGTGCCTGTGCAGCTGCCGATCGTCGACCAGCAGGGCTTTCATGGGGTGGTGGACCTGGTGACGATGAAGGCCCATTTGTACAAGCCGGATGGCGACGGGCGGGGCGAGGTGGGGTCCGATTCCTGAGGCCATCAAGGCAGATGCAAAGGCCGCGCACGAGGCACTCGTGGAGCTTGTGGCCGAGGGGAAGGACGAGCTGATGGAGGAGTTCTTCAGCGAGGGGACCATTCCGGAGCAGCATCTTATCCCGGCTTTGCATGAGGCCATTCGCGAAGATCGGATCTTTCCGGTGCTCTATATGAGCGGCCTGAGAAATGTGGGCACGGATCATTTGCTTGATTTTCTAAAGGTCTATGCTCCAGCGCCCACGGAACGTGAGCCGGTCGCTGCCCACGGGGTCCTGCACACCGTTCGGGCGCCCGCGAACGGTGGCGGAGCCATGGAGGCTGAGGACGAAATCGTGATGCGGAAGGTCGGCGATGAGGAGCCTCTTGCTCTATATGTGTACAAGACAATGACTGACCCTTTTGCGGGGAGGATATCGTTCTTCAAGGTCGTGAGCGGCATGATGAAGACGGACAAGCCCGTGCTGAATTTCACGCGTCAGGAGCCGGAGCGGCTGGCGCATCTTTCGATCATGCAGGGACGCAAGGCAGTGGAGGTGCAGGAGTTACATGCGGGAGATCTCGGAGCTGTGGCCAAGCTGCGCGTGACCTTGACTGGAGACACTCTGGGGGACAAGGCCCACGAGATCTTCCTGGAGCCGGTGCCGATGCCTGAGCCCGCGATGACTTACGCGATCGAGCCGAAGACGCGGGCCGACGAGGACAAGCTTGCGCCTGCGTTGCACAAGGTCATGGAGGACGATCCGATGGTGAGGTTCTTCCGCGATCCACAGACGAACGAGTTTCTGGTGGCGGGTGCGGGACAACAACATATCGAGGCGGTCGTCGCGAAGCTGAAGAGGCGTTATCACACTGACGTGACCTTAAAGGCGCCCAAAATACCTTATCTTGAGACGGTGCGGGGGCGTGCCGAGTCCCAGGGCAGGTACAAGAAACAGACCGGTGGCCATGGTCAGTTTGGCGACTGCAAGATCCGCATGGAGGCGTTGCCGCGCGGACGCGGAGTGGTGTTTGAGAACGATATCTTCGGTGGCTCTATTCCGCGGCAGTATGTTCCCGCGGTCGAGAAGGGCATTCGTGAGTCTGCGGCGCGTGGATTTCTGGCGGGATATCCCGTGGTTGACATTAAAGTTACAGTTTTCGATGGCAGCTATCACGAGGTGGACTCGAGCGAGATGTCGTTCAAGATGGCGGCGCGGCTCGCCTTCCGCAAATGTATGGAGCAGGCGAAGCCTGTTCTGCTGGAGCCGGTGATGCGGGTGGAGATTGAAACGCCGGACGATTTTGCGGGAGCGTTGTTGGGCGATCTGAATTCGCGCCGCGGCCGTGTGCAGGGCATGGAGAGTGGAGGGGCCGGAACGGTGGTTCGGGCCGAGGTCCCCATGGCAGAGATGCTGAGCTATGGGACGACGCTGACCTCGATTACTCAGGGGCGAGGCAGTTTTCGGATGGAGATGGACCACTATGATGTGGTGCCTCCGCTGCTGGCGGAGAAGATATTGGCGAACGCAAGACAGCCGAACCATGAAGATCTTGACGAATAGTCTTGTGTTGGCCGGGTTCGGGGAACTCAAAAGCATCTTCTGAAGCCAATTCTGCTTCCAACTTGTTTGGAGAACTCCCAATGCCACGCCCCTTCTGGTTCCGGTCAGATCCAAATCTCTCTTGTTTCGTTCGGTATCAAGCTTTTTCCTGCCACAGAAGCGAAGAGCGAGATTCGCTTTCATGAGTTGAGCCGCAAGACGGGAGAGCGCATCCGGCACCAGAAGGTTTCGGAGGACGAGGGGCTGGTTGACAGCTCGGACGTCGTGAAGGGCTATGAGTATCGCAAGGGGGAGTACGTCACCATCGAGCCGGACGAGATCGAACATTTGCGCGTTCCGTCGCGGCATACGCTGGAGGTGACGCAGTTCGTCGATCTGAAAGAGATAGATCCGGAGTTCTTCGAGAAGCCATATTTCGTTGTTCCGGAGAATGATGTGCAGGCGGAAGCCTTTGCGGTCGTTCGCAAGGCGCTGCAGATGACGAAGAAGGCCGGTCTGGGTAAGATCGCTTTCGGGGGGCGCGAACATCTAGTCGCCGTCTCGGCCCCAAGCGATGACAGACTCAGAGGCATGATGGCTTACACCATGCGATATGCGGAGGAGTTGCGTGACCCCGCCGAGTATTTTGGCGATATTAAGAAGGTGGCCGTCGATGAGGGCCAGCTCTCGCTGGCGAAGGAGTTGATCAAACGCAAGGCCTCCCGGTTTGTGCCCGAGAAATTTAAGGACGAGTATGAGGCCGCCCTGCGCGAGTTGGTCGACGCTAAGGTTAAACATGCGCCGATTCCGCGTGGGGAGCCGGCACGGAAGACTGCGAAGGTGATCAATCTGATGGATGCGTTGCGGAAGAGTGTACGGGGCGATATGGGGGGCGGTGCAAATGTGAAGGCGTCGTCTTCCAAACCTGCTGCGTCAGGCTCGAGGAAGGGTATTGCGCTGGTGAAGCCTGCGGCTGGCAAGGCGGGTAAATCCCGCAGGTCGGCATAAAGCGATATGGCCACGAAGAAGAGAGGTAAATCAAAGTCACTACCGTCTGCGGCTGACGCAGTTGATGAGCAGCTCGAACGCTATCGGACGATACGGGACTTCAAGGTTACGAGCGAACCGAGCGGCTCGGCGAAGGCGAAGTCTTTCAACAAACAACCTCTTCCGTTCGTCATACAGAAGCATGCAGCCTCGCATCTGCACTATGATTTTCGGCTTGGCTGGAACGGCGTGCTGAAGAGCTGGGCGGTCGCTAAAGGGCCGAGCTATTTTACCGGCGATAAAAGGCTTGCTGTACAGGTGGAAGACCATCCGATTGAGTACGGCGGCTTTGAAGGGATCATCCCGAGGGGCCAGTATGGCGGCGGAACAGTGATGGTTTGGGACCAGGGGACATGGGAGCCGCAGGCCGGGCATACCGATGTCGACGAGGGGCTGCGCGTAGGTTCGCTCAAATTCATAATGCATGGCACGAAGATGAGGGGGAAGTGGGCGCTGATTCGCATGGGCGGCAAGTTCGCGAATGAGCGCAAACCGAATTGGCTGCTGATTAAGGAACATGACCAATTTGAGCGGACAAAGGATGACGCAAGCATCACGGACGAGGCGCCGAACAGTGTTGTGACTGGACGAAGCCTCGATGAGATTGCGCGGAGCGAAGACCATGTGTGGAACTCGAAGGAGACTGCCAAGGGCAATGCGTGGTATCGAAACGACAGTGCCGGCGTAACGGGTAGGGGTAAGGGCTCTGCAGCGGGCAAGGCGGCTTTGCGTAAACCGGTCGTCGCTGCTGACTTTTCCTCGGTGCTGAGAGAGACGCTGAAGGAGAAGCTTCCGGATTTTATTGCTCCGGAGCTGGCGTCGCAGTCTGCTGCTCCGCCGAGCGGCGACGGCTGGTTGCATGAACTCAAGCTGGATGGCTATCGCATTCAGGCCCGCAAGGACGGGGGTATTGTTCAACTCCTTACGCGTACCGGTTTGGACTGGACACATCGGATGAAGCCGATTGCGGCCCTTGTGGCAGCTTTGCCCATCGAGAAAGCTGTCCTTGATGGCGAGGTCGTCGTGGTGGCTGATAACGGTACTACGAGCTTCGCTGACCTGCAGGCCGCCCTTCAGGAGGGCGTGAAAAAGCCGCTGACTTATTTTGCCTTCGATTTGCTTCATCTGAACGGGCACAATTTGCGGGGTTTGCCGTTGGTCGGGCGCAAGAAGGTACTTGAGCGGCTGGTTGAGAATGGCGGCGAGTTCCTGCGCTTCAGCGAACATATTGAGAGCAGCGGCGAGGCGGTGTTTCAGAAGGCCTGCGAGATGCATTTAGAGGGGATCGTCTCAAAGCGGGCGACCAGTACCTATTCGAGCGGCCGTGGCACTGATTGGCTGAAGGTGAAGTGCGTTCATGAGCAGGAGTTTGTCATTGGCGGCTTTACGCTGCCATCGAATGGAAGCCACGGAGTCGGCGCGCTTCTGCTCGGCTACTACGCGGCGAAGAAGCTGATCTATGCCGGGCGCACTGGAACCGGCTTTTCGCAGAAGACCCACCGCGTCTTGCGCGATCAGCTGGAGAAGATGCGTGCGACTCGGACCCTGTTTGAGAGACCGCCGGCAGAGGCGCAGCGGGGAGCCATCTGGGTGAAGCCAAAGCTGGTCGCGCAGGTCAACTTTGCGACCTGGACGGCTGACAACCTGCTGCGTCAGGCGTCATTCAAAGGATTGCGTGAAGATAAGCCCGCTGACGAGGTGCGACGGGAGGAGCCGAGTGTGGTGCCGAAATCGAGTGGCTCGCGTGGCGCTTCTTATGTTGCGTCTGCGGGCGTTGCGGCGAAGGTCACGAATGTTAAGACCAAGACTTCGGCAAAATCGTTTGCGGGGAGTGCGCCGGTGCGGCTGACCCATCCGGAGAAGGCTCTCGATGTGGAGTCGCAACTCACTAAGCAGAAGCTTGCGGACTACTACTGGGCTATCGCGCCGCACATGCTGCCCCATATTGAGGGACGGCCTGTGTCGCTGGTGCGGTGTCCTGAGGGTAGCGAGAAGCCTTGTTTCTATCAGAAGCACGCGAACCATACGCTGCCGCCTGGCATCGGATCGGTCGATGTACCCGACAAAAAGACGGGTAAGGTCGAACCGTACATTACTCTCTCGACCGCCGAAGCGCTGGCAGGATTGGCGCAGATGGGTGTGCTTGAGGTGCATCCATGGGGTTCGCGTAACGGTGATCTGGAGCATCCTGACCGGATCATCATCGATCTCGACCCAGACGCGGCGATACCTTGGACGCGGCTTGCCGAGAGTGCCGCGGACGTGCGTAAGGAGCTGAAAAAGCTTGGTCTAGAGAGTTTTCTGAAGAGCACGGGCGGCAAGGGGCTCCATGTTGTCGTGCCGATTATTGCGGAGTACGACTGGACGGTCATCAAGCAGGTCGCCCATGCTTTTGTGCTGCAGATGGAGAAGGAAGAGCCTACTTTGTATCTGACGAAGATGAGCAAAGCCGCTCGCAGAGGCCGCATCTTTCTTGACTATTTGCGGAACGAGCGTGGAGCGACTGCAGTGGCGGCTTTTTCGCCGCGCGCCCGCGTCGGGGGGCCAGTTTCGCTTCCTCTGAACTGGAACGATCTCAAGCTGCCGGAGCGGCCCGTCGCTCGAGCTGCAGATTTTGAGGAGTGGAAGGGAAGGCTGAATCGCGATCCCTGGAAGCAGTTTTTCAAGTCCGAGCAGAGGATACCTCTCAACCTGCTTCGGACTTTCAAAATTAGTCCGTCAAAGTAATCCTTCATAAATCTTCTTCGGGGCGAGTGTTTTGGTGCGGAAGACCATTTTAGTTGTGGGTTTTGCTGGGTTTTCCAGCTTGCCGGTCTGTGCCTGTGCCTGGGAAAGCCGCCAATGTGAACGGACAGAAATTTTTCCTTTTAGATTTTGACATCTTTCTATATGCTCATATCTATTCCGAGAATAGAACCAAAACTGAATCTCTAAGGTTCCGAGTTTTGTATTTCATAGCTGCCTCAGCTTAGTTGCCGCGGTGTCCGCCGTGCTGCATCGTTGCATCGGTGTCTTCCTGATCGACAGTGGGGCCAGAAAAAGCTACTTCGCCATAATTTGCGTCACTTTTGGAGCCAGATAATGATCAAGCGCACCCGCCTATCTCTCGCCCTCGCCATTTTCCAGATCCTTTGCCTCGTTCTGGTGTGTCCAGCTTCTGCGCAGCAGACGCTGGGCGGACTTACCGGTGTGCTGACCGATACCCAGGGAGGAATTCTGTCGGGCGCGGCGGTGACGCTTGTGGGTGAGCAGACAGGGTTGAAGCGTTCGCAGATCTCCGGCAGCAACGGTTTTTATGACTTTCCCAATCTGCCGATTGGGACCTACACTCTATCGTTTTCGAAGGAAGGGTTCGAGACCCAGAAGATGCAGTCCGTACAAGTTCAGGGAGACCGCACCGGTACATTGAACGTGCAATTGAAGGTGGGCGCGGTGAATACCGTGGTTAGTGTGGAAGCAGTGCCTCTGATGAACGCAGTGGATACGACGAATGGGTATGTACTGGACAAGACCCAGATCCAATCGATTCCGCTGCCTACGGGGAGCCCTTTGACTGTGGCGATTCTGTCGCCTGGGTTGAGTGCTGAGCTGCCGGGTGGCTCCGGGTCACTCTCCGGCCTGGGCAACCCTCCCATCTGGGCCAACGGACAGAGGGACACCAGCAACAGTTTTTCTCTGAACGGCGTTGACGCCAGCAATCTATTCAACGGGAAGAGTACGAGCCAAGTGACGTCGGCACGCGTCATCAATAGCACAGGTGCCTCCACCAGCTCTGGTGCCGCCGGCGTCATTCAGACCACGGCCTCCGTCTACCTGTCCATCGGCAACGCTATCCCCACTCCAGCGCCTGAGACGATCGAGGAGGTCCGCGTCAACGCCTCGATGTACGACGCGCAGCAGGGATCGACCTCGGGCGCGCATATCGATATGAGCACCACGTCCGGCACCAACTTGTATCATGGCACTGCCTATGGGATGCGTGCTACCAACTGGATCAATGCGGCGCCGTTCTTCTTTAAGAACGATCCGATCATTGCCGGGAATCCAAGGCTGGTGAATCCGGAGCTGCACCGCTATGACGTCGGGGGCACCTTCGGCGGCCCGATCATCAAGAACAAGCTCTTCGGTTTCGTGGCTTACCAGCACTTGCAGGTGTCGGACCAGGAGATCGGCGACTCGTTTCTGGATGTGCCTGCGGGTCTATCCGATACAAATCGTGATGCCAACGGATTCGCGGACGTTGTCAACAATAGCTTTGGCTCCGGTCTTACCGGTGGAAACATCGACAGGACCGCGCTTGCTTTGTTCAATTCCCCTTCGCTTCCCGGCGAGCCCGGCAAGTGGTTGATACCCAATGACAGTGGGACCGGTCTTACTGTCACTCACCCCTTCAATGCCTTTATTCCGGGTACCGGTCGCTTCAAGGCCGACATGGCAGTAGCCAACCTCGACTACAACGCCAGCTCCAAAGACACTATCTCGCTTAAGTATTACTACCAGCACGATCCGACGCTGGCGCCCTACGCCTATTCGAGTGTCCCGGGCTTCACAGAGCACCTCGATTCCGGGTCGCAGGTGTTCGCCATTTCCAACACTTATCTCGTCAAACCCAACCTCAGCACTACGCAGACGATGGGCTTTATCCGTGAGAAGACCTGGGTCGACAACGAGCAACCGTTCGGCCCAGCGGCGATCCCCGGCGGCTCGCTCGGCACCGTCTCGATCAATGAGTTCGGTTCGAATTACTTCCCGGGCGTCTCGATCGTAAACGTTCTAGGCGATACTGCGTACAACGCGGGACTGGCCAGCACCGGCATCCTGAACATCGGCCCGAACGCTGAAGGTCAGGCGCCTAATACCGGTGCCTTCCAGAACCGCTGGCAGCCGTCCGGCAACGCAATATGGACGCTAGGGAAGCACACTGTCACGTTCGGCGTGAACTATAGCTATACCCAGCTCAACACCATCGACAAGCGCACTGGCGACGGCACCGTTGCCACCGACGACCTGAGCGCTTACTCGCAGGGCTATGTAACTCCCGGCAGCTCTTCCACCGCGTTTTACGTCAGCTCGTTCCTTCAGGGCAACGCCAGCCGCTACTATCGGGCTAACCAGCTGGGAAGCTATGTTCAAGACAAGTTTCAGATCACACCGACCCTTTCGCTCACTGCAGGAGTGCGCTATGACTGGGACGGCGGTCTTACGGAGAAGGAAGGCCGCATCTTCAACTTCGATCCCAACCTGTATAACTACAGCGCGACGTCGGACACCATCGCAAATCCGGGCTTTATCATCGCTGGCAATAACGTGAATGGAACTGCTGGCGTCAGCCCGACCACACTTACCGGTCGCCAGTGGGGTATCGGCCCCCGGTTAGGCGCCGCATGGCAGCCTGAGATGTTTCACAATAAAGTGGTCGTCCGGACTGGCTTCGGTATGTACTACGACCGTGGCGAGCTCTTCAGCTACTTCTCGCCCGGCTATGCTATCGGCACAGTCACTGGAGGCCCGTTTGGCGTCAACCAGCAACTTCCATTCGTGACCGCGCAAAGCTGCCCCACCGCGACCCTTTACAGCTATTACATTCCCACCTGCGGCGGGCTGGAGGAAGGCGGTGATCCGTTCGGTCCTCCGACGATTGCGCCAACGGCTGCGACCGGTAACCTGGCTAATCCTTATACCGACGTCCAGAGCGCTCCACCTAACAACCCCAAGTCATCTGATCTGAGCAAGTACCTGCCCAATATTGCGAGTATCGAGAACGGCGGTCAGCCCATCTCACTGGGAGTCTATGATCGCACCAACAAACTGCCTTACACCTACAATTACACGCTGGATATTCAGTGGCAGCCCAGCAACAACTGGGTCGTCGAACTCGGCTACGTCGGCAACCTTGGCCGCCATCAGGTCATTCCGGTTCCCTTCAACCAGCCAGGGATCGCCTCACCCGGCCATACGATCCATGGCGAAAAGTACTCGTACGGTTACAACGTGTTGGGCGCCTCGTTGCCGGACGGCAGCGCATACGACGAAGACTACGAGGGTGGCAATGTCGATCACCGCGTTCCTTACATCGGCTACGCGGCAGAGTCCATCGACTACAGGGCCGCGGGCGTCGACGCCTACAACGCTCTGACGGCACACGTCGAAAAGCGCATGAGCCACGGCCTGCAGTTCGCCGCTTCTTACACCTACTCTCACGCACTCGATGAACAGAGCGGCTTGGGCCTGTTCTACAACGGCAACAACCCGCTCAACCTGCGCGACGGATACGCTTCGTCCGACTTCGACCGCACCCACGTCATCAACTTTACCTACGTTTACAAGCTGCCCGACTTTGTCCACGAGCACAATATCGAAAGCTATTTCACGAACGGCTGGTCGCTGGTGGGCCTCACTGTCCTGCAGAGTGGTCAGCCCTATAGCGTCATCGATTTCAGCGGTGCTGTGGCCAGTGTTTTCTACGGTGTTAGCAACGGAATCACCAACCCCATCGTACCCTTGGCTCCCGGCTGCACAGCGAAGAACGCCAAGACCGGCGACTCTGGTGCATTCTTCGACCCCTCCAAGCCAGACATGGGTGCGGCCCTAAAGTCCTCGTGCTTCACCATCCCCTTGCTTCAGGCGGGTGGGTTGAGCGGCGCAATCCCTACCTCCGATCCCTATGAGACCGATTTCACCACCGGGCAGCGCAACATCTTCCGGCAGGCTTTTCAGAAGCGCTGGGACGCCTCGCTGATGAAACAGACCCAGATCACGGAACGTTTCAACCTCAAGTACACTTTTGATGTCTTCAACGTCACCAATACCGCAAGCTTCGACGTGCCGGGCAACGAGGTATCGCAGAACGAGAACTATAACGGATTCCCGGCCACCGGGACGCCGGTCCTGCCGACTGCCTGCAATGCAAGCAACGAGGGTTTCTACAACTGCCCGGCGGGACTCGGTCAGGTCACCCACACCATTGGCAGCAATCGGCAGATTCAGATGTCGCTGAAGCTGGTCTTTTGACATCAGTTGGAGCGGCTTAGCGAAAGTCTGTTTGATAGAGGCTTCGTGTTCGGAAATGGACAGAGGTTTCTGATTGTGGACGTTCCGGTTGTGGGCGGCACCCAGTAAGTGATTGAAAATACGTCGCTAAGATTGGCCTTGTGCTTGCAATTGGAATGAGCGCAATGGATATCTCAAGACCAGATATTAAGAAAAAGAAGACGCGCCGGCAGTGGATTTATGCTGGCGTTGGAGTTGCGACGCTGGCTTTGGTGGCGTTTTTTGTTACACGACTGAAGCCTGCCGCGCCGGAGGTGGATCGGGCGACGGTGTGGACCGACGTAGTGAAGCGGGGCCCGCTACTGCGGCAGGTACGCGGGCCGGGGACGCTCGTTCCGCGTGAGGACAAGATCAGGTTGATTCCGGCAGAGACCGCTGCGACGGTGGTACGAATTCGTGTGCTGCCTGGAGCGAAGGTCGAACCGGATACGGTGTTGATGGACTTGGTGGATCCGGAGTTGCAGCAGGAGTTGCTGGACGCGCAGCTGCAGCTTAAGGGCGCCGAGGCCGACTACATCAATACGCGTGCCAAGGTACAGAGCGATCTAATGGATCAAAAGGCGGCGGGGGCCACGGTGCGTGCAGATTTCTCTCAGGCACAGTTGCAGGCGCAGACGGACAAGTCGTTGTATGACCTCGGTGTGATCAGCGGGTTGACGTATAGCGCTTCGAAGGGAAAAGCGGACGAACTGACGACGCGAAACGATCTGGAGAAGCAGCGGCTAACGCTGAACGAGAAGGCAATCGACACGCAGCTCGCTGTGCAACAGACGAAGGTGGACCAAGCGAAGGCGCTGCTCGCCTTGAAGCAGAAGGAGCAGGACGCGTTGAGCGTGCGGGCCGGAATCAGCGGAGTACTGGTCGAACTCGACCACCAGGTGGGCGAGCATGTGGATATCGGGCACCACGCTGGCGAAGGTGGTGCAGCCGGACCAACTGAAGGCCAGCCTGAAGATAGCGGAGACACAGGCGCGGGACATTCAGATTGGCCAGCCGGCCGAGATCGATACCCACAATGGCGTGATCGACGGAAAAGTGATGCGAATCGATCCGGGAGTATTGAACGGAACGGTGACGGTTGACGTAGAGCTAGCAGGGGCGCTGCCGCTTGGCGCGCGGCCCGACTTGAGCGTGGATGGAACGATCGATCTGGACCGGATGACAGACGTGCTGTTTGTAGGGCGACCTGCGTTCGGGAATGAAAACAGCACGATCAGTCTGTTCAAGCTAGGCTGCCAGACGGCAAGACAGCGGTGCGAGTGCCGGTGAAGGTAGGACGCGCGTCGGTGAACAGCATCCAGGTGCTTGAGGGATTGCAGGGCGGTGACACAGTCATTCTGTCGGACATGAGCCGATGGGACAACACGGACAGAATTCGCTTGGATTAGCGACGATATACGAAAGGGAGAGCAATGACGACAACCGAGACCATTATTCAAATCGAGGACTTGAAGAAGATCTTTTACACGGACGAAATTGAGACGCATGCCTTGTCTGGCGTCCATTTGAACATCAACCGCGGTGAGTACGTGGCGATGTCGGGACCTTCAGGCTGCGGTAAGTCTACACTCTTGTCGATCGTCGGGTTGCTCGACACTCCGACGGGCGGCCGCTACACATTGAACGGCAAAGAGGTGGCGAACCTGAACTTTGCTGAACGCTCACGGATCCGGAACCAAGAGATCGGATTTATCTTTCAGAGTTTCAATCTGATTGGAGACCTGACCGTTGCCGAGAACGTGGAGCTACCGCTGACTTATCGCGCGGGGATGCCGTCGGCAGAGCGGAAGCGGAGGGTGCAAGAGTCCCTCGAGCGAGTGAACATGGCGCACCGGATGCGACACTATCCGGCGCAACTTTCGGGTGGTCAACAGCAGAGGGTCGCGGTGGCGCGAGCGCTTGCAGGTTCGCCTTCGATTCTGCTGGCGGACGAACCAACGGGAAATCTGGATTCCAAGAACGGTGAGGCCGTGATGAAGCTGCTGCAAGAGCTCCATAGTGAAGGCGCGACGATCTGCATGGTGACGCACGATCCGCGGTTTGCGGCACATGCGGAGCGGCAGATCCATCTATTCGACGGCAAGGTCGTGGCGGAGGGTGAGCTCAACAAGCTGTTAGCGGAGGTAGAGGCATGATGACGCCGTTCGAGGACTTGAGACAGGCCTTGCGGGAGATTTGCAGGGCGATAGGGATGTCGGGGGCCGCGGCAACGGTGGTTCCCCCTGGTTGTGCTGGGAGTTGGATTGAATATAGCCGCGCTTAACGCTGTGCAGTCCATGCGGAACCAAAGGCATCCTGATTATGGGCATGCGGCGTTGTTGAGTGCAACTCGGACCGAGTTGAAGGTGGTGCGGGCCGTAGTGGTTTCGACGCTGAAGAAGATTGGAGACGATCAGCGGAAGTGGTGTTTGGCGCAAGGGTAGATGAGGAACCGGCAGACGAGGCGCACTGGGTATGACATGGACGTTCGCCTTGTCTGAGCCGCTCCAAGCAGCAACCAAGGCCGCGACGTGACGATTGGTAGCAGTCCGTTCGCAAAACGGCGATTGCGTTTGTGCGGTGCTGAGGCGCGCACAATAGTTGATCAGGCATAGAGCAGAGGAACGGTGTAGCGGGATGAATCAATTAATGCAGGACGTTCGTTTTGCTCTTCGACAGCTGAGGAAGGCACCAGGGTTTACGGTGACGGCCGTTTTGACGCTGGCCCTCGGCATTGGAGCGAATGCGGCAATTTTTACCCTGGTACACGCAGTGCTGCTGCAGAACCTGCCGGTAGACGATCCGAAGACACTGGTGCGTGTGGGCGATACCAACGATTGCTGCGTGAATGGAGGTACGCCCGATAACAATGACTATTCGATCTTCGCCTATGACCTTTACAAACATCTACGGGACAACACACCGGAGTTCGAGCAGCTGGCGGCGATGCAAGCAGGGATTGGCAATGGATCAATTACAGCTCGAAGCAGCCAGCCTGACGCATTGCCGAAGGCGCTGCGAGGTGAGTTCGTCACGGGCAACTACTTTCAAACCTTTGGATTGCGTCCTTACGCAGGACGACTGCTAGCTTCGACCGATGATGTTGAAGGAGCTCCGATGGCCGCGGTGATGAGCTATCAGACGTGGCAGCGTGACTATGCGCTGGACCCTTCGGTGGTGGGGAGCACATTTGTGCTGAATACGAATCCGGTGACGATCATCGGCATTACTCCGCCTGGATTCTATGGGGACCGGATGACAGATACTCCGCCGGACTTCTACATTCCGATGGTGATGGAGCCGGTGATGGTGCCGGCCAGCATCTTGCATCGGCATGAGGCCAACTGGGTGTATCTCCTCGGCCGGGTGAAGCCGGGGCACCGCGCTTGCTCCGCTGCAGGCGAAGATGAGTGGGGAGCTTCGGAACTGGCTGGCAGACCTTCCTCTGTATCAGAAGGAAGACCAAAAGAAGAACCTGGCGCAATCGCATGTTGTACTGACACCTGGCGGAATCGGGATCGCAAGCATGCAGCAGGAATTTGGAAAAGGGCTACGGTTTTTAATGTCGATCTCAGCGCTGGTTCTGCTGATCGCATGCGCAAACATTGCGAACCTGGTGCTGGTGCGGGGCATGGCGCGGCGTACTGAGACCTCGATACGCATGGCGCTGGGCGCGCAGAGGATAAGGCTCATCCGGCAGTTGCTCACCGAGAGTGTCGTGCTATCGTGCATTGGCGGCCTGGTAGGACTGGTGCTGGCGTTTGTGGGAACCAAGATACTGCTGACCATGGCGTTTCCAGACGCGACGAGCCTGCCGATCCATGCGAACCCTTCTCTGCCTGTGTTGGCGTTTGCGTTTGGGCTGTCACTGGTGACGGGGCTGGTCTTTGGCATTGCGCCAGCATGGGTGACCTCGCACTCGGAGCCAGCTGAGGCATTGCGCGGATCGAATCGATCGACGACAGACCATTCGGGATGGCTGCAGCGGTCGCTGGTGGTCCTGCAGGCGGCGCTTTCGCTTGTGTTGCTTGTTGGCGCGGGTTTGATGGCGAAGAGTTTGAATAAACTGGAGAACCAGGACTTCGGGGTGGAGACGGACAACCGGCTCGTAGCACACATAAGCCCCGATAACGCTGGTTACAAACCGGAGCAGTTGCAGGCGCTCTACGAACGGATCGACCAGGGGCTACGAGTGCTGCCAGGAGTCCAGCGGGTCGCTTTGTCTCTGTACACACCGTTGGAAGGAGACAACTGGGGCGAGGGCGTCTTCATTCAGGGACGGCCAGAGCCGGGGCCGCATGACCAGGTCGGCGCTTCGTGGGTGCGCGTTGGCCCGGAGTTCTTCGACATCATCGGGCAGCATCTTCAGCGCGGGCGCGGAATTACGACGCAGGACACCGCGACATCGCTTCCGGTTGCCGTGGTCAATCAGGCTTTTGTTAGGAAATTTTTCCCAAACGGAAAAGACCCGATTGGAGTGCACTTTGGTGTATCGGGCGTAAAGAGCTCGAGCGACTTCGAGATTGTGGGAGTGGTCTCGGATGTGAAGTACAACAACGTCCGGCGACCTACGCGAGCGATGTACTTCCGTCCCTTGCTTCAAGTAGCGCATACTGAGCCAAACACCGACATTCGATCGCTTTATGCAGGAGCGATCATGCTGCAGACCAAAGGTCCGGTGCAAGGCCTGGAGTCGCAGGTGAGAAGGGCGCTGGCAAGCATCGATCCGAACCTGACTGTGATCCGCTACGAAACGTTCGCAGGACAGATCAGCGGGCAGTTCAACCAGGAGCGCCTGATTGCACGGTTGACATTGATGTTCGGTGTGCTCGCCCTGGTGCTGGCGTCGGTCGGGTTGTACGGTGTGACGGCATACACCGTCGCCAGACGTACCCCTGAGATCGGCATCCGCATGGCGATGGGCGCGGACCGCGGCAGCGTCGTCGGGATGGTACTGCGCGAGGCGATGTTGCAGGCCGTCATCGGTCTGACGATTGGCGTGCCTGTCGCCCTGCTGTGCGTCCGCTTCGTACAGTCGCAGCTTTACAGTGTTGCCGGGCGTGATGCAGAGGTGCTCTCGGTGGCCATTGCGACTCTGATTGTCTCAGCGCTTGCGGCTGGATGGATTCCAGCACGACGGGCGGCTTCCACTGACCCGGTAAAGGCCTTACGGACGGAGTAGTCACGACCGGACGTACAACAGAGGTGTAACCAAGGCGAGTTTTGAGAACTCGAGCGCGGCGGCCATCCCGAATTGAACCGATGGAAGCTTTGAGGACGGAGTAGTTCGATGATTGAACTGAAGAATTTAGAGCGGAGCTACAAGACGGGCCACACGGAGACGTGGGTGCTACGACGTATCAATCTAACGATCCGTGAGGGGGAATTTGTGACCGTGATGGGGCCGTCTGGTGCGGGTAAGTCTTCCCTTCTGAATGTGCTCGCGATGCTGGATGACCAATGGAAGGGTGAGTTCTATTTTGCAGACCACGCCGTCCATGCGATGAACCGCAAGCAGAGAGCAGAGCTGGCGCGGCGGCGGATCGGTATGGTCTTCCAGAGCTACCACCTGCTGGACGACCTTACTGTGGCGGAGAATATCGACCTGCCGCTCTCGTACAAGGACATTCCAAAGGCAGAGCGTCAGGCATTGGTGGCGGACACCCTGGATCGCTTCAACATTGTTGGCAAGAAGGATCTGTTTCCGAGCCAGCTCTCGGGTGGCCAGCAACAGTTGGTGGGAATTGCGCGGGCAGTGATTCACAAGCCTGATCTTTTGTTGGCTGATGAGCCGACCGGAAACCTGCATTCGGAGCAGGCAAAGGAGATTATGGAGCTGTTTCGGACATTGAATGAACAGGGGACGACGGTGGTGCAGGTGACGCACTCGGAGACGAACGCCGCGTATGGCACGCGGACGATTGAACTTCGAGACGGCTGGTTGTATCGGGACACGGCAGGGCTTGAAGCGGCTGCAGCGGGGGTGAAGGCGTGAGGACGGGTCTTTCTCTGCTTCGTTGTATCGGCATTGTCGTATGGATGGAGATGCCTGTGCTGGCCCAGGTGCAGCAGGCGGTGGGAACTCAGGCGCCCCCGGCACAGCCGCAGGCCGCACTGCGTTTGGATATACCGCATTCGAACAACCCGTTTAGTGCATACCGGGCTACGCTGGTGCCGCAGCCCAACCTGGCGAATTCGCCGCGAATCGATGCGCTCGTGAATAATGGCGTTCTCGAATTGAGTCTGCAGAACGCCATCGCCCTGGCACTGGAAAATAATCTGGACATTGCGATCGCCCGATACAATATACCGATTGCGGCGGCCGACGTTCTGCGCACCCGGGCTGGGGGATCGTTCCGCGGTGTAAATACAGGAGTAGTGCAGAATACGCCCGGGGGTGGCGTAGGTGGATTTGGTTCCAGCGCGAGTGGCGCGGGTGCCGGTGGAACCTCGGGCGGAGCAGGTGGGGCGGGTTCGGGCGCGTCGGGGCTTGTTTCGTCTACGCTGGGCACAGGAACGAATGTTTCATCCTATGATCCGTTGATCTCTGGAGCGTTGAATAACGAGCATTACACTCAGCCGTTATCGAACATCTCCATCTATGGCGTCCCCACGTTGCAACAGAATACGACAAACGGAAATATCAACTACTCGCAGGCGTTTCCCACGGGCACGTCGCTGTCTGCGGTATTCGATAACAGCAGAGGAGCGACGAACAGTCCCAATAGTTTTCTAAATCCGACGCTGAACTCCTATTACCACGTTTTACTTCAGCAGGAGCTGCTGGCTGGATTCGGCTTTGGGCCTAATCTGCGCTATTTCAAGATTGCCAAGAACAATCAGAGGATATCGGACGAGGCGTTTAAGCTGCAGGTGATTTCGACGATTACGCAAATTGCGAACATGTACTGGGACCTTGTGGCTGCGTATGAAGACGAACAGGTGAAGAGCCGGTCACTGGATTTTGCGAACCAGACGCTCGACAGCGATCGCAAACAGCTATCGTTGCAGGCGATTCCCGCAATGGACGTGATGAAGGCGGAGGCCGAGGTGGCTAACCGTGAGCAGGACTTGACGGTAGCGAAAACGACGCTGCAGTTTCAAGAGTTGTTGATGAAAAATGCGCTGACCAAGAATCTCGACGATCCGGTTCTTGAGGCGATGCCGGTACGGCCGACCGACCACAGTGGAATGCTGGAGGCGACGACGCAGGGCCCGACGGAGGATATGATCGCGCGAGCGCTGCGCGACCGGATCGAGCTAAGGGAGTCGGACCTCGATCTCGATAACCGCCGCATCAGTCAAAATGCCGCTCGCAATGCAGTGCTTCCTTCTGTCGCGTTAACGGCGTTTTATGGGGGTACAGGGCTGGCGGGATTGCCGAATCCGGCTTCGGATTTTATGTCGACAGCACCCACCAATTGGGGGGGCGCGGTCGAAAATGCATTCAACAACAGCGCTCCCGATTACTATGTCGGATTGTCGGTCAATATTCCGATACGAAATCGCATTGCGAAGTCTGACCAGTATCGTGCGGAGTTGGAGACGAGGCAGTCGGAGCTTCGGTTGCAACAACTGAAGAAACAGATTCGTATTGAGGTGCGGAACGCTCAGTATGCGCTGGAGCAGGGTGAAGCCCGCGTCGTTTCGGCCCGCAAAGGGCGGGACCTTGCGCAGAAGACCTTTGAGATTACCGCGAAGGAGCAAGAGCTTGGCGCGGGATCGAACTATCAGACCTTGACGGCGCAACGGGACCTGGCGGTGGCAGAGTCTATGCTGGTTGCAGCAATGACGGCGTATGAGAAGGCGAAGATCGAGTTGGACCGTTCGGTTGGCTCTACTCTGGAGGCGAACGCGATTTCGATAGAATCGGCAAAGACGGGCATAGCCCCAAGTGGTCAGTAGGCACGGAAGCAGGTCAGTATGCTGGTGGAACGGATGGAGAAGGACGCGCCGACGGTGGGTGAGAAGGAGTCGCCGTGCAAGCTTCTGATTGCGGATGACCAGCCTCATATTCTGGAGGCTCTGCATCTACTGCTGAAGCCGGAGGGTTATCAGTTGGAGATGGTGCGAATGCCTGCGCTCGTGCTGGAGGCATTGGCACATGAGAGCTTCGATGGCGTGCTGATCGATCTCAACTACACGCGCGATACAACCTCAGGTCAGGAGGGCCTGGATCTGGTAACGCGAGTCAAGGAGATGGACGCTCAACTGCCCGTGGTAGTGATGACAGCATGGGGCAACATCGACCTTGCGGTGGAAGCGATGCGGCGCGGCGCGGGAGACTTCATCCAGAAGCCGTGGGAGAACGCGCGGCTGCTGAGTATTCTGCGGACCCAGATGGAGTTGCACCGCAGCCAGAAAAGAACACAATGGCTGGAAGCGGAGAATCGCATTCTGCGTGCACCAGGTGCGCCGGACTTTATTGCTTCTGCTGCATCGATGCGAACAGTACTGGAGACAATGGCCCGGGTCGGGCCGTCGGACGCGAATGTGTTGATTACTGGCGAGCATGGGACCGGCAAAGAGGTCGTTGCGCAGACCCTGCATCGTTTATCGTCACGGGCGGAGCGAACACTGGTAGCCGTGAATACAGGTGCACTGCCGGAGGGAACATTTGAGAGCGAGCTGTTTGGGCATGTAAGGGGGGCCTTTACGGACGCACATGTTGACCGCATTGGACGCTTCGAACTGGCGAGTGGCGGAACTCTGTTCCTGGATGAGATTGCGAATATCCCGATACGACAACAAGCGAAGTTGCTTCGCGTACTGGAGACGGGTGAACTGGAGCGCGTAGGCTCTTCCAAGACCCAGAAGGTGAATGTACGAATGCTTTCAGCGACCAACGCTGACCTGCGAACGGAATGCACGGCGGGACGCTTCCGCGAAGATCTGTTGTTCCGTCTGAACACGGTAGAGATCAATCTACCTCCGCTACGCGAACGACGCGAGGACATTCCGGCGCTAGCGGCACATTTTCTGGCGCGGTACGCCGTTCGTTATCGCAGGCCAATCCATGGTTTGGAGCCAACGGCGCTCCAGATGCTGCTGCATTATGGATGGCCTGGGAACGTGCGAGAGTCTGGACCACACGATCGAGCGTGCAGTCCTGATGGCGCGTGGAGAACGAATCGAGCCGGCGAACCTGGGGTTGAATGCGCAACGAGTTGCAGCGCAGAGCATGGACGAAATGAGCCTCGAGGCGGTGGAGGCGATTCTGATTCGTAAAGCGTTGGCGCGTGCAAATGGTAATGTGAGTCATGCAGCTGATGCGCTGGGATTGAGTCGGGGAGCGCTCTATCGCCGCATAGAGAAATATGGGCTCTGACGAACCGAACGGAACGATAGCGGATGGCGGCCCCCGGCCAAAACGCATGCCGCTGGGCAGATCGGGACGGCGGCTTGGCTTTGAGAGGCGGTTGCGGCTGTGGTTGTATCTGCTGGGCCTCCCAATGGCAATGCTGTGCTGGCTTCTGCTACGGCGGTATTCGGTTGAACCGCTGGAGCAGTGCTTTGTTCTGCTGGCATTGGTGCTGGGGTGGATGTTCGCTGTCTCAATTCTGATGGAACAGATCACTCGACCACTGCAGACGCTGGCGAATGTGATGGCTGCGTTGCGTGAGGACGACTATTCCTTCCGCGCTCGTGGAGGGCAAAGAAATGACGCCGTTGGCGACCTCGCGCTGGAGGTGAATCGGCTTGCCGCTATGCTGCAGGGACAACGTTCGGGCGCGCTGGAAGCTATGGCGCTGGTGGAACGCGTCATGCTTTCGATGCAATCGCCGGTACTGGCGTTTGATCCTGAGGGCAGGTTGAGGTTGCTGAACGCCGCAGGCGAAGGCGCGTTTGGATTGCGGGCACAGACGGCGCTTGGTCACGCTGCTGCGCGGTTGAAGTTGGAGCAACTGCTGAATGTCGAAGACGACGATGTCATCTCGCTGGGCAGAGGACAGCAGCCGGCGCGATGGGTGGTGAAACGGACGAGCTTCCGGCTGCGCGGTGTTCCGCATACGCTGCTGGTGCTTTCAGATGTCAGTGCGGCGTTACGGGAGGAGGAACGGCTTGCGTGGGAGAGGCTGATTCGCGTGCTCGGGCATGAGATCAATAATTCACTGACGCCGATCAAATCGATTGCGGGGAGCCTGCGGGGCCGGCTGGCTGGATTGGACGATGTGTCAGGTGAGAAGGCTGACTTTGAGCGCGGACTTGAGGTGATCGAGAACCGATCGGAGTCTTTGAACCGGTTTCTGCAGGCGTATCGGCAGTTGATGGGTCTGCCTGCGCCGAAGCTAAGGGCGGTGTCGCTGGCGGCGTTGGTGGAGCGAGTTGCGCAACTGGAGAGGCGCGTCGTTGTCACGGTGGCGGCGGAGGCAGACGTGGTGCTGCAGATCGATCCGGACCAGATAGAACAGGCCCTGATCAATCTGGTGCGCAATGCGGCGGACGCGGCATTGAGCCCAGACACGATCGATAGGTGTCCAGCGCTTGTAGAGATCTCATGGCAGATTGTTGGGGCAGAGGTGGTCGTTGGGGTCCTCGATAATGGGCCTGGATTGACCAATGCCGGCAATCTATTTGTACCTTTTTACACGACCAAGCCAGGCGGTACTGGAATTGGCCTTGTGCTTGCGCAGCAGATCGCGCAGGCGCATCGAGGATCGGTGCAACTGGCCAATCGAGAGGACGGTCATGCTGGTTGCAAAGCTGACTTGAGACTGCCTCTTGCGGGTTAAGCACCTCCGAAAACCCCATTTGTCGAGGCGTGCGAAATGCGCACGCACCGTGCACAATAACTCATGAGCAAAATGAGGTGAACGATGAACTGCAAGGCAGAAGACCTGAGACAGATCCCACTCTTTGCGCTGCTCGACGACGATGAAATGGCCGTACTGGCCGCGCAGGTCGAAATAAAGAAGTTTGCTCCTCGTCAGCGTATCTATAAGATCGGCGAACCCGGGAAACATGCTTACGTGATGATGTCGGGCGTGGTGCGGGTGACGACGGTGGAGCAGGACCATCAGGAGGTCCTGGTGGACGAACCGCGCCATGGCGAGTTCTTTGGCTTCGCGTCGATGCTTGAAGATACGCCACACCAGACCAATGCGCTTGCGATGGAGGAGACGACTTGTCTTGAAGTGAGCCGTGACGATATTGCTGCTCTCATCAGGCAGAAGCCGATGGCGGGGATGGATATGCTTACCGTGGTGAGCCGACAGTTTCATGCGTCGCAGCAGCTGGTGCGACTTCGGGCAAGCCGGAATTCGAACGACGTGATAGAGGAGAAGATGAGCTTCGGAGACCGGATTGCCGACAAAGTTGCGCAGTTTGGCGGGTCGTGGACGTTCATCATTCTGTTTGGCATTGTGCTGGTCATTTACGCCTCGACAAATATTGTGTTGAAAGGCAGGGCGTGGGACCCGTATCCGTTTATTCTGTTGAATTTGTTTCTTTCGATGCTCGCTGCTATCCAGGCCCCGGTGATCATGATGAGCCAGAACCGCCAGGACACGAAGGACCGTGTGCGTGGCGAGTTGGACTACGACGTCAACCTTCGCGCGGAGTCCGAGATCCAGGCGTTGTCGAACAAGCTGAATATGCTGGCCGACAAGATCGGCGATGTTGACGACCTGCTGCGGGAACAACTGCGGCCTAACAGATAGATTCAACTAGATTTAGCTATTGGATCGGACGTTCGCCCAACTTCTATCTGCCCACCCCGGGGTACCCCCTCCCCCGTTCTTGCCTAGAGTTATTTATTTTCAATCATTTACGGCATGTTAGTTTCTGCAAAATCGTCATAAGAAAAGGGTTATAGCTAAAATCGTCTTTCTAAATGAGTTAGTCACGAATTTCTTTGGCGTTGTTTGTTTTCAGTAGCTTACGGGCGATGCTAAGTCGCAAAATCGTCATAACAAAACGGTTGCGAACAAAGTCCTCTTTCTAAACGAGTTAGCCCCGGGGGCGCTACCTCCCCTAGGGCTTACTTGTTTTGATCTCTATATCCAGTATAGCGGTTGGACGGTAACTAAAATGCCACGTGGATGTTGTTGTAGGGTAATGGGTTAGGTGGTTTTGGGACTTGACATGCGATTTTTGGGCAGAAAACAGCGAAAGAAAATTACGGTGAATGTAACAGCAATAAAATCAGTCGCTTCGCCCTCGGGCTACGCTCCAGCCTTCGGCAGAGCGGTGGCCGCTTCGCGATTGGATTGGATGCGGGGCTGAAGAGGTGCTTTACCTGGATGCAACGGCAAGGGCAACAACAAGAGCGAAAGGCAAAAGCAGATTCCTCCGCCGCGCTGCGGAATGACAACCAGAAAAGCAGCGGCAAAGGCAAAAGCAAAAGCCGGATTTCTCTCAATACCTCCTACTCCAGGCGCTACTTAAGGTCGCCATGTACCAGGTACGGCTTCTTGTCAATCCAGCGAAATCCGTAAAACCCCGAATCAGTAGCGCACGAGATGGTCGTAGCGGGCGCCGACTCGATCCTCCGCCGGGCTATGGTGTGGGTCGACGTGGCGTGGTACGGGCTTGCGCGGTCGATTCGCGTACAACCAGCTCCGGGTCGACCTTGATGGTGTCGGGGAGTTTTTCGTGGGCCAGCTTCCTGAGCAGGGAGGTGGCGGCCAGTGCGCCCATGTGCTGCAGCGGCTGCCGAATGGTCGTCAGGCTGGGAACGATGTAGGAGGCCGCCTGGATGTCGTCGAAGCCAAGTACGGATACGTCTGTCGGGACCTTCAGCCCAGCGTCATGAAGGGCCCGTATGCTGCCGATCGCGGATATGTCGTTGAAGCAAAGGACAGCTGTGAAGTCTCTGCGACGAAGCAGGAGTTGATGAATTCCGGGATAGCCGAGCTCCGGTGTGTTGAGGTCGCTTGTCCAACTGGATGATCAGCTCGCTGTGGACGTCGAGAGAGAGCGCGCGAGCTACCTGCATGATCGATTGCCATCGGGTCTGCGAATCTGAGCTGAAGGGCTGACCGTGCATATAAGCGATCTTGCGGTGGCCCAGCCGATACAGGTGGCCCAGTGCGAGCTCCGCGGCCCGATGGTGGTCCAGAATTACGTTGGTTACACCGGGGAGGTCGGCGTGGCCGGCGACCGAGACAGTGGGAGCGGAGATGGCCCCTTCAAACTGAGTATCGATGGCGATGATGCCGTCAACGCCGCGTGCCTGCAAGAGCCGGGGATATTCAGCGACCAGGTCCTTTCCTGTGCCGGTGGTGCGCTGTGAAGAAGAAGTATCCCTCCTGCATCAGGCACCTCTGCCGCGCCGCTGAGCACCAGCGAGTGATAGCCCTCGCCGAGTTCGGGAAGCAGAATGCCGATCGTCTGGGTCTTCAGGCCCTGGAGCGACCGCGCGATGAGGCTGGGTTGATAGCCGAGCTTCTTTGCCGCCGCCTTGACTCTTTCTCGCGTTGCTGTAGGAATCGAACGGCCGGGCGCGTTGTTCAATACGAAGGAGACGGTGGCCGGACTCAGGTCCAGATGTTCGGCCAGCATCTTCAGGCTGACGCGGCGGGCGGCCGTTGGAATCGAAGCTGTCTTTCTTGGCATAGAGAGTCAGCAACCAGTCTAGCGGAGATTCATTGATAAATCAGGGACCTCAGAGCAAGCGGAGCCTTTTCCCCTTGGTCGTATACGACTTCTTTATGGGGTTTCTACACATTCTTTATGGATGGGCTGCTTGAATAGTAGAGATCGTCTCCGGGACGGGGTCGCCAAGGCCGGCCCAGGTTTGAGGGACTGATCAAATGCAGCGGCCCATCCTTGAGGTGAAGTCGTTTGGCGGAGGCAAGACCATGTGGGACATCGGGTGTATCGGAGCAAGTGTGCTGTTTTTTGCGATTGCGATTGGATACGCGATGGGGTGTGACCGGTTGGGGACGAAGGAGACGCAAAGATGATTGAGACGGTGGCGCTTGGTCTGGTAACGGTTGGTCTGCTCATTTATCTGGTGTACGCATTGCTGCGCCCTGAAAAGTTTTAAGAGGAAGTGTATTCAATCATGACGGCGAACGGCTGGTTTCAAGTTTTCTTCTTTTTTGGATTGGTACTGCTCTGTGCAAAGCCGCTGGGTGTGTATATGGCGCGCGTCTTTGAACGAGAACGTACCTGGGCAGATGGTATCTTTCGTCCGGTCGAGCGGCTTATCTATCGGCTGACTGGGATCGATGAGAAGCACGAGATGGTCTGGACCGAGTATGCGGTGGTGATGCTGCTCTTCAGCCTGGTCACGATGCTTGTGACGTATGCGATCGAGCGGCTGCAATATTTGCTGCCGCTGAATCCGCAGCATCTAGCCGGCGTGGCCCCTGATCTCGCGTTGAACACGGCCGCTTCGTTTACGACGAATACAAATTGGCAGGCATATGTGCCGGAGACGACGATGAGCTATCTGACGCAGATGCTCGCGCTGGCTTACCATAACTTCTTCTCAGCAGCGGCCGGGATAGCGCTGGCGGTGGCGTTGATCCGGGGCATCTCGCGGCGGGAGTCGAAGACCCTGGGCAACTTCTGGGTGGATGCGACGCGCGCCTCGTTGTGGGTGCTGCTGCCGGGATGCCTGATCTATGCGCTGCTGCTCGTGTCGCAGGGTGTGGTGCAGAACTTTCGGCCCTACGATCAGGCGAAGCTGGTGCAGACGCAGACTGTAACTACGACGGGCACAGATGGCAAAGTGACTACCCAGACCGTTGCGATGCAGAGTATCGCGCAGGGGCCGGTGGCATCGCAGGAGGCCATCAAGATGCTCGGCACGAATGGTGGAGGCTTCTTCAACTCGAACAGCGCACATCCATTTGAGAACCCGACGCCGCTTTCTAATTTGATGCAGATGTTTTCTATATTTCTAATTCCGGCCGCGTTGACGGTGACGTTGGGTCGGATGACGCGGACACCGAGGCATGGATGGGCGGTGTTCGCTGCGATGGCGGCGCTCTTCTTCGTTGGCGTGTTTGTGGCCTACTATGCGGAGGCGCAGCCGAACCCGCTGCTGCACTCGGTCAATCAGCATGTGACGGCAACGCAGCCCGGCGGCAATATGGAGGGCAAAGAGGTGCGGTTCGGCATCGCCAACTCGGCGTTGTTCGCTACCGTGACGACGGACGCCAGTTGTGGCGCGGTCAACTCGATGCACGACTCATTCATGCCGCTCGGTGGCCTGGTCCCAATGGTCAATATCATGCTGGGCGAGGTGATCTTTGGCGGAGTGGGCGCGGGACTCTACGGGATGCTGATCTTCGTCGTGCTGTCAGTCTTTATCGCGGGCTTGATGGTTGGTCGCACACCGGAGTATCTCGGCAAGAAGATCGAATCGTATGACGTGAAGATGGCGATGCTGTATGTGCTTATCTTTCCGCTGTCGATCCTGGGCTTTTCTGCGGTGGCGTTGATGATGCCGAACCTTGGTCTCTCAGCGTTGACGAATACCGGGCCGCATGGGCTTTCGGAGATTCTCTACGCGTACACTTCGGCGACAGGAAATAACGGATCGGCTTTTGCTGGATTGAGCGCGAACACGCACTGGTACAACCTGTCGCTGGGTGCGGCCATGCTGATTGGCCGGTTCCTGATGATCGTTCCGATGCTGGCGATCGCGGGCAATCTCGCCAAGAAGAAGCTGGTGCCTCCGTCGCCGGGGACGTTTCCGGTGCATACGCCTTTATTTACGGTGCTGCTGGTAAGCGTGGTCCTTATCGTTGGTGCGCTTACGTTCTTTCCGGCACTATCGCTTGGCCCACTTCTCGAGCACCTGCTGATGCAGGCCGGTAAAAGCTTCTAGTTGAAAAAGAGGAAAGCAGACAAAGAAATGGTAAACACCCGCAAGCGCTCCCTCTGGGACACCAAGATCGTACGTCGTGCAATGGTCGATGCGCTGACCAAGCTGAACCCGCGCACGATGATGAAGAACCCGGTCATGTTCGTGGTCGAGATCGGCAGTGTCATAACGAGCATCTATCTGGTCCGCGATATTATGGCGCACCACGGCGCCCTTCGCTTCGATCTGCAGATTACGCTGTGGCTTTGGTTCACTGTGTTGTTCGCGAACTTTGCTGAGGCGATGGCTGAAGGCCGTGGGAAGGCGCAGGCCGATGCGCTGCGGCGCGCGAAGTCTGAGACGACCGCTGTGCGGTTTCGGATGGATGGGAGCACGGAGGACGTTGCCAGCTCGGACCTGCGGTCGGGGGACGTTGTGTTCGTCGTTGCCGGGTGCATGATTCCGGGTGATGGCGAGGTGATCGAAGGCGTTGCTTCGGTGGATGAATCGGCGATTACGGGAGAGTCTGCGCCGGTGATTCGTGAGGCGGGTGGCGATCGCTCGGCTGTGACTGGCGGAACGCGTTGCCTGTCGGACCAGATCAAGGTCAAGATTACGTCGAATCCGGGCGAGACGTTTCTGGACCGGATGATTGCGCTGGTGGAAGGGGCCGAGCGGCAGAAGACCCCTAACGAGATCGCGTTGAATATCCTGCTGGCGGGTTTGACGATCATCTTCCTGTTGGCTGTGGTTACTCTGCAGCCGATTGCCATCTACTCGACTGCACCGCAGACCGTTTTCGTGCTGATCTCGTTGCTTGTGTGTCTTATTCCGACGACGATTGGTGGGCTGCTTTCGGCGATTGGGATCGCGGGGATGGACGGTTTGGTGCAGCATAATGTGCTGGCCATGTCGGGTCGTGCGGTGGAGGCGGCGGGCGATGTGAATACGTTGCTGCTCGACAAGACGGGGACGATTACGCTGGGGAACCGTCAGGCTTCGGAGTTCATTCCTGCGCCTGGTGTGAGCAAAGACCAGCTTGCGGACGCGGCGCAGCTGTCGTCGCTTCCGGACGAGACGCCGGAGGGGCGGAGCATTGTGGTGCTGGCGAAGGAGATGTATGGTCTTCGCGGGCGCGAGTTGAGTGAGATGCAGGCGGAGTTTGTGCCGTTCAGTGCGGTGACGCGGATGTCGGGGGTGAACCTTGAGGGCCGCGTTATTCGGAAGGGATCAACGGACGCGATTGCAGGTTTTTTGAAGGAGAATGGCGGAAGTTTGCCGGACGAGGTGCGAGCCGCGGTGGAGAGCGTGGCGCGGAGTGGAGGGACGCCCCTGGTGGTGGCGGAGAACCGGCAGGCGCTGGGCGTGATCCACCTGAAGGACGTGGTGAAGGGTGGGATGCGGGAGCGGTTTGCGCAGCTTCGGTCGATGGGGATCCGGACGATCATGATTACGGGGGACAATCCGTTGACGGCGGCGGCGATTGCACGGGAGGCGGGTGTTGACGACTTTCTGGCGGAGGCAAAGCCCAAGGACAAGATGGACCTGATCCGGCGTGAGCAGGGTGAGGGCAAGCTGGTCGCGATGACGGGCGATGGGACGAACGACGCTCCAGCGCTGGCGCAGGCCGATGTGGGCGTCGCGATGAACACCGGGACGCAGGCGGCGAAGGAGGCGGGGAACATGGTCGACCTCGACTCGAACCCGACGAAGCTGATCGAGATTGTCGAGATCGGCAAGCAGCTGCTGATGACTCGTGGCGCGTTGACTACGTTTTCAATCGCGAACGATGTTGCGAAGTACTTTGCGATTATTCCGGCGATGTTTGCCGCTACGTTTCCAGTGCTGAATCGGTTGAACATCATGCATCTGCAGACGCCGCAGTCGGCGATCCTTTCGGCGGTGATCTTCAATGCGCTGATTATCGTTGGCTTGATTCCGCTGGCGCTGCGAGGCGTTGGTTACAAGGCCATGTCGGCTGAGGCATTGCTGAGGCGCAACCTGATTCTTTATGGGGTCGGCGGCATTATCGCTCCGTTTTTAGGCATCAAGCTCATCGACATCATCATTACGGCCATTCATCTGGCTTAGAGGACTTTTTTATGCGTCGTCATCTTGTCACTGCTGTGCTTTATACGGTTGTCACTACGGTTATTTTCGGGTTGATCTATCCTTTCGTGGTTACGGGTCTGGCGCAGTTGCTGTTTCACGATAAGGCGAATGGCCAGCTGATTTATCAGAACGGTCAACTCGTCGGGTCGCGGAACATTGGGCAGTCGTTTTCGGCGCCACAGTACTTTCACTCACGTCCTTCCGCCGCAGGCAATGGGTATGACGCGGCGAACTCGGGCGCTTCGAACTATGCTCCGACGAACAAGAAGTTGATCGACCGGGTGGCGGGTGACGTTGCCGCGTTGCAGGTCGACCATCCCGGTGCGGATGTGCCAATTGACCTGGTGACGGCGTCAGGGTCGGGGCTCGATCCTGATATCACTCCGGCTGCAGCGGAGTTTCAGGTGGCGCGGGTGGCGCGGGAGCGGCATCTTTCGGAGGACGCGGTGCGTAAGCTGATTGCGCAGCATACTCAAGGGCGGCAGCTCGGATTTCTTGGGGAGCCGCGGGTCAATGTGCTGCTGTTGAACCTGGATTTGGATCAGGTTGCGGCCGTTCGGTAACAGCCAGGGTTACCCCCTCGCCATTGCCCGGCGATCGACTCCTCTTTTCAGTGGTTTACGCGTGGCGATGAATGGTAAAAACGTCATAACAAAGGGTTTATAGACAAATTCTTCTTTCTAAAGGAGTTAGCCGCGAATCGTCTTCGTGGCTTTCTTATTTTCAATAGTTTATGGGAAGCCTTGGCTTGCAAAATCGTCATATCAAGAGGGTTACGGATAAAATATTCTTTCTAAATGAGTTAGCCCCGGAGGTGTCCGGGCTTGCTGTTCTGATCTATATATCCAGTATAGCGGCTTGATGGTAACTAACATGCCACGCGGATGTTGTTGCCTGGTAAGGGGTTAGATCGTTTTGGCGCTTGACATGCATTTTTTGGGCGGAAAACGCGAAAAGAAAATTGCGGTGAATGTAATAGCAATAAGATCATTGGTTTAGCGGGTGGCTCCGTTGGCAGTTTTGCCTCCGGTTACTTGCGGGCCCTTTCGTTCCTCGGGTGGCCGGGTGGCCTTGTTAGAAGACGTAGTCGGGTGGTTTGATGCCCTTGAGGCGCAGATAGACTTCGAGCTGTCCGCGATGATGCGCGGTGTGGGTGAAGTATGCCCATAGCCATTCGAAGCCTGTCATCTTGCGGTTTGGTGGGCCGACGACGGCGTCGAGTTTTTCGGGCGTCATGCCGGCGACTGCCTGGTTGCAGAAGTCGAAGGAACTGGAGAGGAACTGGATGATCGTGTCTTTATCCACTTCTCCGTTGCCATTCAATGCATCCATGATGGGTTTCGGGACGTCTGGTCGCTTCGAACCGCTCGCGTTTGCGCAGGCGTTGAGGTTTGCGCCTGCCACCTGAATCACTACCTGACTGAAAGTTAGTTCTTCGGGAACGGGTTTGAAGTTGTAGCTGTCGGCGGGCATGAGTTTGGCGACGGCGATGGTGAAGTCGCCGGAGGTCTTCCAGTGTTTTATGAGGGCGTCTTTGATGGTGGACTGCGCGAGAGCGGGAACGGCCAGGATGGAGAGGAGTGCGACGCCGATTTTTAGCATGATCGCCATCGTACGACAGCGATTGTCTTGCTGCGCCCGGAACCTTTATTGCGCGGTTGGTGTCCAAAGGGGGTATGAGGAGCCGGCTTACTTCGATGGCATCAAATGGTAACGAAGGGTTGATGCTGTCGTTTGCGAGTTTAACTGAGAGGGGAATCGAGTTTAGGTCTTTGCTTTGGGGAGGAGTCCTGTCTCTGATTGTGTGCGGCTCTGCTCTTTTTGCGTTGGGGCATCGAGGCAGTCATACGCCGGTCGTCTATTCGATGCTCCCGTCGGTTCCGGGAGGCAAAGCAAAATCAAGAATCGTGCTCGCGTGCGAACCGATAACGTCATCTGGAGGTTCGATGGTCAAAGTTACTGCGGTTGTGAGTGGCGAGGAGAATTGGCCGACACCGACAGGGCGAGTGAATTTTTTATCTGGATGGAATTCTTTCGAGATCGAGCATCTGGCGAATGGTTCGGTCACTATCGACACAAAACTGCACGGCAACAAAAACCTCCCGCTGCGGGCCATTTACCTTGGTGACGTCAATTACAACTCCGCCGGGTCATTTGATAAGAGCCAATCTCAATCTTGCTCTCGAAGTTGATTTATGCCCCGCTTCGTGGGAAGCCCACCTTGTATGTTGCGGTCTGAGGCGCGACGATGAGACCGTCGCGAAGATGGGGCACCCAGATTTAGACGTGGGCCACCCGCCGAAAAAATAAAAAGCAAAGGCGATAAATAAGTCGCTTCGCCCTTCGGGCTACGCTCCAGCCTTCGGCAGAGTGGTGTCCGCTTCGCGGAGGGCCTTAGACGCGGGGCTGAAGCCCCGCTCTACCTAGAAGCAACAGCAACGGCAATGGCAACGGCAGAAGCAAAAAGATAAAAGCAAAAGCAGATTCCTCCGCTGCGCTGCGGAATGACAACAAGAAAAGCAACGGCAAAGACAGAAGCAGAACCGCGCAGAGGCAAAGACAGAAGCAAAGATAGAGGAAACGACAGAAAGCGGATCCTCCGCCTATGGCGAAGGGACACACTGATGACAACTAAAAACTCTGGACAGGGCGAGTCCTTGGGTGCGGGGACACTTAGGGTATGGGGGCGATGGTGGAACCTGTGGCGGGGTTGGGTAGGTAGATGCTCTCGGGTGGGCCGAGGTAGCTTTCTTCCGGCGCGGGGAAGCGGGGAGATGGCGGACGTAATGGTTTGGTGCGCAGGACGATACGTTCGATGACTACAGCGGGATCGACCATGCAGACGTGGAGGGTGTGCTGGCCGGGCTGGTCGACGGGGACGGTGGTGGAGACACGGCGAACGCCGTCGCTGACTGCCCTTTCCCAGTCGGGCTGGCCGTTGCCGAGTTCGGCGTTCGCGGGCCAGACGTCGAGTGCGGTGAGTGGTTCGTTGTCGAGACCGATGGCGAAACGTAGTCCGCGGCCGGGAACGAAGTTGAGGGTCGGGGCGAGGATGGCTTCGACGGTGCGGGTGCCAGGATGGAAGAGGTAGATGTGGTAGTCCATGCAGGCAGAGGTCTGGAGGTTCGGATCCGTGTTGCTGGGGGCGGTGGATGGGAGCGCGGTCATGCCGGAGAGTGTTTCACCGAAGCCGGGGAGCTTCTGCCAGGAGGCGCCGTTGGCATCATGTCTGGAGGCGAAGTGTTCGGCTTCGATGGCGACGACTCCATTGTTTTCTACGAAGCCTGTGACATTGGCGGGTGAAGAGGGCTTGCTGGCTTCGACCTGGATGGTCACGGGACGTTCGGCGTCAGGGCCTTGCTGGGTGATGACGATGGCGCTATTGGTGTCGTTCGCGGGAAGCTGGTTCCAGTCGATGCTGACGTCGATCCGGTCTCCGGTCTCGACGGTGCCGCTGGTTTTACTGAGATGGATCCACGGCGTACTGGGCGTCGCGATGAATTGATAGGGCGCGCTGCCGCGGTTTGCGAGTTCGATGCGATAGGTCTGGCGGTTGATCGAGTCGAAGGTGGGCAGAGCAGGCCGAAAGGGGTTGGTGCTGTTTTCGGCGAAGACGAGCATGTGCGCGCCGGTGAGAGGCTGGACTTGTTGCACGGCGGGCATGGCGTTGAGGGGCGGGTCGTTCCAGGAGACGTAGCCGATGTGGGTCTGGTCGATCATCTGGTCCCATTTACCGTCGAGGAGCTTGTGGTTGTACTCCGCGGAGAGCGCGGCGTCCTGGGCGAAGAGGTCGCGGGTCTGATCGGCGTACTGGTTGGCGCTGGAGCGACCCTGGCGGGCGTACAGATGGTTGCGTCCTGCGGCTATGTACATCTCCGTGACGATGGCTGAGGCCTTGAGCGGATAGAGAACGAGCTCGAAGAAGGCGGGACGCTGGTCGGCGGGGAGTTGAGCGTTAAGCTTTTCGGCGCGCGCGGTGAGGGTGCGCCACTCGTCGTCGATGCGCTCTGCTTCACGGTTGCATGCGTGAGTGAGAAGGTGGCGGGATCGACCAGCTCGGGTTTGCGGCGGCCGTTGAATTTGGTGTAGGCGGACATGAGAGCAGCGATCTCATGGGCGTTTCGGGGCCAAACTCGCGTGTGGCCCAGAGTTCGGTGAAGTCGTCGAGATGGCTCTTGTCCCATCGCTCGGGGGTGCGAGCTAGCGAGAGGAAGAACTCGATGGGGAACTCCATGGGCTTGAGGTCGCCGACGTTGACGACCCAAATGCGATCGGCTCCGTAGTCGAGGGCGAGGCGCATCTGCTCCTGAATTTTGGGGATTGGGTTGGTGTTGAGCCATTTGTAGGAGCGTGGGCCGCCGACGTAGTCGAAGTGATAGTAGATGCCGGCGCCTCCGGGGCGTTTGCGCTCTTCCGGTGTGGGGAGACGGCGGAGGTCGCCCCAGTTGTCGTCGGGACCAGAGGAGGGTGACGTCGTCGGGGACGCGCATGCCTTTTTCGTAGTAGCCCTGGGCAGCTCTTTGTAGAGGGCCCAGACCTGCGGGACTTTGGTGATGTCGGGGTTGACGGTTTCCTTAAGGATCTCGCGCTGTTTGGCGACGATGTCTTCGAGCTGTCGGGTGCCAGCTTCGGCGGACATTGGGGTGTCATTGAGGCCGCGCATGCCGAGAGTGACGATCTGCTCGTAGTCTTTGTTGCGCTGCATGCCGGCGCGCCAGAAGTCGTCGATGGCCTGCGCGTTTTTGGTGTAGTCCCATGGGCCGTAGTTGCCGCGGGTCCACTCTTTTTCGGCGCGCATCATGGGTTCTTCGTGCGAGGTGCCCATGACGATGCCGTACTCGTCGGCAAGTTTGGTGTTAAGGGGATCGTCTGCGGCGAAGGCGTTGTTCCACATGGCGGGCCAGAGGAAGTTGGCCTTGAGGCGGAGGAGCAGGTCGAAGACCTTTGTATAAAACTTCGAGTTCATGCCGCCGAACTTTTCCGTCGTCCAGCCGCTGAGCGCGGGGGCCTCGTCGTTGAAGAAGATGCCGCGATACTTCACGCGAGGCTCGGGCTGGAGGTAACGGCCGGGTGCGATGTAGAGCGCGTCCTGATGGCGAACGGGGACATCGGCCCACCAGGCCCAGGGAGAGACGCCGATCTGCTCGGAGAGATCGTAGATGGCGAAGATGGTGCCGCGCTTGTCGGCGCCTGCGATGACCAGTGCGCTGCCAATGCCGGGGAGTGGGTGTGAAATTGTTTGTGTGACGGAGGTCTCCCAGTGGCCGCGGATCGAGCTGACGTCGAGCTTGTGTTCGGCGATGAGCTTGTCGATGATGGGGCTGCGGCCGATGGTTCCGATGAGGACGATGTCCTGCTGCTTTGCGAGGGCGTGGAGGACGTCCGGGGTGTGGCTGGTGACCTGGTTGATGTCGGAGGCGAGATTGGAGACGGCGTGGAGGACGCCGGGCCAGTCGGTGGTGTCGACGTAGAGTGGCGCGGCGGTGGCGGTCGTTGCGAGGGGAAAGGACCCGGGTGTGGGATTGGAGGCGACGTGCGATTTTTCGCCTAGTGCGAAGGCAGAGGGTGAATGGACAGCCGTTGCGGTGAGGAGGAGCGTGGCGGCGATATGCAGGATGGAGCGGGTGCGCGTCATTTTGGGGCCCAGATGCGGTAGTTGCCGCTGACGTGGAGCATGCTGAACATGTAAAGCATAGAGTCGAAGTAGCGCTGGTCGCCGACGGGGACTGGGTGTGCGCCAGAGCTCTTCTACGAAGGCCCTTTCATTAGGCCCGGGTGTGGCGGCGAGGCTGCCGACGGTTGCTGCGGCCATCATGCCTACGGAGTGGCGGGTAGAGAGCGGCTTGCCGTCGAGGGTGTAACGGTCGGCGAACATGGTGATTCCCTGGCTGATGAGGAATTTTTGAATGCGGTCGGCGAGGACGACCTCGCGCGGGTCTTTGTGCCACCAGTTGTAGTCGGCGGACCAGTTGCTGACGGAGCGCCAGGAGTCATAGCTGAAGGGGATGGGCTGGCCGTCGCGGCCGAGGACGGGCGACATGTCGAAGTTGGAGCGGTCTGGGGTGAGGCCGGTGTCAGGGCCGGTGACTTTGACGAAGAGTTCGCGGCTAACGTCGGCTGCCTTGGCCCAGAAGGCGCGGTCTTCTTCGGGGCCCCAGCGTGCCCAGAGCTCGTAGAAGGCGGGCAGGTGGTAGGAGGCGTCGGTGTTGCTGTAGGGGCCGACGTCGGGGACGAAGCGGACCATGCTGTAGGTCTCTTCGACCATGGGGCCGGCGGTGACGGGGCGCTGCTGCGTCCGGCCGCCGAAGCGGGCGAAGGGATCGGGCGGTGGAGTTTTGCCCTGGCCTTTGAGCTCGATGGCCATGTTGTGCTGGGCCTGCTCGCGCTCAGTGGTGTTGGGGCTGGTGATGGGGGTGTACTCGAAGGGTGGATCGTCGGGATGGATGCGGAAGGGGCCGGCTTCGGTCAGGACGGGGTGGTGGCGCATGCCGCGGAGGATCTTGTCGGCCTGCTCTTTGTAGTTGTAGATGCCCTGGCCGTTGCCCCAGCGGTTGGCGGCGAAGTAGAGGGCCATGACGTAGTACTCTTCGCCGTCGGGGGCGGGGCCGGTGGAGCGCGGGGTGCCGTCGGTGTTCATGGACCAGGCGAAGTAGCCGACGTTGGGGTTGTGCGGGTCGGTGATGAGCATGTAGGTGTTGGACCAGTTCCAGAGCGCGTCGAACTCGCGCTTGTGGTCCATCTGGACGGCGATCATCATGCCGTAGCACATGCCCTCGGTGCGGGCGTCGTTGTTGGCCCAGTCGGTCATGTAGCCCAGGAGGCCGTTTTCGTTTTTGCCGGCTTCGAAGTAGACGCGCTCTGAGTTGGCGTCGCCGTGGAAGAGCTGCTGGAAGGCCTTTTCGAGGCGGGCGTTGGTTTCGGCGGCGGGATGGCCTTGTTCTGCGAAGAGATCGCGGTAGTGACCGGTCTTGTAGGCGCCGTCGCCATCGCCGGGCATGCGCTTGATCTCGGCGGGTGACGCGTTGACGTGCGGGGGTGGCGGGGTAAAGCCGGCCTGGGCTTGCAGGATAGATGGGCCGAGGAGTATGAGAGCCGTGGCGAGCAAAGTGTGACGAGCGGTGGACGTGCCGACAGTCATGAGGCGGGCTCCGTGCAATTTGCGCTTGTGAGAGTTACCAATCGGTGAGGGTGCCGTCGAGTTTGCGGGCTATGGGGAGGTAGGCGCGCTGGTAGGGATACTTTGCGGCTAGCTTTTCGTCGATTTCGACGCCGAGACCTGGAACGTCGCCGGGGTGCATGTAGCCGGCGTTGAAGGTGTAGTGGTGAGGGAAGACTTCGTCGGTGAGCTTGGAGTGGTGCATGTGCTCCTGGATGCCGAAGTTGTGGATGGCGAGGCCGAAGTGGAGGGCGGCGGCCATGGTGATGGGCGAGAGATCAGTGGCGCCGTGGAATCCGGTGCGGACGTTGTAGAGGGCGGCGAAGTCAGCGGTCTTTTTGGCGTGGGTGATGCCGCCGCCGTGGACGATGGTCATGCGGATGTAGTCGATGAGCTGATGGCGGATGAGATCGTGGGCGTCCCAGAGGGAGTTGAAGACTTCGCCCGTGGCTATTGGGGTCGTTGTGTGGCGGCGGATGAGCTCGAAGCTTTCTTGTAGCTCGGCGGGGCAGGGGTCTTCCATCCAGAAGAGGTGATAGGGCTCGAGGGACTTGCCGAGGCGCGCGGCTTCGATAGGGGTGAGGCGGTGGTGGACGTCGTGGAGAAGATGGACGTCGGGGCCGAGTTCGATGCGGAGTTTTTCGAAGAGTTGCGGGGCGAAGTTGAGGTAGCGCTCGGTGGACCAGAGGGATTCGGACGGTAGGCCGCGTTCGGCTGGCTCGTAGGGCTTGCCGGCTTTGGGGACTCCGTAGCTGCTGGCTACGCCGGGGACGCCGGATTGTGCGCGGACGGCGAGGTAGCCTTCAGCCATGTGCTTGCGGACGGAGTCGAGGGCTTCGGGGATGTCGGCTCCGTTGGCGTGGGTGTAGACGAGGCAGCCCTGGCGGGACTGGCCGCCGAGGAGGTTGTAGACGGGAGTGTTGAGGGCCTTGCCCTTGATGTCCCAGAGGGCGACGTCGACGGCGGCGATGGCGGACATGGTGACGGGGCCGCGCCGCCAGTAAGCTCCGCGATAGAGATACTGCCAGATGTCTTCGGTCTGGAAGGGGTCGCGACCTATGAGGCAGGGGAGGATGTGGTCTTCGAGGTAGGAGGCTACGGCTAGCTCGCGGCCGTTGAGGGTGGCGTCGCCGAGGCCGTAGATGCCTTCGTCGGTGTCGATGCGGAGGGTGACGAAGTTGCGGTCGGGGGAGCAGATGATGAGTTTGGCGGCGGTGATTTTCATGGTTTTAGAGCATCCCGTTGTCGTCTGCCGTAGTGATGTAATGCCAGCATGATTATCAGTACGACAAGCGGGTAGCCATATGCCAACTGCGGCGCAAGAGGCCTCTGCTATTCCCCAAAAGCCAACGACTATTTGCACCATTCTCGGATATAGTTTCGGGGACTAAAAACCACGACAGCCCCACAAAGAAAATCAAATAAATTATTTCTACGAGAAATATAAGACTCAACTGGGGTATGACTGACATATCATTTTTGAATAATCGCAATCCCAGATAAGCCGAATAGCCGATCAAAAACAGGCTCACGGCTGCTATGGCAAAAAATTCGGCTCACTCAGCAATTGAGGGTGATCCCGGCCAATGGTTCCAATGCAACAAAATCATCCAAGCGAAATAGTAAAGCCCAAAAGCGCCAAATGCGATGTTGCAGGCTCCGACAGCTCGCATTATCCAAATTCTCACAATTACCTCCTGACACAGGTGCCGGCCACTGATCCGACTCCGATTCCGAAAAGCGGAAGCATCCTAAGTAAGTTTTGCATTTGTCTCGGCTGAGTTAGTTACTTCGTGATCTCAATGTAGTCGACGGGGGCGGGTTCGGTGTTGTCGGGGGTGCCGTGGAGGGTTAGGGTGTCGCCGGGTTTTAGGGTGACGTTGGGGAAGGTGATGCGGGTGCTGGTGTCGCCGTTGGGTTGGTCTTCGCCGCGAGCGGGTGGGAGGGTGTCGTCGGCGAGCCATGTGCCGATGGGTTTTCCGTTGAGGTCGAGGGTGAAGTGGGATTTGCCGGACCAGTAGTCGAAGTACTGGACGGTGATGTTGTAGGTGCCTGCGGGCTTGTCGAGAGTGGTGGTGAGGGTGCAGCTGGCGGGTTGGTTGCAGGCGACGGCTTTGCTGTTGGAGGCGGTCTCCCAGGGTTTGACGTCGATGGTGGTGTAGCCTTCGGCGGTCATGTTCTCGGCTTCGATGCGGTTGGGGTAGTTGCCGACGCGGCCGAGTTTGTCGGGGATGCTGGATTCTTTCTGGAACCACTTGGTGACGGCGTCGCGCCAGACGATGGCGTGGCCGGCCTGATAGGTGAAGAGGGTGAGGGTCTGGTTGTAGCGCTCGTCGTCGATGAGGCCGTGGAGGGTCTGCCAGCGAGGTGCGTAGGTTTGCGCGGTGGCGGCGCCTTCGTAGTGGGCGTCGTAGACGTACTGGACGACGGTTTTGCCGTCGTGGAGGACGTGGGTGTAGGGGACGTGGTGCATGAAGAGGAGGAGATCGTCGGGGCAGGTGGCGAGGGTCTCGTAGATCTTCGCGAGCTCGGGCGGGTACTGGCCGATGTAGCCGGTGCCGGTGGCGACGGTGCGGTCCATGCCGATGCCTTGCGCGTCGCCGCGGAACCACTGGCCCCAGCCGTTGCGCTCGGCGGACTCGATGCCGGGGCCGAAGTGGTAGCCGAGGATGTTGGTGAGAGTGCCGATGCCGAGGTTGCCGGTGTACTGCTCGTAGACGTGCCAGGAGTGGCGCTGGAGTTCGTCGATGGTGGAGACGACGGTGGGGTTGTTGCCCCAGGTGAGGCGAGTCCAGGTGTCGATGATCTGGTCGGTGGTGAGGTCGGGGTTCCAGGCGAGCTTGCCGAAGCCATAGAGGTTGGCCATGGCCATGGGGTGATGCAGCCAGTTGGCGTCGAGGCCTACGTTGGCTACTCCGACGAAGCCGCCGAGGGGTTGGTGGAAGGATTTGCCTTCGACGATTTCTTTGACGGGTGTGCTGCGGTTGTCTGCGCGGAGGTCGGTGTCGAGGGCGGTCTTCCACATGGGGACGAGGAAGACCATGTGGCGCTGCTGGCCGAGGTACTCCTGCGTGATTTGGAGTTCGATGGCCTGGCTGGTGTGCTGGAGCGCGGCGAAGAGTGGCGAGACGGGTTCGCGGACCTGGAAGTCGATGGGGCCGTGTTTGACCTGGATGACGACGTTGGGTTCGAACTTGCCGTCGAGGGCGTGGAAGTTGTCGTAGCCGGCGCGGGCGCGGTCGGCTTTGAGGTCGTTGTAGTCGAGGTGGTTGTTGTAGACGAAGCCGCGGTAGAGGACGATGCCGCCGTGGGGTTTGAGGGCGCGGGCCACGGCGTTGGCGGCTTCGGCGGGGGTGCGGTGGTATTGCGAGGGGCCTACGCGGCCTTCGGAGTCGGCTTTGATGACGAAGCCGGCGAAGTCGGGGATGGCTTTGTAGATCTCGTCTACCTTCGTTCGCCACCAGGCTTCGACGGTGGGATCGACGGGGTCGAAGGTGGGGAGATGGCCGACGACTTGCGGGCTGGAGAGATCGACCGAGAGCGACATGCGGACGCCCCAGGGACGGAGCTGGTCGGCGATGCGGGCGAACTCGAGGATCATGTCGGGCTGAAGGGTGCGGAGGTCGGAGTTGACGTTGTTGACGGTGACACCGTTTATCCCGATGGAGGCGAGGAGGCGTCCGTAGTCCTGGACGCGGGTGAGATCGGAGCGGACGTGGCCGTCGTCGAAGAAGATGCTGCGGCCGGCGTAGCCGCGCTCGATGGTGCCGTCGAGGTTGTCCCATTGGTTGACCCAGCGGATGGGTGAGGAGGGGGATTCGGTCGTGGGTTTGTTTGGTAACGGCTTCTCGGAGGCAACAAGTTCAAGGAGGTGGAAGGCTCCGTAGATTTCGCCGCGTGGGTCAGCTCCAAGAATGATGTAACGGTGGGTGTTACCTTCTATCTTTTCGCCGAGAATGTAGGCCTCGGGTGGGAGTTTGTCGCCGGTTAGGGTGAAGATTTTGCCCAGGGTAGATAGGTTGGCGAGGATGATGGCGTCGGTGTTGCCTGTGGTCTCATGCGAGACGGTGAAGGGGCGGCCGAGCATGGAGGTCAGGCCGCGCTGTAGTTCGTTGGCGGCGGATTGATCGGTGGCGGTGTTGCCGAGGACGACGATTTTGTTAGGAAGGGTGGCGTAGCGGGTGGTGTCGGTGATGGGGGCGTAGCGGAGCCAGCGCTCGGGAGCCGTCTTCGGCGCTTACGGTGATTGCGGTGGAGAGGAGGAGCCCGAGGATGAGGCGAAGGAACATGAGTGAGCCTTTGTGGTCGGCTGGAAGTGCGTTATTGGGCGTTTGGTCTGGACTCGTGCGGCTCCGATCGAAATACGGGGATTCTTCGCCTACGGCTCAGAATGACGACATTGAAAAACAAGCTGCTGAAAATTCACATAGAGCTACAAATTCGGTATTTACTGCTTGATCGGTTACAAATTGCTAACGCGGCAGCTCCTGTGTGCCTTCGATGGTGAAGGTCGTGGTTTGGGTGTTGGTGGTTTCGGTGGGTTGGGCGCTGCCTATGGCGATTTTGTAGCTGCCGGGAGTGACGGCGCGGACGCCCTTGTCGTCTACCTGCGAGAGAGTGCGCGGGTCGAGAGTAAGCGTGATGTGTTTGGTTTCGCCGGGAGCGAGGCTGACGCGAGTGAAGCCGTCGAGGGCGAGGTTAGGGGAGACGTCCGTGTGGGGCGGGGTGAGATAGAGCTCGGCGACCTCTTCGCCGGCACGTTTGCCGGTGTTCTTTACGTCGGCCTCAACAGTGAGGGTGTCGCCGGCGTGGAGGCTTGTGGTGGATAGCTTCAGATTGGAGTAGGCGAAGGTGGTGTAGCTGAGGCCGTAGCCGAATCCGTAGAGGGGTTTGCCCTTGAAGTAGCGGTAGGTGCGGTTGGCCATGGCGTAGTCCTCGAAGGGCGGGAGCTGATCGAGCGACGCGTAGAAGGTCACGGGGAGGCGGCCGGCTGGGTCGTTGCTTCCGGCGAGGGTTTCGGCGATGGCTTGTGAGCCGCCGTCTCCGGGGTACCAGGCTTCGAGGATGGCGTCGGCGTTTTGCTGCGCCCAGGTGACGGCGAGGGCGGAGCCGTTCATGAGGACGACGACGAGTGGCTTGCCGGTGGCTTTGGCGGCTTCGAGGAGCTGCTGTTGTGCGGCGGGGAGGGTGATGTCGGTGCGGTCGCCTCCGGAGAAGCCGGGGATGTGGACAGGCATCTCTTCGCCTTCGAGGTTGGGTGAGAGGCCGACGAAGGCGACGACTACGTCGGATTTCTTGATGATGTCGAGGGCCTGGTTGCGAAGGGGTTCGACGGGCGCGACCCACTGGAGGGAGAGGCCCGCGCCGAAGAGACGGGCTCGGTGAGCGTAGGTGACTTCGAAGGTGTGTGGCTTGGTGTCATCGAAGTGGAGCTTGGCGGCGGTGGTGGTGGAACCGTGCTGCGCCTTGTCTTCGCTGACCTGGAAGGCGAGCATGTCTTTGCCGTCGAAGCGGATGGTGTAGTGCTCGGAGTTGTTGCAGGGGTAGCAGTGGGCGAGCATGCCGGTGACTTCGTAGTCGCCGGGGGCGGGGGCCTGGATGGTGCCGGTCCAGCGCACGGAGAAAGCCTTGGCGTCGAGTTTTGCGGGGTCAGGTGAGGTGGAGTTCCAGTCGAAGTCGATCTGCTTGTCGGTGCGTGTGAAGGCGGGCGAGCCGGTAAGGGAATCGTTATTGAAGTATTCGGCCTTGAGGCCTTCGACGTTGGAGCCCGGCTGCGGTGCGGAACTGCGTGCGGGGGATGATGATAGAGGCGTTTTCGGCGTAAGGGGAGCCTTGCGCGTAGAGGACTTTTGGTGAGGAGAATTGTTTGATGATGCCGTCGACGGGAAGGACGGGGTCCTTGGGGACGGCGTTGTAGTTGCCCTCGATGGCGGAGAGCTCGGCGGCGTTGGGGCCGATGACGGCGATGGTTTTCACTCTTGAGGGTGCTAGAGGGAGTGTGTTGTTGCTGTTCTTGAGGAGAACCATGGACTCGCGCGCGGCCCTGAGTGCGAGGGCCTGGTGGTCGGGTGAGCCGACCTCGGAGAAGGGAACCTTGGACCAGAGCATCTTGTCGGCGGGGTCGAAGAGGCCGAGACGATAGCGGGCGAGGAAGAGGCGCTTGAGGGAGACGTCGATCTGGGCTTCGGTGATAAGACCTTTCTTTACGGCGTCGGTGAGTGCGAGATAGGTGCGGCCGCAGTTGGTGTCGGTTCCGGCTTCGATGCCGGCGACGGCGGCGGAGTCCTTGTCGGGAGAGGTGTGGTGGGCCTTTGCTTCGAAGAAGTCGTCGACGGCACCGCAGTCGGAGGTGACGAAGCCTTTGAAGCCCCAATCGTCGCGGAGGATGGTCTCGAGGAGCATCTTGTTGGCGCAGGCGGGGTAGTTATCGATGGCGTTATAGGCGCACATGATGGAGTAGGCCTTGGCCTCGGTGATGGTGGCGCGGAAGGCGGGAAGGTAGGTGTCCCATAGGTCGTGGGGAGTGGGGTCAATGTTGGCGCTGTGGCGGGTGGACTCGGGGCCGCTGTGGACGGCGTAGTGCTTGGGAGTGGCGATGGTCTTGAAGTAGGTGGGGTCGTCGCCCTGGAGGCCTTCGACGAAGGCGACGCCGAGACGGCTGGTGAGGAAGGGGTCTTCGCCGTAGGTCTCCTGGCCGCGGCCCCAGCGTGGATCGCGGAAGATGTTGATGTTGGGCGACCAGATCGTGAGGCCGTAGTAGATGGAGTGGACGTCGTTGCGGACGGCCTCGTTGTACTTGGCGCGGGCTTCGGTGGAGATGGCGGTGGAGATCTGGTTGACGAGAGGGGCGTCCCAGGTGGCAGCCATGCCGATGGCCTGGGGGAACATGGTGGCGTATCCGGAGCGGGCGATGCCGTGGAGGCCTTCGCTCCAGTAGTCGTAGGCGGGGACGTTGAGACGTGGGATCGCAGGAGTGGTGTTGATGAGCTGCGCGACCTTTTCGTCGAGGGTCATGCGTGAGACGAGGTCGTCGACACGCTGCTGGTTGGAGAGGGAGGGGTCGAGGTAGGGTAACGTTTTCTGGGATTGGGCGATGGCTGCGGAGGAGAGGAAGCTAAGCGAGAGAAAGAGTGCAGTGAGTCGTTGAAGCTGCATAATGTGAATCCTCCGGCGACCGCCAAATATTTGGTTGGGAAATGAGGTAGTCGTATTGATTTATAAAGAGAACGACTCGACCCCTTCTTTTGTACGTGTCGCGAACTTTATAGAACGGAAGTGAGCGATGTCAAGCTAATCAACTGTGGTGTGGCCGGAAGATAGAGCGATAATCAAGCAAAAAAAACTGAGCGGTTGTGCCGGCGCGGGCCTGTTTATCTGGTGGCGGGCGCACCGCGGCGGCTTCGTTTGCCGGAGGCGGCCAGATGCGTGGAGGTGTGGTAGCCGGAGTGCCGCTGCAGTACGACCGCGGCCGCGCCACGGAGTCGGGAGAGTTCGCCGTCTTTAGTGATACCGAGTGTGGGCGGTGTGCCAGCGAGCATAGTGCCTTCCATCTCCTTCTGGATGATGGGGCCGAAGCGGGCCCAGGAGGTGGTGAGGTCGCCGGTGATGAGAACGACCTCAGGAGCCAGAGCTGCGGTGACGAGACGAAGGCCGCGACCGAGATGGGTCGCCTGGCGGGTGACGGCGGTGATTGCGGTTGGGTCGCCTTCTTCGGTCAAGCGGAGGAGGTCGTGAATGTTGTTCACGCGGCCCTTTGGCGCGAGCTCGTCGTAGTAGCGCAGGGCGGCGGTGGAGGACGCGAAGACCTCCCAGCAGCCGCGCTGGCCGCAGCCGCAGATCGGGCCGGTGGGGTCGATGGGGCTGTGGCCGAACTCGCCGGCGAGGCCACTGCGGCTGGTGATGATCTGTCCGTTGGCGAGGATGGCGCCGCCGATGCCTTCGGAGACAGTGATGAGGACGGCGTTGCGGATGCCGTCGAGACGGCCGGACCAGAGTTCGGAGAGGAGACAGGCGTTGGCGGCGTTGGCGAGCTCGACCTGGAGCTGCATCTGCTGTTCGATTGTTCCCTTGATGTCGTAGTCGCCCCATTTGAGATTTGGGGCGAGGAGGAGACGCTGGGTGTCGGGGTCGACGCGACCGGGCATGCTGATGCCGATGCCTTCAAAGGAGCGATCGCTGTGGGTGGCGCGCATGGACTCCATGCAGTGCACGATTTTGGTGACGGAGCGTGCTGGTTCAGAGACGAGAGGCACAGCTTCGCGGGCGAGGAAGCGTCCGTTGAGGTCGACGAGGGCGACGATGGCCTGATTAGGGCGAACGTCGGCGACGAGGATGACCATGGCGTCGTTGAGCGAGAGGAGGGTGGAGGGGCGGCCGCGGGGAGGGCGCGACATGGCGCCTTCGGAGACCCACTTTTCGTTGATTAATTGCTCGACGATGGCGGAGATGGTGCTGGGTTGGAGGCCGGAGGAGCGGGCGAGGTCGGCGCGGGCGACGGGCTGCTGCGAACGGATGATCTCGAGGACGATGTCGCGATTGATGTCCCGCGCGTTCTCGCTCGACGCCAGTTCGACGTAGGCGAGGTCGATGCGCTTGATGCCACGACTACCGTTCTTCGCGAGCAGGTTTGACTTCATGGCTATTGATTGACTCCACTGGCGAGAAAGCCGCCGTCGACTGCGATGATCTGTCCGGTTGTAAAGGCGCTCTCGTCGGAGGCGAGGAAGACCGCTGCTCCGACGACCTCATCCACGGTACCAAAGCGGGCCATTGGTGTTCTCGCGATGAGCTCTTTGCCGCGGGGAGAGTCGAGGAGGTCGCGGTTGAGATCGGTGGGGAAGATGCCGGGGGCGATGGCGTTGACGCAGACGCCGAACGGGGCCCACTCAACTGCGAGCGAACGGGTGAGAGCTCCGACGGCCGCTTTGCTTGCACCGTACGCCGCGACCTCGAGAAAGGCGACAAAGGTGGAGAGCGACGCGATGTTGATGATCCTTCCCTTCCGCTGCGCAAGCATGGTTTTGCCGAAGATCTGGCAGGCCCGTGAGGGTACCGTTGAGATTCACGTTCATTATGCTTTGCCACAACTCTTCGGAGCAATCAAGGGTGGAGACGCGTCTGGTGATGCCGGCGCAATTGACGAGAACATCGATTCGGCCGAAGGAGGAGAGGACGGCGTCGTGCAGGAGTTGAAGAGACGCGCGGTCGAGAACGTCGGAGGGAATGCGGAGAGTTTTGCTCCCCCTCGCTTCGAGACAATCGGCAAGGGTGTTAATCGATTCCTTCGATCGCGAGGAGGCGACGACGTCTGCTCCGGCTGATGCCAGACCAAGGGCCACGGCCTTCCCGATGCCGGAGGTCTCCTCCGATAACAACGGCGCATTTCCCTGCAAGTCTAAACATACCTAAGGTTGGCCTTCCGTACGTCCTTTTTGCTTCTTGTTAAGCCATTAGGACTTTTACTACAATAAAATCAAACTGTCACGGAGATTGGCGAGTTTGAATTGACTTCATCCCCCGATCTTTGTTGGATAAGCCGCTTATATTCAGCATTATGCATTCTCAAATTCTCTGAGAGCATGATTGACGCCGAATGTTGCACCTTCGCGCAAGATGTAGGAATCCGCGTTATTTTGTTCAGAAGCACAAAAAAGAAATATACGAGGAAGAGTTCGACGATTGGTTTTGGTGCGATGTCCCGGGAATCGGCGACTCTATCCTTTGACCCAGGCCCCGTTGATTGAGCGCCACGTGTTGGGGTTGGCGATGGTGTCCTTCAGGATTGCCGGAAGACGCTCCGGGCGGACTGCGTCGTAGCAATCGAGTTTGGCGAAGCGAGCGATGGCGGTGGGGATCCCAACGGAGGTAGAGCCGGGGTGAGAGGTAGCGGGGTAAGGGCCGCCGTGATTCATCGCTGGACTGACGGCGACGCCGGTGGGCATCTTGTCGTTCAGGAGGCGGCCGACTTTCTCGCGAAGGAGTGGAGCGACCTCGTTGTAGGAGGTGTCGTCTGCGCCGGACTTTGCTGAGTAGATGGTGCCGGTGAGGTTGCCTTCGAGGAGGCGGAGGATGGACTGGAGCTCCTGCTGCGTGTTGACGATGACGGCGAGCGTGGCGTTGCCGAAGATCTCGCGCTGCAGGTCGTGGGGTGCGGCGAGGAACTGGGCGGCGGTGGCGCGGAGAAGCGTGTTGGCGTAGCGGTAGCCTTCGCCGGGGGCGGAGCCTCCGCCTGTGACCAATTGAGCGCCGGCGGTGGTGAGTGCGGCGACGCCCTGATGGAGTTGGTTGCGGCCTGCGGCGGAGAGAAGAGGCTGCGCCGGACGATCGGTGAAGGACTTGGTGATCTGTGCGAGGAAGGGCGTGGTCTGTGGGGTCTCGAAGACGAGGAGGAGGTTGGGGCTGGTGCAGAATTGGCCGGAGCCTGCGAGGACGCTGTCGACTAACTCCTGGGCGAGTTGCTCGGAGCGTTCGGCGAGCGCGCCTGGAAGAAAGATGACTGGATTGATGCTGGACATCTCGAGGTAGATGGGTTTGCCTGCGTCTTCGGCGGCGCGTTTCAGGTGGAGGCCTGCGTTTCGGCTGCCGGTGAAGGCGACGGCGCCGATGCGGCGATCGCTGACGAGCTTGAGGCCGTTTTCGTTGCTGACGTTGTAGATCATTTGGACTGTCGCGGGGGGAAGGCCGGCGGTCTCGACTGCTTTGAGGGCCTGTTCGGCGAGAAGGCGCGTCGTGTTGGGGTGCAGGGGGTGGGCCTTCGCGATGACGGGGTCGCCGGCTGCGATGGCGGCGGCGAAGTCTCCGCCGCTGACGCCGTTGAAGGCGAAGGGAAAGTTATTGGGGCCGAACACTACGACGGGGCCGATAGGAGCGAAGCAGGAGCGGATATTTTTCTCGAGGTCTAGGGTGGCGTGGCGCCAGGACTCTTCACGCACTGCGGCTGCGGCCTGGCGGAGTTGGTTGGTGGTACGTGGGAGTTCGACGTCTTTGAGGCGTGGCGTGACGGGTAGGGCGGTCTCTTCAGCGGCGGCCGCGATGATGGTTGCGGCAACGGCTTCGATGTTGTTGGCGTAGGTGTCGAGGAAGGCGGCGATCTTTGCTGGGTCGATGGTGCGAAGTTCGGCGGCGGCTCCGGTTGCGGCGTTGAGGGCGGCGTCGCAGTCGGACCATCGGCTGATGGGGAAGGCGAGGGAAAGAGGTTCACCCTTCGCTGGATTTTCTGCGTGGAAGGTCCCTTCCGCATCGGCTGCGCGCCATTTGCCAGCGATCAATACCTGAGCTACATCCATTGGTGTTTCCCCTTCGATAATTGCTGATGTTGTGTGGTCGATGAGTTATTCGACAGTGTTGGTGAGCGTGCCGATCCCTTCGATCGTGATTCGGATCTCATCTTTGCTCGCGAGCGTGAAGGAGTCCGGAGGGACAATGCCTGTACCTGTGAGCAGAAAGCATCCGTAGGGAAAGGTGTGGTCGCGAAAGAGGTACTCGACCAGTGTCGCTGGATCGCGTTTCAGTTCGGTCAATGTGGTGGTGGCGGAAAATTCCGTCTTGTTCGATCTTAGGATGTCGAGCTTGATTTGGGTGGAGGCCGGCATCGGCTCGTTGCGGATGAGCAGGCCGGGGCCGAGGGCGCAGCTACGGTCGTATACCTTGGCTTGCGGGAGATAGAGCGGGTTTGTGCCTTCGATGTCGCGAGAGCTCATGTCGTTGCCGACGGTGTAGCCGATGATCTGGGCGCGTGGATTGACGACGAGGGTGAGCTCGGGTTCGGGGACGGACCAGGTGGCGTCGCGGCGGATTTTCACGTGGCTGTTGGGGCCTGCGACCTTGTGAGCGACTGCTTTGAAGAAGAGTTCGGGGCGTTCGGCGGTGTAGACGCGGTCGTAGAAGTCTCCGCCGCCTGCGTCCTTTGATTCAGCGATGCGGGCGCGGCGGCTGCTATAGTAGGTGACGCCGGAGGCCCAGACCTCCTGGTTGCCGATGGGGGCTTCGAGCTTTGTGTGAGCCAGATCACTGGTGGGTGAGGGCCTTGCTATGTGCGCTGAGAGGTGGCTGTGTAGATCGTCGTGGGCGATGAGTTTGTCTAGCGAGATTTCGGCGACGCGATAAAGTTTGCCGTCCTGTTCGACGTAGAGTGCGTCAGCGGTGCGGTAGAGTATCAAGGCTTTGGACCTTCCCTAGTGAGTTGATGTGACGGAGTGGGTTGCGGATTCGGAGGCGGTCGCCTCGGTTCCTTTGTCGAGGAGGGTGGTTATTGCGTCGACGTCGTAGACGCAGCCGCCCCAGATGCCTCCGCTGGCATGAACCAGGGCTGCCCAGAGACGGGTGTCGTCCGGGAGTTCGGGGTGCGGCGCAAGGTCCGGACGCGGTGCCTCGCTCGGCAAGAAATTGGGCGGCAACTTCAGGGGCCATCGTTCCGTTCAACGTGCCGACGAAGTCGACGGTACCGGTGAGGTCTTTTCGGTCGATGGTGATTTCAATCTGATCGCCGTTTTGGATTTTGCCTAAGGCGCCTCCGGCGAGAGCTTCAGGTGAGATGTGTCCGATGCAGGCGCCGGTCGAGACTCCGCTGAAACGCGCGTCGGTCAGGACGGCGACGTGTTTTCCGAAGGGGAGGGCCTTGAGGGCGGCGGTGATCTGGTAGATCTCCTGCATGCCGGCGCCGGCGGGGCCGCAGCAGATGAGGACCATAACGTCGTTTTCTACGACCTGGCTGGTCTTGATGGCGTGGATTGCGGCGGCTTCGGTGGTGAAGACTTTGGCGGGGCCGAGGTGATGGTATTTTTCGTCGACGATGAGGGTCGGGTCGATGGAGGTGCTCTTGATGACAGAGCCTTCGGGGGCGAGGTTGCCGACGGGGAAGCAGACCGTGGAGGTGAGGCCGCGGGAGCGAGCGCGGTCCGGGGACATGATGACGTTGTCGGGGTCGATGCCGTCCTGGTCGAGGAGATTCTTGCGGAGGGTGTGGCGGCGCGGGCTGTCCTGCCACCAGTCGAGGGTGGTGTTGAGGGTTTCGCCGGTGACGGTCTTGGCGTTGGTGTCGAGGAGTCCGGCACGGCGAAGGTGCAGCATGACCTCGGGTGCGCCGCCGGCGAGGAAGACTTGTACGGTCGCGTAGTTTCCGGGGCCGTTGGGGAGCGCGTCGACGATGCGGGGGACCTGCCGGTTGATGTGGGCCCAGTCTTTTGCTGTCGGGCGATGGAGTTTTGCGGCGTGGGCTATCGCGGGGACGTGGAGGAGGAGGTTTGTGGAGCCTCCGAAGGCCGCGTGGACGACCATGGCGTTGTTGATTGAAGCGTCGGTGAGGACGTCACGCGTTCCCATGTTAAGTTGACGCATGCGGAGGATGGCGCGGGCGGAGCGACGGGCGGCGTCGAGCCAGATGGGTTGGCCGGAGGGGCCGAGTGCGGAGTGAGGAAGAGCGAGGCCGAGAGCTTCGGCGATGACCTGCGAGGTGGCGGCGGTGCCCGAGAAACTGGCAGCCTCCGCCGGGTGTGGCGCAGGCCCGGCAGCCTATTTCGGCGGCGTATTCGAGGGTGATCTGGTGCTGGGCGAAGCGGGCACCGATGGTCTGGACCTTGCCGGCGTCTTCGCCGTTCTCCGGCAGCAACGTGACACCGCCTGGGATGAGAACGCTTGGCAACGCGCCTGAGGAGGCGAGGGCCATCATCATCGCGGGTAGGCCTTTATCGCAGGTAGCGACGCCCAGGACTCCGGTGCGGGTGGGGAGTGATCGCATGAGGCGGCGGAGGACGATGGCGGCATCGTTGCGATAGGGTAGCGAGTCGAGCATGCCGGTGGTGCCCTGGGTGCGGCCGTCGCAAGGGTCGGTGCAGGCGCCGGCGAAGGGGACGGCGCGGAGGGTCTTGAGTTCGCGGGCGGCTTCGGCTACGAGAGCGCCGACCTCCCAGTGTCCGGTGTGGAAGCCGAGGGCGATGGGAGTGCCGTCTTCGGCGCGGAGGCCGCCGTGCGTGCTGAGGATGAGGACTTCGGGGCCGAGGACATGGGCCGGGTCCCAGCCCATGCCGACGTTCATGCTAAGGCCGAAGAGATTTCCTGAGGGCTGGGTGAGGAGCATCTCGGCGGTGATGGGAAGAACGCCGGATGGGCCGGGGGCGTGGGTCGCCACGGCGCTGAGGGCGAAGTCGGCGCTTTCGAGGACGGAGGTGAGAGATATTTCCTGAATGACGGCTGCTCCTGCGTTAGAGGCTAGATTGCCTCGACTTCGATGGGAAGGGTGGCGAGGGTGTCGTTGGTCGGCTCCGCGCAGGCACAGGATGATGACGCCGGCGATGACGAGAGAGATGGACATGAACAGGAAGCCCGCGCGCGAGTTGCCGGTGTACGCCGTAAGTAGTCCGACGAACCAGATGCCGATAAAGCCCCCGAGCGCGCCGCAGCTATTGATAACAGCGGTGACCTCGCCGGCAACGTTCTTTGGGAGCATCTCGGGGATGATCGCAAAGAAGGGGCCGAAGGGCGCGTACAAGCAGCTACCGGCGAAGACCAGAAAGCCGTAGGCCCACCAGAAGCTGTGGGCAGCGGTAAGGTAAGAGCCGAGGAAGCATGCGCCAGAGAGCATCAGGAAGGGCCAGACGAAGCGTCTTCGGCGGAAGCTGCGGTCGGAGTAGTGCGAGACGAGCAGCATGAAGACAATCGCCACGAGGTAAGGCACGCCGCTCAACAGCCCGGTGATGGCGATGCCTCGCGCGGCGCCCTTCTGGATGACGGACGGCAGCCAGAGCAGGAAGCCATAGTTGCCGACGCTCCAGAAGAAGTACTGGATGCAGAGCCAGATGACGCTGGGGTTGCGGAGGGCCGAGTTCAGGTTTGCTACCTGTGGGAGGAGCCATTGTTCGCGGTCGAGTTGTTGAGTGAGTTGGGTGCGGGTGTCTTCGCTCATCCAGGTAGCATCTGCCGGTTTGTCGCGAATGACGACGAGCCAGATGATTCCCCAGATGATTGCGGGCAGACCCTCGACGATGAAGGTCATCTGCCAGCCGAGGGAGCGGATGAGGTAGCCGGTGGCCGCTGACATCCAGACGACAGTGACTGGATTGCCGAGGAGGAGGAGCGTGTTGGTGCGGGAGCGCTCGGCGCGGGTGAACCAGTTGCTGAGCAGGATCAACATCGCTGGCAGGATGAAGCTCTCGGCTGCGCCCAGAAGGAGGCGATCGAATGCGAGCAACCAGAAGTTGTGAATGACGCCGGTGAGAGAGGCAAGAAAGCCCCAGCTGACAAGAGCAAAACAGATCAGACGGCGGGCGCTTTTGCGTCGTGCGTAGGCCGCGCCGGGGACCTGGAAGAGGAAGTATCCAAGGAAGAAGAGAGCGCCGAGGAGCGCGGAGCGGGAGCTGCTGATGCGTAAGGTCTCGGCCAGTCCTGCTGCAGCGCCGAAGCCGTAGTTCGCTCGATCCAGGTACGCAAGGCTGTAGGCGACGAAGACGACCGGCAGAATATAGAGCCAGCGCTTGCGCATCTCGGACCGCGTCCGAACTGCGTCCTGAAGGAATTGATCGGCCGGGTTCTGCATGACGGATTTCATGGTGTGATTCTCACGGTTGTCGCAGGAGAAAGGCCAAGACCCTGGCGCAGATTGGCACGGTGTAACGTTGAGTGCGAGAACCTGTGTGCGACCAAGCCTACACCATGGACAATGGTCTCATTTTATTCTTTGAGTGTCGAAGAAAAGTGATTTTTCAGGAGACGACGGAGTCATGCTGCTAGACTTTCGTTGCATTTCCGATGGGAAGATGGCCGTCCGGTGAAGTGACGCTGTCGTGCGTCGAGGAGGACATTTGGTGCGCTCCATGAAATCGATTCAATGCGTGGTCTTGATAGGGTCGCTGATTCAGAGCCTCTCTGTAGTGGATGCGGGTGCGCGCAGGGCGCCGGAGTTCTCTGCTGCTTATGCCGGTGTGGCCGCGGACGAGATTTCCGCTCCGCTGAAGGTCGACCATCTGGACGCGGGCATCGACTCGATCGTTCCGGCGAACGCGATGATCGAGCGGGTCGCTACGGGATTTACCTGGGTCGAGGGCCCCGTCTGGGTTCCGGAGGGGTATCTTTTGTTTGCGGAGATTACAAGCAATAGTATTCGCAAGCTGACGCCGGACGGGACGGTGAGCATCTTCATGCAGCCGAGCGGGTATAAGGGGACGGCCCCCTATGGTGGAAAGGAGCCGGGTTCGAACGGCATGACGCTCGATTCGAAAGGCCGTCTGACGGTGGCAGGGCATGCGCAGCGTGATGTGTGGCGGCTGGAGTCGCTCGCACCAGGGGCGCATGTCACGGTGTTGGCGGACTCGTATGAGGGCAAGAAGCTCAATAGTCCGAATGATCTGGTTTACAAGGCGGACGGGTCGCTTTACTTTACTGATCCTCCCTATGGGCTGCCTACGCAGGGTGACGGCGATCCGATCAAGGAGTTGCAGGTGAATGGCGTGTATCGCATACCGAAGGCGCTTTATCAGATGCCAGGAGCTGCGCCCGTCCGCGACCAGTTGCAACTGCTGATCAAAGACCTGCCACGGCCGAATGGCATTGCGTTTTCGCCGGACGAGAAATATCTCTACGTCGACAATTCAGAACCGAAGAAGTTGTGGATGCGGTATCGCGTGAAGGAGGACGGTTCGCTGACAGACGCGAAGGTCTTCTATGACCTGACTGCGGACGCCGCGACCGGGAGCGCCGGATGGGATGAAGGTGGATGCAAAAGGAAATGTATACAGCACGGGACCTGGAGGCGTATGGATCTTTTCGCCTGACGGGAAAGCGCTGGGAACGATCCTAGTGCCGGAGAGAACTTCGAACGTGAACTGGGGTGGGACGGACCGCAAGACGCTTTACATTACCGCGAGCAGCAGTATCTATCGCGTCACGTTGAAGGTGCCGGGCATATAGACTCGCGTTGGACGGTTAAGTTTCGATGTAGGGATAGCGCTGCGGGCGCGACAACATGCTGTTGGCCTCGTCGTCGTTGTGGAAGCGCTCCTCTTCGGGGTCCCAGTTGAGGTGGCGCGGCAGCTTCATCGCGATGTGGTGGAGCAGGCAGGTGGAGCAGGCGCGGTGACCAATCTCGACGGGGGCAGTGGGCTGTTTGCGGGTGTGGACGCACTCGATCCAGTTAGCGTGTTGCTCGGTCGCCGTGTAAAGGTGGATCTCGTCGGGGCCGATGACAGAGTCGAGGACCTTCGGATCGCTTGCCATGAGGGGTTCGATCTTGACCGGTGCTCCACCGTTTGAGGTTGGCGTGGTCATTTCGTCGCGCGTCACGAAGATCCAACCTTTGGTGCCGTACCACTTGATTCCGTTGGGAAAGTCGCCGGAGATGTCCATGGTCACTCCGTTTGCGTAACGGGCGTGGGTGAGGAACTTGCCGTGGACGTCCCATAGGCCGTGGGTGGGGAACTCTGCGGTGCCCCAGATCTCGACGGGCCCGGTGTACTCGGTGTTCATGCCCCAGTGGGCGGTGTCGACGTGATGAGCGCCCCAGCCGGTGATCATGCCGGCACCGAACTGCTCCATACGGAGCCAGCCGGGACGACTAAAGTCGTTTAGCGGCATGACACGATCGAGGGTGTAGTAGACGTCGGGCGTCGAGCCGAGCCACGCGTCGTACTGGAAGCCGGCAGGGACGGGCATCGGGGTCTTGTCGCCTCCTGCGGGGTCGCCGGGCAGGCCGATCTCGACGTGCTTCACCTCGCCGATGCGGCCGTTCCGAACAAGTTCGCAGGCGCGGTGAAACTGCTTCCATGAACGCTGCTGGCTTCCGATCTGAAGGATGCGGCCTGTGGATTGCACAACGTCTGAGAGATAACGGCCTTCAGCGATGGTGAGAGACGCCGGCTTTTGGAGGTAAACGTCCTTGCCGGCACGTACAGCTGCTGCGGCCACTATCGCGTGTTGGTGGTCCGGAGTAGAGATGACGACGGCGTCGATCTCCGGGTTGGCGAGAAGGTCGCGGTAGTTGCTGTACCCGGTGACACCATCGTAAGGTTTGCCGTTTTTCTTGGTGTAGAAGCCGTTGACGAACTGCTTTCCCTGGGCGATGCGGTCGGTAGAGAGATCGCAGACGGCGATGATGCGGGCGGTGTCGATCTTGAGGATGGCTGGCATGTCGTGGACGCGGGAGATGCGTCCCACGCCGATGGCGCCGACGTTGATCTGCTTACTGGGAGCGTACTGGCCAAAGACGGACGACGGCACGATGGTGGGGAAGCCGGCAGCTGCTGCCGCAGCTGTCGCTGACTTCAGAAACTTGCGTCTTGAGATTCCATTGCTTTGTTTGGTCATGGCTTTTGCCCCTACGCCTCTAAATGGACCAATCTGGCGTTCTTCTGCGCCTTGATGACGAGTTCAGCTGCCAGAAGGCACTGCGTCTGGTCCTGCGCGGTATGCGTGCGGTTCACGATGTCGGAGACGAACTGCAATCCGAAAGGAAGCGTGAGGTTGTTGCAGTCGATGTAGCGGGACTGTTTCTGGTCGACGATGAAGAGGTTGTTGCCCTGCTTGCCGACGGCGACGTTTGTGTACTTCCGCACCTCAATGTAGCCTTCGGTGCCGAGAATGAAGAGGCGTCCGTCGCCCCACGTGCCGAGGCCGTCCGGCGTAAACCAGTCCAGCCGGACGTAGCCGAGTCCACGATTGCCACGCAGCACCATGTCGCCGAAGTCCTGGAAATTTGGCTTTTGAGGATGGCGCACATTGGCGATCTGTGACTCGGCGACTTCGGCCTGGGTCGAGCCGGTGTAATAGAGGAACTGATCGACCTGGTGCGATCCGATGTCGCATAGGATGCCACCATACTGCACCGGGTTCCAGAACCAATCCGGCCTGCCGCCTGAGCCGCCTGCGTCGCCGCCGTGTCCTTGAACGATCTGGTGCGGCGCGATGTTGATCGTCTGGATGACCTTGCCGATGGCTCCGGCCTGCACCAACTCGCCCGCCTTGACGGCGGCTTTGACCTCCAGCCGTTCGCTATACATGATGGCGTAGATCTTCTTCGTTTCGGCGATGGTCTTGCGGACCGCCGCGAGATCTTCGAGGGTAGTGGCGCCGGGTTTGTCGCTGAGGAAGTCCTTACCATGCTTCATGGCCCGAATGCCGATGCCGGCGCGCTCATTGGCGATCTGCGAGCTGAGTACAAGCTGGGTGGAAGGATCGTTGATGATCTCGTCTTGCGTGGCTACGATCTTGACGTCGGGGAAGCGCTTCTTGAATGCGGCGAGCTTGTCCTCCTCGCCGCCCCAGGCCGCGACGAGGACACCGCCGCCACGCTGTACAGCGCCGATCATGCCGTAGATGTGGTCGTGGCTCATGCCGCAGACGGCAAACTTGATGGAGTACTTCGGCTTGGCGTCAGCCTCCTGGCCCGGTTCGACGATTTCATGGACGACATGGCCTCCGCCGGAGTGAAGCCCGTAGGCCGCATCGGGCAGCGCGGCTAACATTCCTGCTGAACCCACTGTCCTGAGAAACGAACGCCGGTTAAGGCCATCACTCTGCATCTGTTCGGCTCCTATTTGCCGCGTGTATCGCTCTTGCACCGTAACTTGGTCTGAATACATAGACGGCCCGGTCGTGCTGCTTGGTTTCATTGCATCGAAGATTTTATTGCGATGCCGAACTTTATCTTGATGTTTCGCCACCAACAATTTAGTCAATGGAAACGTCTTTGGCAAATGAAACGGATTGAGCTCCCCTATAGATGAAGAGCATCTTCAACGTTCCAGGCAACCCTCTGGCACGCGCCTCTTTCATGAATTTCATGGGCGATTAGTACTCCGGAGACCGCCACGTTTATTTGTTCGGTCTCTGAATGTACTCCCGAAGAGGACTCGATTGCCAGCTTCCGTGCTTTGCCGCCGAGGCGATTGCAGCTGTTGTGTTCGACGATGGGCGCGCTGAGATCGTCAACCGTCTTTGTTCGCCTTTGCGAGTAGTGTCTTCCTGGCCGGCCGGGACTGGGCGGCACTCAAGAAGCAACTGCACGTATGCTACGAGTCATTCCCGAACTGGGAAAAAGATGGGTAACCGTTTTCCTGGTGTATCGACACGGCTTTTGACCCCTAAAAGGGGGTATCTTCGTGGTTCAACCCGACTGATTTGCTGAACAAATCGACAAATGTCTTGACAATTGTTCATTGAACGAACTATCGTTCGGCGTCGTTAGAACAAATCAGGAAAAGACACAAAAGACAAGCGGTTAACTCGAGAGCGCCGAAGATGCATAAAATCTGTTGACTGTTTAGAACTGACCCTGATACGGTTCGTTCGCTCTCCAAACAATAGCAATACCGGGCCTGAATCTGAACTACTTCTGGAGGTTTCACGTGATATCGCTAAAGCGTTTTAGAACTATCGTCTCGATTTGTTTCGTCCAACGCTCGTGGGTGTTGGCTGTCCTGATGTTTGCGAGTGTCGCGTCGATCCACGCGCAGCAGACTACCGGCTCCATCGTAGGTACGGTGAAGGATGAGAGCGGCGCGGTCGTCCCTGGGGCCACCGTGAAGGCAACCAACGTGGGAACCGGATTCTCCCGGTCGGCGCCGTCCAACGGTTATGGGGAGTACCGCATCGATTACCTGCCCGTGGGCGGGTACACCGTCGAGCTGGAGGCAGCCGGCTTTAGACGCTTCGTGCAACAGAATGTCGTCCTTAACGTCGACCAGACGCTGACACTTGAAATCACACTGTCCGTGGGTGCTGCAACCGAGACCGTCACGGTCACGAGTGCTCCCCCGTCGGTGAATACGTCCGACGCGGTATTGGGCAGGACCGTCGAGGGGTCGGAGATCCTTGGCCTGCCCCTGGTCAATCGCAACGCATACTCCGAAATTTCCCTCACGCCGGGCGTGATGGCCAATAACAACAGCCCCACATCGAACCCCACCGGCTCCCCCAATTTCACCGTTGGGCTGCCGTCCGCGGACGTCCAGATCAACGGGTCCATTGACGGCGGTAATCCCGAGGTTGCCTTTTACCTGGATGGCGGCAACAACATAACCGGTATGCGCAACTACGGAAACCCCGCGCCCAACCCGGACGCACTCCAAGAGTTTCGCGTAGAGACCAGCGCATTCGGGGCACAATACGGCCAGTTCTCGGCTGCCGTCATTACGGTTCTCACAAAGTCGGGAACAAATAAATTTCATGGCTCATTGTTCGAGTTCAACCGCAACACCGACTTCAACGCCTATCCATGGACCGCGGGACAGGGCGCTCCGGCAGTCAAATTGCCTTACCATCGCAACCAATTTGGCGGTACCATCGGTGGCCCGATCAAGCACGATAAGGCCTTCTTCTTCTTCAGCTATGGCGGCCTGCGTCAGGTAGCCGGATCACAGTTCAATGGCGCCATCGTGCCCACGGCTGCCGAGCGTCTGGGCGACTTTACCGGAGACACCTTCAAAGTCAACGCGCCGGGCACTAAGACGCAGGTGAAGGGAACAAACAGTAGCCCAAATTGCCAGGTTGCCACACTGAACTGCATCCCCCAAGCCCTCCTGGATACGACGATTTCAAACTTCGACAACGTAGGCAACTCATTTGGCTCTTCCATCCCGCTGCCCAACGGCGCTCTCAAGCCCGCGACCGGAGGCGGGACTTACACGGGCACCTTCACGACCCCGACAACGTCAAACGAATACCTGGGCAAGTATGACCAGGTATTTGGCGACAAGGACCATGCGACGGCGACCTTCTTCTTCGTCAGGAACGTGCAAGGTAACTCCCCAGGCGGTAACGTCCCGTGGGCAGATCAATCAGTCCGCTGCGAACCAGTGGAATATCAACATCAGCGACGTTCACACCTTCAGCGCCACCACGGCGAATCAGTTCTGGCTTACGTTCACGCGTGCAGCGGGCGGACGCGTCAACCTGCCAGTGACCGGCCCGGCGACGCAAACCCTTGCCACATACGGCTCGAACTTCCTCATCCAGGGGCCGAACGCACTGCCCAATTTGCGCCCCATCCGGGGCCTTTAGTGCGACCACGACGAACGCCGGTCCGTTCACGGGCTCTAACAACTATGAGTTACGCGACATGGTCAGCCTGGTCAAGGGTAGACACACCCTTTCCCTCGGCGGCGAGTTCGCTCTCGATAAGACTATGTTCTGGGCCGATCTGTTGAACTTTGGAACCATCGGTTTTGCGATCTCCGCACCCACGTCCACGAGCAATGTGTTTTCGGACTGGGTGACCGGCCAGGCCTCCTCGTTCGAGCAGGACACGCCTTATACAACGCTGATCAGTTATTGGCACACTGCGGTGTTCGCGCAGGACGATTACCGGATCACACCCCGGTTCACAGCAAACCTTGGAATCCGTTGGGACATCGATACGGTTCCCGTCGAGTCCCTGAACAGGACGGCATCGTTCGTTCCCGGCGTGCAATCCACCGTGACGCCGGTCGCGCCGAAGGGCATGTTGTTCCCCGGGGCCCCGGGCATCGGTCGCGGCATAATCACCACGAAATTCCATCATATTGCGCCACGTGTCGGTTTTGCATGGGCCCCATATGGGGACGGCAAAACCGCATTTCGCGGCGCCGCGGGCGTCTTCTACGGCACCACCAGCGGCAACGAGTGGAACCAGCCCGGCAACGGCGCACCGTTCGCCATACGTCAGACCTTCGGTTCTCTTAATTCAATCACCAATATTTACTCGACCCCGGGAGACTTCCCCTCCACGGCGCCTGGTGGCGGCATCTTCCCATACGTCTATTCGCCAAGCGCGCCGAAGTTCTTCCCGACGGCCGCCGTCGAGAGCATCGACAAGAACGCGCAATATCCTTACATCTACCAGTTCAACACGTCCGTACAGCGACAATTGCCCGCACAGGTAACTTTGACGGTGGCGTATGTAGGTACGCTCTCGCATAACGTGCCCACCATGATCGACGGCAATTACGCGCCGTATTCGACCACCTTGGGCACGCCTTGCACTGGAGCGTCCAACGCGGCCTGCACCGGCGGCCAGATCGGCATCGCCGAACGGCGTCAGTTCGATCCCTGTGTCGGGAATTGTCCGAGCGGTCCGGCCGGCATCAACACTGGCACCATGGGGCAGAACATCTATCTGATCACAAATCAGCACGCCAATTACAACGCCCTTCAAGTCTCGGCAAGGAAGCAGCTGTCGCATGGCTTCACTATTAGCGGTTTCTATGTCTGGAGCCGCGCGCTACAAAGCTCAAACGAGTCGGCGATTGGACAGATGACTGCGCAGAATTTCGGCTACTTCGGCGATCCCTTCACCCTCAGCAACAATAGTTTGGGCGCCATCGGCGGCGGCCTCGCGGAGGAAAAGGGCCCGATGGATGCTAACCGGACCCACAACGCGGTGATCTCCGCCATATGGAATATCGACTACTTCCACGGATCGAGCACATTCCTGAAGGTACTGGCAAATGGCTGGCAGATCGCGCCGGTTCTCTATATGACTAGCGGCGCACCTTTGAATATGACCACAGGGGCCAACAAGAACTTCGACAGTTCGAACGCGAACCGCCCCAACGCGGTTCCTGGCGTAAACCCCAAGCTCAGTCACGGCTGCCGGATTTGCACCCAAAACAGTGAGTTGACGGCGTGGTTCAATACGGCGGCTTTCGTTAACAATGGCCCCGGGCTCGGCATCGGCCCTGGTGGGGCCGATGGCAATGTGACGCGCGACTCCATTCTCGGACCGGGCTTCCGCGACATGGATCTGGGAATCTTCCGCACCTTTTCCTTCGAGCATGGAATAGCGTTCCAGTTCCGTGCCGAAGGCACTAATGCCTTGAACTGGGTGAGTGTCGGCAACCCGACAACGTCCCTCTCGTCGGGCAACGACGGCAAGATCACCGGGGCGCAGGGCACCCAACGCGTCATCCAACTGGGAGGTCGATTGACCTTCTAACGTTGCGACAAGAGTGTGGGAGCGATGCCCGTCCGGGTGCCGCTCCCACGCTCGTTTAATTGGCCGAAGCAGGTTGAGGCTTTGTCTCCTTCTTGCCTGCATCCAGATGGTCCCAGTTGAGAATCGTGTTGAAGCCCAGGGCGTAGGTGCCCTGGGTCTGCCAACGCCAGAATGGCCGAAGCGCAAACATCACCACGTGCCCCTGGCCAATTGGCTGATCAAGCGCGAGCGCACGATTGGTTAGCGCCTGACCACCCGCAAGCTCCCCAGAGAGCAATATCTCGTCCGCCTTGGCTGGGAACTGCAGGACAACTCTGGGTGGGACTGACGTGTCCTCCGCACCGCCGAACTGCCGCAGCGCCTGCTGGGCCGCGCCGGCGTCGCTACTCTGCGACGGCAGCCCCTTCGGCTCTACGATGCTGTCGTCAGAGTCGTAGGGCGACAGCGCAATTGGTGTTGCATTCGGTGTAATGTCCGCGCCAACCATTTCGCGAGTCCAGTATCGGGTGGGTTCGCGAGGGTATCTAAGGGAGAGACCTATTCGACGCTTTTACTTCAACTCTCTCTATACTTCTTGACAATTGTTCATTCAACGAACTATCGTTTCCCGTCGTTAGGAAATTCAAACAAAGACTGCCGAGACGAACGCTTTTTCCAGGAGAGAGGCCATGCGAGTGCGGCGAAAGTTAAAGAATCAAAAGCTGTTCCGATATCACGGCAATTTCTTATTGAAATCGCTTCTTGTGCTTCTTACCATTGCGGTTACGGGGGTAGAGGCATCCGCCCAACTCAGCACCGCCACATTGTTTGGCACAGTCACCGATTCCACCGGCGCGGTCGTCCCCAATGCCACGATCACGCTGACCCAAACGGAGACAAATTTTAGCCGCACCACAACAACCAAGGCTGATGGCTCCTATCGCGAGGAGTTTCTTCCGATCGGTCCCTACAAAGCTTCTGTTGCGGCACCCGGATTCAAGACCTTACAGCGTGCTGGCATCGTCCTCTCTGTCATGCAGGATGCAGCACTCAACCTCACTCTGGAGACGGGCACAGCGAGCGAGACAGTCACTGTGACGAGTGACGTTCCCCTCATCAATACGGGCGACGCCACGCTTGGCCGCACGGTATCCAACGTGGAAATCGAAAATCTTCCCCTTGTAGGCCGGAATGTCTATCAGTTGCTCAGCCTGACCCCAGGTGTCCAACAGAACACCAACACAAACAGCCTGGGTTTTCCGGAGCAACACGTTTACATCAACGGTTCGACGGACGACTTCACCGGTCAGGTTTCGTTCTATCTCGATGGTGGTCCCAACATGACCGGGCTTCGCAATAGCGGTAATGCCATTCCCAACCCAGACGCAGTCAGCCAGTTCAATGTTCAAACGAACAACTTCAACGCAACGCTTGGACGCTATGCAGCTGCGGTCTCGAGCATTGTGACTAAGTCGGGAACTAACCAGTTCCATGGGTCGGCGTTCGAGTTCTATCGCACGAGAAATTTCACTGCTGTCGCGCATAATTCGCAGACCAAGCCACCCTACGCCCGCAACGAGTTCGGTGGCACAGTCGGTGGCCCTATCCGTCATGATAAGGACTTCTTCTTCTTCAGCTACGGTGGGTTGCGCGACACCACGTCTCCGGCATTCAGCGGCAACGTCCCCAGCGCCGCTCAGATAGCCGGCAACTTCTCTGAGAACCTACCGACCGACATTACTTCCTGCACGCAGAGTCCCACCTCGGCGGACAATACAAATTTCAAGTTCCTCGTTTGCAACCCTACAACCCATACACCCTACAAAAACAACATCATCACCGATCCGCTCGACCCAACGGCGGTCAACATCGCGAACTATCTGTACTCCAAAGGAGTCAAGCCGGGCGTCGGAGCAACCGCCTTCGGCGACACCCAATATACCTATAGGGAATATGATCCAACGCCGGAGAAGTACAACCAATATTTGATCAAGACAGACAGCCAGTTGACGGCAAACCACCGCCTCACCTTGAGCTACTTTCTGTATAAATACAACATTATTTCCAATCCGGGCGGCCTGACACCACAATTCTGGAGTCATTCGAACTACGCAACCACCCAGGAGAACGCAAATGTGAGCGATGTCTGGACAGTTAGCTCGCGCACGATAAACCAGGCATGGCTGAGCTACACGCGACAGTCCGGAGGTCGCATTCCGGTTCCGGGGAACAGTACCTTCGCGGACTTTGGATCCGACTTCGGAATCTCTGGATCTCCTTCCCGCGGGCAGGTCAGCATCCCCAGCTGGTTTACGCTTTCCCAGGCCATTACGGGCCCAAAGGCGGGCACAAATTACTACAGTTTCCGCGATGTACTTAGTTCAACTCGCGGCCAGCATACGCTATCACTTGGCGCAGAAGCTGGTCTGGAAAAGGACTTCCAGCTTACATCGCTCGATAACTACGGCGTCTTCACCTACGCCACGACCGTCAATACCCGCACGAACAACGCCCTTGCGGACTATATGCTTGGCCGTCCGAGCAGTTATGAGCAGGACACCGGCGAGTATGCCGAGGCCAACTATTGGAATTACGCCCTCTTTGCACAGGACGACTGGCGCATTCGTCCGAACCTGACTATCAATTTAGGATTGCGCTACGATTGGCAGCAGGCTCCCACGGACACACAGAACCGGCAAACCAACTTCGTACCCGGAGTCCAGTCCCATGCGTTCCAGACTGTAAATATCTCCGGCAAAACCGGTCCACAGTTAGCTCCCATCGGAATGCTCTTTCCTGGCGACCCTGGCGTACCGACTACCGGGGCGTTTACTCCTTACAATCACATCTCTCCCCGTATCGGGGTGTCGTACGATCCTTACGGCACTGGCAAAACGGTCTTCCATGCCGCGGGCGGTCTCTTTTATGGCGGAATCGCTGGCAACCTTTGGGAGCTTCCCTCGAACTTTGCCCCTTACGCCGTCCGGCCTACGTTCAGCAAGGTCGTTTCGATGGCCCACCCTTATTCGAACGATCCGACCGAATTCCCTGGGGGCGTCAACCCGTTTCCGGGCCTGACGTTTACACCTCATACTTCCACTGCAAGCTTTCTTGCCCTTAACCAGGTGTCGTCTTTTGACGCGCACTTCGATTGGCCGGTCACGTATCAGATCAACGCCGGCTTCCAGCAGGAGTTAGGCAAAGGTCTCGCGCTGACCGTGAACTATGTCGGCTCCCTTAACCGTAAGCTGCCGATTTACCATGACCTTAATCCTCCGAATTTCAACATCACTGCCGCGAATACGTCCGGCGCGAGCTGCACAGACCTGACCAAGGCCTGCGCCTATGCGAACACAAGCAGTACGGTAAACAACCGCCGTCCGCTGAACTCGGAGTTTGGGCTCTCAGCTGCGGCTCCGACCTATTCGAACGTCTACAACCTGCAGTCGAGCCAGAACTCCAATTACAACGGCCTTCAGGTGAATGTCGAAAAGCGTCTCTCTCACAACTTCAGTGCACGCGGGTTCTACATCTGGAGCAAGGTACTAGCCAGCAACGCCCTGGACGGAACAAATCTCGCGAGCAACTTCGTTGATCCGAACTATCCGCAGTTGGAGGCGCATCAACGTTCCGACCAAGACAGGCGCAACACGATGACAGCTTCCTTCGTTTGGACACCGGACTACTTCTCTGCCTATAACCGGTTCGTTCGGACTACCTTGAATGGCTGGACGGTGACCGGGATCATCACGACGAATAGCGGTCAGCCCTTCACTGTTACGACCGGAACGGACGTCAATGGTGACGGGCAGACGAACGATCGTCCCAGCGTTGCGCCTAACAGTGCTGGCCCACACACTTACGGCGCTCAAAAGTCGCGTGTCGCTGCGGAGAACAAGTGGTTCGATACAAGCGCCTACTGCGTTCCGGGCACTGCTGGTTGTCCAGGCGTCGGTCCTTTGAACCTGCTTGGAAACACGCGTCCTGCACAACTCGACGACCCGGGATATCGGGACGTTGATGCCTCGCTCTTCCGCACCTTTGGTATTTGGGAATCGCTCAAGTTCCAACTGCGTGGCGAGTTCACTAACGTCTTCAACCTGACCAACCTCCCCGCACCGGTGACGGCGATGAACAACGCCAACTTCGGCAAAATTACTGGTCAACAATCAGGCAACAACCGCATCATCCAGGTGGGTGGCCGTATTCTCTTCTAACTCTGGTTGAACTTGCATAGGGCGGCACTTAGGTGCCGCCCGACTCTTCGGTGCAAGCGAGGCTAGTTAGTTTGTGGAAGGTGTCTTAGGCTTTGTCTCCTTCTTGCCTGCATCCAGATGGTCCCAGTTGAGAATTGTGTTGAAGCCCAGGGCGTAGGTGCCCTGGGTCTGCCAACGCCAGAACGGCCGAAGCGCAAACATCACCACGTGCCCCTGGCCAATTGGCTGATCAAGCGCGAGCGCACGATTGGTTAGCGCCTGACCACCCGCAAGCTCCCCAGAGAGCAATATCTCGTCCGCCTTGGCTGGGAACTGTAGGACAACTCTGGGTGGGACCGACGTGTCCTCCGCACCGCCGAACTGCCGCAGCGCCTGCTGGGCCGCGCCGGCGTCGCTACTCTGCGACGGCAGCCCCTTCGGCTCTACGATGCTGTCGTCAGAGTCGTAGGGCGACAGCGCAATTGGCGTTGCATTCGGTGTAATGTCCGCGCCAACACCGGGCACTCCAGCCGCCCCTCGAAAAACGCCCCCGCGAGTATTCAAGACAGGGTCCTGGCTGAAATACACGGGCATCTGGTCGCCCGTGTATCCGTACACGATAGGGCTCTTCTTGTCGGCGATGATTCCGCGCATCAATGCGCCTTTGGCATACAACGTCGCCGGATGTTCGACGTTGATCCGCGACGTGATTCCGTAATCGGGCAGGATCGTCGTCGTTGATCCTTCCGTAATCAGGGTGCCGCCGGCTTGCACGAACTTCACCAGCTCTGCCAGGCCCTCGATCCCCATGCCACCGCGAATGTCGTCGCTTGAGTCTTCCACTCCGAGATTCGGGGTCAGCTTCGTCTTCTTGTAAGGGACCGCATCAGGGCCTGTCTTCGGGATCCCATTCACTTGCGAAACCGAGCTGCCGCCAATGCTTGGAAAGATAATCACGTCGTACCTGGCGCGAAGGTCTCCCTCGCGAAGCTTCTGGTCGGCGAAGTAGATGTAGGGGACGCCGTAGTGGTCGAGTGCAGCGCGCACCCAACCCTCGTCCTGCGTCCGCTGCCAGGAGTGGACATAGCCGATACGCGGAACAGTCAGCGGATGGGTCTTCACCGTCGTGGCCGAGGTGGCGTAGGCCGTGAGTCCGAGTTCCTGAATGGACGCTCGGCACCTTCGCGTCTCCTCCGTTGCGAACCACAAAAGCGCCTGCCCGGAGATGATGGCCATCGAGATCAAAGTCCTCTTCCGCGGCCTCCATCTTTACATCCGCATTTTTGAATCGGAAGGTGGCCAGTACATTGTCGGTAGTGTTTTCGACGACGAGAACATCGCCGGTTCCCTGAATTATGCCCGGGACCACTACGTCCTTGTCGATCGCGATCATAGGCTGGTCGAGGAGTGACTTGTCCGTCACTTTTTTTACCGTTACATTGCGCATTAACGGCATCGTCCAGCCCGTGTCGTCGTAGGGCAGCGGATTGGCCACAGGATAGTTCTGCAGGCTGAAGTACATGTCCACCAGAGTTCTGTAGGGTTGGTCTGCGCGGATGATGTAGTCGCCGGCCGAGACCTTCAGATTACCGAATGTGCTCTCCTTGTCAGCGATGTCGATCTCGACGCCTTGATGACGCAGGTCGTTCACCATCTCGGCTGCGTTCACGCGATGCGTCTGTTGGGCTGGAATCGCCCATCCGTATACAGGGCCGTCCTTTCCTTTCTGGACCGACCGCTTGTTCTTCAGCCAGTAGTTTTCCAAATACAGGTCCTTCTCCCTGGCGACCTTGTTCAGTGCGATAAGGATCGCGGACTCCTGGATATTCGTGTTGTTTCGCGGGCCCCATTTCACGGTGGGAAGCGGCGGATTCGGCCGGTACCACTCGCGGCTCGTCGTTGTTGCGGGCAGTTGAAGTTTCTCGGTTACGTCCGGCCCGTAGGATTGCACCTCGTAAAACCGCCCAAACGAGTTGTGCGTCTCGGCGATCCAGAAGAGATAGTTCGGCACCCATCCGTCATAGAAACCGTAAGTCCACACGCCGGGAACCCCACGCTTGGCCATCTCCATAATTTCGGTCTCACCCAGCATCCACCATTCATCGACAGCAATTGGATCCAGTGATGGGTTATACGGCCCCGTTCCTGTCGAGACATAAAGGTAGGACTGCGCCTCATGCAGATCGTGCAGCACGGTCGGGTGCCACTCCAAAACTCCGGCGGTAATGTTTTGCGTCAGGTGAAGGTACTGGCCCATTCCGTCGCGATTGTTGTCGTGCGCGACGTACTTGCCCCAGTACATCAGTGGCGGCCGTGGCTTCTTCGTTACCTTGCCGTAGTAGTAGGTATCTACCTCTTTGTCGCGACCATCGGTCTCGACCACAGGCGTGATAAACACAATCGCATTGTTGCGAATCGCCTGAATGAACGGGGTCTCTTCGACGATCAGCCGGTAAGCGAGCTCCACCAGCATCTGCGGCCCGCCGGTCTCCGGAGAATGGATGCCGCTGGTGATCCAGTAAATCGGCTTGCTCGTATGGATGATCTTTTGGGCCCGCTCTTCAGTCGTCTTGCGCGGGTCGGTAAGCGCCGCGAGGTCAGCCCTGTACCTATCGAGGTCCTTGATCGATTCTTCATTTCCGATCGCCAGCACGACCATGTCGCGCCCTTCTTCCGACTTCATTCCGAGCTTCCAGAACTTCGCACGTGGCGAATCCTTGGCCAGCTCCTCGTAGTACCGGTTGATGTCGGCGTTGTAGTAAAGCTCGCCTGGCTGCCCGGGCATGGAGCCCAGAAACTTGAGAGGGGTAGGCACCTTTGTCGACGCGGGCAGATGGTCTACCAGTTCCGTCGTAAATCGCGGGTCGGAGAGGTATTCCTTGATCTTCTTCGTATATTCCTCGTCGTTTGTCTGTTTCGGGGCGTTTGGCTGAGCAAATACGGCCCATGTTGACGTCAGAATAAAGGAACAGGCGAGCAGTCGTGTGGCCGACGCGCGAGCACGCAAAGAGTTCCCGTGAACTTGGAAGTACGGCAGGAATGTTTTCATGGAACCAACGTACAACAACCTGACGCAGTGTCCATAGAAGATTTGGGACCGCCGGCCGAGGTAAGAGAAGAAGCGTTTCGAGCTGGCATCCCCTCTGGGTTCGCCGACCATTGAGCGACTGGGCAACTTGGCAGCCGAAGACGTTTGAGCCAGTGGACGCCAACACGGGGGCGCAGACCCAGCAGCGGACTACTTCTTTAGCCCTTTGCAGAGGCAGGTGTGCGCCCAATAATGATGCACAATTCGTATCGTGGCTTTACACAACGGGTTGCAGGCAATTTTCGAGGTTTCCAATGGGCCCTTCTGGTTTGCGCGGCGGCGGGGTCGAGCCAGTTTCGAAGATTCCTCTAAAATCTGTTGACTATTAAGAACTGATCCTGATACGGTTCGTTCGCTCTCCAAACAATAGCGGAGCCGGGCCTGAATCTGAACCACTTATTGGAAGTACTTCTGGAGGTTCCACGTGATATCGCTAAAACGTTTTAGATATATCCTTTCGCTTCTCATCCTCAGCCTCTCCGCTTCACTGTTTGGTCAGGCAGTGAACGGGACCCTGCTTGGCACAATCACAGATCCTAGCGGCGCAACCGTTGCTGGTGCGAAGGTCACAGCGACCGAGGCTAAAACCGGGTTGATTCACGAGTCGGTGACGAACGAAAGCGGCAACTTCACCTTCCCCGATATGCCACCCGGTATTTATAACGTCACAACCGAGGCGACTGGGTTCAAGAAGGACACTCATCAAAACATCGACCTTCCCAGCAACTCGTCGACACGCGTTGACGTCACGATGGTCACGGGCAGCGTCACGGAGACTGTTCTGGTGACGACGGCGCCCCCCTTGCTCCAGACAGATCGCGCCGATATCAGTACAAAGATTGAGGCGAAGCAAGTGGCCGACATGCCCATCGGCACCAATCGCAACTTCCAGACGCTTCTCAATCTGGTTCCCGGCATGGCGCCGCAGGTCTTCCAGCACTCACAGTTCTTCAATGCGGCGAGTTCGTTGCAGACTGAGGCGAATGGTCTGCCCCGTGAAGGCAATCTGTATCAGATTGAAGGCATCGACGATGACGAGCGCACCGGGCTCCTCCAGATCATGATTCCTCCGGTAGAGGCCATCCAGTCTGTCGACATCTCCACAAATAACTTCGAAGCGGAGCTTGGCCGCGCCACGGGCGCAGTCACCAACGTCACTCTCAAGTCCGGAACGAACGCATTCCACGGTTCGGCCTTCGAATTTATCCAGAACAACGCAGTTAACGCCCGTGCTTACTTCGCCGGGCCGCTCGGACATCTGTCCTACAACTACTACGGCGGCAGCATAGGTGGGCCGATTTTGAAGGACAAGCTGTTCTTCTTCGTTGACTATCTTGGGACCTCGGACCATGAGAGCGTGGGGAGCACCTTCACGATTCCGGATCCGCGGTACTATACGCCGAACGCCCAGGGTAATATCGATCTAAGTGCCGCGCTTTCAGGCACAACTGGTCAAATCTATGACCCAGCCACGGGAGACGGGAATGGAACCGGCCCAGGACACCAGCGCACACCGTTCGTGAACAATCAGCTTCCCTTCAATCGCGTCAATCCAATCTCGCTCAAGATACTGCAGATGGTTAATGCTGCCGCTGCCCAATATGGCACTTTGAACCCGAACGCACCTTTGGGAAATCCAGCCAATAACTACACGACCAATCTTCCATTTACCAAGGGCACGAATAGCTTCGATACAAAAATCGATTGGGGGATCAACGAGAAGAACCATCTCAGCGGACGATACAGCTGGCAGAGGGTCAACACCTTTCAGGCACCTGCCTTCGGATCGTTCCTGGGCGGCCCGCAGGTGGCGGCTTTCAAGGGCTAGGCGTCCAGACCTCCTACAGCACGGGTGTGAACTACGACCACGTATTTTCACCCTCGCTGTTCACTGAAGCTCGAGTTGGCGTCGCTCACCTGCGCAACAATGCGAACCCGAGCGACTACGGCAGTAACGATGCAACCACTCTGGGTATTCCCGGTGTGAACATCGATGGACAGCCGTTCACCAGCGGGCAGGTGGGCCTCACGATCAATGGCGGGTTCACCGGCACGTTGATCGGATACTCGGCCTCGGTGCCATGGATCAGGGGCGAGACCAATATTGACTTCGACAATATCTGGACGAAGGTCATCAGAAACCATACGCTGAAGTTTGGCGGCGACCTTCGCCGCATCCGCGACGATCTTCTGCAAGACCAGACCTTCAGTCCGCGTGGCGTATTCAATTTCTCGGACGTGCAGACCTCCCAGAGCGGGGCCAAGACCAACATCGCCAATGACATTGCCAGCTTCCTGCTCGATCAGCCAAGCCAGACGGGGCGCGACCTTAACACCTTCTTTCCTGCGTACCGGCAGTGGTGGTTCTTTACTTACGCAACGGACAAGTGGCAAGTCACACCGAAGTTGACGGTCGACCTGGGTGTTCGCTGGGAGTTCTATCCGCCCGCGACTCCCAAAACTCCTGGCGGCTTCTCCAACTATGACCCCGTCAATAACAACATTGTCATTGCGGGCATTGGCGGTAACCCCGACAATCTGGGCATGAAGACGCGGTATAGCTACTTCGCTCCGCGCACCGGATTTGCCTACCGTGTTACAGAAGACACTGTCGTCCGGGGTGGGTTTGGTATCAGCTATACACCTTTCCCCGATAACACCTACGCGTACAACTATCCGATCCGCGCAAACAACAGCTATCAACCCGGCGGCACGTCTTCCTTCACCCCTGCCGTGCTTGCCGATGGAGTGACGGTCGCTACGTTCCAGGCGGGATTTCCCGCACCGGTTCCTGTAGTGATTCCCTCCAATGGAATCATTCCGGCGAATACGGCCCAGCTAAAGAGCCAGGTGTACACCTACATCCCGAGCAACTACAAGAACCCCTACGCCGAATCGTGGAACGTTGCCGTGCAGCAGGCGTTCCGGGGCAATCTCACTCTCCAGCTAGCCTACGTCGCAAACCACGGTGTCGATATTTCAGGCTCCCAGAACATCAACAATCCCAGCACCTTTGGTGGTGGCGCGGCTTCAGAGCCGGAGAATATTTTGTTTGGGCGCACAGCAGCGACCAATCAATACTTCATTGGCTTTTCGTCCAACTACCAGGCGCTCCAGACCTCACTCACCAAACGCCTTTCCAACGGCCTTGCCTTTACCTCGGCGTTTACCTGGGGCAAAGCTATGGGCTACGTCAACGATGATGATGGCGGACTCCAGTTCTATATCAACTGGCGCAGAAATTATGCCCCGCTTGACTATGATCGCAAACTGAACTTTGAGCAGAGCTTCACCTACGAACTTCCCTTCGGTCGTGGTCACAACATGCTCAGCTCTGGAGTCGGTGCGGTCGTTCTGGGAGGCTGGCAGCTCTCTGGAATCATCTCTGCGGTCTCCGGACTCCCGTTCACCGTCGCTACGAACGGGTCAAACCTCAATACTCCTGGCACTACACAGACGGGAAGCCTGACAGGCGCCTACCGAACGCTTCATAACGTTGGCGGCGGGAACGCCCACTGGTTTGATCCGACTGCGTTTTCAACCCCAGCAGGATGCCCGACGGCAGGATGCACGGCGCAGAACGTTGATGTGGGGAATACCGGAAGAAACGCGTTCCGTGGTCCTGGGTATATTCAGGACAACTTCTCCTTATTCAAGACCTTCAATCTCTATCGTGAAACGGCCCTCCAAACCCGTTTCGATGCTTTCCAGCTGAGCAACACTCCACAGTTCGGCCAACCAACCAGCAACAACTGCTGCACTGCGTCCAGCTTCGGCCAAGTCACGGGCACCCTGGGTAGCGGCCAGGGTAGTGTGAATGGCGTAGGAGGCGGCCGCACGCTGCAGGGATCAGTGAAAATTATGTTCTAAAGGCCGTCATCAAATAGTTGTTTTATTGGCCGGTCACCGCTTGCGTGGGGTGACCGGCATCTAACATGATGAAGTCAGCGCAATTCACGGCAGGTCATTACCAGGAAATAGGAGAAGCATGAAAGGCGTTTCAAGACGAAATTTTCTTGCAGGGGCAGGAATGACTGCTGCGGCCTGTGCGACACGTCCACTTTTTGGTATGGCATCGGCATCGCAGTCGCCCTTCAAAATCGCTGTTATCTCCGATGAAATCTCGCAGGACTTTGACCACGCCTGCTCCGTCATCGCGAACGACTTCGGCCTGCAATGGGTCGAGCTCCGCGAGATGTGGGGCAAGAACCTCCAGGCCTCATCGGACGCCGAAATAGCCGAGGCACAGAAGATACTGGCCAAGTACAACCTGCAGGTGACCGACATCGCAAGCCCGCTTTTCAAGGTGGACTGGCCGGGCGCCCCCAAGTCCCAGTATGGCTCCAAAGCGGACATGCACGGCGCCGCCGAGGTCGCCTACAAGCACCAGGACGAGGTCGTCGAACGCAGCATCTCGCTGGCAAAGCAGTTCAAGACGAACAAGATCCGCTGCTTCGACTTCTGGCGGCTCGACGACGTGGCCCCTTACCGCGCAGCAATCAATGAAAAGCTTCGCGCCACTGCCGAGATCGTCGGCAAGCAAGGTCTTCTTCTTGTGATTGAAAATGAGTTCGCCTGCAACACCGCGACCGGCCGCGAAGCCGCCAAAGTTCTAGCCGCCATTCAATCCCCCAACTTCGCACTCAACTGGGACCCGGGGAACGCCGTGATGCGCGGCGAGATGGACGCCTTCCCCGGAGGCTGGGACAGCTTGCCCAAGAATCGTATCCACCATTGCCATTGCAAGAACGCGGTCAAGGACGCCGCCGGCAAGATCGTATGGTCGCCGGTCGACAAAGGCTATATCGACTGGACCGCCCAGTTCCGCGCTCTCAAGGCGGCTGGCTACCACGATGCCGTCAGCCTCGAGACGCATTGGCGGGGCGCTGGAACGCCGGAAGCCTCCACGCGCATCAGTTGGGCGGGCATGAAGCAATGTCTGATCGATTCAGGAACATTTTAGCGATGATGAGTTAACTTTTGTTAAGTTGAGCGGTAAATGCGTCCAAACGCGAACGCGTCCGTTAGTGTGTATAAGGAACCCCTCGGCCAAAGATCGACACTGCGGCCTTCACTGTTTTCGAAGGAGAAAAAATGGTTACCAGACGTGAGTTTCTCGACACGCTTGCCGTAGGAGCAGCGGGCTTGGCCATCGGATCGACGGCGAAGAGCTACGGTCAGATCATGGGCTCGAACGATCGGCTCAACTTTGCGGTCATCGGCCTCAACGGGCGCGCCTATGCCCATCTTTCCGCGCTCAAGGCCAACAAGAGCACTGCACGAATCGCCTATGTTTGCGATGTGGATACCAACATCCTCAAGAAGTTCGCCGCTGCCACGGAGAAAGAGATGGGCGAGGCTCCCGCGACCGACCAGGATTTTCGCCATATTCTCCAGAAGAAGGACGTCGATGCCATCACGATTGCCACTCCCGACCACTGGCACGCTCCAATGGCGATCCTGGGACTGCAGGCGGGAAAGAACGTCTATGTAGAGAAACCCTGCAGCCACAATCCTGCGGAAGGCGCGCTTCTGGTTCAGGCCCAGCAGAAGTATCAGAAGCTCGTGCAGATGGGGACCCAGCAGCGCTCGTCCCCGCACACCATCGAGATCGTCGACAAGATCCACAACGGTGTTGTCGGAAGGGCCTACTTCGCCAAAGCCTGGTATAGCAACGTCAGAAAATCGATAGGGACCGGGAAGGAAGTTCCTGTACCGGCGCAGCTCGATTGGGACCTGTGGCAGGGCCCCGCTCCTCGCGTTGCCTATAAGGACAATGTGCAGCCATATAACTGGCACTGGTTCAAGACATGGGGTACTGGCGAAACGCTCAACAATGGCACGCACGAGGTCGATGTCTGCCGATGGGCGCTCGGCGTGGACTTTCCACACCGGATCACTTCTACCGGAGGCAGATATCAGTTCAAGGACGACTGGCAGTTCTACGACACGCTGATGACCAGCTTCGACTACGACGACAAGATGATCTCGTGGGAGGGCAAGTGCTGCAATGGCATGAAGTACTATAACCGCGATCGCGGGTCGACCATCGTGGGGACGACCGGGACGGTGCTGGTCGATCGTGATGGCTACGAGATATACGATCTCAAAGGCAACAAGACGAGCGAATTCAAGACCGGCAAGGCGACCTCGTCGTCTGACCTGACAGGTCGCGACTCCATGACGGACCTGCACTTTGCAAACTTTATCGCGGGAATTCAAAAGGGAACGAAACTCAACGCTCCAATCGCTGTAGGAAACGTCGCCGTCACCATGCTTCAGCTCTCCAACGTTGCCTGGGAGGTCAACCGCGAGCTGCAGCTGGACACCACTGACGGGAAGATCCAGGACGATGCGCACGCCATGAAGTATTGGGGCCGCGAGTATGAAAAGGGCTGGGCGCCGCATCTGTAGGCGCTCAGCGATCACAACCATCAACGAATCGATCGATACAAAACAACTCTTTAAGATCACGCGAGCAAAGGCCTGTTATGAAAAATGCTTTTCTCACGTCGCAACTTCGTCCAGTCCGGTGCGCTCATCGCTGCAGCGAGCGTCACCTCGCGCACTGTCCCGCTATTGGCGCAGCCGTCACCTGCGACTGGCAAGCCGTCGCCCATTCACCTGGGTCTGGCCAGCTACACCTTCCGCAACTTCACGCGCGCGCAGATGATCGGCTACATGAAGCAGCTCAACGTGAACGAGCTGAATGTGAAGGACGTCAAAGACCATCTTCCGATGGACCCGACCGAGGAGGCGAAGGCGCTTGCGGACTATGCCGCGGCAGGCATCAAACTCCACGCTGCCGGAACCATCTACTTCCCGAAGGACGAAGATGACGATATTCGCAGCAAGTTCGAATACTGCAAGCGAGCGGGGATCTCCGTGATTGTCGCCGGCGACCCTGCACCCGACGACCCTTCCTCGCATCGAGAAGTTCGTGAAGGAGTATGACATCCGCCTCGCGATCCACAACCATGGGCCAGAGGACAAGTTGTGGCATTCCCCGCTGGATGTGCTGAGTGCGGTGAAGAACATGGACCCACGCATGGGATGCTGCATCGATGTCGGGCACACCGTGCGCGCCGGCACAGATGTGGTGAAGGCAATCCACGAAGTGGGGCCGCGGTTATTCGATGTCCATATCAAGGACCTGACGAACTTCACGAGCAAGGAGAGCCAGGTCGCCGTGGGAGATGGCATCATGCCCGTCCGCGCGATCTTTGATGCGCTAATCGCAATCAAGTACAAAGGCTTCGTCGATTTGGAATACGAGGTCCACGCGGACGATCCGATGCCCGGCGTCATCGGCAGCTTCTCTTACATGCGCGGAGTTCTTGCAGGCATGGGGTACATGAGCCAGGCTTGAGGAGTCGTGGCGGTTACTTCAAAGCGGTCTCCGACTCAGGTGGCGGGCTCGCCTGGGTCGTTTGAAGAAGACGATAACCGGCCCGGGTACGAATGTGATACTTCTGCAGGTTCTTGCCGACGAGCTTCACCGAGATCGCTCGCCACCCTCGGTTGGGATTCGGCGCAGGGTAGTAGCTGATCGCATAGAGGTGCGCCAGATCGTCGCGGATTGATGCGAACGCCTGTTTTTCATCCTGCCAGTCCTTCGCGAAATAGGCTTTACCGCCCGTGGCCTTGCTCATGCGCTCAAAGACGGCAGTCGACACCGGTTCTGTCTCGGCCTGCTGCGTACTGATCATGTAAATGATCGTTCCAGTCGATTGGGCCAATTCGGCGACGTCCTCCGGCGGCACCAGGCTGGCGTTGTCGGGGCCGTTAGAGAAGACGACGATTGCCTTGCGTCCGGTTAATTGTGCGGCGTCCTTCACTGTCAGCAAGAGGCCGTTATAGAGTGCGGCGTCGTCTCCTGCGACTGTGTTGCGTACGCCCCGCAACACCTGGGAGCGGTCGGGCGTAAGTGTAGTGACTTTGGAGAGATCGCGGCTGTAGGAATACAGGGCCAACTTGCTTACGCCTTCAAGCGAGCGGATGAAATCGGCGATAGCGTCCTGGGCGAAGACAAATCCCCGGTACATGTAGTTGCTGGTGTCGAAGAGGATGAAGACGTTGGCCCCGGCAAATTGCGCTGTTCCTCCAGTTGCTGAGTCGGCCGAGGGCATATCGAAGACTTGTGCAGAGGACTTGCCATCGGAACCAACGTCAATCACTCTGCGGGTAGGGCCGTTGCCTTCTTCAAAGGTTGCGGTCTTTTCCGTGATCTTGTCTTCAGTAATCGCGAAGTCTTCGGAGCCCAGGCCACTGATGTAGTTTCCCTTGTTGTCGGTCACTGCCACATTCAGCTGCACCAGGACGACACTCACGCGAATGCGCGATGAGTCATCCTGGGCCGCCGCTCCCGCTCCACCGCCGGAGAAGGGAATTGCAAGTAAGCAGAGAAGTAAAAAATATTTCTTCATCATGGCTCTCCTATTGCGTGTTTGAATCTCCGACTGTCTGTTCCTGACGCAGTGCGGTCGTGGTCGCTGCGGGCAAGGAGGCGATCTTGCCCTGCCGCAACTCCTCCCCCGTCTCTCGCATGGCGCGCACCATGGCTGGCCAGTCCTCGAGGTCCGTGGCAAAGATCTTTGCGGTCATGTGGCGTGTCAGTTCGGGAACAAGACGGTTTAGCATCACTGGCGAGTAGCCCATCTCATCCGCAAGGCGGGCCCAATACAAATTGCTGGACTCCCACGACTCGCCGAACAGGCGGCTCGAATAGCCTCCAAAGAAAGGGAAGGGCTTTACATTCAGGAGCTCGCGGCCATAAGTCCGTGCGAGCGTCGGGTGAGGCACTCCGAAATCTTTCGATATGCGCTCGGTGCTGGCGTCTGCCGGATGCTGACGTGCGAGGTCGTCCAATTGCTGCCCTGCCTGCCCCGAAGACGCGGCCTCTCCAGGATATTTTTTGCGGAACTCTTCGCACAAATAAAAGGTATCTGCAGGCATCATTCGAGAGACTGTCGCCGGGAGGTCTTCTTCGTGCAGCAGGGCGTGCTCGATCCGTTCCAGACGTTGCGGGGTCATGCGGTCGGAGAGAATGGCTATCACCTCGGCCCGTAACTTGGCTGTCCTTTACCGATGCAGTCAGGAGCTCTTCCCCCGAGCGCTGATAGAGAGCGACAGCATGAAGTTCGTTCGGGCCGACGCTCCACCAGCGCGGAAGCGTCGCACTGACTAGCAGGTCAGGCACCAACTCTTTCCAGATCAGCGCCTGAACATTTTCCGGGGCAATAAAGTCCTGCTCCGTCGATGCCAGCGCGTAGGACAGATCAGTCAACGAACCCATCAGATAAGCGCCGCCGCCAGCTGGCGTTCCCACACCCAACAACATGGGAGTCTGCCAGAACTGTTCGGTGCCGACGACCGATATTTCCGTGAAGTCATGCGAACGAACGAAGAGCGGATTGTTGTGGAGGATCTGGGCACCGGGTGGTTCATAGTAGGCGTAATTCAGACCGACTAGCGTGTCCCGGAGAAAGGGTGCGAGCTGGCCTCGGGCCGCTTCCAATTGCGCGCGTGTCCCGGGCGTCTTGATCACCTTCGTCAAGTCCGTCTGCACCTGCAACTCCGCGTGATGGGTGGTGTAGACGCGCGGCGCCCAGTCGATCTTTTCGCTCGCGGTAAAGATCGGACGGGGCATCTCGAATTCGCGGAGCTCTCCAGCAAGCGAGAGCATTCCTTCGCCCCCTGGTTTTCCCTGTGCCATCGCATTCAAGCCGTCGCTGAGCGCGAACAGCGTATCGAGGGAGACCAGGTGCTGGTCTACGAGCACGGCACGAATTCTCCGAGCCAATTCCTGATGCACTCGTTGGCCGTCGGGGCTCTGTTGGGGAGGGCCCGCAAGCAGATCGATGATCTCGCCCGGCGAACCGTTCGCCTGACCGCCCGCGGCCACCAGCAGTTCCCCCAGCGACGTACGGGTCGAATCGAAAAGCTGCGTTGAGGAAGTGATTTTGGTAAATGGATCAATCATCTTCTGCCATGACGCATTCAATTCTGAGCTGGGGATCTCTCCCTGGCGGGCAAGGATCTGCCAGAGTCCGATATTGGCCTGAAGCGCCCCAAGCGTGTTTCCGCGCAGCGATTCATTCGAAATCTTGTCGATCGATTCCGCGGTACTGACAAAACGAGTCACGGACTCATCGCTCAGGTCCGGAAACTCAGAGAAGACCAAATACCAATTATTGAACTGCGAAAACCTGCTTGCCAGCAAGCTGACGGTTTCAGGAGACAGGCGCTTGCCGGGAGGCCGTCCACTGTCAATTTCAGACATCGTGAGATAGATCTGTAGAGGGCCGCTATCGGTCACGACACGAGAGAAGGCGACCATTGCATCGAGCAGCTGCTCAGGATGGTCCAAACCGTGGCCGTGCTTGTTCCAATCATGGATCATCTTCGAATCTGTCTTCTGGCGCACGATCTGCTTCCAAACCTCTAGGTCTCCCGGCACGTGCGGCTCGCCGTTAGCCTCCCATTCGACGCGAGTGAACAGGACAAGAAGGTCCGGGCCTTGTCGAAATACACCCCTGGTTGCTGGGGGTTCAAGGTCGGTACCGCGTAGGTCTTCGTAGAGGCGCTTCAGCCGGCCGTCTTCGGTGAGATGCTCCCGCTGCGACTCCCTGACGCGCGACAGGACATCGAAGTACGCAGCTAGCCACCCATTGTCTTTGGCAAGCAACCGGGGAACGAACTCGCCAGGGTTGTCGGGGCTTGCTCCCACCAGGTCTTTCCACGAGGCTTGGGTCCATGCTCCTCCAGGAACGATTACGCGTCCTGAGCGAATACTAATCTGGCTTCCGTAAAAATCGAGAGTAGCGGCATACGGCAGCAGCCGTCTAAGTCCAGGAGATTGCTGCAAGGCTACCCTTGTCTCATTATCGTTCTTGGTGAGGGCCCAATAAAGACGTGCCACGGCTGGGTCGGCAATAAGCAGATCCAGCAAATTGGAGTAGCTCTTCTTCTGACCACCGCCCAACGTAGTCCAATCACTCTCCTTAAAAAGTACGGGGACATGGGAGGGGGAATATGGATAATTGAATGGGACACCTTTCTGCAGCGCCTCTTCGAGGTCGGTGAGAGGGAAGCCCGAGTCGATCGTAAGAAAGGCCTTCTCCGGATTTGCTGTGTCCAGATAGAAGTTCTTCTGACCGCAGCCCTCGCGCAGCCGGTACCCGAGTATCTGGATCAGCGTACCCGCGTCGTCGCAGTTCGTGACATGGATCGTATTGCTATCTCCTGCCAGGATCTGAAGCTCTCTCGCCTGATCGACGTAGCGGCCCAGCAAGATCAGGAACTCTGTTGGAACGTTCCTCTGATAGCCCTGCATGAAAACGTTTCGGGCGAGCAACGGCAACACATCGGTCGGAGAGACTTTTTGGCTGATCGCGGCCATGCGCATAAAAGACCGCAGCGGTCCGGGGATGGTGACAGTCGTTACGTCCGGGGACGCAGGTGTTCCGGCTTCGGCGGATTCGTCGCCTGGTTGAGTTGACGCCGCCTGAACAGCTTTGCCAGAGTAAACGGAGGAACAAACGCAGAGGCACAGAGAAGCCGCGGCAAAAATCACGGCCGAACGAAGAAGGCGCTTCATCATCGGACACCTCTTGAGAAATCTCGAACTCCTCGACCGCCCATATCAAGGTAAGGAAGGGCCGGATCCAACGCGGGAGGTTTGCCGGAGCTCAACCAGGGACTGCAAATCCAGCACGGCCGTAGTTTAGGCCACGCTTCTTTTGTTATTTACCCGTCTTTGCTTGCGTCGGGCGATCTCAGAGCTTCGAATCAAGAAGACATAGCGGCAGCTATTTAACTGAACGAAAGTACTCTACTCCCGTTCCGCGCCGATTTGCTAGGTAGGAGACCATAAAATTACAAAAATCTGAAAACTCTCCCCACCTTATGTGATGACATTTACAGGGATTTCCCAAAAAGCGCAAACGAGGCAACGCTGGCCGCCGATTCGGTCGCCCCAATTAGGACATGCTTATGCTTTATGAGACGTTTAGCGTGGTCGACACCTCTCCGGCCACCGCGAAGGGCGTCCATGGTTCAAACCACATGCAAATCCTGGCAGGAAAGGAAGCTACCGACAATCCTTGATGCGACCATCTCACCGTGGTGAATCGAGCCCCGATCTCTCCGCATCGGGACCGCGGCGCTCGTTGCGATCAATCCAGCCCCTTCCGCCTCATCGTATCAATCAATTGAGAAGATGACACCGACGATGTATCAAATGGCTTTCACGAAGAGAGATGCTCGGGTTTGGCGCGAATCAGAGTGCTGACAAGGACGCGGCCTCGTCGGGGTATAGTGCGGCGTATTTGGTGATGCCGACCATAGTGAAGACCTTGGTAAAGTGAGGGGTAAGACCGCAGATGGCGATGGTCTGGCCGGACTTGCTGGCCTCCATCAGCACCTGGATGACGAGTGCGATGCCGGAGGAGTTCAGGTATTCAACGCCTTTAAAGTCCAGCAAAATGTGCTTGTTGGAATCCTTGTCGAGCGCCTGGTAAGTGCCCACGATCGCGTCTTTGGAGGCCGAGGAGATGTCTCCGTCGAAGCGAATGCAGGTGATCTGCTGGCCGCTTGCGCCCGTGAGTTGCTGCTGCGAAACCTTGTTAGGCGTTTGCACCTTATTCACTCTCCTTGTTCATTCTGATTACCAGTCGGACAAAACTCTGCTCGTCGGTTCCGCTCCCCGACACCCATTCGGCCTCGTCCACAAGGGCCTGGATGAGAAACATGCCCATTCCGCGCGCTTCTTCTTCCCCACTCATCTTGCGGTCGATGTCCGGCGTGGGCGCCGGCGTGTCCATGCCCGTACCGTTGTCCATCACCTTGACTTCGAGTTCATCGGCCTTCATTGAAAGTACAACACTGACTGGGATGGAGGCATTCATCTGGTTGCCGTGCTCCATCGCGTTGATGCAGGCCTCGGCGACGGCGGTTTTGAGTTCGTCGATGCCGGTCCGCACTGAAGCCCATGAGCTTAGCCATACCCGCGGCCGTGCTCATGGCAACTTTTTCGAAGCCGAGACGCGATGGGAGCTGTACCTCGACCTTGCTGCCGCTGTGCACATTCATAGGGACGCTTTCTCCTTGGACCTTCCGCCTAAACGGCAAAGTGCGATTGCACTCATATCATCCTGCTGCGGAGCCCCTCCTGTGAAGGTATCAAGAGTGGTCCACAGGCTTGCCAGAGTGTCTTCGGCGGGGCGCTCGCCATCAGAGATATGCAGCGCATCCAGGGCCTGGAAGGCTTCCATTAGTCGTTCCTGGCCAAACTCCTCTTCGCCCTGGAAGACCTCCGTAAGTCCATCGGTGTACAGCAGCAGCCGAGCACCGGGTTCAATGGGGATACGCTCGATCGAGTAACGGGAGCCCGGGAGCATGCCGAGAGGCGTCCCGCTCGCTTCGATCAGCCGGGTGGGGGCGTCTCCGGACGACACTAGAAATGCAGGATTGTGCCCCGCGTTGACGACCTCCATCTCCGCAGACGTTGGGTCGAGCCTCACGAAGATGGCGGTAACATAGCGGCGGCGCGCCTCGGAACCCTCCTCCCAATGTTGCTGGGACAACCGGCCGGCAAGCTCCCTAAGGGTGAGAGACTGGTGGGCCAGGGCACGGAAGGCCGAGCGGAAGGCCGTGCAGACAAGAGCGGATGCCAGCCCTTTGCCTGCAACATCGGCGACCACCATCAGGTGAGAACCATCCGGCTCGGTCACCACATCAAGGTAGTCTCCACCCACCGAATAGCAGGCCCGCGAGCGTGCCGCGACCGAGTAACCGGGGATAGAGGGCATGGCTTGTGGCAGGAGGCTCTGCTGGATAGCGCGGGCAGCATCGAGGTCCTGGGCCAGACGCGCGTACTCCAGGTGGCGCTTATGGTTGATTGCGTTCTCAAGGGCGACCGCGGTCTGCAGGACGAGACCTTCCAGAAAATCGCGTTCATAGAGGCTAAGCGACCGCCCATCAGGGGTTGCGACCACCAGCTCCGACAGGACCTTGCCGTCGCGGGAGAGTAGTTCGAACCTCGGGCATCCATCGCATGGCTGGGTTGCGGCTGCTGCCGGAACGTTGCCATAGGCAACATCTTGCTGGGTGAACAGGGCCCCTTCCAGTTCCAGCTCCCGCACGGCAATAACGGCCGATTGGTGAAGCACATCAGTGAGTTCAATGGTCGAATCGAACCGTCCGGGATGCCTCCAGCAACGCCTGCAGGCGCACGACCTGCTCGGCGAGGGGAAGGTTGCTCTGGTCGAGCGCGTCGGACTGTTCAAGCGGGGCCATGAAATCGAGTGACTCCGAGTCTACCGTGTAGTTGCTATTAAAGGCACGCTCAAATCGTTTTGTTTCCGATTAACCGGCGGATCGATACCAGCTGGGCCATTTTCTCGCTTGTCGCTACAGTTATGCCTCAATTGAGGCCGAAGATTTGTCGTGAGATGTTCTTTCCGGTATTCCAGAATCACACCGGCACTTCCGTTTTGTGCGCAATATTCTGCGTATTCATCGCAAGGCCCTGAAGAGAACCTTGGACTTTGCGGCCTTTTCTTTGGCCCACGACGTGCAAGGTAGCGTAGCAAGACTCAGACATATTTGTTCCACAGTCACCCGCACTTGTCTCTGCCGAACCCATTTGTGATGACTCATCGCGCGACAGCGCCATCTTTGGAGGAATACAGAATGAAACACCTTCTTCGCGTTCTATTTATCCTGGCTCTGTTCTGTGGGGTTATCACCCACGCCCACGCAGATGGCTTCCACGCTACAGTCCTTGATCCGAGTGGGGACAGCTGCTTGACTCCCGACAACAACTGCACAATCTATGACACGTCGACCTTTAACGTCCAGCTTTCAACGGCGGAGTGCACATTCCTGAATCTTCCAGACGCGGCGACGGATGGATGCTTTCTGGGAATCAACGGCACGGGCGAGACCATTACAAGTCTCAGCCTGATATTCAGTAATGCAGCGTCCCTCGGAAGCCTCACCTGCGATAACGCAGACAATCCTCCGGGTCTTCCAGCAACTATCTTCACTAACCCGACTTGCTCCTCCACCGGACCACCGTACACTCTCTCTTTCACCGGCGGCGATGGACTTGCGCCGGATGGAGATTTCATCATCTTCGAGGATGGCGCGGACCCCGATGATTTAGGGACGGGACAAGGTTCTGTCACCATCACGCCAGAGCCGGACTCGTTTCTTTTGTTTTCGACCGGCGTCCTGATGATGACGGCAGGCCTATATCTGACAAAGCGGAACCGCTTGTCTGCGTTTGCTAAGAAGTAGATCCAGCCTGCAAGGTGCCTGGCGTTTGGTGTGTCAGCCGGCAGACTAAAACTGGAGAAGCTCACACCCTCGGGAGTGGGCTTCTCTTTTGCTTTGCGCAACTTTGTCCTCGGCACTTTTTGGATCCAAGTCTCCATACGCTGGGTACCAATCAATCGGTTGTCATCTCCAAACACATCGGGTAGGCGCAAAGAGCGGCCCTAGTCGTGTACTCTCTAATCTCTGTATATTTCCGCCGCGAGAGTGCCTATGTTTCGCGTTCGATTACTCCTGCTTCTGTTGTTGCCGATGTCGGCCTATGCTGCCCCTGCAGTCGACAAGCCTAAGAACGATAACACCGCATCGGCAGACAGCCTCGTCCATGTAAGGCTTGGCGAATCGACGGTCGAACTAGCAGGCCCCTGGAAGTTCCAGGTCGGTGACGACCCCGCATGGGCACAGCCCGACTTCGACGATTCCAAATGGGAGGACGTGGATTTGACTCCGGGCAGCCGTGGGATCGCCCTTGGCTGGACTGCGCGAGGACATGCCGGGCACTCCGGCTATGCCTGGTACAGACTGAAGGTGCAAGTCTTGGGTGCAAACCGCTCCCTGGCCGTGAAGATGCCCCAGGACTTCGATGACGCTTATCAGGTCTTTATCAACGGCCAGCGCGTCGGCGAGTTCGGAAGGTTCACTCTGCATGGCGTCACCGCGTACAGCGCTCTCCCCACTGCGTTTCGCCTGCCCAAAGGCGTTCGCGATGGCGAGGTAACCATCGCCATCCGCATGTGGATGGACAGCGCCACGCCCTTCAATAGTCCAGACGCCGGCGGCCTTCATGAGCCGCCTGAATTGGGCTATGCCTCCGTCATCGCCTCACAGGTTCGTCTGGATTGGGACGATAACGCCCACTACGTCGGGAGCGGCTTCCTGGAGATGCTTGTCCTCGTCATGGCTCTGTTGATGGCCTTCACACTCTACTGGCTTGACCGTCATGAAAAGTCCTATCTCTGGCTGGCCCTGGTGTGTGAGGCCAGCCTGCTAAGCGTTGCCCCAGTCCTTCTCATCAACTTCACCACATGGCTCGGCCTTACCGAGTACGTCATTATCCACGATGTCATTGCGTTTCCTCTGCGAATTGGTCTGTGGGTGCTCTTCTGGGGCTACTGGTTCCGCTTGGAACGGATGCGGGCCTTGCATTGCGCGGTATGGACGCTGGTTGTCATCCTTGCCATCGGGCCCGCGATGCTGCGACCGCCCCTCTATGGGGAGCATGTGCCAGTGCAGGCGGCGAACTTCCTGCACCCCTTTCTCATCATCGTCAATCTCGGTCTCGGTGTTTTGTTGTTGCTCGTCGCCTATCGTGGCTTCTACAAAAACAAAGGGGAAGGGGGCCTTGCCGCGGCCGCCGTCATTCTTGCCGTTATCGCGAACTATCAACATGAGCTGCGCCTTATCCACGTTCAAACCACCTTTGCGGTCCCTCGGGTTCACTATCTCTCTCGGCTCCTTGTCCACGATACTGTCTGTTCTCATCATCACAGTGATGCTCCTGGGCCGTTTCATCACCGCACAGCGCGCGAAAGAGCAATGGAAGATGGAGATCGCGCAGGCCCGACATATTCAGCAGGGCCTGATTCCAAACGAGCTGCCGCAGCTCAACGATCTGCACGTCGAGAGCCAGTATCGCCCGGCCCGCGAGGTAGGCGGCGATTTCTTTCAGATCGTGCCAAACGATAAGGACGGCACCTCGCTCATCGCGTTCGGCGATGTCACAGGCAAAGGACTGCAGGCTGGAATGCTTGTCGCTCTCATCATTGGCGCCATCCGCTCCTCCGCCGAGCACGACAACAATCCTCGACGCATTCTTGAAGTTCTCAACGACCAGCTCGTCGAACGCGATTCCGCCAGTGCGACCTGCATGCGTCCTCCGCTTCTCACAAAACGGCGTCGTTGAACTCGCCAACGCCGGCCAACTACCTCCCTATCTCAACGGCATCGAGATGCAGATAGAAGGCGCGCTTCCGCTGGGAATCATCTCAGGGATCGACTTTCCTGTGACCTCGTTCAAGCTTGAACCTGGCGACTCTCTCCTCATGATGTCCGACGGCGTGGCCGAAGCACAGAACGCCGAGGGAGAGCTCTTCGGCTTCGGCCGTATCGAACAGATGCTTCGCGACTCAACCACCACCGCAGAGATCGCCACCGCCGCGCAGAGGTTCGGCCAGACCGACGATATCCTCGTGCTGCGCGTGCAGCGCAGCGCGGCGCACGCGTTGCCGCAAGTGGAACCGCAAGAGGTGTTTTCGTAAGGGACGAAAGTTTGCGGAAGTGTTCCGCAGTCGATCGCAAACTCGAACTTCGATCAGCGCGTTCGTCCAGGAGAAGTCCTTAACGTAATGATCTGCGCGGTGAAGGGAGTGCCGCTTAGACGCGACGTCTTCAGAAGTACTTGAAAGTACGGAAATGTCTTCGAGTTCAGCTGACGCTTCAACGACGCCATGCTCGTCTCGTTGGTCACAAACTCCCCGGCGGCCTCTGTCGCCTGCGAATCGGTCCCCTCGATGATGAGAGCGTCTCCAGTCTGCCCGACGTTCGGCAGAAACGCTACGACGCCGTAGCCAACGTTGGTGGCAGGGCCCTGCGGCTCCGGATAGAACTGCAGTTCACCGGGCTTCGGATGAAGATTGAAGACGCCACTCTGGTGAATTGCGGAGTCATAGCCCATCGTGAACTCCAATTGGTCTTGAAAGAAATCGACCCAGGGATTGGACTTCCGGCTCCCAATCAAGATGACGTTATCTCGCTTGAGCGCCTCGGGCGTGTAGTCCCGCGCGAACCGCAGGTGTACAGAGGACGACAATGGATCAAGCATAAGCACCCGTCGCGCTGCTCGGAAGTCGCTGTTGCTCCCATTGTTCCGCGAGAGGGACCTGATCGAGGGCATACCTCGTGTCGGGACTGATACCTTCGCTCTGCGCAAGATGCTTGTACCCGTAATTCAGATAGTCGCTCAGAGGGATCAGGGTCTTTAGAATGTCCTCCTCCAGGGCGAATGAGGTATCGGCGAGGACAACGTCCGTCTCGCCGACATTTCCAAGAAAAGCTCCCCAGAAGGAACGAAGGGCAGGAGTAGCCTGCCATCCATGCATCTGCTGTCGCAATGTCCGGTTCTGCCAAAACAATGACACGCAGGCGATGCAAAGCGCGACGATGACGCCTGCCATCACAAGAAGTGGTCCCCGCCTCCGAGTGGATGGCTGGAGAAATCGCGGATCCGCTGCATCAGCTCTAGGCGCTTCCTGAGGCGTTGAACGGGAGCCAGAGATGGTCTGTTGCAGGCCACTCTGAGGCGCTACCGGAGCGGACTCGACTCGTCGCGAGAAGACCGGGATGTAACCGCCGCGGGGAATCTCCAACACCCATGCTTCACTGGCGCCATCTGTGGCGAAGTAGCTCTCGAGCCTCTTCCTCAGTTCGGTCGCGTTGACTCGGACGATGTTGTCCTGGCTGGTGTCGTAAGAAGAGGGTCGTCCAAAGACCGAGCAGCCGATCTCCTGCTCGTGAAGGTCTTTCCTCCCTTTTTGAATCGACTGCTTTCCGATATAGAGCAGAAGCTCACGAAGGCGCGAGAGCCGTCGAAGCTGCGGGCTCCGAGAGACGCGATCGACTAGCGCCAAAAGCTCATTTACCTCAGCCTCGGATAAATCGATCTCCGGTTCAGTAAGATGCGTCATAGACTGCCTCTAAAGAAGAGATTGAGTCTATCAGAAACCAGAAAACACTGTCCCTCAGACCGGATGGGGTACTTCTAACGGTTAAGAGTTTCTCTTACTGCTAAATAACTTGCGCCGCGCCCATTCCGGGTGAACGATGGCGTCTCATGAGATTGCCAGCACTCATCGTCGCGGTTGCGCTCTGTACCTCCACGGTTGGCGCAGCCGGAGAGACCAACCCCACGGATCTGGTAAATCCTTTAATCGGGACAGCCGGAGACGGGCAAACCTTTCCCGGCGTGGGCGAACCCTTCGCGATGACGGCGTGGACGCCGGAGACGCGGCAAGGAGAGGCCAAATGCATCGCCCCTTATTACGTCGGAGACACCAGGATCTATGGCTTCCGAGGAAGTCATTTCCTAAGCGGGCCCTGCACTCAGGACTACGGAAGCCTAAGTCTGATGCCTGGCTCGGGCCTGTGCGTCCCGGACCCTCGTCCGCTTTCCTCCATAAGGACGAGCAACGACATCCTTACCTCTACTCCGTCCTGCTGCAGGACGACGCGATCGAGGCTGCGGTGACTGGCGGCATACGGAGCGGCTTTCTCCGGTTTCGCTTCACGCGTGGAGGCCCATCCTGGATCGTTGTCCGCAGCAACAGCAGGCCCGGGGAGGGGTCGCTGAGCGTCGACTCGGAACACAATCTCCTCGTCGGCAGCAATCCTGTCCATCGTCTTTACGCTGGAGCCGGTAAGCCCGCCGGATTTAGCGGTTATTTCGTGATTCAGTTCGACCATGCCTTTCGCATAGCAGACCGAGCGCCTGCCCAGGCGGTCGCACCGCAAGAGGTAATACTGTTCGATCTCAAGCCGGGCGAAACCGTGCTGGCGAAGGTGGGAACATCGTTCACCAGCATAGAAGAGGCGCAGAAGAACCTCGATGCGGAGATCTCCGGCTGGGACTTTGACTCGACCGTGCAACATGTGCGCGATGTCTGGACGCAGGCCCTGGGCTCGATTCGCGTCAATGGGACCTCGCCCGATCGCACCATCTTCTACACCGCTCTCTACCACTCGATGCTTCTGCCCCGAATCTTCAGCGATGTCTCCGGCACCTATCCGCGGTTCGCCGGAGGTCAGGAGATCGAAAAAGCAGTCAACTACACCTACTACGGTGACTTTTCACTGTGGGACACGTTCCGCGCGTTACACCCGCTTCTCACCATTATTGAACCGAAAAAAGACGGTGAGATGGTGCGTTCGTTGGTCGAGATGGGAAAACAGGGTGGATTCCTGCCTATCTATCCTGCTTGGAACAGTTATACGTCGGAGATGGTCGGCGACCATGCCGATGCAGTTATCGCGGACGCCTATGTCAAAGGTATCGGTGGGTTTGATATCCATCAGGCGTACGAGCTCATGCGGAAGAACGCAATGGAGACTCCGTCCGATCCCGCCCTCTATATCGATGGTCGCGGCCGACGGGCGCTTGGGTCTTATCTAAAGCTTGGCTTCATCCCCCTCGAGCTACCGGTCGAGCATGCGTTTCATCGAAACGAGCAGGTCTCTCGCACTCTGGAGTATGCTTACGACGACTTTCTCGTTGGGGAGGTCGCACAACGGCTTGGCATGCGGACGGACGCCGATCTATTTCACAAGCGTGCCATGAACTACCGCAAGGTGATCGATTCGGCCGCAGGCTTTGCCCGCGGACGACACGCAGACGGCACATGGTCATCTCCGTTCGATCCGAACGGCAAATACTCCTACATCACGGAGGCAACGCCGTTTCAATACACCTTCTTTGTCCCTCAGGATGTCCCCGGCTTGATCACTTTGCTAGGAGGCCCAACCGCCTTCGTCACCAAACTGGATCTGCTGTTTCAGGGAGGCCACTACGATCAGGGAAACGAGCCGAGCCATCAAATCGCCTATCTCTATGATTTTGCCGGTGCCGCCTGGAAGACCCAGGAGCATGTACGTCAAGTGATGATCACCAACTACGCGAACCGGCCAGACGGTCTGCCCGGAAATGACGATGCCGGCCAGATCTCTGCATGGTATGTGATGAGCGCGCTCGGCTTCTATCAGGTGACGCCGGGTGTGCCGGTCTATCAGATTGGTACTCCCCACTTTGACGATGTGACGATTGCGTTTAAGGGAGGAAACGACTTCCATATTCATGCCAAGGGAGCGGAGGCTGGCGCCTTTTATATACGGTCGGCAACGCTGAATGGCCGACCGCTGCGTCGGGCCTACCTGACGCACGCGGAGATTGTAGCGGGCGGGGAACTTTCCTTCGAAATGTCTCGTAAACCCAGTCCAACGTGGCCATCCCCCTAGGAATGGCCGATGGTCCCCGCTCTTTACAGTGCTCTCACCGTAAATTCACTTGCACATTCTTATGTGCGACGCGCACCGTGTCTGGAACTGAAAAATAATGTCCTGGCTGTGGCACCAAGGCCGGAAATCCGAATCAGGACGGGCCCCAAAAACGACTCTCGAAGTTGAGCAACATCAACAGTCTGCACGGCCAATCAAGACAATGCCCGGAGATCCCGAGGCAAAGCAAAGGAGACGTTATGAAGACTTTATTGGAGATGCCAAAGCAAACTAAAAAGACGGGGATACCTCCAGCAAAGAGGTCTATCTGGTGTTCCGCGCTCTTTGCCGCTCTGCTGCTTGCCCTTGTTCTTTGGTTGGAGCCGAGTTCGTTCGGACAGGGTATTACCGGATCGATCGCGGGTACGGTAACGGACTCCAGCGGAGCCGGCGTTCCAGGAGCGACGGTCACTGTACGTCAGGTTGAGACCAATGCTACCCGGATCACCACGACCTCAGATATCGGAAGCTACACGGTCACGCAACTTGCTCCCGGAACATACAGCGTGAAGGTCGACAAGACAGGCTTCAAAACCTTTGAGCAGGATGGCATCATTCTTGTGATCAACCAGATAGCCCAGATCAATGCAGAGTTGGGGATAGGCTCGGCCCAGGAGACGGTCGTCGTCTCCGGCGCTCCTCCGGTCATCCAAACTGAGGACTCCTCAGTGGGCCTGGTGGTCGACAGCCAGACCATCCTGAACACACCACTGAACGGCCGCCTGAGCCTCATGGGTCTGATCGCGCTTGCTCCGGGAGTACAGGGCGCCGGGGCGCAGGACCAACTCGCAGTCAGGGGCGTTACGCCATCGATCGGCACAGGGACGCGCAATTCATATGGAGGTTTTGGCTCCACACTCGACGGCGTCACGAACCAGGAGGTCACCCTTCAGCGTGGCGAAGCTGAAGTACCCTCGCTCGATGCGATAGCCGAGTTCAAAGTCATCTCCACAGGTGCCCCGGCGGAGTTCAATCAGCCCGCCCAGATGATCGTAGTCAGCAAGAGCGGAACCAACCAGCTTCACGGAGGGGTCCTCGAGTACAACCGCTCCAAGGGCACCTCGGCCAAGGCTTTCTTCGGGGGCGCGCTGCCACGGCCACCCTACGAGCGGAACGAATATGGCGCCAATCTCTCCGGCCCTATCTTCATTCCCAAACTCTACGATGGGCGCGACAAGTCATTCTTCTTCTTCGCCTTTGAAGGATTTCGCCTGTCGCAATCTGCCAATGTCAACAGTCAGCAGCCGACCGTAGCAGAAAGGGGGGGCGATTTCTCCGCGTTCCTCGTCAACGGCGGTTGCGCAGTTGGTAGCGGTGGCACCTGCATCTACGACCCGACGACCGGAAATCCATTCCCCGGAAACATAATTCTTCCGAGCAGGTTCAACTCCGTTGACACGCAACTACTAAATATTCTCTATCCATTGCCCACCCAGGCTGGAACCGGAACCAACACCTTTCAACTGGTCCCCTACACCAGCGTAGCAACGCGATACTCGGTCCGACTCGATCATAAGATCAACGACCATAACCAAATTCGCGCAACCTATTTGAGGGCCTTCTACGGTTCGAATCCTGACGTTGGAACCTCCAGCCTCGCTGGCGGGTTCTCCGGCGATGGGGAGCACAATAGCAACGTCATCATCGGCTGGACCCATACCTTTTCCCCAACTCTTCTCCTCGACACCTACGCCTCTTACTTTCACCTGCCGATCTATCGGACTCCGCAGAATTCCAACGTAAACTTCGCCTCGATCATTCCAGGCCTTGGCCCCCAGCTGATCGAAGGCGCGCCGCAAATCACCATCACAAACATCACCTCTGTGTCGGAGCAGGGATCGAAGGACCTCGAGCAGGTGATTCAGGCCAACACGGCCGTAACCAAAGTGCTGCCGCAACATACCATCAAAGCGGGCTTCTCCTATCTCTGGGACAACCACTGGAATGACGCCGCACAGACTCCGCAACGTGGCTCCTATGCATTCAATGGTCGATATACGACAAATCCTAAGCCCATTACCGGCCAGCTCTCAGGTATTGCCTTTGCCGATTTTCTGCTGGGATACCCCAACTCAACCGGCAACGCGACTCCAAGCAACTACATCACGAGAAACCTGTCGAGCCAGTGGGGCATGTACGTGCAAGACGACTGGAAACTAAGGCCAAATCTGACTCTCAATCTAGGTCTTCGTTACGACCTGCAGTGGTTCGAAGATAATCCCTATGGAAATAACTCTCTCTATTTCCCGTCCCTGCAGAAGGTCGTCGTCTTCGGCAACTCTTACCCGGCCGATTCAATCCCGGCCTTCCTCAAGGTCCCGATCACTCTATCGTCCCAAATAGGCATATCGAATAATGTTTGGAACTACCTTGGGCAGGACAAGAACAATGTCGCTCCCCGTTTCGGCTTTGCCTACCAGGCCTTTCCCAACACGGTGGTGCGCGGCGCCGTCGGCATCTACTACAACCTGATCCCGGCCTCCTACGCAGGCGGCGCATTCGGGACCCTTCCTTTCGTAGGCTCCCAGACATACACGCAGCCTGCCGGCTCAGTTCCTTCCATCACGATGAACGCTCCGTTCTCGGCCACCGGAGCGTTCGCGGCAAATCCTTCGGTAACCGCCCAGCACGCCACTGTCACTCCCTACACCGAGCAATACAACCTCGCAGTCGAACATCAATTCAACAAAGGTCTTGATATTCGCATCGGTTACGTGGGTCAGCACAACGTCAAACAGAACAACGCCAGCGGGAGCGGTACCGTGGCCCCGAATATCAACCTCGCTAACCCGCCGCAGGTTGGCATTGCTGTCCAAAACACCAATTTAGTTCAGCCCTTCTCGACGATCAGCCTGGGTCTGGATCCCATTTTTCACACCCAGATGAACGCGCTCCAGGTCGGAGTGCATAAACAATACAGCCACGGCTTCATGATCAACGCCGAATACCAATCGAACCAGAGTCACGGGCACCGAAAATCTGGAGAACCCCTCCGGCGCAAATCCCAACGACTCGAGCGGCAACATCGCCGGCATCACGCCACAGGTCTTTGTCGTCAGCTATTCCTATGCGCTTCCCATTGGCACCGGTCAGGCGCTATTCGGCGGAGCCAGCAACCTCGTCAACAAGTTCATCGGTGGATGGCAAATCTCGGGCATTACATCATTCCAGACCGGCCAGCCCTTCTCCGTCACCTACACCGCCCCTGGTAGCCCCGTCGGCCTTGTAAGCGGTCGCGCCAACCCGGTACCAGGAGTCAACCTCTATCCAGCCACGAAGACCCGCGCACAGTGGTTCAATCCCGCCGCATTTATCGCTCCTCCCTGTTACAACGTGCTTGGAAGCGGCCCCTGCGGCGCAATCTACAGCGCGAGTGGGCCGACCACCTACGCCACCTACGGGCACCTCCGGATACAACATGCTCCGCGGGTCCTGCCTGGCAAAATTGGGACATGAGTTTGCAGAAAAATACCATGTGGAAGGACCGGTACAGACTCCAGCTTCGCGCCGACTCCTTTAACGTCTTCAATCATCCCAACTTCGCACCTCCGAACTCGGCCATTAGCAACACCTCTAACGTTGGGACGATCACGTCCATTAGCTCGTCTCCAGCAGCAGAAGCCCGGACGGTCGAATTTGCTGTGAAGTTCAACTTCTAACCCCGCGCGTGGAGACCCAATGAAGAGACGGTATCCGATTGGTCTGGTGTTCCTACTGGTATTTGTGGCGCGGAGCGAAGCGTCCATTACTCCGCGCCACGTCACTCCGGCGTCAATGGACAAGAACACGCGCGAACTGTTCCAGGAGTCAATGGATCTGGACGCACAACTCTATGATGACAACGTGAAGCTGGTTCATCGCCCAGGATATCGGTCTACCGCATCGCGCATCGGGAGCTACATGGTTCGCGAATCAAGCTGGTACGCGCTCGGACTGCTTCTTCAAGACGCACCAGGCGACCGGCAGCGAGCAGCCGACATTCTGGATGCGGCCCTCAAGCAGCAGTACGTCACTCCAGGCGTCAAGTGGTATGGAACATACCGAAGAACACCAGAGGAGCCCGATCCCACCGGAAACCCTGTGATGTGGCGCGGCTACGACCCGAACTGGCGCCACTTCATCGGCACCACGCTGGCGATGGTTCTCATCGAATACCCCGACCGCATCTCGCCCGAGCTTGCAAAGCGGATGTACGAAGCCATCGATCGCGCAATTGACGGAGAGATGAAAGAAGGGCGGCTGTTGCCCTCATACAGCAACATCGCGCTGATGTACGGCTTCCTCTGGGACTTCGCCGCAGTACACGACAAGAATGCCGACTGGCAGAAGCAGTCCGCCGCCTGGACTGAGAGCGTCTACGGCCTCTTCAAGAAATACGACGCCTTTTTCGAGTACAACTCTCCAACTTACTACGGCGTCGACCTCTACGGTCTGGCCCTGTGGCGAGACTACGGATCGACGAAACGTATCCAAACAATCGGTAGCGAGATGGAATCCATCTTGTGGAAAGACATCGCCTCGTACTACAACCCGAGACTTCGAAACGTCTCTGGTCCCTACGATCGCTCCTACGGAATGGACAGGAAAGCTACGTAAGCATTGTCGGCGTTTGGATGCGGACGGTACTGGACGCGAAGACCGCGCCATTGCCCCCGATCGCCGCTTCCACAGACCACGTTGCCGACGTCTGGTTCGCGCCTCACTTGGCGATCCTCGGCACGCGCATCCCGCCGGACGCAATCGAGAAGATGAAGAAGTTCGAGGGTGACCACCAACTGCATAAGCAGATCACCGAAGATCGTGTAGCTACGGCTTGGATCAGTCGCGATGTAATCTTCGGCGGCGAGTCGACCAACAAGACCAAAGACGTGGGAACAGGCTCGCAGTTTCATCCCGCAACAGTCCAGTGGCGAACTCCTTCCGGCGAGATCGGATGGGTGCAACTAACTCAAGCGCCGATGATCGATGCAACAGCGGATGAACACGGCATCAAAATTTCCGCCACAGGAATAGTCCGCTTTCGCATCCACGCAAAAGACTTGGTGCAAACGAAGGTCAGCGAAAAAGAGTGGGAGTTGCCCGGTCTTCGCATCGCTGTTGATGATGATGCTAAAAACTTCACCATGGAAAAGGCAGATGATGCCGTCGACGTTACCTACTCCGGAATGACGACGATGACGTTAGGCATCAACGCTGCACATTGATCGTCCGGCAGCATGCTCAGCGGATTTCAATTGCCTTCTGTTTGCCGGGAAAAGCCGCCTCGCCGGTGAAGTGCTCGATCTTCAATCCCTGAACGTTCTCCGCTTCGAGCGCATTCGTAAAGTACTCCTGCCGGTCATTGCCCCATCGCGCAACGCAGTCCTTCACGGTCACGTTCCGCGCGTTGCGGATGGAAAAGACCGGAGTGCCATGCGCCTCCAAACCCTCGTCTCCGGGCTTCGTCGGCCGATTGTCAAAGTGCCCACCCGGATACTTCGTCCATCGGTCCACAGTAATGTCCACATTCTCAAGCAGAACCTCCTCCACGGGCTGCTCCTTCTGTCCGTCAATTCGAACACTATTCTCCGAACGCCCCTTGATGTTTCGCATTCGGACGTTCCGCAAATATCCGACCTTGCCCTCCGCTGTGCGCGGCCACGCAGTCACTGACACGGCCTCTCCCCAGCCCCACCACCGCGCCGCATGGTGTTCCGCGCTGACCTCGATATCGCGAAATTCGATGTCCTCAATGTTCCCCGGCTGCCGATGCGTAATCGTCGGCCCTCGTCCTCCGGAGATCACCTTGCAGCGTTCGAACAGTACCTTCGAGATATCGCCAAACGTCTCGGTGCCGATCTTCAAACCGCTGTCCCGGGAGGTGACCACGCAGTCCTTCACCACAATATTTCTACTCGATCCATAGTCCTCGGACTGCTCGCTCGCCTTGATCACCACGCCGTCGTCAGCGCAGACGATATCGCAGTTCCGGATCTCCACATCCCGGCAGCGGTCCGGGTCGATACCGTCGCAGTTCGGCACGTCCATGTAGTTCCTTACCCGTACCCCATCAACCAGCACACGCTCGCATCCCAGCAGATGCATTCCCCACTGCGGCGAGTGGCCAAAGGATATGCCCGAGATCTCCAGGTCCTGACACCTCTTCAGAGAAAACATACGTGGGCGAAACTTCTTCGGCTCCCAACGCTCGTCCGTCCCGAATAAGTCGTCATAAATTTCATCGCCTGTCCGTCAATGTTTCCGGTGCCGGTGATCTTCAGCCCCTGAGCGCCATTGGCGTTGAGGATCCCTTCCTCCGCCGCATAGTCCGCCGGATCGACGCTGGCGAGCAACACAACATCGTCCGCAAGGTGCAACTCAACACCGCTCTTCAGCACCAGGGCACCTGTAACGAATCGCCTGCCCCCAGGCAACAGCACGCGCCCACCTCCACGCGCTGACGCCGTGTCGATGGCGCGTTGAATTGATGGAGAGTCGACCGTCACGCCATCGCCCACTGCTCCAAACTTGCGAACGTCATACTCAGCACCGCCCTTCACTCCGGGATAGGCGTTTTTGGGAGAGAGAACGGCAGCGGCCACGCTATAGCTGGCCCTAAAGAGAAACTCTCGACGCGTCTTCATAGTCCAGGCTCTGCCCTTAGCGCATTTTCACTTCGATCGATAATTCAACCAGCGACGCCAGTTGATCGTATCGGAGTCTTGCAGTTCAAGATGATCTGAAGATGGTAAAGTCTCGTAAGTTGTTTTAGCATCAGCGCTGTGCCCGGTGAGCCGAGGCGCTGCAGCCTGTATTGAAGGAACTCTATGACTCCGATGTCCCCGGACGAGTGTGCAAAGAAAATAGGAGCGGGCCTGCTCTCGTTCCCAGTCACTCATTTCACCCAAGCCTTCGCCTTCGACGAGGGCCCCTACCGCGAGCATATTGACTGGCTGCTGCAGTACCAACCCGCCGGCCTGTTTGCGGCAGGCGGAACCGGCGAGTTCTTCTCGCTTACGCTGCAGGAGTTTTCGACTGTCGTCTCGGCCGCAGTACAGCAGACAAACCATCGCGTGCCAGTCGTAGCTGGTTGCGGATACGGCACCGCAATAGCGAAGCAGTTCGCGCAAGCCGCGGAAACTGCGGGCGCAGACGGGCTTCTGCTATTGCCCCCTTATCTGCTCAACGTCGAACCTGCCGGCATCGTCGCTCACGTTGAAGCGGTTTGTGCCTCCACAAATCTCGGAGTCATCTTCTACAACCGCGACAATTGCATCATCAATGAAGTGACGCTCGAGCACCTATGTGCACGCTGCCCGAATCTTGTCGGCTTCAAGGACGGAGTTGGTGACATCGAACTGATGACCCGCATCTACGCGCGAATGGGTGACCGCCTCACCTACATCGGCGGCCTGCCCACGGCCGAGACCTTCGCACTGCCCTATCTCGAGATGGGCGTCACTACCTATTCCTCGGCGATCTTCAACTTTCTCCCCAAGTTCGCACAGGACTTCTACGCCGCAGTGCGCAGACACGATCACAATGAAGTCTTCAAACAACTGCGTGAATTTGTGCTCCCCTACATCGACATTCGCAACCGCCGTAAGGGCTACGCCGTGTCGATCGTCAAGGCTGGCATGCGCGCGATTGGCAGGCCGGCAGGCCCGGTCCGCACCCCGCTCACCGATCTCGATCAGAGCGAGATGGATGCCTTGACCAAATTGATAGCGGACCGCTCGTGAGCAAACCTGAAGGTTCGATTCTCGTCCACAAGCCGACCCACATACGCTATCTCATCGTCACCATGCTCTTCATCGCCAGCTGCTTCAGCTACGGCGACAGGGTCGCGCTCTCCATCGCAGGTGCGGCGATGCAGAAGGAGCTCGCGCTGGATCCGGTCAAACTCGGCTTTCTACTCTCCGGCTTCAGTTGGGCCTATGTACTTGGCCAGTTGCCCTCCGGGGGATTGTTGGACCGCTTCGGCTCAAAGCGCGTCTATGGCATCAGTATTATCTCCTGGACAGTCTGCGCATTTCTCATCGGATTCACCGGGTATCTCGCCACGGCATGGGTTTTCAGTGCGATCTTCGTCCTTCGCCTCCTCTCCGGCCTGGCGCAGGCGCCGGTCTTTCCTGGAAACGGGCGCATCGTCGCCGCATGGTTTCCCACGGCAGAGCGCGGTGGTGCCTCAGCAATCTTCAACGCCTCTCAATACTTCGCTCTGGTCGTCTTCGCTCCACTCTTCGGATGGCTCACCCACACCTACGGCTGGCGAAGCTGCTTCTGGTTCATGGGCCTGTTCGGCTTCGCGCTCGCCTTCGCATGGTCGAAGACGGTTTACAACGTGAAGGACCATCCACTGATCTCCGGGACAGAGGTCGAATTCATCGAGCGAGGCGGCGGCCTGGTAAACATTGACCGGCGGCCGGAACAAAACCAACCGCCAATCCTCTTACCTGGTCCGGCGTCAGCCAGCTGCTCCATCAGCGAATGTTGATCGGAATCTACATTGGCCAGTTCTGCATCACGACATTGACATATTTCTTCATCACGTGGTTCCCCATCTATCTGGTGCAGGCCCGGCACATGTCCATCCTTCGCGGAGGCTTCGCGGCCGCCCTGCCGGCACTCTGTGGTTCAGTCGGAGGAATCCTGGGCGGCCTCTGCTCCGACGCACTCCTCCGCCACGGCCGTTCACTCACATTTGCGCGAAAGGCGCCTATCATCGCAGGCATGTTGCTCTCCGTCACGATGATTGCATGCAACTACACCAACGTGCAGGCCGTCGTGATGTTCCTGATGTCCCTCGCCTTCTTCGGCAAAGGCTTCGGAGCACTGGGCTGGACTGTGATCGCTGACACATCGCCGAAGGAGTTGATTGGTTTGAACGGCGGCCTATTCAATCTGTTCGGCAACACGGCCGGCATCACCACACCCATCGTGATCGGATATCTAGTCAAGAAGACGGGCTCGTTCAACGATGCGCTGATATTCGTCGGAGTGGCCGCGCTGATGGCTATCGTCAGCTATGTTGTAATTGTTGGCGAAATCAAACGGCTCGAGCTTCGTCCTCCATCGCGCGAGGCAACAGTATGAAGCAGGACTTCGGCCTCGGAGAAAATTAGTGGTGAATCCGGTAGAGACGACCATCCCCCGCCAACAAACTCCCTTAGTCACCAGCATGAGGGTGGTGCCCGTCGCAGGACATGACAGCATGCTGCTCAACCTGAGCGGAGCGCACGCGCCCTTCTTCACCCGCAACGTGGTTCTACTCACGGACAACGCAGGACACACCGGGGTCGGCGAAGTTCCCGGTGGTGAAAAAATCCGCCGCGTGCTCGAAGAGTCACACCACCTCGTCGTCGGACAACCGCTCGCCGCATACAACGCCATTCTGAAAACGGTACGGACACGTTTCGCCGATCGCGACACAGAAGGCCGCGGCCAGCAAACCTTTGACCTGCGCACCACGATCCATGCGCTGACAGCGATCGAGTCGGCGCTACTCGACCTCCTCGGCCAGTTTCTTTCACTGCCGGTCGCGGCCCTTCTGGGTGAAGGCCAGCAGCGCTCCAGCGTCGAAGTCCTCGGCTATCTGTTCTACGTCGGTGACAGACGCAAGACCGACCTCCCTTACCGCAGCGAGCCCGACGCCGACGACGCGTGGCTGCGTCTGCGCCACGAGGAAGCCCTCACCACCGAAGCCGTGCTCCAACTGGCCGAAGCCGCACACGCCCGCTACGGATTCACCGACTTCAAACTCAAAGGTGGAGTCCTATCCGGCGCACAGGAGATGGAAACAGTCACCGCCCTCGCTGAGCGCTTCCCCAACGCCCGCATCACGCTTGACCCAAACGGAGCATGGTCGCTCAACGAAGCCATCCGGCTCTGCACCGGCAAGCACAATGTCCTCGCGTACGCTGAAGACCCATGCGGCGCCGAGCAGGGCTTCTCCGGCCGCGAGATCATGGCGGAGTTTCGCCGCGCCACCGGCCTTCCCACCGCGACGAACATGATCGCCACCGACTGGCGCGAGCTCAGGCATGCGATTCAACTCAACGCCATCGACATACCTCTGGCCGATCCGCACTTCTGGACGATGCAAGGCTCAGTCCGCGTGGCCCAGCTCTGCCGCGAGTGGGGCCTCACCTGGGGCTCGCACTCCAACAATCACTTCGACATCTCGCTCGCAATGTTTACCCACGTAGCCGCGGCAGCGCCCGGCAAAGTCACCGCGATCGACACCCATTGGATCTGGCAGGACGGCCAGCGCCTCACCAAAGACCCGCTGCAAATCATTAACGGCAAGCTCACAGTGCCGGACCGCCCCGGCCTCGGCATCGAAATCGACATGGAGCAGCTCGCCGCCGCCCACGCGCTCTACAATACGATGAAGCTGGGAGCACGCAACGATGCGCAGGCCATGCAGTTCCTCGTGCCGGACTGGAAGTTCAACCCCAAGCGCCCCTGCCTGGTTACGTAGACTGGTCACAGCAGCAACAGCACGAGGATCGCATGTCTAGCGGGAAAAATTTACGTCCTCTCTACGTGCAGGTGCACCCGCACGACACGGTGGCCATCATCGTGAACGAGGGCGGTCTCCCCGCAGGCACCCAATTCCCGTCCGGTCTTACGCTGATCGAGGACGTCCCCGAAGCCCACAAGGTCGCGCTCGTCGACATTCCCGCCGGCGCCCCCATCCTCCGTTACGGCTCCGTCATCGGGTTCGCCGAACGCGCCATTCCGCAAGGCAGTTGGGTGCACGAAGAGCGCATGCGCCTCCCCATCGCCCCCTCGCTCGACACACTTCCCCTCGCAACCGCCGTCCCGTCGCCTATGCCTCCGCTCGAGGGCTATACCTTCCAGGGCTTCCTCAACGACGACGGCTCCGTCGGCACAAAAAACATCCTCGGCATCACCACCACCGTCCAGTGCGTCGCCGCAACCGTCGACTTCGCCGTCAAGCGCATCAAGGCCGAGCTCCTCCCCCGCTACCCCAACGTCGACGACGTCATCGCCCTCACCCACACCTACGGCTGCGGCGTTGCCATCGACGCGCCCGGTGCCGAGGTGCCCCATCCGCACCCTCCGCAATCTCAGCCTCAACCCCAACCTCGGCGGCGCGCCCATGGTCGTCAGCCTCGGTTGCGAAAAACTCCAACCCGTGCGCCTCCTGCCATCCAGCACCCTCCCCATCCTCGCCGCCGCACCTTACGTCGTCCGCATGCAGGACGAGCAGCACCACAGCTTCTCCGACATGGTCAACGCCATCATGGCGCTCGCCGAACAACGCCTCGCCGAGCTCAATCGGCGCACCCGTACCACCCGCCCCGCGTCAGACCTCGTCGTCGGCCTGCAATGCGGCGGCAGCGACGCCTTCTCTGGCGTCACTGCGAACCCCGCCGTCGGCTATGCGTCCGACCTTCTCGTGCGCGCCGGCGCCACCGTCATGTTCTCTGAGGTCACCGAGGTCCGCGACGCCATCCATCTCCTCACCGCCCGCGCCGCCGACGAGCAGGTCGCTCGCGATCTCGTCCGCGAGATGGCCTGGTACGACGCGTATCTCGCCCGCGGAGGCGCAGACCGCAGCGCCAACCCTACTCCCGGCAACAAAAAGGGCGGCCTCACCAACATCGTGGAGAAGGCCCTCGGCTCTACCGCGAAAGCCGGCACCAGCGCCATCGCGGGCGTCTTCGGCCCGGGCGAACGCGTCACAAAAAAAGGCTTGATCTTCGCTGCCACCCCAGCCAGCGACTTCATCTGCGGCACGCTGCAACTGGCCGCGTCCATGAACATGCACGTCTTCACCACCGGACGCGGCACGCCCTACGGCCTCGCTATGGCCCCCGTCATCAAGGTAGCGTCGCGCACCGAACTTGCCGACCGCTGGTCCGATCTCATCGATCTCGACGCAGGCACCATCGCCACCGGCGACGCCACCATCGAGCAGGTCGGCACCCAACTCTTCCAGCTCATCCTCGACGTAGCCAGCGGCCGCAAACAGACCTGCGCCGACCGCTGGGGCCTGCACAACGACCTCGCGCTCTTCAACCCCGCGCCAGTCACTTAGTGGTCTTTACCCGTTGTCAATCGGACAGCATAGCGCCTTACTCGTCCAGCTTGAACACCTTGATCTTCACCAGCTGCGCAATCGTCAGGTCTTTGAACCCACGCGCCCGCATCCTCTCGACAAACGGCGCGTCGATCTTGAAGACGCTCATCTGTATCAGCTCCTCTTGCGTCGGCGAATAACCCATAGCGCGCACGGCCTGTACCTTCTCCGGAGACACTCCCACCGCCTTCATGCTCGTCAGCTTGTTGGCCCGCAGCTCCGGATACCCCGCCGCAGCCATCCCCCTGACATACGCGGCATCGACCTTCAGCGCCTTCAGTCCCATCAGTTTCTGTGACGTCATCTCCGTCACGCCGGCGTCCTTCATCTCCTTCACCCATTCCGTCGTCACATCGAGCATGGCGTAGCCCTCCAGCCGGTCCGGCGTCAGGCCATCAAACCCCATCGCCTCCATGCGCTTCAAAAATCCCTCGTCCGGCGTAAACGAATAAGCCCCCCGCATCGCAGCATCGTGGACCGTGCCCACGCAACGCATCTCGCCCGACTCGGCCTTCATGTGTGCGTCCACCGCCGCACCTTCGCGCTGCAGGCTCAGCGGAGTGACGCCGCTCCACTTGCTCCAGAGCATGTCCGAACTGCCCTCATGGCAGCTGTGTCCAGCAACGCAATCCCCACGCTCCGAACTGAAAGACATCTTCTCCTCGGTCCGCCCTGCCCGAATCGAGCAAGTGCCGCTAGTTTCAGCGACCGCTGCCGTCGCGCCAAGCCCCAGCATCAAACCCAAAACAAAAATCTTCCGCATTCCTCACCCCCTGGGAGAATCGCACTCAACGTACCAACCGCTACTCGTCCAACAACCCCGACATCTTCAGCCGTAGTAACTTATCGAGGTCCTTGGTATCGAATCCATGCGCCTTCGCCTCCGCCAAAAACTTATCGTTCAAATGGAAGATCGCGGCCCGTCTCAACTCCTCCATCGTCGCCTGCGGAAACTGCTGTTTCAGCCATCCGGCATACTCCGGAGTCATGCCCTGCGCCTTCAGCGACACCAGCTCATGCACGTTCATGTCACCGAACCCCTGCTGCTTCATCGCAGCAGCGTACTCCGGCGTCACGCCAAGCGCCTTCATCGTGATCAACTCGTGTACGTTCAGATCGCCAAATCCCTTCTGTTTCATCTCGGCGGCATATTCAGGGGTCACACCCATCGACTTCTCAGTCACCACCTCGTGAAAGTCCTTCGGTGCGATCCCGCTCTGTTTCAGCGACGCCACATACGCCGGCGTCACGCCCATAGACTTCAGCGCAATCAGTTCGTGCACCGTAGGCTTTCCGAGACCCACTGCGCCCATAGACTTCGCATACTCCGGCGTGACCCCCAGCGATTTCAGCGACACCAGCGTATTCAAGTCGTTGTTCAAGTCCAGCGGGTACCCCGCATCTCGCATCCCGTCCAGATAGGCCGCTCCCTTCGGGGAGGACGCCCCACTCGTCGTCTGGATCTCGACCTCATTGTCCACAGTCACCAGCACATTCGCAGCGACCTCGGGCGAAGACAGAGGCACCACAGCTACCTGCGGCGACGGAGATGGCACCGGTGCGGCCACACCGTCCCCGTATATACCAACGGGAGGCTTTAGCGCGCCTGGGGGAGGCGGAGTAACAAACTGCGTTTTCGCTCCGTCGGCCTCGGAGGCCACCACCTTCCCGCTCGATGCAGCCACGACCTGTAGAATTGCCGGCCGCGTCACAGCCACTACAGGCGCCGCCACTGCCTCACCGACCTTCGGCCCCAGCAGCAGCGCAATCACAAAAGCGCCGGCCGCCGCCACACTTACTCCACTCGTCATCCTGCCCTCCAATGCCATGTCCTCACCAAGTACCTTTCTCACCCGTCCCAAAAGCGATCCCTCGCATCCCCCCAGGGCCATCGCCAGACGCAATCTAACCGTCCTCTGCTCCTCCAGCCGCAGCAGTGCCCGCGCATAGACCTCCGCTCCCGCGCAACTCTGCACCGCAATCTCGTCGCAACAAACCTCACGCCGCTCCCGCACTGTCCTGCTCAACCACCAAACGGCCGGATGAAAGAAAAGCACGCTCTCCACCGCCGTCTGCAACAGGTTCCACAGATAGTCCCAGCGCCTTATGTGCCCCAGCTCATGCGCCATCACCGCCTCCAGCTCCTCTCGTGGCAGTCCCAGCACGGCACTTATCGGCAGGATCACCGTCGCTCGCCAAACCCCCATCGCCAGCGGTGAAATCACCTCATCCGATGCCCGCAGCACCACCCGCCGTCCGGCGTTGATCTGCTCGCAGATTCGGCGGAATTCGCGCTCCACCTCTTGAGGCACCATCCTCCGCGCCCGTCGCCGAATCAGCTCCAGCTGCCACCATCCACCCAGCGAGCGGACGGCCAGCAGAAGGACACCCACCACCCACAGCCCATCCACCCAGGGCAACAGGCGTTCGGCGCGCATCGCGAACCAGTCGCCCTGCTCCTCAAGACTCGTAGCCAGCGGCAACTCATGCAAGACTGGTCTGGACTTCACCCCTAACTGCACGCTGGAAGCGGTCTGAGTTGCGTACCCAGTCACGTGCGCGGGAGCGACCGTTCGCATCTCCACCGCGAAAGTAGCAATGGCCACCACCGGCATCAACATCAGCGCCGCCAGTGCCACGGCATACCGGACCTTCGATGTTGCCCGTGACGTCATCTGGTTCACGACCGCATATGCCATCACCACGGCAGTGCCCTGCCAGCAGAAGTGCAGCAGTGTCCATCCCAGCGCCACCATCTCTTCCCGCGACAACCAAGCCATTGCACTCATATCCCAATCCTCCGCAGATTGTTCCAATCCTGGGCCATCACCAATGGGACGGCCACCGCTACTTCGCCACGCCCTTCTTCTCAATCAACTGCCGGATCGCCTCCAGCTCTTCGTCGCTGGCCTTTTCTATCTGCAGCGCGCGCAGTGCCAGCTGCGCCGCGCTACCCGCAAAGAACCTCTCGCTCAACTCCCGTACAAACCGCCGTTCGGTATCAGCTTGCGACACCGCTGCCCGGTACACATGGGCGCGCTCGCGTTCGTCCCGCTCGACGAGACCCTTCTCCGCCATGATCTGCAGCAGCTTCAGCACGCCCGTGTAGACAACGGGCCGTCCCTCATTCACTGCTTCGAACAGCTCCCGAACCGTGACCGGCCCACGTGCCCAGAGAATTCCCAGCAACTCCAGCTCACTCTCAGTCGGCTTAGGCGTTCCGCGTGTCTTAACCATGCGCCAAACCATATACGATATCCTTCGTACATGTCAACGAAAACTTTCGTAGATTGTTTTTTTGGCCCTGCGAAATTTTTCTAATTTTCATCGCAAAGGTCGTGAATGGAGGAGTTTACAGGGCCGATACGCCATTCATCCCCATCGCACGTTGATTCGTCACAAATGTTGGAAGGACAAGGCCGGAAACGGTATATGTGATTGCGACAACAGTCAATAACACAACATCATGCTTTGAAAATGTCCGGACGGACGTCGCCCGAATTCACGCCATCTTGAACGGGCATTCTTTCACCGTTCTGTGGACGCAAAAATCGAATGGAGGCTTATTCACCATGTTCAAACCAACTCTACGAGGGTTCTTGTTCTCGCTGCTGGCAGGCCATGTCGGAAGTGTGCCCGGCGCAATCGTTTGTATTAGATCTGCCTCTACCGAGCCAGCAGGCAGAGATCTCACAAAGAATCGGGATTACCGATATCACCATTAACTATCACCGGCCCCTGGCGGCGGATCGCAAAATCTGGGACGGACTCGTTCCGTACGGTAAGGTCTGGCGCGCCGGCGCGAATGAAAACACCACGATCACATTCAGCGGTCCTGTAACGATCGAAGGCAAGCCGCTCGACAAAGGAACCTACGGATTGCATATGCTCCCAAACGCAAATGAATGGACGATTATCTTTTCGAAAGCTGCAACGGCCTGGGGATCGTTCAGCTATGACCAGTCGGAAGATGCGCTTCGCGTCACCGTGAAGCCCATCGCCGCGGACATGCATAACGCGCTCACCTATGATTTCGACCAGTTGCAGCCGAATTCGGCAGTGATCGAGTTGGAGTGGGAGAAGATAGCGGTTCCATTCAAGGTCTCGGTCAATGTGGATGAGGCCGTGGAGGCAAGCCTGAAGAAGCAGCTTCGGGGGCTGTCCCAGTACACATGGATTAGTTGGGACGACGCTGCAAATTATCTGCTGACTGAAAAGACGGACCTGGATGGCGCGCTGACCTACGCGAACAAATCCATAGAAATCGAAGATCGTTTTGACAATGAGATGACCAAGTCGAAGGTCCTGGCCGCACTCAATCGCAAGGACGATGCTGCCGCTACTCAAAAGAAAGCGCTGGCCCTCGCGACACCGATACAGGCCCACATGTTCGCTCGCCAGTTACAGGCTGAAAATCACAGCGACGAAGCGTTTGTGGTCTTCCGCGAGAACGCGAAGAAACATCCCGATGAGTGGTTCGTGCATTCAGGAATGGCCCGCGTCTATTGTTCGCAGGGCAACTTCGACGAGTCGGTGAAAGAGATGAAGCTTGCGCTTGCCGCCGCTCCGGACAACCAGAAGACCTATCTCAACGGACTAGTCGCGAAACTAGAGGCCAAGCAAGACATAAACAAGTAGGCGCCCAGGCCAGGGCCCTACTTCCGACCAGGCTGGAACTCTCTGCACAACGAGCAGACCCGCTGGTGGTTCATAAAATCCGACAGCCTTCTGTCGTAACGTTTGGCGGCGTCCTCAAAGCGCTTCGAACCGTTCTGGCTCAAACCAGGAACAGACAGCAGGGAAAGCTGGGCGTTCGCCTGTTCCACCGTCGCCCGCCGCAGTTTCTTCTCGAATTCGAGACCCGATGCGCAAAGCATGGGGAACGGTCTCTCCCTCCGGACACTTCCTCCGGTGTCGACAAGCGCCAAAGTTGGCTGCTACTTGTACTCGGCCGCAAACGCGTCCGCCTCTTTGTTCATCTCCTCCGCGCTGGCTGCGTGCGAAAACAGAATCACCCGATACCGGAACGTCGCTGCCCCGTCCTTCTGAATCGTGTAGTTGAAAGCGGGCTGCTTGGGATCGAAGATGCTCCGCCCCAGCGGGTTAGCCGCAAACAATCCATACCCTCGCGCATGCCAGTACGTCGGATAACCAGGGTTCGCCGGGTTGTCGATCATCGCGATCGTCACCACATGCTTGTCCGCATCGTTCCCGGTCAAAATGCACCACCGCCCGCGAGTCGACCACACGGCCCCACCCTTGACTCCCTCGCTCGTCAGATAAACTCCTGTCGCCCCCGCCGTATCAGCAGCGTCGACCTTGGTCGGCTTCCCGCTGGCGTCCATGAATATCCCGCCCTTCTCATCAGCCGACTCCAGCCAATGGGCGACCCGCATGCCCAGCAACCCCTCCTTGTCGTCATTGAACACGGCCTTATCAAGCGCCTGCAGCGTAGTGATCTGGTCGATGACCCGTGCACCCTTCCTCTGCGAAAAAACGTAGCGCGTAGTGTCCTTCAAAAGGTCTTTGCCTTCGCCAGTCACCCAAACCGACTCGACAACAAGCTCTCCCCGTTTGCCCGCTCTTCGTTGAGACGATCTTCTTCTGGTAGATCGTCCCCATCTTCGAACTGTTCTCCGGCTTGATCGCGTCCGAGTTGTTCCAAAAATCAAAGCCGTTCACGTTGCCGTAGTTGAACCACATCCCCGCGTGGTGTGGATGGTCGACCCGCTCTCCCGGCCGCGGCTCCAGCGGATATCCGCGCGTAACCGTAACTCCTTCATCCGTAATCAACGGATACAGAACAGGCTTCTTCAAAGACGTCGGCCAAATATAAGAGGTAAACGCCTTCCCATCGATAGTGATGTCGACACGGCGATGCGCCTCGTCCGCAACCACCTGGACCCCTTTGCCAGCCGCGTTCGCAATCCCACTGCCAAGCCCGAACCCCGCAACCAGAAGGCCCAGCACCAGAGACCTACGCATACGCCTTCCCCCCTACCATTACCTGCTGCGTCTTTTCATTGAACGTCACCTTTTGGCCCGTCTGAATCGCAGCGACATTCATGCAAAGCGCAATGGAGTGGCTATAACCAGCCTCGATGCTGGCATTCGGCGTCTTCCGCGAGCGAACGCACTCCATCCAGTTGCGCATGTTGGCCGAGGTCTGAGGATCGCCCTTCGTATCAGCGTCCGTCGAAACCGTCTGCACCTTCTCGACGAGAGAAAAGCTCGGCAGAAGGTTCGGTTGCATCTTCATCTCCGCCGCGCTCCTTGCCGACAGACCACCGTTCGGCGTGACCGTCTGCTTGTCCATATCGATCATTCCGCCGTTAGAGTAATAAAGCTCCTTCACGCCGCCGGCAGAGTTCGTGAAACGCGACGTGTACTGTACCTGGAAGCCCTTGCTGAGGTCGTCGAGCGGACCGTAGTCGAAGACCGCCGTCATCGTGTCCCAGTTCTTGCGTCCGTCCTTCCACAGATAAATCCCGCCGTTCGCCACGCAACTGCGCGGATGGGGCAATCCGGTAAACCAATGTACTGTATCGATCTGGTGTACAAGCCACTGGTCGGGAATCCCCGAGGAGTAAGGCCAGAAGAGCCGGAACTCAAGATACTTGCGAGCGTCGAACGGCTCATAGGGACGGTTCATCAGATACCGCTTCCAGTCCGTGTCCTCTTCCTTCAAAAGAGGCACGACATCCGGACGCCGCCACCGGCCAGGCTGATTCACGTTCCAGCTCATCTCGACCATCACGATGTCTCCGAACTTCCCCGAGTGGATATATTCGGCGGCCTTTTGATAAGCCGGAGTGCTGCGACGCTGGGTGCCGACCTGCACGATCTTGCCCGACTTCTTGACCGCATCAAGCACCAGGCGGGCATCCTCCATGGTATGCGCGATCGGTTTCTCCAAATACACATCCCGCCCTGCGTTGACGGCCTCAGCTCCATGGCGCGCATGCTGAAAGTCAGCGGTCGCGATGATAACTGCATCGACGTCCTTTCGCGCATACAACTCGTCGTTGTTTCGAACGGGGGCGACGGTTCCCCCGCACGTCTTCTGGAGGAAAGCTGCGCCTTCCTCGCGCCGCCGGTTCCAGATGTCCGACACCGCCACGATCTCGAAGTTCATCTCTTTGGCATGCTGTTGAAACGCAGGAATGTCCCCGCCCTTCATTCGGTCGCCACAGCCGACGATGCCAACCTTGACTCGATCGTTCGCGCCCACAATGCTCGCGTAGCTTTTGGCGCTCCACGACACAGCCGTTGTAGCCAGCGCGGCCCCACCCATCTTCAGAAACTCTCTACGATCATTGTCCTGCATCGCCATGACATACTCCTCGATCTGATTACGCTTTGTATAAATTGCGAATGAGGGAGATGACAGTAATCTCCCCACAGTGATTTGCAATGCTCTTCTTTATACGATCACCCCGCCCACCTGGTTGCGGCGGGCGAGGTGGAATCCCCTTAGAAGATGAACTTTATGCTTCCCTGGAAGACCCTGGCGGCGCTGCTGCCTGAGATCTGACCAAACGTCGAGTCCGTAAGTTTCGCATCTGGAGTGTTTAAGTTCGGGTGGTTCAACATATTGAAGGCTTCCAGCCGAAGGGTCATGTTCAGTCTTTCGTAGATTGGAAATATGCGGGAGACCTGGGCATCCACCTGGTACTGCTGGGAGGCCGCGGAAGGTGTTTCTCCCGAGATTTCCGTACGTCCCAAATGCGCTGGAGGGGATCTGACTGATAGCAGCGGGGTTGAGGTACGCTCGATTCACTGCGCCCTGCCCAGACCGATTGGCTATGTGGATATACACCGGGACATTGGGCACCAGGTTCGGGCGATCATTGCCAACGTCGGTGAGGGAGTTGTCCTGCCCAGCTGTCACCGTGAATGGAGCTCCGCTTGTGATGTGCACCAGCGGCGCGAACTCCCAGTTGTTGAGGAGCATCGCCTCGACGCGGGGGAGTCCAAACTGGCTCTTGGCAACGATGACGACGTTTTCGACGTGCCGGTAATCGGATCCGCAGGGAGCGTAATCCATTCTGGGGTTGTTGATATTCTCTATCGTTGTGCCGGCGAGGTCGCCCTGCGAATCTTCAATGTTCAGGCACTTCGACCAGGTGTAGTTGGCCAGAAGGCTGAAGGTTGATGAAAGGCGATGCTGGAGGGTGGCCACCATGCCGTTGTAGTTGGCAGTGCCGGAGTCACCAGTCAGCACCGAGCCGCCGCCGCCGCCGGTGTAAGCGTTGCCCTGAAGTGGGTTCTCGATCGTGAGCTTAAAACGTGAAGCCTGATTGGCAGTCGTGGAGCACGCTGTACCGGCGGCGCCCGGCTTTACTGCGGCTGGCCCTGTCGTAACGATGCCGGCGCAGCCAGTGCCGCCCGCCCCCCAAACTCCGGGGATGAATACGGCTGGGCTTATCCCCAAACCGATGGGAGAATGGTCGGTCTTGTTTCCAATGTACTGCAGCTGGAACTGCCAGCCGCGGCTAAATTCCTGCTGGACGCTGGCCGTCCACTGAATCGTGTAGGACGGGTGGTACTGGGTGGGCAGAAAAATGTACTGGGATTGGGCAAAGAACTGCGCCGTAGCGGGAGTCGGGATTTGAGGTTGGGGAAAGGGATTCGTAGTGACCTGACCGACGGACCACGGGCTGCTGAAGCTTATAGGCCCGGAGGTCGTTGTCTGCGTCTGGCTAATGGCGGTGGCAAAGGGCGGGTTCTGTTGGTTCCGTTGGCCGGTGAAGAAGTTGACCTGGTCATAGCCCAGCGACGCGCCCGCGCGCATCACAGTTTTGCCTGTGCCGAACGGATCATAGGATAGACCCAGGTTCGGAGCGAACTGCCAGGGCGAATTCTTCGTGAACTGCCTGGTAACACCCGGGTCCCCATAGAAAGTGGCTCCCGCAGGGGCATTCGGGTAGACCGAACTGACCGTATTCGACAAGAAATTGGCCATGTTGAATTCGACGCCGCGGTTGAAGACGTCCACGGGCATGTAATTGGGCGCCCAGCGCAGGCCGCCTGTCACGGTGAGTTGCTTAGTGGCGTGGAAGGTGTCCTGTACGTACAGGCTTGGAATCGGCCCGCGCAGCGCATTCTGCTGCTGTTTGCTCTGCTGGAAGGCGCTCTGTGCTCCCCTGAGGAAATCCAGAGAGCCGTCTCCAACCTGTTTCGGTTGTGAGCCTTGGTTGCCGGACGGTCCGTATGAGCTGAAGGCCGTAGCGAACGTGAAGACGCCGTTGGATTCGTATGCGTTGCCGATGTTGAGTTGATTTTGCACCCACTCCCCGCCGAAGAGGATCTGGTGCCTGCCGCGAATCATGGTTACGTCATCGTCGATCGCGAGGGTGTTGTCGTTGAAATGAGAGACCGAGTTTGTACCGCCGCCGATGGTGAATTTGCTCGTAGCCAGTTGCAGGCCGTTGGGCACGGACTGAAAGATATTGACACCGAGCGTAGCGGCGTTGATGTCCTCGGGCGAGTAGCCACGGTTGTTGACGCGCCGCAGTATCGTGACGTGGGCGGAATTTACAGTCCTCGAACTGATCGTGAATGCCTCACCGAGGGTGAAGCTCTGCACTCGCTCTATGTTTCCGGATTGGGTGGTAATCAGGATGTTGGTTGGAGAATAGAAAGCCGGGGCCTGATAGCCGTCGATGAAGTACCGCCCAAACAGGTTGTTCCTTGCGCTGATGGTCCAATCGACGCGGGTTACGAACTGGTTATCGGACTGCACCGACGGAATGGCATAGGAGACAAGTCCGCAATTATTGATGTCCACCGAGGGGACAGGCTTGGGTAGATAACCAATCAGCGCCAGCGACTGCGCATTGAAGGTAGGTTGGGTCGGATATTTGTTGCCTGGCAGAGTCGCACCAGTCAAGGGATCAACCAGCTGAGTGCCGGTCGTCGCACAAGCGGTGCCGCTATTGCTGGAATTGACGACAAGGGGGGCAGTGACGGAAAAATCACCCGCCAGGTTCGCGGCAGTGGGCACATGGGCCTGCGTTGCGGCTTGCGACTGGTCAGCGTGGAGATGCTGGTATCCGGCGAAGGCAAAGAGCCTGTCTCGAAGGATCTTACCGCCAAAGGTGCCCCCGTACTGGTTCTGATGCAACGTGTCCTTCGAAGTGGAGAAGAAGTTGGTGGCGTCGATGTAGTTGTTGCGGATGAACTCAAAAAACGAACCGTGGTAGGTGTTGGTTCCCGAGCGAGTAACGACGTTTACCAGGCCGCCAGTATGCTGGCCGTCCGATGCCCCCAACACCGTGGATTCCACGCTGAACTGGCTGACGGCATCCGGGAAGGGAAACGGAAGGTTGGCGTTGGCCATGTAGTCGTTGTTATCGCCACCATCCAGCCGCCACATGGTCGTGTTGCCTCCGCCGCCGGCAATTGCGACTGAGACAGCGGCGTAAGAGTACTTGCTGCCGGTAAAATCGCCGCCGGGAGCCGTTGTAGAGCCACCAGAAAGGGTAATCAGGCCGGTCATCTGCCGGCCGTTGAGCGGCATCTCCGTGACCGTTTGCTGGTCGATCGTCTGCTTGAAAGAGGCATCTTCGGTCTGCAAGGCCAGACCACTTGCTTGGACTTCGATCTTCTGGTCTGTCCGTCCGACCGTCATTCCGACGTTGACCGCGATGCTGCTGCCGACCTCTAGAACGATGTTCGATTGGCTGTAATGCTCGAACCCCTGGGCCGTCACGTCCACCGTATACGTACCAATATCCAGATTGGGGAAGCTAAAAAGACCGTTTCCTCCCGTAACTACGGTGTGCTTAACCTGGGTCGCCGTGTTGGTGGCCGTGACGGTGGCACTCTGAATGAAGGCGCCCGTGGCGTCTGAGATGGAGCCTTGGATGCTCCCGGTTCCCGCAAGTTGGGCGTTACTCGTCGCCGCAAACGCGAAGATTGCGACACAGAACACAACGGCTAACCAACTGTTGACCGTCCCGAAATAATTCGAAACACGTGATTGCATAGAAACCTCCAAATGAGTTGAAACAGTTTGTTGTTGGTCGCCTAGATGTCCCAAACCAGTCGTCATTTTTCGCTGCCGAAGCACTTCTTATGGCCGAATTTGATCAAAACCAACCCGCAGAGCGGGAAGAGGCGATTTCGCTACTTTGGATCGGACCACTCTTCCCTTGGCCGAACAAGGTATGAGCGCTTGGGTATCACTGTCAATAAAAATCATTTCTCTTTCCTGAAAAAAGCCGACGGAGGGAAGGGTATTCGCGCCCCTAGATCAGCGCAAACGTTTACTAGTGCCGCAAGAACGCTGGGATTAGCTCTGAACCGAAAACGGCACCCCGGCATGTGCTTCCGCTTGTTAGGGTAACGACGGACCGTAGCCTGCAGGGCTAAGCGGCTGTTCCTATTGCCTTTGCTGGCACAGTTTTTTTCTTTTGCCATTTTCTGCCCAAAAAACGCATGTCAAGTCCCCAAAGCACCTAACTCCTTCCCAAACAGCAACATACGCTTGGCATTTTAGTTCCACTCAACCCGATATACTTGATATATAGATAGAAAAAAGGAGAGGGCCCTGTACTCCGGCGCAAATTCCGTCAAAATCAGGAGATCGCAGACCGTAAGCCATTTGTTATGAGGATTTTGGACGTAACCCATTTGTTATGACGATTTTGCGGGCAATGACCTGCCGTAAACCATTGAAACTAAAGTATTATGCGCAGGCAATGGGGGAGGGGGGTACCCCGGAGAGAGCAACGCTGGCGACAAAGCCTGGGCCCTTTAGTTAAGCGCAGACCCTTTTGTAGTTCATAATGTCCGACAGCCTTCTGTTGTGACGTTCGCGGCGTGATCAAAACGCCTAGAGCCAGAGAGAGCAACCATGACAACGACGAGTTCCACCTCGGCAATCGTCAGTCCGGCCAGTGATGTCGCACAATCTGGCCGCCTCCTCTCGGTCGACGTTCTGCGAGGTCTGACGATCGCTTTCATGATCCTGGTTAATAACAACGGAAACGAAGCCGCCGCCTATTGGCCCCTCAAACACGCAGCCTGGAACGGTTTCACTCCGACGGACCTGGTCTTCCCGACCTTCCTCTTTCTCGTCGGCATCACGACAGTCTTTTCAACCGCCTCCCGGCTGGCGAAGGGCGTTACGAAACTGGATCTATTTCTTCACGTCCTTCGCCGATCGATAGTCCTCTACCTGCTTGGTCTGGTCGTGAACAGCTTCCCTTACTTCCATCTGCACACGATGCGCTTTTACGGAGTGCTTCCCCGCATCGCCATCTGCTACCTCATAACCGCCTCGCTCTATCTCATCAGCGCGGACTGGCGCAACAAGGCGGCACTCGCAGTCGCCGCGCTGGTCGGATACTGGGTGCTGATGCGCTTCGTCCCGGTCCCCGGATACGGGGTCCCCGGTCATGACATTCCCTTGCTCGACCGCGACGCCAATCTCGCCGCATGGCTCGACCGGCAAATCTTTTCCGCCTCACACCTTTACGAACACACCCGCGACCCCGAAGGTCTTCTCAGCACACTGCCCGCCCTGGCGACCTCTCTCCTCGGACTCCTCACTGGAATCTGGTTGCGAACAAAGCGCACGCTGGCCGCGAAGGGTGTCGGCATCGCAGCGGCTGGTATCAGTGGGGTCCTTCTCGGTGGCCTGTGGAACCTCTCTTTCCCCATCAACAAAAAGCTGTGGACCAGCTCCTACGTTCTCTTCGCAGGTGGTCTCAGCCTCCTGCTGCTCGCTCTATGCCTCCTGATCGTCGATCTGCCTGAGAAAAGTTCCAGCCGACCAGACCGTTCCCGTTTCCTCACGCCCTTCTTAGTGCTCGGCACGAACGCCATCACAGCGTATGTCTTCTCCGAACTCCTGCAGTCGGCGTTCAGCAGTATTCATCCACGGCAAAACCTGAATCTTCAGCAGCTGATCTACCGGTCCATTCAGCACGTCGTGCCGAACCAGGCCTTGGCGTCTCTGCTTTACTCGCTCGGATTCGTCGCCGTCTGCTGGCTCTTCGTCTCAGTGCTCTACCGTCGGAGGATCTTTATCAGGGTCTAAATAACGGCCTGATAGTGCCAGTTTCACTGGACCACTAAGGCACAACCATGATCGGAGCTTGCCAGAATGTTCCCTTCATCGCTGTCGGATCGAGTACGGTCACCTGGCAGTCATACTGACCCGCAGGAAGCTGATTGAGACCAATGCTGAAGCTGAGAGGCACAGTCCCCAACCGGCTGGTCGATGTTCGCGTCACCGCCATGGGCTGCGTCTCAAACACCTTCGTCTGCCCCTGATAAAAGCTCACAAAGGCGACAAGCGGTTTGGTATCGGGTGCACCCTGTTGGTAGGCCTGAAGGTAGACATAAAAATCGCGTCCTTTGCTGAACACCCGAGTCACGCTGGGAATTAATTTCTTGCCGTCCTGAACCAACGGGTTCACCGTTGCCTCCTTTTCCTGGTCTTTGGTCTTAGCAGCGTTATAGATCGCGTTCTTCAGATCGACACGCTGGCCGCTCAACACGACCGAACTGATGGGGACCCGCTTCTCCTCCTTATTCAGGTTGGGAATCACAAAGGTAGTCTGATAGGCCCGATTCTTCCCGTCTCATCGTCTCGCGCAAGAAACTTGATCATGTATTTTCCGGGAAGAAGCGTGAAGCCAGCCTCGTACTCGATAGGCTGCTTCGCTAACTCGCTCGCCGTAGCATCGCTCAGCTTGATATTCACATTGTCCCGCACATTGGTCACCGTCGTGCCGCCATAAACGTCCTTGATCTCACCGACGAAGTCAATCAAGGTGTGTTCTGCGCCGCCTCGCTTGGCCAAGGCAAGCTCCCGTCCCGGAATCTTCACCACGATAGGGACGAAGTACTCCGCTCTGTTCAGCTGGAAATAGTTGATCTCGATTGCAATGGTCAGGTCGGTGATCGGATCTCCCAGCATCAGGGCGTCCTCGAGCTGGCGTTCTTTGTCGACCGTAGTGAATTTGCTGAACTCTTTGCCAGCAAAATAACCTTGCCTGTAGTCCAGCTTCGCGTCGAGGTCGGGACTCACCGAGATTTTGACGCGCCGGAACCTTCCATCCAGAGCGGTATTAGTCGGGTAGTACTCCAGGATGTAGTAGCTAGTAATGGCCTGCTGCGCCTGCACAATCCCCTTTGTCAGGTCGTTATAGTCGAGCAGGGCCTTCCCACCCGTGTCCCCGGCGAGAGAGAACAGGGTGTCCTGCGACTGCTGAAGGTTAGTCGTCATAGCAAGTGCTGCGGCCCCGGAGTACATCCCAGCGTTCCCCGCCGATCCTTGCGTGGCATCTCCAAGCGGAGCCTGGGCCACCAGCCCACGTGCGTCGATCGGCCAGAACGAAACACCAGCGCGGATCGCCGCATCTACGGTGGCCTGGAGCTGCGCCTCATTGTCCACACCATTCAATCTGAGGCCACTAGCGAAGTAGATCAGCGACTTCTTCTCGTTCAACTGCCCCAGCATCCGGGCGGCCGTCTGCAGCGCGGAAAGCTGCCGGTCCGTGTTGAAGATGTTGAACTGACTGTCATCCTGACCGAAAGCAGCTCCGGTGTCGGCGCTGCTCGCATCGTCAATGGTTTCTGCTGAGCCTTGGCCCTCGCCCACGACCAACGTTTCGAGGATGCTGAGCAGTCGGTTGCGATCGACCGTGAAGTCCTGCAGCACATCGACCGAGCCTCCCGAATATCTCATGATGGAAACCAGATCTGATGTTGTCATCTGCGTTCGGATGAACTTCTCGGCAGCGGACAGCGCTCGTAGTTGATCGGCGGGCCGCATCGCCGTCATGTCAAAGTACAGCGCAAGGAGACGATGATCTTTATATCGAACATCTCCGGGGCCCTCAGGCGCAATCTGGCTCCGTGCCAACCGATTGTAGAGCGTGATGTCTTCTGGCCTCGATGGAGTTACAGGAACATCACTGAGAGTTGACGGCATGGACTGCTGTTCACAGAAGCGGGCCTTCTGAGGCACGCCATCCTCTGTGACGGTGAAGTCCTTCGCGGTCAGTCCATCGATTGGGTTTCCCTTCTTGTCTTTGACGACCACCGTCTCGATAACAATTTGCGACCGTACAGACAGGGTGGTGGTATCGCTGCTGACTGGGGCCGCATTTTGCCCGATTGTCTGGGCCCTGGCGCCGAGTGTTGCAAGCAGAAGAATCGTAAGCAGCGATCGCATACTTCAAAACCTCAGGCGCAGAGTGGTTTGCAGGCTGCGCATTGCGTTGGCGGCCGCGGGCAGTCCAAAGAGCGGGCTGCTCAAAGCCAGATTTGAGCCAGGGTTCAACGTCGTATTCCAACTGGTAAACACTACATGGTTGAGAAGGTTCGTCGAATCTACCCGCAGATCGAGGTTGTAGCGATCCTTCAATCGAAACGTCCGCTGTAGCGAGGCGTTGAAGGTGAACTGGCTTGGGCCTGTGATCGAGTTCCTTCGGGCATCTCCCCATTGGCCGGCAGGTGGCGCTGTGTACGCGGCAGCATTCAGATGAAAGCCAGCAGGCGCGTCATAAACCGACGTACCTGTGGAGTTCGGTCTGATACTGCCTGTTATACCAGTGCCGGGCACCGCGGCGAGATAGATGGGTGTCTCCGGCAGACCACTCCCGGCGGATATCTGGCCAAGGGCGGTCCGATCGCTTTAACAATTTCCCGCGCCACCCTCCTAATAGGGCCCCGCCGCCAAGCCCGACCCCTGTCGTGTACTGAATCTGCGTGTTCAGCAGATTCCGTTGATCAAAGGTCGAGAGTCCCCGCTCCGCGTTCAGGTCGAGCCAGTTCTGCGCGACGACTGCGGACTGGGGGCTTGAGTTTGCAGCTCCGGTCGTGGCTCCGGGTCCCGTTGTGGATGTGGTAGCGACAGGCCCTTGACCGCCCAGTACCGAGTCGTCGTCGATTGACTTTGAGTAGGTGTACTGCAATGACGCGGTAAAGCCGCTGCGTAGCCTCCGTCGCAGTTGAATGCTCCCGGCCTCACGCGTGGAGTTGCCGTTGGAGGCGCGATACACAAAGCCAGCTGGACATGCCGGACAGGGATTGGTCTCGCCGATGGGATAGGTATTCGGCAAGTACTCTTGCACTCCTCGTGTCCCCTTGATACCAAGATAAGTCGCGGTCATCTGCAACGCTGCGGGCAGGTCGCTCTGAACGGCCAACTGCCAGGTCTGCGCGTATCCGACGCGAAAATTCGGATCGACCGCGAAAGTAGTTGCGATGATCGAGGAGCACGGGTTGAATCCGCTTGCCAGCGTCTGCGGACATTCGGGGCTGTTTTGCACGCTCAAACTCGTCGAGAGCGGTGACTGCTGCGCCATCTGCAGAGCGGTCGCCTGATAGACCGAGGTGTCGTCGTAGACTCCGTATCCAGCTCGAACCACGACCGACGACCCTGGTATCGGCCGCCACGAAATTCCGATCCTCGGCTCGATTCCGAGCCAGTCGGGCCGTATCAGCGAAGCTGGATATTGTTCGTGGGTCAGAGATCCAGTCGGGTCGCTCCCCAGCACCGGTGCAACCGCCGAAAAAACCGGAATGATATCAAGGTTGACGAGCCGTCCATAGAGCTCAGTGATTGGTGCGCCAAACTCCCAGCGCATGCCGGCATTGATCGTAAGCTCTGGCCGCAGTCGCCAGTCGTCCGTCAGGTATGCGTCGTAAACAGATTGCCGAAGGTACTTATCCGCGTTGCCATAGGCTATGGAACTGGTGTCCGGTATACCTTCCAGGAAATCTGCGAAATCCGAATTGCCGCTCGCGGCTCCCGTAAACGTAAAGGTACCTCGTGGATCCTGCTGCGTTAGGAAATTGAACTCCTGCCTTCGAAAGTCTCCGCCCAGCGTGACATTGTGATGGCCATGGTTCCACGAGATGGAAGAGGAAACGGCGTTCGTCTCGCTGCGGTTATAGGCGCTTTGCGCGTCGGAGAGGCTGGCGATCCCACTTGCGAAAATAAGCGTCGGCGGTCCCCAGTTGGCCGGATCCTGATTGTTGCCGGTGATGCCTGCCTCGCCTGAGACGTTGATCCGGTCTTCAAAGTTGGTGATAACCTGCGTTCTCAATCGGCTAAATTTGTACCCGGTTGTCAGGAAAAGCTCATGGCTGAATCGGTGTGCCCAATTGACGTTCGCGTTGATGCCCAGCGTATTCGTCGTATCGACAAAATTGAACAGGTTAGCGGCGTCTGCCCGGATGCTTTGGAACGTAAATCCACCATAGAACTGGTTCTTATTACCAAGGGTCTTGTCGAGGCGCAATTGCAGGGCGTCTTGATGGGTGTTGCTGATGACCGGGACCTGGTAGTTGTACAACGAATCCCCAACGACATTGGGCAGCGGGTACAACTTCAATAAGGATTGTGCCTGTGTGACTGGCGTCACGACCCCGGAGGGTAGGTCGCCGTTCCGTTCCGCCGCTGTCGGCACCAGCCCCGACAGGGTTGTAGCATTGCCGTTCTCGGTCCGTTGATAGGCGACAAAGAAATTTGGCCCATGATGAAGCAGGTGGGGAATATTCAGCGGCCCCCCTAACGTGACGACGCCTGTCAGCCGGCTATACTCCGGCTTCGGAGTGGTTTGTCCACTCAGCGAATAAGGCCGCGCATCCAGTGCCGAGTTGCCCAGGATTACCGCCAGCCCACCGGTATATAGACCCTTCTTGCCGCTACGGTTATTACCGAAGGCAGGGGCCAGCGAGAACTGCGATGTCGCAGCATTGTTGACGCTCCCATTGATGAGAAGGCCGTCGGAGGGTTGCTGGGCGGTGTCATCCTGCGGCTTCGGTGCGTCGGCAATGTTGCTGTCTTTCGGCTTCGGCACTTCGGTCTTGGTCGGCGGAACACCACTGGTCGCACTGAGCACCGGCTTGGTCTCGACCTCAACCTCCTTGGCCTTGGCCCCGATCTGATCGAGCGAGAGCAGCTTCAACTCCCACTTCACCGAGGGCATATTTGGTGCGATGGTTACGGTCTGTTCGATCGTCGAGAAGCACTGCATCTCGACATCAATCTTCCACGCTCCATCCGCGAGATCAGCAAAGGAGTAGTTTCCTTGCCGATCGGAAATAGCGACAATCTTCTGGTCGCCTTGCGTAGCCGTGATCGTCGCACCCGGAACAGGGAAGCTGCCGAAGGTCACCTGGCCGTGATATTCCGACGCCAGCGCAAGCCTGGGAACCGTCAGCCATACCCCAACGCTCGCAAATATGCACATTAGACGGAACCACCCATTTATTCGCCGCAATGACATCGAAATCCTTCAGCCTCAACTAGTTTTCGGAAGGCATCTCAACATGATCGATGACAACAACCTGAACGGTACCCTTGCTCGATTGAAGCCTCAACCCAAGTTGTTCCTGAACTGCAGTAAAGATCGAAGGCCCGGAGGCATCGGGTGGGGGTTCGGCCCTTTGTTGGCTGCCGTCTGTTCCCTTGAACATCGGGTCTGAACCATCGTCTTGTGCCCATTGTAGTGAAATGTCGTACTTGCCCGTGAGCCCGGTCTTATCCACAACGGTCCGGTGGAGTTGCTGTGACAATATGTTCACCAGGGACGTCATGGGAACCGCTTGCGCTGTGAGTTGACCGGGCCTCATCGACATCATTCCTGCTCGGCCGACACCCGTCAGGGCCCTTGACTCCATTGGCATACGTGTCCCCAGGTGTTGCTTCCTTGAGTTTGGAACCATTCTTCGCAATCACCAATTCATAGATCGGAAGTATTTTGGTGTCGTCATGAGCTGTGAGCTTGAATCGGTCCGCCAAAAGCGGTAGAAGCAGAAGCCTACGTTGGTCATTCTTGAGCTTTTGCAACTCAGCGACATCAGGGCCCGCCACCTTCGCATCGATATCATATCGTGCTGACTCGGCCCAACTCGGCAGTCCTGAGAGCTGGTCTTCTTTGAGCCCGTATGCCCCCAGAATGAGCATCTTCAACGAGATATTCGTCGCTGAATAGCCGTCAGGTTTGTACATGACCCTGATCATGCCGCTGTCAGATTTATTTGGTTTGATTGAAATGACATCGAACGCAGGAAGCTTGACACCTACAGTTGCGGCCAGCGGCGCTGTCCCACTCAAAGCTGCAGTTCCCTGACCCAACACGCTCGGCGTGCCGACGGTCATCGATCCGGCCAATACGAGCAACAGTCTTCCAATGAGACTCATGTTTCGCCTAATATGTTCGATCACGATACGGACGGTTCCTTCCTAAGATCGGCAGTGGTGACTCTGGATACCCAAACCGCAAAATTATCGGAGAATTCAATGTAAGACGTTTGTAATCCGCGATTGCACGCGCCCAAAACAAATTAATTTCCTCTATCCTAATGCTTCGTTTCCCTTTCGCCTCCGGTAGTCTTCGACGTCTGAATTTGCGAGTTTGGAGAGAACGGTGCTTTTCACTCGTTGAATGAGAAGGCGATTTTTCGCCAATTGAGGGCCGAAACTCGGCAGCGTTGGATGAGCGCATGCCTAATCTGCCTACGATGGAAGTCACATATTCACGTTTCGGCGCATTGAACGGTAAGCGTAGGAAGGCCGCGTCCTTCGAACTCTGGCAAAGGCTAAGCGGGACGAAGAGCCAGATATCTTTAAATTGTCACCGTTTTGTCATTTGATGTCATAGAAGGCTTTGCCGGCGGTGTTAGCAAGGTTCGCGGCGTCAGAGGTATATAAAATTGCAGCATGTCAAATGGTTGAAGCACCCCAAGTCGAGGAATAGAACTGTGAGCACGATTCTCGTCATCGAAGACGATCCAAGAATACAAAAGGCCCTGCATCGCCAATTCACCACCGAAGGCTATGACGTTCATCTAGCTGCTGACGGTGAGCAAGGCCTCGAAAGTTGCAAAAACCTCAAGCCCGTCGGTGTGGTTCTCGACCTCATGCTGCCTACTATGTCAGGGCTGGAAGTCTGTAAGGGCATCAAAAATTGGTCAGCGACCACTCCGGTCATTGTGTTAAGCGCCATTTCAGAGGTAGCCAATAAAGTTCTTTTGCTTGAAATGGGCGCAGACGACTATGTGACCAAGCCGTTCAGCCCACGGGAATTAATGGCCCGAGTGCAGGCAGCGATACGAAGATCTCAGAGGGGAACCACATTAATTAACAACCGGGTTACGTTCGGCAATATCGCGGCCGATTTTTCGGGGATGGAAGTCTTTAAGGACGGGGTACTCGTCTCGCTGACAGCACACGAAATTAAACTACTGCAATACTTTGTAGAAAATGCAGAGCGTGTGATTACCCGCGAGGAGTTGCTGAATGACGTATGGCACTACAATTCCTATCCAACAACGCGGACTGTCGACAATCACATTATGAAGTTGCGTCAGAAGCTGGAGCCTGACCCTGTCAGACCTGTCTATTTCCGCACCATGCATGGTATCGGTTACAAGTTTGTACGTGGCACTTAAGAACGTAACCGAAGATACGATTGCGAGAGGGACAAACTAATGGACAGGCTGCGAATGAGAACGACCTTGCTCATTCCGCTCATTATCCTATCGTTTGGCTGCAGTCTTGTGAGTCTATTGGTGATTCGTACAATTGTGCAGAGACAGATCCAGGCCAGTCTGGCATCCGATCTGCGGCATTCGGTGCGCACCTATCAGAATCTGCAACGTCAACGAAGAGAGCTCCTTTCACGCGAATCGGCCCTTCTCGCAGATCTCCCCAGCCTTAAGGCGTTAATGACTGCTGGTGACTCACGCACCATCGAGGATGGTGGAGTTGAGTTTTGGCAAGCAAGTGGCAACGACCTCTTTGCGTTGTTCGATCAGAGCGGCAATTTGATTGCGCTCTACAATCGCGGGGCCTCCCTCAATCGGAACCGGGTGGGGCAAGGGCTGGAACAATCTCTGCGGGCGTCGCAAGGGCCGGTACTGCTTGCGTTTGACGGACGTCTCTACGAAGTAGCGATGCAGCCTTTATGGTTCGGAGTCAAGGGAACAACGCAACTTGGATACGTGGCCGTCGGGTATGCCATTGATGCGCAAATCGCACGCGAGGTGAGCGAAGCCGCCGCCGCCGAGGTAGCTTTTGTGGTCGATGGAAAAGTAGTAGTCAGCACTCTCAGACCTGAATTGCAAGAGCAGCTGATTGCACAAACGAAAGAAGCGCTGCAATCCCCAGACGTCAGTCAGAGGATTCAACTCGACGGCGAAGATTATCTGGCAACATCGGCAGATCTCGCGACAACGCCGCAGGAACACGGTTCGGCACCCGTGCCGAAGCTAGTGGTTTTGAAGTCCTTTAAACAGGCCAGCCAGTTGGTGCATGAGGTCAACCGATGGGTGTTGACTCTTGGGTCGCTCACGTTACTTGTGGGAATTGGCATGTTTATCTCGATTTCTCGCACGCTTACCCGTCCACTAGAAGTGTTAGTCGGAGGAACGAGAGAACTTGCGCGAGGAAACTTCGAATACCGATTGAGCGAAGATGGGGTCGAGGAGATAAGAGAACTCAGTCGAGCATTCGAGCGGATGAGAGTCGAGCTTCGCCGTACCCAGTCGGAGTTGATCGATTCCGAGCGGCTCGCAACCATCGGAAGAATGGCAAGCTCTATTTCCCACGATTTAAGACATTATCTCTCCGCGATGTATGCCAACGCGGAGTTCATGAGCGATGGAGCAATACCTCAATTGGAGCGAGAAGATCTGCTGCAGGAGGTACGCACTGCAGTGCAAGGCATGACGGACCTGCTGGATTCGCTCCTCCTTTTTACGCGGACCGGACGAGCGCTTTATCCGGAGTATCAGTCACTGGACGCGATTGTTGAGAACGCCGCTCACATGGCTCGCTCACATCCGGCCTCACGAGACGTCAAGATTGTGCTGGACGGCCTCGCCCCGCTGATGGCATGGGTAGACGCGAAGAAGTTGGGCAGGGCTGTCTATAACATTTTACTTAATGGCTGCCAGGCAGCGAGAAAAGGAAGTGGTGCTCCGGCCGTCGTACTTACCCTTCTTGAAGACGCGGAGTCAATATTTATTCAGATCGCAGATAACGGGTCGGGGGTGCCCGATGCTGTCCGCCAGACAATTTTTCTGCCATTTGTAAGTGAAGGCAGAGAGAGCGGAACCGGCCTTGGGCTTACCCTCGCACAACAGATCGCCCAGGAGCACGGTGGGAGCATCACTCTGAAAGAGACGGCGGAGCGCAGTACGGTCTTTACGATCGTTTTGTCAAAGGCCGCATTACAAATGCACGCCAAAATATCAGAGAAAAAAATTGAGCCGAATCAATCGCCAACGTATCGATGAGGTTGAAGATGAGAGACCTTGCCCATAGATTCTTCATTTGTTTTCTTGCGTGTTCAACGACTCCTGCGCTGCTGGGGCAATCGAACCCTCAAGCTCCTGGAGAGGTATCGTCTTCTTCGGCCGTTGATAGCAGCCAAGGTCAATTGGAGCAGAAGATTGCGGGGATCGCGCTGGCCCTCGCCACGACACGACAGCAATTGGATCAGTCTCAGCGACAGATACAACAGCTACAGGAGGAACTTGCTCAGGTCCGGACGCAACTCGGGACTTCTACGCCCATTCCCGAGAAGACTGCTACTACGCCAGAGCCACAAGTGGAGAGAAGCCTTGATCTACAGGAGCGGGTCGAGACACTTGAGGCGCAGGTAAAGCTTCACGATGAAACCAAATTAGAGAGCAGTTCAAAATATCCCATTCGCATCTCAGGACTTCTTTTGTTCAACTCCTTCATCAATCGTGGGACTGTGGATAACATCGACTTGCCTTCCATTGCTACGAGCCCAACCATCGGTTCCAGTAGCGGAAGCGCAGGAGCGGGATTGCGTCAAACAATTCTAGGCATCGAGGGGTTTGGCCCTCGGATCGCAGGTGCGAGGAACCTCTGCCGATATTAGCGTGGACTTCTTTGGGGGAATTCCTTACAGCAACTTCGGGACTGCATCGGGCCTTGTCCGCTTGCGGACGGCGAGCATCAATTTCGACTGGACTCGCGATTCCTTGCAAGTAGGAATGGAGGGCCCGCTTATCTCTCCGCTATCGCCAACATCGTATGCCACGGTCGCCGAACCGGGCATGGCGTGGGCCGGCAATCTGTGGCCCTGGGCCCCGCAGGTTCGTTTTGCACATCGATTTTCCGGGTCGGACAGAGGGCATTGGAAATTGGAAGCCGGGCTTTGGGACCCCCCCGCTGCCGGATATAACACCACAAATGTCTTCTTTCGTGCTCCAAGTCCAGGTGAGCAAGCGGAGCATCCAGCCTACGAAGGACGTGTCTCCTACTCTTCTGCGGGAGAAGAGCGGAACCTGCAGATTGGAGTAGGTGGCTACTACAGTCGGCAGAGTTATCCAAGTGTCACGTCCGGTGAATACCCCGCCAACAATAATTCCTGGGCATTCACAACAGATTGGCGCGTTCCGTTTGCTCATCGCTTCGAGGTGAGTGGAGAAGGGTATCGCGGACAATCCCTGGGAGGTCTTGGCGGTGGTGTCTACAAAGACGTCCTGTACGGGACGAATCCTGTCTCGGGTGCTGCTGAGATCACTTGGTCTCAACGATATTGGCGGTTGGACCCAGTTCAAATCACGTTTTGGTCGGACACTCGAGGCGAATGCGTCCATTGGGTTGGACAATGGCTTTGCGGGCGACTTCCATGCGATCGTACTGCCTCCGACGGCAACCGCGACGTTACTTCGTGCGCGAAATCGAATGGTCGTCGGCAATTTGATTTTCAAGCCCAAGACATACCTCATTCTTTCGCCGGAGTATCGGAGGATCTGGACTTGGCCTATCACTGGAATGCCAGCTACGGCCAATGTGTTCACGTTCTCCGTGGGATATCAGTTCTAGAGGTGCAATAGGTGCGTTGTACAGCTCGTTTGATAATCGTTAGTTGCTCGCTGCTCTCGATGACCATCTCTGCTCGGGCGCAGGGAGTAGATGTGTCGGCAAGGATTGTGCTGCAAAACGAAAACCGATCCGGCGATGCAGGGTCGAAGAAGACTTCCGACGCGTCGGAGGTGGTCATGTGGCTATCGCCATTGCAGGCGTTGGGGTCGACGCCGGCGAATCCAACTCATCCACCATATCGCCTGCTGCAAAAAGACAAGCAATTCACGCCGCATCTATTGGTCGTGCCGACTGGCAGCAATGTCGAATTCCCTAACACTGATCCTTTTTTTCACAATGTGTTTTCGTTGTACAACGGCAAACGATTTGACCTGGGCTTGTATGAGTCGGGAACGAGCCGATCGGTGAGATTTGACCGGGAGGGAGTTTCTTATATCTTCTGCAATATCCATCCGGAGATGGCAGCGGTAGTTCTAGCGCTCAGCACACCCTTTTACGGCATCTCTCAGGCGAACGGCGCAGTGGTGATTCACGGAGTTCCCCCAGGTAGCTATCGTCTGCATGTTTGGAGTGAGCATGCTAAATCGCCGGACCAAAGAGAGTTTCAACGAGTGCTCCGAGTCACGGGTGATGCCTTGAATGTAGGGGAAATCACCATGGAATCGACTGCCAGTCCGCTGAATAACCATAAGAATAAGTTTGGAGATGAGTATAAGCCGGAGCCCGGATCGCAATATTAGTCTGATTTTGGATAACATTTTGCGGCGATGTTTTCTGGAAATATGGCTAAGAAGCTGAATTGCTGACGCCCTCACGGACGACGCCGATGCGCGTTTGGAGACTTGATTGGAACTTTAGTCCTTTGTAGGAAAGGAACAATTGAGAAGGATGAAAATTTACGATCCTACTACTGCGATTGTGCCTGAACGAGAGACGCTATGAGGAGATCAAGATCAGCTGGGTTGACGTCGCTGACCGCGATGATGCGGAGGTCTGGTGTGGTTGCCGAGCGGAGGGCGAAGCCTGACCGGCTACTCGGTAGCGAGGCGATCGAGTAGCCGATAGCGCGTTGCGTGAGGAAGACGGAGACCTCATGCTTGTGGATGGAGTAGAGAAGCAAGGCCCCAGGCTGGCCGTTGAGATAGGTGAGGTCGGCGCCTTTGAGGGCTGTGTCAGGGGGCAGGGCCGTCGCGTCGGGCAGGTTGAAACTGAAGGGGAGACGACCCTGGAACCACGGTTTGACAGTGTGGCGGTCGGTCGAAATGACCTGTGGCGTCGCTCCGCTTGAGAGAGTGGCGAGGTGCTGGTCAAGGAGTTCGGCGGCAAGGGTGTTCGTTTGACGCATCTGTCGCCAGCCGAAGATTGAGATGGCCAGCAGGATCGCCGCGGCGAGGGCCGCCCAGGCCGTTGAGCGGATGGCGGAGATCCACGCAACCGGTTTCGCTGGCCGCTGCGACTGCCACTGGAACTGGGCGGCGAGACGGGCGAGGCCCTCGGGCGTTGGTGAGAAGCGGTGGCCGGCGCGGGCAGTGGCAGCTTTGAGCTGAGTAGCGGAAAGGACACGCAGACTGCAGGGGTGGCAACCGGCCAAATGTTGCTCGATTATCTGTCGTTCGCCGGCACCAAGTTCATCGTCGATGAAGATGCTGAGCGTGTCCGGGTTGAGATGTTCGTTGTTCTGAATAGCTTGAGTCATATGGATTACCCGGGCTGCGATTGCAGGAGTTGACGGAGCGTGCGGCGCGCGCGAGAGATGCGCGACATGACGGTCCCGATGGGGGCGTCGAGGATGAGCGCAATGTCTTTGTACTTGATCTCTTCCACGTCGCAGAGTAGTAGAACTTCGCGGAGCGAGGGCACAAGCTGCTCGAGCGCTATGTGGAGTGCGGCCTCGTTGTCGAGGCGGATTAGGTTGTCTTCCGGAGTAGGATCGGTAGCTGCCGTGTCGAGTGCGTGGGGATGATCTTCGAGAAAGACGGTGCGGGAGGCAGCGATGCCGGTACGGGTGGTGAGAAAGGTGTTGCGAAGAATGCGGAAGATCCAGGCTTTGAAGTTGGTGCCGGGTTGGAAGGAGTCGAAGGCGCGCAGTGCCTTTGAGAACGTCTCCTGCACCAGGTCTTCGGCTTCAGCTTCATTGCGGGTGAGCCAGAAGGCGTGGTTGTAGAGCGAAGTAAACAGTGGGAGCGCGAGTTGTTCGAAGGCTGCGCTGCGAGTGATTGCGGACGGCATGGTGCGGACTGCCTCGGGCGGTCTGAGGTTACAGGGGCTGTACGACACGGCGTAGGCCAGCAGAAGTTGGCTGCTGAACATCTCCACTGTAAACCGAATCGCAGACAGATTATTCCATTAATTATTTTCGTACGCGTGGGAATAAAGCGGGGCGGAGCCGGTTTTGTGCTGTGTAGACAATCGAAAACCAAAATGGAGATCATATGAATCGGTTCAAGGAAGACGAAGTAGTGCAGGACAGCCAGGCCGCTGCGAAACCCTCGGGAGATGGCATCGACCGGCGCAATTTTCTGGGATGCATGGCGTGGGCCGGCACAGGTCTGCTGTGGTCGATGGTTGGGGGCGTGCCGACTTCGAAGATGCTTGCGCAGACGATGGTCGGCAGTGGTCCCGCGGCTGGGAAGGTTGAAGACTTCTCCTTTGCGCAGATCAGCGACAGCCACATAGGCTTCAACAAGGGAGCGAACCCGGATGTGACCGGAACGCTGACCAAGGCAATCGATAAGATCAATTTGGTGCCTGCAGGCGTGAAAGCGCCGGATTTTATAATCCACACCGGCGATATCACCCAGAACTCGAAGGCAGCGGAGTTTGATACTGCGGCACAAGTGATCAAAGGTGCGAAGGCCGGCGAAGTGTTCTACGTTCCTGGTGAACACGACTTTATCGACGATGGCACGCAGTACAAGCAGCGGTTTGGCAAGGGAACGGTGGGCAATGGCTGGTACAGCTTCAATCACAAGGGCGTTCATTTTGTGGGCCTGAACAATTGCGTGCAAGTGGATGCTATGGGCAACATGGGCGATGCCCAACTAACATGGCTGAAGTCTGACTTGACCGGTTTGAGTCATTCGACGCCGATTGTGGTCTTCGCGCATATTCCGCTGTGGATGGTCTATGAGAAGTGGGGTTGGGGGACGGTGGATGGCGCGAAGACGCTCGCGATGCTAAAACCCTTTGGCTCGGTGACGGTGTTGAACGGCCACATTCACCAAGTTGTGCAGAAGGTCGAAGGCAATGTGGCCTTCCACACGGCGATGGCGACGGCGTTTCCACAGCCCGCGCCTGGAGCTGCGCCGAATCCAGGACCCATGGTGGTTCCAGCGGGCAAATTGGAGAGCGTGCTGGGGGTAACCAAGGTCAAGATTCTTCGTGGACACAATCATCTGGCAGTCGTCGATTCCACACTGGCGGAAACAGCCTGATGCGACCGTGGATTGCAGCAGCATTGACCCTAGCCGCAGCAGTAGCGCTAGGGTATGTGCATCCATTTAGAGATCCGCGTGCCGAACCCCAAAAGGGGCTCGGCACGCTGCTGCGGGGTGCCAACATTCCGGCTGGCGCGAAGACGGTGCTAGTAACGAAGTGCGCAGACTGCCATTCGAGCGAGACGCGATGGCCAGTATACGCGCGGATCGCACCCGGTTCCTGGCTGATTGAACGGGACATCGTTGAAGGACGCAAGCACATGGACCTTTCACGATGGGAGGAGATATCGTCTGATCAGCAACGGGGGTTGATGGCGAAGATTTCGCAAGAAGCGAAGAGCGGAGATATGCCTCCGCTACAATATCTGGCGCTGCACTGGGGAGCGGGCCTTTCTGCGAGCGATGTTCGAGCGCTTTCAATGTTGGGCAAGAGCGCGGGTGGGGGCGAGGCGACGTTGGCTGGAGACGGCGACGCGGTGCGCGGCAAAGCGGTATTTGAGAAGCGCTGCACAGGCTGCCATGCGATGGATGTTGATCGCGAGGGGCCAAGACTGGCCGGAGTGTACGGCAGGAAAGCCGGCGGCATTGGGGGATTTACCTATTCAGCGGGCTTGAAGCATTCGGGCGTGACGTGGAACGGTACCACGCTGGAGAAATGGCTGAGCGATCCGGATTTGATGGTTCCGGATAACAATATGAGCTTTAACGTCTCCAAAGCCGAGGAGCGGCGGGATTTGATCGCTTACCTGAAACAGTAGAAACGGGTTGACTGAAGAAATACAGGAGATTGGATGTCGGACTTGTTGGGCAATCAGATTGGCAACGAATCTGATAGCTGTTCCGAAAGCCTCAACTTCTAGAAGATTCTATTGGGCTGCTGCGGGAAAAACCCCTCGCAGCTATGGCGAGTCAGGCACGGAGGAAATCGATTGGTTGCAGTTGATGACTACAAATATCCGTGACAAGGATATATTGGAAAGCCATCACAATGATCCTGATACCCCTATCCGCATGTGAGTGGCGTACAACTAATGACTCATGAACTAGTCCTCCGTAGTGATCGACTACGGCAGGGTCTTCAGTTGGGCGATGAAGTTCTGGAATTTCATTGAAGCGCGCGATGTAGTTCCGAACATACTCACCGTAGCGCGGGAGCGCGTCTAATCTATGGCATTGCGATGTTGGCGAACAGGGCGAAGTGGTGAGTGCGTATCCTGAACAAATAGTTTTTCTGGTCTCGCTGGCACACGGATGGCACTGTAGTCATTAGAAATTGTAGGAGGCCGCTCCTCATGGGTACGATTTAGCTTATGGCAGTTGATGAGATCATGTGGCAAACTAGTGAAAGTCATGGGAGTATATCTCTGGAACATTGACCGAAAGCGTAATCAATTTAGCCGCCTTTACATGGACTACGCCGTCCTGGTTCTGTAGTTGTCCCTCGGCCATCAGAAATTTACTCCGTGTCACCAGCAGGCGGTTTCTTTCATACACATCCGGCGTGACGATTACGTTAGCGATGCCCGTCTCGTCTTCCATGGAAAGAAAGATGAACCCTTTCGCCGTACCAGGGCGTTGGCGGGCGATGACGCAGCCTGCGGTCCGCACATATTCTCCATCCCTGCGAGTTCGCAGTTCTTGGGCAGACAACACATTGCAGCGACGCAGCTCAGGACGCCGATAAAACATTGGGTGTTTCCCAACCGTTAGCCCGGTTCCCGTGTAGTCCGCGATCAAGCGCTGCTCGGTGTTCATCTGGTAAAGAGGGGATATTTCCGAACCGTCCTGCAACCATTCACTTTGTTGCTTAAGTAGTGGCCCTTCCAGCTTCCCGGTACGCTCTACCTGCCACAGCGCATCGCGTCGATGTGCAATTCCTGCAATCTTATTCAGAGCACCGATGTGCGCCAGTGTAGTGAGCTCTTTTTTGTTAAGTAATGGAACTCTCAGGGCAAGATCTTCTGTTGAGAGGAACGCGCCATTCTGAAGACGGGATTGTACAAGTGCCTCGGCGGACTGCCTTCGCAGTCGCTTTGCATATCCAAGACCCATGCGCAAGGACAGCGATCCATCTAGTTCACGTTCGACAGTGCAAGGCCAGTCTGAGATCTGAACGTCAATAGGCTTTAAGCGTAGACCATGACGTTGTGCATCCTTAACCAGAACTGCGGGAGAATAGAAGCCCATGGGTTGATTGTTCAGAATGGCGCAGGTGAAAGCTGCGAGGTACTTCACCTTAAAGTACGCCGAAGCGTATGCAAGTAGCGCAAAGCTGGCGGCATGAGATTCAGGAAAGCCGTATAGCGCGAAAGAGCTGATGTTCTGGACGATATTGTCCTGCGTTGCCGCATCGATTTTATTTTCCGTCATACCCTTCCGCAGCTTCCCCTCAAGGTTTTTCATACGTTCCCAGGAGCGACGCATACCCACAGCGCGCCGTAACTCATCGGCTTGTGCACCGGAGAAGTTGGCAACAACCATGGCCATACGGAGCAACTGTTCCTGAAAGAGAGGCACACCCAGCGTTCGCGCCAAAACATCCTTTAACAAGGGATGGGGGCAAGTGGGCTCCTCTTTCTTCTGTCGCCGACGCATGTATGGGTGCATCATTTGGCCTACGATAGGGCCGGGACGGATGATCGCAACCTGCACAACAAGGTCATAGAACCTTTCAGGTCTATTGCGAGGCAGGGAGGCCATCTGCGCTCGGCTCTCGATCTGGAACATGCCAACCGTGTCCGCTTCTTGTAACGTGCGATAGACTTCATCGTCCTCAGGTAATTGCGCCAGATCCACTTGGTCGCCATAGTGCTGCGGGACCAGTTCGAGACAATCTTTCAGGACTGCCATCATGCCAAGGCCCAGGAGATCCACCTTGATTATCCCTAGGTCGGCACAGTCTTCCTTGTCCCATTGCACAACAGTACGGCCAGGCATGGAAGCTCGCTCCAGGGGCACAACCTGATTCAATTGGCCCTGGCAGATGACCATGCCGCCTGAGTGCTGCCCAAGGTGTCGCGGCAGACCCTGAATCCGCATTGAAAGCTCAAGGTATTTCGCGATACGCGGATGCTTGATATCGAAACCCGCATTGTGGAAGGAATGCGCCATCGTGTCGTTCTTGCCCCGCCACTCCCAGTGACTGACAAGGCTCGAAAGCCTGCCAAGCGACTCCTGATCGAAACCCAGTACTTTGCCTACTTCGCGAGCAGCGGACTTGCCGCGATAGGTAATTACGTTCGCTGTCATCGCAGCGCCAAGTTCGCCATAGCGCCGGTAGACATACTGAATCGCCTGTTCGCGTTTGTCTTCGGAGGGAAGATCCAGGTCGATGTCAGGCCATCCTCCGCGGCTCTCACTCAGGAAGCGCTCAAAGAGCAGGTTCAAGCCAACCGGATCGATGGCCGTGATTTCGAGCGCATAACAGACAGCAGAATTTGCTGCACTGCCGCGGCCTTGGATGAGAATGTCGTTATGCTTGCAGTATTCAACAATGTCCCAGACGATGAGAAAATACCCGGCGAATCCAAGCTTTGCGATAAGAGCAAGCTCATGTTTAACCTGCTTCTTCGCCCGATCCAGCAAATCTGGATTGTTTTTAAGGCCATATCGTCGTTGAACTCCCTCCGCGGCACGCTTTTCCAGAAAGCTGTCCATCGTCTCTCCCTCTGGTACTGGATAACGTGGAAATTCGTAGCCGAGGTCGTTCAACTCGAACTTGAGACGCGAAGATAGATCACAGGTGTTCTCAATCGCCCCCCGTACATCTCGAAAAAGCGACGCCATTTCACTTCCCGAACGCAGATGACGTTGACTATTCAGCGCAAGTAGCCGACCAGCGCGATCGAGCTCTGTGTGGTGGTTGACAGCGGTGAAAAGATCAAAAATTTCGCGATCGTATGCAGTCGCGTATCGAACTCCGTTAGTGGCGATTACCGGAAGCTTCAAAGAACGAGCGATTCGGAGAGCTGCTTGGTTCCGCCATTCTTGCTCCCGTTCGTGGTGACGTTGCAATTCGATATAAACATTCTTGCGGCCGAAGATGTAGGTTAGCCGTTCGACCGTCTTGTATCCCGCCTCTTCTCCGCCATGAACGAGTGCGGCAGCCAACGCTCCTTCGTCGCCTCCAGTAAGGCAGACGAGTCCGGAGCTATATTGTTGTAGCTCATCTTGGGCCGCCGCGCCTTCCTTCTTCGTCGTTTCGCGCATTTTGAACTGTGTTATAAGCTGACAAAGATTTTGATAGCCTGCTCGTGATTCACAGAGAAGCGGCAATCGCACTGGTTCTTCGATGTGCTGGTGTGGCGACCACGCTGGTGGCGTAAGACGAGATCCAAGACCTGAAACAGCGACCTCAGCCCCGATATGAGCTCGAATCTTGTTTCTCTTGGCGCTGGTGTGAAAACGGGCAGACCCATAGATACCATTGCGGTCCAGAAGTGCCATCGCTGGCATCTCCAATTCAACTGCACGCTCAATGAGAGACTCAGGTTGAGAGGCACCCTCAAGGAAGCTGAAGGCGCTGGCAGCATGTAACTCGACATACCCATCAGTCATAGAGCGCCGCCATTTGCCAGTCGTCATGTATCAGGTCTCGCACCAAGCAACAGCAGAGCGCGGTGTTATTTCGCGCACGAGCCACGAGGTCCCACTGTTCGAGATCCCAGACAGGTGAGGCCCACCAAACGCCACATGTTAGCCAGGGTCCGTAAACATGCTCGACGATGTAATAACGCTCTCGAAAGACAAATGTTTTCGGGAGCTTACCTTGCGTTGTGACTGAAATGCCTTCCATTGGACGCAACTGCCGCAACGCGGATCGTGGTTGATGGAGGGAAACTGCGGACATTGCGTTCGTAGAAACGGTAAACGGCTCCATATGGAATCCATCAGGGCGATGAGTATCTTTGAGCACAGCACGGCCAACATTTTCCTCGCCTACGATGGCCCGTATACGCGCAAGAGTAATGTCGAGTCGCATCGGTTCGGGAAGTTGTGGAGAGAACAAGCCTAACTGAGCTTTACTTGTGCTGCCGGATTCTGCTCGAAGAGTTAGGGCGAGGATGGCAGCGCCTGGAGCATGTGCTTCGAGCTCAAGATGGAGTAGTTTAATCCAGAGCTGCTTATCATTTGTCGGCAGTGCGGTCCGCACAGCACGTGCATGTGTCGTGCCTCCTTCAAGCATAAGCGTGACAGTAATGGAGGCCAGGGCAAGTATGCGTGCTTTCGCACGTAAGATTAGTTGGTCAAGCATTACCGCCACTACAAATAACAGCGAATCGAGTAGCTCGACAGGGGAATCGAGTTCCGTGTGTTCTTCCAGAACGAAGGCAGGTTCTACCGGTTGAAAAAGATGGGGCAGTTCCCCGCGCGCCAATTGGCGAAGACGCTTGCCTTCCTGTCCCATTCGGGCAATTAGCGCTTCTTCCGGCAGATCTGCCAGCATCTGCAGAGTGGATATTCCCCAAAGAGAGAAAGTTTCAGCCTGCTCTGTTGTGAGGTCGATGACTGTAATCGGTAGGGAAGTGAGTGCCGCAGATTCCTCTCCCGGTGGAACAATTTTTATCCTTGAAGGAGATAACCCTTTTACAAGATAGACAGCAGAGTGCAAATTACTGCTGACAGCGACGCAGCCTGTTATGTCCAATGCCCCAACCTGATTCAAGAGAGCACGTGCCAGAATCTCTGGGGGGCCGAGTAGCTTTTCGGTTCCTGCAATGTCGATGACGCACAAAAATGCGCAATCCTCACTTCGATCTTCGACGCGAGGTGAAAATCCGCTAACACACTCGAGCAACTTCGCTTTAGCGGCAGCTTCTTCTTTTACTGAGCGCGATAGCAATTCGACAGAAGGAAAAGTGTCAACCTCGACCTGTGTCATTCCCCGGGACACATCTAGTCTGCTTGCTTTTCTGTTGAGGGAGCATACCTGCTGCAATGGCGGTTCTCCCTCCATCACGACGAATGGTTTTTCGCGCAGGTTCGGCCTGAGACGAAGCAACGCTTGGGCAGGAAATTCCTTTACATAAAGGCAGGCATATAGTTCGGAGTGTTTCGTCATCGACGGCCTGCCCACGTCGCTCTGCTCTCCCAGTGAGCGGTATTTGCTCTTTGTGGAGGCTTCCGTAATGGAATGACATTCGTTGAAGCTTGTATAAACCGCTGCCGCACGACCTCTACGCAATACTCGGTCCCGGTAAAGACAGTCGCCTCCTCGTGAAGCACATTGCCTGGAGCGAAACGCAGGAGCAGTTCTACGCTGCTCTTCGCGATGGGGTACTGAGTCAGCAGAAGGACGCTAGTGCGCGTTCGTTCCGCTGCTGCACGATAACGGAACCATGTCGCAAGCGGCACACGCACGGCACATTCGGGAGTAATGCTGCCCATATCCAGGACAATCGCACTGAAGCCACCACCCTGCAGAAGAAGATCGACCACAGAAAGGGCCTGCCCGATTCTCGTCCACGGTTTGCGAACCGGAATGGGCTTCCGGTTGAGGTTCGCTGGTGGCCGTGGCGGACCAAATTCAAACATCTCTCTGTCCGATCGAACTCTACGCTGCGGTTCTGCACATCGTGGGGTGAACATCTCAGGTCGCATGAAACCGCTGATGGATTCTTGGAGGTCTTTTACTTCATTACGAGGATGAGAACCGAAGCCGCCGCCATGCAAACCCTTCTTGATAGGGGGGGCGATGAGGAATTTCTTTGGCAGCGAGAATGTATGTTGCGACGACAGTTCTCCCTGCACTGCAGCTGAAACGCCGCAACGGAACCAGAGGAGTCCGGGCAAATTCACACCTGACGCTGCAGCAGATTCGGGATGAAGAGTATCGGAGACATCGACCCAGGCACAGACCTTAGCGCTTTGCGTCAGTCCTGCCACAAACGAGAGTGCAAAGGCAGTTCGCCCCGAACATTCCGGGCCTACTACTTCCGTGATGGCCCCTAAGGGGAGACCGCCATCGAGCACCGCGTCGATAGAAGGGATGCCCGTGGGCGTAACCAGTCGAGCCATCCGCTGTGATGGTGTGAGTGCAGAAGGAATTCGTTGAGAAAGAGAGGCTTCGATCTGATGTCGAATGATGGTAGCGGAAGGCATATATTCGCCTTATATTCGCCCATAAATCTTATGCCGTCAAACCGAGAAAAGCATCGAAATTGGTGCAGTAATCTCGCAAATTGCTGAAGATAAATGGATTGTTCCAGACTCATTTCTTCAAGATGTCAGCCACATGGCGTAAGTCATTAAGATCCATGACCAGAACCAAAATCCTAATCTTTGGAAGTCTGCTCTGTAGCTCCCGGCAGACGGGTAGGCACCCAGTCAGAAGCCCAGTTGGAGGGCGCTGGCCCCATCATCAGCTTTAACGAAGCGCCCGCCACGATGTCGTCATACCGTATCACCGGAATCGCGAGCGGCTTTCCATTCAATGTAGCCGACTGAATGTAGACATTCTTCGCCGAATTGTTTTCGGCCGAAACGGTAAAGTGGTTCCCATTTGCAAGCGTAAGCGTCATCTTGGTAAAAAGCGGGCTGCCAAGCATGTAGTCGCCCGAGGCAGGATTGACTGGATAAAAGCCAAGTGCCGTAAACAGATACCACGCTGACATCTGCCCACAGTCATCATCGCCATCGATGCCAGACGGAAGATTCGCATACTCTGCGGCGGTGATCTCTCTTACCTTTGCCTGGGTCTTCCAGGGTTGTCCACTGTAATCATATAAGTAGCCATAATGATGGCTCGGCTCATTGCTGTGCTCGTTGTGGCCGCCGCTAAAATGCTCATCGAGCCTGGCATTGTATTTTTCTTTTCCGCCCATGAGTTGCATCAGGCCGGGAATGTCGTGCATGACGGCCCAGGTATAGACCCAGGTGTTGCCTTCGGTCCAACCGTCTTTAGGATCGGCCCACGACCCGTCGGAGTTCCTGGCCTGCATAAAACCGGTCGTTTTATTAAACACGTGTTCATAGTTGTGAGAGCGCTCGAGAAAGAACTGATATTCCTTCATCTTACCTAGCGCCTTCGCGACCTCGGCTACGCACCAGTCGTCGTAGGAGTCTTCCAACGTGCGCGACGCCGACTCTGCTGTTTTATCTGCTGGGATATAACCTAGCGATTTAAAGTAAGTGAGACCGCCTCGGGCCTCGTAGGGAGTATGTGGCTCACGATCGTACCAACGACGTGTTGTGTCCCCGTCGGGCGGCGTCATTGCGTCTTTATAGACCGCAGCCCAGGCAACTTTATAATCGAAGCCTTTGAAGTGTTTGTTAATTGCCTCTGCGACAAGCGAATCTGCGTGAGTACCGATCATGATGTTGGTATAAGAAGGATTCGGCCACTTAGGCATCCATCCACCTTCTTGATAGTTCTGCAGCAGGGCCCCGATCATGCCATCGATGCGCTCCGGGGCTAGCAGTGTGAGCAGGCTATGCTCCGCACGAAACGTGTCCCATACGGAGTACGCAGTGTAAGACACGCCCTTATGCACTGTGTCATCAAAAGCGCTGTAATAGCGGCCATGCTCTGAAAAAATGCGAGGGTAGAGCAACGCGTGATACAGGCCCGTATAGACAATTCTCCGCTGATCGTCGGTTGCGCCTTCGACGGCGATGCGCCCAAGCTTTTCATTCCAAATGGAACGAAGTGATTGTCGGACTGCTTCAAAATCCCAGATAGGTATCTCAGCCTTGAGGTTTTGACGTGCCTGTTCAATGCTGATAAAAGATGTTCCCACTCGGGCCTCGACGACTTCACCTTCGGTAGTTTCGAATTTTGCGTAAGCACCGGTCGCGAGTCCAGGTTGCTGCTGCGTCGGGCCATAGATGCCTGAACCACGGAATACCTTGTGAAATTGCACAATGAAGTACCCCTTAAAATTTGGCAGCTGCATTGGCCCCAGATTTGCATCCATACGGTCCGGGTTGTAGCCGGTAATCTCTCGTGTAGCAGCATCCACGTGGGCAAATCCAGCTATTCCGGGACGCGACGCTTCCACGACGACAGTGGAGGAAGTATCAGCAGGAAAGGTGAATCGCAGATAGGCGCAGCGCTCGGTCGCCGTCATCTCGGTGCGGATCCTGCGCGAGCCACCCGCATTCATCCAGACCGAGTAGTAATCCGGCCGGACAATCTCATCTGTGTGGGCAAAGGGTAATTTGCGGTCCTCTGGACTGGTCTTGAGAGCGTCGATCTCTGGCATCAGGGTTACATAGCCGTAATCGCCCATCCAGATTGCGGGCTGGTGAGTACCGATAAAGCCTGAGATCGTTGTGTCTTCGTACTTGTAAGAAACTCCACTGACTTTGTTCTGACGGGTCTGTGGTGTCCAGTCTGTCATGCCGAAAGGAGGCGTTACGAACGGCATTGTGCCACCATAACCGATTGGGCCACTACCGGTACCGATGTAAAGATTGACCCAATCGACCGTGTCCCCTTGCGCCAAAGACACCATCGCACCAAAAAAAACGAATGCAACTGTGTGAACAACGCGACCCGATAGAAGGTTGAAAATACTCTGAATGTGGTTACTCGTCTGCTGCAACTTATATAGAGATGGCATTGTTTTCACTGTTGGGCCTTCCCGGCGCAATCAACCAGATCACTCTATTATGCTTTTTCAGCGGCACTAATCGCCCCGCAGCGATTGCGTTCGGAGGAATGCGAAGCGTACTCCACAAAAGCGCAATACGCTCCGCCGCACAGTGATCGGTTGGCTTTAGAAGAACAGTTTCAGTGCGAGTTGTATCAACCGGGGGTTATTCCTCGTCGAGGTAATTGAACTGAAGCCTACCGGGGTAGTGAAATTCAGGTTTCCTGTCGCCGGTTGTCCGAATTGCGGATGATTGAATGTGTTAAAAAATTCAGCCCGGAACTGCAGGCGAGCCGTTTCCGTGAAGTTGAAATACTTGAAGATCGATGAATCCAGGTTGCTGAAGCTATGGCACCTCGGGCTTGCTGTCCACCTCCACCGAGAACGGAGTAGTCAGTCTGGCCAATCGTAGTGGCCAAGGCCGGCTGCGCGAATGCATTCGGGTTCAACCATTGAGTATGGTTGTGTGGACCGGCATAGAGACCCTGGCCCGGAACCACATTAGCGAAGCAGCCAAGACCCGCCGCGGTAGTAACCGGGCAGTTGATCGTGAATGGCTGGCCGGTCTGGAACCCGTAGATATAGTTCACCGCCCATCCTCCGAGGAGAGCATCCACTGCACGGTTCGCATCGCTCAGGACCGCCCTGCCGCGGCCAACAGGTATCTGCCACGAGCCTGAGAGGTGAAACACGCTGGTCGCGTCGGTATCACACACGGCATTGTCTTTTGCGATTCCAAATCCGGGAAGCCATTCGGCTCTGTACTGTTGATTCTGCCCGGCCTGGGTGTGTTGATCGGTCATGCATTTACTCCAGGTGTAGTTGGAAAGCAGGGTCAAACCGTAGCTAACTTGATGTTCATACGTTATCTGGAGTGCGTTATAGCTGCTTGAGGCATTTGTCGTTTCGTAGGTTGCATTCCGTGCAAAGCTGGGGAACGGGATGAAGTTCTGAGGGTTCGCGCTAGGCGGCAGAATCTCAGAAGGAGAATTGTTGTATCCCAGATTGTCCAGATGTCGACCCATGGTGCCGACGTACCCAATCTGAATGGAATCGTGATTCGTGAATTGGTCCTGAACCGTTAGATTTACGGTTTGAACATAAGGCGTCTGAAAGTTGTACTGCCGTCCGTACAAATTCAATCCTGTGCCGATGTTGACGGTCGGATCCCCTATGTTGATGATGGCAAGGCTGTTTTCCAAGGTAGCTGTCTGGGTAGTGCCGGGGACCAACAACGGGTGTTGGGAGTCAGGACTGTTGAACGTCGAGGTGTACACGAACGGATAGTTGGTTCCCAACGTACCGCCATAGCCGAGATTGCCCAGCGCTCCGAATGCCGGACCGTAGCCCCCCCGGATGACCAACGTCGGCCGAGCCCGGTAGGCGAACCCAATCCTTGGAGCAAAATTAAGTTTCTGGGCCTGTCCCAATGTAAGTCCGGAGACGCAGTCAAGCGTAATATTGCTGCTTGCCAGCAACGCATTAAACGCGGTGAGCCTAGGTACCTGGCAGCCTTGATTTGACATGTAGTAAATTCCTGTGTTGCCGTTGCCGCCTCCGCTTGGAATGAAGTTTGCCTGCCTGCCATTCACTTCCGCATAGGGAGTGAAGTAATCCCAGCGAAGGCCGAGGTTCAACGTCAGGTTTGGAGTGGCTTTCCAATCGTCCTGGAAATATGCTCCGATGTACCAACGATGGTCGTCCGTAGCGGCGACATTCGAGCCCCCGAAGCTACTAAGACCGCCGACGTTCGCAATGCCGGCTGGAACGGTAGAGGCTGTTGGAACCAGAAGCATGTCCGCAATTCCGTTCAGGCTGTTATTTTTGTTTGGGATATCGGAATACTGCCCATTGAAGGTGTAGTTTCCTCGTCCCTGCGGCGGCTGAGAGATGTTCGCTACCAGATCGTCGACTTGAACGCCGGTCTTGAAGGTGTGGCCGCGAAGGACCTTGGTCACGCTGTCCGACCCTTCGATGCTGTAAACGGTTTGAATCGTTGGGGTGAAATTGCCTACGCCAATATGGGTCAAACCATTGATGGTGATGGGGGGGATACCACCGTTGTTAGGGACCTGCGGGACGCCCCCGATACCGTACTGGGCGGGAATGCCGAAGACGTTTCCATAGATGGATTTTTGGAATTTATCGGAGTGAGCCATTCCCACATGCATTTCGTTGGCGAGCGTAGGGGTAAACGCGGTGTTCCAGCCTACTGCCCATGCATAAGCTGGAAAGCTGTCATTCCGGCCCCCGGTCTCGCCCACTGCAAGCCCAGGCAGGCTCGAGGGAACAGCTCTCGTGATGAAGCTTTGGTCAAATACCCCAAAGAGGCTGTTTTTCTGGCCGATCGTCTCATCAATCCGTATGTCCCAGGAGTTGTCCGTCTCGTCCTGGCTTGGGGTCCACGCGAAGTTATTTGCCAGTCCGCTGTAGATCGGCACCGGGTAAAGCCCGAGAATCTTGACTGCATTCGGATCAATGCGCCCGACCGGAATGACGTTCAGCTGAGAGGTCGCTCCAACGAAGTTCGTCTTGCCGACGAGGCTTCCCGTATAGAAAGGATCGCGCACGTATCCGGTTGCAGTTGCAAGCAATCCGGTTACGGGGTCTACAACCCCTTGGACAACAGGGCGCGTAGTAGCGGGATCAAGAATGGTTCCGTGAGAGAACGTCCGGCCCAGCACGTCGGTTCCGGTCTCCTCCGCTGTAAGTAATGAGGTCCTGCAGGTTGCTAAAGCCACTGTTGATCATGTTCTGGGTGGGCACCGTACTGGTTGCGGGCGCCGGAGTTACAAGCCTGTCACCTTGATAGTCAACGAAAAAGAACGTCCTGTCCTTTCCGTTGTAAATCTTTGGGATATAGACCGGTCCACCGAGGGTCGCACCAAACTGGTTCTGGTGATACGCCGGAACCGGCTGGCCGTTGCTGAAAAAGATGTTCGCGTCAAGGTCGGTGTTCCGAAAGTACTCCCACACGTCCCCGTGTAACCTATTGGTTCCGGATTTGATGGCGGCATTAATGACGCCTCCGGTGGAATGTCCGAACTCTGCGTTGAAGTTGCCATTTTGCAGCTTGAATTCCTGGATGGCGTCCGGAGGCGGGATAATTGCCGCGTTGCTCCCAACCGAAGAGCCGCCATAAATCTCGATATTGTCGTTAATTCCGTTCAAGCGGAAATCGTTCTGCCATAAATTGACGCCGTCGACCGAGAAGTAGGCGCTGTCCGTGGATCCCGAGGTACCGCTGGGGTTACCCACTGGAGCTGTGGAGGTTCCAGCGGCAAGTTGTGGCAGAGAGGTCCAATTGCGGCCATTTAGGGGTAAATCATTGACCGTTTGACTGGTGATGGTCTGACCAACCGCAGCATTTTCCGCCTGTAGCAGTGGCGCCGCCGCGGTCACGCTGACCTCCTGCTTTACGGCTCCGGTTGTTAATGGGACGTCAATCGTCAAGGTACTCTGCAGGTGCACCTCCAAGCCCTTGTCGACAAACGCTTCAAAGCCCGCTGCTTCCGCGCGCAGAGTGTAGGTTCCTGGTCTGATCGCAGTGAGAGAGTAAGTGCCCGTTGAAGTAGATTTGGTCGAGAGTATGACCCCGGTGGCGTCGTTCGTCAGTGTAATTGTGGCGCCGGGTACAATCGCGCCGGACGAGTCCGTCACCGTCCCGGTGATGCCTCCCGTATCAATCTGTGCTGAAAGAGGATTTGCCGCAAGCACCATGAAACACAGGATGCTGGTGGTCAGAAGCGTCCGCCTGAGCGTTCCCGGCATAGAAAGGAAAAAGAAAGATGAAATATTGTTGTTAAGCTTTCGCATTGTGAGCCTCCAGAAAGTCCAACATGGGATGCTGCTTATTCTTCGCTCGTTCGCCGCACTGTGGTAAGGGGTTTACCCTGTGTTTACACCGGTGATTTTCCATGAGATCCACGCGCCTTTCCAATTGGTTACAAAAGGGTTAAAGTGGAGTCGCTGGCTTAGATGATGGATCCGGAACTGTGGAGCCTTTTACCTCTTGTTGTTTAACCTTTGATACCCTTCACGGGTGAAAAGATGGATCAACGGACCAATTGGACATCAGAGTTGGAATCCTTCCCGAAAGGCCCAGGCACCGATACCTTGATGCACACAGAGTCGGTCTGGGAGCCGGTGTGCCTGACAGAGGATCCACGTTGGCAGCTTGCCCAGCGGATCGTGGCCAGCAAGAGCTTCGCGAAGTCCGCTCTCCTGTCCAAATTCCTGCTATACATCTGCGATCGCGCACTATGCGGAAGAACAGACGAGATCAGCGAGCACCAGATTGGCGTTCATGTCTTCGTCAGAAGGCCCGGATATAACCCCAGCGAAGACAATATCGTGCGTAATTACGCGCGTCAACTGCGCCAGCGGCTGGATCACTACTTCGAAGAAGAGGGCATATCCGAGGAGTTGCGGATCGGTATTCCGCTGGGCAAATATATCCCGGTCTTTTCGGCCAATCTATCACCAGAGCCGATTCCCATACCCGCGCAAAAGGATGAAAGGCGCCATCCCTTGCCTCCAGCTGGGAACTACGAACCTCCTGCCGTGCCACCGCTTCCTATGTACCGCAGCATTCGTTTTCGCGCACTCCTTGCATTGCTTCTCGTCGTGGTTTGCGGAGGCTCTGTTTGGACGACTCTACATCGCGTCCATCCAGCGCAAGGAGATACGGGTCATCTGCTTTGGTCGCAGGTCTTCGACAAAGAGCGTCAAACGTTCCTCGTCCCGTCCGACGACGGCATTGTCATGTTCCAAAACCTGACTGGTCACTCTGTTCATCTCGATGAGTACGTCAATCGCGAGTATCTGTCGGTAAAAAGCCCGTTCAATATCGACGCTCAAAATTTGGCAGACCTCGATGCCCAACGTTACACGAACGTCGTTGATCTGGATGCTGTCCTGAAGTTTTCCCGGGTTCCCGAAGCAAGCCTTGCTCACTTCATCATCCGCTATGCCCGCGAACTTCATATGGAGGAGCCTTAAAGATTCCAATGCGATTCTTTTGGGATCGACCTATTCAAATCCGTGGGTAGAGCTTTTCCAAAAAAACCTCAACTTCGAATTTAACTACGCACCGCACCCGAACGCTTCCTTTATCGTCAACAAACACCCGGTAGATGGAGAGTCTCCGATCTACACGAATGACGCGACCGCACCATCGCATCGAACCTATGCGGTAGTCGCTCTCGTTCCCAATTTAAATAACACTGGATCGATCCTGATCGTCGAAGGACTAACGATGGCCGGAACTCAAGCCGCTACAGACATACTCTTCAATCGTGAAGAGATGAGATCAGTTCTGGAAAAAGCCACAGCAGGGAACGGTAAGCTGCATCCCTTCGAGATCTTGATTGAGACCAGAAGCTTCGGATCGAACTCACCGCAGGCAAACATCATAACCAGCAGAATCTACTCCAAGCTCCCGGCTTCATGATCCAGATTGCTCTTTTGCTTTCACATAGGCCCAGGCATGCTATGTCCGCTCGCGAGTGCGGGCATCCAGGTCCTGCCTTTCGATACTCGATTCATTTGAGCGACCATGGGATATAAACAAGGCTAACTACTGAACGGGCTATTCTTTCTTTGGCCCTCCAGGCACTCGCCCCAAAACAAGCGTCTCTCAAGATCAGCCAATACGATGACATGCATGAAACATCGGCCTTCTATATCTCCAAGCCGACCGCGCCTGAACGGTATCTGTCGATCTGCGATTGCGGTCATCATCTGTACTCTCCTTGTTCTCCTGAGCGCCGCTGCCTGTCATGCTCAGCAAGTTCCAGCCGACCTTACCCTGCACAGGACCGTCACATATGCAGATCGTCAAACCTATATAGAACTCCCCTTCGATGTGTCCGAAGGCATCACCAGGGTAACTATCGAATCGTCTTATACAGAGAGAGACAAACACACCACGATCGATCTGGGACTATTCGATGGTGAGCGTTTTCGCGGATGGAGCGGCGGCAACAAGTCTTCATTTACTGTCTCAGAGACTGATGCTACCCCATCCTATCTTCCAGGCCCCATTCGCCCAGGGAGATGGAAGCTCATCTTGGGTGTTCCCAATATCAAGGAGGGCGTGCGCTCCGAATTCACGGCGAACGTCTATTTCGCACACGCTATCGACGCGACCGCGGTCTCCACCTTCAGCCAGGCACCTCTGCGCGCCACACCTGCATGGTACCGCGGAGATTTGCACATGCACGATGCGCACAGCGACGGCTCATGCCTGAGTCAGTCGGGTCGAAAGGTCCCTTGTCCGCTCTACAAAACTGTCGAGAGCGCAGTGCGAAGAGGCCTCGACTTTATCGCGATCAGCGACCACAATACGATCTCCCAATTCAACGCCATGCGCGAATTACAACCCTATTTCGACAACTTGTTGCTCATGCCTGCTCGCGAGATTACGACCTTTCAGGGGCACGCCAACGTATATGGAATAACAGAGTTCATTGATTTTCGGTTGACCAGCTCGTATGTTCCCAACATCGATCAACTTCTAAAGCGAGTGCAGGAGTTACGCGGTGTCTTCTCAATCAATCATCCAGGCTTACCCTCCGGAGAGAGCTGCATGGGATGTGGTTGGACCGTTCCCAATACAGACTTTAGCCGTGTGACTGCCATCGAAGTCGTCAACGGCGACTTGGCGGAGGCACCGGGCTCCGGCATCTCATTTTGGCAGGAACAACTGAACAAAGGGTTCCGCATCACCGGGCTTGGCGGTAGTGACAATCATGACGCTGATCTGCCGCCTAACGCCAGATCAGCGGTGGGCCAGCCGACAACCGTCATCTACGCTCGAACGCTATCGGAACGCGCGATCCTCGATGCGATCCAGGCGGGACACGTCTTCATCGATGTAGAAGGTACAAAAGATCGCATCGTTGAGTTCGAAGCGAAGACCGCTTTGAGCACCGCGTCGATGGGGGACGCAATCAATGCTCCCGCTGGACAGCAGGTACATTTCGCCGTCAAGATGATCGCGCTTCAAGGTGCGTACCCAGAGATCATTCAAGATGGAGAGACCACCGCTCTATTAGACAAATCGGCATTCAGCAAGTCAGAGGAGACCCGAGGGTTTGACTATGTTAGCGATGGCAAAAGACATTGGTTCCGCGTGAATGCTCGATCAACAAGAGGTTCTCTTCTGATAGTTGGAAATTCAATCTATCTCAATTTTTGACAGCCTAAAACGAGGGGTCCGCTGTTTTTTGGCAGGTGTTGCGTCAGGTTCCCTCGTGTTGCGTCAGGTTCCCTCGTGTGCGCTCGGCCATGACTGCTCTATTCTTGAGGAAATTTACGAATCGACACGCGGAAGCCCAGCTCTGGGCTTCGGTTGGTATGCACCAGTGGAATCAGCGCGGCGGAGGTAGAGATGGTCCGCAACAGAAACGCTGCCCTGCCACCGGAGGGCTTTCATCCGAATGGTGTAATTTGTGGGTCGACAGTTTCTTGCGTCCATCGCCAGCTCACTGTGAGGCCGTCGACCGCAAGTGGGGCATGTTCAGATTGATGTTCGGCACGCCTGATTTCGGTTGGGCGTAGATTCCGCTAACTCCGCCCTTGCGCCTATCCGTGGTTACGTCTCGTAGTCGGTTTTATCATCACGTAACCGAACGTCTCTCTAATGCCTCTATGCCATGCTGTTTCTCGTGGAATTGATTTGTTATGAGCAATTCCCAAGCCATGTTCCACTGGGTTCAGCAGGTTAGTTTTCAGTTTGCGATACACATCAGGTAACTTATCTGTAATTGATTCAATCAAATGAGCTTATACGACATTTATACAAATTTACGTTATCGATACCGTAAGCTAATTTCCCTTGACAGTCTCTCTCTTCATCGGTAACGTTTGGGCCGTCCCTCAATGTCAGAAAACTATGCGGGGAACTCCGTAAGGAGCCTCGCCATAACTCAGAGGCCAACTGGATTTACCGAGGAGTGCATCATGCGCATTCAAAAGACAAAAGAGTACGCCTATCGGAACGGCGATTTGAAAGAGGCATCAGCAGCGGCTGCGGCGTCGCGATGGTTTCATTTGGCGTTAGCTCTTATTCTGCTGTTGCCTGCACTAAGCGCCTATGGACAATTTGAATCAGCGACAGTGCTTGGTTACGCGAGAGATACGTCCGGCGCGGCGATCCCAAACAGCACTGTGACTCTGACAAATACCGCAACTGGAATCGTACAGAAGGCGACCACTGACACTGACGGCCGCTATGAATTCGCCAGCATCCCGATCGGCAAATACACCATCGTCACCGAGGCTGCGGGTTTCGAGAAAGCGCAGACCCAGCCGTTTACTCTAACCACCGATTCGCGGCAGAGAGTGGACGTGTCGATGAAACCAGGGTCCGTCAACGAGACTGTAACGGTGTCCGCCGTGCCGACTGTGCTTGAGACGGAGACGAGTTCTCGGGGTCAAGTTATCGGGACACAGGAGATTGAGAACCTGCCTCTGAATGGAAGATCGTATGCCGACCTGGCGCTGTTGGCTCCAGGGGTGCGCAAGTCATTTTTGGAGAACCAGTCGACGACGAGCCGCGAGGCGTCATTCAATGTGAATGGACAGCGTAGTGCGTTCAACAATTTCCTGCTGAATGGGTTGGACAACAACTCCTACGGTACCTCGAACCAGGGATTTGCGAAATGAAAATATTCCTCCCTCGCCGGATGCGGTATCGGAGTTTCGTCTGGAGACGGACAACTATAGCGCTGAATATGGTCGCGCATCTGGTGCAGTGATCAACGCCTCCATTCGTCGGGGGACAAACCAATTTCACGGCCGGGCATGGGACTACATCCGCAACACCGACCTAAATGCAATCGGGCCCTTTGCGCCAAGCGGTGGAGTAAAGCCCACATTCATCCGCAACCAGTTCGGCGGGACCTTCGGTGGCCCCATCTGGCGCGACCACACCTTCTTCTTCATGGATTACGAAGGAGTGCGTCAGATCTTCAAGAGCTTCGCCACAGCCACGCTGCCCACTCCAGAGCAGAGCACAGGGACTTTTCTTCTTCATCGTGTCGATGGAAGTACTGCTCCGATTCCGCTGCAGAACCCGATTACTGGTAAGGTCTATCCGAACGGCATTATTCCCGCCTCGGATCAGAGCGCTTTGGCGAAATCGGTTCTTGCCGCTCTGCCTGTGACAAATAACGGTGCCCTGCCAGGTACGCCGAACTCCTTCGCCAATAACTTCACCAACTTTCCTCGCGGAACCATTCAGGACGACAAGGGTGACGCTCGCGTTGACCACACCTTCAATTCCAAACTCAGTGTGTTTTTTGTTTACAGCGAGCACCAGGAAACCATCTTCGATCCACCTCCCTTTGGAGGGCCAGCCGGTGGCAATGCGAACACCAACGTTCATATCTACAACCGGCAGATCGCTTTTGGCACGACATACGTCATCACGCCTACCTCCCTTTTTGATTTTCGAATGGGGATTGGCACAAACCAGGGTGCGAAATCCCCCTACGGCGTTGGTACTCCGGGTTTGCTGGCTGCGGCTGGAATCACGGACGGCCTCCCCACCAGCCCTCTCATCGTGCGCAGCTTGAATGCGCAGGCTGTCACGGGATATACCCAGTTCGGCACACAGCCGGCGAGTCCGCAGTTTCAGAACCCTTCAGTGATCAACCCGAAGGTAAACTACACCCTGGTTCACGGCATCCATTCGATCAAGCTCGGCTATGAGTATCAGGCAATCAATACGCAGATCAACGACTACAACCCCAGCTTTGGCCAGAGTAACTACGGAGGCGCCTATTCCACGACTACTGGAACGCCTACCGACACGGGTACAGGCAATAACGCTTCGGCCCAGATCTCGCAGGCCCACAATCTGGCGGATTTCATCTTCGGAAATCAGAATTCCTATTCGTTGACAAACTTCTTCATGGCCAGCGTGCGTCAGCGGATGAATTTTATGTACGTTCAGGACGATATCAAGTTGATGCCGAACCTGACACTCAACGCCGGCCTGCGCTACGAACTAGCCACACCGCAGTACGAAGCAAATAACAAACTGGCCAACTTCAACCCGGCTAACAACACCCTGATCCAGGCGAGCAATGGATCCATTTACAACCGTGCTCTTGTCAACATGCCACTGAATAACTTTGCTCCTCGTTTTGGTTTCGCTTATAGCTACACGCCCTAATACGGTCATTCGTTCCGGCTACGGGATCAGCTATACGCAATACAATCGCGCGGGCGGAGAGAACAACCTGACCTACAACGGCCCGAACGTCGTCAATGCAACCGTCAACAATCCAACACCAACGACATCCAATCTTTGTGCCAACGACACACAAAGTCAGTTGACGTGTTTCCGCCAGACACAGCAGGGATTCGCGGCGAGCCTTGTCTCACCCTCCGCGTTCAATCCCGCATTGGTCACGTCGCGTTACATCCCTCCGAATAATAAGACAGGCTATGTCCAGAGCTACTTCTTCGGAGTGCAGCAGCAGCTCCCCGGAAACGTTGTGCTGGACTTGGCCTACGTCGGCAACAAAGGAACCCATCTTCAGATCCTCGCAGATTACAACCAGGCCGCAATCTGCGCGGCGGCTCTGGCCGTCAATTGCCCTGGTGGCACCCTTGCAGCACGTCGTCCCGTCCAGACCTTCGGCGACATCGAGATTGCCACCGACTCCGGACCCTCGAACTTCAACTCTCTCCAGTTCAAAGTAGAGAAGCGCTACACAAACGGCATCTATTTGCTCAACTCGTTCACCTGGGGACGCGCCTTTGACGAATCATCGGGACATCTTGAGACGAGCAATGGCGATAACTCCCGCGTGAACTTCGCCAATCCGAGAGGGGACTACGGCAGATCGGGCTACGATCAGCCGCTGAACAATACAACTTCGATCCTCTACGACCTTCCTTTTGGCACCGGACGCCGCTTTGGCGGCGGTGCTCCGTACATGGTCAAATTCTTTCTCGGAGGCTGGCAGTTCAATACCATCAACTACATGACCAGCGGTTTGCCCGTGAATCTGAACTACAGTCTTTCGACCTCAGCCGGCACTAACGTGACCGATCTCTATACCTACCGCCCCAGCGTCATCGGTAATCCCGGTGGCCCCGGCCTCCAACCGCGTCAAAACGTCCAGCGCTCTTAACGGATATCTCAACAAAGCAAACGTCTTCGTTCCGCTCACCGGTAGTCCTTTTGGTAATGCGCAGCGCAACATGGTTGTTTCCTATGCCTTCTTCCAGACGGACCTCGGCCTTCACAAGGCCTTCCCGTTGTGGCGGGAGGGATCGAGCTTCGACTTCCGCGCTGAGGCCTTCAACGTCCTCAACAAAGTGAACTACCAGGCGCCAGATCCCAATGTCAGTGACTCCACGTTTGGTTCTATCACCTCTGCCTATCCTGCACGGCAGTATCAGTTTGCAGCGAAGGTGATCTTCTAGTCGCTTGCAATGTCGCATCAAATCTCGAACAACTGCGGTGCCGTTTCATCTGATGCGGCACCGCCCAGCAACGGAAGTGTCTTCAGGGCTAAACCGATGATGTTCCTTAGAAATGCGATGCAGGTTGCGGTAGGCACCACGGTGCTCGTAATGGGCCAAATGGTGATGGCGCAGCAGCAGAACTCGCAAGCAGAACAGGACAAGACCGTCCACCTGAATCAGATCCAGGTTATTGGCTCGCACAACAGCTATCACGCCGGATTTGCGCCAAGTGAGCGGAAGTATCTGGAGATGAAGAACCCAAAAGCGCTGCGGAGCCTGGATTATCATCATGCGCCCTCTGGCCGATCAGCTCTCTGGTGGAGTGAGACAGATTGAAATCGATGTCTTTGCAGATCCCGAGGGTGGCCGATTTGCTCATCCTGCAATCGTTCAAACTGTGGCGGCAGCGGGTCTGCCCGCGGATCCGGACTTTGATCCTACAGCATGAAATGGACAAGCCTGGCTTCAAAGTAATGCACATCCAGGACCTTGACGAGCGGAGTACCTGCCATACGTTCGTTGCCTGCTTGAATGATGTCAGGACATGGTCGAAGCAGCACCCCCACCATCTTCCGATCTTCATTCTGGTAGAGACAAAGGAGGATACGCCGCGTGGGATGCCGAATGCAGTAAAAGCGTTGCCGTTTACCGCGACGGTCTTCGATGCGCTGGATGCCGAGATTCGGTCTGTCTTTAAACCAAATGAGATGATTACACCGGACGAGGTGCGCGGGAAGCGCTTCAACTTTAGTGGAGGCAGTGCACGCTGGCAAGTGGCCGACGTTGGCCAAAGCGCGCGGACGCGTGATCTTTCTAATGGATCAGCAGCACGTGGGGCCTATCTACACGGAGGGACATCCTTCGCTGCGCGGGCCGCATTCTTTTCACTAATGCTATACCTGGTGCACCTGATGCCGCATTTATTGAGCAGAACGACGGATCGCCTCGAGGAGATTAATGCGTTGGTGAATCAGGGATATCTTGTTCGGACACGCACGGACGAGCCCACCGAACAGGCGCGGACAAATGACACGACGCGGCGTGACCTTGCGCTTTCGAGCGGCGCGCAGATGTTGAGCACAGATTATCCTTCATCGGAGCCTTCACCGTGGACGAAGTATTCCGTAGGGTTACCCAATGGACTCGTGGCACGGTGTAACCCCGTGAACAAGCCAGTCGGTTGTGTTGACGGCCTTCTCGAGCCTGCCTCCGGCTCGCAGCAATAGATATGGTACTCACTGTTGGGAGACACCGGGAGAAAACAATGGTATCAAGGCGGAATTTCTTGGGTGGCGTGTCGGCTGCGTCTGTGACATGTCTTGTGAAGGACTCGCTGGCCCTCCCGGTTTTCCATTCGCTGTTGAGCGCGCCTTCGGGTGCAGGTGCGGATACCGACAATACGAAGCTGGTGAAGATTGCAATTGGAACCGGGGGGCATGGTCATACATACCCGGGCGCAACGATGCCATTTGGCGCAGTGCAACTGAGCCCGGACACGGGCACAAAAGACTGGGACCACTGTTCCGGATACCACTACGCCGATGGTTCGATACTGGGTTTCAGCCATACGCATCTGAGCGGTACGGGATGCATCGACATGCTGGATGTTCTGCTAATGCCGGCAACAGATGATTTCAAGTTTGACCCACAGGCCAAGCCGGATTCGTCGACGAGCTACAGGGCCCGGTTTTCCCATAATGACGAAGAAGCAGTGCCCGGCTACTATCGGGTCTATCTTCAGGATTCAAAGGTAAAGGTCGAGCTGACGGCGACGGACCGCGTTGGTATTCATCGCTACACCTTCCCGCAATCGGAGAATGCGCGTTTTCTGTTGGATCTCGCACACGCGGGAGATCCGGGAACTGACGCCGCCAATCCAGATGCTCCACCGACGCCGTCGATTCGGTGGTCCTCTCTAAAAGTGGTTGGGAACGACACGATCGTTGGAGGACGCTGCACGGACATCTGGGCCAAGGGGCGGCAGATTTATTTCTCGATGAAGTTTTCAAAGCCATTCGAGAGAGTGGAAATCTACTCGGATGGAAAGCTGGTTGAGGGCGGGGTTAGGGAAGTGAAGAGCGCTTCGCTGCGCTGCGTTCTGAAGTTCAAGACGCAAGCAAATGAAGTCGTGCAGGTGAAGACAGGTATCTCGGGCGTGGATGTTGAGGGTGCGGCCGCCAATGTAATGGCCGAGGCCCCTGGATGGGACTTCGATGGAGCACGAGTTGCGGCCCATGCCGCCTGGCGACGAGAGCTGGGACGCATTCAGGTGAGCTCTGACGACCAGAAATATCTGGAGATCTTCTACACGGGCCTGTACCACATGATGGTAGCCCCCACATTGTTTGACGATGTAGATGGTCGATATCGCGGTATGGACGGCAAGGTGCCATACCCTTACAAAGGGGGCCCACAACTACAGCACTTTTTCATTGTGGGATACATATCGCGCGTTGCATCCGATGTATACGCTGATTCTCAGCGAGCGTGTTCCGGATTTCGTGAACTGCCTGATCCGAATGGCGGAGCAGAGCCCTCAGGGAGTTCCTGTGTGGCCCCTGCAAGGCAGCGAGACCGGCTGTATGGTGGGCTATCACTCCGCTCCCGTTGTTGCCGAGGCGCTGGCAAAAGGATTCCCTGGAATCAATGCCGAATCTGCGTATGCTGTCTTCAGAAAACGGGCCGAGGTAGACGACTATCGTGGGCTGGCCGCTTATCGGAAGCTTGGTTATGTTCCCTGCGATGCGCAGGATGAGTCAGCCAGCAAGACGCTCGACTATTCCTATGACGACCGCGCTGTGGCGGCAATCGCCAAAGCAGTTGGAGAAGACGCAGACTATGCGATGTTGATGAAGACGGTCGCGATCGTTTGTGAACCTATATGACAAGGAATCAGGTTTCATTCGTCCGAAGTACACCGACGGCCATTGGGCGGCGCCGTTCAACCCTAAATCGATCAAGATTACGAAGTGGCGTGATTACACGGAGGCTAACGCTTGGCAGACGACGTTCTGCGTGCAGCATGATCCGGCGCTTTTGATTGAGACATTGGGTGGCAACAAGTCTTTTGTCGCAAAGCTCGATCAATTGTTCAATCAGAGCTCTGACATGCCACCTGACATGCCCCCCGATGTCACCGGCATGGTGGGGCAGTACGCCCACGGCAACGAGCCGAGTCATCACATTGCGTATCTCTATAACTATGCCGGTGCTCCACATAAGACGCAGGCGAGAATACGCAGTCTGCTCGAAACCATGTACGACAACAAGCCCGATGGGATGGCAGGCAACGAAGACTGCGGCCAGATGTCGGCTTGGTTTGTCATCAGTTCACTTGGTCTTTATGCCGTAGATCCGGTGAGTGCGCGGTACGACTTCGGCACACCTCTCTTCGATCGCGTAGAGATGAATGTTTCAGGAGGCCGCGCACTGACAATCGAGGCGAAGCGGCAGTCCGTCAACTCAATATATATTCGGTCGGTGGAATGGAACGGCTCAACTGTGAACGGCTTCAGCGTCGAGCACGCGCAACTGGCAAAGGGAGGCGCCCTGGTCTTTCATCTTGTGGATGAAGCTCCAGCCGTCGCTTAACCAACAGACGCTGTTCGTTGCCTATTTCACCACCGCAGAAGCTGGCTGCGAATCGCGAACCCAGGTCGAGCCCGCACCCTCGGGCCGCATTGCCTCCGTAAGGACACGACCGACCGCGGCACTCGGACGATTAATCCGAAGCAACGATGCAAACGTTGCAGCGATATCTACCGGCGCCACGACCTCGTGATAGGTTCCGGGCACAAACGCGGCGCCAAAAAGCTCCAGCGGCACATGTCTGTCATAGCTGTTTGCGGAAAAGTGTGTTGTTCCTGATCCGTTCCATGGGAACTGATAAGGTCCGAAGTTAAGATGAAGGGCCCAGCCGACATAGGGCGAAAAACTATGCGCGACCAGCCTTCCATACTGCGTGTTTGGCAGGTCTCCTTCGCGCATCTGCTTACTCGTGAAAATGTGCGTAACCGTTGCCGGCTCCTTCTGGCGTCCAACCGCAGTCCCGTCGCCTGCACGGACGAATCCAGCGAAGATCTGCTCTACCATCGCCTTCGTCGTATTCTCCGCTTCCTCTTCTCCTATCCCCGCGGCTTCAAACGCCTGCCTGTTCAGTAGAAGATAGGGATTGTCCATCTGCAGCACATAGGCCCCCTTTCCCTTCAGCGGATACTTTTCTTCCAGCATCGCTTCGAGTGGCCCAGTAAATTGCTGTGCAGGAAAATCCAGCACAGGCATCCCCATTGCGTCGCCGGACTTCTGACTCGTCGCCACGCCATGATCTCCGGTCATCGCCACCATCACATTCTTCAGCCCGATCGTCTTGTCTAGGAATGTAAAGAACGCGTCCAGAAGCGCGTCTGATTGAACGATCAAGACGCGTTGTGAAGGATCATCTGGCCCAAGCGCGTGCCCGTTGATATCGGTTGACGAAATAGAAATCGTAATCATGTCCGTTACGCCCGCCGGATTTTGCCCCAGCTTTTCGCCGGCAATGAGGGCCTTGGCAAAGTCGAGTTGATAGCCTACGCTCGCCTCTGATCGTCCGACCGTCTCGTAGAAGCCTCCCTCCGTAACGCCGCTCTCTTTGCGTGCTTCTTCCGCACGCCCACTCGCGTTAAATTTGACCGCCCAGCTTGGAAGCTGTGTCATCCAGTAGGTCGAGGTCACCCACGTCCCCGTATCATGGTCGATCCAGAACGCACCCTTTGTGGCGTGGCCGCTCGTCAGAATCGCCGCCCGGTCTTTCATCGAAACGCCGTAGACACGGGCCCGACCGTCTGTCGCCAGCACTAGTTCGTCTCCCAGCGTACTCGCCATCTCTCTGTGCGCAGAAGCGCCCGTCAGGTCCGTTGTTCCGGCAGGCGCACCCACTAGTTTGTACCGATCATCCGCGACCGAACTCACCTGCCGCAGCTTGCCGTCCGGACCGGTTCGTACCACTCGTTGAGTGGAATTCCATGACCGTCGGTATAGGCGCCCGTCCCAATTGTCGAATGTCCAGCTGCCGTAACCAGGTTCGCGTAGTCGTAGTAGCAGTCCGTAAAATGAGCGCCTTGTTTCAGGAAGAGATTCCACCCATTTTTTGCTTTGAACTCTCCACGATATCGATCCAGGTAGTCCCCGCGAAACTGGTCAAACACCAGTACTACAACTAGCTTCGGTTTCGCGTCATATGCATCTGCCCATACTCCTGGCGCGCACCACGCAACTACGGTGAATACAGCAAGTAAATAGCCAAATTTTCGCATATCTCAGTTTACTTCCGCCAAGTTCAAAATATGGGGGTCCGGGAAGAGAATTGGTCGGTTACAGCGCAACGATCTCATCCAATCATCGGCCATTAACCCATAAGGGAGGGCCGTTGGCCTCTTATTACAAAGCCCTATAAAACGTTCAGACCCATGCCCAGAATTTTTTCGCTACATTGGTACTCATGCCTTCTACGCGATTGCTCGCGATTCTTCTCTTTGGCGTTGGCCTTCTGGGCCCTTTTGCCGATGCGCAGTCCGTGTCCCCCACGGCACCCGCCACGGGTGTTCTCCAGCGGCTCATGCCGCATCTTGCCTCTCAGTTTCAACTGGAACTCGTTCCCAGACCTGACGGGAAAGACTACTTTCGCATCACTGGCACACGCGGGCACATCCGAGTGGAGGCAGCCACGCAACCCACTGTTTTATACGGAGTCAACTGGTACCTCAAGTACGTCGCACACCTCCATGTGTCGCCTAACGGCCTCCAGTTAGGCCATCCCAACTTTGTCTTGCCGGCCCCTCAGTCCCTTATCGAGAAGCCCGCGCTTTACCCTTGGCGTTATGCGCTAAACGAGAATGTGGACGGCTACTCTGCGCCCTACTGGGATGAAAGGCGCTGGCAGCATGAGATCGACATTCTCGCTATGAGCGGCACCAACGCCATCCTAATCGAACGCGGCATGGATCTCGTTCTCTACCAGACCTTCCGTGATTTCGGCTACTCTGACGAGGCCATCCGCAACTGGATCGTGCAACCCGCTCACCAAAACTGGCAGTTGATGGGCAACATGTGCTGTTTTGAAGCACCAATCTCCATCGAACTTCTCAAGAAGAGATCTGAGTCGGCAAAGAAACTCATCGCCATGCTGCGCGGCCTCGGCATCACTCCGGTTCTGCCCGGATATTATGGCATCGTCCCTGCTGACTTCGGCTCTCTTGACCCCGGCGCCCACGTCATTACCCAGGGCGACTGGAACGGCTTTACCCGTCCCGGTTGGCTTGATCCTCGCGACCCGCTCTTCGATAAAATCGCTGGGTCTTTCTACCGTCATCAACGTGCTCTTTATGGTGACTCCGCGATCTACGATATGGAGATCTTTCAGGAGGGTGGCGCCGCGGGAGATGTTCCAGTCCCGGCTGCAGCAAAAAAAGTGCAAGAAGCACTCATGCGCGCACACCCCGGTGCTCTCTGGATGATGCTCGGCTGGCAGCAGAATCCTACGCAGGAGTTGCTATCGTCAATCGACACCAGTCACGTCCTCATCGCTGAGATTGAGCAAGGCCGCATTCCACGCCAGGACCGAGACCATGAGTTTCGCGGCGCTTCCTGGCTCTATGGTGGCCTGTGGGAGTTTGGCGGACGCACCACCATGGGAGCGCCGCTTTATGACTATGCAGTTCGCCTTCCGCAGATGGCAAAGCGCCCCGGTAGCCGCATCGTCGGTACGGCCGTCTTTTCCGAGGGTCTTGACACCAACCCGTTCGCCTTTGACCTCTACACCGAAATGGCATGGCATGCTGATCCAGTCGAGCTGACCCAATCGACCGATGCCTATGCGATCCGCCGTTACGGAGTGGATGATCCTCACGCCCGTCGCGCATGGCAGCTCCTTCTAAGACTGCTTATGGCTACCATGCCGACGGCAACATGCAGCACGGCGAGCGCGACGCCGCACACGATTCCGTCTTCAATTCGCAACCCTCCTTGACTTCGACGCACGCTGCCACTTGGTCTCCCGACGTTCTCCGCTACGACCCGGCTGACCTGGCACCTGCACTAGCCGAACTCCTCCAGGCCACCCCTGGATTGCGATCCACCGAGACTTACCGCTACGATTTGGTCGACGTGGCCCGTCAAGTAATGGCGAACGAGGGCCGTCGGATGTTGCCACTGATCAAGCAGGCCTACGACTCCAAAGACAAGGACGAGTTTGCCAGACTCACCAAGGAATGGCTGCGCGACATGAAACTCCAGAACGACCTGCTTCAGACCAGCCCTTTCTTTCTTCTCGGCAGGTGGCTCTCCTTTGTCCCACCCTGGGCGTCGTCTCCTGCGGAGCTTGACCGCCTCAACTATGATGCGCGTTCAATCCTTACGACCTGGGGAGATCGCAGAGCGAGCGAGTTCGGCCTTCACGAGTATGGCAACCGCGACTGGGCCGGTTTGACAAGCGACTACTACATGCCTCGTTGGCAGATGTATTTTGAGTCCTTGTCGATCTCGCTCGACACCGGTGAGGCGCCTAAGAGCATCGACTGGTATGCCTTTGGTGACCGCTGGAACCATAGTCGAAAAGTCTACAGCGCCAATCCGCAAGGTGACTCCTACACCGCCGCACTTGCCATCGCGCGCACCCTCCATATCTCGCCTTAAACCAGCTCCACTAAGCCAGAGAGGTAACTGGCGGAGACATCTTTTCCCCGTCAACAAGAAGCTCCGAACCGGTTAGTGCGTTATCTTTTGCGGGTGTCTCAGCGTGATATTGAATCTCTATCGCATAAAATCGATCTTGCGACCGGCCCAACTGACGTTGCGACAACAGGAAATGTCCCGAACATGAAGATACCCGCGTTATTGTTCACCGTGACTGATTGGAGGAAGGTGCCCGCAACCTCGCACCCGGGCGAGACCGGTCATGCGCTGTGGCGCACCTTCGATATCGGGGACCTTCGCGTGCGTATGGTCGAGTACACACCTGGTTACTTGGCTGACCACTGGTGTGACCGTGGCCACGTTCTGTTCGTCCTGGAAGGCGAGCTTGACACCGAACTTCGCGACGGCCGCACCTTCAGGCTGATCTCAGGCATGAGCTACCAGGTTTCAGACTTTGGCGACTCTGCTCACCGGTCTTCCACCCGCACGGGTGCCAAGCTCTTCATCGTGGACTAGAAGTTTCGCAACAACCCGACAGAGACCTAGGCGGAGGCGAGGGACCTCAGACGCCCAACAGCCATCGCGCGCTTAACACATAAGAGATCGTCTTTCGATTAGTAAGACCATTCCTATTGCGCACTCGATTCTTCATCTCGAAATCTCATTTTCTTACAGCGCTTACCAGTTCTTTTAATGAGGTCGGACGTTCGATCTGAGATTTCAGGACGATAGTCGATTCCGTTTGCTCAATGCCGGGTATCTTACGCAAACGCTCCAACAATTCCACTAAGGACGCAGTATCTCGTACCCGTACCTTTAGGAGCAGGCTTAGCCGACCGGCTGTCGAATGGCATTCCTCAATAGCAGAAATAGGCCGCAGTGCATCGATAAGATCTGAGCAGGGTCTACTTAAACTAATTCCGATAAAAGCTAAGATTCCCAACCCCAGGGCCGACGTATCGAGCTTGATCGTCCATCCCTGAATAATTCCCAGACGTTCGAGTCGGCGCAGACGATCATGGACAGAAGAAGGTGCCAGATCAACCAGTTTTGCCAGGTCTTCGAGGCGTCTGGACGCGTTCTCCTGCAAGGCTTGAACAAGAACGAAATCTTTTCGATCCAGAGTCATGTATGTCTCCTAAAACCGAACAATATTCGGTATAGATCATAATCATCGTAATTAATATACAGTTTGATGGCTGTTGCACAATTATATTCTGATGAAGGAGGCAGGATGAGAGCTCTTATCGTTGTCGATGCACAGAATGAATTCTCCGAAGGTGGTTTGCGGCCGGTTCCGTTCCACGGTCAGGCGCTTGCGTACATACGTTCGCGCGTAGAAGAGGCCAGAAAGTTGAGAAGCCCGATTGCGTGGATGCGTCACTACAACAAACCAAATGAATCTCGTGCTTTTGTACCGGGAAGCTGGGGTTCAGAGCTTTCCGCTGGATTCGGGCCAGCATTCGAGTTTGGCCCCGAAAGAGTCTTTGAAAAAGATGTCTTCGGGGCATTTTACGAAACTGGTCTCGAGGAATGGTTACGAGTCCCTCGGAGTCGACGAGGTACTTCTTGTTGGCTTCTATACTCACATGTGTCTCTCTACCTCCGCCAGAGAGGCCTTGGTGCGAGGGTTCACCGTCTCCATAGATCCGGATGCTACCGGTGCGCATGATCTAAACGACTCTATGCTTGGCACACAAACTGCCGACGAAGTACGCCGGGCAGCCCTTCTTCATTTGAAAGATATGGGTGTGGCTCTTGCGAAGACGGAACGATCTCCAGAAGAGGTCATGGATTCTCAGGTAGATACTGTAGCACGTTGATTCAAAGTAAATTGTTCGCAAGGCGAGGAGAAGCCTGGGCGATCGGACGGAATCATATTGTGGCGGTTTCACGTTCTGCACAATTGTTGGAGTTGGAAAGGTTAGAGGAGAATTGACGAGGATTGTGGCTATGGCGTGTTCGGCGTTCCGATGGAAGGTGATTCAAGCGTTCCGCCTATTCGATTTCGCTCAGCCCTCGCTCCAGCCTTCGAGACTGCCTGGGGCAGAGCGAAGCCTCGCCGCAGATGCCGATAGCTTGGGCACCCGTTAGTGCGCCAAATGCCTCGGGGTGAGATGAGGCTTGGGCGGCGAGGGGAAGAAATTATTCCCCTCGACGCGGAATAACTGCCTCGCTCGCCAGTTCTCCTCTTAGGAGAAGGAAAAGGCCACAGCTCTCATGAGATGGCCGCTGAGCACTTAAGAGCTGACACGATCGAGGGGCTCGGGAGATGGCTTGTAGTTCTTTCCTTACGCATCGTCAATGAGAGCCATCTTCACTAGACGTCGCCAAACTCGGTTTGATCCGACCAGGAGGAAGCACAGATTCATGACACGCGACGAACTCCAGACAAAACAGGAACATATGTGGCAGGCACTTTCCGGCGAGCAATCAATGACTCTCACGCTCGCAGTGGAGATGCTCTTGCGTTGTCATTTATCACCCTATGAGATTCTTACCAAGACAATGACAGCTCTGGAAGGCTTGCAACACGATTCCTAGGGGATGGCCCTTCGGCAGAGCACAGACGCATGGGGCGTGGCCTTTCGTCGGTGCGCCGAGGTGGATGGATTTGCTGCGGCTGGACTGTCACCTATCTAAATAAGCTTTGTCTTCTCACGCTCCGGCGCGGGAAGGACGGTGGGCCGTTCTGCTTCAGCAGATCTGCATATCCTGCTGGGCCTGCGCCAAGGTCACACTTGGTTCTAGCTTTCCAACAACGCTGAGATCGCTTGCGCCCAGGATGGGAGCAGCGGGGAGTGCCAGCGGTACCCATAGCTGAGTCTCCTTTGGCAGATCGACGCTTGCCGGCATCCCTGCCATATTGGGGAGGGTGAAGTCAGCAGGCATGACTCCGATCACAGCGTATGGAAGGCCACTTAAGTGGATAATGCTGCCGACAACGCCAGGGTCGCCACCAAAGCGAGACTTCCACAGCCGATGGCTGAGGATGAGAAGCGCATGGCCAGGTTGGTCGGGGAGATTCTCGTCGCGCACCGGTTTCGATACACGAGAGCGTGCCAGGTAGGCCGGGAACCAACTACGACTACGGTGGATTCAGGTCGAGTCGAACTTTGGAAAGTTGGTTGTCTTTGTCACCCACGGTCCTTCCACATCGCTGTCGATATAGGAGTGCGCTCCGAGATAGTCTGGGTCTTGGGCCGGAGGGAGACAAGACTTCAACTCATGCATTGCAAGAGAGCACATTGCATTTTCTCGAAAGTGCCATCTAAGTTATTGATTTAGAATGTGGTGGTCAGAGACGGGATCGAACCGCCGACGTCGGCCTTTTCAGAACCAACATGAGCTGTATTTACAATAACTTAGATGACACGGATGGCACCGTAAGTCATTAGAAATCGCGGGAGGCACCACTCATCGTGGGAACGATTTTGGGTCACGTCGACCATCTTAGAGTTAAGGCCAGTGTCGTGCCATCGTCCATTGAATGTGAGCCGAGACCAAAGGGCTAGCGCAACCCGAGTCCTCAGCCATGAGACGCTCTACCGTTGTGGCATGCTTGCCGAGACGCTAGGCGTGGTCATCTTCATCGGCTTGAGCCTGGCGCTCAATCGACTCTTTGAAGACGTCGACAGGCACCGCGCGCAACAACTGGTGGCTCTGGTGCTGGTTTCGTCTGCCCTCAGCCTGGTGGGTGTAGTCTTCAGCGGGGCGGGGTTCCTCGTCTTTCGCGGCGGCGCTGACTTCGTCGCCTTCGACGATCACACTCGCGATGCGATCGGCATGCTTCTCATTAGGATGCATGGGCAGGCTGTCGGCATGACCTGGTTCCTCGCTCCGGATTACACTGACGCTCTCTTCCGCTACTTCCAGCCGCTATTTTTTGCCGAGCTTGCCGCCATGCTCTGGCTGCTAATCATGGGAGCGAAGGAGCAGCCGCTCGCTGCGGCTGCGACTACGTAGTCCCCCGCGCCGTGCTTTTGCGAGGATCTGTATCAGTGGCCGGATCGTGAAGGTGTTTGTCCAGCACGAAAAGAAATGACGAGTGATATCAGGACTAAGTTACTCTCGTCCTTGATCGGCTAGCTGGCTAACTTCCTGTTTACCGACGATCCACCCCGGAACGTCACAAGGCTCCTTGTTCAGGACTCAATCAGTGACTCGGCAAGAAGCGGCCACGCGGCATAAGGACTAGCGTGGCGGGTCATGAGACAATCGGTTGTTTTGCAGAGTAGTATTTCGACTGTCAGGTAGGATCGAACCACAATCAAACTTCAGTTCAAGGGACCGCCCCATGTTTCTCTCGCGCCTTCTCACCGCTGCCGCGCTGCTCTGCGGTGTTGCCTTGCTTCCTGCCCAATCTCCCGTACCTGTCTCACCGGCCATCCGTGCGCGCGTCGACGCATTGATTTCCAAGATGTCCGTGGACGATAAGCTGAAACTCATCGGCGGCGTGGACGGATTTTACACACAGGCAATCCCTTCCATCGCTCTGAAGCGGCTGAAGATGTCAGACGGACCCGTCGGTGTGCGCACCTTCGGGCTCGCGCCTGCCTACACCGCGGGAGTCGCGTTGGCTGCGACCTGGGACCCGGCATTGGCTGAACGCGTCGGCGCCTCCCTTGGTGACGACGCGCGTGCACGTGGCGTTAATTTCCTGCTAGCCCCAGGCGTGAACATCTATCGCTCCCCATTGAACGGCCGCAACATGGAATACTTCGGCGAAGATCCCTTCCTTGCCTCACGCATCGCCGTGGGATACATCGAAGGTGTTCAAAGCAAGGGGGTCTCTGCAACCGTAAAACATTTCGCCGCCAACAATTCGGAGTACGACCGTCACCGCATCAACAGCATCATCGATGAGCGCACCTTGCGCGAACTCTACCTGCCAGCCTTCGAAGCAGCCGTAACCGAGGCCCACGTCGGCGCCGTCATGGACAGCTATAACCTGGTCAACGGCGAGCATTCCACGCAGAACGCACACCTGAATAATGACATTCTGCGCCACGACTGGGGCTTCCAGGGCGTCCTGATGTCCGACTGGACGGCAACTTACGATGGGATCGCGGCCGCAAACGGCGGATTGGATCTGGAGATGCCCTTCGCCAAGCTGATGACGCCCGAGACCCTGAAGGGAGGCCTTGCTAGCGGCAAACTGACCATGGCCGTGCTGGACGAAAAGTGTCGCCGCATCTTTGGTACGGCCATACAGTTTGGCTGGCTCGATCGTGAGCAGACGATCTCTTCGATTCCACTCAACAACCCCAACGCGGACAAGGTTGCGCTTGAAGAGTCGCTTGAGAGCATGACCCTTCTGAAGAATGAAGGCGGACTGCTTCCGCTCGATCCCTCGCGCGTGAAGACCCTCGCTGTCATTGGACCCGAAGCTGCTGTCGCTGTGGTCGGTGGCGGTGGAAGCTCGCAGACGACTCCCTTCCAGGCGAACAGCTTCGTCGCCGGTCTCATGCAGGTGGCTGGCACTCGCTTCAAGGTGATGTATGCTCCAGGCCTTCCACCCCTCGCAACCATCTTTGGCCGCACCTCGTTCCGCAATCTGACCGTAGGTGTAAACGGCAAGGGCGAACCGCCGCGTACGGAAAATACAGATCGTGGTCTGAGTCGGATCAATACCTGGAACGGCGTCGGAGGAGGCGGTGGCCCGCGCGGCGACGGTCTCACGACCTATGACTACAAAGGCGAGTATCTTCCCACGGCGCCGGGGGAACATGTTCTGATCGCATCGGCTCCCGAGCAGGATACCTATCGCGTGCTTGTCGACGGCAAAGAGTCATCTCCCAGCAGAGGGATTCGAATCGCATGGCAGTCAGGAACGTCTCCGTTGCTCTAACCGAAGACAAATCGGTTTCTATCGAAGTGATCTACCAGACAAACGGGACGACACCTCGCCTCGGCGTCGGTCTGGTGGCTTCAGCGGACATGCTCTCGTCCGATGCGAAGAGGATTCTGCACGATGCCGATGCGGTGCTCATTACTGTCGGCTTCGACGCATCCACCGAGAGCGAGGGCTTCGATCGGACTTATGCCATGCCCTGGCCGCAGAACCGACTTATCCAGCAGGTCACGGCGCTCAACCCGAAGACAATCGTCTCCATCACCGCCGGCGGTTCCGTGGAAACTGCGCCCTGGATTGCGAATGTTCCCGCACTGCTGCACAACTGGTATCCGGGGCAGCAGGGATCGACGGCACTGGCGCAGGTCCTGTTCGGCGACCACTCGCCGGAAGGCCATCTGCCTTTCAGTTGGGAGCGTACCCTGAGCCAGAATCCAGCCAGCGCCCACTACGCGGAAGAACCCGGCGACGGCCGCATCGTTCATTATGCTGAGGGCTTGTTCCTGGGCTATCGCTTCTACACGTCCACGAACCAGAAACCTCTGTTCCCCTTCGGCTTCGGCATGTCTTATACGAACTTTGCGTTCACGCATCTGAATGTTAAGAAAAATTCCGACAATGATGTGGAGGTCTCTTTCACTGTCCAGAACACAGGTTCGCGAGCAGGCGCGGACGTTGCCCAAGTCTACGTCGGGGCCCCCAGTGCGAAGTTGAAGCGGCCCTTAATGGAACTCAAGCAGTTCAGCAAAGTCCGCCTCGAAGCCGGCGAGACACAACACCTCGTCCTGCACCTGAACAAGCGCGCCTTCAGCTACTACGACGTAGACGCAAAGAACTGGCGCATGGATCCCGGCGAATTCGTCATCTACGTCGGCGATTCGTCCGAGTCGCTTCCTCTCAAGCAGTCGTTCCCGATGTAGATGTCCCCTGTTCTCGCGCCGATTCTAGTGGCGTCGCTAACCAGGATTTCAGCGTACCCTTACAAGGGTAAGTCCTTCGCGGCAACGCTGGGTGCGGGCTCGGTAGGAACATACATCTGATAGGTGAAGCTGCGAGGGCGAAGCATGAAGAGTACGCTGCCGGTCTGGTTGTTGGTCGGAGCTGTCCTTGGAGGGATGGCAGTTCCCTTGCATAGAGCGTCATCGTCGTACTACACACAGCGTCCTGAGGACGCGAAAGCGGTTTATCTGACGCGGAACGATTCGTCGGTTCGTGGCGATGGCGTCGGCGACGATTCGGACGTCATCCAGCAGGCAATCAACAAGGTCCAGGAAACGACTGGGCAGGGAATTCTCTTCATTCCGGAGGGCCGCTACCGACTGAGCAAGACGCTCTTCGTGTGGCCGGGCATTCGCCTGATCGGGTATGGCGCGCATCGGCCGGTATTTGTATTGGGCAAGAACACGCCCGGCTACCAGGAGGGGATGGGCTACATGGTCATGTTCACCGGCGGTCGTCCTACCAGTGGAGCCATGCCGAGTCGTCCTGGGCGCCCCGCGCGGCCTGTGGTGGGAATTGTTCCGCCGAACGACAAAATTCCAGATGCCAATCCGGGCACGTTCTACTCAGCGATGAGCAACATTGACTTCGATATTGAAGATGGAAATTCGGCCGCTGTCGGGATTCGATTCCACGTCGCCCAACACTGCTACCTGGCTCACATGGACTTCCATATCGGTACAGCGTTGGCTGCACTGCACGATGTGGGCAATGAGGCGGAGGACCTGCACTTCTATGGCGGGCAGTATGGAATTATTACGCGAAAGCCTTCGCCGGGTTGGCAGTTTACGCTGCTGGATGCGACGTTTGAAGGACAAAGCCATGCTGCGATCAAGGAACACGAGGCTGGCCTCACACTGATTCGCGCCCAAATCAGCAAGACGCCGACGGCAATCTCGATCGATCCGGGCTATGCGGAGGAGCTATGGGTAAAGGACTCACGCTTCGAGGATATCAGTGGCCCAGCCGTAGTCATCAGCAATGAAAAAAATGCACGGACCGAGATCAATCTCGAAAATATCGTTTGCCGCCATGTGCCGTTATTCGCGAGCTTCCGCGAGAGCGCGAAGAAAGTCGATGGTAACGGTGAAATATATCGTGTCAAGGCGTTTACCCATGGACTTACGTTTGCTTCGGCCAGCGGCGCTCCTGAGATCAAGACGAGCTACGATTCAAGCGCATTGAGCACGATGCCGGCGCCAACAGCGTCCGATATCCCCACCGTTCCCGCGCAGGACACTTGGGTAAATCTGAAGACGCTGGGAGCAATGGGTGACGGCACGACTGACGATACAGCTGCGATTCAGAAGGCAGTCGTCGCGAACAAGACGATCTATATTCCATCAGGCCGTTATATCGTAACCGATACGATTACATTAAAGCCGGATACTGTTCTGATCGGGCTGAACCCGACAACGACGCAGTTCGATCTGCCGGATTCTACACCGGCGTTCCAGGGCCCGGGATCTCCCAAGGCAATGCTCGAGACGCCGAAGGGCGGGACGAACATCGTGACCGGGCTCGGCCTGTACACGAACGGTATCAACAGCAGGGCAGTGGGCGCGAAGTGGATGGCTGGAGGGGACTCGCTAATGGATGACGTGCGTTTTCTCGGCGGTCATGGAACGACGTTGCCGGGAGTATCGTTCAACACGATCTACAACAACACACATACGGCAGACACAGACATCAATCGTCGATGGGACAGCCAGTACCCGAGTCTATGGGTGACAGATGGTGGTGGGGGCACTTTCGCCAACATTTGGACGCCAAGCACCTTTGCGCAGGCTGGCATGTATATTTCGAACACTTCAACCGAAGGCCGCGTCTATGAGCTTTCCAGTGAACATCACGTCCGCAACGAGGTGAAGTTGAAGAACGCCTCCAACTGGCAGATCTATGCCTTGCAGACTGAGGAAGAGCGAGGTGAAGGCCCGTTTGCCTTGCCTCTCTCTATCGACAACTCCAGCAATATTACCGTCGCGAACTACCACAGCTATCGCGTTGTCAGCAGCTACCAGCCATTTCTGACCGCTATTCAGGTCTCGAACTCAAAAAACGTTCGCTTTCGGAACATTCATGTCTATGGCGACAACAAGGTCTCCTTCGACAACGCCGTCATTATCAATCAGTCAACCCCGGTGCAGGTTCGCAACCGTGAGTTTGCCTCGCTTACCATCGAAAGCACTCCAATTCCCGCGCAACCTCATCGTGCTTCCACCGTTCTCGCTGCTGGAGCAAAGGTGCAGAAACTTCGCGACGGTTTCTACAACATCTCGGGTGCGGCAGTGGACAAGACAGGGCGACTCTACTTTGTTGACGCTCACTGGCAACGCATCTATCGTTGGGCCCCTGAAGCTCGTGAGCTTTCGATTGTTCGGGACAGCCCGCTAGCACCAGTTCAACTAACGTTCGACAAGGCAGGCAATCTCATCGTTGTTTCGTACGATGGCAATGGCACTATCTATACTTTCTCGCCCGACTCCCCTGACGAAGAGATAACTCTCTTGAAACCGCAGCCTGCCGTAGCGCGGCCAGCCATGACCGCCGTTCTCCCAGTTAACTATTGGCGCAATGAGAATGACTTCCTCGAGGCCGTTCCTGCGAAAAAGCCCTATCAGTATGTGTCGGCGGACGGATCTACCTTCATCCCTGCCGGCGAGGACTTTGTCACAGGAGTTCTCTACTATGGCACCAAGATGGCAGACCTGTTGCGCGGTTTCGGTCTTACCCAAGCCATACCCGGAAAGCCCTTTTACGTAAGCGATGAATCGGAGCAGAAGACGTACGTAGCTTCCGTAGCCTCCGACGGAACACTCACAGATGCACGGCTCTTTGCGGAACAGGGAGGCGAAAGTGTCGCGTGGGATGCCGAAGGAAATGTCTACATCGCCGCCGGTCAAATCTATGTCTACAATTCGTCCGGCAAACTGATCAACACAATCGACGTACCAGACCGTCCCATTGACCTGGTGTTTGGGGGTAAGGACGGGCGAACGCTTTTCATCCTGGCGCGCAGTTCACTCTATGCGGTACAGTTACGAGCCAACGGGTTTGTCCAATAGTCAGTTGCTCCTCCGTATATAGCCGAGCTCCAATCTGAGTCCTAATGTCTACTTCTGACACCCATGGTGGCCACTTCGGACGGGAACACGCACACCGATGCCCTCAATGTCGTCACGTGATCAGCCTGCTCCCGCATGAGAACAACACTTTTTTGCCGCACCAGAGCTGAAGCCATTAGACCCTGTCTTGCTATGGACAAGATGGTCAGCGTTCCAGTCCGCACGGAAAGCGGGACGCACAAGAGGTAGCTCAGAATTTGAAACACAAAGTAGAAAAGTTACTCGATGACGTCGCCGCGACAACGACAAGCGATCTTTGCAAATTTACTCGCTACGGCTTTCTCGACGAGTGGTAAATCGCCGATCCACTCACATCGAGCGATCTCGATCACTTTATGAACTCATACTGACAGACAGCGTGACTGGATCAACTCGCTTCGTGGGGAGTTGAAGCAGGTTTTTATGCTGACAGGAACCATAGAGGAACAACGTTGACCATTTATTTTCAATAACTTACAAAGAATAGGGCAAAAAATGGGCCTCGGAGAATTGCTCGGCGCTCTTCGCTAAGCTATTGATTCTAAATGGTGGCCAGAGACGGGATCGAACCGCCGACGCCGGCCTTTTCAGGGCCGCGCTCTACCACTGAGCTATCTGGCCTTGGCATAACGCTTGTCTTCGGGGATCGCCAAGAACCACCGCGCGTTATCATCTACATCTGTCGCCCCGGGCCTTTACAGGGGAGCCTGTCGCCGGCGGAGATCCAGCAACGCAAACGCATTCTAAGTATAGCAATCCCGCGCCATACCGCCAACTTGCTCCTCTCGCGCTATCCTGTGTCATCACTCGCACCGCAAGGACGCTCCATGCTCTCTCGCATCAGAAGCTTAGCACTTGCATCGTTCGCACTCTTTGTCGTCGTCGCGGCTTCTGCGCAGACTCAAACCAACTCTGCGACGAAGACCTCCGCGACTGCGGCCACTGCGCGTGAGCAGCGCGCCATCCGTGCCTTCAACACGGCGAAGCAGAGTCCGCTCGAACTCACGGCCTTCCTCACTCGTATGCCAAAGGGCGGAGATCTTCACATGCATCTCTCTGGAGCTATCTACGCCGAGACCTTCATCAAGAACGGCGCCGTTGATATTCTCTGCGTTGATCTCAAAACCATGAGCTTCTTCAAACCCGCCGCCACCACCAGGAGCATTCCGCCACAACCAGTCTGTGGTGAAGGCAATGTCCGCGCAGAGAGCGCCTTCCAAGACCAGAAGCTCTACGACGCACTCGTCGACTCCTTTTCCATGCGCAGCTTCGTCCCCAGCGGCGGCACCAGCGGTCATGACCAGTTCTTCGCGACCTTTAACCGCTTCAATGCCATCGACAAGTCGCACACCGGAGAGTGGCTTGATGAAGTCGCCACACGCGCCGCCGCACAGAACGAACAGTATCTGGAAATCATGGAGACCCCTGTATTCACCGACGTCGCAAAGATAAGCTCTCGTATTGATTGGCCCGCGACCCCCTCCGATCCCGCTCTGAACCGCACGGGCGACGCCACCGGGACCGCCCGCGAGGACCTCAGCCATCTCCGCGACGTCCTTCTAGCCGCAGGCCTTCGCGACGAGGTCGCCATCGACCGCAAGGAGCTGGACGCCGCCCTCGAGGCACGTAACAAAATCGAAAACTGTGGTCAGCCCAACGCAAGGACTGCCTGCTCGCTGAAGATTCGTTTCCTTTACCAGGTCCTTCGCGCATTCCCGCCGCAGCAGGTCTTCGCCCAGACACTCCTCGCATTTGAGGTTGTCTCGCAGGATCCCCGCGTCGTCGGCATCAACTTCGTCCAGCCCGAGGACGCCTACATGGCCATGTCCGAGTACCACCGGCAAATGCTCATGATCGACTACCTGCACAGCATTTACCCCACGGTACACATCAGCTTGCACGCGGGCGAACTTGCCCCGGGCCTTGTCCCTCCTGAGGGCCTCCGCTTCCACATTCGCGAGGCCATCGATCTCGGACACGCCGAACGCATCGGCCACGGTGTCGACGTCATGTATGAGAACGAACCCCAGTCTCTACTAAGGGAGATGGCCGCCCGCCACATCATGGTCGAGATCAACCTCACCTCCAACGATGTCATCCTCGGCGTCGTCGCGCCATGGCATCCACTCCCGTCCTACCGCGCCGCTGGCGTTCCCACCGCTCTCTCCACCGACGACGAGGGAGTCTCCCGCATCGATCTCACCCACGAATACACTCGTGCCGCTCTCGAATTCAATCTCTCCTACCTCGATCTCAAAAGCTCGGCCCGCACCAGCCTCGAACACAGCTTCCTTCCCGGAGCCAGCCTCTGGCAGCGGCCTGACGTCTTCACGCAAACGGTCCCTGCCTGCGCAGGCCAGCCGTTAGGTGCCGCCAATCCCACGCCCAAGTGCCTCAGTTTCCTGCAGTCCAGCGAAAAGGCCGAGGAGCAGTGGCAGCTCGAACACCGTTACGACCTCTTCGAGTCCAACTTACCCTGAACGATACCGGGCCGTGAAACTCCTGCCGCAATCGCTATGGGCCGCGCTAAACTCATCTCCAGAGCCCATCCATGAAAAACGTCATCTTCACCGTCCTCAAGCTCATTCTTTTCCTCTTCGTTTTCTTCATAGGCTCTATTTTCCCTCCGTTTCACTTCGAGCACATCCTCATCGCTACGCCGGGCACCACTCGCATTTTTATAGCGGACGGCCTCTTGCTCATGCTCGCCCTATATTTGCTCCTCATCGTTGTCGAGGTCCTTAGGAAGCGCGTCCGAACAGCTGTCCCATGGACCACCCTCGCCTTCGTCCTCGCCATCGTCTTCGGTTTTATGATGAAGTTCGGTTTCCTAACCCGGTCGGCGTTCTAGAGCAATCCATGCCAGACGAATTCCTCAAGCTCCTCGCCGAATCCCAACGCACTCTGGACGAAGCCTTCGCCCATCTGCCACCCAACCCTGCGCCCCCGCTGGGCCAAGCGGCCTCGGACATTCTGCAGCAGACGGCGGTGCGACTCCGCGACAACTACCCATATGCCCATCCCCTCTACGCGGGACAGATGTTGAAGCCGCCCCACCCAATCGCCCGCGCCGCCTACGCGCTGGCCATGTCGATCAACCCCAACAACCACGCCCTCGACGGCGGCCGCGCCAGCTCCGCCATGGAGATCGAAGTCGTGGCCGCGCTCGCTAATATGTTCCACTGGCCTCAGCATCTGGGCCATCTCAGCAGCGGTGGTACCTTCGCTAACCTCGAGGCCCTTTGGGTCGCCGGCCAACTCGGTCACACCAACGACGGCACTCCCATGGCAATCGCGGCCTCTGACCAGGCCCACTACACCCACAGCCGCATCAGCGGCGTTCTCGGCCTGCCGTTCATCTCCATTCCCTCCGACGCGCACGGCCGTATGGATCTCGAGGTCCTCGAATCTCTTCTCGAGACTGACAAGATTGCAACAGTAGTAGTTACATTAGGGACGACCGCCATCGGCTCCGTCGATCCGCTCGATCAGATCGCGGCGCTCCAGAAAAAATACAAGTTCCGCATCCACGTCGACGCCGCCTACGGTGGGTACTTCACTCTCGCAGGGAACCTCTCCCCCGAGACCCGTGCCGCCTTCGACGCCATACCCCATGCCGACTCCATCGTTATCGATCCGCACAAGCATGGCCTCCAACCCTACGGCTGCGGCTGTGTCCTCTTCCGCGACCCCGCCGTCGGCCGCCTCTACAAACACGACTCTCCGTACACCTACTTCTCCTCAAAGGAGCTCCATCTCGGCGAAATCTCCCTCGAGTGCTCTCGCGCCGGTGCCTCCGCTGTCGCACTCTGGGCCACACAGCAGCTCCTCCCATACACTCCGGTCGGCGTCTTCGCGCAGGGTCTCGAATCCTGTCACACCGCCGCCCTCGCTCTGCATCAGCGCCTCACCGAATCGCCGCACTTCCTCGTTCCCGCTTTTCCGCCTCAGCTCGACATCGTCTTCTGGGCCGTCCGCGCCGCCACCCCGCAGGCTTCCTCCGCTCTCGCCCATCGGATCTTCGACGAAGCCGCCAAACGTGACCTCCACGTCGCCCTTGCCAGACTTCCTGTACCCCTTTTTCCACAAAACTCCTGGGAAGATTCCCCTCGGGCCGACTCACAAACCACTGTGACCTGCCTCCGTTCCGTGCTCATGAAACCGGAACATCTCCTTTGGTTAGACCACTTGTGGCAACGTCTTGATGCAGCTGTAGTTGCAACATTCGAGTCAATCCCCCGATAGAACCAGCGTAGATAACCGTAGGTTCCATCTAAATCGTTTAAGCGTTTTGCTAAAATCAGCCAGATTCGATGCTCAAGTGCCTCTCATCGCCGGATGTAGTGCAACTTATCCCCTCAGCCGATAGAGAGCTCCAGCGCCGTGTCCATATCACGCTCTTCACGCAGCATTGGCTCGGATGAGAAAAGGATTAACCACCGCATGACTTTCCCCCCCACTCTCACCCCGTCAACTCCTGATCTTGCCTCCCGTACCGTCGCATACTTCTCCATGGAGATCGCCCTCTCTCCGTCGCTCCCCACTTACTCCGGCGGCCTCGGCATGTTGGCTGGCGACACCCTACGCTCCGCAGCCGACACCGCTGCCCCCATGGTTGCGATCTCTCTCGTCCATCGCCGCGGCTACTTCCGCCAGAAGCTCTCCGACATCGGCCAGCAGACCGAGACCGATGTCCCCTGGTCCCCCGAGACGACCATTCCCAGCGCCAACCAAATCATCGCCCTAACCATGCAGGGCCGTCAGATACTCGTCCGCGCCTGGCGCTTCGACCTCGTCGGCGTCACCGGTCACATCATCCCCGTCTTCCTGCTCGATACCGACGTCGAAGGCAACGACCCGTGGGACCGCCGCCTCACCGACCATCTCTACGGCGGCGACACATACTATCGCCTCTGTCAGGAGACGGTCCTTGGTCTCGGCGGCGTCGCTCTACTCGACGCCCTGGCATGCAAGCCGAAGGTCTACCACATGAACGAGGGCCACGCCGCCCTTCTTGCCATCGGTCTACTCGAAGACCACCTCGCCGGCAAACCTCTCAAGGAAGCGACCGAAGCCGACATCGATTTCGTTCGCCAGCAGTGCGTCTTCACCACTCACACCCCGGTCCCCGCCGGTCACGACCAGTTCGGCATCGACCAGATGTACCAGGTCCTCGGCCACGACCGCGCCGCCGCCATCGACCAGTTCGGTTGTCTCCACAACGGCCTCATGAACATGACCTACATCGCCCTGCGCTTCTCGCGCTTCGTCAACGGCGTCGCCATGCAGCACGGCAAGGTTTCGCAGAAGATGTTCCCCGACTACAAGGTCTACTCGATCACCAACGGCGTCCACGCCGCCACCTGGCTCTCCCCGCAGTTCCAGGAGCTCCTCGACGGCGAGGTCCCTCACTGGCGCACCGACAACCAATACCTCCGCTCCGTCTACGGCATCGACCCGGCACGCATCGCCGCCGCCCACAACAAGGGCAAGCTTCGCCTCTTCGGCACCATCGCCAAGCGCACCGGCCACCACTTCAACCCCAACGTCCTTACGCTCGGCTTTGCCCGCCGAGTTGCCACCTACAAACGGGCGAGCCTGCTCCTGCACGACCCCGCCCGCCTCGTCGCGATCGCCGAAAAAATCGGCGGCCTCCAGATCCTCTACGCCGGCAAAGCCCACCCCGCCGACAACGCCGGTAAGGGCCTCATCCGCGACGTCTACTCCGCTGCCGCCAAGCTCAACTCCTCGGCACTCAAGATCTACTACGTCGAAAACTACGACTGGGAGCTAGGCGCGCTGCTCACTCAGGGCGTCGACGTCTGGGTCAACACTCCCCGCCGCCCCTATGAGGCCTCCGGCACCTCCGGCATGAAGGCCGCGCTCAACGGTGTCCCCTCGCTCTCCATCCTCGACGGCTGGTGGATCGAAGGCTGCGCCGAGAACACCACCGGCTGGGCCATCGAAGACGGCGAGACCGAAGCCGCCGAGGCCAACGGCCTCTACGACAAGCTCGAGCGCTCCATCGCCCCCATGTACGCCAACCCCAAGGCCTGGTCGCGCATGCAGCAGCACTGCATCGCCATCAACGGCAGCTTCTTCAACACTCATCGCATGCTGGCGCAGTACTTCGAAAACTCCTACTTCCCCCACACGCAGGTCAGCAAGCTTCCCGGCAGCCCACTCGAACGCCGCCGCTCCAGCGACGTCCTCGTCCCCGAACCCGCCCTCGTCTAACTCCAGGCCAGAAATCATGACAGGCAACGACTTAGCTCCGGTCGTTGCCTGTTCTCTTTGCCTGGCATGACATGGAGGACGCCTCCAAAACCAGAACGCCGCTAATCCCCAGCCACAATCTGCGGAACACCCCGCCCGGTCTTCCGCCTCGATCCCAATCGCTCAAACCGCCCACGCATTCGGTCGAAAAACAGATAAACCACCGGCGTAGTAAACAGAGTCAACGCCTGCGACACAATCAACCCGCCCACAATCGTGATTCCCAGCGGCCGTCGCATCTCGCTCCCCGCGCCTCTGCCCAGCGCCAGCGGCAGTCCACCCAGCAGCGCCGCCATCGTAGTCATCATGATCGGCCGAAACCGCAGCAGACAAGCCTCATAGATCGCCTCCTGCGGTGTCTTCCCATGCTGCCTCTCTGCTACCAGCGCAAAGTCGATCATCATAATCGCGTTCTTCTTCACGATCCCGATCAGCAGAATGATCCCGATCATCGCGATCACGCTCAGGCTCACCTTGAACAGCAGGAGTGCCACAATCGCGCCCACCCCTGCCGAAGGCAGTGTCGACAGGATCGTCAGAGGATGAATAAAGCTCTCATACAGCATCCCCAGCACGATATACACCGCGATCAGCGCCAGCAGAATCAACCACGGCTCGCTCGACAGTGAATCCTTGAACGCCTGCGCTGTCCCCGCAAACCCGCCATGGATCGCCGTAGGCATCCCGATATCCACCCGCGCCTGCTGGATCGCCTGCGTCGCCTCGCTCAGCGACGCCCCCGGCGCCAGGTTGAACGACAGCGTCGTCGCCGGAGACTGCGCCTGATGGTTCACGGCCAGCGGAATCCTCTGCGTCTCAAAATGCGTCACTGCCGACAGAGGAATCATCGCCCCGGTCGTACTCTTCACATAAATGTTCTTGAGCGCATCCGGGTCCTGCTGAAACTCGTCCGCGACCTCCATCACCACGTGGTATTGGTTCAACGGCATATACGTCGTCGAAACCTGCGTCTGCGCAAACGCGTCCGACAACGTCGCGTCGATCGTCAGTGGCGAAACTCCCAGCCGGCTTGCCGTCGCCCTGTCGATCACTAACTGCCCACGCAAACCCTGCTGCTGCTGGTCCGTCGCAACGTCCTTGATCTGTGGCAGCTTGTCCATGGCGTCCTTCAGCTTCGGCCCCCACTCGTTCAAGTCCTTCAAGCTGTCCGCCGTCAGCGTGTATTGGTACTCCGTCGCCGTATTTCGACCGCCGACCCGCAGGTCCTGAAACGCCTGCAAATAAAGAATCGCACCTGGGATATTGCTTACCTGCGGCCGCAGCCGGTTCACAATCACCTGCGCCGTATCGCCTCTCTTCAGCCGCTCCGAATCCGGCTTCAACGACATGAACATAAAGCCCGCGTTGGAGTTGCCGCGCCCGCCCGCAAACGCCGTCACGTCCTGCACGCCTGGGCCTTCCCCACGATGGCCGCCAGCGCCAGCACCTTCTTCTTCATCTCCGGAAACGAAACGTCCTGCTGCCCCTGCACCTGCCCGCCGATGCGCCCAGCGTCCTGCTCCGGAAAGAACCCCTTCGGTACAAGAATGTACAGATAAACATTCAAGACAAAGGTCAGCACCGTAATCGTCAACACTAGCTTCTGGTGCTGCAGCACCCACCGCAGCCCGCGTTCATACTCTGCCGCCATCCACTTCAATGCACGATCTCCCAGGTGATAAAACCACCCATGCCGCCGAGCATTGTGTGGCTCCAGAAACTTCGCGCTCAACATCGGCGTCGTCGTCAGCGAAACCACCAGCGACACCATGATCGCCACCGACAACGTCACCGCAAACTCACGAAACAACCTGCCTACGATCCCGCCCATCAACAGGATCGGAATGAACACCGCAATCAGCGACGTGCTCATCGACAGCACCGTAAACCCGATCTCCTTCGACCCCAGCATCGCCGCAGCATACGGAGTCATTCCTTCCTCAAGGTGCCGGCTGATGTTTTCGATCACCACAATCGCATCGTCCACGACGAACCCCGTCGAGATCGTCAGCGCCATCAGCGACAAATTATCGAGCGTATACCCAAGCAGGTACATCACCGCGAACGTCCCCAGCAAACTCAACGGCACGGCAACTGTTGGAATCAATGTCGACCGCACCTCGCGCAGAAACAGGAACACCACCAGGATCACCAGGATGATTGAGATCACCAGCGTCCGCGTCACGTCCCGTACCGAAGCGCGAATCGTAGTCGTCCTGTCCAGCGCGACATGCACCTGGATCGCAGGCGGTATCGAAGCCTCCAGCATCGGCAGCATCTTCTTTACGTTATCTACCGTCTGGATTACGTTCGCCGTCGAGGTTTTGAACACGATCACAAGAATCGCCGGTTTGCCGTTGAACACACCAGTTGCGTGCACGTCCTCGACGCTGTCGACGACCTTCGCCACGTCCCGGATCCGCACGATGCCATACGCCGTACCGGCAGCCACGGCCGAACTCGGCGTCGCAGCGGAGCCATTACCCGTCGTAGAAGTGGCAGACGAACTCGTGCCAGCGTTTGCCGTGGGCACATTTGCTACAGCGCTCGCCACCGACGCCGGTAGCCCAGTTCTTGCCGCCGCCGAACTCACCGGCCCTCGGTCCGTCGCAATAATCAGCGGAGCATACGCAGCTGCACCAAACAACTGGTCCGTTGCGCTGACGCTCCACCGGCGCTCATCATCATGCAAATAGCCCTTCGGCTGGTTCACATTCACCGTGCCGATAGCTGCGCGCAACGCCTCCAGCCCGATGCCGTAATGCGCAAGCTGCATCGGGTTCGCCTCGATTCGCACCGCCGGCTTCGCACTTCCTCCACACCACGTCTGACCCACCCCCGGCACCTGCGCAATCTTCTGCGCCAGAATACTGTCACACGCGTCGTAGAGTTGCGGTACAGTCATCGTGTCTGAGGTCAACGCGATAATCATGATCGGCGAATCCGCGGGGTTCACCTTGTAATACCCTGGATTGCTCGGCAGGTTCGCCGGCAACTGGCTCCGCGCAGCATTGATCGCCGCCTGCACATCGCGCGCCGCACCATTCACGTCACGGCTCAGATCGAACTGCAGCACGACCCCGGTCGTCCCCGTCGACGAATACGAGGTCATCTCATTTACCCCGGCGATCTTCGAAAACTGCCGCTCCAGCGGGGTCGCCACCGACGAAGCCATCGTCTCCGGCTCCGCCCCCGGCAAGCTAGCGCCCACCGAGATCACCGGAAACTCCACCTGCGGCAGACTGGCCACCGGCAGCAGCGTATACGCCACCGCACCCGCCAGAATCACCGCAGCCGACATCAGAAATGTCGCTACCGGCCGTCGAATAAATGGTGCTGAAAAATGCATAACCCTCTGTACCCAGATTTCTAAAGCGACTTCTACAAGGCAGGAGTAATAGTCGCCGTCATTCTGAACGTAGTGAAGGATCCCCGTATTTCGCTCTTGTCGTTGCTGCTGATCTTATCTCCATAGACTTCAACTTTTCGTCATCAATCCGCCGACAAAGCATGCGCAGGCGTCTCCGCCTCAACACGCCTGGATCTCCGCGCAAGCCGGTCGAAGAACAGATACACCACCGGCGTCGTAAACAGCGTCAACACCTGCGACACAATCAACCCGCCCACAATCGTGATGCCCAGCGGACGTCGCAGCTCGCTTCCTGTGCCCGTGCCCAGCGCCAGAGGCAACCCGCCCAGCAGCGCCGCCATCGTTGTCATCATGATCGGCCGGAACCGCAGCAGGCACGCCTGATAGATCGCCTCCGTCGGTGTCAGCCCCTGTTCGCGCTCGGCCTCCAGCGCAAAGTCGATCATCATGATCGCGTTCTTTTTCACAATGCCGATCAGCAAAATAATTCCGATCAGCGCAATCACGCTCAGATCCACATGGAACAGCAACAGCGCTAGAATCGCGCCCACTCCCGCCGAAGGCAGTGTCGAAAGGATCGTGATCGGATGAATGTAGCTCTCGTACAACACGCCCAGCACAATGTAGACGACGATGAGAGCGGCAAGGATCAGCAGCGGCTCGTTCTCCAGCGAAGACTCAAACGCCCTCGCCGATCCCTGAAACTCCCCATTCACGCTCGGCGGCATATTCAGCTCTGCCTTCGCCTTGTTCACCGCATTTACGGCATCGCCAATCGACTTGCCCGGCGCCAGATTGAACGAGATAGTCACAGCAGGGAACTGTCCCTGATGGCTGATCACCAGCGGCGTCTGCTTCTCCTCGAAGTGAGTAAACGCCGAAAGCGGCACCTGCGACCCGTTCGAACTCTTCACGTAAATGTTGTCGAGCGATTCCGGAGTCCGCTGAAACTTCGGAGCGACCTCCAGCACAACGTGGTACTGGTTCTGCTGCGTAAAGATCGTCGAAACCTGCCGCTGCGCAAATGCATCGTCCAGCGTGTCGTCGATGTTCTGCGGCGTGATCCCCAGCCTCGAAGCCGTATCGCGATCAATCACCAGGTTCGCTTCAAGGCCCCCCAACTGCTGGTCGCTTGCCACATCGCTCAGAATCGGAATCGTCTTCAGCTTGGCAACCATGCTGTCCGTCCAAACCGCCAGCTCGTCGACGTTCGCGTCCTCCAGCGAGTACTGATACTGCGTCCGGCTCACCCGGTCCTCCACCGTCAGATCCTGCAGCGGCTGCAGATAGCACTGGATCCCATCCACCTTCGCCACCTGCGGCTCCAGCCGTTGGATCACCTCAAGCGCTGACGACTTGCGCAGCTCACGGTCCTTCAAATTGATCTGGATGCGCCCACTGTTCAACGTCGAATTCGTCCCATCGATCCCGATAAACGACGACACGCTCTCAACATCTTTGTCCTGCAAAATGACCCGTGCAAGCGCCTGCTGCCGCGAGCTCATCGCCCCAAAGCTGATCGTCTGCGGGGCCTCCGTGATCCCCAGCAGCACGCCCGTGTCCTGCACCGGGAAGAACCCCTTGGGCACAATCAGGAACAGGTACACCGTAAGCAGAAACGTACCAAGCGTCACCAACAGTGTCAGTGTCTGGTGCCGCAGCACCCATCGCACGCCCACAGCGTACTTCCGAATCACATATTCGAAGAACTCTTCACTCTTCCGATAGAAGGTGCTCTGCTGGTGCGCCGGCGTATGTTTTAACAGCTTCGCCGACATCATCGGCGTCAGTGTCAATGACACCAGCGCCGAGACGAGAATTGTAACCGCCAGAGTTACAGCAAATTCACGAAACAGCCGCCCCACGATATCGCCCATGAACAGCAGCGGAATCAGCACAGCGATCAGGCTCACGGTCAGCGAAACAATAGTGAATCCAATCTGCTCCGAGCCCTTCAGCGCCGCGTCCAGCGGAGTGTCACCCTCCTCCAGATACCGCGCGATGTTCTCAATCATCACGATCGCATCATCCACCACGAACCCCGTCGAGATCGTCAGCGCCATCAGCGACAGGTTGTTCAGGCTGTACCCCAGCAGATACATCACCCCGAACGTCCCTACAATCGACAGCGGCACCGCGACCGAAGGAATCACCGTCGCCGCAAACGATCGCAGGAACAGGAAGATCACCATCACCACCAGCCCAATCGTCAGGACCAGCGAAAACTTCACGTCCTTCACCGACGCCCGGATCGTATTCGTCCGGTCCGTCAGCACCTGCAGGTTTACCGTCGCAGGCATCGACGACCGCAATTGTGGCAGTATCTTCTGTACCTCATCCACGACGCCGATGATGTTCGCCCCCGGCTGTCGCTGGATGTTCACAATCACCGCCGGCTGCAGCGTCGCGGCCTTCGCGGGTTGTCCATCGTGCGGCTCGCGCGCCGACGTCCCCATCCACGCCGCTTGAAACAGGTTCTCCGCACTGTCCACCGCGTTCGCCACGTCCGAAAGCCGCACCGGCGACCCGTTCCGGTACGCGACAATCACATTGTTGTAGCCTCCGCTCGAAGGGATCTGGTCGTTTGCGCCAATCGTGTACGACTGGGTCGCGCCATTCAAGTTTCCCTTTGCCTGGTCAACATTTGCCGTGCCCACCGCTGTGCGAATGTCCTCAAGGCTCAGCCCGTAGTTTGCCAGTGCCGTCGGGTTCGCCTGGATCCGCACCGCCGGCTTCTGTCCTCCGTTGATCGACACCAGGCCCACGCCCGAAAGCTGCGAGATCTTCTGCGCGATCACCGTATCCGCCAGGTCTTCCACCTTCTGAAGCGGCAGCGTATCGCTCGTCAGCGCCAGTGTCATGATCGGCGCGTCCGCAGGATTCACCTTGCTGTACACCGGGGGGTTCGGCAAGTCCTTCGGCAGGTAACTAAACGCCGCATTGATCGCCGCTTGCACGTCCTGCTGGGCCACGTCGATCGACTCCGCCAGCGAGAACTGCAGCGTAATCACGCTGCCTCCACCCGAGCTCGTCGAAGTCATCTGACTCAGCCCCGGTATCTGGCCGAACTGCCGCTCCAGCGGCGCTGTCACCGACGACGCCATCACCTCCGGGCTCGCCCCCGGATAGAACGTCTGCACCTGGATCGTCGGATAGTCTACCTGCGGCAACGCCGACACCGGCAGTTGCACATACGCAACAAAGCCCGCAAGCAAAATGGCCACCATCAGGAGAGAGGTGGCCACTGGCCGAAGAATAAATGGCCTCGATGGACTCAACGAAGAACTCATGAAGGCCGACCCGCCGTCTGAACTACCGCATCAACCTCAGCCGTCGTCCCGTCCGTCTTCGCAGGGGCCGCCTTTGGAAACACCTTGCTGCCGTTCTTCAGCTTCTCCTGCCCATCCACGACAATCTGGTCACCCGGTTTCACGCCGCCGTTCAGGATCACCTGCGTCCCCTCGGTCAGCTGCACATTCACCGTCTGCGCCAGAACGTAATAGTTCGTCTGGTTCTCTGCCAGCTCCGGAACTGGCATGTCTGTGTTCTTCTTCTCCACCAGGTCCGCTGGCGGCTGCCCCTGCTTGAGCAGATAAACGAAGTTCCCTTGCGACCCTGTCTGCAACGCCGCCGCCGGAATCACGATCGCGTTTGGCTTTTCCTGCAGGATCAATCGAATATTCACAAACTGGTTCGGAAACAGTGCGCCGTCCTCATTGTTAAAGACCGCCTTCGCCTTCACTGTGCCGGTTGCTGTGTCAATCTGGTTGTCCACAGTCAGCAGAGTCCCGCTCGCCAGGTGCGTCGAAGCTGCGCGATCGAACGCCTCCACCGCCAGCCTGCTCCCTCCTCGTGTCCTCTTCAACACCTCGGGCAACTGGTCCTCGGGCAGCGTAAAGATCACCGCTATAGGCTGCAATTGCGTCACCACCAGCAAACCATTGGCGTCCGCCGCGTGCACGATGTTCCCCGGATCGACCTGCCGCAGCCCCACGACCCCGTTGATCGGCGAAACGATCTTCGTATACCCCAGATTCACCTTCGCCGCCTCAATCGCCGCCTGGTCCGCCGCGATGGATCCCTCCGCCTGCCCCGCGGTCGAGATCTGCGCCTGCTGGCTCTCCTTCGATACCACGCCCGCCTGCAGCAATGCGCTGTACCGTGCTGCCTCCGCACGCGCATTCACGGCATTGGCTTGGTCCTTCACCAACTGTCCCTGCGCCTGCTCGAGCGCCGCCTGGTACGGCTTCGGATCGATCTCCGCCAATACCTGGCCCTCGCGAACCGCCTGCCCTTCGTGCACCGGCACCTGCATCAACTGCCCATCCACGCGGCTCTTGATCGTCACCGTGTTGTACGCCGTCACCGTCCCCAGCGCCGTCAGAAAGATCGGCATCGTCTTTTGCTGCACCGCCGACACCTGCACCGGCGTCGGCCGGTCCGCCTGTGCGGCCATGATCTGTTGAACGTTATTCTGCTCCGTCGCGTTCCGGCGGATCTTCCACACCGCGGCCCCGACTACCGCTACAATCACGAGCAACACGATCCACTTCCGCGCCGCGGATCCCTTCGGTGCCTCGGGCGCCGGCTGGCGCGGGGATAGATCCGTCGCTGGCTCCGACGCCTCAACTCGCAGTGCTTCCGGTTCGTTCATCTGCGCTGACAACATGGGTGCTCTCTGTTCTCTCGAAATTCAATCTGCTTCTATCTGATTGTTGTACCCAGAGCTTAAGAATACTTGATAATGACGTTGAATGCCTCAGCAGCTAGACCGTAGCGACCGCTCTCGTTCCGCGCTACCCTCTACCTGCCATGTCTTAGACGTATAGCACTCATTGACTTAGACGTAAGGAAGGACACTTTTGCCCATTCCGGCCTCCGAAATCGATATTGCCGCGTTACCAGTTCTCTGCGTCGACCTGGACGGGACCCTGGTCAAGTCCGACACCCTGCACGACTCCGCCCTCGCCGTCGCCCGCCATCATCCGGCGACCCTGCTGAACATTCCCGACTGGATCGTCCAGGGCAAAGCTGCCCTCAAACGCCATCTCGCCAACACCGTCCAGCTCGACGTCGCCCACCTCCCCTACAACCGCGAACTCCTTCAATATCTTGAGCAGCAGCGGGCCACCGGCCGTCCCATCTATCTGGCCACCGCTGCCGACGCCGACACCGCAAACCGCATCGCCGCCCACCTTGGCCTCTTCAACGGCGTCCTCGCCTCCGACGGCGAAACCAACCTCGCCGGCAAGAACAAGCTCGCCGCCTTCCAGTCCCGCTTCGGCGACAACTTCTCCTACATCGGCAACGCGCTGCCCGACCTCCCGCTGCTCCAGCACTGCCAGCAGCCCATGGTCGCTAACCCAACCTCTAGCCTCCGCGCCGCACTTCACAAGGCCCGAGTCGTTCCCGTCCGCACCTTCGACGAGCGTGCCTCGCCACTCAGGTCCTGGCTCAAGGCGATCCGCCTCCACCAGTGGGCCAAGAACGTCCTCATCTTCGTCCCTCTCCTCCTCGCTCACGCCTGGGCCCCCGGTCTCATCGCAGCGGCCGCCCTGGCCTTCCTCAGCTTTAGCCTCTGCGCCTCCGCCACCTACATCGTCAACGATCTCCTCGACCTCGAAGCCGATCGTCAGCACCCCCGCAAACGTCTCCGACCCTTTGCCTCGGGCGACCTTTCGGCCCTCTCCGGCGTCGCTATCGTCCTCTTCTTCCTCGCGGCCTCTCTCGTTCTGGCGCTGCTGGTTCCCCACGCAATCGCCGCCCTGTCGCCTCAGCTCTTGTTCCTCATAAAACCTCACTATTTCCTTCTCTGGCTTGGCATCTATCTCGTCACCACGCTCGCATATTCGTTACGTTTCAAGCGCTCCGTCTTGGTCGATGTCATCGTCCTCTCAGGCCTCTACACAATTCGCATCATTGCCGGCTCCGCGGCATCAGGAGTCGCTCTCTCCACCTGGCTCGGCGGCTTCAGCATCTTCTTTTTTCTCTCCCTCGCATTGGTCAAGCGCTTCGCCGAACTCGAAAACCTCCGCGAACGCGGCGGCGTCTCCGCCGGAGGCCGCGGCTATCACATCACAGACATTGAGCAACTTCGCAGCTTCGGCTCCGCAAGCGGCTTCGCCTCGGTCGTCGTCCTCACCCTTTACATCTCGACCTTGGACGCTGCCCAGCTCTACCAGCACACCAGACGCCTCTGGCTTCTTGTTCCCGTCCTTCTCCTCTGGATAATGCGTCTCTGGCTACAGGCCTCGCGCGGCCAACTCAACGAGGACCCCGTCGTCTACGCCATCACCGACCGTCGCAGCCTCCTCCTCGGCCTCCTCGTCGTCGCCATCGTCCTCTCCGCCCTCTAGCCGCCGCGCCCTCTAGCCGCCGTCCAGCCCTCCGCTTGCGGCCACTCCGCAGAGCATTTCACGAGAAACTTCTCGGCGTGAGGACATGTGGAGCATCATGTCCTAGGAGGACTCGAACAGATGCGAGCAGATATTGTCCCCCGGCGCCATCTTCCCCGACTACGAACTAAGCGACCACACAGCAACTCGTCGCAAGCTCTCAGAGCTTCAGGGACAACACCCTATGGTGCTTGTACTGAGCCGCGGAGGCTTCTGTCCCAGGGATCGCCGTCAGGCGGAGCTCCTCGTCCAGCTCCATCGCGAGATGGAGGTAAGCGATCCAGTCCATAATCCAATGATTCCTCCCACAATCGTGCTCGAACCGGGCCTCGTCGTCTTTAAGGTCTACAACGGATATTGGTTCTTTGGACGCCCCACTCTCGAAGACCTCCGTCAGGACACTCCGCGCTGTAACCAAAAAATGTCGGCCCGACTGGGACATCACCGACTCCGAGCACAGGGCCGCCTGGCAGCGCGGCGAAACCCATCGCTTCTACCCCTACGGAAAGACCTATGCCGCGGTCTTCGGCGAGCAGGACTAAAGCAAATTTGGCGGTTGCGAAGTCGCGGGCCCCCTTTCATTTATCCTGAAAAGAATGTCCGATGAAATCACACCGTTGCAGCAGTTTGACGACGACTCTCTCGACGCTGCTTTCGCCGCACTTGCCGAAGAGGCCCGCACCGAAACCGCCTCACTGCAGGACGTCGAAGCCTTCCGCCTCCGCTGGCTCGGCCGCAAACAAGGCCGCCTCAAGCTCATCAGCGAAGCCTGGCTAAAATCCGCCCCGCCCGAAGCAAAAAAGGCCCTTGGCATCCGCTTCAATCAGCTCAAGCAGCAGATCGAAGCAGCCCTCGAGGCCCCCGCCTCGCCAAAAAAGGCAGCCGAGCAAGGGATCGACATTACCCTCCCCGGCGCCGTCCGCACCCCCGGCATCCCCCACCCGCTCCTCAAGACCATGCACGAGATCGTCCAGGTCTTCCACCACCTCGGCTACTCCACCAACCTCGGCCCCCAGGTCGAGTCCGACTTCTACAACTTCGAAGCCCTCAACTTCCCCCCCAACCACCCCGCCCGCGACACCCAGGACACCCTCCAGATCGCTGCTCAACAAACCCGCCCCAGCCGCGATCGCCTGTTAATGCGCACCCACACCAGCCCCGTCCAGATCCGCACCATGATCGCGCAGGCCCCACCCATCCGCATCGTCATCCCCGGCAAGGCCCACCGCAATGACGCCGCCGACGCCACCCACTCCCCCATCTTCCATCAGATCGAAGGCCTCTGCGTCGACACCAACATCACCTTCTCCGATCTAAAGGGCACCCTCGATCACGCCATGAAGGCCCTCTTCGGCAGCGACGTGAAGACCCGTTTCTTCCCCAGTTTCTTCCCCTTCACCGAACCCTCCGCCGACGTCCAGATCTCCTGCATCTTCTGCGGAGGCAAGGGCTGCCGCAAGTGCAAACACTCGGGCTGGATCGAACTCCTGGGCTGCGGTATGGTCGACCCCTCCGTCTTCGCCGCCGTCACCGAAGAGCGCCGCAAAATCGACCCCTCCGACGATACCTACAACCCCGAAAGGATCACTGGCTTCGCCTTTGGCATGGGAGTAGAGCGCATCGCCATGATGCAATATGGCGTCTCCGACATCGGCCAGTTCTACTCCGGCGACATGCGCTTCCTCGAGCAATTCGCATAAGAATTTAAGCTACCGCATTGCATTAAACCCAGCCTGCAGGCTCTCCATGTTCTGCGGACGCACCCGGATCACCCCGCGCCTCGGACTGTCAATATCGGCAATCAGAAAAAACGAAATTGCCACCGCTAGGGGAAGCATCATGAGGAGCCTCGGCCGCACTTTGCGCGCTCCAAACCCCACCAGGAAATTGGACAGCACCGCAATCCCGAACATCAAAAGCCACGCTCCGTCTGGAATGCGGTTCCACCACGCAGCCTGCGTATACCCTTGCGAGTTCAACACATCGTTCATGCCCGCAACGGCCAGCGCTCGCACCGGCGTGGGTTGGGCCGTCGCCGTCCGCGAAGCCGCGACCCAAAGCCGGTTCTGTATATCGGCCGTCTGCTGGTTGATCTGGTTCAACTCTTCCGAATCGCGCGTGTTGTAGAACCGGACACGCAGGTCCGTGTACTGCCGTAATAGCCCATGCACGACCGATGCCTCATCTGGCGAAAGCAGATCGGCCCGCACATACTCCGTTCCAATCGCATTGGCCTCTGCCTCTTCATACGACTTGCGCAGATCGTAGCGACCGATCGCCATCGAAAAACTGAACCCGATGATCAGGCCCAGAAGTGTCAGCGTCGCCGATTGAATTACCCCAAAGTCCGACCGCATGTCCTCGGAGAAATCGCTCCGACGCGCGCCAAACCAGCCACCTATCCAGGCCGCGAGCCAGAGCAGGAAAAACGTGACCACGAAGACCACGAGGGGACGGTTCACAAAAATGGCCATGCTTCCTCCCATGCGATCGCTGACCCAACCAAGTCTCCAATTAAGACTGCCTCTTCACCGCGTTGCCGAAGAACCCAAACAGCAAATGCAACACAGCCAGCGCCAGCGCTCCAAGAAACGCCGCCTTGAACGTCGTTACCGCAAACCCCGGCACAAATTTGCTGGAAAACCAAAGGACCACGGCGTTCACCACCAGGAAAAAGAGTCCAAACGTCAGAATCCCCAGCGGCAGCGTAATGATCTTCAGAATTAGTCCCAGCGTCGCGTTCAACAACCCAATCACCACCACCGCGATCAACGCGGAGACGAAGCTGCTGACGACAAACCCCTCCACGAAATGCGCCACAATCAGCAGCGCCACAGCATTCAGTATCCAGTGCAGAAGCAAACGAAGCATAGTAAGCTCCTCTCAGTCACAGATTGGAAAGTAGGGAATCGCGGCAGGCCCTCCGCCACACGAGCATACCCGACCTTCCGCCAGAAAGGTACCTCTATCCTCTTCATTGCCTTCATTCGAAGCGGTTACTTAGCCAGCCCATGGTCGTAGCTGATCACTCGCGTAATCTTCCACGCACCGTCCTTGTACTGCCAAAGATGAATAAACTTCGCCTCGCCGACCACGTCATCGTGCCTGCGTCCCCGGGTGCTGAAACCGGTGAGCCCCGATCTCCACCGCTCCGTAGTGGTTCATGTGATACACCTCAAGCGACCCCGGCACCAGCACCCGCGTCACCTTCCCGCAGATATTGTTCTTCACGCTCTCCACCAGGGCCGCCCTGCCCAACGTCACCCCACCCTGGTCGTGGTAAAACTCAACGTCCTCCGCGATCAACGATCCAAATTTCTCCAGATTGCAGGTGTTGTAAGCATCAAACAACTCCGTATCGAGCGTCGTAATCGCCTTAACCAGTTCCTCCTGGCTCTTCATGCTATCCAGTGACTGTACGGCCTGGGCACCCGCCCGGCCAAACGCACCTGACAATAAAACCATCAACGCCAAAGCCCAGAACTTCCTCATAATCGTTCACCTCTCTGAGATGGGAACACCCACGACAGTACGCAGGCAGCAAGCAAAACGTTCACCGGATCTGAGGGCGCGCACAGCAGTCGGTTCTCCTCGACGCCACGCCAACATTTAGACTAGAAACCGTCCATCATGAACATCCTCACCAGCTGGCTCCGCCACTATCTGCCCACACTCCCTGTCACCGATCGGCAACTAGCCGACGACCTCACCCTCCGCGGCATCGCCGTCGAGGGCGTCCACGACCTTGGCCCCAACAACGGCCACCTCTTCGAAATGGACATCACCACCAACCGTGTCGACGCCATGAACCACTACGGCATCGCCCGCGAAGCCGCCACCATCTACAACCTCCTCCTGTCCCCTCTAATCGCTGACAAAGGTGGTAATAAAGAAAAAGTCGTCATTCTGAGCGAAGCGAAGAATCCCCGCATTTTGTCCGGGGCGGCACCAAGCGTCGAGACGCAAGCCTTCCCCATCACCATCGAAGCAAAACACCTCTGCGGCCGCTTCACCGCACAGGTCCTCCGCAACGTCACCATCGCCCCCAGCACCGGGCAAATCGCCGAATACTTCACTTTCCTTAACCAGAAACAAATCTCCAACGCCGTCGACGCCAGCAACTTCGTCCTCCTGGGCATGGGCCATCCCACCCACGCCTTCGACCTCGACAAGCTCGAAGGCGGCATCATCGTTCGCCTGGCCCACAAAGGCGAAAAACTAAAGTTGCTGGACGGCACCGACCGCACCCTCGAACCCGACGACCTCGTAGTGGCCGACCACAAAAAGGCCCTCGCACTCGCCGGAGTCATGGGCGGCTGGGACTCCATGATCACTCCCGAAACAAAAAACGTCCTCGTCGAAGCAGCCTGGTTCGATCAGTCCACAGTCCGCCGTTCCTCCCGCCGCCACGGCCTCCACACTGACGCCTCCCACCGCTTCGAGCGCGGCGCCGACTTCAACGCCGCTCCCATCGCCAACGCCCTCGTCTCGCAACTCATCCTCCAGCTAGGCGGCCAGGCCGAAGGCGCCCTCATCGACGTCATCGTCCCCGAAATCGCCGCCCGCACCGCCTCACGCCCCCCCATCAACCTCTCCGTCAAACAAGTCCAGCGCCACCTCGGCACCACCATCGCGCCCGAAGGCATCACCTCAGACATCGTCCACCAATACCTCACCGCCTTGGGTTGCATTCTTACTGAGACCAAGTCCATCTCTGAAAAAGCAAATTTCAACCCAGCCTCCACTACGGAGGGAGCAGGGGGCTTTAGCCCCCTGAATAACGACCCACCCAAATGGGGCTTCAGCCCCGGGTCTTCCTCAACACCCGACACCACATTCGAAGTCCAACTCCCCTCCTGGCGTCTCGATCTCGAGCGCGAGATCGATCTCATCGAAGAGGTGGCCCGCGTCTACGGCTACAACCGATTCGCCAACACCCTACCCACAGCGATGCCGGTCATCGCCCATCCGACGGCAGCAAAAGAGGCCGCCGTCCGCACCCGCCTCCTCACCCTCGGCTACAGCGAATCCATCTCCAGCACCTTCGCCTCTCACGCCGACACCGGCCTCTTCGCCGAGGAAGGGAAGCAGACCGTCCCCATGGAGAACCCTCTCTCCGAAGAGGCAAGCCTCCTCCGCCCCTCGCTCCTCCCCGGAATGTTGAACATGCTCGCCCACAACCTCAACCGCGACGTAAAAGACGTCCGCCTCTTCGAACAAGGCGAGATCTTCACCGGCACCGTTCCCGCCGACGGCACCTTCATCTCAGACGTCCACGAGTCCCCCCAACTCTCCCTCGGCCTCACCGGGGACGTCCCGCTAACGCAGCGGTACACCGCACAATCCCCCCACTTCTTCGAGCTCAAGGGCGCCCTCGAGTCGGTCCTCTCGCTCTTCGATCTGAGAGGTCTGTCATTTCGACCGGAGGCGGCGCACTTTGCCGCCGTAGTCGAGAAACCTGCTGTTTCTTCGGCCGTAGCAGACCCGATCACCTTCACGGCCGAAGCCCCCGTCTGGCTCCAACCCGGCCGTTCCGCCACCGCCATTATAAACAACGACCCCATCGCCCACTTCGGCGAACTAGCCCACGAACAAAAGGAAACCCACAAGCTCCGCCAGCCCGTCTACGTAGCCCAGCTCGACCTCGCGAAGCTCTACCAACTCCCCCTCAAAAAAGTCACGGCCCACGATCTCTCCCGCTACCAGGCCGTCGAGCGCGACTTCTCCTTCGTCTTTCCCGACCCCGTCCAATGGCACACCATCGCGTCCGCCATCCGTGCCCTCAGCATCAACGAACTTCAGGAGCCTCAAGCCCGTCGAAGTCTGGCGCAATGCAAAATTCCCCGGCGTCTACTCTCTCCTCCTGCGCACCGGCTTCCAGTCCCACGACCGCACTCTCCGCGACGAAGAACTCACGCAATCGGCTCACCAGCATCATCGGGACCCTCACCAGCCTCGGAGGCACCCTCCGCGCCTAAGGAATTTCTGGTAAGGCGCAGGCGTACTTATCGCCATCGAAAAACTGACTATCAAGAGACCACGTTTCACCACGCTAGCACCACAATCTCACCGCGAATTCACCACACTAAAAACGCGCAATCCCGCGAAAAACGCTCACTCCACCATCGCCAAAATTAATCTGCAACAAAAACGCGCATCCAGATAGATTCCACCCCGGTTTTCCGCAGAGAGAATCCACGTTCGCGCCGTCTATACTTCATAAGTATGAGCACATCCACCATTAGCGTCGACGAGTTCCAGGCGCTCGAGCAAAAAGTCCTCCGCGCCGTAGAGATCGTCAAGAGTGAACGCGAAGCCCGCGCCGCTGCCGAGGCCGAAGTCGCCTCCCTCCGCGAACAAATCGCCGCATTTCAAAACAACGCACGCGCCGTAGAAACCGAACTCACAACCCTCAACAAAGAGCGCGACGCCGTTCGCCTCCGAGTCGAGAAGATGCTCCAGCAGATGGACGAGCTCCTCTAACCTCAACGCAAAGGAGACACGATGGACCAGACCCTCGAAGCCCCCCAGGCACCCCCCCAGAACCAAAGCCAGTCCATCGCCGTCGACATCTACGATCAGGTCTACAACCTCCGCGGCACCGACCCCGCCTACATCGAGCGCCTCGCCACCATCGTCGACGCCAAGATGCGCGCCGTCTCCGCCCACGGCAACACCGTCGACTCCCTCCGCGTCGCCGTCCTCGCCGCCCTCAACATCGCCGACGAACTCGTCACCGCCCGCCAGCGCCACGAAAACCTCGCCGGCAGTCTCCAGACCTCGCAACACTCCACTCGCACCCGCGCCACCACCCTCGCCCACATGCTCGACGAGGCTCCTCGAAGACCGCAAGGTAGGATAGTGGCCCGTATGCTCTGATAGCGGCCCACAAGGTCGGTCAGCCCAACAATTTTCTTGAGTTTCCCCCTCCGAGCTGCAATGATCGACACGCTCGTCCATCATCGTTCCGGGGCCCTTCCGATGCGTCTCTCTATTCTGCCTGCCGCTCTTCTCTGCTGTACCCTCGCCTTTTTGCCCACCCTCCAAGCGCAAGACGCTCCCGACTACAAGTCCAACCCCAAGTTCCAGTCCGCCATGGCCGACGCGAAGCAGCTGCAGAAGCAGCGGCAGATCTTATTCGCCATGGACGCCTACAAGAAGGCAAACAAGATCGCAGCCGGAAAAGATGCCGACTGTCTAAAGGCCCTGCTCGATCTCCAAATGGATAGTGGCAGCTACAAGGACGCCGTTGCCACCGCAACCGCGCTCGAAGCCCTCGCAACCTCTCCAGCCGAAAAATCCAAGGCCGAAAGCGACCGTGGCTACTGCCTCTTCCTCCAGGCCGGAGACAAGAACAAGCCCGATCTCTTGAACGCCGCCGATGCCGCCTTCAAAGCGGCCATCGCCGACAATCCCAAATACGCTACGCCCTATTATCTCGACGGCAAAGTGCTCGCCCGTCTCGGCCAGATGGACGCCGCCAGCGGCCAATTCAAGGCCTGCCTCAGCTGCGTCAATCCCAAGGACCCCAGCTACCTCCGTGCCCAGCACTTTGCCGAAGACCCCGCGCTCTCTCTCCACAAAATGGCCCCCGCCTTCACCGTCACTGCCCTCGACGGCTCAAAGTTCAACCTCGACGCCATGGGCGGCCGAGTCGTCCTCATCGACTTCTGGGCCACCTGGTGCGGCCCCTGCAACGAAGAGCTCCCGCACATGAAGAAGATCGCCAAAGAGTTCGCCGGCCAGCCTCTCGTCATCATCAGCATCAGCTGGGACTCCGACGAAACCAAGTGGAAGAACTTCATCAACAAAAACGAGATGACCTGGGTCCAATACCGCGACGCCGATCACGTCCTCAGCAAGAACTTCGGTGTCGAAGCCATCCCTCACTACTTCACCATCGACTCCGACGGCGTCCTCACCGCCGAGATGATGGGCTCCGGCTCCGACGTAGAGGGCAAACTCAAAAAACTAATCGCCAAGGCAAAGGTCACTGCCCCCGCACCGACAAACCAGGTCGGCAACTAGCCATACTGCAAAAAGAAACTCGCTATGGACGGTTGAATCTTCCGGAGCCGGATTTTCGCTCCGCCTCTAAACCGTTCCCGACCCTAACTTGCAAAGCAGGACCCAGCACGTTTAGCATCCAACCTAAGAAAGCCGGCCTGCTAAGCAGGTACTAGAACAACGCTGGTTGAACCAACATTCATTGAACAGGGGCCCGACTCGTATACATGGTTCGGTGTGCAGTCCTCCAGTCAGGAACGCCTAAAGAACCACGGTTAGGTCCCGCCGTCTTAGGACGGGTTCACCAGCGCTTCGATGTACGGCCCCGTGGGTCGGTCTTCTTGCGCTAAGCTTGCTTTTCCCCCGAATCACCGCTTTTTTTCGTTTGTCATCCCGTAGAGATCTGCTGTTGTCTTTTCTTCTACCTGTCTTGTCCCTGCCCGGAACCCACGCCATCTCGACCGAGCCGCAAAGCTCCCAGTCCAAGGGCCCCTAGCTCCAAATGCACCCCTACCTTCTCCACTCCGGCCATCTTCTTCTTCCCACCTTCGGCGTCCTCGCTGCAGTGGGACTTATGGCCGCACTCACCCTCAGCCTCCGCACCGCCGCCCTCGTTGGTTCGGGCACAGCAGGCCTCGACCCTGACAAGCTCTGGAACGCCGGCCTCTTCACCCTCCTCTCCGCCTTCGTGCTCTCCCGGCTCCTGCTAATCGTCGCCAACCCCAAAAGCTTCATCTCGTACCCGGTTCTTCTGCTCACGCTGCCTTCACTCAACGCCCTCGGCGTCCTCCTCACCATCATCGCGACGACGATCTACCTCCGCCTCCGCCATCTCCCCCTCCTCGACACCCTCGACGCATGGTCCCCTTGCGCGACTCTCACCTGGGCCTTCCTCGCCCTCGGCCACCTCGCAGAAGGCACCGACGCCGGCCTTCCCACGACCCTCCCCTGGGGCATGGCCATCCCGCCGAGCACGACCCATCTCCACCCAGTCGCCCTTTACGCCGCAATCGCCGCAGCTTTGCTCACAGTCGTGCTCCTCCGCCGACTCCCGCGCCGCGACCACCCCGGCAACACCCTGGCCCTGGCCCTCGCCGCCTCAGGCACCGCCCAATTCTTCCTCACCTTCTTCCGCCAACCATTTCCCAACTCGGGCCTCCTCGATCCCATCCAGTGGATCGCCCTCGGCATGATCGCTCTCGCCGGCCTTGTCCTTCTCCTGCAACCCCGAAAGCTGGTCACCCATGCCGTCTAAGAACATGCTCCCCAAGGGCCAGCGCCGCCGCACCGTCCGTCCCGAGTACGTCGCCACCCGTGGCGTAGAAGAGACCCTCCCACCCCCGGTCCCCGTCATCGACTTCGACGAACTCGAAGAAGACCCCGACGCCGCAAACGCGACCAGCGTCCGCACCTTCACCGCCGATCCCGCCGCCGCCAACCTCCGCCTCGACCAGTACCTCGCCCAGGCCCTGCCCGACATCAGCCGCGCCCGCGTCCAGCTCCTCATCGAAGCCGGCCAGGTCCCGCGTCGACGGCCATCCAGCCAAGCCCAAACAAAAGCTCCACGGCGGCGAATCCATCGAGATCGAAGGCTCTCCGCAACCCGCGCCGCTCCACGCCGTCGCCGAAGACATCCCCCTCGAGCGTCCTCCACGAAGACCAGCACCTCGCCGTCATCAACAAACCCGCCGGCATGATGGTTCACGCCGGCGCCGGCAACACCGACGACGCCCGCAATCGTGGCACCCTCGTCAACGCTCTCCTCTTCCACTTCGCCAAACTCTCCGACGTCGGCGGCGACCTTCGCCCCGGCATCGTCCATCGCCTCGACAAGCTCACCAGCGGCCTCATCCTCGTCGCCAAAGACGACAGCACCCACCGCAAGCTCGGCGAGATGTTCTCCCGCCGCCAGGTCACCAAGACCTACCTCGCCCTCCTCCACGGCCACCTCAAAAAAGACGACACCACCGTCACCCTCCCCATCGCCCGCGACCTCGTCCGCCGCACCCGCATGACCACCCGCCGCTCCGACGGCCGCACCGCCGTCTCACACTTCCACGTTCTCGAACGTCTTACCACCTCGTATGGCCCCTTCACCCTCGTCGAAGTCCGCATCGAAACCGGCCGCACCCACCAGATCCGCGTCCACGCCCAGTCCCTCGGCCATCCCGTCGTCGGCGACACTCTCTACGGCGCCCCTCACGCCATTCCCGGCCTCGACCCGGCCCTTAACCTCGACCGCAACTTCCTCCACGCCGCCCATCTCTCCTTCACCCACCCTCAGACCCACAAGCCGGTGGACATTGGCGCCCCCGTCCCTGCCGAACTGGAGACCTTCCTCAAAGCAATTCGCGCGAATTCACCCCCGATTGAGTAGAATTACCGGAGTGAACGTTTTGAATCGAACCAACCGTGCTTTGGGGCCCCTAAGCTCCCTTTTCCTTCTGTCTCTGGTCGTCGCAGTCGCGCCTCTCCGCGCCCAAACCAGCACATCTCCTCTCGCCGACGCGCCCACGCCGCAACCGGCGGCCTCGACCGCGCCTGCATCTGTCCCCCCAACAGCCGCCGTGCAAACACCGGTGGAGTTCCAGCCGGCCGCGTCTCCCCAGCCGGTCGCGCAGACGCCTGCAACGTCTTCCGTGCAGCTCCCCCCATTCCCCCCGCGCAGCAGCCCGGCACGCCGCCCCCCGCCAATCAAGACCAGCCCACCGAGACCATTCGCGTCCAGGTCAACGAAGTCAATCTCATCTTCACCGTCACCGACAAGAAGGGCAAGTTCATCACCGGCCTCAAGCGTGAGAACTTCGGCCTCCTCGACGACGGCCGTCCTCCACTCGCCGTCCTCCGCTTCACCCAGCAGACCAATCTCCCCCTGCGCGTCGGCATCATGCTCGACACCAGCAGCTCCATCCGTCAGCGCTTCCAGTTCGAGCAGGACTCCGCCATCGAGTTCCTCCTCCAGATCCTTCACCTCAACGACCGCGCCTTCGTCGAGGGCTTCGACATCCAGACCGATCTCGCGCAGGACTTCACCAACAACGTCGATCTCCTCAACCAGGGCATCCGCAAGCTGCGTCCCGGAGGCGGCACCGCGCTCTTCGACGCCCTCTACAAGACCTGCAGGGACCAGATGCTCACCCTGAAGGAGACCGGCGCCGTCCGCCGCGCCATCATCCTCGTCTCCGACGGCGACGACAACTACAGCCGCGTCGAAGAGTCCGACGCCATCAAGATGTGTCAGCGCGCCGACACCATCGTCTACTCCATCAGCACCAACATCAGCCCCAGCAAAGACAAGGGTGACGACGTCCTCAAGGCCATCTCCGAGGCCACCGGCGGACAGGCCTTCTACCCCATCAAGCTCGAAGACGTCGCCGTCGGCTTCCGCAACGTAGAAGAGGAGCTCCGCAGCCAGTACCACCTCGTCTACCGCCCGGCAAACCTCAAGATGGACGGCTCCTTCCGCACCATCTACCTCCAGGCCACCGACCCCCGTTACCACGTCCGCGCCCAAAAGGGCTACTTCGCCCCCCGCCCAGCCCAGTAGAGTGCTCGTCCTCTTCACCCAACCTGTTCACCTAACTTTAAGAACCGTCATTTCGACCGAAGCTACTCACGATTTTGTGAGTAGCGTAGTGGAGAAATCCGCTTCTCTACCTCAACTCCGTCCCCGCCACAGCGCGGTTGCCGTTGCCTGTCTTCCTCAACCCGTCCCAAACGGCCGCGCTGAACGGAGCCCCCTCCGGCCCGCCAAAATCTTCCCATCCGGCATAACTCTGGCTTAAAATCCGTGTCTAACAGGAAAGAGGCCAAGATGACCAACCGTGTCCGCAAACTCCTCCTCCCTACTCTCCTCTCCGCCACACTTGTTCTCGCGTACGCCCAGCCCCCCGCCGGCACGCCGGCAGGACTGCAGAGCGCGCTGATGAACCTGGCAGACCAGCCCGCCACCCACACCTCCTTCAGCTTTGACCGCAGCGAGCTTCAGATTGCCCAGAACCTCCTCGCCTCAGGGGGCTTGGACGCAAACCACGCCGCCGCCGCCCTCACCGGCATCTCCGTCGACAACTACCGCTACCCCCACCCCGCCTTCTACACGCCGGAGACCATGGCCTCCATCATCGCCGGCTATCACGCCGCCGGATGGAAGCACCTGGTCAACGCCAACCAGACCCCCGCCAACACGGCCCAGCCCCACGCCACCGTCACCGACCTCTGGCTCCACTTCGCCGGCCCTGATATCACTGGCATCACCGTCCTCAACCGTTCCCCCCGCGACATGAGCGTCGTCCAGGTCACCTGCGAGCTCCGCCCCCTCGACCTCGTCCACCTAAGCGGCCACTTCGGCATCCCCAAGGTCGACCCCAACGCCATCATGGTGCACCGCCCCCGACGGCAAATAACCGCTGCGCTGTCATTGCCGCCCGGCCGCATTGCTGTTGCCTTCGCCTTTCTTGTTGTCATCCCGCAGGGATCTGCTTTTGTCGTTGCATTTGCAGCCGTTCTCTTCTACTTCCCCAAAGAAGCGTCATCTCGACCGAAGCGACTCACAGTCTCATCGTGAGTCGCGCAGTGGAGAGACCCCCGCATTTTGCTTTTGCCTTTGCAGTTGTTTTTGCCTCTCTTGCTGTCATCCCCGAAGGGGATCTTCTATTGCCCTCGCATTTATTTTTTCCGCGTTTTCCGCCCAAAAATCGCATGTCAAGCCCCAAAACCACTTAACTCATTACAAATCAACAATATCCGAGTGGCACGTTAGTTACCCTTAACCCGCTATACTGGATATATAGATCAAACAAGCAGCCCCGGCCATCCGCCGGGGCTAACTCGTTTAGAAAGACAATTTTGGAGGCAACCCATTTATTATGACGATTTTGGAGACAATGACGTCTCATAGAGTATTGAAAAGAAAGGATTACGTGAGCAATAGGGGGAGGGGGGTATCCTCTGCCGTTCAGTACGCATACTGCTCAACCCGCCGCAGCAGCTCCAGCTTCCGCTCTGGTGGCAGAAAGCTCGCCTCCACCGCATTCGCCGCTAACTCCCGCATCTGCTCCAGCGAAAACTCAAACCGCTCCTGCACGAGCACGTACTCCTCAAGCAAATTGCTCCCGAACATCGGCGGATCGTCCGAGTTGATCGTCACCATCAGCCCCGACTCGAAGTACATCTTCACCGGATGCTCATCAAAGTCCCTGCAACACCCCGTCCGGATGTTGCTCGTCACATTCAGCTCCAGCGGAATCTGCTTCTCCCCCAGCACCTCCAGCAGCTCCGCATCGTGCCGCGCCGACAGCGCATGCCCGACCCGTTCCGCCCCGATATTGATCGCCGCCCAGATGCTCTCCGGCCCCATCGTCTCCCCCGCATGTGCTGTCAACCTCAGCCCGGCCTCCTTGGCCTCCGCATATGACTCACGAAAAAGGTCCGCACTGCCCCGCGCCTCGTCTCCACCAATCCCGATCCCCACGATGCTCGGATACAGCTTCCGCAGCTCGGCCGCCTTGCGAAACACCTTCGCCGCTTCCTCCGGGCCAAAGTGCCGCACCGCATCGATCAACCAATAAATCGTAGTCCCAAAGTCCTTCTCGCCCCGCACCCGCCCACGCTCAATGGCCTCAACGTACGGCTCGACCTCAGCGTTCTTCCAGTAATAGATAATCCCGAACGAGATATACACCTCGGCGTGCACCACACCCTGTGCCGCCAGCTCTCGAATCATGTTGTAAGTAATCAGTTCATAGTCGTCCGGCCCCTTCAACCGGGCCGAAACCGCCTTAAACGAGTCCATGAAACCCAAAAAGTTCTCGTAAACATAAAGTTTCTTGGCCGCCTCCGGAGTTAAGGGCTCAGCATCATGCCGTCGACTCAACTCCAGCAGCGTCTCAGGTTGAATCGTGCCCTCGAGATGCAGATGCAGCTCGACCTTAGGCAACCTGCGCAGCCAATCGACCACATCGATCTCAACGTCTTGTCTCGTCGGCTTCCGCGCCATGCTTCCATCCTAGGCTTCGGGCGAGTAAAACTCACTACGCTTGCGACTGTAGAAGCAGTAAACCACCAACCCGATGATCAACCACACAAAGAACCGCACCCACGTGATCGCAGGCAATCCAGCCATCAACAGTATGCAGAAGAACACCGAAAGTATAGGAATCACCGGCCCAAACGGCACTCGGAACCCACGATGCCGCTCCGGCTCCCTGTATCTCAGGACAATGACCCCAATCGAAACCAGCACAAACGCGAACAGCGTCCCAATGTTCGACATCTCAGCAAACGTACCTACGTCAAACAACCCGGCCGGAATTGCTACGAGCACACCTGCGACCCACGTCGCGAACGCCGGCGTCCGAAACCGCGGATGCACCCTGCTGAAGACGTCCGGCAACAATCGGTCCCGCGACATGGCGAACCAGACCCGCGCCTGCCCCAACTGAAACACCAGGATCGACGAGATCATCCCCACCAGTGCACCAATCAGGACCACCAGCTGCACCCAATGCAGTTTATGTCCCCCTGGCGTCAAGGCCACGCGCTTCAGAGCATTCACCACCGGCGCCGCATCTCCCGCCACCGACAACCACGGCACCATGCCCGTCAGCACCACCGCAACCCCGATGTAAAGAAGCGTGCAAACCAGCAATGTTGCCAGGATTCCTATCGGCACATCGCGCCGGGGTTGCCTGCACTCCTCGCTGGCCGTCGAAACCGAATCGAACCCGATATAGGTAAAAAAGATGATCGACCCGCCCGCCAGAACACCAGACCAGCCGTTGGGCGAGAAGGGCGTGTAGTTGGCCGGATGGATGAAGCTAAGCCCGAAGAAGACGAACAGCAGGATAGCCGCAATCTTCACCAGCACCATAATGTTGTTGGTCCGCGCCGACTCCCGAATGCCACGCACCAGCACAACCGTCAGCACCAGCACAATAAGAAACGCCGGAATGTTAAATCCAGCATGCCATCCGCTGGCGTAGATGTCCTTGCCCTGCAGGTCCTGCAGGCCAAGCGGCAGGTAAGCCGGCGACAACCACATCGGCGACAGCGGTATTCCAATCCAATCCAGCAACGCCACCAAATGGGCCGCGAAGCCCACGCTCACGCTCATGTTGCTGAAGGCATACTCGAGGATCAGGTCCCACCCAATCACCCACGCAATCAACTCACCCAGCGTCGCATAGGTATAGGTGTAAGCCGATCCCGCAATCGGAATCATCGACGCCAACTCCGCATAGCAGAGTCCCGTCAACGCGCAAACGATAGCCACCAGCACCAACGACAGGGCCAGCGCTGGCCCAGCGCCGGGACGTCCCGCAACTGCGCCGCTTGTGTGGTGAAGCCACCCAACGATCAGGTCAAGGATCGGCGAACCCTTCCAGTCCGCAATCTTCGCCGGATTGCCACCAATCGCTGTGCCGATTACCGTGAAGATCCCGGATCCGATCACCGCGCCGATGCCCAGCGCAGTCAAAGAGACCGGCCCCAGCGTCTTCTTCAACGCATTCTCCGGCATCTCCGATTCAGAGATCAGCTTGTCGATCGACTTGGTTCGAAAGATTTGCCTGGCCAGCGCGCTCGCTCCTGCTTACAGAAGAATTGGTGCGGGGCGTTTCAACTGCACATGCGATTCAGGTTCTAAGCAAGATCGCCGTTGTCCCTGGGCCAGGAGCGCTGCACCAAATACGGCAGCGCTCTGACTCAGCACGATAGATTACCGCTTGCTCTGGCCGCGTGAGGCCTTCTTGACCTTGGCCTTGTTCGCGCCACGGGCACCGGTACGCGGCGCCTTTGGTGCTGCCTTCTTCCGTGCTGCGCGCTTTACCTTCTTGCGCTCATCTTTATCAGTAATGCTCTTGGTATTTGCCATGTATCTTGCCAATCCTTCTATAGGTACGATTTTTCAGAACTTAGAGGCGCTCCAGCTGGGCAAACTTCTCCACAAGCTTCTTCACGCCGTGCTGTTGAAATTGTACTGTAATCTTTGCGTCGTCCCCGTCACCTTCGCGACGAAACACGATTCCTTCGCCATACTTCGGATGTCGGACTCGCGATCCCTGCTTGAATCCTGTCTTTCCTATTGGTGCTTCAACCTCCACCTTAGGTCGCGAAATCTTCTGTCCCCGCGCCGCAAAGAAGCTCGCAATGTTATCGATCGACTGGCCCGGCGCCTCTGTCTTGCCGCCTGTTCCGGATCTGCCGCCCATTCCGGGTCCCGTTGCTCGCGCCGCGGCCTTCGCTCCGCGCTCTCCACTCTGGTCTTCGTCCTCGTAGCTATAGTGACGTTCCACCTCCTCGGCGTTCGACCGTCCGAATCGATTCGCCTTCGGATAAGGGGTCGAATACGCTCCGCCATAGTTCGATCGATAGTCTGACCCTGAATACTGTGGCCTGGCCGGCGGACTCCCCAGGTCCTCCACCAGACGTGCCGGTACCTCCTCCAGAAAGCGCGAAGCAATACTTGATTCCGGCATATCGCTCCCATACCGTCGCCGGTATCGCGCCCGCGTCATCACCAATGTATCCATCGCCCGGGTCATGCCCACGTAACAGAGCCGTCGTTCTTCTTCAAGGCCGGTGGGATCGGTCAACGTCCGCGAGTGTGGAAACAGGCCCTCCTCCATCCCCGTCAGAAACACCAGCGGAAACTCCAACCCCTTGGCCGCATGCAGCGTCATCAGCGTCACGCGTGCCTCTTCGCTGTAACTGTCCGCGTCACTCACCAGCGCCGCATGGTCCAGAAATTCATGCAGCGTCTCTCCGCGCTCCTGCGCGTCCTGCGCCGCATTCGCCAACTCCTTAAGGTTCTCGATTCGCGAGAATGACTCCGGTGTAGCTTCCTCTTCGAGCGCTCGAATATACCCACTCCGGTCATTCAAGAATTTAATCAACTCAGGAAGCGTGGCTGCATCTCCTGGTTTGCGAAACGCCGGCTTTTCGTCCTCCGTTCTGATCTCGGCCGCTCTCTCCATCGTCAAACCAGCAGACTTCCTCAACACTACCGGTGCAAATGGATTGAAGTTAGCCGCATCGATCCCATGAGCTTCATCTGAGTCCGCAGCGTTTTCGGGCGCAATCGTCGACATCTCTTCACTTGGCCCAAAATCAAACCCAAAGTTGAAGCTTGTATCGAACGAAGTGTTCGCGCCAGTGTCCTCAACTTCCGCACCGGCCACGGCGACCTCTTCCTCCGCTCCAAACCCAAAAGAAACGTCCTCGGTCGCATCCGTGGGCGGCGAAGCGCTCTCATCTTCAACCAAATCTCCAGCCAGCTTTTCTGCAAACCCCGGCGCCAGCATTGCTCGCGCGTCGCTGATAAGCCGTCTAAACCCACTCAACGCCATCAGCGCCCGCTGGGGCAACAGCTTTTCTTCGATTGCCCTGCCAATCGCGTCCCACGTGCTCATGCCACTCGACAGGGCCATCCGCTCCAGCGTCTCCATCGTCGTTTTGCCAATCCCCCGCGGCGGAGCGTTCACCACTCTTCCCAGCGCTACCGAATCATGAACGTTCTGCACCAGCTTCAGATAACTCAGAATGTCCTTCACCTCGGCCCTGTCATAGAACGAGAACCCACCGACCATGTGATATTGGATCTGATATCGCCGTAGCGCCTCTTCCACCAGCCGCGACTGCGAGTTCGTCCGGTACAGCACAGCACATCGCGGCAGATCCTCCTGCCCTCCGGCCTCTCGCAGATACCGCTGCACGCGGTCCGCAATAAACAGCGCCTCGTTCTCCCCGTCCGGCGCTTCGTAGTACCCAATCAGTGAACCACCCTCACGCGCCGTCCAAAGGTTCTTCCCCTTTCTCTGAGTGTTTTGCGCCACCACCGCGCTGGCACCCTCAAGAATCATCTGAGTCGAACGGTAGTTCTGTTCAAGCCGAATCGTTTTCGTCCCGGGAAAGTCCTTCTCAAACTCCAGAATGTTCTTGATGTCTGCGCCGCGCCAGCTATAAATCGATTGGTCCTCGTCGCCGACCACGCAGACATTCCCATGCGACCCGGCGAGAAGCTTCATCAATTCGTACTGCGGCCGATTCGTATCCTGGTACTCGTCAATCAAGATGTATTTGTAACGTCGGTTGTATTTTTCTCGTGTCTCCGCAGAACTCTTTAGTAGCCGTACAGTCTCTAGTAGTAGATCGTCGAAGTCCAGCGCATTCGCCTTGAACAGCTCCTTCTTATAGATTTCGAAGATGTGCGCAATCTTCTCCTCCATCGGGTTCGTGCTCGCCAGAAAATACTCCTGCGGATCGATCATGTGGTTCTTCGCCCACGAGATCCTTCCCAGTGCCACCCTCGGCTTTAGCGTCTTGTCATCGATCGCCAACCGCTTCAGTGCCTGCTTCACCACTGCCTGCTGATCGGCTTCGTCATAGATGGCAAACGTGCGCGTCAGTCCAACTCCTCCAATGCGCAGCGCCTCGATGTCCCGCCGCAGCACACGCACGCAAAAACTATGGAACGTCGCCAGCATCGGCTTGGCCAGACTGCTATGTCCCAGGATCTTGTCGACCCGCTCGGCCATCTCTTTGGCGGCCTTGTTAGTAAATGTCACCGCTAGAATTGAATCCGCCGGCACACCTCGCTCTTGAATCAGGTACGCAATGCGATGCGTGATCACGCGCGTCTTGCCGGAGCCCGGCACCTGCGAGCAGGAGCACCGGTCCATCGACCGATTGGATGCCCTCCTGTTGCTGAGGATTCATATTCTTTAAAAGTTGACTCAACTCAAATACGCTCCACATCTATTTTAAGCTCCGCAAGCATCGAACTCACGCACATCTCTTGAAAACCATCGAAAAGGCCCGTATTTGCTGTCCATTTACGAACAAGATGTCCACATGCGAACAGGCATCGAATCGATTAACCTTCGCGCAACAGATCAAACTTTGAATTCGGTTTTTCATTGGAACTATTCGCGAACTACCTGCGTACCTCTTCCCACGACGAGCTTTTCTGAACCATGGCAGAAAAACTCCCGTCGAAACTTAGAAGCATCGGGAGCTAACAATGAAAGGTCTCAATCGTCTTACCATCGCAGTTGTCGCTACCTCTCTTCTTGCAGCTCCGGCTGTCTATGCCGCTCCTGCAAACATCTCGGTCTCCTCTCCACGCCATGTTCAGCAAGTCGACAATGGTCAAGCTCAGTCTCCGCAACGACACCCGCTCTGCGATGGAAGTCAAAGTCGGCGATAAGGTGATTACGCTCGAGCCAGGCAAACCAGTTGCTCTGAACCTGGAAGTCGGCACGCGCATCGTCGCCAACACCGCCACATCAACTTACGCGGCAGGTTCGCTCATTGAAGAGGTCGTCAAAGATCACAATGGCGCTACGATTGTCATCCGCTAGACTATCGGCGCAAATCAACCGTAGCGGCTTAGCCCTCCCAACTCCACCGGGCCGATCGCACCGCACGAAGCCGCGATCGGCCTCCTCCTTTTTTCTTAGCCACCTTTTTCTTTGATCTACTTGATATCCTCGTCTCTATGATTCGCAATATTGCAGTCTTCTGTGCCTCCGCCAACGGGACTAACCCCGGCTACCGGGCCGCTGCTGAAGAGCTAGGCCGCGCACTCGCGACCCGCAGCATCGGCTTAGTCTACGGAGGGTCCAACGTCGGTCTCATGAAGGCCGTTGCCGAAGCGGCCTTAGCTGCAAACGGTAGAGTCATTGGCGTAATCCCTGAGGTTCTCGTCGATCTCGAGGTCGCGCATCACGGCATCACGGAACTTCATATCACCAGCACCATGCACACCCGCAAGGCGCTCATTGGAGAAAATGCCGACGCCTTCATCGCGCTACCCGGCGGCTTCGGCACCTTCGAAGAGCTCTTCGAGGTCCTCGCCTGGTACACCCTCAAGATTCACGCGAAGCCGGTCCTTCTGCTCAACATTCACGGCTTTTACGACAAGCTCCTCAGCTTTCTTAATCACTGCGTCGCCGAAGGCATGCTCAAGCCGCGTAATCGCGAGGTCCTCCTCGTAGCCAACACGGTAGAGGACGCCCTCGCGCAACTATTCGCGAGCACCGCACCATAGATTTATCCTTGGATCTTCGCGACTGCCTCAGCATGCATCGCTCCGAAGATGTGGCCTTCGGTGTCTTTGAAGTAGGCCAGCCACACCCCTCGGCCGGTATTGGCATCTTCGGCACCACGCACAAGCCGCCCGCGGCTTCAATCACACCCGCCGTCGCATCTAGGCCCGCAACGTCGATCGTATTCACGCAAGGCTGCGCCGGGTCTCGTCGTGCCATCAGACCACCGTTGATCCCCGGTTGGCCGTCACCCGTTGAGATGTTCCAGTACTCCATAGTCCCGTTCCAGCGCTCAAACTTGCACCCGAACACCTTCTCGTAGAACTGAATCGCGCGTCCAGGCTCTCTGCGGGAATCTCAAAATGCACAGGTCTATTCATGCACGTCCTCATTGGATTCCGCCCCATGTTACATCTCCGCAGGTCGACAAAACATCGCAGAAAAATATCTTTACTGGCCGCGCAAACTACAGTTTGACGCATATATCGCACTGGCAGACCCGCCGCAGATACTCCCACGAATAGATCCCGCTCTCGTGTCCATCGCTCCACTTGAACTTCAGCGCGTACTTGCCCACCGGCGTCACCTCCAGCGGCTTCACAGGGGCCTCATACATCACCAGTAGGGTCTGCTCCTTCGTCTTTGCGACACCCACTGGCCTCCCGGTTTTCTCGCGGTCTTCGTGACATGTCGCGCACGGACAGGCGTTCCGCAGCCATGCAAAGCTCCACACGCTCCGGTGCCCGTCCTTCCAGTCGATCTCGACGCCCGTCCCCTCTGTCTTCTTGACCCGGACCTTCCCCGGAGTTACAGCGTCAGCAGGAAGTTGTTCGTGTTCGGCGTTCTCCCGCCGGGCCTGTTCGGCATTCACAATGCGAATCCCCTCGTGGCTCATAGCTCCTCTTCCCGAGATCCGCGCCCATACCGCATCTTGAGATACAAAATGCTCACCGACAAACCTAGCGTTACTGAATTGGACGCAATCACAGGCTTCGATCCGCTATAGATACCGTAGAGCAGCCAGAGAAATACGCCAATCGAAAACAACAGGAATGTTCCCAGCGAGATGTCCTTCGCTGATCGCAGCTTCAGCACGCGCGCTAGCTGCGGAACAAACGCCATAGTCGTACAGAATGCTGCCACAAATCCAATATTGTCCACTGCCTGTGCGCTCAACGACATCATCCAAGACCCCCAAATAGACCAGTTCTAATCCTGTACGTTCTATTACTATTGCTTCCAGAAGAAATAGGCAGCGATTGCACATCCCGTAATCACGACAATCGTTCGCAGCACATCTGCATTCATTCGCCGTGCATACTGCGCTCCAACGTATCCGCCCACGCCGGCAAACACCATCGAGATCAGGCAGTAGTGCCAGATAACCGCTCCACTCAACACAAACGTCACGACGGCGCAAAAATTCGATAGGCACGCCGCCAGCACCTTCAGCGAGTTCAGCGCGTGCATCTCTTCCACGCCGAACAGGGCCAGCGCGCTCATAATCAAAAAGCCCGCCCCGGCGCCAAAGTATCCAATATAGAAACACACAGGTAACAGCACAAGGAACAGCGGCACTACCGCCGGCGCTCTCTTTACGTGCGGTTCAGCCGACCGCTTCCGCAACCATCGCGACACCGGCCCACTGATTCCGAACAGCAGAGAAGCGACGAGCAATAGCCACGGCACTAAATGCAGAAAGGTGATCTGCCGCGTATTCAGCAGCACGACTGCTCCACTCACCCCGCCCAGGATCGAAGCTGCACAGACGACCGGAAGCAAATCGCGCCGAAGGTCCCCGCGCAAAGCGGCGACCGAGGTCAACTGTCCGGGCCATAACGCAACCGTATTCGTCGCATTTGCCTGGATCGGCGCGATCCCGATCGACAACATCGCCGGAAACGAGATAAACGATCCGCCACCCGCCATCGCGTTCATCACTCCCGCAATAAACGAAGCGACAACCAGCCAGATGTAGTGCCAATGCGTGATGAAACTCGAGATCATCCATCTTCTATTGTAACGACTGCCGGAAGCGAGTCAGTCTTCGCGCTGCAGCGGCCTGTCTCATGCTGAAACAGGCATCTCAGGAGTGGCCGCAATCAGCCTGCGCGTGTACTCCTCTCTTGGCGCGTCGCAAACCTGCTCGCAATCACCCAGCTCAACCAACCTGCCCCGCTGCATTACCGCCACACGGTCGCACAGATACCGAACCAATGGCATCGAATGCGAGATAAACAAATACGTCAGGCCGTACTCTCGCTGCAAATCGCGCAACAAATTCACCACCTGGGCTCCCACGCTCACATCGAGCGCGCTCACCGGCTCATCCAGCACCAGAAACTCCGGCTTCAGCGCAAGCGCCCGAGCGATACTGATCCTCTGCCTCTGGCCGCCGCTGAACTCATGCGGAAATCGCTCCAGCGCAGACCCATCCATCCCCACCGTTCGCAGCATCTCCGCCAACCTTGTCGTCAGGCCCTCCACCGGTCTCTCCCGATGGATCAAAAACGGCTCTGCAAGGATCTCCCGCACCCGCATTCTCGGATTCAGCGCCGCATAGGGGTCCTGAAACACGATTTGCATACTCCGCCGCATTGCACGCATCTCGCGCGGACCTGCAGCCAACAGATTGCGTCCCCCATACCGCATCTCACCCGCGGTAGGCTCAACCAGCCTAAGCAGCATTCGCGCCACTGTGCTCTTGCCCGAACCCGACTCTCCCACCAGCCCCAGCGTCTCACCCCGTCGGACCGCAAACGAGACATCGTCCACCACGCGACGCCCCCCGTCATATTCCTTCACCAGCCCTCGTGCCTCCGCCAGAACATCCATCGACATAGCCGGATGGTAGCATCCGGAAACCATCAAAGAGACGATGACCAAGGCAAGCCAATCTCCCTCCCCGCGATCACTGCCTCTAGCGTGTGTAGCTCTGATCGACGCTCCGCCTTGGCCAAATCAGTCCAATTTTGGATGCTGCAGTTGAAAGCTCGTCGCGTCCTGATACGCCTTTGCAAACGCGGCCAGCCGTGCGTCCGAGTACAAGCCCCCCAGGAACGTCAGACTCACCGGCGTCCCAGGCCCGCCCACATTCGTCAGTGCGCCATCCTCCTCGTTCTCGCTCTTCGGAGCGCCATCGCCACGAATCCCATTCGGCACAATCACCGCCGGATGCCCGGTCAGATTGGTGGCTTGCAGTTGGATTCCTTGCGACGGTGTCACAATCACGTCCACGTCTGCGAACAGCTTTTCCATTAGTGCGATCGCCAGCGTCCGCGCACGCATCGCCTGAATATAGTCCACAGCCGAATAAAATCGTGCAATTCGAAACTGGTTCGGCCAATCGAACGGCAACTGCCCGGTCAGCAGCTTGTCCCGTCCACTCCGCGTCAGATCGTCGAACGCTGCTGCGCCCTCCGCCTCCAGCACCGGCACGATCGCGGCAAACGGAAAATCCGGGATCTCCACCGGAACCAGCTTCACCCCCATGTTGCGCAGCTCATCCAGAGCAGTAGTCGCATACTTTGCATCGTAGACCCTCCGCTCGAAATTTCTCTTCTGCCCCTCAGACGCTCCAGCCGGCAACGTCGGCGCATCGAACGCGCTCTTGATGTACCCAACCCGCAGCGTCTTCCAGTTGAAATCTGCGTCCCAATTGAACGCCGCCGGTTGCACCGAAAGATCATGTCCATCCTGTCCATAGATGGCCGACAGCACGAGCGCACAGTCCTCCACCGCCCTGCAGATCGGCCCAATCTTGTCCATCGTCCAGCTCAGGGCCATCGCGCCTGTCTTCGGTACAAAACCAAACGTAGGCCGCAACCCGGTACATCCGCAGCGTGTCGAAGGCGAGGAGATCGATCCCAGCGTCTCGGCTCCCAACGCAAACCCCACGCACCCCGCAGCCACCGCACTCGCACTTCCCGCAGAAGATCCGCTCGACCCCTGCCGTTTGTTCCAGGGGTTCCGCGTACGCGCGCCAAACCACAGGTCGCCTTGCGCCAGCGCGCCCATCGACAGCTTACGCAATCAAAATTGCACCCGCCTCATCCAGCCGCGTCACCACCGTAGCGTCATAGTCAAACTTCTGTTCCTCGAACCCGCCCGCACCCCACGTCGTCCGGTACCCTTTCACCGCCAGCAGGTCCTTCCCACCCCACGGAATTCCATGCAACGGCCCGCGATATTTACCCGCCCTAATCTCCGCGTCCGCAGCGGCTGCGTGAGCCATTGCTCGGTTCTCGGTCAACGTGATCACAAAGTAAAATTGCGGATCATACTTCTTCAACCGCGCCAGGTACATCTTCGTCAAACCGAGCGAAGTCACCTTCCTCGTCTTCACCAGTTCCGCCAGTTCGCGCACGGAAGCAAACGCTAGCGCATCTGAATCTTCGGCAATGCCGGCTGAAGTGGCCGCAGCCAGCGCCTTCACGTCTGGCGCCGCACTCATCTTCAGCGGTTCTTTCACCGTGTTCAGCACCATATCGCCCGGCACCGGATCGAAGACAAACGCTGGCGCCACGCTATTCGGCATCTTCAAATCTCGGATCGCCGTATAAGACTTCCTTAACTGCCCCAGACCTTCGAGCATCATCTTCTTCTGCTCGTCCGTCACGCTGATCCCGGCAATCACTGCCGCCGCGTCGATCATCTCCGGCGTGATCTTCGCCATGTTGTCAGTGCTGGCCTTCACCTCGCCGCCACCCACGATCGGCGAACTCTGCGCCTTCGCCTGAGTTGCCAGCGTAAACAACGCACCCGGCAACAAAGTCTGTCCCAGCCCCATCATGGAGCACACGCCAAGAAAGCCCCGCCGATCCATCCCAGAAGAAACCTGCTCGCTCATCCCCGCATTATTGCATTATGTCGTTTTGTGAGAAAGCTTTAGGGGTTCCTCGGTCAGTATGTGTAAAACGCCTTTTGAACCTCCGACAGCGGCCGAGGCTTCAAGAGGAGCAGCATGAGCAGGATCCGTGCCTTTTGGGGATTCAGTTCATCGGAAGCCACAAATCCGAGCTCATCGTCATTGACTTCCACGTTGCGCCCAACGAGACCTGACATCACTCGGCTGGCGCGAACGACGACAACTCCTTTCTTTGCCGCTCTTGCTGCGGCTTCCACCGAGGCCTTGTTCATGTTTCCGTTGCCAACGCCAGCGATGACGATGCCTTTGGCGCCGGCTTTTACGCTGGCGTCAATCAGGTCAGGGGGCATGTCGACGTCGGCAAAGACAATATCCACACGAGGCAATTTGGTTACGTTGGAAATGTCGAATTCGGACGCCGTCGTGTTCTTCCACGAAGGAACGTTGTAGAAGTCGTCCTTTCCATATGCTGTAACACCGACCAACCCACGCAGGGGCGACATGAAAGTTTGAACGTCCGTGGTGCTGGTCTTGGTAAGAGAGTGGGCCCCGTGTATCCAGTCGTTCATGACGACCAATACTCCACGGCCCTTGGATTTCGGATCGCCCGCCACCGCCACGGCATTGTAGAGATTCAGCGGACCGTCAGCGCTGACGGCCGTCGACGGTCTCATAGAGCCCACCAGGACCACCGGCTTGTCGCTCTTTACAACTAAATTGAGGAAGTACGCTGTCTCTTCCATGGTGTCTGTGCCATGGGTGATCACGATACCGTCAACATCATTGGTTGGCAGCAGTTCATTGATGCGCTTGGCGACCTTCAACATAATGTCGAACGACATGTCCTGCGACCCGACGTTTGCGATCTGCTCCCCTTTGATGTTCGCCAGGTCCTGGATCCCCGGAACGGCATTCACCATCGCATCGATCGTTACCGCTCCAGAGGTGTAAGCCGATTGCGTGCCCGTGGCTCCGGCACCTGCAATCGTGCCCCCAGTTGCAAGAATCACGATGTTCGGCTTCCTGCCCTGGCTCAGGGCCTGTTGGCAGGGAACAACGACGACCACAATAAGAAACAACACCAAGGGTTTGTAAGATCGCTTCATGACCACTCCCTTCGAGCGCACGTGGGCGCGAATACTCTCTTCCAAATCAGAACTAGTTCGGTTTGTACTTCGATTTATCCAATCCGGTCAGTTTCGCCGGGTCGAGCAGTTCCTGGATCTGTTGTTCGGTGAGAATGTGCTTCTCGCGAATGATCTCGAGAATGCCCTTGCCGCTCGAGTAGGCCTCATTCGCCAGTTCAGTTGCCTTGTCGTAACCCAAAATTGGATTGAGCGCGGTAACGATGCCGACCGTTGTCTCCATGTAGTGCGCCAGCTGTTTCTCGTCCACCGTAATGCCATCGACGCACTTCGTTCGGAAAAGGACCGATGTATTGAAGAGCAGGCTTTGCGATTCAATGACAGCAAGACCTTCGATCGGTTCGTACGCGTTTAGCTGCAGCTGTCCACTGTGAGCGGCTAACGTAACGGCAAAATCGTTGGCCATCACGCGGAACGTAACCAGGTTCACGACCTCGGGAACGACTGGGTTCACCTTTCCCGGCATGATGGAAGAACCTGGCTGCAACGCGGGCAAGTCGATCTCGTTCAATCCTGCGCGCGGGCCAGATGTCAGCAGGATCAGATCACTCGAAATCTTTGAAAGTTTGATGGCGAGGCTCTTCAGCGCAGAGGAATAGACGACGAACCCCTGCTGGTCCCAGGTAGCGGCTATCATGTCCGGCGCGGGCACGATCGGTTTGTTGAGAAGCTTTGACAGATGCTCCGCAAACTTTTCCGAATAGCCTTTCGGGGCGTTGAGGCCCGTCCCGATCGCGGTCGCCCCCATATTCTCTGTGTACAGGGCCTTCTCGGAATCCCGCAGTAACTGAATCTCGTTGTCGAGCGACGACGCGTAGGCATAAAACTCCTGTCCGACAGTCATGGGCACGGCATCCTGCAGTTCGGTGCGTCCCATCTTGACGACTTCGAGGTACGCAATTCCTTTCGCGCGAAATGACGCCGAAAGTTTCTCCAACTCTTCAATCAGCTTGCCGTTGCGCAGAATGAATGCGACCTTGATTGCTGTGGGGTAGGAATCATTGGTCGACTGAGACATATTCAGGTCGTCATGCGGCTCAAGAAACTGATACTCGCCTTTTTTGTGGCCTGAGAGCTCGAGCCCAATGTTGGCGAGCACCTCATTCGCATTCATGTTCGTCGAGGTGCCGGCGCCCCCCTGGTACCAATCCACCTGAAATTGGTCATGATACTTGCCGGCGAGCACAGCATTGCATGCCTTCTCGATCGCATCCAGCCTCTCCTTCTTCATCGCCCCCACGTCATAGTTGGCCTGCGCCGCCGCCAGCTTCACCATGGCCCACGCTTCCACGAAGCCGGGGTAGTGATTGATTGCCACGCCTGAGAGCTGAAAATTCTCAAGTGCTCTTGCTGTTTGCACGCCATAGTAGGCATTGGCCGGAACTTGTTTTTCTCCGAGAAGGTCCTTTTCTGTCCGTGTTTGGCCTGGATTCGATGATGGTGTTGCCTGCTGGGCCCACAGAGAATTGCTCACGCTGGACACAGCAAAAGCAACTACAGCGGAAGCCTTTAGCATTCTTGAGAGGGACGCTTGCATATGCCTCCTTGTTGGAACACGCTCATCTGTTACGAGAGTCTGATCCTTAGTCGTTCCGGAGCGACAATAGCGTCTATTGGGATAGGCTGAGGTCGACGTTCAGAACAACTTCTATCGGGAAGACCGGACGAACACAACTAGTGAAATCCCTAAGTACGCCCACAAAGATCGAGATCATCGATGCAAGCGCTAATTCTTATGCACTAATAACACGATGACCGACCCCCACAGTGCAAATAGCACCTTGGAGACTGCATAGCTCACTCCATAGCCGAGAACAGGCACGCGACTCTCGGCTTTTTCCAGAAGGGCGGCTAGCGCAGGAGAGGAAGTGCCGCTTCCTGCACAAATGCCGAGTAGTACGCCCGGATGCAATCGGAAGAGATGGCGACCGGCAAAGATAGTGATGATGAATGGAACCGCGCAGACGACGATGCCGCTAATCAGAAGAAGCAGCCCGGTTGTGCGGACTCCGTGCACAAAACCCGGGCCAGCGTTAATCCCGATTGAAGCTACGAATGCCGCCAGGCCAAACGACTCAAACAACCACACCACCGATTCGGGCACTCTGCCGAAGACGGGTCGTTGAGATTGCGCCCAACCCATAACAAGCGCAGCTAGCAGGACCCCAACCGGGAGGCCGAGCCCAAGGCTAAGTCTACCCAGTTGCACTGCAGGCAAACCAATCAGCCCTCCGATCACAATGATCAGACAAAGCGGTGCGATGTCGGTCATATTTGACGCCCGTTGCACAGGACCCAGTCGCGCCGCCACGCGGTTAACGTGCCGCCGGGCACCGAGCAGCGTCAAAACATCTCCACGTTCGAGTACTAGCCTCTCTCCAAGTGGCAGCTCTTCTCCCCCGCGCGTTACCTTACGAACGAAGACTCCTCTGGTGGGAACTTCCTCTTCCAGAACTGCAACAATCTCGGCGAAGGTTCGATGCTGCAGGTCCTTCCGCTCCAATATGTGATCGACAGCTATGGCCGGAACATCCAATAGTGCGGGATCGTCGATCTCGTACTGTTGTAATGGATTGCTCGAACTCCCGAGCACCTTGTGGCGTCCCGATAGGACGACAACATCGCCCGCCTTAAGCGAAAGATCGGGGTCGGCTTCTATTGTCCCTTCTCTATTCTTGACTCTTTCTACAAATACACGCTCTGGCGTGAAGGCGTTTTCCAATTCGGACACGCCCTCGTTTTTCATGCCCTCCGGTAGTTTGTAAGCCCGCATCACGAATTGTCTGTAGGCGGAGACCACTCCAGGCTGCTCCGTCTTCATGCCCAATTCCTTTTCCAGCTTCTGGCATTCAGCGCGAAGATCGACCCCCAACATCCAGGGGCCCATTCGAACCAGAACCACGATTGATATAAACACTCCAATCAGGTAAGTGACCGCAAAGCCTACGGCCATATTTTCAATCAGTGCTTGACGCAAATCGCCGCCAATCGCCAGCTTTCCGATCGCAGCGTCTGCTGTTCCAATCGTCTCTGACGAGTGGCAACTTCCGCCGAGGAGCCCCGCCGCGGTTCCCGCATCGAATCCAAGCGCAAGAGCTACCGCATACCCGGTCAACAGTCCGGTTATGGAATACAAGACAGCGAGGACAACTTGCGGGAGCGCACTTCCCCGAAGACCTCTGAAAAACTGAGGACCCGATTTGTAGCCGACAGAAAATAGAAACAAAAGAAAGAAAGCGCTACTGAGCGGAGCTGGAATCGCGATACCGAGTTGCCCAACTGCGACGCCCGCCAGGAGGCATCCGACAACTGGCCCTAACTGGAAGGATCCTATCCGAAGCCGCCCCAGGAAATAACCGGCAGCCAATGCCAGAAAGAGAGCCAATTCAGAATGGCTTTGCAGAGCATGCCTGATCCATTCGATCGCCGTTGTCATCTCGACTGGCTCCTCTTCTTAGCGGAGGAGATGATTCGACCGCCTTCGCTGTCTATCCGTCCAACCCGACATTTCCGGATCAGTTCTATCGGGTAGGAACTGGTGAAGACAACTAGTAAATTCCCTAGTCTGCCAGAGTCGTCGCGACAAGGCGAAGGTCCGCAACGCGCAGAGCATGGTCTTTCATCATGCCATACGCTGGGCATGGGTGGAGCAAGAACGAACCCGGTCGCGTTGGTACGCTGCTCAACCAAAAGGCCGCGAAGTCCGTCGGCGCTGACCACGTCCGAGCTTCGCGTTCTCCTCGACGAACTGCCGTATTGAGAACGGCTGATGGGCTTGATCTGTGCCACCACTGGATTACGTGTCTCTGAAGTGTTGGGATTGTAGTGGGAGCTTATGCGGGACGCAAAACCGAGCACCCCGATGGTGGTCTACACGCATGCCAGAATGGACAAAAAGCGGAATGTCCAGCACCGCGCGGTGGATCATTTACCGGATCGTTCCCAGGCCGAACCGAGATAATCGGCGCTACCCTGTGACACGTCAGACACACTTTGTTCCCACGCTGCCAGAGGGGCGGAAGTTTTCCCAGAAATCGCCTGTAACTGATTGAGAAGATTGGTGGGCCTGATCGGGATCGAACCGATGACCTCTTCCATGCCATAGTCCCAACATTAGGATTTTAAATAACTTACAAGACCCCGGTGGCTCCCTAAGTCCTTGTAAGCTGGCATCACGCCCAGAACCGACGTATCGCAAAACGTATCGCGTTTTGACGGATTTCTCAGGTCGGCAAAAAGCTGCGTCTTGCCCTAAGTTCCAAACGCAGCTCCTCGCGAAGAGATTTGCTCATCCTCAGCCGCTTGAAAAACTCTTCCAGGACGCTCACCATAATGGCATTCACGCTCACACCCTCCTCTTCCGCCCAGTCTCGGATCACGGATCGAGCTTCGGCTCCGACATGCAAAAGCTGAGGTTTGGATAGCGGAAGTCCGGCCTTTCGAGTCTGCGTGATCGTTACATCCTTCCGTTCGACATTGCGGAGGGCGAAAAGAACCACCCTCGAAAGATCGCCTGCCACCCGCGCCTCTTCCGTGACCGCCTCCCTGAGATCGATCGGAAGACGAAGAGTCATGCCAGCGCGGTCTTCCGTCCACCGCTGCCCTTCGCGGTTCACGTTTCGACCTGTTTTCTTTGTTGCCAAGGCTTCTCTCTTCTCGTACGAATTCATCAGCGCGGTTGATGGATAGCGACCCGATCAGAATCCTCGCCGCGTCATTTCGTCTTGTACTATTGAAATGCAACAGAAGAGTCAATTCTACGGTAAAGAAACACAGCTTCGCCGCCACCTTCTTTTGTTTCGTACGCGCGGCCATGCAGCCACCTATGTAGTGACCAAAGGTCGCGACTTTGAACGGCTTTTACGTATGTGGCAAGAATTTTAACGACCGGCTGCGCGTTTCTCAAATCTCAATAGGCTCGTCAGGAACTGCGGGAACATAAGTTTTCTGGGTGCCGGAGGCGGCAGCTTCTTGACCTGGGCGTCAATAGCACCCGCAAATGTCATGACGGCCTCTTGGAGGGCGAGAATCTTCGTCAGATCCCACGAGCCATCCTTAGCGTCGCTGGTCTTACCATTGCGATGTACGGTGTCATGTCGGTCGCGGATGCCGTTCGCGATCGTGGCGGGTATCTCAGGGAATTTGATATCGAACGCGCGCTTAAACAACAAAAGGGTCCAGACCGCCATTTGCTGTCCCTGCGGGAATGAGAAGATCCTCGCCCTGGGCCCCTGCGCGACCTGCTACACGCTGAAACGGCAGGATGCCGAATATTTCGGGGGGCCTGCGAGAGCAAGTTATAGAGCGCGATGGATACGCCTGTAGGGTGTGCGGTGATCCTGATCCCGGCGGCCACCATCGAGAGCCGGGGCAAGTCTGTTCTGGATCTGATGATCGCTCTCTGCGCTGGATGCCATGCGAAAGTCCACCGGACGAAGGTTGTCTTTACGGAGTTTCCGCCGCTTCTACTGGTATTGTGGCGAGAGCAGCACCCCGAAGGCCACGAACAGACGTACCTTGATTTCAAGGTTCGCAAAGCACCGGCTCAGAGTGTGCCGCTGAACTTTGAACCCGCCAAAGAAGATTGAGCTGTCTAAAACTGGGGAAAAACCCAAAACATTTCTGCCCAAGGGTAATCTGACCGAAATCTACAGTTTCCTGCGCACGACGGCATTTCCTAAACATCTTTCTGATGGTTGACTCGAACGATTAGGTAATCATCCCGCATTCGAACATCTTGTTCGCGATCGGCGCGACGCAACCTTATTGACAAATGAGGTGCCCATCTGCGGATTTGCGATCGGGCCTGGAGGAAGCCTCCAGGTATGCACTTGGCTAGACCATCAAGCATCCCGCCGGCTACACATAAAGATTAGCCGACTCCTGGACTCCATCGCTGTGACCGACCACTCCGTGTATGCGGGCACGATCCGCCTGGCGAACGAGCCTGACTTGGATCATCCCGAGGGACCTCTGGAACTGAATGGAAAACACAGCGCAAAGCAGGTAACGCAGTGCCGGCGATCTCGCATGACGCGAACCTGAGCGACGGCATGATGTTTCCACTGGAGGTTGACGGCAGGAAGCTGCCAATGCGAATCTGTCTGTTGCGAGCGCATCCACCAGCGCCGCATGCACCATGGGCTCGGTACACGGGGCTTTACCTGTCGGCTGCATTCAGCCAAAGTTTCCAGTGGGGGGACGACCTATTACTTGTGTGGCAGCACCTGGTTCAGCCCGGCCTATGGCGTAAATGGCGCACTATGCGGTCGTACCGGTTTCGTAGCTATCAAGTAGGTTCTATACTTCCGATTGCTGCGCCAGCGGCACTGCGACGCGCGGAGTACGTCAGATCTCAGGAGAGCCAACGTCGATTATGAGTCCGATCACGATCAGCGTCATTGTATTTGCATGTGTGTTCGGCGGAGCGATGCTTGGTATATTCCTCCATTCGCTGCTGCCGAGCGAGCACCTTGACACCAATTCCAAGGACGCCGTCCGGCTCGCGATGGGCCTGGTCGCCACCACCGCGGCCTTGGTTCTTGGACTGCTTGTAGCGTCGGCTAAGGGCTTCTACGATACTCAGAACTCCGAAATAACGCAGGCTGCCGCAAACGTCGTGCTGCTGGACCGCATTCTTGTCCATTACGGACCGGAAACGAAGGAAGTGCGAGTGCTGCTGCGCAACTCCGTGACCCAAATGGTGGATCTCTCCTGGCAGGGAAACGAATCCGACCTGAGCCATTTCAAGCCCACAGCAAGCAACGAGTCCATCTTTGACAAGATTCAGGAGCTCTCTCCCCAAAATGACGATCAGCGATTTCTACGAACGCAGGCGTTAGGTTTGGCGGTTGCTTTAGCACAGACCCGCTGGCTGATCTTCGCGCAGAAGACCTACTCTGTTCCAATGTCCCTGCTGGCAGTACTGGTTTTCTGGCTTACCTTGCTTTTCGCAAGTTTTGGGCTTTTCGTTCGTGCCAATCTGACGGTCGTGGTGAGCCTATTCACCTCCGCATTCGCGGTTTCCGGTGCGATTTTTATTATCCTCCGAATGTATCATTTGGCAGGTTTGATTCAGTTGTCTAGCGCCCCCTTGCGTGCGGCCCTGGCACAACTACGACAGTAGCCTCCTGCAGGCGCGCCGTTCCCAGGACACCATCGCACCTAGCGGCAGGTGACCTGCGGTTGACGAGTCGCGGCGCACCAGCAAGAAGGGCGGGCAGCAGATCACAGGCCTTTTCCCAAGTTGGCGATAAAGATAAATTTGATGGCTGTGATGCTCGGCAGAAAAAGGTACGCAGCGGCTTTGGTTGTAACGAAGATTGAGAGACCTTTTACCTCGATCGGCGTGCCCCTATTTGCCTGCAGTATCACGAAAATGCTTCCCGCCTGGTTCTGGGTGCCAATCACTAGATCTTTCGAATTTGGGTTAAGCCTGACGGCCCCAGCGAACTCGTTGTCATTACCCAAACGCCCTAACACGACCTCATATTGGTTTTCGATGTTCACGTTTCCTCGAAGGTAAGTGCAGAAGATCGGCAGCTTGCACCGCAATACCTTGGCATGGCTAGCATGGCTTTGAACTGATTTGCAACGTCGACCTGGTGCCTCTTATCGCTATATTACCCACCAAGCTTTTGGTAATTCGAATTTGTGGTTGTGACTACCAGTTGTTTTGCGGTTGCGCTAAGCACTGTCTGCTGGACATAGTTGGTGCCGTCGGGAAGGCTTGCCATCTGCACTTGCAATGTCACGGCATCTTTTTCCTGCCCCATGTAGGTACTGATGTTCAGAGCGGTGATTTTTTTGGCGGCAGTGTCAAACGTGAGCGTCATCTTATCGCCGGGCTGGGCGTAATCAGTGAAGACCAAGTTCATCGCGCCGGGTACAGGATTCAAGGAGAGCTTGCCTGCCTGGAAGGCTGTCTGCATTTTCTGAGGGTCGGGCGGCACGTACAGGTTAAGGAGGGTCTTCACGTCTTGCATGTAATCCTTCATTTCCCCCGTTTTTTTCGCGATGATTTTTTGCTTCATCCTGCCACCGGTCGGCTGTTCCGGAGGAGGAGCCGATCAGAGTTTTCTGAACTTGTCCATCAGGGCCGTACACACAACTATTCTTGGTCGGAGGCTTAGCGTCACCCTTCAAAGTAAGCTGCGTTGTTTCGGTTCACTGATACTGCCGGAGCTTCTGCTTATTCTCCGCCACGGACTGTTTTACAGCGGCTAGCTTTTGCTGAAGCTCAGGATTCTGGGGAAGTGCCGGGACAGCAGCAACAAGAGCCATCGCGCCTATGATCATCATGCGTTTACTGTTCCAATTCATTGGACTCTCCTTTTCGCAAGCTGCACAAAGCATGGAAGCCGTACCATTCGAACGATGCACGTTCCCCTCACGGAGTGGGCACCACGCGGTAAATTATCCCGTTCGCACCATAGGACGGACTGAACCAGGTGTTGCCGCACAAATAATAGGTTCCCCCTCCCGAGACGTTAGGACTGATGCAGCCGGCAGGTAGCGCCCCATAAACTGCGCCCATCTGATACGTGCCGTGGGCAGCGCCCGCGGCAACATTAGCATTGGCAGCGGCAGCATTAGCGTTCCCGGCCGCCACATTGGCGTTCGCTGCCGCCGCATTAGCATTCGCAGCCGCAGCGTTGGCGTTGGCAGTGTTCGCGTTGGCCGCGCCGGCGGAGTAGCCTGCATTGTACGAGCTCGTGCTTTCGGAGCTTGCCTTGGAAGAGGCTGCGGCGGCGCCCACGGCCATGCCGACTATAGCGCCCGCGGCTGCGGCCCCCCCAGTCGAAGCGCAGTTGTAACACCCGGTTTGGTAATAGGCCACGGTTGTGGGCGGATGATACCCATAGTAGGCAGTGGGTGGATGATACGCAGAGGCGTAGGCCGTCGTTCCGTACGGGGTGGTGTGTACCACGCCTGCTCCATAAGCTCCCGTCGTGGTTCCTCCGTATTCGTTGGTATGACTCGTGCCCCCACCGTAGGCGTGCGACGTACTGGTGCCATAGGTGCTGGTATGGCTTGTACCCTCACCGGCTGTGTGCGACGAGCTGCCACCATAGGCGTTGGTGTGGCTCGTCGACCCGTAACTATGCGACGTACTGCCGCCATAGGCGTTTCTGTGTGCCTGGGCCCGGGCTGTGCCGCACAGGACCAGGCTGACTACCAGACTTGCCAAGCTAACGTTTACTTTTTTCATGGCGTGATTTCCTCCTTCACTGCGGTTGCACTTTGGGTTGCTTTGCTTTAGACGGAGGCGCGCCCGGAGCCGTATTGCCCGACTTAGGCTCCGCCTGGAGGTGAGCGAACGGAATGCGTTTCGCATTGGCGGTGTCCGAGGGCATGAAGGCATCTGGGGGTACGGTAATGTCGAGCTGCCAGTTGGAGAACTCCACTTGACCGCGCAAACGCTCCGGATCATCGAGAAAAATTGCGCGGACCATCCGCGGGAGTTTGTCCTCCGTTCCGATCCAGAGCTGGATGAACACGCCGTTGTCGATGTATGCCACCATGTCCGTCGTCGTCCCCGCGACCACGTGGGATTGGCCGATGTAATAGGCGAGCGTCAGCCCCCCGGACATATCCTTATAGGGGTCGGCAACGATCAAGTCGGTGAAGTTGAAGAAGATTCCGGCGGAGTGGTAGGCGGCTTCCAACATGGCATCAATCGTAGACGGCGCATCGGCAACGGCGAGCAGTTTCTCCGCCGGCGCGTAGGCCATCATGGTTTTGCCGTTGTAGTAAAACTCAGAGGCTGGACCGTCACCAGAAGTGATCACACGCAACTTGTCAGGCCTCTGTAGAGTGGCATCTGTCTTCGTCGCATAGGCAAGGGGAGGGCCCTGGCGGCTCGGGGACTCTGCAAGTTGTACCGCTGTGAACGACAGGGTATGCGCAGCAGCCAAGCGTTCGCTCACAGCTTTGAGTAGTTCGATTGCCTTGGGCTCGAGGTCCGGCTTGGGCGGCGTGGCCGGGGGCTTCTTGGCCTGGGTGGTCTTATTCTGTGCGGGTGGCGTTGTATTTTGGGCGTTTGCGACTCCCCCCACCATCGAGAGAGCCAGCAGGAACGTCAGAGCTTTCCTAAATATCTTTCTTCTCATGATTGCCTCGAACGATTGACTTAGACCAGGCGTTTCTAGGGAATCATCCCGCATTCGAACATCTTGTTCGCGATCGGCGCCGCAACCTTGTTGAGAAATACGGTGCGCATTTGCGGATTGCCCTTAAGAAATGCGATGGCTTTTTGTTCTTCAGCGCTTGGCGGAGCCTTGTCGCTCTTCTTTATCCACAACTGCTCGCATGTAGATGTCTGGTACTTCTGGATCACCTTTGCGGCGACCCTGTCCAGGATCGGGTATTGCTCTTGTGGCTGCGCCTGGGCGTGACTGGGACGAACTTGCGTGAGCGGCAAAACAAGAACTGCGAAAAGCGATCCTGTCACAATCCAGCGGTTGTAATGATTAGTCATGCTATCCTCCTCAATCAAAATTTAGACCTGCTCGACAACAACGAATATGCCAACCAGGGTAGGTACCGGCGGCAGATCACAGAGCTTCTCCCAAGTGGGCGATAAATTTGATGGCTGTGATGCTCGGCAGAAAAAGATACGCGGAGGCTTTGGTTGTAACGAAGGTTGAGAGACCTGTGACCTCGATCGGCGATTTCCCATTCGGCTGCGGTATCACGAAGATGCTTTCCGCTGGGTCCTGGGTGCCGATCAGTGGATCTTTCGACTTTGGGTTAAGCCTGACGGCTCCAGCGAATTCGGCGTCGTTTACCCAACGTCGCTGCACGAACTCATATTGGTTTTCGATGTTCGAGTTGATGAAATAAAAGAGAATCCCGCGCTCAATGCCATCGTAAGGTTTGGTTGGATCATAGGTCGGCCCGTAAGGCATACCACGACGAACTATCCGATGAGAATTATTGCTGCCGCCGGGCAACCCTTGGCCCGCGATTGGCTGACCTCGTGGATTGGCGCGGCGTATGTGTGCGCTAACGGGACAGCGGATGCCCTTCGGATCTCCCGAACCATCAGCATTGACATACTCGAAATCGTTCATCTGTTCGGGCGAAATCCCTCCCGCAGGGCTATCTGTGTCCGGTGACAAGGCGAGAGGAACGCCGTTGCGCCATCGCCCGCACATCTTTGCGGCGAGCAGTTCCGGGTCTATTATGTCTTTGTTCGACTGCAGAAAATTCTCAAAGCCAACGACGTCGGTCTCGATCTTCTTGAAGACTGCAAAGCTACCGTTCAAGCCAAGTTCTCGCGGCTCCGGTACCACGTAATTCTCAGCGTCTTCCCGCAAGACGAAGAGCCATGGCTCGCAGGGTTGCTGATGATCAGGATGATATTTTTCCGGGCCACCCCGAATGGTGGTCATGCTGATGCCGTCGGTGTATCCAAAGTGAAGTTTGGTAGTAGGCCCCGGCTGGCCATTTTGCATCTCCATTAACGCCATCCCGTCTTGGCGCCAGATTTCTTGAAAGGCATCTCCTTCGGCAAACCAGGCACTCAACCTATCGCTGTAGCTCTTCATTGCTTTGGGGCTGATGGTGTGCAGCGTTACCAGGACGTGATCTTGCCCTTTTCCCAAACCGCCAATCCAGTTCTGGGGCGAACTTGGTCCGATATCTCCGATCAACTCCGCTCGCTGGGCCGCTCCTTCGAGGAACGCACCAAATGACTTGAACGATAGCGTTGGAACACGTTCTTTTATCTCCAGCGCAGTCAGTCCAGGCCAGGTGATACCGATGTTGAGACAATAGTCGGGCTTGTGACGCGGTGCATCCGCGGGATTGTCACCTGGTCCGGGCGCGAACCCCACGTGCCAGTCCTCGGCAGTCGTGATTTGCGGGGCGTCGGATTCGTCGCCGCTTACGAGCCGTCCGAGTTGCCTGCGCGCTTGTGCCGGAACTCCCACCGTCAACAAGAAATGCCGCACCATCGGCATTCTGTAACCGCGGAGAATGAACCCCTGAATGTCCGCGAGATCGAGCGCGGACTTTTCTACGGCGCCCGAATTGCCATCAGTCTCTCGGTCTCCTTGCCGCCTTCGGCCAAGGATTCGGCGAACAATCCCCCCGTCCTCGTTCGCCGCTGCTTGTGTTTCTTCCTGCGTTGCCAAGGCGTACCTCCTGATTGGTCGCCACCGGGACGAGACGGTACGGACGAGAACCGAGGACCGTGCAGCGAAGCGTTTGCTTACGCCGCCCTCTGCCCCAGATCGAATACCTCGTTCAGACTGGACGGTTCTTTTTGCGGCTGCCTCTTGATTTGGCTCCGCACTTTGGCCGATCGCCGATAGACCTCACCTCGAACGGTCATAATCTCACCCATGGGAGTGTGATCTTCCCGTGTTCTCCAAGGCGAAATCGAGATCCGGTCAGCGATGTCTAGATTGACGGGCGATGAAATATCCTGCTTCGGAATGTAAATTACCGCGATCTTCGTAAATGGAGAAAGCATTTCTGACCAGTCGATCGAGGTATTTTCGATGGGCGTTCGCAAAGGATCGACACACAACTGCGCTTCCAGTTGGAATGTGTAATCGTGTTCGCCGATGTCGGCCACGAGCGAGTCTCGTACCGCTTCCGGGTCTGTCATAGGATTCAAGTCGCGGATTCTCACCTGCGCAGCGGCAGATGACTCCGGAGTGATGCGCAATTTGGCGATGTAATCGCCGTGCCGCACCGCACCCTCGGTCCAGTAAGTCGCAAGGAGAGGGTTGCGCCATGGCGTCTTAGATAAAGACACGAATGCGAAGAGCTCATCCCAAAGCCAGTTGTCAGGCGGCAACGTTCCGTTACATGTAACGAAATCGTGAAGCCAGGCCTTCGCGGTCCGAGGATCCAGAAACGCTCCGGGCAGCGCATCGAACAGACGCTCAATGACGACATAGTCCTTCGCGGTGTTAGCGAAGAATACCGGAGCGTTAATCATCGCATAGTCAAAATTGCTGCTCCCTGCATCATCCTCGAGAATGGAGTGCCCGGGAACATTGAAAAACTTCAAACCGGTGCCGAATAGCGGACCAAGCATCGCATCCGGCCCAAGATGGCCGAGGCCGTTCGAAAAACGGATCACGGCGTCGTAGGTGGCCGGAATTGCGTAGATGCCCTGCGCATACTCCGGGGCCAACCCGCTTTCGATTTCGACGGAGGCCCGAACGATGCCATAACTTTTCGCATGCGCGAAGCGCACCGCCCGCCCCTGCTTCTCTTTCTCGTAGGAAGCCTTGACCGTCTGCCCCACGGAATTGACGATTTTTTCAATCTCTGAGGCATAAATGGATTCTGGAACCTGCGGAATGTCTTTGTAGCGTATAGGCGGCATTTGCACTTCCTGACCTTTTAAACGGGCTTTACTCTAGATGTGGTTCCGTTACAGCCAGCGACCAGTGACCTCATCGCACATCGTCCTCGATTTAGGCAGAACGCGACATCTCGGATTGATCTCGGTTCGCGATCAGGTGACACAACAGCTATGCAGCGGTGCCCGATTGTGACCTGCGATCGGCCAGCAGGGCTCGAATGTCGAGAACCGAGAGGCCTGGATAGGCGCTGTAAAACCCGATGGGCGGATAGTTGTTTTCCGTTGCCCACTGCAGGAACGCCGGAACGTTCTTTTCTACCGGGGTTGGCGCCCCGCCGATGACATTTGGAAAGAGAGCATTGAAAGTGAAGGAGGTTTTGTCTGCGAAGTCCTGAATGTACTTCTCGAAATCACCGTCGTAGACTGTGAAGAAGCCTACGTGGTTGTTCTCAAACTGCACAAAATGGGCGACATGCAGCGTCCCAAGAGAATCCGACGCTTTATATGCCTTCTCTTCTATCAAGGCTGGGGCGATCGTCTTCACGACAAAGCCTTGCAGACGTGACTTGAAAGCCATGTATGTGAGCAAGGTGCCCTGTCGGGTATTGCCAGAAAAGCCCGCCGCACGAGCGGCCGCCTTGACGTCCTGAACCGAAGCGTCCCTGTAAGCGAAGTATGTGTTTATAGGCTCGCGGATATGATGCTTCAGCCATTTGACGACCCTCTCGGGGTTACTGGCCACGGGCGTGGCCGGAGGGTCTTCCACGTGCTTGAAGATGAAGTCAAACACCGGGCCGGCACTCTCGACTAACCGTTTAATATGATCGTCGATTTCGCCGTCAACGTCCGAAAGGAAGAGAAGCTTCTCGTCTCCCTTCACCATGAAACGGGAAAAATGCACTGTACCCAGGTTATCCTGCGTTTTCGCGAAATCGGGCATCAACGGGGGCAGCTCTTCGGTTAGCGCCTTAGCGCTAGCGGGCGACTTGATCGGGAAGTCAAGGGTGAGATGACTTTGGCTCATATAGGGCTCCTCCCTCGGGGTTTGTGTTTTGGTCAGTGCTGTCCGGCAGAGGGTTCTGCGGTAGCCGGCGCCCCGTGGCCTCACCGGAGGCCTAGTTACGTAGGAATTATGAGATCAGCATTCCCCCGTGACAACTAGCAAGATTGATAGGGGTGGGCTCGGGAATCTTAGAATGCTGCCAGACGTGAGATAAGCCAGAAGGATGCGCAGCTGCCAATAGCATAGGGGGCGATTCGCCAGGACCAAGACGGCAATCGGGACGTCCAGCGTTTGAGCGTCGCTATGACCAATAGTGCTGCTCCAACAGCCGCAACGCCGGCGTTGTAAGCATTGTTAATCGCAGCGGTGTTGTTCGCCGAAGCAACTGCCGCCCCCGTCGCGACACCAGCGGCATACGCGTTGGAGGCTGCAGCGCTGGTTATTCGCCGAGGCCACCGCCGCTCCAACCGCGACCCCTACCGCAGCGCCCGCAACTACCGCTCCGGCAGTGGAGCAGCCTCCGCAGTTGTAACAGCCAGTAGAGTAGGAGTTGATGACGACAGGCGGATGGTAAACTGCGGCGGTCGTGCCATAGTAATGGTCGCTCGCATATACCGTCGAACCCGAAGAGGTCGTTCCAACCGTGCCCTCACCCGCGTAATGTGTCGCACTCCCGCCGTAAGCGCCTGTGGCAGTCGTAGTTCCGGACCCTTCCGCGTGATACGCACTGCCGCCATAAGCGCTCGTCGCCGATGTCCGCTGCCCCCAAGAATAAGTCGCGGTTCTATCATAGGCGGATCGCCAGTCGAAGCCGGCAAATAAGGGTGAACCGGGTACAACCCTAGTCTTGCACTTGTCGCTCACCTGGTATAGCCGCAAATTTGCTAGTTTCCGATGAAAAGTGAAGACGAGCCTGCGACCCGGTAGCCGTGAGGCGCTATATAGCAACCACACGCTCGGGCTAATTGTCGCGTTTGTGCGCTCCGATCCAATTTCCCGATTCGCTCATGCCGATCGTCAGGCCAGCCTAGCCGTTGCAGTCCCTAGAGCTAATAGTCTGTCGTTCTAGCACTTTTGCCAGCTTACCTCGTTGATGGCATGACCTATGCTTTAGCAGTGTGCGCCTTCGATTGACCTCGTGATCGTTCCTGGTGTTTGAAGGCGGGGAACTACTCTCGCTACCTTCCCCTAGCGGCTAACCCAAGACGAAATGCACGGAGACATGTATGAGCTCGATCACGAATCGCCGCAAATGGGCCATGGGAACGATAGCTGTATTTATTTTCTCGCTGACGGCGGGTGTAACCCAAGCTACGGCGCAGACGAAGAAACCTAACATCATTGTGATCATGGGCGACGACATCGGGTGGTCGCAACCTCGGCTCCTACAACGGGGGCATCATGCTGAACGCGACGCCTAACCTCGACAAACTGACGACGGAGGGCATCCGGTTAACCGACTACTATGTGGAGGCGAGTTGCACGGCGGGTCGCGCCAACTTCATCACCTGTGAACTGCCGATCCGGACGGGATTAACTACCGTCGGACAGGCCGGCTCACTGATTGGCCTACCCGCACAGGCCCCGACCATTGCTACCGCGCTAAAAGCACTCGGGTATGAAACGGGCCAGTTCGGCAAAAACCATTTGGGGAGCTGGCAGCGCTTCTCTACACGCATGTGGCTCGTAACCGGTTAGGACATTTTCACGGATTTTCTGATGAGAAAGGCGAACACTATGTCTCGACAAATTCGCGTCGCAGGTTTGGTCCTTGCGCTCTTCCTTTTGAACGGGGCATTACCCTTGGCCGGCCAGCAGAAGCCGCAATGGATCCCTGGCCAGGTCGGGCTCAACGCGGGAATTATGCCGTCTCCGGGATTTAGCTACGTCAACATCACCGTCGACTATTTTTCCAACGCATTCAATGGCCCAAATGGCAGTGCCATCCCCGTCACAGGCAGCTACAACGTCTGGGCAGTTGAAAACTTCTTCTATTACGTACCGAACCTCAACGTTCTGCACGGAAACATAGGCATGTATTTCATACTCACACCCGCAACCGGCTCTCTGGATGCGGATCTTGCGGTCCAAAATCCGGGTGTCCCGAATCTCAGCGCTGTCGGGGGTGGAGGCGGGATTGCCGATCTTTTTGTTACACCGATTGCAATAGGCTGGCACCTGAAGCGAGCCGACCTCCAGGTGCAGGAAGGAATGATGCTTCCCACCGGGCGTTATACTCCCGGCGCTTCGAATAATGTCGGAACTGGTTATTTCGGCAATCATCTGCTAACGGGGGAGACCGTCTACATCGCCAAGAACAAAGGGACCAGTGCGAACCTCTTCACCGACTGGGAGGTCCACGGCGCGAGGCAGGGTACCAACGGGACCGAAAAGACGCCTGGGCAGGCCTTCACCATGGAGTGGGGCCTCGGGCAGGTTCTTCCACTGAAGAAGAACTTCAGCCAACTGCTGCAGGTCGGTCTCATCGGCTACGACCAGTGGCAAGTAACTGCAAACGGCGGCAGCGTACCGATTGGGTCGACGAATTTCACGATCCCGGCCAGCACGCTGCCGTATTACTCGGTACACGCCATCGGTGGACAGGGCACGTACATTCTCCCGATGAAAAATTTAAGCCTCTACGTCAAAGGTGAGCACGAGTACACCGCCTACTCTCACTTTGTAGGGACCACCATTGTCTTCGGAGGGCTTTGGACGATTCGAATTCCGAAGCCTGCGCCTCCTGCGAAGCCGTAGGTTGCGATTTGAGAGTCTGAGGAGGTCCCATGAAAAAAGTCGGTTCGTTGCAAAATGCTGTCAACAATATCAGTCGGAGGGCATTTGTTTCGACGGGTGTAGCCGCAATTTTCTCCGCTCGCGTTGGAGTGGCAGGCGGCGAAGGAATGGCAGGCGGCCAAACGCAAGGCGAGGAGATTAATTGGCTGTCTATATATACGATATACGCAAGCGTCCCCATGATGACTCCGCTGATGCGCCTTTACTGGCCATTGCCACCTCTCTGAATGGCACATGGAATCTCGCGCCCGCAGTGGAGGTACAGTAGGATACGACGGGGCAGAGAAAAGTCACTTTGATCTGAGAACGGCAATTGAGGCTTGGCTACAGGGTGAAGTAGCCTGGCAATCCTCTCCGGCGGGAGGCACATCCCCATGACGCCCGAGCAATCTGTCGCAAAGACTGAGACGGACGCAACCGCCATCAGCCCACGCTCCTTTGAATCTGCTCAGTCGGCTGCCGGAACCATCATCGGCCCCTATCATCTGATCACGTTGATTGGCGAGGGCGGCATGGGTCAAGTTTGGCTGGCCGAGCAGAGGCAGCCGGTGCGCCGCCTGGTGGCCATCAAGCTGATCAAGGCGGGCATGAACACACGCGAGGTGGTGGCTCGCTTCGAGTCCGAGCGGCAGGCGCTGGCACTGATGAACCATCCCGCGATCGCCAAAGTCTTCGATGCCGAATCTACTTCGGATGGACGGCCGTTTTTCGTCATGGAGTACGTTGTCGGAATCCACATCACCGACTATTGCGACCAGCAGAAACTGACCATGCGGCAGCGGCTGGAGTTATTCATCCTCGTATGTGAAGGCGTGCAGCATGCACACCAGAAGGCCATCATCCATCGCGACCTGAAGCCTTCGAACATTCTGGTTACCGAGGTAGACGGGAAACCGTTGCCGCGGATCATCGACTTCGGCCTGGCCAAAGCGGTCTCGCAGGGCTTTGACGCCGAAACCATGTTTACGCAAGTGGGAACGGTGGTCGGAACGCTGGCCTACATGAGCCCGGAGCAGGCCGGTTTGGCGGGCGACGACATCGATACACGCACTGATGTGTACTCGCTCGGGGTGGTCCTGTATGAACTGATGGTAGGCGCGCTGCCGCTCGATTTTCGCAAGCTGACATACTATGAAGTGCTGCGCCAGTTGCGTGAACAGGATGCGCCGCGGCCAAGCACCAGGTTGCGCACTCAAGCCGGCGACTCCGCCACTACGGCACAGAATCGCGGCGCCGATCCTCCCGCCCTCACCCGCCAACTGCGCGGCGATCTGGACGCCATCGCGCTCAAGGCCTTGGAGAAGGACCGCGCGCTGCGCTATGCCACGCCATGGGAGTTGGCCACCGATATCAAACGGCATCTGCGTAATGAACCCGTCATCGCACATGCGTCCAGCTCTGGATATCGCGCTCGTAAATATGTACGCCGCCACCGGCTGGGCGTTGCGGTAGCCGCAGCAGCGGCGGTGCTGCTGGTCGGGTTTGCCATCGCCCAGGCGGTCGAGTTGCGACGCATCACCCGGGAGCGCGATCGCGCAGATCGCATCTCGGCCTTCATGACCGGGATGTTCAAGGTCTCAGACCCGAGCGAAGCACGTGGTAACAGCATCACCGCCCGGGAAATCCTCGACAAGGCGGCGAAGGAGATCGACACCGCCCTGAGCAATGACCCCCAACTGCAGTCCAAAATGATGTTCACCATGGCAGGAACCTATAGTGGCCTGGGTCTCGACTCGCGGGCACTGCCGCTGCTCGAGCGTGTGGTGGAGATTCAGCGGCGGGTGCTCGGGCCCGAGAACCGGGAAACACTGGCATCGACGAGCTTGCTGGCAAGCACGGAGAATCATCAAGGGTATCCCGCCGACGGGGAGAAGTTGCTTCGCAAGACACTCGATCAGCAGCGCCGCACCCTCGGCCCAGAGCACCCTGACACCCTGCTTTCGATGTCCCGTCTAGCGGACGCCCTGCTGTTTGAACTCCGCCACGCCGAAGCGGAGAAGGAATACCGCGAGACCCTCGATCTACAGCGCCGCATCCTCGGCCCCGCGCACCCGGATACCTTGTATTCGATGCGCCGTCTGGCAGCGGCCTGCGCGCTGAACTCCGTTACGGCGAAGCCGAGCAGGAGTACCGCGAGGTGCTCGACATCCAGCGCAATACTCTCGGCCCGGAGCACCCGGAGACACTGCGCACCATGAAGCAACTGGCAGACCTCCTCATCGTTGAAGGGAATCTCGCCGAGGCGGAGCAACTGAACCGTGAAACGCTCGAGATACAGCGTCGCGTCCTCGGCCCGGACCACCCGGACACACTGGGAGTGATGGGCAGTCTGGCTATCACGCTGATGAATGAAGGCCGTTACGCCGAAGCGGAGAAGTTACTGCGCGAGACGGTTGATGATATGCGTCGTGTGCTCGGCCCGGCGCACGGAGGGACTCTCTATACCCTCGAAATTTTGGGGCTCGACCTCAGCCACGAGGGAAGGTACGGCGACGCAAAACAACTTTTCCAGGAAGCGATCCAGACGGCAGGCAAAGCAGACCAGCCGTACAAGCTAAGCGTCGCCTGGGTTAACTTCGCCTGCGGAGCGGTCATCGCCGGGCACCGCGACGAGGCGCTCCAATATCTGGATCAGGCCGTCGATCACGGATATGGGCCTCCTGAATCGATCACAGGCGACCCCGACCTGAAATCTCTGCATGGAGATCCTCGCTTCGACGCTCTGGTTGCCAAAGCCCGCCAGACCGCAGCCGCAAAGACGCCATAAACAGCGGCAGCAGCCTGCAGGCGGTCTTCGGATTGCCGGTGGAGTCGGGGCTTTCGTAACAACGATCCTCAGTTGGTGCTAATGGGGCTTAGCGTCCATTGACCTATCGAGATCGATCTGTGTCTTCGGCAAGTTGCTGTATAACCGGCATCTCGGACACATGGCTGCGCACACCTTCTCCCGCCAGTGTCCGGCCCATCGCTGGGTAATCCATCCGGACTGAGCGTAGGCGTCGCTTCGGAAAGGAATGCGCTTGCACTCTGATATGGTCTTCAGCGTAGCCAGTTCAGAGAATCGCGGTGCTTCGCACCGGATGAATCTTGACACGTCAGATCTATAGCGATGAGATACAGGACGCGGTGACCGTCGAAGGTCTTCTCTTCTTCGATTCACAAGGAACTCTGCAGCTTCAGCAGAACTATTTCTCTCACCCGCGTTCTCACCTCCTGATCGACCAGCTGATGGAGATCCGAGATCCCTCAGGCGTGGTGCTCTATCGAAGTCCGACCCTGAACGGAATGAATCTAGGCGCTCCGTCGCTTCCTGATGAAGGAGATGAGGGTTTCAACGAGAGAGTCGTCAGGTTAGCCGACGGCTCTCATGCTTTCGTCATAAGCCATATTCACTCAATGCAGGGCCGAACAGTGCTTATACGGCTGGGATATAGTCTGGTCCCGTTTCGCGGCCGCATGCTCCAGTTCCTCGGCATTCTTATTGTTGCACTGCCAGTCACGCTGTTTTTGGCAGGCTTCGCCAGTTATGCAATTGCGAAGCGTGCGCTGATGCCCCTGGGGCAGATGGCGGCAACAGCGGAGAAGATCACCGCTACTAATCTCAATGACAGGATTGAAATCGAAAACCCGGATGACGAATTTGGTCATATGGGACGGGTATTGAATCATCTTCTGCAGCGTCTTGAAGAAGCCTTCGTTCAACTACAAAGATTCACAGCCGATGCTGCTCATGAACTCCGGACACCTTTGGCGTCTCTCCGCACGATAGGCGAACTCGCTCTGCACGAAGAAAACACCGTCGATGGATATCGGGAGCGATCGGGAGCATTCTGGAAGAGACCTCAAGAGTGAATCAGACCATTGAGGGCCTGCTTCTGCTCGCGAAGGCTGAAGCCGCTCAACCAGGAACTGCTCGCACCTCCTTCTCGCTCGTTGAGCTAACCGGAGAAATACTGTCAGTGCTTGAAGTACTCGTCGAAGAGCAGCAGATCATTCCCGAACAGCGCGGGCAAAATCGACGTCCGCCATCGTCCATGCCGACCGGGGGCTGGTACGAGCAGCCATCATGAATATTCTCCATAACGCGCTCAAGTTTTCACCGGCTAGTTCTACTCTCCGGATCGACTTTGCGAACTATCAATCAATCCAGCGTTTCGTGGAACTCAGTGTCCACGATCAGGGTCCAGGAATCAGAATTCCGATCAGAACCTTCACGTGGGCGATACCTATCTCAGGCAGGCTGGGTTCAGCTACAGGATTCGTTCACGCCGAAGCTTACAGTCGCAGTGGCACTCGAGAACTCGCAGTATCAGTTCAGCGCCTCGAACGCGTCAGCCAATTTCTTCTTTGGAAGTCCGGGAGCGCTGGGCGGTCTCAATAATTCCAGTGCAAATTATACGAATCAGGTTGCGCCTGATGTCCTAGTCAACAGACTTTGCAGTTCGGTTCGCAAGCGGGAGAGCCTGGATTCGTCCATGGTGTCAAGTAAATCATCGGCCACTTGATTGGGCATCCCGCTCCCTATCCAGGGAGTTCGAAGTAGTAAATCATGGTCGAACGTGCGATCGGAGAGATGGTTGGGTCGGACCGAGTCCGCCCAATAGATTACATGCGAACCTTGGTCAACGATGAGGGGTTCTTCAACCAGAGCGCAACGGAACAGCTCCTCGGAGTCCACGCCGTCGTGCGCGCAAAAATCGCTTGACAACACCGACATTGTTAGAGATGGAGGAAAAACCGGCTTACCGGGCAAATGATCCATAGCCGGCCATTCTCAGTTGACCGACAAATCGCCGAGCCACTCATCGACTAACGATTCAGACTGGCCTTGGAAATTCTTGGGAGCGAAATCCGATTAATAGACAAAACGCATTTACGTTACAAATATTCCTTTGTTAGCCTGTTGAGAAAATCCGGGTTCGCGCAACCTAGTTTCTCGCTGTGAAGCGGAAATGGGGCGGCTAGCCGCCCAGATTGGTACCAGTCAGCTACGACATCCACTCGCTAGGCGAGATCGAAACTCCGCTTGACTCTCTGCCCGGCCAGAGCGTCACTGGACACGAGAGTTATACGAGGTTTTAGTGGATCCAATAGCTGATTTGCTTGTGAAACTGCCTTCATTAGATAAGCCTCGACTGAGAGAGTTGTGGCAAAAAAGCTTCAATCGTCCAGCATCGCCTCGTCTTCGCCGAGAGCTAATGCTCCCTGTTCTGGCATTCCGAATACAAGAACTATCTCGAGGCGGCCTGTCTGCACGCACCCGGGTCAAACTCACGGAAATGATTGGAAAGTTGAGTACCTCCAGCCACAAAACCCCTCAAAGGTTCAGGCCCGGTACACGCATCGTTCGGGAATGGAAAGGCAAGGTCCACGAAGTCACCATCACTGATAATGGCTTCGAATACGAGGGAAAAACGTTTAAGAGCTTGCCACCGATAGCCTGTCGGATTACGGGGACACACTGGTCAGGCCCGGCCTTCTTCGGCACGAAGGGCAAGAAGCAATGAGGCCTAGCCGGTGTGCTATCTATACACGAAAATCTTCTGAAGAGGCCTCGACCAGTCATTCAACTCACCCCACGCCCAGCGAGAAGCCCGCGGGCCTACATTACCAGCCAGAAGCACGAGGGCTGGCGCGCCCTCTCAGCCAAATACGCCGATGGCGGTTTTTTCAGGCGGCAATATGGTTCGCCCAGGACTTAAGAAGCTGTTGGAGGATATTGCTGCGGGCAGGATCGATAACCGGCCCTCAATGGAGCAGACAGTGTTATGAAATCAAATGGACGGGATTTTGAGCACCGGTCGACTTTGAGGAGTAACCCGATTCAGTGAGTGCTTCGGAGATGTCATGTCGCTCGAAAACATCGGACGAGATAGCCGTGTGCATGCACGTTGTCACACGTTATGTCGTGCTGTTTGGAAAAATCCAAAAGCGTGCCTCATCTCGTAGCGGGTTAACGCAGTCGGCCCGCGCGGCATTTGTCAAAAGGTTTTTCCTAACGCGAATCGCACCTGAAACGGTTCGACGGGGTGAAAAACGTCTGTGAATGCCGACGCGGCGGTCGGAGTTATTCGGGAGGTATAGGCGTAGTCAATGTCGTGATCGCGACGATTAAGCAAATTGAACAATTCGGCCGAAACGTGCCATTTCTCGCCAATTTGATAACGGACCTCCCCATTGAGCAATGCCGTTGCCTCTGAGCGATAAATTCCGTCAGATGTCAGATCGCGCGGGCCAAAGTAGCGCAGGCGCAAACTCGACGAAAAGCCTTTGTAATCGTGCAGTGTGATGCCCGATGAAATTACCAATCCCACCGCTTCGGGCACACGCTTGCCACCCGCGCTGTCCGGCGCCGCATCATCTTCGTCAACTTCGGTAAAAAGGGCTTTGGAGCTCGCAAGGTCAAAATCAAAAGCCACATGTTCCAGTGGCGTGTAGTAGTTTGCCCATTCGACGCCATAGCGGTTGCTCGGCTGTTTTGAAGCAACCGTGCCTCCGGTGTCGCCGGACTGCTGCAGTTCGGAAGCACTGTAGAGATACCAGAGCGAAAAGGTGCTTTGCAGATGTGGGATGGCCAGAGTGCGCATACCGATTTCCGCGCCTTTGGTCGGGACTAGAGGGGTAATTGGGGTGGAGGGCGTTGGGAAAGGATAGTCCGGCGAAATCGGTTCAATCCTTTGCGTTGCGCCGCGCGCGTCGTTGCTGTGAAAACTGAATCCCCCCTGTACATAGAACTCGGTACTGAACCACGGCCCGAAAATCAAACTCGCTTTTGGGCTGGGCAGGAACTTGCTGGCCGAGCCGGAATTGAGTTCCTCAAAGTTGACCACCGGAGCGCCAGGCAATTCGGTGGCGACATAGGGGGGAGTCAAGTTGGTGACGACATAGATTGCTTCATCGCCGCGCAGGGCCAAGACCGCGCGGAATTTTTCCGCCCACTGGGTTTTATTTTCTGCATAAAAACCCACCATCGTGTCCGTGAATCTATTCAAATCCGTGACCGCGGGCACGACCGCGATCAGATTCGGATTGGTATCGCACTCGGGGATGGGTTCGTCATTGCAGGCATTGATATCATTCTTGTCCGTGCGCACACGATCTTCCGTCCGGTAAAGGCCGTTGTGGATCCAATCATTGCGAACCTGCAGGCCGAACGTATTTTCCGCCTTGCGGCCAAACCATTGGCTGAAAATCGTGTGGGCTGCGTCAAACCCAGCCACCCAGCGCCTATCCTGCTGTTCGAACTGATCGCCCTTTATGGGGTCGTCCAGGTAATAAGTGAAATCGGAAAATAAATCGAGATCATAATGAAATCCGTAGCCAGTGATTGTCGTCGCAGAATTTGTACCTTGGCGATGCCATTCGGCCTGTAAGCTATAACGCTGTGAATTGCCACCGTCAGTCGGGTAAAGTGCGCCGAAGAAGCCAATCAGAGGTATCGCTGTAACGGGGATTTGATCGCTCGAGTGCCAATCTCCGTTGTAACCGCGGGCTGTGATGCTGAAACCATCGGCGTCTCCCCCTTGGCTGTAGGTAAGAAGACCGTTGAATTTGTAATAGTTATCCGGATGCGTCCATGGGCCGTCATCATGATACGCTTCTCCGCCGTACAGCAAATTGCCCGAGCCGAGCTTTTGCGATACGCCGAGAACGGCCCGCCAATAGCCATACATGCCGCCTTCCACCTGAAAGAAGCTATGGGGCAAAGTCTTAAAATATTGGATGTTGGCCGATCCAGCTGAGCTATAGTTGCCGATCTCAGGGTAGTAGGGCAGCTTTCTCGTAATTTAGCCGCCGCACAAACTCCGGGACGACAATGTTCATGTCCGCATAACCCTCGCCGTGCGCGTGCGACGGCAGGTTAAGAGGCATACCGTCGAGGAATACGGCGAAATCTGTGCCGTGGTCGAGATTGAAGCCGCGAAGGAAATATTGGTTGGCCTTACCGCCCCCGGCGTGTTGAGTGATGATGAGACCGGGAATCGTCTCCAAAACTTCTCCCGATCGAAGAATCGGACGATTTTCGATTTCCTTTGCGCCCACCGTTCCCTGGGTGGCGGAATCGGCAATTCCGATAAGATCTTCCTCGCGGCCCGGCACGTTTATGGTGGCGCTTACGGCGTTCACAGCCAGAGAGATTTGCAGCGGGGCCGCAGCCCCGGTGGTCCCTATTGTGACGGGGATTTCTTTGGTCTGAAAACCGGGATTCACTATGACGAGTCGATAATTACCTGCCGAGAGTCCAGAAATAATGAAGGTGCCGTTCCTGTCCGATTGTGTCGCTCTTTCCACAGTACCGTTCCCGCTCCGAACCAGCACGGTAGCTCCGGCAATCACCGCGCCGGACTTGTCAACGACAGTTCCTGATAGCTGAGGACGATAAGCCTTATCACTGGTGGCGACCGGCGTCTTCTTCTGCGGGGCATCTTTCGTACTCTCCGTTTGCGTTAAAGCTACCGTTGCAACGAAAAATGTTGTGGCCAAAATGCGAAAAGATAAATGCAGTAGTAGGACTCTGAAGTTCGTGTTACTCATTTCCACAATAGAGTCCTTTCCCGGAATCGACTACAGGCATCAATGTTTGTGACTGTGAGACTTTTCCTTCGCGTGAAGATATTCCGTGGGGCAGGCGGTCAAGGGTGAGATGATTTTTGGCTCATATGGGGTTCTTCCTCGCGGGTTGTGTTTTGATCAGAACTGTCCGGCAGAGGGTTCTGCAGGAACCGGCCACCCTGGTCTCATCGGAAGCCTAGTGACGTGGGAATTATGAATTCAGCGTTCCCCCGTTGCAACTAGCAAGATCGATAGGAAATCTTAGAATGCTGCCAGGCGTGAGATAAGCCAGAAGGATGCGCAGCTGCCGATGGCATAGGGCGCGATTCGCCAGGACCAGGACGGCAATCGGGACGTCCAGCGTTTCAGCGTCGCTATGACTAACAGTGCCCCTCCAACAAATGAAAAGTGACCAACCTCGACTCCTGCGCTGAAGAAGCCGAGAGCAAGCGGGATATGCGTAGCGGGCAACCCTGCCGCGCTGAGTCCACCTGCAAACCCCAGACCGTGTAGCAGGCCGAACGAGAAAGCTACCAGCCATGGCTTGCGTTGCGCGAGTCCAGTTGGATTCGTATCTTTTCGGAGTACTTCCCAGGCGACAAACAGGATGCTGAGCGCGATGACCGCTTCAACAGGAGCTGGCGGCACATGGACGAATCCCAACGTTGCGAGAGTCAGCGTGACTGTATGGGAGAGTGTAAAAGCACTGACGGTTAGAAGTAAGCGCTTTACGCCGCTCACCAGCAATAAAAGCCCGGAAACAAAGAGCAGATGGTCAACACCGGTGAGAATGTGCTCGATTCCGAGCATGAGATAAGTTTGGGCGACTTCAAAACGGCGTGGTGTCGCTTCCACAACAAAGGAAGGTGAGGAAGGCAAGACGCGAGTCACTTGAGAAGAGCCGTCGAGGCGCTCGACACGAACCAAGACGTCGGTGATGGTCCCCTGCAATCCAACGAACTCAATGCGCTTTCCCGCGAGTCCGCCGGGCCCCGCATCGATCCATCGGCGCTCGACCAACGAGTCGGTCAACTCCTGGACCATCGGCTCTTTGAGGTTCTGCACATCGTCAGGAAGCTTGAGCACAACCGGCAGCCGCATACCTGAAAGCAGAGGCGTGCGCCACAACACATTGAAACGACCCGGCGCCGTTTCTTTTAGCTCAAGATAAGCCGGACGGACTTCGTGTGCCCATGCGACAGAAAGCGGCAGTACCGCGGCGAGCACCTGGCCGACAAGGAGGTAATAGAGGCGCCTCCCCGGGCAGTTCATTGCGTGCCCTTCGCCGGAAGAACTTGGCATTTCGCGCTTAGGCAGCGCCGGAAGAGTTGCGTTAGCTGTTTCCTTCTTGGGAGGAGCAGGCAAGAATACCTTATACTTCGCACGCATGGTTTCATACGCTTTATGCTTGGCGTGTTCGCGCTGGTCAGCTAGCCATGCGCTTTTCACGTCCGGCTCGACCTCCTCAAACGTAGGCACCCGGCCGGAAGTGAACGAATCCACGAACACGAGGTGCCATCCGTAGCCGGACTCGACCGGCCCTTGCCATGAACCTGGTTTGAGCTTAAAGATTGCCTGCGCAAACTGCGATCCAAATTCTCTGGCCAATTGCTCGGGTGAGCGATCGCCGTAGTAATCCTGGAACATGAATGCATCTGCGAGCGCAGCTCCAGTCTTGGAGTCTTCGGACTGACCTGCAACCTTAGCCAGCACCTTCACCGCATCGTCGTGAGCCCGTTGCCCCCGTCGATCGGGTGAAAAGTATAGATGACGGAAGGTAATGCCGCCGGGCAACAAGAATTTGTCCCGATTCCTTTCGAACCAGGCTTTGAGTTCCGCAGTCGTCGGCTCGTGAGCATTGGCTACATCTTCAGCAAGGAATTGCATTTTCTGCGCCATGCGGCGCTTGACGATGTCGTCATCCTTATCGAGGCCCATGGCTAGCGCCTGGCGATAGAGTATCTCCTCGCGAACGCGATTCTCCACGAGGCCCGCCAATTCCTCGGGCGTGGGTTGGCGCTCCCATTGCGCGGCGAAACCTATCTGGAGTTGGCGCAGATCATCCGGCGTTAGTTCTATGCGCTTGCTGCCCGGCTGACTGGAGTGGCCCCATGCTCCATAAATGACAAACAGCAGCGAGCCGATAAGTAGAAAATGAACGAGCGGCTCGCGCAGCCAGCGGTTGACGACGCTGCGCACAGATGCATGGTGTCCCTGCGCGAGCTCGCTGGCCGCTGAATTGGATGCGACGGATATGCCCACTTTCCCACACCTCGCTTCTTCTCAGAACGTCTCTGACTTGCTCTATTCCTGCACTTTTTCGAGCTCGTAGTTGGCGTAGCCGAATTCGTTGCTGCGCGCGGCCAGATACTTGTCGCCCACCTTGTAGACAGTCACTACGAACGGCGTCTCTCCAAGCGTGGTGATGATTTCGCCGCCTCGGATCTCGTACGGTGCCGGTGAGCCCAAGCCAGCAGCGCCTGCAACGTCGAATACTTCACCCGGCTCCGGTTGCTTCCCGTCTACGCTGAGGATCAGACGTCGCCCTGACTTGCTGTAGGAAATCTGGAACTGCTGGCCGGTAACCGTGTTGCGAACGGTCAGTGTCTTCCCCACAACCAACTGTGCTAACTGGCCATCCTCGAGTGTCTGGGCCCCGTTCCGCTTCAGATCGGCAACTGTGATGCTGTGCTTTTCGCCCTTGCTGGCCTCGTCCGTCGGGGCGTACCAGATGGGAGACGTCCAGGCGCGCTCCTGCACCGTCGCCGCAACCCAGTTCGGCGGTGGGACTCCTAACTTCTTGGCATCATAGGTGGTCCGATCGTGGGGTCGGTATCTGCAAAACGCGCACGTAATAGAATGCATGCAAGCTTGGATCGAAGTCAGGATCCCTCCACACCTTCTTCAATTCAACCGCACCGATCGTGTTCGTATAACTCGCGTTCTTGACGTCAACGGTGTTGCCGACCGCCGGAACTTTGCCGGTAATCGAATCGGGCTTGCGATTGCCGGACCATGCTACGTCATAGATCTTTTCGAATATCTGGCCGCTCTTTGTCCAACCCTTGATAATTTGAATGCGGTCGAGATTGGCATCGTCAGGATCTTTGACGGCCCACACGATGAAAGTTGGTTCCTTTTCAGCTTTTTTTGGTAGGTCGCCCCCCATGGGCACCCCTTTTGCATAACCGGCCTTCACCCAATCTTTCTGGTTCAATATGTCAGGACGGAAATCCCAGCCGCCGAATAAGCGCACCTTGATCCGGACCCCGCTGGTACCGAAGGTCTCCTTGCGCTGCATGGCGGCAAAGATCGACTCACGCGTATTCTCTTCCGCCCACACGCCGCCCAGGCCAGCAGTGCTGAGCAGGCCCATATTCAGGCCCGATTCTTTCTTGCCGCTCAAGCGTTGCTGGGGCGTGGCGTCCAGTAACCCATGCCCGCCGAAGTAGTCGCTCTGGCTGTAGCCAGCAGCCGTGTTGTGTGAGTCGCTGGCACCGACGACTCCCATCTTGTACGGGTTGTACCCGCGACCGTCTTGCATCGCCAGGCCGTTCTGCCATGCCTCGCGGATGTAGCTGCCGTGGATTTTGGGATTCCGCTCCACGCCGCCCAGAAGATAGTTTAATAACTCGTAGTCAGCGAACTCGTCATTGGGAGAAAGCGAGGGATGGGTCTCTGATGTGCCCTTGAGCTGGTGGATTTCCGTTAACGGCTCATTGTTCACCCGCTCCTGTGCCCAGGCAGCGTCGATTGGTCGATTCTTGCTGTCAACCTCCAGCGGAAACATGATGCCGTCGCTCAGGTTCGCGTTATGCGAGATTGCAAGCAACTCATTTCCTGCTTTGCGCTGCGTATCCATCCAGTTCCAGAGATCCTCAGGATGATCCGAGTCCATGGAGGAAAACGGATATCCCGGCACCTTCTTGGAATCTTTGAAGATGACGTTGCGGTGCATGTTGCGATTGTCGGGCGTCGAGGTCCACTCGTAGGCCACGAAAGTCGTAAACTTTCCCGGCCGGTAATACTTGTCTGCGGCGCTGACAATCTCTTTCCAGACGCTACCCATCAGCTGGGGGCTCGTTAGCTCCGGGATTGGCTGATTCTTGATGATTGAAACACCAAGAAACATATACACGCGTTGGATATCCTCTTTGCTTCGGACTTTCAGGTTTTCTGCAATGGGCAATTTGCTGATGTCCGAATTGGGGTCGTTTGCCAATGGAGCGATACCCACATACTCTGCATGGTCAGTTACCGCCATGAAATCCAGCGGACGGGTGATCTTGATTTTGTACCCAGCAGGATGGTCGATAGGCTCGCCCATGGCAAACTTGTAGGCGTCTTCCGGGCCGGCCTTGAGGTTGCCGAAAGTATAGGCATCAAACGACCAGCTGGTGTGAATGTGCGTTTCGCCGAAGTACGCGTTACGCTCCGGATTCGGCTGCTGTGCAAGTGATTGCGCGATCCCCAATATCGCCGAAATAGTCAGAAAGACGGTTGCAATCCAGCGACTCGTTTTCATAAGTGATCTCTTCGTGAAAACCGTTGAAAGCTGAGACCGGGATGCCATCTCTTCGTCCGGCTGTAGTCGAACCCGCTCCTAGACCACCTTGCTGTGGGGCACAGGGGGGTAAAGCCCGCAATCACTGTTCTGAGCTACGACAGGCACTGATGCTAGCAGGGGTCGACACGGAGAGGAACTGGCAAAAGTGATAGTGGCATTCGGAAGATTTGTAAAGTAGAAATTTGAACAGTTCTTCTGGTCACAGCAAGTAGATCCCCTTGCATCGCTCCCTTTAGTCGGCGGAAATCCTCATAACCTCTGTTGCGAATAGGAGCAGTCAGGTCTCTGAAGGAGGACAATCAGATGAAAATACAAACTGCACTACGGTGCACCCTTTCTCTATGCCTTATCCAATGTGCCGTCACCTTCGGCCAGCAAACCGCCGCGCATTCGCAGAACACAACAGCGAAAACCGGCTTGTCCCTGACAGACACCCAGCAGAAAAATGTTCAGGAATATATTGACCTGTTGCGCAGCAATGTTCGACAGCAAAAGGACGAGATCATAGGCGTTCTGATGAAGCTGGATGTGGGTCAGGCGGCGAAATTCTGGCCGATCTATAGCGAGTACGAGGCACAGTTGACGAAACTAAACAACCTGAGTCTAGCGAACATTCAGAACTACGCGCATAACTACGATCAGATGACTGCTGCTAAAGCCGATGAGCTGGTTCAGAATGTCTTCAATTATCGGAAACAGCGTGATGAACTTCTGGCTAAATACTACGGACGAGTCAAAGACTCGTTAGGTGCCGTCGAGGCTGCGCGATTCCTGCAAATTGAAGATCAATTGTTGGCGATTATCGATCTTCAAATCACTTCGGCGTTGCCCATTGTCGGGCACGAGGCCTGAGAACATGGAGAGAGAACATGCGGTACGCAATGGTTCGAGCAGCGGCTTTGTTAATAGGGTTGTGTTTGTCGGCCGTAATCGAAGGGCAAGCACAAGCGCCAAAAAAGGTAACCGTTCCTGCCGGAACGCGAATTCTGATCCGCATGGTTGACTCTGTTGATTCGAGCAAACAACAGGTCGGATACCGCTTCACAGCCAATCTCGAGACAAATCTTCAGGTGGATGACTTTGTAGTTGCTCCGAGGGGTACGACCGTTTATGGGCGGCTCGCTCAAGCTAAGTCAGCGGGCAACGTATCCGGCGGGGCGGAATTGACACTGGAGATGACCGACATCGTCATCAATGGCACTGCATATCCGCTTCTGACTAGTACTTACCAGGTAGCCTCCCAGGGGCAGGGTAGCAAAACCGCAAAGAGAGTCGTTGGCGGCACAGGACTCGGAGCGCTCATTGGCGGGCTCGCGGGCGGGGGAAAGGGTGCTGCAATTGGAGCCGGTGCTGGAGCTGCAACTGGAACTATCGCATCCGCAGCTACCAAAGGCAAGCAGGTATCCGTGCCAAGCGAATCCCTGCTCGAATTTCGACTGCAACAACCAGTCAGCCTTCCGATAGCACGCTAGGCGGTAGCTTGCCTCCATACGTCGCGCTCCGGATTCGGCTGTGCGACGGACGGGCGCGATCCGCAAAGCCGCGGAAATTGTCAGAGAGACGGTTGCGATCAACGACTCGTTTTTCATAAATGATCTCTTCGTGCAAAACCGTTGATAGCCGAAGGCCGGGATTATCTCTTTGTGCGGCTAGAGTTAAATCGGCTCCGATGGAGTAGCCAAACTTGCTGGGGCAGGGGCAGGCCTGCAATCGTTGTTCTGAGCTACGAAAGTGTATTCATACTTGCAGGCCTGGGCACGGAGAGGAACTGTCAGACGTGTGGCATTCGGAAGGATTATTCAGTAGAAATTTTGAACGGTTCCTCTAGTCACGCAGCAAGTAAGTGTTCATCGATTGGTTGCTGGACATTTACGTACAAGAAGACCCTTAATCGGTCACGAAATCTATCCAGGATGATTACACGTTATGCGCAAATTACACCCGAACATCTCGAAAACGCATGAACCTCAGAGCCCGCCCAAGACACTGATTCCGATTTGCGATCGATCCTGTGTCTGGGCTCCATGCTGTTCCCACACGTCAAGAGCTTTTCCATTTCGGGCAATTGTGCGACGAATTATGACCCTCTCGTTCGCAGTTGCAAGCACCATACCTCTTTTTGCCCGAGACAAGACTGACATGATCATTATGAATAATGGCGACCGTCTGACTGGTGAGATCAAAGGGCTCAATTCTGGCACCCTTTCCGTGAGCTTCGATTACATCCTCGGCACCAGCTCGGTGGATTGGACGAAGGTTGATCACCTCGAAAGCAAACAGCTGTTCATTGTGAAGACACAAGACGGGTTGGTCTACACCGGTACGCTCCGCACGGTCCAGTCGCCTGGAGAGCGACCAATCCTGATTGAGATTTCCGAAGCCACAAATAAGAGCGTCACGCTGGAGCACTCGAAGATCATCACCATGACGGAAACATCCACCAGTTTTCGGCAGCGCTTCAATGGCCAGATCACTTCGGGGATTTCGTATTCCAAAGGTAATCAAGCAACGCAATACAATTTCAGCACCACGCTTGAATATCTACGCGAACGATGGGCCGTCCAGGCCAATTACAACTCGTCACTCGCGGCCAGTACCGGTTCAACGGTTTCCACGCGAAACGCGATAGACCTGTTTTCCAATCGATTGCTTCGGCGGAATAATTGGTTTTATGCAGGGGTCGGCGGCTTTCTTCAAAGCTCCGAACAAAGTATCGACCTTCAGACAACTCTTGGAGGCGGTATCGGGCGGTATTTAAAGAATACAGACCGGACAAGCATTTGGCTGCTTGGGGGCTTGGAATGGCAAAACACGCGGTATTCCCAGTCTTTGGGCCAGCAAGAAACGCAAAATGTTGCCGCAGCCTTGATCAAGGGTCAGGCTAAGTTGTTTGTCTTCGACAAAACGAACCTAACCATTGATGCGGCCGTCGTCCCGGCCCTGACTCAAGCTGGCCGGGTATATACAAATACGTCAGCAACGTATTATGTAAAGCTTTTCGGTGGACTGAATTGGAATCTATCCTTCTACGGCAACTGGGACAACAAGCCCCCTCAAAATTTCTCCGGCAGCGATTATGGAATCACCTCAGGCTTGGGATGGTCCTTCGGTAATCGATGAGTCCGCGTCAACCTTCGATTGTTAAATCTCTCGCGCGGTTTCGACTGATTCATCAATCGCGTTGGATTCGGTGACATCGCTCACAACCATCGCCCTATGGCATTGCGCTTTTGTCGAGAGAACGTAATGGAGTTGACGGTGCAACGTCAGGTTGTCATTCCTTTCTCAGCAGGGTCAATGCATCGCGGACCGCCACAGGAGAAATCTCCAGGATGCCATTGAACGGCGAATACAGAGCCACAATGATGAAAATAGCACCCGACGCAGCCAGAGCGCACACGATCAGCGTCACCATCACCGTAGCGTTGGACGGCGCAAACCCGACTCGCTTCGGTCACGGCCGAGCCGCTTCTGCCGTTAGGCCTTACGGTCTTTTCTCTCGAACAATTGCTGACGCGGATCCTCAAGATTCTGTTCTGACGAAACACTCCACGCTGAGTGGTCTCAGCCGAGTTTGAGTTCGGATTTCACGCGGCCTCCCAGCAACAGTCGCTCCGCCAACGATGCTTCCTACGGTCTGCCGGAAGTGCCGACTGACACTTTTGCCAGTTCACGACGTGGTAATCAACTTCTAAACTCATGGAGCGAAGGCTAAGGATAGACAGACGTTGGATCCCGGAGTGAACGATGCTCGCACAGTTTCCTTCGGCCTAGCAATCTACAAATGGTGTACGTTTCTCAGATTGGAACGACCTATGCACGCCTGCGAACTAAATTTGAGGAACATCATGATTCTGATGATGATCGCGCTGACGCCGCTGCAACTGCTTCATGCACAGACGACTGCGAAGACGAATGTAAAGTGAACGACAACGTAGCAATGGTGGTCAATGTACCTGTCAACTCGACCGCAGAGGTCGTCGGCACCGGTTGGGGTGCGGTTGCCGGGATCGGCTATAACTTCAACCGGCGCCAGGCGGTCATCGGCGAGTTCCTGTGGAATCGGGTCTATGCCTCAAGTGGGCAGCTGCGACCGCTGCAGGCCGCTTTGCAATCCACGCGATCTTAGCGGAAACGCTGACATTTTTACTATCACCGGAAATTACAGGTACGAACTGCGGGGCCGGTTACTCGGCACCTATCTCATCGGCGGCGGTGGTTGGTATCTCCGTAACACCAACCTCTCAAAAGCGGTCACAGTAGGCCCAGGAACTATTTGTACGACGGCCTGGCTCTGGTGGGGATTCACTTGCACGTCGGGAACTGTAACCGCCAGCCAGACTGTGGCAAGCTCCAACTCAAGTGCATTGGGCGCAAACGCAGGCATGGGACTCACCGTAAGAGTAGGCGAAGCTCCTTACCGACTTTACACGGAAGCGCGCTATAACTATGCTCCGACCAAGAACATCAGCACGCAGTTCATAACGGTCGCTGTCGGAATTCGCTACTGAAGAACCCGAGGATTCGCAATACGAGATGTGGCGGGCCCCCGGCCTAAACAACAGGCCGCTCAGCACCGCTCCCCGGAGGTGCTCCCGTAGAGGAATCAAGCGTGAACCATCTCATTAGTCGGCATTCTTTCTCGCGAGTCGGCTTACCACAATCAACAGATTCCAGATTGCACGCATGTGCCAAAGGTTCTGCTAAACTGCCGGGCATGCGCTGGCTGCATTTGCTGCTCGTAGTGTTGTCTGGTCTGTTCCTGAATGCGGGCGCCTCGCACACAGTTGCGATAGGGGAGTCGCACGACACGCCCGCGCTGACCATCAAGAATATCCGGCGGGGAGTTGTCGCGATTGATGGCGACTGGCAGTTCCATCTCGGCGATGATATGCGCTGGATCGATTCCGCCTATGACGACTCGAAATGGGAACACATCAAGGCGGATAAGACGTGGGGTGAGCAAACTCATCCGGCGTATGCGGGCTTTGCGTGGTATCGTCGCCACCTCGACATTGATCGATCCATTTCAGGCAGGGAGAAACTCGCGATCCTGATGCCGCCCGTCGAATCCGCCCATGAGATCTACTGGAATGGGGAGAAGGTTGGTAGTCAGGGTGTGCTCCCGCCCGGGGCCGTCTGGTATTACCAGCATCGGGAGTCCTTTGCGTTGCCGTCCCTTTCCGGAGCGGGGCAGGGTCTCCTGGCAATAAGGATGTGGAGAGCGCCGCTTAGTTCAACCAGTCCTGACAATTCCGGCGGACTGAGTGCTCCCCCACTGATAGGAGACACAGCGGTCATTGCCGCAAAGGCAGGCCAGGCAGATTTCCTGCTCCTGAACGCGAGCCTGTTCGGCCGCGCACTTAGCTTTTTCTTCCTGTTGATTGGAACTGTGTCGTTCTTCGCGTGGGTGCATGAACCTCGAAAAAAAACTCTATCTCTGATTCGCGATATGGCTTCTGGCAGAGGTGGCCTATTTCTATCTCCACTCGACTCACATGATCGAATGGATTTCGTATCCGATTCTCGGCGGCTGGCGGACGGTCGTCCTTTCAATTGCGGATTGCTCCTTATTTTTGCTGCTGCTGCATTTGTTCAACCTTCAGAATGACCGGCGGCTTCTCAGCTGGAACTAGGCAGCCGTTGCAGTCCACCTCGGCTTTGGATTGGCGGATGCAGTCGTATTCTTGGATTGGGGAGACGCCGGACTAACCACGCAATGGTTGAATGCGGTAGTCGCCACGGTCTGGACGCTGTCTCAGCTGATCGTATTTGTACTCGTTTACCAAGGTCTAAAGCGCAAGCTCGACCTTTCCCGCAGTCTGGTCGCGGTCGCAGCCTTTCTGCTTTACCTGTGGGATTTCGTGAGAGTTGTCAGCTCCCAGGGACTACGCTTCACTCACTGGGGCCACCATGACAGGATCACCGGACCGCTGTTTCTTCTTGCAGGAGCAGAGATCACTTCGGGGCAGATTCTCGAGACGCTGTTGTTGATTTCTCTCGCATATGCCCTTATGCGATATGCCATGGAACAGCGCAAGCAAGCACGAAGAGGCAATCGAGATGGAGTTGAAGTCCGCCAGGGAGGTTCAACAGGTGCTCATTCCCGAAGCGCTTCCAGAGGTGGCCGGATACGCGATCCAGAGCGTCTACCAGCCAGCACAGGAGGTGGGGGGAGATTTCTTCCAGATCATTTCCCTCGCGGACGAGTCCTCGCTGGTCGTCCTGGGTGACGTGAGCGGCAAGGGTCTGAAGGCGGCGATGAATGTCGCGTTGATCGTCGGCACCGTACGTACGCTCGCCGAGTACGACAGCGACCCCGCTGCGGTGCTTATTGGGCTCAACCGCAGACTGGTCGGCCGAATGCAGGGCGGCTTTGCGACCACAATCGTACTCAAACTCGACACTTCGGGCGATTGCACGCTCGCCAACGCCGGCCATCTGCCTCCGTTTCTCAATTCCAGCGAAATGACCCTGGATCCTTCGCTGCCTCTCGGTATCGTTACCGATGCGGACTACGTGAGTCGATATATTGTGCTCAGCGACGACGATCGCATGACCCTGTACACCGATGGTGTGCTCGAGGCCTGCAATTCCGCGAGAGAGCTGTACGGATTTGAACGAATCAAGACTCTTCTTACCAAACGTCCCGATGCCAGCACCATCGCCGAGACTGCCCGAGCGTTCGGGCAGGAGGACGACAGCACTGTGCTGACTATCACGCGGCTTCCCGTTATCCAGAATCTCGAGACGACTTCCGTAGGAGTCGCAACCAGCTAAACGTTGATTCAGCAATGGCGCTTATGACCGGCTTGGCGGATTAAACCGTTGAAATAGCCGCACTAAGGCATTTCAAGCAACCACGTGGTAACTCCCGGATGGTCGGCAACCCTTACCTTGGGATTACTTCAGGGTCAGACACAATGCCGAAGCTCAGGAATTTTCTGCTTTGAGCTAGTAAATCTGGCAGTAGCAAGGACGAGACAGATTGGATAGGTTAGCACTGCATAGGTGGTTGCGACTGGCCAGATATCGATATCCGCACCGCTGCTCTTTACCGCCAACGACTGTCTCGACATAGGTATTGCCCTCGGTTCACCGGGTGTCGCTTGACTACTCCGACAAAGTACCGTTCAAGTTCAACGGGACCATCGAGGTACACCTGGAGTACTTTACAGGGAAGTAGAAACTAGCGGCTACCGCCGATGATGATTGCCAAGCGCGTGGACCGCCAAGAGATACCCCAACTAACGCAAAGAGAGGGTGTCAAATGAAGGCATTGACGATTGGGCGAACGTTTCTGGCCCTCGCCTTGGTCATTACGCTGGGAGGGCAGGCGCAGCCCAAGAAAGCAACGTATCGATTGAGGCAAGGCCACCGAGGTAACGTAACGCGTCGAGGGGGTAGCTCGCGAGATCGATACGAGCGCCCACTGATTGTCGCGCGTTATCGCGCGCGGGAGAAGTTCGATCGTTATTGAATGCAAGTCTGAATAAGACTGTGTTCGTTACATCAGCATCAGGAAGGAGCAGGAAAATGAGAGCGATTCGTCTACTCGGGATGGCCAATATCGTAACGCTTTTGTTTCTGGGCAGCGCATCCGGAACAGGCGCGGCGCAATCGACGAAGGTTCAAGGCATCATCAAGAGCCGGAGTGGCCCGGACATCATCCTGAGCACAAGCCAGGACCCGAACATGGTGGTCATGCTGACTGATAGCACAGACGTGGGCCAGGTGGAGGGTGTACTGAAGGCTCGCAGCAAGCAGATGCCCATGGTAGCCCTGATTCCCGGACTCGCCGTTTCGGTCGAAGGCGACTACAACAACCAGAACATCCTTGTTGCCCGCAAAGTGCGATTCAAGGGCAACGATCTGAAGAACGCCAAAGCCATTGCAGCCGGCATGCACGATACCAATCAGCAGGTGCAAAAGAACCAGGAAGAGCTGCAGAAGCATAACGCCGAGCTGCAGGCACAGAATGAGGCCCTGCGGAAGCACGAGGCCGCCATTGAGGCCAACCAGGCCAAAATCGCTGCTAACAAGGCGGCCGTTGACGCCGCTATCGCCCGCTTCGGCCAGCTTGACGACTACTACATCATGGACGAAGTCACCATCTACTTCGCCAACGGCAAAACCAAAGTTGATCCCAAGTACATCTCCCAGATAACGACGCTGGCTCAAAACGCCAGCAAGGTCGAAGGCTATATGATCGAGATAAAGGGCTATGCCTCGGCCGTGGGCAGCCCGGAGGTGAACCAGAAGATCAGCCAGGAGCGCGCGCAGAACGTCACCAACATTCTGCTTCAGCAAGGCAAAGTTCCTCTTACCAGAATGCTTGCCCCCGGAGCGATGGGCGAAAGCGAGCAGGTGGGTACTAACAAGACTGTGGAAGGCCAGGCAGAGAACCGCCGCGTCGTGGTCCGCGTCCTTCAGAACAAGGCGATCGCCGGAATACCAGCAGCCTGAGCTAACCGGTGCTGCTCACGGCATGCCGGAGCAGCACCCAAAGCGATCGCCATCGTGAAGACACGGGTAAGGATTCGGCGGTCGAGGCACCTCGAACATCTAGCTGTCCCGATCTGATGACCTACAACGTCATCGGGTCGCGGGGTTCGCAACAGTGAACTTGCTCAAGCTGCTACCGCATAGAACGATACATACGGCTCTTGCGTGACCCAGATGCAATGCAGCAGTACAGCAAGCTTGCGTGCAACAGCAACGATGGCCCGGTTCCGAGACTGTTTGCCTCCGCGCGATGCCAGATGAAGGCCCCACTGTCGTAAGGTCGAGTCTTTTCCGCGCGGGCCGAGGACGTGGTTGGCGCACTCGACCAGTAGAGAACGCAGATAGATGTTGCCAGCTTTGCTGATACCGAGCTGAGGGTCGCGATTCCCCGACTGACTCCGCCTCGGTCGCAGACCCAGATAGCACCCGACGTCACGACTTCTCTGGAAGCGTTCCTTGTTGCCCAGCGTCAAGACGTACGTTAGCGCCGTGAGCTGACCGACGCCGTAGACCTGGATCAACGCCTGAGTCTCGGGGTACTCAGTCTCAGTGAGCTGCTTGATCCGCGAAAACCAATTATGGCACCACGATCGTCCAGCTGGAATCAGGATCGAACGTGCTTATCGCCGTTGCGATTTCTGTCGTGGCCTTCCCCAGATCTTTTTGGAGCAGCACGCCATCGTGGTTGATGATGAACGTCATCACCCCGGAGTTGCCGTACTCGGCCGGATAGGCGACGAAGGCGAAGCCACCCGTTATCTTCCCATTGACCACGTAGTCCTTCGCGCCGCCCGGAGCCTTATCGGTCTGCCCCTTCAGCATATGAAAGTGGTAGCCGTGGAATGCCGTGTACCCCTCGGCATTTGCGCTATATCCTTTATCCGTTGCGAACGCCGCCAGCGGCCCGAGCGGGCTCGGGGGCTGCCCTTCCGCCGACTTCCAGTACAAGCCGTTCTGCTTGCTAGGGTCACTGACGAACTTCACCGCGAATTGTTTCGCCTTTTCGCCATCGTGAGGTTGGGCGAAGTACTCCGCCTCAGCGTCCGCCACCGCGTTACAAACCTCGATGATTGCCAATTCATTCCGGCCAATACGGCGGTTCAGAACCTCATTCTTTCCCGCAGCCGTATCGAAGAACCACTTCCCATCACCATTCTTCTTCAGCGGAATCGGGAAGGGAAAGTTGTCCGCTCCTACTAGCAGAACTTGAGCGGCATCCGGCATATTGCGCCAGCGATGCATCACTCCATACTCCGCCACGAATGTATCGGCCGCATTCTTGTCCTGCACGGAATCGCCTGAGTAGATAAGTTCCTTGGAATCGAGACCAAAAATTGCCAGCAGCGCGGTTTGATCACCCGATTTTGCCGCCGTCAGCAGCGCATTTCCCGCGTCGTCGGTGAGGCAAACACAGTGAGCGAAGGCTTCTCCGGGTTCTCGGATTTTTTGCAGGCGGCAAGGGGGACAACAGCTAACGCCAGAAGGAGTAACCGGATCGTAAACGCAATTCTGCGGTGGTTGAGCGACATTCCATCCTCCATAACTTCGTCCGTAAACCTCTTTACCAACCGCCCACGAAGGTGACTTCGTCTGTGGCTTCATCTGGGAGCGCGACCGCCACTGCGGCTCGCCGAACCACGAGCGCTCTCCTGCCGCGATTGCCAACCCCCTCCCCCTCCGCCTCCGCCAAAGGCCGATGACCCGCTGCTCTTCTCCTGCCCTCCATAGCCGCGAGCAGCAGCAGAGTTGGTTCCCGAATAGCTTGAGGTGGATTTGTTGTAGTTGGATGAGCCCGAGTAGCTTGAAGTGGATTTAGGCGTCCCCTGGGTTTGCTGCCAACCGCTGCCGGTGTTTTGGTAGACGTTGCCGTTTGACGACGCCGCATACTTATTGCCATTTGCAGTCTGTCCCACGGCACCGCTGTTGCCATTCGCGCCGGTTGCGGCAGCCCCTCTGGCACCCGACGAAGTTTGTACCGTTCCCACAGACCCTTGCGCAGTAGTTTGATGTTGGGTATACGCAGTCTGGCCATTCTTCGAGACCACCGAGCTTCCATAGTTCCCATACGCGTTGGAGGCTTGATGGGTGGCGGCGTAGGCCCCCGTGTTTGGGTTGTAGGCCTGGCCGGCTGCTGCGCTTCCATAGGCCCCTGACGCCGATGCACCACGGGCGTAAGTGCCGGTAGACGGATTGTAGGCTTGGCCGGCACTTCGAGTGCCGTAGGGGGTTGAGACGGTTCCACCTCTCGCGTAAGTCCCCGTTGACGGATTGTAGCCGCTGCCAGCGTGCGCGGTACCGTACGGGCCATATAGTGTGGCAGTGGATCCATAGTAGCCGCCGCGCCAGGCACTGTTTCCGTAGTAAACGTTGCTCCTGTACACCACCGTACCGCCGTGCCAATTGCAGTTCCAATAGCTGTAACTCCATCCGCAACAACTGTTGTTTATCGCGGCGCCCACGGCGATGCCAATTCCAAATGCAAGAATGGCGGTCGCCGCCACATCTGCACTGCTGTACCCCGGCGTCGCAACTGGAGCGCCGTAGACAACCGTGGGGTTGTACTGCGGGACGTACACCACCTGCGGATTGGTTGGCTGAATCACGATGGTTTGCGGCGATTGTTGTACAACCGTGATCTGTGAGCCTGATTTCAGATTGCCGGCAGCCTGAGCTTTGGCGCGCAACGCCTGCACCGCCGCCATGACGTCAGTAGCCTGCGTGCTATAAGCCTCGCCTAAAGCCGAGGTCCAACTGAGGTTTTTCGCCAGATTGTCGAGGACCGATGGAAACTGGGTGAGCGCCTTCACGCTGGGATCCCACTGCTGCTTATCGACGGCCTGCATCAGAGCTGTGCCGGTGAGGCTCTTATTCTGCTGCAGCCAGTTGTTAGCCACCGCGATCTGGTCCGGAAAAGTCGCGGCTCCCACGACCTGCGCGACCAGGGCGTCGGGGTACAAAGCAATGGGTGCCACCAATTGTTCCAACTGGTCCGCGGACAGGGGTACACCTTGTCCCGAAGATCCGGTCGATCCCGCAAGTGCCTGGGCCGGTTGCTGAGCTGCGGCTTCCAATGGCACAGAGGTGAATACCAGCAGGAACGACAATACCGCTGAGAAAACCTGCTTCATGAAAGTTCTGATCATTGTCTTCTCTCCATCCGGGAAAAATCATCGAGCTTCGCCCCGATTGACTAAGAATGACGATTTGCTAAGGATCACGATTTTCTGCTAAGGCTAAGGATGATGAGGATTGCCCTTCCTCCTCCGGCAACCTGAAATCGCATCACCGCAACAAGGCACTTTCATTGAAGTGTCCCTGAAGCCTCTACCGCCATCTCTCAGTCTCTCCCTACCTCGAACTTCGTACGACTTGAGGTTAAGCCAGAAAACTCATCGCGGGATACTAGCGATAGTAGTAGAGGGAGCTATTAAAGATTTGGAGATTGGCGATGAGCAAACCATTATTTCCCCGAGGCATGTTCGAGAGTATTGTACTGCGCGCGATACAGAAAGCTAGCTGGTGTTCGTCCGATCCGGTTTGCTTCGAAAGTCGCGGTCAGGGGCCCGAGAACCGCAACCTCGCTGCATGCCACGGATGTTGCCTGCTACCCGAGACGTCTTGTGAAGAGGGCAACCGCCTATTAGACAGAGCACTTCTCGTGGGAACTCCGAATGAACCTGCCATAGGGGTTTTTACAGAGGCCTTTTGATAAAGCCTTGCGACTCCAGTGTCATCTGTCCGGGGCAAGGATTCGGGAATACAAATACCAGCGTGACACTCGTCACTTCTCGCGCCATGACAATCTCTTGAGTAGTGTCTCGAGAGGCATTATCTCTGTCTTTGCGTCGTGCTTGTAACTCTCCTGCCCTGGGTAAACAACGATCTGATGGTTGGCTTTGACGTCGGCGCAGCCAATATAAAAGCCCTTACTCGGCTTCGGATCGCTTAGGGAGCGCTTGATCTCGATTGCCCAGCGCTGATTTGGCGCGGTCTCCAGAACCAGGTCAATCTCAGCTCCGACAGATGTACGGTAAAACCACGACGGCGTGTTGGATGGCACCGTGCTCAAAATATTTTCTATGACCATTCCCTCCCAGCTCGATCCGACCACGGGATGCCCCAATAAGGTCTCCTGATCGCGAATCCCTAACAGCGTATGCAGAAGTCCGCTATCCCGCACGTAGACCTTTGGGGAGCGGACAAGACGCTTGCCAACATTGGAAGCCCATGGCTGCAGACGACGCACAAGCAGGAGGTCAACCATGATGTCGAGGTATCTGCCGACCGTCTGGCCGCTGATTCCCAAGCCCGCCGCAAGCTGCGCCGCGTTCAGCATCTGGCCTTGATTGTGTGCGAGCATCTGCCAAAAGCGATGAAGCGTCTCGGCTGGAACGCGTGGGCCCAACGAGGGAACGTCTCGTTCCAGATAGGTCTGTATGAAGGCCGCGCGCCACTCGAAACTCTGAACTTCGGTCTCCGCGAGAAAGCTGTCTGGGAAGCCGCCACGCACCCAAAGAGCCTGACTGGCATTGGGGGAGAAACCAACTACTTCGCTTTGCAGGAACGGGGTCAGTTCCATATAGGCGATTCTGCCCGCAAGCGTCTCTGCAGATTGCTTCAAGAGATCAATAGAGGCCGAACCGAGCAAAAGGAATTGCCCGGTGCGTTTCCCTTTTCGCTTTCTCCGGTCGATCAAGCTACGCAGAGTTTGAAAGATTCCTGGAAGACGGTGGATCTCGTCCAGGATCACGAGCCGATCTTCGTAATCGGAAAGGTAGAGTTCTGGGTCCGCAAGCTTGGCACGATCTGAAGGAAGCTCTAAGTCGAGGTATAACGTTGAATTGTCAGCATCGCTGGTGAGACTGAGTGCAAGCGTTGTTTTGCCAACCTGCCTGGGCCCGAGCAAAGCAACGGCGGGGAACTGACCTAAAAGCTGAAGGAGCCGGGTTTTGGCTGCACGCTGAATCATACCTTGCAATTATTCCACAACACGGAAGAAATGCTAGGTAAATCTGGAGTAAATCTGCCCTTCTAACCTTCGGTACCAATCTCCGAGACGAGTTTTGAACAAGCTCAGCGACACCCATTGGGTGCGCACGCGTTCAGATCATCGTGACCGCGCGAATGGAAGGATTTGGTGGTCCGGGCAAGCAGACTCGAAGCCTGCAATTTCGCACCGAAATGTGCCATTTGAATGTGACGCACAATGGCCTTTTAAAGGTACATATGTGCGGCAGGATATCTTGCACAAAATAAATAAGATGGAAGAGCAAAACCCCCAAAGTGCGTCTGCGCTTTATGTTCCACTACCGCTCTTTCCCTGAAAGACATCTAGAACCAAAGCGTTCCTCCACCGCTCTCTGAGCCTCAGAAAGCGCGGTCTTCGACCGCAACAAAAGCCGCACTCTGGCAGACAAAGTCTCATTCACCCTCACCGTCCTTGACGATGAGGGAAAGTGCTATCAAATGCTGCCTAGTGCTGCAAAGTGAGGGAAAGTGAGGGTAGTCAAAGAGATAAATGGACGACCGCCTTGCATGATTGAAAATCCAATGGCAACTCTTATTGAAATGTACTCGTCAATAAATAACGAGGTGGCTGAGGTGAGCGCACTCGTCGAACGGCTCCGAGCAAGAAAGGATCTCCTTCCGCTCAAGGCCAGGGGACTTAGGAGATTTGCTGTTGAGTTGAACGCCATCTCTGAAGTCGGTCTGCCCTGGAAAGCGGTTTGGCGGATATTGCGGGAGGTGGGGTACCAAGGGACATACCGGCAGTTTGTGGCGATGGCGAATCGGCTAACGGGTAAACCTAGACCGGACCAGAACCAACACCAAGAACCTCCCGGCGCCGACCGCAGAAAAGCATCCACAGCCTGCCACAGCGTCCATGGCGAATCAGGGTACCGGGCAAAATAACAAACCCGAATGGCAAATCCGAAGGGAAGAGGAAATGGCGAGATTGGATCGCCTTGCGGAGGAGAACCGGGCCAGGGATTCGCAGCTCAGTCGAACGAGGCTCTTCAAGCCTACGCCGTTCGAGGGCAGACGTGAGGAATGATCGAACTATTGAAAGCCGAGGAAAGCGGTGTTGTCCGCATTGCAAGTGTCCAGATGAGGTGAGAGATGGAACTCCTGAATACGCCCACGACGCACGAACCGTTTGTCGCTCCTGAACGTGCCGCGGCTTTCCTGGCCCTGTCACGGAAGACTGTGCTCAAACTGGCCCGGAGAGGCGACCTGCCGGCGCATCCCGTAGGTCGAGGAGTGCGCCAGATGTGGCGATTTCGCCTCTCGGAACTCTCTCGATGGTTGGAGTGTGAAGCGGTAAAATTGGACCAGCCATCGGGGTCGGAATGAGAGGAATGTCTCTTGAATCGACCACGGTATCAACACGGCTTTTTCAGCCGTCATCAGCGCAAGAAGGGGCCGGAAGTCTGGGTTTATCGATGGCGGGATATTGACGCCAAAGGCAAACCCAAAATGCGTGCTCTTGTAATTGGTTCAGTGAAGCAGTACCCGACGGAAACGGCGGCATGGAAAGCCGTTTCCACACTGCGCCTCGACGTTAACCATCACACCTCCCGTCCTGAAGGTTTGCCAGAAACATTTGAGCAATTGGTAGAACACTACCGGTTGATCGAGTTGGATCTGGAAAAAGAATCCGAGCGGAAGGTCGTACAGACAAAGCAGACCTACGCCGTTTATCTGAAGGCTAGAATCGTTCCGCGTTGGGGCCATTACCGTCTTCGGGAGATCAAGGCAGTAGCAGTAGAGCGGTGGCTTGGCTCCATCGACGATTTAGCGAATGGGACCAAAGCGAAGATCAAGGGCATCATGAGTGAAGTCTTCCAACACGCGATCCGCTATGGCTGGCTCAACGATGGAGAGAACCCCATCTTTGCCGTCCGCCAGAGCACAAAGCGGAAGCGGGTTACGGAACCGTTGGAAGTGACGGAGTTCCGTGCGCTCATGCTGGAGTTACCGCAGAAGATGCGTGTCATCGGCATCGTGGCGGCGACTACAGGGCTGCGTATCAGCGAAGTCCTAGGCTTGAAGTGGATGGACATCGACTGGAAGACGTTGCAGATGGACGTTACCCGGTCGGTCGTGGACGGCATTGTGGGGAAGTGCAAAACAGAGACCTCCCGCAGGCCGGTTCCCATCGATGAGTTAACCACAGCCGAGTTGCTGGCCTGGAAGCGGGAAACCTGCTACGCAGAGCCGGAGGACTGGGTCTTCGCCAGCGAACGAGTTCAGGGCAAAATGCCGCCCTGGGCCGATACGCTTCTGGATCGCTTCCTGCAACCGGCCGCAAAGCGGGCCGGAATCACAAAGTGGGTCGGATTCCATACCTTCCGGCACACCTATTCAACCCTGCTCAAAGCTAACGGGGAAGATGTCAAAGTGGTGCCAGGAGTTGATGCGCCATGCCAACATCTCCACAACGATGAACATTTACACAAAGGCTCTGACTTCAGCCAAGCGAGAAGCGCAAAGCCGGGTGGTCGATGTTCTTCTGGACCGTTCAAGAAATGTCGTAGAAAGTGCTGCGGAGGATGCAGCATGAGAACCAACGTATCGAAAGCGTATCGCGTTTTTTCTGCGAATCCGCTAAGTTGTTGGGTTTATTGGTGGACCTGATCGGGATCGAACCGATGACCTCTTCCATGCCATGGAAGCGCGCTCCCAGCTGCGCCACAGGCCCACTCTTAGGAAGGACTTCTTCTATTCTGGCCGACCGCAGCGCATTCGTCAACGTGCGCGGGAACTTATCGGGTATCTCCCGGTGTCTAAAGCTAATAGAGTGAAGCGAGCACTCGGCCGCCGGCGGCGCAGTTTCGTCAATCTCTTTAGGCCTCGCGGCCCGATATTGCAACTTGTTTCACCAAAGTCGTACTGTAGAGGGAACCCGATATGCAGGCGGGCACGATAGTGGGCAATCTAGCCAGCGCGATAGGCATCACGACCGAAGACGCCGCTCTTGTCGCCGACCTCAAAGCCGGCTCCGAGGAGGCATTCAGTGTGCTCATCGCGCAATATCATCAGCCGCTCTATTCGCTGATTGCGCGCAGCCTCAACGACCCAGCCGACGCCGCCGACATCACTCAGGAAGTCTTCATCAAGGTCTTTCGCAGTATCCGCGGCTTCCACGGCGAAGCCAGCCTGCGCACCTGGCTCTACCGCATCGCCCTCCGCGAGGCCTCCAATCAGAGGCGCTGGTGGTCGCGCCACAAAAAGCAGGAGATCACCATCGACTCGCCCTACGAGTCCGACTCCGAAGATGAAGGCAATGGTCTCTGTCTCAGCGCCACTCTGGCCGACCATTCCGATTCGCCCTTCGATCACGCCGCCCAGGCTGAAGTCCGCGAACGTGTCGAAGCCGCTCTCCGCCAGTTGCCCGAGGCCTTCCGCACTGTCGTCATCCTCCGCGAGATTGAAGGCTTCGCCTACGAAGAGATCTCCGAGATCCTTGACGTCAACCTCGGCACCGTCAAGTCACGCCTCACCCGTGGCCGTTCTGCTCTCCGCACGTTACTTAATAGGGACAGTGTCATCGCATCGACAAACTCTGCGACCGTCCCTCTCCTAGAGACATCCAAGACGGCGGTGACGCAATGACCCCTCAAGTCTGTCAGAAGTGCCAATCTTTCTTCTCCGCCTACCTGGACGGCGCGGTCAGCGGCACAGCAGATGCAGAAGATCGCCAAACATCTTGAGATCTGCCCGCCCTGCGCGCAAGAATTTTCCGCCCTGCGCGCCATGCAGCAGTCGCTGGCCTCCCTTGGCCCGGCAAAGGCCCCGGCGGATCTTGGCCTTAAGCTCAGGCTCGCCATCTCGCATGAACAGGCCAGACGAAAATCCAACTGGCTCGACACCTTGGGCCTGAAGTGGGATAACGCCATCCGCCCAATGCTGGTGCAGGTGTCGGCAGGCTTTGCCGGTGCGGTTATTCTTGTTGGAGGCATTGGACTTCTCCTCGGAATGGTGGCCGCGCCTGAGCCTGTAATGGCGAATGACGAGCCCTTGGGGGCCATCACCTCTCCGCACTATCTCTATTCGGTCGTAAATCCAAGGGCCATCATTACCGATCGCGACTCGGTCATCGTCGTCGAAGCCTATGTGAACGAACAGGGCCGCGTCTACGACTACAACATCGTCTCTGGCCCGGACGATCCGGCAGTTCACAATCAAGTTGTAGATCAGCTTCTGGCGAGCGTCTACGAGCCGGCCAGCGTCTTTGGCGTTGCCGTGCGCGGCCGCGTGGTCCTTACCTTCTCCGGAATCTCTGTCCACGCGTAGTCTGGCTGTGCCGCCGGTTTGCCACTCCGTCCCTTGCTCCCTTAAACTTCAGGTGAGCGTCGAAACCCTATCGTGTCCTTTCTAGCTAAGTCGTCGTCCCTCCGGAACCCAGCGCTTTTTCTGTGTCTCGCCGCTTCGTTTCTCTTAACACAGCCGCCGTTCCCTCAAACGCGCAGCAGCCAGGCTCTTCGAGCAGCAGCAGCAGCGACCCAGACGCGCCCACAAAAGAAGCGCCGAAACGCGCCCCTCGCGTCGCACAGCCCGAGGCCGGCGGCTCCGCCATTACCCTGGAAACCAGCGAGCCGCTTTTTTATATCGCGGTGGCCCTCAATACCTGCGGCTACGACACCGATCTCGCCGCCTCCAGCCCTGTACGCAGCAAGATTCGCGCAGAGATCAACGCAGAAGTCGCGGCCTCCGCCGCCGCGCGCACCAGCCGAGACGCTCTCTGCGCCTACGTCCGCAACCACACCCTGGCCGACAGCAGTCTCAATCTCGCCCAATACATCTCGCTGGCCCTCTATCTGTCGCCGCCGCCGGAGCTGACCCCCACCGTAGACGAGACCGAACTCCCTCCCGACTCTACCCAGGTCGTCAACATTCTTCCGCTCCTCCGCACCTTTGCCGAAGACATCCATCTTCAAGCCATCTGGGCCGAACATCGTCAGGACTACGATGCCCTCACCGCCCTCGTGCACGATCCTCTCACGAAGATGGTTCTCGGCACCAACATCTATCTCAGGCTGCCCGTCAGCAGCTACGATGGCCGCCGCTTCCTCGTTCTGCTCGAGCCGATGCTCGCTCCTTCGTTGACCAACGCCCGCATCTACTCCAGCGACTACATCGTCGTGGCCTCGCCTGCCGATGAACCTCTCGGCGCCGTCCATATGGATGATATCCGCCACATCTATCTCCACTACGAGATCGAGCCGCTCGTCTACGCGCGCGCCCAGGCCATGGAGCGTCTCCAGCCCCTGCTCAGGGCCGTCCAGGACGCTCCCCTCGAATACACCTACAAAACCGAGATCGTCCCCCTCATCACCGAGTGCCTCATCAAGGCGATCGAGACCCACACGATGGATGTAGGTCTCGCCAAACCCCAGCGTCCGACTGCCGTAAAGCAGCGCGCCGATCTCGAACGCTACGACGCTGAGATGAGCGACTATGATCGCCAGGCCGAGGCCGTCCGCCGCCGGGCCGTCGATCTCGCCATGCGTCAAGGTTGGGTACTCGTTGACTACTTCTACGCCCAGATCGGGACCATGGAGAAAGACGGCATCAGCCTCAAGGAAAACATGGGCCAGATGGTCTACGGCATGGACGTCGATCGAGAGCGTCACAAAGACCAGCAGATCGCCTTCCTCCCCCAGGGCAGCCACGACGTATTGCGTCGCGCGACAACGCAATTGACCCGCCTGCAACTCGCCGAAATGAAGATATATAAGGGAGATCTGACCGGTGCCTCCGACATCGCCAACAAGGTCCTCGCCGACCCCAACGGCGACCACGCCCAGGCCCACTACGTCCTCGCCCGAGTCAACCTCATGGAGCGACAACCCGGTGCGGCGATCGGCGACTTCCAGGAGGTCCTCGACACCTCGAAGGACCCCCGCACCCTCGCCTGGTCGCACATTTACCTCGGCAGGCTCTACGACATCATGCCCGACCGCGAAAAGGCCGTGGCTGAATATCAGGCCGCGCTCGTAGTTCGCGACGCCCAGCCCGACACCAGGGCCGCCGCCGAAGAAGGAATCAAACGACCCTTCGTCGCCCCCCAGGTCGAGCACCAGGCCCCGGACGACGCCGACGACTCCCATTTTGACCCGAGTGGCAAAGCCGAGAAAGACGCATATCGTCCGCCACCCCCACACTAACGATGCATTCGGAATGCGGCGTCCGTCCGGTAAAGTAGACACAGAGGGGTCATGACGACACGGCACAAAAAAGCCGGACAATTAGGAAATGGCAATACCTCTGCGCCTCCGTTCGATCATCTCTTTCATCGTCCCGAACTCCTTACATGGGCCCTCACCCACCGTTCGCTGGCATACGAGACCAGCCCCGAGTCCCTGCCCGACCCCACCGCTGACAACGAGCAACTCGAATTCGTCGGCGACGCCGTCCTTGGCCTCGCGGTCGCCGAATCGCTCTTCCGCCGCTTCCCCGCCTCACGCGAAGGTGAACTCACCCGTCTGCGCTCCTCCCTCGTCAGCCGTCGTCATCTCGGGGAGGTCGCCGCACGCATAGACCTCGGCTCTTACCTCCTTCTCGGTCGCGGAGAAGAGCAAAGCGGTGGCCGCCGAAAGCCCGCGCTTCTCGCCAACGCCCTCGAAGCCGTCATCGCCGCCATTTACCTGGATGGCGGTCTGGACGCCGCCCGTGCCTTCATCGAAGAGCACATCATCGGACCGACCCTGCCTAATCTTCACCTCGCCATGCAGCGCGGCGACACCTTCAGCGGCGCAATCGGCGATCACAAGTCCGCCCTGCAGGAGCACCTCCAGGCCACCGGAGCAGGTCAGCCCCGCTACGTCCTCACTGACCAGAGTGGCCCCGACCACCAGAAGCGCTTCCGCGTCGAAGTCCGTATCGAAGACAAAAAAGGAGGCTCCCGCGCCCTCGCTGAGTCCGAAGGGACCACCAAGAAACAGGCCCAGCAGGACGCCGCGCGCCTGGCCTTCCAGCGCCTGCTCTCTGAGGCTCAGTCCATTGGTATCGCTGCCGCAGCGGAGGTGGCCGAATGATTCATCCCGTAGCCGGCGTCAAATCCGGCCAGATCCAGGCCCAGGTTCAGATCCAGCCTCCCGGCCCCACGTCCGCTGCTGAGGCGGTTCCGGCCTCGATTCCCAACCCGTCGTCGGAACCACTCCGCCAGCAACCGGCCCATCACGCCCACCACAAGACCGGCGTCCTCCCCGCGTTCCAGTCCCTCCTCCACCTCATCGTCATCGCGATCTTCATCATCACCTTCTGCGCCCAGCCATTCCGCATCCCCTCCGAATCGATGGAGTCCACACTCCTCGTCGGAGACTTCCTCCTCGTCAACAAGCAAACTGTATCGAGCACAGACGGATCCGCCGGCCTCCTTCCCTCGGCCACCATCCATCGCGGCGACATCGTCGTCTTCCACGACCCCGTCGACGCCACGCTGCATCTGGTTAAGCGCGTCATCGGCCTGCCCGGCGATCGCCTTCGTCTCCGCTCCGGCCAGGTATTCATCAACGGCCACGCCCTCACCGAACCCTACGCCGTCTACCGCGCCGCTCCGCCCGACAACTTCCGCGACAACTTTCCCCGCTTTCAAAGCGCCGACCCCGAGATCGACTCCCACTGGTGGATCCGCATGCGCAGCCTTATCGACAACGGCGACCTCATCATCCCGACCGGCAACTACTTCGTCATGGGCGACAACCGCAACGACAGCGAAGACAGCCGCTACTGGGGCTTCGTACCTCGCGAGGCAATAGTAGGCAAACCGCTCCTCATCTACTTCTCCCTTCAGCAGCACGAAACCGACGACGCGGCCACCCTCACCCAGCAGGCCCGCGCGGAAAACCAGCGGAGCCAGATTCCCGGCAAGATCGACACCCTCGTCGACTTCGCCCGGTGGGGCCGCATCTTCCACGTCGTCCGCTAAGTCCAAGTCGTGTCCGCACCCGGAGCGTGTTGTCGCCTTATTCGGTGCTGAATGCATCGGTGTGCTTTAGCCCCAAGGCATGACAGGCTTAGAATCATGGCCTCTGGAATTCTGGCTGCCAAGGAGGCCGCTTGCAAATAAAGACACTGAAGGTCCCGACATTAATCGCTGGGGGCGTCGCCGCCGCCTTCTTGCTTGCGAAGTTCCTTCGTCGTCCACAGGTCAAGAAGAAGCTTGGAGAGTTCTTTGACGACGCATGCACGAGAGTGGATCAACGCGTGGGATGGAGCAATCTGTCGATACCAGGGGGTCTGGTGACGCTGGTGGGTGTGCGCGATACGCTGCGGGCGCACAATCTTTTTGACACGGGCGTGCCGGCGGTGACGAACGAGAATCCGCTACCTGCGCACCCGAACGTGGAGGTATGGCGGACACCCGATGGGACATCGAACGACTTGAAGTGTCCGTTTATGGGGAGCGCGGGGACGCGGTTCGGCAGGAATGCGCCGCTGTCGGAGACGTGGCAGGAGCCGATGCCCGGGATCATGAGTCCAAGCCCGCGGGTAGTGAGCCGTGAGCTGATGACGCGTGAGAGTTTTACGCCGGCGACAACGTTGAACCTGCTGGCGGCAAGTTGGCTGCAGTTTCAGATACGCGACTGGTTCAGCCATGGGCGGAGTGTGAAGGACGATCCGTGGATCATTCCGCTGGCGGAGAACGACACGTGGCCACAACCGGACATGAAGGTGATGCGGACGATGCCGGATACGACGCGTACGGACGCGGACAATGAAAAACCCGGGACGCATTTGAATACAGAGACGCACTGGTGGGATGGCTCGCAGTTGTATGGGAGCAACGTGGCGTTCAGGGACAACGCGCGGTCAGGTGTGGATGGGAAGATCAAACTCGGCAAAGACCACCTGGTACATCCGAGCGCGCAAGCGTTGGTGCAATTGCAGAGCGCTCCACTGGCGGGATGGTGGGTCGGATTGGAGATGCTGTTCACACTTTTCACGATGGAACACAATTCGATCTGCGATGCGCTGAAGCTGGCGAATCCGCAGTGGAACGACGATGAGCTTTTTGAGCACGCTCGACTCGTGAATGCGGCCCTGTTGGCGAAGATCCACACGGTGGAGTGGACGACGGCGATTCTTGGGAATCCAGTGCTGCAGATCGGGATGCGGGCGAACTGGTGGGGACTTGCCGGTGAGACAATCAAGGATCTGTTCGGCCGTTTGAGCGGAAGCGAGCTGGTGAGTGGTATTCCAGGGTCGGAGACGGACCAGTTCGGTGTTCCTTATACATTGACCGAAGAATTTGTGGCAGTGTATCGAATGCATCCGCTAATACCGGACGATATAACGTTCTGGTCGGCAACGGATGGCCGCCAGTTACAGCAGGTTGGATTTCAGAGTATTGCCGGGAATTCCGCGCAGAACATCTGCGACGAGGTGGACATTACGGACCTTTTCTATTCCTTCGGCCTGATGAATCCCGGCGCAGTGGCCCTGCACAACTATCCGCGAGCGCTGCAGGAATTTACGCGGCCCGACGGTGTGCTGATCGATCTTGCAGCGCACGACATTATGCGCTGCCGGGAGATGGGTGTGCCCCGATACACGAAGTTTCGGGAGATTCTCCATCTGCGTCCCGTTCGCACGTTTGAGGAGTTGACCGAGAATACGGTGTGGAGGGAGGAGATTCGGCGCGTCTACGATGGCGATATCGATCGCGTAGACCTGATTGTCGGGCTGTTCGCGGAGACTCCCCCGAAGGGCTTCGGGTTCAGCGATACGGCGTTCCGGATCTTTGTGTTGATGGCCTCGCGTCGGCTCAATAGCGATCGGTTCTTTACCGATGGCTTCACCGAGGAGGTCTACAGCAAAGCAGGCATGGACTGGATTCAAGAGAACACGATGAGTTCGGTTTTGTTGAGACACTTTCCGGCACTTGAAGCAAGCCTGCGGGGCGTCAAGAATGCGTTTGCGCCCTGGAACAGGGTCTCGAACAATAAAGTCCCCGCTAAACCGGCATAGATCCGCACCCTAGTCGACTTCGCCCGCTGGGGCCGCATCTTCCACGTCGTGAAATAAATGAATTTTACTAACTCCTTTAGTACCGTTGACGTAGGTCAATTATCCGTATAATCTCACCTTCGTTGGATGTCGATATTTGAGTTTGGTTCGCCCTCGTCTAATTTCGCACTCGTGGAGATTTAATTGTGCTTAGGCTAAATTCTCGTTTCAGGTACTCACTCTGTTTTTTCTCTCTCAAGAGAATCGCGCTCTTATCTCTCGATCAGTTGATCTGAGTTTGGAAGGTCTAATCTCTATAGATTATTGAGCTCTATGTTCTCTTGCATACCCCTGACATACAGTTAGCAATTTGGCCAGATTTATTGACTTGGTCTGGCTATAGGGGAACTCGTGCTCTAAAGCTTGTTATCAAGCACTCAAACTGATTTTCGAGAGAATTTTGATAATTTCACTCCGCAACTCGGTTGCGGCGGCTGGCAGTCCGGACACTAAGGAGCGACACACAGATGTCAACACAGGATTTGCATCGGAAAGAATATTTTGCAAGCTCGGTACTTTGCGTCGTTGTTGCAGCTTTAATGGTTGGCGTTGCTCTCAAAACCCCTCCCGCTCCTATCCGTTATCTTTTTCTCGCGACGCCCTACGTTCTTCTTTGGTCCATTTGGTGGTCGTTTCGTAGTGTATACAAGAAGACCGCTCTGCCAAGAAACGGAGCGGATGACGAGAGACAAGCCATGTTTCAATATCTGCGAAGCGCGATCCAAAGGCAGACAGTGTTCGGGTGTATAGGCATCGCCGTTGCTTTGGCGATGGGATTTCTGCTCGGTCGTTTAGGCTCCCACTAAGTACATCGCCGTTTTTCATGTTGCGTGACTGAACTTCTTTGGCTAGCTCAGAGGAATATCTTTTCATCGAAGAGCGGAAATGGATACTGGAAGCACTGCGCACTAAAAGCATGCTGCGAGCCGACCGAGAAGCTACTTACTCCACAAAAGGCACTCAGAAAGGCTGGATGGTGGACACTCGGTTGCTATTAGTTGATCCGGAAGCGATGTTGCGAATAGCGAAATTGTTCTGGAGACAAATGGAGAACTCCGACGATTTCCAGCTGGCATGCTTGGAGATGACAGGGATTCCGCATTGCGGCATTGTCTCGCTTGAGCCCCTCACTGAGGCGCTGTCAAGTCAAATCTTCGCTTCCTCAACCCCATCAGCGATACACTACTAGCTGTATCACTGGAGACCCGTCTTGGCCGACATCGTGGCAACCGAAGCGAACGAGATCGAAACTACCGAGCAGAACCGCACCGAGACCCCGCTCGAGTCACTCGCCTCCATCTGCACCGTCCTCGCCATCGGTCTCTTCGTCATGACCTTCATCTTCCAGAACTTCGAGATTCCCTCCGCCTCGATGGTCAAGACGCTGCTCATCGGCGACCACGTCCTGGTGGATCGAATCTCCCTCGCACCGCCCGCAAACTGGGCCCCCTTCACCTTCTATCGCGACGTTCGCCGCGGCGACATCATTGTCTTCTTCAAACCCGGCGAGCCTGACCTCTTCCTCGTCAAACGCACCATCGGCATTCCCGGCGACCGCATCCATCTCCGTAACGGCATCGTCTACGTCAACGGTGTCGCACAAAACGAGCCCTACGCCGGCATGCCCGCCTCCGACGACAATCCCCAACACGCCTTCAATGCGTATCGCGACGACTTTCCCGCCGTCCCCCCGGGCCCTTACGATCAAGTCACCGCAAGCTGGGCCTACGAGCTTCCCACACACATCGTCGACGGCGACCTCGTCGTCCCTCCCGGCAAGGTCTTCGCCATGGGCGACAACCGCACCGAAAGCCTCGACGGCCGCTTCTGGGGCTTCGTTCCTCGCGAAAACATCGTAGGCCGTCCCATGTTCGTCTACTGGTCCTTTGAAACTCCAGCCGACCAGATCAACAAGCAGAGCATCGGCGAGCGCATCGGCTTCATGGCCCACATTCTCGTCCACATCTTCGACGAGACACGCTGGAAGCGCACCTTCCATCTCATTAAATAAGAGGTCATCGCCAACGTAGCGCGACCCGCGACGGACAATCGTTCATGCAGGAAATGGATCCAACCTACGAGCAGGAGACCCCGGGTGGAGACGTCCCCCCGTCTCTCAGCACCTATGCCCTCCGCCGCCTTTTCTACCTCGCCCTCGCCGCTTTGGTGGTCACTTCTTCTCGTCCTGCTGCCACCTCTCATCAGCGTCAACCGCTACCAGAAGCGCATCGCCAGCAGCATCAGCGCCAGCCTCGGCCGCCCCGTCCATCTCGACAAGGTCAGTCTCAACCTCCTCCCCCTCCCCGGCTTCACCCTCGAAAACTTCGTAGTTGACGAGGACCCCGCATTCGGCTCCGAGCCCGTCATCCGCGCCGCCTCTGTTCGCGCCACCCTCCGCATCAGCTCCCTGTGGCGTCGCCGCGTCGAGTTCTCCACCATCAGCTTCACCGACCAGACCAGCGTCAACCTCGTACACACCGCAGCAGGGAAGTGGAACCTCGAAAGCATCCTCATCCACGCCGCCCACATTGAAGCCGCGCCCACCGCGCAGAAAAGCGCCGGCCCCGCACCCCGCTTCCCCTACATCGAAGCCACCGGCGCGCGTCTCAACCTCAAATTCGACAACGAAAAAACTCCCATCTCCCTCACCGACGCTGACTTCGCCCTCTGGCTCCCCGACCCCCAGCAGTGGCACCTCCGTCTTCAAGGCCGCCCCGCCCGCACGGACACCGACGTCCCCGACACCGGCACCGTCCAGATCGAAGGCACCCTCGGCCGCGCGGCCTCTCTAGGCCAAGTCCCCCTCAGCCTCCGCGGCGAATGGCGCAACGTCCCCCTCGGCCAGGCCAGCATCGTCCTCCTCGGCCGAGACGCCGGCCTCCGCGGCGAGATGACCCTCTCCGCGAACGTCCAGGGCACCGTCAGCAACAGCGCCGTCCAGACCCACCTCCAGCTCTCCGACGCACGGCGGGCCGACTTCGTCCCCGCCCAACCCCTCGACGTCGATCTCCAGTGTCTCGGCACCGCCACCGGTAACTTCCACAGCTTTCAGGACGTCCGCTGCAGCTGGCCTCCCGCTGGCTCCTCCGGCCCTCCCATCCTCGCCATCTCCGCCGCCCTCACCGACATCCGCAACCCCAGGGCCGCCGCGATCGAGATCGCTACCCCCGGCCTCCCCGCCGCCAGGCTCCTCGACTGGCTGCACATCGCGAGCTCCCGCGTACCCACCGACATCCTCGCCGCCGGCACCCTCACCGGTACCCTCTCCTATCGTCCTGCCTCAGCTGACCCCACTCCCTGGCAGGGCGAGATGCGCATCACCAACGCGGGCCTCATCAATCCCCACGCCGGAGCCAACTCGCTAATCACCGGTGACGTCACCCTCCAATCCGTCACTCAACCCGCCCCGGACCCCCGCCACAAGAAACGCCAACCCGCAGCACCCCCCAACGGGTTCCAACTCACTCCAACCACCCTCGCCCTCGGCGGCAAAGATCCAGCCACCCTCGACGGCCACTTCGACGCCACCGGCTACACCCTCCATCTCACAGGGATGGCCTCCATCGCGCGCCTTCAGGCCCTCGCCACGGCCCTCCCTCAGTTCGGCGACGGCCTCGCCGAGGTCTTGCCTACCAACCGCGCCGCTGGCCCCTTCCGCATCGACCTTACCGCCACCCGGACCTGGCACGCGTCCCAGACATGGATCGACAACACCGCCCACCCCGCGACCACCCGTCCCAAACGGGCCCACCACTCTTAATCTGCCAAACCGGTGTTATTGGGATTAGAGCTCGGCTTCGGCCCAGCGTCCGAGTCAGTCGCGAAGCGGTCATTGCTCTCGGTCGAGATTCAGTCTCGTACCGAACGCAATACGCTCGGAACGGCTGAGCGTCCCTGGGGACTCAAAATAAATCGAGCAAAATCGATCGTTGGCTTCGATCAAATGGACGGACTAACCTTAGCGTTTTTTCGTAGTCGAATCGATGAGTTTCTCGTCCAGACTGCGCTCTCTAAACCAACAGGGACCTGCCAGAGTCGTGCGGATCGGAAGGAGATAACGGTGAGAAGCTTTAGGACAGCCGCAACGAATGCCGGCGGCAATCATAAGCCTTCCCCACTCTTCTTACTCGCGGCTCTTGGCTCAGTGGCTGGTCACGGTGGATAAGCTTCTACACGAAAAACCGTCTGGCCTGCCCGATGACGACTGAGACTCGGTCCCTATCGGCAATCCTCCTTCGGCGAGGAGTGTCAGACTCCATCGCCGGATGCGTGCAGCGACCGCTCATGAGACCGTTTGCATGTTAATGGGAAACACGATTCGCCCTGTTTAGCCTAGAGGTCACATACATCTATTCTCGCGTAGATATGCATCCTTCCCGCCTTGCAACGAATACAACGATCTGGACGTTCGGATTTGTCCTGCAATGCGTCCTTGCGTATGTGGTCTTCCGCAGAGGCATCGCCCGCAGATCTCCGGCCTTTGCGTCAATGCTCGTCTTTCACCCCTTCCGCGCCGCATTGTTGTTCGGGTTACCCGGGCATCTCCGCAGCGGCCCTGCAGGCTCGGTGTATGACGTACTGTCGTTCATTGATGACGCGGTCCAACTCATGGTTGCAGTCGAAATCGCGCTGCACCTGGTCCGCGACATCGGTGGGTCGACTCGGTTCCGCGCTCTGCTCTGTCTCTTGCTGCTGGGTACAGCATCAGTTTTCACGTGGATCGCGCTCGTGTTGCTGCCCCATCGCATACCCACTGACCGCTTGCAGCTCTTCGCATGGTTCGCGATGCTTGCTCTCTTCGGCGCGATTTTGAAGGGCACCAGATCTCCCAACCTCACGCGTATCTCGGCAGGTCTCGCAGCTTTTTCTTTAGTGCAATTCTCGGCGCTGGCTGGCCGAGCGGTTGCGTTTCATAATCGCAATACAGCTCAATACGCAGCTTGGTCATACGTGCCGGCCGTCGGTTATCTCGCAATACTGATCTTCTGGCTTATGGCGCTCCGAAGGGAACCGGAGCGAACTCTGGTCCCTCCGGAGCTTGCTGTTTGACGCTGATGTCGCCCTCGTCAGCCCGAACCTCGACCTGGGCGCGCCGGATTTCCCATCGCTCACTTGCCGCTCTGTAGAGGGCAATGGGCCGAAAGGGGATTTAGAGGATGCTGAAAAAGTCCGCCTTGCATAACGGCACGGCTTCAGCCGTGCCACAAATGCTTTGCTCGCAAAGCGGCTTTAGCCGCTGAGCTACGCTTCTTATTTTCAATCGTACTTATTCAGCAGCATCTTTAGCCCGGGGACTTCTCTCCATTGGCCGCTAAGCAACTTTTCCCTCAACCCCTTCAGCTGCGAAGCGGCCACTGCTCCGAGTAGTGGTGCCGCCACGCGCGGATCCATTTGGAATCGACAGAACTGCAATGGTTTCTGCGCAATCGCCCACCAGGCGGATACGGCATCTAAATCCCATCCGGTTGCTGTCAGCGAAGGTTTGTACTCCTTTTCGGGTATGGATCCGCAACCCGGTCTTGACCGGTTCGCATCTCAAGACGATAGATGATAGTCCTGAGAGTTGCAGTCTGTCTTCTCGCCATGTCTTTCACGGCGGCTCTTCGAGCTGACGACAAAGCGCGCTTCGATCTGGCCGGTCCTACGATTGACATCCGCGTAACGCGAGGAGGTTCGACGCTCCCCATCGCCCAGGTCCCAAACCTTCAACCCGGCGACAAGATGTGGATCAAGGCCGATCTTCCGCCGAGCCAGTCGAACCATTTGATACTGATCGTTGCCTTCCTTCGCGGCACAACGAATGAGCCTCCTGACAATTGGTTCACTGAGATCGATACCTGGGAAAAGAAAACTGCGGAAGGCACAACGATCACCGTTCCGAACGAAGCTGAGGAGGCCTTGCTTTTTGTCGCGCCTGAGACCGGAGGCGACTTCAAGACGCTACGCTCCGCCGTCAAGGGCAAACCCGGCCTGTTCATTCGCGCCGATGCCGATCTTAATGAAGCGTCCTTCGAGCAACAGCGCATCGAGCGCTACCTCGCCGCCATGAAAACCGTCCCGCAGGATGACCCGAAGGCGATCCAGGAACATTCCGCCAAGCTTGCTGCCACACTCGCCCTCAAGCCGAACGCTGATTGCTTCAAACAGCCCGTCGATCAACAGGTAATCTGCCTGACCCAGGCCAGCGCTCCAGTTCTACTCGATGATGGACATGGGCAGAGCATTGCCGAGGCGATATCTACCGGCCCATCCTCTGACTTTATCAACGCTGCTTCCTATACGCAGCCTGTCGGAGCTGGCCTCTACTCGGCGTATGTCGGCGCAGTTGTCGATCTCGTTCACCTCGTCGGCATGCTGCGCACGGCGCAGTACCAGTACATTCCCGGACTCAGCTTTCCGCAAGGTGCGTCACTCAGCTTGAGGCTCAACGCGCCGCCCTCCTTCCACAAGCCCGAATCGGTCATCGTTATCGGTCTGCCAGCCATTCAGAAAGCCAAGCTGCCGCCGCTTCATCCCCACGATCCCAACCAGGTCGCATGTTTGTTGCAGCCGGAGATGACTATTCGCCTGGAGGGAGCGCCACTTGTTTTTTCGAGCAGCTTCGCGCACGGCCTGGTTCTGCATCTCAACCGGACCGGTGCCCCCACGGACATACCGCTGACGCCTGACGCGTTCGAAGGCGGCCTAGTCGCAAAGAAAGAGAAGGGTGAGTCACTGCACGACCCGCAGCCTCAAGGCGATAACGCACCAGCCGCGAAGGCTGACGTCAAGATCGGCGCTACTACCGATTTGACCATCACGGGGACCGTTCGTGGATATTGGGGCTTCGATTCCTTCGAAGGCCCCACCATTACGATCCAGCAGATCAAAGGCAAGGATTGGAAGATTGTGGACAGCACCCAACTGCTGGCCGGACAGGAAAATCACCTTTCGCTTAAAGCTGACGGCACCGCCTGCGTCCAGCACATTGCGCTTGCAAGCGACAACGCGAAAGATGTAGACGTCTCCTTCAAGCCTGCCGCCGGCAAAGATGCGAAGGACACCCTTGCTTTGGACGTTTCGCTCAAGACCGTTAAACCTGGCGGTTATTCACTCGCTATCCAACAGTACGGCGACTCGGATAGAGACAAGGTACCGCTCAAAGCGTACACCGCCGGCATCCATCTCGATGGCGTTCAAGATCCACGGCGGCGACAAGACGGCCGTCCTGACGGGGCAGGGCCTCAAGGATGTGGTCTCTGTCGAGATCGACAAGCAGACCTTCACCCCCAGCGGCGAAGGCAATGACGACAAGACCATACATCTTCAGGCCGACACTGGCGTCTCACCCGACAACGGCTCCAACGCGACGGCGAAGCTGAAAGACGGCCGCACGATGCCTGTCAAGATCTCTGCTGAAGCTGCGCGTCCGGAACTGAAGGTACTTTCGTTTAAGGCGACCTCCGCGCAAAAGGACGGGACGCTGCCCGTCACCCTTGGTGCCAGGGACGACATTCTTCTCGAGGGTAAGCTCACCTTCGTGGTGCAAACGAAGGACGCTTTTCCACGCGCACAGACCATTGAAGTTGCTACCGTCGATGGCGCAGTCCACACCACCCTCTCGCTTGCGACGAATAACCTCGTGCTCCAGGACGAGCATACCGCCGTTGCCACGCTGGATCCCTTGAAGGCTTTCGGTCAATCAGCGTTTGGCAAATTGCAGATGCGTCCGGTCGCGGCAGACGGCACGCCAGGAAACTGGACACCACTTGGCGTTCTCGTTCGCGCACCGCAGATCACAGCGATCCACTGCACATCGGCAGATGCTCCTACCTGCACTATCGAAGGAAGCAACTTGTTCCTCGTGCAGTCGTTTGGCGCAACAAAGGATTTTGCCAGGCCGGCCGATGTACCCACTGGCTTCGCCGAAAATAACTTCACTGTGCCGACGCCGGCTGACGGAGCAACGCTGTATCTCAAGTTGCGCGATGATCCCAGTGCGGTCGCGAATGTAACTCTGCCGACCCCCCTGCAGGAGTCAACATCGTCTCCCACATCAACGGCTCGGTCTGCAATACCACCACCTGAAGCGGCACAAGACACAACGACGGCACCTTCATCCAAATCTGCTGCCGCGCCCACGGCCGATTCACCATTGACCCCTCCCCCAACATTGGGTCGGCCACAAGATCAGAATTAAAATGCGCGATCAAGCTAACCATTTGTGCAAATGCAACGCACCGAGCGCTCCGTGCGCCCGACGATCGTAGACGGTATTGCGCCGCATGGCGAAGCGACTCATTCTATTGCCGTTATGCCCGCCGTTATTTTTCTTTTTCATTTTTCGGCCCAAAAACCTCATGTCAAGCCCCAAAATCATCTAACCCTTTATCCAACAATAACATCCACATGGCATTTTAGTTTCACTCGAACCGCTATACTGGATATATAGGATCGAAAAACAAGCAAGCCCCGGACACCTCCGGGGCTAACTCGTTTAGAAAGACGATTTTAGCCGTAACCCTTTTGATATGACGATTTTGCAGGCTTAAACCTCCCGTAAATCGTTGAAAAATAAGAAAATTACACCCAAAATACCCGGGAGGGGGGGAGGGGTACCCCGAGGCAAGGAAGGAAAACCACTATCTAATGCGCGACGATCTGCTTCGTATGCACCGAGGTCGACACCTCAGGCACCGTGCCATCGTTGACTAGCACCTCGGTCGGAGTCCCCTCAAACACAATCCGCGTCGAAGCACTTGAGCGACCCGGCACCCGCAACTGCTGCGTCGTCGTCAACGTCCCGGAGCGCACCGTCACTGGCACCTCCGCCGCGGCATCGCCATCGTTCCGTACCTCCACCGCCACCAGCCACCCCGCACCCTTGTCCCCGATCTTGTCCAACGCCCGCGGAGTCACGTTGACGATGCTCAGGTCCGGAAGGCCCCGGTCCCGGTACACCCAGTCGTCAAAAAACCAGCCCAGGTCCCCGCCTTGAGCTACGTTCGAGCACACGCTGAAACTCCTTCGGATCGTCGTCCAGCTTGTCATCGCGATAAAGCTTCAGCGCACGTTTCAACCCGTCGTCTCCTACCAGTGACCGCAGCATCCACAGCACCCCCGCTGCTTTGGTCCGATAGTAGACCTCATCGCTAGCCATAATCAGGCTCTGACCTTGTTCAGCAGAGCCGGCACTCTGCGCCGGAGCAGGCTCAGCCAGCGCCAGCGTCTTCGCCTCCTGTTGCATATGCTCGACCGCGACATCGCGCCCCTGACTCTGCGCCATCCACAACAGCGACATGAACTGTGCCACGCCCTCATCCAGCCACACATGCGACGAGCCGAACCACGCATGGCCGAGCGAATGCACCAGCGACGGAGCCAGCGCATCGGGGGTCGCGGTCGCATCGGAGACACCAACAGCGCATCGTCCTCGAACGGCTGCCCATTCTGGTCGAGGATGGTCAGCACGCTCAAAGGGCCCGCACCCAGCCAGTCCGCCAGCAGCGGCTGCACCTTCGCCGACCCGGCGGTATAGCTCGGCAACACGTCATAGTGGTTCGTAACGGCCGAAATCAGGCTGTTATCGGTTACGGTGCCGGCCCTGTCCGTCACGAACAGGCTAGGCGTCCGAAACCCCAGTGCCCGCTCGGAAAACTCCGCAGTCGCCACACCCGGAGACTCGGCCACCGGCAGGTTCTGGTTTTCACTCACGACCCTCAACTGCTCGCGCCGCCCGCAAAAGAAGGCCGCGTCGGGCGCATCGCCGGTGTATTCCACAGTGAGCCGCAGACGGACCATCGCAGCGGCCTGCTGCAGCTTGGTCTTCCCGACGCTCTGAAAAAGCTTCGCTCCATCTCCCAGAAACACTGGCGCCGCCGCCGTCGGATACCACAAAACATCTCCAAACCCACGAAGCGCCGGTCGGCTCCGGACCGATCTGGTCCCAATCGGCCCGGGCCGCCTGCGTCCGCAGGCGCCCCAATGCGCTCCAGCCGCTCGGCCGACTGCGTCACCTCACCCGAGTAAAAGCTGGTCAAAGCGAGACTCGCGCCAGCCAGCAACGGCTGCGGCAGAGAAACGACCGCCTCCGTCGCCTTCCCGGTGTGGTCGGCGTCCGTGTCGATGGTCTGCACCGTGAACGATAGCGGAGAAACTTGCCCATCGTTGCGCATCGCAAAGCTCTGCCAATGCAGAGAAGACGATATCTGAAAGATGAGCCTCGTCAACGGCACAGTTCCAGAGTTCTTCACGGTAAATCCCGCATGGGTAGCCAGCTGCGACTGCGCCGGCGTCAGATGAACATCCAGATCGTAGGCCGTGAAGGTAAGCGAATCGCGCTCCGCATCGGTGACGGCTGAGACAGGTTGTACGTCCGGAGTCCTGGCCGCCTTCTCGGCCGCAGCCGAGTCCTGGTCCCTGCTGAAAAGCACCTTTCCATGCGGCACACTCTGGTCCGCCGCTGGCGGTGGTGTTGCCTGACACATCGCAACCGAACTCAATGCAAAGACCGTCGCCAACAGAGACAACCGGCGCCGTCCGAACAAGACTTCCATACTCTTCAAGATCCCAATCCCTTACGCTCTTTCACAGGCTTCCGTGCGACAGGCGGAGCGGCGGCCTGACGTCGCTGCCTCATCGCCTCATACATCACAACGGCGCCAGCGACCGACACATTCAGCGACGACACTTGCCCTGCCATCGGAATCCGCAGCAGATGGTCGCACGTCCTCTTCACCAGATCGTGCAAGCCCGCGCCTTCCCTCCCCAACACGAGGACACAATTAGTCCTGAAGTCATATTCGGTGTAGTCCGGTGTTCCGCGTTCGTCGAGCCCAAGCACCCAGATATGCCTCTGCTTCATCTGCTCAAGCGCACGGACCAGGTTCGTGACCCGCGCAATCCGTACATGCTCAGACGCTCCCGCCGAGGTCTTGGCCACCGTCGCGGTCACGGGAGCCGACCGCCGCTCCGGCAGAATGACGCCGTCGACGCCGGCGCCATCCGCGGTTCGCAGCAGCGCTCCAAGATTATGCGGGTCCTCGACGCCATCGAGAGCAAGGAAGAACCGGTGTTGTCCCGTCTCCGCTGGCGCCACCAAGTCCTCAATCGCCAGGAACCTCCTCTCCCGAACGACCGCCAATACGCCTTGATGCGCGTCCGTTCGGGCGAGCCGAGTGAGTTGGTCGCTGGGCTCGAGGGACACTCGGACACCGGCGGTTCGGCAGAGTTCGATGAGCCGTTCCAGGCGATCGTCTCGACGCTCCCGAGCCACGCTGACATGGTCAAGCTGCCGGGAACCCGAACGGATGGCCTCCTCGACAGGGTGGAGACCGAAAAGAACTTCCATACCCTAAGTCTACTTTCTAAATGGAAAAATAGCCGTCAGGCTGTAGAATGTTCCAAGGTCGGTTGATTGGTAGACGACGGCTTCAATACGTTTTTCGAGCGAATATTTCAATTTTTATGGATCATTCGACCCAAAAGCGAGTCTTCTCCGGCCGAAGGAGCGTCTCTACGACTGTGCAAACTGGTTCCATCTCGCTCACAGCTGCGCTTGCGGGCACGCTGCAAAGCGAAAATGCGGCAATCGCCCATGGATTGAAGAAGCAGAATCCCGAGCTTCTGGACCATCTGATTGAGCTGTATCAACACCGGCTCTTGCGATATCTTCTTTTCCTCACGGGTAAACGCGAGGTCGCCGAAGATTTGTTTCAGGAGACGTGGATGCGGGTTCTCCTGCGGGGTGCACAATACAACGGCAAGGCACGCTTTGACACCTGGCTGTTCACCATCGCACGCAATCTAGTGATCGACCTTTCGAGAAAGCGCACGATGGCGAGCCTCGACGAGATGAGCGAGGGGGGAGAGGACGAGCGTCCTTTTGAGATTGCCATGGCCGGGCCTTCTCCGCTGGAACAGTTTCAATCCCGTGAGAATTGTGCAGAAGTGGGTGAGGTGTTGCTGGAGCTGGAATCGACTTACAGAGAAGTTCTGGTGCTTCGTTTCTACGAAGAGCTTTCTCTGGAAGAGATCGCCGCAGTGACCAAGGCACCGCTATCGACCGTGAAGTCAAGACTCTATCGCGGGTTGGCTGCATTGAAGCCGCGGATGGAGCAGCTGCGTGCGTCACGTCCCTTGGCGGAGGGCGCCGTATGAGCGAAGGCTTCGAGAGGTCCATTTCGCGAGAGACAAGTTCGCTGACACGAGCCGTGTTCGCCGATGTGAATGCGCCGGCCCGGGCCTCCGTGGTAAATCGGACGCATCGGGTGGTGCGGGAGCGGGCGAAGACGCTGGCGGCGCGACGCAGCCGGATTCGAAGCCTGTGGATCCCGTTGGCTGTTTGTTCGTCTCTGCTTGTGATCATCTCCACTGCGGTTTGGAGTGAGTTGGATGCATACGATGTGACTCCGAGTGGCGTTCCGGACGCTAGTAATCAGTTTCTGGTGTTGTGTCTGTGGTTTCTCCCGGTGTCGATGGCGTTGTTGGCAGTGGTATTGTTTCAGCGTGCTCGTAAACGGGAGGCGGCCCGATGAACATGCCTTGGAACCAGAGACCGGAGCGGTCACAGGAGACGGGTGAAGACCAGTTGAGCATGATACCGACGTGGTCGGTCGTGCTGGCGATCATCGTGTTTGGTGCGGTGCAGTACCTGTTTCACGGGTGCCTTGCCTCACCATAAGCATGAGCTGCTGCCGATGCGGTTGCTGATGGGTTATTCGTGGGGGACCGCGTTTGCAAGCTATGTTCTGCTGGTGGGTTATGTCAGCCGCGACGTCCGGCGGCGGCGGATGCCTGCGGGTTTGTGGATGCTGATCGTGGTGGTGATGCCTGGCGGAATCGGGGCCGTGGTTTACTTCCTGTTGCGGCAGCCGATGATGACGCCTTGCCCGCATTGCAGCACCGAGATTACGTCGAGCGTGCACTTCTGCCCGCAGTGCCAGTTCCAGCTGGCGCCGGTTTGTGGGCGGTGCTTCCGCGGGGTGCAGATCACCGATGTGTATTGCACGCAGTGCGGGCACGATCTTGCCGAAGACCAGGCCCCGGCACGGCTGCGCGTATATAGTGACTAGTTGTGTCACTGACTGCGCTCATCATCGATGACGAACCACTTGCCCGGCAGGAGTTGCAGTATCTGCTGGAGCGAGCTGGCGGGGTCGACGTCCTGGCGCAGGGAACCAACGGAATCGAAGCGGTCGAGCTGATCCGGACACATAAGCCGGATCTGGTGTTTCTGGACGTCCAGATGCCCGGTCTGGACGGGTTTGGCGTGCTGAAGAAGCTGCTGGATCGCAAGGTGCCGATCCCGCAGGTGGTGTTTGCGACGGCGTTCAACCAGTATGCTGTGCGCGCGTTCGAGGTGAATGCGGTCGATTATCTGTTGAAGCCGTTCGATCGAAAGCGGGTGATGCAGACGATCGAGAAGGCGCAGGCGCGGATGGCCGCTCCAGCCGAGTCGGCTGGTTTGGCCCTCGAGACCGGGGCGAAGCTGGATGCGCTGCTGCGGCTGGTTGAAGAGCAGGCGCAGCCTCCGAAGGCCAACTCGGGCAAGGTGATTGTGCGGGCGCAGAGCCGGCTGCTGCTGGTGGACCAGCGCGAGATTTGTTTTGCCTCGATTGAAGAGGGCACGATCAGCGTGGTGACCCGGACGGTGGAGGGCCACTCGAACTGCAGGACGCTGGAGGAGCTGATGGACCAGCTGGATCCGGAGACGTTCTGGCGGGCGCACCGATCGTATGTGGTGAACATTCAGCACATTCGAGAGGTGGTGCCGTGGTTCAAGTCGAGCTACCAGCTGCGGATGGACGATGCGCAGAAGACAGAGATTCCCGTGAGCCGGGCGCAGACCAAGCGATTGCGGGAGCTGTTCAACCTGTAGGGGTACCCCTTCCCCCCTCTTGGGGGTATTTTGGGCTCAATTCCCTTACTTTTCAATGGTTTATGGAGCGTTGCAGCCTGCAAAATCGTCATAGCAAAAGGGTTACAGCTAAAATCGTCTTTCTAAATGAGTTAGCCCCGGAGGGTGCCCGGGGCTTCCTTGTTTTTCGATCTATATATCCAGTATAGCGGTTTGGGTGAAACTAAAATGCCACGCGGATGTTATTGGATTGTAATGGGTTAAGCGGTTTTGGGACTTGACATGCGATTTTTGGGGAGAAAACGGCAAAAGAAAAATAACGGCGGGTACAACGACAATTGAATGAGTCGCTTCGCCATGCGTTCGGTAGAGCGGGATGGTGGTGCAGTTACCCAACATGGCGTCCTGCGCCCTTGAGGACGGTCGAAAACCGCTCTATGGCTTGTACGCACTCCTTGCTGAACGTGTGACAACCAATCGTGCCGAGTTGGTGCGGTCGCAACAGCACGGCGCGGGGGACTACGTAGTCGCAGCCGCAGCGAGCGGCTGCTCCTTCGTTCCCATGATTAGCAGCCAGAGCATGGCGGCAAGCTCGGCAAAAAAAAGCGGCTGGAAGTAGCGGAAGAGAGCGTCAGTGTAATCCGGAGCGAGGAACCAAGTCATGCCGACGACGACCCAGGCGATGCCGTCAAGCAGGGCCCAGTACCCCAGCCAGCGCGGTAAGAAGCGCGAGCGCACGATCAACGATCCAAAAGGCAACAGCCACAATCCCCAAAACGTCTGGTTGATGCCGACGGCCTGCCCATGCATCCTAATGAGAAGCATGCCGATCGCATCGCGTGTGTGATCGTCGAGGGCGACGAAGTCAGCGCCGCCGCGAAAGACGAGGAACCCGGCCCCGCTGAAGACTACACCCACCAGGCTGAGGGCAGACGAAACCAGCACCAGAGCCACCAGTTGTTGCGCGCGGTGCCTGTCCACGTCTTCAAAGAGTCGATAGAGCGCCAGGCTCAAGCCGATGAAGATGACCACGCCTAGCGTCTCGGCAAGCATGCCACAACGGTAGAGCGTCTCATGGCTGAGGACTCGGGTTGCGCTTGCGGCAGCGTCGTTGTTTACGACCGTCTTCGAGGGAACATATAGCAGGTAGAACGGTCCCAGGGTGAATCCCAGATACCACAGGCCAGCGATACGGGCAGTCCTCTTCCGCGACGTCATTTGGCACCTCCAGCGTTGGGGGAGGGTACGCGATATGGGCTAAAGAAGTTCGAGGAGAATTATAGCCAAGCCAACCCGCCAATTCTGGCGGTGTCGGGCGAGGTGTGGCGAACAGAACGCGTCGAGGATTGGATTAGTCCTCATAATTGGCATAGCGGAAGGGATCCGCGATTCTACTTTAGCGTTGACGCGCGTTGCTCACGCTGAAGCCAAGCTCTAAACGCAAAGGCAACGGCAGAAACAGAGACAAAATGCGCGACGCAGGCTGACAGACGTGGAGGTAGAGAAGCGGATTTCTCCGGGGCGCTGCTCAGATGAGACTGTGAGCAACTTCGGTCGAAATGACGATTTTGTTGTGTAAAGGGAGACCAGGCAACGGCAGCGGCAAAAGCAGATTCCTCCGCTGCGCTGCGGAATGACATGCAGAAAAGCAACGACAAAGACTGCAAACGGGACGCAGATTCCGTAACGAAGTTAGAGGTTCATTACATATCTCTGACATATGGCTGTCGAACTTCGCTACAATGGCAGTGTGCGACGCGTGCTCAGCATCGTTCTGCTTGTTATCTTCAGCCTTCCGCTGATTTCGCCGGTGTTGGCCCTTGCGCCCGACTCTGATGTGAACCTGCCGGCTTGCTGCAGACGGAACGGCGCGCATCGCTGCGTCAGGACGATGAGGCCTGTTGGGGCGTCTTCTTCCGAGACCAGCGTTTCGGACTTGCCTCAACGCTGCCCCGCGTATCCGGCGGTCGTTACGTCGGTCCGGCATGGTGACCTGTCGTTTCACACTGCATCGCTGATCTTTGCCGGGGTGGTAAGCCATCCCACGGTGAAGCCCCAGACTGAGGCGCGCGCCCGCGTTGCCCTCGACCTTTCGCGCCAGAAGCGCGGCCCTCCCGCAGAGACCCTCTAGCGACCTGACCGGCTCCTGACTTGCCTCTTGCTCCTGAGAGTAAAAGCAGTCCTGCTGCCGTTTCTTCCCATTGAAGTTTTAGAATCGTCAGCTCTCTGACGGGGGAGTGTCTCATGCGCAAGCTTGTTTTACTTGGCCTATTGTTCCTGTTCGCAGGTGCAAACTCGGCCCACGCTACCATCTTCGGCCAGGTCCATGGGGTCGTCCACGATCCCCATCACCGTCCCATCGCGGGCGCGCACATCGAACTGCACGCAGCCACGTCGGCGTTCACGCAAAGCACCGTTACAACCCCAGGGGGCGAGTTCACGCTGTCCACGGTCCCTCTCGGCGACTACATTATTACGGTCTCGCAGACCGGTTTTGCTACGGTGAAACAGAGGCTCACGCTGGCCTCCGATACAGCGCCTGTCTTGCACTTTGAGTTGCAGCTCGCCACGGTGGAGCAGTCCGTTTCGGTTGAAAACCCTGCTTATACCGCCAACGTCAATACCGTTACGCCTACGACCCTGGTGAGCCGCGAGACCATAGGCCTGACACCCGGCGCGGACCGCACGAACTCCCTCGCCATGATCACCGACTTCACCCCGGGCGCCTACATTACCCATGACATGCTGCATATGCGCGGAGGCCATCAGGTAAGCTGGCTCTTCGACGGGGTCGAGGTGCCCAATACCAACATTGCCAGCAACCTCGCCGCCCAGATCAACCCCAAAGACATCGATTACATCGAGATCCAGCGCGGCAGCTATACCTCCGATATCGGAGACCGCACCTACGGTGTGTTTAATGTGGTGCCCCGTACCGGCTTCGAACGCAACCGCGACGCCGAGTTGGTGGTCACTGCCGGCAACTTCTTCCAGACGGACGACCAGTTCAACTTCGGAGACCACAATGAGAAATTTGCTTATTATGTCAGCCTCAATGGCAACCGAAGCGACTACGGCCTCGCGCCACCGGTCGGCGAGGTGCCTGCACGACGCCACGAACGGCTATGGTGGCTTCGCGTCATTGATCTTTAACACAACTCCCAAAGACCAACTGCGGCTGGTGACTCAACTTCGCAACGACTACTTCCAGATACCCTACGATCCGGACCCCCAACAGCTTTGAGAACCAGCAGTTCGACTCAAGCGGGCTGCGCGACGGTCAGCATGAGAGCGACGCCATCGTCACCTTCTCGTGGCTGCGCACCATCAACCCGTCTACAGTGCTTCAGGTGTCGCCGTTCTTCCACTACAACAAGGCCGACTATGAATCGAACCCCAACGACACACCGGTAGCCACGACGGCTGACCGCTCTTCGACCTATGGTGGTGCGCAGGCTTCTATCACCTCGGCGATCGCGCGCAATACGATCCAGGCCGGGCTGTACTCGTTCGGCCAGCACGATAATTATCTGTTCGGGGCAATCTTCAACGACGATAGTGGCAACGCCAACTTCTCAATACCGGACTCGGCCAACGGTGGGGTCATCGAAGAGTACATCTCAGACAACTTCAAAGTCACTCCGTGGCTGACGCTCATTGCCGGACTGCGGCAGACAAACTTCCAGAGCGCGATCACCGAGAACGTAACCGCGCCCCGCTTCGGTGTAGCTTTCCGCGTCCCCAAGCTTAACTGGGTGTTTCGCGGGTTTTATGGCCGGTACTACCAGCCTCCGCCACTTCTCACTGCGTCGGGGCCGGTCGTGCAGTTTGCCAACGCCAGCAATACGTCCTTCGCGCCACTGTATGGCGAACGCGACGAGGAACACCAGTTCGGGCTGCAGATTCCAATCCGCAACTGGGTCCTCGATGCCGACACGTTCAAGACCCGCGTGAATAACTTCCTGGACCACTCCAATATCGGCGACTCGAGCATCTACTTTCCGGTCACCGTTGACGGTGCGCTGATCCGCGCCTGGGAGCTAACGCTTCGTTCACCGCGGCTCTGGCACTTTGGGCAGGCCCACCTGGCCTACTCCAACCAGATCGCAGAGCAGCGCGGGAACATTACCGGGGGCCTCATCTGTGTGCCCATCGGCGATCCGGTCTGCGATGCGGGTTTTGCTTACACTCCGGTCGACCACGACCAGCGAAATACGCTCAATGTTGGCTTCAATGCGACGCTGCCATGGCGCACGTTTGCTTCCACCAATGTTTACTACGGGTCAGGATTTACCAACGGCGATCCGGACCCTGCGACTCCTTACCCGAATGCCTACCTGCCGGCGCACACCAGCGTCGATCTCTCCATTGGCAAGACCTTCGGGGAGAAACTGTCGGCGTCGGTTACAACGACCAATATTGCCAACTATCGCGTGCTGCTGGACAACAGTCTTACCTTCGGCGGCTTCCACTACAACGACCCGCGCCAGATCTACGGCGAGGTCCGGTATCGCTTCAAGTACTGACGACTGATGCGAGTTTGTAACAGGAACCGGCACAAAGGTGGTCGCTTTTGTGCCGGTGCTTGTTCGCGTTAACTGCTCTGGCTGTGGTAGCTTCGCTACTTGGCTTTGGGTTGGGAGGCAGCGCCCTGGACGACGAGGTCGTTGTCTACGCTGAAGGCGCCGGGGGCGGAGTTGGCCTGCATGCCGGCGATGGCCTTGTCGCCGTCATTGTTGACGACGCCGTAGAGGGTGACGTTGCCGTTTTTTACGATGATGTGGATGGCGTGGAAGCCGCGAGGGGGATCGTTGGTGATGCCGCCGGCCATTGAGGCGACACTGCGACCACCGGGGCCCGTAGCCTGGCCTACAGTGCCCTGGTTGGCATTGTATTTACGCAGAGCAGGCTGAGTGTAGATGCGGTTGTAGACGGCGCCGCGGATACGGTCGTCGTTGTTGGAAAGCGGAAGGACCTCGATCTGGTTGTCGACGGATTCCACGCCTGAGATGCCCTTGAGGGCGTTGGTTACGTCGCTCTTGAGGATGGGGCGAGAGGCGTAGCCTTTGACGACGACGGTCTTACCGTGGAAGCCGAAGGTGATCCAGTCGAAGACGCTGTAGTTGGTGAGGCCGGCGAGCTTCTTTTGGATCTCCTTGGCGATGCGGAGGGTGTCCTCCTGCGACCAGGTGGGGCCGGGTGCGGCGTCCTGGGCCACTACGGCGGGAGCAGCAAGGCTGAAGATGAGGGTGGCCACTACAACAAGCAACGTGCGACGAGTCAGACGGGACAGAGGGGTCATGGGTTCACTCCGTATGCTGAAGGATTTTGGTTTTCGTGCCAAACGATACGCCATGCCGGAGTGTGGAGTCCAGTGTTTGCCACAGGTCATCGGCGTTTTGCAGCGGTACCGGACGGGCCTATTGTTCGTGGCGATGGTGTGGGTTGAAGTCAAAGTTGTAGAGGACGCCGAGCGTTAAGGCAGTCGGGTGGATGACGCCGGAGGCAGTTGCCGGGGTGTTCCAATACTGAAACTGCGCGTCGGTTTTGATTGCGATGTTGTGGGTCAGGTTGTAGTCGAGACCGACACCGGGGGAGTAGACCACGGTGTTGCTGCTGATGTATTCGACGTCGCCGACGATGAAACCACCGTTGAGATAGTCGATTTCGCCGCGGCCGATGAGGAAATCCGCGTAGGGGTGGAAGCGTCCCCAGGGGTACTCGACCTTGGGGCCGAGGAGGAAGTTTTTCTGGCTGCTGATGTGGCCCTGGTCGATGGGATAGGTGCCGCGAATCTCAAAGGCTGGGCGAAACTGGCGGAAGGCGAGAAAGGTAAGGTCGGCGCCGGCAGTGATGCCGAGATTTTTGCCACCCTCAAGGCCTGTGTAGGTGCCAGTGCCTGCGACAAAAGCGGAGAGCTGGAGCTGCTGGGTCCCGGCGGGGACGGCTTGCGCGTATGCAATTTGGGGTACGGTGCAGATTGCGGCGGACAGGGCGAGCCTTACCAGTGTTTGCGTGAACTTCATTCAGCTCCTCAGACTTCTCTTTCTAAGGTACCTTAGACGCAGCTGTTTTCAAGGTGTTTTGGTGCTCTGCAAGGAGACTGAGGGCGTGGTCGAGGCAGCGGGCCGAAGCGGCGGTAAATCCAACCAATGGAGTTTTATCGTCGAACTTATGTTGCGTTAATAGAGGAGTTTCTCATGAAGAGAGTTATCGGCCTATCTGCAGCAATGCTTATTTTTTCTCTCCCGGTGTGGGCCCAACAACATGCAGGCGGCGGCCAACATGGTGGCGGAGGGGGATATCATCCTCCGAGTCCCGCTCCGGAGCACGGTCCCGCTCCGGTGCATGCGGCGCCAGCACAGGCGGCCCCGAGTCGAAACTTCAGGGATGCTCCGGGTCATCCCGAAGCCCCGCATGTCCACGAAAACAGCGAGTGGATCGGACACAATTCCGGGCCGAACGATCCGCACTACCATCTGGATCATCCGTGGGAGCATGGGCATTTCACGGGCGGCTTCGGGCCCTCGCATGTGTGGCGATTGGGCGGCGGGGGGCCGAACCGGTTCTTCTTCGGCGGCTTCTACTTTGGTGTGGCTCCGTATGACCTGATCTATTGCAATGGCTGGAACTGGAGCGGCGACGATATTGTGCTTTATGACGATCCGGACGCATCCTGGCTGGTACCTGGCGTATAACGTGCGGCTTGGGACTTATGTGCACGTGCAATACTTTGGGTAATGGGTAAATGGACACGGCTGCTGGGTCGATCGGTGCTGGTGCTGGCCTTCCTGCTGGCCAATCTGTATCTGTGGGACTGGGTGCTGCTGCGTGTGCGCATCTCGCGAGGGAGTGGGTATGGGAGTGTGCAGGTGGACCAGTTTCTGGCTACGCCACTTAAGGGTAATAAAGTAGAGTACGACTTCATGGGCACTGCCCAGGTAATATGCAGCCGGTCGCTCTTTCCGCAGGAGGGTCATCAGGCGTGCTGGTGGCTCACGCGGCATCCGACGCAGTGGGAGTGATGGTTTAGACCTGAAAGAGCAGCTCGGCGATGTGCCGGGCGAGGTCTTCGGGCCGGTGGAAATGATGCGGATCCTCCCCGAATGCCTCATGGATGGAAAGGGTGTCGTCGTCTGCGAGGTGGAAGGCGAAGTGGCTGGTCTTGCGATCGAGGGCAGGGTCGCCGGCGACCCCAAGGCCTTTGGCGTAGTCGAGGACGATGTCGGGGTCCTGATGGGTGATGCGTGCATCGAACCACGGGAAGCGGCTGCGGGTGAGCTTCACCTCAGTTGGACCGAGGGTCTGGAAGGCGGTGTCGGAGGAGGTGACGTCGCCCTGCAGTTCGCGTTTGATCTCGGTGACGTTGCCTTCAAGTGCGGTGACGAAGGCGATGAAGAAGGGCCGGCCCTGGGTGGTGATGATCTCTGACTGATGTTGCGACCTGCCGTAGTTCTCTGCCGCTTCGTGGCCCTTTTGCCGAATGTCCTGTGCGAGGTCTGTGATCCACTCTTTACCCATGCCTGTGGTGACTCCTGCAATCCGGTCGCATTGGTTCAAAGTACCTGCGAGATGGACGTTGTTAGTTGGATGTGAAAGACGCGCGAAAGGCCGCTTGGAGCGGATCGCTCGTGCGAACTCAATATGTAACTGAGATGGATGCGCTGTTCGCGATGACCGGTGGACGGGACAGTGGCCCCCTTTTATGCGACTACGTAACCATAGAATAACTTTCAAGAAGCAGATTTCCTTGTTCTTTTGATGGTCGGGTTGGGCATAATGGCTGTTCGTTGCGTGCCTCGGTGCGTGGCGTTGCGACGTCTCGCCGGAGCTATTACTTCATGTTCGTTCCCACTACTTTTGCCGTGGCACTTCTGATGACGGTCCTGAGCACGGTGTGCTGGGGTTCCTTTGCCAATACGTTTAAGGGGACACGCAACTACCGATTCGAGCTCTACTACTGGGACTACGGGTTCGGGATCTTCCTGATCTCGCTGGTGCTTGCCTTTACGATGGGCAGCTTCGCCGGCGGGCCGACTGCATTTCTCGCGAACCTGCACTCGGCCGACAATATCAATCTGTTCTATGCGGCGTTGGGTGGATTCATCTTCAATATCGCCAATGTGCTGCTCGTGGCAGGGATCGAGATCGTCGGTCTGGCCATTGCGTTTCCGATTTCGATTGGGATTGCGCTGGTCGAGGGTGTGGTGCTCAGTTATGCGCTGCAGCCGCGCGGCAATCCGATGCTGCTTGGCGCTGGCGTTTTTATGGCGGTGGTCGCGGTAGTGCTGGTGGGGAAGGCTTATGGAGCGCTTCGGGCGAGCGTGGTGTCGCGGCGGGGTGTCGTGGTTTGTGTGATCTCCGGTTTGCTAATGGGGATCTTTGCGCCGTTCGTTACGCGGGCGATGACGCGGGGGAATACGCTGACTCCTTATACGACGGCGGTGTTTCTTACGCTTGGGGCGTTTTTGTGCTGTTTTGTTTTCAATACGATACTCATGCGCAAGCCTATTGTCGGTTCGCCGGTTGCGGCGGCGGATTATTTTCGTGCGCCGGCGTCTTACCATGCGCTGGGGCTGCTGGGCGGAGTGATCTGGGGAACCGGCACGGTGTTCAACTTTGTGGCGGCGAGTCTGGTGGGGGTGGCGATCTCGTATGCGATTGGGCAGGCGTCGCCGATGGTGGCTTGTCTGTGGGGGGTCTTCGTCTGGAAGGAGTTTCGCGGGGCGAATGCGCGGGCGAAGGGGTATCTTGCGGCGATGTTTGGGGCCTATCTTCTTGCGCTCGCGCTGATTGCTCGCGCCTATGCGGGGTGATTCTTCGTGGGGAGGTTGTTAAATCAATTTGACGCGTCAGGATCGAAGGGCGTAGCTTGGCGGCCTCCCCTATTCCTGGGCCCATTGATGTTCGCCGACTTCGCTATGGCGGGAGGAGAATTACATGCGCATGATGATGCACGTCACCTTTCCCCACGGGCCCTTCAATGCAGCAGTAAAGGAAGGCAGCATAGGCGCCAAGATGAAACGAATCCTTGACCAGTTGAAGCCTGAGGCAGCCTATTTCACGGCCTGGGGCGGCCACCGATCGGCGTTCCTGATCGTCGATGTGTCGGAGCCGTCCAAGATCCCTTCGCTTGCCGAGCCATGGTTCCTTACGTTTGAGGCGGACATTGAATTGAGTCCGGTGATGAACGGCCAGGGAGCTTGCCGCTTCAGGACTGGAGGGTCTTGGTAAGGCCTGGGGGTGACCGCTGATAGTGGAGGGGTAACAATAGAAGGGTGTCGGGCCCGCAACGGCCAGATGCAAACCGCCGTCCCCTTCCTGTCTCATTATGCGAGGAGCCGGACAATGAAGAGCTTACTGAAAATCGTCGGTGCAAGCGGATGGGCCTTGCCTAAGGGTCGCACCGGCTCTGGGCCCGGTGAACCTGATTGAATCCAAACCCATCAAAAGGAGGCTATATATGGCGCTTAGTTTCGCGACGGATATCCGCCCACTCTTCCGGGACGAGGACATTGATTGCATGAAACCTTCGGGAGTTGATCTCGATGATCCTGCCTGGATGTGTGTCCCCGCCAACGCGCAGAGTGTCTACCGTGAGGTGTCGGCCGGCGCGATGCCTCCTGACGAGGCCTGGTCGGCGAACGGTGTATCGCTCTTCAAGAAGTGGATGGACGCGGGTTTCCCTCCGTAACGGTCTTCTTTTGAGGGGTATTGGGAGCGTCAGCTGTCCTTGCGGTAGAGGAGGTTGCGCATGGCCTGTCGACGGGCCTCGTTCGCCTCCTTGGCGGTCTTGCGTTCTTCGGCTGTCATATGGCCCTTTGCGGCGCGGGTCGATTCGGGGGAGTTTGATTCTTCAGTGCACCGCGGGCAGCGGTTGGCGAAGCCAGGTTTGTCGGGCTTCAATTCGAACTCTTCTTTGCAGACGGCGCAGATTTTGATGGGGAAGGGCATTTCGACTCCATGATTATTCTAGCCACTCGGTGGATTGCAGGGCAAAATCCCGGGTTTCGGATTTTTTTCTTTGTGGGCGGTTTTCACGCCTTTGCAGGGAGATTTGGCAAAAATTGGGCGGAAGAACGTGGTCCTTTGCTGATAAATCTGTGGTGTGTTCGTGGTGAATTGTGGTCCGCTGACGGTCATGATTTGGGCCAGAAAATACGCCACGCATTCTGGATTTATTTTGCTGACCTCCCGTTTTGGGAATGGTAGGTGTGGTTCGAGATGGGTGTGGGGTAACGGGATTTTCGTAGACTAGTTGAATGAACAAAAAGCGCTCGCCGCTGTTTGTGACCACGCTTATTGCGGCAGCCTTCTTCATGGAGAACCTGGACGGTACGATCATCGCCACTGCGCTGCCGCAAATGGCGCGGAGCTTCCATGCGGGTGTCGTCAATCTGAACATCGGGATGACTGCGTATCTGATTACGCTTGCGGTTTTCATCCCGATTAGCGGCTGGTTGGCCGATCGGTTTGGTTCGCGTTCAATTTTTGCCTCGGCGATTGGGATTTTTACTGTGGCTTCGCTGCTGTGCGGAGTGTCGCGCACGCTGACAGAGTTTACGCTGGTGCGTATTTTGCAGGGTATGGGTGGGGCAATGATGGTGCCGGTGGGGCGCTTGATCGTGCTGCGCACCACTCCCAAGGACAAGCTGACTCAGGCGATCGCTTATATCTCCTGGCCGGGGCTGACGGCGCTAGTCATCGGTCCGCCGCTCGGTGGTTTTATTACGACGTACTTTAGCTGGCACTGGATTTTCTTCCTCAATCTACCGCTGGGGGCCCTTGCGCTTGTGTTGACGATGCTTTGGGTGGAGAACGTTCGGACGGAGGAGAGGCATCCGCTCGACTGGACGACGTTTCTGTTGGCGGGGTTTGCGTCGACTGGGGCGGTTTTTGCGATGGAGAAGCTGGGTGGGGAAGGCGGGCGATGGCAGCTGCCGGTCACCATCCTTGGGCTCAGTGTGTTGAGCGGGGTGCTGGCTATCGTGAGCGCCCGGCGGAAGCCTGCTACTTCATTGATTGATCTTGAGTCTCTGAAGCTTAAGACTTACTCACTGTCGGTTTATGGGGCGAGTGCGTTCCGCATCTCGGTGTCGGTGCTTCCATTTCTTCTTCCGCTCATGTTCCAGATTGCGTTTGGGCTTAATGCGTTTCGGTCAGGGCTTTATCTGCTGGCGCTGTTCGCGGGCGACCTTAGTATGAAGGCGTTTGTGATTCAGGTGCTGCGGCGATTCGGGTTTCGCCGCATTCTTATCGTCAACGGCTTGGCTACCGTGGTTTCGATGGCGTTTTGCGCGGCGCTGGGGCCGGGCACACCACCGATTCTCATTGTGCTGATCTTGTTTGTTCATGGTGCGTTTCGGTCGATGGAGTTTACTTGCATGACGACGCTGGCCTACACGGAGATTCCACCAGAGAAGATGAGCCGGGCCAATGGATTTCTTAGTGCTGTCATGCAGCTGAGTATGGGGCTGGGGGTGGCGGTCGGGGCGATTACTTTGCGGCTGGTGGCGCATGCTCGCGGGCACTCGGCCGCGATGCCTCAGCTGCGGGATTTTCACGTTGCGATATTTTGCATCGCTTTGCTGGCGCTTGGGCCGGTGTTTGATAGTCTTGGGCTTCCGCCGGACGCTGGAGCGACTACGAGTGGGCATCGCGTTGAGGAGTACGAGACGAATCCTGCGTGAGGGAATGGGAGCGGTTCGAGTAGGCCAGTGAGGACACGCGAGACCTACTCGTTGGCAATCATTTCACGAAGGTCGGCGATGTGCTGTTTGATTCGGGCGATCTTCACTGGCCAGGAAGCAGGGCCCCGATACGGTACCCCGGCGGCATACTCTCGTTCCGCCTCGGCGAGGGCGTCGAGGGCGTGCTCGAGTTTTTGTTGAAGTGTAGGCCCGCCCATATGCGAAGGGTATCACCCAGGAGGCGTTGAATGATGGGAGCGGGCCGCAGAGGCTTCGCCGGGCCCCAGGGGTATTAGGTGGGTTCCCTGGTTCCGCAAAGTGGAGATAGAAGGGAGGGCCACTCGCGTCTTAACGGGAGCTGGGACATCCATCAGGCAATTCGATATGGATACTGGATGATCGGAGAATCACTGTGGATTCGATGACACGAAGAGGTCTTGCGCTGGACGCTTGCGGTTGGTGCGCTTGCCAGGATTCAAATGCTTCCGGCAGCTCAACAGGGAGCCGAAAAAGCTGGAATGGCCTCTCCATAGAAAAACTCCTGATAAGCTTCGATCCGATTCCAACTGCCGATCTATTGAATAAATGGAAGATGGCTGGCCCTGTGAAAGATTGACCCGAGAAATTGTGCCGGCGCTCGATTAGCCGCGACGAGACCGTCGCTAAAAGTGCAGCACCCAACTTGTTGTGGGGTCAGACCTTGGCCGCCGGTCGCCACCACTCGAACCTTTAGTGGTTCATTAGGAGTGGAAGGCCAATGCGGGGCCGCTTTCATTGATTGCTTCGATTGATTTAACATAGGAAAGATGCACCAAACGAGACTTTAGGAGATTTTCAATGAGCACAGAGACAGTGAAGAAGACAAAGGCGCCGGCAAAAACGAAGGCCGTGAAGACGCCTGAGGGTGAGGCGGCGAGCGCGGTAACGGCAGCACCGAAGGCCGCGGCGAAGACGAAAGCCGCTTCGAAGACTAAGGCGGTCGATATAGTGGCGAGTCGTACGCCAACTTACGCGGAGATTGCGCAGCTCGCCGAGCGGTACTGGGCGGAGCGGGGTTGGCAGGATGGATATGCCGAGCAGGATTGGCTGAGGGCGGAGCGGGAGTTGCTGGGAATGGCTTCGTAGGACGGTTGGTAAACCTGGCGGCGACGGATGTCTGTGGTCGCCGCCGCGAGGACACTCAAGGGTAGGTTTACGACGCCAAATTCTGCCCAAGGAACTCCTTGGCCTTGGCCACTTCAGAGTCCCACATTTTCAGTTGGTCCGGGGTCAGGAAGTTCACCACACGCTGGCGAATCTGGTCCCGATGGCCGGCGACCTCTTTGACGATGTCTGCCTTTGTCATGTTTGGGTGGGTTTTGAGATAGTCGCCCACCTTCGAGCGAGCATCTGTAAAGGCGCTTTGCAGTTTTTCTTTTTGATCGTTACTGAGGTGAAGGTTGGTGGCAAATCTTCCTGCTTCAGCGACGACTTGATTACGTTGTTCTGATGTAAGGTTCATAGCGACCCTCCGGTTGCATGTTGATTGTTGAGGGGCCGACCCAAGACACGTTGATTGTGTTTCGAGTCCGTCTGTGGGGAGTGAAGTTGACGGACGAACGGCGCTTCATATCCAGCGGCAGACCTGCTTGATGGTGGGCCGTGAAGTCGCCCGTCTACCGGCTTGGTCAATCGCGGTCGTGTGAACCAGACCGTTTCTTACCGATGACCAAGGCGAATGATAGTAGAGAGGCCCCATGGCCTGCAACAGGCCCCGTCCAGGGCACCCCTACCCCCGTCGAAAGTGTGTCAAAGTGTTCTAAACAGGTTGGTTAGGTCTGGACTTCAAGGGGTTGAGGGTTGAGGGTTGAGAGAGCATGCTTGATGGGCGGGTGGATTTGTCAACTGTGGTGTCTTTGCGGAATCATTGGTGAGTGGGGCCACCCGTCCTTGAACAATAATCTGGCCACGAATTCATCGCACCAACATCAGTCAATTCCTTGTTTCGCGGTTATGGGACCCTCCAGCCATGCAAGAAAGAGCTTATAGCCCACAGACAGAACGATGGCGCCGACAAAAAGGCCGATGGTGCCCATCACGATGAACCCACCAATCGCACCCAAAAAGACCACAGCTGTAGGAACTGCTGCGCCTCGCCCCAGCAGCAGGGGCTTCAGCACGTTGTCTATGAGGCCGACAAAGATGCACCAAAGCAGAAACAATACTGCCTTGGTGGTAGTGGCGATCGCAAACATGTAGATGGCGGCCGGAACAAGCACAAGGGCCCCGACTTGAAGTACCGCACCGCAGAGAAAAATCAACGTCCACAATCCCGCACCGGGCAGTCCCCCCACCAAAAACCCAAGACCGGCGAGCAGAGATTGGATGACTGCAACACCGAGAATTCCGTTGGTAACGCTTCGGATTGTCGATCCTGCGAGTTCTACAAACTCAGGACCCTGGTCCGCGAAGAGCCGGTTAGCCAGCGAGTGCGTGACTGTGACGCACCCCGAAGCATTCGCGAGCAGAACTCCAGCAACCAGAATGGACAGGATGAATTGCAGAACAGTGAGACCGAATCCGGCAGAAGCGGCGAAGAGGGCAGGGACAAGCGCTTTGATCTGCGGCGCGAAATTTTGCAGCAGGCCGGTCAAGTTTGTAGAAGCCATGTTCCATGTACGGCTCAAAGGCGGCCCGATAATGGGCCAAGTTGCGACGCCTTCAGGCGGAGATGGGACATTGATGGTTCCATCTTTGACGTGAATGGCCAGTGTTTGGACACCCTCAATCACCGTTTCGCGTCAGTAAGGCAACCGGAACAATCAATATTGCCAGGAAGAGCAAGGTGCCAAGAACTGCGGCCAGCGTTCCGCGGCCGCCAAGGAGGCGCTGTAACTTTCGGTACGCAGGATATACGGCGATTGCAATGACAATACCCCAGGCGATCAGAGGAATAAATGGACGCAGGATCTGGAGGCAAGCCGTTACAAGAAGAGCGGCCAGAGCGATGTTGATTGAGACTTCAAGGGCGCGCTGTATGTAATCCTTCGAGGGCTTTTCTGTGTGCACGGATATGTCCTCCTGATGGGGAGTTGGACTGAATACCGGTATTGACTGCGGCCCAATATTACTTGTGCGAAATCAGTTTAGACCTGCTTGGACACTGCGCTGTGGACGCGTGGAAAGAATTTCTGCGTCGCGGGCCGGAAAAGCGCTTGCCTTTGAGGAGTTCGGAGGACTCGCCCTTGATGACTCGGAGGGTGGAGGAGAGGTTTCTGTGTTTAGGCAAGGGAGGTTCGCGCGTTGCGCGAATGCCCACCTTAGCGACGATGAGACTGTCGCGAAGATGGGGCACCCAGATTTGTTATTGGTTTAGACCTGGGCCACCCGCCCAGATTTGCCTTGTGGTCTTCACCGGACGGGGGTATGCTTCGGGTTCTATCTATAAACACGTTTCCGGGACCCTATCCTGCAACTGAATTGGTCAGTTCCCCACTGACGACGGGCCGAGTGTGTAATTACAAATCTATCCTCCAAGGAGTTTCTATGAAGCGCCTTATTACGTTTGCGGCAGTTCTTTTTTTTGTGGGTCTTCCTTCGGTTGCACGAGCGGACACTATGGACGGGTTTACGATCACCTACGGGAGCAACGTTGCGACGTTTACGCTTCCGGAGAGCCCGGTCCCGACGGGAACGAATGCGGAGTGCCTTTCCGATTTTCCGCCAGAGTTCTGAATCAGCGACGTGACGGTGGTAGTGAACGGCGTGGCGGAGACGGGCAATACGGTCGAATTCTTCGATATCACTCAGCTTGGCGGACTTGCGGTCACGGCCGATGGCGAAAGTGTCCCGTTCATCGATACGGTTGGAGCGCAGCTCTACTCCGGCGATGTAAGCGCGCCTACGTTTCTGGTGGGTACGTTTGACCAGACCAACATCTTCGATGGGTCGGACGTTACTGTTGCGATCTCGCCTGAACCGAGTTCGCTGGTGCTGTTTGGGTCGGGAGTGCTGGGCTTAGTTGGGGCCATGCGACGGCGAGCGGTCGCGTCTTGTTGGTTGAACGGTCTCCGATGGCGGGTCGGTGTCGTTTCTTGTTTGGGCCGCCCCGGCCATGGTTGAATTTGATGGTTGGGGGACGAAAGCGGTTCGCGCGTAGCGCGAATGCCCACATCTCAGAATCGAGATATGGGGCACCCATTTTGGGGAGTGGCTCAGATGTGGGCCACCCGCCCTTCGACGTAACGTTTCAGCTCTGCGAGTATCCGCTTGTTCTCCTTACGGAACGCGTATTTGACCAAGGGTTCCGCCACCTTTAGTGGGCCGGGGACCTGGATCACGAGATCGAGAGCGCGGACGACGAACGTTGCGCGTTCTACCGGCTCTAAGGTGTAACGAATATGGACGTCAATGTTCGCCGTAAGCGGGCCTTTCTTCAACAGCATGGTGTGATGAAAGGCGATGTGCTTCGGCGGCCCATACTCCGTGACAGAGCCGGGCCTCTTGCCCGCTGGTCCCGCGTCGAGATAGGTTGTGCCGAGACGGACAGGATATGGCGACACCTCCGTTGTCCCGCCAAAGGCGTCTGAACCGGGCAACCAACGACTGTAGTTTGGCATGTCGGCGATCAGGTCGAAGATGGTCTGTGGAGCGCCTTCGATTCGCGCGGTGAACTGCGGGTGCGAGGTGGACATCTTGTCTCCCCCATAATTTGGGCGGTGGGTGGAATTTTACGCTCTGGGGGAGAACGGTCGCGCTTCCGCGCGATGCCCACCTTAGCGACGATGAGACCGTCGCGAAGATGGGGCACCCAGATTTTCGTTTTGGTCTAGATCTGGGCCACCCGTCCTGAACGACTTTTGCTGTTTTGCTAATGAGGAAGGGTTGGCGCTTGTAACACCTGAAGTGATGAAGTGAAGTTGTTTGGTTTGCTGGAAACGTTTCAGACCCGTTGGCATGGCGGTACGACAGATTACATTCCACCCTTCGCAAAGGACGCGAAGGATGGGGCACCCGGCCGCCCGTCGCACCCGCCCGAGGTCTCGGTAGGATTTATGTGTGGGCCGCCCGCCCATGCGCTATTCTTTTCAATACATGGCGACCAAGAAAAAGCTCAAGCAGCAAATATCAATCGATGATGTGCCGTTTGACCAGCTTTGGGACGATTCCGTACCCGGCGGCGAGACCGAGTCCGATCTTGAGCCGCTTAGTGAAAAGCAAATTAGACAAGCCGTCGTCTTTTCGGACAGACTGGACCACAGAAACGATCATTAATCAGCTCGCGAAGGGCACCATAGATTTGGCGCCCGCGTTTCAGCGCCGGGATGCTTGGACTACTGAGCGCAAGAGCCTGTTTGTTGAGTCGCTCATTTTAGGTCTTCCTATACCTCAGATCGTACTAGCAGAACAGAAGGCCTCAAAAGGGACCTTCATCGTTATTGATGGAAAACAACGACTCCTCAGCCTCCAGCGCTTTACGTCGGTTGTTGATGATAAGCAACCGTATAGCCTTGTTGGTCTGAAGCTCAGAGGCGATTTGAATGGTCTTTCGTATCAGATATCGAAAAGCGGCAAGGTGACCTGATCGGTTTCGAAAATCAAACCAATCGAACCGTCGTAATACGCAATTGGCAAAAAGAAGATTTGCTTTACCTAATTTTCCACCTCTTAAACTCCAGGGCTTACCGTTTCCCCGCAAGAATAGTCAGGCCTCATCCCTGGTCCATTTCTCTCGTTCGCGGACGATCACTGTCAAGCGAGTGAAGGCCTAATGAAAACCTTAAATTTGAAAGAGCCCGACTTTCGAATGCGTGATGTAGAAATACTCGTGAGGTACTTCGCTTTTCGGAATTTCGGGAATACTTACAACGGCAATCTAAAGCAATTCTTAGATTCAACTTGCAAGACACTGAACAAGACTTGGGAATCCCAAGAAAATAAGTTGCGGTTGCAGGCCCAACTCTTGGAAGGAGCAATTGATCTTGCTTTCAAGGTTTTTGATGGTCGACCGTTCAGAAAATGGGACGGGGTCGCTTACGAAACCAGGTTTAACAGGGCGATATTTGACATAGTTCCCTATTTCTTTTGTTTTCCAATGATTGCAGATGCTGTCAGTAGCAAGGACTATAAGGCAATAGAATCCGCTTTCAAAGATCTTTGCGAAAATGATTCCAATTTCGTGCGATCTGTGGAAACCACGACAAAAAGTAAAGCCACGACAGCGCTGAGATTTGCGACGTGGGCCAAGGAACTTCGGCAGCTCCTGAAGATCAACGTTGAAAGCCCCATAGCCGAGTAGAAGGATGGCAAATCGAAAATATAAGGATTGAGGCCCGAGTTCACGGCTCGCAGCAAGTTGTTGCCGAAACCGTCCTAACAGGTAGTTACAGTTCGACGGAGACTGATTTAATCAAGTCGTACGTATTACTTGTTCACGCTGAAGTTGAGTCATATTGTGAAGAGCTTGTTCTGCATATTGTCAAAGGAGCTGAAAAGCGATCGAGCCCAATCAAATGCTCGTTTGTTATCTCACGCCTCGTTCTGTATCGCGCTGCCTCGACTAACAAGGAAATGGACGGATTGAGTGTTGAACTTATAAAGGAGGCGTGTAGTTTCTATCGAAGTCAGGTTGAAAATAATCACGAAGTCAAGAGGCAGAATATTTTGCGCCTCTTTATTCCTATCGGTCTGAATCATCAGAGTTTCAGCGAAACTTTGCTCGCAACGCTTGATGCCTTCGGAAAGCAAAGGGGAGCCTTCGCGCACCGTTCATTCAAAACGCATCAACCGTTCGGACCCAGTCAGCGAGAAAGCAAGAATCGACTTAATCTTTAAAGAGATTACCGCGTGTCTAGATCGATTATCGAGGCGACTGAGATAAATCACTCCACGGTAACGCACTTTGCCAGGTTTCTGGGTTGGTCTACGTCGCAGCCTCGGCGGACGGCTATGTGGTAGGCGAGGAGTTGGAGGGGGACTACTTCTAAGACCGGTAGGAGGAGTTCGGGGGCCTGGGGGATTTGGATGGTGTGTTCGACTAGTTGCTTGATCTCTTCGTCGCCTTCGATGGCGATGGCGATGACTCGGCCACTGCGCGCGGTGACCTCTTGAATGTTGGATAGGGTCTTTTCGTACTTCAGGACGCTGCTTGGGTCGTTCGGGTCCTTTGTCGCTATGCAGACTACCGGCAATGTCTCGTCGATGAGGGCGTTGGGGCCGTGCTTCATCTCGCCGGCAGGGTAGCCTTCGGCGTGGATGTAGCTTATCTCTTTTAATTTGAGGGCGCCTTCGAGGGCGATGGGGTAGTGGATGCCGCGGCCGAGGAAGAGGAAGTCGTTGGCGGTGTGGAAGACCTTTGCGAGCTGGAAGCACTGGTCGTCTACGGCGCGGAGGACCTCTTCGACTTTCCCGGGTAGCTTGGAGAGTTCGTCGACGAGGTGGAGGGACTCGGCGTCGGTGATGGTGCCGCGGACCTGGGCGAGATGGAGGGCGAGGACGAAGAGGGCGGTGAGTTGGGCGGTGAAGGCCTTGGTGGAGGCGACGCCGATCTCGGGGCCGGCGTTGGTGGTGAGGGTGCCCTGGGCCTTGCGGGTGATGGCGGCGCCGACGACGTTGCAGATGGCGAGGGTCTTGGAGCCTTTGGCGATGAGCTCGGCCTGGGCGGCGAGGGTGTCGGCAGTTTCGCCGGACTGGGTGATGAGGAGGCCGATGGCGCGGGGGTCGGCGATGGGGTCGCGGTAGCGGTACTCGCTGGCGTAGTCGACGTCAACCGGGAGGCGGGCGAGGCGCTCGATCATGAACTTGCCGGCGAGGCCGGCGTGCCAGGAGGTGCCGCAGGCGGCGATGGTGATCTGGGAGGCGTTGCGGAGGTCGGCGTCGGTGAGCTGCATGGCCTCGAGGAAGACGTGGCCGGTGTCGAGGGAGACGCGGCCGAGCGTGGTGTCGCGGATGGCGCGGGGCTGCTCGTTAATTTCCTTGAGCATGAAGTGCTTGTAGCCGGCCTTTTCGGCCTGGATGGGGTCCCAGGTGATGCGCTGGACTTTTAAAGGGATTGGCTTGGCGTCGAAGTCGGTTAGGTGCACGCCTTCTTTGGTTAAGACGGCCAGTTCGCCGTCGGCGAGGAAGTGAATGTTGCGGGTGTGGTGGAGGATGCCGGGGACGTCGGAGGCGAGGAAGAATTCGCCGTCGCCGATACCGATGACGGCGGGAGGGCCCATGCGGGCGGCGACTAGCTTGTTGGGCTCGTGGGCGGAGAGGACGCCGATGGCGAAGGCTCCGGTGATGCGCTTGACGGCTCGGCGGACGGCTTCCTCGAGGGGGATTGCGGGTTTGGTTTCGGTCAGGGTCAGGACTGCTTCGGCTGTGTTGGCTTCGGGGGCGTCGAAATTTCGGGTTTGAACGGCCCGAGCGGCATGGGTGGTGCCAGATTTGTCGGGCCTTCGACTCCGCGCTACGCGCTCCGCTCAGGATGACTGACTTCGACTCCGCCCCGTTCGGCTCGCTCGAGGCTCGCTGAGGGGCTCCGCTCAGGATGACACCGTTTGAGTGGTGGCTTGATGCGGCGGCCTGGTTGAGCTCGTCTTCGATCAGGTGGGCGATGATTTCGGTGTCGGTTTCGGAGACGAACTTGTGGCCCTTGGCGATGAGGGCGCTCTTGAGGGTGAGGTAGTTTTCGACGATGCCGTTGTGGACGACGACGAGTGTGCCGGAGCCGTCGCGGTGGGGGTGGGCGTTTTCTTCGGTGGGGCGGCCGTGGGTGGCCCAGCGGGTGTGGCCGATGCCGAAGGAGCCGTCGATGGGGGAGTCGGCGATGACGGATTCGAGGTTGCGGAGCTTGCCGGGGGCGCGGCGGAGCTCGAGGCCGTCGGGGCCTCCGGCGACCGCGATGCCGGCGGAGTCGTAGCCGCGGTACTCGAGGCGGCGCAGGCCTTCAATGATGACGGGGACGACGGGCTGAGGTCCGATATAACCAACGATTCCACACATAGATTGAGTTTAGTGGGAACGGCGGGATTTTGTGCGGGAAAGGGCGTGGGACTTTCGGGTCATGCGGGTCGTTTTGCTGGGGTTTGGGGCGGTGGCGCGGATTTGTAGAGGAGCTGGAGGAGAGGGCGTTCGAGGTAGGTATAGCTGAGGGAGCCGAAGATTAGGACCGCGGGAAGGCCGATGAGGGCGATGAGGAGGATGGAGGCCTGGTGGGGCACGAGATAGGTGATGATGCTGGCGACTGACGCGAGAACGAGGGCGTGAGAGAGGTAGATGGAGTAGGACCAGTCGCCGATGGAGGAGAGTATGGGGAGATAGCGGATGAGGGTGGTGCGTTCGAGCTCCATGGCGCCGAAGAGGAGGAGCGTGGCGAAGCTGCCGTAGATGAGGGGACGTTGCCATGGATGATCGACGATTGAGTTGGGGTCGGTGTAGACGATGATCGCGGCGAGACCTAGAAACGAGGTGATAAGGAGCGCAATGCCGATGGAGGGGTGCAGGCGGCCGCGACGATAGATGTGGAAGAGGACGCAGCCGGCGAGGAACTCGAGGACGGACGGGTTGATGAGGAGTTGGACCATGGGCTGTAGGGAGAGGCCGATGTGAAGCTTCAGGGCCACTACGGCGATGCCCCAGAGAGCGAGGAGCCAAGGGGCGATGCGTTCAGGGACGAGAAGCAGGAGGAGGAAGAAGACGAGGTAGAAGTAGAGCTCGTAGCTGAGGGTCAGCTTTGCAGGAGGACCATTGGGAGGTGGTTTGGGACGAGGAGATAAGAGGCGAGGACGTTGAACGCCTGATGGTCGTTATTTGAAGTGGTGCGCGATTAAGGTGAGGGTGGTGTAGATCCAGAAGATGGGGAAGATGCGGGCGAGGCGATGGTAGAGGAAGACACCGGCGTTGCCGGGACTGCCAAATTTTCCCGTGGCGACGGAGGCGATGACGACGCCGCTGATGACGAAGAAGAGATCGACGCCGAGGGCGCCATGTTCGAAGAGGTAGAGGTGGTCGGTGGCGCAGTACTTTGTTTCGATGCCATGGAGGTGGGCCAATACGACGAGGAGGGCGGCGAGTCCGCGACAGACCTGAATGCTGATAATTCGCCGGGATTGTGTTTTCAGCGCCGGTTGCAAGGAGCGGCCTCCGTCGCACTACTGTATCAATGGGTGGCTCGTGCAGCTGATTTAACGGGTGACGGTGAGAATTTACCGGGTGGAGATGTGGCCGGTGTAACGTAAGGACAGTGGCAAAGATCAGGGCGGCGCTGTGCACATACTGGTCATCAATAGCGGATCTTCGTCGATTAAAATTCTCTCTGTTCGACTCAGGGACGGGTGGGCCTCGCCCGCTGTTTGAGGGTGAGGTGACGGGGATTGGCGGGGCGAAGGCGGAGTTCAAGTTTCGCGATGCGGGTGGGCGGGACCTGAGTAGCGGCCGGGGTGACGTGAAGGCGGCGACGTCGGTGGAGGCGATCCGGCTGGTGGTTACGGCGGTGAGTGGGCCAGGGCTGCCGAAGGTGGAGGCGGTGGGGTATCGAGTGGTGCATCCGGGGGCGAAGCTGGATCGGCATCAGCGGATTACGCCGGAGGTGATGAGAGACCTGCAGGAGGCAGTGGTGTTTGCGCCGTTGCATGATCCGGCCGTGATTGAAGTGATCAGAGTGATGATGGAACGGTTTCCGGATGTGGCGCACTATGCGTGCTTCGATACGGTGTTTCACGAGACGATGCCGGAGACGGCGACGACGTATGCGATACCGATGAAGTATCGCGAGCGCGGGGTGCGGCGGTTTGGATTTCATGGGTTGAGCTGCGAGTCGATTGTGCGACAGCTGCGGGATTCGACGTTGGAGTTCCCGAGGCGGATGGTGATTGCGCATCTTGGGAGCGGATGCAGCGTGACGGCAGTGGTGGACGGGCGCTCAGTGGATACGACGATGGGGCTGACGCCGACGGGTGGAGTGGTGATGGGGACGCGGCCGGGGGACCTCGATCCGGGGCTGGTGATTTATCTGCTGAGGCAAGTGGAAGGGAACCAGGTGGACGCGCTGGAAAAGATGCTGAACCATGATGCGGGGATGGTGGCGCTGTCGGGAATGCCGAACGATATGAAGGCGGTGCGGGCGGCGGTGGAAAAAGGTGATGCGAAGGCGAGGCTGGCCGTGGAGATCTTTACACTGAGTGTGAAGAAGGCGGTGGGTGGGTTTGTGGCCCTGATGGGCGGGGTGGATGCGGTGGTGTTTGCGGGCGGAATCGGGGAGCATGATGCGCGGTCGCGGTCGGAGGTTCTGGGTGGGATGGAGGGTCTTGGAATTTTGATGAATTCTGAGTTGAATGAGGCCAAGGGAGATTCAATGCGACGATTAAGTGCATCTGACTCAGTAGCGGCGGTGCTCGTCGTTCCCGCAAAAGAGGATTGGATGATCGCCGTGCATGTGGACCAGATGGCGCGATCGAAATATTAGTCCAGATTTAGTTACAAATTAGTTGACAACTTCCGTTTCACTTACCCGCAAGCGAAGGAGATGTCCTATGAGTGCCGTGGCCAAGGAAGCGACCAAGGGAAAAAGTCAAGATGCTCAGCCGTTGTCAGCGGACGAGTTGCGAAAGATGGACGCTTACTGGCGGGCGTGTAACTACCTTTGCGTGGGAATGCTCTATCTCCTGGAGAATCCGCTGTTGCGGGAGCCGCTGAAGGTGGAGCACATCAAGAACCGTCTGCTGGGGCATTGGGGTTCGGATCCGGGGCAGACGTTTACGTGGGTGCATCTGAATCGGCTGATCAAGAAGTACGATCTGGACTTGATCTATATCTCGGGGCCGGGACATGGGGCGCCGGCGACGTTGTCGAATTGCTATCTTGAAGGCGTTTATTCGGAGGTGTATCCGGACAAGAGTGAAGATATCGCGGGGATGCAGAAGTTCTTCAAGCAATTTTCATTTCCGGGCGGGATTGGGAGCCATTGCACGCCGGAGACGCCGGGGTCGATCCATGAAGGGGGCGAGCTGGGCTATAGCTTATCGCATGGGTTTGGCGCGGCGTTCGATAATCCTGATTTGATAGTCTCCGTCGTCGTCGGGGACGGTGAGGCGGAGACAGGGCCGTTGGCTACGTCGTGGCACTCGAATAAGTTTTTGAATCCTGTGCGAGATGGGGCGGTGCTGCCGATACTGCATTTGAACGGCTACAAGATAGCGAACCCGACAGTGCTGGCGAGAATCTCGCCGGAGGAGTTGGAGTGGATGTTCAAGGGGTATGGATGGGAGCCGTATGTCGTCGAAGGGGACGATCCGGCGAAGATGCATCAGTTGATGGCGGAGGTGACGGAGCGATGCGTGCTGGAGATTCGCGCGATCCAAAAGAAGGCACGGAGTGCTCCGAAGGGTACGGCGCCGGAGCGGCCGCGGTGGCCGATGATTGTTCTGCGGACGCCGAAGGGGTGGACGTGTCCGAAGGAGATCGATGGGCACAAGCTGGAGGGCTCGTGGCGGGCGCACCAGATGCCGATCCTCGATCCGAAGACGAACCCGGCACATTTGAAGATGGTCGAGAAGTGGATGCGGAGTTATAAGCCGGAGGAGTTGTTCGACGGGTCTGGCAGGTTGATCGCGGAGTTGAGGGCGATGGCCCCGGTGGGGCAACGGCGGATCACTGCGAATCCGCATGCGAATGGCGGGCTGCTGAGGAAGCCAATGGAGCTGCCGGATTTTCGCGACTATGCGGTGAAGGTGAAGAAGCCGGGACAGGTTTCGGTTTCGCCGACCAGCGTGGCGGCGCAGTTTCTGCGCGATGCTATGCGGCAGAACATGACGAACTTCCGCGTGTTCGGGCCGGACGAGACGGCTTCGAATAAATTGCAGGCGATCTATGAGGCGAGCGGAAAGACGTGGATGGCGAAGCTGCTTCCGGAGGACGCGGACGGTGGTGACCTGGCGCGAGACGGCCGAGTGATGGAGATCCTGAGCGAGCATACGCTGGAGGGATGGTTTGAAGGTTATGTGCTGACGGGACGGCATGGGTTCTTTTCGACGTATGAATCGTTCGTGCACATCATCGACTCGATGTTCAACCAGCATGCGAAGTGGCTGGAGAAGAGCAAGCTGGAGATACGATGGCGGGCACCGATCTCTTCGATCAATCTACTGATTACTTCGCTGGTGTGGCGGCAGGGACCATAACGGGTTTACGCACCAGGACCCGGGGTTCCTGGACGTGGTGACGAATAAATCGCCGCAGGTGACAAGGATTTATCTACCGCCCGACGCTAACTGCTTGTTGAGCGTGACGGACCACTGTCTGCGGAGCTCGAACTATGTGAATGTGATCGTCGCGGACAAGGCGGAGCATCTGCAGTATCTGGATATGGACTCGGCAGTGACGCATTGCACGAAAGGGATTGGGACATGGGACTGGGCGAGTAACGACGCGGGTGATGAGCCCGACGTGGTGATGGCTTGCGCGGGGGACATTCCAACGGCGGAGTCGCTGGCCGCGGTGGCGATCCTGCGGGAACGGTGCTCAGACGTAAAGATACGGTTCGTGAATGTGGTGGACCTGTTCCGATTGATGCCGGAGGAGGAGCATCCGCATGGGCTTTCGTCGAGGGAGTTCGATGGTTTGTTCACCAAGAACAAGCCTGTAATCTTTAATTTTCATGCGTACGCTTCGATGATCCATAAGCTGACGTACCGGCGGACGAACCATGACAACTTCCACGTGCGCGGATACAAGGAAAAAGGGAACATCAACACTCCGCTGGAGCTGGCGATCCTGAACCAGATTGACCGGTTCGACCTGGCGATCGACGTGATCGACCGGGTGCCGCGGCTGCAGGCGACGGCGGCGCATACGAAGGAGTGGTTGAAGGACCAGATCATCGAGAGCGTGAACTACGCGCACGCGAACGGGATTGATAGCAAGAAGATACGGGAGTGGAAGTGGCCGGTGTAGCGCGGGCGCTATAAATCTGGTACAACCTTCATGCCGCAGGATTGCCAAAGCCCCCGTAGTTCAATTCAGTGAACGATGAAACGGAGATTAACAATGAAAATACTTGCTTCCTTCCTCGCGCTCGGCCTGATGGCTACGCCAGCGCTGGCCGCTACGCAAACCTTCAACGATGTGTCGGTCGTCGACGTGGCCTGTTCGAAGAAAGTGGCTGCGGACGCAGATGCCCACACGCGCGATTGTGCGCTGATGTGTGAGAAGAGTGGATTCGGTATTGTTACGGCGGACAAGAAGTTCCTGAAGTTCGACGCGGACGGCAATGCGAAGATCGCCGCAGCGCTGAAGGCGTCCGACAAGGCGGACCATCTGCGGGTGAACGTGAGTGGCGACGTTGAGGGCGACACGATCAAGGTGACATCAGTAAAACTGCTTTAGTTTTTGCGAAGATGCCCCATCCTCGATTGACTGCGAGGATGGGGCATTTGTTTTGATCGGTTGAGATACGGGTTCAGAAGATGATTTTGAGAGCGAACTGGGTGTTGAAGGGTTCGCCGGGGCCGATGCCAGGCGCGCCGTTGTAGAAGCCGATGGTCTGGGTGACGGTGCCGAAGGCCGCGCCGTCGCCAAGATAGTTATCGGGCGGGGCGAGGTTGGCACGATTGAAGAGATTGAACATCTCTACACGGAACTGCGCGTTGAAGCCGTGGTCGAAGAGCGTGAACCGGTTGTTCTTGAAGACGGAGAAATCGACTGCACCATAGGCTGGAGCGGTAAGTTGGTTGCGGCGCATGGTGCCGAAGGACGGGGTAGGAGACTCGACGAAGGCGCCAGAGGTGATCCACTGGGCCTGTCCGGCAACGATGCTCTTGCTTGCACCCTTGTAGGGACTGACGTTGGGGACGAGATTGACGCGGTCTTCACCCTCGCCGGTACCGCTTGTGTCGTCGCCGGTGTAGACGGTGTAGGGTTGGCCACTGTGAAAGGTGATGAGTGAGTTGAGTTGCCAGCCGTTGGTGAGCGGCTTGAGGTGGGAGTTGCCGGGGATGTCGTAGGCGATATAGCTGGTGAAGTTGTTGCGAGTGTCGTAGTCCATGCTGGCGTAGTCGCATTTGACGCAAAGGGCGTTAGTAATGTTTGCGTTTCGGTACTGGGTGAGGAAGTCGAGGCCGTGGGCCCATGTGTAGGAGAATTGGCTCGTCACACCGTGCCAGCTTGTCGTGCGCAACGTGGTCTGAAGCGAACTGTAGTTGGAGTTGCCGATGCTGGAGACCTGGTTGATGGTTCCGTAGTTCGGGAATTGCTTGCCGTAGGGACGGGTCGCGTTCTGGGCCGTTGTGCCGAGTGGGGTGGTGCCCAGAGCGGACTGGTTGATGTCGATGTTGGAGAGCAGCTTGCGAGACTGGGAGCCGACATAGCCAAAGTTGAAGATGGCCTTGGAGCCGAGGGACTTTTCGATATTGAAGTTGAAGTTGAAGGTATAGGCGGGGCGTAGATTGGGGCTGATGGAGAAGAGGTTGTAGTTGGTGTTCGGGTCGTATGCCGTATTGATGGGGAAGAGCAACGTATTTGGCGAGATGACGATATTGCTGTTGGAAAGACTGGAAACCGGGGCAGGGCCGCCTGGGTTGCTTTCGGCCCCGGAGGCTCCGCCGTTGGGCGGGCGATTGTCAAGGAAGGGGTTGAGGTTGGGCTGGTCAAAGAACATGCCGATGCCACCACGGAAGACAAAACCCGGACTGAAGGTCGGCTGATAGGCAAAGCCAACGCGGGGGCTGAAGTCATAGAAGGTCTTGGGGAAGAGCGAACTGATGGCGCCACCCTGGAAGACTAGGCCATTGACGGCACCGGAGGTCGTGGGGCGGAAGACGGAGAGGTCCGTGCAGCGAGTCGTGCATCGGCCCCAGGTAGTCGTAACGGACGCCGTAGTTGACGTTGAGGCTGGGCGTCAGTTGAAAGGCATCGGCCGCGGAGCCCGAGACGTTGTTGACGTAGACCCAACGCTCTGTATTGCCGCGGACAATCTGTGCCTGCTGGGTACAGCCGATCATGAAGTCGGCTAGGGATAGGATCTGGGAGCCGTTGGCCTGCGCGCTGATTTTGGAGACATAGGCCTGCTGGGCCGCGGTCGGAGTGGTGTAGCCGTATTGCGTCTGGCAGGGAGTGGAGTTGAAACCGGTTTCGGCGGCGTAACCCCATGGGCCCTGAGTTCCGGGGAAGGAGAAGTTGCCGCGGGTCTTGCGGTGGTAGAACTCGTTGACGTAGCCGCGGCGGTACTCGCCTGAGAAGCGGAATTGATGCCTGCCAACCACCCAGGAGGCGCTGTCGGTGGCCTGGCCGGTGATGTCGTTGCGGCCGGAGGGCGGAGTGGCGTTCTGGAGGTTGTCAAAGCCGGTGATCTTGATGCCGGGCGCGCCGGAGAGCTGCGGCTGGGCTGCGCCGGTATTGAAGCCGAAGGAGATGGGATTCATGCTGTGGTTGTCGTCGAAGAAGATCTGGTTGAAGTAGTTGACCCCGAGGAGCACCTGGTTGGTGATGCGGGGCGAGAGGACGGAGTTGACCACGGCCGACCAATTGTAGACGTGGATGGGGCCCTGCTCGAAGAAGTAGGGATTGAGTGTGCCGACTGGAGCGACCTGGTTACCCTGACCGCCAAACATACGGAGCGCCAAACTGTGTTTGGGCGTGATGACGAAGTCCATCTTTCCGACGCCGTTGTAGCTGTAGCCCGTGATGGGCGCGGCACTGGTGTAGTTATTGGCTGAGTCGCAGGAGCTGTTGACGGTGGGGCAGTCGAGAATCGCGGCCGGATAGAACTGTTGCAGGGAAGCCACGGCGACGCTCGTTGGAGCTAGATTAAATTCCTTCAAGAGAGCGATGGAGTCGGTCTGGAATGCCGTGGTGGGTTCGGTGGTTGAGGCCGGTGAGGTGATGATGAACTGCTGCTTTTCATAGTTGAAGAAGTAGAAGAGCTTGTCCTTGAGGACGGGGCCACCGAGGCTCCCGCCGTAGTTCTGGTTGCGGAGTTTACCCTTAGGCGCGCCGTTGGCGAAGGGACTGTTGGCAGCGGCGAATTCGTTGCGGTTGAAGTAGTAGACAGAACCGTGAATCTGGTTTGTGCCTGATTTGGTTACGATATTGACAACGCCGCCAGGATTACGTCCGGCTTCGGCGGTTGACTGGGTCTGCTGCGAATACTGCTCGACGGAGTCGAGAGGGAGAATGATGCCGGCGATGCCTTCGACACCGCCCTGATTGACGGCCGGGACGTTGTGCCAGAGGTCGTTGTTGTCGACGCCGTCGATCTGCCAATTGACCTGATTGGCGCGGGTGCCGTTGACGGAGCCGAAGCCGCCGGCGGAGTATCCACCGAAGCCGGGCGCGACGGCGATGAGTTGGGTGAAGTCTCGACCGTTCATGGGAGTGTCGTTGACGATAGTGCTGCTGATATCGGTGGTCTGGGTCGGCGAGGTCGTATCAAGAGCAACGCTGGCTGCGTCAACTTCAATGACAGTGGACGAGCTGGAGATGGTCAACTTGACGGTAAGCGTAAAGGTAGTGCCCGCGGTGACGATGACCTTGTCCGTCTTGACGGTATTGAATCCGGGGAATGAGGCGGAGACGGAGTAGGTGCCGAGGGGAAGGTCCTGGAAGAGGAACTCGCCCGCGCTGGAGGAGGTGGTGGTGTGGCTGCCACCGGTTTCGGTGTCGACGGCAACGACCTCGGCCTTTGCAATTGCAGCGCCCGTATGGTCTTCGACGGTACCGTTGATGCCACCACGGAACGTTTGGGCCCGAATGAAGCTAGTACTGACGAGGGTTAGAAGGATGGCGGCGAGGCCGTAGACAGCGGCCTGTACGAACTTACGTGACGGTTGGCGCATGTGACCTCCTAAATTAAGACAAAGATTTCCCGATCGTCTGGAGGACGATTTTCGCGGTTGAAATTTGAGACAAAAATCCGTTAGCGCAGCGGGAATGCTGCGGGTACGTCACTGTGTTCCAAGGGCCGTATGGCTAATAGAAGTGTGGCGAAAACGTAAATTTTAAGAAAGAAATTGAGACAAAAAATCCGTTAGCGCAGCGGGAATGCTGCGGGTACGTCACTGTGTTCCAAGGGCCGTGTGGCTAATAGAAGTGTGGCGAAAACGTCAATTTAAGAAAGAGGTGGAACAAACGTAACCTTCTTTCGTAAATATTGCAAGAAATCTTTTGAGATATCACGGGGCGAGCTTTGGGATATCACGGGAATCAGCAAGAGGTCTTTCCCGGAGGTTGCCGGGTGAGAAGCGCATGGTGGCGAACTACAACTTCGATCTGCTGAGCGACTAGATTCGGTCGTGGGTTCAGGCGCCGCCGCGACGCAGCTCTTTGGTCTTAAGGACGATGAGGTATTCGTAGAAGGCTTGGAGGGTGGCGTAGGTGAGGCCGGCTGTGCCGTCGAGGATGGCTCCGCGGAGGAACACCATGTAGAGCCACTTGAGGAGTGGGCGGCCAGGGAGGCGGTAGAAGATCGCCTTCTGGTGAAGGCGGCGGGTGTGGAAGTCGGGATGGCGGAGGGCGGTCATTAGAGATGGATTCTGCAGCCCCTGGTTGCGTGCGATGAGCTCGGCTTCCATGGTGGAGTAGAGGTTGTGCTTCTCGACCCACTTGGCGATGCCCTTGGAGAACGGGTAGTGGTCGAGCGGGTAGCTGAGTTCGGCGATGGGGCCGTCGACTTCGAGTACCTCGTTGATCGCTCTGGTGTAGTGGGCGCGTTCGGGGCGGACGAGGCGAATGTAGAAGGGCGAAATCTGGGCGTGCTTGAGCCAGGTGCCGAAGAGGTGGTCGCGACGGCGGAGCCGGAAGGCCACGATCTCGGTCGGGGCGGCCAGGGCCAACTGTTGCATCTCGCGGGAGAGCTCGGGGGTGGGACGTTCGTCGGCGTCGAGGAGGAAGACCCACGGGTATTTGAAAGGGACTGTAGTGAGAGCGGCGTTGCGATGAGTGGCGTAGTCGTCGAAGGCGCGGACGTGGATGTGTGCGCCGGCGGCCTTTGCGATTTCGATGGTGGAGTCGGTGCTTTGAGAGTCGAAGACGTGGATGTCGTCGGACCAGGAGACGCTGGCGAGGCAGCTTGGGGAGATCGCTCTGCTCGTCGCGAGTGAGGATGAGGACGGAGATCATCTGCTGGCTATGGTATCGCGGGTGTGGAGCAAGTGGTTGGGGCGACTGCATCCATTGCATAAGGTGTGACGGTGACGCGATATGCTTGGCGTTGCGGTGTGGTGCCGGAAGGTGTGGCCATGGATAACGTGACCGATTCGCCGAAGACGAGGAATGCCGGCGTTTGGGTGCTGGCGGCCACGATCCTTGGTTCGAGCATGGTGTTCATCGATGGGACGGTGGTGAATGTTGCGCTGCCGGCGCTGCAGGTTGCGCTGAATGCTACGGTGACGGACGTTCAGTGGGTGGTGGAGTCGTATGCGCTGTTTCTGGCTGCGCTTTTGTTGGTGGGCGGGTCGTTGGGAGATTTGTATGGGCGGCGAAAGGTCTTTCTGGTTGGGGTGACGCTGTTCGCGGTGGCTTCGGCTTGCTGTGGGTTGGCGGCGAGCATTCAGCAGTTGATTGTGGCGCGGGGGTTGCAGGGCGTTGGAGGTGCGCTGCTGGTGCCGGGTAGTCTGGCTTTGATCAGTTCGTCGTTCGGTGCTGAGGAGCGGGGACGTGCGATTGGGACCTGGTCAGGGTTTACGGCGATTACGACGGCGATTGGGCCGGTGATGGGGGGGTGGCTGATCGAACATCTTTCGTGGCGGTGGGTGTTCTTTCTGAATCTGCCGATCGCGGCGTTGGTGGTTGGACTTTCTTTGTATCGGGTGCCGGAGAGCCGTGATGAGGAGATAGTGCGGCGGCTGGATGGATGGGGCGCCTTTCTTGCCACGGTTGGATTGTCCGGGGTCACGTTTGCTTTGATTGAGACGGGCCGGGGTGGGTCGAGGGTTTGGGTTGCGGGTGTGGCTGGGGTGACGGGGCTGGTTGGATTTCTTGCGGTTGAGGCCCGATCGACGGCCCCGATGCTGCCTCTGGGCTTGTTCCGCTCGCGAACGTTTAGCGGGGCCAATCTGCTGACTCTGTTCCTGTATGCGGCGTTGAGCGGTTTTTTGTTTTTTCTGCCGCTGGATCTGATTGAGGTGCAGCATTACTCGCCGACTGCGGCAGGGGCGGCGCTGCTGCCGCTGATCTTGCTGATCTTTCTGTTATCGCGTTGGTCTGGCGGATTGATCGTGCGATATGGAGCGAAGCTGCCGCTGATTGTTGGGCCATTGATCGCGGGAGTTGGGTTTGCGCTGTTTACGCGTAGTGGCGTGAGTGGACCGTATTGGGCGACTGTCTTTCCAGCGGTGATGGTGCTAGGGCTGGGAATGGCGATCAGTGTCGCGCCATTGACGACGACGGTGATGAGCTCGATCGATCCGAGTCGGGCCGGCGTGGCTTCAGGAACCAATAATGCTGTGTCGCGGGTCGCAGGGTTGCTGGCGATCGCGGTGCTCGGAAGTGTTTTTTCTGCGGCGTATGGACGGAGGATGGAAAAGGGACTCGATGCGCTGACGCTTCCGGCGGAGGAGAGGCGGCAGGTTGAGGCGGAGAAGGGAAAGCTCGCGGCTGCGACGACGGAGGATGCGCGAGTGCGCAGGTTGATCGATGAGTCGTTTGTAGGGGCGTACGGTGTGGTGTTGTGGGTCGCGGTTGGGTTGTCGGTGGCGAGCGCTTTGAGTGCGGCGGTGTTAATCGACGCGACGCCGGAGTCGGTCGATCGTTAGATAACCACGCACTTAGTTGTCTTGCTCAGACAGAGACTTTAATTGGCCGGTGTCGAGTTGATCGCGGCAGATAACCTAGACCGGTCGAAGGGCCAGGACGGCGTTGAGGCCGCCGAAGGCGAGCGAGTTGGAGAGGGCCAGTTTTGGGGTGGCTTTGCGAGGGAGGCCGAGGATGATGTCGAGATTGAGCGTGGGATCGACCTCGGTGACGCCGGTGTTGGCTGGGAGGAGACTCTCGTGCAAGGCGAGGACGGTAGCGAGGGCCTCGAGCGCGCCGCTGGCACCGATGGAGTGGCCGTGGAGTGACTTGGTGGAGCTGACGGGAATTTTTGATGCGTGAGCGCCGAAGACCTGATGGATGGCGGCGGCTTCGGTGGCGTCGTTGGCCTGGGTGCCGGTGCCGTGGGCGCTGATGTAGCCGACTTCATCTGGTGTGGCGTTGGCGTCGGCGATGGCCTGGCGCATGGCAGAGGCGGCGCCATCGGAGAGGGGCTGGGTGATGTGGCTGGCGTCGGCGGAGAAGCCGAAGCCGACGATCTCGGCGTAGATGGTGGCGTTGCGGGCCTGCGCGGAGGCGAGGGTCTCGAGAGTGAGCATGGCGGCGCCTTCGCCGATGGTCATGCCGTCGCGGTCGGCGGAGAAGGGGCGGCATTGGGTAGGGGAGACGACGCGCATACTGTCCCAGGCGCGGAGGAAGCCGAAGGTGAGTGGAGCTTCGTGGCCGCCGGCGATGGCTGCCTGCACCATTCCGCTGCGGACCATTTGGAAGGCGAGGCCGATGGCGTGGGTGCCGGAGGAGCAGGCGGTGGAGATGTTAAGGGTCGGGCCGGTGATCTTCTGGTCGATGGAGATGTTGCTGGCGCCGGCGGAGGCCATGGTGCGGACGACGGTGAGCGGGATGGACGCGCGCGTCGCGGGCGTAGAGCTTGATGGTTTCGGTCTCTTCGGCCTGGCGACCACCGCAGGCGCATCCGACGATGATGGCGATCTTTTCCGGGGCGTAGTGCTTGGTGATTTGGGATTCGAGTGCGGCCTGCCGGGCGGCGACGATGGCGAACTGGGTGGTGCGGTCGGTGGCGGTGATGATGCCGGAGTCAAGATGCTGGCGGGGGTCGAAGCCCTTGACGGCGGCGGACTGGGTGAAGCGGAGGCCCTGGGTCTTATCAGCTCCGCGGACGGGGGCTTCGGGGTAGGGTGGGAAGGGGGCGATGCCGGCGGTTCCGGCGAAGAGAGAGGTGCGGAAGTCCGCTACGGAGTTGCCGATGGGAGTGATGCAGCCCAAGCCGGTGACGACGACACGATTCAATGCTGCTCCCTTGCGATTCCTCTTCTAGTTATAAATCACGGGGGCAGGGACTGGTCGATGGTCAGGAGGTCGTGATGGCGGTGGGTGCGGCAGCGGCGCGGAGTTTCGCGACGCCGTCGACCATGTCGCCTACCGTTTTGAGGGTGCCGAGAGCGTCGTCTGGGATCTCGATGTTGAAGGCCTCCTCGACCTCAAAGGAGATGTTGATCTTGTCGAGGGAGTCGACGTTGAGCTCATCGAAGGTGCTGGCCAGCGTGATGGCGTCCGGGGAGATGCTCTTCGACTTGGCGATGATGTCAATACAGCGGCTGGCGATGTCGTTCATGGCGATCCGGCTTCCCTCTGGGTTAACTCAACTTACAGCGATGCGTGTACTGATGTAAAGGTCAGGTTGGCTGGCATGACTTAAGTTGTTTAGCCGAGGGAGTTCGTTGACGCAGACAGTTCTCTTCGGGGAGGGGCAGGGGCGCGTGGCCGATGTGGAGTTGAAGCAAGCGGTCGAAGAGCCAGGAGTTGCGCTGGAAGATGTTGAGTGCCCGGTCTCGGATGCGGGGGGAGCGATCCATCAGGAGCAGGCCCTGCGACATGAGTGTGGGGAGACGCTGGATACGGCGGTGGGCCTGCTGATAGGCGGCGAGGGTGTTGTTCTTGAGCGCGGGGGCGAGGGCTACGGCCTGACGAAAACCCAGAGCGAGGCCTTCGCCGGTGATGGCGTCGACCGAACCTGAGGCATCGCCGACGAGAGCGATGTTGCCCGAGATGACACGATGAAGGGTGCGGCCAAGCGTGATGGAGCCGCGCGGGGAGCCGGTTGGTTTTGCTGCGACGAGACGACGCTGGAGGGCAGGGAAATGGTGGAGGGCCTGATCGGGGCTGCCCAACTTCTCGCGGGCGACGAAGGCAACGCAGATATCAGTGGACGAGACGGGGGTGACGTAAGCCTGGCCGTGGTCGCTCCAGTAGACTTCGATGAAGTGACTCCAGGGTGTTACGGCGTAGTGCTGGCGAAGACCGATGCGTCGGGACCGGACGACGCCCGCGGTGAGACCGGCCAGGGTGGCGATGCGGGACCGGTGGCCGTCGGCACCGATGAGGTAACGGGCGCGGATGGTCTGCGAGTTGGTTTGGACGACGGCGATTTTGTTGTCGGTTGCGATGCTGCGGACGGCGTTCTCCCAGTGGAAGCGAACGCCGAGACCAGATGCGCGATCGAGTAGAAGAGAATGCAGCGCGGTGCGGCGGATTCCGCGGCCGGGGTTTGCGGGAAAGGTGGCCTGGACGGTGACGGAGTCGCTCGAGGCAGCCGAATCGCCGATGAAGCGTACGCCGCGCAAAACCGCGCTTTCGGCTGGAGCGAGATCATGCTTCGTATCGAAACCGAGGGCAGTGAGAGATTCAAGTGATCCTGGAAGAAGGCCCTCGCCGCAGGCTTTGTCGATGGGAGGCCTGGATGCATCGATAACTTCGACCTCAAGGCCTTGGCGAACCGCGGCGATAGCACAGGCTAAACCGGCAGGCCCGGCCCCAACGATAATTACGTCGCTTTGATTTGCGCGGAAGTCCATAGTTGCAACAAGGCCCTGTTGTAACTATGACGCTGCAAGGAGGGGAGAGCGGAAGGGTTTGCTCAGGAAATGACAAACCAATGACAGAAAGTTGACCAAAGGTCTCCAGTAGGGGCTGGTGGCAACTATGATCCGGATCGAGGAACCCACAGTCACTACCACTTGAGTAGAACAAGCTCCGAGCAGAAGGCGGGGCCCATGGCAGCGAGGACACTGTAAGTGCCGGGTTTGCCAGGCGAGTTGACGAGAACGTCTTCGAGGACGGCGAGGACGGAGGCGGCGGAGAGGTTGCCAACCTCGCGCAGGCTGCGCCAGGAGGGTTCGAGTGCGTTGGGCGGGAGGTTGAGCGTGGTTTCCATTGCTTCGAGGAGCCTTGGGGCCGCCGGAGTGAAAGATGTAGCTCGAAATGTCATCGATGGTGAGACCGTTGTCGGAGAGAAAGGACTCTACGTTGCCGCGGAGATGCTCGTTGACGACCTTGGGGACCTCGGGGGAGAGGATGATTTTGAAGCCCATGTCGCCGATGCTCCAGCCCATGATGTGTTCGGTATCTCTATAGAAGGTCGAGCGCGTGTCGAGGACCTGTGGGCCGGAGATGCAGGTGGGACAGGTGCGCCTGGCGAGTGGGGTATCGCTACCGGCGACGATGACGGCGGCGGCACCGTCGCCGAAGAGGCCGCAGGAGATCAAGTTGGCAATGGACTGGTCGTTGTCTTGCCACGTGAGGGAGCAGAGTTCGACGGAGAGGAGGAGCGCGTACTGGTTGGGGAAGGCGCGGACATAGTCGGAGGCGCGTGAGATGCCGGCCGCTCCGGCGACGCAGCCGAGGCCGAAGATGGGCGTGCGCTTGATCGACGTGGGGAAGGGCATGATGTTGATGAGGCGGGCATCGATGGTGGGGCTGGCGATGCCGGTGACAGAGGCGAAGAAGAAGGCAGAGATGTCCGCTGGAGTGAGGCCGACGCGATCGAGGGCGGTGGTGATGGCCTTTTCGCCTAGCTCGACGGCGGCGATGATCCAGGCGTCGTTGGTGGGGCCGAAGCCGGAGAGGTTCTCGTAGACGTGGAGGGGGAAGACGAGGTTGCGAAAGTCGACGCCGCAGTTGACGAAGAGACGGTTGATGAGACGGGGTTCTTCCATCCTGTCCTGCCAGCGCGCCGTGAGTGCTTCTGAGATTGCTGCTTGAGAGTAGCGGTGAGGCGGATAGGCCGTGCCTACTGATGCAATGCGCATGCTTATGAGAACCCTTTATGCTGCCTTGAAATTGAGAATGCACTGCGGAGACGACAGAGACAAGCCAAGATTGCGCCTCGACTAAAGGCGCAAGAGCGCGCTGAACATGCCAATGAGTTAAAGGTACACGGTGTGGCGCATTAGGTGTTGGATTTCCGATGTTAGAGCCGCGATGTTCGTGGGCGGGGTCAGTGGAGGCGGGCGATCTGACGCTGGTAGAGGGTGTTCTGGGGGAACTCCTGAGAGAGGCCGATGAGGATGGCTTTGCCCTGTTCAATGCGGCCGTCGCGCAGCTCGCCTACTGCCAGCATGAGGCGGGCGAAGGGGGCAAGGTAGTGGCCCTTCTCGGCGGTGAGCGTAATGAGGCGGACGCCCTCGGCTTTGTTCGTGCCGGCTCCGGCGAGGCCGAGAATCCAACGGATAGGAGCCGCTTTCAGGCTGAGCATGTAGTTCTCAATGCCCGGCGCGAGGTTTGCGTCGTAGAGGTTCGGGTCGATGGCCAGGGCTTGTTTGCCATATCTGCTGGCGAGTTCGCTGAACTTGTAGGCGCCGTATTCGTGACGGTCGATGAGCGAGGCCCAGTCAGCCTGCATACCGGAGGTGACGGCCAGGCAATAGAAGGCGTTGGCGTCTTTGGGGTTACGCTGGAGGGCAGCGTTGGCGAGGCGCTCGGCCAGGGCGATGCGGTCGTAGAAGCCCTGCTTGAGGGCGGGGTCGATGGCGGGACGGGTGCGGGAGGTGAAGCGGCCGTCGTCGGCGAAGAGCTCGATGTCGAGGACGCCGAGGCGATCGAACTCAGTGAAGAGGAAGGCGGCGGCGTCGGAGGCGGGGCCGAGAGGGTCTTCGGGATGGGCGGTCATCCAATGCTGGATGTAGGCGTGGGCCGCGTCGAAGTTGAGGTTGTACATCGCGTAGTAAGCGTCGTTGAGCGGGGTGCCGGAGAGGGGGGTGCTCGCGGCGAAGAGGATGGGCGTCAGGAGCAGGAAGAGCAGAAGCCCCGGGACGGAGAGGCGGGGGGTGAGATTACCCGCGGGCCTGGCAGGAGGTGCAACCATGACGAACATCCCTCTTTTTACCTCATTTTGTGCGACATTGTGTCTTCGATACGGCTTCAGTGGAGATGAAGACGCATTTTGGAATGCGAATTGCCCGGGCATTCATTGGCGCAGGTCGCAGGATCGGGCGGCTGGGTAATTCGGGGCCGACGCCGGGGATCTATATTATGCAAGTAATTGCACTTATCCCGTTTTGGATAACTAAGTAAATGAATTTTTAAGTAATTCCTTGGCACCGCGCCCTGTTCCGCAAGATGCGTACTGCATAGACCGTAGAGTGGTTTCGGCGAGTGTGAAGAGGCCCTTCACACTCGCTTTTTTTGCTTGAAGGGAACAGGCGAAACATCGTCGACGGAGTGTCTTGCCCCCAATTTATTTGGTAACGCGGTTTGAATTGCGGTCGCCTAAGTTCTTAGGGCAGGGGCGCGGTTTTTTTCCTTCTCTTCCAGATACCAGGCGACCGTTTTCTTGAGCCCTTCGTGAAAATGGGCCCTGGGCTGGTAACCGAGGGTCCTTGCCGGCGCGCGTGATGTCTGCCAGAGAGTGCTTGATGTCGCCTTCTCTGGGTGGGCCATAGTTTGGTTTGGGGGTGAAGCCGAGCTGGCCGGCTATGGCGGCATAGACCTCGTTGAGGGTGTGGCTCTTTCCTGTGCCGATGTTGAAGACGCGACCGGTGGCGACCTCGCCTGGAGCAAGGCAGGCCAGGAGGTTGGCGCTGACGGCGTTGTCGATGTAGTTGAAGTCTCGGCTGGTTAGGCCATCGCCAAAGATGGTGGGTGTCTCGCCCGCCATCATCTTGAAGGTGAATTGGGCGATGACGCCAGAGTAGGGTGAGTCGGCGGCCTGGCGAGGGCCGAAGATGTTGAAGTAGCGGAGGCAGACGCCTTCCAGGCCATAGGCGCGGTAGAAGGACTGGATGTAGTACTCGCAGGTGAGCTTCTGGACGGCGTAGGGCGACAGAGGCCGAGGAAGCATGTCCTCCTGCTTGGGCTGGGTGGGCTGGTCTCCATAGGCCGAGGAGGAGGCCGCGTAGACGATGCGGCGAACCTTGGCGTCGCGGGCCGCGATCAGCAGATTCAGGGTGCCGTTGATGTTGGACTCATGCGACGTGAGGGTGCCCTTGACCGATCGCGGCACGGACGCGAGGGCGCCCTGATGGAGGACGTAGTCGACTCCCTGGCAGGCAGCTTTGACGCCCGCGACGTCCTGGAGATCCATCTCCTGGAAGGTGATGGCGTGGCGGATGTCGGCGAGGTTGTCGAGGTTTCCCGTCGAGAGATTGTCGATTCCGGATACTTCATGACCTTGGTCAACGAGCGCATGGGCCAGCGACGAGCCGATAAAACCTGCGATTCCTGTGATGAGATAACGGGCCATCTGTCCTCCCCCTAGAGTAGTCTACCGGGGCGCTTTGCAAAGGTGGGTCGTACGAGACCTTCCTATTGTCAGGATTCGCAGGGCGAAAGCCAGAACGAACGCTTTAGGAGGGCCTGAGAGATCAGTGTGGAGAGGTAATGGATGAGAGTCAATGCGACTTTTGTGCAGCCCGGGGGAAGAAATGCGAATGCGATAATCGGGACTATGTCGACTACAAACCAAATTGTTCTGCCAAAGATTGCAAAGGAGCGCATGAAGCGCCTGGAGACGCGTACCGCGAAGATCGGCGTAATCGGACTCGGGTACGTTGGGTTGCCACTTTCTCTGCTTCTCTCTGAAGCAGGCTTCAAGGTGACGGGTTTCGATATCGATACTAAGAAGGTGACGGACCTGGAGGCGGGCCTGCTGATATTTTCAGGATTCCGGCGACCGAGATACAGAGCGCCCGGGAGCAGGGGTTCTCAGCCACGGCTGACTTCTCTCATCTGTCTGAACAGGACGCCATTATTATGTGTGTTCCGACTCCGCTGACGGAGCATCGGGAGCCGGACCTGAGCTATGTCGCGAATACGGCGAAGGCGGCGGCACCTTGGTTGCAGGAGGGCCAGCTCGTGGTGCCTGGAGAGCACGACATACCCCGGGACTACGGAAGAATTGATGATTCCGATCCTCGAAGAGGGAAACAGGGGCGGTCTTAAGGTGCAGGGAACGGGGACGCCGGCGGAGCATGGGGTGTTTTATGTTGCGTTCTCGCCAGAGCGCGAGGACCCGGGCAATACGACGGTGGCGCGCCACAACATACCAAAGGTCGTTGGTGGCCATGAAGAGATCGCGACTGAACTGGCGGCGGTGCTGTACGAAGGGATTTTTACACGGTCGATCCGGGTCTCGTCGACCCGCGTGGCGGAGATGACTAAGCTGCTGGAGAACATCTATCGCTGCGTGAACATCGCGCTGGTGAATGAGCTGAAGGTGCCTTTCGCTGCGAATGGGCGTGGACATATGGGAGGTGATCGATGCGGCATCTACGAAGCCGTTTGGGTTTCACCCCTTTTATCCGGGGCCGGGGCTGGGCGGACACTGCATCCCTATTGACCCGTTTTATTTGAGCTGGAAGGCGAAGGAATACGACTTTAATACACGATTTATTGAGCTGGCCGGAGAGGTCAATGAGGCAATGCCTGCGCATGTTGTGCAGTATGTTGCGAAGGGGCTGAATCGGAACAAGAAGGCGGTGAACGGTTCGCGGATAATGATGCTCGGAATGGCTTATAAGAAAGACATTGACGATCTCCGGGAGTCGCCATCGCTAACTGTGATCGAACTCTTGCGGGCAGAGGGCGCTGAGGTGGTTTACAACGATCCTTATTTCCCCACCGTCGGCAGGGGACGTCACTACAACCTGAATATGACATGTACGCCACTCGAGAAGCTCGAGCAGTATGACTGCGTATTGATCATGACGGACGCACTCGGACTACGACTACAAGGCAATTGTGAACCAGTCGCAGCTGGTGGTGGATTCACGAAACGCGACGAAGGGGATCAAGTCGGACAAGATCATTCGCTGCTAGGTAAAGATGGGCATCGTTTTTGCCTGGTTACCGAGTGAAGATTTGGAACTTTGAATGCAGTCTGTTATGGTATGAAAATCCTAACCAGAAAGTTGCAAACTTCTGCGGTGGATGTGCATGTTTCCGCTCTTGTAGCGTTCTAGTTGATTCTCCCCTGCCTCCAGCAAAATGTTCTTCAACCTTGCTCGAAGATGAAGATCTTCGTTTGTAAGGCCGTGTCATACCGAAGTTTGCGGGTCAGTCAAACCGACTGCCGTTTGGTTTTTAGTGCTGATTTTTCAGAACGCTCGTCTTTTGCTCTCAGCAATAGGCTGTTCTTTTTCTCTGCCGGTTCCGATGATTCAGGGGAATCGCTCACTCGAGCTATCTTCACTCAGGCAGGCAAGACCAATTCGATACAGAACGTACTCCCCGCACTCCCCCACATCTCCCAAAAACATGCAAGAAGCAGCGACTCCCCCGTCTGCAGCAAGCGTCAAGGGGCCCCTCACTATTCACCCAGCCGAGTCGTGGCCCGAACCTCCCCCAGAAGTGGGATGTCCGAAATCCGGCTGCGTGCCGATACTGAAAAAGTGGATTACTTTAGTAAACCACAGTAGACCCAGCTAACACCCTTGATTACTTGGCTTACTTGCGCTCTTGCAGCGTGTAGGCATTCTTGTGCCTGCAGTTGGGAGATTGTGCCTCGCTCACCCGGAAGTGGAATACGCAGCACCCCAATTGGGTAACTGTAGTAACCCCTTTTCCCCTGTAACGTTCAACCCAGTAAGCCGGCGGCCCTCCCTTTTGTCCTGGCTGCAACGTTTTTGGGTTGGCAAATTTGATTCCTTTGGGGTGTATTTTGGGCAGATCATTAAAGACAATTGCAACGAGCGCAAGCTTCACTCTCCTCTTCTTTTGTCTTGGGTGTGCATCCAGTCCGCAGCAATCCGGAACGCAGCAATCAGCGGCAATCCCCACCATTAGCCAGGTCACCCCCCAGACTATCCTTGCGGGCTCTCAGACGATGACTCTGAAGGTTTCGGGAACAAATTTCCCTGCTCAGGCGGCGATTCTTTGGAATGGCGCCCAAGTGACTACCGCCGTGGTTGACTCAAACACATTGTCTGGAACGATTGGTAGCAGCAGCCTCGCTACCCCCGGGACGGCCAAGTTGCAGGTGCAAAACACACAGACGATGCAGGAGTCGCCGGCAGTGCAGGTCACCATTGCGGCTCCGAACACCCCCTCCTCATTGGCGCTATCCATAACGTCATTACCTCAAGGCGTTGTCGGCTCACCATACACCGGGGCCTTCGGTGTCACTGGAGGAACATCTCCCTACATCTGGAGCATCGATTCAGGGCAGCTCCCCCCAGGCCTCAGTCTGGCAGCCAATACCGGGGCCATCTCGGGCGTTCCCACCTCTGCCGGCAACTACTCCTTCGACGTCAAGGTGATCGATTCAGGCTCGTCAGTTCAATCGGCGACCACGACAGTGTCCCTGCCTGTCGTTGCAGCGTCAGTCGCTCCAACGCCGTTGACGATCAACTCGTCGTCGCTCCCGTCCGGAACCGCCGGCTCCGCATATTCGAGCTCCTTGCAGGCAAGTGGAGGCACTGCGCCCTATACCTGGGCTTTTACCTCGGGCAGCCTTCCCGCCGGCATTAGCCTGGCCGCAACCACCGGAACGATCTCCGGCACTCCGGCCGTTAGCGGAACGTTCAGCTTCACTGCAACAGTTACTGACTCGGCGAGCCCCTCACAGACGAAATCCGCTACCCTCTCGCTTATCGTCGCGCCTCCCTCAATCGCGATAACTACGACAACCGTGCCCTCGGGAACAATCGGCTCGCCGTATTCGAATGTCCTGCAAGCCAGCGGAGGCATCGTGCCGTACGCCTGGTCCATCACGTCGGGCGCTCTGCCATCCGGTCTCTCCCTCGCCGCGACCACAGGCGCAATCTACGGCACCCCAACGGTGACTGGAACGTTCAGCTTCACCGCCACAGTCGCAGACTCAGAAAACCCTGCTCAGGCTAAGTCGGCAAGCCTCTCGCTTGTTGTCGCCCCTGTCGCCCTGGCAATAACCACGTCAGCGCTCCCGCCGGGGACCCAGGGTTCAAGTTATTCCCGCACCCTGCAAGCCACCGGTGGCACCGCGCCCTACATCTGGTCCATTACTACCGGCGCCCTGCCGGCCGGACTCATACTCGCGCCCACGACGGGTCTGATCTCTGGCACCCCGACGGTCAGCGGCAACCTCTCCTTCGGAGTAACGGTCCAAGACGCAGGCTCGCCGGCCCAAACAGCGACCTCGACCGTGACGCTATCTCTCGTAGCGGCTGGAACACCACTCGCCATCAGCTCAACGACTCTGCCAACCGGAACGACGAGCCAGACCTACAACGCCACGCTCAACGCTACCGGAGGCACTGGATCCTACACCCTGCCCCTTACCAGTGGCACTCTTCCCGCCGGTCTCAGCCTCGCCACGAGCACCGGAACCATCTCCGGAACACCGACGGCAAGCGGAAGCACCAGCTTGACCTTCAAAGTCGTAGACTCGTCGAGTCCGGCACAGACCAAGTCCATCACACTCTCTCTTGTGGTCGCACAAGCTCTCGTGATCACCACAGCGAGCTTGCCCTCCAGCACGAAAGGCTCCGGGTATTCGAACGCTATGGCGGCGACCGGCGGCACGACGCCCTACACCTGGTCTATCGCGGCCGGTAGCCTTCCCGCCGGACTTAGTCTGACCTCAACGACCGGTCTGATCTCCGGCACCCCAACTGCCGTAGGAACGTTCGGCTTCACTGTCTCAGTCACGGACGCTGGAAGCCCCGCACAGACCAAATCGGCCGCCTACTCGTTCGTCGTCGCACCCGCGATCCTCGCAATCACCACCTCAAGCCTGCCGTCCGGTACGCAAAACACTTCGTATTCGAATGCGGTGGCAGCAACCGGAGGCACAACACCCTATACCTGGTCGATCTCGTCCGGCGCCCTTCCCGCAGGACTTTCCCTGGCCTCAAGCACCGGCCTGATCTCCGGTACCCCGACCGCCGCCGGAACATTTAGCTTCACAGCCAGTGTCGCGGACGCCGGGAGCCCGGCCCAGGTCAAGTCGGTCAATCTTTCGATCGCCGTCGCGTCCGCACCCCTCGCGATCACCACGTCGAGCCTGTCCTCCGGTACACAAGGCACGGCCTATTCGAGCTCTCTGTCGGCCAGTGGCGGAACCACCCCCTACACCTGGTCCATCACCTCCGGCGGCCTTCCCGCGGGACTTAGTCTGGCCTCAGGCACGGGCCTGATCTCTGGCACCCCGACCGCCATCGGAACGTTCAGCTTTACCGCCACGGTCACGGACGCTGGAAATCCGGCGCAGACGAAGTCGGCCAATCTCTCGATGGTCGTCGCCACCGCGGCCCTTGCGATCACCACAACGAATTTGTCCGGAGGGACAGCGAACGTATCGTTTAGTTCCGGTCTCAACGCAACGGGAGGCACCCCACCTTACACCTGGTCCATCACCAGCGGCACACTTCCCGCTGGCCTCAGTCTGGCCCCGTCCACGGGTACTATCTCGGGAACGCCAACGGCAAGCGGTAACAGCAACTTGACCTTCAAGGTCGCAGACTCGTCCACACCGGTGCAGACCAAGTCGGTCACACTCTCGCTGGTTATCGCTTCCGGTACACCTGCAGCATTGACGATCAGCGCTACGCTTCCCTCTGGGACTGTGAGTAGCGGGTATTCGAGCTCGATGACAGCGACTGGCGGCACGCCAGCTTATACCTGGTCGATCACGTCAGGGAGCCTGCCTCCGGGACTCACCCTGGCCGCGACCAGTGGCACGATCTCCGGGACACCGACGACGAGCGGCACCTACAACTTCACCGCGGCCGTCAGCGACAACAGCTCTCCCGTCCAGACAGCGTCCGCTTCGACCTCAATTGTTGTGGCCCCTGCTGTGGCACCTGGACCAGGGACCACGTGGTTTGTGCGTCCTGACGGAGGCACACGCTATTCGTCTAATGTCACCGCAGGACTGTGCGATGGCCAGGCTGACGTGCCCTATCCAGGTACTGGCACGAACCAGCACTGCGCCTTCAACGATGTGCGCTATTTGTGGATGGACGGGACCTATGGGAACTCGGCATGGGTCATTTCGGGCGGGGACACGGTGGTGATCCGGGGCTGCGCAGCTTTGGCTTCGCAGCAGAACCCGGACGCCCCTCACTGCCGGATCGGGTGGGACAAGCCAACGGGTAATGATTCGCAGAATTTCTGGTGTGCCGGTGTCAGTGCGTTCTGGGGCTGCTCCATGCCGCCGCCGCCGTCCGGGACATCTTTACAGCACACCCGGATCCTCGGCGCTTGCGCTTACGGGACTTACAACTGCACGCCGATCGACAATAATTATCCCTACACCTCGAACAACCTGACGCAGCTATTTGGCGGCTTCGGTGTGGGCGCGGTGATGTATCTGAGCGGAAGTTCATATGTCGATGTAGAGGGTCTGGAGATCACATCGCATAACGGCGCATGTACCACGCTGGGCGGTCCAACCTACCCGGCGGGTTGCAGCAAGAGTTCACCCGTCAGCGACTTTGCCAATTGGGGCGTCGTCTTTACCAATACGACATCAAACATCACCCTCCAGGACCTCTACATTCACGGCTTCACCAATCTTGGGATCGGCGGCCCTATTGGCGGGCCAATTACTCTGACACGGGTCTTTAGCGGGTTCAACGCCTTTGCGGGATGGAACTTCGATGACGGAACTTCCACACCGGATGCGCCGGGTTCTTCAATCACGCAAAGCTACGTGACGATGATAGGCAACGGATGTCTGGAAGAGTATCCGATCGTGCATACGCAATTTCCGGCCCTTAGCTGCTGGGACTCCACCACTGGCGGGTTCGGTGACTCGTGGTCGGGACAGAATACGGAACTCGACTCGTTTACCTGCGACCACTGTTACATTGCCTACAACACCAAAGATGCTGCCCTAGGCCCACACACCCTGCTCAAGAACCTCAGCGTTACAAACTCATCGTTCGTTGGGAACATGGGACAACAGGGCAAGTGGGGCATGGAGCCCAACTCAGCTACTGTTTTCACGAACAATCTTTTTGTCGGCAACTGTAATCGAATGTCGGAACAATTGCCTGGAGCGGCGCAGAACTTCGCGTTGAGTAGTGGTTTGAACGGTTCCTATCTAGGTAATTTCTGTCGTGCCGCAGGCACCGTATTCGACTACTTCAGCGACGCCAATTCGACGGTATTGTTTGCCAATAACTCGTTTGTTACCTACTCACCCACCGTCTTTGACTTTGGCTGCGGTAGTACCTGCACGGCCACGCCCTACGTCCTCACAAATAACATCTTCCTCGGCTACACAACCAGCACAAGCTATTACCCCAACAATGGCCAAGCACCAGGGTTGTATTACTTCGATGCGGCAGTCACCATCGTTGCGTCAAACAACATCGAATTCGGAGTGAGAAACGGCAATTGCTCATCCGGAGGAGGGACAGGAATCATCTGCGCCGATCCGCTGCTGGTGAGCGAACCCGCGCAGGGGACGATCCCGCCTGAATCGACGCTGGACAACTTCAACTTCCACCCCTCGACAGGCTCCCTGGCCATCGGAGCGGGAGTCGCAGTCCCCGGCGTCACAACGGACTACTACGGAGTGACCCGGCCGAATCCGCCAACCATCGGCGCGGTGGAACCATAAGACCCAAATGCGCGCAAGCATTGAGCAATTACGATAACCGTTTTGAGGAAAAGCGGCGGCGAGACAGCGGTGACAGACATCGTGTTGAGCACTCAGCGCGCATTGGGCTATGATTTGGAGGACGTTACTTTGTTTGTGAATCGCCAATAGTCTAGATTTCTGTGCCTCGGGGTCTCGATTTGGAGACCCCGGGATTGCAATTTGACAAAACGAATTTCATCCAATCGAAAACCTAGACCGGTGAGGCCAGACGACCAGCCCTCGGTTTAAGTTGTTGGTCTTTGCGCCTGATTCTTGAGCCGCGGCCAGCGGGTCCGGCTGACCCGTAATGCACGAAGGACGACACGGGCAATCCGTTATTTTTAGTTCCGTTGATCGGTTTTAGCGGAAAACAAGCTCGATGAGCCGGCGGTCGTTTAGTGGCTAGTGAGCGAAGACGAGGAACTCATGATTGGTAAGTTCTTGCGGTCCTTTATCCGTCGTCACGGCTACGACCTAATCCGATATCCCATGCCAGAGTGGTATCTGCTTCGGGACGGTCTGGCTGAGATTTTCTCGACTTTGCGCATCAACTGCGTGATCGATGTCGGCGCCAATCGCGGCCAATATGGCGAGTTTCTTCGCAACATGGGATACCGGAAGCGGGTGGTCTCGTTCGAGCCGGTTCCGGCCGTGTTCAAAGTTCTGGAGGAAAAGAGCAGGAACGACCCTGATTGGCATGTTTACAACCTGGCACTGGGTTCATCCAATCAAGCGCTCGATCTGAATGTGATGAGCAGCGAGGAGTTCAGTTCTCTGCTCCCGGTGAGTGCCTATGGGAGAGAGCACTTTCAAGATCACATCGCCGTGGAGCGTACGGAGCGCGTGAATGTTGTGAGACTCGATTCGATCCTGGATGAGATGACTGCAGGACTTGAGGCCCTCGGCTCTATTTGAAGATGGACACGCAGGGGTACGATCTTCAGGTGCTTGATGGATTGGGTGAGCGCTGTCCGTCCGTGCTTGGCTTGCAATCGGAGATTGCGCTGCGTCCCATTTACGAAGGGATGCCGGACTACCTTACCGCGCTGGCTCGCTATAACGCGCTGGGTTTTTCGATCACGTCACTGGTTCCGGTATCTCGGGAGAGTCTGCGCGTGATCGAATACGATTGCCTGATGATTCGCGATTCCCAGACGTCGCCAATAAAATAAGACGACTCCGTCTCGGGAGAAGGCGGCGGGGATTGCAGTATGAATGCAGACCCATTCATAAGACAGAACGTAGAGCAGCCGCACCATGTTAGTTTACGATTGGTTTCGTGGATAAAACTGTTTTTCTCTTTCCTGGCCAGTGCTCCCAGTACGTGGGGATGGGACCGTCAGTTCTGTGAGCGATTTCCGGCGGCCACGGTGGTTCGGGCGACGACGCTGTGCAAGGAGGCGGTCGCGAAACAGACGGTGATGCCACCGGAGAGCGCGCCGTTCCACTGCGCGCTGATGATGCCGGTTAAGAAGCTTCTTCTAAATGAATCGGCCTGAACGCGCGCGGCGGTTCGCTGCATGGCCCGCCCGGGCCCCATTGCCATGTTGATTCTTGTGCGCGATGAGATCGACATCATCGAGCAGAACATCGATTTTCACCTTCGTTTGGGCATTGGGCACTTTGTCGTCACCGACAACGGATCGGTCGATGGCACAAGAGATATTCTGGCCGATATCAAGCGGCGCCTCGGAAAGTCCATCGTTATAATCGATGACGCGGAGCCCGCTCACCACCAATCTGTGCGCGTGAATCGCATGATTCAGGTCGCGAAACAGGAGTTCCGGCCACGTTGGATCATTTCGTCCGACGCGGACGAGTTCTGGTACCCGGCAAGCGGACGCTATGATAGTGAAATCGATGGGCGGAAGAACATTCTGAATTGCTATTGGCACAACTTTCTTCCGCGTCCGAACACGCCCTGGCAAGAGTTTACGGATGTCGGCGAGATGCCCGGTTACCACGCCAAGATGAGCAAGGCGTTCTGTCTCGCACGCGGACTAATCGGAATGTACGCGGGCAATCATGAATCGAGATCCATTCCGCGCATCATGTCGCGTTCCGACAACATTCGAATTTACCACTATCCGGTGCGCAGCTACGAGCAGTTTGAACGCAAGGTCGTGCAGGGACATCGCGCAGCGCTCAAAGCATCATGCGAGGAAAGCACAGCATGGCATTGGCGTGAGTATTACCATGCCTGGGAGAATGGCGAGTTGCCACAGGTATATGAGGGACTGGCGTCGCGGAATCGCCTCTCCGAGGACAGAACCATGGCCGACCTGTTCAGCGGCGATCTCAGGACAAGCCACTAGCACCTACTTGATGCACGGGGCCAAAAGAGTCTGCTCATCGCTGCAAGTCCTCATTTTGGAACTCTGATCGGTCGCAGTTGAAGTGGCGGACGCGATGAGGGTGCTGCCGCCGGTGGCGACGACCGCTGACTGGCCGACCCTGTGGCGAAGCACAGGCGTGAGCTATGCAGTTGACGACTGTGATAAACCAAACAAGAGGGCAAAGTGGATCCATCACAAATCGGAAAAGGAAACTGGGAATGGGCCGCCGTTTCACTCGAGAAAGTTCATGAAGCTGTAGCTGATCGGCATTTCTCTGGCGCCGGCTTCTTGTGTTGCGGTGGACTCGGCGCAATGCAACCCTGGCCGAGGGGACTTACAGACGTTACGCGGCCTGAGATACCTGTCCCAGTTATACTTATCTCCGATTGACTCGGAAAATTCGGTCGGGTGCTCATTCATGGTGAAGCTTAGATGCGGTGTTCTGTTGACCTTCCTGCTTGCGATCATTGCCCTTCCTCTCTCAGCATCGACGTGGTACGTCCGAGCCGATGGCGGCACGCGCGACTCGGCGAAGGCGCACAGCGGCCAGTGCGACGGCAAAGCCGACGTGGCCTATCCAGGTTCAGGCACGAACCAGCACTGCGCCTTCAACGATGTGCGCTATTTGTGGATGGACGGAACCTATGGGAACTCGGCATGGGTCATTTCGGGCGGGGACACGGTGGTGATCCGGGGCTGCGCAGCAAGCCCCTATCAGCAGAACCCGGACGCCCCGCACTGCCGGATCGGGTGGGACAAGGGGACGGGTAATGATTCACAGAATTTCTGGTGTGCCGGAGTCAATGCGTTCTGGGGCTGCTCTATGCCGCCTCCGCCCAACGGCACACCGTCGAATCACACCAAAATCCTGGGCGCTTGCGCCTACGGAACCTACACCTGCAATCCTGTTACGAGCTATCCCTACACGTCGAATAATCTGACGCAGCTATTTGGCGGCTTCAATGTGGGCGCGGTGATGTATCTGAATGGGAGCCGGTATGTCGATGTGGAGGGTCTGGAGATCACATCGCATAACGGCAAATGCACTCGGATCGGCGCTCCGGCATATCCAACGGGGTGCAACACGAACGGACCGGTAAGCGACTTTGCCAAATGGGGCATCATCACGACCAATACGACATCGAACATCACCCTCCAGGCACCTCTACATTCACGGCTTTACTAATCTCGGACTAGGCGGCCCCATTGGCGGGCCATTCACGCTGACGCGGGTCTTCATCGGATTCAACGCCTTCGCGGGATGGAACTTCGATGACGGAAGTTCCACACCTAATGCGCCGGGTTCTTCAATCACTGCAAGCTACGTGACGATGGAAGCCAACGGATGCCTGGAAGAGTATCCGATCGTGCACAAGCAATTTCCGGCGTTGAGTTGCTGGGACACAAACAGCGGCGGGTTCGGAGATTCCTGGAGCGGGCAGGACGCAAAACTCGATTCGTTCATCTGCGACCACTGCGTGATGGCCTACAACACCAAGGATGGCTTCATTGGCCCCCATACCCTCATCGCCTCTCTCAAAATCACCAGTTCCGAGTCTTACGGGAACATGGGCCAGCAATGGAAATGGGGGACCTTCGCCGGGTTCGACCACCATCTTTGAGAACAACCTCACTGTGGGAAACTGCCGTCGTATGTCGGAGCCGCTGCCCGGCGCCCCCCCCGGTTATAACCGCTATCTCAGCGGCTTCTGCAGGGCCGCTGGTGACGTCCTCTCCTTTTTTACCGCCGCTAATAGCACCGTTCTATTCGTCAATAACACGACTGTGGGCTACTCGGCAACAATGTTTGATCTGAGTTGCGAACGATCGAACGCCTGCACCTCCACGCATTGGGTCTTCCGCAACAACATCGTTCTTGGCTTCCTCAATCCCCGGAACAATCCCAGCGAGACCCCTGGACTCTTCTACTACAGTGACCCTTCCGTCAAGGTCGACCCCGACCATGACCTGTTCTTTAACCTGCGTTCTAAGCCCTGTCCGATGTTCGGCCGCTCCGATCTCATCTGCGACTCGCCGGCATTCGTCAACCAGCCCCCGCTCACGCTCGCGAACGAAGCGCAGCTCGACAACTTCAACTTCCACCCAACAAGCGGCAGTCCTGTGAATGGACATGGGATCGCCGTGAGCGGCATCACTACCGACTACTATGGGAAAGCGAGACCAAACCCTCCTTCTATTGGAGCTGTGGAACCAAGTCGTTAGGCGCGCGGGAACCGAGAAGTAGTCGGTTGGAGGCCGTTCTGAATTGAGTGATTCTGGTGAAAACATGGTGAAAGAAACGTCCAAACAAGAAGTGGCGATGGACGCCTCCCAGATGGGAAAAGGGAACTGGGAGGGGTTCGACGTTCCGCTCGAAAGGGTCTACGAAGCTGCTGCTGAGTGGCGACAAGCGCTTACTGGCGTCAGCCGACCCTGGCTGTGCTGGAACGTAAGCGATCGCTGGTGCAAACTTCAACAAAGGCTCATTCAGGAAGTTGGCTGGACACCAGTGATCGGCTCGGATCCGCGATCCCGGCCCCCTACGGTTTTACCTGGCTCAATACTGATTGACTTCAACTCCCATTTTGGATTGGAGGTCATGTGGCCGCACTTTCCACTTGAATTTGCATTCCTTTTTGCAGACCGCCTTGCATTTTGGCATGCTGACCTTCTCTGTAGTCTTGATGTAATGCGCAACTTGAAATCGACCTTCGAATCTCTGCCCGACGGCGCAATGGCTGCAGTCCCCGACTACGGCGGCCGACGTAATTTTTTGAAATTTCGCCATCACAGGTATTGGGAACTGGTGGGATGTACAACCAAGTCGGCAAGTCAGTCTCAGTTTGAACACGGTTCCGGCTGGTGGCGGTGTATCAAAGATCATCCTCAATGCACGGACGAAAATGAGCGCCGTCGCCGCACCCGGTATTACTACGATTCCGGAGTTGGCATCATGTATTGGAAGCGGCGCTACGGTGGCAAGGTGATAGACATTCCGGAGAAGTTGGTTGCAGTGGGGCATTGCACGTCGATCAACCGGAAGAACTATCGACAAGTGAATCCGGGTGGCGCTCGCAATCTCGGGGCGGAAATAGACCTTAATTTCGATATTGAGGAAGTTGCCGCAAGGCTGGGTATCGCCCACCTACTATGACCCTGCTGGAAAGATCATGATCAGCACCTTGCCGTTGAAGATATCGAGTTCCGCGAATGCGGAGCGCGGCGATCTGGTTCCACGAATCAGCCTTTTCCACCACGGACTGCTAACCAGGCGCCAAAGAACGGACCCAATTCAGGAGTAGCGATCCTGCGGTCCTGGGATTGTCCAAATCCAGAGGATAGAGGGCTACGGCTCTCAAGGAACTCATCAGGGCGTCCCACGGCCGGTTCCGCCTCTTTAGGGCTTCTGCTTGTTGCTTGTAAACTCTGGCCCAGGCGATCTGGCGGGAGCGCAGCCCACAACCCTCCGAGCCGTAATGCTTGCGAATGAACTGCAACTGGGCCTTAAGCATTCGCTGCGAATCAGCGGACATAGAGTTGGGAGACACCCTGTAATGGGCGAGGACCTTAGGGACAAACGCAACTTCGTATCGCAAGGCAATTCGTAACCAGAGATCGCGATCTTCTGTAGCACGCATCGCTTCGTCAAAGATTCCGACCTCATCAATGCATCGCCTGCGGAACGTAATCGTGGGACATGGCAGCTCAACTTTTCGCATGTAAATGTACGGTGCTATATGCCCCTCGGCGTTTCTTCGATTGCCTTCGAATGTCCCCCCGGGTCGGCCCTCCGCGTCGATGTGTGTGACCAAACCATAGGCAAGACCGGCCTGCGGCCGCTCTGCCAAGACCTTCAACGAGTCTGAGAGGCGGCAAGGCAGCCACTGATCATCTGCATCGAGTAGAGCGAGAAATTCGGCTGTTGAAGCCCGAATCGCAGTGTTCCTTGCCGCTGGCAGTCCTCGATTATCTTGCTTGATGTACCTGATCCTCGAACCAAAGCGATCGAGGAACGGAGCAACCACGTCCGCAGTGTTGTCGGTGCTGCCATCGTCCACCAGCAAGATTTGCCAATCATCGAACGTTTGTGAAAAGACGCTCTCCAATGCGACTGGCAAGTACCTAGCAGCGTTGAACGCAGGGATAATAACGTCGACCGTGGCCATCTTCCCTATTTTCCCATAGGCGCGTGTCTCGTCATCGTTGATTTCTCTAACGCGACGGTTTGACCAGCTAGGATCGATGACCGGTACGACCCGCGGCCAACGGCGCAATGGGGGCCAGTAAGTCCCTGTAAACGGCGGTGATCCGATTCATCATGGCTTCGGTGGTAAAGTTTTCTGCCGCCAGTGCTTTTCCGGCTATACCCATAGTCCTTGCCTGAGACGGGTCAGAGAGCAGCCCGGTGATGGCTGCCGAAAGCGCCGCAGGATCTTCAGAGGGAACAAGGAGACCAGTGACTCCATCTTCCACAGCTTCTGCATTCCCCCCGACGCTGGTTGCGACGACCGGAAGCGCCGCGGCCATAGCTTCGACGATGGCGTTAGAGAACCCTTCGCTGCGAGAGGGGAGGACGAAGATGTCAGCCGTGGACAGATATTCGCCCAGATTGGTAATGCCGCCAACAAAGTGGAAACGATCGGAAAGGTTCAGGTCCCTGACAAGGGCTTGCAATTCCAAAAAATAGTCATTCTCCAATATATCGCCCGCAATGTTGAATGAGACATTGGGGAAGCGGGGAATGATGGACGCGGCTGCCTTGACGAAGATGTCATGTCCTTTTACGCGGCGGATGTTTCCAATAGTTGTGACGAGGAGTTCGCCCGGAGCCTTAGCGGGCCTGGAGGCTGCATTCCAATGGGCAAGATTGACACCATTGTAGATGGTCTGGACGCGAGCAGAATCGATTCGGCCCACCTCGATGCAATGCCGGCGGACTTGGTCGGATACGGCAAAGACCGCATCGGGAGCACCAGCCATGAGCCGATAAGCGATATTGTGCTTTCGGCTGTAAGAATTCCCATGTCTCTGCGGCTCCATATCAGCTTTGCCTTGGACATCGATTTTGTTACAAATCCAGCCCAAAGATCGGAACTCTCAAAAAAAGTATGGACGATTTGGACTTGTTGCAGTTTGAGAAACTGTCGAAGCTCGAAGGCCGCGCGAAGCGCAGTAAGGTCGTAAGTGCGCTGCAAGGGCAGCACGTAGATTGGACAAGGCGGTGACTTGAGGGCGGCACATTCGGGGTGAACCGAGAAAGTCAGGATAGATGCACGGTATCCATACTTCGGGAGAACTGCTGCCAGGTTAAGGACGACGCGTTCTCCGCCTCCAAGGATTCTGGGGAACTGATCCAACACAAGCAGAACGTGAGGCAAGGCAGAATGCTCTGTGTCCTGCAGACTCGGTCGTCCAGCGGTAAAGAGGTGATCATACTCATTGCGAACTTTCGAGCGAACGAACGGTCGAAGCGGCGCGGAAGCAGATTGAAAGTGGCGACGACAGACGGGCTCCTATCGATAGGCCAGGTGTGGGTTGATAGGGACGGTAGAGTCGATTTGCGCGGACTCTATCATTGGTTCCGAGTCGGTGAGAAGAGTCGCGCGAATCGCGGCAGCAACGAGTACCCAAAGGGGCGCGGTGATTTCAAGATAGGTGCCGATCGGTCGCCAAAGAGGTTAGTAACGATACAGGAGCAGATCGCCAAAAAAAGGCCAAGACCCAACCCCTTATAGAGCGGATCGGTTGCACGTTTGAAGAGGCGATAAGCAACTGCAAGCATTTGTTGAAGCAGAAAGAAAGCGATAATGAGGCCGATAATGCCCGTTTCTACCAAAACCTTGACATACCAGTTGTGAGTGTCTTTCAAATTGTCAACATGCTCTCCCAATTGGAAGGTAGCGAAACCGGTTCCTACAATGGGACTGCTGATGATCGATTTCTCCGCATTCTCCCATAGATCTACCCGCGATTGGGCCGAGGCCTCGAGTTGTCCGTTGGAGTTCGAGGTCATGTTGACCCGCTCACGGACAGGGGTAGGCACGAGGGTCTGCCAAGTCAGCAGGAAGGCCCCTAAGACTAGAAGGAGTTTTCGATCCTTCAACAGGCCGAGGACGAGGACACTGAACAGGAACGCAATATAAGCTCCGCGGGAGAACGTGTACATGGTCGCAAACAACGTAAGCGCCACCAATCCGTAGCTAAACAGCTTGAACTTTTTTCGCTTGACGAACAGCGCGAACCCCCAAAAGAAAATGGCAAACTGGGCCAGGAATGCCCCTGTTTGGTTCGAGCCATAAGCCAATGGGCCTCCTCCACGCTTGTTCTCATCGAAGGTCGCCCAGGACCTCGACATGCTTTCTAATATGCAACTTCTATCGATGAACAAGAGGCAAATGGCCGTTATGAGGACGACCTTCCTGATGGCGTTCCGATCTTCGATGACTAAACCTGCCGCCAGGAAGACCAACGGAATGAGCATATAGTCTTTCCACGTAAGGAAGTTGACGTCTGAGAGCCAGAGGGGCGCCGGAGCGTTTCCGAGCGCAGTGCCGATCCACATCGAAAGATAAAGGTAGATTCCAAATACCAGCCAAATCACATAGAGCTTCGATTTGGGAAGGCGTTTGCCCTGGAAGAGGGCCCCGACGATCACTGCGATGACAAGGAAGGTGAGCATGTTGGGGCCCAGAGGGTAGTCGTCGAAGTGGTCACGCAACGTGCGATACGGAAGAAACGGGATCATATAGTAGAGCCCGAGGAGAGGCCGTCCTCCTAGCGAGACGAGGCACATGATCCAGAAGCCCAGGTAGGCGACCAGCGGAATGTAGTGCCCGATGCCTGTTCCTAACATTCGATCTCCGTAGCGTCTGCAAGGGGGCTAAACTAACCGCCTCGCAGGTTGACAGAACTAGCTTACTAGACCCAAACTTCATTTCTCCGTGCGAGAAAGTTGTAGAAAGCAAGCGCGGCAGCTGCGTTGAGCATGACAAATGTGTTTGCGATCGCGACCGGCTTGAACCTCCTCGTACGCGGGCTCAAGGCCCCGAAGGCGGCCAAAACGTAAAACAATATCTGGAGCCAGAAGACCGCACGGTAAAACGGGCCCCTGGACATCGCAGAAGCCACGAGCATGAGAACCAGAAGCAGCGGAACCAGAAGTCGCAAGAGTTTGTGACTGATGAAGCGGAAGAGTAGAGGGTTCGCCGGCGAAAGCAGCCATGGTGCCAGCCGCAGCAACTGGTAATTTCCCGTCAGGGTGCGAACTTTGCGCGAAAATTCCTTGCCTTTCTCACTGAAAATCCGGTCGCGCGCTATTGCTGAAGGCTGAAATACGACGCGTTTGCCCATGCGGGCCACATGCATCGGCATGAAGACATCGTCGAGAATTGTTCCGGGTGGTATCACTGTATAGAGTTCACGCCGGACCGCATAGATGGCCCCGGTCACTCCGACGACAGAGCCTGATGCAGACTCGAGTTTGCGCACAACTTTTTCGATCTTCCAGTAGATACCGAGTGCGTCCTCTGATCTCCCCGATGAGGCCTCAAGCAGCAACTCCCCGCTCGCCGCTCCGACGGTCGGATCGGCAAAGCAGGAGGCGAGTTCCGAGACAGCGTTGGGTTCAACAAATTGGCGTGCATCGAGAAAGACCAGGACCTCTCCTGTGGCGCGTTTGACTGCTTCATTCAGGGCACACGCCTTTCCGTTCGATCTATCGAGGACGACAGCGACAATAGCAGTGGCCTGCTCACGCAGGATGCTGGCCGTTCGATCTGTCGATCCATCGGAGGCGACGACAATCTCAAGCAGTTCAGGCGGGTAGTCCAGCAAGCGGAGGTTTTCCAGCTTCGCGGGCAGATTGGCCTCTTCATTACGAGCAGCAATGACTATGGACACGCTCGGAATGAAAGACCCCTTCTGAATTGGACGTCTGCGAAGACGAACACAAATCAAGAGCCAGACCGCATACCCAAAGTACGTGTAGCAGACCAGCAAAAGACATAACCAGAAGAAGACCTTCACCGCTGGCCCCTCTCGAAGAGAGTAAGGCACGTCGCGGGAAGGTCACGACCGTCGTCGAGCCAGACATGATCATTATCGGAGGCAACCGGCGCCTCGCGGCCATGCCATAAGAGATTTTTGGCATCAGCTTTACGTTTCACAAATGCCTCTAGTGGGCTTACTTTACTATAGGATGCAGCTCATAATGAGGATTAGCCACGCGCAGTGATCTACATCAGACGTTTCAGTACTTTCAATCTACAGAAGAAGATGATACGCCGCAAAGGAAACTTGCTGACTCCCCCTTTCAGGGGACGAAAACAAGCCGATGGCGTGGGCTTAATCTCAATTGTATCTCCAACGTTGTAGTCAATTCTTTCGAATACGTCGTCGGAGGTGTTACGGTGAACCTTAGACTGTAAATGTGGACGAGACGGCGTCCACAAACGTCTCCGGCGCCACCCAACGATGCCTTGAAAACGATGTAGTTGGCACACTCAGGACCAATGGCTAGCAAGAAGCGATTCGCGATCAACGTAGTGATGAACTGGGTGGCAATGGCGACCGGCATGGTCGTTCCATTCTTTTTGACTCCATTCGTCGTTCGACATTTAGGCCCCCTCGCATATGGCGTCTGGATCCTTGCGGTTTCAACGGTGTCGTACTTGAATCTCCTTGACTTGGGACTGCGCAGCGCCATCGTGCGGTTTGTGTCGAAAAACGCGACCGCCGGAAAAATTCTGGAGGCCCAAAAGGCGATTGGGGCCGCGCTTTGGTTTCGTTTCGGTATGGCGGCGGTGGTCTCTTTACTCAGCATTGCGCTAGCGGTCGCGTTCCCGCATCTCTTCAAAGTCCCTCACGATCTACAACGCGCCGGGCAAATCACGGTGCTGTTATGCGCGATGGGAGTCGCGATGGGCCTGGTGTCGGGCGTGTTCGGCGCGGTACTGTCGGGAATCAGCCGTTTTGATGTCTTGAGTTCGATCAGCGTGTCACAGACCCTCGCGAGGGCCATCGGAGTGTTCCTGATCCTGCGCAGCGGCCACGGCCTGGTGACCCTTGCCTATTGGGAGTTCGCGATCGGGCTTGCAGGGAGTCTCGTGACATGGATTGCCGCAGTCAAGACCTATCCGCCATGCCACCTGCGCTTGAGCCGGCCAGATATCGCGACTCTGAGGATGATCTGGTCGTACAGCTTCAAGACCTTCATCATCATCATCGCAGTGCAGATCGTTTTCTATACGGACAATATAGTGGTGGGTGCGTTCTTATCGGTTGGAGCAGTTACCCTGTATTCCATCGCGGGAAGCCTGGCAATGTATTCGGGTCAGGTATCCACTGCGATGGGGACCACCTTCATACCCATGGCAAGCAGTCTGGACGCATCCGGACAGGCGAGCAGTCTGCAGAAGCTGCTTCTGCGTGGCACTCAGGCCATGCTGGGACTCATGCTGCCGATCGGCCTGACTCTGTTGTTGCGAGGCAAGACCTTCATTGGATTATGGATGGGCCCGCAATATAGCGAGACATCCGGGACAGTGCCTTTCAAATACTTTTAATCAGCCAGTTTTTTACCATTGCAAACTCCACCGCAGGACAAATCGCTTATGGGGTCGACAAGCACAAATCAGTCGCGACGTGGGCGGCCATCGAAGCCGCGCTGAACCTTAGCTTGAGCATTGTTCTGGTAAAGACGGTGGGGCTTTACGGGGTCGCCTGGGGCACCTCGCTCTCGCAGGCCCTAATTCACCTGATCTTTTGGCCTCGATTCGTCCGAAGAGAGTTCGGAGTGCCGGTCCGGACTTTTCTATGGGAAGGCTGGGGAAAGGTCACTCTGTTTTCGATCCCCTTCGGCATCGCATCCGCCGCAGCCGATAAGTACTGGCATCCGCGTTCTCTCCTGGAGTTTTTTAGCCAGATCTTCGTGACGCTTCCCGTCTACTTCATCTTTACCTTATGGATCTTCAAAGATGAAGTGAGAAGCATATGGATATCATGGCGCAGTTCGAAGCAACAGCCTGAGCTGGCTAAAGGGTGAAAACGCCTTATTGCCCTTGCATCAGGTTGTCGGCAGAGTCAATGCGGGTTTGGATCAGGCCGATAACGTCATGTTTTCCCTGCATCTCCGACGCGGCCACCAATACCGAAAATTAAATCGAAAATTGCGCACTCTAGTCCAAAGCATGTGTGCGAGCACACGATAGCGAGATGATGTGATCACAGTGCCGCAAAATGGCCATGTGAGAAACGATTCGATGGCGAACTCCCAGGCGCGATCGTTTTGAATCTCCCGCAAACTGACCGCAAGACTGTAATAAATTCGCCCCTCAATTTTGCGTCTCCATATCCATTTCTTGAAGCCTGTCAGGTCTTCGAGCAGGAGGTTGTCCATTAGCCCGATTACCGCCTTCGCCAAGGGCATGAAGTTCTTGCTTTCATTGTTCTCCCACCACCTGTAGGTCGTGAGACTCTCGGGGACCTCTTGAAAGGCGCTCACGGAATAGCGCCGGACCAGACGAAACCATAGGTTCCAGTCATCGACGCAATAGAGGTTCTCGAAACCCCCGATCTCAAGCAACGCTGAACGCCGGATGATCGACGTAGAGGGCAGAATCGGTGTGCGATAGCGTAGCGTCGGCCACAGCTCCTTCGCTGGAAACGCATCCACTTGTTTGGTGGTTCCGTCCAAATACAAGTAGGTGAAGGCGGAATAAACGACAACCAGATTCGGATTCGCTTCAATCGCAGCGAGTTGTTTCTCCAGCTTTTGCGGAAGGACCAGATCGTCGTGGTCGAGGAAGGCGATCCAGTCGCCCGTAGCTTCCCGGATCGCGGTGTTCCTTGCGCCGGCAATGCCCTGGTTTTCCTGCTTGATGTATCGAATGCGGTCGCCATACGAGCGGGCGATCTCTTCTGTCCCGTCTTTCGACCCATCGTCGACGACGATAATTTCGTGAGCAGCATGGGTTTGCGCCAGAGCGCTCTCTAGTGTTTCACGGAGACATGCTTCAGCGTTATAAGCGGGTATGGCAATACTGATCTTTGTCATATCGGAACTGCCCGAGTCCTGAAGAGCCTTTCTGATTCCAGGATGGCGCAGCCATTGCCAGGGCGCACACCGATCGAGCCTAATGATAAGCTTAAGACCGCTCTATTCACACCAGTCACTATTTATAGGGCTGCCTGATAAGATCGCAGTACCGGAATGACGGCAAAGCAACGAGCCAGGGGTCTTCGGGCATACAGAATGTCTAAATTTTCAGAAGATATCGCACGTTACAAATCTATGGGTCATAAGGGGAAGATGCTTTGGCTGAACCCTGCGATCTGGGCGATCACGATCTACCGGTTCGGCAACTGGCTCTATACGACGAACCTCTTCGTCCTGGTGCGTGTTCCCTTGAAGGTTGTCTATTTTTTCGCTTACATGTTCTCCGAGGTAGTGATGGAGATGTGCCTTGATCCTCAGGCCACCATCGGCGGCGGCCTCTACATCTCCCATATCGGTGGAATTCACATCAACCCTCAGGCGATTGTCGGCAGCAACTGTGACATCGCCCATCGAGTGACGATCGGTGCGTCTGCGATGGGGCGTCAGGGTTCTCCCGTCCTTGGCGACAAGGTTTATATCGGTACGGGCGCGACGCTGGTCGGTAAAATCAAGGTCGGCAATGGTGTAAAGATCGCGGCAAATACGCTGGTCATGACCAACATTCCCGATGGCGCCACGGTGATGGGCGTACCCGGACGCATCATCATGCGGGCCCCTAAGACGGCCCAGCCGGCCGTGTTGCCCGCAGCGGAGACAACAGATGCAAAGTGAACCAGAGCGTCAGGAGCTGCGCCGAAGCTCAAGGAGGCCGCGGCCACGCAGGATGCAAACGCCGCGGTGCGACACGGCCGGACGCTTCTTGCAGCCTCCAATAAGCCTGCGGACGTTATGTTTTGCGCCTCAGCATTTGGGGGTATTGCTGACGCTCTAAAAAGCCAATTAGGGGCGAGGCAGCTAAGGGCTTACGTGGTTCGTTCAGTGACTGTTGAACCGATACTCCCCTTCCTGGCTACCGAAGCCGTGCTTGCGAACTATGTGTTGGATCTGCAAGTGGGTGGTTACGGCTCGTATGTCGACGAGCTGCTCAACCCTCAGAGCGCGCTTGCAAAGTTCAAGCCCGATATTGTCTTCGTCCTGCTCGATCTGGAAGACATCGCAGGCCGCTTGCCGGACCTTTGCGCGGACGGTATCGGCGATGGTGTCGACGCGGAGATAGAGGAGTCGCTGGCCCGTATAGCACAACTACTCAGGAGCTTTCGCTCCGGCAGCTCCGCCCGGATACTCTTCCAGGGATGTCTCGTCCCCGATGTCACCTCGCTCGGTGATGTTGGCGATGCGAACCTGCCGCGCAGTCTGACAAGCGCCGTGCATCAGTTAAATCAGAGGCTTGCTGCGCTATGCAGCACAGTCACTGACTGCGTTTTTTTTGATGTAGACCATCTCGCCGCCCGGCACGGCCGTGCGAATTGGCGCGATGCCCGGATGTTTCTCGCGTCGCGCCTGCCCGTTTCGGCTGCTTCGTTCAGTACCTATTCGCGCGGATTGGTGCGCTCGTTCTCGACCCTCTTCCGTGCGCCCCGAAAGGTGCTTTGCACCGACCTCGACAATACTTTGTGGGGAGGAGTGGTCGGGGAAGAAGGGCCGGATGGGATAGCCACGGGGAGCGCATTTCCAGGCAATTGCTATCTCGAATATCAAGAGTATCTCAGGCAGCTGTCCTCTCGCGGCGTCCTGCTGGCTATCGTCTCCAAGAATAACGAGGCCGATGTTCGCGAAGCGTTTCAGGTCCGCGCGGCCGACCTCGGACTTGGCCTCGACAACTTCGTCGCGACCAAAATCAGTTGGAACGAAAAATCGGATTCGATCCGCGAACTCGCACAAGAGCTCTCTCTCGGACTCGACTCCTTTGTCTTCGTCGACGACAACCCCGTGGAATGTGAAGCGATCCGGCAGCAGCTCCCAGAGGTCGCCGTCATCGAGGCCCCGGTCGAGGAGCCATGGAAGCTCGTTGGACTCCTGTCGGCGCAGCCGTTCTTCGACGCGGCAGTCGTCACCGACGATGACGTCAATCGCCTGAACGAATACAAAGCGCAGGCGCAGCGAGCGGAACTGGCCAGCAGCGCAGGCGACCGCGATGAATTTCTCGCCTCCCTGGGAATCGTCTGCACTTTCCTGAGCGCTCTGGACGCGCCGCTTGCAAGGTCGGTCCAACTCCTGGCGAAGACAAATCAGTTCAACCTGACTACGCGACGTCGCTCGGCCGCAGAGGTCGAAGAAATCGCTTCGGCCCCAGGGGGCCAGGCAATCGCCGTGCGAGTACGTGATCGCTTCGGCGATGCGGGCGTAGTGGGGCTGGCCCTTGCGCGCAACGAAGGTGATTCGTGCTTTGTCGATTCGCTGCTATTATCGTGTCGAGTAATTGGGCGCGGCATCGAGACCGCACTTTTGGCGCATCTCGCCGCTACCGCCAAGAAAGGCCGGCGCCAAACAACTGATAGGCGAGTTTATTGCGACAAAGAAGAACGCTCCTTGCGCGGATTTCTACCTCGATCACGGCTTTGTCAAAGACACCTCGTCGACAGACGCTCAGACTGACTCGGTCTTTTATCAACTTGATCTGACTACTTCGGCCCCAACGAGTCCCAAGTGGCTAACCCTGGAAGGAAATGAATCAAATGAGCTCTCAGCAAGTGCCGTCGTCGCTTCGTGACATTCTCGCCGACATCCTTGAAATTTCTCCGGAAGAGGTCACGCCGGAGCTTGGTGTAGGAACGATAGACAGCTGGGACTCCTTCCGGCATCTCCAGGCGGTCCTCGCTATCGAGGGGGAATATGGCGTTCAGTTTGACCCGCAACGGATCGCCGATCTGACGACCGTCGCGCTAATCCAGTCGGAGTTGGAAGCAAAGGGAGTGGCGCTTTGACCCCAGAGGAACTTGGGTTCAAACTTCGTCATGTTGGGGTGGCAGTTCCCGCCCTGGGGCCGGCGACAGACACGCTTACGATCCTCTTCGGGTACAGGGTGATCTCCGGCCCATTCGATGATCCCATTCAAAAGGTGAGCGTCAACTTTCTCACTCAATCTGATAAGGACATTGCCGAGATCGAGTTAATCGCGCCACTAAGCGAGGACTCACCGATCACGTCCATGCTTGCGAAGGGCAGCGGAGGCGCATACCATCTCTGCTTTGAAACGACCGACATCGAACAGGCCCTCGTCCACGCGAAGAACAACGGCTGCATCATCGTCAGCCCCGCGGTACCCGCAGTGGCCTTCAACGGCCGCAAAATCGCATGGATTTACACGCGCTCTCGCCAGCTCTTCGAACTCGTCGAGGCCGCGGTCTAATCGGGCCGAAATATCTGTATGATTCAGCCAATGCGACCCGAATCCGTTTGGGAGAAAACATTGCTCGTTGAATCGAGATCGACCCGGTGACTCAGCCGCCAAGCAGACTTTACCTTCTCTACCACGAACTGCGACCCCGCAGAAGCGACTACTCCTACGTCGTCGAAACGGGAGAGTTCGAGAAGCAGGTCGATCTTTTTCTCAAACTGCGAGAGAGAGGAGGGCCCGGGTTGTGGCCCGAGGTGACCTTCGATGACGGCCATATCTCCAACTTCGAGTTTGCACTTCCCATTCTTCAATCTCGTGCCATCAGGGCATGGTTCTTCATAACCGTTGGCTGGACTGGGCGAAGACCAGGCTATATGGGTTGGAACGAGCTGCGGAAGCTCCATCAAGCCGGCCAGGTCATCGGCGCACACGGATGGACCCACACCCTCCTCACCCACTGCAGCGCGAGACGGTTACATAGTGAACTGGTCGATGCCAGACTTACGCTCGAGGACAAACTCGGGGCCTCCGTCACCACTATGTCTCTCCCCGGCGGCCGCTATAACCGGCATGTCCTCGACCGCATGCCAGCAGGCCGGCTACACGCAGATCTTTACCTCTATTCCAAGGGCCGAGCCAAATCCAGCTGCGCAGACCATCGGTCGGCTGAACGTCCGCGGAGATATGACACTGGAGTGGATCGCCAAACTCTTCGAACCAGGGAACCATGTTCTCTACGGCCTGGAGCGGCAATACCGGATGAAGGCGACCGCGAAGTCGCTGCTTGGAGACCGGTTGTACGAAAAGCTCTGGGCGATCTTCAATCGAAAAGAGCCAAATACCGACGCGGGGGAAGCTGCTGCACGTGAAGATTCTGCACATCATCAGTAGCGGCGGGATGTATGGCGCAGAAGCCGTCATCCTGAACATGTCGCGGCACCCTCAACGAAGGCCCGCATTCGAGCGCGCTCGGTGTCTTTTCAAACTCTGCAAACCCAAATCTGCAGCTTCATGTTGCCGCCGAAAAAGAAGGCATCGAATCGCATCTGATCCCCTGCAAAGGACAGATCGATCGAACAGTGGTTGCGAGCATTCGAGAGCTTGTGGTTCAAACGAACGCCGACATCGTCCACGCGCACGGCTACAAGGCGGACATATACGCGTACTTTGCCTTGCGCGGAACAGCCACTCCGCTCGTCTCGACCTGCCACACCTGGTATGACAACAATCTGCTGGTCACCCTTTACGGAATGGCGGACCGCCTCGTTCTGCGCAACTATGCGAGCGGTCGTGGCTGTCTCCGACGAAGTAAAACAAAGGCTCCTCAAGGCCGGCGTTCGCGAAGATAAAATCCATCTGGTTCGCAACGGAATCGACCTGCGCCCGTTCGACAACGCCCAACCCTCGCTTCGGAGCGGACCACAAGCGAACCGTCCCGCGATCGTTGGCCTGGTCGGCAGACTGTCGATTGAGAAGGGCGTCGATATCTTTCTGCGTGCCGCAGCACGCGTTCTGGCCGAACTGCCGTCCACGAAATTTGTTGTAGTCGGCGAGGGACCGGATCGCGATAAGCTGGAGTCGTTGATCGACGACCTGAAAATTCGGGGGAGCGTCTCGATGCTCGGCCGCCGCGACGACATGCCTTCGGTCTACGCCTCGCTCGACATCATGGTCTCGGCGTCTCGCCAGGAGGGCCTGCCGATAGCGATTCTGGAAGGCATGGCAAGCAGACTGCCATTGGTGGCAACGGCCGTCGGCGAGGTGCCGACTGTAGTCCTCGATGGCCGCACGGGAGTGTTGCTTCCTCCGAGAGGACCCGCGGTCACTGGCGTCTGCAATCGCGGACCTGCTGCGGAACCCCGCCGAACAGGAGCGTCTTGGAGCCACGGCAAGAAAGCTCATCGAAGACAAGTTCTCCGCCGACCGAATGACGGCCGACTATCTCCGCGTGTACGAAGGCGCGTCGGCCAAGGGAACGACAAAGTGAACCAACTCCGCCGAGGCCCCAGGGTCTTCATGATGGATCTATGGGCGACTGTGCCCTACTACACCGCGTACCTCTCGCGGGCCCTCCTCGCCGAGCATGTCGATCTAACGGTAGGCTCGATCTCCTACTACCTCGACCCCACCTGCTTTTCCAGTCGCGGCATCAAGACTCGACCCGGGCGCTTCTCGATGTCGTAGGAAGGTTTCGGCTGCCCCGGCTGCCGCGCAGGGTCCTCAAGCTGCTGGAGTCGGTGCTCAATCTGTCTGCACTCACAGTGCGTTTTCTCATCTCTCCGCCCGACGTCATTCATGTGCAATTCCTCCCAATGTTGATGTCGCCTCTCCCGATCGATCTCTGGTTCATCAAACTCTGCCACAGACGCGGCTCAAAGATCGTCCTCACCGTCCACGATCTCCTTCCCCACGATACCGGCGAAACACACAAGCAGACCTTCCATGGGCTCTACCGCATGGTTGACGGCATCATCTGCCACTCCGACAGCATCCGGACGAGACTTCAGGCGGAGTTCTCCGTGCCAGAAGAAAAAATATCTGTCATTCCTCACGGCCCGTTCTTCTACGATCTACCCGCAACCGCCTCCGTCGAGACCCTGCGAAGCTTCGACCTCGAGCCAGGAAAGCTGTTGGTGTTGTGGCAAGGAATCATCTTCCCCTACAAGGGAATCGATCTCCTGCTGGACGCATGGCAACAAGTAGAAGCCGCTAACATTGACGCCTGCTTGTTGATTGTGGGTACCGGAGCACCGGAGTTTGCCGAACAGATTCGCGAGCAGATCAGCCGCCTCGGTCTGACGGACGTGAAGCTTCACCTGCGCTTCATCTCAACCGAAGAACTGGTGGCCCTGTATCGCGCCGCGGATATCGTGGTCTATCCCTACCGTGCGATCACGACCAGCGGCGCACTCGCGACCGGGCTAGCCTTGGGTAAGACCATCGTAGCCAGCGACCTGACCGTCTTTCGCGAATTACTCACCGACCGAGAAAATGCATTGCTCGTCGATCCGCAAAATTCCGCCGCACTCGCTGCTGCATTGTTGGAGCTCTCTGGAAATTTCCCGCTGCGCCAACAACTTGCCGCAAGCGTACAAGCGATGGACTTCGGCGACCGGTCGTGGCTTTTTATCGGGAAGAAGACAGTGGAAACCTACGAAAATGTCTCCCTTGAGTCCCCGAGAATGCAGATGCCTTGATTCTTTCCGCTGGGCCGTTCTAACAATGTTGTGAAACATCAGCCAAGGAGTGCGAGTTCCTTGTCGGCGTCCTTAGCTGTCTGGGTGTTTGGTGCCAGGGCCGCAGCCTTCTTGAGATGAGTGACGGCATTCGTGCTATCGGATAGCTTGGCGTACGTCATGCCCAGGTGATAGTGGATGGTAGCGTCGTTGGGGGCAATCTTGGTGGCGTCCTCAAGCAGGTCGCGCGCGGAGCCGAAGTTCCCTTTCTGGTAGTAGATCCAGGCGAGCGTGTCCGCGGTGCTGGGCGAGTTGGGCATCCCACGGCGGGCGATTTGAGCTAGAGAGAGGGCGACGTCGAGGTTTTGCCCGGCTTCTACCATCAGGAATGCCAGGTTGTTGGCGGCAATTGGCTGTTCGGGCTGGATCGCGAGGGCCTTCTTGTAGCTGTCCATGGCGCCGGCGCGGTCTCCCTGCGACTCCTGCAGGGCGCCGAGCAGGGTGAAGCCACGCACATCAGTCGGGTGGTCTTTAGTCCACTGTTGCCACGTGGCCACGGCCTTGGCGGGATCGCCGGAACTGACCTCAGCGCGAGTGTAATCAACGACAGCGGCACTATCGGCCGGATTTAACTGCATCGCCTTCTCTGCCGAGGCGAGCGCGGATTTAGCGTCGCCCGTAGCCATCTGCAACTCGGCAAGCAGGTCGTACATCTCGCCGTTTTGCGGCGACTTCGCGATCTGTTGTTGCACGCGACTGACGGCCTGGGCGGGCTGCTTTTCAAATACAAGGGCCGACGCAAGGAAGCGTAGCGCCCGGGCCGAGTTGGGGTTGACGTCAAGCGCCTGCTCGAGCAGGGTCTTGGCCTCGGGGACCTTCTTTTGGATCAAGCGCAGCTGCGCTAGTTCCAGGTAACCGGCGGAGTTTTTCGGATCGAGCTTGATGGCCTGACGAAAGTCGGCGTCCGCTTTATCATAAAATTTCTGGTTACCCTCGGCCATGCCGCGCCAGATGTAGGCGCTCGCAAACTGAGGATTAATCGCGATGGCAGCGTTGGCCACTTGTTCGAGTCCGCTGAAATCGTGCGTGTCGATGGAGATTTCGGCAAGGCCCGACTGTGCTTCAAGACTCCTGGGATTGAGCTTCACCGCATCGCGGAAGCTCTGCTGGGCGACTGTAACGTCGCCTTTGGCGCGTGCTGCGCGGCCGAGCCAGATCTTGACCACCAGGCTGTCGGGATTGGCCTTGCCCGCTTTCTGGAGCTCAGTGAACGCTTCGTTGATCTTGCCGTCATTGAGCAGAATCATGCCGTCAAGGACGGCGACCTCGGGAACGTTGGGGTCGGTCTTAGCGAGTTCAGCTCCGACGGTCCTGGCCTTCGGAAGGTCCTTGTTCAAGATCAGAAGGCGTAGATAGGCAACCTTGAGCGGGGTGCTCTTCGGATGCTTCGCGACGAGGTCGGCGTAGGCGGCCGCTCCGGGGACGAGCTGATTGGTGCGGATGTAATAGGTGGCGAGCAGGCCAGCGCCGCTCTCGGAATCGGACAGGTCTTCCGCCGTCTGACGGAGCGTAGCCTCGGCCTTTGCGGTGTCACTCTGGCGCAGGTAGAGTTCGGCCAGACTGGCGCGCGCCATGACGTTCTTCGGGTCGGCGGCGATGGCGGCCTTCGTCTGGGCCTCAGCTCCCTGAGTGTCTCCCTTTTTCAGCAGGAGCGCTGCGAGGACCAGATGCGCCGTTATGTTTTTGTCGTCGAGCGATACCGCCTTGCGGAGTTGGTCTTCGCCGGCGGCCGCGGTGGCGGGATCACCGCTCTGCAGAAATCCGAGTGAGGCATGGAAGCTGGCGCGGTTGGGGTCGATCGCGAGGGCCTTCTGGATTTGCGCGAGCGCCTCGGCGCGGTCTCCCTTGATGGTGGCAACGCCGGAGAGCACGGCGTGGGCATCGGCGTTGTTCGGGTCGATGGCCAGGATGGCGTTGGCCTGGTCTTCGGCTTTGGCCGCTTGTTTGGCCGCGACGAGCATATTGCCGAGGTCGATGCGGGCAGGAATATTGCCGGGCTGTAGATCGATAGTGCGCATCAACTCGCCGTAGGCAGGCATTACCGATCCCTGCTTCATCAGGCACCTTGGACAGCTGATAGTGGGCCTCGGCGAAGTTACGGTCGACCTTGAGGGCGTTGGCGAATTGGATGGTCGCCTCCTTGAGCTTGCCCTGTTCGGCATACCGTTCGCCGCTTTCGAGGTACCGCTGCTTCTGCTTGTTGGGATCGCGGTGACAACCCGTGTTGAAACCAAGTGCAAGCGATACAGCCAGGACTGCCGAGACTCGAAGTGCCGCCGGGGCTAGTGAAATTCTCATTGCCGATTCCCTCAGTTATTTTGCGAGCGAACTCACGCTTTTCGTACTGCAATGCTATTGCTTTTTATCTGCGGCGGCACTGACACAACGTGTGTAGGGCCGCCGGCATTCAATTTGGAATGAACCGTGGCAGGTTCGGGGCCATCTGCTCTGTGAAGTGGATAGCGCGCGCCTCCGCGGCGTCCAGGGACTCGGATGGCAGGATCTGGGTGATGACGCGAATTAGAGCGCCGTCAGTGCGGTTCATGCGGATCGCGTCGGTCACCATATACCCCTTGGCGATGTACTCATTGGGGACGCTGCGGCCGTGCGCCTGATACCAGTAGATGACAAACTGCCGAATGTCACCGTTGCTGATGACGTACTCGCCCACCTTGTAGTCCTTGCCGTTGATGTCCTGGATGGTCGTGTACTTCTGCGATTCGAAGGTCCAGCCGGCGCCCGGGAGGCAATTCTGCGGCGAGTGCATGGTCTGGCCGGTTCTTTGGCTGGCGAAGTAGCCGATAAAGAGGCTGATCGGAGGCACCCTAACTGCCCCATCCGAAGATTGAAAGGTGTAAATACGATTGAGGAAGTCACCTTTGCCGAGTACCTCCAGAGTGTCGTCGGTAAGGGGAACGTCCTGGGCGATCCATGGGCCGAAGCTCTGGGGCATCAATCGAAGGGGCTCGCTGAAGGGCACTTGGTCGACGTCTCCTCGGCCCTGGAGGACGAAGATAGTGGAAACGAGGATGACGATGACGATCCAGAACCGGGGCGACTTCATGAGTTCCTCGCCTTTACGGGGGAGATGAGCAGCATGGCGCGGTGGACCAGATAAAGACATGCAAGTGAGACGACAAACATGACCCAACCAGAGAATTCGTGGAAGAAGCCGAGCGCTTTATCAGGGTCCCAATACTGCACGCAGAGGCCGGTCCCGACGATGCGGACGACGTTGGCGGTGACGGCGATCGGGATGCTGGCGAGAGCGAGAATGACGCGGCGTTTCGTCGTGCGCTCGAGAAAATAGCCGTAGAAGACTGCCAATGTGAACAAGCTCATCAAAGAGCGAATGCCGCTGCATGCCTCGGCGACCTCCAGTTTCATGATCGGCAGTTCGATGACGTTACCTTCGTGAAGTGTGGGAACACCCAGTAATGGAAGAATGTCACTGGCGATTCTTGAAGCCAGCAATTGCAGCGGGAAGGTGATCTGATTGAAAACAATAGCGGGAAATGGAATTGCCAGAACAAGAACCAGAAGAGGAAACCGAAGTGCGCGAACCATTGCCCAACCGAAAAACGTCCCGATAAGACCGGTCAACAAGAAAACAAAGGACATGCGGGCGGTAAAAAGTTCCACACCATACACCCCAAGGACAAGCACTCCGATCGCAAATACGATCAGCACAAGCCCGGACCAAGTCGGTTTGATCAGAGTAGTGCTAAGTACCTTTCTTTTGTCCCAGATAAGGAAGGCCGCGAAGAAAGGAACAAGGAATCCGTGGGAGTAATCGGGCAGGGTATACCAGTCGTAGACGAGTTTGATGGCGACCCGGTAGTAAAGCACGCAGAGCAGTCCGGCAATGATCGCGTAGGGGAGCCAGTCGATTCGGAACCGGGCCTTGGCTTCGTCGGCATTCGGGAGCGGAAGGTCTGCTTCCTTGGCAACGATATCCGGGGTGTAGGGCATGGTGTGAGGGTGTCCGTGATGTGGTTCGTATGACGTTATACTTCACTATGGAAACACTAAGCAATTAGCGTACCTCTTCGCGAGGCGGGAATCCTCTAATTTTAGGCCTACCGCCGCTAAACTAAAGTGGTAGGCAAGATGCCTCCCATAGGGAAAAGGATTTGGCATCTGGGCTGCTAATCTGCATAAGAGATGAATCAAACTAGGTGCTTTCTGGTTTCGCAGAGAACTCTTATCCGCCGAACACAGAGCGGGGCGCAGGGTCAAAATCCGAAAAGATCGCTCTGATTTCTCTATAGAGGAGAGTTTTGGCACGCAGAATGCTTATACATGGCTTATAAATCTGGATCAATTAGCTTACAAATCGTCGGGAAGGGAGCGGGAAACTACCGTATCGGCCAAGGTTCACGGATCTACGGCCGATCAACCCCTTGTAGATAGACTATTGCTGGCAAGTGGAAAGATCCAGACGCAGATGAGACGGTTTACGTCATGCCTTTGGTTCATTTCGGGTGCAAACGGCCTGAAAGGAACGGCCCGTGAGAATCGAAGGGATCGACCCAGAGAAGTTATGACTGTAGGAGTGATTTCATGAAACAGTTTTGTTCCAAGTTGACTGTGATGCTGGTCGCGATTTCGGCTGCGGGTCTTGCGCAGGCACCCCAAAAGGCGACGGTGCCGGTGCCACCCTCCCAGCCGGTAAGTTCACCACCTGTAGCGGCCGCTGGGCAACAGGCCGCACCCGTGCCGGATCCGTCAAGCAATACCGGGGGGCCAATCGATCCGCAACGGTATGTGATCGGAGCTGAGGATTCGCTACAGGTAACGGTTTGGAAGGAGCCAACGCTTTCGGGCACCATCCCGGTCCGTCCTGATGGAATGATCTCCCTGGTTTTAGTGGGAGACCTTCGGGCGGCGGGGCTGACTCCTATGGCGTTATCGGCGGACATCAGCCAGCGGCTCAAAAAATATATTCAGGACCCTGTGGTTACGGTTGTGGTGCTTGGAGTGAATAGCCAGAGGATCTTTACGGTGGGTGAAGTGAACAAGGTCGGCCCCATTATGCTCACTCCTGGAATGACTCCCTTGCAGGCGATCGTCTCTGCTGGTGGACTGACGCCGTATGCGAATTCGAAACGCATATATATTTTGCGAAGCGTCGGCGGCAAGCAGGAGAAGATCCCCTTCAACTACAAACAGGCCCTAAAGGGCGAAAACCAGGGGACCCCGCTGCTCCCCGGAGACACAATCGTTATCCCATGAAGGACGTTATGAAATTCCGTTTAGCAGCATCGGCGCTGCTCTTGATGATGGGGCCTCTGTCCTATGGTCAAGCAGTTCCAGCGGGCGGCACTGCCATGACTTCAGGCAGCGGAGGCCCGAATAGTCCATCTCTCGATGGAATCGTCCATTACGCTCTGAGCGCATCCGAAGTCATCCAGCTTGGCTACTATGGTCCTGGCGATGTGACCCATTCGACGGTGTTGTCAGGAGACGTTGCCTATCAGGCGAAGAGCACAGTTCTACCGTTCAGCATGCTCTTTGCGGGCGGCGTCATTCTGGGCAACCAATCGGGGCAAGGGACGACCTACTTTACGAACGCTTCTGTTTCACAGGGGTATGTAACGCGAGACTGGTCGTTCAATATCTCGGATTCGTTCAGCTTTCTGCCACAATCGCCAACGACAGGTCTGTCGGGTATCGCCGGCGTAGGCGACCTTGGCTCGACGCCCGTGCAGGGGCCTGCGGAAGGGCCGGCCGGAGGAATATTTTCGACATCCGGCAACCGAATCGCCAATAGTTTGAATGGCAGCGTGGAACGGCAAATTAACCGGAACACTTCGATCAGCGGTTCGGGGGGCTGGACGGTGCTTCACTTCCTGGACGACAACGACGGCTTGGACAGTGCTCAGGTTTCAGGGGTCGTGGCCATCAACCGCAGACTCGACGCGCGAAGTTCTGTCAGTTTAGACGCGGTCTATTCAACGTTCGATTACAGCAGTAACCCCGCGAATTCAGGCCAACCAGATATCGAATCTCGGGGCATCAATTTGTCCTATCAACGTGTCCTGAGCCGGACACTCAGCATGAGCGTGTCCGCTGGGCCGCAGTGGATATCCAGTTCCAACAGCACGCTTGTTCCATCGCGGGTGAATGCAGCGGTTTCCGCGAACTTGTTGTACTCACGCAGGTTTACGAGCGCATCTGTGGGCTATTCGCATGGAGTTAACGCCGGTTCCGGTGTATTGCCGGGTGCACTATCGGACAGCGTGTTTGCTTCTGCAGCACGCACGTTTGGCCGCAAATGGGTAGCGTCCGTGAATGCAGGATATTCGCGGCACCACCGGCCTGACACAGTTGTCAAACGGTAGTTCTCTCGTTCCGGTCAACGAAATCTACGATACCGTTTTTGGGGGCGTCCAGCTTACGCGCGCGTTCAGCGCCCGTTTCTCTGGCTACGCGAGCTATACCGCCCAAAGCCAGACGAGTAACTATGCCGCCGGTGCGCCGAACGCATTGAACGGCACCTCCCAGACGTTTGGGATTGGGATCACCTTCACCCCGCGGTCAACTCGCCTGGGACAATTTTAAGGAGTCATCATGCTTGGTCATCGTGCATTGACATTACAGGACTACACCACCATTCTGAAGCGAAGGTGGTGGATCATTGCCATCCCGGCGATCATTTTTCCTATCGTAGGATTTGGCATTACCTACCTGGTGCAGCCGCAGTATGTTTCGCAGACGCTCGTCCTGGTGGAGCAGCAAAAGGTGCCCGGAGTCGTATGTGAAGGCCGTTGTAACGGAAGACCTGAGCGAGCGGTTGGCCACCATGAAGGAGCAGATTTTGAGCCGGTCGCGGCTGCAGCCGATCATCGAGCGGTTCAACCTGTTTGCAAATGGAAAGATGTCAATGGACGATCGCATCGATATGACCCGAAAAAACATCGGGATCGCGCCGATCCAGTCTGAGATTGCGCGGACCAATGGACTGCCCGGGTTCTTTATCTCCTTCAGAGCAAGTGATGCGCGTACTGCCCAGTTAGTATGCGGAGAGATCCAGTCGCTTTTTGTGAGTGAAAATCTCAGCGATCGGGCAGCGTCCGCGGCGGGAACGACGGACTTCCTGAAGGGGCAGTTGGCCGATGCAAAGGCCAAGCTGGATGAACAGGACGCAAGGCTGGCGAAGTTCCAACAGACCTATATGGGTAAGTTGCCCGGCGCCGAGTCGTCCAACATCAATATGCTGACGACGCTCAATACCCAGCTCGATGCATCGACGCAGGCCCTGTCGCGCATGGAGCAGGACAAGACCTACGCAGAATCCATCCTGGCGATGCAGATTCAAAACCAGGGGACGCAGACACCCGAACATGGCGGGGTGGCGCCGCAGGCCCGGCAGGTAGAGTTGCAGGAGCTACTAGCGCAAGAGGCCGACCTGACCTCGCGGTACACGGACGACTATCCCGATGTGGTCTCCGTCAGGAGAAAAATTGCAGAGTTGCAACAGAAAATGGCCGCGGCCCCCGCACCTGCGGTCGTGGCGTCGCCTTCAACTCCCAAACCCACCGATTCTCCTGGTATCCAACAGCTTCGACTCCAGATTCGCGCGATGGAGCAAAGTATCGCGCAGAAAAAACGCGACCAGGCGGCGATCCAGGGGCAAATGCACTTGTATCAGGAGCGCGTCGCGTCCAGTCCCGCTGTGGAGGAAGAGTACAAGAGCATTACGAGAGACAATCAGACTGCGCAGACGTTCTATGACGACCTGCTCAACAAGATGAATCAATCCAAGATGGCGACAGACCTGGAGAGGCGCCAGCAAGGGGAACAGTTCCGAGTGATGGACGAGCCAAATCTTCCTGAGTCCCCGGAGTTTCCAAAGCGGCAGGTATTTGTTGGCGGCGGCCTCGCCGCTGGATTGGGGTTGGGCTTGCTTATCGTGGCCCTGCTCGAGTATTTGGATACTGCTGTACGGAGCCGAGCGCGATATTTGGGCTTTTACCAAGCTACCGACGCTGGGCGTTATCGGCTTCAACGGTGAGGAGCCAATGAAGTCGAAGCGGAGATGGTTCGGGCGCCCGAGTCCGAACATAACGGCGGGCACCAAGCCGCTAATGAATGCGGGTGGCTGAGATGTATAAGAGCTTCTTCAAACTGCAGAGCAGTCCGTTCGGAACAAGTCCCGACCCGCGGTTCCTCTACATGATGCCGCACACGCGGGAGGCGCTTGCCTGCCTGGAATACGGGATTTCGGCGCGCAAAGGCTTTACGGTGCTTACGGGCGAAGTGGGAACAGGGAAGACGACGCTTCTCCGCCGGGCGTTGAGTTCGTTCAGCAATCGCAGAGTGTCGACGGCGTTTGTCTTCAATCCGCGTCTCGATGTGCTGGATTTCCTGGAGTTTGTGCTGACGGACTTCGGGATGGTGCCGGCAACGCGGACTAAATCGGGGATGCTGCTGCAGTTGAACCGGTGGCTGATCGAGCGGTTCCGAATGGAAGAGACCTGCGTAGTGGTAGTCGACGAGGCGCAGAACCTATCATGGGAGCTGCTGGAAGAGATTCGGCTGCTGACCAATCTTGAGACATCGTCGGAGAAGCTGCTGCAGATTGTGCTTTCGGGACAACCCGAACTTGAAGAAAAGCTGCGCCATCCGAGTGTGCGGCAGCTGCGGCAGCGCGTTTCGCTGTGGTGCCGCACGCAGGCATTGACCGAGAGCCAGACCCACGCCTATGTTGCCGAACGCCTGCGAATCGCCGGAGCGAGCTGGCAGCTTTTTTCCATTGAAGCATTGGACTTGGTACATCGCTACAGCCGTGGAATTCCGCGCATCATCAATCTGCTATGCGAGCACTCGCTGATTCTGGCCTACGTGGAGCAGGTGCAGCAGGTTACCACGACCATGGTGGAAAGCGTGGCCGCGGAGCTGGAATTGGAGATGCAGCCGTTCATGCTCTCTTCGGCCGTACTGGGCAATGGCGGAACACAGTCGCCGCGGTCCGCGACGGAAGATAATTTTATCGCAGCTTTTGACAGAGAGACCCCGGGAAGGCAAGATCGATGAGCCGAATTTACGAAGCACTCCAGAAGGCAGAGTCCGAGCGGAAGTTGGAGCGGCGCGAACCAGAGCCGCGAGTACCGGAGAACCCGGTCAGCGCTGCGATGGGTGCAGCGGTGGCGGAAAACGAAGAGCGGGCCGCTGGGCCGATCTTCGCCGAGCCAACCTTTGCCGAGCCGAGGTTTGCCGAGACGTATCGCGAACCCTCCGTGCCACGAGACGGGGGAGATTCGCTCGATTTGAGCAAGGTCGTAGCGAGGCCTTGGTCGCTGTCCCTGATGCAGCTGCCCGCGTTGCAGGAGCGGGGGCCTGCAGTGGAGCAGTTTCGTAGCCTGCGTTCGCGGATATTTGAGCTTCGCGACATCAGCCCATTGAAGACGATCCTGGTGAGCAGCGGCCTGCCGCAGGAGGGCAAGAGCTTCGTCTCGACGAACCTGGCGCTAAGTCTGGCCCGCCATAAGAACAGCAAAGTGCTTTTGATCGACGGCGACATGCGTCGGTATACGCTGCATCAGATCCTGGGGTGCGAGTCGCATCCAGGGCTGGCAGATTATCTTGCGGGCAAGGCAGGTGCTGTGGAGGTCATGCAGCGACCTGGGTCGCTACAGGCGACCGCTGCGGGGCCAACACCGATACTGCCTAACCTGACCTTTATCGCGGGCGGTAACGGCGGAGACAAGGCGGCCGATCTCTCGGGAAGCCCGCGTTTTGGGGAACTGATTCGACTCGCGGCGCCACACTTCGATTGGATCATTGTGGATTCTTCGCCGGTGTTGCCGGTCTCCGATGCGGTCAACCTTGCCCGATCCTGTGACGGCGTTCTGCTGGTCGCGCGTGGAGGCGTGACGAAGTTCCCGGTCGCGCAACGTGCGCAGGCTGAGTTAAAGGCGTCGAATATTCTGGGTTTTGTGCTCAACGCTGTGCATGAGACGCCCGAAGTCGGCGGCTACTACGGCTACAACGCCAGTAACCAGTAAAAACGGAGCAATTGAACGATGATCCGGCTGTTCAACGTGTATTACCCCACCCGCACCATCGTTCTCCTGCTATGTGAAGCGCTGATTGTCAGTGGCTGCTTCCTGCTGGCGACGGTATTGCTGCAGGGGCCGGATACCTATCTCGTCCTTAACTATGAATACGGCGGCCTGAAGATACTTGGCCTGACGGTCCTGACGCTGCTTTGTTCTTATTATTTCGATCTATATGAGCCGCAGCGCATCTCCGCACGCTGGGAGATTTACTTTCGTCTGCTGCTGGTCCTCGGGTTTCTCTCTTTTCTGCTTTCCGCAATCATCTATCTATTTCCTGACGCAGACATCGCCCACTATGTCCTGCTGTTGGGACTCATCTTTCTTACTCTGGCACTGGTAGTTTGGCGCAGCGCGTACGAATGGATCATTGGAAGGGAGATCTTTCGGGAGAGGGTCTATGTTCTGGGTGCGGGAGAACGCGCGCTGGCGATCGTTGACTTGCTCCAGACCCGCAAGGACGCAGGCATGCACGTCGTCGGTTGGGACGGTGTGCTGACCGACAAGGCAGAGCGCAAGGAGGCATTCAACGCTGCCCTTGAGAGGTTTTCCGGGCCTAAGCCGCCTATCGATCGAGTCATCGTTGCACTTGAAGACCGACGCGGCGAGTTTCCCGTGGATGAACTGCTCAAGCTGCGATTCAACGGAGTCATGATCGAAGATGCGGGAAGCCTGCTTGAGCGGCTGACCGGCAAGCTGCATCTGGATGGACTTCATCCCAGCAGCTTCATCTATAGCGAAGGGTTTCGGGTGAAGCCATCGCAGCAAGTCGCGCGACGAATTGTGTCGACGCTGACGGCAGCAGTTGGACTCCTCTTGTTCCTTCCATTTTTCCCGATCGTCGTGCTGATGGTCCGTATTTCTTCGCCGGGGCCGATCTTCTTCAAGCAGACGCGCGTGGGTCTTGGCGGAAGGAACTTCAGCGTTTACAAGTTTCGTACCATGCGGACAGATGCCGAGGAGGCCGGAGCCAAGTGGGCGACCAAGAACGATCCACGGGTCACACGCGTTGGCATGTTTATGCGGAAGACGCGACTGGATGAGGTGCCCCAGCTATGGAATGTGCTGAGCGGCGACATGGGGTTTGTCGGTCCGCGTCCGGAGCGACCCGAGTTTGTGCCCTGGCTCTGCGAGCAAATTCCGTACTTCAACCTGCGTCATATGATCCGTCCCGGGCTGACGGGATGGGCGCAGGTGCGCTATGGATATGGAGCGACGCTGGCCGAGGCCCGCGAAAAGCTGGAGTTCGATCTTTACTACATCAAGCACATGACCCTGGGGCTCGATCTGTTGATCATGTTCGAGACGGTGAAGACCATCCTAAGGCGCCAGGGCGCGCAATAAGGTTAGCGGATGTCGCACGGATGATTGGCTCGGCCTTACTCACAAGCCAACTAGAGAGGGTCAGTAGATTCGTGTGCGAGAGGAGAGGGCCGGCTTAAGCGTCCGCTCTTCTTTCTTGATCAGATGGGGGATACGAAGGGGCCGGGGCGGGACCTCTGGCATACCGACCTCGCTCAGCTTATAAAGCAGCGACCGATAGCTTATCTGAAGCCACTTTGCCGTTTTTTGCCGGTTCCAACTGTTTTCCTGTAGGCACCTTCAGGATGATCTGACGTTCGAGGTCCTGGGTCGCCTTTTTGGTAATGTTCTTGAGCGATACCGGTTCGCTCAGGTCGATCTCGGTGACGATGCCGCGGGGGGCCTCGGGCATTAGCTCCGCGACGAGCGCCTCCTCGCTGCCGATGAGGACGTAGCTGCGGATGAGATTCTCCAGCTGGCGGACGTTACCCGGCCAATGGTAGTTCTGCATCAGCCGAACCGCGCTCCGGGAGAGTAATTCCGGCGTGTTGTGGAATACCTTTGCATAGTGGTCGATGAAATAGTCGATCAAAATTGGCAGATCTGCGATCCGTTGCCGAAGGGGCGGAAGGTTGATGGTCACCGCATTGATACGGAAAAGGAAGTCCAGGCGGAAGGTTCCCTCCTCGACCTGGTTGCGAAGATCGCTATTGGAGGCCGAGACCAGCCGCGTGGCGATGGAACGGGGTTCATGGCCGCCCACTCGAACGAAGGTGCCGTCCTGCAACACTTGGAGCAATTTGGATTGGACCAGCCAAATCGAGGCTGCCGACCTCGTCCAGAAAGAGCGTACCGTTGTGCGACTGCTCGACCCGACCGAGTTTTGTCGACATCGCGCCCGTAAATGCCCCCTTTTCATAGCCAAAGAGCTCGGTCTCGAGCAGGGAATGGGGGATGGCTGGACAGCTGACTTTGACCAGAGATCCGCGCGCGCGCATGGAGAACGCATGCAGCAGGCGGACGCAAATCTCCTTTCCAGTGCCACTCTCGCCTTGGATGAGGACTGGAACATCGGTCTCCGCGACCCGCTCCAGCTTATTTCGGACGGCCTGCATCGCGGCGGTCTTGCCGAAAATGATCTCCAGTGGAGGCAGGTTAAGAGCGGCGGCGGATTCGGCGTTGTGAACCAATGTCATTTTTTCCTATCGGCGTTGGGCAGACCCGCAAACTTTGCAATATGCTTCACATCTGCACGTTAATCGCCAATCATTACAGCCATGACGAAAAAAAAACACAACTTTAGGGGTTTGAAGGGGAATCCGCGGTAAAGGAAGCCTCGAAAGGGAGCGAAATTACAGTTTTGCGTCAAATTTCAAGGTCACTGGGCCCTCTACAACCAAAGTAACCTAATGAAAAAAGTCCCTATTTTTTCGTTCCAGTGCGCCGACTACCATGTAAGCTAGGCCTACTTGGGATGGGGAGTGGAAAACCTTTATCTCTTTTGTCGGCAAAATTCTTAACATTTTTGTGTCACAGGTTCGTTCGACAATCTAAAATTCGCTGAGGTTGATGTTGCAAAGGCTCCCCACTTTGTGACTGCTTCAATCGTTTGAGATGTGTCAGTTGGGATTCAGAAACGAACAGGATCCAGAACTATCGCCAGGTTTGGGCAACGGAATTCAAACCGGCGAAACAGGGGTAATTGTATGTCAGCTGCGCTGTCCTATCCGGTTTCTGCCTTGAAGTCGAGCGCCAGGTCGCGGGCCCAGATTCTGATCTTGGAGCCAGACCTTGCAGTGCTTGATTATCTTCGGTTGACCCTTGGGTCTCAGTATTCCCTCAGCCTATTTTCGGAGGAACAGGCCCTTCTCGAACGGCTGGAGAAGGCCGAACAACCGGACCTTCTTCTATTGGCGCTGCACACCAGCCGAGACCCTCTCCCGCTTTTAACTCACATTCGCTGCACAAAGCCATATCTTCCGGTGATCGTTCTGTCGTGCTCGGCCGAGTTGCGTGACCTGGAGATGGTGATCCGGCTTGGGGTCCGCGGCATCGTGATGAAGCCGTTTATCGGCAGCGATGTCGAGCAAGCTATTGAGGAACACCTTGCCTCCGCCGACAAGAACGTGCCAGCCGCCGACGCTTTGAAGGAAATCCCCCTTAACGAAACACATTCATTTGTGCGTTCGAGCAAGCGGATGCGCGACCTGGAAGCCCAGGCCGCACTTGTGGCCCGTGCGGATATTCCTCTTCTGATCCTGGGAGAGAGCGGCACCGGCAAGGAGATCCTCGCGCTCTATACGCACAAGATGTCAGCGCGCAGCCAGAACATCTTCCTGAAGGTGAATTGCGCAGCGGTACCGGCCGATCTGTTGGAGAGCGAGCTGTTCGGCTATGAGCAGGGCGCATTTACCGGCGCAGTAAAGACCAAGCCGGGCAAGTTTGAGATCTGCACCGGTGGAACCATCTTTCTCGATGAGATTGGCGAGATGCCGGCCATTCTGCAAGCCAAGCTCCTGCAGGTGTTACAGGACGGGACGTTCTCGCGACTGGGAAGCCGTTCGCCGATGAAGGTTGATGTCCGGGTCATTGCAGCCACCAACATCAACATGAAGGAAGCCATGGCTAACAAGAGCTTCCGTGAGGACCTGTACTATCGCCTGAACGGGTTTACTCTAAGCATTCCGCCGCTGCGGGAACGCAAGGAGGAGATTCCGGTACTATCGGAGTACTTCATGCGCAAGGGAGCCAAGCGCTATGGACGTGAATCGCTGCCGTTCTCGGCGAACCTGTTGAGTGTGCTGGCCGAACACTCGTGGCCGGGCAATCTGCGCGAGTTGGAGAACGTTGTTAACCGTTACCTGGTGCTTGGGGACGAGAGGTCGATCGTCGAAGAGCTTTCTCCCTCCACCGCATATCAGGGTGCGGTGGCCGCCCCCCAGGAGGTGCCAAACGGCGCCGGGCTCAAGGCGATGGTTCGCAACCTCAAGGGTGACGCGGAGTCGACGGCAATTGCACAGGTGTTGGAGGGAGTTGGATGGAACAGGAAGGCCGCGGCAAACGATCTGCAAATAAGCTACAAGGCGCTCCTGTACAAGATCAAGCAGTACGATCTGTCGCCGCGGAACCACGCGTCGTAGTGTCGAAGAAGGCCGACAAAGAGCTGTCCGATAGTTATCGCGTCGTTATCCGTTATGAGAACCATGCCGTGAGAGGGCTGGCGGAGCCGAGCGAACTGGGGTCGATCGAACAGCTGTTGCGAAACGACCCTATCTATCCGCTTGATTCGATTCGACTGAAGCTGCTGGATTCCAACACCGTGGAAGATGTGTCTACGAAGGACGCGAAGGCGGTCTTCTTCGTCAAGACCTTCGATGGAGACCTTCGCCACAGGGCCCTGCATTTTCATGAACATGCGCCGACGGTGCCGGGTCTTTGGGTGCGAGTTTACTTCTACGATGGCGAGATGATTGAGGGAATCATCAGCAATACCAGGGACTTCGTGCTGGAGACGGGCTTTTTTCTCCGTCCGACCGACCCGAATGGAAACAATAGGCTGGTCTATGTGCTCAAGGCCGGGCTCAAGGACTTCCATGTGCTCGGGATGCGCAATTTCTCGAAAAATCCTGCTTAGATTTTCAAAAAAATATCTGGGCGTGGCTCGGGTGGGGAAAACTGCGGTTTTGCCCGTGTTTTTGAGGGTGGTTTTGGAAAATGCGGTGCGTAGCGATGGTGTTTTTGTGGTGAAGTTGTGGTGGATTGCGTGGTGAATGCGGCCTGATTTGTGGTCGATTTCAGACGCTAAAAATTTTCCAACTTTTTCAGAAATATTTTTGATCCTCTTTTCGTTTTCCCAGCAGAGGAGAGTTGCTTGCGATCCGAGATTTGCGCAAGGCCATGCATCTCTGCGCAGAACCTTGCGACTTGCTCGAGCAGAGTGACACGGATGGGAACGTTACTCGACGCACGAGTATCAGATTTTCCACGTCGACTATTCGTGCCGCAGGGCCTGCATAGGGTCTATGCGGGAGGCGCGGCGTGCCGGACCATAGCCTGCAGCGACGGCGATGGCCAGTAAGAGCAGCGCGGCCGGAATGAACGTGGCGGGATCTGTGGGCTCGAGCCCGTAAAGCATGGAGCGGACGAAGCGTGTGAGGCCGAACGCAGCGGCGAGGCCGATGATGATGCCAAAGACTGCGAGCGAAGAGCTTTCGCGGAGAGCACATCCATAAGACCTGTCGGGCGCGAGCGCCGAGGGCCATGCGAACGCCGATCTCGCTGGTGCGGCGGGCGACGTTGTAGGCCATGATGCCGTAGATTCCGATGCAGGCAAGGACAAGGGCCAGGACGCCGAACCCAGCGGTGAGCGTGGCGAAGAGACGCTGCTGCGAGATGCTGTCTTCGATCTGTTCGGTCTGGGTGCGGATGTCGCGTAGGGGGAGGTCCTTGTCGATGGACTCGACGGCATTGCGGAGAGCGGGGACGATGGCGGCGGGAGAGAGTTGAGTCTTGATTGTGTAGGTGATGAACTGCTCTCCTTTGGCCTGGCGGTAGAGGGTGTAGAAGGTCGGCGGCGGGTCTCCCTGGAGCCGATCGTATTTGGCGTCGGCGGAGACGCCAATGATCTGGTAGATGGTTTCAGGATCGCCCTGGTTCAGTTCCGTAACAAAGGTTGCTGCCGACAGGATCGATGTCCGGGTAGACGCTATGAGCGAGACTTTGGTTGATGACTGCGACGAGTGGGGAGGTTGCGGTGTCGGTTGGGCCGAAGCTTCGGCCATAGAGGATAGGAATGCGGTAGGTCTCGAAGAAGTTCCGGCCGACTGCTGTTGACGTCACGATACCGATTGTCGCCTGTCAGGTTTGGGCTGGCCTGTGGGTCGAAGGTGGAGTTGGAGATATTGTGGGCGACCAAGGGGTTCTCGACGAGCGTGACGGACTGGACGCCGGGAACTTCAGCGAGGCGGTCTTCGATGCGCTGGTGGAGGGCGACGTTCTGTGGCGCGGGGTAGCGGGTAGGCGGGGCCTGTAAGGTGAAGAGCAGTAGGTGATGGGGGTCGAAGCCGAGGCTGGTGGTGTTGAGATTGATCAGCGTGCGCGCGAAGAGACCTGCTCCGATGACGAGGAGCATGGAGAGCGCGATCTGGATGACGACGATGGACCTGCCCGGCGAGGCCTTTGCGGCGGGGGGTAGCGGAAGAGGCGCTGTCCTTCAGCGCAGTGTTGACGTCGGAGCGAGTGGCTTGCCATGCGGGGGCGAGGCCGAAGAGGATGCCGGTGAGGATGGAGACCGCAGCGGTGAAGGCGAAGATGCGAAGGTCGAATCGGGCGTTGAGGGGCGCGGGGCGCCAGGCGGACGAGAGCAGGTGGGGAATGATGTTGCGACCGAGGTAACCGAGGACGAAACCGGCGATGCCTCCGAGCGACGAGAGGAGGAGGCTTTCGGTCAATACCTGGCGAAGGACGCGGGAGCGGGTAGCTCCGAGGGCGAGGCGGACGGACATCTCGCGCTGGCGGGCGGCGGAACGGGCGAGCAGAAGGTTGGCGAGGTTGGCGCAGGCGAGCAGGAGGACGAAGCCCGTGAGCACGGAGAGGACATAGATCGACGCTGCGTAGTCATGGGTGGCTGCTGCGAGACCCTGGCTGCCGGATTCGACGACGAAGTCAGGCATGCTCGCGTCCTTTGGCTACGGGGACGGTGGCGCGGATGTCCTGTTCAAGCCAGACCGCGAAGGCGGACGGACGGCTTCGTCGGAGACGCCAGGGCGAGCGCGGCCCATGATCGACATCCACCATTGATTAGGGTCTTGAAGGAGAGAGCCATTCTGCGCGGGCATCAGGGTGGGCTGCATGCTGAAGGGTAGGAAGACGTCAGGAGAGATCTGAACGCTGGCGGCTCCGGTGAAGCCGGGTGGGTTGACGCCAACGATGGTGATGGGGACGAGGTTAAGCTGGATGGTTTTGCCGATGACTGAGGGAGAACGGCCGAAGAGACGGGCCCAGAGGCCGTCGCTGATGACTGCGACGGGGCCGGAGCCGGGCGCGTCGTCGTCGGATGGCTGGATGGCGCGGCCGAGAACGGGTTGAACGCCAAGTTGCTGGTAGAAGTTTCCGGAGACGAGTTCACCGGTGACAGTGTCGGCGTGACCGTCGACGGTAGCGGTGAAGCGGTTGAAGTCGCCGAGATACTTGAAGGCGAAGAGATCTTCAAGCACGGGTTTGGCCATGGTTTTGCTGACGCATGATCTGGTAGACGGGGTAGGAGATGGAGTGGGTGATTGAACGGCCATCGGGCGTTTTGTAGAAGTCACCCCAGAAACGATGGAGAGGACTGTGATTGTCTCTGACGATGGCGAAGAGGCGAAGCTGGTTGGGCTGGGGGACGGCGAGGCGGTCGAGGAGGATCCCTTTGGCGAGGGTGAAGATGATGGTGTTGGCTCCGATGCCCAGGGCAAGCGAGGCGATAGCGACGGCGGTGAAGCCCGGGCTGCGACGGAGCATTCGAACTGCGTAGCGGAGATCGGCGCGGAGTTCGTCGAGGAGACGAAGGCCGAGGGAGGAGCGGATGTTCTCTTTGTGGGTTTCGATGTGGCCGAACTCGATGCGGGCGCGGCGGAGAGCTTCGGTGGGGGTGAGACCGGTGCGCTGGAGGTCTTCGGCGCGGAGCTCGATGTGGGTGCGGAGTTCGGCTTCGATGCTGGACTCGACGGAGTCGCGGCGGAGGAGGGAGTTGAGATAGGAGCGAAGTTTGGACTTCATGGTTGGAGCTCCTCGGGAGTGGCTTTGAGGACGCCTTCGAAGAGTGGCAGTGCGATCCAGCTCTTTGGGTCTAGGAAGGGAGCTGGTGGCGACGCTGGTCGTTCGCTGTCTCCTAGAATTTCTAGGAGAGTTTAGCGGTAGGTCTCCTAGACTGTCAAGGAGAGTCGGCCCGCCGCAGTAATCGCCAGTATGCCGCATTGAATGTCGAAGTTTGTCGGAGTGTCCGGGAGACAAATAAAAGCGTCAGATTGGGTAACATGTTTCATATATCAGTAACGGTGGTCGAGGTCATAGAGAGGACGTTCACGTGTCAGAGGACAAGGACCAGGTACGAGTAAGCCGACGCAAGTTTCTTGAGGCCGGATCTGCGGTGTTGGTAGCGGCGGCGGGGATGCAGGTCTCACAGGGTCAGGGGCAGGAGAAGCCTGTCACGACGCCGAACCACACGGGCGTCAACGAGAGCCAGCCTTTGCCGATCAACAAAGCGATGGACGATCAGAACCCCTCATCGGTATGGCCGCCTGAGACCGATGCGGGCGGGCAGCAGCCGTTCAAGTATCCGTTTTCGTTTGCTCATAAGCGGATTGAGGAGGGTGGATGGACTCGACAGGTGACGGTGCGCGACCTCCCGATCTCGAAGAAGATGGCCGGCGTGCAGATGCGGCCTGATTAAGGGCGGCATCCGCGAGTTGCACTGGCATGTGGGTTCGGAGTGGGCGTTTATGATCTCCGGCACGGCACGCATTACTGCGGTAGACCAGCAGGGGCGCGCGTTCGTGGAGGACGTGAACGCCGGTGACCTGTGGCTGTTTCCGGGCGGGATCCCGCACTCGATCCAGGGTGTTGGGGAGGACGGCGCGACCTTTCTGCTGGTGTTCGACGATGGGAACTTCAATGAGTTTCAGACGTTTTTGCTGACGGACTGGCTGACGCATACGCCGAAGGAGGTGTTGGCGAAGAACTTCGATGTGCCGGAAGCTACGTTCAACAACGTTCCGAAGAAGGAGTTGTTTATCTTTGAGCGCCCACTGCCGCGTCCGCTGGCGGAGGAGAAGCGCGATGCCTCGGCGGGAACAGGCATGGTGCCGAACACGTATGCGTTCTTTCCGGGCAAGATGCAGCCGACCAAGGTGTCAAAGGGCGGAGAGGTGAAGATCGTCGATGTGAAGAACTTCCCGGCGACCAACATTGCGGCGGCGATCGTAACGCTGAAGCCGGGCGGACTGCGTGAATTGCATTGGCATCCGAATGAGGACGAGTGGCAGTACTACGTGAAGGGCAAGGGGCGGATGACGGTGTTTTCCGCCGGTGGACATGCGCGAACAATGGACTTCGAGGAGGGCGATGTGGGGTACATCGAGAGATCGATGCCGCACTATATTGAGAACACCGGAGACACAGACCTGGTGTTCCTGGAGGTCTTCCCGACGCCGCATTACGAGGACATCTCCCTTGCCGAGTGGCTGGCGCATACTCCCTCGCGACTGGTCGAGCCAGCATCTGGGTACGGGGGAGGAGTTCCTGCGAAGGATTGACAAGAAGGAGATGGTGATTACGCCGGAGTAGGTTCGCTTGCTACACGGGAAGCGGTTGATCCGCTCTCGGTGGTGACTGCATAGAAAGGCCCGGACTCACGCGGCCCGGGCCTTCTTCGTTTGTTGCCGCGCAACGAGCGCTGGAGCGCCTCAGAATGACGATCTGACGACGTCAAGGGTTACCGTAGTCGTATGGGTGATGCCGCCGCCCGTCGCCGTGATGGTGATTGTGTGATTTCCGGTCGAAGCGTTTCTTCCGACCCTTACCGTCATTGTTGAACTACCCGATCCCGGCGCCGCTATGGAGCTGGGGCTGAAGGTCACGGTTTGGTTGCTGCCCTGTCCGGAGGCAGACAGGGTAATTGCAGAGTTGAAGCCGCCGGTGACAGCCGTTGTGATCGTCGCAGTGCCGGACGAGTTTCTGGCCACCGTAATTGTGGTGGGGGAGGCGGAGATGGTGAAGGCAGCAGCCACTCCGGAGGTGACCGTCAGTGAAACGGTCGCAGTCTGTGTCAGGCCTCCGCCTGTGCCGGTAATCGCGATGCTATAGGTGCCGGCTGTCGTACCGGAGGCCACGGCGAAGTTTACAGTGGAGGTGCCCGAGCCAGGTGCAGCGATAGACGTTGGGCTAAAGCTGACTGTAACGCCAGACGGCGCGCCCGATGCCGTCAGACCGACTGCCGAGTTAAATCCACCGGAGACTGTAGTGGTGATTGTGGAGGTCCCATTGCTGCCTGCTGCGACTGAGACTGCCGTGGGCGACGCAGAGAGCGTGAAGGCCGGGGTTTGTGTCGTCGATCCAGTGAGTGCAGCGATCAGGCCAGCGTTCGGACTGCCCCATCCGGTCACCAGATCGTAGCCGGTCACTGCTGAATAGCTGCCGGAGGTGCCGCTGGTGATGTCGTGGAAGTCCGTGCCGTAGCTGGAGGTCACGTTCTGGGCGTAGATCGTCGGGTTGATGAAGCCGATGCCGGGCTGACTGTTGGTGGCCAACTGCTGATTGACGAGCGCAATGTAGCCGGCCCACATTGGAGCGGCGAAGCTGGTGCCGCCGTATTCGTTGGCGAGGCAGGCCGTCTGGTCGGCGCAGGTGTAGAAGGTAAAGTTCGCGTTCGCAGATACGTCCGGGCCGTTGCGATAAGGTGGTCGAACCCCTGTTGCTCGAGGTGATCACGCCGGAGAGCTGTTGCCACGAGGGGATGGCGATCTTATCCGGGGAGATTCCGCCGCCGCTGTCTGACCAGGCGGTCTCCGATGCCCATCCGGCACCTGCGCCAGTTGTGACCAGGTCTGTGCCGCCGACCGAAACGACATTCGCGTCGTCCGCTGGCCAGGCTTCGACTCTCGACGACCAGGTGGAGCTGTCGCCAGAGGCCGCGAAGAAGTTCTGGCCCTGGGCCGCCATCCTCTGGAAGTATGGATCAAGCGTGCTGGGGTCCGCCGGCGTCCAACCCCAGGAGCAGCCAATGGTGGTGGGCAGAGGGCTGTGGGTCGTCATGGCGCTGATGATCGCGGTATCGGTGGATCCGATGTACATCACCAGACTTGCGAGCCCCGGAGCCATGCCGATCGCCTGGGTCATGTCGAGGGTCTGTTCGGTGTCGTCACAGTTGCCGCCGGCCCGGGTGTCCACGCAGGATGTGCTGGTTCCGTCCGTGGAGAGGAGGGTGATGGGCACGTTGTTGGTTTGGCCGACGTTTTTGAAGTAGGTGTTCAGGTCGGCGAGATCGGTGCCTAAATACTCGAACAATCCGAGGTTTTGGCCGGCGCCGGTGAGGGCAGTCCCACCGTAGTAGGCCGCACGCATGTCGCTGCCTAAGAATGAAGCTGAGGGGCCGGAGCCGGTGGTTGCGTGAGAGACGACAGCGTCGACGTCAATACCGTGGGCCTTTGCGTAGTCGCTCTTCTTCTCCAGCATGGGGTGCGGCAGGGAGTAGTTGTCCAAACCGGAGATATGCCACAGGCTGAAGGGGAGATATGTTGTCGGCTCGCGGTCGGGCGCGTAGAAGGTGCGGCCCTCGGTGGGGTGCTGATAGGTGGCCAGGCTAACGTGGAATGCGTTTTGTATAGCCGAAACGGGCCCTTTGACCTGCACGTCCATTCCGTCGCGTGAGCCGCCGACGACCGTGAGACCGTTCATCTGCGCGAAGAGAACTACGGCGTCATAGTCGGCCTGGCTGGGGCCGAACTTTGCGGTGAACTCCGGCACGGTGAGGAAGTGGCGGTAGGATGGGCTGGTCGGATTGTAGAGCTCGCTCAGAAAGATCTTCAGGCCTGCCGGATCGCTAAGGGGCAGAACAATGTCCAGAGTCATGGTCTGGTTTGCGGGGAGCTGCCCGAGGGCGAGCGCCTGACCGTTGCGAGTGACTTCACGCACATGATGAGTCATCACGGACTGCGCCTGGGAGGTTGTTGCCGCGACGGACAGAATCGCAAGGATGGCGAACAAAAATAGACCGAATCTGCGCATCAGGATTTCTCCTCTGGAGGTAGAAATTTGTGTCTCTTCGGTAGGCCCGCCTAATTGTGCCCCCGAAGCATTGGAGTGTCAATCATTTTCAAAGGCCACTTTTGTGGCCGTCGTATTAGTCGCCACGCCGTTTGTTTCATCAAGGACGGTGAGCGTTTTGAGGACTTTGAAGAGCGGGGAGACCGGTGTTCGCGGCCGCGGGGCGACGGTTGCGGGCGCGGTAGAAGGTGTAGCCAATGATGTTGCTGATAAGGGTGGTGCCGAGGATCTTGGCTGCGTAGGCGCGGGGATCGACGACGTCGACGAAGGGATAGGCGGAGATCAACAGGCTGAAGAGCGTGGCGCAGAAACCCGTCAGGGACGTCCAGCGGATCCAGCTGGGCAGTTTCGCGCGGAGGGCCCTGGCTCCGATGAGCGGGATAGCGAACATGGCGAGGTAGGCGATCTCGTAGTGGGTGATGGCGGCGTTTTGGAGGAACTGGAAGGCCTCCTGCGCGTGGACGCCGATGTTCCCGAGGACGAGCAGAAGCAGAACGAGCGCGCAGGTGAAGACCGTGGAGTTGATGGGAGTGCGATAGCGTGGGTGGAGGCGGGTGAACCAGGCGGGGATGAGGTGGTCCCAGCCGGCGGTCATGGGGAGGCGGGTGACTCCGGTGAAGATGAAGCTGGAGGCGGCGATGAGACGGAATTGCAACAGGAGGATGGCGGTCATCGCGACGAGGTTGGCGAGGCCGTTGTTGCCGAGTGCGTAGCGGAGGGTCTGGGGGATAGGGGCGATGAAGTCGATGTGGCCGCGGGAGAACGCGACGACGGAGCTGGTGCCGAGGATGAACATCGTGCAGATGATGGGCGACGAGATGACGACGGATCCGCCGATAGAGCGGGCGGCGTCCTTGCTTTCGCCGGCGAGGATGGCGATGTACTCGAGACCGCAGAGGGCGCCGAAGATCATCTGGCCGAAGAGGGCGAGGGAGATCAGGTTGAGTTTGGGGAGTTGGATGGGTAGCGGCTCGTAGTGGATGTGCATGTGCTGAGAGAGCGCCCAAAGGGGTAACAGGATGAGCGCGGAGTAGACGATGAGGATGGAGACGCCGCCAACGTTGTGGATCCATTTGCCAAGTTCGAGGCCGCGGGCCGCGGCGGCCGTGATGGCGACGGTAATGATGGCGGGGATGGCGAAGGAGGCGAGGTGGTTTTCGGGCAGCCACACCGCGGAGGGACCGATGAAGTAGGAGATTTCAGTGGGGATGGCGTAGAGGATCGCGGCGGTGACGGCGATGCCGTAGAACCAGAGGTTCCATGCGGTCATGAAGCCGCCAAGGTCGCCGAAAGCAGTGTGGGCCCAGACGTATAGGCCGCCTTCAAGGGGCATCTCGCGATTGAGGTAGATGACGGAGACGGCCATGGGCAGGTAAAAGACGACCATGGCGGCCATCCAGGTAAGCGCCTGGGCGCGGCCAAGCCCGGCAGCGACCCCGACCCAGGCGCTTCCGACGACGCAGAGTATCTGCGTAAGGACAAGGTCGCGGAGACGGAGCCGGCGGTGGAGGCTGGCCGCCGGCGTGGGCGGAGTTGAGGGCATGTGCTGGGTATGGTCGCACAGAGCGGCGGAACTTCAATGATTTTTCTGCGACAGCCGCTGCCTTTGTTTTCTTGCCCTGCCCAGGGCAATGCATATAGGCTTCAGGGCATGAGAAAAATCAGTCTGAGTACGACCCGGATGGTGGCGGGGCTATGCGCCGCTGCGATGAGCTGTTGTGTTGCAAGCGCCCAGATGGGGGACATGGACGGGATGCATCATCATGATGCTCCCGCGGCAGGCGAGAAGCTCGGGTCGGTCTCGTTTCCTGTGTCGTGCGAGGCTTCGTCCAAGGTGCCGATGGAACGGGGGATCGCGTTGCTGCACTCGTTCGGCTATGAGGAGGCGGAGGAGCAATTTACGGCGCTGACCAAGAGCGATCCGAAGTGTGCGATGGCCTACTGGGGCGTCGCGATGAGCTTGTTTCATCAACTATGGTCAGACAAGGCTTCGATGGATAAAGGCTGGGCAGAGATGCAGCAGGCCCAGAAACTCGATGCGAAGACTGATCGCGAGCGAATGTACATTGCAGCCTTGAGCAGCTATTACGACCCGGCGAAGCCTAACCATCAGGCCCGGGTGGACGCTTACACGGCGGGAATGCTGGTGCTGCACAAGGCCTATCCGGCCGACGTCGAGGCATCGGCGTTTTATGCACTATCACTGCTGGCGGACGTCGCTCCGGGTGACACGAGCCTGGTAAAGGAGCGCGAGGCGCTCGCGATACTGGTGCCGCTCTTCGAACAACATCCGGACCATCCGGGGCTGGCGCACTACATCATCCATACCTGCGATACGCCTGCCCTGGCTCAGCAGGGGTTGGCGGCGGCACAAAAGTACGCGCAGATTGCTTCATCTTCGCCACATGCATTGCACATGCCGGGGCATATCTTTGCGCGGCTGGGAATGTGGCAGGAGGACATCGATTCAAACCTGGCCTCAGTCGCGGCAAGCAAGAAGGCGGAGGCGGCGGGTGTCCCCGGGGCGCACCATCAACTGCACGCTGACGAGTTTTTGCTCTATGCCTATTTGCAGACGGGACAGGATGGGACGGCGAAACAAATGGTCGATGGGATCAATCAGCTCGCCGACCGGCTGGATGCGATGCAGGGCATGGACGATATGAAGGCGAAGACCGGACTCGTCCGCAATGAGTTTCCGGCGATCTACTATCTGGAGATGCGGGACTGGGCGGGCGCATCGGCGGTGAAGGTCTATCCAGCCACGCCGTCGGTTTTTACCGTCGATGCGATATGGGCGCGAGGCATCGCGAACGGCCGTTTGAAACACGCTAAAGATGCGGCCGAAGACCTCGCACAGTTCGACGCGGTCCTCGATGCTTACAAGAAGACGGGGCCAGGTGTACCGACGCCAAGATTAGACATCTATCGCAACGAGATGCTGGCCTGGCAGCAGTACGCCGAAGGGAAGGACGATGCCGCACTGGCAACGATGCGCAAGGCAGCGGAGGAGCAGGACAAGCTGGGTCAAGCCGAGGTCGACCTTCCCGCACGAGAGATGCTCGGTGACATGTTGATCGGACCTGAAACGTCCGAAGGAGGCGTTGGTGGAGTACAAGGTCGCGTTGACACTCAGTCCTAATCGGCTGAATGGTTTGTATGGAGCAGGACGCGCGGCCGAGGCGCTGGGGATGAAGAAGGAAGCCGGTGAATATTACGCGGTGATGTTGAAGAACACGGACGATGGGTCGCACTCTTCGCGTCCTTCGCTAGTGCATGCGAAGGCCTTTGTGGCGGGGAAGGTCAATGTCGGGCAGTAAGTCACTCTTTTGACAGCAGCAAAATACAGAAGAGGCAGCCACGGCGGCTGCCTCTTCTATTTGTGACGGTGATGGGTGCTTATACGCCGACCGGTTCGGCGACTTTGACATTGACCGGCGTGAGCCAGTTGTGGCGGTCAGGGCTGGTGCCGTTGACGATGCCGAAGAACTCATCGTGCAGGGCCTTGGTGATGGGGCCCATGGTGCCGTCGCCTACCAGGATGCGGTCGACCGAGCGGAGGTGGGTGACCTCGGCGGCGGTGCCGGTGAAGAAGGCCTCGTCGGCGATGTAGAGCATCTCGCGGGGCAGCGCCTGCTCTACGACCTCGATGCCGAGCTGCCGCGCCAGCGTAAGGACGGAGCTGCGAGTGATGCCGTTGAGCACGGAGTTCGCGAGGGGCGTGGTGTAGAGAACGCCGCCGCGGACGAGGAAGAGGTTCTCGCCGGAGCCTTCGGAGAGGTAGCCGTTGGTATCGAGCGCGATGCCCTCGGAGTAGCCGTTGATCTCGGCCTCCATTCGGATGAGCTGCGAGTTCATGTAGTTGGCGCCGGCCTTGGCGAGTGAGGGCATGGTGTTGGGCGCGAGGCGGCTCCAGCTGGAGACGCAGACGTCGGCGCCGGCGTTGCCCGGGACGTACTTACCCCAGGGGAAGTTCGCGATGTAGATCTCCACCGGGCTCTTGAGCGGGTTGACTCCCATCTCACCGTAGCCGCGGAAGGCGATCGGGCGAATGTAGCAGGGCGCGATGCCGTTGGCTTCGACCACATCGACGACAGCGGACGCGAGCTGGTCGGCGGTGTAGGGCAGGGGCATGCGGTAGATCTTGGCGGAGTCGGCGAGGCGGGCCATGTGCTCGGACAGGCGGAAGATGCCGGCGCCGGTGGGCTGGGTGTAGCAGCGGATGCCCTCGAAGACCGACGAGCCGTAGTGGACAACGTGAGACATCACGTGGATCTGCGCCTGGTTCCAGGGAATGAGTTTTCCGTTGTGCCAGATGTTGTTGGTGGTCTGAATGGTCATTCGCGCTCCTGTTGGCGTTAATTATAGCGGGTGGGCGGCATGGGAGAATGGGGAGTGATCTTTGATCCTCATTCGGTCAGCCTTGCGGGCCTGGAGCGCTCGGCATATGTGCGGTTTTCCGTGCTGGCGTTGAGCTCCATCTTCTTTCTGGTGGATCCATTTGCTGCGCTGCCGACGTTTCTCGCAGTGACGGCAGGTGCGAACGCTCAGCGGCGGCGAAAGATGGCGTGGAAGGCCTCGGTGACGGCGCTGGTGGTGTTGAGCGCGTTTGCCGTGGCGGGCCAGTACATCTTTCGCATGTTCGGGATTACGCTGCCTGCGTTCGAGATCGCGGGTGGGGTAATTCTGCTGCTGATCGGGCTGGACATGCTCGAGGCGAAGCGATCGCCGACCCAGGAGTCCAGCGAAGAGGCAGCGGAGGCGGCGCTGAAGGAAGATGCAGGGATCGTGCCGTTGGGAATCCCGATGCTTGCCGGCCCCGGTTCGATCACCAGCGTGATGGTCCTGGTAGGGCAGGCGCAGACGCGCTGGCAGATGGTCGCGATCCTGGCCTCGATCTTCATTACGGCGGCGATCTGCTACCTGGTGTTGGGTAACTCGGCACCGCGTGGCGCGAGCCATGGGCGAGACCGGGGTGAGGATCCTGGTGCGTATCATGGGGCTTCTGCTGGTCGCACTGGCGGTGCAGTATTTTGTAAACGGCATGGCGGACCTGGGCGTAATCGCCAAACCGTAAGGCATTCGGCGTAAGATCGAAGCTGTCCCTCCGTGTAACTTTTCGGCAACTTTGAGGTCTCACCAGGCATCACAACTCTGTTCGCGACAGACCTTTCAAGCGAGAAGAAGACTATGCCCCAGACTGCAGAAACGACCGCCGCCGCAACCTCCCTCCTTGCCCGCTACAAGGCGGTGCGCCAGGCCAGCCAGTATCTTTGTAGCCCGTTATCGCCGGAGGACATGATGGTGCAGTCGTGTCCGGAGGCGAGCCCGGTGAAGTGGCACCTCGCCCACACCAGCTGGTTCTTTGAGACGTTTGTTCTGCGTGAGTTCGCCGCCGGATACCAGCCCTTCCACCCCGAATTTCACTGGCTCTTCAATAGCTACTACAACTCGCTCGGTGATATGCCGGAGAAAAAGCTGCGCGCGTCGTTCTCGCGGCCGCCGCTCGATGCGATTCTTGCCTATCGCGCGCACGTTGATGCCGCCATGATCACACGGATGCAGCATCCGCTGGAGGACGAAGCGGCACGGCGCATTGCGCTCGGTCTTGAGCACGAACAGCAACACCAGGAGCTCATCGCCACCGATATCAAACACGCACTCTTCACCAATCCGCTGCATCCGGCGTACGTTGAGGCGCCCGCGCGGCAGAGAGTCCGAGACGATCGCGCCGCCTATGGACTGGGTCGACTTTGTGCCTGGACTGACTGAGATCGGCCTCACACTTGACCCTGCTTCGACGAACACGTTCGCGTTCGACAACGAGACACCGCGTCATCCGGTTTATCTCGCGCCCTATCGCCTTGCCACCCGTCTGGTTACCTGCGCGGAGTATCTCGCCTTCATCGACCAGAACGGCTACAACCGCCCGGAGCTTTGGCTCGCCGAGGGCTGGACGACGATGCGCGCGGAGGGCTGGCAGGCACCGCTTTACTGGCAGCGCGACAACAGCACGAACTCCGGCTGGCGCATCTATACGATGCACGGCTTCCGGTCGCTTGACGATCTGAGCGAGACGCCCGTGTGCCACCTCAGCTTCTTTGAAGCAGATGCTTTTGCGCGCTGGGCAGCGCATCGCCTCCCCACGGAGTTCGAGTGGGAGCACGCGGCCGGTCAGCTTGGTCTGCTGCGTAAGGAGGTCGATTCGCGGCCTGCGCTGCTCACCTATCCAGGGCCCGATGCAGAGAAGAAGGGAAGCGTTTTGCCCGCAACCGCGGCGAACCTTCTCGAGACCGGCAAACTTCACCCCGCTCCCGCCATGGCCCTCTCCGGCATGCAGCAGATGTTCGGCGATGTGTGGGAGTGGACGCAATCGGGCTACACGGGCTATCCCGGCTACAAGCCGCTGCCGGGGGCGCTGGGCGAGTATAACGGCAAGTTCATGTCGTCACAGGTCGTTCTTCGCGGAGGCTCGTGTGTCACGCCGGCGACCCATATACGGGCAACTTATCGCAACTTTTTCTCGCCTGCGACCCGCTGGCAGTTCTCCGGGCTCCGGTTGGCGCAGGACGGACCACTAAGTGACTATTTGAGAATAAAGCGCACAGATTTCGCTTGAGATGCATCCAACTCAAACAGCGGTGGAGAGAGGCCCTCGAGGTATGCCGCCCGCCAGGTTGCAACGACTCCAGGGCACCTTACGTGTCAACATTCGCCGTCGCACCCGAATCCATATCGATAAGCACCATCGACGCGGTAGCCAGTGAGGCGCTAGCCGGCCTCTCGGCGATACCCAAGACGCTCTCGCCCTGGCTCTTCTACGACGAAGCAGGTTCGCATCTCTTCGAAAAGATCACCGAACTCCCCGAATACTACCTCACCCGCACGGAGCGCAGCATCTTCGCCGCACATGCTGAGGAGATACTGCGCGAAGCGGCTTCGTCTCATGGTCCGCATCCTGCGGGGAAGCTGACTCTGATCGAACTCGGCGCGGGAACAGCGACCAAGACGGGGGTCCTGCTCGCGGCCGCGGTCCGTCAGCAGGGAAGCGTTGTATATCAGCCCGTTGATGTCTCGGAGACCGCGCTTGCCGAGGCCAGTGAGAACATCCTGAAGAACATTCCCGGCGTCACCGTGCGCTGTCAGGTGACCGACTATACCCGCGAAGGGCTGCCCCTCGATCGGCTGCCCAACACCCGGACGCTGGCGCTTTACATCGGCTCCAGTATCGGCAACTTCAAGCCCGAGGACGCCCGAGGGGTCCTGCGTAATCTCCGCGCGCAGCTTCTGCCGGGCGACACGCTGCTGCTGGGCACGGACCTTGGCCTCGGTGCGCACAAGACCGAAGCGACGCTGCTGGCCGCCTATAACGATGCCGCAGGAACCACCGCCGCATTCAATCTGAACGTGCTCACCCGCCTGAATCGCGACCTCGGCGCCGACTTCGACGTCAAGAACTTCCGCCACAAGGTGCTCTGGAAAGCTGCCGCGTCCCGCATTGAGATGCACCTTGAGTCGCTGGTTGCGCAGACTGTACAGATTCCCGCCTCCGATGCCGGGGCTGCTCTCACGATCGACTTCGCTGCCGGCGAAACCATTCACACCGAAAACAGTTACAAATTCACGACCGCCGCAGTTGAGACGCTACTGGCGTCGGCCAGCTTCAAGCTGACGAGATCGTGGCAAGACCCGCAACATCTGTTTGCGGTGACGCTGGCGACGGCCCTCTGACCCATTGACCTATACGATCTCGCGCCGGTACTCCCCGCTCTTGCCGCCGCTCTTGCGGAGCAGCATGACCTCGCGAATACGAATGCCTTTATCCAGGGCCTTGGTCATGTCGTAGACGGTGAGCGCGGCGATCGAGGCCGCCACCATGGCCTCCATCTCGACGCCGGTTCCCGCCACGGTCGCAGCAGTGGCTTCGATCGCTACGCCGCCCTCGACGACCTCAACCTGCACATCGACAAAGCTCAACGCGAGCGGATGACACATCGGAATCAGGTTGGCGGTCTGCTTCGCCGCCTGGATCCCCGCGAAGCGCGCGACCTCCAGCGGATTCCCCTTGGGGTTCTGGGGAAGTGCTGCCAACACCGAGTCCGACAGCTCCACAAACGCCGCCGCCACGGCCTCACGTCGTTTCGCTGACTTTCCGCTCACGTCCACCATGCACGCTTGCCCAGCGTCGTCGTAGTGCGACAGCGTCGGAGTTGCCGCATCGGGGAGACCGTCCGCCAGATCGTCAACGATTAACTCAGCCGAATAGATCGAGTCTTTCTTTTTCATGATCAAAGCCTACTACCGCAGTAGGACTGTAATGACATCGCCCGCCGCAAATCGTTCTTTCTCCGGCGGCAGTACGGCGTAACAGTTCGCCCGCGCATTCGCCGCGAGATCACCCGACCCCTGCCAGCTCACCAGCCTCACCTCTGGGCGCAACCGCTCCGCGGTTAGACGGGCCGGCAGGCAGCCTGCATCAATCCAGGCTTTCCCGTCGCGTCTTCGGCTAGGGTGGCCTGGGCAAACCGGGGGCCATGTACCGCGGCCCCGCCCATGGCCCGCAGCAATGGTTCGACAAAACAATGAAAGGTCACCTGGGTCGAAACCGGGTTCCCTGGCAGACCGAAAAAGTACTGAGCAGGCAGGCCGTCCGTTGCGGGCAGACGGCCAAAGACCACCGGCTTGCCGGGCTGCATCCTTACTCCGGTAAAGAAGAACTCCGCACCGAGGGTCCGCAGCACCTCTTCGACGAGGTCATATTTTCCCATCGAGACGCCGCCGGACAGTAGCATCAAATCGCAGCTGCGGGCCGCACGAATGATCTCTTCCAACTCCGAGGGCCGGTCCGGAGCGATCGGCAGCCGCACTGCTTCGCCGCCCGCGTGCGCCACCAGCGCCGCCAGTCCGTAGCTGTTCGAATTACGAATCTGCTGCGGGCCCGGTTTCGTATCGATCTCAACCAGTTCGTCGCCTGTGGCCACAATCGACACCCGCGGTTTGCGATACACAATCAGTGCAGAGTATCCGCAGGCGGCGGCGAGCGCGATTTCCGCGCCCTCGATCCGCGTCCCCGGTGTCAGTACCGCTTCGTCCTTCCGGGCCTCACTTCCCCGCCGGACGATATTCTCCCCGGTGCGAATTGTCCGGTCGCCGATGCGGCGGATCGCTCCGTCGGCCCGCTCTACGTGTTCGACCATCACGACGGCATCTGCACCCTTGGGGACGGGCGCGCCGGTCATGATCTCAATCGCTGCACCCTTCTCAAGCGCTGCACCCTCCCATTGCTCACCTGCTCGCACCTGACCCACAACCCGCAGGGCACTGGCGCCGAACTCGGAGGCGCGTAGCGCAAATCCGTCCCGCGTCGACCGGTCGAACGGCGGCTGGTCTCTGTCGGCGCGCACAGGTTCGGCTAGGATACGGTCTCTACTGGCCAACAGCGCCAGCACCTCCGTAGCCGGTACCGGCAGATCAGCCGTATGTCCGACGGACCATCTCCAGCGCCTCGTCGAAGCCGACAACGCCAACAGCGGCCTTGCTCATTAAGCGTTCTCCTCAAATGCCTGAGATCAGCAAACAGAAAGGCCCCGAGCGGCCTCGCCCGGGGCCTGGTCTCCTCTTTCGAGCAGTTACTTCTTCGGGGCCTTATAGCTCGACTTCACCTGCGCGCCGATGCCCTGAAGGATGCCCTTCACGTCCCCAGCGTGCGGCCCGTCGGGCGCCAGCTCGAGATACATCTGGTAGGCCTCCACGCATCCCGGCGGGGCGACGATCTTCTGCGTCTTCGGATCGACCGTCGCCTGTGGAATCAGCGCCTGACCCTTGATGAAGTAAGCGTCAGCCCTCTTCGGATCGGCGGCGATCGCCTTGTCGGCGGCGGCTTCAGCCTCGGGCAGTTTGCCGGCGTTGTACAGCGTTGCTGCTTCGTTGTAGTAATACATCGCGGCATTGGCTGGCATGGCCTTGGCAGCCGCCTCATATGCATCGGCCGAATCCTTGGCGTTGCCCATCTTGCCGTACGCCTGCCCCAATTGGTTCTCCGAGGTGGCGGCGACCTCCGGACTCGGCTTCTTCGACGCTGCGTTCAGGTCGATGCTTTTCTTATACGAGGTGATGGCATCCGTGTACTTCTGCTGGATCGCCGGATCGGTTGGCGATGTTCCCGCTGCCTTGGCGGCCTTGGCGGCGGCGTCCGCGCTGCCCAACTGCGCGTCACCCAGCGTGAGCCACAGAATCCCCTCGTCAGGCTTGGCCGCGGTCGCCTGCTGCATTGCGGTTATCGCCTTGTCATATGCTCCTGCCTTGTTGTCGGCCCGGGCCTCACTCAGCAAGGCATTCAGGTTCTGGATCTTTGCATTGCCGGCGACGATCTCGGCATTTTTCTTCTTGTATTCTTCGAGCGCCTTCTTGTCCTCCGGCGACATCTTGGCGATGTACTCGGCGCGCGTCATATCGAAGTTCACGACCTTGTCTTCCCCATTCGTAAACGCAACATTATCGAGGTAGTCCATGCTTATATCGTTCTGGAAGACGAAGACGATGTAGCTTCCCGGCGTGATTCCCGAGCCTTTGAAGTCTCCGTTCTGGTCGAGCGGAAACGTATACAGGTATTTGCGTTCCTTTGCGTTCGTCGCACTCCGGTCCTGCGACAACCGCACTTCGCCCTTGTTGACCGGCATGCCGGCAGCGTTGATGACATGACCGTGAATGCTCGCCCCTCCCTGCGCCAGGGTGTGGGCCGGGTACGCCATCGCCAGGACCGCCAGTAAAGCGAATGTCAGGGTCGTACTGAACTTCAATCCGATACGTTTCATGCTCTTATCTCCTGGCCCACCGGTGCGGGCGTAAATTCATTGCGCAACAGCTGATTACTACCGAAATTTGATGCATCATGCGGCACTCACGCGACCGCATACGGTATGGGATCGGCCGCTCCGGCCTCGCGAAAGGCCCGCAAGCGCAGAACGCAGCTCTCGCATTCGCCGCAGGCCTCCGTCTCACCGGAATAGCATGACCAACTTACATGGAACGGTGCGCCCAATTCAACTCCCAACCGCACGATCTCGTTCTTTCGCATTGCGATTAGGGGCGTTACGACGCGAATCTCCCCGTCCTTTGTCCCCATCTTTATCAGCTGGTTGAACGCGTCATAGTAGGCTGGCCGGCAGTCCGGATACCCCGAACTGTCCTGTTCCACCGCCCCGATAAAGACCGTCTTTGCACCCAGGCACCTCCGCCCAGCTAACCGCCGCCGAAAGAAAATGCGCGTTGCGAAACGGAACATAGGTCACCGGGACCTCGCTTCCGATCGCGGCCTCGTCCGCCGCTGCCGGGACTGCAATGGTGTGGTCGGTCAACGCGGACCCGCCGATGCGCCGGAACAGGTCGATTTTCAGATGTAGTAGTTCGCACACGCCGACGAGCCGGGACCACCTCCTGCGCGGACCGCAGTTCCCGCGCTTCAGTCCTTTGACCATAGCTGAAGTGGATCGCATATACCTCATAGTCCCGGGCCGCCAAGGCAGCGCAGACGCAAGAGTCCATTCCACCTGAGAGGCAGACCACGGCGCGCGGACGACCCGCTTCAGCCAACGTCATCGCCCGCCTCCAATTCCCTCTGCTCCTCTTCCGTCAACTCGTCCCCTGCGCCGCCAAGCAACTCGCGCGCGGCCGCTTCGTCCTGCTTATGCACGAGCAGGCGCGCACGAAAGGCCAGCGCCAGCAGGCTGTTCGCGTTTTCCCCCTGCAGAAAACACTCGATCCCCGCCGACTCGAGCACCCCCTTCGCCATCTGGGCGTTAACCGGCTCAAGAAACTTGCCCACGGTCACAAACTTGTCCGGATCTACGATCGAATCTGTCATCAATGCTCTTTCTATCCCCAGCTACTTTTCCTCATACGATTGCAGACTCGCCGTGATGGTCCCCCAGAACAGGTGCGCGCGGATCTGAACCGGCATATGCCGCGCATCATCGGTGTACCAGACCCAGATGTTGCCGCGGTTCTTCACGATACCCTCGTCCGCGGTCGGCTCCACGCGAATCGTCTGGAAGCGTCCCGGCCGGCGTCTTAATCTCTTCCTTGGCCTCCACCTTCATGGTCACGGTCACGGTGCGCATGGAGTCGGCAAGGGGGAACCGTATGGTCTGGCCTACCACCATCGGCTGCGACGCCGCATAAAAGATCGCCGACAGCGAATCGGTCACGCAGGCTGGAATCGAGGCTGTTTGCTCCTTTGACGTGCCTTTCACCAGGTTCTTCTCTATCTGCTTCTGCTTGCCTTGGGCATAATCGAAGCTCAGGTCGCTCGAGACCTTGCGCCTGCCCTCCTGCAACTGCTTGCTGAAGCCGGTCGAGCAGCCGGTCTTGGTGTCGAAGCCCGCCTGGAACTTGTCGACCACGGGAAACAGCATCGTCACCGCGCCAATTGAGCCTCCTGAAGCCGTAATCTTCTGTACGGCACCGTCCTGCTCCAATTGAAACACTGCCGTGCCCGCGGTGAACACCCGCCAGTCTACGGTGAACGTCAGCGTTCGTTTGGTGGGGAAGGCAAAGTCCGGTAGCGGCGGCTGCAGCGTCGGAATCACGACTGGAGCCGGCTTCGGCCCCAGACCCAGCAACTGCGCCCTCGCAGGAAGCGGGCCTGTGCAACACAACAGCAGGGGAATCAATGCTAGGAGCCGGTCAATCTTCAGCAAAGGGCAGCACTCGCACGAGTAAATGTGTGGGCGGTTTCGCCCCAGCCTCCACGCCTTCAGCGCAGACCCCTCATCACCCCATGGTGATTGAGAAAAAGCCTGAACCGCCAGCGCAAAATAAATCGCGCCGGCACCCATTAAAGCATTGTACTCGCGGTGATGGCGCCACTGCTGCCAGGAGAACCTGCCTCCACTGGCGTTCTCGTTCGCCGGAAATTCGGCCGGCGTAAGCCGTGGCAGCAGACGTGGCACCTTCGCGGCGTATTCGTCAAAGCCCGCAAAGTGCTGCCGCAGATAGAGTTCCTCAGACCGGATCGTCGGCAGATAGATCGCTGCGAACATTACAGCCAGCGCGGCCAGGACGGTCCAACTTGAGGCGGCGGCCGCAAAACCGAACGCAATCATCGTCGAACCCAAATACAGTGGGTTGCGCGTATACGCGTACGGGCCGGTCCGGGTCAGCTCTGCGTTCTTGCGCACATACCCTGCCGCATAGGCCCGCAGCCACACTCCGGGTACGACGAGCAGCAGACTGAGCAGCATGGTCTTCCACGTCGGCTGTGCCAGCCACAGAAACACACCGGCAAAGACAAATCCCAACGGCACGCGGATGCGCCGTGCGACCTTCTGCCAAGTGGTTCGTTCGCTCACACCTTCACCTTATCCTGTCCAGCGTGCAACAGCTCAAACGCCGCCTCTACGACCTCCTGAGTCGTAATCTGCATCAACCCTGCCTCCGTCTCCCGGTGTCGCGAATGGTCGTTTTTGCTCGAAGCATGCCGGAGCACACGCGAGAGGGTTCCATATGGCCCAGTTCGTGCCGGATCTGTCGGCCCATACAGCCCGACCACCGGCCTCTCCAGCGCCGCCGCCAGATGCAGCGGCCCGGTATCGCCCGCAACCACTACTGCTGCCCGCCGAACAAGCGCGACCATCTGCGTGACAGAGCATGGAACCAGTGTTGCTGTTCCATTGCTAGACTCAACTACGCGCCTGCCCTGCTCTTCCTCTGTCGACGCGGCGTTCACCAGCGTTCGGATCCCCGCCCGCGCCAACGCCGCCGCCACGGCACCGTACCGCTCCGCAGGCCACTCCTTCGCCCCCCAACCTGCCGTCGGTGCGACTACCGCAAATCGCTCGCCGCTTTCGGCCAACAGCGCATCACACCATTGCTCTGCCGCCGGATCAACAGGCAGCGTCACCCTCGCCGGCCGTAGGGCCTCGCCCACAGCCGCCCCAAGCAGCTCACATCCCTGCTCAATCACATGCGTCGCGCTCAATTTCACCTGTTTCCCGTATAGCCATCTCGCCGGAGCTTCTCGAGGTTCAGCGGCCCCAACGAAATCCTGCGCGCCAGCCATTCTGCCGATCACTGCAGAGCGGATCGATCCCTGCATATCCACGCACGTATCGAATTGCTCACCACGCAACACGCTCCGCAGCATGCTGATCTCCCGCATCGTCTCAAACGAGAAGGGCCGCCGCTTCCACTCGCGCGTCGAAGCAAGATAAGTCCGGTCAACCATCGGCATTGCAGGTCCGCGCTCAAATGGCCACGAAACATCGCTGTCCGCTTGGAGAAGAGGTAGCCACCGCGGCTCGATCGCCCACCCAATAAACCAATCAGGATGCCGTTCTCGAAGCGCCGCCACCGCCGGCAGCGCGTGCAGAAGGTCGCCCATTGCGCCGGTCCGCACGATCAAAACTCGTAGCGGACGGTCCTTTGGGGGCCCGTCAGGACTATGCGAGAGAGTGCGTTCTGTGGCCAAGCCCTAATTTTCTCACGCAGCGGCGTCACACAGCGGCAATCAACGCTTGCGCCGGTCCAGCCGAGCCACCATCGTGACCAATTGCGAGAGCGACTCCTGCTCTTTGAGAAGCTTCCACGCTCAGTCGCGCTACGACGATCGGCCCAACCGTCTCCAGATGGTCGCGCATGATCGGAGTTAGTTTCACGGCGTCCTTCTCCGTCGTCACGAAACCATTTGCCTCAACATGTCGCGCGCGTTCCAGCAATCGGTGCATATCGTTCTCGTCATAGCCGTGGTGGTCCGGAAAGACCATGGTGTCCATTGGTTCATAGCCCTGCGCGGCCAGCATCCAGGTGAAGTTTTCGGGCCGCGCGACGCCGCAGAAGGCGAACGGCTTCGAAGGCAGCGCCACCTCGCCTCCCTCGCCCAGGCTCAATGTCCGCCGGACCACCCAGATCGCAGGTTTTCTCTTTCCTCCACTCAACCCCGCGACGACGCTGCGCAACGAATCCGCCTCCTCCTCGCGCAATACGACTACATCCGCCTCCGCCAGCGCCGCGAGCGGCTCCCGCAGGTTCCCCGCCGGAAGCAGGGTGTCCTGCACGTCGGCCTGTGTCAGCAGAACAATATCGACATCGCGGGCCAGCTGCCGATGTTGAAACCCATCATCGAGCAGATGGACGACCACCTTCTCCTCTGACGGCTCATTCTGTTCGGCCAGGACGCCGGCTTGATACCGGTCCGATCCTTCATAGACCGGTACGCCCGATCGCTGCGCCAACAGCACCGGCTCATCTCCATGCCAGGCCGCGTCGTCGAACGGTTCTACCCGTGTGGTAGTGGAGGAGCCGCGCTTATACCCCCGCGTCAGGATCCGCACTGCATAGCCGCGATGGCGAAGTATCTTTGCCAGCATCAGCACCATCGGCGTCTTTCCCGCGCCACCCGCCGACACGCTTCCTACGCTGATCACGGGGCTCTTCAGCTTCTGCTTCTTCAACCATCCCCACTGGAACAATCGCCGTTTCATCGCCAGCGTCGCCCCATACAGAGGGGCCAGCGGCAGCAGCAGCGGCCTTCGCGTCGTCATCGTTCCGTCACCGCCCTCTCCTGCAGCAGCGCCGTAAGCGCCTGAACCGTGCGTGCGGTGGCCCCCGCTTGTTCTTCAAATACCATACGCCCGCGCTCGCCCAACGCCTGTGCATCCCCGGGGTTTTGCAACATCGCAACCAACATCACTGTGACCATCTCAGGCGAAACGATCCGAATCGCATCGTTGGCGCGCATTCCCTCCACCACCTCGCGGAAGTTTTCAAACGAAGGCCCCATCACCACCGGCACCGCAAACTGCGCCGGCTCCAGCGGATTGTGCCCGCCCTTCGGCACCAGGCTCCCTCCCACAAACGCGAACGTCGCAAGTCCGTAGATCGATGCCAGGTCCCCAATCGTGTCGAGCAGGAAGACACTCCCCGCAGCCACAGCTCCGGGCCGCTGACGGAACTCGCTCGCCCGCGTCAACTCAGGGCCGCTCCCTGCAACCATGGCCGCCACGGCTGCAAACCGGTCCGGATGCCGCGGAGCCAGCACCATCACAGCATTCGGCTCCGCAGCCAGCACCGCAGACCACGCATCCAGTAAAATCTTCTCCTCACCCTCCAGCGTGCTTCCGCACACAAACACCTTTGCCCTCACCGGCAGTCGCTCCCGCAGCACCTCCGTCAGCGCGCTCGCGTTGCCTATGCGAACGTCGTACTTCAGGTTCCCCGTCACCTTGACCCGCTCAACCGGGGCACCGATCTTCACCAACCGCTCTGCTGTCTCCTTGCTCTGCGCAAGAAACAGCGAAATCTCCTGCAAAAACGGCCGCCACAACTGGCGCAGCCGCATATATCGCGGAAACGACCGGTCGGAGATCCTCGCATTCGCAACGACCACCGGCACGCCGTCCTTCGCACACTCGTCAATCAGGCGCGGCCAGAGCTCGCTCTCCATCAGCACCAGCATCTTTGGCCGCAGCGCCCGCAGATATCGCCGGACACTGAAACGAAAATCCAGCGGCAGATAAAACACCGGCGATCCCGCTATCCGTTCCTTCGCCAACCGTTGCCCCGTCTCCGTCGTCGTCGAGACCGCAAACACCCACCCCGGCCGCGCTATCGTCAACTCGCGAATAAGCTGTGCCGCAGCCAGCACCTCGCCCACCGAAACCGCATGCACCCAGACCACATCTCGCCCGGCCACTGCAGCGCGCAACCCCTCCGGCACCCACCCCAGCCTTCCCCGCAACCCTGCCCGATACCGCCCGCTGGTTGCCATCCGCACCAGCCAGTACGGCGCGCCCAGCACCAGGGCCGCCAGCAGCAGCGAGCTATAGACCATCATCACTGTTGCTTCCCCTCGCTTTACCTGGTGCGCCAGCGAAGATGATAATCAACTTGGCCATGAAGTCCCACCCATTCGCACAGATTCCGCTCCTACTAGTAACCACAACCTGCCTCTTAGCGGTCAACTCCCAGGCCTCCGACAAGCCCCGAAAGGCCCCTCCGGTAAAGCCCGCCAACCAGTACGCCACCTTCGACCCCCATCCCAATGAGAAGGTCACCGTCGCCGCCGAACCCTGCGACGACCAGCGGGACTGCGACTTCTTCCGCCTGCCCTACGTCCAGCACGGCTTCATTCCCGTCCGCGTCATCTTCACCAATGACAGCGACACCGCGCTCTCGCTTGACGAGGCCCGCATCCAGCTCATCTCCGTCAACAACGACAAGATCCCCGCCGCCACCGACGACGACATCCAGCGCCGCCTCTTCTCCACCAAGAGCGTCAAGGGCCGCCAGGTGCCCTTGCCCCTTCCCCTGCCGCCCATCAGCCTCCACGACAAGCCCGTCGACAAGCAGATCACCGAGGACGAGAACGACTTCGGCTTCAAAGGCACCACGGTCAACGCGCACAGCACCCTCGCCGGCTACCTCTTCTACGATACCCGCCAGCTCAACGACGATCCTCTCAAAGGCGCCGAGATCTACATCAAAATGGTCTACACGCTTCCCGACAAAGACGGCAACAAAAAGCAACTCTTCGACTTCAACATTCCCTTCGACAAATGGCTAGCCGCGCAACCCGGCCAGAAGCCCGCCGAAAAACCAGCCGACAAGCCAACAGACCCAGCACCTAAATCCTGATCATCGGAGAGCAATGAGACACAGAATCCGGAAGTACGGGTTCGGCAACGAACTCATTCGATTTCGCTACCTCTCTAGGTCGGTCTCCACGGCGCTTCTGCTGGCGGCCATGGCCATCAGTTCGCGCGCAGCGGATGCTCCGCCAAAGCTTATACCAAGCCGAATTATTTCACTGAAGCAGTGCTTCGGCGACCAAGCCCGGCCTGTTTCGCATCATTCTGGGTTGATGCCCGCGAAACTATCTTTTGATCATGACGGAGATCTTTGGACAGGCTACATCACGGGTTCTCCACAGTTAGAATCCCGAGTATCGCCGTCCCCGACCAAAAATACAATATCGTCGAGTTCTCGAGCACATCGTTGAATTGCGAGGTGCGGATGCAGCTTCCGACAGTCGCGAGCAGCCCGGTAGGCGTACTCTTTTCAAACAAAAACGGCATGCTAGTGGTTGCGGATAATAAGCTCCATCTGATCGATGCGACAGGGCTAAAAGAGAAAGCGATGTTTGGTCTGCTGCGCGCTGAAAGCGAAGGGCGCTACCAGGTTCTGCAGTCACCGAAACGGAAGCAACTAATAATTACGAAAGACAATGGCGCTTCCGGCTCCGGCTCTATCACCTGGCTGAATCCCGACACTCTCGAGGTAACAAGGCTTTGTTCATACAACTTTGGCAGGGAGCATTATGTCAAGCTTCGGTCTTTTGGGGATGATGGGAGATTCATCGAAGTCGAGCATGGCCCTGGTGTCGATGGTCATTCGGTGTCGGGAGGCCAATATTGCTCGCGGCAAGGCTATGATGGATTTCCTGCAGGCATACAACCTACATCTGCATTAATATTAGAAAACGAAACCGCATATTTCTCGTCTGACTCGCCGAACGACAACGCCCCAATTGCCACTATATATAGCCGAATTGGCGGTCTTCTTCGTGACGTCCTATCGAAGGACCGAGAAACGCTGGGGCGCGGGGAGGTAACCATCTCCGAGGACGGTCGACGTGTTGCGTTCCAAGTCCAACATTGGTCAGGGGGGGTGAAGTCGCTAGATATCAGTCGCCACGTGTCATCCAGACGGGTTGACGTTTACGACACAACAACATGGGAGCGGGTTGCACAGGTGGAAGAACCAACTCAAGCAGAAGCCGCTTTGGCGCTTTCACCTGACGGCAAAATCTTGGCCCTCGAAACCGCTGATACTATCCAGTTATTTGATCGGCTCCCTTGACCGAACCAAGCCCACCGGAAAGAAACGATGACCCAGCCTTCACCGAACAATAAGCTAAACCTCCGCCCCGCGACCCCCGCCGACGTCCCGCAGGCTCCTCCGATTTATCCGCGACCTCGCCGTGTACGAGCGCGAGCCCGACGCCGTCCTCGCCACCGAGGCCGATCTTCTTCGTGACGGCTTCGGCGAAACCAAACGCTTCGACTGCATCATGGCTGAACTCACCGGCGCAGGCACCGCTACGGCCGCAGGCTTTGCCCTCTACTTCCACAACTACTCCACCTGGCGCGGCCACGCCGGCATCTACCTCGAAGACCTCTACGTCACCCCCGAGCATCGCGGGAAGGGAATTGGCAAGGCCCTGCTCACCCGCGTCGCCGCTATCGCCGTAGCCGAAGGCTGCCCTCGCTACGAATGGAGCGTCCTCGACTGGAACCAGCCGTCCATTGAGTTCTACCAATCGCTGGGGGCCGTCATGAAGTCCGAGTGGAAGGGCATGCAGGTCTCAGGCGAAGCACTCTCCGTCCTCGCCGCGCAAAGCAAATAAAGCGGATGGGCGCTCAAGTTATTAGGCAAGAGAATTTAGTTTCCGAAATGTATCGGTCCGCCGTCTGACTGCAAGGGAAAAGTGATTCGATGAAGAAAGTCTGCGTCAATGTATCCGGCCTGTTGGTGGAGATTTGTTCTCCTGGCCATGATGAGATACGCTGCGTGCCTGTCCTCAGAAACCCCTCGGTCGTGTGAAGGCCCAATCGGAAAACAGGTTTCAGGCACGCCGTTGTGACTGTTCTTTCATCTTCACTTGTCCATTGCAGACCTTAGTGGGAGAGCTTGATGTGGGCCTGTTATGCTGCCATGGCACTCGGAACAGCCCGATAGTTCTGACCGCTTGAAAGAGCCGCCCACGCGATCCGCGCCAGCTTGTTGGCCATGGCGACGATCAACACGTTGCGTGGTGCTCTCGTCTCCAGTGCCGTTATCCATGTGCCCATCGCGAGGCGGTCTCGTTTCGATCGCAGCACCACTGCCCGGGCCCCGTGCACCAGGATCTTGCGCAGATAGCAGTTGCCGCGCTTGCTGATCCCATACAGCTTCGCCTTGCCGCCGGTAGAATGTTGCTTCGGTACCAGTCCGATCCAGGCTGCAAACTCTCGTCCCTTCTGGAAGGCTGCCCCGTTGCCGATCGAAGCGACGATCGCCGTTGCGACCAGCCGGTCCGATCCCCGGGATCTGGCGCAGCCTGATGCATGCAGCATCACTTGAAGCGATCCGCTCCACTTCGTCGTTCATCTCGACAATCTGAAGCTCCAGGCCCTTCCACTCGTTCCACAGCATCGCGACCAGGTTCCGCATCCTCGGGGTGAGGTTTTCGTTCGCGTTCTCTAGCACCTCGGGGATGGCCTCCCGCAGCCGGATCGGGCTCTTGGCAAAGACCATGCCGCGCTCCAATAAGAACGCACGAATCTGGTTGATCAAAGAAGTTCTTCGTATCATCAGGCGATCCCGCACCCGGTGCAGCGCCTGCAGGTCGAGCTGGTCATCGGTCTTGATCGGAACGAACCGCATGTTGTGCCGATCGACCGCTTCGGCAATCGCCTCGGCATCCAGGAAGTCGTTCTTGTTCGACTTCACAAAAGGCTTCACGAACTGCGCTGGAATCAGCTTCACATCATGACCCTGCGCTCGCAAGGCACGGGCCAGAAAGTGTGCTCCAGAACATGCCTCCATCCCAATCAACGACGTCTGCAGGTTAGCCGTAAACGTGATTAGCTGCTTCTGAGAGAACTTCTTCTTCAGTAGCACCTTGCCGTTATCGCCAAGGGCTACCAGGTGAAAGCTCGTCTTGCCAAGATCTATCCCTACCGAGCGAATCTCCATATCGATGATCCTCCTTATACCTGCCTACAAGATCGCCCAGTCCGAACCAGGTGATCAAGCGGCGAGCCATCTCAGTAACCCCGTCTTTCGTGCACAACAAAGTGACAAGCCCCCAGCGTTAGGATTGTTTCCGGTTTGCGACAATCCGCCTCTTCACAAGTCCACGAACTGGTAATTCGCACAATGACCCTCCTCGAAGAATCGGGATAGACTTGAAGCCCTGGACGGAGGGTGCAACCTATTTGGGCAGGTAAGCGGCCCTGTTCAATAAGCTCTCCGGGGTTTATTTCGCAAGCGACGGAGGGCACTAAATGAGTAATCGCATGAGTGCTTTATCGCGTCGACTTGGGCGCTTCGCGGGCGGCTTCTCATTCGCAACCGTCGCCTTCTTCTCAATCGGGTTGTATGCCGCCGCCAACACGAAAGGCCAGGTAGTATTCCTCTTCGCTGGCCTTGTTTTGGTGTGCCTCTTTGCCAGCTTCTTTTTGTGGCTGGCGCACGGCTTCGCGTGGGCGATGGTCCCAGAGAAGCTTGCAGAGGAGAAGAAGCCTGCAGAGGCATTGAAACCTGCGGACGCGCTGAAGCCTGCAGAGGCGATGAAACCTGCAGAGGCGATGAAACCTGCGGAGTCGATGAAACCTGCGGACGCGCTGAAGCCTGCAGAGGCGATAAAACCTGCGGAGCCGGTGAAACCTGCAGAGGCGGTGAAGCCAGCAGAGGAGAAGAAACCTGCAGAGGCGATGAGACCTGCAGAGGCGAAGAGGCCTGCGGAGGCGATGAAAGCTGCGGAGGAGGAGATCGTCTCAGAGGATCCTCCCGACGCGAAATACACCATCACCGGAAGGCGCGTTTACTGACCCTGGAGAGCTCGTCAAACTGGCCTGCAATCCCGGAGGCTCTGCACGAACGAGAGTGAGACGATGCCGCACGCCCTGCGATTGTTCTCCGTCAAAGATGAAAATTGCGACGAGAAATCGCGAACTATTAGCGAGCAACAACCGGCATCCGGAAGTGACCCCGAAGTGTCCGTATTGCCGGCAAACCGAACATTACTCAAGCCCGTTTCCCGATAGCGGTCCGTCAGCGGGCCGGGTTGGCGGGGCCACGACGACCCTACTCGGCGAAAGGCCAGCCTGAGCTGTTTTGTTCGCCGGAAACTTACCGTCTCGATTTAGGGATTCGGCCAAGGCGAGGGTCACGCCGCAACAGCAGATCGCACGCATGAAGGGCTTCTATCTCAAAGTCCGGGCCGTCACTCGGGATGAGAAGCCAGTGGCCGATCTTATCAGCGAGGAGCTCGATAGTACGGATGGAAGGGAATTCGCGGCGGAGTTCTGTATCTGTGGGACCGGTGCTCTCAGAAAGGACAAGCCAAACGCCATTGTCCCTCGGAGATTTCTCATGATCGCGGAGCATACATACTATGCGGGCACCCAGGTAGACGGCAAAACCGGAAAACATCCGAAGCACCTCGGGATTTAATGGCGTGAGGGCTTCCAAAACAAACGCGTGCGGGAGCCTCTCTTTTGGTTTGGCGGGATGGCGCATGATCTATTCACACAGACCATAACAGGCTCGCCCACAATCCGTCTCGGTTTGTGCCAAATCGCCACCGCGCTTACCGAGGTTCGAAGGAACTCTGCATTCTGAATGGTTGACCGGCAAACCGGAAGTGGCCCCGGAGTGCCCGTAAATTCGTCTTTTCGGAAACTTCGAAGCTACCGCCGGCTTTGGTTTGAAGCTTTCCAAAACTCCGTTTTTCGCCCTCGACGTATCTGTCCCCAAAACACCGAGACGGTATGTCCGCACTGGGAGACCGACAGCATACGGAAGAGTTCTAAACCAAGGCGAATGTACCCAGTTGGATGCATAGTCCAAATTGGGTATTCCCACTGGGAAAAAGACAAGGTAAACAATAGGCATCGTTGGGAAGACCAGCACCGAGGTGCGATGATGCCATCGGATCACTACTTTGAGGAGCTCTACGGAGTCACCGAAGAACGCGCTCTCAACTTCTGGGCGACAAATCTCCGCGAAGCAATAGGAACCGAGCAGTGGCCCGGATCTCCGACTCAACAGGCATCTACCTTGCAAGCGTGCTCGGTCATTTTTGCCTGCAGTCGGTAGACCGTATGGAGCTGCCTCTCTCCGGATTACAGCCCAAGCGACCAGGAGTTCCGCCAATTCGCCGATCTGACCCAGATCGCTGAACTCATGATGCGCCAGCTCACCAGCGCGAAGAACCCTCTCTGGATGGAGTCAGCCGGCGCGCACATTCTTCTCTACGCCGGGTTCTTCCAAAGCCAGAACAAAGACCGCCACAACATCGAGTTCTACTCCCACATGGGCCGAGAATGCTATCTCATGGCAGCAGTAGGAAAAAGAGCAAAGATGATGAAGCTGATGGCGACAGGATTTAATCAATACCTATTCCATCTGGCAGACCTCAATCGACATCTGCGGGAGAGCAGATATTTGATCAACACCGAGAACTAGGACAGCCTTTTTTGGATGGCGGATTGCAGGTTTCCTGGCTGACTTGTTGCCGCCTACCAGTAGCACCCACGGTATCCGTGCCAGTATCCGTAGTACCGTGCGCGCCAGTAAGGATCGTACGGAGTGTACGTTCCATACGGATACGGGTAAGCTCCGTAATAGTACGGATAGTATCTGGGACCCCACCAGCAGCGGCGGCTCAACAAGACAACGAGCAGAATCAGGCAAAGCATGACGACCCTCGTGACGGGCGCGTAATCAGCAGCGTCCGCCAGAAGAATACGTCCGCGGCCCCGCGCCGGTTCCATAAATCGCATTTTGCAGGAGAAACTCGGTCCCGCGAAAAAGATCCACGGTTTAAGGGCACGGCTTCAGCCGTGCCGTAAAATGACGGGAAACCGGCTGCGGCTTTAGCCGCTGAGGTACGCTCACTCAAACCGACCCAAGACCCTAAAAGAATATCGACGGGAGCCACGCCCCGGACGGCTCGTTATACAGTCCTGTACTCATCAGTGTCATCGACTGGACGCACGCGCAGGCCGTTCATCAGGCACCAGCGCAGCAAAACATGGTTTCTTGAAGGCACAAGAATTCCCGGCTCCATCGAAGGACTCCGCCGAAGCAATCAGCGACTGCAAGTCCACGTTTGTCTCCGCCGTGGAATGGCCGAAAAACGCCAGGTGCGTCGTGTATCCCGTGATGCGGCCGCCCCGTTCTACGATGTACGCAGTGCCGTCCTCGATTGCCTGGGCCAACTCGACTCCTCGGTCGAACCCGTGGATCCGCCGCGATAGACCATTGCAGGCGTCCGCATCGTCAACTTTGGCAGGTCTCACCGTGCATCCCGGAACACTCCTTGCGAGTGTCCGCCCCTGCATGCATGAAAGGGGCTCCCGGACATCAAAGCCCATCGACGCGTAGAGCGACAGCGAGCGATTGTGAAAGGCCGCCTGCACCAGCCGGATTCCAGCAGCGCCGCGGTCGTTTGCTCGGTCCATCAGGGCCTGCATGAGCTTACGGCCGACCCCGAGGTTTTGTGCCGCGGGATCGATGCTGATTGGGCCGATACCTCGAATCACAGCACGCTCATCGAGGCAGTTGCTGCCCATAATTCGGCCCCCGACCTCCGCCACCGTGCAATACAAGTCAGCACTCGAAAACATCGTCAGAAGCGCGCCGATCGCAGCTTCGGGTCAGGGGAAATCGCAAGGAAAACCGTGGGCCGCGTTAAGCGTGGAAAAGGCGTCATAGCAAATTTGCCCGCAGGCACGGCCGTCCTCTGGTTTGGCCGTCCGAATCACTACTTCAGGCTGTGTTTTCTGCGACATCGGTCTCCTGCTTTCTCGCAGGCAAGTGTAGCAGCCACATGGTTCTGCAACTCTGCTCTACGCACCTTCCGAACTCCATTTCAGCCCTGAGAGCTTGACGCGCCCCTTATAATGGAACAAGGGGGCAAGACCAAAATCCTTCCAGCTCATCCCGCGATATCGCAGGTAAGTCCCATGGATGGAAGACTTTGCGGTAATCTGTTCCTGGAATCAATAACTTACAGGCCAAGTCCAAGCGTAAGTTATTTTGTTTGAAGAGTTTGACAGAAAACAGGGAGGAGGGAGAGGCAGTGGCAGGCAAGCGAATCAGGATCATCGGCGGCGGCCTCGCTGGCCCCGAAGCCGCACTTCAGGCCGCAAAAAGAGGTTGCGAAGTCGACCTCTACGAGATGCGCCCCACGCGCTCCACCGAGGCCCACCAGACCTCCGACTTTGCCGAACTTGTCTGCTCCAACTCCCTCAAGTCCGAGTCCGAAAACACCGCCCCCTGGCTCCTGAAACAGGAGATGCGCCGCGCAGGCAGCGTCCTCCTTGCCGAAGCCGACGCTACCGCCGTCCCCGCCGGCCACGCCCTCGCCGTCGACCGCGTCGAATTCTCGAAACGCGTCGCCGCCCGCATCGCCGCCGAACCGCGCATCACCGTCCACCGCGAAGAGATCACGCACCTCGACGAAAACGACTGCAACACGGTTACCATCCTCGCCTCCGGCCCTCTCACGAGCCCCGCACTGGCCGCTGAACTCCAGCGCCTCACCGGCTCCGAGCACCTCGCCTTCTATGACTCCATCTCACCCATCGTCGACGCCACCACCATCGACATGGACAAGGTCTACTTCGCCGCCCGCTACGACAAGGGCACAGCAGACTACATCAACTGCCCCTTCACCAAAGAAGAATACGACCGCTTCCTCGACGCCCTCACTACCGCCGAAGCTGTCGAAGGCAAATCATGGGAGAAGCTGCCCACCGCATCACAACAAAACCGTCATCCTGAGCGGAGCGCAGCGGAGTCGAAGGACCCCGAGGGAGCCATTCTCACCCAAACAGCCAGCCCCTTTTCAACCGCGGGGCCCAAGCCTGCTGAGGTACTCCAATACTTCGAAGGCTGCCTGCCCATCGAAGAGACCGCCCGCCGAGGCCGCGACACCCTCCGCTTCGGCCCAATGAAGCCCGTCGGCCTAACCGACCCGAAGACCGGCCGCTGGCCCTATGCCGTCGTGCAGCTTCGCCAGGAGAACCTCCGCGCCGACAGCTACAACCTCGTCGGCTTCCAGAACCACCTGAAATTCGGCGAACAGAATCGCGTGCTCAAGCTCATCCCCGGCCTCGAAAACGCGACCTTCCTCCGCTACGGCCAGATCCACCGCAACACCTACATCCACGCCCCCTCGCTGCTCACTGAAACGCTCCAGCTCAAGACCCACCCGAGCATCATGATCGCCGGTCAACTCAGCGGAGTCGAAGGCTACACCGAGTCGATCGCATCAGGCATGCTGGCCGGTATCTACGCCGCAAACATCGCGAACGGAAAAGTCCCAACGCCGGCGCCACGCCTAAGCGCCAACGGTTCGTTGACCTACTACATCACCCACTCCGAAACCAAAAAATTCCAGCCCGCCAACATCACCTTCGATCTCCTCCCGCCCCTCGAAGAAGACCTGCGAAAGAAGGTCCGCGACAAAAAGGAGCGTCATCGCATCCAGTGCGAGCGCGCCCTCGCCGCTTGGGACCTCTGGCTCGCCGGCCAGACACAATTTTCTTTCGCCAAAGCCAATGCTGCGATACCCTCAGGTCGCACGTCATGACACCTCTTTCAGCCACAAGAAACTATCTCGCCCGCGATCAAGCACGCCAAGGCGCTCCTGCGGCCGTTCTCGCTGAACCTGTGGCTCAAACTCGGCCTTGTCGCGCTTCTAGCCTCCTGCAGCCCCCGCGCCCCCAACCGCCTCCATTCAGCCCTCCGCTCGCCCCGGCCCTCCCCTAATACGGCGTCACCGCATGTCGAACAATTTCAGACAACTCTCCGGGCACTCTTTCGGCGTCTCTCCTAGAGTATGGGCCATTCGGCCCACGCCCGGAGATTCCCAATTCCCCATGCACATCCGGCAAATTCGAACCAGGAACGAGGTAGAAAGATGAAACTTGCAGTTCTCCCTGCCATTGCTGCTTTCGCAGCCGTCGCCACCTGCGCCCCGGCATTCGCAACGTCCCGCACCACTCCAGCGAAGGACCAGCTAAGCACCGCACATCAGGACACAAAGTTCGTAGAAGCCGCCAACCAGGGTAGCTTCGACGAGATCGATCTGGCCAAACTGGCACTCGAGAAGTCCACCAATCAGGAAATAAAGGACTTCGCTCAGAGGATGATTCACGATCATCAGATGCTGATCGATGACATGAAGCCCTTTTCCAACGAAGCGGGTATCCAGGTGCCTTCAACTCCTTCCATAGCTACCGCAGCCGAGAAGGCGAAACTCGAGCTCCTCTCTGGAGAGCACTTTGACAAGGCTTACATCAAGGCAATGGTCGAAGACCACCACAAGGACCTCGAAGCCTTCCGTCAGGAAGTGAGATTAACAGGCTATCCTGCCCTCAAAACTACTGTCGAAAAGGGCGAACAGGTCGTAAAAGAACACCTTGAACTGATCGATCAAATCGCGAAGAAGAACGGAGTCGTTCCCGCGCCTGTTCCTGCTGGAATCTAAACCTTAACGCTCGCCAGAATTTCGAGCCGCCTGATCCGGGCGGCTCGATTGCCTCAGCCTGTCTTATTGTTCCGCGCCCGCACCTTGAACCAGATCGGGCTCCCGATAAATCCGAAGTTCTCCCGAATCTGGTTCGCCAGAAATCGCTCGAACGAGAAGTGCATCTTCACGTCCTTGTCGGTGAAGAGCACAAACGTAGGCGGAGCGACAGCGGCCTGCGTCATGTAATAGATCCTCACGCGCTTGTTCATCGGCACTGAGGCCTTCTGGAAGTCCACCTTCTCCAGAAACCGGTTCATCTGCCCCGTAGTCACGCGCTTCCGCCGCTCGCGCGCCACCAGCTCCACCTTCTTGAACACCTGCTCGATGTTCTTGCCGTCGGCCGCCGAGATAAACAGCAGCGGAGCATAGTCCAGATACTTCAACTTGTCCCGAACGTCCTGCTCATAGAGCTTCTGGTTCGCCGGAGGCTTGCCATCAAACAACCGCATACCATCCTTGCCTGTCCGCGTCATCAGGTCCCACTTGTTCACGACGATGATCACCGAGCGCCCACTCTCATGCGCATACCCGCCTATGTTCGCATCGAGCGCAGCCACACCCTCCGTCGCATCGATCACCAGCAGCGAAACGTCCGCTGCCTCCAGATGCTTCCGCGCCATGATCACCGACAGCTTCTCCGCCATCAGCTTCGTCTTGCCCTTCCTGCGAATCCCCGCCGTATCCACAAACCTGAACGCATGCCCGTCCCGCTCGACGACTTCGTCCACCGCATCGCGGGTCGTACCGGCAATCGGCGACACAATCGCCCGCTCCGTTCCAGTCAGGGCGTTCAACAGCGTACTCTTGCCCACGTTCGGCCGCCCAATGATGGCGATCTTCGTCTCGCGGCTCTCGTACTCGCCATGCGACCGCAGCTTCCGGACGCGTCTCGCCGTCGGATCGATCGAGTAATCCGGCCCGTTTGCGTCTTCCTCGGCCTCATCATTCTCGGTCAGCATCACCGGCTCTTCTATCACCGCGGCTGGCTCCGGCAGAGACATCAAACACCGCGTCCAGCAGGTCGCCCATACCGCTTCCATGCTCCGCCGAAATCGGCAATACATTCTTGAACCCAAGCCGCCGGAAGTTCTCCGCCTGCACCTGCATGGCCTCGGTGTCCATCTTGTTGACTGCGAGAAAGACCGGCTTGCCCCCACGCAACAGCAGCCGCGCCAGTTCCATATCAGGCGAGGCGAGTTCCGTGCGCCCGTCCACCACCATCACTATCGCATCGGCCTCTTCCAACCCCACCTTCGCCTGCCGGAAGATCTCCACCGGAATCAGCGCTTCATCATCCGGCACCACTCCGCCAGTATCTACAATCCGAGCGGCCTGTCCCATCCATTCGATCTCGCCATAGATGCGGTCGCGCGTGATCCCCGGCTCATCACCAACGATCGATCGCCGCGATCCTGTCAGCCGATTGAACAGGGTGCTCTTGCCCACATTCGGCCGTCCGCAAACCGCAATCAGCGGCAGATCGCGCGCATCGGCACTCTCTGTTTCGGTGACCATCTGCGAGGCCAGCAGTTCGATATCGCGCCAGTCCTCTTCACGGCCGTCCATATTCGACGATCGAGGCGTCTGTCGCCCCACGATCCCATCCGCGGGTCGTGCAAAATTCGGCCGCGGAGCAGCGGATCTCTTCGGAGCAACATCGGGACGAATCGCCTTCCGCCTCTCCCGTTCCGGCGACTGCTTTGTGACCCGTGAAGCTTTGTCCGCCGCCGCCCGCTTGGTCGAAAGTATCTTCCTCTTGCGAGGATCCACCGCCCCAGTCGTCGGCGTCGACTTCGGCGCACGCCCCTTCTTCGGCCGCGTGCTCGCCTGCCTGTGTTTCTTGCCTAACCGCTTCTTGTCATCTCTCTTAGCCACGGAGTGTCCAACTTTCTCCCGCGCACCTTCGAGGCGGCCAGGTTTCCTACGCTATTTATTCGCTATCCTCTCTATTATAGAAATTGCATCGCCTTCGTGCCGTGAGAACCGCCAGCAATCCCAACATTGTCCACCACCGCTCCCATCTCGATCACACCCGCCCCTCCCGAGAATCTGCCGAACCTGCATGACTTTTTCTCGCCCGGCGGCATCCTCTCGCGATCGTCCCTTGCCTTCGAGCACCGCAAGGGACAGTACGAGATGGCCCGCGCCATCGAGTCCGCCTTCAAAGAAAAGCGCCACCTCATCGTCGAAGCCGGAACCGGCACCGGCAAGACCCTCGCCTATCTTCTGCCTGCCCTGCGACTGGCCCGCGAGCGCCAGCAGCGCATCATCATCTCTACTGGCACGAAAAACCTGCAGGAGCAGCTCTTTTTTAAGGACGTTCCCTTCCTCGAATCGCTCCTTGGCCCCTTGAAGGTCTGTTACATGAAAGGCCGCAGCAACTATCTCTGCCGTCACAAGCTCTACGCACTGCGCGACAACCCACTCCTCCACGGCCTCGAAGAGATCGACCAGTTCCACCACATCTCCACCTGGGAGAAGACGACTGAGACAGGCGACCGTGCTGAGATCGACACGCTCCCCGAGTCCTCGCCGCTCTGGCAGAAGCTCGACGCCCGCACCGAAGCCTGCCTCGGCCAGACCTGCCCCGACTGGGAGCGTTGCTTCGTCACCGCCATGCGGCGCAAAGCACTCGAGTCCGACATCGTAATCGTCAACCATCATCTCTTCTTCGCCGACCTCAGCATCAAGCAGCAGGCCGCCAACGCCCCCGACGCCGGCATCCTGCCCGAGGCCGCAGCCGTCATCTTCGACGAGGCACACGAACTCGAAGAGGTCGCCTCGAACTACTTCGGCATCGGTCTCAGCAATCAGCGTGTCGACGAACTTATCCGCGATGTAGATCTGATGCTGAAGGCAAAGAAGGCTAGCACGTCAGCGATCGAAAGCGCCTGCGCCATCCTCAAAGACCGCTCGCGCATGTTCTTCGCGATCCTGCCCACGGAGTCGGCAGGGCTGCCCGGAGGCCCCGGCCGCATGCCCTTCCACAACCGCGAGGCCTTCCTCGAGGAGAGCGGCGACTATTACACCGGCGTCCTCAACGCGCTCACCCGCCTCGAAGGCGAACTCGACCACCTGAAGAACGTGGAAGAGTCGCCCGGCCTGCGAAAACGCGCCGCAGACATCCGCGCCCATCTCGCATTTCTCCTCGAGTCCCCTGACCGCAACACTGTCTTCTGGATCGAGCGTCGCGCCGCTGGAGGCGTCCGTAATCTCGCCAGAGGAGCAGCTCACGCCGCCTTCCACACGCACCTGCAGGCCACACCCATCGACGTCTCCGAGCTCCTCACCTCCACGCTCTTCGACAGCTACAACTCCGTCGTCCTCACCTCTGCCACGCTGACCGTCTCCGGTGGCTTCGACCACATCCGCCGCCGCCTCGGCCTCACCACCACGCGCGAACTCGTCGTCCCTTCGCACTTCAACTACGAAAAGCAAGCCCTCCTCTACCTTCCACCCGAACATGCCCGATCCACGCGAGCCCGACTTCCCCGAAAAGGCCGCCGAACGGATCCGCCGCGTCCTCGAGATCACCAAAGGCCGCGCCTTCTGCCTCTTCACCAGCTACACGCAGATGCGCAACACGCACGAGCGCCTCCTTGCCGAACTCCCCTATCCGCTCCTGCTCCACGGCACTGCCCCACGCAACGTCTTGCTGCAGCAGTTCCGCGACACCCCCAACGCCGTCCTCTTCGGCACGTCCAGCTTCTGGCAGGGAGTCGACGTGCAGGGTGAGCAACTAAGCTGTGTCATCATCGACCGCCTGCCCTTCGCCGTCCCCTCGGATCCCGTAGTCGAGGCCCGCATGGAAGCCATTGAAGCTCTCGGCGGCAAGCCCTTCTTCGACTACCAGGTCCCCAACGCCGTCATCACCCTCAAGCAGGGGTTCGGCCGCCTCATCCGCAGCTTGAACGACCGTGGCGTCCTCATGCTCCTCGACCCCCGCATCCAGCGCCAGCGCTACGGCCGCATCTTCCTCGAATCGCTGCCGCCCTACCGCCTCACCCAGGACATCACGGAAGTCGAGAAGTTCTTCCAAAAAACCTCATAGCGTGTCCTTGCAACACTAGCGCGACGACGCGTCAGGATATCGCGCTCTGGAACAACTTACTCATCGGCTTTCTCATCAGAGTGAACAAGACTGCGCTCGCGGGACCGAGCAATGCTATAAGCATTTCGCGGCCCGGCAGCTTGGAAACTCCCTGTTTCCATGGAAGGGTTCTGCTCTATGACATTTTTGCGTTTAACCACTGTGGCTTCGGCCGCAATCGCTCTCTCGTGCCTGCCCGGCGCCCACTCAGCCGTGCAAGCGTTTGCTCAATCTGGTGCTGCGCAAACAGCTCCAGACAACTCGAATCAGAACAAGAACCACGCGGAGACCGCGGACAACCAGTCCAATGCGAAGTCCGACCGGGACACCACGGCGAAGATTCGCAAGGCCATCATGGCCGACAAGACTCTCTCGACTTACGCTCACAACGTCAAGATCATCACCGTCGATGGCGCAGTCACTCTCAAGGGTCCTGTGCAGTCGGAGGACGAGAAACAAAAGGTGGCCTCGGAAGCAGCCAACGTGGTCAGTACCGACAAGATCACTAACGAGCTAACCATCAATAGTAGTAGTGTCACGCAATCCAATCTCGCTGCAGCAGCAGCCAAGGAGCACCATCATGTCTAACAAAAACGTAGCGGTTTTCGGTATTTACGCAACACCTGGCACTGCAGAGGCCGCTGTCGATCACTTGCTCGCCAATGGTTTTACAAACTCTGCCATCTCCGTTCTTCTTCCCGACGACGAAAGCACACGTGCCTTCGCCCACGAAAAATCAACCAAAGCCCCTGAGGGTACGGCCACCGGGGTCACTACGGGTGGCGTTATCGGCGGAACACTTGGTCTCCTCGCAGGCATCGGTGTTCTTGCTATTCCGGGCGTCGGCCCGCTCATCGCAGCTGGCCCAATCGTGGCAACACTCGCAGGATTGGGCGCGGGCGGAGCAGTCGGCGGCATCGTGGGAGCACTCGTTGGCATGGGCATCCCCGAATATGAAGCGAAGCGCTACGAAGGTGCCGTCAAGGGCGGTGGAACCCTTCTGTCGGTCCATTGTGACACCTCCGAGCAGATCGACGCCGCCAAGATGTCACTCAAGGACACCGGCGCGCGCGATATCTCCTCTTCGGGCGAGGCGGCCTCGAAGGACACCACCGGTGGCCGGGGGACCTTTGGCAATATCGCCGATGGCGAGAAGATCTCCACTCGTACCTCGGAAGTCGACGGAGTTGTCGAACAAAGAGACTTGGTTGCCACTGACCGTACCACGACCAGGTACTAATCACCGCACACAAAAGCTACCCTGCACAGCACGACGGGCCCGCTCCTTGAAAAAGAGCGGGCCCTTTGTCTAATAGTGGCTCCCGCGCGGCAAAATACTCCGCGCCGTAAAATAGAACCACGCATGGGACGCAATCTCTACATCCTCGCCGGCAGCCTCATCTTCTTCGCTTTGATCTCCTGCAGCATCGCCTACACCAACATCGCGAAACAGCCCGGCTCCCCTGGTGACGTCGCTCTCTGGCGCACGATGGGGCTTGGCCTTCTGGTCGTCGGTCTCCTCGTCGCGCTGGCCGGCATCTTGTCCTCGTTATTCGAACAAGCCGAGCGCCGTGCCGAAGAGGCCCGCCGAGCGAAGCGTAAACGGTAAGGACTCACCGCACAAAACAGTACAATCAAAGTACGGGATAAGTTGAAGCCGCGTCCCCTCAACTCCCATCTCAATTACAGACGCGGCAGCCGAAGGGACCCCAGAGTCATGTTCGAAGTAACTGTAGAAGCCGGCTTTTCTTCCGGCCACTACCTCCGCAACTATCGTGGCAAGTGCGAGAACCCGCACGGCCATAACTACAAGGTCTTTATCACTCTCCAGGGCAAAGACCTCGACGAGGCCGGCCTTCTGCTGGACTTCAAACTCCTCAAGCAAGTCATGCGTCCCGTCGTCGAATACCTCGACCACCAGATGATCAACGACCTCGAGCCCTTCACCACAATCAACCCCTCGGCTGAAAACCTCGCCCGCTACTTCTACGACAAGACCAAACTCCAGCTTCACGAGATGACCGCAGGGCCGCGTCTCTGTGAAGGACTGCACCCTCTACGAGACCGACACCAGCTTCGCCCGCTACTACGAGTAAACCACGCGAACCGGCGAGAAGCGTACGGAGAACCGCCCGTCCAGCCCAGAACGCAGTTCTTTTATGATGCATCTCATCGAACTCTATAAATCCGTCCAGGGCGAATCCTCCTTCGCCGGTCTCCCCTGCATCTTCGTCCGCCTCGCCGGCTGCAACCTCCGCTGCGCCTGGTGCGACTCCGAATACACCTTCACCGGCGGCAAGCCCTTCACCCTCGACGAGATCGAGCAGCAGATCAAGTCCCTCGCCCCATGCACTCTCATCGAGTTCACAGGCGGCGAGCCTATGCTGCAAGCCAAAGAACTCCTGCCTCTGATGGACCGCTTGCTGGCGAACAATTACACGCTGATGATCGAAACCAGCGGCGAACGCCCGCTCGCCGATGTCCCCAGGGCAGTGCACAAGATCGTCGACGTCAAATGTCCCGGCGCGGGCAGCGCAGCTAACACCTTCCGCCTCGAAAACCTCGAAACCCTTACCAAGAACGACGAAGTAAAGTTCGTCATCACCAACCGCGAGGACTACGACTTCGCCCGCGACTTCATCCGCACACACGCGCTTCAAGAAAAAGCCGGACAGGTCCTCCTCAGCCCCGCCTTCGTCCAGACACCCAGCCCCCAGCGCACCGCCGACAACATGGCCCTCGATCCTCGCAAGCTGGTCGAGTGGATGCTCGCCGACGGCCTTCCCGCGCGCCTCTCCCTCCAGATCCACAAGTTCATCTGGGAGCCCATGAAAAAGGGCGTCTAAGCCGGTTTTCGGATGGTCGCAAGCATCGAGCTTGTAAACTCGCCCCACATGTCTACCGCTGCCGAAGCCGTCACACTCTGAAACCATGGCCAAATTCGCGCTACCATCATTTATGCGCCTCCTTTTCACCCTCCTTCTGCTTCGTACGCCCCCATGCGCACTCGCGCAGCCCCACCCGAAGCCAATCGAAATCAAAGTAGTCGTCATCAACATGTTCGAGGTCGGCGCCGACACAGGCGACGCCCCGGGCGAATATCAGTACTGGGTCGAGCGCGAGCACCTCGACACCGTCCTCCCCTTTCCCGCGGGCTATCATGATCTCCGCCTCAACCCGAACACCGGAGTTCTCGGCGTCCTCACCGGCGTCGGCACCTCCCGCGCCACCGCCACCATCATGGCCCTCGGCCTCGATCCGCGCTTCGATCTCACTCACGCCTACTTCCTCGTCGCGGGCATCGGCGGCATCGACCCGCAGATTGGCTCCCTCGGCTCTGCCGTCTGGTCCGACTACATCGTCGATGGCGACCTCGCCCACGAGATCGACGCCCGCGAGATTCCCAAAGACTGGAAGACCGGCTACGTCCCCCTCGGCAAATCCACGCCCTACGAGCAACCCCGCGCCGCACGCTTCGGCGACGACGGCAACGTCTACCACCTCAACACCGCCCTCGTTGACTGGGCCTTCAATCTCACCAAAGACACCGAACTCCCCGACACTCCGCAGATGAAGGAGCGGCGCATGCAGTACGCCGAAGCCGCCGCCCATCGCCCGCCCTTCGTCCTCCGCGGCGACAACCTGTCCGCCGCCACCTTCTGGCACGGAAAGCTGCTCAACCAGTGGGCCCGCGACTGGGTCCAGTACCAGACCGACGGCCACGGCACCTACGCCATCTGCGGCATGGAGGACACCGGCACCCTCCAGTCCCTCACCTGGCTCGCCAGGGCGAACAAGCTCGACATCAACCGCGTCCTCGTCCTCCGCACTGCGTCGAACTTCGACCAGCAGCGCATCGGCATCACCGCCGCCGAAAGCCTCGCGGAGACCAAGGTCAGCCACTACAGCGCCTACCTGCCCGCACTCGAATCTGCCTACCGCGTCGGTCACATCGTCGTCGACAACCTCGTCGCAAACTGGCCGCAAACTCGCGATCACGTCCCCGTAAAATAATTCGACGCTTTCACTGTTGTTGTTTTTTTGGTTGTCATTCCGCAGTGGAGCGGAGGAATCTGCTGTTGTTGTGCCACGCATTCATTGCGCAGCCTGAGACAATACACTCAGGAATCCGGAGCCACGCCCTGAAGATCCTTGTCCTCTCTCCGCACCGCGACGACGCGGCCTTTTCGCTCTCGATCGCCATCACCAACTGGCTCACCGCGCGCCATAGCGTCATTGTCCTCAACGTCTTCACACGCAGCCGCTACGCCCCGTTCTCCGACGCCGCATTTGTCCACGAAAACGACGAGCTCTCCTACGTCTCCGCCATGCGTCTCCGCGAAGACGAGCACTTCCTGCGCCGCATAACGCAGGGCCTTCCCAAGGGTCTCAAGGGCAACCTTCACATGGTGGACCTCAACCTGAAGGACGCACCCATCCGCCTGCGCTGCTCCCTCGAAGAACTGAGCGACATCCCAGTCAATCCCGCAGACCCTTCCATCGACAAGATTCGCAAGGCCCTCACCAAACAATCCGAAGCCGGAGCGATGGAAGCCCTCGTTCTCCCCGCTGCGCTGGGCAATCACATCGACCACCTCACCGTCCGCGAAGCCGCCATGCACCTCACCACCGTCCTCCCCAGCGCCTTCTACGAAGACCTTCCCTACGCCGCGACTTGCCCCAGCGCCGCCACAGACCTCGACCGTCTACGCGACGCTGCCGCAACGCTCAAAGAGCCTCTCAGCCCTGTCATCTACCAGATCGAATCGGCCGTCGAATTCAAGCGCCGCCTCGTCCTCGGCTACGCGTCGCAGATCGACGACGAGGCCGGCACTCTCATCACCGACTTCGCCACGCGTTACGGCGGCGGCGAACGCCTCTGGGCCAACCAGTCGTGGCTCGATGCCTTCGCTTCCCGATGAAATACGCAAAGCCCTTTCTCCACCAAATCAGACAGACCAGGCTCGGTCTAGCCCTTCGACAGTTCCTTAACCGCGTCATCGACCTGGTCTTTGAACGAAAACAACTTGATCTTCGGGTTCTGCTGAAGCGCACGAAATCTTTCAAGTGCCCCCGCGCGATCGCCCGATACCTCGAGCAGATTCGCGTAGATGAAGTCGTCGCGCCAAGGGGTCCATCCTGTCTTCGCGGTTGTCATCGAGCCATAGGAAGGTCTTCCATGCATCGTCTTTGGGAACGGCGGACAAAGATTCGGTGAGGTCGCTCTGATCGGTAGCGGAGGTGCTATAGCAGAAGGAGCGGACGCGGTTTTTCTCTTCGTCATCCATGGCCTCGCCGTTCTTTCTCATGTCGTTGACCGCCTTCACCAGCTCTGCTCTTGCCCCGGGCACCTCGTCGTTTAGCAGCCCGCCGACCTGCATCCTCCGTACAAGCGGCCGTGCTTTTCCGGTCGCGACAGCAGTGTTCAGATGGCCGATCGCCTCCGGAAAATTCCCACGATTTTGCAGCATCCAGTTACCCAGCATCGCGTTTGCATAGACATTTGTCTTGTCCAGCTGCAACGCCGCGCGCAGGTTCTGTTCAGCGGCCGCGCCGTACTCCCGTTCCGCGACATGCCAGTTGAGCCAGTGCGCCCAACCCAGATGGGCCTGAACGTCCGCCGCCACCGACCCCTTTGATCGCGCCAGACCAGCAACGAGAATGGGCATGATCTCGTCCAGCAAAGGCCCCGCAGCCGCCGTGGCCTGCTTATTGTCGTCTCCGAGGACACTGAAAGTTTTCGACCCACAGCATGGCCGTGTCCAACTGTCCATCGAGCGCCGTAGAGTCGAGAGGATCGTCCTTCAAAATATCTCGATAGGTATGGACGGCGGCCTCATACTGCCCTTGCTGCGTCTGTCCCTGTGCAACCGCCATCTGCGTCTTCACTTCGGTCCGCTGTGTCCGATGACTATCAAACGAATGAAACCATCCGGAGAGAGTCCCGATCAACCCGAGCACCGCAGTCGCCCCGCCGACCCAGCTCAGGATGAGCTTCATCGGACTGCTCTTCTCAGGCGCCTGTCGTTGTTGGCAATGCGAGCACACCGTCGCGCTGACCGGTATCATCTCGCCGCAAGCGACGCATGGTTTCCTCGCACCCGCTTCGCTCTGTTGAACTGCATTCTCCATCGAGACCCCCGGAGGATTCGTCTTGACAGGCCCGTGAAACGCTAGGCGTTCTTATCGTTAAGATGACAGACGGACAGGCAGAGATTTGTAAAGTGCCGCAGCTTGCTCCGCACGAAGAGTGAAAACACTCTAACGCATTCTCACTTACCCCAGCATCTTCCGCACGACACGCCGCACCGTCTCGGTTACCACCCCATACACCACATGCGTGGCCATCTCGCTGGTGCGCTCCCGCGCCGTCTGCTCCTCCGGCTTTGCCGCGAGCCCCATCGCGGGCAGTACTGTCCCGTGTGTCAGCGAACTCAACGCCATCCCAAAGGTTGCCCCGTCCTTAGCTGTTGCCTGCGGATAATACTCCACCAGCGCACCATAAGCCGCACCCGTCAGCGCACCGAAGCCCCAGTAGATCGCCTCCGGCGCGACATCTCTCCGCCTCCCCACCAGCTCATGCCCAGCGACCTTCTCCGAGAGCACCACGGAAGGCCCGGGCTCCCCATGCGTCCGCGGTGGATAGACCCTTTCCGCGAGCGCTTTCGCCGCCGTCGCAACCACACCACCGATCAATCCGGCCAGCAGACCCTTCGCCAGAGACCGCCCTCGAGTTGTCTCCTTCAATTCGTGCGCTTTGATCACCTGTATCTCGCTCATCGACCCGCCTTAGCTGAAGTTCCTTAGCCCTGAGATGCAACGCCGTCCCATAGGGCTGTGTCCATGCCTTAAGGTCTACCCAATATAAGCCGCAGGATCGGTGACATCGCGTCCACCATCCACCTTGACCACACGAAACACCACCGTCAACACCATCGACACCACCAGGTTCAGCACAAGCGCAGGCACCGCCGCATACATCGCATACGTCCCTCCGCCCAGAGACAAGGGCAGATGCAGCGGATAGACCGAGCCCCTTAGCCCCAGCGCCAGTGCCATCCCCGTCCCGCTCGCCATCCCCGCCACCCATCCGGCAAACAGTGCCCACGGGTTGAACCACCGCGTAAACACGCCGACAACCACCGAAGGAAACAGTTGCCCAATCCATATGCCGCCCAGCAGCTGCATCTCTATCGCATACGTCGCAGGCAGCTTCAACACAAAAAGCAACGCACCAAACTTCACTGCCAGGGAAACCACCTTCGCCATCTGCGACTCTTCCGCTGGTAACATCTTCCGCCGCCGCACGGTACCATACAGGTTCCGCGTAAACAGGTTCGAAGCCGCGATCGACATGATTGCAGCCGGCACCAGCGCTCCAATTGCCACCGCCGCCAGGCAGAACCCCGCGAACCACTCCGGAAACATCTTCAGGAACAGCAGCGGCACCGCCATGTTCGCGTCCTTCGTCACCACGCCCGCGGCCAGCGCAAGGTACCCCATCAGCGCAATCAGCCCGAGCAAAAAGCTATAGGCGGGCAGCATCGCCGCGTTCCGCCTCACTACATTCGCGTTCTGCGCGCTCAACACGGCTGTCGCGGTATGCGGATACAACATCAGCGCAATCGCCGACCCGATCGCCAGCGTCGAGTACCCGAGAAACTGTCCCTGCCTCAAATACACCGTAGCCGACGGCGTATGCAGCGCAAGCGACTGGTTCGCCAGCTCAAAGACCCGCGCATAACCACCCAGCCTGTACGGAATATAGATCAGCGCTGCCAGCACCATCACATACAGCATCACGTCCTTCACAATCGCGATTACCGCCGGCGCACGCAAACCGCTCGAGTACGTATACGCCGCCAGAATGACAAACGCCGCCGCCAGCGGCCACTCGCCCTTCACTCCCATCGCCCCGATCACGACCCTGATCCCCACCAGCTGCAGCGCAATATAGGGCATCAGCGCCAGCACTCCGGTCAGTGCGATCGCAATCGTCAACCAGCGGTTCCCATACCGTCCGTTTACGAAGTCCGCAAAGGTTACGTAACCATGGCGGTGACAAATTGTCCAAAGCCGCGGCAGTACTAACATCATGTAGGGATACGTGATCACCGCATACGGCACCGCGAAAAATCCCATCGCGCCACCGCCATACAACAACGCCGGCACCGCAATCACGGTGTAAGCCGTGTACAGGTCCCCACCAATCAAAAACCAGGTAATCCAGGTCCCGAAGCTCCGCCCAGCCAGCCCCCACTCCTCGAGCGACCCCATCCCCGTCTTCGGCCTTCGCCACCGCGCCGCCCAGAACCCGGCCAGCGTCACCAGCGCAAAGAAGAAGCAGAAGACCACCAACGCCGTCGTATGCAGATGCAATCGTTCACCCGCTCCAGGGATTAGCGCAGTTCAAGTACGAGCATCTTAGCGCACCAGACACCGACAGATCAGCACCGACGCAGTTGCAAATCAAAAAACCGGATCAGCTCCGTCCGCTGTCGCTCCACTCATACACCACCACGCCCAGATCGTTCAGGGTCTTGATCACCGCCTCAACGTTCCGCCGCACCTCGGGCCGCGCACTCACCGGAACCTCATGCGCCTCTTCTACCGCAACCACGCGTCCATACGGCCAGAAGTTCTGCGGCACCGCATTCAACGCCGTCGGCAGATCACTCACCCGCACATTCAGGTCCTGCCGTCGCGCGCCGACCGGCCGCAGCATCCCACCTACTCCCAGCTCGCTCGTATTCGCGTCCGCCTGCACCACGTGCAACGTCACCATCGCACCTTGCACCGTCAGGTAGGGGTTCTCCCATTGGGCCAGGCTCTTCACCGCCATATAGCGAGTCTTCGATGGCGGCGGAATCAGATCCATCTGCTGCCGCGCCAGATTGATCTCCTGCCGCTCCTCGGCCGCAATCGCCTTCGCTTCGGAGAGGCTGGACGCCGCAGTTCGCGTGCAGCCAGTAAGGGCAATCGGAAGCAGAAGGGCGGCGGGAAATAGCAGTAAATATCTACGCACGGCACAAGCATACCAAGCCCGCTACCCGACAGAAACCCTAAAAAATCCCGCCAGACACAAGTCGTTACCGCCCCGTCCAAACCGCCGCCCGTTTTTCCAAAAATGCTCGTGTCCCCTCGGCCTTGTCCGCCGTCGCGCAGAGCCGCCCAAAGATCTCCGCCTCCACGTCGGTCGCGGCTTCCAGCCCCAGTCCGCTCCCCCATCGCACGGCCTCCATGCACCCCGCAATCGCCAACGGGGCCATCCCGACGATCGTCTTCGCCAGCTCCTCCGCCCGCTCCATCAACCGCCCCGCCGCAACCACCTCATCCACCAGCCCGATCCGCAGCGCCTCCGCTGCCCCGATCATCTCCCCTGTCAGCAGCAACTTCAGCGCCATCGACGGTCCCACCAGCCTCGGCAGCCGCTGCGTCCCGCCATACCCCGGAACAAGCCCCAGCTTTACCTCCGGTTGCCCCATTCGAGCGGTTTCGCTGGCCAGCCGCATCGTGCAAGCCATCGCCAGCTCGCACCCTCCCCCCAGCGCAAAGCCATTGATACACGCGATCACCGGCTTCCCACAGGTCTCGATCATCCGAAAGACCTCCTGCCCTCGCCGCGCCTTCGCCTCTCCCGTCGCAACGTCCAGGCGAGCGATCTCGTTGATGTCCGCCCCCGCCGCAAACGCCTTCTCTCCCGCGCCCGTCAGCAGAACCACACGCACTCCCACGTCCGCCACCAGCGTCATGAACGCCTGTTCCAACTCGTTGAACACCCTGGCATTCAGCGCATTCAGCACCTCCGGCCGGTTCAGTGTCACTCTGGCGACCTGGTCCTTCACCTCACACAGCAGCGTCTCGTAGTTCACGGGCATCTCCCCTCGGCAGTCCAATCCAGTCAAGCAAGCAGCAACACCAATCCCACCACTCCCAGACGATACAATCGAATCTATGATTAAGGGAATCACGATCGTCAGCCCCGTCGCCTCTTCCGGCACGCCGGGCACTGAATTTGACCGCCTAACCGGCCTCTTTTCTGCCCTTGGCTTCGAGCAAGGCAAAGGCTGGCAGGACGACCAGGGACGTGGCGCCGCCTTTCTCGCTCCCATCGGCAACCTCGAGTTCATCACCGGCCGCCCCCCCACCGTACCCCCCGTCCTCATCGAAGTCTCGCAGCTAGACCACATCCACTCCCTCGTAGAGAAGTGGCTCCTCGCCGACCACCGTACCGAAGAGATCGCCACCCTCCTCTCGCCCGTCGAGCTGACCCACTGGAACAGCCGCCTCTTCACCGTCCAGCTCACACAGGAGCTAAAACTAGGCTTCTGGCAGTCGGAAAATCCGCTCCACAACCAACCCAACGCCGTCGAGGGCGACCTCAGCGCCGCCAACATGCGCTTCGCCATCGTCACCACCCGTTGGAACACCGTCATCACCGACCGCCTCCTGCAGGGCTCCCTCGACGCCCTCCACCGCAGCGGCGCCGTCAAGTCCGACATCGAAATCGTCCGCGTCCCCGGTGCATGGGAGGTTCCCTCCGCCGCCCGCACCCTCGCCGAATCCAAAAAATTCGACGCCATCATCACCCTCGGCTGCCTCCTCCGCGGCGAAACCGCCCACTACGAGGCCATCTACAACGAGGTCGCCCGCGGCATCGGCCAGTCCCAGCAGGAGACCGGCGTCCCCCACGCCTTCGGTGTCCTCACCTGCGAGACCCTCGAGCAAGCCCTCGACCGCGCCGGTCTCAAAGCCGGCAACAAGGGCTTCGAAGCTGCCGTCGCCGCCATCGAGATGGCCTCCATCCAGCGCAAACTCGCAGCGAACGGGCAGGTGAAGAGATAATGGGCACCCGCCGCAAGTCCCGCGAACTCGCCATGCAGATGCTCTTCCAGGGCGACCTCGGCAAACAAACCCCCGACGAGGTCCGCAAGCTCTTCTGGGCCTCTGTCGCCGACGTCGACGCCGACACCCGCGGCTTCACCGAAGACCTCTACCGCGTCGCCACAACCCGTCAGGAAGAGATCGACGCCCTAATCGAGTCCCACGCCCAGAACTGGCGCATCGAGCGCATGGCCGTCGTCGACCGCAATCTCATCCGCGCCGCCGTAGCCGAGATGATCGGCTACCCCAACACCCCCGCCGCCATCATCATCAACGAGTCCCTCGAAATAGGCCGCCGCTACGCCGCCCCCGAATCCATCCACTTCCTCAACGGGGTCCTCGACGCCATCGCCCGCGACCTCCTGAAAAAGCGCCTCGCCTGATTATGGGGACGCATCTCGACGGCCCACCTACTTCGGCGGATAAGCCTTCGTCACTCCATTTCTGGAATTGAAGACCTCAAACCGTCCGTTCTCCAGCGCAGTCACCTTCAGGTAGTGTCCCGTATCAGGCCCCTGCAGGTTGGCGATCTGCGGGGAAGCTACATTGTGCGTAGGCCCTCCCTCTTCCGAGTAGTGCAGCTGCCATAGGTCTTCGAGCCCCGGGGCCTTCGTTACCACGTCCCACACCGCAGGCGCGCCGCCCTTCGTTGCCCCATTGTCCATAATCGCGACTCGCGCTCCAATCGCATCGACCAGCGCCGCGCTGCTGCTCGGGGACGATCCGTGATGCGAGACAACGAGCAGATCGACGTGTCCCAGCTTATTGACCGGGCACATCAACTCCGCCTCCTTGTCCCGGGTCAGATCGCCGAGATCAAGGACCTTCAACTTCTCGAAGTCCAGCATCACACCAATCGAACGAGCGTTCTCCGTCTGATCGGCTTGAATATCAGTCGACGAACCACAAAAGGAGTTCACAGCTCCAGCCCCCGGAAGAGGACGCGAAATCAAACTCCCATCGGCGCTCACCACCGTCACCTTGAGTTCTGGAATAGGCAGCACCTCGCCGGGTTTGGCAACGATATGTCCATAGTGCCCCTCGGCCAGCACCTTCTGATAGGCCTCGTAGACCTGATCTGTCGATTTACTCGACTCGCGGTTAGGCCCATGATCGATGAAGGTTCCTATGGGGATCTTCGCCGCCAGCTGCGGTACTCCCCCGGTATGGTCGGCGTGATAGTGGGTCAGCAGGACATAGTCGATGCGACTGATGCCGGCTGCCTTCGCCGCGGCGGCGATCCGGTCAGCGTCTCGTCCTTCATTGCCCGGCCAGCCCGTATCGATCAGCAACGAGTGCTGGGACGGCGTCACAAAGAGCGTAGCCTGTCCGCCCTCCACGTCGACGAAATAAATTTGTAGCGGAGAGTGCCGTGCGGCAAAGGCGTTCTGCGAAGCTCCGCTCACTCCCAGCGCCAATATCAAACACAGGCCCTTACCGTCGGGAAGAAGTTCATACCGAGCACTCTAAACCGATGCGGCGTTACTCGGAAAGCGGTGTTGTCGCCCTCAAGGATGTTTGCGCTGCGGCGCGGGACGGGCTAACGTAGGTGGACAACCCGAAAGCCGACGTTACCTGGAGGTCTAATTGTCCATCCTCGTCTACGCATTTCTTATCGGTGTCATTGCCGGACTTCGCGCGCTGATGGCCCCCACAATCGTAAGCTGGGGGGCTGGTTTGGGCTGGTTCAGCCTCGCCGGCAGCTCTCTCAACTTCATGAGCTTTGCGGTCACGCGGTACATCCTGAGCTTTCTGGCGCTGGGAGAACTCATTAACGACAAGCGGCCGACCACCCCTAGCCGCAAAGTTCCGCCGCAGTTCATTGCCCGCATCGTGACGGGGGCCTTCTCCGGCGCGGTCCTGGGCGCCTCGCGCGATTCCTTGGTCGGCGGTCTTGTCGCCGGCGCAATCGGCGCAGTCGTCGGCACCCTCGGTGGCTCAGCCGTAAGGCCACCGCGCTGGCGAAGCTCGCCGGCAAGGACCTCCCAGTCGCCTTCCTCGAAGACTTGATCGCCATCTTCGGCGCTCTCTTCATCGTCTCTCGCGTCTGATGCCAACACACTTCGACGCCATCATCATCGGGGCCGGCCAGGCCGGGCCTTCCCTTGCAGGACGGCTCACACAGGCCGGTCGCAGAGTCGCGTTCATCGAACGCAAGCTGTTCGGTGGCACTTGCGTCAACACTGGATGCACACCAACCAAGGCCATGGTCGCCAGCGCCTACGTCGCCCAAAAGGCCCGCACCGCCGCCGCCTATGGAGTGACAGTCCCAGGCGCGGTATCGGTCGACATGAAGGCCATCAAGGCGCGCAAAGACCAGATCGTCGCCAAGTCACGCGATGGCCTCGAGACTTGGCTCCGAGGCATGCAGAACTGCACCGTCTTCACCGGCCACGCACGCTTCGAATCGCCAAAAGCAGTTCGAGTAGGCGATGACCTCCTCTCAGCCGATCAGATATTCATCAACGTAGGCGGCCGCGCAGTCGTGCCGGACTTTCCCGGGGTCGAACAGGTTCCCTGGATGACCAACGTCGGAATTCTCGAACTCGAGACGCTCCCCCGCCATCTCGTAATCGTGGGCGGAAGCTACGTCGGGCTCGAATTCGGTCAGATATTCCGCCGCTTCGGCAGCGAGGTCACCATCATCGAAAAGAACTCCCGCCTCGTCTCGCGCGAGGACGAGGACGTCTCCGCGGCAATCAAGGGCTTTCTCGAAAAAGAGGGCATCACGGTTCGATTGAACGCCGAGTGCATTCACTTCGAGCGGCACGGCAACGACATCGCTGCAGGAGTGAACTGCCCTGATGATGGATCAGACAGCATCGGCTCCCACGTGCTCCTTGCCGTTGGCCGAATACCCAACACAGACGACCTCGGCCTCGAAAAGGCCGGTATAGCCCACGACGAGCACGGCTACATCACCGTAGACGACCAGCTCCGCACCAACGTCCCCGGGATCTGGGCGATCGGAGACTGCAACCGACGCGGCGCCTTCACCCACACTGCCTACAACGACTTCGAGATCGTCGCCGCCAACTTGCTCGACAACGATCCTCGCCGCGTCACCGACCGCATTCCTTGTTACGGCCTCTTCACCGACCCACCCCTTGCACGCGTCGGCCTCACCGAGACCGAAGTCCGCAAATCCGGCAAACCCGCCCTCATCGGCATCCGTCCCATGACCAAGGTCGGCCGCGCCTTCGAGAAAGGCGAAACCGAAGGCTTCATGAAGGTGCTCGTCGACGCGCAATCAAAACAGATCCTCGGCGCCTCCATCCTCGGGACTGGCGGCGACGAAGCCATCCACTGCATCATCGACACCATGTACGCCCGAGCCCCCTACACCAACATTTCGCGCGCCGTGCACATCCACCCCACCGTCGCCGAGCACATCCCCACCATCTTCGGCGACCTCAAGCCCCTGACCTAAGTTGCACTCCGGCACCCACGATTAAAGGCGTGTTTTACTGTACCGTAGTTTTTTAGTGTCATTCCGCAGCGCAGGGAAGGAATTTGCTCTCCGCGCGAATGAAGGCCATCCGGTATCATTCGCATGATCTCGCGAGTCCCATCGGAGCCGGCGCATGCGTTTAGTTCCTCCCATCAGAAGTCTTGTCCCCCTAACCCTCCTCGCATCGTCATTCGCCGTGGCATCTCCAGTTCAACTCCGCACTGATTACCTCACGAACCCCATCGGCATCGACGCATCCAGGCCGCAGTTCGCCTGGCAAAGCGACGCGACCACCCCGAACTGGATGCAATCGTCCTATCAGCTTCTCGTCGGCACCAATGAAGACAATCTCGTCCGTGGCAAAGCGGATGTATGGGACTCCGGCCGCATCAGGTCGTCCGACTCCATCAACATCACCTACGGCGGCCCCACGCTCAAACCGCAGACCCGCTACTTCTGGCTCGTCCGGGTTTGGGACAAAAAGGGCAGCAGTTCGGTCTCTGCTCCCGCATGGTTCGAAACCGGTCTGCTCTCCCCCTCAGACCGGACCGCCAAATGGATTCGCCGCATCGATCCCGCCGCCGACCAGGAGCTCGCCGCCGTCCGCTGGCTCTGGCTCCCCGGCGACGACGCACAAAAAGTCATCGCCGGCACCACCGCTGAGTTCCGCTACACCCTGCACCTCGACGCAGCTCCCATGCGCGCAAGCCTGCACATCGTCAGTCCCGGAGCGTACGTGGCGACAGTCAACGGCGTCGTCACCGGACACCACGCATCATGGGGCGCCTTCGACTGGGAGGAGATCGGCCCGCTCCTGAGACCCGGCGACAACGAGGTCACTCGTGAAGGTCGTGGCCCAGACAAAGGCCTCTGCCCCTACCGTCTCCACCGCCTTCGCCGCCTCCATCCGCGTCACCGCACAAGACGGCACCGAACACCGCATTCCCAGCGACGCCACCTGGCAAGCCCGTACCAACGACACCGCCCAATGGCAGCCCGCACAAGTAATCGGCCCCATCACCACGCCACTCTCCATCGGCACCGACCGCCACTCCGAGGTCGCCGGCCCCAGTCGCATCGCCACCGACGCCTCGCTCCTCCGCAAAGACTTCGAGCTTCCCTCCACAATCCAATCCGCGCGCCTGACGATCACCGCCATCGGTGCCTACCAGGCCTTCCTCAACGGCAAATCCGTCGCCCCCCAAAACCTCCTCGACCCCGGTTTCACCGACTTCCACAAACGCGTCCTCTACCAGACCTACGACGTCACCTCCATGCTCACCACTGGCGATAACACCATCGCCGCAGTCCTCGGCGGCGGCTGGCACGGCTCTCCCATGACCTGGGCGGGCACTCGCGAGTACCCAAACCCCGACGCGCTCCGCGCTCAACTCGACATCACCCTGACCGACGGCTCGCACAAGACCATCGCCACCGACGAGACCTGGCAAACCGCCGCCGCCCCCATACTCTTCTCAGAGATCTACGCTGGCGAGGTCTACGACGCGCGCCTCGAATCCCCCGGCTGGAACTCCCCGCACTTCAACCCCACCAACGACTGGATCACCGCCGCCATCAGGAACGTCTCTCCAGACGTCAAACTCACCGCTCAACCCAACCTCTCCATCACAGCCACCAACACCCTCCACCCAATAGCGATGAATCCAACGACCTCCTCCAGTGAAGCCAACCAGGTCGTCTACGACATGGGCCAGAACATGGTCGGCAACATCGTCCTCCACGTCCATGGCCCTCGCGGCACACTCGTCCGTATGCGCTTCGCCGAACGCCTCAACCCCGACGGCAGCATCTACACCGAAAACCTCCGCAACGCGACGGTGACTGACACCTACATCCTCTCCGGAAACGGAGACGAGACCTACACCCCCGCCTTCACCTTTCACGGCTTCCGCTACGTCGAACTCTCCGGCTACCCCGGCACTCCCACCACCGCCAGCATCGAAGGCCTCGTCTACGACAGCCTTCCATCCACCCCCTCCATCCGCTTCCAAAGCTCCAGCGATCTCCTCAACAAGATGGGCCAGCTCGGCATCTGGGGCCAGCGTGGCAACTTCCTCTCCATCCCCACCGACTGCCCCCAGCGCGACGAGCGTCTCGGCTGGATGGGCGACGCCGGCGTCTTCTGGCGCACCGGCACCTACAACTTCGACATCGCCAGCTTCTCCCGCAAGTTCATGCTCGACATCGACGACGCCCAGACCGCTGATAACGCCTTCACCGACGTCTCCCCCAACCTCCTCGGCCCGCAACCCGGCGCTCCCGGCTGGGCCGATGCCGGCGTCCTCGTCCCCTACGCCGCCTGGCTCCAGTACGGAGACAAGGCCCTCCTCGAAGCCTCCTGGCCCAACATGCAGCGCTACATGGACTTCATCCTCGCCGCCAACCCCGACTATCTCCGCCGCAACAAACTCGGCAGCAACTACGGCGACTGGCTCGCCCCCGACCAGAACACTCCGAAAGATTTAATCGCCACCGCCTACTGGGCCATCATCGCCCGCGATATGCGCGAAATGTCCCTTGCCCTTGGCCACAAAGAAGACGCAGAAAAATATCAGACCCTCTACGACCACATCGCCGAAGCCTACCGCAAGACAATACATTCAGCCCGACGGCTCCGTGCAAGGCAACACGCAAAGCGCCTACGTCGTCACCCTCTACTCCGGCATCGCTCCTGAAAATCTCCGCGCCAACATGACCGCCCGCCTCGTCGCCGACATCGAGGCCCACAACAACCACCTCACCACCGGCTTCCTCGGCACACCCTTCCTCATGTTTGTCCTCGACGACAACCACCGCTCAGACGTCGCCTTCAAACTCCTCCTGCAGGACACCTACCCCAGCTGGGGTTACATGGTCGCCAAAGGCGCCACCACCTGGTGGGAGCGCTGGAACGGCGACACCGGCGACCCCTCCATGAACTCTTACAACCACTATGCCTTCGGGTCCGTCATGGCCTGGGTCTTCCGCCGCGCCGCCGGCATCGACACCGACCCCTCAGGCCCCGGCTTTCATCAACTCACCATCAAGCCACAAGTCAGCCCGTCTCTCCCCAGCCTCCACACCGAATACGACTCCCCCTACGGCACAATCACCACCGACTGGAACCAGACCACCCACATCTTCACCGTCACCACACCCGCCAACACCACCGCCACCGTCACCCTCCCCAACGGCAAGCTCGAAAACACAGGCAGTGGCACACACGCTTATTCAATTAAATGATTTCAATGAAATGATGACACCGGTTTCTAATAGGCAGGAGTGCGGTCATTTGAATACACACAAGAAGCTCCTCGATCGGTTTCATCTCCAGGCGTTTTGCCATCGCTGCATTGACACGGGCAGCATGCCTGCTGGCAGCAGCGATTCTGCTCTGCGTCACACAAGCAGTTGTCTGCCAGGAACCGGATCGCACCGTCCTGCCCATCTCACCGTCTCCATTTCATGGGACGATTGGCACGACCTACGCCACCTCGACTCCGGAGACGCTCAAACTCATCCATGCACCAGCCGGTGCGCCGAACGTCCTGGTAGTGTTGCTGGACGACCAGGGCTACGGACAATCCGGCACCTTCGGTGGCCTCGTCCCCACACCGACTCTCGATCGCCTCGCTGCCGGAGGACTGCGCTATACCCGCTTCCACGTAACCGCCCTATGCTCGCCCACACGCGCAGCTCTCCTCACCGGACGCAATCACCACGCCGTGGGCATGGGAGTCATCACCAACTGGAGCACTGACTACCCCGGCTACAACTCGTCCATCCCCAAGAGCGCGGCCCTCATCTCTGAAGTGCTCCGCGACAATGGATACGCCACCGCTGCCCTCGGCAAGTGGCATCTCATCCCGGAGCGCGAAGCCTCCCTCGCCGGCCCCTTCGATCACTGGCCCACCAAGCAGGGCTTTGACTACTACTACGGATTTCTCAACGGGGAGACCAACCAATGGCGGCCCGAACTGACTCTGGGGACTCAACCCATAGAGATGGTGGCCCCCCCTGGCCGCGAACAGGATTACACGCTCAACGAAGACCTCGCGGACAAGGCCATCGCCTGGATCAGGTGCCGAAAAGTCCCTGGCGCCCGACAGACCCTTCTTCGTCTACTACGCGCCCGGAGCAAGCCACGCACCTTTGCAGGCGCCAAAGGTCTGGATCGACAAGTTCAAAGGTCAGTTCGATATGGGCTGGGACCGCTACCGCGAAATCGTCCTCGAAAGACAAAAGATGCTCGGCGTAGTTCCCCCGGACACCAAGCTCACCCCGCGGCCCGCAACTATTCCGGCGTGGGACTCGCTGACGCCCGATCAGAAAAAGGTGTCCGCGCGCCTGATGGAGGTTTACGCAGGCTTCACCGCACAGAGCGACCACGAACTCGGCCGCGTCATCGACACCATCGCGGCCATCGGTCAGCTCGACAACACCCTGATCATCTACATCGCCGGGGACAACGGAGCCAGCCTTGAGGGTGGCCTATACGGGACCACAAACGCCATGGCGCAGGTCAACGGCATTCAGGAAAGCACCGCCGACATGCTTGCGAAGCTGGACCAACTCGGCGGCCCGCACACAAACCCTCACTACCCCGTCGGCTGGGCATGGGCTGGAAATGCGCCCTTCCAGTGGGGCAAGCGCATCGCCTCACACCTGGGCGGAACACGCGACCCAATGGTCGTCTATTGGCCGGACCGTATCAAGGACGCAGGTGGTATTCGGTATCAATTTGAAGACGTGACTGATATAGCGCCGACTATTCTCGAGGCAGCGGGACTCCCCGAACCGGTCGAGGTCAACGGAGTCAAGCAGCAGCACGTCGACGGAATCAGCATGCTCGCCACCTTCGCCTCGGCGTCCGCCCCCGGTCAAAGAACATCGCAGTACTTCGAGATGATGGGTAACCGCGCCATCTACAACGACGGGTGGATGGCGTCCGCGCGCAGCGGCATGCTTCCGTGGCTCTATGGCGTGGCCCCGGAGAGCATGATGCAGCAACCCTGGGAGCTCTATCACCTCAGCGACGACTACTCCGAGGCGAACGACCTCGCGACAAAATATCCAGACAAGCTAAAACAGCTGCAGGCCCTCTTCGACACTGAAGCAAAGAGGAACCAGGTCTACCCACTCGATCCACGCACCGGAGGGCGACAGCCGCGTCCCACAAGCTCCCATTTCACGTACTACGCAGGCACGGGCCATCTCTATGTGTCGCTGACTCCTGCCTACGAAAACCACTCCCACACCATCTCGGCATACATCGACATTCCAAAGCAGGGCGCGGACGGTGTGCTCCTGGCCGACGGCGCAGAGAGCGGAGGCTTCTCCCTTTTCCTCAAAGACGGAAAGCCGAGTTACACCTACAATTACTTTCAACGTCAGATCACGACCATCATTTCACCGGCCGCGCTTCCGCCAGGACCAGCGAAGATCGTCCTTAAGTTCACCTACGATGGCGGAGGGACCGGTAAAGGCGCGGTCGCCACCCTGCTGGTGAACGATCAACCCGTAGGCGAAGCCCGAATTCCCCAGACCGTCCCCATGGCCTTCTCCTTCGAAGACACCTTCGACATCGGCGAGGACAGTGCCTCACCCGTAGGCAACTACGAGGGCCCATTCCCCTTCACAGGCGTGATCCAAAGAATTGACTTCGACATCTTGCCGGACAAATAGGCCTCCGGCCGCGCAGGTCGGGAGAAAGAAAATTTCGCCCACATGCGATCACAATCAATTCTCAAGGCAGCGAGATGCGATACAAATTTCGGTGCACCGTTGTGTTCACGTAGGCATAGTGTGAGAGGTTGCCGATGCCTGGAACAAGCTCTGCGCGGTTAATCGACTGGGCACCCGGAATTACACTCGGATCTGCCAGCGGCTCGATGCCTCCCGGGGGAAGCTTCGGCAGGTCTTCTCCTGGGCCAACCGGAATAGCCAGACTTCGCCCCTGCGTGGTGGGCGACGACGATTCGACCGGAACAAAAAGGAACCGACCGCTCGACGACCATACTGGAAGGCAGTAGCTTGCGCATATGTTGCGTGGGGGTCCGCCGTCGAGCGGTATCGCCACGACTTTAGGGACGACGCTGTTCCCTTCAGGATAGGAAGCGATCGCCATCAGCCACCTTCGCCCCGGTGAGATGCCTTGCACTTCGATGATTGGATATGGAAGAGACCTTCGAACGATCGGAGCCGTCCTGATTCATCTGTTCCAGATAGTTGAAGTTTCCCTCAGAAAGCCGGAACAGAATCTCTCCGCGAGGCCCGAAGTAGGGCAGTGTTTCACCAGAATGACCGATCTTTCTGGGCGGGGAGCTTCGATCAATTGGAGCGACCCACAACTGGGCCCTCCCGTCGCGGTCCGACACTGGCGTAGACGACCTGTCTTCCATCCGGCGACACATCATAGGAGACCATGGAGGTCCCCGGAAAGACCACTTCGCTCTTGCCGGTTTCGAGCGTCAAGCGCCAGAGTTCCGGGCCACCGTTTGTGTCCTTATGCCGCAGAAGGTAGTAGAGGGTTTTATCGTCCGGTCCAAAGGTCGGAGGCGAATGGCTTGCAACGATCTCTCCCTCGGACGACAGGGACCGCTCCCCCGCAGCGTCGTGGATCCAGATAGAGCTTTCGTGCACACCAACCGCTGAGATGATGGATCGACCATCCTTCTCTACGACCAATCCGTACTCTTCGGAGGGGCCGAAGGTGATCTGCTCTGGGCGGCCGCCTGGAGATCGTTGGCGCCAGAGATGACTCTGGCCTTGCACGGTCGCGATGAAGTACATCCACGAGCCATCGGGGGACCAACCCGCGGCGGTGCACCCACCGTCTGGCCCCACTGGTCTTGGCTGCGACCGCTCCTCGAGAGAGATGAGCTGACACCTCGCCCATCCTCCTTCGCTGTTCATCTCGACTACCAGGGCCGTTCTGCGATCGGGGGAGGCGAACGAGTAATGCGCCATGGCCCGTTCGTGAAGGGGAAAATACAATTCGCGCAAGTCGTCGCCCGTCACTGTTTCGGTGACGATTCCAAGATGTAGTCCGGAACGGATTCTGGAGAAGAGAAAGTGGTGCGGGTCGAGCCAGGTCAGTCCCGCCGCATTGCTAAGCAGAAGATGAGGGTCTCCACCCATGACCGAGACAGTGTAGGTTGCAAAAACGGGACTCTCCAGAACCGTGTAGGCGATCTGCGAGCCGTCTGGTGAGAATGCAAGGTTGTATTTTATCCGCGCGTCATTGGTCAGAGGTCTGGCCTCACCATCTGGGAGCATCTTGACGTAGATCTGACCGGCCGACATAAAAGAGCTATCTCCGCGAATGAAGGCGAGGATGTGACCGTCTGGTGACAAGGCAGGAGTCGTCACAGAATCAGTGAAATCGGTTAGCTGCGTGTACTTTACGACTGCGGGATGGACGCGGGAGTAGAAGTAGACCGCAATGCCGATGGCGGCGCATAGTGCGAGGGCACCCGCCGTGAACAGGGGCCATCGCGATCCTGGATCTCCGGCGACTGCAGAAGGCCCTGAAGGATCTGGGCTGACTGGTGCGGGCGGCGGAATCTCTATATCTGCTTCGGGCTCCAGCGGCCGTGTTCCATTCCTAACCGGAGCGATGAAGCGGTAGCCGACGCGCGGGATGGTTTCGATGTACCGAGGAGAGTCGGCCGAGTCCCCGAGCGCGTCGCGGAGCTTCTGGATGGACTTGTTCAGCCCATGGTCGAAATCGACGAAGACGTCGGACGGCCAGAGCCGGTGACGGAGACGTTCGCGAGTGACAATTTCGCCGGGAGATTCGATCAGGACAGACAGAAGCTGAAGAGGCTGCTGCGGCAGCCGGATCTTCGTCCCGTTTCTGGTCAACCGCGCCGCTCTGAGGTCGAGCTCAAAGAGACCGAAGCGAACCGTCTCCTGGGTCGGCGAAACCGCCACTTCGCACCCCCTGCACCAGCGAGAACTGAGTCTAGCACCTGCGTGGGGACGGTGTATTAACGATTCTTCGCCGCGACCAGCGGGGACAAGATTGCCTACTCGATTGCACCGGCAGGGATTGCGCGGGGAGAAACAAATCGCCGTGCGGGCATTGCCATAAAACACGCCGTTGCCGCAGACTCGGGCCCACGCCGCTCGCTTGGACGAGTTGCGCAAAGGAGAAACACCATGGATCGATTCGCGAGGAACCTGGAATTTTCAATCACCCCGGACGGCCGGTCGCGGGCACGGCTCTACCGCGGCCGCTTGGCTCTGCTTGCTGCCCTATGCCTTCTCGTTCTCCCAACCTGTGCCAAAGCGGCCTGCGGAAGGTTCGACGCACCCGGCCTGAAATCCGCGATCAAACTGCCCATGGCCGCGCAGGCCGCTGTCGGCTTCCCCTCACCCTTTGAAGCAGCCAATTCAACAATCGTCGGCCTATGGCATGTGATCTACACCAACAGCGCCGATCAGTCGATCTTCAATGACACCTTCGACACATGGCACAGCGACGGCACGGAGTTTGAAAGTGCGTTTCTAGCCCCGGCGGGCGGAGACATATGCGTAGGGGTATGGAAGCAGACGGGCTTGCGGGGCGTCACTGTCCATCACGTGGGCTGGCTCTTCAATCCAAGCACTCCGTTGGCAACGGCTACCAACTACTTCACCCTGGACGAGGACATTACGGTGGCCCCGGACGGCAAATCGTACAGCGGCCGCTTCACCTTCAAAGTGTGGAACCTGGACGGAACTCCCACGCCAGTTGAGGTGACCGGCACTATAGCCGCGACACGAATTACGGTCAATTGACGGGCTTCTGGGTCTCCCGGATTGGCCCGTTGTCTCTCGGGCCGGTCAAATCGTCAGAATTACGCTCCGCCGAACTGCGGATATGACGCATCCTCAAAATTAATCTTCAAAAACCCCAGCCTTTTCGCTTGTCAAGCCGCTAAACGGCCTAACTCATTACAAAACAGCAACATCCGCGTGGCATGTTAGTTACCTCCAACCTGCTATTCTTAATACAGATTGAAAAATGCCCCGACAACTCCTCGGGGCTTTCCCTTTTGAAGGCAACAAATTCAACCTAACCCGTTTGCTTGGACGAATTTAGCTATAACCCGTTTCAAATGACGATTTTGCAGGGAATGGCTACCCGTAAACTATTGAATACATGGAGTCTTTGCCAAAAAATACCTTCTCCGAGAGGGGGAGGGGGGATTCCAGGAAAACGCCGGAGAAAAGAAAAGGGAATGATCTCGCAGCGGAACGATAAAGCCCTCTCCGAAGAGAGGGCTTTATCTGTGCAACATCATTCGAACTACGAGGTGGCCTTCCGTGGCTTCTGCACCAGCAGGTTCGGCGCAACGATGTTGTTCGGGTTGTTCGCATCCTGCAGTTTGGGAGCGATGGGCGTCGTAACGTCCTGGTAGGAGCCATTCGCTTGCTTCGTGATCAGATGCACCGCGTTGTCCCCCGTGGTTCCAGCGAAAAACGTCTGGTTGTCCGCGCTTACCACACCGGTAATAGGCGCAATCGGCGTCCCAAGCGCCGTCGACAGCGGAATGCTCGTCAGGGTACCGGGCCCAGCGCCCTGTGGCGCATACGCCGGCACCACGCCGCCCGTGCCGGTATAGGTCACGAACGCAGTCTGCGAGTCTGAAGTCGGAAAGACCCCGGTAATGGCCGTCGCCGTAACGCCCGGCAGAGCTCCGGTAAACGCTACGCTCGACCCAAACGTTACTGGCGTCGTCGAAGTGGCCCCATTCGCGATCTGCGGACAGGCTCCAATCGGCAGCCCATTGGTAGGAGTGGTGCCCGGTGTAAACAACGTCTGGTCTGTAAAAGTCGGCGTTGGTGTCACGGTCGCGCCCAGAAGATGCAGTCCGTCGTTGGTCGTTGCGATTCGGTCCGTCGTCGGCCCCATCACGCTGGCATCGGGATAGAAGACATTGGTCGTGGTGGACGAGGTCGTCTCCTGCCCACCGGATATTGTTGTCACTGGGCAATAAGAGCGCGCCGTCGTCGGGCAGCTCCGCCAAAGAACGCCCCGACGTACGGTACGCCAAGCGCCACGTCCGTCGCGGCCTGCGAAGACGACGTCTGATACCACCCCGTAAACGACGAGTGCACCAGCAACTGGTTGTTCGGAGTGACCACGCCCGTCGAAGAGTTGTAGTCGCCAAGCGTGATGTACACCGTCTTGCTGTCCGGCGAAAACGCCGCACGGCTCCCAACGCCGCCAAATTGTGTCTGGATCCCGCCTGTGCCGCCCCCGTTGTACAGGTACACAAACTGCCGTATCGGATCAGTGATCACCACGGTCGAACCGTCAGGCGACACCGCAAGCACCGTCCCGGTCACCGTCGGGTCCTGGCTCGTTAAGCTGTTCGACAGGGCGCTGAACGTCATGATCTCAAACGCGCTACCCATATAGATCGAGCTGCCGTCGTCGCTGATGACCATCGAGTTCGGCTGATAAGGCAACCGAACCGGTTGTCCAGGCTGCGGCTGAGTAAAGTCCACAGGCACGATGTACAGCGAATTCGTGCTCCCGATGTACAGGTTCGTGCTGTTCACGCCGGGTGCAATCACGGCGATCGGGTTGGAGGTAACCGGCTTTCCGTTGCCGAACAGGCCAATCTGGTTGAACGGAGAGGGATTGCAGGTTGGAGGCTGGCAGACCGCCGTAATCGCGGCCGCGCCCGGAAAGGTGGGCGTCACCGTCCCCGCCGTCACCGCTGGAATCGTCGTCGGCGTGGTCGACTCAAACTCCAGACTGAGGCCCGTCAGGACCGTTCCATTCTGGTTCACCGCCAGCGACGTGATCGGCTGCGTGTTGTTCGGATTTACGACGATGCTGCTTGAACTCGAACCCCCAATCCCCGGAACGCTCAACGTGATTTTGGTCGGAGGACACGTCGAAAAGAAACCGGCGGAACTGCCGGCATTCGAGATATCCGCCGTGATCACCGTCGATCCCGGTTGCTGCGCCGTCGCCACTCCGTTCTGGTCGATCGTGACCACCGAGGGAGTCTGCGCTACATAAGAGAGATGACCGACCTTGCAACTGATGTTGTTTGCCGGTGTAGTAGATGCATTCTGATAGACGCGCGCCGCCAGTTGTCCCGTCGTTGACTGGGACTGGCAACTGTTCGCGGAGGCAAATGCTGCAGTCGTGGTCACCGGTACCGTGCAGCATCCCGTTCCCGGATCGACCGTGCAGCTTACCTGTTGGTTGCCGAAGGCTGCCGGACTGCAGTTGGTCGCCGGATCGTTGAGACAGTCCGTCGACAGCGGCCCCAGCACCACACTTGTTACCACGGGATGCACATAGATTGGCAGCGGATTGCTGGCCGCTCCCTGGCCGCTCGCAATCACATACACCGTCCCGCTCTTATTGGTCGGCACGCACGTCGTGTAGTCGGGAATGCCGCCACCTGTGTTCCTGTTCCAGGTCCCAGCACAAAGCCGCCCGTTCGTGGGCTCCACGTCTGCAATGGTCATGTCCGGCGTCCCGTTGGCAAGGAACGTCGCATAGGTATACTTCGTCACCGACTCGGAAGTACCCTTGCAGTCGGTCGCTACTGGAGTACTCACCTGACCTATTTGCGCAAAGTTCAGTGAGATGCCGGTGATCTGCGGGGACAGTGTAATTGTCGTAACTTGGCCCACGGGGATACCGGAGTCCGCGCCACTGCAGAAGATCGTTGGGGATTTCTTCGAACAGCCCGAGATCGAGACGCCAAAAGGACCGTGAAAAGTAACAGAACTGCTAAAGTGACAAACCGACGCATTGAACCTCCCCGTCCAACCGGAACTCAAGCTGAACGGTCACCCGCAACTGCTGAATAGCCGAAACACTAGTGTAAAAGCTGCGCACACCGGAAGCAAATCGTCCGGACAGTTTATTGGACGATTCAACCAGCGGTTTCGCATCCTGTCAGGACCACTCTCCGCGGAAGCACGCCCCCGCCGAGAGAGTGCGAGCCGTCTCTACCTCGCGGGCATCTCCGTCTCGAACCAGTTCAGCGCACGCTCCAGAACATCTCTTCGATGTTCCGGAGCACGGAACGCATGTCCTTCGTTCGGATAGACCACCAGTTGAGTCTTCACGCCCTCGGCCCGCAGTGCATGCCAGAACTCGAAGCTCTGCGGAGCAGGGCACTCGCCATCGCGATCTCCCACGACCACCAGCGTAGGCGTCTTCACCTTCTTGATGTACTCGATCGCCGAACTCTTCGCGTACACCTCTGGATCGTCGTACACCGTCTTACCGAAGAACGGCACCATCCACTGGTCGATCGAATTCTCCCCGTAGTAGCTCTTCCAGTCACTGATGCCCGCTCCCGCTACCGCTGCCTTGAACCGCGTCGTCTGCGTCACACCGAACATCGTCATGAATCCGCCATAGCTCCAGCCCGTCAACCCTTCTCGGTCCTTATCTATCGGGAAGCGCTTCTCCAGCACGTCCATCCCCGCCAGAATGTCCCGCAGATCGCCGTAACCAAAGTCCTTGATATTGGCCTGAGTAAATCTCTCACCCTGTCCATAGCTGCCTCGCGGATTCGGCATAAACACAAAGTATCCCAGCGCGGAAAACGGCACTCCGCTGTAACCCACGCCAGGCCAGCGGGGAGTCACTGCGCTCGAAGGGCCGCCATGCACACTCACCAGCAGCGGATACTTCTTCGCCGGGTCATAGTTTGCCGGATACAACAGCCATCCCTGCACCCTGGATCCGTCGCTGGTCCATTCAATGTTCTCTGTCTTCCCCCACGCCGGCTTCAACCCATCGTTCAGATGCGTGATCTGTTTCATCGCGTCCAACGGACCTGCCCAAACCTCGGGCGCCTTCTCGAACGAACTCCGAATCAGCGTAATTGCACGCTCGTTCGAGACAGAAACACTCATCGCCAGTCCACCTGCACCAACCGTCTCCGGGAACGTGGTATCGACCTGAGGCAGGTCTTTGCCCGTACTCAGATCGAGGGCGGTCAAGTGGCTGCTTCCACCCACATGTTCTGCGATACCGATCACCTGCGGCCCGATCCATCCGATGAACGCGACCGATGCGGCTCGACCTGGCGTCACGTTCCTTGGCTCACCTCCGGTCGACGGAATCAGATAAATATCTCCGCCTGTCGATCCTTGGTCGCTCATCAACCCGCCGATAAAGGCGATCTGGCTCCCGTCGGGCGACCAGCGCGGCACTGCAATCTGCAATCCATGCAGCGGTCCGGAGACCGTCACGGGGTTCAGTATCGACTTCGCATGACCGCCAAAAGGCTGGATGTACAGCTGGGCGACCCACCAATTGTTCTCTCCCGGAGGCGGCGCGCCGACAAAAGTGATTTCATGCGAGGTTGGTGACCAGGCAAACTCATAGACGTGGAGATTCGAAGGCGTGAGCCAACTGCCGGTGTTGTGTTCCAGATCGATGCCATAGACGCGCTGAATCTCAACTCCGTCCTCTCCAATCACGCCCGACCACGGTTTCATCGCCGCCAGGGCTCCAGCACTGCGCGTAGCATTTTCGACAAACAGGAACGCAATCGCCTTCCCATCCGGTGACCAGGCCAGCGAATCGATACCCCCCACAAGGCGCGTCAACTGTTTCGACTCGCCGGTCTGTTTCGACCACAGAAATACCTGATCCTGCCCTGGTTTGTCCGCATTCGCCGTGCAGTTGGACACAAACGCCAGCCAGGATCCATCAGGCGACCACTTCGGCTCCGAACTCCCACAACTGGTCGCCCCTGACCCAGCCCCAACGATAATCTCTTTGGCGGGATCCGGATTTAAAACGTCCGTCAGATGGATCTGCGATCCTTCTCGCGTCCGAACCGCCCATGCCACCGTAGTTCCATCCGGCGAAATTGCGGCTGAACTTGGCGTCTTGGTCTTGCCAAGTGTCTCAATCAACGTACCAACCCGGGCCGCCTGTGGCGTTGCCGGGGTGGCTTGAGCGTCAGCCGGAGAGGTGGTGTAGAGGGTAATGATTAGGGTTGTGGCAGAGAAGAAGATGTTGAAGGGGCGCATCGAGAGGCGTGCTGACGTCATTCAGAAAGCGTAGCATGCGTCTGGCGCGGTTTGCGGTCACCCCCGCCGTCTTCGGGCCGACTTTACTTGACACGAAAAACGACGCACCCGAAACTGCCTCAGGGCTTGGACACTGCTTTCGCGGGAGGAGGCGTGACAGTGCAAGGCCCGTAGGTCTTCTTCAGGTCCTGGACTACGAAGGCCTGGATTGTCGTGCTGCCCTTCTGCTTCTTGGCGCGAGAACCGTGGATACGCACCAGGGTGCCTTCCTTGAGGTCGGAAGTGGTTCCAGCCAGCATGAACCTCTTGTGGGTGCCGGCATCCTCAATCTCCAGCCCATCGGAGCTATTGAAGATGCAGCCTTTGATGTTGTGGTGGGAGTGCTCCACTTCAATGATGACAGCGGTTCCAACCCCGATAACCGCAACCACTCCGACGGCTGCAGCGACGATTTCGCCGGTGCTAGGGCCGATACTGCCGACGTTACGGCAGTTGGGATCGTTTGGGCCGCAACATCCAGAGAACATCAAGGCGAAGGTGCCCAAGGTCATGGTTCCAATGATGCGAAGCATCGTTGTCCTTTCCAAAAGGCGCACAACAGTTCCTATCTAGTGCGCAGCAGGACTAGAAGAGAGAACGTATGTTGCAGAAACGAGAGCCCCAAAGCATATGAATAGGGAGATTTAAAGTCAACAGAAAATGTTTTGGTCGCTTCTCGGACAAGCGCAAGAGCGGCACATGCTGCTTTCGAGGTCACCGCTTGCATCTCGGGCGAGTAAGTTCGCTCGGAATTTCGAATGTATTGTCAAATCACGAGGAGTTGCGGATTGCCAGCCAAAAATTGACTCTTTCTGCGAAAATTGTTATCTTTAGAAGGTTCCGCGAGTATCCGGATCGTGCCGTTGGGAACATTCAACAAACGGAAGGGTTGAGAAAACCCACGCAATCTGATCTCCTCGCCTGACACGAGTCAGGAAACGACAGTTTGCGTTACACTGGATACAAGAGATTCACCGCAGGACATTCCTGATCGATGATTTATTTGATCTGAATGTTGCAAGTCTGCGGCCCATCGCAATCGCGCCTGCGACACCCTCCACCTTGGATGGGCTATGCGGGCCGGAACAGCGAAACGGAGTCGGCTCATCCTTTGAAGTAAGGAAAGACGCTCGGCCACCGTCGACTGTTATGTCTGGCTTGTTGTACCGCTTCACAGACGCAACAGCAGGGAAGATCTTCGCCAGAGACGCTTCAGCGTTCTCAATTTTTTGCGTGTACGGCAAAGAGCGAAGCCCTCACCCTCCTGCGCGTCTCTCACAGGTTTGGTTGTAAAGTTTTTCGCGCATTCACTAAGGAGTTCCAGTGCCTACGTTCCATCAGCTCGTCAAGCAGGGCCGCACGCCCACCCGTTATAAGACCGCCAGCCCCGCGCTCCAGGGTTCGCCCCAGCGCCGTGGCGTCTGCACCCGCGTTTACACTCAGACCCCCAAGAAGCCGAACTCGGCCCTTCGTAAGGTCGCCCGTGTCCGCCTCACGAATGGGATCGAGGTTACGACCTACATTCCGGGCATCGGCCACAATTTGCAGGAGCACTCGATTGTGCTTATCCGCGGCGGCCGTGTGAAAGACCTCCCGGGAGTTCGTTATCACGTCGTTCGTGGCACGCTCGACTCGGTCGGCGTCGCCAACCGTAAGCAGAGCCGCTCCAAGTATGGCGCCAAGCGTCCGAAGGCAGCTGCTAAGTAAACTCCGCGGTTCGCCGCGCAAAATTTTAGGTTCAGGCCTTGAGAAGTCGACGGTCGCTGAAGGAAGACGAGAAGAGAAAGCAATGCCAAGAAAAGGCTACATCGCGAAGCGTGAAGTTGCTCCAGACCCGGTCTATAACTCCACCCTGGTCACCAAGTTTGTGAACTCCATGATGTGGGGCGGCAAGAAGTCGACCGCTCAGGGCATCTTCTACACCGCCATGACCAACCTCGAGCAGAAGGGCGGCGACGAGGCCCTCAAGCTCTTCAAGAAAGCGATCGAGAACTGCAAGCCGCTTCTTGAGGTCAAAAGCCGCCGCGTCGGCGGAGCGAACTACCAGGTTCCCATTGAAGTTCTGCCCGAGCGCCGCACCTCGCTCGCCATCCGCTGGCTCGTGACCTACGGCCGCGCCCGTGGCGAGAAGGGCATGGTCGAGAAGTTAACCGCAGAGCTCCTCGATGCGGCCAATGGCCGTGGCGCTGCGATGAAGAAGAAGGAAGACGTTCACCGTATGGCCGAGGCCAACAAGGCCTTCGCGCACTACCGCTGGTAAGCGAAAGCTTTCAGCAGGCGTCCTGAGATTTCAGGTTCGAACGTAGTTATTACCGCGAGCGAACGCTCGCAGATGAGAGATAGATCGTGGCACGCACTACACCTCTGAATCGTTGCCGGAACATCGGAATCATGGCGCACATTGACGCCGGCAAGACGACGACGACCGAGCGCATCCTCTTCTATACGGGCATTACGCACCGTATCGGAGAGGTGCACGAGGGCACTGCGACCATGGACTGGATGGAGCAGGAGCAGGAGCGCGGCATCACGATTACCTCCGCCGCAACGACCTGCACCTGGAAGAACATCCGCATCAACATCATCGACACCCCCGGCCACGTCGACTTCACCGCTGAGGTCGAGCGTTCACTCCGCGTCCTCGATGGCGCGGTCGCTTGCTTTGACGCGGTAGCTGGCGTCCAGCCCCAGTCTGAGACCGTCTGGCGCCAAGCCGACAAGTACAAGGTTCCCCGTATCTGCTTCATCAACAAGATGGACAAGGCCGGCGCGGACGCTGTCTACGCGACCTCAACCATCGTCGATCGCCTCGGCGCGCGCGCGGTCCCTATCAATATTCAGATTGGTGCTGAAGCAAAATTTCTCGGTGTTGTCGACCTGGTAACAATGAAGGCGATCTACTGGCATGATGAGACGATGGGTGCCGAGTATTCGGTGGAGGAGATTCCCGCCGACCTGCTCGACAAGGCCAAAGAGGCTCGTCACGCACTGATCGAAGCTGTCGCCGACTCCGACGACGAGATTCTCCACATGTTCCTCGAGGGCCAGGAGCCTACTGAAGCGCAGCTCAAGGCTGGCATCCGCAAAGCCACCATCGCGATGAACATCTTCCCGGTGCTCTGCGGTTCGTCCTTCAAGAACAAGGGTGTCCAGACCCTGCTCGATGCCGTGGTCGACTATCTGCCGAGTCCGCTCGACATTCCTCCTATGGTCGGCTCCAATCCGGAGAACATGGAAGAGAAGATTATCCGTAAGGCAGACGACAACGAGCCGTTCTCTGCTCTTGGATTCAAGATCATGACCGACCCCTTTGTCGGCCAGCTTATCTTCATCCGTGTCTACTCAGGTCAGCTCAAGACCGGCGACTCGGTCCTGAATCCGCGTACGGGCAAAACCGAACGCATCGGCCGTCTCTTGAAGATGCACGCCAACAAGCGCGAAGAGATCACGGAGATCCTTGCTGGCGATATATGTGCCGCCGTCGGCCTCAAGAACCTCGTCACGGGCGACACTATCTGCACCGACAAGGCCCCGGTTGTCCTCGAGTCGATCGACTTCCCCAAGCCGGTTATCGCGGTCGCAGTCGAGCCGAAGACTAAGGCCGACCAGGAGAAGATGGGCATGGCGCTGGCCAAGCTTGCGCAGGAAGACCCGACGTTCCGCGTCCACACTGATCCCGACTCAGGCCAGACGATCATCTCCGGCATGGGAGAGCTACACCTCGAGATCATCGTTGACCGCATGATGCGCGAGTACAAGGTCGAGGCCAATGTTGGTAAGCCGCAGGTCGCTTACCGCGAGACCATTCGCTCCAACGCCGAGGCCGAGGGCAAGTACATCCGTCAGACAGGCGGCTCCGGCAACTACGGCCATGCCAAAATTCGCATCAGCCCCAACGAGCCTGGCAAGGGCTATGAGTTCACCAACGACACCAAGGGCGGCGCGATTCCCAAGGAGTATGTCAAGCCGATCGACCAGGGCATTCAGGACGCTATGCAGCGCGGCATTCTGGCAGGGTACGAGATGGTCGACATCAAGGTCTCGCTCTACGACGGCAGCTACCACGACGTCGACTCGAACGAAATGGCCTTCAAGATCGCCGGCTCGATGGCCTTCAAGGAGGCCGCACGCAAGGCGAAGCCAGTTCTCCTCGAGCCTGTAATGTCCGTTGAAGTTACCGGTCCTGAAGAATATATGGGTACGATCATCGGCGACCTGAACAGCCGCCGCGGCCGTATCGAAGGGATGGAGATGGTGGGCACTACGCAGGCCATCCGGGCCACGGTCCCGCTGAGCACGATGTTCGGTTACGCCACTCACATGCGGTCGTCCACGCAGGGCCGCGCTAACTATTCCATGCAGTTCAAGCAGTATGAAGAGGCGCCGCGGTCGGTCTCGGAAGAGATCATTGCCAAGGTGCAGGGCAAAGACGCGAAGTAGTCCGGTGCCGCAAGGCGAAGCAGAATTTAGCAGTGGAACTTACAGTTACTGAAACACGGAGAGAGTCATGGGCAAGGAAAAGTTTGACCGGTCAAAGCCGCACGTAAACATAGGGACGATTGGGCACATTGACCACGGCAAGACGACGCTGACGGCGGCGATCACGAAGGTGCTGTCGAAGCACAACCCGAAGAACACCTTCCGTTCGTTCGACACGATCGACAACGCGCCGGAAGAGCGTGAGCGCGGCATCACGATTGCGACCTCGCACGTGGAGTACGAGACGCCGAACCGGCACTACGCGCACGTCGACTGCCCCGGCCACGCCGACTACATCAAGAACATGATCACCGGCGCGGCGCAGATGGACGGCGCGATCCTGGTGGTCGCTGCGACCGACGGCCCGATGCCCCAGACCAAGGAGCACGTTCTGCTGGCGCGCCAGGTTGGCGTTCCGTTCATCGTGGTGTTTCTGAACAAGTGCGATGCGGTCGAGGACGAAGAGCTGATCGAGCTGGTGGAGATGGAGGTGCGCGAGCTGCTGTCGAAGTACGACTACCCCGGCGACGACACCCCGATCATCCGCGGCTCGGCGCTGGGCGCGCTCAACGGCGAAGCCCAGTGGGAGGCCAAGATCGACGAGCTGATGGCGGCGGTGGACAAGTACATTCCGCAGCCTGAGCGCGCGGTCGACCAGCCGTTCCTGATGCCGATCGAAGACATCTTCTCGATCTCTGGCCGCGGCACCGTGGTGACGGGCCGTATCGAGCGGGGCAAGGTGAAGGTGGGCGAAGAGTCTGAGATCGTCGGCTTCCGCGAGACCCGCAAGACGGTGGTCACGGGCGTCGAGATGTTCAAGAAACAGCTGGACGAAGGTCTGGCAGGCGACAACGCCGGGCTGTTGCTCCGGGGTATTGCTAAGGAAGATGTCGAGCGCGGCATGGTGCTGGCCAAGCCAGGATCGATCAAGCCGCACACCGACTTCAAGGGCGAGGTCTACGTGCTGTCGAAGGAAGAGGGCGGCCGCCACACGCCGTTCTTCAACGGCTACCGTCCGCAGTTCTACTTCCGCACGACGGACGTGACTGGTTCGGCGAAGCTTCCTGCGGGCACGGAGATGTGCATGCCCGGCGACAACATCCAGCTGGAGATCACGCTGCACACCCCAGTTGCCATGGAGAAGGGGCTCCGCTTCGCCATCCGCGAAGGTGGACGCACCGTCGGCGCAGGCACCATCAGCGAGATCATCAAGTAAAGAAAAGCTTCACAAGCAATTTTGTTTTTTGCTGTTCAAGATTCACGAGGGCTGCCGGCCCATTGAGAAGTGAGAAAGAAATGACCGGCAGCTACTCCAACAGTTCTTTGATTTAGGAAAGAGAAAAACAATGGCTGGACAGAGAATCAGAATTCGGTTGAAGGCATATGACTACCGCGTACTCGATACCTCCACTGGAGAGATCGTCGAAACGGCCAAGCGCACTGGCGCGCAGGTCGCGGGTCCCATTCCGCTGCCGACCATGAAGAACAAGTATTGCGTCCTTCGCTCGCCCCACGTCGACAAGAAGTCGCGCGAGGCCTTCGAGATTCGCACCCACAAGCGGCTCATCGACATCCTCGAGCCGACCCAGCAGACGGTAGACGCGCTGATGAAGCTCGATCTCCCCGCCGGCGTCGATGTAGAGATCAAGACCGTACAGAAGTAAAGAAGTTTGAAGTATTAACCCGGCAGTGCTGAGCGAATCCAGCCAGCATGATGAGGAAAGGAAGCTCCAATGTCAGTAGTCGGAATTCTCGGAAAAAAAATCGGCATGACCCAGGTCTTCGACGACCGTGGCGACATTCACCCGGTCACCGTGCTCAAGGCTGGCCCCTGCGTTATCACCCAGCTCAAGACCCTCGCGAAGGACGGCTATGACGCCGCACAGATCGGATACGTCGACTTCGTCAAAGCCTCCAAGGTCAACAAGGCCATGACCGGCCATTTCGCCAAGTCGAACGTTCCTCCGGTCAAAATGATCAAAGAGGTCGCCCTCGAGACGGTCAAGCCGGTTGACGGCGAAGAATCTGCGACCGTCAAGGCTGGCGACCGTATTCTGGTCGACATCTTCAACGACGAAAAGTTCGTCGACGTTATTGGTACCTCCAAAGGCCGCGGCTTCGCTGGCGTAATTCGCCGCCACGGCTTCGGCGGCGGTCCCAAATCGCACGGTCACATGTTCCAGGTGCAGGGTTCAATCGGCGCCTCATCTTTTCCGTCTCGCGTATTCCCCGGCCAGCGCATGCCTGGCCACATGGGACACGCACAGATCACGGTCCGCAACCTCCGCATCCGCGGCATCGATCTCGACGACAACCTCATCATGGTAGAAGGCGCAGTTCCCGGACCGCGTGATGGCTTCGTCCTCATCTCCAAGGCCAAGGCGCCACCGCGTGAGCGTCGTGGATTTGCCGGAGCCGCAACGAAGGACGCATTGAAGGCTTCGAAGAAGGCAGCACCTTCGAAGAAGAAGTAAAGAAAATAAAAGAAGGCTTTTGTTTGAAAAGCTTCTTATACAAAGTTTTTGCCCGCCGCATCGATGGCGGGCGCAAAGAGAGAAGAACGATGGCAAACATCAATGTAGTCAATCTCGGCGGAAAGAAGGTCGGCGAATTCGAACTCGCCGACGAGGTCTTCGCTGGAGAGATCAACGACGGGCTGCTCTGGGAGTCGGTCAAGCACTACCGCGCTGCCCTTCGTCAGGGAACCGCCGCCACCAAGAGTCGCAATCAGGTCGCAGGCGCCGGCAAGAAACTCTGGAAGCAAAAGGGAACCGGCCGCGCACGCGTCGGATCCATCCGCACCCCGCTCTGGCGTGGAGGCGGTACGGTCGACGGACCGAAGCCGCGCAGCTACGAGTACGCCTTCCCACAGAAGAAGCTGATGGGCGCGCTCCGCTCGGCCATCGCCGCGAAGATTGCAGACGGAAAGTTCACCATCGTCGATTCGTTTGAAGTCGCCGAAGCCAAGACCAAACTTTTCCGCACCGCGCTCAACAAGCTCGAGGCCGGCAAGACCACCCTCCTGGTCGAGAGCAGCCGCAAGCTGGACGAGAAGCTCTACCTCGGCTCGCGCAATCTAGCCGGTGTCGAACTCGTCCTTAGCTCCGAGGTTCACCCCTACGATCTGCTCCGCTATGAGCATGCCGTCTTCTCGAAGGACGCCATCGAGGCCCTGCAGGAGACCCTCAAGAAGTTTGTATCGAAGCGCAAGACCGCTGCGCAGAAGGAGGTTGCGTAATGCCAACCCTCTATACCGTCATTCGCCGCCCCCTCATCACCGAGAAGGGCATGACCGTGAAGGAGACGCAGAACACCCTGGTGTTCGAGGTCGCCCTCAAGGCCACCAAGACCGAAGTCAAACAAGCTGTTGAGAGTCTCTTCAAGGTCAAAGTCACTGGTGTTCGCACCACGACCGTCGAAGGCAAGGAGCGCCGCCGGGGCAAATTTGCCGGCTACCGCCCCGATTGGAAGAAGGCTTACGTTCGCCTCAAAGATGGCGAGAAGATGCCGGAATACCTCAACAGCCTCTAAGCGAGATCTTTTCGCCGCAACAGAAATCTGGAACCGAAGCGCTGCTGAGCAATCAGCCGCGCAGGCAAGGGAATAAAGACGATGCCGATCAAATCATTTCGACCGATTACTCCATCTCTCCGCTTCGCGACGAAGCTCGTCAACGATGACATCACGACGGACAAGCCGCACAAGCCGTTGCTCGGCGTCAAACAGCGCACCGGCGGCCGCAACAATACCGGCTCGCTCAGCATGCGCCATCATGGTGGCGGTCACAAGCAGAAGCTGCGCATCATCGACTTCAAGCGCGACAAGTACGGCATCCCCGGCACCGTCGCCACTGTCGAATACGACCCGAACCGCAGCTCTCGCATCGCGCTGATTCACTACGCGGACGGTGAGAAGCGCTACATTATTCAGCCGATCGGCCTTACCGTCGGTCAGTCGATCATGAGCGGCCCGGACGCCGACATTCTCGTCGGCAACGCCCTTCCATTGAAGAATATCCCGACCGGTACGATCGTGCATAACATCGAACTTCGCCCCGGCAAGGGCGCGCAGATGGCGCGTTCCGCTGGTGCTCAGGTCAACCTGATCGCCAAGGAAGGCGACTATGCTCTCCTAAAGCTGCCCTCCGGCGAGACCCGCAAGGTGCTCGATCGAGTGCATGGCGACCATCGGCCAGGTCGGCAACACCGACCACGAGAACGTCACCGTTGGCAAGGCCGGCCGCAATCGCTGGAAGGGCATTCGCCCCTCCAACCGCGGTGTCTCGATGAACCCGGTCGACCACCCGCACGGTGGTGGTGAAGGTAAGACCTCAGGCGGCCGTCATCCGGTCACTCCGTGGGGTCAACCGACACGCGGATACAAGACCCGCAACAACAAGCGGACCGATGTATTCATCGTTAAGCGTCGCAGCAAGTAAAAAAATGCACTTCCGCAATTGGTTCTAGTTTCTAGTTCCGCACCAAAGCGCAACACCAAGTCTCGCAAGCAAGAGATTCGTCGTATCCAGCATCGCAACAAAGAAAGTCGGAGACTCAGCAAAATGTCACGTTCAGCGAAAAAAGGTCCCTTTCATCGACGATCACCTCACCAAAAAGATCGACGCGATGAACCAGGTCAACGACAAGAAGGTCGTGCGCACATGGTCTCGCCGGTCCACCATTCACCCGGACTTCGTCGGCCACACCATCGCCGTGCACAACGGCCGCAAGTTCATCCCGGTCTACGTTACCGAGAACATGGTAGGTCACAAGCTTGGTGAATTCTCGGCGACCCGCACCTTCAAAGGCCACTCCGCGCGCGCCGCTGAAACTACCGCGAAGCCCAAATAAATCGGGCGAAACGCTTGCAGTTACGCATTACCGCTTCTCGAAGAAGTTTTGAAGGACGAAGATTATGGCTAACGCAGTAGAAAAAATCAGAGAGTTCCGCGCCGAGGCGAAGTTCCAGCGCACCAGCCCACAGAAGGCGAAGTTGGTTCTGGACACTCATCAAGGGCCTCCGCGTCGAACAAGCGCTCAATACCGTTCACTTCAGCACCAAGCGCATGGCGCCGGTCGTTGAAAAGGTTCTGCGTTCGGCGATCCAGAACGCGACCTACGTCTCGCAGGAGCAAGGGCTCGATGTCGACGTCGACAACCTCTACGTTCGCACCGCTGTCGCGAACGAAGGCCCTCGCATGAAACGCATCCGCCCTGCACCAATGGGCCGCGCCTTCCGCTACCAGCGCAGGCTCGCACACATCATCGTCACCGTGGCTGAGAAGAAGCCGGTCGCTACCATCAGCGCAGCCGCCGATTCAACTCCAGCCCCGGCCGCGAAGAAGACCACAAAGAAGACGGCGACCAAGACCGCGGCAAAGCCCGCAGCCAAGAAGGCCGCCGCAAAGAAGACAGCCGTCAAGAAGACTGCAGCCAAAAAGGCCGCGAAGTAAGCAGTTTCTTGTAAACTTAAGGTTTTGCACTACCGCCCGCCGGCTCAACCGGAGAGGGCACAGAGTAAAGGGAAGCTATGGGACAGAAAGTCCATCCGTATGGGTTGCGCCTCGGCATCAACAAGCCGTGGAAGTCACGCTGGTTCGTCGAGCGCGGCTATGACAAACTGCTGGTCGAAGACGTCAAGCTCAAGGCTGAGCTGCGCGAGAAGCTGAAGGCCGCCGGCGTCAGCTCGGTCGAGGTCGAGCGTCCAGGCAACAAGCTGCGCCTGATCATCCGCACCGCGCGTCCGGGCATCATCATCGGCCGCAAGGGCGCCGAGATCGACAAGCTCAAGGCCGACATTCAGAAGCGCACCAGCCGCGAGGTCTTCATCGACATCCTCGAGGTCAACAAGCCCGAGCTCGACGCTCAGCTGGTCGCCGAGAACATCGCGCTGCAGCTCGAGAAGCGCGTCAGCTTCCGCCGTGCCATGCGCAAGTCGGTCGATTCCGCTCTCCGCTTCGGTTGCAAGGGCATCAAGGTCCGCGTCTCCGGCCGTCTCAACGGAAACGAGATCGCCCGCTCCGAGTGGTATCTCCAGGGCCGTCTGCCGCTGCACACGCTGCGCGCCGACATCGACTACGGTTTCGCCGAGGCGCACACCACCTACGGCATCATCGGCGTCAAGACCTGGGTCTACCGTGGCGACATCTACGAGCAGAAGAAGCGCCGCGACCAGGGCCTTACGACTGGTGCGTTCGCGTCCTAAAGTTTTTCCCGGCAACGCCGGAGTTTCAGGGGAGCATGTCCCCGAAAGAGTGAAGAGGGTTTCGTTATGTTGATGCCAAAGAAGGTCAAATTTCGCAAGCAGCAGCGCGGTCGCATGTGCGGCAAAGCGTGGCGTGGCTCCGATCTCTCGTTCGGCGACTACGGCTTGAAGGTCATGGAGTGCGGCTACATCACCGACCGCCAGATCGAAGCCAGCCGTATCGCGATGACGCGTTTCATCAAGCGCGGCGGCAAGGTCTGGCTCCGCTTGTTTCCGGACAAGCCGATCACCAAGAAGCCCGCTGAAACCCGTATGGGTAAAGGTAAGGGTGCTCCTGATCATTGGGTCTGCGTCGTCCGTCCCGGCACGTATCTTGTTTGAGATGGAAGGCGTCAGCCCGGAGCTCGCCAAAGAGGCCATGCGTCTCGCGGCCCACAAGCTTCCGCTCAAGACCAGCTTCGTCCAGCGCCACGATGTCAAGGCGACGGTCGTTACCAAATAAGACCGTGCCAAGTAGCTTTTAGCAGTTCAAGGAAAAGACAATGGAATTCGAAAAGATTCGCAACCTCAGTGACGAAGAGCTCAAGAGCGAGCAGGCCAAGGCCGGCGAGCAGCTCTTCCGCATCCGCTTCCAGAAGAGCCTCGGCAACAACGACGGCATCAAGAAGCTGCGGACACTCAAGCTGGACATCGCCCGCATCAAGACCGTCGAGCGTCAGCGTACTATCGCGGCCGAGAAGGCCGCTAACCCCGTCGTCGCCAACGTTGCGCCGGCCAAGAGCACTCGCACCGCCCGCAAGAAAGCGAAGAAGGACTAATCATGGCAGAGACAACTAACACCACCGCCGCCGCAACTCCCGAAGCCCAGACCTCGCGCCGCAACGAGAAGGTCGGCCTCGTCGTTTCGACCAAGATGCAGAAGACCATCGTGGTCGAGATCGAGATGCGCAAGGCCCATCCCAAGTACAAGCGCGTCATGAAGTCGAACAAGAAGTTTTACGCGCACGACGAACAGAACTCTGCCCGCGTCGGCGATGTCGTCCGCATCCGCGAGGCGCGTCCCCTGTCCAAGCTCAAGCGCTGGTCGCTCGAGGAGATCGTTCGCCGCTCCTCGCTCGCGCTCGCAGACGACAAGAAGGCCGCTGCGGCCGTCGAAGCCAAATAACTCCAAGCACGGGGCGCAGGCCCCGGCCGTATCACCGTCGTAGATAGCCAGGAGAAGAACGATGTCAGTACAAATGAGAACAATCCTTGACGTGGCCGATAACTCCGGCGCGCGCAAGCTGCAGGTGATCCTGCCCCTCGGCGGCGGTCTTGGCAAGAAGGCCGGCCTCGGAGACGTCGTGACCGCAGCCGTCAAAGAAGCCTCTCCCGATGGCACCGTCAAGAAGGGTAAGGTCGTCAAGGCCGTCATCGTCCGTACCCGCAAGGAGTATCGCCGCAAGGACGGCACCTATATCCGCTTTGACCAGAACGCCGCCGTCGTCATCAACGACGTCAACGAGCCGGTCGGCACCCGCGTCTTCGGCCCCGTGGCCCGCGAGCTTCGCGAGAAGAAGTTCCTCAAGATCGTCTCGCTCGCACCCGAGGTCATCTAGTTTTACGCCGCGCGTTAACGCGTGGTGTCACAAGGTTATAAACCGGAGTCCGGCTCCGCGGTAACACGATCGTCGAGGATGGAGAGAGTTATGGCAGGCATCAAGATCAAGCGCAATGACAAAGTCGAAGTGATCGCCGGCAAGGACAAGGGCAAACAGGGCCGTGTCCTTCGCGTCATCGCAGAAAAGGACCGCGTCCTGGTCGAAGGCATCATGATGGTCAAAAAGCACGTCAAGCCCAACCCGCAGCGCAACATTAAGGGCGGCATCGCCGAGCAGGAGTCCACCATTCACGTCTCGAACGTCATGTTGATCGACGCCGAGGGCAACAAGACCCGCGTTGGTTCGCGCTTTGAGGGCGACACCAAGGTCCGTTTCTCGAAGGCCAGCGGCAATACGATCGCTGAGAAGAAGAAGTAAAGAAAGTTAGCCGAAATCAGTTTCTTAGGTACAGCAGTCCAATCCTTGTAACAACGGTTCACCCCACGCATCGGTAAACGGGCCAAACCCAATCCGGCAACCGTGGAGAAAGCGAAGAACAATCATGGCAGCACGACTCAAACAGAAGTACGAGACCGAGATCAAGCAGGCGCTGGGCAAAGAGCTCAACATCACCAACGCCATGGCGATCCCCAAGCTCGAGAAGATCGTCATCAACATGGGCCTCGGCGAAGCCACCCAGAACGTCAAGATCATGGACCCTCTGGTGGCCGATCTCGCCGCCATCGCCGGCCAGAAGCCTGTCACCACCAAGGCCAAGAAATCCATCGCCGCCTTCAAGGTGCGCGAAGGCATGCCTATCGGTGCAATGGTCACCCTGCGCGGCGACACGATGTACGAGTTTCTTGACCGCCTCATCTCCATCGCTCTCCCCCGCGTCCGAGACTTCCGCGGCGTCTCATCGAAGAGCTTTGATGGCCGCGGCAACTACACCCTTGGCCTCCGCGATCAGTTGATCTTCGCTGAAATCGACTACGCCAAGGTCGACAAGCTCAAGGGCATGAACGTCACCATCGTCACGACGGCGAAGGACGACAATGGTGCCCGCGCTCTGTTGAAGGGTTTTGGAATGCCCTTCCGCGTCGGAGCGTAACGACGAAGCCAGGCCGATCGGGCCTCAAACAGGTATGCAGTAAAGAGTAAAGATAGAGAGTAAAAACATGGCAACTACCGCAAAACGCGTCAAAGACGCAAGGAAACCGAAGTTCAAGTCTCGCCAGCACAACCGCTGCCAGCTCTGCGGTCGTCCTCGCGCGTTCCTTCGCAAGTTCGGCGTATGCCGTCTCTGCTTCCGTTCGCTCGCCCTCAAGGGAGAAATTCCGGGCGTCGTCAAGTCGAGCTGGTAGAATAAAAGGATCCGTGTGCGGCCTGCGCCGCGCACTTGCTCCAGAGACCTCATCAGGGCGTCAGCTTATGGTGCAGAAGTCTGGACGTATCACTCGAAACAAACATCCCCGCTGGTTCTCGTGAGAGACACTCCTGAGCGAACGGGGGATGAAGGAGAATGAATGAACCTCACTGATCCAGTAGCCGACTTCCTGACCCGCATCCGCAACTCCATCCGTGCCCGTCACCAGAAGCTCGACGTCCCCGCATCCAAGCTCAAGGCCGAGATCGCCCGCATCCTCAAGGAGGAGGGCTACATCGCGAACTACAAGCCCACCGAAGAGAACGGTCAAAAGGCCATTCGCGTCTATCTCAAGTACGGCCCCAACAACGAAGCTGTCATTCGCGACCTCCAGCGTGTATCCCGTCCCGGTTGCCGTGTCTACCTCGGCCGCGATGAGATCCGCCGCGTCCAGGGTGGATTGGGCATCTCGATCATGACCACCCCCAAGGGCGTTATGACTGGCCGTCAGGCCCGCCGCGAAGGTGTCGGCGGCGAGATTCTCTGCGAAGTCTGGTAATTTTCGCGCTGTTCCGCTGTTGCTCCTGTTTCTTTGCTAGGTCAGGGCTTTAGCCTTGACATTGAACGGTCGCTCTTAATTTCCTTGATTCTTTTGCGGAAGCAGTCCGCAAAACAATCAATACAGGATTCAAAACGTATCTCCGGCTGCAGTGGAACGAATCATGAGAGATCTGATCTCGCGACTCGCAAGCCATAAAAGGATTCATCATGTCACGTATTGGTAAGAAGCCGATTCCTCTACCCACCGGCGTCAAGTACACGGTCAGCGAGAACGGCAACACCGTCCTGGTCGAAGGCCCCAAGGGCAAGGTCAGCGCCCTGCTTCCCGGCGGCATCACCCTCGTCCAGAAGGACGGCCACCTCGTCGCCGAGCGCCAGAACGACAAGCAGGCCGCCTTCCATGGTCTCGCTCGCGCTCTCGTCTTCAACGCCGTCACCGGCGTCACCACCGGCTGGACCAAGGACATCGACATCGTCGGCATCGGATACCGCGCTGAGATGAAGGGCAAGAACATGGTCGTCTTTACCCTTGGCTACTCTCACCCCATCGAGTTTCCATTGCCCACCGGCATCTCGGTTGAGATCGACCCCAAGCAGACCCATCTCACCATCTCCGGCATCGACCGGCAGAAGGTAGGCCAGATCGCCGCCGACATGCGTTCTCTCCGCAAGCCCGACCCCTACAAGAACAAGGGCGTACGCTACACCGGCGAGAAGCTGAAGAAGAAGGTCGGCAAGACCGGAGCGAAGTAATTTAGTGCGGAGTGGTTAGCATCAAGCTATAACCACTCCGCATTCAACACAGTTCTAACAACCGAACGTCCCCAGCACTCTGGGTACGCCACTAGGAAGGAAAGCTACTATGATCAATCCCCGTCAACGTAACGTCATCCGCCAGCGCGTCCACACGCGCATTCGCGAGAAGATGTCCGGCACCGCCGAGCGCCCACGTCTCAACGTCTACCGCTCGCTCAACCACATCTACACGCAGCTCATCGACGACCTCAACGGAGTTACCCTCGCCTCTGCTTCCTCCAAGGGCAAGAAGGGCGAGGACAAGAACTACGGTGGCAACGTCGCCGCTGCAGCTGAGGTCGGCAAACTCATCGCCGAGCGCGCCAAAGAGAAGGGCATCAAGAAGGTGGTCTTCGACCGTGGCGGCTACCTCTACCACGGCCGCGTGAAGGCCCTCGCAGACGCAGCTCGCGAAGCCGGACTCGATTTCTAAGGTTCCCAAGGCGCGCCCACATTGGCCGCCAGAAAGCTGGATAAGACATTATGGCAATGAAGAAAAAGATCGACGCGAACCGGCTCAACCTCAAGGACGAGGTAGTCTCCATCAACCGCGTCACCAAGGTCGTCAAGGGTGGCAAGAACATGTCCTTCGCCGCACTCGTCGTCATCGGTGACCCCGGCGAAGGCGTGGTCGGCTATGGCTCCGGCAAGGCGAAAGAGGTCCCCCAGGCCATCCGCAAGGGGATCGAAGCTGCCAAGAAGAACCTGCACAAGGTCAACCTGACCCAGACCACCATTCCCCACCAGGTGCTCGGCCACTTTGGCGCCGGCCAGGTCATGCTCAAGCCCGCCGCTGAAGGTACCGGCGTCATCGCCGGGAAGACAGTCCGCGCCGTTATGACCGCCGCCGGCGTCCAGAACGTTTTGACCAAGAGCCTCGGCTCGGCCAACCCGCACAACGTTATCAAGGCCACCTTCGACGCTCTCATCCAGCTTCGCAACAAGGCCGAAGTCGCCGCCCTGCGCGGCAAAGCAGTCGAAGAGCTCTAGCTCTTCGCTCAAAAGATCCAGAGGAGCTCTAGTCTAATGGCAACCAAGAACGCAACCGCCAAAATCAAGCTGCAGTACTTCCGTTCCAAGATCTGTACCCCGGTCAAGCACAAGCTCGTTATCAAGGGCCTCGGCTTCACCCGTCTCAACCAGATCGTCGAGCGCGAAGACACCCCATCCATTCGTGGCATGGTCGCAAAGGTCCCCCATCTCGTCCGCGTCGTCGACTAATTCGTCGCGACCCGGCACAACCGAACGACGCCCGTCAGGGCCAAATCATATGCGAGTCGGCGAAGAGCTAAGCTGCTTCATCGGCGTTAAGCGAGGAAACAATGGCAATCCGTAATCTCTCCAATCTCCGCGCCCCCAAGAAGGCGAACGAAAACAAGAAGCGTGTCGGCCGCGGTATGGGTTCGGGCATGGGTAAGACCTCCACCCGTGGACACAAGGGTCAGGGCTCCCGTTCGGGCTCCTCTCTCATGCGCGGCTTCGAAGGCGGCCAGATGCCCCTTCACCGCCGTCTGCCCAAGCGCGGCTTCACCAACATCTTCCGCGTCGAGTACCAGGTCCTCGGACTCGACCGCGTCGCCGAGATCGCCGCTGCCGAAAATATCTCCGAGTTCACCCTGGATAAGATCGTCGCCCTCGGCCTCCTCCGCAAGAAGAACGGCCTCATCAAGGTTCATCAATAATGGAGAGATCAAGACCGCGGTCACCGTCCACGCGCACAAATTCTCCAAGACCGCCCAGGAAGCGATCGAGAAGGCCGGCGGCAAGGCCGTCCTTATTGGCTAGGCAGCGTTTAGAATAGATTGGCAGGCGAGGGCACAAGCCCTCGCATCGCCGTTTTACCCGAAGTACAGTTTTACCCCGAGGTTCCAGCACCCGATGTTCGAGAAAATCGCAAACATCTTCAAAATCCCCGACCTCCGCAAGCGCGTACTCTTTACGCTTGGCATGCTGGCGGTCTATCGCCTTGGCTCGCACATCCCCACCCCTGGCATCAACGCCGACATGCTCGCGCAGTTCTTCAATCAGAACTCCGGTTCGGCTCTGGGCCTGGTCGACCTCTTTTCCGGCGGAAACCTCCGCAAGCTCACCGTCTTCGCCCTCGGCATCATGCCGTACATTACGGCATCGATTATCTTCCAGTTGCTCACCGTCATCTATGAGCCCCTCGCCAAGCTCCAGAAAGAAGGCGAACTCGGCCGCCGCAAGATCACCCAGTGGACCCGTTACGTCACCGTCCTGCTCGGCGTCGTGCAGTCCTTCGCCATCGCGCTCACGCTGACCAACACCAGCACCGGCCAATCGATGGTCACCATTGGACGCGGCGCCTTCATCCCTCTGTGCGTCATCACCCTCACCGCCGGCACCGCCTTCATCATGTGGCTCGGTGAGCAGATCACCGAGCGCGGTATCGGCAACGGTATGAGCCTGCTCATCTTCGCCGGCATCGTAGTCGGCTTGCCCAAGGGCATCGAAAATCTCTACGAGAAGGCCCGCGACGCCGCCTGGGGACCACTGACCCCCATCGCCATCATCGCGCTGGTCGGCGGCATGATCGCCGTAGTGGCCTTTATCGTCTTCGTTGAGCGCTCAGAGCGCCGAATCCCCGTCCAGTACGCCAAGCGTATCGTTGGCCGCAAGATGATGGGCGGTCAATCCACCTTCCTTCCCCTCAAGGTCAACTCCGGCGGCGTCATGCCGGTCATCTTTGCCAGCTCTATTCTGTCGGCGCCTCTGCTCTTCTCCGGCGCCCACATCTTCGGTTACTCCCTGCAGGATTCTGCTTTCTTCGGCCCAATCTTCCGCGCCATCGCCCCCGGCGAGCCTTGGTACGAAGTCCTCCAGGTCGTTGCTATCATCTTCTTCGCATATTTCTATATATCTATCGTCTTCCGCCCCGACGACATCGCCGACAACATGCGCAAGTACGGTGGCTTCATCCCGGGCATCCGTCCCGGCAAGCGCACCGCCGACTTCATCAACGACGTGCTCACCCGCATTACGCTGGTCGGCGCGCTCTATCTCGTCATCATCACCATCATCCCCACCTTCCTCATCAGCGGAATCCACTTCAACCATCTCTGGCTCATCGGCCCGGTCTTCGACCACCTGCCGACCTGGGTGACCAACGGTCTAGGCGTCAACTTCTACTTCGGTGGCACTTCGCTCCTCATTGTCGTCGGCGTTGCCATGGACACCGTCCAGCAGATCGAATCGCAGCTCATCATGCGCCACTACGACGGCTTCACTCCCAAGAGTGGCCGTATCCGTGGCCGCAAGAGCTGGTAGGGAAGTCAACCCCTTGACCACAAGCACCGTCACTACACCTACCCCGGCCCCGGCAGACACCGACTTTCTGCCCGGGCCGGTTCTTCTTCTAGGCCCTCCCGGTGTCGGAAAAGGCACTCAAGCGCAGCTCCTCATGGCGGAGTTCGGTATTCCTCAAATATCTACCGGTGACATTCTTCGCGCCAATATTGCCAATGGCACCGAGCTGGGCAGAGCGGCAAAGACCCTGATGGATCAAGGTAAGCTCGTCCCTGACAACCTTGTAAATGACATGGTTGCCGCGCGGCTCGCTCAGAGCGATGTTCATTCTGGGTACATTTTGGACGGCTTTCCACGCACGCTCGTGCAGGCCAATTGGTTCGATTTGCAAGGTCCAAGCTTCCGTAATATGCCGCCTCCCGTGGCGATTGGCATCGTTGTCGATCAGATAGAACTCCTTCACCGCATCACGGGGCGTCGTATATGTCCAACGTGCAAACGGATCTACAACATGTTTTCCAATCCACCCAAGATCGACGAACAATGTGATGTGGAAGGCGCAAAGCTGGAGCAGCGTCCGGACGATACCGAAGAGGCTTTTACCCGTCGGATGAAGGAATACGAGGAACTTACCGCTCCGGTAGTTCGGCACTATGACGGCAAGAGACGTTTTCGCAAAGTGGATGGTCAGGCCTCGGTAAGCGAGGTACAGTCGCGTATTCTTGCGGCTCTCAGAGATTTGCGCAAAGACTTTCCTCCGGGGACGTGGAACTCGCAGGCGGGGATATAGCATGGCCATCATGATCAAAACGCCGCAGGAGATCGAAAAGATGCGGATCTCCGGCAAGGCCCTCCGCCAGGTCCACAACGCCATCGCGCCCCACGTCGTCCCCGGCGCGTCCACGATGGCACCTCGAGGAGGTCGCCGTCAAAAAGATAGCCGAACTGGGCGCCATCGCCGCCTTCAAGGGCTATCACGGCTACCCCGCCGCCCTCTGCACCTCTGTCAACGACGAGGTCGTCCATGGCATCCCCAACGCCAAACGCGTCCTCAAAGAGGGGGACATCCTCTCCATCGACTGCGGCGTCATCATCGACGGCTATTACTCCGACGCCGCCGTGACCTACCCCATCGGCAAGGTCAGCCCACAAACTTGCAAACTCCTCGAAGTCACCCAGGCCTCCCTCGAGAAAGCCATCCAGCAGTGCCAGGCCGGCGGGCGCCTCGGCGACATCTCCGCCGCGGTCCAGGAACTTTGCGAGGCCCAGGGCTTCGGCGTCGTCCGCGAGTTCGTCGGCCACGGCATCGGCCGCTCCATGCACGAGAGCCCCAGGTCCCCAACTTCGGCCCGGCCGGCAAAGGCCCCCGCCTCAAGCCCGGTATGCTGTCCTCGCCATCGAGCCCATGATCAACGCCGGCGGCCCTGAAGTCCGCGTCCTCAAGGACGGTTCGGACCGCCATCACCATCGACGGCAGCTACAGCGCCCACTTCGAGCACACGGTAGCCATCACAAAAGATGGCCCGCAGGTGTTGACCCGCTAGGAAAACAGACCCATTTTGGGTTATTATAGAGGTTGCTGTGTGTGCAGTCCGCATCACGGCACATCGGTTTGAAGCCGCAAGCTCCAGCCAAGACAGAAGTTATGGAAACTAAGAGGCTTAGCCTCCTACCTTTCCAAAGGAGATCGTTTGTCGAAGGAAGATGCAATTGAAGTGATGGCGGTTGTCGTCGAGACCCTGCCAAATGCGATGTTCAAGGTCGAGCTTGAGAACAAGCATCAGGCCCTTGCACACGTCTCCGGACGTATGCGCAAAAACTTCATCCGCATCCTCCCCGGCGATCGCGTCGCGATTGAGCTCAGCCCGTACGACCTCAACCGCGGCCGCATAGTCTACCGCTACAGGTAGACATCGGTACGGGGCCCCATCCCGTCTCCATCATGGGTTACTCAAGCGCTTTGCGCTTGGGGTCAAATGCGTTAGATGTCTTTGCATTTGAGATAGGTCAGGGTTCGCCCCTGACGTTCAAGGCGCATGTCGACTTGGGCTTTGGCCCTTGAGATATGCCCTCTGATTCATCGGCTCTACGTTGCAAGAAAAGAAGGGAATCACAATGAAGGTCCGCGCCTCAGTAAAAAAGATCTGTGACAAGTGCAAGGTCATTCACCGCCGTGGTGTGGTGCGTGTCATCTGCGAGAACGCGAAACACAAACAGCGTCAAGGATAAACGGGGCGGGAACAAGGAAGGTTTTCTATTCCCTACACCCTATTCCCTACACCCTGCAGTACCGGCCCCGCCGGGCTAGTTAGCCGAAGTCAAGGCTTGCGTCGAACCCGTCGGACATCTGCCGCCAACCCATCACCCGCTCCGTGGCGAAGCTACGTGGGCCCAACCGAAAAGGAACCCCATGGCACGTATTGCTGGAGTCGATGTCCCGGGCAACAAGCAGGCGCGCATCGGTCTCACCTACATCTTCGGAATCGGCAACTCTCGCGCCGCCAAGATCCTCGCGAAGGCCGATGTCGACCCCTACGCGAAGCTCGGCTCGCTCGACGAGGACGCGCTGAACCGCATCCGTCACGTAATTGAAGCTGAGGGCCAGATCGAAGGCGATCTCCGCAAGGACATCTCGCTCAACATCAAGCGCCTCATCGAAATTCAGTCCTACCGCGGCCTCCGCCACCGCCGCTCGCTCCCCGTTCGTGGACAGCGCACCCACACCAACGCTCGCACCCGCAAAGGCCCCCGCAAGGGAACCGTTGCCGGTAAGAAGAAAGCGACGAAATAAGACATGGCGAAGACACAGAACACCAAGGGCGCAGCAGCAAAGCCCGGCAAGAACAAGAAGTTCAAAAAGCGCGAACGCAAGAACGTTCCATTTGGCCTCGTCTACATTCAGGCGTCGTTCAACAACACCATCGTCACCATCACCGACCAGATCGGCAACACGCTCAGCTGGAAATCGTCCGGCTCGCTCGGCTTCCGCGGCTCCCGCAAGGGCACCCCGTTCGCCGCGCAGCAGGCCGCCGTCGGTGCAGCCAATGCGGCACGCGACCACGGTGTTCGCTCGGTCGATGTGCGCGTCTCCGGTCCCGGCTCCGGCCGTGAGTCCGCGATCCGCGCCCTCGCCACCACCGGCATCGAGGTGCGCAGCATCCGCGACGTTACGCCGATGCCGCACAACGGCTGCCGTCCGCCCAAGCGCCGCCGCGTCTGATCCATGGCGCTTTTGATGAAGTCCTCCTGCGAGCGGTGCAACACAGCGCTCACTCTAGACGGACAGGCCTTCATCTGCACCTACGAATGCACCTTCTGCGCCCCGTGCACAGAAGCCATGCATTCCACATGTCCCAACTGTGGCGGGGAGCTTGTTCCACGTCCCCGCCGCAGGTAAGGCAAGACAAGTAACCGGATCGGGACCAGAAGCGCACCGGCGCGTAAACCGATCGTCACCCGAAGTCAGGAGTCATACAAATGGCACGTTACACAGGACCCGTCTGCCGCCTCTGCCGCCGCGACGGAACCAAACTCTTCCTAAAGGGCACCAAGTGCTTCTCCGAGAAATGCCCCGTCGAGAAGCGCAACTTCCCCCCTGGACAGCACGGCCAGTCCCGCAAGGTCAAGAAGGTCGTCGGCTACGGTCTGCAGCTTCGCGAAAAGCAGAAGGCCAAGCGCATCTACTTCACCCTCGAGACCCAGTTCCGCGCCTACTACCAGAAGGCCTCCAACAAGACCGGCGTCACCGGCGAACTCCTGCTCCAGCAGCTTGAGACCCGTCTCGACAACGTCGCCTACCGCCTCGGCTTCGCAATGAGCCGCCGCCAGGCCCGTCAGGTCGTCCGTCACGGTCACCTCCAGGTCAACGGCCGCAAGGTCAACATCCCGTCCTTCCAGGTCAAGGTCGGCGACGAGATCGCGATCCGCGAAGGCTCGAAGGCCCTCGTCATGCTCGAAGAGGCAAAGAACTTCGCCGCCGGTCAAAACCAGGTTCAGTGGCTCGACATCAACCGCGACGCTCTCTCCGGCAAAGTCATCGCCCTGCCGAAGCGCGAGGACGTCAACCTGCCCGTCAATGAGCAGCTGATCGTCGAACTGTACTCGAAATAAAAGTCACCTTTAACTTCGGTCATGGACGCAAGTCCAGACTTAAGTGGCTTCTTTCGAAGACTTTGACACGTTTTTACCGGGGAGGGGGTATGCCCTCGTCCCCGGTGTTGTAAACCAAAACTTAACCCGCAACCGCACCACCCCGCCATCTCGCAGAATGCATCGCGAGTGAGCCGGACAAGGAGAAATACACATGCTTTGGAGAGGTTTTCAAAAGCCCAAGCGTCTCGCAGTCGACACCGAAACACTCACCGACAAGTACGGCAAGTTCTCCGCGCAGCCCTTTGAGCGCGGCTTCGGTACCACCATCGGCAACGCCCTTCGCCGCACCCTTCTTTCGTCCATCGAAGGAGCTGCCGTCACCGCCGTTCGCATCGAAGGGGTCCTGCACGAGTTCCAGTCCATCACCGGCATCGTCGAAGACGCGACCGACATCATCCTGAACCTCAAGCAGATCCCCTTCAAGCTCGCTGGCGAAGGCCCCAAGGCCCTCTACCTCCGTGCCGACCAGGCCGGCGTCATCACCTCCGGCATGATCGAAGCCGACGGCGACGTCGAAATCCTCGACAAGAACGTCTACATCTGCACCGTCAGCGAAGGCGGCAAGATCGACATGGAGATGCGCCTCAAGCGCGGCCGCGGTTACATCTCGGCCGACAAAAACTTCGACGGCGACCTCGGCCTCGGCTTCATCCCGGTCGACTCCGTCCACTCGCCCGTCCGCAAGGTCAACTATCTCGTCGAGGCAGCTCGTCTCGGTCAGATCACCGACTACGACAAGCTCACCATCGAGATCTGGACCAACGGCACTGTGCTTCCGGCAGACGCCCTCGGTCTCTCCGCCAAGCTGCTCAAGGACCACATGACCATCTTCATCAACTTTGAAGAGGAGATGGAAGCCGGTCACGACGGCGCACACGACGGCCCGGCCTTGCGCAACGAGAACCTAAACCGCTCGGTTGAAGAGCTCGAGCTCTCCGTCCGAAGCTACAACTGCCTCAAGAACGCCAATATCGCCACCATCGGCGAGCTCATCCAGAAGACCGAAGCCGAAATGCTCAAGACCAAGAACTTCGGCCGCAAGTCCCTGAACGAGATCAAAGAGATCCTCGCGCAGATGGGCCTCTCCCTCGGCATGAAGATCGACGAGAACGGCAACCCGCAGCCCGGACCCACCTCCGTTCTGCCCGCAGCCACCCTCGCCGCCAGCTTCGGCAACTTCGACGACGATGAGGAAGAAGACGAAGATGAAGACCTCGAGCTCGCCAACGAGCCCGAGAACTTCTAACCCAAACCTGGGCGGCGGAGTAACCTCCGCCGCCGGTTTGCTTGCAAGAACGGCGAGAGCCGCGTAGCAATCAGCCTCTGCACTCGAGGCAAGCGTCACCCGCACAAGGCCTCTGGCCAAGGGCACATTCCAAGTAGTACCGACTCACGGCAATAGCCGAGTCGAAGGAGATCACTCATGCGTCACCGCAATGCAGGATACAAACTAGGCCGCAATACCAGCCATCGCCGCGCCATGCTGCGCAACCTCGTCACCTCCGTCATCCTGATGGACCGTGTCGAGACTACCGTCACCAAGTGCAAGGCCACCCGCCCCCTCATCGAGAAGATGATCACCCTCGGCAAGCGCGGCACCGTCCACGCCCGCCGTCAGGCCGCGGCCTACCTCATGACGCCTGAGTCGGTCGACCGCCTCTTCGCCATCGTGGCGCCCCGCTACGGTGCACGCAATGGCGGCTACCTCCGCATCACGCGCCTCGGGGCCCGCAAGGGTGACGCGGCCGAGATGGCCTACATCGAGCTCCTCGGTGCCGAGCACGAGCTCAACGAGAAGGCCCAGAAGCGCGCCGAGGCCCGCACCAAGAAGCGCGAAGAGCTCGCCAAGCAGATGGAAGAGCGCGGCGCCGGCGAAGCTGGCGACCCCAACGCCGAAGCCTAATCCTCAGCAACAAACAAAAGAGGCGCACTCAACACCGGGTGCGCCTCTTCATTTAAGACAACAGCACACTCCCGACCAACGGTCGGGCCACAAAGATCGTCTCTCCCAAGACCCGGTATACACGCCACGAAGTGGCCGCTCCACGCGCAGTGGGCCCGTCCGGCAGGACACCTTACCCGCTATGCACCATCACGCGGTTCTTTCCAGCGCGTTTGGCCGCATACAGGGCCTCATCGGCCAGCTCCACCAGCTGAAACCCACTCTCCAGCGATTCATTCATCGCCGCCATTCCCACGCTGATTGTCAGCGGTTCATTCTCCCATTCTTCAGCCGCCACCCTCTGCATCACGCGCCTAGCCAGCCCCATGGCGCTCTCTTCGCCGCTCTCCGGTAGCAGCACCACAAACTCCTCGCCCCCATATCTGGCCGGAAGGTCCGGCAGCCGCACTGTCGTCCGCAGAATCGTCCCCAGCCGCCGCAGCACCTCATCGCCCGCAGCATGTCCCCATCGGTCATTGATCGTCTTGAAGTTGTCCACATCGATCAGGAGCACTGAAAGCTCCCGCTTTCTCCGCCGCGCCATCGAGAACTCCATCACCAGCCGCTCCTCAAATGACCTGCGGTTCCTCAGCCCTGTCAACTCATCCGTCACAGCCAGCTTCCGCAGCTGGTCGTTGGCCTCTTCGAGCTCCCGGTGATAACGTTCCAACTCAATCTGGTGCGCCACCTCTTCGGACACATCCACCGCGACCCCTGCCAGCAGAACGTTCCCGGCAGAGTCATGGCAAGGAAACTTGAACGACCGCAGCGAACTGACCGTCCCATCCGAGTTCCGGATATGCTCCTCGGTCTCAACCATCCGGCCGCCGGCCATCACCTCCAGGTCATGCGTCCTCATTGACTTGGTCAGCTTCCGCGACCACAGTTGTTCGTCCGTTCGCCCCAGCCAAGCATACTCGCTCACCCCAAACCGCTGGGCGAAGCTACGGTTATAAAACAGCAACCGTCCCGCCGCGTCCTTGATGTAGCTCAAAAATGGGCTGGCATTCATAAACGCGCGAAACAGCTCTTCACTCGCCCTCAGGTTGGCGCTGGCCTTTTCTTTCTCTGCGATTACCTCAGCCAGGGCCTTGCGCTGCACCATCGCTTCCAGCCGGACGCTCACCTGCCGTCCCAGCACCTCAAGCGCGTTGGCCTGCTCCGTCCCCAGTATCCGTGGAGACATATCCACCACGCACAAGGTGCCCATCGGCTCCCCGTCCGATGTAAACAGTCCAACCCCGGCAAAGAACCGAATCGCCGGATCACTCGTCACCAGCGGATTGCTCAGAAACCGCGCATCCATTAGCGCGTCCTTAACTATAAACAGCCCACTCTCCCGAACCGCGTGCGCACAAAATGCCACCTCGCGCGGCGTGTCCCCCATCTTCAAATGGTCGGACGCACGGTACCATTGGTGTCGCTCATCCAGCAGCGTCACCAGGCCGATTGGAGTTCCACAAATAGCAGCTGCAAGCTGCACCAGTTCATCGCATTCAAGCTCTGGCTGGGAGTCCAGTAAATCACGTGTCCAAATCGCCCTTAAACTAGCGGCTTCTGCTTCTGTTCGACGCACGTTCATCTGTCACCGTAATGTGGAACTAGAATAGCCGGGGTAACTTTCATATGCCAGAAGCATTTTCAATAGCTTACGAAGGTAACCTACACCTCTGACTCTGACGGGGGATATGGCCCTAACCTGTTATCTAGCTGCATCTTTGGGGGATGCGTCAGAAGTAAGCGGTAACCCACTCTTGCTCATCGCTCGGCCCTGCTCTAAGCTAGAACCAACCATGTATGAAGACTTCAAAGTGACCGATCGTTGGACCGGCGAAGATCTCCGCTGCGAATGGAAGGGGACTGTCGTCGCCATAGCAACCCGTCACGCCGACGCCACCGATATCCGCTTCGCTGTCAACGGCCGCCCCGTCTGGATCGCCATGCCAAACCTCGCCTGGGTCGAGCAGAAGCGCCGCACTGGCTACGTCATCACTGATTACCTCGCCGCTCAGACCGCCGGCCGTTACCTCCAGCATGCGATCCAGTCCGGCTACGACAACGGTCGTGAAATGTACACCATGACCGTCGACGAGGTCCTCGAACACGCCAGCGCCGTCGTTAAAGAGGCTGGCCGTACCGACAATCTTCCCAGCCTCCCTGTCATCAACGCCGACATCCGGCCAGAGGACGAGATGGGGATCCACCTTCCAGGCGAACCAAAATAGTCTCTCAGGGGATTGGCCATGTTCTCTCGCCGTAGATTCCTTATCGTCTTCCCTGTCTACGCCGGCGCCGGTCCACGCCGAAATCACATGGCCTCTCCACAAAAAGAAGCCCGTTCCTCCGCCTGCCCCTCTTACCGTATATATCGGCACAGATACCGCCAAGGGCGTCAGCAAAGGCATCTATCAATCGCGCTTTGACACGACCCGCGGCCAGCTGACTCCTCCTACCCTGGCTGCCGCCACCGCCCGACCCTCTTTCTTCGCCACCACGCCGATGGGCCTGGGCCCGCGCTCTCTTTACGCAGTCAACGCCATCAACGACCCTGCCGCCACGGTTACCACCTTCGCCATCGACCCGAAGACAAACACTCTCAAGCAGACGGGCCAAGTAGTGTCCGGAGGAGCCGGCCCTGCATACATCTCTGTCGACGACACCGGGCACTCCGCCTTTATTGCCAACTACTTCGGAGGCACCGTCACGTCCTACAAAATCCAGCCCGGCGGGGCGCTCAGCCAGCCCGTCGACCGGATCGATTTCAAAGACCACCAGAAGTTCGGTTCGCTCGGCCCCAACTCCGCTCGCCAGGACAGCCCCCACCCCCACTGTACGACTGTGTCGCCGGACAACCGCTTCCTCCTCGTCTGCGAACTCGGCACCGACCACATTTCAGTTTTTACGATCAACCCCGAAACTGGCCAGCTCTCGGACCAGCGTCTCTTCACCAATGACCGCCCCGGCTCCGGTCCGCGCCACATCGCCTTTCACCCCAATGGTCGCTGGGTCTACAGCATCAACGAGATCGACTCCACCCTCGACCACTATCTCTGGACCGCCACGCGTTTCGCCGATGTTCCTCAGGGGCTTCTAGTCAACACCAGCACCCCCGTTAAAACCATCGCGCCCGACTTTCCCGCCGACAAAAACACTGCCGCCGAACTCGCCATCTCGCCAGACGGCAACTTCCTCTACGCCAGCAACCGCGGCGAAGACTCATTGGTTGTCTTTTCGTTCGGTCCCAAGGGCCAGCCTGTCTTCCTCCAGCGCATCTCCTGCGGTGGCAAGACCCCCCGCCACTTCACTCTCGACCCCACGGCCCAGTGGCTCCTCTGCGGCAATCAGGACTCGGCGACGATCACAGTCTTCCGCCGCGACCCCGCCACCGGAAAACTTACCGGCCCGACCCAGACCGTTGCGCTCGACTCGCCCCTCTACACCCTCTTCGCCTAGCTCTTCGGCAACGTAGCCATGTCGATCACGAAACGGTACTTCACGTCACCCTTCACCACACGATCGTAAGCCTCCGCCAGCTTGTCGACCGATGTCAGCTCAATGTCGGATACGATCCCATGGTCAGCGCAGTAATCCAGCATCTGCTGCGTCTCCGTCATCCCGCCAATCATCGATCCAGAAAATGACCTCCGGTTCGTAATGATCGAGAACGCCGATATTGCAACTGGAGTCTCCGGCAACCCAACGAGGCACATCGTCCCACTCAGCCGCAACAAATTCAGGAATTGGTTCACATCATGGGGCGCCGAAACGCAATCCAGAATGAAGTCAAAGCTACCTATATGCTTCGCGAGTTCATCGGCGTCCTTGGTAATGACGACCTCATCGGCTCCCAGCCTCTGTGCGTCAGCGATCTTGCTCTCCGAGGTAGTGAATTGCACCACATGCGCCCCGAACGAGTGGGCAAACTTCAGTCCCATATGCCCCAGCCCACCAAGCCCGACCACGCCGACCTTGCTGCCTTTGCCCACCTTCCAGTGCCGCAGTGGAGAGTATGTTGTAATCCCCGCACACAGTAGCGGAGCCACTGCCGCCAGCTCTAGTTTCGGCGAAATCGTAAACACGTATCGCTCATCCACCACGATGTTGTTCGAATAACCACCAAACGTCAGCTCGCCTTTGTAGTCCCTCGCGTTATAGGTCCCCACCATCCCTTTAACGCAGTACGCCTCCTCCGAGGCCTTGCAGTTCCCGCAGACCCTGCACGAGTCGACCATTACACCCACCCCAGCCAGGTCGCCTTCGCTGAATTTCTTCACGGCCGGGCCCACCTTCGCCACACGCCCGACAATCTCATGCCCCGGCACCATCGGATAGATCGCATTTCCCCACTCGTCCCGTACCTGATGAATGTCCGAGTGGCAGATCCCGCAATAAGCAATCTCGACGACCACATCGTTCGGCCCCGGATCTCTCCGGTCAAACCGAAACGGCACCAGCGCCGACCTCTTATCGTGTGCAGCATATCCATGAGACTTCATGCGTAACTCCTTCGCAATTTGATGATGAGCGACACAAACAGACGCCAGACCACGACAAATATTTACATGAATGTCTTTCGTTTACTCGTCATAGTGCAGCAGGCTCAACACGTCATATCCCTGAAACTTCTCCCGCCCCTTCAGAAAATCAAGCTCGATCGCAAAACCGAGCCCAGCGATCTCTCCGCCCATCTGCCGCACAAGCTGCACGGTGGCCTGCATCGTGCCGCCCGTCGCCAGCAGATCGTCGACAATAATCACCCGCTGCCCCGGCAGGATCGCATCCAGATGGATCTCCAGCGAATCCGTCCCATACTCCAGGTCATAGTTCACACGGGCAACCGGCCCCGGCAGCTTCTTCGGCTTCCGCACCGGCACGAACCCAGCGTTCAATCGATACGCAAGCGCCGGCCCGAAGATGAACCCTCGCGCCTCGATCCCGAGCACAAGGTCCACCTCTTTGCCAATGTAGTACTGAGCAAACGCGTCGATCAGCGTGGCAAATCCTGCCTTATCCTTCAGCACCGTCGTAATGTCGTAAAACAAAATCCCGGGCTTCGGAAAATCGGGCACGGTGCGGATCAGCGTCTTCAACGGTTCGCAATTAATCGGTAGTGTCATCAGTCCTTACCAGGCTCCTTCAATCTCAAACGGCCCAAGCTTCGCGCCCTCGCTCTCGGCCAATTCATCTTCCAGCACAACATCGACGCGGCTGCCGCGCGAACCTCTCCGCAGCGCGTCCTTCAACTCCGCCAACTCTTCAGGCGCACCCGCCGCGACTACTTCGACGTGCCCGTCCTCGGTGTTCCGCACCCATCCCCGCAGACCAATCTCCGCTGCCTCCCGCTGCACAAACCAGCGAAAACCAACGCCCTGCACCCGGCCTTTTACAAGGTAACGGCACACCATGGAACCTCCACTGTCGCGGAGCTGCTACGTCTAATTCAGTTCTATGCCCGGCTGATGTAAGCGCCTTCGGCCGTGTCCACGCGGATCTTCTCACCCTCGTTGATGAACGGTGGCACCGCAACCACAAGTCCCGTCTCCATCTTCGCAGGTTTGGTCACCGACGACGCTGTCGCCGACTTGATCCCAGGCTCAGTCTCCATTACGGTCATCTCGACCACGCCTGGCAACTCGATACCGACGGCCTTCCCGTCGTAGTAGCTCACGCTGATGCTCAAATTCGGAATCAGATACTCGACCGCGTCGCCCAACGTCTCGCGCTTCAGCATCGTCTGTTCGAAGGCGTCATCCATGAAGTAGTAATCGTCACCATCGTTATACAAAAACTCCATCTTCACCTCATCAACGATGACGCGGTCGATCGGGTCAGGCGAACGGAAACGCTCAACGAACATCGCGCCCGTGCGAACGTTCCGCAGCTTGGCCTGGATAAAGGCGCGCAGGTTGCCTGGCGTCCGGTGTTCCACCGAGAAGACGGTATGAAGGTCATTGTTGTGCTTGATAATCATGCCCGGGCGCATCTGCGTGGCGGGAATCGACATAAAAACCCCTAATCTGTGCTGAATTCAGCTGTGTTTGAGAATGTGTCAGCGGGCGCACCGGCGTCCTGGCCAATCAGCCCACAACCCTTTAATTGTATCGCAGCGAAGAGGTCTTTTGCTTGCCTCACACGCCTCGTAACGGCCTCACCCTCCGCCAAAAATACGCCGAAAGAACCGCCCAACCACATGCACCAGGTCCTTCGAAGGCTTCGGCTGCGCAGGGCGCGTTGCGGCCTTCGTAGAATCAGCCGTTGTGTTCCCCGAAGTTGAACTCCCCGCTGCGCTCTTCGCATCTGCGGCAGCTCCGTCCTTGGCCGCTCCCGGCTCAGCCGAACTATCACCGCCTTCGCCCGAACTCAGGGCCGCCGCTACCTGAGTATGCACAGCTCCCGTAGGGGCCTGAGGACCCGCCGCCGACGGTGCCAATCCCGCGCTCACCGCAGCGGGGAAGGGATGCTCCTCCGCCGCGGTCTTCTCTTTCGCGCTCCCGCCCGCCCCGCCAGAGTTCAACAGCGCGTCCGCAACAGACATCGTCTGCTCCGCCGGACACCCGCACGCCGAGCTCTCATGGCTCACGACCTCCTTCAGGCTGCCATGTTCAAACAGCACATGCTGCCCCGCCTTCAACTCGTACGTCCCCTCGCCAAACTGGTCCGCAACGTGTAACACCGGCGCCTTCGCCCCGCGATTCTCCACACACGTGTCACCGTTCCTCGTCACCCGAAGCTGCAAGTCAAGCGGTCCATCGCCGAGCATCGTGAACCGAAGGTCCGGCGTCGTTACCACATCGTGGGTCGTCGCCGCCATCTTCACCTCAATCGCCCCGCGGTCTAGCGCCAGCATCAGCGGAACGGTCCCGTCCGCACTCTTCCCCGCCGTCACATGCAGCCCACTGGTAGCGCACACACGCACCGTACCGCCCCGGCTCAAATCGACCTCGGCCGTCCTGTCTCTCGCCGTCACCGTAGTATTTCCCACCAGAATCGCGCGCCCGTTAGTCACCTCCAGCGCACCTGCAACCGTCGCGTCCTGCACCCCCACCGTCCCAATCGGCTGCTGCGTCTGCGCCATCAACGACCCGGCAAAGAGAAGCGACTCAACGCAGAGTAACGAGAGCTGGCAGGTCCTGGTTCGTCGAAACTTCATTCGCCCTCGCCCTCAATCCAACATCAACCACACTTCGCTCGGCACACGCTGCCGGGCCCGTGTCGCACCCGGAAAGCCATGCTCCACGCTATGTATAATACGGCCTTGAGACCACTGGTTTGTGCGCGCTTCCAGTTGCGATGCAGGCTTTTCCTCACCCCGGCCTTGGTGAAATGAGGTTGTCTTCCGCCTCCCGAAGACACCTCCGAAGACATCTATTTAAATGAAGATCCTGTACGCCACGGCCCTCTCGCTCAACGACTCTTCCCTCTATCGCCTCTGGGCCCTGGAGCGTCTCGGCCACCAGGTCATTCCCCTGAACGCCTTCGACTACGACCCCGCGAACCCCATCGTCTACAAAATCTCCTACCGCCTCGCCGCCGGCCCGTCCGTCACCCGGCTCAACCGCGACCTGCTTCAAATCGCAGAGTCGGAAAAGCCCGACCTGCTCTGGACCGACAAGCTCCTCTCCATGCGTCCCAGCACCCTCGACCGCATGCGCGAGATGGGCATCGCCACCGTCAGCTACATGATCGACAACCCTTTCGGCACTCGCCGCGACCCCGGCTGGCGTCTCTACATGAAGACCATCCCCCACTACGACCTCCACGTAGTCCAGCGAGACAAGAACATTCTCGACTACACCTCCCGCGGCGCACGCGACGTCATCAAGATCCAGACCGCCTACGAGCCGACCCTGCACTACGCCCCACCTGACGGCTGGTCCGACGCCGACCGCGACCGCGATGTCTCCTTCATCGGCACCCCTTACGACGACCGCGCCCAGACCCTCACCCGTCTCTGGCGCGAGTGCGGCTTCAACGTCACCGTCTCCGGCAACACCCGTTCCTGGACCCGCGCCTTCGCCCCCGAAGCCTTCAAGGCCATCTTCCGCCACGGCGAGCTCTTCCGCGACGACTACCGCAACGCCATCTGGCGCTCGCGCATCAATCTCAGCTTCCTCACCCACTCCAATCAGGACGAGTTCGTCCACAAAAGCTTCGAGATCGCTGGCTGCGGAGGCTTCCTGCTCGCAGAGCGATCAGAAGGCCACCTCCAACGCTTCAAAGAAGATGAAGAGGCCGTCTTCTTCTCCACCTTCGACGAGCTAGTCGCCAAGATTCGCCGTTACCTCCCCGACGACGCCGCCAGAAACCGCATCGCCAAGGCCGGCAACCTGCGCGCCGCCCGCGACGGCTACCACAACGACCGGCAAGTGGAACTCATCATCGAGCGCATGCAATCCATAATGCACGCAGCCAGTCCTTCCAACGCCCAGGTCTGAGAAGACGCAGGCAGCTTCCGTCTTTGCTGCTGCCTTTTTGTGTTGGCAGCTTCCGTCTTGCTGCTGCTTTTTTGTTGTCATCCCGTAGGGATCTGCGGTTAGCGAGCTTTGCCACTACATCTTCAGAAAATTCTCAATCAGCTTCTTCCCATTCGTCGTCAGCACGCTCTCCGGATGAAACTGCACCCCTTCAATCGGCAGCTCGCGATGCCGCAGCGCCATAATCGTCTCCCCATCAGCAGTCCGCGCCGAAACCTCCAGCTCCTCCGGCAACCCCTCCTCCGACACAATCAGCGAGTGGTACCGCGTACAAGTCATTCCCGACGGCAAGTCCTTGAAGATAGTTCTCCCATCATGCTCCACCTCGCTCGTCTTGCCGTGCATCAGCTTCTTCGCGCGCACCACGTTCCCGCCAAACGCCGCCCCAATCGCCTGATGCCCTAGGCAAACCCCAAGAATCGGCACCCGCCGCTTCGCCTTCGCAAAATGCTTAATCAGCTCAATCGAGATCCCCGCGTCCTGCGGCGTACAAGGCCCCGGCGAGATCACAATTCGCTCTGGCCGCAACGCCTCGACCTCAGCCGGCGTCAGCTCATCATTGCGCCGAACCACCATCTCCGCACCCAGCTCACCCATATACTGCACCAGGTTGTAAGTAAACGAATCGTAGTTGTCGAGAACAAAGACCATATCGTTCTAGTATTTTAGACCCTCGCCAACATCACGGCATCTGTATCTCGTGAACAACATAATCTGATGGTGGATTGTATTTTCTGACGTCCGGCTCGCCACGAGCGATACCAATCAATTCATTTCTAGTCGTTCCGCTGCGCGGATCATCGTTAGTTTCGAGGATCACGATCTTGAGTTGCGGGCAATACCAAGTCTCGTGGACAACAACTATCGAATAAGCATTGGAGCCTTGTTCCGCCGGAACTGTGTAGCTACTACGCGTGCCTTCAGCCGCGACTCCCTCGATGGTTTTTGTCCCGAGTTTCTCAATGGACGCGCCGGAATCGCTCGTCATAGATTCAAGACACGCTTGGCACTGCGCACTGGAAGGCTGGTTACTCACCTTTTGATGCCAGTGAATAACTTTTACTTCCTTCGAACCTGAATCCCATCTTGTGTCAGTGTTCGCAACCGGATCGTGGATTCGATATAACATTTCACTCTTGAGAACGCCTTGATAAGTCCATTGGCGCTCGCCGGCGCTGTATGTACGTCCTTGCGAATCGCGAGCCTCGCTCCCGCTCGATTCGCTCCGATTGGTCTTGCCATCAACCAACTTGTCAACAGATATGAACCGTCGCCGAGCCGAGTATGGCGCATTCTGCAGTCTCTCCTCTGCGTTGGCCGACGGGATACCAGGAGGAATTGCGCCTGTCTGAGCTAGCATCAAGATCCAAGGAAATCCACCGAGTGCTGCGAGACTGACCACTGAGCGAGTCTGTAGCATGACATTCCTTTGCCTTGCGGCTACTTTGTGCCTGGGACAAGAATATATATAGCCTCTAAACACCCCGCGCCCTCTCAATCGCCCGTAACCACCGCTCTAGCCTTATTCACCGACTCCTCAAACTCCTTCTCCGGCACCGAGTCCGCCACAATCCCCGCCCCCGCCTGAAAGTGTCCCTGCTCTCCATTCATATACAGCGTCCGGATCGCAATACACGAGTCAAGATTCCCGCTGAAGTCCGCATACAGCACACTGCCGCCATAAACCCCTCGCCGAGCCGGCTCCAACTCCTCAATAATCTCCATCGCCCGGATCTTCGGCGCACCACTCAGCGTCCCGGCAGGGAAACACGCCCGAAACGCATCGATCGGCTCCAGCCCGGCCTTCAGCTTGCCCTCCAGCGAACTCACCAGATGCATCACATGGCTGTACCGCTCCACGAACATCAGGTCCTTCACCCTCACCGACCCAAACTCACTCACCCGCCCCACATCGTTCCGCCCCAGGTCCACCAGCATAATGTGCTCGGCGACCTCCTTCTCATCCGCGCGAAGATCGGCCTCCATCGCGCGATCCTCCACCTCGTCCGCACTCCGCGGCCGCGTCCCCGCAATCGGCCGATACTCCACCGCCCGCCCATGCACCCGCACCAGCAACTCCGGCGAAGAACCCACAATATGCGCCCGACCGTGCGCCTTCTTCCTGCTTTTCCCAGCTCCTCCTCCAGCCCAAACCGCAAAAAATACATATACGGCGAAGGGTTCACAATCCGCAGCGCCCGATAGACCTCAAACGCATCCACTCCCGGCACACAATCGAACCGCTGCGAAACACACACTGAAACACATCCCCCGAAGCGATGTACTCCTTCGTCTTCTCCACGCCCTTCAGAAACGCCGCCTTCGAAGTCCGCGCCGTAACCTTCAGCTTGCCCTCGGCCTTCTTCTTCCGCCGCACTGGCAGCGCACTCGCCAGCCGCTTCTCCATCCTGTTCAGCCGCCGCACCGCCCGCTCATACGCACCCTCGCGCGCCTCCCGCGTCAGGTCCGCCGTCACAATCAGGTGGATCTCCTTCTTCACATGGTCAAACGCCAGCACCTGATCGAAGAACATCAGGCAAGCATCCGGCACTCCCAGCTCATCCTTAGCCAGCGAAGGCAGCCGCTCGATCTGCCGCACCACGTCATAGGCAAAAAATCCCACTGCTCCCGCCGTAAACGGAGGCAGCCCCGGCAACCGCGCCGGAGTATGCCCACTCAGCGCCTTCTTCAACTCCTCAAAAATATCCCCTTCAAACGCACGCTCCCGCCGCCCCTCGCGAACCGTAATCCGCGTCCCCCGCGCCACCATCTTCTTGTACGGCTGCACCCCGATAAACGTATACCGCCCCACATGCTCGCCACCCTCCACCGACTCCAGCAGAAAAGCCTCCGGCTCCTCCGCCGCAATCCGCAGAAACGCCGACACCGGAGTCTCCAGATCCGCCGTCACTGTCCGATAAACGGGCACCAGCGAATGTTTCCGACTTAACTTCAAAAATTCACGCGCCGAGGGCAGGGAATTGGAATCAAAGGAGGCATGGCTCTATCCATCATAACTCCCATCGTCAGGAACGCTTTGCCCTCCTTGACACCGACCGGTCAGAAAACGGGTTAACCTACCCCATTCGTTCGATTGCACATCGTCTCTTCCGCCAGCCTATACTCCGTGGAGTTTGGCCACAGACCGGTCTGGCCCAAGCGTATCCTGCTTCCAGTGGAGGCAAACGATGGCCGGAGAATCGCTGATACCAGCACTAGAAAAAAAGGAACACAAAATGCAGACTCTCACCCTCGAGCAGGAGACAAATCCCTGGGAAGCCCAGGCCGCTCGATTCGACTTCGCCGCCAAAAAACTCAATCTCGATCAAGGCATCTGGAAGGTCCTCCGCTACCCCACCCGCGAACTCATCGTCCACATCCCCGTCGGCATGGACGACGGCTCCATCGAAGTCTTCACCGGCTATCGCGTCCAGCACTCCATCGCCCGCGGCCCCGCCAAAGGCGGCATCCGCTACGCCCCCGACGTCTCCCTCGACGAAGTCCGCGCCCTCGCCTCCTGGATGACCTGGAAGTGCGCCGTCGTCAACATCCCCTTCGGCGGAGCCAAGGGCGGCATCATCTGCGATCCCAAAAAAATGTCCCAGGGCGAGCTCGAGCGCATGACCCGCCGCTACACCGCCGAACTCATCGAGTTCATCGGCCCCGAAAAAGACGTTCCCGCGCCCGACATGGGCACCGACGAGCAGACCATGGCCTGGATCATGGACACCTACTCCATGCACATGCGCCAGACCGTCACCGCCGTCGTCACCGGCAAGCCCGTCAATATCGGCGGCTCCCGCGGACGCAAAGAGGCCACCGGCCGCGGCGTCTCCGTCGTCTGCGACGAAGCCATGAAGCACCTCGGCATGTCCATCGAAGGCTGCCGCGTCATCGTCCAGGGCTTCGGCAACGTCGGCTCCAACGCCGCCAAGCTCCTCCCCGAAAAGGGCTACACCATCATCGGCATCGCCGAGTACGACGGCGGCCTCTACAACCCGAACGGCATCGACATCCCCGCGCTCATCGAGCACCGCAAGCGCGCCGGCACCATCAACGGCTTCACCGAGGCCGAGGCCGCCGACAAGCACGAACTCCTCACCTACAACTGCGAAATCCTCATCCCCGCCGCGACCGAAAACGTCATCACCAGCCGCAACGCCGACCGCATCCGCTGCAAGATCCTCTGCGAAGGCGCCAACGGCCCCACCACCACCGTCGCCGACGAGATCCTCGCCGACAAACGCGTCTTCATCATCCCCGACATCCTCGCCAACGCCGGCGGCGTCACCACCAGCTACTTCGAGTGGGTGCAGGACCGCATGGGCTACTTCTGGACCGAGGCCGAGGTCAACCAGCGCCTCGACAACATCATGACCGAGAGCTTCAACGACGTCATCACCTACGCCAAGAACCACAGCGTCAACAACCGCATCGCCGCCTACATGCTCGCCATCGACCGCGTCGCCTACACCACCAAGCAGCGCGGCATCTACGCCTAAAACCACCGCACACAAAGCAAAGAGGCAGCTTAAGGGCTGCCTCTTTGCTTTGTGCTGCAGTTCTCGCTGTTCCCGCATCACTGAATGTCCTCTAAGAAAGCGCAGCGAGGCCCGTCATTTCGACTGAAGCTGTTCCCAGACTCATCGTGAGCAGCGCAGTAGGAGAAATCCGCTTCTCTATTCTGCCAGGCACTACTCCACCGTCACAGTCACCTGTGCCTTAGTCGACTTCACCACATTCGGCGTCGCCCCAGACCCCGAAGTCCCAATCACCCGAATCGTATAACTCCCCGGCTTAGTCCCCAGATCCGTGCAAGCCCGCCACACCCACTCAACGTTGCCATCCCGCACAGAGCGATCAACGCCACCAGCAAACCCTTAATCGCCCGCCGCCGTCTACCCGGAATAAACATCACAAGCAACGCCGCGACAGTCGTCCCCGCAAATGGCAGACCCGCCGTCGTCGACTCTGAACCAGCAACCTGGCATGCCTGAGGCGCCGCAGTACTCAACTGCATTATCGTTGACCCACCGCCCGCCGGAATCGTCTTCGCAGCAAACGTACAAGCCGCCTCCGACGGCAGATCGCGCACAAGACAACTGCACCGGCTGCATATATCCGGTCTGCGGAGCCACCGCCACCTGCAAACTCGCCAGTCCACCCACCCCCACCGTCGCCGCACCAGTCACCGAAACACTAAATCCATTCACCGCCGTCGCCGACCCGTTCACCGTCTCCGTCAGCACCGTCGAAACGCTCGCCGCCGAATTGGCGTCTCCCGCATAGCTCGCAGTAATCGCATGCACCCCCACCCTAAGCGCGAAGTACTAAAGCTCGCCACACCAGAGCCCACCAAAGTCTTAGTCCCCAGCACCGTGCTTCCATCCAGAAACGTAACTACCCCCGTCGGCGCCGCAATCGAAGCCCCACTCGCCACCACGTTGGCAGTAAAGGTCACACTCTGCCCTACTCGTCGCCGGATCCACGCTCGAGGTCAACATCGTCACCGTCTGCGCCTTCGTCGTCGCGACCGGCAGCACTACCACCGTCACGGGCGCCGAAGTCGAACCCAGAGTGCGTCGCATCCCCCGAATAAACCGCTGTCAGCACATGCGTCCCCACAGCAAAACCAGCCCCCGCACTCGCCGGACAGCTGGCGGACGGGGCCACCGCGATCGTGCAAATCCTCGTCGCCCCATCATAAAAATAATCGTCCCCGTCGCGCGGCTCCCATCGCTCGCGGTCACCTGTGCCGTGCCATTCACCACTTGCCCAAAGTGAATCGTCAACGGCGAAGTAATCGTCAGCACAGTCGTCGTCAGGAACCATCTTCGTCGTCGTGGTACTCAACAGCACCGTAATCCCGCCGGTATTCAAATCAGGTTCCACCGACGTCGTCTTCCGGCTAAGCCGGATTCGAAAGCACCGCGCCGCCATTCGCAATCACCAGGTCCGTAAATCCATCCTTGTTCACATCCCCGGCCGAGATCGAATTGATCCCCATCCCCGCCAGCAAGTGCACCTCCGGCCCCAAACGCCCGCCCACCCAGATTGCTCTGCACACTCACCACATACCCATCGCTCATCACCAGATCGGGCCGCCCGTCGCCGTTCAAATCCACGGCCGCCACCTGGTAGAAGTTTCGCGAAGGCGTCATCACCACCGGCGGATCAAACGTCCCATCGCTCTTGCCATACCAGATGTAGATCGCGTTCGCCGCCGCTGCCGTCGGATGAGCATGATCCGCGCTCGCATTGTCATACGCCAAAATCACGTCGGCATTCCCATCGCCATCCAGGTCCGTCATCATCACCGTCCCTGGCACCATCCCCGAAATCTGCGGCGACTCCCGGCAAGCTCGCCACCTGCACCGTCGCAGGCGAAACACTCACCTGCTACCGTCGTCGGCGTGGCCAAAGCAGCAAACGTCCCATCTCCGTTCCCATGCAGCAACAACGCCTGCGAGGTCGCCACACTCACCACTTCATCAAGGTTCCCCGACCCGCTGAAATACCCAGCGTCCCACTCAGCGCCGGCTTGCCCGCAGCAAACGCCCGCGAGCTCCCAAGACTCCCCTCCGCACTCTCCAAGCAGAATCGCAATCCCCTCAGGCGAGTCCACCGCAACATCCGGCACTCCATCTCCATTGAAGTCCGCCACCGCAAAGCTCGTCCGCCCGGGCCCAGCGTTATAGATCCCCTGCAGCGTCAAACTCAGATGCTCTGTTCCAGCAGCACACTCATACCTGCCGGAGTCGTCGTATAAAAACTATGCCGCCCCCCCGGCGTCGGTTATCGCGACCAGATGCCCACCCATCCCCGTCGTCCCATCCGCACTCCCACTCCCGCCCTCAGAAGTAGCCGCAAAGCTCCCATCCGTATTCCCATGCAAAATCTCAATCTGTCCATTCGCTCCTTCCAGCACCAGGTCCGGATGCCCATCACCATCCACATCATGCAGCAGCATGCTCTGCACCGCGCTCGAACCCGCATACGATCCCGCCGCCGTCAGCAACCCATCCGCCGAGCCAAAAAAAACATCCACCGCCCCACCCAGCACCGACTGAATCACCAGGTCCGTATGCCCGTCCCCATTCAGATCCGCCGCGACCATCGGCCCGGTTCCGCTCTCGAGCTTCGTCCCGACAATCCGCACCAAGTGCCGCTGCTATCGGTCGTCAGGGTCATCAGCGAAGGGTTCGCCACGTCCTCAACCAGCAGATCCAGATACCCTGTATCGTGCAGTTGCGCGCCCATCACATAACTGAACACCGGCGCATTCGTCCCCACAATCGCAAACGTCCCCAACTGTTGCGTCGCAGCAAACGTCCCATCGCCGTTTCCCGCGCCAGAAAGACCTTTCCCATCCCAACCGCCCCCCAGACCCAGGCCAGGTCCACATGCCCATCATGGTCAAAGTCCGCCGCCGCAATCGCCGAACCCGCTGTCGCAATCGTCTGTCCTGCGTAAAGGTCCCATCGCCGTTGTTCAGCAGAACATGCGTCGTCGAAGCGGTCGGCGTAGCGCCATAGTCCGTATAAATCAGGTCCGCCTTGCCATCCCCATTCAGGTCTGCCGCAACAATTCCCGCCGGCCAGTTGCCCGTAGGGACCACCAGGGGCTGCTTAAACTGCTGCGCCGCCGCGACCATAGCAAACAGGCCCAGCGAGCAAAGGCGACCGTCTTAGGAATCTGCGAATCAGCATGTCGAACGCTCTGAAGGGGTCCGACGCAGAACCGTCCCTCCCTCTATCGGCGTTCCTGGCAAAAGGGAGAAGAAGCAATGAAAACAGTGGGTTTATGAGTAGTTCAAGGCCCGGAAGCACGTTGTACCCCAAACTAACTTCCACCCGCGAAAAACGGCATTCCACGAAGGGGTCATTGAGCCCGACAAAAGGCCCACAAACACCGCACTAAGTTCCGTTTTGGGACACGGCCTCTTGCCTTATAATTCGATTGCTTTGAACGGATACAGCCACAGCCACCGATGCGCGACTGCATCTACCGCGTCATGACAACTGCATTCCAACAACTGATAACCCCGCACCGCGGCAAATCCACCTAAGTTCTCTTTTACATCTCGACCCGTCTCACTATGGCAGAATGCTAGTGTCGGCACCGCGCACATCCAACCACGTCGCTGCCAGCTAGAAACCGTCGATGAATCTGCCCAACTCCATCACGATGAGCCGCATTGCCTGCATTCCTCTGCTCATCTGGATACTCTCGCCCGCATTCCCCTTTACCGGCGGCCACGGCGCCACCGGTCTCCGCGGCGGCGAGCAGGAGATCATCGCCAGCATCGTCTTCATCCTCGCCAGCATCACCGATGGCCTCGACGGCTACCTCGCCCGCCGCCGCCACCAGATCACCACCATGGGCATGCTCCTCGACCCACTGGCCGACAAGCTCCTGGTCACCGCCGCCTACATCATCCTCGTCGGCTACAACCCCAACATCGTCAAGCCCTGGATCGCCGTCCTGGTCATCGGTCGCGAGTTCCTCGTCTCCGGACTCCGCAGCATCGCCGCCACCGAAGGCTTCACCATCGAAGCCAGCGAGATCGGCAAGCTCAAGACCGTCATCCAGATCGTCTCCGTCGTCGCCGCCATCCTCGCCCACCGCTGGGACTACTGGAACTGGGGCGGCTACATCGTCGGCGTCCACTTCATCGCCGTCACTGCCATCTACTGGATGACCATCGTCTCCATCATCTCCGCCGTCGACTACTTCATCGGCTTCTGGAAGAAGATCGACCACGCCTCCGACAAGCGCCGCAAGCGCCGCAGCTTCGTCCTAAGCCGCAAGCCCAAACCCGCGCCTCCCGCCGAACATCCCTCGCGCATTTCCTGATTTTTTTTGGCGTGGTGGGAGTGGCGTTGTTTCAGGGGATTTTGCGTTTTCCACAGGGTAAAAATGTGGTTTTTAGCTGGTAAATAAGTGCAAATTCGTGGCCCTTCGCTGGTCATTAAGTGCACTTTTTTGAGCGCTGAAGATTTTCCTCTGTTTTGGGATTTATCTTTGGGCGAACGACAAAGGCAAACCTGGACCCGGGGAGGTCTGACTCGTCAAAGCTTCTCGCGTGGTTCGGTCATCTTCTTGGGATCGAGAATCTCCGCAATCTGTTCCTCGCTCAGCAGCTTCTTCTCGCGCGCCAGCTCCACAATCGACCGTCCGGTCACCACCGACTCCTTCACCAACTCCGTCGCTTTTCGGTAGCCGATATAGGGATTCAGCGCTGTTGCCAGCGCGATTGTGCTCCGGCATAGTAGGCTGTCCGCTCCACGGTTGACCGTGATTCCCTGAACGCAGTGCACACCCAGTTCGCGCAGCGTATTCGTCAGAATCGTGATCGACTGCAGTACATTGTGCGCCATCGCCGGCATCATCGCATTCAGCTCGAGTTGCCCTGCCTGCACCGCCATCGCTACCGCCGATCGTTCCGACCATCTGAAACCCCACCATGGCCGTCAGCTCCGCGAGCACCGGATTCACCTTCCCCGGCATAATGCGTCGACCCCGGCTGCAGGCTCGGCAGATGAATCTCGTTGAACCCCGTATTCGGCCCCGAAGACAGCAGGCGTAAATCGTTTGAGATCCGTATCATCTCGAGCGCCAGCCCACGCAGCGCGCCCGAGACCTCCGCCATCGGCGCGCACGACTGCATCGCCCACCGCAGGTCATACGCCGGATGCACCTCCACCCCGGCAATTTTCGCCAGCCGCAGCACAGCCTTCTCCCGGTGAGCCGGATGCGTATTCAACCCCGTGCCTACCGCCGACCCACCGAGCCCCAGCGCCCGCAGCCCCACCGATCCGCGTCGAATCGCCGCCTCACACTCCCGCACCGCCACCGCATATGCCGCAAACTCCTGCCCCAGCGTGATCGGCACTGCATCCTGCATATGGGTGCGCCCGGCCTTCAGCACATCGCGGAACTCCTCAGCCTTCGCCGTAAAGCTCCCCGCCAGCGCATCCAGAACCGGATATAGCTCTTTCAGGGCAAGCAGAGCCGCCAGCCGCATCGCGGTCGGAAACACATCGTTCGTCGACTGCCCATAGTTCACATGGTCGTTCGGATGCACCTTCTTATAGCGTCCCCAGCTCCTCCCCCAGGATCTGGTTCGCCCGGTTCGCCAGCACCTCATTCGTATTCATATGCAGGCTCACCCCTGCGCCCGCCTGAAACACATCCACCACGAAGTGCTCATGGTGTTTGCCCGCCGAGCACCTCCTCAGCCGCCTAGACAATCGCATCGCCCTGCTCCTTCGAGATCAGCCCCAGCTCCCGATTCGCCTCCGCCGCCGCCAGCTTCACCATAGCCAGCGCCCGAATCAAAAACGCACTGGCCTTCAACCCACTGATCGGAAAATTTCCCACAGCCCGCGAAGTCTGCGCCCCATAGAGCGCATCCGCAGGTACATCAACCACTCCAAGCGAATCTTTCTCTTTGCGGTGTGAACTCATCGCATTCCTCCCAACCACCAGACCGCCATTCTAATGCTTGACCGAAGATGTCCAATGGAGTACAAGTGTTGTAGATGAATACGGCTGTCGAAACACCTTTTTGCCTTCGCGCGGCCAGCATCTTCGGTGAGCCGAACGAGCCGATATTAACGCGATGGTGACGGCCCATCCGGGATGAGGAGAAATGATGCCGGGAACAGCCGTCTTCCTAAATACGCGTCGGTAGGACGGCATCGGAAAACAGTCGCGGAGCCTGGGTCATCTACATCCTGCGAAACGCGGGCTTCCCCATCTTTCTGATTGCAGCGCACCCGATAGAAAGCGAAGGACAACCTGACAAAGCGCATCGCAACGCCCACGAAAGACACGCAGAAGAAATCTTTAAGTTCAGTCTAGAGGTACAAAATCAGCCCAATCCTCAATGACCTGATGACGGACTCGACGAGGTTGAAGCCTTCCTCGCCGGCCAGACTTCCGGCTACAAGCTGAGCAGTCCCCACCAAGTCCGACGTAAAGACCATCAGCAGGCGCATCAACACGACGCAGGCCAGCTTTACAGTCGCCTTGGGATTCAGCTTCGACGCAGTCAAACACTGGGAATGCGGCCGTAGCACTCCGAGAGGCTACGGCCAATGCTTCCTCAACGAATGATATCAAAAAACCCCAATGGCAGTGATCAGCGCGCTCAAAACTACACCTGAATCACATAAAACGAAACAAATCGCTGGCAAGTAGCTCATGCAAAAAGCGAGGGTACTGAAAATGTGCGAAAAAAGCCCAATCGTCTTCAACTACTACTGTTCGATGACATTGTCTCAGCCAAGCTCAAAACGACCATAGGGTAGTCAAGCCGCTCGGGCAGGCAAAGTTACCAGCTAACTCTTCTAGTCAAGCGAAGAACATTCTCGGCGGTAGGCATGTTAGTCTCTTCATCAAAGCTAGAAAGAGAGATTAAGCAAGCAAGCTCATCCCGATACCATTCTCGATCAAAACTTGTAAGTGGAAGCGCCTCTTCTTCTAACTTAGTCTTGATGGGGAGCCTCCGAACACGGGTAACCGGTCGCACTTTTATAGACGATTTTGGGTGGACTGGTCCAGCCTCCAAATCATCCTTTGTGCTATGAATCGATTTCGCACTGCGCGAACGTGAAAGCAATGAAACAGAGTAGATTTGCTCAATAATGAGGGCGATAAACCTGCTGACCAAAATCAAAATTCTAGCATTAAAGTCGCAAGCTGCGGTATCTCTTTGAAAGACACGGAAATCATTACAGCGGGCAATCGGGTAAGCAGCGTGTGGGGTGGCTTCGACTGAAATACGGTCGGTATTCACACAATATCTCCTATGGTTTGTCTTGCTCAACATAACTACCGGCCAACATTGTCCCAGGACATCCTCAAATCAAAGGGTAATTCAGGTGGAGACACATGGCAACGATCAACCAGGACGACTTCATCCGCAGCGTAGCGGACGCGCTTCAATACATCAGCTTCTACCACCCGGTCGACTACATCACCAATCTCGCCCGTGCCTACGAGATGGAGCGAGCCCCGCCGCCAAGGACGCCATCGCGCAGATCCTCATCAACTCCCGCATGTGCGCCGAAGGCCACCGTCCCATCTGCCAGGACACCGGCATCGTCACCGCCTTCGTCAAGGTCGGCATGGACGTCAAATGGGCAGCCCGGCATCGCCGGCATGATGACCATGCAGGAGATGGTCGACGAGGGCGTCCGCGAGGCCTGGCGCAACGCCGACAACGTCCTCCGCCCCAGCATCCTCGAAGACCCTGCCTTCACGCGCCGCAACACCGGCGACAACACCCCCGCAATGGTGGTCGTTGAACTCGTCGAAGGCGGAGAAGTCGACGTAACCGTGGCCTCCAAGGGCGGCGGATCCGAGGCCAAGAGCCGCTTCGCCATGCTCAACCCCTCGGACTCAGTCGTCGACTGGGTCTTGAAGACCGTGCCCGGCATGGGCGCAGGCTGGTGCCCTCCCGGAATGTTGGGAATCGGCATCGGAGGCACCGCAGAAAAGGCAATGGTCATGGCGAAGGAGTCCCTCATGGATCCCATCGACATGCAGGAGCTCAATCGCCGGCGGGCCGAAAAACAAAATCGAAGAGCTGCGCATCGAAATCTACGACAAGATCAATCGCCTCGGCATCGGCGCGCAAGGCCTCGGCGGCCTCACGACCGTCCTCGACGTAAAGATCATGGACTTTCCCACCCACGCTGCGAACTTGCCGGTCGCGATGATCCCCAACTGCGCGGCCACTCGCCATCTGCACTTTCATCTCGACGGCTCCGGCTCCGTAATGGTCGATCCGCCCGCCCTCGATGCATGGCCGAAGCTCGAGTACGACGTACACACCGCCAAGAAAGTCGACCTCAACACCGTCACCCATGAAGAAGCGAAGACCTGGAAGCCCGGCGAGGTTCTTCTCCTCTCCGGCAAGCTGATCACCGGTCGCGACGCCGCACACAAACGCATGACCGACATGCTCACTCGCGGTGAAAAGCTGCCCGTGGATCTCAAGGGCCGCTTCATCTACTACGTCGGCCCGGTCGAAGCAGTCCGCGACGAAGCCGTTGGCCCAGCCGGCCCCACCACCGCAACGCGCATGGACAAGTTCACCCGCCAGATGCTCGCCGAAACCGGTCTCATCGGCATGATCGGCAAAGCCGAGCGCGGCCCCGCTGGAATCGACGCCATCCGCGAGTTCGAGGCCGTGTACCTGATCGCCATCGGCGGGGCCGCCTACCTCGTCTCGAAGGCCATCAAGAGCTCACGTGTCCTCGCATTCGCCGACCTCGGCATGGAAGCCATCTACGAGTTCGACGTGAAAGACATGCCCGTCACCGTAGCGGTCGACAGCAAGGGAACCAGCGTCCACACCACAGGCCCCGAGGAGTGGTCACGCCGCATCGCAGGCATACCCATTCTGCAATGACCGACAAAGCAAGCCCAACGTCTTGCTTTTTTATTGTCATCCCGAAGGGACTGCTGTTGTCTTCGGACAGCAGCTAAGGCGTTGGCGAGCTAAGAATCTGCATCACGGGCTGCGGCAGTTCCTTATCGGCGTTCTTCAACAGCAGGCTGACCTGCCACATCTCGGCGTCCGAAAGCACATGTGCGTACGCAGGCATGCCGGAGAGTCGAATTCCGTTCGCCACCTTCCAATAGGTCTCACCGGGCTCATCGTCGCTCACCCCGACCACCCCGTGACTGCCGTGGCCCTGCCAAAGCTGAGGGGCCGATGGGAACATGTGCTTCGCAAACCCGACGTCGTGGCCGGGGGTGCCGTGACAACTGGCGCACTGTGCGCGATAAACATGCGCACCCGACTCGAAGACATCTTCGCTGATGCCGAAGGGAGCGTTTTTGATCTCGCGCTCGATGCGCGCATTCAGAGGAAGGTAGACGATCTCCTTCTCGAAGGGAAAGGCCGCGTCAGAGACAGCGACCGGCAGCGGGCCAAATTTGAGGTACGCAAAAAGTCCAATAGCGACCGCGGCGATGCCGATGAGGAAGCCGAGGAGGACCTTGCCAAAGCCGCCGCCGCTGCTTTTTTTTGCCATATAGAGCTACTCCGTAGGTGGTTTGGCCGCCGCAAAGGGCGGCGGATGTTCTAATAAGGGATGGCCCAGCCGATTTCACGTCGGTGGCCCTCGAGTTCCACCATAACAAAGCGAAGCGTGTGCAGGAGTAATCGTTGATGTTCGGTTTCAGATTGAGTGTGAAGCAGGTTGCAGGAGTATTGCTGGCAGCGTCGATGGCCAGCGGAGCAGTTGCCTTAGAGGCGCAGACAACGCATCGTACCCGCCGCGAGTCGAGCGCCAACCGTAAGGCCCGTATTGCGAGGACGATCGCAGAGACCTATGGCCATCGCTACGAAGTAGCCGGAGGTGGCGGCTACCTGCGATTCAATTCCGGGGCGCCGCAGAGGAACAACGAGGTAACGTTCTTCATGACCGGAACTTATTTCCTAAATCCGAAGGTAGGCATCATAGGCGACATTCGCGGTGGGTATGGGGACGCCAAGATCGGGAATAACACCAGCCCCACATCCACTCCTCCCCCCTATCTGTCGTTCAACCCGCCGATCTCGGAGTATCCGTTCCTTGGCGGTATCGCTTATCGGCTCGTTGCCAAGGAGAAGTTTGCTGTAACCGCCACAGGTGAGGGCGGGGTCACGCTGGGCAAGTTCGACGGCGCCGCCAAAGGGCTTACCTCGGCCGAGATTGGCGTCTGGCAGTCACTCACCAAGCCCGCCTTCGCCCTCGGCGCCAACTTCGACTACAACTTCTACCCAAACCTCGCCTTCCGGGTGTCGCCGACCTATCTGGGGGCCTTCTTCCGGCGGGACCCGACGGACACGACCCACGGGCCGCCGGGCACGATTCAGAACAACTTTGGCTTCAACGCTGGCATTGTGTATCGCTTCGGCAAGATCAAGTAGTCAAAATCAAAAAGCGACGGCGGTCTCGATGCAGATATCGAGGCCGCTGCTTATTATGGTCTGTCTATTTCAGCGTGTAAAGAATGCCTGTCACGAACTGGAGGCTGTTGCTCTTGAAACCAATTGCCGGTTGATTGAGATAGTTATCCAGTAAATTGATGTTCAGGCTGAACCGCTTGTACGTGGGCAGTTGCAACCCCGCTCCAAAGATCGCCGAATAAGCGCTGGAGTCGTTCCATGCTGGAATAAACGTTCCACTCTCCGTGAAGATGATCTTCGCCGGCAGATTGCGGTGATACAGCTCAGTAAAGCTCGAACCGACAAGATCTGTGCTCGGCGTAGGCGACTGAAAGTCCTGACGTTCATAGTGCACGTCGGCCTTAACATCGAACTCCTGCACCGGTGTTTTGACCAACGTCCAACCGAGACCGATCCCATAGATCTGCTGGAAGTTTAGGCCTTGAGAGAAGTTGTGGTCGAACGACGCGCCAACCAATCCGTAGAGCTTCGGTGTGAAGTACTTATCGTGCTCAGCGTCGGCATGAAAAATGTTCGTCTTCGTCACAGAAGCAAGCGTGGGTGGAGTCGTCGGAATAAACGGCTGATCGATCTTTCCGTACGTCTCCAGGAGATTGATTGTGGATCGAGTCCGCGGAGGAAGAAAGTCAACAGTGGGAACCAGTCGAACCAGGTTGACCGCAGCGGTATAGTTTTGAGCGGTCTGAGTGGCTTCAATCAACGTGATCCCGCCCGCAATCGATCCGTGCCAGCCGTACCAGATGCCCGGATTACTCGTCACTTCTTGGTTATAAGTCGCATTATCGATCAGGTAAGCGAGATCCTTGACCGGGACGACTTCAACAGCGCTTGACGAGGTCGCCGCCGTGGTGATGGTGTTGTCCGAATAAGTGACTGTGCCTGGCTGTTTCGAGGTGCGCGTGATCTTTTCGCCCTTCTTCAGCGCTACGAATTTACCGCTTGCATGGAGTTCCTTGATCTTGTCCGCCGAAACGGTGACCTCGCCGACGACGTCGCTCTTGAAGACAAACGAATCACCGGTAGCGCGCTCCAACGTCCCGGTCAACTGATCGCCATTGGTAAACACGATCACATCGGGTGCGGACTTGGCGGCAGCGGTCTGGGCCCACCCCGCGACTGTCAGTTGACATAGCGCACCTGAGATTACGCTCAAAACAAGCAGGTTGTTGAACTTACCTAGGCCGCCGACAGGGGTCAATCTATGGTTTGAGTTCATTCATTAAAAATAGCGTAGCTTTAACGGTGCCGAGGATAAATATGGGACCCGTTGTTCGTGTCATTGGAAAGGTGTTGCGTCTGATCGGTATTTCCAGCCCGGAAGACTCGCAATAAAGCCTGTGGCTGCTTCAGATCCACGCTCCAAGCGCAAGCCAAAGCCTACTCCAGCGGGCTCGGAGGCTCTGGAAGCGGTTCAACATCAAGATAAAGCCGGAATGGATGGGACATCGAGGTTTTGTGCGTGGCCGCAGGTAGGAATGGCGCAATAGTAGCAGTGTTATTGGGGTCGTACTAAGCGACGGGAATGGTAGGCTTTGAGAGTGTCAATGCGGCTTAGCGCGAATCAATTTGCCCTCTTTCGATCTGGCCTGATCAGACTTGGGCTGGTCGTGCTGGTGGGCGTGTGTCCTTTCGCGCGCGCCATGGAGCGCGTGACCCTGAAAAACGGGTTCGAACTGGATTGTGTACGGCGCGTGGCTGTGGGCGACAGAGTTCGGCTTTACCTCGCGGGTTCCAGCGCGCTTTCTACTGGAGATTTAAACTACCTTGAGGTTGCGGCCGATTCGGTCGTTCGCGTGGAGACGGTTGCAGATGTCCCGCAGCCTCTACCCGCGGTGAAAATACCCGGCGCGCTGACGGTCCCGACGAAGGAAGAGATGCACGAAATGCTCGCCCATGCCGGTGCGGCCCACCGCATCGATGAGGACCTGCTGGCCAGCGTCGTACGGGCGGAGAGTGGCGGACAGGTGAGGGCGGTTTCCCGAACAGGGGCCAAGGGGTTGATGCAATTGATGCCGGGGACAGCAAGTGCGATGGGGGTCGACGACGCATTCAAACCAGAGCAGAATATCGCGGGCGGAACGGCCTATCTCGACGCCCTCCTGACTCGGTACCACGACAACCTGGCGCTAGCGTTGGCGGCTTACAACGCAGGGCCGGGTGCAGTCGACAAGTATCATGGCGTGCCTCCCTATCGCGAGACGCGGGAGTACGTGACGCGGGTGATCCGTGAGTTCAACCGGCGAAAACAGATGGCCCTGATAGCCCAAACAAGGTAAGACCCGCGCCTGACGCGCAGACGAAGAGAGAGCGATGACGAAGCGTAATGGGGTCCTGTGGCTGGTAGTCGTGGTCGGGCTGGCCGCGCTTGTGTTCTTGTTTCGGAGCAAAATCCATTTCGACTGGACGACGTTCTGGCAACAGTTGCGGCACGTAAGCGTCGGACATATTGTGGCCGGGACTGCGCTGATTTATGCGACTTACTGGCTACGAGCGGTGCGTTGGGCGGTGTTTTTGTCGCCGACGAAAAAGGTTTCGGCTGCCTCCCTGCTGGGGTCGCAGTTTATCGGGTTTACAGCGGTCGCGTTGTTCGGACGGTTGGCGGACCTGACCCGACCCTACCTGGTGGCGCGGCGGGTTGGACTGTCGTTGAGTTCGCAGGTGGCCGTCTACACGATCGAACGCATGTTCGATCTCGGCGCAGCGGCGGTCATCTTTTCGTCTGCTCTGGCGTTTACGCCTAAGGCCCTTCCGCACCATGACGTCTTCGTTCGCGCTGGCGTACTGAGCATGGGGGCAACTCTGGCGATTGCTGTCTTCGCGGGTGCAGTACGTGTGGCTGGTGGAGCAGTCGCAGGATTCGCGCGAAGTACGGTTGGGCTGCTCTCGAAATCCGCAGGGGAAAGCATCGCGACCAAGATCATCGGGTTTCGCGATGGACTGAACGCGCTATCGTCGGCCCGAGACTTCGGCGCGGTGGTGCTACTGTCATTGGCAATGTGGGGGATGATAGGGTTTGCCTATCTTCAAACGGCGCAGGCATTTGTAAATACCCCGGAGTTAAGTGGTCTGACATTTTCGCGAACCATGCTTCTAATGGCAGCGAGCATGGGCGGGTCGTTACTGCAACTTCCGATCATCGGATGGTTCACCCAGATCGCCGTGACTGCGGCGGCGATGCATACATTTTATGGAGCACCGATTGAGGCAGCGACGGCATGTGGTGCAGTGCTATTGGTTGTGACCTTTCTGTGCATCATCCCGATCGGGTTCATCTACTCGCAGGTGCAGCATGTGAGCCTGAAGAGGGTCGCGCAGGAAAGCGAAGCAGCGGGCGCGTCGGTTGGCGCAACAGATGCCGGCTAGCTCTGCGGCGATGGCCTGCGGCGAATGTCGCGCGGTCGCTTGTTGGAAAAACGGCGCGTGCCTAGCGCTGCTAGAATCGTGATATCTCAATGAAGTGTCCCTATTGTGGTTTTAGCCAGGATCGAGTCGTTGATTCACGCGAGAGTAAAGATGCGGATTCGATTCGCCGGCGACGTGAGTGTGAAGGCTGTAACAAGCGGTTTACGACGTATGAACGTATCGACGAAATTCCTTACATGGTGGTCAAGAAGGACGGGCGCAGGGAGAAGTTCGATCGGCAGAAGGTGCTGAGCGGATTGCTGCACGCTTGCGAGAAACGACCGGTCGCAGCGACGAAGCTAGAGCAGATTGTGGACGAGACCGAGGCCTACGTAGTCGATTCGCCCGAGCGGGAACGGTCGACGAGCGAAGTTGGCGAGTTGATCATGAGCAGACTGAAGGTCATCGATACCGTCGCCTACATCCGATTTGCGAGTGTGTACCGCGATTTCAAGGACGTCCGCGAGTTCAAAGCGGAGTTGGAAGAGTTACTGAGCGGCAAAGATCACAGAAAAAGGCGGTAGTGGATGGCGGTGGCGAAGAAGACGCATAGTATCACCTTGATTCCAGGAGACGGGATCGGGCCGGAGGTCTCCGCTGCCGTGGTGAGCGTCCTTGAGGCGGCGGGCGCCGCAACGGGGGTCGCTTTCGAGTGGCACCGATACGATGCTGGCGCCGAGGCATTTGAAAAGACGGGAGAGTATATCCCTAAGGCGCTGTACGACTCGATCGAAGAGAACCGGGTCGCGCTGAAGGGGCCTGTGACGACGCCGATTGGCGAAGGGTTTGCTTCAATCAACGTCACCCTGAGAAAAAAATTTGAGTTGTTCGCGAACTTCAGGCCAGTGAAGAACCTCCCGGGATTGAAGACCAGATATCCGGGTCTCGACCTGATCATCGTGCGCGAGAACATGGAAGACCTGTACGCTGGGCTGGAGCACGTGGTGGTGCCCGGCGTGGTGCAGGCCTTGAAGATCATTACGGAAAAGGGCTCGACCCGCATTGCAAAGTTTGCGTTCGACTACGCACGCAAGCACCGGCGCAAGAAGGTCCACGCAATCCACAAAGCGAACATCATGAAGCTGTCGGATGGCCTGTTTCTGCGCTGCTGCCGGACTGTCGCGGAGAGCTTTCCGGAGGTGGAGTACCGCGAACACATTGTGGATAACACCTGCATGCAGCTTGTGATGAATCCATTTCAGTACGATATTCTGCTAACCGAAAATTTGTATGGGGACATCCTCAGCGATCTCTGCAGCGCATTTGTGGGTGGGCTTGGATTGGTCCCCGGCGCGAACTTGGGGACCGAATGCGCAATCTTCGAGGCGGTGCATGGATCGGCTCCGGATATCGCCGGTAAAGATATGGCCAATCCGACTGCGTTGCTGCAAAGCGCAGTGCTGATGTTGCATCACATCAATGAAGGCGCAACTGCGGAACGAGTGCAGGCCGGTCTGGAAGAGGTCTTCCGCGATGGCAAGACGCTGACTAGGGACGTTGGCGGTACCTGCGGAACGAAGGCGTTTTCGGACGCTGTGCTGCAAGCTATGGACACACCGGCGACGCAATGCTAGAAACTAGCTCAATAAAATAAGAGGTTCCATGAGGCGGATTTGCGGTTGGCTGATGACAGTGATAGTTGCAGGCGGAGTCCTGGGTCTACTAACGGGGCTAGCAGGATGCAAGTCGAGTGATGCGGTAAAGCATAGCAACGATAGCGGCGCAGCGACGGAATCCGCCGCACCACGGGCCGAGTGCACCAGACGCGGCGACTCTGGGTATGGTGAACGGAACCGTTCGATTTTCCGGCAGGCCTCTAGCGCCCGTGAAGATCGACATGAGCATGGATCCTGTGTGTTCGATCACGGCCAGAGACAACTTTGCCGAGCAATATGTGGTGAACGACGGCAAGCTGGCGAATGTGTATGTGTACATCAAGAGTGGCCCCTCCGCTGCGATGTCGGCAACCGCACCGATACCGGCCCCGGTGGTGCTAGATCAGATAGGCTGCAAATATGTGCCGCATGTCATTGCGTTGATGCGTGGTGGGTCGGTCGAGTTTCGCAACTCAGACGGAACGATGCACAACATTCACACAATGCCGGAGGTAGGTGGTAATCCGCCGATCGATATATCGCAGGGACCTAAAGGCGCGCCACAGGTGAAGCAGTTCAACCAGCCCGAGATAATGGTTCCGGTGCGCTGCAATAATCATCCCTGGATGAATGCGTTTATCAATGTGTCTGCAACTCCGTTCTTTGCGGTGACCGATACGAACGGGCACTTTAGCATCAGCGGACTGCCGGCTGGAACGTATACTCTGGCGGCGGTGCATGAGAAGATGGGCGAGCAAACCATGCCTGTAACCATCGCTCCAAAGGGAACTGCCAAGGCAGACTTCAGCTTCAGCGTAAAGTGATATCTACGAAAGCGGAGGTGCAATGATTGCAGAATTGGCGGTTTTAGCGGAGGCAATACAGCATACGGCGCAATTTAGTCTCAACCTCGCCTTCGTGGTGAATCGGCTTCCACTGTGGTTCCTGGTATTTGCCCTTTTTTTGCCGCGAATCGCGATGGCGGTGGCGTGGCTGCAGGGCGTCCTGGTGCCATTCCATCTAAATGGGATCATTCCTCCGCTGTTCTGGCTGTTTCTGCCGAGGATCCTCGTGTTGTACCTGATCTACGTTGACCAGGGGCTGACCCTGTGGTTTTTGGTTCATCTAGTGGTTGCGCTGCTCGTATGGGGCGGTGGGGGTCACCAGATACGGCGGAGAGGCCGACACGAATACTAGCCTTTGCATACGCTGCGGATGACGCTGCCGTAACGGCGCGTTATCCTTAGAAGATGGAACGACGCAGGGTAGGCATTCTTGGCGCGACCGGAATGGTCGGGCAGCGATTCATTCAGTTATTGAGCAATCATCCGTGGTTTGAGATTGCGTGGCTGGCGGCGAGCGATCGCAGCGCCGGCAAAACGTACGCCGAAGCGTGTCGCTGGAAGCTGGACTTTCCACTGCCTGCGCGCATCGCCGCGATGACGCTACAGCCGAATGTCCCCGAGGGGTCCGCGGTCGAGTTGCCAAAGATTATCTTCGCTGCGCTGGATGCGGACATTGCGCGGGAGTTGGAGCCGAAGTTTGCCGCGGCTGGGTGTGCCGTGATCTCGAACTCGAGCGCGTTTCGCATGGTACCGGATGTGCCCCTGATTGTGCCCGAGGTGAACTCCGACCACCTTTCGCTGATCGAGACGCAGATCTGGCGCAAGCAGAGCGGTGGCTATATCGTGACCAACCCTAACTGCTGCGCGATTGGGCTGGTGATGGCGCTGAAGCCCCTGGAGGAGCGGTTCGGAATTGAGGGTCTCTTCGTGAGCACCATGCAGGCGGTGAGCGGCGCGGGATATCCCGGTGTGGCTTCGATGGACATTCTGGGAAACGTAGTGCCATTCATCAAGAACGAAGAGGAGAAGCTGCAGGAAGAGGTCGGCAAGTTGCTTGGTCGGCTGGATGCAAAACGGATTGAGATGCTCGATGCTAAGTTAAGCGCGCATTGCAACCGCGTGGCCGTTGAGGATGGGCACACCGAGTGCGTGAGCATCAAATTCAAAAAGAAGGCCACTCGTCAGGAGGTTCTCGCGGCATGGAGTGAGTTCTTGCCGCTGCAGGGCCTGCATCTTCCGACGGCTCCGGACCAACCGGTGGAGTATGACGCGAGCGTCGATCGGCCGCAACCACGGCTGGATCGAATGCGCGGAAATGGGATGACAGCTACTGTCGGCCGACTGCGCGAGTGCAATCTGTTGGACTGGAAGTTTGTCGTCCTGTCGCACAATACGATTCGCGGAGCAGCTGGCGCGGCGGTATTGAACGCCGAGGTGCTGGCATTGTTGGGTAAGCTGGACAAGCTTGGCTTGCCGGCGAAAGCGGTTGGGGCGAAGGCCGTGGCGGTGACGGCTTGAGCGTCGTGCGAGAGAAATTGGTCGTAATGAAATTTGGCGGCACCTCGGTTGAGGACGCACAGGCCATGAAGCGCACGGCGGGCATTGTTCGAGGACGACGCGAGCGCGGACTGGAGGCTGTCGTTGTTGTATCGGCGATGGCGAAGGTGACGGACTTGTTGGTGTCAGCCGCGAGCGCTGCGGGTCGCGGGGACAAGGCGGGATCTCTGGCCATCGGTGCACGCCTCCGGCACAGGCATGTCGACACGGCGGCAGCTTTGCTGGAAGCGGAGCGTTTTGGCCGCCTGCAGGCCACGCTGCACCAGGAGTTCGATGCACTGGATGATCTGCTGAGAGGCATCGCTGCAGTTGGTGAACTAACGCCACGCACCAATGATCTGGTCTTGAGCTTTGGCGAGAGGCTTTCGAGCAAAATGATCGCCGAAGCGTTTGAGCAACACGGGTTGCAGGGGGCCCATGTAGACGGGCGTAGCTGCATCGTGACGGACGCAGGCTACGGCAAGGCTGCACCGCAGGAGCGTGCGATTGAGGAAAAGCTTGCTGCGATCGTCCTGCCGCTCATCGAAGCCGGAAAGACCCCGGTGATTGGTGGTTTTATTGGATCTACCGTCGAAGGCATTACAACGACGCTTGGCCGCGGGGGCAGCGACTACACCGCCGCTCTCGTGGGCGGTGGAATGCATGCTGGCGCAATCGAGATTTGGACAGACGTGAACGGTATCATGACAACCGACCCGCGAATCTGCCCCGATGCGCTCAGGGTCAAGACAATCAGCTTTGAGGAGGCGGCGGAACTCGCATACTTTGGAGCAAAGGTGTTACACCCAGCCACGATATTGCCTGCCGTGCAGAAAAGCATTCCCGTCTGGGTGTTGAACTCGCGCAGTCCGGAGAACGAAGGCACAAAGATCACTGCGATGGCGGCAAAGTGCGCGAGCCCGTTCAAGAGTATCGCGGCAAAGAAAAAACTGACGATCATCGATGTGGTCGCAAGCCGGATGCTGATGTCGCATGGGTACCTGAAGGCGGTGTTCGACGTATTTGACAAGTACAAGTGCGCGATCGATATGGTGTCGACCAGTGAGGTGAGCATCTCGTTGACGGTCGACAGCAACCAGCAGTTGCCGGAGATATGTGCTGAATTGGCAAAGATCGCGGACGTGAAGATGGAAGGCCATAAGGCCCTGGTCTGCCTGGTGGGTGAAGACATTCGCGGCCACAACGGTATTGCCGGACAGGTCTTCAGTGCCATCAGCCACGTAAACGTGAGGATGATTTCGCAGGGGGCGAGCGAGATCAACATGAGCTTCATGATCGACGAGGAGGATGTGGAGGAGGCAGTGCGGAGCCTGCACGAGCACTTCTTTGCGGACCCCGACGAGACGGTGTTCGATGTTGTAAACCGCGTTCAGTTCAAAAGTCAGGCTTAGGAAGGCAGACGATGCGGATATTGGTCCTTGGAATGGGTAAGACGGGCAAGCTGGTTGCGGAGGTCGCTGCGGAACGCGGACATAGCGTCAATGTGCTGGACGCTAAGGAGAATGCAGACGCGTCTGCGTTGACGCCGCCATTCGTCGCGGGGTTTGACGTGGTGATCGATTTTACGACTCCCGAGGCCGCGATCCAGAATATGCGCGCCTGTCTCGCCACTGGTGCAAAGATGGTGATAGGAACGACCGGCTGGTACGACAAGCTGCATGATATGCGCGGACTTGCAGAGCGGAAGCAGGCCGGGTTGCTGTACGGGACGAACTTTTCCGTCAGTGTACAAGTATTGCTGCAGATCGCCGCAACGGTGGGCAAAGCGCTGAAGAACGCCGGCTATGAATTTTCGATTGTAGAGACCCACCACGTCAGCAAACTGGACTCTCCCTCAGGCACCGCGATCAGTCTCGCCAAAGTCGTCGAGGCGGCCTCTGGCCTTACCAGCGTGCCGATCGAGGCAAAACGCCAGGGCGACGTAATGGGGATGCACACCTTAGAGGTGCGCAGCGCGTCGGATCGGCTGGTACTGACGCACGAGGCGTTTTCTCGGCGTGGATTTGCCGAAGGGGCAGTGCGCGCGGCGGAGTGGTTGTCGTCGCGGTCCGGATGCCACGACTTTCAGGACGTCTATACACAGATGTAATTGGAACGAAGAGGATTCTTATGAGCGTTATGGAAGCTGCAGTAAAGACGAAATTTTCTGACTTAACGTTTGATGAGAAATTAGACCGCCTGGCTGAAGTCGCCGTGAAGATTGGACTCGGGCTGCGTGCGGGGCAGGAACTGATCATGTCGGCCCCATTGGAGGCTCTGCCGCTCGTGCGTCGAATTACTGAGCATGCGTACAAAGCTGGCGCGCTGTTGGTCACAACGTTTTACTCCGACGATCCAAGCGTATTGGCGCGGTTCCAGTATGCGCAGGACGCAAGCTTCGACTATGCGCCGACGTGGCTGCAGGATGGGATTGCAGCGGGTTTCCGAAGCGGAGCGGCCCGGCTTGCGATCGCAGGAGCAAACCCCGCTCTGCTGGCCAAGCAGGACCCGGCGAAGGTGGCGCGGGCCAATGTCGCTGCATCAAAGGCAGGCAAGCCGGCGATGGAGTTGATTACGCGCCACGAGATCAACTGGACAATTGTGGCCTGTGCGACGCCTGAGTGGGCGAAGTTGGTGTTTCCGGGTGAACCCGAAAATGTCGCAGTTGCGAAGCTGTGGGAGGCGATATTTATCGCGTCGCGCGTCGCGGTCGATGATCCGGTGCTGGAGTGGCGGGAACACGGGGCAAGACTGAAGAAGCGCATGGATATGTTGAATGCGAAGCGGTTCTCCGCGCTGCGCTTCAGAGGATCCGGTACAGATCTGACCGTCGGATTGGCGGACGACCATCTGTGGGCGGGGGGCGGTACAACCGCTGGGAACGGCATCTATTGTCAGCCGAATATTCCCACCGAAGAGTGCTTCACCACTCCGCACAAAGACCGCGTCAACGGAACAGTGCGTGCCTCGAAGCCACTGTCTCACCAGGGCACACTGATCGAAAACATAGTGGTACGCTTCGAGGAAGGCAGGATTGTCGAGGCGACCGCTACTGCTGGTGAGGACGTGCTTAACCGTCTGATCAGCACAGATGATGGCGCCCGGCGGCTAGGTGAGGTGGCGCTGGTGCCGCATTCTTCACCGATTGCGCAGAGTGGTGTGCTCTTCTGGAACACATTGTTCGATGAGAATGCTGCGAGCCATATTGCTCTGGGGCAGGCCTATTCAACGTGCATCATCGGCGGCGAGAAGATGGATGCGGAACAACTGGCCGCGCTGGGTGCAAATGCGAGTCTGATCCACGTGGACTGGATGATCGGATCCGGCGAGATGGACGTAGATGGACTGGCGGCGGATGGTACAGCCGAACCGCTGATGCGCAAGGGCGAGTGGGTTTAACAGCGGCGGACGCCGCCGCCTGAGCTGGGAGACGAGTCGCTGCACGCTCGTAAGCGTCTTCCGGAGGCCGTTTTGGCGGCTTTTCGTCTATTTAGGAAGAATTCCTCTAGTATTTGCAGGAAATTCGCGGTAAATTGAATCTCAATCGGGCCACTGGCCCGTTTTCACTCCAAGTTCCCAAAGAATAGTGACTGCAAAACTGAGCGGTTTTGCAGGAAATATTTAGCTGATGCTCTAGTCCTCAGTTGGCGATCTCCATCTGTCGTCGCGGCGCTGCATTTCTATAACCGAACTTTCGAGGGAGAACTTTTATGAATTCGAATACGCAAGGCGTTTCGCGCAGATCGTTTATGCGGATCCTTGGTGCTGCATCAGCGGCCGCCACTTCGCTTCCGGCCCTTGCTGTGATGCAGCAGGCGGGGATGCAAGCAGCGGGCAAGCCCGCCCGACAAGGCGGCATGCGGGGCATGCAGCTTTCGCCCGACACAGTTATCATCAGCTCGAATGAGAACCCGCTAGGGCCCGCGCAGTCCGCACTGACAGCCATCGGCAACACAGCGACACAGGGTGGCCGCTATCACTTCGACGAGTACCTGAAGACCATCACTGTATTCAATGAGCAGTTTGGTCTGAAGAAGGATTACTCTGCCTTGTTCCCCGGTTCGAGCGGCCCGCTGGATCTCGCATTGATGTCGAATATTGGCCCCGATAAGCCGCTGGTCTACGGCGACCCAAGCTATGAGCAGGGACCGCGCGCCGCTGAAGCAATGAAGGCCGCGAAATATCCTGTTCCGCTGACAGCGACCTACGCACATGACGTGAAAGCGATGCTGAAGGCGCATCCGTCGCCGGGTGCATACTACATCGTGAACCCGAATAATCCGACCGGCACGATGACACCGAAGGCAGATATCGTGTGGCTGGTAAACAACAAGCCGAAGGGCTCGGTCGTGATTATTGATGAGGCCTACCATCACTTCTCCAACGACGAGTCCTGCATCGATCTGGTGGCTCAGGACAGGGACGTAATCGTGATGCGGACGTTCTCAAAGATTTACGGAATGGCGGGTCTACGCGCGGGCTTTGCAATTGCGAGGCCAGACCTAATCGAGCGATTCGACAATGTAGGGGGCCCAAGCCGAAGCCTGGCGAGCATCTCGATTACAAGCGCTGCTGCAGCGCGCGCCAGTCTGCAGGACAAGGGCCTGGTGCCGTTGCGGAAGAAGATCAATTCAGATATCCGTGCGGAGACGCTGGAGTTCCTCACTAAGCACGGCTATAAGATCGTTCCGGGTTCACAGGGCAATATGTTCATGGTGGACGTGAGGCGCCCCGGCAGGGAGTTTCAGGCGGCCATGCTGAAGGAGAACGTCGCCATCGGGCGTACCTGGTCAGCAATGCCGAACTACGTGCGCGTGACGGTCGGAACGAAGTCTGAGATGGAGAAGTTCCAGACGGCTTTTGTGAAGTGTATGGATATGCCGCCGGGAGCTGTGAACGGTGCCGCTGCGCTGCACATGCCAGAGTTTCATGTGCCGTCTGAGCTGTATCGAGGATAGTGACGTTGGAAAGACCAAAGGCCCCGGCAAGGGATTGCCGGGGCCTTTTCATGGTTCTTTGCCTCCACCGGCCAATTGCCGCGAAATCGGCGATCCTTACGCGGTAAACTTAAATTCATTATGGAATTGATGGGTTGTGGAACAGCGCTGGTGACTCCCTTTCGACGGGACGGCAGCGTGGATGAACCCGCGCTGCACGCGCTGGTCAACTGGCAGATTGAGAGTGGGATCGATTTCCTGGTCCCGTGCGGGACGACTGGCGAAGCCTCGACGCTTACCGAGACTGAGTGGCTGCGCGTCATTGAGGCCGTAGTTGCGACCGCGTCCGGACGCGTTCCGGTCTTCGCCGGCTGCACCCATAATGCGACACACGAGGCAGTAGCGCGGGTGCGCAAGCTTTCAAGAGTGCATGGGCTGACTGGAATGCTGACCGCAAATCCTTATTACAACCGGCCCGGGCAGGAGGGCCAGTATCAGCACTTCCGCGCGATTGCTGAGGCGACCGAGCTGCCGGTACTGCTGTACAACATTCCTTCGCGGACCGGTGCAAACCTGGAGCCAGCGACGATATTACGCTTGGCAGAAATACGGAATGTGATCGGAGTCAAAGAGTCCAGCGGGAACCTGGCCCAGATCACTGAGTTGCTCACGACGGCGCCGCGGAGCTTCAAAGTCTTTGCCGGCGACGACGGATTGGCTTTGCCGATACTGGCTCTTGGCGGTGCCGGGTTGGTTTCGGTGGCGTCGAACGTAATTCCGGGGCAGATGGCGCGAATGGTTCGGTCCGCATTGGAGAACGACTGGGTCGACGCGCGGCGCATCAACCGGCAATTTTTCCGTTTGATGCAGGCCCATTTCTGGGAGGCCAGCCCGGCTCCAGTGAAGGCCGTTCTGCAGATGCTGGGTCGCGGCGAGGACGTGCTTCGTCTGCCGATGGTTCCTGTGTCGGACGCAACGCGTCGCAAGCTCGAGCGCATGGTAGGCGAGCTGGGAATGCTGGTGGGAGTCCCTGCTACCGGCGAAGATCTGAGAATGTTCTGAGCGGGATTGGTGTGGGCACTATCGAAGCGAAAAAAGGGGAGTGGATTTGAACGGGACATTGCAGGAGCAGATTGAATATTGGTTTGCGCAAGGTGCGGCAGCGATCGGAGACGCTAAGGCGGAGAGGGCCTTCTTTGAGTTGCGGCAGGCATTGGAGGCGGGTCAGCTTCGGGCCGCGGAGCCGGATGCTTCTTTGACGCTCGGCTGGCGGGTGAATGCGTGGGTGAAGCGCGGAATTCTGCTCGGGTTTCGCATCGGCACGATGATGGAGATGGGAGGCGACACGCTTCGTTTCATCGATAAACACACCTATCCGGTGCGGCGGTTTGTTGTGGCCGACGGGGTACGAGTCGTTCCGGGAGGCGTCAGCGTGCGGACTGGAGCCTATGTTGCCAAAGGAGTTGCGGTCATTCCGCCGGCGTATGTGAATGTGGGGGCGTATGTCGATGAGGGGACGATGGTTGATTCGCATGCGCTGGTGGGGAGTTGTGCGCAGATTGGCAAGCGGGTGCATCTGAGTGCGGCGGCGCAGATTGGCGGCGTGCTGGAGCCGGTCAACGCTAGCCCCGTCATTATTGAGGACGATGTGTTGGTGGGGGGAAATACCGGGGTCTATGAGGGGCCCGTTGTGCGGAAGCGCGCGGTATTAGCGGCTGGAACGGTCTTGACGCGTGGAACTCCGGTGTATGACCTGGTAAAAGGCGAGATCTACAAGGCCACTGCGGACATGCCGCTGATTATTCCTGAGGGGGCGGTGGTTGTTCCGGGTTCGCGGGCGGTTTCGAAGGGCAAAGGAGCGGAGTGGGGGTTGAGTTTGGCGGCCCCGGTGATAGTTAAATATCGGGACGAGAAAACCGAGCTTTCCTTGGTGTTAGAGGACATTTTGCGCTAAATCGTGGTGGTTTTTTGTGGTGAAGTTGTGGTGAATTGCGTGGTAATTGTGGTGAGTTAAACGCCACTTTTTGCGTCGCTAAAAAACTGCCACATTCTTGAAATATTTCTGTGGAAATCTTCCGGCGCGCTCAATGGCCGGTGGGCGCAGGCCCGCCTGGCGTGAGGGGCGGTACGGCGGACAACAGAGTGACGAGTCCTTCGGAGATGGTCGGGTGGGTGATGATGAGAGATCGGATCGCCGTGTAGGGCAGGTTGGCAGACATCGCCAGTTGGACTACCGGAAGAATGTCGCCGACGCCTACACCAAAGGCCGTGAAGCCGAGGACCCGATCGTCTTCAGAGATGAGGGCCTTCAGGAAGCCTCGGGTCTCGGAGAGGGTGCGTGCGCGAAGGTTGGCGAGCATGGGGACCTTGGCGAGGCGGTAGGCGGACCTCCTGTTTCTTCGCGTGGTTCTCCGTCAGGCCGACGTGGGCCAGCTCGGGGTCGATGAAGGTGCAGGACGGGACCTGGCGGCCTGCTGTGGTGCGGTTAGCTCCGGCGAGGTTGTCGCGCACGGTGCGGAAGTCGTCGAAGGAGATGTGGGTGAAGAGCGGAGAGCCGGCGCAGTCTCCCATGGCCCAGACCCCGGGTAGGGTCGTTTCGAGGCGATCGTTGACCTGGATGTGGCCAGCTGGAGTGGTTTTGATTCCGACTGTTTCAAGGCCCATGCTGTTTGTGTTGGGTGTTCGGCCGGTGGCGACCAGGAGATGGGAGCCCCGGAGGGTGGTTTCGCCGCTGGGCAGAGTGAGGTGCAGGGTGACGGCCTTGCCGGAGGTGCCTTCGACCTGGGTGGGACTGGCGCTGGTGATGACCTCGATACCTTCGTCCTGGAAGAGCTGTTGAAGGCCCTCGATAACGTCGGGATCTTCGCGGTGAGCGATGCTGGGGTTGCGCTCGACGATGGTGACGCGGGCACCGAAGCGGCGCATGGCTTGTGCGAGTTCAAGACCGATGAAGCCGCCGCCGAGGACGAGCAGATGTTGAGGAAGGACGGTGAGCTCAAGGGCTTCGATGTGGGTGAGGGGGGAAGCCTCGGCGAGGCCGGGAATAGGTTCGATGGTGGCGCGGGAGCCGGTATCGATAAAGATGTGGTCGGAGCGGAGGGTGCGGGTACCGCCGGCGTTGAGGGCGACTTCGACGGTCTTCTCCGCGATGAAGCGGCCGAAGCCCATCACAATCTCAGCATGGCTTTTGGCGTAGTTGGCGAGATGAACCTGCAGGTTGCTATCGACCAACTGCTGGCGATGGGCGTTGACGCCGGCCATATCGACGTGCCAGTCGCTGTGGACCATGCCGAACTCCGCGCCACGGCGGAAGTACTGAGCAACTTTGGCGCTGTGGATTACGTTCTTGCTGGGAAGGCAGGCGACGTTGGGGCAGGCCCCGCCGATGCGCTTGTCTTCGATGTTGATGACGTGTTGCCCAAGTGAGCCAAGGTGCCAGGACATATATTTGCCTGCTTCTCCGCTGCCGATGATGATTGCGTCGTACTGTTCTGGGGTGGACATAAGAGATCTCCGTGGGTTGGATAGTTGAAACTGGCCGCCTCTGCTATCCGATGTGGGAGCTCATGGGCCGGCTGCATCGACGCGGATGGCGAATAGAATCTCACAGCGAGGATAAAAGATGCGAGTCAAGTAGTTTTGGCGGCTGAGCACAACTCGTCAGACGTTGAGCGCCAGAGCGACTGCGGGCCCATCACGACGCTTCGTGTGAGCCTTTCCGGTAAGTGGGTTAATTTCCGGATCTCCTGTTACTCAGGAGTAACTGTAACTTCCTACTAGCCGACTTCTCGTTACCAATCGAGCCTCGGTGAGCGCATTGGCGATTTGTCACTCATTGACGAACCGATCGCCACCAATTGAAGATAGATGACGAGAAGCGCGTTTCTCATTACTTTCCAGATTCATCACCAGCTCATCTGACAATTAGTTCCGTCGCTCCGACTCATGGAAGTCTGCTCCAGAGAACAGACTCATATCCCTTGGATTGTTTTTGTTCGTCAGACTAAGATCGACGTGGCTATAGTAGGGGCGTCTGAGGTCTTCCCAGTGAATACGAATCTTCGCCGCATTACCCTGGCCGTTGGTGTCGCATTGTTGCTCGTTAGCGCTGCCCTCGGTCAACCTCCCATCGCTACCACGGCGCAGGGCAAGGCCGCAGGCAAGGTGATCCACAACGGATCACAAAAGGCGTTCCTCGGTCTGCCGTATGCGGCACCGCCGACCGGCGACCTGCGTTGGAAGGCCCCGCGGCCTGCGCTGTCGTGGAAGGGGGTCCGCGATGCCGCGACATTCGGCGCGCGCTGCGAACAGTGGCACGTCTGGGACGACTACATCTTTCAGGACTCCGGACCTTCAGAAGATTGCTTGTTCGTGAATGTCTACACTCCTTTCAAAGCCGAGCCCGGGAGCAAGCTACCGGTGATGGTCTGGATTCACGGCGGTGGCTTTATCGCCGGCGCGGGTTCCGAGCCGCGCTACTCGAACTCGACGCTGGTGAACCAGGGCGTAGTGCTGGTGACCCTAAACTACCGGCTCGGCGTCTTCGGTTTTCTTGCTACGGATGACCTTGCCGCAGAGAACGGTGGTCATGCCGGCAACTATGGCCTGATGGACATGGTGGCCGCGCTCGAATGGGTGCATGCAAACATCGGTGCCTTCGGTGGAGACGCGAACAACGTCACCATTTTCGGCGAAAGCGCGGGCTCGTTCGCAGTGAGCACATTGACGGTCGTGCCCAGTGCTCGTGGCCTGTTCCACAAGGTCATCGGCGAAAGCGGCGCTTTGTTCAACGGTGCCATTCCTATGGGGAGGTTTGCAGAACGGGGCAAGCGCGATCAGGCTTGGGCTGACGGTACCGGAGCGAGGACGCTGGCTGAGTTGCGCGCGCTTCCGGCAGATAAGATTCTGGACGCAGCGAAGAACGGCAAGGGCGTTGGCTTCTCCCCTGTGATGGATGGCCAGTTTCTTCCTCAGTCTGCGCCAGACGCGTACACTGCCGGTCAGCAGGCGCACGTGCCCGCCATCATTGGCTGGAATCGAGAAGAACGGACGGGAACGCTGAGCAAGGGCATGACCAAAGAGAAGTGGAAAGCCTACGCAACGGAACATTACGGTGTTCATGCGAACGAGTTTTTATCAGCGTTCCCGGGCGACACGGATGAGCAGGCGATCTGCTCTGCGGACGTCCTGACAACGGCGCAGTTCATTGGATTAGCCACCTGGCGATGGGCAGAAGCGGATGCTGCGACTGGCAAGGTGCCGGTGTACCGCTACAGCTTCGACGAGCCCTCGCCGTCGGAACGTCTACACCCCGTCCCGAAAGCATTCCATTCAGCGGAGTTGGAGTATGTCTTCGGAACGTTGGATGTGCGACAGGGAGCGACTTGGAAACCGGAAGACCGCGTGCTGAGCCAGCAGATGATTAGCTATTGGACCAACTTCGCAAAGACCGGCGACCCCAACGGGGGGGGGCTGCCCGTGTGGCCACGCTATGACACGGAGCACGCTATCCTACATCTGGACAAAAACATTACGGCCGGTCCTGATGCGAACCGAGCCAAGTATCAATACCTGTCAACGGCGGAAGCAGGTCTGCTCGTTCGTGAACCCCCACGATAGATCGCTATTAGAATCCCACCAACCGGCATCGTGCTTGCGATTTCCTTCACTGCACCGAATCTTGGCTAGAGAGGTCTTTGGTCAAGAACTCGGTGATGCGCTTCCGGCGCGCGTTCTCCCGTAAACATCCTAATTAAGGATTTAGCCCGAATAAGTAATTACAAGTCGACTTTTGTTTACTGACAGATCTTGTTGAGCTCTCAGTTGGCGAGAACAGGCCCAAGGCACTCATTGACTCAAGTTTCCCTCGCAGAGATGGGGCCGACGGGTCAGTACCGATACAGCGCTTTCTGGGAGCCACTCGGTTGGTCAATAGAAGACGACTTCTGCATACGAATGTTCTGACTGGAAAAGGCCCTCAGTTCTCGCGGGCAGCGGCTTCCAACCCGGCCAGGTCCATCTTGATCATCCCCATCATGGCTTCCATGGCTTTGGGGTGATTGATCAACTCGCCGATATTGCGCGGCACAATCTGCCAGCACAAGCCGAAGCGGTCTGTGAGCCAGCCGCAGGCAATGGGTTTGCCACCTTCGATCAACTTGCCCCAGTAGCTGTCGATCTCCTCCTGGGAGTCGCACCGGACGAAGAACGAGAAGGCGGGGTTGAGCTGATGTGCGGGGCCGCCGTTGAGAAAGACCATCTCCTGACCTTCAAGCTCGATCGTAATGGTGGCAATCTTGCCCACGGGCCAGGGACCAACGCCTTTGGATCGCAGCTCATCGAGCCTGCGCGCGTGCGGGAAGACGCTCAGGTAAAACTCGGCGGCTTCTTCAGCGTTGTCATTGAACCAGAGGAATGGCGCAAGTTTGTTCATGGTTGGCATCGTACCAGACAGGAGTTAACTTTCGAAAAAGCCGCCGCTCTGTTGTCCGAATCAGCGTTTGTCGCAGACCTTCATCCATCTCGCCTCAAGAATACCCAGCCGCTGTTCCCTGAAAGTCGGGTTTTCGGCAAGTCCATTCGCCAATTGGTGATATCAGGGCATGCCTCATCCAGGACCCAGTGTTGAGCGAATCAGGTGCAACCTTCCTAATGTCAGCGATCTCGAAACTGACCCGTAAACGTGCTCCTGAGCTAGTGCAGAATCTGTCCCTTCGCCGTGATATCAAGGATGGCATGACTTCTCGAGAGCAACCCAATTCGACCGAGGCCGATAAGCGCAGGGCGGCAGTATGGGCCGCGTCGCAGATCGAAGATGGAATGGCGGTAGGGCTTGGTTCAGGTTCTACTTCAGCGTTGGTGATTGAAGAGGTAGGACGCAGGGTGGCCGCCGGTCTGCGCATCACCGCGATTGCTACGTCCGAACAGTCGCAGCGACAGGCGCTGGGTCTGCGGATTCCGATGAGCGACTTCGCGCACCTGCCGAAGCTCGATCTGACGATCGATGGAGCCGATGAGGTGCAGCAGGGCACGCTTGACCTGATCAAAGGGCACGGAGGAGCGTTGCTACGCGAGAAGATCGTTGCGATGGCGAGTAGTCGGCTGCTGATTGCAGTGGACCCGAGAAAGCTGGTGACAACGCTGGGTTCGGTCTTTGCAGTGCCGGTAGAGATTGTGCCTTTCGGCTGGGAGACGACGGTGACCCGGCTACGCGACCTGGGCTTTGCGCCTGCGCGGCGAATGAAAGACGATGGACAGCCTTACATCACGGATGGTCAGCACTACATTGTGCATTGCGAACTGTCGCAGGCGGGGATAACGCCGGAGCAGGCGGCCGAGCGACTGAAGGCGACGGTCGGGGTGGTCGAGCATGGGCTCTTTCTGGGGATGGCAAATCGAGTGGTGATCGGCGGTCCGGAGGGAATAGAGGTCCTCGAGGCGGCACGGTAGTCGGTCTTCGGTGTGATCTGGGTCGCAGGTGCTTATTCACAAGCGATTCAGGCTGCGATGCTAAGATTGAAGGTTGATGGCACAAGATAAATTGAAGTTGATTCCGCTGGGTGGCCTTGGCGAGTTCGGTATGAACTGCATGGCGATCCGCTGGCAGGATGACATTATTGTTATCGATGCTGGTCTGATGTTTCCTGAAGAAGAGTTGCTGGGTGTGGACATTGTTGTTCCCGATATCAGCTATTTGACTGAAAACCGCGAGAAGGTCCGCGCGATCATATTGACCCATGGGCATGAAGACCACATCGGCGGGTTGCCCTGGATCCTGTCTGAGCTGAACGTGCCGGTGTATGGGACCGAGTTCACGCTGGCCCTGGTTGAGGGCAAGCTCGAAGAACATGATCTGCTCGATGATGCGGACCTGAACGAGTTGGTACCCGGCAAGCGGCTTACACTGGGGCCCTTCTCAGTGATGCCGATCCGCGTGACGCACTCGCTGGTGGACTGCGTTGCGCTGGCGATCCATACGCCGGTTGGCGTCGTGCTGCATACGGGCGACTTCAAGATCGACCTGTCTCCACCGGACAACAAGCCCTTCGATCTGCACGCGTTTGCCGAGCTGGGCAAGCAGGGCGTGCTCGTGCTGCTGCAGGATTCGACCAACGTCGACCGGAGTGGGTACACACCAAGTGAGCGTGCGGTGCGGCCAAAGCTGGACGAGATTTATTCCCAAACGAAAAAGAAGCTGTTCTTCAGCTGCTTCTCTTCTTCCATCCACCGGATCCGTCTGGCGATGGAGCTGGCGCATGAGCATGGGCGCAAGGTCGCGATCATCGGGCGGTCGCTGGACAACTCGACCGAGATCGCGCAGGACCTTGGGTATCTCGACCCGGCGCAGGGGCTGGTGATCAATCCGGGGCAGATCAAGGACACGCCTGCGAACAAGCTGCTGATTCTGATCAGCGGAACGCAGGGTGAGCCGATGAGCGCGCTGAGCCGGGCCGCGGTGAACAACCACAAGTTTGCGAAGATCGAGGCGGGCGATACGGTGCTGTTGAGTTCGCGGGTGATTCCGGGCAATGAGAAGTCGATCTACCGCATGATCGACCACCTGGAGCGGCGCGATGCGCATGTGATCCATGATGACGGACACTCCGGTTTGATCCATGTGAGTGGGCATGGAAGCCAGGAGGAGCTTCGGTTGATGATCAACCTGGTCCGTCCAAAGTTCTTCATTCCGATCCATGGTGATTATCGTCACCTGAAGCGTCATGCAGAGCTGGCAGCTTCGATGGGAGTGGTCGAGAGGGCGATTCTGCTGGAAGATGGCGATGTTCTGGAGGTGGACAAGATTTCCGCCTCGAAGACGGGCAAGGTCACCGTCGGCCGGGTGTGCATCGACTCGGGCGGGACCTCGACGGACGTCGTCGAAGACATCGTGATTCGTGACCGCAAGCACTTGAGTGAGGACGGAATCGTGCTGCCAATCATTCAGATCAATAAGCGGACGGGCAAGCTCGAGAACGCTCCCGAGATCGTGATGCGGGGGACGGCGATTGCTGAAGAGAGCTTGATCGCCGAGGCACGGCAGGTGGTGCAGAGGACGCTGGATGGCTCTTCGGCGGAAGAGAAGGCCGACTATGGCGTGATCAAAGAGAAGATTCGCAATGATTTGAAACGGTACATCCAGAAGAGCACGAGCCGGCGGCCTTTGATCATGCCGGTGATTCTCGAGATCTGACGCAGTAGTTTGGATGCGGAGAACGACGCCCCTCGCGGGCGTCTTTTCTTGCTGGGGTGTGAAAACACCTGGCGGTGAATGCCTTTGACCCTTCCGCAGCGGAGTACATCTGTTGGTTCGCGACAGGTGACGGCAGACAGGGGTTTGATTAGGCTGAGAACACGGCAGGCTGTACGCGATCGATCGAGGCCTTGGCCGTCGTGGGGTTAGGACCCGAAATTCCGGGCGAGGCCATTCATCATGATTTCGTCGTGCGGGGCCATCGGCTCTCGAGCGTATTCCAGAACCTGCGTGGCCCTCGCGTTGCTTGCAGCGTCTCTGGGCGCGGAGACGGGAGCGCAGGAGCCAGTCGTACAGCCTGCATCGCGGCCAAAGGTCGCGCTGGTGTTTGAAGGCGGCGGGGCGCTGGGATTTGCACATATCGGCGTAATCGAGTGGATTGAGGCGCACCATATTCCCGTGGACTACGTGGCCGGTACCAGCATGGGCGGGCTTGTGGGGGGGCTTTATGCCTCCGGTATGAGTCCGCAGGAGATCGCGGACTTCGTTGGCGGCATCAACTGGCACGCAGTGTTGAGCGGGCAAGTGCCGTTTCCGGCCCTGAGCTACAGAAGGAAGGAAGACAAGCTGGCTTTTCCCAACCGGCTGGAGTTCGGTTTGAAGCATGGTTTCAGTTTGCCGAGTGGATTGAACTCGGGCTCGGCGGTGGGGCTGCTGCTGGATGAGAAGATGCTGCCGTACTACGACCTGAAGGACTTCGACGATCTGCCGATTCCGTTCCGTTGTGTCGCGACCGACATGACGACCGGCAAGGAACATGTTTTCAAGGATGGATCGCTGGCGCAGGCGATGCGTTCGACGATGTCGATTCCTGGGGTGTTTGCGCCGGTTGAGCACGGCACGCAAGTCTACTCCGATGGCGGTGCGGTCAACAATCTTCCAGTGAGTGTGGCGCGGGCCATGGGTGCGGACATTGTGATCGCGGTGTATCTGGATACGGGGCCCTTCGATAGAAAAAGCCTGAGTTCACTGGTGGGCGTTGCTGGCAGAAACGTCGAGATAATGATTTCCGCCAATGAGCTGAACAGCATGAAGGACGCAAACATCCTGTTGAAGGCGGACGTAAGCAAGTTCACCTCGAGCGAGTTCGAGAAGAGCGCAGAGATCATTCCGCAGGGCGTGAAGGTGGCGCAGGAGCACGCGTCGGAGTTGGAAAAGTATGCCGTGAGCGATGCCGACTGGCAGGCGTATCTTGCGCTGCGGAACTCCCGGCGCAGGACTGCTCTTCCGGTGCCCCAGTTTGTGGACATTTACGGAATGCACGGAGTGCTGCAGACCCAGATCGTGAATGAATTTACGCAGTATGTGAACAAGCCGATCGATACGAAACAGATCGAAAAGACGATCGTGAACCTACAGGGGACAGGACTCTACACGAGCATCAGCTATAACCTGATTGAAAAGGACGACAAGGCGGGTCTGCTGGTGCGGCCGCGACTGAAGGCGTATGGGCCACCGTTTCTCAATGTTGGATTATTTCTCTCGTCGAATAACGTGAACGATATCCAACTTGGGCTGGGCGCGAGGGCGACTTTCTTTGGTTTGGCAGGGCCGGGGTCTGAGTTGCGCGTGAATGCGTCGGTCGGGCAGTTGGCGGGAATTAGCGGCGAGCTCTTTAAGCCTTTGTTTCTTGGGAAACGGTATTTTGTCGCCCCGCGAGCTTATTATGCGCACGGGGTGTCGGCCTATTATTCGGGCAGCCAGCAACTGGCGCAATATACGGAGGAGAGAAATGGGTTTGGCGTCGACCTCGGATACCAGTTCGGTTCGAAGGCCGAGCTGCGCGTGGGTGAAGACTACCAGTGGTACGGCGAGACGCTGAGGATCGGGACGCCGATCGAGCAAGCGTTCCATATTACGCCGTTTGTGAGCAGCGCCCAGTTTCAATATCTGGGACAGGACAGCGTGCAGGTCCCAACGCGAGGAACCGAGATACGGAGCCTGTATATGTACTCCACACAGAGTCCGAATAGTTCAGAGGGCTACTCGCAAGTGGACACGAAGATATCGCATTTTATTCCGGTCAGGAGCCGCGGAATCATTTTTGGGATCGGCGAAGGTGGTACGAGCTTCGGAGCGACGAACCTGGGGCTGGCAGGATTTTCGCTGGGCGGTCCGTTGCGGTTGAGTGCGTACGAGCAAGGGGAGCTGTTGGGAAATGACTATTTTCTTGCGCAGGCGGGATATCTCCATCAACTGCTGAAGTTGAATCCGGTGATTGGGGACGCTATCTATGCCGGCGGAATTTATGAGATTGGCAAGGTGTGGGGCGCGGCGCCAGGGACACCGACGTTGCCGTACGACGTCGCTGGAACTTTGATTGTTAAGACGCTGATCGGGCCGATCTATGGCGGGGTAAGTGTCGGTGACAGCGGTCATCATGCGTGGTTCTTCGGGTTGGGACGGATTTTCTAGTGCGATTCACCTTCCGGCTATGATGGGCTGGTCTCTGTTTTGGATACAGGGTGGGTCACAGGAATGCTTCAACGAAAGCGACATATTGAGCCGGGTCATGCGCTGGAGAGGGCTCCGCGGCGGGTCGGACTGCGGATAAAAACATTAGCGATACTGCTGATGAGCACAGCGGTCGTGCTGGGCGCGGTGGCGCGGCCGTTCATCAAGGCCCACCTGCAGGCGGTGGCGGTGTTGCGGCTGGTGAGTGGGCAGCCAGTGCCGTGGGCCATCAGCAAGCTGGTGATGGAGTCGGTCCGCACACAAGACGTGCAGTTTGTGACCAGTACTGGCCTGGTGAAAGGACGGCTTTATCTGCCGCAACCACACCCTGACGCGCCGGGCCTAATGGTGCTGCACGGCGTGCATCATCTGGGGATCGATGAGCCGCGGCTGGTGAACTTTGCGAAGGCGATGGCGAGCTGCGGGCTGCGGGTACTGACGCCCGAGTTGCCGGGTATCAAGGACTATCATGTCGATCTCGACTCGGTGCAGGTGATTGGGGAGTCGGCGAAGTGGTTTGCAGGGCAGACCGGCGGGCCGGTCGGGGTGATGGGGTTGAGCTTCAGCGGTGGACTGGCGTTGGTTGCGGCGGCCGAGCCGGTGTATCGTCCGGACTTCAGGTTTGTCTTCGCGGCGGGTTCGCAGGACGAAATGGCGCATGTTGCGAGCTACTACCTGACCGGAGAGGAGACGCGACCGGACGGGACGATAGAGCAGCTGAAGCCACATGAATACGGTCCACTGGTGCTGGAGTACGAGCATCTGGAGGATTTTGTGCCGATGGAGGACGAGGCGGCGATTCGTCCGGTTTTGCGGGAGCATTTGTATGAAGACAAGGACGCCGAAAAGCTGGCAGTGGCAAAGTTGAATGAGCGGCAACGAGCGGAGGCGGCGGAGTTGATGGATTCAAGCTCCGCAGTGACGAAGGCGAAGCTGGCGGCGTCGGACGTGAAGCACACGCAGGAGATGGAAAGACTGTCACCGCATGGAACGCTGCGAACGATGACGACGCCGGTCTATCTACTGCATGGGCAAGCGGATAATATTATTCCAGCGGCAGAGACGCTGTGGATGGCGAGCGAACTTCCCCGGACTACATTGCAGGAGATGCTCGTCAGCCCTGTGCTTTCACATGTCAATCTGGACGGAGCGACACCCGGGGTTCGGGAGCAGTGGCGGCTGGTGCACTTTTTTGCTCTGGTGCTGCATGCTGCGGAGAGGAAGTAGAGGAGATCGATGAGCGAGTTTGTGACATTAGAAGAGATTCGTGCAGCGAAGGAACGGATTGCCGGAGTCGCGGTGCGGACGCCGCTCTATCGCGTGGAACGAGCGCGGCTGCAGATGGGGAAGTTTCCGGAGCCGGAGTTCGATCTCTATATCAAGGCAGAGAGCGAGCAGCCGATTGGGAGTTTCAAGCTGCGCGGTGCGTACAACATGGCCTCGCAGCTGTCGCCGGAAGCACTGCAGCGTGGGGTGATTACTTACTCCAGCGGCAATCACGCGCAAGGTGTGGCCTATGCGGCGCGGACGCTGGGGGCGAAGGCGGTGATCGTGATGCCGAACAACGCTCCCGAGGTGAAGAAGATCGCGACGCGCGCGCTAGGTGCGGAGATCGTGGAGGTTGGCCCGGCTTCCTCAGACAGGCGATTGAAGGCGGAGGAGCTTGTTGCGAAGCATGGATATGCGATGATTCCGCCTTATGATGCGCCGCAAATTATTGCGGGGCAGGCCACGTGCGGGCTGGAGATTGTCGAGCAGTTGCCGGGCGTTGAACTGGTGATCTCGCCGGTGAGTGGCGGCGGTTTGTTGAGCGGGATCGCTACGGCGGTGAAGTTGTCGGCGCAGGCTGGTCTTGCAGACCGGAACGTGAAGGTGTGGGGCGCGGAGCCGGAGTTGGCGGCAGATGCGAAGGAGAGCTTCTACTCGAAGACGCTGGTGGAGTGGCCCGCGGCAATGACGACGCGGACGATTGGTGATGGGTTGCGAACCCAGAGCCTTGGTGTCCTGAACTTCGCGCATGTGTTGCGGTTTGTGGACGGAATTGTGACGGTGACTGAGGAGGAGATCCTCGCCGCCATGCGTGTAATGCTTAGCGTAACCAAACTCGTGCCCGAGCCGAGTGGGGCGGTGACGCTGGCCGCAGCCTTGTTTCACGCCGATGAACTGCCGAAGGTAAAGAAGGTCGTTGTGGTGCTCAGTGGAGGCAACCTGGAGCCGGCGCTGCGTGGACAGTTGGAGGGGGAGTTAGCAGCGGCCAAGGCTTAAGGCTCATTGCCCGCTTGCAAGGAGAACAAACAGAAGCAACTTTCACTGCACAATGCAATCGCCGCGGCCGTGTGCCTTCTCTTTCGATACGAATTCGATGAGATATCATTAAAGCTGGAGATTTCGCGGAGATGAGTGAGGGCGTTCAAGAGGAGAGTGACAGTTGGTGGGGAACGTGGCTGTCGAAGCGACGAGCCGACCTACAGCAGCGTGAGCACCAGGTAATTCTAGTTTTGGCCTTGGTAATCGGCGCATTGACTGGCTCGGCAGTTGTTGCATTCATTCTGCTAACCGGACGATTGGGGATGCGCCTGTATCCGGTGGGTGGCGCACCGTGGCGGCGTCTATTGTTCCCAGTTGGGGGCTCGCTCGCCATCGGTTACCTGTTGTATCGCTATTTTCCCAATGCGCGAGGCAGCGGTGTACCACAGACGAAGGCTGCGCTGTTCGCTCGTGAAGGGCGCATCACACTGCGCACTGTGATGGGCAAATTCGTGTGCACCTCGGCGACTCTCGCCAGTGGAATCCCGTTGGGCCGCGAAGTTGCCGTCGGTCCAGGTTGGCGCCGGTATCGCTTCGGTGCTTGGTCGACGCCTTGGGTTGAGCAATGAGCAAGTAAAGAATCTGATTCCGGTAGGGGCTGCCGCGGCCATTGCGGCGGCGTTCAACACCCCACTGGCGGCGGTGTTGTTTGCGCTCGAGGAGATCATGGGTGATCTCAACGCACCGGTAGTGGGAGCTGTCGTACTGGCCTCGGCGACTTCGTGGATGGTTCTGCGACTGCTCCTTGGCAACAATCCACTCTTCAAAGTTCCACAATATCAATTGGTCAGTCCGTGGGAGTTCGCGGCGTATGCAGTCCTCGGAGTAGCTGGCGGTGTAGTTTCGGCGGCCTTCGCAAGGCTTTTGCTTGGAATGCGGGCGCGCTTCCTTCGGTTCCCCCGGAAAACAGTCTGGTTCCAACCCCTAGCGGGCGGATTGCTCGTTGGTCTGATGGGTTGGTTTGTGCCGCAGGTTATGGGTGTTGGTTACGAGTATGTCGGAGACGCTTTGAATGGAAGGATGGTATTCCATTTGATGGTCCTGCTGCTGGTTCTGAAGCTTTTCGCCGTCACCACTAGCTATGCTTCGGGTAATGCGGGCGGTATCTTCGGACCGGCCTTGTTTATCGGCGCCATGGTGGGGGGCACCGTAGGGACTATTACGCATCATTTGTTTCCTGCCTTCACCGCAACGCCGGGCGCCTATGCACTCGTCGGTATGGGAGCTGTCTTTGCGGGCATCGTGCGCGCGCCGATGACTTCAGTAGTGATGATCTTCGAGATGACGCAGGACTATGCAGTGATCGTCCCACTCATGATTGCCAACCTGGTAAGTCTCTTCATTGCTTCACGATTGCAGCACGAACCAATCTATGAAGCTTTGGCTGTGCAGGACGGCATACATTTACCCGGGTCGAAGACGCGCCAACGATATGGTCAACGCCAGGTAGCCAGCGTGATGCGGATGACGAGCCAGTTGCTACCTGCTGAAATCACTGTGCGGGAAGCGCGAGAACGGGCCCGATCGAGTGAGCTTGGAACTTGGGTAGTGACAGATGAGTTAGGGGTCGTTGGCGTGATCAGCCTTTCCAGGTTAGAGCGCGAGTTGGCCGAAGATGGGGACAAGCAGCTTGGCGAAATACTTGATCCGCTGGCTTTTCCTCACGTCCACTCTGACCAGGCACTTGATTTGGCGCTCGAGCGCATGGGCGTGAATCAGATCGAACTATTGCCGGTGGTAAGCCGTGCTGATGTACATGATTTGAAGGGCATCGTGATGCTGCAGGATGTGTTGGATGCATACGGCATCAGCCGAACCGCATCGAACTTTGGCTCGCTGGCGACCCTTCCCGCGCGACAGACACCCCGGGAGCAATTCCCTAGAGAATCTTGTACGGCGTTGTGGCCACTACAGATTCATATTGAGCTACTACCGAATACAAGCACAGCTGAAACAACACAGTGGCTGTTTTCGGGAGATGCAAATTGTGCTCTGTGAGTAAGCGTTAGACTGGTCTGATCCGGCTTTCCAGTGGATTGGTTTTCGCGTCTAATTGAGGGTCTATGCGGTTTCTTAATCTTTGGCGGTGTTCGGTGATGGCTGTCCCGGCGGCGGTGCTGCTGGCGACCGGTGCGACGACAGGACAGGCGAAGGCCCAGAAACCGTCTGGTAGCTATGACAAGGCGGCGCGGGCCACGGTGCTTCACGATGCAAATGTGTACGTCGCGGCGGATGCGGATGCGCAGAAAGTTTCGCTGGTGACCCCGGGACACGAGGTGGTCGTAGTCGAACGGAGCGGCCCGTGGGTCAAGGTGTTTGCCAACACTGATGTGGGCGACGACGCGAACGAAGACGACCGCAACAAGCCCGAGTTTAGCGAGGACGCAAACGTAACGCCGGCTTCGGGATGGATACGGGACAAGGGAATCCTGGGGCCAACTACGGCAGGCGGCGACGCGATTCTGTTTGGGTCGGCGGCGAACTTCGAGGAGGAGGCAGAGCATCCCCATGGGCCGAAGGGAGCGGCCGCTGCGGCGCATCTGCTGTACAAGCGCGTGGCGGAGTACTTCCCGGACTCGGCGCTGGCGGCGGAGTCGTCGTGGCGGGCGGCGGACATTCGCTGGCAGTTGGATAAGATTGACGCCAGCACGCTGCCGAGTGCCAAGGAGCAGGAGGCCTATCTGCGGCCACAGCTCTATGAAGGCGAGCTGAAGAAGGTGATGAAGAACTATCCGGGCAGCAAGTTCGCGGCGCTGGCGGCGTACGATCTGCTGGACAACAAGCTGTGCGGGGACTGGCAGGGTCTGCCGAAGTGTCCTGAGATGGAGACGGGGCTCTACGTAAAGTATGCGCAGCAATATCCAGATGGGCCAAAGGCGGCCGAGGCGCTGTACAACGCGGTGTACCGGCAGGGCGTGGCCGTTACGATGTATGCGGTACAGGAAGATCGCAAGCGGTCTCAGGCGGCGGCGCAGAGGACGCAGGCGCTGGCGCAGGACCTGAAGGAGCGTTATCCAAAGACGGACTATGCTGCGCGGGGCGTAAGCGTCGCCTTTCGAGTGTCGCAGGGGATACCGATCTACGGAAGTGACCGGGACTGAAGCCTGAGATTGACGAATCACAGGTATCTTCCGCGGGTCGTGGTCGATTTCGATTCACGGATTACACACACTGACACTTTAGGATGAAAGCATGTCAATTTTTAAGGTAATTATCCTGGCCCTCGTGCAGGGGCTCGCCGAGTTGTTGCCTGTCTCCAGCTCTGCACACGTGGTCGTCGCCGAAAAGCTGATGGGGCTGGACGCCTCTTCGCCGCAGATGACGCTGCTTCTGGTGATGCTGCATACGGGCACCATGTTCGCTGTGATCGTTTACTTCTGGAACCAGTGGAAGAAGACGTATTTCTCCAGCGGCGACGCGTTCAAGCGGTTTCTCGTCCGTTTGGTCTGGGCCTCAGTGCTTACGGGCGTTATCGGCGAAGTCATTATCAAGGCGATCGAAAAGACGGCGTTCAAAGGGGCTTCGAAGGGAGAGATTGAGCTGCTGTTCGGGCGTCTGGATCTGATCGCTCCGGCTCTGGCGGCCGCCGGGCTTCTGATTCTGCTTGCCGGGCTGATGGAGAAGCGGCGCATGGGCGCGCACCCGAAGGTCTACGGCGACAGCGTGACCATGCGGCAGGCGGGTTGGATCGGGGCCGTCCAAGGGCTGTGCCTTCCTTTCCGTGGATTCTCGCGGTCGGGAGCGACGATCTCGACCGGTATGTTAACCGGTGCGAGCAAAGAGCGCGCCGAACGATTCAGCTTTGCGCTCGCCGTAGTGTTGACGCCTCCTGCGGTGGGGCGGGAGGTCCTGCGTCTGGTCAAGGCTTCGCATGAGGCAAAAGCTGCCGGCACGCCGATTGACCTCCATGGAAGCATGATGACCGGACTGCTTGGGGCCTTCTTTGCTTTCCTGGCAGGACTGGTGGCGCTGAAATGGCTCAGCAGCTGGCTCGAAGAGGGCCGCTGGTACTTATTTGGAATCTACTGTTTGGTGGCTTCGGTCATCGTCTTCGGGTTGTTTCGCGCCGGATACTGAGCGACGCCACGAAAAGGGGAGGAAGAGCAGCGAAGCTCCCGACAGGCGCCAACATACCCTCCGAGGTTAGTTCCAGCGTTGAGCCCGCCTTACTTTGGCGCTAGCGCATCTCGGTGGTCGCGGACAAAGTCGTGCGCGGCAAGAATGTGGGCTTGCTGTTCGGCCACCATTTGACGAACGGGGAGCGGGAGGTCCTGGTCGAGTGCGTCGGCATAGGCCTTCTTCGCCTCGTCCTCACCCTGTTCGGCGGTCTCGAGAAGAGTGTGATCGCCGCCGCCGAGCTTGGCTTTCACGTCTCCCCAGGTGCGTTGAAGCGTGCCCAGGGCCGTGCCGGATTCCTTGATGTCGTGGACGCCGTTCTGATGAAGGACCTCTTCGAGAGCACCGCGAAAGCTAGCGCGTTTCAACGATTCGGCCAAGAAGTAACGCTTTAGCGTCTCGTCTTCCAGGCGTTCACCGATATCGGCGAATCCCTTCTGGCTATCGAGGAGGGTGCTGATGAGTGAGCTGAGGGCGAGCTGCATTTCATGCTGTCTACCTGCGTCTGTCGACATGAAAACCTCTATCTTTGTGAAAAGCTGATGTTCGGTTGGGGCAGGGCCCGCCGGCTGTGCGCGATTCTCCTCCGCCGGCGGCAAGCAGGAGAAATCGCGAAAACCCCACGCCCCTGCCAACCGGTCCGAAGGTCCGCCGGGCCGAATGCCCCCGGCGGCGAGTCATGCCGGTTAGATGCCGGGACTGTCCCGTGGGTTTGCATTCGGATACCCCGACGGAGGTTTTCCCACTTTCCGCCGCCTGGCCCCGACGCCCTCTGGGATAATCGGAGATGCTCTGGAGGTTCGCGGACTCTGTTTGCATCACCCGGTGTGCAGTGGAGCACGCCGGGGCGAGAGAAGCCGTGCGTACCCCTCTATGAAGGCCCCCCAATGAAAACCATAAGACTTGTCTCGACCCCGACGCGGAATCGCCGCCTGAATGAGATTATCGGGATGGTCGTCCTGGTTGGCGCTGCGCTGCTACTGCTCGCACTGGTGAGTTACACGCCCACTGACCCCTCGTTCGACACGGTGGGGCACTATGTCAGTGGAAGGCCCGCTCACAACTGGACCGGCATGGTGGGTGCCTATCTCGCCGACGCGATGCTGCAGCTGATTGGGGTGGCTGCATTCTTTCTGCCGCTGGTGCTGGGGAGATTGGGAATCTGCTGGATGCGGTCGCGGCCGGCCGGCTCTCCGTTGGCGAAGACGATCGGGCTGGGAACCTGGGTGGTATTTGCGCCGGCGGCGATAGCGTTGCTTCCGGGCGCGATGTTGTGGCAGCACTCGCTGCCGGTTGAAGGGACGACGGGCCGGCTACTGGCGGACTTCATGGTGCACTACCTGAACCTGCCGGGAGCGGCGATTGTGCTGACCTTGATGGTCGCCGTATCGCTCTATTTAGCCACGACGTTCACGTTCAATACGGCAAGAGAGTGGGCAACCGTCCGGTTCGGCTTTGTGCAGCGACTATGGGACTGGTGGGTGCAGCGCCGCAGCAGACGTGCAGGCGCTGAACTGGCGATCGAAGAACCGTACGGAAGCAAGCGGGAGCAGGCCGACGCAAAGGCACGGAGAGCCCGTGAGCTTGCCGATGAGGCGGAGCGGAAGCGGCTTGAGCCTGCGAGCACGACGCTGTTGAGCGGACTGTTCGGCTGGTTCAGCAGAAGGAAGCGGGTCGAGCCTATCTCGCTCGCGCCTGAGGAGGTCCCGGCCGCTGGGCCGCAGGCTTCGATGTGGCAGGCTATGCCACGGACGCTGGTGGACGCTCCGCCGGCGACGGCTTACAGTACGGCCGCGGCCGCGGTAGCTCCCTTTGCGGAAGTGCTGGCGAGGGCGGCCGCGCCCGTGCATGCACTCGATGATGATTCGAACTTCGGCGAACCCGGATTTCGTTTTGATGCCGATGATCGTAAGGAAGAGATGTTGGCGCTGAAGATGCCGGCTCCGCCACGGGCGGTGAAGAAAGCGGTGGAAGAGCCGAGAGCGTCGTTCACCCCTCCGCCGGCGTCATTGCCGGACGGTATCTCGTTTGGCAAGCGTGCGGACGCGGACATCAAGCCAGTGACCATCGTGCCGAAGAGTGTGCGCGGGTACAAACTGCCCCCCTCGTCGCTGTTGTATCGCAGCGAAGAGCACACCGTCGTGCGGGAAGAAGCGCTGCGCGAAGAGGCCCGGGTGTTAGTCGAAAAATCCGCAGAGTTTGGCGTGGACGGACAGGTGACGCAGATCAATCCGGGGCCGGTCGTTACGACATTCGAGTTCAAGCCTGAGGCCGGCGTAAAGGTCGCCAGAATCACGGGTCTGGCCGACGATCTGTGTCTTGCGATGGCGGCCGAGTCGATCCTGATTGAGCGGATGCCGGGCAAGAGCACCGTCGGAATCCAGGTGCCCAACCATGAGCGGGAGACGATCTGGCTGCGCGACGTGGTCGAGTGCGAGAGCTTCGCGCAGTCGAAGAGCAGGCTGGCGATCGCGCTGGGCAAGGACATCAACGGGCGCATCGTTACTGCTGATTTAGCCAGCATGCCGCACGTTTTGATCGCGGGCTCGACCGGCTCCGGCAAATCGGTCGCAATCAACGCCATGATCATGAGCGTGCTGTTCAAGAGCACACCTGAGCAGGTGCGCATGATCCTCGTCGATCCCAAGCGCGTGGAACTTGGGATGTACGAGGGGATTCCCCATCTCTTTACGCCGATCATCACCGAGGCAAAGCTCGCTGCAAACGCCCTGCGTAACGCCGTGCGCGAGATGGAGCGGCGGTTGAAGCTGCTGGCTGCCAACCATGTGCGCAACATCGACCAGTTCAACAAGCTCTTCGAGCATGGCAGCGAGTATCTCTTCGAGGACGTAAACCAGGAGCCGCTGCCCTACATCATCATCATCATCGACGAGCTTGCAGACCTGATGATGCTCGACCGTGCCAACGTCGAAGAGTCCATTACACGGCTGGCGCAGATGGCCCGTGCCGTTGGAATTCACCTTGTGCTGGCGACGCAGCGGCCCTCGGTCGATGTCATTACCGGACTTATCAAGGCCAACGTGCCGACGCGTATGAGCTTCCGTCTCGCAACTAAAGTGGATTCGCGCACCATCATTGACTCGAACGGTGCGGAGAGTCTGCTCGGACGTGGCGACATGCTTTACCTGCCGCCGGGAACCAGCCGGGTGCAGCGAGTGCACGCTCCATTCGTCACAGAGAAGGAGATCTCGGCGGTCACCGAATTTTGGAGGGCGCAGGGCGAGGCCGAGTACGTCCACGGCTTCCTCGAAGGCCCTAAAGAAGACACCGGCAAGGAAAATGATGGCGGCGGGGCCGAGGGCGATAACAACGATCCCATGTATGACGACGCGGTTCGGCTTGTATTCGAGTTCGGCAAGGCGAGCACCTCGCTCCTGCAGCGCCGTCTGCGTATTGGATACGGACGCGCCGCCCATCTGATTGACATGATGTACAACGATGGTCTGGTGGGCCCGGCGGACGGATCGAAGCCGCGCGAGCTCCTGAAGTCACCCAATTGGGTCAGCGAGGTCGACGCGGCGATTCGATAGAGCTAGTGATGCACCGTCTTCGACGAACGAATCGCGACGATCGCAAGGACGCACACCACTACCAGCAGGGCGATCCAAAGCAGATGGGGATGACGGTCGGTCAGTGGCCGCGAGTCGGGGCGATCGCGGTAGGTGGGATTGAGTTGCTCAGGGCCCAGTTGCGCCGGGTGCATTGCGCTTGACGGGGCGAAGAGTCGCGCGTAGTCGTACTGGGGAGCGGTCAGCGCGGGATCTCCGTAGAAGAGGGTCAGCGGCTGTGCACTGGAGATGTCGAAACAGATCTTGCGTTCGCGCATCTCGAGCCGGATCGCGGTGATGGGGAGTGGAGTGTCGTCGCCATTGTCAACCTCCACTTCAACCTTCGCCGCGCTTTGCATATTCGAGCCGAGAATTGCAGGGACACTCAGCTGTTCCTGGCGAATCTCCCGGCCTGCCTGGGTAAGGTGTACATGGAGGATGGTGCCGGCGAGGCTTTCGCTCACGGAGTTGGAGTTGTCGCCTGGACGGTCGGTGATGTGGACATCGCGGCTGAAGTTCGCTTTGTAGGTCGCAGGCAGATCGAACGAGACTCGTTCGACAGGGACGCGTTTGGGCAGCGCGAAGGTCGCGACGCTCTGCCGTCCGCGTCGCGTGACCGTCGTCGCAATGGCGACGGTCGTATAGAGCGATTGCGCCTCTCGGCTTGGCGGGACGGTGACGCCCTTTACCATCTCAGGAGTTTCGATAAAGCTGCGGTTGCCGGTCGCCGGAGAGATGGCCAGTTCGATGTGCAGATAAGGCAAGCTCGTCTCCTGCAAATGAATCGTCGTATTGCGCGAGAGGTGCTGCGAGGTAAGGTCGAAGAGAGTGAACTCGCCTAGCCGGGTCTGGTCGGAGTAGTTGGGATCGCGCGTGCCGGATACCGTTGCGGCGGCGAGAAAATCCTGACCCGCGAGATCGAGTGTGATCTCCGTGTAGGGGCGGTTGGGCATCTCCACGTCGAAGACGACGTTGCGGCCGCGCCGGCCGAGGTTGCGGACGCGCGCTGTATCGCTGTCGGGCTGCTGTGGCTCGCTCAGCGTGATGGCGTAAGGGACCTCGTGACCACCCTGGTAGAGGCGCAGGTCTTTCAGCGAAGGGGCAGCATGAGGGAATATCTGCGGATCGACAACAACGCAGCTTTGACCAGCACCGCCAGGCACGGTAATCGTTCGCTGGTAGCGCAAATATTGCGGATCGGCGGCGGCAGGTTCAGCGGCCGACGTGGTTTGCCAGAGTAGGAGCGCGAGGAGCAAGGCAGATTTCACTGGTCGCCTCCTTCACTTGGGGCGTTGTGCACGTTGCTCGCTGTGGCCGGCTGATGCTCGCGCAGCGCCAGCCAGTCCTTCTGATACGCGAAGCTGATGGCCATCAACAGTGCACCGAGGCCGAGGAAACTCAAGACGCGGTAACCCTGGCTCAGATCCCGCGTGTCGTAAAGGAACGTCTTGCCGATGGTGAAGACCAGTAAAATAAGCGCCTGCCAGCGAATGAAGGCAGAGCGCTTCCAGAAGCCGACGGCAAGCAAGCCAGCGCCATACAGCATCAGAAACGCGGAGATAGCAAGCGACTTCTGGAGATCGGCCTCGGGATTACCTGAGGTGTGCCGCCAGTTCGTTTCGAACTCTCGGACGCAAGCAAGCACCGCGACCAAATTGAGCGCAATGATGGACGCGCCGGCTATCTGCAGCCAGCTTGGGTAAGCCGGGTCCTCATGCCGCCGGGCGCGAAGAGCGATCCCGGCCGAAGCGGCCAGCGCGGCGATTCCAAACAGGGAAGTAGCGAAGCGGCCGTTGAGGAAGGCCGTGTCGATCTGGGAATAGAGCCAAAAGGGCTGGACCAACAGGCCGCAGAGACCGAGCGAGAGTGCGGCAATCGCGAGCCGACGCAAAATACGGTGGACGCTGGCTTCCGCAGGCTGCGAGCCGGAGATTGAGAGACGTGCCGAGACCCATAGCAGAGCGACGCCTTCGGCCAGCCATCCTACCGTGATCCAGTGCCCGCTGGCCTTCAGTGGAATCGCGATGGTGAGGAAGACGACCGCCAGTGACAGGTGGACCGCCGAGGCCACACGCGCCTGTGGCAGACGCATCAGGCCCAGGTAGAAAGCGCCGAAGAGCACTGCGACCCACGGCATAAAGTCGTGAAGGTGGGAGTCCTGCAGGACGGAGTAGAGTGCAAGGGCCACGAAGGTCGCGTTGGCAAGCGGAAGAAAGACCTCGGTGATCGGCGATCCCCTTTGCTCTCCGGCGCGAGTGTTGTGGGTCGTCGGAAAGACGAAGACAACGAAGAAAAGGACGATGAAGAGGGTAGTGGTCGCAAATGGCTCCCCCACGTTGAAATGCACCGTAGTATTCGGCGTACCAACCGATGAAGAAGGCAACGGTCGCGGGAAACGCTCCGAGCAAAAGTCGTGGCCATGATTTCAATCGGACGAGCGCCACGGTTGCGATGTCGATGGCCAGAATGTAGGTGAAGAGGAAGACCTCGTGATTGCCGCCGGTGGCGAGCAGTAGTGGGGTCGCGAAAGCCCCGGCCACGGCGTAAGCGGCCAGCAACCTGGCTGTTCTGCGACCAGGCCATGTAGGCGTTCCATGCGGTCACAAGGACCATTGCACCGAGGGCAACGCCGGCCGGCAGCAGATGGTAGAGCTGGAACGCCGCCCAAAGCGAGAGGTAGAGCGCTCCGCTGCCGACGGCCTTCAGCGAGTAGGAAAACGCGCTGAAGCCGTGTCGGCGGAACCGCTCCGACCAGATGACGATCGCCGCGCCCGCAATAAGCCCGGCAAGAATTCGTCCGAGCGGGCCGATCCAATGATTGTCAATCGCCCACTTGAGAAACAGAGTGGTCGCAATGAGCAGGGCCACAATACCGATACGACTGAAGAGCTGCGAGCCGATGCGGTCTTCGAGCGACCCTTTGGCCTTCGGAAGCGGCTTGGCAAGGTCCGGTGGCAGGAGGTTTTCTGTGCCGCTAGTTGCAGCGGGACGGGCCGGCGGAGGGGCTTGTGGGGCACCTCGCGGAGGGTTGAGTGCGCAACTCAGCCAGTTGCCGCTCCAGCGATTCGACCCGTGCGGACAGGGAGGCGAGGTCCGCGGCGACTCGAGCTTCCTGGGTTGGCTGCCTCTGCTGCTCCTCCGGAACCATGGCAACTACTTTACCGCTATCCTGCGCAGGAGTGGTACTGAGCTCTGTCAATTGATAGTCTTTGCGCTGAGGAAGAAGGTCACTATGCCGGTGCGGGTCCTGGTTGTTGACGACGACGCTCTAAGCCGGGAGGTGCTTGTCTTGCTGCTGAACAGCGCCGGGTATGCTGCGGAGGCCGTCGATTCAGGAGATTCGGCCCTGCGTCATCTGCAGACGACACGTCTGCTTCCAGACGTCGTCCTGGCCGATCTGCAGATGCCGGGGACGACCGGCGATGAACTGGCACGGCAGTTGCGCGATCTGTGCGGCCCTGCGGCGGTCCTGCTGGCGATGAGCGCGACCAAGCCGGACGATGGATCCGATCGGGAGTTCAACGGGTTTCTGCAGAAGCCCTTCACGATGGAGACATTCGCGGCGGCGATTGCGGGCGGCGCGGCGAACGGACCGAATTTGGCAAACGCAGCTGATTTGGATGAAGCCGTATATGCCAAGCTTGCCGGGTCGATGCGACCTTCACAGTTGGAGCAGCTCTATGCGCTCTGCCTTATGGATGCGGAGAAGCGCCTTGCGAAGATGCGACTGGCGGCATCCAATGGTGATGATGTTACGTATCGAAGAGAGGCGCACGCGATCAAGGGAGGCTGTGGTATGGTGGGAGCCCTTGGGTTGCAAACACTTGCAACATCAATGGAGGAGCGGGGTTTGAGTGATGACCATGTAGCTTCGCTCAATGAATTCATCGTGGCGTACGAACGGCTGCGGGGTATGCTGGTCGCACGCGAAATCAATCATGATCGTGCCAGCGGAGTCTCAGGAGAAGATGCGGGATGAAGGAAGCAATGAAGAAATCTGACGATGCAGGTGTAGGGGCAGCGCCTATTCGTATCGTAGTCGCCGACGATCATCCTGTGGTGCGGTTCGGCGTAAAAAACATGCTGGAGAACGAGCCCGGCTTCGAGGTCGTCGGCGAGGCCGAGGACGGCGATGTAGCGATTACCCAGACGCTGGAACTGGAGCCGGACATTCTTTTGCTCGACCTGGCCATGCCGCGCCTGCCTGGACTCGAAGCTCTGCGCGCGATCATGAACAAATCGCCGCGGGTCAAGATCATAATGTTGACCAGCACCATCTCGACCCAGCAGATCATCGAAGCGCTGCAGATCGGCGCTCGTGGCATTGTCCTGAAGGACGCAGTTGCCGGCGACCTGTCGAAATCGTTGCGAGCGGTGCTATCCGGCGACTACTGGATCGGCGGCGAGCGAGTCGCCAACCTGGTTACGGCGCTGAATGCCTTGATGAAGGAAGCCGCGGCCGTGCCCGAGCGCAAGACCTACGGTCTGACTCCGCGTGAGCTCGAGGTAGTAACCTGCATCGTCGAAGGTTGCAGCAACAAGGACGTCGCCAAACAGTTCGCCATCAGCGAGGAGACGGTGAAGCGCCATCTGTCGAACATCTTCGACAAGACTGGCGTCTCGACCCGTCTGGAACTCGCGTTGTTTGCCATCGCCCACAAGCTTGTGACCCTCGACGCCTAGCCCTGCCTGCGTGACCTTCGGCGACCTTCAGTAGAATGAAGGAATGGGAGAGGCCGTGGCTTCAGAAATACTTGATTTGCTGGTGATCGGGGCGGGGCCGACTGGAATGGCCTGCGCGATCGAGGCCCAGCGTGCAGGTTTTACGGTCGCCCTGGTCGACAAGGGATGCCTCTGCAACTCGCTGTTTCATTACCCCGCGAACATGACGTTTTTCACCACGCCGGAGCTGCTTGAGATCGGCAACATGCCGTTTTCGAGCCCTAACCAGAAGCCCAATCGCAACGAGGCGCTGGAGTACTACCGCAAGGTGGCCGAACACTACAGTCTGGACGTTCGACAGTATGAGAATGTCGAGCGGGTCGATGGCAGAGACGGCAACTTCACCGTCCACACGACAGACCGGTTTGGACGCATGTTGCATCATCGCGCGCGCAAGCTCGTCGTTGCCACCGGCTATTACGATCTGCCGAACTACCTTGGAATTCCCGGCGAGGGCCTCAGCAAGGTGAAGCACTACTACTACGAGCCGCATCCGTTCTATGGCCTCGATGTACTGGTGATCGGCGGCAAGAACTCAGCGGCCATCGCCGCGCTCGATCTGTGGCGGCACGGAGCAAAGGTGACCCTCGTGCATCGCGGCGCAGAGATGCATCGTCACGTGAAGTACTGGATCCTGCCGGACATCAACAACCGCGTGAAGAACGGCGAGATCAAGGCCTACTTCAATAGTACTGTGACCAGCATCGCAGAAGATGACGTGACCCTATCCACACCCGGAGGCCCGCTGACATTGCCGAACCAGTTTGTCTTCGCGCTCACCGGCTATCACCCGGACTTCAGCTTCATCGAGCGTCTCGGTGTGACGCTGGACGAATCGAACGACCGTTGCCCGGTGTGCGATCCTGCGACGCTCGAGAGTAACGTCCCGGGAATCTATCTCGCAGGAGTGATCGTCGCCGGAGAGCGGACAAATGAAATTTTCATCGAGAATGGGCGCTTCCACGGCCAACTGATAGCCGAAGATCTGCGAGGAAAATTGGTGGCCGTTTAGAAACTGAGCACTGTAGCTGGCGCTACCACGCAGAGTTCTACTAGCCGATCACGCGGCGAAGGAAGCCCTTCACCCCCATCCACGTCAGCAGGCAGAACGAGGCTAAAAGCATGCTCAGGATGAGGACGGGGTTCATGTGCGGGAGCGTTGGCGTCAGCGCCGCGCGAAGTCCTTCACTCATGTAAACGATGGGGTTGATCAGCACCCCCACCTGGAGCCAGCGAATATGAGTGAGCGCGGCCCAGGGGTAGTAAACGCAGCCGAGGAATGTAATCGGAATCACGACGACGCCAAAGATCAGTCCGATCTGTTGGGGCTTGACGCTGGTGCCAATGGTCAACCCCAAAGCCCCGGCGGTCAGGCTCGCAAGTGCTACGACCACGACAAGAAATGGCCAGTTGCTGACGTGCGCGACAGGATGGGTCGCCGGCACATAGTAGGCCAGCGGGAAGACGATGCATGCGGCAATAACGCTCTGCACCGCAGAGAAACAGATCTTCTCAATGGCCACAGCCGGGACCGGCAGCGGACACATCACCCGGTCGTCGATCTCGCGGGTTATGCCGAACTCCTGCGCAAGCGGCAGGGCGACGGCAGCGATGCCGCTGAACATGATGGCTACCGCCATCAGTCCGGGAAGAAGAACGGTGCTGAAAGCGCTGCCCGCCATCGCGCCGGTAGGATTCATTGCCGCTCCTGCATTCATGTGCGGAATGACGTAGGTAAAGACAAAGAGAAATAGCAGCGGGTTCATACAGACGCGGATTAGGAAAGGGAACAGCTCACGCCGCAGAACGTGCAAATCGCGCAGAAAGAGTCCGCCAAACGCTCGTGCGTACTGCATGGGCAGCTCGAGCTCTCGGCGACTGCGGATTGTCCCCGGGCGGTTGGTTTCGAGTTGGGCCAGTTGGGTCATGGGATCTCTCTCGCGTGCAGCTACTCGCGAAGGTCTCGGCCGGTAAGCCGAATGAATACAGTCTCGAGGCTGGTTTCGGTGATTGTCAGGTCGCGCAGACCGTAAGGGTTCGCCACGCGAACGACGTCAGACAACAGGCCATCGGCACCGTGCGCAAAGATGCGAACGCCTTTGGGCATGGACTCAACGCTGGCTACACCGGAGAGCTGCTGTAATTGTCGCGCCAGGGAGGCAATGTTCTCCCGGCTGTGCAGGTCGAGTTCATACATTCTTTGCGCTCCGACCGAGCTCTTCAGCGCGGCCGGCGTGTCCTGCACAAGGATCTTGCCATGGTCGATAATGGCGACGCGTTCGCAGAGTTCGTCGGCCTCTTCCATGTAGTGCGTAGTCAGCACAACAGTAATCCCTTCTTCGCGCAGCCCGCGTACTGCGTCCCACATGGCGATTCGGCTCTGCGGATCAAGGCCCGCACTGGGCTCGTCGAGGAAGAGCACCTTGGGACGATGGGCGATGGCTCGGGCGATCTGGACGCGCTGTGCAAGCCCGCCTGAAAGCTGCGCCGGATATGCACCTGCCCGTTCCGTAAGATGGAACTGAGAGAGCAACTGGTTCGTTCTCAGCCTGGCCTCCGCACGCGAGAAACCGAAGTACAGGCAATGAAAATTGATGTTCTCGAAGATGGTGCACGCGCGGTCGAGGGTGTTGTACTGCGGCACGACCCCGATACAGCGCCGTGCGATCGCGGGTGTCTTCACCACGTCGATTCCGGCGATGCGTACCCGGCCCGTGGTAGGCAGAGCCCGAGTTGTGCAGATGCTGATCGTAGTCGTCTTGCCCGCGCCGTTCGGCCCGAGCAGGCCGAAGAGCTCCCCCTCCCGAACGCTGAGATCGATGTCGTCGACAGCGACCACGCGCTGCTTGCCGTCATAGATCTTTCTAAGACCTTCGATCTCTACAATCACTGCGGATTTGTCCCCCGGGTCACCTTTGATTATATGCAACGGGGATGATGTCCTGATTGCGCGATCGATTTGCACCTTCGCCCCGTCAACAGTGGTCCGATTAGGGTCGTCACTGCTCAGTTATGCGGACCACAATCTTGCCGAAGTGCGATGCCGACTGCATATGCAGAAAGGCCTCCTGCGCCTGATCGAACGCGAAGACGCGGTCGACGACCGGATGCAGCTCCGCCTTCGTGATCGCGGCGTTCATCTCCTCGAACATGGCCCGTGAGCCAACGTATATCCCCTGCACGCGAAGTTGTTTATGCAGAATCGGCGTCAGCGCAAGTGGCTGCGACGTGGCCGCGCCCGACAGAACGCCGATCTGCGCGACCATACCGCCGACACGCGCCGCCCGCAGTGACTGACCAAACGTGCCGGCGCCTCCCACCTCAATGATGCGATCTGCACCTTGTCCTTCAGTGACCTCAGTGACCCACTTCGACCACTCTGGCCGCTCCTTGTAGTTGCAACCCGCATCCAGCCCGAGGCCATAGGCGCGAGCCAGCTTCTCGTCGCTTGACGATGTCCCAATCACCCTCGCGCCCAGCAGTTTTGCGAACTGCAGCGCAAAGACGGACACGCCGCCGGTGCCTTGAATAAGAACGGTGTCGCCCGGAAGGGCGGGGGCCACAGGCCCTCCGGCATGGTGCAGAGCGTTCCAGGCAGTCACTCCAGCGCAGGGAAGAGTGGCTGCTTCTTCATAGCTCAGGTGCTTCGGAAAACGGACGACACCGTCCTGGGCCAGCAGCACATACTCGGCGAGCATACCGTCAACGTCTCCGCCGAGCGCCATCTTCGATCTCTCTGCCGTCGGCGGCCCGTCGAGCCATCGCTGCATGAAGACGCCGCAAACGCGGTCGCCCACCTGCACCCGATTGACCCCTTCCCCGATTGCGACGACCTCTCCGGCCCCGTCCGAACAAGGAATACGTGGCAGCGTCATCTTCGGGTTATACGGCCCCGTCAATATCAACAGGTCGCGGTAGTTGAGCGAGACCGCACGCACCCTGATCAGTACTGTGCCGGGCGCGGTTTGTAACATCGGCAGTTCCACCTGCTCCAGGTGGTCTACGCCGAATTGTTTAATCTGAAATGCCCGCATACTTCTCCTCTGAAAATTGGATGCGTCTCGATCATAAAAGCATGCGATTGCGCCCCTGCGCGAAACTTGTTCATTTATTGATTTCACCCAGCGTAGAATGAGAACTATGTCGCGAGGATGGGAGAGTAAATCCGTGGAAGAACAGCAAAACCAGGCTGCTGCTCCAAAACCTGTCGCTGCAGATAATCACGCTGAGGCCGCGGAACGCAAACGCGCGCGGCAGGCGCTCGAGTTGCAACGGGAACGCATTCTGTCCGAGCGGACCTCAAGTCCGCATCGACGGTCTGCGTTGACTGTTGCCCTCGCCGATATCGAAGAGAAACTGACCGAGCTTGGCTGGTCGATTCACCTCTAGTCCACGTTCTCTTCGGTACCATGGCTCAGCCGCGGCGGTTGAAGACCGTCGAGTTGGCCTGGTCGATCGTCGTCATGACGACGGTATGGATATTGACGTGTGCCGGCCGGCTCGCGGCCCACACGATCGCATCGGCAACGTCCTCCGGCTGCAGTGGCGTAATGTTCTGGTACACCTTCGCCGCCCTCTCTTCGTCTCCGCGAAAACGCACCTTGCTGAAGTCGGTTTCGACCATGCCAGGATCTACTGAGGTGACACGCACGGGCGTCCCCATCAGGTCGATCTTCAGCCCCTCGCTAATCGGCAGCTCTCGGCCGCTTTGGTGGCGCAATAGACTCCGCCGTTCGCATAGGTAATATACGCAGCGGTAGAGCCAAGGTTGATGACGTGTCCGCGGCCGCGCGCCACCATGCCCGGCACAATGATCCGAGTCACATACAGCAACCCCTTAACGTTGGTATCGATCATCTCCTCCCAGTTCTGTGGGTCGTCTTCATACAGCTTGGCGAGACCCCGACTCAAGCCCGCGTTATTCACCAGAACGTCGATCTCCTTCCAGTCCATGGGCAGATTGGCGATCGCGGCCTCCACATCAGCGCGCTTCTGGACATCGAGTCGGAAGATATGCACCGCAGGAGCACCGGTGGAGGTGAGCGTCTGCTGAAGCTCTTTCAAACGATCCAGCGCGCGGGCACAGAGAAGCAGACGGGAGCCCTCCCGCGCAAAGGCGATTGCAGTCGATCTGCCGATACCGGAGCTCGCCCCGGTGATGAATACGGTCTTTCCCCTGAGAGATGTCATAACTTCTTATATCCAAAAAAGCGAGAGGCCGCACCGGGCGGCCTCTCGCTTTTTTGGCGAACGGGTCCAGCTTACTGCGGAGTCGCGGGCGCAGGTGCAGTGTCGGGGCCACTCTGCTCCACACCGATCGCATCGCCAGAGACAACGAGCTGTACCCTACGGTTCTGTGCGCGGCCCTGGGCCGTGTTGTTATCCGCCACCGGCTTCGACTTGCCATAGCCTGTAGCCGAAATATTTTCCTGCTGGACCCCCTGGCTTACGAGGAAGGCCCGCACGGCATCGGCGCGGTTCTCTGAGAGCTTCTGGTTCAACTCGTCGCTTCCCACGCTGTCCGTGTACCCCTCTACCTGCAACTTCAGTCCGGGGTAGGCCTGCAAAATTCCGGAGACCTTTGCCAGACTGATCTCCGTCTCGGTCTTGAGCGTGTATTTGCCTGTGTCAAACAGAACGTCGGACATGTTCACAATAAGTCCGCGTGCCGATTCGCTCGTAGCAAGAACGCTGTTGAGCTGCGCGCGCAGCTTCTCTCTAACCGCATTCGCGTCCGAAGCGCTCTTGCTGGCCGCTGTGGCCCGGGCCTGCGCTTCGGCTGCTGCTGCTTCGGCACGGGCGCGATCAGCATCGGCCTCGGCCTGCGCTGCCCTGGCGCGTTCTGCGGCGAGTTGTGACTGCTGCGCGTCCAGTTGCGACTGCTGTGCCTGGGTCTGCGCGTCGCGTTTGGCATTCTCCGCGGCCAACTCCCTCTCCGCGGCCTGTCTCCGTAGCGTCACCAAACGAGCGTCCTCGGCACGCTGCACCGCCTGACGCGCAAATGTGACCTCCAGCATGCGATTACCCTTCTTGTTCTGGTCGATAGCGGTCGCATTTTGGAGGTCCTGCATCGCCTCCTTCATGATCTCGGGTGCATATTTTTCCGCCTCCGCGGCCTGCGCAATCCGGATGGCGTTGTTGGCCTGATAGAGCTCAAGCGGGGATTTTTCATTGCGCGTGATCGGATTCAGGTTCGACTTCGATCCCTCCGTCTGGGCATAGGTGCCGCGCGGCAGCAACAAATAATGGGCGTTCACCTTTTCAAGGACACCAGCGGTCTTATCGGTCAGAATCACGTTCTGCAGCACCACAACGTCGCTCGGCTGGGTCACGGAGAAGTACGGTTCAGCCGTAACGATCATGCCGAAGGACTGCAGCGCAGTTGTCACATCGATGTTGTTCTTCGTGCCCGCCGGCAACACCTCGCCAAGGTTATTCGGCCGTCCGTCCGGCGTGATTGCCCACAGAACATAAGTCAGATACTCGGGCCCGAACCCGTTCGCAGGCGTAAGCCCCTGAAACCTGGCTTCGATGTGGATCCCACCCCGCTCGCTGGTCACCCTGGCCTCACCCTTCGCCAGCGGAAGCAGCGTTGTGCCCTTGAAGGCGATGTTGGTCGAGCCGTTGCGGTGCAGGTAGTTCACGGCGTCAAGGTCGCGCTGCACCACCTTGACACGATAGAGATAGATCCCGTTGTCCTGCTTCTCAATCTGTGGCTGGCTCGTTTGGAGCCATCTGTGCGGTAGGGTTTGGTTCCTGGCCATATAGAGCATTTGCCGCCGTTCCGTTAACTCCCCCCCCGCAAACTCCCGCAGTAAGCAGTACGGCAGTAAAAAACCTCGAATAACGATCCATTTCCACGTTCTCCTTGAAAAACTCAACTAATCGCCGCGAACACACACTGATTCTGCCATGCGCAGCTATTGTGTGCGATGCGACGGAAGAGGCATAAGGTGTCTGGCCCAGGAGATTCGAGGCGAAGTCACTTGCAGGACCTGGAGTTAACCACCAGAAACCAAAAGTTTTACGGAGAGAGACGCAAAAACTCCCCTCCACCTGTCCGTGGCCTCAAGGGTGGAGGGGAGTCGTTTTTCTCTCTATCTTTAAGCGCTGTGCTGGTGCTGCGGAGTGGTGCGGTGCACGAAATGGTACGGAGGCCAGGGCCCCGAGAGCTGCATGTGGCAGTCCTTCAGCTCCAGCGTGGCCGACGTGTACTTGTTCTGGTACCTCTCCACCGTCTTGTTATCGATCAGGTGAGCAATGTCCAGCAGCATCTTGCCCGTATCCATCCGCTTGCACGTGATCTCTTCGGCAAGCGGCAGGAACATGCGATGCATCTGGATCGAAAGCGCCCGTGCCTTCGACTGGCGCTCACGCTGCCGGCTCGCGCTCTCCCGCAGGCTGGTCAGATACTGCTGGCCTACCGTCATATCGCGAGTCGCGTTGCCGGGGCAAATATCGTCCACCAGCACCTTCAGGTGCATCTCGGCCTTGCCGCGCAGACGCTCGACGTTGGCCTGGAAGTGCCTCTGGTTCGATCGGACCGAGCGGCGCAATGCGTCGTCGTCCTGAAACGTAGTGCCAAATCGGAAAGGAAGCACGGTCGACAGCTTGAAGCAATCTGCAACCACGCGGGCGTGGTCTTTGGCGGCCTGCTGGTCCATCCGCGCATTGTCTTCCGCGCTGTGTTCGGAGACGATGACGGCCAGATCGCTGGCGGGAAAGAGGAAAGTCTGGTTACCGAACATACCCGAAACCCCGGTCAGGGGCATTGGGCGGCGGTGCCGGCAAAGTTCCGGAAATGCCTGTCGTTCTGCAATGCAATAGGCGTACCATGCCATGTCTTTGTCCTTCCGAAGCGCGCTGAGGGGTCTAACCGCCCCATCAGGAAGTTGGTTATGAAACTCAAACCGAAACGGATAGTGTCGGGAAGCTCTTCATGCAATAGGTCTTGTTCTGCGAAGTGCACCATAATCTGTGAACTTCACCGAACCGAGAGGGATAGTATGCCCATTGAAGTACGATTGGCAAACCCTTTCTTCTCCAGAATTGCTGCCCTTTGCACCGAGCAGATTATTTCCTCTGCCAAAGACCCCTGTTATCAGCAAAAAAGCTGGGTTTATTGCCACCAATCCAATTACCGCGGCTTGGTTCGGCCGATGAAAAAACGCTAACCTTGAAATGGATAATGGTCGGGCTCGCCTCCCGGCGGCGCCTTCGGGACTCACCTCGTCGAAGCTTATTAATAGCGGTAACGTGCCAAGAATGTTGCATTTATCTGGGATTTACTGTACAGCGACCCTCGTCAGGCGCGAAACTGAGTGCAGGCTTCACGAAGGCTTTGTTTATGTTTCACAAAAAATGTACTGAGCTCCCTCCGGAGCGTCTCGCCCAGCAGGCCCGAAAATCACCCCAGACCCCAACATCACCCATTCGCCTCGCGCTTGTTCCTTCAGACCTGTGGAGTCGTCTCAAAGAAGGGGCGCTCCCCACTATTCGATGTGATCTCGATTACCGCCCATTGATGTTCCTCGTTCTTCGCGGAGGCGGCCGTTCTTGTCCTGGCCCTCCTCGACCGGATCATGCTCAAGGGTCGAATGGAATTGAACTGGGTCGTCAGCGCCTTTCACCATCAGCCTCACCCTTCTAGCCGCCAGTGTTTCACTGAATTCTCTTCCCGTCGCTGGTTGCCGAGTCGCTAGATGGTGACCTCGCTCCGCATTGAGACTGCCAGCGCCACACCACTGTTCTGTTGGCAAACGGCGCACCACGCCAGGCGCGCAAACAGTTCAGTTCCGGTATAAATTACCGGGGGCGTCCCGCCACCTAAGTCCACAAATCCGATAACATCTAATATATGGCTGCCATTGCTTCGCTCGAATGTTCTCGATGCCACAATCACATCTCTGCCGACACTCCCAGAACCGTGTGCCCCCTCTGCGCCGGCTCCCTCTATGTCCGCTACGATATGGACAAACTCAAAAAGACTGCGAAGCGTGACGAAATCGCCGTTCGTGCCGCGGCCTCTCCCGCCAGCCTGGGCATGTGGCGTTACTCGTGCGTCCTCCCCGATGTGAACCCCGTGACCCTCGGCGAAGGCTGGACACCCATGCTCCACAGCAAGCGCTACCCCGGCCTATATATCAAGGAAGAGGGAGCGAACCCCACCGGCACCTTCAAAGCACGTGGCCTCGGCCTCGCCGTCACCATGGCCAAGCACTACGGCCTCCAGCACCTTGCAGTCCCCAGCGCGGGCAATGCCGCCGGTGCACTCGCCGCCTACGCTGCGGCCGCGGGCATCACCGCACACATCTTCATGCCCCAGGACGTCCCGCTATCCAATTATCTGGAAGGCATTGTCTATGGCGCCGACGTCACCATGGTCGACGGCATCATCTCCGACTGCGCCCGTATGCTCGCTGAAAACATGAAGGCCCAAAAAGAAGCCCACACCCACACCAGCCAGGCATGGTTCGACATCTCCAGCCTAAAGGAGCCCTTCCGCGTCGAAGGCAAAAAAACCATGGGCTACGAACTCGTCGAACAACTCGGCTGGCAGTACCCCGACGCTGTCTTCTATCCCACCGGCGGCGGCGTTGGCCTCATCGGCATGTGGAAGGCATTTGAGGAGATGGAGATTTTAGGTTGGGTATCCGGCAAACGCCCGAAGATGTACGCCCTCCAATCCACCGGCTGCGCTCCTATCGCCCGGGCCTTCGCTGAACACAAGCCAGCCAGCGAGTTTTTCGAGGACGCCGCCACCTTTGCGGCCGGCCTCCGCGTTCCCAAGCCTTACGCCGACACCCTCATCCTCGACATCGTCCGTGAATCCGGTGGCAGGGCCCTCGCATACTCTGACGAACAGATCCTGGCCAGCATCCTCGACTGGGCCAAGCACGAAGGCATCTTTCTCTCTCCCGAGGGAGCTACCGCGACCACCGCCTACGACGGCCTCATCGCCTCAGGTGAACTCAAACCCACCGACAAGGTAGTCCTCTTCAACACCGGAGCCGGCCTCAAGTACACCGATATGACCGCCGAAGCCATGCACCTCAAGCGCCCCGGCATCTTACCCACCAGCATGCCCGTAGGCGGCATCATCACACCGCAGTAGGCGATCATTCGGCATCTCATAGACACCGAATGGAAAAGATCACCCTGCGGGGTTCGCATCTCCGCACTCTTTCGACCCAGCCTGTTTCGCCCCCAAATGAAAGTCTGCGGTAATCGAAGACAACACGCTCCTACAAACTCGCCTCCGCCGCCTCAACCGTAGCGAAGCTCACAAGAACACCCTGGACCCTGGTCATCTTGAAAAGCTCTGAAACTCGCTCATTCACCCCCGCGAGCAGCAATTTTCTACCATGGCCCTGTGCCGACACATAGGAGTTCATCACCAGCCCCAGTCCAGCCGAGTCCATGTAGGGAGTCTCGCTAAAATCCAGAATCAGCACCTGCGGAGTCATTGACCGCAACTCATTCTGAAATCCAAAAATCGTCGACAGAGTCAGCGGTCCTACAAGCTTCAACACCATCGTTCTATCGCTCTTGCCCTGGGTATAACTGTAAGTCAAAGGTTCGTCACGCATGTTTGAAAGTGTAAGGAATCGGAATCGATCGAAGATTACAGGAGCATGAATGTATATTCCGGCAGAAGGGAAGAGATGAACCAGCATTGGAGCGAATTAGCACAGTCGGCCCGCTTATTTCTTCCGTCCAACCAGCTATACTGATATTCGAACGAAACACCCCGGCCAACACCGGGGTTTTCTTTTTTCAACAAACATCGACCTCCAGATCATGTCCGTCCGCAACCAAATTCGTCCCGTGCTCACGCTTGCCCTCCCGCTCATCCTCGCCGAGGTCGGCTGGATGTCCATGGGCATCGTCGACACCATTATGGTCGGACATATGGCGAACCCCGCTCTCGCCATCTCCGCCGCCGCCCTCGGCCAGGTACTCTACAACACCATCGCCTTCGGCATCGCCGGCGTCCTCCTCGGCCTCGACACTTTTCTCGCCCAGTCGCACGGCGCCGGCCGCTTCGACGAAGCCAACCGCTGGCTCCTGCACGGCCTTCTCCTCGCCGCCGGACTGGCCCTCACTCTTATACTCATAATCGTCTGCGCTCCGGCCGTCATGTTCCGACTACCCATCGACCATGACGTCCTCACCGGCTCGGTCGCCTTTCTCGGCACGCTCAACTACGGCACCCCTGCGCTCTTTCTCTACTTCACCCTCCGCCGCTACCTTCAGGCCTTCAACCACGTCCGCCCCATCGCGCTTGCTCTCGTCACTGCAAACCTCATCAACGTTGTCGGCGACTGGCTCCTAATCTTTGGCCATTCCTGGGGCGCTATCCAGGTCCCGGCCCTCGGCGTCACCGGAGCAGGAATCGCAACCTCCATCTCCCGCTGCTATCTCGCCCTCTTCATCGTGTCCTCTCGCTCATTCAAATAGAGCGCCGCCACCATTACGGCCTCGCCAGCATGGCCCGCCACTTCGAACCCACCCGCATCCGCCGCCTCGCGCTCCTCGGTGCACCGGCTGGCGGCCAGATCTTCGTCGAGATCGCCATCTTCGGTCTGGTCACCTTTCTCATCGGTACCATGGGCCGTCTCCCGCTCGCGGGCCACGAGATCGCCCTCAACTGCGCCAGCCTCACCTTCATGGTGCCCTTCGCCATCTCCGCCGCAGCGGCCGTTCGGGTCGGCCAAGCCATCGGCCGCAGGGCGCCAGCCGAAGCCGCCTCCGCCGGATGGGCCGCCATCGCGCTAGGTGCAGGCTGCATGGCCATCTTTTCCGGTGTCCTTCTCCTCTTTCCCCACATCATCGCAGGCAGCTTCACTGAAGACCCCGCCGTCATCGCCGCGACCGTCCCCTTACTCTTCGTCGCCGCAATCTTCCAGTTCTTCGACGGCCTTCAAATAACCGCCACCGGAGCGCTTCGCGGCGCCGGCAACACCCACGCCGGCCTCGTCGTACAGATCATCGGCTACTGGATCATCGGTCTCCCCATCGGCTACCTCTTCGCCTTCCGGCTCCACGAAGGGGCCGTAGGCCTCTGGCTGGGTCTCTGCGTGGGCCTGATCGTCGCGGGCACCGCACTCACAACAATCTGGCGCCGCACAACAAAAAATCTGAGGGCGAGCTCCCAGTTAGTTTCCCACTAGTTTTTCGATAATCGATACATCAACAGCGCCATACGCTTGGCCTGCCTTGGAATCGAGTCCAGAAACACCGTTTCGCCCTCAGCGTGCGCGCCTTCTCCCATCGCCCCCGTTCCCACCAACCCCGGAACATAAGGGGCGACGAAAGCAATGTCTCCCGCGCCCCGCAGCATCGGATCCATCTCTTCCATCGCCGGCAGCCCCAGCGCGGCGTTCACCTCATTCAATTGCTTGACCAGCGCATGCCCAGCCTCCGTGGTCGCCATCGCGGGATATCCCTCTTCAAACGTAATCGTCGCCCCTGTCTTCGGAAGATGGTCCGCCACGATCGCCCGCATCTTCGCCTGCACGCGCGTCGTCTGCTCATTGTCCAGTGTGCGCATATCGCCAAGCGCCAGCGCCGCCGGCGGAATGACGTTCGTCTTCCCCATCGCCTCGCCGCCGGTTCCACTCGCATTCATCGTTGCAGTTGCCCCACCCAACACAAGCCCTACGTTGTAAGTCAGCCCCGGCTCCTTCAACTCCCTCCGGAACTCATCCAGGATTCGTGTCAGCTCATATACCGCACCATCGCCCATTCGATCCCCGAACACCTGCGATGAGTGCCCCGTCATGCCCGTCGTGTCCAGTCGCCAGCTTCCCGCACTTCGTCTGCTGATGCTCTGCACCTCTTTGCCCTCGATCACCCCACCCGATTCAAACTCCAGCGCCACATCGCTCCGTTTCGCCGCATCAATCATGTCCTTGCGCGAGACGCTGACTGGAGAACCATGGCGCTCTTCATCGCCGCTCAGCACAATCGTGATCTCCGCATTGTCCAGCGCTCCAGTGGCCTTCATCGCCTCGAGCGCAGTCAGCATCACCACCAGGCCACCCTTCATATCGTTCACACCTGGCCCCGTGGCCACATTGCCATTCGTTCCAGGCACAATCGAATACCTCTGAAAGCTGCTGCTCAGCTCGAACACCGTGTCCATATGTCCGATCAACAGAATCCGCTTCCCGCATTTGCCGGTCCCTGCAGGACAAGGATGCTCCGCTACCAGGTCCCCGGCCCGTCCATCGAGGCTCTGCATCGGCATCCACTGCACCTTGAATCCAAGGGCCTCAATCCGAGGCGCAAGCACGTCCTTCACCGCAACCACACCCCTAAGGTTCATCGTCCCGCTGTTGATGTTCACAATGTTTTCGAGTAGCGCAATCGAAGCAGGCGTCTCCGCATCGACGGCCTTCACCATCGCATGCTCAACCGGAGTCATCGCCGGACTGTTAGGGCCCTGGGCCAGGGCCGTCGGAGCAACGCACGCGGCTGCCCCAGCCACCAAAGAAGCCAACCAGATCTTTCTCATAGTGGCCGGAGAATATCACGCGCTCTGACTCGCCGTCGGGTAAGCTAAGTCAGCGTCATCTGCTCCCGCACCCGGGTCTTCGACCGCGTCGTCAACGTCACCGCAGACGCCAGAATCAATCCGCCCCCGACCCAGGCACTTGGCCCGAGCCGCTCTCCCAGCACCAGCACACCCAGCAAGCTCCCCATCAGCGGCTCCATATTCAACAGGCACCCCCGCCTGCGAAGCCGGGACCTGGGTCAGCCCCCAATTCCACAGCAGAGTCGTCGTGGCCGTACACAACACGCCACTCGCCGCCAGTGCCAGCCATGCCTTCAGCGACACTCCAGCAACCGGCGGCATACCATACCGCAGCGGTACCCAGACCATCAGCATCGCCGTCCCAATCAGGACGCCATAGGCCGTCACCACAACATGCGAGTGCCGTCCCATCAGCTCCTTATTGATCAGGATCCAGAACAGCGCAATCAGCAGCGACACTACCACCAACAGGTCCCCCGCCAGCGTCGCACCGTCCTTCGCATGCGAACCTCCGCTTAGCGCAATCAACCCCGCCCCACAGGTCGATCCCGCCAGCGCCATCCAACCCACACCGGTCCATCCGTTCATGTGCAAACAGCGCCGCCCCCACAGCCAAGATCACCGGCATCGTCCCCACCATCAGCGCAGCGTGGCTCACCGTCGTAATTGACAGCGCATAAAACTGGATCAAGAACTGTACCGGCACGCCCAGAAAAGATGCCACCGCCAACAAACCCCACTCCCTCCGATTCAACCCGGGCCGATGCGTCAAGAGCAACGGCAGCAGCACCACAATCGCAAACAGAAACCGGTATAGCACCATATGCGCGAAGTTCATCTCCGCCAGCGCGATCTTCCCAAAGAAAAATCCGCAGCCCCAGAAGCAACTGGCCACAGCACATGCAGCGAAGCCTAACGCCCGTCTCTTCTCCAAATTACCTCCGCGAGAGGAACGCGTCTTGCTCGACCAAATTCACTGTTCCGGAACTCTCCACAATTCATTCTTGTGGGAAAGCATCGCCGGCTCTTGAACGATCTTGCTCTTCGGGAGTTTCGTTTGAGTCAGCGTCATCTGCTCTCGCACTCGAGTCGTCCAATCACAAAAAAGGAAGAGGGCCGAAGCCCCCTTCCTCTACATCTTATAGTGAAAGCTAACAACCGAGATCTGCCAACAACCTCACCACACCCGACAGCTATTCACCGGCACCATCGGCGAGCCTTTCTTGCAACCGAACGCCCCCGCAAAGCCCGGCTGGTTCACAACCGAACCACTGGCGCGGAGGTGGTCAGGCGAATGGGGGTCCGTCAGCACCTGGTTCCTTATCGACTCCGGCCTCGAGTTCTCGCAGTAGTTCTGCGCAAACCCGATATAGAACCGCTGTGGCGCTGTGTATCCGTCCTTCTTCACCATCAGGTCCACGCCTTCTTTCTTCGCTCGGTCCAGATAAGCCATGTAGGCCAGCAGCAGGCCGCCGTTATCGGCTGTGTTTTCGCCCAGCGTCAGCTTGCCGTTCACCTTCACGTCATCGACCGCAACAAAATTACCGTACTCATTCTCGATGCAATCAGTCCGCGCGACGAACTTCTTCGTGTCATCTGCTGTCCACCAGTCGCTCAGATTGCCATTGCCGTCGAACTTCTTGCCTTCATCGTCGAACCCATGCGTCAGCTCGTGTCCAATGATTGCGCCGATGTGTCCATAGTTCACTGCATCGTCCTGCTTCGAGTCGTAGAACGAAGGTTGAAGAATTCCCGCAGGGAAGTTGATGTCATTCATGCTTGGGTTGTAATAAGCATTCACCTCCGGAGGGCTCATGCCCCACTCGCTGTGGTCTACAGGCTTGCCGATCTTGTTCAACTGGCGGTCGTTCTCAAACGCCTCCGCACGCTCCTCGTTCCCAAGCGCCTCGTCCGGTTTGATCTCCAGCTTCGAGTAGTCCCGAAACTTGTCCGGATACCCGATCTTGTTTGCCACCAGATGCAGCTTCTCCTTCGCCCGTGCCTTGGTTGCCGGCGACATCCAGTCCAGCTGGTCGATATCGCGGTCCATCGCCGCTTCGATATCGCTCACCATCTGCACCATCTTCGCCTTGCTCTCAGCGGGGAAGTACTGCTCCACATACACCTTGCCCAGCGCCTCACCCAGTGAGCTATTCACCCAGTTCGAGCAGCGCTTCCATCGCGCCGCCGGCTCCGGCTGTCCATTCAGCTTGCGCCCGTAGAAGTCGAAGTCCTCCAGGTAAATCTTCTTCGGCAACCACCTCGCCGACTTCGTCAGCACCTCATAACGCATATACGCCTTCAGCGTCTCCAGGCTCACATCATGAGACGCCTTCATCATGGCAGGGAAGTACTCTGGCGTCGCATTGTTTATCTCGCTGACTCGCGGCGAACGGATCGCGTCCTGAAACGCTCCAAAGTCCACACCCTGTATCGTCGCCTCAAACTTCGCGATCGGTTGCATGTGATAAATGTTCTCCGGCTGCCGCATCTCGGTCACACCCATCGAGGCCTTCGCCAGCTCGGTCTCGAACGCCATAATGTTTTTTGCGTCCTTCGCCGCCTGCTCCGGAGTGCTTCCTGCCAGCTCCAGCATCTTCGCCACGTGCGCGACATACTGCTCCCGCAGCTCCGCGTCTTTGGCACCTGTGCGCAGGTAGTAGTCCTTCTCCGGCATTCCCAGCCCGCCCTGGATCGCAATCGCAATCTGCTTGGTCGCGTCCTTGAAGTCCTGCTGCTCTCCATATCCAAAGAACACATTCACGCCAATCCGCTGCAGCTTGCCGACAAGTGCCGGCAACTGGTTTCGGTCCGTCACCGCGTCGATCTCCTTCAGCAACGGCTCGACCGGCGCCAGCCCCTTTGCATCGATGGCGTCCGTATCCATGCACGCCTTGTAGTAGTCCCCGATCTTCTGCGCATCGGGCGACCGTCCCGCCCCGCCCGCCGCCGCCTCGTTCAGGATCTTGTTCAGCGACTGGGTATTTACGTTGTACAGAGCGTAAAACTGGCCCATCTCGGGCTGGTCAGCCGGAATCGGATGGTTCGCCGCGAACTTTCCGCAGGCAAACTTGTAAAAGTCATTGCAGGGGTCCACCGACCTATCGATCGACGTCATGTCGAACCCCGGAATTGGCACATAGACCTCGTGCGGCTTTCCGCCGTCGGCCAGGGCCTTCACCTGCTGCCCAACCCCTGAGTTCCACGTCCCCGCCGCAACCAGAACGGCCGCTACAACCAATCCCGTCCGGCGTCCAATCCTGCCTGACTTCGCTAACTTGCATCCATTCAACATTGCGTCTCCCTGTGCGTAAATCAAAGCTATCCAGCCTTTGTATCACCGCGCCAGTCCGGACCGCCACGGCGCCCGTCACAATCTGCACACGTTGCCGCGGCTCCTGCGTCTGTGAAACATTACCTCTACGCGCTACCGACTGTGTGTAGGGATACGCGCCAAGCGCCATGCCGGTTCCAAACGTCCCCATTCCGCCGCCGCACCGCCTCCTCCGTGCTGCACTGGGCTGGCTTCTCGTCCTCGCGGCCCTCCCCGCATACGCTCGCGGCCCCGAGCCGCCCCTGCGCATCCCGCTCGAAAATCTCGGCTTCCTGCCCCTCTCTACCCAGTTCCTGCTCAACGGCAGCTCAATGCTCACGCTGCATTATGTCGACGACAAGCACCTTCTCATCACCTTCGTAGTCCACCGCCTCATACCTCGCCTGCCCAACGAGCCCGAGGACGACCAGGCACCGCGTCGTCGATGCCGTCCTCATCGAGCTCCCCAATGGCCGCATACTCGCCCGCACCACCTGGCACCTGCACGACCACGCACAGTACCTCTGGAGCCTTGGCCACGGCCACTTCCTCCTTCGCGTCCGCGACAACCTGACCACCTTCGCTCCTCTCGCCAACCTCGCCACTGGCCAGCCCTTCGCCCAGGGCCCCTTTCTCACCTCGACCGATCGCCGCATCGCAGCGCTCGTTCCTCTCCCCGGAAGCCGACCTGCTCATCATCGAGAGCCTCAAGCGAACGCCTCCCAAACCCAAGTCGGAGGTTCCTCTCTTTGGCCCCACCCCGACTCCCGGGCCTCATTTGGCGGAGAGAAATCTGGTCCAGATCAACTTCTTCCGCCTCCATCCCCGTGATAACGGCGACCCCGTCAAACCCGTCTCCGCCGGCGTTGTCCAGGCCGGAGGCGTTGGCGACATTCCCGCATCCACTGCCGGCTTTATCGCCGTAGTCGACCAGGGCCATCAGCACTACGCCTTCGACTTCCACTCCTACGCCGGCAAGATCGACGAGCTCGCTCCCTTCGACTCCAGCTGCCCCCCCGCCCCGATCTTCGTCAGCCACGGCGAGTTCATCGCCTTCGGCTGCCGCACCAGCCACACCATGCAGCAGGTCGGCGGCTTCAACATGCGCGGCGAAGAGATGTGGGAGCAGGGCCTCTTCGGCGACTACACCGCACCCTCCCTCGCCTATGCTCCCGCCGGCGGCCGCTTCGCCCTCAGCCGCATCATGCTTCATGGCACAGTGGTTCCCGATCAGCCGATCAGTGCCGACGAGATCAGCGCCCAGACCGTCGTCGTCTACCAGACCAACACCGGCAAGCAGCTCCTCCGCGCCGACTGCTCCCCGGTCGAGCGTGCCGGTCAGAACTTCACCTTGTCCCCCAACGGCCTCAGCCTGGCCATCGTTCACGCCGATGCCATCGAGATCTACAGCCTGCCGCCCCTCACCTCCAGAGACCAGGCCGACATCAAGCTCGCCCAGGCCTCGGCGCCTCCGGAGACCGATCTTCCCGTCCACTTCACCGTAAAGGAGGCTACGTCCTCTGCTTCCGAGGTTGACGCCGGCTCTCCCGAGCGGCCCGGCTCCACCAGCTCCCTGCTGCCGTGCCTCCTGCCGCCGCGAGCGCTCCGCCTGACTCCAACCAAAGCCGACCCGCCAATTTCAGCCCCGAGCCAACCCAGCCGCCTCCAGTCCCCTCCACGCCAGCCTCCGCCACCGAATCCTCCGGCGACCCTGCGCCCGGCCAACATCGCGCCCCACCGACCCTCTACACCCTCCCCGACGACAAACCACGCGCCGCCCCGAAAGACGCGCCCCAATAGAAACGGGCCGACCACGGTCTCCCGTAGTCGGCCCATCTCTCAAAACACATTAGGTCAAAAAATCAGTGCGGCCCAAACCGCAAAGAACTAAGCGACCTTCTTCTTCGGCGCAACTGCCTTCACGCGCGCATTCAACCGGCTCTTGTAGCGGTTCGCGGTGTTCTTGTGCAGAACGCCCTTCTGCACGCTCTTGTCCAGGATGGACGCGGTCTCGCGGTACTGGGTCGTCGCAGCGGCGTGGTCGCCCTGGGCGATCGCCTCACGCAACTGCCGCAGTGTTCCACGCAGCTTGCTCTTGTTTGAGCGGTTCACCGCAGTCTTACCAACCGTCTGACGTGCGCGCTTCAACGACGAAACATGATTTGCCATAAACTCTCTTCTCTCGACCCTTACTTATGTAGGGGAAAATGGGATGCAGGCCCAGGCTAGCCGACCCAAACCCCAGTCACTGCCCGCCGCAATCCCTGCAATATCTAAGTCTACGGAACTCCCGCCCTTAGGTCAACCGCCAAGGTTCCCCTCGTCCGTCACAATTCATTATTTGCCACTTGACGCGACCCGCTCTTCGTTCTACTCTTTGCCCATATTCGACTTACTGGCACCTCCCGCCAACCCGGTCGCATTCAAAAAGCGCACCATCCGCGCTGCAACTATCATCCGCGCCAACTCATCAAACCCACCCAGGCTGTTCGGCCCAGCAGTTAACCCAGCTTCCCCTGACGGAGGTCAGCACACTACTTGATCAAAAAATCCCTCGAAATCACTCCTGGCATAGAACCCCTCTACGGGACCCACGACGAAAATCTCCGCCTGCTCGAGGACAAGCTCCACGTCACCATCGATCTCCGTTGCGACGCCATCCACGTCACCGGCGAACCCGACAGCATCGCCCGTGTCGAACAGGTCTTCACCGACTTCGACGCCCTGCGCAAGTCCGGCATCAATCTCCACAACGGCGAACTCAACGGCATGCTCAAGCTCGTCGTCGCCGATTCCGCCATCACTCTCAAATCTCTCGTTGACTCCTCCAGGCAGCGCTCCACCGGCGTCAAGCGCATGGTTCAGCCCCGTTCGCCCAACCAGCGCAAATACGTCGAATCCATCGAGCAGTCGGACATGACCTTCGGCCTCGGCCCCGCCGGCACCGGAAAGACCTACCTCGCCGTAGCCATGGCCGTCAGCGCGCTGATGGCGAAAAAAGTCAGCCGCATCATCCTCGTTCGCCCCGCCGTTGAAGCCGGTGAACGCCTCGGCTTCCTCCCCGGCTCGCTCCAGGAGAAGGTCGACCCCTACCTCCGCCCGCTCTACGACGCACTCTACGACCTTCTCGACCCGGTCAAGGTCGACAAGATGCTCGAGTCCAACGTCATTGAGGTCGCCCCTCTCGCCTTCATGCGCGGCCGCACCCTCAACGACGCCTTCATCATCATGGACGAGGCCCAGAACACCACCACCGAGCAGATGAAGATGTTCGTCACTCGTCTCGGCGCGAACTCCAAGGCCGTCATCACCGGCGACCTCACCCAGACCGACCTGCCCAACCCCAAAAAGTCCGGCCTCCTCGAAGCCCTCCACGTCCTCGACGGCGTAGAAGGCATCCGCTTCTGCCACTTCGAAGACGTCGACGTCGTCCGCCACCACCTCGTCCAGCGAATCGTCCGCGCCTACGACAGCTACGGCAAGGTCCAGCAGCAGCTCCCGCTCTCCCTCAGCGAAACCGTCACTGATCCTGCTCTACCAGCGCCACTGCAACCAATTCCAAAGACGCAATAGAAAGTCGACTTTTCTTGCTTGTCATTCCGCAGCGCAGCGGAGGAATCTGCTGTTGTTGTCTTTTGGGTAGTGGCTTGGCAGACCATGAGGGCACGGCGGTATGGAAATGACAGTCAAACAAATTCGCGACATACTTTCCGCGAGTATAGGCAAGCGACTTCAAATTACCTTCGCCGATGACGCTATTCAATGTGTAGATATCAACGCAGTCGACGATGAAGGTTTTCTCCACAGTGGTCCAGATGGAATCGAGCAGCAATTCTGGTGGACAAGACTCGAAGATATCAAGTCCATCAATTCAAACTGACAAATGCCATCTTTTGTCGTCATCCTGAGCGAGGCGAAGGATCCCCGCATTTCGCTTTTGTCTTGCTTAAGGGCACGGCTTCAGCCGTGCCGTACCGCGAGTAAGGGAAAGCGGCTTTAGCCGCTGAGGTTCGCCTTTCGTTCCGCGAGCCACAAGATCCCTCCTACTTCTCCCTTCATAACCAAGCCCACCCAAGGTACATTAGAGAAAACCCAAATCCTCACCGCCCCACGGAGCCTCCATGTCCCTCCGCACAGCCCTCGTCTTCCTCCTGGCCATCCCCGCAATAGCCCAGCCCACCCCCGCCGACCGCACCCAGATCATCAAACTCGTCGACGCCAACGCCGCCCAATACAAACAGGTCTCCAAAGAGATCTGGGGCTACGCCGAACTCGGCTACCACGAGAACAAAAGCTCCACCCTCCTCCAGGACCAGCTCAAAAAAGCCGGCTTCACCATCCAGGCCGGAGTAGCCGATGAACCCACCGCCTTCGTAGCCTCCTACGGCTCAGGCAAGCCCGTCATCGCCATCCTCGGCGAGTTCGACGCGCTCCCCGGCCTCTCCCAGCAAGCCATCGCCACTCGCGAAGCCGTCGTCAGCGGAGCCCCCGGCCACGGCTGCGGACACAATCTCCTCGGCTCCGGTGCCGCCCTCGCCGCCGTCGCGACGAAAGACTTCATGGCCGAACACCACATCGCAGGCACCCTCCGCTACTACGGCACGCCCGCCGAAGAAGGCGGCTCCGGCAAGATCTACATGGTTCGCGCCGGTCTCTTCAAAGACGTGGACGTCGTCCTCCACTGGCACCCCGCCGACCGCAACGCCGTCAACAACGGAGGCGCGCTCGCCGTCACCTCCGCACGCTTCACCTTCCACGGGGTCGCCGCCCACGCCGCCATGGCGCCCGACCGCGGCCGCTCCGCCCTCGACGCCGTCATGCTCATGGGCAACGGTATCGAATTCCTCCGCGAGCACGTCCCGTCCAACACCCGCATCCACTACATCATCACCAAAGGCGGTGTCGCTCCTAACGTTGTCCCCGACCTCGCCGAGATGGATCTCATGGCCCGCAGCCCGTACAACGAGGCCCTCGACGGCATCTGGGCACGCATCGTCAAGATAGCCAACGGCGCCGCCCTGATGACCGAGACCACCGTCGAGGTCCGCAACATCGGCTCCGACGCCAACATCATCCCCAACGACGCCCTCGCCCCGGTCGCCCAGAAGAACCTCGAACTAGTCGGCGGCTACAAGATGGACGCCTCCCAAATCGAATTCGCCACCAATCTCCAAAAGTCCCTCCCCCCGGGAGGTGCACTCAGCCTAGACCAGACCAACATCGTCCTTCCCCTGCATCCCTTCGATCCCAACGCCCCGTCAGCCTCCACCGACGTAGGCGACGTCAGCTGGAACGTCCCCACCATCGGCTTCGGCGCCGCTACCTTCGTCCCCGGCGTAGCCGCCCACACCTGGCAGGCCGCTGCCTCGGCCGGAATGAGCATCGGCCAGGACGGCATGGTCATCGCCTCCAAGGCCCTCGCCCTCACCGCCGTCGATCTTTTCATGACTCCCGGCCTCGTAGCCGCCGCCCAGCAGGACTTCCACAAACAACTCCAGGGCAAAACCTACGAGTCCGCTATCCCCCTGACCCAGAAACCCCTCATCGGCTACCGCGACAACGATTAACGACCACGCAGCTGTTCAGAATCCCGACCGTTTAGAATCAAACTCAGTCGCCCGGGCCATCTCGCCGGCCACATCGCCCGATGATCACCACAGAACCCCCAGGTACCAGCTCCAATCCCGCGCTCTCAGCACCTGTTCCGAAGCGCATCCTCACCCGCGCCTGCCTCGCTCTCATGCTCTGCGCGTTTCCAGCCGTGGCCGCACCGCAGACCCAGCCAACAAATTGGCATCTCACCTGGAGCGATGAGTTCAACGGCCCCAACGGCTCGCCACCCGACCCCAAAAAATGGAACATCGTCACCGGTGGCAAGGGCTTCGGCAACAACGAGCTCGAAACCTACACCGCCCGCCTCGCCAACGCGCAGCAGAAGGACGGTAACCTCGTCATCACCGCGCACAAAGAGGACCTCACCGGCCCCGACGGAGTCCCGCGCCACTACACCTCCGCCCGCCTCAACACCCAGCACCACTTCGCCCAAAGATACGGCCGCTTCGAAGCCCGCATCCAGCTTCCCGTCGGCAAAGGTATCTGGCCTGCCTTCTGGCTGCTCGGTGACGACCACGAAACCAACCCCTGGCCCAACTGTGGTGAGATCGACATCCTCGAAACCATCGGCGCGCCCGACACGATGTACAGCACCATCCACGGCCCCGGCTACAGCGGCTCCAAAGGTCCCTCGACCAAGTACGTCCTCCCCACCGGCCAGCAGGTCGACAACGCCTTCCACCTCTATGAAGTCGAGTGGTCTCCCGACAACATCAAGTTCTTCCTCGACGACCAGCTCATCGTCGAACGCACGCCCGACGACCTTCCGCCTGGCACCAAATGGGTCTACGACCACCCCTTCTACGTCCTTCTCAACCTCGCCGTAGGCGGCAACTGGCCCGGCGACCCCGACGACACCACGAAGTTCCCCCAGCAGATGCTCTTCGACTACGTCCGCGTCTACTCAAGAAATCCTCCGTCGAAAAAACCTAAGCCAACCGCAAAGCAGGGTCAGCCATGATCACCATCGACCTCGCGCCTCGCTCGGCAAACGGTGGCCTCTCGACCTCCGGCCTCTCGCGCTTCCTCAACCGCGCCCGCCTCGCCGTTGGCCTCCGCGGCGAAGTCGACGTCCTGCTGACCGGCGATTCGACCCTCCGCCAGCTCAACAAGACCTTCCGCGCCAAAAACAAACCCACCGATGTCCTAAGCTTTCCCGCGCCATCTGAATTCGCAGAAAAACACGCGGGCGATCTGGCCATCTCGCTTGAAACCGCCGCCCGTCAGGCCACCACCTACGGCCACACGCTCCGCGATGAAATAAAGGCCCGTCATCCTCCACGGCCTCCTCCACCTCTCCGGCGAAGACCACGAAACAGACAACGGAGAGATGGCCGCCCGCGAAGCCACCCTCCGCCGCGAACTCCGCGTCCCCACCACGCTTATCGAGAGGACAGTCGCCGCCTCGCCCAAAAAGTCATCGAGCAGGCTTTCATCCCGACCAATTAAGAAAGCTCGTACCACGTCGAAGCCGCGTAGCGGAAAGACTAAGCGAGGCAGCAAATGACCGCCACCTATGCCTACGCCATCGCCCTCTTCCTTCTCCTCGCGGTCCTCGCCCTCGCCGCTTACGTCGACCGCATCTACTTCGAGATGGGCAAGTTCCTCTCCCGCGAGTACCAGGACAACATCGACTCCTGGGAGCAGGTCGTCGAACCCCGTCTCCGCCTGGGTCGCGAGTCCATCGCCCTCTCGGCCTCCGTCCTTCGCCAACTCACCCTCGCCACGCTTGCACTCCTCGCAGGTCTGCGCCTCTACACCCACTCCACCCTCATCCCATCGCTGGCCCGAACTCCAAGCACCGGCGAGGTCGTCCGCGCTGCCTGCGAACTCATCATCCTCATCCTCATCTTTGACCGTCTCCTGCCCCAACTACTCTTCAGCCGCACCCGGGGCCTCTGGATCGCCCACATCCTTCCCATTCTTCAGGCGCTTCTCTACCTCATCCTTCCAGTCACATTGTCCTTGCAACTCCTGCTCTCCATCGCCGCCCTCGCCGAACCCGAGGACCGCACCGAAGAAGACCATCCCTCCGAGGCCATGGACGCGCTCCTCGAGGCCGGCGAAGAAGAAGGCATCCTCGAAGAGTCCGACCGCGAGCTGGTTCGTTCGGCCGTAGAGTTCGGCGACAAGGTCGTCCTCGAGGTCATGACGCCGCGCCCTGAGATCTTCGCCGTCCCCGGCAGCCTCTCCCTCCGCAGGTTCACCGCCGAGATCAACGAGCACGCCTTCTCCCGCGTCCCCGTCTACTCCGGCTCGCTCGACAACATCACCGGCATCGCCTTCGCCCGCGACCTCCTCCGGGTCCTCGACGCCGACGCCGGCAACCGCAGCGTCGCCCAGATCCAGCGCCCGGCGGCCTTTGTCCCCGAAACCAAAAAGGTCGCCGAGCTCCTCCGCGAGATGCAGCGCGAAAAGCAGCACATGCGCGTCGTCATCGACGAGTACGGCAGCGTGGCCGGCCTCGTCACCATCGAAGACCTCATCGAGGCCATCGTAGGTAACATCGCCGACGAGCATGACGAGCCCGAGGCCGACGACGCCCCAATCCGCGAGCGCAACGGCGCCTACGTCGTCTCCGGTTCCTTCGAAATCTCGCGACTCCGCGACCTCTTCGCCGACCAGTTCGAGCCCGCCAACCGCCGCTCTGCAGTGGAGCCCGAAGCCAGCGAAGTCGCCGCACCCAACCCCGCCGACTCCGCCGAAGAGTACGACCTCCGCGACACGCGCGATGACCCCACCGCCCTCCGTATCCCCGAACACTACGAATCCACCACCCTCGGCGGCCTCGTCTCCGAGATCGCCGGCCACATCCCCCTGCCCGGAGAAGTCGTGGAAGAGGACGGCCTCCGCCTCGAAGTCCTCGCCAGCACCGACCGCCGCATCGACCGCATCCGCGTCAGCCTCGTCCCGCCCCCACATCCATGAAGGTGGCCGATCGTCCCTGAAATCCGTATCATTGCTGGTGTTCCAACTTCGGCTGCGCGTTCATGCATCCTTCATGCATCCACGGAACAATTGACTCGAAAGTACGGAGATTTGGGAAAGCACTGGAAGCAACTCCTTCGTCAACCCCTCAAGGCCCTCTTGCTCGCAGCAGTGTGCAGTCTCTCGTCGAGTGCGCAGCCCACGCTTCAGCGCTTCCATCAAACCCACGCGGCAATGGGCACAATCTTTACCATCGATCTCAACGTTAGCAACCAGGCCACAGCAGAACAGGACATGGATCTGGCCTTCGATGAGATCGATCGCCTCGAAGCTCTTCTCAGCAACTACCGTCCATCCAGCGAACTCTCCCGCATAGGCCGTGAAGCCGGCATGGCTCCCGTCGTCACCGACCCGGAAACCTTCCGCTTCCTCGACCGTTCCATCTACTGGAGCCGCGTCTCCAACGGCGCATTCGACATCACCGTCGGCCCTCTCCTCCGCGCCTGGGGCTTCTTCTTCCATAAGGGACGCGTCCCTTCGCCGGCCCAACTCAACGCACTGCGCGACAGAGTCGGCTGGAAAAATATCGCTCTCGACCCACAGACCCGCACCGTCTCCTTCACCAACCATCAGGCGATGGAGCTCGACCCCGGCAGCATCGGTAAAGGCTTCGCCGTCGACAGCGTCGCCAGACTTCTTCGCAACCAGGGCGTCACCTCGGCCTTTATCTCGGCCGGAGGAAGCACCCTCTACGCAATCGGAGCTGTCCCAGGGATCGCAGGTTGGCCAGTAGATATTCCCGACCCGCGGACTCCCGGCAAAATCGCCGCCTCGATTCTGCTCAAAGACACCTCGCTCTCCACCGGGGCCTGCACGGAGAAGTTCTTCATCAAAAACGGCCATCGCTACTGCCACATCTTCGATCCGCGCACGATGCGCCCCGTCGAAGGCATGTTGCAGACCACCGTCATCGACCCGAGCGCCACAGACAGCGATGCACTCTCCACCGTAGTCTTCGTGCTCGGCCCAGAGGCGTCCCGCAAACTACTCGCCTCCATGCCCAACACACAGGCACTGATCTTCAACCAACCACCCTCCCCACTAACCGCCCCGTCCTGTACTGCCATAAACTGGTCAGGCGAACCCTGCGGAACATCTTCCATCACTGCTAAAGGGACCCCATTCTCATGATTGATCGTCGTCTATTTGTCCGTGGCCTCTCCGCCGCCGTTGCCACCGCATCCACTGTCGTCACAGAATCCGCACTAGCTCAGCAATCGAAAGCCGATGCCGAAGCCGCCAGGCAGATCGCCCGCGCCACGGACAATTCACCCTTCCGGCTGGGAGTCATCGGCCCCGGCAGCCGCGGCAACGAACTCGTGCGCAGCTTCCTTCGCGTCCCCGGCGTCAAGGTTGTGGCGGCCGCTGACGTCTACCCCCCACGCTTCGCACAGCTGAACGAGGCTTGCGGCTACCAGGTCGCCTCCCACGCTGACTATCGCGCCCTGCTTGATCGCAAGGACCTCGATGCCATCATCGTCGCCACGCCGCTCGGACTCCACGCTCAACACGTCCTGCCCGCGCTCGAAGCAGGCCACCACGTCTACGGCGAAAAAACCATGGCCTACACGATCGAGGACGCCGCAAAGATCGTCCACGCTACCGCGACGCACAAGCGCATCTTTCAAGTCGGCCACCAGTATCGCTACTCGCCCTGGATCCGCGCCGCAGTCGCCCGTGTCCAGCAGGGCGAAATCGGCGACGTCACGCACATCCTCGCCTACTGGAACCGCAACAACAACTGGCGTCGGCCCGTCCCCGACCCCTCCCTCGAACGCCTCATCAACTGGCGTCTCTACAACCAGTGGTCGCTCGGCCTCCTTGCCGAACTGGGCTCACACCACATGGACATCGCCAACTGGGTCTTCGGCTCCACGCCCACTGCGGCCCTCGCCTCCGGCTCTATCTGCTATTACCACGATGGCCGCGAGACCGACGACAACGTTCAAGCCATCCTCTCCTACTCCGGCGGACGCCGCTTCATCTTCACCTCCATGACCGACAACGCCAAGATGGGCGACCAGCTTTGGCTCTACGGAACCAAGGGCTCACTCAATCTCACCCTCGAAGACGCGACCTTCTTCTACGAGCCCCGCCCCATTGCGAAAATATCCGTTCAACCGAGGAACGGCAAGGCCGTCATCACCAGCGCCTCTTACAACCCACACGGAGAGATGCCCTACCGCGGCCCTGGCAAACCCGTCCAGGTCACCACAGCCGAAGACCCCACCACGGCTGCCACACGCGCCTTCGTCTACTGCGTCCGCACCGGCACAAGACCCATAGCCGATGAGCATGTAGGCTTTGGCTCGACTCTCGCCGTAGTTCAATCCAACCAGGCCCGCCTCAAAAAACAGGAAGTGGAAGTGCCGGCTGCCATCTAGCAGGTAAGAGTCACAAACGGATACAGTGTTTGCATGCTCGCATCACATCGCCGCTTTGTCCTCCCCTGCCGGTTCTGCCTCATTGTTCTGTGCCTGACATCGGCCGTTGCCCAAACCACCCGTTGCCATTCACTAGGATCTGTCTCAGCTGACCGGGGCACGCAGCGATGTCCTCCGCTCCAACGGCGGTTCCATCTGCCTTTGGGATTAGCCCTGGCATCGGCCACCGCAGTAAAATCCTCCCAACACACATGAAGCGCCACGTCCTCATCCTCGGCCTCGTCGGCGGCGCCCTCATCGCCATCCTCCGCTGGTCCGAGTACCAGTTCCTCGTCATCGAGCACTCCCTTGAAATCTATGGCGCCATCGTCGCCATCATCTTCGTTGCCTTTGGCATCTGGCTCGGCATCAAGCTCACCAAACCCCGCGAGAAGATCGTCCTCCGCGAAGTCCTCATACCCGCCGATCCCCCCGCCCCCTTCACTCTCAACCAGCCCCAGCTCGACGCCCTCGGAATCACCCCGCGCGAGCTCGAAATCCTCACCCTCATCGCTCAGGGCCTCAGCAACCGCGAGATCGCCGACCGCCTCTTCGTCAGCGAGAACACCGTCAAGACCCACTGCAGCCGCGCCTTCGACAAACTCGGCGCCCGCCGCCGCACCCAGGCCGTCCAGCTAGGCAAACAACTAGGCCTCCTCCCCTAGAGCCGTGAGTCAAGAGTCCTCACCACCAACGGGCCGTCATCCTGAGCGGAGTTTGTCGCGCTTTTGCGACAAACGCAGTAGAAGAGGCTGCCCTGAGCCTGCCGAAGGGGACCCCGAAGAAGCCGGTACCGCCCCAGAATCCCGGCCCTTTCTCCGGTCGAATTTCTGTAACGAACTTCAGACCCGCATAATTAGAGTAGTTTCACTATAGGTGCACCCAAGGCTTCAGGTGCTATGGCCGTTTTTCGGGGTGGGTCAGCTTCAAGTCGGGAGCAAGCGAAGTTGCCGAGGACCCCGTTTCTCGCGAACTGACCGTTAGCACGGTTGCCGACCGATAAGCCGACTCATGAGGACTAATTTCCAACGGTGCGCCTAACGCTTAGCCTTGAGACTATGCAAAGCTTTAGCCAGCAGCTATCGTGGCGAAGGAGCGCCATCCTCTCAGAAGGCGACCGGCAATGACAACTTTTCCAACGACTCAGAACGCACTTCGGCGTGCAGGAACGTGGATCACGGCCCTTCTGGCAGCTATAGTCATCCTCTCTCTTTTTGCCAGTTGCGTACACACGGCGAAAATTGATTCGGTGAGTTGGGACGAATCGCAACATCTCTATTCCGGCTGGCTCTCCTGGGAGCGTGGAGACTTCGGTTACAACCCGGAGGTCCCCCCATTGGTAAAGATGTGGGACGCTATTCCGCTCTTGCACAGAGACATCAAGCAACCGGCCTATACGGGCGATCCGTTCAAGAAGGAAGGCTTCGTTCTTGGGCAGCGTTTCTTGGTTGCCAATGGCATCGAGCGGACCCTGATACCCGCACGTATCATGGCCTCGCTGCTCACCGTTCTCCTCGCCACTACGCTCTTCTTTTGCGCTATGGAGATGTTTGGCAAGAAAGCAGCTCTCTTCGCCCTGTTCTTGTTCAGCTTCGATCCAAACTTCCTCGCTCACGGTGCTTACGTAACCACGGACATCGGGGCGTCTCTCACAATGCTTGCGGCGATATACGCGTTCTACAGATACGTTAAGGTTCCCTCGATTCCCAGAATGATCGCTGTTGGGGCTGCGGTCGGCCTGGCCATGACGGCTAAATTTACGGGGGTCTTCATTGTTCCCGTGCTGTGTTTGATTGCAGCGATCGATTACTGGCAATCAAAGAATGCGGTGCGAAGTGTCGAGACTGTATCGGCTCGGCAAATGGTCACAGCGATCGCAGTCGCATTGATGATCGGGGTGGGATGCGTTTGGACAATCTACCATTTCCGCTATGCCGCTCGACCTGACTCCCTCCAACTAAATCCGACGAGCGAGCAGTATTTGCAGAAGCTCACTTCACCGTTGAGCCGCTCGGTATTGACGACGACAATGAGCGGGCTTCACGTCCTGCCCGAGGCCTACATCTACGGATTGGCAGACACGAAGATCTCAGCTGGCGATCTCCCGAGCTATCTCTTCGGGCGAACCTACTCAGGCGCTTCGCACTGGTATTTCCCAGCTGCCTTCCTCATCAAGAGCACGCTGCCATTCCTGATTCTGCTCGGCTTAACGATCATTGTTGTTTTTAGTGGCAGCTGGAGGATGCGCCGGGAGATAGTCTTTTTGACGGCTCCTCCAATCTTCCTTTTTCTGTTGTCGTCGTCGTCTGATCTCGGCATCGGCTACAGACACCTGTTTCCGATGTTCCCGATGCTTTACATTCTTATCGGGGGCTGCGCCGATTATGTAGTTTCCAAAAATCCGAAGTACACCTACGGATTTGCTGCTCTGTTGCTCTGGCAGATGATCACAACCGTAACTGCACGCCCAGGACTGTTGGCCTACGCGAATGAGGCGTGGGGAGGATCGTCGAAGACGCATCTGTACCTCTCCGATTCCAATGTGGACTGGGGCCAGCAACTCAAAGCCGTCAAATATTATCTTGAAACGCACCCGGCTGGATCCTGCTACTTTGCGTACTTCGCACAAGGCCCCGTCGATTTTAGGGACTATGGAATCAACTGCCGAGTGCTACCCACAGGATCAGCATTTTGGACGGGGCTCGATACTATGCGCTTCGGAGATGACCCTAACGTATCGGGTACCGTTTTAATAAGTGATGGGGTAGTGGCTGGAGCGGATATACCTGGAAACCAGAATCCCTATGCCCAATTCAGATCGATGCGACCCGCGGCAGTAATCGACCGAGGCGTGTACGTCTATAAGGGACAATTTGATTTGGGAGCAGCGGCAGCTCTCGAACATGTCCGGGCCGCTAAAGAATTCGCAGCGCGGCACGATCCTTCTAACGCCATGCGCGAAGCGCGTATCGGAGAGAGGCTCGACCCGAACAATCCAGAGGTGCACCTAATTCTGGGTGACGCACTCGCCGCCATAGGTGACATGACAGCCGCACAAACTGAATACTCTGAGGCGCTTCATTCGTCAGAACTCGATCCTACCTTCCAGAAGGACTTGCTGATTCAGCTTCGAGCAAAGACAAGACCCTGAACCCGCTAGTTGCGTTCCATAGTAGGTCGCTGCTAAACGCGCTTCCGTTTTTCGATCCACCCTAATGTATCCGCATCGACCGGTTGAGCCGACACCGTTTTGCGGGAACCACCTGGACTGAGACGAGTGCATCTGCGCCACCTCTTCCTTAGGGTTTTCTCCGAGAGTATTCTCCGTGGAAGTCGGTCGCCCATGTGGCGCCATTGTCAGACGACTTCTCCCAGATCTGCTCCGCTTTGTCGGAACCGATACGGACGATCCGGACTCGATCGAGAACCGTGTCTCCGTTCGCTCCCCGACTGGATCCGGAGAACTCGGCGGATCCCGATGCAACCTGGCCGTGCACAAACACGTGGACGCGACCCTGGTTGTCAACGAACATTCCGTGCCAGCTCTTGTCGTCGGCACTGTAACCGAACATGTTCTCCCCTGTGTGGCCCCGGCCTCCGTCCCAACTCTCCACGACCATGCATCCGTCCAGCGCCAGGTAAACCCTGCTGGTGGCGTTGGGCCCCGCGCCGGGCCCGCTAATCTTCCAGTCGCCAAGCCAGTAGTCGAGTTGTCGGCTTCCAGGGTTCGTGGAACACGGCCCGGCATTGGCTGCGCCAAACGCCCGCGACGTGAGGCTGATCACTGCTCCAGTGACTGCGATCAAAAGAAAACATGATAATTGCTTGGACCTTCGAGCGACTAAGTTCTGCTCCATAGTGTGGCCTCCCCCAGAATTATTCAAGCAAGATGAGCTTAGCCAATTGCGCAGCGTCCGTACTTTCGATATTGTGACAATGAATGTCGAAAAAACGACAAGTCGCAATCTTCGACCGGCTGGCGGATCAAAACTCGCGCATTATCACACATACTCACAACTACTCCGCCGGGCACAAAATCCCATTGCATTTTCACGATCGCGATCAGTTGGTCTACGCGTCTAGCGGCGTCATGACAGTACACACCCGCGACGGTACGTGGGTCGTTCCCACCCATCGTGCAGTGTGGATACCTGAAGCCGTTCCGCACACGATTTCGATGTCGGGAACGGTTGCGATGCGAACGCTCTACCTGGAAGTGAGATTGGCAACATCCATGCCCAGGGATTGCTGCGTAGTCAATGTGCCGCCCCTGTTGAACGAATTGATTTTGCATGCCTGCAAATCAGGGTCTCTGAGCGCGAGGGTCGCAGCGCATGGTCACCTGATCGATGTTATTGTCGACCAACTCAAGGCTGTACAGACGGTACCGCTGCAACTACCGAACCTGACCGACCCAAGAGCTCAGCGGCTTGCGGAAATCCTGAATGCGGATCCGGGAAATCGGCAGTCCCTCGCTCGCGTTTGCAGGACAGTGGGTGCGAGCGGAAGAACCGTGGAGAGGCTTTTTCAGGAAGAAACAGGAATGACCTTGGGAAAATGGCGGCAGCAACTCCGCCTGATGCAGGCGATGCGCCTGCTTGGCGAAGGCGCCAAGGTGACTCACGCAGCTCTTGAATCGGGCTATGGCACCCCAAGCGCTTTTATCGCAGCCTTCAGAAAGTCGCTTGGGACAACTCCGGCTGCCTACTTCAAGGTGCCCATCTCCCGCTTGCGGACACCTGAAAAGGGGACTAGACCGAACAGATGAACCCGGGTGTCTTCAGCAAATTCTTTGACGGGTTCGACTTGAAGCCAGAGGAGCCTGCCGCTGCCTCGCTGTACCGGCGAAGTTCCTCTAAGGTCGACTTTTCGGCAAGCTGAGTCGTTCCCATCAAACTGACCCAACCGTTTTCGCGACAAACTCGGCACACGGATTGTGCGCGGTGACAGTGAAACTGCTTTAAACTGTCATCCCAATGCATGATTTCCCCCACCCATCCCCAAAATCACCCAAAAGCATGACGACAAACACCGCCTCCCCCCCGCAAAGTGTCTCCAAGTCACCCACAGGAGCCTCTCTATGAAGAAGACCATCCTCACCTTCGGCCTCATCTCCGGCGTTATCTCCTCCGTCTTGATGTGCGGTACCGTCCCCTTCCTCCGCGACCTCAACCACGGCAACAAGGGCTATTACATTGGCTATACCGCCATCGTCCTCTCCTTCCTCCTTGTCTTCTTCGGCATCCGCTCCTACCGGGACAACCTCGCCAACGGCGCCATCACCTTCGGCCGCGCCTTCACCATCGGCATTGGCATCACCCTCATCTCGTGCGTCTTCTACGTCGTCACGTGGGAGATCATCTACTTCAACTTCCTCCATGGCTTCATGGACAGCTACTTCGCTCACCAAATCCAGAAGGTCCAATCCACACCCGGCACTCCCGAAGCCATCCAGGCCAAAGTCGCCGCCATCCGCCACGGGCAGCAGCTCTATGAGAACCCCTTGGTCAACGCCCTCTACACCTTCATAGAACCTTTCCCCGTCGGCCTCCTCATTACCCTGATCTCCGCCGCAATCCTCCGCAGGAAGCCCCAATCCCAACCCGCTTCACTTGCGGCGACAGCTTAATAAGCCGAGCATAGCCCGAAGGGCGAAGCGACCGATTCTATTGCCGTTGTCGTTGTCGTTGTTTTTCTTTTGCCATTTTTCGCCCAAGAATCGCATGTCAGGCCCCAAAACCACCTAAACCATTACCATCCAACGACATCCGCGTGGCATTTTAGTTACACTCAACCCGCTATACTGGATATATATAGATCAAAAATAAGCAAGCCCGGACACAATCCGGGGCTAAACCCATTTGTTTGCACGAATTTGGATGTAACCCCTTTATTTGGACGAATTTACAGAAGATCACCACGCGTAAATCACTGAAAGAAAAGGGAATCTACATGTTGGTGGTGGGGGGGAAGGGGGTACCCTCCGGCAGGAAAAGCAAAAGGCCCCGATCGCTCGGGGCCCTTGCCCTGACAAAAGTGAACGAATCAATCGATCGAGATCTTTCGCAGCAACTTGAAGTCCGAGAGCATCGCACCCGTACCCAGCACCACCGACGCCAGCGGATCGTCCGCAATCGACACCGGCAACCCCGTCTCCTCGCGAATTCGCTTATCGAGGTTCTTAATCAGCGCGCCGCCACCGGTCAGCACAATGCCACGGTCGGAAATGTCGGCTGACAACTCCGGCGGGGTCCGCTCCAGCGCTACGCGAATCGCGTTGATGATCGTCGCAATGCACTCACTCAGCGCCTCACGGATCTCGGAGTCTTCAATCGTGATGGTCTTCGGCACGCCCTCGATCAGGTTGCGCCCCTTGACCTCCATCGTAAGCGGCTTCTCCAACGGGTACGCCGAGCCAAGCGAAATTTTGATCTGCTCCGCCGTGCGCTCGCCCACGAGCAGGTTGTACTTCCGCTTCAAATAGGTCATCACGGCCTCGTCCATCTGGTTCCCGGCCATACGCACGGAACGCGAATAGACGATGCCCGCCAGCGAGATCACCGCAATATCGGTCGTTCCACCGCCGATATCGACTACCATGTTTCCGCCGGGCTCCGTAATCGGCAGACCAGCGCCGATCGCCGCCACCATGGCCTGTTCGACGAGATGCACCTCGGAGGCCTTGGCCCGGTAAGCCGAGTCCATAACCGCACGTTTCTCAACCTGAGTGATCTCAGAAGGCACGCCAATTACGATCCGCGGATGCACCATCATCTTCCGGTTATGCGCCTTCTGAATGAAGTAGTTCAGCATTTTTTCGGTGTGACGAAAGTCGGCAATCACGCCGTCCTTCATCGGTTTGATGGCGACAATGTTGCCAGGTGTCCGGCCAAGCATCTCCTTGGCCTCCTTGCCCACGGCCTCGACCTCGTTGGTGATCTTGTTCACCGCGATAATCGAGGGCTCGTTGACGATGATTCCCTTGCCATGCGCAAACACGAGCGTATTTGCCGTGCCCAGGTCAATGGCCAGGTCGCTGGAGAAGAGGCTGAAGAGGGACCGCATATTGTGAATGCGGGAGTAACGCATCTGAAAGCTGTTCGAAGACATAGGTATTTACAGTCGTTTCCTGAAAAGAGACTCCCATTAGTGTATCTCTTTGGCAAGCGGTATTTCATACCCTCACCTAACCAGTAAGCATCACTCGTTGGTTGTAGTACTTCCGTCCTCCTCGCACAGCACATAGCAGCAGAAAAGTGCGGCTGGATAGATCAATACGCTCACATGCCGCGTATACGCAAAGCCCACGAGGAAGGGAAGCGAACACGCAGCGACCACCGCAAGAAACACTCCTGCAGCCATGCGCAACGGTCTGCGGCCAATACCACGAGCGCGAAACACCAGATAAATCGCCAACAGAATCGCCGCCCACAACATCAGCCGGAAGACCACCATCCCCGCGTCCTCGACCAACTTTCTTGCGCCATGACTCGCAGTCGAACCGACCTTCTCGACGGCAAAGAAGAGCACATTCACCTTGCGCACATCGCCCTCGAGCGTCTCTCGCGGATGGCTCCTCAGATAGTCGAGCGCGGCCCTCTCGTGATAGTCGTTGAAGCTCCACTCGTCCCCGAAGTGCAGTCCACGGTTCAGCTCGAAGTCATACCAGTCCATCGAGTCACCATGCGGGGACGGATAATGCTCCAGGAACCCTGCATTATTGCCCTTATGCAGATTGATCCCATCGAGACTGGTCCCCACGCTATACCGTCCGCTCGCATGGTGCTGATGCAACGCCCACCCCAAAGGGGCTGCCACAACCAGCACCACCACCAGCCAGCGCAAGCCCACTCGCTGTTCCTCCAGCAAAAAGCCCACCATCAGCACCACGATCACCGGCAGCATCCCACTCTTCGACAGATACAACCCATCCAGAGCGACCGCAAACAATACGGCGCGACCCAACCTCCCTCGCAACTGCGAGCCGAAGAACAGCAGCGCCACTGCGACCGCCAGAAAACTGTACGAGTAGCCCTCATCCACCAGAATGTTGGTCACGTCCGCCAGAAACGCCGTTATCGCGAACGGAGCCAGAAGCAGCATCACAACCAGCAGTCGTCGACCTCCGGCACGCGGCAGACGTTGCCACACCAGATACAGGCACAATTCAATCGGCAGCAGCAGAAGAAGTGTCTTGAAGCAGGCCACGCGAAGATAGTGGTCGCCAAGCAGCCGTATGCCAAGCGCCACCACCATCGCAGTCATCGGCATCCGCGCCGCATGAAAGCAGATCGGATTGCCCCGAGTGCCCATGTCCTCCGTGCAATTCGTCAATCCATCGCCGGCAAGCAGGCTCTGCGCAGTTGGCCCCACCATATTTGTAACCGAGAAGAGCGGCTTCTGCGCTTTGGCGTGGTCGAGGGCCCACACCCCGGCCAGCGACAACACTACTGGAACAATCAGAAGTAGCCACAGCAAACGACGGTCCTGCGCTGTCCGACTCGGCCCGGCCTCGAAAATCTCTGGCATCTGCCCAATCTAATCTACAAGGGCGACAGCCAACGTCTTCGACCGACAATTTCGTTCGCAGCGGTTCGCATTCGGGAGCCTCTCTCGCCGGAGATACCCGGCAACGACCTTCGGGTCGCAAATGGATACAATCAGAACCAGCTTTGATGATGTGGAGATAGAGAATGATTATCGGCGTACCCAAGGAAGTAAAAGATCACGAGAGTCGCGTAGGCGTGACCCCAGCAGGTGCAAAAGCCCTGGTCGAAGCGGGACACAAAGTCCTCGTCGAACATAATGCTGGCGCCCTTTCCGCTATGCCAGACGACGAATACCAGTCCGCAGGCGCCGAGATCGTCGGCTCGGCCCACGACGTCTGGCGCCTCGCCGAGATGGTCGTCAAGGTCAAAGAGCCCGTCGAGAAGGAGTACAAACACTTCCGCGAAGGCCTAGTTCTCTTCACCTATCTTCACCTCGCCCCGCTCGTCGAACTCACTGACGCTCTGCTCGCCTCTAAGGTCACCGGCATCGCCTACGAGACCGTTCGCGACCGCTCCGGTGCTCTCCCATTACTGACACCGATGAGCGAGGTCGCAGGTCGCATGAGCGTCCAGGTTGGCGCCGCCTATCTTGAGAAGGAGCACGGCGGCCGCGGAGTCCTGCTCGGCGGGGTCCCAGGCGTTCCACCCGGCAATGTCTGCATCATCGGCGGCGGCATCGTCGGCACCAACGCCGCAAAGATCGCGCTCGGCATGGGCGCAAAGGTCACTCTGGTCGACCTCAACCTCAACCGCCTCCGCGAGCTCGACGACATCTTCGGCGGACGGCTCTACACCGTCGCCTCCAACAGCTACAACATCGAGCGCGCGGTTCGCGAGGCAGACCTTGTCATCGGCGCGATCCTGATCCCGGGCGCGGCTGCTCCGAAGATCGTTACGAAAGCGATGGTCAGCAAGATGAAGAAGGGCGCCGTCATCGTCGACGTAGCTATCGACCAGGGCGGTTGCATCGAGACCGCGCACCCCACCACACATTCCAATCCATCCTATGAAGTCGACGGCGTCGTCCACTACTGCGTCACCAACATGCCCGCGGCTGTCCCCAATACCTCGACCCTTGCGCTGACCAACGCAACCTTTCCCTACGTTCTGAAGTTGGCACGTTTGGGAGCCAACGCAGCCATCAGCGAAGACAAAGGCATCGCCGAAGGTATCAACACGTTCAATGGCGTATTGACCTACGGCGCTGTGGCTGCGGCACAGAAGCGCGAGTGGCAGGCCGTGGCGAAGCTCGTATAACGGCTGCCCGCGCCTTCGGCTGAGCGAAGAAGAGAGACTCCAACGCCTATAATCAGGTGACTGAGGAGGGCACGTTCATGGCACCGACCGCGAACCGGCGAAAGATATGGATCGCAGCCCTGGGCGCGTCTCTGCTCGTCCTCTTCGTCGCCCTTGCAACCCTCAACGCATTCAATACGCAGCTTCCCACGCCAGCTACCACGCAGCAGATCGTCGTCTTCACCGGTCTGTCGATCGTGGCCTTCCTTCTCTTCGTTGCGGTGCTTGTCCTTCTGGTTCGCAATGTGCTCAAGCTCTACGCAGATCAGCGCAGCCGCGTGATGGGGACACGGCTGCGCACCCGCATGCTCTGGGGCGCGCTTCTGGTAAGTCTGGTACCCATCGCCTCCATGTACGCATTCAGCTACCTATTGCTCAACCGAGCTGTCGACCGCTGGTTCTCGCAACCTGTGACCGAGATGCGTGACGACAGCAACAACATGGCGCTCGAACTCGCCCGTTACACCACCGCCAACGCGCGTGCGGAGGCGGCCTCAATCGCCTCAGGACTGCCGGAGGCGCCGTCCCCGGTTCCTCCCCCCGAAGCTCCCGCCCCTTCAAAGGGCCCGACTTCAAAGCCGCAGCCTCACCGGCCGGTTCACGCTTCAGCACATGGCTCCGCTCACACCGCCGCGCTCTCTTCAGCCGGCCTGCGCCACGACGCGATCTATCAGGTGCTGCGTCAGCACGAGATCACGCTGCAGAACGGATTTGCCATCGTCTACCACGAGGGACGCGTCATCGCATCGTTCCAACTGCCGCAGCGTGCCGGAGCTACTGCGCAGGTCAAGACCTGGCTTCCTGATCAGGTAGCCGAACAAGGTCCCGACGCTCCCGCCGAAGAGGCACCCACCGATCCCACCGATGCCGCCATCCTTGCCACTGCCCAGCGCAACGACCAGCCAGTCTTCTCGCTCGGCACGACCGACTACGCGTTGGGCGCCACCAGCCTCAAACAGGGCAACACCGTAGTCGTTGGCCTGCCGATGCCCTTTGGCATGGCAGCCACCATGACCCGTCTGCAAAAGCGAGCGGAGGCCTACTCGACTCTCTACAGCGAACGTCGTCAGATCAGAGATCTCTACATGCTTTTACTCCTGATGATGACCAGCCTCGCTCTCTTCGCGTCCTGCTGGCTTGCGTTGCATCTCTCCAAGCAGGTCACCAAGCCGGTCGAAGCACTCGCCGACGCCATGGAGGCCATCGCCTCGGGAGACTACGCCCACCGCGTGCAGGAAAGCGCTACCGAAGAGTTGGGCGAGCTGGTCCGCAGCTTCAATCACATGGCCGGCGATCTCGAAGATAGCCGTCGTGCCGTCGAGCACTCCACCGTGCAATTGAGCGCAGCCAACACCGCCCTCGAAGCCCGGCGCAGTGAACTCGAAACCATGCTGGAAACCATCCCCAACGGTGTGGCCACCCTCGATGCCGATCGCCGTATCGTTCTCGCCAACCGTGCCCTCAGCGAGATGATGGATCCCGGCGGTCAGCGTCCCTTCTACGGCCGCGTCATGGAAGAGGTCTTCCCGGCAGAGGTCGCCGAGGTTCTCGACCGCCTCATCAAGCGCAGCCACCGCATGGGCTCGGCCTCCAGCGAAATCGAAATCACCGCACCCATTCACGCGTCGAACGGTCGTTTCGGCGGCACCATGAACCTTCTCGCCACCGTCGCTCTCCTCGAAATACCCGCCGCCACCGAGCGCACGCGCCGCGAGCATCAGGGGTACGTCCTCGTCCTCGAAAACGCCACCGAGTTGCTCCGCGCACAAAAGCAATCCGCCTGGAAGGAGGTCGCCCGCCGCGTCGCACACGAGATCAAGAACCCTCTCACACCGATCAGCCTTAGCGCCGAACAGATTCGCCGCCACATCGACCGTCTTGCCCACGCCATCACCGGCGATGGGCCGCATCCGTCCGCACCCCAGGCCCCGGAATCACCATCCATCGCGGTCATCCGCCGCTGCTCCGAGGTCATCACTTCTTCGGTCGAGAGCATGCGCTCGCTCGTCGACCAGTTCGCCGCTCTCGCCGAGTTTCCGACTGCCCGCCCCAAGCCAGCCGACCTCAACACTATCGTCGAAAACTCGCTGGCACTCTTCGCGGGTCGCATGCAAACCATCCGCATCGTCCGCAAAATGTCTCCCGGTCTTCCGCTCGTCATGGCCGATCCCGAAGCTCTAAAACGCGCCCTCGGCAATCTCATCGACAACGCCGCCGAGGCCATGCAGCAGAGCCTCTTCCGCGAGCTTAGCGTCTGTACCAACGTCCTCGAAAACGGCATGGTTGAACTCACCATCGCCGACACAGGCTCCGGCCTCACCGACGAGATGCGCGAACGTCTCTTCCTGCCCTACTTCTCCACCAAGCAGCGCGGCACCGGCCTCGGGCTCGCAATCGCGGCCAAGATCATCCAGGAGCATCAGGGCACCATCCGCGCAGAGAAGAACGAGCCCGCCGGCGCCAAGTTCATCGTCGAACTCCGTCCCGCCTCCACCTTCGATAGCGACACCGATGCTGCGTCCCCCATTGGCCCTTTTGCCACAGCGCAAAATGGCAGTCACCCAGCAACCAAATCGAACGAAGCGCAAAACAACACTGTGCATGCTGAGGGCGATCTCACCTCCACCATAGTCCGGGGACCTAAATGAACCATGTACTCATCGTCGATGATGAAGCCGAGATCCGCGAATCGCTGGAGAGCATCCTGCGTGAAGAGGACTACCTCGTCACCACGGCCGCCACTGCCGCGGAGGCACTAGAGCTCCTTCGCGACGCTGCCTACGACGTCGTCCTGCTCGACATCTGGCTGCCAGATCGCGACGGCCTCGACACCCTCACCGAGATCCGCCAGATGGAGAGCGCGAACGTCCCTGAAGTCGTCATCATCAGCGGCCATGGGACGATCGAATCGGCGGTGCGCGCCACCAAGCTCGGGGCTTACGACTTCCTCGAAAAACCTCTCTCGCTCGACCGCACCCTCATCGTCCTCAAGAACGCGATGAAGGCGCGCCAGATGCGCGAAGACAACCAGGAGTTCTCCCGCCAGCTCGCGCGGGGAACAGTCACCGGAAACTCCGTCCCGATGAAGGCCCTGCGTCAACAGATTAAGCTGATGGCGCCGACCAACGGCCGCGTCCTTATCTACGGCGAATCCGGCGCCGGAAAAGAATTGGTTGGTCGCGCCATGCACGCCGAAAGCCTCCGCAAAGACCGCCCCTTCGTCGAGCTAAACTGCGCCGCCATCCCCGAGGACTACATTGAATCCGAGCTCTTCGGGTACCGCCACGGGGCCGTTCCCGGAGGCCCAACCGAAAAGCGCGGAACCTTCGAACGCGCCGACGGCGGGACCCTCTTCCTCGACGAGGTGGGCGACATGAGTCTCAAGACCCAGGCCAAAGTCTTGCGCGCGCTGGACGAGCAACGCTTCCTCCCTGTCGGCGCATCGCACCCGGTCCACGTCGACGTCCGCGTCATCGCCGCCACCAACAAAGACCTCGAAGAGGAGATCGCACGCGGCAACTTCCGTGAAGACCTCTTCTATCGCCTCAACGTCATCCCGTTCTTTGTCCCACCGCTACGCGACCGCAAGGAAGACATCCCTCTTCTTGTCAAGGAATTCCTGCAGCAGTTCGGCGTTGAATACGGCCGTCCCCACGTCGAGATGACCGAAGACGCCCTCGCCGCGCTGAAGCAGTACCACTGGCCCGGCAACGTCCGCGAACTGCGCAATCTGGTTGAGCGCGTCCTGATCCTAAACCCGAAGACGCAGCGCATCGAGCGCAAGCACCTGCCTGTGATGGTCTATCGCGACGCCATTCGCGACGCCGGTAAGACCAATGGGCGCAGTGAAGATTTCACCTCGCTCCAGCAGGCCCGCGAAGCATACGAACGCGACTACATCCTCAAAAAACTGGACGAGTTTCACGGCAACGTCAGCCGCGCCGCCGAAGGCCTTGGTCTCGAGCGCAGCCACCTTTATCGCAAGATGAAAGCGCTCGGGGTCAGCGTTAAGGAGTAAACGCTTCCGACGTCACCATCAGAACGGCCAACGGAAGAGCCATCCAATCCGCCATCGATCCTGTTGGTGCCAGACAATGGCCGGCAAAACCGTCGCGAAAAACGTTGGCAGCAGCAACTGCAGCCAGAACTCGCGTGTGTGAAACAAACGCAACAAAATCTCGCGAGTCGCTCCCTGCGCAAACGCACTCAGCAGAAACACCGCCAGCGAAGCTCTTCCAACCCATGCAATGCCATCGCCGAGTCGATGTTTATCCAGTAGCTTCGCCAGCAGAAAAAGTCCGGCCGTACCAGTCAGCCCGGCTTCGACATAGATCCAACGCCCTAAGACAGATGTTCCAAAGATGCTGACCATTACTGCTTGGAACGTAGCGAGCGCAACGAAACCAGCCCCTGCCGTGGCCAAACGCATCCCGTCCAGACGATAGATTTGCTGTCCCACGCACGTTCCCGCAGCCAGAAAACAAAACTCGCGCAGCACTTCGCTGATACCCGGAATTCCAAATGGCGCCGCCACGCCCACTAAGACTGCGACTAGAAAGCGCGGCCACGAAGGAACCCGTGCGCTCATCAGCAACAGCATCAGGCAAAAGAACAGGACAAATAGAAACCAACTCGCCTGTCCATCCGCAAGGTTCACCAGAAAGCCATTCCAATGGAATGGCTTCGTTTCGAATTCATACCGTCCAATTAGCGGTTCGAAGGCCGCGCTGATAATCGCGAATAAAACATACGGATAGAGAATCGTCCTCAGCTTATCGGCCGTAAAATGCCTCGCCCCTCGTTTGGCAATACTTCCCATCGCAAACAGGCCGGAGACAAAGAAAAACGCTGGCATATGAAAGCTGTAAACAAAGGAATGAGAGAAAGACGCCCCCGGACCGCACCACCATCCACGATCGGCAACCATACCCTGTGCGGTATGGCCATACGCAACCAGGATGATCGCAATGCCTTTCACGATATCAACGATGTTCGAACGGACTCCGCTTGTAATTGGTTCCTGCTGGTCCGGCGTCACTCCCTGTCTGCTCATTAATCCTGCCAGCGTCGTCTTGTCTCTATTCTTTTGAACACGTAGTGTCGCAGCTGTAACCCTCACCCCACGAAGAGACGAAGCTCCGATTCCGGAGTCGTCCTACTCTTCCGTCGCCTGCTTCTCCGCGATCTGCTCCAACTGACGCCGCCAATCCAGGTCCTCGACAAACCCACGGCTCGACCGCCACTCCTCCTGCACCTTCACGAACAGCTCCAGAAACACTCGCGTCCCCAGCAGCGATTCGATGTCCTTCCGGGCCGCCGTACCGATCCGTTTCAGCATCTCACCCTGCTTGCCAATCAGGATCGCCTTCTGTCCGGTCCGCTCGCAGAAAATCGCAGCTGCGATCTTCGTCACCGGCAGCTTGCCGTCCTTCATCTTCTTCATTGAAGCCGGCTCTTCATATTTTTCGATTACAACCGCGGTTGCGTAAGGCACCTCTTCGCCGGTCAGGATCAGGATCTTCTCGCGAATCAGCTCCGCCACGAGAAACCGCTCCGGCTGGTCAGTCAACTGGTGCTTCGGAAAATATCGCTGCCCCTCTTTCAACTGCCCGACGACCTTCTCGAGCAGCAGTTCCAGCCCCTCCTTCTTCCGCGCCGAAATAGGGATCACGTCCGCAAACGGATGCAGCGTAGACCAGTGTGCGATCAACGGAAGCAAGTCCTTCTTGGGAATAGCGTCCATCTTGTTCAGCACCAGAACCACCGGGCACTCCAGCTTCTTGATCAGCGAAAGCGCGAAATCGTCCTCGGCAGCAGACATCGCCCGCCGCGAAGCGGTGAACTTCTTTCCTTCTTCACCCTGGGGCAGTCGGTGCGTCACGTCTACGATAAACAACACCGCATCGCGCGACTCCAGCGCATCATGCACCTCCTGCATCATGCGCCGGTCCAGCTGAGTATCCGGTTTATGGATCCCCGGCGTATCAACCAGCACGACCTGCGCAGCGGGATGTCCCGCCTCGCCTTTGGCCTTCTTCTTCAGCGGGACCTCAAGCACTCCATGGATCCGTGTCCGCGTAGTCTGTGGTTTATGCGTGACGATAGCGAGCTTCTGCCCGAGCAGAGCGTTCAGCAATGTAGACTTGCCCGCATTCGGGCGACCGACGATAGAGACGAAACCGGAGCGAAAGGCCATTCCCCTTATTATGCGCTGTCAGCCACGTTGCGACCGCGGCCCTCAGCTAAACTGGCGCATGGCTCCTCACGCGTTGCACCTCCGACAAATTTGCCCAAGGCCTTGCGTTACTCCTCGTGCTCTCAGCGCCGCTCTATGCTCAAGCCCCCCGTTGTGTGACCACCGCCAACAAAAAACAGAACAAATGAAGAACGCAACATCGCATGCCTCTCAGGATTCAGGTTCAAGGTCTCATGCCAGTACGTCGGTTTCCCAAGAAAACGTTCCGGCGCAGAAGTTGAACAAAGCAAACGCTGAAGAAAAAAGTTGCCCTCCGCATCCACACCGACACCTCCGCCCATGCGTCAATTCGCGGATAATCATCTCTAGCGCATGGAATCTTTCTTCACACGTTTCAAGAACGTTTTGGTTCTGGTTGCTGTCCTCCTGGCCCAAACCATCGGCCTCGCCGTCCAGGTCCGCCGCCCCGTCGACCCCACCGCCCCCGACGGCAGCAGCGTTACTCTCATCCGTTACTGGGCCGTCTCCACCGTCACGCCGTTCGAGCGGTTCTTCCACGGCCTCGGCTACAACCTGCGCCACGGCTGGTCTAACTACATCGACCTCCGCCATACTCGTCAGCAGAACCACGATCTCCAGGAGCAGATCGCCCGCCTCCGCCTCGAACAGGCCGCCCTCGCTGAGGACGCCATTCAGGGCCATCGCCTCCAGGCCCTTCTAGACTTCCAGCAACATTACGTCTCCACTACAGTCGCCGCCCAGGTCATCGGCACCAGCGGCAACGACCTCTCCCGCGTCCTCTACATCGACAAAGGCTCGAAGGACGGACTCAAGCCCGACCAGGCCGTAATCACGCCCGACGGCATCATCGGCAAGCTCCGCGATGTCTTCCCCCACACCTCGCAGGTCCTCCTCATCAACGACCAGACCTCCGGCGCCGGCGTCCTCCTTGCAAACAGTCGCCTTCGCGCCATTCTTCGCGGCAGCACCACCGGCCAGATTCTGATCAACAACCTCACCCCCGACTCTCGCATCAAGCCGGGCGAGCAGGCCCTCACCTCCGGGGGCGACCAGGTCTATCCTCGCGGCCTTCCCGTCGGCACCATCGAGTCCATCGCACCCGATCCTGAACACCAGCCCTACACCCTGATCCAGCTTCGTCCTGCGGCCAACCTCAACCAGCTCGAAGAGGTCCTCGTCATCACCGGCACCCAGCCCACATTGCCTCACGAGGCCCAGCATGACCTGGCCGTAGGGGCCACTAGCGCCGAGGCCGCCGCCAAGCAACTCGCCGACCAGCAGGCCGCCGATGCAGCCGCCAGGTCCGCGGCCCAAATCGTAGCCGACCGTCTCCCCAGCCTCCACGATCCTGACCATCCAGAGGCCACTGCCACCAACCCTGCCACTCCCGGAGCATCTGCGCCTCCCCCGGTTGGAGTCGTTCCGAAGCCCCTCCCAACTGTCCATCCCGACCGCTACACGCCCGGTACGACACCCTCTGCGGCCGACTTGAAACCCGGCGCGGCCGAAAGAAACAACCCAACAAGCACCGCAAATCCGCCACCCTCCACCACTACGCAACCATCAACTACCCCACGACCAGCTCCGGAAAAGCCCCAACCCCCAAGCGACTCGACCCAGCCACCAAGCCCTCAACCTTAATCAACCGAACCAAAGACCAGAGAAACTAACTACCAGCCACCAAAAAAAACCCAACCACTGTCCTTATGGCCACCCGCAGCTACACATCCCGCCGAGAGCTCGAGCAGCACAGCTTTCCCCCCGCCGTTGCCATCCTCGTGCCGCTGGGCGCGGTGCTCTTGCAGGCCCTTCTTCCCAGGCCTTTTCCGCGCCTGGCCATCCTCGATCTCCCCCTCATCATCACCGTCTTCTTTGCCGTCTCCCGCCGCAACCCTGTCGCCGGCACACTCACCGGGGCCGCCATCGGCCTGCTCCAGGACGCCCTCACCAGCCAACCCATCGGCGTCAACGGCATGGCTAAGTCGGTCATCGGCTACATCGCCGCGAGCATCGGTATCCAGATCGACGTGGAGAACCTCACGACCCGTGTCTTCATCAACTTCGGCTTCTTTCTCCTCAACAGCTTCCTGATCTTCCTCATCAACCGCCGCCTCCTTGGCAACGCAGGCTTCCATCTCCTCTGGATCCACGAGCTTCTCCGCGCTGCCATCAACACCGTCGTGGCCCTCCCGATCTTCTACCTGCTCGATAACACCAAGCGACGTGAGTAGAACCGACGTCTCAGCCGTCTAACGAACAACCTTGATACACAACTGTAGTAGTCCGGCCCAGCACCACCAGTCGTAGACTGAGATAGAGCATGGAACCATCGCACCATTCCGAAGCCCAGAACCTCGGCCCCAACGGTAAAGCCGAAAAGCTGCCCATCGGCAAGCTCCACTCCGTGCAGTACCTCGTTGCGCTTATTCTCGCCGTCCTCCTCGTCGGCCTCTGGCGCCTTCAGGTGCTCAACGCCGAGAACTTCCGTTCGCTAGCCGAGGCCAACCGCATTCGCAAGGTCCCCATTCTTGCGCCCCGTGGCAAGCTCTTTGACCGCGAAGGTCGTCTTCTGGTCGACAACTACCCCTCCGTCACCTGTTATCTCCTGCGTGAGCAGGTCAAAGACCTCGACGCTGACCTTCCCATGATCTCCCAGGGCCTGCACATCCCAGTCGAGCAGATCCATTCCATTCTCCGCCACTACCAGATCGCCCCCAAGTACCAGCCCATTCCCCTCAAGCAGGACATCACGCCTGACGAACAGGCCTTCATCGCCGCGCACCGCGACGAGCTTCCCGAGCTCGAGACCCTCGACGAGCAGCGCCGTCTCTACCCCAGCGACGGCTTTGCCGCTCACCTCATCGGCTACGTTGGTGAGGTCTCGGAGCAGATGCTCGCCAACGATGACCGATACTCCCTCTACTCTCCCGGTGACGTCGTTGGACGCTCCGGTGTAGAAGCAACCTATGACGCTCTACTCCGCGGCACGGACGGCAGCCGCGACGTCATCGTCAACAGCCATGGCAAAGAGCTCGGCCATCTTGGACAGGAGCTTGCCATCCCAGGCAAAGACCTCCGTCTCACTATCGACCTGGACATCCAGATGGCCGCTGAAAAGGCCATGGAGGGCAAGAACGGCGCGCTAGTCGCAATGGATCCGCACACCGGTGAGATCCTCGCCATGGTCTCGCGCCCTACCTTCGATCCCAACCAGTTCGCCGTCCGCCTCACCCGCGCCTACTGGAACCAGATCGTCACCGACCCAAACCATCCCCTGCTGAACAAGACCATCCAGGCACAGCTCGCACCCGGCTCGACGTTCAAGATCATCATGTCGTTCGCGGGCCTGGAAGAGCGCGTCGCGCAGGACATGCACGTCGTGTGCAACGGAGGCGGCACCTTCTTCGGTCACTTCTTCGCCTGCGACAAACATCACGGCATGGTCGATATCGACCACGCCATCCCGTGGTCCTGCGACACCTTCTACTACACCCTTGCCGAAAAGCTCGGCATCGACACCATCGCCAAGTACGCCACCGAGGTCGGCCTCTCACAGAAGACCGGCATCGACCTGCCGGACGAGGCTAGCGGCACCATGCCCTCCACCCAGTGGAAGCTCAAGAACTTCCATGAGAAGTGGTATGCCGGCGAGGTGATCTCGGTCGGCATCGGCCAGGGCGCTACCACCGTGACGCCAATACAGCTCGCACGCGCGCTCGGCGGTATCGCCTCCGGCGGGGCCCTCAAGCGCCCGCACGTCGTCTTTCCCGACGAGGTCCCCAAGGAGTTCGCCGAGAACATCGTTACTAACTACCCCGGCTCCGGCGATCGCCTCATCCCCATTACGTCCGCCAACTGGGAGACCATCACCGACGCCATGGCCGCGACAACCAGCACCGGCACCGCCGCGGCCGTCCACCTGGAAGGCATCGACTTCGCCGGCAAGACCGGGACCGCCCAGGTCGTCAGCCACAGCGCCGGCGCCACCAGCCTGGGCAAGGGAGCCGAGCGGGCCAACGCATGGTTCGTCGGCATGGCACCCCGCCGCAATCCAGACATCGTCGTTGCCGTGCTGTGCGAGCATGGCGGCTGGGGTGCCGAAGCCTCCGCCCCGGTCGCCGCAAAGGTCATCAACGCTTTCGTCACCAAGCAGCGCAAGCGCGACAATAATATCCGCATCGCCGACACCCCAAAGCCCAAGACCAGCCCGACGACATCCTCCACCACAAAACCCCCGGTTCCAACCGCCGAATAGCCGCTACAAGTTCACTGCGTCTCCGACGATCTCTCAGACTTCGTCCGAAAACGGGACACCCCCACGTAGAAAATATTTGCGTCTGTCACCCCATTAGAGACGATGTCCGTCTTGGAGAGATGCTGATACCGGTAGCCGATTGTCACCACCTGTGTCATCTTGCGAAAGATGTTGACGCCCGCCCCAAAGTCGACCGTATACACAAGCTTCGACCCCTGCGGCGTGAGCATCCCATTGGCGAAGTAGATAAAACCCGCATTATTGCTGAGGAACGGTTGTACTCTCTTGCGCGGGAAGAAGTCCGCCTGAAATCCCTCCGGGCTCAAACCGCTGCCATAGCACCGCTTCCGCAGGTTAAAAGGGGCCGTCCCATCCGGCGTCGGCCAATCGATCATCGCCAGCGCTGTAATCTCCGGTGAGTAGCGCAACGCCCAATTCTCATGAAGCAGAAACCGGTACGAGTAGCGCACATCGATCGGCATGTATTTCACATCGCCTGCATACCCCCAGAGGTGTCCGGTCATGAGCGAAAGCCCCCACCACGCTCCCAACTCATGTGTGCCACCGGGCAGCGTCGAAACCACAGCAGGCCGTTGTGGCAGAGTCCGCACGGCCTCCGTCTCGGACAGGCTTGTCACGACCTCCTCCGCGGTCGGTTCCTCTCGGACGGTCCCTTCCAGTGCTGAAGAACTCACGGCAGGCGCGGGCGCGGGATCGCTCCAGAACGAATTCGCCTTCACCGTGCGCGAATCCCGGTACCAAGGCGGTCGGAACCGAAGCAGGTTCCCAGTAGTGTGTCCCGGAGTCAGGAACGAATATCCCATCAACATAAATGGATTTCTGTTGAAGTTCTCCAGGTGCCGAACGACGTACTTGTCCATCACGTCCTCCGCCACCGTCCACACTGTTCCGCCGACCGGTGTCGTCACCAGGCTGACAAACCCGGTCTCGTTCCTGATGCGCCCGTCTTCGTCCGAAAGATGGTCGCCCTGGTGTCCCACTCCCGACTCGCCGATCGGCCCAAGCTTCCACTCCGTGCTGTAGACCGCGGAAAACCCCATCGCACGCAACCGGCTTATCCAGTAAGGACGCGTGTTCGAAAACTCGAGCGTCATTCCCTTCGGATCGTTTTGTATCCACAGAAAGTTGGTAATGTCTCCCATCAGTGGATGGCCAATATAGTCGTCCAGCATCGGGTTGCCATCCGACCACACCGAGTACTTGTACCCCACCACCGAATTCACATAGCGCGTCCACCAGTTTCCCGTCGTCGTCTCATACCGGTACCAGTAGCTCGAGTAGGCGTTGGCGGTGTTCTGCCAAGTGATGAAGACCGCCGACGATATCAGCAACTGCCGCCAGTGCACCCGGCACTCCCGCGCTTTCGTCTTGTCGTACGGACACTCCTTCAACGGCACTCTCGCCCCGGCCACTGGCATGGTTCCCCCCGTCGCCGCGCTACCTCCTCCTTCCGGGCACCGGCGAGTCCGGTAAGTCATCGTATGGGGTGCCTCGCATCGCATCGGAGCTGATCTTGGGAACCACAAACTCGAACGGCGGTCGGCTCAAAGACCCAGCCTGGAAGCTTTCCTGAGCGGAGTTTTGTCCTGGCTGGTAAGCCCTTGAAACTTCGCTCAATAGCAGCACCAGAGTTCCGACAACGCCGCACATGGAGAGCCACCTGCGGTAGGCAAATTTTTGTCTTCGAAGCGGTTGCCACTCGCCACCCACGAACAACGCCGCTTTGCTGAACAACAGGGACCGCATGGATCGAACTCCCGCATCGACAAAGTGAGGATTCGTGCCTGCCGTACCTTACGCTGCGAGCCATCCGCAGACGCGGTAAGACTAGCACACGTCTACCTTTGCACAGAAGTCCCGCCGTCTCATCACCCACCCTGACTCCTGTTGTTCGCCCCCGAAATCCGCTCCACTTCTCGTACCGGAACTCGTTACACTATCAAGAAGCATGGCCCGCCTCTCCTCCTACCGCGACTTCGACTGGGTCCTTCTCGGCTTCGTCCTTCTGCTCTCGCTCATCTCTGTTCTCGAGATCAAGTCGGCCACCCTCCACACCAAGTTCCACGGCTTCGACCACAAGCAGATCGGCTTCCTCGCGATCGGCATCGTCCTGATGTTCCTGATCTCGCTGATCGACTATCACCGTCTCATCGACACCGTCCACTGGGCCTACGGCATCGGCATCCTCTCTCTCATCGCCGTTGCACTCTTCGGCACCAAGGTCCTCGGCGGCAAGCGCTGGATCAGCTTCCACGGCGCCCACTTTCAACCCTCCGAGTGGATCAAGCTCATCCTCATCGTCGCCGTCGCCCGTTACTTCTGGGGGCTCACGGGAAGGACCTGACCTGGGCCGACATAGGCAAAGTCTCGGCCATGGTCTTTGTCCCACTGGTGCTCGTACTCAAGCAGCCCGACCTCGGCACCTCCCTCACCTACCTGCCCATCCTCATCTGTGGCCTCTTCCTCGGCGGCATCCGCTTCAAGCAGGTCGCCATCATCCTCCTCGCCCTCGTCTTCGTCGGGGGCATCGCGTGGAAGAGCGGCAAGCACCTGAAGCCCTACCAGCAGGCCCGCATCAACGCCTTCATCAACCCCGACTCTGACCCCCGCGGCTCCGGCTATCAGATCCGCCAGTCTCTAATTGCCGTCGGCGCCGGAGGTATCTGGGGCAAGGGCGCCAATAAAGGCACCCAGACCCAAGGCGATTTCCTCCCCATCCCCTACACCGACTTCATCTTTGCCGCCTTCTGCGAAGAGCACGGCTTCGTCGGCGCTGTCGGAGTCCTGTTGCTCTACTTCCTCATCCTCATGCGCCTCATCCAGAACGCCCAGACCGCCTCTGACCTCCCGGGGAGCTTCATCATCATGGGGGTGGTCGCAGTCATCGTCTTTCAGATCGCGGTCAACGTCGGCATGGTCGTCGGCCTCATGCCGGTCACGGGGATACCTCTGCCTCTACTCAGCTACGGCGGCTCCTCAGTCCTTTTCACCTTCATGGCCCTCGGCATCGTCATGAACGTCCGCATGCGCCGTTTCGTCAACTAAGTAGGCGAGTGGAAACGTCTTAGAAAAAACGGCCCTTTGACACCGCCACGCAAGGAATAACGATCATGATTTCAGCCGGGCCCCGCATTACGGTCTATTCAGGGCCAGCGATCCAAGATTGCTATGTGGAACCAACCGGCCAACTACGGAAATCTTCCTCGGCACTGGCTTCTGTAACACGTTTAGTGCAATACTGTATTAACACCTGTTCGGCTGTAGATGCCGCTCAGCGTACTATCCCGCTACTCGGGCGCACGGTCGCCAGTCAGCGGAAACAAATGACTTTAGAAGAAAAGGCCGGCCAGGCGAGAGACATCGATCCGTTGGCCGGACAGGTTTTAGGAAAATGATTGCATTCGGATGGCGAACGGCCCCGCCTCAAGTCTCTGATTTTGAGGTTGTTATGGCCACAAACTCCGCATGTCAACTGTCGTTCGAAGCGTCCCCTCGTGTCCCCGATCTCCCCAGTGTCGCCCAACGCGCGTTCTCAGAGAGCACGCTCACGGCTGAGCTGTCCCAACACCTCGCACCGGCTATCGAGTTCTGTTCACACGCTTCCGCGTCCCGCCCCCTGTCCGCTCCACGGTGAGCCAAGCCTGGCCCTGAAGCCAGGTCAACTCGCGATTGTTCTCTGTCTCGGTCTGCCGCTCGCACCATATGGGCGGGCAGAAAGAGCACAGAATGTCGAAAGAAATTTACATCAGCAGTACCCCGCACGAGACCCGTCTCGCCATCGTCGAAAACGACGCCCTCACGGAGATTTATTACGAGCGCGAGAACGAATATACCCTCGCCGGCTCCATCTATAACGGCAAAGTCACCCGCGTCCTCCCCGGCATGCAGTCCTCCTTCGTGGACATCGGCCTCGAGCGCGACGCCTTCCTCTACATCACCGACTTTATGGAAGAAGCAGGCGACTCCGCCGACTTCGACACCAACGGCAACGGCGACTCCAACCGCCGCTCTGAAGGCCGCCGTAACGACCGCAACGGCAGCGCCCCCACCATCGAGGGCACCATCGCCAGCCCTTCCGAGGAGGTTACCGACTCCGCCAACCGTCCCGACCGCAACGGCCGTGGCGATCGAGGCCGTGGGCGTGCCCGTCGCGACCGTGGCGGCAACCGCGACCGCCAACCCCTCGCCGACACTGCCGCGCCCATAGACTCCCAGAACCAGGACGCCCCCGACTTCAACCGCCCAGTTGACCTCTCCCTCGAAAACGCCCCCATCGTCCGTACCGACGACGCCGACCTCGGCGAAGGTGCACCCGGAGCCGATGGCACCCGTCGCTGGCGTGGCCGTCGTGGCCGTCGTCGCGGCCGCGGTCCCGGTCAGCGCGACGAGTCCCCGCAGATCGCAGGCTCACCGACCGCAGGACCCGTCAACGAAGTCTCCTACGGAGACGACTCCTTCGACGTCGACATGGATATCGACGGCGCCGCCGCTGCACCCAGCCCCGACACTGCACCGATCGCCTCCGCCTACTCGGCCACCGAAGCAGCCAGCCCCACCCGGGAAAGCTCCGGCCGCAACGACCGCAACAGCCGCGGAGGCCGCGACCGCAACGACCGTAACCGTGGCCGAGGCGATCGTGGTGGCCGCGATAACCGCGAACCACGTGTTCCTCGCGGCTTCGCCCCCAAGACCTCCCTCTACGGCGTAGACGATGCCCCCACCTACAACGAATCCCCCGAGCTCGGGCGCCGCAGCCGAGCCGATCGTTCTCCCGGGCGAGTCCCTCTCCAAATACCGCCGCGACAATGACACTCAAACCACCTCCGCGGCTCAGTCCGCCCCCAACATCATCGTCCCCGCCGCCCCGGAGTTTACAATCCCCTCCGGCTGGGACGGAGGCGCCACACTGCCCGGCGAGTCACTCTCCCGTCACCGCCGCACAGAAAATCGCACCGAAACCCGTCAAGACTCTCGCACTGAGTACCGACAGGACTCCCGCGAAAGCTATCGCAACGACCGCGAGTCGAAACCCAGCGCTCGGGTAGTCCCTGAAGAAAACGCGGTCAACGCTGCTGAGACTGCCGAGAAGCAACCGGACGTCGAATTCAGCACACACTCCGAACCGGCCCCTCCAGTTCCGGTCGAGTACGAGCCCACCATTGCCTCCGCGTCCTACCGCGTCGACCCTGCAGCTCCCAGCGAGTTTCGCCACAGTGCCTCGGTTCATCGAAGCGCCAGAAGCCTTGGAAGGTGAGGCTCTTGAAGCTGAAGAATTCCGCGACTTCACTCCAGCTCACAGCATCACTCCCAACCCAGGCGAACAGGTAGCCCAACTCCAACCCGAGCCGATCGACACCACGCACGAAAGGTTCGACTGGCAGACCCCGGCAGACCGTACCCCGGCCGTCGAAGTCGAGACAACTCTCCACGAACTCACCACCCTCCACGCCACCGGCGACATCACCTCCGAAGCCCCGCCCAGCACCTTCATCCCCGCCGCCGGCGCGCTCGTAGAGGAGACCCTCGACGAGGAGGACTACAACACCACCCTTCACGCCAGCTCCATCGAGGAGATGGAGGAATTCGACGAAGAGGAGACCCTCGAAGGCGCCGCCGACCTCGGCACCATGCTCCGCGAGATGTCGATTGATCACATCACCGGCTCCGGCACCGGAGAAGGCCCAACGAAGAAGACCTCGATGAGGACGACCTCGAAGAAGAGGATGCCATCCACGATCCCACTATCGGCGATCTCGATGACACCGAAGAAGACGACGAAGACCTCGACGAGTCCGACACCGAAGAAGACGTCATCCACGAAGAGTTCGCCGAAGGGAGCGAAGCTCCCACCAACGGCTTCGGCCAGGCCCAGCCTGGTGTCGCCGTCCCGACCCGCGAGCGCACCAGCGATCGTGGCCGTGGCCGCCGCGATGGCCGCCGTGACGGACGCCGCTTCGGACGCAGCGACCGCAGTGATCGCCCACGACACACCGGCGGCGCAGGCGACCGCGAGCGCTCCGGTGGAGGCCGCGACCGACGTGGTGGCCGCTCCTCAATGCAGTCCACCAACCTCCCCGCCATCAGTGAGCTCCTCAAGCCCGGTCAGGAGATCCTCGTACAGATCGCCAAGGAGCCAATCGCCAAGAAGGGCGCTCGCATCACCAGCCACATCGCGCTCCCCGGCCGCTTCCTGGTCTTCATGCCCACCGTCAACCATACCGGCGTATCCCGCAAGATCGAGTCCGACGGCGAACGCCGCCGTCTGAAAGAAATCCTTCTCAGCGAAAAGGGCGAGGCCTCTGGCGGCTTCATCGTCCGTACCGCCGCCTCGGGTGCCAGCGAAGAAGAACTCCGCTCTGACCTCCGCTTCCTCTTGAATCTTTGGGCCGACATCAAGCAGCGCTCCGAATCTTCGAAATCGCCCGCTCTCATCTATCACGACCTCAACCTGGTCGAGCGAATCCTCCGCGACCAGGTAACCGACAACTTCTCCGCCATTTGGGTCGACACTGAGACTGACTACGAACGCATCCTGCGGTTCCTGCAGCGCTTCCAGCCGTCGCTCATCCGTCGCGTTAAGCTCTACACCAAGGAGACCCCGCTCTTCGAACAGTTCGGCATCACCGAAGAGATCAACAAAGCCCTCCGCTCCAAAGTATGGCTCAAGTCCGGCGGATCCATCGTCATCAACCAGACCGAGGCCCTCGTCGCGATCGACATTAACACCGGCAAGTTCGTCGGCAAGACCGCCCGCCTCGAAGACACCATCGTCAAGACCAACCTCGACGCCATCCCCGAGATCGTCCGCCAGATTCGTCTGCGCGACCTCGGCGGCATCATCATCATCGACTTCATCGACATGGACGAGCGCAAGAACCGCAACCGCGTCATGGCCGCACTCGAAGAAGAACTGAAGAACGACCGCGCCCCATCAAAGGTTCCTTCAGTTCAACGACTTTGGCCTCGTCGCCATCACCCGCAAGCGCGTCAAGCAGTCCCTCGAGCGCACCTTGTCCACTACCTGCAACATCTGCACCGGCACCGGCATGGTCAAGTCACCGGTCACCGTCTGCAACGACATCTACATCGAGATGCGCAAGATGCAGCGTCACCTCGAGCGCGGCGATGTCATGCTCCGCGTCAACCCCGAGGTCGTCAAGCAGCTCAAGGCCCCAGGCACCAAATGGCTTCAGGAGATGGAGGAGATGGTTGGCAAAACCATTCTCGTCAAATCCGACCCCAGCCTCCATCCCGAGCAGTTCGACATCCACTAAAGACTATCGGCGCAGTGAGGGCGCGAAATCACTCTCACTGCGCCAGGATCGCCGGCGCTGTACCCGTTTTCTCTTCCCAGCGCCTCAAAAATCGACCGAAGCTGTTCACGGTCCGTCGCATTGGCAAACAGGTTCCCGTTTTCCGCTGCTGGTTTTCCGCTGCTGTATGTGGCGGGCGTCGCCAGCGGCCCTCGCAGAGGCGCCCATAACCTCCCAATTGTCAAGATTTTGTCAGTGCCAATACTGTAAAAAACACCCGTATCCTAGTCATCCCAAACGTGATTTACTGCGTCATACACAACAACCGTATTAGAGTTGGGTTCAAGCCTTTCATAGAACCTCGCAGCACCAAGGGAGCCACACAAAGATGCACACCGTCAGCAGAAGCCGCCTTTTCTCCATCCTTGGCCGCACCGCGGCAGTCACTTTCTTCACCGCCGCAAGCACGCTTGCGCTGCACGCTCAGCAATCGGCCGGCACGGCCCCGTCCCTGCCACCCGTCAGTCTAAAGTCGACTCTCACCGCACCCCTTGATCTCTCCACGCCCGACGACCTCAAATACTCGAGCAGCACCGGCAGCGCCGAGTTGGCGGCGGTCGAGAGCTTCGACCTTAGCGGCAGCGCCGACCAGCCGCCTCCCGCGTCGGAAATACAGCCGTCCCAACTACAACGACAGCCGCACCAACTCCGACGGCTCCGCCAAGTACACCTTCTTCGTCGGCGGCGGCTTCACCCTCCCCACCGGCGGCACCCATAACTACCTGACCACAAGCTATGATGTTCAGGCCGGTGCTGGTCGCAACTTCAACAAGACGTTCGGCGTCAACGTCCAGTTCGACTGGGCCAACTTCGGCTTTCAGACCGCCACCCTCAATAATCTGCTGGCGATCTACAACGCCCCTCCACTGTACGCAAACTTCAATCAGCTCGGCGGCACCAGCCACGATTGGTCCTTTACCATTGGCCCCATCGCCAATTTCTACAGCTCGGACACCTTCGGTGCCTATGTCGTCGGCGGAGCTGGTTTTTATCACAAGACCGCCAACTTCACGATTCCTTCGCTCGGCGAATATTGCAGCCCCTATCTATGGCTGCTACACTTACCAGGCGAACCAGACCATCGACAAATACACCAGCAACGCCTTCGGCGTGAATGGCGGCGTAGGTATGACGTATAAATTTTCTCGCTTCGCGGGAGAGAAATTCTACGTCGAAGCCCGTTACGTCTACACGGCCAATTCGCCCCGTCCCTTTTCCTACGGCGACGCCACGGGCAATGGCTTTAACGTCTTCCCTCAGAACAGCGCAAAGACCACCTTTATCCCGGTGACCTTCGGCGTCCGTTTCTAAGAGCGTTCTTCCAATCTCCCTGGACGAGAAGAAAAGAGAGGTTCGCCTCTCTTCTTCTCGTTTAATTTCCCTCTCTCACCCGAGGCGCATTCGCCTCGTAATTGACGCTCCTGCTGTCATCCTGAACGCAGTGAAGGGTCTCGAGGAAGCTGGCCCACAACCATCCTCCGGGTCTTTCAACCCATGTCTCCTGCCCAAAAATCGCAAGTCAAGCCGCGAGATGACCTAACTATCGCAAAAATAACAACATCCGCGTGGCATGTTAGGTTCACTCCAAATTGCCACGGAGGAAGGGTACCTATCGCAGGTGAAGCAAAAAACCCACCGTCACCCCAACCGTCGACACTAGACTCATCGCAATCTGATGCCCGAGGCCGCGTTGCCGCATCTCCCACGCATTCATCCAAAACACCCCAACCAGGATCGCTGCCAGTCCCGCGCCAGTTACCAACGAATGAGACCGGCCATTGATCAGGGCCGCCACATAGCCGCCGGCCATGGCGCAGAACAGCCACACAGCGTCCTGTGCGTACTTGTATCTGGCCCTGATCCGGTAGTCCTTCGAGACAAAGCTGCGCGAAGCCGCGGTAATGCCGAAGGTCGCAGCCATCGACAGACCAACCGCCACTACATATCCACAAAAGAGAGCAAGCGCAATATAACTCGCGGTAATGATCGACATAGTTCACGGTCCTGCGGAGGCTAGCTTTATCGGGCGCCTAAGTCTATCAGCCAGCCCCAACATCCATCGCCACACGGTACAACGCTTAGATGCCCACCGGGTAAGGTTTCTCATGCATCTGCTGTCCAGGGTCCCCGCTCCGTTCAAAACGGCCCTGCAACAGACTCAGCAACCCCGTATACCAGTACCCGAACACAAAAAGCACCAGAAACGGCACCGTAAAAAAGTTTTCGGTTGTAATCGCATAGTAGACCGTCCATGCAAAGTAGCACCCGATCGCCAGCTCGATCCAAGGCACAATCCCGAGCCGCTTGCGATACACCTTTGCCTGGGTCTTCTCGCCCTTCTTCTTCACGCTGTACTTCGGCGTCCGTGCAAACGCGCTCTTCACTCCGAACAGCGCCTCCAATACGGCTTTGGTATTAGTGATCGTCAACCCGACTCCGCCTAGCGCCATCACGAACGGCACATACATGATCGACATGTACCAACTTCTTGGATACAGCTCCTTCTGGCTCACCATGTAGAACGTCGAAACCGACATCGTGCTCGCGATAAACAAGCGGAAAGTCGATCAGCAGCATCTGCAGCAGTCCTTGCCAGCTGCGAATGATCATCGCCGGCATCAGCAGCACGCTTAGCACGATCATCAGCGGATAGCTGATGTTCGCCGTCAGGTGATACCACGCCTCCAGCTTCGTATGCCAGGGCGCATCGCTCTTCAGCACCCGCGGCAGTATCTTCTTCCCCGTCTGGATCAAGCCCTTCGCCCATCGCGCCTGCTGGGTCTTGAACGCGGTCATCTCGATCGGCAGCTCCGCCGGACACTCAACGTCCTGCAGATACTTGAACTGCCACCCCACCAGCTGCGCCCTATAACTCAGGTCTGTGTCTTCAGTCAGGGTGTCATGCTGCCAACCTCCAGCGGTCGAGATCGTCTCCCGCCGCCACATCCCCGCCGTCCCATTGAAATTGAAGAAAACTCCAGCTCGGCTCCGCCCCCCATGTTCCAGCACAAAATGCCCATCGAGAAGGATCGCCTCCACCTGCGTCAGGAAGCTGTAGTTCCGGTTCAGGTGCGTCCATCGCGTCTGCACCATCCCGATCTCTGGTTCCGCGAAGTGATGGATCACCTGCATCACCCACTGCCGCGGCGGCACAAAGTCTGCATCGAAGATCGCCACAAACTCGCCCTGCGCCACCTCGAGCCCTTTGTCGAGGGCCCCCGCCTTATACCCATGCCGGTTGCTCCGATGCAGATACACAATCGGCTGCGGCTCCATCCCGGCAAACCCGCGCGCATATCGTTCGACGATCTCCCGTGCCACCCCGGTCGTCTCATCAGTCGAATCGTCCAGCACCTGGATCTCAAAGCGATCGCGCGGATAGTCGAGTTTGCAGACCGCATCGATCAACCGGTCGATAACAAACTGTTCATTGAAGATCGGCAACTGAATCGTTACAAACGGAAGCTGTCCCTCACCAAACCGCATCGGAGGGTCGCTCCACTTTGCGGCGTTCTTCCTGTTCTTGAAGTACAGCCACACCAGTTGATAACGATGGATCCCATAAAACGCCAGGATAAGCATGACGATGAAGTAGGGAATCAGTATCGTCGTATCGAACGCGTTCCACCGGTAAAGCCCATGGAAGTCATAGATCTTGTTTGTATAGTGTGCGTTCCAATAGTGGCGAAGGCCCTTAGGGGCGAGCAGCAACCCGAATAATGCCGTCGATAGATGCAAGAAAGGTGACAGGTCGATGCTCCAGCAAGAGGTTCAGGTATCCAGTCGATTCTACGCGATACGATGCCGGATCCGTCCCTTAGGTCTACCGTCGTTCAGGAGCGACATCGCAAACTCAGTTCAAGAACATCGTCCTGTACGACGTGTCCCGCTGCACCGGCTTGAATCCCGCGTCCCGGATCACCTGCCGCACCTGCTCCTCGGTCGCTGCATTGGCGCCTTCAGCGAGCAGCACGCTGCCCACATCGTTGCCGCCAAAGCGCAGTCCTACCTGCAGCACCTTCAGCCCCTGTGTTTCCAGGTTTGATTGCACGTTCTCAATGTTGTCCAAATACATTCGTGAGATCGCCAGCGTCTTCAGATACTCCACTGCCGTCGCCTCTTCAAACCCGCTCATCGTCGAGCCATACGGAACAAAGCTCAGTGGCGTGAAGGACGCAAAGCCTCCTGTCTCCTCCTGCAAGTGTCGCACTGCCTCCAGATGGTTGACGCGATGTTCAAAGGTCTCGCCGCTTCCGAATGCCATCGTTGCGGTCGTCTGCATGCCGAGCAAATGCGCAGTGCGATGCACTGCAATCCAGTCCTCGGCCTGTGCGCGTCCGGACGCCTGAGTGCTGCACTGCGTCGTCGAGAATTCCCGCGTCATCACCGGGGATTGAGTCGAGTCCTGCATCGTGTAGCCGCGCAATGGCGTCCTGCACGGTCGATCCGGACTGTTCTGCGATGGCGAGAACTTCGCTTGCTGAAAGGCAGTGCAGCCAGAGGGCAGGGAAGCGCTCCTTGATGCTGCGAAAGAGCCCGTCAAACCAGGCGATTGTCAGCTCAGGAGTGATCTTGCCCTGCAGCATTACGCCGGTGCCGCCCTTGGCGACGATCTTTGAAATATCCTCGAAGATGCGGTCAGGACCCGCGCCATTCGCGGCTTTTGCGTAGTCGATCCTGCCGTCGATGGTATAGCTTACGACGCCTTCAGGATGCAGGCGGCGGCGTACCGCGTCGGCCTCCATCCCAATTCCGATCAAATCATCGCTCGCAAAGCAGTCCAGAGCGTCTTTTTGGCTAATTCCCATGCTTCGATTCTACGGTTTTTGCGGAAAAAGTTTCTCTGTGGTGGAGAGTGGCGTTTTGATTGGGGATATTGCGATTTCCACGGGTTAAATGCTGGTAAAAACGTGGTGAAGTTGTGGTGAAATGCGTGGTAATTGTGGTTCGGCGGGACGTCATTTTTGTGGTGACGAAAAATATGCCACTTTTTTCGACTTTATTTTCGGCTCCCGTTCCGATCTGGCCCTACCGCCCGTGAAGCAGCTGCACCAGCAGGACGATGACCACCGCGACCAGAACCACTAGCAGAGAGACGCCGGCCTTGATCCACCACCCCAGTGAAGTGACATGCTGCTCCATGCGCCGCCATGCGGTGATCATGCTGTTCGACCAGGAGCCGTGCCTTTTTCACCTCTTCGGACACTTCGGTGATCTGCGCGCTCTGGTCCTGCAGTTGCCGGTAGAGTCCCGCGTGCGCTTTGGTCACCTGCCCCAGGTCGCCGCGAACGCCCTCGGCCATGGCCAGCATTGCGGCCTCGTTGGCCTGTTCCGCGGCGGCCTTTGAGGAGAAGAACTTGTCCGCCATCGGCAGCAGGCGAGATATATGAGGGAGCAACTCGAACAACTGCGCAATAATCTTTGGCCACATACGCCGATCCACCCCTTATCTCTGATCGCGCGACGCCATCGGCCGCAGCGGTCTAACCATCGTAGACTACGTGGACCGCCCGCGACCCGATTCAGGCCTTTATTTTGAGGGTCCTACGGCTTCAGGACAGCGCGCCCCTGCCGCCATCGCAGAATGAGCGTCCCCACCGTCAGCAGCAGGATCGCGGTGATGGTTCCCTGCGACCAGAGGCAGTATATGCACCACTTCTGCAGCACGTAGGCCTCGATATAGCTCAGGAACGCCGCGAACAGGAAGCCGACCTGGGCGAACTCAAACAGCAGCCACCAGCGCCCCATCAGCGCGACCACGCCGATCGCGGCATAGCCCGCGATGCCAAACATGGCGATCGGAATATGCCATCCGGCCTTGGGATCTTCGTCGAAGGTGTGCGGGGGAAAGACAGCGAAGCGGCTGTGGTTCACCGCGCCGCAGTCGAACTTTTCGGTGACCGCGCAGGGCGGAGCGAGGGCCGGATCCATGTAGTGGACGCGCAGCGCCATCGTTGAAACGACAATTCCTGCAACTGCCAGCAATGCAATCAGATACTTCATGCATTTATTTTACGTTGGAGGCCGGAGTTCGTCCGAATTGTGCACCCGTATCGGCGCGTATCATAGAGGCAACGCCTCTCGAGGCCGTGCGGAGATATTTATGACTGAGAACCGTCTGGATCTGAACTCCTTTCCCACCATTATCGACGTGCCGCGCGAGCAGACCGCTTCGCTGCTGGCCAAGGTGCTCGGCATCACTTCGCTTGGCTTCCTGATCACGGCGTTCGGGGTCGCGACGGCGCCTCCATGGGGCACTCTTCCGGGGCTGATCGCGGTGTTCGCGCTGGTCTTCGGCATCAGCTTCGCGCGCAAGGCGAACCCTGCGCTTGCTCTGGGGCTATTCCTCGCGCTCACCTACTTCATGGGGTGGCAGATTGGTCCGCTGATTCACCACTACATGCAGACCGTCGGCTCGGCGGTCGTCTTTCAGGCCGCGGCAACCACCGGACTCGGCATGGCGGCGATGGGATGCGTCGCGTATCTCTTCCAGATCAACTATCGCCGCATCGCCGGCATCGGTTTTGCGGCTCTGCTACTGCTGATCATCGCCGGCATCGCCAGCATGTTCTTCCACTTCATGACGCCCGACACCTACTCCTGGCTGACGCTTGGGATCTTTACGCTACTCACGGTGGGGGACTTCGCCCGCATCCGTGCGGGTGGCGACGGTCAGTCTGCCGTTTCGCTTTCGCTCTCGATCTATCTCGACGCGATTAACATCTTCCTCGCAGTGCTGCAGTTGTTTGGGGGACGCCGCAGGAACTAGGTCTTCTCTATTCCGTCTATGCGGGTAATAGGCAACCAGGCGACTGAGCATCTCATCTGTCTTCTTCCGGGGGGATAGACCCAACTTACAAGGGCCCGACTGAGAATGCTGGTCAATTCAGATCGTTTCGTCGCAAAATCTGCTTTGACGGAAGATCTATTGGGCCCTAGAGTGTCAATTGCAAGATCAGGGTGCTGCACTCCGAACTTTCATTTCTCGAGTAGCTCGGCAGATTTATTATGGGGTGGTGAACTCAACCAGCCGCAGACAATTCCTCACCCTGCTCGGAGCCACCGGCCTCTCCGCGGCCATTCCCTCGTCCGTATTCGCCGCGCCCGCACCGCCGCAGGGGCCGTTCACCTTTCTCTTCGTTACCGACGCGCATCTTCAACCCGAGCTCAACGGCGTCATCGGCACCGACATGGCCTTCAAGAAGGGCCGCACTCTCAAGGCCGATTTTGCCATCAACGGGGGAGACCACGTCTTCGACTCCCTTGCCGTTCCCACCAAGCGCGCCGTTACGCTCTTCGATCTCTACGACAAGACCGAACAGGACCTCGGTCTGAAGCTGTACCACACCATCGGCAATCACGACGTTTGTGGCGTCTATCCAGCCAGCGGCGTCTCCGAGAGGCGACCCGCTTTATGGCAAAAAGCTCTTCGAGCAGCGCTTCGGCAAGACGTACTACTCCTTCGACCACAAGGGCCATCACTTCATCGTGCTTGATTCGATTGGCATCACGAACGACCGCTCCTACGAAGGGCGCATCGATGCGGCGCAACTTCAATGGCTCGCCGCCGATCTCGCCGCGCTGCCTGCCGGGACGCCAATCATCGTTTCGACCCACATCCCTCTGGTGACGGCCTTCCTGGCCTATATGCCGGAGCCGCCTGTGCCCCCGCCGCATCACAGCCTCAGCGTCGCCAATGCGAACCAAGTGCTCGCCCTCTTTGCTGGGCACAATGTCATCGGCGTCCTGCAGGGCCACACCCACGTCAACGAGACCGTGATCTGGAAGGGCGTCCCCTACATCACGAGCGGGGCAATTTGCGGCAACTGGTGGCATGGCACGCACCTCGGCACGCCGGAGGGCTTCACTGTGGTCACCGTCGCCAACGGAAAGATGACTACACGTTACGAGACCTACGGCTTCAAAACCATCGACCCACAGAACACCTGAGTTCCGCTGGTTGCCCGGCGTTGTCTCGCGAAAAATCGTCCATCGCCTTGAAAAATATGGGTTGACGTGCGCCAGCACTCAGGTATGCTTGGAACCGATTTGGGCGAGACCGAATCCGCTGAGCTGTGCTCGCCGCCCTGCCGCACCGGATCCCCAAATTCTGCACTTCAGGAGCCAAGACATGCAGTGTCCTGTTTGCCACAACGAAGTTGCGTCCCAAACTGCCTTCTGTAATCACTGCGGTGCGCCCCTTGGGGCCGCTGCGGCTGCACCAGCCACCCCAACCTATGCCGTGCCCAGCCGGCTGTCACGACCGGTTCCGGACTGTCGGAGACAGCGGCCGCAGCCATCTCCTACATCACCATCATTCCAGCCATCATCTTCCTTGCAATCGAACCCTACAACAAGATGCCCTTCGTGCGGTTCCACTCGTTCCAGTCCATCGGCCTCTGTGTCGTATGGTTCGCGATCTGGATGGTGGTGACCATCGTGCAAATCGGTCCTCCACTTCATTCCGTTCTTAGGTTTTATCTTCATCTTTGTGCACTTGCTCGTCTCGCTCGGCATGTTCATCGTGTGGCTGATGGCCATCCTCAAAGCCAGCAAAGGCGAGTGGTACAAGCTGCCCTTCATCGGCGACTTCGCCGAAAAGCAGGCGCGCAGCTAGGTCCCGGGCCCCTCGGCGAGAGGCGCGTCTTCTCTCCGGGGGCCGTATGGCTTCAGGCGTTTCTCCATGATCTTCACCGCCGCCGCGCTCTCATCCACCATCACGAAGCTGCGTCCGTGCTTCCCCGCGGCCTCTCCCGCTGTGCCGCTCCCGGCAAAAAAATCCAGCACCGTGTCGCCTGGATTCGAGTGCACTCGCACGATCCGCTCCAACACTCCCAGCGGCTTCTGCGTCGCGTAGCCGGTCTTTTCCTTGCCTGTGGGCGAGACGATCGTGTGCCACCAGACATCGGTCGGCGTCTTGCCGCGTGCTGCCTTCTCGGCCCCTACCAGCCCCGGAGCCATGTACGGAATTCGATCGCTCTCATTCAGATTGAAGGTGTAGCGCGCTGGGTCCTTCGCGTACCAGAGGACGTTGTCGTGCTTGGCCGGCCACTTCTTCGTCGCGCGTGCGCCATAGTCATAGGCCCAGATGATCTCGTTCTGAAAACACTCCCGTCCGAAGATCTCATCGAGCATCACCTTGCAGTAGTGGACCTCACGGTAGTCGATATGGAAGAAGAGCGACCCTGTTGCAGAGAGCACGCGATGGGCCTCGACCATACGTGGCCGCAGAAAACCGAGGAAGTCGTCGAACTGGTCTCCGTACCCCGAGCCGCCCGCTTGTTTCGCAAGCACCTCCGTGCGGTACCGCCGCCCACCAAAACCTACGCGGTCACCGGTCTCATCGCGGACCGTCTTCATCTGCGTCCTGCTCTGCCGCTTGCCCGTATTGAAGGGAGGATCGACATAGATCAGCTCGACCGATCCTGCCTCCATCTGCTGCAAAACTGCCAGGTTGTCCCCAAGCACGATCCGGTTCATCCCTACTCTCTCCCGCACTAACACTAACGTACCCTTGGTTCCGGCCGCTTCACCGTGTATTGTTTTCCTCGGACTATTGAACGCATCACGAATGTCTGCGAACCACCTTATCTACGCCATGCTCACCCACCGCGGACGCGTCCGCCATGGCAACGAGGACACCTGCGCCGCAGCACCCGAGGCCGGTGCTTTCGTCGTCTGCGACGGCATGGGCGGGGCAGCAGCGGGCGAGATCGCGAGCAACCTCGCCGCCGACACCTTTCTCGCGCACCTGACTCCGGTTGCGAAGGGAACACAGCCGCCGGCGAAACCCCAGGCCCGCCTCATCGCCGCCATCCAGGCCGCAAACCAGGCCGTCTACCAGCAGTCCCGGCACTCACCAAAACTCGCGGGCATGGGCACAACGCTGGTCGCCCTTCTGCACGCTCCCATACTCAATGGGGCCAGCGGTAAGCGTCGCACCTCCACCGACCATACCAACTCCCGCGTCACCGATCCTCCAACGCTGTGGCTGGGCCACGTCGGTGACAGCCGCTGTTACCGACGCCGCCGCGGCCGTCTCGAACAGCTCACCCACGACCACTCCTTCGTCGAAGAGCAGCTGCGCGCCGGCCAGATCACCGCCGCCCAGGCCGCGCGATCGCCCATGCGCAATCTAATTACGCGCGCCATTGGCTCCCAGGCCACCGTCGAGCCCGAGATCCAGTCTCATCGTCCGCAGCCCAACGACGTCTACCTTCTTGCCTCCGACGGCCTCACCCACGAGGTCGATGACGAAGAGATCTCGAAGGTCCCTCGCGGCCATCCCCAAGCCGCCGACCACGGCCGCCCTCACCAAAGCGTGCGAGGCCCTGATCACCGCGGCCAACCGCAGCGGCGGCAATGACAACATCACCGTCATTCTGGTTGCCGTCACACCTGACCTCGTCCCTGCCTGAGCCTTCCGGCCTGCGCAAACTGCTACACTGCAAAGTCGTCCAAAACGCCTTTATGACTGATACAAAAACGATCGCAGTCCTTGGAGCCGGAACCATGGGCAACGGCATCGCGCACGTCTGCGCCCGCTCCGGCTTCAACGTGCTGCTCTACGACGTTGACCAGAGCGCACTCTATCGCGGCCTCGATATCATTCGCACCAACATCGCCCGCGAAGTGGCAAAGGAAAAGGTCACGCAGCAGCAGGCCGACGAGGCGCGCTCGCGCATCACCCTGACAACGCACCTCAAAGATCTTGCGCCTTCCACGTTTGTCATCGAAGCAGCGACGGAAAAGTTCGCGATCAAGGCAGAGATCTTTCGCGACCTCGACCGCGTCCTTCCTGCCGAAGCGATTCTCGCGACCAACACCAGCTCCATCTCGATTACCAGGATCGCAGCCGTAACGAAGCGTTCCGAGCAGGTCATCGGAATGCACTTCTTCAACCCAGTGCCTGTGATGAAGCTGGTTGAAGTCATTCGTGGGCTCGCGACCTCGCAGGCAACCTTCGACGCAGTCCATGCGGTCTCCGTGCAGCTAGGCAAGACGCCCGTCGAGGTAAACGACGCTGCCGGCTTCATCTCGAACCGCGTCCTGATGCCGCTGATTAACGAAGCGATTTATTCAGTGATGGAAGGCGTCGCTACGCCCGAGGCCGTCGACCAGGTCTTCGTCCTTGGCATGGCGCATCCCATGGGGCCGCTCACGCTGGCGGACTTCATCGGCCTCGACGTCTGCGCCGACATCATGCGCGTCCTCGCCGAAGGTCTGGGCAGCCCCAAATACAATCCTTGCCCGCTGCTGGTTCGCATGGTCGACGCGGGTTGGCTGGGGCGAAAGTCCGGCCGCGGCTTCTACACCTACCCAAGGAGTTGAACGCAGCAGATAATGCCGAAGTAGCATCGAATGAAACAGGAGAAAAAATGTCACAGGAGCTTTACTTCGAAGATTTTTACGTCGGCCAGCGGTTCCACTCGCTCGGCCAGGCCAAGGTGACCGCCGAAGAGATCAAGGAGTTCGGCCAGAAGTATGATCCGCAGCCCTTCCACCTGGATGAGGCCGCCGGCGAAAACTCCTTCTTCAAGGGCCTTGCCGCCTCTGGCTGGTTGACCGCAGCAATCGTCATGCGCCTTCGCGTGCAGTCGATCACGGTCGCGGGAGGCATGATCGGCGCAGGCGTCGAAGAGATGCGCTGGACCCTGCCCGTTCGTCCCGGCGACTCAATCCGCACCGAGATCGAGGTGGTCGGCGTCCGCTACTCGAACTCCCGCAAGGACTATGGTGTCGTTCGCACCCGTAGCCTCGCCTTCAACCAGCGTAACGAGGTCATCATGCGCTCGACGGTCAACTTCCTCGCCCCGGTCAGGGCCACCACCTAGCGTTTTATGGGCCCGAATACAGCTCCCCGGGACTGCCAGTAAGCGGAATCGTGGATCGGTCAAAAAAAAGTCAAAATATGTTGACCCGATTTACCTCAAAAAAACGCTTATACAAGTACATCCTCAGCCCGGAGCTTTTATGACTGAACCCGAACTGTCTTTACTTAAAGCAAGCATCGACCAGGTCGTCGACCTTGAAACCACCGCAGGCGAGCGACACCTCGCACAGATACTGTTCGTCTTCGATGAAGGCGAGACCCCCGATGTCTTCTACCTGAAGGTCGCACACGGTCCAGGCGGCGGATTTGTGGCGCAAGGGACCAGCGGGCGCTCGCTGCTTCTCACCGAGATCGCCGCCGTCCGTGCATACCGTCCGTAGACCATCGCGTGGGGGTCGTACCAACTTAGTTACCCCACCTACATACTCACAACCAATCAGCGTATTCTTACCGAATGATGCGCATGACAGTGCTCGCCTCCGGCTCCAAAGGCAATAGCACCGTCATCTCCAGCTCTCGCACGCGCGTACTGGTCGACGCCGGCCTCTCGTGCCGCGAACTTCTCAAGCGTATGTCCATCGCTGGCGAAAATCCGTCGCGACTCGATGCGATTCTCGTTACCCATGAGCACCAGGACCACATCGCCGGGCTCTCCGTCCTCGCGCGCCGGCTCAACATTCCAGTCTTCCTGACCGAACCCACCCACCGCGCGTGGGTCCGCATGCTTACCCCGCGTACAACGATGACCTACGCGAAGTGGCTCGATCACGTGCAGCGGGAGAAAGAGGCCCGCGCCGCAGCCGTAGCCGCGAGCGCTCCGAACAGCGACCTCGCTGCACAGTTGGCAGAGGAGTCCCAGGTCATCGCCGGCATCGCTGCAGAAGCCGCAACCCATCGCTCCGACGACACCAACGCCACGCTCGAGCTGCCGATCGACCCTGACGAAGACGGACCTCTGCGCCTCGCCAGCAACACAAAAGGCCGCCCCCACAGACCTTCCCGCCGTCGAGTACTTCCACTCCGGAACGCAGTTCTCCATCGGCGACATCGACATCACGCCCTTCACCGTCCCCCACGACGCCGCCGACCCCTGCGGCTTTGTCTTCGAGTCCGAGGGCGTCCGCATGGCCCTTGCCACGGACCTCGGCTACATGCCTCCAAACGTCAAGTCCGCGCTCAAGCGAATCGACGTCCTTCTGCTCGAGTCCAACCACGACCTGGAGATGTTGCGCGACGGCCCATACCCGTGGTCCGTGAAGCAGCGCGTCCTCTCCCGCGTCGGCCATCTGTCCAACGACGCTACCGCCGAATTCCTCCAGAGGGACTACGACGGCGGCGCTACCTGGATCGTCCTCGGCCACCTCTCCGAATCTAACAATGCCCCCGAGCTCGCCCGCCTCGCCGCCGAGCAGGCCCTTGGTAACCACCCCACCCTCCTTGGCAACCGGATCCTGCTGGCACACCAGGACCTTCCCCTCGACGCCATCACCCTGTAGCTGCGGCATTTACGGTTTCCCGTTCAAATGGAAATATTTTCCCTCAGGAAATCCGTTTTCGACCGTCAAGAGAGTTACTATTCGATGAATCCTTTCCTTTCTTCCCGTTGTCAAACAGGGTAGAATGGAGTCTATAAAGACATGAAAAAACCCGCGTTAGCATTTCCGGCGAACCGCAGGCCGCACCACAGCTCCTGCACCGACCAGGTGGTAGGAGACATCCTCTCTGGATGGCGTTACGATATCTCCGGCCTGTCCCCGGCCATGCGGACTGACTACGAACAGCATCTCACCGAGTGCAACCACTGCCGCCGCCGCCAGAGCATCGCCCGCACCATCGACGTCCTTCTTATCAGCGTCAGCACGCTCTCCATTCTGGCCTTCCTGCTCGCCGCGGTCGTCATCCACCGGGTCGAACTCATCACTCACATCTTTACCATGCACGTCCGCCTCAGCCAGACCCACGGCATCGCTATCTCGCTCGAGGCGGTGGCCGTAGGGGGCCTTATCATTTCGACCCTTCTCTGGATCCTGGTCGCCATCGCCACGCCTCTGCCGGGCTTCCTCGGCGGCATCGTGCAGGAACGCATTCCTGCGGACCTCCGCGAGCGTTTCAGCAAAGATGCGGCCTGAGTCGGGCCGGTGAGCTGACGATCAGGACATTTACTCAAGCAAAAATTAGTTCCATCCGCAGCATGTACAACTTCATGTCTGCTGGTACATCAGCGCCGGTTGCTCGTCCCTGATTTGTCATCTGCCTCTCACCGCGATAGCGTAGAAGAACATCCAATGGGTCCCTCCTCTCCATCTGACGGCGAACTTATCCAGCCCCACCCTGCCTCTGCTCCGGCGCCCATGCCGGACTACGAGCGCGAGGTCTCACGCCCCAACTCCCGCGAACGCGGCTGGAACATCCTCGCCACCCCCGGCACCTACATTCTGCTCGCCATCAACATCGTGGTCTTCGGTTGGATGGTACTTCATGGCGTCTCTGCTAAAGACCCCACGACCGCCCAGTTGGTCCACTATGGGGCCACCAACGCCTACCTCATTCTTGCTGGTCAATGGTGGCGTCTCCTCACAGCGACCTTCGTCCACGTCGGCCTACTGCACATCGCCACCAACATGTGGTGCCTCTGGAACCTCGGCTTGCTCGGCGAACCGCTGCTTGGCCCGGCTGGCCTGGTCGCTGTTTATCTCATCACGGGAATTGCGGGCAACCTGCTCAGCCTCTTCTTCAATGTCGTCCCGCCCCACAATTACATCGCCGTCGGCGCTGGTGCATCCGGCGCGGTCTTCGGCATCGCGGGCATCCTCATCGTCCTGCTCTCCAACAAAAAGCTGCCCATACCGGCCTTCGAGCTCCATCGTCTACGCCGCTCGGTCATCCAGTTCGCTGTGCTGAACCTGATTATCGGCTTCGCGGCCAATCTCACCAGCATCGTCAACATCGACAACCATGCCCATATCGGCGGCTTCCTCAGTGGCATGGCGCTGGGAGTGCCGCTGGTTCCGCGCATGACCTCCGGCCGCACCCGGTATCTGGAGCGCCAGAAGCTCACCTTCGCCGCAGCCACGTTCCTGTTGTTCCTCTTCGCCTATTTCATTACCAAGCTGAAATAAGGCAGCGCCCGGCAAGGTCGAAGCTGAGCTCGCGGGTGAACCTACGCTCGATATAGCCTGCTGCGAAGGCTTTGCGCGTGGGCAGAGACAGATTTGTGTCGCAGGGCCCTCTTCTGGGAAGAAGAGGCGGTAAGGTGTATGAAGGTTCCTGGACACCCCGAAATTTAACAGTCCTGATGGACGCTGTTTTTAGCGGAGTCAATGCCTATCTTGCTGCAAGGATGTGGCTTGCGCGCGAGGTGATACGGGTCGTCCTCATCAGCTGAGGGTCGTCTGGGCGAACTTACGCACCATCGCCAGCAGAAGACGGCGGTCGCTGTCAGACAGGTGGGCCGAGTACCGCTGCACCTGCGTCAGAAAGCGAATCTCCTCCTCGTTCAGGTTCAGCCCGGACATCTCCTTGCCGATCGTCTCCTCGGCAAAGAACTCGGAGAGCTGCAGGTCGAGCGCTCGTGCAATCTTCTGCAGGGTCTCGAGCGACGGCACCGTATGCCCGTTCTCCACGCGCGAAAGGTAACACCGCAGCAGGCCTGTCCGCTTCTCGATATCGCCCTGCGACATGCCTTTTTGTAGCCGGTATCCGCGGATCGTCGTACCGATATTCATCGAAATCGAGACGGCATCTACCGCACCGCTCGCCACATCAACAGGGATAGTTTGCATGTCAGCCATTAGCCACAAAGTAAACACCCCGAACGGGTTGGTCAATGCCTATCTTGGGGGTCCCCGCCGATTCCGGTACCTGCCCAGGTTCATCCAGAGCCAGTTACCCCTTGAAACATGAAGGTTTACTTGAACCCAATGACTCATTGGGAGACCGGTTTCCGCATTACCAAACCAGTTACCGGGTCTGGCAGTCGCATGCGTCAGCGCCAGATCCAACCCACCGGTACACGGTGCAAATGTCGTCCGCCGAAGCCACGTAGTCCGCTGCTGCATCCTCCTCCGACATCTCGACTGTCCCTGTCCACAACAGCTCGAATCCCCCATGTGCCTCCAGCAACGCGCCCGCCTCCGGGTTGAAGTAGACCAGGTCGAGCATGTCCGGACGTCCGGCAAAGTCGACCTCGATGCGCTCGATCAGCCGTTCCAACACAGGCGCAGCAAACGGGTGAAACAGATACATCAGGCAAGCACCTTCAGGAAACACGAACTCGGTCGCGTCCTGGCAGACGATACGCACTGGACAAACCGCCCGTCCCGCCGCCGTCCACACCGCAACATTGGCCTCAGCGGTCTTTGCCAGAGCGGCGTGCAACTCGACCCCCACCACTTCGCGAAAGCCGAACTCCGAGGCCATCATCACGGCCCGACCCTTGCCGCACCCTATATCGACGAAGCTGTAACCTTCGATCGCTGCATGGCTCTCATCGGCGATCCACGACTCTATCACCCATCGAAACCGCGAAGGGGCCATCCCGTAGTAGGCGCTGTTGAACACATCATGCCTGTGCCCGGAGCGCAGCTCTCCGCCAGCGATCAGCCCGCTGGTATCCACCCCATACCGAGCATCGAACGGATGCAGCGGCTGCAACGGCACAGGCGACGTATCTCTTCGCTGCCACAGCCATCGCCATCCTGACGCGAGCCGCATCGTCACCCCATAAACATCCCGCCATTTACGTCCAGCGTGTGGCCCGTAATATAGCTCGCCTCTTCAGACGCCAGAAACGCTACGGCATGGGCGACCTCGAAATCGGTCCCGACTCTTCCCAGCGGGATGGTCTGCGCGAACGAAGCCTTCTGTTCCTCGGTGAGGACCGATGTCATCGCCGTCTCGATATATCCCGGAGCAACAGCGTTCACTGTGATCGAACGGCTCGCCAGCTCCCGGGCAAGCGATTTCGTCACCCCGATCAACCCGGCCTTCGACGCTGCGTAGTTCGCCTGGCCAGCCTGCCCCGTCTCGCCGACGACCGATGTAATGTTGATGATCCGTCCCCAGCGGCCCTTCACCATCTGCGACATCACAGCCTGCGTCATCAAAAATGCGCCAGTCAGGTTCGTCGTAAGGACGTCGTCCCAATCCTTGCGCTTCATCCGCAGGGCCAGGATGTCCCGCGTAATCCCTGCGTTATTCACGAGAATATTTACCGCACCGAAGTGTGTGATCACCGCCTTGGCGCACTCTTTGATCGAGTCCTCGCTCGCGACATCCAGAGCAAAGGCATGCGCAGTCCCTCCCGCAGCGGCGATCTCGCCTGCGACCTCGCCCAGCTTGTCCAGATTGCGCGCCGCCAGCGCGATCGACGCTCCGCCACGGGCCAGTTCCAGAGCACATGCGCGCCCAATCCCCTGCGAAGCTCCTGTAACCAATGCGATACGACCTGCAAGAATGCTCATGAACCTCCCTGATAACGATGCCACCAGATTATACGGACGCCCGGGACGAAACATCCTCAACTCCATAACGTATTCTGAAGTTCCATGTCAGAGAACGAAAGCAAGCCGACCGAGACCGACGTATACGCGATCCACGGAGCAGACCCTGAGGTGTTGGCCTACGCCATGGCCAAGTACTCCCGCTCTTCACTCACCATGAAGGAATCTCTCGCCGAGATCAGCGCCCAGCGCGCCGAACAGTTCCTCAATACCTTTTACTTCCAGTACGGTCACCGCTCCATCGCCGACCTCGCGCACATCCCCTTCGCCATCGAGCGCCTCAGCCTGCTTGCTGCCATCGAGTTGGTCGACGAACAGCGCTGGGACGGTCAGGAGCGTTCCACCCGCTACCAGAACTTCCGCCGGTCCGGCTGGCACACCCCCGATCTCGGCCCTGAGACCCCTACCTTCACTGCCGCCATAGAGGCCCTCTTCACCACGTACGACAATGTCAGCGCCGGAATGCTCCAGGCCCTGAAGGGCGCAATTCCACAGCCCGAATCCATGAAGCCCGATGCCTACGAGCGCACACTGAAGGCCCGCGCCTTCGACGTCGCCCGCTATCTGCTTCCTCTGGCGACCAATACCTCGCTCGGCCAGATCGTCAACGCACGCACGCTCGAGACCCAGGTGTCGCGCCTGCTGACCAGTCCCTTTGCCGAGGTCCGTCAGCTAGGCGAAAAGCTCCGCATCGCTGCAACCGAGCCGGCATGGAATGTTCAACAGACCGCCGCCCAGGTCCTCTGCGAGGAGATCCGCTCAGTAGACCCAACCTGCGGTGAACGCGCCGCGGAATCGCTCCTTCGCCCCGTGAAGACCGCCCCAACGCTGGTCAAGTACGCCACGCCGAATGACTACCTGCGCCAGACTCGCAGTGAACTGTCAGCCGCTGCCGCTGAATTGATGGCCGGCCAGAGCATCGAACCATCTCACGTTGTCGATCTCCTGGACGACGTTGAGTCGCTTGAGGTCGAATTGGCCACGTCGCTGCTCTATCCGCACTGCCACTACTCCTATCGACAGCTGCGCCACCACGTCGCGGCCTTGAACGCAGCGCAGCTGTCCGAACTCATCGGGCTGGGTACAAAGCACCGCGGCCGCCACGACGAGCTGCTGCGCTGCCTTCAGCGCTGGCCACGGCCTCCGCTTCGACATCCTGATGGATATCGGCGGCTTCCGCGACATGCACCGTCACCGCCGCTGCGTCCAGCTCCTTCAGCCCTACACCGATGTCCATGGCTACGACGAGCCCGTCTGCCCAGGCCAGCCCACTCTTGCGGAGGCCAACCTGGAGACCACCTTTGCAGCGGCCATGACCTCCGCCTACGCGACCTATCACCGTCTCCGCGACAGCGGCGTTCGCGAGGCGGCCGAATCCGCCCAGTACTGCCTTCCCCTGGCAACGCGCTGCCGTTCCATGTTCAAGATGGACTTCGCCGAGGCCCTCTACATCTCAGAACTGCGCTCCGGAGTCGCGGGCCACTTCAGCTACCGCCGCGTCGCCTGGGAGATGTACCGGGCCGTCGCCAAAAATCACCCCTCACTGGCGCGCTACTTCAGAATCGAAGACGTAAACGAGCCGGTGGATTTACTAAGGCGGTAGTTATATTCGCTTTTTATTTGCTTTCCCCGTTTTGAATGCTAGAATCCGCATTGAAGTTTAACCCGCCTCTTTTTTACCCATTCAGGAGAGATATAACGTGGCAGATGACCGTAGCAAAGCAATAGAACTGGCTCTTTCCGGGCTGGAAAAGCAGTTTGGCAAGGGATCCATCATGCGGCTCGGCTCGAAGGACGTCGTGCCGATCTCGGTCATTTCTACGGGTTCGATCTCGTTTGACGCGGCACTGGGTGTAGGTGGAGTTCCACGAGGACGCGTCATCGAAATCTTTGGCCCTGAGTCCTCGGGTAAGACGACGATCACCCTGCAAATTATTGCAGAGGCGCAGAAGGCCGGAGGTCTTGCGGCGTTTGTGGACGCAGAGCATGCGCTCGACCCGGCCTACGCCGGCAAGCTTGGGGTGGACATCGACAATCTGCTGGTCAGCCAGCCCGACTACGGGGAGCAGGCGCTTGAGATCGTTGAGGCGCTGGTTCGCTCGAACGCCATCGACGTGTTGGTGGTGGACTCGGTCGCCGCGCTAGTGCCGAAGGCCGAACTCGACGGTGAGATGGGCGACTCTCATATGGGGCTGCAGGCGCGTCTGATGTCCCAGGCACTGAGGAAGCTGACAGGCACGGTTTCGAAGTCGCGCACCTGCCTCATCTTCATCAACCAGATCCGCGAGAAGATCGGCGTAATGTTCGGCAACCCCGAGACGACCACAGGCGGTAAGGCACTGAAGTTTTACTCCTCTGTCCGCATCGACATTCGCCGCATCGGCGCAGTGAAGGACGGCGACGCTGTAGTCGGTTCGCGCACCAAGGTAAAGATCGTGAAGAACAAGGTAGCGGCCCCGTTCCGCGACGCCGAGTTCGACATTCTCTACGGCGAGGGCATCTCGCGCGAGGGCGACGTCCTCGATCTCGCGGTGTTGCACAACATCGTCGACAAGAGCGGCGCATGGTACAGCTACCAGGGTGAGCGGATCGGCCAGGGCCGCGAGAACGTCCGCGCCTTCCTGAAGGAGAACAAGGACGTCTTCGCCCGCGTGGATGGAGAGCTGCGGAAGAAGCTCGGCATCGCCGGTATCGCATCTGCCGATGTTCCGCCGGTTCCCGCTGAAGGGCCAACTCAGGCGAAGGAAGTTGTGCGAGGCAAGAAGTAAACCGAAAGAGACGGATCAGCAGTGCCCGCAATTCACTGCTGGCCCTCCTTCCTCACGTCCTGGGTTAGAAAAAAATAGTCGGCGATAATCGCCCCGCGCACCTGCTCTTTTGCCCGGAAAAACACATGTCAAGCCCCTAAACCCCATAACCCTAGCCCACACAACAACATCCGCTTGGCATTTTAGTTTCGCTCAACCCGATATACTGGATATAGAGATCAGGAAAAAGCTCCGACATATGTCGGGGCTTTCTCGTTTTCACGGGAGGAATAGGGGCGTAACCCTAATGATTGGAATATTTTGGATGTAAGCCTAATGAATGCAATAATTTAGCGAGAAATGCCGGAGCTATATCATTGCAGTAATTGGACTTACGCGCAGGTAATAGGGGGTACCCCTTGGATTGTTCCGCCAACTTGATCGCCTAATGCCGCTGAACGAGTATCACGGCTGGATTGGAAGGAGAATCAAATCTATTCGGGTTCGCCAGGACCGCCAGAGCCACCGGGTGCGCCCGAGCCACCGGGTGCGCCGCCGCGATTCATCCGCGAACGACGATTGTCCCTCTCCTCGGCTTGCAACTTGGTCCATTGGTCTGGGGTGAGGACGTTGCGAATGCTGAGAAGCATCTTGGCATTGGCCTTTTCGAGCTCCGCGCGAGCCTGCGCCGTGTGGTCGATCTGCGCCAGGACCTTGTTCGTGTCCGGCGGGTTGGCGGCGAGCATCGGCTCCATCAGCAACTCCTGCTTCTCGACGTTGGCCCGCAGATCAATCAGCTGGAGACGGCTCTGCTGCAGGATGTCGTCCATGCGCTTCTGTTGGTCCGGAGTAAGCGTCAGCTTCTGGATCAGGTCCGGATTGTGCCACCAGATGCCTGAAGGTCCGAAGCGGAAGCCGGAGCGCATACCATCGCCCCACCCACCCGGGCCCTGGTTCATCTTCCCGGCGCGCTGGCCCGGGCCCATAGGCGGGGGCCCGCCGTCAGGCTGCTGGGCGATCACGAAAGATCCAGAGAGTGCAGCAAAGAGAACAAGAGAGTGAATGGAGATAGTGCGCATGTTAGTTGCTGCCCTTTGATCTGAAGTGGATGTTGTCGTGGTCGTCCCGGCAGTAGGGTCTGCAAGTGGCTCCATTGGGGAAGGCACATCGGCGGAGACCTTCTGGTCGATGTCGGCGAGCAACGCCTCGTCCGACTCAGTTATCTGCGAAGGTCGAGATGCGACCGTAGCAGTCACTGGAGCGATCGGGCGTTGCCGGTGCATGCTGAGCGGGAACAGCGCCGCGACAAACACCACCGCCGCCGCGGCCCAGTAAAGAGGCTGCGAGAGATAGCTGTGCGGAGGAGCGATCGACGACCGGCGCGCGTAGCTATGCGCAAACTCCTGCCGGGCAAAGGAGACCGACGCATCGCGAAAGTGCGAGAGCGAATCGCGCAGGCTGCGCAACTCGGCAGAGCAGACCGGGCAGGCTCGAAGATGTGCTTGTACAACATCAGAGGTGCTCTCGAAGTCGTTCCGGAGCTTGCCTTCCAGTGGGAGTGCCGACTCGGCCAGGACCAGGTCGCAGAGTTGTTCGTGAGTGAGATGGAGGTTCATAGGGAGTCCTTATGCGTGGCGTTATGGCGAGCTCGAATGGTGGCGAGGGCGCGATAAAGATGTGTCTTAACGGTGCTGATTGGCAGGCCGGTGATGGTTGCGATCTCAGACAGCTCCAACTCTTCGAGGAAGCGTAGAAGAAAGACGCTTCGCTGACGGTCTGAGAGTTGCGCTACGCTCTCCCACACCAGCGCCATCTGCTCGCTGGCGATGAGACGCGACTCCAGCGAGCTGTCGCGATGCGGAACGTGCGACGAGATGTCGGATACATCCACTGCGGTCTCCGAGACCCGCTTCCAGAATCGAAAACGGTCAGTGCGAGTATGGTCACGAATCAGGTTCAGGGCGATCCGCATCAGCCATGTCGAGATCGAGCAGTCTCCGCGAAAGGTATGGCGGGCCGACCAGGCGCGAACGAAGGTGTCCTGGGTCAACGACTGGGCGACATCGCGGTCGCGGATCGAGATCAGGTGAAAACGGAAGATCCGCTGCTCATACGTCGCCACGATCGAGGCCATGTCGTCCAGCGGCGTCGCCGGGGCGTCCTGCGTGACGGAATGACTGTCGGAGGTGATGGCGCGTGAGGACATGGATCGAATGTTTTATCAAGCTCCAGCCGGGTTCTGTTCGGCTACTAGGAGAGACGCAAGGGATTGCCCGCAAGACTACATGAATTCACCCATTTATTTCATCTCCAGACAAAGGGAGGTATGCTTTGGGTGCATGCATACCGTCAAGGCGATCTACCCGGGCACCTTCGATCCACTCACCAATGGGCATCTCGACCTGATTGCGCGAGGGTCGAAGATCGTGGACGAACTGGTGGTCGCGATCCTTCGCAACTCTGAGAAGGGAACGCCGTTGTTCACCGTGCCCGAGCGCGAGGAGATGATCTTCGAGGCGACCCGCAGCTTCGGGAACGTCTCCGTCACTACATTCAACGGCCTCCTGGTGGATTTTGCCCGGGAACAGGGGGCCAAGGCCGTCCTGCGCGGCATTCGGGCCATCAGCGACTACGAGTACGAGTTTCAGATGGCCATGATGAACCGCAAGCTCGATCCTGAGCTTGAAACCCTGTTTATGATGCCCGCCGAGAAGTACACCTACGTCAGTTCCCGGCTCATCAAAGGTGTGTTCCAGCTCGGTGGTGACGTCACGGCGTTGGTTCCACCGCTGGTCGTCGAGCGATTGAAGGCGAAGGTGCCAAACCGGCTCTAAAGTGCCTACCAGACGCTCCAGCTTTATCTCGCTGGCTAAATCTGACAAACTAGAGACATGACCACAGGAATTGCGACGAAGATATTTGCGGACCGCATCGGCCGCATCGAAGTTTCGGCGACCATGGCGATCACGGCAGCGGCGCTGAAGTTGAAGTCCGAGGGCGTGAATCTGGCGGACTTCGGCGCGGGCGAGCCTCACTTTTCGACTCCCCGGCACATCAAGGACGCTGCCATCGAGGCGATCGAAAAGAACTTCACACGTTATACCAACGTGGCTGGCATTCCAGAGGTGCGAGGGGCGGTCGTCGATCGCCATGCCTGCGACTTCGGTTCGAACTACACGCCAGACGAGTGCGTCTTCACCACCGGCGGCAAGCTGGCGCTGTTCAATGCCATCCAGGTGCTCGTCGACCATGGCGATGAGGTCATTCTGCCGGTGCCTTACTGGGTCTCGTTCAAGGACATCATCCGATACGCTGGCGGCAAGGTCGTGTTGGTCGAGAGCAGGGAGGAAGAGAACTTCGGTATCACCCCGAAGATGATTGAAGCCGCGATCACACCGAAGACCAAGGCCATCATCCTGAATACGCCGTCGAACCCATCCGGCGCCGTTGTGTCCGCGGAGGACCTTGAGGGCATTGTTCGCCTCGCCCATAAGCATGGAATCTATGTGCTGCTCGACGAATGCTACGTCTACCTCAACTTCACTGGTGAGATCGTCAGCGGGGGTTCTTTCACTGACTGCAAGGAGCACATCGTTGTGCTCGGTTCGCTCTCGAAGACCTACGCGATGACAGGCTGGAGAGCGGGTTTTGCGCTGGGTCCAAAACCAATCATTGCGGCGATGAGCAAACTGCAGTCGCAGAGCACCTCAAACACCGCCAGCATGGTGCAGCGCGCGTCAATCGCTGCGTTGACCGGATCGCAGGAGTGCGTTGTCGAGATGCGCGCCGACTACGTCAAGCTGCGCGATCAGGTGTTGGCGGGCTTCAAGACGATTCCTGGACTGAGCTGCACTGTGCCGCAGGGGGCTTTTTATGTGTACCCGAATGTGGGCCGGTTCATCGGCAAAGGCGGTATCAAGTCTCCATCTGATCTCGCGGCGAAGCTGCTGAGTGACGCGCATGTTGTCGTCGTTCCGGGCGAGGCATTCGGGACTGACGAACATATTCGATTGTCTTATGCGGTGTCGCACGATGTTGTGGCTGAGGGCGTGAAGCGGATGCGAGACTACTTCGCAACGCTGGGTTAGTTGTTGATCTTATGGCAGGGCCGCATTTCGGTGCGGTCCTTTCGTTGAGATGGAGACTTATGCCGATTGAAGGCAGCAAAGCGGAGCAGAGGTTCGCTCCAGTGATTCTGGCGGGCGGAAGTGGAACACGGTTCTGGCCTCGCAGCCGGAGGTCGCGGGCAAAGCAAGTGCTGGCCCTGGACGGCAAGCGCACAATGATTCAGCAGACAGTGGACCGGCTGACTCCGCTGGTTGATCCGACTGGTGTGTGGATCATCACCAATAGTCTGCTCGACGATCTGATTGCAGAGCAGCTTCCCGAGGTTCCACGTGAGCATATTCTGAGCGAGCCTGCAGCGAGGAACACCGCGCCAGCGTGTGCTCTCGCTGCGTTTCTTCTGGAGAAGACCGACCCTGAGACGGTCATTGGTATCTTCCCGTCCGATCATGTGGTGAAGAACGGGGCGCGTTTCGCCGAGGTCATTCGTGCGGGCATTGCGCTCGCGGCGAGTGGAGACAGGATCGTTGTGCTTGGCGTTCCTCCTACGCGCGCGGAGACTGGTTACGGTTATATCGAACTTGGCGCGACTGTCGAACCTTCGCAGGTCGCGCGCAGTGGGATCGCGGTGCGTCGGGTGAAACGCTTTACCGAGAAGCCCAACGCCGAGCGGGCAGAACAGTTTGTCGCGTCCGGCAACTATGCTTGGAATGCCGGGATATTTCTCTGGAGTGCGCGGACGCTGGCGAACGCTATTCGCGAGCATCGTCCCGCGATGGCGCCGTTGCTGGAAAGGATCGCTGAGGCATATCGAACGTCGAAGGCGGAGTTTGATCGGGTCTTCGCTGAGGTCTATCCGCAGTGCGAGAACATCAGCATTGATTATGCGGTGCTCGAACCGCGTTCGGCGAAAGGTGAGGCGGGCGCGGAGATCTATTGTTTGCCTGGTGATTTTGAGTGGAACGATCTGGGCTGCTGGTCTGCGTTGCATGAGCATGCGGCTGGCTGTCCTCCCGAGCAGGTTTCGGTCGCGAATGTGTTTGATGGAGAAGATCCGCTTTGCATCTCCATCGATTCGACCGGCAACTATGTTCACGCTCCCGGCAAGGTGATTGCATTGGTTGGCGTCAGCAATCTTGTTGTGGTGCAGACGAAGGACGCTTTGTTGATTACGACTCGCGAACGGTCACAGGACGTGGGCAAGGTGGTTGCGGAGCTCAAGAGCGCTGGACGGGACGACCTGATTTAGCGGTCTGGAACAAGAAAATATGGCTGAGACGACAGTTGTAAAGTTTGGCACCGATGGCTGGCGCGGCATCATCGCGGACGATTTTACGTATGCGAATGTGCGCGTTGCTGCGGCCGCGATTGCGAATTATGTTTTGGCGGACGAGAGCCGCTGCCGCCGGTGTTTGTATTGCTTACGACACGCGGTTTGGCTCGCGCTCCTTTGCGAAGGTCGTCGCTGAGGTGGTGGCTTCAGCGGGTATTCCGGTGGCCATGGCCGCGGAGATTACACCGACGCCTGCGCTTTCGTATGCGGTACGTGAGCGGAAGGCCGCGGGCGGGGTGATGATCACGTCGAGCCACAATCCTGCGGAGTGGAACGGCGTGAAGTACAAGGCCAGCTATGGCGGATCGGGCAAGCCGTCGATCATGGCTGCGATTGAGAGCTATCTGTGCAAGCCGCTGCCGAAGGCCGCGAAGCCGGCTGCGATTGAGACGGTCGACTTCAATCCGGACTACAACGCTGCAATTGCGCGGTTTGTTGATCTCGATGCGATACGGGCCTCCGGATACAAGTTCCTGATCGACGACATGTATGGTGCCGGACGGGGTGTGATCGCGGGAATATTCACCCAGGCGCGTATTCCGTTCGTTGAGATCCGGAGCGAGCTTAATCCGGCGTTTCCGGGGATCAATCCCGAGCCGATTCTGCCGCATATCAAGGCCGCGCAAGTGGCGGTTGTTGCGGAGAAGTGCGATGCGGGGCTGATTACCGATGGGGACGCGGACCGCATTGGCGCGGTGGACGAGCATGGCAATGTGGTCGATGCGCACAAGATACTGGCGATCCTGGCGAAGTGGCTGCTGGAGCGGAAGAGGTGGCCGGGAGACGTTACTCGCGCGTTCAATACGACGAAGATGCTGGACCGGCATTGCGGCCAAATATGGGCGGCGGTTGCATGAGCATGGGATCGGGTTCAAGTATGTTGTGGGACCTGATGCTGGCGCAGGAGATCCTGATCGGCGGCGAGGAGTCGGGCGGCATTGGCATCAGTCAGCACCTGCCGGAGCGGGACGGATTGCTGAACTCGCTGCTGCTGGCGAATGTGATGGCGGACGAGAAGAAGACGCTTGGCCAACTGGTCGCTGCGCTGCAGGAGGAGTTTGGGGAGCACCAGTATGGGCGCGTCGATATGCATATCGATGAGGCGGTGAAGCAGTCGGCGATTGCGCGGGCGAAGGCCGGAGTGGCTGATTTTGCCGGGATGAAGGTGCTGCGGGTGGAGACGCTGGATGGCATTAAATTCTTCCTCGACAATCCTGACTGCGCGGGCAAGAAGAACGCTGCGGAGACCTGGTTGCTGCTGCGGGCTTCGGGTACTGAGCCGCTGCTTCGGGTTTATTGCGAGAGCTGTTCGGTGGAGTCGGTTGCGAAGGTGCTGGAGGCGGCGCAGGCGTTTGTGCTGCAGGGGAGCGCTGGTTGAGCGGGCCGATTCGGGTCACTGCCAAGGGGATTTTGTTCGATATGGATGGGGTGCTGGTCAGCTCTATCGGGGCGGCTGAGCGGAACTGGCGGCTGTGGGCGAAGACGGTATGGGGTGCCGGATGCGGAGGAGTATGTGGTGCCGCATGGGCGGCGGGCGATCGATATTGTGAAGATGCTGCGGCCGGACATCGATCCGAAGGAAGGGCTGCGGGTGATTGAAGATATGGAGGTCGCGGACGTCGCAGATTTGCGGGTGCTGCCAGGGGTGAAGGCGCTGCTGGCGAGTCTGCCACCGGAGCGGTGGGCGATTGTGACCTCGGCGCAAAGGCGGCTGTTGTTGGCGCGGCTGACGGCTGTGGGGCTGCCGGTGCCGGAGCGGATCATCACGGGGGAGATGGTGGAGCGGGGTAAGCCGGATCCGGAGCCGTACCGGCGTGGGGCGGAGCTGCTTGGGTTTCGGCCGGAGGAGTGCGTCGTGGTGGAGGATGCTCCGTCGGGCGTGGGTGCGGGTAAGGCCGCCGGGTGCCGCGTGCTTGCCGTGTTGGGGACGCACTCGGCGGAGGACTTGCGTGGGGCGGATTGGATTGTGGGTCGCTGGAGGGGCTGGCTGTGAGGGTGGATGGGGCAGGGGCTGGAGCTGAGGTTTTCGCCTGTGGGTTGATGATGGGTGGGATTCCGGCTGGTTGTTGTGCCTGCTGCATTCTCAACCTCCTTCCAAGGGGGTACCCCCTCCCCCTGTGTGGATGTAGATTTCAATGTTTGCAATAAGATAGCGGTGGTCGAGTCCCCTAAATTCGTGCAGTCATTGGGGTTATAGCCAAATTCGTGCCATCAAAGGACTTACCGGCTTAAATGGAAAGCCCCGGCCGATGCCGGGGCCTTTCTCGATCTCTATATTCAGTATAGCTGGTTGGTACAAACTAAAATGCCAACTGTAACTTTATTCTGGTCAATGGGTTAGGTGGTTTTGGGACTTGACATGCGATTTTTGGGCGTAATTTGAGGAAATTTATTTTCCTGGCCTTATTTGGGGTTTCGCTTTGAGCTGCGAGAGAGTGTTAGAAGGGCCAGCGCGAGGCAGAGGGCGGTCGCGATGTGGATCACGATGGGGACGAGGAAAAAGAATCTCAGCATGAGGATCGAGGTGGCGATTTCCCCGAGGAGGAAGATCAAAACCATAGGACGAATGGAGCGGGGCGCGGACGAGGAGAGGCTGGCCAATTGCCAGAGGAGGCCACACTCGACCAAGCAACTGATGGTGACGAAGAGTTCGTAGCCGAAGTAGAGCTGCCAGTAGCTGTGTAAAAAACCGCCGAAGCTGAAGACGTGGGTCTGCATGGCGGAGACGACAACAATCTCGGTTGGGCCGTGGGTGGGTCTGTATGTGAGGAAGAGGAAGGTGTGACCTAGCGCGGCGACGAGAGCTAGGCTGGACGCGATTCGCAGGGGCAGTGCCGGTCTCATAAGCGCTCCGCAGCAATGGATTGGGGCCCGGTGGTGCTCCTTCGGATTGAAGATTCGATGTTTTCTGGGTCGCCGAGATTCCTGATGGATCAATTTGGTGAGATTTCTGAAGAGTATCGGTCGGGCCTTTGGTTCGAGATACTTTCCTTGGACTTGTTACCTGGGGCGTTCCGCCCTAGCGGACAGAGAACGCTCGACGGGGGCCGCGGTTTGCCCCAAGGCCGGTACCGGGTACGCCTTCAAGTGCTCTCACGATCGGTGTCTTTCTCTAAGGAGGGCTTCGACGCGGTGGAGGTCATCTTCGGTGTCGACGCCTATGGTGTCGAAGTCAGTGGGTTCGACGTAGATGTCGATGCCGTTTTCGAGGAAGCGGAGTTGTTCGAGGCGCTCGGTCTGTTCGAGGGCGCTCGGGGGCAGGGTGGGAAAGCGCTCAAGTGTTGCTTTGCGGTAGGCGTAGAGGCCGATGTGCTTCCAGTATTGCGGCGGTGCGGTGCTGTCGCGGGCTTGCCCATCACGATCAAAGGGGATGGTGGCTCGCGAGAAGTAGAGTGCGCGACCGTCGGCTGCGGTGGCTACTTTGACTGCGTTTGGGTTGGCGACGTTCTCGGGTGTGCAGAGAACCTTGAGGGTGGAGACTTCGACGTGGGGCTGGTGGAACGGGCGGAGGAGAGCGGTGAGGTGTTCGGGTTTGAGGAGGGGTTCGTCGCCCTGGATGTTGACGTAGATGTCGGCTGGAATATGCTGGGCGACGGCGTGGACACGGTCGGTGCCGCTGGGGAGGTCGGAAGAGGTGAGTTGAACGGGCCAGGTGTTCTGCTGACAGAGGTTGGCCACTTCTTCGGAGTCGGTGGCTATGATGACGCGGTCGAGTTGGGGGCAGGCGCTGGCGGCCTCGTAGACCCATGCAAGCATGGGGCGCCCGGCGATGATGCGAAGGACTTTACGGGCTAGTCGTGTGGAGGCGAGGCGTGCAGGAATGACTCCGAGGACGGAGGCGGGCCGCTTTTCGCCGGGAACGGAATCAAGTATGATGGAAGCTGGCTGTGCCGTGGCGATGATCTCTTTCCTCGAGAGAGTTTTGTGCCGGCGTAACCCTTTTCAACACATCGGCGGCGTAGCTCAGATGGTTAGAGCGACGGACTCATAACCCGTAGGTCGGCAGTTCGATTCTGCCCGCCGCCACCAAAGTGTTATCGTGCCGGCCAGCGCACTCTTACGGTTCGAGAGTATCATTTTGACTACGGGTTGCGTCTAATCTGTACTGTGCCGGGGACAATCCCCATGGAGCCGCTCTAACTATGCCCAAGATTTCGAAGATCCTTCTGCTTGCCGTGTCAGTTGTTCTGGTCGTTGCTGTCTTCCTTGGAGTGAACTCGAACGGCGTCAGCGCCGCGACTGAGCCTCAGGACGGCGCTTATCGCCAGATCAATGTGTACAGCGAGGTGCTACGGCACATCCAGACCGACTACGTCGAACAGCCGAACATCACCGCTGTGACCAACGGTGCGTTGAGAGGGCTGCTGGAATCGCTTGATGCCGACTCCAGCTATCTGACGCCTGAGGACTATAAGGCCTACAAGGCGGACAAGGGCGGCAAGGCGCAGGTGGGGATCAATGTTTCGAAGCGGTATGGTTACGCGTCGGTGGTTTCGGTTGTCCCGGGCAGTCCGGCGGACAAGGCCGACATCAGCGATGGCGACATCATTGAGGCCATCGGGCCGGCGGACACGCGCGATATCTCGCTGGCGATGATCCAGTTGCTGCTGGAAGGGCAGCCGGGGACCGAGTTGACGCTTTCCGTGGTGCGTCCTCGTAAATCGGCGCCGGACAAGATCGTTCTGACGCGCGTCGCGTCGTCACTGCCTCCAGTCACGGAGACGCTTTATGAGAACTCATCGATCCTTTATCTGAAGCCGGGCGTGGTTGACCACGACCATGTGCAGCAGGTCGAGTTGAAACTGAAGGGCATGTCGAAGGCGGGTAACAAGAAGATACTGCTCGACCTGCGCGATGTTGCGGCAGGGGACATGGCAGAGGCGACCCGGTTGGCAAACTTCTTCCTGAAGGACGGCACGATTGCGATACTGGAAGGGCAGAAGGTGCAGAAGCAGACATTTACGGCCGATGCCTCAAAGGCGATCAACACGACCGCGCCAGTAGTCGTCCTGGTGAACCGGGGAACGGCGGGGCCTGCGGAGCTTGTGGCTGCAGCTCTTCTGGATAACAAGCGGGCCGATCTGGTTGGAGAGAAGACGTTTGGCGAAGGTGCTCAGCAGAAGACGTTTGAGTTGCCTGATGGTGCGGCGTTGATTCTGTCGATCGCGAAGTATGAGTCGCCTTCCGGTAAGAAGCTGCAGGACGAGGGCGTTACGCCGGGCGTGCTGGTGGCCTCGAACGTCGACCAGGCTACTTCTGCCGTGGATGAGGACGCGTGTCCCGACAGAGAACCAGGCGGCGCCAGCGAAGCCCAGCGTGACGGTGGATGAACAACTCTCGAAGGCGCTCGTGCTGCTGAAAAACAAGGCTGCTTAGCGTTATTCCTCGCGCTGGATCGTGGGCTGAAGCGGTGGCCGTTCGTGCTATCGTGAAAGGGCCGTGCAGAGCCTATACAGCCGCGAAGACCGGTCGCCTGAGTCTGAAGAGATTCCGCGGTGGAGACGGATCCTTCGCCGAGCTACGCTGAATCGGCCCTGACTATCCCAGCCGCCGTATCGCACGGCGGGTAACGTTCTTTGCGCTTCTCGGGTTGTCAGTTGTATTTGGAGCGTTATGCGGCTTGATGCTGGTGTACTCCATCGATCTGCCTCAGATGGACGATCTGGCGCGGTATCACCCGAATACTACAACTGAACTGCTCGACATCCACGGCAAAGCGTTTGGGTCGTTTGCGCTGGAACGTCGTGTGGTGTTGCCGTATGCGGAGTTTCCGCCGGTGCTGCGGCAGGCAATTATTTCAATTGAAGATAAGAGCTTTGAGCGTAACTGGGGGGTGAACCTCGTCAGGGCCGTGGGTGCGGCCTATCGGGACGTGCATTCGAGCGGACGTGCGCAGGGGGCTTCCACGCTGACGATGCAGCTGGCGCGGAACCTCTTTCTCTCGTCGGAGAAGACCTATGGACGGAAGATCCAGGAGGTGTTTCTCTCCGTACAGATCGAGCGGCGGTTTACCAAGCAGCAGATATTCGAGCTCTATGCGAACCAGATCTACCTGGGGCATGGGACATATGGGTTCGAAGCGGGGTCGGAGTTTTATTTCAGCAAGCGTGTGGACGATTTGACGCTGCCGGAGGCGGCGTTGCTGGCGGCGTTGCCGAAGGGGCCGGAGGCTTATTCGCCGTTGAAGTATCCGGACCGTGCCTTGAAGCGGCGGAACCTTGTGCTGAGCGAGATGCTGGACGATGGCAAGATTACGCTGCAGCAGGCAGATGCCGCGAAGGCAGCGCCGCTTGGGCTGCATCTGGAGCCGCCGGCCAATAGCGTTGCTCCGTACTTTGTTGAGGAGGTGCGGCGGCTGTTGGAGAAAGAGTACGGCGTCGAGCAGGTGCATGGGGCGGGGCTTCGCGTTTATACGACGCTTGATCTTGATCTGCAAGTGGTCGCGAACAAGGCCATTCTGGATGGGACTGCGACGTACGAACGGCGGCGTGGATGGAAGGGAAGGCTGGCGAATGTTGTCCTTGATGGGTCGGACGTTGAGAGTTACCAGCATCCTGACTGGGTGCAGCCGCTCGACAAGGGAAGCTATGTTCATGGTGTGGTGACGACGGTGTCTGCAAAGAAGGTCGTCGTGAAGGTCGGTGCTGACCGGAGGGTGGCGCTGACGCCTGAGGACTGGAAGTGGACGCAGAACCAGGACGGCGACAGCTTTTTGCGGATGGGCGATGTTGTTTATTTGAGGATCGAGGGTACTGCGCCGGACGGGGGGTTGCATGCCTCGTTGCAACAGGATTCGGGTGCGCAGGCTTCGATGATGGCGGTGGATAACTCGAGCGGCGAGGTGCTGGCCATGGTGGGCGGGCGCGACTTTGCGCTGTCGCAGTTCAATCGGGCCACGCAGGCGCAACGCCAGGTTGGGTCTTCGTTCAAGCCGTACGTCTACACAACGGCGGTTGAGGGTGGGGCGAAGCCTACGGACATCATCGTCGATGGGCCGGTAAGTTTTCCGACGCCGAACGGGCCATATACGCCGCATAACTATGAGCCAAACTACAAGGGGGCGATGACGCTGCTGAATGCGTTCGCGGAATCGAGAAATATTCCAGCGTTGAAGCTTGCCGACCGATACGGCATTCGCAAGGTGATCGAGACGGCGCACCGATTTGGGGTCACAAGTAATATCCCGATGTTCCTGCCGATCGCAATTGGGGCGGCCGACATTACATTGGCCGAACAGGTGGGGGCGTATAGCGTATTTCCGAATGACGGGATACGGATCGAGCCGCGCTACATTCGCAAGGTGACGCAGGCCGATGGATTGCCGTTGGACGAGGCGCCGAGTCAGGTGTCGGAGGTCATCTCGGTTGATACTGCGCGAACGATGATGCAGTTTCTGCAGGCGGTAGTCCAGCATGGGACCGGTGCGGCCGCTTCGCAGCTGAAGCATCCTCTTGGAGGCAAGACCGGGACGACGAACGACTTCACGGACGCGTGGTTCATTGGATTTTCTCCGTCGGTGACCTGTGGCACGTGGATCGGATACGACGACCGCCAGTCGCTGGGTGAGAAGGAGACCGGAGCCCGTGCGGCGCTGCCGATGTGGATGGATTTTATGCGTGTCGCGATTGCGAACAAGCCGAACGAGGCGTTCGCTACGGCGGGTGCGCCCCAGAAGAAGCTGGATGTGCCGCTGAGCAGTCCGGCAGACCTTGCGAAGCCGCGCCAACAACCGGCGGTGAGGCCGGACGAGGCCGATCCCGATGCGCCTGATACCGGTGGGAACGAACCTAAGCAGCCAGCTGCTCCTGCTGGCGCTTTTCCTGGCAGTGCTGTTCCTGCGAGTTCACCTGGAGCTACGCCTACACCTTCCTCGGCTACACCGAACGATGAGAACGCGACGCCAGCTGCTCCGCGTGCGGTCGCTCCGTCCAAACCTCTGGCCGGTGGCCCGATGAAGGGGGCTACGGTGCCAGCGAAGGCTGGTGAGGACGAGCGGAGTGGCGTTGCGAAGCCACCGCCCGACACAAAGTGAAGTAGCGTTTTGCCGTGGCGACGTCGCGACCGATCTGCTCTCGCAGGGCTTCTGGGTTTGGCCAGCGGATCTCGGGGCGTAAGCGGCGCAGGAAGGTCAGGGTGAGGGGCGTTTGCTCGTCCAGGGTTATTGGGTGGAAGTTTAGGAGGTGGGACTCGACGGTGAAGGAGTCGGCGCCGAAGGTGGGGCGGTTGCCGACGTTGCTGACAGCGTCGAAGGTCTCGCTTGTGGGAGCACTGCCGACGGTGAGGGTCGTGATGTAGACGCCGTTTGCGGGCAGGAGTTCGGCGTACGGGGCGAGATTGATGGTGGGGACGGTGTAGCGGGTGCCGTAGCCTCGTCCTGAGGCAGGCGTGGAGGCGATGGCGAAGGGATGGCCGAGGAGAGAACGGACCTGGCTTACGTTGCCTTCGGCGATGAGTTGGCGGATCCGGCTGGAGGAGATGGGCTGGTTGCGAATGGTCTGGGGGAATAGACCTTGCAGGTGAAGCCGAGTTCGCGGCCAAGGGCTTCCAGATTGTTGACGTCGCCCTCGGCGTGGTGGCCGAAGCGGAAGTTTTCTCCTTCGTGGAGTTCGATGACGTGGAGGGCGTGGTGGAGGACTTCGGTGGCGAACGCCGGGGCGGACATCTGCGAGAATTCTTTGGTGAATGGCAGGACGAGGACGGCGTCGAGGCCGGTCGAGGAGAGCAGATCGAGTTTTTCGGTGAGCGGGGTGATGAGGGGAAGGGTGGATTCGGGGCGCAGGACCCGGGCGGGATGGGGTTCGAAGGTGATGGCGATGGATTTTGCTTTGAGAGCACGGGCGCGGGCGACAACCTCTTCGATGACCGAAAGGTGACCGCGATGGACGCCATCGAAGTTGCCGATGGTGGCGACGGTGGGGCCGAAGTTCGATGGGCACCTCGGAGAGATGGCGAAATATCTGCATCAGGCGATCTCGAAGTTTATCTTCTGGCCGTCGTAGGCCAGGCGGATGTGCGGGGGGAGCTTAGCGTTGGTTGCGTCGTGGTCGAGATCATGGCTCATGTGGGTGAAGAAGGCCCGCTTTGGCTTTAGCTGCTCGACGATGGCGACGGATTTTTCTAGGTGCGAATGACTGGGGTGGGGATCGTGACGGAGGGCATCAATGATCAACGCATCGAGGTCGTGCAGGAGCGGGAGACTGACTTCGGGAACGTCGCTCATGTCGGTGAGATAGGCGGCGCTGCCGAAGCGGTAGCCGGTGATCTCCTCCCGCCCGTGGGTGACGGGAATTCGCTGGAAGCAGGCGCCGAAGAGTTCTATTCCAGCTCCGGGGGTGGGATCGATGCGATGGATCGTGACGCGCGCGCTGGTGGGGTAACGGTCTTCCTTGCGAAAGGTGTACTCGAAGATGCGTTCGATGCTGTTTGCTGTGGCCTCGTCGGCGTAGACCGGAAGGTTGGCCTGTGTGCGAAAGCTGAGGGGGCGCAGATCGTCGAAGCCCATGACGTGGTCGGCGTGGCCGTGGGTGTAGAGCACGGCATCGACGCGGCGAATCCCTTCGCGCAAGGCCTGGGCGTGAAAGTCCGGGCCGGTGTCGATGAGCACCGTGTGGCCGTTGTAGGCGAGACGGATGGACGGTCGGGTGCGGCGGTTGTGCGGGTCTCCACCCGGAGAGACGGCGGATGTGCAGACGGCGCAGTCGCAGCCAAGCGTCGGCACACCCATCGAGGTGCCTGTGCCAAGGAAGGTGAGGGTCGCTTCCATCGTTTAGCGGACGATACTGGGACCGCCGGGGCCGGGGCGACCAGCGGCGGGGGCTTTGGTCGCGGCCTGGCGCGCAAGGGCCTGCGTGATCTCGAGGAAGGCCATGCGGAGCTCGAAGAGGGCGCTGTCCAGCAGGCGATTTTCTTCGGGGGTCAGATTGCCCTTGGTTTTTTCTGCGAGGACGCCCAGCATGTCGATGCTCTGGCGTGCGCCCAGGATATCGACCTGAGGCTGCTGGCCCTCGTGGGTCGCTGCGCCAAGCTGCATCATCGCCGTCATATAGAGGGACTGTACGAGTTGCTCAAAGCTCATCGCGGGCGGATGCGTCCATGCCGGGGTTGGCGGAGCGAATCGCGGTGTCGAGGCGGTCTGCCGTCATCTCGTACGCGCGGCGGGCCTGGTCGTTCTCTTCGGCGGTCGGTGCGGGCGGCATTTCGGGTTCGGCCGGAGCTTCAGGAGCTGCGGTGGCCGGGCGTGGCGGCGCGGCAGCTGCGGGTTCGGCCGGAGTTGATGCGCGCTCTTCTCTCTCGGGCGAAGGATCGGCGTCGGGGCGCAGCTCGCCGTCCATGGTGAACTTGCGGCGATCGGTAACTACGAATGGCTTACTTTGTTCTGGCATTGTCACACTCTTTCAGAAGATTCAGATGCAGCCGACCGCTGAGACGCTGCAGCGGCAGAAAAGGGAGGCGATACTGGCACAGCGACACCGCCGGGGTAGAGGAGGGGAGTGCCTCGATCAAGGGCTTCGCGACGGACATAGCCGAGGGCAAGTTGTACTGTGCCGCCGTTGTCATTGCCGTAGTTTGCGGGCAACGGAATGGCGGCGACACTGGTTAGCTCGCCGACCTGTTTGCCGTCGGCCTCCAGCAGCGAGCCGGCAGGGGGGAGATCTCCGTTGAGGCGAAATGCGCTGAATGTGCGGTGGACATTGCCGCGCGAACGGATGCGCTCGACGATCTCCTGGCCGAGGTAGCAGCCTTTGAGGAAGTGGAGGGCCCGGGTCTGTCCGGTCTCCTGGGGGAGCTCGCGGTCGCGGATGTCGGTGGCGTAGAGAGGCGTTCCTTCAAGAATTCGCAGCCATTCCAGGCTTTGAGCTTCGCAGAGTGCTGCTCCGGCTATTTGGAGAGCGTCAAGGAGCTTTGACGTCGTTTCGTGATCGGCCCACACCTCGAACCGTGGTACCAAAGGACTGTGCATATGAGAGGCTCTGATTTGACCGGCATTCCACGGCATGGGCCGCATCTCAATCGCTCCCAGGCCGGCAACGTTGAGACCGATCCTTGCAAGCAGGGACTCGGCCTGCGGGCCCGCGACGATCAGGCCGGAGCGCGTGCTCGAGACATCAGCTAACTCTACGTCGTCCATGATGACGAAACGGTCGAGAAGCGTCATGAGGGTGGGCAACTGGGACGAGGCCGTCTCCATCAGGAGAGCGTCCGGTTCGGCGAAGATCGTGGCGTCACCCTGGATGCGGCCCTGCACGCTCAGCAGGAAGTTATAGTTACCGTCGCCGTCTTTCAGTTCCTGGATCGAGTTGGTGACCATGCCGTTGAGCCAGCGGACCCGGTCCTCTCCGGTTACGCGAATCCACCCCATGTGATCGAGCCGCGATACGCCTGCACCCTGGAGCAGGGCGGCGAGCTGCGAAGCGGAGTTGGACGTCGATGCGACGGAGATATCGGCCTGTGCAGGAGGGGTCATAGCGGGGCGTTACGGAAAACTCTCGTACACTTGATTATAGCGGTGGATCGAGAGGGTGATGTTGCAGCGAGCGCTTTGCGGTGGAGATAGGAGATTGACGGGGTGGGTCGCAGGGGTCGCGCTACTGGCGGCCAGTTATGTGGCCTATGGGGCGCAGACAGCAACTCCCAATACGGGTCAGGCGCCGGCGCAGTCCGCGGACAAGGCTACGACACAGGCCCCGATGACGAAGGACCAGGCGAAGGAGCTCTTTCGCTCGGTGGACGAGATCCTCAGCTTCGCCAGCACCGACACGAAGCTGCCGATTGAGCATAGTGTGAAGCGCAAGCTGATCTCTCGTGACGAGGTCAACAAGTATCTCAGGGAGAAGTTCGACGAGGACGAAGGCGCGAAGCGGATGGAGCGCTCCGAGATTGTGCTGAAGAAGTTCGGTTTGCTGGACCGGGACTTTCATCTGCGCGCCTTTCTTCTTTCGCTGCTGACGGAACAGATTGCAGGGTTTTATGACAACAAGACGAAGACGGTGAATCTGCTTGACTGGATCAAGCCGGACGAGCAGAAGCCGGTGTTGGCGCACGAGCTGACCCATGCGCTGCAGGACCAGAAGGTCGATCTTACGAAGTGGTCTTCGATCAGTATGAATGGCCCGTCCCACAACGTGCAGGAGGATAACCGTCATTTGCAGGTGGACGAGGTCGACACTGCACGGAGCGCGGTCTCCGAGGGGCAGGCGATGGCGGTCTTTGTCGACTACACGCTGCGACCCAGTGGAAAGACGCTTGCGGATTCGCCGGAGATTGGGGACCGCATGAAGGACCTGGTGGCCGACACTACTGGCTCGCCGGTGATGGCGCGGGCGCCGCTGCTGCTGCAGCAGTCCCTGCTGTTTCCTTACAGCGACGGGCTGAGTTTTGAACAGGCGGTGCTGGTTAAAGCGGGGAAGGAGGCGGCTTTTGCCGGTGTGCTGGCCAACCCGCCGTCTTCGAGCTTTGAGATCATGCATCCCGCGGCTTACATGGCGCACGCTCCGGTGCCTGTGGTGCGGCTGCCGGACATCCATCCTCTGCTTGATCCCGAGTACACCCCTTACGATGTGGGAGTTATGGGCGAGCTTGACGTTCGCATTCTTATTGAGCTTTTTGGCGGCCAAGAGATGGCAGACGCACTTTCTCCGGCATGGAACGGTGGCGTTTACTATGCCGCACAGCGCAAGTCGGCGATCACTGCAGCTGAGAAGGAGTCGACGGCGTCGCTTGGGCTGATCTACTACTCGCGGTGGAAGAACCGTGATTCAGCGCGTTCGTTTATGCATACTTATGCCGCGCAGATTCCGAGAAAGTATTCCAACGTTGTGGAGCGGACGAAGGACGAGGCCGACGATAGGGAGCAGGTCTATTCGACCAACGAGGGCGATGTGCTGATCTCTCTTGCGGGGACCGGCGTCTTTGTCGGCGAAGGATTTGACCTTGCGCTCGCGCGCAAGCTGCGGGACTCCATTGTGAGCGTGCAACCTGAGGGGCCGATTCAACAGGCAGCGACACCATTGCAGGAGCCGGCGCTCGGTATGGCACATGTTCTCGCTTCGTTCGGTGCTGTCAACGCAAACGCTCTGCAACGATATACTTCTAGAGGTTCACTATCGACAACGGACAGCGTCCGCTAAGGGAGCAAAAAGGGTTTGAAGAAGGCAGAGATTGGCATCATCGGAGGCAGTGGCCTGTACGCCATGCCCGGACTTACCAATGTGCGCGAAGAGCGCATAACGACACCGTTTGGCGAACCTTCCGACGCGTTCATTCTAGGAGAACTTGAGGGGCGCAATGTTGCCTTTCTGGCCCGGCACGGACGCGGGCACCGCATCCTGCCGAGCGAATTGAACTTTCGCGCCAACATTTTTGCGATGAAGATGCTGGGGGTCGAGCGAATCCTCTCGGTCTCTGCCGTCGGTTCGTTGAAAGAGGAGCACAAGCCGACCGACTTCGTGATCCCTGATCAGTTTATTGATCGAACTTATGCTCGAATATCGACTTTCTTCGGTGAAGGGATTGTGGCGCATGTGGGCTTCGGCGATCCGGTCTGCGCGACGGTGGCGGCTGTGTTCCAGAAGGCGTGCGATGCGGTCGGTGTCGTGGGTAAGAGCGGTGGGACCTACGTCTGCATGGAAGGGCCGCAGTTTTCAACGCGCGCTGAATCGAACCTCTATCGCAGCTGGGGAGCGGACGTCATCGGCATGACCAATCTGCAGGAGGCGAAGCTGGCCCGCGAGGCCGAGATCTGCTACGCCACGATGGCCATGGTCACCGACTACGACTGCTGGCGTGAGGGTCACGACGATGTCACCGTCGACCAGGTGGTTGCGGTGCTGCATCAGAACGCCGATAACGCGGCGAAGGTGGTGCGTTCTGCGATCTCCGCAATGCCTACTGAAAGGACCTGCGGCTGCTGCTGATGCGCTGAAGTATGCGATCCTGACCGATCGCAAGGCGATTCCTGCGGAGGCGCAGCAGAAGCTGGCAATTTTGCTGGATAAGTATTTTTAGACCAGGTCTCGTTGCACTCAGGTCTTGTATGTATCGTAAGTAGTTACAAATTTTGCAAATCTTTGTTTCGTCAAAAGGAGTTTATGGCAATTCTCGTCGTAGGATCGGTAGCGTTCGATAGCATTGAGACACCGCACGGAAAGGTGAGCCACTGCCTGGGTGGTGCGGCGACGCATTTTGCTCTTGCAGCAAGTTACTTTACCTCGGTACGCGTTATCGCGGTCGTCGGGAGAGATTTCACCGCTGAGCATGAGGCGGTCATGACGCGGCGCGGCATCGATACGCAGGGCATCGAGCGCTCGAATGGGCTCAGTTTTCATTGGACGGGCTCCTACTCGGGCCACATGGACGTGGCCAAGACGCTGGGCACGGACTTGAATGTCTTCGAAACTTTTGAGCCGAAGATCCCCGCTGCTTACAAAGATAGCGAATATCTCTTTCTCGCAAATATCGATCCGGTATTGCAGGCGCGCGTCCGCAGGGAGATGCCTAAGGTGCGCATGGTCTGCGGCGACACGATGAACTACTGGATCGCCGACCACGGCGCAAACCTCGCCAAGGTGCTGCGCGAGCTTGACGTGTTGCTGATCAACGACGGTGAGGCGCGCATGCTGTCTGGAGAGCATAATCTTGTCGTTGCCGCCGAGAAGGTGCTTAGCATGGGGCCGAAGACGCTTGTCGTCAAGCATGGGGAGTATGGCGCTACCGCGTTCTTCAGCGATCGCTCCTTTGGCGGTGCCAAGCTTTCGCGGCCCTTCCGTGCGCCTGCGCTTCCGCTGGCGGAGGTGGTCGATCCTACCGGCGCGGGCGACTCGTTTGCTGGCGGCTTCTACGGCTATCTTGCGTCGCAGCCTGAGTTGACGCCTGCGGTCTTTCGCACCGCCATGTTTTACGGCGGCGTTATGGGCTCGTTTGCCGTCGAACGCTTCGGTACGGAGCGATTGCAGAACGTGACGCGGCAGGAGATCGACGAACGCTTCAATCTTTTCCGGGAGATCTCGCACCTTGAGCATCCGGAGGTCTAAAACGTCGAGGGCCACCAGGCGAGCGGCATCGGCCATTGCGCCCCGTGGTGCCGTGGCGGGGGCGGTGGTCCCGGATCCCGACGAAGTTCGGCCAGCGACGCGCGAGGAGACCTTTCCCATTGCGCTGGCCGCTGTACTTCTTTCGTTTATCGCATTGCTGATTTCGTTCTCACACGGGTATCTGCTGCTGTACGGAGATGCGGTCGCGCACCTTGGCATCGCCCGGCGCATTTTGGATTCGCGCAACCCGGGGCTGGTCCAGCTGGGTGGAGTCTGGCTTCCGCTGCCTCATCTGCTGATGCTGCCGTTTGTGCAGAAGATGGAGTGGTGGCAGAACGGGCTTGCCGGCGCATGGCCTTCGCTGATCTGCTACATCGCCAGCGTGGTCGGAATCTACCGGCTCTCGCGTCATTTGGTTACGCCGCGGTGGGCAATTGTGGCGACGGCATTCTATGCGCTGAACCCCAGCCTGCTTTACCTCGCGACCACGGCCATGACGGAGCCGCTCTTCCTTGCGCTGGTGATCTGGACGGCCTGCTTACGGTGGAGTGCGTCGCTGGCATTCACGCAGCTCGTCAGGCCGTCGTGGCCCGGCGGCTGGTTCTTATTGCGGTCTTTATTTTGGCGGCGGTTTACACGCGGTACGATGGCTGGGTTCTCGGTGCGGCTGTCTGGTGCGTCATTACGTTTACGTTGGCGAGCAGACGCGATGTCTGGAGCAGAGTTGTTCCCTCCTTCGTGCTTTTTACATTGATTGTTGTTGCAGGGCCGATCAGCTGGCTGGCCTACAATCAGCACTTCTTCCACGATCCGCTGGACTTTATCCGTGGCCCTTATTCGGCGTCCGCCATAGAAAGGAAGACCGCGGCCGCAGGCTCGGAGCACTATCACGGATGGCACAGCCCTTTCTGGGCACTCGTGTACTACACGCGTACGGCGCAGGTGGATGCGGCATTCTGGGAGACGGGCTTTCTGGTCATGACTGCGGCCATTGGTGGCGTGATGATTGCCATTCGGCGCAGGCTCGCGCCGCCAGCGCTGCTTCTCTGGGTGCCGTTGCCGTTTTATGTCTACTCGGTCGCCTATGGATCCGTGCCGATCTTTATTCCGCAGCTGTGGCCGCATTCGTATTACAACTCCCGTTACGGAATGGAGATGTTGCCTGCGCTTGCTGTTTTTTCCGTGGTCGCCGCGCAGTGGTTCGAGGGTCGATGGAGCCAATCGCAGCCGCTGGTGAAAAGGTTGATGCAGCCGATTGTCCTGCTGCTCGTTGCTCTGAACACGATTGGCATGACGTATCAGACGCCGCTTGTGCTCAAAGAGGCCCTTGCCAACTCGACCACTCGGGTCGCCTTTGAGACCGCGCTTGGCCGCCAGCTGCGCGTCTTTCCTGCGGGTTCGGCGATTCTGATGTACAACTCGGACCACGTTGGCGCGCTGCAGGTGGCGGCGATTCCTCTGCGCCAGACTATCAATGAGGGAGATTACGACAGTTTTCATGCCGCGCTGGCGGCGCCTGCCGAGCATGCCGCTTACGTCGTCGCGATCGCGGGAGACCCTGTATCCGCAGCCGTCGCCGCGCATCCCGAGGGTCTTACGGAATTGTCCATTTTGTGCACCAGCGGTCAGCCGTGTGCGCGTATTTATCGGTCAGACCGAGCGGCCGCTCCACGAAAACAGTAGATGTACGTCATTTCACAGAGCGCTGAGGCACAATAAGAACAGCATGATTCCCTTCGTCAAAGCGCACGCCTGCGGCAACGATTTCCTGATCATCGATGAGCCGTTGGCGCAGCGCCGTCACGCTGAACTCGCGCGGAAACTCTGTGCGCGCAACACCAGCGTCGGGGCGGATGGCATCGAGTTTCTCGATCGCAAGCCCAGCGGCGAGTTGTTTCTGCGTCTGTTCAACGCGGACGGCAGCGAGGCCGAACTCTCCGGGAACGGCACGCGCTGTGTCGCTGCGTGGCTGGCGTGTAGCGAGGGCAAGCTGGACGTCGCGCTGGGCACGCACGGCGGCGTGCGGGTCTGTCATGTTGTTGAGGCCGCCGATCCGCTGTACCTGATTGAGAGCGAGATGGGTGTTCCGCGGGTGATGCCGCGCACGATCGAGCTTCCCGGTGTCGGCAATGTAGCCGGAGCCATGGTCAACGTGGGCAATCCGCACTTTGTTCTCTTCGTCGAGACAGATGATTTCGGCGCACATGGTCAAGCCTGGCAGCAGCTCGGCGCGCAGATCAGCACCAGTCCTCTATTTCCGCATGGCACCAACGTTGAGTTCGTTCAGGTACTGTCATCTTCGGAGATAGCCTTCCGGATTTATGAGCGCGGTTGTGGGCCGACTACCTCGTCCGGCACGGGCACGTGCGCCTCCTCCGCGGCGGCGATGGTGCTGCGAGATGTTGATCGCGAGCTTACTGCTGTTGCCGAAGGTGGCCCGCAACGCACAGTCTGGCCCGCAAACGACGCTGTGATGCGCCTCACCGGGCCGTCCGAGATCATCTGCCGAGGGGAGGTATCAGCCTAGTGACGAAATCGTCGACCTCAGCGATAAAACCCCGTGCATTGCGCCCGGGCTCGACGATCGCAGTCCTTTCGCCAGCTAGCATACCCAAGTTTGATCTCGTGCATCGCGGAATTGCCCATCTGCATTCGCTTGGCTACAAGACGGTGCTGGGCAAACATGTTCTCGACAGCGGACCGCTCTACTATGCGGGGACGATTGAAGCTCGGCTGCACGACTTGCATGCGGCGTTCTCGGACCCGGTGGTCGACGGCATCGTCTGCGCTCGCGGGGGTTGGGGTTCGGCTGAACTGCTTCCGTATCTTGATGCGGCGCTGGTTCGGGCCAACCCAAAGGTTTTCGTGGGGTATAGCGATCACACGTCGCTTCATTGCTGGCTGCACAACGAGGCGAACCTCGTAACCTTCTACGGCCCGATGGTGGCCGCCGACTTTTCGCGTGATGACGGCGTGGATATGGCTAGCTGGCAACACGGCCTTCAGGGAGATGGGACGTGGTCACTCGGTGTCGCGGACGGCCTTCGGGTTCTTCGTGGTGGTGTTGCGCACGGTCTCCTAGATGGCGGATGTATCTCCATCATTGCGGAGGCACTTGGTACACCCTATGCTCCTCGCATCCATGCGGAAAGTATCCTCTTTCTCGAAGATATCGGCACTAAGCCTTATCAATGGGACCGCATGTTGCTGCACCTGCGTTACTCCGGACTGTTGGAGAAGGTGACCGGCATCGTCTTTGGCGATATGCGCCAATGCGTCCCGGTCGATGAGAACGATTATTTGGAGCGGGCGATTCTTCACGCGCTTCGCGATTTCGAAGGGCCTATTGCGATTGGGCTGCGTAGCGGTCACGTCGGCGTTTCCAATGTCACGCTCCCTCTGGGTATTTCGGCTACGCTCGACCTTACTGCAGCTGGGAACCCGCGAATACACCTTCTCGAAGCATCTGTTACGGTTTAGCCTTGAATTCTTCGGCCACGGGCACTGCGAACATGCAAAATCCAAAGCATATTCATCTCATCGGCATCTGCGGGACTGCGATGGCCTCGCTTGCAGGCATGTTGCAACAGCAGGGCCACCGCATCACCGGCTCGGACGCTGCCGCGTATCCGCCGATGAGCGATCTGCTTGCCAGCCTGAAGATTCCGATTCATGAGCCTTACTCCGCGAGCAATCTTGAGCCGCGTCCGGATCTCGTTGTCGTTGGGAACGCCATTTCACGAGGGAACGTGGAGCTCGAATACGTTCTCGATTCACGCATTCCCTTCTGCTCGATGGCTTCTATCCTTCACGACGAGTTTCTGCCCGGGAGGGAGTCGCTCGTTGTCGCAGGGACGCATGGGAAGACCACGACCACCAGTATGCTGGCCTGGATCTATGAGGTGGCTTCGCGGTCGGACCCTGCGTTTGCGCCGTCGTTTCTTATCGGGGGTGTTGCGGAGAACTTTGACACCAGCTTCATGGTGCGGCCGACTCGGCCTTTTCTGCTCGAAGGCGACGAGTACGATACCGCCTTCTTTGACAAGGGGCCGAAGTTTCTTCACTACTTTCCCGATGCCCTGATCCTGACCCATGTCGAGTTCGATCATGCCGACATCTACGCGGACCTGCCTGCGGTGAAGACCGCTTTCAAGCGGCTGGTCAACCTTGTTCCGCGCCGTGGGCGTATCGTGGCCTTCGACGGCAGCGAGAACGTTGGGGAATGCGTGGCCAAGGCCTTTTGCGCAGTCGAGCGTTACGGCTTCGCTTCGGACTCCCACTGGCGGGTCTCGAACCTGCGCCACGAGGGCCCTCTGACACACTGGACGCTGACTCGCGGAGATACTCCGTTTGCCGAATTCGCGTTGCCGATGGCAGGTGAACATAACGCGCTGAACGCTACTGCCGCTGCTGCACTTGCTGCCGGGCAAGGGGTGCCTAAAGGAGCCATCATCGAGGCGGTGGCGACCTTCAAGAGCGTCAAACGCAGGCTTGAGGTCCGCGCTGTTGTGGATGGCGTCACGATCATCGATGACTTTGCGCACCATCCGACGGCGATTCGCGAGACCCTGCGCGCGTTGCGTGAATCTTATCCGGGGCGTCGTATATGGGCGGTCCTCGAGCCTCGCTCGAATACACTGCGGCGGAACGTCTTTGAGATCGACCTGGTGGAGAGCCTTGCGCTTGCCGACCGCGTGGCGCTGGCCTCGGTCTTCAAGTCGGAGAGTATTCCTGTAACGGAGCGCCTGCACCCGGAGCATGTTGTTGCCGCCCTTAATGATGCGCGGTACGCCTGCTGCGCTCTTCGCTGATGCAGACGCAATTGTGACCGCGATCGTGCCCCAGCTCAGGGCGGGAGACGTTGTCGCGATCCTGTCCAACGGCGGGTTCGGCGATATTTACCGGAAGCTGCCCTCCGCTATCGCTGCGCGAAGCTCCGCCACGCAAAACGTCTGATCTGCGGGTGGCACCCTGTCTGGGGTATGCTCCGAACAGGCATGTTTGCAACCTTCAAGCTGGCTTTTGTCTATCTCGCACTCGGTCCAATTGCCGGCATCGTCGGTATTCCCTACACGTTACTGGTTGGAGATATCAGCCTTCTCTACCGCGTCGCCATGTGGATCACGAATGCGGGTGTGCGTGCGGCTGGCATCAAGATCGAGGTGACCGGACTTGAGAACATTCCTCCTGGGCGTAGCTGCATCTTCATGAGCAACCACGTCTCGAACCTCGATCCGCCAGTCGTGCTTCCTCTGTTGCCGGGCCGCAGTTCCGTGCTTCTGAAGAAGGAGCTGATGAACATCCCAATCCTTGGCAAGGCAATGCGCCTGGCGAAGTTTGTTCCGGTGGAACGGGGCCACCGACGCGATGCGGCCCAAGCCAGTGTTGAGGCAGCCGCCGATGCTCTTCGGTCCGGACTACATATTCTGGTGTATCCGGAGGGTACCCGTTCGCGAGACGGAAGACTTTCTACGTTCAAAAAAGGGCCTTTTTTTCTTGCACAGGAGACCGGGGCGCCGATCGTCCCGATCGCCCTCTCCGGCACGCAGACCATGATGCATAAGGGGAGTAATGCGATTTTGCCTGGGCTGGCCCGCATCCAGATGCTTCCGGCCATTGAGCCGTCGAACTACGAGACGCGCGAGGAACTCCTACTAGCGGTCAGGAGTGCTATCGCGGGGGCGCTGCCGCCCGAGATGAAACCGGCGGCTACTTGACGATTGCGTTGTTGTAGCCGTCTGCCTGAAGGCGCAGGCGCATGGCGTCGGCTTCTTTTTTGGTGGCAAATGGGCCGATCTGCACGTGGAAGAGCTTGTCCTGCGGCTCACGCCGGATAGCGACTGTGTAGCCGCGACGTTTAAGGTCAACGGCGACAACATCTGCATCCTCCTGATGCGACATGGCGGCGACCTGCACGACGGGAGATCCCGGTAAAGATCCCGGAGCCGCAGCAGGTACTACTGCAGGAGGCGTCAGGGCTGTATTCGTCGAGGGTTCGGCGGCCACGTTGGGGCGCGGGGTCGAGACTACTGCCTTAGCTGGGGCGGGGTCGGGAACCAGTTGGCTTTCCTGCGCTGCAGCAGCCGGTGGGTCGATGGGCACGATCGCAGTTTGGGCCGTACCAGCGGATTGTTTGCCTGCCATCTGATTAGCAGTGCTTCCCAGTGCCGGCCTGGAGCTGTTGCTCCCAGGGCCCGTCATTACCTCTGCGGCGCTGACCGGAGGTTGTGCCGAACGCCTGCCCAACGAGTAGCCGAAGCCGAAGAAGACGGCGCAGAGCAGAGCAAGCGCGAAGAAGATGCCAAGGATGGTGGTGGTCCCGAGTGAGATCTCACGGTCTTGTTCGTCCTCGTGAAGATGCCCGCAGATCATGATCGGTTTCATATCGAGTTTGCACGGTCAGACCTTCTTCTCCAGAGCTGTGTCGGGAGTGAATGTCTTATTGAACAGGTTTATAAGCTCCATGGGGAGGGGAAAGACGATGGTGGTATTTTTCTCGACACCTATCTCAGTCAGGGTCTGCAGATAGCGGAGTTGGAGGGTCATGGGCTGCGTCGCCATAAGTGCCGCCGCTTCTACCAGTTTGGCCGCGGCGTTGAACTCGCCCTCGGCGTGGATGATCTTGGCGCGGCGTTCGCGCTCGGCCTCGGCTTGTTTGGCCATGGCGCGGAGCATGGACTCGGGCATATCGACCTGCTTGACCTCGACGGAGACGACTTTTACTCCGAAGGGGGCGGTGTGGCCGTCGATGATCGACTGGATGCGCAGGTTCAGTGCCTCGCGGTGGGCCAGAAGACCGTCGAGATCGACTTCGCCGAGTACGGAGCGCAGTGTGGTCTGGGCAAACTGCGAGGTCTGGTAAATGTAGTTGGCCACCTCGATGACGGCCTTGGTGGGATCGACGACGCGGAGGGTGATGACGGCGTTGACCTTAAGGGTGACGTTGTCGCGGGTGATGACGTCCTGCGGAGGGACCTCCATCGCCTCCTGGCGCAGGCTGACGCGAACGATCTGGTCGAGTGGGCGGAAGACCCAGATGACGCCCGGGACCCTTTGCCGCCTCCTTTACGCGTCCCAGGCGGAAGATGACGCCACGCTCATACTCTTTCAGGATGTTCAGGGCGTTGATGAGGTAGAGGACGACAATGGCGATGGCAAAAAGAAGCGGGAGAGACATGATGGTTGACCTCTGGTGTACCGAGCTGCGGCCACCGCTGCGATTGTACGGCAGGCGCAGCTGCGAGACTGTCGCCGGTTAGAAACGCAGGAAAAAGCCAAACCCTGGCTCGTAGGTCGAGGTGTGCTGCTGGATGGTCAGATAGTTTGTCTCGAAGTCGGGTGCCTTGAAAAAGACCTGGCGGAACTGCGCTCGGATACCAAAGTGGGGAGACAGGACTGTGGTCTCTGCGCCGACCGAGTAATAGTAGGTCGCGCGGGCCTGATTGGGCAGGGCCAAACCGCCGTTCGGAGTTGGGCGGAAGACAGATGTGCCTGCCCCCCCCGATACAAATGGGGTCATTCCGAAGTACTGTTTCTTGGCATGGACGACGTATCCCAGCGTGTACTCGCTTGCATTCTGCTGTACGCCTCCGTTTGGCTGGGCCCCGAAGGGGGTAAAGGTATCGGTGTACCGCGAGTAGCCGTAGTTGCCTTCCAACCCGAACCACGGAGACCCGATGTAACGAAGGGTGACCACAGCGCCTGCCGTGTTGCCGGGGCTGAGATTGACGGTCGTTGGCTGGGCGTTGACGATGGCGGTACCGCTGGAGCTCGAATTAAAGACGCCGACTGCGACTACGCTGAGATCAATGCGGGCGAGCTGACGGTCGAGGGCCGTTTCCGGGGTGGTGCTCTGCGCCTTGGCGGTTGGTCCCAATGCTATAAGCAGAAGGCAAAATAAAACACTTCGGACACACGACGGGCGAGGCACATTCAACATCAAGACGAAACTCCCTTTTTCGAAAAAACTACCGTCCTCTTAGTCTACTCTGGCAGGGACGTTGACGGGTGCGCGGAGGAGATCAAACGGTATCCTGCACTGGCTCTACGATTAAGACGAGTCCCTCAACGCTGCGCACTGAGACCGCGGACCCGATTGCGAGCGATGCGTTTCCGCGCAGGGAAGCCTGCCAGAGCTCGCCGCGGATTTCAACCTGGCCGGTAGGGCTGAGTGGGGAGCGCACGATGGCCCTTCCGCCAATCATTGCTTGCGGGCCGAGTGAGGACTTTCCCTCGGCGAGCGCGCAGGGCGATCCAGGCGAGCCCAAAGGAGATGCCGCCAAAGGCCAGACCCGCGCCTATCGCAGTTGCGGGGTGGACCCGCAGTTCGGGAATGGGGCCATCGACGAGGGTGGCGAGGCCGAAGACGAGTGAGACAACACCGGCCAGCGCGAGCACACCGTGACCGCCGAACTTTGCCTCGAGGACCATCAGAACGACTGCAGCGAGTAGCAGAACGATCGCGGTGTGACGGATGGGAAGCAGATTCAGGCCGAAGAGGCTGAGAAGAACGAAGAGCGTGCCGAGCGAGCCGGGGACTACGGTGCCGGGGACGTTGAACTCCAGATAGATGAGAAGGCCGCCGAGGACAAGTAGAAGAACGGCGATGTCAGGATTGGTGAGCTTGCTAAGGAGGCGCTCGCGTACGGAAGGGGCGATGGCGACTATTGCTGCTCCTTGAAGGTGCAGGGTTTGGGTAGTGCCATCGAAGCGATGGATCTCCCGCCCGTCGAGCGCGGTGAGCAGGGAGGCGTCATCGGCTGAGTCGAGGTCGATCAGCTTCAGCTTAAGGGCCTCTGTGTCGCTGTAGGACTTGGAGTTGCGGACGGCGTCCTCGGCGGCTTCGACGTTGCGGCCACGGCGGGCGGCGTAGGAGCGGAGGAAGGCTGCGGCGTCGTTCTCGATCTTCTCCTTGAGGACGGGATCCATCTGGCCGCCTTCGATGATGGGGTGGGCGGCGCCGGCGTTGGTTCCGGGGGCCATGGCGGCTATGTCTGCGGCCTCGAGGAGGAAGAAACCGGCAGAGCCTGCGCGGCTGCCAGTCGGCGAGATGAAGATGACGATCGGGACAGGGGAGTTCTCGATGGCCTGGACCATGACCCGGGTCGATTCGAGCAGTCCGCCCGGGGTGCCCAAGGAGACGATAACCAGCTGGGCGTGCTGGCGGGCCGCCTCTTCAAGGCCGCGCTGGAGATAGTCCGCGGTGATGGGCTGGATGGTGTCGTGGATTGTGAGCTTGACGACGACTCCCGGGTCGGCGGGGTCGGCGGATAACGTTGTGGGCAGTAGACAGAAGATTGCTGCCAGCAGCGCGAGGACGGTTTTGAGTGCGCTTCTCATGGAAGGGTCTGTCCGCGTGCCTGCAGGGCCTGCCGCATGCCCAGAGCGGCGGAGTCTTTCGGCTCCAGTTGGAGCGCTTTGCTGACGTTGGATGCGGATGATGTCGTGTCATTCGCCCGCAGATCGAGACGGGCGAGCACGAGATAGGCGGGCACGTTGGGATGGAGGTTGAGCGAAGTCTGGGCCTCGGCGCGGGCATCGGCCGGGCTGCCGCTGCGTTCGCGCACCTGGGCGAGACCGGCGTGGGCAGCGGCACTGGAGGAATCGGCGGCGATGGCGGCCTGGAACTCCTGTTCGGCCTCGGGAACCAGGCCCTCAGCGAGATAGTCGTGTCCCAGCTGTGTGTACTGCGCAGCCTGTTCGGCGGGCGGAAGCGCAGCCATGCGGATGGCTCGCATCTGATCCAGTTGGAAGGCCGCCTGGCGGAAGGAAGCTTCGGAGTAAGTCCGGCGGATGCGCTCGAGAGGGGCGAAGTCAGTGGAGGCCGCAGCTGTTGCGCCCGCCTTTGTCGCGGGTGCGATGTGCTTGCCCGCGCTAATACTGGCCTTCAGTTCTGCTGCTTCGGTGTCCCTGGGGCGTAGCTTCAAGGCCTGGTCGACCTCATGCTGGGCCCCGGCGAAGTCGCCTCGGCGCAGCAGAGCAACGGCGAGGTTGTAGTGGTAGTCCGCGTCACCGGGGTCAGCGATGGAGGCGCGTTGGAACAGAGGAACAGCGTCGTGGCCCTGACGGCTGGAGGCGACGGCCTGATTGTTGACGACCTCTGGAAGGGGAAGCCTGCTAGCGACGAAGGCAAAGGCAGATTCGGCTTCAGCGTATTTGGCAGAGTTGAATCTCGCCAAACCGATGTAAAAGTTGGCTTCGAGCGCGCGACGGTCGGTCGGTTGGATCCTGGCCAGGTTCGCTGCGGCCTGGTCGTAGTCGCGCTGTGCGAATTGGGCTTTACCCAGGGCGAGGAGGGCGGCGGGGTAGTCGGGCGTGTCCTGTATGGCCATCTGCAGGCGCTTGATCCTCTCCTGCGAAGTTGTCGCATCGGTGCCGCGGATGTAGTTTTCGAAGGCGCTGAGCCGGACTCCGCCTGAGGCGGCGAGAAAGGTCTGCTGGGCGATGTTGAAGCGGGGGTCGATCTGGCGGGCGACCTTCCAGGCGAGGGCGTTTTCCACGTCGAAGAGACGAGTGAGTTCGCTGGAGTCGTCGAGCGGCTGCGACAGGCGAAGCTTATTGACCTCAAGTGACCTGCGCCTGGGCGAGGATGCGGCTGTTATTGACGGTGTAGCTGCCGACGATTACAAAGTCGGCGTCAAGGGTCTGTGCGATGCGGATCGTGGTCGCGCGCGAGGGCCTGAAGTCGACGGGGAGGCCGAGATGATCGAGCGCGTACTGGCGATCGTCGCGGGTGATGGTCAGGAACCCCGCGGAGGTCAGGCGCTGGTTGAGGGTGTCGGGAAAGGAGTCGCCGATCCAGGCGAGGTTGGGTTGGCCGGTGCGGTTGTCAAAGGGGAGGACTAGCACAACGCGACCGCCGGTCTCTGGCATTTCAGAAGATGGGGTGGATTGTGAGAGTCCCGGAAGAGTGCACAGGAGCAACGCAAGAGCGAACCATTGTTGTTGGAATAGGCGGCGAACTTGGAGGGGCCTTGTCACAGATATGAGTATAGACTTCAGTGTTTGTTCGGCTGTGCCAGCGCTGCTTCGACGATACGGGGGAAATGGACCACGGCAGCCCACTCGCCTTTGCGGTGCGCTTGCCATACGACATCTCCGTGCAAAAGTGCCGCGACCTCGGCTGGGGAAAGATCGCGATGGAAGTCGAAGTACTTTGTGTCGGCGGATTCGTTGTGACGGCCCAGGTTGATGCGATTCGCCGGCGGCTCCCACTTGGTTGAGAAGACGAGGGCCACGTCGTAGCTTCCGGGATCGGCTGCGGCTTTCTGGATTTCTTCCATGGAGAAGTTTTGTATCGGGACCGTCTTGACTGGGTGGTTGGTGTAGCCGAGCTCGGGGCGGTTGAGTTCCGAGGTGGCGGGCCATGCGGTGAGCACCGTTGCCTGGGGGTAGGTCTGGTCGATGTAGCGGACTGCGTGCTGGTGGAGGACGACCATGTCGCGGTAGGTGAGGTTGTCCTCAGGGGCGAAGGCGTAGGGTGGGTTGATCCAGATACCGGCCAGGAAGGCCACGGCGCTAAAGGCGGCGATGAGAGGCCAGCGCCCAGGAATACGACGGCGCCAGGTGTTGACACAGACGACCAGAATGAGGGGGTACATCGGGAGAAGATAACGGGTCAGCAGAGCGCCGCCGAGGACGGAGAAGGCGATCCAATTGGCGAGGAGTACGACGCCGAGTGCCTTCAGGGCGGGGCGGGCGATTGGTTTGCGGGTGTTGGCGGCGGCCACGGGGATGAACATTGCAGCGATGGTGCAGACCACCGGGACATACATGTTCATGTGGGTCGTCAGATGGAGCAGGCGGTGCCAGAGACAAAGGGCGATGCGATAGGCGTTGAGGTTCGCGGTCGCGTTGTAGCGGAGGAACTCGGGGTTGCCGAAGACGAAGCCTGTCTTGTGATAGTGATAGGCGTACCAGGCGGCCAATGGGACGATCGGTACAAGGAGCGCGAACAGCCATTTCAAATGAGATGAGGACGTGATGTTGCTGTCGCGATTGCGTATGAGGAGGCTGGCTTCCCAGAGCGCAAGAACTGCCGGCGTTACGATGGCCGTCTCTTTTGAGAGAGCGGCGAGGGAGAACATGAGTGCGGCAAGGAACGTGTTTCTTTTGTGTGTGGGCCCACTGTGGTCTAGGTAGAATGCGAGGCCCCAGAGCGTGAAGGCGGCGGCAAAGATGTCGGCGTGAGCTAAAGTGCTTTGTGCGAACCAGACTGGATAGATCGCGGTGAGAATGACGGTAACAGCGGCGACTGAGGTGGTGGTGAGATTTTTTGCGAGTTTGAAGACCCCGAGCAGCGCCGCCGCAGAGACCATGCAGACCAGGGTGCGCGTACCGCTAACGACGTATCCCGAGAGGTGCCACCAGGCGGCCAGTAGGATGGAGGGCAGCGGCGGGTGGGCGTTGGTGATGGTGGTTTGAGGGATTAGGCTGCCCTAGACGGAAGAAGTCCCAGGCTGCCGGAATGTAGTAGCCAGCTTCGTCCCAGAAGTAGGGGAGGCGGAGGAGGCGATAGTGCGAGAGGTAGATGGCGACGAAGAAGAGCGGGTAGAGCATCCAGAGAGGGATGTCGCTGGTCGACTGCGGGTCGTCTTTTCCTGCTCTGCTTAGGAGGGGCACGCTCTTAGTTGACGGGGCCGCCGGAGTGGGGGAGCTGCTCTAAGGTGATGGAGCCGAAGGTCTGCTCGTACTGGGCCAGATTGTGGCCGAGCACGTTCCAAAGGGCCTTGGCCTGCTGGGGGCTGAGGTAGATGCCCTGGAAGTTCTTGACTGTGAGCTCCTCCGGGTTCTGCTGGACCATAGTGCCGAAGACGAGGAAGAAGTCCCAGACGCTCATTCGGACCTGGACGCTGTTGGCGTAGCCGTCGCGGTAGTCAGGGGTGTTGGTGAGCTTGACCGTGGGCGTTTCGTTTCCCTGGTTGGGGGGCTGGTTCTGCTGGCTCATTGCATCTCTTTCAGGGTTAGATAGATGTTTTGGTGCGGGAGAAGGGACTCGAACCCCCACGGATTTCTCCGCTTGGACCTAAACCAAGTGCGTCTGCCATTTCGCCACTCCCGCGATTTTCAACTTCAACAGGGCGATGTTGTTGAGAAGAGCTGCCTGCCACGATTAGCGTATGGCAAAGGGGTGTCGATTGCAATGCCACGGTTCGGTTGGCCAGGTGAGGCACTCTAGTGCTTGATGAGCCACATGACCCAGCTTGCCGCGATGGTGCCGCCGACGAAGAGGGCGAAGCAGAAGGCGCCAAAGCGAACCATCATGCGAGGTTCGGTGCGCTGCGTGATCCCGAAGACGATCGAGGTGAAGAGAGAGAAGAGAAGTACGGCCCCGAAATGAGAAATGGTCACGAGCGCTTCCTCCCGATGGCCAGCGAGTGGGCGTCAACGGCGGAGATGATGTTCAAGAGGCCAGCCACGACCATGAACTTGGTGCCGTAATCGGCAGTCGCCACTTGTACAGTGACCTGACCGAGGTCGAAGAGCTTCGCGAGAATGTAGAGCAGACCGTTGCCGAGGTCGCCCAGCGAAGTTGAGGATATCGAGCAGGTCGCCGGTGTTGGGGGAGTAGAGCTTGCCCTTCAAGGCAAGGCCGATGGCGAACATGGTCACGATCGAGAACATCAGCAGCCCGCCGCGGACCCATTTGCGCAGCATCAGGTGGCCTGCGCCGGGGACGAGCCAGCCGGCGATCAGAACCATCGTCGGGAATGAAGAGGATTGCGCGGTGCGCGTTTGTGCTGAGACGTCGGTCGCCATTGCTGCTTTGATGATAACAGGATGGATGCCAGGTTAGGACCCCGAAGGTTGTAGACGAGTCGAGAGGACAAGGCACCTTTTCCGTGCCCTAACCTTCGACCGCGGTTTGTCCGTGTGAATCAAGCCTAGTCGTAATTGCAATTAGACCTATAACCACAAGCACGCCGACAAGGGCCCCTATGGCCTCTTTTGCGGCCTTAGGCAAACCTGCATTATCGATTCTTGCGACTTGTGCGTCTGAGATGTACGTGGGGTGCACGGCGCCCTTGGGAACCACCTCAAATGAGTCGGCCTCAAGCTCGACCAAGGTGCCTTTAATCACAGTTCCATCAGCTTTCGTGACTTTGACATCGCTGCCCAGGCCGCGCGACTGAAGCTCCTCGTACAGGTTCGCTGCTTCCATCGAAACTGGCATCGACGGCAAGGCGTGACCAGATGCCGAGATGGTTGCGGTTAGAACCAAGGCCTGGAATATCAGTCGAAGTGCGCTTGTGACGGTATTCAATCCGATTGACATACAGGGCCTCCTTTCGACTCGCACTCCCTCGTCAGGACAGGGCGTTCAAAACTGCCTTCATCCGTTAAGCGGAAAGCGCGGGTAATTCGTGACATATTTTTTATCTCCCGACACGCGACTTGGGCCCGATCGGGATCTGGTTTAGATAGTTAGGGTTGGAGAATTTAGAAGGGAACGGGCCGCCGAGCGCGGCCACGGGGCCTTGGGTGGCTAAGACATTCGGTCTCGAGGGTTTCCGAAGACACGAGTTTTCGGGAACCAAGGGAGACTGCTTATCGAGGAGCCAATTGCCAGTGCTAAAGAGAAGATGCTGTGGGCATCAATGCCTTTTCGCGATTGGGTTTAGCGGAGCGAGCCGTCATCCTCAGCATCACCGGTTGGTGTGGCGGCAGCCCCCGGGGTCGAGTCGGTTCGAACGGTCGGAGATTTAATGCCCAGCTGCTCGAGATAGGTTGAGTACTTAGTGGCGTCGTAGTAGTACTTCTTCATCTCTGGGCGATACTTGTCCATCGTGGCCTTGTTCAACCAAATAGACGGTTTATCCGTGGGTCGAAGGAAGGGCTGATACTTCACGTCCTTGGTCTGAACATCGTTGAAGTAGGCCCTGGCGCTGGTCAACAGCTCGGGCTTGACCATGAGATCAAAGAGAGTAAGGGCCTGGACTTTCGCGCCCGCAACTGCCCCTTTGTGGGCGATGGGAGTGGCCATGGCGATGCCATTCGCCCAGTTGTGTCCGGGCAGATTGGGAATATTCGAGGGATACCGGAGCACGATAGTCGGCGCGACCCACGAAACGTCGCCGATATCATCCGACCCGCCGCCGTAGAACTTGTCTGGATCGTTCGGTGTCTTCAATTCGTCCAACTTTGTGGCCAATCCTTTTTCGGGGACCTTCAATTCATGCTGCAACGCCTTGGCCAGCGTCTGGTCGGCGTCTGACCAGGTCGGAAGGCCTACGAGCTTCGCGTTCTCTGTGGTCTCCTCCGCGATAGGCTTGTTGAAATATCCAGGCCATGCCGTACCGATAAGCGTTGAGTCCCACTTCGTATTAGTCATCAGGGCCGCGCCGTTGGCCATATTGTCGCCGATCTCCCACAGATCTTTGATGTGCTGATAGTCAGCTTCACGAAAGTAATACCAGACCGACGCATTCTGCGGAACCACGTTTGGCTGGTCGCCGCCGTTTGGAATGACGTAATGGGAGCGCTGCTGAAGACGAAGATGCTCGCGGCGGAAGTTCCAGCCTACGTCCATCAGTTCAACAGCATCGAGCGCGCTGCGTCCGCGCCACGGAGCGGCGGCGGCGTGTGCGCTCTCTCCATGGAAGTTGTACTGAACCGAGACGAGCCCGTTGGTGGAGTACCCGCCATAGGACGATCCGAGGTTGTCGCCGACATGCGAGAACAGGACGGCATCGATGCCCTTGAAGTAGCCGTCGCGAACGTAGTAGGCCTTACTCCCAAGCAGCTCTTCCGCTACTCCTGGCCAGATCTTAATGGTGCCGGAGAGGTGGTTCTTCGTCATCACGTCCTTCACGGCCAAGGCAGCGACGATATTCACTGCCTGACCGGAGTTGTGCCCTTCGCCATGACCGGGAGCGCCGGGAATAATCGGATCGTGATACGCAACGCCGGGCTTCTGCGATGCCTGCGGAATGCAGTCGAGGTCCGAGCCGAGAGCGATCACCGGTTCTCCGCTTCCCCACGTCGCCATCCAGGCAGTGGGGATTCCGGCTATCCCGTGCTCTACTTTGAAGCCATTGCTCTCGAGCAGTGTCGTGAGGTACTTCGAGGTCTCGAACTCCTGGAAACCAAGCTCGCCGAAGCTGTACAGGGTGTCGATCATGACCTGCACCAGCTTTGCGTTGCCGTCGACCTCTTTCAGGATCTGCTGTTTTAGCGCAGCAGTTTGTTCCGCTGTGAGCGACGGGGCCTGGCCTGAAGCCGGCGCGACAAGTGCTGCCAACAGTCCGAAGATGAGACAAAGCTTGCCAATACGCATGCGGATCTCCTTGGTGTTCTTGTGTTTCGTTCGCAAGAAAGCAGGGGAACGGCGTGAAGCTGAGCAGATGAGGCTTTTTGTGGATGTGAATCGCAGTGTACATTAATTCGCCGCGAAGCTAGACCTTTTTCTGGCGACAGGCATCGTGGGCGAAGAGTCTCGCGCTAACCGGATGCATTGACTGCTAGGGCGTCAGGTGATCGGGATGCAGATACTTCGCGAGGAAGGTATAGATCTCTTGACGTGACTGAATCGCCAGCGGCGTGTCCATACGGTTGAAGTAGTGACCGCCAGGAGCGTTGTCGTAGACCTTGTATTCGAACTGTTTGCCTTCGAACTTGAGGGCCTGGATGAGATGTTCGACCTCGAGGTAGTTGACGTCCTCATCGTTGGTGTTCGTATGTATCAGCAGCGGCGTGTCAAGCTCCTTAGCGTGGTTCACCGGCGAACGTTTGCGGTACTCCGCAATGTCGTCGTGAACGGATTCGCCGAGATGATACGGAGCGGAGTAGAGCTGACGGTAGCCCTCGCTCTCATAACCCATACGCGCGACCAGATCGCTTACAGGAACGCCTGCGTAGGCGACAGCATAGTCGTGAGGGTGGGCAAAGATGTTCATCAATGTGATGAGACCGCCATGACTCCAACCTACGATGCCGACCCGCTTGGGATCAATGAAGCTGTAGCGATCCAGCATCCATTTCAGGCCGAGGAAGACGTCGTCGACCTCGTGCCCGCCGTAGTCGATGTCTTCGTAGAATGCGTGTCCGTAGCCAGTGCTGCCGCGGTAATCCGTAGCGACGATGGGATAGCCTTGCTCGAGCAGCTCGCGAATGAGGTGGGCATCGATGGTGGTGTCGAGCGACGCGTGAACACCTTGGTGAACGAAGACGATGAGCGGCTGCTTATGGCCGCGATCCAGCTTCTTCGGAATGAAGGTGTAGGCGTGGAGCAGGATGGGGTTGGTCGCGCCTGGCGCTTTTTTGTTCTTGATGTGATCGTTCGGTGGGCCGGTGTACTCAGACTTGTCGATGTCGGCGATATCGCCGACCTTTTGGTACCAGAGCAGGTCGTCCATGCGCTTCAGGACGACATCGGAGTTGTCGTTTGGTGGCGAGAAGGTGGGTGCCGTAGGGGCCGCAGCGGCAGGGGCAGCGGGCCTGGGAGCGGGTTCTTGTGCCAGAGCGGAGGAGCTGAACAGAAGCATGGGTGCGAGAACCAGGACAGTCGACAGAGGGGTACGCCCAGAGGCTAAGCTCAAGATGAGGCTCCTTTTTATGGATGTGAGTCGCAGTGTACCGTAATCCCGCCGGGAAGCAAGGTGTGGCGTGACGCTGGGCTATGCGCGAACGAGTTCGGTCTGGATGCGGCCGGTGACTTCGGCCTTTCCTTTGCGGGCGATCATGTCGACCTCGCTGCGGACGCCGAATTCGCCGGGGAAGTAGAGGCCAGGTTCGACGGAGAAGCAGGTGTTGGGCAGGATGAGGCGCTCGTCGTGGGTTTCGAGGTTGTCGAGATGGGCGCCGTTGCCGTGGAGCTCGGGGCCGATGTTGTGGCCGGTGCGGTGAGTGAACCAGTCGCCGAAGCCTGCTTTGCGAATGACGTTGCGGGAGGCGTCGTCGGCCTGCCAGCCGGCGATGGGCCGGTTGGCAGCGAAGGCGTCCTGCACGGCCTTAATGGAGGCGTCGCGGGCGTTGCGGACGGTGGTGAAGATGAGTTGTTCACGTTCGGTGGGCCCGCGGCCGACGACTCCGGTCCAGGTGATGTCATACCAGACGGCTGTCGGGTCGTTGGCGAGCTTGGCCCAGATGTCGATGAGGACGAAGTCGCCGTTGCGGATGGGGCGGGAGTTGGCGGCGGTGGGTTCGTAGTGCGAGTCAGCGGAGTTGGGGCCGGCGCTGACGTTGGGGCCGTGCTCCCAGACCAGTGGCCTCGCGGGCCATGGCTTGTTGGAAATACTGCACCATGGCGTGTTCGTCGGTGCCGCCGCTGCGGGCGCGGGTGCCGATCTCTTTCCAGCCGGCGTCGAGGATGGCGTCGATGTGTTTTTGGGCGACGTAGTGGGTGGCGAGCTGCTCGTCGGTGAGGACGGCTTCGAAGTGGCTGACGAGGCTCGCGGAGCTGACGATCTGTTTGCCGAGATCGCGGAGGAGTTCGATGGTGCCGGCGTCGACCATGGAGACGTACATGATGGCGTTGCGCGGGGAGTACTGCATGGCGATTTTGGTTGCGCCGGAGAGGAGGGTCTGGAGCTGGGACTCGAGCTCCTGCCAGGAGGAGTAGACGGATTTTGTCCCGGGCAGAGTGTCGAGCTTGAAGGATTCGATGCGGTGGACGAGTTTCTTCGGCTCGCCTTGGGCGGGGACGAAGTAGTACCAGCGGCGCGTGACGTGGGAGCTGGGATCCAGGCCGAGAATGCTGTAGGCGAGAGGATCACGGTGGTGGTGGTCGTAGAAGAGCCAGCCGTCGATTTTATTTTCGCGGAGGGCGGATTGGATGGCGGAGAGGTCGAATTTGGTGCCACTCGTTGTTTCGGTGATGGTGGTTGACATATACCCTCCCCCTCCTGGGTGAAAAGTGTGCAAAGTCTTCAAACCAGAAGACATGAGTCTGGACTTGTTGGTCAAGTCTACCGGGTTTAAATGCGAAGGCCCGGCGCGTGGCCGGGCTTGTTTCGCTGATTAAAGGTTATCAGGCGTGTCAAGGACCTATGTGAAAGAGTGGTCGAATTCTCCCCGATATGAGTAACTCTGTGACCTGGGTGTTGCACACGTCGTGCGCAAACAACTGGGGGTTCTCCCAGTAGAAAAGCGCCTTGCGTCCTGTTCCATTGAGTAGGAACGGTTTCAGGGAGACCTGACGACATCGTGGCGTGCCGCAAGGTTCCTCAAGAGATAAGGAGAGCGCCGATGAGAATTAGAAAAATCGCTACAGTCCTCGCAGTGGTGCCTGCTGGCTGTCAATATCGCAAGTGCCAAAGATTCCCCCGACAAGAAGCGGGAAAAGTCCAGGAAGATGGCAACTAAAACTCTGCAGGAACTGTACAAACTGAAACCAACAGCTCAGGCGGCTATCCAAAAGTCGGCGGGATATGCGGTCTTCGACAACTTTGGGACGAACCTCTTCCTGTTGAGCACAGCGCGTGGCTCGGGCCTCGCCGTCGACACCAGTAGCAAGCAGGAGACCTTCATGAAGATGGTCTCGGCCGGCGCCGGTGTGGGTGTTGGGGTGAAGGACTACAGCGTGATCTTCGTGTTCGAAAACGATAAAGCGTATAACAATTTCCTTAACTCCGGCTGGTCGGGTTCAGGGCAGGCGGACGCGGCAGCCAAGGCAGGCGAGTCGGGCGGAGCCTACTCGGGAGCGACCGAGGTCTCTCCGGGCGTCTGGGTCTATCAAATTACCAAGAATGGCCTCGCCCTGCAGTTGACTCTGCAGGGGACGAAGTACTACAAGGACGACGACCTCAACAATAAAACTTAGCTTGTTTCGCTGATTTTTTTTGGGTTATCAGGCGGGTCAAGGATTTGGCCGTGGAAATGGACAACGAGTTGGCGAGAGAGGCAACGGACGACTGGCGACAACACATCGATTTTTTAGTTAGGAAAACCCACGCTGCGAATGATTTCCTTGAACCGTGGATCGGTTTTAACATTCTCCCATCGCGGATCAAGCCTTATCCACACCAGCCAGTGACTTCGTCCTTGAACCGCCCTGTCCAGCCAGTTGAACGTCTGAACCTTATCCCCCAAACCGGCGTATAACAACGCAGTTCCGTACGGTGTTACGTACTTCACCTCAGATAAAGTGTTTAGTTTCGAGAGCATATCGCGCGCTTCGGCCGTCTTTCCGGCTATACCCTCCACGTTTCCGATAGCGGCCAGACTCACCACCCATTGCGGCCATGAAGTGTCCGTTTGACGATACTCTGAGATGGCTTCTTCATACATTCCTTTTTGCTGGTAGGCGCGTCCAAGCCAAAGGTGCGCCAGCGGAAATTTGGGGTCCGTCTGCAGTGTATTTCGCAGTTGCTGAATGGCTTCGTCGTAACGCTTGTCGTAATAAAACTGAAAGCCAATTTCGGTGTTGATTAGAGGCGATAACGGGTCCAGCTGTTGGGCGCGCCGGATCTCGACCATTGCTTCCTCTGGGCGCCCCATCGCCAACAAATACACGCTGTACCAATCGTGAGCTGTGGCATAATTCGGATTCAGAGCGATTGCACGACGAAATTCTTTTTCAGATTCCTTCCAGTCCCAGGCATAGTAAAGGTTGTAGTAGCCCAGTGACGCATGCGCTTCCGCCAAGGTGGGATCGAGTTCGAGAGCTTTGTCGGCGGCAGCTTTGGCGCGCGGGAACACGTCGTTGGGGTTGAGATAGCTGAAGTATCCGAGGGCGGTGTACGAATCGGCGAGCCCAGAATATGCCTCAGCATAACTGCCATCCGCCTGAATCGCCGCGTTGAATTGCTCAATGGCCTTCTTGATTCCGACTTCGCTGCGCTGGTTCCAATAGGAGCGTCCCTTCAGATTTGCTTCGTAGGCCTTGGGGTCTACCGCTCTGGCACCGCTCAAACGGATCGTCTCGTCCGGCGTAAGGGTCGCACGGATCTGCTGAACAATCTTCAGTGCCACTTCTTTTTGCAGCTGAAGCACATCGCTCCGGCACCTTTCGAAATCGTCAGCCCATAGGTGTCTGCCAGTGGGGCCCGTCGATCAATTGCGCAGTAATCCGGACGTTGTCTCCATCACGGACGACAGAACCCTCGACCACGGAATCGACCTTCAATTCGCGCGCAATCTCCGGTATTGATTTGTGTGTCCCTTTGTAACGCATCACTGAAGTCCGACCGATGACTCCGAGAGAACTAACCTTAGCCAGATTGGTGGTGAGCTCATCGGTCATTCCATCCGCGAAATAGTCTTCCGCGGGATCGCCGGAAAAGTTTTCGAGTGGTAGGACGGCAATAGAATGAATTGTGACTGGTGCGGGTCGGCGAAGGAGCCGATTGCGCAGGCGCAGAACATTTGATCCGATCAAGGCCAGAGTAATTACCGCAACTACGAATGTGGTAACCCACAGGCCGTTAACTTACGAGGCCTAACATGACCTGACATCGGAGGTTCTGATGCCGAAGCGTTTGTCTCGGCCACATTGATGTCCGCCGGCGATTGTTCCACTGGCATAACAGAAGTAGCAGGCGCAAGAAATCGATAGCCGCGGCCCACGACTGTTTGGATAAAGCGCGGGTTTTCGGGGTCGTCATTCAGTGTCTGGCGAATCTTCCGAATGGCTGTGTTGATGCCGGCGTCCGAATCTGTGAAGACATTCTTGCCCCAAATTCGTTCGATGATCTCTTCCCGAGTAATCAGATGTTCGTTCTTCTCCACAAGCAGAATCAGGAGATCCATTGGGATTTTTTCAAGCCGCAAATTACGGCCCCCACGCCGCAGTTCGTATCGGCTGGTGTCAAGCTCGAAGTCACGAAAGCGGTATGAAGCCATTACGGATTCCTATGCGAGATGGCGCGAAGTCTATCACACACACTACTCTCCAACCGCGGAGAACTCTTTAAGCCGTTCACTGTTAGATAGTTACACCTTCACAGCATCTTCAGCCACGATTCAGGCGTTCTCAATTGCCTCCCGTTCACCGTTCGACTACATCCGTCGTGCATGGGAAAAACTTCTCCCACGCGCAGTCGACGGGCCGCTTTCTTGAAGGCAGATGATGAGAATTTAAAGGAGATCAAAATGTTAAACAGACGAATAGTTGCCGTTGCGATCGCATCAACCCTGGCATGGATGCCATTGGCCTTACCGTATAGCGCCGTAGCCCAGGAGGAGCACCAGAAGATAGCCCTCTCGCCAGGTCAAGTCGTGCTTGAGGTAACCGGGGAAGTAAATAACCTGGCCGCCACCGGTACAGAGCCACTTGGATCATCGCAACAATTTGGATACCTGCCATATCTGCGCGGTGTGGAATCCGTCTTTACCGATACGAACCCGGCGAATCAGAACGAGACCACAGCCCAGTTCACTTTTTTCACCGAAGTCACCACAACACGAGTCACCACACATGGGCCGTTCTCTATTGTTATTCGGGAAGGAATTACGACGCTGTATCGGAACACGTCGCCCGCCAATTTTGCCAATCCAGATTCCTTTCGCTCAGGCACGCCAGTTATGACGTCCGTGATACGTCAACAAGTGATCGTCGACACGGTCGAAAAAACCTTCACAGTGGAAAATATAAACACGATTACGTCAACCACCGCATTTGACCTCGACGGTCAACGTCTAAAGATCGGGAAAACAGGGGATGGCTTCCGCACAACATTGCAGGGGGTGCTCTTCGCTCGCAGCGGGGGAACACCGCCACCGACCGGGCACTTCGCGGGTTATGCAGTGGGCGTTGTGAACGGAGAGACCAGGTAGGCGCGAAGCAAAAAAGCCGGGACTGCTCCCGGTCTTTTTTGCTGCGAGTGAGGTGAGGGTCAGGCGGTGGCTGCGTCGCCGCCGTTCTCTTTTTCGTGGGCTGCGGCTTCCCGGGCTGCTGCGGCCTCGCGTTCTTTTTCGGCTTTCTCGGCTTTTCTGGCTGCGGCGGAGTTCTGACCGAGTTCAGCGGCGAGTTTTTCGGTGGTGAAGGACTCGATGATGTCGCCGACCTGGATGTCCTTGTAGCCGGCGAGGTCGATTCCGCACTCGACGCCCTGACGGACTTCGCTGACGTCGTCCTTGAAGCGCTTGAGGGAGGCGATCTTGCCCTTCCAGAGCTCTTCGCCTTCGCGGAGCAGGCGGACCTGCTGGTCGCGACGGATGAGGCCGTCGGTGACGCGGCAGCCGGCGATCTGGCCGACCTTGGTGATCTTGAAGACGTTGAGGACCTCGGCGCGGCCGGCGTAGTTCTCCTTGAAGACCGGCTCGAGGAGACCGTACATCGCCTTGGTGATCTCGTCCTGCAGCTCGTAGATGATGGAGTGCAGGCGGATCTCGACGTTTTCGCGCTCGGCGACCTCGGCGGCCTTGCGATCGGGCCGGACGTTGAAGCCGATGACGACGGCGTTCGAGGCGGAGGCGAGGAGGACGTCGGACTCGGTGATGGCGCCGACGCCGGAGTGCAGGACGCGGACGCGGACCTTCTCGGTGGACATGCGCTGGAGCGAGTCGGCGAGGACTTCGACGGAGCCCTGCACGTCGCCCTTGAGGATGAGGTTGAGGTCCTTCATGCCGGCCTGCTTGATCTGCTCGGCGAGGCCTTCGAGCGAGACGCGGGAGCTCTTTGCAAGCTGGGCTTCGCGCTCCTTCATCTTGCGGTACTGGGCGATGCCCTTGGCCTTGTCGCGGTCCGCCATGACGAGGAAGGTGTCGCCTGCGTCGGGCATGCCTTCGAGGCCGAGGACTTCGACCGGGGTGGATGGGCCGGCTTCGGTGATGGAGCGACCGCGGTCGTCGAACATGGCGCGGATCTTGCCGAAGGTGTTGCCGACGATGTAGCTGTCGCCGAGGTGGAGGGTGCCGTTCTGCACGAGGATGCTGGCTACGGCGCCGCGGCCGCGATCGAGCTTGGCTTCGATGACGGTGCCGACGGCGGGACGGTCGGGCTGGGCCTTTTGCTCGTTGACGTCGGCGACGAGGCAGATCATCTCTTCAAGCTTGTCGAGGTTGATGTGCTTCTTCGCGGAGACCTCGACGAACTCGGTGTCACCGCCCTGATTGGATGGCTGCAGACCGCGGGCGGTGAGCTGCTGGATGACCTTGGAGGGGTTGGCCTCGGGCTTGTCGATCTTGTTGACGGCGACGATGATCGGCACGTTTGCTGCGCGGGCGTGGTCGATGGCTTCGAGGGTCTGGGGCATGACTCCATCGTCGGCTGCAACGACGATGACGACGATGTCGGTGACCTTGGCTCCGCGGGCGCGCATGCGGGTGAAGGCCTCGTGACCTGGGGTGTCGAGGAAGACGATCTCGCGACCGAAGGCGGGGGAGTCGGGCTTGGTGATTTTGACTTTGTAGGCGCCGATGTGCTGGGTGATGCCGCCGGCTTCGCCGCCGGCGACGTCGGTGGAGCGGATGGCGTCGAGAAGCGAGGTTTTGCCGTGGTCGACGTGGCCCATGACGGTGACGACGGGCGAACGGACGACTTCGACCATGCCGGTGGTGTCTTCGAGGAAGCCTTCGATAGCTTCGTTTTCGAGCTGCTCTTCGACGGAGATGACGGTAGCGTCGGCGCCGAACTGGCGGGCGACGTCTTTGACCAGCTCGCCTTCGAGGGACTGGTTGACTGTGACGAAGACACCCTTCATGAGGAGCGTGGCGATGAGGTCTTTGCCGCGGACGTCGAGCTTTTCGGCGAGGTCCTTGACGCTGATGCCCTCGGTGACCGTGATGGTCTTCGTGATGGGAAGCGGCTCACGGGAGATGGGCGCGCCGCCGAAGCGTGCTGGCGGCTGGAAGCCCTTCATCGGGCCTTCTTTGGTCTTCTCGTAACGCTGTCCGCCACGGCGCTGGCCGGGACGTGCAGCGGGGCGCATGCCGGTCGGAGGGGCTTCGCCCGCGCTGGGGAGACCGCCAGGTGCTCCGCCGGGACGGGCACCGAAGCCGGGACGCGCACCAAAGGGCGGACGAGCGCCGCCGGGGGTGAAGCCGGGGCGTCCGGGTGTTCCGCCGGGGCCGGATGGGCCGCCGGGGAAGGTGCGGGTGGGGTGCATGGGGCGGCGAGCGCCGGGAGCGGTGGCTGATGGGGGGCGAGAGCCGGGGGCGCCAGGGGACTGTGGGCGGGGACGCTCAAAGATGGGACGACCGCGCTGAGGGACTCGCCGGAGCTGCGGCTGGAGCGGTGTAGATGGGGCGCGGGCCGGTCTGTGGCATGATGACGCGGCGGACGGGTGGGCCTGAGGGGGTGGTTAGCTCTGCCGGTGTTTCGATCTGCTCCTCTACGGTGGACGTATCGGCTGCAGGCGACGGTGCGACTGCGGGCGGGGCATGGGTTTCAGGTACGGAAACCACAGGCGCCGGGGCCGCTGCCGCTTGAATTGGCGGTGCCACGTGTGCGGGCTTGGGCACGGGCGGAGCGGGGGCAGGAGGGGTCGTCGGATGCGCGACGGCCACAGGTGGGCGCGCTATCACCGGACCGACGGGAGGCTTGCTCGCGATGGCAGGCGCAGCGGCTGGCACAACGATGTTCGCCTGCGGGCGGGGCAGTGGGACCACGCGACGTGGCGCGGGAGGTGCTGTATGGGCAGAGGTTTGGGGCTGTGACGCCGCGGCCGTGGAGGGGTGAGCGACTGCGACTTTGGATGCAGCAGCGGCTGGAGCTGGGACGGAGGCCGGCGGGGCCACGACGGCGGTGGGGCGCGGGGGCGCGGCTTTGGCGGCGGCCTCGGCCTGCTTGCGCTCGAGAATGGCCTTCAGCGCATCTCCGGGCTTGGACACTTTGGAGAGGTCGAACTTCGGCCTGGTGTCGACTGGCTGCCTGCTCGCAGTGCTGCTCTTGCCGCCGTTCTTGAAGTACTCCCGGACCCTTTCGGCCTGGTCGGCTTCGATGGAACTCGAGTGGGTCTTTCCGGTCACGCCTATTGCTTCGAGCGCGTCCAGGATTGGCCTGCTCTTTACTTCCAGTTCCCGTGCCAGATCGTTGATTCGAACTTTGCTCATCCGTCCCTTTTCGTTTTGCTTCCCTGCGCGCTTAGCTGTTCATATCAGCCTCATGGAGGGTCGATCTCTATTGTAAGTGTTACCCCTGAAATCGCAGAGTTCGCGACCCAGGGAACGCTGTGCAGTGTGGCTAAAGCGGCTAGCCACGGTCGTTTCCGTTGTCGATACCTTCATCGGAGAACTCCTGGCTGTCGTTGACCAGGGAGTCTACGGTGTCGTTATCGAGTTCAATTCGTTCTTCGCGCGCATCGGCCTCGCTGAAGGCGTCGATACCCGAGGTCGCGTCTTCGAATTCAGCGATGTCTTCGGTGGAGATATCGTTGACTTCCTTTGCGTTGCCGACGCCGGCCTCTTCGGCCAGAATGGCTTCGGGTGTTTTCTCCATGGAACTCACCTCTGCGGGTTCGGCTGCCACTACGGCAGCAGGTTCTGGACGCTCTTCGCCTTCTTCGTACTGGCCGAAGTAGTGGCGGACGGCGACGGAGATCTTCTCGACTGTCTTTTCGCCGATGCCGGGGCACCTCTTCGAGTTGCTCGGGGGTCATGTCGGCAAGGGCCTCGACTGTGGTGATGCCGGCGGCGATGAGTTTTTCGAGGACGGCGTCGCCAAGCTCGGTGACCTGTTCGATCGGAGTGGTGGGGCCGCCGGACATGGCCTGCATCTGCTGCTCGACCTCCTGGCGTTTCTCCTCTTCGCTCTTGATGTCGATCTTCCACTGGAGGAGTTTGGCCGCGAGACGGACGTTCTGGCCCTTCTTGCCGATGGCGAGCGAGAGTTGGGTGTCGTCGACGATGACCTCTATCTGCTTGTCGGCAAGGTCGGTGATGGAGACGCGGCTGACCTTTGCGGGTTGCAGCGCTTTTTCGGCGAAGGTGGTGATCTCTTCGGAGAACTCGATGATGTCGATCTTTTCGCCGCGCAGTTCGCGAATGATGGACTGGACGCGCATGCCCTTCATGCCGACACAGGCGCCGACAGGGTCGACGTCCTTGTCGCGGGACATGACGGCGATCTTGGTGCGCTCACCGGCCTCGCGGGCGATGGCGCGAATGGTGACGGTGCCGTCGTAGATCTCGGCGGACCTCGGATTGGAAGAGGTTCTGGACGAGACCAGGCGCCGCGCGGGAGACGATGACCTGCGGGCCCTTGGCTGCGCGATCGACGCGAAGAAGGACGACGCGGACGCGCTCGCCGACGGCGAACTGCTCGAGGCGGGACTGCTCGCGTTTGGGCATGCGGGCTTCAGCTTTGCCGAGATCGAAGATGACGTCCATGGGCTCGAGACGCTTGACGGTCGCGTTGAGGACCTCGCCGGCGCGGTGGTTGTACTCGTTGAAGACGGTGTCGCGCTCGGCCTCGCGGACCTTCTGGAAGATGACCTGCTTGGCCATCTGGGCGGCGATGCGGCCGAGCGGCGTTGTGTCTTTGTAGAAGCGGAGTTCGCCGCCAACCTCGACCTCGGGGGCGAGTTCGCGTGCCTGCTCGAGGGTCATCTGGTTGATGTCGTCCTCGACCTGTTCTGGGCTCTCGACGACGGTCTTGAAGACATAGGCGCGGATCTCGCCGGTGTCCTTGTCCATCTCGGCGCGCATGTTCTCCTGGGTCTTGTAGTATTTGCGCGTGGCGAGGGCGATGGCGTCCTCAACTGCGCCCACTACAACGGCCGGTTCGATTCCCTTATCACGGCTTAACGTCTCAATCGATTGATACAGAACACTTGACATTTCTCACTCGTCCTTCACCCCGAACTCTCGGGTTTGTTTCTTGTTATCCATCATTTCTGATGCTGTTGCCTTAGATTGCAGAATTCTCTGTTGTTCTATCTTTGCTAGATCTCTGCGACCAGATTGGCCTTTTCGACGTTCGCCAGGGCGATGTCGACGGTCGCTTCGGTGACGGCCTTCTTTGCCTTTCCCTTCTGCTTGACGGCAGAGAGGTCGATCGTGAGTACCCCGTCGGAGAACTTTGTCAGACGGCCTTGCCACTGCCTGTTCTTGTTGACCGGAGTAAAGGTCTGGAGTTTGACCAGACTGCCCTGAAACCGGGTGAAGTCTTCGGGCCGGAACAGCTTGCGCTCCAAGCCCGGCGAAGAGACCTCGAGGGTGTACTCCGCCCCTGGGATGAGGTCTTCTACGTCGAGTACAGTGCCAAAATCCTGCGCAAAGGTCGCGCAATCCTCGTGCGTGACACCAGAGAGCATCTCGAGTGGGACGCCCTTCGGTAGTTCTGATGTTCCGGCTGCGGCTTGCTCAGCCAGTTTGGCCCGTTCTGCTGCGTTCTTCTCGATAAAAACCCGCAACGTGCGAAATTTGACGCCGCCCTGAAATTCAAGATCGACGAGTTCGAGATTGTGTGAGGCGGCGACGCGCTGTGCGGTTGCTCGAATTTCGTCTAACTGTACTGCCATAAGCTGTACTTCCGGTCCATTTCGCGGTGAAAAGCAGAACTCTCTTTAGAGCAAATAAAAAGTGGGCTGTAGCCCACTCATCTCTTCCGCCAAATCGCCGGTGCGATCACGGCCTACTCTTACGACGGAACAAAATCGTCTGCGAACTTGATGATACAACGATTCTTGGGGGAATTCAATGGGGTGGCTGGTTCGGCGACAGGTCAGTTTGAGCAAGTTACGAGGTCACTGTCTCCCTAGAGGTGCCCCGTAGCCTAAACCGTGTAGAGTGTGGGTTTGAACCCTCAAGTTCTCTCCTACCCCAACATAAAGCATCACTTTGGGCTGCTGGGGGGTGGGCTTCTGACGTCTAGACTTGTGTTTCTGAATATAAAACGATAGAAGCGACGATTGCACCCGTTGCATCGAAACGGAAATAAGAAAACAATTCCCAACGCTTTTTCTATCGCTGTGCGATGCGAACGTCGTACCGCAGCGTTATCTCTACACCGTCTGCAGATTGGCATCATCGTACGAGCCATTTTACTCTCTGTTCATGACGAGAAACGCCCAGAATCAGATGTTCCTATCAACCGAGCGGGAGGGTTGGACAGGCATTGCTCTCTATGGTGTTGGGCGGCTCCGAGGTGAACGATTCGTACACTGGCAAACTGGCGAAGGTATCGGCTCCCCGTGACCGATGATCAATGGGCGGCGGGCGGTTCGCTGATTATGCCAGTTTGAGCGAGCCAGCGAAAACACTGTCTTCCGAGATGTTCGTCACTTCGGTGCCTGTAACCTAAACTGTATAGACTGAGGGGCGTGCCTTCTTTGGAGATGCGGGTGAACAGTTTCATGAGCAGGTCCAGGATGCCTGCGGTCTTCTGCGCGATTATTTTTGTGATTTGCGAGGCGATAAGCCGGCCGTTCGCGGAGATCGGTGTATGCGATGACTGGTCTTTTGTTCGCACAGCACAGTTGTTAGCGCAGACCGGTCACATCCGCTATAACGGCTGGGCCGCATGCATGGTTGGCTGGCAGTTGTATCCTGCGGCGGTATTCCTGAAACTATTCGGCTTTTCGTTTACGGCCGCTCGCATGTCGACCTTTCTCGTTGCAGTGCTGACCACGTTTCTGATACAGCGCACCTTTGTTCGAGCTGGCATCAACGAGCAGAACGCGACGATCGGTACTTTGGCGATCGTGCTAACACCTCTCTACATGGCACTTTCTGTCACTTTCATGACAGATGTGCCAGGCTTGTTTGCCGTGGTGATCTGCCTTTATGGCTGCTTACGTGCATTGCAGGCGAGCAGTTCTGTGAAGGCAGCGTGGTGGATTTGTTTTGCGGCGCTAGCGAACGCCGTCTTCGGCTCCTCCCGCCAGATTGCATGGTTAGGGGTCTTGGTGATGGTGCCTTGCACTCTTTGGCTTTTGCGTCGCAACCGCCGGATAGTGATGGTCGGTAGCCTTGCCACGCTGGTCGGCTGGGCCTTCATTGCCCTTAGCCTGCATTGGTTCGCCCAACAGCCCTATGCCATTCCGGAGCACCTGTATATCAAGGTGGAGAGCCTGCCTCATTTACGCTATATGGTGAGAGAGCTTATCGGAGTGGTGTTAGAGGTCCCATTCCTCATCTTGCCGATCGTTGTGGCGTATCTGATCGTGCTTCGAAAGAACACCCGTCAGTATTGGAGGGTTTTAGCGGTTTGCGGCGTGGGCTATGCGCTGGTTACAGGGATATTCATAATCAAGACTGGGCCGGACTCAGTTATGGAACCACTGCTGGGCGACTGGGTCAGTCCGGTGGCCCGTTACGGAATTGCTGCGCTTAGGACACCGGGACCCATAGTGCTTGGTTACGGGACCAGAATTTTTTTTACGGCGGTTTCGACCCTCGCTACGTTTTGCGCGATCGCATTCTTATGGGCAATACGCAAGAGAATTGTCAGTGATGAGATTGATAAGCTGCAGCCCGCGCTGTCGAGTCGGGCGGCGTGCTCAGTTTCTTGGCATCAGGTTGTGGTGCTTGTGGGGCCATTCGCGGCGGCTTACTTTGCGTTGCTGATTCCACGTTCGTCAGTTCAGTTGCTTGATCGGTACCTGCTGGCCTTCATGTTTATTTCCGGGCTTGTTCTGGTTCGCGCGTTTCAAGATTTTATCCAACCGTCGCTTCCCGCCGCGACGAAGGTACTCGTGGGCCTGATAGCGATCTATAGCATCGGTGCGACCCACGACATGTTCGCGTTCTACCGCGCACGCGCCAACGTGGCCAACGAGATAATTGCCGCTGGGGTGCAACCGAACATGTTCGACGGAGGGTTCGAATACAACGCCTGGATAGAGTTGCTCAGGGCAGCGGCTATCTCAACGACGAAAAAATCCTCAATCCGCCAAATAGTTATGTTCCGATAGACCCCTATCGAGGGTTCAGCTGCGTTGGAATGGAGAGAAGGGAGAGAATCGATGGACTCGACATCAGACTTCCTCATTTTTTCCCACGATACGGCCTGTCTTTCTACCCTGACGCTTGTGCGAGGTCAATCTTCTTTAGCTCCAGTAAGCTACTTCAGGTGGCTTGGGCTTCGTCCTGCGTCCTTGTACGTGGTCAAGTATCAGCCCACGAAGCGTCATTAGGGCTTTTCATTGAACTGCGAACAGTGTCGGGTAGGGGAAAGAGTCAGTCTGCGTGTGAAACTTTGCGGAAATTGGACCATCCAAGTTGCGATGGGTCGGTCGCGACTCTACAATCAATCAAATCCCGCGAAATTCAGGCTTGCTGCTGCATAGCCCATCGCTTTTAACCATCACAACTGGAACCTATACAAATTATGATTAGCTCCCCCATACCCGAAGCCCTTACTTTTGATGACGTTCTTCTCGTTCCCGCCTACAGCGAGGTCGTTCCGACCCAGGTGAGCACACAGACCCAACTGACGCGCAATATCACGCTGAGTACGCCGCTGATGTCAGCGGCGATGGATACGGTGACGGAGGCGCGGCTGGCGATTGCGATGGCGCAGCAGGGCGGGCTGGGCGTGGTGCACCGCAATCTAACGATCGAGCAGCAGGCCGGTGAGATCGATAAGGTGAAGCGGTCGGAGAGCGGGATGATCGTGGACCCTGTGACGATTACGCCGGAGCAGACGATCGCCGATGCGCTGGAGGTGATGCGGCGGTACAAGATCTCCGGTGTGCCGGTGACGAAGAACAAGAAGCTGGTGGGAATTTTGACCAATCGCGACCTGCGGTTTGTTTCGCGGACAGATTTGACGATCGATTCGGTGATGACGAAGACGAACCTGATTACAGTGCCGGTGGGCACGACGCTGGAGCAGGCGGAGAAGATCCTGCACCAGCATCGCGTTGAGAAGCTGCTGGTGGTAAATGACGAGTATGAGTTGAAGGGCCTGATTACGGTCAAGGACATTCAGAAGAAGTTGAAGTATCCGAATGCCTCGAAGGACTCGCAGGGGCGGCTGCGCGTGGCGGGGGCGATTGGAGCTACGGGGGACTATCTGGAGCGTGCGGAGGCGCTGGTCAACGCTCGGGTGGATGCGCTGGCGATCGATTCGGCACATGGGCATTCTTCGCGTGTGCTGGAGGCGGTCGCTGAGGCGAAGAGGCGGTTTCCGCATATCGATATTCTGGCCGGAAACATTGCGACGTATGAGGGCGCGATTGCCCTGATCGATGCAGGAGCGGACGCGATCAAGGTGGGGATCGGGCCCGGATCGATCTGCACGACGCGCATGGTGACGGGTGCGGGAATGCCGCAGATTACGGCGATCTCTGAGGCCTATCGTGCGGGCAAGGAGCGAAGGATCCCGGTGATTGCGGATGGCGGGATCAAGTACTCGGGCGATGTGACGAAGGCGATTGCCGCTGGCGCGAGCGTGGTGATGATGGGGTCACTGTTTGCGGGTGTGGATGAGAGTCCGGGAGAGACGATTTTGTATCAAGGGCGGTCGTTCAAGGCATATCGGGGGATGGGCTCCCTGTCGGCGATGGCGCAGGGGTCGGGGGAGCGGTACTTCCAGGGCAAGGACGACATGGAGGACGCCGCGAGTACCGAGAGGCCGTCACTGACGGCGCGGGAGAACGGGAACTCGAACCGGCTCGCAAAGTTTGTGCCGGAGGGGATCGAGGGCCGGGTGCCACACCGTGGGCCCCTGGAGGGAATGGTCTATCAGCTGGTCGGCGGGTTGCGTTCGGGGATGGGGTATCTGGGGTGCGCGACGATTGCGGAGCTGCAGGCGAATGCTCGGTTTATCCGGATTTCGAATGCCGGGCTGCGGGAGAGCCATGTGCATGATGTGATCATCACGCGTGAGGCCCCGAATTATCACGTGGAGTAGCGGCGGTCGGGGGACGAGAAGCAGATTCCTCCCCCCTTTGGCTTCGCTCAGGGTGCGGAATGACAACTAACAGCCGCAGTGAGGTTAGGCGGTGCCGAAGCGTTCGGCTGAGCGGGCCTTTGCCTTGGCTGCCTCTTCTTCGCGGTCCTTTGGCGGGGCGGTGGTTTCGAGCGAGTGGAGAAGACGAGCTGAGACAGCGGCGATCTCATCAATCGCCGCGTTGAAGGAGGCCTCGTTCGCTTTTGAGGGCTTGTTAAAGCCACTGATCTTCCGGACGAACTGCAGAGAGGCGTTGCGGACCTCCTGGTCGGTCACGGGTGGATCGAAGTTGAAGAGGTTTTTGATGTTTCGGCACATGCCCAAATTATAGGCAGGGTGTGACGCGGATGTCCCCCTCCTCTACCAAAATCTCGTAAAGTCTTCGATTCATGTGGTTTAAAGTCTGGACTTTTCGGGTGAAGTGCTGCGCGAGGGCCGTTCTTTTCGGAGATGGTTTTGTCAAGTTTTCAGAGCGCGCCCGATCAGGACTTGTCGAGAACCATGGCGTCGAAGCGATGGCGGACGAAGAAGCCTGAGTCCCGGTAGAGCTTGACGGCCTGGTAGTTGGCTTCTGTCACGGTGAGGGTGATGGCGGCGAAGCCGGAGCGGGTGAGGTGGTGGATGCAATGCTTGAGGAGCGCCAGGCCCAGGCGTTGTCCGCGATAGGGCGTGGCGACGCAGAGTTGCGTGATATGGGCGACGTCGCTGGCCACGCGCGAGCAGAGGAGCATTCCGATAAGCACTCCGTTGCTTTTATCGCGCAGCACCCAGGAGGCGTCGGGATCGAAGACGCCGCAGCCGGGGAAGCGGACGATGTTATGAAGGAAGCGGAGGGACCCGTGCAGGGAACAGTACTGGTCGTTGATACGGGCGTCGATGTGTCCGAGGTAGGACTCGTGGATCAGCTCGGCAGCGGCCTGGTAATGGTCGCCGGACCAGCTCAGGAGTTCGATGTGGGTCGGGAGATCCGGCGCCGGGTCTGGGACGTGCGGTGGGAGGTCGTACTCCATAAAGAGGCGGGGGTACATGGTGAAGCCGGAGGCGAGGAAGGGTCCGTCGATCGAACCTGCGTCGTATAGGAGAAGCTGCGACTCGACCCGCTGGATCGTGGGGGAATGCTGCAGGAGCTGGACGCAGGTGATGCAGAAGGAGTTGCGTGATTTGAATGACCTGCGCCGGTTCGCTCGCGATGGCAAAGGCGTCGCCGACGACGGCCTTCTGGCCTTCATAGACGCAGAAGGTGAAGCCGCAGATACGTCCTCGGTCGAGGGCGACGAAGCCGGGCAGGATGCGGGAATCGAGGTATTGGAGGAGGAGCTCGGTGGAGCTCTGGTAGTTCCAACGCAATCTCTGCTCCCAGAGGCGTGACTCGGTTTCGAGCAGAGGGCGCAACTGACGGGCCGAAAAATGGCGGAGGTCCGAGTATCTCGAGTTGGGTCGCGACTGTCATACCCGCTGGAAGTATTCGTTTGAGCTTATAGGAATTTGAGCAGGTATGGGTAAGTGATGATACTGGCGAGTATCGGGTCGCTTACGGCTTCGCGTATACCCGGTAGACTTCGAGGCCCTGGGATTCATAGAGAAAGAGTGGCTCGTAGAGGCGGCCGGTGAGCCAGCGGTCGAGATCGGCGGTGTCGTTTGCGCGAACGACGAGGATATGTTCAGCATCTGGGACGCCGTTTGTGTCGTAGTGGACCATCGGTTCGTTGAGGTAGAAGGCCAGGCCGTAGTCCATGTCGCGCTTGATTGAATTGGTGGCGACGAGCTTTACGTGGGGCGCTTCACGCTGGATCTCGCGGGCAAGCGGACGGGAGGAGTAGTTGATGTCCAGCTCTTTGCCGTAGAAGCCGAGAAGGAAGACCAGGGACGCCAGGACAGGAACCAGGGTCGCATTGCATACCTGGGAGATTCCCCAGCGGCGGACGATCAGGAAGACAACCGCCCCAAACGCGAGGGCAGCGACTGCGGCGGCAATCAACCATTGGACGGAGGGGACGAGGGTCTCGTACTTCATGTGCTGGGGGGCCAGAACGAGAACGAAGACCATGGTTGCGCAGAGCCCGGCGTGGGACCAGAGCAGCCATTTTGGCAGCCCCTCACGACGGATTCGGTTGAGATAGTCAGCCGCGAGGATGGTGAGGGGAGGGATGGACGGAAGGATGTAGCCGGGGAGCTTCGATCCGGAGAAGGAGAAGAAGACGATGGGGAAGAGGGCCCAAAGGACGAGGAACTCGGGAAAGGCGTCGCCGGCGCGGGTGTGGCCGAGATAGCGGCTCGGGTTGTGGCGGACCTTCCACTCGGCGATGGAGACCTCAATGGCGTCGACGAGGGCGCGGATGGTGATTACGGTCCAGGGCATGAGGCCGATGAGGAGGACGACGAGGTAGAAGAAGAAGGGTTGATGGTGCTGGAAGCGATTGGTGGCGAAGCGTTCCAGATTGTGCTCGAGGAAGAAGACGCTGTAGAAGGTTGGGTTGCGCTTCTGGACGGCGATGTACCAGGGCAGCACCATGATGAGGTATAAGGTGACGCCGGGCCACCAGATGGTGCGGCGAAGGAGGGACCACTCGCGGCGGAGACCGGCGAAGAGCAGAATGATGGAGAGGGCGAGGAACGGGGCCACGGGGCCCTTGGCGAGGGTGGCGGCGGCGCCGAAGAAATAGAGGTCGAAGAGCCAGAATTTCTTGCCGGTTTCGTACCATGCGTACCAGCCGAGCATTCCGATGCAGAAGGGGGCGGCGAGCTGCATGTCGGTGGAGGCCCCGCGGGCGAAGCTGACGATGGCAACACAGGACACAGTGATAAGAGCGGCGTCAAGATGGCCTCCGGGGCGGAACCGCCGCATGTGGAGGAAGATGAGGACGACAAGGGCCAGAGTGGCGGAGGAGGAGGGAAGACGTGCGGTCCAGTCGGAGACGCCGAACTCCTTGAAGAAGCTCATAGCGCGCCAATAGTAAAGGGCGGGCTTTTCGAGCCAGGGTTTGCCATAGAGGATTGGGGTGACTGTGCCGGCCGAGATGCAGCGGAAGGAGTTGCGGAGGTCTTCGACGCGAAGGCTGCGGGGAACCATTTTGGCGTTGACCTGGTGGCATACATCGGAGTGTGCGGTGAGCATCTCGCGGGCGATTTGGGCGTATCTCGGCTCGTCCGCCCCCACCAGCCCCAGCTGGTCGCCGCCAAAGACTGGAACCAGTCCATAGAGCAGCAGGAAGATGGTAACGGCGAACAGGACGATAAACTCCCGGACTGTGACCGGAGCCGGAAGTCTCTGGCGAAGCCACAGCGTGGCTGCGTGGAGGTTCCTTGCGCTGGACGCGGTGGGCTGTTGACTATCGTTCATTTATCTTTGTGGAGCGAGACAAGGCTAACAGAGTCCTGTCCGTAGCTGGGTTAGGATCCGTTCGATGGCCACGTCCAGCGGGCCGTCAAGGGTGCAACCGCTGGCGCTGCGATGTCCACCGCCGCCGAAGTACTCGGCGATCCGGGCAACATCGAGCTTTCCTTTGCTGCGAATGCTGAGCCGGAACTGGCTTGCAACCTCGCGGAGAAAGACAGCCGATTCAACGCCGGCGATGCTGATGAGATAGTTGACGACGCCTTCGCAGTCTTCGGCCACAGCGCCGATACGATCCATATCTTCGCTGGTGACCCAGGTCCAGGCGAGGTTGCCATCACATTGGAGATTGGAGAGAGCAATACCCAGCAGACGGATCTTGCTGGCAGGGTTGGAGAAGTAGATGTCGCGGGCGATCTGGCTGGGGTCGGCCCCGTGGGCGGCAAGGTCGTGGACGAGAGCGAATGTGTCTGCGGTGGTGCTGGAATACGTGAAGGCGCCGGTGTCAGAGAGGATCGCGGCGTAGAGAGAGGTCGCCATTGAGGGCGTGATTTCGACATTGGCGGAGATGGCGATGCGGTAGATCATGGCGGCGACGGCGCAGGCGTGCTCATCGATCCAGTTGATGGAGGCGAAAGGGCGACCGCTGGCGTGGTGGTCGATATTGATGAGTGTGCGGCCTTCGAGACCGAGAAGTCCGGTGCGGTCGATGCTGTCGCATTCGAGCAAGATGGCTGGAGTGTTTCGGTCGGGGTCGACGTCGTTCGCGGAGGCGGTGTGATGGATGCGATCCAGGTTGGGGAGGGTACTGTAGGTGGTGGGAACAGGGTCTGCGAGGACGATATCGACGTGACAGCCGAGCTGATCGAGGACCTCGGCGAGGGCAAGGACGGAGCCGATGGCGTCGCCGTCAGGGCGGGCGTGGGAGGTGAGGAGAAAGCGGGGGTGAGCACGGAAGGTCGCGAGAAGAGCTGCGATCTGACGCTCATGAGCGTAGGCCTGGTTTGGCTCGAGCGTTGGCTGAGGTTCGTAGAGCTCAGTCTTTGGAGTCATGATTTGGCTGTCACTGGCTGCTGAGCGAGTTCGGCGGCGGCGCGCTTCTGTTCGCGTTTGCGGGTGCGGTCGAGGAGCTCTTCCATGCGGCCGGTCATCTTTTCAGAACGGTCGATGGCAAAGGTGAGCTCGGGGACGTGGCGTACACCCATGCGGTCGCGAAGCTGGGAGCGGATGTAGGAGCGCGCGGTGGTGAGGCCTTCGAGGGTGGAGGCCTCTTCCTCTTCGTTGCCGTGGACTGCAACGAAGATGCGGGCGGACTTGCCACCGGGTGCGAGGACGACGTCGGTCACATAGCTTGGCGCGATGCGCGGGTCGGAGAGCTCTCCTTCGAGCATGGCACCGATCTCTTCCGAGAAGGTATTGGCGACTCGGTTGCGGTGGTAGGTTCTGGCTCTGTGTTCGGGCATAAAGTTTCAACTAGGGCGAACGGTTGAGGATATCAAAGTTGCAGCGTTCCGCCTAACGCGAACCGCAGATTTTAGATGAAAAATATGCCGGCTGGGTTGGTTTTTGATGATTTTTTGGCCTATTCGGGGAGAATTTCGGCGTAAGAATCAAGGACTTCGGCGCTTAAGGTCGCTGCAATGCGGTGGACGGCCTGGTCAATTTGCTGGAGTTGGCCAGTGAGATAGCTGGTGGAGGAGGAGATGGCGGCGATGCCCAGGGTGGCGCGATTCCAGACGATGCCGTCGTCCAGCTCGGCGACGGAGAGGTTGAAGCCGTGGCGGAGCTTGTCTTTCATAGAGCGGATGAGCCTGACGGCGGTCTTTGAGGGACTGGGCGTGAGGGATTTCAAGCTCGATGGTGAGTTTTGCGACGGGCATTTTTTTCAGCGGACCAGCATGAGATAGATCGCCATGCCGATGCCGATTGCGGCGAGAATGAGGCCGAGGATGACGGCGTCACGCGAGACCCTGCCGGGTTGCCAGGTGCCGGAGCTGAGTTGGCGGACCAGCTGGATGTGACGGAGGACGGAGCTTAGGGTGACGATGACCCCGAGGGCGACCAGGGCCACTCCGGACCAAAGGGAGAGGCCGGTGGTGCGGGCGGGGACATGGGACTCGAGTGCGCTGACCTGGCGGAGGAAAAGGCCGAAGCGGCTGACGGCGAAGCCAATGCCCATAAGGCCGAGGCCAGTGCGGATCCAGGCGAGGAAGGTCCGTTCTGCCGCGAAGTATACTCGGGGGTCCTGCTCGGCGGGCTTGTCCATGGAGGGATTGTAAAGGCAGCGACTAGCGTGGGAGTTTGCGGATGACCCAGGTGGTCATGCAGCGCTGGTTTTGGACTACTGTGGTTTTGATTGGGTCGACCAATTCAGCGTTGAGCATCGCCGTGCGCTGCATGAGGAAGGCCTCGTCGACGCAGAAGCGCTCGGTGCCTTCGGGGGCGAGGTAGCGGCGGCCGGTGAGGTGCTGGTGGGGCATGCCGATGGTGGAGGCGAGGCGGCTGAAGAACAGGCCGCCGGGCTTGAGGACACGCCAGAGATTTTGCAACATGGCGTCAAAGTGGGCGTCGTCGCGGCTGAAGTGCAGGACGCTGTTGCAGATGATGACGTTGAAGGTGGCGTCAGGATAGGAAATGGCCTCTAGCGGCGCGACCTGGAGGCGGCTCGCCGAGAGCGTCGGGAAGACGGTGTGGACGTGCTCGATGACCGCGGGGTCCTTGTCCACGGCGAAGACTTCGTAGCCTTCGCGGAGGAGATAAACGAGGTTGCGCCCAGAGCCGCAGCCGGCGTCGAGGACGCGCATGCCGGGTGTGATGTTGCCACGGAGGAGCTGGTCGAAGAGGTAGATGTCGATCTGACCGAATTGCTCTTGCAGGGTGGGCATGGGAGCTCGCGGTGGCGGGGGATTACAGAGGGCGTACCAGCGCGACCGCAGTGAGGTCGTCGACGCGTTCGGGCTTCCTGAAGGGCAGTCGTTCCGGGCTGTACCAGGGTGGTTTTCTGAATTCGTGTGCGTCCTCAAGTGTGATTCCGCAGAGGTCGAAGGCCGAGCCTTTCGGGAAATTCTCGAGGACCGCGGTCGCTCGCTCGATTCCGAATTGTTCGCGGCCACGGGGAGCCTGGAGGATTCCTTTGGTGACGAGAAGCATGCGGGCGCCGGGTTCGAAGGCCTGGATGGCGGGCTCGAAGGTGAGGTGAGTGAAGAGGCCGAGAGGCATGGTGACGTGGCCCAGGACCCGAGTGCCGTCGGTGTCGCGAAAGATGGCGGGTTGGCCGCCGGAGTTGATGTAAGCGAGGAGGCCGAGAGGGAGATTGAAGCAGCCGAGGAAGGTGGGGGCGAGGCGCGAACCGCCCGAGGCTTCGTAGAGCGTCTGATTGATCTCGTGCGCCAAGGTAGCGAGAGTGTCCATCATGTTGATGACTTCGTTGCTGAAGAGTTGTGGGGCGCGGCGGCGAAAGGTGTCCTGCACAGCGGCGGCGATGGTGTGGGCTTCGTCGCGTGAGCCGGCGATATCGGAGACGAAAAAGACAACGTGCGGGCCCGCGGCTACGGCGTCGTAGAAGTCGCCGCCAGTGCGGGACGAGTAGTAACGCGCATGAAAATCGAGGCCCTTGAGCGCGGGCAAGGCGGTGGGCAGCGGAGTACGGAGGGGCTTGGACTCGTTCTGCATGGATGGTGGCGATTGTACTTCGTCCTGCGACCATCGCTTGGATTTTTTCTGCCGGGGCCATATCGGTGCGGAGAGGGTGCAGACGGGCGTCTCCTGTGCATCCTCTACAATCATCTTTTTAGAGGAGGAAGAGCTGTGAAGAATTTGACGCAACGCTGCAGGACGAACGCCGTGCTTGCAGGGGTGCAGATGGTCTTTGCTGCGGGCGCGATCATGATGAGTACGAGTGTTGTTTCAGCCCAGACTGCGGACACGGGATTTGGCCCGGCGAACCCTTTTTATGCTCCGAGCACGTTGCCATTTCACGCTCCGCCGTTCGACAAGATCAGGGACAGCGACTATCAGCCGGCGATTGAGGCCGGGATGGCAGAGGAGTTGAAAGAGATGCGGGAGATCGCGGACAATCCAGCCGCGCCGACGTTCGAAAACACGATTGTCGCGATGGAGAAGACCGGGACGCTTTTTGTACGCGCATACGCAGCGTTCAATGGAGTCACTGGCGCAAATACGAATCCGACGCTGGAGAAGGTGCAGCGCGAAGAGGCGCCGAAGCTTGCGGCGCATAACGATGCGATCTATCTGGATGCGAAGTTGTTTCACCGGGTGGCCGCGGTGTATGAGAGGCGGACGTCACTGAAGCTGAGTCCCGAGGGGCTACGGCTGGTGGAGATCTACTACCAGCGGTTCGTGCATGGCGGGGCGAAACTGTCCGACGCCGACAAAGAGAGGCTGAAGAAACTCAATGAGGAAGAGTCGACCCTGTCGAACGCGTTTCGGAGCAAGGTGCTGGCGGCGACCAAAGACGCTGCCTACTTCACGGCGGACAAGAGTGCGCTGGCAGGACTGACAGACGCGCAGATCAACGCGGCGGAGCGCGCGGCGAAACAGCGGGAGAAGGAGGGATGGTTGCTTCCTCTGCAGAATACGACGCAGCAACCATATCTTTCGTCGCTGAGCGTGTGGGCCACGCGGCAGGCCCTGTTTGAGGATTCGTGGACGCGGGCAGAACGGGGGGACGCGAACGATACGCGGGAGACGATCGCGCGGCTGGCGCAGCTGCGCGCGGAGAAGGCGAAGTTGCTGGGGTTCGACAGCTATGCCGCCTGGAAGCTGGAAGACCAGATGGCGAAGACCCCGGAGAACGCGCTGAAGTTCATGGATGCGCTGGTGCCGGCGGCGACGGCAAATGCGGCTGGAGAGGCGAAGGACATTCAGGCGGTGATCGACTCCCAAAAGGGTGGGTTCGAGCTTCAGCCGTGGGACTGGGAGTTTTATTCCGAGCAGGTACGAAAGGCGAAGTATGACCTGGACGAGGCGCAGGTACGGCCTTACTTCGAGATGAACAATGTTCTGCAGAACGGTGTGTTCTATGCGGCGAACCAGTTGTATGGGCTGAGCGTTTAAGGAACGCAAAGACATTCCGGTGTGGCACCCGGACGTTCGGGTGTTCGAGGTGATCGATGCCGATGGTAAGCCACTAGCGCTGTGGTACTGCGACTACTACAAGCGCGATAACAAGAACGGCGGGGCGTGGATGGGTAGCTATGTGCGGCAGTCGAAGCTGCTGGGGACGCTGCCGGTGGTTTATAACGTCGCGAATCTGCCGAAGCCTGCGGAGGGTGAACCGGCGCTGATCAGCTTTAGTGACGTGATTACGATGTTTCACGAGTTTGGACATGCGCTGCATGGAATGTTCGCGGCGAGTGAATATCCGAGCCTGTCGGGGCACCTCGGTGGCGAGAGATTTTGTGGAGTTCCCATCGCAGTTCAATGAACACTGGGCGACTTATCCGGCGATCTTCCACCACTATGCGAAGGACCACAAGACGGGTGCGCCGATGCCGGCGGAGTTGGCGGCGAAGATCAAGAAGGCGGCCGACTTTAACCAGGGGTATGAGTTGACGGAGCTGCTGGCGGCGGCGGAGCTGGACATGCAGTGGCACACTCTGACTGTCAGCGCGCCGTTGCAGAAGCCGGACGAGTTTGAGAAGGCCGCTCTGGAGAAGAAAGGCCTAACGCTAAGCTATGTGCCGCCGCGCTACCGCTCGAGCTACTTCTCGCATATATGGGGCGGTGGGTATGCGGCGGGATACTACGCGTATCTGTGGAGCGAGATGCTGGATGACGATGCGTTTCAGTGGTTCCAGGAGCATGGCGGCCTGACGCGGGCGAATGGGGACCGCTTCCGCGAGATGGTGCTGTCGCGAGGGAACACGGAAGACCTGGCGACGATGTATGAGGCGTGGCTGGGAAGCGCGCCGAATATCGAGCCGATGCTGAAGTACCGGGGTTTGAAGAAGACTGTGGTGAAGTAGAGGCTAGCTGTGCGTCGCGAGCTTGTTTTTGAGATTGGCGGCGATTTCGGCGAGGCGCTGCCATCTCGCGTCTGTCTTTGTCGATGTCATGGATGGTGACGACGCCCCCGGAGACCTTGCCGTCGTCATCGATGACCGGGGCAGCGCTGAGGCTGATCCATGCGCTGGAGCCGTCGCTGTACTGGTAGAGAACTTCCTCCGGTGGCGTGGTTTCGCCGTGCAGGATAGCGCGGGCGAGTGGATACTCTTCGGCTTTCAAGAGAGTGCCGTCGGCACGGCGGGCCCCTGACTGTTTGTATTCGTCGATGGTTCGAGGCGCGGCATCGGCACGGCGCAGAATCTCTTCTGCGCGTGGGTTGCTCATAACGACGCGGCCGTCGGGGGCGTCGGCGATGACAATGCCGATGGGGACGGCGTCGAAGATGGCCTGAAGGCGGGCCTCACTGCGGCGAAGGGCCTCCTCGGCTTTCTTGTGGTCGTCGATATCTTCGAGGGTGCCGTACCAGCGGATGATCTTGCCGTCCTCGTCTCGTCTCGGGGCAGCGCGGGCCCTCATCCAGCGCCAGACTCCGTCGGCGCAAAGTACACGGTACTGAAAATCGAGTGGTTTGCCGGTACGCAGAGCTTCCCGCCAGGCCCTGAGTGTGGGCGGAAGATCGTCGGGATGGAGAGCGCGGACCCAACCCGTTCCCAACGACTCCTCCTTTGTCAGGCCGGTCAGGGTCTCCCAGCGTTGGCTGGTGTCGAGCACCATACCGTCGGGTTCGGCGGTCCAGGGAACCTGGGGGTTGAGTTCGACGGCGTGGCGGTAATGGTCTTCGCTTTCGGCGAGGGCCTCTTCGGCCTGCTTGCGGCGGGTGATGTCGACGACCGACATCGAGACGCCGATCACCTCGTCCACCTCGTCGCGCGCGGGTTGATAGGAGATGAGCAAGGTACGGGCCGCTCGGCGGTCGGTGCGGGTCGGGAACGAGGACTTCAAGGCCGCTGTACGGCTCGCCGTTGAGCGCACGCAGGAGATACGGCTCGCATTGAGGAAATTTGTCGGGGATGATTTCGGCGATTGGCCGGCCGAGGTGCGCGGCGACAGGGAGGTTGTGTATCTCCGCGAGGCGTTTATTGAGGCTGACGAAACGCAGATTGCGATCGAGAAAACAGAGGCCGACGGGGGCGCCATCGTAGATCGCGTTGAGCTGGGCCAGGCGCTGGGTGGGGAGGGCCTCCAATCGAAGGGGCAGGCTGGCGTCGGCGAGCCGAGAGCGCAACTCGGACGCGGTGGGTGGGGGAGGATTGAGTCGTTCCGCGAGAGCTTCAGGAAGCTGCTCGGGTGGGACGGGGCGTCCGTAGAGCCAGCCCTGGCCGATGTCGCAACCCAGCCAGAGGAGCATGTCGGCGATGGTCTGGCTTTCGACGCCTTCAGCGACCGTGACCAGGCCAAGGCTGTTGCCGAGGCCGACGATGGCGGCGGCGATCTTTCTGCTCTCCCGCGTGTGCGTCATGGAGCGAACGAAGCTGGCGTCGATCTTGAGTTCGTCGAAGGGGAGCTGCTGCAGGTGGCGCAGGCTGGAGTAGCCGGTCCCGAAGTCGTCCAGGGCCAGGCGTGAACCGCTCTCCTTCAACTCGTTCGCGATGCGGGCGGCGTGTTCGGTGTTGCCGACGAGGGCGCTCTCGGTGATCTCGAGGACGAGACGCTGCAAGGGAAAGTTTGCCTGTTGGGCGGCGGAGCAGATGTGCTTGGGGAGCGTGAGGTCGGTGAGCTGAGTGAGGGAGATGTTGACCGAGAGGGTGAGGTGGCCGGGGACGTCTTTGGCTGCGGCGAAGACTGCACTCAGGAGCTTGCCAGTGAGCAGACCGTGGAGTCCGGACTGTTCGGCAAGGGGGATGAACTCATTCGGCAGGATAAGACCGCGCTGCGGATGCTGCCAGCGGGCGAGTGCCTCGAAGCCGCGGAGCAGGCCAGTGCGGAGCTCTACGAGAGGCTGGAAATACGGCACGATCTCGTTATTTTCGAGGGCTCGGCGCAGATCGTTCGCGTCATCAGCAGCCATGGTAAATGACGATACTACGGCGGCTACAAGTTACCCAGCAAAATCTCTCGCCCGCCAGCGAGAGACGAGGTCCTGGGCGGCCAGAGGCCAGTGCGGGAAGGTGAACTGAAAGCCGGCGGCGAGGAGGCGGCCCGGGACGACCTGACGGCTCTTGAGTACCAGTTCCGATTCGGTGCGCAAAAGGAAGGTGCCGATCTCGATCATCCACGATGTGGTGGGAACGCCGATGCGAGTGCCCCAGGCATCGCGTATAGCGCGGAGGAAGTCGCGATTAGGAAGGGGATGAGGGGCGGCAAGATTTACGACGCCTGCAAAATCCTGCATGGCGATGAGGAGTTCGATGGAGCGGATGAAGTCCACTTCGTGGATCCAGGAGACGAATTGATTGCCGGGGAGATTGGTGCCCCCGAGGCCGTGACGGACGAGGCTGAGGAAGACGTCGAAGACTCCGCCGGGGTCGGGACTGAAGGTCATAGCGCTGCGGAGGGCGACCTTTCGGGTGCGCAGAGTTGGCGTGGAGAAGAAGGCCTCCTCCCATGCTTTGGCGACACTGATGGAGAAGTTCCAGGTGTCGGGCGCGCCGGGCTCGTTGCCGCCGAGTTCGCCGGTGGCTTCGTCCATGGGGCGGTCGAGAGAGTGGCGATAGATGGTGGCCGTGCTTGCGTTGAGCCAGACGGCGGGAGGATGGTTGAGGGAGGCGATGACCTGGTTGAGGACTTGTGTGGAAAGCACCCGGGAGTCGAAGATGGCGCGGCGGTTCGCGGAGTTGTAGCGGCAGTTGACGCTGCGGCCTGCGAGGTTGATGCAGACGTCGCTGTGCTCGAGTTCTGTGCCCCAGGGGCCGCGGGTAAGGCCATCCCAGAGAACGACGCGCCACGGAGCTGGATGGAGGTTGCGGCTGAGGACGGTAACAGCGTGGCCGTTGGCGTGAAAGTGTCTGGCGAGGACCTGACCGACCTGTCCGGCCCCGCCGGGGATGACGATCTTCATGCGGTAGGTCTTTCGCTTCGCTGGCGTTCGGTCTCGTAAGACGGGAGGTATCGCTGCCAGTCGTTCGATTCGGCGATCTGTTTGATGACGGCGTTACGTTCGCGAAGGAGGGCGAGCATGTAACGGCGGAGGAAGAGGGTCTCGGCCAGTGGGCCAAGGACGGGAAGAGGAGCGGCGACGCGGAAGAGGTCTTTCATCTCGGTGGCGCCGGAGGGCAGAGTGCGAAAGTAGTGGTCGGCCTGCATCGAGCGGAAGATGCCCCTGACCATGGTGGCCTGAAAATAGGTTGGAGGCTGCATGGCGGTGAATCTGCTTGTGAGATTTTGCCAGACGCCGAAGTGTTTCGCGCGCCAGGTGACGTGCTGTGAGAGTTCGGGGAGGCCGGAGGTAATGCCATCTATGGCAAGAGCTTGCTCGCCGGAGTGGACGTTCGCGACCAGATCGGACCTCGACGCTGCGGGAAAGGTCGAAGCATCGTTCGATTGGTGCTTCGATGATAGTGATTTCCTCCAGACGGACCATCGCGAGCACGCCCTCTCTTGTGTAAGAGTAAATGTGCGGGTTGGATCCATTTCAGAAGAGTTTTCTGCGAGGCAAGTATGGATGCGAAAGAGATGAGTTTTGTGAAGACGGGCGATGCGCAGACCTTTGAGCCGGAGCCGGGAATGAAGCGGCAGGTGCTGGCGCAAAGCGATCAGTTGATGCTGGTGCGGCACTACTTTGAGCAAGGTTGGGTGGGGGCACGGCATAGCCATCCGCACCATCAGTTGGTGTATGTGGTGAGTGGCGCTATCCGGGTGGATGCGGATGGGCGGGTGTTCGATGTACGAGCGGGCGACAGCTTTGTCGTCGACGGAGGCGTCGAGCACCAGGCTTCGGCGCTGGAGGCATCGGAGGTGCTGGACGTGTTTACGCCGGTGCGCGAGGACTATCGGGAGCTGGTGAGGTAGAAGACGGTCGGAAACGATCGTTTTTCTTCGGACCGTGCTAACTAAAGGATTAGTTGGTCGTCTGAAGGAGTAGCTCGGATCTCCTCGCGGTCGTTTCGGAGAGGCGGGCGCTATATTTCTATGCCGCCTAAGAAGTCCATCACATTGACGGAAGCTGAGTTACGACTCATGAAGCTCCTGTGGGCGCGCGGCGAATCGGCCGTGGGGGAGCTGGTGGCGGCAATGCCGGAAGCCGAGGCGTTGGCGTACAACTCAGTGCTGACGACGATCCGGATCCTGGAGCAGAAGGGGTATGTGCGGCACCGGCAGGAGGGCAGGGCGTTCCTGTATATCCCCTGTGTCGCTGAGCAGGAGGCTAGCCGGTCAGAGGTCCGTCACATGATGCAGCGGTTCTTCGGCAACTCGCGGGAGCGACTGCTTCTTTCGCTGCTGGGTGACGATGAAGTGACGCCGGAGGAGCTGAAACGTCTGAAAGAGGCGATCGCAGCTGCGGCGGACGACCGAGTGGGGGACGACCTATGACGGTGATGGATCTGGCGATGGGTATGGGACTCATGCAAGGTGTGGAGAGTGCGTCGCGGTTGGTGGCGAACTCGTTTGTGTCGGGGCTTTGGCAGGGAGTTGTACTGGCTGCCGGTGTGGGGCTTTGTCTGCGACTGGTGCCGAAGTCAACGGCAGCGGTGCGGTTTGCGATTTGGACTTTGGTGTTTGCGGTTCTGGCGGTGCTGCCGCTGATGCACGCATATGCGTTGCGGGCCGGAGGCGAGATGCCCGGAGGCGGCGCTTTGGTGCAGGTGGACGTGCGCTGGAGCTTTGCGATTGCGGCACTGTGGGTGATGGTTTCTCTCGTACGTGGCGTAAAGCTGGCCATGAGTGCGGTGCGACTGCGCGCTATATGGAAGAGGGCGGTGCCGGTTGAAGGGCACTCTGCGATGCTGTCGGCTGCCGGCTTTCGCGGGGTCGAGCTTTGCACATCGAGTGATGTAGACCGGCCGAGTGTGATTGGCTTCTTCTCGCCACGGATCCTTATACCTGAGGAGCTTTTTCCAAGGCTTACGACGGCGGAGTTCGGACAGATCGTGCTGCATGAGGCGGGGCACCTGCGGCGGGCGGATGATTGGATTAATCTGCTGCAGAAGCTGGGCCTGGTGTTGGTTCCGCTGAATCCCGTCTTGATGTGGATTGAGCGGCGGCTGTGTCTCGAACGCGAATTGGCATGTGATGACGACGTGTTGCGGCTGACGAAGGCCCCGAAGGCCTATGCGACTTGCCTGACGAACCTGGCGGAACACAGACTGGGACGCAGGGCGGCGGCCTTGTCGCTGGGAGCGTGGGAGAAGCGGTCGGAGCTGACGCGGCGAGTGCATAGCATTTTGCGGGGCGGCGAGGGGATGGGCCGCACGCAGGCGCGGGTCGTGATGAGTGTGTTAGTGCTGGCTTTGCTGGGCGGGGCGACCGAACTGGCTCGATGCCCGCAGCTTGTTTCTTTTTCGCAGACCGCGTTGCCAGTGTCCGCTGAAGTGCAGAGCTTGCCTGCGGGGTATCAGCCGGTAACGTTTCGCGCGTCCGTTAATGCGACGGGTCGCTGCACATGAGACACTGTTGAAGGCTTCGATGCCGATGGATCGCGGAGTTCAGCCAGTGGGCCGAACAGCAACGAAGCGCCAGCGCACTGTGTCTGCTCCGGCCTTGCTGCGTTCCAGGCAAAAACGCATGGGAATGCATCAGATGCACCGGTATGTGGTGCTTACATCGTGGGACGAGTCGGGACGACCGATACTCTTTACCGTCAATGCCGAACGTGTATTTTCTTCTTCGTATGCAGCCGTGCCTACTGCGGGCGGCTGGCTGCTGATTCAACTTTTAACCAAGCTGTTCAACCCTTTGCTGAGGTACGATCATGTCTCTTGAAACTAATAAATTAGTAGGTAAGGCAGGACGATTTGGCGCTCCTGCCGGGGCCGCCGTGGCGCTGGTGCTGGCGGCTACGCTTTTCTTTCATCACAACGGCGTGCATGCGGCGATGATCTCGTCCCCCGCGCCGATCGATGACAACAGTGTGTCTTCCCTGGTCGCTCTGGATAACGCCGTTGAGGCGGTCGCGACGCGGGTTTCGCCCGCAGTGGTCAATATCCAGGTGACTTCGCGCGGCTCGTCTGAGCATGAAGCCAGCGAAGAGCAGGACCAGGGCCAGCAGGGTCAGATGCAGGGCCTGCCTCCGGGATTTGCGCAGTTCTTTGGACGGGCAGCACCCTTCGGGCACGGTATGCAGCAGCAGCCTCAGCAGCCGCAGATCGAGCACGGGATCGGCAGCGGAGTCATCATCTCGCCCGACGGTTATATCGTGACGAACAATCACGTCGTCGATGGTGCTATGCAGATGAGAGTGACACTGAACGATCGCCGCGTGCTGACTGCGAAGCTGGTCGGCGTGGACAAGCTGACTGACCTTGCCGTGATCAAAGTGGAGGCTCACGATCTGCCGAGCATCGCGTGGGGCGACTCCACGAAGTTGAAGCCGGGTCAGACGGTGTTGGCGTTCGGCAGCCCGTTCGGCTACTTCCGGAACTCCGTGACGCGCGGCATCGTGAGTGCGGTCAACCGCGAGAACCCTTACCGGGACGATGCGCGGAAGCCGGGTGGTTACATTCAAACTGATGCGGCGATCAATCCCGGCAACTCGGGCGGCGCGCTGGTGAATGCGCACGGCGAACTGGTTGGAATCAATACGTTCATCATCTCAAACAGCGGGTCATTTGCGGGTGCAGGGTTCGCGATTCCGTCGCAGTTGGTGCGGGCGACGGCGGAGCAGCTGATCAAGAGCGGGGTTGTCCACCATGGCTACCTCGGCATCAGCTTGAACGATGTGACACCGGCGAACGCGAGCTTCTTCAAACTCACGACGGCCACGGGAGCGATTGTCGCGCAGGTGACGCCTGACTCTCCTGCCAGCCGCGCTGGGCTGAAGAACGGTGATGTGATCGACACGCTGAACGGAGAGAAGATCGAGAACAGCAGCGCGTTGCAGGTCGCTGTGAGCGAGGTCGCTCCGGGAACGACGATCGAGCTGGGCGTTCTGCGCAACGGAAGCTCGCAGACCGTAAGCGTGAAGGTCGGCGAGTTCCACAAGGACGCCGAGGTGGCGAGCGATGGCGATGCAGCCGGCCCGCAGAAGGGCAGGCTGGGTCTGGCTGTTGCTGAGCTGACTCCCGACGTGCGGCAGCAGCTGCATATTCCGTCGCAGGTGAACGGTGTCGCGGTCCAGAGCGTCCGTCCGGCGAGCCCGGCTGAGGACGCGGGTCTTGCTCCTGGAGACGTGATTCTCGAAGTGGACCGGCAAGCCGGTCACTTCGGCTGAGCAGTTCGTCAACGAGGCGCACGCGACGCCGGCGGGCAAGGAGCTGCTGCTTCTAGTGTGGTCGCAGGGGGGTGCCAGCTACCGTGTTGTGCATACGGACAGCGGCGACCAGAGCGGCGAGTGAGGTTTGTCGCTTGGGCCGCTGCGAGATGGCTTCGCAGCGGCCATTTTTTTGCGTTGGTGGAATGCAGAAACAATTCCTCAATTGCAAAAAAAGTGCGTCTTTCGTCTCTCTTCGTGCGTACCCAATTCGGTAGTACCGGATTTGGAGGCTGTACGATGTCGTTTGCCTGCCGCCTGGCTCGGTTGGTCTTTTGTTGCTCAACTGCACTTCCCGCCTTCGCTGCTTCAGCAACTCCTGTCGCGCCGCCGGTCACCGTTACTGACGATGGGCCGACCTATACGCTTGCCAACGGGTACCTGACGGTGAAGGTGGACAAGGTCACCGGCGATCTTGTCTCCATGAAGACGCCAAAGACCGTTACACCCAACATCGAGTTGATGGGATTTGTTTCGGGGCACCACGCTGGATATTGGGAGCAGAGTCCCGCACTGGCCGCGCGCAGGGAGGCGAAGATCACCATTGAACCTGCCAGTGTCAGCGGCGAGCGAGGCGAGGTTTCGGTCAAGGGCTGGTCCGACGGTAAATCAATTCTTGGCCCGCGTCCTACTGCCGCTGGCCAGGAGGGCGGACTGATCGCTGACCTTGAGATCCGCTATGCGCTCGCGCGTGGAGACCACGGTCTGTACACCTATGCGATCTTTACTCACGAGCCGACCTATCCGGCCGGGTCTGTCGGTGAGAGCCGCTTCGGGTTCAAGTTGAATGCGAAGGTCTTCGACTGGCTCTCGATCGACGACCAGCGCAATGGGTTGATGCCGACCGGCGCGGATTGGGACGCAGGCACTGACCTGAACATGAAGGAATCCCGACGGCTGACCACAGGCGTCTATAAAGGGCGCGCCGAACATAAGTACGACTACTCCGCCGACCAGTCAAAAATTCCTGCCTTCGGTTGGTCTTCAACGACGCAACACGTTGGGCTCTACCTGATCAATCCGTCGTTTGAATACCTTTCGAGCGGGCCTCTTCACTTTGAACTAACCGGTCATATCGATGACGGAGATGGCGGCGATCCAACGCTGCTCGACTACTGGCGTGGTACCCACTACGGCGGTAGTGTGCTGAACTTTGCGGACAACGAGCCGTGGACCAAGGTCGTGGGACCGATCTTTATCTATGTTCCTACCGGCGGCGCGCCTAATGCGCTGTTTACCGATGCGCAGCGCCAGGCGGCGATTGAGGCCTCGCGCTGGCCTTACGCGTGGGTAAAGGGTGTTGACTACACACCGGCGGACGAGCGCGCGACGGTCAAAGGCCGTCTGAAGCTGCTCGATCCGCAGGCGCCGACGACGAAGTTTTCGAATCTGCTCGTGGGGCTTTCGTTCCCGAACCAACCCGCGGTGCCGCGCGCTCCACGGCCGCCGCGCTCTGAAGCGAATCCGACGCCCGGTCCCGAGCCTTCGGCTACACCCCAGGCTGCCGTGTCCGTCGCACCAAAGGTTGATTTACCACCGGCTACTCCCGCAGATCCCCATCATCCGGCACAGCTTAATGCTCAGGGGCAGCGAGTCAATCGCGGCACTTACGTTCCACCGCGCGCTCCCGGGGCGCCTGTGTTCAGCTTCCCACCGCAGCCAATTACGTGGCAGAACGACGCGAAGCACTATGAGTTCTGGGTCCGCGGCTCCGATGACGGCAGCTTCACCATCCCGAATGTGCGTCCGGGAAGCTACCAATTGCACGCTGTTGCAGACGGCGTACTCGGAGCGTATGACGCTACGGCCAGCGTGACGATTACGCCGGGGCAGAAGCTTGACCTTGGCAGTATCGAATGGCATCCGACGCACTACGGCCGGCAGGTCTGGCAGATCGGCACACCCAATCGCTCGGCCAGGGAGTTCCTCAAGGGCGATGACCACTGGCATTGGGGCATGTACATCGAATACGCCAAACTCTTTCCTAACGATGTCGACTTCACCGTCGGCAAGTCCGACCCCGCAAAGGACTGGTTCATCTATCAGGTTCCGCACGATACCGATTTCAAGCCGGATGGACGCGACCAGGGGCGGGCCACACCGTGGACCATCCACTTCGAGATGCCCGCGGGCCAGCAGCCTGCAGGTAAAGCTACGTTGCGCTTCGGGCTCGATGGCGTCTCAACCCGCACACTCGGCATTACAGTCAACGGGACGGACGCAGGCACTATGACAGATCTTTTTGGTGCGGGTGCCTCGATGATCCGCGATGGGATTGAAGGGACGTGGATCGAGAAGGACTTCAGTTTCGACGCGTCGCTGCTGAAGCCGGGTGCAAACACCATCGTCTTGACTGTTCCCGCCGGCGGGGTCGCGAATGGCATCTGTTATGACGTCGTCAGACTCGAGGTCGCCCCGCCGACCCTGTGATACAAGCGCAAGTCGTAGTGTATGGCATGGCACTCCGCGCTTCTCTGGCGTCCCGTTAGAATGGCATCGCACGTTGATCGTTCCCTTGAGGAGTGCAGGATGAACACCACCCGTCGTCATTTTATTTCGACTGCTCTTTCCAGCGGCGCGGTCGCCGCGGCGCTTCCTGCTGCGGCGGGTGCCCAGTTTCTCAACGCACCGCGGCACGGCTTGCCCGGGACCTTGAAAGAACGTTATGCCAGGCTCGATGCCATCTTGAAGGAGCCTGTCTTTAAACGCGAGCTGTTCCCGGACCCCATCATCATCGAGTCGGTCGAACTTCTTCGCAATAAGAAGCAATATCTCTGTCGCGTGCGGTCGAAAGACGGGCATGAAGGGCTGTCGGTTTCGAACGCTCAACAGATGGAGGTGCTCTATCCGATGTTCGTGAAGCACATTGCGCCCTTCTTCATTGGAAAGGACGGACGCGACATCGAGGAGCTGATACCGGCCGCAACGGTCTACGAAAACAACTACAAGGCGCAGGGCCTTGCTATCTGGGTGCCTATCGCTACGATCGAGTTTGCGATTCTGGACATGTTCGGCAAGATGTCGAAGCGCCCGATTGGATTGCTGATAAGCGACAAGATCTACAACACTAAAATTTCGGTGTACCAGGCCAATGGGGAACGCGACATCACTGCGGAAGAGACGATCGAACACATCAAGCGCGACGTCGCCATCTCGAACGCGAAGGCGATCAAGTTCAAGCTGGGCGGGCGTATGTCTCACCCTGAGTATCCGGTTGGACGGAGCGAAAAGCTGATTCCACTTGTGCGCAAGACCTTCGGCGATCAGATGGTGATCTCGGCTGACGCCAATGGCTCTTACACGGCCGCGGAGGCGATCCCGATCGGCAAGCTGATGCAGGAGTATAAGTACGCCTTCTACGAGGAGCCGGTGCCCTTCGACTGGTACGAAGACAACAAAGTGGTGGCGGACGCGCTGGAGATCCCGATCGCCGGGGGAGAACAGGAGCCGAGCACGCACAACTTCCGCTGGCTCATCGCGAACGGTGGACTTTCAATCGTGCAGCAGGACATGTTTTATTTCGGCGGAATGGTCCGCTGCATGCAGGTGGCGCGCATGGCGAACGCGTTCGGCAAGCAGTGCATCCCGCACATCTCGTCGACCGGGCTGGGTTACGTCTACATGATGCACTTCGTCTCGGCGATCCCTAATTCGGGGCCGTATCACGAGTTCAAGGAGTTCAACACGGAGCTGCCGTATCACTGCGAGACTTCGAGCCTGCGAAGCGACAGTAACGGCGTGATCCAGGTGCCATCAGGCCCGGGCTTCGGTGTCGATATCGATCCCGATTTCCTCAAGAAGTGCACGGTCGTTACCGCCTAGGCGCTCTTCAAAGAGGGACTGGTTCGGCAGGCCATGCGCTTGAGCGATAAGCTGCCTCGACAAGGGCCATGGTTTCGTACGCCGATTCGAATCCGATGGGCAGCTCTGCGATTGATCCTTCGACGTACGACTGCAGCGCTCCCATGCTGCCTACAAATGCGTCCGGAAACCAGTTGCCTTTTACCGGAAGGTCGATCCATTGCGGGTTTGAGCTGCCGCGCTCTGCATAAGAAAGAGTGTCCGGCACACCCTTTGGATAGTCCAGATTCACGCCCATGTCCATGCGGATGGCGCCGCCGGTTCCTTCCCATTGCACAAAGCTGCGGTGCGTCTTCGCCGGAAGATCGTGGCCGTGATTCGTGACGACAAATACGCGCTTCCACTCACCGTAGTCCAATATGATCGAGGACTTGGTGGCTGCGAGCGCCGCGGTCTGCGGGTTTCGAACTGTCTTTGCGTAGACGCCCTGGGGGTTGCCGAACCAGGAGCGGATGAGGTCGAGGTAGTGGATGCTGTGGTAGAGAATCTCCAGCCGTGGTGCAGTTGCGAGGAAGGTCCAGAGCTTCCACGGTGTGTAAGTGCGGGCCTGTACCTCCATGTCATGCAACTCACCGATGAGGCCCGCCCGTTCGAGTGCAAGAGCGGCGAGGTTATTCGGTGAGTATCGCAACTGAAAGTTGACTGCGGCGACGAGTCCACGCTGGCGGCAATGGTCGCGTATGGCTGTGGCTTCTTCGAGCGTCTCACCCATTGGCTTCTGCAACAGGACTGCGGCGCCGGAGGGAAGTTGAGGGAGAATCGTCATGATCTGCGAGGCTGGGACCGCAATGTCGAAGATTGCATCTGACGGCGCGAAATGTACCGCTTCCTGGATTGAGTCGAAGCTGTGGGCGATGCCTTTGTCTGTTGCCAACTCGGCGGCCTTTCCAGTCGCGCTGTCTGCGATCGCGATGACTGGAAAACCCGCCTTGGCATAGGCAGGCAGATGCGCCGCACGAACGATGCCGCCAGCGCCCAGGACTACGATTGGCCGCGGGTTCTTCGGACGCGGAGGGTCAGAAGTTTCCGCGGCCCGCCGATAGCGCTCTTCGTTACTCTCCATCCGCACCTCAGTTATTTCCTGCATGGTCTTTGCCTCTACAATCGAATAGCTAAGTGACCATATTACGTGAGGACATCATGCATTCAGTACCAGCAAAATCGGGCAAGTTTCGGCTCGACGGACGATCTGCCATAGTCACCGGCGGCGCCAGCGGAATCGGCTTCGCTATTGCTTCAACCTTCGCAACAGCAGGCGCAAAGGTCCACATCGTCGACCTGAATTCGGACGCTGCGAAGGAAGCAGCACGACAGATCGAAGAAGCTGGTGGTACTGCCAAGGGACACGCTTGCAACGTCGCCGACCTGGACGAGGTCGACCGCGTCTTTGGCGATCTGCTAAAGATCGAACGCATCCACATTCTCGTCAACAACGCGGGCATCGCGGGTATTGGCCGCGTCGACACAACTACGCCGCCCGACTTCGATCGTGTCTTCCAGGTGAATGTGAAGAGTGTGTACCACTGCACGCGTGCCTGCATCGGATCGATGGTTGAGGCAGGCGGCGGAGTAGTTCTCAACATGGCTTCTATTGCTGCCACGAGTGGGCTCGATGAGCGCTTTAGTTACTCGATGAGCAAGGGTGCCGTGCTGGCGATGACCTACTCGATTGCACGGGACTTTCTGAAGCGGAACATTCGCTGCAACGCAATCTCGCCGGCTCGCGTACATACCGGCTTTGTCGATGGATTTCTTGCTAAGAATTATCCAGGCAGGGAGGCCGAGATGTTCGAAAAGCTCTCCGCTGCCCAGCCGATCGGTCGCATGGCGGAGCCAGAGGAAGTGGCCAATCTTGCGCTTTATCTCTGTTCCGACGAGGCCAGCTTCCTCACTGGCGTCGACTACCCGTTGGATGGAGGCTTTATCAATCTGCGCAGCTAATGCGCTCCCTAACTTACCCGCACCATGATCTTGGTAAACGCTGCAGGGTTTGCGCTCCACTGCTTTAGCATCTCGGGCGCCTCTTCGATGGGAATGACCGTCGAGATCATATCGTCAACAGGGAACCGCTTTTCTTCGAGCATCCGGATGACCTCCCGGAAGTCTTCGGGCAGTGCATTGCGCGAGCCCAGGATGTCGATCTCCTTCTTGACGAAGAGGCTGGTGTCATACGCAACCGGCCCATTCGCATAGCCGATGTAGACGACGCGACCGGTAAAGGCGACCTCTTCGACGCTGGCACGAAAGGTCTGTGCCAGACCGATGGCCTCAATGATGCAGTCCGGTCCGCGTCCGTCGGTGAGTTTGCTCAACCGAGCGTGAAGATCGTCTTTGCCCGAATGGACTACCTCGGTGGCGCCCGCCTTCCGGGCAATCTCGAGCTTTGCGTCATCTATGTCGATTGCGATGACACGGGCACCGTGAAATGCTGCCGCCGAAATTGCGCCGAGCCCCACACCACCGCAGCCGAAAACAGCAACAATATCTCGTGCAGTCACGCGTCCGCGCGCGGCAGCGTGGAAGCCGACTGTCAGCGGTTCCACCAGGCAAAGCTCTTTGAGCGAGAGTTTCGCGGCGTAGATCTTTTCAAGGGGCACCGCGATACGTTCGGTCAGGGCGCCGTCGCGTTGCACACCCAGGGTCTCATTCGAGCTGCAGGCGTTCGGCCGCTCGCGGAGACAACTCGCGCATCGGCCGCAGGCGGTGTAGGGCGCCAGCGTCACGGCCGTGCCCTCGCGTAAGCCATTCGAGGGTCCGCCGCCGGGGTGAAGAATGGTTGCAGCTACCTCATGCCCCAGGACTCGCGGAAAGGTGACGAGGGGATTTATTCCGCGAAAGGTATTCAGGTCTGTTCCACACAGCCCAATCATTCTGACTCGCAGCAAGGCCTCGCCGGCGGCTTGGCGCGGCTCGGTGACATCGATTATTGTCGCTTCGCCTGGACGCTGTACAACGACTGCCTTCATCTGTGCTCTCTACCTTTGATTGTAGATTCTCGCGGCCGTTGCTCCGAAGATGTCCGCACGCTCGTCGTTGCTGAAGTCATGCTGTCGTTGACCCAGTCGTATTCGGTCGCGGAGTAGCGCCAGAGGTGGTGATGGGCGTCGATGACCTCGGAGTTTGTCGATCGAGGGGCGCTCATGTCGGCAATTCTATCGTTGCCAGCACCTTAGCTCTCGCGCTGGCACCATCGACTGGCTTGAGGAAGAGATATTTGGGCGGCCGTTTTCTCTAACGTGGGTCGACGAGACCCATTGAGATCATTCCCAGGGCGGTGATGCTGGGCAGAAAGAAATAATCTCCGCCACGCAGTTCGACGAAATTGGGCAAGCCACTGCAAACGAAAGGAGGGTTTGTTGAATTTGTATCACCCTGTATGACAAATCTGCCTTCACCCCCGTGATTGCCCATCAAAATGTCTTTCTCGTTGCCGAGATGCGCGTCATTGCCATACTCGATCCATTGTTGCTGGACGAACTCAAACTGTCGGGAGATGCTTGCATTGAGCGCCATGAAGATGACGCCGCGCTCCTCCTGATCGGATGCAGCCTCGCCCTCCGCTGCGAAGCGTCCATAGGGAAGGCCGCGCCGGGTGATACGCCGGCGGTCGATCAACTTGCTATCGAAGCCGAAAGCGTCTCGCGGATGTACACGCCGAACATGCGCGCCAACGGGACAGCGCGTGCCTTCGGGATCGCCACCGAAGGTGAAATTGGTGCTGCGGTTAGGGTTCTGGGCAATCGATGCGTCCGGCCTATCTGGAGAGAGTTCAATCGGCGTCCCGTCTCTCCAACGGCCGATAAACTTTGCGGCCAGCTTCTCCTTGCCACCTCCATATAGCGCCGCGTGCTCTTCGAGATAGGTACGGAATGTAGCGAGGTTCTGGTGCAGCTTTCGGTAGACCATGAAGGTCCCGTTGCTGGCCAGCAGGTGGGGCACCGGCGCGACCGGCAGTTCCCCCGCTTCATCGGCGTAGCCAAGGAGAAGTTCTCCCGTCGCGAGCGGCGCCCAGCTTCCGTTCGGCATCAGTTTGCCTTGCCCTGGTTGCGAACTTCGCTCCACGCCCAGATAGTCGGGATTGCCAAAGCCGTCGGTGAAGCCGAAGTGTTCGCGAGTGTTCGGCTTGCCATCGATGACGGCAGCGGCGGCGTCCTGCGATGCGAGCCAGGTTGCACCACCAGTCTCCTCGACAAACGCCATCACCTCGGCACATTCGGCGTCGAGCGCACTTTGGGATTGAGCGTTGATTCCAACCCAGGCGTGCACCCGGTCGGTACGCCAGCACTCGTCCCAGTGCTCAGGGGAGTTTGCACCGGTGTCCCCGAGGATCGTGGCCCGCTTCTTCATGCCTTGCTGAAACTCGACCGGGAAGGTCAGGAGCGTTGCGTCCGGAAGATCGAGAGCAACAAGTCCCAGGTGGGTGAATGCGACGTTCAGGGTACTAAGCGGCTTTCCGTTGTCCCAGTGCTGGCCCGTGGTTACTTTGTGAAGCAGGCGTCCCACCAGGCTGCGGGCTTTGGTCGCGTCCTCGAAGTGCAGGAAGAGATATCGGGCGACGGGCATATTGTAGCCTCGCAGAACAAAGCCCTGGATGTCTGTCGCGTTCAATCTACTCATTTCGACCGCCAGTCTTGATATCTCTACGCGGGGCCATGCCGCCTGCTCTGGGGAGAGGAGCGGCCTTTAAGACAGCCATGAATTCAGTGAATTCTCTCTGCAGTTGCGCCGGCTCCATGCCTTGATGGCTCACAATAAAATCCGTCACCGCTCGCTGTGCCTGCAGTGCAGCCAGTGTCTGCGACACAGACTTGTCATTGATGGCAGCGAAATAGAAGGTGGTTTCAAGCTGGCATGCTTTCATGTAGTCGATGAAGGCCTGCGGATTGGATGCACCAGGGTAGCCGACACAGTGGCCCCAGATGGCGTCCAGATGCTGCGGTACGTTGGCCGCGAGACCAGCTAAATAATGGTTCAGCTCGCCATCGCAGTTGGACTCGAAGACCAGATACTTGGAGTGGAGATGCTCTTCGCAGGAGGGTGCGCCGACATAGATCACGTCGTCCATGACGACCAGCCGTGCGAGATGAGTACCGGGAGCGAGCGCAAACGGACTCTCTTCGCCCGTGGGCAATTCGGCCAGGTACTCGCGGATTTGAAGGTCATGCGAGGGAATGGCGGCCTCATCGTCGATGATGGGGGAGAGCACCGTCAACCCGTAAACACTGCCGTTCTTATTTGGCATGACTGCTCTCTCTAGGAGACAACAGGCGCTTGGCCAGTCTCCCCAAGGTGGGCCTGCACTTGAATCACAAATTTCAGGTAAGCGTCCACGAACTGCTCTGGACTGCAGGTCTGCGCGCGTTGATTGAGACCGTCCAGCGCAGTCTGCACAATGTGCGCCGACTTGAGATCATTGGCTGTTGCGTAGGGATAGGCAGTGAAGTAGTAGTCCGTATCAAACTGCACGCGTGCGATGTACTCCTTGAATGGAGTCACGGGAACTGAGCCGGGGAACTTTTCGCTCCATCGCCAGATCATATTCAATCCCCGGCTGAGGACCGCGGAGAACGCATCAATATATTGGTTCCATGTTCCGTTGAAGTTGCTAAAGAACAACAGGTAATCGTATTTCAGCTCTTCTTTCACCTGTCCGTGACCCAGGAAAGGAAATCGTCCACGCGGCAGGACGACCCAGCGCGCGAATTCGATAAAAGACAGGTTGATCAGGTCCTTCTGCAAGGGCTTTATATTCCAAAGCAAGAAGAAGAGCCCCCGGAGGACCCATGTTTTCCATGGCTTCATCGGGGTTATGACATTCATCGCGTAGACTTTGCCGTTGATGTTGCTCATTAAGCCTCCGATGAAGCATCCCAATGCTTCGGTCGACCGGGCCTAGATATTGTGACAGTTTGCTTTGCAGCCGTCCGGAACCACAGTTACAAAGTCGTCAAATTATGACAGAGTTACGGTTCGAATGGGGGCGGAGTCTGTTTTGTGCTGGAAAAGATTATCATTTAATCAGGCCGGAGGCCGTCACTTTATGGATCGCAGACAGTTCGCTACCCTCGCGGGTGCATCGCTCGGCAGCTTGCTCACGCGGAGACTCTGGGCCGAGCAGGCCCGTGCAACTGCTTCGCCCGACAAGTTCTACTTCGCACTCGTCGCCGACAGCCATATCATCGACGAGTTCTACGTCAAAGGCAGCGAGAACAGCGTAGAGGACAACGAAAGCATCCTTGTGACAACTCCGCGGCTTATCTCGGCGCGCGACCTCATCAACTCGCTTCATCCGGCGATCGAACAAGTCTTCCTCATCGGCGACTACTTTCACAACTATCCTTCGACCGACTACGACTTCTACTTCAAGAACACGACGCGTCTCGACAACGCCAAGGTCATCACCGACGGCTTCAAGATGCCGGTGCACCTCGGCTTCGGCAACCACGACTATGACGTCAAGCGGGTCTCTCGCGAGATGAGCCACCGTCTGTTCGAGGCCAAGTTTAGTACGAAGCCTTACTCTGTGCTGGACTACAAAGGTTACAAATTTATCCATCTCAATAATTTTCTGGGCAGTACGCAAGACCACACTTCGCCCGACTTCAATCCTGGTATTGGGTCCCTCGGTGAAGACCAGCTCGACTGGTTTGAAACTCAGCTCCAGCAGCAGAAGCCTACGTTCGTCTTCATCCACTACCCGGTCGTTCAGAACCAGGCCACGGAGTTTGGCGACTACGGTTTGCAGCCCCTTCTTATGAAGTATCAGGAGACCATCCAGCTCGTCGTCTCCGGCCACAAGCACAAGTGGATCGATTACGCCCGGGTCTACGGCCCGCAGCACTATGTCATGGCCGCTACTCGCTACGACCCCAACGCCTACATGCTCATGGAGGTCGATACGAAACACGCGACCTGGCGCTTCATGAACGCGAGTCTCGTCGAATGGACCACTCACTACAGCAAGCCTTACCACTCCTCCTAGCTGGCAATTTTGCGGTAAGGGCACGCCGCTGCGTTGCATCTTATGCCCCACTAAAGGTGGCGAATGGTATTTCTGTGATCTTGGGTCGGTTGGCTTGCGCGGTTGTGAAGACCGCCCGGGCGGCCTCAAGCTCATCGCCGACGAGTTCCATTCGCGGTGCCCGAACGCGGGCGGAGCCGACGCCGGCCTGCTCCTGCACCCATTTGATGAGCTGCACGAACTTGGGCACCGTGTCCATGCGGAGCAGTGGAAGGAACCAGCGGTAGAGCTCAAAGGCCTCGTCGCGTTTGCCGGTTCGCGCGAGTCTGAAAAGTGCGACTGACTCCGCGGGATATGCGTTGACGAGACCGGCGACCCAGCCTTTGGCCCCGGCGTTGACGCCTTCGACGAGAACGTCGTCGACGCCGACGAAGATGTCGAGACGATCGGCCAACACCTCGCGGATGCCCGCCACGCGGCGAACATCCGCGCTAGACTCCTTCACAGCATGGAGGTTCTCGTGCTCGGCGGCGAGTTCGGCGATCTCCTGCGGCAGGAAGTCGGTTTTGTAGGCGACGGGGTTGTTGTAGAGCATGCAGGAGAGGCCGGTCGCCGCGATGATCGTTGAGACGTGGTTCTTCATCTCGCGCCAGTCGGAGGAGTAGACGTAGGGCGGGAGAACCATCAATGCCTGGCAGCCCGCCTCCTCGGCCTCATTCGCAAGGCGGACAGCGTTCGCCGTGGAGAGGGAAGAGATGGCTGCGACGACCGGCGTCTTTCCTGCAGAGACGCGCACCGCCGTCTTGAGGACGTCGACCTTCTCGGAGTTTTCGAGGGTCGCCCCTTCGCCGAGTGAGCCTAGCATCACCAGCCCCGTGCATCCGTTGCCGAGCAGCCACGCGGCATGCTGTGCAAGAAAGGTGTGATCGACAGCGAGCTTGTCGTCAAAGGGCGTCGTCATTGCGGGCATTACGCCAGACCAGATCATGCATTCTCCTTAGGCACATCATGTTGGGAGTCGTGAAAACGAAGAGCGTTCACGGGGACCGGAAACAAGGGTGGACGAATCGACTTCGGCGTCCATCCAAAGAGCGTCTGGGTTGCGGGGCCGCAGATCCGCCCCTGGCACGGGCCCATCCCGCATCGCGTCTGCAACTTCGCGTCGGTCCAGCCGGTGCGGGAAGAGAGATCGCCGTAGGTCACATCTTCGCAGCGACAGACGATGGTTTCGAGTGAAGACAGCGAGCTGAGTTCAGGTCGCAGACGAAATGCGGTCTCCAGACCCGCAGAAAATTTCTGTTCCGCAGCGTTGCGAGCGCGCAATGGTTCGGTCTTCTGCCCGGCGCAGGCCAGTCCAGCGATCTCACCTTGCAAGAGAGCTGCGTCGAGGCCGGCGATTCCAATCGGCTCTCCGGCGCAGTAAATATTCGCGACTGAGGTCTGCTGTTGCTCGTCGACAGCAACGAAGTCGCCGTGAAGATTGCAGCCCAGCAGAGAGGCGAGTTCGGTGTTGGGTACAAGATGGAAGCCGCACGCGAGCATGTCGCATGGTTCGTCCCATGTCTTTGCTCCGTCGGTGAATCGGACGCCTTTGAGTAAGCCGGTAGCTTCGTCTGCGAGTGCCGCGACGGGCCAGCAGCCTGTACGGTAGGAGACCTTTGGGAGAGCTGCGCGGTAGCCGATGCCTTGCAGGAGTTTTGCGGGACGCGACCACAGAGATGCCGCGAAGAGCAGGAGCTGCGACATTGGGGCTTGTTCCGCGATGCTGGTCACGTGCGCTCCGTACTCACGGAGATGAGCGGCCACAGCCAACAGAAGCGGGCCGGAGCCCGCGACGGCCACGCGCTTGCCTTGGACGGGGAAGCCGCCTTTGACCAGGGCTTGCAGACCACCCGCTCCAAAGACGCCGGGGAGAGTCCAGCCGGGAAAGGGCAAGAAGCGTTCGCGCGCTCCGGTCGCCAGAATAAGTTGGTCGTAGCGAAGGGCGACCGCCTCGGCATCGCCTGCAGTTTCGCGAAGTGCAGACAGTGTGTGCGGGGCCGGTGCATCGAAGACGCGATAGCCGGCGAGAAAGACCGCTCCAGACGAGGCGAGGTTGCGGAGTGCCTTGTTCCTTCTCGCATCTTCTCCTCTGTTCAAGCGTTGAGCGGGGGCTTCGATGCCACCGCGCCAGATCTGACCTCCTGCCGCGGGGTTGTCGTCGAGTAGAAGCACACTTCGCCCATATCGGGCCGCTGCTGTAGCGGCCGCAATGCCGGCTGGTCCGGCGCCTACGACGATGACGTCCGCATGTCTCATCGTTCCGTTTCCACTACCATGCCTTCGCGGCAGGTCAGCTGACAGGTGCGGCGATGCTGAATGCCGTTCACAGTGGCGCGGCACTCGAAGCAAATGCCCATGCCGCAGAGCGCTGTTCGTGGTTCGCCGGTGGCGGAACGGCGGCAAGGCACACCTGCCTTGAGAAGCGCGGCAGAGACCATCGATTCGCGTGCCAGCTGCACTGGTGTTCCATTTACCCATATCGTCACGCTCTCAGACATGCGCGTCCGCCTTTGCGGTCATGCGCTGAGGCAAGTATGGCGCCGGGTCGATCTCCGAGCTGCGGCCGAGCATCTGGTCGGTCAGCAGCCGAGCGGCACCAAGTGCGTTGGTGATGCCAAGCCCTTCGAAACCGGCAGCGAGCCAAAGCGTGCGATCGTCGCTGAGACCGTGGGCAGGGCCGATGAGCGGCAACTTGTCCGGCGTCGCAGCGCGGAAGCCTGTCCAAACGCGCAGTCCGGAGATACGGGCCAGTTCGGGCATATAGCTGGTTGCGCGCTCGAGCATCTGGCTCAGAATGTCAGTGTCGGATCGGTAGTCTTCGTTGCCGTATTGGCGCGAGGACCCGATCAAGAGCTGACCGGTGCGACGCGGCTGGATATTGAAGGCGACGGAGTCGGTCTCTATCGTGTGCGCGCTCTTGAGGTATCCGAGCTCCACGAGCTGGTGATGAAGGAAGCCTGGATAACGGTCGGTGATGAGCAGGTGGCCTTTGCGTTTTTTTATTGGCAACGTGGGCAGCAGAGCGCAGTCCGCTCCGGTTGCGAGCACGATTCGGTCGCTGTGGAGAACCGTTCCGTCGGCCAATCGCAGTTCGCCGTCGCCTGCGGAGACCGCGATGCCTTGCAATACGGTCACGCCCAACGTCACGGCCTGATCGAGAAGCCATACGGCGGCGGCGGGAGGGTAGATGACGCCGTCGTCGGGGACAAGGAGCCCACCAGCAAGCCCTGGCCTGAGTTTGGGTTCTTCCGCTGCTACCTCGGCTTGGTTTAGGACGTCTGCGCGCACTCCAACTGCGGCGTAGGTTGATCGTTTTGAGCGGACTTCGGCCATCTCTTCTTCGTTGGCCGCGACCCAGAGAGTGCCGCGCGTCTCATACTCCACAGCGTCTGGCAGCTTTGGAACCAATTGCTGCCACAACGAACGGGAGTAGCGTGTCAGATCAAGTTGTGCTGGCGAATCGTCCATGACGACGATGTGTCCCATGCCTGCGGCGGTCGCGCCGCCGCCGGTCACACTGCGCTCTATCAGGCCAACGCGCAGACCCGCCTGGGCGCACTCGAACGCGCAGGCGCAGCCTACAATGCCGGCTCCGACAATGAGGACGTCGTAGCTCTTCATCAGAACGCAATGCCGCCGACGAAGGGATCGGTGTCTTCGAAGAACAATCTTGACTCCGCGGTCACCCAGGCCCGTCCGGTGATTACTGGATGTACATGGCCATTCGGGGCCGCTGTGATCGTGCCTTCGAAGGACGTGCCTAGAATTCCCTCCTGGATCCAGACATCTCCCGGAGCAAGCTTACCGTCGGCGTAGAGACAGGCCATCTTGGCACTTGTTCCGGTGCCGCAGGGTGAGCGGTCGAAGGACGCTCCAGGGCAAAGGACAAAGTTTCGTGAGGAGCTGTCGGGTGATCTGGGCGCTGCGAAGAATTCGACGTGGTCGATCACAGCACCACCTTCCCCTGTAATGCCGGAGGCGATAAGAGCGGACCGGATTGCGGTCGAGGCGGCGACGAGCTCTGCGCGGTTGGCGAGCGATAGATCGAACGGGTGTTCTCCGACTAGGAAGAACCAGTTTCCGCCCCAGGCGATGTCTCCTGAGAAGCGGCCGTAGCCGGGCACCTCGACGGGAACGGAAGCCCGAAGACGATAACTTGCGACGTTGGAGACGGAGACGCGCCCATCCTGGTGCAGATGGGTTGAAACAGTCCCTACCGGCGTTTCGATCCGGTGATCGCCTGGAGCGATTCGCCCCAAGTGGGCGAGTGTTGTGACAAGGCCAATTGTTCCGTGTCCACACATTCCGAGATACCCAACGTCGTTAAAGAAGATCACCCCTGCCGCAGAGCCTGGATCGATGGGTTCGCAGAGGAGCGCGCCAACGACGACCTCCGACCCACGCGGCTCACATACCACTCCGGAGCGGAAGTGATCGAATTCGCGCTGTAGGCGTTTTACCCGGTCTGGCAGATTTCCTGTTCCGAGATCAGGCCCACCGGCAATGACGACACGCGTCGGCTCCCCTTCGGTGTGGGAGTCAATTACTTCGACCCAGCGCTTTTGCACCATGAGCTTATCGTAACTCTTCGGCGAACTTGGAAGCGGGTCGCTCATTGCCAACTGAGGAAGAAAGGTTCAGCGCAGGAGAGAATAATAAATCTCGATGGCTTCACGCGCAGGTGTTTTCTGACATCACCGCTGTTGGTGGTGTAGAACTCTGAAAACAAGTACTGCTTGACACCGTTTAAAGGCGTGGCGTAGATTTGCGGCGTCTCTCCTTTGCAAGGAGCAATCGATTGGTGGATCCCTGAGTGACTCGTTGCGCGGTTCTGCTCGATTAAGTCCATCGCCACCAAGCCTTCCTGTAGACCCCTAAAGAACCTGACCGCCACCGCATTATGCCAGGCATGCCCTTGACTACAGCCAAAACTGTTCCAGTAATGCGATCCATGCACGGGCTCGGTGTCTTTTGCGCGATCGCTGCCTCAACATGGTTGGGTGGAGCGGAAGCTCCAACAAAACTGGTAAACACCGGATTTTCTCCGGTTGTGATCTCGCTGTGCATGATTGTCGGGGTCTTTTTCGCACGGTGGACAGTACCTACGCTTCTAAAAGGCACCTCGTATGTCATGTACGACTTAAAGCAAAAGCCCCATCTCATGATTTGGGCCGTACTGGCTGGCGGCATCTGGGCGGTGGCAAATACGTTAACGATTGTTGCTGTGCGCGATGTCGGTTTAGCAATCGCTTTTCCTCTCTGGAACATTAACTCTCTGGTGGGACTCTTTTGGGGATGGTTGTTGTTTGGAGAATTGCGTGGTGCAGGGGCGAAGACCTGGATAAGCGTTCTAGGCGGAGCGTTAGCGATCATGGTTGGGGCGGTCGCTCTGTCGTTTGCTTCGGCGGGTTCCGGCGTTATCTCGGCCCATCGTGTCTACTCGGGTGTGGGCGCTGCGCTCGGTGCGGGACTTCTATTGGGCACAATGTATATACCGTATCGAAAGGCTTATCTTTCGGGTCTCAATCCGCTTTCATTCGTCACCATTTTTACGCTTGGCGAATTGGCGATAATTGTGACCCTGGCGTTCACATTGCATGACCGAGGCAGTTCGACATTAGTGCAATTGAAGGCAATTAAGTCCTCGACCTTATGGCTCTTCCTGGGGGGCTTCTGCTGGGTCATTGGTGATCTTTTCCAGCAGTACGGCACCAAATATGTGGGAATCAGCCGAGCCATTCCACTCTCAAACACCAATCAGCTCTGGGGGTTGATATGGGGAGCTCTCGTGTTCGGAGAGTTTGTTCACTTTGGCCGGTTCACGCAGGTCGTTATCTTTTCCGCATCTGCGCTGATGATTCTAGGTGCTCTTGCAATCAGTACGGCCTCCGCGCCTCCCGGTGAACGCGCCTCTTGTATTCGAACCATCACGCGGGAATGCACTCGGTACAGCATGGACCTGGAGCAAACGATTGCAGCGCAGAATGGCGAGGAACCGGAGTCCAGCTACGGTCATAAGCGTCGCTGGTGGGACTATGTGATTCTTGCCGCCGCTCTGGCCGTCTTTGCCCGGTTTGCTGCTTATGCCAGGCGACCTCCGCTGGCCATCAACTATGGCTTTGCAATGATGCTGATCGGAGTGATGCTGCTCTTTCTGGTTGCTGGGGGGTGGGCCTTGTGGAAGTACACCCGTTTTGCATGATTGAACAGGTGATGATCGACCATTCGTCTCGCCGGTCGGCGCAATCGCCCGCAGCCAGAGATCGCGGCAACGCGGATGTATCGCCTGACCAGCTTAGGAAAGTTTCAGCGGGTAGAACGGCACCGGGCCCTTGACCCAGATGATTGAGATGAAATGGTCGGGGCGAGAGGATTCGAACCTCCGACCCCCTGGTCCCGAACCAGGTGCGCTACCAGACTGCGCTACGCCCCGAATAGATGCTGCGATGAGATGCCGATGAAGGTGCTTTCCGTGATGCTCAAGCGTGCGGGTGGGCTTGCTGGATCGCTGTATCGACTTAGGTAGTTTAGCAGAATTATCGGTGTTGGGGGCGTATGCGCATTCGCTACATTCCCAGGCAGGAAGGTGAACGACTTCTGTTGCGATCAGGTGTGGCAATGCTGTTGGCAGAGAGCAAAAAAGATGGGGGGGAGCCCTAGTGACTCCTCCCCATGAGTGGTGCAAAGTCGATCAGCCTGTCGGCCGGTTAGTGAGCTCTGGTGGCGGTTTTGGGCGTCCCATAGGGCTGCCCCTGCCGCTTCACCGAGTTCGAATCGAATGTGCTGGTGTCGCCTGGAGTGAAGGTCGCTCCGGCGGGAACCAGGATGTTGTCGAGGCTGCGGTTGAGCTCGCCGCCGGTACGCATCTCGATGCGGGAGGGGTCGATACCCTTTTCCTGCGTGAGGTACTGAGCGACGTTGAGGTCACGTTGTGCCGCGGCATCAGCTGGTTCATCGGCAGAATGTCTGCCGATGATTACCAACTTGGCGGAGGACTCGCGGTTGAGAGTGAGGGCGACCTCGTCGAGGCAACCCTTGGCTTCGTTGTCGACGCGGACGGGGCGCTTTCTGTCGCGCTCGAAGGAGACGCTGCATAGGTTGCGTGCCTGCGGAGCGACGGGGGCCGGCGGTGTCGTGATGGTGACGGAGGTGTTCGCAGTGGCCTGTTTGCCGAGGTCATCAACGACGTTGCAGGTGATGTTGACGGTGCCTGAAGGTGCGCCAGTCGTGATGAGCGTGGCAGTTGAGGTGTTGCCGGCGATCTGGCCTGCGGAGGCAGAGTAGGAGTAGGTGAGGGTGCGGTTCTGCGGGCTGTTGGCGATCGAGGTGATGGTGGAGGGATCGCCCGGCATTACTGTGCTGGGATTGGCCGAGCACGTGATAGTGGGTGGATCGTAGGCGTGGATGCGGAAGCTGGCGGTGCAGCTAGCTTGCTCGCCGGGACGGACGCCTTGGGTGACGTGGCCGGAGACGGTGTAGTCGCCAGCGGGGAGACCCGCAGTGGAGACGGTGGCGGTGGTCTCAGTCCCGGTGATCTTGCCGCCGCTGGTGGTCCAGGTGTAGGTGGCTTTTTTCTTCAGGTTGAGATTAGCGGCGGTGGCGGTGACGGTGATGGGGTCGCCAGGGAAGACGTTCGCTGGTTGGACGGTGCAGCCAAGTTGGACGGGCGGCGGTGGCGTAACCTGACCGAAGCGAAGGACGACTCCTGCGGACAGACGGTAGGCGGTGATTTCGCCGATGCCGCCGGTCACTGCGCCGACGCCGACTGGGCCGTAGTCGACGTGGGAATAATCGAAGTCAGCCTGAATAGGCCTGATGGCGATGCGGTTGTTGAAGGCTGGAAGGATGTAGTCGAAGCCGACGCCAGCGGTGATGCCCCAACCCCAGGTGCAGGGTTGGAAGATGGGGCCGCCGACTTTGGCTCCGCCACCGAGTGCGTGGACGAAGGGAACGAAGCGATTTTTCTGATAGCGGAGGATGGGGCCGGCCTGACGCGGTGAAGACGCAGTCGTTGGGCCCGCCGGGGAAGAAACTGCCTTCGGCCTGAACGCCAAGATAGCGATTGAAGTACCCGGTGGCGCTGACGACTGCTCCGGGGTTGATGGGCTGGTACTGGACGTTGCCAATTTCGCTATCGACTGGGTGCAGGTAACCGTATCCGCCGTAGAGGTCAAAGCGCGAGGGTTCGGGGGGCGGGGTCGAGGCAGTCTTGGCGGCCTGGGCGGTCGCGGACGGTGTCGAAACTGTCACAAAGGCGGCGGCCAGGGCGAGGAGAAGAGCGGCGCGGGCGGCGATGGAGCGCGAGGGGCTGCTGTTCATAAGACCGGAGCTCACGGGGCGGAATTGCATAACGATGGGTCCTCCAACTGCGGTGCTTCTTCCTGATTTCAGGCGACCGCCGCGCCAGAGACTGGCAGGTGGGCGGCGGTCAGGGCCTACTGGTTACCGACGGACAGGACGACCGAGGTGGATTGAGGCGGTGCCGTGGAACTGGCACTAGTGGCCGTGATGTTGATGGTGTAAGTCTGGAATAGCAGTGCTCGGGCAGCCGCAGCCTGTCAGGCCCAGAATACCAAGAGAGAAGAGGACGACAGCCAGCAGGCGCATCTTCTGAGCGCCAAGCCTCTTGCGACGGCGAAGACCGGCGAAGAAGACCCCAAGGCCGGTGAGTTCAACGGGGAAGACGGCAGCGGCGGTCACGGGAGCGAGGTCCGCAGGTGTGAAGGTGCGGAGGGCCGGCTCGCGAAGCTTGGCGTCGGCGACGGTTGTGTTGACCGTCATCGCGACGGTTGCAGTGCCGCCCGCGGTGAGAGTTGGATTGTTGGCGAAGGAACAGGTCGCGTCAGATGGCAGGCCGGAGCAAGCGAGATTGATCTGGCCGGCGAACGCGCCCACGGAGGTGAGGGTGACTTGATAAACCGTCGCGCCAGCACCCTTGATGTACTGAGTTGCGGGTGAGGCAGAGATGGTGAAGCTGCCGACCGGCGCGGTCATGATCTGAGTGAGCGTCGCCGTGCTGGCGGTGAAGTTGGTGTTGGCCTGGAAGGCAGCGGTGATCGTGTGGCTGCCAACGGTGAGAGTCGTAGTGGAGAAGGTCGCGATGCCGCTGCTGTTCAGCGTCCCAGTGCCGAGTAGAGTGCTTCCGTCAGAGAAGTTGACGGTGCCGGATACGACGCCGCTGGTGGTGGTGACCGTGGCGGTGAAGGTGACACTGGTGCCAAACGTTGCGGGTGAGCCCGAGGTCGCGACAGCGGTGACAGTGGCCGCGGGAGTGATGGCGAGCGTTCCGGGGTGGATGGTCGCGATGTAGTTGGCGGCAGAGGTGCCTGAGACGTTGGCTCCGATGGCGTAGTTGCCGGCAGGTGAGGTCTGTGTCGCGGTGGTGGTGTAGGTGACGACCACATCATCGCCTGGGATGACGCCAGTGACGGTGCCGGTGAAGTTGGGGTTTGGTGCCCCGTAGAGGCGGGCCGCGCTGTTAACGTTGACGACGAGAGAGGAGGGATTTTGCGTGATCGTCAGGGTGCCGTTGACCGTGACGACGGCGTAGTTCGACGAGGCGCCGGAGACTGTGGGGACGATTGCGTAGGTGCCGACGGGGCTATTGGTGACGGCGGTCGAGCTGAACGTACTGGTGACGGTGTCACCGTTGACCAGCCCGGCGGTGGTGCCTGTAAATACCGGGTTGGCGGTTCCGTAGCTGCGGGTGGCGTTGTTCGCGGTGACGGTAAGCGTTGCCGGGGTTACGGTCAAGACGCCGTTGCTTGTGGTGACATTGTAGTTGCCGGTGGCAGAGCCGGAGACGGTGGCGACGATGGGATAGGTGCCGATCGATGAGGTCGCAGAGGCGGTGGTGGAGTAGGTGATGGTGAAGGTGTCGCCGTTTAGCGCGCCGGTGATGGTGCTGGTGAAGGCCGGGTTGGCCGCGCCGTAGGGGCGGGTCGCATTATTGGCGGTGACGTTCAGAGCGATCGCTGCTGTTGTGATGGTGAGAGTCCCGGGCGTGATCTGGACGGTGTAGTTCGACGCCGCGGGGCCTCCAACTACGTCATAGATAGGATAGGTCCCGACGGGCGAAGTGACATTTGCAGTGGTGGAGTAATCGTTGGTGAAGGTGTCGCCGTTAAGCGCGCCCGAGACAGTGCTGGTGAACGCTGGATTAGCTGCGCCGTATGGCCGGGTCGCGTTGCCGACCGTGACCGTGAGCGGCGCCGGTGTGACAGTGAGAGTACCCGAGATCAAAGTGACGAGGTAGTTCCCTGAAGACGGGCCGGAGACGGTAGCGCTGATCGGATAAGTCCCGACCGGCGAGGTGACAGTGGCGGTGGTGGAGTAGGTAATGGTAAAAGTGTCGCCGTTTAGGGCGCCCGATGCGGTGCCAGTGAAAGAAGGATTCGCCTGACCATACTGCCGCGTGGCGTTGTTGACGTTAATTGTGAGGGGCGCCTGCGTGATGGCGAGGGTCCCAGGAGTATTGGTGATGGCGTAGTTAGCGAGGTTGGTGCCGCCGGCCGCACTGAGAGTCGCGACGATGGAATAGTTGCCGACCGGGCTGAGGACGGTCGCAGTCGTGGAGTAAGAGACCAGAACCGTGTCGCCGGGGAGTACGCCGCTGAGTGTGCCTGTAAAGGTTGGGTTCGCCGCTCCGTATACGCGGGAGGCGTTGTTGACTGTGACAGTGAGTGGGGCCGGTGTGACCGTGAGTATGACGGTGCTGGTCGCCGGAGCGTAGTTGCTATCGCCGGTATAGCTGAAGGTGACCGTGTAGGTGCCGACAGAAAGGCCGCTGTTAGGAGCGTTGCACGTCGTTGTGGGCCCAAGCGTCGCGGTGAGGGTGCAGAGGACTGTTTGCCGATGCTGAAGGTAATGGTGCCCGTTGGAGCAGGGTTGTCGTTTGTGACCTGAACGATTTCGGGAAAGGGCTGACCGTAGACTTCAGTCTGGGCGGGAAGTGTGAATTGGAGCGGCGAGACGAGGTGTCCTGTCCCCGTGAGTTGAAGCGGCTGCGGGCTATTGTAGGAGTTCGAAACAAGCGTGATGGATGCGGTGAGAGGACCGTTCGCCGTGGGAGTGAAGATGACGCCGACGTTGCAGGTCGAGCCGGCGATGATCGTGGTGCCGCAGGTGGTGGAGTTGCTGTCGATGGTGTAGTGCGAGTCAGATGTCGAGATAGCAGAGGTAAGATTTAGGTTGTCTGTGCCGAAGTTGCTCAGGCCCTGCAGCATGACGGGGGAGCTTTGGCCGACCATGATGGTGCCGAAGGCGAGGGTCGGGTTCGGATAGGTAATCTCGCGGACTGAGCTGTTCCCGCTGTCGACGACGAAGAGATTGCTGCTGCCGTCCACGGCGACGCTGACGGGATCGCTGACCTGCGCGAGAGTGCTGAAGCCACCGTCGCCGGCATTGCCTGCGGCGCCTGTGCCAAAGATGACGGCAATGTTGCTGCCATTGCTGAGGGTGGAGGCGTAGACGGTGTAGACGCGATTCGCGGCGGCGTCCCCGATGTAGAGGTCGCCTGCTGCATCGACGGACAGCGACGAAGGGGCAAGTAGACCGGTGCCGGTGGCTTGGCCGGGGACTGTGGTGGTTGTAGTTCCGTTGCCGGCGACCTCGTGGAGGATGCCGGACTTGTCAACAGCATAGACCAGGTGTCCACCGGCGTCCGCGATGTAGAGGATGCCGTTGAGGTCGAGGAAGAGCCCGCTTGGGGAGACGAAGCTGGAAGAGATGATACGGCGAGATCCGGCGGCGTAGACCTCAATCACATTGTGTGTCGTGCCTGCCTGGGCGATGAAGAGATTGTCAAAGCCATCGGCGTAGATCGCAGTTGGCGTGTCGAGGCCCGTGACGTAGCTGGTATTGATGGTGCCGTCGGCGCCAAAGCGGGAGATGGTGCCCTGGGTCGCGTCCGCGATGTAATAGTTACCCGCGGAGTCGATTGCGAGGGCGGAGGGAGTTAGCAGTCCTGCGCCTTGCGGGATCACTATCTGAGGCGCGCCGCCGCCGGCGGGGAGGAGCAAGAGGTCGGCCGTTCCAGAGGCTGTGCCTGCTTCAAGGACGTAGGCGTTGCCAGTGGAGTCAACTGCTACAGCAGTTGGAGCGGCCAATGTGCTGGCGATGGTGTTTACGGTGCCAGGTGTGAAGACACTCAATGAACCGGTCGCGAGGGCTTGAAGGCCTTGCAGGATCGTCTTGCCGGAGATCGAGTCGGTCAAGCTGACCGGAGCGCTTCGCAGGCCGGGGCGAGTTGGAGTAAAGCGGACGAAGACCTGGCAGGTGTTGGGCGCCGAGCCCGGTGCGGCGGGACTGAGCGAGCCGCTGCAGGTATTGCTTGTGATGCCGAAGTCGGGGCCGGTGGTGGCGGATAGGTTGACGCTCTGGTTGACGACGAAGGTGAGGGGCATCGTAGCGCTGGCGCTGCCAACCGGGGTCGAGGGGAAGATGATGTTGCTGCTGAGCTTGCGCGCGATGCTGTTGCCGGAGTCTGCGAGGGAGAAGTTGCCGAAGCTGTCGACGGTGATGCCGCGAGGAGCATTGAGTGGAGCATTGAGCGCGGAGATGCCGTCCTGAGTAGAACTGTAGGGGCCGGATGCACCGTTGGGCAGGCCTGCCGCGATCGTGAGACTCGATGAGCCGAGGACATAGCTGACGACGTTATCCGGGGCGGTTTCAGTGACTAACAGTGATTGCGTGGGCGAAAAGGTGAGGCCGTAAGGTTTGTTCAGGGCGGTCGCCAGATTGCCGGAGCTGTCGTTGGAGCACTGGCCGACGGCAGTCTTGTATGTGGCGAGGTTTGCGATCTGGCGAACGCAGTTGTTGCCAGTGTCAGCAATGAAGAGATCGCCCATGCCATTGATAGCCAGGCCGGAGGGTGCATTGAGCACGACGCTGCCGGTGATGCCGGAGCAGACATTCGGAACGAGGGCAGAGGGAGTGCCGGCCATCACGCAGGGGCTCGCCTTCGGCACCTGGAGAAGGGCCTGATAGGTGCTTGCGGCGGTGTCCTGAATGGAGATGTAAAGATTGTTGCTGGCGTCGACGACAAGGCCGTTGGGGTTGGGTGTTGTCGATGATGTGGAGCCGCAGGTGCCGGCGACGGTGGTGAGAACGGTGACACCGTTCGGACCCGTTGGCGAGCATTCGGACGCAGTTGTGACTGCTGTCGGCGATGTAGAGGTTGTTGGAGCTGTCGACGGCAAGTCCGGTAGGCTGATACAGACCCTGAGAGGGGGTCGGCGTGGAGTTGGAGGAGGTGTTGCAGGTATCGCCCTTGCCGGAGACGGCGAGTCCGACGAGGGTGCTCATTGAGCCCGATGTGTCGATCTTGCGGACGCAATTGTTCAGCGTGTCCGAGATGTACTGGTTCCCGTGCGAATCGAAGACAATATAGGAGGGGGTATTGAGGCTGACCGTCGTTGCGGATCCGAAATCTCCATTGAAACCCGGCGTGATCGTGCCGGCGTAGCGCGTTCCACTTTGTACGGGTGTCAGCGCCTGGGAGTATGCGAAAGTTGGGGCCAGGGTGGATGCGACAAAAGAGACGAGATTGAAGAGGACTCGGACTCCGGAAAGACGGTTGATACGCATGGGTGAAACTCCTAGGTATTTGCCCTGCAAAGTAAATCAGGTCGAACTTGCTGACTGAGCTGTTGGCACAGGAACTTCTTTTTGGAGGTCTTGGCTTCCGCAGACTCGGGGTGATGGCCGTTGTTATGCACAGGAAGTGCCAAAGTGATGCAAATGGCGTATTTTTTGCCGATTATCTGCAAAGTGACAGCAATAAAAGGGGAAGCGGATGACGACATCGCCCTAAAATGATGAAATTGAAGGGCTTTAGTTGTATTACTGGTTACTGGCTTTTAAGTAAGGCATGCACTAGATTGTCGAAAAAAGGGAAAACTTTTTCCTTTCTCGCAAGGTATTGGCCCGGCGAACCGGCTAAAGATGGAAAAACTTTTCTTCGATTGTGCTAGATGCAGGATCCGGGTAAACATCAGTTCTTCGTGGCAGCGAAAGGGACTAAGCTTAAAAGGACAAGGCGAGATCTCGGGATGATGGAACGTCGACACATTATTCGGCTGTGGCAACAGGGCGACGCGGCAGTGCTGATGACCCTGGTGCGGGCCGAGGGATCCAGTTACAGGCGCCCCGGAGCTCGTCTGCTGCTAAATGGCAGGGGCGAGTATGCGGGGACGATCAGTGGAGGGTGCCTGGAGGCGGAGGTCCTGCGCAAGGCAACGTGGCTGGTGCGCGAGGGAGCCGTAGTGCAGCGCTATTCGACGATGTTTGATGACACGGCGGAGATGCCGTTTGGGCTGGGGTGCGGCGGGATCGTGGACCTGCTGCTGGAACCGGTGGATACGTCCGAGTGCAGGGCGTCAATGGCAGCGCTTGAAGGGGCCCTTGCGGGGAACGAGGTGTCGATGTTGACCTGGCTGCCACGGGAGGACAGAGTGTTGATGCGCGCGGTGATTACGGTGAGCGGAGACTTTGCATTTGCGAGTGAAGGGTTGACCGAAGCTGAATTGGTGGAGGCGCGTGCGGGAGTGCTGCGGGGAGATTGGACTGGCAGCATGTTGGAGGGAATCTTCGTGGAGAGGATTGTCGCTCCGCAGCGGTTGTTTGTTCTGGGCGCGGGGGACGATGCCAAGCCTTTGGTGAGGATGGCGGCGCTGCTGGGGTGGAGCGTGACCGTGATGGATGGCCGAACGCAGCTGGCTCGGGCCGAACGATTTCCGGAGGCCGAGCGTGTGACGGCGATTTCCCCAACCCTCATCGAGGCGATGGGGATTCGGCCTCAGGACGCTGCGGTGCTGATGACCCATAGTTACGAACAGGACCGCGAGCTACTGGCAGCGGTATTGCCGTTGCGGCCCAGGTATCTCGGGCTGCTGGGAGCGCGGCATCGGAGCTCGTTGCTGGTGAGCGAGGTCGCGATAAAGCTGGGAAAGACGGTCGCTGAGTGCTGTGAGCAGATATATGCCCCAGTGGGGCTGGACTTGGGTGGGGATGGATCTGAAGCGATAGCGCTGTCCGTGATTGCTGAGGTTCAGGCCTGTTGCATGGGCAAGTTAGGGCACCTCGCGGAGGTTATCGGCAGAGGACGTTGGGAGGCATGTGAGGGAAGGCGGGGGTTCGCGGTATCTTCAGGTGCCGTGTGCGCTGGATGTTGCCTGATGGATGTTGGGGCAGTAGTGTTGGCGGCCGGTGCCTCGAAGCGGCTGGGTGAGCCGAAGCAACTGGTATCGCTAGGCGGTGAGACTCTGCTGGAGAGAGCGGTGCGAATAGCACGCGAGGCTGGATGTCTACCTGTGGTGGTTGTGGTGGGAGCAGAATATGCGACTGTGCTGGCGAACAGCGCGCTTGGGGACGCGGTTACGGTGATCAACGAACAGTGGAATGAGGGAATGGCGTCCTCGATCCGACTTGGACTGCGGACCCTGGGATTGATGTCCAAGGACGCGAAAGGTGTGTTGGTGATGACTTGCGATCAGCCGGCAGTGACGGCGATCCATCTATTGCGCTTGATGTCGAAGCCCGAGGTGACGGCTTCGCGGTACGCGGGAAGGAATGGAGTCCCTGCTTTTTTCCCTGAGAAATATTTTTACAGGTTGATGGATTTGAAAGGGGACGCCGGGGCGCGCGAGTTGTTGGCAGGGGCGCGATACGAGGAGCTGGAGAATGGAGAGCTGGATGTGGATACGGCGGAGGACCTGGCGCGGGCGCGGGAGTTATTTGGTTAGGGGCCGGCCCACCTCACGCCATTGCTAGAGGGTGCGGAGAAACTCTTCAAGGAGGTTGGCGGCCACAGTTGCGCGGTATTTGGCCGTGCTGCGGATGTCGTCTATCGGACGGGCCTCGGTGAGGATCGCGGCGCGGGCGGCGGCGATGGTTGCAGACGTTATGGTTTTGCCGACGAGAGATTGTTCAGTGTTGGTGAGGCGTGCGGGATATTCCCGCAGGCTGGCGGCGGCTATGCGGATGTCCTCGATGTGGCCCTTTTTCATGCGGGCGAGCGCCGCAATGGCAACCTTCGATATGGCTTGTGCGTTACGGGTGCCAACTTTGCGGATGTAGGTTTTGTAACCCCTTAAGTTACGTGAGATGGTGATGCTGTGAAGTAGTTCGTCGGGTTCGAGGGCGGTCTCTTTGTAGGCGAGGTGGAAGTCTCGGTAGGGCAGAGTGCGGGGCCCTCTGGTGGAGATGATAGTGAGTTCGGCGTCGTAGGCAAGGAGCGCTGGCGGTGAGTCGGCGGCTGGGCTGGCATTGACGATGTTGCCGCCGAGGGTTCCACGGTTCTGGTTGGCGATGCTGCCGGTTCAGAACTTGCGGCGTCGCCCAGGATAGAGAATTCGTCCGCAATGACGGGGTGTTTTCTGATGTCTGTGAAGGTGGATCCGGCGCCGATGATGATGGCGTCCGGGGTGACTTCGATGAAACGTAGCTCTTCGAGGTTCCAGAGGGAGACGAGTTTTTTGGGTTGGAGGCGGCCAGCGCCAAGTGCAACCATCAGTTCAGTGCCCCCGGCGATGGGGGTGTAACGGTCTGGGGAGTCGGCGAGGACCTGCAGCACCGCGTCGAGCGAGTTGGGTGCGATGAGTTCGTATTGGGTGACGTTGGAGCGCATTATTCTTCAACTCCAACAAGAGCGGCTTGCTGGACGGCACTGAAGATTCGCATGTAGCCGGTACAGCGGCATAGGTTTCCGTTGAGACCTTCCTGAATTTGTAACAGCGTCGGTTGCGGATGCCTCTCGAGCAGATGATGAGTGGCTAAAATCATGCCGGGAGTGCAAATGCCGCACTGGGCGCCGCCCTCTTCGAGGAAGCATTGCTGGATGGGATGCAGTTTTTCGTCGATGGCGAGGCCTTCGATGGTGGTGATCTCGGCCCCTTCAGCTTGCAGGATTGGCACGAGGCAGGAGTTGATCAAATCGCCGTTCATCAGGACAGCGCAGGCCCCGCACTCTCCTTCACCGCAGCCCTCTTTGGCTCCGGTGAGGTGCAGGTCTTCGCGGAGGACGTCAAGGAGACGCTTCATCGGGGGTGCTTCAATGGTTTCTTCGCGGCCATTGATGGTGCATAGGATGGTAGTCATGCCGTGGCCTCGCTGAAGATGGGGCCGGCGACGGCGGGGTCGAGAGATTCAGTGCCTGCGTCAGAAATACGGGTCATGCGCTCGAAGATATCTTCGGGCAGCAGAGGAATTTCGGTGAAGGCGATGCCTGTGGCGTGTTCGATGGCGTTGAGAATGGCGGGGGCGGGGCCATCCATCGGGAGTTCGCCGATGCCCTTTGCTCCGAATGCGCCATGGGGAGAGGGGACCTCTTCGAAGGTGACGTGAATGGGTGGGAGGTCCGCGCTGGTGGGCATGATGTAGTTGGTCATCTGGTTGTTGGCGAGGTGACCGTTCTGCCAAAGGCATTTCTCGTAGAGCGCGTAGCCGATGCCCTGCGCCACCCCGCCTTCGATCTGCCCGGCGGCGAGGACCGGGTGAAGGACTTTGCCGACCTCCTGCAGGGCGTGGAAGTTGGTGACGCTTGCGGAGTAGGTGGTGGTGTCGACGGCGACCTCGGCGACGTAAACGGCCCAGGCGTAGGCGGGGTAGGCTTCGCCGCTGTAGGTTTCGTCGTCCCAGAAGATGTTGCCGGGGGATTCGTAGCGAGCTTCGGCCTTCAGCGCGCCATGTTGCGTGAGATAGCTTACGGCGGCGCGGCGGAAGTCTTCTGGCGTGTAGCCCAGCTGCAGGTTTCCGCTGGTGACAAGTGTTGCGCAGAGGGATTGCGCTGCGCGCTCGACCAGTTTGCCGACGACCATCGCGGTGCGGCTGGCCACGGTGGGGCCTGAGTTGGGGACGTGTCCTGTGTCGGGTTGTGCGATCAGGACTTCCTCGTAGGGGAGGTTGAGGGTTTGGGCTGCGACCTGGCAGAGAATGGTGTTAGTGCCCTGGCCGAACTCGGTCGAGGAGACCAGGAGGCGAGGCTGGCCTTTGGGGGTGAGCTCGATGGCGACCAGCGAGTTGAGGCGGCGCTCGCCGGAGCCGGTGAAGCCTGATCCGTGGAAGAAGGTGGCGAAGCCGATGCCGCGCTTGATGGTGCTGGTCGGGTTTTCGCGGTCGAACTGCTTGAGTTTGGCGTGGTAGTCGGATTCTTCGAGGGCGCGGGTGAGAAGGTGTTGCATGTCGACGGGGTCGCTGAGGAGTTGGCCGGTCGCGGTGCGGTCTCCGGTGGAGAGGAGATTGCGGCGGCGGAGCTCTTCGGGGGTGAGGCCTACTACCTTTGCAATTTTGTCCATGTGGCGTTCGACGGCGAAGATACTTTGAGGCGCGCCGAAGCCGCGGAAGGCCCCGTGCGGCGGAATATTTGTTGCCATTGCTTTTGCGCGGACTGTCAGGTAAGGCCAGTTGTAAGCGCCGGGGGCGTGGATGGTGCCGCGGGAGAGGACTACTGGCGAGAGGGTGGCGTAGGCGCCTCCGTCGATGGCGAAGTCGATCTCTCCGGCGAGGAGTTTGCCTTCCTTCGATACGGCCGTGCGGTGGCGGGTGCGGCTGGGATGGCGCTTGGTGGTGGCGGCCATGTCCTCGGACGCGGTCGTAGCAGATCTTCACCGGATGGCCGGACTTCATGGCGAGTAATGCGGCGTGGCTGCCGATGACGCTGGGGAAGTCTTCCTTGCCACCGAAGGCACCGCCGGTTTCGGTCTGGATGACTCGGCACTTTTCGGCGGGGAGGTTGAAGACCAGCTCCAAGGCGTGGACCAGGTAGAAGGGGCACTGCATCGAGCCCCGTACCGTCACTCCTTTTTCTGCGTCGTATTCTGCGATCACTCCGTTGTTTTCGATGTAGAGCTGTTCCTGGGCACCGGTTCGGTACTCGCCTTCGACGATGAAGTCGGCCTTTTCCCATACCTCGTCCGGAACGGCGGTCCTGTTCTTCTGCATCAGGAAGGTCTTGAAGGTGTTGGCGGTTTCGCCTTCTCCCCAGATGATCTGTTCTTTCTTCTCGGACTCCTCGATGGAGTAGATGGCCGGGAGCTCTTCGTAGGTGATGTGGACGGCGGCGACGGCGGCTGGGAGGACGGCTCGGTTGGGGTGGGCTAGCAGGAGGATGGGTTCTTCGACGTGGTTGACGTGGGTGGAGGCGAGGCAGGGTTGGTCTTTGGTGAGGTGGACGATGGTGTTTTCGCCGGGGACGTCGGCGGCGGTGACGATGGTGAACTCGTTCCAGGGGACGGCGGGGTCGAAGGCGATGGAGGAGATGCGACCCCGTGGGACGGTGCTGCGGACGGTGGCCCCGAACCACATGTCGGGGAGCGAGATGTCGTCGACGTACTGGGCGCGACCGAGCACCTTGGCTGCACCCTCCTTGCGCGGGGGTGAGTGGCCGACGATCTGGTGGGTGTTGGCCATGGGGGTAGGGTAAAGAATAGAACGAAAGCGCGCCGGGCGCGAAGTATTGATGTGGTGGACGGACGATGAAGGGTTTTGCCGTGCCATTGTCCCTGGGCTTGCTCTAAGCGGGTCTGTTCGTGTTTTCTCTCTTCTCCCTCCAGGGGTACCCCCCTCCCCCTGCTCGAGTCTGAAATCTTTATTTTCAATGGTTTACGGCACGTCATCGTCTGCAAAATCCTCATAAGAAAAGGGTTACAGCTAAATTCGTCTTTCCAAATGAGTTAACCCCGGACGGTGTCCGGGGCGCTTGGTTGTTTCTGATCTATATATCCAGTATAGCGGTTGGAGCATAACTAAAATGCCACGCGGATGTTGTTGGATGCTAAGGAGTTAAGTGGTTTGAGGACTTGACATGCGTTTTTTGGGCGGAAAACGCGGAAAAATAAATGCAACGGCTAAAAACAACAGCAGATACCCATTCGACTCGCTCAGGGCAGGCCCTTCGGGATGACAACAAAAAAGCAAACGCAATATCAAGACACGTGCCGAAGTGGCTTGAGGGTCTGGGTAGAGAAGCAGATTTCTCCGCTGCGCTGCTCACGATGGGACCGTGAGCAGCTTCGGTCGAAATGACGGTTTTGTGGTTGGGTGAAGGGGAAGGATAGAAGAGCCAACGCAACTGCTAATGTCATGGCGTTTCGCCGGTGGATTGGCGGAGGTCCCCACCCATCGCAAACTGTGCGATGGATGGGCATCCGTGCTTTTGAGCTTGTGCAGGAGGCGGCGGTAAGTGCAGAAAAGCTACCTTGAGGCCCTCTTTTTCTTTGCTGACTTCTTTGTTGCCTTCTTTTTTGATTTTTTTGATGAGCCGGTCGAGACGCCCGGGTTAATTGCGGCGATCACCTTTGTGCCGATAGGGGAGCCGAGGCCGGTGCAGGCGTCCCAGCCGGGGCCAGCTTTGAAGCCTACGGGCGTGCCTACGTAGTTGGTGCCGGAGGTGATGTCGTTAAAGGCGGCCTTGCCCTTTGCGGAGTAGATGGCGGGTTGAATGAAGCCAGCGGTATTGCCGTTCTGCGCGTTGGCGACTGCGATGAGACCGGCCCAGAGTGGGGCCACGGCGCTGGTTCCGCCGATGACCATGTTCTTGCCGTCGACACGGATGGCGTAGCCGGTGGAAGGGTCGGCGTCGCCGCAGACATCGGGGACTCCGCGGCCACCGCCTGCCGTGGTGGGTGCTGGGACGTTGGAGCCAGCCTGCCATGCGGGCAGTGGGAAGAAGTTGCTGACGCCGCCGCCAGTCGCCCCCTCGTTGTTGGCGAGTTCGTTCCAGACGACCTCGGAGGCGATCGTGTTGCCGCTGCCTTCGAGCTTGGTTCCTCCGCAGGCGAGGACGTGCGGGCTGGAGGCGGGGAAGTCGACGTGGTTCTGGCCACCAGTGAGGCCGTCGGTGGATCCGTCGTCGCCGGCCGCGACGGTGATGGTGATGCCGAGGGCGGCGGCGGACTGGCAGGCTGCGTCGAGCGCGGTCATGGCCTGGGCGGTCCAGCTGGCCTCTGGGCCTCCCCAACTGATGGAGATGACGCTGGGTTTGTTTTTGGTGTCATGGATGGCGTTGGCGATGGCGTCAATGAAGCCCTGGTCGGTGTTAGGAGTGAAATAGACGACGATGTTGGCACCTGGCGCGACGGACGCTGCGACCTCAATGTCGAGCATGACCTCTCCGTCAGCGCTGTTGGCGTTGGTGGGGGTGTTCTTGCCGCCATCGACGAGGACCGCCGAGATAGTGGGGGCCTTTTGACCGAGGGACTTGAAGTAGGTGGCGAGGTCAGTGTTCTTGTAGCCGCCGCCTAGCTCGATGATTCCGATGGTTTGACCGGCGCCGGATGCGTTGGGGGGGAACTGGTAGAGCGCTGCGACCTGGGGTGGAGAGTAAGAGGTATTGCCGCCGGTGGCGTGAGGCTTGGCGAAGCCGCCGCTTTGTGCGAGCTTTGCGCTGACGTCTCCGGTTTCGCCGAAGACGCGAAAGTGGGGGTGTGCCTGCGGGCGGTTATCGAGACCTAGGACCGGCTTCGACGGGGCCGACGAGTTTGCTGGGCAGAGTAATGCTGCCTTCGCGGACGCGGTAGGTAGTGCCTTCGTGGGTCTTGTGGACCAGGGTGACGCCGAAGGCCTTTTGCATAGCTGCGACGGTGCCGATGAGCTTGATGGTGCGGCGCTCAGGGCCCGGGGTGTCGGGCGCGACGGTTAGGCCATACTCTTTGGCGAATGCGCGGACGAGTTTGACGGCGTCAGGGTCTGCGCCGTGGTGTTTGCGATACTGCGCATGTGTGAGGCGTTCTTTGCCTGTGCGGTTGGCAGCCTTCAGTGGCTTCTTGCGTTTGACGACGACTGAGACGGTGATTTTGGCTCCAGAGGGTGCGGGCTTTTCGCCGGTGGTTTGGACGAAAGGCGCTTTTTCGCTGCCCGGCAGAACGGTGCGAGGCGACGCGGGTGTATGCGGTGCCGATCTTTTTTTCAGGGTCATGGGGAGTCTCCAAATTTAAGGATGAATTTATGGGAGGGCCGTGCGCACGTGGCGCGACTTGCGAGAGACCATAGTATGCCAGCGCCGGGGAGGTGGGAAGGGAACGAACGCAAATATTCTGAAGCCGTGAAGACTGGGATAGACTGGGCATCTCTTTTTGTGGGGCGCCGGTCGCGAGGCCAACTCTTCGCTTGATGCTGATAACTGAATTCGAGAGGACGATGCATGCACGTTTCAACGTCGGTTAGTTCGGGTGCGCCTTCACACGACGGCAAAAAGCATTCAGTGTTTCCTGAGGGCCATCTGTTGCCGTTTGTGTTCGTGACGGTGCTGTTTTTTCTTTGGGGAATGTCGAACAACCTGACGGACATTCTGGTGCAGCAGTTCAGGAAGTCGTTCGAGCTGTCGCAGTTCGGTGCGCAACTGGTGCAGACGGCGAACTTCTTTGGCTACTTCTGCATGGCGATCCCTGCGGCCCTGCTGATGCGCAGGTGGGGATACAAGGCCGGAATGGTGACAGGGTTGGTGATGTTTGGGACGGGAATGGTGCTTTTCTGGCCGGCGGCCGTAAGCGGGCAATACGGTCTGTTCCTGATGGCGCTGTTTACGGTGGGCTGCGGCGCCTCGATTCTGGAGACGGCGGCGAACCCATTCATCGCGCAGTTTGGCGATCCGGCGACGTCGGAGCAGCGGCTGAACTTTTCGCAGTCGTTCAATCCTCCGGGAACGATTACGGGAGTGCTGATCGGGACGTACTTCATCTTTTCGGGTGTGGAGAAGAACCAGGTCGAGGTGTCCGCGATGAAGGCGGCGGGGACGTACCCGGCTTATCTGCATACCGAGATCATGCGGGTGGTCCCGACTTATCTGACGTTCGGTGCGGTGGTGCTGCTGTGTGCTTTTGTCCTTTCACGGACGACGTTTCCTGTGATCCAGGTGGAGCATGAGGGCGCCGGCGAGAACCACGGGAGTTTCGCGGAGTTGCTGCGGATACCGGCGATCTGGATCGCGGTGGCGGCGAACTTCTGCAATGTGGGGGCGCAGATTTCCTCGTGGAGCAGCCTGATTCCGTACATGAAGCAGTACACGGCGGTGAGCGAGCGGTCGGCCGCGCTGTATCTGTTGAGTACTTTAATTGCGATGGGGATTGGACGGTTTGTTTCGACTCCGTTGATGCGTTTTGTGCGGCCAAGTCTGATGCTGGGGACGTATGGCGTGATGAACGCTTTGCTGATGCTGGTGGCGGTGAGCAAACCTGGAATTGTGGGTGCGTGTGCTGTGGTGGCGAGCGGGTTCTTTATTTCGATCATGTTTCCGACCATCTTTGCGCTCGGCTTGAAGGGACTGGGGCGGAACACGAAGATCGGTGGGTCGCTGCTGGTGATGGCGATTGTAGGCGGTGCGATCTTTCCTCCGGTGCTTGGGTTGATTGCCAAGCATACGGGGAGTCTGGCGCTGGGATATGTGGTGCCGCTGGTGGGATTTGCTGGAGTGGCGGTGTATGGGTTTTATCAGGCGACGCAGCGGTCTTTGCTGTCGGGGCCTGAATATTGAGTGTTGGTCGCTGATGTTAGAAGTGGCGTAGGGTCTCCGGGGGTGTTGGGGACTTGAAGTCGGGGTCGCCGTGGATGGGATCGATGGGGGAGCGGTGGTCGGCGCTGCGTTCGAGCGAGCGACTGACGATGTCGCGTGAGCCGAGGCCGACGGCGAGGGCCAGCGTGAGGACGATTCCGCCGAAGAGGATGCCAAAGGCGAGTTCGACGACGGTTCCGCCGATCTGGAGGTGGTCGAGGACCATTGCAGCGGTCAGGACCAGTACGAGCCATTTGATGCCGAGGGAGAGGAAGCGCGCGTACTGGAGCTTGGCGTTAACGGCGCCGATGAGCACGGAGCGCTCGAGGAAGCGGGCGATGACGGTGCCGGCGATGAGCAGAAGGACGGCGCCGATGGAGTGGGTGAGGTAGGGGATGATGAAGGTGGAGATCTGCGAGTCGCCGGGGTAGGCGGCGTCGAAGGCAGAGATGCCGATGAAACAGCCGATGAGGACGCAGGCCCAGAAGGCGACACGGGAGATGAGCGCGGTGGGGCTGTTGGCAGGAGACCAGTCGGAGAGCGGCCCGGTGGAGTTGCGGGCGAGCCGCTCGTCGAACTTTGCGGCGGTAAGGATGCGACGCAGAAGGGCGGCCACGCCTGCTCCGATGGCGGTGAGGACGATTACGGCGAGCAGAAGAGCAAGGAGGCCAGGGAGGAACCTGGCGAGTTTGACCAGGACGCTTTGTGCGGACTGTCTAAGGGCGAGTTCGATTTGTTGCCACATGAGTTGGGTCTCCTTACGTGTGCTTCTTGCCGGTGCGACTTTTGCTATCTATTCGGCCGAGAATCTTTTTATGGGTTGAAGCGGTCGGGCCAGCGCCAACGTGACACGAGGTACGGTTTGTCGGTCTCGAAGGCGACGGCGACGTCCTGGATGTGTTTTTCAGGGGGCGTGCCTTTGCTGACGAGAGTGAGGTGGGAGGCGACCCAGGCGAGATAGAGCGGAGTGAGAGCGCCGAGGAGGTGTCCGCGGTTGATTGTCCGGAGACGAAAGGCGAGGATGAAGTCGTAGACGATGCGGGCCCAGAGATTGTCGGGCATGCGGAAGGTTTCGGGCTGCATGACGGAGAGCTTCTTGAGGCCGAGGAGTGAGTTGGGCGGGAGGACGAGGGCCCAGATTTCGTGCAGGTTGGTGTAGGCGAGACGGAAGGCGTCGAGCATGGAGACGATGTCGGGGGGCGGCTCGGCGATGGGGGTGGTTTGGGCGATGGGCTGGCCGGGTTGAGTGCCGCGGGCCCGCTGCCAGAAGGCGGCCCGGGCGTCGACGTCGGCGAAGAGGGAGCCGGCTATTTGGGCGAGGAGCGCGTTGAGGTCCGGGGCGACGGGCTGAGGCAGGGTGCGAGTGCCGACGTTGATTTCGGCGATGGAGCAGTTAGCTGACGCTGCCTCGTTGAGTGGCCAGAGGAAGCCATCATCTTGTCCGGCGGCGATGGAGCGTTGCGCGGTAATTGCGAGGCGCCCGGCCATGCGGAGGGAGAGGCCGATGTCAATGGCGAGAGGGAAGCGAGGGCGCGTGCTGAAAAGGGCGCGCGTGACAGGGTAGAGGATGGCGGAGTTGACGAGGCCTTCGCGTGGGCCAAGGTCGTAGTGGGCGAGGGTGAGGTCGGATTGAAGAGCGGACTTTGCGAGAGCGCGGATGGCTTCGGGGTGTAGGGACTGGGATTCGGCACCAAGGAGGACGCAGGCCGTGGCGTGGTTTTCCTGCGCGAGTTTGTAGGCGTTGAGATAGTCGGTGGCGGTAGGGACCCGATGGGGTCGCGGAGATGGTGGTCGGCGTGTAAGGGACGAGGCGAAGGGGGCTTCCGGAGGAGGATTGCGGGGCAGTGTCGGGCGTGGCGACGAAGACGGATTCGCCGGGGAAGGCGAGGGCGAGATTACTGAGGGTGGCTTCGAAGGCGTCCTGTGGCAGGGGGACGAGGCTGATGAGAAGGCCGCTGGTGCCTACCGCGGGTGTTGAGGCGAGGTCGAAATTGGTTTGCGTTGAGGCCATCGGGTGATGTGGACTTTCTTTGTTTGGCTAATAGTGGTTTACATCAGCGAGCGAGGGATTGATTCTCATCCTGATGTGGTCATTCATTCGCAGCCTCGGAGGTCGTTTTCAGAGTCCGTACTTTTTGGCAGACGCACAACGGAGGTCGTGTGCATCTTATGAAATTTGGAGCCGCCCTTAAACAGATGCGCGGTTTGATGTATGCGGTTGCTGGCAAAAGGAATGCAGCCAAGGAAGGCGAGAAGCAGTGGCACAACAAAAGAAGAAGGGCGCTGGAGCGTTGAACGGCTCGCTGATTGAAGATTATTGCATGATTGGAGACTGCGAGACGGCGGCGCTGGTGTCTCGTGATGGCTCGATCGACTGGCTGTGCTGGCCGAATTTTTCATCGGCCGCGTGTTTTGCGGCGTTGCTGGGGACGCGCGACCACGGTTATTGGAAGATTTCGCCTGCCGGCAAAGTGAAGGCGGTGAGGCGACGGTATGAGGCGCACGCCCTGGTGGTTGAGACAACCTTTGAGACAAAGGACGGCGAGGTTTGCCTGGTGGACTTTATGCCTCCGCGGGAGGAGCATTCGCATGTGGTGCGGATGGTGCGCGGGGTGCGGGGCAAGGTGGCGATGCAGATGGACCTTGCGATTCGTTTCGACTATGGCAGGACGATTCCGTGGGTAACGAGCACGGACCATGGGCTGCGCGCGATCGCCGGATCGGACATGGTGGTGCTGCGGACTGAGGTGCCGCTGCGGGGCGAGGGAATGACGACGCGCAGTGAGTTCACTGTCAGGGAGGGTGAGACGGTGAGTTTTACGATGACGAGTTTGTCGTCGTTGGAGAAGGTGCCCGCGAGCGCTGCCCGCGAAGAGATTGCTCAGAGAGACGCAGAAGTTCTGGAGGGAGTGGAACGGCCAGAACAAATACAAAGGCCCGTACGCGGAGGCGGTGGAGCGGTCGCTGATGACGTTGAAGGCGATGACGTACAGGCCGTCGGGGGGGATTGTGGCGGCAGTGACGGCTTCGCTGCCGGAGAAGATCGGCGGGTCGCGCAACTGGGACTATCAGGTACTGCTGGCTGCGGGATACGGCGTTTACGCTGCTGGTGCTGATGCAGGCGGGTTATGTCGACGAGGCGGTGGAGTGGCGGAAGTGGCTGCTGCGGGCGATCGCTGGGGCGCCCGGACCAGGTGCAGACGATCTATGGAATCTGCGGCGAGCGGCAGATCATCGAGTGGGAGGCGGACTGGCTGCCTGGGTATGAGGGTTCGCGGCCGGTGCGGATCGGAAATGCGGCGGTGGACCAGTTTCAACTGGATGTGTTTGGCGAGGTGGCGGCGGCGCTGAACCGGATACCGCAGGCAGAGGAGGAGATTCGTGTGTCGGCGACGGCGGTGCAGGCTGCGCTGATCGACCATCTGTGCAAGGTGTGGCAGGAGCCGGACGAGGGGATATGGGAGACGCGCGGCGGGCCGAAACACTTTACGCACTCGAAGGTGATGGCGTGGGTGGCGCTGGATCGGGCGATTAAGACATCACGAGCGGTTTGACGGAGGCGGCGATGTGAAGCGATGGAAGAAGAATCGCGAGATGATCCACAAAGAGGTTTGCGGGAAGGGATTCAATAAGAAGCTGAACAGCTTTGTGCAGTCGTATGGGTCGAAGGAGCTTGATGCTTCGTGTCTGCGGATTGGGCTGGTGGGATTTCTTCCGATGGATGATCCGCGCATTGTTGGGACGGTCGAGGCGATTGAGAAGCGGCTGATGAAGAGATGGATTTGTGCAGCGGTACAACACGAGGACGACAGATGATGGTCTGCCGGCGGGGGAGGGTGCGTTTCTGGCGTGCAGCTTCTGGATGGTGACGAGCCTTTGGCTGATTGGGCGCAAGGCGGATGCGACGGCGATGTTCGAGCGGCTGCTTGCGCTGCGGAACGATGTGGGACTGCTGTCGGAGGAGTATGACCCGGTGGCGAAGCGCATGGTGGGAAATTTTCCACAGGCGCTGTCGCACATTGCGTTGATTCATTCTGCGTTTGCGATGTCGGGATTGTGGCGGCCGGAGCCATTGGTCGAGACAAAGGGCTCGACGCGAAAGCGAGCGAACTAAATCGGCCATTGCAGTGCAACGGTGTGGATGTAAGCCACGTGAATGCAACCTTCGCGAATGCAACCTTCAAGGCGCTAAGGGCCTCTAACAATATCTGCATAACTCTTCTGCTGCCTTGTTTTCCGTAACGAGTTTTTCTGATCGGTTGATGACAATGCTACGGATTCCATGCTCGACATACAGGCTGCAACTCCACAAAGAATTTACATTCGACGACGCTGCAGGGATCGCGGACTATCTGCGCGCGCTTGGGGTTTCGCATGTTTACTGCTCTCCGTATCTGCAGGCCGCGCCGGGAAGCATGCATGGGTACGACGTTGTCGATCCACCAGGCAGGTGAATGAGGAGCTGGGTGGGGCGGCGGCGCACGAGCGCTTTTGCAAGAAGCTGGGCGAGGCGGAGCTGGGGCAGGTGCTGGATATTGTGCCGAACCACATGTCGCTCGGGAAAGAGAACAGGTACTGGTGGGATGTGCTGGAGAACGGGACTTCGAGCCGGTATGCTTCGTTCTTCGATATCGACTGGCAGCCGCAGGAGGAGCGGCTGCGGGACAAGGTGCTGGTGCCGATACTCGGCGATCAGTATGGGCGGGTGCTGCAGTCGGGCGGCATCAAGGTGGTGCGGCGGGGAATCAAGTTTCAGGTGGAGTGCGCGGGGCAGACGCTGCCGGTGTCGCCGCCTTCGCTGCCGGTGATTCTTTCGCGGGCGGCGGAGTATGCGAGGTCGGACACGCTGAGTTTTCTTGCGGCTTCGTTTGGCCGGCTGCCGGCGCCTGAGTATGTGGACCGCAGGACGATTCTTGCGCGGCATCGCGATAAGGTCGTGTTGTTTACGCTGCTGGAGCGGCTGTGCGCGGAGGAGCCTGGAATCTTTGAAGCGATCGACCAGGCGGTAGCCGAGTTGAACGCGAATCTGGATGCGCTGGATGATTTTCTGAACCAGCAGAACTATCGGCTGGCTTACTGGAAGACAGCGGACCAGCAGTTGAGCTATCGGAGGTTCTTCGATGTGAATACGCTGATCGGCCTGCGCGTGGAGCGGGAGTATGTGTTCGAAGAGACGCATGCGCTGGTGCTGGATTGGTTGAAGCGCGGCGTGCTGGATGGTGTGCGGGTGGATCATCCGGATGGGTTGCGCGATCCGCTGGAGTATCTGAGACGGTTGCGGAAGCATGCGCCGGACGCATGGGTCGTTGGAGAGAAGATTCTGGAGCCGGGCGAGTTTTTGCGAGAGAGCTGGCCGATCCAGGGGACGACTGGGTATGACTTTCTGAACGTTGCCGCGGGAGTGCTGGTTGCGCCGGAGGGGATGGCGGAGTTGACGTCGGTCTACGGCGAGTTTACGGACGAGATCACGGACTTCCATGCGATTGCGCATGAGAAGAAGATCAGCGTTACGCAGGAGGCGCTTGGCGAGCGATGTCAACCGGCTGACGTCGTTGTTTGTGGAGATATGCGAGGCGAACCGCGACCGACGCGACTACACGCGGGCCGAGGTGAGGCGGGCGATTCGTGAGGTGGCGGCGTGTTTTGCGATCTATCGGACGTATGTGGTGCCAGAGCGGGACGAGATTACCGAGGAGGACCGGGAGTAGATTGCGCAGGCGACAGAGTGTGCGAAGCAGCAGCGGCTGGATATTGATGGTGGGCTCTTCGACTTTATGCGCGATGTGTTGACGATGGTGGTGAAGGGTAGAGCTGGAGAGCGAGTTTGTGTTGCGGTTTCAGCAGTTCACTGGGCCGGTGATGGCGAAGGGCGTGGAGGACACGGCTTTTTATTGCTTCAACCGGCTGACGGGGATGAACGAGGTGGGAAGCGATCCGGGGCGCAATGGTTTGAGCGTCGCGGAGTTTCATGCGTACTGCGAGAAGATGCAGGCGACGCATCCTTCGACGATGACGACACTGTCGACGCACGATACCAAGCGCAGTGATGACGTGAGGGCACGGCTGGCGGTGCTGTCGGAGATCCCGGGGAGGTTTGGTACGGCGGTGCAGCGGTGGGCGCGGATGAACAGTGCGTTTCGGATGAAGAGGCCCGGAGCAGAGGCGATGCCGGACCGGAACACGGAGTATCTGTACTACCAGACGCTGATTGGCGCGTGGCCGCTGCCGATAGACCGGGCGCAGGCTTATATGCTGAAGGCGGTGCGCGAGGCGAAGCAGCAGACGACCTGGGTGGCGAACAATAAGGAGTTCGAAGAGGCGCTGCGGATGTTTATTGAATTGACGCTGAACTATGCGCCGTTTCTGAGGGAGTTGCAGCGGTTTGTGGCGAGGGTGCAGGACGCGGGCCGGGTGAACTCGTTGACGCAGACGCTGTTGAAGTATACGGCCCCGGGTGTGCCGGATCTTTATCAGGGAACGGAGCTGTGGGATCTGAGCCTGGTTGATCCGGACAATCGGCGGCCGGTGGACTATGCGTTGCGGAAGCGATTGTTGTGTGAGCTAAAGCAGATGACGGGGGAGGACGTTGCGGCGCAGGTGATGGTGCGCGCCGACGAAGGCTTGCCGAAGATGTGGACGATTCATAAGGCGCTTGAACTGCGGCGAGAGAGGCCGGAGTGCTTTGGCGCGGAGGCGGAGTACACGCCGCTGGAGGTGGATGGGGACAAGCATGATCACGTGATTGCGTATCTGCGTGGCGAGGACGTGGTGACGGTGGTGCCAGAGGCTGACGGTGAAGCTGGGCGGCGCGTGGAAGGACACGATCGTGGTGCTTCCGAAGGGTAGGTGGAGGAACCGTCTGACGGGAGGGAGTGTGGCGGGTGGCGTGGTTACGATGAAGGTGTTGCTGAAGGATTTTCCGGTAGCGCTGCTGGTGCGCGAGGGTGTGGGGGCTGACGAGATCGATGCATGAGTTTAAGGTTTGGGCGCCGCATGCGCGAAAGGTCGCGGTGAAGATTGGTGAAGCGACGTATCCGATGCGTGGCCCGGGTGAGCGCGGATGGTGGAGTGTCTCGGTGGAGGATGCGGGGCCGGGGACTGACTATGGGTTTGTGCTGGATGACGATCCGAAGGTGTGTCCCGATCCTCGTTCGCAATGGCAGCCGCATGGAGTGCATGGTGCCGTCGCGGGTTTATGACCAGGCGGCGTTTGCGTGGAGCGATCGAGGGTGGGACGCGCCCCCGCTTGCGCTGGGTGTGGTCTACGAGTTGCACGTCGGGACGTTTACGCAGGCGGGTACGTTTGATTCGGCGATTGAGCGGCTGGATTATCTGGTGGAGCTTGGTATCACGCATGTTGAGTTGATGCCGGTGGCGGCGTTTCCGGGTGGGTATGGGTGGGGGTATGACGGGGCTTCGCTGTTTGCGGTGAATGAACTGTATGGTGGGCCGGATGGGTTGAAGCGGTTGGTGGATGCTTGTCATGCGCGTGGGCTCGCGGTGCTGCTGGATGTGGTCTACAACCACTTTGGGCCGGTGGGGAACTACAGCGGCAAGTTTGGGCCCTATCTCACGGACAGGCACCAGACGCCGTGGGGCGGGGCGGTGAATTTTGAGGATTGGGGAAGCGATGAGGTGCGGCGGTTTTTCTGCGACAACGCGCTGATGTGGATGCGGGACTATCACATCGACGGTCTGCGGCTGGATGCGGTGCATGAGTTTGTCGACCGGTCGGCGGTTCACTTTATGGAGCAGCTGGCGGACGAGGTGAAGGAGTTGTCGGCGAGGCTGGGGCGCCGGCTGGTGTTGATCGCTGAGAGCGATTTGAACGATCCGCGAGTGGTGAAGGCCGCGCAAGATCGGCGGCTATGGGATGGACGCGCAGTGGAGCGACGATTTTCATCATGCGCTGTTTGCTGTTCTGCACAGCGGCGGTGGAGAGAAGGGGTACTACGTTGACTTTGGGACGGTGGCAAAGCTGGCGAAGGCGCTGACGAAGACTTTTGTGCAGGATGGGACTTACTCGAAGTATCGCGGGCGAAACCATGGGAGGCCGGTGGAGGACCTTTCGCCGCATCAGTTTCTGGGGTACATCCAGAACGCATGACCAGGTGGGGAATCGGGCGATTGGAGACAGGGTGGAGCAGATCGTTGGGATCGATCGGGCGAAGGTGGCGGCTGGGATTGTGTTGACGGCGCCGTTTATTCCGATGATCTTTCAGGGGGAGGAGTTTGCGGCTTCGACGCCGTTTCAGTACTTCGCGGACCATGAAGATCCGGAGATGGCGAGGGCGGTGAAGGAGGGACGACGGGGCGAGTTTGCGGCGTTTGGATGGAAGCCGGAGGACATTCCCGACCCGGAGAACGTGGAGACGTTTCAGCGGTCGAAGCTGAAGTGGGACGAGGTGCACGAGGGGCGGCATGAGGAGATGCTGGAGTGGTATCGGAGGCTGATTGCGTTGCGGCGCGGCTCGCCTGCGTTGAACGATGGGGAGCCGGGACAGACGAAGGTGTCGTTTGATGAGGAAAGACGATGGCTGGTGATGGAGCGCGGCGCGGTGACAGTGATGGGGAACCTTGGGGCGGAGACGGTGGGGTTGGACAATCCTCGGGGGCTAACGCTGGTGCTTGCGTCCCGTGTTGATGTTGAGGCGGCGGGAGATAAGGTCGTGTTGCCGCCGGACACGTTGGCTGTTCTCTCAGCTGAAAGAGACGGGTCAGGTGGGAAGAGCGGACAGAGTGTGTAGAATTCCTCATCTAATTTTTTCAATTGAAGGGACGTGTCTGTCATGTCACTCGTTCTTCGTCGTTCGCCCCTGTGTGCGCTCATTTTCTGTGCCTTGCTGGTTGGAAGGGGTGCGATGGCTCAGACGGCGCTGCCCTCGTTGAGCGATGCGGCGATTTCGCCTGATGGGCGGGAGATTGCGTTTGTATCGGGTGGCGACATCTGGACGGTGGCGTCGTCCGGTGGCGAGGCGCATCTGCTGGTGACGCATCCGGCGACTGAGTCGCGACCGCTGTACTCGCCGGACGGGACGAAGCTGGCGTTTGTTTCGACGCGCACTGGTGCTGGAAATATCTATGTGCTGACGCTGGCGACGGGAGAGCTGACTCGGCTGACCTACTCGGACCGGCCGGACTCGCTGGATGCGTGGTCGCATGATGGGAAGTGGATCTATTTCACGTCGGCGGTGAACGATGTTGCGGGTCAGGGCGATATCTTTCGCGTGAGTTCGGCTGGTGGTACGCCGCTGGAGGTGAGCCATGAGCGGTATCTGAATGAGTTTGAGAGTGCGCCGTCGCCGGATGGGCAGACGATTGCGCTGATGGCCAAGGGGCTAAGCAGCGCGCAGTGGTGGCGGAACGGGCATGCGCACATCGACGAGACCGAGGTGTGGCTGAAGCCGGTGGCCGAGAGCGGCAAGTACCAGATGCTGCTGAAGGCCGATGCAAAGCATGCGTGGCCGATGTGGTCGGCGGACGGTAAGACGCTGTTTTACATGAGCGATGCGACGGGCGCGGAGAACATCTGGGCGGCGCCGGTGGCTGCGCCCGCCTCGGCCAAGGCGTTGACCCACTTCAAGGAGGGGCGGGTATTGTGGCCGAGCATCGGAGACGGCGGAAGGACGATCGTGTTCGAGCGCAACTTTACAATCTGGAAGATGGACACCGCTACGGGTAAGGCGGAGCTGGTGCCGATTACGCTGCGTGGTGTCCCGGCTTCTCCTGGCGTGACGCACGTGAGGGAGACGAACTTCAGCACGATGGCGTTGTCGCCAGACGGGAAGAAGATCGCGGTGATCGCGCATGGCGAGGTCTTTGCCGCGTCGGCTAAAGATGGTGGCGAGGCGCAGCGGCTGACGCATACGGCGACGGCGGAGAGCGATCCGGTGTGGTCGGCGGACTCGATGAAGCTGGTATATCGGTCGGAGGCGGGGTCGGGTGAGGGCAGCGGCCACAACCTGGTGATGTATGACTTTGCGACATCCAAAGAGACTGTGCTGACGCTGGCCGGGAGTGAAGACGAGAACCCGAAGTGGTCTCCGGATGGAAAGAGCGTGGCGTATCTTCGCAATGATAAAGAGCTGCACGTGTTGACGGTGCCGGCGCAGGCAGGGGCCACGATTGCGGACCGTGTCGTGGCGAAGGGAGAGCTGCCGAGGTCGTCGTTGGCGTGGTCGCCCGACAGCCAGTGGGTCGCGTATACGGCGGACGACAGCCGCTCTTTCCGCAATGTGCATGTCGTGGCTGCTGCGGGCGGCGATTCGCATCCGGTGAGCTTTCTGGCGAACGGTGAGATCGGCGGCGTGGTGTGGTCGCCCGACGGGAAGTACATTCTGTTCGATACGGCGCAGCGTAGCGAGCAGGCGCAGATTGCGCGCGTCGACCTGCTGCCGCATGTGCCGAAGTATAAAGAGGACGAGTTTCGGGAGTTGTTCAGACCTTCGAAGACACCGGGAACGCCGACTCCGCCTGACGTGACGCCGTCGAGCTCGACGGAGGAGAAGCCGGCAACGCCGCCTGCGACACCTGAAGCAAAGAAGAAGCCCGAGCCGGTGAAGATCGTCTTCGAAGGCATTCGCGACCGATTGACGTTTCTGCCGATTGGGTTGAATGCGGACGAGCCGGCGATCAGCGCCGATGGCAAGACGCTACTCTTTGCGGCCCGCTCCGCGAACCAGCAGAGCCTCTATACCTATAGCCTCGAAGAGCTTCCGAAGGAACCGACGGTGGCGCGACAGTTGACCACGACACCCGGGCGCAAGAACGACTACTTCTTCGCGCCAGACGGCAAGGACGTGTTCTATCTGGAGAACGGCACGGTGAAGACGATCGCGGTGGAGACGCGGACACCGAAGACGATTGCGGTGAGCGCGGCGATGCAGATCGACTTCGATGCAGAAAAGAAGGTCGTGTTTGAAGAGACGTGGGAGACGCTGAACCGGCGGTTCTACGACGCCAACTTCAACGGCAAAGACTGGTTGAAGCTGCATGATGAGTGGGCGCCGTATATTGCGGGAGTTAAGACGTCGGACGAGTTGCGCCGCGACATCAATTTGCTGATCGGTGAGTTGAACTCGTCGCACTCGGGGATCAACCGGCCGGTGGGGCCGGGAAACGCTCCGCCACAGCCGGTACAGGTCGGTAATCTTGGGTTGAGGTTCGACCGCGAGGCGTATGAGGCCGGTAAAGGGCTGGTAGTGCGTGAGGTAATCGCGCTGGGGCCAGCTGCGATTGAAGGCTCGATCAAGCCCGGCGACCGGCTGGTGAGCGTGAACGGCGAGGCCGTCGGAGGGAAGAACCTGGACAGTATGCTGGAGGACACGGTGGGCAAGCGCGTTGTGCTCGGCATCGAAACGGCGGGCAAGACGCGCGATGCGGTGGTGAGGCCGGTGTCGTCCGTTGCAGCGGTCGGCCTGCTGTACCGGCAATGGGTCGAGGAGCGGCGTGCACTGGTCGAGCGGGTGAGTGGCGGCAAGATCGGCTACGTTCACCTTGCCGATATGAGCGATGCTTCGCTGCAGCAGTTGTATATCGATCTCGATGCGCAGAACGAGGCGAAGAAGGGCGTTGTGGTCGATGTGCGGAACAACAACGGCGGTTACATTAACGGATATGCGCTGGACGTGTTTACACGGCAGAACTACCTGATGATGACGCAGAGAGGGTTGACGCCTGTTCCTTCAAGGCAGGCGCTCGGCCAGCGTGCACTCGGTCTGCCGACGGTGCTGGTGACAAACGAATCGTCGTTGTCGGACGCGGAGGACTTCACGGAGGGCTATCGTTCGTTGAAGCTGGGCAAGGTGGTCGGTGAGCCTACTGCAGGCTGGATCATCTTCACGGGTGCGCAGCCACTGGTCGATGGGTCGGCGGTGCGGGTGCCCGGGTCGCGGATACAGGACCTGCGAGGACAGACGATGGAGATGCATCCGCGGCCGGTGGATGTTGAGGTGGCGCGTCCGCTGGGCGAGACAGAGACGGGTTCGGACGCTCAGCTTGAGCGCGCGGTGAAGGAGTTGCTGGGTACGCAATAGAGTAGAGCATAGCTTGTCGAGCGGGTATCATAGAGCTGGGCCCAGTTCTGCCGAGTCAATCCGTTCGCTTTAGTTTCGCGTGCATTCAATACGAAACTCTTGTTTTCAGCGGAAACTTTTGCGTCACTTATCCGTCTTCTGTAGAGACCGACGACTTCAGCGTTGTGTCTCAGGCAACTGCGCAAATTGCATCAAAGTTGAGAGGTATGAGGATGTTGAGGGAAATCAGTGTATTGCGGACCGCCGCGCTGAGAGCCAGCATGATACTGCCTGCAGCGGTAATGTCCGCTTGCGGCATCGTGCTGATGGCGCAAGCGCCGGCCGCAGTGCCTGCGGCTGCACGTCAGATTGGTACGGTAACGGCCGTTGCCGGAAACAGCCTTACCCTGAAGACGGATGCAGGCCAGGAGGTCTCCGTCTCTGTGGCGGACGGAGCGCGCATCCTGCAACTGGCGCCCGGCAGCACTGACTTGAAGACGGCGCAGACGATCACGCTGGCGGACATTGCAGTCGGGGACCGCGTGCTGGTGAGCGGAAAGGCCGGCGACACCGCTGGTGCGTTTGCGGCATCGCGCGTGATCCTGATGAAGTCAAGCGACATCGCGCAGAAGCATGAGATGGAGCAGGCGGACTGGCAGAAGCGTGGGACCGGCGGCATTGTGAGTGCGGTGGATCCGGCTACCGGCACGTTGACTGTCATGGTTGGTGCCAAGAAGATCGCCGTGAACACGTCCGGCAAGACGCAATTCCGACGTTATGCGGGGGATTCGGTGAAGTTTGAGGACGCGAAGCCCGGGACGCTGACCCAGATCCAGGTGGGAGACCAACTTCGTGTGCTCGGAACAAAGTCAGACGATGGGGCGTCGCTGCAGGCGGAAGTAGTGGTCAGCGGATCCTTCAAGAACCTTGCGGGTTTGATCGCGACCATTGATGCGACGAAGGGAACGCTGACGCTGAAGGACCTGGCGACGAAGAAGGTGGTCACCGTTATGATTACGGCGAATTCGAATGTGCGTACGCTGCCGCCCCAGGCCGCGGCGATGTTTGCGGCGAGGGCAAAGGGGGCAGCTGGTACGAGCGGGTCTGGTGCTGGTGCGCCGCAGAGACCCGGGCAGGGAGATGCGTCGGGCGGAGGACACTCGGCGGGTGCAGGACGGGCTGGAGGAGATCTCTCCCAATTAGTGGGTCGATTACCTAACAAGACGATTGCCGATCTAAAGGTGGGCGATGCGGTAATGATCGTGGCGTCGCAGCCGGATGCGGGTAGCAACTCTGTAACGGCCGTGACCCTGTTGTCTGGAGTTGAACCGATTCTGGCGGCAACGCCAGGCGCACCCTCGATGACGCTGTCTCCCTGGTCGCTTGGCGGCGAAGGGGCACCTGAAGGCGGCGGCGGTGGCGGGCGTTAGTTTTTCTTAAACGAACGGCAACGATGGATATTTTCTGAGGAGTAGTAATGTCATTTCGCTTAATTTTGAAGCTTGTTTTACTTTTTTTTGTCAGTTTGACGCCGATGGTTGCGACCGCCCAGCAGACTGGGGCGACGGTGCATGGTTTGGTTGCAGACCCTGAAAATGCGGTGATTCCTGGCGCGACCGTGACGTTTACTCCGGCGTCGGGCAAGCCATTGATTACGAAATCGCAGAGCGATGGAACATATGTGTTGCGTGGTGTTCCGGCGGGAACGTACGCGGTGACCGTGACGATGCAGGGCTTTGCGTCCTTCGTGAAAGCTGGCGTACATATCGCTGCGGGACAGAACCTGACGCTGGACGCACAGATGGCGATCCAGGAGGCGAAGCAGGAGGTCAATGTGACGGCGAGCGTGGCGCAGGTAAGCGTCGATGCCGATAGTAATGCCAGCGCTACGGTACTCAAGGGTAAGGACCTCGATGCGCTCTCCGACGATCCGGATGAGTTGTCATCTGAGTTGACTGCGCTGGCCGGTCCTGCGGCGGGGCCAAACGGCGGTCAGATTTATGTGGATGGATTTACCGGTGGGCAGCTTCCGCCGAAGTCGTCGATCCGCGAGATCCGCATCAATCAGAACCCATTTTCGGCGCAGTACGATCGCCTGGGCTATGGGCGCGTGGAGGTCTTCACCAAGCCTGGAACGGACAAGTTTCACGGTCAGTTCAATCTGCAGGGCATCGCTTCGGCGCTGAACTCGGGGAACCCGCTGTTGAATGCCTTCAATACTCCGGGACAGTCGGAGCAGACGCAGCCGCCGTATCACACGATCTTTGTGCTTGGAAATATTACGGGCCCGCTCGCGAAGAACGCGTCGTTCACGTTGGCCGGGTCTCACCGTGGGATCCAGGACAACAACCTGGTGAACGCAACTATTCTGAACCCGACAGACCTGGTCGACACGGTCCTTACATGCCCGACCGGCCAGATTTCGTGCAATTATTCCGTTGCGAACCCTGCGCCGCAGTCCAGGACTGACATTACTCCGCGAATCGACCTCGCGCTGGGTGAGAAGAACACGCTGGTGACGCGTTTCCAATACGAGCAAAACGATCAGACTAACGTGGGCGTCGGCGGTTTGGTGCTGCCTGACGCTGCGTACTATTCAAGCGCTTCGGAGACGACGATACAAATTGTCGATACTCAGATACTGAGCCAACGCATCATCAATGAGACACGATTTGAGTATCAGCACGAGGCCGCGAGCCAGACCGCTCTCAACACGACTCCGACGATCACGGTGCAGGGCAACTTCACGGGCGGCGGTTCCAATTCCGGCAGTTCGACATCGCCCCAGAACCACTTCGAAGGGCAGAATTACACTTCGATCCAGTTGGCGAAGAATTTCATCCGGTTCGGAGGACGGTTTAGGTCCACTGGTGAAATGAACACAACAACTGCGGGAACGAACGGCGAGTTTACCTACAACTGCCTGCTGACGAGCGGGTGCAGCACCTCGGCGTCGTATGAGGCAAACCAGGCCAGCCAGTTCAGCATCACTCAAGTCCTCCATCCAGTCAGCGCGACGCTCGTCGATCTGGGTCTGTATGCCGAAGACGATTGGAAGGCGCGACCGAACTTGTCGATCAGCTACGGCATCCGTTATGAGACGCAGAACCACCTTGCGGACCATCACGACTTTGCGCCGCGGGTCTCGCTACGCTATGGATTGGGCAAGGTCGGCGGCAATCCGAAGACTGTCCTGAACGCCGGCTTCGGAATCTTCTATGACCGTTACCAGTTGGGAAATGTGTTGACCACCCTTGAATCAAACGGCACGAACCAGATACAGACGCAGATCGTGAATCCAAGTACCGCCTGCACGCCGCAAAACATCGCGGCCTGCACGGGCACAGCGTCCACGGGCAACAAGACGGTGCAAGCGTCACCGAATCTGCGTTCGCCGTATACGTTGCATTATGCCTTGGGTGTGGACCAGCAGCTGTTTCGCGGAGCAACGCTATCGGTGAACTACATTATTGCCAACGGCGAGCACCAGTTTTACAGCGCCAACCTGAACTCACCGGTCAATGGAGTCTATCCAATACCGCCCACGCCTCCCGCCCACCCGTTGATTCAGGACACCTACGAGTCGGGCGGCATATTTCGGCAGCAGCAGCTGATTGCAAATGTGAACATCCGCCCAAGCCGTATCTGGTCCCTGTCGGGCTACGGTGTGCTGAACTCTGCCAAGGCCGACACAGGCACCATTAACACGTTTCCAGCCACCAACCCTTACGACATTGGTGAGGACTATGGGCGGGCGGTCTTTGACGTCCGTTACAGGCTGTTCCTGTTCGGCAACGTGTCTCTTCCGCACACGATCAGTATTAGCCCTCTGATGATCTTCTCGGCGGGCACTCCCTACAACATCACGACCGGCAGCGACTTGAATAGCGACGGACAATACAACGACCGACCTATGTTTGGCCAACCCAATGGCATCCCGGCCGGGACGGCTGGAACGAACACGATAGCTGGTTGTGGTAGCTTCGTTGCGCCGCCGCCGAATACGCCTTACACTCCCATTCCGATCAACTACTGCACGGGGCCGACCCAGTTCACGATGAACCTGCGGGTTACCAAGACCTTTGGTTTCGGGCCTCTGACAGGGGCCGCGGCCCAAGGGGGGGGGCAGGGGCAGGGTGCGTCGCGGGCCGCCCTGGCGGTCCCGGTGGCGGCCGAGGTGGTGCCTGGCGGCGGAGGGGGCGGCGGTGGACGTGGCGGTGGTGGCGGCTTCGGCGGCGGCACCAGCACCGGCAAACGGTATAACCTGGCCTTTGGCGTTCAGGTGCTGAACCTCTTCAACAACGAAGATCTTTCAACGCCGAATGGAGTTCTGACATCGCAGCAGTTTGGCAGATCGACGCAGCTTGCCGGAAACCCTTTTACCAGCAACTCCGCAGTGCGGCGCATCTCGCTGCAGATGTCCTTCAATTTCTGACGAACTGTGATCAAGCGGAAGGGCGCAGCCTCGATTGGTTGCGCCCTTTCTGTTTGAACAGTCTTCCAGGTCAGGATTAAGTGCCTGGTTTGAAGTTCTTCTTCAGGGTCTGCCAGCAGGTGTAGTACTCGTGCTGGCGGGCGGCGGTGTCCATGGCGAACTTCGTTGGGCGACAGACGAAGCGCGTTTCGAACATGAATGCTAGAGTGCCATCGAGTTTTACGGGCTTCAGTTCGGCTGTGCTGGCTCGTTCGAAGGTCTCGGCGTCGGGGCCGTGGCCGCTCATGCAGTTGTGCAGGCTGGCTCCGCCGGGGATGAAGCCTTCGGCCTTGGCGTCGTATTCGCCCGTCACGAGGCCCATGAACTCGTTCATGAAGTTGCGGTGGAACCACGGCGGGCGGAAGGTGTGTTCGGCGACGATCCAGCGCGGCGGGAAGATGGCGAAGTCAACGTTGGCCGTGCCGGGAATCTCGCTGGGCGAGGTGAGGACGGTGTAGATCGACGGGTCGGGATGGTCGAAGCTGACGGAGTTGATGCAGTTGAAGCGTGCGAGGTCGTATTTGCAGGGGGCATAGTTGCCGTGCCATGCAACGACGTCGAGCGGGGAATGGTCGAAGTCCGAGGCCCAGAGATTGCCCTGAAACTTGGCGACGACCTGGAAGACTCCGTTGTCGCGGTCGTCGTAGGCGGCGTGCGGAGTGAGGAAGTCGCGGCTGTTGGCGAGACCGTTTGCGCCGATTGCGCCGAGCTCAGGCAGGCGGAAGCTGGCGGCGTAGTTTTCGAGTAGGTAGCCGCGGGCCTGGGCGTCGCGTAGCTCAACGCGGAACTTGATACCGCGTGGCACGAGGGCGATTTCGCCGGGGGTAAGGTCAAGGATGCCAAGTTCGGTGTGGAGCATGAGGCGGCCGAGTTGAGGGACGAAGAGGAGTTCGCCGTCGGCGGTGTAGAAGAAGCGGTCGGTCATGCTTTTGTTGGCCGCGTAGATGTGGATGGCGACGCCCGAGTGCATGGAGGAGTCGCCGTTGCCGGCGAGCGTGGTAAGGCCGTCGATGAAATCAGTTGGCGTAGTCGGCAGCGGCAACGGGTCCCAACGGAGTTGGCTGGGGGTGGTTTCGACCTCGTTGAAGGGAGTCGAGCGGACCATGCCGTTGGCGATGCGCTCGTAGGGCTTGTGCATGACGGAGGGGCGGATGCGGTAGGTCCAGGTGCGCCGGTTGAGCAGGCGAGGCGCGGTGAAGGGGCTGCCGCTCAGTTGCTCGGTGTAGAGGCCGAGCGGGGCCTTCTGGGGAGCGTTCTGGCCGACGGGAAGGCCGCCTGGGTGGGCCTCGGTGGCGAACTCGTTGCCGAAGCCGGTGAAGTACTTGAGATCGGGCATGATGGTCCTCTCTGGTGAAGATACGTCTCGGTTGACGAAGCTTCCTGACGAGCGAAGGGCGCTTCGCAGGAACACCGTAGCTTAACCGAAAAGGGGCGTCTCGTGCTCTTGGGCGACTAGCGCGTGGTGGGAGTGTCTGCGGCCGACACCAGGTAGGGCTTGCTGGTCGCGTCGTTCGCGGAGCCAGCCGATGCGATGACGACCGTCTTCGCGTTGAGGAACTCGCGCATGCCGGCGGCCGAGAGCTCGCGTCCGTAGCCGGAACGCTTGATGCCGCCGAAGGGAAGACGCGGATCGCTGGCGACCATGGCGTTGAGGAAGACGCCGCCGCATTGCAGCTCGGAGACGAGGCGCTGCTGTTCGGCGGGGTCGCGTGTCCAGGCAGAGGCGCACAGGCCGAAGGGTGTGTCGTTGGCGATCTCGATGGCTTCGTTGAGGTCCTGGACGCGGAAGAGCATGGCGACGGGGCCGAAGAGCTCTTCGCGATAGACCGCGGAGGTTGCGCGGTACGCCGGCGAGGACGGTGGGTTCAAAGTAGTTGCCTTCGCCGAGCATGCGCTCGCCGCCGGTGAGGATGCGGGCGCCGACACGGGTCGCCGCTTTGACCTGGGCTTCGAGCTGCTCGACCATGCGCACCGTTGCGAGTGGGCCGATCTGGGTGTCTTCCTTCATGGGGTCGCCGACGCGCATGGCCTCCATGCCCGCGACGAAGCGTGATTCGAAGGCGTCGTAGATCTCGTCGGCGACGATGAAGCGTTTGGCGGCGATGCAGGACTGGCCGCTGTTGACGCAGCGCGCTCGCACGGCGGTTTCGATGGCGAGGTCGAGGTCGGCAGATGGCATGACGATGAAGGGGTCGCTGCCGCCAAGCTCAAGGACGGACTTTTTGATGAGCCAGCCGGCCTGGGCGCCGATGGCGCGACCGGCGGTCTCGCTGCCGGTGACGGTGACGGCGGCGATCCGCTCGTCGCCGAGGACGGTTTCGACCTGATTGACTTCGAGCAACAATGTCTGAAAGGTGCCGCGTGGAAAGCCGGCGCGACGGACCAGCGACTCAATTGCCAGAGCGCACTGCGGGACGTTCGACGCGTGTTTCAGGAGCGCGACGTTGCCTGCCATCAGCGCGGGCGCGAGAAAGCGGAAGACTTGCCAGAAGGGAAAGTTCCATGGCATCACGGCGAGAACGACGCCGAGCGGCTCCCAGCGCACGTAGCAGTGGTTGTGATCGGTCGGGACGGACTCTGGCGCGAGGATGCGGGCGGCATGGTCGGCGAAGTAGCGGCAGGCGTCGGCGCACTTCAGGATCTCGAGTTGCGCAGCCTCGAACGGCTTGCCCATCTCGAGCGTGATGAGTGTGGCGAGGTCTTCGGTCTCGACTTCCAAAATGGCGGCGAGCTTGCGCATGCAGAGTGCGCGATGCTCGAGCGGGACGGCCGCGTAGGCGCGGAAGGCTTCGGCGGCGAGGGCGATCTTTTGACGCGCGGCGTTGTCGGTGAGGGGGTCGAAGCTGCGGAGAAGTTTGTTGGTCGCCGGATTGATCGATTCGATTGCCATTGCTCTGGGAAGGCGCCTCTACTCTGATGCTAGCTTAGCAAGGGCCTGGGCCAGTACCTGGGTCCCCACGGCGATATCGGTTGGCGAGGCATATTCGTCGGGCCGGTGACTGACGCCGTTGCGGCAAGGGATGAAGATCATCGCGATGGGTGCGATGCGGGCCATGAAGAGCGAGTCATGGTAGGCGCGGCTGACCATTTTTTTGTGCGCGATCCCCTGTTCTGTGCAGATATCTTCCAGTAGCTGGATGATGTGCGGGGAGGATTGGGCCGGGGCGTCAGCGTTGACTAACTCTTCGGTGATCGTGACCTTGCGACGTTGGCGCAGCTCTTCGCAGTCGCGGCGGACAGCCTGCATGACGGCCTCGCGGCGGTCGGGGTCTGTGTCGCGAATGTCGAGCTGTAGGACGACGCGGCTGGGAACGCTGTTGACCGCGCCAGGGTGGACGCTCGCAGGTGCCGACGGTGGCGACGGTGTCGATCACTCCCGTGGCGAGTGCGTGCTTTTCAACGGACAGAACGAGTTCGGCGGCGGCGCAGAGGGCGTCTTTGCGGTCGGGCATCAGGAGCGCTCCGGCGTGACCGCCGAGGCCGGTGATGGTGAAGCGATAACCAGCCGGCGCGGCAATGCTGGTGACGATGCCGAGTGGAATGCCTTCGCGCTCCAGTAATGGCCCCTGCTCGATGTGCAGCTCGATCCAGGCGTGGTAGTGGTTGGGAGGGAGCTTGACCGAGTCGAGGCTTCCGGAGAAGCCTGCCGCGGTGCGTACCTCTGCAAGAGTGCGGGCCGTGTCGGCCGGTTCATTCGCTTCGCGGAGGGTGTCGGCGCGCTTGGGGTCGAGAGTCCCGGACATGAGGCGGCTGCCAATGCAGCCGATGCCGAAGCGGGTCGGCTCCTCCGAGGTGAACATGACGAGCTCGATGGAGCGGCGAGGGCGAAGGCCGGATCGTTTGAGTGCGCGCATCGCCTCCAGGCCGCCGAGGACGCCGACCGTGCCGTCGTACATGCCGGCGTGTGGGATGGCGTCCGTGTGGGAGCCGGTGGCTACGGCGGGCAGGTCTGGTTCGGTGCCCGGCCCAGCGGATGAAGATGTTGCCGACGGCATCGTCGCGGACTTCGAAGCCTTCGGCGACCGCAAGTTCTTTTAGCCATGCGCGCGCGCGGAGGTCGTCGGGAGAGAAGACGACGCGGGTGACTGCAGTGCCATTGTCTGCGGGCTCGGCGTCGGTTAGCGTGGCGAGGGTCTGGAGTTCGCTCAGCAGCCTCGCCTGGTCGATCTGAATCTGCATTGGTGCCAACTCCTGGTTTCGACTGGTTCGATGTCAGAGGATGACTCTCTAAACCAGGGGATGCCTGTTCCAGTCCTTGTAGATCAAATATTTTGCGGGGCGCTTGCCGATCGCGCCGAACCACTGCGGGCAGAAGGGGCCCATCCAGATAAAGTCTCCCGCTGTGACGGGGTACCATTGGTCGCCGAGCCGATAGATGCCGCCGCCTTCGAGCATCAGCAGGCCGTGCTCCATGATGTGCACTTCGACCATGCTGAGCGCGGCGCCAGGCTGGTATGTCATGGTGTTGACGGCGAAGTCGAAGGAGGGTGAGCCAGGCAGGAGGCTGCGAACCTGGAGATCGGGGTCGTCGTTGAGCGGAACGGAGGGTGTTTTCTCTTCTCGGCCTACGAAGATCTCCGGGGCGGGTACGGAAGCGAGTGGCTCGTATGGCTTCTCGATGACGGCGAGGCGCGTCGTCTGCTGCGCGGTCATGGTGTGCGTGGCGTCCTCCGGAACATACGCAAAGCTGCCAGCAGTGAGTGTGTGGAATGTGGTATCCGTTGCGAGATCGGCTGCGCCTTCCAGCACGTAGAGAAAGCGCTGGTTGGAGGTGTGGCCGAGACTGCCGCCGGGTTCTAGCTCTGCCGTGTATTGGGTGAAGGCCGCGCCGGCTGCGGGCGAGATGTGCACGACGGCCGTGGCGCGCTCCATGCCTGGCAGGACGGTGCGGATGAAGGTGTCCGGCGTGTGCAGGAGGTGATCGCGCTGATTGGTGCTGCGGGTGTGTCCGAGCTTATGCATGGCCGTCCTTGGGGTCCTTTCTATCATCGCGCAACTGCGCAAGGAACTCCATCGCCGTGGCGAGCGCCGCCTCTACATCGTGTGGCAATACCGTCTCATCTGGATGATGGCTGAGGCCCCCCGGGCTGCGGAGAAAGAGCATGGTTGATGGAACGACCGGGGCAAGGATCATCGCGTCATGGCCAGCTCCACTCGTTATTCTGCGGGTCGGGAAGCCTGCTTGAGCAGCGGCACTGTGTAGCAAGGTGGTCAGGTGTGGATTCAGCGGGACGGCGGGTTGTTCAAGCTGAGTGTCCGCTGTGATTTGTACGCCGCGCGTGGCGGCGGCGACCCTTGCATGCTCCATCATCGCGACAACAGCATCTCTGCGAACAGTGTCGTCGACGTGACGTACATCAAGTGACGCGGTCACACGCCCGGCGATGACGTTTCCTGCGCCAGGCGAGACTTCGACTTTACCGACGGTCGCGACGAGACCGTTATGTGAGCCTGCATAGTCTTCGACTGCGACGATCCATTCGGCTGCGGCAGCCATGGCGTCGTGGCGCAGGTGCATGGGCGTAGTTCCGGAATGGTTGGCGTGGCCGGTAAAGACAAGTTGCTTGCGCGTCTGGCCGACCAGGGCCTCAACGATCGCAAGTGATACATCTTCGCTCTCAAGCACAGGCCCTTGTTCGATATGAAATTCGAGATAGGCGATGGCATCGTCGGACAAGACCGCTGCGGGAAGCTGCGTGGGATCGAGACCGTAGGCTTGGATCGCCTCTCGGACGCTTGTGCCGTTTCGATCCGTGCGCGCGAGCGTCTCCTCGTCCAGCTTGCCCACAACAGCCAGGCTGCCGAGGAAAGGCTTGCTGAAGCGCACGCCCTCTTCTTCCGAAAATCCGATGACCTCGATGGCAAAGGGAAGATGTTTTCCCTGAAGCTCTTCAACTACGGTGACTCCGAGAACGACGCCGAGGATTCCGTCGAAGGCCCCTGCGTTGGGGACGGTGTCGAGGTGCGATCCGATGACCACACGCGGCGACTTTGGAGCGGAACCGGGCCAGAGCCCGCGCATATTGCCGATTGCGTCGACATGCACGGTCATGCCGGCGGCCTCCATCCAGCGACGTAGGAGCGCATGGACCTCTTGCATGGGAGGAGTGAGGAAGAGGCGCGTGATCTCGCCCTGGAACCTCAGTGCAGGCCGCGATCTTACGGCAGCGGTCTATAACGCTGAGTGCGCGGTCTGTGTATGTGCCTGACATCGTTACTTATTTAGTCCCTTCAAGGCTTTCGCCGCACGCGCGCTTCGATGTATCCGTGCGGCTCATCGGTGGGGACGAAGATTTCGTTCGGATTGTCCTGCCCGAACCGCGAAAGGTCGACCAGCAGACAGTGTTTGTTTGGCATGGTGATCTCGATCTCGTCGATTGCATCGACCTCTTCGAGTGCGCTCTCGGCCATAGCGTAAAGCGTCTGCTGGACGGACTTGCTGTCGTGGTGGGCAAATGTGCGGAGCATTGTCTCGCGGATCGTTTTGCGTAGGGCGTCGAAGTCCAGGCCGCTTGAGGTGTAGCGCCACTCGGCGCTCATGGCAGTGCCAAAAAGACGATCGCTCGTCTCTTTCAACGTAGTGAGTGGGTCCTTGATGTAGCCTTCGAAGCCAGAGTTTGCTGTCTTGAGCACAACAAGGTTGTCGAGGCCGGAACTGACGTGGAACTCGCCTCCCTGCGACCGTTCTACGCTGGTGGTTTGAATTCACCGCTTCCGCGCATGAAGGCGCTTGGGTGTGGTTTGCCATCGACTGTAAGGCGCTTCCACAAGGTGCTTTCGATGCGTATCGAGGCAGTTGAGACCTGTGGATTGCGCTCCAGCAGGAAGTCGGCAAGCTCTTTGGCATAATCTTCCATCGCTGTTGCCTTGGAGGTGCGGGCGACCGAGTAGACAGTGTTCTTCATCGTGTCGGTCGGCAGGATTTTGCTGTTGTCGCCGAGGAGGTGTGCGGTGTCGAAGTCTCCCTTGAGAAGCACCTGCACCGGTCCACTCGCGCAGGTCGTGGCCGTGATCGTGTTGCGTTACCTTCATCAGGCGAACACGGGATTTTCCATAGCGATTTTCGGCGAGTTCAATCATCGGGTCAGCTTCCTCGGTAGGTGGTGTAGCCGTTGGCGGTCAGGAGCAGGGGAATATGGTAGTGCTGCTCGCCATCTGATACGGTGAAGACGATTTCAACATAAGGGTAGAGTCCTTCAAGATGGCTGCGCTTGTAGTACGCGGCGGTTTCGAAGTGGATACGATACATACCCGGTTGCTGCGTTTGGGTCGACGGCAGCAGTTGCTTGCAGCGGCCATCGGCGTCGGTGATTGCATCGTTGATGAGAGACCAAACGCCGTTCGTCATGCGGGCGAGAGTGATGGGAACTCCTGCGGCAGGGCGGCCAAGCGCTGTGTCGAGAATGTGTGTTGAGATGCCCATAGTTATTCGGACTCCAGCCAGCGATGAAGGCGAAGCTGAGTGATCTGACGTTGTTGTTCGGCCGCCTCTCGTAACTCGGTTGCCGCGTCGTTTTTCATTCGTGCCTCGAGGATGGCGAGCATTTCGGCGGAGGTCTTTCCGGCTGCACACACGATGAAGATCCGCCCGAACTTCTGCTCGTAGCGCCGGTTGGCCTCTTCGAGCGCAAGTTTGGTTGCGTCGTCTCCGGTGAGGGCCGTTCGCTGCTCCTGTGCGGACCAGCGCAGCGATTCTTCGGTCGCCTGGGTCTGTGCGTGCTTCTGGCCGATACGCGGATGACTGTCGAACGCTTCTTGCCAGTCCTCCTCGGGCAGTGCAAGCCAAACGGACGAGGAGGTTGCGATCAGAGAAGCCTCATCCGCTATTGGCCGCCTCGCAGCAAATGCGACCGCCCAGGCCGACGAACCGCAGCAAGGGAGCGCCTCGCGTGCTGCGTCGGCTGCGTCGAGCGAGTTCCATCGGGCCAGGACTTTGTTCATAAGTCGTTTGATTACTATAGCGTGATCTCGCGTCCGGACGGAGCCGGAGCAAAGCTGCCTTCGCGGTACACGACTTGTCCGCGGAGGTAGGTGGCTTTCACTACTCCACGCAGCTTTTCGTTGAGGTAAGGCGAGATTGCGTGACGGTAGTGCAGCTTGTCGGGGGTGACGGTGAACTCTGCGTTCGTGTCGAAGACGATGAAGTTTGCGTCGCGGCCTGCTTCGAGTGCCCCTACCCTATGGTTGATTCCGGCCAGAGTTGCAGGGGCGCTGCTCATCCAACGGACGATGTCGTCGAGGGTGAAGCCCCGATCGCAGCACTCCGTGTGGATGATTGAAAGCGCAAGAGAGATGCTGGCGATTCCGCCCCAGGCTTGGTCGAAGCGGCCTGAATCTTCACGTTTCATCGCGGGTGGACAAGGCGAGTGATCGGTGACGACCATGTCGATGGTTCCGTCGCGTAGTCCGCGCCATAGGTGATGTTGATTTTCCTTGCTGCGAATCGGTGGGGCGCACTTCAGCAGGGTCGTGCCGTCGGGGATGGCCTCTGCGGCAAAGTGCAGATAGTGCGGGCAGGTCTCGACCGTGATCGGCAGGCCTTCTGCGCGTGCGGCCTTCAGCTCATCGAGAGCGAGCGCCGTGGAGAGATGGACGATATGCAGCCGGAAGCTGTATTGACGGCAGAGTCGGAGCATCAGCCGGATCGCCTGAAGCTCGGCTTCATCCGGTCGCGATGCAAGATAGGTGGCGTAGCTGCGCCAATCGGCATCGCGCAATCTTTCGGTCGCAGCGTCTATTGGGCCCGCCAACTCTGCGTGCACGAGGAGCGGGAGGCCTGATTCGGCGATGAAGGGAAGCGCTGCCTCCAACTGCTGCTGGTCGATCATGGTGAAGCCGTCGCAGCCCGGGTAGATGAGGAAGCATTTGAAGCCGAGAACGCCGGCGCGCGCGAGCGGAAGGATGTGCTGTTGGTTGTCCGCGACCGCACCACCCCAGGCGGCCCAGTCGACAAAGCAATCTGCCTGCGCTGAGGAGCGCTTCTCCTCCAGCGCAGCTACGGTAGTGGTCTCCGGAAGGCAGTTCAGTGGCATGTCGACCAGCGTTGTGTAGCCGCCGGCCGCGGCAGCTTGCGTGGCTGTCCGGAAACCCTCCCATTCGGTGCGCCCGGGCTGATTGATGTGGACATGTGTGTCCACCAACCCCGGCAGCAGCGCGTCATCGCCGCAGTCGTGAACAACGGCATCGGCAGGGACCTCCGAAGGGCGACATATCGCGCGTATCTTCTCGTCTTCCACGAGTAGCGCGCCGGGTCGCGTGCCTTGTGGTGTCACAATCCGTTTTGAGAGGAAGGCATGTGCCATAATCTGATTATCCCGTGACTCTCGCCGCGCGACGCGTGCAATAAGGATACTGAGCCAAATGCAGGGCAACCCAATCTTTATGGAAAGAGCGATCGCGCTGGCGACGGAGAACGTCACGTCCGGGCGTGGAGGGCCGTTTGGCGCGGTCATCGTGCGCGACGGGGAGATCGTTGGGACCGGCGCCAATCTTGTTACTGCAACGAATGATCCGACCGCACATGGCGAAATTGTAGCAATTCGCAATGCGTGTGCCGCGCTCAAGAGCTTTCAACTTAACGGCTGCCACATCTACACCAGTTGCGAGCCTTGCCCGATGTGCCTTGCCGCAATCTACTGGGCGCGGTGCGATGCTATTTTCTACGGGAGCTGTGCAGCAGACGCAGCTGCGGCGGGCTTCGACGATGCCTTCCTTTATGAAGAGTTGAAGCGGCCGATCAATGAACGGAAGATCCCTACTGTGAACCTACTGCCGGAGAAGGCAATCTCAAGCTTTGATGCATGGCGCGCCCAGGCCGGCAGAATCGACTACTAAAAATGGCAATGAAACAAGGGAAGCGGTCTTCAATCAAGATGGTGAAGTCGGGTCCGATCGTAAAAGTCGCGATACTCGGATTTGGAACGGTGGGCAGCTCGGTTGCGCGCGTACTTGCGGCTTCGAAGTTCCCGGGCGTGGAGCTGACGCATATTTTCAACCGCAATGTGGAGCGGAAGCGTAACTCTGATGCCGCCAAAGGGGTGCCGGCGTCCGTCGTTTGGACTGACGACATCGATGTCATTCTGCGTTCCGATGTCGATATCGTGGTCGAGCTGATGGGCGGCCTGAACCCGGTCGAAGGTTGGATACGCAAGGCGCTGGCTGCGGGTAAATCGGTCGTCACAGCGAATAAGCAGCTCATCGCCTATCGTGGCGCAGGTCTCGCAAAGCTCGCGGCACAGCACAACGTCCATCTGGTGCATGGGGCCGCCGTTGCGGGTGGTGTTCCAGTGATTCCCGGAATGCTGCAGGGGCTCTGCGGCGACCAGGTGACACGGCTCAGCGGCATCGTCAACGGGCACCTGCAACTACATTCTCAGCCGCATGGAGGCGGGGGCCGACTACGCGACCGTGCTGGCTGACGCGCAGCAGCTTGGTTATGCGGAGTCGGACCCTTCCGCCGATGTCGACGGCTTCGATGCGCGCGCCAAGCTCTGCATTCTGTCTCGAATTGCGATGCATGCTGAGCTTGATCCGGACGCAGTCGCGACCCAGACCATTTCGACGATCGAGGCCATTGATTTTTCCTATGCGAAGGAGTTGAACTGCACTATCCGGCAGGTCTCTCGCGCAGAGCTCGACGGCAAGCTGGTGCATGCGCGGGTCGCTCCGATGCTGGTTCCGCTCGCTTCGCCGATGGCCTGGTCGCATGGCACGCAGAATATGGTGGTGGTCAGTGGGCGGTTTGGCGGTGATGTAGTTTTTTCCGGTCACGGTGCAGGTGGAGAGCCGACGGCGGTCGCAGTTGTGTCTGATCTGCTGGCCGTCGCGCAAGGGTGCAAGATGGTGGAGCTGCCTGTGCGGAGGCGTAAGGTGACGGGGGATTTTCTGGCGCCGCACTATCTGCGCTTTGTCGTCGACGACAAGCCGGGGATCGTCTTCGCCATCTCTGGTGCGCTATCGAAGGTCGGAGCCAACATCGACTCGCTCTTGCAGCGGCGGGGTTATCCGAAGCACCGGCTGCCGTTTGTCGTAACGACAGAGCCATGTTTGACCTCGACCATTGAGCGTGCGCTGGCTTCCGTTGCCAAGATGGACTGTATGCTGGAGCGGCCGTTGTGTCTGCAGATGCTTGAAATAGAAGATAAGGCGGAATAAGCAGAATGCAAATGCGGCCTACGGTTGCTGTCGTTCGATCTTTTCTGTTGGCCGGTGTTCTGTCTGCCTGTCTGGCTGTTGCACAAGACCCAACGCCGGTCATCACGGTGCCGAATCCGCCGAATACTGCGGCCCAGCAGGCGAAGCACTATGTGGTTCTGGTGTCGCTCGACGGCTTTCGGTATGACTATCCGCGAAGATACGGTGCACCCCATCTCCTGCAACTTGAGATCAAAGGTGCGAGCGCGCCCGAGGGCATGTTGCCTGCTTATCCGTCGCTTACGTTCCCTAATCACATCAGCATCGTCACAGGTCTCTATCCGGAGCATCACGGCATCGTTGCAAATAGTTTTTGGGACCCTGCGCGCGACCAGACCTATGTCTACACCCAGCCGCAATCCAACAGCGATGGCAGTTGGTATAGCGGTACGCCTCTTTGGGTGCTGGCAGAACAGCAGGGGATGCGATCGGCGTGTCTCTTTTGGCCCGGCTCTGAGGCCGAGATCCAGGGCAAGCGACCTTCGTATTATCTGCACTTCGACGACAAGCTGGATGATGAAAAGCGCGTGGACCAGATTGTAGCGTGGCTGAAGTTGCCGCCAGAGCTTCGGCCGCACTTCATTACACTTTACTATGCCAACGTCGACCATGCGGGACACACCTATGGGCCCTGACTCTGAAGAGGTGCGGGCGGCCGTCCACCACCTTGACTCCATGGTCGGCGACCTTCAGACGAAACTTGCACCTCTGCATCTTCCGGTAGATCTCGTCGTCGTCGCGGACCATGGCATGGTCACCTTGCAAGGCGGTCCTGTGACCCTGTCGGACTATGCCGACCTCAGCGACTTTCGGACGGATGGCTCCCTGCTCTACGCGAAACCGGACGCCAATGTCGAGGAGGTCTATGAGGAGTTTCTGGCCCATCCCGATCCTCGGTTCAAGGTCTATCGTCGAGCGGAGACCCCGGCTTCGCTGCACTTTGACGCAAACCCGCGCGAAGGCGACCCGGTTATCGTGCCGAATGGGCCATTCACTATTCGTGCGCATGCACCTGCTTCGGAGACTGACCGCACGAACAAGCCTCATGGTGGTCATGGCTTCAACCCTCGGACGATGCCTGAGATGAAGGCGATTTTTTTCGCTGCAGGGCCTGACGTTCGCCCCGGCGTCCAGTTGAAGCCGTTTGAGAATGTGAATATTTATCCGTTCATCGCGGAGATGCTTGGCCTCAACGCCCCACCCGTTGATGGCTCGCTTGATGTTCTGCGTCCGGCGTTGAAGATACAACAGGGCAAGAAGTAGCTTTGTTGAGACTCAAGAAAGAAAGCGGCGAACCGATTTGGCTCGCCGCTATTTTTGCTCCTTGTACCTAGTACTTCGGCATCGATGGGTCGATCTTGTCGGCCCAGGCGAGGATGCCTCCGGCAAGATTCGATACATTGGTGAATCCTGCCTGCTTCAGGATGAGCGCGGCCTTCTGGCTGCGTGCGCCGGAGCGGCAGTGGACGATGATCTCGCTGTTTTTCTGTGCGGCAAGCTCGCCGATGCGGCTCTCGATCGAGCCGACCGGGATGAGCGGCGCGCCGAGGTTGGCGATGGGGTACTCGTGCGGCTCGCGCACATCGAGGACGAAGATATTTTCCTTCGCGTCGAGCTTGCGCTTCAGCTCCTCGACTGTGATCTGCGGGATGCCGTCGACGACGGGATGATCGCCAACCGCCTTGTCGCGTGCGACTTCGAGCGGGCCGACCTTGCTCGGGCGGCGCGATGCCGCAGAACTGGTCGTAGTCGATCAGTTCGGTCACGGTCGGGTTGGGGCCGCAGACGGGGCACTCCGGATTCTTGCGCAGCTTCAGTGTGCGGAAGCTCATGCCCAGCGCGTCGACCAGCAGCAGACGGCCGATGAGCGGCTCGCCGATGCCGAGGATCAGCTTGATGGTCTCGGTGGCCTGGATGACGCCGACGAGGCCGGGCAGGATGCCGAGCACGCCGCCCTCGGCGCAGGAGGGAACCAGGCCCGGCGGCGGCGGCTCGGGGTAGAGGCAGCGGTAGCAGGGCCTTCCTTGGTGCCGAAGACGCTGGCCTGGCCCTCGAAGCGGAAGATGGAGCCGTAGGCGTTGGGCTTGTTCAGCAGCACGCAGGCGTCGTTGACGAGGTAGCGCGTCTGGAAGTTGTCGGTGCCGTCGGCGATGACGTCGTAGTCCTTGAGGATCTCGAGCGCGTTGGCGCTGGTGAGCATGGTGTTGTGCTTCACGACGTTCAGGTACGGGTTCAGGCCCTTGAGCATGATCTCGGCGGAGTCGACCTTGAGCTTGCCGACGGTCGCGGTGGAGTGGATGATCTGGCGCTGCAGGTTGCTCGCGTCGACGGTGTCGAAGTCGACGAGGCCGATCGTGCCGACGCCGGCGGCGGCGAGATACAGCGCAAGCGGCGCGCCCAGGCCGCCGGTGCCGACGCAGAGCACCTTGGCGGCTTTCAGCTTTTGCTGGCCTTCCATGCCGACCTCGGGCAGGATCAGGTGGCGGGAGTAGCGTGCGATCTCTTCGTTGGAAAGCTTCGGTAGTGCGATCTCTTCTATTGCTGTTGGCATTGTTTTTTCCTTCGTACGTCCGATCATCGTGTCCACTGCGAAATAGAACCAACCTGGTTACAAATTCACTCCACCTGCGATGGACGGAATGATCGTGAGCTCGTCGGTGTCCTTGACGCTGTCTCTTCCTTGCCTTCGAGGTAGCGGATGTCGTCGTCGTTCAGGTAGACGTTGACGAACGAGCGCAGCTTGCCTTCGGGGGTAAACAGATGCTGCTTCAGCTCGGGGTACTGATCGTGAGCTGCTGAAAGACTGCGTCGACGGTGGCTCCGGGGACGCTGACGGTCTCGAGTCCGCCGGTGTAGCTGCGCAGCGGCGTGGGAATGTGGATCTTCATGCCTGACCTTTCTGGTTGTGCGCCACTGTCTCGGCGACGCTGTGGGCTATATCGATCTGAATGGCTTCGTCCTCAAATTTCTTGTCGTCCTCTGCTGTTCCGCTCAGCAGGAAGGAGTTCGTCGTCGCGGCCTTGCCCTGTTCGACGCTGGTGATGACGTAGGAGCAGCCCAGCCAGTGGGCCTCGGCGAAGTCGGTCTTCGACCATTGTGCGGGATGGTCCGGGTGCGAGTGGTAGAAGCCGACGATGTCCAGTCCCAGGCCGCGGGCCTGCCGTTGAATTTTGACCAGCTCCTGCGGGGCGATGTTGTAGCGGTTGTGCGCAGAGTCGGTGCGCGTATTGCCGGCGCGGACGATCTGTTGGACGTGATTCATGGCCGCGACGCTATTGCCTTCACGCGCGATGTTCTTGCCGAGCAGAACGCCGCAGCACTCGTTCGGATACGTCTCTTCGCCGTGCGCGCGCAGCGCTTCGTAGTCGGCGTAGTGAATGCGGAGCATGGTTACTCCTCTGCCAGAAGCGTTCGCTCATGTACTTGTCGGCGCCATCGCACAGGATGGTGACGATGACTGCCTCGCGTCCCTTCGCTGCCTCTTCCTCGGCGAGCTGCAACGCGGCTGCGGTCGCGGCAGCGGCAGAGACGCCGACCAGCACGCCCTGATGGCGCCCCAAGATATTTCGCCATTGCGTACGCGCGCTCGGTCGCCATCTCGATGTTCTGGTCGGCGAGGTCGGGGTCGTAGATCTTCGGCACGATCGCCGTCGCCATGTGCTTCAGGCCCTCAAGGCCGTTGAACGGCGAGTCCGGCTGCATGGAGATGCATTGGATCTTCGGGTTCAACTCCTTCAAGCGGCGCGTGGTTCCCATGAAGGTTCCGCTGGTGCCGAGGGCAGCGACGAAGTGCGTCACCTGGCCCTCGGTCTGCTCCCAGATTTCGTTGCCGGTGGTGCGGTAGTGTGCGCGCCAGTTTTCGTCGTTCGAATACTGGTCGGCGTAGAAGTAGCGGTCCGGCTCGGCGGCAATCATCTCGCGCGCCTTGCGGATTGCGCCATCCGATCCGTCCGCCGGATTGGTCCAGACGATCTCCGCGCCATAGGCCCTGAGGTAGCGTTTGCGCTCCTCGGAGACGTTCGACGGCATGCACAATGTCACAGGAAAGCCCATCGCCGCGCCCAGCATGGCATAGGCGATGCCGGTGTTGCCGCTGGTTGCATCGAGGAGGCCGCGGCTTTTGCCGAGCAAGCCGCGCCGCTGCGCGTCGGTGACGATGGAGGACGCGGCGCGGTCTTTGACTGATCCGCCGGGGTTCGTCCATTCGGCCTTGCCCAGAATTTGGATTCCCGGCAGATGGGCGGTCAGCACGTCCAGCCGCACCAGCGGCGTGTTGCCGATGCGTTCGAGGATGCTGGTTCCAAGCGATTTGACAGTCGTAATCATGCAGCTTTCGTCTTCATTGGTATCGTTCGCGGCCACTTCGATTGAACGACGTCCGCGAATGTGCGACAGTTATAAGAAGTCTAACGTATTGCACTTATGGCAAAGAAGACCCCACACCGCAGCTTCAACGACGTTCTCGCCCTGCTCGGCGGCCAGAGATTCGATGTCGCACCTGCGCAGGAAGGTGCAAAGCGCACCCCAAATGCTGTTCAGGTAAGGAAATACGGCTGTGCGGCCGAGATTGCGGCCGCTCCGGATGGCTCGGTCGAGATACTGGCCCGCCCCGGCTGGCTGCTGAATGGCGAGATAACTCGCCTGCTGGATCGCGGTTACCAGAAGTTCCTCAAGACCAGCAAGATGGAGATTCCCGCTACGGCCGACCATCTGCGCGCGATCCACGAGTTCACCGAGGAGCTCAACGAAGCAATCGGAGCTACGAGCCTGTACAACCAGGCCCTGGGAACGACCAGCAACGTGTACGACTACGATCGCGTTCAAGGCCGGGACTAAAGGGCCTTGCAGGCAGGGAAGCGGCTTAGCGTAGCCGGTTCTGCTCACGCTGCAACTCGCGGTAGGCCTCGCTCTTGCCGATGCCGCGTTCGCGGGCGACACGTTTCAGAGCGTCCATCTCGCTGATTCCTTCTGACTTCGTCAGCGCGGCTACCTCGATTGCAAGGCTTGCTTGCCTTTGTTCAGAGGAACTCTCGGTCGGTGTCGGTGCCAACATCAGCACGATCTCTCCGCGAACGCTTGCTCGCGCGGCAAGTTGTGACTGCAACTCACTGACTGGGCCCCGCAGAAACTCTTCGTGCAGCTTCGTCAGCTCGCGTGCGATGACCACGTGCTGCGCTGCCCCAAAGACCGCCTCGACATCCGCGAGGGTGTCCAGAATGCGGTGGGGGGCTTCGTAGAAGACATGCGTCACGTCGTCGCGGCCAAGCTCCTCGAGCGCCGTCTTCCGCTGGCCTGCTTTGGCTGGAAGAAAGCCGTGGAAGATGAATCGGTCGGTTGGGAGACCACTCGCAATCAAACCGCTGACGGCAGCGTTCGCTCCGGGAACAGGGAAGACGTTGATTCCGGCGGCGATGGCTGCGGCGGCGATCTGTCCGCCCGGGTCGGCGATTCCAGGCGTTCCGGCATCGCTGACGACGGCGATCCGCGCCCCCTGCTTCAACTCTGTCGTAAGCTCCTCCGTGCGCGGGCCCTCGTTGTGCATGTGGTAGCTCACGGTCGGCGTGTGGATCTCAAAGTGATTGAGTAGCTTCTGTGTCTGCCGCGTGTCTTCACAGGCGATGCGGTCCACGCTACGCAGGACGCGCAGTGCCCGCAGAGTGATGTCTTCAAGATTGCCGATAGGCGTCGCCACAAGGTACAGGCCCGGTGCAAGCTGGCTTCTCTTGGCCTCGTCTCGTAATCGGCAGACATTTATTCCTGCGGCCGCATCTTGCGGCGCTGGTTCAACAGGCCCATCGAGTGGGCGAGGTTCTGCGGCGTAATGATGCCGACGATGCGGTCTCCCTCGAGTACCGGCACCATCTGCGCGCCCTGGCCGGCCATGATGCGGCGCAGCGTCTTTACAAGTGAATCGTCGGGCTGTGCAGTCTGGAACGAGCGCGTCATCACGCCCTGCACATAGCCGTTACCGTCGGTATGGAGCGCCTCGACGATGCTCTGCCGCGAGACCGCGCCCACCAGGTTGGCGCCCCGAACGACAGGAAAGACGTCCTGGAGTGTATGCGACCGATCGCTGCAACGCGTCCTCGAGCGTGTCCGAGGCGGAGAGCATGCTGAACTGAGTCAGCATCACATCGCGCATCCGCACAGCGTCAACATCGGTCTGCAGCAACAGGCCCTGGTCTTCCATATGTGCGCCGATCAGGACAAATCCACCGATCATGATCAGCCAGATATTTGGCATCAGGAACCCGGCGATCATCAGCCCGATGGCGATCGCCTGACCCAGTCCGGTCGCTGCCCGAGAACCCTTGATTCCGCCTTTCGCCTTCGCAAACTCGCCGCGAAAGACGCGCCCGCCATCGAGCGGCGAGGCCGGCAGAAGGTTCACCGCACCCAGCAACAAGATTCATCCAAACCGCGGCCCGCAGCAGGTGAGACGGCGACAACCATGGCCGTTCATAGAGATTGACCTCGGGCGAAAACGTTAGCGCGATTGCGCCCAGCAGCAGACCAAAGCCGATATTCGCCATGGGGCCGATTACGGCCATGCGCTTCTGCATCTCTGGGGTCGCTGCGAGCTCGGTTGCCTCGGGGGTCGCGTAACTCAGAAGGCCGCCTATTGGCAGCAGCAGAACGCTGCGCAGCTCCAGTCCGAACCACGCGGCGCCGAGGGCCCGCGCGATCTCGCGCACGAAGACGGCGAGCAGCAGAAGCAGCCAAAGAACAAACCCTCGCGCACCCGTCGCTCCAGTCATGGAGGCGTAGCTGATCGACAACCCAAGGAGAAGCAGGAAGAAGGTATGGATGCGAACATCCACGCCGAGAAATCTGCCGATCGGAAAAGACCACCCACGCATATGTCCCATTGTATGCGCTGTCGGCGTCGCACTCCGAACGCGGACGGAATACCATGCCTAGAGATGCGCGTGATCGCCGGTATCTACCGCTCCCGTCAGCTGCTCGCCCCGCGCGGTTTGCAGACCCGTCCCACAAGCGACCGCCTTCGCGAAACCCTGTTCAATATTCTTGCGCCGCGGCTCGATGGTTGCCGCTTCGTCGATCTTTATGCTGGTACCGGAGCGGTTGGAATCGAAGCTCTAAGCCGTGGTGCGGCCCACGTCTGGTTTGCGGAAAATGCAGGGCCGGCCTTGGATGCGCTTCGGCAGAATCTGGCCGCGCTGAAGATCCGCCAGGGATTTACGCTGGAGGACCGTGGCGTCGGAGCCATGCTGCAACGGCTCAGCAAGTTGCAGCAGCCCATCGACCTTGTCTTTCTCGACCCGCCTTACGAGGCCGAGGACGAATACAACGGCACGCTGAATTTTTTTGGCAGTGTCCGTGGCCGGGCCCTCCTTGCTCCGCGTGCCTTAGTTGTCGCGGAGCACAGCAGCAAGGGAAAACTGGCTACGCGCTACGGCGCGCTCGAACACACGCGACTGTTGAAGCAGGGCGATGCAGCGCTTAGCTTTTTTTCCCTTGCGGCGGAGTGAAGCCGCCGCCCTGGTGCTCGCCGGTGAGCAGGTCGAGCGAGAAGGCCACCTCTTGATCTGTCATCAGGTTCCAGCCCATTCCGTGCAGCACATCACCGTCGATGCTGGTGATGCGAATTCCTTCCCAACTTAGCCGCGCGGACTCCCACGCAAGGCCGTGCGGCCCCCATGCCACGATCGAATGAAAGCCGATGAACAGTAGCAGGTCTTGCGCCACCAGCGTTCGCACCTCGACCACAGGCTTCAGCGCTAGATGGGTGGAACGCTCCGGCCGTAGGGTGTCGATCAGGTAGGCATAGCCACCCGCGACCGCGCACATCTCCTGCGGATTCGGGCAGGCGAAGACTCCCGTGGGCATCGCTGGATCGGTAAACCCGAGAGCGCACGTCGCAAGAAACGTTCCGCCGCTCGCCGGTCGCACCATCAACTGCAGTGCTCCCCGCGCTAGCGCGTCTTCTTCTCCGGCAATCTGCTGGGGATAGATGAACTGCCGTGCAGGTGCGATCAGTGGTGGTGTCTTCAAGACCTCGACACTCCAGCCATGCGAAAACTCCTGCATGTCTTTCGCCGCGTCCATCATCACCTGGCAGCGTCCAGCGCCTGCGTCATATCTTCGATCAGGTCTTCTACCGCCTCGCAGCCTGCGCTCATGCGAATGAACCCTTCGACAATCGCGTCGCCGCCCCAACGTGCGCGGCGTTCTGCAGTTGTTGACACGCCGCCGAAGCTGGTTGCGTCCGTCAATAGCTTCGACTTTGCAAGAAAAGTCTCAGCCGCTGCTTTATCGCGCAATAGGAAGCTCAATACCGGCCCGAAGTAGCGCATCTGCTTCGCCGCAATTGCATGTCCCGGATGGGTCGGCAGCCCTGGGTACAGAACACTGACCACATCATCACGGGTCGCGAGAAACTCCGCGATGCGTTGGGCATTTTCGCAGGAGCGTTCCAATCTCAGGGGCAACGTCGCGATGGAGCGCAGCGCAAGCCACGCTTCCATTGGCCCTAGCGCGGCTCCGGTGAGCGTGCGCCACTGATCGATCTGTGCTCGCAGCTCCAGGTCGCGGACGGCGACGTGGCCTAGCAGAAGGTCGCTGTGTCCGGTCATCGCTTTTGTGTCCGACGCAACGGAAAAATCCGCACCTAACGACAGCGGGAGCTGTCCCATCGGCGTCGGCGTCGTGTTGTCGACTGCGACCAGCGCCCCCGCACGATGCGCTGCCTCACTCAGCATTGCAATGTCGCAGATCTCCATTCCAGGATTGCTCGGCGATTCGAGCCAAAGTAGTCGAGCGCCCTCCAGCAGCTCTGCCTGGGCGTTACCCGCGGTGGAAGCCATGCGCAACACGACGCCCATCTGGGTGAAGTACTCCTGCATCAGGACGCGCGCCGTGTAATAGGCGTTGGAGGGTAGAACGACGATGTCTCCGGGCCGCAGCACCGCTCCGAAGACCGCTGCGCAGGCCGCCATGCCGGACGCAAACACCAGCGCGCTTGCTCGGTAGCCTTCTCCCGACTCCATCTGCCCGATGGCCTTTTCGAGTGAAGTCCAGGTTGGGTTGTGCGACCGCGCATAGGTGTAGGGCGTGTCCGACGGATCGCCCGGCGTATGGTACGGCGCCGCGAAGACAGGCCCCGCGTGCAGCGGCTCGCCGGGGGCTGGCCGCGTCAAAGTTGAGCGAATGATCTTTGTGGCGTCGCGCATAGGCTTCAAGAGGTCAGCTTCAGGGTCGAACCGATTGATGGTAGCAGGGTCAGCGCGGCCTCTTCTTTCGGCCCTTTGCTGTCCTCGAAAAGTGCTCCCAACCAGCCGGGTTTCAACTCCACATGGCTGCCGTCGGGCGTGAGCATTGTCATCAGGGGGCGCCCTGAACGCCGGTGCTTGAGGCTTCCAATCCGTGTAATCGGCACCCCCGCGAGCGACGTTGGCATCAGGGTCGAAGCTGGCGCGGCAAACAATAGCTCATAGTCCTCACCACCATGCAGCGCCGTCATAACGGCGGCATCTGCGCCGAGTCGGCGTGCGAGTGGGTCGATCGGCAGCGCCGCTTGCTCAATCTCCGCGCATACGCCGGAGGCACGGCAGAGGTGGGCCAGGTCAGTCGACAGGCCATCGCTCAGGTCGATGCACGCGGTCGCGAGTTTTCGTCGCAGCAGAGAGTCGCCAACGTCCAGGCGCGGCTCAGGGAACAGCTGTGGGTGACCTTCAGTCGTCGCGACTTTGAGGATGCGTCTCTTTCGTCGCAGCATGGCCGACAGCTCCGCCGCAGCGCCGCCGAGCTGCCCCGTCACATACAAGACATCACCAGCGACCGCTCCAGCACGCCGCAGCGACTCGCCCTTGGGGGCCGCGCCGATCAACACGATGTCGGCGAGGATGTGGCCATTTTTTCCACCCGGAGATTCGCATGTGTCCCCGCCTGCGAGCGGCACACGATGCATTTCGCTTAATGTGCGAAGCCCGCTGAAGAAGCCTTCTACCCATGCGCGCCCTGTTGATTCTGCGAGCATCGCACCCGGCAGCGCTAGGGAGAGGAAGGCAGCCAGAGGCGTCGCGCCCATTGCAGCGAGATCGCTCAATCCGCGCGCCAGGCAGCGATGGCCGACCGACTCGGCAGGATGCAGGTCGCGGCGGAAGTGCCGCCCTTCGAGGGTAAAGTCGGTGGTGACAAGCACTTCACAACCGGCAGGCGGGCGCAGAATCGCGCAATCGTCGCCGATGCCGAGCGTGATCGCCTTGTTGCTGGCAGTGAAATTGCGGCGAATCTGCTCGATCAGGGCCAACTCTCCCAACGGATTGAGCAGTTTTGTCATCTTGAGAGCAGGATATATGGTCGGCGTCGGATGGTACTTTTGTGGGAGTTACGTGATGACCCGATGGTGACACTCTGGTTGCGTGAGGGTACCCAGTTTGTTACCCTTACAGAGGACGCTCACGAGAGGATTGCAGCATTGGAATGACGATTGGTGAACTTCATTTGCCTTGCGTCATTTCAGCGATTGCAGACCTCTTCGAGCCGCGGCTTCGCTTCGCGGACAAATTCTGGGCCAGGGTTTCTGCTTGAAGCTAAAAAAGCGTTATTACATCATGCTTGTCAGCCGCGACGAAGACGGCAACCTGAACAAGGTTCCGATCCCCCTTCGATACGCTTATGTTTTTGTAGCGGCGGCAGCCATCGGCATGTTTACCATCACCGGGCTGGCCGGGTCGTACTCGCGAATGCTGATCAAGACTGCCCGCTTCAACCAACTCCGGCAGGACCACAACTCGCTCCAGAAGGACTACGCGCACCTCGAGAAGGCAGCGCACGAGAAGGACATTGAGGCGGCTTCGCTGGGCTCTCTGGCGAGCGAGGTCTCTGCGCTCTACGGCCTGACGACGAGCAAGCTCGCTGCCGTCCCCATGGGCAAGCTCACCGAAAATCACCATGCCAAGTCCGCTGGGGTGGCTGAGTCCATCGCTACTGCGCCCCTGGCGGGCTCCACCGACCTCTCCGACGAGAGCTATTACAAGTCGATCGACGCCTTCAACGCATTGCGCAACTCGGCAATGAGCGGCGCGGTGATTCGGCCTATCTCCAACCTTGGCGCCCCTGGCTACCCCTCGACCGATCTCTTCGGAGTTGGTTTCGGCAGCGGGACACTTGCGTCGTTTGTCCCGACGCTGTGGCCCATCATGGGGCCGATCACCAGCAGCTTCGGTCAGCGTGAGGACCCGATTCTGGGTAACGGCGAAGGCGAGTTCCACACCGGCATCGACATCTCCGCTCCCAACGGCATTCCCATCCGCGCCACCGGCGACGGCATGGTAAAAGAGGCCGAGATGTCCAGCGGCTATGGCCGCGAGGTGGTTATCGACCATGGCCACGGCGTCGAGACCGTCTACGGGCATATGTCCGGCTTTGCGGTGATCGCAGGCCAGACGGTGCTCCGCGGCCAGGTAATCGGCTACGTCGGGCACAGCGGACGCACCACGGGATCGCATCTGCACTACGAAGTTCGCATCCGCAACACTCCGGTCAATCCGCACAAGTATCTGCGGACGACGCTGGCGGACCTCGGCACCGAGGCACCGAAGGGCTAATCGCTTCTTTCTGTTTGAAGACGGCAGGGTTGACGTAACAAGTCGGCCCTGCCATTTTCTTTTGCCCCGATAGTGTCCGTTACCTGCCCGACTTTGTCATCGTGGGTCCACCCTTATGACCTTCCATCCGCTCGGCGCGTGGCTCTTGCTTCCAGTCATGCTCCTTCTGCTGGAATTTGGGCGGCGGTTCCATCTTGTTCATAAGGCCCCGTGGAGAGCCCGGCGATCGAACACGTGATCTTTGCGCTCGGGTTGCTGCTGGCTTCTACCTTCTCCGGCACAGTCGCGTGCTACGACGCGCATCGTTAGCTGAGCTGCCAGCCCGACTTGGCGATGTGTACTGTGCAACTGGAGGCCCGAAATCTCCCTCCGATCCCGCTGAAAATAAACATTTTCCGTTGCTCCCCTGCATCTTTTTGGTCATATCCAGTGCCATCCATGGCCGATATAGTCACCGAGGAGTAACGCAGGCACGCCTTAACTGCCGTACAGCGACGAGGGTTCCCCGCCCGGTAATTACAAGGGGAGGAGACTTGCATGGTTCAGACCTCTGCCTCTTTTCGAAGGGGCGCACAGGACGGCGAGGGCCAAATCTCGCTGTCGGAGATCATTTCGGCGCTCTCTTACGCGTTGGACCTGACCGAAGGGGCCGTGCATGGGCACGCTCTGCGCAGCTGTCTCCTGGGTATGCGCATCGCGGCGGAGGTAAGGCTTCCATCGGACCAGACGAGCGGCCTTTACTTTGCGCTTCTGCTCAAAGACATCGGGTGCAGCAGCAATGCGAGCCGTCTTTGCCAGATCGCAGGCGGCGACGACCGCGCGATGAAGGCCGGGGTCAAATTCGAAGACTGGACCAAGCCGCATAAACCGAACCTTTCGATGCTCAAGCTGCTCTGGAAGAACGGCCTTCCAAGCGCAAGTGCTGCGGCGAGGGTAAGAAGGGTCCTTCATATTGGCCTGACGCAGCACAAGAACAATCAGGAGATGATCGGCCTTCGCTGCGACCGCGGCGCCAGCATCGTCAGCAAACTTGGCATGGGCGAGCTCGCGGCCGCTGCCGTCCGCAGCCTGAACGAGCACTGGGACGGCAGCGGCTATCCGGACAGCATTAAAGGTGAGCAGATCCCACTGTTGGCCCGCATCTCCGCCGTCGCGCAACATCTCGATATCTTCTCCGCCAGCCGCGGCGGGCAGAACGCAATCGATACACTTCAGGAGCGTAGTGGGACATGGTTTGACCCTGAGTTGGTTCGCATTGCCCTGTCGCTGCACCGGCGCGGCACGCTATGGGCAAACTGCTCGCACGGCGATCGCGAGGAGGACACGCGACAGGCGGTTCTCGACCTCGATGCGGGCACAAAACATACGCTGGAGGCGGGCCAGATCGATCAGATCTGCGAGGCCTTCGCTGATGTCGTCGACGCCAAGTCTCACTTCACCTTCCGCCACTCCGTAGGGGTCGCGGACACGGCGTTTGGCATCGCCGAAACGATGGGCCTCCGTGCCGACCGCGCGCAACTGGTTCGCCGCGCCGCCCTGCTGCACGATATCGGGAAGCTCAGCGTCTCCAACACGATCCTTGACAAAAGCACTCATCTGAGCGCGAATGAGTGGAAGGCTGTTCACCAACATCCTCGGATCTCACGCTTGATCCTGGAACGCGTCCGCTCCTTTCGGGAGATGGCCGTCATCGCTGGCGAGCACCACGAGAAGCTGGACGGCTCCGGCTATCCCGATCGCCTGACGGCGCGCGATCTCTCGCTGGAATCGCGGATCATCGGCGTCGCTGATGTCTTTGGAGCGTTGTCCGAAGACCGCCCGTACCGCGCCGGCCTGAAACTGGAGGAAACCTTCTCGATCATGAAGAGGTTTGCCCCTCATCAGCTCGACGGAGATTGTTTCGACGCGCTGGTCTCCCGGGTATCGAGTGAGCGCGATGTGACGTTTTCCCCGGTGCCGCTCGTTGCGGCTTCCCAGTTGGAATATGCGCTGGAACCCGCGATCTGAGCCATGAGACGCAAAGGTCATGCAAAAAAAAATGGCGGCCGAGAGTATCGGCCGCCATTTCTCTGGATGGTCTACTTGCCGGTACAGCTACTTGCCGGTGTAGCTGACATGCCAGACCGTCTTTGTGCCGTCATCGGTGACAAACAGCGAGCCGTCTTTCGCTACTGCGACGCCGACAGGCCTGCCCCAGACCTTGCCGTCCGGCGTAACGAACCCGGTCAGGAAATCTTCGTACTCTCCAGTGGCGTGGCCCTCATGCATGGGGATCCGGATGACCTCGTAGCCGCTGCGGTGGGCGCGGTTCCAGGAGCCGTGCTCGGCCGCAAAGCCGTCGCCGTTGTACTCGGAGGGAAACTGGTTGCCGGTGTAGAAGACCATCTCGAGCGAAGCAAAGTGCGGCTGCAGGATAACGTCGGGAGTGATGACTTTGTCCTTCAGTTCGGGGTGAGTGCCCATCAGGCGGGGATCCTGATGGGCGCCCATGTACCACCATGGCCAGCCGTAGAAACCGTCTTCCTTCACGCTGGTGATGTAATCGGGGACGAGGTTGTCGCCCAGGCGGTCGCGCTCGTTGGTGGAGCACCATAGCTGGCCGGTGGTTGGGTTGATGGCCTCGCCGACACAGTTGCGCAGACCGTAGGCATACACCTTCAGGAACTTGCCTTCTGGGGTGAACTCAAGAACGTCTGCACGGTGAAACTCATTGGGATGCGTATCAGGGTCGTCCACATTAGAGGCCGAGCCGACAGAGACGAGCATCTTCGTCCCATCGGGTGTGAAGACGATGTCGCGTGTCCAATGGCCACCGCCGCGGAGTTGGGCGAAACCCGGAAGCTGTGGAACGACCTTCTCGGCCGCGCCTGTCGCGACAAGATCGCCGGACTTGTAGGGGATGCGCACAACGGAGTCGGTGTTCCCGACATAGATCCACTTGGGGTTCGGTCCGCTTGGATAGAACGCGATCCCGAAGGGAAGGTTGAGGCCGGACGAGGCAAAGGTCGAGACCGTTTGCGCTTTGCCGTCGGGGCCAACGCCTCGGAGGACCCAGATCTTGTCACCATGCGAGTCGGCCAGGAAGATATCGCCGTTGGGAGCGGTGCGGATCAACCGTGGTTCTCTGAACCCCTGCGCGTACATCTCGACCTTGAATCCCTTGGGCGCTAGCGGCCACGCACCCTCGGGTCGGGGAACCAGGCTGGGCCCGTTGTCGACAGACTCGTCCGGCTTCGGCTCCGGCAGATCAGCCACCGTGAGCTTGCGGCGGACGCCGGGGTGCTCCTGGGTGTAGTCGGTGAAGGCTGCCTGGCCCGTGATTGTGGCGCCCGATTGTGCGAAGAGCGAAATGGGGAGGGCCGAAGCGGCAACTGTCAGAGCCAGCGCCCGAACAACGGAGGTGGTCAATCTATGCATGAGAAGTCTCTCCTTGAAGTGTGAAGCCCGTCAGGCGCGGCTGACCGATAAAACGAATTTTACCGTCGCGGACTTCAAATTCGAGTGAATCGGCGTTCTGAATAAGGTTGACGAAATGAAAGCGCTGAAAGTTTGCCATCAGCTCCGCATCGGTCGCATTGGGGAAGAGAAGCACCAGCCGGAAGGCCTGCATGAAGTATCCATGGGTGAAAAGGACGATGCAGCCGCCGGAGTCCGCGCCCTCCAATCGAAATATCGCTTCGCGCGCGCGGTCGAAGAATTCCGTAAACGACTCGGCGCCGGGTTCGTCGATGAACGAGTGGTCTCGCCGCTGCCAATAAGCCAGGACGTGCGGGTGACGGCTCGTCTTCGCTGGTGCCCCTGTGGCGCGCGGGACCGAGAAAGGTGAACTCCTGGATGGGCCACTCCTCGACCGGAACATTGGGGAAGCGCTGTCGCAGCGGTTCGGCGGTCTGCTGTGCGCGCAGGAATGGTGAGACGACGAAGAGTGTTGGATTGCAGGGGAGCCGCTCGGCGAAGTTCCTTGCCTGCAGGTGGCCAAGGTCAGTCAGGGGATTGCTGATGTGGTCTGCGGCCTTGCCTCCGGCGTTGGTCAAACTCTCGCCATGCCGAACCAGGATGACCCTCGTGACTGCCGGCGATGCGGGTTCGGTCAAGGTTTGCCCTCGGAGGAGGGTGTAGCGAGTCTCTTGATCAGGTCCAGCGGAATGTTCGCCGTCAACACGGCCCGGTCCTTATGCTGCTCGACCTTCGCCGACTCCAGGAGCTCGCGAACTTCTGTATCGGGGGCAGCCTTGGGATGCATCAGCGCCTGTGTCTGCTGCACTGACTTCACAAGCCCCAGCAGTGAACTCAACGTCTCGGTCGCATGGGCCGCATCGGCGTCGGTCGGAGCGATCTGCTCGATGCGTAGATGGATCGTGCCGAGATAGCGCAGGCTCGCGACAAAGGTCGTGTCCTCCGAAAGCGGAAGTTGCAGGCCGAAGATGCTGATATAGCCACGGTCAGAGAAGGGAAGTCCGATGTGGCCGATCGCCCACGCGCTCGAGAACGCAGGTACGTCGCTGTAGCGGGCCGACAGCAGCGACGAACCTGCAAACGGCGATGCTGCCGCACGGTGCCGGTCGAGGATCGAGTGGATCTGCTCCGGCGTCGGCATGTTCGACGCGGCGATCGTGTCGTAACCGACCTGCGCGATCCGCAACGGCCGTGTCTCCTTGCCATCGCCAACCGGGACGATGAAGATGTCGTGGTCTGCGTAGGTCTCCTTCGCAGTGGCGATCGTCGCAAGATAGCGTGCGAGCCGTTCGCCATCGAAGCGCCCTTCAAACACCTCGGAGTAGCCGACAGGCCCGTTCGGCCCATTGGGGTCGTCCATGCGGTGCAGAGCGAAGGCGACGACGTCAAGGTCGCGCTCCGGGACGATGCCGGTGGCGTCGATAAAGCGCTCGTAGTCCGGACTTCGCGTCACTTGCGTGCGGTCGAAGTGGGTCGCGGCGCGCAGCGGCTTCAAGTTGGCGTAGATGATCGCGTCCGACTCCGGCAACAGTCGAGCGGCCTCTGGCGGAGCGGCCTTTCGCAGCACCAACACAACCACCAGCGCGACCATCAGCGCCAGCATCAGCAGCAGAGAGTAGCGTGTGCGCTTACGCATCTGGAACCGCATCAAGGACATGGCCGGTCAGGCAAGGTGTCTGCATAGTTGTTGCGAAGCCGCGCGACTTCCACGCCTTCGATGATAAGCATAGACCATCTTCTCGCCCAGCCGGGGGTCGTGTGTCTTGGGCCCGGTTCTACTCGACGATGGCGAAGGTATAGATCTTGCCGCCGTTTGTGACGTTGCCGGTACCGGGAGGCAGGATGCCGTATTCGCCTCCACCGGTGTTCTTCTCGACGGTGAACTGGTAGGTGTGCGGAGCAGTTTTGACGGGGTTGAATTTGACTTCGTCGCGGTCAGCGCCGCCGGTCGAGTGAAAGACTCCCCCAGTGAGCACGCGGAACTCGCGGTTGTCGGAGTTGATCCGGAAGCGGAGGAAGTCGTACTCGTTTGCCGATACGCCCTCGGGCACGTAGATCAGGACCTCAATGGGGCACTGGAGCGCGAGCTTCGACTCACGGCCGTTGAGGTGGCCGTTGCGGTCTTCCTTGATGATGCCGTGGGTGACGGTCGATTTGATGAATCCGCCGGACTTGATATGGACGATCTCCGGTTCAATGGGGGCCCATTTTCCCGTGTCGGTCCTTGTAGTAGACGCCGATCTCATTGACGTCCGAGAGCTCGATCGGCTTGTCGGGAACGTTCGTAAGCTGCCGCCGGCCCTTGTTGATCATCGCAGTGATAACACGATCGGAGACCCCCGCGCCTTTTAGCGCAACCAGCGCGTCCGCGTCGGTGGCGTACTGGCCCGGCTGGGTGTTGATCGTCTCGATGATGAGGTCGTCGCCCAGGCCCGCCTTCGCCATCTTCATTACGGACTGGTTGTCCATCGCCGGGGCCTTGGTCGCCGTCAGCGGACCGTCGACTGTTTGTGGCGCACTCTCAGTGTGTTGTGCGACTGAGACGACCGAAAAAAAGCAGAGGCTGAGGACGAAGAGGAAGGTGCGCAGCAGTGTCTTCGACAGGGGCATAGGATAGGCGGATCCGGGTCGTCGATAGGCTAGCATAGCTGCGATTTTGGACGGTCCCTGCGAAGCCACCGTAAGCCGCGGCGAGAACCATTGCCTGAGGGTCATGGCTATGCTAAAGTTAGCTCTGCGGCGCACTCTGCGCGGGCACTGCTGCGCGTCGTGCGGCTGGGCTTACAGAGGGCAAATTGCTGTTTGGGCTGGCGTAGCTCAGCTGGTAGAGCATCTGATTTGTAATCAGAGGGTCGGGGGTTCAAGTCCCTTCGTCAGCTCCAGTTCCCCGCAGCAGGAAATGAAAGATGGATTTGGTTGTACTGCTCGCCGTTCTGGCCCGCAGACCTCCGGTCATTCCTTCAAGGTTGGTTACCCGCTCGATTCGCAACTTGAATCGGTGACGGGCTTGATGGGCTGAGATGGGTGTTGCACGTTGGAACTTTCAAGCAGAATGTGCACAGGTGGCCGAGTGGTTAATGGCAGCAGACTGTAAATCTGCCGCGTTATGCGCTACGGAGGTTCGAATCCTCCCCTGTGCACCATTAGTTTTGAGGTCGTGAGTGGTGAGCGTAGTGGATCTAAGCCCGGCAGGCAGCGGACGAATGTGGATTGCGCTGTCGGCGTTTGGGTTGGTGGCGATTCTGGTCTGGCAGACGATGGAGCCAGGCAAGTTTCAGTCGCTGACTTGGATACTGTTAGGTTTTTTTGCCTTTCGCGTCATCCTCGGACGGCTGCGTTCGCGGTAGGATTGGTAGGTTGGTTTTTTCAGGCTGGCGTAGCTCAGTGGTAGAGCACTCCCTTGGTAAGGGAGAGGTCGAGAGTTCAAGCCTCTCCGTCAGCTCCAGATTTGGAAGGGCATGGCTTTAGCCGTGCCGAGTAGAGTGAAGCAAATGGGGCTTTAGCCCCTGAGGCAAGCGGGAGTAACTCAGTGGTAGAGTCACAGCCTTCCAAGCTGTTGGTCGCGGGTCCGATTCCCGTCTCCCGCTCCAAAGATTTTCATCGCGGTCCGGCACCCATAGATCGCAGGAGAGTGTGTTGAGCAGTATGTATCAGCAGCCCGTACTTCCCATCTCCGATCCGCAGACCTTCAGCGCGGTGAAGAGTGCAATCGAGGCCTCGTTTTCTGCAGGCCATGTAGCAGAGTTCCTGAAGTCGCTGGAACGGTCGAAGCTGCGTATCCGCGACTTCGAAGACGGTCCTCGGCAAGGGCAACCTGGGAGCCAACACTGCCGCGGAGTACAGCCGGCTGGGCAACGCCGATCAGGGCCAGATCCGCGAGCTGTATCTCGCCAGCCTGGAGCAGGTCGCACCCGAGCTGCGGGAGAAGTTCTTCAAGCTGTACGCATACTACTGAGCGTTTGCGGGTACCCCAGATTTGTTTTCACAGCTAAGTTTCGTTTGATGTATTCACCTGAACCCGGTGCATGCGCCGGCCAACACGAGGAGACGAGCAGTCATGGGCAAGGAAAAGTTTGACCGGTCAAAGCCGCACGTAAACATAGGGACGATCGGGCACATCGATCACGGCAAGACGACGCTGACGGCGGCGATCACGAAGGTGCTGTCGAAGCACAACCCGAAGAACACGTTCCGTTCGTTCGACACGATCGACAACGCACCGGAAGAGCGTGAGCGCGGCATCACGATTGCGACCTCGCACGTGGAGTACGAGACGCCGAACCGGCACTACGCGCACGTCGACTGCCCGGGCCACGCCGACTACATCAAGAACATGATCACCGGCGCGGCGCAGATGGACGGCGCGATCCTGGTGGTTGCTGCGACCGACGGCCCGATGCCCCAGACCAAGGAGCACGTTCTGCTGGCGCGCCAGGTTGGCGTTCCGTACATCGTGGTGTTCCTGAACAAGTGCGATGCGGTCGAGGACGAAGAGCTGATCGAGCTGGTGGAGATGGAGGTCCGCGAGCTGCTGTCGAAGTACGACTACCCCGGCGACGACACCCCGATCATCCGCGGCTCGGCCCTGGGCGCGCTGAACGGCGAAGCCCAGTGGGAGGCCAAGATCGACGAGCTGATGGCGGCGGTGGACAAGTACATTCCGCAGCCGGAGCGCGCGGTCGACCTGCCGTTCCTGATGCCGATCGAAGACATCTTCTCGATCTCTGGCCGCGGCACCGTGGTGACGGGCCGTATCGAGCGCGGCAAGGTGAAGGTGGGCGAGGAGTGCGAGATCGTCGGCTTCCGCGAGACCCGCAAGACGGTGTGCACGGGCGTCGAGATGTTCAAGAAGCAGCTGGACGAAGGTCTGGCGGGCGACAACGCCGGTCTGCTGCTGCGCGGTATTGCGAAGGAAGATGTGGAGCGCGGCATGGTGCTGGCCAAGCCGGGATCGATCACGCCGCACACCGACTTCAAGGGCGAGGTCTACGTGCTGTCGAAGGAAGAAGGCGGCCGCCACACGCCGTTCTTCAACGGCTACCGTCCGCAGTTCTACTTCCGCACGACGGACGTGACTGGTTCGGCGAAGCTGCCTGCGGGCACGGAGATGGTGCATGCCGGGCGACAACATCCAGCTGGAGATCACGCTGCACACCCCAGTTGCCATGGAGAAGGGCCTGCGCTTCGCCATCCGCGAAGGCGGCACGCACCGTCGGCGCAGGCACCATCAGCGAGATCATCAAGTAAAGAAATTGCGTTCTTTGCAAACAGAGGAGCGGCGAGCTTCGGTTCGCCGCTCTGATTTCTTGAAAACAAAAGTCTGACTTCCGGCTTTCCGGAATTCGGGTTTTGATGGATAATGGAAGAGGACGAGCGTGGCCTGACCGCTCCTCTCTCCGTTAGAAAATCAGGATTTGGTAGCAGGGGCCATTACCCTGTGTCGCGGCGTGTCATAACGACGCTGCTTGCCAGCCGAGGTGGCTGGCCACGTTAGAAGGAGATATTACCAATGCGCGAGATCATCACACTGCAGTGCCCGGAGTGCAAGAACCGGAACTACTCAACGACGAAGAACAAGAAGACGACCACCGGCCGTCTCGAGTTCTCGAAGTTCTGCAACACCTGCCGCAAGCACACGGACCACAAAGAGACGAAGTAATCTCCAGCCGGATTTGGGAGTGAGGCGCTTGAGGCCTCATTCCGCACTCACTGGGGGAGTAAGCTCAACGGTTAAACTGTCGGTCTCCAAAACCGAACTTCTCGGTTCGAATCCGAGCTCCCCCGCCAGTTTGCCCGGCCCCCTGCAGTCCGGGCACCAGACATCACCGAAGTAAGCACGAAGATTTGAGGCAGCACTATGGCGAAGACAATAGCAGTAACCGAACAGCCCAGCACCGGATTGCAGCAGTTGAAGTCGCAGCCCGCTCGCCTCGTCGAGTTCCTGAAGGACGTGCGCAGCGAGATGCGCAAGGTGGTCTCGCCGTCGCGCGCCGAGGTGCAGTCGACCACGATCGTCGTCCTCGTCACGGTCTTCATCTTCGCCGCCTACTTCTGGCTGGTGGACAACATCATCGGCCGGGCGATTGAGGCCCTGTTGCACCGTCTGACCCAGCACACTAAACAGCAGATCTGGCATTACCAGCAAGACCAGTAGAGAGAAGCAGACGATGCGCGAAGAAGGCACAACGATGGCGGCAGAAGAGCAGAATCCGGAAGAGCAGAACCCTCGAGCGGAGCAGCCGTACGGAGCAGCTTGCCCCGCCGGTCAACGAGAATTTCAAGTGGTACATCATCCACGCCTACTCCGGCTTCGAGCGCAAGGTGCGCGAGTCGCTCGAGAGCCGCATCACGGCGTTCGGCCTGCAGAACCGCATCGGCCGCATCATGATCCCCACCGAGCCGGTCACCGAGCTGCGCAACGGCAAGAAGTACACCATCGAGCGCGTCTTCCTGCCCGGCTATGTGCTGGTCGAGATGGACCTCGACAACGACCTGTGGCACGTCATCAAGAACACGCCGCGCGTCACCGGCTTCCTTGGAACCGGCGACAAGCCGGTCGCGCTCTCCGAGCGGAGGTCAGCTCCATCCTCTTCCGCTCCGAGGCTGCCAAGGACAAGCCTTCGATGAAGGTCAAGTTCGAGAAGGGCGAGCAGGTCCGCATCAACGAAGGCCCATTCGCCAACTTCACTGGCGCGGTCGACGACGTCAACGAAGACCGCCAGACGCTGAAGGTCATGGTCAGCATCTTCGGCCGCTCCACGCCGGTCGAGATCGAGTTCTCGAAGGTGGACAAGGTCGACCGAGTAGCTTCGCTGACCGGATTACGAGTTTGGCAATACAATATCGAGCAGCAGGCAAGAGCCATCAGCAGCAGGTCGAGCCCGCCGCTAGAAGAATAAAGAGGATTTACCGCAAATGGCACCGAAGAAGATTACTGGATACGTCAAGCTTCAGATCATGGCCGGCAAGGCCACTCCTGCACCCCCGGTCGGCCCCGCGCTCGGCCAGGCCCAGGTCAACATCATGGAGTTCTGCAAGCAGTTCAACGACGCGCACCAAGGCGCCGGAGATGGCTGGACTCACCATCCCCGTTGTGATCACCGTCTACGCCGACCGCAGCTTCAGCTTCATCACCAAGACGCCTCCGGCGCCCGTGCTGCTGCTGAAGGCCGCCGGCATCGAGAAGGGCTCCGGCACTCCGAACAAGGAGAAGAAGGGCAAGGTCACCGAGAAGCAGATCATCGCCGATCGCCACCCAGAAGATGCCGGACATGAACGCGACCACGGTGGAAGCGGCGGCGAAGACCATTCGCGGCACCGCCCGCTCCATGGGCATCGAAGTCGTCGCTTAATCAAGCATCCCGTTTTCATGCAACTCCAAGGACGCATTCGGTAATTGCTGGTAGCATCTGCGCCAGCGAACACTCTGCGTCCTCGTTGCATTTTGACGCCGATGAAGCGAACCTGATCTTGCCCCTTCAGGGAAAACCAGTAACTATGCAGATCAACTCCAGCGTCGCCATCGTCATCGTCGCCTACAGGCCAAAGCCCGGCAAGGATGCAGACCTGTTGCAGCTTACTCGCGAGCACGTTCCGCTGCTTCGCGCAGAGGGCCTGGCCACCGACCACCCTGTCACGGCCTGCGGGTCCACAGACGGCACGATTGTGGAGGTCTTCGAGTGGGCAGCTGGGGGCATGGAACGCGCACACTCCAACCCCGCTGTGCTCGCCCTCTGGGCCCGATACGGCGAGGCCTGCGACTACGTCCCGCTGACCTCACTACCCGAAGCGTCCAATATCTTCGCATCCTTCACTCCCATCGATCTCTAGGCAAACAGCCTTTGCTGCGTTGTAGTACCGACCCTCTGTGGTGGGATCCCTTGCCCACCTACGTTCCTCGTCAGCAGGGCCTCGCCTGAGCGTTGCGGAAGACCATACCTCCGGCACGCCGCGTCGACCATCTTTGCCAGCTTCTCTCGATAGGGCCTTCCGGCAAAGTCCGCGGTGGCAAAACGCTTGGCGTAGTCGGCCTGCAGAGAAGGGAAGTGCTCACGAACGAAGCTCAGGTAAGTAGGACGTGAGCACGGCTTGAGGAACAGCGGATGCGCCGCAAAGAAGCTCGCCCCCACCGCCGAGGCGCGCCGGGCCAGACCGTCGAGTGCTCTCTGGTTGTCTGTGATTCCCGGCAATAGCGGCGAACCGAAGATCCCGGCGACGATCCCCGCCTCCCGCAGTCGCTTCACCGCTTGAAAACGCAGGTCCGGACGCGGTGCACGCGGCTCCAGCAGCCGGGCCAGTTTTGTATTGGGTGTTGTTATCGTCACGTGCACCACCAACTGATTGCGTCGGGCGATCTCCACCAGCAGATCAATGTCTCGCTCAATCAACCGCGACTTCGTTACAATTCCCAGTCGGTATCCCTCCTTTCGTGCGAACACCTCCAGCAAGCTGCGTGTGATTCGGGCCCGCCGCTCGATTGGCTGGTACGGATCGGTCGCCGTCCCCAGTGCAATCTCCAGCGCCGGATCGATCTTCTTCAACTCCTGCTCCAGCAGCCACGCCGCATTCTGCTTCAAGAAGATCGTCCGCTCAAACGACAGCGGATCGCGAAAGTCCGTAGTCGCGGTCGAAACTTCAGGAACACCTTCCCCAGCCGAAGCCTTCGGCGCCATGAACTCATGGGTATATCGCGCATAACAGTACTTGCAGCCAAACTCGCAGCCCCGATACGGATTGATGCTGTAAGCCAGTGAAAGCTGGCGCTTCGACACTGACTTATTCAGAATGCTGCGCACGTCCAGCGCCCTGAACTCGATCAGATGGCCATCGTCGGCGTGGTCCGCCTCGGCCGCCATCCGCGCAATGCCTGTGAGCGGCTGGGTAAGGATTGGGAAGAGCGACGCACCCGATATTTTCGCCATTTGTTCGCCTTTTGAGGCCAAGCATAGGCCTATCTATTTACCGCGTCAAGCGCTCATCTCTAATTTTCCTGTGAATTTTCACCCCGCCGCACGCCGCCTCGTTTCGGCCTGAATTTGCCGCCGGGCCAGCCAGTTATGTTCTCCCCGTCGGTTCATTCGAGTGGTCGAAAAGACGCAGCCGTTCGCTCTCACGCACGACCGCTTTGCTGCGCCCCCGAAGCAAATCTTGCAGGGTAAGCGTTCCACTGACGCGACGGGTAGCTCGATCGACAACGGGAATGCTGGCAACTCCCTCCGTGGCCATCAATTCGGCCGCACCGCGGCAGGTGCCGTCGGCATAGGTAAACAGGACCGGTAGAGCGGCAGGGCCCGTAAATGGCTCCAGTTGCGGAACGGACGACATCAGTTCACTGACGATGACCAGTTCGAGCGGGTCGACCCCATACTCACGTGTTAGGTGGTATCCCCGCCGGCTTAACTTCTCCGTAAGGATGGAACGTGGCATCAGAAGAGCGGTCACCAGATACGCAGAGATGCAGCCCATAGTTAGCGGCAACAGCGCAGGCAGGCAGTGCGTAACCTCCAGGCTGAAGAGAATGGCCGTCAGCGGGACACCAAGAGACCCTGCCAGCATGGAGCCCATACCGATCAGGGCCCAGAAGGCCTGCGCTTCCAGAGAAGCGTGGGCGAGATGCGCGGCGAGCGCGCCGACTGCACCGCCGATCATGAGAAGAGGTGCAAGGACGCCACCCGAGGTCCCCGATCCGAGAGAAAACGCCCACATCAGAGACTTGGCGATGAGAATGCCTAAGATCAACGCTATTGGCGCGTTTCCGTGAAGCAGCTCGGCGATATTGTCGTATCCCACACCCAGGCCGCGCGGGAAGAAGAGCCCTCCAACGCCCACGCCTAGCCCCCCAATCGCCGGCCACCACATCCAATGCACATGGAGATGCTCGAACATGTCCTCGAAGGCATACATCATGCGGCTCATGCCCGCTGCGATTAGGCCGACGAGAGCACCAAGAAGCAAAGCGCCGATCGAGAATTGAACACGGTGCAGGTTGCTGATGACCGGCATCGGGAAGAGCGGCCCCGCGCCAAGCAGATATACGCGCAACACGCCCGCAGTCGCGCTTGCGATCGCTACGGGAACCAGGCTTCGCGGCCTCCATTCAAACAGCAGCAACTCGACCGCAAGCAGGATCGCAGCGACCGGCGTCGCGAATGTGGCCGACATGCCCGCGGCGGCTCCCGCGACCAGAAGCGTAGTTCGTTCCGCGTCCGTCAAGTGAATCCATTGTGCGACGAGCGAGCCCAGAGCTCCGCCCGTCATGATGATCGGACCCTCCGCGCCGAACGGGCCGCCAGAGCCAATCGCGATCGCCGCAGATATCGGCTTGAGGATCGCAATCTTCGGATCGACACGCGCACGGTTTAGCAGAATTGCCTCGATGGCCTCAGGAATTCCGTGTCCACGGATTTTGTCAGAGCCAAAACGGGCCACAACGCCAACCAGAAGTCCACCAACCACCGGAACAAGGATCATCCAATATCCCAGATGGCTTCCTGCCGGAGATATGCTGACCGAACTGAACTGGTGATAGTAGAAAATGTTCGTGGATATTGCGATCAGTCGAAGCAGAAGGACCGCAAGAAAAGTCGCGCCAACGCCAATGACAAGAGCGACGCTCGACAGTAACCAGACTCGTCTGTCGACCGTGAAGTCGCGAAGCGCTGAAGGTTCAGATTGCACCGTATTCTCCCGCCGGCCTTTCCTTCTTGTTGTGCGCGGTCTTAATTGTGGTCAGGGTTCGCATCAACTGCGGAGCGAGCTCATTCAGCTCACGTGCATGCGTCCAGCGAGAGGTCCTCGAGCGTCTGCAATCCTTTGGGCGTTAGATCCAGCAGGACGCAGCGCCGGTCATTGCCGTCCGTAGTTCGCTGAATCAGGCCAGCCTCCTCGCATCGCATGCTCAACTCCACGACGCTGTTGTGCCGCAGTCCAAGACGCTCGGCCGCATAGCCCACCGTCGCGGCCGCTCCGTCCGGCCGTCCCGCAATCTGCAGCAGGAGCTGGTGCTGCTGTGGTTGAAGATCGAACTTAGCCGCAGCCGTTTCGCTGAAATGAAGAAACAGTCTGAGCTGATGGCGAAACTCTGCCAATACCTGAAGCCGGGCTCTTGAGGAAGATGCTTTATTGCCGTTCTTCATGATCCAATTATATCGTATAACGATATAAATTCATCTATCTCGGGACAGTGGCCGTTTTGGGCCGCGATACCGCGGGGACATGGGAGTGGTTACTGCCATTCGAGTTGTTCCCATGACTTACGAAGTCGCCAGGCCTTGTCCGGGGTTTTCTTGACATATATTCTGGATCTTCCATGAAAAATATCTATGACGCAGCGACTCTGGAAGAAGTGAAGAAACGGGTGACGCGGTTGAAGCCGGCCAGTGAGCGGCAGTGGGGCAAGATGAGCCCGGCACAGGCACTGGCACACTGTTCCAAGGCGATAGAGATATCGGAGGGAAAGAGGCTTCCGCCGCGAATCCTGATTGGACGACTGCTGGGGCCGATCGCGAAGAAATCGCTAATTGTGAAGGGGGAGCCGATGCGTCGTAATTCCATGACCGAAAAGAGCTGCGTGGTTGCGGATGACCGGGACTTTGCCGTCGAGAGGCAGCGCCTGCTCGAATCGATCGACCGTTTTGTGGCAGCTGGCCCCGAGGGATGTACAAAGCATCCGCACTTTTTTTTAGGGCCGATGACCCCGGAGGAGTGGGCGGTATTGACCTATCAACACCTTGACCATCATCTGCGGCAGTTTGGGGCCTAGCGCCATAGACCCAAACTAATGTTGACGAGGAAAGCGCCTTCCGGCATACTAGTAAGAGTGTCTCAACACTAGTTTGAGGCCAGTCGAGAACCACGCCCGGAGAGAACAGCTCCAGAGGGGTGGGAGACGAGGGAAAATGGCAAGGAAACTCTCTAAGAATCTGGTGAAGGCGCGTGCGCTCGTTGAGCCCCGCCCCTACCTGTTGGTGGACGCAGTTCCGCTCCTGCAAAAAGCAAAGTATGCGAAGTTCGACGAGACAGTCGATCTCACCATGCGTCTCGGGGTCGACCCCAAGCACGCCGACCAGATGGTTCGCGGCACGGTCGTTCTCCCGCACGGTCTGGGCAAGTCCAAGATCGTTGCCGTCATCGCCTCGGGCGATAAGGTTAAGGACGCACAGGCTGCCGGCGCTGAGTTCTTCGGCGGCGAAGAGCTGGTCGAGAAGATCCAGAAGGAAAACTGGACCGCCTTCGATGCCCTGATCGCTACACCGGACATGATGAAGTCGGTCGGCCGTCTCGGTAAGGCCCTCGGACCGAAGGGTCTGATGCCCAATCCGAAGACCGGCACCGTCACGACCGATGTCGCCGCCGCGGTCAAGGAGATCAAGGCCGGTAAGGTGGAGTTCCGCACCGACAAGACCGCGCTGGTTCACGTTCCAGTCGGCAAGCTCTCGTTCGACCCGCAGAAGCTGGTCGACAACGCGATGACCGTCATCACGAGCGTCGTCAAGGCGAAGCCTTCGGCGGCCAAGGGCAAGTACATCAAGGGTGTCACGCTCAGCTCGACGATGGGCCCTGGCATCCAGCTCGACTACGCCGCTGCCGAACTGGCAGGCAAGGCCTAATTAATTTAGTTAGCACGAAACCCCATCTGGCCGCGTAAAGCGAGGAGCGGGGAAGCGAAAGCGAAGAGGATTCAGTCATGGCATTGACCAGAGCATCAAAGACGGAGAAGGTGAAGAAGCTCGCAGCTGAGCTCGAGCACTCGACCTCCGCGATCATCGGCACCTTCAAGGGGCTCACCGCCTCGAAGGACTTCGAGCTGCGCAAGACCGTCCGCGCCGCCGGCGGAAGCTACCACGTCGTCAAGAATAAGCTGGCCGCACGCGCCGCCGAAGGGACCAAGATCGAGGAAGCACTCAAGGGTCTCAAGGGCGTCTCATCAGTTGCCTACACCTCCGGCGACCCCGTCGCACTCGCCAAGGCCCTGTCCACCTGGGTCAAGGACAACGCAGAGTTCACCTTCAAGCTGGGCATCATCGACGGCAAGGTGATTGACGTTCGCGAGATCGGCGAACTGGCCACCATGCCGGGCAAGGAGGAGCTCTTCTCGAAGCTTCTCTTCCTCATCAGCTCCCCTGCGCAGCGTTTGGCCACGGTCATCAACGCAACCGGTCGCGACCTCGCAGTCGTCATCAATCAGGGTGTCGAGAAGGGCAAGTTTGCTGGCCCGGCCGCAGTTGCCGCTCCTGCTGCACCCGTCGCAGAGGCGCCAGCCGCGGTAGCAGAGGCTCCAGTCGCAGAAGCTCCGGCAGTCGAGTCGGCCGCTCATATCGAGGAATCAGCCGCTGGCGAGCAGCCTTCGGGCGCCGCACAACCTGAAAACGCCACCGCATCGCAGGGTGGGGAAGCCGCGACCACGGATCCGGTCGAGGGATAACAAGTTTCGCCTGGTCTCCCCGGGTGCGCTGGTCTGGGCGCAACGGAAACCCTGGAAGACATAGGCAGCCGAGGCGCAGTTGGCCCCGGGAAGCAATCAGTAGCCAGCAATACAAAAGTTCAGTTCTATTGGAGAAATAACATGGCAGACATCCAGCAGTTGGAAGAATCAATCGTTAGCCTCAGCCTCCTCGAGGCCTCGGCCCTTGTCAAGAAGCTCGAAGAGCGTCTTGGCGTTTCGGCAGCAGCGGCAGTTGCAGCGGCCCCGGCAGCAGGCGGCGGCGCGGCAGCGGCAGCTCCGGCTGAAGAGAAGACCGAGTTCACCGTCATCCTGAAGGACGCCGGCGCGAATAAGATCAACACCATCAAGGCTGTACGCGAAGTCACCGCCCTTGGCTTGAAGGAAGCCAAGGACCTGGTCGACGCCGCCCCCAAGCCCTTGAAGGAGAACATTTCGAAGGACGACGCGGCCGCGATCGCCAAGAAGTTCGAAGGCGTCGCCACCGTAGAAATCAAGTAGTTACCTGCCAGCTTGCAAGTCGAGGCGGAACGCGATATTCTTGAGGTTAGAGAAAATTCGTTCCGCCTTGGCGTGCTCCTTGGCGGACACTACTTTGGCAAATTTGGGTTGTACCCGGATCATCCTGTCATAACAGGTTAAGGAACCGGCCACTATCGCTTCGAGCGGCGGACGCGCATAGTGCAATAGGCATCAGCGAGCGGCAGCAAACTTTGGGGTAAGGCGAACCTCAAAATGGCGGCAGGCATTCATACCACCTATACAGAAACAGTGCACAAGTCGACCTTTGCGCTCATGGGACACGCTGTCCCATCGAGCGCTTTGCCGTGTTTACAGGCATAGCAGCAGCACTGCACGCGTTCTTTATAGCAGCTTCGAGCGCTCGCAGTCAGTAAAAGTTTAGAGATTTATTTAGTGCCGGGAAGCACCACACGGCAAGACATTCTGCGCACGGGGCCTGCTGCCGTCGAGGACAGCAGGGGCCGAAGACCTTAGCAACTGCGCAATCAGAACCAAACCCGGAGGGCATGACCAAAGCCCTCCCCTCACGAGTGCAGCCAGCCATGTGATGCTGGCACCCGCACCCGGGAGGCCTCGAAGGTCAGTTTTCAGGAGAGAGCATGTCTGGCGAGTCCAACAACAGCGAAATGCGCGCGATCCGTAGCCGTCTTGATTTTTCAAAGATCCCAACATCCATTCAGATCCCCAACCTCATCGAAGTCCAGCGCCGCAGCTATGAGCGCTTCCTGCAGATGGACAAGCTCCCGCAGGAGCGTGAAGACAACGGCCTGCAGTCCGTCTTCACCTCGGTCTTCCCCATCACCGACTTTCGCAACGTCTCCGAGCTCGAGTTCGTCGACTTCTCGATCGGCAACTGGGAGTGCAAGTGCGGCTACCTCAAAGGTCTCAATCACCTGCGCACGGCCTGTACCCATTGCGGTCATATGGTCATCACCGACCCCTTCCACCCGGGCGACGTCCTCTGCAACTTCTGCGGAACCTACAACAAGAACACCCCTGACTTCTGCACCAAGTGCGGCGACCCCGTCGGCCTGCAGCTGAAGTACGACCAGGCCGAGTGCGAAGAGCGCGGCATGACCTACTCTGCTCCGCTCAAGGTCACGATCCGCCTGAAGATCTACGACAAGGACCCCGAGACCGGCGTCAAGAGCCTTCGCGATATGAAGGAGCAGGAAGTCTTCTTCGGCGACATTCCTCTGATGTCGCAGAACGGCACCTTCATCGTCAACGGCACCGAGCGCGTCATCGTCTCGCAGCTCCATCGTTCGCCCGGCGTCTTCTTCGAGACCGCGAACAACCGCACCTACTTCCTCGGAAAGATCATCCCCTACCGCGGTAGCTGGGTCGAGTTCGAGTACGACCAGAAGAACACCCTCTACGTCCGCATCGACCGCAAGCGCAAGTTCCTCGGCACCATCTTCCTGCGCGCCCTCGGCCTGCGCACCGACGAGGAGATCCTCAAGACCTTCTACACCGTCGACACCATCAACGTGAAAGACGGCAAGCTCAACTGGAAGGTCGTTCCCGAAGGCCAGCTCACCAATCTCCAGGGGACTCGCCCCGCCCACGCCATCACGGTCAAGGGTGAGGAGCTCGCGCCTGCGACCCGCAAGATCTCGGCCCACTCGCTGAAGGGTCTGCGCAGCCACAAGATCGAAGCAGTCGAGGTCGAGACCAGCGAGTTCGACGGCGCCATGACCGCGTCCGACGTCGTCGATCTCACCACCGGCGAGCTGCTCTACGAGGCCAACCAGGAGCTCACCGCCGACAAGCTGCACAAGATCGTCCAGTCCGGCGTCACCAGCTTCGAGGTCTTCTTCCCCGAGCGCGACGACGTGGGCAACATCATCACCAACACCCTCCGCCGCGACTCCGTGCGCAAGCCCGAGGAAGCGCTCATCGAGATCTACCGCAAGCTGCGTCCCGGTGACCCACCGACGCTTGACACCGCGACCGCGCTCTTCGAAGGCATGTTCTTCGATCCGCGCAAGTACGACTTCTCGCGCGTCGGCCGCCTCAAATTCAACATCAAGCTCTACGAGAACCAGGACCCCTCTGGCCTCGACAAGCGCACGTTGACCCCCGAGGACTTCTACGGCACCATCCGCTACCTGCTCAAGCTGCGCAAGAACATCGGCACCGTCGATGACATCGATCATCTTGGCAACCGCCGCGTTCGCGCCGTCGGCGAACTGATGGAGAACCAGTTCCGCATCGGCCTCGTTCGCATGGAACGCGCCATCAAGGAAAAGATGTCGGTCTATCAGGAGATGTCGACCGCCATGCCGCATGACCTCATCAACGCCAAGCCAGTCATGGCCGCGATTCGTGAGTTCTTCGGCTCCTCGCAGCTCTCGCAGTTCATGGACCAGACCAACCCGCTCTCGGAGATCACGCACAAGCGTCGCCTCTCCGCCCTTGGGCCTGGCGGTCTGTCGCGTGAGCGCGCCGGCTTCGAAGTCCGCGACGTGCACCCTACGCACTACGGACGCATCTGCCCGATCGAGACGCCGGAAGGCCCGAATATCGGCCTTATCAGCTCGCTCTCTTGCTTTGCGCGCATTAACGAGTACGGCTTCATCGAATCGCCCTACCGTCGCGTCAAGGACGGCCGTGCGCTCGACTACGTCTCCGTAGTCAACGCCGGAGAGTCGGGTCTGCGTCAGGGCGACTACCTCGAGATCACTGAGGCCCGCAAGATGAACGAGCAGTTGAAGAAGGACAAGAAGCGCACCATGGACCTTGCCCCCTTCAGCTTCTACCTCTCCGCGTGGGAGGAAGATCGCCACACCATCGCACAGGCGAACATCGAGCTCGACGCCAAACTGAACATCATTCAGGACGTCGTTGACGCCCGCCGCCAGGGTAACTTCGTTCTCGTCAACAAGTCCGAAGTGGATTACGTTGACGTCTCGCCGAAGCAACTCGTCTCGGTCGCCGCCTCGCTCGTTCCGTTCCTCGAGCACGACGACGCCAACCGCGCGCTCATGGGCGCGAACATGCAGCGGCAGTCCGTTCCTCTGCTCGTTGCCGAGGCCCCGTTCGTCGGTACCGGTATGGAGGGCGTCACCGCCCGCGACTCCGGCGCCGTCATCCTGGCCAAGCGCAACGGCATTATCGACTCGGTCGACTCCGAGCGCATCATCGTGCGCGTCGAAGGCGAGCACCACCCCACGCAGCTCTCGCGTGAGGTCGGCTCGGACATCTACCAGCTCACGAAGTTCAAGCGCTCCAACCAGAACACCTGTATCAACCAGAAGCCGATCGTCCGCAAGGGCGACCGAGTGGTCAAGGGCCAGGTCATCGCCGACGGTCCCTGCACCGAACAGGGCGAACTCGGCCTCGGCCGCAACGTCCTCGTCGCCTTCATGCCGTGGCGCGGTTACAACTTCGAGGACGCGATCCTCATCTCGGAGAAGCTGGTCCGTGAGGACTACTACACCTCGATCCACATCGAGGAGTTCGAGATCGAGGCCCGCGATACGAAGCTTGGGCCGGAAGAGATCACGCGCGATATCCCCAACGTCAGCGAGCACGCCCTCCGCGATCTCGACGACTCGGGCATCATTCGCATCGGCGCGAAGATCGGCCACAACGACATCCTCGTCGGCAAGGTAACGCCGAAGGGTGAAACGCAATTGACTCCAGAGGAAAAGCTCCTCCGCGCCATCTTCGGTGAAAAGGCCGGCGATGTGCGCGACGCCTCGCTGACGTGCCCCCCGGGCATCGAAGGCACCGTCGTCGACGTCCGCATCTTTTCCCGCAAGGGCCAGGAGAAGGACGAGCGCGCCAAGCAGATCGAGCAGGAGATGATCGAGAAGCTCGAGCGCAACTTGGCCGACGAGATCCGCATTCTCACCGACGAGCGCCTCAAGCGTCTCGAAGCAATTCTCGGTGCGAAGGAGGTCCTCGCCGACCTGCACGACGAGCGCACCAACAAGAAGCTGCTCAACAAGGGCGACGTGCTCGACCGCGACACCATCGAGCTCATCAGCACTCGTAACCTCAAGCGCATCCGCTACGCCGACAAGGACCCCCGCGTCAACGAGCAGATCGACGAGATCGAGGAGATGACCTCACGCCAGATCGACGTTCTCCGCAAGATCACGAACGAGAAGATCGGCAAGATGCAGAAGGGCGACGAACTCGCCCCCGGCGTCATCAAGATGGTCAAGGTCTACATCGCCATGAAGCGCAAGCTCTCTGTCGGTGACAAGATGGCCGGACGCCACGGTAACAAGGGTGTCATCGCCCGGATCCTTCCTGAGGAAGACATGCCGTACCTTCCCGATGGAACTCCGGTCGAGATCGTCCTCAACCCGCTTGGCGTGCCTTCGCGTATGAACGTCGGTCAGATCCTCGAGACGCACCTCGGCTGGGCCGCGCACGAGCTCGGCAAACAGATCGCCGAGATCGCCGCGACCTACGAAAAGGCAAGCGAGGTCCGCGAGCTCTTCAAGGCGCGCTTCGCCGGCACCGCCGCTCTCAGCCACCTTCTTGACCTCGACGACGACCAGACCATACGCGTCGCCGCCGGCATGAAGCGCGGCATCTGGTTCGGCACCGCGGTATTCGACGGCGCACGCGAGACCGAGATCAAGGCGCTTCTCAAGGCCGCTGGTCTCCCCAGCTCGGGCAAGACGCAGCTCTACGATGGCATGATCGGAGAACCCTTCGAGCAGCCCGCCACCGTCGGCTACATCTATATGCTCAAGCTCTCGCACTTGGTCGACGACAAGATCCACGCTCGTTCCATCGGGCCGTACTCGCTCATCACCCAGCAACCGCTGGGCGGTAAGGCGCAGTTCGGCGGACAGCGCTTCGGTGAGATGGAGGTCTGGGCCCTTGAAGCCTATGGCGCCGCCTACATCCTGCAGGAGCTGCTCACCGCCAAGTCCGACGACGTCTTCGGCCGTACCAAGATCTACGAGGCCATCGTCAAGGGCGAAGCTGCCATCGAGCCGGGCGTACCCGAGTCGTTCAACGTTCTCATCCGCGAACTGCAGTCCCTCTGCCTCGACGTCGAACTGATCAAACAGGCCGACCAGAAGAAGCAGCCGCTGCCGGCCATCGCGGCAGCCGACTAACGCACCAAGACCCGAGGAGGTCAATGCGTACACTCCTCGGGCCGCCACTCCGGTGGCAAGACAATCGAAAAAAGCAACTGCACCAGAACCGCCGGTAACGCGATGCACCGAAAGCCACCGCAAAAAGATCTAGCAACCGCAGCCAATCGCTGCACCTGCCAACGCAGGACACAAGGGAGACGCAAAATATGTTCCGCTCCAGCCCCTTCGAACTGACCGGCTCCATCGCCGACTTCGACGCCATCAAGATCCAGCTCGCCAGCCCCGAGAAGATCCGCAGCTGGTCGCATGGCGAGGTCACCAAGCCCGAGACCATCAACTACCGCACCTTCAAGCCCGAGCGCGACGGCCTCTTCTGCGCCCGCATCTTCGGACCCATCACCGACTGGGAGTGTCTCTGCGGCAAGTACAAGCGCATGAAGCACCGCGGCGTCATCTGCGACAAGTGCGGTGTCGAAGTCACCCTCAGCAAAGTCCGCCGCGAACGTCTCGGCCACATCGAGCTCGCCAGCCCCTGCTCGCACGTCTGGTTCTTCAAGGGCCTGCCGTCGCGCATCGGCCACCTGCTCGACATCTCGCTCCGTGAGCTCGAAGCCGTCCTCTACTTCGAGTCCTACGTCGTCGTCGATCCAGGCGACGCGCCCGTCAAGGAGCGCGAGGTCATCAAGGACGAGACCAAGTTCCGCGAACTCGACGCCCAGTTCCGCCCCTCCGGCTTCAAGGCCATGATGGGCGCAGAAGCCATCAAGGAACTCCTCAAGCGCGTCGACGTCGCCGAGCTCTCCATCGAGCTGCGCGACCGCATGAAGAACGAGACCTCGCTCCAGAAGAAGCTCAAGTACTCCAAGCGGCTCAAGATCGTCGAAGCCTTCCGCAAGTCAGACAACCTGCCCCAGTGGATGATCCTCGACGTGATCCCCGTGATCCCGCCAGAGCTTCGCCCCCTCGTGCCGTTGGACGGCGGCCGCTTCGCCACCTCCGACCTCAACGACCTCTATCGCCGCGTCATCAACCGCAACAACCGCCTCAAGAAGCTGATGGACTTACATGCGCCCGAAGTAATCGTGCGTAATGAAAAGCGCATGCTCCAGGAGGCCGTCGACGCTCTCTTCGACAACGGCCGTCGTGGCCGCGTCCTCCGTGGCGCCAACAACCGTCCGCTGAAGTCGCTCTCCGACACCCTCAAGGGCAAGCAGGGCCGCTTCCGTCAGAACCTCCTCGGCAAGCGCGTCGACTACTCCGGCCGTTCGGTCATCGTTGTCGGCCCAGAGCTGAAGCTGCACCAGTGCGGTCTTCCCAAGAAGATGGCGCTCGAGCTCTTCAAGCCCTTCATCTACCACCGCCTCGAGCAGACCGGCCACTGCACCACCATCAAGCAGGCTAAAGAGATGGTCGAGATGCAGGAACCCATCGTCTGGGACATCCTCGAAGAGGTCATCAAGGACCACCCCGTCCTGCTGAACCGCGCCCCGACCCTCCACCGCCTCGGCATCCAGGCCTTCGAGCCCGTGCTCGTTGAAGGTAAAGCCATCAAGATCCATCCGCTCGTCTGCACCGCCTTCAACGCGGACTTCGACGGCGACCAGATGGCCGTCCACATCCCGCTCTCGCCCGAGGCCCAGATCGAAGCCAGCGTTCTCATGCTTGCTTCGCACAACATCCTCTCGCCGGCGAGCGGTCAGCCCATCACCGTGCCGACCCAGGACCTCGTCCTCGGCATCTACTACCTCACCAAGGCGAAGGTCAACGCCAAGGGTGAAGGCCGCGTCTTCGCCAACATCGAAGAGGTCTTCATGGCCCTCGAAGCGAAGCAGGTCGAGACCCTCACCCCCATCCGTCTGCGCTACTCGGGGCCAGTCCTCGACATGACCACCGCGTACGACGATCAGGACCTCACCCACACCGAGCCGGTCGAGTTCAACCGTCAGTACATCAACACGACCGTCGGCCGCGCCATCCTCAACGATGCGCTCCCCGAGGGCATGCCTTACGTCAACGGCCTGCTCAAGAAGAAGGGCATCGGCCAGCTCATCAACTACTGCTACCTGAACCTCGGCCTCGAAGTCACCGTCAAGACCCTCGACCGCGTCAAGGACCTCGGATTCACCTATGCCACTCGCTCCGGCCTCTCGGTCGGTCTCGACGACATGGTCATCCCCGAGTCCAAGTACCAGCTCGTGGGCGACGCCGAAAAGACCGTCCTCTCCATGCAGCAGCAGTACCTCGACGGTGCCATCACCAACGGTGAGCGCTCCAACAAGGTCATCCAGATGTGGTCCGGCGTCACCGAGCGCGTCGCCGACGAGATGTTCAACAACATGAAGCGTGCCGACAAGGAAGGGGCCATGAACCCGATCTACATCATGGCCGACTCCGGCGCTCGCGGTTCCAAACAGCAGATCCGCCAGCTCTCCGGCATGCGCGGTTTGATGGCCAAGCCCTCCGGCGAAATCATCGAGACCCCCATCACGGCGAACTTCCGCGAAGGTCTCACCGTGCTGCAGTACTTCATCTCCACGCACGGCGCGCGTAAGGGCCTCGCCGACACCGCACTCAAGACCGCCGACTCGGGTTACCTCACCCGCCGTCTGGTCGACGTTGCGCAGGACGTCATCATCTCGCACAACGACTGCGGCACCGTCGAAGGCATCTACGTCACCCCCATCATCGAAGCCGGCGAGACCATCGAGCCCCTTCGCGACCGCATCATCGGCCGCGTCTCGCTCGAGAGGCTCAAGGACTTCGAGGGCAAGACCATCGTCGACGTCAACCAGGAGATCGACGAAGACCTCGCCAACGCCGTTCAGGCCGCAGGTATCGAGCGCGTCAAGATCCGCTCGGTGCTCACCTGCGAATCCAAGCGCGGCGTCTGCATCCTCTGCTACGGCCGTAACCTCGGCTCCGGCAAGATGGTCGAGATGGGCGAAGCCGTCGGCGTCATCGCGGCGCAGTCCATCGGCGAGCCCGGCACCCAGCTCACCATGCGTACCTTCCACATCGGCGGAACGGCATCGCGCGTATCCGACGCCTCGCACCTCGAGGCCAAGAACGCCGGCACCGTGCGCTTCATCAACCTCGTCACCGTTCGCGCAAAGTCGGGCGATCTGGTCGCGATGAACCGCAACGGCTCCATCGCCATCATCGACGACAAGGGCCGCGAAAAGGAGCGTTACGCCATCGTCTACGGCGCCAAGCTCAAGGTCGAAGAGGGGACCAAGGTTACACAGGGCAGCCGCCTCGGCGAGTGGGACCCCTACACCTTCTCTCTCCTCACCGAGATCTCCGGAACCGTCCAGTTCAAGGACCTCCAGGAAGGCGTCACCCTGAACGAAGAAGTCGACGAAGTCACCGGCCTCAGCCGCCTCGTCGTCGCCGACTCCTCCGACGAGAAGCGCCAGCCCGCCATCATCATCAAGTCCGCCCAGGGCAACAAGCGTTACCTCATGCCCTCACGCGCTCACTTGATGGTTGCCGATGGCGACGAGATCTTCCCCGGCGACATCCTTGCCAAGATCCCACGCGAAACCACCCGCACCAAGGACATCACCGGCGGTCTCCCTCGCGTCGTCGAACTCTTCGAGGCCCGCAAGCCCCGCGACCCGGCAATCATCAGCAAGATCGATGGTGTCGTTCGCTTCGGCGAGGTCTCCAAGGGCCAGCGCAAGGTCTACGTCACCGCGGACAACGGTCAGGAAGAGGAGTACAGCGTTCCCCGCGGTACTTACGTCAACGTGCAGGAAGGCGAACGCCTCCGTGCCGGTGACGCTCTGATCGACGGTCCTCGCAACCCGCACGACATCTTGGAAGTCCTCGGCGAGCGCGCTCTTCAGCAGTACCTCGTCAACGAAATCCAGGAGGTCTACCGGCTCCAGGGCGTCACCATCTCCGACAAGCACATCGAAACCATCGTTCGTCAGATGCTTCGCTGGGTCAAGATCGAAGAAGTCGGCGACACCACCTTCCTCGTCGACCAGCAGACCGACCGCTTCCGCTTCAACGCCGAGAACCAGCGCGTGTTGATGTCCGGCGGCAAGCCTGCCATCGGCCGTTCGCTCCTCCTCGGCATCACCAAGGCGTCGCTCTCGACCGACAGCTTCATCTCGGCCGCCAGCTTCCAGGAGACCACCCGCGTATTGACCGAAGCTTCGATCAATGGCTCCATAGACACGCTCCGTGGCCTCAAGGAGAACGTCATCGTAGGCCGCCTCATCCCCGCCGGCACCGGCATGGAGTACTACCGCAACGTTCAGCTCTCCCCAGAGCTGGAAGAAGCGGCGGCCCAGGTCCAGCAGGAAGTGACAGCAGCCATCGAAGCTGAAGAGCGCGAACTCGAACAGATGCGCATGGAAGGCGAACAGGAAGAACTAGCCGCCGAATAGCACTTCGTGCCGTCCTCGACGCTTCGCGTGAAACCTTAAACTGCAGCAACAAAGAACGGGCGGACTCGAAAGAGTCCGCCCCATGTTTTTATGGCACAGTAGCTTTTACTTGAAGGCTGCTTCACGCTCGAATACAGTTGCAACATGCCACCTCGCTCGTCGTCTCCCTCAGTTGGTCAACCTTCAATTGCTCAAAATCAAGCTTTGGAGATCCTGTCTGAACTCCTCCATAACTTCGAGGAATTTGCGGGTAAACAATACGTACAAGCAAGCTCAGCTGAACAAAGTGGCAGCCCACGGCTGAGAGCATTGTCATCAAAGCGTTCGGGCAAAACAGCGCGCAACATAACAACTTTGCACGAGCCAAACTCGCAGGACTGACGTCACTAGGCATGGTTGCCTGGGGAGATTATGGTCATGATGCTGCAGAAGTTGCAGCTGACAAGCAGCAGATGTTTGAAGACCGGGTAATCGCACATCGCGCTTCCATGAGAGCAATGATTAAAGAACTACAGATGCTTGCTCCCAAAGCTGAAATAGCAGGCGTGTATGATTCGGGAAATCCATTCGCGTTCTATCGCGACCTAAACCAGCTGCTACGCTCAGCAAGCGCCCGTGTAATGGTGGTCGACGCTTATTTGGGACGAGAGATTTTTGATCTTTATCTCGATGTCATACCCGTCTCAGCTGACGTGCAAATTCTCACTGCGCTTAAGCTATCAGCCGCTTCTCTGCCCCCAGACATCACCGCAGTCGCAAAAATTTTTAGCGCAAATAGGTCGAACTTCGAAATTCGGACAAGTGCCCTACTTCATGACCGTTTAGTCATTATCGACGACAGAAGCTGGGTCGTCGGCCAATCAATTAAAGATCGCTGCTCACAAGAAGTCGACATACATGGTGGAGATAGAAGTGCCTGAAATCAGGACGGTCTACGATGCGCTTTGGCAAACATCATCTATAGTCACGCTTTAGAATGTCATCGATCGGAGTCGCGATGGGGCGGGCGGCCCAGACCTAAGCAGTTCCAGAAATTTGGGTGGACGGGTGGCCCACATCTAACCGCTTGAAATAATCTGGGTGCCCCATCTTCGGCGCGTCTTTTGCGCCTAAGGTGGGCATTCGCGCCCCGCGCGAACCGTTTTGAAGCACTCATAATTTGAGAGGGAGAACTATGCTCGATCACATTATCCTGACTGTCAGCGATGTCGAACGTTCACTTGCCTTCTATGACGCGGCGCTGAAGCCACTCAACATCAAATTCTTCATGCCGTACAAAGGCAAAAACGGCCATCCCGATCTGTGGGGATTCGGTGATGGCAAACGGGCGTTCTTCTGGATAAAGCAAGGGAAGCCTGATCCAGGGGCCATTCACTGGGGCTTTATGGCCGAAGATGAGGATAAGGTCGATGAATTCTACAAGGCCGCAATCTCAGCTGGCGCCAAAGACAATATCTCACCCCGCGCACGACTGGAATACTATCCGGGCTACTATGCCGCTGATGTATTCGACCCTGACGGGTATTCATTCGAGGTCGTCCATAAAAGCTAATGATGGAACAGGCAGACCATCATCTCTGGTTCTCAGCCAGGATCGCTTTTCGGCCATAATAGCTGATCAGATAGAACGCAGCTCCGAAAGAGATAATGTCCTTGAAGAGAAACAAACCGATATTGTTCATGTAATGGATGCCGTGAACCACGACGGTGTCATCCGGAGTCGTGATCAACATAGTGCTTGTGGTGAAGAACATTCCGACTAGAATGATCCCGCCCAGAATGCCTGCTTTAGGTTTAAAGTAGCCAATGATCAGTAGGATTGCCGCTGTCCATTCAGTGGCCCCGATCATGTCCCCCAGAATATATCGGTCCAAAGACCTTGAATTGCCAACTGGTAAGTGGGCTGTTACTGACGAGTGGGATGATGCCCTCTGCTCCGGGTGCTGTCATCTTGAATTTGCCTGCCCACAGCAACATCACGATCATTCCAATGCTGCAGACAAGGAAAGGAATATTTCGATCTGCGACAACGGCTGCGATCTTCGTTAGAACACTCTTCGCCTGCAGTCCGTTTCCCGTGTTCGCGTGAGATCCGCGGGCCCCACCGCCCGACACCCCAGCGGATGTGGTTTCAGTCATAAAAGGACTCCTTCATTTGATGGTCCATCGTCGTCAAATATTGAAGGCCGAGTTGAAACACGATCAACACCCTTGGCGGTAACGGTTCGACGAGAGTGGCCGACTCAAAATTATAATGCTGAACTTCGCCGTCCCATCGGACGGGTGGCCCACATCTAAAACGATCTAGAATCTGGGTGCCCCATCTTCGGCGCGTCTTTTGCGCCTAAGGTGGGCCTTCGCGCTACGCGCGAACCGTTCTCGGAATCCAACGCCCGGTCTTCCGATCGACTCGCGGGTGTATTGTTATCCACTAAGCGGAGGTAAATCATGAGCGGCCGATTAGCAGTAGCGCCGTTGTCCGATGGACGACTCCAGCTGTGGGCGGTTGGTCCGACAACGCACACCCTCTTCAGTATGTGGCAGGTATCGGTCGTTCCGACCCAGCCGTGGACCTCACTTAGACTATTCAATCCCAATCCCTCCGCCGTACCCGACACCACCGGAGTCATCTACAGAATAACGGCCGGACATTCACCCGACGGTCGTGTTCAACTTTGGGTCCCCGCCTTCTCTCAGGCACCAGGGTCGCTGGCGACCTACGGGACGATGACGACTTGGAAGACAACACCCGATCCCGATGCACCATGGCTCCCGTGGCAACCGTTCGTGACCCCTTTTATTACTCCGGGTCTGGCCGGTGTTGGGCAACTTGCGGATGGACGGATGCAGCTGTTTGCGCTCTCCGGGGCCGAGGGTCCACTCGGACTCAGGACGTCCTGGAAGGAGTCGTCGGATCCAATCGCAAACTGGAGCCCCTGGCAATCATTTAATCCGCAACTGTCCGGTGGTATCACTGACGGCGCTTTTATCGGGAGCCTCTCCGACGGTAGGCTTCAGGCATGGGCTGTAGCGAGTCAGTCTGGCTTTAGTTCGTCTTGGCAGACATCGACCGATCCAAGCGTCGCCTGGACCGACTGGCAGCTGTTCAGTGATTCCTTACCGGGTACTAACGACTTCTTGGGCGCTGCAGTACAGCTCTGTGATGGTCTTACCCAGGTGTGGCTCGTCTCGAGCGATGGCACGCTGCAAACCATCCAGAAGACCGCAACCGATGCGAGCTCCGGCTGGACGGCTTGGCAACCGTTCCTCCCCTCCCCAGGCTCGATAATGGATGTGACGGTGGGGACACTCGAGAATGGGGCCTGCCAGATCTTTGTCATGACCGCCACCGCACAAGGCCCAGTTCAGGTCTTAACCTCGCGACAAAATCGCTCGGGGAATCCAAAAAACACACCGCTGCATTTCTGGACTGACTGGGCAAGCATCGGCACACTCAGCTGATTCAACCGCAGGAAGGGCAGGCTACTATGGGTCAAGGATCCCCCATGACCTTCAGCCCCAAAGCCATCTTTCAACGAGCCGACAAATACGACGGTGTCCGCCCGATTGTGGGTGATCTTGCCATCGTCGCCGTACCGTGGGGATATGCGTTTGTGAACTACATCTATAACCCGAAGAAGTAAACATGAATCGACGGGTGGCCCAAGTCTGAGCAATCCCAGAAATCTGGTTGGCCCCATCTTCGGCGCGTTTTTTTTGCGCCTAAGGTGGGCATTTGCGTTCCGCGCGAACCGTCTTCATTCTCAATTGCCTTAGCTAATCATATTAGCTAAGATAAATCTTTATGGAAGTCAACGTCCATCACGCCAAGACTAACCTCTCCAAACTCATCGCCGCGGTCGAGAGCGGGGAAGAGGTCATCATCGCCCGCGCCGGAAAACCCGCCGTCAAGCTCGTCATGGTCACGCCACCCGTTCGCAAATCACGCAAACACATGTTCGGCTCTGGAATCGGCAAAATCTGGATGGCCCCCGACGCCTTCTCGCTCGAAACCGACCTTGAGATCCAGGAGCTCTTCGAAGCCGACGACCCCAAGTTCGAGAACCTCGGGCCAAAGCCTGCCCGGAAGAAGAAATCCAAATGAAGGTGCTGCTCGACACCCACACCTTCCTCTGGTCTCTCCTCAACGATCACCGCCTCACCCGAAAAGCAAAACAGGCCCTCACGTCCAACGAGCACGAACTCGTCTTCTCCCTCGTCTCCCTCTGGGAGATCGCAATCAAAATCAAGACCGGCAAGCTCAACACCATCGGCTCCTCGGTCGCCTACATCCGCGACGAGATGGACGCCTACGGCATGCAACTCCTTCCCATCCGCTACGAACACGTCCTTCAGCTCGAATCGCTCCCACACCATCACGGCGACCCGTTCGACCGTCTCCTCATCGCCCAGGCGCTCACCGAATCCCTACCCATCCTCAGCGCAGACCGCATCTTTGCCACCTACGGAATCAAACTGGTGTGGTAGCTTCTGGACTGCCGCTCGGCCGAGCTGAGTGTAAATTTTGTGTTGGCGCATGGTCACGGCCCCTAACTTCTTGACCTATACTACTGGCCTATCGTATTTCCGGGCTGTCGGCAATCCGGAAGTGGTTCACGTCATCCATCACGCGGAGCTGCCCTGCCTTGCATCTTGATATTTCAACCGGCCGACCGGCAACACTAACATGTTGCCTTCCGGATCGCATAAGCTGCCTGATCCAACTCGTCCATGGGGACGCACCAGCCCATCGATAAGGAAGGAGTCGCCGCCTTCGTGGTCCCAAAAGGGATCGACTGCCATGACTGACGGTCAGTGTCCCTCGTCCCGCAAAAGCCTCGGCGCGCCTGGCAAACCCAGGGAAAGCGGGATCACATAACTAGCAGTGGATTGAAAAGGAGATTCTCTGTGAAGCCAACAGATCAGATTGGAATATCACGTCGTCGTTTCGCAATTGCCGGACTATCAGCTGGAGCGGCGCTGCTCACACCCGGCGCACTCTATTCGGAAGGCCACCAGCCCATATCCAACGAGGCACAATCAGCGGCCCTGCCAACGATTAAGCCGGGGACGAACACGTCGTTCGGCCCGCTGAAGCAGATCGATGCCGGCCTTCTGAATGTCGGCTACGCTGAAGCTGGTCCAGCCGCCGGCCCTCCGGTCGTTCTTCTGCACGGTTGGCCCTATGACATTTACAGCTTTGTCGACGTTGCCCCTTTGTTGGCATCGAAGGGCTACAAAGTGATCGTCCCGTATCTGCGCGGCTACGGCACGACATCTTTTCTTTCCAGCGAAACATTTCGCAACGGCCAGCAGTCTGTAGTTGCTCTCGATATCATCGCTCTCATGGACGCTCTCAAGATTCAGAAGGCGATCATAGCGGGCTTTGATTGGGGAGCGCGGACGGCCGACATCATGGCGGCCTTGTGGCCCGATCGCTGCAAGGCGATCGTCTCCGTGAGCGGTTATTTGATCGGCAGCCAAGCGGCCGGCAAGACGCCGTTGCCGCCAAAGGCTGAGTTCCAGTGGTGGTATCAGTTTTACTTTGCCACGGAACGCGGCGAGGACGGCTATGGGAAATACCGGCATGATTTTGCAAAGCTCATCTGGCAACTCGCATCGCCGAAGTGGAACTTCGACGATGCAACATTCGATCGCAGTGCAGCGGCCTTCGAGAACCTGGACCATGTCAAAATCGTGATCCACAACTACCGCTGGCGGCAAGGATTGGCTGAAGGCGAGCCAAAATATGACGACCTCGAAAAACGGCTAGCCGCAGGCCCGGTCATCACCGTGCCCGCCATTACTCTTGAAGGCGATGCCAACGGTGCACCGCATGCGGACGGCGGTGCCTATGCCAATAAATTCTCGGGCAAATACGCACACCGGACCATAACGGGAGGCGTCGGACACAATCTGCCTCAGGAAGCTCCGCAGGCCTTTGCCCAGGCTATCGTCGACGTTGACGGTTATTGACTATCGCATCCAAACTCATCGTGACACCGGATTAAACACGCAGGGACAGGATTCTCCGAGACCCTGCGAGAACAGAAGGTAAGGATGGCGAGCAAAAAGACAGTCATCGTAACCGGTGCCTCGCAAGGCATAGGAGCGGCCGTCGTCCAGGCCTTTCTCGATCGCGGCTATAACGTCGTTGCGACCTCGCGCAATGTTTCCAGGGCCGGCTTCGCGCCATCACCGAACCTCGCACTCGTCGACGGAGACATCGGTCAGGCAGCAACGGCTGAGAAGGTCACTCAGACCGCGATCGCCAAGTTCGGCTCGATCGACCACGTCGTCAACAACGCGGGCATCTTCTCAGCCAAGCCCTTCACCGACTACACCATCGACGAGTTTCGCGGTTTCGTCTCTACCAACCTGGAGGGGTTCATCTTCATCACCCAGCGCGCCGTCAAGCAGATGCTGTCGCAAGGCACCGGCGGCAGCGTGACAACCATCACCGCGTCGCTCGCCGACAACCCCATCGCAGGCATTCCGGCGTCGATTCCAATGATCACCAAGGGCGGACTTAATGCGATTACTCTCAGCCTCGCGAGCGAATACGCGAAGGACAACGTCCGCTTCAACGCGGTCGCGCCTGGCACCGTCGACACTCCTCTGCACAAAAACAATCCGAAGGACTTCATGAAGACTCTTTCGCCGATGGGCTCCATCACCGATGCGAAGGACATCGCCGAGGCAGTCGTCTATCTGACGGAAGCTCGTCACGTAACCGGGGAGGTGCTGCACGTGGACGGCGGTGCGCACGCGGGCCGATGGTAGGCGGTAAAGGTTCGCAGCCGACCAGCGCGGAACGCCGGCTACAAGACCTTGGCATTCAGCTCCCGTCCCCTCCGACGCCTTTTGGCTCTTACGTCGAGACGCTGCAGACGGGCAACCTGCTTTTCCTGAGCGGGATGCTCCCGGTTGTCGACCACAAGCCAAAATATCTTGGCCGACTTGGGAAGGAACTCGATGCCGAGGCTGGACGAGACGCCACCTACACCGCTGCCTTGAGCGCCCTTGCTGCGGCAAAGCAGCACTTGGGTTCACTCGATAGAGTGACTCGCGTCGTGCGGCTCGGGGTGTTCATAGCGACCTCCGGGGATTTCTTCGACCAGCCAAGAGTCGCCGACGGTGTCTCAGACCTGTTTCGAGACGTCTTTGGCGCCGAGAAGATGGCCGTTCGGCTGGTAATCGGCGTTGCCAGCCTTCCACTCGGGATGCCTATAGAACTCGAAGTCATCTTCGAAGTCACAGAGTAGCTCAAAGAATTTATGCATACGACGAAACCGGCCCTTCGTACGCTGTCGACTCTCGCGCTCGTGCTCGCCGTCACCTTGTACATGGATGCCCAGAAAAAGGACAATGCAATGGAAAATCAGGTATTTTATCGCACAGTGAAGGTCGATGGACTCTCCATCTTCTACAGAGAGGCGGGGCCGAAAGGCGCTCCCGTCATTCTTTTGCTGCACGGTCTTCCGTCATCGTCGCGGATGTTTCAGCCGCTGCTGACGCGACTCGCAGACAACTACCATCTGGTTGCGCCCGATTATCCGGGCTACGGACATAGCGACTGGCCCGACCCGAAGCAGTTCGACTACACCTTCGACCACATCGCGACCGTGATGGACGCCTTCACCCAGGCGCTGGGTCTATCTCACTACACGCTCTACATGCAGGACTACGGCGGTCCGGTTGGCTTTCGTATGGCACTGGCACACCCGGAGCGTGTGCAGGCCCTCATCGTCCAGGACGCGGTCGCTCACAACGAAGGCCTTGGGGCGAACTGGGCAACAAGGCGGGCATTCTGGGCTGACCGGTCTGCTCACGAAGAAGCGTTGCGGATAAACCTGCTGTCGCTTCAAACCACGAAGACGCGTCATATAGGAGACGATCCGAACGTTGAGCTCTACGACCCGGATCTCTGGGCCGATGAGTACGCATTTCTGAACGCGCCCCGACAGGCGCAGATCCAAAGCGACCTCTTCTATGACTACCGCACAAACGTCGATGCTTATCCAAAGTGGCAGGCATGGATGCAGAAGACCCAGCCGAAGCTTTTGGTCGTCTGGGGCAAACACGATCTCTCGTTCGATCTGGGCGAGCCGGAACGCTATCGCAGGGACGTACCGAACGCGAAGGTCTACGTACTCGACGCAGGACACTTCGCGCTCGACACCAAAGCCGAAGAGATTGCGGCGCTCGTACGTGAGTTCATGAAGACACAGAGGTAACGCGGATCGCCCAAATCTCAGCCCTCCACCAATCCGGGTGCCCCACGTCCGGACTCTCGGACGTGGGTTTTCGAATCGGCACTGGTCCCTCCTAAAGGCCGTCCACTCTGACTCAGTCTCAACCGTCCCCACAACTCCAGTGGCATAGTGAAGAAAACTCGACCAAACCCAATCCTCAGGGGCCTCCACTAACCCACGGGTGACCGGATTACGGTGAATGTATTTCAACTTCTCAATCCGCTTCTTCTCGGTAAAGACATTGAAGTCGTAATAACGAGGCGACCAGAATCGCCGCTCCGAACTTCGCAGCGACACAGACAGTTTCAGCGCCTTCAATGCATCCGCTAGCAGTCCCGTCTCAGGCTCACTCACCAGCAAATGAACATGCTCCGGCATCACAACATAAACCACCACAAAGAACCCATATCGAAGCCGCGTCCTCTCCAACGCCTCCTCAAAGAGGGCTCGCATCTTCGTGTTCTTGAGAAAAGGCTGCCGCCGAAAACAACTGAAAGTCACAAAGTGCAAATCACCCCTCTGCTGTTTTCGAACCAGGCCCCAGGTCATGTGCTCAGAATAAATCCATCGATCAAATAGTCAGGGGGCTCATCCTGGGAGCGTTCTTTGGGCGGTAGCCAAAAAAACCAATCCTCCACCAAACGGGGTGCCCCACGTCCGGATTCTCGGACGTGGGTCTCCGAAGCGGCACGATCGCACCACGAAGCCATCCACTCCGACTCGATCTCAACTGCCCCCACTCTGGGACGGTGGCCCAAATACCTCAGTCTTCCACCAAACGGGTGCCCCGCGTCCGGATTCTCGGACGTGGGTCTCCTCAAGAATCGTAGCCAGGGCCCTTAGGCGAGCCGCACTCCTTCCAAAGCTTCTCCCAGTTCCAGGTCCCGTCCCCAACCTTGTGCGGCAACGCGAATCCGAGTTGATGCGCGAGCATACACACCTGCCCGCGATGGTGGGCTTCATGAGCAAGCATGTAGCAGAGCATCTCCGCGCCAACCGGCCACACCGGGGCCCAGCCGTCTCTGCGAAACCCGTCGATTCGGCCTCCTCCGCCGAGCGCTTCGGCGAGCATCTCCCCGCAACGAGCAGCGCTCTCGGCCAATCCCGCACGCGCCTGGTTCCGGCGTGCAGTGCGCGCGATTGAGCTGTCGTGGGACCTTCAGGTGAGGGGCCGTAAGCCTGACCCACTTGCGTCCGGACATTGTGCACATGCGTAAAGATCGCCGCAATCGTGCGGACGTTCCCGGGTGGCTTGGCTCGCCAGGCGGCAGGGTCAAGATGTTCGATAAGAACCTGGTTCATGCGATCGTTGGCCGCAAACATCTGGACTGCGACCCGCCCGAGTTGAGTGTGGACCTTGTGTTGACGCGTGACCACGGCAGCTACTCCCTGCCCCATGATAATTCCGTGCCATCGGCCGTCTGGAAATGCAAAAAAGCGACCACCACACTCTAAGTCGCTATGTTGTAACCGGAACCTCCGCGCGGATCAGCATCGGCTGCCGTTTCCAATAAGTCAGCGACCGCCAGACCCACTCCATCGGTCCAAACTCAAAGTACTGCAGCCAGATAGTGCTAAACGCCATATTGAAGGTCCACATTCCCGCCACGGCATAGTAAATCTTGTAATACTCCACATAGCCGTACCAGTGCCAGGGCCCCCACGCAAATATCGTCATCATCGTAAGGCTTGTCAGCAGATAATTCGAAAGCGCCATCTGTCCCACGGCTGCGACCCGCGCGAGCAGCCACTTCCCAATGCCCGCCTTCAATAAAATCAACAGCAGCGCCGCATTTCCCACCGCGCCCGCAATCCGCCCTATGTCATACGGTGCCTGCATCCAAATCAGGGTCTTGAACATGTCAAAGTGTCCGGCCCACGCCTTATAGGCTCCAAAGCCAGTCACACCCCACGCCAGCGCAAGCCCGATCACCGCAGTCCAGGCATACGTCTTCATACTCAATCGGCCGCTGAGAAATCCATTCTTATACAGGGCCATGCCGAGGAGCATTAACCCGACCCAATCGCCGAACCCAAAATACGCGCCCTTGAGTTCGCCCTGCAGCACATTTCCCGCCATATGCCCCTGCGCCTTCAAGTACCCCTTCTGCATGGCGGCGATGTCCTCGTACTTCTTCTTGTCGCTCATTCGCCAGTGTTCCTGCACACTACTCCACCGCTTCAGGGCAGAAACCTCATCCTCAGTCAGTGTCTGGTGTTGCGCCAGCCTCGCATTGGCCTTTGCCGCGGCCTTCTGCGCGCTGTACGCGCTTCCGTACTGTCCGCCGAACATCAACAGGGAGTTGATAAACAAGATGATTCCAGCTACCCACATCAGCCTCTTTACGCGAACATTGCGGAACGGAAACAGAAACAGTAACGCAGCCGTGCCGTAGTAAAACAGGATGTCGCCGCTCCAGATCAGGTATCCATGCAACATCCCGATAAGCACCAGCCACATGTTCCGCCGCGTGAAGATATCCGCTGCTCGTATCCCCGCCCCTCGTGACAGTGCTCGCTCCGTCAGCAGAATCACGCCTGCCCCAAACAACATTGAAAACAGCGCGCGCATCTTGCCCTCGGCCAGGATCCAGCGCAAAAACCACGCAGCAGTATTGAGCTTCCAGTGCGGCCCGCTAAACACCGGCTTCACCGTGCTCAGCGGATAGGCGTAGTTCGTAAATCCATATGCGAAATCAGTGATGTTCATCACCAGAATGCCCATCAGCGAGAAGCCCCGCAGCACATCCATGCTGCTGATGCGCTCTCCCCGAGCGACTGGCCTCAACGGATTCAACTCTGTATGTGCCGGGCCGGCGAGTTCCTCGGCAACTCCCGGTGCCACCATGCCCTCATCAAGACCCGCTCCAGCCGCACTAGCCATGCAGTCCTCCAGGAGCACCCGCGAGTCCTCTAGGCCCAGGTCGCGCGCGTCAACTAATCGTATTTTCCTCTGAAGTATCCCATCCAGACGATCGGCGATCAAGCGAAATCGCTGTATTCGAATCGCTTGGCCAAATCTGGCAGGTCTTACGCTGCCTCCCTGTCTTCATTGTGTGGCGATGTCCAGATGCGTGGCAGCGCTGTCTTCGATCTCTTCGAGCGTCGGAGGCATCCAGACTGCGCGAGCTTCGATAGACCCGACTACGTCGAAGTCATAGAAACGCCGGAAGAGGTCGCGTTGCGACGCATAGCGCTCGACAGCCAAGGCGGCGAACTCATCCCGGGCGACGGGCCCCGCTTGGCGGAAGAGCGTATCGAGGAACCTTGATCCAAAAAACGGTGATCGTCTCATGGTAGCCAGAGGTCGCAGTGTTCTTGCCACCCACAGCTTCGTTGTATCGCCGGACGCATAGCCGCATATGGTCGATCGCCAACGCCTGCCCGAGGCGATGAACGTAGCATGCTCCGGTGAGCAGATGTGCCGCGTGCGTCCAGCGCTCCTTGGGCAGTGTGCCTGATTCGAACGCCGCGAGAAAATCGTCGATTTCGACCTTGGTTGTGGGGAGGGGTGTCATTCTCTCCTTTACGCGCCTTATGCGATCAAGGTTCCGCGCGAGCTACCTATTACTGAACTTTATTTCGATCGGCGGAGTGGACTTCAACTCGCGTGCGCGCTGTTCCACGGCGCGCATGACGCGAAGAATGTTGCCCCCGTAGATCTTCTTGATGTCCGTGGCGGAGTAGCCTTTCTCAAGCAGGGCACGAGTCAGGGTAGGGAATTTGTCGTAGGAGCCAAGCTCTGCGGGAACGCAGCCTACCCCATCAAAGTCCGTGCCGATACCGACGTGGTCGATGCCGCCGACCTTCACGGCGTGGTCGATCTGCGCGACGACGTCGGCGAGCGTGGCAGGCGGCAGCTTGGCAGTGGACTCCTCTTCAAGCTTGTCGATGGCAGCGGCACGGGCGACTGGGTCCTCGATCTTCAAGGCCTCCTGGAAGCGTGGCCGCAGATCGGCCATGATCGGTTTGGAGGCGTCCAGGTATCTCTGCGAGAGATATGCGCAATCGAAGTTGATCTGGATCGTGCCACCCTTCGCGGCGAGCGCCCGGATCATCTCGTCGGTCATGTTGCGCGTATGGTTGGAGACGGCACGGCAGCTGGAGTGCGAAGCGATGATAGGCGCCGAGGAAACCTCGAGCGCGTCGTAAAAGGTCTTGTCTGCCGTGTGCGATATGTCGACCATCATGCCCAGGCGGTTCATCTCAAGGACGACGTCCTTGCCGAACGGCGTCAGACCGTTGTGGTGCTTCACCTTACTGTCTTCAAAGTCGCCCTGCGAGTCCGCCCAGTTGTTGGTATTGAAGTGGGTCAACGTCATGTAGCGGACTCCGAGCGCATAGTAATCGCGTAGCAGGCGCAGTGAGTCCTCAATAGCATGGCCGCCTTCGATACCCATCAGTGCGGCGATCTTATGCTCATTATGTGCCGCTACGATCTCGTCCGCCGTCGTCGCGAAGACGAAATCGTTCGGATGCGCGGCTATGATGTCGGTGCGCGTCGTGTCGATCATCTGCAGCGCGCGATTTGCGGAGTGGTTGCCGTCGACGTACTCGGCCCCAACGTACACGGCGAAGAACTCGGCGCCAAGGAAGCCCTTCATGCGCGCGAGATCAGTTTGGCCGCCTTTGTTATGTGTGGCAATGTTGTAGCCATCGACGGTCTTCGAGGTGACGTCGTCGTGAGTGTCGATCAGGATGGCGTCGCGTGTAATACTGGCCACCTCAGCGTCGGTCACGGGCTTGGTGCGAGGCGTCTGCGCCGCGACTGGAAGGCCACCCAACAGCAAAAAGAGAGACGGCAGCGAGCGAACGGAATCGGCGCAAGGGATGTCCTTTCAAAATAGGGCTTTCCTGAATAATAGCGGTTAGCGCCGTTAGGTTCTCCCAAAATGGGGAATCGCGAAAATAAACCTAAAAAATGTAGCATATTTTTCGTGGACGATTTTAAGGCCATCTTCTGACCATCTTTCACCACCGTTTCACCACGATTTCACCATCCAAAAACCATCCAGTTGCACCACATTTGCGCAAAACCCCTCTAAAATGCCCCCCTAACGCTTTCTCAAAAAAATCCACCAGCCAAACCATCCCACGCGCCAGGAAGAACACAGGAATCGTCGAAAATTCATCACCCACGGCGGCCTTCTTGCAATCGCCGGCGCAGTTCCCGCATCCCATACACAGTCCCTCAGGAAAGAGAAGCAAATGCCAGAGAAAACGCTCGTCCCCCTCACCTCCATCCACCGCATCCAGGCGGACGGCGTCACCGTCTTCTACCGCGAAGCCGGCCCAGCCGATGCACCAGTGGTACTGCTCCTGCATGGCTTTCCTACATCGTCGTTTCAGTATCGCGAGTTGATCCCACGCCTCGCCGGCCGCCATCGCGTCATCGCACCAGATCTCCCCGGCTTCGGCTTCACCGCAGTCCCTCCAGAGCGCCACTACAAGTACACCTTCGACGCGCTCGCGACCACCATCCTTGCCTTTACGGACTCTCTGCATCTCACCCGCTACGCTCTCTATGTCTTCGACTACGGGGCCCCCACCGGTTTTCGCCTGGCAATGGCGCAGCCGGAGCGCATCACCGCCATCGTCTCGCAGAACGGCAACGCTTACGAGGAAGGTCTGGGCGACGCATGGGCCCCCATACAGCGGTATTGGCGTGACCCCACACCCGAGAACCGCGAGACACTTCGCCAGGCGCTCGGCCCCGCAGGACTCCGCTCGCAGTACACCGACGGCGTACCCAACCCCGACATGATCGCGCCCGAGGGCTATACCCTCGACGCCGCCATGATCGAGAGGCCCGGCAACATGGATATTCAGCTGGATCTCTTCCTCGACTACGCAAACAACGTAAAGCTCTACCCGGCCTTCCAGGGGTACTTCCGCGAATCGAAGCCGCCGCTGCTCGCTATCTGGGGCAAGAACGACCCCTTCTTTATTCCTCCCGGCGCCCGGGCCTTCCTGCGCGACAACCCCAACGCCACCGTCCAGTTCCTCGACACAGGACACTTCGCCTTGGAAACCCACGTCGAAGAGATAGCCGCCGCCATGCTAGAATTTCTAGCGAAAAACGTTGCCTGAGCTCCAATTTTCGCACCCAACAATTATGGAACCCTCTGTCCCACCACCGGAGAAGGGAACAAGCGTGGCCAGTCCGACCATGATCTTCGTCATTGTCGGCATCATCGTCGCGGTCTTCGTGATGTTTCTGGTTCTTCGTCCCAGTTGAAGTGGCACGGGCTCTCCCGCACAGACAACAAAAAAGGCGAACTCGAATGAGTCCGCCTTTTCTTCTAACCACTCGTCCTTGCTGGGGGATTGCACTACAAAAGCAGCGATCTACTGAATTGAGCTACGCAGAGTGATCTGCAGAGTCACTGGAATAGCGGTTGGCTGGCCATCCAGAGTGCCCGGCGTATAGCGATACTGGCCTACCGCTGCCAGAACGTTATGGTCCATCACTGGGCCAAGCGAACGGACGACCTTCAGGTCCGTCGGCTTACCGGTAGCATCGACCGTCATCTCGACTACGGCCTTTCGATCAAGACCGAAACCCCGCGGAGTGTCGGAGTCCGATTCAATCTGGACAGTGCTGATCAACTTTGGAGCGACCACGCCGGTCGAGATCCGGAACGGTGCCACGTGAGCGGTGTTGTGATCTGCCTCGGAAGATTTAAATTCAGTCGGCTGGACCAGTTTGGACTGTAGCGTGGAAGTACCGGTGGTCTGGGTTTGTGCAGGCGAATTTGCCTGGGCGTGAAGCAGGATCGGGGTCAGGAGGAGGGTGGCCACAATTACTTTACGCATAATATTGGATCTCCAGGGCAAAAGTGCCCATCACCACCCTAAACCAGATAATATACGATTGTCAATAAAATTATTTAAAAAAATATTACCTATTTATTTTCAGCATTTTGACTGAACGAAAACCTCACGCGCAGTCCAAAATAAGAAGACAACCTCGAAAATCGCACACCCTCAAAAAAGTGGAAGTTACTCTGGATGGCATGACTTACCTGCTCTGCCTTTTGTTGGCCCTCTCCTTCAGCCAACACAAAGCGCCCACCGTCTTCTGCGTGAAGTTCGAGACCACCGCGGGCAGCTTCATCATCGAGGCCCACCGCGACTGGCCCCTCACGGCGCCGACCGCTTCTACGATCTGGTCCGCGCGAAGTACTACGACGACTCACGTTTCTTCCGCGTCGTCCCCGGCCGCTGGGTGCAGTTCGGCATCAGCAGTGACCCAAAGACCGCCCAGCAGCAACGACAAGTCACCGTCCCCGACGACACCCTCAAACAACACAACACCCGCGGCTTCGTGGCCTTCTCCAATACCGGCCCTAACACCAGGTCCACACAGGTCTACATCAACCTCGGCGACAACACCGCCCGCAACGACATCGAAGCCGGCTTTGCTCCGTTCGGCCAGGTCGTCGAAGGCATCGAGGTCGTCGAAAAACTCTACGGCGGCTATGGCGAACACTCCGGCGGCGGCATGCGCGCTGGCCATCAGGACGAAATGTTCGAAGGTGGCAACGCCTATCTCGATCGCGAATTTCCCAAACTCGACAGACTCGTCCGCGCCTACATCGTGCCGTCCAAGCGGCCCTGAAAAATCGCGCGACGCGTGCTGTCATTCGCTGCTAACATTCAACTCGTCATGAAAGTTCTCGTCATCGATGTCGGCGGCACAAACGTTAAAGTTGCTTCCAGCGACGTGCGCGTTCCCATCAAGATTCCTTCCGGCCCAACCATGACCGCGGAGAAGATGGCCAAGGATGTTCTTGCCGCCACCGAAGGGTGGATCTACGACTGCATCTCTATAGGCTTCCCGGGCCCCGTCGTCCACGACCACCCGCTCGCAGAGCCCCACAACCTCGCCGCCGGATGGATCGACTTCCCGTACCAGAAGGTCTTCGGCAAGCCAATCCGCTTCATCAACGACGCAGCCATGCAGGCCCTTGGCGGCTACAAAGGCGGCCGAATGCTCTTTCTCGGTATTGGGACAGGCCTTGGCTCCGCAATGATCTTCGACGGCGTTGTCATCCCCCTCGAACTGGCCCATCTACCCTACAAAAAGGGGCGAACCTACGAGGAGTACGTTGGCTTGGCCGGTCTGGAACGTCGCGGGGAAACGCGCTGGCGAAAGTCCGTGCTCGATATCATCGCGCGCCTCCAGGCAGCGATGGTCTGCGACTCCGTTCTACTCGGAGGCGGCAACGCGAAGCTGATGCAGGACACTGCCCAGCCACGTCATCCTCGGAGCGAACAGCAACGCCATCGACGGCGGCATCAAGCTATGGCAGGACTCTCCCATCGCAGCGAAGACGCCCACACCCTCGCCCGCAAAGCCCTCCAAAGCCTCGGACTGAGCCGAGAACGCCCGCTGTCTGGCACCCTGTCTCGAACACGCCACCTAAAATCTGAAACAATCGCCACAGGAGACAACATGGCGAACAAATACGGCGAAGCTGCGCTCATCGCGGCCCGCATGGAGACGTACGGTAAGGCGGTCACCCCCGCAGCACGCTGGGAGCAGGCAACTGCAAGGCTCTATCCCACCAGCCCGTCGGCCCAGCGCAAGGGAGGTCCGCGCTTCGCCTTCCTCAGCCTCTGCGAAGCGGGCCTGGTCAAGGGAATTCCCGCCGGCCAATACGCCCCCTCGAACAAAAACAAGGCCTACGCACTCCGCGCCATTGCCTTGCTCAACGCTGGCACGCACAAGACCGTCACCACGCTCTGGGCGGAGGTCACCGACGGTGAACCCATCCCACACAACAGTCAGATGGACGTTGTTCTGGCCCTCTGGAAGAACGGTCTGATCGTCCGCAGAGCCTGAAGCCATCGCTCTCCAGGTCCGCGGTCGTGCCGCAAATCCAGTGTTCCCTGGATCCACGGCCAAATCCCACCCACCCGATCAAGCCCTTGCATCGACCCGCAGTAGGAGTATTCTTTCCCCATCAATCGAGACGTACCCGGCGGCCCCGGGAAAACGAACACGGAGGAACAGCTATGTTGCATCTGCTATGGACGGCCCTCATCGGTCTCGTTGTAGGCGCGATTGCAAAGTTCATCATTCCCGGCAAAGAGCCCGGCGGCATCTTTATCACCATGCTCATCGGCATCGCCGGCTCTTTCCTGGGGACCTACCTCGGTCGCGCAATTGGCCACTATGAGCCCGATCAGTCTGCCGGCTTTCTCATGTCGCTTGTCGGCGCTCTCATCCTGCTCGGCATCTACCATCTGTTCAAGCGCAGTCAAACGACCACCTAACGGCGTTCAAGAACTCCAACCGGTGGCCCGTTAGTTGGGATCGGGGGGGGCGGCATTAATCCGGCATCAAGACCGAGGGCCTACCTCACCCAGCCACTCACCGGCTCTATCGAACGAAGATGGATCTGATTGCTGTAGGCTCGCACGGCCTCACAAAATTCGTCCTGTGCCACGGGTCGTCCAATGAAGTATCCCTGTGCCTCATCGCACTTTCTCCGCAGAAGAAAGCGCAGTTGCTCATCGGTCTCGACGCCTTCCGCGACCACCTTGATATTCAGCCCGTGGGACATTGCAATGATGGTCCGCACAACGGCGGCCGCGTTTGCATCGTGCCCCGCCTTCTTCACGAAGCTCTGGTCGATCTTCAATTGGTCGACCTGATATTGCAACAGGTAAGAAAAGCTGCAGAAACCCGTGCCGAAGTCGTCGATCGAGATGCGGACTCCAAGCTCTCGCATCTTTTGAAGCTTATTCAGAACGTCTTCGGAGTTGGACATCAACATGTTCTCCGTGATCTCGATCTGCAGTCTCTCTGGACAAAGTCCGCTCTTCGCCAGCGAGTTCTCGACCACATGCACCAGGTTCTTCTGTTGAAACTGTCGCGGCGAGAGATTCACAGAAATTGTAAGGTCCATGCCCAACTCGTCCTGCATCGCCTTGCCCTCGCAACAGGACGTCATAAAGGCCCATTCGCCGATCGGCACAATCAACCCAGTCTCTTCGGCGAGAGGAATAAACTGCGCGGGCGAGACACGTCCCAGCTTCGGATGGTTCCACCGCAGCAACGCCTCCATCCCGGTCACCGCTCCCGTCGTCAGCGAGATCTGCGGCTGGTAGTGCATGTTAAATTCGCCATTGGCCAGCGCATGGCGCAGCGCATGTTCCATCGTCAGGCGTTCCGTCGTCTCCTGCAGCATGCTCTCACTGAAGATCTGATACTGGTTCCGGCCATTCTCCTTCGCGGCATACATGGCAGAATCAGCTCGTTTCAGCAGATGTTTTGCATCGGACGCGAAATCGGGATAGATACACACACCTACGCTGGCCGTCAGCTGCACCAGATGCTCTTCGATCGAGATCTCCGGTGCCAGCCTTGCGACCAGGTTGGCCGCGCACTGGTTCACGTCTTCGACCGTCGTGATGTCCGGCATTACCACGACGAACTCGTCTCCACCCGCCCGCGCCACAACGTCCGTGCTGCGCACTGAACGGCTTAGCCTCCTGGCGGCTTCAATCAGGAGCTGGTCGCCGGACGCATGCCCCAGCGAATCGTTGAGTCTCTTGAAGTGGTCCAGATCGATCACAAAGACCGCGACCTTCGTTCCGTAGCGCCGCGCCAGCTCCACGGCCTGCACCGTCTTGTCCTGCAATAGCGCCCGCCCGGCAAGCCCTGTCAGCTGATCGTGCGTCGCCAGATGGGTCACATAATCCAGCATCTGTCTGCGCTCGGTGATGTCGAACGCGATGCTGACGAACCCGCTCACCTCTCCCGTGTCTGTGGTCACCGCTCGCATAGCCAGGTTGATTGGCGTGCGCCCCCCGTCCTTCCGGACCAGAACGTCCACTCCTGCTCCTCCATCTCGCCCGCGGCCACCCCGGCCGTCAGGGCCCGAAACCCGAATTGTTCCAGAGTCGCCGCAGGGTCAATGCTAAGGGCCTTCCCAAGTAGCTCCCGCTCATCGTGCAGGGCAGTCAGCTGGGCCTTCCCCACCAGTTCCCCGCGGCCGTACCCTGTCAGCTTCTCCGACGCCACATTCATCGCGGTAATCAGTCCATTCTTATCGGTCGCGACGATGCTGAAGGGAGCGTTCTGAAAGACGGAGTCTGTAAACTCCGCAAGATGCGCATATCGCTCCTCGGTCGCCTTCGACTCGCTGATATCGCTGAAGGTAAGGGCCAGTCCATCACCCAGTTTGACCACCTGGCTCCGCAGCCAGGACGCCTTGATGCTTGGAAACTTCACCCGGAACTCTTCATGCAGCGGTTCTCCCGAATCGACCACTTTGCAGAACCTGGCAAACATCGGGCTCGTTGGCCGCGCCGGCGTCACCGAACACAGTCTCTTTCCCAGCAGCGCGGACCGGGGCCGTCCCACCAGCCGTTCGGCATTTGCGTTCACATAGAGAATGCGGAAGTCGACTATCTCGCCCGCATCGTTTCGCACAGACTCCAGGAGGCCAAACGCATCCAGGCTCGTCTCCGTCGCTGCGAGAAACTGCGAGTGCGCCTCTTCAACGCCTCTTTGTCTTGAAGCGCGGCCGTATTCACGCCACCATGCCCACACAGCGACGGGCGCACCCGCCAACGCCGTATAGACCGCAATCAAAGGTCCCAAATGAGCACCATAATTCACTCGCCAGTACAGAACGAACACGACCCGAACCGGCAACGCCAATAAGGCAATCTTCCAAACTCCTCGGGAGAGTCGAGAGTGGAAGTCTTCAAGAAATTCCTCGAACCACTATTACCTGGGAGCGCGAGCTTCGTTCCGCTCCACCTGCTAGCGTAACTGACCATGTGCTTATCTCTATAACTAAAACGCTTGAGACCAAGTACCTAGTGTTGGACTACTGTTTACGCTTTCTATTCCATACGGCGGCAAAATGGAAGAGATTTCCTTCTTCCGTTCGGCCTCACGCGAATCTTCGAGTCACTCGCGCGCCATAACGATAACCATGCGGGCGTTCTAGTCCCGCGCCATCCATCCATGCATCTCCATCCAGTTCGCCAGCAACGTCGGATAGATCGCCAGCTCAGGCAGGTCCTTCAGATCCTGCGCCATGCCAGTCCCGTGCCGTCCGCGTTCGAAGATGTGCAGTTCCACAGGAACACCGGCGCGCTTCAGCGCATCGTAGAACGCCGTTGCATTCATAGAGTTCACCGTCTGGTTCGCCGAAGTCGAATAAATGAAGCAGGGTGAGGTGTCCTTCGTCACCAGCTTCACCACTGAGACTTCATCGAGCATCGCTTTTGTCGGATGGTCTCCCAGCAGCCCCTCCATGCTCGTTGTACGCGGAATCGACTCGTCCATACTGAACCGTGCATAAGACACAATTGCGAAGTCGGGCCGGTCGCTCACCCGATCGATCGGGTCCGCCGGACTGGCCTCGCCGTCATCGTGCACCGCGGCGAGGTAGCCAGCGAGGTGTCCACCCGCCGAGAATCCCCACAGCCCAATCCTGTCCTTCGCCACGTCCAGCTCCGCCGCGTGGCTGCGCACATACCGCACCGCCCGCGCCCCATCCAGCATTGGAGAAGGGAAGTGGTACCGCGGCCCCAGCCGGTATTCCAGCACGAACGCCGTAACTTCATGCTCGTTCAGCCACCGTGCCTCTACACTTCCTTCCTTCTCGACGACCAGGTGCCTGTAACTGCCGCCCGGCATCACAATCACCGCCGAGTGGGGCCCCGCACCTGTCGCCGGATACTCAAACATCTTCGGCACGTCTCCATCGCCTGTCCCCAGCGCACCCGGCGCCCCGTTCGGCCACAGCACGACCATCTTCGTAAATCCCGTCGGAGGCTTCGTCACTGTAGCTGGCGCAGACTGCGGCGCAGTCGAAGCAGTAGCGGCGGCCGGCGCGCACCCCACACAAGAGCACGCACAGATACACGCGGCAACCAGGCAAAGAAGTTGTCTCATCGTGCCGTCAGCATACTCGTCCCGGCGCGACACAACCAGCAAAAAAAGTGCGACGGTGAGCCGGACCGCAATTCATGAACAGGCCCAGCGACCGGGTCGTTCCTATTCGCTTTTTTATCTCCTCGGCCTGCTACGCCCTCCGGTTGTGGCAAACCGGCCCAACTGAAACCCCGCCCATCCAACGTCGTCTAACTTCACATGATCGTTCTACGCCCGCTCCGGCCCCTTCTTCTGGCCAGCCTTCTCCTCGCGTCCCGCCTCCCGGCGCAACAGAAACCCTCCACACCCGAGCAAGCACCCACCTCGACGGCCCCCACCATCGCCGTCGACGCCCGCCTCGTCAACCTCCCGGTAGTCGTCCGCGACAAAAAAGGTGCCCTAATCCAGAACCTCACCAAGGACGACTTCGTCCTTCAGGTCGATGGCAAACCCCAGACCATCCGCTACTTCGACAAAGACACTAACCTCCCGCTGACCCTCGGTCTGCTGGTTGACACGAGCCTCTCCCAACGCGACGTCATCGACGAGGAGCGCACCGCCAGCAGCACCTTCCTCGATCAAATGATGACCTCTCCGAAGGACAAGGCCTTCATCATGCAGTTCGCCGCCGAGACTGAGCTCCTTCAGGACCTTACCTCGTCCCGCCCGCTGCTTCAGGCGGCCCTCAAAGAGATCGACACTCCCGGCACAGGCAATACCGCCTCCTCGGATGACAGCGGCAGTGGTCACCGCCCCCGCGGCGGCGGCAGGCACGTCCTCTTCGACGCCCTCTTCCTCGCCTCCGACGAGCTCATGAGCAAGCAGACCGGACGCAAGGCCATCATCATCCTCTCCGACGGCGGTGACCGCGGCAGCAGAGAGACCCTCGTCAAATCCATCGAGGCCGCCCAGCGCGCCGACACGATCATCTACGCCATTTACTTCAAAGGCGAAGAACCCCACCAGAACTACCCGCAGCACGGCCGTGGTGGTGGCTACCCTGGTGGTGGCTACCCCGGCGGCGGTGGCGGCTACCCGGGCGGTGGCCGTGGCGGCTATCCCGGTGGTGGCGGCTACCCCGGCGGCGGAAACGGCGGTGGCAGCAACGGCGGCAACTATCCGACCCAGGGGCACGTTGACGGCAAAAAGGCCCTCGAGCGCATGACCCAGGAGACCGGCGGACGCTTCTTCGAGGTCAAGAAGAGCCAGAACGTTGCCCAGATCTACAACCAGATCGCCGAGGAGCTGCGCGCGCAATACCGTCTCGGCTACACCCCCAGTCAGGACGCCGCCGCCAGCGGATACCACCAGATCGATCTCAGCCTTCACCAGAAGGGCCTCGTCATCCAGACCCGCGACGGTTACTACACAGGAAAGTAGCGCTCAACTAACATAGTTTTGCGCCCTGCCCTGTTCTTCATGCATCATCTCTAGTGACCCCTCGCCACAACGAGCGTCGCGGCACAAGTCTCGTCTCCATGAACTCGAATAAGGCTCACACAATGATCGCGAAATCCCGCAACACACTTCTCCCGGCCCTGGCATTCACTCTTCTTGCATTGGCCGTCGCACCACCGCCCCAGGCAGTTGCCCAAATCATCGACAAGCCAAACAAGGGCCTTTACTCCGAGACCGCAGACGCCAATGCCGACATCGCCGCCGCCCTGGTACGCGCGCGCCACGAACACAAACGCGTCCTTCTCGACTTCGGCGGCAACTGGTGCGGTGACTGCCAGGTCCTCGACATCTACTATCACCAGAGCCCCAACGCCGAGATCCTCGCGAAAAACTACATCGTCGTCCACATCGACATCGGCCACATGGACAAGAACGTCGATGTCGCGAAAAAATATCACGTGCCTATCACCAAAGGTGTTCCAGCACTCGCCGTCCTGGACGCCCACGGTAATCTTCTCTACTCCGAACGCGAAAAAGAGTTCGAGCACACCAGCCCCGCAGCCATCACCGCGTTTCTCAATCGCTGGAAGACCTGACAGCCAGCTGTTTCAACCGAAGTACTACAGGGAAGGCCCCTACTCCATGATCGCGAAGACCTCGTCGAATCGCAGCACTGCAATCCTCTCCGCACTTGTCGCGATGGCCGCTATCGTGTCCATCCTTGGCTGCAAGAGCAGCCAGCCCGCATCGTCTCCAGCCGACCCCGTTTCATCGACGCCTTCCGCGCGCCAGCCCGTGACCCCCGTGCCTGCCGTCAAGAAGCATCTCTACTCCGCGCAGGCCGACCCCAGGGCCGATATCGCTGCTGCCCTCAAGCAGGCCAGCCTCGAGCACAAGCGCGTCATCCTCGACTTCGGAGGCGACTGGTGTGGCGACTGCCAAGTCCTCGACATCTACTTCCACCAAAGCCCCAATCTCGAACTTCTCGACAAAAACTTTGTCGTTGTCCATGTCGATATCGGCCACTTTGACAAGAACCTGGACATAACCGAAAAGTACAATGTCCCGCTCAAGAAGGGAGTTCCCGCTCTCGCCGTCCTCGACTCCGACGGCAAACTTCTCTACTCGCAACAGGCCGCCGAGTTCGGCGACATGCGCTACATGTACGCCAACTCAGTCACCGACTTCCTCAATCAGTGGAAGGCTTAGTCCCATCTCGTCCAACCCAAGGGCGCGCCCCATGAGAAGGATCCTGCGCCTTCCCAGAATCTTCCACGGCGCGCTGCTTCGAGCGGCCCGGCACGACTGTCTTAACCTCGCCCAGTCCACCGCCTACTCTGCCATGGTGTCGCTCTTCCCCGCGCTCATCGCCGCCGCCGCTGTCGTCAGCCTGTTGCCCGATACCGCCCCGCTCCGTTTCCAGTTGGCCATTCTCTTCGACCGCATCCTTCCACCCGACGTCAGTCCGCTCTTACAGGGCTACTTTATCGACTCCCCTCACAGGACTCGTTCCTCTCATGCTCTTATCGCTGCTTTCATAGTCAGTCTGATCGGCGCCTCCAGCGTCATCGCGACCCTTATGGAAGGCGTCCGGCGCGCTAACGATCTTCCGGTCGACTGTTGGACATTCTGGCAGCGCCGACTCCGTGCCTTCCTTCTGGTCCCTCTTTCATTGGTTCCATTCGGCGTCGCCAGCACCATTCTTGTCTTCGGCCAGTTCGTCACCGCATGGCTGGCCCTGCACATCATTCCCTCCGCGCGGACACCGGTCTATATCGTCGCGCTTCTCCTTCGCTGGTGTATCGCACTCACGGGCAGTATCGGCATCATCGGTCTCATCTATCACATGGGGACGCCCATGCGGCAGTCGTGGAAGCGCGTCCTTCCCGGCGCCGTCCTCGCGACCGCCCTGTGGTTCCTCACGACACTCGCCTTCGGCTGGTACGTTACGCGCTTTGCTAACTACTCCCAGGTCTACGGCTCACTGGGCGCCGGCATCGCGCTTCTGTTCTGGCTCTATCTCATCTCGCTCTGCGTCCTGTACGGCGCCGAGTTCAACACCGAGTTCCACGCCCGCTATTTCCACTCTCACCGAACTCATTCCGCCCCGTCGCCCCCAAACGACCTCCCGGCCAGTTAGAATTGCCTCGGAAGTTAAAACTAAATGGTCATGCCATCCGCAAACTGTGATGGTGAGAAAGTTCCAGCAAAAGCGACCCATGAAGACCTCTTTAAACCCAACTCCGAACATTCTCCCCATTGCAACAATGGAGCGCACTCGCCGCGCCAAGATCGTCGCCACACTCGGCCCTGCCTCAAGCTCTCCTGAAATCTTTCGTCAGCTCGTCCGCGCCGGCCTCGACGTCGCCCGTCTCAACTTCTCCCACGGCACACACGAGCAAAAAGCCGAACTCATCCGCATGGTCCGCACCATCGCGAAGGAGGAACGCAAGCCCATCTGCATCCTCGCCGATCTTCAGGGGCCCAAGATCCGCACCGGCAAGCTTAAGGACAACAAGCCCGTCCAGCTCGCAGCCGGCAAACGCCTCACCATCACCCCGCGCGAGATCGAAGGCACTGCCGCCATGGTCGGCACCACCTTCAAGACCCTCGCTGAAAATCTCGAGAAGGGCTCCCGCATCCTCCTCTCTGACGGCCTCATCGAGCTGCATGTCGAGTCCGTCAAAGGCGCTGACATCATCTGCGAGATCATCAACGGCGGCATGCTCGGCGAGAACAAGGGCATCAATCTCCCAGGCATCGCCGTCAACGTCCCCTCGCTCACCGCAAAGGACGAAGAAGACCTCATATTCGCCATCGGCCAGGGCGTCGACACCGTCGCCGTCTCCTTCGTCCGCACCGCCGCCGACGTCCGCCACGTCAAGAACCGCCTCGCCGCACTCAAGTCCGACGCATGGGTCGTCGCCAAACTCGAAAAGCCCCAGGCCATCGAACACCTCGACAGCATCCTCGAAGTGACCGACGCCATCATGGTCGCGCGCGGCGACCTCGGCGTAGAAGTCCCGCCCGAAAAAGTCCCGGCCCTTCAAAAGCACATCATCCGCCGCGCCGCCGAGTACCGCAAACCAGTCATCACCGCCACTCAGATGCTCGAGTCCATGATCGACAACCCGCGCCCCACCCGCGCCGAAGCCTCCGACGTCGCCAACGCCATCTACGATGGCACTGACTCCGTCATGCTCTCCGCTGAAAGCGCCGCCGGCAAGTACCCCGTCGAAGCCGTCGCCATGATGCACAAGATCGTCACCGAGACCGAGCACCAGATCCGCATCGACCCTCCACCCGCGCTAGGCCATCATCCCAGCGTCCGCCTCTCCATCGCCGAAACCATCTGCGAGTGCATGTCCCACGCGGCCGACGACCTCGACGTGGCCGCCATCGCCATCTTCACCGAGTCCGGCGCCACCGTCCGCCTTCTCTCCAAGTACCACCCCGACCCACCCATCTTCGCCCTCTCGCCCTTCGAGAACGTCATCAACCGCTGCATGCTTCTCTGGGGCACCTACCCCGTCCTCTGCGATCGCTTCCACGACACCGACAGGCTCGTCGAGATGGCAGAAGACATTCTCGAAGCTCAAGGCCACGTCCACCAGCGTCAGATCGTCGGCATCGTCGCGGGCACCCGCACCAAATCCGGCGCCACCAACTTCATGCGCCTCCACATGGTCGGTGACCGGGACACGGACTCCATCAAACCAGCTAAACCAGAAGAAGAAAAAACGCTGACCTGAAGCCCCGACGCTTAACTTCATATATCTGATCAAGCGATCCAGTATTTCAATGCCGTTTGAAATATTGGATCGCTCGCTCGTGCTCCTCGGCCTTCTCTCGCGTCGCGAACGTGCCAAGGTTCTTGCGCCGCCCGGTCTTCGGTCACTGATGCCGTGAATAAATCCGAAACTCACCTGTCTTCAGCTTACGAATCATCTCTCGGTCTCCTCTGGCATAGCGTGGCAACTCTTTCTATCTAGGATGCCCCCCGTTTGGCCTCCGGTTTTCTGGCCCTTCAAGCTCCCGGTGGTCGTCCTGCTAGTCTCACAAGAGAAAAGCCGCCTCCACAGGAGACGGCTTCTTTTGGCGCAAGTCCGAAGCTCAGGCCATCAGACGACGGCGAATTGCACCGGCCGCTCCCAGAACACCCGTGCCGAGCAGCGCAAGCGTTCCCGGCTCAGGAACAGGTGACGTGGACGGATCTTTGTACACATCGACATTGATAAATTCACTCGTGTAGCCCTCTTTCCCCGGCCTTTTCAAATCCGCAACTATGAAGATCCCAGTGTCCCCGAGATTCACGTCGTTGCCGTTTTGAAGCTGGAAAGAAACCCCATCTTGATCAAAGTTATAAGTTCCTAGAAAGGCAGGATCGATCAGTTCATTGTCGTTGCCTTCAAAAGTGCCTATGTTGAGAAGCTCAGTAATGGGCGAGCCATCAACCGAACCGGTGATACCGGTGATGTTATAGAGATCGGTGTTGCCTACCTCGGTTGCGGTGAAGGTGCCTGATCCCGAAAAAGTATCGAAACCAGGAAGAGCGGGTGAAAAGCTGAAGTTGAAGGTATCTGCTGAAGCGGAGTGAGTGCAAAGCGCTGCGAGAGCAAGCGCACAAAGAACGGGGCCCGATCGTTTCATAAAACTCCTTGAATTGGGTAAGACTAGCCAGTGACATGCACCCCGATTGCCATAGTCGCCTGCGTCACAAACCGGCTGAAACCTCAGATTTCTCTTCTCTCTTTTACAATTAGATGCAAATAATGTGCAACTATTTGCATAGTTAACGGCACTTGCATTCCTTCCTGTAAGGACACGACCTCGCAGTTACGTGGTGCAGTCCCGTGCGTCACGCTGGAGGAAATCAGCGCACTATCAAGGGCTTCTGCCATCCCTCGTGTCGCTGCTCGTACAATCGAAACATGGGCCGCATTCGCATCCTCTCTGACCTGGTGGCGAACCAGATCGCCGCTGGAGAAGTCGTCGAACGCCCCGCATCTGTCGTCAAAGAACTCCTGGAAAACTCAATCGACGCCGGCGCCACCCGCATCCGTATCGAGGTCGAAGCCGGCGGCCGCAAGCTCATCCGCATCGCCGACAACGGCCACGGCATGGTCAGGGACGACGCACTCCTCGCCTTCGAGCGCCACGCCACCTCCAAGCTCCGCACCTCTGACGACCTCCTCGCCATCTCGACCCTCGGCTTCCGCGGCGAAGCGTTGCCTTCCATCGCCAGCGTCTCTCGCCTCCAACTAGAGACCCGTGTAGCCGAAGAACCCTCCGGCACGCTCGTCGAGATCGCCGGCGGCAACATCCTCCGCGTAGAAGAAGCCGGCCTTCCCGTCGGCACCACCATTACCCTCCGCGATCTCTTCTTCAACACACCCGCCCGCCGCAAATTCCTCAAGTCCGAGCAGACCGAGCTCTCCCACATCGCCGCATTAGTCACCCACTACGCCCTCGTCCACCCGACCAAACACTTCGAACTCCACAGCGCCACCCAGGCACTTCTCATTGCCCCCGCTGTCGCCAACGCCGCCGACCGCCTCTTCCAGATCTTCGGCAAAGACACCAGCAACTACATGCTCCCCATCGCCGCCGAAATGGACTTCACCCGAGCCGGCCTCCCCGAACCACCTCCCTGGAAGCGCGAAGAAGACTACACTTCACCTGACCCCGGCTACCTCCGCCTCACCGGCTTTGTCTCCAAGCCTGAGCTGCAAAAACTCAACCGCAACTCCATCTACGTCTTCGTCAACCAGCGCCTCATCCGCGACAAGCTCGTCCTCCACGGCCTCAGCGAGGCCTACCGCAACGTCCTTCCACCCACGTCCTACCCCGTCGTCCTGCTCTTCCTTGAGATGCCGCCCCAGGAGGTGGACGTCAACGTCCATCCCGCCAAGACCGAAGTCCGCTTCCGCCAGCCCAGCTTCGTTCACGACTTCATCCGCGACACCGTCCGCACCGCGCTGATGCAGGCCCGTCCCGCCGCCAGCTTCGCCACCGCGCTCAACAGCGGGCCGCAAGGCCTCGCAAGCTCTCTCCTGCTCGACGTAAGCCCGCCTCCCGGCGCTGTTCGTCATTCTGAGCGCAGCGAAGAATCCCCGCATTTTGTGGGCAGCGCGACAAATTCATCCGGCCAGCCCTTCTTTCAGCCCGGTCCCGCGACCACTTTTCCCCAATCCGAACCTTACAACCCAGCCGACACCGAGACCTTCCACGCGCCCGCAATAAAATCCCCCACCTTCAACCTCGCCGCACCGATCGTCCCACCGTCCCCCGGCCGCTTCGCCTTCTCCGGCCACTCCATCCCAGTAGGCTACGAACCGACCCAATCCGAAGCCGAACCGGCCGCCCCGGAACAAGCCGACACCCTCACCGCCCTCTCCACTCTCAAGCCTCTCGGCCAACTCCGCGACTCCTTCATCCTCGCCACCAACGAAGAGGGTCTCTGGATCATCGACCAGCACGTAGCCCACGAGCGCGTCCTCTTCGAGAAGGTCCTCCGCGAGCGCGAAACCGAGCAGGTCCAACGCCAGCGCCTCCTCATGCCGCTCCTCATCGACCTCCTGCCCGCTCAAATGATCACCTTCGCCGAGATCAACGAAGAGCTCGAACGCAACGGCTTCGAGGCCGAACCCTTCGGCCCCCGCACCCTCGCCGTCAAGGCCGCCCCGGTAGGCCTCGAAGGCATCGAGCTCGAACACATGCTCGAAGAGGTCCTCGCCGTCCCCGACCGCAACCAGCAAACCGAAAACTCCGAGGCCCGCCGCCGCCGCATCGCCGCCTCCATGGCCTGCCATGCCGCCATCAAGATCAATCAACCCCTCGACTCCGCCAAAATCGACTGGCTCCTCACCGAATTAGCGAAAACTGAGCATCCAACCGCCTGTCCCCACGGCAGACCCATCGCTTTGCGTTATTCTTATAAAGACATACAAAAAGCATTTCAGCGTATCTAGCCCCACACCGCTCGGACCATCGTCTTTTCATGTCATCCTTTTAGCCCAGGCGAAGGATTGCTGCAGCGCATCGTCTACCGCCCATCGCCCAGCAGGAAGGCAACACCTTGAGTAACCTAAGTACTCCCACGGCTGACCAGCTCGCCGCCGCCCGCCTCGCCCATTGGCGCCATAACGCCGACCCCATCCTCACCATCAACATGCTCCGCGACTGGCTCAACACCTCCGGCCTCGTCTTCTACACCCCTCGCGCCGCGCAGCTCCCAGCTCCTGCACCGTCCTTCGTCGAAGCCACCCTCGGCACTGCCAACGCCGCCCCCACCCTCGCCGACACCGAGCAGTCCCGCAGCCTTCTCTCGCGTCTCATCCTCGACGGCGGAGCCATTCCTCTCAATCTCCTCGGCAACCCCACCGGCATCGGCACCGAGACCCCCGACTTCATCGTCTCCCCCCTCGCCTTCCCCTACATCTTCACCCTCCGCGGCGACAAAGCCTGGAAGCAGCCGCCCACCACCAGCGGCGCCACTAAGGTCTCCCCGTTAGCACTCAACGCCTACACTCTCCTCGCCGAACAACCAATCGGCCTCTCCGCCTACGACCTCGCCACGCAACTAGGCAAAGAGGTCACCGAGACCGCCGTCCTTCGCGCCCTCACCGAACTTTGGCAGCACCTCCGCGTCCTGCCCGTCCCGCAACCCGACGGCGCGCCAACCCTCTGGGAGCTCACCACCACCCGCTTCACCAAGCAGATCAAAGCGGGAGCCAACGCCGGCCAACCCACCGCTCTCTCTGCCCTCATCTCGCTCTACCTCGGCCAGGCCATCGTAGCGTCCGAAGAAGAGATCGAAACCTTCCTCTCGCCCATCGCCGCGCGCTCGCGCATCCGCGACGTAATCCACGCGCTCCTCTCTGCTCGCCAACTCGAGACCGTAGCCGTCGAAGGCCGCACGGTCCTCCACGTCACCGGCGAACTCCCCGCCTTCCTCGCTGTCGCCACTCCCGCGCCCGACGACATCGACTCCTTGGTCGTCACGAGCGAAAGCGACACCGTCGAGACGGCCGAAGCTCCCGCGCGCATCACAAAATTCATCCCCAAGCCCCGCAAGGTCGGCACTGGATTTGTAACCAAACCAGGTCGCAATATCCGAAGATCGCCCCACCCCCCGCGAACGCCGCCCCTTCACCCGCGAATCCAACCGTCCCGACCGCCCCAGCTTCACCAAACCCTGGGAAGAAGAGAAAGCCGACCGTCTCGCCGCCGCACAATCTCCATCCAACGTAGCGGACGACAGCACAGCGACCTCTTACCCTAACGCTCCCCGCACCTACGACCGCAAACCCACATCCGACCGGACAGGCAAGCGCCCGTCCTTCGGCTCCAGGCCCACTTTCGGCAGCAAGCCATCCTTTGGCGGCAAACCCAGCTTCGGCAGCAAGCCGCGCTTCAGCGGCGACCGCCCAGCCTTCAAGAGCGATCGCCCAACCTTCGGCCGCAACGAAGGCCCCAGCGACAGCCGTCCGCCCCGTCGCGAGTACACCCCGCGCCCCTACGACGCAGCCACCGGCGACGCAACCGATCGCCCACGCAAGACCTTCTCCAAGCCCGGCACCTTCGGCCGCAAACGTGAAGGCTTCACCGGCAAACCCAGCTTCGGCCGTGACAGCAACGACACCCGCCCGCCCCGCCGCGACTATGGCGACACCCGCCCTCCCCGCCGCGAGTTCGCACCACGCCCCGAGCGCGATTCCGGCGACAGCCGCCCACCCCGTCGGACCTTCGGCGATCGGCCAGCGAAACCCTCCTTCGGCGGATCCCGAAGACCCGGCAGCTTCTCCGCTCGCCCCCAACGCAACTTCGCAGATAGCGATCGCACCAGCGGAGCTCCGCGCAAGACCTTCTCCCGCGACAGCGCCAGCCGCAGCGAAGGACGCGCCGGCCGCCCCGACGGCCCGCCCTTCCGCAAATTCGACGCTCCGCGAAGCCCACGCCCCTCTCGCGCCAAAGGCGACTTCGACAGCAAACCCAGCAGCAGCTTCGGCGAGAAGAAGCCATACAGCAAAACCGGCAGCAGCTTCGGCGCAAAGAAGCCCTACAGCAAATCCAGCGAAGGCTACGCAGGAAAATCCTCAAGCAGCAGCTTCCCTAAAAAATCCGGCAGCTTTGCCGGCAAGAAACCCTACAGCAAATCTGCTACAAGCAGCACCGGCAAACCCGCAAGCACCTTCGACAAGTTCAAGGGCAACAAGAAGCCCTTCGGCAAACGCACGCCCACGCGCAAGTTCAAAGCTAAGGAAGGCGAATAGGCCGAATGAGGCAGTCGCACGAAAGCCCAGCACCCGCAAAGCAGCATGACGCCACAGGGCCAACGGAAAAGCGTCAGCGCCCCGTCATCGCCATCGACGGGCCCGCTGGCGCCGGCAAGAGCACTCTCGCCGCCCACCTCGCCCGCCGCTTCGGCTTCCTCAACCTCGAAACCGGCGCCATGTACCGTGCCCTCGCCCTCAAGGCGATCGAAAACGACTTCGCCTTCGACGAAGAGGCGCCCCTCGTGGATCTCGCCAGTCGCACTCGCATCACACTCGAGCCCCAGGCCGAAGGCAACCGCGTCCTGCTCGACACCATCGACGTCTCCCGCCGCATCCGCGAGGCCGACGTCACCTCCGCCGCCTCGCAAATCTCCATCCACCCGCATCTCCGGGCCTGGATGGTCCAGACAGCAGCGCGCTCTGGGCGAAGCCGGCGGCGTCGTCATGGAAGGTCGCGACATCGGCACCGCCGTCTTCCCCGACGCTGAGGTCAAGATCTTCCTGGACGCCGCACCTGAGGTCCGCGGCAATCGCCGCTTCCGCCAGGCCACTCCCGAATCAGTCGCAATCGCCAACTCAAGTGACGGAAAAAACTCGGGCCGTCAGGTACCCGACCTCCTCACTGCCGAGCAGCAGCGCCTGGCCGAAGAAGCTGTCATCCGCGAACTGAAGGAGCGCGACTACCGCGATCGCCACCGTGCCGAGTCACCCCTTCAGCCCGCGGCCGATGCCGTCATTCTCGACTCCACCGCCATGACGCTGGACGAGGTTCTCGCCCGCGCCGAACAGATCGTCCGTTCCCACCTGCCACGTGAAGTCTCGTGATATCTAACATCGTTGATATACGTTTGTCGAATCGACGAAGGCAAAAAATCCTCATTTTGACTTGATTCTGCACATTTTTTGCACCATAAATAGTGCAATCCTAACTATTTAGGCAATTAAGTAAAAAAAACTTGCCAACTGTGCTAACCTTCTCTCATCGTTTGAAACAGATTGGATTTCTGCAAAGCTCGTACTGTACGAACCCCGATTTGGATCTAGCGGCAAATTCAATAGCAATAAGGAAATAACGGACATGGAACAGGGAACAGTGAAGTGGTTTAACGATGCCAAGGGGTTTGGCTTTATTAGCCGTCAGAACGGCGAGGACGTGTTTGTTCACTACTCGGCGATCAATTCGAACGGTTTCAAGAGCCTTCAAGAGGGCCAGGCTGTTCAGTTCAACGTGGTAAAGGGACCCAAGGGTTGGCAGGCGTCTGACGTCCAGCCTCTCTAATCTTTTAGCACTTCGAGGACAGCGACAACCAGGTTTTGCGCAAGGGACGGCTCAGGCTGTCCTTTGCGCGTTTAACCCGACTTCGCGGTCTCAGCTGGTATCGCTTCGCCCCTCGACTTTCTTCCCACAACCCCAAACCTTCGTCATTTCGACCGAAGGCGGCGCAGTTGCCGCCGCAGTGGAGAAATCTGCTTTTGTTTGTTTTCCTCCCACAACCCCAAACCTCGTCATTTCGACCGAAGGCGGCGCACTTGCCGCCGCAGTGGAGAAATCTGCTGTTTGCACACGTTGCAACACAACCTAACCCTCCGGCCACCGATAGAGCTCCACCGGCCGCGCCCACTGCGACGACAGGTCCTCCCACGTCGGGTTCTCCCTTTCAATCAACGCAATCTTTTTCTCCCGTCGCCATCGTTTGATCTGTTTCTCCCGAGCGATTCCAGCTGAAGCTGTCGAAAACCGCTCAAACCAAACCAGTCGATGGCACAGATAACTTTTTGTAAATCCCTCAAACCAGCCGTCACGATGCTGCATAATTCGCCTTGGCAGATTGCCGGTGAACCCCACATACAGCACTCGGCTACGAGTTCACGACGAGATAGACATAGAACATCTTCTCTGCAAATCTCTACTCATCCCCCAACTAGTCTCCCTGTACCCTTTCCATTATTTCCCTGTTTTGACTTCCCACAACCCCAAACCCCGTCATTTCGACCGAAGGCGGCGCACTTGCCGCCGCAGCGGAGAAATCTGCTTTTGCAGTTGCTTGTTTTCCTCCCACACACTCAAATCCCGTCATTTCGACCGAAGGCGGCGCACTTGCCGCCGCAGTGGAGAAATCTGCTGTTTGCTTTTGTTTGTTTTCCTCCCACCACCCGAACATCATCAATTCAACCCAATGCAAATTCACTTCGGCTCCGGCTCAGGTTCCACCGTACTCATCCCTGGCAATATCGTCGAAGTCGCTTTGAACTTCCGATAGTCCGACTCCACCGCTCGGAACCTCCCATTAAAACTAAAAAACAAAAGCGCGCGTGCCGATCCTTGTCCTTCCACCATCGCCGGCAGCCACACCTCGTCATTCACCTTCCGCTGCTCCATCGAAAAGTTCGTCCCTTTCTGAATATTCACCACCATTCCACCGCCCACCTTGAAATTATTCAGGAAGTGTCCCTGGGCTTTCACCAGCATCCGGTCCTGCTCATCGACCCACGCCGTCCCCGCCAGATCGCGAATGACGTCTTCGAATCGGGTCTTCGTCTTCGCCTTTGGATCACCCGCAAAATCCACTGCGATCGTGTCCCGGCCGTTCAACTGCACGCGCCGCGCATTCGTAAAACTCCCCAACTCTAACAACCGCGAGACAGTGACCAGGTCATGTCCCTGCGGGTCCGTCTCTGCGCCCTTCTCGTCGGCCTTTGCGCGCCTCTCCTTGGCCTTGGCCACTTCCTTATCGATCTGTTCGTTCTCCTTCTTCTGCTCCTCCGCGCTCAAATCCTTGCCGTTCTTCCTCGTCATCCGATGCACAGGAACACCGTTCACCCAGAAGATGTCATACTCCCTGGTCTCGGTCTTCTTCACGCCGCCATGCCCATCTGTCTCTTCCTGCGTCTGCACCGACCGGTACAAATAGTCCTTTTCGACCGCCTCCGACGTCCTCTGATTCACCTCCACCGAACGCATCAGTTCAGGAATGTCCGGCAGCGGCCGCTCCACCTCATCGGGCTTCGTCTCCGCCGGGGCCTCCGGCACAGCCACAGTGGGCGTCGAAGGTGTCTGCGCCCACGCTCTCCCGCCTCCCCCAGACAGACCCATGCAGACCAACGCAACCACGACAACCAGAGACCTGAGAACGTCACACAACATACCCTCAACTATAGTTGTGGATCTCGCCACAACCAGACATCTGATATTTCATGTACTGCGAACCACGCCTCCGGAAAATAAAAAAACTTGACAGACCACCCGCTCAAAAAACCTCCGCCCCAACCCGCCACGGACACCGAATACGAGGTAAATCCCCTGAATGGAACACTTTGAAAGCAAGTCCTTTGTACCCAATACTTTGCATTTGCGCTCCAGGTATATCTCCATAAGATAGAAGACTTTGCGCGCAATCCGGCACGGGGCCATCACCCACTATCCTTTTCGTATGCAGTTGGAGTAGAGTGTGGTCGTACCACTAAGCGCACCGGAGCAGCTTGCGCAACCACGCGCCGGAGATAATAGGACAGTTTTGAGCACCCAAACTCTCATGCTCGGAAGCTCGGACGACGTTGTGGTCGCCCTCAAGCCAGTTGCCGCGGGTCAATCACTCAACGGCTTGCACCTGACTGCGCTCTCCGACATCTCTGCTGGCCACAAACTAGCCATACGAGCCATTGCCCCCGGACAGCCCGTCCGTAAATTCAACCAGATCATCGGCTTCGCCACCCAGCCCATAGCTGTCGGCGAGCTCGTCCACACTCACAACCTCGTCACCGGAGACTTCGAGCGCGACTACTCCATAGGCTCCGAAGCCCGTCCGACCGAACCCGTCGACCACCCCGCAATCTTCCAGGGCATCGTTCGCGCCAACGGCCATGTCGCCACCCGCAACTATGTCGGCATCCTCACCACGGTAAACTGTTCCGCCACTGTCGCCCGGCGCATCGCGGCCCACTTCACCCCCGAGGTTCTCAGCGCATACCCCAATGTCGATGGCGTCGTAACCATCACCCACGGCACCGGCTGCGGCATGGCCGAACACGGCGAACCCGCCGACCTTCTCCGCCGCGTCTTCGTCGGTTACGCCACCCACCCCAACTTTGCCGGCGTGCTTCTTCTGGGCCTCGGCTGCGAGACCAACCAGATCGAACCCCTCGTGACCCTCACCGGCCCCGCCAGCACCCTGCGCACCAGCACAATTCAAGAAGAAGGCGGCACTGCCCCTTCCATCCAAAAAGGCATCGCAACTGTCTACGAGATGCTCGAGCAGGCCAATAACGTAACCCGCACCACGGTTTCGGCCTCCAATCTCGTCCTCGGCCTGCAATGCGGCGGCTCCGACGCTTACTCCGGCATCAGCGCCAACCCGGCCCTTGGCGCCGCCGTCGACATCCTCGTCCGCAACGGCGGCACGGCTATCCTCTCCGAGACCCCCGAGATCTATGGCGCCGAACACCTCCTTACCCGCCGCTCCTCCACCCCCGAGGTCGCCGAACGTCTCATCGAACGCATCCACTGGTGGGAGGAGTACACCGCGCGCCATCGAGGCTCCATCGACAACAACCCCCAGCCCGGCAACAAAACCGGCGGCCTCACCACCATCCTCGAAAAATCCCTCGGGGCAATCTCCAAAGGGGGCACCACTAACCTCAACGAGGTCTACCGCTACGCCGAACCCATCCACACCCCTGGCCTTGTCTTCATGGACTCACCCGGCTTCGACCCCGTCTCTGCCACCGGTCAGGTAGCCAGCGGAGCCAACGTAATCTGCTTCACCACAGGCCGCGGCTCAGTCTTCGGATGCAAGCCCACCCCGTCCCTCAAGATTGCCTCCAACACAGCCATCTACAACCGCATGTCCGACGACATGGACATCAACTGCGGCACCATCATCGACGGTGAAGAGACCGTCGAGCAGGCCGGCCAAAGAATCTTCGACGAGCTCCTCGCCATGGCCTCCGGCAAACTCACCCGCAGCGAGGTTCCTCGGCTTCGGCGAAGAAGAATTCCGACCCTGGCTCCAGGGCGCAACCCTTTAATCCGTATCTTTATCTTCATTTTTTTACCACTCTGTGGGGATTCTTCTTCTTAGTTTGTCATTTTTCCGCAAAGCGGGAGGACCTGCTTTTGCATTTGCAGTTGTTCTTGCTTTTGCCCCTGCAGTGGTTCTTGCTTTTGCCGTTGTCGTTGCTTCTTCTTCGTCGTCATCCTGAGCGTAGCGAAGGATCCCCGTATTGTCTTTGCTCTTGCCGTTGCTTTTGATCTTGTCGTTGTCTTGCTTTCTAGGTACCCCAAGGCTTCAGCCTTGGGTCTCTCTCGACTGGCCACGAATCGGGCTTCAGCCCTTGGAGTATCCATTCGTCTTGGATGTCAGCAAGAAGACGTGCGAGCATTGTTGCGTGACAGACGAGACCCTGACTACCGCAACTGTCACTGGATGCAGACGAACATTTGCCACGTCGGTAGTCGATGAAACTGCAATTAGCGACGAAGGAATTCAACTCGCTGAATTCCTGATGACCTCAGCGATTTTCAAACTAGCCCGGTCCCCACCAGATGCGCCTTCCAGCAGAAAGGTCTAGCATAGAAGTAGTCGCGAAAAATCGATTTTTTCGCGCCCACATCAAGACCTGAAGCGAGGAAGCAATGGCCAGCAAGGCAGAGACACTCACCGCACCTGCGCCCGCGGTAGTGCAGCAGGAACGCGAAGCAATCTTCGACATCTTTCGCCGCTGGGGATACCTCCAGGCGTCCCTCGATCCGCTAGGCCAGTTCCTCCCACCCGAACCCTTCCCCGTCACCCAGGTCCCCGAAGGCGACATCGCCGCCGAAGCTCGCTCCTACTACTGCGGCAACTTCGCCATCGAGTTCATGCACATCCCCTCGCTCGAGCAGCGCCAGTGGCTCCAGGATCAAATCGAACGCCCAGCACCCAAGCCCGACCAGCAACATGTCCTCACCCAGCTCATCCGCGCCGACCTCTTCGAACAAGTCATCCAGCAGCGATACCTCGGCACCAAGCGCTTCTCCCTCGAAGGCCTCACCGTCCTCATCCCGTTTCTCGATCAGGTCTTCGCAACGGCCTCCTCGGCTGGCGTCACGCGTTCCATCATCGCCATGGCGCATCGCGGACGCCTCAACGTCATGACCAACACCATCGGACGCTCTCCCGCCGAGATATTCGCCAAGTTTGAAGACGTCGACCCGCGCAGCGTCCTCGGCGGCGGCGACGTCAAATACCACATGGGAGCCACCGGCGAGTACACCTCGCCCACCGGCAAGACCATCGCGCTCCACCTCGCCTCCAACCCGAGCCATCTCGAAGCCGTAAACCCTGTCGTCATGGGACGGGCCCGCGCCTGGCAAATTCGCATGGGCGAAGAAGGCAAGCAGCAAGTCCTTCCCATCATCCTTCACGGCGACGCAGCCTTCGCCGGCCAGGGCATCACGGCCGAATCGCTCAACATGGCCTCCCTCGCCGGTTACAACATCGGCGGCACCATGCACATCATCACCAATAACCTCCTCGGTTTCACCGCCAACCCCGAAGAGTCCAACTCGACTCGCTTCGCCACCGATCTCGCCAAGCGTCTCCCCATCCCCATCTTCCACGTCAACGCCGAAGATCCCGATACCGCCATGCGTATCGCCGCCATCGCCGCCGAGTATCGCCAGCGCTTCCACTCCGATGTCGTCGTCGACCTCATCGGCTACCGTCGCTATGGCCACAACGAAGCCGACGACCCTACCGTCACCCAGCCGCGTCGCTACGCCGCCATCAAAGGCCGTCCCTTTCTTTACCAGCTCTATGCCAAATCCACCGGCGTCGATCCGGCGGCAGAGAGCAAAACGATCCAGGAAAACTTCCTCACCGATCAGACAGCTGCCACCAAAGCCCGCCGTCCCAAACTTTCGAGGCTCCCGGACTACTGGAAGCCCTACCACGGCGGTGAACTTACCGAAGCCGACGCAAAACTCACGACCGGCATTCCCGCCGAACGCGTCCTCGAGCTCTCCCGTCTCTCCAACAGTTATCCCCCAGGCTTCCACATTCATCCCAAGGTCCAGAAGCTCTACGAGCAACGCGTCGAGATGGCCGAAGGCAAACGTCTCTTCGACTACGGCGCCGCCGAACTCCTCGCCTACGCCTCGCTCCTCACCGACGGCACTCAAGTTCGGCTCGCCGGACAGGACTCGCAACGCGGGCACCTTCAACCAGCGCCACTCGGTCCTTGTCGATACCCAGACCGAGGTCCGTTACGCTCCGCTCGAGCACATGACCGAAACCCAGGCCCGCTTCGAAGTCCACAACTCGCTGCTCTCTGAAGCCGCCGCCCTCGGCTTCGAATACGGCTACGCGCGCGACTACCCCGAAGCTCTAGTCCTCTGGGAGGCCCAGTTCGGCGACTTCGTCAACGGCGCCCAGACCATCATCGACCAGTTCATCGCCGCCGGCGAAGCCAAGTGGGGTCTCCTCTCCGGCGTCGTCATGCTCCTTCCCCATGGCTACGACGGTCAGGGCACCGAGCACTCCTCCGCCCGCATGGAGCGCTTCCTCCAACTCGCCGCCAGCGACAACATGGTCATCGCGCAGCCGTCCAACGCCTCGCAGTACTTCCACCTTCTCCGCCGTCAGGCCCTCCGCTCATGGCGCAAGCCCCTCGTCGTCTTCACTCCCAAGAGCATGCTCCGCCATCCCGACGCGCTCTCCACCGTCGCCGAGCTCGGCAAGCCCGCCTTCGAAAACGTCCTGCCCGACAACGACGTCAAAGACCCTCGCCGCCTCCTCGTCTGCACCGGAAAGATCGGCCACAACCTCCGCGTCGAGCGTGCAAAGCGCAAAGACATGTCCGTCGGTATCCTTTTCGTCGAGCAGCTCTACCCATGGCCCGAAGTTGAACTGCAAGCGGCCCTCGACCAGCACCCCAACGCCCAGGAGATCGTCTGGGTGCAGGAGGAGCCTGCCAACATGGGCGCCTTGTTCTACGTGATGCCCCTCCTGCGCCGTCTGGCCGGTGACCGCACCGTGCTCAGCGTAAAGCGAAGCGCCACCGCTAGCCCCGCCACCGGCTCCGCCAAGGCCCACGAGATCGAGGAAAGGGCAGCCTCATCAACCTCGCCCTCGGCTAAGACTACCCGACCAGATACGCGTCCCAAACACCCCTGCTCCCGGGCTTGGATCCATTTGTAGGAAATCCAAAGGGCAATATGGGCAAATTGCTTCCCAATGGGCAAAGCGCTTCCCAAACGTATCGCAACGTCGTCGTTTTGCATCGCAAACTCTTGCATTTATCGCCAGATGTCACATTCACCATTCGCTTCGCCATCTAAGCGCTTCAAAAAACAACAATCCCGAAAAAATCCCCCGAAAAGCAGCATTGGCACGCCGAATGCCTACAGTGCAGGTTGTTCTCAGGTCCTTGTGAATTCTCCTCGGTTCCAGGTTCTGAACGCAGGATTTTGGACTAATTTACCGTTATTGTCTGCAATGTTCTGCGTACGGTGTCCCTTTCGAGTTTGTGGGCGGCTGATATCAAAGGAATTGAGTTTGGCCCTCTAGATGCAACCTCTAGTGCCGTGTGCGATATCAGAGGGGCTGTGGCGAATTTTTCTGGCACTCCGGCAAGACAGAAAGCCACAGATTTGGGAAGCGTTATCGAGTCCATGCGAGAATCGCGAACCTTTCAATTTTTGACAGCGCCGCTATATGCGGATGATTTCAGGAGGAAACAATGAATAAATTGTGTAAGTTTTCCGCAATGGCAGGGTTGCTGGTAGCAGCGACTACTTACGCTTCTGCCGATACAGTCACGCTACTAAGTTACGGGTCGACCGCTGCAGTTCCCAGTGTATGCTCTGGCGCCAACTGCAACACTGCTCTTAACTATGCTGGCTCGGTTGTGACATCAGCCGATAATGATTTGGTTCCGACCGCCGGCGACATCGCCACGGGCGGCACGGGCGCAACTTATAATCTAACTACCGGCGGCGGTATTTGGGCTGGCCCTATCGGGAGTTCGTCGTGGGTTTCGGAGAATCCCAACTCGGAACCCGGCGGTGGCTTTGTCGCACCTGATGGCTACTACGCCTACACCACCACCTTTACTGCCAATGGCGGGGCCTACACCGGATCGTTCAGCATCCTGGCCGACGACACCGTCGCGGTCTTCCTGAACGGCGATCTGGCTGGCGATGACATCGTACCGGCTGGCGCCGTCGGGGGCGACGGGCACTGCGGTGACGCCGAACCCGACTGCCTCGGGATCGACACCATCAACCCGTTGAATGTCAACCTCCTCAACGGAACTAATACGATCACGTTCATCGTCGAGCAGACTGGTCTCGTTGCTGAAGGCCTCGACTTCTCCGGTAGCCTCCAGTCGGTTGTTACCGCTCCTACCCCCGAGCCGAGCTCGCTCTTGCTCCTCGGAACCGGTCTCTTCGGCTCCGCCGCAGCGTTGCTCCGTCGGAGATCTGCATAACGAAACATCGCCTCACTCCGGCCTCGCGCCCACTCGTCGGGAGCGAGAAACGACGGGGCCGGGGCGTGCTGCAATACGAAGCGCGCAGGGCACTTCCGGTTCTGCGCGCTTCTTCTGTTAATGTCGACGAACGCTACTTCGAAGAGCCCTCCGACTCGGGCGGAGGGACCGGGTTGGCGATCTCTTTTGCGTAGATCTGGTAAGTAGTTCTGGGTGGGTCGTCGTGCTGGTGGAGTCCGCGGCACCTGGGCGCGGATAAGCTCGTCGGCGGCCGTGATGCGCTCGCGGGAGCGAAGATAGTCGAGCCACGACTCCATGATGAACGTCTCGTTCAGATGTTCAGGGTCGATGGCGTCACGATAGATCCCCCAACGTATCGCCCCGTCGCGGAGCCGAACGCCCCGGAGCTTGTGGATCGCTTGAGTGAACTCGGCATAGTTCTCCGCCGGGACGCGGTAGTGGATAGAGATGCGCACGGGCCCGTCAGTGGGTTCAGTGTCGGGTGTCAACTGGGGAGCCGGCCGCCTGGGCTGGAAGGGCGTGTGGTCCGGAACAGGGCCTTGCAGGATATGGAAGCGGTAGGCGAAGGGGAAGGTGACGAGCAGGCCGAACGCAGCGCTCGTCAGTGCGACCGGGGTGGTGGTGTGTTCGGCAATAAAACCCCAGAGAATGGAACCGAGGGCCATCCCTCCCTGGAAGACCATCATGTAAGTCCCTAGCGCACGGGCCTGCACCCACGCGGGCACTGCGAGCTGCACCGACACGTTGATCGTAGACATGGTGCTCGTCCACGCGGCGCCAGAGAGGACGAGCGCCGCGATGATGATCGACGGGCTCCGCACGAACGCGAGCACCAGCAGCACGACGACGTTGTACAAAGACGACGCGGCGAGGATCTGGTCCGCGGAGAAGCGCCCGCGTATGCGGTGGAGCGAGGTCGCAGCCACCACCGCTCCGAGACCGAGAGAGCCATTCAGTATGCCGTAGCCCAGAGGGCCTTGCTTTAGGTCGCGCCGCGCCACAACGGCAAGCAGCGACCAGATGGCCGAAATGAAAAATGTAAACACGAAGGCACGGACGAGGGAGGCCTGCAGGTCTGGCGCGTGACGGACGTACCGGAGACCCGAGCGGATAGAGCCTGCGATTCGCTCGGAGGGCAGCGCCGACTTGAACAAAGGGACGCGCTTCCAGTTGACCAGTACCCAGATGACGCCCGCGAAGGAGAGCGCGTTGAGCGCGAAGACAGACCCGGCGCCCGTGTGGACGCGCTGGAACCCGGCGACCATCAGTCCGCCCAGTGCAGGCCCGACAGCGCGGGCTAGGTTGTTGCTGGCGGCATTCAGCGAGACCGTGTCCGGTATCAACTCGCGAGGGGCAGAACTCTGGCACAATCGCCTGCCACGCAGGGTTGTTCATCGCCGAGCCAATATTGAGCAGGAAGGTAAAGGCCAGCAGCGCCCACGGAGAGACGTAGCCAATGAAAGTCAGCACCGCGAGAACGCCGACCGAGGCAAGCATCCACGCCTGCCAGAAGATCAGCAGCTTCCGGCGATCGAAGATGTCCGCCGTCGCCCCTGCCAGAAGCCCAAGCAATAGCACAGGCAGGCTCGCCGCGGTCTGCATCAACGCGATCAGCAGCGGCGATGCTGTGAGCGAAGTCATCAGCCACGTGCCGGCAGTGTCCTGCATCCACGTGCCGACCGAAGAGACGGTGCTGGCGATCCAGCGGTCGCGAAAGAGCGCGATCTTGAGCGGGCCGAACCCGCTGGGCTTGGGAGAGGCAACGGCAACCAGTGGGGCAGAGTTGGGAGTTTCCAGTGGCATCTCTCGCTCTAGTCTACGGTGTCACGCAACACTGTAGGATGCGGCGAATCGTACCGATCGGCCGCCAGACCATTTTGATCATCTGAAAAGAACACGTCCTCCCTTTGTCATCGCCTGATTGGTATCCATCTCCGCTGGCCACGATAAAATTACCGCATGGAAAAATATGATCTGGAAGCGCTATGGGATCAGCACACGAAGTATGAGTTTGCGACTCCCGACGTGGAAGCAACGCTCGCAACGATGGTCGAAGACGCCTACGTCAACCACGTCCCGGTGATGACGGGCGGCAAAGGCAAAACCGCCCTGCGAGCGTTTTACGGCACGGACTTCATCCCGTGCATGCCGCCCGACTTCAAGATGACGGATGTCTCACGCACCGTCGGCGAGAATCAACTCGTTGACGAGATGGTTATTTCCTTCACCCACACGATCGAGATGCCATGGCTCCTGCCGGGCGTAAAGCCGACAGGCCGTTACGTCGAGGTCGCCCCTCGTGGCCATCGTCAGCTTCCGCGACGCCAAGCTCGCGCACGAAAACATCTACTGGGACCAGGCCTCGGTACTGAAGCAGGTCGGCCTGCTCGGCGGAGATGACCTTCCCGCATACGGCGCAGAGACGGCCCGCAAGGTCCTCGGTCTCCAGGGCTAGGAAATGGCCATTTAAAGAGGAAACCCACGCAGCGCGGTGGGGGCTGTTGCGTGGGTATTCCGGTAAAGCAACGAAGTGGGTGGACTTCGTTATGACTGACTCAACCCGAAGGGAGTCTTGCCACTCATTAAAGGTAACGGCAAAGCGAATTGGCGTCAAGGGGCATTTGTGGATCGCCCGAGGTGATCAAAATCCCTGCAAAATCAATAAATAAGGTGACTTTCCGGCGGCCCACTCTTCGGGTGCCTTGCTCCCTGGCAGATTTGCGCGTTCTCCTGTGCCCCTCTGCAGCACAAGATCAATCTTGCTCTCTGGTCATTGCAGGGGGCGCTGATCGGAGTGCTAACGTGTCGCCTAAATGAGAAGTCTTGCCCTGGCGGAGAGGAGGGCTTCCGCCGAATCGTGTGCCCTACAGGTCAGACCAAAAATAAATTTTGAAAAAGGTGGAAAATCTTTAGTGGTCCGATTACGTGCGTTTTTCACCACGATTCCACCACGATTTTGCACGCATTTACCATGCAAAATACCACGATTTGCGCACCCAATTTCTCCAAAACCCCTTGAAAAACGAGAGAAATCCCACGCAGAAAAAAATCTGCTCACACGGAAATTAAAGTCTGCAAATAAGCAGTTCCCTCTCGTAGATCATCTCGGGTGGCAGATGGTCGTGGAGCAGGATGAAGAGCTCTTCATGGCCCATGACCTCCTGCCTCCATTGTGCGCGGTCGACGGTCTGCAGCTCGTCAAAAGTGGCGCGTGAGAACTCCAGACCCTTCCAGTTGATGTCATCAAAGTGCGGTGTCCAGCCGATGGGTGTCTCCTTGCCCAGAGCGCGGCCACGCACGCGGTCCACGACCCACTTGAGAACGCGCATGTTTTCGCTATAACCGGGCCAGAGGAACTTGCCGTCGGGCCCTTTGCGGAACCAGTTGACGTGAAACACACGAGGCGTAGCCGAAAGGTTACGCTGCATCTTGAGCCAATGCCGGAAGTAGTCGCCCATGTGGTACCCGCAGAAAGGAAGCATGGCCATGGGGTCGCGCCGCACCTTGCCGATGGTCCCCGTTGTGGCCGCTGTGGTCTCCGAGCCCATCGTCGCTCCAACGTACACGCCCGCCGACCAGTTGAAGGCCTGGTAAACCAGCGGCATAGTCGTTGGCCGCCGTCCTCCAAAGATGAACGCAGAAATCGGCACGCCGTTAGGGTCCTCCCAGTCCGGGTCGATCGTGGGACACTGGCCTGCCGGGGCCGTAAAGCGACCGTTGGGATGCGCGGCCGTTGCCCCTGTCTCTTTAGCAATGGCTGGGGTCCACTTATTGCCGCGCCAGTCGATCAGTTGCGCGGGCGGAGTGTCGGTCATACCCTCCCACCAGACGCCGCCCTCAGGAGTGAGTGCCACGTTCGTAAAGATCGTGTTCTTCGCCAGAGTCGCCATGGCATTGGGATTAGTCTTGGCGCTGGTGCCGGGGGCGACACCAAAGAAACCGGCCTCCGGGTTGATGGCGCGAAGCTGGCCGTTCGCGTCGGGCTTGATCCACGCAATATCGTCGCCGACCGTCCAGACCTTCCAGCCCTCGAAGCCAGCGGGCGGGATCATCATGGCGAAGTTAGTCTTGCCGCAGGCGCTGGGAAAGGCCGCGGCGACATAAGTCTTCTCGGTCTTACCGTTCTTGTCGGCAGGAGACTCGACGCCGACGATGAGCATATGCTCCGCCATCCATCCCTCGTCCCGGGCGATGTTGGATGCGATGCGCAGCGCAAAGCACTTCTTTCCGAGCAGCGCGTTGCCGCCGTAGCCGCTGCCGTAGCTCCAGATCTCGCGGGTCTCAGGAAAATGGACGATGTACTTCTCGTCGTTACACGGCCACGGAACGTCCTGCTCGCCCGGCGCAAGCGGTGCGCCTACCGTATGCATACAAGGAACGACGCGCTTCTCGTCCTTGTCGATCTCCGCAAAGACCGCCGCACCAATACGCGCCATGATGCGCATATTGACAACGGCATACGCCGAATCGGTCAGCTGAACGCCGATCTGCGACATAGGCCCGCCGATGGGCCCCATCGAGTAGGGCAGCACGTACATCGTGCGCCCCCGCATGCTCCCGCGGAAGAGTTGCTTCAGCTTCTTCCGCATAACGAACGGGTCTTCCCAGTTGTTGGTCGGCCCGGCGGTGTCCTTCGAAAGCGAACAGATGAACGTGCGATCTTCCACTCGGGCAACGTCGTTGGGCGAAGACCGGGCTAGGAAGCAACCAGGCCAGAGCTTATCGTTGAGCCTGGTGAAGGTGCCTGCCTTGATCAGCTGGTCGCAGAGAAAGTCATACTCGGCCTGAGAGCCGTCGATCCAATGAATGCGATCCGGCTGCGTGAGATCAGCCATCTTTTCGACCCAGCGGACCAGATGTTTATTCGTGGTAGGCGGTGCGACGACGGCGGCCTCGGCGGTTACTGTCTTCATAAATGCAGAAATCCTTCCTTTACAAGTCTTCGCCTCCGCAGAGGGGCTGTCAACCCTTGAAGGGTTCGGCCTGTTCGGGGCGAATTGCAGTAATATTTCGCGATGGCCCTCAAGATGACGCAATGGGCAAAGAAAAACTGGGTGACTGTGCTGTTTGTCATGGAGCTGTTGGGTGGACTTCGGGTCTGGCGCAGGGTGATCCGCCACGAGCGTTCGACGCAGCGAGCGCAGCGGTGCGCGCCCCGGGGACAACGGTGCGGATCGATCTGATTGGCGACTCCACGCAAACCAACAACGCGGGCTATGGCCGTGGTTTCTGCGCGAACCTTACCGCAAAGGTGGACTGCGTAAACATGGCGAAGGGAGGCGCCAGCACCAAGACCTTTCGCGAGCAGGGCCTATGGGAGCGCAGCCTACAGACAATACCCGACTATATGCTCATTCAATTCGGACATAACGATATGGAGAGCAAGGACCATAATCCGCGAGAGACGACGATCGCGGAGTATGAGACGAACCTGCGCCGCTATGTCGAAGAAGCGCAGGCAGCGGGGATCAAGCCGGTCCTGGTCACGCCGCTGACCCGCAGATACTTCGAAGCGGACGGGAAAATCCACTCAGACCTGACGGCGCACGCCGAGATGATGAAGAGGGTCGCGACCGAGATGAAGGTGCCGGTGATCGACCTCCAGCACGACAGCATCGCTTATCTCGACGGCATAGGCCAGAAGGCCGGTAATACGCTGGCGATCACGAAGAAGGACGATGACGGAAAGACGATCTTCGATAAGACACATTTGAACTGGAAGGGATCCTATGTCTTCGGACGCATCGTTGCGATGGACATGGGCGACGCCGTTCCCGAACTGAAGAAGTACGTGAAGCCGGAGGCCGCGGCCTTGCCGCCCGAAGGTGTGAAAGCGATGAAGATCATCGAAGGCGGTCCGGTAAAGATCGTGCTGGTGGGAGATTCGACAGTGAACGCAGAAGGCGGCTGGGGAAAAGGTTTCTGCGCACTGATGACGCCCAATGTGACATGTGTGAACGAGGCGCTGAACGGGCGGAGTTCGAAGAGCTTTATCGATGAAGGGGCCTGGAAGAAGGCCTTGGACGACCGCGGGGACTACTACCTCATTCAGTTCGGGCACAACGACATGAAGGGCAAGGGGCCGGAGCGCGAGACAGACCCTGAGACGACGTATGCGGCGAACATCCGGCGCTACATCCGGGACACACAGGCGATAGGAGCGGTCCCCGTGGTGGTGACGTCGCTATCGAGAAGAAACTACAAGGATGGCTTGCTGGTGCAGGACCTGAACGACTACTCTGCAGCGGCGAAGAGGGTCGGCATGGAGGAAAATGTAACCGTGATCGATCTTAATGCGATGTCGGTGAAGCTGCTCGAAGGAATGACCCAGGAGCAGGCCGACGAGTTCGATGCCACGGGGCATGCCGACGAACGGGCCGAAAATAAGAAGAGCGTTGTCGACCGCACCCATCTGAACGAAAAGGGACAGGCGCTCTTTGGCAGGATGGTGGCGGACACTTTAGTTCGGACGCAAGTGGAACTTGGGCCCGACGTTATAGGGGAGCCGGCGAAGACCAGGGCTGCAATGACGCAGTAGTTGCATCCCCTTTATTTCCAGGAGATCTATCGATCAAACCTTCTTTTTGACGTCCGGAGACGTAAAAGACTGCGAACTTGTCGACTGCACTGATAGACTTAAGGTTCTGCGCTGCGACTACGCGCGACAAGACCTCTTCAGAGCGGCGAGACCGCGGAGAGCAAAAAAAGGAAACAGAAAACCAGTGGATCAGCAGACCAAAAAAGCCCTCAAGCACGACCAGTTCGTCGACACCACCACCCACGGCATCGAATGGGCCAGCGAAAACCGACGTTCGGTGATCATCTCAAGCAGCATTGTACTGGCCGCGATCCTGGTGGTGGTCTGCGGCGTGCTCATCTATAACAGCCGGGCCGCGCAGGCCTCGGTCGCCTTTGGGGCCGCGATGCAGGCCTACCAGACGCCGATTGCTGCGCCGGGTCAACAGGTGCCTCCCGGCGTAAAGACCTACGCTTCAGTCAACGATCGCGCCAAAGCGGCCAACGATCTCTTCATCGGCGTTGCCAACAAGTACGGCATGACCCCCGACGGCAAGGTGGCACGCTACTTCGGTGGGCTCACCTATATGGAAGAAGGGCAGAACGCCTCTGCTGAGAGCACATTGAAGCAGGTGGCGGGCGGCTGGAACGGCGACCTCGCCGCACTGGCGAAGCTGTCGCTTGCCCAGCTCTATCGTCAGACCGGGCGCGATCCCCAGGCGATCGACCTCTACAACGAACTGACCGCGAAACCGACATCCACCGTCCCCGGCGGTCTGGCGCAACTGCAGCTCGCGGAACTCTACGAGACCCAGGGCAAACCCGAGCTGGCGAAGAAGATCTACGCTCAGCTCAAGGACAAGGACCCCAAGGGCCCTGCCGGGATGATCGCCGCGCAGAAGTTGAACCCGGCGCCCACCGGCCCTGCGGGACAGTAGCTCTCACATCCTTGTAATCAACACATCTCGGGACGCCCGGTGATCAACCTGGGCGTCCCGAATTTTCTGCTTCATTTTTTTTTTGCGTTTTTCTGCCCAAAAATCGCTTGTCAAGCGCCGAAATGACCTAACCATTTTAAATTCAACAACATCCGCTTGGCATTTTAGTTACGCTCAACCCGCTATACTGGATATAGATCGAAAAAACGAGCAAGCCCCGGCCACCGTCCGGGGCTAACTCTTTTGTTTGTACGAATTTGGACGTAACTCATTTGTTATGACGATTTTGCAGGCAATGCTGTACTGTAAACAATTGATTATAAACAGTTTGACGCGTGGCAACAGGGGGTACCCCCGGGGGGGGTGGCAGCGGTGGCGGGACTAATCGTCGTGATACGAGACAGAGGGATCGTTCCGCACCTTGAGGGCCAACTCCGCGTCTGTTCGCATCTTCGTCAGGACGCTCCATTGATCGTTCTGTTTGGCTGGCGCCACCCAGACCGGCAGCGGCATCCTGAGATATTCGGAGAGCGCGAGCGCATGGGGTTCATAGAGCGCCCGGATGGTGTCCAGCCGCTTCGCCGCGGCGGGATCGCCACACAACAGCAGGTGGTTGTCGCCGAGGGCCTCGCACAGATGATAGAAGTCCTTGGTGGGCAATCGGTCTACGCCGACCTGATGTTGCCACGCCGCGCGCTCCTGAACATGGAAGACACTGCCCAGGTCGATAAGCGCGTGCCGGGCCATCACAAAGGTGAGTTGTGCCTGCCGTGAGGGAATGCCTTCGATGACCGAGATCAGCAGCGAGCAGGCGTCCAGTATCGACACCAGGGCTGAGAGCCAGCTCTGGGTGTCGTGCTGCGACCGGTAGAAGCAGAGAATGGGGTAGGAGATGTGGGATTCGAGGAGCTCTGCGGCCCATCGCTCCCACTCCGCGAGCAGATCGGTGAGGGCCTCTTGTCCGCCCTCAAAGGCGTGTCGACGAAAGAGTTCTGCGGCGTTTGGCGGCGAGCCGGCCCGCGAGTCCAGAAGCGCCACACTGACCTCGCGTCGAGAAAACGCCTGATACAGCACGGGCAGATAGCCGATCACCAGCGCGACGAACCCAAGGCCGACGCCGGACTCGAAGATGATCACCGCCCGGGCGAACAGGTTATGCGGCACCACATCACCCAGACCGAGAGTAAACAGTGTCGTTCCACTGACATACAGATCGGTGCCGAACGCCGCCCATGCACCGGCGTTATGCCCCATCATCACGTCCCCGAACGGAGAACGCATTGAGAAATAGAACATCCCGAAGCCGAAGATGAGAAGGAGGGCCCACATCAAGAGCAACAGCAGCAATGAAAGCGGACCGTAGATGCTGTAAATCTGGTCCCGTACCTTCTTGTTGGAGGCGCGCTCGGCGATCACGACCCAGATGGGCCAGGTTGCAATAAAGAAAATGCGGGTAATCTGAAGCCGGCCAGTGGGACGCCGCGGCAGAATGATGGTCTGGAACGCGTCCAGGGCCACGCCCAGACAGCAGAACAGTCCGGCAATGAATGCGGCGATGTGCACGTGAGGTCCTTCCTCCACTCGACGTGGGCGATCTTTCTCAACCTTACCAGAGGCCCTATGCTGACTTCTTGGAGGTGGCTGCGTCTAAAGCAGCAGGAACGACAACTCACGCAGCAACGATGACCAACGACCACGATAGAGGTCGAGCTAGCAACATTGCTTTAACAACGGTGTCAATTTGGATGCGAATGCTTTTAGTTTTCATCGACAAGGATATTTTTTGAGGCCTAAGTTAAATTAGCAAGACAGGTATTCGCGTTTAGAACCAATCAAATTCGAGAGGGAGGGAGCATGCAACGAGTTCTGGTAGTCGATGATGATCGTCTGGTTGCCGATACGTTGACTCTCATCTTCGAGAGAAATGGTTTTGCGGCGAAGGCAGCTTACTCCGCAGATGAAGCCCTCAAGTGCTCCCGCGAATTTACGCCCAATCTTCTTCTGTGCGATGTCACTATGCCGGGTCGCGACGGCCTCTCCCTGGTCGAGGACATGACGCATGAACTGCCCGCGTGCCGCATCCTTGTGCTGACCGGTTTCTACTCCAACCTGAAGAACGTTCGAGATCAGGCGCGCAGGCTCTCCCGTCCTCTGGGCATCTTGACCAAACCGTGCCAGCCCTCAGAACTTCTTCGCGAAGCGGCCGCCCTGCTGGCCACTGCCTAACAGGGGCTCGCACCATGCCCGACCTTGGCCGCAACCTTATTTCTGTTGGTCTCCTTCTGGTACTGATTGGCGTTGTGGTTCTTGGACTCAACCGCCTTCATCTGCCGCTTGGGCGCCTTCCCGGCGATTTCAACTGGCGAGGCGCGCGATGGTCGGTCTCGTTTCCTTTGGCAACCTCGATCCTGGTCAGCGTTGTGTTGACCCTGCTTCTCTGGGCCCTTGCCCGCCTCCGCCGCTAGCTCTGAAATCTTGCGTCGCGATGCTAGACTCATGGCGGTATGCTCGAGAGCGAAGACAAACCGCCGACCCTGGCCAGCCTGCGCGCAAGGCGAGGAAAGCTGCCCGCTCTGGAAAACGGCCAACTTCACCTTCCTGCGACATTGATTCGCTTAGCCAGACGGGACTCTTCTCCGCTATCACTGAGGCCGCTCCACCGTTCGGCCGCCAGTTAGCGGAAGTTGCCGAGATTCGTCAAGAATTGGCTTCCTCTTTCACTAAGTCTCGCTACGAACCGGCTCTAGCTTCTGGGACTTCAACCGAGCGCCGTGTGTGGAGCGTCCGCGCGCTGGTTACAGACATCCGCCAACACGTCGAAACCACATACAACGACCTGTGGGTCGAAGGAGAGATCTCAAATTGCCGTCTCGCACCTTCTGGGCATATCTACTTCACGCTCAAAGATGGCGAGGCCCAGTTGCCCGTGGTGCTCTTCCGCCGCCAGGCCATCCTGTTACGGTTCCGGCCCGCCGACGGTCTCGCCGCGCTGGTTCGTGGACGAATTTCCGTCTACGAGGGCCGGGGCCAGCTACAACTCATCGCCGAGACGATGGAGCCTCGCGGAGCCGGGGCGCTTCAGCTTGCGTTTGAACAGCTCAAGGCACGCCTGCTCGCTGAAGGACTCTTCGACGCGGACCGCAAAGTTCAGCTGCCGTCCTTCCCGAAGTGCATCGGCATCGTCACTTCGCCTACCGGAGCGGTGATTCGCGACATTGTCACCATTGTGCGACGACGGCACGCGCGGCTCAACCTGCTTGTGTATCCAGCGACCATGCAAGGCGCATCCAGTCCAGGTTCAGTCGCCGCCGCCATCCGCTGGTTCAACGCAAACCCGTCGCTCGCGGATGTTATCGTCCTTGCTCGTGGGGGCGGGTCATTGGAAGACCTCGCCGGATTCAACGACGAGGTGCTCGCTCGCGTTATTGCGAACTCCGAGCTTCCCGTCGTATCTGCCATCGGCCATGAGACTGACTTCACCATTGCGGACTTTGTCGCTGACTTGCGCGCCGCTACGCCGTCTGCTGCCGCTGAGTTGGTCACCGGGGCGCAGCACCGGATTGAAGAACGCATTGCTGACCTCGCGGTCCGCGTCCAGCGTGCTGGAGGGTTCCACTTGATGCACGCGCGCCAACGATACGCCAGGCTCTCGGCGGAGTCCGTGCTGACTCGCCTGCGCGACGCAGTCAGTCGACGCGACCAGCGCCTTGATGAGTTGCGGCTCCGCCTCGGTGGATCTGCGCAGCGCCGCCTGCGCAATCCCACGGCGCGCCTTGCGCTTCTCGCCGACCGCCTTCGGCGACAGGGCATTGCCGCTCGTGTTGCCACTACCCACCGGCGCCTGCACGGCATCGATCAACGCCTGCACCGCACTTCGATGGAGATCATGAACACACGCCAGACTCGCCTGGACAGGGCATCAGCGCGTCTCGAAGCCCTCTCGCCGCTTGCTGTACTGTCTCGCGGTTATGCAATTGTCTACACCGCTGACGGCACGCTCTTACGTTCCGCCAAGGAAACATCAGCGGGCCAGACGATCCGCGCACGCCTTGCGCACGGCACATTCGAAGCTGAAGTGACACAGACTAGCGAGCAAGACGCAACGGAGACCAGCAGCTCATGAAGAAGCTCTTTGGAACCGATGGCATTCGCGGCGTCGCGGGCCAATCGCCGCTTGATGCGCCCACCGTCTACGCAGTCGGGCTTGCGCTCGCCCATACCCTCGCTGTCAGAACAGCTTCACCGCGCGTGCTGTTGGGGATGGATACCCGAGAGTCCAGCGACTGGATCGCGGCGACCCTCACCGCGGGCCTCACCGCCGGTGGCGCCTCGGTCGAAAGCGCTGGTATCATTACCACGCCTGCCGTCGCCTTCCTCGCTCATACGCACCGGTTTGCCGCTGGCGTTGTCATTTCAGCGTCGCACAATCCGTGGCAGGACAATGGAATCAAGCTGTTCGGCCCCGACGGTTACAAACTGCCTGACATCGTCGAACTCGCGATTGAAGAGGAGATATTCCTTCAACTTGCCGGTTTGACGACCTCTCCGCAGCAGACTGTTCCACCAGAGGTCAACGAAGCCGACCGCGCCGAGTATGTTCGCTTCCTGCTTGCCGCTGTTCCTGGTCTCTCGCTCGATGGTCGCCGCATCGTCATTGACTGCGCTAACGGAGCGGCCTCTTCCGTTGCTCCGCAGCTCTTCGCGGACCTTGGCGGCGAGGTTATCATCACGCATGCAAGCCCCGACGGCCGCAATATCAACGAGGCCTGCGGCGCCCTGCATCCCGAGGTCGTCGCGGCCCAGGTGAAGCTTTGTCACGCTTCAATGGGTATTACCTTCGACGGCGATGCGGACCGCGTTTTGTTCGCTGACGAGGCAGGACGTGTCGTCAACGGCGATGCCGTCCTTCTGCTGGCTGGTCGCGACTTGCAGGCTCGAGGTCTCCTAACCAACTCAATCGTTGTTGCTACAACGATGTCGAACATGGGGCTCGAAGCGGCGCTCAAGCGTAGCGGCATTCAAATGCTACGGTCATCGGTCGGCGATAAGTACGTACTCGAACAAATGATCGCGACGGGTGCGGCCTTAGGCGGAGAGCAGTCCGGCCACATCATCTTTTCAGGGCGAAGTACAACGGGCGATGGCCTGTTGACCGCGTTGTTGCTGCTGGATATCGTTCATCGGAGCGGAAAGTCTTTGGTGGAACTCGTCGCCGACCTCAAGGTATTTCCGCAGGTAATCGTCAACGTCAAAGTTCGAGAGAAGAAGCCTCTCGAAGGCATTCCTTCCGTGGCTGCTGCTATCCGTGTCGCAGAGATGGAGTTGGCCGATTCGGGCCGGGTCGTTATCCGCTATTCTGGGACTGAAGCGTTGGCGCGCGTGATGATCGAGGCCGAGTCAGAGTCGCTAATGCGGCATCATGCCGATACGATCGCTGCTGCCATTCGCACTGAACTCGGCATCTAATTTCCAATCTGTGACGGGATTGACAACGGTGACCAGGTGTTGGCACCAGGTGAAGTCGAATGAATAGTAGTCTTGTTCTGCGGAAATGAGAGAGAAAATAGGAGCATGCAGATGACTACCAAGTTGGCACCTCTCAGCGAACGCCCGGCGTGGAGGGCATTGGAAGCGCACTACCAGCAGATCCACGAGACACAAATGAAACGGCTGTTTGCAGATGACCCTGCGCGCGGCGAGCGTTTCACCGTCGAGGCCAACGGAATATTCCTCGACTACTCGAAGAACCGCGTTACGGACGAGACATTGAAGCTTTTGATTCAGCTGGCGGAAGAGTCTGGCCTGAGAGCTCATATTGATGCAATGTTCAGCGGTGAAAAAATTAATATCACGGAGAACCGGGCCGTATTGCACATTGCGCTGCGTGCACCTAAGGGTGAGTCGATCTTCGTGGACGGCGAAGACGTTGTGCCCGCGGTCCGATTCTGTGCTGGACAAGATGGCCGCCTTCGCCGATCGCGTTCGCAGCGGCGCATGGAAGGGGCACACCGGCAAACGGATTCGCAACGTCATCAACATCGGCATCGGGGGCTCCGATCTTGGGCCGGTGATGGCCTATGAAGCGTTGAAGTACTACAGCCAGCGCGATATCACCTTTCGCTTCGTCTCAAACGTAGATGGAACGGACTTCGCAGAAGCAGTGCGAGACCTCGATGCCGATGAGACGCTCTTTCTGGTTGCGTCGAAGACTTTTACCACGCTTGAGACGATGACAAATGCGCATTCCGCACGTGACTGGTTGCTGGCTGGATTGGGTGGTGATGAGAAGGCAGTCGCGAAGCACTTTGCGGCTATCTCGACCAACGCCAAAGAGGTGACGAAGTTTGGCATCGATACGGCGAATATGTTTGAGTTCTGGGACTGGGTCGGTGGGCGCTATTCGATGGATTCAGCGATCGGCCTGTCTACGATGCTGGCGATCGGGCCGGACAACTTTCGCGCAATGCTAGATGGATTTCACCAGATGGATGAACACTTCCGCACTGCTCCCTTCGTGAGTAATCTGCCGGTGTTGATGGGGCTGCTGACTGTCTGGTACACCGACTTCTTTGACGCGCAGACGATGGCTGTGCTGCCATATGAGCAATACTTGAAGCGCTTCCCGGCATATCTGCAACAGTTGACGATGGAGAGCAACGGCAAGCATGTGACGCTTGATGGAACACGCGTGACCACGGATACTGGGCCGATCTACTGGGGTGAGCCGGGGACGAATGGGCAGCATTCTTTCTACCAGCTCATCCACCAGGGGACGCGGTTGATTCCATGTGACTTTATTGGGTTCTACAAGACGCTCAATCCGCTGGGGCGACACCATGACATGCTGATGGCAAATGTCTTTGCGCAGGCTGAAGCGCTGGCGTTCGGCAAGACGGCGGAGCAGGTGAAGGAGGAAGGCACACCGGACTGGCTGGTTCCACATCGTGTCTTCGAAGGCAATCGTCCGTCGAATACGATTCTTGCAGACAAGCTTACGCCTGAGGTCCTGGGCAAGCTGATTGCGCTGTATGAGCACGCGGTGTTTACCCAAGGCACGATCTGGAGCATCGACTCCTTCGATCAGTGGGGCGTTGAACTAGGCAAGGTGCTGGCGCAACGCATCATCGGAGAGCTGGAAAATGTGACAGAGCCCGAGCTGGCGCATGATACTTCGACAACGAACCTGATTCGGAGATATAGGAAGAACAAGTAACCTCAGCAACTGTGTGAGATACATTTTGCTTTGACGTCCCGACAAAACCACCGAACTATTTGATAAGGAGCGAGTATGCAACTTGGAATGGTAGGCCTGGGCAGGATGGGAGCCAACATGGTGCGGCGGCTGGTTGCGCATGGCCACGAATGCGTCGTCTTCGACATGTCGCCGAAGGTTGTTGAAGAGATGGCGAAGGAGAAGGGAATCGCAGGTTCATCTTCGCTGCAGGACATGGTGACGAAACTGGCCAAGCCGCGGGCGATCTGGATGATGATTCCTGCGGGAGTTGTCGAGAAGACGATTCAGCAGATCGCTCCTCATCTTGAAGCGGGAGACATCCTGATCGATGGGGGCAATTCGTACTATATCGACGATATTCGTCGCGCGAAGGAGCTTGCTGCTAAGGGAATTAATTATGTCGACGTGGGGACCAGCGGGGGCGTGTGGGGGCTGGAGCGGGGGTATTGCATGATGATTGGCGGGCCGGACGCCGCGGTGGGGTATTTGGACCCTATCTTCAAGACTATCGCTCCGGGGACCGGGGACATTGCGCGGACACCGGGGCGCGAGAAGATCGGGGGCACTGCGGAGCAGGGGTATTTGCACTGCGGGGCGAGCGGCGGTGGGCACTTCGTCAAGATGGTGCATAACGGGATCGAGTACGGCATCATGGCTGCTTATGCCGAGGGACTGGCCGTGCTGAAGGCCGCGGATATTGGCAAGCAGAAGGGCGAGATCGATGCGGAGACAACTCCGCTTCGCGATCCGGAACACTATCAGTACGACTTCAATCTGCCCGACGTTGCCGAGGTTTGGCGTCGTGGCAGCGTGATCGCCTCCTGGTTGCTGGACCTTACTGCGTCTGCCTTGGTCGAAGATCCGGAGATGTCGAAGTTTGGAGGCCGAGTGTCGGATTCTGGTGAAGGTCGCTGGACCATCAAGGCCGGGATCGATGAGGGAGTTCCGATTCCTGTGCTGACGACGGCGCTCTATGAGCGATTCAGCTCGCGCGGCGATGGCGAGTTCTCAAATAAGCTCCTGTCCGCGATGCGCTACGAGTTCGGCGGCCATCTCGAGAAGCCTGTGGCGAAGTAGTTCCAATGTGAAGGGAGAAGACACGTGAGCCAATCTCATTCCGATGCGCTGGTGTTCTTTGGTGCGACGGGCGATCTTGCCTATAAGAAGATTTTTCCGGCGCTGCAGGCGATGATTAAGCGTGGCACCCTGGATGTTCCTGTAATTGGGGTCGCGAAGGCGGGGTGGGGCCTCGATCAGCTGAAGGCGCGGGCGAAGGACAGTCTTGAGCAGCATGGCGGTCTCGATGCTGCCGCCTGGACGAAGCTAAGTTCGCTGCTGCGGTATGTCGATGGCGATTACTCCGACCCAGCCACGTTTGTCGCTGTTCGGAGGGCGCTTGGGTCAGCGGAGAGGCCGGCGCATTATCTGGCGATTCCGCCCTCTCTGTTTGAGACGGTCGTTGAACAGTTGGTGAAGTCTGGCTCGGCAAAGGGCGCGCGGATGATTGTGGAGAAGCCTTTCGGACACGATCTGGAGTCGGCGCAGGAGCTGAACCGGATCCTTTTGTCGGCGTTTCCGGAGTCTTCGATCTTTCGCATCGACCACTATCTGGCGAAGGGGCCGGTGCATAATATGGTGTCCTTTCGTTTTTCGAACTCGGTCCTGGAGCCGTTGTGGAACCGCGAGTACATCGAGAGTTTCCAGATTACGATGGCGGAGGATTTTGGCGTGCAGGGCCGCGGGGCCTTCTACGACCAGACGGGGGCGATACGCGATGTGATCCAGAACCATATCTTCCAGGTGATGTGCAATCTGGCGATGGAGTGTCCGGCGCGGAGGGACAGCGAGTCTATGCGGGACGAGAAGGTGAAGGTGTTGAAGGCCATTCCTCCGTTGGACCCGAACGGACCTGGTGCGTGGGCAGTTTGCTGGATACCTCGATGAGAAGGGTGTTGCGCCGAACTCGCAGGTGGAGACCTTCGCCGCGCTTCAGTTAGAGATCAAGTCGTGGCGGTGGGACGGGGTGCCGTTCTACATTCGGGCGGGAAAGAACCTTCCTGTGACCTGCATGGAGGTGATTGCGCGAATGCGCAAGCCCCCTGCCACCAATCTGACGGACCCCGATGCGACACAGAACTACATCCGTTTCCGCATCAGTCCGGAGATGACCATTGCGCTGGCTGTATCGGTCACGCGACCGGGAGGCGACGGGCGTGAGGAGGTGGAACTGGTGGCCTGCCGCCATCCACAATCGGCTGAGATGGAGGCGTATGAACGGGTGCTGACAGATGCCATGGCTGGGGACGCCACGCTTTTTGCGCGGCAGGACTATGTGGAAGAGGCGTGGCGCATTGTGGATCCGGTGCTGAAGGCGGCAACCCCCGTGTATCCGTATGAGCCGCACACATGGGGCCCGAAGCAGGTGGATCTGTGTCTAGAGCCTCCCGGCGGATGGGAGGCTCCCTCGGGCGAGGAGGCGGAGGATTTCCGGGTTGTCGCGCAGCCAGCGTAAGTCTCCCTTTCAAGACCAGGGGGATACCCACTCCCCTTATTGCCCGCGCGTAAAATACTTATAATCAGTAGTTTACGGCATGTGAGTGTCTGTAAAATATTCATAACAAAGAAGTTACGTCCAAAATATTACAAACAAAAGAGTTAGCCTCGGAGGGCATCCGGGTCTATTCGTTTTCTGATCTATATATCCAGTATAGCGGGTTGAGCGTAACTAAAATGCCACGCGGATGTTGTTGGATGGAAACGAGTTAGGAGGTTTCGGGGCTTGACATGCAAGTTCTGGGCAGAAAATGGCATAAAAAATTATAAGCAACAGAAAAGGCAAGAGATAGGCTGCTTTGTCATAAGATTGCGGTCATGGGAAATCAAGGTGTTCCTTTCATTCTGCTGGCGTTGGTCTCTGCGACCGCACACTCGCAAAGCGCTCCCGCTCCCAAGCCCCCCGTTGCGGAGAAGATCCATACGGAAAAGGCGATCAACGGCGCGGTGTTGACCGACGACTATGCCTGGCTGCGCGAGAGGACCAATCCGAGCGTGGTGAAGTATCTCGAGGCGGAGAACGCTTTCGCCGAGCAGGTGACCGCGGACGAGAAGCCTTTCGCAGAGAAGCTCTATAACGAGACGCTGAGCCACATCAAGCAAACCGATACGGCGGTTCCCTACCGCAAGCGGGGATACTGGTATTACACACGCACTGAAGAAGGTAAACAGTACCCGATACTGTGCCGAAAGAAGGAGACGCTGAGCGCGTCCGAGGAAGTAATGCTGGACGTGAACCAGTTGGCTGAAGGCGAAAAGTTCATGTCTCTAGCGAGCGCGCAGGTGAGCGACGACAACAGTCTGCTCGCTTATCTGACCGACAATGTCGGGTTCCGTCAGTACAAGCTGCACTTCAAGGAGCCTGCGGACGGGCAAAACGCTTCCAGACACAGCAGAGCGGGTCGATTCCATTGCGTGGGCGTCAGATAACAAGACGCTGTTCTTCTCGACCGAAGACGCTCAGACCAAGCGCGGCAATCTAGTCCACCGGCATGTGCTTGGCACCGATGCCGCGACCGACCCCGTGGTTTATGAAGAGAAAGACGAGCGTTACGAGGTTGGGATCAGTCGCACGCGTGATGGTCGCTACCTGCTGATCGGTTCAGAGAGTCATGTGACCACCGAAAACAGATTTCTTGACGCTGATACCCCGAACGGTGAGTGGAAGCTCGTTGAGCTACGCTCGGAGGGAGTTCGATATTACGTAGATGAAGGTAACGACATCTTCTACCTGCGCGTAAATGACACCGATCCGAGCTTTCGTCTGGTGACTGCACCGGTAGCGACTCCCGGCAAAGCGCACTGGACCGAGTTGATTGCTGCGCGTAGGGAAGTACCGCTTGATGATATCGATGTTTTCAAGAACTTTTATGTGATCACCGAGCGGGTGAAAGGTCTTCCGGTGCTGCAGGTGATCTCCACGAAGAGCAAAGAGAAGCACACCGTTGAAGTGCCCGAACCCGCCTATACCTTGAGTTCGGCGGCCAACGCAGAGTTCGATACGGACAAGTACCGCTATAGCTATCAATCGCCGATTACGCCTAACTCGACGTTTGACTACGACGTCAAGACCCAAGCTTCGACATTGCTGAAACAGCAGGAGGTTCCGGGCGGCTATGACAAGACTCGATATGCCGTGGAGCGCTTGTTTGTGCGGGCGAAGGACGGGGTCGGAGTTCCGGTGACTGTGGTCTACCGCAAGGACAAGTTCAAGCGCGGGCAGAACCCACTCTTCGTCTATGGTTACGGCTCGTATGGGGTCACGATCGACGATCGGTTCTCGCCAATACTTCTGCCGCTGCTGGACCGCGGCGTCGTGACCACTGTGGCCCATATTCGCGGCGGCGGGGAGCTTGGCGAAGCCTGGCACGATGCCGGCAAGATGATGACCAAGCGAAATACCTTCACCGACTTCACTGATGTAACCGAAGGATTGCTGGCGCAGGGCTATGGAAAGCGCGGTGAAGTAGGTATCGAGGGTGCAAGCGCGGGTGGCATGCTGATGGGGGCGGTAACGAACATGCGGCCCGATCTCTTCAAGGTCGTGTTGTGTGAGGTGCCTTTCGTGGATGTGATGAACACGATGCTTGATGCGACGCTGCCGCTAACCGTTGGTGAATATGAAGAGTGGGGCAATCCGAACCAGAAGGCGGCGTTTGACTACATGTTGACCTATTCGCCGTACGACAACGTAACGGCAAAGAGTTATCCAGCGCTTCTCGTGGAGACGTCCTTTGACGATTCGCAGGTGATGTATTGGGAGCCGTCGAAGTATGTCGCCAAGCTGAGGGCCCTCAAGACGGACCAGAACCCGTTAGTCTTCTTCATTAATATGCATGGCGGTCATGGAGGATCGAGCGGGCGCTATGACAGCATCCGCGAGCGCGACAAGTATTACGCGTTCATGCTGACCCAACTTGGCATCACTGAGTAATTCCAGTCAAGAGAGCTGGTGTTGAACAGCTGTTATTCCCAGGCAAAAAGCTATGGGGTCGCAGTGACAAGTGCCCGGCGCCAGCAGCGAAGTGGTGGACTTTACTCCGATCGCGAGGCGTGTCAGCGTCAAGACGGTGATGTCGTCGTCCTGCCCGAAGGCCACGGCGGCCTCCGCTGCTTGCCCTGCGTCCGGCTTCTTCGCCATCAGTGCGCGCACCCGCTCAAAGCCGAAGATTTCACCGGCAGGGTTGCGCGCTTCCAGCAATCCATCGGTGTAGACAGTAAGGCGATCGCCGACTGCGAGATGGAATGCTGTCGTCTCGTAGGTCGCGTCGGGATCAAGCGCAAGCGGGAGCGCGTCGGGTAGATCCATCTCGTCCTGGTTCAGAAATGGAGCGAAGCTGGCCTGCATTCGCAAGCACACAGCTACCTTCTGCATCAAAGCGCAGCACCAGACAGGTCGTGAAGCCATTGTCGAGCCGCCCATGCAGGCGTCGATTCAAACCAGCCAGTATCGCGGCTGGATCGTCTGTTGTCTCGACGAGCGTCCGCACCGTTCCTACGATCAGCGACACCGTCATTGCGGCCTTCAGGCCCTTGCCGCTGACGTCGCCGAGAACCAGAATCGCCGAGCCGACCTCTTGCCTGTCCTCTTGCTTGATTAATTGAAAGAAATCGCCGCCGACCTGATGCGCCGGCTGATACGCACTGGTGACGGCATAGCCCTCCAGTGAAGGCAAGGTCTGCGGAACAAGCACGCGCTGGAGCTCCTGAGCGCTCCTGTATTCCTGTTCCAGGGCCATCTGACGTTCGCGCTGCTCGAGGTAGACGGCGTATGCGATGGCCAGAACCAGGACGGTTGAAAGGATGGCCTGAGGCGTGAATGGCACGCCGCCCAGGGTGAACAGCGGGTTGTCCATGGTGGAGGCCAGCGTCCCGTGGGTAAACCGCCGACCTTCCAGGGCCGTGTGTTGAATCACGTCGTACATTTCGACAACGAATGCGGCGGCCGCGACAAACCATCGCGAAGGCGCCAGGCGCTGCCGCTTAAACGCGTATCCAATAATTACGAATGGAAAGAGTTCAACCACCGAAAAGCCAGTGGTGAAGATTACATCGAGTATTTGAAACGCCAGCACGTGAGTATTGCTCCACTGCAGCGTGAACAGCAGGTTGTCGAGCGTTGCCGAGACCAATGAAACCACGGCGAGAATCTTTGCCCATCGCCACAGCGAAGGATGATGATCGAGATCGAGGAGATACAGAAGGAGATACCAGAGCGAGATGTCCTCAAAGCAATGGGCCGGCCAGAGAACGAGCGTCTGTACCCTGTGAAGTTGTGCAAAGTCCAATGGATTCCTCAGCAGGGTGAGGATTGAAGCACCGAGGAACAGGACCATCCAGAAGAGCACCCTCTGGTCTCGATTGCGCACCCATGCAACAAAACCAATCAGCATGATCGTGCCGAGGACAAGTATCTGAACGAAATCAACCAGGCTTCTTTTTGCCTGGGCAAAGCTATTTGCCGTCTGGACTTGCGCAATTGCTTCGGACGGTCCCCACCAGCGGTGTTGCCGACATTCCCCTGTCATTGCCTGGGGAGGCTGAATCCAAAGGGGCGGTTCAGGTCCGAATTGCCAGCACTCCCTGTTGCGGCCGTCCGAGTCCGAATGCCTGCGAAGACGCTGAGCGAAAAAGAGGACTCGTTGGCAGCCTTCCGTAGTGACCGACGAGGCGGCCGTTCCAATACACTTCGTACGCACACCGAACGTGTGGCATGTAAAGCACGACCTCTGATGGCGATCCAGGACCTTCCACGAATTCGACGTGCCGGCGATACCAGGCAAAGCCCGTGTAGCCGTAGTGCCCCTGGTCTCCCCATGGCCGGTCGACGCGGATATGCTCCCAACTCGTATCGTCTAATGTTGGCAATGGACCAGTGCCGGATCGTCGCCTAGACGAAACTGCCATTGTCCGTCGAGCGCAGCTGTGCCCCTACCCAATCCTTCAACCACCAGGGAAGACCCGGCAAGGGGCTGCGCTGCATGCAGGGGGATGGCGGGGAGGGTAAAGAACAGCAGAAGAGGCGCCAATTTGTCATGCACAACACGCCAGAGCATCGTGGCTGCATCATAGGCGTTTTAGCGAGGGTTACCAGCCGCAAATTTGCTAGTCGAAGCACAAATTAATTGGGGGTCTGTCGTTCGAAGGCCGATTAGTGAATAGGTAGGTGTTTTCGGTAACTCCAACAGAAGTAAAACTTAAACTCGCCCGGACGCGTGGTTGTGACAGATTTCACACAGGAGGACTACAATTTCGAGCGCTGTGAAGGTATCGATTTTGAAGGAGCGAAGTTTATGGCTACGATGAGTGCGATTCAACCTGGGAGCTACGGGTTTCCAGTTCAATCTTAAGAAGCGGTATGACAACTACATTGGTGGGGAGTGGGTGGCACCGCTGTCTGGGCAGTATTTTGAAAACGTAACCCCTGTGACTGGGCAGGTGATCTGCGAGATCGCGCGGTCGAACGCTGCGGACGTTGACCGGGCACTGGACGCGGCGCATGCGGCGAAGAAGATGTGGGGGAAGACTTCGACAACCGAGCGGGGACGGATACTTGAGAAGATCGCGCAGCGTATTGAGGACAATCTCGAGATGCTGGCGACGGTGGAGACGTGGGACAACGGTAAACCGATCCGCGAGACGATGGCCGCGGACATGCCGCTGGCGATCGACCATTTCCGTTATTTTGCGGGCGTGATCCGGGCGCAGGAGGGATCGATCTCGGAGATCGATGCGAATACGATTGCCTACCACTACCATGAGCCGCTGGGTGTGATCGGCCTGATTATTCCGTGGAACTTCCCGATCCTGATGGCGACGTGGAAGCTGGCGCCGGCACTGGCGGCAGGGAACTGCGTGGTATTGAAGCCGGCGGAGCAGACGCCGATGTCGATCCTGGTGCTGATGGAACTGATTCAGGACCTGCTGCCTCCGGGCGTGGTGAATATCGTCAACGGGTTTGGGCTGGAGGCGGGTAAGCCGCTGGCTTCGAGTCCACGGGTCAACAAGGTCGCGTTTACTGGCGAGACTACGACGGGACGGCTGATCATGCAGTACGCCTCGCAGAACCTTATTCCGGTAACGCTGGAGCTGGGAGGGAAGTCGCCGAATATCTTCTTCCAGGACGTGGCTAGCGCGGACGATGCGTTCTTCGACAAGGCGTTGGAAGGCTTTACGATGTTCGCTTTGAATCAGGGCGAGGTTTGTACTTGCCCTTCGCGTGCATTGATTCAGGACACGCTCTATGACCAGTTTATGGAGCGTGCCCTGAAGCGCGTGAAGGCGATCAAGCAGGGTAATCCGCTGGACAAGACGACGATGATTGGAGCGCAGGCGTCGTCGGAGCAGATGGAGAAGATCCTTTCGTATCTGGACATCGGCAAGCAGGAGGGCGCGGAGGTGCTGATCGGCGGCAAGCGTTCGATGCAGCCGGGCGATCTGGCGGAGGGCTTCTATATTGAGCCGACCGTGTTCAAGGGGAAGAACAAGATGCGCATCTTCCAGGAAGAGATCTTCGGGCCGGTGGTTTCGGTGACGACCTTCCATGATGAGGAAGAGGCGCTGGAGTTGGCGAACGATACGCTGTATGGCCTGGGCGCGGGTCTTTGGACGCGGGACCTGAACCGGGCGTATCACTTTGGAAGGGCCATCCAGGCGGGCCGTGTGTGGACGAACTGTTATCACTTGTATCCCGCGCATGCGGCGTTTGGCGGCTATAAGCAGTCGGGCGTTGGGCGCGAGAACCACAAGATGATGCTCGAGCATTATCAACAGACGAAGAACCAGCTGGTGAGCTACAGCCCGAGTGCGCTTGGGTTCTTCTAGAGGGGGTGTAATGCCGGAGGTTCCGGAACAGGTGATTACGACGCCTGCTGCTGTTGAGTTGATGGGCAGGCTCGAGGAGAAGCATGGGGAGCTGATGTTTCATCAGTCGGGAGGCTGTTGCGACGGCAGCTCCCCTATGTGTTATCCGCGCGGGGAGTTTTTCGTTGGCGACAGCGATGTGCTGATGGCTACGCTGGGTGAGACGCCGTTTTATATGAGCAGGAGCCAGTTCGAATATTGGAAGCACACGCAACTGATTCTTGATGTGGTTCCGGGGCGCGGGGGAATGTTTTCGCTGGAGAACGGTGAGGGCGTGCGGTTTCTGATCCGGTCGAGGGTGTTCACGGACGAAGAGATTGGGGCGCTGCGGTCGGCGGGGCGGATCTAGTGGCGAATTGCCGCGCTATTTTTTAGCGAAGCACTTCGTCATGATGGCGGCGTGGAGTCGTTCGCGGAGTTCGTCGGAGACCTCGTAGAGCTTGTTGCCTTTGTAGACCTCGATGGTCTGGTGGGTGGTGTCGAGTACTACCTTGCAGTGCTGGCATCCGGCGGTGTGGGTGCGAATCTCCGCGAGCAGTTTTGGGCTGAGGCGCTCGTCGAAGTAGTCGGATAGATGGCTTAATAGGTCCGTGCAGTTCATGCAGGCTGGCCCTCCTGCTTCTTCCGGAAGTACCGGCTGAGTCGTTCGCGCAGTTGAAGGCGCGCGCGCAAAAGTCTGGATTTCACCGCGGGGACGCTCAAGCCGAGTGCCTCCGCAGTCTCTTCCGTAGAGAGATTTTCAACGTCGCGCAGGGTGAAGACACTTCGAAAGCCGGGAGGGAGGCCCTGAATGGTTTTGCGAAGGATGTCGGCGAGCTCGGCCTGGTTGTATTGCTGCTCGGGATTGGGGCGCCACTCGGCGAAGTCGCGAGGGATAGACCCTTCATCGGTCTGGACGTCCTGGTCCATTGAGACGGTTTTGCTGGTCTTGCGCTTGCGGAGGCGCATGAGACTCTCATTGACGGCGATGCGAACAAGCCAGGTGGAGAACTTGGAGTTTCCCTGGAACTGATCCAGCTTCTCGTAAGCCTTGAGGAATGCGTCCTGCGTAATGTCTTCAGCGTCTTCACGGTTTTGAGTAATATGCTGTGCCACCCGGAAGATCTGGCGCTCGTACTGCCGGACAAGCTGCTCAAATGCAGCCGTGTCACCCTCTTTAGCGCGTGCTACAAGCGCTACGTCGGGGTGGATCTCTTCCGTCGCTGGGGATTGGATGGCAGGCATGAGTAAAAGGTGCGAAAACGCCCACTGAAATCTTCGGCGCAAAGAAGCAGCCGGGAACCAGTGTCTACTCCAGTGTAATCGCCGCTGGGGTGGAGAGCAAAGATGTGAGGGGGGAAAGGTGAGGCGACGGGCAAATGATTGCAGGAAAAGGCCCGGATGACCGGAGAACAGGGGACTGGACGGCCCCCATTCTCCGGTGTACCTGGCAACGTCGTTAGCGGGCAAACTTGCGGCGAAGGACGCCGGCAGCCCCCAGGAGGCCAGTTCCAAAGAGAACAAAGCTGGCTGGTTCGGGTGTGGGAGAAGCGGGATCGATGTCGGTGAAGACGAAGGTGTCGTCGTTATAGTCGAGGTCAGATCCGGTGAGCGGGTTCAAACCGGTAACTGCGAGATCTTCCATGCCGACGTAGGTGCCGGTGAGACCGCTTGGGAGTCCAGCAATACCGCCGGTGTAGGCCGTGGTATAGGCGTGGTTGTCTCCGTCTGCGCTCCAAGCTGTCGGAATGCCGTTGTCGTTGACGGAGTCCTCGTACTGGCCGGTGCTGACGTTGTCCAGGATGAAGACGAGGGTGTCGCCTGCATCGACCGACAGAAAGGTGATGGGGGCCCCTACTGTCGAGCTGTGGTTAGGCAGAACGAAGCCGCTGAACGTGCCCAGGGTTACGTCCCAGAGCTCGATCGTGTCGTTATCGCCCGCGCTGGAGCCGGCAAAGTAGCCGACGACGGTCCCAGTGGCCGATGCAGTGAGAGTGTTTGCGGGTGCGAGTTGGCCGACGTTCGCGTAGGGAATGTCGTCGGCGAGCAAGGGGGAGGAGCCAGCGGCAAGGATGGAAGCAAGTGCAAGCAGAGAGAGACGCATAGGAACTCCTAAGGTTGGATCTGGATGAGTCTTTGCCGTTGGTAGTGCAATCCGACCGCCAAACCGCAATTTCTTGCATGTTTGTGATTTTTTGCGGGAACCGGGGCGAAAAGTGAAAATAATTGCACACATGTTGAAGAAGGTTGCCAATTCATTTCCCTTTCAGGTGGCTATAGGGCGGTGGAGTCGAAAAAGCCGGTAAAGATAGCGAATTTCTTGACCCTTGAACGTACCTGAAGTGGTTCGCAGTGGAATGCGGCTGACGAGACCTTCGAAGGCGGCTTAGAGTGGATGTGTGGGCTGGAAATACATTGAAGCCGTGATGAACGTCCGGAGTTGGCTTCGGGGCGCGGTGGCGACTGCTTCGATCGTAATGATGACGGCGCTGTTTTGTGTGAGTGCGGTGGCTGAACGAGCGCAGACGTCAGCCACGACGGAGCAACCAAAGACCACGACGGAGCAGGCAAAGAAGGCGTCGCCCAAGAACAAGACGACCTCGACCGGGAAGACCAGAAGCAGCGGAGGCAAGGCCGCCGGATCCAGCAAAAGCTCGAAGGGCACAAGCGCCACAAGCAAGACACACGCTAAGGCGACTGCTTCGCGAAGGCCGACCGCGCAGACGATCCGGCTGACCAGCGCATTCAAGGCTTCGGAGCAGCTGCGTCCGATGGCGCAGCAGTTGGCGGCCACACGCTCGGCGGCGGCTTACGGCGGGGTGGAAAACTATGCGCGGGTGCACCCGGGCGAAGGTGCGGCGGCGGCCTATCTAGCGCTGGGGCACGCTTACATGCTGGACCGATCGGTATGCCGATGCGGCGGCGACCTTTCGCCGGACGGGTGTGAGCGGGAGCGCACTGGATGACTATGCGGACTATCTCGGGGCGCAGGCGTCGATGCAGGCTGGGCATGCGGCGGACGCGTATCCGCTGCTGGACCACTTCGCTGAGAGACATCCGGAGAGCATCTTCAAGGCGAATGCGCCGGTGCTGCTGGCCAATGCCTACCTAGACCAGAACGATCCGCAGGGCGCGCTGCGGGTGCTGGTGCCGCTGGCGGACTCGGCGCAGGCCTCGCATGCGGACTTCCGCTATGCGTTGGGACGGGCGTACCAGACGTCGGGCGATACGACGCACGCGGCGGCGGTCTATCGGAGTTTATATGTCAATCTGCCGTTGAGCATGGAGGCGGCGGAGGCGCGGACGCAGATGCAGGCGATGAACACGCCGCCGACCGCAGCCGAACGGAAGACGCATGCCGATGAACTGTTCAACGCCAAGCGCTATGCCGAGGCGGGCGCGGAGTACCATGCGATCGAACGGGACGGCGCCGGACTGAACCAGGCGGACCACGATGCGCTGCTGATCTACGCGGCGGCATGCGATATGAGGTTGAAGCACCTCAGCCGAAGAGATGTCGAGAAGCTGCCCAATACGACGGACGACAGCGCGGCGCTAAAGCTCTATATGCTGGCTGAGCTTTCGCGCAACGAACACGACGAGGCGACCCATGATGACCTGATTTCGCAGATGGTGCAGCGGTTTCCGACGAGCAGGTGGCTGGAGGAGGCGCTTTACTCGGGCGGCAATATGTACCTGCTGATGCATGATCCGAAGCAGGCGACGTATCACTACTCGTTGCTGGTGAAGATGTTTCCCAATAGTACGTATGCGGCTTCGGCACACTGGCGTGCGGCGTGGATGAACTACAGGTTGCACAACTATTCCGAGGCCGCGCGGCTGATGGACGAACAGATACAAGGGTATCCGGCGGGGATAGAGGTGCCGAGTGCGCTGTACTGGCGCGGGCGCATCTATGAGGAGGAAGAACAGAACTTCGCGCAGGCAGTGAACTACTACCATGCGCTGACGGCGTCATATATCAACTTCTACTATGCGCTGCTGGCGCGGCAGAGGCTGAATGTTCTGAAAGGGCAGACGGCGACGACCGCTCCCGCGGCGGTCGTCAGCTCGGTACCGAAGCCCGTCGTTCCGACGTTGACTGGAGAGTTGCCGGAGGACGAGCCCCACCTGATCAAAGCGAAGCTGCTGGCGAACGCTGCGTTGAACGAATATATCGGGCCTGAGATCCAGGCCAGTCCAACTTCGAAGGAATGGGGGGCACTTGCGCAGGCAGAGATATTCACCTCCTACGGCGAAACGACGCGGGCGCTGCAGGCGATGAAGCATAGCGGCATCTCCTTCTTTTCGCTCCCGCTGGAGCAGATTCCGATGGTGTACTGGAAGGTGCTGTTTCCGCAGCCTTACTGGAGTGACCTTGTAGAGAACTCGGAGAAGAACGGACTGGACCCTTACCTGGTGGCATCGCTGATCCGGCAGGAGTCGGAGTTCAATGCCGGGGTGGTGAGCCACGCGAACGCGTACGGACTGATGCAGCTATTGCCGTCGGTGGGCAAGTCGATGGCAAAGAAAGACGGAGTCAAGGGATTCAGTGCGAATTCGCTGTTGAATCCGACCGTGAATCTGGAGCTGGGCACGACGAACCTTCGGTTGGTATTGGCCCGGTTCGGCGGGCAACAGGAGTATGCGCTGGCGGCGTACAACGCGGGTGACGTTCCGGTGAGGCAGTGGATGTCGGCGGGCAACTATAAGGACATCGCCGAGTTCGTCGAGTCGATTCCTTATACCGAGACTCGGGAGTACGTCCAGGCAATTCTGCGCAACCGGGAGATCTACCGCGCCCTGTATGGCACCCAATAAGAGAACCAACAGAGCATCACTTATTTGTAAATGTGGGATTGACAGGGACAGAATATCCGTTATTCTTTGCACCAGAAGTAGTGCATCGGTGGACGAAATACGAAACCGATTGGGGAGGTCTCTTCGGCAGCCTGAAGTTGAGTATCGGCGCTAGAACGCGAGTCAAGAGCGAAGACAACCGTTGGGATGAAGAGGCAAGCATGGTAGCGGAGCTAAACCTTCTGGAAGTGTGGATCCCGGAGCAGATGCAGCCGGGCACGTTGTTTCTACTGGAGCAGGCGGGTGAGTTGGGTAAGGCGGACAACCCTTATTGGGCCGTGCTTGCTTGTCCTTCCTGTGGATCGCTGGGCCTGATTACAAGGCAGCAGTGCGCAGGGCTCGAGGCGATGATCTGCGGTTCGTCGGAGTGCTCCGCGGAGTATTTCCTTGAGGACCAGACGATACGTTACCGACTGGCGAGTTGACTGGAACTGCGTTGACTGATTTGTGAGGTACGATCGGCTGTGGAGGTTGATCTATGCCCACGCCCTTCGAGAGCGCACAGTTGAACCTTCAGCTCTTTGAGCTACGACGTGAGACTGTTTTGCGGGAGGCGCGCGACTGGTTTCTGAGTGAGTTCAATCCGGAGAGCTTCGCTGAACTCGTCACTTTGGCACGCGGCGAGCGCAATGCGTCGTTTCGCATGGTTCTCGGCTACTGGGACATGGCTGCTTCGCTGGTAACGACCGGCGCGATCGACGCGGATGCATTTCGCGCAGCGCACGGCGAGATCTTCGCGACCTTCAGCAAGATCTATCCATACCTCGCCGAGTTGAGGACCGCCAGCGGTGAACCGGACTACTGCAAGCACATGGAAGCGGTTGTGCTCTCTGCTCCAAATGTGGAGCCAATACTCAAGCGGCGGCGGGAGGCATTGAATGCTGCCGCCAAAGCGCGACAACAAAAGAATATGGGACCAGCAGCCTAGAGGGTTTCAGAGCAGCGGAACGGGGAGGATGCTTGGATCCGACTGATCGCGCAGCAGGTCACTCGTGCCGGAGTGCCTCGACTGGATCCATGCGAGAGGCGCGAACGGCCGGAAGCAGCCCCGAGACGATGCCCACGACAGCAAGAATTCCGAACGAGACCAGCATGATGGTTGGCGAGGCGCGAAGCAGGATGTCGCCTTCGTGGTTCGCGGTCTTGTAGATGTCGGAGTAGAGCGGCATAGGAGGGATGAGATAAGAGACCAAGATCGCGACGATCATTCCCGCTATGCCAGCGAGGAAGGTCAGGGTCAGGCTTTCGAGGAGAAATTGCTTGAGGATGTCTTTGCGGCGGGCGCCGAGTGCTTTGAGCAGGCCGATCTCTCTCGTTCGCTCGGTGACTGAGACGAGCATGATGTTCATGACACCGACACCTCCGACGCCGAGGGTCATCGCACCGATGATTCCGAGCAGGAGGTCGAGGGCGGTGCTGAACTGCATGATTTCGGCCGAGTCGGCTACCGTGTCCCAGCTTGGGACTGCCTTGTCGTCCTTGGGGTCGAAGTGGTGGCGGTCGGCGAGTACGGCGCGTACGGCTTCGAGCGCCTTCAGGTGAAGCTCGGGCGAACTGGGCTGGAAGACGATACTGTCGGGATTGCGCTGGTCGCGGAGGACGCGCATCATGTCGAACGGCACGAAGGCGTTTTCATTGTCTGGGCCGATTATTGGATGAGTCCTGGATTTTGGTTTTCAGCACGCCGATGACCTGGAAGACGTGCCCCTCGATCTCTACCGTCTCGCCCACGGGAGGATAGCCGTTGAAGAGCTTCTTTGCTGCGTGAGGGCCGAAGATGACGACCTGCCGATGCTCGGTGAAGTCGGCGGGTTCGAAGTAGCGGCCCTGGTCGATGTTCAATTTGCGCATTCCGCCGTATGGGAAGTCGATGGCTTTGCTCTGGATATTGACGACCTTGGAGCCGTACTTGAAGCTGAAGCCGTCATCGACCTCGGAGCTGACTGCCTTTAGGAATGGGGACCTCATCGCGGACGGCCTCAGTGTCTCCATCGAGAAACTTCACGCGCCTTCCGGAGCGCTCGCCACCGGCCTGCATGCTGGTTTGTCCGCCCCACACCATGATGACGTTGTTGCCGAGGCCGAGAAAGCCGTTGAGCACGCCTTCACCGAGGCTCTTGCCATAGCTGAGAAGAAGCACGACTGTCACGAGGCCCCAGACGATGCCGAGCATGGTGAGGCCGGAGCGCAGACGATTGCGCAGGAGCGAGTCGATGCTTTGGCGAATGATCTCACTCAGGTCCATGTCTACTCCGCTCTGAGGCATTCCATCGGGCTAAGGTTGGCAGCGCGCAGCGCGGGATACATGCCTGCGAATAATGTGATAGCAGTGAGGGTGGTGAGTGAAGCCGCTATGGCTAATGGAGAGATGACTGGGTGTGGTACGAAGTCGGGCAGCGGAACAAGCCGCAGCAACAGACACAGGCCCACGCCGAGCGTTAGACCTGCGAGTCCGCTGACAAGAGTGATGATCGCGGACTCCACGAGAAACTGACGTTTGATGTCGATGGCGGTCGCGCCCAGCGCCTTGCGGACACCGATCTCACGCGTGCGCTCGGTGACGGCGACCAGCATGATGTTCATGACGCCGATGCCGCCAAGGGCCAGCGTCAGGAGCGCCACGGCGCCGAAAAAGAGCGTCATCACGCTGAAGATACGCTCGGTGAACTTCGATCCGTCGAGTGTGTCCCATATCCACAGGGCTTCCTTGTCGTTGGGGTCGTAGTGGTGACGCTCGGCGATGATTCGTTTGACCTGGGCCACCGCTCTTTCGTGGAGGTCGGGGGACACCGGCTCGATGACGATGTTGTTGACATAGCCGCGGACGACGCCGGGGGCCTCAGGAGGAGGGAAGTCGCGCGCCATCGCGGAGTATGTCGTGAAGAGTTGCGTGTTGTCGGGACCGCTTCCGTAGCTGCCGTTCTGTTTCTTTTTCTCCAGGACTCCGATGACGGTGTATTGATAGCCGTTGACCATAAGGGGTTGGCCGATGACTTCCTTGCCGGGAAAGAGCTGCCGGTTGGCTTCGGCGCCCAGGACGATGACGCGCGCACCTTCGATTTCATCCTGTTCGGTCATAAGGCGGCCTTGTTCTACAGCGAGGGAGCGGAACCGCTGGTACTGGGGCCAGACACCGCGCACGGCGCGGCTTGCTGAGTTCCACTGGCTCACTTCGGAGACAGTGCGCCGCAGCTCCGGACTTACGGTCTTGACGAGCGAGGCCTGCTGCTGGATCGCGATGGCGTCGTCTACTGTGAGACGGATGTCGCGGCCGGCGGCGTATCCTCCGGCCTGCGCGCCTGTCTTTCCGCCGAAAAAGATGGCGATGTCGGTGCCGATGCTGCGAAGATGCTCCTTCTGGTCTACATTGAAGCCGATACCGAGGCCAACCAGAAGAATCACCGAGGTGATACCCCACACGATGCCGAACATCGTCAAAAAGCTGCGAAGCTTCGTCTCCCAGAGCGCAGAGAGCGTTTGTTTGAGAATCTCGTGAAACGGCATGGTGGAACTACCCCGGGGCAAAACGCTACTTGCCTAGATTACGCACAAACCCTGGCAGATGTTCCTTAACAAAAGTTGTATGTGCTGGATAGGTTAAGATAGAGCGGGCGAGCCGGACTGGCTCTTCCTAGCCCGGATGGTGAAATCGGCAGACACAGCGGACTTAAAATCCGCAGACCTTAACCGGTCGTGGGGGTTCAAGTCCCCCTCCGGGCACCATCTTCGAATCGTGCTTATGGTTCAATCTATTAGCCGTAATGAATATTGAGACGCTCTGTTTCTGAGGTTTGTCAGCGTGTCGATCTCAATCTAGGTACAAGTATAGGTACAGTGCGCATTCTATTTATTTTCAATGCAGTGCAACCTACCCGTTCTTGCAGCTGGCATGCCCCTACATGAAATTTATGTCGTTTACGCTCGATTACGGAATGCGCTGCGGATCATCATGCGAATTCAGTCACGCATCGCTGAGTTTGCGATCAATAGAAGTCCACCCGAGACTCAACTCCCGAAGAAATCTACGCCACTGATCGACGGGTGACTCAATGAAAACCTTAACGAATCAATTGGCCACAATCACTTGTACGAGAAGCCGGTTATACATCCACACGAAATAGAGCGGGTCGGTATACACAAGCCGACTAATGAGATGGTCTGCCGCTTGATTCACCTGCATAAGCAGGTTGATCGTGGTGGCAGCTTCTGACAAGGAGGACCATCGGTATGCAGATACATTCGGTTGGCATCGGTTTGTGCAAGACTACGTTCCATCTCGTGGCACTCGGCGCTTTCGGCAAGGTGCTTGTGCGGAACGCGAATCAAAGCTCGCAAAAGATCGCCCCGTCTTCCACCAAGAGTTCGATGCCAGCGGCCTTTGCGGCCTCCTGCAGGGCTGCGTTCAGCATGATAGCCGGATCAGCGCTCACATCAATACGGCGCATCAGGCCCTCTCCTCTCTTAATGCCTGCAGAGAGGACGATTTTCAATCCGCGGCGCTTGCATTTCACCGGTGTCCCATCTTCGAGCTTCACATTCATCGGCTTGATGAAGGCGTCCACATAGTGGACGCCGATGCCAGACTTATCGCCGGTGTGCTCCGGAAGTTTGGACTCGGCAGCCGGGTTCACATCACAGATTTTAACTTTCACTCAAAGCCTCCATTGACTTCAATTCCTTCTGATGCGAGGAATTCGTCCATCACATTTCTGAACGAACGGATGTGTTCAGGTGTGCTGCCGCAGCAGGAGCCGACGATGTTTGCACCTGTCTTCAAGAGCGGAAGGAGCCCTTTCACCATTTGCTCGGGCGTTTCGTCGTAAACGACTTTCATGTTGATCAACTGAGGCTTCCCCGCATTCGGCTGAACCATCACCGGCAGGCTGGTGGCGCGCTTGTAGCGCTCCACCGCGTCACGCGCGCGCTCCATCTCCATGCCAGTGCCGCAGTTGAGGGCGACGATGTGGGCGCCGTGCTCCTCCATGAATTCGGCAGCACGTTCAGGATCAATGCCCATCATCGTGCGAAACGTGGAAGCGTCGAGAGTGACGTCGTAGGCCATGGACCCGATGATGCATTTCGAGCCTGCCGCCTGGGCCGCTTCAATGCCGATCAAAAGTTCCTCAAGCGAGGTTTGTGTCTCGATAATGATGGCGTCGGCACCGGCATCGACAAGAGCCGTGGCCTGTTCCTCGAAGGCGCTGCGTACCTGGGCTTCAGTAAATTCTCCGAACGGTTGAAGCAAGCCGCCGAAAGGGCCGATGTCTCCAAGCACGTACCCATCTTTGCCGTTGAAGGCCTGACGGGCTATTTGCACGCCAGCCTTATTCACTTCAACTACGTGGTTCGCCTCAGAGTGGCGATTGAGCATGATGCGCGAGCCGCCAAAGGTATTGGTGATTAGGCAGTCCGAGCCGGCCTCCACATAACGTCGCTGAATGGCGAGCACTCTCTCAGGATGTGTGAGATTCCATGCCTCGCCGCAATTTCCCTGTTCCAATCCTGCGAACATAAGTTGTGTCCCCATGGCTCCGTCGCCAAGCAAGGGGCGCTTGCGGATTGCATCCTGCAGAAGCATCTTCATAAAAAATCCGTTTCCTGCATTCGTTCCTTTTGAACCAGTGCATAGTGAATTGTTTCGAGAACCAGTCCCCACTTGTGATCGCGGCTGGAAGAATCACAATAGCAACCTGCAACGCTGGCATTGCGCTGCCACGATAAGACAGCATCCAATCGTTCGCCGCTCAGCGGTTTCTCGTGGTCGATGTCGGTCATCAGGCCCACGGGATTTTCCACATACTGGCACATGGCGGTATGGCCTGTGTCGCCAGGGGCTGGCACGCATCGTTGCTCCCGAATAGGGTACCCTTCGACGGACGGACCAGCTTTACGTTGTAGTGAAACGTCAGCGGCCGGCCCATGTTGGTGCAAGTGGCCCCGTCATAGCGGAACACAGCGTCGAGCGAGCCATCCTGATTCAGGCGCAAGGAGAGGCGCTCTTCTGCCCAACGCTTTAAAGCTCTTCGATTGACGCTGTACTCGGCGTCCTGGTCCAGCACAGCAGTGCGAAACGGAAGTTTTTCGCCCCATGTTCGGGGAGCACGCCGGTAGGGCGCACGCCTGTATTGACATGGACCAAAGGAACAGCTTTCGCAGGGGACAAGGTCGGTGAGCCTGCGCAATCGATCGGTGTGATGCGTCAATCCGAATACTGCCAACAGAGTTTTCTTGGGAAGCAACATGCCAGACTCGAACACTTCCACAGGGGAGGGGAAAGTCTCTCTGCGCGTCCGCTTTATCAGCTCGAGCAACCGCGGTTGTTCCGCGACATCCCATTCTGAATAACCTGGGCTCGAGTGGGGCAACACGGCCATATCATGCTGTTCGGCCCAATCGCACAGGCGAGCTCCCGTTGCAGTGGCCAGATGCTCGACGACCGCAGAACCGAAGACCTCAAGGAAAAAATACTCGTCGGGTTTGTCGTCCTGCCAGCGCTGGCGGGCTTCTTCTTCAGCTTCAGGACCCGCGCCAACGGCAACAAGGATCACGCTGTGAGCTTCAGCTTGCTGGAGCGTACTCTGCAATCGCTTGCTGATGAACTGCGTTCCGTCGATGCAAATCGAATCACCGTTGATTTCGAACGTCTCGGCTTGCCGGGCATAAAACCACGGCCGACCATTCTCGGCGTACCAGGCCCGCGCCCAGTTTGCCAATTCCAAGGCCCTGCCTTCGAGCTCCCAGCCGCGGGGATAACCCAGCAGACGCACATACTCCTCGGGAGACACATTTACATCGGAGAGCTCGCCGGCCAGTTCGATGGATTCGGCTAACTTGTGCATGGAATCGGCTCCACGGGCTTGAACTGGCAGCCCTCCACGAAGAAATTGAAGAAGTCAGGATGAGTTTCAAGACGGCAGTGCTCCACCTTCTTTACCAGGTCTTCGAGTTCTTGACGCTTCGACTTCGAGAGCAGAGCGATGGTCGCGCCTTCAATCGCGGTATTGCCTGCCTGGACAATCTTTGATGAGTCGAGGCCGGGCACAAGCCCGATGCGTTTCGACGCTTCGACGTTGAGATGGCGTCCGAATCCTCCTGCAAGATAAAAAACCTCGATCTCGCCGAAGTCGACGCCATAGCTCGAGAAGACAGTATGCAGGCCCGCGACGTTCGCGCCCTTTGCCTGAGCCAACTCGTTGACATCGCTCTCCAGCAGAAAAATGTCCTCTTCCGGTGCTTCGCTACGGTGAAGCGTGATGCGCTGAATATCATCCTCAAAGCGGCCCATATCATTCATGCGGCCGGTACGAAGCAACTCGCTCAGCAGATCAACCAGGCCAGAACCGCAGATGCCCTGGGGTGTAACATCGCCGATGACTCCAAGGCGAAAGGTCTCGTCATCGGCAATCGCCACCGTTTCGATTGCTCCATCCAACGCAGGCATGCCACAGGCGATGGCGCCGCCCTCGAAAGCAGGGCCAGCCGGACACGATGCCGCCAGAATGCGATGCTTGTTGCCAACAATCAACTCGGTATTCGTCCCGATATCCATGACAGCGACCAGGCGCTCTTCATGGGCGAGATCAACCGCCAACATGCATGCGGCGGCGTCCGCTCCCACGTGGCCGCTGATGATGGGAGCGCCGTACACGCGAGCTTTGGGATGAATGGGCAACAGGCTGCGGAGCCCCGTCTGGATCAGGCTGGTTGTGCTCCGCTGACCCTCTGCCATTTCGATCTCCGTAATCGACCGGTAAGGCGTTTGCCCAATCGAATACACGTTCTGCCGGAAGAAAAGATCGCGCATTGTGGAGTTGCCCACCACGACCATCTCGTAGATCGTCTTAGGATCGACGGGAAACTTTTCGATGGCATGGGACAGGTATCCGGCCAGCGTACGCATGAGCAGTCTTCCGGGATGTTCGGTGTCGTAGGCGATGCGCGACATGACCTCCGAACCGGCGAATCGCTGCGGATTCTCGAACGAGGTGTCTGCAATCAGTTCGCCGCTTTCAAGGTCGACGAGGCGCAGGACAACCGTGGTGGTCCCAAGATCCATTGCAATGCCGAGAATCGGCCCAGTAGAGCGCTCCACCTCCACTCCGTCTATGAGGATACGGTCCCCATCGCGAGTGACCGCCGGATCAAGTTTCAATTCGCGATTGCTGATCGGCAATCCGAACGAGTGTCGCTCAATAATCATGTGTCCACGCCGCATGGTATGGCAGCGAACGTGGCCTTCCGCAGCCGTCACGCGGGTTTGACATGACAGGCGAAAGTTGCCCTTGAGATGACGCTCCGGCTCGGCAATGGGCGAGAGTGCGCTCATCCCTTCCACAACTTCGACCATGCACTCTTTGCATTTGCCTTGCTTGCGGCAGGATGTGGGCACGTCAATGCCCATGGCTTCTGCGTAATCGAACAACGACAGCCCATCGGTCGCCTGGGTTGATCGTCCGTTGATAGTGAGGGTAACGGCCATTTCTGGGAAATTCCTACCAGCCTTTCGCTTCGAGTTCGGCTTTCACGGCTTCCGCCACTTCCCGCGCAGAACCCTCGCGATCTTCTTCCTCGCTCCACTTCCACTGTGCCAGATAGTCGTCGGCCGCCTGCAGTCCCCGTTTGGCGGCGAGAATATCCACCTGCGCCATGAACTTCCCGTCAAGCAGCACAGCGACATCTTCCGACTCATCCTCGGCCTTGATTTGAGTGGGGATTTCCTGCCAATACAAGATCTTATACGTGGTCATTTCGGGTTATCCCTGTGCCGCAAGTCGCAAGAACAAATCCACCGCCGCTGAGGCATTCGCGCCGTATCCGTCGGCCCCGATTTCGTCGGCAAACATCTGGCTGATGGGAGCGCCTCCGATCGCCATTTTGATGTGAGTCATGCCGGCCGCATCAAAGCCGTCGATTACGGTTTTCATATACATCATGGTCGTGGTCAACAGCGCACTCATGCCGATGATGGTTGGCTTGCATTGCTCGGCCGCAGCCATAAATTTGTCCACACTCTGATCCACGCCGATGTCGTGGAGCTCAAAACCGGCGCCCTCGGCCATCATCCCCACCAGATTTTTGCCAATATCATGCAGGTCGCCGCGCACCGTGCCCATGAGCAAAACGCCCTTGGGTTTGACTCCGCTGCCCTTTGCGGTCAATAGCGGCTTCAGCACGGCCATGCCTGCCTTCATGGCCCGCGCCGCGATCAGGACTTCAGGAACGTAGAGCACATTGTGCTTGAAATCCTCGCCAACCACACTCATGCCCGCGATCAATCCCTCGGTCAGCACTTCCTGCGCAGAACGTCCCTCGGCCAGAGCTTCTTCCGTGAGCTGTCCCACACGGTCGGCGTTTCCCTCATACAGTAACTGATTCATCAGGGCATAATCGGGCATCCATAATCTCCTTAGCGGGCGCTCGAAACCGTGCTGAGTGCACGCTTTGCATTGAATTCTTCCAAGGCTTCAAGCATAGCCACGATATTTTCGCGCGGCATTCCTGGGCTGACTCCGCCGCCTACCGAGAGAATGATCCCCTCGCCACCGGAACCCTCCAGGCACCTCGAGGGTTTCGTCCTTTACCTCCTCCGGTGTTCCGCGTACCGCAATCTCCAGGGGATTGACGTTGCCCATCAAGCACATCCGGTCGCCAACGCGCCGTTTCACTTCAGTGATGTGTCTCTGCTTGCCCCAATTGAGCGCATTGAATCCCGTGTCCGGCAGGTGGTCGAGGCAGGCGTCGACTTCCGCGTCGTTGTGGTAGAGCTTGACCCAGTCCTTCGGAAATGCATCGCAAATCCGCTTCAGATATGGGTGCGCAAACTCCAGGTAATGCTCTTCGTTGATGAAGCCGACAATGTCATCAAGAATGAAGATGCTCTCGACTCCGTCGCCCATCATCTTCTGCTGTGCTTTGAGCCAGTCGATGATTACACGCGTACACAGGTCGATCAGCTTGTGCGCGCCCTTGGGATCTTCCACCAGATCGATCATGAATTCCGTGGTCCCGCGCACAAATCCGGCGGTACAGAGCGGTCCGCGCGAGGTGACCATGGGAAGGATATAGCCGGCATCCAGGATGCGCTGCCGGGCCATGCCGATGCGGTGCAAGGTCAGGCCGGCAAAGCCGTCGGCCTCCACCTCGTAGTCGGGAAAGAGATCGATATCCTCCAGCCTGCGCAGGGTCTGGTATTCGCTGGGCGTATTGTCCTGCCAGAATTTTATCTTGGCGCCCAGCACTGAAGGCTCGGCGGCCATCCCGTACTCCATCCACCAAGAGGGGATGAAGATAATGTCCGGGAACTCGCGCATGATCTTCAAATTGGATTGAAACCAGAGTTCCGGGTCCAGGAAATAGTCCAGGTGTTTGATTCCAAGATAGCCGGGGATCCACGGGCTATCGACGATGAGCGCCATCGGAATCTTGTCCATCTTCTCGCGGCGTACCGCTCGCTTGAACGTTTCCCATTGTTCGGGACGCATACTTTTACCTCCAGGACGCCTTGAAAAATACACGCGACCGTAGCTGAATCATATCTGGACAACCAGCAAATACATGAGCTCAATCCATCCCGTAGCTACTCTCGCAGTTGTCTAGGGAAATTATTCGGTCGTCGAACTAAGGCTACCCCTACAAACAACCCAGTTTCATCCATCGCATCATAGCGTATGGCCAACGAGACACACAACGCAATTTCTCTTGACGCTCACGCGATCTGCTTCCTAATATTTGCATTGAGTCTTGTCCAACGAGGGCGAGGCCATGTTTCTGCTGGCGTTTCTCTGTTCGCTACGACCGAACGGAACCACTGAAATCCGTGGTCGGTCTTCCACATCAGTCCGAGGTCATTGAGCTATGGCTAATCCGGGCGTACGGGGGACCTATTCAGCCCCGGGCCAATACGCGGGGAAGATCCACTTCCGTGGACATTGTGCCTATCTTGAGAACATGAACCAATCCGATTGGAGTTTGCTCCAATTTGACAGCCCCTTCACTGGCGTCGTGGATCCCACTGTTGCCGCAACGACAGCTTCCAAACTACGGAGTTCCTGCAACGAAAACGACCAGGTGAGCTTTCACGGAGTTTTGTGCGATCAATCCTTCGACGTGGTCTCGTTATATGTGCTCTTCGTTTGCTAGGGCTCCCACGATATGCGTTTGTCTTCACCCGCTCGACAAGATGCTCACTTAATCGGGGCGCAAGGTCATTTCCACCCTGACGTGCCCTTCGGCACGATTAGTCTCCGAAAGTCGACTTCCCGGAAGTGACCTAATGCCAGACTGCCCGGCATAGAAGGAGAACGGAGTGGCTCGACTATAGTCAAACGTGAGTGCAAGAAAATCTCACCGATGGAACCTCTGGGTAGAGGCCGCCCGGGAAACGCCCAAGAACTGGGAGTGAGCCACGCGCTCTACGGGACTTCTCCAGCAAGGTTTGCCCGGCCCGAAGGTCATCGAGGTTTATAAACTTCGGCGCTGGACGTCGGATCCGGCCAAACGCTAAAGCCGCCAGTGATCAGAACTGTGTCATCCGGGAGCGGAGTGGCTGTGTGCGAATTGCGGGCTGCGGTCATCTCACCCACAAGCTCGAACGTGCCGCTAGCAGGTACATAAAGCTGCGCGTAGAAGCTCCCTTCCCCCCGGGCAACTGGCCTCCAGCAACCAAGACCGTTCCATCGGTAAGGCGGGAAGCAGGAGCGAGGTCTTGATTGATCGCGCCTCCAATGGAAGCGAATGTTCCAGCCGCCGGGTCGTAGACCTCAGCATCGGCGGGGGCAGGCAAAGTGCTGCCTAGAAACAAGACGCTGCCGTCCGTGAGCAACGTCGCGGTGTACCCATAGTCCGGAAAGTACTTAGCCATCATCGGGCCGGTCACGCCGAACGTCCCGCTCTGCGGATCGAAGAGCTCGGTCACCCCAACGCTGCTACATTGTCCGTATGCGTCGGAGCACCCGGTGACCAGGACCTTGCCGTTGGTAAGCAAAGTGACGGTGGTTCCATACGCGTCACTCAGATCCGCATATGGGCCCGTGGGGGTGAAAGTGCCGCTTTGGGGATCATAGATTTCCGCATTGTTGGTCGCCGCGACAAAGACCCTCCCGTCCGGAAGCAAGGTCGTCACGCCCCCAGGGATGGCATATACCTCTCCGCCAATCGAGGTCAAATCACCCGTAGCGGTGAAAGCTCCCGTAGAAGGATCATAGATCTCCGCGGTAAAGACGGAAGTGCCGCGGATTCCGTCTTGTCTACCGCCAGCAATCAAGACGCGGCCGTCAGCCAGCAGCGTTGCCGAGTGCGCATAGCGAGGCATGATCATGCTGCCGGTGGGGGCGAACGTGCGGGTGGAAGGGTCGTAGAGTTCGGCGCTGGCAAGGTCTTGGAAACCGTCGCCTTGTCCCCCGGCGATCAAGACCTTCCCGTTAGGAAGCAGTGTTGCTGTGTGGTCGGCTCGCGCTGTGGTCATGTTGCCAACGGCCGTGAAGTTGCCAGCGACCAAAGTCGGAGACGGGGCAGAGGGGGACGAGGCAGAGGGTGTGGCCGACGTTGAGGGGTTTGCGCACCCAGTTGGCAGAAACAGCAGGCCCAGTGAAAGGGAGAACACCATCCTTGAAAACCAAAGATGCTTTCGCAATTGTGATTTCATGGCAAAGTCTCCGAATCTTAACTTTCACCCCGGGCTGGAGAAGGGTCAATGGATGCCATCTGATTTGAGTCTGAGATGAATCTGATTTTGCAAATCGCTCCCACGGAGCGACTTATCGGTTAGCAAGCCGAACTATTGACTTCTCCTGACCTGAAGGGGACTTTTCTCCAAGCAAGTGTTCGCCGGCCCGAAGGTCATCGAGGTTTATAAACTTCGGCGCTGGACGTCGGTATAGGCCAACCGCTAAAGCCGCCAGTGATCAGAACCGTGTCATCGGGGAGCGAAGTGGCTGTGTGCGAATGGCGGCCTGCGGTCATCTCCCCCACATGCTCGAACGTGCCGCTAGCAGGTACATAAAGCACCGCGTAGGTGCTCCCATTCCCCCCGGGCACCAGGCCACCGGCAATCAAGACCGTTCCATCGGTAAGGCGGGAAGCAGGGGCGAGTTCTTGACTGACCGTGCTTCCAGCGGAAGCGAATGTCCCAGCCGCCGGGTCGTAGACCTCAGCATCGGCGGAATAATCGTCATTGCCTAGAAACAAGACTCTGCCGTCTGTGAGCAACGTCGCGGAGTACCCATAGTCCGGATAGCCCTTAGCCATCATCGGACCGGTCACGCCGAACGTCCCGCTCTGCGGATCGAAGAGCTCGGCCTCCCCATTGCTACAAGACATGGGGCACCCGGAGACCCCGGTGACCAGGACCTTGCCGTTAGTGAGCAAAGTGACGGTGGTTCCATACACGAGACTCGGACTCGCATATGGGCCTGTGGGGGTGAAAGTGGCGCTATGGGGATCATAGATTTCCGCATTGTTGGACGCCGCGACAAAGACCCTCCCGTCCGGAAGCAAGGTCGTCACGTCCCCAGGGATGGCATATACTTCTCCGCCAATCGAGGTCAAATTACCCGTTGCGGTGAAAGCTCCCGTAGAAGGATCGTAGATCTCCGTGGTAAAGACTGCAGTGCCAGGGTTTACGCCTTGACTACCGCCAGCGATTAAGACGCGGCCATCAGCCAGCAGCGTTGCCGAGTGTGCATGGCGAGGCATGATCATGCTGCCGGTGGCGGCGAACGTGCGGGTGGAAGGGTCGTAGAGCTCGGCGCTGGCAAGGTCTTGGACACCGTCGCCTTGTCCCCCGGCGATCAAGACCTTCCCGTTAGGAAGCAGTGTTGCTGTGTGGTCGGCGCGCGCGGTGGTCATGTTGCCAACGGCCGTGAAGTCGCCAGCGGTCGTGGAAGTCGGAAGCTCTATCGTTACGTTTACGGACGCGCTAGCTGTCGCGTCGGCGACGCTTGTGGCGACCACACTGTAAATTCCCAACGTGTTCGGGGCGGTGTATACCCCTGAGCTCGTGATCGAGCCCCCCGTCGCGCCCCCTCGGACTGACCACGTGACCGAGGTATCGGCCGCCCCTTTTACCGTGGCGAGAAAGGGGAGTGACCCACCCTCCGGTACCGTCGTCGTCGAGGGAACAATGGCGACAGACACCGAAGACGAGGCAGACGAGGCAGAGGGTGTGGCCGGCGTTGAAGGGTTCCCGCACGCAGTTGGCAGAATCAGCAGGCCCAATGAAAGTGCGAACACCATTCTTGAAAACCAAAGATGCTTTCGCAACTGTGATTTCATGGGAAGGTCTCCTAATAAACCGAGTTGCTTACGCTTGCATGCTGAGTTGGCCAGCGGTTGAAAACTGATTCAAGCGTTCGACGTGAATGCTCATGTTCATATAGTGCCGATGAGCGTCAACGCACCGGTGCCTGGGTCGATGCTGTACGTCGAGACTGCGTTCAGGTTGCTGTTCAGCCCGTACGCGAATTTCCCCGATGGATGGAAAGTGGTCGGCCCTGATGCTGTCCCTGTTGTCCCTGCGAACGTCAAGGCCCCCGTTGTCGTATCAATGGCGTAGATTGAGGTGCCGAAGTAGCCGAACTTCCCCGATGGATGGATCACGATCCCACTAATCCCAGTCACCGTTCCCGTCAGTGTCAGATTCCCCGTTGTCACGTCAATCGTGTAAATTGACAGGTCATTGGAATTCCCGACATAGACAAACTTTCCGCTTGGATGAATAGTGATAGAGCTGGGTGAGAGTCCCGCTGCTATTGTTCCAATTGACGTTAAGACCCCGGTGGTCGCGTCGATGCTATACATCGAGACATTGGTTCCTTGAGAACCGTCGGAGTTTTGACCGCCGTCCGCCACATAAGCAAATTTCCCGGACGGATCCACAGTCACCGAGGTGGCACGGCCGTCTACAGCGACAGTCCCTGTGAACCCCAAAACTCCCGTAGTCGCGTCGATGGCGTACATTGAGACGCTGGTTGGTGTAAAACCGCCCTCGTTGGCAACATAAAGGAACTTGCCGGACGGGTGCACAGCCAGGGACGACGGCGCGCAAGAGCCGGGACCAGACGTACACGGAGCCGGGATCGTTCCTGTGGGCGTTAATATCCCCGTCGTGCCGTTGATAGCGTACATGGACACGCTGCCTGCCGTGTTGCCTTCGCCCCAATTCGCCACGTAAACGAACTTGCCCGAAGGGTCGACTGCCACTGAGTCTGCACCGAAGTCTCCGCTAGTCACGGGTGGCCCTGCAGACGTTAAGCGTCCCGTCCGTGGGGTTGATGGTGTACATGGATACACTGCCATCGAAAGCGTCAGGGCAGCCCTCATTTGCCACATAGGCGAACCTCCCAGTCGGGTCCACAGCCAGTGAGGTTGGACCCACTCCTCCTGCCGCGATGTTGAAACTCACAGGGCTGGAGACGCCCCCGCCTGGTGCAGGATTGAAGACCGTGACCGTCGCAGTTCCAGCGGTGGCAATGTCACTCGCTGGGATATTCGCGATGAGAGCACCACCATCAAGTGTCGTTGGCAGATTCGTTCCATTCCAACGTATGACCCAGCTAGGAGAAAAATTTGTTCCGTTCACTGCCAAAGTGAACATTTGTGCCCCAACAGGGGCACAGTTTGGTTCCAGAAAACTAATCATCGGAATGGGGTTTGTCCCGCTGGAAGTCGGAGGCCCTATCGTGACGACTGCGGATGCGCTCGCTGTCGCGTCGGCGACGCTTGTGGCGACCACGTGATAAGTTCCCAACGTGTTCGGGGCGGTGTATACCCCTGAGCTCGTGATTGAGCCTCCGGTCATGCCCTCTTGAACTGACCACGTGACCGAGGTATCGGCCGCCCCTTTTACCGTGGCAAGAAAGGAGAGTGACCCACCCTCCGGTACCGTCGCCGTCGGGGAACTAATGGCAACAGACACCCTGGGCGAGGCAGAGGGTGTGGCCGACGTTGAAGGGCTCGTGCATCCAGTTGGCAGAAACAGCAGGCCCAATGAAAGTGCGAACACCATCCTTGAAAACCAAAGATGCTTTCGCAATTGTGATTTCATGGCAAAGTCTCCTAAACTGACTTGCTACAATCACTGGACCGCATGACACGAATGGCGAGTCGTTCTCGAGCCAATCATTCAGTGATCATCCCAGTCAAACCCCCCATGCACAGCACGCAAGTTGTTCTTGTAGACTACTGTGCCGACAACCCGGCCCAAACGCGCTCCTGCATCCTGGTCGGTTCGAAAATGAATTCCGCCGTAAACGCGAGCGTCGGAGATGTCGTCGGTAATCTGGTTGAATGATCCGTAGTGCAACACAATGGTGGGGACCGCCGGGTTTGACAACGTAATCGCATGTCCAGCTTCGCCGTAAAGACGTCTCATGACCTCGGCTCCCGCACCGGATAAGGTGCCGTGGGCTGAGGGATAGCTCGGGAAACATGGGGCCGGGATGAAGGGGACCCAGTTTGGATCGGCGTCGGTCTTCCGGTTGTCGTCCGTGTCACCTGCATGGATCGCGGTTTCGGGACGCCAAAAATTGTAGCGGTACTTGTTGAAGAATGTAGTGACCGCGCCGTCGCTGATCGCCATGTTGATCAGGGCAAAAGCCCGTGCGTTCTCGGACAGCGAACGCCGCCATTCTTGCGCGACGACCTGCCTTGCGGCCTGATTGAATACCTGGGTTGGCGTGGAGGCCGCGTAGTAGAGCACGACATTAGCCCGATCTTGTGGCCGCTCTGTGCTGTTGGCGCTCGCGCTCCCTACCGCCTTCACTTCGTTGTATGTCTTCGCGTATTGGTTGCTGTCGAGCGCTGGCGGCGGATCGAGGAGAAAATCACTGACACTCGGGATACCGAACGGGGTCACGTTTTGCCATTGAAACAAGGTTCCGACCTGGATTCCATTCATCATTGGACAACTCGGCGTAGCCTGATATTCGCCGGGAACGGCCGGCCCAGGTATCTTGAATTGTGCCGGCGACGAGCCGTCGTTAGCACGAAGAGCGATCATGGCAAGAGCTGCGGCGTCGCCTGTCGCTATGCCGTCACTCTTGGCCTGACCGTCCGGTATCAAAGCCAGCGAGTTTGCGCGAGCAGTGAGGAGGGTGGACGCGCTGGCCGGGAAATAAGTACTGAGCACATGATAGGCAGCCTGGATGGCTGCTGCGTCGGCGGAAGCGCCATGGGGGGCGACGATGCTCCCAAGATATGGCTGGTAGTCCCGAGTGATGGCGTTGACGGCTTCAAAGACGGCGAGTTGGACAATCGCTGCGTTTCGGGCCTGGGCGAACGGGTTCTGGCCGTTCGCAATAGCTGTGTTTACCGCAATCAGGTTCCAGTCCAGAACCGCATCGGCCTTTGCGACCGCCGGCCCGAACAGTAGAGTCGCCATCAACATGCATACGCCAAAAGTCCTCTTCGTTGCGCCACCATGCATCGTTTTCATTGTGCTTCCTCCAATTTGCTGCTTTCGGTCAGTTTGACCGGCATTCTTCAGTGCGGGGACGATTGGGCCGGATGCAGGGCATGTCGGAAGTGACAATCCCCGTGATTTCAAAGCTGTGTGGAAGTGATATGAATCCTTTCGTTTGCCGCCGAGTGCCGTGCTTGCCGTGACTCGGACACTGGTAGGTAGTTCCTGCAAAGTCGGGTTTCGGCAAGTTGAGTCGTTCACATCAAACTGACCCACTACCGAATTCTGCGCATCCTTTGAAGCATCTTTGTTTGTCAACTCTCACCCCGGGCTGGAGAAGGGTCAATGGATGCCATCTGATTTGAGTCTGAGATAAATCTGATTTTGCAAATGGCTCCCACGGAGCGAACTTAAGCCGAACTATTGACTTCTCCTGACCTGAAGGGGACATTTTCTCCAAGCAAGTGTTCGCCGGCCCGACGGTCATCGAGGTTTATAAACTTCGGCGCTGGACGTCGGTGTAGGCCAACCGCTAAAGCCGCCAGTGATCAGAACTGTGTCATCGGGGAGCGGAGTGGCTGTGTGCGATTCGCGGCCTGCGGTCATCTCACCCGCAAACTCGAACGTTCCGGTAGCAGGTACATAAAGCTCCGCGCCGGCACTCCCATCCCCCCCGGCAATCAAGACCGTTCCATCGGTAAGGCGGGAAGCAGGGGCGAATGCTTGACTGACCCAGCCGGCAATAGAAGCGAATGTCCCAGCCGCCGGGTCATAGACCTCAGCATCGGTGGGAAAGTACCGATCGTTGCTGCCCAGAAGCAAGACTCTGCCGTCCGTGAGCAACGTCGCGGTGTACCCATAGTCCGGAACGTAGTTAACCAGCATCGGGCCGGTCACGCCGAACGTGCCGCTCTGCGGGTCGAAGAGTTCGGCCACCATAACGCTGCAAGTTAGGGGGCCGGCGCACCCGGTGACCAGGACCTTGCCGTTGGTGAGCAAAGTGGCGGTGGCACCCACCAGACTCGAATCCACATATGGGCCTGTGGAGGTGAAAGTGCCGCTTTGGGGATCATAGATCTCCGCATTGTTGGTCGCCGCGACAAAGACCCTCCCGTCCGGAAACAAGGCCGTCACGGCCCAAGGGGTGGCATATACTTCACCGCCAATCGAGGTCAAATCACCCGTAGCGGTGAAAGCTCCTGTAGAAGGATCGTAGATCTCCGCGGTAAAGACGGAAGTGCCACCGTCTACGTCTTGAGTACCGCCAGCGATCAAGACCCGGCCATCAGCCAGCAGCGTTGCCGAGTGTCCAGAGCGAGGCGTGATCATGCTGCCGGTGGGGGCGAACGTGCGGGTGGAAGGGTCGTAGAGCTCGGCGCTGGCAAGGGCTTGGAAACCGTCGCCTTACTCCCCCGGCGATCAAGACCTTGCCGTTACCAAGCAGTGTTGCTGTGTGGTCGGCTCGCGCGTGTGGTCATGTTGCCAACGGCCGTGAAGTTGCCAGCGGCCGTGGAAGACGGGGCAGACGGGGCAGACGGGGAAGAGGGAGACGAGACAGAGGGTGTAGTCGGGGCTAAGGGGTTCCCGCACCCGGTTGGCAGAAACAGCAGGCCCAGTGAAAGAGCGAACACCATCCTTGAAAACCAAAGATGCTTTCGCAATTGTGATTTCATGGCAAGGTCTCCTGATAAGCTGAATTGCTTACGCTCGCATGCTTGCTGTCATCGCGAATTCTGCGCATCCTTTGAGGCATCTTTGTTTGTCAACCTTCGCCCCGGGCCGGAGAAGGGTCAATAGACGCGATCTGATTTGAGTCTGAGATGACTCTGATTTTGCAAACCGCTCCCAATGAGCAACTTATCGGTTAGCAAGCCGAACTATTGACTTCTCCTGACCTGAAAGGTAACCCCTTAACCCACGGAAAGCGGGCGGGAGGCTTCCCGTTCGCTGCATCGCCCCGAGGTCATCGAGGTTTATAAACTTCGGCGCTCGACGTCAGACCCGGCCAAACGCTAAAGCCGCCAGTGATCAGAACTGTGTCATCGGGGAGCGGAGTGGCTGTGGGCGAATTGCGGCCTGCGGTCATCCAACCCGCAAACTCGAACGTGCCGGTAGCAGGTACATAAAGCACCGCGTAGGTGCTCCCATTCCCCCCGGGCACCTGGCCACCGGCAATCAAGACCGTTCCATCGGTAAGGCGGGAAGCAGGGGCGAATGGTTGACTGGCCACGCTTCCAATGGAAGCGAATGTCCCAACCGCCGGGTCGTAGACCTCAGCATCGGCGGTGAAATCGGTCACTGCCTAAAAACAAGACTCTGCCGTCCGTGAGCAACGTCGCGGTGTACCCATAGTCCGGATAGTACTTAGCCATCATCGGGCCGGTGACGCTGAACGTCCCGCTCTGCGGATCGAAGAGCTCGGTCACCCCAACGCTACAAGATCCGAATGCGTCGGAGCACCCGGTGACCAGGCACCTTGCCGTTGGCGAGCAAAGTGACGGTGATTCCATACGCGTCACTCAGATCCGCATATGGGCCTGTGGGGGTAAAAGTGCCGCTTTGGGGATCATAGATATCCGCATTGTTGGTTCCTGCGACAAAGACCTTCCCGTCCGGAAGCAAGGTCGTAACGCCCCCAGTTCCGCCAATCAAGGTCAAATCACCCGTAGCGGTGAAAGCTCCTGTAGAAGGATCGTAGATCTCCGCGGTAAAGAGGAAAGTGCTGAGGTTTACGCCTTGAGTACCCCCGGCGATCAAGACCTTGCCGTTAGGAAGCAGGGTTGACGAGTGGCCACTGCGAGGCGTGATCATGCTGCCAGTGGGGGCGAACGTGCGGGTGGAAGGATCGTAGAGCTCGGCGCTGGCAAGGGTTTGGAGACCATCCCAACCCCCGGCGATCAAGACCTTGCCGTTAGAAAGCAGTGTTGCTGTGTGGCTGGTTCGCGCTGTGGTCATGTTGCCGACGGCCGTGAAGTTGCCAGCGGCCGTGGAAGTGGGGATAGATGGGGCAGACGGGGCAGAGGGAGACGAGGCAGAGGGTGTCGCCGCCGTTGAGGGGTTCGCGCACCCAGTTGGCAGAAACAGCACGCCCAGTGAAAGGACGAACACCATCCTTGAAATCCAAAGATACTTTCGCAATTGTGATTTCATGGCAAGGTCTCCGAATGTCAACTTTCGCCCCGGGTTGGAGAAGGGTCAATGGATGCCATCTGATTTGAATCTGGGATGTCTCTGATTTTGCAAATCGCTCTCACGGAGTAACTTATCGGCTAAGAAGCCGAACTATTGACTTCTCCTAACCTGAAAGGTAACCTCGTAACCTCAAGGAAAGCGGGCATTCCCAATGGAAGCTCCGGCAACTTCTCGCCAATGCGTGCGCTTCGGTGCGTTTGAACTTGACTTTCGATCCGAGGAACTGCGCAAGCATGGAAACAAGGTCAAGCTCCAGGGACAGCCGGTGAAGATCCTGGCAATCCTGCTGGCACGGCCGGGCGAGATGGTCACCCGGGAGGCGCTGCGAAAGGAATTGTGGCCGGAAGACACGTTCGTCGATTTCGATTCTGGCCTGAACTCCGCCATCAAGAAACTGCGCGAAGCCCTCGGGGACTCGAGGGAGAGCTCACGATTTATCGAAACTTTGCCGCGGCGTGGGTACAGGTTCATCGCGCCGGTCGAGGAGGCAGACCCCGCAGCTCCCGGCCCAAGCACAAGCTACGAGCCACCCGTGCAGGCTCTGGCTGGCCGGCGATTGAGCCGGTACCGGTTGCCGGTAATGGTCGGCGCCGGGGTCCTCGCCCTCCTCTTCATCTTCATCGGGACGTACGGCGCGCGATGGCGCGAGGTGCTCGGGGCCGAAACTCGGCCTCGTCCAGGGACTGGGCAACAATCGATTCAATCCCTCGCCGTGCTGCCGCTTGAAAATCTTTCCAGCGACCCGGACCAGGAATACTTTGCCGAGGGCATGACGGATGCATTGACGACAGACTTGGCAAAGATCAGCACGCTGAAGGTCATTTCACGGACGTCGTCAATGCAGTTCAAAGGGACGAAGAAGCCTTTGCAGCAAATTGCTAAAGAACTGAATGTGGACGCGTTGGTAGAAGGCACCGTTGAGCGCTCGGGGAGCCGCGTGCGAATAACCGCACGGTTGATTGACGCGCGGAATGACAGGAATCTTTGGACGGAGAGTTACGAGCGGGACTTGCGGGACGTTCTGGCTTTGCAGAGCCAGGTCGCCCGTGCCATCGCCAGCGAGATCAAGGTGGACTTGCAACCGCAGGTGCAGGCCCGACTGGCGACCGTCCGCCAGGTCGACCCTGAGGCGGAGATAGCCTATCTGAGGGGTCGGTACGAGATGGACAAGTGGACCCGCGAGGGCTTCAAGGAGGGCTTCAGATACTTTCAACAGGCCGTTCAGGAGGACCCCGCGTTTGCGGAAGCTTGGGCTGGGTTGTCGGATGCATACTACGAATGGGGCGAGTTTGGTATTGCGCCGAAGGCGGAGACCTTGCCAAAAGCAAGGGCTGCCGCTCAGAAAGCACTCGAACTCGACGAGACGCTGTCCGAAGCCCACGTCTCGGTCGCGACCATCGCTGCTGGCGGGATGCCATCCGTCGCCGAGAAAGAATTGCAGCGGGCCATCGCGCTCGACCCAAGCAACGCCCGGGCCCATCAAGTTTACGGCATTTTACTCCGCCGTTACGGGCGGTTTGATCAATCCCTCGCGGAGCTGGAGCGCGCAGAGGAGCTTGACCCGCTAACCCCCAAGAAGAAAAACAATCTGGGCGTTGCGCTTTACTTTGTCGGGCGATATGACGAGGCGCTTGAATGGTTTCATCAAGTTCCTGATCCTGACCTGGACTCTGAACAACGCCATCGCCGCATGGCAGAGATTTACGAGCATAAGAGGATGCAAAAAGAAGCCATCGCGGAATTCGTGGCCTCCCTGAGATTCGGAGCTAAGGCCGATCTTGCCGCAAGAGTGGAACGAAGTTACCTCTCATCGGGCTACGCTGAAGCGAAAGAGACGCTTCTACGGGGCGAGGTCGACTGGGCGGAAAAGCAAGCGAAGAGCGGGACTGTCTCGAAGGATGCGTTTTGGATTGCGCGTGACTACGCTATCCTGGGAGACAAAAACAAAGCAATTGGGTGGCTCGATACAGCTTACCAAAACCGCAGCGCTGGGTTTGAGGACTATAACATGGATCCTCAACTTGCCGACCTCCGCTCCGACCCTCGCGTACAGGAACTCGCCCGACGCTTCGACCCTCGTCCTTGATCGGGCGAACTGATGAGCGACGGATGCAAATCTGACCAAAAGCGAATCTCGCGGAACGAGTAATCACCGCCGCGTATCGAAGCGGGTAGTGAGTGTGCGCGGCTGTCAGAAGACAATCCGGGCGCCCAACTGAACTTCTCGTGCCGGCGCAGCTGAGCTGATCACGCCGAAGCTCGACGAACCGAAGATATCCCCCGGAAGCCCAAAGTTGGTGTGGTTAAAAGCATTGAAGAATTCTCCGCGGAACTCCAAACGAGTCCGTCCATTCAGGCGGAAGTTTCGCAGGAGTGAAAAATCGAACTTGACCAGCCCGGGGGCTCGGAGCGTTCCCACGCCCTCATTGCCGAACTGAAACAGCGCGGGCTGCCGGAAGGCTTCAATATCAAACCATCGGCTTACCGACCGCTGGCTCGACGGCAGGTTGGGATCTCGGACCACGTTCGGCCGTAGCGCCCCTGCTGAGAACGCATTCGTCGTATTAGTCAGAGTCGTCACCGTGAAGGGCGGGCCGGACCGGATCGTGGTGATATTGGCCAGCGTCCATCCCCCGATCAGGTACCGCGCGGCGCTATTCGCCAGCCAGCGCCTGCCCGAACCGAAGGGCAGCTCATAGACCCAGTTGAAAACCAGGTAATGGCGAATGTCGTTGGCGGCAGGACCGTAATCGGCGCCGCGGTCGTAAAGGTTTGAATAGCACCCGCCGTCGTCCCCGAGCGTGGGGGCCGCGTTATGATCGCAATTGTCGAGAAAGCGGGAGTACGTATAGCTCGCCCCGACGCTGTACCCGTTCGAAAAGCGCTTCTCCAGTCGCACCAAACCAGCGTAGTAATTCGAGAAGGCAAGCGAAGGACTAATGATGCTCACGTTGCTAAATTGCGGAAAGGGGCGGTCGTTTTGCGACTGGTGCTGCGCTCCCAGAATTGAAGGCGGAATCTGATTGAGAGACAGATTGTCTCCGGGCAAGTTGCGGGAAATGTTACCCAAACCGGCGACCTGCACCACAAACCCTTCGCCCAAGCTCTGTTCGATGCCCAGATTGAATTGCTGCGATGTTCCGGTTTTCCGCTGGCGCTCGAAAAAAGTGACCGCAGTATTAGGATTCTCTCCGACCGGTACTGCCCCGAAGGCGTCATTGAGTGCGGGCGCGACCGCGCTGACCGGGACGCCATCGCGCAGGTAGAAGGGGGCGGTAATGCCGTTATCGGGGCTGGCCAGATTAGCGGAAAGGCTGAAGCCCAGGGCGGCCGCGATGGGATTACCCTGATCGAAAGGGTGCGAATAGAAGACTCCATAGCCGCCACGCACCACCGTGTTGCCTGAGTGGGGCGGCAACCAGGCAAAGCCGAACCGTGGCCCGAAGTTGTTCCAATCGCCCGAGTAAACCGATGTGGGAAAGCCGTTCACACCCGCGAACTTCACCACCCCGGGTGTGCCGGAGACCGGGTTGATCTCGGATGGGTCGAACCCGTTAATGCGGTTGTGGACGTCGAGCATGGGGGTATCCGTTTCCCAGCGCAGCCCGAGATTGAGCGTCAGCTGGGGATTCACCGTCCAGTCATCCCCGGCGAAGCCCGCCAGGTACCAACTCCGGCGGTCGAGCTCTTCCGTCGCCAGCTCGCTAAAGCTGGTAGGAAAACCCAGGAGCAACGAAGCCAGCCCACTGCCGGAAGCCGAATTGCCAGGGAGCCCGGTGGGCAAGGTGGAGAAGCTGAAAGAGCCGGAGACGGCGCTGAGCAGAACGTCGTTATTGATCGAGCGCGTCTCCTGGAAACCAAATTTCAGCGCGTGCCGGCCGAGAACCCAGGACAAATTGTCAAGAACAGTCACCGTTTTAATCGGATATTGGCGGCGCTCCTGCAGGGCTGAGCCGAGCGCGCTGAAGCCTGAAGGAGCAAATCTGGGGAAGGCATCTTCTGGCACGCCTTGCAACCCCAGCTTGGAGGGATAATCCCCGCCCAGCCCGAAACTCAGGGCGTGAGCGGTTCGGTAAGTGTAAGTGGCGCTCAAGTCATTCATTATGTTCGGACCGAACATATGGAACCAGGAGCCGTAGCCGTAATGGTGATTGCTGATACTGAAGGTTTGGGAGTCGGCGGCCGGATCGGGAAAAACGCTGGTATTGTTTGGAGTGGCGTCTTCGTTAATGTACCAGCCCGAGAACCGGTCGTTTGCGCCTCGGGCGTAGTCGGCCTTTATCAAGAAAAAGTTCGTCGCCCCCCCGGTAAGGAAATTACCGCTGAAGTTATTCGCCCCCGCCAAATTTGGGGACGGCTGGTTCGGAAGGGGATAGAAGTTCATCACCTTGGCCGCCACCGGATCAATCCGATCGGGCGGAATGATGTTGCCGGGAAATTGGTCCCGCACGAATTCGCCGTTCACAACGCGCGTCGTGGCCGGATCGTAAATCGGGATCAGTTGACCCTTTGAGTTAACGGTCTGGGAAAAATCGCCGACCCGTTGCAGAGCGGTGGGCGTGGTCAGAATGTCCGGGGTACCCTGCCGCAGCGGATCGCCCTCAAAAGCGAAAAAGAAGAAGATCTTTTCGCGTCGGATCGGACCGCCTATGCTACCGCCAAAAACGTTGTATCGGAGCTCTGGCTTGAGCTTCGCGCCACTCTGCACCGGAGCAAAAAAGCCCGCGGCGTCCAGGGCATCGTTGCGGAAAAACTCGTAGGCGCTGCCGTGGAACTGATTCGTTCCCGACTTGGTCGTTTCCACAATCACTCCGCCCGACGAGCCGCCGTATTCCGCCGAATAGTTGTTTTCCAGGACTTTGACCTCTTGGATGGCATCTACCGGGGGGTCAATCGTGATAAGACCCGACCCGAGCCGCAGATTTTGGATATCCGCTCCATCGAGCCAAGCCATCGGGGTCCCAGTCCGTCCTCCCGCCAGGCTGAAAACGGGAGCCGTATTCAGAGTGACGCTATCCACGAACACTGCCGCCCCACTGAGCTGAACCAAGTTCAAGGGGAAGGCGGTTCGCAAGCGGCAAGGCCTCAACGCTCTTCGATGTCACGACGTTGCTGATGTCGGACGTTCGCGTTTCGAGGAGCGACGCCTCACCAGTTACGTTCACGGTCTGGCTAAACTCGCCAAGCTCGAGCCGCACGTCGAGACCGAGCGACTGTCCCGTGGTCAAGATCATCCCCTGCCGGACGTATCGTCTGAAACCCGGGTGCTCGATCGTGAGCGTGTAAGCCCCGATCGGCAGATTGCGAATGGCATAGAATCCCGCAGCGTCCGTAGCCGTCTTGGTATCGACGCCAGTTGCCGTGTTCGTAGCCGAGACCGCCGCTGCCGGAACGACAGCCCCCTTGGGATCGCTGACCACGCCGCTGACCGAGGCGAGGTTCGATTGCGCGTAGCCCCCACTGATCCCGAGGATAAGCATGCCTGCGATAGTCAGCGCCGCGGACACCTGCACGGACTTCATAACGCACCCACCCCCGGGCATGTTCCCGGCATTTTAGCATGCTCCGGGAAGGCCGTGGCCGCCCTACGAATCTGGCGCAAAGGACCTGGCCACGGAACGCTACCTGGGATGCAAGCAGAATCTAGAGGAACCGGTGAACGACCGGTTTGGATGTCTGTTCTCCAGAGCACTCGATTTGCGCTAAGGCATGTTCACAAGAGTTAACGGATGCTGCGTCTGGCCGGTATCTCTGGCCTTACACGTCTTTGAGTGCGAAAACGCGCGGGAGGAACTGTGAACTCACGTTTGAACGCACGGTTGAAAGCGGCTTCGGACTCATAGCCGAGAAGCCACAAATAAATCTGGTGACTTCTCCACCGCCCCCGAGGCGCGACAACTTCAAACCCTGGGCGACAATTCGAGCCAATTCCTTCGCCATGTCCACACTCTTGGTGGGCGGGCCGTTCTCTATGATGTGGGGATCGCCATGGGGGAAGATCACGAGGTCACCTGCGTCGAGTGCTATACGCTCCCCATCTAACAGCCGGGCCGAAGCGTGCCCTTCGATGAGCAGGTGGTAGATGATTACGTGTTCTGCGCCTGGCGCCAGATAAGGCGCGACCGTGCGGGAGGCCGGCAAACAGAGACTCCACGGGGAAGAAAATTCTCCGTTGTAAACGAGTGGCGAGCTGTCGTTCAAGTCCCCTCTGGGCACCAAATGATTCAATAATGCGTTCGCGAGCAAGATTCGACAAGACTAAGTCTGCGGCGATACGAAAAACTGAGTCATGCAGAACCACCTGTGTCGTACAGAAACTGATGACGTTGCCATTCCGAGTGGACCACTCGAGACGACTTCCGCGATCATTCCAAGATCGCCTGTCCCGGCAGTGCTGGTTTCGGAGTCTTCAGCACAGGTTCTGCATATATGACACCTCACGATAAGGATACCTACTTGTATCGTATTCAAACCTAAAGCAATACCAGTTCGACGATGCCCTTACAGAACTACTGATGATTGGAGACAGATAGAAGTGCATTCTCTCCGTTGCTTCCTGGCCAGACTGGCCACATGCACCATAAGTGTTTGCGGACCTCTGCTGTGCGCGATGTCTGTGTGTACTTGGGGTCAATCGGCCATTCCGCCGTCTTCTATTGTTCATTCCTCGAGTGACATAGTGTGGAGGTCGACCCAGGCCAAATATCGGATCGGTCTTCCTGGAGTCAAGCCTAAGGCGAGTGGCACTCTGACCCTCTCACCGACCGAGCTGGTCTTCACCACGTTGAACGGGCGCGCCTCCATCGAGCGGGGCCAGATATTTGCAGTTACTGTTGGCGGAGAGTGGAAGGAGACGGGCGGGATTGGCGCCTGGGTGACCCGTACGGCCCTGCCATTTGGGGGTGGGGCAATTCTGGCAACGGTGACACAGGCCCAGGTTGATCTGCTTACCGTCGAATTTCGCGATGAGCATGGTTCTTACCATGGCGCGGTGTTCATATTGCCGCAGACTGAGGCGGTCCACTTTCAGGAGAAGTATGGTTCTCTGGCACCGGAGAAAAGGGTGGAGCGCCCGAAATCCCCTTGTGTCTGGGACAGGGAACGTCCTTCCTCGATCAAGGTCGCAACGATCGACTCTACCGAACTTCCAGTCCCCGAGGAGTATAAAGTCCTTGTCTACGAGCAACTCATTCGGCGCCTACAAGAAAAAAGCGGCTACGAGACGATTTATCGTGAGGGTGATACCTCGGCCGCGGCGGCCTGTCCAGAAAGGGTGATTCAGGTGAAACTAACGGCATTCAACAAGGGAAATGCAGTCCTCAGGGCCAGCACCGGGCCGGTAGGGGTGTTTGTCGGAGTTACGAGTCTGCAGGTTGCCCATTTGGAACTGAGTGACCCCATGGGAAAGAAGCTCACTGACGAAGACCTGAAGGCGTCAGAGAGAGGGGACTCGGATAGTCTGGACGTCGCTGATGAAATTGCTAAGTCTGTCGCGAGAGACCTGAAGAAGCAGCGGGAGATCTCTATAGGCCAATATCCAATGGCCGGGACGGGGAGGGGAATGTGAATCAAGGAGTTCTAGTAGAACAGCTTCGTCAAGTGGCAGGGTTTCTCTGGATGGCCCTTGTTCTCGTGTGGGTAGTGAGCGCGCTGCGTACCAAGCGAACAGTACAGCGCCAATCGAGTGCCTCACAGCTTCTCTACACAGCAATCCTGCTTGTTGGTGTGTATCTGATCTTTGCCAAGCAGACTGGGGTTCCGTGGCTCGACCGTCAATTGGTCGTTGTGGGTGTTCCCATCGTGCTCGTGGGTCTTGTCACCGTACTGACGGGTGTTATCTTCAGCGTCTGGGCCCGGATGATGCTCGGCGGCAATTGGAGCAATTCTGTCACGGTGAAGGAGGACCACACGCTTGTGCGGAGGGGCCCCTATCGCGTTGTCCGTCACCCGATTTACAGCGGAATATTATTAGGGATGATCGGCTCGGCGCTGCAGCGAGGCGAGGTGCGAAGCTTCGTCGGCGTTCTGATCTGCGGGCTCTCGTTTTGGCTGAAGACTCGGGCAGAAGAGCATTTCATGGTGCAGAGATTTGGTGAGGAGTACGTGCAATATCGCCATCAAGTTAAAGCGCTCGCTCCTTTCATTTTCTAGAAGGAGTAGTCCAGAATCGCGTGTATAAGGAAGGCTCGACGAAGCGAAGACTGAGGTCCCCTTAACGATGGACTACCCCGTATCCTGGGACTGAATCTGTCAACGTAACGTCCCGGAACAAAATTGCAGATCGATTCGTATTGGTTATGCGTGCCGTCGTAAGTCTTATGGTGAGTAGCTATGGAAAAAATACAGAAGCCCGAATGGTCGCGATACTACCGCCTCGATGAGTTCGACTCGACCGGCGCTTTGCACGGACATTTTGTAACCCATCGGTATCCACGTCATGTGCACGACCATTTTGTCGTCGGTCTCGTCGAAAGAGGTTCAGAATACTGTTTTTACCGGGGTTCGACCCGGGTGATATCTGCCGGTCAAACGTTCGTGATCAATCCCGACGAGCCTCACACCGGAGAGGCCGCCGCGCCCGAAGGTTACGTTTGCCGCAATCTCTATTTTGACGGAGCCATTCTGGCGCGGATTTTCGACGGCTTCGACAGGAGAGCCAACTTATCTTTCTTCACGAGTGCAGTGCTAAACGATCCATCTCTGACATCGCTGCTATCCCGCTTCCACGCGTGCCTCATCGCGAGTGCTTCTAAGATTGAGCGACAATCGTATCTATTCGAGGCGCTGGCATATCTCATTGAGCGACATGCTGATTCCCAAGTAACAGGCAGACGGGCTGGCAGGGAACGCCTGGCGGTAAGAAGGGCCCGTGAGTACATTGAGACTCACTTCAATAATGATGTGTCTTTGATTGACCTGGCATCGGTCGCTTCTCTTAGCCCCTATTACTTTGCACGGGTGTTTGAGAGTGAAATCGGGGTGCCCCCTCATGCCTATCTCGAAGGAGTGCGCATAAGACGAGCGCGGGAGCGGCTCGCTAAGGGCGCTTCCATTGTCTCCACTGCGTTATCTGTTGGGTATGCCGATCAGAGCCACCTAACACGTCGCTTCAAGCGCTATGTTGGGGTCACGCCTGGACAATACATCCGAGGCAACAAGATTCGCCAAGACGAAGACTGTGCGCACGCGCAAACTCCCATTTATGCGGAATATGCGCGACAAGAGGGAGCTTGCTGAAGGTGCCGTCTTGAACGGCCAATTCGAGAGGAACCCTTTAACCAGCGGAGAACTAGAGCGTTCGAAGCCATGGATCCTAAAATCCTTGAGTGGTGAGCTAAATGAGGTCCGGCGCGGCGCACTCCGGATAGCCCCGCTTCTGATTGGAGTCGTGCCGTTTGGGTTGGTCTTAGGTGCTCAGGCAGCGCAAAAGGGTCTAAGTGCCGTAGAGGTCGCCCTCATGTGCGGCCTCAACTTCGCCGGTGGCTCCGAATTTGTAGCGATTGAGCTCTGGCGACACCCACCGCTATTGCTCCTTATTGTGGGTATGACCTTTCTCGTCAATAGTCGCCATCTTCTTATGGGTGCAACACTAGCGCCTCGAATCCGCACACTTTCTGTCCGCAAAGCCTCTCTGACCCTCTTCTTCATGGCAGATGAAATCTGGGCCTTCGGATTGGAAGAGGCCCGCACCAGAGACGAGGAGTACGCGACGGCACAGCTTTCATTGCCTTTCTACGCTGGTCTGGCTGGAGGCCTCTATGGAACATGGCTGGTCTCGACGACCGTCGGTGCTCTTGTCGGACCACGGGTCGGCAATCCCCAGCTGCCCTCGGACTGGATATGGCGTTTCCCGCTGTATTTCTCGTAATCCTAAAAGGTCTTTGGAAGGGCCACAAAGCCGCAATACCGTGGGTAGTCAGTTTGGCTGTAGCAGTGGCGCTGCATCTCTCCATATCGGGCTCCTGGTACGTGGCTGGAGGGACTGTGGCTGGACTGATCGTCGCCTATCTCTTCTCGGGGCAAAAAAAATGCTAAAGGGTTGGGACCTATTGACCATCCTGGGGATGGCGTTCGTCACATATTTGACACGCATACTGGGATATTGGGCATTGCGAAGACATACTTTGGGTGAGAAGGCGACGATCGTCCTTGAGGCCGCCCCAGGGTGTGTCCTGATCTGCGTCATTGCTCCGGTCTTCGCGACGTCGCGTCCATCGAATCTAATCGCTCTCGGACTGACGGTCCTTGCAGCTACACGCCTCCCAATGCTTCCTACAGTCGCGATCGGCGTCAGCTCGGCTGCCCTGCTACGACACTTCTTCGGATAAGCCGAACGCGTCAATTGAGACGAGGATTTGAATCTAAAATCACCGTCGCCAATTTAAATATGGATACGGTCGGGCCGTCAAAATAGTTGCTTTTAGCAACTATTTTCATTTAGACTCTTCCCAAGGCGGTCGGCGATATGGAGGAAGAAAAAGAAATCTCTGCTGTGCGAGAGTTCAATCGCTTCTACACGGCGCGACTAGGCTTGTTGCGCAAGCGGCACCTCAACGGGGACCTTTCGCTCACAGAAGCTCGTATCTTGTATGAGATCGGAGCCTGTCCGAGTCTGACGGCTTCCTCCTTACAAGAGACGCTTTGCCTTAATGCCGGATACATCAGTCGAAGTCTTGCGCTGCTAACCAAGCGAAAGCTGGTGCGCCAGACACGATCAAAGCAGGACGGCCGTGAGAGGTTGCTTTCGCTTTCGCCTGCGGGAGATAGCGCTGTAGCCTGGCTGAACGAGCAATCAGCGTTAGAGATAAAAGGGCTGCTGGCTGACGTCAATTCAACGGACCGCACGGCCCTGCTTGACTCGCTTTCGAAGATCCGCTCAATCCTTAGTGAGCCTAAGGGACGATCTATTCGAATCGTTCGGCTGTCTAAATCCAATGATGACGCGATTCGATTGCTGCGGGAGTACTACGAGGCCGTCAGCGTTGTCCTGCGGGACTCCCCCGAAGCGATCCAGAAGATCATCGACGACCCCGGTTCGGGCGTGTGGCTCGCCTATCTGGATGAAGAGGCCGTTGGGTGTGTCGTCCTGAGAAAGCTAAACTCCATTCCGTTTGCCGGGGAATGTAAGCGTCTTTATGTACAACCTATCGCCCGAGGGCATCGCATTGCAGACAGGTTGCTGGACGCACAAGAGGACTTCGCCCGCAGCAAGGGTCTGCGTTGGATCTACCTTGATAGCTATGATGATCTGAAAGTTGCCATCGCTCTGTATCGGAAACGTGGGTACGTTTCATGCGAACGCTATAACGACAATCCCCAGGCGACGGTCTTCCTTCGTAAAAACATTGGGGGTCCCGGTCGGGAAGCGCCGCGTCATCTCGGCACAACGGTGATGCTGGTGAGTCGATCATGTTGTTGCCCTAGCGCACGGCTTCCGCACAGATCGTTACGATGCCTGCAATGTTTGGCAGCAGGTCGTCCGGAAGGGCGTGCCGCTGCTTGAGGTAGGCTGGGCTGTTGTAGGAAAGCCAGACTTTGCCGTCCGCGTCCTCCCAGACGAGTGCTTTGAGGGGCAGGTCGATGGCAACGGTCGGCGAGGCGATCATCAAAGGCGTGCCCGATTTCGCGTTGCCAAAGATGAGCAATTTTGTCGGTTGCATCTCCAGACCTGCGTTGGCGGCATCGCCGCTGTGGTCTATCCGTGCGAGGACCGCGATCCCTTTTGATTGAACGATCGTCTCCAATCGTGCCAACGTCTCCGTCACCGAGTGAGGGCTGTTTAGGTCAACCATTCCGTTGTCGGCAAACTTAGGCATCGTTCCTCCTTGTGGTTGTCAACTTGAACACAAAATAATGGCCGCTGATTGCACTGAAGCGCGGCCCTCATGTCGTGCGAGTCAGCACGCGGTGCTGCTTGCTTCAGGAACAGTCAACGCCAAATCTTTACAGGCAATTTATGCAACTTCAGTCATATTCATGGGTCTTTGGGGCAATGGCTATCCATGTGGCGACTGCGTAGTCGAAAAATAGCGCGTAACAGGCGGCCAAACGGTAAACTTTTGATGTGGCGATCTCGTCATGAGAGAGACGCACTCTCATGATATGCCCTTTCATGATGTAGCCAGTTGGGACCGTCATCGCCGGTCGCGTGTCGGATAATCTCTAATAAGTAACAGACTAGCTTGGGTCAATGAGGGACAACGAGTTTACGCGATGAGTTCAATCTGTTTCGGGCGCCATGCCTTGATTGTGTTTTGTTTCGGCACCTATCTGTTGGCAGGCTGCAACGGTAAGCCGTCCGATCCTAAAAATGAAGCTCCCCCGGCCGCGGTGGTCCAGGCAGACACCGACGTAAACTTGGTGCGCGTGGACCACCCGGAACAGTTCACGCTTGTGGCCGCGACGAGTTATGCGGCGACTTCGACAATCCAGCTCACTGGTACGGTCAATCCCGACGTCTCGCGCACCATTCCCGTTATCTCCATCGCCTCCGGCCGAGTAGTTGAGGTCCACGCCCGCATCGGCGACTTCGTCAAAAAAGGCCAGCTGCTGATGGAGGTGCAAAGCACCGATGTATCCGGCGCCTTTACCATCTATCTGAAGGCCGTCAACGACGAGCGTCTCGCCCAGGTCCAGCTCGACCGCGCCAAGATACTCAACGACAAGGGTGCGATTCCCAACAGCCAGCTCGAGATCGCCCAGAACGCCGAGGACGATGCGAAGGCCGCGCTCTCCGCGGCTGAGGAGCAGCTGCGGGTTCTCGGCGTCGACAAGAACCATCCAGCAGCAACCGTCAAGGTCTATGCTCCGGCGTCCGGGTACATCATCGCGCAGAATGTGACCACTGCCGGCTGCTGCCGGCGTCACCTATGCCGGCTCGTCCACTGCCTTTACCATCGCCGATCTGTCGCACGTCTGGATCATCTGCGATGTCTACGAGAACGATCTCGCCACGGTGCATCTCGGCGAGAAGGCCGACATTCGCCTCACGGCCTATCCGGACCGAGCGCTGACTGGCGTCATCAGCGACATCGGCGCGGTCCTCGATCCGCAGATCCGCACCGCCAAGGTGCGCATCCAGGTCGACAATCCCGACACGCTGATGCGCGTCGGAATGTTTGCCACGGCCACGATCCATGGCAAGACTCTCCAGACGCATGTGCAGGTGCCTGCCACCGCGGTGCTGCATCTGCATGACCGCGACTGGGTCTACGTCCCCGCAGGCAACGGAACGTTCCGCCGCGTGTCGGTCGGGGCGGCGGCAGCTTGCCGGGGAACATGCAGGAGATCCTCTCCGGCATCGACGTGGGTCAGCAGGTCGTTTCAAACGCGCTGGCGCTGCAGAATACGGCGGATCAGTAATGATTCGAGGTCTCGTCGATTTTGCGCTGAACAATCGCTGGCTGGTCGTCGGTGCTTCCGATCATGCTCTTCGGCTGGGGAGCCGTCTCCTTCCACAACCTTCCCGTCGAAGCCTACCCCGACGTCGCCAACAACTACGTCCAGGTCATCACGCAGTGGCCCGGCCGCGCCGCCGAAGAGGTCGAGCAGCAGGTCACCATGCCGATCGAGATCCAGATGGCCGGCATTCCGCACATGACCCATCTGCGGTCCACCTCGCTCGCCGGCCTCTCCAGCGTCACCATGATCTTCGACGACGACTCCGTCAACAAGGACAATCGCGAGCAGGTCTTCCAGCGCCTCGGCCAGGTCACCCTTCCCGCCGGCCTGCAGCCCCAGATGGGCACCGACTGGAGTCCGGTCGGCCAGATCTACTGGTACACCCTGCGCTCCACCAATCCCGCCTACGACAGCATGGAGCTCAAGTCGCTTGCAGGACTGGAAGCTCGAGAAAGAGTTCAAGTCCGTCCCCGGCGTCGTCGACGTCTCCAGCTTCGGCGGCGTGACGCGCGAGTACCAGGTCCGCGTCGATCCCGACAAGCTCATCGCCTACGGTCTCACCATCGGCCAGGTCGAGCAGCAGATCGCCAACAACAACATCAACGCCGGCGGCAGCTTCATCGAGCAGGGCCAGCAGCAGGTCAACGTCCGCGAGGTCGGCCTCTACACGCAACGTCCACGACATCGAGGACACCGTCCTCAAGACCCAGAATGGCACTGCCCTTGCGCGTCAAGGACATCGCCACCGTCGTCCAGGGCCCCAAGATCCGCCTCGGCCAGATCGGCAAGACCTGCCGCTTCGGCGACTACCCCGCCCGCAGAATCGGGAGCTTCCTTCAGCGCAACCGACCCCTGCGTCGACCACGTCGACAAACCCGGCGAGCAAGCAGGCCATCCACCACGAGGACGGCAAGCTCATCGACAACGACGATGTCGTCGAAGGCATCGTCCTGCTGCAGAAAGGCGACAACTCCGACGCCGTGCTCGAGGGCATCCACCAGAAGGTCGACGAACTCAACGACCGTGTCCTTCCCCCCGGCGTCAAGATCGTCCCCTTCCTCGATCGCAGCGAGCTGCTTCACTACACCACCCACACGGTGCTGCAAAACCTCACCGAAGGCATCATCCTCGTCGTCGTCATCCTGTTCCTCTTCCTCGGCAACGTGCGCGGCGCGCTCATCGTCGCCCTCACCATGCCGTTTGCGCTGCTCTTCGCCGCAATCTGCCTGGATCTGCGCAACATTCCCGCCAACCTGCTCTCGCTCGGCGCGCTGGACTTCGGCATGGTGGTGGACGGCTCCGTCGTGATGGTGGAGAACATCGTCCGCCACCTCAGCCACGGCCGCAAGGAGGGCGTTACTCCGACGCAGCAGATCCGCGAAGCCGCGCACGAGGTGCAGCGCCCCGTCTTCTTCGCGCGCGGCATGATCATCACCGCGTACCTGCCCATCTTTACCCTGCAGGCGGTCGAAGGCCGCCTCTTCAAGCCAATGGCGTGGATGGTGAGCTTCGCTCTGCTCGGCGCCCTGGTCTTCTCCATCCTGCTCGCGCCCGTGCTCGCCAGCCTGCTCTTCCCCAAGGGCGCCAGCGAGTGGGAGAACCCGGTGATGGCCTGGCTCACCAGCCGCTATCGCCACGCCGTCAAGTGGGCCATCGAACATCGCTACGTCACCTGTCAGTCTTGCGGGACTGGCGCTGCTCCTCGCCGTCTTCCTCGGCTTCAGCGGCGTCATCGGCTCCGAGTTCCTCCCTCACCTCGACGAAGGCTCCATCTGGGTCCGCGGCACGCTCGCGCCCTCGCACCGGCCCCACCGAGAGCCTCCGCATCATGAACGAGGCGCGGCTCAAGCTCTCCGCCTTCCCGGAGGTCACCAAGGTCGTCAGCCAGACCGGCCGCCCCGACGACGGCACCGACACCACCGGCTTCTTCAACACCGAATACTTCGTCGACCTCAAGCCCAAGGAGCAGTGGCGCCCCGTCTTCAAGCAGAACAAGGACGAGCTCATCGCGCGCCATGGATCGCGAACTCGAAAAGATCCCCGGCGTCCTCTGGAACTTCTCCCAGCCCATCTCCGACAACGTCGAAGAGGCCGTCAGCGGCGTCAAAGGCGAGCTCGCCGTCAAGATCTACGGCGACGATCTGAAGACCCTCGAAGAAAAGGGCGACCAGATCGTCTCCGTCATGAGCAAAATTCAGGGCGTCCAGGACCTCGGCCTCTTCCGCGTCATCGGCCAGCCCAACCTCAACTACACCGTCAACCGCGAAGCCGCCGCCCGCTACGGCATCAACGTCGCCGACGTTCAGGACGCCATCCAGACCGCCGTCGGCGGCAACGCAGTCACCCAGGTGCTACAGGGCGAAGCGCGCTACGACGTCGTCGTCCGCTACCTTCCCCAGTTCCGCAACACCCAGGAGGCCATCGACAACATCCGCCTGCTCGCTCCCTCCGGCGAGCGCGTCTCCCTCGCCCAGCTCACCACCGTCAAGACCGAGGACGGTGCCGAAGAGGTCTACCGCGAAGGCGGCCAGCGCTACGTCGCCATCAAGTACAGCGTGCGCGACCGCGACCTCGGCTCGACCGTCGAAGAGGCCATCCGCAAGGTCAACGACCAGGTCAAACTCCCCCCGGGCTACAAGATCGACTGGGCCGGCGAGTACGAGAGCCAGAAGCGATCGTCGCGCCGCCTGATGCTGGTGCTGCCCATCACCATCCTTCTCATCTTCGTCATCCTCTACACGATGTTCCACTCCGGCAAGTGGGCCCTGCTCATCCTTGTCAATGTCTCCATGGCGCCGCTCGGCGGCCTGCTCGCCCTCTTCTTCACCGGCACACCAACTTCAGCGTCTCCTCCGGCGTCGGCTTTCTCGCGCTCTTCGGCGTCTCCGTGCAGATCGGCGTCATCATGCTCGAATACATCAACCAGATGCGCGTCCGCGGCCACTCGATCGAGGAGGCCGCCATCGAGGGCGCTGTCCTCCGCCTTCGCCCCATCATGATGACCATGCTGGTCGCAACGCTCGGCCTGCTGCCCGCCGCGACCTCGCACGGCATCGGCTCCGACTCGCAGCGTCCCTTCGCCATCGTCATCGTCGGCGGCCTCATCGGCGCGCTGGTTATCAGCGTCTTTCTTCTGCCCACCCTCTACGTCTGGGTCGCGAGACCAGACGATGTCCTTCCCACACCTGAGACGGAGTTTGAGAACTAATGCAGTTCGCGCGCACAGGCCGATATTTGGCCGCTTCCATGGAAGCGAAGGGACATTCCATGACGAAAAAAAGTCGTCGAATCGCCCTGGCTGGGGCATTCGTCCTGCTGTTTCCCTGGGTTGGGTATGGTCAGAGCTCAGCCTGCGCACGCCCTGACGTGCCCATCACCATGCAGCAGGCAGTTGACCTGGCTCGTGTAAAGAATCCGGCTTTGCTTTCGGCGCAGCAGAACCTGCTCTCCGTCAAAGCACAGGAGCTCCAGGCAGGCGTGCGGCAAAACCCAAATCTGGTCGTCACCGGTTCGAACGTCACGCTGGGCGAGCAATCCAATAACCCCTATTACTACAGCGTCGGCGTGTCCCGACTGTTTGAGCGAGGCGAAAAGCGCCGCTGGCGCCTCGACAGCGCGCGCTCCACTACAGCGCAGACTGATGCTCAATACCATGCGCAGGAGCAGCAGACCATTCTCTCGGTGCGTCAGGCCTTCACCAACTTCGTCATTGCCAAGGCAGCGAAGAAGCTTGCTGACGATAACCTGAACGACTTCAGGACAAGAACTCGATATTGGCCGGGACCGCTTGAAGGCGGGCGACTTGGCCAAGCTGGACTTCGAGCGGCTTGACCTTCAACTGGCCCAGTTCGAAACCGATGAGTCAAACGCGATCACAAATGCGCAACAGGCGAGCGTGCAGCTGCAGGTGCTGCTTGGCTACGACAAGCCGCGCCAGGACTTCGATGTGGTTGGCGATGTCGTCCCCCCCGTTGTTTCCGGCACGATGGATGACCTGGAGCAGAAGGCGCTCGCCGCGCGGCCCGACTATCATGCGGCCCATCTCGGCGTCGCGGTTGCCGATGCAAACGTAAAGCTTGCCTACGCGAACGGCACGGCCGACCCAACGATCGAAGCCGACTACGATCGCAATGGCCCCGACAACTCTGCCGCCTTCAGCTTCAACATTCCTCTTCGTCTCTTCGACCGTAACCAGGGCAACAAGGAGACAAGCAAATATGTCGCGCAAGCCAGCCGCTTCACTGAGCTTGCTGCCCGCAACCAGGTCATCGCCGACGTCGATCAGGCCTGGATCCGGCTACGTCAACGCGAAGATGCTCTCCGACCGGTACAACGGCCACTATCTCGACGAAGCGAAGGACGTCCTGGACATCTCTAAGTTCAGCTATGAGCACGGCGGTCTGGCACTGATCGACTATCTCGACGCGCTGCGGGAGTCGCGCTCGGTCACCTCAGACGCGCTGAACGCATACTCGCAGACGTGGATGGCCATCCACCAGCTCAGCTTTGCCAGTGCAACGGAAGTGGTGCCGTAGAGCGCGGTCCTCTCCGGCTTGCCAACTCTCTGGCAGATGGACAGACTGCGACGATCACTATTGCGGGAACGGAACGAACCTATCCGTGCATGACCTTGCCGTTCCGTTGCCGGGTGTCCCCTCTAGGGTCGAGTCAACTCCACCAGAGACCTTCAGATTGGCCGGCCCTGGCCCCAGAACAATATCGGCATGGTGGATCGAGTAAGAATAGGCCGCCGAATCTGTCAGCAGGACATCGTCGAGATTCACTCCTACGCGGTAGTCCGTCGCGTATCCGTTGAACGAAATCTTGCCGCCGCCCGATACACGAACATTATGCAACCTGATATCGCGCATAGTCGGAGGTGAGTTTCCCTCGACCGTCCCGGCCGCGGTATAACCGGTGTCGAGCGTAATTGGATTCGGAGAGTCGCGCACACAAACGTCGTCATAAACAACGTCATGCACCAGACCGCCACGCGATCCGTTCGACTTGATGCGGATTCCGTTGTCGGGGCCATCCAGCGAGAGATCGAAGACGCGAATCTTGCTGACCCCTCCATTGGTCTCGCTCCCGATCGACATCCCGTGCCCCCAGTAAAAATGGTTGTGGCTGACCGTCATATTGGTGACGCCACCCGTGCCGCCTTTGATCGCCACATTATCGTCGCCGGTGCGAATGTAGCTATGCGTAATCGAGATGTTCTTCGACCCTGCTCCGGGATCGACCCCATCGGTGTTGCGGGCAAGACGCTTCGGGGTATCGATCTTCAGCCCCCATACGGTGAAGCCGTCGCCATGGTCATAGACAATGTGGAAGTTGGGCGAGTTCTTCAGCGTGATCCGGTAGACCGTGAAGTTGTCTGCTGCATCGGTAACGATCAGGCGCGGCACCTGCTGGCGGCCGCCTGTGCGGGCCTGCTCCGCGAGGTCCCACCATGTGATGTCCTTGCCAAGAAGCTTTTCGCCGCCGCGACCATCGATCACGCCGTCGCCCATCACACCCGCACCGGATACGTGCTGGGCCGAGATCAATGGTTTACATCCGCTGCCCAATTCATTCACCAACCCACAACTGCCCGGCGTCCTTTCGTAGACAGCCGGATTGCGAGACGCAAACAGAGTCGCGCCTCTATCAACGATCAATGTCACTCCTTCGCGCAACTCCAGCGGCCCACTCAGGAACGCATTCGCTGCTCGATTGGGCCGCAAAATGACCCCATGGCCCTTGCCGCAAGAATCGAGGGCCTGCTGAATTCGCGCTGTGTCCAGTTTGGCCTCGTCCGCCGGGGCGAGGCTATGACCATTGACACTGAGCTGTGCGTCGAGTGAGCGGCAAACCGGCGGCAGCACTGGCTCGGTCACCGTTCGGGCGTCCTGCGCGGCAAGGAAAGGCCCGGACAAGAATAAGCTCAAGAAGGCCAATAGCTGTTTCATGGGGAGAGCTCCTGTTGCGGAAAGCGCGGTGCTTCAGGTACTTCCAAATGTCGATAACAAGTTGTCCGACCAATTTTACTTCTCTTCAATGTGGAATAAATCGCAGAGCTCGCGCTGGGGGCGTCCGAGAGCGCAGTAGGCAAACGGCGCACATTGGTAACTGAAAAAAAATATTTTCAAAAAGTGGAAAATTTTGAAGTCCAGAAAAGGTGTCTCTAAGGACCACGAAAGCACCACAAATCAACCACAAAAACACCACAAAAAACCATCACAAAACACCCACTTTTCTCAGAAATCGCCCAAAAAACACACTTCGGGCCACCCAAAAAAATAAGGAGATTAAAGAAAATTGGTGGAGGCGGTGGGAGTCGAACCCACGTCCGAAAAAACTTCCAACAGAGAGCATTCATGCTTTTTCCGTATCGTTTTTGTCTCGTCATCGACACTTAGAACGGACGAAGATGCGGCGACGACCAGTCTGATTAATCTCGTCCGACCCGCTCAGACGGAGCAGGGAAGACCAGCCTACTGTGCGACGATCGGTACAGGCCCGTAGGCGAAGCTTGAGCGATCGGCTACTTAATTATTAAGCAGCAAGAGCCAGGTTGTTATCGGCACTTATAGTTTTGTGAGCGATTACGGGTGTCCACACCCCGGCATGCCTCTCTGCCACAAGCAATCCCGTCGAAGCCGTGACGCCCCCATGTGGAGCTGGCACCAACCTTGCGTTGGGCACTCAAAGAACTATTACCATTATAACTCTTGCGCACTGTGCGAGCCTTACGCAAAGGCAAGCACCACAGCGCCAATCGTGATCAGTGACGCCCCGCCAATCTTGAGGGGAGTCAACTGCTCTCCCAAAAATAGCCACGCTCCCAGAATCACAAGCACTACGCTCAGTTTATCGACCGGGGCCACGCTGGAGGCGGGGCCCAACTGGAGCGCCCTGAAGTAACACAGCCACGACAACCCGGTACAGACCCCGGACAGAACAAGAAACACCCAGCTGCGTCGTTCAATCTGTGACAGCGCATGATGCTTCTCGAAGCCGATGGCGATGGCCCAGGTAAACACCAGAATCACCGAGGTCCGGATCGCCGTCGCCAGGTTGGAGTCAATACCCGCAACACCAACCTTAGCCAGCAGCGCAGTCGCGGCCGCAAATACAGCGGAGAGAATTGCCCAGAAAAGCCAGGTCATGCCTCTCAGAATACGCGCCGGACTAAACTTGACGCGCTGACTTGATCGAGCGTAAATAATTTCAATGTCGAAACTAGATGCCGTTCGCTTGTCGCTCCCTCTCTTCGTTGTTGGCTTTCTAAGCGTCGTCCTCTTTGCGCAGGAACCTTCCAAGGCCCTCCCCATGGAGGGTGCCACAACGGATCCAGCTGCTCACGTGAAGATCGGGCTCAAACCCCCGGCCGACCCAAAGCTTCCGACCCTCTTCCTGGTGGGTGACTCGACCGTGCGTAACGGACACGCCGACGGCGCTAATGGCCAATGGGGCTGGGGCGAGCCCCTAGTCGATCTCTTCGACACGACTAAGATCAACGTCGACAATCGGGCCATTGGTGGCCGCAGCAGCCGATCTTACATCATGGAAAATCAATGGGCGGAGACGCTGGCGTTCGTCAAACCTGGCGATGTCATCCTCTTTCAGTGGGGTCACAATGATGATGGCCCGCTCGACGATCCCGCTCGTGCTCGCGGCACTCTGCAAGGCGTTGGCGACGAGACGAAGGAGGTCGACAACCCGATCCTCAAGATCCACGAGACGGTGCATACCTACGGCTGGTATCTGCGGAAGTACGTCGCGGATACATTGGCCAAAGGCGCTATTCCGATTATCTGTTCCCCTATCCCGCGTAAGACGTGGAAGGATGGCAAGATCATTCGGAACGCTGCGAACTATGGGGGCTGGGCGCGGCAAGTGGCCGAAGAGGAGCACGTCGGCTTCGTCGATCTGAACGAGATCATTGCCCGGCGCTACGACGCTCTGGGGGAAGAGAAGGTGGAACCGCTCTTCGGGGATCCGCACACACACACCAGTCGGGCCGGTGCGGAGCTTAATGCAGAGTGCGTCGTGGCTGGCCTGAAGGCGCTTCCACACGATCCGGTCGCCGCGTATTTTTCGGCAAAAGGAAGGGCCGTAGCACCCTACATCGAGTAACGAGGCTAGAGCGCTGCCTTTTCCAGGTCGACTTCCTGCCACTCTCCACGCTCTATACCTGCGCGAATCTGTGCCGGCGTCCGCCCCTTCTTCGTCTGCTCGTATGCGTAGACCGCCTCTTTCATGCACGTCGAGCAGGTCGCCCCGTGGGTACCCTCAAAGCAGCTATGGAGACTGTTATGCCGCAGTGCCCGGTCGCAGTGGCAGTAGCAGGGCTGCTGGTGAAGCACGGCAGGAATTGCCGCGGCAATCTTATACGCGGTCACCTGATAAGCATGCGTGAAATAGATCCCCGTCAGCTGGTCGCCGCTCAATACGGGAGGGAGAGGCTTTAAAGGGGTCGTCGCGTTGTAAGCGGGTACGTCGTCCGACGGGTTCGTCCACTGCGCCGACGCCGCCAAGGTCACCAATCCTAAAACTATGCATCCCAGGATTCGCTTCATTGACATATCCTAAACCTACTTGGGGTAGGTAGATAACCTGCGAGCACACTGTTCGGTATTGGGCAGGCCGTGGGCTGAAGCTCACGTCGCGAAATGGCAAAAAAAAGGCGGCACGAACGGTAATTTGCTCGTGCCGGGAGGCCAGTGACGCAACTCATATCAGCCAGATTTGGTAGTGCGGGCTGAAGAACTTTTACGGGCGGCAACTCACGCTTCCGTTGAATAGAAATATACCACAATATGGATGTGAAAAAGGGAAAATATGTTCAATCATAGAAATCAGCAGGTAATCGGCGAATTTTTAGAGCCGAAAAGAGGCCAAAATTGCCATGTAACATTCCATATATCAGCGGTTTACCGGTTTCCATGCTATGAGTTGGTTATTTGATCGCGAACTCTTGGTCGATCCGGCTTGCCATGGCCGTATCCCGCCCTGTAATCCCTCCGGCATCGTGAGAAATCAGCCCAAGTAGCACCCGGTTATAACGAATATCGATGTCGGGATGATGTCCGGCGGCCTCGGCGACCACCGCTACCCGGTTCACAAACTGCATCGCCTCAACAAAGTCATTGAATGTCCATTCACGGACGAGTTTTCCTCCTTGCAACTTCCATGATGGGTGCGCCTTTAGTACTTCCTCAATCTGCGCCGCGGTCAGTGCATTTGCCATGGATAATACCTCGCGTATGCGATCCTAGCCGCCTTGCTTGCTATGCGCAACCGCTGGACGGCCGAGGCTTATCTGTCGGGCGGATGGTGAGGGCCCTCCAGTTTCCGCACGGAGGTCGATCCACGTTTCGTGTGGCATCTCAAGAAAAACTTCGACGATCCAGGGGTCAAATTGCTTTCCAGCGCATCGCGCGATCTCCTCGGTGGCTGCGGCAAACGTTGTTCCCTTTCGGTAGGGTCTGTCCGATGTTATTGCGTCCAGTGCGTCGGCGATGGCGAAGATCCGGGCTCCAAGCGGGATATCTTCTCCTCGCAGACCTCGCGGATAGCCGGTACCGTCGAACCGCTCCTGATGCGCATAGACGATCTCCGCGGCCTCGCGCAGAAAAGGGATCTTGCGCACCATCTCGTAACCGCGTTCGCAGTGCTGCTTCATGATTGTCATCTCTTCGTCGCTTAGTCTGGCGGGCTTTAGGAGAATGCTGTCCGGCGTGGCGATCTTGCCGATGTCGTGGAGAAACGCGCCGCGCGCAATGATGCGCAGGTCGTCCGACTCGAGCCCCATGGCTTGTGCCAGCGCGATGGTGTACGCGGTCACTCGCCTGGAGTGGCCTTCGGTCTCTTCGTCGCGCAGGTCGAGCGCAGCGCCCATCGCTTCCAGCGTGATGTCGTAGCTGCGTTCGAGGTCCTGCATGGTCGAGCGCAGACGCCCTGTTCGTGAAGAGACGATCGATTCAAGGTTATGCCGGTAGATTGTGTTCTGCTTGCGGAGGCGGCCGTGTTCGACGGCGCGCATGACGATACTTTCCAACTCGGAGCGTTCGAACGGCTTGAGGAGATAGTCGATCGCTCCTCGCCGGAATGCGCTGGTGACGACGTGAATGTCATTTATTGCGGAGAACATGACGACCGGCATGCCGGGATGGTCGGTGCAGATCTGGTCGAGCAGGCTGAGTCCGTCCGTGCCGGGCATCATGATGTCGCAGAGGACGAGGTCGTAGTCAGGGTCTTGCTGGAGCCGCGCCAGGGCCTCTTCCGCGCTCTCTGTCATGGTTGCCGCGTAGCCGCTGTGCTCCAGCAGGGCGGCTACGACTCCGCGTACGGACTCTTCATCGTCGACTACCAGGATTCGTTCTTGCGGCATGGTCTTTTAGTTTTTATCGGCTGGTTGGAAGGTTCGGCCAGCGATTTTCCGGAAAAAAATTGCGGGTGGCCCGAGAGGTAGAGTTTTGCTAAATTGCTGGGGTTTTTGAGGGGTGTTTTGGAAAAAGGCGGTGGGAAAATGTGGTTTTTTGATGGTCAGATTGTGGTAATTGGGTGGTGAATTGTGGACCGTTAATGGCGTTTCTTTATGGGCCAGAAAATTGCCATGTTTTTCAACCTTATTTTTTGGTTGTCCCGTTTTGGGAATGTCGCGCCGCGTGCGGTCTACTTGATTCCTAGATTTTGCAGAACGGCGCGCGCGGCAGGGTCGTCAGGGGCGAGCTGCAGGGCCGCTTCGGCCTCCGACCGGGCTTCGTCATACCGCTTTGCTGCGCCGAGAGCGTTCGCGAGGTTGGTGTGGTATTCCGGGTCCTGCGGCGAGATAGCGACGGCAAGCCTGTATTGAGCGATGGATGAGACGAAGTCGCCTTGCTCGCCGTATACGCCGCCGAGATTGTTATGCACGGATGCGCTGAAGCCGTCCTGCTCCGGGTGCGCCGCCAGAGCTTTGGAAAACCATTCCGCTGCTTTGGTTAGGTCGTGGTGGTATTGCCAGGCCACTATTCCCAAGGTCGATAAGACGTTCTCGTTCTCTGGGTTGGCTGCAAGCGTTTTTTCGAGCAGGGGCTCGGCTTCGCTCCAGCGGCCGGCGCGGACGAGGACGAGTCCTTCTTCGCTGTCGATTTCAGGGTCCGCGCGAGCGATCTCCCGGGCGCTGGCGAGCATCTGGAGGGCCCTCTGGTTGTCGAACCGGTCGGCATATAGCGAGGCGAGGCCTTTGTAGCCCGCCACGAGATCGGGCCTGTCTTGCGGAGTCTCCTGTTTGGCGAGAGCGATTGCCTGCAGGTAGTTTTGCTCCGCGTCTGGTGGGCCGGGGGATTCGTCGCTCCGAATGGACGCTACCATGATGCGGACGAATGGAGCGTTGGGCGACTGGCTGAGGGTCTGGGTGAAGAGCGTCTTGTCGTCCTTCCAGTCGGGGTTGCGCTGGATGGTTGCGACCGAAAAGGCGGAGACTGCGATGACGAGAAGCGAGACAGCTGCGGGTTTGCGAAATTTTCCGGGCGCGAGATGGATGAGGCGCGTTGCGGCGAGAACGAGGAGGAGACAGAAGCCGATGGAGGGGAGATAGAGGTAGCGTTCGGCGAAGACGTTGCGGCCTACGGCGTAGATGTCCATTGCGGGAAGGAGGGTGATTCCGACCCAGAGCGCGGCGAAGGCCGGGAGCGGGGCCCGGCGCACGAGGTAGATGAGGCCGGCGATGGCGGCGAGAACGAAGACGATGGCTGCGATGGCGCGCGGGTCGGTGAGGGAGCGGACGGGAGAGAAGACGTAGTAGGCGTTGAGTTGAAACGGCCATGCCAGCTTCAGCCAATAGGACAGCATGAGGTGCGAGGTGGTGAGGAGAAGCTGGAGCGGGTCGAGGGCCCAGTCGCGGGCGCCTGTTGCCACTCCGCCCAGTACGCTAAAGCGGACGATGAGGTAGAGCGCGAGTATGGCCCAGTAGGCCGCGCTTGCTTTGAGAGCGGCGCGGAGGCCGGTCTTTTCTACGATGAGAACGTACGCGACAACGAGAATTGGGAAGACGGCCGAGGTCTCTTTCCAGAGGAGCGAGATGGCGAAGGCCGCGAGCGAGAGAAGAGGGAAGAGCCTGGCGGGTCGGTGCGGTTGTTCGGTTCGGCGGCCGGCGAGAAAGAGGGCGAGGGCGATGAGGAGGAAGAGGGTGCATCCGAGATCGGGTAAGGCGGCGATCCAGTCGACGGCTTCGGTGTGGATGGGATAGACGGCGAAGAGCGATGCGGCCGCGAATGCGGAGAAGGTGCTTCGCGTGAGGAGCCAAAAGACGGCGAAGGCCGCGAGGACGCAGGCGATCGCGAGCAGGAGGTTTGTGAGGTGGAAGGGAGCTGGGGTGAATCCGAAGCTTGCCCCGACGATGCGATAGGTGAGCATCTGGAGCGGGCGATAGGTCTGGTTTTGAACTGCGGGGTCCTGATGGGCGAAGCGTACGTCGGAGGAGAAGATCCGGGTGAGGGGTGCGGCTGGTCTGATTGCCGGGTTCATCACGATCTGTTCGTGGTCGTCCCAGACGAAGCTGTTGGTGATGCTGTTGTAATAGACGAGAAGGACAAGCGCTACGAGGGCGCAGGCCGCCAACGCCAGATGGAGCCGGGCAGAGGGGCGCGGTTTTGCAGGGGGCCTTTCTTTTTCCTCTTGGCCGGCGGCATGGGTTTCCATGGTACCAAGGTGATTGGATTCCGGATGCAAGATGAAGTGCAGACCTTAACCTGGCCCGTCCCTTTCTCAATACACCGAAGCTCTTCCTATGGCAGGAGATATGATCGGAACCTGCGATGAAGCTAGTCGGCCCGCTTGCTGCTCGCTCGGAACTACGGCTTGCGCTTCGGTTTGCTCTTGGCGGCCTTAAGTTCAAGATTGAGCGCGACTGCAGCGCGGATGAGGTCTTTGAAGGCCGCCTCGTCGAGCTTGTCGCCTTCGTGGATGTCGATGGCGCGCCTGACATTTCCGTCGAGGCTGGAGTTGAAGAGACCGGAAGGGCTCCTCCAACGCAGCTCCCCTGGCAAAGGTCAGCTTGACGGCGTTCTTGTAGGTCTCTCCGGTGCAGACGATGCCGCCGTGGGAGAAGACGGGAGTCCCTCTCCACTTCCACTCTTCGACGATCTCAGGGTCTGCCTTATGAATGATTGCGCGGACCTTCGCGAGCGTCTTCCCGCGCCAGTCTCCAAGTTCGTTGATCTTCGCGTCGATGAATGCAGAGGCAGATTCTGCCGGGACGGTCATTTTCATATATCGCTCCAACTCTCGCACCTAATTTTAGAAGCATTATTCCGGCTTCGGCGGCCATGCTGTGTTCTGAGGGCCCGTCGCGCCAGCTCCGACTGCTCCTTGGCCCGTAAGCTTGTAAGGCGTTGTTGACGTTGCAAATCTCGTATCAGTTGTTCCTGAGCCTTTGCATTAGGGTAGTAGACCCGTCCCAGATCATCATTACGCAGTTCATCGGAGAGGCCGATGTCCTTTGCAATTGCGCCCAACAACTTCCGTAAACGCTGCGTCAATCACATGCTGAACGAGTGGATTCATGTGAAAAGCCAGAAACAGTTGGGTCAGGGCCTCGCTACGTCACGCGATTCGTTAAATACAACATCGATCAAATTGTACGCACCGGACGCTGGTGTCTGAATAGATTTGAGCTCGTTCCTGCATAAGGCTTGCGAACACGTTTAGCTTCTGCCTTTGGTGCTCGTTATGCCGTTCGGCGTCGCGGCGAAGTGACTCCGCAGCTTCGCCGCCGCCGTTGGCGCGCGCCATGTAGCGATTGCCGCAAGTCCGGTCGCAATCGCACTGAAAATTGCTGTTAGCAGGGTGAGATGGTCAGTCATTGAGTTCTCGAAGCTTAGTTAGTTTGACATTCACTGTCTGTTTTCGCATTTACGCGAATAAAGGGTTGCGCTAAAAAATCCGCGGGTAGATGAAAGTCGATTCGAGTTATCCCCTTGAGGCCCGGTCTGAATGCCCTGAACCGACAATATGTTCGGTGGCAGCAATATGCTTAGCTTTACCTCGAAGCCGCCGCTAGCATCTGTGTAGGTCCGTCGTACTTAGCGCCTGCCACGTCGATCCCCACTACTGTTCCGTGTCGAGAAAATCAGCATAACTAGGCCTTGACCAGAACTTCCAGTCAAATACGCTGCGTAAAATCCATCTATTGACGAGTTCATGATTCTGGCCTCCGCGCCACCAGCGGCAATATTATAACCAACAGGATTTCCATGGATCGATCGAATGGATATGAAGGGATTTCGAAGGAATTCCTTGACCGCCGTGGCGGCGGTCGTTCGACCGGCATCGGCGTGAATGCGATACGGAGGTGGGCCGGAACGCTGCCCAGCGGAGGTACCGTAATCATCTGGGCTGCGGGCCCGGTAGCCCCATTACTGAGATGCCGGTCGCCGAAGGTCTAAATGTCTTTGGTGTTGATGCAGCACCATCTTTCGTCGAGGCATTTCGACGCAATCTCCCCAATATCCCGTGATTTGCGAGACTGTTCAAGAATTACGAGATTTTTTGATCGAACTTTCGATGCTGTCTTGGCATGGGGCCTCATGTTCTTGTTGGTGCTGAAGACCAACACCGCCTGATCCAAGAATCGCAGACATACTGGTGCCGGGTGGGCATCTGCTGTTTACCTTCGCCTGCCGAACCATTAGTTTGGAACATGCGATGACAGGATTGGAGTCGCGCTCCCTTGGAGCGAAAGAGTACCGGAGGCAACTCCTAACGGTCGGCATCCCGGTTTCTAATGAGTATCGAGGACGAAGGTCAAAACCACTATTTCGATGCCTTCAAAAAAGGAGAGAGGCGGACTTCAAAGGAATTACTTCTGTGAGGTTGGCCTCCCGGAACGTCACCATACGTCGAACTGAAGCGTTAGACGGAACTGTTCCTTTCGTCCCTAGTGTAGGAGTGCCACGTAATATAGATCCGAAGATGGAGCGGCGATGAAAACGGAGTTGCTGCGATTCAACAGTGCTGTCGAACGCGATCCCGCCATCGATGCCTGGATGAAAGAGCATAGAGGCGAATTGGGAGCCATCGCGCATGAGTGGTTTGAGGTGATGCGAAGATGCGGGGACGAGGTCCGGGAGGATCCTGCATGACGGCTGTCCGGTTGCATGTCTGGGCGATGCGCCTTTCGGCTACGTCAATGTATTCACTTCGCACGTAAACGTGGGGTTCTTTCACGGCGCAGCGCTGCCGGATCCGGCTGGCTTGTTGCAAGGCGCGCGGCAAGTCCATGCGTCATGTGAAGCTGAGACCGGGAACGGCCACAGATGCCGCAGCGCTCAACAGGCTTATCGAGACGGCGTACCTGGATATCAAGGCGCGTGTTGAAAACGGCTAGCTCAGCGAACCCTGAGAGTGGACGGCGGACGTGAACCCGCAGATTAGTTCGAAGTCGCGGCCTTGCACGATATCAACTCCTTCGATTGCGCAATGCTGAGACATGAACTACCCGTCCGAGGCAAAGGCGGTCAGCAGCTTTTATTGGAGTCCTTGTTTTGGGCAGATTGTTTTTTTGCGACCCATCCGGGTTTGGTGACCTGGCGGCTTCGTCCAACGGCCAGCGCTCCCTCCGGAACGTCTTCGGTGATGCTGCTGCCGGCGGCGACATAGGCCCCGGCGCCGATGGTTAGCGGTGCGACGAGGGTCGAGTCCGAACCGATGAATGCACCGTCGCCGATTGTGGTGAGGTGCTTGTGGACGCCGTCGTAGTTGCAGGTGATGGCTCCGGCGCCGATGTTGACGTTGGCTCCGATAACCGAATCGCCGAGGTAGGTAAGGTGGTTGGCTTTGGAGCCTTTGCCCATCGTCGTCTTCTTGGTTTCGACGAAGTTGCCGACGTGGGCGCCGTCGCCGATGCGGCTCTCGGGGCGCAGGTGGGCGTAGGGGCCGAGGACGGCGTTGTCGGCGACCTCTGCGGTGTCGAGAATGCAGCCGTTGCGTACGAGGACGTTGTCGCCGAGGGTCGAGTTCTGGATGACCGAGTAGGAGCGGACGCGGGACTCGCTGCCGATCTTCGTTGCGCCTAGGAGTTGGACGTAGGGTTCGATGACGGTGTCGGGGCCGATGGTGACTTCGGAGTCGATGACACAGGTCTCCGGGCGGAAGATGGTGACGCCTGCGGCCATGAGTCGCTTTGCCGTGGCGAGGCGGATGGCGGCGTCGAGGTGCATCATCTCGGCGATGGTGTTGGCGCCGAGGGCCTCGTCGACGCTGTCGGCCTTGATGGCGACTACGCGCTTGCCCTCGGCTACGAGCATGGCGGCGATGTCGGTGAGGTAGAACTCGCCGTGCGCGTTGTTGGTGGAGAGGGAATCGAGCTTGCTGAAGAGCGCTTTGGTTTCGAAGCAGTAGATGCCGGAGTTGATCTCGCGGGCGTCGAGTTGGTCTGGGGTGAGGGACTTCTGTTCGACGATGGCTACGACTTCGGGGCCTTCCGAGGTGAGGCGCAGGACGCGGCCGTAGCCGGTGGGATCGGTTGGGACGGCGGTAAGGATAGTCATCGCGGCCTTCTCCTGGAGATGGACGTCGCGGACGGCGGCGATGGTTTCGGGGAGGATGAGAGGGACGTCGCCTGAGAGGACCAGGAGATGTGTGGGAAGGGGCGCGCCGGAGAGTTCGAAGTCGGCCTTGAGGACCTGGATGGCGTGGCCGGTGCCGCGCTGCTCGGGCTGGAGGACGAATTGAACGCCGGTGGCGGCGACCGCGGCCCTTACGCGCTCGGACTCGTGTCCGATGATGCAGTAGATGTGCTCGGCGGGGACGACTGTTTTGGCTGCGGCGATGACGTGGAGAAGGAGCGCGCGGCCACCGATCTCGTGTAGTACCTTGGGCCGCTTGCTTTTAAGCCGCGTGCCTTTGCCTGCGGCCATGATGGCGATGGCGAAGCCAGATGTGTCCATAGACCAATATGGTCTCATGTCCGGTTTACAAAGCGAATGTCAAAGAACCAACGTCTCATTGGCTTTGCAATCATTCACCTGCAGCCGGTTCCCTGAGTTGAAACGTCTTTTTGCGACGAGATGGTGGCTGTTGAAACAGCGTCCCTATGACGTGTCGAACCCACCGAATTACAGGGCCGTCTTCACTATTAAACATTGGAAAACTAGCAAATTTGCAGCTATTCCGGGTCAGCGGCAAGTGCGAGACTAGCGGCGTAATAGTTCACCCATATTTGCCGGCTGCGACGGGCGATCTGACAGTTCGATGCGAGGTGTTGCAAACCGAGTTTTCGGCAGTCGCCAAACCAACGGGCCGGCGCCTGGCTCGATCGGGCGGCCGTGAATTCAACTAGCGCTAAACGGTTATTCGAAAAAGGAAAGGATGACGGTCATGAAGGCCAAATTTGTATTGTGCACGATGGTAGTGTGTGTCGCGTCCGCGGTTGCCTTTGGACAACAGGTCTCAGTCAACTACAACCACAGCCAGAGTTTTTCCGGGTATCACACCTACGCCTGGGGCTCCAACAACAACAACCAAATCCAAAACTCAATCCTGGCCCAGGTGGCACAACAGGACATCGACACGGCGATGCAGGCCAAGGGTTTTCAAAAGGTGCAGGAGTCAGCGAAGCCGGACCTGGTCCTTACTGCCAATGGGGGCATGAAACAGCAGACCTCCTATAGCGCGTGGGGTATGCGCGGGATCGGCGGAGGAATGGGCGGAATCACTCCTCAGCAGAACGTGGAGGGAACTATGATTGTTGACCTGTATGACGCTAAGACCCAGTCTCTGGTGTGGCGCGGAATCGCTGAGGACACGTTGACCAACAACGGCAACAAGAACCAGCAGATGGTGCAGAACGCCATCAATAAAATGTTCAAACAGTGGCCGAAGAGTTGAGTTGCCCGCTTTATGACGGACCACGCCTTCTCTCAATCAGGAAACCTTTGACGGATGAGGACTGTCCGGTCGAGTGAGTCGGAGGCCTCGAGGACCTTGAGGCGGAGGTCAGGATCAATGTTCTGTCCTGCCAGCCATGCGCGCACGGCGGCCTGGGCGTCGGGACTGTTCTGCAGCGTGTTTTGGCCTTCAATGAAGGACCCGAGCCAGACACCGAGGAAGAAAATCTTACGGTTCTGCTTGATGTTGGGTAGTTCGTTGAGCGCCTTCGTCAGATAGGAACTGGTCAGCGCGGTCTGGTTCCAGGAGTTGAATGGGCGCAGGCTTTGGGTCGTCCAATCTTCCTGGATCGTCTGCGAGTGAAGGTAGTCATTGAAGTAACGGGCTTTGATCTCCGCTGAGGGCGTGCCGGCTTCGACGGCGTACGCGTATTTCTGGCCTTCGCCGCTGTGGTCATGGTCTTTCTCGGCGGCGTAGATGGTCTGCGCTTCGAGGTCGCCCATCGCAATGAGATGGCCGACGAGGTTCCAGCGATCGAGGGGTTTCAGGTTTAGACCGGGCACGACAAGCTTGCCGGCGAGGAGATCTTTTACTTGCTGCAGAGCTATGGGAGTCGCGGCGACCGCGGTGAATATGCGGAAGTTGACGATGCGCAGGCCCAGGTCAGGGTTACGAAGCATGGCGTCAGAAAAAGCGGCTTCGACGCGTGGTGTAAGTTCATTGCGGGTCGCAGTGGGCAAATACGAGTGGAGCGCCGTAGCCAGGTGCGCGCCCTGAACGCGTACAAACGCTTCGTCGGACTGTTCATCATTTGGGAGATTGTTCAGCGCGAGTTCAATGTAGGAGCGCGGCGGCGATTTGGCGATGCGGACGTTGTCCCATAGAGCTCCCCAGAGCATGGAATGGAGCAGGGCGTCGGTGTTGGGCACGATGGGAGTCATCGCGGATTGACTGACGGGGTCGAGCAAGAACAGGCCGTATCCCTGGTCGTTGAAGTTGGTGAATACATACGCAGGGCAATCCCGACCTATGGCCTCTGTGACAACGTCGTGCCGCATCACTCCAGGCGACTCGCAGCGTGAGCGGACGGGGCGCACCGCCTGCCTTCGAAGGTATTGCTCCCAATACCTGAAGACTCATGGGCCAGACGTAGCCTTGTTTCAGGACGTCCTGCTGATGAAGGGTAAATTCGGCGATATGCCCCTGCTTGCACGACCAGGAGACCTCGACCTGTGGCATGCCGCGCCGAAGGATCCAGGCTGCGGCCCAGGCCCGAACGTCCTGGTGATGGCCGAGTTGATCGCTGGCGGCCTCGAAGGCGCCAACCAGGTCGGCCCATTCGGCGTTGGCGTAGGCGTGTTCTTTGAGGTAGAGCCGCAGGCCGTTGCGAAAGGCTTCGTCGCCGAGAAAGTAGTTAAGCTGCTTTAGGACGGCGGGGGCCTTCTGGTAGACGATCGCTCCGTAGGCCGATTTGGCGTCCTTCAGGTTGGCGAGATTCTGGAAGATGGGGGTGGTGCCCTGGGTCTCGTCTATCCCGTAGGCCAGCGGCTTGATGTCTTCGTAGAAGTGCTTCCATGGGTTCGAGCCGGGCTCTAATTGCGCCAGGGCTTTGTAGGCCATGTACTGCGCGAAGCCTTCCTTGAGCCAGAGGTCGTCGAACCAGCGCATGGTGACGAGGTCGCCGAACCATTGGTGGCAGGTCTCGTGAAGGACGAGGATGTTGCGGCGGAAGTAGTCGCTCGCGGTCGGCGTCGAGCGAAAGAGGACGCCGTCTTCGTTGAGAAAGGTCGCGCCGGCGTGCTCCATGCCGCCGAACGGGAAGCCGGGAATGAGGACGAGATCGTACTTGGGGAAGGGAAACGGCTGGGAGAAGTAGTCGGATAGGTAAGCGATGCCGCGGGCGGCCATCTGCTGCACCTGCGGGCGCTTCCTGCTGGGCGCGGGCGAGTTGCGACTTGCGAACGTAGATGGTTGGCTCGGCCGAGTTCTTTGAGCGAACCGCAGCGAACGGCCCGGCCGCGAAGGCGAAGAGGTAGGTGCTGATCGGGCGCGTCTCGGCGAACTGCGAGTGTGTTTCGCTGGCTGATATCGGCGCGGTGTTGCCGATGACGGACCATGTGGCGGGATGTTGGAGGTCGAGGGTAAATCTGGCCTTCAGGTCAGGCTGGTCGAAGCATGGAAAGGCCATGCTGGCATCCATGGGGACGAACAGAGTGTAGAAGTATTCGCTGCCGTCGTCCTTGTCTTCGTAGCGCGTGATGGCCTTGCCGACTGGAGCGGCGTTGCTGGTAAATGCGAGCGTGAGGGTGTTCCGGCCGGCGATCACGGGAAGATTCAGGTGGCCGTTCTCCAGCTGTGTGGGAATCGCTTGGCCGTTTAGCGTGGCGGACTGCAGGACGCCGTCGCGGTAGTCGATGGGGAGATCGCCGGCTGATTTGCTTTCGAACGAAAGAGTTTCCGTGCCGGCTACGGCCGACTCGTGTTCCTTGAGCGTGAACGAGAGATGATACCGAAGGTTTGAGAGGCGAGCGGCGCGGGCTATGGCGAGTGCGTGGGAGACGCCGGGTTCCTTCAGGGGTCGCCATGGCAGTGTTTGAGGCGGCGAACAGGATTACTGCTGCTAACAGGCTTCGGGTGAGGTTTCCGCTCAAAATGGGCATTGGGATGTTTGTCATGCTATCCCATCTGACGGCTTGCTCCAAAGGGCGGACGGGGAATGGGTCGAACAACTTCGGCGTCGTGACTTGCTCAAAGCTGGGCCCGCCACACTCAATTTAATTGAATAGACTCAACCTTTAGTTGGTGGTATCCACTGTCCGCACCTCGGTAGACTCCCGGGATGGCGATTCCGACCGAACCGATTGGCAGCATTCCGCGCCCACCGCAACTGATTCAAGCGGTTGCATCTTTTCAGGCAGGCAAGATCACCCGTGAGGTGCTGGATGTCGCGTACTCGGAGGCACTTCGGGACACGATCGATCGCCTCGAACAGACGGGTTCGCCGGTCCTGACAGATGGCGAACAGACCAAGCCCAGCTTCGCTACCTACCCTCTCAGCGGCCTTGAGAATCTTGCACCGGACGGAGTCGTTATCCCGTTTGCAGACGGTCACCAGCGCCAGTTGCCCCGATTGACGGCCGGACCGTTCCGTTATGGCGTACACGCTGAGAGCTATCTCAAGGCCGCCCGCGCTTACACGCAACGCCCAGTCAAGCAGGCCGTTATCTCGGCCTCCGCTCTGAGTCTGCTGTATCCGTCGACTGAAATACCGGGCTACTCGCGGGAGGCCTTCGTCGCGGACTTGATTAACGAAGCCGAAGCGGACATCCGTGGGGCGCTCGACGCAGGCGCCGCCAATGTTCAGATCGACTTCACCGAGGGTCGACTCTCTCTCAAGCTCGATCCTTCAGGGAACCTCCTGCGCAGCTTCGTCGGAATGAATAACCAGGTCCTGGCGCGTTTCTCTCCGGACGAACGTCGCAAGATTGGCGTGCATGTCTGCCCGGGCGGCGACTACGATTCGACGCATAGCGCAGACGTCGACTACGCGGGTCTGCTGCCGGGCAGCTTTTAAGTTGAATGTCGGCCGGTTCTATCTGCAGATGGCCAGCGAACCGGACAGGAAGCGTGTGCTGCGTCTCGTAAGCCAGCTTGCAAGTCCTGAGCATCTTGTTTTCATCGGCGTAATCGACCCGATCGATCCAGTGATTGAGACAGCGGCCCAGGTCCGCGATCGAGTCCTCGAAGCGGTGTCCTTCCTCCCCGTCAAACAAATTGGAACCACCGACGACTGTGGCTTCGCGCCCTTCGCCGACGACACTTCGACTGCCCGGGACACTGCTTTCCAGAAGATTCGCGCAAGAGTTGAGGGAACAGCGCTCGCTTCCCGAGAGTTGGGTCACTGAGATCGTGTCCTCGCAGGTCCCGTAATCGTCGGCTAATTCTTCGGGAGCTGCGCCGAATTCCATCCTCCGCCAAGCGCCATCTGAAGCTGCGCACTGGCCACGATGCGTTGCGTTACCAGCGACGCCGCCGTACGCTCATTGGCTAACTCAATCGTCTGGTTCGTCAACACTTCGAGGTAGGGAGCGAGCCCGCGTCTGTAGCGAAGCGTGGAGAGCTCCGTGCTGCGTTTCGCCGAGTCGACCGCACGTCCCGTCACAGTCGCTTCGTTTTCCAGTACGCGCAGCGCTGAGAGCTGGTCCTCGACATCGCGAAACGCTGAAAGCACCTGCTGCCGGTAGAGCGCCGTAGCCTGCTCGCGCTGAGCAAGGGCAAAGTCGACTTGCGCCTTTCGACGACCGGCATCGTAAATGGTCTCGCTTGCCGATGGTCCGGCGAACCATGTGGCGCTGCCCGCGCTGAAGAGCTGGCTGATCATATCGCTTTCTACCCCGCCGCTCGCTCCCAGCACGATGTTGGGGTAGTACGCAGACTTCGCAACACCGATCAGTGCGTTCGCCGAAGCGACTCGCCGCTCCGCACCTGCGATGTCCGGGCGACGCTGGAGTAGCTCCGACGGAATGCCGGTGGGGACACTGGGCGGATCGCCGGCCAAAGGCTTCTCCGCGATATGGAAGTTCGTGGCAGGTTCCCCGACGAGCACCGCAATCGCATGCTCATATATAGCGCGCTGCACGCCAAGATCGATCAGCTGCGCCCGTGTCTGTTCAAGCTGGGTCTTCGCCTGCTCCACATCGCTCTCGGAGGCCAGACCGCCCTTGAACCGGTACTGCGTCAGATCCAGCGACTGCTGGAAGGAGTCGAGCGTCGACCGGAGCAATTGTGCCTGCAGGTCCAGGCCGCGCAGTTGAAAGTAGGTGACAGACAGGGTCCCTTGCAGGCTCAGGCGTGTGTTGGCGAGATCGGCAGCGGAGGCTTGAGCGGCAGTGGAGCTCGATTCAATCTGCCTGCGAATGCCTCCCCAGAAGTCCGGCTCCCAGGAGATATTCAGCGGAATAAGGAAATCCCAATAGTTTGTTGGCAAGCCCGGCGTGTGCAGAGGTTTGGTCTCGGAGATGCGGTTCCTGGTCGCCGCGGCGCCGATCGAAACCGTTGGGTAGAGCGATGCTTTGTTCTCCCGCACCAGATCGTGTGCCTGCTCGTAGGCGTGCAAGGCCGCCACGATGTTCTGGTTGGCCGTCGCGCAGCGCTGCTCCAGATCGTTCAACTCCGCGTCCTGATAGATGGCCCACCAATCTCCGCGGTTGGCGGTATCGGCGGGACTGGCTGTCGGCCAGTTCCCGTTGCGGCCGCTGTCGCTGTATGCGGGAGGAGCAGGCATCGCCGGCGCTTTGTAGTTCGGGCCGACCTTGCATCCTTCCAGCGCCACGATTGTGAGCAAAGCGCCTGCCGCAAATATGCTATGTGCTCTCATTGCTTCGCTCCCGCCTGCTTCGGCGTCACAATGCGGACCTTCTCGCCGTCAGTCAACGAATCCGGCGGATTGGCGATGACGCCCTGTCCTGGCTGCAGTCCAGTCAGGATCTCCACCGTCGTTCCGAAATCGCGTCCAGCGGAAACGCGGACCAGGTGCGCGATGGAGTTCGCATCGACGGTCGCGACGTGCAGCCCGTCCGGCTCCAGAATCAGCGCGCTGACCGGCACGATCAGCGCCGGCGCGGGGTTCGATGTATGTAGATGGACCTCCGTATAGCTGCCGGGCAGAAGCTCGCCCGACGGATTGTCCACGTCCACTTCGGCGAGCAGCGTCCGCGTCGCGGGATCCACGGCATTCGACGTCCGCACCAGCTTGCCTTCAAACTTGCGCCCCGGATACTGCGGCAGCGTCAGCGTCGCGACAACGCCGTTCTTCGCATCAGGCGCATAGATCTGCGGCACATTGACGAACACTCGCAACGTGCGGATCGCGGAGATGTCGAAGATCTCCTTGCTTCCTATAATCGTGCCCGCACCGGCGGTCGTCGTGCTTCCTGTTGCCGTGATCAGTTGTCCGATGTCGATGTTGCGCGCGGTGATGACGCCGTCGAAGGGCGCTACGATGCGCTCGAACGACTGCAGCTCTTCCAACCGGCGCACATTGGCGGCCGCGGAGTTCACCTGTGTCGTTGTCGCCTTCAACTGCGTGGCTGCATTGTCCGTGTCTTGCTGCGAGACGGCGTTATTGCCGATCAGGCCCTGGTAGCGGTCGGCGGTCGTCTTCGCCAGCGCGTTATTGCTCTGCGCCGTTGCCAGGTCCGCCTTCGCCTGGGCGAGCTGCTGGTCCAGCTCCGGCGTCTCGATGACCGCAAGCAGCTCTCCCTTGCTCACATGCGAGCCGATGTCGTGGTACCAGGCTTTCACATAGCCTGTCGTTCGCGCGTAGATCGGCGCAAGAGTAAATGCCTGCATGTTGCCTGGCAGCACGATCTCCTGCGCGCTCTGTTGTAGTACCGGTTGTTCGACGGACACAGGAGGAGGCGCGACTGTATCGGTGTACTTCGCGAGCACGGTGTTTGCGTGCTGACGCCGGACGATGCCGACGATCGCGAGAACGACCGTTACGACAAAAACGATGGCAACCGGCGTCAAGACCGAGCGTCGCGAGACCTTCGGCGGCGGCTCGTGCTTCAGTAGTTCCGCTGCGTGGGTCACTGGTTGTTTCGATTCTTCTCCGGCACTCATCGCCCTGTCTCCATTGGCGCCACTGGCGCGTCGATCGCTAAATTCGTCCGCTTCTGGTCGTTCATTTGAGCTCAACCTAAATGTCCTTCCATGGGTCCGATTCGTGGAGGATCGTTGCGGTGCATAAAAGAGAAAAAAACCGGGACAAAGGTCAGCGTGCCGAAGGTCGCCAGCAGCAGACCCCCGATGACGGCGCGGCCCAGCGGCGCGTTCTGCTCGCCGCCGTCGCCCAGTCCCAGCGCCATCGGCACCATGCCGATGATCATCGCGAGCGCCGTCATGATGACCGGCCGAAAGCGCGTAAAGCCTGCGGAGAGCGCTGCATCAGCCGCATTCAGTCCGGCCGTCCATCTGCTCCTTCGCGAAGCTGACGACGAGGATCGAGTTCGCCGTCGCTACGCCCACACACATGATCGCGCCGGTCAGCGCGGGAACGCTGATGTGCGTTCCGGTAAGGAACAGCATCCAGACGATCCCCGCCAGAGCGCCCGGCAGCGCCGCGATGATGATGAACGGATCCAGCCAGCTCTGGAAGTTCACCACGATCAGAGCGTAGACCAGGACAATCGAAAACAGAAGTCCGAAGACCAGCCCGATGAAGGAGGAGCGCATCGTCTGGATCTGGCCGCGCACAAAGATCTCGGTCCCGCGCGGCAGTTTCCTCTCATTGTCCTTCACGATCTGGTCGACCCTGCCAGCAACGCTTGCCAGATCGGTGCCTTCGACCGAACCGTAGATGTCGATGACCGGCCGTGCGTTGTAGTGGCTGACGGTACCCTGCTCCGCGCCGCGGTCGATCGACGCGATATTGCCGAGGATCTGTGGCTGCTGGCCCGAGCCATTGATGGCGATCGGGAAGTTCTGAAGTTGCTGCAGGTTCTGGACGTCATACTGCGGCGTCTGAACCGCAATGTTGTAGCTCACATGGTTCTGCGGATTGAGATAGAACGTCGGCGAGGTCTGGAAGCTGCCGCTCAAACTGGTCAGCACATCGCTGGCCACGTCGCGCTGACTGTAGCCCACCTCCTGTGCGCGCGTGCGGTCGACATTGACCGTCCAGTTCGGCAGATTGAACGGCTGCTGGATGCGCAGGTCGGTCGTGCCTGGAATATGGCTGATCTGCTGCATCATCTGCTCGGCAAGTGCGTGGTTCTGCTCGACCGCGTTCCCGACCACCTGCACATCGATCTGCGCCGGCAGGCCGAAGTTCAGAATCTGGCTCACCATGTCGGTGGGCAGGTAGTAGAACTCCGTACCCGGAAACTGTTGTCGTCAGCTGGTCGCGCAGGTCATGGGTGTATTCGCCGGTGGGCCGGTGTTTTTCGGCCAGCGTCACCAGAATATCTGCGTCGGCGGTGCCCACCGTCGCGGAGTTCGAGTAGGAAAGATTCAGGCCCGAGTACGGGACTCCGATGTTGTCGATGATCGTTCCCATCTGGGCCTGAGGAATCTCGCGGCGAATCACGTCTTCGATCTCGTCGCACAGTCGCGCCGTATCTTCAATGCGCGTGCCGGTGTGCGCCCGCACATGCAGCTTGAACTGGCCGCCGTCAACCGACGGGAAGAAGTCCTGCCCCAGCCATGGATAGAGGAGAGCGATCGACCCAATCCAGAAGGCGACGATCGCCAGCAGGAAGACCGCGCGGTACTCCATGCAGAAGCCCAGAACGCCGTAGTACCAGCGGCGCAGCTTCTCAAAGTAGTGCTCGAAGGTGATCTGGAAACGGACGAATGGATTGCGGCTCGCCTTCGCCTGGTCCACACGGTCGTGCTCGTGTCCCTTCAGCAGGTACTTCGCCATCGTCGGCACGATGGTTCGCGAGAGGAAATAGGATGCGAGCATCGCGAAGACGACCGCCTCCGCCAGCGGAACGAAGAGATACCGCGCGACGCCGCCAAGGAAGAACATCGGCACAAACACGATGCAGATCGCGAGGGTCGAAACGAAGGCCGGAACCGCGATCTGTGCGGCCCCGGTCAGAATCGCGTCTTCGACCTCTTTACCCTCTTCGAGGTTGCGATTGATGTTCTCGATCTCGACCGTCGCATCGTCGACCAGGATGCCGACCGCCAGCGCAAGGCCGCCGAGGGTCATGATGTTGATCGTCTCGCCGAGCGCCGCCAGCATCAGCAGCGAGCAGATGACGGACAACGGAATCGACACCGCGATGATGAGCGTCGACCGCCAACTCCCGAGAAAGATAAGGATCATCATCGCCGTCAGGCAGGCGGCGATGATCGCCTCGCGAACCACGCCGCTGATTGCCGCGCGCACAAAGATCGACTGGTCGGCGATCGGCTTAATCCGCAAAGCAGGGGGCAACTGGGCCAGAATCGACGGCAGCTGCGCACGTACGTTGGCAATGATGTCCAGCGTCGAGGCGTTGCCCGTCTTCTGGACACTGAGCAGGGAAGACCGCTGTCCGTCGACGCGCACAATGTTCGTCTGCGGCGGAAATCCGTCGCGGACATTGCCGATGTCGCGAATGTAGATGGTGGCGCCGTTCACGGTCTTGATCGGCAGATTGTTCAGTGCTGCGATCGAGGTCGGAGCGCTGTTGGTCTCGACCTGGTAATCGACGTGGCCCATCTTTACATCGCCGGCCGGCAGAATGATGTTCTGCGCGCTGACGGCGTTAACTACATCCGAGGCGGAAAGTCCGTAGGCCTGCAGCTTCTGCGTATCGATGTCGACCTGCACCTGGCGCTGCTTGCCGCCGTACGGAAATGCCAGCGAGGCGCCCTGCACCGTCGCGAGCTGCGTACGAACAAAGTTCTGCCCGAAGTCGTTCAGTTGCTGCTCGGTCAGGCCATTGCCGGAGAGTCCCAGCTGCAACACGGGCACGCTGGAGGCGCTGTACTGAATCACCAGCGGCGGCGTTGTTCCTTGAGGATACTGCCGAAGCGCCGTCTGCGAGATCGCGGTGACCTGCGCCACCGCCTGCGAGATATTGACCGTCGGGCGGAAGAAGATCTTTGTCACGGAGACGCCGTTCAGCGTCTGCGACTCGGAGTGTTCGATGTCGTTGACCGTCGTGGTCAGACTGCGCTCGAAGGGCAGCACGATCCGGTCGCTCAGCTCCTGAGGCGACAAGCCCGCATAGTTCCAGATGACGGAGACGACCGGGATATCGATATTCGGAAAGATATCGACGGGCGTCCGCAGCATGACCACGGGGCCCACGATGAAGAGCAGCAGCGACAACACAACGAAGGTGTAGGGTCTCCTAAGTGCGAGACGGACAATCCACATCGAAACTCCTTTGGCCTGTACCCTCTACGGGCCGGCCGGATAACCTTCACCGTTGCCGCAACGTATTGAGTCAAAAAAAGATACTTCAGTGTAGAGTCTGCTTATATATTTGATACTAAACCTATAGTTCAGTATTTAGACGAGATCGAGTCCCCCGGGGACTCAAGATGTTCTGAGGGCCGGACGGAATTTGATTCTTTACGTTTTTATTCGTGGAACTACCATGGCCGGGTCGTCGAAGGCCGCCGAAGATGGCCTCGATCATTGCCTCCGACTCATGATCGTTTAGGGAGCCGTGCCCGGCAAGCAGGCGAAAGACCATCGGTCCGTAGATCAGGTCGAGGACGATCTCCCCATCGATTTCTTTCCGAATTTCGCCTCGGTCGACGCCGCGCCGCCACATTACCCGCGCCGCGTCCCGTCTGGCGTACAAAAATCGCTCTCGAAACAGCGCTAGAAATCCGGGATCGCTCTGGCCCTCCGCAATGAACTGGCCGAACAGCCGTCCAAGCGGAGACTTGTAGAATGCCGTCACTGACTTCAATTGCACCGTAAAATCCACCTCTGCAGACCCTGTATCCGGTATTGCGACCCGCCGGGTCATACCTCCCAGATATGCATCGAGCGCCACCAGGCTTTTGTTGGGCCACCATTTGTAGATGGTCGCTTTGCTCACGCCCGCTCGCCGGGCGATCGCATCTGTAGTGACCAGCCGCAACGGTTTGCGCTCCAGTAGATGAAGTGTCGCCTTTAAAATCGATGCTTCCGCCTCAAGACTCCGATGTCGTCCGCGAGTCTTCGGCCCATCCGCGGACGGGACCTTACGGGATTGCCGCGAGTGGCTATTCGTATGCAAATAGGATGTTCCTGCCAAACCGGCTCCTTCAGAAATCTCGTCGAGGGCGATTGTCAAAGGCTGGCAAAAATTAGACCTTCTGATTGCAAACGACCCTGCGCAAGTCTGTCCTAATAATCTTATACTGTACATCCAGTTCACATAATCGTGCTGGCGAGATATTAGCGATTCGCCGTTTGCTGCGGTTCCTGAGACAAGCGGTGAGGCCGGCGGCGGTCCTGGCCATCGCGTTTGCGCAGGCCACACACAAAAAGTTGTCTTCGGCGATTCCCTCAGCAAGTTTCTTCTAGCGCCAAAGATTTTTGCTTTGATACCCTGTTTCCACTTGTGTGGTATAAAAAACAAGTTGTCCTCTGAAACGTTCGTCAGCTGTACGTCGTCGTTTTTTCTTCTGCCGGTTCTGATGATTTAGGAGATTCGCTCACTCGGGCCATCTTTCTCAGGCAGGCAAAGTTAATTCGACACAGAACGCGTACCCCGGCCATTTCAACAATGCAGTTCGCAGGAACCCACCCGTTGGCGGGAAGATTTTCCAGCGTATCCCGTGCTATCCGTCGGGGCGGGCCTCGAACCTCGGGTCCCCAGAAGTCGTATTTTTCGAAACCTGGATAGGAAATTATACGGACTATTTCCCTCACCCTGCTCTGCTTGCACTTTCAGCGTATTAGGCACGGCTGTGCCTGAACTTGAGAGATTCTGCCTCGCCCCCAGTTGAAGTGGCATACGCAGCGGCCCATTGGGGCAACTGTAGTAACCCCTTTTTTCCGCGTAACGATCAACCGTGTAACGCAGCAGCCCCTCCTATATCTCGGCTGCAGCGTCTTCGGTTGGCAAGCTTGATTTCTTTGGGGTGTATTTTTGGGCCGATCATTAAAGACATTCGCGACCGCAATCTTCTTTCTCCTTTTCCATTCGCCGGTCGCCATCGCCGCAGTGAGCATTTCTCCTCTAACTATCTCCACCTCCAAGTTGCCTCAAGCTACCGCCAAGGCTTCCTATACCGCGACCCTCACCGCTACTGGGGGGACCTCGCCCTACACCTGGAGCATGAACAGTGGAAGACTTCCCGCAGGGCTTAGTCTGGCGAGTACGGGGACCATCTCTGGCACCGCCAGCTCGACCGGCAATTTCTCCTTCGGTGTCCGGGTGACCGATTCAACCTCCACGACGGGCCGGGACAGGTCGAACAAGACAACGGCCGCCACGGTGACTCTGACCGTAGCTGCGGCGTCGGCACCGATCGCGCCACAGGCGTTGAGCATCTCCACATCGAGCCTTCCCTCCGGCGCGCAAGGCACGGCCTATTCGAACTCTATAGTGGCGACTGGCGGGGCCACACCCTACGCCTGGTCCATCACCGCCGGCAGCCTTCCCGCGGGACTTAGTCTGGCCTCAAGCACCGGCCTGATCTCCGGCACGCCGACCGCCAGCGGAACATCCAGCTTTACCGCCACGGTCGCGGACGCCGAAAGCCCGGCACAGACCAAGTCGGTCAATCTCTCGATCGTCGTTGCGCCTAAGGCCGCCCTTGCGATCACCACGTCGAGCCTGCCCTCCGGCACACAAGGCGTGGCGTATTCGACTGGCCTTGCAGCAACTGGTGGCACCACGCCTTACACCTGGTCAATCGCGTCCCCCACGGGCCTGCCGCCAGGACTTGCTCTGGCCTCATCCACCGGCCTTATCTCCGGTACCCCGACCGGCACCGGAACGTCCACCCTGACCTTCAAGGTCGCAGACTCATCCACTCCGGTACAGACCAAGTCGGTCACTCTATCGGTTGCCGTCGCAGCGGCCCAGAAAGCTTCAGCATTGACGATCAGCGCCACGCTTCCCTCTGGGACAGTGAATACCGGGTATTCGAGCTCCATGACAGCGACGGGCGGCACACCGGCCTACACCTCTGTCCATCACGTCAGGGGGCCTGCCTCCGGGACTCACCCTGGCCGCGACCAGTGGCACCATCTCGGGGACACCGACGACGAGCGGCACCTACAACTTCACCGCGGCCGTCAGCGACAACAGCTCTCCAGTCCAGAAAGCGTCTGCTTCGGCCTCAATTGTCGTGGCCGCTGCAGTGCCATCTGACCAGGGACCACGTGGTTTGTGCGTCCCGACGGAGGCACACGCTATTCGTCTAACGTCACCGCGGGACTGTGCGATGGCCAGGCTGACGTGGCCTATCCAGGCTCCGGCACGAACCAGCACTGCGCCTTCAACGATGTGCGCTATTTGTGGATGGACGGAACCTATGGGAACTCGCAATGGGTCATATCAGGCGGGGACACGGTGGTGATCCGGGGCTGCGCAGCCCTGGCTTCGCAGCAGAACCCGGACGCCCCTCACTGCCGGATCGGGTGGGACAAGCCGACGGGTAATGATTCGCAGAATTTCTGGTGTGCCGGTGTCAGTGCGTTCTGGGGCTGCTCCATGCCGCCGCCGCCGTCCGGGCACCTCTTTACAGCACACCCGGATCCTCGGCGCTTGCGCTTACGGGACCTACAGCTGCACGCCGATCGACAATAATTATCCCTACACCTCGAACAACCTGACGCAGCTATTTGGCGGCTTCGGTGTGGGCGCGGTGATGTATCTGAGCGGAAGTTCGTTTGTCGATGTGGAGGGTCTGGAGATCACATCGCATAACGGCGCATGTACCACGCTGGGCAGTCCAACCTACCCGGCGGGTTGCAGCAAGAGTTCACCCGTCAGCGACTTTGCCAATTGGGGCGTCGTCTTTACCAATACGACATCAAACATCACCCTCCAGGCACCTCTACATTCACGGCTTCACCAACCTTGGGATCGGCGGCCCCATTGGCGGGCCAATTACTCTGACACGGGTCTTTAGCGGATTCAACGCCTTCGCGGGATGGAACTTCGATGACGGAAGTTCCACACCGGATGCGCCGGGCTCGTCGCTCACGCAAAGCTACGTGACGATGATAGGCAACGGATGCCTGGAAGAGTATCCGATCGTGCATACGCAATTTCCGGCGTTGAGCTGCTGGGACTCCAGCAGTGGAGGGTTCGGTGACTCGTGGTCAGGTCAAAATACGGAACTCGACTCGTTTACCTGCGACCATTGCTATATCGCCTACAACACCAAAGACGCTGCGATCGGCCCACACACTCTGCTAAAGAACCTCAGTGTCACAAACTCATCGTTCGTTGGGAACATGGGACAACAGGGTAAGTGGGGCATGGAGCCCAACTCAGCTACTGTTTTCACGAACAATCTTTTTGTCGGCAACTGTAATCGAATGTCGCAACAATTGCCCGGAGCGACGCAGAACTTCAATACCAGTACGGGGCTCAACGGATCGTACCTCTCCAATTTTTGTCGGGCCGCCGGTGACGTCTTTGATTACTTCAGTGATGCCAATTCGACTGTATTGTTTGCCAATAACTCGTTTGTTACCTATTCACCCACCGTCTTTGACTTTGGCTGCGGTACGGCGGGTGTTTGCGGGACATCTCCGTATGTCATGAAGAACAACATCTTCCTCGGCTACACAACCAGCGCAAGCTATTATCCCAACTCCGGTCAAGCTCCCGGGTTGTTTTACCTGGCTGAATCTTCCGTCTCCATTGCTTCCTCTTACAACATCGAATTCGGAGTGAGAAACGGCGATTGCTCATCGGGAGGGACAGGAATCATCTGCTCCGATCCTCAGTTGGTGAGCGAACCCGCGCAAGGGACTGTCCCGCCTGAATCGACGCTGGACAACTTCAACTTCTATCCTGCGACAGGCTCCCCGGCCATTGGAGCGGGAGTCGCAGTCCCCGGCGTCACGACGGACCGACTACGGAGTGACCCGGCCGAATCCGCCCACCATCGGCGCCGCGGAGCCACAAAAGACACAGTAAGACGATGTGGATGCTAGTGTCTCTGCGTAAAGATGATGGAACGCGAGAGTCAGCCGGAGCGTAATGCCGTTGAAAAACGCCTTCGTTGAGTCGAAGCTGAGCCAGCTAAAACACCCGCTCCAATCCTGGAAAGTCCGGCGATTGGTGCGGGTGTTTCAATCTCCGGCTTCAAACGAAGATGAAAATGCCCGCGGTCACTGTGTTACATGTCCCCGCTGATCATCGTGGCCTGTTTTCGGATAGCATCATGGAGCAACGCGAGAAACCATGCTGACACCTGCCATCCTCGCCGAACTTCGCGCCGTGCTGGATTCAGATGGCCACAATAGGGGCATTCCGCAATCCGGTCTCATCACCGCACCCAACCAACTCCAAACATATGAGTGCGATGGCCTTACCGCCTTCCGCGTCACGCCCGGCGCAGTCGCTCTGCCGCGCACTACGGAGCAGGTCCAGTCGGTCATCCGCATCTGCGCGAAACACAAAATTCCCTTTGTTGCTCGTGGCTCCGGTACTGGACTCAGCGGAGGTGCGCTCCCCGCCGAAGGCTCGGTGGTCCTCTGTCTCTCCCGCATGGATCGAATCCTCAACATCGATCTGCCCAATCAACAGATCACGGTGCAGCCTGGTGTCATCAACTCCAATGTCACTGCCGCTGTCTCTTCGCGGGGTTTCTTTTACGCGCCCGATCCCAGCTCACAGACCGTGTGCTCCATCGGCGGCAACGTCGCCGAGAACGCCGGCGGAGCGCACTGCCTCAAGTACGGCTTCACCGTCACCCACGTCCTTGAAATGACGGTCGTCCTTCCCACCGGCGAAATCGTAACGCTCGGCGGCAAGACACCCGACACCCCGGGTTACGATCTTCTCGGCGTCTTTATCGGCTCTGAAGGCACCCTCGGCGTTGCCACTGAGATGACCCTCCGCATCGTCCGCAGGCCTGAGACTGTACAGGTCATCCTCGCAGCCTTCGACACCATCGCCGCAGCGGCCCAGACCGTCTCTGACGTCATAGCCGCCGGGCAACTCCCCGCCGCAATGGAGATCATGGATCGCCTCGCCATCCAGGCCGCCGAAGCGGCCGTTCACCCCAACTATCCGGCCTGCGAGGCGCTTTTGCTCATCGAACTCGACGGCCCTCATGCGGAGGTCGATCTTCAGATGGCCACCGTCATCTCGATAGCGAAGAAAAACGGTGCATGGGAGACTCGCCTCGCGATCGACGAGCAGGGCCGGCTTCCTTATCTGGAAGGGCCGTAAGGCCGCGTTCGCCGCCGCCGGCCGTCTCTCCTCGCACTACATCGTGCAGGACGGCGTCATCCCACGCACTGCCCTACCAGCCGTCCTCGAAAAAATTACTGAGATGGCCGCCGCCGAAAATCTACGCGTGACGAATGTCTTTCATGCCGGCGATGGCAACCTCCATCCCATCGTCCTCTACACCCAGCAGAATCCTGGCGAAGAAGAACGTGCCATCGACCTCTCCATGCGTATTCTCGATGTCTGCGTCGAAGCCGGTGGCGTCCATTACGGGCGAACACGGCGTCGGCCGCGAGAAGCAGTGCAGCATGTCCTACATGTACGCGGACCCCGATCTTGAAACCATGCAGCGCGTCCGCCACGCCTTCGACCCGCAAAACATCTCCAACCCGGACAAGCTCTTTCCCACGCCACGCCTCTGCGGCGAGCGCTCCCGCGGAGCTTACGTCCCGCACAGCCTCGAAACCAGCGGCATCGCGGAGATATTCTAATGCAAGCCGCTACCTTTCAAAGCCGTCATCCGCCACTCTTAGGTCACTCGCTACTTCTAAAAGTCCGTCATTCTGAGCGAAGCGAAGAACCCCCGCATTTGCTTTTGTCGTTGTCGTTGTTTTTGCTGTTGCTTCTAGGTAACCCAAGGCTTCAGCCTTGGGCGTTATCGGGCCACCAGAAAGCGGGGCTTTAACCCTGGGGTAAGATCTCCTGTCCCAACCAAGAAGCTCAAGATCACCTTCAATTCGTTGCAAATGACCACCACTAACATCGCCGAAGCCCTAACCGCCATCATCGGCCTCGACCACGTGCGCCAGCAAGAAGACATCGTCACCGTCTCTCCAGCCAAGACCCAGCAAGTCTCTAAGGTCCTCCGCTACGCCAACGAAAACGCGCTCACCGTCACTCCAATCGGTGGAGGCACAAAGCAATCCTGGGGCAATCCCACCAAAACAAACATCCAACTCGACCTGACCCGCCTCAACCATGTCATCGAACACCCCTGGCAGGGCACTTACCTGCACTGTTCAGGCCGGTTGCACCTGGCAACATCTTCAAGAAGCCCTCAAAAGGCACGGGCAGTTCGTAGCGCTCGATCCCCTCTGGCCCGAACGCGCCACTGTCGGCGGCGTCCTCGCCACCAACGACTCCGGGGCCCTCCGCCACCGCTACGGCAGCCTCCGCGACCTCGTCATCGGCATGACCCTCGTCCTTGCCGACGGCACCGTCGCCCGCTCGGGAGGCAAGGTCGTCAAAAACGTCGCAGGTTACGATCTCTGCAAACTCGTCACTGGCAGCTTAGGTACCCTGGCCGTCATTACCGAGGCCACCTTCCGCCTCCACCCTCTGCCGCAACACACCCAAACCTTTACAGTCTCCGCTCCGCAAGCCCAGCAGCTGGCGCCACTCATGGCAGCCATCCGCGCCAGCCAACTCCTCACCCAGGCCCTCCAACTTCGCGGCGACACCAACGGCTTCCACCTCGACATCCAGCTCAACGCCCACCCCGCAGCACAACAAAGCGAAACCCTCGCACAAATGGCTCAATCGCACGGCCTCGCACTCAGCGAACCGCACGCACCAGAGCAGCAAATCGCGCCAAAGCGCGATCAGGGAGGGAGCAGTCGCCTTCAGGCCACTGAAAACGTGACCGAAAACAAAGGTTTTAGCCCCGAGCATCTTAAAAAAGATGTCTGGACCGCCCGAGAATCTCTCTTTCAAGAGAACACTACAATAATCAAGCTTTCAGTCCTTCCATCGGACCTGGGTGAATATCTCGACCACATGCAATGGGACCCGGAAGTCGAGGTCGCGTGCGTAGCTCAATCTTCCGGCCTGATTTTCGCATCGCTTCAAGGCGCCTCGGGTGCAATCGAGAATCACGTTCAAAGCATTAAGGCAGATCTGACGGTTCTTGCTACTCCCACGGGTGCGAAAGGTTGGAAAGCTAACCCCAGAACATTGCCCCTGATGCAAGCCATCAAACATCAATTCGACTCCAACCGCACCCTCAATCCAGGCCGCTTCCTCGGAGGAATTTAGACCCACCCTACTTGACAAAACCCAGTTCCAAACTAGCCACGAGAAATTCAATCGACAACAAGGTCCAGAACCGAAGTCCAGGCCTAAACCCAATCTTTCGAAGACTTTGCACCATATCAGGGGAGGGGGTACCCCAGCAAACCATGCTCACCGAGATCCAACCCGCCAAGCCCAGCTCCTTCGACCAGCATCATCCCCCGTCGAAAGAACTCCTCTCCGACTGCGTCCACTGCGGCTTCTGCCTTCCCGCTTGCCCAACCTACGTGCTCTGGGGCGAGGAGATGGACTCGCCCCGCGGCCGCATCTACATGATGGCGAAGGCCAGCCAGGGCGAAGCGCCCCTTGATCAAAATTTCCGGCTCCACATGGACCAGTGCCTGGGCTGTATGGCCTGCATGACCGCCTGCCCATCAGGCGTCCAATACGACAAGCTCATCGAAGACAGCCGGGCGCAGGTCGAGCGCAATATTCCGCGCACCACCGCTGACTCTCTCTTCCGCAAACTCCTCTTCGCCACCTTCCCGTATCCCAGGCGTCTCAGGCTCATGGCCGGCCCTCTCTTTTTCTATCAACGCTCCGGCGTCCAGTCCCTCGTTCGGGCCTCCGGTCTTCTGAAGTTCCTGCCCGAACGCTTTGCCGCCATGGAAGCTGTTCTCCCCACTGTCCCCGCGCGCTTCACCTGGACCATGCCGGAACTTGTATCCGCCATGGCCCCTACTCGCGGTCGCGTCGGCATGCTCACTGGTTGCGTCCAGCAAGCTTTTTTCTCTCACGTCAACGCCGCGACCGCACGCGTGCTCAGCGCGGAAGGTTTCGAGGTCGTCATTCCAGGTGGCCAACCATGCTGCGGGGCCCTCATGGTTCACTCTGGCCTCGAAGATCAGGCCGCCGCCATGGCCCGCAAACTCATTGCTCTCTTCGAAGCCGCCAGCGTCGACACCATCGTCATCAATGCCGCAGGTTGCGGCTCCACGATGAAAGAATACGGCCATCTGTTCCGAGATGATCCGCAGTGGGCCGCTCGTGCCCGGGCCTTCTCCGCAAAGTGCAGAGACATCACCGAGATTCTCTGCAGCGTGCCATCGGTTGCCTTGCGCCATCCGTTACCGGTCCGCATCGCCTATCACGACGCTTGTCACCTCCGTCACGCTCAGGGGATCTACCAGCAACCCCGCCAGCTGCTCTCCGAAATTCCCCAGCTTGAAGTGGCCGAGATCGCCGAGGCTTCACTTTGCTGTGGCTCCGCCGGCGTCTACAACCTCCTCCAACCCGAGCCTGCCCGGCAGCTTGGCGACCGCAAGGTCAATCATCTCCTCGATGCTCACTCTCAGGCTATCGTCTCCGGCAACCCCGGATGTCTCCTTCAACTGATGGGGGGCCTCCGCCGTCGCGGCGAGCGCACCTTGCCCGCCTTTCACATGGTTGAGCTCCTTGACGCCTCCATCCGCGGCCTCACCGCCGACCAAATCCTCAGCGGTGAAAGAAGTCTTCACCTCCCGGCCCTCCCGGCAAGGTAGAGAGACACGCACTTAGAGACCAGTTGCTCAGTCCCCGCGAAGGCTCGTGAATTATCAAGGGTACAAGTCAATTGGATGAAACAGAGAGATCGTTATCTATTGTTTCGCCGATCAGAAGCAAGCCGAAAAACGTGAGGACAGCGGAGGCTGTGAGGTAGTAACCGACGCATTGCGGCCCGTGGGTCCTGGCGAGCCATGTGGCGATATAGACTCGCTCCGTCCTGGTAATTGGCGTTTCCCTGACATGGTGCGAAACTTGTGGAGCTATATGTCCACATGAGGTTGGCCGTTGGAGGTATCGCAATGGAGACGATCGTCGAGACAATTAGGTACCCGAGGGTTGGGAACACCGAGATCGAGTGTCCCGTGCTTGGACATGCAAACGCGACTGGACGATAGCAGGCCCATCGCGGCGTCAAGAGCTATTGCAGTGAAACCGAATATGACCCCTGAACTCTGGCAACGCTTGAAACCGTTGTTCCACGCCGCCCTGCAAGAGGGGACAGAGACCGCGCTGCATTCGTAGACGCTGCTTGTGGTGACGACCTCGAATTAAAGACCCACCTCAAACAGCTCCTGGAGGCCGAGGAGCGAGACGCTGGTTCACTCGACGCTCCCCTCGCCCATGTCAACGATTTCCTGGATGACAAGGAGGCCCGCTTCCCCTCGGCCCCTCCAATGGTCGGTCAAACCATCTCCCATTACCGGATCGTTGAAATGTTAGGCGGCGGCGGTATGGGCGTTGTCTATAAGGCCGAGGACGCATCTCTTGGCCGGTTTGTCGCACTCAAATTTCTTCCTGACCACCTGGCCAAGGACCCACAAGTGTTGAAACGATTTCGGAAAGAGGCGCGTGCGGCGTCCGCGCTCAACCATCCTCACATTTGCACGATCTACGAGATTGGGGAGCAAGACGACAAGGTGTTTATTGCCATGGAACTCATGGAAGGCGCCACGTTGAAGCATCGCATGATCGGTGGGCCGCTGCGGTTTGAGGAGGTGCTTGAATGGGGGGGGGAGATCGGGGACGCGCTCGGTGCCGCACACAGCAAGGGAATTGTTCACCGGGACATCAAGCCTGCAAACATCTTTGTGACCGAGCGCGGCCACGTCAAGATTCTTGATTTTGGCCTGGCGAAGCTGACACCTGCTCGCCCGGATAGTGATTTTTCGACGTTGCCGACAGCGAGTCAATCAGAACCGCTCACTCAGGCAGGTGCTGTGATGGGTACCAGCGCTTACATGTCGCCTGAACAGGTGCGCGGCGAGGAGATGGATTCCCGCACGGACCTGTTTTCCTTTGGCGTTGTGCTCTATGAGATGGCGACCGGGGTAGTCCCGTTCCGTGGCGAGACACATGGCGTGATTGCAGAGGCGATTTTGAATCGCACGCCGGTCCCCGCCGGTGCGACTGAATCCCGACCTGTCCCCAAAGCTCGAAGAGATCATCAATAAGGCGCTGGAGAAAGACAGGAAGCTGCGCTACCAGAACGCCGCTGATTTGCAAACTGACCTGCGACGGTTGGCGCGAGACAGCAGCCGAGACCGTCTGGATGCATCGTCATCACTACTGGAAAAACAAGAGGCGAAAGAGCGGAAGCCAGAGAAACCAAAGACGGGCAAAGCTTACTTCTATGTTGTGGGTGCTGTTCTTGTTCTGATGATTGTGGCAGCCGCATTTCTTTTCCGATCCTCCTCCTCTGGCGTTGTCCCGCCCACCAAAGAGTGGGAACAGCTGACGTTCTTCACGGACTCGGCGGTGTATCCCGCTCTGTCCCTGGACGGAAGAATGCTCGCCTTCATTCGAGGAGACAATTCCTTCTTCACACCTGGAGATGTCTATGTAAAGTTGTTGCCAGGAGGCGAGCCCGTCCAGCTGACCCACGATTCGAAGCCAAAACTGGCCCCGTCGTTTTCTCCGGATAATTCACGCATCTCCTATGGTCACGGCGGCACATGGGACACCTGGGAGGTACCTGTGCTCGGCGGCGATCCTCAGATGCTGCTGCCCAACGCTTCCTCATTAACATGGATTGAAGGCGGAAAGCGCCTGCTCTTCTCTGAGATTAAAGAAGGGCTGCATATGGTCGTAGTGACCACGGATGAGGACCGGGGGAATAGCCGGGACGTCTACGTGCCCGCCGGCAAACGCAGCATGGCCCATCATTCCTACCTTTCGCCGGACGGCCGATGGGTACTGATTGTTGAGATGGACAGCCGAAGCGAAATTATTCCCTGCCGGATCGTTCCATTCGATGGCTCGAATGAAATCAGAGTTGTAGGCACCTCCCAACGGGGCATGTCTCTCGGGCGCGTGGTCGCCTGACGGTAAATGGATCTATCTCACAGCCAAGACGGACGACTTTCATATCTGGCGGCAGCGCTTTCCAGATGGAAAGCCAGAGCAATTCACCTTTGGCCCAACCTCTCAGCAAGGAATTGCGATGGCGCCTGACGGCAAGTCAATCATTACTTCTGTCGGGTCGGAGGATCGGTCTGTGTGGCTCCATGACAAGGACGGAGACCACCCGATCTCCTCCGAAGGGACCACTTCCTTGCCAAGGTTTTCTTCTGACGGGCACAGTCTCTATTTCCTCAGGGCCATCGGACAAACCGGTAGCGACGAGCTGTGGATCAAAGACGTAAATAGCGGGAGGGAGGAGAAGATTTTGACGGAATATCCGATGCAGGAATATTCCGCAGGGCGAGACGTAAAGCAGGCATACTCCGTATCGCGAGACGGGAAGGAAGTTGTATTTTCCATGAAAGATCAGGACGGCCATACAAACCTGTGGATTGCTCCAACCAGCCGTCGCTCGTCACCGGTGCGCATCTTCTCCGCGGCTGTCGAAGATCTTCCCTTTTTTCTGCCGGACGGAGATCTGATCTTCCGCGCAATCGAAGGCGGCTCGAGTTATATCTATCGCATGAAGCCCGATGGAACCGGCCGCCGCAAGATTACCTCGGAACGCATTCTGGATATCTCTGCAGTTTCGCCGGACGGCCGCTGGGTTGCTGCCGGGTCGCCCAACTCCGACGAAGAACACCCGGCTGGCATGAAGGCGTTTCCTGTGGATGGGGGCATATCGGTGCCGTTGTGCATCGACTATTGCCATGTAACTTGGGATGCGGCTGGAAGATATGTCTACTTTTTCTTCATGCCAAATGGTTCAGGCAGCTATGCACTGCCGGTGATACAGGGCGTCGGCCTGCCGAAGCTGCCGGCCGGAGGCGCGCGCAGTCAGGATTTCATCAATGCGAAAACAAATATTGCTATCACGCAGACTGTGCAGTCAGCCGTAAGCCCCACCGTTTACGCTTACACCCGCGAGAACACTCGCCGCAATCTCTACCGCATCCCATTACCTTGAGGCCCTTTCAAATCACTTTTCGATGGACACTAACCGATCCATTTTTTCTTCCTGGAGTTCGATCGACTCGAGCAGTTTGAACTGCGTCCGGCAGCGATCAAGATTGTGCTCGTCGCGGCGCACCTTGTAATACACATCCCCTGCCAAGTAGTCCGTCAGAAAACGGATGCCTTGCTCGAGCGTCATCAGCTTAGCGGAGGAGACCAGGTGTTCCTTCTCGGCGGTCGTCAAGAAGCTGCCAGTTGAGGCGAGATAACCATGCACGAGCGCCTCGAACATGGAGAACTGCATTGTTACCTTGGACAGGTCCCGCTCATCTTCCTGGGCCGGACTCGTCGTGGTGCGTACAATGTCGCCGAAGTCGTGGAGGACTGACCCAGGCATGACCGTGTCCAGGTCGATGACGCAGAGGCCCTCACCCGTGATGTCGTCGAGTAAGACATTGTTGAACTTGGTGTCGTTATGGGCAATGCGTTGTGGCAGGTTTGCATCCAACAGAACGCTCGCGATGGATTTGCGTTTGAAAGCGAATTCAATTTCCTGCTTCGCTGTGATCGAGCGCTTTGCGGCGTCGGAAGCGATTGCATGCTCCAATGCCAGGAAACGTTTTGGGGTGTGGTGGAAGTCCAGGATGGTTTCGTGCAGTGGAGGTGATGGGAAATGTACGAGCAGTTGCTGGAACCGCCCAAATGCTTTGGCTGCCTGAAACGCTTGATCCGGGGACTCGACAGCATCATAGGCGTGTGCCTGTTCTATGAAGCGATAGGCCCGCCAATGGTTGCCGTCTGCGTCGACATACCAGGCCTTCTCATCGCGCGCCGGAACCAGCGTGAGTACGAGTCGATCGCGGTCCGGTTCGGTTGATACCTTCGCGGTGAGATGCGAAGTCACGCGCTGGATGTTTTCCATAACGGCGACTGGGTCTTTGAAGATCGTTTGATTGATGCGCTGCAGAATGTATCGCACCGGCATGTCCGCCTGATAAGACGTGACGCGATACGAATCGTTGATGTGGCCACTGCCGTACGGTACAGCGCCGACAATCTGCCCGCCGATTTGAAACTGGCGTGCCACCGCGGCGATATCTTGATCTTTGCTCACGGCCAAAGCCTCTTCGGATAGGTGCCGTTGTCTATCAGGTGGCGTATGGTTTCGACTACGCGTGGCTGGTCTTCGCGATAGGTGACGCCAGCCCATGAATCATTGGTACGCAATACCTTCACCCGCGCCTCTCCAGCATGAACGAGTTCATTCATGACACTCGGCAGATAGCCTTCTGACTGGACATCCGAAATATTGAGCTCAAGGAATCTGTGAAAGTGTTCTCTTAGTTGTCCAAATATCTGCGGGGTAAATCCCCACATGTTCATCGAGACGACTTCGTCACCTGTGAGCCGGGTTATCCGGCCTGCTGCGTCAATGTTCCTGGCGTGCGCGCCATCGTGTTCGATATTAGTCAGCTCAACGATCTGCTGGAGATAGTCGTCGTCACTGATTTGACACACCCCACGGGATACGGCGCCGAAATCGGAGAGCGTATTGCGCAAAACGAATCCGACCATCCCGTAGTCCATCGTGCCGGACTGCAAGTGTTGTGCTAAGACGCGATAGCCTTCCGGTCCGTAGTAATCGTCGGCGTTGATAACGGCAAAGGCTCCACTGATGGCGTTTGCAGCCGTGAGAATTGCATGCATCGTTCCCCAAGGCTTGGTTCGACTAGCGGGAACGGAAAATCCTGGTGGAAGAATATCGAGTTCCTGAAAGGCGTACTCGACAGCGGTTCGTCTTTCAATGCGGTCGCCGACAGCCTCCTTGAACTGCCGCTCAATGTCCTTGCGGACGACGAAGACGAACTTGCGAAACCCGGCGCGCAGGGCGTCGTAGATCGAATAATCGATGATGGTCTCGCCACCAGGACCGACCGGATCAATTTGCTTGAGGGCGCCATAGCGGTTGCCCGTGCCGGCGGCCAAAACGAGCAGAGCAGGAGATGTCATCAGTTCCAATAGATTAGCTGATGGCTTATCGAGGAACTACATCCAGCGTGCACACTTCGAACGGGGCGAGGTGGAACTCGTGGGCCTGTCGAGCACGAAGCGAAACAGCGCCGGGCACTATCAAGCAGGCTAATGGCGGTGGTTCTAGTCTCAAACGAACCAGTCTCCGTGGTATTTCCTGATAACAGTGAAAAATACAGAGAACTTGGAGTGAGTTGCCGAAAACTCTCTCTTGCGAGAACTATGACGTCAAGTTTCGGACGTCGGCCGACGGAACTGTTTCCGAGTTTGCCCACGACACGCGAAGCGTCCTCATTCTGGCGTGGTGAGTGATATATGGCGATATTTCACCAATCACCTAGCGGATCGCGACAGGAGACGCCGCCTGGTATCTCGACCCATCTCGCGAGCGGAGACGGTTCATGCCTCTCCCGCCGACTTAACTGCTGCGCGCAGACATTGCCTGTGCAGAATACGAATCGGCGGTTGGGAGGCCAATAGCAGCTTTACCGCTGCTCACGGTAGCTCGCTGACCGTCTACGCCAAGGGTACTTATAACGGCGGTAACGTCTCCGGCCTGATCGGCACTGGCTACATCGGCAATAACCGTCCACTGACGGTCGCTAACACAACCTGCAACGCGGGTGAAAACGGCTCGCAGATCCTCAACACCAATTTCTTCACTCTTGTGGGATAGACCCTTGGCACGGCCCCCGCAAGCATGGAAAGGCATGGATCCTGTTTCGGCGCGCCGACAACAAACCTCGATGGGCAACTGGCCAAGAACTGGCAGATCAAAGAGCGCTACCGGGTCAAGTTCGCGATGGACTTCTTCGATCTCCTCAACCACCCCAACTTCAACAGCAATGCATTGGAAGGCAAGGGATACGCTCCGGGGCCCCTCACCTGCGGTTCAGCTGCAGCGGCCCGTCAAACCGAAGCAGGCTTGTAACCGCCCAGAGTCCAGTAACTAACTGGGGGACGGTGTCTGCTTTGCAGGTCGGGCGAGGCGACCGGGAACTTCAATATAGCCTCAAGTTTACGTTCTAGAGGCCCAACCTGACCTACAACTCACGGCGGAGCCTTTGTCCAGGCTCCGCCGGTTCATTTGCAGTAGAATCGGCCCAGTATTCTTCCATGAAGCGCTACTCCTCTAAGTTCGTTGACCCTTTGAGAATGCGCCATCGTAGCTTCGCCAACGCCTCCTGGTATGCGATTGCTGTGCTGAGCCTGTTTACTCCGTGCGTTGGCTTAGCCCAGACTCCGGTGCGCCATCCTTCGGCTGCTCAAAAGTCCATCGTCCCACCCGCCGAACTCTATATGCAGGAGTCGAAGCAGACCGCGAACTGGAAATCTACTTCCACTATCAACTGCAGGCCGCTTGCCGGAAAGAGAACCGCATTGCCGACGCACTATAGACAAATCAAAGCAGCGTCGCGAGACCGCGCCGCTGAAGCAATAAAATCCAACCCATAGTGCAGAATAGGACTCGATTGCGTCATCGCTGGCTCCACCCGAATGTTTTCCGATCCATTGCAATAGCTTTTTGCATCTTCAGTTTTGCGGAGGCGCAGAGCGGCCATCCCACGCCCACTCCGTCACCACTCGGTGCCAAGTCATCGAAGTGTAGCGGGCGCCCGGTTCCACAACTCGAAGACATTACTTCCAAGACCGGCATCACCTTCAAACATACCTCCGACCCGGCAAAGAAATACATCGTGGAATCCATGAGCGGTGGAGTGATTCTGCTGGACTATGATCGGGACGGCTGGCCCGACATTTATTTCACGAATGCCCCAACGGTTGAAATGGCGGTGAAAGGCACGAAGAGCCTCGGCGTTCTTTACCATAACAACCACGACGGCACTTTTACCGATGTGACGGCAAAATCTGGCCTTTCCACGCCATGCTTTGCTATGGGCGGAGCTATAGGAGACTACAACAACGACGGCTGGCCTGACCTTTATGTGACCTGCCTGGGCGGCAACATCCTCTATCGCAATAACGGAGATGGCACCTTCACCGACGTGACCGCAAAAGCTGGTGTGGCCGACGGCCGATGGTCTACTGGAGCCGCCTTCGGTGACTACGACGGAGATGGATTTGTCGATCTCATGGTTGTCAACTATGTAGATTTTCATCTCGATGATTTGCCTCGCTTTGGAAGCGCTTCCTTCTGCAAATATCGCGGCATTGATGTGCAGTGTGGTGCACTCGCGGACTGCGCGGTGCCGGCGACTCGCTCTTTCATAACAATGGAGACGGCACGTTTACCGACGTCTCCAAAGCCGCTGGCGTAAGTGATCCGAACGGTTATTACGGCCTTGGCGTCATCTGGGCCGACTTCAATAACACCGGCCGGCCGGATATCTATGTGGCCAACGACTCGACGCCCAAATATCTCTACAAGAATGAAGGCAACGGTAAGTTTAAGGACATTGGTCTTGAGTCAGGAACTGCGGTTAGCGATGACGGCTCGGAGCAGGCTTCGATGGGTATCGCGGTTGGCGATTACAATCACACAGGCCGTCCCTCTCTCTACGTTACGAATTTTTCTGACGAAAATGATCTGCTGTATACAAATGAAGGCGGATGGAACTTTAAGGAATCATCGTATGCGTCGGGGGTAGCCTTGCCATCCTTGCCTTGGGTCAAATGGGGCACCGCGTTTGTAGATATGGATAACGATGGCTGGCTGGACCTGATTGCTGTTACCGGTCACGTCTATCCGCAGGTTGATTCCTTGCCCTCAGGAGGAGGTTATCGCGAACCGAAGATGTTTCATCTCAACCAAAAGGACGGCACGTTCTGCGACGCCGGCGATCTCGCCGGCAAAGCTTTGATGGAGCGCCACGTCTCGCGGGGCCTCGCAGTCGGAGACCTGTTTAATGACGGGAACATGGATGTTGTCGTCGGCGATATCGATGGTGAGCCGATGATCTTGCGAAACCGGGGGATTGCAGGACGTCACTGGGTGAGTTTTGAACTGAACGGCACCAAGAGCAATCGTCTCGCGCTGAATGCTCGAATCTCAATCGTAGCCGGTGGGATGACACAAACCGACGAAGTTCACAGTGGCGGCAGTTACCTATCGCAGAACGATCTCCGAATTCATTTTGGACTGGCAAATGCAGCGAAGATCGACAAAGTCGAGATCCACTGGCCCTCCGGTTACACCGAAACGCTGACAAATCTGGCTGTTGACCAACATTATTCTGTTATCGAAACAAACGGGATCGTATCTTCTGAGCGGGCCAGGCCTCCGCTACCTAGACTCCCGTAGATGAGACGAGATGTGGCTCCTAGGGCCGCTCGCACACATTCTGATTCCCCAACCAGCCTATCGGTGGGTACGGACACAGACATGCAATCGAAATAAGCCTATTTTTGACGCGCGTTCAGCTGGTCGATTACCCGTTTCAACTCTTCGAGCTTCTGCCCGGCTTCGCCAAGTTTGCCTTCCGCAGTCAGGCGCTGGTATTCGGTGAGGTCTTTACCGGCCTCTGCGATTAGTGCATGCAGGTCCGCCGATTGCGGCGCTTGTGGTGCTGGCGCTAGTTGCGGCGCTTCTACGGTTCGTAGAGACGAGGCTTCTCCCCCGTAGAGGGACGCCAATGCTGCCTCAAATGTTCGAGCCGTAGGCAAGCCGGTCCTGCAGGGCGAGCACGACGAGGCGCAACTCCGGCATGGGGCTTTGCTGAGCCTGCAGATAGATTGGCTCCGCATAGAGCAGCGCACGGCCGGACGGGATGACCAGCAGGCTTCCACGCCGCACGTGAGATCCTTGCTGATTCCACAGAGTCAATTGTCCTGAGAGCTGTGCATTCTGATCGATACGCGACTCAATCTGCTGCGGGCCATCAACTAGTTTTGTTTTTGGAAAGTCGTAGACTACCGAAGTGCCGTAGTGTGCGCCGTCGCAACGCCCAGCGATCCACCCGATCAGATTGTTCCGGTTCGCAGGCGTGAAGGGGAGGATTTCTACGAACTCCACGCTGGTTTCACCCGGCAGTTTCATCAGGACGAAGTTCGGCTGCATCGGTTGTTTCGTTTGCTCGCCGTCATTGCCAAGACCCGTCTCGGTGGCGACTGTCCAGAGATCCTCGCGGTTGAAGAAAACGTCGGGATTCGTCATGTGATACAGGCCATATACCTCCGATTGCAACTTGAATAGCAGCTCGGGGTAGCGCACATGTTTCCGGAGCCCCGCGGGCATCGATGCAGCATCCTTGAACAGGCTGGGAAAGATGCGGCGGTAGGTCGCCAGGATCGGGTCGGCGGGGTCGAATACGTAAAACGTCGTGGTTCCGTCGTAGGCATCAATCACCGCCTTGACGCTGTTCCGCATGTAATTGAGGGAATGACTATCGACACTGTAGTGGCTTGAATAGGGATAACTGTCCGATGTTGTGAACGCATCCATCATCCAGGAGAGCCGGCCATTTTCATCGACCACGATGTAGGGATCTTGATCGAAGGTGAGGAACGGCGCCAAGGTCGCGACGCGGTCGCGTACGTTACGCCGCATCAGGAGTCGGCTCTCTGCGTTTACATCATCGCTGAACGGCAATTTTGTGAGATCCCCGCGGTCGACGGCGAGGATGATGCGGCGCAGGAAGCTGCCTAGCACGATACCACCGGTACCCTGATAGGAAGTGAGACTATTGGTCTGGCCCTGGGGGTAGTCGAACTCCTGCTGTCTTGTCTTGACGTACACGTCAGTGTCGGTCAGTTCGCCAAAATAGATTTCTGGCCGTGTTACGGAGAGACCAGGCACGGTACTCTGAACGGGCATATTGCTCAGCAGGAGTGTCGGCAGTCCTTCCGGCGTGAACCCATTCACAGGGTTCATGGTAATTCCGTAGCCGTGAGTATAGACCAGCTTCTCGTTGATCCAGTTTCGACTGCTCTCGGGGAGCTTTTCGACGTTCAGTTCGCGAGTTGCGAGCATCACCTGGCGAAGGGTGCCGTCGAGTTCATAGCGATCGATGTCGATGTCGGGAAAGTCGTAGTAGGTGCGAATCTCCTGAACCTGACGCAGGGTGTCCTGTAGCGCCCGCCAGTCCCAGAGGCGGATGTTCTGTAGCGTGGCCTGATTCGTTGTCGGTTCGGTTGCTTCGACCGAGGTCTCTGCAGGAAATTCGCGCTGCAAGAACCGATCGAGGCCGTATGCCTGCCGCGTCATCTCGATATTATGTGCAATGTAGGGTTGCTCGCGAACGAGTTGGTTTGGCTTGACGACAAAGTTGCTGACGTACCAGCCGACTACACCGAGCACGACATAACAGAGCGCGGCCGGAATAATTGCAGCTACAAGCCAATACCCGCGTGGCTGCCGAAAAGCATTGACGGCCGCCATCGCCGCTCCGAGAACCAGGGTCGCACAGACGATAAGAAGTCCGGTGAGCACTACATGTGCGTCCGTGTAAGTTACTCCCTCGAAGATGGTGTGATGCTCAAGCAATCGGTCGAATCGATCGACATATATATTGATCGCGAGGATGAGCAGCAGGAATGAGGTTGTGATGGAGAGCCCGCGCCAGGGCGAGGAGCCGTAGATGCTGCGTCGCTTGTCGAGCGCCCGGGCTCCGCTCGTGACAAGGAGGAACAAGACAGCAAGTGCAGTGGTGATGACGGAGAGCGTAAGCAGCCAGTTAACGATAAGGTGCCACGCGGGTAGGGTGAACAAGAAGAAGTTGATCGGCTTGCCAAAGATCGGGTCTGCAGCGCTGCCTGCATCGGGCAGTGCATACGAGAACAGTGCCAGCGTGGGCCACTCCTCCATCATCGTCGTACCGGTAAATCCGGCAATGAGGAGCGCAACGCAGAACGCTACGACACGCAAGGCGGGCTCGACTGAGAGACTCACCGGCTGTCCCGCGATGACGATCTCGCGCTGGCTCGGCAGATCGGCTTGATGGGCGCGCCTCAGGGCTAAAAACGCACCGTACAGAATGAGAAATGTAGCGACCGCAAAGATCGCAAAGATTCCACACTGCAGTCTCCATGTCGTCCAGAACACGTCTCCGTAGCCGAGCGATCTGAACCAGAGCAGATCGACCCAGTAGGATAGCGCAGTTTGACCTCCAAATAGGATTACGGCGAGGAGGACTATGAGGAGAAGGATTTTGGCAGGACGGCCCAGTGGCTGTTTTTGCTTTGGCCTGTCAATGAATCCGTGTGCGTCTCGCTTCCAGCTTTGCCCGTCATTCATGGTCAGGGGAATTGTACAGGGTCAAGAATGCATTGGCCGCTAGTGCCCCGGCATTCTGATTCTCACTCTCTTCGTCGGGAAGGCAAATGCTAGCAGAGTTATAACTGGGGCAGAAGCAATCGCTCTCTTCGTATCCAATCATCGTCAAACCGTCCGGTAGCTCGACGCTGTGCAAAATGTTCACATTCGCAGCTTGGGTTCGGGCCGTTTAGGAATGACCTGTTGGTCGAATCAGGCGCGATCGTAACAATGTTGCTGACAGGCCGATGCGCTCCAAGCAACAATGCCTAAGGCACGCTATTGAACTGCGCAGCGAGTTTTTTCATTGCTGCATTTTCGCGGGTAACTTCGCCAGCCTCTCGACTGTGCAAAGCTATCTCTGCGGCGATTGAGCGACCGAGAATTCGCTGATCAATATTGCCAAACGACCCAGGCACGAATCTTCCCAACCAGCCGACCCAGGCCGGAGTATGAGCGTTGCCGACAATGATACCCGGGCGAAATATGGCGAGGCGGACAAAACCGACATTACGCACGTTGTCTTCCTTCATGCCCATTACCCGGGCATAGCGAAACCGGCTGCGAGCTGTGCTTCCTGCCGCAGAAAGTAGGCAAAACTGGGTGATTCCGGCGTCATGGCAGCCACGCGCAAAGGCACCGACGACGCCGACCTCAAGTCGTCGCAATTCTTCTTCGCTCCAGCGCATCGATCCGGAACCGACACCTAGGCAGCTCCCGGCACTGACGGGCGCCCTGGCCTAAAACTTCGCGGGCAAGGGCGGCAATGCGCTCGGCAAAGTCAGCAGCGCCGGTATCAAGAACGACGTTGCGTACCCGCGATCGCGGCGCAATGGGCTTTCTGGTGACCATCACCACTTCCCGGCATTTCGAAGTTGCTAGCAGTTCCGCGACGGCTGCACCGCCGACTTGTCCGGTACCACCAAGGATAATTGCTGCGAAACTCTGCTTCACAAATAGGCCTCTTCCCCGTAGATGAGTTTTTCAACACCCACTCGCCCGTGCACTCATCGAGACCGGATTAGTACCAATATGTCGTCATCTTCTCGTCATCTATGCACTTCTCACTGCGCGCCAGCTTTCGATTCCCTGAGTACAGGGGTCAGGTAGCGGAGAACGGCATTGCGCATCGCCTGCTGCAGACGCGGACGGGCGTGAGGCGAGGCGACGGTTAACTCGTCGAGGATTCCGCGGAAGATCATAAGAGCTACTTGCCCATGGTGGGCCGCTTCGGAGCGAGAGAGAGTGGGTAGCTCGCGTCGGAGGCGGGCCGCGATGAAGTCGACGAAAATCTGCCCAAGAACCTGTTTGTCCTCGCGGGCGGAAGGTGAGAGCGGTGCGTCGACCACGAGGGTGTGAAACTCGGGACGCTTCCGGTTGAAGCTCATGCACACGTCGATCAGTTCACCGACTGCTTCCGTGAAGCTCAACACGCCTTCGGAGTCGATCGCGCGTTCTGCCTCGGCCATCTCGCGCGCGTACATCGAGGCGAGTGTGCTGGCGATGGCTTCTTTATTGGGGAAAAACTGGTATAGAGTGGCCGGAGATACGCCCGCTTCCGTGGCGATCGCGTTTGTGGTGGTCCGGTGGTAACCAAGACGACCGAAGACTGCGGCAGCGGCCCGGAGGAGCTCCTCCTGGCGCTGCTCGCCACGCGCGTTGCGCTTGCGGTTTGGATCAAAGACGGTCACAGGAGGATTCTCGCAGAAAAAGTAATCATATAAGTAAAAACTTGCATCCTTCTTGAAATACAAGTATCTACTTGCATAGGAGGTGAGCGACATGTTCACAGTGATGGGAATTACGGGGAACGTTGGCGGGGCAGTGGCGGAGAATCTGCTTGCTGCGGGTAAAACGGTGCGGGGCGTGGTTCGCGATTCGGGGAAGGCGAAAGCCTGGGCTGATCGTGGTGTCGAACTGGTGCAATCCACGTATGACGACCCGGCGGGGCTCGCAAAGGCGTTCTCGGGGACAGAGGGTGTGTTCGCGATGATTCCACCCGACTTTGCGCCTGCTCCCGGGCTGCCAGACCAGAAGCGTACGATTGCGGCGATCCGTGAGGCGCTTGAGTTGGCGAATCCTGGCAAGGCTGTGTTTCTTTCGTCTATCGGTTCGGAGCAACCGAGCGGGTTAGGTCTGATCGCGTCGACCCATCTGATGGAAGAGGCTATGCGCACGCTGCCGATTCCTGTCGTGTATCTGCGCGCGGGTAGTTTCATGGAGAACTGGCTGGGAGCGTTGGACCACATCCGTGCGACGGGTGAGATGCCGTTCTTCTATGCGCCGCTTGATCGCAAATTCCCGCTGGTCGCCACGCGAGACATCGGCCTGGCGGGCGCCAAGGTGTTGCAGGAGACCTGGACAGGCGAGCGTGTGCTAGAGGTAGACGGGCCCGAGGGTGGAACCGATTTGCACGAAACGGCGGCCGCGTTCGGCAGGGCGCTGGGCCGTGAGGTGAAGGCCGTGCAATTACCTGAGGCTGCCTGGCAGAACGTTTTGGAAGCGATGGGTACGCCAGCTGATCGGACGGGGCTTTATATCGAAATGGTGAAGAGCTTCAACTCGGGTTGGATCCACTTCGGTAATTCGGGAACAGAGGAGTTCCATGGACAGACGACGATTGAGACGTTCGCACAAGAGATGGTCAAGTAAGGAGAACGGGCATAGGGACTCTTCGATGCAATAAATTCGGCATCTCGGAAGCGGCGGTAGCTTCCGAGATGAGCGTTTTTTCGGCCTTCTCTCTCTCAATCGGGATTCTTCAGAAGGTCTGCCGCCGACTCCAGGATTTCGTGTGAAAGCGCGTCATCTGATACGGCGCGGGCCAGCGACATCGCTCCGACGAGGGCGCTGAAAGTTAGGATCGCTCGCGACCTTGCCGCGCGCCTGTCCTTGCCTGGCAACAACCCGGCAATCAACTTAATGTCCTCCCGGGCTTGTTCAGAGGTGAGCGCGCGAGTCCGCTTATCGCTGCGAGCGAGCTCCGGCGCCAGCGCGCTGAAGGCACAGCCCGAGCCTGGATTCTTGCGGTGCAAATCGCTCACGTAGTCGTCGATGAGCTTCTCGAAGGACAGTGTCTGCCCGCCAGCTTCAGCAGCTACCTTTTGGCGCTGCCAGATACCGAATGCATCGCTGACTGCCTCGGCCACTAGTTCGTCACGAGAGTCGAAGTGCTTATAGAAACCGCCCACCGTCAGGCCGGCTTCTTTCATCAACTCTGCAATTCCAAATCCAGCGAGGCCCTTTTAGTCTCCTTAGCGTGGCATGGAGCGCAGCTTTTCGGATCGGCATATACTTGCCTGACGGTGGGATTTGGTTTATTCATGTGCGACAAGTACAGGATTACACCGGCCGCGATTGCGGTCGCCAGGAGGCAGGCGGTAGCGACAGAGCGTCTCCTCATGTCTATGAGTAAGCCGTCGCGACTTGTGGGCAGAAGATTACTTGTTTGGGCACTCGGGTTTACACTGTTATGGCATTTTGGTTCTATGGTGGCCCGGGCTGATTGCGGGGCCAAATCGGGATCACATCCAACCTCGCGGTAAGCGTTGTGGCTAAAACATTAGACGATGCCCGAGGCTTTTTCCTTAGCATCGATGGAAAGAGCCGAGACACCCAGTTCAGGAGGTTCTCGCGCCTTTCAATTGGGGTACGAGTGAGTTTCCGAGGATGAACCTATGTAGCCGCATCTTGAGCTAACGAATGTCCGGAAGCCCTTGCCTTTTGAGCAATGCGGTCAATCGCTGGTCACCGCGCAAAAGAGCAAGTTCCGGAAATCTTGGATAGAGCGTAACGCGTGGATCATGAATGGCGGCCATTTTCTCCAGGCCTTCCATCGCCTGGTCATTGTTCCCAAGTCCTCCATTAACAATCGCCTGGATCCAGGGCATTTCTTCATGCTCCGCGATAATTCGCTCCGCGTCGGCGCGGCGACCGACTTTAGCATATGCGTAGCCCAAGAAATGTTCGCTTCCTTTCCCAAGCTTTTCCAGAACCGCAATGCCTTCGTCCAGTCGGTTTTTTTGTACCAGAGCTCTCGCGTAGTGCTGTTGCGCAGCGTTATCATCTGGATCAGATTCAAGGGCGCGACGAGAGATCGAAAGCACTTCATCGTAGCGACCATCGATAAGAAGAACAAATGTTGTTTCATTCATGACTGTGACCGACAACGGATCCAATTTAAGGGCCGAATGTAACTCCTGCTCAGCTTCTTGAAGCCTTCCCAGTGGACAGAGTACAAAAATGGCGTAATCCATATGTGGTGCCGAAAGGTTTGGATTCAGTTGAAAGGCCTGGCGGTATTCCTTCTCTGCCTGTTCCCAAGCCCGGTCCCGCGAATGGATCATACCCATACAAGCGTGAGCTTCCGCTAGAAGCGGGTCGAGTTCGAGCGCCTTTTCGCATGAGTCCCTCATCTTGGTATACGCAATCTCTGGCGAAAACGCCCGGGGCGTCGTCGAAAGATAAGCGTAACCATCGGCAATACCGGCATATGCAGGCGCAAAGTTAGGGTCCTTTGCGAGGGCAGCTTCGAACAGCGGTATGCTCGCATCAAGCCTTTGGCGGCCCGATGGCCTGGCGTATTGGGGCGACAAAGCTCGAGCCCTCAAGTAGAGATCATAAGCTTCGAGATTGGTGTTATAGCGACGCTGTCCCCGGCCGAGTTTCAAGCGGAGCTCGTTTACGATTGAGCGCGAGATTTCATCTTGAACGGCAAAGATATCTTTAAGTTCGCGTTCGAATCGACCGGACCACAGTGGATAGTCATCCGAAACACGAACGAGCTGGACATTGACACGAAGTTTGTCGCCATCGCGCAGCACGGAGCCTTCGAGGAGCCATGTTTACGCCAAGCTGGTTTCCAATACTATGGATGTCGCGTGGCTTGTCTTTGAAGTAAAAGGAAGAAGTTTGGGATTTAACTTGCAGACCATCTATGACTGAAAGGTTGCTGATAATTTCATCGGTAAGACCATCGCTGAAATAGTCACTGCCGGGGTCCGGACTGAGGTTTTTGAGCGGAAGCACTGCAATGACGTAGGAACCGGGTTTCGGCCGAAGCAAACGCCACAGGCCCGTGGCAACCGCAACGATAAGTGTCACGGCGATGACCGCCTTCAACCACGAAGGCAGCTTAGCTCTTGACCATGTTGGGGGTGACTGGGAGACGATGCCCACTTGAGAAGTCCATTGCGCCGGGTCAAGTGCGGAAGTGGGGTCTTGCTTCTCCGGAACCCGTATGGGGACAGAAGAGCCTTGCAGATGGGGTTTGGGGCCTTCATTGAGGCTTTCGACCGGAACAATCAGCCGGTATCCCCGTCTCGGCAGCGTCTCGACGAATCGGGGATTTTCGGCCGAGTCACCCAAGGCTGCCCGGAGCTTCATGATAGCCGAATTCAGGCCGAGATCCGACTCGACAAAGGTGTCTCCCGGCCAGAGTCTCTGACAAAGCTCATCCCTGGTGACTAGCTCTCCCGGCCGCTCTAGGAGCATAGCCAGAACCTTGAAGGGCTGCTCGTGGAGCTTGATCTTGAGGCCTTGTTTCCGCAGCTCTCCGCAATCCAGGTCGATCTCAAAGACCCCGAAACTGACATTTCCCGAACTGTGGGATGCGGCCATAGGGTGGATTCTCGCTTGGAGTCTAGCATACCGATTCGTCGATTCACGATATCAGCCAAATCATGTGACAGACCAAATCATGATGTTTCTTGACGATACGAGGCAACAATCTTTCCATTCGCCAGCCATTGCAGTTTAGCGAGTACGCGGTCATTGTCTACAAATCATGACATAAGTTTGGCGACGACACGTCGCGTAGAAGCGGAAAGGGGCGAACATGAAGGCCGAATATACCGCAAGAAGAATCAGCACGAGTGTCGGATTCGCTGCGCTACTGCTCCTGGCGGGGTGTGGGGCAGGCCGACTTCGACCCCTTCGACCTCTTCAACCTCCGCAACGCCTGTACCGTTTGCAATATCAGTCGCGGTTATTCCGGGCATCGCGGGAGTGCAACGGAACAGTGCGTACAACTTCGGCGCGAATGTTATCAACTCTGCCAACCAGGCCGTCACATGGAGCATACAAGAGGGTTCGGCGGGAGGCGCAATCAGCAATACCGGCGTTTACACCGCGCCACCGGTTGACGGTGTTTATCATATCGTCGCGACATCCCAGGCCGACCCCTCCAAGAGTGCTGTCGCCACGGTGGCCGTTGTCAAATCCGGCTTTACATCCGCCGGAGACATGGGCTTTGCACGCCTGCAACACACCGCGACTTTGCTACCGAATGGCAAGGTGCTCATTGCAGGCGGCGGCAACGGACCGGACCTAATTGACGGATTTGGTGTCGTTGAACAAGCCGAGCAATTTGATCCGGCTACGACACAATTCAGCCCAGCAGGGACCCTTTCGCGGGACGGTCGCTACCGCAACTCTCCTTGCAGATGGCGATGTGTTATTCACCGGCGGCGAATCCGGTTCGACCAATACGAGTCCCGTCGTCAGCAATACGGCTGATTTGGCAAGATGGGCAACCGGGCTGTTTGAACCTACGGGGAGCATGGCGATCGGCCGGGAGGCCCACGCGGCTACCTTGCTAGGTGATGGCAGGGTTCTTGTCACTGGTGGCCTCAATCCCTCTGGAATATCGTGGAACCCTATTGCAGAGGCTGAAATCTATGATCCGACTTCTGGAACCTTTGCGGTCGTCGGCAACATGAATGTTGCTCGCGCCGGCCACACTTCGACACTGCTACCGAATGGCAAGGTACTGATTACGTCGGGAGGCTATATCAATGCCTTGAATAGCGCTGAACTTTTTGACCCAGCGACCGGTGCTTTCACACCGACTGGCCAGATGACAACCGCCAGAACCTACGCCACCGCGACCTTATTATTGAGTGGAAAAGTATTGATTACCGGAGGGGGGAACGCAGCGGCGGAACTCTATGACCCAGTAACCGGGACGTTTGCTCCGACGGGAACCATGACGACTAATCGCATTTGGCACACGGCGACTTTGCTGCCAGACGGCAAAGTTTTGATCGCTGGAGGCGCAGGCGGCGAAACGGCTACCACAGAGATTTACGATCCGGCGACCGGTTCTTTCACGCTCGGCCCAAGTATGAGAGAAGGAAGGTTTTTGCACACCGCAACATTGTTGCCCGACGGCAGCGTTCTCTTTGCAGGAGGAGCTTCAGGAGCTTCGGGCAGCGTTGTGATCAATGTTCTCGCAAGTGCCGAGATTTACCACTGAGTTGCGCGGTAGGCGCTTTTGTTGCTACACCGCTTCTCGCCGCATAGCGCCGTTGCAATTTTGAGCGTAACCGAACTCGGTTCGCGTTTCGGGCCAGAACCTACCCGAGAAAATTTGAGAGGGAAAACATGGGCTTAGACTCTGAGTTGAAGGGTAAGTTTGGATTCTATAGGTTTGGTACGAACCATACCTATGTACCCGCTTCCGATATTGCGTCGGTTGGTTATATCACTTTCGACGGCAGCGGCCACGGATCCATCTCTGAACTAACATTCGATAGCGGGTCTTCTAACTCGGTGCCGACATCCTTCCCGGCGCCGACTCCTTTTTCCTACAAGGTGAGTGCGAACGGTACCTTCGCAGTGACGGAGTCCAGCAACCTCATCTCCGATGGCGTGATTGTTGACGGTGGCAACGGCTTCTATTCCATGAGCAGGGTAACCAAGCGCGCAGTGATTGTAGTTGGTAGGAGAATGTCATTAAGAGATGCCAACTAATGACTGTCTTGGCGGCTGCACCACGACAAAGTATCCAGTGCAAGGAGGATTTAGCAGTGAACAAGGCCGGCCGAATCACTGGGTCCTTCACTTCACTGTTAGTAAGAATGGAAACTGTGAAATCGAAGAGAGTTTTCGGATTCCTCGGATTGACTTGCTTCCTGTTTTTATCCGGATGCAGCATTGGCGTGCCCTCACCTTCGTCCTCTGTGCAACCGGGGGATCCGCCACCTTCCACTCCAGCAAGCATCGCAGTCGGTGTGACGCCGGGATTTACGGACTTGATTGCTGGTTCCTCACTTCAATTGAGCGCAAGCGTGGTGGGCGATTCTGCAAACAAGGGGGTCACGTGGTCGGTTCTGCCAGCGTCTTGTGTTTGCGGGACAATTGATTCGACTGGGAAATATTCCGCGCCAAAGATTCCTCCGGTCAGCCCATGGGTAGAGATTGTCGCGACATCCATTGCGGATCCCACAAAATCAGGTGACGCGGGAATATTTCTCTTCGCCGCTCCAAGCGGACTCATTGTTTCGCCTTACATCGGCTCGGTTCAAGTGAACGGGAGCCAGCAGTTCTCTGCAACAGCAACGTCGGCTGCTCAGCAGTTCGTAACGACAACGTCGGCCAGCTCCCCGGCAATCACCTGGAGTCTTACCGGAACCGGGTGCACAGGTGCTGGCTGCGGATCGATTGATTCGACCGGGAAGTACACCGCGCCGGCGACCATACCGAATCCACCAAACGTAAGGGTGACGGCCCTTACCCCTGCGAACCCTCCACTTGTCGGTTCTGCGGATGTCACGATTAGCAAAGACGCAAGCAATTCAAACAATTCTAGATTGAAAGGCCAGTATGCCTTCCTGGTGAAAGGACTCAACGGCGATGGAAACGCGGCCCTTGCTGGAAGTTTTATCGCAGATGGAAATGGCAATATCATCAGCGGCACTGGCAATTACGTCTTCAGCGATAGCCTGGAGTGGCTTCCCAACTTAACACTCACAGGAACTTACTCGGTCAACTTTGACAACCGAGCGCTCGTAGTACTGAACGTAAAAAATCCTGGCCTTCCCACGATGTTCTCCCAATCATTTTCCTTTGCTCTCGGGAATTTTCAAGGCGGAGTTGCAAACCGCGGCCACCTAGTTGAGATCGACGATCTGAATCTGTGGGCGACGGGAGTTCTGGCTAGACAGGATCCGGCCGCATTTTCGACGGCAGCAATCTCAGGCAGTTATGCGTTTGAATTCACTGGTTCCGGCGACAACTCATACCCCATCACGACGATAGGAAGATTCAACGCCAGTGGAGGAACAATTACAGCCGGAGACGCAGACGCGTATGGACTTGACGTGGCTCTCAACGGTTCGGGCACCCCAACTTGGGCATCCGATATGCCTTTTGGAGGGATCTATCAGGTCTCCCCTGACGGAAGCGGCTCAGCCGTATTTTCTTTTTCCGGCAGCGTCAAGCCGGGCTTTTCGCATTTCGCTTTTTACGTAATATCCGCAAACGAGTTGTTGTTTATCGAACAAAACGAGTCGTTCAAGGGCGGAATCAGCGGCCTTGTCCTGAAGCAGTCGGGAGGACCAGTACTCGACGGCGTCGTTGAAAGGCACGTCGGTCTTTCACTTGACGGGGGCAGTTGCGTATGTGGTCCCCAGTGGTAGTGTGGCTGTTGGCCTGGAGACCTTTGACGGAAATGGTGGCTTGACTGGTTTAGTAGAAAGAAATAATCAAGGGGTGATCACTACGGGCACTTCTCTGAGCGGAACGTACGCTCTGGACGCCAACGGCCTCGGACGCGGAGAGTTGAACCTGGCAGGCGATCCGCAGCCGAAGCCGTTCTATATGGTGGGTCCCGGCAACGCATTCCTGATCGATTCGAGCGGATACGAAGCCGGAATGCTCGAGCCTCAAAGCGCTCCACCCGTCAATAACGGATCGCTCGTCGGCAACTATGCTATCGGCACGCTGTATTGGCGCAATTGGAACATCGATCCCGCTGTGGGGGTCAGTCTCGGCCGATGGCGTCGGGGGACTCAAGGGAATCGCCGACAGCCATGGAAGCACAGGAAGAGGTTTTGACGGAAGCTATGTTGTAGCCGCGAACGGCCGAACCACGATGAATGTCACTTCTGACGACGGATCAACCTCGAACTGGGTGTTTTATGTGGTCTCTCCGTCGAAAGCTGTCGGGATCGACGTGTCGCCAACAGCGATCGACACTCCGATACGAATCATTGAGAGATAGTCGAATTCGTTTTTCATGATCTGCGGATATCAATCATATTGAAGAAGCGAAAGATTCTGTCTCAATTCATGTACGATGACTTCGCACTCTCATTGTTGTGCGAGGTCGAACTGCGCGTGGCACTTGTTCGACAAACATATGGCTGAATTTCCAGCCCCGAGATCCGATATGAGATTTAGGGCTATTACGACTGCCATCCTCCTTCTCGGGTTAGTCGCCACCGGCTCGAGTGCAGGCCAGACTGCGACCGGTTCCATTGTAGGGCGCGCTTCGGATGCGACGAAGGCTGCGATTCCCGGTGTAAATCTAGAGATCACTAATGAACAGACGACGCTGAAACGGACTCTTCTGACCGGATTTGACGGAGACTACTACGCACCAGCGCTGCTTGTTGGGAGCTATCAAATCACCGCCACCGCCAAAGGCTTTCAGAGGCTTGTTCGGGAGGTGGTTGTCGAAGCCGGCACCGCCACAACCGCAGATCTTCGAATGCAAGTGGGTTCTTCCGCGGAAAGCATCACTGTTAGCGGTGCGACACCACAAATGCACTATGACACATTCGAGATAAATGGAGTCACAACACGCCGAGTGATTGATGGGCTGCCGCTCAATGGACGTGATTTTCTCGAGTTGGCGAAACTGGAACCGGGTGCGCAGCAGGCTACGCGCGGAAGCAACAATCGTGTGTTCGTCCCTCTCTTGGCAACACCCGCCGGGGGCAATAACGGCCGCGGAACGCTTGTAACCGTCGACGGTGGCAGCATCATGCAAATAGGAAATGGCGGAACTGCGATGGGCTTTTCGCAGGAAGTGGTGCAGGAGTTCCAGGTCACTACAGCCAACTTCGATCTTTCGAAAGGAATGACGGCGAGCGGATCGGTAAATGTTGCCACACGATCTGGCGGAAACGAATGGCATGGCTCCGGCTTCTACTTTTTTCGCGATCACTACCTATCGGCGTACCCAGGACTGAAGAGAGACCCGTTCAATCCCGACCCATTCTTTCAACGGCAGCAATATGGTGCTGCAGTGGGTGAACCGATATTGAAGGAGCGACTCTTCGTCTTCGGCACCCTGGAAAGGAATGACCAGCAAGGTGTCGTCAGTACTGAACTTCTTACGCCTGAGTTTGTTCCTCTGAGTCGCATTACTCCTTCTCCGGCCGATGTTGATCAGTTGAGTTTCAGACTCGACTGGTTGATCGACAAAAACAACACAGCATTCGTCAGACAGTCACATGAAGGTGGTTTTTCCTTTGCTCCGACGACTGTCAATGGCCTTAATCAACTCGCCTACCCTTCAGCATGGACGCGCCAACCTGAATGGGCCGACCAGAGCATCCTCGGATGGACGTCACTTCTCCGCTCCAACTGGGTCAATGATCTACGTTTCTCTTATTTCTTCGTGAGTTCGGATGAACAGGCCCCGGAAGATTCGGATTGCCCCGGCTGTCTCGGAATCGGCGCCCCGGCGATCAATGTATCCGACCTATATATTGGAACGTCCAATACGACGACTGTGCTCGGACGGCGGTATCACCTCAACGATATCCTCGCGTGGCAGAAAGGAGAGCACAACGTCCGATTTGGAGGAGATTGGGAGATCACTCGAGGCGGCCGTACCGATACCGGCGATCAGCCTGTCACTATGGATCTGTTCGCACCGAAGGACGTGAGAAACTACAACGCCTTTCTCCCTCCGAACCAGCGAATCCCGTTACCCACATCTTTCCTGACGTTACCAAATATTCTGGAGTTGCCGGTGGAAGACTTCACCGTTGGCATTGGTGACCCATTCGTCCCACAGCAAGGCTTCGGAAGAACCAGAATCTCACCGTTGGCTCACCTGTTCATTCAGGACAAATGGCATCTCTACCCATCGTTCACTCTGAGTTACGGCCTCGGATGGAATTTCGATGCACCGCTCAACTATGATCTCGCCAAGCCAGCCTACCTCTCAACACTCTTAACGAGTGAGCAATTACATCCGACGCACAAAGATTGGAGTGACTTCTCTCCATCGGCGGGCTTTGCCTGGAGCCCTGGCGGATCTGGGCGAACGGTGATTCGCGTCGGCGTCGGCATCTATTACGATTTTCAAATACCGTTCGGCCTCGCGGATAACGAAAGGGTCTCACTCGGCCCGAAAGGAGTAGGGCGCGGAAGCTACGTCGGCGCAGGTATTGCGAATCCGTTGACCGACGTCCCAGGGGTTCCACAGGGCGCGTTGCTAAATTTTACGAATCCTACGAATTTCACCGGAACAAGTCTGCTCGAAGCGCTTCCCTCGATTCGCGCAAATCTCACACAGGAACGTGGCGACCCGAATAACAGAGATTTTTCGGTAACCAATATAGAGACTGACAAACAAGGCTCGTTGGCTGATAGAAATCTGCCGCATCCCTCTTCGACTCAGTGTGGCCTCGGCATTCAGCGTGAGGTCGTTCACGATTTTGTAGTCAGCGCGGATTTTGTGTTTCGACATTTCGATCACGTCACCTCAGGGTCTGCTCCCGGGATGATCGACGTTGACCATTTCTTTGCTGCTCGCGGGCCTCAGCTTCCTCTTTGCACTGCAAGCGAGCAGGGCGATCCAAAGGCCCTGTGCTCTCTGGGGCCTATTAATCTGTCGACTGCGATGGGAAGTGGAAGGTATTTAGGATTGCTCATTCGAGGCGAAAAACGCTATACCCATGGGTGGCAGATTCTCGGTTCGTATGCCTACTCAAGCAGTGTGGGACTTATTTTCAGCAGTGGAACTGGGTTTAACAACGATAATCCATTGTCGAATTATGGTCCCCTCAGCACTGACTTTCGCAATATTCTATCGGTCTCCGGTTTGGGGCGTCTGCCAGGCAAGGTTCAATTGGGATATTTCATGACCTATGTCTCCCGGCCACCATTTTCCGTCATTCTTGGAACTTTGGATCTCAACGGCGACGGCAACAACGGAGATCTTCTTCCCGGTACCAAGGTGAATCAATTCAACCGCGGGCTCGGAAAACAAGATCTTGTAAAGCTGGTTGATATTTTCGACAAGACGTATTCAGGCAAGAAAGACGCAAACGGGGTTACGATCCCCTTGATAACACTCCCGCAGCAATATCAGTTTGGCGACCCATTGCTTACCGACGACCTGCGGCTTAGCCGAAACTTTCAGATCTGGGACCGCGTGCAGATGACCGCAATTGGGGAGGTGTTCAATCTGTTTAATATTGCGAATCTTTCTGGCCGTTCCAACAATGTGTTAGTGACCTCCGGATTTGGCCAGCCAAAAAGCCGGGTGAGCCAAGTCTTTGGTTCAGGTGGTCCCAGGGCATTCCAGTTTGGGGCGCGAGTAAGTTTTTAGAGCGATGGGTGGCTCCAGGTTCCCAGCAAACTGGAATATTGCGCCTAACAAACGTGCCTGGTTCATGAGGGTAGCTGAAAGCACGCTCTGAGTTTCGCTCGTTGATTTTGCTCAAATGCGGAATCGCCGATGCCTTCAATAAAGGCGATTGTTCATTGTTTTGTGTGTTGCGTTGGGGTGTCTGGCTAGACGGCAATAATGCAGGTTGTTTCTTAACCCACACCCTATGGAACGGCCGGATCGGTGAGATCCGGCCATTGATTTTGTGGGGTTTTGCGGGCGAGAATTTTCAGGGCTTTTGAGACGGCGATGACGCGCTTGTGGAGGTTGTGAAAAACGCTGCGCAGTTCTTTGAACTCACGCTGCTGCTGTCGTAGAGCTCAGTGACCTTCTTTTCTGCATTTTTACAGCGGCAGACTGGTTCGCCAGAGACCCAGCCGATGACATGGGCCCCGGAGACCTAGTTGTATCCTTCTCCGAATAGGGAGAATTGTGCGCAAACTTGGCCGATAAGCATGGAGACAGTCTCAGAGAGATGTCTCTCCGGATAGAAATCTCACGAATTTATCCCCGAAAGTCAGACAGTTTCGAGATTGCACGATGCAACAGGAGAAAGGCACGGACTAAATCGCGGTGGACGCAGTCTTAAGCGAACCTGTCTCTGCGGCAAATTCCCGTTATCAGGGAAAATACAGGGAATATTCTCGCTTTTAGGCTAGCTCTTCCGACGGAAAATGCCTCTATCGCTTTGTATTCACGACAATTACTGCACGCGAATTCTCAATTCATCTAGTAAAGAACAGGGAATTAAAAATCATGTATCAGGGAATTGCATTCACTGATAACCGATTGAAGCTCGCTGCGGGCACGCTGCACATGCAGGTAGGCAAGGCTTTCCATCTGGACGAGATAGTAGAGGCCCATCGCCTGATGGAGGAGAACAATGCTGGCGGAAAGATTGTAGTCCTCACCTGAAGATCTCGCCTGAAATCCTCACCGCACCCGCAGGAACAGGCAAAGGAGCCACAGCGATGGATTGCTGGTACAACGAAGAATCGATCACACAGGAAAGCGTCGCCAGGAATGATTGCATGCTGCGATCAGTGCTAATTCTCTAGTGCCGTATCGACATTGCTCTGCTCACAGGGCTTCTGGGCTGCCGGTACTGATGGCGTGCTGATGAGGTTGATCAGGGGGCTGCATCCGTCTTCTGTGCCAAGCCGAGGCGAATCGAGGCATAGGGTGACGTGGCGGGATGAGAGTCCGTCGCGGCAAGAGGAACATCATTGCTACCCTTCATGCAGAGCCACAACATTACTCCGCATGAAGGGTATAAACTCAACAAGGCTTTCTGGTTCGTGAACTGGGTGAGTGCAGGCTTAGTACCATAGTTCTATGGGCATTGATCGGAAGCGCGCTTTAGTGACAGGAGGAGCCGGCTTGATCGGCTCGCATATTGTCGACCTCCTGATAGGTGAGGGCTGGCAGGTTCGCATTTTGGATAACCTTGAACCCCAGACCCACAAGAATGGAAAGCCGGAATGGATAAATACCAAGGCCGAGTTCCGCCAGGGAAACGTGCAGGACTATGAGACGATGCTGTCCGCATTGAACGACATCGACGTCGTCTTTCATGAAGCGGCTTATGGCGGCTACATGCCGGAGATGGCCAAGTATGTCCTTGTGAATAGCTTCGGCACTGCACAGATGCTCGAGATCATCCGCGACCACAAGCTCCCAATTCAGAAGGTCGTTGTTGCGAGTTCTCAGGCCATATATAGCGAAGGGGCCGCACAATGCGAAATCCATGGTCACGTGGTCCCGCTGCTTCGGCCAGCCGAGCAGTTGCGGGCAGGTGATTTCCAAGTACATTGCCCCCAATGCGGAAGACCGACAACGTCGATCCCGACTGCGGAAGGGACTCCCGGTGGCGGTGAGACTGTTTATGCTCTGACGAAGGTCGATCAGGAGAGACTGGTGCTTCTATGGGGGAAACAGACTGGAATTCCTACCGTGGCGCTTCGCTATTCATGCACCTATGGGCCGAGGCAATCTCTGTTCAATCCTTATACGGGCGTGATCGCAATTTTTTGCACTCGCCTTTTGAACGGGCAACCACCTGTCATGTATGAGGACGGTGGGCAGACACGCGATTTGTGCTTTGTTGAGGACATCGCGCAGGCCAATTTTCTCGTTGCAACTACGGATCAACTGGATGGTCTCCCGGTCAATGTCGGCAGTGGAAGAGGCACGAGGGTACGCGATCTCGCGGGTATCATTGCACAACAACTCGGGGTTGCAATCGATCCAATTGCACGTGGTGAGTTTCGGCCAGGCGAGATTCGCTCCCTGATCTCCGATATCTCATATATCCGAACTATCGGATATGAACCTAAGGTTCCACTCGAAGAAGGTATTGCTCGCTATATTGAGTGGATCAGGACGCAGGGAACTGTCGAAGATTATTTTGCCGAGGCCGAGATTAGATTACGCGAAAAAGGCATAGTGCAGAGCGTTGCGAACCCCTCAGGGGTGGCGTGACAAGCCGATTCGAATTATTACTCCGATGATGCGTATTGCGGCTTTTATGGATGTACCAAGGTTTCCAGAAACCTTGCTCATCCCACCAATTCGGCAACTGTAGTCGACGGGTATTTCCAGGATGCGGAGCTCGTACTGAGCTGCGCGAATCTGCATTTCAAGATTCCATCCATATGTCATCTCAGACATGGGCAGCTGATTAAACCTGGACCTACGAATAGCACGAAAGGGCCCCATGTCGGTATAGGGGACACCTTGCAGCATGCGGACGAGAAATCCTACGAGATGAGCCGCAATGATCTGGCTTCTGAGCAGAGAACCTGGCTGCGCCCGCCCTCGTATTCGAGAGCCCAGTACAAAATCTGCCCTGTCCTCTTTAATTGGATTCACAATACGTGGCAGGCTCTTTGACGTTGTCGCATCCGTCTCCATCGAGGTAGACGAGAATGCTGCTCGTGGCGAGAGCGGCCTCCGCGCCGGCCCTACAGGCCGATCCATATCCTCTTGGCGCGTAGACCACTCTGGCTCCCGCATCACGTGCAACTTTGTCCGTGCCATCGCTCGATCCGTTATCCACTACGATGCACTCTGCGATTAGCGTCCAAGGCATCGAAGCGACTACTTGGCCAATCGACTGTCGCTCGTTGAGCGCTGGGATGATTACTGAGATATCAGACGCAATCATGCGGTGCTACCCATGACCGCGACTTTCCGGTCGCACCAAATGCGAATGGACATCTCGAAAATGAGAACGATGAACACGCCGGTATAAAGAAGGCAATTCAACCGGTATTGCGAGTCTGAAGTGCCTGCACCCAAAGGCGTGGCCGACAAGTAGAACAGTCCAAGCGCGTAGGCAAAGACCGGGATATTGGGCAGGAGGACGCCAAATGGGATGAGCCAGGCCAAGTACCAGGGATAGTGTGGAGAAAACGCCAGCATCATGGCAAACGCGAGAAACAGCGCGCCGGGAAGGAACGCAGCCTGTTCAGGTAGATGAAAAGTGCGTGTCCAGAATTGGGTGTTGTGTCGATTCGAATCGGGATCGCCTGCTTTCCAGCTCCAAAACGCAAGACCGCTGAATGGGACGAGTATAAGAACTAGATACAGACCGGCGGATGTGTGCATTAGGCCTGGGAGACGCTGAATGAGTTGGAGGAAGAAGTATCTGGCCCCGTCTGCATCCCCTCTTCTTGAACGTAGCCGCCTAGGAATCCGAAGACGAGCTTGCCCGCGCTGGCATAACAAGCGTATGAGACCGTTGCAAGACTAAAAACTGTCAAAGGCATTTTGATGTCTTTGCGTTGCCAGAGAGCCGGTAAGAGCACTAACGGATAAAACTTGATCAGGATCGCAGCACCGAGAAAAACGCCAGTTGCAATCGGTCGCCGGCGAAGGCGAGCAAGCATCGCGAGCGTTATAAATGCCATTGCGGCTGAGTCCAGATGGCCGGAACTGCCGATCTCCCAAATCAATAATGGGCACCAGGCATAGAGCAGAACCAGTGAACTCCGCCTGCCAAGCGCTTGCAACAGTTTGACGAGTGCATATACGGTGACACCCTCAAACAGAATCATCGCCAGCTTCATGAAAGTCACTGAAGCGCTAAACCAGGTGATGACATAGAAGAGGAACTGCGCAACGGGAGGATAAATTGTGTGCGCGTAATCTCTTCGATTGATGTGGTCGAAGAGATCCTGATTTGGTCGACGGAGAAAGGTGAGCGCTGGGTCACCGGGGACGTATCGATACGGCGAGATGTGGGAATGTTGCACAACACCATCCCAGGCGTACCGGTAGATGTCGGAGGACATGAAAGGCTCTGGCAATAGCGTAACGAGACGGTAGACGATTCCGAAGCCAAAGATAAGGAACAGAGTGGACCGATTCGTGGGTAGGGTGAAGATGACTGCCGCAGAGAGCACATACAGGAACAGCGACCAACCAGCTACGCCGGAGAACCCGATTACGAAGTGATGGAACTCCACAGTGAGCTGCCTAGTCAAGACGAACAGAACAAATCCAAGTATAGAGAGGATCGTATTCGTGATCCAGCAATGATCCTGCAACCAGTGGGGGAGTTTCATTAACTTCATGCGGAGTCACCCAGCTGCTCCAGAAAGGATCGAGTGTGCTCCGCGGGAAAGCCGGGCAGAGCCGTGAAGCTCGGTTGGCGACGGTCGATCAATTGAGCTCGAAGAACCGAGAGGGTGGCTGCATCATCTACGTCATACCAAAGCGGCAATGTAACAAGCTCGACATCGATAGCACGAATCGCTGCAACGGTCTCCGCAAAGACCGAAGCTGTGCTCCATGTGATGCCTTCGAAGATCTCAATATGGATCTTTTTCATGCCGATCAGATAATAGCCACCATCATGGCATGGGCCAAGTACGATACGATCGCCAGGTTCCTGCAAGGCATCGACTGCCCATGCAAAGGCTTCTCGAGGCACTGTGGGAGAGTCCGAATCAATGAGACATACCGAGGCGAACCCGCATGCTAACAAGTCCTGCGCCGTGGTCAACAGCCGCTCACCAAAGCCATCTCCACGTTGCGGTACAAGCCGATAGCTCTTGGGCAATAACTCTTCAAAAAGATGCTCGTCTCCCACCGGTGTATATGAGATCACGCCTGCGCAGCCTCCTTCCTGAGCAAGGCTTCCAATATTCTCTGTCGTATCTCTCAGGAAGCAGGTATTGATTGTGGCAGCCTGTTCAGGCGTCAATGGAGGCGAAAGCCGGGTCTTCACCTTGCCCGGACGTGGCGCCTTCGCCATGATTGCCAGTGCACAGAGTGATTGGAGCGACAGGTCTTGCAGACCGTTGGGTCAAGAATCGGGTAAGGCACTAGGCAAGGCTCCGAGAAATACTGGTAAGTATGTCACTCTGTGGCCTCCTAGAACAATCATTTTCCTCAGGTCTAGCTGAGCTTTTCTCGCAGATAGCACATTGATAGTCGCCATACATCTGGATCGACACGTTCTTCCATGGCTGAGAGCGAACGAGTTCCTCAAAATCCTGGGAGGCAAGAATCTCTGCACTCGTTGGAAGCCTCTGTCGACGCCAGGAGCGCATAAGGCGAGTAACCAACCTCATAGCCGAGAGGGGGAGTTGTGTCTTGAAATTGGCTGTCGGCTCCGCAAGAAAGAGGCGGCCTCCGGGCTTCAGTACGCGAAACATCTCTGCCACGACGATTCTGCGATTAGAGACTACAAGAAGCAGGCGGGAGCTGATGACGGCATCGACCGCTTGAAAATAGGCCGAGAGACATTCCACATCACCTTCGAGAAAGAGACAGTTCGTCAGCTCATTCGAGGAAGCCCGCGCCCGAGCCCGCGAGACCAATCGAGAGGAACGATCTATACCGAGCACACGCAACGACGGGAAGCGCTGCGCGAACCGGCGCGAATAGAATCCAGGTCCACACCCGACCTCCAAAACGGAAACAGATCCCAAATTGACTCCGTTGGGAAACAATGCCTGCGCAATCTCTTCTGTATGGTCCCGAAAGAGATGCTCGCGACAAAACGCATATAGCCAAGCGCAGTCTTCGAAAAGGCTCCGCGCATCCGACTCATTCTCTGTTCTTATCAGGCTACCCACGTCATAGTCCATGCTCTGGTTACTTCTCCGAAATATCCATTGCTGTTTCACAGCCCGGCGTACCAGTCGTAACCAAGCTTGGTCCAATAGTCGTCAGGTTTGTTGTTGGTATAGCTAATGAGTCCGATCCGTTTGATCTGCTTGTAGCCGTATTTTGTGGGCATGTGCAGCCGCAAAGGTGCGCCATGATATTGCGTCAAAGGCGCGCCCATCATTTCGGTTACAAGAAGAGTTTGCGGATGACGGCAGACATCAAGGTCATAGCCTGTGTAGTAGTCACCGTCGGGCGTCTCCATGTAAACGTATTTCGGTTCTTTGCCGTTGATGAGTGTGGGCAGATAGGCCTCAATAAAATCAACCATGCGGACGCCAGCCCAATGCACGATCTGGCTCCAGCCTTCGATGCACTTGAACTGGGTAACAAGTTCATGACGAGGCAGCTTGAGGACGTCCTCCATGGTAAGAAGGAGTCCTGGGGTTCCTTCCGCAAGAGTCGAATGGCTCTCACCAGCTTCCTCCTTGCCGCGCGGCATCCGGCTGCTCGCGGCTTCTCCCTTTGTTTCTCCCGCTCAACCATCGACTCAGGCGGCATCTTCTCAGACGTTCTGGCGGAAGGAGGTGGCGTCTTGGTGTCGTGTCCCTGATCTTCCATGGTCTTTTCGGCAACATAGACATAGGCCCAATCCGTCACATCTCGGGTGTAGCGCGGATGGGAAGTCGAGAAAACGGAACCTACAAGTTGAAGGCGATAGCTTGCTGGATCGAGCATCTTCTTCAGGCCGTAGACCCCGTTGACACGCAGATTCTCAGATGTGGACAAGGGATAAGTGGGAGCAAGGGCTCGTTCGTCAAAGATTGCACGCGAGATAGCGGCATTTGCCCGGAAAGCTTTCCGATATCCGGCCGGCTGCATTTCGTTTGGAGTCAGATGGTCGATCCAGTTGTAAAGCCCATACCCAGCAGCTGCAGTAGTGGCAGTCACTACAAAGGAGCGACGTGTACGCAGTCGGGATTCCGCGAGTACTACATCGTTCACCTGCTTGATGGTGGGCCCAACATCTTCAGAATGCGGCTCCTCTGTAGGGAGCTGGGACTCGAACTGCTGCGGTGATGCCTCCGTAGCAACGCGTTGAGTTTCATCATCGAGGCTGTTCTCTGACCCGGAATTCATACGAGCGGAATTTCTTTCGCCGTTCATTCCTTCTGGAGCTATGGGGGAGTCATCAACCTTCTCAGCTGCGGTGTCCATCTGTAGATCAGATGGATCATGAGGTCTGGGTTCCACCGCGCCCTGGTTGGGTGTCGGGACACGATCCGGAAACTTCTGCTGATCTGGATCTGGTGTCACCATGACCTCCTTTCTGCCTCAAGGGACACATCTTTTTCGTCCTTGATCTCGAGCCCGCTCACCATGCTCCGGAAGTTGTTCCATCCGGCCAGGATGACCTGGACCACGTGAATCACGAAGAACCCCAGGAAGCTCATTGTGATCCAGAAGTGTTCCCACCGTGCCATCTCATAACCGCCAAGGATGGTAGTCAGCCAGTGCAACTGAGTTGGTTTGTAGATGGCGAGGCCGGTTGCCAACATACCGAAGCCCATCAGAATGACCGCCGTGTACGCAATACGTTGGGCGCCGTTGTATTTTGTCTGAGGCGGCAGTCCGTTGCGAAGATGGAGATCGACGAGGGTCACCCGGATCGCGTCCCGCAGGCTGCTCTTTTGCGGTACGAGAAACCGCCATTCCCCTGAGATTGTCAGGAACGTGACATAGGCGATACCATTAGCCGCAAAGATCCACATGAAAAAAAAGTGGTGTCCCAGCCCCTGCGTAACGTGATATGGCGCATTTATTCCCTTCCAGAACCCTTCTGGGAAAAATCGGAACAAGGTGATCTTTCCAATGCCGATTCGATAGATAGCATGGGGATGTCGATAGGCATTGTCAGAGTCGTTCCAATAGATCAGAAGCCCACTCCAGATCATGATGAAAAGAACAGGGAAATTTATCCAATGCATCCACCGGATCGCAAGCGGATGTTTGCGGTCGAGACTTAGCACAGATGCGTTTTCCCGTTTCACGGGAATATGGCATGCCTCGGAGAATTCGAGCGGCTCCATGGTCACTTTTCGCTGCGGCATACCTCCCCCTGAGACGACTCACCGTACGACGTCTTAACCACAGCAATCGACGTGCCAAAAAGGAGCATTTCGCTCACGGAACTGGCTGTGGAGCTAAGTCATTCTACCTTTGCAGGATCCTTTTGCAAACGCAGGCAAATCTTAAATCGTCAACTGATGAATTTGCGACGGATACCAAGCAGTGACGGACTTTGGTCGCAACCTTCGTCACAGCACGCGGCGCCCTGAACCGTGCCGAAATTTGCATTGAAGCGCTCGCAATAGATCGCTACTGGTATGAAATTTAGTGAGGTGAGTACCTGTCGGGATGTCGTAATTCTGGTCTCCTTTATTGCCCTTGAGCTTGCCGAGTTCGATACGCTCGACGTTGTTCTCAAGGAAGTTGTGGTCGTCCTGCGCATCATCTGCAGCAATGAGCAGCACATGCAAGTCAGAACCGTTGGATGTCTTGAAGCTGGTAACGCGAAGGGTCAATTTGCCGTCAGATCCCATATAGATTGACGCGCGCCCGCTAGTGGAATGCACCTGGCAATGGAAGACACCCGTTTGGACGGGCGTCGACTTTGAGAAAATGCGGCGGTCACGATCGCAGCATGTGCTAGAACAGCGATGCTGGTGAGTTTCTGAAGGCGATTCATAGTGGTTCTTCCTTTTCGAATTTGGCGTGGGCCTTCGGTTGACCTAGATGCGTTTAACGCTTCCGTGCGACTATTTCCTCATAAAAGCGATGGATATCTGCCCGACCGTGAGGATTGAGCTCGTGCCCTCGCGGAAGCGTTTGGTGTAAGGCTTGATGGTGGCAATCGCTACAGTCTTGCCGTTGGCGGAGAAGGCTGGGCGACCTGGAAAGAAGGTCAGAGGAGCTAGCGGCCTGATGGCGCCCGTGGCCACGTCAATGATAAGGGTGACGCCGGTCTGATCCTGAAAGGCGATGAGTTTGCCATCGGGTGACCAGGCGGGCATAATCTGTGCTGTTTTGCTTGCGCAGACCTGTTTGTCGGTGTTAGTGCCCGAAGATGAGAGATCGTGGAGGTAGATATTCTCGATGCCGTCGCGGTCTGAGACATAGGCGAGGGCTCTACCGTCAGGGGACCAGGTGGGACCTTGCTTGTAGAAGGTGTCGTGAGTGAGAGCCACGGGTGCGCTGCCGATGGTCATCAGATAAAGCTGATTGAGGGCGATGAATGCTACCCGTTTGCCATTCGGAGAGAGCGCCGGTGCGTATATTCCTTTGACCTGATGGGCGGTAGTCCAGTAGGGTTTATCCCATTTCGCTCGGACAACTGGGGGTTAATGAGCGTGTTCGCAATGCCAGTTTCATTTTCCATACCGAAGGTTGCTCTCGGCGGATTTGAGCCGGACGTGTCCACCCTGTACCGTTAGGTTTCCATCGATAGAGCGCTATTCAACTGGAATTCGGTGGTGTTCCAGCAATTCATCATTTTGATTTGTGATTTTGCTGCTCATAGGCGGACATCCTCATTCACCAAAAATAGACGGCTTCCATCTTCGGAGTGCCCGGTTCGCCATCGATAATCTGCGTGCTCAATACAATCTCCATGTTCTCTTTATTGCCTGCGGCCCGCATGGCGCGTTCCAGCACCGCAAGATCAGCAGGGTTGGTGACAAATTCGCCCGCAGCAATAGTGCCCCCTCGACCAATGCCGGCGGCGACTACAGCTACTCGCCCGGTAACGCTGTCGGTGAAGCGTGCCACGACAGCATAATCGCTATAGATGTTGGTCGCCATCTGTTGCGAGCGATCCACCGCCCAATGCGTCTGTGCCGTGGAGTTGCTGTCCATAATCTGGAACTTGGTCATGTCCGCATTATTGGCAAAGTGGTACCGGAGGTCTTTGGTTAGCCTTAGTGTCCACGCGTTATCAAATGCGCCGATGAACACCGTCGGGCCGCCACGCAGATCCATCAGAGTGGTAGCATTTTCTCCGCGCAGACTGTACTTCTTCCCATCCGCCTGCAGAATTCCGGCGATGCGAACAATCGGATCGAGATCGTCGATCACAACGGCGTTCAAGTTGTCGCGGAGGGTTATCTGGTGTGTGGGATCGACGGCGTCGCGCAACGAAATAGCTGCGTACTGGCTTTGATCGGCGATGCAGAAGAGCACCGGATCGTTGGTCTTCAACACAGGTCCCCAGAAAGAGTTGAAGGGTGTACGTGGCCTTGCGTTCCAGAAGATCGTCCCCGCAATGGTCGAGGCCACCAGCACCGAGCAGAGAGCGATGAAGGCTATGCGCCAACCTCTGCCTGAGGTGTGAGCATGCAATTCCGAAGGAAGGACTGACCGGCGCTTCGGGCGGGTGTGGTCCGGGCACAACAGCGGCCTCGGGGTCGTCCGCACCCTGCTTCCTTCCGTCCTGTGGCCAATGAAACTGCGGAATATATGAACCAGGAATCAGCGAAATGCGCAGCTCGTTCTCGTGGCCGGGGTCTTGATAATATTGCGCGATGCGTTTGCGGATCTCGGTTGCTGTAACCCTAACGATCGGATCCGATGCCGTATCGTAGTCCGCGTTCTTGCCGAATATCTCTATACCGAGCGTTCTCTCCTTAAGAGCGTCGGCACGTCCCGATATTGTGTGATCGATAACGAAGCGCAAAAAAGACGGAAATCGACGGCTATGGCTGAAGTGGGAATTCGCCACCAGCCGCTCCATCTGGAGATGGATCGCGCTCTTTTCCTCCTCGCTGAAACTGGGGGGAGTGCCTACTACAGGATCAACCAGCATTCGCTACCTTCCACAGAAGGAGGATTATAGCGTAACCAACCATCATTGATGATTCAAAAGCTATCTCATCTAAATCCAGATGGACCAATGGGTTATGACAAAAATTTACATGTAAAGAACAGCGCGCTTGCCGCAAAGACCTTACCTATTGCAAATTGAGGACACTATAACTTGCCTCGTTCTACATTCTTGAATTCCCAGGCCCGCACCCGAATGCCGTTAGGCGCATTGGTTGCGTCGAGAGTTCAGCTTCTGGAGGCACTCCTTGAAACGACACAACTTATATTGGTATGGAATTTGGGTTCTATTTTCGGTCGCAGTGTGCAGGGGGCCCGTTGCGCTGGCGCAGCTGGCCGTGACTACGGCGACACTGAGCGGAACGGTGACCGATTCCACAAGCGCCCTTGTACCTCAGGCGTCGGTCCAACTCGCAAGTCAGGAAAATGGCATCAAGCGCGCCCTCACGACCGATGCGAGCGGACATTACTCGTTTACGCAGTTGCCGCCAGCGACCTATACCTTGGTCGTGCATGCGAAGGGATTCAAAGAGTACAGGCAAAACGGGATTTTATTGGATGCATCGAAGTCGGCTACCCAGAACGTTGCGCTGACCGTGGGATCTGAGGCGCAAGAGGTGGTGGTTACCTCCCAGGCGTCCCTGTTAAGATCCGGAGAATGCGAATATCGCGGCAGACATCGACGCGAAACAGGTGGTGGAGTTGCCGCTCAACCTGCGGAATGTGTATGGTCTGGCGACGCTGAATTCGTCAGTGAACAACACGTCCGAGGGGCAGATGCTTTTGGGCGGGGGTGGGCCGAGCACAGACAACGCGGACCAGGATATCTCGTTCCTGAATTTTGCCGGTGGCTTCTTTGGGACGTCGGCGTTCATGCTCGACGGCGTTTGGGACACAGACCCTGAGTGGGGCGCGGTCATCTATGTTCCATCCGTGGATTCGGTGTCGGAGTTCAAGGTGCAGAACAACTCCTTCACAGCGCAATACGGATGGAGTACAGGAAATGTGGTGAACGTCGTTTCGAAGTCAGGTACGAGCCGGTTTCACGGCTCCGCCTACGAGTTCTATCGAAATGATGCTCTGGACGCTAACCTGTGGTTCAACAATCACAATGGAATTCCACGCCAGAACTTCAACCGTAACCAGTATGGTGTCTCCGCAGGGGAACCGCTTTATATTCCTGGCGTCTACCGGCAGCGTAACAAGACCTTCATCTTCGGTCTCTATGAGCGTCTTACGCTGGCCACTCCAACCTTTAGTCAGTTCACCGTTCCCACGCCTGCCTTCCGGGCGGGTAACTTCGGGGCGCTTTTGGGCCCGCAAGGTGTGAACTCCTCTGGGAGCCCTGTTTTTGACGCGCTCGGGCGCCCAGTGCTCGTTGGCCAGATCTACAATCCGCGAAGCACACGCGCCATCACTCAAGGCCAAGTGGACCCAATGACCGGTCTGGTTGCAACTCAAACCGGTTATATTCGTGATCCGATTTCCGGCAACAATATATTGAATGTTGGCTCGATCAATCCCATCGCTGCAACTCTGGTGAATTATTATCCGGCAGCTGCAAACGGCAACCTGACCAATAACTTCTCCGCCTCTGGAACAGCTCCCGCACGCTCGAACGAGTACCTTATCCGGGTCGACCATAACATCAACGATTCTGCCCGGGTCTACTTCCGTTACTCCTACAAACAGGAGTTCAAAACCGGTACGCCAGACTATTGGGGCTCTAGTAATGAAGCGGGTCCCGGTAATGCGAGGCCGAATAATCGCTACAACATGGTCGCCGGGTACAGCCAGGTCTTTAGCCCCACGCTGACCATGAACCTGACGGCAGGCGTTTCGCTTTGGCACGAAACGTCCACGAACCAGTCGAGGGGGTTCCGACCGTCCACTCTGGGCCTTCCTACTTATCTGGACGAGAACAGTCCTGAATTTCCCATCGTTAATATCGCTGGCGAGTCGCCTCTAGGTCCGCTCACGAATGAGACTGTTACCAATCACGGTCCGGTCGGTAGTGTCTCATTGGATTTCATCAAGGCACTTGGGCGCCACACCATCAACTCCGGCTTCATGTTTGCCGAGCTTGAGGACGACCAGGCGAACTTCTTCCAATCAGCGTTGGATTCAGGAGGCACCTTCACCTCCGGGCCGGATCCCAATAACGCGGTCCCGTTCACTACTGGAAACGGCCTGGCGCAGTTGCTTCTTGGTGTTCTCGACAACACAGGCGGCACTCCCACCTCTACAGGAACCACTTACAATCCAGCAGTAGCTACGCATTATTACGGTTGGTATGTGCAGGACGACTGGAAGGCGACTCCCAAACTTACGCTGAACCTCGGGTTACGCTATGAAATCCAGACCGCACCCACCTATCGTCATAACGTCGCATCGACCTTCAATCCAACGGCGTCGAACCCAATCGGTACATTGATTGGAGCGACTGTTCCGGGCGCACTGGAGTTTCTCTCCTCTAGCCAACGCGGCGTTTATAACACCAACTACGGCAATGCAGCTCCGCGAATAGGCTTCTCATATCAGGCGCCCGGCAACCTCATCATTCACGGCGGATATGGAATCTTCTATCCACCGTCGATTACGTGCTGCTTCCCGGGAGAGAGCGCTGGGTTTGCCAGCGAGACCGTTTCCCCAGTGACCCTTAACTCCATCTCACCTAATCCAGCGGTCACTCTGGCCAATCCCTTCCCCAACGGTTATGTCCCCATCACCGGCAATTCTCTCGGAGCTCTCCAGCAGGTCGGCAACGCCGTTGGAAGCGCCTTCATCAGCCGCAAGTCCAGCTATGTGCAGCAGTACATGTTCGGCTGGCAATGGGGCATAACGTCCAACGACTCTTTGGAGATGGACTATGTCGGCAATCACGGCCTTCACATGATCAACTCGAACCTAAACAGAGCTCAGTTGAACCCCCAGTACCTTTCAATGGGAGCAGCTGCTCTGAACACTCTGGTGCCCAATCCATTCTTCGGGGCCATTCCGGCCGGTACCAGCAGCTGCGCTCTCGATCAGGCGATGATCGTTCGATCGCATCTGTTGTCACCGTACCCGCAGTACTGCAATGTAACCGAAAATGACCCACCCGCAGGCTTTTCGAACTATAACGCTCTCCAAGTGTCCTACAACCATCGCTTAAGCAAGGGACTTACTGCTTTGGTTTCATACACGTACTCCAAGTTCCTCGACAATGTTGAAGGCAACAACTCGTGGTCTTACTCGAGCAACCCCGGCCCCGCAAACAACTACAACCTGGCGGCGGAGAAGAGCGTGGATGGCTCGGATACACCTCACAGTTTAGTGGCCAACTACATCTACACCTTGCCGATCGGCCGTGGCAAAGCGGTCGGTAAAAATATGAATCGTCTTGAAGATGCAGTGATTGGCGGCTGGGAGGTCTCTCAGATCGCTACCTTCAAGACGGGTATTCCTTTGAGTATCAGCGGATCGAATTACAACTCCTACGGCGGCAATCCTAGACCGGACTTGATCGCAGATCCCCATGTAGCTCACCCAACGATTCACGAGTGGTTCAACACGGGCGCCTTTGCCTATGCTCCTTATGGAACCTTCGGGACTGCGCCACGTTTTTTCTCTTATCTCCGCGGGCCCGGATATCAGAACTGGGACACTTCTCTCATGAAGAATTGGTACTTCTCAGAATCGATGCGTCTCCAGTTCCGCGCGGAGATGTACAACACGTTCAACCACGCGCAGTTCTACGCTCCACAAGGAGGCGGAGCGACTTATACAGGTTGCGATCCGAATGAAAACTCGACCTGCCAATCAGGTTTGGGGCAAATCACAAATGCATTTCCGGCGCGGACCGTTCAATTCGCAGGAAAATTCTATTGGTGATTCTCCCATGAGCAGTTACTTCACACCTCTTCTCCTGCTTCTGCTGGTCATTCCCTCAACCGGGCGGGGCCAGCAGAATCAGGATGAACGCTTAACGTCTTTGGTATCTGCAGCCCAAAGGGCCCAGCGCGTCAATGATTATGACGCAGCCGCCAATAGCTACAAAGAAGCCGTACGACTTCGTCAGGATATTCCGGAGCTGTGGGCGAACCTCGGATTGATGCAGTATGAATCTCATGACTTCGGCGGTTCCGTGCGCAGTTTTCAGCAGGCGCTCCGGCTCAAACCTTCACTATATGTGCCTCACCTGTTTCTTGGATTGGATTGCATGCGCATGGGAAACGCCAACGAAGCAATTCCATATCTATTGAAGGCTGAAACAATGAACCATACCGATCCGCTGGTACCTCTTACGCTCGGACGGGCCTACTCGTCGCAAAGAAAATTTCAGGCAGCGGCATTGGCCTACGAGCGAGCCATTGAGCTCGACTCTGGAAAAAGTTCAGCATGGTTCGGTCTTGGGATCGCTCGGCTCAATGAAGTAGAAGCGGATGCACGCCGCATCACAGAAGAAGATCAGAACTCTTCATACGCCAAAATTCTATACGCGGAATCGCTTGCAAAACAGGCCCGCTACACCGAAGCTATCGAAACGTACAGAACTGTTCCTGCGGCACAACCTCAGCCTCCCTGCACCCACGTCAAGCTTGGATTTCTTCTACTCAAACAGCGGGACACCGCAGGCGCTAGAACGGCATTCCAGATGGAACGCCAGACGGACCCTGGCTGCTTTCTCGCCGTCCTCGGGCAAGCGCGATTGCGACTCGATGCCGGCTCCGACGATGACGCTCTCTCTCTTCTCGAAGATTTATGGAACAGAGATCGAGGGTTCTTCACCTCGAACGCCCCTGCCCTAATCGATGGTTTGGATCAGGCGCGTAATTCGGCATTCCAGCAGTTTCTCAGGCAGCAGAGCAATGTGAAAGCACTTTCTCCTGACCTCTCAGGTTTTCTCGCGGATCTCTTGAGCGGCCAATCGCCGCCGCCGCAGGCGTCTCTCCCGTCATCCCCTCCAATTTCGCGAACCGCGCAGGAAGACTACTCGTCTGGCCGATACGCGCAATGTGCCGACCGTTCAAAAAAAAGCTTGAGAACGAAAAACGTGGTCGGTCTGCAACTCCTGGCAACCTGCGCTTATTTCACTGGCGACTATAAGCTTGCCTCGAATGCCTCAGAGGCACTTGCAGCCGCCGCACCGCATTCGCTGGCGGCGGTGTATTGGTCTATCAAAGCGAATGAGCATCTGGCGTTCATCGCTCTCGATAGGTTTCAGCAGCTCGAGCCCGATTCGTCCAGGACCCACCTTTTACTGGGTGATATCTACCGCCAGCGAATGCGCTTTGAAGACGCTCAGGCCGAGTATCAGAGAGCACTGGCCATTAGTCCGGGGGATCCGGCGGCGCTGATTGGCCTTGCCTCCGCATATTTCGGCGACGGGAATAATGGAGAGGCGATAGAGACCGCTCAGCTAGCATTGAATCTGACACCAGATGATCCAGAGCTTAACCTTCTTATGGCTGAGGCGCTGATAGCGAATCAGGAAATGGCGCCCGCTGAACAGTATCTGCAGAAGGCGCTGAATGCAAAACCGCAGATGCTTCCACATGTTCATGCGCTGCTGGGTGAGGTCTATGCCGATGCCGGCAAGACGCAGCAGGCCATCGATCAGCTCGTTCTCGGTATCAAGAGCGATGAGGACGGCAGCCTGCATTATCAACTCGCGAGGCTCTACCGAAAGATAGGCGACTCGAAAGATGCAGACGCTGCAATGGAGCAGACGAAGGTGATGAAGCAGCTACGCCGGCAGCAACGCGCTGTAGCCGCCGTACGTGACCCGGGTCCCTCAACTCCGGATTCGTGGCCGTAGCTTTCACATCTCGCACAGCAAACGTCGAAGCCATCAAGGGCCGTCCTGCAAGCCTGTCGTAATCTAACGAGTCGCTACCAAATTATTCAATTCAGGAAGAACGATGCCGCGCTTTCACTCTCTCTTTTTTAGAATCTGGACATGTCTTTTCTTTTCTGTCCAGTATTCTGCCGTTCTGCATGGACAAGCGGTCACGTCCTCGGGGCCGTTCGTATTCGAACATGCGACTATTTTCTCCGCCCTGCCGAATGGCCTAGAGATAGGCGATGGCACCGCGAGCGAAGAGATCACAGCGTTGCGTGATGACGTTCTTCGAATTCGCATCACGCGTCAAAGACCATTACCCGAGGACGCATCGTGGGCCGTGCTTGCCCAGGCGCGTCACAGTTCGGTCGTAGTCGCGCCTGATAATACGGAAGGACACTATGGCTTTCGGACGCATTCCCTCATTGTTGAAATAGACAAGAAAACGTTATGCTTAGCGATCCGCGACCTGGCTGGAAACATTCTTCAGCAAGACGCAAAGGCGGTTCGTTTTGATGGCGACTCTTTTCGCGTCTCCAAAATCATGCCTCTTAATGAGCACTATTTTGGTCTTGGCGACAAGACCGGCCCCCTCGACCGCCGTGAGCAAGCCTTCGATCTCTGGAATACCGATGCTTATCGTTTTCAGGAATCTACCGATCCAATCTATAAAAGCATCCCCTTCTTTCTGACATATAAAGCTGGGGTAACCTTGGGAGTCCTTCTCGATAACACCTGGCGCACCAGCTTCGACTTTGGCAGAGAGCTTCCCGACGTTTACTCTTTCGGAGCTGTTGACGGTCCCCTCAACTATTACGTTCTTTATGGACCATCGCCAAAGCAAGTGGTGGAAGACTATGCATGGCTGACCGGTAAACCATCTCTGCCGCCTATGTGGGCACTGGGTTTCCAGCAATCGCGCTACAGCTACACGCCGGAGTCAAAGGTCCTGGAGGTGGCGCAACGCTTCCGGACGGACCAGATTCCGGCTGATGCAATCTATCTTGATATTGGCTTTCAAGAAAAGAACCGGCCCTTTACAGTCGACCGAAAGCTGTTTCCAGATTTTGCAGGAATGGTAGCCTGTCTCAAAGACAAAAACTTTCATGTCGTTGCGATCACGGACCTGCACATCGCCAAGGTGGCCGATCAAAACTATTTTCCTTATGACAGTGGGACAGCAGGCGACCATTTTGTCAAAAACGCTAATGGTTCCGTCTACACCGGCCGTGTCTGGCCGGGTCCGAGCGTCTTTCCGGAGTTCACCCAGCAACAAACGCGCGCCTGGTGGGGGACCCTGTATCGCGACTTCCATGATGTTGGCATCGAAGGCTTCTGGAACGACATGAACGAACCCTCCATCTTCGATTCCCCCACAAAGACCATGCCCTTGAACGTCCTTCACCGAATCGACGAACCCGGTTTCACGAAACGTACCGCGACTCATGCCGAGATCCACGACGTCTATGGCATGGAGAACTCGCGCGCGACCTTCGATGGCCTGCTGGCGATGTCTCCCGACACGCGCCCTTTTGTTCTTACGCGCGCTACCTACGCAGGCGGTCAGCGATATGCAGCCACCTGGACTGGAGACAACAGCAGTACTTGGAACCATCTGCGCCTCACAACTCCTATGCTTGAAAACCTTGGCCTCAGCGGCTTCGCGTTTGCAGGGGCCGATGTAGGCGGCTATGCGGGAACTCCTTCTCCGGAACTACTTACAAAGTGGCTGGAAGTCGCGACCTTTCAGCCCATCGATCGTGATCACAGCGAGCTGGGAACGGGGGATCAAGAACCCTGGTTCGGCGGCCCCTTACATGAAGCAATCCGTCGCCGCTTTATCGAGGAGCGCTACCACTTGATGCCTTACCTCTACACACTCGCTGAGGAAGCGAGCCGCACCGGCCTTCCGCTAGTGCGTCCGTTGTTTCTCGAGTTTCCAGATGCAGCGTCCGACTATCATCCAATTGATGTGGATCTTCCTTCGTCGGCGGAATTTCTGCTTGGCCCCAATTTGTTGATTGCACCCTCGCCATGGCCAGAACAACTTGATGACTACTTTGCCGAGCTTCCCAGGACAAATTGGTACGACTATTGGACTGGAAAAAGGATTGAGGCGTCGACCGTGCCGCTAAACCTCGCGCAACCGGTAACTCCATCCCTGCAACAACCGGTCGCGGTGCAGCTTCATCCTGAGCTCGCGTCGCTGCCCGTCTTTGTCCGCGGAGGCACGATCTTGCCTATCGCGCCCCTGGTGCAAAGCACGAATGAAAAGCCACAGGGCACCTCTCACTCTTCGCATTTATCGAGGCGGACGAGCTGATGCATGCACAGGAAGTATCTATCTCGACGACGGCAAGACCTATGCCTATCGGAACGGTGCTTTCCTGCGCGTCGTATTCACCTGCGACACTGACGAAGATGGATTTCATCTTCACATTTCACCGCACGAAGGTTCGTATCCGGCGTGGTGGAAAGAGATTCGTGTCGAGATTTACGGATGGGATCAGCTACACGATCGAGTTGTCATTAACGGCAAAGCCGAGACTCAGACGGCCATAGTTCCGTTACCTCACGGTATCAGCCTGACTTTCGTCGACGAGGGAAAGGGAGAAAACTTACAACTCCCATAGCATTGGATTCGGGTCGTCACATGGTATGTCGGGATGCGGTCGTCCACGTCTCGGATTGTCGTTAGGTCCCAAAAACCGCGCACTCTTCTCGGCATTGGCGTCAAAAGTCTCAAATTTTAGCAACAACCAGCGCCAAAGTCTGCTTGGATGGCGTAAATTGGGCAGCGCTTCCCGACCTGATTAAGAGCATGGTGAACCGCGTCACCCGGAGACCTAGTTGTATCCCTCTCCGAATAGGGGAGAATTGTGCGCAAACTTGGCCGATAAGCACGGAGACAGTCTCAAGATGTCTCTCTGGATAGAAATTTCACGAATTTGTCCCCGAAAATCAGAGGGTTTCGAGATTGCACGATGCAACAGGAGAAAGGCCCTGACTAAATGGCGGTGGACGCAGTCTGCTGCGAACCGCTCTCTAGGGCAAATTCCCGTTAACAGGGAAAAATACAGGGAATTTTCACAGGATCGGAATCATCGATGGTGGGGTTTCTCCAGTGTTTACCCGCCGATTTAGCTCAGTTCCGTTCCCCGCGATCCATAGGAACAGGGATTGTTTTTGACCGTATCAGGGAATTGTTAGGTATCGAACAAGGAATTCGAATGCGTAACAGGGAGTCTAATTTCAAGCCGTACGGGCGTTACATGAGCCCCATTTTTCGGCAGCTTCCTGAGCCACTTGTCCGAGAAGCCGACATCCATGATAAGTCTCTGCGTAGGCGACCAGTTGGGTAGCGAGTGATAAGCCCGGTTCTCGCTCGATGAACAAGAAGGTCACTTGCCCAAGTAGGCGACTTTTCGGGAACTACGGGATCACTTCCGGATTGCCCGTGATCCGGAAGCAATGCACCCCTTGCCAAAAATGGAATGATCTCCGCAGTCAAAACAAATGTTGACACAACCACCTCCCTTGGAACCATGAGGGCCACCCTTCCTCCATCCAGTTTGCTCTTCAAAGGCTTCTTTCGCCCAGGAAGGCCCCTGCTCCCGCATGAGCGAACCACTTCTGTTAGAAGGTGATAGTTCCCTTCAATTGGATCAGACGAGGCGACGCGTCCCCGCCGAGACCCGAACCGACGATCGAGGTTGGAGTATTCACCGTACTGGTAATTGAACCCAACGTCTCCGGATTATTGATGTCGTGTCCTGGAGCCGCAAAGTTGGGGTGGTTGAAGAGATTGAAAAACTGAGCGCCTACAGCGAACTTCCCAGTATCCGAATGAGGGAGCGGCAGCTTGAACCCCTTCTGGATCGCGAAGTCGGTGTCCGTGTACGAAGGCCCGTAGGTCTGATTGCGCCTTTGCTGACCGAAGCCAGTTGGATCGACGTAGTTGCCAGGGGTAGCAATACCGCACGGATTAGCAGTTGTACCTGTGGCGTTGTTGAACACTGCACCGCCGCCACAGCTCTTCACTCCATTGACCTGCCTGGCAAATAGTGTGACCGCGGTACCGCCATAATTCGAGACGGTAACTGCGCTATCGGTAACGGTGAACGGAAATCCGGTGTGATGAAAGACCGTTCCGCTGACCTGCCAGTTCTCTGTCAGGAGACGGGGTCCGCGATAGTACGGCAGGGTGTAGACGTAGGCGCCCGTAACGTTATGCCGCACATCGTAGTCAGCGTTGCCATAATTCTGGCGAAGGTTGGCTGGGTTTACCGGCGCAGTCACGCTGCTGCCGGCAGCGAAACCAAGGATGCCGCCGTTCGATATCTCATCGAGTGCGTGGCTGTAGGAATAGTTCACTTGGAGAGTGAGCGCTTTCACCTGGCGTACCAATCCAACCGACACACCGTTGTAGTTCGAAATAGCTCCATTGCCAACTACCGTTGCGGTGGCGAAGTTGGGGTTGGGAGGCGCATCGGGGAAACCGGCAAAGTTGATGATTCCCGTCGCTCCTTGTGCGCCATTGTTGACTCCGCCGGCGTTCGCTCCGTTGTTCACCACTGGCTCATGGTATCCATGGTTGCCGACATATCGTGCCGAAAACGTCGTATGGTGACTACGGTCGAGGGCCTGTTCAATCTCAAAGCTGTACTCTTCATACGTCGGGTAGAAGAGCTTGCCCACTGCAGTAGCGATATTGGGAGAGGAGAACCCGGGAACGCTGGCGCTCAAGCTATTGTTGCTTGCACCGCCCCTGAACCCGGTCTGAAATGCCCTGTTCGATGCGGTCGTGATCTGTTCGCCGCTATTGGCCTCGGCTGGGTTGATGCCGATCGCGTTAGCACCTGGAGTAGAGAATGGCCCAAACAGCGTAAACCCAACGTTGGTTGGTGCATTGTTCAGGAAGGTGTCTGCAATGGCTCCGGGGAAAACGTCGGAAAACAGGCCGAAGCCGCCGCGGACGACAGTGCCGGTACCGGCTCCCAGGGGAGAGTACGTGAAACCGACGCGGGGATTGACCGAAATAGGTTGAAATGATGGAAATGCCGCGTGTTGACCGCTCGTGAGCAGGCTGTTGTAGGCGGTCGACGTACTCGCGCTCAGTGAACCGAAGGCGCCGTTTGTGTAGGCGAAGCAGTTTGTACCGCAGACCGGGTTGGAGTTGTGCTCAAAGCGGACTGCCGCAGTCAGATTGAAGTTTGGCCGCAACTTCCACGTGTCCTGCGCGTAGCCGGCCAGATTGTAGACCGCAACCGGTTGAGTATTGCGAGTCGGGTATTGCTGCGAATATTGATCGAAGCCTAAACCGCGATTGAAGGATCCGCCAACCGCTTCATTAGCAAAAACCAGGGGGACTGTATTGATGGAGGGACTGTAATCTGTGACGTCGTCCCGCCGGAAGTAAACGCCTGCCTTGAAGTTATGATGTCCCCGAGTCACACTGACGTCGTCAATGAATTGATAGTTGGTCACGTTGCGGCCCTGCGGAAAGAAATAATCAATGCCGCCGAGTCCCGTGAAGGAGCCGCCAAGAGCGGAGAAATTGACCGTGTAAGGGACCACCTGATTTGCTGCAGCGAGATTCTGGTTCGTGAACACCGCGCTATACCAAAGCGCGCTAAAGAGAAACTGGTTGGTGGCGTTTGGACTAAACACATGAGTCTCACCCAGCGTCCCTTCGAAGGACGGTTGTACGCTGTCCACGTTGAAAAGAGGATTCAGAGGGTCTGTGTAAGTTGCCTGGGTGCCTTTGTCCCACTTGAAGTGGCCAAAGACAGTGTCCTTATCGCTTAGCACTGCATCGACACGGGACGTCAGAAGGAACTCGTGCGTGAAGTTGCCGGCGGTATAGGTATAGCTCTGCGCATTGGGGTCATTTCCCACAGCACCCCTCGAGTATCTAGGCGCGAGTCAGGTCGTCGCTAACATCGAATGGGATGTTGTCGTTGATGACGGCAAGGGAGTTCGAATCGCCACCGATATTGAATCCATGGGTTTTGGCAGCCGCTGCGCTAGCAAAGGTTGGGGGCTTACCCAGGCCAATAGTTCGGGGTCTGTGGTGTTGCAGTCTTGAGACGGTGGGAAGGTTACGCCGTTTGGATTGCGCCTCCGATACTCCAGCCCCAACGCCTCGCCAATTGGACAGCCAGACCGCTCGCCAGTACCGCTCAGCTCAACTACCGTGATGCCGGGCTCGGCGGCTTCGAGCAACTTCTTAACCCGTCTGACAATGGCTTTCATGCCCCGCTTGATGCTACCCCACGATGCTTAGTTGTCCTCACGGAACGGTTTGTTCAACATGTCCTTCAGTGCGTCGACAACGTGTTCTGGCGAAGTATCTGAAGTCCGAGAAGGATAGTTGCTGCCTATATCGCCCCAGGACTGGATCTTGAGCACCAGCAACTTCGGATACTTGCCCTCAATCGATGATCGAGTGCCTTTTTGCGACCTTCAGACTCCCCGGCCTATGAGAACCAAGTCGAATTGCTCCGTCTCAAGGATTGCCATCGCATCATCGTCCGTCACAACAGAAGCCACCGAATAACCTGCTTTCTCTAAAATAGCCGTGCGGGAAGTACGAAGCATTGTGTCATCGGACACGACTAAGATTCGCTTGCGTGAAGGAGCCATTGTAGTTAGCAGATAGTATGCCGGAATGATATGTCGGTCGCTAGACATAGCGTTGTCGAGCAATCAATCCCACTAGCTCGTCGATTCGTTCAAAGGATTTCTTCCAGCTCATGTTGCTCTACCGTCAGGGTTTCGATCGCGGTGATAGTGCCCCTTGGTGCGCCCTTGGGTTCAGGTAGGCCTTGAGGATGTCGATGTCGTCATCGAGCCGCTGCAGGTCTTCGCGCTGGACGGTGCCGATGCGATCAAGACGGACGACCAGCTTGATCTCCAGGCGATGCATCGTGTGCGCGACCGGCTTGTCGCCCGTCGAACGTCCGTAGTCAACCAGCTGCGGGCCTTCCTGCTCGAGCGTGGCATGGTCTTCGCCAAGACTCCGTTCAAGCTGAAGCAGGCGATGCCTGAGATCCTCGAGAACGCAGATGCGAACCTGACACCACGCATGCGTAACCTCGTCAGCCTGCTGTGGAGCGAGTGGAAAGACCTGGAGCAACAGATCGTCGCGATGAACGAAGAGGTTGAACAGATCGCCTCTTCCGATCCAGCCTGCCAACGACTCAGGCAGATGCCCCGGGATAGGCCCCTTGGTTGCGACCGCGATCGTCGCCGCAATCGGCAACGGAGCGGCCTTTCATAAGGGCCGGGAGTTCTCCTCCTGGCTGGGACTTGTCCCAAGACAACACTCGACCGGCGGCAAGGCAAGGCTCTTCGGCATCAGCAAGCGCGGCAACAGCTATCTGCGGAAGCTGCTTGTCCATGGCGCTCGATCTGCCGTCCTCCGCGTCAAGCGAGAACGATCGCCGTTCGGTCCCTGGCTCAACGCTCTTGAGCGCCGGTCTCCGATCAAGGTAGTGATCACAGCCGCAGCCAACAAGCTTGCCCGTATCGCCTGGGCCGTTCTCTCGAGCGGACAGGACTATCGAGCGGTTCCGAACGCAATAACTGCCTAAGCAAGATTAACCACCACCGGCATCAAGTTCTCCAACCAAGGTCTGCACCGGATAACTAAGACGAACGAACAGTTCCCAACGGCGTGCTCGCAACCTGCTCCCGAAAATGGTCTTCCATGACCGTCCCGTTTATCAGGAAGAGCACGCAGCGCATCTCATCATGGCCAGGAGTCTCCACTCTCCACACAAAGGCCGAATACATTTGCGCAGATCTGTCGATCCACTCTTCGCTTTTCCCTTGCAGTCAGACGGCGAACCATACATTTCGGGGAACTTCGATCTTCAAGACCCTCTGTGAGCCTTCAATGAGTGACTTGGTCTGTTGTCGCCAATTGAGCTTTTCGGCGAGCTTCGGTAAACACGAGACGACTTATTGGCACAAATTGCTACGTCGCCAGAGGGCTTCAATTTGTTGCTTACTACGGTGCCGGGCAGATCGCGGCGCCAATTATGCTTCTCGCAAAGGGAGTCATGATTGTAGCCACCGATTGAAGCTGACCGTTTTTCATGACGCACTGGACGTTGGCCACGTCGTCGATATTCTTGAGCGGGTCGCCTGAGACGATGATGAGGTCAGCCAAATGGCCGGGCTCGAGTGTGCCCAGGCCCTTCGTCAGGCCGTAAGCCTTTGCTGGGAGAATTGTTGCGGTTTCAAGTGCCTGCCATGGAGCGCGACCATACTTGACCTGGGCGCGGAGGTTTAAGTGAAGGCTGGTTGCGGGCAGATCGAGTGGAGAATCCGTTCCTGCGAGAATGATGCCTCCGGCGTCGAGAACGGCCGAGACGGTAGCCTCTTCATCCTTGAGGTGGGCGAAGGCCGAGGTTGTATCAGTCTTCTGAGCCGTGGCGAGGGCAAGATTGAGTCGTGCGTTCTCCCAGGGTGGGGAGAGGGCGCGACGCGGATCTGTCGCCAGTCCGGGGTCGTCGGCATATTGTGCCTGGCTGAAGGTCGTTGAGATGGTCCACATTCCAGACTGCGCAAGCAAAGTGCGGACGTCAGAATAACTGACCCCCGTGAGAGATCTGGAGTAGGCCCAGCCAGTGCGGGCCGTGGCGCTGAGGTGGCTCATGCCATCTTCGCCGAGAGAGACCGCTGGGAGAAGATAGTGCGAGGCAGTTTCAACGCCCATCTGCGAGTGAGCGAACTGAATTCCCTGCTCCGCCCACGCGTATGGCAAGCGGACGTACAGCTTTACAAAGTCGAAGTCCAACGCCTTGAGCCGGTTGAACTCTCGGTGAAGCTGTGCCTCGCTGGTGGTGGGGATCATCATCGGGTAGTAGACACGCTCGCCGTCAACAGCTTCTCCGGTAGTAAACAAACGTGGGCCAACTGCAGCGCCAGCGTTGTAAGCTTCTCGATGCGACAGGGCACGATAGGCGTTGTCGGCGATGGCGCGGATCTCCGTGATGCCGTAGACAAGCCAAAGCCGGCCAAAGCGATCTCCGTAGTAGATCGAATTGTCGGAGTCCGTGTGAGCGTGGTTCTCCCATAGCCCGGGCATGACTGTTGAGTCGCCGGCTTCGATAGTGCAGGTTACGCCGACCTGTGGCGTGGCGCTATGGGGGGTGACGCTAGTGACTCGATTGTCCGTGATAAGAATGTCTACATCTTTCTGCTCCTCGGGCCCGGAACCCTTCCAGAACCTCGCAACGTGGATGAGGAGTTTTTGCTCTGGCTTTGCGTTGGCGTATGTGAGGTCAACCGGCACGGTGGAGATGACTTTTGTTGAGCGGTCAATGAGCTTCAGTTTGCCATTGTTGAGATAGAGGATCTTGGAGGAGTCGGCACTGTAGGTGGGTGCGTCGGTTGTTTCGCCGTTGAGTTGGATCGCAGCGCCGTTTGGATGTCCGTCAGTGTCCACGGGCATGGTGTAGAGAAGATCATCCATTACGAAAGCCATCTCTTTCCCATTGGGCGAGTAAATTGGGCCATCCTCAGTACGAGTGGTGATGGACTCGAAAGGAGCGGGTGAGAAGAATTCGGTCTTGCCGGTTGCTACGTCAACAGTAAGGATTGAACTCGTACCCTCACGGAAGCGCTTCGTGTAAGGCTTGATTGTGGCAATAGCTACGGTTTTTCCATTTGCTGAGAAGGCTGGGCGACCTGGAAAGAAGGTCAAGGGGGCCAGCGGCTTGATGGCGCCGGTGGCAACGTCAACGATGAGTGTGGCGCCGGTCTGGTTCTGAAAGGCGATGAGTTTGCTATCGGGTGACCAAGCGGGCATAATCTGTGCGGATTTGCTCGGGGAGACCTGTTTGTCGGTGTTGGTGTTGGAAGACGAGAGGTCGTGGAGGTAGATATTCTCTATACCATCGCGATCTGAGACATAAGCGAGCGTTTTGCCGTCAGGAGACCAAGTAGCGGCCTTGCTTATAGAAGGTATCGTGGGTAAGGGCCACGGGCGCGCTGCCGATGGTCATGAGATAAAGCTGATTGAGGGCGATGAAGGCCACCTGTCTTCCATTGGGAGAGAGTGCCGGCGCGTAGATGCCTTTGACCTGATGGGAGGTCGTGCTGTCGAAGTCGTATACCTTGTGTAAATATTGCGGGCGAATGGATTTGATAGGGGCGCTGAATGGGATGGGCGTCTCGGACGAAGCGGATAGGTCGGTGCGGAGGATATGGCCGTCACCGGTATACAGAAGTTCGGAACCGGAGAGCCATGTGGCCGGAAAGGGGAACGTATCGGTAGCTTTCCCAGCATAGGTCACCGTTCCGGTGACGAGAAGCTGGGCGGTGTTCATGAACATTCCAATCCCGTGGAACTGGACGTAGGCGAGAGACTTGCCGTCAACAGAATAGCTGGGGGCTTCGACGCGGCCTTCGGCGATGCTGGTAACCAAGGTCGTCTGATGTCCCGTGGCAAGGTCGATCGACTCTATGGTTTTGCCATTGATGCCTGTTCCACTGACAAAGGCGATCTTTGTGCCGTCAGGGCGACCAGGCGGGACCGAACTCGTCTGCTTCCGCGAAGGTGATCTGCTTTAGTTCGCCGGTCGATATATTGACTGTCCATATATCGTAGTTGCCTTTGAAGGCGCGATCGGACGCAAAGGCGATGGAGGTGCCGTCCGGGGAGATGCGGGGCTCGCGGTCATCTCCATGGCCACCGGTGATCTGCTTGAGACCGGAGCCGTTGGGATGCATGGTCCAGATATGAAAGGTGCCACCGGCGTAGGACTGAATGGCAATGAGATCGCCCTTGGCAGACCAATCGGGATGTGAGGCTTCCTGATAAGGCGTCGTGATCTGCTTTGCAACGCCACCCCCGATAGGAACGCTGTACAAGAGGCCTTGCAGGTCGGCGATGATCGTTTTGTGGTCGGGGGAAACGGTGACGAAGACGTTTGTGCCTTCGGAAATGGTGATGGTCTTCTCTTTGGCGGTAGACGCAGCGTTGACTGAAGTAGCTAGTGCGAGGACAAAAATAGAAGTTAACGCGCCGATTCTGAAGCGAGTCGCTGCCAGGTGCATTTGTTTCCCTCAGCAAAACGCGCAGTGCTCACGTTGCTGCGCGCCTTTGTGTGATTTTCCTAAATTCAGACTACGCCGCAAGCTAAAACTCCAAACGTCCAAGAAATTGGAACGAGCGCGGGCGCCACTCAACGGGAATGCCGGTCGCGGGAGTCGTGGTGGCTTGTGGTATCCCGTAACTCGACGACGTTACGATGCCGTTGAAGGTGCCGTAATTGGCGTGGTTGAATACATTGAATGCTTCAACGGCAATAATTCCGGTGAACCGGTCGCCAAACTTGTGTGCCTCCTGCAGACGGGTGTCCATACGATAGACATTCGTGCCATACAGCGCGTCACGTTTGGTAAGCCAATAGCCCGTCGCGGTGTCGAGGTAGTTGTTGGCGGCATTGTTATAGACGGTAACGCATGTGCTTCCCGCGGGACAGGTTGTTCCCGGAGCGACTGGGATAGTGTTGAGGGCGAAGGTGCGGTTGGAACTGGGGGCATAGCCTGTGGGTTGCGTCGTCCCGACGGTAGTGGCAAAGGCGTTGCCGGAACCATAGTGAAAGAGTCCGGACAGAGACAAACCATATTTGATGACGTAGTCACCGGTGACGGTAAGGGTCTGGCGCTGGTCGTCCAGACCATGTGCCCATTCATCGCTGATGCCGTTTACAAATGGTTTGTTGGGGTAATAGAAGGGGGATTCGGTGGAATCCTTCAACGAAGAGTAGGTATATGCGACGCCGCCCGTGAAGCCGTGTTGAAGGGAATGACGAATGCCCAAGAGCAGGGCGTTATAAATTGAGCCGGCTCCGTTTGGCGTGAAAAATTGATTGACGTTAGTGAATGACTGGTTGCAGACGTTAAAGCTGCTGGTGGTGTAGGTGGCGTCCTGAGTAACGCCACCACCAGGGCAAATGGTCGCCTGCCCCGCCGTGTACCTGGTGGCTGGACTGTAATTGAACTCGGGATTGTTCGGATTTTGAAGGAGATTGGAATTGAGGCGGATCCAATCGTGATAAACGCGTGTGTAGACATAGTCGGCGGTTATAACGGTACGGTACATAAGCTCTCGCTGCACCCCGATGGACATCTGTAGAGCGTATGGAGTAGAGACATTTGGGCCCAATGGCTGGACCGCCTGACGAGGAATGGTTATGGATGGAGGAAATGGGTTGAGCAAATTCAGATTGGAGGTTGCGGTACCAGTGACTGACTCCTGCAACGAGGTGACACCGTTGAAAATCTGGCCGTCAATCGTCTGGTTAGCTGCAATGTCAGCAAAGAACATACCAGCTCCGCCGCGAAGTACGGTCTTGCCATTCCCAGCGATGTCGTAGACAAAACCGAGTCGAGGCGCGAACTCATGGTTGTCGTTGCTCTGCGGAGTCAGCAGCCCGTTGTTTAGCTTCAGTTTGGTATTGAAGATGCCAAGATCGTTATCGTAGCGGAGACCTAAGTTGAGGGTGAGGCGCGCCAGCATCTTATAGTCATCCTGGGCCCAAAAGGCGATCTGTGTTCGGGGGATATTGACGTTAAAGTTGCCGGACCCCTGAGTAAAGGTGCCGAGAGCACAAAGAGAGTTGATGCTGGTGTGAGTCGCATCGTTGGTGTTCGTGTAATTCCAAGAGGCTATGTTGGTAGTGCCATTGGGAAAGAGGTCGTTAGCCACTTGGGTGGCGGTGTAAGACACACCATTGACAGTCTTTGCGACGATGGAGGCGCATGCGCTGGCGGTGCCGGCCTGGTTCTGCTGGAACAATCCGGTATTAGCATCGTAAAGCAACTCTGCGCCGAACTTCAGACTGTGTTTGCGGGCAAGATAGAACAGATCGTCGCGGTATTCCTGGACATTCTGGTTGAAGACCTGCGGGTAGTTGTATGGCGCACCGACCGTGACGCTCCCGAAGGTGATGGCCTGCGAGTTAAAAATGGGCAGATTCTGCCATTGAAAGTGGCTGAAATCGATGTGAATATCGTTGACGATTGTGCCGCTGATGTCACGCACCCAGTCCCCAAGTACGGTGTAGTTGCTCCGCGTGGCATAGTAAGCGGAGCTTGGATCCGCCGTGCTGGTGCCAAATGTGTAGTTGTTCTTGAAGGTGAAGCCGTTTACGCGAACGAAGACGTGGTTCTTGGTCGTGGGTTGGTAATCAAATCGACCCAGATATTCGTTGACGGTGATTACCTGAGGAAAGACGAGATTAGTGGCACTTCCCGGGAGGAGAGGACTGTCAGTGATGCCACTTGACTGGTGCTCTCCTTCGTAGGAACCGAAATACCAAAGCTTCTCTTTGCGGATGGGGCCTCCGAAGGTTCCGCCGAACTGCTGATCGGACAGCGGTGTGACAACCTTCGCTATGGGATCCGCAGCATTTGCAAAGTCATTACGAAAATACCCGAAGACTGAACCGTGAATCTGATTGGTGCCAGTCTTGGACTGGACATTCACTTCTACGCCCGCAGAACGGCCAACGGTGGCGTCGAAACGATTGGTGATGATCTGGAACTGGCCGATTGCGTCAGGGGAAAAACGGGGCTGGCCGAAGCTGGCGTCTGCTGTGTTTTGGGTCACCTGAAGCCCATCGAGATTGATCTGAAATTTACCGGAGTTTTCGCCGCCAAGCGGCGTGTCATTTGTGATGGCGTTGACGCGTACGCCGGGCACCAGAGTGGCAAGCTCCATATAGTTGCGCCCGTTTATGGGAAGGCTTTTGACGTCATCTGGGGTAATGTTGCCTGCGACGGTCGAGGACGTCGTGTCGACGGCATTTTCGCCGGCCCGGACAATAACCGCATCACTGACGCCTTTAACCGGCAACGTAACATCTATTTCCGGTGTTTGGCCAATGAGCATGGAGACCTTGGTTTCGACGGTGCTGAATCCGGGGGCCGTGACGGTAACGACGTAATCTCCGGCGGCAAGTGACGGAATGAGGTACGTTCCGGCAGCGTTGGTCTTAGTGTGAAACATTCCGGCCCCAACCTCCTTAACCTCCACGGCAGCGTCAGAGATAACAGCGCCCTGAGAGTCAGTTACGCGACCTGTGATGCCAGTCTGTTGAGAGTAAAGTGCGACAGGCATAAAAACGACGAGCGAGGCAAGCAAAGCGGATAAAAGGTGGGTGACATTCTTCATTTGTTGAAGACCTCATGATCATGATCGACTCAGCCCTCGCCCTTGAACTGTTCCAAGGCGGAAGGATGGTGGAGTCGCCTTAGAAAGTCCGGGCGACGAAGACGTTGGAATAATGACATGTAGAGGCTTACTTGAAGATGCAGCGTTTAAAAGGAGAAAGTATCTCCGATAAAAAAGATGAAACTATGCGAATCACGGGTGATTCAAAAATACTTTTTGGATGAATGATTGGAGCGTATTGGCTTTTTAGGCCGATGTCTAATCGAAAGATTCTCGCACGTGATAGAAAAATGCCGGGGACGAAAAGAGTGGACTGTAGTTTTCATTGACAAAACAGGAAACACCCTCGAAGATGTCATTACACCGATGTAAATTGTCCGTTTAATTGGCGCGCAATAACCGGTTTCTCTGACACACACAAGCTTCATATTTCTAGTTCTTGCTTTGACAGCCCTAGCAGCGCGTAGGTTTCAGCACGACACCGAGGCCCTACTTTGGACTTTAGAATCAGGCAACTGCAGTGTTTTCTGACGCTATCTGACCTTCTGAATTACGGGAAGACGGCGCGTGCCTTGTACATGAGTCAACCCACAATCACGTTTCAGATCAACTCGCTTGAAAATGCGTTTGGAGTCAAATTGTTTGAGCGCGATCGCCAACAAGTGCGATTGACTGATGCAGGATTTGTATTTCGCAAATATGCCCAAAGTATCGTGGATACAGTAGATGCAGCTAGTGAACGCTTGAGCGGTCTGCACGCGCGATTACGGTTACGCGTGGCTTGTGGCCCGGTTGGCCAGTTCGTTCTTCTGCCTGCGGTGATCCGCATGCTAGCGGCACGGTATCCGGATTTCGAGTTGGAAGTAACTGAGCTTACGACCGAGCAACAACTGACCCGGCTGCCAGAAGGCAAGGTAGATGCGCTGCTAATGGTGGGTGCCCTTCCGGTCAAGGGGCTGCGTTTCGACCCAATCTGCAAGGAGACGCTCGTTGCGATGGTGTCGCAACATAGCGAGCTAGCGGAGGAGCGCATCATCTCTGTGCAGCGGCTGCGTCATATCGGTATTGTCGCGTCGCGTCCCAGAGATTGCCGTTTTCACAAACCTTTTCTCCATGACCTTCTAGCGCCGTTCGGAATTACTCCCCGCATTGTGGAGTCGCCTCAGTCGTGTTCAGTGCAGTTTGCGTACGTCGCCGCAGGCGAGGGCCTAGCAATTACGACGGAGTCGATGGCGGCCTGTACATTCCCTGGTGTCGTCGCAGTTAGATTCAAGGAGACCCTGCCTGAGCTACAGCTCGGCCTTGCTGCTATGGAGACGAACGAGACCGCAGCGATGACGATTTTTCGTGAGATCGTGACGGAGTGCGTAGATACGACACTGCAGACACCCGCCGCGACCTATCTCACTCACAGGCCGCAGCCCGCAATCAGACTGCATGAAAGTCGCAAAGCCGGTTAGAGAAGTTCTTTTCCCCCTAAACGAACTGTTCTCGCAAAGGCGGGATGGCCGTGATCTTTCCACTTGTGCGGAGTGAGTGAATTGCTAGGCGTGGTTCAATGGGCGTTCCATCCAGCAGACATCCCAGTAACGGTTGAATTTATAGCCGTTTTCGGAAAATACGCCAATTGCTTTGAATCCGAAGCGCTCATGAAGGGCCGCTGTGGCTGGGTTGGGCGGCACGTATCCGGCGACGATCCGATGAATTGTTTCTCTTGATAGAGTCGCAAAAAGCGAAGCGTAGAGTTTAGTGCCCAATCCTTTACCTATAGACTCTGGAGCGCAATAGATGGTGGTTTCCACGGTGGTATCGTACGCGGCTTTGGGGCGGAAGCGAGTAGTGCCAACATAACCGGCAACGAGTCCATCCATTTCGGCAACTAGAAGTCGGTACCGCCCAGCTGTGCCGAATTGCTCGAACCATGAAATCCGCTGCTCAACAGCCAGCGGCGTTACATCGAAAGTGATCGGCGTATGGACAACGTAGTAATTATAAATCTCCGTTAGGCGCGGGAGATCCTCTCGTATCGCGGCACGAATCTGAATGCAAGCCAAGTCCATGGCCTCCGATTCGTTCATTCCATCACAACTGCCTAAATGTTGCACAAATCGTTGCGGTAGAGAGAGCGCTGGTGGACGTCTGCTGTAGAGGCCAAAACACGCAGCCCGAGATTGAGCGTTTTGACCTGGAAGACCGTCGAGGATCCTCCTAATCGGCAACTTGGAAGCCCTGTGCTCGCCTTCTCGATGAGTGAGAAATCGCCGTAGCACTCTTTGAACCGTGCGATCTGATCGGCTTTTGATCCGCCGTCAGCTTGAACCGCCACTACCTGCCGATCACGCTTATTTTGTACACCAGTAGAACCAGTACGGTCGCTATCGCTATCCAGGCGGTCAGAGTGTAGCGTCGGAAGAAGTACAAGGTAACGCCAACCCAGCAAGAGCAGGTAGCGATCAAAGCGCCGGCAACATAAGGCATAGCAACTGCCACAGAAAAACTCATGCCAAGTATATGCCTAAGCCGGAAGATCTCACCCAGCGTCCTCACGGCGATGAGGAATTGAACCGTGATTCCTATCTGAGCCCAACGCTCTCTAGTCACGACAATAATTGTAGCTGGATGGGCAGCGGATGGAGAATCGCCTGTGCACTCGCCGACAATTCTTGGCTGACCAGGCGGCATGCGCGGAACGTACCCTTCCAAACATGCTAGCGGCGTGGAACCCGCTCGTATGCGCAAGAAGAATAAGAAGTCGCTTCGCCGCAAGATCGTCCTTCGCCTGCCTGATCTGGATCATGCAAAGAACTCCGTGCTTAGCAGCCTGAGTTCACCAAACTCGAGACGAAACTATAAGTTCGCAATGGAGCAATTCATCACCTGGTATTGTTCTGAACCGCGTCTGGCTCTGAACCGAGTCGTGGTGCTGAGATTTCGGCTGTATCTCGAATCTCTGGGTCTCGCAGCGGGAACTATCAACCAAAGGCTCGCCGCGGTCAGGCGTCTCGCCGATGAAGCGGCTGATTCCGGATTATTGAGCCCAGAACTGGCGGCCGGAATTAGGAGAGTCAAGGGCGTGAAGCAGCTGGGCTCTCGGGCCGGCAACTGGCTCAACCGCGATCAGGCTCGATTGCTCCTTGAGAAATCAGATGGCGAGAGCCTCCGTTGCACCCGTGATGTAGCCATGATCTCCATCCTGCTCGGATGCGGGCTCCGACGAGCAGAACTGGTATCACTTAGGAAGGAAGAGGTTCAAAGCCGTCAGGGACACTGGGCAATCGTGGACCTTGTCGGAAAGGGCGGCCATGTCCGCACGGTCCCGGTGCCGGTCTGGGTAAAAAGCGCTGTCGACAGATGGATGGCAGCAGCGAATGTCACGGACGGTCGAATCTTCAGGGCAGTGAGCCGGCACGGAACAGCATGGGGCAAAGGAGTCTCTGAAAACGTGGTCTGGTATGTGGTGCGGAATTGTGCTCAGCGGATACAGCTTGACCATCTCGCGCCGCACGATCTGCGGAGGACATGTGCAAGGCTGTGTCATGTCAACGGAGGCGAGTTGGAGCAGATTCAGTTCCTCCTCGGCCACGCCTCAGTTCTGACTACCGAGCGTTATCTGGGATGCAAGCAGAATCTCGAGGAGCCGGTGAACGACCGGTTTGGATGTCTCTTCGCCAGAACACTCGATTTACGCTAAGGCCTGTTGGCATCGGTTGAAATCAGGATTGGTAACCACTAGCCGACTTGAACTTAATAAACCGGACATTTTATGTGCTACGAAAGCCGGACGTTAATTGGCTACGAACAGCGAAGCTTTTTGGAGCCGCTCAAAAGGCTGGTCGACGAAAAGCGGTGCACGGACAGCACATCTATCGCATCACTCCAGCGATAAGCATGCTGTCCCGGCATCTCTTCCGCAGAGGCAACCTGCTACGGAATCGGAATCCCAACCGTAGCCGAGCTGACCCGGGTCAACAACCACTTCCCGTTGATTTTTTTGGCTTCACCGCTGAGGTCTACGTGGCTCTTGGCCGTCCAAAACGGCTGTCCAGTGGCCGGATTCAATGACACGTCGAAGTAATGGCATTCGAAATACACCGATGATTTCCATTGGCTGTCACCGTCCTTTACAGGAACATACTTCGTTTTGTACACCGGGGAAAGCGACACAAACTTATTGGCTGGCTGCAACCCGCCGGCAACATACTTGAAGAACGTGCACAGCGTGCCTTGTTTCCCGGCGGCGGAGGTGTCGCCCGAGGGTGTAGGGCAGGTTGCGGGATCCTCCGGATCGCCGTTGCCGATATAATTTCCCGCCGTGGCAGTAGTGTTGATAACCGTGAGTTCGGCGTCTTTGGACCAGATCGCGAGTATGTCGCGGGTTCGCTGAGTTATCACTGCAGGCGAATCGCCGTTCACGGGATCGTGCACGCTGATTGACGCATGAAAGGTTGCGTGAAGCTGTTCCAGTTCAGTCTTTTGTGCAAGTTGTTCGTAATTGTCCCACCAATCATCTGCATGGGCGACTCCTATCGCCGCGATAGTTCCGACAGCGAACAGTACCAAAAGACGTGCGTACTTCTTCCTGAATGTCGATTTCATGTCCGTCTCCCTCTGATTTTGGGGCGCAGTTGTCGTTCTCACCGCGCCTGTTTGTTTGTCTTCACTCCATTTGCGAAAATCGCAGCCGGAACCTGTAAGTGGGCGGTTTTCCTCTTTGGCGGTTGTTCTCTTTTTTCTGGTACGTGACCTTGTGGTTCCGTTTGTTGGAATAGTCCCGTTTTCAAGCGCTGCCGTCGTGCCTGAAGATGCGGCTTTACTTACTAACGCGACACCTGCAGGAAAAAGGGATCATCAGGAAGTGAGAAAGTGCAAAGATCGTGAATTGCAGATAAAATCCTGACCATCAAGATTGCAATAACTGCTGTTTTTTGAACGGGGTTGCGATTGGAGAGTGGCGACTTGGTCCAGGAACCCGACGTGACGGCCCTGCTAATCGAAGTAGCGAACGGGAATCAGGCCGCTCAGGAAAAGCTTGTTCCTTTGGTCTATGACCAGCTTAAAAAGCTGGCCCGCCGGTACATGCGGCGCGAGCGATCGGAGCATACCCTGCAGACCACTGCTCTGGTTCATGAAGCTTATCTCAAACTGGTTGGCCAGCATTCTCCCCACTGGCAGAACCGCGCCCAGTTCTATGGGACTGCTGCCCAACTGATGAGGCGCATTCTGATCGACCATGCCCGCCGCCACCTGCGGGCGAAACGTGGCGGAACCCAGGTGATTCTGCCCCTGGAAGAAGCATTGGCTTTTACCCCGGAACACTCCGAAGATCTGTTGAGATTGGACGAAGCTCTCGACCGTCTATCGAAGCTCGATCCGCGCCAAAGCCGCATCGTTGAATTGCGCTTCTTTGGAGGCCTGAGCGTCGAGGAAACCTCCAGCTTTCTGAACGTCTCCCCGATCACGGTCAAACGGGATTGGGCTGTAGCGAAGGTCTGGCTGTACGGCGAATTGAGGCCTGACAATGGGGATGACGGTAAAACAGTGGGAACTCGTTAAAGACCTGTACCAGAGTGCGCTGGAATGCAGCCCCGCGCAGCGGGCCTCTTTTCTCGAACAAAACGAGCGCGACGAAGTGGTCCGCGCCGAAGTGCACCGGCTGCTTGGCATGCACCCTCGTTTGGGAAGCTTCTTATCCAGTCCGGCCTTTGTTGACCCTCGGCGCGCCGCCGCAAATTCCCCGGAACGACTCACACCCGGTGAAGTGTTAGCTAAGCGGTTCCGCATCGTCAGTTTCATCGCTGCCGGAGGTATGGGTGAGGTCTACAAAGCCGAAGATTTGCTGCTCGACCGAATGGTTGCGCTTAAACTGTTGCCAAAGGAACTGGCGGAAGATAGGGACTCGCTGCAGCAATTTCTGCGCGAAGCGAAAACTGCCTCTGCTTTGAATCACGCAAGCATCTGCAGGGTGTATGACTTTGGGGAAGATGCCGCGAGAGCATTCATCGCGATGGAGTACCTGGAGGGCGAGACACTTTCAGCGCGCATCCAGAGGAGCAGGCTCTCGACGGTCGAGGCCCTGAAGATCGCAATCGCGGTTGCGGATGCACTCGCCACGGCACACCGTAAAGGCATCGTCCACCGCGACCTTAAACCGGGCAACGTCATGCTCACCGAAAGCGGGGCAATTTTGCTCGATTTCGGGCTGGCAAAGTACGAACGACCCATCTTGTTTGCGGAAGAGAACCTGGCAGGCCTTACCGCTGACGTCCAGGTAGTTGGCACGCTGCCGTACATGTCTCCTGAGCAGTTGCACGGTCAACCGGTGGACGCCCGTAGCGACATATTTGCGTTTGGCGCGGTTCTCTACGAGATGTTCACGGGAAAGAAAGCATTCCCGCGCAAGCCCACGAGTGAAACATCGATAGCAGTCGAGCGGGAGGAGCCCAGCCCGCTGGACCAATTCGTAGAAGATGCCCCGAATGAAGATGTCCCGAATGCACTGGACCGAATCATTCGTTGCTGTTTACGCAAGCGCCCCGAAGACCGCTATCCAAGCATGACGGAGGTTGAGCAAGAGCTCAAGAATTGCGCCGAACTGGTTTCAGCGCCTGCCATTGGTCTTAACCTGAGAGTGCTGTTCCGGCAAAGCAGGCAGCCCCGCGTCGCAATCCCCGCGCTGATTGTCCTCATCGCCTTCATGAGCTTCATTGGCTGGGGGATTCACCACAGTTTCAAAGTCAGATGGGCCAGGGAGCAGGCCTTACCGCAGATCGGCAAACTCATCGAACGGGGCGAACCTGGCAAAGCCTATGCACTTGCTGTTCAGGCCGAGCGATACATTCCGGCCGACCCCACCTTGGCCAGATTCTGGCCCGATATTTCCTGGTCCGATTCCATCATCACCAGCCCTCCGGGGGCGTCGGTCTATCGCAGGAGCTACAACTCGCCGAACGCCCAATGGGAATTTGCCGGCCTCTCGCCCATCCTGAAAGGGAGGTTTCCCGCTGTGGATTCGAGTTGGAAATTCCAATTGCAAGGCTATACGACGCTCGAACGCGCTACCTTCCCGTCCGGCCCCTTCTTCCCGCCCGGCCCGATCGTAATGACACTGCATAAAGACGGGAAGGCTCCCAGCGGAATGGTTCCTGTTGAGTTTGACCAGAGCGACCCTGTCACCCTGTGGGGGACTGCAGGCTTTGAGGCCTTGCCTACGGTCCGGGTTGGGAAATACTGGATCGATAAGTTCGAGGTCACCAATCGCGAGTTCAAACGCTTTGTGGACCAGGGCGGTTACAAGAAGCAGGAGTATTGGAAACACGAATTCCGAAAGGATGGACGCGTGCTTCCGTGGGCCGACGCGATGAAGCTCTTTGTCGATGAAACGAACAGGCCAGGACCTTCCACCTGGATACAAGGTGAATATCCGCAGGGTGAGGGCGAATATCCTGTCACCGGTGTGAGCTGGTTCGAAGCTGAAGCTTATGCTGAGTTTGTAGGCAAGTCGCTTCCGACCATTTATCACTGGGTGGCTGCTGCATCCCCGAAGGACAGCTCCAGCCTGATACCCGCCAGCAACTTCAGTGGCAAGGGACCGTCGCCGGTCGGGGCTTACTACGGCATGAGCTGGTGTGGTGCTTACGATATGGCAGGCAACGCCAAGGAGTGGTGCGCAAACGAAGCGACCTCCGGCAAGCGCTATATCATGGGAGGCGCATGGGACGAACCGAGTTATATGTTCAACATTCCCGACGCTCGTTCACCCTTCGAGCGGTCCCTTGGATTTGGCTTTCGTTGCGCTGAATATGTGTCGACTGGTAAGGAAGCCGAAGCGGCAGGCGCTCCGGTCACGGTTCAATTACGCAACTACAGCTCCGAAAAACCTGTTTCCGATCAGCTTTTCAGGGCATACAAGAACCAATACTCTTATGACAAGACGCCGTTGCAATCGAGGGTGGAATCCGTCGAACAGACCAAGGATTGGAGGCTGGAAAAGGTCTCCTTCGACGCGGCTTACGGCCGCGAGCGTGTCACCGCGTATCTGTTCCTGCCCAAAGGAACGTCGCCTTTTCAAGTCGTCGTGTACTTTCCCGACGGTAATGCCGCTCACATGCGATCGAGCGCAGAAGGGATCCCGATGTTTCTTCCGGGCTTCGATTTCATTATAAAAAGTGGACGAGCGGTCTTGTTCCCTATTTACAAAGGAACTTTTGAACGTGGCGGCGGACCGGAACCGATTTACTGGCCGAACACCAGCAGTTCTTATCGAGACGATGTTATTTTTTGGTCTAAGGACCTCAGCCGGTCGATCGACTACCTTGAGACACGCCAGGATATCAACCGCAACGCGTTGGCCTACGAGGGTGATAGTTGGGGGGCAGCGATGGGGGGGATTCTCCCGGCCGTTGAAACTCGCTTCAAAGCATTGATTCTCATATCACCAGGATTCTTTTTACAAGAGCGATTGCCGGAGGTGGATCAACTCAACTTCGCTCCACATGTGAAGGCTCCTGTTTTAATGCTCAATGGCCGTTACGATTTCCTTTGGCCGCCCAAAATCTCTCAAGAGCCCATGTTCCGTCTGCTAGGAACACCCGCAGAGCACAAGCGCCGCGTGGTTTACGATGCGTCACACGACGTACCCCGAGCCGAGATGGTGAAGGAATCGCTCAACTGGCTCGACAAATATCTTGGACCCGTGAGATAGGACAGGGAGTTTCGGGACACCCTTAATCGGTACAGTGACGGGGAAAACATGGGGTTTCCCTTGAGGGGAGGGAGGTTCAGGTTGTTCCTGTTTTCTTGCCAAGTGCGCCGGCGTCAGGCTGCGTGTGCTCCAGCCTTCTAATCGTCGCGAAGGGCGACAACTGAATCTGTGGATGAGCCCGGCGTTTCCTCAAGGCAACGCCTATCACGCGCCGCGTCCGCTGCCGTGGAGCGCAAGATGGCCTTCTGCGACCAACTGGAGGAAGTGTTGCTTCAATGTGTCTCGGCTCGTACCCGTGAGTCGTACGATGTCGCTGATGGTGACTCTTCCGTGTTCGCGGACGTGCTCGATGATGCGCACTGACAGTTCCGGCAACGCCGCAATGATGATCTTTTCCCGTTCGATTTTCTTAGCTAGCCGCTTCATTTGTTGTTGCAACGCGCGAAGGAAAAACATCACCCATGGCTGCCAGTTTGGTGCATCCGTCCTCACACGCACCTAGGTCTGGCGAAGGGCCAGATAATAGCCTTCTTTGCTTTGGTCGATCACGCTTTCTAGTGAGCTGTACGGCAGGTAGGAATAGCCTGCGCTGAGCAACAGAAGAGTCATCAAGATTCGGCTCAATCGACCGTTGCCGTCCTGAAATGGATGGATTTCGAGAAGCACGACCGTGAAGATTGCAGTGACCAGAAGAGGCGTTTTGGCGTAACCGGCCGTGGAGGTGTCTATCACAAGAGAGGGGTCTACGGCAGACGAAGCGGATTTGCAACTACGAAACGAGCGAAGAACAGTGATTTAGCCAGAGCGTTCCTAGATTTAAGCTAAATCGCCAATGCGCTCATCGACGGTCGATTGGTAAACAGAAGCCGACTTATCAGGACTGATCGATTTTTGATGAGACTCGGCTGCGGTTTCCGAAATGTATGGTCCGCCGTCTGACTGCAAGGGAAAAGTGATTCGATGAAGAAAGTCTGCGTCAATGTATCCGGCCTGTTGGTGGAGATTTGTTCTCCTGGCCATGATGAGATACGCCGCGTGCCTGTCCTCAGAAACCCCTCGGCCGTGTGAAGGCCCAATCGGAAAACAGGTTTCAGGCACGCCGTTGTGACTGTTCTTTCATCTTCACTTGTCCATTGCAGACCTTGGTGGGAGAACTTGATGTGGGCCTGTTATGCTGCCATCGCACTCGGAATAGTCCGGTAGTTCTGACCGCTTGAAAGGACCGCCCACGCGATCCGCGCCAGCTTGTTGGCCATGGCGACGATCAACACGTTGCGTGGTGCTCTCGTCTCCAGTGCCGTTATCCATGTGCCCATCGCGAGGCGGTCTCGTTTCGATCGCAGCACCACTGCCCGGGCCCCATGCACCAGGATCTTGCGCAGATAGCAGTTGCCGCGCTTGCTGATCCCATACAGCTTCGCCTTGCCGCCGGTAGAATGTTGCTTCGGTACCAGTCCGATCCAGGCTGCAAACTCTCGTCCCTTCTGGAAGGCTGCCCCGTTGCCGATCGAAGCGACGATCGCCGTTGCGACCAGCGGTCCGATCCCCGGGATCTGGCGCAGCCTGATGCATGCAGCATCACTTGAAGCGATCCGCTCCACTTCGTCGTTCATCTCGACAATCTGAAGCTCCAGGCCCTTCCACTCGTTCCACAGCATCGCGACCAGGTTCCGCATCCTCGGGGTGAGGTTTTCGTTCGCGTTCTCTAGCACCTCGGGGATGGCCTCCCGCAGCCGGATCGGGCTCTTGGCAAAGACCATGCCGCGCTCCAATAAGAACGCACGAATCTGGTTGATCAAAGAAGTTCTTCGTATCATCAGGCGATCCCGCACCCGGTGCAGCGCCTGCAGGTCGAGCTGGTCATCGGTCTTGATCGGAACGAACCGCATGTTGTGCCGATCGACCGCTTCGGCAATCGCCTCGGCATCCAGGAAGTCGTTCTTGTTCGACTTCACAAAAGGCTTCACGAACTGCGCTGGAATCAGCTTCACATCATGACCCTGCGCTCGCAAGGCACGGGCCAGAAAGTGTGCTCCAGAACATGCCTCCATCCCAATCAGCGACGTCTGCAGGTTAGCCGTGAACGTGATTAGCTGCTTCTGAGAGAACTTCTTCTTCAGCAGCACCTTGCCGTTATCGCCAAGCGCCACCAGATGAAAGCTCGTCTTGCCAAGATCTATCCCTACCGAGCGAATCTGCATATCGATGATCCTCCTTATACCTGCCTACAAGATCGCCCAGTCCAAACCAGGTGATCAAGCGGCGGACCATCTCAGTAACCCCGTTTCAGGGAAGTTGGGAGAGCACATCTAAGGAAAGTACTTCCGGCTCGGAAAGCCTTGATCAAATTCCGAAAGGCCCTTCACCGTCCGTTTGACGACAAGCCATTTTGTCCCGTCGAAGTAGAATCGCGCATCCAGCTAAGCGGCGCCGGCGGGGAACGCCCCAGAGCGAATTGCTTTGTTCAAGCCCTTGTAAACCTGCCGGAACAGAGGGCGGTTTTTCTTCGAAAGTGGAATCGAGAGTTCTATAGAAAGTGGATATACCCAACTACCACGAGCTGAGTCAATCTAAAAGGGTGGCATTAGTTCAGTCTGATTCCGGAGGGGACGATGAACGCGTATCGGCGAAATGGAGTTCAAGCATTGTTGAGAATTGGCTACCGCCTCAAGTCAAAAGGGGGCATCGTGAGTATTCATTGCCTTTCAGTCATGATCGCGCTGCTAAGTCTGTGTCTGGCGGCGCCTGGACAGTTAGCCGCACAATTGCACCAGGATTCGGGCCCCGGGATGAATCAGACAGACAGTGCAGTCCCCGGTCTTCACGACTTCGACTTCCTGGTTGGTCAATGGCGGGCCCATCATCGAAAGCTGAAGCAGCGACTCGCCAATAATCACGAGTGGATTGAATTCGAAGGCACGTTGTTGAATCAACCGCTTATGGGGGGTTACAGTAATGTGGACGATACAGTGCTCAGCGTTGCCGGTGCTCCCTATCGTGGTGTCGCTCTGCGGTCCTTCGACCCGAAGACCCAGCAGTGGTCAATCTGGTGGCTCGACAGCAGGACACCATCCGAACCATTGGATCCGCCCATGATTGGAGGCTTCCACAATGGCGTGGGCACTTTCTATGGGAATGATACGGTCAAGGGAAAGCGAGTTCGGGCGCGCTTCATCTGGTCCAACATCACTCCGACAATGTGCCACTGGGAGCAAGCGGACTCGCCAGACGAGGGCAAGACCTGGGAGACAAACTGGGTGCAGGACATAACACGAGTTCGCTGATCGGAAGTAATCCCGTAGTGCCCGCAAAGTCACCTTTTGAGCAAGTTCGCCGAGCCAGCGGGTTCGGCTGGCTGAACTTCGCCAACCCCGTATTGCGCGAAGTTCGACGCACTCAGGCGTCTTGGCTCACCAGCCGGCATCAAGGAAGCCAGTAGCGAAGGCACCCAATGAGCGGCCTGCGAAGGGAATCACCGCGATCAGCGGCGCAAGTGAGGCGAAGAGACTTTAAGAAGTTCTGATTGCGCGTCGAGATCAAATAGGTCCTAGCAAAGGTGCGGGTTGCGCATCTGTCAGGTAACGGCAGAGGCTAATCTCTCCGAGCTACTCTTTCTCGATGAAGTGACCAGGATTACAGCGGGGAAGGCGGCCTTACCTGTGCCTGGAAGCCGACCCTAAGGTATTTGAAGAAGGGCGACTCGGAGGGAGATGGCGCCCGAACTGTCGATGGTGTGCCTGGAAGGTCCGAATTGATCAGGGAGGAGAGCTCGTCCCATACGCGGAAGTCATTCTCGATTTCGTGATGAGGCTTGTTCAAGGTGCGAGAGTACCAACTATAGTTGTCGCAATCTATGGGACGGTCTTCATAGGTCATATGAATGTTTCCCATTATCTTCGTCCGCGCCGGATCGACCGCGACAATTTCCGGTGTCCCATGAAGCGGGCAGCTTCGGTCTGGTAGAAATTGATCGCGCTTGCTACGTTTGGGGGGATCGCAGAGGCCTTGTGACCCGGTTTAGCAATAGTGTCGATCTGGATGGTGAGGGCCACCGGAATACCCAACTGCTCTAACTTGCGGGCGAATTCGACTGTCTCCGTAGCACCCCAACTGTGCCCGTAGATGATGATTGTGGCTTGCTCCTTCTCGATGGAGGAGAGGACGCCGTCGTGGTCGGTATCGAGGAGGCGGACGACCTGATGGAGGGCCTTTCGTCCATGGTGGTTGCCGAACACTTCCGCATGGATGGTGGGATAACGGTCGCGAAGGTATGCGGCAAACTGCACTTCGGGATGTTTTGCGTCGTCCCGACTAACAAAGCCTCCGACAAACCCAATGATGATCGCGTTCCGGGGGGTGGGGGCGATCACCGCAGAACGCACTCTCCGGAGAGACATTTCCTGGCCATGTGCAATGACAGATGCTACGAGGGCGATCGTAGTCGAGACAAAAACAAGAGCGGTGAATTTCCAATGCCGATGGGGTCTAATGCGAGTTTCTCCCGTACATCGTCAGCGTCCATCCGAAGCGACGACGCACGATTACACTCACGACGTATCCGGGGTGCAAAGGTTCGTATTTATCGGGACTGACAAGCTGTCCCATGGCGCTCCGACGGCGCTAAATGGGTACGTAACGATTTTACCCACTCGAACATGATCCATCGTTGACCTTAAGCAAGTTCCACAAAAGCCACGCGAGGGCGGTACCTTGCAGGCTAGCTGAGAAGTAGTCCGTCTGGAATCGGTGAAGACTATTCTCGTCTCCTGAAATAGTTCCTCAATAACCTGCTATTAGGAAGCCACGTTCGCATAACCTGGTTTCCCGCTGTGCTTAAGCGAGCTTGGAGGGGCGCCAGATTCTGAGCAGACAGCTCCCACATCCGCTCGCCAGGCGAGATCTAAACTCCTCTTGACTCTTTGCCCGGCCAGAGCGTCACTGGACACGAGAGTTATACGAGGTTTTAGTGGATTCAATAGCGGATTTGCTTGTGAAACTGCCTTCGTTAGATAAGCCTCGACTGAGAGAGTTGTGGCAAAAAAGCTTTAATGACTGGGTAGCCGCATCGTTCGGGAATGGAAGAGAAAAGTTCACGAAGTCACCATCACTGATGGGGGCTTCGAATACGAGGGAGAAACGTTTAAGAGCCTGTCACCCATAGCCTGTCGGATTACCGGGACCCACTGGTCAGGTCCGGCCTTCTTCGGCACGAAGGGCAAGAAGCAATGAAGACTAGCCGGTGCGCTATCTATACCCGAAAATCTTCTGAAGAAGGCCTCGACCAGTCATTCAACTCCCTCCACGCCCAGCGAGAAGCCTGCGAGGCCTACATTACAAGCCAGAAGCACGAAGGCTGGCACGCCCTCTCCGCCAAATACGACGATAGCGGTTTTTCAGGCGGCAATATGGTTCGCCCAGGACTTAAGAAGCTGCTAGAGGATATTGCTGCGGGCAAGATCGATACCGTTGTTGTCTACAAAGTCGATCGCTTGACCCGCTCTCTCGCCGACTTCGCCAAAATCGTCGAGACCTTTGATGGCAAGGGAGTCAGTTTTGTCTCTGTTACTCAGCAGTTCAATACCACGACCTCCATGGGACGCCTCACTCTGAACGTCTTGCTCTCATTTGCACAATTTGAGCGAGAAGTCACAGGGGAGCGCATTCGTGACAAGGTCGCGGCCTCGAAGAAGAAGGGCATGTGGATGGGCGGTATTGTCCCTCTTGGCTATGACCATAAAGACCGGCAGTTGCACGTAAATGAGGCGGAGGCGCAACAGGTCCGGCACATCTTTGACCAATATCTTCGGTTGAGGTCCGTCTTCGATCTCTACGACTACCTGAAGGAGAACGGCTATCGGAGCAAGCGCAGAGTTAGAGCCGATGGGGGAAGCGGAGGTGGCTCGGTCCGTCTCCAGAGGGGCCCTATACCACCTCCTCAGCAATCCAGTCTATGTCGGAAAGACTCGACATGGAGGGAAACTCTACGAAGGGCAGCACAAAGCAATCATAGTCTTAGCTGACCATGGAACGGTCCACTGGCGTGGGCGGCGACTATTCCAGGCGCCGCCCATAAATTTTTGCTCCTCCTCACCAAGGAGCCGAATAGGATCTACCGCAGAGCGATCGCCGCCCACCGGCGCAGGCAGCTTGATTCGCTATTTTCATTTAGAACCCTGTCCGCCGACCACCTGTAAATCTCCTCATCGTTGAATAGAGCTTCCGTAAGGAGTGGTATTGCCGATTTGAAGTTCAACGTTGTTTGCTCGTCCCTTCTGCTGGGGTAGGCCCGGAGGGGGCTTGAGCGTCCCTCCTGCGAGTGCGTATCTAAAGCCGGTTGCTTTTTCCTGGTCTTTGGTTTCCCGTTTTACGGCAAAGCCAGCGCCAGAGTCTGCCTGGATGTCTCAATTGGGCAGCGCATCCCGACCTGATAAGAGCATGCCGTACCGCGTCACCCGGAGACCTAGTTGTACCCCTCTCCGAATAGGGAGAATTGTGCGCAAACTTGGCCGATAAGCACGGAGACAGTCTCAGGAGATGTCTCTCCGGATGGAAATCTCACGAATTTATCCCCGAAAATCAGAGGGTTTCGAGATTGCACGATGCAACAGGAGAAAAGCCGCTGACAAAATGGCGGAGGGAGAGGGATTCGAACCCCCGTAGCCCGTTAGGGCTAAGCGGTTTTCAAGACCGCCTGTTTCAACCGCTCACACATCCCTCCGCGTGACCGACCGGACAAACCGTTTTTCTCTCTAAAGGGTAGCATCAATCCTAATCGATCTGAATTTCAGGCATGCAGAGAACTTGTGGCTTCAACACTTTGCACCCGATCTACAGCAGCTGCGCGGCCTGAGCTCGATCGTATCTCTTTGTGGACTTCTTAACCTATCTGCGGATTGTGCAGTTAGATGTTTGCTCTCAGATTCGGGACACAGCTCAAGCTTCACATGTTGTTCTTCTTCAGCCGCGAGATCATCATAGATGCGCAGAACAGAAACCTCGAGAAGACCCACGTCAGCTCGAGGATCGTCGATGCTGGGGAAGGCGTTCCGCCTCAGTAGCTCCGGAATGACTACGTTGGGCGGCTACTTCGCAGCACAATCCTTGCGCCCGGTGTCCGCGACACTCGCAATCAACCATTTCCCGTCCTGGCGAACCACATTGAACAAATCTGTGCCGCAGTGGTCGACTTTGCCGTCAACGAGAAATTCGAACGGGGCCCACACCACTGCGAGGTCGTTGTCGATGCGCACCAGCGGATCGTGGATTCGCTCCTCGATGTGCGTCGTTCCCGGCTTTCCGACACGCTCGGCGAAGCCGTCAAAGGTCATTTGAGTCGGCTTGCCGTCGCGCATCAGCACCATTATGCCGCCGGGTAGCAGTGGCGCCTTGATCGCCGCAGCGTCACGCTTGGCCATGCCGTCGAACATCGCCTGCACAGGAGCAAGGACGGCTTGCTCTTCCGGCGTTTCTGCCTGCAGTGACGCTGTGAGCAAACCGGTGGCGGTCGCTCCGGCTAGAACCAAAACCAAATTGATTTGACGGAAGGTCTTCATGGCTCCCGATTCTAAACCAGCCACCGCGGTGGAGCTATACGAATCGCCAACAATCCAATCTGAATCGCAATCATCAGCGGCGGCTAGATGTCTTTCTGGAGCACGACGAAGTGCAGGTCGTCACGGAGGGGTCTGCCGAAGCGCTCGTCGCCGTAAGGAAAGGGTAGCGACTCGCCAGTGAGGGTATAGCCTCGCCGTTCGTACCACCCGATCAGGGTGTCTCGGACGTTGACCACCGTCAGACGGATACGGCGAGCGCCGCGTTCTTTCGCGAAGTCTTCTGCGGCCGACAATAGAGCGCGTCCCAATTGCCTGTTTTGCAGATCGGGTCGGACAGTGAGGATGCCGAGGTTCCAGACGCCGTCTTTCGTCGGATTCAGCAGGACAGTCCCCAACAGGGCTTCGTCAAGGTCGTCGCGATAGGTTAGCAAGCGTGCATCGGGCTTTGCCGCAAGGTCCCTCCCGCAGAAGAGGCTCGTTCAGGCGCTGGCCCTCAATGATGCCGGTCTCGATGTTCCAGCTTGCTGACGGGCCAGTGCCTCGAAAGGCCAGGTTGACGAGGTCGATGATTGCAGCGTAGTCGGCTTCAACAGCATGATTGAGCAACATTCGAGTTAGTTTACTGCGGTGAAGACGCTACTCAGCGGGTTTGCCGCGTGGCGGCGGTGGGATCGTAACGTCTATGTTTGTCACGTTGCCGAGAGTGTCGAGCTTTGGCGTTATCTGCCCTTCGTTGCCGACTACGACGATGGCCAGCTTCGATACGTCGATGTATTTGTTGGCCACACGCGTCACATCGGCTGCCGTGACCTTTTCAATGCCGCTCTTGTACTTCTCGAGCGTGTCGGCAGGGTAGCCGTAGAAAGCAAGGGCCACTTGCTCGTTTAGTGTCTTGTCGGGTGAGTCATAGTGAAAGATGAAGGAGTTGAGGACTTGGTCCTTGGCTTTGTTGAGCTCGGCGGGTGTGGGTGGGTCTGTCTTGAGGCGACCGATCTCCGCCAACATCGCCTGAGTCGCGGCGACGGTAGATTGACTCTTGGTCGCAGCTTCGACACGGAAGATTCCCGGATGATCGTATGCGGCCCCAAAGCTGCCGCCAACGCTATAGGCAAGGCCTAGCTTGGTGCGAACGTTCTGCACAACGCGCGATCCGAAGCCCCCGGAAAATATCTGGTTCATTACGCTCAGCGCATAGTAGTCAGGGTTGCTGCGCTCGGTGCCCAGGCCGACGATTACGACGTTCGACTGGTTGACGTCGGCCTTCTCGATGAAGTTGACGCTCGACTTCGGGTCAGTGAATGTGACCTTCGCGGACTCGAATTTCTCGCCGCGTTGCAGTGGTTCGAAGGCCGCGCGAAGCTTCGCCTCCATGGCTGCGCCGTCGAAGTCGCCGGAGACCGCGACGATCGTGTTGCTGGGCACGACCGTCCTGTCGTGCCATGCCTTCAGGTCGTCGAGCGTGACCGACTCGACCGTCGCGTATTCGGGCTCTTGCGTGTAGGGATTGTGGGCGCCATAGGCGAGCTTGATCGCTTCGCGGCTCGCGATTCCGGACGGGTCGTCGTTGCGTCGCGCAATTCCTGTCTCGAGCTGGCCCTTTGCAAGTTGCAGCTTGTCGGCCTTGAAGGTCGGATGGAGTAACAAGTCCATCGTCGCAGCGAAGACAGTCTCGTAGTCGCCCTTCAGGCTCGACCAGCTTACCGAGGTCGAGGCGAGTCCGCCGCCGGTCTCGATCGATGCGGCTTTTGCCTCCAGTTGATCATCGAGCTTGTCGCCGTCGATGGTCGCCGTGCCGCTGGTACGCCAGGTTTCGCCGTACAACGAGACCAATCCGGCCTTCGCGGCCTGCTCGTCGCGGCTGCCACCTCGAATAAGGATGGTGCCGTTGATGAAGGGCAGCTCGTGGTCCTCCTGCAGGAAGATAACAAGGCCGTTGGCGAGTTCAATTCGCTTTGGCTGCACCGGCTTGAACGCGTGCAGCGGAGGGACAGAAATTTTCTTCCAGGGTTGCACGGTTGGGGCGGGCTTTGCCGTATTTTGCGGCGTGGCGGGCGAGCTCTGGGCAACGCAGATCGTTCCCAGCAGGACCGGCAGCAGAAGACCCGCAAGATCCATCGTCGACGGCCGCTTCATTTCGCACCCCCGTCGTTCTGCGCGGCAGGTACTGTAAGCATAGTGTTACCCGGAGCCGGTCGTTGCGGTGGGACGAAGTCAATCCGCGCACTGGTCCGGTTGCTTTCCATGAAGATCTTGTTCGCTACGCGGCGCACGTCCCCTTTGCTGACGGCATCGATCTTGTTGAGTTGGCGAAATAACTCCCGCCAATCGCCGTAACGCGTTTGATACTCGGCCAGTTGATGTGCGAGCCCTTCATTGTTGCCCAGGCCTCGCAGCAAGTCGGCGCGGGCCCGGGTCTTGAACCGTTCGAGCTCCTCATCGGAGACATCCTCGCTCTTCATGAGGTCAAGCTCTTTGTGGATGGAAGCGCGCATCTCGTCCGGCGTGTGGCCGGGGAGGGGGACGGCATACACGGCGAAGAGGCCGGGAAATTTGTATCCTGGAAATCCGCTGAAGCCCTGCGCCTCAGCAGCGATTGACTGGTCGCGCACGAGGCTCCGATAGAGGCGGGCGGTGCGGCCGTTGGAGAAGATGTCTGCGATGGCGTCGTAGACGGAGTCGTCCGGGTCGCGATAGTCGGGGCGATGGTAGCCCTCGATGTAGAACGGCTGCGTGGCTTCGCGGATCGTCACGAATTTCTCCGCGACCTGCTGAGGTTCAACTGTCGTCATCGGCTCGGGCTTAGGCCCGGCAGGGATGGGGGAGAAATAACGCTCGAGCACAGGCATCGTCTCGGACGCTTTTACGTCGCCAACCACCGCGATCACAATGTTCGAGGGCACGTAGTATCTCTCGTGGAAGGCGGTGGCCTCGGTTGCGGAGACCTGACTGATCTCGCTCTCCCAGCCAACGCCGGGACGCCGGTAGGGATGCGAGACATAGGCCGTGGCGACGAACTGCTCGAGCATGCGGCCGACAGGGTCGGAGTCGACTCGCATACGGCGCTCCTCCTGGACGACGTTACGCTCCTTGTAGAACTCTCGTTCGACCGGGTGGCCGATCCGCTGGCTCTCAAGGTAGGCCCAGAGTTCGAGGCGGTTAGATGGCATGCTCCAGAAATATTGCGTCGAGTCTTCGGCGGTCGATGCATTGATGCCGACCGCGCCGTTTTCCTCCGCGATGGCAGAAAACTGGTTAGGGATGACGTACTTCTGCGCCTCGGCCTGAGCGTCCTGGAAGACCTTCAGCAACTCAGCGAGCTTTGCCGGGCTCTGTCCTACACGCTTGCGGTATTCGGCATCATAGGCCGCGTAGGCAACTTCGACTTTGGCAAGGGCGATTTTTTCGGCGGGATAGTTCGTCGTGCCGATCTCTGTCGTGCCCTTGAAGGCCATATGTTCAAACATGTGGGCGAGTCCGCTGGCTCCCTGAGGATCGTCGGCTGAACCCGCGTCGACCAGCGTGTAGAAGCTGAAGACGGGTGCTTCGGGGCGCTCGCAGACGATCAGCGTCAGGCCGTTCGGAAGGGCCTTTACGGCGATGCGTTTTTCAAAGCTTGCCAGGTCCTGCGCCTTCGCCACCCAACCAAAAGCAATCGCACAGAGGGTGATCGCGGCAATTCTACTTTTTACTCGCACCAAAACTGTCCTCCACAAACTTTCAGCCAAGAATCCCACTATACCGAAACGCGGAGCCGATCTTAGCTGCTCAGGCGGAATAGTCTGTTCCATATTTGACGTATCCGCCACCAGGTTCGTGTCAGCCTATTCTCCGTTTCTGCCTTGATTGTGCCGACGACCGCGCTGAGAAACTGCTGCCGCGTCCACGCGTTGCGGGCCGCGCCGGGGCCGCGCCGTATACAGCGCTCGGCCGCCTGCGCCCATGCCCCCGCCTCGACGGCCGCAACCAGGTGAGGGAAGCCTTTGAACAATCCCGACGCCCCGAGGTTGTAGATCATGTCGAGCAGCGCCATCTTTACGGCGTCAGGGAGGGCGTCGTAATGGGGGAACTGGACTCGCAGGCTCCGCCTCGAAGCCCTCGAGCACCGATTTGAGCTTTGCGTCGATCGTCTTCTGCGTCAGCTCGAGGGAAGTTGAAATTTTGTAGAACGCGGAGGCGTGGCCGAGTGTCATCGCATCGACGCGAGCGTACTCACAGGCTATCTCCTCCGGGGTGGCGGCACGAGCGCCCAGGACAAACGGAAGCGCCTCGGCAGCTCTGGCGTCGGGCAGCATCAGGCCAACGCCTACCGTCACTTTGCCCACCGTGTCGCGATACATCCACGGCACGCAACCTTCAAATTCCTTCAACTTTGCGAGCGATTGCTCTAGATATGTCGCCACAATAGCGCCAGCCTAGCACGCCCGCGCCCACGCTTCCAATGTGCTTGACGGAAACCCCGATACGATCGAACTAATGCTATTAGTGCCTGGTGAAGTTAGTTTGTTCAACGAACCATTGCGAGGCGTCCTTTGCTAAGCGAGGATGCAGAAGACAGGCTTTATTCCTGCGGTACTCACTCCGACGACCGATTCGCCATCGTTGATCCCGTCACCCAGAGTGACCGCTGCTCTCCTATTTTTCCTTGGACATTTGTCCAGAAGGGCCCGTAAATTTAGGGGCATCAATGTCGATTGCAAGGCAATAATTCAAAGTGTCTACAAAATGCCCCGACTCCAGTGATATAAAGACTCGTCATCAAAGATGTCAAGCGAGCGTTGGCCAAATAGATAGCTTGAATGCCGGACCCGTTTTCGAGAGTGATGTGCTGTATCGAACCACTGCATTTTTTATGAGACCGGAAAGCAAATCCATGGTTACTCCTCAATCGTCCCGGTTCACGTTCACACGCAGGCAGAGCGCGTCGAACAAGACGCCACGCCAGATTAACCGAAACCTTGTCTTCAATCTGGTGCGGACCCGACAACCTCTATCGCGCGCCGATCTCGCCCGCGTGTCCGGCCTGCAACGCAGCACAGTTTCTCTGATTGTCGAAGACCTGATCAAGGAGAAGTGGATCCTTGAGGGCTCGACGGGACGACCACCGCGCGGTCGCAGACCGACTTTTCTCGAACTCAATCATCAGCGGGCAGTCATCGCGCTTGATATTCATCCTTCGCAGACGACGGTCGCGGTCACCGACCTTGGCGGCAAGATCGTTGCCCAGAACGTCGTCCCGCTGCCGGCCGATCCGAACAAGGCGATCCAGACCATCATCACGGCGATCCGCAAGCTGATCGAGGCGCACAGCGATAAATCGTTTGACGGCATCGGTATCAGCCTTCCCGGGCGGGCTGATCCGCACCTTGAAAAGCTCATCTTCGCACCAAATCTCAACTGGCCCGTCTCTAGTATTAAGGCCCGTATTCAACGCGCCACCGGGCTGCACGTCGAGATGGACAACGTCGCCAATGCGTGCGCGCTCTCCGAGGTCTGGTTCGGCGATAGCGATGGCCTGCACGACCTCGTCGTCGTCAACGTCTCGGAAGGAATCGGAACGGGGATCTTTGCGAATGGTCAGCTGCTTCGCGGGGCAAACGGTATGGCCGGAGAGTTTGGCCACGTTCAGATGGACACCAACGGTCCGCTCTGCGGTTGCGGCGGCCGAGGCTGCTGGGAGACGGTCAGTTCGAATCGCGCTGGCCTGCGCTACTACGAGGAGTTCAGTGGTCTCGCAGCGCCACAAAGCTTCACTGCGCTTGTTAAGATGGCACAGGCCGACGATGTCCACGCCATCAAGGCCCTCGAGAAGATGTCGACGTTTCTCGGCCGGGGCCTGCGCATGATCGCCTCCGCGCTGTCCCCAAGCGAGATCGTTATTGTCGGCGATATCACTACAGCGTGGTACATGTTCGGCCCGATCGTCGAAGCCGAACTCAAACAAAACGCTCTCTCGAAGGAGCCGAGGCTGCGGCCTTCTTTCGAGGGCAACACGGCCCGTCTGCGCAGCGCAGTCGCCCTGGTGATGAACGGTAGTCTGGTCTCACAAATCTAAGGAACTGGGAAAATTTACGGAATGACTGTACCGCCACTTAATTCCCTCGATGCAATGTCGATGGTCTCGCCCATATCTTCGCGATCAGATAGCAAGTCGACACTGTTGCGTTGCGTTGCCTCGTGCGTGTTCCTAGGCGCCTCCTGCCTCAGCGCCTTCGCACAGACCGCGCCTGCGCCAGCGGCCGCTTCGGTGGAGAGGGAATCCGTGGGCGATGCTCCCGATAGTCCTGGCCCACTCGCGACCGGTCTCTCTTCCGAGTTGAAGCCGAGGGCCATCGACGCGGCAATGAAAAAGGTCGCCGACTGGCAGGTGGCCGTCGCCGAGCCGCACTTTAACAAGCAGTCGGACCTTCGCCGCGCTGTATGACGGCCTTCTTGCGGCCTCGAAGACAACTGGCGATTCAAAGTATCGCGACGCCGTTCTGCATTTTGCGGAGCGCTCCGAATGGACGCTGCTCAACAATCGTTTTCCGCACGCCGACGACCAGGCGTTTGGGCAGGCTTATCTCGATCTCTATCTCGCTGACCGAAAGCCGATCCGCATGGCCGACACCAAGGCCATCATGGATCGCCTGATCGTTCGCCCGGACGATCAGGACAAGCTGTTGTGGTGGTGGTGCGATGCGTTGTTCATGTCCCCGCCCGTGCTGTTGCGCATGTACGAGGTCACGCATGACCGCAAGTATCTCGACTACATGGACCACGAGTGGTGGCTCACCTCGGCCAGCCTCTACAATCAGGACAGCCACCTCTACTTCCGCGACAGCCGCTACTTCACGCAGAAGCAGGCGAACGGCAAACCGATCTTCTGGTCGCGCGGCAACGGCTGGGTGATGGGCGCGCTCGTCAACGTGCTAAGCATCATGCCCGCCGACTACCCGACGCGGCCGAAGTACGTCGCGCAGTTTCGCGAGATGGCAGCAGAGATCGCTGCGATCCAAAGCCCCGATGGTCTGTGGCGTTCAGGGCTCCTCGATCCTGGTGCGTACGACCTGCCCGAGGTGTCCGGCTCCGCGTTCTTCACGTATGGAATTGCGTACGGGATCAACCAGAAGATACTCGACCGCAAGACCTATCTGCCTGTCGTCGAAAAATCGTGGAAGGGGATGCTCACGCACATCTACGCTGACGGCCGTCTTGGCTCAATCCAACCAATCGACGGCCAGCCCGGCAAGTTCAAGCCGTCAGCCAGCTATGTCTACGGGGTCGGCGGGTTCCTTCTAGCAGGCTCGGAGATGCACAGGCTCGCTGAAGGCAAGCACTAACCTTTCGTGGAAGCTCCCGGCTTCGCCATCCACAACAAAGGCTGGCGGACCAGGGAAGTTTCGAATCACCTCTGACACGACGGGGTCAGGATTCAGCGACTTCCACAGCGCGATGTAGTCGTTTTGCCCATAAGCCATGCCGGCAAAGAGCAGGCTCGGCTGCCGTACGGGAAAGTCGTCGAAGTGTTCCACGTCGTGCTTATAGGGCCACACGCTTTTGTCCTTAATGAACGGGTACATGAAGGCCACGACCTTGCGCATGCCGCGTCCGTCCGGAGTTGTGAAGGTCCACACGCTGTCGCTCGCGGTCGAGAGGGTCTGGCAGATCGTGCTCATCACGTCGAGATCGAAAAGGCAGTAGCTGTAGGGCTTCGTCCGCGCCAGTTCCAGAGGCAGGCTGCCATCCGCTGCCACTTGGTCCGGTACCAGAACGGTCTTGAAGCGCTCTCGACACCACGTCATGACCTCGACGTTGCCGGTGAAGCGCCCGAACTCCGCAGCCTGCATCACCCAGCAGCTTCCGTGATTGTTCTTCGCGTCACGCTCCTCCTGCCCGTTCTTCGAGGTGCGCATCCAGTCGAGATACTGTGAGAACCAATCTTTGATTGCTGCCGCGCCTTCGAGCACACCGCCATTCGCAAGGACGGTCGCAGCTCGGGCAGGCTCCACAAGATGCAGGGTGTCGATGATTCCGATGCCGCGGCCATTATTCAGATTGAAGATCGCCTGCGCGTACTCGAGGTCTGCATTCATCTTCGTGGCCGGATCGACAAACCATGCACGCAGATGGAGCCCTGCATGGTCGGCATATTTTTTTTCTCCGGTCAGCTCCCACGCCGCGGCCAGCGCCGGAACGATCAGGCTGAGCCGCACCATCGCTTTGCGGTGATCGTCGAAGTTTGCAGGATTCGTGAATCCGTCGCGACGGACATAAGGGCCGTTCGGGTCACTTTTCATTCGGCCACCAGTAGTCGCCCTCGGAGAAGTAGTCATGCTGTCCGCCTTTGCTGCGATCGCTGTGCGAAGCGGTTACAGTTACCGGCTGCTCCGATAGAAATCTGTTTGCTGCGGCAAGAATTCTCGTACGGTCGGTCGTCGCAACGATGCCATAGGGAGTCGTTGTGTCTCTAGCCCGGGCCGATCCAACAGTCAAATAGCCAGCGGTCCCGGCTGCCATTGCAAGAAACTCCCGCCGCGTCGCCGTCCCCATCTCGTGTCGCCACCTTTGTTCGTGCAAGTTTCGCTTCGGCAATGATACTTAGCACACTAGCGTCCTGTCTCATTGCCGCTTTAGAATCAGCAGTTGGCAAATTTGACCGAAGGTTCACTTGACGAAATGAATGGTCATTCAGTATGCTTCGCATCGTTCGGGTAAATCGCCCGCCGGAGCCTGCAACATGCCCCCCAGCACCACCGCAGCAACCTCAATCAGGCACAGACAGATCAACAAGGTGGCCGTCCTCGGAGCCGGAACCATGGGCTCGCGCATCGCCGCTCACATCACCAACGCCGGCCTTCCCGTTGTGATGCTCGACATCGTTCCGCCAGGCACAGACGCCAATGCGCCGAAACAGGAGCGCAACAAGATCGTCCTCGCCGCGCTCGATGGACTAAAGAAGTCCAAGCCCGCGGCCTTCTACTCGCCTGAAAGCGCACGTCTGATCACCATCGGCAACTTCGACGACGACCTCGCTCTGATCGCCACCTGCGACTGGATCATCGAAGTAGTTGCCGAGAACCTGGAAATCAAGCGGGTGCTTCTCAACAAGGTGCAGCAGCATCGCCGCCCCGACTCGATCATCACCAGCAACACCAGCGGCCTGCCGATCCACGAGATCGTCAAGGACATGCCGATGGAGCTGCGCCGCCATTGGTTCGGCACACACTTCTTCAATCCACCCCGCTACATGCGCCTGCTCGAAGTCATCGCGACACCCGACTCCGATCCAGCCGACATGGCAACGATCGAGCACTTCTGCGACCTGCGCCTCGGCAAGGCCATCGTCCACGCGCACGACACGCCAAACTTCATCGCCAACCGCATCGGCACGTTCTCGATGAGCAACGCGATCCGTCTGATGCAGCAGCAGGGCCTTTCGATCGAAGAGGTCGATACGCTGACAGGCTCCGCGCTCGGCTGGCCAAAGACCGGCACCTTTCGGCTCGGCGATATGGTCGGTGTCGACGTAATGGCGCACGTGGCAAAAAACTTCTCCGCGCAGGCGGAACGAATCGGAGACGAACGCGCAGAAGTGGCCCTTGCTCCGTTCATCGCACAGATGCTGGAGAGAAAGTGGCTGGGCGACAAGACCAAACAAGGCTTCTACAAGAAGGAGGGCAAGGACGCCGAAGGCCGGGACCTGCGCCACGTCCTCGACTGGCAGACCCTCGATTACAAACCCAGCATGCGACCAAAGTTCCCTGCAATCGAGATGGCGAAGAACGTGGAGCACACGCCCGCCCGCATTGCGCAGCTTCTCAACGGCGACGCAAGCAAGGACAAGGTCGCCGCTTTCTACTGGCCGTTCCTCACCGAACTCTTCACTTACACCGCCAACCGCGTTCCCGAGATCGCTGACAACCTAGTCGAGATCGACCAGGCGATGAAGGCCGGATACAACTGGGAGCTCGGCCCCTTCGAGATGTTCGACGCCGCCGGCGTCCGCACCACCACAGAAAAGATGCGTGCCGCAGGAGCGCCCGTTTCGGCAAACGTAGAAAAACTCCTCGCCCACGCCGACAAACACGGCGACGCTAACCCCACCTGGTACAAAGACGACGCCTCCGTCTCCTCCGGCCGCCTCTTCTTCGATCCCGTCAACAGTGCCTACCAACCCGTCGTCACGACGGAAGGCGTCACTTCACTCGCCGTAATCAAAAAGGCGAAGGGCGTCATCAAAAAGAACCCCGGTTCCTCCGTGATCGACCTCGGTGACGGCGTCGCAGCGATCGAGCTGCACTCAAAGATGAACGCTCTCGGCGACGACATCGTCAACCTGATTACGCAAACCCTCAAACCATCGAGCGAGATTGTCAACAACTTCGAGGCCTTCGTCATTACCGGCGACTCCGCCAACTTCTCCGTCGGCGCAAACCTCATGCAACTCCTGCTCGGCATCCAGGAAGAGGAGTGGGACGAGGTCGAGATGGCCGTCCGCGCCTTCCAGAACATGACCCAGGCCATCAAGCTCTGTCCACGCCCCGTCGTCGTCGCGCCTTACGGCATGTGCCTTGGTGGAGGAGTAGAGATATCCCTTCACGCCGCCGCCCGTCAGCCTCACGCCGAGCTCTACATGGGCCTCGTCGAAGCCGGTGTCGGCTTGATTCCCGGCGGAGGCGGGTGCAAAGAGATGACCATCCGTAGCGTCGAAGCGGGCTCAAGCATTCGTCCGGACGCTCGTGGCGAGGGCGTTGAGATATTCGAAGCGCTAAAGAAAAACTTTGAGACCATCGCCATGGCCAAGGTCTCGACCTCTGCCGCAGAGGCCCGCGCGATGGGCTTGTTTAGACCATCCGACGCCATCACGCTTAACCGCGAGCGCCTGTTGACCGAAGCGAAGACCAAGGCCCGAGCCATCGCCGACGCTGGCTACAGCGCGCCGACAACGCGCACCGACATCCCGGCCCCGGGCGAAAGCGTCCTCGCCACGCTAAAGCTAGCCGTATGGACGATGCGCGAAGGCCAGTACATCTCCGACCACGACGTCAAAATCGCCAACTGGGTCGCCTACGCGCTCTGCGGAGGCAAAGTCACCCCCGGCACACAGGTAACAGAGCAATACCTCCTCGATCTCGAACGCGAGGCCTTCCTCAGCCTCTGCGGCGAGAAGAAGACGCAGGAGCGCATCGCGTTCACCTTGAAGACAGGCAAGCCGCTGAGGAATTGAGTCTTGCTTAAGGGCACGGCTTTAGCCGTGCCGCAGAAGTTCAGAGCAGGGAAGGGGCTTTAGCCCCTGAGGTACGCTTTACGAGACAGCGTGCCGAGGTAGCCAAATGAAAGAAGTCATCATCGCAGCCGCAGTTCGCACCGCCGTAGGCAAGGCCCCGCGCGGCACGCTTCGCACCACACGCCCGGACGATCTCGCGGCCTTCGCCATCAACGGCGCCCTTGAGCGCGTCCCGCAGCTCGACAAATCCGAAATCGAAGACGTCATCCTCGGCTGCGCCATGCCCGAAGCAGAGCAGGGGATGAACGTCGCCCGTGTTGCCAGCTTCCGCGCAGGTCTGCCGATTACGGTCTCCGGCATGACCATCAACCGCTACTGCGCCTCCGGTCTACAGTCGATCGCACTCGCAGCAGAGCGCATCCGTGGCGGCGGAGCGGACGTGATCGTCGCAGGCGGCACCGAAAGCATGTCGTACGTACCCTTCGGCGGCAACAAAATCTCCGTCAACCCCTGGCTCGTCGACAACTACCCCGGCTCCTACATGTCCATGGGTCTCACCGCCGAGCGTGTCGCGACCCACTACGGCATCACCCGCGAGCAGATGGACCAGTTCTCCTACGAGAGCCACCAGAAGGCGCTCGCCGCAATCTCCTCTGGAAAATTCGAAGACGAAATCGTGCCGATCACAGTTACAAGCACGACTCCCAACGGAAAGGGCAGGGCCAAACCCGTCGAAGCCACCTTCAAGCAGGACGAAGGCCCCCGCGCCGACACCTCCCTCGAAGCCCTCTCCAAACTAAAGCCCGTCTTCCACGCAAAAGGCACCGTAACGGCCGGCAACTCGAGCCAGACGTCGGATGGGGCCGCGGCCGCCGTAGTCATGTCCGCCGAACGCGCCGCTCAACTAGACATTCCCGCGATGGCAAAGTTCATCGCCTTCGCCTACGCCGGCTGCGACCCCGAAGAGATGGGCATCGGCCCCATCCACGCCATCCCCAAAGTATTGAAGATGGCCGGCCTCACGCTCGAAGACATCGACCTCTTCGAACTCAACGAAGCCTTCGCCGCCCAGTCGCTGGCGGTGCTAAAGGTCCTCGGCATCGACCCTGCTAAAGTCAACGTCAACGGCGGCGCCATCGCCCTCGGCCACCCGCTTGGCTGCACCGGAGCCAAACTAACAGCGACGCTTCTACGCGAGATGCCGCGCCGCAAAGCGAAGTACGGCATCGTCACCATGTGCGTCGGCGGAGGCATGGGCGCCGCTGGGATATTTGAAGCTGTGAATTAGATTCAATCTTATGAACGAACGAAGAGAGACGATCTACATCATCTTTGGCTGCGCAAATATTGGAATCGCAGTTCTGATTAGTATTGGGACGTTATTCTCGTCGCTTGGTTTCGCGTTCATTTTTGGCTTATTGATCGACCTTCCACTCGCAATTGGCTTGATAGGAATATTGAAGTTTCCCCGCATCAGCACAATTTTTATGACATGTGGCTGCGCGATGATTTTGGTCTATATAGGGAACTGGTTTCTCGGCGATTTCAAGGCCGGTTTTCGACCATTACCTTTCCATGTCATATGGTTTGGACTGAACCTGGCCCAGATATTTTTGTCCGCTTTAAGACTTCAGCAAGTGCGAAAAAACATAGAGGTAACCCCATGGCAACCATGACCACACCAGTCACCGACACGAAGCGCATCCCAGGCGGCAGCTTCCTCATCTCCGACCCCACCCCCGCCGACTGTTTCTTCCCCGAAGACTTCACCGACGAGCACAAGCAGATCGCCGAGACCACCGCGAACTTCGCGATTAACGAGATCATGCCAGTCTCCGACCAGATCGAAGCCAAGGACTTCACCGTCACTCGTCGCCTGCTCAAAGAAGCCGCAGACCTCGGCCTCACGTCGGTAGATATTCCCGAGGAGTATGGCGGCCTGGAGATGGACAAGGTCTCCTCTGCGATCGTCGCAGAAAATATTGCTAAGCAGGCCAGCTTCTCGGTCGCCTTCTCCGCACACGTCGGCATCGGCACGCTGCCCCTTGTCTGGTACGGCACGCCCGAGCAAAAGAAGAAGTACTTGCCCAAGATTGCTTCGGGCAAGATCGTCTCCGCCTACGCGCTGTCGGAGTCGACAAGCGGCTCGGATGCTGTCAACGCCCGCACTCGCGCCGTGCTCTCCGCGGACGGAAAGACCTACACGCTGAACGGCGAGAAGATGTGGATAACGAATGCCGGTTTCGCAGACCTGTTCACCGTCTTCGCGAAGTGCGCGGTCCCCGAAGGCCCTGATGCCGGCAAGGAGAAGCTCACCGCGTTCCTGATTGAGCGCGGCACTCCCGGCTTCACCCAGGGCAAAGAGGAACACAAGCTCGGCATTCGCGGCAGCTCCACCTGTCCGCTCATCCTCACCGACTGCGTTCTCCCGGCGGAGAACCTGCTCGGCGAAGTAGGCAAGGGCCATCACATCGCCTTCAACATTCTGAACGTCGGCCGCTACAAGCTTGGCAATGCGGCCGTCGGCGGGGGACGCATGGCGCTGAACAACGGCATTCGTTACGCTATCGATCGCAAGGCCTTCGGCAAATCCATCTCGGAGTTCGGTCTCATCCAGGAGAAGATCGCCAACTGCGCCACGGGCATCTTTGTCGGCGGCGCGCTCAGCTACCGCACCGTTGGCCTGATCGACAAGGCGCTCGCCGGAGTCGACAAGAACGACACCAAGGAGATACAGAAACGCATCGAGGACTACGCCGTCGAGTGCAGCATCGTCAAAGTCTGGGCCAGCGAGATGGTCGGCATGGTCGTCGACGAGGTGCTGCAGATCTTCGCCGGCTACGGCTACGTCGAGGAGTACCCCGCCGAGCGTGCGTATCGCGATGCACGCATCAACCGCATCTTTGAAGGCACCAACGAGATCAACCGTCTCATCATTACTGGCTGGCTTATGAAGTCCGCGATGTCCGGCAAACTCGCCCTGATGCCCGCAATCAAGAAGCTGATGGACGAGGTGATGTCCGGCCCCACCGAAAAGATCGATCGCGAAGGCCCACTGGCGGACGAGCTAAATCTTCTCGCCAACGCAAAGAAGCTGACGCTGTTCGTCGCGGGCGCCGCCACGCAGAAGTACATGCAACAGATCGCTGACGAGCAGGAGGTCATGGGCGCCATTTCGGACATGATCATCGAGGTCTTCGCGATGGAGTCTGCCATTCTGCGTGCGGAGAAGATCGCGGCAGGGCAGGGCAGTGAGGCCTCTGCGGTCCCAGTCGCCATGGCGCGCATCTATGCGGACAAAGCGATGTCCACCATCGAACTCGCCGCCCGCAAGGTCATCGCGGCGGTGGCTGAAGGCGACATGCTGCGCACGCAACTGACGATCCTGCGCCGACTCTCCAAGCATGACGCTGCCGATACCGTCACTTTGCGCCGCCAGGTTGCGCGGCACGTCATTCAGGCGGGAAAATGTAGCTTGTAGTTGCCGATTTCGCTGGCTTGTCAATCTCTTCCACAAGAGTCGCGGGCCACGCATCTCTGCGCGTCCTTGTGATCGCTTTCAGGAGTGCCGCGTCTAATCTGGACTCCCCCATCGGCAGTCCCCTCCGATAAGTCCTTCAGGGCCTTCCTCTCGTTGTGTCCTGTAGAACACATCGAACATCGTGCCAAAATGGAAAAGACAGAAGCTCGAAAAACAATCTCTTTGCATCTGTAGACGCAACATTTCTCCGCGTCGTCTGTCTAAGCATGTACCTTGGTCTCTCTGGGTCATCTCGACCAGCCCATCGTCGTGTGGGTATCAGCAACCGCCCCGTAACCAAGTAGGCCGAACTTCAGGTAGTTAGGTTAAAAATTATCCATGCGCAGCCGTTTCGTGTCGTCTCTAATTCTCCCCGTCGCCCTCCTTCTCCCCGCATTTACCCCATTGGCCCAGGCAGCCGTGCACGAACCGCATCGCCAACGCCGCTAGCGGCAGCAGCCGGGTGGCCCTGCCAGGCACCATCAGCGGTCACGCGAGGCACTCCGTCGACCTCGGCCCCGCGCCCGCCGACCTCAAGCTGGAGTCGCTCTCCCTTCGCTTCAACATGACCCAGGCGCAGCAGGCCGATCTCACTCAGTTGCTGGCGGCGCAGCTCAATCCCAGCTCGCCCAACTATCACCAGTGGCTCACACCGGAGCAGTTCGGCGCCCGCTTCGGCCTCAGCAGCAGCGATCTCGCCAAGGTCACCGCATGGCTCACCGGACAGGGCTTCACCATCACCAGCGTCGCGCGCAGCTCGACCTTCGTCACCTTCAGCGGCACGGTCGCACTGGCGCAGCAGGCCTTCGGCACCACCATTCACAACGTCTCGCTCAACGGCGAGCAGCACATCTCCAACCTTACCGATCCGACGCTGCCCTCAGCCATCGCCGGCGTTGTCAATGCCGTCACGGGCCTGAACGACTTCAAGCCGAAATCGCGCTCTCGCGCACGCACCGTCGGGATCGATCCGTCGCAGCCCCTCTTCACCCAGACAGTAGGCGGAGTCACCAGCCACTACATCTCGCCTGCCGACCTTTATACGATCTACGACTTCGGTCCATTGACGTCAGCGAGTATCACGGGCACGGGCATCAACATCGCGGTCGTAGGCCAGACCGATCTCACGCTGACCTCAGGCATAGACCCCAGTATTGCCGCCTTTCGCACCGCCGCTGGCCTGCCCCCGATTAATTTGGTGCTGAAGTTCGCTGGCGGCCGAGACCCGGGCATATCGCAGTCCGACATTGATGAAGCCCATATCGACATCGAGTGGTCCAGCGCTGCCGCTTCCGGGGCCACCATCAACTATGTTTACGGCTTCGACGTCTTCGCCAACTCTTTGACCTACGCGATCGACAACGCGGTCGCTCCAATCATCACGAGCAGTTACGGTGACTGCGAAGCCGGCTTCGGGACAGCCATGCTTGCCACCTACAATCAGTTGTTGGCGCAGGCCAACGCTCAGGGCGAGACGGTGATGAGCTCATCTGGCGACGCCGGCGCAGCCGACTGCGACACCGATGGCCTCGCGACAGAGGGCCTCGGCGTCGACTTTCCAGCCAGCTCCCCCTACGCCACTGCGGCCGGTGGAACCATGTTCAGCGGCGACGTGAGCACGCCAGCCCAATATTGGAGCAGCACAAATGCATCCAACGGCGGCTCGGCCCTCTCCTACATCCCCGAACAGCCTTGGAACGAGACCACCCCCACAGGCGGTCTCACCGCCGGTGGCGCAGGTGGCGGAGGGGCCAGCGCGTACTTCTCAAAGCCAGCCTGGCAGGTAGGCACCGGTGTTCCGAGCGATGGCTCTCGTGACTTGCCGGACATCTCGCTCAACGCTGCGGCCGCGCATGACGGATACCTCGTCTGCAGCCAGGGCGACGGCACGAACGAACCCGCATGCACCAGCGGGTTCCTTGGCGCCAACAACGCAGTGAACGTCTTCGGCGGTACCTCGTTCGTCGCACCCACATTCGCAGGCATCCTTGCCTTGGTGGAACAAAAGCTTGGCGGAACACCCAACGTCGGCATCGGCAATGTTGGACCCATCCTCTACGGGTTCCTCAACGGCCCAACATACTCCAGCGTCTTCCACGACATCATCACCGGCAGCAACTCGATTCCCTGCGTCCAGGGAACACCCAGTTGCCCCAATGGCGGGTCGATCGGTTTTAACGCAAGTACCGGCTACGACCTGGCCTCCGGCATCGGCAGCTTCGACGCCAATCAACTGGTCAGCGGTTGGAGTTCGGTGACTCCAGTCGGCACAGGTGGAACCATAGGGGCAGGTATTACCACCACGTCCGTCACCACCACCAACTCACTCTGCGGTGTCTCCTCAAGCGCCAATCTTCCTCTCAGCGTAACGGTGACCGGCACCAGTGGAGGCCCGACGCCCACAGGCACCGTCACGTTCTATGTCGATAACGTAGCAGTCACCGGGGGCACGGTTACGTTGCCCAGCGGGAGCAGCTCCGCCACCTATCCGCTCAGCGCGTCTGGGCTCTCCTCCGGCGGTCACAGCATCAGCGCGGTCTACTCGGGCGACGGCAACTACGCCGGCTCTAAAGGCACGCTGCTCGGCCCCGCCACAAACACCTTCGCCTACCCAAACGGTTCACTGGCATCGGTCGACATCGTCTCCGCCACTAAGCCCGACTTCTCACTCGGCCCATGCACCGGGTCGACAACGGCCGTCACAGTGGCGCCCGGTGGCACTTCAACCGGAATCACCTTCACCATCACCCCTGCCAACGGCTTCACCGGGTCGGTCACCCTCATCGCTACCAACAACGACGCGATGACGGCGACGACCTCATTCTCGGCATCGCCGGTTTCGATCACGACTAGCTCGGGCGTTACCACTTCCTTTGTCGTCAAGGCCTTCCAGACGACCGGCCAGGTCAAACCCGGCCTCATGCCCTTCCATCAACGCCCACTGGGTAATGCCCCCTGGTACGCCGCAGGCTCCGGGGCCACCCTTGCCTGCATGCTTCTCCTTACGTTCCCCCGACGTCGCCGCTGGGGGGCCTTGCTCGCCGTCGTGATCTCAATAGCTGCTCTCTCCGCCGCTGGCTGCGGGGGCAACACCTCAACGACCGGTGGCGGCTCCGGAGGTGGAGGCGGCGGTGGCACGACGCCCGCGGCCGCCGGCACCTATACCTTCACGATTACCGCTGTCTCCGGCACCTCTGGTCCACAGCACCCAGGCCACCGTAACCGTCCCGTAACTATCTCATAACATTGCCCTGCAAAGAGGGCCGCGCCGCCACGGCGCGGCCTCTTTCGTTTCAGCAAGTCAATCCCCCAAAGGTGTTATGCCCCGTCTACAACTCTTCTTGACTCCATCCCCCATTCGGGGAAGAATCACTCCTGCCCCACTGCTTCAATTGCCTGCTAAGAATGTCTCGGCCTCCCCCGTCTGAGCAGCAGGAATGGTCGAATGCCTCGGATCTCCAAAGCTCTGCTGCTTGCCCTGACGACTGTCGCTCTCATCCTCGCCACCTCCACCCCGGTGTCCTCGCAGTCTCCGCTCCCCGCACCCCGCTCCCGCGTCCTCCAGGCCGTCGACGACGCCCACGTCACCACCCTCTCCGGTAACACCCACCCCCTCGCCCGTCCCGAGTTCGACCAGGGCGCCCTGACCGACGCCACCCCCCTTCGCCGCATCGTCCTCGTCCTCCAACGCGGCCCCGAGCAGGAGTCCGCCCTCCAGCAGCTCATCGACCAGCAGCAGGACAAGACCTCCTCCACTTATCACCAGTGGCTTACCCCCGAGACCTTCGGCGCCACCTTCGGCCCCACTGACCGCGACCTCTCAGCCGTCACCACCTGGCTCTCCGGCCACGGCTTCTCCGGCGTACAGGTCAACTCCGCTCGCACCCTGATCGAGTTTAGCGGCACCGCCGGCATGGTTCGCACTGCCTTCCGCACCAGCATGCACAAATACGCGGTCAATGGAGAGCAGCACTTCGCCAACGCCTCTGACCCCACCGTCCCCGCTGCCCTGGCCCCCATCATCGCCGGCATCGCCTCCCTCAACAACTTCCCCCGCAAAGCCGCCAGCCACAAGGTCGGCACCTTCCGCCACAACGCCATCACCAACCTCACCACGCGCGTCCCCGACCGGGCCCAAACGGTCGCCCAACCCACCTTCACCATCAACGAGAGCAGCAACGTCTCCTACGGCGTCACCCCGTACGACTTCGCCACGATCTACAACGTCCTTCCCCTCTGGAACGAGAGCACCCCCATCGACGGCACCGGGCAGACCATCGCCATCGTCGGCCAGACCGACATCAACCCCGCCGACTTCGTCAACTTCCGCAGGCTCTTCGGTCTTCCCCTCGGCAACACCGCCACCCCCACCGGCACCCAGTACCTCAACATCATCTACAACGGCCCCAACCCCGGCGTCACCGGGGACGAAGGCGAGGCCGACATCGACACCCAATGGTCCAGCGCAGTCGCCAAGGGTGCCACCATCGACTACGTCGTCTCCCAGGGCACCGAGGTCACCCAGGGCACCGATCTCTCCGCCATCTACATCGTTAACAATAATCTCGCTCCCGTAATGAGCTACAGCTACGGCGAGTGCGAGCTCTTCCTGGGCACCTCCGGCAACGCCTTCTACAAGACCCTCTGGCAGCAGGCCTCCGCGCAGGGCATCACCGTGCTGCTCGCCGCCGGAGACTCCGGATCCGCCGGCTGCGACTACGCCGGTGTTCAGGGGGCCAGCGATGGAATCGCCGTCAACGGCCTCGCCAGCACGCCCTACAACATCTCCGTTGGTGGCACCGACTTCTACATGCCCAACGGCGGCACCGCCTACTGGAGCTCGACCAACAACGCCACCACTCAGGCCTCCGCCAAGGGATACGTCCCCGAGGTCCCCTGGAACGAGAGCTGCACCAACTCCGTCTTCAGCACCCTCCCGACCTTTTCCGGCCAGACCGCCGAACAAATCTGCAACAGCGGCACTGCGGCTGCCTACGGTTTGCTCTCGGTCGTCGGCTCCGGCGGCGGCCCAAGCTCCTGCACCCAGTCCAACGGCACCTCCGCCGCCAGTTGCCGCGGAGGCTACCCCAAGCCCTCCTGGCAGACCGGGACCGGCGTCCCTGCCGACGGCGTTCGCGACACTCCGGACGTCTCCCTCTTCGCCAGCGCGGGCTTCTTCGGCGCCTTCTACATCGTCTGCCAACAGAGCACCGACTCCGACAGCCAACCCTGCAGCCTCTCTGGCCCAGCGTACGACTTCGCCGGTTACGGCGGCACCTCAGTCTCGTCTCCCGCCTTCGCCGGCGTCCTTGCGCTGGTAAACCAGAAGACCGGCAGTCGCCAGGGTAACGCCAACTATGCCCTCTACAACCTGGCCGGCCAGCAGGCCAAGGCCGGAATCGCATGCAACTCCATCACCGGCTCTCCCGCCGCCAACTGCGTCTTCAACGACCTCACCACCGACACCACTGCCATGCCGTGCCTCAAAGGCACCCTCAACTGCACCGCGACCACCTCGACCGACCGCTACGGCGTCCTCTCCGGTTACCCCAGCACCGCCGGCTACGATCTCGCCAGCGGCCTCGGCAGCGTCAACGCCGCCAACCTCGTCAACAGCTGGGCCAACGCGAACTTCGTCGCCAGCTCCGCCACCCTTACGCTCTCGCAGTCCACCATCACGCATGGAAGCCCGATTTCGGCCACGGTCAAAGTCAGCTCCACTACCGGCACACCTGCAGGCAACGTCTCGATCAACGCACTCGCGACCAACGGATCGGCTGCAGAGCGGTACCCTCCAGAACGGCAGTTATACCGCCTCGCTCAGCGACTTCCCCGGCGGCGCCTACTCGGTCCAGGCCCACTACGCTGGCGACGGCGACTACGCCCCCAGCGACTCCAACCCCGTCACCCTTACCGTCAGCCCCGAGTCGAGCACCACCACACTCGAGTCGATGCTCTACAACCCCTCCGCCGGCACCACCGCGACCCTCTCCAGCGGCGCTACCTACCCCTATGGCGGCATCTTCCTCGTCCGCGCCGATGTCGCCGGAGTCTCCAGGCAGGGAAGCGCCACCGGCAACATCACGCTTACCGATTCAGGCCTTCCGCTCGATGGTGGCACCTTCCGACTCAACTCAACCTCGAACACAGAGGACCTTGCCCGCGGCCTCGCCCCCGGTACTCACCTCATCACCGCCATCTACTCGGGCGACGCCAGCTTCAACCCAAGCACCTCGGCCCCCTACATCATCAACATCACTCGAGCACAGACCGCCACTGCACTTCAGGTCAGCGCTCCCGTCCTCTCCGCAGCGTCGACGCTCACCTTTACAGCCCTGATCAATGCGCGTGGCTATGGCGCCGGCCAACTTCAGGGCTACGGCGCCGCCGCTCCCAGCGGCACGGTCACCTTCAGCTCCGGCAACGCAGTATTGGGCACAGCGCTCCTCACCCAGAACATCTATCCTACGGTCGCCGGGGACAGCAGTTGGGCCACCTTCACCCTTCCTGCCAGCCGGCTGCCGATTGCCACCAACACAATCACAGCCACCTACACGGGCGACGCCAACTACGCACCCTCCATCTCGGCGTCTGCGACGGTGACGGTCACCGGTTCCACGCAGGCCGCAAGCTCAACCGTCCTTACACTCTCCGCGGCGACCGTAGCGGCCGGCGCCCCCTACACCTTTACCGCAACGGTCCTGCCGCAAATTCCCCAACCCACTGGCTACGTCACCTTCTTCAGTGACGGTCAGCCGGCCAGCGCCTCTTTCCCACTAGTCTCCGGCGCCCTGACCCTATCCAGCACCAACCTCACCATCGCCCCCGGCGCTCACCTCATCACCGCAATCTACTCGGGTGACTCCAACTATCAGGCCTCCGTCTCGGCCTCCTCGTCCTTCACCGTCGACATCTCGGCGATCTCCACCACCACCACCATCGCCATCACGCCTTCTAACGTCGTGCAGGGAACCGCGGTCGCCGTCTCGGCCTCCATCACACCGTCCTCTCCAGTCCCCACCGGCATGGCGCAGTTGATGCTTGACGGCAATCTCTACGGCTCCCCGGTTGCCCTCACCGGCATCACCACCAACATTCCTCTGCTCACCAATACCCTGCAGCCCGGCCCGCATGTCCTCCGCGTCTTCTACTCCGGCGACTCCGCCCACCAGGCCAACACCTCCGCCGCAGCCACCCTGACCGTCCTCGAGCCAGTCGGTGTCTTCACCCTCTCGCCCTCTGCCTCCTCAACCACTGCGGGTCCCGGACAAGACCTCGAACCCCGTCACCCTCACCGCGACTCCAGCTGGAGGCTTCAACTCAACCATCAGCTTTGCCTGCACCGGCGGCCTTCCCTCAGGCGCGGTCTGCAACTTCACGCCGTCCTCAGTGACGCCCAATGGCCCCACTCCCGCGACGACCGTCCTCACCATCTTTTCGGCCGGCTCCGTTCTCCGTGGTGCTGCCGAAACTGCCAGGGCCTCAGGCCCTCCTGCCTCACCCGTGCACCGCGATCTCTCTCGCGGCATCGGCGCCACCATGGCTGGTCTGCTTCTGTTCATCCTTCCGCGCCGTACCCGCCACTGGAGCGTTCTCTGCCTGCTCCTGGCACTCTCCTCACTGGGCGTCCTCAGCGGCTGCGGCAGCGGCGGAGTCGACCCTAACGCCTCCGGCCCCGGCACCCTCTCGGCCGGCTCCTACGCAGTCACCGTTACGGCCACTGGCGGCTCCACCATCCAGACCGCGACCGTCACTCTCACCATCCAATAAGGTTCTCCGTAGTTAGTTGAGGTCGTCTGTAACGGAATTGATGGCGTTGCTGCGTTCTTGCCTTTTGTTGTCATTCCGTAGCGCAGAGAAGGAATCTGCTGCTATTTTCGGCGTTGCAATTATTTTTCGTCATTTTTGGCCCAAAAAACGCATGTCAAGCCCCCAAACCACCTAAACCATTACCAATGAGCAACATCCGCGTGGCATTTTAGTTACACTCAACCCGCTATACTGGATATATAGATCAAAAACAAGCAGGCCCCGGACACTCTCCGCAGCTAACCCGTTTAGAAAGACGATTTTAGCTGCAACCCTTTTATTATGACGATTTTACAGGCAATCATGTGCCGTAAACCATTGAATAGAAAGGAATTTACGCCCGGGGCAATGGGGGGGAGGGGGCAGGGGGTGGAAGGCAAAAGAAGGATACGAAAAACGGAGAACCTAACGCACCGCTTCGGGTATCTTCACCTCTCCGCCCTCAGCCACATGCATCAGGTAGTCCTGCACACTGAACGGCGCACCCGCCCCCGGCGCCCGCACGTACTCCCCGTCCGGCTGCAGCAGCCGGGCCTTGGTATTGTCCGCCAGGTACGCCGCCAGGATCTCCTCGCGCAGCCGCTTATGCAGATCGGGCTGCGTGACCGGAAACATCACCTCGCATCGTTCGACAAGATTGCGTGGCATCCAGTCCGCACTTCCGCAGTAGATCTCCTCCTTGCCGCCATTGGCAAAGCAGAAGATCCGGCTGTGTTCGAGAAACCGTCCTACGATGCTTCGCACGCGCACCCGTTCGCTCCAGCCCTTCACGCCTGGCCGCAGCGCACACATCCCCCGGATGATCAGGTCGATCTCGACGCCCGCCTGCGAGGCCGCATACAGCGCCTCCACAGTCCGTCGGTCCAGTAGCCCGTTCATCTTCGCGATAATCGATGCCGGCCTGCCTGCCTTGGCATGCGCTGCCTCCCTGTCGATCAGCACCACCAGCCGATCGGCCAGCGTCAGCGGCGCCACCATCAGCGGGCCGTAAGAATCCGACTCGGTCTCCGCCGTCAGGTAGTTGAATACCTTCTGCACGGCCGCGGTCATCTCCGGCCTCGAGGTCATCAGACTGATGTCCGTGTAAAACCGCGCCGTGACCGGGTTATAGTTCCCGGTCCCCAGGTGCGCATACCGACGCACCACTCCATCTGGATCGCGCCGCACCAGCAGCGCCAGCTTGCAATGCGTCTTCAATCCAAAAATCCCGTGAAATACGCCGACGCCAGCGTCCTCAAGCTCTCTCGCCCACCGAATGTTCGAATCTTCATCGAACCGCGCCATCAACTCGACGACGACCGTGACTTCCTTACTCTGCCCCGCCTCAATCAATGCCGTAAAGATCGGCGAGTCCTTGCTCGTTCGATACAACGTCTGCTTCATCGAGATAACACTCGGGTCCTGCGCTCCGGCCTCAACAAACTCCTCCACCGTCTTATATGAGTCGAACGGATGATGCAGCATCACATCTCTCCTCCGCAGCTCGTCGAAGATGTCGGTCGACTTCGCACTCAGCTTGAACTCCTTGGCAACAAACGCCGGATACTTCAGCGCCGGCCGCTTCACCTCCGAATACAGGTTCATCAACCTTGACAGATTCACCGGCTCGATCGGTCCGAAACACCTGCCAGGTCTCCAGTTCGAAGTTGTGTCCGCAGCCGCTCAATCATCTCTTCGGTGGCCGAACTCTCGATCTCCATCCGGACCGCATCACCCTTGCGGCGGTTATGCAGCTCCGCGCGCACGCTCTCCAGCACCGAGCGCGACTCCTCCTCTTGCATGTAGAGGTTGCTGTTCCGCGTCACGCGAAACGCCGACCGCGACAACACCTCATATCCGCGGAACATCCGGCTCCACCTGCGACTCCACCAGCTCATGCAGCAGGATAAAGTCGCAGTGACCCTCCGCGCTCACCAGCGGGACCAACCGAGGCAACGCGCGAGGCACCGTCACCACGCCCAGCGAGGTCGCTGCCTTCAACCCCCTGCGCTTATGCCGCAGCAACAGCCCCAGGCAAAGCGCCTTGTTCAGCACCCGCGGAAACGGATGCGAAGGGTCGATCGTCACCGGCGTCAGCACCGGATCGACCTCGGTCTCATAGAACTCCAGCGCGTGCGCCCGCGCCTCGTCGCTCAGCTCACTCCATCGCAGCACCCGGATCTTCTCCGTCTGCATCGCCGGAAGCAACTGCTCGTTCCAGCACCTGTACTGTGCCTCCACGAAGCGATGGATCCGCTCCATCAACCCATCCAGCCGCTCCTGCGGAGTCAGCCCACCCTCGTCCGGCGGCTGCGCGAGATTGTAACCGTCCTCGATCCGTTGCAGAAACCCTGCCACCCGGATCTCGACGAACTCATCCAAATTGCTCGCTGTAATCGCCAGAAACTTCACCCGCTCCAACAAGGGGTTAGTCTCGTCCTGCGCCTCCTCCAGTACCCGCTGGTTGAAACGCATCCACGATTCATCGCGGCTGAAAAACAGGTTCTCAACCGACGACCCAACGGCCTTTTTCGCGTTGACACTCTTTCGGGAGCTTCGCTTTGCGACACTCATAGAGGTCTAAAGCTTACCGCACTCCCATGAATCGCAAGTATGAACAGCCGGCGAAAATCCGGTTCTATGATTCGGAGGTGTCTCGGCCATTACTTACCTGCGAGCGTCTGCGTCGCGCTCTTCAGCAGAGCGGCCTCCCGTTCCACGGCTGCAGCGGTCCGCGCGATCTGGTTATCCGCGTCCTTCCACTGCTTTTGCTCGATCGTCTCGCGGGCCGCAGGCAGCGTCTTAACACCGTATCCTGTATAGAAGCCCGGAGCGTACATCATGTTCTGGAACCACGGGCGGTTCGGCAGACCTGCGGGATCAAGAAACACACGTTCGCTCTGGATGAGCTGTAGGTTCAATGCGGGTGGCGCCTTCAGCGCATTCGCCGTAAACGCCTTGTCATACTCCGTTGCGGCGGTGGTCAGATCATCCATCGCCTGATCAAGCGGAGCGAAGTTCAGATAAGGCGGAAGCGCTTCCACCTCCGGAGCGACCCGCTTCTTCTTCGGATCTTCCAGCGCCTTGTACACTCCATCAGCGATCTCTGTATTGCGTTCTTTGACCTCCGCGCGCATCGTATCAGTCAGCTTCTTCACCCCGGTCACATAGGTTCGAATCGTATCGGCAAGGTCGCCGAACTGGAACGGAATCACATCGGCGTCAGCCATCCGCATCATCATCGTTCCCGCTGTTTGGGCCAATGCGCGCCCATAGACAAAGTCTGTGTCCTGAAAATGCGTATACCAGTAAAAGTCGTCGTAGACCGAGTGGTACTGTCCACCGCCCTGGTCCTCGCCGCCATAGCCCAAGTTGATGCTGGCGATTCCGAGATGGTGAATGAACGCCGTGTAGTCCGAACCCGAACCGAGGGCCTCCATCCGAATGTCCGGACGGCTGCGGAGTTCCGCGCGTCCATCTGCAGGAGCACGCGAGATGGCGACAAGTCGTTGACGCTTCCACACCGGCATCTTCGTCTCAGGATCGTCGATGTCCTTGGTCACGCTGTTGACGAAGCTCTCCAACTCGCTCGAGCCCTCTGCGCGGAAGTAGCCCCGACCGTTTCCATCCGAGTTAAAAGTAAGCCACTGCATGCGCGGTCAGATCCGGCGCATGCGCCTCCACCCATTCGGTCGAACCCAGCAGTGCCGGCTCTTCACCGTCCCAAAAGCAATAGATAATCGTGCGCTGCGGATGCCATCCCTGCTTCAGCAACTCACCCAGCCCCCGCGCCTCCTCCAGTTCGGCACTCGCACCGGAGAGAGGATCGCCCGCACCGTTCACCCAGGCGTCATGGTGGTTTCCGCGAATCACCCACTGATCAGGCAACGTCGAACCGGGAATCGTCGCGACCACGTCGTAGAGCGGTTTGCGGTCCCAGTTGAAGCTGACCGCGAGGTGCGCCATCACCACACTCGGGCCAACCTTATACGCAAATGGAAGACCGCCCCTCCAGCTCTCAGGCACCAATTCGCCGCGCAGGGACTTCAAAAACGGTGTTGCGTCCGCGTATGAAATCGGCAGCACAGGAATCTTCGTAATCGTCTGCACCTGATCGAGCGGAATGAGCTTCGCACCGGCCACAGCGCCGATGCCCGGCGTCTGTGGATCGCCAGGATACACCGGCATATCCATCACGCTGCCACGTTGTGCACCCTCTGGCGGCCGCATCGGCCCGTCAGGGTAGGTATCGCCGCGAAAATAACCATCGTCGCGCGGATCAGAGTAGATGATGCAGCCGACCGCGCCATGTTCCGCCGCAACCTTCGGCTTGATTCCTCTCCAAGTCTGACCATACCGCGCGATCACGATGGCGCCCTTCACCGAGACGCCCATTGCCGCTAACTCTTCGTAGTCCGCTGGCGCACCGTAGTTCACGTAGACCAGAGGGGCAGTGACATCGCCATCACGCGAGTACGCATTGTATGTCGGCAACTGCTCTTTCTTCTGGTCAGAGGTCGGATCGACCTTCACCACCGGTTCGTCGAGCGTAGCTTCAAACTTTTCCGGCCCCAGAAGCTCCAGCTTGCGGGATTTCGGTGTCGGAAACAACGCCTCAAACTGTTCGATCTTCGCGTCCAGCCCGTACGATTTGAGTTGCGCCAGCAACCACTCGGCGTTGTCCTTGTCATAAGGCGACCCCACATGGTGCGGCCGCGCCGACATCCGCCGCATATTCTCGCGGACCTTCGCCGGGTCAGGTATCTCCCGAAACTTCTGCTCCCACTGCACTTCGGCAGCAGCGTGTTCCGAGGTGTACCCACGAAGAGAGACCTCTCCAGTGTTGACAGCGTATGCGGTGCTTGCAAGCAAGGTAAAACAGGCGACGGCCCTTCGCATGGTGGCAGAGCTCCTTTGAATGAAGGCTTTGAGGCATCCTATCACCAAGGTTCCCGCCTAAAAGAAAATTGTTTATTCTCCAAATTGCCCTGCCCGCACCTTCCGTTCTCAAACCAAACAAAATAGCCAAGGCCATAAAATATTCTTGTCCGTCACCCGTCTACACCTGTAGATGAACCAAATCCCGGGTAGTTGGACGATTATCGAGCAGAACCAGCTGATCTCTGAAGCCCTGGAGAGAGACCAGCCGAGACTGCGCAATTTCATCCGAAAGCATGTCACCGACACCAGCGAAGCCGAGGACATCCTTCAGGACGTCTTCTACGAACTCCTCGAGGCCTACCGTCTCATGAAGCCCATAGAGCATGTAACTGCGTGGCTCTTTCGCGTGGCCCGGAACCGAGTGGTCGATCTCTTCCGCAGAAAGAAGCCCAGTTCGCTCAATAACCCAGCGTCTCCCGAAGCCGACGGCGCCACCCTCGAAGACCTGCTTCCCTCAGCCGATTATGGTCCCGAGGCGGCCTATGCGCGTAGCCTGCTCCTCGACGCACTGGATGATGCCCTTGAAGAGTTACCCGAAACGCAACGAGAAGTCTTCGTTGCCCACGAGCTGATGGGCCAGAGCTTCAAAGACATCTCCGCCGAGACCGGCCTCAGCGTAAACACCCTGCTCTCACGAAAACACTACGCCGTACTCCATCTGCGAGAGAGTCTGCAGACGATCTACGAAAATTTTGTAAAAAAATAAGGAGTTACTCATGCATCATCATCCCGTACTTAGAGGAATAAGAATCGCGATCTTCGTCATCATCGGAGTGGTCGTCTTCGGCTTCATCGTCGAGGGTCTGTGGAACTTCCTAGTACCGCCGATCTTTGGATGGCACACGATCACCTTCTGGCAAGGGATTGGCCTGTTATTACTCAGCAAAATCCTCTTTGGCGGCTTCCATCGGCACGGCCCTGGCGGGCGCAATCAATGGAAGCATCGCATGAAGGACCGCTGGGAGCAGATGACACCCGAAGAGCGCGAAAAATTTCGCCAAGGAATGCGTTGCGGTCGCGCTCCCTTCGCCTCAACCGCGGGGCCTCAGATATGAACAAGTTCGATGCGAGCGCCACTAACACTGCAGAAAACACCGAGCAAGGCGGCTACAAGGATCGATCTTCATCGATCCGATATCGACCATCCGCCGCCAGCGACAACGACCGTCTCGCGGAGCTCGAGACAGAAAATTCTCGTCTGCATCGATTGGTCGCAGAGCTCCTTATCAAAAACCAGCAGCTCCGCAAGGCGGACTGACATCTCTGTCCGCTCTACCGATGCCAGTGCATCTTCCACCCGAGGTATTTCGTGGCGGCTTCGTGAACAGGTGCTGCCGTGGTCGAAAAGTTAGCGGCGACATGATGTTCAAAGCCGTTCTCGCAGATATACCGCAGGAGCTCCTGCATCTTCGGGATTTCCACTACGCCGGCCCCGCCAAACGTATGCAAAGGATCGTTGGTAAACGCACCCTCGCCGACATATCCGGTGATCTGCCCGGCAAAGTCATCGGTAGAGAAGCGTGCAAAGCTCATCGCCCCGGCCTTCACCGTCCCGTCCAGCGTGCCGTGCGTGTTCTCTTTGCCAACGGTTCCGGCGATGATCTGCTGGAAGTCCATCTTTACGCCCTCGTTGAAGAAATGCTTTGGCAGGTTCGAGCAGTGGAAGCAAACTGCCTTGTCCGGGTTGTCGCCATAGTTGTTGTTCCAATCCAACAGCGCACTCGGCGATTCGCTGGCCAGCGTCAGCGCATACATGCTCAGTGTTCCCAGCACGTCTACCTCACACGCAGAGGGAATCAGGCTCTCGCTCATCATGCTCATCACGGTGCAGGGAACGATGCCGAGAAACTCTTCGATCGACGTCCAGCACTGTACCGCGCTCACGGTCAGCTCGCTCGCCGTCATCCACTGGTCAATCACCGCGCCGAGCTTCGCCATCTTCATCAGCGCGGCCTCCGGCGTCTCCCCCACCGGAATATATTTCTTGATAGCCGCTAGTTTTGCTTGCGCCGCATCATTGTTGTCCTTCATCCGCCCGATGCGCCCCATCACCTCACTTAGATCCAGCGTCTCGACGGTAATGCCCGACCGCTCCAGCAGCTTCTCGGAGTAGCGGACCGTGTTGAAAGCAGTCGGCCGCGCGCCAATCGCGCCGAAGCGCACGTTCTTCAATCCGCGCACCACGCGACATACACCTGAGAACCACTCCAGGTCAGCCTTGAACTCCACCGAGTCAGGGGCCTCGGTATGCAGCCGCGTCAGCGAGTAGGGAATCCCATACTGCTTCAAGTTGTTGCAGATCGACATTTTTCCGCAGAAGCTATCGCGCCGGAACGCGATCGTCATCTTGCCGGCATGGTCCGGTGTCGCCTGGATCAACACTGGCACCTGCAGGTTCCCCAACCGAAGTGCGTCCGCCAGCCCGCGTTCTTCGCCGAAGTTCGGCAGCGTGATAATGACCCCGTCAATCTTCGCGGCATGCTTCTTGAACAACGCGGCGCACTTCTTCGCGTCCTCGTAGGTCTCGACGGCGCCGTGGGCCGTCTCCTCCGGCGTTAACACAATCGGCTTGATGTTTGCGGCCTCGAGGGCCGCAATCATTTCCAGTCGTCCGCTTGTGGCCAGGTGGCTGGGAAAAAATCCACGATTGCCTACAATCACACCCATCGTCATTTGTTTTGCCATAATCCACCTGAATTCATGCCCGTCCCGGGTCTTGGTCGTAAAACTTCATCCACATAGACGTGCTTCAACCGCAATTAGACCCGGCCTGGACGAAACCGGATCGAATAGAATCCACCGAACACAGTCAACACCGCCCCCCACCACAAAGTCGGATGCAGTGCCTCGAGCCACGGCAGCAGCACTTCATTGGGAGGGGGATTGTGCAGCTCGACGATCCCTGTGATCACTAACACCACGCCATAAACCAGCATCAGGATGCCGCAGAAGAACCAGATCGACAGCTCGGCAGATTCGATTTCGCGCTCATGTTTATCCATACAGCCCACCTCTTACCAGAAGATCAAATTCAAAATAAAGAACACAACGATCACCACAATTGCCCAGAAGATCGGCTTCTGCCACATAGTCGTCGATCCATCATGCGGAATCGGCGTCACGCCATAGACCAGCCCAGAGAGCTGTTCAGTCGGCACCGGCTCCGTCACCAGACTCACCACGATCGTTACCATCACGCAGATAATCCAGCTCCACAACGCGCGGTACAGGTTCTCCGCCATCGGCTTTGCATTCGCGCTCATCGCGATGTAGCGCAATGCCCCAGCGTTGCTCTGCACCCAGATAAACATTCCGATGGAAGACATTGTCCCGGCGAGCAGTCCCAGAAATCCGCCCCAGTGAGTGGCCCGTCTCCAAAGCATTCCCAGAATCACCGTTCCGAACAGCGGCGCAATAAAGAAGCTGAACAACGCCTGCACGTAATCCATGATGCTCGCCGCATTCATCACCAGGTAAGCCGTCCCGATCGACACCAACATCCCAATCACAGTCGACCAGCGGCCCATTGCAACGTAGTGTTTATCGCTGGCCTTCTTGTTGATGAACGCGCCATACAGGTCGTACGTCCATACCGTCGAAAACGCGCTGACGTTACCAGCCATGCCGCTCATAAAGCCCGCCACTAGGGCCGTGATCCCCAACCCCAGCAACCCAGGCCCGCAATAGCGAATCAACATCAGCGGCAGCACTTCGTTGTAGCTATGTTGCCCCGTCGTTGCTGCGATGCTCTCTGGCACCAGATGCATCAGGCTACCGTCGGGGTTTCTTCAACACGGCCAGCGCCAGGAGCCCCGGCACGATCACGATGAACGGAACCGCCATCTTGAACGCCGCGCCAATCACAGGCGCCATCTTCGCCGCGCGCAGATTATTCGCGCTCAATACCCGCTGCACGACTAGAAAATCAGTAGTCCAATACCCAAAGCTGATCACAAATCCCAGCCCAAAGACGATCCCTGTCCAATGCACGCCCATCGGGTTGTCCTTGAAGCTCCCCAGCGTGCTCCACAGGTGCCCATAGTCGGTTGTGCCGAGGTTTGCCGCCATCTGTGCCTTTAGCTTCGTCCATCCACCAGCCTCGATCAATCCAAGGACCGGAATCATCGCGGCGCCTGCCCAAATCAGCACAAACTGCAATACCTCGTTGATGATTGCCGACCGCAGGCCGCCGAGCATAACGTACAAAGCCACCGTCGCCGCGCCCACCCAGATGCTGAAGCTGATGTTCCATCCCAGCACAGTCTTCATCACCAGCGCCATGGCGTACATATTCACGCCGCTCATCAGGATCGTCATCACCGCAAACGACACCGCCGATACTGCCCGCGCACCCTCGCCAAACCGTAACTTCAAGTACCCTGGCACCGAGTGGGTCTTCGAGATGTAATAAAACGGCATCATCACGATGCCCAGAAACAGCATCGCAGGAATCGCACCAATCCAGTACCAGTGCGCGGCCAGGATCCCATACTGGTAGGCCGCTCCAGCCCATCCCATCAGCTCCAGCGATCCAAGGTTGGCCGACACAAAGCTCAGTCCTGCGATCCAGGCCGTCATCTCCCGCCCGGCAAGAAAAAAATCCTCGCTGGTGTTCGCCTTCCCCTTCGCATAAAACCCGATGAACACCACCAAAGCGAAGTAAAGCACCAGGATCAGCACGTCCACCGGCGCCAATCTGGTCAGTTGCTGATTCATCAGTAAAAGAACTGCAAGAACATGCATCAGTAAAACCCGAAAAGTAAACGTTATCTATCCAACGTCGTGGACAGTAACGTCTACTCCCCCTCTCTTCATCGAAGTCTATGTTCGGTACCACAAGAATACCGTCGAACCCGCCATTTGAAAACAACGTGCAGAACGCTGGAACTGCCGAGTCCCGAACGTTGCAACTATACAACAATGAATTCCTTACAACACAATTACAAAATCGGTCAGCGATCCGGTCTTCAACTCGAAGATCAACCGTCTTCGTTCGCCCTCCTGGAACCGCTACGTAATTCTGTGTCGCTCTTACAACGCTTATGTCCTGCCGCGACTCTCTCTAGTAGGGCCTCGTTTCCCCGAGGGAGCTTCAATGCAAATTCGCAAGTTACAGGCGATCGTTCTGACATCTGCTTTTTCCGCCCTCCTCTCAATCAGCTACGCACTCCCGCAGGAGGGCGCCAGGCAGGACGCGAAGGCCGCAGGCACCGACACAAAAAACGCTGCAAAAGATACTGGACGCGCTGACTCAACGGGTACAAAGAAGACCTACGACAAGACAGCCACAGGCACGAAGACGGCCTATCACAAGACCGCAACCGGCACGAAAGTGGCTGGCGACAAGACCGCGGATGGCACTAAAACTGTCCGTAAAGATGTCGGTCACGGCACCAAGGTCGTCGCAAAGGACACTGCCCACGGAACAGAAAAGGTCGGCGACAAGATCGCTGGTAAGCCCACCCCGCAATAGCCGCGTGAAGCTATGCCCCGTCGAAGCTGATCTCACCCGAAGTCAGAATTGAGCAGGTAGGCTTAGCTCCCGACCGGCTTAAGTGACGTCGCATCGGTTGTCGGCCAAACTACCACCGCTGCCAGCATCACCAGACCCGCCCAATACAGGTCTGCACCCAGCAGATGGAGTATCTGCATCCACACCGGCGCCAACAGCAAAATATCCGCCAGCCCAAGCGCAAACTGAAAACCAAGCAGTGCCAGGACGGTTCCTGCAAGCCGTCCAGCGCCGGCGTGTCTCGCCTGTCCGGCCAGCGAAAACACGAACACGACCGCCACGACAGCGCTCACCGGATGCACTCCCCGCAAACGGAGCAACCACGGTGACCCTGCCGCAAAGTCCTGCGCAAATGCCGCCCGCAGTGAAGAAGCAGGGAACAGAGTGTCTCCCAGCGCCGCAAGCGACCCGCTCACTCCCACAACCAGCGTAGCCGCCAACCCAAAGAGTGCCCAGACTTTTTTCGCTCCGCCAACTCCAAGCTCACGCCACGACTGTCCAGTCCCAAGCAGCCTTGCCGTCAGGGTCAATGCCGCCAGAAGCAACAGGGTATTGCTCAAATGGATCGACAGCACCACCACCCGCCCCGTCGACTGATTGCCCGTCACATACCCCAGCTTTACCAACAATGCACCCAAAACCGCCTCATTCAGAAGCAGCGCCATAGAAACCACTGCAAACACCCGCGCCGCCTGCCCCATAATCGTTCCGCGAAATGTCCAGACCAGCAGCCCGATCACAATAAAAAGCGATCCGCCAGTCATCATCCGGTGAGTGAACTCGATTACCGTATGCACACTGGGAGATAGAGGCACCACCTGCCCGTTGCACAGCGGCCAGTGGTTACCGCATCCGGCCCCTGAACCCGTGGCCCGCACCAGTGCCCCCCACAGGATCACCAGCACGTTATACCCCACCACTCCCCACGCAAACCGCACCAGCGCCCGCGAAGTCTTCTTCACCGTCACTGTTGCAGCCGTAGACATGCCTTTATTCTACGCAGCTTTGCGGACGTCAGTTCGAGCTACTCGCGATCGTGCCCTGTGCGAAAAAACCTAACCGTTCGCCAGTTCCTTCGCCCGCTGCGTCGCCCGCTTCACCGCCTTGATTAGCGTCACTCTCAGCCCACCCTCCTCGAGTTCCAGAATGCCGTCGACGGTGCACCCCGCCGGAGTCGTTACCGCGTCCTTCAAGAGCGCCGGATGGTAGCCCGTCTCCAGCACCATGCGCGCCGAACCCAGCGTGGTCTGCGCCGCCAGCAACGTAGCCACGTCACGGGGCAGCCCAACGTTCACTCCTGCCTCCGCTAACGCCTCGATGATGATGTACAAAAACGCCGGCCCCGATCCCGACAGCCCCGTCACCGCGTCCATATGCTTTTCGTCAACGACGACCGTCTTGCCGACCGTCTGAAAGATCTTCTGCGCCACAGCCATCTGCTCTGGCGAGACAAACCGTCCACTACAGAGCGCGGTAATCCCCGCGGCGAGCATCGCTGGAGTATTCGGCATCGCACGGACAACCGCCAGTTCGCAACCCGCCCCGTCTTCGATACTCCGCGTCTTCACCGAAGCCGCAAACGAGAGCACCATCTTCTCCGGCGTAAGCGCGGCCCTGATCTCTTCAATCAGCGCCGGCACCTGTGTCGGCTTGACTCCGAGCAGAATCACCTCAGCCTGTTTTGCCGCCGCCAGATTGTCCGTCGTGACCTCGACCCCAAACTGCGCCGACAAGGCCCTCGCCCGCTCCGCATGCTGCACCGTCGCGAAGATCTGCGTCCGGCGACAGCAGGTTATTCTTTAGAAATGCCTGAAGCAGAATGCCGCCCATCTTGCCTGCGCCAAGCACCGCGACCCTCAACCCGGGCATCACCGGAGTTGCAGCCGCAACCGGCACCTCAAAGCTCTCACTCATTCTCAAAGGCTATCAGACCCTATTGCTTCTGGGCCGCAATCCACGCGTCCACCCGCTTCTCCAACACGTCCAGCGGAAGTGCACCCGAATCCAGCACCTCGTCGTGAAAAGCCTTGATATCGAACTTAGGCCCCAGCGCCGTCTTCGCCCTGTCGCGCAGTTCAAGGATCTTCAACTGCCCCATCTTGTACCCCAGCGCCTGCCCCGGCCACGCGATATAGCGGTCCACCTCCGCCTGTATGTTGGTCTCATCGATCGCTGAATGATCATGAAAGAAATCCACCATCTGTTGCCGCGTCCAATGCTTCGAGTGGACTCCCGTATCCACGACCAGTCGAATTGCTCGCCACATATCGTTCTCCAGCCGCCCATAGTCGCTATAGGGGTCTTTGTAGAGACCAACGTCCTTGCCCAGTCGTTCGCTGTACATCCCCCAACCTTCGGTGAACGCCGTGTAGTTCTGCTGATACTTGCGAAACTCCGGCAATCCTGTCAGTTCCTGCGCGATCGATATCTGCAGATGGTGCCCCGGCAACCCTTCGTGGTACGACACCGCCTCCACTGGCGCCAGCGAGCGCTCCGCAAAGTTGTACGTGTTCACGTACACCCGTCCCGGCCTACTCCCATCCGGCGTCCCGCTGTAGTAGTAGGCCGCGGCCTGGTCCTTCTCAATATAGGACGGCACAGGCAACACCTCCAGTGGGGCCTTTGGCAACCGTCCAAACAGCTCCGGCAGCTTCGGTTTCATCTCTGCGATATGTCCCTTGTACGCATCGATCAGAGCGTCAGCGGACGCCGGATGTTCCTTCGGATTCGCCTTCAGCGCAGTACCGAAACTCTTGAGGTCCGCGAACCCCAGGCCCTTCACGATCGCTAGCATCTCGGCCTCATCGCGTTGCACCGCGTCGAGCCCGATCTGGTGGATCTCGGCGGCCGACTTGTTCAGCGTCGTCCGCTGCCGAATCAGGTAGGCATAGTAGGCGTCTCCATCAGGGAGTGCCCATACTCCAAGCTCCTTCCGCGACTTCGGAATGTATTCGGCCTTCAGAAATCCGGCAAACCTCTTATACGACGGCAGCACATCAGTCGAAATGGCCTCCAGCAGCTCAGTCGAAATGCGCTTCTGGTCAACAGCGCTAACCGACTTGGGAAACGTCTTCAACGGAAGCGCGAACGGACTCTCCTGCACCGTCTGGTTCGCCAGCGTCTGGGTCTGCACCAGCACCTTCTCCATCAGATACTGCGGTGGCGTCCGTCCTTCATCCACGCCAAGCTGCATGTTCGTCATGATCTGCGAGAAGGCCACCGGGCACCTTCTTTAGCCGTGCAATGTAGTCGTCGTAATCCTTAGCGGAATCAAATTGCAACTGGTTCGGCAGCTGCGCAAGGTCAGTGTGAAAGCCGCTGAACTGGTTCACCGGCATCTCCCACTCTTTGAACTTCGCGCCCTCCTGCTCATCGATCAGCGAGTGCAGCATCAGTTCGGCCGACAACTGCTCCTGCTCCGGCAGGCCCGTCGTATCAATCTCCGAGAGCCGCTGAATATAGTCACGCCCGCGCGACAACGCAGCGTTTACCTCCTTCGCCGAGTAGTCGGTCAGCTGGTCGTTGTACCGTTTTTCCCCAATCGAGGAAGCAAACTCAGGCGAATGTTTCAAATGGTCTTGCCAGATATTGGCCAGCAGGGCCGACAGTGCCTTGCTTCGCGCCGCGACCGAAGCAGCAGTCGGTGTCGTGGGTACGGTTTGACCCTGCACCGCCGAAACGCCCAGACCCATGCAGCCAACGAGCACCAAAATACACAACCGACGCAGCGAAAATCCTGTCATATCTGTCCTCGATCCCGCCTGTCAGTCTATCGTGAAGTGTCGCAAACCTGGACCAATCAACTTGCACCTCAACGCCACATCAATCACATTCTCGAGTCAGCCGCGGAAGTCCCGAGCATCCAGCATCCGGTACAGCGTCGACCGGCTGATCCCCAAAACCTCCGCCGCACGCAGCTTATTTCCCGCGCAGTCCTTCAACACCCGAAGTACATGCTGTTCGACGACGTCTTGCAGCCGCACACTCTTACTGTCGACCGTAGTCGATGGTCCCGTCCCACGCACCCCTGCAAACGCCGGTAAATGTTGCGATTCAACCACTCTGCCCTTGCACTGCAGCACTCCCTTTCGCAGCACCTCCTCCAACTCGTGCAAATTTCCTGGCCAGCGATACATCGTCATTCTCTCAATGGCCTCGTCCGAGATCTCACGGACGCTCCTCCTATAGAGCAGCGCAAACCTCCTCAAAAAGTACCTCGCCAACTCCGGAAGGTCTTCCATCCGCTCACGCAGCGGAGGCAGAGCAATGTCCACTGTGGCCAGCCGCCGATAGAGGTCGTGTCGAAAGCGTCCCGTGGACACCAGAATTCTCAGGTCCTCCTCCGTTGCTGCGATAATTCGCAAACCGGTCCTCTGCGTCGCCTCCTGCTGAATCTGTGCCGACTCACGCTTTCTCAACGCCCGCAGCAATCGGCCCTGCGTCTCTAGAGGCATCTCACTGACCCCATCCAGAAACAGCGTCCCTCGCTGGGCGCTCTTCATCAAACGAGTAGTGGTGTCCTGTGGCCCCATACTTGCTTCGAACTCAACTGGGGCGTCCTCAATCGCCGCCGCATGGCATACAACAAATGGCCCGCCTGCAGCTTGTCCCATCGCATGCAGCGCCCGGGCAACCCACTCTTTACCCGTCCCTGCCTCTCCGCTCACCAGTACAGAGCGGAAGTGCGGTCCGATCCGCCGCACCTGCAGGCGCAGCCGCCTCATCGCCTCGCTGCTCCCCACAATCTCGAAGGTCTCCCGGCTCGTTGAAGGTGTCCCAGGACTGTCCGGGCGGAGGAAAGGCAACACAAGAGGATGCTGATCGAGAGATCGACATGGTTTCTACATCGGCAAAACGCGCGGTCAGGTGAGCCATCAAAACGCGAAAAGCCGGAGACCCGCAGGTAGCGGCGGGTCTCCGGCTTTCGGCTTAAAGGCAGTTCTTACAGATTAAGCAGTCGTCGGCGCACAGTACGTATCGAACGCCCGGGCCAGCTCCTGAGCGATCGCCGGAGCGGTCGAGGTTTCGATCGCCGAACGCTGCATCAGGTAGACCAGTTGCCCATCGCGAAGGATCGCAATCGCCGGCGAGGTCGGCGGATGCCCGCCAAAGTAGCTCCGCGCCTTCTCGGTCGCCTCGCGGTCCTGTCCTGCGAAAACGGTCACAGCATGGTCAGGCTTCGCCCCATGCTGCATGGCCAGGCGAACTCCCGGACGCATCTTGCCGGCCGCACACCCACAGATCGAGTTCACCACCACCATCGTCGTCCCCCGCTGCGCCAACGCCGCGTCCACATCGGCTGCAGTACGGGCCTCCGCTATACCGGCGCGCGTCAGCTCCTCGCGCATCGGAATCACCATAATCTCTGGATACATAACACTCTCCTCGGGTCGCGGGTGAAAGCCGCGCCTGTTGCGATTCTACGGTTATACCTTGCACCCTGCTACGCCCTACCCCGGGAAAAGTGTGCAAAGTCTTCAAAATAAATCACATAAGTCCGGACTTCCGGCGGCCATCCTTCGACCGCGCTCGCATGGACTTCTCTTTTAATTCTATCAGTCGTGTCAAACATCGCAGCCGCGTGGCGATGTTGTACTCTCAAGCCGTGCCGACCACCAGCCTGCAAGTTCAGGAGAATGTTCCCCTCGCGCCCTACACGACCTTCCGCATCGGCGGCCCGGCGCGCTTCTTCTGCGAAGTTAAAACGGAAGCACAACTCATCGAAGCCGTCCAATTTGGCCAACAGCGCAAGTTGCCTCTATTCGTCCTTGGAGGCGGTAGCAATCTACTGGTTAGCGACGCCGGCTTTGATGGCCTTGTGATTTGCATAGGGGTGACGGGCTCGAAGCGCGAGCGAAGGGAAGGGGAGAGTGTCGTACTCGAGGTGGGCGCGGGTGAAAACTGGGACGATGTCGTCCGCTACGCCGTCGATCGCGGATACGCAGGCATCGAGTGTCTCGCAGGCATTCCCGGCGATGCAGGCGGCACGCCTGTTCAGAATGTCGGGGCCTACGGACAGGAGGTAGCCGAAACCATCCTCCAGGTGCGCGCTTACGATCTCGAAGCCCGCAACTTCGTCGATCTCGACCACGCCGCATGCCGCTTCGGCTATCGTCGCAGTCTGTTCAACGCGGACGCTCGCGGACGATATATTGTGACCGCCGTAAGCTACAAACTGCGGCCCGGCGGCGACCCCGCGCTGCGATATGCCGACGTCAAACGTCACTTCGCCGCCGCTCTCGAAAGAGGAGAGAAGCCGACGCTGCGTCAGGTTTACGATGCCGTGCGGTCGATCCGGGAGCAGAAGGGAATGCGAGCAGGACAAGGCGGTCCCGATGGCCGGAGTGCGGGCTCCTTCTTCAAGAACCCTGTAGTTCCGTCAGCGACCTTGTCGCAGATAGCGCTCAAAGGCGGATATAGTCAGGAAGATATTCCCCAATATCCAGGCGAAGATGGCAGGGTGAAGCTGGCGGCGGCGTGGCTGGTGGAACAGGCAGGCTTCCACAAGGGATTTGCAATGGGCCGCGCCGCGATCTCCTCTCGCCACACCCTCGCGCTCGTGAACCTCGGCGGCGCAACCGCGACCGAACTGATCGCTCTGCGTGATGCCGTGATGACGGCAGTGGAAAACAAGTTCGGTGTGCCGCTCGAACAGGAGCCCGTTATGCTGGGCTTCCCTTCGACGCATTGAGCTGCTCGAGCAGACGCTCGCGCTCCCCTGCAAGCACCTGCGCAACAGGCCCCTGCTGCACCACGCAGCCGTCCGCAATCTTGATGACCTCCGTGCCAAGCTGAAACGCCTCTCCCACATCATGGGTCACCGACAGCACAGGTCTTTCCACAAGTGCCAGCCAGCTACGCAACTCTTCAATCAGCTCGTCCCGCAGCCGAACGTCCTGACCGGTAAAGGGCTCGTCGAGCAGCAAAATGCTTCCGCTGCCAACACTCACAGCAGCAGTTGCGGCTCGCGCAATCGCAACTCTCTGCCGTTCCCCGCCAGAGAGCATTGTCGGAAACTTCTCAATCAGTCCGCTCAACTGAAATCTCGTTGTTGCTTCCTCGACGATCTCGCTAGCGGTCGTTCCATCCGTCTGCGACCGTGCGCCAAACGCGATGTTCTCCCAGACCGTCATGTGGGGAAACAATGCGGCACCCTGGCCCGCCACTCGTACGCTCCGCTCATGAGGCCTCACGAAAATTCCCCCGGCCGTATCCGTCATCGCCAGACTGCGGCCATAAAAATACGACACGATTCGCCCTGCATCAGGCCGTACAAATCCTGCGATCGCTCGGAGCACTGTGGACTTCCCGCTCCCTGACGGCCCAAAGAGCACCGTCCACGGCCGCGTCAGTTCGAACTCAACATCGAGCTCCAACGCACCCAGCCGGTGCTGGATTCGCACACTCAGATGGGGCGCGCTCTCAGACAAGTTCACCCCGCCTGAGTCCACCGCGACGCGAATAGATCAGCAGCAACGCCGCGAGCGAAACCGCAACCAGCACCAACGCCGTCCGGTTCGCCGCCGCGTAGTTGAACTCCTGCACCTTGTCATACAACGAAATCGAAAGCGTCTGCGTGGCGCCCGGAATGTTGCCACCCAGCATCAGCACCACGCCGAACTCCCCCACCGTATGGGTAAACGTCAACACGGCGCTGGTCAGCAGCGAGCCTCGCGTCAGCGGCAACACGACGCTCCAAAACGTCCGCCACGGCGAAGCCCCCAGTCCGGCCGCGGCCTCAACATAGGCCCCATCCACCGCCGAAAACCCCGACACCAGCGGTTGCACTGCAAACGGCAGGCTGTAAATCACCGACCCTACCAGCAACCCTGCAAAGCTGAACGCAAGCGGATGCCCCAGCACTCCTATCAACAACCGCCCCGGTGCACTCAACGGCCCCAGCGCAACCAGCAGATAAAACCCCAGCACCGTAGGGGGCAACACCAGCGGCAGCGCCACCACAGCCTGCACCAATGCTCGCCCGGCACCACGCCCCGAAGCGATCCACCACGCCAGCGGCAACGCCACCACCAACAGGATCGCCGTCGTGCCCACCGCCAGCCGCAACGTCAACCAAAGCGCCTCGAAATCCATACAGCGCCAGTCTATTGCACCAGCGGTGCATCGGGCGCCGTTACTTCACGGCACCCAACCCCAGCTTCGACCAATTCGCTTGCACTGCGGGCGTCAGCAGCCAGTCCAGAAAGGCGTGCGCGTCCGCCTTCCGGTCCGAGTTCTTCATCACCACGGCGTACTGCAGAATCTCCGGATACTGCGACGTCGGCACCAGAACGTAAGTCCCGATCTCCTTGAAGTGCTCCGTACTCGCCGCCGTCAGCGAGATCAGCCCGAGCTGTGCGTTCCCGGACTCAACAAACTGCGCGGTCTGCGCGATGTTCTCTCCCACCACCAGGTGTGGCGCCACCGCGTCATACATCTTCATCTTCCGCAACGCCGCCGCCGCCGCCCGCCCATAGGGAGCATGCAACTCATTCGCAATCGCCACCGTCTTCACTCGCGGATCGATCAGCGTCTCAATACTCAACGGCAGCAGACCCGAATCCTTCCGCGCCCACAGCACCAGAGTCCCCTTCGCATACGCAACCGGAGCGGTCCCATCGGCCAGGCCCCCGGCCACAATCTTCTCCGGATAAGTAAAGTCAGCGGCCAGAAAGATATCCATCGGAGCGCCGCCCAGAATCTGCGTCGCCAGCGTCGAGGACGAGCCGAAGCTAACTACCAGCTTCACTCCCGTCGCGTGCTCATAGGCCTGCGAAAGCACTGGCATCACCGGCTGCAGGTCCGCCGCCGCGGCCACACGCAACTCCTTCTGCCCCCACGCGCAGGGCGCGCCAACCAGCATTACGAGGCACACCGAAACCACACACACCAGAGCGGCCCACGCACCGCGCTCTTTACGATAGGCTAGAGAAAACCATGAACGTAGCGACACATCACCTTAGATGCACAGAATGCGCCGTCGTCATCACAAAGGACGACGCGAGCAGCGACTTCCGCTGCCCGCAGTGCAATGGCCTCTACGAAGTCGTCTACGCCTGGTCCGATGCCAAGCCTGCAGCCACCCCCGGCACCCCCGCCGATCCCAACAGCCGCCTCCCCAACCCCAGCGCTCTCCGCTGGCTCTGGCAGGAGCGCCGGTCGTCGAGCATGGCGGTGACCAGTCCGGTGTCTGGCGCTTCCGCGACCTGCTCCCCATCGTCGACGATCTCGAAAAAGTCGTCACCCTTCGCGAAGGCAACACGCCCCTCTACGATCTTCCTCGCTGCGCAAAAACTGCGGGCATCGACTGGCTCCTGGCCAAACACCAGGGCATGAACCCGACGGCCTCCTTCAAGGACACCGGCATGACCGCCGCCCTCTCCGTTGCGGCCGAGCGCAAGTTCGAGTGGGTCGCCTGCGCCTCCACCGGCAACACCTCCGCCGCCATGGCTGCCTACGCCGCCCGCGCCGGTCTGCGCAGCATCGTCTTTATCCCCGAAGGCAAGATCGCCTGGGGCAAACTCTCCCAGTCGATGGACTACGGCGCGCTCACCATCCAGCTCAAAACCGACTTCGACGGTTGCGTCAACATTCTCGGTCGAGCTCGTAAAGCGGTTCCCCATCTATCTCCTCAACTCCGTCAACCCCTACCGCCTCGAGGGCCAGAAGACCCCCGCCTTCGAGATGGTCGAGCAGATGGACTGGCAGGTCCCCGAGCACATCATCGTTCCCGGCGGCAATCTCGCAAACTCCGCCGCCCTGGGCAAGGGCTTCTCCGAGATGTATCAGCTCGGCCTCATCCCCCGCCGTCCCAAGATCAGCATCATCCAGGCCGAAGGCGCCAACCCGCTCTACCGCTGGTTCATCGACTCCAATCGAATCATGAAACCCGTCACCGCCGACACTCGTGCCACCGCCATCCGCATCGGCAACCCGGCCTCTTGGCGCAAAGCTGCCGCGGTCATCGACGACTTAGGCGGCTGGTGCGAGCAGGTCTCCGAGCAGGAGATCGGCCTCGCCAAGGCCGAGATCGGCGCCGAAGGCGTTGGCTGCGAACCCGCCTCCGCCGTCACCCTTGCCGGCCTCAAAAAACTCGTCGCCCTGGGAAAAATCACCCGGGAGGAGCGCGTCGTCCTCGTCCTCACCGGCCACACCCTCAAGGACTCGCAATACACCATCGACTACCACCGCAATGAGCTCTTCACCGAAGCCGAGAAGGCCCAGCTCACCCCCGCCGAGCAGGCCCGCCACGCCGCGCTGCGTAAGCCCCCCATCGTCCTCGAAGCCGATCCCGACGCGGTTCTCCGCACCCTCGAGTCCTACATGAGCCAACCCCAGCTCGCATGACCGACACGACCCAAAGCAAGCCCCTCCACCTCCGTCTGCCCGCGACCTCCGCGAACCTCGGCCCCGGCTTCGACGCCCTCGGCCTCGCTATGGCGCTCTACCTTACTATCGATGCCACGATCGCGGAGGACTTCCACATCGACGCCGCTGGGCGCGATGCCACTCTCTGCGGCCGCCTCGAAGACAACCTCATCCTCACCACTTACGTGGACGTCCTGGCCAACGCCGGCATCCTCGCCCACCATCTCCACCTCCAACTCCACAACGAGATCCCCCTTGGCATGGGCTGTGGCTCCAGCGCGGCGGCGCTCCTCGCCGGAGTCCTCCTGGCCAACCACTTCGGCGACCTCAACTGGACCACCCAGCAGATTCTCGAAGAAGCCTGCCGCCGCGAAGGCCATCCCGACAACGTGGCCGCCTGCTACCTGGGCGGAATGACCGTCTCTGCTGTCGCGAAAAATGAATTAGTAACAGCAACTTGCGGTCAGGATCTAAACTGGAACCTGTTGCTGGCCCTGCCCTCCGCCAGCCTGTCCACCAAGAAAGCGCGGGCCCTCCTTCCCGCGCACTACTCTCGCGAAGATGCCGTAGCCAACGTCCAGGCCACCGCTCTTCTCGTGGCCGCCTTCGCCCAGGGACAGGGCGATCTTCTTCGCGTCGCGATGCGGGACCGCCTCCACCAGCCCTATCGTATGAAGGCCTGTCCTATCCTGCAGTTACTTCTGCCCTTGACCGAAGATCCCGCCATCCTGGGCGTTGCTCTCAGCGGAGCGGCGCCTCCGTCCTGCTCATCGCCGGAAACCCTGCTCCTTCCTCACTTGACGACATCATCCGCCAAGCCGCCAAGTGACCCTCGCTCGAAATACTCCATACCAAGATCTCTACAGGAATACTTCAGACGTAAAGCCTTACGCCACACACTTATAAGACCTTATTGCCCAATTAGTAACCCAGTAACATTTTTGCGGATTACCTAAGATTCCTTTACCTCACAAAGAATTCTTCGTACCTTATCCCTCGTGGGCAGTTCTGGGGAGGGCTGCTACGCCGCCCGTTGACCTCTTCAATAGAGGTCCGGGCGTTTGCTCTTTAAGCTACAACTTTGGTTTCTGAACCTCCCTGCCCACTCGAGCATCTATTATCCTGTAGACTGCGCCACACCGAATGGGTGTACAAGGTGTAGAGCAATCCGGAGGAAGTTAAATGGCAGGTCAGCACGTCACAGAAGTAAACGATTCCAACTTTGAAAAAGATGTTCTACAGTCGGCCGAGCCCGTACTGGTAGATTTTTGGGCCGCCTGGTGCGGTCCTTGTCGCGCCTTGGCCCCGGTCGTCGACGAAGTTGCCAACCAGTATCATGGCAAACTCAAGGTCATGAAGATGGACGTCGACTCCAACACAGCCACACCGATGCGTTACGGCATCCGCGGCATCCCCGCCCTTCTCATATTCAAGGACGGCAAGGTCGCAGACCAGATCGTTGGCTTCGTCCCGAAGGACACCATCGATAAGTCGGTCAACAAGGTCCTGGCAAAAGTTCCGGCATAAGCGCCGAATCAACAAGGGTCAACGGGCCCGGAGATTAACCAGTCTCCGGGCCTTTCGTTTGTCCTTTATCTGCGCTTCACACGTGGCGACTTGAAAATCACCACGCATCTGTGTGTTATGTTTCTATCGTTTACGATGTAAACCTGACGATGGGAATCGATACCCCATGGGAATCCTAAGTCACCTCTTCTACCCGTGGGGTCTCCTGCTCCAGGGATTGGCGATTGTCCACTTCATCCGGCGGCGACCGGACACCTATTGGATTTTCGTCATCCTGTTTCTCGGCCCGATCGGTGCAACGATCTATCTCTTCGTGGAAGCGCTTCCCGATATCGGCCTGGTAGGCCACTCCTTCAAAGGATTTTCGCGCCGCAAGCGCATCGGACAACTTCTAGTCGCGATTCGAGACAACCCGTCTACAGGAAATTACGAGGAGCTGGGCGACCTTCTATCTGGAGGAAGGCAAACTCCAGCCGGCGCGAGATGCATATGACAGGGCCGTAGGCGCCCGCGCCAGCACGATCGGCCCGTTTTATGGACGAGGCCTGTGCGCCATCCGGTTAGGTGATGCGGCGGCGGCTTTGCCAGACCTCGAGCGAGTGGTGGACGAAGACCCTGACCACGACTTTTATCGCGCCGCCGGCTTGCTCGCCCACGCCTACGCCCTGACCGGACAAAAAGAAAGGGCCGAGGCGCTCTTCAGGCGCGCCACAACGGCGTCGACCTTGTCGGAGACATACCTCAACTTTGCCAGTCTTCTGGCGTCCGAAGGACGCAACGCCGAAGCACGCGAGTGGGCGCAAAAGTGCCCTCGATAAAAGGCCCAGCATGCTCGCCTACCAGCGCCGTCGCGAGCGTCCCTGGTTCCGAAGCGCCAACGCGATGCTGAAGCGACTCCCCGCGTGAGGATGCGCTCCTCAATTCAGGTCGATATCGAGGACTTGAATGGAGTATTTGGGAAGAGTATGAGTGAAGGCGGCTCCGGCATTGGTTATGCCGCTGACCACTGGAACGATCCTTGTGGGCTCGGTGATTGAATTCGTGTCCTGGGTGGTTTTGCCGCTAAGCGTTGTGACGGTGGCCTTGCTGTGAACGTGGGTTGCACCGTTCAACCTGATTGCGACCGTCTGCGGCATCGACGAGGCGTTCACCAGCTTGAGATGCAGACGATGGGTCTTCGAATCATATGTCGCTGACTCGAAGAGACGGGGATTCGTCGTCTCCAGTTTAGAACCGAGTATCTGATCGCCAAGATGCGTGCTGAACATCACCTGCGCATAGTAGCTGGGTGATCCGTAGCTGTTGAGTGCGTCGAAACCAATGAGATCACTCGGCCACTGCATCCCGCCTGGGCTGACGTTGACGAAAAGCGGTGCGTACGATGCCATCACCACGATGTCGCTGTTGCGCTCGAGCCCCGTCATCCATGCGGCGTCACCCAGAGCTGCGCCGAGATCGGTCGTGGGCGAACCTTCACGAGTCGCCCATTCACCTACCAGAATCTTTATGCCGTTGCGGTCATACCCGTCGTACCGGTGAACATCGACAAAGAACTGTTGTGCGGTACGGTAGAAGTGAGTGCGGAGTGCGTGATCGTTGTCATCGAGAATGTCCGGGCGAACCAGCGTGACCGGCGCTGACGCGACCAGTTGCAGCTCAGGATGCTTCTGCTTAATCGCCTTGTAGAACTGGGCGAAGCGCGCATCATAGGTGCCGGATTCGTCGTGGTACTCCTCATTACCGATCTCCATGAACGTCAAGTGGAAAGGCGCGGGATGACCGTCCTTGGCGCGCTCTGCACCCCAGCGGGTAGAGGTGTCTCCTGAGACGTACTCGATCTCATCGAGCGCATCCTGGACATAGGGTTCGAGGTCTTTCCCTGCAGGAACGTGTTCCTGCAGGAGAGAGTATCCAGCGAAGACGGCCAGTAGTGGCTCCATGTGAAGGTCTTCGCACCAGGTGAGGAATTCGAGCAGACCGATCCCGTCGGAGGAGCGGTAGGTCCATGGCGTGGGATGGGTGGGCCGATCGACCAGAGGCCCGATCGTCTTCTTCCACTCGTAGTGCTCGCCCAGGTGTTCGCCTTCCAGGTAGTTGCCCCCGGGAAAGCGGAGGAAGGCTGGATGCATAGCAGCGAGCTTCTCCATCAGATCGATGCGTTTTCCGTTCGGCTCGTTTTTGTACGTCGGCGGGAAGAGCGACACCAGGGAGAACCACACCGTTCCGGGACGCTGCACCAGAAATTCCAGATGATTATCGGCGGAGGGGACGACCGTCCCGGTCTTGAGAGTGAACTCATACCTCTGCCACGAACCGCCGAGTGCAGGAACGCTAGTCGAGGCGGCGACGGCCCCAGTCCTGTTACTGACGAGGCGAATGGTCAGCGGCCCAATTGCAGGGCCGTCCGCCTTGGCGTAGAAGGAGCCCTGATAGGCAGTCGATGCTCGCACGGCCATGCCCCAATAGCCCGTGTTGTAAAAGCCTGCTTCTGCCAGCGGACCGTCGGACGTAGCAGTGAACTTGAGGCTATGCGAAATGGCTGCGCTTGGACCGGTGGTTTTGTCGAGTTCGATGTTGGCTCGCGAATTGCCATTCTGGATGAGAATCCAGTGCTCGAGGTTGGGGCCGCGGTTTGTCTGAAAGGTACGGTTGCTGACCAGTTCAGCGTACAGGCCACCATCGTAGGAATAATTGATCTCTTCGGTCATGGTTCCGTAGAGAGTGGGGCTGACTCGTGCGACAGGTTTGGCCGTGTCGATGGTCAGCGTGGCCGTGTCCTGGGCGATGGCGGCAGGCGCAGCAGCGAGAAGCAAAAGCTCGAGAAGGAAGGGTCGCATGCGCTGCAGCCTCGATTTTGAAGGTGGGTAACGTTTTCTCGCCGTTCGTTGCCACACTAGTGGAAGGTACTTTCGCCGTCAACACCGGGGACGCGCTGTTCGGCGCTTGCGAAATGACTTGGCCACCCACGCACCCATTACACTGGCATGAATGCTCGAATGGATGCTCTTCCGCGTGATCATGGTGGCCTTCTTCATTCTGGCCAGCAGCTTCTTCGTGGCCGCGGAGTTCGCCCTCGTCAGTGTCCGTGAGACCCGCATCCAGCAGCTCATCGCCCTCGGCCGCCCCGGCGCACGCACCGCCCTCAAGCTCAAGCACTCCATCGACGAGTTTCTTCCCGCCGTCCAACTCGGCGTTACCGTCGCCGGCCTTGCCCTCGGCTGGATCGGCGAACCCGCCATCGCCGACATCATCCTCAACTTTCTGGCAGGCTCGCTGCACCGCCTTCCTGCCCACGCCGTCCTCTACGCCCACACCATCGCGGTCATCTTCGCCTTCTCGCTCATCACCTACTTCGAAGTCCTCCTTGGCGAACTCGTCCCCAAGTCCCTCGCCCTCCAGCGCGCCGAACGCATCGCCCTGGCCGTCGCGGGCCCCATGGACGTCTTCATCCGCATCACCCGTCCCATCGTGCGCCTCCTGAACACCTCGGCCTCCATCGTCCTCAAGCTCTTCCGCGCCCCGTTACGCGGCGAAGGCGCAGTCCACTCACCGGAGGAGCTAAAACTCATCGCCACAGCGACCCGCCGCATGGGGTTATTACCTGTCTTTCAGGAAGAGATCATCCACCGCGCCATCGAGCTCAACCACGTCACTGTCCGCGAGATCATGACCCCCCGCGGCAAGATCTTCTCCCTCCCGGCCGACATGCCGCTCCAGCAAGCCTCCGCCCGCATCGTCGAAGAGCAGCACTCCCGCGTCCCCGTCTACGATCCCGCCACCGGCCCCGAGGACATCATCGGCATCGTCTACTCCAAAGACATCTCCCGCCTCATGCACTTCCGCACCGTCGCGCTCTCCATGGGCGGCCAGGGCGAGTCCGGCCTCACCCTCTACAACGTCATGCGCGAGCTCAGCGTCGTCCCCGAGACCAAACTCGCCATCGAGCTTCTCCAGGAGTTTCAGGAGCGCCGCCGCCAGATAGCCATCGTCGTCGACGAGTTCGGATCAACCGTCGGCCTCGTCACCGCCGAAGACGTCCTTGAGCAGATCGTCGGCGAGCTCGAAGACGAGTTCGACGTCAGCAAGTCCCCGCTCCTCAGCACCACGGGGGCCATGTCGCTCGACGGCAGCACCACCCTCCGCGACCTCGGCAATCAACTTCGCTGGACATTCCCGCGCGAGCCAGGCGTAGAGACCCTCGCCGGCTTCCTCCTCGCGCAATTCGGTCACATCCCCACTGTTGGCGAAACCCTGGCATACGAAGGCCGCCGCTACCGGGTCGTCGAGATGACCGGCCATCGCATCAGTCGCGTCATCGTCGAAGACATCGCGGCCCCGCAACAGGAACCCGCCGACGAAGTCGACAACACGGAAGCGACTCAATGAGCCGAACCAACGCCCTCTGGAAGCCTCTTCGCCGGATCCTCGTACCCTCCCGGTCCTCTGGGTCGTCGTCTCCGTAGTCTTCCTTCTAATCCACCTCGTCCCAGGCGATCCCATCGTCCAGATGCTCGGCGAGGGCGCCACCGCCTCCGACATCTCCGCCCTTCGCCACGCCTATGGCTTCGACGCCCCCCTCAGCCAGCAATACGCCCACTACTGGCACGGCCTCCTGCACGCCGATCTCGGCCAGTCTCTCCGCCTCCACGACTCCGTCACCCATCTCGTCCTCCAACGCTACCCCTACACCCTCGCCCTCACGCTCGCCGCTCTCCTTATCGGCGTCACACTCTCCGTCCCCGCTGGCGTCTGGCTCGCGCTCCATCGCAACCGCTGGCAGGACCGCACCCTCGGCGTCGTCTCCCTCGTCGGCCTCTCCTTCCCCAACTTCGCCCTCGGCCCCATCCTCATCCTCATCTTCTCGATCCAACTCGGCTGGCTGCCCGTCTCCGGAGCAGGCACCGGCAGCCCCACCAGCTTTCTGCTTCACCTCGTCCTCCCCGCGATCACCTTGGGCCTCGGCCTCGCCGCCATCCTCACCCGCATGGTCCGCACCGCCATGCTCGAAGAGCTCAACCAGGACTACATTCGTACGGCCCGCGCCAAAGGCCTCACCGAAGACGCCGTCGTCTACCGCCACGCCCTGCGCAACGCCCTCATTCCTGTCCTCACCGTCATCGGGCTACAATTTGGCAGCCTGCTTGCAGGGGCCATCGTAACCGAAACAATCTTCAGCTGGCCCGGCATCGGTCGTCTTACGTTGTCCGCTATCTCCAACCGCGACTATGCCTTAGTGCAAGGCTGCATCCTGGCCGTCGGGCTAACTTATGTGGGAGTGAATCTCCTCACCGACATCGCCTACACTGTAGCCAATCCGCGCATGCGCGGCCAGTAGCATTAACTGAGAAGGGAAGTATGAGACTCGCCGCAATCCTCCCCTGCACCACCATCGCTCTGCTGGCAATTCTTTCCAGCATCGCGCCAGTCCACGCCCACGCTCAGGCCCGACCCATTCCCGGCAAACCCGAACCCGTCCCACCCCTGCTTCAAGGCAAATCCGGCCCCCCTGAGCCGACCACCCCACCCGCTCGTCCCTTCCATGATGGCCGCTACGGCGTTTCCTTCACCGTCCCTCCGGCCTGGAACCTCAATCGCAGAGACGGCGACGTCAGCACCTTCAACCTCGACGCCCGCAACGCAGCTCACAACGCCCAGATGCGCGCCGTCGCGACCATCAGCTTCAACCCGCACCCGTACTCCACCTTCAGCGGGGCGCTCTTCTACTTCAGCGTCGCCCCTAACGTCACGGCGAACCAGTGCGCTGCACAAGCCTCCGCCCGTGCTCCCCACACGGTCACTACAACCGACGTCGCGGGGGTCACCTTCACTCACGGCTACGACGAGCACGGCGGCATCTGCACCGAATCCCGCGACGAGATCTACACCACCCCCCGCAAAGATACCTGTTACCGCTTCGACGCCGTCATCAACAACTTCTGCGGCGGCGACGTCAGCGGCGTCCGGGACATCAGCGACCGCGAACTCGAAGACGTCCGCAAACGCATGCAATCCATCCTCAACACCGTCCGCTTCGACAACTAGCCGGCAGCTTTCGTTGCCGTAGTTCATGCTTTTCCAAGTTCTGCGTACCGTCCCAAGAACCCCGTCATTTCGACCGAAGCCGCTCACAGTTTTATCGTGAGCGGCGCAGTGGAGAAATCTGCTTCTCTACCGCGTTGCCCTCGCCGTCGTCTTTGCTTCTAGGCACCTCAAGGGCTCGGCCCCCGGGCCTTCTCACTCCACCACCAACTCCATCACACTAGCCTCCACCCCATCCTCCACGGTCACAAACCCCACTGTCACCGGCAGCGAAAACCGCCGAGGCCCCGCACTCCCCGGATTAAAAAACACCACCCCGTCTCGCACCTCCACTGAGGCCTTGTGCGAGTGCCCACTCACCACCATCGCCATCCCAGCCACTACAGGATTGATATCCAGATCGCGCACCGAGTGCACCAGATAAAACAGCTTGTCGCCCAACTCCACCACATCGGTCGCAGGCAGCTCCGCACAAGCCCCCGAGACATCCACGTTCCCCCGAATCGCAGTCACAGGAGCGATCTCCCGCAACGCATCAAGAATCGCAATGTCCCCCACGTCCCCGGCATGCAGAATATGCTCCACGCCGCGCAGAGCTGCCAGGGCCTCCGGCCGCAGCAACCCATGCGTGTCCGAAATCACCCCAATCAACATAGCGTTTACGCCAGCTTCAAACTCTGCAGCGAAGCATAGTTCTGGCTTTGCTTCGGATCATGGCTCCGGTCCGGATCGATCCGCACCTCAAGCGTCGTAATCCCGCTCAGATTCACCGTATAGTCCTCGATCTCCTCGGTCGAACCATGCGGCGAAAACGACCACTGCTGCCGCACCACCTCTTTCAACTCCGCGCCCGAACCCGCATACACCGCAAACTCCTGCGACCGCTCTGCCGCCTTGTCCACAAAATGCAGCTGAAGCCGCTTGATATTCATGGCTCATCAAAATGCAGCCGGATCAACTGCGGCTCCAGTCCCTGCCGCCCGCCAACCGGTCGTCACCTTCTTGCCCAGCGCATGTTCAATCGGGAACTGCGGGGCCTCGGAGCTGATCTCCACCCGCGCGATCCGCTCCAAATCACGCCATAGGTCACTGATCGGAGTTGCTGCTACGGCCGAAGGCGAAACGATACTCTTACGCATATAAATTGCCTTTCACGTCCAACGCCAAGCATATCTGATAACCCCCCGCCACGCTCCAGGAGTGCGGACGAGCAATGGGACGCCTGCCAGAAAGCAAGGTCCGAAAAATATTTGAAGAACACTCCATTTTTCGCTTGCAATGTACTAGTAGACTAGTACATTATTGTATTCGTGAAACGGAACGGCAAAATCGAGGTCGCTTCCTTCGCCTTTCGTCTGGACTCCCACAGCGGCGTTCCCGTATATCGCCAACTCATCGACCAGGTACAAGCCGCCGTTGCCGCAGGGGTGTTGGCAGCCGGAGATCAGCTTCCAACTGTGCGCCAGGTGGCCGTCGATCTCGTCATCAATCCAAACACGGTGTTGCGCGCCTATCGAGAGATGGAGATTCGCGGCACGCTTGATACCCAGCAAGGTTCAGGCACATTCGTCGCGGACAGGAAGATCGAGTATTCGAAGGGCGAGAGGGAGCGGCAACTCGGGCAATTGGTTGGAGAGTTCGTCTCCCGGGCGGGCTCTGCGGGCTTCACCGTCGAGCAACTGGCTAAGGCATTGCATGAGCTCTCGCCCCAAAGTGAACCGAAGAGGAGATAACCATGTTTCAGCGTAAGCAATTCAACAGTGTCGCTCTTAGCGTATTTCTATTTATTCTTCTTGTCGGGGTCGGGGCGGCGAACCTCACAAACCATTCGCTGTTCGCTGTTGCAGGCACGCTTATCGGGGTCTACGCCCTCTTCGCGATCAAGGTGGTCGATCAATGGCAAAAGGTCGCGCTGCTGCGCTTCGGCAGATATCGCGGCTTGCGCGGTGCCTGGTTTCTTCCTGATCGTTCCGATCATCGAAACGCTGAGCCGCTACGTCGACCAACGGGTGCGCGTCACGACGGTCAGCGCCGAGTCGACTCTGACTCGCGACACGGTTCCCGTTAATGTCGACGCGATTATCTTCTGGCTTGTGTGGAGCGCGGAGAAATCCATCCTTGAAGTTGAAGATTTTATTCAGGCCATCACGCTGAGTTCTCAGACGGCGCTTCGCGAGTCCATCGGCCGCCACCAGCTTGCGCAGATGATTACTGAGCGCGAGACCCTCGGCAATGAATTGCAGAAGATTCTGGACGAAAAAACCACACCGTGGGGCATAACGGTTCAGTCAGTCGAGATTCGCGATGTGCGCATTCCGCAGGCGCTCGAAAATGCAATGTCCCAGCAGGCGCAGGCCGAGCGCGAACGCCAGGCGCGCGTCATTCTTGGTGAAGCGGAGGTACAGGTCTCCGAGCAATTCGCGCAGGCGTCGCGAGTTTATAACGACAATCCAGGCGCTCTGCATCTGCGCGGTATGAACATGCTGTATGAGGCGATCCGCGAAAAGGGAGCGATGGTTATCGTCCCTTCTTCTGCAATCGAAACGATGGGCCTTGGCGGGACGCTCGCAACAGCTTCCATTGCAAAACAACAGTAGAGGTAAGGAGGTCACACGTGAAGAACTTAACGCTGGGGCTTATTGCTCTTGTCACGTTGTCTGCAGGCGTACTGCACGCACAGAATCAGCCCGACTCCTCTCCCCACACCGTGCAGTTTGTCTCCGTGGACAAAGACGTCAAGCTCGAGGTGCTCGATTGGGGCGGCACCGGCAGGCCGATGGTCTTTCTGTCAGGCCTCGGAAACACGGCGCACGTCTTCGACAGGTTAGCTCCAAAATTTGCCACGAACTATCACGTCTACGGCATAACACGTCGAGGCTTCGGAAACTCCAGCAAGCCCGCCCCGGTTGTCAGCAACTACACCGCCGACCGTCTCGGTGACGATGTGCTCGCCGTCATCGACACACTTAAACTGGATCGCCCGATCTTGGTCGGACACTCGATTGCAGGCGAAGAGCTAAGCTCCATCGGCAGCCGTCATCCTGAAAAAGTAGCCGCCTTGATCTATCTTGATGCCGCTTTCCCCTACGCTTTCTACAACCATGCCAATAACGAGTCGGCACCTTCGACATGCTGGACGTCCGGAAGCAGATCAATGCAATCGAGGCGGGAGCAGTGTTAGAGCCCCAGCTTGTCGATGACATGGTGGCCAGTGTCGCTCAATATCTGAAAGATCTGCAGGAACTGCAGAAGGAGCTCGCGATGGAAAAGCCTCCATACCCGCCGCCACCCCCGCCAATTGGTTTAGCAATCAAATTCGGCCAACAAAAATACACAAAGATTCAACGTTCCCATACTCGCTATCGCTGCGTGTCCTCACAACTTCGACCGAGCTTCCGTAGCCAACCCCGACGCCAAAGCTGCGATGATAGCCGACGATCGTGCTCGCTGTACGGCACAGGCAGACGCCTTTGCAGCCGGAGTGCCCTCCGCCCATGTAGTTCGCTTACCAAACGCTGATCACTATGTCTTCAATTCAAACGAAGCAGATGTCGTTCGAGAGATGAACGACTTCCTCGCTAAGCTCGACCAGCGGCCTACAAACCCGCACTCATCCGCGTCCGCGGATCCATCCAGTCCCTCAACGCGTCCCCAATAAAATTAAAAGACAACACGCAAAGCATCACCGCCATCGCCGGAAAGAACACCAGATGTGGCGAGTCAAACAGGTGCGACCGCGCATCATTCAGCATCGACCCCCAGCTAGCCGTCGGAGGCGGAACTCCCAGCCCCAGAAAACTCAGCGTAGCCTCCGCCAGCACCGCCCCAGCCATCCCAATCGCCGCTTGCACAATCATTGGCTGCAGAATATTCGGCAGAATATGCCGCCCCATCACCCGAAGGTCGCCAGCCCCAAGGGCCCGCGCCGCCTCCACAAACTCCTTCTCCTTTACAGCCATCACCTGCGCCCGCACCAGCCGCGCATACCCCACCCACCCCGAGATCGCCAGAGCCAGAATCACGTTCCCCAGCCCCGGCCCCATGAACGCCACAAACGCAATCGCCAGCAGAATCCCCGGCAGCGCCATAAACGCGTTCGTCACATAAACATTCACAACGGTATCGGTCCACCCGCCATAGAACCCGGCCAATCCACCAGCGATCAATCCCACAGCCAGCGAAAGCCCCACCACACTCACCGCAACAATCAGCGAAATCCTTGCCCCAAACAACGTCCGCGAAAGTATGTCACGCCCCAGCTCATCGGTCCCGAACCAATGGGCCCACGAAGGCCCCATCAGCCGTCCCGCCAGGTCCAGACTGCGCCGGGTCCTGCGGAGCCAGCCACGGCGCAAACACCGCGCACACCGTAAACACTATGAGCAAGGTCACTCCAACGGCAGCCAAAGGCTGCCGCTTCATCGTTCTGCCAATTGTGTCCACCGCTCTGTCCACGCCTAGATCCTACATCCATACAACCTTTCGGGGCATTGAGACCACGCATCCAACCATGTAGGGTTGAACCATGAAGTTTTTTCGCCGTCTCACAATTGCAATTCCATCGGCTCTCCTAGTCCTATGCCTCGTCGGCGCCTGGCTGACCCGAGGGTCCATGACCCACCTGCCCTTTCTCAGAGGCAAAGGCGGAGCGACCCAGAACACCCTCGTCGACCAGCGCCCCTGGCAAACCATCGAGTCCCTCGCTCCACTCGCCGTCTCCGCCGAAGAGCAGTCCCTCGCCCGCGAAGCCGAGCGTCTCGCCGACCACGAAGTTGACCAGGCCTTTGCCTTCGCTCTCCGCCAGGCCGCCTTCCAGACCCGCACTCTCACCGGCGACGCCCTCGCCATCCAGCAAAAGGTCGCGCAGCTCCAGGCCCTCGTCAAAGAAGACCAGGCCCACGTCGACACCCTCACCGCCTCCCTGAAGCGACCCAACGGCTCCATCGCCGACTCCGACGACCTCGACGTCGCCAAGGCCCAGCTTCAGCTCGACAACGACGAGCTCGGTGACGCCAACGAGCAGCTCGCCCGCGTCAGCGGCGACAAGCGCGCCCAGATCCAGCAGGAGCTCACCGCCCGCCAGGCCGCCATGAAGAAGTACGACTCCCAGGCCAGCGGCGGCCAGATCGCCATCCTCTCCAGCACGCGCCACGGCACCCTCGCCGGCCGCATCTCCTCCTGGTTCGATCAACGCAGCCGCATCGCCCTCCTCAAACAGGCCAAGTCCGACACCGACGCCGACGTCGTCGCGCTCACCGCCAAACACGCCGAGTTCGAAACCCAAGCCACTGCCGCGGCCGCATCAATCGCCACACCAGGCCAAACCAGCACTGCGGCCCCTCCCTCCGAAACCGTCAAAACCAAAGTCGCCCTCATGGCCCAGGCCCACGCCCTCGCACAGATGCACAACATCGTCGAGGACCAGCTCGAGACCCAGACAGCAGCTCTCCGCCGTCTACGCCAAATGGCTCGCGCAGGTGCAACTCCAGCACAGCATCGTCACCCACCTCGCGCTTCAGTCGCTCGCGTGGATCGCCTTCCTCGTCCTCTGCGGCGTCCTGCTCGCCACGGCGGCCCGCGTTCTGCTTGAGCGCTTGACCACCGACCACCGCCGCCTCCACACCCTCCGCACCATCACCACCCTCGCCATCCAGCTCATCACCTTTGGCCTCGTCCTGCTCGTCATCTTCGGCGCATCCAACCAGGTCCCCACCATCCTCGGTCTCGGGGCCGCAGGCCTCACCGTCGTCTTCCAGGACTTCATCCTCGCCTTCTTCGGCTGGTTCATCCTCATGGGCAAAAACGGCATCCGCGTCGGCGACTGGGTCGAGATCAACGGCGTCGGCGGCGAGGTCGTTGAGATCGGCCTCTTCCGCACCGCGCTCCTCGAAACCGGCAACTGGACCGACAAGGGCCATCCCACCGGCCGCCGCGTCACCTTCATCAATAACTTCGCCATCACCGGCCAGTACTTCAACTTCTCCACCAGCGGCCAGTGGATGTGGGACGAGATTACCGTCAACATTCCGCCCGGTGTCGACGCCAACAAGACGATCGAAGCCATTCACGACGCCGTGGTCAAGGAAACCGAAAAGGACGCCAGCCTCGCCGAGCGCGAATGGCAGAGCAGCACCCATCAATACGGCCTCAGTCAATTCAAAGCCACGCCTTCAGTCGACTTGCGCCCGGCCGCATCAGGCGTCGACATCGTCGTCCGCTACGTCATCCGCGCCGGCGACCGCTTCGAAACCCGCAACCGCCTTTACCAATCCGTCATCGACCTCCTCCACAAACCGGACGAGGCACTCCCGTCCTCTGAGGCGCAGCCGGCCAGCGCGTCCAAAGCGAACTGACCGCTATTCGGCAAGCAAGCCACACGGTCAATTTCTTCTTGCCAAGACTCCATCTTCACCGCAGACTAAAGATAGTCCCCACAACCTGGAATCGATCGGAGCCATTGCCATGAGCTTGACCCGACGTGCATTTATTCACCGCATGGCCCAGCTCGGTGGATATTCCGCCGCATTCGCCAGCATGCAGGCCCTCGGCCTCATGCCCGCCGCTGGCCAGTCCACGCTCCCTCAACTCCCCGCCGACTTCGGCAAAGGCAAGAAGGTAGTCATTCTCGGCGGAGGTATCGCCGGCATGGTCTCTGCCTACGAACTGCGCAAAGCAGGCTTCGACTGCACCATCCTCGAAGCGCGAAACCGCCCCGGAGGCCGCTGCTGGTTCGTCCGCGACGGAACCAAAGTCGAGTTTACCGACGGCACCACACAAGTCTGCGAGTGGAAGAACGGCGACTATCTCAACCCCGGTCCCGCCCGCATCCCTTCCATCCACACCCATCTCCTCAACTATTGCCACGACCTGGGCGTGCCCCTGGAAGTAGAAGTCAACACCTCCCGCTCCGCTCTCATGCAGTCTCCCAAGCTCAATAAGGGCGAACCCGTCCAGCAGCGTCAGGTCGTCCACGACACCCGCGGATACCTCGCCGAACTCCTCGCCAAGGCCATCAACAAACACACCCTCGATGACGAACTCTCCAAAGAGGACTCCCAACGCCTCCTCGAGTTCCTTGAGAACTTCGGCGATCTCGGCCCCAACGATCGCTACACCGGAAGCATGCGTGCCGGCTTCACAGTCCCTCCCGGCGCTGGGCCAAGCCAGTTCGTCATCCACAAGCCGCTAAAGTTCTCCGAGCTCCTTGCCGCAGACATGTCCACCGGCGAGTTCTACGAAGAGCAGATCGACTGGCAAGCCACCATGTTCCAGCCCATCGGCGGCATGGACCGCATCGCCTACGGCTTCGCAAAATCTCTCGGCGATCTCATCCACTACAACTGTCCCGTCTCCGAGATCACCACCTCCGACCACAGCGTTACCGTCGCCTACACCAAGGCTGGCGCGCCCCAAACCATCACCGCAGACTTCTGCATCTGCACCATGCCCATCTCCATCCTGGCCACCACAAAAAACAACTTCTCCCCCGAAGCCAGGAAGGCCTTCACCGGCATGCCCATGCTCGCCCTCTACAAAGTCGGCTGGCAGTCGCCGCGGTTCTGGGAGAAAGAGAACAACATCTACGGCGGCATCTCCTTCCTCCACGACACCGTCGACCTCGTCTGGTACCCCACCGCCAACCTGTTCTCGCCCACCGGCGTCCTCGTCGCTGGCTTCGGCTCCGAACTCCAGTTCAACAGCACGGGCGGCAACGGCGAACCATCGCCCTTCGGCGCGCTCCCCACCGTCGAGGCCAAGCTCGACGCCTCGCGCAAAGCCGTCGAACTCCTCCACCCCGGCCGCTCCCACCTGCTGGCCAAGCCCATCTACGTCAACTGGGCAAGAATTCCGTACTCCCTCGGCTGCTTCGCAAATAACCTCATCCCCAGCAGCCAACCCGCCTACGAACAGCTAGAAAAACCAGAAGGGAAGACCTACTTCGCCGGCGACTACCTCTCTCACCTGGTCGGATGGCAGGAGGGCGCCGTCCTCTCCGCCCACCACGCCATCGAACGCATTGCAAAACAACTCCACACCTAGTCTCTCGGAGGCCTTGCACAGGGGGTGGCTTCCAAAAACATTGGGAGGGACTCTCCCATGTCCCGCCCAAATGACTTCGCATGGATCCTGAGTTACAGCTGGCGGCTTCCCGGCCCCATCAACGATTGATGGTGGCCAACCAAAGGCCGCCACCACCGCACGCTTCGTTGGTGAGCTTTCCGATCGGCGCCTTCAGTGCTGCCCCCAGTGTGAAAACGACTGCCGATCGAATAGCGCCAAATATCTTCTTCTGCATCGCTCAGTGCCTCCGGGAAAACCAGAAATATCTCCTCTGAGGCTAGCTAGTCGCGTCGGATCGGATAACTAGCGCAATTGCGAGTGGATCAAAACAAAAATTGAGGGAGTTACGCCCCCCGGAATCAAAGGAATTAGGCACCTCATCCAGATCGCTGGAATTCAGGGCCCCTGACTAATCGGTATCCTCCCCCAAAAGTGTCACTCGGAAAACCGCCCCTCCCCCGGCTATACTGAGGATGGCCGTTGAGCAATGGCATTCCGACACGACGGATAACCCAAATTAGCTCAATGGCTTCAAACTGTCAGCACTTAGAAGGAGCCCTCCCCCCGAATGAAGCTCAATGGAAAGAAGGCAGTAGTCTGCGGAGCCGGTGGCTTCATAGGCGGCCACCTCGTGCAGAGCCTGCTCGACAATGGCGTCGATGTCATCCGCGCAGTCGACATCAAACCCCTCGACGAATGGTATCAGACCTCTAAAGACGTCGAGAGCCTCTCCCTTGATCTCAAGGACAAAGACAACTGCCTCATAACGGCCGGGGGCGCCGACGTCATCTTCCAACTCGCCGCCGATATGGGCGGCATGGGCTTTATCGAAAACAATAAGGCCCTCTGCATGTTGAGCGTCCTTACCAACACGCACATGCTCTTGGCCGCCCGCGACAAAGGTGTCGAGCGCTTCTTCTACTCCTCTTCCGCCTGCGTCTACAACGCCGAGAAGCAGACCAACCCAAATGTTGTCGCCCTCAAGGAAGAGGACGCCTACCCGGCCCTCCCCGAAGACGGCTATGGCTGGGAAAAACTTTTCTCCGAGCGCATGTGCCGCCACTTTGAAGAGGACTTCGGCCTCCAGTGTCGCGTCGCCCGCTACCACAACGTCTACGGCCCTCTGGGCACCTGGACAGGAGGCCGCGAAAAGGCCCCCGCCGCCATCTGCCGCAAGGTCATCGAAGCCAAACACTCCGGCTCCAGTCAGATCGAGATCTGGGGCGACGGCAAGCAGACCCGCTCCTTCATGTACATCGACGACTGCACCAAGGGCACCCAGATGATTGCCGAGAGCGAGATCCACGAGCCCCTCAACCTCGGATCCGACGAACTCGTAACCATTAACCAGCTCGTCGACATTGCTGAACAGATCGCCGGCGTCAGACTAAAGCGCAACTACAAGCTCGACGCTCCCAAAGGCGTCAATGGCCGCAACAGCGACAATACGAAGGCCCTCGAAAAGCTCAACTGGGAGCCCTCTATCAAGCTCCGCGAAGGTCTCGCCAGAACGTACGCATGGATCGAACACGAGATGCTCGCGGGCAAGGTGCTCGTGGGAGCAGCAAAATAGATCTATCAACAGCTAGTGCAAGTAAGAAATGTTGTCATTCTGACTCTGAGGGTAGTCGAATGGGGAATGTCCCGCATTTTATTCAAAGTGCCACAACTTCCATCATCGGTGAAACTGCCTTAGCTCCTGAGAGCATCGATCTCGTAGTCGCAGAAACACGGCCGCACACAGGCAGCGAACCGGCACGGGCCACTAACTTCCACCGCATCCTCGGTATCGACTTCTTCGACGGCTCCGCCAGGGCCGCCGTCGCTCTCATGCGCAACGGCGGCCTTCTTGTCATCCCTGCCGCCCCAGCTCTCAAAGACCTCAACCGCAACCCTGGATACCGCGAAGCCCTCCTCAACGCGGACCTGGCCATTACCGACTCGGCCTTCATGGTTCTCATCTGGAACGGTCTGCAATCGAAGTCCATCAAGCGCCTCTCCGGCCTCGAATACCTGCGCGCCCTGCTCCTGGATCCAGACGTCCGCCGGTCCGGTAACACCCTTTGGATCATGGCCAGCCCCATCAGTGCAGAACGCAACATTGACTGGCTGCAAGGGCAGGGAATCACCGTCCCCGAAGACAACATCTACATCGCCCCCATGTACGGTAGCTGGTCCAATCTCCGACCCTGGGTTACTCGAGCGCCTCGACCGCCTGCGTCCTCAACACGTAATCATGACTATCGGAGGCGGTACTCAGGAGCGCCTCGGCCTCTACCTCAAGCGCCACGTCGCCCGCAGCCCCGCGATCCACTGCATCGGCGCCGCCATCGCCTTCCTCAGTGGAGACCAGGTCTACATCCCCGTCTGGGCCGACAAGTTTTACCTCGGCTGGCTCTTCCGCTCCGTCTCCGAACCGAAACGCTACGTCCCACGCTACTGGGAGGCCCGCAAACTCCTCGCACTCATGCTCCGCCACCGCGACCGCCTCCCCGAACTTGAAGCCTGATTACCAAAACGGGAATCACGGAAATAAAGTCGAAAAAGTTGGCATGTTTCTAGCGACCAGAATAGGCCATACAAAACACCACAATTACCGCGCAATCCACCACAAACTCACCACACATTTACCACCACCAAAACACCTGGAAATCACAAAACCCCCCGCGAAAACCAACATTTCCCTCTAAAAGAATTTTCTTCCAAAGAGCCAAGAAACCTATGGCCCATTTCTCGCATCAGTCGATAACAAAGACAGGGAAACCACACGGTGCCTCGAAAGTTGTATTACCTCCGATGCACCCCAAACCTAAAATCCTTCCATGCGGCCCTCCCCCACTCTCGGCCAGAAACCCATGATTTCATTATCGAAATCGCTCGCCATCTTCGCCTTCGTCGTTCTGTCCATTGCCCCGGATCTCAGCGCGCAGCGCACTTTTGGGCCCGAAAACGCCCTCACAGTCGCCGAGCAATACCTCTTCGCCGCCGCCAACGAGGCCCGCGCCAGTCAAGGACTTTCCCCACTTCGCCTGGATCGCGTCCTCACCGAAGCCTCGGCGTTCCACGCCCGCGAGATGGCCAACCACGCCGCCATCTCCCACCAATTCGATGGCGAACCCGAACTCGCAACGCGCGGAGCCAATGCTGGCGCGCACTTTAGCTTCATCTCGGAGAATGTAGGCGAAGCCCCAACCTCCGTCATTGTCCATGATCTCTGGATGCACTCCGCCGGACATCGCGCAAACTTACTGGATCCAAATGTAGATAGCATTGGAATCGCCATCGTCTTTCGCGACAACCAGCTCTTTGCCGTCGAAGACTTCGCCAGCACCGTCCAAACTCTTACGCTCAACCAGCAGGAGCACACCGTTGCGAGTGTCATCGCACAGTCCGGAATGCGAGTCGCTGCGACCACCGATGATGCCCGCCAAACCTGCATGATGAGCACTGGATACGCGGGCCCGCGTCAGCCATGGTTCGTCATGCGCTATACAGCAGCCAGCCTGAACGAGATCCCCACCCAACTCAAGAGCCGTCTGACCTCCGGCAAATACCATCAGGCCATAGTTGGGGCCTGTCCTTCTCCGCGGAGAACCCCTTTCACCGCATATAACATCGCCGTCCTTCTCTATCCTTAGAAAGATCTGGGCAGCGGGTGAGATCTCACGCTGCGGGCTGCGTGGGCTCCACCTGCAGTCAGATCGTTGAAACTGGTTGCTGAGCTAACAGACCTATCGCCGCCGCCATCAACGGTACCTCCTCGATCGTCCCGAAGTGGCCTGAGCGAGGCTCAGATCGCTATAAAGATTGCGAGGCTGGCAACTCCACCTCGCTGATCCCAGGTAAGTCGGGCCTTGCTTCACTTTTGACCCTCCTATCTGTATTTGTTATAAGTAATAGAAGCGCAGCGCGGAAGTATCTCGCGTTCCAAAACACTCCTGAGTAGCTCAATGGCAGAGCATTCGGCTGTTAACCGAAGGGTTGTAGGTTCGAGTCCTACCTCAGGAGCCATAAAATCAACAACTTACAAACCCCCTCCCAAAACCCAACCCCACAGAACCCCACACCAAGCGCAGAGCTCCTTCTTCGGCAAGATCATTCTGGACCACTTTGCTATTTGTTTCTTGCTTCGCCTTCATCGCTGCCCGTCCATAAACATTCATGGTGGTGGAGATGTTGGCATGACGCATGAGACTCTTTTGCATACCTGCGTTCGCTCCCGCTTCGTCCAGGAGACCACGGTAGGAATGTCTGAAAGCGTGCCACCCAAAGCCCTGGATGCCGATACGTTCACCGGCAGGCTTTAGGTGCAGCTTCTGGATCATCCCCGCGTGATAGCAACCACCGGTCACAGGAGAAGGGAAGACGAGGCCGGTGAGCCGGCCCTCTTTCCTTTGCCACTCCATTAGGATAGCTGCTTGGTCCCCGTCTCTCCTCGCTTGCTGAAGCCTAAATGTTCTGGATAGAGGGGCGAGAACCATTGCACCAGATTGATATGGCGACTCAGTATATTAATGGCAATGATGAGCACAGGCTTACCTCGCGTCCTAACAAAGCCGCCGGCCAGGGTTAGAGCATAGAGAAGTCTTGAGCGATGCTCATCATCACACTGTCGATGCGTTGAAGGACCGCGACTCTTCGAAGGCCGCCGCACTACGACATGAGAAACGGCCGAATATTTTTCGGCAATTGGATGTTTGTTCGAAATTTTGTTTCATATTCGCCCTTGGCTATCGAGTCTAATCCAAGAAGAGGGATAAACATCCATGACGCACACACCAATCAATTTTCAGAAGAAGCTCTCCCTCATCGAGGGCCAGTGGTCCCCCAGGGTCATCGCCGAAATGAACGACTACCAATTCAAGCTCGTTAAGATTCAGGGTGATTTTGTGTGGCACGCTCACGCCCATACTGATGAAGCGTTCCTTGTCCTCGAAGGCCAGCTCCGGATCGACTTCCGTGACGGAGCTGTCCACCTTGGTCCCGGCGAAATGTATGTGGTTCCAAAAGCTGTCGAGCATAAGCCGTATGCCGCTGTGGAAGTAAAGCTCATGCTCATCGAACCTCGTGGGCTTGTTAACACCGGTGACGGACACCCCTCCGAGAGAACGGCCGCAAACGATATTTGGGTCTGACATAGGCCTCTCTATTAGAGAGGAACGCACCGCAAGATTCACATTTTGCTGACTGATCACCAAAAATAATTGGAGAATGCGCTTGTCTGAGCCCGGCGGCCGACACAAAGCCGGCCAGAATAACCAGTCAGGCAGCCACGCCGTATGTGAATAACCGGAACGCCTCAATCACTGTCCGCAACACATCATCACGATTCCGCTTCGTCATTAGTTCGTGACCCGCCGCAGTGACCGGAACCAGTTCAGTCCGTGCCGGGATGAGCTTCAACGCTGCTACCATTTCGTCGATAGAGCCGAACCCGTCCCGCGTGCCGTGAACAAACATCGCAGGGGTCCGGACGTCCGGGAAGTGCCCAGTCCGTAACTCGCCTGGTCGTTGCGGTGGGTGGAGCGGGTAGGAAAGCAGCAAGAGCTGATCGACGAGACCGGGTTCAGACGCAGCCAATATCGACGCCTGCCTCCCTCCGTAAGAATGGCCACCCAGAAATACGCGGCCCGAAATTTGTCGTCGCATGGAAGCAATTGCTGCTCGCAGTCCATGTTGGTCCCGCTCAGAACTGCCGCGTTGTGGTGGCCCGTGCGATCGCAACTGGCGGAAGGGGAGATCGCAGCGGAGGACGGTCAATCCGGAGTCGCAGAATGCTCCCGCCAGCGCGACCATAAGCGGAGAGTCGCAGTTTGCTCCGGCGCCGTGCGTCAGGACGAGGCAATCCCCATCCAAATTGGTCGAGCGGTGCAAAAACCCTCGCACTGGCACTTCACTCTGTGGAGCGTCCCAAAATTCCCTAGAGCTGTTCATACCCACGGCCCATTGTAGTCAATGGCTACAACCATTTCCCAACGTTCCGGCTTAGAGCGACCGCAGGAAATCGATGATTTCCTGCTGTTCCCGCGTGCTCAGTTTGTTGAAATGCTCAATGACCTTATTTGCCTCACTGCCACGGCTCTTGTGATCTCTAACGGCGTCAACAAGGTTGGCGGTACGTCCGTCATGAAGGAAGAAGACACGTTGTCCGACACCCCAGAGGGGAGCTGTCCGGAATTCGTCGGGACCGGCGCCGCCTTGGGTGATGCCGTCAGCGAGTCCTTCGCCCATGTGGTGGACGAGAAGGTCGGAGTAGAGATTCGCAGTTTGATTGGAAAGCGCAGCACTCGGGCTGGTGGAGGAGCCGCTCGCAATCATTTTGCCCGTGGTAAACGAGGGTGTATGGCATTGGGCACAGCCTATCTTTGCGAACGTGCTGCGTCCGTTCTCGCTGGACGCCGTGGCCGGAGCGGGTGTGGGTGGGGCCAGCATACGCATAAAGTTGGCAAACGCTTCGATGTCTGACACGACCGCCGTGTTTGAATTGCCCGCAGTCGGAGGGGCCGTCGTAAAGTTGAGCGTGTCCTCGGGAGTGGCGTTGAACAGACAGCCAGGTGTCTCGTCGCGCTCTTGCGGGAAGAGCTCGTTCGAGATTCCCATCTCGACGTTGTATGCTTCGCCGGCGAACATGAGAAGCGACTTGTTCTGGGCCTTCCATCCGAAACGGGTGATGGTCCCATCGTTTGCGCTGCGGTTCACGTTTCCGCTCAGGTGTGCGTTGGCGTGTCCAGAGATGCCCAATGACGACTTCATAGTTGCATCGGACGCCATATTCGCAAGAATGGCCGAGTCGGGAATCGCTTCTATGAGCCCCGCGCCAAAGACAGGCGTCGGGATTCGGAAGATAATGTTCCGATTTCCGCGCTCGCCTGTGAGCGGATCTCCAGCGGGCAGGAAGTCGGGCTGGGCGATGTTGCAGCCGGGGGCGTCCGTTCGCCCGGTGATGACAAAGACAGCGTGCACCTCGCCGTCGCTCACTCCGTTGGAGCTTTTCTTGAATCGCGCTTCTCTGACAGGGCCATTTTGTGTGATGAACCATGGCACGGTGTTCTTCGCGCCATTCAAAGTGGCAACATTCACCTGGGGATTTTGAGACGGGCTCGATCCGCCTGCATTCGGCTGCGAGTGGCAGGAGAAACATTGATTTGAGTTGAAGCGGGGCCAAGGCCCTTGTTTGCGCCTTTGGTCACGGCCTCAACTTCAGCGAACCTCGCCAGTCCATCCTCGAAGAACGCAGTTTCGTCCGCGGTGAGGCCTTTAAGTGGCGTGCCGGCACCTGCGGGGCCACCGCGCACGCCAGGGTCTACCGGGCCTGCTTTGGTTTGACCCGTCGTAGACACGCATGCTGCCAGGGCCACAGCAACGATTCCGCCGAAACTCTTGAGTGCAACTCTCTGGAGCATCATCAGCACGATATCCTCGCTGACCCAGGAATGCCGCTAATTGTACCTCGTGTTTACCTGCTCGGCCCTACGAAGGTCGCAGAGTGGTTACCCGGCCAACTAAAACGTCTGCGACCAGGTCGAAATGCACCACCAAAAGTTGTTAAGAAGAGAGCCAGAACCCGGTGGGACCGGCTAATACCCAATGCGCTTTCCAGACGATTCCCACGCCAGCCGGTCAACAGCACTAAAATTACGACTTGCAAAAACACGTTTTGTGACTAGTCTTATTACCGGCGTGAGGAGCACTCATGGCGGGGCAGCTTCTGCGGATCATCGAGTCAACGCTTTCGGCAGCACGTTGCGCCGGGACCCGTGGTGGGTTGAACTATTACCCGTCGTTCTCATTCTGAGCGTGTTCGGAGTCTATGCCACGTTACGGGCCTTCGAGGGCAAGTTCTATGCCTGGGGACCTTACCTCTCACCGTTTTACTCTCCGCTGATTGATCCTAACCACCACTGGTGGCGTTTTTCCCCGGCGCTTTTGATTCTGGCCGGCCCGCTCGGGTTCCGCGCCACCTGCTACTACTATCGAAAAGCCTACTACCGGGCGTTCTTCCTGCATCCGCCGGCTTGCGCGGTAAGCGAAGGAGGCCGGGGGACGTATCGCGGCGAAAGTCGCTTTCCATTCATTCTGCAAAACTTGCATCGCTGGTTCCTTTACCTTGCAATGGTGTTTCTCGCCTTCCTTTGGTGGGACGCGATTCGCGCTTTCTTTTTCGCGGATGGGTTTGGAATCGGCGTGGGCTCGCTCGTCCTGCTGGCAAACATCGTGCTGCTCACTCTCTACACGTTCTCTTGCCACTCCCTGCGCCACCTTGCGGGAGGAAAGCTTGATTGCTTCTCTTGCACCAGGTTTGGGCCGCCGCGCCACACCGCCTGGGGATGGCTCAGCCGCTTGAATGAACGCCACATGCTCTTTGCATGGATGAGTCTTTTTTCAGTGGGTCTGGCCGATCTCTACGTGCGCATGGTCTCTGCTGGTGTTGTGAAGGACATTCGGCTTCTGTGAACCCCAGGTACGAAGTCCACGAACACGATGTGCTCATCATCGGCGCTGGTGGTGCGGGCCTTCGCGCCGCAATTGAGGCCTTGGCCCAGGGCGTGCGTGTAGGTGTCGTCTGCAAGTCCCTGCTCGGCAAAGCCCACACGGTGATGGCCGAAGGCGGCATTGCCGCAGCAATGGCCAACGTGGACCAGGCCGACGATTGGCGTGCGCATTTTCGCGACACAATGCGCGGGGGAAAATTCCTGAACAACTGGCGCATGGCGCAGCTCCACGCGCAGGAAGCCCCGGAGCGCGTCCGCGAGTTGGAACAATGGGGTGCGCTGTTTGATCGCACCGAGAATGGCGACATTCTGCAACGGGCCTTTGGTGGACACACCTTTAAGCGGCTGTGCCACGTGGGTGACCGCACAGGACTGGAGATGATCCGCACCTTGCAGGACCGCGGGGTGCATCAGGGCATTGACGTTTACATGGAATGCACGATTACTCGACTGCTCAAAGACGGCGATCGTATCGCCGGCGCCTTCGGCTACTGGCGCGAGCAGGGGCGCTTCGTCGTGTTCAAGGCCAAGTCTGTCATCATTTGTACGGGCGGTATCGGAAAAGCCTGGAAGATCACTTCGAACTCCTGGGAATACACCGGCGACGGTATGGCGCTCGCCTTCGACGCCGGCGCCGATCTGATGGACATGGAGTTCGTACAGTTTCACCCCACCGGCATGGTGTGGCCGCCAGGAGTGCAAGGCATTCTGGTGACCGAAGCCGTGCGGGGTGAGGGTGGCGTCCTCCGCAACAAAGACGGCGAGCGCTTTATGCAGCGCTACGACCCTAAGAAGCTGGATCTTTCTACCCGCGACGTGGTTGCACGCTCAATCTACACCGAAGTGCGTGAAGGCCGCGGTACCCCGCATGGAGGCGCATTCCTCGATATCTCTCACAAGCCGGCTGATTACGTAAAACGCAAACTACCGAGCATGTATCACCAGTTTCTGGAACTCGCAGATGTGGATATCACCAAGGGGCCGATGGAGGTCGGCCCGACCTGTCACTACATGATGGGGGGCATTCGTGTGGACGCAGAGACGGCACAGTCCTCGGTCTCGGGACTCTTCGCGGCGGGAGAGGCGGCCGCAGGTCTCCACGGAGCAAACCGGCTGGGTGGTAATTCACTCTCTGATCTGCTCGTGTTTGGCCGGCGAGCGGGACTCGCGGCTGCGGAGCACGCCAAGGGAAGCGGCACACCCGCGGTTGACGACTCGCAAATCGAAGGATCTGTACGGCAGTTGCTCGCTCCGTTCGAACGGCCTGACGGCGAAAGCCCCTATGCCATTCACGAAGATTTGCAAGCCACCATGCAGGGCCTTGTCGGTATCTTTCGGGATGAGGAAGACCTCCACCGCGCCCTGTCGGAGCTCGATCAACTGAAGGCGCGTGCGGCTCGCGTGCGCGTTGAAGGTTCGCGGCTCTTCAACCCCGGATGGCACCTTGCGTGGGACCTGCATAGCATGTTGACTGTCACTGAAGCGGTGACCCGCAGCGCGCTTGCGCGTCGTGAGAGCCGTGGTGCCCATAGCCGCATTGACTACCCCGGTCTGGACGATGCCTGGGGAAAGAAGCATAATGTCGTGGTCAAGAAAGCTGGCGCGATGACCCTCGTCGAAACCCCTCTCCTTGAGATGCCGGATGAACTGAAGCAACTGTTGGCAGAAGATAGTGGAGCTAAGTAGCGGAGGCTGGCCATGGCTGAGGGCTCGTTCGCAGACGCGACGTTGAGGGTCTTTCGAGGCGACAAGGAAGGTGGAGCGCCGGTCGACTATCGTGTACCGCTTGTTCCCGGGATGGTGGTGCTTGACGCCCTGCACTGGATCCAGGCGCACCAGGCGCCCGATTTGGCCGTGCGCTGGAACTGCAAGGCCGGAAAATGCGGTTCGTGCTCGGCCGAGGTGAATGGCCGACCGCGGCTCACCTGCAAGACCCGCATGGACTCTCTTCCTCTTGATGAACCCATCACCATCTTTCCCATGAAGGCCTTCCCGGTGATCAAGGACCTGGTCACCGACGTCTCCTGGAACTTCAAAGTAAATCAGAAAATTCCTCCGTTCCAACCGCGCCCCGGTGTCGAGTGGAAGATGTACCAACGGGACGTGGATCGCATACAGGAGTTTCGCAAGTGCATTGAGTGCTTCCTTTGCCAGGATGTCTGCCACGTCCTGCGCGACCACGGCAAGCAGGAGCAATTTGGCGGTCCGCGTTTCTTTGTACGCACTGCCTCGCTTGAAATGCATCCGCTCGATGGCGTCTCCCGTGCGCATCTGCTGAAAGAGGAACTGGGCATCGGCCTCTGTAACATCACGAAGTGCTGCACTGAGGTCTGCCCCGAAGACATCCATATCACCGACAACGCCATCATTCCGCTGAAAGAGCGGGTGGTGGATGAGTTCTACGATCCGCTGCTTATGCTTGTTCGCAAGATCCGCGGCGCGAAGAGAATCTAGAAGCGGAGGAAAGAGCCATGGAATATACGCTCAAACGCATCTCGACAGCCGGAATCCCTGCGGCCATCGCGAAGGCCGAACTTTACCGTTCCCTCAATGAACCAGAAGAGGCAGAGTCGATCTGCCGCGATATCTTGACAATTGAACCACATCATCAACTTGCGTTGCGTCTGCTCGGTCTTGCCCTTACGGACCAGTTCACCGGCGGTGCGTCCGATCGTTGCCGGGAAACAGAAGAGACCTTCCGGCAGCTCAATGACCCGTACGAGCAGCTCTACTACGCTGGAATCCTGCACGAACGACGCGCAAAAGCGCAGTTCAACGCCGGCCAGTCACCTCATATGCTCCTTCCGCTGTTCGAGCAAGCTCTGCGCTCGTTCGAAGATGCTGAAAAGGTGAGCCCGCCGGGAAATGACGACGCTATCCTTCGCTGGAACCGATGCGTCCGCTTGCTCCAAAATCCAACCTACGTATGGGACGTATGGGAACAGGAACGCTCGCCGTTCGACGACCAGGACACACCGCCGACATAGGTCAACCCCTTGATGAACAGCAGCAGCCGCCCCCTAGGCTCGCCGCTAGCGAGCACAGCACACCAATCGCGACAACACACACACCACCAGAGCGCGAAGGCGCCTCATGCCGTCCCTTTCGTCGAAGCAAGAAACCGCGCCAGAATCGCCGTCGTCTGTTCCCAGCTGTCCGCCGCCTTCGCCAACTGCCTCTGGCCCGCACTTGTCAGGCTGTAATACTTGGCCCGACGATTGTTGCCCGAAACACCCCATTGGGCAGAGATTGACCCCTCCTGTTCCAGCTTCAGCAGCGCCGGATACAGGGCCCCGTAGTTCAACGACAAAAGATTGCCACTGGTCTGCTCAATGCGCCGCGCGATCCCATACCCGTGCAGCCGCCCCATCGTCTCAATCGTCTTCAGCACCATCAGGGCTAGAGTCCCCTGCCAAACATCCGACTTGTCTCCCATGTTGTCTCCTATTGGCGACCCATAGGAATTCTGATATGCCTTCTATGGGAAAGCAATAGGAAATCTGCACCCCGGCCCGAATCACCTTCGGGAAGGTCTGCAAACCGACGTTGAGAGTTGCAAGATGTCGCCGTACTCCCAGCGAATATCATTTGTACGGCGCCCAAAAAGGGCCATAGCATCGAGCGACCAAGATGCATCTCCTACTTGTGGGATGTCGTCTCCACCACTTCCCAACTCGCAGTAAGGTCGTCCCAATCGAATGCCGTAGGCTCCTCGATGACCTCGGACGAATTAAGCCGCGTCTGTCGAACGTAGAGCCATTCCTTCCCATTTTCGTTCTTTAGGAAGTAGGAAGTGCCCTTCATATTCGAGCCGGGACGTTGGATGCTGTGACCTGCCTTTAGCAAATTCAAGGCACCGTTTATATCGTGCATTGCGGTCTCCATAAGGATCAGTTTGCCGACTGGATTGCTGGTTAATCCCTGACCATAGCATGTTTTCGGCCCAGCATCTTCGCATAGTCTGACTATCTTTCGCACGTGTCTCAGCGAGTTCGTCGAACCGGAATCTGGACGCACTCGCGCCCGGAGCAACTCATTTGGCATCTCAGAGATACAAAGGACTTAGCAGATCCTTAGTCATCCAAGGGTCGGCAACACGAATGAGCGCAATCTTTTTCGCACAAATAGACCACACTGTTCATCATCTCAAGTCCGTTGCTCAAGTAGGGCACCTAAGCGGCGTTGCGCAACAGATCCATCACCCGTGAACGCAGCAGCACCTTCTTTTCCCATAGAGACAAGGCGTGCTCCTGCGGTCGATCGAGAGCGACGATTCCAAGCCGCTCGGACGTCTGATCGTTCCAGATCACCCACCGTTCCAGATCCGAGCGATCTGGCCGATGGTCCGCTCGATAGGGCTGAAAGGTTTCCACGACCGACTGAACAGCATTCGTCAACTCGTCGGTGCTTGCGTTGAACTCTTCCTGGTGGCTCATGGGGGAGGCCTCTCCAATTTAGACTAAGCCGGATCACGAAAAGATGGCCGACCAACTCGATGGCAAAAGAAAAATACTAAAAAACCGAACCAAAACGCCTATCGGGCCCCTAAAAATTACCAACTCATTACCAATCAATAACATACTCACAGCATATAAAGTATGTCCGAATTGCCGGACTGAATATAGAAAGTAAGAATCAAAGGCCGGGACGCCCCGCGACTAAATTCAGATGCCGCGTTGCAAGCCATTGAACACAAGTAATCTGCGTCCGAAAACTACGGAGGGGAGGCGGTACTCCATAGCACCACCAGCGCTACATCAATTCGTCGATAAACGCCTTGGCGATGTCAGCGGGCACGCGGATGTTTTGCTTAACGAGCGGGCCGCTCTTCAACACCGGCTCTGACTCGTGCAGCGAGGGAAGGTCTGTTCGCTCAAAGAATTTTCCGATCGGGATCTCGTCGCCCCATAACAGAGACTTCTCCATCGCCGCGCCCCAATCCGTGGAATCGTACTCCGGATTGTCCTCAAGCTTTTTCACGCGCGGACGGAACCACTGGAAGGTGTTGTCGTGGTTGTAGGTGACGCAGGGGCTGAAGACGTCGATAAACGAGAACCCCTTGTGCTCGATGCCTTGCTTGATCAACTCGGTGAGGTGCTTTTGGTCAGCACTGAAACCGCGCGCAACGAAGGTCGCCCCCGCTGCCAGCGCAAGCGATATAGGATTCAGCGGCGACTCGATGCTCCCGAACGGCATGCTCTTAGTCTTCATACCGAGGCGACTGGTCGGCGATGTCTGTCCAGTCGTGAGCCCATAAATCTGGTTGTCCATCACGAGGTAGAGCAGGTCGACATTGCGGCGGGTGGCATGCACGAAGTGCCCGCAGCCAATGCCAAAGCCGTCTCCGTCACCACCCGTCACCAGCACGGTCATGGAGTGGTTGGCCATCTTCATTCCCGTGGCGACTGGAAGCGACCGGCCATGCAGCGTATGCATGCCATACGTGTCGATGAAACCCGGAAAGTTCGACGAACACCCGATGCCGCTGATCGTGGCCACCTCATGCTTCGGGATCTGCAACTCGACCAGCGCCTTCTGGACAGCGGCGAGCACGCCGAAATCCCCGCAACCGGGGCACCAGTCGGGATCGACCTTTCCCTTGAAATCAGCCATCACGATTGCTTGTGGATTCACAACTTCTGTTGCCATCTTTGCTTCTCCTTGATCGGGAAAGGATAATCTTCAGTGCCACAGCTCTTATCGTGCGACCTTCTAAAATGTGGCGTCTAAACCATGACTTCATGGGCCGGCACAGAGAGCCTGGTGTTGCCTGCGAGCTGCTCCTTCACCGCTTCGACGATGTGGTGCGGGAAAAATGGCTCCCCGTCATACTTGCGAATGTTCCCATCGGGAACAAAGCTGGTTTCACTCCGCAAATAGCGGGCAAACTGGCCACTATAATTGTTCTCGACGATGATGGTGTGCCGTGCGCTCTTCAGTAAGTCGAGGATCGCGTCCCCATGCAGCGGCACCAGCCAGCGTATGGGCAGATGATTGGCGGAGATGCCCGCCTCCCGCAGCAGCTCGCAGGCCTCGTCAATCACCCCGTAGGTCGATCCCCAACCGATCAGCGTTACGTCCGCATTGGCGGGGCCAAGCAATTGGGGCGGTGGAACCGAAGCCGCAATGCCATCCATCTTGCGCATGCGCTTCTCCATCATCGCGCGACGCTTCACCGAATTGGTGTACTCGTCGCTGATCAGCACGCCGTCTTCATCATGCTCGTCGCTGGAAACAGTGTGGGTGTAGCCAGGCACGCCGGGAATGACGCGAGGAGAGACGCCGCTCTCCGTTATTTTGTATCGCTGATAGGCCCCGTGTTCACCCGACCCATTCGACGTGATCAGTTCTCCGCGATCGATGGCAGGATTGAAGTCGAGTTCCTTCGGATCGACGCTGAGCCGTCCTTCGGCGAGGAGAAGATCGCACAGCACGATCCCCGGACACTGGAAGCGGTCTGCTACATCGAAGATCTCGGGAATCAGTTTGAAGCAGTCAGCGATGTCGAGCGGTGCAGCGATTACTCTGGGGTAGTCGCCGAACGCCGCACCCAGCATCTGCCACAGATCCCCCTGCTCAGTCTTCGTGGGAACGCCTGTGGACGGACCGCCCGTTGACAATCAATAACCACAACAGGGATCTCAGCCTGGGCCGAGAGGCCAAGGCCCTCACTCATTAGCGCGAATCCACCACCGGACGTAGCGCACATGGAACGAACGCCGGCATGCGCGGCACCGATCGCCATATTGATCACGCCAATCTCATCCTCCACCTGGCGCACCATGATATTGGCCTTGCGCGCGTGCTCCGCCATCCAGTGAAGAACGCCCGTCGAAGGACTCATAGGATAGGCGCAATAGAACTTCACGCCCGCCGCCGCGCCTCCCATCGCCATCGCGGCATTGCCGCCCAGTACGGCATAGCGGGCCTCCGTCATTGGCAAGGGCCACGCGAAGGGTTTGAAATTCTGAGCGGCGTAGTCGTAGCCGGCGCGCGCGATGCTGACGTTCTCGTCAATCACCGCCTTCTCTTTCTTGCGGAACTGCTCTATGAGGACACTCTCGAGCGCGGGAAATCCGACTCCCATCATGCTCAGGCCTGCGCCAATCGCAAGGGTGTTTTGCGCGATCTTGTTGCGACTGATATCAGCAAGCTTCGAGACAGGGATAGGGCAGAGCTGTACACCATCAGCAGGAGCACCCGGCTTGATCAGGTCAGCGTTGTACAGGCAGGCGCCCCCGGACGAAAGCAGGCGCATGTGGCGATCCATCGTGTCCTGATTGAGCGGGATCAGCAGGTCGAGCTGGCCGTGCGTAGTGCCAATCTTGTCCGGGCCAGTCCGAATCGTTAGATAGGTATGGCCGCCGCGAATGATTGACTGATAGGCGTTGTAGACGTTCAGATGCAGACCACGACGGCTGAAGATCTTCGCAAAAATGTCGCCGGGCGTAGCTACTCCCTGACCGGCGGCTCCTCCGATACCCACACTGAAGGACTGCCTCATAGACGTCTCCCCAAAACTGGCCCATGGTTTCAACGCCCGGGCACAAGCGAAATATCGAGCCATCGGATTCTACGGCGCACTCAACACAGAGGCAAGTGCAGACTGGAACTGTCATGCGTTGCATGGACTTTGGGTACCGCCGTCGGTCTGTTCCGGATGGCCCTGTCGCAACAACCGGCTTTCTGTAATATTCGACGCAAACCGGGAGACTTCGAATGTGATTGGACGGCAGGACTCAATGACACGAAGGAGGTAACGGCATGGAACAGGGAATTGTGAAGTGGTTTGACATAGGCAAGGGGGTAGGCATCATCCGCAATCACTGCAAGCGGCCTTAAGGGTCTCCATGAGGGTCAGGCTGTTCGCTTCAAACTGGTCAAGGGCGCCAACGGCCCCGAGGCCATCGACGTTCGGCTCCTCTAAGGATGTCGCGGGCAACCGTTCACTCCAACTTAACCGCAGGCCCCCCTGGGCAGCGTTGCGCAAGAGGTTCATGGCCCGTGAACGGAGCAGCGACTTCCTTTCGCAGACGGAAACGGCGTCCTCGTGTGATCCATCCGGGGCTGACGGTTCCAAGCCGCTCGGATCTTGATCGTTCTAGATCAGCCAGCGATCATAGTCAGCGCAGGTCCGGCCAATGGTTCGCTCGATAGGACTGGAAGGTCTCCACGACCGACCGGACGGCATTCGTCAAATCATCCGGTCCTCGCGCTGATCTGTTCCTGGTGGCTTACGGAAGCGATGGCACAGTCCCCATGGAAATGGTCACCCGGCACGGACCAAAAAAAAAATGGCCAAAAACCCCAGCAAAAACGCTTGTCAAGCCCCAAAGCACGCAACTCACTTCCAATCAACAACATCCGTGTGGCATTTTAGTTAGGCCCCATTCGCTATACTAGATATAGAGATAAGGAAAAGAGAGAAAGCCCCGAAAATCTCCGGGGCTGACTCATTTAACCGAAAGATCGCAGCCATAACCCTTTTGTTTGGAATATTTTGGACGCAACCCGTTTATTATGAATATTTTACAGGCCGGAACGCCGCGTAAGATGCTGAATATAAGGCATTTACGCGCGGTCAACAGGGGGGTGCCCCCGCCCTGTCCTTCAGCGGCGTATGCAGGCCAATGTGTAGGCGCATTTCGTCCGTCTCCCGGCCTGCAAATCGGATAGTGTAGGGGCGTGATTGTTGAAGGCACAGGTTTGTGGGAGATCGAAAGACTGTGCGTGGCAAAGTTACAGTGGTCGATGTAATCAGGTGAGAAGATGCATAAGTTTGCCCTCACGCATTCGACAAGGATGTTTCAAGAACTGGTGACCTCGCTCACCGAAGCGCTCTTGGTTTGTCGGTCCTCGCAGAAAGGGAATGAGGTGCACAGGTTGCGTTCTGCGACGAGGCGAGTGGAGGCACAACTAATACTGCTCGAACTCTCGCAAATTCTGCCTCCAGATATGATTCAGGCCCACAGGGTGCGGAAGCGGTTGAAGACTGTCCGCCGGGCGGCAGGTTCGGTTCGGGACCTGGACGTGCAAATCAAGTTGATCAATCAAACTGAGAGCGAATTGCAAAACGTCGTACATGAAAACCAGATGCGCCTCGCGGCCTGGCAGATAAGCGAGCACTTGCAACAACAACGCGAACACGAGGCATCAAGACTGGAGCGAATATTACGCAGGGAAGGTACGAAACTGACAACTGCGCTGCACGAGCTAGAGAGTAAGGTAAGGCTGATCAAAAAATCTGCAGTACCGACGAAACAGTTGGTCACACGTATCGAGAGTTGGTTTTGCGCAAACAAGTTGCTAAGCCGTCACTCCTTTAGTAGTCGACCCGGCCAGAACGACGGCTCTCGGGATGTGAGGGTCGCCGAAAGCATGAATATCGAAAAATTCCACAAGATACGCAAGATGGCGAAGCTGTGCCGGTACATGCTGGAGGCTTTGCCGCGCCGGTTCCTTGGCGGCCAGGCAATTGACGAGTCAGTTTGAAGCGATCCAGGAGGCCGGAGGCTATTGGCACGACTGGCTGCTACTGGAACAGACTGCCGCGAAGGGTAGAGGGAAACAAGCTGAATTAGCAAAGGCCTATGCTGCACATCGAGACATCGCCTTCGAAAACTATCGCCGGCGGTTGGACGATATGCAGGGACAGACCCAGGCCAAATGAAAATTCACTTAGACACCCCAGAGTTACCTCCTGAGGTCTTCGGGTCGAAGAGTAGGTTTACGAGCTTTGCTGAGAGGAAGACTAGCGTCAGCGCCAGGCCAAACCACACGCCAAAGAGCACACGCACAGTCCAGAGCGGAGCGGCGCCAATGTGATGCAGTAACGAAGGTAGGACGTTCAACGTGGTGAGATGCTGGGCGTCCCAGGGGTCCTGATAGATAGCAGGTGTATTGAGCCCCCACTTGTCCCAACGGCCCAGCGCGAACGCTGCGATGTTCTTGAAACGCAGAAGTACGACCCATGTGTGATGTCCAAAGGTCTCCATCTGATAGAGCTCAAGCGGGAGCCAAAAGGCCACCGACGCGCACTGGATGGCCGCGCTGCTCGCAGTGATGATTATCGCGAAGTACCCAACTGGCCGAGGCAGATGCTTCCAGTAGCGAAGCAGAAGTGGAACGGCCAGGAGGCTAGTCAGCTCGACTACGCTCGAAATGTATCGATCGCCCCACGCAAAATCGCCCGCCCATGAGTCGTATCGCGCATAGAAAGCAAGATAAGCCGTGAGCAGCACAAGGCAGGTTGCGAGGAACGCCCGCACCTCGGGTGCCAGCCGCTTCCACAGCAGAGCGCTGAGCAGCAGAGTCAGCGGGAACATTGTGTCAAACAGGAATATAGACTTCTCCGGCGCGAAGAGCGGGCCGAGCATACCGGAGTTGAGACCACCCTGAAACCAATGTCCTTCGAAAGGATAGTTGGAAGGGAGGGCCGGATTCATGCGCCGTTGTTCGAGCGCCATGACGCCAACATATGTATTGGTCCAGGAGCCGAAACGGAGGTACTGATACGCTCGGTCGAGTAAGAGAAAGAATGCGTAGACCGGAAGCGCCGTTCGCAGGTAGAAGCGAACACGGACACTCAGATTTCCAGCCTGCGACGACCCTGAGTCGGCGTTCGTGGCCGCACAGACCTCATGTCGAGCGAATAGCGTTGCCAACAGCAGAAAACAGGCAGCGCCAAGAATATCGAAGAGCCGTAGTGATGCGGGTAAGCAGGTTGAGCCCGAGCGCGATAGATCCCCACACCAGGGAGCGTTGATCGCCTGTCGTAAGCCATCGGTACTGCAAGGCGAAGCCTGTGATGGTCAGTAGCAGGACATAGTTGTTCTCCGTCATGTTCTGGGCGTAGTGCAGGTGAGTCGTGGCGACGAGGAGACCCAGGGTGCCAGCGACTGAGTCCCGCATGGAAAAACCCAATAGGCTGAGCAGACGGAGTGCAGCGAGTGCCGTGAGCACGTTGATGAGGACGTTGGTGCTGATGCTAACAAAAATGCTCCGGATGGTCGGGTCCGTCTCGCTGCTCACGTAGCGTCGCCACAAGGGCAAATGACTCGCTGCTGTGCCGGCGAGGTCAGAAGGGAGCATCAGCAGGGATTGGCCGATGCCATACGTAGCGTAGAGTCTGCCGCCCCGCCCATGTACTCCGAAGTCCGGGTATTCGTTAGGAAAGACCTGGGGTTCGGCTGTCCAGAGGGAATGTGTGACTTGCAGCCGATGCGTGGTGTCGGAAGTGCCAAGTTCGCCTGACTGGATGAGGAAGGTGAAAAGTGCGGTGACAAGCAAGAGCAAGGCAACCGGATTAGAAAATGCGCCGCGGGCCATCGCTTCCCATCGTACAGGGAGCAGTGCCGGCTAGACTCGTATTAGCGCGGGTTCGGGTTGCCCCCTCCCTTGGGCTGTCCTTGCCTTGTCCTTGACCTCCGCGATTCCCCCCGGAGTTCGCTGGCTTGGGTTGTGGCGCGGGACGGGTCTGTGGTGTTGCTGGTTTATTCTGCGGGGCCGGTCGGGTCTGTTGCGTCGGGGGCCGGTTTTGGGGAGCGGGCTTGGTCTGTGGTGAAGGTTTTTGAGTAGGGGCCGGCCGGGTTTGTCCGGGTTGGGTTCCGTTCGGAGGCGTCCCTGGGTTTGGTCGATTGTTCGGAGTGCCCGGCCGGGTTCCATTTCCAGGTTGAGTCCCTGGCCGGTTTCCATTTCCGGGTTGATTGGTCGGCGGACGATTTCCGGGATTGTTGGTCGGCGGACGATAACCGGGATTATTGGTCGGCGGACGATAACCGGGATTGTTAGTCGGCGGGCGATTGGCGGGTGGGCGATAGCCTGGGTTTCCCGGATAATGCGAGGGCGGACGATAAACCGGCCGCTGCGTGGGGTACGGTGGCCGGTAGTTTGGTGGGTGATAGTGCCAGTTCCCGCCGTAGCCGGGATATCCGGCATAGTACGGAGGTCGCGGGTGATACCAGATACTGGGTGGACGATAGCCACCCACCCAAACTCCGCCCCACGGGCCGCGATTGTAGTAGACGCCGTGACCCCAACCCCATCCCCAGCCACCCCAACCCCAAGGTTGGTTATTGGCTATCAAAAATCCGATGCCGATGCCTACTCCGAAGGTGATGAGCGAGGTTGCGACAACGGTGCTGGTGCTCGGGGCAACGTAGACGACGGTGGGGTTGTATTGCGGGACGTAGACGACCTGCGGATTGGCAGGCTGGATGACATAGACGGGTTGATTGGAGACCTGCTGCACCTCAACTTTCTGCTGTTGGTTGGTGCGGAGGGCCCCCGCGGCATAGGCCTGACTGCGCAAGCGCTGGATGGATGCGGCCACCTCGGCCTGGTTGGCCGACATCGCCTGGCCGATCGCGGCGTAGTCGTCGATGTGGTCCGCCATCATCTGAAGCACGGTGGGGAAGGCGACGAGAGCGAGGAAGGCAGGATCGAACCCCTGTTTTTGTGCGGCGTCGGTGAGAGCGGCGCCGGTGAGATTCGGATTCTGCGCGAGCCAGTTGGTAACGTCGAGAATTTCCTGTGGGTTGGTAGAAGCTGTTGTAATTTGCGCGAGCAGCTGGTCGGGATAGAGCGCAATCGGGGCCAGCAGCTGGTCTAATTGCTGCGGAGTCGGTGGTGGCGGCGGTGCGGTCTGCTGCGGAGGGGGTGCAGTCTGGGCCAGGAGGGTCGGTGCAAGACTCGGAAAGAGAAGCAGGCCGATGAGTAAAAATACGGAAATCATTCCGGGTTTGCGTCGCATTCAATTTCCCTCATAGAACCAAGTTGCTAAACTATCGATTGTGAAATAGGCAAATCAGTATATCTCGCACCGTCGGGCGTTCAGGCTCTCAGGGCCCCTACCCCCTCCCCATCCCCCTGCGGGGTATCTTGGGCATAAATACCTGAATGCAATAGTTTAGCGGGCATGCACGTCTGTAAGATATTCAAAACAAATGAGTTACACGCAAAATATTTACAAATAAACAGGTTGCGACTGGTCTTTTCCAGTTCTCTTAAATGAGTTAGCCCCGGACAGTGTCAAGGGTCGGTTACCTGATCCCTGTATCTCGAACCTTTCTGGTTCTTTTCTTTATCTCTATTTCTAGGATAGAGAATTCGAAGTAACTAAAATGCCACACGTATGTCGCTGATTGGAGGGGAATTAGATCAATTTGACACTTGACAAGCGTTTTTGGTGGATATTCTGCAAATCAACTTAGTAAATCTATGGATTAAAAGGGGAACCCGTGGTGGATTGTTCCCGAGATTTGGAAGTATTCGCCCCTATAAGCCTCAAGTAGCCACCGCCGGCAAATTAGCTTCATCTGAAAATCTATTTTCGGTGAAGGGTTGGCGTTCGGTCGCTGCGCCATTCGACTTCGGCTTCGTCGATGTACACGATCTCGAAGGCAGTGCAACGAGGGTATGTCTCGCGTAAATACTAGGCGATCGCGTGCGAGAGCTATCGGGGCGTGAAGTCTCCGATTAGGTGATTGCGATTATTGATGAGGATGTCGGGCTTAAATTCAAACATCGTCTTGTTAGGTTCGCCGGCTAGGTCTTTTCCTTCGGCTGACGCTGGGATTCGTCTAGCTTCGGGGCCGCTCCAAGCGCCTCGGAGATCTGCTGGCTCGCGACCCGCAGTACCTCGACGGCATCGGAGACGCTGATCTTGTCCTCGATCCGCTTCACGTAGGGAACTGTGAGCCCGGCCACGGCATTGCCCTGCGCGCTGAGCACCGGGAAACTGATGTTCACGACACCCTTGACTTCATAGCTCGCGCGGCTTTCGTAGCCGCGCCGGCGAATCTTTGCAAGATGATCGTCCAAGTCCGCCGGTTTCTTTCTCTTCGCCTCATTGTTCCACTCCTCAAGCGCGCGCCGGCAAGCGTCTTCATCCAAATGGGCCAGAATCACATGTCCCGTCGCGGCGTGCATCAGATCAACCTTGGATCCCATCTTGACGTAGAAGCCAGTCGATTCAGGCGAATCAACCTGTGCAAGGATCACCACGTGCCCGCCGTCGACCACGCCCATATGGCACGACTGCCTCAGTTCGTGGGCCACACCATGCATGATCGGCAGTGCTTCGGTGACCAGCCGCTTGGTGGGCGGATGCTCCTGCGCCAGGCGAAAGAGCCGAAGCGTCAGGTGATATCGCTCCCTGTTCTCAGACTGCGCCAGATATCCTCGCTGCTCCAGGCAGAGGAGCATCCTGAATATCTCGGAGACAGTGCGGTTCAAGAGCCGCGCCACCTCGCTGACCGTCAGGCCGCCCGGCATGCTTGCGAAGAGCTCCAATATGTCCAGTCCCTTTTCAAGCGCCGGCGTTGGATAGCGCCGCTTGATTGCTGCTTTGGACATGAAAATCCCTCGAATTACTTGATTCGTGATGCCACATCGTAAGAAAGTGTAACAGCGGAGCAAAAAAGCGTCTCCTCTCTAGGGATAATGAAAGAATGGTGTGTGTGGCGCAGGCGAAACTTCATTTTGTGCCGGTACTTATTTGCCGAGTGAACCAGCAAAGCACGCTTGCAAAGCTACCAGTGGGCGGTTCTCAAATTTCATTGACGAATGAACATGTGTATAGGTAAAAATAGTGTGCTGGCGAAATAGTGATATCGAGGGTTGGTTTCGTTCTGTGCGCTCGCGCCATCTCAGCAAGGAGTCCTTCAGTGGCTGATGTTCGTATCGTGTCCGTTCGTGTCGTGGACCTGCGTTTTCCTACCTCACGGGACAGCATCGGTTCCGACGCCGTCAATAAAGACCCTGACTACTCCGCCGCCTATTGCATTCTCTCTACCGACAGCGGGACCGAAGGTCACGGTCTCACCTTCACCCTGGGTCGCGGCACTGAACTATGCGTCATGGCCATTAAGTACCTGGCACGGTTTGTCGAGGGCCGAACTCTCAGCTCGATCACCGAGGACTTTGTCGCCTTCACGCGACAGCTCACGAACGAGACCCAGTTTCGCTGGCTCGGCCCGGAGAAGGGTGTCATTCATCTGGCCTGCGGTGCGCTGATCAACGCAGTCTGGGACCTGTATGCCAAGGTGGAAGGCAAGCCGCTCTGGCGACTGCTCGCCGACCTCTCGCCCGAGAAGATCGTGTCGATGGTCGACTTCTGTTATATCGACGACGCCATCACAAAAGAAGAAGCACTCCGCATTTTAAGCGTGAGCCAGCCGACGATGTCTCAACGAGTTCGTACTCTTGAGGACGAGGGCTATCTGGCGTACACCACCTCAGCCGGATGGTTCGGCTTCAGCGACGAGAAGATCAGACGGCTCTGCCGCGAGGGGCTGGCGGACGGATGGACCCACTTCAAACTTAAGGTCGGCGGACTTCCGGAGGACGACCTCCGTCGCGGCCGGATTATGCGCGAGGAGATCGGGCCGCAGAACCGGATGATGCTGGACGCAAACCAGAAGTGGGGCGTGCTCGAGGCCATTGAACGCACCCGCGAATTTGGCCCACTCGAGCCCTGGTGGATGGAAGAACCCACAAACCCGGACGACATCCTTGGCCACGCGCGCATTCGCCGCGAAGTCGCGCCCATACGAATCGCTACGGGTGAGCATTGCCACAACCGCGTCATGTTCAAGCAACTCATGCAGGCCGGGGCCATTGACTTCTGTCAGATTGACAGCTGCCGTGTCGCCGGCGTCAACGAAAACCTCGCGATCCTGCTTCTCGCCGCCAAGTTCCAGGTACCGGTCTGCCCACATGCTGGCGGAGTCGGCCTTTGCGAATATGTGCAACATCTATCCATGTTTGACTATTTGCGAGTCTCTACCACGATGCAGAACCGCGTCATTGAATATGTAGACCATCTTCACGAGCATTTTCTCGATCCGGTGGTGATCGTCAATGGCCGATACCTGCCGCCGCAGAAACCTGGCTACAGTATCGAAGTTTATCCGGAGTCTCTGGCCCGTTATGCCTTCCCGGACGGCGAGACCTGCTCACCCAACATCTTGAGACTGCGGGTCGTGCCGTCGGCAGCAATCACAGAGGACGCCGCGGTCACGAGCAGGTGTCGTGAGCCGCATTCGCTCTGCCGAGATTATGCTCCGCGAATGTCATCAGCACTCAAACATTCTTGCAGAGGTCTGATTTGAAGAGCGATCGAACAATCCTGCAAACCGACTCGACTTTCCTCACGCGACGTCAGTGGCTCGGGCGGCTTCCTGCTCCTGCTCTCGTGGCCGCACTCGGAGTCGGCGTTCTCGGCAAGAACAGCGCAGCAGCGGCGCAGGGAGCGCCTGTCTCGAGCGCCGATCTCGGCGTCCGCCTCTACAACGTCCGTATCCACGGAGCAAAGGGAGATGGTGCGACTCTCGACACAACCGCCTTTCAGTCAGCCATCGATGCCTGCCATAGCGACGGCGGTGGAACGGTGCTGGTTCCTGCCGGGACATTCGTTATTGGCACGGTCGAGATCCGGAGCAACGTAACCCTTCACATCGCAGCTGGCGCTAAGGTAGTCGGGAGCGGAGACGGCAAGCAATATCACGCGGTGGACGCGATTCCCCTCGTTGGCGACTCCACTCTTGAGGACGGCAACTGGGCCCTCTTTTTCGCGGTGGACGCAAAGAACGTCACTATAGAAGGCCCGGGCACAATCGACGGTCAAGGTGCGTTGTTCCACTCTCCCGTACGCGGCACTCCGCCGCCAAGCGGTCTCGGCGGCAACCGGCGGCCTTATCAGATTCTTGTCTATCGCTGCCAAGACTTCGTCGTCCGCAACCTCAGTCTGCTCGACTGCGCCTATCACAGCATCCGCGTCATCCAAAGCAAGCGCGTGCACATGGACGGCCTCTACATCCACGACCGCGTCAATAGCAACAACGACGGCTTTCATTTCATAAGCGCTGAATACGTTACCGTCACCAACTGCACCGTACTTTCTCAGGACGATGCGTGCGCCCTTTTTGGGAGCTGTAAGTTCGTGACTGTCACCAATTCGGTCTTCAGCACCAGGTGGTCTGTCTTCCGCTTCGGCGGAGGTGTGGCGGAGAATATTACCGTCTCCAACTGTGTTCTGTATGAGGTCTACGGCTGCCCCATCAAGTTTCATGGGAGACCGGGGGACCGCTTCGAGAACATGTCGTTCTCCAATCTTGTTCTGAAAGATGTCACCGGGCCCATCCACATTAGCGTCGGCCCATCTGCAAAGCGGAATCCGTCCGCTGCTCCTGACGCACCGCCGGAGCCCGAGCCTGCAGATCCTTCCAATCCTGCGATCGCCCGCAACATATCCTTTAGCAACATTCACGGCACCGTGACGACTGACCCGCCCCAGCTCCGCGAGGCCAGTGTCAGTAGCGGATTTAGGGCTGGGGAGCGTCGCTCCGCGATTACTCTCAGCGCCGTTGGCGGATCCATCATCGAAAATATATGCTTTGATAACATCCACCTTACATTCGGCGGTGGCGGCACAGCGGAGGACGCCGCACGACGTGACCTGCCGCAGATCGCCGGCGAATACTTCATGCTCGGGCCTATACCGGCCTACGGGTTCTACGCCCGCAACTCCCGCGCCATTACTTTGCAGAACATGCGTTTGCAGTTCAGCGAGTCCGATCTGCGTCCGGCCCTCATTCTCGACCACGTCGAAGACGCCGCGATCGACGGCCTCAGCGTCCAAGCAGACGCCTCCGCAGAGTCAGCGTTGCGCTTCATCAGTTGCAAAGATGTCTTGCTGACCGCCCCGCGCCTACTCACGTCTGCTTTGACTTTCCTTCAACTCGAGGGCCCCGGCAACGAGCGAATCAAAATCGACGGTGGCGAAATCTCCCGTGCAACTATGCCCCTCACTTTTATAAAGGGCGCAACCGATAAGTCAGTGAGGCGGCGCGAATAGACTATCGCGCAATGTGTGGCAAATCTTCGCGTTGAGCATGGTCAGTTGCATCTTGGTGCAACATGGTTGACAATTTCGCGTGGCAGGTCAGACCAATTTGTTCCGTCGCGAATAGATGGAAGTCCTACCGGATTCAGATTTGAATCAGCTCTCAGGTGGATTTCATGCGTTGCTTACGACCCTTCCTCTTTGTTTGCTCGCTTACTTGCACAGCGCTGGCCGCAACCGAACCCGCCAGGGAAGCTGGCCTGCTGTTCTACCTCTCCGGCGACCACGGCTTCAGCGCGGACTACGCTGCCGGAGGGAATCCTGTACCGAACTTCCTGAAGGACGTTAAGATTCTTCCCGGTGGCGCGAAGGGTGCCTACCTGCAGTGCGGCAACAACCAGCTGCTTTCCTATTGGGCGCCGGGGAATATTTACTCGCAACGTGGAACACTTGCCTTCGACTGGCGCTCGCGCGATCCGGTCGATGCCACAGAATTTCCCATCTTTCGCGTGGGTTACGGCGACCACTCAAGCTGGGACATGGTGTGGCTGCGGATCGACTACAACGGCCATGGCTTCGATGCGTTTGTTACCGATATCAACCTTGGACGGACTCGTGTCTCCTATGCGATGCCTGACTTTCCGAAGCCGAACCAGTGGGTGCACCTCGCGCTGGCGTGGGACGAGACCAGTGGCATTCGCTTCTATGTGAACGGCAAGCTCGCCGGCGAGAAGGCGGCGACCGGCATGTTCGACGCTGCTCTCGACCAGTTCGGCCCACACTCGCGCATCATTGCTCCGACTGGTGTTGAGAGTTCGTACAACTATGACCGCGGCGGCGACATCGACGAACTGCGGATCTACGACCGCATGCTGTCGGACGACAACATCGCCTCGCTGGCGAAGGGCGAGATACCGCAGTCGATTCCGCCGCTCCAGCGCGACGTCGCCGAGTCTGACTGGCAGAAGGAATGGTGGTTCCACTATGGCTGGAGCCGGCCCAACGACATTCCCGCGCCCTTGCCTGCCACTGATACGGCCGTTCGCAAAGTCGAGATTCATGATGCATACGATCTGAAGCGGTGGTGGTGGAAGGGCACCGATGGCATCCGCGAGACGACGTGGCCCGGCGTCTATAACCGCTCCACGCTGACCGGGCGTTTTGACTACTTCCAGCTTCCAGATTGGGACTGCTATGCGCTCTCCGGCAAATCCGTCACGTTCTACATGCCAGACGAGCCTTGGAACCATCTCGAGATCCAGGGTGGAGCGTGGGGCGATGTCTCTCTGCTGACGCCGGGTGAAGGTAAGCCGGGCGCGGTCGCTGATCCCGACCAGCACGACACCTCGCCGCAGCTCGCGAAGACGCTCTTCGAGCGTCCCGAGGGCCAGGAGCGGACTACCCACGATTTTAGCCAGTCAATTACTGGCGAAAGGGTGCGCTTTACCAACGTCAAGCAGGAGTGGCCCATCGGGGAGTTCTCCGCCTATTACGTGCATCCCGGGGAGGAGCCCGCCGGCATCGCCGTGTTGCGCTACAGCTTCACCAGTAAGGGTGCTCTCGACAATCCCTCGCTGACCTCACTCGTCAACTTCATTCAAGGTCGATTCCCGGCGGACGAGCGTGCGACGATGATCGCCATGCCCGGAGTGTCGACCGGCGGCGGACGCACCTCGATCGGCCGGGGCAAGGAGAACGCAGAAGCAATTGCTGCCAAGCAGAGTCTGCCGATCGTCCATCTGCTGGTGCCGTCGGACTACCGTGCGCTGCAGGCCGATGAGGGACATGGCGCCTCCTACAGTTGGGAGAACATGCACGCGGGACTGGATGGTATTGCCATCGATCTGCCGGCGCTGAACATGAAGCCGACTCATGGCGAGTACATTCCCATGAACATCCAGATCAAAGACCCGATCTGGCCCATGCGCGACATGCTCGACTTCAGCTTCTCGGTCAAGCCGGGCGAGGCACATACTCTGTGGCTCGACACGCGCGACCGCATTCTGCCCAATGGCAAGAGTCTCTATCTGACCATTGCCTCGGCCAGCGCGGAGTTTAGCCCGGCGTCACTTGAGGGCATGCATCTGCGGCTGGTCTTCAAGCCGTGGAAGGACGCGCTCCCTGAACACACAATCGATCGCCTGACTCAGGTGCGCGATAACTACGCCAACCTCGTCGAAGAGTCGGTCAACTCGCGGAAGCTCAACATCTTCAACCGGTTCGACGCGGATATCACTGATCTGCTGCGCGTCGATCCGGAGAACGATCTCGGCCGCAAGTACTGGAACGAGATGAACCACGAACAGATCAAGCCTCCGTTTACGCTGCCGAAGGCGCCGTCCGGCGTCCCCGAGTGGGCGTTCCTGCAGACGACGGACCTTGGTTATCTCAACCGCGAGATCAACTGGTACATCGACAACCGGCAGATATCTGATGGCGAGTTCGGGGGAGGGCTGTCGGACGACAGCGACTTCCTCAACTGGTGGCCAGGACTTGCCTTCATGGGTGCGGACCATGACAAGCTGAAGCACTCGCTGCTGCGGGCACTTGACGTGATGTATGCGACCCATATGTTCACCAACGGTCTTGCTACAGCGCAGTACGACGAACTGCACAGTTATGAGGACGGCATCAACGTGCTTGGTCAGGCGATGATGATCGACTTCGGAAGTCCGAAGCAGATCGAGCGGGCGATGGAGACGTCGCGGCGCCTCGAATGGCTTACAGGCATCAACGTCGCTGGACAGCGGCAGGTGCGATCGTCTTACTACAGCGGCATCAAGATGGCTGAGAACGGCGTTTGGGGCTGGGGCAAAGGACGCTCGTACATGGTCTTTCATCCAGCGTTGCAGCTTGTGCTCTACAACGGCATGCCTGAGACCCGCAAGATGGTGACGGAGATTGCGGACGGCTTTCTTGCTCATCGGCATCTCGATGCGAATGGTAAGTATGGAATGCATTACGCGGTCAACTTCCACACGAACGAGGACCTGTCGGATGGAAATACGCCGTGGTTCATGCTTTGGGCCGCTTATCGCTGGACTGGCGACAAGAAGTACCTTGTTCCATTCGGCGACAATCCTCCGGACTCGCTGCGGCTGATCAACTCGGACGCGCTCGACATGCTGAATGTGCGTGACAGCTGGGGCAAGCAGCTGTTGCAGACTGCCGCTCCCGATCGTCGCACTGATTCCGGTACGGCAAGTGAGACGAACCTTCACCTTGCGTGGCAGCTGACTGGAGACACGAAGGACCTCGACAAGCTCTATGCTTCGCAGATCGAGACTGCGGTTGATCGGCAGTTCATCAATACGGAAGGAAGCCTTTGGATCGATCGCATTTATTTCAACAACGGCGAACTGCAGCGGGCACGGCTGGGTGGGGTGGCGCTGATGCGGAACTATATCTATCCGGGCAACGTTGTTAGTTGGAAGTTTGATGCGCCGGCGACCGGGCAGAGCGTTGGGATCTTAGTCCCTGAGGGGACGCCGGACCACATCAAAATCATTGCTTACAACCTCGACCCGGTCCCGGTGAAGGCGAAGATGACCGGATGGGAGATCGATCCGGGCAAGTGGGAGATTACTCAGGGTGTAACGGGTGCTTCGGCCGATGCTCCCTTGAGCGACTCGAATACGCGGACCGCAGAGTTTGAGCGTAGCAGCGATCTTGAGATCACCTTTCCGCCGCATGTCACGACGGTCATTGAGTTGAAGCTGGTTGCGAAGGGTGTGCCGTACTGGTCGCGGCCGGACCTTGGCATTGGGGAGGACGATGTCAAGGTCGAGGGCAATCGCATGAAGGTGACGGTCCACAGTCTCGGGTCTGTCGATGCGCCTGCTTCAAGGGTGGTGCTTCGGGACAAGGCAGGGAAGGTGCTAGCTACTGCTTCGGTGCCTTCGATCAAGGCCCCGATCGATCTCTTTCCGAAGACCGCTTCGGTCGTTCTGACGTTGCCGGCGGGGTCGGAGTTGAAGGGCGGGAGCGTGACCGTTGAGTCCAACGGAAAGCTCCCAGAGATTACGCAGATGAATAATCGTCTGCCGCTTTGATGCGCGGGTGGCTGGTCATGTCGGCTTCAGCTGGGCGATGTGGGCGGCGCGGACCTCTGTTGCGGTGAAGACGGAGAGGAACGGTACGTCTGGTGCAGCGGCTTCGATATTGGCGCGACCGCCTTGCTCGCGGTCTACGAGGCAGAAGACGCCAGCGACGTGCATTCCGGCTTCGCGGGTGACCTCGATTGCAGTGATGGTTGAGCCGCCGGTGGTGCAGACGTCGTCGACGATAACGACGTGGGCGCCGGGTTTGAGGAAGCCTTCTATTTTGCGACCCGTGCCGTGGGTCTTTTCGGCTTTGCGAACCAGAAAGCCGTGGATGAGCGTGGGAGCGAGGCCGGGATCTTCGTCGCCTAGCTCGAGGGTGCGGGAGAGTTCGAGAATCTCGCTGTGGTCGGCAAGGGCCCAGGCACTGGCGCTGGCGGTGTTGGAGACGAGGGGGTCTGCGCCCATGGTGAGGCCACCTACAGCTTCGGCGTGGGGAACGTGCTGGCGGATGAGATCGTAGAGGACGATGCCGGAGAGGCGACCGCCTTCGGCGTGGAGGGTCGTGATGCGGCAGTCGATGTAGTAGTCGGACTTGTTGCCGCTGGCCAGGGTGAAGTCGCCTAGCTTGAAGGAATGGGTGGCGATGAGATTGAGGAGGGCGGTCTTATTGTCAGTTGGCATGGTGTCGTCCGGTTCCATGGGGGTACCCCCTATTGCCAGCATGCAAATCCCATTAGAATCAATGGTTTACGGCGGATCTATTACTGCAAAATCTTCATAACAAAAGAGTTATGCCCAAAATCGTCATAACAAATGAGTTAGGGGAACAGTCCACGTCCTGACGGAGATTTCGAGGACGATTTCTTAACTCTATATCCAGTATAACGGCTGGAGGGAAACTAACATGCCACTCGGATGTCGCTGATTTGGAAGAGGTTGAGTGGTTTTGGGGCTTGACATGCGAATTTGCTGGTGTTTTTTAGGGGTAGTTGATGAAAAAAAACAGGTCGGAGCCGGGACGCCCTTCCGGACGCAAGAGCAACGGCTCAGGTATCAGTTTTCGAATCGCCGACAATGTTGCTAGGTTTTCTTTCCTGCGTCGCCCTGGAGCAAGGAGGTCAGATTCCAGAAAGCACTCATCACCGGTGACATCCACTTGTCCTGATGGCGGAACATCTGCGTGTAAACCAGTAGCGGTTTTTTCGGCCAATCCACAGGCACAAGTGTCCCGCGCTTCAGTTCGTTCGCAATCACTACCTCCGGCAGCACCGCAATACCCATCGTCGCCATAGCGCACTGTTTGATTGCCTCAACGCTCAGGAACTCGAGCGACGCCCCCACGGGCACGCCTTCCCCCATCAAGGTGCGCTCAAACAGAGCGCGGTAGCTGCACGCACGATCTGTCAGCAGCACCTGGTAACGCCCGATCTCTTCCGCCATTACTCTTTTCTTTCCTGCCAACGGATGCTGCGGCGACACCGTCAGCAACACCGGCTCCCGTCGGAGGCACTCCACCGTAAGATGGCTGGCCCGCAGAGGTACGTCCAGAGTAAAAGCAATATCGACGTTGGGAGCGAGGACGGCCCCGCCCGTCCCAATCGCACAGCTCTCGTTCGCGTTCAACGAGAGGTGTATGGCTGGATACTGCGCCTGAAATCGCTTCAGCAGTGAAGGCAGACGATACGCAAGCAGTGTCTCCGGCGCACCGACGGTCAGCGTACCCGCCAGTTGTCCGTCGTTCTGCACGGCGCGCTTGGCCTCTTCGGCCATGTCCAGTAGCTTATCCGCGTATGTCAGTAACTGCCGCCCGGCCAAAGTGAGTTCGACTCTTCGTCCCATCCGGTCGAAGAGCGGAACCCCCACTTCCTCTTCCAGGCTGTGGATTTGTGCCGTCACACTCGATTGCGCATAGTGCAGCAGAGTGGCCGCGCGGGTAAAACTCTTCTCCACGGCCACCCTACGAAACGTCTTCAACTCTCGTAAATCGAGCATGGCATTACTATCGCATTTTTCGATGCTATCTATCAAAACAAATCGTTGGACGCGATGCGTGTCTGATGTGACCCTGAATATTGACATCGCCCGAAAGGGGTCTTCAATGAAACTCCGCGACACGCTGGAACTATTGCTCCTCTCCGCAATCTGGGGAGGCTCGTTTCTGCTCATCAGCATCTCGGTCCAGAGCTTTCCTCCCACCTGGGTCGCGTTGATCCGCATCACATTTGGCGCCGCGCTTACTCTGGATCGTGCTGCTGGCCAAAGGTCGCACGCTGCCACCCCGCCGCCTGATCAGATGGTTGCTCCTGGTCGCGCTCTTCAATAACGCGATCCCCTTTGTCTTCTTCGCGGTCGGCGAGCGCACAGTCCCCAGCAGCATCGCCGCGCTCCTTAACGCCACCACCCCCATCTGGACGCTGCTGCTCAGCCTCAGCTTCATGAAGCAAAAGTCCGAAGGCCGCACCGTCCCTGGTGTCTTACTAGGCTTCTTCGGCGTCATGCTGGTCGTCTACTCCCATGGAGCCGACTCAGCTGCTGTCGGTCCGTCCGCTCGTACATCATTGGCGTTCTCTTTATCGCGATGGCCAGCGCCGGATATGCGATCGCCACGGTGATTGCCAAAGCCAAGCTCGCCGGCCTCGATCCTATCGGCCTTGCCACCACTCAGCTCAGTCTCGCGGGTCTTCTGGTCCTTCCGGTCACCTTGCTCGGCCCGCGCCCAGTCCACATCCAGACGAGCTCGATCCTCGCCAATATCGCCCTTGGCGTTGTCGGCAGTGGCCTCGCTTACCTGCTTTACTACAGCCTTCTGGACCGCATCTCTTCCACGCGGGTCGTTTCCGTCACGTACCTCCTGCCAGTCTGGGGACTCTTCTGGGGCTCGGTCGCGCACGAACACATCGCCGCCCCGGCCTATATCGGTGTCGCCATCGTCATCTTCGGACTTTACCTGCTCAACCGTAAGGGCCCAGCGAAGCAGTCAGTCGCGCAAGTCGTCGCCGGCAGCGAATCGCTCAACGCCTGCTCGCACTCGGCCGATGCCTGAGGCAAAGGCAAAGCGGATCCGCTTCGGGGATGACAACCAGAAAAGCAAAGGCAAAAAAGCAGGTTCCGACTGGCTAGTGGGCGAACTTGTCTAAGTGCCGGTAGCCGTCGGTGGCGATGAAGGCGGTGAGGAAGATGGTGGCGTTGTAACTGACGTGGATGAGGGTGGAGGCCATGACCGAGCGCAGGCGGAGACGGACGAAGCTCAGTACGAGGGAGACGCAGAAGAGCAGGACGAGGACGGGCCAGGCGAATCCCGTTTGCTGGCCGTGGAGCGCTGCGAAGAGAACGCTGGTGAGGACGGCGGAGAAGACGAGCGCGGGGCCGGTGAGCTTGTTGGTGGCGTGCCAGGCCTCGCGGGCGGCAGGGGTGCGGGGGAGCGAGAGCCAGTCATAGGCGATGGCGAAGGCGGGAAGGAGGAAGCCGCGGAAGAGCACCTCTTCAAAGAGAGGCGCGAGCAGGGTGCCAAAGGCGGTGACGAGCCAGACATCGGACGAGGTGCGGAAGAAGTCGTCCATGGGGATGTTCTTGGGCATGGTCGCGAGGGAGGAGATGGCCTGGACGGCGAGGGACAAGGTGAGGCCGATTGGAATAAGGCGGAGGGCGTTGCGTCGGGCGGCGTCGGGGTTGGCCTGGATGCCTTCTGCGAAGGAACGCCTCCAGAGGACGGGAAAGATGAACCACGAGAGGGTGAGGGTGGCGATGTAAGCAATGGCCTCGGAGCCCACAAGGAGCTTGGGCGAGACGGCTGCTGGTTTGGCTGAAACGGCGGGATGGGTGATGCCGAGAAAGGTGAGCTGAGTGAGCAGGAGGAAGAGACCAGCGATGGCGAGGAAGAGAGCGGCGTGGCCAAGGTGAGGGATGCGGGAAGGAGGATCGGGCGGTGGCGCGCCTTCAGCGTTCGGGAAGAACATGGTCTGGTCTTCTGGGCTGATGGACGGCCGGAAGACAGGCACGGTGACGGCGGGCTCCTCTGAGGTGAAGGGGCGTACGGACGGGGACGAGTTGGGGGTGAGGTCGCTCATGCTCTTTCGTGGTCGATGAGGTTACAGCTGCGGCGCTCTCTTTGAGGTGAACTTGTTTGTTGTCTTGCCTATTGTGGACTTCTTTTTCGCTTTTGGCTTGGTTCTTTCTTCGGGCTTTGCGCTGCCCGCTTTTGCGAGGCCCGTCTTCTTCTCGGGGGGGATGAATTTGCTGCGAGCGTCTTTCTTGCGATCGGGCTTCGCGACGATGTCATTGGACTGCGGGCCGGCGTGGCTGGTGCCGTTGCGGCTGGTGAGGGCCTGAGTGTGGGTGGTGTAGTAGCGGGCGAGGAAGCTGCCGGTGTGTGAGTCGCGGACGGTGGCGATCTGCTCGGGCGTGCCGTGGGCGATGATGCGGCCGCCGCCTTCGCCGCCTTCGGGGCCCATGTCGAGGACATAGTCGGCGTTGCGGATGATATCGAGATTGTGCTCGATGATGACGACGGTGTTACCGAGGTCGGTGAGGCGGTGGAGGACCTCGAGGAGCTTGCGGACGTCGTCGAAGTGGAGGCCGGTGGTGGGCTCGTCGAGGAGATACAGGGTGCGGCCGGTCTGTCGCTTGGAGAGTTCGCGGGCGAGCTTCATGCGCTGGGCTTCGCCGCCGGAAAGGGTGGTGGCGGATTGGCCGAGGTGGATGTAGCCGAGGCCCACGTCGACGAGGGTCTGGAGTTTTACGTTGACGGTGGGGATGTCTTTCAGGATCGGGACTGCGTCGGCGATGGGGAGGTCGAGGAGATCGGCGATCGAGTAGCCGTTGAACTTGACGGAAAGCGTCTCTTGATTGTAACGGAGGCCGTTACATACCTCGCAGAGGACGTAGACGTCTGGTAGGAAGTTCATCTCGATGCGGCGCTGGCCTTCGCCCTGGCAGGCCTCGCAGCGACCGCCCTGGACGTTGAAGGAGAAGCGGCCGGGCTTGTAGCCGCGCTCGCGGGACTCGGGGAGCATGGCGAAGAGATCGCGGATGGCGGTGAAGACGCCGGTGTAGGTTGCGGGATTGCTGCGTGGGGTGCGGCCTATGGCGGACTGGTCGATCTGGATGACCTTGTCGAGCTGGTCGATTCCGATGACGCGGCCGTGCTGGCCAGGCTCTTCGCGGGAGCCATAGAGTTCTTTTGCAAGAGAGCGGTAGAGGATGTCGTTGACGAGGGTGGATTTTCCGCTGCCGCTTACGCCGGTGATGACGGTCATGACGCCGAGAGGGAAGTGGGCGGTGACGTTTTGGAGGTTGTGGGAGTGGGCGTCTTCGACGGTGACCCAGTTGCCGGTGAGTTCGCGGGGTTTCTGGCGCGCGCGGATTTCGATCTTGCCGGCCAGGTATTGGCCGGTGAGGGAGGCTGGGTTGTCCATCACCTGTTGCGGGGTGCCGTCGGCGATGAGGTAGCCGCCGTTTTTGCCGGCGCCGGGGCCGAGGTCGAGGACGTAGTCGGCTTTGCGGATGGTGTCTTCGTCATGCTCGACGACGAGGACGGTGTTGCCGAGGTCGCGGAGGTTCTCAAGGGCGTTGATGAGGCGCTGGTTGTCGCGCTGGTGGAGGCCAATGCTGGGCTCGTCGAGGACGTAAAGGACGCCGCGGAGGCGGGAGCCGATTTGTGTGGCGAGGCGAATGCGCTGGCCTTCGCCTCCGGAGAGTGTAGCGGCGCTGCGGTCGAGGGCGAGGTAGCCGAGGCCGACCGCGTTGAGGAATTCGAGGCGTTCGGTGATTTCGCGCTGAAGGCGGTCGGCGATAATGCGGTCGCGGCCGGTGAAGTTCATGCTCTTTGCGGCTTCGAGTGCGCGTTCTAACGGCAGGGCGGTGAAGTCCGCTATGGAGAAACCGTGGCTTCCGGTGGATTTTTTTGCCGCCCCATCCCACATCTCAGAATCGAGATGTGGGGCACCCGGATTTTTGCCATTACGTGGATTTGTGCCGGGGATGGGGATTGTGACGGCGAGAGACTCGGGGCGGAGGCGGCGGCCTTTGCAGACGGGGCAGAGACTCGCGGACATGTATTGCATCATGTACTCGCGGTAGCCCTCGGACTTTGTGTCTTCGAGGTTGCTGCGGAGGTAGTTGAATATGCCATGGAAGCCGGTGCGGCCGGCCTCGTTGCGCGGTGGGCCGTAGAGGAAGAGGTGTTGTTGTTCGGAGGTGAGCTGGTCGAACGGTCGCTTGATGTCGATCTTGTATTTTTCGGCGGCGAGTTTGATGAGGCGGAGGAGATAGGCCGAACCGCTGCCGGGGCCCATGGCTCCGTCGAGGAGGGGCTTGGACCAGTCGGCGATGGTCTTGGCGGGGTCGAAGTCGTAGATGCTGCCGAGGCCGTGGCAGTTGGGGCAGGCTCCGTAGTTGGAGTTGAAGGAAAAGCTGCGGGGCTCGAGCCGGGGGACGTTGATGCCGCAGTCGGGGCAGGCCATGGAGCTGGAGTAGAGCGTCTCGTCCATGCCGTGGATGGCGATGAGGACGAGGCCGTTGGCCATCTGCAAGGCCTTGAGGACACTGGTTTCCAGGCGGCGGGTGTCCGGCCTGCCGTCGGGGCCGGGTTTGAGGATGATGCGGTCGACGATGGCTTCGATGGTGTGGTTCTTGCGCTTTTCGAGGCGCATGCCCTCGGTGAGTTCGACCATCTCACCGTCGATGCGGGCGCGGAAGCCTTGCTGGTCGAGTGCCTCAAGCTCTTCGCGGAACTCGCCCTTACGGCCGCGGACGATGGGAGCGTAAACGGTGATGCGTTCACCGGGGGAGAGGCTGGCGATGCGTTCTACAATCTGTTCGGCGGACTGGCGGGTGATGGGGCGGCCGCAGTTGGGGCAGTGGGGTTGGCCTACGCTGGCGTAGAGGAGGCGAAGGTAGTCGTAGATTTCGGTGATGGTGCCGACGGTGGAGCGAGGGCTGCGGGAGGTGGTTTTCTGCTCGATGGAGATGGCCGGAGAGAGGCCATCGATGGCATCGACGTCGGGACGCTCCATCTGATCTAAGAACTGCCTTGCGTAGGCTGACAATGTCTCGACGTAGCGGCGCTGGCCCTCGGCGTAGATGGTGTCGAAGGCGAGGGAGGACTTGCCGGAGCCGGAGAGTCCGGTGACTACGGTGAGGGTGTTGCGCGGAATGCTGACGTCGACGTTGCGGAGGTTGTGCTGGCGTGCGCCGCGGACGGTAATGTGTGTGATGCCCATGGAAGAGGTCAGGCGGTGTTCGGCCAAGTCTCTAGAATACGGCATTTCGTGGGGAGGGATAAAGCCAACGCTGGATGGGCGGGCAACGTGCGGCGTGGGAACGTGTATCTGATGGAGCAATAGGGTACACGTTCGGGTCATTGTAATTGCTGACGGATTTGTAACAATAGCTACTGCCTCGCAGGGGTTTCCGCCCGTAGACCGGGTACGGAGCCAATTGAATTTCAGGAGCTGTTGTGAATTCGTCGATTATGTTGGTTTGTGCGGTGTTGGCTTCGTTGGCTGTTGGGGTACTGGTGGCATACGGCGTTTGTATTGCGATGTTTAGGGTTTTCGAGATGCATGTCCGGCAGGTGGCGGCCGGAAACAGGTCACGGCGGATGGTGGCGCCGGCCCAGGTGGTCAAGAGCTAGATTTTCCAGGTTTTTACGGGGGGCAGGCCTGTTTGGCTGCCCCTTTTTTTTGGCGCAAAAATATTTTATTGAGGCTGGGGGGATTGCTGTTGCTGCTGGCGCATGCGCTGGAGCTGCTCGTAGATCTGCTGCGGGGTCTTGACTCCGTTAGGGGAGTCCGGCTGGGAGCCATCGGCCGGGGCGGTCCCGTTGGGTGGAGCTGGCGCGGATGCAGGAGTGACGGATGGAACGACGGGAGCCGGTGCGGGTTGTGATCGGTCTGCCTGGGGGGACGGAGTTTCCTGCGGTTCTGGTCTGTTATCGAAGGCCGCGGCGGTTGGATTTGGAGGGGTCGGTCCGCCCTGACGAGAGGTGAGGACGAGCTCGGCGGGTGCGTCGCCGTCGCGATGCACGATGAGCATGTTGCTGCCGGTGCCGTCGAGTAACGCGGAGAGGACCTGTGCCGGGGTGGCGGGGCCGTATTGGCCGAAGACGCGCTCATCAGTGACGCCGCCGATGATCTTCATTCCGGTGTCGCTGGAGATCTGGCGGAGGATCTGGTTGAGGCTGGAGTTATTGGCAGAGACGGAGAGCGTGCCGCCGGTGTAGGTGATCTGTGCGCGGGTTGGCGGCCGCTGCGATGGAGTGAGAGGTGGTGCGGCCGCTGTGGGTGGCGTGGCTGGCAGTGTCGATGAGACTTGAGTTGGGGCGTGGGGCGCTGCTTGTGGCGACTGCGCGCTCAGTGATGCCGAGAGGGCAATACTTGCGACAGCGAATCGGATTGGCGCGAAGCTGTGCATGTGCCTTATAGGACGCGCTCCAGCAGCGGAGGTAATCCGTTGCTGCGGTGCGTTGCTGCGATCAGTCTACCTCGAATTATGTGGTGATGGAACGTTCAAGGCTTTATGGCGCAGGTTTCTGATGCCGATGCAAGAGGAGGGTCGACTGCTGTCGCGACTCTGTTTGTACTAGACTGGCAGAGGTCCGCAGAAGGGCCTCGCAGCGGGCGAGGCACCGTAAGGGGCCGTTGGCGGGCGCGATGATGAGAACCAAGTTAGGGTTGCTGGCGGCGGGAATGCTGGTGGCTGTTGTTGCTTCGGCCGAGGTGTGCACGACGCAGTCGCAGATGACGGCGACGGACCGGGACGCGTTGGCGGCGGCCGCGCGTGGTCTGGCGGTGAAGGTGCAGGCCAACGATGTGAGTGGGTTGCAGGCCGCGACGTCGCCGGCGTATGCGAAGGACTTCAGTGGAATCGGCCCGTAGTGGGGAGCACGGCCGAGAAGGTGAGGGGCGGTACGGTGACCGTGGAGCAGGTCTATCTGTTGGATGCCACACAGTTGAAGCGCGGGGCGGACGGGTCGATGCCGGACGCACAGTTCTTCTGTTCTCTGAACAAGTCGTTGGCAGAGGCTGATTTCTCGATCTCAGGATTGGCGCCTGGACGCTACGGATTTGCGATTGTGAGTGTGACTGATACCAGTTCGCCATGGCGTTTGTCTTTCCTGTTGAGGCAGGACCAGGGACAGTGGACGTTAGCGGGGTTCTATCCTAAGCCGATGACGGCGGCAGGCCACGATGGGCTGTGGTACTGGACGCAAGCGCGGACGATGACGGCGCAGAAGGAGCATTGGAACGCGTGGCTCTACTACCAGCAGGCGCAGGGCCTCCTGACTCCGGTGAGCTTCGTCCAGAGCACGCATCTTGAGAAGTTGAGGACGGAGGCGAGTGCGGCGGCGCCACCTGCGTTGTCGGAGGGTGTGAGCGCGGAGTCGCCGCTGGTGGTGAAGGGGCCGGACGGGGTGGAGTATCACTTTACCGCGCTGGGAGTCGATGATTCGCTCGCAAAGGACAAGATCGACATTACAGCGCACTTGAAGGTCGATCAGCTTGGCGATCCAGTCGCGGCGCGTAAACGTAATTCTGATGCGATGGTCGCGCTGTTGGCTGCGTATCCGGAGATGCGCAAGCCGTTCCATGGCGTTTGGATGGTCGCGGAGGTCCCGGGGCAGAACCCGTTTGCGACGGAGCAGGCGATGAGCGAGATCCACTAGTTCGACGGCACGTTTTCAAGTCTTCTGATGACCGTTTGATCGGGTAATGCTATCTTGAGATTCGTTTTGGCAGGATGATAACGGTTGAGTGTACTTGTAACGACTTCCAGGTGTTGAGCTGACGTCTTATTTGCAGGCAAGGTAGAAAGAAAATAAAACGATGACAAAGATAAAAAAAGCATTGAGCCACGCAATCGAGGAGAGGAGGGCGACTCCCAGCTTTGATGGGACTCCAATTCCTCCCGAAGACCTGAGACAGATTCTCGATGCAGGATTGCATGCTCCGAGCGGATACAACATGCAGCCGTGGCGGTTTGTGGTGGTGCAATCGCCGGAGCAGAAGAAGAGGCTGCGTGCGGCGAGCTACAACCAGGGCAAGGTGGAAGAGGCTTCTGCGGTGATTGTGGCCTGTGGTGATGCGGACGGATGGCGAAAAGACCTGGATCTGATGCTTGAGCTGGGACGCAAGGGCGGAATGCCGGAGAGTTATGCGGCGCAGGCCCAGAGCAGCGTCCCGAATTATCTTTCGAGCTTCAGCAGCGGACAGATGCAGGGATGGCTGAATAAACAGGTGATGCTCGCGTTTACGCATATGCTGCTGATGGCGGAGGTGATGGGGTACGATACCGCGCCGATGGAAGGGTTCGAGCAGGACAAGGTGCATGAGGTGCTTCGTCTGCCGCTGAGCTACTGGGTGGTGGCGCTGCTGGCGATTGGACATGCAAAGGGCCCTGACAAGTTCTACGGCGGGCGCTTCGAGATGGGGCATACTGTGTTCGGGGAAGAGTTTGGCAAACCACTGAAGTAGCTGCAACGGAGACGACCAGGCCATGAAGCTTGCACTGCGCGTTGTTGCTTTTCTAGTGTTGATTGCCGTCGCGGCGGGACTGGTGTTTTACCAGCGTCCGCTTTGGGTGGCGGACCAGCAGCTTCGATTGCATCTGTGGCGCGCCGGGGTGAAGAGCGAGTACGTCGAAGCGGGTGGGTACAGGTTGCATTACTTTGAAGCGTCGCCCGGGAACGGAGGCGGCGGGACGCCGTTGGTGCTGGTGCATGGGTTGGGTGCGCGGGGTGAGAACTGGTCGGAGATGATGCCGGCGCTGGCGGCGAGTGGATTTCATGTATATGTGCCGGATCTGCTGGGGTATGGACGGTCACAGAAGCCGAACGTGGATTACTCGATCTCGCTGGAGGAGCAGACGGTGGCGCAGTTTATGCAGGCGGTGCATGTTCCGCGGGCCGATGTCGGTGGTTGGTCGATGGGCGGATGGGTCGCGATGAAGCTGACGCTGGACGCATCCTGGAGATGGTGGACCGGCTGGTGATCTACGACAGTGCGGGGATCTATTTTCCTGCAACGTTTGGGCCGGAGCTGTTTATGCCTACCGATGTGGCGGAGCTGAAAAAACTGCATGCGATGCTTTCGCCGAAGCCATTCGATGTGCCGGAGTTTGCAGCTAAAGATGCGGTGCGAAGGCTGGAGGGGAATGCGTGGGTGATCAGGCGGAGTATGGCGGCGATGACGAGTGGGGGGGAGCTGCTGGACTTTCGGCTGTACAAGATTTCGCAGCCGATGTTGATTGTGTGGGGAGCGCAGGACGAGCTGATTCCGCTTTCAGTGGGAGAGACCATTCATAAGAGCGTGCCACATTCGGTGCTGGATGTTATTGAGGGTTGCGGGCATTTGGCGCCATCGGAGTGCGCGGCGTCGGTGACTGAGGGGACGGTGGAGTTTCTGAGGTCCGAGCCACCGATGCGGGGCGGGGAGAGGGCTTTTCCGGCCCACTGAGGGAAGGCCCAAGAGCGATTGCACCGATGACACGGATTTAGAAGCGCTTAGTCGGGCTGCCACTGGTAGGCGCCTGGTTGGGGCAGGCCGATGTGGGCCAAGACGCGCTGGACGAACTGGCGGGCCATGTCTTCGGTGGTCTGAGGGTGGTTGTAGAGGGTGGGGATGACGGGGAAGATGGTGGCGCCGGCGTCGGAGGCGAGCTGCATGTTGCGAAGATGGATGCGGTTGAAGGGGGTTTCGCGGACGCAGAGTACGAGGGGTCGATTTTCCTTGAGGCAGACGTCGGCGGCGCGCTGGATGAGGTTGGCGGCGAGGCCGTTGGCGATGGCGGCCAGGGTGCCCATGGAGCAGGGAAGAATGATCATCGCGTCGGTGGGGTAGCTGCCGCTGGCAATGTTGGCGCCGATGTCGGATTCGGGGTGTTGCTGGAGCTTGGGGCAGGGGGCGCCGAGGAGTTTTTCGGCGAGGTCGTTGCGGCCGCTCAGGTTCAATTCTTCGGCGAAGACGCGGAGGGAGTTGTCGGATGCGACGAAGTTAATTTTTGCTACGCGAGAGTCGGCGGCCAGGGCGCGAAGGATCTCGGCGGCGTAGATGCTGCCGCTGGCTCCGGTTACGGCGAGGGTGATGTTGCTTGGCTCCGGCACAGGATGATTATCGCCGATGTGACTAAATGCCGCGGAGGGCATAGGCGATCAGGGTCTGGCCGTTTAGGTTGCGGGCGGCGTTGAATGCTTCGTTGCTGGCGATTTCCTGCGCGGGGATGGTGGGGTCTAGTTCGCAGGCGGCGATCTCTTCGGTGGTGGCGTGGATGAAGCAGAGCTCGCAGGTGGCGAGGTTGTTTTCTTCCGTGCGCATGGGTGGGCCGAAGGTGCGGCAGAGGATGGGGCGGTGTTCATAGAGGTCGCAGGTGCCGTGTTCGAGGTCGAGAACCGGGCAGGGTTCGTCGTTCGCGAATTCTTCGAAGAGGATGGCCGCTTGATAGTCCTCGTTGAGGATGCCGGTGGTGAGCTCTCCGGGGAACCAGGGGTCGAGGCGGGTGAGGGAGGCGGCTACGCGAGTGCGGATGCGGGTGGCTTTGGCAGGGTCGGTGTGTTCCAGGGCGAGGAGGCCTTCGCGGAGACGCGCGGCGTCCTGGTGGGCGATGGGGAAGACGCCGATGCAGCATTGAGAGCAGCCGGGTTTGCAGACGAGATGATGGCCGCCGCGGCGGTAGGCGTCGGCTACGGCGTTGTCTACGATTTGGATGAGACTCAAACTGGACGGCACGGTGTCAGACCTTTGGAGGAGGCGGGATTGAGTTCGCTTGCCTATCGATGGAGGCGGGATGACACGCTGCGCCTAGGGTCATGCGGCTGCTCAAGGAAGCGGGAGAGGTAACGAAAGACGAACATCCAAACCAACGCCATGAGCTCGATTATCGTGAAACCTTCGATGTTGCTCCTCTCGCTGAGTTGAAATAGCAGGAAGAAGATGAAGGTCAGCAATCCGCCATAGAAGAGGAATCGGGGAAACCAGGCGAGCGATCGCTCGGGCAAGTACAGCAGCAAGAGTCTGCGCCAGGTACGGGCAGGACGATGACAGCCGTTTCGGTGAATCTTTGAGGTCTTCTCCGCGGCATGGCGCTTAGGAAATTGAAGTGTTCGAGGAGAGGAGACGATTGATGATGTCGCGGGCATTGTGGGTTCCTTCTGAGGCGGTGCGGCGGTCGGCGACTCTGCGGAAGATTCGCTTGTGAAGCCGAGGAGAGTCGTGGAACGGCTGGCCATGATGTAGACGTAGAAGTGGTATTCGAGGGTGCGGCATCGTTGACGAGGATATCCGACTGGCTTGGAAATGCAACCGCAGATTCGTCCGCTGCGCTGCGGAATGACAAAAGGGCAGGCAAAAACAACGGCAACGGTAACCGCAGATTCCTCCGCTGCGCTGCGGAAAGACAAACGAAAGGGCAAGCAACGACAACGGCAACGGCAACCACAGATTCTCCGCTACGCCGCGGAATGACAAACAAAAGGGCAGGCAACGAGGAGGTCGGCGGCGATGAAGTTGACGCCGTTGAGGTCGGCGGAGGGACTCCGGGCAAGACCATGAACCTGCCAGCCATTGGATAGAAGCTGTTGTGCGAGTTGTTTCCGACGAGCCGGTGACTCCGGCGATGAGGCCTTTCTTGGCATTCTGTGCATCTGAGATTACCTTGGAATTAGATGAATGATTGAGAGGTTGGATGCGGAGGAATATGTGGGGAGCTATCCGTTATCGGTGGAGGGTCGCGCATCGTGCGATTCTCCATCCAGAATCGAGACATGGTAGCCGGCTTTTTTCCAGGTGGGATTTTCGAAGGACAAACAAAAAACATTATCTTCACGAATGCGAGCACGCGGGCGAAGATGGCGTCTACGTTGGCTAGCTGGCGGGTGTAGTCGAAGGCGCGGGCTAGTTTTTCGGGGGAGAGGCGGGCGGTGATCTCGGGGACCTTGGCGATTTCGTCGCGGAAGATGAGGTCGTTCTTCCAGGAGTTCATGGCGTGGGACTGGACGAGGCGGTAGGCGTCTTCGCGGGACATGCCGGATTCGGCGAGGTCGAGGAGGAGCTGGCCGGAGAAGATGAGGCCGCCGGTGGCTTCGAGGTTCTTCAACATGCGGGCGGGGTAGACGAGGAGCTTTTCGATGAGGCTGGTGGTCTTCGCGAGGAGGTAGTCGATGAGGATGGTGGAGTCGGGGAGGATGACGCGCTCGGCGGAGGAGTGGGAGATGTCGCGCTCGTGCCAGAGGGCAACGTTTTCGAAGGCGACCTGGGCGTTGGCGCGGACGACTCGGGCGAGGCCTGAGATTTGTTCGGAGGTGATGGGGTTGCGCTTGTGGGGCATGGCGCTCGAACCCTTTTGCTTTTCGGAGAAGAACTCTTCGGCTTCGCGGACTTCGGTGCGCTGGAGGTGGCGGATCTCAGTGGCGATTTTGTCGAGTGTGCTTGCCAGAACGGCGAGGGTCGCGACGTAGGCGGCGTGGCGGTCGCGCTGGACTACTTGAGTTGCGACCGCTACGGGTCGCAAGCCCAGCTCGGCGCAGATGGCCTCTTCGTGCTCGGGCTTGAGGTGGCCGAAGGTGCCGACGGCGCCGGAGAGCTTGCCTACGCGGAGGTCTTCGGCAGCGGCTTCGAAGCGGGTGAGGTTGCGCTGCATCTCGGAGTACCAGAGGAGGAGTTTGAGGCCGAAGGTGGTGGGTTCGGCGTGGATGCCGTGGGTGCGGCCGATGATAGGGGTGTGCTTGAACTCGATGGCGCGCTTTTTCAGGGTTTCAGAGAGGGCTATGATGCCGGCGCGGATGATGGCGGAGGCTTCTTTGAGTTGCAGGGATTGCGCGGTGTCGACTACGTCGGTGCTGGTGAGGCCGTAGTGGAGCCAGCGGGAGTCTTCCGGGGAGTCGATGTGCTCGGCGACGGTGGTGGTGAAGGCAATGACGTCGTGGCGGACCTCGGATTCGATCTCGTTGATGCGATCGACGGTGAAGGCGCCGCGGTCGCGGATGGCGTCGGCGGCGGACTGCGGGACGAGGCCAAATTTTGCGAGGGCCTGGGAGGCGGCGATCTCGACGGTGAGCCAGCAGCGGTATTTGTTGGCGTCGGACCAGATGCGGCCCATTGCCGGGCGGGTGTAACGGGCGATCATGAGAATTCCTGTTCTAAAGCTGCGAGGTGCGGGTGTGGTAATCGAGTTTGTGCTTTAATTCGTTACAAATCAGGCGTTGACTACGCCGAGCAGTGCCGACATCTCGTCGTACAGAAAGCCTTCGCCGGGGCGGTAGGGTTGGACCCATTTGCCGTCGATGACGAACTGGGGGATGGCACGCTTGCCGGTGTTCTCGATGACGAGGTCGGCGGCGCCGGGGGTGGTTTCGATGTCGATTTCTTTGTAGGGGAGGTTGTGGTTGTTCAAGAAGCGCTTGGCTTCGCGGCAGTCGCGGCACCACGCCGCGGAGTAGAGGGTGAGATCCATGTCTCTATTTTATACGGCTGCGGGGTCAGGGCCAGATGTCCATTCGCTCGATGAGGCCATTCCGGATGGTGTAGGTGTGGTGAATGATCTGATCGACGAGGACGTTTCCGGATAGATCGCGAACGACCTGATGAACTTCCACTCTGGTTTGTCCTTGTTCATCGTCTTCGATGCGCAAAGGTTCGACGCACGGATCCATCACGCCCCATTGGCGCGTCCAGTAGTCGCGTACTTTGCCGATGCCGTGGATGCGTCCGCCCTCCATTCCATTGGGCCAGTCGACGTCGGGGTGCATGGTGGCGAGGACAGCGTTGATCTCGCGCCGGTTAAAGGCCGCGTAGATTGCCTGGATGAGCTCCGGCTTCGACTGCATAAGACTTTACTTCGACTCCCTGAGTGTTATTGCTCGTGATAGTTGCGGATGAGGCCGCCGTCGATGATGTAGGTGGAGCCGGTGCAGTAGGCGCCGTCGTCGGAGGCGAGGAAGAGGGCGAGGCCAGCGACCTCTTCGGGGGTGCCCATGCGCCCGAGGGGGACGTTGGCGAGGAGGGCGTTGAACTCGGTTTTGTTGGCCATCATCCTGGTGTTGATGGGGGTGGCGATGGCGCCGGGAGCGATGTTGTTGACCGTGATACCGAAGGGGCCGAGTTCGACGGCGAGGTCGCGCGTGACCATGCGCATCGCGCCCTTGGAGGCGCAGTAGGTGGAGAAGTGCGGGAAGACCATATCTTCGTGGACAGAGCTGATGTTGATGACGCGGCCCGGTTGTTTGGCCTTGATGAGGGGGCGGACGAAGGCCTGGGTGAGGAAGAAGGCGCCTTTGAGGTTGACGTTGAGGACGGCGTCGTAGTCCTTCTCGGTGACCTCCCAGAAGGGGGCTTCGATCTCGATGCCGGCGTTGTTGACGAGGATGTCGCAGCGGCCGAGCTGCTTATAGGCTTCGTCGACGAGGTTTTTGGTGTCGGCAATGACAGAGACATCTGACTGGACGAGGATGGCTTTGCCGCCAGCGGCTTCGCATTTGGTTTGCGTGTCGGCGGCCTGCTCGGGGTGGTCGCGGTAGTCGACGACGACGGTCGCGCCCTGGCTGGCGAGGCGGATGGCGATGGCCTGACCGATGCCAGAGCCGGAGCCAGTGACGATGGCTACTTTGTTTTGCAGGGTGGGCAAGGGGGTTCTCCTATGCTGGATGCTTATTTGAGATGCAGTCTAGCTCTGGCCCGAGTGAGTGAGTTGTTATTTTTTCATTGGAATTGAGACGGCAAGGCCGGGCGTGATCTTGTATCGCTCGGCGAAGTTGCGCTGATTGAGCGAGAGAGCTACGCGTCCGCGGGAGTCGATGTAGAGGAGGGGGCTGCCCACGGACACGTCGCTGAAGGTCTTGACGAAGGGAACGGTGTAAAGGTGTCCGTCGATGGTGACGGGGACGGGGTCGCCGAGGTGGTAGCCGAGTTTGGCGAAGGTTTCGGATGGAACGTTCAGGATGACGTTACCGAAGGGGCCGTCGAGGCCGAGGACCTCGGCGAGCAGGCCGGTGGCGTCGAGGGTGGGATTGTGGATGTCGAGGCGGACGAGTTTGGCGATGTCGAGTTTGGGCCCGGCCTGGGCCCAGTTGTCGCCGCGGGCGAGGTGTGCTCCGGCGGGAGAGAAGATGTCGCGGCCATGGAAGGTGGAGGAGAGACGGGCGCCGATCATCCAGGCGGGGTTGGTGATCTCGCGGGCTTCGACGATCTGGTTGGGGCCGTCAGAGGGCATTAGAGTGAGGAGGCCGTTATCGGGAAGGACGAAGTACTGGCCGAGGCGCGAGCGGGCGATGATGGCTTTGCGGGTGCTGCCGACGGTGGGATCGACGACGACGACGAAGACTGCGTCGGCGGGGAAGTAGGGCGCGGAGCCGGCGAGGAAGCGCGCGCCTTCGGTGATGTCGTAGGGCGTGACCTGGTGGGAGATGTCGATGATACCGGACCTCAGGGTCGATGCCGACCATGACGGCCTTGCAGATGCCGATGGCGTCGTCCTTGACGTCGAAGTCGGTCATGAAGCCGACTACGTGCTGGGCCGGCTTCGGTAGCTGCGCCGGGAGTGCGCTGGCGACGAGAAGGATGGCTGGGAGAAGGCGAACGAGCTTCATGCGATGAGGATAACTTATGCTCGTTGCTCTGGTGCTTCTGCGTCCGGTAGTTCATCGGCGGCCTTTTTGACGCGGCGTTTGAGAAAGAAATTGGTAAGCATGCTGCCGCACTCTTCGGCGAGGAGGCCGGAGGTGACCTCGAGCTTGTGGTTGAGCTGAGGGTGGTTCATGACGGAGAGGACTGAGCCGCAGGCCCCGGCTTTGGGGTCGGGGGCGGCGTAGACGAGACGACTGACACGGGCGTGGAGGATGGCTCCGGCACACATGGCGCAGGGTTCGAGGGTGGCGTAGAGGGTGCAGTCTTCGAGGCGGTAGTTGTTGAGCGCGCGGCCGGCTTCGCGCAGGGCAACTACTTCGGCGTGGGCGGTGGGGTCGGAGTCGCGGAGGACCCGGTTTTGTCCGCGGCCTATGATTTTGCCGTCGCGGACTACGACTGCGCCTACGGGGACTTCGCCGTTGGCTTCGGCGGCCTGGGCTTCGGCTATGGCTTCGCGGAGGTAGTCGAGGTCTTCCACTATGCGGGTTCCTGTTGGGACAGGCAATGGAGGGTGCCCAGGCCCCAGACCAGGTCTACGGCGTGGATGCCGATGACTTCGCGGGTGGGGAAGCAGTTGGCGATGATGTTGAGGGCGTGGCGGTCGTTCGCGTCGTTGAAGGTGGGAACCAGGACGAGGCCGTTGGCGATGTAGAAGTTGGCGTAGCTGGCGGGGAGACGCTGGCCTTCGAAGATGACCGGTGCGGGCATGGGGAGCTCGACTATTTCGAGTGGTTCGTTTTCAAGATTGCGGAAGGTGCGGAGGCGGTCGAGGTTTTCGGCCAGGGGCAGGTGGTTTTCGTCGCGGGTGTTGGGCTCGACGCAGGTGAGCACCTTGTTTTCGCCTACGAAGCGGGTGATGTCGTCGACGTGGCCGTGGGTGTCGTCACCGGCGCAGCCCTTGTGGAGCCAGAGGACCTTTTCGATGCCGAGGTAGTCGTGGAAGGCCTGTTCGAGGTGCTGGCGGGTTTCGGCTTCGGTGCCGAGGCCGGGATTGCGCTCCTGGATTTTGGAGAGGAGGCACTCTTCGGTGGTGAGGAGGAGGCCGGCGCCGTTGGTGTCGATGCTGCCGCCTTCGAGGACGAGGCGGTGGGGTTTGCCGGTGGGGAGTTCGACCTCGGGTTTGAACTGGGGGATGTCGTAGTGTTTGGCAACGTGCTGGGGGACCTGGTCGTCGCGGCGCCAGTTGTCGTACTTGGCCCAGGCGTTGAACTTCCAGTTGGTGACGGCGAGGTCTCCGGCGGGGTTTTTGACGAAGATCGGGCCGGAGTCGCGGAGCCAGACGCGGTCGGTCTGCCAGGAGTGGAAGTGGAGGCGGGCGAGGTTGGCTCCGGCGCGGAGGAGGTGGCCGGTGGCGCGGCGCTCGGCGTCTTCGTTGTTGACGAGGATGTGGACGGCTTCGACCTGGGAGAGATGGCGGACGATCTCGGCAGTAGACCCATGGGATGGGCTGGAATTTTCCGGGCCAGTCTTCGGCGTTGTGGGGCCAGGCGATCCAGGTGGCGGCGTGGGGAGACCACTCGGCGGGCATGCGGTAGTCGGTCGGCTTGTGGTCGGTGCTCAGTGGGTACCCCCTACCCGTACAAAAGTGTGCAAAGTCTTCCAATAAAGCGATTTAAGTCTGGACTTTCCTGCGCTCGACGATCGTTGTGACGCCGTGAGCTCCGACGAGGGACGGCGCATGTCAAGTGCGTCGGGCCTCTTCGTTGTCAAGTATAGCTATAGGTTTGGAACGTGAACTGGAAGCGGCCCACTGGGCGGCGGTGCATGATTGCATATAGGATGAAGTGCGACTGAGATTAGCGCTCGCAAATTCACGGAAAAGGTCTTCTTAGATATGGTAAGTGGCGTCAGCGCACCTCCGAGCACCCAGCAATTTTCAAATCAGAAGACGGACATCCGGGCCATGAGCATCGCAACGATGCTTTTCTTTATGTGGGGATTCCTTACCTGTCTCAATGACATTCTGATTCCGCACCTGAAGGCGATCTTCGATCTGAACTATGCGCAGGCGCTCCTGGTGCAGTTCTGCTTCTTCATGTCCTATGCGGTCTTTGCGCTGCCTTCGGGGAAGGTGGTGGAGTGGCGCGGCTACAAGGGCACGATGGTGATCGGGCTGCTGGTGATGGCGGCGGGAGCGTTTCTGTTTCTGCCGGCATCGACTGCGGCATCGTTCGGGCTGTTTCTTTCAGCGTTGGTGATCCTGGCCGCGGGCATTACGAGTCTGCAGGTAGCGGCGAACCCTTATGTGGCGAACCTTGGGCCGCCGGAGACCTCGGCAGCGCGGTTGAACCTGGCGCAGGCGTTCAACTCCTTTGGGACGTTTGTCGCGCCGTTTTTTGGCGGGGCGCTGATTCTGGGTACGACGCAGATTTCGCAGGACAAGCTGAACTCCTATTCGGCGGCGGCGCTACAGGTTTATCGCGACGGCAGCAGGCCTCGTCGGTGCGGCTGCCGTACCTGGGGATCGGCCTGACGCTGGTGCTGCTGGCGATTTCGTTTGCGGTGCTGAAGATGCCGACGATGGACTTTACGCGAGACATCCGTCCGGGCGAGTTGGATTCGGACGACGACGGGCGACAGCATATGGAAGCATCCGGTGCTGCTGGCGGGGGCGTTGGGGATCTTTGTGTATGTGGGGGCGGAGGTTTCGATTGGAAGCTTCCTGGTGAACTACTTTGGGCTGCCGGATATTCTGCTTTTCCGGAGAAGACGGCGGCGAAGTATGTTTCGTTGTACTGGGGCGGCGCGATGGTGGGGCGGTTTATCGGCTCGTGGCTGCTGACGAAGGTGAGGACGAGCACGGTGCTGGGAACGGCGGCGGTGGTGGCTGGCGGGTTGGTGGTGACGTCGATCCTGACGCATGGGCACACGGCGATGTGGGCGATTCTTGCGGTGGGACTGTTCAACTCGGTGATGTTTCCGAGCATCTTTACGGTCGGGTTGTCGGGGCTGGGGCCGCTGACGAGCAAGGGCTCGAGCCTGATGGTGGCTGCGATCGTGGGCGGGGCGCTGATTCCGCTGGCTGAAGGGCATCTGGCCGATGCGGTTGGGGTGCAGCACGCGTTTATCATTCCGGCGGTCTGTTATATCTACATCGCGTTGTTTGGTTATTTAGGCGGCCGCCGGGCGGAGCGCGAGGTGGGGATAGCGGCGTAGGCGCTCGAGAAGGGCGGCACGAGGAGCAGGAGAGTTGGCCGTCTGGGCATGGAGGATGATACTTCCCCCATGGTGGGCCGCTTGCGTCCTTTCGCGATGAGGCTGCGGAAGGATGTTCACTCGAGCGGTTTTTGGCTCGGTTTGGAGAGTACGGTTCGCGTCTTCGTGAAAAACCCCACGTTAGCGACGATAAGACCGTCGCGAACATGGGGCACCCGATTCTATTTTTCTTTGACGATGAGGTAGGCGGTGGTGGTGTTGGGGGCGAGCTTGACCCAGTGGGGGACGTTGGCAGCGATGTGGGCGATTTCGCCGGCGTGGAGGACTACTTCTTTGCCTCCTTCTATGCCGGGACCGCGGGTTTCTCCGGGGGCGGTGGTGTGTCCTTCCTGCATGGTGCCGCCGGTGACGAGGGTGATGGTGCCTTTGGTGATGATCATCTGGTCGGCCCAGTCGTGGTGGAGCTCGGCGTCGCCGGTGTGGACGCGGACGACGAGGAGGGTTTTGTAGGAGCCGAAGTCGTCGAAGGTGTCGAAGGCTACGCCGCCTGGACTGGCTTTGGCGGCGGCGAGGAGTTTGGCTTCGCGCTGGTTGAGGTCGGCGGTGTTGTGGACGATGGGGTCGGTGGATTGGGCGAGGAGTGGGGCCGCTGCGAGTGTGAGGGCGAGGAAGATGCGACGGGTCATGCTGGCTCCTTTGGGATGGCCAATTGTAATGGGTGGTTTGTGGGGTACATCCCACCCTTTGCGGTGAGACTGTAAAGAGGGGCACACCGAGGGATTTGGGCTGGGTTAGGGAAAGCGGTTCGCGCCTTCGCGCGAATGCCCACATCTCAAAATCGAGAATGGGGCACCCGATTTTATGGCTTCAGCCAGATATGGGCCACCCCGCCGAGTGCGAGGGAGAAGATGATGCGACGTGACATTCGGCCTCCTTTGGGATGGCCAATTGTAATGGGTGGTTTGAGCTGCTCAAGAGAACGGCTGGGTTGACGGCTTACATCCACCTTTTGAGGTGAGGCTGCAAAGGATGGTGTCAGAGCCGTGATGGCTGGGTCAGGGAAAACGGTTCGCGCCTTCGCGCGAATGCCCACATCTCAAAATCGAGATATGGGGCAGCCGATTTATGGCTTCAGCCAGATGTGGGCCACCCGCCAAAAACTAAATGCGGGGATTCTTCGCTTTGCTCAGAATGACGACTCGTTAGGGAGACCGAGTGATCCAGATTCAGCTGACATTAGTCCAAGAACCGTTTGGCTATGCCTTCGTAGGCGTCGATGCGGCGGTCGCGGAGGAAGGGCCAGTGCTGGCGGGTGACTTCGATGAGTTTGGGGTCGAGGTCGGCGATTAGGACCTCTTCTTTGTTGTGGCTGGCTTTGGCGAGGATGCGGCCGAAGGGGTCGGCGATGAAGCTGCCGCCCCAGAACTCGATGCCGGATGCGGGTGTGTGGTCGCCGGGGCCGTGGAGTTCTACGGTGGCGGGGTTGCCGTCGGCGGCGGTGGTTTTGAATTTGACGTCGCCGTGCTCGTGGCCTACGCGGTTGACGGCGCAGACGAAGACTCCGTTGGCGATGGCGTGGGCGCGCTGGGCGGTCTGCCAGGCGTCGTACTGGGCGGCGCCGAACTCTTCTTTTTCGGAGGGGTGCCAGCCGATGGCGGTGGGGAAGAAGAGAATCTCGGCTCCGCGGAGGGCGGTGAGGCGGGCGCCTTCGGGATACCACTGGTCCCAGCAGACCAGGGTGCCGATGGGGCCTTGGGTAGTTTGCGTGGATTTGAATCCGAGGTCGCCGGGGGTGAAGTAGAACTTCTCGTAGTAGAGAGGGTCGTCGGGGATGTGCATCTTGCGGTAGATGTCGGCGATGGCGCCGTCTTTTTCGATGGTGACGGCGGTGTTGTGGTAGAGGCCGGGAGCGCGGCGTTCGAAGAGGCTGGCTACGAGGACGACTCCGGTTTCGCGGCAGACGCGGGTGAGGGTGTCGGTGGAGGGGCCGGGGATGGGCTCGGCGAGGCCGAAGAGGGCGTGGTCTTCGCGCTGGCAGAAGTACTGGGCGCGGAAGAGCTCGGGGAGGCAGACGATTTGGGCGCCCTGGCGGGCGGCTTCGTAGACACGCTCGGCGGCCTTGTCGAGGTTGAGCTGGGTGTCCGGATCCATTGACATCTGGATGAGGGCGACGCGTTTGGTGGTGGAGTTGGGCATGGTTTTCATCTTCTATCTTATAGGGTTCCGGTGAGGGTATTCTCCTGTCGCGGGGGTCGGCCGTGGTGAGTTGAAGCGAACAGTTCCCTAAGCTAACAGAGTGTTTCGTTCCGGCAAAACGATTCATTTGGCCGTAGCTGGCGGCCTGTGGCGCAGAAGAAAAACGAAAAGATCTCGCAATGACCGGAGGAATCTCTCTTTTACGCCGTTAGGATTTCTGTTACGTTAAAAGTTGTTACGGCGGGCCAGATTGACGTCCGGTACGCTCTCTTCCATTCACCTAAAAACATTTTCCCGGCTGTTGCGGTAGACGTGTATTTCATTGCAGAAGGAGTGTTATTTTGAGCGAATTTCGTGATTTTCTGGAGCTTCCTTACGGTGAACTCGAGGACCTGAACCTGGAGGCGAAGGCCCTGCGCAAGAAGCGCGTCGCCCCCGATGTGATTCAGGAAGAACGGCTGAAGTATTTGACTGACGAGAAGCGGATTAAGGCCGTTACTGTGTTGTTCAGCGATCTTGAAGGCCGGCTGCACATGCTGGACTACGACAAGAAGTTTCTGGTGAAGAGCTACGACAACCTGACGTTCGATGGCTCGTCGATTCGCGGATTTACGGCGCAGCGGGAGAGCGACCTGCGGCTGGGGATCGACTGGAGCGCGTTTTACTGGGTGCCGGCGGACGTGTTTGGCGCGGGCAAGGTGATGGTGTTCGGCGAGGTGATCGACAAGAACGGCACGACCTACAGCGCGGACATTCGCGGGGTGCTGAAGCAGTTTTCACAGGAGCTGTTCGACAAGCAGGGCTACACGCTCAACGCGGCGAACGAGATTGAAGGGTTTCTGTTTGAGGGGATCGACGCGGAGCGCAACTACCATGACATCGGAAGCTTCGAATACGTCAACAAGGGCGGATACTATCACTCGCTGCCCGGCGACCCGCTCAGGGAGTTCATTGACACCACGGCGGAGGTGCAGCGCGCCATGGGGTTCGAGAACGAGAAGGACCATCCGGAGGTCGCGCCGAGTCAGTTCGAGATCAACTACTCGTATGGTGAGGTGGTCGCCGCGGCGGACCAGATTCAGCTGTATAAGCTGATTTGTCGTCAGGTCGCTACGCAGATGGGAATGACGGCGAGCTTTCTGCCGAAGCCGGTGGTGGGAGTGAACGGCAGCGGGATGCATACGAATGTATCCATTACGAAGGGCGGGAAGAACCTTTTCTGGGACCCGAAGGGCGAGGAGAAGATCTCCAAGATGGCGTGGCAGTTTACGGACCGCATTTTGACGCATGGCAACGATATCTGCCTGCTGTTGAATGCGAGCGTGAATGCGTATCGCAGGTTAGACCCTCACTACGAGGCGCCGAACCAACTCAATGCCTCGGCGGTCAACCGTGGGGCGATGGTTCGAATCCCGATCGGCAACGAGAAGTCTTCGAGGATTGAGGTGCGTGCCGTCGCTCCGGACGCGAACCCGTACATGGTGCTTTATTCGATCTTTAAGAGCGGCCTGCATGGCGATATCTCGAAGATCAAGAACCTGCGCCAGGCGGCGCGGTACCTGCCGGACAACATCTACACGGCGCTTGAGAACTTCCGGACGGCGGAGTGGACGACGGCGCTGCTGGGTGAGGACGTGAAGGCCCGGTATGCCGATCTGAAACAGGCTTCGGCGGACCGCTGTCCGCGGCTGCTGGGAACGATTGTGAAGGCGCCTGAGGTGCAGTTCCACCACGATGTGTATAACCAGCTGCTGTGGAATAAATTCTAGTTGCGGCTGCGGTTTAAAGGGGCCCTCGCATTTGCGGGGGCTTCTCTTTGTTGCTGATTGACACGGGGCCCAGGCTGCTGCATTCTTCTGCTGTTGCTTCGATGGAGGTCTCTCTTGGATGCGACGCGTGTGGACGATCGAAATCCCTGGTTGGCGCCAGCAGCAGTGCTCGGTGGATGTTTGCTGCTGGGATTGGTGTTCGGCGGATGGTTGCTGGGCATGGAGATCAAGGAGACGCGGCTTGCAGACCGTTATGTGACGGTGAAGGGGCTGGTGGAGCGGACGGTGAAATCCGATAGCGCGGTCTGGCCGGTTACGTATAAGGAGACCGGCAACGATCTGCAGCAGGTGTATGCGAAGAGCGAGGACGAACCGGGCGGCGATCCTGAAGTTTTTTGCGGCGCAGGGAATTACGCCGCAGGAGATATCTGTGGGACAGATCCAGGTGACCGACAAGCAGGCGAATGAGTATGGCGGGAACAACAATGGTGGGCCGCGGTATATCGTGCAGCAGACGGTAACAGTGAGTTCCAACGACGTGGACAAGATTGCGAAGGCGGGGCAAAAGACGGCGCAGCTGTTGCAGGCGGGGATCATTGTGGTGGGTGGATATGGGCAGGGGATCCGGTATGTGTTCAATGGGCTGAATGCGCTGAAGCCGGACATGATTACCGAGGCGACGAAGAACGCAAGGGCGGCAGCGGACAGGTTTGCCGCGGATTCGGGGAGCCAGGTGGGGTCGATACGGTCGGCGAACCAAGGGGTGTTTTCGATCTCGGCGGCGGACGCGTCCGAGAGTGGGGTCGTCGCACAGGATGAAGGCGGCACAGGGATGCCAAACTCGGACGCGAGCATCATGAAGAAGGTGCCGCGTGGTGTCGACTGTGGATTATTATCTGGTTCGATAAGCGCACGGTTGGCCGCATATCGTTGCTAGTCGTATTGCGCGGGTGGTAGCCTTCGAACACTATCTTTTTTGTGTCGGAGTCTATGTCAATGCAGGCAAGCTACAACGGAATCGCAGTGCCCGCCAATGGGCAGCCCATCGAATACAGCAATGGCAAGTTCACCATCCCTGACCACCCCATCATCCCTTTTATCGAAGGCGATGGTACGGGGCGTGACATCTGGAAGGCGTCGCAGCGGGTGTTTGATGCGGCGGTGGCGAAGGCTTACGGGGGCAAGCGGTCGGTGGCGTGGTACGAGGTGCTGGCAGGCGAGAAGGCCTATCGCAAGACGCAGAACTGGCTGCCGGATGACACCGTCAAGGCGACGGTGGATTTTCGCGTTTCGATTAAAGGGCCGCTGACTACGCCGGTGGGCGGGGGGATCCGTTCGCTGAATGTGGCGTTGCGGCAGTTGATGGACCTTTACCAGTGCGTGCGGCCGGTGAAGTACTATGCCGGAGTGCCGAGTCCGGTGAAGCATCCGGAGAAGCTGGACGTTGTGATCTTCCGGGAGAATACGGAGGACATCTATGCGGGGATTGAGTTTCGTGAGGGGACTCCGGAGGCCGCGAAGTTCATCGCGTTTGTGAACGACGACATGCTGAAGGGTGGGAAGAAGAAGATCCGGCTGGATTCGGGGGTTGGGGTGAAGCCGATCTCGATCACAGGGTCGAAGCGGCTGGTGAGGGCGGCGATCCAGTATGCGCTGGACAATGGGCGCAAGACGGTGACGCTGGTGCATAAGGGGAACATCCAGAAGTTTACGGAGGGGGCGTTCCGTGAGTGGGGGTATGAGGTCGCGTCGCAGGAGTTCCGCGAGCAGACGGTGACGGAGCGGGAGAGCTGGATCCTGGGGAACCTTGAGGCGAACCCGAAGCTGACGGCGGAGGAGAACGCAGCGCTGATCGAGCCGGGCATTGAGTTTGCCTCGAAGGAGTTTGGTGAAGAGGTCGTTGCTGAGGTGAAGAACGTTGTTGCCTCGATCGGCAAATCGCACGGGAATGGGCAAGTGGAAGAAGAAGATCCTGGTGAACGATCGAATAGCTGACTCGATATTTCAGCAGATTATTTTGCGGCCGGAGGACTATAGCGTGCTGGCTACGACGAACCTGAACGGCGACTACATCTCGGACGCAGCTGCTGCGCAGGTGGGGGGGCTGGGAATTGCTCCGGGTGGGAACATTGGCGATGGATATGCCGTGTTCGAGGCGACGCATGGTACGGCCCCGAAGTATGCGGACAAGGACGTTATCAATCCGGGCAGCGTGATTCTTTCGGGTGTGATGCTGTTCGATTTTCTGGGTTGGACTGAGGCGGCCCGGCTGATCGAGAGCTCGATGGAGAAGACGATTGGGCAGAAGTTCGTGACGTATGACTTCGAGCGCGGGATGCAGGGCGCGACGAAGGCGAAGACGAGCGAGTTTGCTACGCGGATGATTGAGAACATGGGCTAGGCTGAGACCCGCACAGGCAAATGCTTAACACGGATTGATACCGATTTTACGGATCAAAGACATATAACGCGGGATGCATGACAGGAGATTGGAAGCGATGCGGAAGAAGGTAACGGTTGTTGGTTCGGGTAACGTTGGCGCGACGGCGGCGCATTGGATCGCTGCGAAGGAGTTGGCCGATGTTGTGCTGCTCGATGTGATTGAGGGTGTGCCGCAGGGGAAGGCGCTCGATCTGCTGCAGGCGATGCCGATTGAGAAGCGCGACTGCAACATCATTGGGACCAATGATTATGCGGACACGAAGGACTCTGACATTGTTGTGATTACGGCGGGGATTGCGCGCAAGCCGGGTATGAGCCGCGATGATCTGCTGAATACGAACTTCAAGATCATGAGTGATGTGGTGGCGAAGGCCGTGGCCGCGTCGCCGAATACGATCTTGATTGTGGTGTCGAATCCGCTGGATGCTATGGCGCAGACGGCGTTCAAACAGGCTGGGCTGCCGCGTGAGCGCGTGATTGGAATGGCTGGAGTGTTGGATTCGGCGCGGTTCCGGACGTTTATTGCGCAGGAATTGAATGTTTCGGTGGAGAACGTTACGGCGTTTGTGCTGGGTGGTCACGGCGATACGATGGTCCCGCTGTCGCGGTACTCGACTGTGGCTGGCATTCCGATTACAGAGCTGATTGCGCCGGACCGTCTGAAGGAGCTGGAGACGCGGACGGCCAATGGCGGTGCGGAGATTGTGAAGCACCTGAAGACTGGGTCGGCTTACTATGCGCCTTCGGCCGCGGCGGTGGAGATGGTCGAGGCGATCCTGAAGGACAAGAAGAAGATCCTGCCTTGTGCGGCCTATCTGCAGGGGGAGTATGGGATCTCGGGGCTGTATGTCGGCGTGCCTTGCAAGCTGGGGGCGAAGGGGCTGGAGCAGATTATCCAGATCAAGCTGACCGCTGAGGAACAGGCCGCGCTCAACAAGAGTGCGGATTCGGTGAAGGAGCTTTGCACCGTGATTGGGATGGCGTAGAAGCAAAAAACTTAACACGGATCTACACCGATTTCACAGATAAGAAGCATGAAGAAAGGCCCGCTCGATGAGCGGGCCTTGGTTCTGTTGCGGCTGTGCGCTTAGGCGACGCGTTCGATGGTTACGGATTCGAGGACTACCGGGGTTTTGGGGCGGTCCATGCCGTCGCGGCTGACTTTGCTGATTTTTTCGACGATGTCGTAGCCTTCGACGACTTCGCCGAAGATGGTGTGCTTGCCGGTGAGCCAGCTGGTGTCGGCTACGGTGATGAAGAACTGCGAGCCGTTGGTGTTGGGGCCGGAGTTGGCCATGGCGAGCTTGCCCTTCTGCTGGAAGCCGTGCTTTGAGCCGCGGGTTTCGTCGGCGAACTTGTAGCCGGGGCCGCCCATGCCGGTGCCTTCGGGGTCGCCGCCCTGGACCATGAACTGGGGGATGACGCGGTGGAAGACGGTGCCGTCGTAGAGCCTGGCGCCTTTTTTGCTGCGGCTGTTCCAGTCTTTGGTACCTTCGGCGAGGCCGATGAAGTTGGCTACGGTCTCGGGTGCATCTTTCTCGAAGAGCTCGCAGACGACCGTTCCTTCGGTGGTCTTGAATGTGGCGTAGGTACCGGGTTTCGTTGGCATGTAAAGGTTCTCCTTGCAGGTTGATGGATTGGATAGAAAAGACGCGTCCGCTCAAGATCGCGGAGGCCGTTGGATTTATTTTTGTGGCGCGGCCGGTGCGGCCGGTGTTGTTGATGGCGGCGCTACCGGTAATGGGGGCATGGCCTGTCCTTCGCGAACGATGGTGACGCGAGTGATGACAACGGGGGTGAGCGGCTTGTCGTTGGAGTTGCGTTCGACGCGCGCGATGGAGGCCACGAGGAGGACGGAGTGTGCGTCGCAGAGGCCGAAGATGGTGTGCTTGCCGTTGAGTTGAGGGACTGGGTCTTCGGTGATGAAGAACTGTGAGCCGTTGGTGCCGCCGCCGGAGGGCCCGGGGCCGGCGTTGGCCATGGCGAGGAGGCCGGGCGTGTCGAAGGTGAGAGAGGGGTCGATCTCGTCCTGGAAGAAGTAGCCGGGGTCGCCGGAGCCGTCGCCAGCGCGATCGCCGCCCTGGATCATGAAGCTGGGGATGACGCGATGGAAGGTGGTGCCGTCGTAGAAGGGCTGATGGTGCATTTTTTGCAGGGTCTTGGGATCGGTCCAGTCTTTGGTGCCTTCGGCGAGGCCGATGAAGTTGGCGACGGTGAGGGGGGCTTCTTTGTCGAAGAGCTTGCAGGAGAGGCGGCCCATGGTGGTGTCGATGACGGCGGTCGGGCCGGTGGGTACGGGCGCGGGCTTGATCTGGCTGGTGGTACTGGGGGCGTCGGGTAGCTGCTGGGAGGGTGGGGTCGTTTGTGCTTGTGCGGATACGCTGAGGGCCAAGACGAGTGCGAGAATACGAAGCGTCATGCGGTGTTTGACTCCAATAAACAGGCTATCGCAGACGCGCGGTTGGAGCAATGCGGCGGGGCCCGCGAGCGTGGCTGTCATGGTGGCGTAACTGATGGGAAAAGTCATCTTAGCCCGCTCCTTGCGGATGATTTGACGAGGCGATCTGTAACCGAATGACGGATTCTGCATCTGATTGGATACAGGAGGAACAACAGAATGGCGAAGTATGCGCTCTATGTGTCGTTGAAGGCGAAGCCCGGTAAGGAGAAGGACGTGGAGGCGTTTTTGAAACAGGGTGCTGAGATGGCGAGGAAGGAATCGGGAACGATTTCCTGGAATGGCTTGAAGGAGGATGAAGGCAACTACAGTGTTTTCGATACATTCAACGATGAGGCAGGCAGAGACGCGCATTTGAACGGCGAGATTGCGAAGGCCCTGATGGCCAAAGCGGGCGAGCTATTTGCGAACCCGCCGCAGATCCACAAGATCAATATTGTGGCGGACAAGTAGCGCGTTATTTTGATTTTTCTGCGGCGGCCTGGACGTCGCGGAAGACTCGCAGGAGGTTCCCGCCGAGGAGTTTGTTCATGTCCTCGGCGGTGTAGCCTCGGGCCATGAGGGCCGCGGTGACTTTGGGGAGGTCGGCGGCGGAGTCGATGCCCTCAGGCAGGACGGGGATGCCGTCGAAGTCGGTGCCGATGCCGGCGTGGTCGATGCCGGTGACTTTGATGACGTGATCGAAGTGATCGATGAGTGAGTTGAACGGGGCGCGGCCGATCTTTGCGGCGAACTCGCGGTCGATCTTGTCGGATGCAGTGTAGGGGACTGGGAGACCTTTGGCTTTGTACTCGGCTTCGAGGGCGTGCTGGGCCTTTTGGCGTTCGGGCTTCTGCGCGGCCCAGGCGAGGCGCCACTGCTCGTCGATGAATGCGGGGAAGAAGTTGACCATGACGACGCCGTTGTTCTTCTTCATGGCGAGGAGCATCTCGTCGGTCATATTGCGGCCGGCGTTAGTGAGGGCGCGGGCGGAGGAGTGCGAGGCGATGACGGGCGCGAGGGTGGTGGCGATCGCGTCCCAGAAGGTCTTGTCGGAGACGTGGGAGATGTCGACCATCATGCCGAGACGGTTCATCTCTGCGACTACCTGTTTGCCGAAAGGGGTGAGGCCGTCGTGGTGGTGGATGGCGGGGTCGTCGATGTCTCCGGAGGAGTCGGCCCAGTTGTTGGTCTTGGACCAGGTGAGGGTCATGTAACGGACGCCGAGGCGGTAGTAGTCGCGGAGAAGGGCCAAGGAGTCTTGGATGGAGTGGCCGCCTTCAATGCCCATGAGGACGGCGAATTTTCCTCGGCTATTGGCTTCGATGATTTGCTCGGCGGTAGTGCAGAGCTGGAGTTTGTCCGGTGCGCGACGGACCTGCTGGAGAGTGGCGTCAATGAGGGTGAGGGTGCGGCGGGCGGAGGCGTCGGCAGGGTATTGGCCGGGGTCGACCCAGATGGAGAAGAACTGTGCGTCGAGGCTGCCCTTCTTCGCTGAGTCGTAGTTGAGCATGCCCCCTTTGAGTGGGTCGGTGAAGTTCCAGTTTTCGTCGACGAAGCGTTGAGGGGTGTCAGCGTGGGTATCGATGACGATGGCACTGGCGTGGACATCGGCAGGGTTTGTCATCTTTTTGTTCCCTGTCGCAGGGGTTGCCTGCGCGTGCAAAAAAAGAAGTGCCGAGAAACAGAAGCATGGATGTGCTTGCAAATAGAGGCAATCTTTTGAAGAGAGGTGTGGTGTTCTCGCGCACGAATAGGACGATTGTAGCAATTGCTTGAGTGTGCGAATTGTCAGGACAACCGTGGGTGCGTGGCTGCCATCTCTTATTCGGGAGAGGTGAAAATATGGCACAAGGATTGAATTCAACGAAGAGTGCAGCGCGTCCCTCGCATGAGGCGATTGAAGACGAGACGGCTGCGGACGAATCGAACAAGAGTGATCAGGAGCGGATCGAACCATGCCGCGATGCAGAGTGCGAAGCGTGCGCAGAACCGGATTGTGTCGAACGAAGAGACGACGCCGGGAAACTCTGTGTTTTCGAAGTAGAAGAGTGTTGGAGGTAGAGAATAAGCCCCGCGGGCCTGCGGGGCTTTTCTCTTTTTGCACGATTTTTTAGAGAGCAGCGGCACCGGCTTCGGCTATTGCGTGTCCTGCTCGCCATATATATTCATGATTTCGATGAAGAACTAACGGGCGAAGAGGTCTTTGACTTGCTGGACGAAGACGTCGCGGCCCATGTCGCTGATGGCTTCGGTGAGGGGGAGTTGTTTGGGGCAGGCCTGGACGCAGTTTTGGGCGAAGCCGCACTCCTGGATGCCGCCGTCTCCGGCCAGGGCGCGGAGGCGTTCTTCTTTGAGGACGGAGCCGCCGGGGTCCAGGTTGAAGAGCTTGGCCTGGGCGATGGTCGCGGCGCCGACGAAGCCAGTGGCGTCGTTGAACTGGGGGCAGACCTCCATGCAGATGGTGCAGGAGATGCAGTTCGAGAGCGGGTAACGCTGTTCTTGAATCTGAGGGGCTTGTTTTGGTCCGGTTCCTAAGTCGTAGGTGCCGTCGATGGGGACCCAGGCCTTGACCTTCTTGAGGTTTTCGAAGAGGACCGAGCGGTCTACGGCGAGGTCGCGGACTACTGGGAACTTCGAGAGTGGGGCGAGGGTGATGGTCTGGTCTTTGTTCGGACCGGTCAGCTTGTCTACGAGGGCGGAGCAGGCCATGGTGGCCTTGCCGTTGATGAGCATTGCGCAGGAGCCGCAGATCTCTTCGAGGCAGTTGGAGTCGTAGGTGATCGGTGTGGTGGGCTTGCCGGAGACGTCGACGGGGTTGAGGGCGATGTCGCCGAGGAGCGAGGTGATGTTCATGCCGGGGCGGTAGGGGACCTCGAACTTTTCGGTGGTGGCGGGGGCGTCTGGGTTGGACTGACGCTTGATCTCTACCCTGATGGTGCTCGGTGCCATGAATGCTCCTTAACGACTGCAGATTTCCTATGCCTTCAGCGTGCGGCCCTGCTGGAGGCGATTGTTGCGAAGAGTGGCAGTCGGGCAGCAGTTCGGGGAGCGGGCGGCTAGAAGCGGCCGATCTTGTGGTTGTGCTCCTTCTCGAGTGTGGCGACTGCAATGCCTTCTTCTTTGCTGATCGGCGGGCGGCCTTTGAGTTCCTGACATCGTTCCCGGGGTTTGAGGTGCGTGGTGTAGAGGTACATATACGCCATTACCGCAACGAATATGACGGACAGTGCGATGTAGACGATCTGGATGTTTTCCATGCCGCATTAGACGGCTAAAACGGGCTTTGTGGCAACTGGTAAAGGGCAAAAGCAAAGACGAAATACGGGGACTCATCCCCTTCGGCTCGCTTTGCTCGCTCAGGACCAGGATGACGACGGCTTTCGGGTGTTGTCGCGGCATTATGCGCTCTATCGGCATTAGGCGGTGGCGTCGTAGCGGCGGGGGCGCGGTTTGATGTGGCTGATGTCGACGTCCTCCCACTCGAAGGCGGGGGCGTCATTTTTGAAGGCGGCTTTGGTGGTTTTTAGGAACTTTTCGTCGTTGCGTTCGGGGAAGTCGGGTTTGTAGTGGGCGCCGCGGGACTCGTCGCGGAGGCGTGCGCCCTGGACGATGACGCGGCCCAGTTGGAGCATGTTCCAGAGCTGGCGGGTGAAGGCGAAGCTGGTGTTGGCCCACTGGCTCTTGTCGGAGAGGTTGACGTTGCGGTAGCGGTCGAGGAGTTCGACGATCTTGGCGTCGGCTTCGTCGAGGCCGGCGTTGTAGCGGATGATGGTGGCGTGCTTGGTCATGGTCTCGCCGAGTTCGCGCCAGAGCTTGAAGGGGTTTTCGGTGCCCTTGTTGTTGAGGAGGAGATCGTTGAACTCCTTCTGGCGGGCGAGTTCGGCGGCGTGGCCACCGTCGCCTTCCTGCGCGGGGAGGTTTTTCGCGTACTGCATTGCTTGCGGGCCGGCTACGAAGCCTCCGTAGATGCAGGAGAGGAGGGAGTTGGCGCCGAGGCGGTTGGCTCCGTGGATGGAGTAATCGGCTTCTCCTGCAGCGAATACGCCGGGAATGTTCGTCTGCTGGTTGAAGTCTACCCAGAGGCCTCCCATGGTGTAGTGCATGCCGGGGAAGATCTTCATGGGAACCTTGCGGGGGTCGTCGCCTACGAACTTCTCGTAGATCTCGAGGATGCCTTCGAGCTTGTGCTGGGCTGCGGGCGGAAGATGGGAGACGTCGAGGTAGACCATGGGTTGGCCGTCGATGCCCATGTTGTGCTCGTAGACGACTTTAAAGATGGCGCGGGTGGCTACGTCGCGTGGGACGAGGTTGCCGTACTTGGGGTACCACTCCTCGAGGAAGTACCAGCGATCGGATTCGGGGATGGATTGCGCGGCGCGCTTGTCATTTTTGTCTTTAGGGACCCAGACACGGCCGCCTTCGCCGCGGGCCGACTCGGACATGAGGCGGAGCTTGTCTTCGCCGGGGATGGCGGTGGGGTGGACCTGGATGAACTCGCCGTTGGCGTAGTAGGCGCCCTGCTGGTAGAGGGCGGATTGGGCGGAGCCGGTGCAGACGACAGAGTTGGTGGACTTGCCGAAGATGGCTCCGTTGCCGCCGGTGCAGACGATGATGGCGTCGGCGGGGAAGGTGCGGGTCTCCATGGTGCGGAGATCCATTGCGGTGATGCCTCGGCAGGCGCCTTTGCTGTCGAGGACGGCGGAGAGGAACTCCCAGCCTTCGTACTTGGTGACTTTGCCTTCGGCTTCGTAGCGGCGGACCTGCTCGTCGAGGGCGTAGAGGAGTTGTTGGCCGGTTGTTGCGCCGGCAAATGCCGTGCGGTGGTAGAGCGTTCCACCGAAGCGGCGGAAGTCGAGGAGGCCTTCGGGGGTGCGGTTGAAGGGGACGCCCATGCGGTCGAGGAGGTCGATGATGGCGGGGCCCTGCGCGGTCATGTTTTTGACGGGGGTCTGGTTGGCGAGGAAGTCGCCGCCGTAGATGGTGTCGTCGAAGTGTTTGAAGACGTCGTCGCCCTCGCCCTTGAGGTTCTTGGCGGCGTTGATGCCTCCCTGGGCGCAGACGGAGTGCGAGCGCTTGACGGGGACGATGGAGAAGAGGTCGACCTTGCCGCCGGCTTCGGCGATCTTGATGACGGCGGCTAGGCCGGCCAGGCCTCCGCCTACTACGATGATTCTTGGGGTTGCTGCCATTCGTGATTCCTCTATCTGACTTGCGAATGTGTCGTCGAAAATAAGAGACCGGATGCGACTGTGGCAAAGCCTGTTAGTAGTAGTACGAGTGCTACTAAAGCGCGGTTTAGCAGCTTGCCATTAGGTTCGATGGCGCGATACAGATTAATAACTTTCCAAGTCTTGGGGGCATACCACCAATAAGGAGAAATCTCCGTTCCACTTGTGCGATCTCTATTGACGCGCTCGAGCATACTTCCAATTGACAAGTTTCCAACAAGCACGCCAGTCATCATCGTGAGGAAGCCGACTCCGGCTAAGATCAATGATGAAGCTGGCATTTTCGTTACCTCAGGGGCTAAAGCCCCTTTCTTTTTCTAGCGGTTTACGGCACGGCTAAAGCCGTGCCCTTAACAAGACTATTTCTGCAACGTGGCTGTGCTAGTGGTTGTCGGCGGAGAAACTGCGGAAACTGGCGCGGTAACCTCGGGCATGACGTCGTCGGGAGCGGGTGGTGCGGTGACGACGGCGTAGATGCTGATGAGGCCCATGAGGCAGAGGGCCGCTCCGCCGAGTCCGCAGACATAGCCGAATTTCTTGCGGGCCTTGTCGCCGGGGGTGATGCCCCACTTGGCGGCGAAGAGCCAGATGCCGTAGGCGAAGTGCCAGGTGGTGGCGATCATCGCGATGACGTAGATGGCGAGCATCCACGGGTTCGAGAGCTCGTGCTGAACCTTGGCGAAGGCCGCGCCGGGGTGCTCGGGGAGCGAGACGCCGGTGAAGCGCTGTCGGTAGAGGTGCTGGATGATGTAGAGGAAGGCGATGATGCCGGTGATGCGCTGGCTGAGGTACATCCAGTTGGAGGCCCAGGGGTAGACGTTGACGTTCACGCGGCCGCGGATGGCGATGAAGAGGCCATAGAGGGCATGAAAGGCGAGAGGGATGAAGATGAAAGTCCACTCGAGTACGCGGACGAGCGGGAGGGAGTTGAGGAAGAGGGCCTGTTTGGCGTAGGCGAGGGGGCCGTTGACGATCTCGTAGTTGGAGATGATGTGCTCGACGAGGAAGGCGCCGATGGGGACGATGCCGGTGAGGGAGTGGAGCTTGCGCCAGAAGAAGGAGTGGCCTTCGCCGGCTCGGAGCGGTTGCACGCCGCGGAGCTTGGACTCGCTGGGGGGCGCGGCAGGAGGTGCTGGCGAGGCGGCGGTAGCCATGGGGACTCCTTCAAATCACGATGAATGCACTGTAGGGAAGGAAAAAGTGCAGCACACAGATTATTCCGCTCCTGTTCCATCAGCGTCAAGGAAAGTGCTGTGTTTTGTGCGGTTATCGTTAGGTTTGTGCGATTACGTTGAAGGTCACTGAATTTGCGAGGGTTGGAGGAGCGGACGGAGGGCCTTGAGGAGCGCTGCGAAGGCGCGGCCTCGGTGGCTGAAGGACAGTTTAGTTTTGATGTCGAGCTCGGCCATGGTCTTTTTTTCGTTGGGGAGATAGAAGAGTGGATCGTAGCCGAAGCCGTTGGTGCCTCGGTGCTCGCTGAGTATGTCGCCTTCGACGGCGCCGTGGCCGATGGCGAGGACGTGGCCGTTACGCGCGGCGGCGAGGACGCAGTGGTATCGCGCGCTGCGTTCGGTTAGCGGGACGCCTGTGAGTAGGGAGATGAGGTAGAGGTTGTTGCGCTCGTCGAGTGGAAGGGGCTGGGGGGTATGGAAGGCGTGGTCGTCGGCAAAGCGGGCGGAGCGGACGCCGGGACGGCCGTGAAGGGCGTCGACTTCGAGGCCGGAGTCGTCGGCTATGACGATGTCGCCGGGTGCGTGACGGGAGTAGTAGATGGCTTTGAGACGGGCGTTGCCTTCGAAGGTGGGTTCGTCCTCGGCGGGGGCGGGGACTTCCTTTATCCCCGGGAGTGCGGCGAGGGTGACGTGTTGCGATGTTGCTGCGGCGAAGTCGCGGAGCTTGCCGGGATTGGAGGTGGCGATGTAGAGGGTCATTGTTTGTTGTTGGCCGTTTGCTGAAAAAATGCTTAACACCGATTTACACCGATTGGACCGATTTAGGAACAGGCAAGGGGGCTTCGGGTGATGGCTTAGGACGATGTTTCAGTGTTGCGGGTGAAGAGGGCTGATTGGGTGGGAGAGTCGTCGGTGGCGTTCGGATCGCGGAAGTTGCTGAGGCCTACGCCGACCAGACGATAGCGTTGTCGTGGTGATGCGTTGACTCGTTCGCGCAGCCCGAGGGCGATGGAGATCAACTCCTCGCAGGAGGAGGGTGCGAGGGATGGTGTGTGGCTACGGGTGAGGATGTTGAAGTCACTGGTTTTGAGTTTGAGGACGACGGTGCGGGGGATGCGGGTCTCTTTGCGGGAGGCTGTCCAGACTTTTTCGGCGAGGCGCACGATCATGGGTTCGAGCTCGGAGATGGGGACGTCCTGCGCGAAGGTGTCTTCGGCGGAGATGGACTTGGCTGGCCTGTCGGGAACGACTGCGCTGTGGTCGATGCCGCGAGCCAGTTCGTAGAGGCGGAGACCGTAACGGCCGAAACGGTTCTCGAGTGTGGTTAGGTCTTTGGTGCGCAGGTCTCCTACGGTTTTGATATTTAGATCTTCGAGTCTCTTTTCGGTGACTTTGCCTACGCCGGGGATGCGCCCGACGGGAAGGGGAAGCAGGAAGGTTTCGACTTCTTCGGGTTGGATGACGAAGAGACCGTCCGGTTTGCGCCAGTCTGAGGCGATCTTTGCCAGGAACTTGTTCGGGGCTACGCCGGCTGAGGCTGTGAGGTTGAGTTCGTCGCGGATTTGCTGGCGGATGGCGCGGGCTACACGGGTAGCTGTCGGCAGGCCGGTCTTGTTCTCGGTGACGTCGAGGTAGGCTTCGTCGAGAGACAGCGGCTCGATGAGGTCGGTGTGTAGCTGGAAGATCTCTCGCGTGCTGCGTGAGACGGCGCGGTAACGGGTGAAGTCGGGAGGAACGAAGATCGCGTGTGGGCAGAGACGTTCCGCAGTGATTGCAGGCATAGCCGAGCGTACGCCGAAGGTTCGGGCTTCATAGGACGCGGCGCATACGACGGAGCGGTTGCCGCGCCAGGCAACGACGACGGGTTTGCCGCGGAGGGTTGGATCGTCGCGCTGCTCGACGGAGGCGTAGAAGGCGTCCATGTCGATATGAACGATCTTGCGGTTGGTCATTTATGGAACATGGTATGCGTTTTTGCCAGCGTTCCAGCTTGAGATGAGCAGGGGCGCGTGGCGGACGCATCATTTTGTGATGCGAAGGCGGACGAAGGCGGCGACTCCCCAGGGATGGTGGCCGTAGGTAGAGACGAGTGCTTCGGGGGTTGTGTAGGTGGTGAACTGTGCTCCCGGGGCGACCAGGATGTGGGGGATGAAGCGGAAGTCGCGGTCGTAGCCGAAGGAGTAGGCCGCTACGTAGCCGATGGGGGACTCGGTGAAATTGGGTGGGAGCGCGGAGCCGGGTGGGAGGAGGAGTTCGCTGGTGCGGCCCGCGTTTTCGATACGTGTCCAGACGTAGTTGCGGGTGTGGAACTGCAGGAGGGATTCGAGGAGGTAGCTGTTTTCTATGCTGTTGTCGGGGAGTGATTTGGTGCGTCCCCAGAGGAGGGTCGTTGCCCAATTGCCTGTTGCTGGGGTGGGCATGTCCATGACCGGCATGCCGGTGGTGTCGTGGTGCGCGCCGATGGGGCGGTTGTACATGATGGATGCGGTTTGGCGTTGCTGGTTCTCGTCGGGGTAGAGGGCTTCAGGGCTGGTGATGTGGGCGATGGAGTATTGGCTGATCCAGTTAGGCGCGGGCGAGAAGGTGACGCGGGAGGAGTAGCTGTCGACGGCGTGGCCGTTGGGGGAGGGTTGGAAGCCCCAGCGTTGTTCGGTGGGCTCGGCCCCATGGAAGCCGGACTCTTCGAAGCGAAGCCAGCGCCAGGTGATGCCGCCGGTGAAGACGTTGAAGGCGATGTGAGTGGAGTCTTCCTGGTGATGGCCGAGGGGGGCGATGGGGTCTTCGGAGGCGGAGAGACGGTGCGGGTAGGCAGTGGGGCCGATAGCGGGGTCGCCGATGGGTGCGGCGTAAAAGCTGAGGAGGGTCCGCTCACCGAGGCGGATGTCGTAGAGGGCGGCGACCTCCATGAAGAAGTCGTGGGGGTGCTGGCCGTCGATGATGGGCTTGCCAAAGGCGGTTTCACCCTGCTGGAAGAGCTCGGGGTATTCGCGCGCGGTGATGGTGGCGGGTTCGAGCGAGAACATGGTTCGGAGGGTGAGCTGGCCGAGGCCGAGGTGACGCGTGGCCATTGGCATGAGCCAGTTAGTTGAGAAGAACTTGTCGCTGCCACGGGTGATCGGGGTCGCGCAGGGGACGTTGAACTGCTCGCAGGTGGTGGGTGAGGGGCCGGTTGGGTCGGAGGCGGTGTGTTGCTGGATGTCGGTGATGAAGGCTACGCCGTGGAGCATGAGCGTCCATCCTGCGTAGTGGGACATGATCATCGATGTGGGAGTGGAGGGTGGTTCGACGCTGGTGCCGGAGTTGGTGTGGTTGAGCTCCGCTTCAATGAGGGTGGTTGCTGGCTTCATGGCGTCCATGTCCATGTTCATCGGAGCTGCGGGGGTGTTCTGTTGCATGGGCATTTGTATGCTCATGTCCATGCCGGGCATGTCCGGCGTGGAGGGCTGCTTTGTCTGCGCATTTGTTGGGAGCGCAGCCAACAGGACGAGTGGAAGCGAGATCGCTGCCAGTCTATGAGGCATGGTGGTTCCTTCTCTTGAAGATTGAATTGCGGACGGGCAGCGCGAGACAACGCTGCAAGGCGCGACGAGACAAGAGTGGAATCAGATTCGAAGTGCGATGCGGGGTGGGGAGTAAGGCGGGGATGTCAATCTTGTTACAGGAAAGGAACGGACGAGAATGATCTCGTCAGCGAAAATAGAGCTCAGAACGGGGATGGATTGAGCGGGACGCTCAACTGTCGCGGAGGTGACGGCTGGCAGTTGCGGTTGTGCTGAGCAGCAGGCGGGAATGGTGTGGCTTATGGGTGCGCGCATCGGGCAATGACTGCACGAAGACTGTTTTGGCGGGACAGCATGTGCGCACGTCACTGTGCCGAGAAGTATCGTCAACAGGCAAAGGAAGGTGGCGAGGGTGTGCAGCGTTTTCTTCATCGCTGCTTCGTTTGACGTTGCAAGTAGTGAAGTTGATGCATGCGCTTGTGATTTTTTTTCCGGATGGAGAGTGTTCGATACTGTTGTTGAACGAGACGAGAGGGCCATGGCAACGATGAAGGCGCATACCGAGTATCTGACGTTCAATACCGATGAGCGGTACGAGATGGTGCCACATTACTCCGCAGGTGGAGGAGATTGTGCGGCGCAGCGGGATTGATGACGGGCTGTGCTTTGTGTCGCCGATGCATATTACGGCGGCGGTCTATGTGAATGACAACGAGGAGGGGCTGATCGAGGACATTGGCACCTGGCTGGAGAAGCTTGCGCCCGCGTGGCCCGGTTATAAACATCACCGGACGGGCGAGGACAATGGAGACGCGCATTTGAAGGCGCTTCTGCTGCATCATGAGACCACGTTGCCGGTGACGCGAGGGCGGCTGGATCTCGGGACGTGGCAGCGCGTGTTTTATGCCGAGTTCGATGGGCAGCGACCGAAGCGGGTCATTGTGAAGGTGCTGGGTATTGCGAGCAGTTGATTGCGGTGTTCGACACACGCCGGAGCGCACCATCCCAGTAGCGGTTGGCCCCGAGGATGGTGCGTGGTTCCAGAGGTAATGCCAGTGAATGGAGTGCGTTATGGCTTCAGTTTGATCTCGCGGACGAGTTCGCTGGAGACTGTCTCGGCGCTCTCATCTCCGAGCTTGCCCACCGCAGCCCGATTTTCGGGTGTTCCGTAGGCCTTGGCGATGACAGGGGCGGCCCTGTCGGCAAGCGTATCGAAGGTGGCCATGTCCTTGTAGTGGAGAACGAACACGACGTCATATTTGTCGGGACCTTCGTAGTTGACGCTGTGCATGAAGTCGTAGTCCAGGATGAGACCCGCTTCCTTTTCGGCTTCGAAGACCTTTTGGATCGAGTTGAGGTAGGAGTAGAACTCCTTGGTCTTGCCGGGAAGGGCCCTAAGCTTGACGACGCGGCGAACCGAGACATTGGTGAAGTATTGCTGGGCGTGGGAGCTGAGCGGCAGAAGCGCGACAGCCAAGGCGAGAATAATGCGAGACGGTGCTTTCATTGGGATCTCCAGTAGTCGTTTTGGGGGCCAGGAGACACGGTACACGAAAGTGCCGCCTGCGATCAGTCTTTCTTTGGGATCGATGTCTGATATTTCGGCCCAGCCTCGTTGACGTGCGAGTCATTCGGCGTAGATGGGTGGAGGACGATGATGTCGACGCGTCGGTTCTGGGTGCGCCCGTCTTCCGTAGCGTTGCTGGCGACGGGATGAAACTCAGCGTAGCCTGCGGCGGAGAGATTGGCGGGGTCGATGGGCCCGCGCTCGAGGAGAAGACGGGTGATGGCGGTGGATCGCGCGGTGGACAACTCCCAATTGCTGGCGAACTGTGCGGTGTGGATGGGGACGTTGTCGGTGTGGCCTTCGATGCGGAGCGGTCCGGCGGGGAGCGTTGTGGCGAGGATGGACAGCATGGGGACGGCTGCGGCGCGGACCTCGGCTGAACCGGAGGGGAAGAAGCCTGCCTCGTGCAAGGAGATGACGAGACCGTCGGGGGTGATGCGCATGGTCATGCCACCAGGAGGAATGTGACCGGCGGCAACTTGTTCGGCGAGTAGTTTGGTGAGGCGCGCCTGGGTTTGCTCCGGGGTCTCTGTGTTTGTGGTGGGGAGCGGCGGAGTGAGAGCCGCAGGGGTCGCGTCGGTGATAGCTGACGCGTTGGCGTCGGTGAGCGGTGGGGTCTTTGAGTGCGCGTCGAAGGTGCCGAGGGGCGTGAAGGCAGATTGCATGGCTTCGGCGAGTTTCATCTGCTTCTTCTTGTCGGTCTGGCTGGCGGCGAAGAGGACGACGAAAAAGGCGAAGAGAAGCGTGATGAAATCGGCGTAGGAGACCAGCCAGCGCTCGTGGTTGACATGCTCGGGATGCTTCTTCCTGCTCATGCCTTGACCTCCGAGTGCTTTCGTGGACTCGCAGGGCCCGAGTCGAAGAGATAGGTGCGGAGTTTGGTTTCAATCATGCGCGGGTTCATGCCCTCGAGGATGGAGATGACGCCTTCGAGCATCATCTCCTTGATCATCTGTTCCTCGAGATGGCGAAACTTGAGCTTGCCGGCGGCGGGGAGGCAGACGAGGTTGGCAAGGGCTACTCCGTAGATTGTGGCGACGAAGGCGACGGCGATGCCACGGCCGACCTCGTCAATGTTGGAGAGGTTCTTCATCACCTGGATGAGGCCGAGGACGGCACCTATGATGCCGACGGTGGGGGAGTAGCCGCCGGCGGCTTCAAATACTGCAGGAATTTTTTCTTCGATCTCGGATTTGTTGTCGAGCTCGAGTTGCATGATCTTGCGGACCTCGGTGGGTTCGGTCCCGTCGACGGCGAGCATCAGGGCCTGTCTGAGGAATGGGTCGGCGATGGTGGCGAGGTCGGCGTCGAGCGATACGATGCCGCTCCTGCGGGCCTTGTTGGCGAAGCTGACGATTTGCGCAAGGGTGGCTTCGCCGTTCGAGCTTTTGTGGAGAAAGATCTTGGTGATCGCTTTGAGGGCGGCGACGAAGATCTTCAAGGGGAACTGGAGCATGACCGCCCCGATGGTGCCACCAAAGACAATCATGGCAGCAGTGGGCTGGGTGATTTGAGCGATGCTCCCACCCTCGATCATCATGCCGGCGAGAATGCCGAGGACGGCGAGTGCGATTCCACCGATGCTGGCGATATCCATGGGTCTCCTCTTCCAGGGTGAGGCTGATTATTCGCCGGAGGCGTCGTTGGCGCGATCGCGGACACGCTGGCCGGCGTCGTGAGCTGATTTTGCGCTAAGAGAAGATGCGGCCTCGGGCCACGCTCTGCGCAGGCACCGCTGCGCGATAGTCCAGGGTGCGTTGAGAGACCTCGCCGCAGGGCTCCAGAACGACAAGCTTCTCGCCGGTGATCAGGGTAAGCACCGTGTCAGGCGCGGCCTCGGCGTACTTGATGAGGTCGCAGTTGATGGCGAGAGGGCTGCCGTTGAGTCGTGTCAGTTCGATCATGTGTGGAGTTCCTTCCGCTTCTCTCATCGGCAGAGAGTGTGTCATCAATAGAGCGGATGGGAGGGACCGAAATTCGAAGAGAAATGTCGCGTGACGTAAAGTAGTTGCCGAGCGCGCCGATGAGGTGGTCAGAACGCGGAGTCTTCCACAAGGTGAACCGGACCTTAATGCTGCTGCTGTAATGGCAGGGTCAGATCTCCGGATCGGCACCCGGGGACAGGCGACGCGGTAGTTCAAATCGAGCAGTACAGGAGCGTTTCCACATGTCCTTGGGTGTCTTGAACAATATCGCAGCAATCTATGCTCAGAACAATCTGGATCAGACACAGTCCAGTCTGCAGAATGTTCTCCAGCAACTTTCCTCAGGTTCGCGCATCAACAGCGGCGCGGACGATGCGGCCGGTCTTGCCGTAGCGGACGGTCTTCATGCAAACGAAGCTGCACTTAACCAGTCATCGCAGAATGCCTCGTCCGGTGTCGGGATGCTCCAGACTGCCGACGGCGCGCTCTCCCAGGTGACCAACCTGCTGAACCGCGCGGTCACGCTGGCGACCGAGGCGTCCAACGGCACGTTGAACGCGAGCCAGGTCAGCTCGGCAAACCAGGAATATCAGAACATCCTCACCGAAATCGGCAACATTGGATCTACGACCAACTTCAACGGCAACAGCGTCTTTTCGAGCCAGGCGAAGGGCGTGTTCGTCAGCGACGGAACTTCGACCGGCGCCACTACGTTTAACGAGACGGTGGGCGCGTTGACCACGTCCAGCCTGGGTACCTCGAATGCTACCGCTGCAACGTCGGTTGCGGCCCCTACGGCCCCGACAGCGTCCGCTGCCGCGGCCCAGTCATCGAGCACGATTGCCTTTACGGCCGGTACGGACGCGGTGAGCGGCACTCTTCAGTTGGCCGTCGGAACCGGCTCGCAGCACAGCATTGCGCTTACCGGTACGGCGAGCGGCATGGCTGCGCTGATCAATGGCGATTCCACCTTCGCGGCTGAAGGCATCACTGCTTCATTTGCCGGCACGACCCTGACGATCAAGGGGCCTGTGAACGGTTCGGGCACGCTCGTGTATGGGGCTTCGAACAACGTTTCAGACGCAGGTACGGCTGTCACGCCGACTGTGCCGACGACCGCAACGACAGGCCAGTCCACTTCGACGATCGCTCTGGCGAACTCGGATTCGCTATCGGGGACGTTGAGCGTTGCGGTGGGAGCTGGAGCGACCCATGCCATCACGGTGGCGGCAGGCACCTCCGGTGCGGAGCTGGCCGCTCAGATTAACGCGGACGCCACCTACCAGACCAATGGCGTCACGGCGACGTATGACTCGACCACAGGGTCACTGTCGATTGCCGGTCCGACGGGCGCAGGCAAGAACCTGAGCATGAGCGGAACTGCTCTGACGGACACAGGTTCGACGGGCGTGGAGCCTCTCGACGGCCGGCGGTGGAGTGCTCTCGTCTACGAGTGCGCAAGCCATTCTGACCAGCGTGACCTCCGCGATCCAGGACATTGATTATCAGCGTGGCAACATCGGCGCCAGTGTCAATGAATTGAATGCGGCGTCGAACGTTGCCAGCGCAGAGTCGGTGAACCTGACCTCCGCCGAGGACAGCGTCCGTTCTACCAACTACGGCCAGGCAACCAGCGACATGGCCAAATACCAGGTGCTGAGCCAGACAGGTATCAGCGCGCTGGCGCAGGCGAACAGCGTTCAGCAGGAGATCCTCAAGCTGATGCAATAGTCCCAACGGCCTGGGCGGTGGCAACGGCTTCGGCCAGACCCACCGCCCGGGTCCGTTCCTTGAATTATTTCCTGACGGGCTGAAGGTTAGCAGGGCCTAATACACTGCTCGACGATTTGGCTCCGCGATTGCCTTGGGAATTAGCAGATTTTTGAAACAGCAACGAAACGCATGACTGGAAGTGAAGATGGGCACAGTCGGGATTAACTTCGGCGCGGCGACCAGCGGGCAGGGCTTCGACGTGGCCTCCACGGTAACTGCGATTCTGGCAGCGCAACAGGCGATTGAGACGCCCTGGAAGGGCCAATTGACGGCCCTTCAGGCGCAAGACACGGTCTTCACAACGCTGGGGAGCCAGCTTTCGACGCTTACCACTTCCCTGCAGTCGCTCACCGATTTCACCGGCGTGATGGCGCAGAAGCAGGGGTCGAGCTCTGATAACAATGTGCTGGAGCTGACCTCGGCCACTTCAACCGCGGTCGCGGGCAGCCACTCTATCGTCGTCAGTGCTCTGGCGCAGACCTCGTCTGAGTACTCCGACACGATCGCGAATGCGACGGACACGCTCTCGGGCAGCCTGACGATTCAGGGGCACACAATCGCGGTCGATAGCAACAGCAATACGCTTGCGACCTTTGCCAGCGCGATCAACCTTGCCGGCATCGGAGTCACCGCGAGCGTGATCACCGATACTTCGGGGTCGCGCCTTTCGCTGGTGAGTGGAGCCAGCGGGGTTGCCGGGCAGCTCACGATTACAGGCGGCCTTACCGATGCGACGACAGCCACAGCCATCGCGCTGCACACGGGGCAGACCGGGCAGGACGCTAGCATAAGGGTCGATGGCGTTGCGCTGACCAGTTCGTCGAATACCGTGTCCACTGCGATTCCTGGTGTCACATTTCAGTTGCTCTCGACCTCTGCCTCGCCGACGGCGCCGGTGCAGGTGCAGATTACTAACGACACCTCGGACATTGGAACGGCGATCAGCAGTCTGGTGAGCGATTACAACGCAGTTGTCACCACGATGAACGGCCAGGAAGCGAATGATTCAAGCGGGAACGCCGAGCCGCTCTATGGCAGTCCTACCCTGGCAATGTTGCAAAGCCAGTTTATGAGCGCACTGCTCGGAGGCTCAGCGAGCGGTGCGATCAGCAGCGTAACCCAGCTGGGGATCGGCTTCAATCAGGACGGCACCTTGAGCCTGAACTCCGACACGCTGAACAATGTGCTGAACAGCAACTTCTCCGACGTTGTTGGCTTTCTGCAGAACTCGGGCAGCTTCGGCCAAAGCTTTGCCACGGCGTTGAACAATCTCGGCACGGCGTCCAGTGAGGGCCTTATCTCTCTTGCCCAGCAACAAAATAGCTCGGTCGAGACCGGTCTGAATCAAAGCATCAGCAACGAAGAGGCCCTGCTCGCTACCGAAAATACACAGCTTACCGATGAGTTGAATACGGCCAACCAGGTCTTACAGTCGATTCCAAGCCAGCTCGACGAAGTCAATGAGATGTATAGCGCGATTACGGGTTACAACTCGGGAAGCGGAGGACAAGGATGAGCGAGAACAGCTATCAGCAGCAGGCTTTGGCGGGGGCGACAGGAGTTGAGCTGGTGGTGGCGCTCTATGATGCGTGTCTCAGGTTCCTCTACAGGGCCTTGCAATGCGTAGAGGAGAAGGACGTTTATGGCCGGCGCGTTGCGGTGAAGAAGGTGTTGGATATTTTGATGTACCTGCAGGCGAGGTTGCGGCCCGATGTGGGGGGAACGGTTGCATCTGCGCTGGAGGATTTTTATTCGACGATGTTTACGCTGACGCTCGAGGCGTCACATCATGAATCGACGGAGCAATTTCGGGAGGTGATTGCGTATGTTCGCAATGTGCGCGATGCGTGGATCGTTGTCGCTCGTGATCCTGAAGCCGGGAGAGTCCTGCCTAGAGAGCTGCGAACGCGAGAAGAGAAGTTTCTGCCGACGGTTGTTTCGCAAGAGATGACCGAGGCTACGACTGCTTCGCGTTGGCTCGCCTAGTTACGCCGTGATGGAGATCTCTTCTTCCAGCCGCTGCTTCTCGAAGAGGCTGGTGTAGTATCCGTTGCGGGCGATTAGTTCGTCGTGGGTGCCGAGTTCAGCGATGCGGCCGGCGACGAGGACGGCAATCTGGTCGGCGTTGCGGGCGGTGGAGATGCGGTGCGAGATGAAGATGGTGGTGCGGCCCTCCATGACCCGCTTCAGACCGCTAAGTATGCGCTCTTCGGTATAGGTGTCGACGCTGGCTAATGCGTCGTCGAGGATTAGGACCTTGGGGTCGCGGATTACGGCGCGGGCGATGGCAGTGCGCTGCTTCTGGCCGCCGGAGAGGGTGAGTCCGCGTTCACCAACCTCGGTGTCGAAGCCTTTGGGGAACTCGAGAATTTCGGTGCTGATGTGGGCGATGGTTGCGGCCTCCTCGACCTCTTCGGGCGAGGCGTCGGGTTTGCCGAAGGCGATGTTCTGGCGGATGGTCTCGGAGAAGAGAAATGTTTCCTGAGGGACGTAGCCGATGCTCTTGCGGAGTGCGGACAAAGTGAAGTTGCGGATGGGCTGTCCGTCGATCAGGACGGTCCCGGGAGCAGCATCGTGGAGGCGGGGGATGAGACCGACCAGCGTGGATTTTCCGGAGCCGGTGGGGCCTACGATGGCCAGGCTGGATCCGGCCGGAATACGGAGGTTGATGTTGTGGAGGACGGGCGGGGCGTCGGGATAAGCGAAGGTGAGGTTGCGCAGCTCGATGTCGCCTGTGACGGGTGAGTCGGTGGCCATGGGAGCGTCGGCTATGTCGGATTGCTGCTTCAGGAGCTCGTCGATGCGGATGATGGAGGCGGTGCCGCGCTGGAAGAGGTTGACGACCCAGCCGACGGCGATGAGGGGCCAGGTTAGTTGCACCATATAGACGTTGAAGGCGGTGAACTGGCCGACCGAGATGCGGTGAGAGACGACCTCGTGGCCGCCGACCAGAAGGGTAATCATGAGGGAGAGGCCGAGGACGAACTCGAGTGTGGGCCAAAGCATGGCCATGAGGCGAACGAGGTAGAGGCTGCGCTTGATGTACTCGCGGTTGGCGGTTTCGAAGGAGGCGATCTCGGCGTCTTCCTGGGCGAAGGCGCGGATGAGGCGGGCGCCGGAGAAGTTTTCCTGCGCCTTGGCGGAGATGTCGGAGTACATGGCCTGGATGCGCTCGAAGCGGCGGTGGATGCGGTTGCCGAAGTACTGGACGAGCACGGAGGCGGCGGGCATCGGAACGAAGGCGAAGAAGGTGAGCTTGGGGCTGATGCGATACATGAAGGGCAGTGCGGCGGCCATGAAGACGATGGTGTTGGCGCTGTACATAATTGCCGGCCCGAGGAGCATGCGGACGGCATTAAGGTCGTTGGTGGTACGGGCCATGATGTCGCCGGTGCGATGGGTGTGGTAGTAGTTGGGCGACTGACGTTCGAGGTTGGCGAAGATGTCGTTGCGCAGGTCAAACTCGATCTCGCGCGAGGCGCCGATGATGACCTGGCGGCAGATGTAGAGGAAGATCGCTGACAGAGCGGCGATGAGGAGCAGGCGGAGCGCGTGATAGAGGAGCTTGGACTCGGTGATGCCATGCTGCATGTCGTCAATCGCGTGGCCGATGACGACGGGGAGGAGGACTTTGATGACGTTGTAGAGGACGATCGCGACCCCGCCCCAGGCGAGACTCTTCCAGTAACGCTTGAGGTAGGGTGCGAGCGGCTTCAGTTTCTCCAACATATCGATTCGTTTGCCAGTCGTCGGTCTTTCAATCAGATGAAGTTAGAGACTTTGAGGATGCGGTATTGTCTCCGGCTTCGTAGGATCTGCGGGAGGCGGCGGGGTCGAGGGCTTGGCGTTGGGATCTGTTGGGGGCGGAGTGGCCGGTTTGGCCGGGGTCGCTGATTCCTTGGGCACAGGCGGGGTCTTGGGCTGTGGTTTCTCGTTGCTCTGGCTAATCAGTTCGACGTCGAAGATCAACTCTGACTTAGCAGGAATTGCCCCACGAGCGTTCGTGCCGTAAGCGAGTTGGTAAGGAATGAAGAGGCGACGCTTCCCGCCTACGCGCATCCCGTCGAAGCCAGTGTCCCAGCCCGGAATTACCTGATGCTGGCCGTAGGCGATGTTCAGGGGCTCACCACGGTCGAGGGAGGAGTCGAACTTGGTGCCGTCGAGCAGGTAGCCGGTGTAGTGGATGGTGTACCACTTGTGCGGTGCGGCGAGTTCGCCGGTGCCGATTTTTGTGTCCACGTAGTCGAGGGAGATGATGGTGGGCTCAAGACCAAGGGTGTCGCGGAGGCCGGGGCCTTCGAGTGGAGAGACATACTGGAGCTTTACAGAGGGTTCGGAGACGAGGGTGTAGAGCGGCTTGGCGCAGGGGGCGCCGGCGGGAAGCGCGGGAATCTTCGGGGAGAGTTCAGGGAGCTTCGAGCAGACTGGAGCGGCGGTCGCAGCGACAGGGTGCGCGGCGGTCGTGGCTGCGCGGTGAGGCGCGGTTGTGGATTTTGGTGTGGCGGTGGTCAGTGTGGTTTGGGCATTGGCAGCTGCGGTGAGCGCGGCCAGGAGGGCAATTGAGGAAAGCTTCAAATTCATTGTGGTTCCAGTTTAGGACGGTTTGGGTGTTTTTTGTGGGAATCGGACGCTAGTTTGTGGACTAGCTTGGATAAAGGCTTTGGCTGGTGCGGATTTCCTGCTGGAATTGATGTTGGTGGGCTCGCTGAAACGCATGTCCGAGGGCCTGACGGGGACTTCCGGGTGTTTCCACCCAAGGGAACATGACCATTTAGGTATATGGTTCCGGGCCCCGGAAGATGCTCTAATTCTCCTCTGCGAGGAGAGATATGCCGAAACGGCTGGCCATTACGATTGCGGGTGCGGTGTCGCTGGGGAGTTACGAGGCGGGCGTGCTGTATGAGGTGCTGGATGCGATTCATCAGCACAATTGCGTGCCGGGAACGCCGGACGAGGAGCGGATCGAGATTGATGTCCTGACGGGTGCGTCAGCCGGGGCGATGACGGCGGCAATTGTGGCGCAGAAGATGCTGTACGCAGCGGATGAGTTTCGCGATCCGTATGACAATCCGCTCTATAACGTGTGGGTGAAGCAGATCAATCTGGTGGGGCTGCTGAATACGACGAATGGCGGGTCCCCGGAGAGCGAGTCGCCGCTGCGATCGATTTTTTCGTCGAATATGGTGGAGCGGATTGCGGCAAATAGCTTAACGGCGCGGTACTCGTCCGAGGAGGTGCCCCCGCGTGTGACGCATATGGCTGCGGCGAAGTCGATCTCGCTGGGGATGACACTGACCAATCTGAACGGTGTGGACTATGGGTACGACATGCAACCGAATGGGAAGTATATCTACACGCAGCATGAAGACCAGTTGACGCGGGTGGTCTCTGTTGGCGGAACGGACGATAGGGAGATTTGGGAGGAGATACGGGACGCCTCGGTGGCCAGTGGGGCGTATCCGTTGGCGTTTCGAGCGAAGGAGCTTGAGCGCAAAAGGGCCGACTATACAAAAGGCAATCTGGAGCCATGGACGGACGATCCGATGCGGTTCACGTATACCGACGGTGGCGTGTTGCAGAACGAGCCGCTGGGCATGGCGAAGAAACTGGTGAACGCGATCGATGGGCACTGGAACAACGAGAGCCGGTTCTATTTGTTTGTGTCGCCCCATGGGAAGAGTTCCAGAGCGGACTCGCACTTTCGCGAGGTGGATGCCGATTACTTTCACATGATGAAGCGGTTATCGAAGGTGTTGCTTGGCCAGTCGGAGTTTCAGGACTGGATTACCGCGGTAGAGATGAATGAGCAAATTGCACTGATGGACGCGCGGGCCACTGAGCTGGTGCAGGGGTTGAGTTCGGGCGAGTTGAAGAGTGGGAGTCTGAAACGTGTCGCGGACGGTCTGCTGAAGGTGTTGTTCCAACAACCCAAGCGCACAGGGAGCAGGCGTGTGGCAAAGATTGGGACGGAGAGTCTGAGTGATGCAAGGCGGCGGATTGAACACCAGTATAAGGAGGAGATCGCGCTTCTGGGGGCGGGGACCTACAGCGCAGACGCGTTTCGAGATACGGTGCTGGCGTTCGAGACGGCGGCGAACCTTGGCGCGCGCGACTACATGCGGATCTATGGGATCGCAGTGTCAGAGGAGTTGCTGGCTGGGGCAGAGTTGTCGGCTTTTCTGGGGTTCTTCGATCAGCGTTATCGGGACCATGACTACGACCGGGGGCGGATGGTGGCGCGGGGTGTGCTAACTGATCCGCTGCTGAGCGAGCCAGGGGAGCTTGGGCCGATACGGTACTCGCCGACGCGGACGAACGCTATCGATACGAGCTTGAACGGGCTATTGCTGAGTCACCTGTCGAGTGAGGAGCAAAAAGTGTTCCGCGATGGGATGAAGAAACGGGTGAGCGAGATGGTGCGGGACCTGATTGGGTTCTGGTCTTATCCGGCGGACGTGGTGGTGATCGATCCGCTGATGAATGCGATCCTGAATCATTTGTTTCGGGAGTAGGGGAGGTGGGTTCTCTAAATTCAGCGACATGATCGCGGAGGTGTACCACGATTGGCATCCTAAAAAACAGCAGATCCCTCCACTCCGCTGCGCTCCGGACGGGATGACAATTGTGTCGGTAACTTGAGAGCCTAGACGCTAGGTGGGGGTTCGGAGGAGTAAGTAGGCGCCGGTGATGCCGAAGAGGATATCGGGGGTCCAGGCGGCGAGGACCGCAGGGAGGGTGTTGACGTTGCCAAAGGACTCGAAGATGAGGGCGACTACCCAGTAGGTGATGGCAAGGCCGATGGCGGTGGCGATACCGGTGAGGGAGCCCTTTTTGCCCATCGAAAGGGCGAAGGGGATGGCGAGGATGGCCATGACTAGCGTGATGAGAGGGTAGGCGATCTTTTTGTCGAGCTGGACGTTGAGGCGTTTGGTGTCGAAGCCGGATTGTTTCAGGTCTGCGATGTAGTTGGAGAGCTCGTTGTAGCTCATCTCCTGCGAGGGGATGTACTCCTTCTTGAAGTAGCTGGGTTGCTCTCTAATCTCAGGGAAGGCGGCGACGGTGAAGGGCTGGTAGCTGGCGATGGTTTCGCCGGAGAAGGTGCGCTGCCAGCCGTTGTCGAAGACCCAGTTGTTGACCTGGGGGTCCCAGCGGGCGGAGGCGGCAAAGATGCGGCGCTGAAGGGTGAAGGTGGTGGGGTCGAATTCGAAGACGGTGAGGTTCGCGAACCTGTCGGTCTCGGCGTTGAAGTACTGGTAGTAGAAGATGCGGGCGGGTTCACCGGCGTTGTTGGTCTGGCCGGAGATCCACTGGCGGTCGGGGCGGGAGAAGGTCTGGGTGGGCTTGTCTTTGATGATGGAGAGGAGTGCCTCCTGGCGGCGGTTGGCGGCGGGGAGGTAGAACTCGTCGAAGGCGAAGAGGCCGGCGGAGATGAGGACGGTGACGACGAGGACAGGCGTGATGATGCGGTAGAGGCTGATGCCGCTGGACTTCATCGCGGTGAGCTCGGAGGTGCGATTGAGCGCGCCGAAGGTGACGAGCACGGCGACGAGCGCGCAGAGGGGCGTGACGCTGTAGAGGATGTAGGGGACGAGGTTGATGAGGTACTCGCCTACGGTGATGAGCGGTGTGCGGTTGCGGAAGATGGGGCCGATGAGCTCGAAGAAGGTGAAGACGAGGAAGAGCGTGGAGAACGAGAAGAGGACGATGCCGAAGTTGGTGGCGTATTCGCGCATGACGTAGTCGTCGAGCAGCAGAGGGAACTGCATGCGGGAGACGCTGCGGAAGCGGCGGAGGAGGGTGGCGATGTCGTAGTTGGAGCGGCCGCCGGAGGATTGCTTGCCGTTGGCGAGCCGAGTGACGAGTTTGTTGAGACGGTCGCCGATGGAGGAGAAGATGCTGAGGGCGATGCCACCGCGCGACATTTGATAGAGGAGGATGGCTCCGGCGGCGGCGAAGAGGAGGTTGGCACCCCAGACGCCGAGGAAGGGCGAGAGCTTGCCGGACTGGGCGAAGGCGACGCCGACGTCGGAGAGGAAGTAGTAGATGAAGACGAGGACGATGGTGAGGACGAAGCCGGTGGATTTGCCGCCGCGTTTGGAGGAGATGCCGAGGGGGACGCCGACGAGCATAAGGACGAGGCAGGCGAAGGGGTAGGAGAAGCGCTTGTTGAACTCGATGCGGTAGATGGAGGCCTCGCGGCCGTTCGTGGCACTGAGAGACCTGCCGCGGCGCCAGAGCTCGGGGAGAGAGAGCGCGAGGATAGGGGTGTTGACGCGGCCAAGATGGGCGTCTTCCGGGGCTTCGGTCTCGATGGGGATGTCGGTCGTGGTGAAGGTGGAGATGTTGTATTGGTTCGGGTCGGTGGAGGAGGTGTCGTGCTGGCCTCCGTTGAGGAGATGGAGGCGGATGGTCTGGGCGTCGGGGGTGTTGGGGGTGCCGTTGACGACGACGGCCTCGGCGGCAGTAGTGATGTGGGGGTCGGCGGGCTCGGTGAGGTCGGCGAGGAAGACGTGGTGCCAGAGAGCGGCGCCAGCGGCAGGGGTTACGTCCTGGATGTAGAGGACGCGGTCCTTGAACTCTTCGTAGAAGACGCGGGGCTGGACCTCGAAGGAGGCCTGGGAGGACTTGAGGGACTCGCCCAGGGAGATGAGACCGGCGGCGGCGCGGGGCGCGAGGTAGAGGGAGTTGAAGAGTCCGAGGCCGAGGGCGACGGCGGAGACGATGGAGACGATGCGGACGAAGTCGATGGCGCCCATGCCGGCGGCGCGCATGGCGGTGATCTCGCTGTCGGCGGCGAGGCGGGAGAGGCCAAGGAGGATGCCGACCAGGACGGCCATGGGGATGGTGACGACGAGGGCGTTGGGCAGGGTGTAGGCGATGATGCGGGCGACGTCGGCGTAGGAGGCGGAGTCGCGGACGACGAACTCGAGGATCTTGCCAAGGTCGCGGGTGAAGATGATGAAGGTGAAGAGGGCTCCGCCGAGAAGGGCGTGCGAGGTGACTTCGCGGAGGATGTAGCGGGTGAGGATGCGCATTTTGTTACTGCTTGATAAGACTGGATCAAGTGTATCGCGGGTAGTGTCGGGGAATGTTTTTTGCGAGGCAACTCGGGGACGGATTCGGGAGTCCATCTTGGTGGAGCGTCCGCTCAATGACGTTGCGCGGATCGGGTCCGAGTGGGGTGGAAATATTTACCGGGAACAGGCAAAAGATCCGCAGATGGCGTCAGAACTTTCTCTCAGCAACGGTAGTTTGCCGGAACTTTCTCCAAGCATGATCCTGCTGGTGGATGACGATCCGGACATTCGTGTGCTGACGCGGACTTTTCTGGAGCATGAGGGCTACAGCGTGCTCAGCTCTGGCGATGCGGAGCGCGCGATGCAGATCTTTCGCAGCGTGCCGCAGATCGATCTTGTGGTGACGGACTGTATATGCCGGGGCGGTCGGGCATGGAGCTGGGACTGGAGTTGAAGGCGCTGCGGAGCGAGTTGCCGGTGCTGCTGATCTCGGGTTGGACGCTCGATGGAGAACAAGAGGCAGGGCTGAAGGCGGAAGGGTGGAGTTTTCTGGCGAAGCCGTTCCGGTTGACGGAACTGCTGGCTACCGTGCACAGGATACTGGCTCCGGTCGAGGCGCGCAGGTGGCGGGAGGCGAAACAGGGAGTGGAAGTGGAGAAGCTTTTGCCTGGGCGGGATTGATCTGGGGTGTTTGGGCGACCCCGGGTGCAAAGCAACAGCAGGCCCCTTCGGAGTGGCAAAAAGAAAAGCAAAAGGGACGCTGAGTCAGGGGTGGGCGAGGAAGCGGTAGCCGATGCCGCGAACGGTGACAAGGTGTTGGGGGTCTGAGGGGTCATCTTCGATATAGCGGCGGAGACGGACGATGAAGTTATCGATGGCCCGTGTGTCGGTGTCTTCGTGGACGCGCCAGACCTCTTCGAGGATTTGTTTGCGAGAGACGATCTGGCCCTCGCGTTCGGTGAAGTAGCGGAGGAGGTCGGCCTCCATGAGGGTGAGGCGCGTGGTGCGGTTAGGGGCGACGAGTTCGAGTGTGTCGAAGCGGATGGTGCGGTGGTTGAAGGAGTATTCGTCGCTTTGCTCGGCGAGTGCGGGGGGTGGGGTCTCGGGTGTTGCGGCGTTTTGCCAGGCAGTGCGGCGGAGGAGGGACTTGAGGCGGACGAGGAGGATATTGAGGTTGAAGGGCTTGGCGAGGTAGTCGTCGGCGCCGGCCTCAATGCCTTCGAGGACATCTTCGGGACGGGAGCGGGCGGTGAGCATGAGGACGGGAGTGTAGCGCTGGGCCTCGCGGAGGGCGCGGACGATGGTGAAGCCGTCGGTACCGGGAAGCATGCAGTCGAGGACGACGGCCGCGATGTTTTCCTCAGGGGCAAGGAGGTAGGCGAGGGCGGCGTCACCATCGGACTCGTGGCGGGTGCGGTAGCCCTCGGCCTTGAGGTTGAAGAGGAGGCCCTGGGCGAGGTGTTCTTCGTCTTCGACGACGACGATGAGGGGGACGTTGGTGGATCCAGTCATGGGATGTCCGATGTTTCTGGTCGATGCTATTTGTGACTTTGATGGTTACTTAATGTTTCAGCCCTTCAGCAGAGGGCGTGAGGAGGCTGCTGAGGCCGTTCCAGGCGATCTGGACGCCGATACAGAACAGGATGAAGGCGACGACCCGAAGGATTCCGTGGACAGTGGCGGGTGAGACGGCGTGGGCGATTCTGGGGGCATAGGCGTAGCAGAGATAGACGCTGCCGCTGAGTATGATCGCGGAGGAGAACAGACCTACATGCGCGAGGACGGTCTGGCTGATGCTGGGTTGCGTGGCGTGGACGCTCAACGTGAGCATAACGACGATGCAGCCGGGGCCGGCGGTGATGGGAAAGGTGAACGGATAGAAGGCCTTCTCCCGCAGTTCGTCGATCTCGGCCTGGGTCACTGCGGGGACGGCGGCCACCGAGGTCTTCTCCGCGTTCGGTGCACTGTCTTTCTGGTTCAACACCGACCAGCCGATCATGGCGATGACGATTCCGCCGGAGACCTGCATGATGGGCAGAGAGATGCCGAAGAAGTCGAGGAGGGACGAGCCGACGAGTTCGATGACGGCGAAGAAGACGACGGTGTTGATGGCGATGCGTCGTGCGAGGGCGCGGTAAGTGTCGATGGGCGCGCGTCCGACGAGGCCGAGGAAGATCAGTGCGGAGCCGAGGGGGTTGATCAATGGAAGAAGCGCGCTGAAGCCCAGAGCGAAATATTTCCAGATAAGCCACATAGGTTCACGAGGTAGAAGCTTGAGCTAGTTGGGACGTTAGAGGTGATTGTACTTGGGGGTGGGTTGGCGGCGTTACGATGGATTCGATTTACTGGTTATGGTGCTGGTGACGCTTCGGGGCCGGCCAGGGGGAGCGTGATGGCGATAGTGGCGCCGAGACCAGGGCCGGGGCTGGTCGCGGTGACGTCGCCGCCGTGCTGCCGGGCGATGTTGCGAACCAGAAAAAGGCCAAGGCCGGTGCCCTTAATCTTCGCCATAGAGCGGCCGGGGACACGGTAGAAGCGGTTGAAGATGCGCTTGAATTGATTTGAGGGGAGGCCAACGCCGGTATCGGTGATGGCGAGGTCGACCCAGGTGTAGCGGGAGATGGCCAGCGAGCAGCGGACGTGGACGCCTTCGGGGGAGTATTTGACGGCGTTGTCGAGGACGTTGATGACGGCGGTGCGGAGGTCCTCGGCGATCCCCATCGTGTGGAGGCGGACGGCCCCGGGAATGGGCTCGAGGACGATGCTGCCGGGCGGAAGATGGTGGCGTTGCAGGGTGATGGCGATGCAGTCTTCGACGAGGGCCCCGAGGTTGATGATGGTGCGGTTCTGCTGGCGGTGGCGTTGGCCGAGTTGCCCTGCTTTCAGGACCTGCTCGACGGTGGCGAGGAGCCGGTCGGAGTCGGAGAGCATGATCTTGTAGAACTCCTGGCGCTGGGACTCTTCGACGGGGCGGCGCTGGAGGGTCTCGAGGTAGAGGCGGATGCTGGCGATGGGGGTCTTCAGCTCGTGGGTGACTGCGTTGAGGAAGGAGTCCTGACGCTCGTTGCGGCGGATCTCGCGAACGAGGAAGACGGTGTTGAGGACGACGCCGGCGATGAGTGCGCCGAAGAGGATCACACCCAGCACGGCGATTGCGACGGTGCGCTCGTTGAGGACGATCCACGTGATGTTGAGGGTGACGAGACCACCTACGAGGAGGGCGCCGAGGGTGATGAAGAAGGCGATGGCTCCGCGGCGTCGGGTGATGTTCATGGCTTGGTGGAAGTATAGCGGGGATTTTGCTGAGACAGAGCCAAAGGCGGGCGTGGCGGATCAAAGGTGGGTATGATTCGCGCTAAAGCAGGAGGCGTTCATGATGAGATGGACGAACGCTTTACGGTGTGTGGCGTGATACAAGGAGAGAGATAGCTCGATGAGCGGGGGGAAACGGGATGAATCGACGCGAGATTTTTCAGGGAATGGGCGCCGCGATGATGTTGTCGATGGCGAGCGGGCTTGAAGCCCAGAGCGGCGGAGCAAAGTCGGACGTGGTGTACGAGCTGCGGATATACCACGCGAATGAAGGTAAGCTCGATGCGCTGCTGGCACGGTTTCGCGACCATACGATTGCGATCTTCAACCGGCATGGGTTGAAGAGTATTGCTTACTGGACGCCTACAGACGAGCCGCTGAAGGGCAGGACACTGATTTACATCCTGGAGCATCCGACCCGGGAGGCCGCGACGGCGAACTGGAAGAGCTTCCATGACGACCCGGAGTGGGTAAAGGTGTCGACGGCGTCGGAGGTGAACGGAAAACTGGTGGAGAAGGTGGACTCCACGTATATGAAGCTGACGGATTTTTCCCCGGCGATTTGAGTCTTCTAAAAGATGAATTCGCTCAACAGAAGGTGCCACTGTGTTGATAGTGGAGCTGCCGGTTGATGGATCAGTAGCGAACGCGTAAGTCGGCGCGGCGGCCTCGGTGCAGCGAAGGCGGCGCCGACAATGGAGGCTGCGGTCAGGAGAAGCTTCCGTTTGCGTATCATCTTGCCTCTATTCGAGATGAAGATCTGCGCTGGAATTGGAGGGCTTCACGTTTGCAGATGAAGATATTTGGGCGAGGCTTGCTTCCCGAGGTGGTTTGCGGTCGTAGGCAGGTGAAAATGGCCGTCCCCTTTGCAGGGGACGGCCATTTGGATGTTGCTGATACGGCTGGTGGGCTAGATTACGCCGGCAGGTTTCGGGTTTGTGGGGTCGAATTTCGCGATCTGGATCTTTTCGGCGAGGCCGATCTTGCTGAGCACCCAGATGCCGTAGTAGTTGATATCAAATTCGTACCAGGTGAGGCCGTGGCGCGCGCTGACTGGATGGGCGTGGTGGTTGTTGTGCCAGCCTTCGCCGCCGGTGAGGAGAGCGACCCACCAGTTATTGCGGGAGTCGTCCTTGGTTTCGAAGCGGCGCTTGCCCCAGAGGTGCGTCGCGGAGTTGACCAGCCAGGTAGCGTGGAGGCCGACGGTCACACGGAGGAAGGTGCCCCAGAGAACCATGCCGACGGCGCCGACGACCGCGTGGCCTGCAGGAGCCAGTGCAGCGCCGATGGCGACTTGGATAAGGCCACTGGCGACCAGAGGGATCCAATGATATTTGCTGAGCCAGACGTGGACGCGGTGCCCTTGGTGAGGTCAGGAGCGTAGCGGCCGAGGAGAGCGGTCTCAGAGTGCAGAGCGCGGCCTGAGAGGATCCAGCCGGCGTGGGCCCACCAGGTGCCGTCGTGCGGCGTGTGGGGGTCGCCTTCCTGGTCGGAGTTCTGATGATGGACGCGGTGGGTGGCGACCCAGAAGATGGGACCGCCCTCAAGCGCGAGGCAGCCGCACATGGTGACGAAGTATTCGACCCACTTGGGGGTCTTGTAGCCGCGGTGGGTCAGCAGGCGATGGTAGGCCATGCCGATACCAACGTTGATGGCGAAGAAGTAGGTGATGACGAAGGCCGCGAGGTTCTTCCATGAAAAGAAGAAAAGGGCGACGATGGCCCCAACGTGGAAGAGTCCCATGAAGATGGTTGTGACCCAGTTGATCCGGCCCTCCTGATGCTCTCGGCCCATGCGTAGGTCCTGCTTGATCTTCTGGGTGACTTCGGCGACGGCCGGGACTACAGTGGCTAGCTTGGGAGCGGTCTTTACCGGGGCTGCTTCGATTGTGCTGAGGGGAGTCATCGTTTCTCTCTGTCCTTTGAACTGCTGAATTAACGCTAGCAGCAGGGACGAGAACGCGTTGTAAGACTTTTGTAATCCTCCCCGAAGGTGTTAGTTGATACTGTGGAGGGATGATGAGATTGCGACGTTCGGCGATGATGACGTTGGGGTTTGTGGGTTGTGCTTTCGGGTGCGGATTCGCGCTGGGACAAGCAATCGATTTACCAACGAGTAAACAGATTGTGCGCCCGGTGCCTGGGAGTCCGCAGCGGCTGAACAGCCTGCCGATGTCGATGGCGGTGTCGCCCGATGGGCGGTATGTGGTGACAGTAAATGCAGGGTATGGGACGTTCGAGTCTAACTACATGCAGTCGCTGGCGGTGATGGACACGCGGACGGGAACGGTGATGGACTTTCCCGAGGCCGCTACGCCCGCTCGGGCGAAGCAGACGTTGTACTCGGGGCTTGCCTTCAGCCGGGACGGTAGACGTGTCTACGCGAGTATGGGTTCAGAGAGCGATCCGCTTGGGATGGAGGCTGGCGATACGGGAAGTGGAGTGGTGGTATACGGATTCCGTGACGGAAAGATATCGCGCGAACGGATGATGAAGATTCCGCTGCAGCAACTGGCTGCCGGGCGAAAGACGCTGCTGATCGATGGGAAAGAAGGAAGCAAGGGTGTGCCGTTTCCGGCGGCGATTGCGGTGATGGGAGAAAAGTGGTGGCGGGCCAACAATCCTCCCGGAACAATTCCGGAGGGCACGAACGTCACTGACGTTCTGCTAGTTGCAGACAACCTCTCGGACGACGTGCTTTTGATGGATGCGAGCAAGGGCGAAATTTTGTCGCGGTTCGATCTCTCAGAAAACGATGCTGTTCCTTCGACGTATCCGGTGGCGCTTGCTGTTTCGAAGGACGAGACGCGGGCGTTTGTGGCGCTTTGGAATGCGAGCGAGGTGGTTGAGCTTGATCTGAAGAAGGGAACTGTGGGGCGGAAGCTGGAGCTGCTGAAGCCGGAGAACGCTCTAGCGGCGGGCACGCATCCTTGTGCGCTGGAGATTTCGCCAGACGGGAAGACGATGTATGTGGCTCTGGCGAACCGGGACGCTGTGGCGGCGGTGAATGTAGAAGGGAACCAGTTTTCGGTGAAGGGATATTTTGATACGCGGCTGCCGCAGCAGAGTTACTTTGGAGCGGAGCCGGAGGCGCTGGCCATGTCGCCGGATGGGTCACGGTTGTATGTGGCGAATGCGATCTCGGACGCGGTTGCTGTGATGGATACGACAAAGCTGACGGCGAAGGCGGCGAAGGAAGGCATGGTGGAACCGATCGGATTTTTGCCGACGGAGTGGATGCCGATGTCGATGAGCTTTACCGGAGGCAAACTTTATGTCGCCACTGCAAAGGGTAAAGGGACGGGGCCGAACAACTTTGCTCAGCGACAGGTGCCCGGACAGGTCGGCGGCAGGCAGGGCAGCTCGAGTTATATTGCGACGCTGCTATACGGATCGTTAGCGGCGCTGGATGTGAAGGGGATGGAGCAGGAGTTGCCGAAGTGGACTGCCGAAGTGCTGGAGTCGAACCGGATGAAGGCGGCAGAGGAGAAGATCCAGTTTGCAGACGGCAGGGTGAGCCACATCAAGCATGTGATCTACATCATCAAGGAGAACCGCACCTACGACCAAGTGTTTGGAGATTTGAAGCTGAACGGGAAAGCTGTGGGTAATGGAGACGCAAGCCTGGCGATGTACGGTGAGAACGTGACTCCGAATCAACATAAGCTGGCGCTGCAGTTTGGCGTGCTGGACAACTTCTACGACTCGGGTGAGGTGTCGGGAGACGGGCATGTGTGGTCGACGGCAGGGATCGGCACAGACTATCTGGAGAAGACGTGGCAGCAGAACTACCGGGGCGGGCAGCGGACGTATGACTTTGAGGGCGTGGTGGCGCAGGGATATCCGATTCTGCAGAAGATTCCGGACGTGAATGAGCCGGCGAGCGGATACCTGTGGGGAAACATGGACCGCCATGGCAAGACGCACTACAACTTTGGCGAGTACATCTCATCGACGTTCTGTGATGCGAAGAAGAGCGGAAGCTCGCAGGAGGGGCCGCTGCTGGAAGGAGCGCGGTGCAGCCAGCCGACGGTCAAACCAGGCGAAGCGTTTCCCGAGGAATGGGGCGGCGGAGTCAATAAGTGGCCGTGGCCTGTTCCGCTGCTAGCAAAGAACATTCCGACGAAGCCGGAGCTGGTCGGGCATTTTGCGCCCGAGTCGCCCGACTTCAATCTGCGGATCCCGGACCAGATCAGGGCGGAGATCATGCTGAAACACCTGAAGGGATGGATCGCGGACCGTGACGCAGGCAACGACACGATGCCGAACTTCATTGTGATGCGGCTTGGGGACGACCATACCGCGGGGACGACTCCAGGTGGACCGACACCGAAGTCTTCGGTCGCAGACAACGATCTGGCGATCGGACGAATGGTTGATGCCGTGTCGCACTCGGCGTATTGGGACGATACCGCGTTCTTCATTTTGGAAGACGACGCACAGAATGGAGCGGACCATGTGGATGCGCACCGAAGCCTGGCGCTGGTGGTGAGTAAGTATTCACCACGTGCAATGGACGGTGGCCCGTTTGTGGACAGCAGGTTTTACTCGACGGTGAGCGTGATACGGACGATGGAGACGCTGCTGGGAGTTCCGCCGATGAACAATAACGACGCGTTCAGCTCGATAATCGGTACTTTGTTTATCGGGGCGGGAGACCAGGCGCCGTTCTCTGCAGACTTGGCGAACCGGGAGAACGGGTTGATCTATACGGCGAACCTGAGGACGGCCCCAGGGGCGCGTGAGAGTTCAAAGATGGACTTTACCCACGAGGACCGGGCGCCTGTGCAGAAGCTGAATGTGATTTTGTGGAAGGACGCGATGGGCGATAAGCCGGTGCCGGCGCAGTTGAAGGTGAAGTTGAAAAATAAAAAGGACGATGATGACGACTAAGGTTGCGCCGTTTCGATTGAAGCCGTGGTTCAGTGAGCGGGTGTGGGGGAAGCGGGACCTGCGGCCATGGTATTCGGATACGGGGACGAACGAGCTGGTGGGTGAGGCGTGGCTGACGGGGCCGCAGTGTGTGGTGGAGGCGGGGCCATTCGCGGGGCGGACGCTGGCTTCAGTCGCATCAGAGCTGGGTGGAGAGTTTCCGCTGCTCGTGAAGTTGCTGTTTCCGGCGGAGAAGCTGTCGGTGCAGGTGCATCCCGACGATGCGCAGGCGCGGGCGTTGGGAGAGACGCGGGGGAAGACAGAGTGCTGGTATGTGCTGGAGGCTGTGCCTGGGGCGGCGGTCGCGCTGGGGCTAAAGGCTGGCGTGAGTGTCGCGGACGTGAAGGCTGCAGTGGCTAACGGAACCATGGAAGAGCTGATGGAGTGGGTGCCGGTGTCGGTAGGAGATATGTTGTTTGTGGACGCGGGGACGGTGCATGCGATCGGGCCGGGGGTAGTGCTGCTGGAGACGCAGCAGACCAGTGATGTGACCTATCGGCTGTATGACTATGGACGGCCTCGGGAACTGCATCTGGAGAAGGGCCTGCAGGTGATCAGGGCGAAGACCGCTGCGGGAAAGGTCGCGCCGAGGGTTACGGATGGGTTCACGCGCCTGATTGAGCAAAAATATTTTGTGGTGGATCGGTTTGATCTCGGGAACGTCTCGGAGGCCACTGTCTCGTTCGACGGACCGGGATGCCTGGTTGGATTGGCCGGGAGGGCAGTTGTTTCGACTGCGGACGGCGACGCTGTGATCATTCCGGGGCAGGCAGTCGTTGTGCCGCCGGGAGCGAACGGCGTGATCGTTGATACGGACACGGGAGCTTCGTTCCTGCGTTGTGTCCCTCCGTTTTAGTTCAGGAAGACGCTTAGTTCGCTGGCGGCGTTACGGAGTGGGGCGAGGTAGCGGCTCTGCATCTCGAGGACGGAGAGGCGGGGGGCGTTGCCGCTGAGGTTGACCGTAGCGACGACGCGGCCCGAGGCGGCGTAGACAGGCACGGCGAGGGAGCGGAGACCGACCTCGTACTCCTGGTCGACGAGCGCGTAGCCGTTGCGGCGGACGTTGCGCAGGGCAAGGCGAAGCTTTTCGACCGAGGTGATGGTGCGGGTGGTGTGTGGGGTGAGGACGACCTTTGCGAGGTACTGTTCGAGCTGTTCGGCGGGGAGGTAGGCGAGCAGGACGCGGCCCATACTGGTGCAATACGCAGGGAGACGGCTGCCGATGTGGAGGTCGACGGCCATGACGCGGTTGACCTGCGTGCGGGCGATGTAGACGATGTCCTCGCCATCGAGCGTGGCGACGGAGAAGGACTCGCGCAGGGCGGCCGACATGCGCTCGAGGATGGGCTGGGCGGCGCTGGAGAGGGTGTTCGACGTGGTGTAGGTGTGCGAAAGGGTGAGCATGCGCGGGCGGAGGGAGTAGCGGGAGCCATCTTCTGCGCCGGCGAAGCCAAGTTTAGTGAGGGTATAGAGGCAGCGACGGACAGCGGCGCGGGAGAGTCCCGTCTTGATGCTGAGCTGGGAGATGGTCATCTGAGGCGATTGCTGGGTGAAGGCCTGGATGACGACGAGTCCGCGGGCGAGCGAGGTCATGAAGTTGGGGTCGCCGGTGTAGACGTCGAGCGCGGAGGCAGGGGTGGGCTTGGGGCCGGCGGCAAGGGCGGGGGGAGGGACGGTTGGGAGGGCTGGGCGTGGAGTAAGGCTCATGCGCGTTCTCTTTCCGTGCCGGCTGACGAATGGTGGCGTTCGATAGACGGACTATATATACGATAAACGCACACTCGTGCAGGATGCAAGACAGTGGCAGATGGGAGGGAGCATCGATTGGGGAGAGGGGTGGCGGATCAGCCCGTAAATTCTTCCTCGGCGGTTTCGGCGATCGCTATGTCCTGGGCCGAATGCTGCGCCACGCGATGGCCAGCGCCCACCGCCGTCAGGCACAACACTACCGACAGAACAACATTCAAGAGGGCCCTGCCCCAGGCACCGGAACGCGCCATGTCGAAGGTCTGGAGGCTGAAGGACGAGAAGGTGGTGAATCCGCCACAGACCCCCACCATGACGAAAAGGCGCATGTTCTCGGAGACGGGGTATTTGCCGCTGTGCAGGGTCAGCGTACCGAAGTAGCCGATCACGAAGGAGCCGATCACGTTGATGAGAACAGTGCCGACGGGAAAGCCCATACTAAGGTCGAAGGAGATCGCCAGCTTGCCGATTATGAAGCGCAAGAGCCCACCCAAAGCACTGCCGACTGTGACCCAGAGATAAGACATCGTCTGCCTCGTATTCCTTAATTTAAGAACATCGAATTGGCAGAGGTCATCAGCCGGATCGCTCAGGCGGTTTTGGGAGACCTCATTCCCATGAACCAATCGTACAACATAGCTGCGTTTCCTTGGGTTTGCCTTGCAGGCAGGGTCGGATGGATTGTGCGGGGCGATAGAAAGCATCGGCTGGATAGGTGATCCGGCCGATGCTTGCTGATCTTATGCTGACAGAATTCTAAAAGGGGATGTCGTCGTCTGTGATGCCTACGTCGGCATAGTCGGACTGGCTGGCGGGGGTGCGCTGGTCGTAGCTGGTGCTGCTGGATTTGGAATAGCCGCCGGCGGAGGCGCCTTCGCCGCCAGGTTTGCCGCCGAGCAGAGTGAGCTCGTTGCAGAGGATCTCGGTCTTGTACTTCTTCTCGCCGCTGGTCTTGTCGTCCCAGGAGCGGGTCTGGATCTTGCCTTCGATGTAGAGCTGGGTGCCCTTTTTGACGTAGTCGCGGACGACCTCGGCGGTGCGCTGGAAGCAGACGATATTGTGCCACTCGGTCTTGTCGGCCCAGTTGCCCTGTGCGTCCTTCTGCCGGTCGGCGGTGGCGAGAGAGAAGCTGGCGACGGTCATGCCACCGGCTGTGGAACGGATCTCGGGGTCTTTGCCGACGTTGCCGAGAAGGAAGACTTTGTTGACGCCTTTTGCCATGTTCGATGCTCCGTTCAATGCGGGTTTTAATGGATGAGGATAGCAGATGGTGGACTGTGGAGAGGTGGCCTCAAATTGGGTCAGCGGCGGCGGTCGCCGATGAGCTTGAGCGCGGCGAAGAGCAGGGTAAGGAAGCCGGTCGGAAGGCAGGCCATCGCCAGCATGAGCGAGAGCCAGCCGAGGTTAGTGTGGGGGCCCTGACGACGCACAATGCCGCCGAAGGTGGTGAAGATGAGCGCTGGCGGCAATGATTCCGGTGCCGAAGAGGAGAAGGCCGGTGCGGAGAAGTTTGCGGGTGTCTGGTTGCATAAGAGGCGATTCGGGGTTTCTGACTAGAGGACTAGGGTTAGCGGTAGGCAGCGAGCATCGCGTAGACGACTACTCCGGAGACTGAGACGTAGAGCCAGATGGGGTAGGCCCAGCGCGCTAGGCGACGATGCGCCGGGAAGCGTCCTGAGAGTGAGAAGAAAAAAGTGATGAGGATCATCGGCAGACAGACGATGGCAAGAAGAATGTGCGGTGTCAACAGGAGCCAGAGATAGATGAAGCGGGCCGTGGGGTAGGCGCGTGGGAAGAGCATGTCGCCGTGCAGGACGTGGTTGGCGATGTAAGCGACGAGGAAGACGCTCGAGACGATGAATGCGCCGAACATGCTGTTGCGGTGCGCGATGATCTGGCGGCGGCGAATGAAACGAAAGCCGACGATGAGGAAAACGGCGCAGAGCGCGTTGAGGACGGCGTCGAGCGCGGGAAGAAAAGCGAAGCGCGAGCCGGCGGCGTCGACGGGTGGGTGGTAGTAGACCAGCCACGCGAGGAAAAGTGACGCGACTGCACTGATGCCGATGATGGTGGCGATGACCGATGGTGGAGTGCGGAGATTGGTACTGGGCACAGTGGCTTGCATTAGAAAAAGAGGCGTCCTTTGGCGTCTAGCATCATGGCGGCTAGGAGAAGCGGGAGGTAGATGACGGAGGCGCGGAGGAGGTCCCGGGCGACCTGGCGTGAGGCCTGGGAGTCGGGGTCGCGGACGATGCGAGCGAAGCGAACGGTGTACCAGAAGTAGCCGAGGCCGAGCACGGTCGCGACGACGGCATATGCGTTCCCGGTGGTGTGGAGGAGGGTGGGCCAGAGGCTGACCGGGCCCATGAGGACGGCGTAGAAGAGGGCCTGGATGACGGTGCTCTTCGCAGCGTACCGGGTGTTGGGCAGAGTGGGAGTTAGGCGGATGCCGGCGCGGGCGTAGTCTTCGCGATACATCCAGCCGATGGCCATGAAGTGAGGGAACTGCCAGACGAACAGTATGGCGAAGAGAGCGACGCCGGGCCACTCGATGACGCCGCGGGCCGCGGTCCAGCCGATGAGCGGCGGGAGCGCTCCGGGAAACGCGCCGATGAAGGTGTTGATGGTGGTGACACGCTTGAGCGGGGTGTAGATGGCGACGTAGCCGATGGCGGTGAGGAGCGTGAGGGTACCGGTGAGGACGTTGGTTGCGTAAGCGAGGTAGAGCGAGCCGAGGAAGGTCGCAGCGAAGCCGAGAATGAGGCCGTGGCTGAGGGAGATACGTCCGGCGGCCATGGGCCGGTCGGCGGTCCGGTGCATGAGGAGGTCGGTCTTGCGCTCGAGGGCTTGATTTAGAGCGCTGGAGCCGCAGGTGACAACGGTAATTCCGAGGAGCGCCTGGACGAGGCCAGCGTGGAAGGGGCTGATTCCGCTGCGAAGGCTGCCGAGGTAGAAGCCTGCCCCTGCCGTGATGATGCTCATGGTGGAGATGCGGAGTTTGAAGAGCGTGGCGTAGTCGGCGAGGAGCGTGTGGGGCTTCGCGGACGCTAGGAGGTGATCGGTTGTCGCAGACATGGCCACAGAGTAAGGATAACCCGTTTACGGGGGTGGTGAGGGCGGGGCCGCGCTATTCGGCTGACTCTCCGTGTTTGACTTCGCCGCCTTCGGCTTGTTTGGCTTGCGGGCGAAGGAGCGGGAAGAGGATGACGTCGCGGATGGATTTGGAGTTGGTGAGCAGCATGGTGAGGCGGTCGATGCCGATGCCTTCGCCGGCGGTGGGGGGAAGGCCGTAGCCAAGGGCGCGGACATAGTCCTCGTCCATCTGGTGGGCTTCGCTGTCGCCGCGTTCCTTTTCGGTCATTTGTTGCTCGAATCGGGCGAGTTGGTCGACAGGGTCGTTGAGCTCGGAGAAGGCGTTGCCGACCTCGAAGCCGCCGATATAGAACTCGAAGCGCTCGACCCAGTCGGGCTCATCGGGTTTTTTCTTCGAGAGCGGCGAGACTGCCAGGGGAAAGTCGTAGATGATGGTGGGCTGGATGAGGTGAGATTCGGCGACGGTCTCGAATATGGTGGCTATCGTTTTGCCCAACGGCTCTTTGGGGTCGTATTCGATGCGGACCTTCGCATCGAGGAGTTGGTGAACCAGCGCGGCCGCAGACTCTTTGGTCACAAAGGCCGTCGTTTGGGGTTTTACTCCTGCTGCTTCAGGCCAGAAGTGAATAATTGCCTCGCGCATTGAAAGCCTCGTCCACTTGCCCAGGTCGATCTCGTGGCCGTTGAAGTGGGTGATGGGGGTGCCGTTGACTTCCTTGGCGACGAAGATGATGAGTTCTTCACTGAGCTTCATCAGGTCGTGGTAGTTGGCGTAGGCCTGGTAGAACTCGAGCATGGTGAACTCGGGGTTGTGGCGGGTGCTGATGCCTTCGTTGCGGAAGTTGCGGTTGATCTCGTAGACGCGGTCGAGACCGCCAACTACCAGGCGCTTGAGGTATAGCTCGGGGGCGATGCGCAGGAAGAGGTCGAGGTCCAGCGCGTTGTGGTGCGTAGTGAACGGTTGTGCAGCGGCGCCGCCCGCGACCTGGTGCATCATGGGGGTTTCTACTTCAAGATAGCCGATATGGTCGAAGAATCTCCGGATGGCTCGGAGGACGGCGGCGCGCTTGACGAAGACCTCCCGGACGTTGGGGGCCTCTCCTTCGACGGGTTCCGAAGGTGTGGGTGCCTCTTCAGGCGAAACACAAGGGGCCGTCGCTCCGCTCGATGCAGCATTTTCGAGGGCGGTTTTACCTTCGCTGATGGCGGTGTCTCGCGCAGCGGCGGGTGTTGACGGAGTCTTCGTTGCGCCGGTGTTCATGAAAAGATCGACGTAGCGCTGGCGGTAGCGGAGTTCGGTATCTTCGAGGCCGTGGTACTTGTCGGGCAACGCGAGCATGGCCTTGGCGAGGAAGGTGATGGCGGGGTGGTCGCCAACTTTGGCTACGTGGACGGTGAGTTCGCCTGTGCGGGTGCGAAAGAGATGGCCGCGGACGCCGATGTGGTCGCCAAGGTCGAGGAGCTTGTAGAGCGCGAAGGCGTTTTCGCCGACGTCGTCTTTGCGGACGTAGATTTGGAAGCGCTGGCCTCCCTGCTGGAGCTGCGCGAAGCCTGCCTTGCCCTGGACACGGATGGCCATGATGCGGCCGGCGATCGAGACCTCGATGGGATGAGGCGCGGATTCGAGCTGTTCGGTGGTAAGGCAGTCGTAGGCGGCGCGAAGCTCGGGAATGGTGTAGGTGGCGCTGTAGCTGTTGGGGTAGGTCGCTTCGGCGTAGCTGAGACCTTCGGCCTGACCGAGGGCAGCGATCTGCTGGAGCTTTTCGCGGCGCTGCTGGTAGAGATTTTTTTCGAACTCGGACTCGTGCACGAGGGTTCCTTTGGCGTGAGTATGAGATTTCAGTATAGCGGCGGGTGGAGGCAGTGTGACCGTGTGATGCCGCGCGTGGTGTAATAGTGCTGCTATGACGGACGACGGCGCAGGGAACGACGGCAAATCGACCGGCGGCGGCAAAGGCCCGCTGGGTGAGCTCGTGAAGGCGGAGTCGATGATTCAGCTGGCGATTGCGCTGCCGGCGGGCTGCGTGATCGGTTGGCTGGTCGGGAGCTGGCTGGATCGGCACTTTCATCAGAGCTGGATATCGATTCTGGGAATACTGCTCGGCGCGCTGGCAGGGTTTATCCAGATATTCAGGACTGCGTCGCGGTATTTGAAAAACGACCGCTCTTGACGGGCGAGTCGGCAGAGGCAACGGGAGAATGGTTGTGAGGACGATGGAGGGCTTTACCGACGCGGACTTCAAGCGAACGATGTGGAGCGCGCTGCGGTTGCTGTCCGTGATTACGGTGGTTGCGGCACCATTGATTTGGTGGAAGATGGGGTGGCAGAGTGCGGTGTTGCTCCTGGTGGGAGCGCTTATCTCCGGGTCAGGATTGTATGAGTGGCTGCGTCTGATGACGGCGGTGATGGTACGGATGGATGCGGGTGGAAAGGCGCGGCCAATGGCGCTGGTTCTGTTCGGCTTCTTCCTGCGGCTGGGGCTGACCGTGGTGCTGCTTTATGTTAGCCTTAAGCTACTGAATGGTTCGGTGTACGCGCTTGCCGCTGGGCTCGCTATGGGTGTGTTTGCCCTGACGGTCGAGGGTTTGAGGCTGATGAAGGCGTGGACGGTCTAGACCGGGCGTTCTGCGGATTTCTCCAAGAGCTGCTGCAAGAACAAAAGATTTCTCTTATTTTTATATGCCAACGCAATTACTGTTTACCAGACTGTTGAATGAGCACTTTGCCGCGCCCGTGACGGCGTTTCTGAACGCTTTGCATGTACACCCGGCTGTGCCCGAGGCGCCGATTACCAATGCGTTCTCGATGGAGCTGCTGGTGTTCCTGGTGCTCATCGCCTACTTCATTGCGGTGCGGGCATCGCTGAGCGTCGAGAAGCCGGCCGCCGTTCAGCACCTGGCGGAGATGACGCATGAGTTTGTGTCGGAGCAGGGCGAGCAGATCATTGGACATGGCTCGGAGCGGTTCGTAAGCTACCTGACGGCGCTGCTGCTGTTTATTCTGTTGGCCAACCTGATGGGGATCATTCCCGGGCTGGAGTCGCCGACCGCAAATGCTGTGGTGCCGCTGGGTTTTGCGCTCGTGACGTTTATTTATTACCACTACCACGGTATTCGGTCGAATGGATTCGCCTATGTCAAGCAGTTCCTGGGGCCGGTGTGGTGGCTGTATCCGCTGCTGCTGCCGATCGAGATCATCTCGCATTGTGCGCGCGTGCTTTCGCTCACAGTCCGTCTTTACGCCAATATGTTTGCCGGTGACCTTGTGACGCTCGCGTTCTTTTCGCTGGTGCCGGTGGGGATTCCGCTGATCTTCCTGGGGCTGCACCTTGGCGTGGCCGTTGTCCAGGCGTACGTGTTCTTTCTGCTGGCGGCGATCTATCTATCGCTGGCAGTGGCGCACGATCACTAAGTTTGAGTTTCGCTGCGTTGGGGCCTCCTCTCGCAGTATGCAACAACGCCGCACAGCGTGAGGGTGCCAGCACGGTGAGCATCAACCACCCACTGGCGGCGTATCCACGGAGGCAGGAGTAACACCATGAAGAAGCTGCAATATCTGTTTATGTCGTTGGCCGCGATGCTGCTTGCAACGCCGGCTTTTGCGCAGGGCACAGGAAATTACTCGCCTGCATCGCAGTGGGTCCCGTTGGCCGCAGGTCTGGGCATGGCCCTCGCGGCAGGTCTCTGCGGCCTGGGTCAGGGTAAGGCGACCGCTTCTGCAACCGAGGCGCTGGCGCGTAACCCGGGTGCACGTCCTGGAATCTTTATTTTCCTGATTCTCGGTCTTGCGTTTATCGAGTCGCTCGCGCTATTTACGTTCGTCATCATCTTCCTGAAGGTCCAGCCGTAAGTTTCACCTTGGTTGGTTTTGTGGCAAGGAAGGGCCTCTGCTGAATGCAGAGGCCCTTCTGTTTGGTGAAGGGGGACTAGAGAACGGCGACGCGGTCGCGGCCCTGCTCCTTGGCGAGGTAGAGGGCGCGGTCGCCACGGCGCAGGATCTCGAACCAGCTGGTGTCGGTGGGCAGCATGGTGGAGACGCCGAAGCTGGCGGAGAGCCGGATCTCCTGGCTGAAGTGCTCGACGGTGAGGCGCGCGAGAGAAAGGCGGAGATTTTCGGCGACCTCGGCAGCGCGGGCCTGGCTGGTGCCAGGCAGAACCGCGACAAACTCTTCGCCGCCCAGACGTGCGACATGGTCGACCTCGCGAAGGTTGTCGCGAAGACAGCGCGCTGCGTGATGAAGGACGACGTCTCCCCCGTCGTGGCCGTGTTCATCGTTGATGGATTTGAAGCGGTCGAGATCAAGGATGATAAGCGAGAGGGCGGAGCTCTGGCGGCGCGCCTGTTCGATGGCCGCGGCGCCGATCTGCTCGAGCGCGCGGCGGTTGAGCAGGCCGGTGAGTGCGTCGGTCCGGGACTGCATCTCGAGCTCATGCTGGAGTTGCGCCATGGCAAGCCAGATGAAACCGAGAGCAGTCATGACGGCGATAAGGATCGGGGTGAGGAAAGAGAAGATGCTGGTGCCGGTCGAGGTAAGCAGACTGCGCGGATCGTGCAGGTGGGCCTCCCATGCACGATAGATGTTGATCACCGAGTAGAGGGAGAAGAGATCGGAAAGGCCGAGCCGCGGCATGTAGACACGGAGTGGTCCGGGACCTGAAAGCAGATGCACAATCAGGGAGTATTGCGCGACGGCCAGGAGGCTGATCCCGATGATGCGAACCGAGACATCAGGGTGGACGTAGCTGAAATAGAGACTGATGACGGCGGTCGGAATGACGGATGCAGGAAGGAGCCAACGCTGTGGTGGTCGCAGATGAAGAAGTTCCGCAATGCCCCAGTAGACAAAGACGTTGATGAGAACGAGCAGGCAGTTTGCGACAGTAATGGAGAAGAATTCGGGAATGTGGTCGTGTAGAGCAAGCAGTTCCATGCCAACCGCGGAGGTGGCATAGCCGTAAATGACGAAGCGCACGCCACGGAGGCCAGGCGTGCTGCGTTGGATCAGCAACAGATAGAGGCAAAGGCTGGCAAAGATAGCGGCAGTGACGTGGACGGTTCGAAGGTCTATCAAAGGTGATCCTTCCACCACTCATCTGGACGGAGCGGATTCTATTAACTGATAGAGGCACAGTCTGTACGTGCAGCGCAGAACGAACTGGGAATCGGCTTCCCCGAAGGATACACGCAGAGGCGCAGACTGTCCTCTGCGCCGTTCGGTCCAGGGCGCAAGAGACCGGATTGCGTCAGCGGGCGTCGAAGTCTAGCTGGATGTGGCAGCCTTCGGGGTGGGCGGCGCACTCCTGGCGGCCCTGCTCGATCAGGGTGGAGTGGCTGGCGTACTCGGCGAAGGAGACGGCGCCACTTGGCAGGATGCCGAGGGTCAGTGTGGCGATCGCTGCCATGGCCAGGCCGATGGCCGCTGGGACGCTGATGGGGCGGAGTTGGTCGAGGCGGGCGCTTTCGGTGCCGGGGCGGGTGTAGACGGCGGCCAGCAGACGCAGGTAGTAGAAGCAGGCGACACCGCTGTTTAGCAGGCCAATGACCGCGAGCCATACGTGGCCGCCGTGGATCGCTGCCGAGAAGACGTAGAACTTGCCGAAGAAGCCGCCTGTAAAGGGGATTCCGATCAATGAAAGCAGGAAAAAGCTAAGCAGGGCGGCGAGATAAGGGCGCTTCTGGCCGAGGCCTGTGTAGTCGTCAATGGTGCGAACGCGTTCATCGTAACCGCTGATCTGGGTGATGATAGCGAAGGCGCCGACCTGCATGGCTGCGTAGGTGGCGGTGTAGAAGCAGGCCGCGGCGATGCCGTCGAAGGGGAAGGCCGTGAAGGCGACGAGGATGTAGCCGGCGTGGGCGATGCTGGAGTAGGCGAGCATGCGCTTGACGTCGCGCTGGAGCAAGGCGCCGAGATTGCCGATGGTCATCGAAAGGGCGGCAAGGACCGACATCAGGATGGCCCACCGGTGCTGCATCTGAGGGAAGCCGGTGAAGGTGATGCGGAGCAGGACGGCGAAGGCCGCAGTTTTAGGCGCGGTGGACATGAGGCCGACGACGGGTGCCGGTGCGCCCTGGTAGACGTCGGGTGTCCAGACATGGAAAGGGGCGGCGGAGACCTTGAAGCCCAGGCCGATCAGGATGAGGGCGAGGGCGGTGAAGGCGAGGTAGGGGGTGCCGGTGGTCTGGAGGCCGAGGGCGATGGCGTAGATGTCGGTAGAGCCGGTGGCACCGAAGGCAAGGGCGACGCCGTAGAGGAAGAACGCGGTGGCGAAGGAGCCGAGGAGGAAGTACTTGACCGAGGACTCGGTGCCGGTGGCGTGGCCCTTTCGGAAGCCGCAGAGGATGTAGGTGGAGATGGAGGAGATCTCGAGGCCGATGAAGACCATGAGGAGCTCGACCGAGCAGGTCATGAGCATCATGCCGACGGCGCCGAAGCAGAGGAGAGCGAAGTACTCGCCGGCGTGGCTGGCGTTGCCTTCAAAGTAGTCGAGGGAGCTGAGAAGCGTGACGAGGACGATGGCACCGATGACGTAGTGGAAGAGGACTGAGAAGGCGTCGACCTGGATGGTGTTGGAGAAGGCGTGGAGGGTGACGCCGACGGAGACCTGATACCAGCTCGCGACGAGGGCTGCAACGGTGCCCGCAATCGCGATCCAGCCAAGGGGTTTGCGGCTGGAGGCGGGTTTGAGGCAGGGCTCGGCCATCATGATGAGGACGCCAGTGAGCGTGAGGATGAGTTCGGGAAGGACGGCCAGGACGTTAGTGGACATCTAGCGGAGCCTCCTTCGCCGGAACGACCCGAAAGTCGACATAGCAGGGATGGGTGGCGTCGCAGGGCGGAATCACGTGTCCGTTGAAGACGATCGCGCCGTTCGGCAATCGATGAATCGAAGATGCGTTTGGGGCCTTCGCTTCCGTGGAAGATGCAGTTTCAGTGGCAGCAAGTGCTGTGCCTGCGGTGTCGATGGCTCGCATCCATATCGGAGAGGCGACACCCATTAAAAGCATAAGCGCGACCATGGGCCAGAGGGCGAAGTGCTCGCGGGCATCGAGGTCCGGCGCCGGGACATCGGCGGTGTTGTCGTTGAGGTCGCCGTAGAAGACACGCTGAATCATCCAGAGCATATACGAGGCGGTAAAGATGACACCGGTGGTGGCGAGGACCGTCCAGCGAGTGTGGTGCGTGATGGCGGACTGCATGCCGCCGGTGAGGACGAGAAACTCGCCGACGAAGCCGTTGAGCATGGGAAGGCCGATGACCGAGAGAGTAGTGATGACGAACAGGGTGACCATCCAGGGGAGCTTTGCCGCGAGGCCGCCGTAGTCGCGCATGTCGTAGGTGCCGTAGCGCTCGTACAGGATGCCGAGGAGCATGAAGAGAGCGCCGCCGCCGATGCCTTCGTTGAGGGTCGCGTAAATTCCACCATCCATGCCGGCGATGGTGAAGGTGAAGATGCCGAGGATGACAACGCTGACGTGGCCAAGCGTGCCGTAGGCGGCTAGCTGCTTCAAGTCCTTTTGTACGAGAGCGATCAATGCGCCGTAGACAATCCCGATTGCTCCGAGCGCGATCATCAGAGGGGCGATCTGGCGGGACTGCTCGGGGAAGATGCTGAAGGAGAAGCGCAGGATGGAGTAGAGGCCGAGTTTTCCGGCGAGGACCATGACGGCGGCGGTGGGGGCCTCGGCGATGGCGTCGGAGAGCCAGCCGTGGAGCGGGAAGACAGGTACTTTGACGGCGAAGGCGACGAGAAAGGCGAGTGAGGCCAGCCAGAGGGCAGCGGAGTTCCCTGAGATGCTGTGGGTGGCGGCGAGCTGGGCGAGGTCAGGAAGCTGGAACGTGCCGGTGTGGGCGTAGACCCAGAGCATGCCGACCAGCAGAATGGCTGACGGGATGAAGGTGTAGAGGAAGTACTTGATCGCGGCGCGGCGGCGGTTAACAGTGCGTCCGAAGGTGGCGATCAGAAGCGCCATCGGGACGAGGGACAGCTCCCAAAAAGCGTAGTAGAGGAAGAGGTCGAGCGACACGAAGATGCCGAGCATCGCGACCTGCTGGAGCAGGAAGAGGGTGTAGAAGAGCTTTTTACGCTCGCTGATGGTGTTCCAGGAGATGAGGACGCCGAGAGGGGCGAGGAAACCGGTGAGGACGACGAGCCACATCGAGAGGCCATCGACGCCCAGGTGGTAGCGGATGGCGGGTGAGTTGATCCAGGAGAGGTCGCTGGTCGAACTGGAAGGTGCCGGCGGCGGCTGCGTAATCGTAGCGGATGGGAAGGTGCAGCGTAAGAGCAAATGTTACGAGGGTGACCGCGAGCGCACCCCACTGCATCAGCTTGCCCTTGTCGGGCAGCAAGGCCAGCAGGACCGCACCCGCAAGAGGGACGAGGATGATGACGGTCAGGATGGTGTGGTCGATGTTCATTGTTTCCTTTGGTGGAGCAAAACTACGTGGTTCGTAAAGCAGGTGCGTGTTTCTTTAGTGCAGCCAGACAGAGCGGCCGAAGATCATAACCAGCAGGACGGCGGCGGCCCCGAGAGCGAGCCAGCCGGCATAGGAGCGAATGTTGCCGGATTGAACGCGGCGTACCAATGAGCTGAGGCCTCGGGTTGTTCCGCCCGCTGCTGCGCCCGCGCCATTGATGATGCCCCCGTCGATGAGCCCGCCGAGGAAGAAACGGGCGAACATCAGTAGTGGCGTGACGATAAGGGCGCCGTAGATTTCGTCGATGTAGAACTTGTTTTCGACGAGGCGATAGAGTGCCGGGGCGCGTTCGGCGAGGGCGGCCGCGGTGCCGGGCTTCTTGTAGTAGAAGGTGTAGGCGATGCCGACCCCGGCGAGTGCAACGAGAACAGAGACAACCGCGAGACCGAGTTCGAGGCCGTGGCTGGCCGCCGTTGCGGCAGCTTCAGCGGTGGTGGGATTGGCGAATACAGGGTCAAGAAAGTGTCCGATCTCGTCGTGTCCCCACATGGCAGCCGGAACACCGACCCATCCACCTATGAAGGAGAGAATGGCAAGAATGACGAGCGGGCCGAGCATGACCCAGGGGGATTCGTGGACGCCGTGCGAGTGGCCCTCTTCAGGATCAGCGACCATGACAGCGTGGCCGCCGGATTGGGTGTGGACGGCTGCTCCATGATCGTGGAGGCTGGTGTGTTCGTCGAAGTGCTCAGGGCCGAAGAAGGTCTTGAACCAGAGGCGGAACATGTAGAACGAGGTCATGCCGGCAGTCACGAGGCCGATGAACCAGACGATTCTGCCGATTGGGCTGTTTGAGACGAAGGCCTGGTAAAGGATCTCGTCTTTGGAGAAGAACCCTGCCCACGGGGGAAGCCCTGCGATGGCGAAGACGCCCATCGTCATGGTCCAGAAGGTAATGGGGATGCGTTTGCGGAGGCCGCCCATCTTGCGCATGTCCTGTTCGCCCGAGAGAGCGTGAATGACGGAGCCCGCGGCGAGGAAGAGCAGCGCCTTGAAGAACGCGTGGGTGAGCAGATGGAAGATGCCGGCAGCGTAGGCGCCGACCCCGCAGGCGAGAAACATGTACCCGAGCTGCGAGACGGTCGAATAGGCGAGGACGCGCTTGATATCGTGCTGCACCATGCCGATGCATGCGGCAAACATGCAGGTAGCTGCGCCGATGATAGCGACGACGCCGAGGGCGTAGGGGGAGCGGTCGAACAACGTGTGACAACGCGCGACCATGTAGACGCCGGCCGTGACCATAGTGGCCGCGTGAATAAGCGCGGAGACCGGTGTCGGGCCCTCCATCGCGTCGGGGAGCCAGACGTAGAGCGGAAGCTGCGCGGACTTACCGACCGCACCGAGGACGAGCAGAAGGGCGATGGCGGTAAGGACCCCGCCGTGCCACTCCGGGTTCACGCTGATGGCGCTGAACACGTGGCTGAAGTCGAGGGAGCCGAACTCGCGGACGATGAGGAACATCGCGAGCAGGAAGCCGAAGTCGCCGATACGGTTGACGATGAAGGCTTTCTTGCCTGCGTTTGCGGCGGAGTCCTTCTTGAAGTAGAAGCCAATGAGCAGATAGGAGGCGAGACCGACCCCCTCCCAGCCGACGAACATCAGAAGGAAGCTTTCTGCGAGGACAAGGACCAACATGAAGAACATGAAGAGGTTGAGGTAGGCGAAGAAGCGCCAGTAACCCTCTTCGTGGGCCATGTAGCCGACGGAGTAGATATGGATGAGGAAGCCAACGCCGGTCACGACGCCGAGCATGATGAGGGTGAGGTGGTCGACGGTGAAGGCGAAGTCGATCTGCAGGCCGGTGATCTGGATCCAGGGCCCGCTGACCACCTGGATCATCTCGGGCGCACCTGCGGCCTTCATGACAGTCCACAACCACGCGACGATAGCGGCCGGAATCGCGGTGCATGTCAATGCAATAGCACTGACGAGTGCACGAGGCAGCTTGCGGCCGATAGTCCCATTAATCAGGAAGCCGGCGAAGGGAAGCAGCGGAACCAGCCAGAGGTAATCCGAGATTTGAGAAGCAGGAGGCATAGAAGTCACGATTTCATCAGGTCGACCTGGTCGACGTTCAGCGTTTCGCGCGTGCGGAAGATGGCGATAATGATGGCAAGGCCGACCGCGGCCTCGGCAGCGGCGACGACCATCACGAAGAAGACGAAGATTTGGCCTGAGACCTGGTGCCACATGTGCGCGAAGGCGACGAAGGTAAGGTTGACGGCGTTGAGCATCAGCTCAATCGACATGAAGACAGTGATGAGGTTGCGCTTAATGAGGAAGGCGGCGACGCCGATGGAGAAGAGCACAGCGGCGAGGACGAGGTAAGCGGCGATAGGGGCCATTGCTAGGCGCCTCTCTTCTTCTTGCCGGCAACAATAGCTGCCGCGAGACAGATAACCGCAGCGGCAGAGGCAGCAAAGACGGGAACAAAGTGGTTCGGATCGCTGCGCATCTTACTGCTCCTTTCGCGCGAGCACGACGGCCCCGAGGATCGCTACCAGGATGAGGATGGACGTGACTTCGAAGGGGAGCAGGAGTTTGGTGAAGAGGAGGGCGCTGATCTCGGAGATGTTGCTGGTGACGTGATTGAGATAGCCGCCTATGTTCGTGCCGCCGAGGGCGTGTCGCTCGGAGAGGAAGACGAAGCTCAACAGGCAGAAGATGGCCGCGGCGCCCGGGAAGCCGACGATGTAAGCTGCACGGCTGCCTGTGGTGCGCTCCTCTTCGCCGGCGTTGAGCAGCATGATGACGAAGACGAAGAAGACCATGATGGCGCCGGAGTAGACGATGACCTGGGCGGCGGCGAGGAACTCGGCCCCGAGCGACCAGTAGAGGACGGCGAGCGACATCATGACGACGACCAGCGACAGGGCGCTGTTGATGGGGTGGCGCTGCAGGAGGAGGTTGAGTGCTCCTGCTACCGCCAGCGCGCCAAAGATGATAAAGAGTGCCAGTTGCATGATGTTCGGCTAGTTCTTTCGTGGGTCTGTAGTAGCTTCAAAATCATTTGACACGGAGCAGGACCGTTTTCGCGCTATCTGTTGATTGTAAAACAACTTGCTCCGGCGTTTCGCGAGACTAACTACGCAGTGCAATGACTAAGCTGGTGATGACGATGTTGGCCATGGCGACCGGCAGGAGAAACTTCCAGCCGAAGCTCATGAGCTGGTCATAACGGAAGCGGGGCAGCGTGCCTCGCACCCAGATGTAGAGCAAGAGGAAGAAGAGGACTTTGGCGACGAACCAGAGGATGGGGAAGATGGCGGTGAGAACAGGGCCGCCGAAGTTGTCAGGCAGGAGATGACCCAGAGGGCTGGAGGCCCCACCCAGGAAGAGCAGCGTGGCAACACAGCTCACGGTGATCATGTTGGCGTACTCGGCCATGAAGAACATGGCGAACTTCATCGAGCTGTACTCAGTGTGATAGCCGGCGACCAACTCGGACTCGGCCTCAGGAAGATCGAAGGGAGCACGGTTGGTCTCGGCGTAGGCGGCCATCATGTAGATAAAGAAGGCGACGAACTGGAAGCCGCCGAAGACGTTCCAGCTAAGCATGCCATGGGCGCTCTGGCTGTTGACGATGTCGCGAAGGCTGAGGGACTGGGCACGGAGGACGACGCCGACCAGCGAGAGACCGAGGGCCAATTCATAGCTGATCATCTGCGAGGTGGCGCGGAGGCTGCCGAGAAGAGCGAACTTGTTGTTCGACGACCAGCCCGAGAGCGCGATGCCGTAGACGCCAATCGACGTGATGCCAAGGATGACGAGCAGGCCGATGTTGAGGTCCGCAACGTTGAACATCTCGACGCCCACGCCATTGACTGTGACCTTCTGCATACCGCCGAAGGGGACGACAGCGATGGAGATCAGTGCGCAGGTCAGCGCGATGATGGGAGCGATGATAAAAAGAGGGCGTTCAGACGCGATGGGCATGAGGTCTTCCTTGAGGAAGAGCTTGATGCCGTCGGCGAGCGGCTGCAGCAGGCCGAAGGGGCCGACCCGGGAGGGCCCCAGCGGTTCTGGATGCGGCCCAGCACCTTGCGCTCAAGCAGCACCGTGTAGGCGACCGCCATCAGTGTAATGACGACGACGACCACGACCTTGAGGACGCTGAGCAGCAGGAATGTCTGAAATTCTGTGAGGTGCATCATTTTTAGCTTTCGGCTCTGCGCTTTGAACTCTGATTTTGTTTGGCTGCTGGCCTTACTTTGAACTTAGTCTGCTTAGTCGGCTGCGGTTTCAATTTGAGTGAGCCCGGTTGGTGGACGGAGGCTTTCATTGTGCTGCAGGTCGGAGAGCATGGTGGAGTAGCGCCCAAGTGTGCCCGAGGTGAAGAGAGAGTCGTTTGCGGGTAGGACAAGGTCGCGACGATTGCCGATCTGGACGAGTGGGACAGGAGCGGCGGGCTGCAGGTGCTGGTCGTTGCCCGAGAGAAGTTGAAGCCGGAGCAAATTGTATCCGGGGACGAGACGCTGGATCTCGTCGAGAATTGCAAAGGGGTCGAACGGACTGAGTTTTGGTTCGAGATTGTTTGCTGTGAGCCAGACGGCGTGACGGTCAGCTTCACCAGACTGCGCGCCCCGTGATTGGCCCATGTCGGCGCGAGTGCCTTTGCCGAATGGGACGAGTGCGTGCATATTCGCGCCCATCTTGTCGGCGATGCGGACGATCATCTCGAAGTCGGTGCGGACTCCGGCGCGGTCTCCGGCCTTATTGACGAGTTGGAGATCGCCGTAGCTGTTGGTGACGGATCCGGATTTTTCGTAGAGGTTCGCGGCGGGAAGGATGACATCAGCGAGGGCCGCGGTTTCGGTGAGGAACATCTCCTGCACGACGACGAAGGTGTTTTGCAGGACGGCGGGATCGACCCCATAGCGGGCGATGGGGTTCGAGCCCACGACATAGAGGGCGGAGAGCTCACCGCGTCCCGCTGCTTCGAAGATCTCAAGCATGTCGAGACCGCGCTCGGTGGGGGTGTTGTACTCGGCGAAGGTCGTGTTTCCGGCCAGTGGAGTGTACCCCGGGAGCATATCGGGGAGAAGGCCCATGTCGGCGGCCCCACGTGAGTTGGCGTAGTCGGAGAGGAGCGCAAACTTGCGGTTCGGCATCGTGGTGCCAAAGTCCAGGAGTCGCTTGAGGTCGGCGCCGCGGAATTCAGATCCGATGAGAACGAGGAGTTGCTCTTCGGCGCGTACGGCGTTGCGGAAGTTGTGCAGCGCGGTAGTGTCTGAGCCCGGGCGCGCGAGGGCTTCGGCGGCGGCGTCATCTCCCGCAATGAAGCTGGCAAGCGCTCCATAACTGAAAGGGGCGATATGCGCGAACGCCTTGGCCTGGCGGCGCAGCTTGATCTCCGCGGCGTTGGCGATGTAGAGGCGGCCACGGTTGTTGCGGACGTTGGTGCGGATGTTCCACGCAGTTGCGGGTGCCTGGACGGTGGGGTCACCGCCGAGGACCATGATCGCCGGGGCGGTAAGGGTGTCGCGCAGCGACGCGGTCCGGTTGGGTTTGCCAGAGAGTGCCTGGGCGAAGGAGACGTAGTCCGCAGTCCGGTGGTGGTCAATGTTGTTGGTGCCGATGAACCGTTCGTGCAAACTTCTGGAGCAGATAAGCTTCCTCGTTGCTGATGCGGTTCGAGCCAATGACACCGATGCTCTTGCCGCCGCGCGTGTCGCGTAGCTCGCGGAACTTCTTGCCGACGTGGTCGAGCGCAACCTCCCAGCTTACGGGTTTGAACTCGCCGTTGGGTTGGCGGACAAGCGGCTGAGTGATACGTGTCTCATTGTTCGCGAAGTCGAAGGCGTACCGCCCTTTGTTGCAAAGGAAGTCGCCGTTGATGCCGGACTTGTCGCGATTGTCGCCGCGTACGATCTCGCTGCCATCTGAGGTCGAGCGTACACCAAGGGTCGTCTTGCAGCCGTCGCCGCAATGAGTGCAGATGGTGCCGACGTGGTTCATCTCCCATGGGCGCGTCTTGTACCGATAGGTGCCCGAGGTGAGCGCGCCTACTGGACAGGCGTCGATGCACATGCCGCACTGCTCGCAGTCGACGTGCGCGAGGTGGTCCGGAGATATCTCCGCAGAGATATTGGGAGCGATCACGGAAGAGCTGCCGCGGTTCTGGATGCCGAGCGCGAAGACGTCCATGCCTTCGCCGCACATGCGCACGCAGCGGTAACAGAGAATGCAGCGCGGGCGGTCGAAGTAGACGACCGGGGACCACTTCTGTTCTTCACGGTGGTTCTTGGGCTCGGCGTAGAAGCTATCGGCAGCGCCGTACTTGAAGGTCATGTCCTGCAGCTCGCACTCGCCGCCGGCATCGCAGACGGGGCAGTCGAGCGGGTGGTTGCCGAGGAGCATCTGCAAAGTGGCTTTCCTTGCCTGGGCAATTTCAGGCGTTTCTGTCAGCCACCACCATGCCTTCGGCGACCGGCGTAGTGCAGGCCGTCTGGAGCTTGGGCATCTTCTCGATGCGGACAACGCACATCCGGCAGGCCGCCTGGAGCGAGAGCCCCGGGTAATAGCAGAAGGCGGGGACCTCGATGCCCGCCGATTTGCAGGCCTCGATGAGAAGCGTGCCGGCGGGCGCGGTGAGTTGTTTGCCGTCTACGGTGAATTTTACGTCAGCCATTTAGTGTCCTGCTCCAACCAGTTGCTCGACGGTGATGATAGGTGTCCCGGCCTTGTTGCCGGCGATGTAGTCTTCAAACTCTTTGCGGAATTTCTTGACGAAGCCGAGAGTTGGCATAGCCGCTGCGTCACCGAGCGGGCAGAACGTCCGGCCCATCATGTTTTCGGCGAGGTACTGGACGTTGTCGACGTCTTTCTTGCTAGCCGCCGCCATTGTAGACGCGGGTGAGGGTCTTCTTGATCCAGTCCGTGCCTTCGCGGCAGGGAATGCACCAGCCACAACTCTCGTGCTGGTAGAAGGCGATCGTGCGAAGAGCGAACTCGACGATCGAAACGGTCTCGTCAAGCACCACGATGCCTCCAGACCCGAGCATGGTGCCGGCCTTGCCCATCTGGTCGAAGTCGAGGCCTACGTCGATCTCGTCTGCCGTAAGCACCGGGCAGCTCGCGCCACCGGGAACCACGGCTTTGAGTTTCTTGCCGTCCTTGATGCCGCCAGCGACCTCATAGATGGCACGCTTCAGGTTGTAGCCCATAGGAAGTTCGTAGACGCCGGGGCGTTCAACGTGGCCGCTGATGCCAAATAGACGCGTGCCGCCGTTGCGTTCGCTGCCAAGCTTCGCATAAGCCTCGCCACCCATCAGCAGGATGTGCGGGGCGGAGGCGATCGTCTCCGCATTGTTGATGACCGTGGGGCCACCGTAGAGTCCCACGACAGCAGGGAAGGGGGGCTTGATGCGCGGGACGCCGCGCTTGCCTTCGAGCGATTCCATGAGCGCCGACTCTTCGCCGACCTCATAAGCGCCGGCGCCCGTCTGGGTGATGACGTCGAAGTCGACTCCGCTGCCGAAGATATTTTTGCCGAGGATGCCCTTCGCGTAGGCGTCGGCGACGGCCTTCTCAACAATCTTGAGCAGATATCGGTATTCGCCCCGCAGATAGATAAATCCAAGCTTCGAGCCGATCGCGAGCCCGGCGATCATCGTTCCTTCAATGACGGCGTGCGGGTCCTCAAGGAAGAGGATGTGGTCTTTGCAGGTGCCGGGCTCAGACTCGTCGCCGTTGACCAGAACGTACTTAGGCTTTTCCGAAGTCTTTGGAACAAACGACCACTTCATGCCAGTAGGAAAGCCTGCTCCGCCGCGTCCGCGCAGGCCGGAGGCCTTCATGGTGTTGATGATCCATTCGGGGCCCTGGGCAATGGCCTGCTGGACGGCTTTGTACCCGTCGAGTTCGATGTACTTGTCGATGTTCGCTGCACCTTGGCCGAAGCGGCGGGAGAGTACTCTGACTTCATCGGGATGGCTGACGAGGGTCGGCATTATTTTTCGTCCTTTCCCTTGCCGTCGCGGTACATCTTGAAGAGGACGTCGACCTTCGCGGGAGTGAGGTCCTCGTGGAAGTCGTAGTTGATCTGGATCGCAGGGGCCCAGCAGCAGGCGCCGATGCACTCGACCTCTTCCAGAGAGAAGATTCCGTCCTTGGTCGTCTCTTTATGCCCAATGCCGAGCTTGTGTTTGCAGTGGTCGAGGATCTCGTAGCCGCCGCGCAGCATGCAGGAGATATTGGTGCATACCTGCACGTTGTACTTGCCCGCCGGCTTTGTGCGAAGCATGGAGTAGTACGAAAGCACGTTGCGCACGTCGAATTCGAGGAGGTCGAGGCGCTGCGCGAGCTCGGTAACGACGGCGTCCGAGACATAGCCGACCTCGTCCTGCGCGTACAGCAGCATGGGGACGAGCGCCGAGCGCTTGAGCGGGTAGATGGTCACGAGTTTGTCGAAGCGGGCCGCCAGCTCCGGCGAAAAGATCGTATTGGCTATTTCACTCACTCTGCATCATCTCCCGCGCCAGCCTTTCGGCGGCAAGGTCCATCTCTTCGGCGATACCGTTCAGTTTAACCGTTCCGTCTTCCTGCATGCTGAAGGGGGAGCGATTTCCTTCGCTGTCCTCGAGCGTCTCATGCGTGAAGCGAAGCCATCGGCTGGCGACACGGAGGGTGATCTCATCTGCGCCGACCTCAACGACTGCATGATGCCGGCTGTTAATTCCGTGGGCCGCAGCGTAGGAGCGAAGCAGCGATGCCCAGGAGGTCCAAAGTTCAGCTCTGAGGCGTGCGTCGAGCATCAGAGGTCAGCGGTCGATCTCGCCGAGGACGATATCGATCGATCCGATGACGGCGACAACATCGGCCAATAGGCGGCCTTTGCACATGGTTTCGAGCGCCTGCAATGTAGCGAATCCCGGATTGCGCATGTGCACCCGGTAGGGCTTGGCCGTGCCGTCGGAGACGACATAGTAGTTCATCATGCCGTGCGGAGCTTCTACTGAACTGCACACCTCACCAGCCGGTACACCAAAGCCTTCCGTAACAATCTTAAAGTGATGGATGAGGGATTCCATCTGCGTCTTCATCTGCTCGCGATCCGGAAGAATGATCTTCGGCGCATCGGCGACGATCCGGCCCTCGGGAAGGCCATCGAGCGCCTGAAGGCAGATCTTCACAGACTCGCGGAACTCCTGCATGCGGACAATGTACCGCGCCCAGACATCGCCGATCTTTGAGACCGGCACGTTGAACTGGAACTTCTCGTAGCCGGAGTAAGGCATGTCGCGACGGACGTCAAAGTCGACACCGGATGCGCGCAGCGGCGGGCCGGTAACGCCCAGAGCAATGGCGTCCTCAGGTGACAGGTAACCTACGCCTTTCAGGCGGTTCATCCAGATGGGATTATTTTGCAGCAGGCCTTCGTACTCGTCGATGTGCGCGGGAAACTCTTTGAGGAAGGTGCGGATCTTGGCGTAGAGATCGCGGGGCGGTTCGAGGCTGAGGCCGCCGACGCGGACATAACTGGTCATCATCCGCTGGCCGGCCACGGCCTCGAAGATGCGCAGCAACTGCTCGCGCTCGCGGAAGCAGTAGAGAAAGACGGTCAGCGCGCCAATGTCCATCGCGTGGGTGCCGAGCCAGACGAGGTGCGACTGGATGCGCGTGAGTTCGTTGAAGAGCACGCGGAGATACTGTGCCCGCTCGGGAATCTCAAGTCCCAGCAACTTCTCTACCGCCAGACAGTAGGCGAGGTTGTTGGTCATGGGACACAGATAGTCGATGCGGTCGGTAAGGGGGACGACCTGCTGATAGAACTTGGCCTCACAGGTCTTCTCGATGCCGGTGTGCAGATAGCCGATGTCGGGAGCGAGAGCGACTATGGTTTCGCCATCGACCTCAATGACAAGGCGGAGGACGCCATGGGTCGAAGGATGCTGCGGGCCCATGTTAATGATCATGGTCTGGTCTGAAGGCGGCGCGTTCCCACGATTGCGTGCAGAGTTCGCGACTAAGTCGTCGATGCCGGGGTCGATCGCGGAGGCGCCGGTCAGTTCTTCAACGGTGGATGCCATTAGCGGTAGCCCTCCACGGGGTAGTCCTTGCGCAGGGGGTGACCGTTCCAGTCTTCGGGCATCATGATGCGCTTCAGATTAGGGTGGCCTCCAAAGTGGACGCCGAAGAGGTCAAAGACCTCGCGCTCGTAAAAGTTGGCGGACGGCCAGATCGGGGTGATGCTGTCGATGGCCGCGTCGTCGCTGTCGAGCCGAACGACTATGCGGATGCGCTCTTTCAGCGACATGGAGAGGACGTGATAGGTGATCTGGAAGCGCGGCTCGGAGGGGTACCAATCAACAGCGGTTACATCTTCGAGGAAGTTGTAACCCGCCTTCTGGACGGCCTGCCCGGCAGCGATGATGCTCTCGCGGGCCACGGTGATGGTTAGTTCATTACGATCAAACTTCGCGTCGGTGGCTAGGCTGGCGAGGGCTTTGACTGCAGCATTGTCAGGATGTGCCTCGAACACGGCCTCTTTGCCCTTGATAGCTGAGGAGGGATCGTACATTAGAGGTCTCCCTTGTCTTCCGCCCAGTTCAGGATGCCCTTCTTCCAGACATAAAACAGGCCGACTGCGACAAAGCCGAGGTAGACGAGCATCTCGTAGAAACCGAACATGCGCGAGCCCGTGAGTGCGGGCAGGCGGCGGAAGATGACGGCCCAGGGAAGCATGAAGACCGCCTCGACATCGAACAGAATGAAGAGCATCGCGACCATGTAGAACCGGACCGTAAATCGGCCCCGTGCGTCGCCGATAACATCCATGCCGCACTCATAGGGACTGGCCTTGGTGCGCGAGTTCTTGTGCTTACCGATGAAGAAGGAGGCGCCCACCATTCCACAGGCGAGTCCAAGGGCGACCAGAATCTGAAGCACGAGTGGAACATAGTTCCAGATGTATGGGTAACTGTGCATGGCCATCTTCGACTCTAAGATTGCGGCTGGCAAGTGTCAAGCGAACGAAGGTTGGTTTTGCCTGCTATCGCAGCAATGCTATGTACATATTCATCAGGCGATTACCGTACAGTGCAGCGACGAGCCCACCGACGCAAAGAAAGCTGCCGAAGGGAAGTTTTGAAGCCGCTCCGGCCTTGCCCCGCGCCAGGAGAAGCGCGCCATAGAGAGCAGCGGCGAGCGTGCCGACGAAGAGGGAAAAGACCGCGGGCAGGAAGCCGAGGAAGGCAGCAATCATTGCGAGAAGTTTGACGTCGCCCAGGCCCATGCCTTCGCGGTGGCGAATGGCCTTGTAAAGCCAGCGGACGAGCAGAAGCATAAGCGCCGCTCCGCAGACGGCGGCGATGCGGCCGAAGATCAGGCTCTCTGGGCCGGTGAGGAACAGGTTGCCATTGTCGGTAACGCCACCAGGGCTTGTGAGGTGGAGACTGTGCTTGGTCAGGCGGACCTGGTCGTCATTGGGGCCGAGGAATATTGCCTGAATGCAGATGAGAAAGAATGCGATGGCAGTGCCGCCGAGAGTGAAGGCGTTAGGAAGGACCATGGTCTGCCAGTCCATGACCATCAGGCCGATCAGTAGGAAGCCGAGAATAGCGAATGCAAACGTCCCCACGTACTCGGCGGGAGTTGGCCCAATCAAGCTACTCACTTTACTTATTTGCAGCAGCAGATGTAGTTCTTGACCGACAATTAAGAACCAGAATCCCACAGCCAACTCCACTGCCGGATATCGCCAGGAAATCGTCTGCTTGCAATCACGACAGCGTCCTCGAAGCAGCAGCCAACTCACGAGTGGGACATTGTTGTACCAACGAATAACGGTCTCGCAGTTGGGGCAGCGGGAGCGCGGTGTCACGATGGACTGATGTTTTGGCAGGCGAGTAATACAGACGTTCAAAAAACTGCCGAATAGAAGCCCGATGAGAAAAGCTGCGAGTTCGAAGATTGCGGACATGCCCACCCGATGAGTATACGGTTTGAGCGGCCAATGCCCATGTGAGGCCTAAGAACGGAAGTCCGAACGTAAGTCTCATCGATCGAAGACTTTGCGCAAAAAAATACCGGTAGGGGTTGGGCTAGAAGTCGACGTGCATACGGACGGATTCGACCAGCACCGGGCCGCGATCTTTGTTGTAGCCAGGGTGGTTGATGTATTGAAGGTCGAGCGCGTAATAGACTCCGCGCCATGCGTGCAGGTTGTAGTAGCTCTCGAGGATGTCTTCCCGGGCGTAGTTCAGCTTGCCGTCGCCCAGCAGAAACCCAAGACCGCCAAGCTTCAGGTAGGCCTGGTGATCGGCTTTGATGGCGTTCGTTACGAAAGTCACGCCCAGCTTGTCGTTGGGGCGAGACCATGCTCTGCCGGAGTAGTCGCCGCCGAACTCGAAGGTCTGGTCGTCCTCGCTGTAGGCGAAGGATTCGTGTTGACCCTCGTTCCAGCCAAAGCGGCCGAAGACGCGCATATTGTCGGTCAACTCCTGTTCCACATTCAAGCAGAACCCGTACTTTACCGCGCCGTAGGTCTCGTGCTTTGTGATCTCGGGCGTCGGGTCTTCACCAGAGAGATAAGCCTGGTTGGCGACGCGGTAGAGGCCCATGTGCGCGTGGTTCACGTAGCTGAGGACACGCACCACACCTTTGCGATCCGAGGACAGGAGGTTGCCGAGCAGCGATCTGCGCAGCTCGAACTCCATGTTCTGGCCGCTGGCCTGGTGCAGGTTCCACACCAGGTCGATGCCGTTGGCGACAGTCGGCATCAGGGCGACAGCGTAGCGGGCCGACCAGACCTTGTCATCGTATTCGGCGACGGCGGCGTAGGTGTAGCCGCGGGTGTCGGCGGCGTAGTCCCATGCGCCATTGTTGTCGACGGTCCAATTCATGAACTGCAGGTGGCTGTCCGAGCCGATGCTGTTGATATCGAAATAGTCCGGCAGACTCATCTTGCCAACGTACAGCTCGAGGCGGCGCTCGGGCACCTGCGTGGCGAGGGAAAACGGCGTCCGGGGACTGTCAACGAGCTTATCGGTGAAGCCGATCGTCTGGTGAAGCTGGGCACGGGCCATATACGGCACAGGGCCCAGGTTGGGATTACGGACCACATCCAGATTGGTGAAGCCCGCGAGACCGAGCGCCTCGCTGAGACCGCGGCCGCCCGCCGATTCAAGGTCAAACAGGGCGTCAGTCTCGGTTTTGGGATCGCGCCGCACTTGCGCTGCGAGATAGAGCGTGCCGAGCAGGGAGGTCTTATACTCCCCGCGGCCAATAAAGCTGTTTGTGCCTTCGTACGGGGAGTGAAACGGCCCATCGGCCTGGAAAATAATGTTCGCCTGTCCGGCGATGTAGAAGCGCGAAGTCTCAGAGTGAGGAAACATTGTTGGCGCCGACTCGTCCGACGGACCAGGCGCCTCAGGGAGCTTTGCCGGGCGGCCAGGGCGATCATCGATCAGGCCCTGCTCCTGGGCGTTCGCGACGAGGGGGATCGTCAGGAGCAGGATCGCTGCGATTGTATTTATTGAGTTCTTCAAAGATTGGGCCAGGATAGAGGGTGCAGGAAGAATGTTAATGGAACGCAAACAACCTGCCTTCAAACGGAGCAAGGAGAAGGCAGGCCGTCGTGGTTCGGACTCATCGTCTTGCTCTGCGTTGATCTCCGGCAGGGCGAACGAGACGCAGGCGAGCGGACAACGCTCGTCGGCAGTCTCAACCCAGCCCTGGACGATTTCGGCTCGCTTAGCCGCGTTTCGTCCCGATGGATTGCGGGGTCGTATCCGCTGGAGCATCTGGATCAATTGGCTGACTCCTCCTTTCTGCGTGCGAAGGGTCCGTTTGTGGGACACTTCATACGGCGGGCTGACAAACTAGGATAGTATACCCCGGTAGGGTATAGGAGACAAGGCATGTCCCACAATGACAGAGAAAAGGTGAAGCTGCTAAACCGGGTGAAGAGAATTCGTGGCCAGATGGACAGTGTCGAACGGGCATTGTCGTCGGAAGAACATGACTGCGCCGATGTGTTGATGTTGCTGGCGGCGGCGCGTGGAGGAATCAACGGGTTGATGGCGGAGGTGCTTGAAGACCATATTCGGTTGCATCTTCTGAAGGACGGACATGCTCCTCTTACACCCGAGCTAGGCGAAGACCTGATTGATCTCGTGCGTGCTTACCTGAAGTAGTTCGATTTGTATCCGTCTATTTCGATCTCGCTCCAACCACGACCAGACCGAGGCCGACGATGAGCGAGACGGTGCTGAAGATCGGCGAAAGGGGAAGCGTGTCTTGGGTTTTCCGCGAGATCTCAACCGAGCCCAGGTCGACGACCTTTTTCTCGTGGGTGAACGAGAGTCCGCCGGTGGCGAAGCCAATGATACCGACGACCACAAGAACTATTCCGATGATGGTGACTGGCTTCATAGAGTCGTGGCCTTTCGGAGAACCAGCAGACGCAACCAGCGGTTGTGATGCAGACAGCGGGTGGCCGGATGCACGGCAGTGGTGCTTATGGAGTCACTTGCCTGCAATCGTGCCCGGGAGTAATCTGCTTTTACACGGGAAAGGAGGATGATCCAGCCTATGAAAATTGACAGTAATAGTTGCACAACAATACGTGAGGTGACTGAGGCTTAGAGCGTCCATAGCTCTAGTCCTGGCGGTCTTTGTAGTAAAAAGTCCACGCCGAGGCCCGGTCCGAGTATGGACGCCTCAGGTCAATCTCAACAGTTCACCGCCAGACGGCCCGCTGCTCTCTCAGAGTGCGGGCCGTTTGCGTTTTTGCACGCATCTGAAACGGGTAGGATATTAACTATGAAACCTTTGGTGATCGCTGGAAGGGCCTTTCAATCGCGGCTAATTGTTGGCACCGGCAAATACAAGGACGGAGCGGAGACGCAAGCCGCCATTGAGGCCTCTGGTGCCGAGATGGTCACGGTTGCGGTGCGGCGAGTGAATCTGGACCGGTCGAGCGAGTCACTGCTGGACTTCATCGACCCGCGGCGCTACTTCCTGCTGCCCAATACCGCTGGGTGTTACACAGCTGAGGAGGCGATTCGTGCGGCGCGTCTGGGGCGCGAGGTTGGGTTGTCGGATTGGGTGAAGATCGAGGTGATCGGCGACCAACAGACGCTCTACCCCGACATCCAGGCGACGCTGGAGGCGACGCGAGTGCTGGTGAAGGAAGGCTTCACCGTGCTGCCGTACACCTCAGACGACATCGTCTTCGCAAAGCGGCTGATCGATGCCGGTGCGGCGGCCGTAATGCCGCTAGGCGCACCGATCGGCAGTGGGCTTGGGTTGCAGAACACGGCGAACCTGCGCATTCTGCGCGAGCTGATCACGGAGGTCCCGCTCATCGTGGACGCCGGCGTGGGGACGGCCTCTGATGCTGCCGTCGCGATGGAGCTCGGCTTCGATGCGGTGCTGATGAACACCGCGATTGCGGCGGCAAAAGACCCGCTACTGATGGCCGAGGCGATGCAGCACGCCGTTCTCGCTGGGCGGCAGGCGTTTCTTGCCGGCAGAATGCAGCGAAAACTTTACGCGACGGCCAGTTCGCCGCTTGAGGGGATCTCCCGCTAGTCTGCTGCCCCAACATTCAAGGACTCAACCTAGATAGTCCGAAGGCACAGCGAAATGCAGTAAACTTCGCCCATGCGAGTCTTCGGCATCGATTGCGGAACGGAGTTCACCGGGTACGGTGTGGTGGAGGTGGACTGCGACGCCCGAATGCCGCGTCTCGTTCACCTTGCTGCGGGGACGATTCGGCTGAATAAGAAAGACAAGGCGCCGCAACGACTCGCCCAGGTATATGCGGAACTGACCGCTCTTATGGCGCTTCATCAGCCAGAAGTGGTTGCAATCGAAGAGGTCTTCTTCTCCGCGAATGTGAAATCCGCGCTCAAACTTGGTCAGGTGCGAGGAGTGGCCATGCTGGCCGCTGCGACGTCTGCCCTGCCGGTAGTGGAGTATGCGCCTCTGTCGATCAAGAGCTCTGTTGTCGGCTACGGGCTTGCCGGCAAGGAGCAGGTGCAGTTCATGGTGAGGCGCCTGCTTGAGAACGAGAACGCCTTCGACTCGCCGGACGCCGCCGACGCGCTGGCCATCGCGATCTGCCACATCCACACGGCACAAACACTCGAACTTCAAGGCGCGCGCCGATGAGAGCTATTGCCCGCACTGTGCTCGGAGCTGCGCTCATTGTGTGTTCCGCTCTTGCGTGCGCGGGCCAGACGGTCGCACCGGCAGCGGATGCATCTGCCTCAAAGGCAGCCGAAATGAGTTTTCAATTTGACCGCACGGGTCTGCCGGTTCCGCACTTCACTTTGCGTGTTCGAGAAGACGGCACCGGCAGTTATGTGGCGGACCAGGTGGAGATCGCGGCCACGGCCACTTCGATGCGCGGTCAAGCCGCCCAGCATATTGACCGTCCGATCAACCTAACCCCGGGAACCGTCGCGAAGATATTCAAAACAGCTCGAGCGGCGAACCACTTGAATATCGAATGCGCGTCGAAGGCGAAGAACATCGCTGACACAGGCAAGAAGACGCTGACATATACGGGCGCTGACGGCTCGGGATCGTGCACCTACAACTACTCCGAGATCAAGGTGGTTGAGACACTGACCGATACTTTTCTTGCCATCGCCTACACACTGGATGAAGGGCGCACGCTTACGTTTCTGCATCGGTATGACCGGCTCGGACTCGATGCGGAGATGATCTCGTTCGGGCAGGAGTTGGAGGCGGGGCGGGCGATTGAGTTAGGCACAATCTCGCCAACGCTGGCCGCGATCGCAGATGACACGGCAGTGATCCAGCGCGTACGCTTGCGGGCGGCGAAGATGCTGGAGCAGGTAGCGGCAGAAAATCACTGAAGCTGTCGGCTGAGGACGAACGTCTAACATTCGGTGTCGTTTGGGCCGGGGGTCGTCATGCGAACGTTCGCGTTGCTGCGTCAATTTTGTGAACATTTCGGCGCCGGACTGGCTTTGTTTGTCATTTTTTTGTCAGCATGTGTTCCCAGCGCGCGCGCGGACGATGCTGCCCCGCACCGTGCGGCCCGGCTGAGCTATCTGCAGGGCAACGTGACCGTCGATCACTTGGACAACACAGCAGGAGCGTCCGGCCCAGATCAACATGCCGCTGGCCGAAGGCGTGAGGTTGACCACAGGCGAGGACGGCCAGGCAGAGGTGGAGTTTGAAGACGGCAGCGTCGTCCGGCTGACACCCAACACCTCTCTGGGGCTGAATGGATTGAGCATCGATGCAGCGGGAAACTTTCATACGCAGCTGACGGTCATGCATGGCCTGGTCTATGCAGAGCTGCGCGCCGCAAACAAATTCACCTACATGGTGGATGCGGGTGGAGAGCACATCGCGCCGGTTGCGAATGCGACGATTCGCATTAACCTCGACCAGCCTCCAGCGGTGATCTCTGTGTTCGATGGCACAGTGCATATTGAACACGCCAGCACGGCCGAGCCAGACGGCTATAAGACGAATGTGCGCACCGGAGAGACGCTGACCGGCGACCCATCGGACAGCGGCCGTTACTTTCTGCTGCAGAACATCGAACCCGACTCCTGGGACGAGTGGAACCAGGGTCGCGATCAGGCCGCAGCCGAGGCAGCAGCAAACCGTACAGCTGCGCGCGACGGCTACGCGGGCGATCAAGGCTATGGGTGGTCCGATCTGGACGCCAACGGCAGCTGGTATGACGTTCCCGGACAGGGCCAGGTATGGCAGCCTACCCTCGCACTGGACGCAAGCTTCGATCCCTACGGGTATGGCAGCTGGGTCGCATCTCCTGGCGACGGGTACGTGTGGGCCTCGGGATATTCCTGGGGATGGACGCCATTCCGTTGTGGCAACTGGTCGTATTGGAACAGCTTTGGTTGGGGATGGTCGCCGGGTGCAGGCTGTAGGTTCACGGGATGGGGATTTGGGAGTGGTTTTACTGTCGTGTATGTCATCAATATCGTTCAACCCCCACTGAACTATCGTCTCCCAACCCGGCCGGTGCACAAACCCGGCATGCCGCCTTCCATAACTGTTGGCCACGCTGTTGAGGAGCCCAGTGGTGGCGTCCGTCCCTCGCAGGGACCTCGTTTTATCGCCGGCGTGCCTGTGGAGGCCCTGCGGCCGATCGGCAATGCGTCCGATTTGAAGGGGCCCAGCGTGGTTGGCGCTGCTCTGCGAAGTGATTTCGCCGTCGACCACGTCAGCAAACAGCCGGTCGTGGGAGCAGCTTCTACAACGCCTCGCGCTGCCTCGTGGCCAGCATCGAAGCCAGTCGCCCCTGCCGCCGCAGCCAGTGGCACCGAACAGCCGGCAAGGGAGTCACGAGACGCGCAACCGTCGCAACGGTACTCGGGCTACCCCGCACAGACACAAGGCGGGCACGTCGCGCCGCGGCCAACCGCGCCCGCATACGCACCCGCCTATGCGCCTGCCTACACGCCACGTCCGGTGCCTCCTCCTTCATCACCTCCGGCTCCGCGGTCAGCGCCTCCACCCCCACCCCCATCGGCTCCGCGGCTCGGCCCCGAGCGGCTCCGCGCCGGCGGCACCGAAGTAACTACGGTGTCATAGCCGCGTCAGCAAGAACACCGGTCCTCGATAGAGAGCGATACAGGCCCGCCATCGACTCCAACGCCAGAGATTCGGCGCGCGCCTGTGCAGGAATGCTGGGCACCCAGGCAGTTGAGAGCTGTTCAGCCGAGTATCCCGCGGCACGAAGATTGTTGTGCAGCGTCTTTCGTTTCTGCGCAAAGGATTGCCTCAGAAAGCTGTTGAATCCGGCCCCGTCGACACCAAGTTCAGAGAACCGTGGCGCGAAATGCAGCCGCAGCACCGTAGAGTAGACCTCCGGCGGCGGAGAGAACGCAGACGGCGGTAGCGTGAACAGGTTCTCGACCTGCGCGTTCATCTGCGCGGTGGCGGAGAGAAGACCGTAGTCCCGAACACCGGGAGCAGCGGATACGCGCTCCGCCACCTCGCGCTGCATCATCAGAACGGCCCGCGCGAGCAGTCCCGCGGTGCCTGCGGCAAAAAGCTGCAGCAGAATGTCTGAGGTGATGTAGTAAGGCAGGTTGCCGATCACATCGGCGGTTTCGTCCTCGGGCACAAGAGATCGAAGGTCAGCTTTGAGAATGTCCCCTTCAATAATCTGTACCTGTGGCTGGTCGCGAAAACGAAAGGTCAGTTCAGCCACAAGTGCCCGGTCGAGCTCCAACGCAATCAACCTGTGGCAACGCCCAGCGAGTATCTCGGTGATTGAGCCGTGGCCCGGTCCGATCTCGATTACGGTACGCTTGCCAAGATCGCCCAGAGCGTCGACGATGGCATGGCGGGCAGCATCGTCCACGAGAAAGTTCTGCCCGAATTTTGGTTTACGCTTCATCTGCATTCAATGGCGGGCGACTTATCGCGTGCTCTTATAGACTAACGGTTTGGTTAGAAGGAAAAGGACGACAGTATGCATATCGTATTCGCAGCATCGGAGTGTGCTCCCTGGGCCAAGACGGGCGGACTGGCAGATGTGGTGAGCGCTCTCCCGCGCACTCTGGCCAAATTCGGCCACAAGATCAGCGTATTTATCCCGTACTACCGGCAGGTCGCCAAGGCCGTGCCGGACCCTCCGGTCGTTCTTGCGAGCGTGACCATTCCGTTCCCGTCCTACAATCGCTTCGTCCGCATCCTCGATGGCGGCAAGGATGCGGGAGTGCAGACGTACTTTGTGGATTGCCCCGAATTGTTCGATCGCGAGAGTTTCTATGGGCACCCCCTCAGGCGACTACCCCGACAACGCTGAACGCTTTGGCCTGCTGAGTCGCGCGGTCATCGAAGCGTCGAAGGTGATCGGCATACCCGACGTTTTTCACGTGCACGACTGGCAGACGGCGATGCTTGCTGTACTGCTGCGTTCCACCTACTTCTTCGATCCCGTCTTTCGCCATGTCCCTGCCGTGCTCACGGTCCACAACGCCGGCTACCAAGGCTGGTTTCCGCCCAAGACGATGGAACGGCTGCTGCTTCCCTGGGACATGTTCACCTTCGACAAGCTGGAACACTACGACACGGTGGATTTTTTGAAGGGCGGCATCGTCTACGCAGACGCCATCACGACCGTCAGCCGCAAGTACGCCGAGGAGATCCAGACCGCGGAGTTCGGCAACGGGCTTGAGAATATTCTGCGGCAGCGCAGTGGCGATCTTTTTGGCATCCTCAATGGCGTTGACTACGAGGAGTGGAATCCGGCGACCGACCCGCACATCGCCGCGCACTATTCGGCGGAAAATCTCGCAGGCAAGAAAGAGTGCCGTCGCGATCTGCTGCACGCCTTCGGACTTGAGGGCGTTGGCGATGAGACGGCCGTCATCGGCGTCGTCTCGCGCTTCGCGACGCAGAAGGGCTTCGACTTCATCGTCGAGATCATGGACAAACTCGTCCAGGAAGACATGGTGCTGGTGATACTCGGCAATGGTGAGGAGTATTACGAGCGCCTCTTGGTCGAAATGGCAAGCCGCTACCCTCAGAAGGTGCGCGTGCAAGTGAAGTTTGACAATGTAATGGCGCACAAGATTGAGGCCGGCGCGGACATCTTCCTGATGCCATCGCGCTACGAGCCCGGCGGCCTGAACCAGATCTACAGCTTGAAATACGGCACCGTCCCGGTCGGTCCGGGCCACGGGCGGTCTTGACGACACCATCGACGAGCAGCCTTTCGGTGGTGGCAACGGCTTCAAATTCTGGGGTTACAGTCCTTCGGCGCTAATGGACGCTCTGCATCGTGCACTTGGCACCTTCCGCAATAAGAAGGAATGGACCGAAATGATGCTGCGTGGCATGACGCAGGACTTCTCCTGGGACAAGCCGGCAAAGGAGTATGAGCGGGTATACGAGCGGGTAATTCAGAACCGAAACTAAGCCGGTCCGCTCGCGTCGTCGCAGAAGATGCACCGGAATGCCGAGCAGAATGATGGCGGTCCCAATCAGCGAATTTCGCGGTTGGTCTGCGAACGAAAACACGAGCAGCACCGCTGCAGCCAGAATAAAGAGCGCAGGCAATAGAGGGTAACCCCAGACGCTGTAGGGGCGCACGGCATTCGGTTCGCGGCGGCGAAAGACGAAGATGGTGCTGGCGGTGAGCATGTAGAAGAGCCACTCGCCGAAGATGGCCAGCGAGAAAAGTGCCTGGAACCGTCCTATCGCAAGCAGCAGCAGGGAACTCAGCACGGCCTGCAGGATGAGCGCGGCAGAAGGCGTCTGAAACCGCCGATTGACGTGCGCCAGCTGCTTGAAGAAGAGTCCGTCGCGGGCGGCGGCGAAGGGTACGCGTGCTCCCGAAAGTGACGATCCGACGAAGGTCGCGCAAATACTGACCGCCATGCCGATCGACACCAGCGTAGCTCCCCACTGTCCCGCGACCACTCGCATTGCATCAGCCGCGGGCCTCTCCGCTGCGGCTATCGCTGATGCCGGCAGGACATATTGAATGGCGGCATTGGTCAGCATATAGAGCGCACCGACGATCGCGACACCTCCCACCAGCGCCAACGGCATGCTGCGCTGCGGACGCTCGACCTCACCAGCCATAGTTACGACGTCGCTCCATCCGTCGTATGCCCATAGTGCCGCAACGAGAGCGATCATGAAGCCGGAGAAGCCGCCGCGCGCGCCAGTGAAATCGGTGGCGAAGTTGTGCCATGAACCGTGATGACCCGCTGCCCCAAAACAGAAGCCTGCGATGACAAGAATTAGCAATCCCTTTAGCCACGTCAGCAAAAGCTGCACATTAGCAGACTTCCTCGTGCCGATGATGTTGAGGCCGGCGATCAGCCAGGTCACCACAATGGCAAAGATCTGCCCCCAGAGCAGATGCGCAAAAGCCGGCCGCGCAAAAGCGCTGAAGACCGCGAAGGTCCCCAACACGCGCGCCAGCCCCGCCGCGATGGTCGCGAGTGACGCCGGCTTGGCGACTGTAATCTGCGTCCACATGTAGAGGAAGCCGGTAAGGTCGCCATAGGCCTCGCGGAGAAAGGCGTACTCGCCTCCATATCGCGGTCGCCCGGCAGCGATCTCCGCATAGGTCATCGCACCGAAGAGCGAGAGGAGACCACCGATGATCCACACCGCATAAACCGCGCGGGACGAGCCCACGGCGGCCATCATCTCTCTCGGCACCAGGAAGATACCGCTGCCGATAATGATGCCCACGACGATGGAGGTCGCGTGGGACGCGTTCAGGACGCGAGGTAGTTCAGACTTGGGTTTATCCATCGGTTTTCGGAGAGTAGCATATCGGTGCAAATACGCCACAGTCGCCGAATATGCAGGCCGCCAACAGCGCCCCTAAAATATAGAGCGTAGCGAATGGAGTGAGCCATGGATTGGACTCCCGGTGGACTAAGTGACGATGTTGAAGATCGGCGTGGCTCCTCCGGCGGCGGCTACGGCGGTGGAGGCCTCGGGATTGTCGGCTTCATCGTTCTGATCATCATTAGCCTCGTTACAGGTCGCAATTACATCGGCAGCTACCTCGCGGGCGGTGGGCACCGTCGCTTCTCACTCGGCGCAGCCTGCGGCCAACTCTGCTAACCGTCCTTACTCAGGTGCACCAGGCGATGACCGGCCGGCGGAGCTCGTCTCGTGGACGCTCGATGACGTGCAACGAACATGGGCCTCGCTCCTACCCGAACAGACCGGGCGAGAGTATCGTCGCGCGAAGCTCGTTCTCTATGACGGCTACACTTACTCTGGCTGCGGCACCGCCCAGTCGCAGACCGGTCCGTTCTACTGTCCGGCGGACGAGAAGGTCTACATCGACCTCAGCTTCTGGAACGAGCTAAAGCGCCTCGGCGGCAGTAATGCGGAGTTCGCACAAGCCTATGTCGTCGCGCACGAACTGGGTCATCATGTGCAGAATATTCTTGGCATCGAGCAGCAGGTGCGGCATCTTTCGAGCCAGGACCCGTCGCAGAGAAACCCACTCTCCGTTGACCTCGAACTGCAAGCGGATTGCCTCGCCGGAGTATGGGCGCACAGCACAGAACAGCGCAATATAGTTCACGACGCAGATATTGCCGCGGGTTTACAGGCGGCAGCGGCCGTTGGCGACGATCATCTCCAGCGAATGGAGCGCGGAGCGGTAAGCCCTGAGAGCTTCACCCATGGCTCGTCCGCGCAGCGCGTCGGCTGGTTCAAACGCGGCCTGCAGCAGGGAACCATCTCGGCCTGCAACACCTTCAAGGTCGGCGGAGCAGTTCCTTCCGCTGCCGGCCAGTAACCGAAACCTGAGAGGTAGGACGACTAGTTCAACACTGGCAATATTGCATTGCCCGCAGCTTCGTTTGCGAAGTAGCTGCGGATCTTCTCTGCGGTCGCGGCGTTCACCACGGCGGTGAGGGCATCGGGTGCGGCCTGCTTAATACCGCGCACACTTCCAAAATGTTCGATCAGTCGCTGACGCGTCCGTGGCCCTACTCCCGGTATCGATAGCAACTCACTGTCGCGGTCACGCATCTCCCGCCGTTTGCGATGATAGGTCACAGCGAAACGGTGGCTCTCGTCGCGAATCTTCTGCATCAGGTGAAGCACGGGCGATCGCCGGTCCAGCACCACAGGCTCGTTCTCCTGCCCGTAGACGTAGATGATCTCCTCCCGCTTTGCAATCGATGCTAGCGGCTGCAACGTAACGCCGATCTCCTCCAGCGCCGAGTACGCCGCATGCAACTGACCTAGTCCGCCGTCGATCAGGATGAGAGAAGGGAACGGTTTCTTGTCCTCCTGCAGCCGCTTGTAGCGCCGCTGGATGACCTCACGCATGCTGGCGAAGTCGTCGACTCCGGTGACGGTCTTCACCTGAAACTTTCGATAGTCGGACTTCTTCATCGCTCCGTCCTCCCACACCACCATGGAGGCGACCGTCTCTGCGCCCTGGATGTGCGAGATGTCGAAGCACTCGATACGGCGCGGCAGTTCTTCCAGCGTGAGCGCGTCCTGCAGCGCCTCCTGGATCGCCTTCATCCCGGGCTGCAGCACTCGAAACCGCTGGTCGTACGACTGCTTTGCATTCTGGCACACCAGATCCACCAGCGAACGCTTTTCCCCACGCTGCGGTGCAAGGATCTCCACGCGCCTGCCCGTCCGCTCCGACAACATCTCTGCCAGCAACACACGATCGGGAAACTCAACGGGCACGAGAATCGACCGCGGCACATAACTCTGGTCGAGGTAGATCTGTTTCAGCAAAGCAGAGAAGAACGCCGCCGGACTGAACGCACTACCCATCTCCGAAAGAGCCGTACGCTGCACGACCGGGACCCCTTCTCCGATCTCCGGCGCCGGGGCCGCGGGGTCCGGCTCCATACGTGGGACGGCCTCAAGTTCGTCGGCCTCATCCACCGCCTCGATCAACGTATCCAGCAACGACTCAGACAGGCCCTCCCAGAAGAGGTCGCGTCGGTCCACGATCTTGCCGCTGCGCATGTGGAACAGGTTCACTGCCAGCATCTCGTTCTCGTAGTGATAACCGAAGACGTCCGCATCTTCGTTGTCCGTCGTCGCCATGCGCTGCTTGTCCTGCATCTGGTGGACGGTAACGATCTGGTCCCGCAGCCGAGCTGCGAGCTCAAACCGCTCGGCCTCTGCAGCAGCTTCCATCCGCTTCGTCAAAGAATGTTCCAATTCGCTGGGACGCCCCTCCAGAAAAAGCTGAACATCGCGAATGGTCTCGCGGTAGCTCTCGGGCGTCGTCAATCCTTCCAGGCAAGGCCCCAGGCAGCGCTTGATGTAGTACTGCAGGCACGCGCGCGGATGGTAACGCGACAGATCGACCTTGCAACTCGGTATCAGGAAGCTTCGGTGGATCAGGTCGACCAGCCGGTAGGCGAGGTTTCCAGGAAAGTACGGTCCGTAGTAAGCGCTGCCGTCCTTCCGTAGCCTCCGCGTCACGAAGACCTTGGGGTACCGGTCGTTCATCGTCAGCTTGATGTACGGATAGGTCTTGTCGTCGCGCAGCAGGATGTTGAAGCGGGGCTTCTTCTGCTTGATGAGGTTGTTTTCGAGCGCCAGCGCCTCATGCTCGTTCGCGACCGTGATGTACTCCACATCGACGGCCTCGCGCATCAGCGAACCAGTCTTTGCATTGGCCTGCGACGCCTCAAGAAAGTAGGAACGCACCCTCGCGCGTAGGTTCTTCGCCTTCCCGACGTAGATCACCTCTCCCTCGGCATTTTTGTAGAGGTAGCACCCAGGTTGGGTGGGGAGAGTCCGGATTTTCTGTTGGAGATCCATGCTTTCGATCGAAGCCCAGGTCTGAAGTGTAGACGCCCACCCTGCGCGCAGTGTGCACACATTTGCTTAGAAGATTTGACGCGCTACCCTATCAAAAGTTCCCGGCGGAGCGCCTCCCGGGCTTGTGTAAAATTCGATATGGCGCTGTAAAATCAAGCAAACAAGCGGTTTATTCCAATAAGTCCTTTGGCATGCGGATTGCTTAACTAAGCATGTTGAAGTATTTCTAACCAGGAGAGTGAACCGATGAGCTCCACTAGCTATCACGATAATAAAATGAAGTCTGCCTTTACCGTTGCCTTCGCCAGTGCTTTCGTAATCGTCTTCACGGTCGGCTGCTCAACCAAGAACTATGTCCGTTCGCAGACCACCCCCCTCATCCAGCAGACCAACGAGCTCGACACCAAGACCGCAGCCGATCACCGCGCCATCGTCGACACCGACGAGCGCGCCAAGACTGGCATTGCCAATGCTCAGAGCGCCGCGAACACCGCCGATCAGCACGCTCTTGCTGCTGGCCAATCCGCGGACGCTGCCAACAAGTCCGCCCAGGAGGCTTACAACCGGGTCGACAGCTTGAGCGGCGTCGTTGCCAACCTGGATAACTACAAGGAGCTCTCCGACGTCAGCGTTACCTTCGCCTTCGACAAGTATGTGCTCACCGCCGCAGACAAAGCGCAGCTCGACGACATGGCGGCGAAGCTCTCCAGCACGCGCGGATACATTCTCGCATTGACCGGAGGAACGGACTCCGTAGGCGATGCAGCATACAACTACCAACTCAGTCAGCGACGCGCGGATGCGGTCGCCAATTACCTGCAGGTCAAGTACAACATCCCTCCCCACAAGTTCTATCTCATCGGAATCGGCAAGGACCAGCAGGTGGCGAGCGATAGTACCGCTGCAGGGCGCGCCAAGAACCGTCGTGTGGAAATCAAGCTGATGTCTAACATGAGCGACCAACCCACCACGGCATCAAACGCTGCCCCTACCGGTCAATAGACGTAAACTGGGCCCGCCGAACGCTTGAGTAGGCCACGCAAGACGAACCGCACCACAAACCTACCTTCAAGCAACGCGACGGTATGCTGCCGACGCGTTGCTTCTTCTCTCCCCATGGCGGCAGGGCAGCATGGAACCACCCTGCCAGCTGCTCTATCTTCTAAGTCTTGAGCTTGCGGTAGACGATTGCCAGCAACGCGGAGGCGAGGACCACCCAGGCGAATTGATACCAGTAAAAAAAGGGAAAGCCCCACAAGGTTGGTGTGGAGCGCGCGTAGATCTGCGGAAAACAAAGCCCAAGATAAGGCAATATGAGCAGCAAGGACCCATCGGCTCCTTCGTCGCGTCGGTTTGGCGTTCGCTGCGGACTCGTCCACCATATGCTGCAAAGCATAATCCAATTGCGTTCGAGCCGGGAAGCGAACGTCTTCGGGTAAAGTTAAAGGTATGGCGGTTCCCGTACCCCCGAAGCCACATGTGGAAGCTGCACCGTCTGCGGACTGGCTCGGCTCGGCGAAGCCATTGAGATCATGGCCCGTCTGCGTGGGCCGGACGGCTGCCCATGGGACCGCGAACAGACCTTCGACTCCATCAAGCGGCACACGCTGGAGGAGACCTACGAGGTCTTCGACGCCATCGAACGTCGCGCGTGGCCCGATCTGAAGGACGAATTGGGCGATCTGTTGCTGCAAGTGCTCTTCTACGCCCAGATGGCCGCCGAGGCCGGTCACTTCACCATTGAGGACGTCGCCGCCAACCTGAACGCCAAACTCATCCGCCGCCACCCCCACATCTTTGGCGACGCCGTGGCCACAGACGCCAACGCCGTTCTGCGCAACTGGGAGCAGATCAAGCAATCCGAAAAGAAGGTCTCCGCTACCGCACCACCCTCGATGCTCGACGATATTCCCCGCACCATGCCGGCCACGCTCGAGGCGGGCAAGCTGGGCTCTCGCGCCGCGAAGGTCGGCTTCGACTGGCCGGACGCCGACGGACTCTTCGACAAACTCCAGGAGGAGATTGGCGAATTGAGGGCCGAGCTGAAGCCGTCGTCCGACAGCCAGTCCAGCACGGCAATCGAAGCTGAGTTCGGCGACCTTCTCTTCACCGCCGTTAACCTCGCTCGGCACCTCAAGGTCGACCCTGAATCGGCGCTGCGTGCCGCCAACGCAAAGTTTCGTCGCCGCTTCGCAGCCATGGAGTCCGCTGCGGGCGGCAGGGACGCTCTGGCGGCCTCGACGCCGTCAGAGCTGGACTTACTATGGAACCAGGCGAAGAACGCCGCGAGCGAACCACCAAGGCCATGAACGCGAACCTGCAGACCAACATCCGCATCCAATCCCTTTCTTCCCTCGAACACTTTGAGCGTTGCGTCGTCCTGCAGCTTGAGGTTTGGGGCTATAGCGACGGCGACGTCATCCCCCGGCGCGTCTTTGTGGTAGCGCAACGCATCGGTGGCCAGGTCATCGGGGCCTTTGACGGCGATACCCTCGTTGGTTTCGCCATGTCTTTGCCCGGCTACCGCGACCGCAAGCCATACCTGCACTCGCACATGCTCGCTGTCCTCCCGCAATACCGCAACCAGGGCATAGGCCGACGCCTCAAGCTCGCCCAGCGTGACGACGCCATCGCCCGGGGCTTCGATTTGATGGAGTGGGCCTTTGATCCGCTGGAGGTCCGCAACGCCCACCTGAACATCGGCCGCCTGGGAGTCATCGTCCGGCGCTATCAGCCCGATTTTTACGGCCCCTCTTCGTCCCCATTGCAGGGAGGCCTGCCGACGGATAGGCTATACGCGGAGTGGTGGCTGCACTCCGACCGGGTGGCGAGTATACTGCGCGGTGAAGCCCAGCCAATCGAAGTCATCGAACGTGTCACAGTCCCGCATACCATCTACCAGTGGAAGCAGGACGCCCAGCAACGAAGCCTCGCCCTCGCCGTGCAGAGCAACAACCGGGAGGCGCTGCAATCTGCCTTTCAACGTGGTCTTGCCGTTATCGGCTACGAACTCGACGCTCAGGGCAACGGCAGTTTTCTTCTTGGTCCCTGGATGGAAGCCGCAGACAAGTGAAAACGCAAGCAGCAGAGGCCTGACAACGATTCATCGAAAGATCAGCTGGCCCGTTCCACAAAGCTCAAACATCCAAGAAGATTAGAAAGACAGGAACTGTACATGCTCAACATCGATGCCATTCACATGCGCGAGATCAACATGCCGCTGGCCCATCCATTTGAGACCAGCTTCGGCCTGACCACGGGCCGCCGCATACTTCTTATAGAGCTCGAGTCTGAAGGCCTCACCGCATGGGGCGAGTGCGTCGCCGGCGAACACCCCTACTTCAGCGACGAGACGATCGACACGGCCTGGCTCATGGTCGAGAACGAACTCGGCCCCAGTCTGCTCGATGCGAATGTTGAACGCGGAGGAAGTTGCCCGGATATCTTCCGGCAGGTCCGCGGCCACCGCATGGCGAAGGCCGCGCTGGAAAACGCGGTCTGGGACCTCGAAGCCCAGGTCGAGAAGGTCTCCCTCGCCGAGCTCCTGGGTGGAATCCGCCCCGTCATTCCCTGTGGCGTATCCATCGGCATTCAACCCTCACCGGCGCAGCTGATGAAGAAGATCGCGACGGAGCTCGCCGCCGGCTACCAGCGCATCAAGCTGAAGTGCAAGCCCGGCTGGGACACCAAGATCTTCGAAGCAGTTCGCAATCGCTGGCCCGACATCACCCTAAGCTGCGACGCCAACTCCGCCTACCGCATGAAGGACCTCGACCACATCGCCGAGTTGGGACCAGTTCAACCTGCTCATGATCGAGCAGCCTCTCTGGTACGACGACTTCTACTTCCACTCCATGCTGCAGAAGCGTCTCGACACCCCCATTTGTCTGGACGAATCCATTCGCAACCGACGCGACGCCCTCGCTGCAATCGATATGGAGTCCTGTCGCATCATCAACATCAAGGTCGGCCGGGTCGGCGGCTTCAGCGAAGCGATCGCCGTCCACAACGCCGCCGAAGAGCGTGGTATTCCGGTCTGGTGCGGCGGTATGTTGGAGACTGGCATCGGCCGCTCCCACAACATCGCCTTGTCCTCGCTGCCGAACTTCTCACTTCCCGGCGACGTCTCCGCCTCCAGCCGTTACTGGGCCCAGGACATCATTGGGCCCTCGGTCACGGTCAGCGCCAAGGGGGAGATCGTCGTGCCGACTGAGGTCGGACGCGGCTTCGAGGTCGCAACGCGATCGCATTGAGGCCCTGACAGTTCGCCGGCAGACGCTCCATGCAAAGGCCCGAGTTACCGCCTGAAGCTGCTCTTAGTGGTCAGGTAGCGGCGTCGCAAGCAATAGGCGGATTGCGTCCTGATAGCTCATCGGGCCAAGCGTCTGGTAATCGCTTGCTTTCGCGCTGGAGCGGATATTAAGCGTCTTGACCATCAGGGCCCGCACAGTCAGTTCCATTGAAAAGTCAGTGAAGATCCAGCGGTTGCCGCCGGCATCCGTCTGGTTCATCTCCAGCTTACCTCCTGGATAGATATGTGCCAGCATGCCCCAGCCGAAGTTCACCCCGCGGAAGATCGTCCCTTCCATCCGGACCACGTAATGGGTCTTCGCATCGATCCAGACCCTCCCCTTCAGCCCGGTCAACGCCTCGGCCTCTGTATTTGGCGGAACGAACTTTGGATTTGGCGTGTAATCCAGAACGATCTCCAGCGCTCCCCCGTTCTTCCCTGACTGCGGCTGTCCCGGCGTGTAGGTGTTGATCATGGCGTCCGCCATGAGGGGCACCAGTGTGTCCGCCATCTTCTTCTCCGACTCTCCATTTTTTACATGTTTGGCGTAGGCGGCAGGCGACGCGATCATGTCGTTCAGACGCTGCCGCTCCCACTTGTCCTGTTCAGGGGTCAACGGCTTTCCGTCCTTCAGAATCAGACGCGCAACCGTGCCATCCTTACTTTCGATGACGTCGCGGACCTGGCTACCCTTCTCGTTGACCGTCTCCATGCGATACCGCAGGTAAGAGCCCTTATGGTGTAGCGCCACCAGCTCATTGGCGGCCGCATCGACCACCAGGGAGCGCGGCGGAACTGACAGTAGCGTGCTCGGTACGTCCTTTGCCCCAGCGACACTCTGCGCCCGCGTGCCCGCCAATGCACTCAACAGGATGAGGAAACCCGCTGCAATCCGGATCCATGGCCTTCGGCGCGCTGAAGCCGGTCTCAGTCGGAACGCACGGTATGAGACAGACCTATGCGTCCCCGCTGCCATTGGTACCAAACCACACCTCTCTCCTGCATCGTCTACCCATTCTGCTCATTTTACGTAAGACGCTAAAGCCGTGCCAAGGTTTGAGCAGTTTGGGTTGCCGGCTAGTTTGAATACAGGCCCTCTCCGAAGGGCCATCTTTTTGCCTTGCACCTCGCCTCACGGCCTGAGAGCATGGCTGGCATGGCGAATTGGACAGCGGCGAAGAAATATGGTGCCTCGGGATCACCCCTTATGCTGCTCGGAACCGCCGTGACCCTCTTGTTGAGGAGTATGCACATCCTGAGCTACGGCTGGGCGTTGGTAATGTTGTTTCTAATCATCGTTGGTGGAATGATGCAGCACTTCCTATATCGCAACAGAAACTGTGACAGAGTTGCCTGGTTTCAATCTGGCCCACCAACGCAGGTTGCCTCATGGCATGAGCTTGGGTATAGTTCGGGCAAGACGCATCCGCAGTAGATAAGACCCAAGGGAGAACAAAAAGCCTATGAAGCCAGCAGAGGGTTCCACCGTCATCGGTAAGTCGGTCGTCATCCGGGGAGAGCTCTCCGGCAATGAAGATCTTTACATCGACGGAGATGTCGAAGGACCGTCACTCTCCCGGAGGGCCGTTTGACCATTGGCCCTAACGCGCATGTTCGGGCCGACATCCACTCTCGCGAGGTGGTGATCTTCGGCCAGCTAACGGGGAACGTGCAGGCCACGGGCCGTGTCGAACTGCGCCAATCAGCTAATGTTAAAGGAGACATCCTCGCCGGCAGGCTCTCGATCGAAGAGAGCGCAGTCCTGACCGGACGTGTTGAGCTCAAGCCCACCACCGACGCGCCGAAGGCCTCGACCCCTGCTGCCACTGTCCCCGCACCGGCTGAGGCGGCCACACCTCTTTTTTCTCAACCCAAGGCTTAGACCAGGAAGGGAAGCGGACGCATGCGCGGCCTTTTCGGCAATACTGACAATGCGAGCAGTCCACGTGGGACCGTCGCCGGTCGTGTGCCCCGTCACTCAAGTGGATGGAACGAGCTGATGAAATACCTGCGAGCGCAGGAATCACTGCGTATCCTGGACATCGGACCTACGTCGTCCTCCAATATCAACTACATCACCGGCCTCGGTCACAGCATCTACATGGCGAACGTGGTTGAAGAGGCGTCGAAGCCCGAGTGGCTCGTGCCTGGCGAAGCCGGTGCGGAACCCACGTTCGATGTCGAGCGTTTCCTCGAAAGCAACCTCAGCTTCTCTGGCCGCAAGTTCGACGTCGTTATTCTCTGGGACACGGCAGACTATCTTCCAGAGGCCCTCGTCGTCCCAGTATTGTCCCGCATACACCAGGTCTTGCAGCCAGGTGGCCTGATGCTCGCCTTCTTCCATCAGACATCCAGTCCGGACACAGTCTTCTGTCGATACCATCTCACCGACACTGACGTTGTTGAGATGCAGCGTGCAGGAAGTTACCCATTACTGAATGTCTACAACAATCGCAAGATTGAAAACATGCTAAGTGAGTTCAGTAACTACAGGTTCTTCCTGGCAAAGGACAGTCTCCGCGAGGTCATCATCACCCGGTAGAATGTGTTAGACGACAGTCTTTAAGAAAGTTAGTCAACAATAGAAAAGCGCAGGCGCCTCGATTTGAGGCGCCTGCGCTTTTCAGTTGCAACTCAGAGATATTAGCCTTTCGCGTTCTGTTTGCGGCGTTCCGCCCAGCGCTTCTTCATGGCGTCTGCAATGCGCTTCCGGCCCTCGGGGCTCAGCTTACGTTTGCGAGGGGCCGTTGCTGATATTGCTGCGGCAGTGTTCTTGCTGCCTTTGGGGCGGCCTCGACCAGCGCCTGTTGCAGGTGCCCTGGTGCCAGCCAGAAGTGCGCGGGCCTGTTGCAACTTCGATATCTGGGAATCAATCTCAGCAAGAATACGACTTACATCCACGTGTTACCTCCAGTTGGCATAGATCCAATTACCGGCTGTCTGCCATTGACATAATTCTCGAAATTACTTCATGACGATACAGAATAGGTACTAGCATCTGCAAATAATAAGTAAGTCGGCGTCTACTCCACCTTAGTCGAAGTAGTCTCGTCCTCTTCGGTTTTGGTCTCCGGGCGCGGCGCTTGAATTGCGTACCCTGGTCCGATGTCATCCAGCTCTTCGTACCGCAATCCTCCCAGGCCATGACGATGGTGACTCTCCTCAATACACCTCTGCAGATCTCTCACGGTCCCTTGTTTATCACGCGCGAATTCAGTCGCCATGCGAGTCAAGGCATAGGTCAAAATATCGCTATGGTGTAGGTCCTGCATGTCGGGCGAGCGTCGCAGATTGAGCCAGAGACGATGGACGAGTTGCACCTCATGTGGCTCAATGGTCGGAGCATGCGGTCCGATATGGAAATTGAGCGACGAACCGTCCGGTTTGACGATATAGAACGTAAACTGTCGTTTCGGTTCAGGCAGTGCCTCCCAGGCCTGGCCAACGTGGTAGGCCTGCTCCTCGGCAGTGAGCTTAGTCGACAGTCCAGATACAACGGCCGCCGCGTCGAGCGAGTTAGCCGTCTGCACCAGTGCAGAAAAAATATCTCCCGCGGGAACTACCAGTAAAGAAATATGTTTTCCAAAGCTCTCGGCAACCGACACGGCCTTCGTAAAGAGCATTTGCTCGTGTTCGCTGAAGAGCTGCTCCGAAGCGTCGACATACTCCGGCCCTCCTGCCCCCATCATCCGCGCCGCCAGCACCACCAGGTCCTGGTCGTCCGTATTTGTGTGGGTCAGCGCCCACTTCAGCGCGAATGGCGCTGCAGAATCGCGCATCGTCACCACGACCGCGCCCGGACGAATCTCCAGCGCTTCACGCCCGACGGTGTCCTGATGCTCCAGTTGAAAGTGTTCCTTCATCTGTCTCGTCGTAAGATCGTGGCGCCGCTTATTGTCTCGTTCAGAGAGCGAAAAAATCAGAAAAAATGCCGCCGCAAAAACAATTCCACTAACCGTAGCTATTGACTTTGTAAATAGGTTCACAATTGCAGTAGTTAAGGAGGACGAAGAAGACTGAAAGCAGCCCAAGAGGGACCTCAGTCTTGCCGATTCGCAGATTGAGCGGAACCTTCCAGCCGCGCTCCCCCTTGTACTTCCAGCGCAGGCCAGACATCGCCAGAGCATTGAAGGTAAAGCTCCAGATCACACCAAACGCATAAGCCTCACCCAGCATGATCACGTTGCCGCGGGCCACCACGATCGTGAACATCTGCAGTCCGGCGACTAGGTTCACAATCCGGTAACTGGTTCCATACTTACGCTGCGGCTTACGAAACCAATCCGATAGCACGCCATCTTCGGCCACACGCATCAGCACGCCGGTCGAACCCACGATCGCAGTATTCACCGCGCCACCGAGAATCAGGAACCCGACGATCACCACAAAGACGCGAAAGCCGATCCGCACCGCCAGCGGCCCCACCATGTACATCGCCATGCCCGCAATCAGATTGTCGCGATAGAGCGGCACTCTCACCGAATCGGGGATCAACATCACTGCGAGAAGTGTGCCGATGCCGGTAAAGATAAAGCTATAAATAGCAATCACGATCGCAGCGCGCTTCAGGTTCTTCAGCTTCGGGTGTTCGATCTCGCGATTGACCTGCGCGAGCGACTCTTCGCCGCTCATCGCCAGGACCGAGTGTCCAAAGGCCATCAGCACGCCAAACAGTCCCAGCGAGTGCATGAAATTGGTGCCTTTCAGGAACCCAAAGGCGTCATGGCTGAAGTGAAGGTTGTTCGGCGTAGGCCATGGCGGAAGATGCGCCCCCACGTGGGCCACGGAAAAAAATCCCCACGAAAGCAGGACCACAACCATGACCGTTGTGATCTTCATCACCTTCAGGGCCTTGTCGCTCGACTCCTCGATGCCCTTGGTGTTCTGCCACCAGAAATAGATAGTAATGAGACCGGCAATCGCAGCCGAAGTTCCATCCACCGGCAACTGTCGCGCCTCTCCACTCGGATGCATCACGAGCTTGGTCATCCAGTGATGGGTCACGCAGAGCCGGAACAGCTCGTTGAACAGGCCGACGATGTACTGCCCGGCCGACACACCCGAGATCGGCCCCGTCAGGATGTAATCGAACATCAGCGCCGACACGCTCACCTTCGCGAACGTCCCGCCCAGCGCCTCCTTCACGATGCGGTAGACGCCCCCGCGCGTGAACATGCTGCAGCTCTCGACATAGACCGACCGCACTGCGAAGCTGAACAGCATCACGCCCAGAATGAACCACGGCGCGGCCTTGCCTACCGCCTCTTCTGCAATTCCGCCCGCATAGAAGGCGGAAGATCCAAGATCGTTCAGCACGATCGCCGCCGCTCGCCAGAACGAAATAAAGGTAAGCATGACCGACGACGCCACGACTAGACGGACGCGGTTCGATTGCGGCTTGATGATAGTTTGTTTGGAAGCCATTATGGTTTGTTGTTCAAGGGTGTGTTCCACCAGCCACATCGAATTACTTCGGCAGCATGCGGTACACCTTTCACCCCGTGTGGAAGGCTGCTACGACCCACCGTCGAGAGGGAATTACCTTCTCGACCTTGCCGTTGACAGCTAATCTTCGTCTCCCAGTAACTCCTTCAGATCTTCTGCAAAACTAACCACGATCACAACGGCAGACCCTGCCATTCCGATAAAGAACAGTGGCACAACGATTTTGGCTACGACATGGATCAAAAATTCCATACCGATTGATTGTATCGCCCAACTAGCTGCGAGTAACTACCAATTGAGGACGCAATGTTAGACTTCAAACGCGATGCGACAAATCCCCCTGCGACTCTGGGCCATGGCCGTACTATCCGGCGTCCTCCAAATTTTGCCCTTTCCAATCGCGGGGCCTACGCCTCTTTGGCGAACGGCCTTCTGCTGGATCGCATTGCTGCCTCTCCTCGGGGCGCTCCTTGCTAACAATAAGACAGGAAATCCACTTACCCTCCGTCAGGGAGCGGCTCTAGGTTATGTCTGCGGCTTCATTTGGTACTTGGGCAACTGTTACTGGATCTACCAGACGATGTACCTCTACGGTGGCCTCGCCAAGCCCATCGCCGCCGGGATCCTAGTCCTCTTCTGCCTCTACCTCGGCCTCTACCACGCGCTGTTCGGGACGCTAATTACTGCTTTCCGAAGACGCTTCGGCCGCCAGATGGCCCTTATTCTGGTTCCATGTGCCTGGGTCGCCGTAGAACTCGCCCGCGCCCGCGTGACCGGCCTGCCCTGGGACCTGCTCGGAACGGCCCAGGTCGATAACCCGCTACTGACCCGCCTCGCGCCCTTCATTGGGGTTTACGGTCTCTCCTTTGTCATCGCCGTGGTCAACGCACTCTGGCTGGCCCGCATTCGCGTCCGCGAGCGACGCTACACTCGCCCGGCCCTGACCATCGCCGGGGTCGTCATTATTGTCCTTTACGTCGTGGGCCTGCGCCTCATCGCAAATCCAAAGAGCTCTCCTACAACGGCGACAGCGACTCTCGTGCAGGAGAACCTCGAGGTAGGCGCCGCCAACACCGGCCCTCAGCCCTCAACACAGCAGTTCCTCGAGTCCTTCTCCTACCTCAGCCGCTATCCGTCCCCACGGTTTCTGTTGGGAGTTCCGGAGCTTGCAGATACGCCCTCCGTCTATCTCATCCGCGAGCACACACTCGGCGAAGCGACCGATTCCACCCCGTCAATTCCCACTTCAACCGACCTCATCGTCTGGCCGGAATCTCCTGCACCGTTCGAAGACCTCGATCCACAGTTCCGAACCGCGATGTCCGCACTCGCGCAAGCCGCACACGCTCCAATCATCGTCGGCAACACCGGCTTCGAGCCCGACCCATCCTCAAAATCCGGTTACACCCCATACAACCGCGCCTCGTTCGTCAGCCCAGACGGCACCTTTGCAGGCCACTACGACAAGATGCACCTCGTCCCGTTCGGCGAATACGTCCCCTACAAAGAGTTCTTCTTCTTCGCGAAGAACCTCCTGAACGAAGTAGGTATGTTCGAACCGGGCAAGGAACGCACCGTCTTCACCACCGGCGGCCACACCTACGGCATCTTCATCTGCTACGAGTCAATCTTCGGCGACGAAATCCGTCACCTCACTCAGCAGGGGGCCGATGTTCTGATCAACATCTCCAACGACGGCTGGTACGGCAACACAAGCGCCGCATGGCAGCACCTCAACATGGTCCGTATGCGCGCCATTGAAAACAATCGCTGGGTCCTTCGTGCCACCAACACAGGAGTGACCGCAGCCATCAACCCCTACGGTCGAGTCACCGCCGCCGCACCCCGCCACCAACGGACCAGCATTCGCGTGCACTTCGCCTACGAACACGACCTTACCTTCTACGCGTCACACGGCGATCTCTTCGCCTACGCCTGCGCCTTCATCACGATACTTGGCCTTTCCTTCAGCCTCGGACGCAGAGTTGCCGTAAACTAGAGTTCATATGCTTAGCGACCTCGAATACTCCTACTCCCCGGTCCGCGACAAAGTGCGCGATCTGCGGGAGTATCTTTGACTCGGCCCGACTCCGCCGCGAACTAGCCACCATCGAAGAAAAAATATCTGACCCCACCATCTGGGCCGACGCCTCGCGTTCGCAGCCGTTGATGCGCGAACGCAAACGCCTCGAGACACTCCTCGCAGACGATGCTGAACTAGCCCGCCGCTCCGACGATATCGAAGCCTACTTCGAACTCGCCAAGGAGGGCGAAGACACCGAACCCGACCTGGCCCGCGAGATCCCAGCCCTGGTCGAATTCGCCGACAAGCTCGAATCCAAAACCATGCTCTCCGAGGAGACCGATCCCCTCAACGCCATCGTCGTAGTCCATCCAGGCGCTGGCGGCACCGAGAGCCAGGACTGGGCAGAAATGCTCATGCGCATGTACATCCGCTGGGGCGAGCGTCAGAACTTCAAGGTCGAGCTAAACGAAATCCAGGACGGCGACGAGGCCGGCATCAAGTCCGCCACCTTCACCATCTCCGGCGACTTCGCCTTCGGTCTCCTCAGTGGAGAGACCGGCGTCCATCGCCTCGTCCGCATCTCGCCCTTCGACTCCGCCAAGCGCCGCCACACCAGCTTCGCCAGCGTATTCGTCTCGCCCGAGATCGACGACACCATCGTCATCGACATCAAGCCTGACGACCTCCGCATCGACACCTACCGCTCCGGCGGCAAGGGCGGCCAGCACGTCAATACCACCGACTCTGCCGTCCGCATCACGCACATCCCCACCGGCCTCGTCGCCGGCTGCCAGAACGAGCGCTCCCAGCACAAGAACAAAGAGAAGGCGATGAAGCTCCTCCGCTCCCGCCTCTACGAGTACGAGCTCGATAAGAAGAAGGCCATCAGCCGCAAGCTCGAAGACTCCAAGCTCGACATCAAGTTCGGCTCCCAGATCCGCAGCTACGTCCTGCAGCCCTACCGTATGGCCAAAGACCTCCGCACTCGCGTCGAAGTAGGCGACGTCGATAAAGTCCTAGACGGCGATATCGAACCCTTCATCCGCGGCTACCTGCGCATGCGTCGCGAGGGTAGCTTCCCTGCAGAAGTGGTCGAGGACGACGACGTTGCATGACATCTGTCATCTCTAAGCATGACAACCCGCACTACAAGGCCCTTCGGAGAAAAGAGATACTCGATCCATCAACGGGAGGGACACCTTGGCCACATCGCTCGCAACCACGAAGCTCGACTATGGCGTCGACGCTCCAGCAGTCATGCGCAACCTCTTCGTCATCGGCGCCGCCTGCGTTCTGTTCGCAATCTTCGGCCCAGCCAGCATCCACATCGAACCCGTCAATCTCAAGCTCACTCCAATGTTCGCCTGGACAGGCGGCTTTCTCATCGTCGAAGGCCTCCTCTTTCTCCTCTACGTCAAAGTGGGGAAATTCCGCCACCGCGACTTCATGCTCGGCCTGCACTCCTGGCGCGGCGACGAGCAGGTGCTCGACGTTGGCTGCGGCCGCGGCCTTCTGCTTGCGGGAGCAGCAAAGCGAATCGCCGCTCTCTCAGGAAGCGGCCACGCCACAGGCATCGATGTCTGGTCCAACGTGGACATGGGCGGAAACTCCGCGGCCGCCACGCAACATAACCTCGACCTCGAAGGCATCGCTCCCCTCTGCACCCTCGTGAGCCAGCCCGCGCAGGAGATGCCGTTCCCTGACGCTACCTTCGACGTCATCGTCTCAAACCTCTGCCTCCATAACATCTACGTCACTCCGACACGGCAAAAGGCGCTTCGTCAGATCGTCCGCGTCCTCAAACCCGGCGGCATCGCCCTGATCTCAGACTACAAACGCACTGCCGAGTATGCCGACGAGTTTCGCAAGGCCGGTCTCCTCGTTGAAAAGAAGCGTGGCAGCCTCATCACCACCTTTCCCCCGCTCACCGTTGTTGTCGCCCGCAGACCCTTGTAACTTAGCGGCCCTTGCAGCATCCAACAAGGAACACAGGAGGGCGAGCCAGCGATGAGCGCGACCAGGGCAGGAGATAAATCCAAACACACAATCGATGAACACGCACCCCTGCGCAAACAACTAATTGCTCTTCTTCGAGGCGGCCAGGCCCACGTCACCTTCGACGACGCCCTGAAAGACCTTCCCGCTGAACTTCGCGGTACTGTCCCGCCCGACCTCCCTTACTCGGCCTGGCAGCTTCTCGAACACCTCCGCATCACCCAGCGCGACATCCTGAACTTCTCTGCGCCACCCACTGGCGGCTACCAACCCTTGGAGTGGCCCGAGGGCTACTGGCCAAAGTCCCCGCTGCCACCCCGGCCTCGCGCATGGGACCAATCCATCGCTGCCATTCGCACCGACCTCGAACACTTCGAGGCCCTCATTCAAAACCCAGGCGCCGACCTCTTCAAACCATTCCGCTGGGGCGACGGCCAGAACCTCCTCCGCGAAGCTCTTCTCATCGCCGACCACACTGCTTACCATCTCGGTGAACTTGTCGTCCTCCGCCGTCTGCTCGGTGCATGGCACAAATAGACTTGCTATTAGGAAATCAAACAAAAAATGAACGGACCCGAACTCATTCGCAACATGCTCGGCACCACCAAAAAGGACACCCCCCGAACCATCGCGGTCATCGGCCTCTCCGAGATCACATCCAAACCCAGCCACTACGTCTCCGAGTACATGCAGCAGCACGGCTACAAAATTTACCCCGTCAACCCCTCCATCCCCGACGTCCTCGGCGAAAGGTCCTACGCGACTCTCTCCGATCTCCCCGTCAAGCCTGACATCGTCAACGTCTTCCGCCTTCCCAAATTCATCCCCGCCATCGTCGACGAGATGCTCCAGCTCGGCCTGCCCAATCTCTGGGTGCAGCAGGGAATCATCAACCTCGAAGCCGCCGACCGTGCCGAAGCCGGCGGCATCAACGTCATCATGGACCGCTGCATCATGGTCGAACACCGCCGCCTGATAACTCGCTGACAAGTCCCGCATGCCCAAGCTCTACAATCGGACCTGATGAACATCCGCCGCCTCTGCAAATCACTGCTTCTCGCCTGCGCCCTCTTCATTCATCCCTCCGCGAACGCACAGCTTCAGGTCGTCGGCGACGGGGGCCCCGGCCCCGTCAAGGCCCAGCACCTCACCGCCGAGCTCGTCTCGCTCGCGCCCGCCATCGCCCCCGGTAGCACCCTCCAGGTAGGCCTCGTCCTCACACTCGAGGAGCACTGGCACGTCTACTGGATCAACGCCGGCGACTCAGGCGAGCCACCCAAAATCACCTGGACCCTCCCCGACGGCATAACCGCCGGGCCCATGAAATTCCCCATCCCCAGCCGTCTCCCCCTCGGCCCGCTCATGGACTTCGGCTACGAAGACGAGGTCGCCTTTCCCGTCCAACTCACCGCAGCAAGCTCAGTCGGGCCCGGCCCCATTCACCTCGACGCCAAGGTAAGCTGGCTCGTCTGCCGAGAGGTCTGCATCCCCGGCAAGGCCCACCTCGGTCTCGACCTCACCGTCTCCCCCGACGCCACCGCTCCCGCCCAAACCGTCGGCGCCCTCGGCGAAGCTCTCACACTCATCCCCAAGCCTCTGCCAGCAGACGCAAAGTTTAGCGTCACCGGCGGCAAGACCGACTTTGTCCTCAACCTCACCACGGGCAAGCGCGAGACCAACGCCGAGTTCTATCCCTTTGACGAAGACCAGATCGCCAACGCCGCCCCCCAGCAGATCGAGCCCCTCTCCAACGGGGTTCGCCTCCGCGTCCGCCGCTCCGAAGACCTGAAGACCCTCCCCGCAACTCTGCATGGTGTCTTCAAGCTCTCCGACACCATCGCCTACGATGTAACCGCTCCCGTCGTTCCCGGCGAGATCGCGCCCGCACCCGGCGCAGGCACTCCCGGGGCCGCAACCAGCGGCGTCACCACGCTCGCCGCCATCGGTCTGGCCTTTCTCGGCGGTATCATCCTCAACCTGATGCCCTGCGTCTTCCCGGTCCTCTTCCTCAAGGGCCTCGCACTACTGCAATCCTCCGGCCAAGAGCGCAAGCACCTCCGTAGCCACGGACTCGTCTACACCCTTGGCATCCTGGTCTCCTTCTGGGCCATCGTCGGTGTCCTGCTCGCCCTTCGCGCCGGCGGCAGCCAGGCCGGATGGGGCTTCCAGCTTCAATCCCCCGTCTTCCTCACCCTCCTCGCCGCAGGCATCTTCTTCTTTGCGCTCTCGCTCGCCGGCCTCTTCGACATCGGCCTCTCTCTCACCAGCGTCGGCGGCGACCTCGCACAAAAACAGGGCTACACCGGCAGCTTCTTCACCGGAGTCCTCGCCACCGTCGTCGCCACCCCCTGCACAGCGCCGCTTATGGGAGCGGCCATCGGCTTTGCCCTCGCCCAACCCGCCACCATCACCTTCGCTGTCTTCACCGCGCTAGGACTCGGTCTCGCTGCCCCGTACCTCCTGCTCAGCTTCCAACCCGCCTGGACGCGCATCCTCCCTCGTCCCGGCGCATGGATGGAGACCTTCAAGCAGCTCACGGCAGTCATCTTCTTCGCGACCGTCATCTGGCTCGTCTACGTCTACGGCTCGCTCTTCGCAGGAGGCGCCAGCGGCGGACAAGGCATCTACCGCGTCGCTCTCCTTCTCGGCTGCTTCCTGATGCTCGCTATCGCCGGCTGGGTGCTGGGCAAATGGCCCGCACGCTGGAGCAGCACCATCGCCGCAATCCTCATCGCCGCCCTCGGCCTCGCCATCCCGCTCTATCAGCCCAAAGACACCACCCTCGTCTGGACGCCCTACTCTCAGCAAGCGCTCGACCAGGCCCGCGCCGCCGGCCACCCTGTCTTCATCGACTTCACCGCCGCCTGGTGCCTCAGCTGCCAGGTCAACGAGCGCCTCGTCCTCAAGTCCTCCGACGTCCAGCACCAGTTCAGCTAAAAACGACGTCACCCTCCTCCGCGCCGACTGGACCCAGTACGACCCCGAGATCACAAAACAACTCGCCTCCGTCAAACGCAGCGGCGTCCCCACCTACGTCATCTATCCCGCGGCCGTGTAACTCCTCCCCCGACGTCCTGCCCGAGCTCCTGACCAAAGATATCGTCCTCACTGCCCTGGATAAGGACACAAAAAAATGAGCCAAACAGACGACCAGCAGATCCGCGCCCTCATCGACACCTGGTGCGAGGCCTCTGCCGCGGGCGACCTCACAGCGCAGCTCAACCTAATCACCCCGGACGTAATCTTCCTCACTCCAGGCCGAGCGCCCATGCGCCGTGACGAGTTCGTGGCACAATTCCGCGCCGCCATCGAGGTCGTCACCATCGAATGCCGCTCCAACATACAAGAGATCACCGTCAGCGGCGATCTGGCCATCTGCTGGAACCTCCTCGAAGTCTCCTTTACGCCCATCGAAGGCGGCGAGACCCGCAAGCACGCCGGCAACGTCCTCACCGCGTTCCGCCGCGGCAGCGACGGCCAGTGGCGCATCTGGCGCGACGCCAACCTCCTCCTCCCTGCCTAGCGACCCACTCTGAAGTTATTGAAATAATCTGCAACCTATCTCTGCAGTATATTGAAATAATCCGTCATCCCGACCGGAGCGCAGCGGAGTGGAGGGACCTGCTGTTTGTGTGGGTCAGCACTCATGCCAGGCGTGCGTTACATCGCCAATTTAGACGAGACACCAGCCTTAAACCTCCGCATGCTAACTTTTCATCATGCCTTCCATGCGGAAATCTGCCCTTGTCCTCGCCGTTGTCGTGTCGCCATTCACACTCATCGCCCAGACACCGCCGCAGGCTCGCGCACAATTACGTGGCAACACGTCAGCCAGAACTCACCGAACAGTTCCAGCTCTTCCTCTCCATCCCCAACGTCGCAGTTGACCCCGCCAACCTCCGCAAAAACGCGGACTTCCTCGTCGCCCAACTCCAGCAGCGCGGCGCCGAGGCAAAGCTCCTCACCGATCCCGCACTTCCCATCGACGTCCCTCCCGTCGTCTACGGCGAGATCAAGACCCCCGGAGCCAGGCGCACCATCGTCTTTTACGCCCACTACGACGGCCAGCCCGTCACACCCTCCGAGTGGGATACCGGCCAACCCTTCACCCCCATCATCAAGCAAGTCGACGGCGAACCCCGCATCTACGCCCGCGGGGCCGGAGACGACAAAGCCGCAATCTTCGCCCAACTCACCGCACTCAGCGCCCTTCAAGCCGCGCACATTCCGCTCAAAGCCAACATCCGCTTCGTGTGGGAGGGAGAAGAAGAAGCAGGCTCGGCCCACCTCGAGCAAATACTCATGGCCAACCGCGACCTCATCCACGGCGATATCTGGCTGGTCTGCGACGGCCCCGTCGACCAAACCCGCCGTCAAACCCTCATCTTCGGCGCCCGCGGAGACGCACACCTCCAAATCACCGTCTACGGCCCCAACCGCTCCCTCCACAGCGGGCACTACGGCAACTGGGCCCCGAATCCCGCCATGATGCTCGCCCAACTCCTCGCCGGCATGAAAGACGCCAACGGCCACGTCCTCATCCCCCACTTCTACGACGGCATCACTCCCCTCGGCCCCATCGAAAAACGGGCCCTCGCCAATGCTCCAGTCAACGATGAACTTCTCCGACAGGAGCTCGCCCTCGGCCACACCGACGGCGGCGGCAAGCACCTCCTCGAACTCCTCAACGAACCATCGTTGAACATCAACGGGATCTCCTCCGGCCAGACCGGCGCGCACTCCACCAACTCGATCCCGCCTACCGCGACGGCAAATCTCGACCTCCGCCTCGTCGTCGGCAACGACTGGAAGACCCAGCAACAGCGCGTCATCGACTACGTTCGCACCCAGGGTTACTTCATCACCAGCGCCCCACCGACCCGCGAAGAACTCCTGGCCCACCCAATGGTTGCCTTCATCCAGGCCGACCCTGGCGAAGACGCCTCCCGCACGCCCATGGACCTCCCCATCGCCGCCGACGTCATCAAGGCAGTTGAGAGCGCGCGGGGCAAGGTCATCCTTCTACCAACCTTCGGCGGAACGGTGCCCTTGGATGCCATGGAGCGCGCGGCAAACACCCGCACCATCACCGTCCCCATCGCCAATCATGACGACAATCAGCACGCCGCCAACGAAAACCTCCGCCTGCAAAACCTCTGGGACGGTATCGAAACCATGGCCGCCTTGATCGCCATGCCCTGATCGACCGCATATTGCATAATCCGTCTTCCAAGGTGATACTAGTCGTATGCGACGTGTCGTATACGACTGATCTCTATCGTCGAAGGAGGAAGATATGCTTTCCCTCGTCACCATCAATCAACTCATCCACTGGGCACCTCGCTCCTCTGGCTCCTAATCACCGCCGTCTGGTTCGGTTCGCTCCCCTTCGTCAAACGCACCATCCACAAGCAATCGCCTTCGTCCCGTTTTGAGCAAGCTGCTGTCATAGCGACCGGCATCTATCTCCTGTTTGGTTCGCCATCGAACCCCGACTGGTTCAATCAGCCCGCCCTTACAGTGACCCTGCCGATCGCTCTTACCGGCTTTGGTCTCGCGGTCTGCGGCATCGGCTTCAGCATTTGGGCACGGCTTACCCTCGGAGAAAACTGGAGCAGCTCTGCCACCATCAAGCAAGACCACGCGTTAGTTGTGCGCGGCCCATATCGCGCCGTGCGTCATCCCATCTACACCGGCCTTCTGGTCGCTCTGCTCGGCTCTGCGCTGCAACATGGACTCGTCCGCAGCTTCCTCGCGGTCCTCGTCTTCGGCGTCGGCCTCTGGCTGAAGGTTTCCGTGGAAGAGCAGTTCATGGTTCATCGCTTCGGCGAGCAGTATCTTCGCTATCGCAAAGACGTCAGCGCCCTTGTGCCATTTCTCTTCTAGCCCGCGTCTCTGCCATGCTGTTAATGAATGAAACCAAGAGTTAAGACAAAACCCGGGCCCTCTCGCAAACTGGCCGAAGCTCAGCTGAAGGACGATGGACCATCCGCCAGGCTTCATGCGCTCGCGCAGCACACCGAGCGCCAGCTCAATGTCATCCAGCGCAGCATGCGTCAACGGTTACAGGCCGAGTTCGCCCGCGGCAACCTCACCGGCCCGCAGCGGCTGGTCATGTCCGTACTCGTTCGTACCCAGGGCCTCAGCCTCAAACAGCTCAGCGAAGCCGTCAGCCTAGCCCACAGCACCGTTTCGGGTATCGTCGACCGCCTCGCAAAACAGGGATTAATCGAGCGCCAGACGCTAGCCACTGACCGCCGTATCACTCTCATCGTCGCGTCGCCACCGGTACGCGAATTCCTCGCCACCCGGATGCCCGAGCTCGCGCTGCACCCTCTACTCGAGGCCCTGCGCCAGGCGACCCCCACCGAGCTTCGGGCCATCTCCAAAGGACTCGACACCCTCAGCCAACTCATGTCGCACACCGGGCCCCCATCAAATGACGAAGTATTCGACGAGCTCGACGAGTAGCACCTGGCCTTGCGTCCCGCTCCCCCTTCGTCGCAAAATATTGCCATCAGCAGTTGTGGAGGTGTTTTTATGACCCACCGCAAACTCCTCGCCCTCACCCTGGCCACCCTCACCCTTCCCGCGCTCGCCGTGGCCCCCGGCACCACCGCCCCCGACTTCAAAGGCACCGACTCCAACGGCGTCCAGCACTCCCTTTCCGAGTACCGAGGCAAGTACGTGGTCCTCGAGTGGGCCAACCAGGGCTGTCCCTTCGACCGCAAGCACTACCTCAGCGGCAGCATCGAGTCCCAGCAGCGCGACTCGGCACCGCCAAAGGCGTCATCTGGCTCTCCGTAATCTCCTCGGCCCCGGGCGAACAAGGCTATGTCACGCCGTCCGAAGAAAACACTTACCTCAAGACCATGCACGCCGCTCCTACCGCAGCGCTGCTTGATCCCACAGGTGCCATCGGCCGCCTCTACGAAGCCAAGACCACCCCCCACATCTTCATCATCGACCCCACGGGCAAGCTGATCTACCAGGGCGCGCTCGACGACAAGCCCACGACCGAACAAGAAGATCTCAAGGGCGCGCGCAACTACCTCAACGAAGTACTGACCGACGCCATGTCCGGCAAACCGATACCAGTAGCCAGCACCCGCCCCTATGGCTGCTCCGTCAAGTACGCCCACTAGGGTCCTGGCTCTGAGTTATCGAGATAAACCTTGTCATCCCGACCGGAGCGCAGCGGAGTGGAGGGGCACGTCCTGTTTAGTCTGGACTGGCAATCAGATTACGCATCGCGATAATGTCACTAATTCATCGCTAGGGCAGGTTAAACCCTGGCTACTTGAACGATCTTGGTCGTACCGGGAGCAAGATGCAGCTCGCGTTCCTCCGCGCCAAAGGCCTTCTTGTAAAACGCGATCGCACCAGCACCGTCTGAGACGGTCAGATAGGGAAGCCACGCCCTACTTTCGCTTGGCTGCCTTGATCTGTGAAATTTCATCCATTCTCTTAATTTTTTGTCGTCATTTCGACCGGAGCGCAGCGGAGTGGAGAAACCCGCTTCTCTACCACTACATTCTCATCTCCGCTTCGCTGCCTTGGTCTGTGAAATTTCGTCCATCCGCTGCGCCAACAGCTTCTCCCGGCCCTCGTTCGTCGGATGGTAGTATCGCCGTCCAGCGAGCCCCGCAGGCAGGCACTCCATGTCCGCCACGCGCCCCTCCACATCATGTGCATACTGATACTCCTTGCCGTAGTCCAGCTCCTTCATCAGCTTCGTCGGAGCGTTCCTCAAATGCAGCGGCACCGGTTCCGCAGCGGTAGCTTCAATGTCAGCCAGCACAGCACCATAGGCCGTATAAATCGCGTTCGACTTCGGCGCCAGCGCCAGATAAACCACTGCCTGTGCCAGCGCAAGCTCACCCTCCGGATGCCCAAGAAAGTGCATCGCGTCCTTCGCCGACAAACAAAGATTCAGCGCCTCCGGTGCAGCCAGCCCAATGTCCTCCACCGCCATCCGCACGATCCGCCGCGCACAGTACATCGGGTCTTCCCCAGCCTCAAGCATCCGTCCCAGCCAGTACATCGCCGCATCCGGATCAGAGTTCCTCACGCTCTTATGCAACGCAGAAATAATGTCGTAGTGCTGCTCCCCCTTCTTGTCGTAAAGCAACACCCGCCTCTGCAGCGCCTCCGCGGCCAGCGGCTTCGTAATCAGCTTCTCGCCACGACCCTCGGCCAACTTCGCCGCCACATCAAGAGCATTCAGCGCATTGCGAGCGTCCCCGCTGGAATAAGAAGCAATCGTAGCCAGCGCCTCATCGTCCGCCAAAACTCCACTCGCCCCAAGCCCGCGTTCAACATCAGCCAGAGCCCGGCGCAGCAACGAAACAATCTGCTCCTCCGTCAGCGCCACCAGGGTATAAACCCTGCACCGCGACAGCAGCGCCGCATTGATCTCAAACGAAGGGTTCTCCGTCGTCGCCCCAATCAACCGGATCGTCCCCCGCTCCACATACGGCAGAAACGCGTCCTGCTGCGCTTTGTTGAACCGGTGGATCTCATCGACAAACAGGATCGTCCGCGACCCGAAGCTCGCCGCCTTCTCCGCCTCCACCATCACGTTCTTGATCTCTTTGATCCCGCTCATCACCGCAGAGAACTCAATAAAACTGGCCTGCGTCATCTTTGCAATGATCTTCGCCAGAGTCGTCTTTCCCGTCCCCGGGGGCCCCCAGAAGATCATCGAAGTCGGATCATCACCCTCAATCGCCAGCCGCAACGGCTTGCCCGGCCCCAACAGATGCTCCTGCCCCAAAAACTCATCCAGCGTCCGCGGCCGCATCCTCTCCGCCAACGGAGCCGCACGCAGTCCCCGCTCTGAAGCGACCCGTACCGGCGATGTATCAAACAAACTCATCTCGTCTCTCTCGAACCTTTCTTCCCGCACAACCTGCTAACGTAAACTTCGTCATCCTGAGCGAAGCAGTTTGCGTACTTTGCAAACTGCGCAGTCGAAGGGCCCCGGGGACATCAACTCACCAATGCCGCTTAGACCATTTTCAACCCCGACATTTTCTCGCGCACAACCTGCTGTCTTGATCACAACCATAATCGTCGTCATCCTGAGCGAAGCAGTTTGCGTACTTTGCAAACTGCGCAGCCGAAGGACCGCGAGGACATCAACTCACCAATGCCGCTTAGGCCATTTTCAACCCCGACATTTTCTCGCGCACAACCTGCTGTCTTGATCACAACCATAATCGTCGTCATCCTGAGCGAAGCAGTTTGCGCACTTTGCAAACTGCGCAGCCGAAGGGCCCCGAGGGATATCAACTCACCAATGCCGCTTAGGCCATTTTCAACCCCGACATTTTCTCGCGCACAACCTGCTGTCTTGATCACAACCATAAACTTCGTCATCCTGAGCGAAGCAGTTTGCGCACTTTGCAAACTGCGCAGCCGAAGGACCCCGGGGGATATCAACTCACCAATGCCGCTTAGGCCATTTTCAACCCCGACATTTTCTCGCGCACAACCTGCTGTCTTGATCACAACCATAATCGTCGTCATCCTGAGCGAAGCAGTTTGCGCACTTTGCAAACTGCGCAGCCGAAGGGCCCCCGAGGATATCAACTCACCAATGCCGCTTAGGCCATTTTCAACCCCGAAATCCATCCTCCCCTCGCTGCCGGCTCGCCTCATACAGCAGCAATGACCCTGCCACTGCTGCATTCAAGCTCTCCACAGCGCCAGGGCAGGGAATCGTCACCCGAACATCGCTCATCTCTATCCACTCCGCCGCCAGCCCCGCACCTTCATTCCCAATCATCACCGCACAGCTCGTCATAAAATCCATCTCCTGCGCCGCAACCACGCCAGCACCATCCGAACCCACCGCCGCAATCAACCGCACGCCACGTGTCTTCATCTCTTCCAACTCAGATGCCCCCACCCCCACCACCGGCACCCGAAAAACACTCCCCACACTGGCCCGCAGCGCCTTCTGGTTCCACGCGCTCACAGTCCCCGGAGTGGTCAACACACCCGTAGCGCCAAACGCCTCAGCCGACCGCACCAGAGTCCCCAGGTTCCCCGGGCCCTGCAACCCCACTGCAATCAAAATGAGCGGAGCCGCACCCGAAGCCTCCATCACATCATTCAGCACCGACACCGGAGGCACCATCAGCGCAGCGACCCCCTGCGGCGACTGCGTCTCAACCACACTCCCGAATAAGTCCTCGGTCAGCCGCAGCACCTCCACCCCACGCGGCACGATCTTCGGCAGCTTCCGCCGCTCGCTCACAAAAACAGTCTTCAACACCATTCCGCTGCGCAATGCCTCTTCCAGTAGATGGTCACCCTCGATGGCGACCATTCCCCCACTCAGCCGCGCATGGCCCTGAAACGCCGCCCGCAGCTGCTTCACCCGCGCGTTCGTTCTGCTCGAAATTACGTCCGGGCCCATCGGAGAATCTTACCCTTATCCTTCATTCCATCGCCTTTACTCTCCCGCTCCTTTATCCACTAGAATGAATGTCAGCCCAAAAAAAGTGCCTTCTCAGGCAGGGTCAACTTCTTTGTCTGGAAGACTTTGCACCCGAGTGATGCACATTGGGCTTCGAAGTCCGGATCTAAGTCTCATCGATGGAAGACTTTGCGCAATAAACTAGGGGGTGGCACCCCCACAACAGGAGTCCGCATTGACGGCCGAAACCCTCCGTATCCATCCCGACGAGCCCGAACCTGCGCTCATCAGCTACGTCGTCGCCAGCCTCAACAGCGGCAATGTCGTTGCGCTCCCCACCGACACCTTCTACGGCCTGGCCGTCGACCCGGTCAATCTTCGGGCCGTCGACCGCATCTACGAACTCAAGACCCGCGCCCGGCACAAGCCCCTCTCGCTCCTCATCGCTGAGGTCGCCCAGGCCTACGAACTCGCCCGCCAGCTTGACACCGCCTTCGACCGTCTCGCCGAAAAATTCTGGCCCGGTTCCCTCACCATCGTCGTCAAGGCGGGCTCCCGACTCCCGCTCCGCGTCACAGCCAACACCGGCAACCTCGCCCTCCGCGTCCCCGAGGCCGCCATCCCCCGCGCTGTCGCGACTCGCCTCGGCCTGCCCATCACCGCGACCTCGGCCAACCTCTCCGGCCTGCCCGAGTGCACCTCCGCCATCGGCGTCCGCGAGCAACTCGGGGACAAGCTCCCACTCATCGTCGACGGCGGCCCCACCGGCCGCACCACCGCCACCACCATCGTCGATCTCTCCGGCGGCGGCAACTCCTGGATGATCCTTCGCGAAGGTGCAATTCCCACTCACGAGATCGCCCTGACGCTCCAGCATTAGAAGTCGCCGCCTCCCGGCGGGCCGCAACTTTTCCCTCGGAAGGATCGGGGCCGCCCTGTAAACTAACTCGACGCAGAATTGGATCTTTGGCAGAATCTCGTCCATCGCCGTAGTGCGCATTCGTTGTCAGTACAACTTGGTTCTCCCAACACGATGATCGCCTCTCCCTCCAACCTGCAGCGTCGAGGCACTCCCCGCGGTCTCATCCTCCGCCGGCTGCTCGCGCTGGTCCTGCTGGTGGCCACCGCCTGGTGTGTCTGGGTCTACCGGCAGATCTCCGCCGTCGCCAGCGTGGACGACGCCCAGCCAGCCGATGCCATCGCCGTCTTCGGTGCGGCCGAGTACTCAGGCCACCCGTCGCCGGTCTTTCACGCCCGTCTCGACCACGCCGTCGAGCTCTACCGCAAGCAGATTGCCCCGCTCGTCATCACCCTCGGCGGCGGCGGCGACAAAGACTCAGGCAACACCGAGGGCGGCGTCGGCCGCGACTACCTCCTCGCAAATGGAATCCCCTTCGGCAGCATAATCGCCGAAACCCGCTCCATCGACACCGAGCAGCAGGTCCATCGTCTTGCCGCCATCGCGCACGAAAACAATCTGCGCCACATCGTCGTAGTCTCCGATGGCACGCATCTCTTCCGCATCCGCCAGCTCTGCGAAGACGCCGGCCTGGACGTCTACACGTCGCCCCGGCCCACCAAGGGTCACATCAGCAACTACGATCTTGCAATGCGCTACTTCCACGAGATCGTCAGCTACACCGCCCTCCGCCTTAACCTAAACGTCGGCTGGCTGCACAGCTGGCTCGAAGGCAAGCCGGACATTTAGAGAAGGAAGAATCGATAGACGACCGCCGCCAATGCGGCCGCAAACAAGGTTGAGGCAAAGTTCACCAAGTCGTTACCCATCCAACCCCGCCGCTCTGCAGTCGCTCCCAGAAAACTATCGAAGAAGAGTCCGCAGACTCCAGCTCCAAGCGCCGTCGCCCCTGCCTTCAGATGCATCGACCATCCACCCGCGATTGCGACCAGCGCACCTGCCGCAACACCGGCACAGGACCCGAGCAATGTCACCGCACCATCGGTACCCGGCCTCACCCGACGCAGCCCTGTGAGCAACACAGGGTCTCCTCCAAACGCCTGCCCAATCTCAGAAGACACTGTATCCGCCGCAGCCTCAACAAGTGCTGCCAGACACCCAATCTTCATCCCCAAAATTGCCCAGCCCGTAAGCAGTGAAGTTTCTCCGCTGACTATCCAGGCTGACCACGGGGAAACGCAGATCCCAGCAACCGAGAGATTCGCAATGACCTGGGCCGCGCTCCTTCCGTGCCGCGCTTCAGCAAGGCCAGCACTTGTCTTCCGCTGTTTTCCTGCCCGGGTCGCGAAAAACGTCACCAAAAACAAGAGCACCAGTGGCGTCAGGCCGGATCGCATAACTGATTTCGTCCACACTCCCGTCCAGAAAGTCACCAGTAAACAGATGATGCCGCCGCACGCCGCCCCCCGACTGTCGCCGCTCGCAATCTTCGCGCAATCAAAGCAAACGCCACGCTTAATACAAAAACCTCCAGCACGAAGACGGGGAATCGTATGCCGAATCTCGCCGCGGCGCGAATTGCATCCATACACAACCACACCAGCAATGCTCCAACCACTCCAACCAGCAGCCGCGACTGCAACCGGTCCCGTGCCTCCGGAATCGCCTTCCTCCAGCCCGTATCTCCCTCGACTCCTTGCATTTCCTGACCCATCGCCCAACCTCTCCCCCCGCAGTGATTTACAATCAAACCTTGAGCATAGCCAACACCAGCACCAGCGCGGGAGCAGTTTTGCATTTAGCAAGAGTTGAAGCAGAAGGAAACACCCAGTCGCGGCCCTGTCGGCGCGCCGTTCAGTCCGTAGCGCAGGCCCTCCAGTCGGCTTCCGGGCTCGCCTTGGCAGCAGCCGTTCTGATATCGGTCGTCGGTTGCGGCAACACCTACCGCCCCGTCGTGAGTGCCATCAACCCGGTCGGCCCCGCAGCGCAGCCGCAGAAGTTTGCCGTGGCGATCTCCACCACCGGCACCGCCGCAAACCCGACGCCGGGCCTCGTCACCTTTGTCGACTTCTCCGGAGACACAGTTCTCATCACCGCCCAAATCGGCGTTGACCCCTACTATCTGGTCCTCAACGCTGGCGGCAATACCGGCTATACGCTCAATAGCGACCACACCCTCACCACCTTTGACGTCGACACCGCGCTTCTGCAAAGCAACATCCTCCAGACCACGCTGCTCCCGGGCGCCAACCCCGTGAGCATCTTTCCCGAGGGAACCAACACCTACGTCACGGACCCCGGTTTGAACGTGATCTCTCAGTTCACAGGTCAACCCCTCAATCTTCAGCAGCAGCTTTCCATCGACCCGGCCTTCACGCCGATTTACGTGACCGGTATCGCCAGCGCACCACGCGTCTATGCGATCAGCCAGCGCGTCGGCGGCGGCCCCGGCCAGGTCTCGACCATCGAGACCTCCAGCAACACCATCGATCCCAACCCAATCCCAGTCGGCCAGGGCACCGTCTACGGTGTCATGACCTCGGACGCGAAACGCGCCTTTATTCTGAACCAGACCGATGGCACCGTGACCGTCATCAACGCCCAGACAAACCAGCTCGACATCGTGCCTGTGGGCGCTACCAACCCAATACCCGTCGGCGCCTCGCCGCTTTGGGCAGACTTCGCGCCGGCACGCAATGAAATGGTCGTCGCCAATGCCGGAGATGGCGTACATCAGGGCTCGGTCAGCATCATCAGCATCCCACTCTGCACGTCGACCGCACTTCCGTCCAATCCCAACTGCGATCCCAACAATCCGGTCGACGCGGTAGGATTTGGCACAGTTCTCGCGACCGTCCCCGTTGGAATCAATCCCCGCATGGTCGGGGTCTTGCAGGACACTACCAACAGCCGCGCCTACGTCGTCAACGGTGGCAACCCCAATCTGCCTTGCGCTGCTCCGACAACGGCCCTTCCGCTCGGAAACTGCACCGTCTCCGTGATTAACCTCACCACCAACACGGTCACGGCCACGATTCCTGTCCCACTCAGCCTCATTAACGCAGGCACTCCCGTCCTGAACGGCCACCCCAACTACCTCGCCGTCACTAACGGCACACCCACCGGCAAGGTCTACGTCACCTCGCCAGAGTCCAACTTTATGACCGTCATCCGCACGGACATAGACGCAGTCGACCTTACCGTCCCGCTGCAAGGCAACGGTGTCTCGGTTCGCGTGACTCAACCATAAGCGTCCGCAGTCTCTGGGCCTAAGGATGGCAGCAAGAAAGAGAAAGGGCCATCCCCAAAAGGTTGGCCCTTTTTTACTCGTTGCTCAATTCGCCGGCTATTCCCCAATCAGAATAATCGGCAGAGTCGGCTTCGTCGCACCGCCCTCGTCCTCCACGGTGACGCCAAAGGCCTTCGCCTCGACCCCCTTGGGCAGCGGCGGCATGATCACGCTGGCATTGCCGCGCTCGTCAGGGCGGAACGTCCCCGCCGGAATCGGATCTGCCCCCGCCGCCGTGGGGATCAGCCAAAGCTCGTACGTCTTCGCCGGCTGCAGCGGTCCCAGATTGCTCGCCAGAAAGATCAGCGTCCCTTTACTCGCCACATACGTCGCTCTTCCCTGTGGTACCGGCGCAGTCTGACCAGTCGGGGTCAGCGTCACCCGCATCGCTGAGTTGTCGGTCATCGTGTCCAACACCTGTCGTGCCGCCGCCGCGTCCGCCGTCAGGTGGTCGAGCCTGCTGGACTGCGTCGTCACAGCGCTGCGCAGCGCCTCGCGCTCGTGATACAGATTCCCCGTCGTCACGGCCAGCCCAGCCGCCACCGCCCAGCCGATCCACGGCAACACCCTGCTAGCCGGTCCCTCGCTTCGGTGCGACCTCCTCAGTCAAATAACTGGGAACGAGCGCCCCCGACTCGGTAAAGATCGACCCTGGCCGCACCGGCGCCTCCGATGCGCGCGTCTCCGCTTCAATAGGACGATCGATCGGAACGGCCTTCTTCTCCCGTGCCACCTGCTTCATCAGCCGATCGCGCGCTTGCGCTGGTGGCGAGTGCAGGTCGACCGTATGCGCATAGATCGCAAGATCGCCTTGTATCTCGGCCAGTTCTCGACGCGCCACCTCCGACTGCTCCAGATACGCCGCGACCTCTGCCGTCTCTTCCTTCGACAGAAGTTGCATGGCAAACAGCGCCAGATCTTCCGAGCTAATTCGCCGCTGATCGCTCATGCTGTAAACGCCTTTCTCAGCGTCGTGAGCGCGCTGCGTATTCTCGTCTTCACCGTACCCAGCGGATCGCCCGTCATCTCTGCGATCTCCGAATGGGTCAGCCCGTCAAAAAATGCCATCTCCAGCGTCTTGCGTTGCTCTATCGGAAGCTGGTGGATCACTCCGCGCGCCTTCTCCATCAAACTGTTCCGTTCCGCCTCGTCCGCCAGATTGTAGTTCGACGCCAGCGCCATATCGTCAACCTGCTCGCTAGGCCGTTTTCTTCGCAGTGCATCGATCGACCGGTTCCTCGCGACCACCGCCAGCCAGCCGCCAAGGCTGCCTCGCGTTGCAATGAACCCGTTGGGATTGCGCCAGATCTGCATAAAGACTTCCTGTAACACGTCCTCGGCCGAAGCCGGGTCTCGCAGCACCCGTAACGCGACCGAGTACACGACCTTGGAGTAACGGTCGAACAGCGACGCCATGGCATACTCGTCGCCCTTCTGCACCAGTGCCAGCAGGGCCGCATCGTCCTGCGCCGAGGGTGGTGGCGAATTCACGAGTCCCGTCTCTCTATACATAAAAACGCACACGCGCCTCTAGCAGATTGCTCAAACTTCAACTATTTGCGGTCGATCAGGCGACCACGCCGGTCTTCCGCCCATGACGCCGTCTCGAGCGATACCAGTGTAACTGTATCCGAAAATGGGCCTATTTAAGTCTCATTCTCTTTTGGCCCGGAAGATACCCTCGGTCGTTCCCGTGAAAAGATAGAGGCGGCCCTCCCAGTTCGACAGGGCTGCAATCCAAAGAATGAAGAATCCCATAAAAGAGCGCCACGAAAGAGTCCGTCTCGACAAACTCCTCGTCGATCAGGGTCACGCCGCCTCCCGCGAGCGCGCCCAGGCCCTCGTCCTCGCTGGTCGCGTCCTCGTTGACGAACAGCGCGTCGACAAGCCCGGCACCTCCATCTCCGCCGGCGCAGTCATCCGTCTCCTCGGCTCCGACTTGAAGTACGTCAGCCGCGGCGGCCTCAAACTGGAGCACGCCCTTGCCAATTGGTCGATCGGCCTCACCGGCCTCCCCTGCGTCGATATAGGTGCCTCCACCGGAGGCTTCACCGACTGCATGCTGCAAAACGGCGCCTCCACCGTCCTGGCTGTAGATACCGGCTACGGCCAGATCGCCCAGAAGTTACGCGACGATCCCCGGGTCACCCTCCGTGAGCGCACCAACGCGCGCCTCCTCACACTCGGCGAGCTCCTCACCTCATCGCAGCCACCGCCTGCCTTCCTCGCCATGGACGTCTCCTTCATCTCTGCCACTCTCGTTCTTCCCGCGGCCCTCTCGGCGCTCAGCACGTTGGCCCACCTTTGGAAAGGCTCCGCCGTCATTCTCATCAAGCCGCAGTTCGAGGCCGGTCGCGCCCACATCGGCAAGGGCGGCATCGTCCGCAACCCCGCCGCTCGCCAGGCGGCCATCGATCGCGTCCGCGAATGTGTCCTCGAACAACACGGCACTGCAGTCGAAGTCATCGACTCTCCCATCCAGGGCATGGAGGGCAACCACGAATACCTCCTCCACGCCCGCTTCATTTGATCAGCTACCTATGTGGCTTGAACGAGCACCGCGCTCAAAGCGGGAACGTAGCATGTGACCTGCGTCCCGCTGGGCTGCAACGTGTAAGCGGCACCCGGAGTGAATGTGCCGTCGACCTCCACCGTCGCACCCTGGATCATCGCACCCGAAGTCGCCGACAGACTCGGTGCCGTGGCTCCGCTCGAGAGCTGAGTCATCGCCACCAGCGTGGCCGTGCTCACAGCCTGCGGAAGCGTTACTACGACCTGAAGGTTTTGCGTCAGGTCTTTATTGACGATGACGACATTCAGCCCCCCGGTAGAACTCTTGACGGCGTAAGCAGTCACATTCAACGAAGAAGCAGACACCTGCGTCAGATAGAGGGTCCCTGTTCCCGCCAGGGTGAACAGAAGGATCCCATAGTATTCCGGTCGCGCACCGACAACGACGCCAGAAGAGTCCGCGATCGGCGTATATCCCGCACTATTTCCTCCGCCATGGAAGTTCACCCCCGAGGCCCCGCCCTGCGCGCAGTTGAAGAGGTAATCAATCACCCACAGCGAAGACGCATACGAATCGCTGACCCCATTCGAGCCGCCGTTGTAGAACGAGTTGCACTCGGACATCCGGTACGGAACACCGGTCCCCGTCGCACCCGCTTTTAGGATTGCCAGATCGTTGACCAACGTCGAGTCCGGTGTAATCAGATACGCCCCGGTCGAAGTGGCCAGTTCGCCGTTGGCGCGGTAGTAGTGTTGCGTCAGCAGCGTAATCTCGCTTTTGGTCACGGTCTGGCCGAAGGGAACTGTCCAACTGGATTCGCTACCCGCCGACGCGGGGCCTGTGATCGGCACCGAGGGCGTAGCGGCGAGAATGGCACTCCGATACTGTCCCCAAAGCGTCTCAAACTGCGACAGCGACCAATTCCCGGCGAAGTAATTTCCAGAGTTGCCATACAAATCGCACTCATTGCCAATCTCGATTCCAAGCAGCGACGAACCTAATTGTTGGGCCGCGTACGCTACCTCGGCCGCTGCTAGGGCAGGTGTCGTTGCTCCGGTCGCAGCGCCGCCCAGATTAATTCCATAAAGGCACTTCCACCCCGCCGCTTTGACGAAAGCGGCCAGCGAGGCGACGTCTGAAGGTGCGATTTGCCCCGCCGCCTGGCCGGCCCCATTCGGCGTCCACACGTTTCGGCTCACCGAGTTCCCGCCAATGCGAAGCACACTCGATCCGAGCCGGTCGAACAAACCGATCAGATTGCTATTCGACCCGGTAAAGAGCGGTTCATACAGCGTCGACTTTTCGTAGGAGAGCCCCGCGAATGCCGCGCCAATGGCGCCCGCATTCGCAGCAGGCACCATCACCGACGCCTGGACCAGCGGCCCGCTGGGCGTTGGCTGAGGGTTCGTCGCAGGAGGAACAGGCGCCACAGGGGCAGTGGTCGCAGGAGCAGAAGAGCCGCACCCACTGAAAAAGGAAGAAGCCGCGATTGCGGCAGCGCCCTGCAAAAGATGGCGACGCGTAAGTCGGGTGCGGGCCTGTGACGAATCCATCAAGATAAGTCCCCGCTGAATTGTAACCCACCTAAGTCAAGACGCTGAGCAGTTTACAAAGTTGTCATCCGGCCAGATGCGCTTAATATTTCAGCGTATTAACTGCCACTTGTACTAGTTGTAGAGGCCTCCCGTGCTGGTTTGGGTCAGAAGTGGAGAGATTCCATGCTGCGCCATGCATCGTCCCGGGGCATGCGGATCCAGGTCGCACTCCTCTATTCCAGGTTTACCAGGCAACAACAGATCGAATTCGCTAGAAGTAGGCTCTCTATTAAGCGCAGACCATCGGCACTCCTCGGTCAGGCGACAATAAATGCTCCCAAGAGGCCCAGGAAGTGGCTCGCCATAGAAGAAACGGGATCCCGGCCTGTCCATCAGCCCCTAGCCACTAAGCGCAGCACCCATACGTTTACACTAAGCATCAATGCTCCAGGCAGCCATCATCTCCAAGCCCCAGAAGCCGGAAGTCGCCGGCATCCTGCGCGATCTCATCGCGTGGCTCGAAGCGCGCCACTACCACTACCTCCTCGACCCCGATAGCGCGGCCTACCTCGCCGCTCCCAACCCGATCGAACGTGTCGACCTGCCCAGGCACAAGCCGAACCTTGTCATCGTTCTCGGCGGCGACGGCACCCTGCTGGCGGCGGCCCGCGCCTTCGCCCGCAGCACCACCCCTATCCTCAGCGTGAACCTTGGCTCCCTCGGCTTCCTAACCGAGATCCCGCTATCTGATCTCTACACCACCCTCGAGGACTGGTGCGATAACCGCGCCGACATCGAGGTCCGCAGCATGATGCGTGCCGAACACGTCCGCGACGGCAGCGTCCTCCGACAATGGGACGCCCTCAACGACGTCGTCATCGCCAAGGGCACCATCGCCCGCATGGGCGACTACTCCGTCGAGATTGACCAGCAACTCGTCGCCACCTTCCGCGCCGACGGCGTCATCGTCTCCACCCCCACCGGCTCGACCGCCTACAACCTCGCCGCCAACGGCCCCATCGTGATGCCCAGCGTCAACGCCCTGCTGGTCACTCCCATCTGCCCGCACCTGTTGACGATTCGTCCTATCGTCACTCCCGGCGAAGCCACCGTCAGCGTTCACGTCGTCGGCGTCCCGAACGAAATTTACCTCACCGTCGATGGCCAGGAGGCCGTTGAGCTGCAACTCGGCGACCACGTCCACTGCCAGCGCTCCGAGTTTAGCGTCCGCATGCTCCGCCACCGTCCCAACGGCCTCTTCAGCGTACTCCGCTCCAAACTCAAGTGGGGCGAACGCTAACTCCACCTTCGCACCCACATCACCGAAACATGGCCGGTCGCCCCGCTCCGAAAAGCTGCTACACTTCCGCAACACCGGAGATATTGATGAATATTTCTTTGAACCGTGCAATGGCGCTGACGGCGCTCGCATTGGCGCTCTTCGCAGCCTTTCGTTCCCAGGCGATCTGGACCCAGACCCAGCAGCAGACCCAGCGGACCCAGCTGATTGAGAACGAAGACGTCAAGGTCTGGCGTTCTCTGTCCTTCCCAACTCGCCTCTCACCATGCACCGCCACGAACATCCGCGTGTCATCATCCCCCTCGCCGGCGGCACCATGAACATCGTCGACCAAAGCGGCGCAAAAGAGGTCCACGTCTGGGAAGCAGGCAAGGCCTACTGGCTCCCCGCCAACCCGCCAAACACCCTGCACGCCGATGTCAACGCCGGAGACAAGCCAATCGAAGTCGTCGTAGTCGAGCTGCAAAAAGAAAAGTAACGGCGCTACCGTCGCAAAGTAACCATCGGCCCACCGACCGGATGGCAGAAAACCTTGCCATGGCTAAGGGCAATCTTCCTCTGCGCCAGCCCCGCCATCTCCGGATCATGCGTCACCATCACGATCGTATGGCCGTTGCGGTGCAGGTCCTGCAACAACTCCGCCACGATCGTCTGGTTCGCCGCGTCCAGATTGCCCGTAGGCTCGTCCGCCAGCAGGATCGGCGGATTGTTAATCAACGCCCGCGCAATACAGACCCGCTGCTGCTCCCCACCTGACAGCTCACTCGGCAGATGCGAGGTCCGGTTGCCCAATCCGACCTTCTCCAATGCAGTGCGTGCCTCCGCCTCATCCGTCATCGAGTGAAAATACTGCGCCAGCATAACGTTTTCCACCGCCGACAAGTAAGGAATCAGATGAAACTGCTGAAAGATGAACCCGATTTTGTCCGAGCGAAACCGATCCAGCTCCGTCGCACTCATCGAAGCTACATCGACATTGTCGATCTTCAACTCACCCGCCGTAGGCCGATCAAGACACCCAATCAAATTCACCAGCGTACTCTTGCCCGAACCCGAAGGCCCAGTAATCGCGACCCACTCACCCGCAACGATCGAGAAGCTCGCGTCGGCAAGCGCCCGCACCACGCCGCCATGCCCGGCATACTCACGCGTGACGTGATGCAGCGCAATCACAGCGCAGTCGTCCCGCGTGTTGTCGGCAAGATCAACTAGCGGCCCGGTCTGTACCTTTGCGTCACTCACACTCACTATCCTCTCACTCCCCCTTCAATAGCGCAGCCGGCTGCAATCCTCGCAGCACTCTCACCGGCAACAGCGCCGCCATCGCTGCAATCGCCACATTTAGCAACAGCACCAGCGGCAGCACCGACAAATGCGGCAGCGTCGCCGTATGAAAGTTCCCCTCGCTGATCGCCCAAGCGGACGCCGAGCCCACAACAAACCCGACCGCCACGCCCGCCAGCGCCAACACCAGCGCCTCCAGCAAAAACATTCCCATCAACTGCGCCTGCGATCCACCTAACGCTTTCATCAACGCAAAATCTCTCCGCCGCTCCAGCACGCTCGCCGACAGCGTCGCCAGCACACTCACCGCGACCGTAAGCGCAATCAGCAACACCGCTCCATACATCAGTGCATGCGTTCGATCGACGATCTTCGATTCGCCCTCCACAAGCTGTCGCACCGGCTGCACCTGCACATCGGGCAGCTCCTTCTGAAGCTGCGCCATCGTCGCCTCAACGCGTTTAGCTCCCCCAGGCACCTGCAAGCTCAATCACACTCGGCCCCACGCCGGTCCATGCAGTAAATGCATCCAGCGGCATATAGATCCTGCTGTCTTCATCGCCGCCGGTCTTAACGCGCTCCCGCTCCCTGCAGCGTGACTTGCTTATCAGCATAACTAAGCGCAACCGAGTGTTCATTCCCCACAAAATTCGCCGCCCGCTGACCGATCAAAGCAGCGTTCGTCACGGCAGAATCAGGCCACGCATCCACTTGCCACCAAGAATCTAGCCGCTTCACCGCCGCAAAATCAGTACCTGCCACTACAACAGAGGTCCCCGTATCGGTGGTCGCAACAGCATAAGCAAACTCCGCCGCAAGCGCATCCGCGCCAGCCGCCTGCTGCACACTAGCAAGAGCATCAGGTGACAGCGGCGCATTTGCAGGCGCAGTAATCACAATGTTCGCGCCGAAGCTGCGAAACTCCTTATGCAGTTTTGCGTCGAGATCGGCATACAACGTCAACAGCGCCGTCGCCACACCGGCCGACACAGTCATCGCAACCAGAGCAGACACACTCCGCGCCCGCCGATGCACCAGCGACCGCCGCAACATGCCCGCAAGGCTCAGCGTCGCCATCAGCCGTCCTCCCGCAGGATCGCCGACGGCTCCATGCGAAGCGCCGCCCGTATCGAAGGCGTACTTCCTGCAATCGCGACCACCAGCGCCAGCGCAACCACCACCGGCAGCAGAACAGGAATCAACACGGCCTCGGCGGCCCCACCATCACCGGCAAAGATCCGTGCCCCAAGCCACGCCGCAAGTCCAGAGCCGAGCAGATAGCCGATGCGTCCCCGCAAAAACAGCAAGCAGCCCAGCCTCCGCGTAGAAGAGAAACGCAATTGCACCCTTGCTCGCCCCCAGCGAACGCATCAGTCCAATCTCTCCGCGCCGCTCCAGAATCGCCGTTGCCATCGCCGCGCTCACCGCAAACCCGGCAGCAAGAAGCGCGGCACCGCTAATCAGCCACATCAGCCCGCTTATGCGCTTCAGCACATTGCCTTCGCTCTGTTCAACGCGCCGCACCTGTTCAGCCTGCGCCCCAGGGATCGCCTCGCGAATCTGATATGCAATCGAATTCGCATACGGCCTGCAGTACCAGATCTCGTGCTCCTTGGGCGAAAGGGAATCAGGATCTCTGCGGGCGAACGCGTCTTCAGGCTTTGTACGGGCGGAGATCTCAACGCGCGAGATCGCGTCCGGTTTGTTCGCCATAGCCTGGGCGACCGGCAGCGGAACAAGTATCGCCGAATCGGTGTCATCGCCCGTCGTAGACGATTCCAGTCACGTGGGCCTCAGCTAAACCACCGTTAGCCAATTGCGAATCTCTCGGAAGCTCGAAGGTGCCTCCGACGTGCAGGTTAAGCCTCTTCGCAAAGGCCTCTCCCACAGCGACCTGCCAATAGGAGACGTCCCCTGCGAGCGACGGCCATCTTCCCTCCAGCTTCCACGCTGGGTGAAGTTCAGCTGCTCCCGTTTTCATGCTGCCGAAATCGTGATCAAACCACAGCCCCACCACCGTAACGGAAATAGATGGGGCACCTGCCCCCGCTGGGAAGGCTTGTTGGTTGACTTGCAGCTCCGGGGAGACCCCCAAAATATTGTTCGCCCAAAAGATATCCCTTAGCTTTTGAAGGTCGCTCTCCTTCAAATAGGCCCCACCAGAAGCCGGCTTCACGTCCACGCCCCCGACCTTCACCTCCAGCAGGTCAGCCTTCGGATAAACAATGATATTCGCTCCATACACCGCCAGCTCTTTATGAATGCGGTCCCCGATCGTCGTCGCCAGCGCAAGCATCGCCGTCACGGCTGTCGTGCCCAACAGAATCGCGATCCCCGCCAGCATCTTGCGGCGGCGCTGTCTGCGAAAGCTCTCCATGAGCAGGCGAAAAAACATTAGCGTGCCCTCACCGTTCCCTCACCGCTCAAAGACCGGTGCTAACTCACGCAGGTCCGCCGCCTGAATCACCACCTGGCCACCCCCCACGGTAGATCTCAGCGGAATCGGGTTGCACCCGCCCTTTTGCCCCATCGAACCTGCATTCAGCGGCGAGGCGCACATCTTGCACGTAATCCCTTGGTCTCCAATATAAAAACCCACCGGCCCGCAGATCTGGCAGGCGTCCGCGACCGTAACGATATTGCCGTCCGGCTTCTTGAAGAGCAGAAAACGAATCTCGACGTTGCCGCCTTTGCCATCGTCGACGTGCACACCATACCGGTGCAGCTTGTCGTCGTTCACGTCAGCGGTAGGCAGCGTCACCTGCGATCCAACCAGGGTCACTGCGGAAGTAGGCGACAGCGCAGTCGAGCTCTTGGCATAAATAAACTCGGCCGTCGAAAGAAAGATAAAAACAAAGCTCGTGGCGACCACGGCGGTCATCCACATCTTCTCGCGTCGCTGTCCCCACTCCGCGCGGCGCTTGTCCGCAGCGCTGGCAGTAGCACCCAGAACAGCAGGAGCACGCCGCTTGTACTCCATCAACATCATCAGTCCAGCCAGCGCGAGCATCGTCACAAAAAAGAAAAGATCATTGCGGACGATCGGCCCAATCAAGCGCATCTCGGCGGTGCTGGACGGCAGAACGCCATTTTCACTCAGCTCATGCAGCCCGCTGACGATCAACTGGAACGCGACAAAATAAAGAATGACCGTTGTAACCCGAAAGAACCGCTGCAGGTTGATCTTCACGCTGCCGCGAATAAAGAGCACGCCGAATACGACCGCGACCGCGATGCCAAGAAGCGTCCCGGTAAAGCTAAGCAGCTCGGTCGAGTTCAGCGTGACGGCTGACAGGATCAAGACCGTCTCCACGCCCTCGCGCAGCACCAGTAGAAACACAAAAAAGAAGAGTCCGAGCTTCGAAACCCCAGCCGCACCCGTGTACTGCGAGATCTTCTCTTCGATCGACCCCTTCATCGTCCGCGCCGTCTTGTGCATAAACCAGATCATGCTGATCACGAACACCGCCGCCGCCAGCATCACCCACCCCTCGACGATGTCCGAGTTGTACGCGGTATGGGCCACCGCGACCGCCACGCCGATACTGCCGACGACCGCCGATCCCAGCGCCCAGAACACCGTCCGCTTCAGCTCCAGCCGGCCGATCTTGCTCAGGTACGCAAAGACGATCCCGACGATCAGCGACGCTTCCACCCCTTCGCGGAGCGTGATGATAAATGCCTGCAACATAACGTCTTTCTCTTCTCTGGGGAAGCTCGTGAGAGCGGCCACGGGACGACCACCAAAACGATCTTGACGAGCCGGAATTCTTGCCTCGTACCCACCATTTAGTGTATTGCGGACTAAATTGGTCGTCAATCAATTGGGCCGATGTTCGACGCTCTCGCCTTTCTTTCTCTCATTCACGCAGTGGGTCAGCTTTTGGGACGACAACTAGAAATGCAAAAAAGCGGGGGCAGCTTTGGTTGTCATCCCGCAGGAACCTGCTTTTCCTCTCGATTTACCGCCGCCACATTTTTTTTTGCGTTTTCAGCCCAAAAAACGCATGTCAAGCCCCCAAACGCCCTAACTCATTTCCAGCCAACCACAAAGGATGAGAAGGCTATAAATCCTCCCAGCGCAAAGGCCCAAAGCCTAAGACTTCCGCTTGGGCCCGCGAATCCCGCGAAAAGGATTAGGCTTGCGTCGTAGACACCTTGCCAGTGAGTTCGGCATAGGTCAGACGGCGGTTTGCGACCTGAGACAGCGCGAGTAGGAAGCGGTCTGCGTCATCGAGCGGATTGTCCTTTGTGGCGCGGTTATTGAAACGAAACATCTGCTCATCCAGATAGCGGTCTAAGTGGAAGGGCTCTACGCAAACGTATGTTCCTGCGAGATTTCGTTTCATCAGGCTCCAAAAGTTTTCCAGCCCATTGGTGTGGACATTGCCACGAACGTATGCGTCTACATGGTTCACGGTCTCGTGGATGTAGTTCTCTTTCAGCTTGTCGTACGCGACTGCCTGATCGCTGTAGACCACAGAGCCGTGATAGAATGTTCTTCAGAATCTCGTTCTGCAAGGTCTCACGCTTGACGTTCTTTACGACCTTCGCCCTAACCTGCCGTGACTCGCGATCAAGGATGCCGAACACAGCAGTCTTGTTCGCGTGGCGGGTGTAATACTCGTTCTCTTTGTCATCTGTCCGCGCCATCTGGAAGTTTCTTCGCACGGCCCCGGTGCATGTTCTTGAGTTTGCCGCCTACGAAAGTCTCATCTACCTCTACTCCACCGCCTTCATCGCTTCCCAGCTTGGAACCAAAGTCTTTGGCCTTCAGAGCCAGCCGCAGACGTTGCAGGACGAACCATGCACTCTTCTGAGTGATGCCGAGATCGCGGGCGAGTTCGTAGCTGGAGATGCCGTTCTTGCAGTTCACCAAGAGCCACAGAGCGGGGAGCCACTTGGTCAGGGAGATCGGTGAATCCTCAAAGATTGAGTTCACCTTGACGGAGAATTGGCGGCGGCACTTGCGGCATTTGAACCGCTTCTGGGCGGCGAGGTAATAGGGTTTGTCAGCTTCACAGAACCCACATCGCACTCCATCGGGCCAGCGCATAAGCGGAAACAGCATCAATGCAGACCTGCTCCTCGCTAAAGTATTAACACATCCAAGTGGCATGTTAGTTAGGCTCAAACCGCTATACTAAATATATAGATCAAAAAACAAGCTAACCTCGAACTCCTTCGGGGGCTAACTCGTTTAGAAAGACGATTTTAGCCGGAACTCTTTTGATATGACGATTTTGCAGACGATGGCATGCTGTAAACCCATGAATCTAAATCATCTTGCCTTTGGCGGGGGGAGGGGGGTACCCCTCGGGAAGCAAATCTAACCAAGCACGACGATCGGTTGCATCAACGTCCCAGCGACGCGGCGGCCTATCGCCAGCAGTTCGGTCGGGGCAGTGAACACTTTGATGAGAGGGGCCTGCGAGAAATCGGGCAGGTTCACCTGCATCCCGTTCCGTAGACGCCCGGCCAGTTGATCGTCCACTGTGACGGAGGGCATCTCGGGCAGCAGCGTTCGGGGATGCGGCAACAATGCCTCTAACTCGGCGACGGAGGCGCTCTTGAGTTGGTCGATAGTGATTGCCTGGTCAAGCGCAAAGGCCCCAGCCTGTGTGCGCCGCAGACTCGAGAGATGGGCCCCACAGCCCGCCAGTTGCCCCAACTCGTGGGCCACTGACCGCACATAACCACCCGCGGAGACAGACATCGTGAAGGCCGCACTGTCACCCTCGAGCGAGGTCAGCTCAAAGCTGTGGATTGTAATCCGCGCCGGTTTCACCGCAACCTCTGCCCCGGCACGTGCCAGTTTATGCGCCGCAACTCCGTTGATCTTCTTCGCGGAAAAGATCGGCGGAAGCTGGTCCATCTCGCCGTGGAACCTCCTGGCCAGCGCCCGCAGCACTGCAAATGACTGAGTGAGTGGTCTCGCCTCCGTCACAGCGACGCCGTCAGCGTCGAAACTGTCGGTCGCGAAGCCAAAATGGATGTGGCCGGTATAGTGCTTGTCCGCCTGCCCGAAGAACTGGGCCAGCCGCGTGTACTTGCCCAGCAGCAGCGGTAGGACCCCGGTGGCCATCGGATCCAGGGTACCCAGGTGCCCAATGGATTTTTCGCCAGTAGCACGCCGAACCACAGCAACGACGTCGTGCGAGGTAACGCCGGAGGGTTTGTCGAGTACGAGAAGTCCATTCATGCAGCTACTAGTTTAGTAGCTAAAGGGAGCTGCCCTGATGTCGAACGAGAGAAAGGAACTCATTCCGTGTCTGCAACTGGGTCTTGAACACGCCAAGCATCGCCGATGTGACCGTGGACGAGTGTTGTTTCTCCACACCGCGCATCATCATGCAAAGATGCTGCGCCTCAAGAATCACCGCCACCCCCTGAGGCTGAATGGCATCGGTGATGGCATCGCCAATCTGCCGCGTCAGGCGCTCCTGCACCTGCAGCCGTCGCGCAAAAACGTCCACGACCCGCGGAATCTTGCTCAAACCGATGACCTTCCCATTAGGGACATAAGCGATATGGGCCTTGCCGAAGAAGGGCAGCAGATGATGCTCGCACATCGAAAAAAACTCGATGTCCTTCACGATCACCATCTCGTCATAGTCGACGTCGAACAGCGCCTCGTGAAGGACATCGGTGACATTCATCGAGTACCCGCGCGTAAGGAACTCCATGGACTTCTCCATGCGTTCCGGTGTCTTCACCAGTCCGTCGCGAGTTGGGTCTTCGCCGATGCGTATCAGCAGTTCGCGATAGAGGTCCTGTGTTGAAACGCTGTCCAGCAAGGGTGTTTCAATGGCAACCGACGTACTTGGCATAAGGAAGGGCCTTTCTTAGATCGTCCCCGGCACTACTGTTGCTTCGCCGGCGTAGTCAAATGAGTTATTGCTGGTCTCCTCGATATGGATCCGCTCGAGATGAGCACCGGAAAAGCCTTGGAATATCCGGTATATCTCGATACTTAGATTCTCCGTCGTCGAGACCTTGTTCCCAAAGCAATCCAACGTATTCAAATTGGTGTGATCAAACCGATCAATGAGATTTGTTTGCGCAAAAGCATCCAGCTCCGCGAGATTGCAGACCATCCCGGTTGCGGGATCGAGCTGTCCGCTCAAGGTCACCTGAACTGTGTAGTTATGGCCGTGACCATGAGGGTTGTTGCACTTTCCGAAGACGGCCTGGTTCTTCGCTGAGTCATAAGCCTCTGTATGCAGCCGATGCGAGGCACTGAAGTGGTAGCGGCGGCTTAGGTGCGCTTTCATCGCTCACCATAATAGTCCGCGAAGAGATCAGGCATCTCGTAGACGCGAACGCGATGCAGCTTTGCATGCGGAATCTTGCCGTCGAGCCGTCGCCAGATTGCAATCGCGATGTTCTCTGTCGTGGGTGTAGTGGACTTGAACTCGGGGACCTCCAGGTTCAGATGCCGGTGGTCATAGACGCCGACGACCTCGCGCTCAAGGACATCTTTCAGCTCTTTTAGGTCGACGACGAACCCAGAGATGGGATCGACGACACCCGTCACTGTAACTTCGAGTGTGTAGTTGTGACCGTGGCCGTTGCGATTTGCGCATTTACCAAAAACGCGCAGATTCTCCTCCGGCGACCACGCGTCGTTCCAGTAAAAATGCGCCGAAGAAAACTCCGCCTTGCGTGTGAGAAAGATCATGTATGTCCCTGTTATCAGATGTCATTAGAGCTGCTGCGGATGCAACAACCGTTGAGTCAAGGAGTATCGTAGCTGCGTCCCTTCCATGAGACGTTCTTCTTGATGCGGTGTTGAATCACGCTGCGAACGAGCAGATAGACGAAAAGAGGAACACCGAAGATGGAGATGGCCACGTCAAACGCCGGAAAGTTTGAGCGAGCGACACGCGAATAGAACCGCCACAGCGTTCGTACCCACAGCAGAAGAATAACGCTGCGCTGCCATGGCAATAGCCAATAGATGCCCAATGCAACTGCCGGCAGTCCGAAGAAGAGCAGGACATCCAGGATGCGCCAGAGGGCGAGAGTGATGGGTTTAGGGAAGAGAAGAGCGAGGTTTTTGGTCGAACCCTCGATCATCTCCGAGGGCGTTCGGTACATATGGGTGGAAAGCGCTTCAGGAGCGTAGCGAAAACGAATGATGCGAGGGCCTCGTTTGATGTTGCGGGCAAGCGCCACGTCCTCGAGAATATTTTTGCCAACTGCACGATGGCCGCCGACTGAAAAGTAGGCGTCGCGTTCTACCAGGATGAACTGGCCGTTCGCAGCGGCCAGACTGCGCGCTGGGTCGTTCACTTCCTTCGATGGGTAAACGGACGCTAGTTCGGAGAAGACCAGCGGCATGACGGCGTGTTGCCAGAATCCGGTGACGATCTGCCGTGGAGAGTAGGAGAGCAACACTGCGTTGTGTCTCTCTGCTTCTCGGAGAGAGCGGGAGAGGTCGTTTGCTTCGTGGACCGTGTCTGCGTCGGTGAAGAGGAGATGTTTTCCGCGCGCCGCCTGTGCGCCGGCCCAGCATGCGTTGCTCTTGCCGGTGAAGCCGCCTCGGTCGCTCAGGTCGAGCGGCGGAGCGTCGAGGAGGACGACTCCGTCGTGGCTGGCTGCTGCTTCAGCGGCGATTTCGCGAGTCCGGTCGGTCGAGTCGTCGTTGACGATTATGAGCTCCCATCGCTGGCCGAGGGCGAAGCCTGGTTCGGACTGGGTCAACAGGGAGGCAACGCAGGCGGGTAATGAGCGCTCTTCGTTGCGGGCTGGAATGATTACCGACAGCTCCAGGTCGGGTTGTCCGGGCGAATTCGGGTCTGTCTCGCGGTCAGTATCGGTCACAACTTCGTATTATAGGAAGTGGAGCGTATTGTGCGTCGAGTCTGGGTAAGTCTGGTGTTGGGAATGCTGTTGGCAACTGGATGCGACCGTGGAAGTCATCCGGGAAATATCGACAAGCCTGCGCCGCAGTTTGTGCTTGGTGATGGCAGCAGGACGGTAGACCTGAGCAAGCTTCGCGGTAAGGTGGTTGTGCTCAATCTCTGGGCGACGTTCTGCGCTCCCTGCATTGAAGAGCTGCCCAGTTTGCTGGCACTCCAGAGGCAGATGCCTGAGCTTGCGGTCGTGGCGGTCAGCATGGACCAGGACCCCGATATCTACCGACGGTTTCTGGTTGAGCATCATGTCGATGTGCTAACCGTTCGGGACGCAGACCAGCAAGTCAATGCTCTCTATGGGACGGTGCAGATACCCGAAACCTACATCATCGACAAGCGGGGTGTCTTACGGAGAAAGTTCATTGGGGCGCAGAACTGGACGAGTCCTGAGATCACCGGCTATCTCGCAAAGCTGTAATCTGCTCCCGCTCCTCGCTTCTCTCTTTTGTTTTCACTGCTATCATCGAAGTTATGACACAGCTTGACGTTCTTTACCGCTACGGCGTTTCGCCGACCGAATCAGCCACTCTTGCGATGGCGAAGATACGGGAGGTCTATGGCGTCCGCCGCATGCGACCTCGACGAAACGAAGAAGACTGTGCGGGTCGAGTATGACGCCACCCGGTTGACGGAGCCAGTGATCCATCAGCTGCTGCGCCGGGCGGGCCTCGACATCGTTGAAAGGCTGCCGATGTTTGTTACGCCACCACCGCCGGAGCCTGTGACAGCGACGTAGTTGCGGGAGGGCGAATTATTCGCTAGTTTTATTGTCTGTGTTCACTGTTTTCTGCGCCCGTAGCTCAGCTGGATAGAGCATTTGGCTTCGAACCAAAGGGTCGGGAGTTCGAATCTCTCCGGGCGCACCATACCACATCACCGAATCGTTCCCATCAGCGAGGGAGTGACGTTGCGGCACCCGATCGCATCGCATCATGTGGACACCTCGAAGACGGATGGAACGCCGACGTATCCGGCTCCATGTGAATGGAATAAAAACAGGCGGTTCCGCGTCGGTTTGTCACGGCCCTTTTTTTGCATTCATCGAATACAGGCTAACCAATCGCGCGACCAGCACGGCCAGAAAGAGTTGTCCGCCGACACCTTCCAAAATGGCCACGCTTCGCGCCACGTCTGTGCGAGGCGCGATGTCGCCATAGCCCAGTGTCGCAAGTGTCACGAAGCTGAAGTAGATTGCGGTCATTCGGGAAAAATTTCCTGATATGGTGAACGCGCCTGATCTGAGCTGTTCGAGGACCCAATAGAAAAGACCGAAGTAGAGCCCTGCGAGAAGGTAAGCGCTGAGTGCCGCGTAGACATGTTCGGCATTGATAGTTGTGGCGCGGAATGCATAGCGCAAAGCGGCTGCGGCAGCTGTAAGACCAATCAATGTCCATATTCCGAATGTAATTACGGAGAGCGTGTGATGATCAAGCCAGAGTGCCAAGGGGCGCGCCAACCACACAACAATCATGACCGGGAGCAGGATGTTGCGATTTTTACCTAGATTGACTGGCATTATCGCGGCTAACAGGTTGGCGGCAAGCAGAGATTCAATCAGAACTGCTCCGGATTTGAACATGTTTAGGACAGGAACTGCCACCAAGATAAACAGAAGAGAGTAGAACAGGATCGCATAACGGTGGCACATGTAGGAGCGTCGAAAATTTCTCAATCTACCAGCCCTAACTTCCGTCGCGTCATCCACCGTGCTCCTCCATAGTAGGGAACTAAAAATGAGAATAGACCGGGGGCGCTGTGTGAAGGAAATTTCTGGTGGGCCCGAAGGGGGTTTGAATCCCAATCCAGGGTTGTTCGTAAGCGCCACATGATGTCCTAGAAAAACGAAAAATATGCAAGCGACGACTCAGAATCGAGCTATAACGCAATCGGAAGAAACAATATTGCGAATCCAGGTCCTGAAATTCGTTGCCCAGGGCGCACCATGTCCTCTCCGAAACCCGCGTTGAATCACCATGCAGGTGGTTTGCTCTAAGCGGTAAATTCCGTTATCTTTAAACAAGTTGCATCCCCCTGCAATGTGCGCCCGTAGCTCAGCTGGATAGAGCAACTGGCTACGAACCAGTAGGTCGGAGGTTCGACTCCTTCCGGGCGCACCATCCCCTCCTTTTCCCGGTTCAACTACGTCCCTTTCGCTTTAATCGTCTCTGTTTGGTTTGTGTTGGCCGGGGGTACCCCCCTAATGTCCTCACGTAGATGCTTTGTATTCATTGGTTTACGGCAAACAGAAGACTGCAAAATCGTCATAACAAAGGGGATACGGATAAATTCGTCCATCTAAACGAGTTAGCCCCCGAATACCTAGGGGTTCGCTGGTTTTTGATCTATACATCCAGTATATCGGGTAGAGCGTAACTAAAATGCCACGCGGATGTTGCTGATTTGATGGGTGTTAGGTGGAATTTGGGCTTGACACGCGATTTATGGGCAGAAATAAGCAAAAGAATTTCGTAGTGGGCGGCAAGTGTAAGAGGAAAAAGCAGATCCCCATTCAACTTCGCTCAGGGCAGGCTCTTCGGGATGACAACCAAAATGCAACCGGAACGGCAACTGGAAATAGGAGATTTCTTGGGGAAGACGCTATTTCCTTATCAGGGGGACGACAAGGGGTAGGACGTTGTTTGCGACGACCTTGTTGCCTTCGGCGGTGGCGTGAGTGTTGTCGCGTTGCATCATGCCTTGGACGCCAAAGACGCTTTTCAGGAGGAAGGGCAGCAGCGGGACGTTGTATTTCTTTGCGAGCAGGGCGTAGGTCTCGTTGAACTGCTTGATGTAGTCGGGGCCGTAGTCGGGCGGGAGGGTGATACCTGCCAGGACGATCTTTGTACCGCTGGCTTTAAGGGTGCTGACGATCTTGTCCAGATTTGCGCGCGAGTCTTCGATGCGGAGGCCGCGGAGACCGTCGTTTCCGCCGAACTCGACGACGACGAGGGCTGGCTTCATGGCTACGATGCCGTCGACGCGTTCGACGCCGTCTTTGGTGGTGTTGCCGCTGATGCCCTCGTTGACGACACGATAGTGATAGCCCATGGCGTCGAGGTCGGCCTGCAGGTAGTCGGGGTAGCTTCTGCCGAGTTCGGTGCCGTAGCCGGCGGTTAGGCTGTCGCCGAAGCAGATGATGAGGGGGCGCTTGTCGTTGACCGTCGGGGGAGGCGGAGTCGCAGATTGAGTCTCAGCCGGAAATTCGGCCGACGGAGCCGAATTGGCAGGATCCGAATTTTTCTCCTGCTTTGCTGTGTTATCGGCATGACAGCTGAGAAGGAAAAGCGTCAGGGCCGCTAGAATAGCTGTGGATGCAGTTCTCCGCATGTCTACACGGTACCAAATCCATCAGGGAACCAGGCCATATCTGACTGAGCGGCAAGGCCGGCGAGAAGAGAACCAAAGCGCAGTCAAGAGCGTATCTAACAGCAGGTGGGAAGGGGAACGACCCAGTTGAGCCAACCGACTCCGATGATTTCCGTTGAAGGACTTCGTAAGTCCATTCGTAATGGCAGCCGAACCGTGGACATTTTGAAGGGGCTGGATTTTACCGTGCCGCAGGGGCAGTTTGCCGCGGTGATGGGATCGAGCGGGAGCGGCAAGTCGACGCTGCTGGGTTTGCTGGCGGGGCTCGATACTCCTAGTGCCGGGAACGTCCATTTGAACGGCACGGCGATCAGCTATCTGCCCGAGGACAAGCTGGCGCAGGTGCGAGGCAAGACGATCGGGTTTGTCTTTCAGTCGTATCAATTGATACCTACGCTGACGGCACTCGAGAACGTCCTGTTGCCATATGAGTTGAATGACGATTCGAGAGAGAGTGGGTTGGTGCGAGCACGCGAGTTGTTGCGGAGCGTTGGTCTGGGTGACCGGATGGACCACTATCCAGTGCAGCTCTCTGGCGGCGAACAGCAGCGGGTGGCGTTGGCCAGGGCGTTTATTTTGCGGCCCCCTATCGTGCTGGCTGATGAACCTACGGGGAACCTTGATACGACCAACGGGGCGCATGTGCTGGAGCTTTTGCTGAACCTGAATCGGACGGAGGGCACGACGCTGGTGCTGGTGACGCATGATTCAGTTCTGGCGAGCTATGCTGATCGGCGCATTGTGCTGCGCGACGGGTTGATTATCGCGGACGAGATCAATCCGAACCCGGCCGCGGCGCCTCGCGAAGCTGCGTTGGCGGAGGGCTGATGGCAGCGCTCAGCTACCGATCTGCTGCGAAGATCGCCGCGCGTGAGATGCACTCGTCGCGCGGGAAGTTTTTCTTTGTGATTCTGTCCGTCGCGATCGGCGTGGCGGCGCTGACAGGCGTGCGAGGGTTTTCTTCTTCGTTCCGGAGTACCTTGCTGGACAAGGCACGCAGCATTATGGCCGCGGACGCTTTCGGCGCGGATGTTCCAGCAGCCGACACCGGAGCAGCAGAGTGGGCTGGACGAGATTGCGGCGAGCGGTGTGGAGATCACTCCGGTGACGGAGTTGCTGTCGATGGCTTCGGCCGCGAAGACGCTCGATCCGCTGCTGGTTTCGCTGAAGGCGGTCGATCCGGCGATGTATCCGTTTTATGGCGATGTGGAGTTGGCCCCGGCTGGGCCGCTGAAGTCTGTGCTGACGCCTGACACGGTCGCGGTTGCTGACGATCTTCTGGTTCGACTGAATCTGAAGGTCGGCGATCAGCTGAAGGTTGGAACGAAGCTGTTTCGGATCGCTTCGGTGGTGGTCGAATGAACCGGACCGGCTGTCGGGAAGCTTTGCAGCGGGGCCGCGGGTGCTGATCTCGCGCGAAGGGCTGGATGCGAGTGGGTTGCTGGCGCCGGGAAGTCACGCAGGGCAGCGGTATCTGTTCAAGGTGCCGAAGCCGAAGGGTGGCGCGCCGATCTCCGACAAGGCAGTGGCTGACTTGAAGACGCAGCTGGAAAAGCTCCTGCCCGAGGCACAAATTATTGACTATCGTGAGACGAACCCGGCGCTGACGCAGGGGCTGGACCGCGCGACCAGCCTGCTGTCGCTGATGAGCCTGGTGGCGCTGGTGCTGGGCGCGATCGGCGTGGCGATGGCGATGCGGGCGCATCTGCAGCAGCGGCTGGATACGATCGCGATTATGAAGTCGCTGGGGGCGCGGTCGGGGCAGATCATCAAGATCTATCTGCTGCAGACGCTTTTGCTGGGGGCGGCCGGAGGTGTGCTCGGAGTTGCGCTTGGGGTCGGGGTGCAGCTGAGCTTTCCTTATTTTCTGGCGAAGCTGATTCATGTGGATACGGAACTCCATGTGCAGCTCAGCACCGTGCTCACGGGACTTGCCGTAGGGATCCTTACAACACTTTTGTTTACGCTTCCGCCGCTGCTGGACATTCGCGGAGTGCGGCCGATTCTGATTCTGCGCAGGGCAGTGGATGATAACGACGATCCGTTTGTCGCGGGGATCTGGCGCAAGATTACGAAGAACGTTGCGCAGATCGGAGCAGCGGTGCTGATCCTTGCAGGGTTGGCTGCGATAGCGACTACGTTGAGCGACTCGGTGGTTGTGGGTCAGGTTTTTTCGGTGGGATTGGTACTCGTGCTCGGGGTGTTACTGCTTGCTTCGGCTGCGGTTCTGGCGGGGCTGCGGTTCTTTTTGTCGAAGACGCGGCTGCATCTGCCGTCTTCGGTGAGGCATGGGCTGGCGAATTTGTATCGTCCGGGGAACCCTTCAGCTGCGCTGTTGGCAGCGCTGGGGATGGGCGTGATGCAGATCATGACGGTCTATCTGGTGCAAAAGGCCGTCGTGTCGGAGCTGCATATCTCGTCCGCGCCGAACCTGCCAAATGTTTTTTTGATTGATATTACGAACAGCGAGGTTGGTGGGATACGAACGCTGCTGAAGACGCAGCCTAGCGTTACTGCCGAGGCGGAGTTGCTGCCGGTGGTTTCGTCGCGCGTCGTCGATATCGACGGAGTACCGGCGGAGCAAGCGAAGCTGAAGAATTTTCCGAAGAGGATGCTGCGGTCGATCAATCTGACATGGATGGATAGTGCGCCTCCGGGGACGAAGGTCGTGGAAGGGAAGTGGTGGGCGGCGGACGAGAAGAAGGCCGTTGTTGCCATAGAGCAGCGGTCGGCGAGCGGCTTGGGGTCCACGTTGGCTCGCATATTACATTTGCGGCGCAGGACACGCAGATCGTTGCGACGGTGGTGGCCCTTACGAAGGGGGACGGGCAGCATGCTTTTTCGCGAGCGGAGTTTTTTTTGCCGAAGGCCGCTCTCGCGGGTCTGCCGGTGGTCTGGTATGGAGGCGTGCATGTGGATCCGGAGCACGTGGGCGAGCTGCAGCGGGCGTTGTATAAGGGTTATCCCACTGTGACGGTCATCAACGTGGCGCAGGCGTTGGAGACGGTGCGGGCCGTGGTGATCCAGATTACGTACGTGATCCAGTTTCTGGCGGCGTTTTCGATCTTTGCCGGCGTGATTATTCTTGCGAGTTCGATCGCTGGGACCCGGTATCGGCGAATACGGGAGGTGGTCGTGCTGAAGACGCTGGGAGCTACGCGGCGTCGTATCGCTACGGTATTCTCCATTGAATTTGCGGTATTAGGGCTGGTTTCGGGAGTGGTGGGTATCTTGTTCGCGAACATCATCGCACGGGTGCTGCTGACACGGATGACGGTGGCATATCACTTTCTGTGGGGATGGACGGTGGCGGCACTGGTGGGGACGGCCGCTTTGACGGTGGCGACAGGCTGGATGGCGAGTCACCGGATCCTGGGGCGGAAGCCGCTTGAGGTCCTGCGCGAGGAATAGGTACCTCCAAAGGCGGTCGAGACGCTGGCTTTGAGGCAGCCATCTGAGCTGGCCTGCGGAATCGCTCGCCCTGGAGCGATCTTCCGGTGAATTCCCGCGGGGATTCCAGACAGTTGGCGAAATCTTGCGTCTTCCACAACAAAGCAAGCCTTCCACAACGATGCAAATTGATGAAGAACTGGGCAGAAGGGCGGTGAAAGCAGAGAGCGGTGGGGTGCGAGATCGAGCGCTCTCTGTTTAGGGAACAATTTTTCTATTGACATTCGTTTCTGCAGTCCCGTAGATTCCGGTGCGTGCTATTAAGTCGATCAATCTGGTCGAACCATTTCGACTGAATGCTGGAATGCGCCGAAGACTGAGGGATTTTAGGAGAACAGCGATGCGAATGAATAATCTGTTTTGCAAGACGTTATCCACGTGGTGCGGGAATCTGCGGCAAATGACCAGAGCAGGGGTCATGTTCGTTCTAGCCGTCAGCTTTGCTTTGCCGGCCACGTCTGCAGTTGCACAGACCGCAGGCGACGGCGCGATCACCGGAACAGTGAAGGACGCGAGCGGTGCTGTTGTCGGGAATGCCACGGTGACTGCTCGCAATGCCTCGACTGGCGTTGAAACCTCGCGCGTTACTTCGTCGGCCGGCGTTTATCAAATCAGCCCGATCATTGTAGGCACCTACTCTGTCGTGGTAGCGGCCCAAGGATTTGCGAAATACACGCAGGAAAACATTGTGATCGATCAAAACCAGATCTTCGGTCTGAATCCCGTTTTGAAGGTGGGCAGTCAGAACGACATGGTGACGGTCACCGACGCGCCACCTTCGCTGGATACCGCGAACGCGACCCTGGGCGACACTATATCGAGCGACGAATTCGCCAGTCTTCCGCTTATGGTGGCCGGCAATCAGCAGCGCGACATTACCTCTTTCTCGAACCTATTGCCGGGTGCTCAGCCTGGCAGCAGGTCGTCTCTATTCTCCGGCACGGCAAACCGCGTGCAGGAGGTCTATCTCGACGGTATTCCACTAACGACCATTAGTCAGATCGGTGATAACCGCCCAATCTTCAACCTCGTTCCCTTCGAGGGCATTGGCCAGGTTGGGGCGCTTACCAGTGGTCAATCTGTGGAGTATCAGGGCGCTGGTTCAGTGAACTACACGATGAAGAGCGGCACGAACCAATACCACGGCACTGTTGCTGACTTCGTACGCAATACCATCTTCGATACGTGGGGATTCACGGCAATCAATGCGACCCAAAAAGCAATTGTCAATGGTGTTGTTACAACTGTGCCGGTTGGCAAGCCGGTCGATCACCAGAATGAGTTCACGGCCGCTGTAGGTGGTCCGGTCATTATTCCGCATTTGTTCAACGGCCACAACAAGCTCTTCTTTTTTGTGGCCTATGACAAGACCCACACCAGGTCCGCTCCCACCTATGCGACACAGACCATTCCAACCACACTGATGCAGGGGGGCGACTTCACTGAGTTGCTGACGGCAAACGGTGGTCCGGGCTTTCTGATCTATGACCCGACCACACAAGCCTGCGTGGGCAATTCCTGCACCCGCAAGCCGTTTATGGGGATGAAGAATGGTTTGCCGACAACGAATGTGATCCCATCAAGCGAAATCTCCCCGATTTCCCAGAAGATGCAGTCCTACCTGCCGACGCCAACCAGCGCTGGTATCCAAAACAATTATTTCGGTGGAATTCCCAGCGGCTATGACAATTGGCTTTACTCGGGGCGCATCGACTACACGATCTCGCCGAAGCAGACCTTGTCCTTCACACTGACAGGCGGAAACCGCCATGCTGTGCCGTATACCGGGACAGCCAATATCCTCCCTCTGCCTTACCTGGGGACTACTGCCTCGACGGTTGCCGGACACTGGGCCGACATGTCCGACTCGTACACGATCAAGTCGAATCTCGTGAATCAGTTCAAATTTGGCTTCAGCAATTTTGGTGGGCCACCTATCCAGAACATTACTGAAAATACTCAATATGCGGCGTCGCTGCAGGGTATCACCTTCACCGGTGTTCCATCGAACGGACAGGCTGTTACGGAGTTCCCGACCCAGATTTTTGGCGGCAGTAACGCGCAACAAGAATGGGGAGAGGGTGGCTCGGGTGTTACTGCCACTACGGTGAGCGAGGCGTTCACCGCGGTCGACAACTTGCTATGGATCAAGGGCAAGCATGCCATGACGTTTGGCATCCAGGTCCAGTGGCTGCAAGAGAATGCGTCTGCCTACGATGAGCCCACCTCTTCTCTGACGTTGAATTGGGGTGTAAACGAAACAGCGCAAGAGAACGGTTCGGCCTATGTGGGCAGCACGGGCTATGCCTATGCCAGTTATCTGCTTGGCGCGGTTGGCAGCACGGGCATTACATTGCAACCGTTCTCTGTACTTGGCGGAAGGTATCGCCCTATAGCGCCCTACTTTGAGGACGATTACAAGATTAACTCCAAGTTGACGGTGAATCTGGGACTGCGGTGGGATTACATCCCGACTTATACGGAGGTCTCAGAACCGGTTTTCTTTCCTCAATCCAGCGATCAGCAACCCGGTTACGGGCAATCCGGGGGCATTGGAGTTCGCTGGCAGCAATGGCGGCTCGGCCGTCAGTTGTGGTTGCAAGACACCTGCGAGCAACTTCATGAAGAACTGGGGACCGCGCGTGGGCGTGGCCTATTCGGCGGATGACAAGACTGTCTTTCGCGCGGCCTTTGCCATGGTGTACTCGCACGGTGGCGGAACAGGCGGAGCCGGCGGCGCGTATAACGGCCCTTCTCAGCTTGGCTTCACCAGTTCGCCTGCCTACATTGATGGGGCCGCTGGCACCGGGGCAGGTCCAGCTTTCTACCTCAATACGAGTTCCGCCTTCACGGCGTTGGGTCTTGCAAACGCAAACTTCGGTGGACCCGGCTATACGGTTCCCGCGATTGTTCCTCCGGGAGCCATCAGCCAGACGCTCAATGTCGGGAACACGGTCAGCAGTAGCGGAGGATTTATCACTGCGAGCGGAGCGCCTGGTTATGCTGACCCGTATTTTTCAGGTCGCGCACCGGAGTTTAACTTTTGGAACGTTGGTATCCAGCGTGAGATTACAAAGAACATAACGGTCATGGCGAACTATACTGGCTCGCAGAGTCACTTCATCGCCGGCGCCAGCAATATGCGTGGGCTGCAGGCGGGCCAGATCAATCCCATCTACTATGCGTTGGGGACACTTGCTGACAGCGCCGGCCACACCCGCAAATCTTGCGGCTGCAAATACTGCTGCTTCGGCTGCGGGGCTTCCGCCCATCAATCTGCCGTATCCCGGCTTTGGTCTGGCCGCGGCAACGAGCGCGGGTTCCGGCAAAGCAACCATTGGTCAAGCGTTGACCTGGATGCCGCAGTTTTCCGGCACCACAGATACCTGGGGGAGTCAGTCGGCGAACGCCAACTATAACGCCTTCCAACTATCATTGGCCCAGCGGCTGTCCCATGGGTTGACATTCAACGTGAACTACACCTATGAGAAGAACCTTGACGATGCAGGTACGATGCGCAGCGGCTGGGCAATTCCAGCAAACCGGCTCATCAGCGGTCAGGCCTGGAAGGAAAACCGCATCGATCGCGGGTTGAGCGTGAATAGCGTTCCTCAGAACCTTGCTATCTATGGTGTCTACAATCTACCGTTCGGCAAGGGTGGAATCGGCAACGATAGCCGGCTGGTTCGGATTTTGGCTGGCGGGTGGACTTATTCCTCGGTCTTTACGTACATTTCGGGTACGCCGTTGCTGGTCACAGCGACGTCGTGCAACAGCACATTTCAGCCGACTGCGGGAACTTGCATGCCGGATCTTAACCCGAACTACAGAGCGAATACTATAAGGCAGAACGGAAGCTGGGGCAAAGGCATGACAGCGAAGACGCTGGGGGCTGTACCGACCGCGGGCGGCATTTCTTATGCCAACGGCTATATCGGTAACGCGACTCAGGGAGACGGAGGCAATGCCGCGGGCACTGCTGTGCCATGCGCCACTGCGACCACGGCGTTCTGCAACTCTGGAAATTTTATGTTCGGCGATGCGCAACGCACTGCGGCCTTCGGACTGCGGAATCCCAGCGTATATAACATGAACGCCAGTATCCGGAGGAATTTCAACATTACGCCGGAGCGGGTCAGGTTCATCTTCGCGGTGGATTGCCAGAACGTAACCAACAAGGTAACGTTCGGCGGCATCAATGCCAGCGTCAACAACCCCAGCCTTTGGAACTGTGGGCACTGCTACAAGCAATACCGGCAGCCGCGACTTCCAGTTCTCCGGACGGCTCAACTTCTGACCAGTGGTCTTTTACTATTTCGGGAGCCAGATGCCACAGAGTACGGTGCATCTGGCTCCAGCTATTTTGGACGCGACATTGAGGTAGGACAATGTCTTTTCGAAGGAAGGTGTGGGTGCTCGCCATTGTGGCCGGAATTTGTTCGTATGGAATGCGGCCGCAGATGGCGGCGGCTCAGCAGGTGTCCTACGAGCACGCTACGCCGCAGCAGTTGGCGGGGATCGCGAAGGACAACTCGCGGCACTTTGGGGACGATCCGGACGATGGCGGCCCGATTGCAACGGACGTGTCTGCTTCGCTTGATCCGGCCGCTGTGGGCAAGGCGATGAAGAAGGTGGGGGACTGGCAGCTGGCGCGGTCGCAAGAGTACTTCGACCGGATATGGACGTGGAGTGTGCTGTACAGCGGGTTTATGTCAGCTTCGGATTCGTTGGGCGATGCGAAATATCGCGATGCCATGGAGGCGATGGGGAAGAAGTATGACTGGCAGCTTCGGTCGCACCTGCCGGACGCGGACGACCAGAGTGTGGGGCAGACTTATCTTGAGCTTTATTTGCTGAAGAAGGACCCGCGATGATTACGCCTACGCGGGCCGAGTTGGACGCGCTGCTGGCTGCGCCCCATGTTTCGAAGAGGCCGGGGAAGATGATCTCGTGGTGGTGGTGCGATGCTCTTTTTATGGCTCCGCCGGTGTGGTCGAGGATGTATGCGGCTACGGGCGATCGGAGGTACATCACATATCTTGATGAGGAGTGGGCGAAGACTTCAGACCTGCTCTATGACAAGAAGGAGCATCTGTATGCGCGGGACGCCGACTATCTGACAAAGACCGAGGCAAATGGCAAGAAGATGTTTTGGTCCCGAGGCAATGGATGGGTGATGGGCGGGCTGGCGAGGACGCTCGAATATCTTCCGAAGGACGATTCTGCGCGGGCGAAGTACGTGACTCAGTTGAAAGAGATGGCTGCGCGTGTGGCCGAGCTACAAGGGCCCGATGGGCTTTGGCGGGCGGGGATGCTCGATCCGAGCAACTACTCCGAGCCTGAGATATCCGGGTCGGCACTCTTTACCTATGCGCTGGCGTGGGGGATCAATCAAGGCTTGTTAGATGGGAAGGTCTATCGGCCCATAGTCGCGAAGGCGTGGGCGGGAATGCTGACCCACGTCTACGCGGATGGACGGCTGGGATGCATCCAACAGACTGGGGCGGAGCCGGCGCCGTTCAAAGCGACGGCAAGCTATAACTATGGGGTCGGCGCGTTTCTGATGGCGGGGAGCGAGATTCGACGGATGGGCGCTATGCCGGCACCGGCAAAGAAGGGTCACAAGCAAAGTTGAACGGGCCCGGGTTGTAGGATGATTCTGTCTTGCAATTCCAACTGTGCGGGTGCTGTAAATGAAGGTGGAGAAGGAACAGGCGCTGCGGGCGCATCGGCAGCGTTTTGGGCAAGTAGGGCGTGTTTTTGCTGCTCCGGCGCGCGTGAACCTGATTGGCGAGCACACCGACTATACGGGCGGCTTTGTGATGCCCATGGCCATCGATTTTCAGACAGTGGCTGTCGTGAGTGCGCGGGAGGACGGACGCGCGGTCTTCTACTCGGCTAACTATGACGAAGAGGCTGGGTCCGAGATCGCTTCTCTGGCGCGAGCACCTAGTGCGAGTTGGAGTGACTATCCTGCTGGCGTGCTGTGGAGCCTCAGGAAAGAGGGAATCGTCGTTAGCGGCTTCAATATGAGCCTGACCGGAGATGTGCCGCTGGGGGCTGGGCTGAGTTCGTCGGCGTCGGTTGAAGTTGCGACGGCGATGGCGTTATTAGGCCGTGCGGCGGTGGAGTTGCCGCTGGAGAAGGTCGCCACACTTTGCCGGCGTGCCGAGAACGAGTACGTGGGTGCAAAGAGCGGCATTATGGACCAATTTGCCGTTACCGGTTGCGTGGCGAACCGTGCGATGCTGCTGGATTGCCGGTCGCTTGAGTACGAGCTCCTGCCTTTGCCGGACAAGGTGCGCGTTGTGATCTGCAATTCGATGGTGAAACATGCGGTGGCGACGGGTGAGTATCGCGATCGAAGCGCCGAGGTGGAGGCGGGGCAGGCGGTCCTGCGACGAGAGAGGCCTGGGGTGAAGTTGCTCCGGGACGCGACGCTCGAAGACCTTGAGGCTTGCAGGGGCATGATGTCTGCGGCGAGCTTCAAACGGTGCCGGCATATCATCACGGAGAACGCGCGTGTCATGGAGGCACGGGTGGCCCTGATGGCGGGCGATATGGAGCGGTTCGGGGCGCTGATGGTTGAGGCGCACGCAAGCTTTCGAGACGATTTTGCGGCGAGCTGCGAGGAGGTCGACTTGCTGGTTGCGATTGCGATGGAGCAGGCGGAGTGTTTTGGGTCGCGCATTACCGGGGGCGGGTTCGGCGGCTGCACGGTGAATGTGGTGGGTGCGGAGGCGGCGCACCGGTTTGTCGCGACGCTTCGGCGAGAGTATGCGACGAAGACGGGGATCGATGCGGACTGCTTTGTCTGTACGCCGTCGGATGGGGCGTTTGCGATGGCGAAGAAGGGTGGTGCGTCGTGAATCCGCTGGCGCAGCAGAACCCTCATCGACGATTCAATCCCTTGAGGCGGGAGTGGGTGCTCGTGTCGCCGCACCGGACACAGCGGCCATGGCAGGGACAGACGGAGACGAAAGCTTCAGTGGTTGCGTGTCCAGTACGATCCGCAGTGCTATCTGTGTCCGGGGAACCTTCGGGCGGGTGGCGCGAGGGACGGAGAAGTACACGAGTACCTACGTGTTTGAGAACGATTTTGCGGCGCTCAAGCTAGATAGCCCGCGGTTTTCGAGCGACCAGGGCAGTAAAGGTTTGCTGGTGGCGGAGGGGGAGAGTGGTGTGTGCCGCGTAATTTGTTTTTCGCCGCGACATGATCTGACTTTGGCGAAGATGTCGCTCACGGAAATTCGCTTGGTCGTGGATGTATGGGCGGAGCAGTGTGTGGAACTCGGCTCGCGGGACGACATTGGCTATGTGCAGATCTTTGAGAACCGCGGGGCGATGATGGGGGCCAGTAATCCGCATCCACATGGGCAGATATGGGCAAGCCGGTCGGTCCCGAACGAAGTGGTGTCGGAACTGGGTGGGCAGCGAGATTATTTCGAGCGGAACCGTACGGTTCTGTTGTGTGAGTACCAGAAGATTGAAGAAGCGCTCGGCGAGCGCGTGGTGTCGAGCAATGCAAGCTTTGTTGCGGTGGTTCCTTTCTGGGCGGTGTGGCCGTTTGAGGTCATGGTGTTGCCGCGGCGGCATGTGACTCAGCTTCAGGAGTTAACAGAGACCGAACGAATGAATTTCGCGGCGATATTGAAGGCTGTCACTGAGACGTACGATCAGGTCTTCGATACTCCTTTTCCTTATTCGATGGGTCTGCATCCTGCGCCTTGCGATGGCGAGGAGCATCCGGCGTGGCAATTTCATGCTCACTTTTATCCTCCGCTGTTGCGGTCGGCGAGCATTCGGAAGTTTATGGTGGGGTACGAACTGCTGGGATCTCCGCAGCGCGACATCACGTCGGAGTCGGCCGCGGAGATGCTTCGGCAGGCGAGTCTTCGGGTCTCTGGCTAGCCGGTAAGAGTAGGATTTGGAAGGCGTTCGATCGGACAAGGACATTTATGAAACTGATCCGCAGCATCGTTTGTTTTGCTACGTTCTTGCTTGTTGCCTCTACTGCGTTGATTTTTTCTGCTGCTCCCATTCAGGCGCAGGAGGGACAAGGTTCGAAGGTGCCGCTCTACCTGGGGACGGCGTGGTATCCGGAGCAGTGGCCGGAGTCGCGGTGGGACGCGGACTTGACTTTGATGGAGAAGGCGCAAATTCGGTTTGTGCGTATTACGGAGTTTGCGTGGAGCACGATGGAGCCCAGTGAAGGGCACTATGAGCTTGATTGGGTCGAACGCGCGGTGCGTATGGCTGAGAAGCACCATATCGCGGTAGTGCTGGGTACTCCAAGTGCCGCGCCACCCGCTTGGTTGACCTCGAAATATCCAGAGACGCTGCGCACCATGGAAGACGGACGCCGGGACGAACATGGAAACCGGCAGCAGTTCAACTGGGCGAATGCAAAGTATCGTGAGCTGGCCGGCAAGATGGCCGAACAGATGGCGATCCGCTTTGGGCATGACCCAAATGTGATCGGATGGCAGATCGACAATGAATATGCCCGGGAGTCTTATGACGCGGAGACGAAGCTGCAGTTTCAGGCGTGGCTGAAGGCGCGGTATGGCACGCTCGACAACCTGAATGCGCGTTGGACGACAAGCTACTGGAGCGAGACCTACTCCGACTGGAGCCAGATTCCGATTGAGGGGACGTACGGGAATCCTGGGCTATTGTTGAGCTGGCGGCGGTTTGTTAGTGACACGTGGCGAAGCTACCAGAAGGTGCAGCTCGACAAGATCAGGGAACACAGCGATCCGAGGCAGTTCATTACGACGAACATGATGGGGTTCTTTGACGCCTATGACCATTACACCGTCAGCCAGGACCTGGACATTGCGGCATGGGACGACTACGTCGGGACGGGCCATCTGGACCGGTATCGAATGGAGCGGCCCACGACCTGACACGGGGATTTCTGCGCAAGAACTTCTGGGTGATGGAGACGCAGCCGGGATTTGTGAACTGGTCGAAGGACAACAACGCATTGAATAAGGGAGAGGTTCGGGCCATGGCGTGGCACGATGTTGGTCACGGCGCCGATGCGGTCTCTTACTGGCAGTGGCGGAGCGCGCTGAATGGCCAGGAGGAGTACCACGGGACACTGGTTGGCGCGGATGGCACGCCGGTTCCTTTGTATGATGAGGTCGCTCAGTTAGGGCGCGAGTTCGAGAAGGCCGGCCCGGCATTGAGCGGAACTCAGCCCCACTCCGAGGTCGCCCTGCTGTATTCGTACGACAGCCGCTGGGCGATCAACTGGCAGAGACACAATCAGGCGTTTGATCCGAAGGAGGCGCTGATCAGCTACTACGGGCCGCTGCGGTCGCTGGTGCATAGTGTGGACATTGTCTCGGCTTCGGCGTCACTGAGTCAGTACAAGCTGGTGGTTGCGCCGGCGCTGAACGTTTTAACGGACGCCCAGGCCAATAGCTTGATGGAGTATGTTCGCAACGGCGGGCATCTGGTGCTTGGACAGCGCAGCGCGATGAAGAACGATGACAACGGACTTCAACCGGAACGGCAGCCGGGGCCGCTTACAGGAATGCTTGGTGGTCGAGTGGAGCAGTTTTATGCGCTGGATCAGGACGTGCCAGTGACGGGCGATTGGGGTTCGGGCTCGGGAAAGATATGGGCCGAACAACTGAGCGTGAAGGACCAGACAGGCCAAAGTGCTTATGCGTTATGGCAAGAGCAACGGGTGGCTAGACGGGCAGCCGGCGGCGATCACGAAGTCGGTAGGCAAGGGGAGCATCACCTATATCGGCGCGTGGCTTGATGAGAAGACCATGGACGCTGCGGCAAAGTGGATGGTGGAGACGAGTGGCATTCATCCGTTGAACATAAGCCTGCCGAAGGGCGTGAGCAGTGTATCTGCGCAGCAAGAACGGCCAGGGTGGCGATCAGAAGACGGTTTGGATACTGATCAACTTTGGGAAGGACGATGCGACGGTGGAGTTACCTGGACAGATGACGGACGTTCTTGGTGGGGGGCGGGTCGGCTCCGTGAAGCTGGAGCCGTATGGCGTGAGCGTCTTGAGTAAGGAATAGGGCGAGCCTCAGCGTGTTATGGCGTGCTCCGGACCACGTCGATCAGACTGTCTTCTGAAACCACTTGCAGCGTGGCGCCCGAGCGTGAAAGCTTTCGCGTTGCATCGGACCAGTGGAGGCGAGTTAGTTCGGACAGGCCTTTTTCGTAGTTGTAGGTCGTGCCGTCGTCGTTGTAGAGGTCAAAGTCGGCGTCCCCGCCAGGGTAGACTCGCAGGCTGGCGATCTTCTGAGTCTCGTTTGTGCTTTCGACGGGCTCTCCAAGCGGAAGAATGGAGCCGGCACGCACGAAGAGCGGAATGATATCGATGGGCGCATCGACCGTGATTGTCTGGCCGCCGTGTACGCGCTCGTTCGTCCAGAAGTTGTACCAATCGGTACCCGCCGGAAGATAGACTTCGCGGAAGGTGCGACCCTGGTCGGTGACGGGGGCCACGAGTAGAGAAGGCCCGAACATGTATTCGTCGCCAATGTTCGATATCTTCGGATCACCGCCGAAGTCCATGAAGAGGCCGCGCATGAAGGGTGCTCCGGTTTCATGAGTCATGTGGGCCAGCGAATAGAGATAGGGCATGAGCTGGTAGCGGAGACGCAGATACTTTGCGAGGATTGGCTCGGCCTGTTTGCCGTAAGACCAGACTTCATTTTGTGGACGGCTGCCATGGCTGCGGAAGGTGGGTTGAAACGCGCCGTATTCGAACCAACGCACATACAGCTCGGGATAGTCGTCGTAGTGGCCGATGTTTTCGCGTGCGTCGGATGGATCGAGCAGAGGCGTGCGGTCGGGCTTGTGCTCCCTGGGCAGATACTGCCATCCGCCGATGTCGGTGCTCCAGTAGGGCATGCCCGACGCGACAAAGTTGATTCCCGTGGGGACCTGGCGCTTCAGCGTGTCCCAGTTGCCGCTGATGTCGGACGACCAGAAGATGGTGCCGTTATGCTGGGCCCCGAGGTATGAGTCGCGAGCGAGAATGAGGGCGCGGGTTTTCAGGTCTTTGCGAAAGCCGTTGTAAAATGCTGCAGTGTGGAAGAGCGGATAGACGTTGAAAAACTGCGTGCCGGGGCCGATATGGAAGTAGCTTCCGTTCGGCGGCAGATCGGGCTCCGTCTCATCGGCCCAGAAGGCATCGAAGCCTTTGCTGACGTAGTTTTCCTTGACGATGTTCCAGTACCACTTTGCCGCATCGGGGTTGGTTGTGTCGATGTCCGATCCCGCGCGGTCGTAGGGCAAGCCGTTCGTTGGAGCGCCGTCGGCCAGCTTCTCGAACCAGCCATTCTTCAGCAGTGTCGCGTAGTAGCGGTCTTCCGGAACGAAGCGCGGCCACACGCTGATCATGGTGTGGAAGTTCATTGCGTGGAGCTGCCTGTTCATGGCTGTGGGGTCCGGCCACTTCGCAGGGTCCATGTCCATCTCGCCCATCTTCGTGTAGTGAAACCAGTCGATGACGAGATCGTCGATGGGGTAGTGCCGGTCGCGATAACCTTTGGCGACGGCCATAAGCTCTTCCTGGTTGGTATAACGCTGCTTGCACTGTATGTATCCATACGCGGACTTCGGCAGCATCGGTGTGTCACCTGTCAGCAGGCGGTATCCCGCGTAAATCTCATCGTAGGTCTTGCCTGCGATGACGAAAAACGAGACACGTTGTCCTACGTCGGAGGTCCACCGCGTGGAGTCGTTGAAGCCGAAGGCGACCGTTGTGGCTGAGGGATTGTCCCACACGAGGCCGTAGCCTTTGTTGGTGACGATGAAGGGGACGCAGACGCTCTGGCCTGAGGGAGCGTTGTAGTCGTGAGCGCAACGCACAACGTGCCCGCGACGATCAAGATAACCTTCCTGATTTTGTCCGAGGCCGTAGTAGTGCTCGTCCGGCGGTGAGACAAAGGTTGCGCCTACCTGAAAGAAGGGCGGATCGCTTGGTCGCCGATCGTAGAGGATATCCGCGTTGCCGTCCTTGTGGTTGGGCACGGACATTTGCCATCCACGCAGCTCCAGCAATGACGCGCCCTCCGGTGTCCTGATCGAGAGGCCGATGCCCGGCGTTGAGCCGTTGAAGAACTTTGCGATATCGGCCTGCGTACCCGTCGGCACCCACTTGCTGCCTTCAGGAGAGACCGTAACTATCATTCGTGGCGACCGAAGCACGTCGCTAGATCTATCTTTATCGGCGACCCAGCCGGCGGGTGAGGGTGCTGCAGTGATGCCGTAGCCTGGCGGCGCCAGAGCATCGTCCCGGCGAAGACTCATGCTCACACGCACGATGTTCGGCGCGTAGGGCTCGATGAGGACGGTGGAGTCGCCGCGGCCCAGGCTCAGCTGCTGTGCAATCGCGGTGTGGCTGCCGGTGGTTAACCCGTCTGTCCCTAACACGGTAGCGAAGCAAACAAGTGCTACTAACTTGCGCAATGCGGAGTTTGACACTTTCATGCTGGAAACACCTATTTTCGAAGCTATTAAGTCAGTCGTAGGAAGCGTATCAGTACACAACGCCGGGAGCAGTATTAATCCCGCATGGAGTAACCTGTCTTCTTCAGGAGAAGAGGCATGCCGGTTGATTCACATCGAGTAATCTCGGACCTTCAGGAGCTTCGCGACCTGACGGCCGATGCGAATGGCGCGCAACGCATCGCGTGGAGCCCGACCTGGCTTAAGGCGAGGGAGTGGTTTCAAAGCAAGCTGAAAGGGCTTCCTGTAGAACACCACCTTGATGCTGGAGGGAACTCATGGACGACACTTCGGGGTGACTCCGAAGGCGCCCTTGTGCTTGGCAGTCATCTCGACTCTGTTCCGAACGGTGGCTGGTTGGACGGTTGCCTCGGCGTTCTTGCCGGTCTTGAGGCCCTGCGCGGTCTCTCCGAGGATTTTCATGGCAGGCCTCCTATTACGATCCGGCTCGTCGATTGGGCGGACGAGGAGGGCGCACGCTTCGGCAGGAGCCTCTTTGGATCCTCTGCGTTTGCCGGTACTCACACAATCGCCGCGGACCGAATTCGCACCGATCGCGATGGAGTCACTCTGGAGGACGCCCTTAGACGTTGCAACGTCGACATCGAAGAGGTTGGCAACGCCGGCGTGGAGCGCAAGAATGCCGCCGCCTATCTGGAGCTGCATATTGAACAGGGGCCTGTTCTCGAAAACATGGGTCTTCCGCTCGGCGTGGTGCTCGGTACCAAGGGTGTAGAGCGGCACGCGATTACGTTTCACGGTCAGGAGGCGCACTCCGGGTCGACCCCGATGGGCGTGCGTCGAGACGCTTTGGCTGCCGCCGCGAAACTTGCTCTGGAGATCCGTCCTATCGCGCGAAAGCACCCTGATGCCGTTGCGACAATTGGCAGCGTGAAGACCTTCCCAGGTATTGTGACGGCTGTGGTTGGCCGATGCGAAACGACGCTTGATATGCGTGATCTCGATGCGGGAGTGCTCGCCTCTATGCTGACGGAGGCACGAGCGGCCAGCGAACGCTTTGCTTCGGAGGAGGGTTGTGCCGTCGAGTGGTCGAAGATCTGGAGCATCGAGCCCATCTCATTTGATCCGCGGCTAATTGAGTTTTGCGACGAGGCGGTCCGCGAGACAGCGAATGCCTCTCACAGGCTGCCCTCCGGGCCTCTGCATGATGCGGCCGAGGTGGCGAGGACCGGAATTCCGACTGTGATGATGTTCACGCAATCGATTGCGGGGCTTAGTCACAATAAGGCTGAGGACACGCGGGCCGACGATTTGGAGTTGGCCGTGCAGGCCTTCGACCGGCTTGCGAGGAAGACTATGAACTGGCTTAGCGCGCAGAAGCGTGAGGGTTAGCTTCAGTGTTCGAAATCACATTTCTTTCGCCGGGAGTGCCGGTTTGCTGCGATAGTGCATAATAATCACTTCTAAGCCCGGAAATGTAGTGGCAGCGCAAGGAGGATTATTGTCGTCTTCGATGATGTATTGGCCTAAAGTCTCGAGGAGTTTGGGCCGCCGGAAAGACCTTCCTGGAATGTGTCCCCGTACTCTCTCGAGTACCGGCCTTCGTGGTTTAGCCACATGTAGCGAGGTAATTGGATCCTGATGAGCGAGCGAACCCCCTTTCATCAACAGGTTACGACGCAGCCGGAGGTGGTCGAGCGTTTTGGCGATCTGCACCCGCCATTCGAAAGGCAGGCCGCCGTGACCGAGGCAAATCGTTGCCTGTTCTGCTTCGATGCGCCTTGCACGAGTGCTTGTCCTACGCATATTGATGTGCCTCGGTTTATCAAGAAAATTGCCACCGGCAATCTCGCAGGATCTGCGCGCACTATCCTCGAGGCGAATATTCTGGGCGCAAGCTGTGCTCGGGCCTGCCCGGTGGAGGTGCTATGCGAAGGGTCTTGCGTGATGCATCGGTACAACAAGCAGCCGATCGAGATCGCGCGGCTACAGCGGTTCGCGATGGACTCACTCCACGAAAGCGGAGCTCCGCTGCCGTTTGAGCCTGGTGCTGAAACCGGTCTTTCTGTTGCACTGGTTGGCGCCGGTCCTTCATCACTTGCTTGCGCCGCCGAACTCCGGCGCCGAGGCATTCGCGCTGAACTTTATGATGCCCGTCCGTTACCGGGGGGGTTGAATACCTATGGGATCGCTGAATATAAGCTGCCGCTGGTGGAGAGCCTTCGTGAGATCGAAATGCTTTCGCAGCTGGGGGTCAGGTTTCACTTTGACACGATGATCGATGCGGCCGCGCTCACTGAACTTGAGCGGACGCATGATGCTGTCTTTCTCGGAGTCGGGCTTGGCACAATTCATCGGTTGGGCGTTGCCGGGGAACAGCTGGCCGGAGTGACGAATGCGCTTGATCTAATTGCCGGTTACAAGTCCGGCGCGGTGACGAAGGTGCCAGCGCGCGTAGTCGTCGTGGGGGCGGGGAACACCGCCATTGATGCGGCGATTGCGTCGGTTCGGCTCGGCGCCGCCGACGTGCATATTGTGTATCGACGGGGCCCCGAGAAGATGTCGGCCTTCACGTTCGAATATGAGCACGCTCGCAGTGAGGGAGTGAAGTTCCTGTGGCATGTTCAGCCTACCGGTGTCCGGGGCGGCAAGGCCGTGGATGGGCTTGAATTGATCAAGCTCGAATTGACGGACGATGGGTCGATTGTCCCGCAATCGGGCTCGGAGTTTTTGCTCGAAGCGGACTTGATTGTCCTGTCGATCGGGCAGGGCACGCACACGAGTTTTCTCTCTGAGCTTGGAAGTGGAGGTGCGAAGATCCAGCTTGAGCGCGGCCGCATTCTTATCGACCGCGCTACGGGCCAGACCTCCAACCCAAAGTTCTTTGCCGGAGGAGATTGCACCAATGGTGGCCGCGAGGTAGTAGACGCCGTCGCGGACGGGAAACGCGCTGGCATCGGGATTGCCGCGTGGCTGGAGGCCAAACATGTCCAAGCCTAGACCGACACTCGAAACGACCTTTTGCGGCATCCCTTGCCTCAATCCATTCTGGCTTGCGTCAGCTCCGCCGACAAACTGTGGTGAGCAGATTATGCGGGCGTTCGATGCGGGTTGGGGAGGGGCCGTCTGGAAGACGATTGGCGCGCCGATTACGAACGTCAGTTCGCGCTACTCATCGATCGACTGGGAAGGGCGCCGCATGATGGGGTTCAATAACATTGAACTCATCTCCGACCGGCCGACAGAGGTCAACCTGCAGGAGATCGCTGAGGTGAAGCGGCGGTATCCGAAGCACGTCGTCATCGCTTCACTGATGGTCGAGAGCAAACGCGATACGTGGCACGAGATGGTGCAACGTGCGGAGGACGCCGGTGCGGACGGGCTTGAACTCAATTTTGGATGCCCTCATGGTATGAGCGAGCGTGGCATGGGATCAGCCGTAGGCCAGGTACCTGAGTATTGTGAGCAGATTACGACGTGGGTCAAGGAGAAGGCGCGGACGCCGGTCATTGTTAAAATGACACCGAATATCTCCGATATCCGTATACCTGCGCGGGCCGCGAAGCGCGGGGGTGCCGACGCACTCTCGGCCATCAATACCATCAATTCGATTACGGGTATTGACCTCGACACATTGCAGCCGAGTCCGAACGTCGATGGCAGGAGTTCGCACGGCGGCTACTGTGGCCCAGCAGTCAAGCCGATTGCGCTCAACATGGCCCAGCAGATACAGTCTGACCCTTCGAGCGCTCTTCCGCTCTCTGGTATTGGCGGGATTGGGAGTTGGCGCGATGCTGCGGAGTTCATCCTGCTCGGTTGCGGCACCGTCCAGGTATGCACCGCGGCGATGCATTACGGGTATCGCATCGTTGAGGACATGCAGGACGGTCTGCTTGGGTGGATGGCGGAGAAGGGCTTCGCCACGATCGATGATTTTCGCGGGTTGTCGCTCCCCAATGTCCGCGAATGGAAGCAGCTCAACCTGAACTATCAGATCGTGGCTCGGATCCACGAAGACCTATGCATAGGATGCCAGCTCTGCTACACCGCATGCTGGGACGGAGCGCACCAATGTATCCACTTGGATCGGACTTCCCCCAAACCCGACACAACGCGTACGCCGGCGATGGTCGAAGCCGAAGCTGCGCGATCGATCTCGACTACGCCGATTCCTAAACTTGATGCAGGTGGCCTGGGTCGAACCAGCGCGGTTACGCCTCTCGAACGCGTTCCGCGGGTTGATGAAGACCATTGTGTAGGCTGCAATCTCTGCTCGCTCGTCTGTCCGGTTGAGAGCTGCATCACGATGGAGCGTGTCGACAATGGCTTGCCGTTCGAAAGTTGGGAGGAGCGTACCGCCAAGGGGCTGGCCCCGCCGGGAGCGGAAGAGGTAATGAGTACCAATACCTGACAGTCGCACGTTTTTTTTAATGCCATCGATTGACTTATGCGGTGCAACTCCAGCGTCGAACATTTCGGAGCGAAGTATGGGAACCCTGATTCAGAATGGAACCGTCGTCACCGCTGATCGCCTTGAGAAGGCGGATGTACTCGTGGAAGGAAGTACGATACGTGAGGTGCGCGCAGGTATCGACCCCAAAGGACACACGGCTGTTGATGCGTCGGGTCTTTTCGTTTTACCCGGGGGCATCGACGCGCACACTCATATGGATATGCCCTTCGGAGGGACCGTGTCAGCCGATGATTTTCTGACCGGTACGCGGGCAGCAGCCATCGGCGGTACGACAACCATCGTTGACTTCGCTATTCAGGCAAAGGGAACGCGTATGCGGGACGCGCTCGACATCTGGCGGGCGAAGGCGGAAGGTAAGGCCTGCATCGATTATGGTCTGCACATGATTGTGACTGACCTTGGATCCGATAACGGCAAACAGGGTCTGAACGATATGGACGACATGGTGCGCGAGGGTGTTGCAAGTTTCAAGCTCTTCATGGCCTATCCGAATGTCCTGATGGTGGATGACGGTACGATCTTTAAGGCCCTGCAACAGACCTCGAAGAATGGGGCTCTGGTGTGCATGCATGCCGAGAATGGGAGCGCCATCGACGTGATCGTGCAACAGGCGCTTGCCGAGGGAAAGACAGCCCCGATTTACCATGCACTGACGCGGCCGACAAAGGCCGAAGCGGAGGCAGTGCACCGCTCGATCGCGCTCGCGGAGATCGCTGGTGTACCCATTTACATCGTCCACCTGTCGAGCGAGGATGCGCTCAATCAGGTGCGTGAAGCTCGTGACCGCGGACTTCCTGCCTTCGCAGAGACTTGTCCGCAATATCTCCTTCTCTCCATCGAAGACCAGATGCCGGGCATGAGTTTCGAGGAGGCGAAGTATGTTTTTACTCCTCCGCTGCGAGAGAAAAAGAACCAGCCGAAGCTTTGGGACGGCCTTGTATCAGATAATTTACAAGTAGTATCCACTGACCACTGTCCGTTCTGCTTTGCCGATCAGAAGCAGCTTGGCAAGGACGACTTCAGCAAGATCCCCAATGGCGGCCCCGGTGTAGAGAACCGCTTGCAGCTGCTCCATCACTTTGGGGTGAATGCCGGAAAAATTTCATTGCAACGATTTGTCGAGATCACCTCTACTGCTCCGGCACGGATCTTCGGCATGTATCCGAAGAAGGGAACGATTGCTGCGGGCTCCGATGCCGACATTGTGCTCTGGGACCCTGAGGCTGAACATCTGATCTCCGCTGCAACACACCATATGCGCTGCGATTTCTCGATGTTCGAAGGTTGGAGGGTGAAGGGCAATGCCAGCCGGGTCTATTCGCGCGGAGAACTCGTCGCGGACAGCGGTAAATACGTCGCTGCCACAGGGCGAGGCGAGTATCTGCGACGAGAGGCGCGCGGAGGAGCATGGCAGTGAACTCAACGACCTCCGGCGTGCTCGATCAGTCTGCGGCAACGCTTGCGGCACAGCACGACCCACGGCTTTACAACGATGATCTGGCTCCAACCACGGCGGCACAGCGCACCTGGGGGACTTATAACTACATTGCGCTCTGGTTCTCCATGTCGATGGAGGTGACCACGTACATGCTTGCTTCCTCGTTGATCGCGGGTGGCATGAATTGGAAGCAGGCGATCCTTACGATCCTGTTAGGGAACCTGATTGTGCTGGTTCCGATGCTTCTGAACGCGCACGCCGGAGCGAAGTACGGAATTCCGTTCCCGGTATTTGTTCGCGCCAGCTTCGGAACGCGCGGAGCGAACCTGCCCGCGATGTTGCGCGCCTTTGTGGCCTGTGGGTGGTTTGGGATTCAATCGTGGCTGGGCGGGCAGGCGATTGCCGCAATGCTTGCCGTCTTGTGGCCAGCGACGGCCCACATGCCGTCTGTTCTGTGGGCAAGTTTTCTTGGATTCTGGCTCCTCAATATGTACGTGGTGTGGCGAGGCGTGGAATCGATCCGGTTTCTGCAAAGCTTTTCGGCGCCTTTCATGCTTGTCATGTCGCTGATCTTACTGTTCTGGATGCTGCACAAGGCGGGCGGTTTCGGGCCGATGCTTTCGGCACCGAGCCGCTTTCGCACGACCGGCAGCTTTCTACGCTTCTTCTTTCCGTCGCTGACAGCAATGGTCGGTTATTGGGCGACGCTTTCACTGAACATCCCGGACTTTACGCGATATGCCAAGTCGCAGGATTCGCAGATCGCCGGTCAGGCGTTCGGCCTGCCGGTCGCGATGGTGCTGTATTCGTTTATCGGAATTGCCTGCACGTCGGCCTCCGTCACTATCTTTGGCGAACCGCTTTGGTCGCCGATCACGCTGCTCGGGCGATTTCATCAGCCATTGGCCGCCCTGCTGGCGCTTGTCGCTCTGCTGATAGCGACACTCAATGTGAACATCGGGGCGAACGTTGTCTCTCCGTCGAATGACTTCTCGAACCTTGCACCGGGGCTGATCAGCTTCCGCACTGGGGGCCTCATTACTGGCTTGCTGGGGCTTGCAATGATGCCGTGGAAGCTGATGAGCACCTTTGGGAGCTATATCTTTGGTTGGCTGATCGGCTACTCGGGACTGCTGGGTCCGGTCGCGGGCATCATGGTTGCGGACTACTTCCTAATTCGCGGGACCCGCCTGGACACCTTCTCTTTGTATCGTCGAGGAGGCCCGTACGAGTACACGCGCGGGATCAATCCCCGGGCGATCATTGCGCTTGTCGCTGGTGTGGTTATCGCACTGATTGGGCTCGCTGTGCCTGTCCTTCGGTTCCTCTACGACTACGCGTGGTTTGTAGGCTTCTTTGTAGCGGCGGCCAGCTACTATCTCCTGATGCTGAGATACCGGACAAACCTGCTTGCTTCGCCCAGCGCCGTGACATACGCGAGCACCAACGAATAGGATGGCAAACATGAACTCTACTGACGTCGTCGAGACACAGACACTCACCAGCCAGCAGGTCGTCGATCTGACTCGGCAATATAACTACGGGACATGGCGGTTCCAGAAGAATTGGAACCCAATGCATATCGTTGACGCCGAAGGTTGTTACATCATCGACGGAGCGGGGAAGCGCTACCTGGACTTTTCGTCGCAGCTCATGTGCTCAAATCTTGGTCATAAGAACCAGGCGGTTATCGACGCCATTGCGGCGCAGGCCCAACAGTTGAGCTATGCCATGCCTGGCTACGCCACGACGGCGCGCGCTGAACTGTCGCAGCTTTTAGTGGAGATACTGCCGAAGGGAATCAACAAGTTTTTCTTTACGACCTCCGGCACCGAGGCCAACGAGGCCGCCTTCAAGATCGCGCGCATGTATACGGGTAAGACGAAGATCATCGCTCGATATCGCTCCTACCATGGTTCTACTTCCGGATCCATAGCGGCCACGGGAGACCCGCGCCGATGGGCCATGGAGCCGAGCGGCAAAGGCCCGGGTGTACTCTTTGCGCCAGAGGCTGCCACTGCTACAAATGCCCGATCCGGCACACCTATCCGGGATGTGGCATTGCGTGTGCGGATTATATCGAGCACATGATTCGCAACGAATCTGATGTGGCTGCCGTTCTCGTCGAACCGATCGTTGGCACCAATGGCGTCATCGTCCCACCTGAGGAGTACATGCCGAAGCTTCGTCGGATATGTGACCAATACGGCGTCCTGCTGATCGCCGACGAGGTGATGACGGGGTGGGGTCGCACCGGCGAGTGGTTTGCAATGAACCACTGGGGAGTGGTGCCTGACATTCTGGTCACAGCGAAGGGCATCACCTCCGCTTATGTTCCGCTCGGGCTCTGCGCTACGAGCGAAAAGATTGCGGAGTTCTTTCAAGACCATTACTTCTCCCATGGCCACACTTACGAAGCGCATCCGCTGACGCTCGCACCAGCTGTCGCAACGATCCACGAGATGCAGCGTCTAGGACTCGTAAAGCGGGCCCGGGAACTGGCACCGTATGTTGAAGGCAAGCTCAACGAGCTCAAGGCGAAACATCCCAGTGTTGGTGATGTTCGCGGAAAAGGACTCTTCTGGGCGGTCGATCTGGTCAAAAATCGCGCGACGAAGGAGCCCTTCAATACGTACGAGGACAAGGTCTCAGGCAAATCTCTACTTGTCGATCAGATCGCGGCAAAGATACTTGGCGAAGGTGTCACGATTCAGGCATGGGTGTCGCACTTCGTCATTGCTCCGCCGTTGATTGTGACGAAAGCGGAGATCGATAGCGGCATTGCAGCGCTTGATAAGCATCTCGTAATAGCCGACAAAGCTGTTGAGCCGTGAGTATCTACCCGAGGGTTGGCATCGATGTGTCCACGCCGGTGCGGATCCCCGTTGGCCACCGCGATGTCACCGTCTTGAGACGAGTATAAAAGCGCACTCCCTCTGGCCCATAGACTGAGTGATCGCCAAACAGAGAACGCTTCCATCCTCCGAAGCTGTGGAACGCCATCGGAACCGGGATCGGCACATTGACGCCAACCATGCCGACCTGTACGCGGTGGACAAAGTCGCGCGCTGTGTCGCCATCGCGCGTGAAGATGGAGGTTCCGTTCCCGTACTCGTGCTCGTTGATCATTTTCAGTGCGGTTTCGAAGTTGTTCACCCGCACGACCCCGAGCACTGGTCCAAAGATCTCTTCACGGTAGATCTTCATCTCGGGCTTCACGTGATCGAACAGACAAGCGCCGAGGAAAAATCCTTGTCCTTTAGTGAGCGCGTTTTCACGCCCATCGACGACCAGTTGAGCGCCCTCCTCTTTCCCGAGCTGGACATACCCAGTGACTTTCTCCAGGTGCGTCTTTGTGACCAGAGGCCCCAGTTCTGCGCCCTCCTTCATTCCATCACCCATCTGCAGTCCCTTGATGCGCTGTTCGAGCTTGCCCAACAGAACGTCTGCTGTCGCGCTCCCGACTGTCACAGCTACGGAGATTGCCATACATCGCTCGCCTGCCGATCCGTACGCTGAACCGACAAGAGCATCGGCGGCCTGGTCGAGGTCTGCATCCGGCATTACGATCATATGGTTCTTTGCTCCACCCAGGGCCTGTACGCGTTTGCCGTGCTTAGTTCCTTCACGGTAGACATACTCGGCAATCGGCGTCGATCCCACGAAGCTCACCGCCTGCACTGTGGGGTGGGCCAGAAGTGCGTCTACGGCGACCTTGTCACCATGCACGACGTTAAAGACGCCGTCCGGCAGACCCGCCTCCTTGAGCATGTCGGCAAGCAGTAGTGATGCGCTCGGATCGCGTTCGCTCGGCTTAAGAACGAAGGTATTGCCGCATGCCAGGGCGATAGGGAACATCCACATCGGCACCATCGCCGGGAAGTTAAACGGAGTGATCCCCGCGACGACACCAAGCGGCTGCCGGACGGACCAGCTGTCAATGCCTGACCCCACCTGCTCGGTATATTCGCCCTTCAGTAGTTGCGGGATGCCCGTAGCGAACTCCACGACTTCGAGTCCCCGTGTCGCTTCACCTCTAGCATCGGAGAAGACCTTCCCATGTTCACTGGTCAGGAGCGCTGCAACCTCGTCGAGCCGCTGTTCAAAAATCTCGCGAAACCGGAAGAGCACGCGAGCTCTCCTGAGAGGCGGTTGCGCGAACCATGAGGGGAACGCTGCAGCGGCAGCGGCAACAGCGACATCCACTTCGGCAGGAGTCGCCAAAGCGACCTTCGCCTGCAGCATTCCGCTGGCGGGGTTGTATACGTCTCCAAATCGCCCCGAACTGCCGGTCAAAGTCCGACCATTGACCCAATGGTGGACTTCGCGCAGCTTTTGGTATGCGGGAAGGGATGTGGCTACCGTAGATGTAACGGACATGGTCGTCCTCCTGTCGAGAGGATAATGCTATCAGCCGCAGGCCCGGATTTCGAGTCTTTCTGCCTCGCTCTCTTCGATAGGACAGGGGATCAGAAGCACGCCTATGGTCGCAATTCGTCGATCTGTTTGGAGACTCAATGCAGAAAAACGCACCGCTGCCCACATTTTGAAATTAGTTGTCTATTGACAATGAGAAGTTGTATCGTTGGCGACGAGATATGCAAAGGATTTTCGGTCCGCAGAGGCTATTTTCAGTAAACGTTTTAGGAGGCATTATGCGTAAGGTTTGCTCATTCAACGAAATCGTGGTGACAGGAGCGTTGTTCCTGCTGCTTAGCCTTGGCAGTACGCTCCCGCTGCGTGCTCAGCAGTACCTGGGAACACTGACAGGCGAGGTTACGGACTCTTCTGGAGCGAAGATCGCTAACGCGGACGTATCCGCGACGGACGTGACGACGCACTTCACGACAAAGACGAAGACGAACGGGTCGGGAGGATACTCTATTCCGTTCCTGACACCCGATACGTACGAGGTGGCGGTCGAGATCTCCGGCTTCCGGCCTGAGACACGGACCGGCCTGGTGTTGACAGCTGGCGGCGTCGTTCGGACGGATTTCGCACTGAAGGTCGGAGCGGTGGGCGAGCAGGTCGTGGTGACGGCAGGTGTTGAGATGCTCGACACAGCGTCGGCGAATCTGGGAACGACGATGGGGACGAAGCAGGTCACAGACCTGCCAAACATTGGGCGTAACCCATTCGTGCTCTCAACGCTGGCTGCAGGTGTAACGACCGGAGCCTACATGCAGTCCAAAGCCAGCGGCTTCACGAATCCCTTCAGTGGAACGGCGGTGCAGATCATCGCCGAAGGAAGCAGCGGTCACAACCGCCTGACGCTGGACGGTATTCCCGACGATCCGGCGGAACGGCTCTCAGGGGCGAGCTATACGGGCTTTGTGCCATCACCGGAGGCCGTGCAGGAGGTCAAGACGCAGACGGCTCTCTATGACGCGCAATATGGACATGGGAACGGTACCGTGTTGAATACCGTCCTGAGGGCCGGATCGAACCAGTATCACGGCTCGGCGTACTACGTCTTTCGGAATACCTATCTGGACGCGAATACCTATGAGCGCGTACCGACGCAGAATGCCGCGGTAAATCCGACGCATCGGGTGAACGATCAATCGAACCCAACCGGGGGGAGTAATTGACGGTCCGCTATCCATTCCGCATCTCTACAACGGCAAAGACAAGACGTTCTTTATGGCTGCATACGAATATATCCAGCTTCATCAACCGGTTCCGTTTTCAGGACTGGTTCCGACCACTGCACAGCTGGCCGGTGATTTCTCTGGTCTTTGCTCAAATTTCATCGCTGGTGTGTGCGCTCCTGGTGCCGGGTCCGAGCTATATGATCCAACCACAGCGGATGCGAATGGCAATCGGACGCCGTTCCTGAACAACAACATCAAAAGCAAGATCAACTCGGCTGGAGCAGCGCTCGGGAGCTACTATCCGGCCCCGAACAGCACGCTCAGTCCGACGGTTAACTACATTTCTTCCCAAACCTCTTCGCCAAATAAATACTGGTCTTTTGTGACGCGAGTCGATCACTCGTTTTCTGACCGCAACAAGCTGAACGCCACCTTTTTCAAGGCCGTCCTGCACCAAATTCAGCCAACTGAGGGATTTCCGAAACTCGTTGCGCCAACTGGAGTGGGCTACACGGTTTATCGCAACAATATCGGCGGGAGCCTGGATGATGTCATCGTTGTTTCGCCTACGCTGGTGGTGGACGCGCGTATCGGAGTCATCTATCACCCATTTGGTTTGATCTATCCAGGAAGTACCTTCAATCTTTCCACGATCAACATCAATGGAACGGGTCTGCCATATCAGTCGTTTCCCGGCGTCTTTGCCTGTGATTCCTGCACCTCACCGGGAGGAGCTTCCGGCACCAGTCCGGGTACGACGTCGCCCTATGCTGGACTCGCAGCCGGCAATACCGGGCAGATCAGCGAAGATACTCTAGGATCGACCTCTGTTCTGGTTTCGAAGTCCCTCAGTAAGCACACTTTCAAAGTTGGCTTCGACGGCAACCTGACACGGTATAACGTACAGAATCCGCAAAGCGGCTTGGGAACGTTCAACTTCAACCGCGAATTCACGCAGAAGAACTCAGTCACCACGGCGGTCGGGAGTGATGCAAGCTCAGGGAACCCTTTTGCATCTCTACTGCTGGGCTATCCTTCGAGCGGGACGTATGGCAATCAGATCGCCTATGCGCTTCAGCAACTCTACTATGGCATTTACGCGCAGGACGACTGGCGCGTCATGAGGAACCTGACGGTCAACATGGGCATTCGCTGGGACTATGAGACGCCATTTACCGAACGCTACAACCGGCTGAACAACGGATTCTGCGCGTCGTGCCCGAACCCGCTGCAGTCCTCCGTTGCGGGTCTTACGCTCAATGGCGGCCTGCAGTTTGCCAGTTCGTCGAACCGATATGACTATCCGAGCGATTGGAATAACTTCCAACCAAGGTTGGGAGTGGAGTATCAATTGAATCCCAACGTAGTGCTGCGTGGAGGCTTTGGCATCATCTACTTCAACACGCTGGAGAGCCCGCTGGGGCAAGGATTCAGCTCCTCAACCAGCTATGTGGCGACGCTGGACAACACTCATCCTGCAAACTCCATCGCCAATCCATTTCCAACCGGAATCAACCTCCCGACTGGGAGTTCGCTTGGTTTGGCGACACAAAATGGCCAAAGTATAACTTATCCCGACCAGAACCATACACAACCGAAGATCATGCAGTACTCGGTCAGTGTTCAGACACAGTTGCCGGCCAACGTCGTGCTTCAGATAGCGTACGTCGGCAACAAGGCGTCGCAGCTTGAGATCAACAAGAGCATCGATGCGTTGCCTGCCCAGTACTACAACCAAGGGGCCGCGGGGGTCACTTACTTGCAGACGCAGGTCCCGAACCCGATGGCAGGGTTGCTCCCCGGATCGTCGTTAAACTCTGCGACAGTTCAAAGACAGTTCTTGCTACTTCCGTACCCCGAATTTACCAACGTAACGGACAATTATGCTTCGAGGGGGAACGTTCTCTATAACTCGTTGCAAACATCCGTTGTTAAGCGAATGAGCCATGGTTTTTCGATGCAGGGAAACTTTACGTGGTCCAAGATCATGGACCAGAACATCTATCTCAACGCCCAAGACCCGCTGAGTTCGCCCTTCCGTTATCAGGCCCCCAACCCGAACCTGGTAGGCAACCTTGTTGGGATCTATCAGTTCTCATCTCTGTCCGGCAAGCGGGCACTGGAGCGGTACACACTGGGCGGATGGCAGATCAACGGCGTGCTTCGCGCGCAAAATGGCAATCTGGTGGCGACGCCTGCCAATGTCACGCCGCTTTACAGTCCGCGCCTGGGTAATGCGACCTATGGACGGTATTTCAATACATGCTATGAGAACACGGCCGGCGCTCTGGTGATGACAACTGCTTCCGCCCCGGCCTGCGACAGCGCTTCTTCCATCCCGGCGTTTCAACAGCATCTCTCGTTCACACTCAATAACATTGGGCCTTACATGAACGACGTGCGTCAGCGAGTCCATCCTCTATTTGATTTCACGATATTCAAACAGTTCCAATTGCATGAGGCCCTCAACTTCGAGATTCGCGGGGAGTTTTTCAACATACTCAACACACCTAACTTTAGTGGGCCCAATACGTCCCTCGGATCATCGAGCTACGGTATCGTGACACTTACACAAGCAAACGATCCACGGCTGACGCAGTTGACGGCGCGCCTCAACTTCTGAGTTCTTCCAGTGGCGGACCTGCGATTGACCTCTCGTCGGTCGCGGCCGCCAATCTCTTTTCGAAATAGATCGGGCGCGCGACTTAGCTGCTGTCGTGTTTCCATAGCATTGAGGTGCCGGTGAACAATCGAAAAAGCTGGATAGGGACGCGGATCGTAACGCTTGTTGTAGCTTCGCTTGGGTCTGCGGGAGTCGCCCATGGGCAGGGCCCTTCTGCGAAGCCAGATGAACTACGGGCAGGGTTCGCGGCCCCGCCCGCCTCGGCGCGCCTGCGCTGTTATTGGTGGTGGCTGAATGGGCACACGACCCAGGCGACAATCACGCGCGACCTGGAGGAGATGCAGAAGAAGGGCTATGGTGGCGTGCTCCTGGTGGATGCGAATGGAGCAAACCAGAATGGCAACGACAATGTACCCGCTGGCCCCGAGTTTGGCAGTCCCGAGTGGACAGCGCTTTTTGTTCATGCACTGAGAGAGGCCGACCGACTGGGGCTGGAGGTCACGCTGAACATTACGAGCGGGTGGAACCTTGGCGGCCCGTGGGTGCAGCCGAAGCAGGCGTCGAAGCTGCTGACGTGGTCTCGGACTGTGCTGAAGACAGGCGCGACCGATGCCAAGCTCGAGTTGCCCCCAATTAAGAACGGGTTCTATCAGCAGATTGCTGTGCTGGCTTATCCTTTGCATCGGGGCAGTTCGATTGCGGGAGAGAGTGGCGATGCTCGCACGGGACTCGGCTCTTTGAAGGCGAAGTCCGCCGCAGCGGAGATGGGTTTCTCCATGCCGGACGCCACTGCGCTGTTGACGGACTCTTCGCCAGACAAAAAAGATGAAGACACCGATTTAGCAGAGGTTCGCGACATCACGGGACAGGTAGACGCCGGTGGAGCGGTGCACTGGGTCCCGCCGGCAGGAAGCGCGCAAAGCTGGGAAGTGTTACGGATGGGGTACACGGATTCGGACGCGCGGGTGTCGACATCGAGCGGCGCCTGGCAGGGTCTGGCTATCGATTATCTCGATCCCGCGGCACTCGACGCGTACTGGAACAAGAGTGTGCTGCCTCTGCTCGATGCTGGCAAGCCGTACGTAGGGAAGAGCTTGAAGTATGTTGCTACCGATAGTTGGGAGTTGGGTGGGACGAACTGGACGGATAGGTTCCGTGAGGAATTTCAGAAGCGGCGTGGATACGATCCGGTACCGTATCTGCCCGTAGTTGCAGGGCGAATCGTCGGAAGCCGGGAGTTAAGTACAAGCTTCCTGGCCGATTTGCGTCGGACCGTAGCGGACCTGGTGAATGGCCACTACGACCGAATGGCAGTCCTTGCGAGTGAGTTCGGGATGGGGACGCAGTGCGAGTCAGGCGGTCCACATGGAGCGCCCATCGACGCGTTGGAGACGTTTCGCTCAAGCAGCGTTCCGCAGACGGAGTATTGGGCGATGTCTCCCGAGCACCGCAGTGGCGATTCTGATCGGTACTTTGTAAAAGAGGCAGCGAGCGCCGCGCACATCTACGGTCGGCCATTGGCTGCAGCCGAGGGGATGACCTCAATTGGAAACCAGTGGAACGAATCGCTGGGGAGCAACCTGAGACCGTCGTTCGATCAGGCATTGACGGAAGGTATGAATCGCCTGGTGTGGCACGCGTTTACGTCGTCACCCGCGGAGTTGGGGCTCCCCGGACAGGAGTACTTTGCCGGAACGCATCTGAACCCAAATGTGACTTGGTGGCGTGATGCGGATCCGTTCTTTAGGTATCTGAACCGGTCACAATTCCTGCTGCAGCTAGGAGTCCCGGTCAGCGATCTGCTCTATTATTATGGCGACAATGTTCCTAATTTTGTGCGCTTGAAGCGCGACGATCCGGCAAAAGTCCTGCCCGGGTATGACTATGACGTCACAAGTACGGAGGCCTTACTGAAACGGATGTCCGTTGCGGATGGTGTCCTTCGGACGCCGGAGGGGATCCATTACAAGGCCTTGGCGTTGCCCCATTCCCGGGTTCTTCCGCTGGCGGCCTTGAAGGTGGCAGAGAAGTACTTGCGAGACGGCGGAACTCTCATCGGAGAGCGCCCACTGCGCAGCCAAGGTATTGTGCCCGCGGAAGAGACGCAGCAGTTCAATGCAATTGCCAATAGTTTGTGGGCAGGCTGTGAAAATAATGCTGATAAACATATTGCGATCGGCAAAGGGCAACTATTCTGCATGGCGAATGCGCGAGACGCGCTGGGTGCGACCGGGGACTTTCCGGACATGGAAGAGTCTGGCAGCGGCAACGGGGCGGTGCTCGACTACGTGCACCGGCGTGCAGGCGAAGCGGATATCTATTTCATCCGCAATACGCGGGATAAGCCGATCGAGACAGCTGTTCTACTGCGGGTGAAGGACAGGCAGCCGGAGATATTCCATGCTGATTCCGGTTACGTGGAGGAGAGCCTGCTTTTTTCCTCGACCGCGGATGGTCGAACGATGCTACCGCTGTCATTGGAGGCGCGGGGTTCGGTGTTCGTGATCTTCCAACACAATACAGCCGTGCGAAACGTAACAGCTATCGAGCGAAATGGATTGACCTTGTATTCCACCGAGCACCCGGAGAAAACAAGTTTGCCTTTGGGGGCCAGCGTGCGCAGTGACGCGGAGAGAGTGGTATTGTCCACGCTGGAGCCGGGCAAATATCGTTTTACATTCGCTGATGGCAAGAGTTCGGAAGTGACAACGAGTGCGGCCGAGGCGATAAACGTGCCGGGTCCGTGGACGTTGAGCTTCCCGCGGGGATGGGGAGCGCCATCGCAAGTGGAGATGAATCAATTGAACTCATGGACGGATTCCGCTGATGCTGGAGTCCGGTACTTTTCCGGTAGAGCAACATATCGGACGACATTGCGATTAACACGCGCACAAGTAGCCGCCGTATCCTCCGCAATCCTCGATCTTGGCGAAGTGCATGAGGTCGCGGTTGTACGAATCAATGGAAAGGCGGCGGGAACGCTCTGGAAGTGGCCTTATACGATTCGAACTGACGGGTCGCTACACGCCGGAGCGAACACGATAGAAATTGATGTAACGAACCTTTGGCCAAATCGGCTCATCGGCGATGCTCAGGACCCGGATGGTAAGCATTACACCTGGACGAATATCCGCAAGTACGCGAAGGACTCCCCGTTACTGCCTTCGGGAATGCTGGGGCCGGTGAAGATTGAGCCGGTGTATGAAGTGACGTTGAGTGGTTCTCCACAAGCGAACTCTGGGCATGCAGGATTGACGGAAGAAGGGTTGCGGAGAGAGAAAAAGTGAGCGAGTTTTCAAACCTGCGGGTGGGACTTTTGGGAGTGGGGCTTGGTGCGTATTGGAACCAGTTCCCCGGGCTTGAAGAGCGCCTGCGGGGGTATTTGCACACAGTGGACGGACGCCTGCACGGGCCGGGGCGCGACATTATCAATTTCGGCCTCGTGGATGGCCCTGAGCGCGCTCTCGCCGTGGGGCATGAAGCGCGGGCGGGGGATGTCGACATACTAGTGATCTATGTGACGACATATGCTTTGTCCTCCACGATTCTGCCCATCGTGCGTCGCGCCAAGGTACCGGTGCTGATCTTGAATCTGCAACCGACGGCAGCGCTGGACTATGTCGCATTCAACGCTCTTCCGGATCGCACGGCGATGACGAAAGAATGGCTCGCCTACTGCTCGGCGTGCCCGACGCCTGAGGTCGCGAACGTTTTCGCACGCTGCGGCATTCCGTTTCACCAGGTAAATGGGGCCCTTGAGGATGATGATGTGTGCTGGCGCGAGATCGACGAATGGATGGATGCTGCCGGCGTTGTGCACGCCTTGAGCCACACGCGCCTGGGTCTGATGGGCCATTACTATAGCGGCATGCTCGATATTGCGACGGACCTGATCGCCGTTTGCAACATCTTTGGTGTGCATGTCGAGCAGTTGGAGGTGGACGAACTGAGCCGGCTGCGGGCCGAGACCAGTGAGACAGCGGTCACGCAGCAGGTCGCGATCATTCGCGAGACGTTCGATGTTCAGGAAGACTGTTCTGCCTCCGAACTGGAGCGCGCTGCGAAGACCTCAGCGGCGCTGGAGCAGATGGCCGCGAAGTATTCTCTGGGCGCGCTGGCCTATTACTACAAGGGATCCGGCTCCGAGCCGAATGAGGAGACCATGAGCTCGATCATTCTCGGGACATCATTGCTGACCGGCCGAGGAGTCCCTGTCGCGGGAGAGTACGAGATCAAAAATGCACTGGCGATGAAGTGTCCTCGATAGTCTCGGTGCAGGTGGCTCGTTCACCGAGTACTATACGGTGGATTTCACGGACGATGTGGTGCTGATGGGACACGACGGGCCGGGACATCCCGGCATCGCGGAGGGAAAGACCATAGTTCGTCCGCTGCAGGTCTATCACGGTAAAGTCGGTAAGGGGCTTTCCGTCGAGATGAGCGTGCGGGTGGGGCCGGTAACGTTGCTTTCCGTGGTCGAATGCAAGCGACGCGGATTCAAGTTGCTGGTCGCTGAAGGACAGACGGAAGCGGGGCCGCTCCTTCGCATTGGCAACACTAACAGCCGTTACCGGTTTCCAATCGGGGCGCGAACGTTTCTCGCGAGGTGGAATGGCAACGCACCGGCTCACCATTGTGCGGCAGGGGTTGGGCATCTTGCGGGGAAGCTCGAGAAGCTGGGGGCCCTGCTGGACATCGATGTGGTGCGAGTTTGCTGAGCACATGCAGCTCAATTAGCTGAGGTTCCCGTCGCTTGGACCGCGTTATATCAATCGCCTCTGTCGATTAGTAGT
>CAVZGS010000004.1:0-420840 GCA_963774835.1 uncultured Acidobacteriaceae bacterium
ATAGATATTTCCGCCGGCGTCAAAGACCAGTTTCTCCGGGGTCATCGAGACGTTCGTCGCCAGCGTCGGTAACGTGCCGCTGTAGGTTCCTGTCGAGCCGCTGCCGGCGACGGTGTAGATGTCACCGTTTGTCGGCGAACTAATGCCCACTTTGGCCAAAAGCGTATCGAGTGGCGAATTGGTTCCGCAAGTCACGCAGACGACTCGTATTCGTCCGCCACTGGAATCCGCGATGTAGACATTCAGATTTATGTCCGTGTGGACTCCCTGCGGATTGTCGATTGCAGCGGATGTGGCAGCGCCGCCGTCGCCGTTCGAGGCCGCGGTCCCAGTGCCGGCAAAGATATGAATGGCCCCTGTGGGATCGACTACCAGAATCTGGTTGGCGGATGTGTCGGCAATGTAAATGTTGCCAACCGTGTCGGCCCAAACACCGCGCGGCGCATCGACGTTCGTTGAGGTCGCGGGGCTTCCATTCGTAGTAGCGCCTGCGGTACCGGTGCCGGCGACAAGATACATCAGGCCCGTCGAAACGCTGATCTTGTACACCTTGTTGCCGCCGAAGTCAGCAATGTAGATGTTGCCCTGTCCATCGGAAGAGACTCCGCGGGGCGAATTTATAGCGACCAGCGTGGGTGTGCATCCGACAGTTGCAGTAGGAACGCAGGTGGTGCCGGAGACCTTGCCTGCGAAGTTGCTGACTACGCCATTGGGCGCGATGCGGCGCACCAACTTGGCAACCTTATCGCTGAAGTAGATGTTGCCAAAGGGGTCGGCGGCCACGGCACGCAGGTCGTTGGCCGCACTGATGGCAATCGCAGTGGCCTGGCAACCGTCGCCAAAGCTGTCAGTGGAACCGGCGCAGGCAGTGTTTGCGTTGCTCGCCGTGGCACCACCGGCGATCGTGGTTATGGTGTACGGCAGCGCAATAGGACTACCGGGCAACCCAATGATCGTCGGCAGATTGATGGTGACAGTCATCGGCGCGGAAGCGGATCCGGCGAAACCACCGCTGCCGGCATAGGTCGCCGTGATGGAGTTTGTGCCCTGCGGTAATTCTGCGGAAGTTGACGCTGAGCCGTTGTTCAAAGCGACAGCCGGGCCTATGGATACGGGAGTGCTATTGGTGGAGGTAGTGTAGGTAAAGCTAACCGTGCCCGCAGGTGTTCCTGCCGAAGAGGAAACTACGGCGGTCAGGGCACCACCGGATGGCCCAGCGTGGTGGTTGTCGTGCTCGCCGACAGTACGGTCGCGGTGCTGGCAGGCGTGATGGTCAGCGAGGAGATGGCGGACGTGGAACCGGCATTTGCCGCATCTCCGCTATAGACCGCGAAGATGCTGTACGCGGTTGCGCTGAAGGGCAAGGTGATATTGGCCGACGCGGTGCCCGAACTCAGGGCTGCAGTGGCATAGGCAGAGCCGTTTACGATGAACTGCACTGTGCCGGTCGGATTGCTGCCCGCAACGGTAGCCACGGCAGTGAAGGAGGTGCCAAAGGGCGTGCTGGAGGGCACATCGGACAACGTAGTCGTACTGCTGGCGAGACTGCCGGGATTGACAGTAATGAGATAGGGTCCCGTCGTCGTGTACGGAGAGCCGGATACAGAAGGAACGTAGTTGGTGTCGCCGGAGTAGCTGGCGGTAAAGGTGTGACCGCCAACCGAGAGGCCAGTCAGCGGAATAGAAATCGTGTCGCCTATCCCAGTCAACGCCACGGTAGTTGAGTTGCTGGTGAGAGCATCTGTAAGCGTGACGGTGCCGGTTGGATAAGCACTCCCGCCCACGGCCGGTGTCAGAATCACCACCGCCGTCGCGTTCTGTCCCTCGGTGATGGTCTGCGGCAGGCCTGCCGGCCCCGTCAGCTCCGGAGCAATATAGGTGAAGTTGCACGTAGGCGGAAGCAGACTGCTTTCCGTGATCTGGTTCGTAACCGTGTTGTTGCCATTGGGGCCAACAAAAGTCGCGTAGCTGGTGATGAAGTTGCTGGAGACCTGGCCGAGCCGTAGGTAAGTGAGGCATTGGTTGGCGCAGTGCCAGCTGCTGTGGTGCCAAAGTCAGAGGTCTGCAGCTTAACAAAATTTACGTTGTCCAGTGTGACCTGGAGCGGGAAGACGGTGCCATTATTGTTTGTACCGGTGAACTGCACGGTTCCTTCGGTGAGGAAAGTCAGGTTCTGCATCAGAATATTTTTGAAGTTGGGTGACGCAGATCCGGTTGTGTTCTCGTAGTTGGGGTTGAAAACGATCTCTGCCTTGTGGTTCTGGAAGCATGAGTTTGAATACTGAACGTTGGAGACTACCCCGCCGCGATCATATCCGGACTTGATGCGGATGCCTGTCGAGTTGCTGTCGGCTGTATTAGCGACAGAACTTCCGGCGCCGGCGGTTCCATTGCCGGACAACATATTGCCGTCGAAGAGCACATTGGTCACTCCGGCCTGCGTGAAGCTGCCGATGGACTCGCCATGGCCCGCAAAGAAGTGATTGTTGGTGACCGAAATGTTCGCAGCTGGAGTCGTATTTGCGGCCCCGACAGCTATATTGTCATCTCCATCGGAGATCCAGGACCGCGTAATAGTGAAGTTCTGTGCATTGCCGGGATCAATGCCGTCAGTATTGCGCGAACTGGTAGGCGTAACGATCTTGATGTCCCACGCGGTGAAGTTACTGGCGGCGCCAGTGGTGGAAACGTGAAAGAGCGGCGAATTTCGGATCGTGATCTTGTACAGCGTAATGTTGCTGGAGCCGCTATCTATCTGGATGAAGCGGGGATTTTGCTGACTACCGCCGCTATTGGCGATACTGGACAATCCCCACCAGCTCTGGCCTGCAAAGGTCGATGGGAACGCGTTGATCAGCGTGTCGCCGCCGCGGCCGTCCAGCTTTCCGAAGCCCATGATGCCAACGTTGGTGGCATTTTTGATGTCGATTAGTGGCCGGCAGGAAGAGGTTGCGCTGTTGGAATTCACGGTGCCGCAGGTGTGCGTACCGGGAACCACATCGTAATCCTGCACGTTGCGAGAGAAGTAGACGAAGACACCAGGATCGACCAGCAGCGTCACGTTGGAAGGAATGCTGAGCGGCCCGGTCAAATATGCATTGTGGCCCGCGCCGTCCGCTGAGAGTTCAACTGCCTGGCCTGGATTGCTCGTGGCGCAGCTGTTGAGCGCGGCCTGGATGCGCGCCCCGTCGGGATTAGTGACCGTGGCATCGACCGAGGCCGGAATATCGTCATTGACCGAGGTCAGCGCTGCGGTGAGCGCTGTACAGACAGCCGGGAAGGACGGCTCGGTGACCGTACGGCTGTCACCGGTAGCCACGAACTGATCGATCGTAAAGGTCGTCGCTGCACTGGAAGGCCCGGCGTTTGTGGTTCCGGCGAAACTTGCTGAAATAGTATGCGAGCCCGCGACAAGTCCCGAGAGACTGACGGTCGCCACACCAGAGGGGTTCAGCTGGTAGCTGGTCGCCGCGCCCGAGTCGACCGTCACTGAAATCGAACTGCCGCCAGGCGCGTTTGTAACGGCGATGGTAAACGTGACCTCCGTACCGCTGGCGGCAAAAAGCGGCATGCTCGGCGTCTCGCCGGTAATGGTCGTTGTCGTGGGGTTCACGGGAACGGTAGCTGTGTAGGTTACCGATCCAATGGTGGTCGCCGCCGGAATGAAGCTGACCGTATCGGCTACCGGCGTGCCCGCGCTGAGCCCATTCGGAGTAAAGGTGGCCTGGACTGTGCAGGCCTCGCCCGAGGCGAAGGTCGCCGAAGTAGTCGAGATAGTGCAGCCTGCACCAGCACCGGCAGCGAGAGTGATGTCGGTCGAGTCAGTCTGTGCCACACCGCTCGCCGCGATGTTGCCGGCATTAGTGACGGTCCCAGTTCGCGTTATCGATGTGCTGGTGCCGAAGCCGACGCTCGTAATGCTGCGCGGAATCGACAGCAATCCGGTCTGCGCCGTATCGGCAGCATATACGTTCCCGGATGGATCGACTGCCACACCCGCGGCAGTCGTGAGCGATACACCGAGGGTGGTCCTGGGGCCGCTGACCGGGTATTCGAAGATACTCCCCGTCAACGCGTCCGCAGCGTAGAGATCACCCGCCGAATCGACGCTGAGGCCCACCGCGGAGACGTTGGTGGCCACTGTTGTCTGGGCCCCGGCGGCGTTGATCGAGTAGATCGCCTTCGTTCCCGTATCGGAGACATAAAGGTTACCGCGGTTGTCGAGGGCAAGAGAGACTACGTTGTCGAACCCCGACGCGATGGTGGAAGTTAGGATTCCAGCTGTGCTCTTGCTCTGGCGATAAATCGCCTTGCTGGTGCTGTCGTAGACGAAGAGGTTGCCGTTCGCATCGATGGCGATCGCCTGCGGCGTAGCTGCAGCGCCGTTGGGTGTGAAAGAGACTGAACCGGCTGTGTAACTACCGGTACTGCCGAGCGCGAACTCAGTAATGGAGGCACCCCCTCCACCGGCAGCATAAACATTTCCGCTGGCGTCGAGTGCGATCTGAGTGGGCGTCCCAACCAGAGAGACGGACAGGTGAGTCACCGTGCCACCTGCCGCAACCTCCGTCACGGTTGACGTGGCGATGTCGTAGGTGAAGAGATTGCCATTGTCGTCCATCACCAGTCCAGTTGGTTCCAGCGAGCTGCCCAGCGTCGTTGCCGTTGCGCCGGAGCCGTCGTATACCAGGGCTGTGCCGGTTGCGGTTCCGGTCACGGGCAAAAGTGCAACAGTAGGCGTACCGGAGGTAACGGCAGCAAGCGTGGCTGTATGCGTGCCGGGCGACAACGGCGCGAACGTCACAGGAACCGTGCAATCAAGCGTATTGTCTGCGTGAACGCTACCGCAGGACGGTGTACCGATACTGATGGGGTCTGTCGCGGCAGAATTCGCCAGCGAAGCGGCAATACTTGTCGTACCTGCAGCGCCATGGAGCAGAATGCTCTGCGTAGACGAACTATTCACTACAGTAGAAACCAGCGAACTCGCGGCAACCTTGCGAATAAGCAGGTTGGTGGTATCGGCAAGAAAGAGGTCGCCGAGCCCGTTAAGCGCGACGCCGAGTCCGTTCGAGCCACCGAACGTCGCACCCGACGGCGCCAGCTTGCGGATGTAACCAGTATTAATGTCGAAGAAGAGGACGAATGTGTTGTCGCCGATGTAAATATTCCCGAGGGAGTCGGTCGTAATCTTGAAAGCAGACGTGTCGATCGAGACATTCTTGCCCAGCTGCGGCGTGGTCGTCGAGCCGCTGGTGCCGCCGCCGGCGATAGAGTAAATAGAACCCACCACAGGAGAGGTCACCGTAGGATTGTTTAGGGTGATTACGTTCGCCATCTGCGTGCCACCCATGTAGATGACTCGCAGCCGTCCGGTTGAGACGTCACTGATGAGAATGTTGCCATTGGGGTCGATGGCAATTCCCTGGACTGCAGAGGAACTCGGACTGTTGAGCGATGAGACGTAATAGGGACAGCCATCGCCGAACGCGTCAAGGGAGTTGGTTGAGGAGCCGGTGACACAGGGCGCGCCCGAAGCAGGCGCGGTAAACCCTCCGAGCAGCGGGTAGATATTGCCGGCCGCCGTGGCCGCGGTGACTGTGTTGTATGTGGGATTCAAGGCAATCAGCGTAGCCAGCGGATTGGCGACGCCGTTGTAACTGGCAGGCCCCACCACCACACGATAACGCAGGTCCCCTGTATCTGCGATGTACACGTTACCGTAACTGTCGGCCGCGACCCCACGCGCTCCATCGAGCTCCGTAACGCTCGAGTTGCAGGTGGTGGGTGTCGCGGTTCCGCCGTTCGCCCCGGTCGCGGCTCCCGGTCCGGAGGTGCCTGCGGAGCCGGTGGTCGCAACGCAACCCGCAACAAGATACATAGACCCAACCTGATGTGTGCCGACTGTGTTGGGACAAAGGGGTGAAACGGCATTGCATATCAGATTGACCAGGTGGCTGTTGTAGCCGGCGACCAGAATGTTGCCGTAGGGATCGCTTGCGATCCCGCGGGGCGTAGAACTAAATTTTGTATCGGCCAGGGGGCAATTGTCACCATTGCTGTCGGTCTTCGAACTACAAGCAGTCCCCAGACCAGCCACGAGGGTAATGATTCCTGAGCGAGCATTGATCATGCGAACCGCGGCGTCTTCACTGTCCATCACATAGATGTTTCCGGCAGGATCGGTTGCCACGCCGCCGCGAAGATCGCCTGATGCGGTTGTGTTGAAATAAGCCGACGTCGCCAGGCATCCGTCGCCGAGCGTATCCGTCGCCGTCAGCGAGCTGCCTGCGCTGCACGCGGCGCCCAGCGTCAAAGCCGACGCAGCTCCTCCCCCAGCGGTTGAAACAGTGTTCGGAAGCGCGATAGGAGCTTGCTGCGCTCCAGCAACCAACGGGGAAAAAACACAGAACACAGAGATGACTTCGGCGGCAAGGCAGATTCTACGCAGCATGACACGTCTCCGAGGACAACGCTAGGCTATTGGGAATCGAAAGAATTGGATGTCGCGGCATCCGCGACAGCAGTTTGTAGAAGCAAAATTGGTCTAACCTATAGGCGGGAGGATTATGCTGATGCACCCTAGTACGTGTCAATGAAATTCTTCAAATTTTTCCGTTTTCTTTCATAAATGGCACATAATCACGTATTTGTAGAAGTCGCATAAAGACTCGCGTGGTCCGTCCATTGCGGTGTTTTGTGGACGCTCAGGCGGCCCGCCGCCGCCGGCGAATCACTCCCGCCACTCCCACAAGCCCCGTCCCCATGAGCAGCAGGCTGCCGGGCTCCGGTGCCTCGGCCGTTGGAGGCGATGGCAGAGAAGGCGGTGGATTATCGCCACCTGTTCCCGTCGTCGTCGGTGTCTTCCCGTTCGTTCCGCCTCCACCGGGCCCCAGTCCTCCAAACCCCGGAACATAATAGACACCCGGCTCATACCCGCCGATTGGCAGACCTACCCCGCTGCCCGCATAACCCGACGGCTGGTTCAACGCCAGCAGCGTCGAGGGAGTATCCGTGTCGAGGGCAAGATCGTCGTCCGACTTGTTACTGTCCGCGATGAACGCCGGCATCGGCTCATTCGGCAGATTACCCAGGGCAGGAGCATCCTCGGGAAGATCTCCGCACGCAAGTGCGAATTTATGCAGCGCCTCTTCACGGCTCATCGGAGGGCTGTGGTGCCGGGCCGGAAGAACACGCGACTTAGGCGCGGGCTTCGGCTTCACCAACGCATCGATCTTGCGCTGCATGTACCGATGAAGCCGGTGTCGCGCCGCGTTCACACGCTTCACGGCATTGGAGTGGGCCAGAGCAGCGCGATATTCGGCCACCCAGCGCTCGCACTCCGTCGAGGCATGCGCTTGAACACCAGCGGAAGCACAGACCATAAAAATTACCGAGGCAAAGACAACACAGCGCATCAAAGTATTCAGGACACCACGTTGTACGGTCATATCAACTCTCCTTCATGCTCCAGACCCCGCCGTTGTATCTGACGGTTCCCATCCGTATATCCCTCAATCTCTCTACTGGGGCTTCGACGGAGGTGTAGAACCGATCGGCAAGCTGGGCCTTGCAATCAGGACATAGCAGGGCTGTGGTCTTCTTCTCTTCCGGTTTCAACTCGAACTCGTTTTCACAGCCCCTGCAGATGTTGGTTCTCATAGCTTCTGTTACTCGATACTGCTGTCCAGAAATTCAGGGAAGCCGGGGCCGCTGTAGTAGACCAGCAGCGTGGTTACGCCAAACCCATTGTTGACCTCGCGCTCCAATGCAGCAGCCTCGCGGTTGCCCATCGCTTGCTCGAACTTCCATACACGCGCCGGGTCGGTTCATCGTGTAAACGCCAACCTGTATCGCCATCAGTAGTCCTCTCTCACGGGCCAACTGCGGCCCCTAGTGTGATGATTTTTAGAACTGTTCGCCCACAGTGACCAGGGTGTCGCATGCATCACCTAATGCATTCAGTTCTAGCCCTTCAATTTCCTGTATGGATTGCCCGGCGACACCTTGGAGGTCACCATACATGCCAACCGTGGCGCACATGACACGGCCGATCTGCTCCGACCGCTTTGCCCATTGCTTAGTAATGACCTTACGTTCCTTGTCGAGATCATCCTGCATGTTTGTAAATGCTTCGACGATTGCCTCGACGCGTTGGCGGAAGAGCGGGCCAGTCAGATACTCATAGACCACTTCCGCCTTGGTCTGCTGCCCCTGTTTGATCAGGCGCGCTGTGCTGACCTCAAGCAGCGTGCTGCGCAGAATCGTGGCAATCGGGACAATCACTCGCGGATGCGCAACCCACACTCCGTCGATCACGTCGAAGGTGTTGACGCCGTCCGGAAGGGCTTGGGATATCAGGACCGAGATTTCCGCCTTTGCTCTGCGCTGGTCTTCCCGCAATTTGGGAAGCCAACCATTGCTCCAATTCTTTGTTCGCTTGGACTCCCAGAGGATGGTGCCGGCCATCACTCCAGCGGGACTGACGACCCGCTGAACGGAGTCTCCCCCAAACTCGCCTTTCTGGACAGGCTCGATCGTGTCATGAGGAAAGTTCGCTCGCAACAGGCTTTCGAGCTCAAGTTCTTGTACCTCTCCCTGGAGTTGTTGAGATCCTTGCTCGGACTTCCGCTTCAGTTCTTCAATTGTCTTCTGCATCGAGGTGATTGTCTGGTCTTTTTCGGCGACCTTGAGCAGCAAACTGTCCTCGGCCTCGCGCTTCGCGTGCAGACGAGCCTCGTTGAGCCCTCCCTGAACACGTTTTTCAATGGTTAGCTCAAGTTCGCGCTTCGCATCATCCAGTTCACGTTGCTTTTTGAGCAGAGAGGCTTGTGCCTGCTGCGCCTCTGCAAGCTTTTCCTCTCGAGATTCGAGCATCTCTTGGAGTTCTTGCACTGTCCGGTCCCTTTGCGCGATCTCCGCTGCACTTGCCGCCTTGGCTTTCTTCGCTTCTTCTGCCGCAAGGCGAATTCGTTCAGTCTTGAGCTGTTCCGCAACCTGCTGCTCTACATCCCGGTCAATTTCTCGTTTGGCATCAGATACTGCTTTTTGCTCCTCGCGAAGCTTTATCTCGCGCTGAGCCATTTGATCCTTCTGCTCGGCGAGCTTCCTCTCGTACTCCTGGCGAGTTGTCTTAATCAAAGGGGCGGCGAGAGACTCGGTCAGCCGAATCTCTGTCCCGCACTTAGGGCAAGGTATCGTGGGTTCAGTCATGCGTCACACTCCAGAGCTCATGTTTGCATTGAATGCAAACTCAGTCGTTGCTCGATGGAGGGTATGTACTTGCTCTAAAGCAGGTGGAAGATCAAGATGACTGAAAATAGGTAGTTCTAAGGGAGTTGGATTTCAACGTAGAACCGGAGCAACTGAATTTTCAACTCGCGGCCAGCAGGAGCTCAGGTCTTCGCAGCAGGACCCCACCGCGCCTCTTCGCAACTAGACCTGCGTGTTCCCAGTCCCTTAAACAACGGCTGACTGTAAATGGTGTCACGTTCGCTCCCTCAGCCAAATCTTCGTTTAGGACTCTCAGATCGACGCCATTATGAGTGACTTTACCGATTGCGCTTGCGAGACTTACAAGTAAGTGAGCAACGCGGCCATGCGCGTCATCGGCGCTCAGCGAGACATGTGCTGCGATAGCCCACGCGATATTTTCTGTCACCGCAATTGAGAAGGCATTGTCCAACAGTGTCGGACAATTGGACGCTATTTCTCGGATGGTCTGCCTCTCCCACACGAGTGCAGAACTGTCCACCAGCACTTCGGTGCTGGCAAGATATTGGAACGGAATAGAGAGAATTGCGGCGCCACCGAAAATCTGTCCGGGAGTCAACCAGTTGAGAAGTATCTTTCGACCGTCACTCGTAATCACGAAGTGTCTGCCTTGACCACTGGTGAGCAGAAAGAATCGTTCTGCAGGGTCTTCCTGATTGATGATCACAGAGGAGGCCCGAAATTGCCGATGTTTGGCGACGGAAAGCACAGAGTCGAGTTCGGCCTTCGGCAATCCCGAAAAAAAGCGGGGCCTGAGTCCTTCGGGAAGACCGACGTTCTGGTTTCCGGGCGAGAATTTGCAGGCACCATTCATGAGATTCTCTCTTTTCAGCGCATTCTACGCGATTCGCCGGTAATCCTATCTTTCATAGTCATTTAGGTCAAACCACGGCTGTTAATTTTCAATTTCGGCAAAGGATCCTGATAGACGACTACGATTCGGATTCTGGCGGAACGGGAAGCGCGGCGTGAAGAGGTGCACGACCGCGAGCGCGGGCTATGTCACCCTGCCGCTATCGTTGATGCTGAATGCGGCACGGACTCAGTCCCCTGGAAGCGTCCCGAGACCTCGCATACCCTTGGTTTTCGACCACAGAAATGCATGATTTGAGGTATCGCATGGTCGATAAGCAGACAACCGCTGCTGTTCCCTGACTGTCATTTTTCCCAGTTGCAACCCTAGGGGCACGCGACTGACCATCTACAGACCAGGCGCGACCCTCAAGCACCTCCGCTGTTTAGCCCGAAGGGGAAGGGGCGCGGCTACTGCGGGCTGTGATATTAGTCCAGTCACAACGCGCGGTCGGCTTCCTTCAACCGCCAAACGGCACGTGACAATCAAGACGGCCTGGTTCCAATTCGGTTGCGCTCGAGAGCAAGTCAGAATGGAGCTGAACGGATGAAGCAGCTTCTCAAAGAAATCGGGCACAACCCGTTGCTCTGGATGTTGGCAGTTGTGCCCGTCGTATTCGCGGTTGAACGGTTCCAACCCGAAGCGCACACCCTGCTCTTCGTTCTCTCGGTGCTTGGCATCATCCCCCTGGCTGCGCTATTGAGCCTCGCCACCGAATCGGTCGCGGCCCTGAACCGGTGACGCAGTCGGCGGCCTGCTCAACGCAACGTTGGGAAACCTGACCGAGTTGGTCATCGCGCTTGCCGCCCTGCATGCCGGGCAGTACATGCTGGTGAAGGCCTCGGTCGCCGGAGCGATTGTTACCAATACGCTATTCGTGCTCGGATCGTCCTTTTTGCTTGGCGGGCTCAAGCACCATCTCCAGGAGTACAACCGGGTAAACGCCCGTTTTCAGGCCGGATTGCTCTTCCTGGCTACAGTAGCTCTTCTCATTCCCTCGGCCGTTGCGGCAGCAGACTCGGGAGCGGCAGCAGCAATCACCCAAAAACTAAGCGTGGCACTATCAGTGCTGCTTTTGGCGGCATACGGTTTGGGAATGTTGTTTTCGCTGAAAACTCACCGCGAATTATTTGCAGGGGTGGAACACGGTGATTCCGGCGAAACACTGCTTCCCATCGGTGTGGCCCTCGGCACCCTGGCGTTTGTCACTCTGCTTGTTGCGTTGGTCAGCGAGGTGTTCGTCGATTCGGTGCAGCAGGCAGCATTGTCATTCGGCATGACGCCGGCCTTCGTGGGATTCGTCGTTGTGTCGCTCGTAGGAGGTGCCGCCGAAATGGGCTCGGCATTTTCCGGCGCGCGTAAGAACCGTCTCGACTTGAGCGTCGGCATTGCGTTGGGAAGTGCTTCCCAGATTGCCTTGTTTGTTGTTCCTGTTCTGGTGCTGCTAAGTTATGTCCTCGGTCCGTCGCCGATGGATCTGCTCTTCTGGCCAGGAGCTGTGATGATGATGCTGATCGCAACAATGGCAGCGGCCCTGGTCACCAGCAGCGGGCGTTCTACCTGGTTCGTCGGGGTATTCGTCTTGATGGTCTATCTGGTATTCGCGATGACACTCTACCTTTTACCGCCTCGAGCCCCTTGACGAGCCAACAGCGTTAATCCCCGATCACGCCAATTCAAGATTCCCTCCAGTGAAATTCAACGACGCGGCGGCCCGAAAAGTACCGTCGCCATTACCCAGATCGAAAGCAGAGCAGGTCTAGTAGGGCTCGGGAGCATCTCTGTGCTGTTCTAGGGTCCTTGACGCCTCAGCTTTGCCTCAACGTTGCGCCGGTTAGAACGTGTAACTCTACGTCCCACAATCGATTGGGCAGCAATCGCCGAACATGAGTTAGAATCCATCTTCAACTTCAATAGATAGCCTGACGTGACAGAATCCTCAATAGTGAAAGACGGTCGCCTTACGGTTCCTTTGTTCCACGGAACATCGAGCCTCTTCTACGACTCCATCCTCTCAACTGGCCTCGGAGGAAGGGATATTGTCCAGGACATGGGGATTCGACGGGCGGCCCAATTGCTTTTGGATCTGAGTCACACCCATCGCGATGATGAGGATTGGCTGAGCGATATCGATGCCTGCAAGAGGATTGCCGCCGATCCCTCCAAAGACCAGCTGAGCGAAAGACCCATCGGTTTCAACTTTCGGTACGGAGGAACCTATCTGAGCGCCAGTAGCCAGACTGGCGCGAGATATGCCCTCCTTTATAGCGCTGGAGGAGAGGCGCTGGTATACACTCTGAAGCTTTACCAACGCGTCTTAGCAGTCATGCCGGGTCTTGCCACACATGATCAGTTTGCCTCTCTTATTAGCTTCGTCGCGAGGCCGGCAAGACCACTTCTTGTAGAAGCTAGCGGAGTCGAACTTAGCTCCCTACGAGCCGAACAGGGCGGAAGCACAAAAGAGATCCTGGAGAGGTTGGAGCGGCGCCTTTACAAAGATCCAGACTTTTACAACCGCCGGGCGGCTCAGGATAACTTCGAGTTACTTCACCCCATTCCCCGGGGTCGGCTTCGATTTCATGAAGTGGTCGAAGTTCGGGAATTCGATGATGAAGGTGGGTTTCGAGACGTCATCAAACTGACGCCTTTCAAACAGTCGAGTGCCCGGAAGGCATGACCTCTGCTTTCAAGAGTGACTGTGTCTTCCTTTTCGTTATCGACGATGAGGCTGAAGCCCCCTTGCGGGGGCTTGTTGGTTACTTACCAGCGAGCGACTTAGCGCGGCGGAAGGCGATACCAGCAGCGCCCATGAGGCCGGTGCTGAGGAGTAACAGCGACGAAGGTTCAGGAGTGGGCGCGATGTTCTGAACGAGAAAGTCCTGCGCGGTTCCTCCGCCGCCGCTCTGGCTGCCTTCGACAGCAGTGTAGAGAGTGAACTGGCTGTAGAAGGAGTTGAGCCCGGGGTCATTCGAATTCTGATCCATCGTAGCAACTTGAAGAAGACTGTTCATCTGCAGCTGGTCGTCATGCGTCAGGCCGTCCACTAGAGCATCAGAGGGGTCGGTGAGCGCCCAGATTTCGAGCTGTCCGTCGATAGCGTCGAGTCCGCCATTATTAATTGTGTTGAGGATGAGAGCAGCCGCCTGGACATCGGGCGAAGAGGTCGTACTGACCACCGAACTGGTAGCGGTCAGTGTCTCGCCCATTGTGATGTCACGATTGAGGTCAAGACAGAACATGTTGGTGGCCACACCGTTGACGTCGATAGTGTAGGGGCCAGTGTAATCGACACCGTTGGGGGTGGTCGAACCGTTCACGCCGGTCAACTGCAGGGAATCCGCCAAGGCAAACGATGATGGGATCAGCAATGCGAGTACTAAGGCTGTACTCTTGAAAAAAGACTTCATGTAAAAAGCTCTCCAGTAGAAAATGCTTAGGGTGGATGTGGATGAGGGACGATCGCGTCCCCCAGCGTTATGCTGCCGTGGCGGCCACGTACTCTCGCGGCAAATCCTCACCCTGCGCGATCGGTGTCTGCAGAGCGGCGAGTTCTGATTCTTGTGCGCTGTCGCGAGTGCCGATCCTTCTAATGGTAGCCAGAAACAAATGTCAGTTCGTTGACGACGCGCAACCTCAGCAGGCCCAATGCAGGTTGTCCCTAACTTTCTTCGAGGCTCTATCCTAAGTAGCAGGAAGACAGGAACCTATATGGCCGTTCTGCGAAGTGTGATCGAACTCGCGTTGGATGAACTCGTGTCAAACTAGGAGGGGATGCGATTTCTCAGTGCGGCAATGGTGTATTCCGGCCCTCGGCGCTGCTCCGGAAGTAGGGATTCTGCGCGCATCGGTCGGGAGCGCCCGACTCACAGTACCGGTACTACTACTCACCTTGGACGGCAAGCGGAAGCTGAAGATGCAGACCTTCAGTGGCAAGCTTTATACGACGGAAGCTGAAGTCCGTAGAGCTGTCGGTGCCATGGCTCCCGGCCTGCATGACGGGACTCTGTGCAGCCCCTCAGTAGTGGTGATCTTCACGGCGTCCCTGGAGTCCTTCCAAGGACGGCATATATTTTATTGGAGCACCGGATGGGAGTTGAACCCATGAATACTGGTTTTGCAGACCAGCGCGTTAGCCACTTCGCCACCGGTGCTCATACCCGCGACACAACCAAAGCTACGTCTCGGGCCTTTGGTAAGAGGTTGTTGCCTCCAGTCCAAAACTTCACTAAGTCTACTGCGGTTGCGACGTCGTGCGCAGATACGGCTTTACCGTCTTATATCCTGGGAAGATCTTCTCCGCGTCCTCGTTGGAGACCGCGCCAGTGATAATCACGTCCTCGCCCTGCTTCCAGTTCGCCGGCGTCGCTACCTTGTGCTTTGCCGTTAGCTGCATGGAGTCCAGCACACGGATGATCTCGTCAAAGTTGCGGCCAGTCGTCATCGGATACGCAAGTGTCAGCTTGATGCGTTTGTCGGGGCCAATTACAAACACCGTTCGCACAGGCGCATTGTCAGCTGGAGTGCGCCCCTCGCAGCTATCACCCGCGTCGCCAGCCAACATGTCATACAGTTTGGCGACCCTCAGTTCGGTGTCGCCGATGATCGGATAGTTGACCGCCGCGCCGCTCACGTCCTGAATGTCCTTGGCCCACTTGCCGTGGTTTTCGACGGGATCCACGCTAAGTCCAATGACCTTCGCTCCACGCCTCGCAAAATCAGCTTCTAGGCCGGCCACAGCGCCCAACTCCGTGGTGCACACGGGGGTGAAGTCCTTCGGGTGAGAGAACAGCACCGCCCAGTTGTCTCCGATCCATTCGTGGAAGTGGATTGTGCCAACGGTGGTCTCGGCAGTGAAGTCAGGAGCAATATCGTTGATGCGGAGTGACATAATCGAATCGCCTTTCTGGAGTCTATGCAACGCTCGCTGGTCGAGTTACGAGTTAGTTGATGGTTCCGATTCTACCTAACGTAGAAAACCCACCCGGCTCGTTGGCTCTGGGTGGGTTCTGTGCTGCTCGAAGACGGTTACTTCGATTCGCTCATCCACACACCCACACCGGGCTACAGCAACAGCAGAGTGTGGTGGTGGAGTTGGGCATCATCGTCATAGCTGATCTTTTGTACCGCTGCCAGCTAAGCTAGCATGAAGCAGGTTTGCTTCATTGCGGTCTGTCCAAACCATACGTTTGAGGAGCTTTCATGTCAACTGATACCCGCTACACAGCGCCTGCAACTTTAGCCGCAGTCTCAGAGACGGCCCACTGCGCATACGACTTCGCGCAGGTCGATGTCTTCGCCGAGGCGCCCCTTGAAGGCAATGCCCTCGCCGTCTTCACCGATGCCCGCGGCATCTCGCCCACTGAGATGCAGGCGCTCGCCCGTGAGACCAACCTCAGTGAGTCGACCTTCATCCTCCCCCGCGCTCCCGAGATCGAACGCGAACGCGGCGTGCAGGTGCGCATCTTCCTCACTACCGAAGAAGGTCCCCTTCGCGGGACATCCTACACTCGGCACCGCGAGCTGGCTGTACTGGAACCACCCGGTCTTTCGCGGCGCGGAGCAGATCACACTCGACCTCGGCATCGGCCCTATTCCCGTGCGCTTCACACCGCCGCGGCCCGGCGAACAAGGCGTCTTTGGCACCATGAAGCAGAACGACCCGATCTTCGGTGACGTCCGCAATAGCAGAGAGGACCGCGAAGCTGTGGCAGCGGCCTTCAACCTCTCCGTGGACGACCTTGATCCCGAGCTTCCCGCGCAGGTCGTCTCCACTGGAATGGCCTTCTGCGTCGTGCCGCTTCGCTCATTGGAGGTCGCCGCACGTCTGCGGATCAATCCCCAAATCGCTCGCTCCTGTCTCGACCGCATCGGCGCAAAATTCTTCTTCTGCATCACTCGCGCTGATGCCAACTCAGGGGCAGACTGGCACGCCCGCATGCAGTTCGACACCGGCGAAGACCCTGCCACCGGCTCGGCCTCAGGAGGCGCTATCGCCTACCTTGTGCGTCACGGTCTCGTGGCAAGCGGTCGAACCATCGTTATCGAGCAGGGAATCGAGATGCTACGTCCCAGTCGCATTCACGTCAGCGCGACGATAGAAAATGACGCCGTGAAGAAAGTGTTCGTCGGTGGCCGCACAATTCCTGTTGCAAGCGGACGCTTTTTCCTGCCGTGATGCACTTGATTTCAACAGGCGCGGATCGTGAATCTCCAATGAATTCGCGCTGTTGTCACGTATCGGTGGATGTGCAAGCTCTATTATTGGCCATCTTCGCCATAACTTCGCCGTTGCCAACCTGGCTAACCATTCGTAATGTTGGAAAGCGTTGACGACGACCCTGCATGCAATGTGTAGCGTCGTTCGAGATGAAAAGTGCTTTCGCCTGTTTTCCGACAATTTAAGTTGAGAGAAGCTTGACTGCCCGCAGTCGCGACTCCACGAGCGCAACCTCGCTGCCTGCACACGCATTGAGGCCGATGCCAGTTTCTATGCACCGGTCCCCACTGTACTCGCAGCAGAATGGTTCTTTGCCTCCTGGGGCCGCGTGGCAACCTGCATGGCACAAGGCCTCTCTCGCACCCCGCGGTTCGGCAGCTTAGCTCGCCGGGTAGATGGCGCTGGTCCCCAAGGGAGCAGACAGGAGGGCCTTGCCCTTTTGTCGCCCGTCCCCGGGAGCAGAAGACCCATCACGCGCCGAAGGGCCGTATTCGGCCGGGCCACGGGGCAATTATGAACGCCGCCAGACCGGCGTGCCTGCAAACCAGCAGACGCGCCAGACTGGTCCATCGGCCGCGAGCCACCACAAGGTGGCGTCCGGCAGAAGAGAGACTGCATGCGCCCCAAGAAGACGATCCTTTGCGTAGATGACAACGAGCAAGTTCTCTCTGTCCGTACCTTCCTCCTCGAAACCCGGGGCTACCGCATCATTGCAGTGAATACTGCGCAGGAGGCGCTGGAGGTCCTCGAGCGATCTCTTCCCGGTTCACTCGACCTGGTCCTCTGCGATCTTCTGATGCCACAGATGGACGGCAACGAACTGGTTCGCCGCGCCAAGCAACTCCACCCCGGTCTTCCCGCGATGATTGTCTCGGGCACTGTCAATGCCTTTGACCGCGCTCTCCACGCCGATGTCTTCCTGCCCAAGGGCGCCAGTACGCCGGCCGAGATGATTGAACGCATTCGCGTCCTTGTCGCCCGTAAGCGTGGCCCCAAGAAGTCCATCGCCCCTACGGTTTCAGGATCATCAGGTGCCGGTTCTTACGTCCACGCCACTGCGTCGTAAGAGGGCCATCCTAGGCTTCGACTAAACCGTACTTCCGCTGCCACTGCTGCTTTAGTCTTGTCCACAGAGCATCTTTCTCTTCGAGCGAAACGGCTGGATCGGGCGAGTCCGCGAATTTAGCTGCCTCGACCTTAGCCAGCTCCAGCACGGCGCGGTCACGTATCAAATTTGCCACACGAAACTCGGGCAGTCCCGCCTGCCGCGTGCCAAAGAACTCTCCTGGCCCTCTCTGCTGAAGGTCCGAACTCTGCCAACTCAAAGCCATTCTGCGTCCGCACCATCGCATCCAGCCGGGCGTCCGCTAGTTCGCTCACCCTCCCGCCGGTCATAAGGATGCAGTAACTCTTCGCCGCTCCGCGCCCAACGCGTCCGCGCAATTGATGCATCTGCGCCAGCCCAAATCGCTCCGCATGTTCAATCACCATCACCGAAGCGTTCGCCACATCCACACCCACCTCGATCACCGTCGTCGCGATAAGCACATCGATGTCGCCCCGTTGAAACCGACGCATCGTGACCTCTTTATCGTCCGCACTCAACCGCCCGTGCAACAACCCGAGCCGCAACCCGGCGAGCGGCCCCATTCTTAGCTCCTCATACATGTCCGTCGCTGCCCGAAGCACCCTCTTTGGCCCAAACAGCTTCTCCGTCTTGGCCGCCTTGCCCTTTGCCTTACCAGCTGCAGGTGTCTTTCCTTTCTTCGTCCCCATTACGGATGTGTCATTCCGACCGAACCTTGAGCTTGCCGAAAGGGCAGTGGAGGAATCTGCTGTTTTCTTCCCCGCCGAAGCATTCAAAGGCTCGGCCTCCGGCTCCTCGTCATGCGGAAAGTCCAACTCCGGCTGATCGTCCTTCGCTCCTTCAATCACCGGATAGACAATGTAAGCCTGCCGCCTTGCCTCCACCTGCTTTCTGACGAACCCCCAAACGTCCTCGGCCCGCTCCTCCGTCGTGCGGCGGGTCACGATCGGGGTCCGTCCCGGAGGCAATTCATCGATCACGCTTGCCTCGAGGTCCCCATACAGTGTCAGCGCAAGCGTACGCGGAATCGGAGTGGCCGTCATCACCAGCACGTCCGGATCGAGCGCCCCCGGCTTTTTCATGAGCCGAAACCGCTGCTGCACCCCAAATCTGTGCTGCTCATCCACGATCACCAGGCCAAGATTCGCAAAGTCGACCTTGTCTTCGATCAACGCATGGGTCCCGATCACGAGGTCCGTCTCGCCGCGATGGGTCCTCCCCCTCGCCTCGCGCTTAGTCGCTTCATCCAGAGACCCTGTCAACAGAGTCACGCGATAAGGCTTGCCAGTCCGTGGCGAAAGCACGTCTCCCAGCAGCTTCCGAGCAGAAAGATAATGCTGCGTTGCCAGTATCTCAGTAGGTGCCATAAGCGCGGCCTGATAGCCGTTCTCAATCGCGACCAACGCCGCCTGCATGGCCACGATTGTCTTCCCCGAGCCAACGTCTCCCTGCAGCAGACGCCGCATAGGCTGCGGCCTGCGCATGTCATTCACAATCTCGCCGAGCACTCGCTTCTGCGCGGCCGTCGGATGGAAGGGAAGCACCTGCTTAATCGCCTCCCGCACCTTCACGTTGGTCGCGAACGCGGTCCCCTCACGTTCGCGCATCCGCCGCCGCTTCAACTCCAGCCCGAGCTCGAGATAAAACAGCTCCTCAAAGATCAGCCGCCGATGCGCTGGAGTCGCCGCCGACATCAACTCTGTCATCGGCGTCCCTGCCTCAGGAAAATGCACCCCCTTCAACGCCTCAAGCCGCCCCGGCAGCTTCAGCCTCTCGAGCAGCGCCACCGGCAAAGTCTCCTCCACAGCGCCAACAGTGTGCTCACTCGCTGACTCGCCAACACGCTGCTTCTCCAACTCCTCAAACAAGCCCCAGACCACCCGTCGCAGCCACTTCGATCCCAGCTTGGCCCCCCAAGCCGTAGTCCCCCCCAGAGACTCATAAACCGGCACAATCCGCCCGACCTCCAGCATCGAGAACTCAGCGTCCGCGTCGCCGTGCCCCGGCAGAATCTCGAACTGCGGCTGCACCATCTTGAACTTCCCCGCGCTCGACCGCGACGCCTCGAGCCTCCCATACAGCGCCACCATCTGCCCTACATGAAACTTGTCCCGCAGATAGCCCCCGCGAAACCACATCGCCTTCACCGTATTCAGCCCCTGCCCCACGGTCATCTCGAACAGCGGCATATGGCGTGTCTGCAGCAGCACGCTCCCGCGCACCTCGCCAATCACCGACGCCATCGTCCCCGCCTGCAGCGCACTCATCGGCACTGGATTTAACCGGTCTTCATACCGAAACGGCACGTGATACAACAGGTCCTCCACCGTCTCGACGCCCCGCTTGGCCAGTTCGACAGCAACGCGCTCCCCCACGCGCTTCACAAACTTCATCGGTGTAGATAGTTCCAGCACACACCGATGCTATCAACATTGAATCCCGGTTTCCCCTCAAGTCACTACAGTGCATTGGCCTCACAATCGCCGGCACGGTTTCCCCTGATAAACTGGCATTAACCTCACTTACGAGAACCTATGCCCATCGTAGAAATGCAACGTGTCCGCAAGGTATACGACAACAAGATCGCAGTCGCTGACCTCAGTTTCACCATCGAGCCCGGCACCATGTTCGGCCTCCTCGGCCCGAACGGTTCCGGCAAGACCTCCTCCATCCGCATGATGATCGGCATGACTGTCCCCGACTCCGGCGCCGTCAGCCTCTTCGGCCAGCCCTTCAGCCGTGAACAACTCACCCGCGTCGGCTATCTCCCCGAAGAACGCGGCCTCTACAAGAAGATGAAGGTCATGGACCAGCTCATCTTCCTCGGTGAACTCCACGGCCTCGATGCGACGACAGCGTCCAAACGGGCCCACATTTGGTGCGAAAAGATGGAGATCACCGAAGCCATCACCAAGAAGACCGAGGAGCTCTCCAAGGGCATGCAGCAGAAGATCCAGTTCATCGCCGCGCTGCTCCACGAGCCCGACCTCGTCATCATGGACGAACCCTTCAGCGGCCTCGACCCCGTCAACGCCGCCCTCCTCATGGACACCCTCGTCGATCTCCGCAAACAGGGTAAGACCATCCTCTTCAGCACCCACCGCATGGACCAGGTCGAAAAGATCTGCGACGCCATCGCCCTCATCTCTCGCGGCCATCTCGTTCTCTCCGGAGGCATGCGCGAGGTCAAGAGTCGCTACCCCCGAAATCGCATCCAGGTCACCTTTGAGGGAGACGATTCGTTCCTCTCCCACCCCAGCATCGAAAGCGCGAAGAACTATGGCGGCCAGGCCGAGATCAAACTCCACGGGCTCAACGGCGCCAGTCCCGACGCGCAACCACTCCTGGCCGCAGCCATCCAGCGCGGCACCCGAATCACCCGCTTCGAAGTGATGGAGCCCACACTCGAGGAGATCTTTATCGAGACCGTAGGAGAAAATGTCGATGCTTAACATCTGGCTCATCGCAAAGCGCGAATACCTCGAGCGCGTCCGCGCAAAAAGCTTTCTCCTCATGACCATTCTCATTCCGCTCCTCATGGGAGGCCTTGTCTATGGCGCGGCCCTGGCCAACGGGCGCTCCGGATCCAATCTGCACATCGCCGTCGTCTCACAGGAGCGCCAATTCGGCGTCGACCTCAAGTCCGAACTTGAGAGTGCGAAGCGTTTCGACTCCGACGGTGAGAGCGGAAAGCAGGGCATCACGAGGGTGAACATCATCTCTCCCCCGGCCTCCGACACTCGCGCCACTCTCGACACCCAACTCCAGGACCGCAAGCTCGACGGCTACATCTGGGTCACCCCACCCGCGACCCCGCATACTCGCCCCACCTTCGAATGGGTCTCCAACTCCAGGGCCGACATCCTCACGCCGTCCCTGCTCGGTTCGGGTATTCGGACCACCCTCACTCGCGAAGGCCTCGGCAACCTGGGCATGCCCATCCCCGAGATCGACTCTCTACTCAAGCCAGTCGATCTCGTCAGCAAAGACAAGGACGCGGCCTTCGCCAGTGTTTACGCCCTCTTCTTCCTCATGTACTTCGTCATCCTTTTCTATGGAATGAACGTGGCCCGTTCCATCATTGAAGAAAAGACCTCCCGCATCTTCGAGGTCTTGCTCGCTACCATCCGTCCCGAAGAATTGATGGCCGGCAAGGTCCTGGGAGTTGGCGCTGTCGGCCTCACACAAATAGGCATCTGGATCGTCGCCGGCCTCATCGTTGCGAAGTTAGGCCTCCTCGCTGCTGGCGTCTCATTTTCCATCACACCAGTGCAGGTCGGTTTCTTTATCCTCTTCTTCCTTCTGGGTTACGTCCTTTACTCCAGCGTCGCTGCCGCACTAGGTGCGATGACCAGCTCTGAGCAGGAGCTTCAGCAGATGAACATGTTTCTCATGCTTCCGCTCATCGCCTGCTCGCTGGTCATCCTGCGCGTCGTCCGCGACTCAGACGGCATCATCGCCAAGGCCTTTTCGTTCTTTCCTTTCTGTACACCGCTCATCATGTACGTGCGCATCGCGGTTCGCCAGCCACCCGCCTGGCAGATCGCACTCTCGATCGCCGGCCTCGTTCTTACGATCCTTGCCGTTCTATGGTTCGCCAGCCGCATCTATCGCGTCGGCATCCTGATGTACGGCAAGAAACCCAACCTGCCCGAGATCCTTCGCTGGCTCAAATACAGCTAGCCTCGAGCGTCGTTGTCGAACGGCAGGGGAGCAACTACCACGGCCCCTGCTTTCCCCCGGCCCACCAAACCACCCCCACCGTAAACGTAGGCTGAGCCGGTGACAGCACCCCCGGCTTGTTCGTCAGGAAGAATGGCACATTGCTCCAGTCCCTCCGGTACTCGAACCGCGTGAGAAAGCCCTCGCCAAACTTGTAGTCGTAGGTCCCCGTAAACTCCTTCAGCGCCTGGTCCGTTCCGCTGTACAGCCCGTTGCGGTCGTTAAAGTACTCGAACCGTCCCCCAACTGCCATCTTGGGCTTGAACTGGTATCGCGCATAAGCAGCTCCACCATCCACAAGTGACGGCGCCGAAGACTCACCCGGTGCCGCATTGGCCCACTCTCGCGAGATCACATAGTCGCCCTCCGCCGATAAAGTGAGTGTCGGCGTAGCGTTCCACGTCACATAGCTGTCGAAGATATTCGCCTTCCCGTCCGGAGCGGGATCGATCGGCTGCAGGCAAAGCCCAGGCTGCAGTGGGACAGTGCAGTTGGTCGCCGGAGCAACATCGGGATGATCCTGCCCAATGTAGTAGTTCATGTTCCAGGTAATGTTCTTCGTTGGTTGGGCCGTAAATCCAAACAGCTCGTCCTTATACGAGTTGGTCGGCTCCGTCTGGTTCGTCCCATTCACGATCCAGTAGTTCAGCGCCAGCTTATCGTTCACCTTGTAACTCGCCCGAACACCCATGTGGTAAAAGGGCAGATAGTCGAAGAAGAACGACCGCGAATAGTTCACCTGGTCCTTCGTATAGTTCCCCTCGATCCCCAGAGAACTGGCCCACTTGCCGAAGTCCACAGTAAGCCCCTTCCCAAAAGGAAATACATAGGTCCCATACGCTTGAAAGATGTTCCTGTAGATATCGGGCCTCGCCTCATTCGAAGGGTTCCCCTGCAGCGTGTCCGTCGCCTGCCCGAACTGTAGGTCGACCCGCACTCCATACCTTCGCCCTGCGGCGACGTCCGGATCAAGGTCGAAGACAACATCGGCCTGATTGATGCTGAAGGCGTTGCTCAACACATCGTAGGCCCGCAGGTACTGTATCCGGCCGATCGGATGGTCGAAGTCATACTCGTAGTACCCGTCAAACATGTAGCTCAGCGTGGCGCCTCCGGGTAAAAACGCCGGCAGCACCGAAGTCGCGGACGTCTTTTGCGCCGTCGCTGCCTGTGTTCCTGCCTCGGCAACTGGCGCCGTCTGCGCCACGCCGCTGCTCGACACGCTCTCCACACTGCTGCGAACATCCACCGCGGGCAATACCAGCGCCGCCGGCTTCAGTGAAGCGGACTCCATCGGCGCTACAGCTCGCTGCTTATGCAACTCCTCCTCCAGGGCACTCACCCGAAGCGCCAGCTCGCGGACCGTCTGCCGCAGCGCCCTCGTCTTCGCTGTGGGAAGCCGTCGTAGTTGTCGTCTGTGAATGCGCAGTAGAACCGGACAGCGTCGCGACGAAAAGAGGGAAGAGGACAAGGAGTCGATTTATGGACCGCATAGAGAGACCTCTCATAAACGTCATTAAGCAAAGCACATCTGGCGTCAAAAGATCGTAACTTTTCAAACTCAATGGGTCACCGCGTTCCCGGTAGGTGTATATCTACAGAAGAAAATGCTCTGATCGAGCGAGGGTCATTCAGTGGCAGCGGAAGCGGCATCGGCGGGGCCTGTCGGGACAAACGAGGCCCGGTCTGCCCGACGAGACCTGCTTGAACTCGCAGTGGGCTATGCCCTGATCATTGCAACCGTTTGGACCGCAAACCCAACCCAGCGGGTCTTCTATTGGCTCGCCTTCGCGTGGATCGTCGCGACCTCCTGGGCGGGCCGTGAAGGCTGGACGGCGCTGGGCCTGGGTCGCAAAGGTCTGCTCCAGTCGCTCTGGATCGTTGGAGCGGCTCTTCTCTTCTCGGCGACTGCGATCTTCGTCGCATGGCAAACACACAGATTGCATCGTCTGCACGGCCCCACGCCGGTGCCCTGTTGCATGGATGGGCCTACATCGTGTGGTCCCTGATGCAACAATTCATACTGCAGAGCTATTTCCTCCTTCGCCTGCTGCGTCTGCTGCCCGGCAAGGTGATGCCCGTCATCGTGGCGACCGTCATATTCGCGCTGGCGCACCTGCCCAATCCAATCCTGACGCCGATCACCCTTGTGTGGGGGGCCATTGCATGCGTGCTCTTTCTCCGCTACCGGAACATATATGCCCTCGGAATCGCCCACGGCATCCTGGGACTCTGCGTAGCAGTGACAGTGCCAAACTCGCTGCATCACCACATGCGAGTCGGCCTTGGCTACCTTCGATACCATCCGCGACGACACGAGGGCGGGCCAGTCAATCGTCAGGGCCCTTCGGATCATCGCAACCAAAGCGACCAGAGCGTATCGACCGAAGCATGGGTGATCGCGGACGCACCCACCCGTCGCTCCTGACGCCAAGCGCGCCCATAAAAAATTCCAGCCAGCGCAGCAAGCACGACGTATCGCCAGTTGAAGTGTGCTGCGCGCTTGTTAAAAGTGGGACAGCCCGAAGAGAACGGCCGTAATCAACAGCGCCCAGTGCCGCCCGATGCGTCGCTCCAGCAGGTTCTGCATCCAGCCGCGAAAGAAGAGCTCTTCCGGTACCGCTATAAAGAAAAATGTGAAGACCCAGCCCAGCACGACGTGAGAAACCGTCGGAACATAGGCGTGAAAGTGGAAGAATCCAAGCCCCAGTCCGAGTGCGATTGCGATGGGAGCATAGTACCCAAGCTCGCGCACCCCAATCCGCAGGTCGGCCAGGCGAAGCCGCAGATCGAAGCCAACTCCCTCCAGCCTGCGGACCGCAAGAAAGCCGTAGATGCCCGCGTCCAGTAGCAGCATCTTGTTAAACACGGCGAGACGAGGCGGCCACGCAGGCTCAAACCAGCGCAAGTCCACGGCAAGACCCAGAATGGCGAGTATAAGAAAGTCGCGCCAGTCCCCGCGCTGTGTCGGATCAACAACGCTTGCGCGGTAAAGCAGCAAGCTAATCACCACGGGCAGCAGCAGGTAAAGCGCGAACCAGATCCATCGAAACTGCCCATAAGATATAGCCACGATCGCGTACGGGACACACAACACCGCCGGTTGGACAATGCGAACAACGGTGGGAAAGCGTTGCGCAGCCTGAACATTGAGCGGCCAGAATGCCGCAAAAAGAAACGGCAGAAGCGTAAGCAGCGCAGCTACAACCACCGACCCGTGGATGGGAAATCCAAACATCAACCTTGAGAATAGTCGCGGATCGACAGTAGTGGGTCAGTTTGGTGCCCGCTCAGTGAAAACAAGAATTCACCTGCTACGAGCGCCAAAGGCGCGATCCATACCAGCCTGGGGCATCGCCCCAGGTAATCGGTCGGGCAAAAAACCAAGGGCCGAAGGCCCGACCCATCCTTTCGCAAAAGTGACCCACACTGGATTGGCTTCCCCTGATATGCCACGGCCCATCACGAAGGTAAACTCATTCAGTGCCCCAGACCGCCTCCCAGACCTACACTCTGAAGCAGCGCATAGTCCTCGCCATCGTCCCCCGCCTGGCGAGCATGGTCATCTGCTGTCTCGGCGTCACCCTCCGTTACCGCGACGTCTGCGAGCCCGGAGCCACTCCCGGCTACGACATCCCACCGCCCGGGGTCTACGCCTTCTGGCACCGCTGCCTGCTCGCAGGCGCCTGGCGTTTTCGCAACTACAAACTCAACATCCTGATAAGCCGCAGCTTCGATGGAGAGCTCATCGCTCGTACCGTCGAAAGGCTCGGCTTCGTCGCCATCCGCGGCTCAAGCTCCCGCGACGGCGCCCCCGGCCTGCGCAACATGCAGCGCGCATACCTCGCTGGCAACTACTGCGCTATCACGGCAGACGGCCCTCGCGGCCCCGCCATGGTCGCGAAGCCCGGCGCGGCCCAGCTCGCCCAGCTCGTCAACACCACGGTCAGCACCTGCTACGTCCACCCCCACAGCGCCTGGCAGCTCCGCTCCTGGGCACCGCTTCCTCGTCCCAAAACCTTTCTCCCAAGTCACCGTCGCTTGGACACGCCCAGCTCCCGCCGATCAGCCCTCGATCCAGGCCGCGCTCGACCGCTCCGTCGAACTGGCCCAGTCGATGAAAAAATAGTTGAGAAAAGAGGAAAATTTTAGACTGGAGAAATCGACCACAAAATCACCACGATCCCACCACAATTTCACCATCCAAAACACCACAAATTACCATCAAAAATTGACCTGATTTGCGCGTATCCGACTTCAATTTCGACCTCCCCGAAGAGCTGATCGCCCAGTCCCCACCGGCGATTCGCGGCTCCAGCCGCATGCTGCTCCTCAACCGCGCCACCGGCGCCTACCAGGACAATTATTTTCGCAATTTGCCCGAAATCCTACGTCCCGGCGACCTCCTGGTCCTCAACGACAGCCGAGTAATACCCGCCCGCCTCTACGCCACCCGTGCCGGCCTGCACACCCAGCACAACTCGCCCGACCCCACCGGCCGCATAGAAGTACTGCTAACGCAACAACTTGCGTCAAACGACTGGAGCGCCTTGGTCCGTCCCAGCCGCAAAGTCCAGCCCGGCGAACGCCTCCTCTTCCACGCCCCCAGCGAACCCAAGCCCCTGCTAGAGGCCGAAATCCTAACCGCCGGAGAGTTTGGCGAACGCACCCTGCGCTTCTATCCGACTCGCGATTTCCACGCTATCCTAAACAAAATAGGCCACATGCCGCTCCCCCCGTACATCCATCGCGACGACATCGCTGAGGATCGCGACCGCTACCAGACCGTCTACTCCCAACAACCCGGCAGCGCCGCTGCGCCCACCGCAGGACTTCACTTCACACCAGAAATCCTCGCCCAACTCCAACAAAACGGCGTGCAGATCGAAACCCTCACCCTCCACGTCGGCTTAGGCACCTTCCAGCCTGTTCGTGCAGAAAACCTGGAAGATATCCGCCTCCACGCCGAGCACTACACTCTTTCGGAAGCCACCGCCACCGCAATCAACGCCGCATAGAAGCGGGGAATCGCATCATTGCAGCCGGCACCACCACCACTCGCACACTGGAGCACTGTGCCGAAATCGCTCAAGGCAAACCTCTGACCCCGCATTCCGGCCAAACCAGTATCTTCATCAGGCCAGGACATGAATTTCAGATTGTCAGCGGCCTCCTCACCAACTTTCACCTTCCAAAATCCACGCTTCTGATGCTGGTCAGCGCATTCGCCGGCAGGGAGAGAGCGTTGGCGGCTTACGCCCACGCAGTGCAGCAAAAGTACCGCTTTTTTAGCTATGGCGATTGCACGCTTCTCCTTTAGCCTCAATCATTTTGTTCTCGCAGCTCGTGGAATGTACCCGTATCCCCCTGCACGCGCTACCATCAAACAGCAATGGCACAAGCACCCAATTCACCCACAGCCCCCGACGCAAAGCCTCCGATTTACCTGCTCGACAGCATGGCTTTCATTTACCGCGCTTATCACGCGATGCAGCGTCAACGGCCCATGTCCACCCGCACAGGAATTCCGACGGCCGCGACCTATGTCTTCGTCAACATGATCAACAAGCTTCGCAAGGACTTCTCCCCGCAGTATCTCGCTGCGATCTACGACGTTGGCGCGCCGGTGCATCGCAACGAGCTAGCGACGCAACTCAAGGACGTGCGCAAGTTCAACATCAAGACCCAATCTTTCGAAACAGTCGAATACGGTGGCTACAAGGCAAACCGTACCGAGACACCGCCAGACCTTATCCAGCAGCAGCCTTACATCCGTCGCGCCCTGGAGGCATTTCGCATTCCAATCCTTTATTACGAGGGCTTCGAAGCCGACGACGTCATCGGCACTCTCTCCTGCAAGCTCTCCGCACTTGGCCACAAGGTCTTCGTCGTCTCTTCCGACAAGGACATGATGCAGCTCGTCAACGATGACGTAGTCATCCTGAATCCCACCAAAGACAATCTCATTCTCGACCGCGCCGGTGTTGAACGGACCCTTGGCGTCCCTCCCGAGCGCGTCGTCGACGTAATGGCTCTGCGCGGCGACTCGATCGACAATATTCCTGGCGCTCCCGGTATCGGCGACAAAGGTTCCGTCGAACTCATTCAGCAGTTCGGCTCGGTTGAGGCCGCGCTCGACCGTGCCGACGAGGTCAAAAAGAAGACCTACCGCGAGTCGCTCCAGAACAACCGTGAAAACATCTTGCTTTCAAAAGAACTCGTCACCATTCACACAAGTGTTCCCATCGAGTATTCGCTTGACGACATGCGCACCCAGCCTCCTGATAACGCTGCCTGTCGCGAACTTTTCAAAGAGCTCGAGTTCACAACGCTCCTCAAGGAGCCTTGCTCCCGCAGCCGACAACACAGAGATCACATACAACCTCAAGCCCTCTTCGACGGAACTCGCCGCGCTCATTGCCGAGGCGCGCACCACAAATCCCGACACCGGCCTCCCCCGCGGGTTGGCTATCTCGCTCACTGAAGACGCGCGTGCCGTGTCCGAGGAGATCGCTGTCGAATCTGATCCCGAAGCCGCTGAACCCGAACCTCCGGCCGCAGAAAATATGGGACTCTTTGATGTGCCACCCGAACCGAGTATTCCGCTTGCCGTAGCGTCGCCGGTTGACGCGGCCTGTAGCCTCGGGCTCGCCGTCACCGAGCATGCGGCCTTCGAAGCCAACCTCGACCAGCACGGCCTTCGCGAGGCCCTCGCCGATCCAACGCTACCTAAAGATATCCACGACCTAAAGGCCGTACTGCGAGCTCTCGAACCTCACCACGTCACACTGGCCGGCGTGCGTGATGATGTCATGCTGCTCAGCTACCTCGTCAATCCGACCCACGGCTCTCATACTCTTCCGGATATCGCTGCACGCACCACCAGCCGGGCGCTCACCCACCAGCCCACAAAGGACAACCCAGCCGACCCTCGGAGATTGGCTGAGGCCGCCACAGCGATCGTGCGGCTCGCTTCTGCCATCGGAAAGCAGCTTCTCGAGGCAGGTTCCTTCGAGCATCACATTCTCAAAGACGACCCAAGCCTCGGCGGCGCAATGACCAGGGAGATGCTCTTCGCTACACCCGTGACTGCCAATACCAGAGGTGCATCACCTCTTCTCGATGTATACAACACGATCGACAAGCCACTTGTTCCCGTCCTGCTCCGGATGGAACAGGCCGGTGTTCGCATTGATTCAACTGTCCTCGGTGAGATGTCGAATCGCCTCGCAATCGAAATAGATAATCTTGCCGAACGCATTTACACCGATTCCGGACACCGTTTCAATATCAACTCCCCGAAACAGCTCGGCGACGTCCTCTTCAACAAGATGCTCCTCCCCAAGCCGATGAAGTATGGCAAAGGTAAAGTCGTCTCGACTGCACAGGACGTCCTCGAAGAACTTGCCGAGCAACATCCTGTGCCCGCGCTCGTTCTCGAGTATCGTCAGCTTGCAAAGCTCAAGTCCACGTACCTCGACTCGCTTCCTCAACTCACCGACGCGCAAGGTCGCGTCCATACGACCTTCAACCAAGTTGGGACAGCGACTGGGCGTCTGTCGTCAACCAACCCGAACCTCCAGAACATTCCTGTTCGCACTGCGCTTGGTCGTGAGATACGTGCTGCGTTCATTCCTGGCTTCGGGCAATGTGCTCATGTCTGCTGACTACTCACAGATCGAGCTTCGGCTGATGGCGCACTTTTCGCAGGGCCCGCTGCTGCTCGACGCCTATGGGACTGGTAAGGACATTCACACCCTGACAGCGAGCGAGGTATTTGGCGTCGATGCGGCAACTATGGACAAAGAGACGCGCGCGCGCGCCAAGGCAGTCAACTTCGGTATTGTCTATGGCATCAGCCCGTTTGGACTGGCTGCGCAGCTCAACATCGACCAGAAGACTGCGAAGCAGTACATCGAGACTTACTTCGATCGCTACAAGGGCGTCCAGCGGTTCATTGAGGAGACGCTTGAGACTGTGCGTCGCGACCAATCCGTCAAGACGTACTTTGGTCGCATTCGTCCGATTCCCGATATTCAGTCACGCAATCCGAACATGCGCGGTTTTGCGGAGCGTACTGCGATTAACACTCCTCTGCAGGGAACTGCGGCCGATCTCATCAAGTTGGCGATGTTGAAGATTGATCATCTTATCCGCAAGCGTAAGCTCAAGTCGCAGATGACGCTCCAGGTCCACGACGAGCTGCTCTTCGACGTTATTCCAGAGGAGGCGGAGGAGCTTCAGGAACTCGTCAAGCACGAGATGGAGCATGTTGCCGAGTTCTCAGTCCCAATCGTTGCTGATGTGGGAATTGGCAAGAACTGGCGCGATATCAAGTGACAATTTATTTATTTCGGCGATCTCCTCTACTATGCATCCATGCGATCATCTGCCTTTCTCGTCGTTCTTGTCCTAGCCGGCCAGGCCCTGGCCCAGCAGCATACCCTGCCGCTCTGGCCTGACGGCAATCCCGAACCTTCGAAGGTCGTCGGGCCTGAGATTGATCCGACTACGGATGCCAATCGCGTCGTGTCGGGCAAGCTCACCGTCCGCGTTACGAATGTAAGCAAGCCCAATCTTGCGGTCTACTCGCCCGATCCGGCGAAGAACAATGGTGCTGCTGCGCTTGTCTTTCCCGGTGGAGCGTATGTCCGCCTCTCTTACAACCTCAAAGGACCGGAGGTTTGCGACTGGCTTAATTCGCTCGGCATGACCTGTGTTCTGGTGAAGTATCGTGTCCCCGAAGAGGGACATTATCCCGAAAATGTTGAAGATCTTGAAGATGCGCAACAGGCAATGCGCCTTACCCGTTCTCATGCTTCAGAGTGGCACCTTGATCCCAATCGTATTGGCGTCATTGGCTTCTCTGCTGGGGCGCATCTTGCTGTCGTCCTTAGCACCCATCCCGATTTTCAGGGCAAAAACGTTCCCTCGTCTACGATCGACGCCCGCCCCAACTTTCAGATGGTCATCTATCCCGGATGGCTTAGCGGTCCGGACGGGAAGGTGAACCCGTCACTCCAGCCCACGGCGCAGATTCCGCCGACGTTTCTGCTCCAGGCCGAGAACGACTACACGGCGCACGTCGAGAGTTCGCTTGTATACTTTCAGGCCCTCAAAGACGCGAAGGTTCCGGCCGAACTTCACGTGTTCACTCAAGGGGGCCACGGTTTCGGTCTGCGGCTTACGGAACTGCCCATCTCGCACTGGCCTGCGCTGGCAGAGACGTGGCTGCATACGGTCAATATTCTTGGGCCGCCGGGGCCTGTGGGTCGGCCCCGATCAGGGCGTTAAGGGTTGGTGGGTGGTGCGCCTGTGCCAGATGTCGAGGAGGGTCGTGGTGATGGTGAAGAGGACGGGGCCGAGCACGATGCCAATAGGGCCGAAGAGAGCAATGCCTCCCAGAACCGAGAGCAGGATCGTGGCGGTGTGGGCCCGGAGATGGGAGCCGACGAGGACCGGGTAGAGGATGTTGTCGATGGTGCTGACGATGAGGCCTCCCCAGATGGCTAGGAGCGCTGCCTTGCCCCAGTGGCCGGTGAGGCCGAGGTAGATCGCGACGGGCCCCAGACAAGGAAGGAGCCGAAGGCGGGAACCATGGCGCAGACGGCGAGCGTGAAGGCCCAGAGGACGACGCCGGGAACTCCGAGGACCCAGAAGGCGAGGCCGGCAAGGACACCTTGAACTGCGGCGATGGTGAGCCGGCCGAGGGCGGTGGCCAGGACGGTGTCGCCGACGCGTTGGAGGAGTTCGCTGGTCTCGTCGTCGCGGAGAGGAAGGAGTGAACGCAGGGAGGTGAGTGCGAGTGCGCGGTCGCGGAGGAGGAAGAAGAGGAGGAAGAGCATGACGACGAGTTGGGTGATGATGCGGACGGAGTTACCGAGGAACCCGGCGAGATTGCCTCCGAGATAGGCGGCGGTGCCGCGGGCGGCGTTGTTTATGTCGATTGAGTTGGTGAAGTCTTCGATGCGGGCGGCGAGCGCGGGACGATTGGCGATGAAGCCGGCGATCTTTTCCTGATGGGCGCCGTTGCGAAAGGCGGCGATTGTGGTGAACGCCTGTTTACCAAGCTCCTGCGCGAGGAAGAAGGTGGGGACGATGACGGCAAGGACGACAGCGACGAGTGCTATTGCGGAGCAGGCGGAGCGATTTTTGATCTCTGGAGGCGAGCCAGTCGTAGGGGCGCCGGGTGACGACGGCAAGGACGATGGCCCCGACGATTGCGGAAAAGAATGGGCGGAGGATGAGAGCGGTTAGGACGAGGACGCCGACGGTGAGGAGGAAGAGGGTGAGCTGCTTCCATGGCGTTTCGTTGCGGCTGTCCTGCATCAGGTTGTCGCTCCGTTGGTTGGTTTAGATGCGACCTTCGTCCGGGCCCAGGAATTTTGGTTATATTCCTCGCTGCTCGCGGTGCTGTTGATTTGGGGTACCCCCTCCCCCTATTCTGAATGTAAATCTAATGATTGCATGCGGATAGAGACGCTCAGTGTCGCTAAAATCTTGCAAACAAACGGGTTATTCGCAAAATCTTGCAAACAAACGAGTTATTGCCCAACTCCTCGAAAAAATGAAAGCCCAGGCTAGCGGCAAGGGCTTTCGGGAAGTTTTCATTTCTATATACCAGTATAGCGGGTTGAGTGAAACTAAAATGCCACACGGATCTCTCTGATTCGCAAGAAGATATGATGTTTTCGGACTTGACACACGATTTTGCTGAGGAAATTGAAGAATTAAAACTTGAGAGCGTGGTTTTTGAGCGCGCGATCGTCGGGACGGTCACTCGACCCTGTGTCGGGTCATAGGCTCCCGACACAGAAGGTGTGTTAGCTGAGAAGGCGCTTTGAGCGTCTGAGTCTTGAGAGTGCAAGCGTGATCAGGCCGGACGCGGTTTCGAAGATTGTCGAGGGTTCAGGTGTTGTGGCGGTAATCTCTCCAAACAGTCCCTCCTGCTGGTCGTCGATGCCGGCCGTAAAATATACAGCGTCCAGATCCACATTGGCTCCACCGGTGCGAGTCTCAAGCGCCCAGAGGAAGGGATTGTCGAGGGGTTGGCCGTTGGCCCCGTCCAGGGTGCCGAGAAACATGTCGGTGGTTGCGTCATAGGCCAGGATCTCGCCGTTGCCGAAGTTGCCGATCAGCAGATCGTTGCTGAACGAGCCGAAGTTGGAGGGAGCCTGAGTAATTCCCCAAGGCGCGGAGAGAGGGCCGCCGGTTGCAATCCGCTTGATGAAGTTACCGTTAGCATCGAACTCGTCAACATAGCCGCCTGGCATGGGAGCCCCCCATCGGGCCGAGCGCAGCATAGGTTACATAGAGGTTGCCTCCGATATTCTGGATGTTGAATGGGACGAGGCCTGTCACGGGGTTCGGGTCGACGAACTTACCGGCAAAGGTAGTACTCGTGACGTCAGTCCATGACGAATTGAATACATGGATATTGCCGGTCGAATTCGCCGCGTAAAGGTAGCTCGTACCGCCAGTTGTATCCTGCGCGAGGCCGGTGTAGACAGCACCAGGCGTGGCGGCCATCTGAACTGCGGTGGTGCCGGCAGTTGAATTCCAGGCAGCAAGCGTGCCGTTGAGAGTGTCGAAGATGAAGTTCGACGCTACGCCATTTACCAGGAAGCCGGTGCTGGCGTTGAATACCTGGCCGGCTGAACGGCAGGCGGAGTGGCGCCGGGAGGGGCCAGCTGACAACTAATGGATTGATGTTTCCGGCACCGTCGTACAGGGTGGAGTTTCCGGACGCTTGATTAGAGACCCAGAACGGCGAGGTTGCCGAAAAGGACACTCCCCAGGGATTCTTGAGATTGGGATCGGTGGTGTTGGCCAGACCAGGCACGTCGGATACGAGGTTGGTCTGGGTGAACGAATCGGCATACAAGCAGGTTGGAGCGAGTGCAAGAGCGAGTGTGCAGATGGCTTTCGCGAGATGGGGTGTTGGTTGATTTTGCGGCATTTGCGTCTCCTGAGGTCGGTTGATGCGCTGAGGGTTCGGACTAGGTGGGGAACCTTGGCAGAGAGCAGAGATTTTAACGATGCCGGAGCGATCTAAGTGCTCGTGGGTGGTGGGATGCGGGCCGAGAACCGGCGTTGCCCGAAGAGACAGATCGCAACGAAATGTTTACATTTTGGAGACATTCTTTTGCGTACAGTGCAGTCGGACCCCACTGCATTCGGATTCTGTCTCTAAAAATTTATGAAGAGGTATGGGACTATGGTGCACCTTGATGCATGGCTGGCATGCGGTGTGGTGTTATCTACCGCTGCGACGGATGCGGTTTATGTGATGTTCAATTCGGCAGTGTCGTCGCGACGGAGGGTGTCGGCGGCTACATGGAGCAGTGTCTGGTATCTGCTTTCAGCGTTCGCCGTGATCAGTTATACAAAGAACTGGGTCTATGTTTGTTTTGCTGCCGTCGGATCGTGGATTGGGGCTTATGCTTCGATGACCCTGTTGAACAGGGCCAAAGGGAGTGGCGCCCCGGGAACGGTTTAGCGTCGTTTCAACATCTCCAACTCGTCGAGGGTGCGGGGCCAGTCTTTGCCGAGGAGGCGGGAGAGGCTGCGTCGGCTAGCACCTTGCCGTTGGTCTGACATTGAGCGCAGTAGTTGGTCTCGTTGTCTGCGTAGCGGATGCGCTGTACGGGCTGGCCGCAGACGGGGCATGGCTGCCGATAGCGGCCGTGGACGGCCATGTCCTTGCGAAAGGCAGTTACTTTTTCAGGGAAGGCTTCGCTGGCTTCGGCGTTGAGGCGGTCGATCCAGAGTTGGAGGGTGCTGCGCGTGGCGTTGAAGAGGCGTTGCCATTCTTCGCTGGTGAGTTTTTGGGTGAGTTGGATGGGCGAGAGGCGGGCGGCGTGGAGGATCTCGTCGGAGTAGGCGTTGCCGATGCCGGAGAGGATGCGCGGGTCGGTGAGGGCCCGCTTGAGGGTGCGGTTTTCGGTGGTGAGTGCGGCGCGGAAGTCTTCGAGGGACGCGGCGAAGACGTCGATGCCTCCGGGGTCGATGTCTTTGGCGGCGGCTTCGCTGGCGAAGAGATGGAGGGAGGCACGGCGTTTGGAGCCGGCTTCGGTGAGGACGAGGGAGCCGTTGGGGAAGTCGAATGCGGCGAGGTTGTTGCGGCCGCCGAGTTTGGCCCCGAGCGGGGCGCCAGTGGAGGCGACCGGCGATCATGAGGTGCAGGACGAGCCAGAGGCCATTGTCGAATTCGATGGCGATGCGTTTGCCAATGCGATGGAGGGAACGGACGGTGTGGCCTTCGACGTCTTCGATTCGAGGCTGGACGGTGCGGAGGAGGAATGGGCTGGCTATGCGGACCTGGGTGAGGGGTTGGCCTACGATGCGCGGCTCGAGGGCGGAGAGGTAGGCGGAGATGTCGGGGAGTTCGGGCATTGAGAGCGGTTTGCGGGAATCATAACCGATGCTGGAATGGAGGAGCGGTTTGCTCAGTACAGATCAGGATCGATGTGTCGGGTAACCGTCCGGTGGCTGGTCTTGCAGTGCCTAGCCCCATCCCATACTTTAAGTCCTAAAGTCTTCTAATGAAAAGGATTAAGTCCGGACTTCGGCGGGTGGGGTTAGGTTGAGAATGCGCGGGGGGGGCGATTTTTCCTCTACTCCCTGGTTTAGAAGCGTCAGGTTTGTCAAGCGAGGCTCAAGTCATATCAGAATCGAGAGAGCGTCCAGATGTAGGATTCTTCCATCAAGGAGGGGCCCATGGTGCGCCGATTATTCCTGTCACGATTTGCTCAATTGGCGGCGTTGCCTTTCGCGGCTGGTAGCGCTCTGGGGGGACAAACTGCGCGCAAGCCGCTCAAGATCGTGATGAAGAGCGCGTGGGGGTCGGACGATCCAACCAAAGCGGCGTTTCCTTTCCTGCATGGATTGGCGCTCGCGGAAGCAGGACACGAGGTGCAGATTTTTCTGCTGGGAGAGGCGGTTGGACTGATGCGAAAGACGCTAGCCAACGCTGTTACACCCGTGGGATGGCCACCTGTCGGCGAGACGATGGATAAGGTCGCGGCGAAGCATATTCAGATCTATGCTTGCGGCGCGTGCTCTCGTGCCAGAGGTGTGACGGAGGCGGACCTGAATAATTATGGAGCGAAATTCGGTAACCCGACGATATTTGTGTCATTGATTGAGTGGGCGGACAGGGTGATCACGGAGTAGGTTGTGGGGTTGGAGAGGGCGGCGCCGTCCTTCGGACGATGCCCACATTTCAAAATCGAGATATGTGGCAGCCGGTTGGCAGATAATGATCGCAATATGTGGGGAGACGTATCGGCACTCGCTCCCTTTATGAACACCAGAAAAAAACTGCCGACGATGTCGAAAGCGGGCCCTCTCTGTCGATATATATTTAGAGGAATGTCGCAGATAGGATCCACTGCTATCCGGCTCAATCAAAAGGAGTAACGAAATTGAAAGTAAATGGCCAGTCAATGAACCGACGGCGCGGGAGAATCGCAACGGCGATGTTGATTTGCGGATCAGCACTGCTTGCCAATGCTGAGGCGAAGAACATAGAGGCCGGGGCGGCCTCCGGTTTCGGGACGAGTGATAACGCCGTCAAGAGTTCCGGGGGCCACTATGCGAAGGTCAATAGGCTATCCATGTACTACGAAGTACGCGGCAATGGCCGGCCGATTGTTTTGCTGCACGGGGGTCTAGCTACTATCGATACGACCTTCGCAGAGATCATTCCGGTACTCGCGAAGACTGGACAGATCATTGCCATTGAGCAGCAGGGTCATGGGCACACAGGCGATATCGACCGCGCGATGACCATTCAGCAGATGGTGGACGACACCGCGGCGCTGCTGCATCAACTCAAGATCGAGAATGCAGACATCGTCGGTTACAGCCTCGGCGGGGCGATCGCGCTGGGTCTCGCGATCCGGCATCCTGAGCTCGTCGGGAAGGTGGTTTCGATAAGCGGCTTCTATCGCTTCGATGGATTTCTCCCCGAAGTGCAGAATGCGATCAAGACTTCCGGACCTGAGGGAGTGCCCAAGGGATTGCATGAGGCCTATGAACGAAGCTCTCCAGATCCAACACAGTGGCCCGTCGTGGTCGCAAAGGTGCATGATTTACTTGTGAATTTTTCCGGCTGAGCCCGGAAGAGATGCAGTCGATCCGTGCGCCTGCGATGATCATCGCTGGAGATCGTGATGCTGTTCGTTTGGACCATACGACGCAGATGTTTCACCTGATATCGAACAGCCAACTGGCGATCTTTCCTGGCGTTGGACACGATGTGCTCGAGAAGCATCCTGATTGGGTGCTCTCTGTCGTTGGGCCATTTTTGGGCACGCCCGGGAACTAGGCAGAAAACCGTTGCGAGATATGGGGCCCCGCTAAAGTTCCATGGCGAACTGGTGGGAGGGTTCGTAGGTGGTGGGTTTGGGTTCGGTGGAGAGGTCGAGGATGAGGCGCTCGAGGAGCAGAGTCGTCCTTCGGACGATGCCCACATCTCAGAATCGAGATATCGGGCACCCGGCGGGATTTGAATGTGTTCGCTCAGTTGGCTGAGGGGCGTTCCGCTTTATCGACGATCAAGGCGTCGACTGGTCCCCTGGTTGGGACGAGTCTCAGGCCTAGTTGTTGCTGGACGGCTGAAAAGAGCGGAGGGCTGGGGGCCTCAGCGGAGGCCGAGGGCACGTCTCCGCCGAATTGAGTCTCGTCGGGGGCCCACTCCAGATCGAAGTCATATCGTGCCGAAAGGCCGGTCTTGTCTACTACTGGCCGGTCTAAAATCGCCCGCTGCAACAAAGAGGCGAAGTCCGCCATGGTCGCGTTGCGGGCCGGTAATACGATGCGCTGCGGGTAGACCACTCCCGGGCCGACTGTAGGAGGAGCATCCGGCGTCGCGCTCTCTTTGAGTTTTGGCTCACCTTTGGTGATCTCCAACTGATAGATGGAAAACTCCCTGGGTTCACGATGGAATGTGAGTTTGAACCGATCGGTTAAGAGGCTGCGAAGCATCGACATCTGCTCCTGGCGGGTTGGCCGGACGTCGCCAGGAGTTACGGCGACGATGTCGTAGTGGTCGGATTCGATCCAGGAGGGTCCGCCGGAGATGGTTCGCGGATTGAGATCGTATGCGGCCGCGATGAGCAGCTTGAGGGTGTACGCCTTTTCGATGAAGCGATTGTTGCCCTGCATGGTGATGTAGCGGCCGGATTTCCAATCGGGATCCATCGGCTTGATGGTTGCAACTTCGAATGTGTCGAATTTAGGGCGGGGAACTGCGGGGCTGGGAGCCGTTGACTGCGCGAAGATTCCAGAAGCCGAGATAAGAAGAGCTAGAGCCGCAATTCTTCGGAGCATAATGTTGCACCCTCCACGGGCTGATTCTAATACGCGGTCTGGTTCCGGTAGATCGAGCGAGTTGTTACAGTTCCATGGCGAACTGGTGGGAGGGTTCGTAGGCGCTCGGCTTGGGTTCGGTGGAGAGGTCGAGGATAAGGCGCTCGAGGACGAGGAGTTTGTTGGCGGGGCTGCTGCGGAGCTCGAGGTCGGCGCGGGCCACAAGGCGGATGGCGCGGGTGAGTTCGCGGCGCGATTTGTAGCGGCGGGCTTGTTTGATGAGGTCTTCGGCGGCGAACGGGGGCATGCGGAAGCCCTGCCAGAGGACCTGCCAGATGGCTCGGGGGTCGCGCACGTTTTTCTCGGAGATGATGAGCATCTGGCGGAAGGTGCGGGCGAGCATGTAGAGGTGGCCGATGGCGGCGTCTTCGCCACCGTCGGAGGCGTTGAGAAGGCCGTGAAGGAGGAGGAGGGCGCGGGGGCGGTCCTTGGAGCTGATGGCGTCGGTGAGCTCGTAGAGGCTGCGCTGCTTTGCGGCCAGGACCATGGTTTCTACGTCGCCCAGGGTGACTCGGTTTTTGGTTAAGGAGGCGCCTGCTTCTCGTAAGGTTCGTGGCGCTTCGGGCGAAATGCGGGGGTCCCTCCACTGCGCGCTTCGCGCTTCGGTCGGGATGACGCCTTCTATTGCCGCTCCTTGGTTCGGGACGACGGCATCTATTGGCCGGACTGCGGGGGCGGAGACGTAGAGGAGGAGCTTTTCGAACTCGCTGGCGATGAGCATCATGTCGGCGCCCAGAGCGTCGACAAGTTCGCGGGCGGCGTCGGGGTCGAACTTTACGTTGCGAGATTCGGCGGTGGCGGTGACCCACTTGATGGCGTCGTTTTCGTCTACGCGGGCGAGTTCGACGAAGCCGCACCAGTCGCCGAGGGTCTCGCGGATGCGCTCGTAGCGTTCTTTGTCCTGGTAGTCCATCTTGCGGAGGTCGGTGGGGATGCGGAGATGGTCGGCGACGAAGAGGACGAGGGCCGATGGGTTGGGGGAGCGGAAGTAGGCGTCGATTGCCGCGAACTCTTCTTTTTTGCTGCCGCGGCCATAGAGGGTCCTGAGGTTGCGGACGAAGAGGACCTGGAAGGGCGCCATGAGGGAGGGCGTCTGGGCGCGGTCGAGAACCTCGAAGATGCTGGTTTCGGCGAGGTCGAGGTCGTGGAGGGAGAAGTCGCGAGTGTCTTCGGGGGCGAGGGTGGCGAGTACGGCCTTGCGGCAGCGGTCGTAGAGGAAGACCTCGTCGCCGATGAGGACGTAGCCGGGGCGGAGGGTCGCAGGGGATGCGACTTCGGTGATGAAGCGGTCGGTGGAGGCGAAGCTGCGGAGTGGGCCCGCTGAGGATTTGAGGTCGGCCATTAGAAGGACTCCAGCATATCGCTTACGACGGTCTGGGCGAATTCGCGGGCGACGCGATGGACGGCGTAACCGTCCTCCTGGATGAAGCTGCTGAGGTCCTGGGTGGATTGGTACTGCTCGCGGAAGATGATGGAGTCGTTACGGTAGAGGACGCGGCCGTCGTGGGCGGTGAGGAGGACCTTGGCGTTGATGATGACGAGATAACTTGAGGTCTGGCCGGTGGAGGCGTCGTAGGTGAGAGGGGTGACGGCTTGAGAGAGGATGGTGCCCTTGAGGGTGGCGTCGGCGTCTTCGCTGTCAGTGTTGAGGACGTGGTACTTGGTGCGGAGGTTGAGCTCGCGGATGGTGGCCTGGGTGAAGGCCATCTCGGTGTGGTAGGCCTGGGCGTTGGTGGCGAAGATGGGGACAGCGAGGGTGTGGACGTTAGGGGGAACGTGGGTCGCAGAGCCAGCCTGGTGGTAGCCGCAGCCGGACAGGGTGGTGACGAGGAGCAGCGTGAGGAGACAAAGGCGCATGCGTGCTAAATCTATTGTCGCATTGGCGGCGGAAGTTGATGACGGGTTTTGTTGGTGATAGCGCTGGTTCAGGCGGTTGCGTTGCTGCGGGAGGGAATGTGCTGGATGTGGGTGTCCTTGAAGAAGGTCGGATATTTGAGGCCGTAGCCGAGAAGGCGGTCGAAGGCTATATGGGCCGTCCAGATTAAGGCGATTGCGGTGGGAAGGTGCCAGTGTTGGAGGTAGCTTGCGAGCAGGAGGGTGAGAGGAACGGTGAGGGTATGGGCGAGGTTGTAGCTGGCGGCGCCGACGCGGACGTTTAGGAGGAAGCCGAGCATGAAGAGGTCCGGGCTGAGGAAGAGGACGGTGAAGAGGAGCCAGCTGTAGTGGAGGTGTTGGTAGGCGAAGATGGCGGTGGTGAGGAGGAGGGCTTCTTCCAGGCGGAGGAGAACTGAGGGATGGGTCAGCATATGAGGTTTATACGGGATTGTTGGGGAGGTCGTTCCTGGATGCGACAAAAGCAAACGCAGATTCCTCCGCTGCGCTGCGGAATGACAACCAGAAAAGCAGAGGCGAAAGCGAAGGCGCAACGGCAACCGCGGGTCCTTCGACTCGCTGCGCTTGCCCAGGATGGCGATATTCATTTCGGATTGATTGTGGTTGCAAAAAGTAAAGGCAGCCACGAGGGCCGCCTTTACTTCGATGCTGGGTTAGATCTTATGCCGGGGAGGTTTGGCCTTCACCAAAGCCAGGCTTGCGGCCTGTGTCGGGCTTGAGGATCTTCTGGGTTTCGCCGTTGCCGGGGTCGACGCCGGAGAGGGCCGACTTGGCTGCGGGGAGTTCCTTGCCTTCGATGATCAGCTTGATCTCGTTGGCGTCCAGGGTCTCGCGCTCCAGCAGGGCGGCGGCCATACGGTGCATGATGTCCTGGTTGGACTCAAGGATGGTGTAGGCGGACTTGTAGGCGGTGTCCACGAAGTTTCGGACCTCGGCGTCGATCTGCTTGGCGGTGTCGTCGGAGAAGTCGCGGTGTTGCGCGATCTCGCGGCCGAGGAAGATCTGCTCTTCCTTCTTGCCGAAGGTCATCGGACCGAGCTTCGACATGCCGAACTCGCAGACCATCTTGCGGGCGAGCTCGGTGGAGCGCTCGATGTCGCTGCCGGCGCCGGTGGTCATCTGCTTGAGGAAGATCTCCTCGGCGCAGCGACCGCCCATGAGGGTGGCGAGACGGGTCTCGAGATAGTCCTTGGTGACGGTGTGCTGGTCTTCCTCGGGGAGGTAGACGGTGACGCCAAGGGCCATGCCGCGGGGGATGATGGTGACCTTGTGGAGTGGGTCAGAGTGCTCGCGCAGCGCCGAGACCAGGGTATGACCGGCCTCGTGGTAGGCGGTGACGCGCTTTTCTTCGTCGGTGAGGAGCATGGACTTGCGCTCGGCACCCATCATGACCTTGTCCTTGGCCACTTCGAAGTCGTACATGTGGACCGACTTGCGGTTGTAGCGGGCGGCGGTGAGGGCGGCCTCGTTGACCATGTTGGCCAGGTCGGCCCCGGAGAAGCCCGGTGTGCCACGAGCGAGGACGTTGAGGTTGACGTCTTCGGCCATGGGAACCTTGCGGGAGTGGACGCTTGAGGACCTCTTCGCGGCCACGGATGTCGGGACGATCGACGATGACACGGCGATCGAAACGGCCGGGGCGAAGTAGGGCAGGATCGAGGACGTCGGGGCGGTTGGTCGCGGCGACGAGGATGACGCCGTCGTTGGATTCGAAGCCGTCCATCTCGACGAGGAGCTGGTTGAGGGTCTGCTCGCGCTCGTCGTGTCCGCCGCCCAGGCCTGCGCCACGGTGACGACCGACTGCGTCGATTTCGTCGATGAAGATGATGCAGGGGGCGTTCTTCTTGCCCTGCTCGAAAAGGTCGCGGACGCGGGACGCGCCGACGCCTACGAACATCTCAACGAAGTCAGAGCCGGAGATGGAGAAGAAGGGAACGTTAGCTTCGCCGGCCACTGCGCGGGCGAGGAGGGTCTTGCCGGTGCCCGGAGGTCCGACGAGGAGGACGCCCTTGGGGATGCGGCCGCCGAGGCGCTGGAACTTCTGAGCTTCGCGGAGGAACTCGATGATCTCCTTGAGCTCTTCCTTGGCTTCGTCAACGCCGGCGACGTCCTTGAAGGTGATCTTCTTCTGCTGCATGGAGAGCAGACGGGCACGCGACTTGCCGAAGCTCATGGCCTTGTTGCCGCCGGACTGCATCTGGCGGAGGAGGAAGAACCAGAGGCCGAAGAGGAGGGCGAAGGGCGCGATGGAGATCAGGATGTTGAGCCACTGGTTGGGGCTCTGGTCCTTGATGGTGATGTTGACGCCGTGGTCGCGGAGCGTCTTGTACATGTCGGGGTAGTTGCCCGGGATGGTGGTCTCGAACTGGTTCTTCGGGTCGTCACGATAGTGGCCTGTGACTTCAGCTCCGTTGACGACGACGTCGTTGATCTTGCCCTGATCGGCGTCGTTGAGGAGCTGAGTGAGGCTAATCTTCTTTTCCTGAGTGCCACCCGTTGTTTTGACGACGACCTGCCAGAGGAAGACAAGGCAGGTAAACATGAAGACCCAAATCAGGATTTGTTTGACGGTCGAGTTCAAAGCTAATTTCCTCATTTTCTGGTCTGCAGCTGCCCTGAAAACCCACTGGCGCTTGTCAGACCCGGCCACCGGACGCCGGAGCGAACGGAAGCCACAACTGTTAGACGATAGCTACGGAGGAAGGGTTCCCGGTGTTGATGGGCTGCTTGCTCCCCAAACAATAGGCCTGCCTCAGTCAAGTAATTAGATTCTACTCTTTGGGCAGGGGATTCGGGGTGGCAAAAAAGGAAAGTCGATGTGACTTTAGGGTGATGGGGTGGAAATTGGCGGGGAAAAAGGCTATTCCTCGCGAAACAGACGGATTTCGCGGGCCGACCGATTGGCGCGGAGGTGGTTGGAGAGGTGAAGGGAGGCGCCGGTGCGGGCGGCGACGGTGGGGCCTGAACGAAATCCACAAAGGGAGAGCAGCCGAGAGGTCTCGTCGAAGCTTAGACGGGCCCCTAGCTGGCGGGCGGCAGCACGGAGGACCCGGCGGCGGAGGGCAGGGTCGAGGGCTTTGAGGCGGTCGAGTTCGATGGAGATTGAGGCGTCGGCCGGAGTGGTGCTGACGGCGCGACCTCCGCCACGGACTGGTTTGCCTGGCAGAAGCATCTGGGGAAGGACGCGGGCGAGTTCGGTTTGCCAACGGGACTCTTCTTCGCGAGCGAGTTCGGCGAGATTGGCGAGGGTCTGGTCGAGGTTCGGGTTGAAGGTGCGGAGCTGGGGGAGGAGTTCGTGGCGGACCTTGTTGCGGGTGAAGGCGGTGTCGGTGTTGGTGGAGTCTTCGCGCCAGGGTTGGTTGATGGATTTCAGGAAGGCTTCGATGTCGGAGCGGCGGGTGTTGAGGAAGGGACGTAGCAACTTTCCTTTTGCGAGCGTGACGACTGGGTGGATTGCGCTGAGGCCTTCGGTCCAGGCCCCGCGGAGGAGTTTCATGAGGACGGTTTCGGCCTGGTCGTCCAGGGTGTGGGCGGTGAGGACGCTGTCGGCGTGGCCAGAGGTCACGAGAGTAGTGAAGAATTCGTAGCGTGCGTTGCGGGCGGCTTCTTCGATGGTTTCGGGGTCGCCCTGGGCGCGGGCTTCGGTTACGCGTGTGGGAATGTCGGCGTGGTGCAAGTGGAGGGGGACATCGAGGTTGATGCAGAGGTCTTCGACGAACTGCTGATCGGCGTTGGATTCTTCGCCGCGGAGATTGTGGTTGATGTGGACCGCGCTGAGGCCTGCACCGAGGGAGTCACGTGGGGTGGTGTTGGCTGCGTGAACAGTGAGGAGGAGTGCGACGGAGTCAGCGCCGCCGGAGATGGCGACGCAGATGCGGTCTCCGGGTTTGATGTTGGTGCGGTCGAAGGGAAGGGTGGGCATCCTCTTCATAGTAGTTGCTCATTTATGCGAAGGACGTGGGTTGAGTTTTACACTAGACCGAAGTTTGGCAAGCCGCTGCATGAGCGCAACGGCTTCGAAGCGACCAATGAAGTGATCCTGAGGCTGGACGGCGGGGAGAGGCCAGGCTAAGCAAACATCTCGACTGTGATGACGGTCGCATCGTCGTGCAATCCGACGCCGTTCACGAAGGAGCGGACATTGGCGAGAAGGCTCTCTCCAGAGGTGCCAGGTTGCAGGAGATGTTCTTTCAGGCGAAGCTGGCCGTACTCTTCCTCATCAGGGTTGACGGCCTCGGTGATGCCGTCGCTATAGAACACCACTCGGCAGCCGGGCTTGAGTTCTATCTCGGTCTCGGAATATTCTCCCAGTGCCAATCCGAGGGGCAGCCCCACTTCGGTGTTGAGGAACCGCGCGTCCTGGCCGTGAACGAGGAGGGGCTGCAGATGACCTGCGCTGGCGAGGGTCAAGGTGCGTTTTGCCGGATCCAGAACGGCGTAGGCCATCGTGACAAAGCGCGCGGGCGGCAGGTCTTCCACGAGCAACTGATTCAATCTCTGCAGGACTTCGCTGGGGGTGCAGCTGGCTTCCGCAAGCGAGCGTAAGACGCCCCTGGTGGCCGCCATCAGGAGGGCCGCCGCGGTGCCCTTTCCCGACACATCCGCGAGCACGAGCCCCCAACGGCCGTCGTTCAGGGGGATGAAGTCGTACCAGTCGCCACCGACTGCTCCGACGGGAACGCATAGACCGGAGACGGCAAAACCGGGGATGTACGGCGAACTCTTTGGAAGGAGGGCCTGCTGGAGGGTCCGTGCTTCGAGGGCGTCTCGGGTCATCTCTTCGCGCTCATGCCGCACCTGCTGGAACACGCGAGCGTTCTGCACCGCGACGGCGATGTGGCTGCTCAGAGTCTGCAGGCAGCCTTCAACTGTTGCGGTCGAAATGCGTCAAGCTCTGGATGGGAGGCGGTGAAGACTCCGACGAGCTGTTTGTCTACCAGCAGGGGGATGGCGACTTCGGAGAGCGTGGACTCTTCGCATGGGAGGTAGTACGGGTCTTCTCTGACGTCTGGCGCGTATCGCATCTGCCGGGTGGCCGCGGCATATCCGACCAATCCTTCCTTGCCCAATTTCAGGCAATGACCCTTGTCATGCACGGTGCAACCGTGGACGCAAGCCAGGACGAGCTCCTCGCGGGCCGCTTCGTAGAGGTAGACGTTTGCTTCGACCAGACCGAAGGAGCACGCTATCTCATTCACTATGCGATCGATAAGTTCATCCAGATCGAGAAGTGAACTGATGCGCTGTGAGGCCTTCTGTAGCCTCAGCAGATCCTCCATCATTTCTCGCGATTGCGGTAGAGAGGCAAACTGAACGTCCAGCATCGGGGCTGAAGCCATGAGACACCTCCCGGCGTTAAAACTCGAGAACCATCTGATTGATGAGTTCTGGCGCGTCTTTGGTTCTTTTTCATGAGGTAAATTACGGGGCCGACTCTGCGTCCCGGACACTTATCAAGAGTCCCTTTTGGGGACGGCTAGCGCAGGTGCAGTCTCCGGAATGTGGAGGACAGACAACATGTTCAGGCCCGCTCGTGGGGTGGGTCAGAGCTATCTTGTATACTCCGTTGGTCATGCGAGTTTTTGTGATTCTTCCAGCAGCGGGGATTGGTACGCGGATGGCCGCGGGTGGAGCGCCGACGGCGGCGCCGAAGCAGTTTCTTGAGATTGGCGGTGTGCCGGTGCTGGTGCGTTCGGTGAGGGCGTTTCTTGCGGTGCCGCGGGTGGACGCGGTGTGTGTTGCGGTCCGGGCGCAGGAGCGCGAGCGGGTGGAGGCGCAGATGCTCGAATACGGCCTGGGCGCGCGGGTGCATATGGTGGAGGGTGGGGACAATCGGCAGCAGTCGGTGGGGAACGCGTTGGCTGCGCTGGAGTGCGACGAGGCCGATGTGGTGCTGGTGCACGATGCGGTGCGGCCGCTGATCGATCCGGCGACGATTGAACGGACGATCGATGCGGTGGTGAAGCATGGGGCGGCAATTGTAGGGCTGCCGGCGGTGGATACGATCAAACAGGTGGAGCGGACGGCGGACGGGGCGATTGTGACGGCGACGATTCCGCGGGAGAGGATCGTGCAGGCGCAGACTCCGCAGGGGGCGCTATTCGGGTTGCTGCGACGGGCGTTTATTGAGGCGGAGACGGACGGGTTTTCGGGGACCGACGAGGCGAGTCTGCTGGAGCGGGCGGGGATCGAGGTGGCGGTGGTGTCGGGGTCGGCGAGGAACTTTAAGATTACGCAGCCGGGGGACATTGAACTGGCGGAGTTTTACCTGGGTAAGGCATAAGGCTTAACACCGATGAACACCGATAACACCGATCAAAAGCGAACACGCGGTAAGCATGATGCTCTTACAGAGCGGGTCATTGGTGTTTTCTATGATGTTTATAACGAATTGGGATTTGGGTTTCTTGAGTCGGTTTATCGGGAGGCCATGCGTCTTGCGTTGACGCAGGCTGGTTTGCGCGTGAACGCCGAGGTGTCTGTTCCGGTTAGTTTTCGTGGGGTTGTCGTCGGAATATTTCGAGCGGACTTAATTGTTGAGGATTGTTTATTGGTTGAATTGAAGGCAGTGGAGCAGATCGTTCGGCAGCATGAGTCACAGACCATGCATTATTTGCGCGCGACTTCTATCGAGGTCGCTTTACTGATGAACTTTGGGACGTCGCCACGCTTTAAGCGCTTTGTGATGGACAATGAACTGAAGAAGCCGAAACACAAATCGGCGGAATCGGTGACAATCAGTGTTGGGCCTTTTTCGGCCCCTGAGATGATTTCATGATGAGGATTGGTTACGGGTTTGACTCGCATGCGTTCAAGGCCGGCGTGCCGCTGGTGATTGGCGGGCTTGCGATTGAACATCCTGAGGGGCTGGCCGGGCACTCGGATGGAGATGTGCTGCTGCATGCGATTACGGACGCTTTGCTGGGGGCGGTGAGTGCGGGAGATATTGGGACGTTCTTTCCGCCTAGCGATCCACGTTGGAAGGGTGCGGCTTCGAGTGTGTTTCTGAAGACGGCGCTGGAAGAGATCGCTACGGCGGGGTACAAGATCGTCAATATCGATACGGTGCTGGTGATGGCGAAGCCGAAGATCGTGCCAATTGCCGGGGAGTTGCGCGAGAGTGTGGCGGCGCTGCTGGGGGTGAAGCCCGGTGAGGTTGGGATCAAGGCGAAGACGCCGGAGGGGTTGAACCAGGACCATGTTGCGGTGGCGCATGCTACTGTGCTGCTGGAGAGTCTGGGGATTCCGGAGTCGGTTGGGGCGTTGGTCGCTACGGCCGAGGTCGAGGACGAGATCGATGTGGTGGTGAAGACGCTGGTAGGTGAAAGACGGGACGTTTCGGCCCTGGGGCGGAAGGTGCCTCCCTTCGATACGGACGATCTGACTTAGTGGGTGCGCCTATCTTCCTGATTGACGAGTCGCTGGCTCGGGGTAGACTGCGAGTACTACAAATTTTCGTTTTTTGAGGGAGTCAATGAAGATCAGGCTTGGGCTGGTGGCGGTGTGTCTGTTCGTGATGGCAGGGTATGGGGTGCGGGCGCAGGCCCCGGGACCGAGTCAAGAGGAGTTCATCAAGACCCACTATGCGAAGTATGAGTACCGGATCCCGATGCGGGACGGGGTGAAGCTGTTTGTGTCGGTGTATACACCGCAGGCCGGGGCGTTCAAAGATCCGGGGCCTTATCCGTTTTTGATGACGCGGACGCCTTATAGCTGCGGGCCGTATGGCGAGGACAAGATGCCGGCGCGGCTGGGGCCGAGCCAGGAGCTGCTGGAGAGCGGCTACATCTTTGTGTGCGGCGATGCGCGCGGGAGGTATGAGAGCGAAGGTGTGTTTCAGGAGATGAATCCGCATATCGACGATAAGAAGTCGAACAAGGATGTGGATGAGTCGACCGATATGTATGACACGGTGGAGTTTCCTGCTGAAGCATGTGGAGAACAACAACGGGAAGGTAGGGATTTCGGGGATCAGCTATCCGGGGTTCTATACGTCGGCCAGCATTATCGATTCGCATCCGGCGATCAAGGCGGCGAGTCCGCAGGCGCCGATGACGAATTTATTTTTCAATGACGATGGGTACCATGGCGGGGCGTTCATGCTGTCGGCAAACTATGGGTTCTATGTGAGCTTCAAGCCGCTGAAGAACCCGACGCTGCCGGAGAAGCGTGTTCCGTATGACTTTGGTACGCCTGACAGTTACAAGTACTACCTGCACGCGGGCCCGACGGAGAACCTGGACAAGGCGTTCGATGGATCGAACTTCTTGTTTCATGACCAGCTGGTGCATACGACTTACGACGAGTACTGGAAGAAACGGGACCTGTCGCAGCATATGAAGAACGTTCATGCGGCGGTGATGACGGTGGGCGGGTGGTTCGATGCGGAGGACCTGTCGGGGCCGTTCAAGACGTTTCATGCGATCGATGAGTTCAATCCGGGTGCGGTGAATACGCTGGTGGTGGGGCCGTGGACGCATGGCGGGTGGTCGATCTGGGACGGGGACAAGCTGGGGGACGTGAACTTTGGTTCGAAGACCGGCGTGTTCTTTCGGGCGCAGATCCAGTTTCCTTTCTTTGAGTACTACTTGAAGGGCCGGAACGGTGCGCCGCTGCCGAAGGCCTATGTATTTGAGACGGGCTCGAACGTTTGGAAGAGGTATGACGCGTGGCCACCGAAGTCGGCTGTGGCGAAGACGCTTTACTTTCACGCAGGCGGGAAGCTGAGTTTCGATGCTCCTACTGAGAAGGCCGGTGTGGATGAGTATTTGAGCGATCCCGCGCATCCGGTGCCGTTTGTAAATTACACGACAGATACCGTACCGCAGCGGTATATGGATGATGATCAGCGTTTTGCTTCGGAGCGGCCGGACGTTTTGACCTATGAGACGGAGCCGCTGACCGAGGACGTGACGATTGCAGGGCCGGTGCGGCCGAAGTTGAAGGTGGCTTCGAGTGGGACGGACTCGGACTTTGTGGTGAAGCTGATCGATGTGTATCCGGAGGACTTTCCGAATCCGCCTTCGGACGCGGTGGGAAAGAGGATCCTTGGAGCTCCGCCGATTTTGATGGGTGGGTATGAGCAGCTGGTGCGAGGCGAACCGATGCGGGCGAAGTTCCGCGATAGCTGGGAGAAGCCGACGGCGCTGACGCCGGGGAAGATGGTGTCAGTGAATGCTGAGATGCCGGACATCAACCATACATTTCGCGCAGGCCATCGGATCATGGTGCAGGTGCAGAGCTCCTGGTTTCCGCTGGTGGACCGGAACCCGCAGACGTTTGCGGACATCCCGTTCGCCAAGCCGGAGCAGTTTGTGAAGGCGACGGAGAGCGTTTACCGGAGTGCTGATGCGGCGAGTGGGGTTGAGGTGCTGGTGGTGCCGCAGCATTGAGACCCGTAGAGGTCTTTAGAGGTTAGGCACGAAGATGGCAAGAACATTCCCCCTCGCAGAGAAGTTCGCGAGGGGGAATGTTTTGGAGTCCAGTAATTCTTTGCGTTACCAGATGCGGACACGGTCTTTGGGTGCGAGGTAGAGCTTGTCGGTGGGTTGGATGTCGAAGGCGGTGTACCAGCCGTCTTCGTTGCGGACGGTGAGGGCGCGGTACTCGCCTGGTGCGTGAGGGTCGGTGAGGACTTGTTGGCGCAGTGCGGCGTCGCGGGTGACACTGCCCCAGTTTTGACCGAAGGCGATGAAGAACTGCTGGTCGCCGGTGAAGTTGCCGACCTTGGGTGCGGTGCTGCCTTTGAGCGAGGCGTGGAAGGCGTCGTAGGCGGCGGCGAGGCCGGCTACGTCGGCGATGTTTTCGCCGAGGGTCTGTTTGCCGTTGACGTGGAGGTCGGGAAAGGGTGCGTAGGTGTCGTACTGGGCGGCGAGTGCGGCGGTGACGGTGTTGAAGTGGGCGAGGTCTTCGGGGGTCCACCAGTTGCGGACGCGGCCCATGGAGTCGAAGGCGGCGCCCTCGGAGTCGAAGGTGTGGCTGATCTCGTGGCCGATGATGGTGCCGATGGCGCCGTAGTTGTGGGCGGCGGGGGCCTTGGGATCGAAGAAGGGCGGCTGCAGGATGGCGGCAGGGAAGTTGAGGCCGTTGTCGAGGGGGAGGTTGACGGCGTTGACGGTCTGCGGGGTCATGCACCACTCTTTGCGGTCGACCGGTTTGCCGATGCGGCCGAGGGAGTAGTGATAGTCGAAGAGGCTGGCGTTCCAGAGATTGGCGAAGAGGTTGTCGGGTGTTACTTCGTAGCCGGCGTAGCTGCGCCAGTGGTCGGGATAGCCGACGCTGACCTGGAGGGTGCCGAGTTTGGTGATGGCTTCTTTCTTCGTGGCGGGTGCCATCCAGGTGATGTTTTCGAGGCGGACGCGGAAGGCGGCGATGAGGTTGGCGACGATGGCTTCGGCCTGGGCCTTGGCTTCGGGGGAGAAGAAGCGCTTGACGTAGAGCTGGCCGACGGCGTCGCCCAGGGTGGTGGAGACGAGGACATCGCCGCGGAAGTCGCGCGGGCGCTGCTGGGTGGCTCCGGAGAGCGTGGTGCCGAAGAAGGCGAAGCGCTCGTCGGAGAGGGCCTTTGAGGTGGAGGAGGCGTAGGCCTCGATGAGGTGGTAGGCGAGGAGGTCTTTCCAGGCGTCGATGGGCTGCGGAGGCGACGAGGGCGGCTTCGCCGGTGAAGGCGTCGGGCTGCCAGACGATGAAGGTGTCGTGCTTTTCGAGGCCGGCGGCGCGGAAGAACTCGGGCCAGTCGAGGCCGGGGGCGTTGGTGGTGAAGTCGGCGGGGTGCCAGGGGTTGTTGGCTTTGTGGATGTCTTCGCTGTCGGCGAGGGAGAGCTGCTGTTTGGCGATGGCGGTCTCGAGGGCGAGGACGCGAGTGGCGCGGGCGTCGGGTTCGGTGAGGCCGGCGAGGCGGAACATGGCGGCGACGTGGGTCTGGTACTTGGCGCGGACGTCCTTCATGCTGTCGGAGTCGGCGAGGTAGTAGTCGCGGTTGGGGAGCTGGATGCCGCCCTGAAGGAGGTAGGGGGCGTAGTGGTCGGGGTCGTTGAAGCTGGGGGCGACCCAGAGGCCGAAGATGTTGGCGGTGTGGAAGTTGGTGTTGTTGAGGGCGTCGACATCGGCGCGGAGGGTGAGGCCGAGGGCGTGGGCGAGCTCGCGCGGGGTGTGGATGGCGGCGATCTCGGCGAGGTGGGGCTTGAGATTGGCGAGGCCGTTAGATTCGATGGCGGCTTCGTCCATGTAGGAGTGGTAGAGGTCACCGATCTTGCGCTCGTTGGAGCCGGCGGGTGCGTTGGCTTTGGCGGCGTCCTCGATGATGCTGGCGACTTGCTTGAAGCTGAGGTCGGAGAGGTCGCTGAAGACGTTGATGGCGGCGCGGTCTGCGGGGAGTTTCGTGCGGGCGATGAAGCCGCCGTTGGCGTAGAGGTAGAAGTTGTCGCCGGGGCGGACGGCTGGATCCATGTTGGGGATGGAGATGCCAGTGTCTGGCGTTTGGGCGGAGGCTGAGATTGTGACGGCGCAGAGGAGGAGGGGGAGGATGCGGCGGGTGAGGCTGGTCATTAGGTTGGATACTCCGTTAGGTGCTTCGGGTCGACGCCGTTGACTTTGCGTGACGGCTGTCGACCCGGATAATTATCGCTCAAGCGATGGCGAAGGGGTGTTCGAGGGAGGGGCTTTGCGGGGTGAACATCTTGCCGCCGTCTTCGGTGACGTGCCAGTCGTCCTCGAGACGGACGCCGAACTCGCCGGTGATGTAGATGCCGGGTTCGTCGGAGAAGCACATGCCTGGAGCCAGCGGAGTCGTGTTGCCGCGAACGAGATAGGGCCATTCGTGGCCGTCCATGCCGATGCCGTGGCCGACGCGGTGGGTGAAGTGTTTATAGTCGGGGCCATAGCCTGCGGAGGTGATGACATTGCGTGCGGCTGCGTCGATGGCCTGGCACTGCACGCCGGGGCGCGCGGCGGCGAGTGCGGCTGACTGCGCCTGGTGGACGATGTCGAAGACCTTGCGCTGCTTGTCGAGTTTGGGTGAGGTGGCGTCGCCGAGGACGAAGGTGCGGGAGATGTCGGATTGATAGCCTTCGACGAGGCAGCCGTCGTCGATGAGGATGATTTCTCCTTCGCGGATGACTTGCGGTTGCAAGGAGCCGTGGGGTAGGGCGGAGTATTCGCCTACCTGGCAGCTTGCGTCGCCGGTGACGCCGCAGCGGGCGTAGGCGACGTCGATGAGTTGGGAGAACTGGCGGTTGGTCATGCCGGGTTGTGCGGATTCGTAGGCAGCTTTGTAGACGGAGAGGGTGATGTTGTTGGCGAGTTGCATGAGGGCGAGCTCGGCGGGGGTTTTGATGCTGCGGCAGCCGAAGGTGATGGGTGTTGCGCTGGTGGCGGTGAGGGTGGGGCTGGCGTGGGCGATGCCGTCGGCGAAGACGAACTGGGTGCGCTCCTCGATGCCGATCTTTCCGGTGGCGATGCCGGATTCTTTGAGGGCTTTGGCTAAGAGCTTGTAGGGGTCTTCGTCTTCGTTCCAGGTGTAGACGCGGGTCGTGGAGGCTGAGGGTAGCGTGGCGGGCTTGGCTTCCATGCGTTCGCGGACGCGGCCCTCTTCGAAGACGGGGCAGACGATGAAGGGGTCTCCTTTTGCGGGAAGGGCCCAGCAAAAGAAACGCTCGGATTGTCCCCAGCGGAGGCCGGTGAAGTAGGTGAGGGAGGTGCCGGTGGCGATGACGATGGCGTCGATGTGATTCTGGTGCATGAGGGCGCGGGCGCGGTCGAGACGTTGCTCACGTTCGGCTGAGGGTGATGGGAACGGCCTCGTTGCGGCGGTTGGTGAGGGCGGCGATGGCTGGCGGGGGATTGTCGGTCTGGTGCGATTGTGCGGCGAGGGTGAGGGCGGGCGTTGCCGCGGCTGCTGCGGCAGAGGTCAGGAGGAATCGGCGGCGGTTGAACGTGGATTTGTTCATGGGTTGTCGTGATTGTAATGGTTTGGGTGCGCGGTAATCGATTGAAATTGGCGGTTTTCGGGCGAAGGATTTGTGGCGGCTTCTTTTGCGATGCTACAGTTTGCTTCTGGCTTCTGGTCGGGGACGAGATCGATACAAAGGTGCGCGGATCGCGATGATTACGACGGTGCAGCAGCAAGGCGGCGGTGCGTGAACGAATTTTCGGGAGTGGTGACGGACATTCGCGAGGAGTCGCGCGTGGCGGGCAGGCAGCGTTGGCAGATGGCGCTGGACCGGACGGGTTTTGTTGCCGGGGACGTTGGGGTGCTGGAGGCCGTGGCGCGGAGTGGGGTGAGATTAGTGGTGCCGGTGCTTGGAGTGGTGGTGGATGGGGGCGAGGTGTGGCATGTGGTGGAGAAGCCGCTGGCCGCAGGAACGACGGTGATGGGACGCGTGGGTGAGTTTACGGAGTGAAGCTGTGGGCGCTGCGGACGGCAGTTTGAGCCGGAGGTTGCTTACTGGTACACTCGGAGAGGACGTTCGACGGCGTCGTGTCTGCGAAAGCGGTGCGCGAGGCGCGTTTGGTGGGGGGCTGTAGCTCAGCTGGGAGAGCGCCTCGTTCGCAACGAGGAGGTCAGCGGTTCGATCCCGCTCAGCTCCACCATAGAATCAATGATTTGCGGCACGATGGTTAAGTCAGACAGCGATTTTGTGCCGTGGTTTGTGCCGTAACCCTCCATTCTGCCCTCAAAATCATCATCCCCCCGAAGGACGGTTCATAGACAGGGAATCGAGAGCGCTGCGCTTCGCCTGGAGGCGGACGTGGGAGTAGTGCTGGAGCATTTTGGGGGAGACGTGCCCGGCAATCGACATGGCCGGTAGGCGTGGTGAAGCTCGATCACCAGCGACCGCCGCCGCATAGAGCGCCCGGAAGATCGCGTCTTCAAAAAGCCATTAAACGACGCCGTGTTGAAGGCCCGACGCTCCGAGATTCTGGCTGCTTACTGGTCTATGGTGCGCAACTGGGACGAGATGGGCCGAGCGTCGCCGTCTCGGTCACACTCAGCCTTTCCGGCCTGGGCTGGATGAGCGCTTCTGATCGCGCAGGAATATGCCAGCTGGCTGATCTGCGAAAGCAATGACGGGTGGGGCGCCCGCATGTTCATGCACTCATTATTGCTTGGCAGCGGCGGCCTGGTGCAATGAAGTGCTACTTTGTTCGCGCGCGCGGAGCAAGTTACAGGTCTCCATCTCTTTCTGGGCGTCTGCTGGTCGATGGGCCGCCGTGTATCCATCAGCCAACTCCTGATGGAATTTCTCGCTGTTCGGCAGAAGCCGCGCCGCTGCCTCAAGTTCGGGAACGGCTGAGGTCGTGTCCCCGCTTTCGAGTTCCATCTTGCCGAGATCGTAATGCGAGTCAGCATCACGTGGACTTAGCTGAATTGCGGTGCGAAGTTCTGCAAGCGCCCGCTGCTTCTCACCCTGCTGACCCAATGCTTCCCCGAGGGCGCGATGGACATCGGGAATTTCCGGATGTAACTTCTCCAGCTCTTCTAGCCGCTCCGTACCGGAGGCGATTCGCCCGGTCTTAATCATCGACTCTGCGTAGACATACTCTGCTTGTGGAGCGAGATCGACCTTTCCGATCGCGGACTCCAGCGCCTCAATGCACCCGGGATAGTTCCCGGTCATGAACTGGCTAATGGCCAGAACGCTGCGGGCGCCAATATCATCTGGATGCAACTTTACATAGCGCGACAGCGGCAGGACCGCATCCGCAAATTGCGACCCGGCGAATGCTGCCCGTCCCCAGTTATAGTCGAGTCCCTCGAGTGATGGATTCCACACAGCGGCACGCTTAAAGTATGTGACTGCATCTGAATAGTCGCTGTTTGTTGCCGCGATGGCGCCGAGATTGTTATAGCTGTCGGCCACCGGGAGTGTGACCTGCTCTCTCAACACTTCGATCCTGTGTTGCGCGAGCGGGTCCGCTGGAGGCGAACCAAGAGGAGGCGTCGCTTCAACTTCTGTCGCAGGTACTTGAGCCTCCCGGGACCCTGATGTGTCCATCAGACCCTCCAGCTTGCCTTTATCCTGCGCCAGCGTTTTGTTGGCCAACTCGCGAGCGATAGCCATCTCCGCGTGCGCCGCGTCCTGCTGACCCTTCTGCATCAGAATTCTGCCCAGAAGGAAGTGCGCCTTCTGGACCTGATATCGATTCCGCGAAACATCCGTTGTAAGGCGGATGCATTGACGAAGAGCGGCTTCCGCTTCCGCGTAACGGTTCGTTGCGAAATATACCTGTCCTAAATATAGATAGCCATCGGGGCCCTGCGGCCCGAGCGAAATCGCCTTCTTGAGATATGTTTCGGCCTCTGGGTAGTTATTGCGAGTCGCCGCAATCTTGCCTAGCGCCGCGTACGTCATGGAATCGCCGGGTGAAATGACGAGCTCATTTTTCAACTCCGTTTCCGCACCCTTCACATGGCTTTCGTCGTCACCTGTGGCGAGCAAGACCGCGGCAAGTAAATAGTGCGCGCCCGGCAACCGCGGGTCTTCCTCGATGGCCCGCCTGAATTCTGTTATCGCCCGGGGCTGGAAATCCGAGTCTCCGTAGGCGCGGCCGAACGCCATGTGGATTTCCGGTGTGTCCCCCAACGATTTCTCCATCTCGTCGAAGATCTGCACGGCACACTTTTCATCGTCCTGATCGAGACAGGCCACGGCCAAGTCATAGCCGTTAGGGAAAGTCGGATCCAACGCCACGGCCGCTTCCAGCTCTTTCCTTGCGTCCTGGTTCCGATTTAGCTTCAAAAAAGTGCGTCCAAGCACCTGATGGGCCTGCGCGAGCTTCTCGCGATCGCTTGGGTATTTCTGTATAAATTCTGTCGCTAGCGTCCTCGCATGGGCAAGATCGCCCATCACCAACGCAGTTCGCGCATAATCAAGAAGCAGAGACGGGGAATCGGGCTCCAGAGTCAAAGCTTCATCGAATAACGGAGCCGCCTGCGCATAATCACGCACCAAGCCGTACCCCATCGCCAACTCGCCAAGCGCGTCGGCGAGAAACGCGCGATATTGCTCTGCTGCCTCGCTGAGCCTGCCCGTCCGTTGCAACTCCTGCGCGTCGTTATAGTGCTGCCGCAACGACCCGCCGCCAACAGGCTCCATTGTTCCCAGTCTGTCCGCAAAGGGCCGCGGCAGGCATCAATATGAGAGTTAGGAATGTACCACGGTGTTTGAATCGGAAGGACATGATGGAGCCAGGAATCGATGGGATACCCACCGTTGATTTCACATCGTACCACCCCACGACAGCGGTACACACAACACATGCCGCCGATGCGGCGCACGGCACCGCCGACTCTGAACAGGCTTTGGGAGCTTACGCCGATAGATGCCGCACGCTATCCGGAAACTTCGGAAAAAATGCGGAAGGTGAACAATTTGTCCACCTTCCGCTGCACTGGAGGGGTGCTAGAAGAAGTACTTCACGTTCAACTCGATAATGCGTTGGTATGGAGCTCCCGTCTTGCTGTCCATGATGCCGAACTTCGCAGTGTTGTAGTTGGTCGTGAATGCTTTGCTGTTGTAGTTCACGTTGTAACCCAATGCCAGAGGCCCGCCGCCGTTAGCCGAGCTGAAGTTCGGCAGTGGGTGGTTGAGCCAGTTGAAAGCACTGGCGCGGAACTGGATCTGTTGTCCTTCATGACCGGGGATCGGGAACGACCTGTAAAGTGCCAGATCGTTATTGAAGTAAGCTGCAGCGCTTATATAGGGAAAGCCTGACCGCCCTGCGTCCCTACTGGCGGAGGCGTAAAGCAGCTCCCATTGACACGTTGGTAGTGGCCGAGACCGGAAGTCGGGTTGCAGGTCAGCGCAGGCAAAATCGGAACCGGCGCATCCGTGCCGAAGTACGTAGCACTACCGATTGCGCTGGTGAGCCCCATTGCCTTCTGTTGGCTGCGGTTCCCGGCAGACCGGTGTACGTCAGTCCCATGATTGAAGTTTGGCACTCCATTCCCAAGCGCAGCGGGAATGTATCCGCCTGCCTGCCACGTGGAGATTCCGGAGATCGTCCATCCTCCCAGCAGCCCGTTGACGAGCCGATTGGCGGAGCCGATCTTCCCGGTGTTGTAGTAGTAGTAGGCGTTGAAGACAAACGGTCGATCAATAGACGTCGGGCCGTAGTTCAAGTTGATGTTGTAGGGATTCGCCTGCAGGCTCGTGCCCAGCGTCTTCGACCATGTAGCGTTCAGGTTGTAGCCGAGCTTGCCGGTTGTCTTGATCCAAGCCACCTGCAGACCGTTGTAGTTGGTGTAAGCGACACTTTGATTCATATAGGCGGAAGCGGTGCCATACGCGTAACCGTATGGGTGATAATCTGCCGCCGTGTTTCCGGTTGGAGTGCCCGAGAGCGTATTGAAATTAGGATTCGTTCCCAGGTTCTCCGGATTGGTTGATGTCACACCTGTCTTGGGATCGGGGCTGAAGAAGGCCCCGATCGGGGTTTTGTTTTGATCGGCGATTGCGGCATAGTTGCTGCCTTCGATGCCCTCGCTATTATCGGAGAGCTGGCTGGTGCTGCTTCCAACATAGGCAACGTCAAGCAGAGTATTCCACTTCAGCCTTTGGTCGATTGTGAAGTTGTAGGCAAACGTGAGCGGCTGGCCATAGTCGCTCGGATCGAAGCCCGTCTGTGCATCCGCTCCCGCACTGAATCGTGCAGGGTTTATATGCCAGTTGGCTGATCTGCGAAAGCATGACATTCTTCTGACCGGGCAAGTTGTAGCTAAGGACGTGCTGCGCGGTCACCAGTGGCGCCGAGACGTCATTAACCTGGGTGACGAAACGGTAGGCACCCCATCCGCCGCGAACCATGGTGTTGCCGGTCCCGAATAGATCGTAGGAAAGTCCCAATCGTGGATCGACATAGGCGAAGCGGTTCGGCTGGCCGCTCAGCGGAACGCCCGCATCGATGGCATGCCAATAATATCCCGGAGCGTACTTGCCGCTATTGTAGTCAGAAATTACGCGAAGAGGATAGAAGACCGCCATGCCAATGCCATCACGGTCATACCAATGGCCGATGTGCTCAAAGCGCGCGCCCAAGGTCAGGGTCAGACGCTTGGTTGCTTTCCAGTTATCGGTTATGAAAAACGCTGTTGCCATGTAGGCGGTGTCGGCAATAGGAGACGCAATTGTTTTCGCTGTAGCCCGACGCTATGCCCATCGTGAAATTGGCCACGGCGTTATGCGGCGAACCAAGCTGGTTTCCGGTAATAATGTTCGGATTCTGACCCGCGCCCAAACTGAGGTTTCCATCCTGGTAGGTGCTGAAGGTGCTCTGGAAGTTATCGGTGTTCTGGGTAAATGCGCCCATCTTCACCGTGTGAGCACCCCAAACCTTGGTGAGCGTATCATTGAATTGGGGAGCTTCCTTCCGGACCGCATATTGCCCTGGAGGGTTTTCAAAGATAGAAGCCTGCGAGAAGTCCGGAAAGCTGATAGTTCCGGCGCTGGCGTAGGCAGGGATGTTGAGAGAGGTTGTTTGAAAGACTTTGCCGTAGGTGTAGCCCAGCGTGCTCCGGTAGACCGCCGATGGGTTCGGCTCGACAAAGGGGAAGTCTGCCGAAGGCCCATGCCGCCATGAAGTCGTTGGTCATTGAGGCGCTGAAGTTGTGCACGAAGTGCCCTGCCAGCGATTTGCCGCGGAAAGCCTCGGACTCGCCGCCGCCCGGGTAGGGGATGGCATTGCCCGGCGTCCAGTAGAGGTGCGCGCCATTGCCCTGCGCCAGTTGCGAGTCACACGCTTGCTGGTAAGACCCGTAGATCTTCGTATTTGGCCCTAATTGATAGTCGATCCGGAAGCGATAGATCCATCCGTTGTTGATGTTCGGAATGGGCTCAATAGTAGTTATACGTTGCCTTTGGAGGTCGCCGAGTTCGCGTTGGCCTTGGGCCAGATCTTGGCCAGTGCCGCTGCGCCGGGATCGATGAATTGAGAGGGAATCTTCTGGCCGACAGTTTCCGCCTGGCTTCGTAACTGCAAGATTTGAACTCGGAATACTGCCGTAGAGCCGTCCGGGAAGACAGTTCCAGAAAGATCGCTGCACCATCCGCCCTGCGGATAGGTGCCGTTTGGAGTCGAATAAAACCCATTTGGGCAAAGGGCCAGATTGTCTGCGTTGTCAGTGGAGAAATCTCCTGCCATCATCTCCGGAGTGGGGATAAAGGACGTCAGCACATTCGCATTGCCCTGGTTCTGCAGCCATCGTTCATAGCCGCCCCAGAAGAAGAGCTTCTGGTTAGTTTTCGGCACCGGGCCGCCGAAGTTACCGCCGGGATAGTAGTAATGCTGGGGTCCCTGTGGGATCCCCTGATGGTTGCTCACTCCAGTCGTTCGCGTTCAGAACGCTGTTCCGCGCGTCGAAGTAGGCTTCGCCGTGATAATGACTCCCCCCCGATTTACTGATGGTGCTCACAACAACTGGGCCGAACGGGGTATCAGCAGCAAAGTTCGACGCCTGCACGCTGACTTCCGCGGTCATTTCGGGGTTGACGATCGAGACCGACGACGCCATATTGCCCGGGTCAATGACGTTGGCTCCGTCAGCCAGCAACGCCGTGCCGCCGCGATTCACTGCGCCGTTAATGTCGATGCCGTTGCCCACCGCGCTCTGCTGTACAGACACGTTGAGATCGGTGTACTGCGGACTGTTTTGCGTCAGGCCCGAGGAGACTGTTGTCGCTCCCGGCAGCACTTTTAGCAACTCTGTCGTGTCGCGGCCAACAAGAACCAGGTTATCAATGTGCTTTGGAAGTCAGCACGTTCGTGCGCGCCCCGTCCTCTGTCGGAATCAGCTCGCTGGATGCTTCGACTACGACCGTCGTCGTTTCAGAGCCCACCGTCAGCGTAAACGCCGGGACGGCGCGCACGTCTCCAGCGTGCACCTCGATGCCGGTAATCTCTTTGGGCTGGAAACTTTTCGCAGTGACCTTCACCGAGTAGGTGCCCGGTACAAGCGCGGGAAAGGCATACAATCCCTGGCGATTCGTTTGTACGACGCGCAAGATCCCGGTCGATTCATCAGTCAGCGTTACCGCGGCCCCGGGAATCACAGCCCCCGAGGTGTCCAGCACGGTCCCCGTCAACTGGGCCGTGGTTTGCGCTTGGGCCAGGGGCACGGACAGAAGTAACAACACGACCCCGATGAGAGGAAGAATCCACCTGGCCCTTCCACAGAGTTGTCGTAGGTCTGCGCTTTAGTGCTTCCTTCGGTGTGAATGCCATGATATGTTGTTCATTTTTTGCCATAGCCTCCTGAATATTCCGCTAACAAGACCCGGCGTGGGAACTCCGTATGCAGTGTCTTTACTGAATCTACAGCTGGTGATTTTGTTAGCGACCGAGACTATAGTTATGCACAATTTATTGATGTCAAGCAAAAACTTTAGGTTGAGAACCGAAATGAGTGCATCGGTATTTGAGCCAAACAAAATAGGAGACGCAAGATTCATCCAGCCCGGATTTGACTTGGACACAACGTTACCCCGGCTCCAATGCACGAATTGCCGGTCATATGCAGCGAAACCCAGCATTTCTGAGACCTTACGAGGCTGTTGTTCGATCTGCCGAAGTCCATCGCTCCTCCCCTTCTGGGGAACTATCGTGGCCAGATTTGATCTCCTATAAAAACAAATTGCATGTCAAAAACAAAATTTCATATAGAAAGAAACTGATAGGGTTGGCGCGTTGGCTCGTGAAAATCCGGTCTTGATGGTATGCTTCGTTATTTCCGGCGTACCGGTCGTCGTCATGGTTGGGAACGGTCTATCGCACTCTTAGCAGGGAGGGTTACGGAAAATTGCGGCACGACAGGCACGGCATAAGACGCATCGATCTGGCTGAAATGCAACTCGCCTCGAGTGAGACGGCGCGGATCATCAACCGGGACATTGTCCTCGAGTTGATCCGAGCTAGCCAGCCCATCTCGCGCGCCGACCTGGCCCGGCGTTCGGGTCTTGGAAGAAGCACTGTCTCGCAAATCGTGGAACAGCTCATAGGCGAGGATTGGGTACGTGAAGGCGCCATGGGTTCGCTCCCGCGAGGACGCCGACCAACGCTGGTAGGACTAAACGAAGATCTGATAGCGATCGCGGTCGACATTCATCCAAGGCAGGCCAGCGTCGCCTTAGTGGACCTGAATGGGCGGTTGCTCTCGCGTTCGGTGGCGCCCCTGACCTCCGATCCCGCTGACTCAATGCGATTGGTCACAGACTGTATGCACCGGATGCAGCGCGCCGCACCGCGCAAATCGATCAAAGGTATCGGCATCAGTCTACCGGGAAGAGTGAACCCCGCAAAGCAGAGGCTGATCTTTGCCCCCAATCTGAAATGGCCAGAATTCGATATCAAGAAGATGGTCGAGACCGAGATGGGACTGCCTGTAATGTTAGAAAATGATGCAACCGCGTGTCTGCTGGCGGAACTGACCTTCGCGCGCATGGATGGAATTCGGGACGCTGTTCTGGTCGCAGTCGCTGAAGGCGTGGGCACCTGCGTTCTTGCCAATGGGCAACTGCTCTCCGGGCACAACGGAATGGCGGGCGAGTTCGGCCATATATCCGTCGATCCCAATGGCCCCCGTTGCGGGTGCGGAAAGAACGGATGCTGGGAACTTTTCAGCTCGTCCCGGGCCGCCCAACGTTATTACCGTGAGCTGCGGCCCAAGGGCCCGGCCGTCGCCTTTCAGGAACTCCTCAATTTGGCCGAAGAAGGCGATTCGGCTGCTGCGCAGGCGTTGGCCAAGCAGGCCATGTGGATTGGTCGCGGGTTGCGGATGATAATCGCCAGCGTTTCTCCCAGTACGATTCTGATTGCAGGCGACCTCACCTCCGCCTGGCATCGTTTTGGCCCAGTGATCGAGAAGGAGGTGGCTGACCTCACCCTGGCCGGCAGTTCGCCCGTCATCCGACCGAGCCACGAAGGCGAAATAGCTCGGCTTCGCGGTGCTGCTGCGCTCGTGTTTCAGCGGGGAGCGCGTCGCACAACCTCGACCCCTGCGGCGACAATCACAAAAAAGTCTGCCTGATGCTGTGTGGGACAGGGCGACGATTGAATCGCCGCAAGCGCTGGCGGCGGACGGATAGAAGTCCAGTCCCAATATTTAGTATGGGGTCGGAACTAAATAATCTGATTCCGGAACATCGCAGAAATATCAGCAAGAGGAGGGCACGTGCGCTTATCTTCCAGGTATCGTCTCGGTCTGCTTTGCCTCGGGCTTGCGGTCGTCGGCGAGCAAGTGGCATTGACTCAGAGTTCCGCTTCCACTGCGGTTCTACCGCCGCCGGCCACTTTCACTGCCGATCAGGACCACCAGAACATGATGGCCCAACTCGGTATCAAGGCGCTGCGTCCGGGGCCGAGCGGCAATGAAAGTGCGCCTAACCACGCGAACTACGATGAGTCGAAGGCCAATCCTTATCCCAATCTTCCGGACCCGCTCACACTCAACGACGGCCAGAAGGTCACCACTCCGCAAATGTGGTGGGAGAAGCGCCGTCCTGAGATCGTTGAGATGTACGAAAAGTATGTCTACGGCCGCATTCCCAAAGATGTCCCGAAGGTGACGTGGACAGTCACGGCTGTCGACCACGAGATGATCGGATTTAATCGCGTCATCGCCAAGGACCTCATCGGGCAGGTAGACAACTCGTCTTATCCCGCCATCAACGTGAAGATCCACATGACACTCGTTACCCCAGCAAACGCGACTGGGCCAGTCCCCATCCTCATCATGTTTGGCCGCGCGGGGTTCCCGGCGCCCAATGAACCTGCGGGCGAAGACCTGGCCCGCATCAATTCGGCATGGAAGGCCCTTCTCGCACAGCAGGACCCATCTCTCAAAGATGTTCTCGCAAATCACCCAGCATGGCAGCCCGTCAGGCCAACGCCCTTTCAACCTCCGCAACTGAATGCGGACGGCGATCCGCCCAACACCTGGCAATTGATCGCAGCGGGTTGGGGATTCGTGCTACTCGATCCCGCCAGCGTGCAGGCTGACAACGGCGCTGGACTTACACGCGGCATTATAGGCCTGGTGAACAAGGGGCAACCGCGCAAGCCCGAGGACTGGGGTGCATTGCGCGCCTGGGGCTGGGGTGCCGCACGCGCTCTGGATTATCTCGCGACCGACCCCGCAGTCGATGCAAAACATGTCGGTATCGAAGGTGTTTCGCGCTACGGCAAAGCGGCCTTGGTCACTATGGCGTTCGATCCGCGTTTCGCGATGGTTCTAGTCGGTTCATCAGGAAAAGGCGGGGCCACACCTTTACGCCGCAACTACGGCGAGGCAGTTGAGAGTCTCACTGGAAGCGGCGAGTACCACTGGATGGCAGGAAATTTCCTGAAATACGGTGCATCCGAGGCTAGCTTTGGCGGCAAGGCGCCCGGAGATGTTCCAGTGGATTCCAACGAATTGATTGCGCTCTGCGCGCCGCGCCTCACATTCATCAGTTATGGAATTCCGGAGAAGGGCGACGCTCACTGGCTCGATCATGAAGGAAGCTTCATGGCCACCGCGGACGCGGGCCGGGTGTTTACGCTGCTTAACGGCAAAGGCCTCGGCGTGGATGGGGATTATCACATGGCGAAGATGCCTCCTGTAAATGAGGGTCTCCTCGTCGGCCAACTCGCGTGGCGACAACATGATGGCGGCCATACCGACGCGCCGAACATGAAATATTTCATTCAGTGGGCCGACAAGTTCATCGGTCACGTTCCGCCCCAATCGTAATGCCAGACACAGCAGCCTCCAATGCTCCGTTATGGGTCACAGTTGGAGAATCTTCTGCGTGCCATTTCCTCGAAAGCGCTTAGCTCCGAGGAAACACGACAATACGCCGCGTTCGGATCGGCGGAATTAGTATGGTCTCCCCGCAACCCGCGAGGCTGATTTTCAATTCGTTGGTGGTCAGTTTGCGGCTTAGTCGTGGTCGATAACCTCGCATCCTGGCGGAAGGCCTATTCGCCACAGTAAAGGGGCAAGTCATATTTTGCGAAACAAACCCGGTTAAGCGTGACCTCCTCAAAATCTCCCCTCTGGATAGCAATGAATTCGCAATGAGGAGGTCAGCGATTCGAACCCGCTCAGCCCACCATAGAATGAACCACCTGCGGCCTATGAGGTAGATCGAGCGGCGCATTCGTGTCGTTTGATGTGCGCTCCGAATTTTGCTGTTTTCCCGTCTCCCCATCAGATCCAGCCACCGTCGATAACGAAACTCTGATTGGTAATGCTCGAGCTGTCTTCTGCAGCCAGGAAAAGTATGAGGTGGGCGACCTCGTCGGGCATGACTATTCTTTTCAATGCTTGTCTAGCCAAGACCTCGGCCTTGTATTTCTCTGTAAACCACAGCTGCTCCTGTCGTTGCGTTTGAATGGCGCCCGGCATGACGCAATTTACTCTGATATTGTGAACCCCCAACTCGTGAGCAAGCGTACGGGTCAAGCCAACCACGGCGGCCTTCGCTGCGACATACACCGGTAAGCCGGTCGATGGAATGGCCCAACTGATCGAGCTCATGTTGATGATCGATCCCGATCCAGCCTTCTTCATGGACGGAATGACAGCCTGGGTCAAAAAGAACTGATGTTTGAGGTTCACGGCCATCGCCTGGTCCCAATAGTCGGAGGTCACTTCTTCTATCGAGTGCCGAGAGTCGTTCCCGGCATTGTTGATGAGCACATCGACTGTCTTGAATCGGCTAAGAATGTCGTCAACCGATGCTTTGATTGCAGAGATGTCCCTCAGGTCGCAGCGGATGTAGGTAGGAGGAGTGAAGCCGGCCGACTCAATTTTGTGGACAAGCAGATCCGCGGCAGCATCCTGAATGTCCAGAAACGCGACCTGCGCATGTTGCATTGCGAACGCTTCGACGATCGCTTCGCCGATGCCACTCGCACCACCTGATACGACAACTACGCGATCGCGGAGACTCGGATAGGACGCCATCTTTTTGATATTCAATTTTTGTCGGCCCTCGGCCCTATTGTCCTCTTCCGCAGGCTGTCGTAGACGATATTAGTGCGTCGCGCGGCCACCGCTCAAATCATGGACGGGGCCCGCGCCGGGGAGATTCGAATCTCTGATAAGCCGTTCGCTATTTCGTGGGACTCGACGCGGTGAATTCGGAGCAGCATGGTTTAGCTGCTGGTTGAAATTCCATAATTTCGGCACGAGTGCCGTCGGGCGCGAAGAGGTTGTATTGCCACTTGCCATCGCGGCCAATCTTGGGCCCAGACGTTCTCTCGGGAATGCGGTCTTCGGAGTACAGGAGCTCAGCAGTCTTCTTCATGTCGTGAACTCCCAGCGAGAAGTCGGTCCATGGCTCCGAGCGCATCTGCGGTCACAGTTGCAGGAATGCCTGTAGTCTCGGGGCCGTTCACCATCATGTACTCCAGCCAGTCCGTTCCGTCCGGCACCTGTTGCGAGATCCAACTGATGTCTTTGTCTGAGCGACCTCCATACCAATAGGGACGGAAGCCCAGTACTGTTCGATAGAACGTATCTTCCGCGGACCGGCTGTGCACCATATATCCAACGTGGATGATGCGATTGCTGAGTGGGTTGGGCGGGACGGGGGTGGGCCTGGCTGGCGGTTGTACGAACTGGACTTTGTTGCCCTCCGGGTCGGTGACATCGAACCATCGGCTACCGTCATCTCCACTTTGGCACCGCCTGCGGCACAGCAATGCCGTGTGCGCCTATATACTGCCGCAGGCCGTCGGCATTCGGGGTGATGAAAGCCACGTCGTCCAGCCGGTTAATAGAGGTATAGTCTGCCGGTAGAGGAAAGGACCTCAACGAACTGTACGGCGCTGAAGTAGTAGCGCACTCCCCTGGGATTTTCAGGGTCAGGTCTCTTGACGCCGCCCAGATCATGCACGTAGAACGCCTCGGTCTTGGCGCTGTCAGTGCTATAGACGCTCAAGTGCGAGATGCCTGTTATTGGCGGCCGGGAGTTCGCCGCTTGCCCATACGCGAACCAGCCGGTTGAAAGAGCAAGAGCGGAAAATGCAACGAATTGCGAAATCTTCATCTGATCGTTCCCCTTTGAATACGTAGGTTTAGCCGCAAAATTCCGATCGGCACCCAAGCGCACGGCATGGGTATTATTGAGACAGTTTCTCGAACAACGGTATACATGTGGAGATGTCCTTTGGTCAAGCGTCCTCGGGCTGCATTATTTAGATATTGAACTATATCGGCTTAGAACTTGTCTTTTATCATGAATTATAAGGAGTGGAAGTGCCAAAATCAGTTTCTTTGCAAAGTTAAATGAATAAATTACGGATAAGTCTGGTTATTTCGCTTGGATCTATTTTAATTATTTAATTTATTTCCCTTGACACTCGTTCAGTCGCCAATGTTCAATTGCGAACTATCTGCAAGGAAGCAGTGCGCATGGAGGCGATGAATGAATCGTAATTTAAATAAGTGGAAAGATCTTCTGAAGCCGGGCCTGACAGGACGACGGACAGTAATCTCTCTTGTGCTCGCATTGTTCGTGTTTTCTTACGTGTTTGTTCGTCCGGGCTCAGCGCAGACGACGACCGGCACGATCTCAGGGACTGTGACGGATTCGACCGGCAGCGTCATTCCGAATGCCGCCATCAGCGTGACCGAAGTGCAAACCGGCATCTCTCAAGCGACCCAAAGCAACGCCTCTGGAAACTATATCTTTCCGGCCCTGGCGACCGGCGACTACACCCTCTCTGCGAAGGCCCCGGGATTTGGTACGCAGACGCTGAGCGGTCTTCATCTGGATGTTAGCCAGAACTTGAATGCGAGCGTTCAACTTAAGCTCGGGACTGAGAACCAGAGCGTGACTGTGACGTCCTCAGCCGCATTGGTCGAGCTGCGAGGGTCGCAATTAAGCACAACGGTCGACCAGAAGCAGATAGCGGAGCTCCCTCTGAATGGAAGGGCAGCTTACAGTCTGGTTCAACTTGTGCCAGGAGTTACGACTTTTGTCCCGTCAGCGACAATCGGCGACTCTGCCGGTACCAAATTCAGCCTCAACGGGAATCGCACGAATGAGAATTCATACTACCTTGATGGCTCGTTCGATACGTCATTTATGAGTCAGGGCGGAAACATCATTCCGAATCCGGACGCTCTGCAAGAGTTTCGAGTGCTGACAAATAACTTCGACGCCGAATATGGGCGTTATCCGGGCGGAGTCGTGAATGTGATTACTCGTTCCGGCTCGAACCAATTTCATGGCCTGGCGTATGACTACTTGAGAAACAGCGATCTGAATCTTAAGAACTACTTCGCCACTTATGTGACTCCGCTAGTTCAAAATCAATTTGGTGGAAATCTCGGTGGTCCGATCTTTCGCAATAAGGCGTTCTTTTTTGGCGCCTATGAGGGGTTGCGTATTTCGACGCCCACGATTATCACCTCCGGCAGCGTCAACCTCCCGACTCCAGCGGAAGCGATGGGAGATTTCTCGGCGCTCCCGCTCGCCAAGCAGCCCAACGTAAGTTGCAATGGGGTGCACGGAGTTATTTGTCCCAGCTTGCTCGATCCGGTCTCGCAAAATCTTCTGAAGTTTGTCCCGCTCGCGACTCCGGCCGGCGTGTCTCCGCAACAGGAGGCACATGGCAGCACTACTGCGAACCAGTATATGGCCCGTGTGGACTATCAACTCAATAGTAAACACCAGTTATCTGGCGAGATTTTTCAGTCTTTTGGTTCGGTCATCAATCCTGGTCTCGACGGAAACCAAGTCCTGATCTACAGCACAGCGAAGCAGCTGGACACGACGTCGAACGTAATAGCGAGCGATGTCTGGACGGTCTCGGCGAATAAGTTAAATACTTTCCGCGCGTTCTACACTCTGGACCATCCCCAAACACAGCAGGTCGTTCCTCCTGCGTCATGGTCTAGTTTGGGAAGTACGGTTGGATACGGTATTTTGCCTGCTACCTCTCCAGTCATAGCGATCACTGGTTATTATCAGCAGGGGTTGGCCGCGGCGGGCATAACGGACGTTGCCATGCAGACGAGCGGAATCGAGGACACCTTCAACTGGACCAAGGGAAACCACGAGATCAAGTTTGGCGGATCGTACTTTTATAATCAGTACCGCGAAGACGGAATCTACTATGGCGCTGGGTTGGTTACGTTCTCGGGATCATTCACTGGGAACGCTTTGGCCGATTTCGATGAGGGTCGGGCCGCTTCTCTGCGTCAGAACACCGGGGTTCACCATAGATTTCATCAGCCAGACCCCTCTCTCTTTGCACAGGACAGCTGGAGAGTTACACACCAACTTACTTTGAATCTTGGCGTACGCTGGGAGGCGTTCATTCCTTTTACAGGGGGGAACACCGTCGGAACATTCGTGCCGAACGTGCAATCCACGCGCTTTCCGACGGCCCCGCTCGGCTTGCTTACCGCGGGAGACCCGGGAGTGCCGGATGGGATTGTCAACACGAATTGGCACAACTTTGTTCCTCGTGTCGGATTTGCTTATGACGTCTTTGGCAATGGCAGGACCCGCGCTGCGCGGCGGCTATGGCATCTTCTATGCGACCAGAGGCGCGAGCCAAATAGACAACACGGAGCAGCAGCCATTTGTTCTGGACAATACGATTTCGGGGACTCCGAATCTGGTCGCTCCGTACGCTCCAAATCTGGATCCTTTTCCCTACCTTTCTACGACTACTAACCCGATCTTTTACTCGGGCGCGACGATTAGTGGCGTGGCGCCAAATGCGGGCTTTCCTTACGTGCAGGAGTACAACCTTACGGTTGAACAGCAGTTGGGCGGAAGTTGGGGAGCTCGAATTGGGTATGTTGGTAGCGTCTCACGCAAGTTCTTCATTTCTCGCGATGAGAATGAACCTGCCTACGTACCCGGCGCCGCCGTCACAACGGCTGGTTTGAATGCTCGTCGTCCATACGAACCGACACCGTCGACCTATGTCTTTGGTCAGATCGTACAAAATGATGACGCGAACAACGCTTCTTACAACGCTCTCCAAGCGACACTGACCCGCAGGTTCTCGCATGGCTTCTCGCTTCTGGCAAGCTATGTCTGGTCAAAGTCTATGGATATCAGTTCGATTGATCCAGCCAATATCACCCTCACGCTGTCGAACCAGAATTTTCTAAAGGCGGACTACGCAAGATCTGACTACGACATTCCCAATGACTTTTTCGCGTCGTACATCTGGGCCATTCCAGGCACCAAGCGGTACGGCTTTTTTGGCACCCAGATTCTTAGCGGCTGGCAGGTTAATGGAATCACGACCTTCCGCACTGGAGTTCCGTTTACTGTGACCTCGGGAGTGGACTCCAATCGTGACGGCATTGCTACAGACAGGCCGAACGTTACGGGTAATCCGATCCTGCCCGGTGGCGCCAGCAGGACGGCGAAGATCAATGCCTTCTTTAACACCGCGGCCTTTTCGCAACTTCCGGCGGGAGTGCCATACGGCAATGCTTCGAGAAACATCATGATCGGTCCGGGATTCATCAATACGGACTTCTCCGCCTTCAAGGACTTCGCCATGTGGAGGGAATCACGGCTGCAGTTCCGCGCGGAGTTCTTCAATCTGTTCAACAACGTCAACCTGGCCAATCCGAATGGTGTGATGACAAGTCCGTCGTACGGGAAGATCAGCGCGCTATATGCGAATTCTTCTCCACGCGTCATTCAATTCGCATTGAAGTATCAGTTCTGAAATGGCGAGATGGCACGATGGTATCTTTCGTACAACCTTCGGCGGGGACGCAGCAAGAAAGCGAGCGTAGTCTAAGCCAGTGTGTTCGGTGGCGTCCAAAGCCGCAATATCTGATTTGAGCAGAGGAAAATGTCCAAAGTCGTTTCGGTTGAAGCGCGCACCGTGCACATCACGCTGAGGCAGGCCACCGCTTTTGCGCGCCGGCAGGTGACGGCACGTGACTATACATTGGTGAAGGTCCGCACCGTTGACGGGTTGGAAGGCATCGGCCATTGTTATGCCGGGCATTCGGGTGGAAATGTGGTGACGATGGCAGTCCGCCAGATGTTGGCACCGATGTTGATTGGTGCTGACCCAACGTCGACGGAATTGCTCTGGAAAGACATGTATCAGGAGGTGTTGCTGCATGGTCGAGTTGGTTCCGTCATGCGGGCACTCAGCATTATTGATATCGCTTTATGGGACCGGAACGCGAGAGCGGCCAATCTGCCGCTTTATAAGTATCTCGGGGCGGCCTATGAGGGTACGGTCCCTGCTTATGGCAGCGGCGGCTACTACCTGGACGGCAAGACTCCCGAGATGCTGGGCGAAGAGATGGCCAGCTATGTCGCGCTCGGTTTGAACGCCGTCAAGATGAAGGTGGGACGCGGCGACTTGAGGTCCGAGGAGGCGAGGATTGCGGCGGCGCGAATGGCGATCGGGCCGGACGTGTTACTCATGCTGGACGCCAACAACGCCTGGTCTGATGTGCCGACTGCGTTGCGTTTTATAGAGCGTTTCGCGCCATATGACCCGTATTGGATTGAAGAGCCCTTCAGCCCCGATCAAATCGACAACCATGCGAAACTCGCAGCGGCGATCAGCATTCCCGTTGCAACCGGTGAAATCGAAGCTGGACGGTGGAGATTTAAGGAGTTGCTGGACAAACGGGCGGCGTCGATCCTGCAAGCTGACGCGGCAGTATGCGGTGGAGTAAGCGAATTTCGCCGGATTGCTGCACTCGCCGATTGTTATGGTGTGACCATGTGCCCGCACTGGTTCCATGACCTTCACGTGCACCTGGTGGCCTCTTCCCCAAATGGTCAGTACGTCGAATATTTTCCCGACACCAAGGTATTCAATTTTGGCGAAATCATCGACCGGCAGTTGGAAGTGCGTGATGGAGGGTTGGTGTTGCCCACTGAACCGGGCCTCGGCTATCAGTTCGACGAGAAGGCGATTGCACGATTGCAATCGGAACCGTGGCAGTAAACGTCTCGGCCACATTAACGGAGTTTGAAGGGGTGAAATGTGATGGACACGTGGCTGGGATCTGGACGTCGGTGCTTTCTCAAGCGAGCGTCTTCAGCTGGGCTTTTACTGTCTCTTCCACATCTGCGTGGACTGGCAGCTGCCGCTTCGCAGACGTCCACGAAGGTTGCTCCGGCCCGGCGCGAAGATGGGTTCAGGCCGCTGTTTGATGGCCACTCGCTTACTGGCTGGAAGCCGCAACCGCGCGAGCTGGCGAACCCCAGTCTGGGGATTTGGACTGTGGAGAACGGAATGATTGTTGGCGGACAAGCCAAACCGAAGGTTGGCTCTTATCTTACGACCGAGGAGACATTCGCGGACTTTGAACTGGAGATAGAGTCTCGGACTGACTACCCGACCGACACCGGCGTCCTTGTGAGAACCAACCAACAGGGCAACGTGGGCTTTCAGATTTTGATCGACTACCGTCCACATGGCGCACTGAACGGTTATTACGGGAACAATATTGGGGCCTTTCATGCGTGTGATTATTGTTTCTCGGCACAGCGCGATCCCGAGGGACGCCTCATCCGTCTTATCCCCGAAAAGCCTTCCGAGCCCATGGATAGCACTCATAATGTCCGGTTGGACTACGCTCCGCCTGCCGAACGCTTCCTTCAAGCCTGGAGCTTGAATGGGTGGAACCGTTATCGCATACGTTCCGTTGGTGCAGTGCCCCATCTCACAACCTGGATGAATGGGGTGAAGATCGCAGAACTAGATACGGCCAAGATGAACGCGCCAGGTTGGGGCCCAAGCAAGGTCGATGCCCTGGTCGGACGGGCTGGTCACATCGCTCTCGAGGTGCATAGCAATGGGCCAACGGATTGGCTTGGGAATGACCGTTGGAAGCCGGGCGCGGTGTGCCGATGGCGAAACATCCAGATCAAGACACTCTGACAGGCTTACTCGATCTAGTTCCAAGAGAAATAGAGACGAGCCAGTATGATGGCGCGAAAGGGAAATGACCTATGGATTTTGGTCTCAAAGGTAAGACGGCCCTTGTACTCGGAGGTAGTGGTGGCCTGGTGCGGGCCATTAGCAAAGCGCTGATAGGCGAAGGCGCAAACGTGGCCGTTGCAGATATAGACCCCGATGGGATTGCTGGGACCGAGTCAGCATTGAGCGCGATTGGAGCCACGCCAGCCCGCGGTCAAGACTCGGCATTGTGGTCCAAGCATTTTCAGGCGATGGTGCTTTCGGTGATTGCTATCACGGACCGCGTGTTGCCTAATATGTGGGCACGGCACTCGGGCAGAATGGTCACGAGCACATCCTCAGGAGTTGTGGCACCTATCCCCCAATCTGGATATTTCCAATGCACTGCGTCTTTCGCTGGTTGGATGGTCAAAGACTCTGGCGCGTGAAGTAGGGAAGATGGGATTACGGCCAAACATCATTTTGCCGGGACGCATCGCGACCGACCGGATAAAGTTTCTCGATGAAGCAAAGGCTAGACGGGAAGGAAGAAGCGTAGATGAATCGGCCGAGAGTACGAGCAGTATTCCGTTGGGCCGTTACGGCAAACCCGAAGAGTATGGCGATGTAGTGTCGTTTCTTGCCAGCGAGCGCGCTGCATATATTAACGGCTCCGTAATTCGCGTCGACGGCGGCCTGATCGCACGAATTTAGAAGTTGTGGATCACAAATCACGAAAATTTGGGACGGGACGAATAACAGATGGAACTGGATGAACAAGTAATTGAAACGCTGTCGCGGATAACGACAGCAACGCTGACTACCGTGTTGCTGAAAAAAGGCCTTCGCAATGTCTGGCTGCGCGGCACTAAACCGCTTCGCCCTGGTCAGAAGCGCGTTGTTGGCCCCGCATTCACGCTACGGTTCGTGCCCGCGCGAGAAGATCTTGCTACGCCGGAGTCCTGGAGTTCGCCGATTTCAACGCGCGCCGCGATCGAAGCCATGCCTGCCGGCTGCGTCGCCGTCGTCGACGCCATGGGAATTGCCGATGCCGGCATCTTCGGCGATATTCTCTGCCAGCGAATGAAGGTGCGTGGCGTTGCGGGTCTGGTTACCGATGGTGTCGTACGCGATGTTGAGGGCGTCCTAAATACCGATTTGCCAGTCTGGTGCGCGGGAGTTGCTGCGCCACCATCTGTCGCTGGGCTCACTTTTGTTAGCTGGCAGGAGCCAATTGGATGCGGTGGAGTCGCGGTATTTCCAAATGATGTGATCGTTGTTGATGAAGATGGCGCCGTCGTGATTCCGAATGCGCTATTAAGCGATGTTGTAAAGGCGGCGGCCGAACAGGAAAAACTGGAAGCATGGATTCTTCGTGAGGTGCGAGCGGGAGCCAGCCTGCCGGGTCTATATCCCACGAATGCGGAAAATAAGGCTCGGTACGAAGCTTTTCGCAGAGACAAAACAAAAGTTGGGGACTAAGAGGAAGGACTATCTGTTGGCGTAATTGATAGACCTGCGTAATTGATAGACCTGTTAATAAAGCGGCATGAAGGTTGGAGGAAGAATGTCACAATCTGGTTATGCCGCGCCAAACGTCTTCTCCATCAATGCCAGCGATGCGCTCTATAGCAAAATCGCATGGCGGATCATGCCGATCGTGCTCCTTAGCTACATCATCGCTTACCTGGATCGGGTGAATGTCGGTTTTGCCAAATTGCAGATGATGGGCGACCTGAGATTCAGCGATGGCGTATACGGATTCGGCGCCGGTATTTTTTTTCTCGGGTATTTCTTTTTCGAGATTCCGAGCAATCTCATCCTTCATAAGGTGGGCGCGCGCGTATGGATCTGCCGTGTGCTTGTTACATGGGGTATAGTCTCTGGCTGTACAGCCTTTGTGCGCACTCCCTGGGAGTTTTACTCGGTCCGCTTCTTACTTGGGCTCGCGGAGGCCGGATTTTTTCCGGGTATGATCCTTTATCTGACTTACTGGTTTCCGTCACACCGCAGGGCGAAGATGATGTCGTTGTTAATGGCCGGAAACCCGGTTTCAGGGATCATCGGTGGGCCGCTCTCTGGCTATATCTTGCATCATTTTTCTGGCAGCCAAGGTGTTTGCGGGGTGGCAATGGCTTTTCATTATCGAGGCCATGCCTGCAGTCGTTCTCGGCGTGGCTATCCTTTTCTATCTCGATGACCGTGTGGTCAATGCGAAATGGCTGTCTGAGAACGAGAAGGCGGTTGTTGCCGCCGAGATCGCTGAGGAAGCAAGTTCGAAGACGCATCGTACGGTCTCTTCCGTTTTTGCGAGTCCGCGTGTATGGCTGATGGGTGCGATCTATTTCTGTATTACAAGTGGCTCCTATGCGATCGGGTTCTGGCAGCCGACCATCATCCGCCAAACCGGCGTCAAAGACGCTTTCGACATTGGGTTGCTGACCATAGTGCCTTACACTCTGGCGCTGATTTCCATGGTCCTTGTTGGCCGTCACTCCGATAAGATGCGTGAGCGCCGCTGGCATGTGGTTTTACCGAGTATCGTCGCGGCCCTTGGCTTCGTCTTGTGCACCCAGGCCGGCAATAGCACAATGGTTGCGATGGCCGGCCTGACGATGGCAGTGGTCGGAGTGGTGACGGCATTGCCGATGTTCTGGGCGTTGCCGACATCTTTCCTTGGAGGTACTGCCGCCGCCGCTGGAATAGCCCTGGTGAACTGCACAGGCAATCTTGGTGGTTTTTTCAGCCCCACGATTATCGGGGTCCTGAAGACCTATACCGGCACGCTGAACTCCGGGTTGTTTCTGGTCTCCGGATGCATGCTGGCTGCGTCGATTTTGATCGTTGCACTGGTTCCGGCAAGGTTGGTAAATCGTTGATGACGGTATTAATGGTTCGAGGGAATGAGAGATGACAAAGGGTCTACGCAAGGGGCTAACCAGCTACGGTGACGCCGGTTTCTCGTTGTTCCTCCGCAAAGCTTTCATCAAGGCCATGGGCTATTCGGACGATGCGCTCGAGCGGCCCATCGTCGGAATAACGAATACGTTCAGTGATTACAACCCGTGCCATGGCAATGTGCCGGACCTGATCGAGAGCGTTAAGCGCGGGGTCATGCTCGCAGGGGGTCTGCCGATGGTGTTCCCCACGATTTCAATCGGCGAGAGCTTCGCTTATCCCACATCGATGTTCCTGCGCAATCTGATGGCAATGGATACGGAAGAGATGGTCCGCGCGCAGCCGATGGACTCTGTGGTGGTGATTGGAGGTTGCGACAAGACGCTTCCGGCACAGGTCATGGCGGCCGCAAGCGTAGACCTGCCGACTATCGTGGTCCAGACGGGGCCGATGGTTGTTGGCCATCACAGAGGTGAGGTGCTGGGCGCCTGCACGGATTGTCGCCGGTTCTGGGGTCAGCATCGCGCCGAAACGATCGATGTAGCCGAGATCGAGCTGATCAGCGGCCGCCTATGTCCTTCTGTCGGAACCTGCATGGTGATGGGAACGGCGAGCACGATGGCCTGCATCATTGAGGCGCTGGGCTTGGCGCTGCCAATGAGCGCTGCTGCACCCGCCACCCATGCAGACCGCCGCCGCATTGCGGAGGCAAGCGGCAAGCGTGCGGCCGAGATTGCGGTCACCGGCGCGCCGAAGCCAAGCGAGCTGATCACTGACGCCTCTGTACGCAACGCGATGGTCGTGTTGCAGGCGATTGGTGGATCCACTAACGGACTGATCCATTTAATTGCGATGGCTGGCCGTGCGGGCGTGAAGGTCGACCTCGAAGCCTTCGACCAGCTGGGGCGGAAGGTGCCGGTGTTGCTTAACCTCAAGCCGTCGGGCGTGCATTACATGGAACATTTTCACCATGCAGGCGGCTTGCCTGCTCTTATGCGCGAACTCTCTTCTTTTCTTGAGCTCGATGCGCTCAGTATCTCCGGCGGAACCATCGGCGATGCGATTGCAAACGCTGAGGAGGTGCCATTACAGGACGTCATCCGCAGCCTCGCCTCGCCACTTAAGAAAGAAGGGGCGATGGCAGTACTGCATGGCAATTTGGCCCCGCATAGCGCCGTTATCAAACAATCGGCGGCCTCTCCGAAGCTGATGCGCCATACCGGTCGTGCGGTCGTGTTCGACTCCGTCGAAGATATGACGACGCGCATTGACCTTCCAGACCTTGATGTTAATGCCGATGACGTTCTGGTGTTGCGCAATGCCGGGCCAAAGGGAGCGCCCGGCATGCCGGAGGCGGGGTATCTTCCTATTCCGATCAAGTTGGCCCGCGAGGGTGTGAAAGACATGGTGCGCATCTCAGATGCGCGGATGAGCGGCACCGCGTTTGGAACGATCGTATTGCATATCTCACCGGAATCGGCAGTTGGCGGGCCGCTGGCGGTGGTGCAAAGCGGTGATCAGATCATGCTCGACGTTGAGGCGCGCCGAATTGAACTGCTGATTGATGACGCGGAGATGCAAAGCCGGCTTTCGGCGTGGAAAGATGCGCCGGCGCATCGTGAAGAGCCAACCCGAGGCTACGCCAAGCTGTTTGAAGATACTGTGTTGCAGGCCGATCAGGGTTGCGATTTCGATTTTCTTTTGCGCGAGGGAAGCACGAAGGAAGGTTCCTGAGCGCTAGTCGAATGTTATCTGACAAGTTGTCCGGAGGAAGACGCTGTGCGAGTTCGTACCCGAAGGGACTTTATAAAGCTTTGCCGCGATGCATGTACAGCGGCCACGGTCTGCGGCCTGTTTCCGCGTCTTGCAATGGCTGATGCGATGGGTCTTCCGCCCGGCATCCAGCTCTACTCGGTTCGTGAGGACCTCGCGAAAGACGTTCCGGGAACGTTCAAGCAACTTTACGAGATCGGATTTCGTGAGGTCGAAACCGCGGGATTTGGCGCTTACTCGGCCAAGGACTTTCGAAAGATGCTGGACGATGCCGGTCTTAAGGCCCCAAGCGCGCATCTTCGATTTGCCGGGAACAGATTTTGGGCCACTCTTTGAGACGGCAAATACGCTCGGTGCGCACTATGCGACAAGCTCCAGTCAGGCAACAGCGAACACGCCACCACCGCCTTCATCTGGATCACGGCCAGCCATGGCGCCTTTGGGGCTCGATGGCTTCATTCAACTCGCTGCGAAGATGAACGATATTGGAACTCAAGCCAAGGCAGCCGGGCTTCAATATGCGTATCACAATCACAATTACGAGTTTGAGAAGATGCCCGATGGGTCTTTTGGTTACGACGTCCTTATCAACAATACAGACCATGATTTGGTGAAGTTTGAGATCGATTGCGGCTGGATGTGCGCTGGAGGCGCGGGCCCTGTCGCGTACTTCGCCAAGTATCCCGGACGTTTCAAGATGGTCCACATCAAGGAGTTTCAGGCGATGGATAATCCATCAATCAGTTTGAGTGGCCCGACTCGGCCGAAAGGCACGGATCTCGGACAAGGATTTATCGACTATAAGAAGATATTTGCAGCTGGTAGGAAGGCAGGGATCGAGCACGCCTTCTCTGAGCAGGAAGAACCCTTTCCGATTTCGCAGATGGCCTCGGCCAGGGTCGCCTATGAGTTCCTGCGCGCGTCCTCTTAACTACGCGAAGTTTTTTTTGGAGAGATGCACCGCAGTAGTGGCCTTGCTGGCCTATTGAGGGGGAGGCGCCGTTGAGGGTGGCGTGGGTTTGCCATCGATTGTATTCGGCTCCATTAGTTCCGTTCGAGTCCCATCGGGATCGAAGAGATTCGCCTGGCGCTTACGATTGATTCCTACGTGCTCCACGATCGGCTGATTGTAGGTCTTGAAATATGGTCTAGCCTTCAAGGTCTCTACGCTCGCCGCAACATCGGGAACTTGCAGGCAGAGATGGTGTGCTGAGCCTCTATGGGTCGGATCCGGCTCGTCTGCAGAGAGCATGAATTCGAGGTAATCGTCTCCGTCCGGGACCTTGAGATTCACCCAGGAGAGAACTTTTCCTGTTGAGCTGCCCCGCCATGTCTCCTTGAAACCAAGTATCTCGGTGTAGAACTTGTACTCAGGATCCAGCTTGGTGACGATGATTCCCACATGCGTCATGCGTTTGGAGATTTGCGAATCACTCGTGTACTTGCCATAAGCGGCCACTGTCTTGCCATCGGGCATGTACTGCACCATCTCTACCTTGTGGCCTGCCGGATCGATAATGTCAAAGCTGAGATTTCCAATCCTTGCTTTATGCGCTTTATCCGGAACCGGAACGCCCTTCGATGCGAGGTAGAGCCTGAGCGCTTCGATGTCGTCCGTTTCGAGAGAGATGTGGCTTAGTCTGTCGGAGTTCGCTTGTTGCTCAGGGTATAGCTCAATGTATTGGTGGTCATTGACTTTGAAGAACGTCATGATGGCCGAACCGTCTGGGTTCTTCAGCGAATAGGGCTCCTGAAAACCGAGGAAGTCACCGTAAAATGCGCGGGACTTTTCGTAGTCGTGAGCAAAGAGAGCGTAGTGCGATATTCCGACGATGCGCGGCCTCTGCGGCGCCTGTGCACCAAGGACATTTGCTGAAACCAGCAGGGCCGCGAGCCACCTGTTGACGTTGCGCGCGGGACGATCGAATAGGGGCCGGATTAAATCTGCGAAATATAGTCACTATCTCTCCGTTTGCGGCCGAGGAACATGGCCTTCCTTCTTTTGAAAAGGGCGCTCGATGGTGGGGCCGATGCGTTCAATCGAATCAGAATGTGCTATTCCAGTAGGCTTGCTGGCCGAGGTATCGATCGTCCGGCAGGTTCTTTAGCAGAGCGCGGCGTACCTCCAGGGGATTCATTCCCCCTTGGGTCGAGTAAAGTAACTTGCCGTCCATGCCAATTAGCGCGGTGTAGGGAACACCGCCTTTCCAATCCGTACCGCCGAAGGCGGCGACTGCCTCCGCTGAGTCATTGCTGTCGAAGAGCAGGTTCCGATTGATTGCGTGCTGTTTTTGCAGGAACCCCAGCACGAGCTTCTTCTCGTCGGGGCTGTTGATGCTTACGGTCACGATCTGTACGCGACGGTCTGCATACATGCGCACCATCTTCTGCAACTCTGGAAACTCCTCCAAACAAGGGCCGCACCAGGTGGCCCAGAAATTCACCAGAAGCAGTTTGTCCGTGCCGCGATTGTTGATCAGAGTCGTGAGCTCAGCAGGAGTGACCATACCGACAGTCACTGGCTTTTCGTCGTCCGCGACGGATTGCGCCTTAGCAGTCTCCTCTTTAAAGGCCCACTTTGTAGAGCAACCCATTGCGGGTGTGTCTTTCACTGCAACTGGCTTTCCGGCAAGCAGGGCCTCGATTGCATCTCTGGTTTCGTGTTTGGTCGCGAGTTGCTCGCGGGGATTGCTATCGATACGGCCTTCGTAGCGCAGGATCCGCTGCTGATCAAAGATGAAGACGTGCGGTGTCGCTGTACGGTCCGTACTTATGTGCAACGGCCTGTGTGTCGCCGTCGTACAGGTATGGGTAATTCAGCCCCCTGTACGCTGCTCGTTGCTTCATGTCCGCGAACGAGTCTCCGAGGTCAGTGAAACCCAGCTCACTGTATTTTTCGGCGTTCGGGTCGTTGCCCATGATCACGACAACGGCGACTTCGCGATTTTTATAATCGTTGTAGAGCTGCTTTATTCGCTTCTCGTACATCTGTGCGACCGGGCAGTGATTACACGTGAAGATGACAACTAAGACCTTACTGGAGACATAGTCCTTAAGGCTGTGCGTTTTCCCATCGATTCCCGGTAGAGAGAAATCCGGCGCCGGCGAGCCGATTGAGAGGATCGGTATGCCCGCTACTGCAGGAGGGGCCTTGTCGCCGTCCCCTTGCTGTGCGTGCGCCGTCGGGCCGGCGATGAAGGCAAGGCCGAGAATTGCCAAGGATACGACCGGTAAGAGTTTAGAAAGATTCAGTGTGAGATACGAGGGGCCTGGGCGATCGGTTGGCATTCGCTGCTCCTTCGAAGACTTTCGCTGCTGGGTGACTAACGCCGTGAAAACACGTTCAGCCGCCATTTTGTGAGCCACAAAGAAGGGTTCCAGAATTCCTCCAGCTGCATGACTCGTAAAGTCGCCAGGTAGCGCCAGGTGCCCCTTGCAATTCAAAGGAGGGCAGGGCCTTCTTACTTGGCGCCTATCAACTTAATTCGAAACAGGTATGATTTGCAAGGAAAATATTCAACAAAGCCGTATATCAATTCATTATTGAATAATTGTACTGCTATTCTGGCCGATATCGGCGCCAATATTTTCACGCCTAGACCCACCACGCGGCTGCGGGCTGCTCCTTGATTACGATCTCGTTGAGGAAGTGGGCCGCCTTTCTCAGGCCCTCTTCGGGCGAGAGCAGGCTATCCTCGTGTTCGATCGACAGGACATTGTCGTAGCCCATCATGCGCAATGTGGAGGCGAACTCCTTCCACCACTCTGCGCCGTGGCCGTAGCCGCAGGTGCGAAAGATCCAGCTCCGGTTCCGCTCGTCAGTATAGGGTTTGGTGTCAAGCACGCCGGTCCCTCGGCAGGTTCGCTGAATACATCTGGGTGTCCTTCGCGTGGACGTGGAAGATCGCATCTCCCAGCACACGGACCGCTGCGATTGGGTCGATGCCCTGCCAGAACATGTGGCTTGGGTCGTAGTTGCAGCCCACTGTCGGGCCTGTGATCGACCGTAGGCGCAGCATCGTTTCGGGGCTATAGACGACGAATCCAGGGTGCATCTCTACCGCGATCTTCACGCCATGGTTTCGCGCAAACGTTGCGTGTTCGAACCAGTACGGTGCGACGACCTCGTTCCACTGCCATTCCAGGACCTCAAGATAGTCCGGAGGCCACGGACAAGTCACCCAGTTGGGAGCGGTTGCATTTGGCGAATCTCCGGGACAGCCGGAGAAATCGACGACCACCGGAACGCCCAGCTTCTCGGCGAGCAGGACCGTTTTCCGGCTGGTCTCTCGGGCGGCCCGAGCGCGGTCTTTGTCCGGATGCAAGGGATTTCCATGACAGCTTAGCGCACTGATCGTTGCACCATGATCGGCCACCACACTCCTGAACTCGGCCAGCGACGCGCTGTTCTCGAGCATCGACAGCTTGCAGTGTGCATCGCCCGGATAGTTGCCTGTGCCTAACTCTACGGTGTTGATGTCGAAAGCTTTCAATTTTTCCAGCACTTGTTGCAGCGGTAACTGCGACAGTAGGGCCGTAAACACACCGACTTTCATAAGAGTCTCCCTTTGATGCCAAATCGAATCGTCATTTCGGAGCCGGTTGTGCTGCGGTCGCTGCTGGAGGACGCGATACAGCGTTGGTCTGTCCCTTACGGAATTCCGGATCCATCTCTGCAATGTCGACGCGGTAGCTGACAGCGTTTGCAGTTGGGAAGCCAGGAGGGACCTTCTGGGTCACTTTTCCGGTTGCGGCCCACTCGGTCCCTCGCTGAAACGTTGTAATGAAGCCGACTCCGCTGAGCGCGACTGCGTCGTGGCCAAGGGTGGTGTGGAAGACCCTTCCTTTTCCGAATTTTACGAACCATAAGCATGGGCTCGTCGTTGCCAGTGCCTTTGTTCTGCGGGTCGGAGTGGGCGGTCGCCAGAATGGTCATGTTTTCGCCCGGCCCTCGAAGCGTGCCATAGAGCTCGTCGGGCGCGTGCATCCATACGGGCGGGAGGCCTTTCATAATCGGGTGTTCCGGGTCGCGAACGGTAATCTGGAAGGGTAGACGGGCCCCGTGGGCCCCGGCTTTTCCTGGTGTGGTGTCGGACACCAGTTTGCCGTCCTTCATGTACCAGCGCGGGCCGGCAGTTTCGGTGCGGCCTCTCCAGCCACCTATGCCGGTCATCTGGTTATAAGCGGGCCAGTTGGGAAAGGCATTGTCCGCCGCGTGGACGACGACGAAGCCGCCTCCGTTCTGGACATATTGCTCGAACTGGGAGCGCAACTCGCTCGGCCAATCCGCCGAGTCCAGATTCGAGACCACGACCTGGTAGCTGCTGAAGTCCGGCTTGAACTTGCTGAAGTCACCGTCAGCATGAGGAGCGGTGGCGACGGTGACGTCGAAGAGGCCGGTCTCCTCGAGCTCCTTTTTCAGAATCGGCGTGGTCAGCTCCCAATTGTGATAAGGGCCACCGCTCTCGCCATCGAGTAACAGAACTCGGATACGGTCCGTGGCCGCGTATGCGACGGTGGCTTGAAAGCAGGATACCGACGATGGACCGCCCAGATTATGGCGGAAAGCTGCTTCATAGTCACTTCTCCCTGTCTCTACTAAAACGCTCGGCGATGAATTGTCAGCGCCGATTATTCCCGGACCAACTGAGGGCCTTTATGCAAGCGGAACTTCAAGCGGGAACGCTCTCTTCAGTATTCAGGCGCAACACTGACTCAGTTTTCTTGTCTGAAAAGGTAAAGAGGAAGAGGAGTAGAACTACTCCTGAGAAGGCCGATGCGAAGAGCCAGATTGCATGCCAGTCATGCCCGGTCGCTCCCAACGCCGTGGTGTACACGTACCGGCCGACTACCAGGCCAGATAGCCAAGAGCCTACAAACATTCCAAGCCCGTAGGTGATGAGTGTAATAAGACCTTGCGCGGCCGCGCGCAGGCCTTCTGGAGCTTTGCGATCAATATAGATCTGTCCCGTCACGAAGAAGAAATCGTAGCAGATGCCATGAAGCAGAATGCCGACCCACAACATCCACACATACCGGCCAGTCCCGCCATAGGCAAAGAGGACGTAGCGAACCGACCATGCCAGCATGCCCGCGACGAGCATGTACTTTACGCCAAGTCTCCGGAAAAACCAAGGGATGAGCAGCATGAAGAAGAGTTCCGACATTTGACCGCCGGTCATTTTCCCTGCAGCGTTCTGAACCCCGGACTCATTGAGAAAGAGATTTGTGAATGCGTAATAGAACTGCAACGGAATACAAATGAGAAGCGACGCGATGGCAAAGATAGCCATAGGGCGTTCCGCAAGAAGGTGTAACGCTTCGCTTGGAAAGATACTGGCCAAACTGAAAGTTGCACCCTTGGCGAGTGCGGGTGTGTCAGGCAGTGTCAGACAATACAGCCCCATGAGTAGCGATGAGGTGGCCGCCAATTGCATGGGAACGGCTGTGGATTCGAGTTTCAGGAAGCCGACAAATAGGCCAGCAACAATCCATCCTGCTGTTCCCAGGACCCGGATCGAACCAAACTCTTCCTTTGGGTCGCTCATCTGTCTGAATGCCAGTGAATTTGTGAGCGCCATTGTCGGCATGAAGCAGAGGCAATAGAGCAGCAGAAGAACGTAGACAGGTACGAAGGTCGTCTGCCGAGAGGCGAGGTAGAGCAGAACAGCACCGATCAGATGCAGTGCAGCGAGGGCCCGCTGCGTCGCAAATAGCTTGTCCGCGATAAGGCCAACAAAGAACGGAGCGACGATCGCCCCCACTGCGGTCGTTCCTGCCGCCCATCCAATCTGTTGTCCGGAGAAGCGCAGCGAACTGGCCAGCCAGGGCCCCAATGTAACGTACCATGCGGCCCAGATGAAGTACTCCAGGAACATCATGACGCTGAGCCTTGCCTTGATCTGTCGCTTCATTCGCGTCTCAACTACCAGCTTTCGTTGCTACGTATTCGGACAGCAGCCCTCTCTCGGGCCCCGTTGAACCTAAATTTGGACTCGGTGACTCTTCATCGGCCACCATCTCCCACACCCCGCCTGCTTGATGGCTGCGTAACATTGCTTCAACCACGGCGCAGATCTGAGAGGCGTCCGCAAACGTGCAGATCGTGGCTGGTCTGGCATCAGTGTCTCCGTCCGCACGAATCCACGCGTAAGCGTCTTCGATCACGTTCCGAAACGCATCGGACCAGCCCTCATTGTGTCCAGCCGGCAATTGAGCGTGCCGCCGGGCGCCGTTCTGTAAGAGTGAAGGATCTCTCGCCATGACCGAGTTAGGCCTGTCGTAACGGCCAATCCACAGCTCGTTCTGGTTCTCCTGGTTCCAACGCAGGGACCCGTGCGTCCGTTAAGTTCAATTTCGAGGTCGTTCTTATGTCCGGCGGTAATCTGCCCCACCGACAGAGAGCCCGTCGCCCCACTGCTGAAGCGCAGCAATACGCTTGCAAGATCTTCTGATCCAATCTGGACGGGATCTATCACCTTCCCGTCTTGACCACTGAAGGCTTCTCTCGGGACGGCCGGGGCGTAGCGCGTCTTTACTACGGTCGTCATCTCTGCCAGAACAGCAACGATCTTCAATCCGGATATATGTTGCGCGAGATCACACCAGTGAGAGCCAATGTCGGCCAGAGCAGAGCTTGAGCCACCCTTTTTTTTGTCCAGTCTCCAGGAGTAAACGTGGTCATCTGCCATCCAATCCTGCAAATATCGTCCGTGAAGAAAGAAGAGTTGACCGATGTCGTTCTCCGCAGCCATCCGACGGGCATGCTGCACCAGGGGATTGCCACGGTAGTTGAATGTCACCACGTTAACTACGCCCGCGGCCTGGGCGGCGTCACGCAACATGCGGCACTCGGCGTAGGTCATCGCCAGAGGCTTGTCAGAGATGACATGCTTACCTGCCTTTATTGCCGCCATGCTGACTTCAAGGTGCAGATAGTTAGGCGTGGTGTTGTGCACCACTTCGATGTCGGGATTGGCGACTAGGGCCTGGTAGGCCCCGTACGCCTTGTCGACATTCAACTCTGCGGCCTTTCGGTCTGTGGCGGCCTGACTTGACCCCGCAATGGCGATCACGTCGACGTCACCCAAGCGGCGAACCGCGTCCAGATGGTGTGCGGCGACGAAGCCGGGCCCAACCAAGCCCATACCGATTCTCCGCTTGCGTTCGCCCATCAATACATCTCCTGTCGCTGCTGACGCTTCGGGGGCCCGTATTCAGGCCCAAGGTGACCTGGCGCCCACAATCCTGTAGATAGTGAGCGAGTCATTCTTTCATACATAAATGAAATAAAGATACGAAAAAATTCGATAAACACGACTTATTTTCAGAATAAATAAACTAACGGGGACCTGGAATTGTCACGCAACACTCGACTTCGGGGCCTTCAAGGGTGCTAAGGCACTCGCGCTAGATCAAGCTCAGTGCGTCCTGAAAGGCTTCAATTACCTGATCTTCGTCTCGTTTGGTCAAGCAAGAAGGGACCGTAAGCAGCTGACTCCGTTCGAATAGTTCGTCAGCCACCGGACACGCTCCGCGCCCGTAGTCATATATGGAGTTTCGATTCTTTTCGAGAGTCCAAGGGGTGCCAGAGGAGTCTGTTCCCACCTTATTGCACAATGCTGCGATATTGAAATAGATATGCAAACCGTAGTCTGCAAGAACCACGTTGCTGGTCTCTGGCGAAGAGCACACAATCGAGTGAAAGCGCAATCGCTCGTTGACTGTTCTGGCCGCGGCGGCCGTTTTGTAGATGGTAATGAGAAAGCAGCCGGTGTCGCCGTCCGGGTCGACGAGCCGGCGCAGAGAGACCTTCTCCTGATCTTCAAGGAACTGCCTCACCCTCAACTTACTGTGACGCATTCGGTTGATGGTTGCGTCCATTTTTCGAAGCTGTACCCGGAGAACAGCGGCGCGAAGTTCGTCAAGGCGACATCCCCGGCCCCAAGCCAATGACGCTTCATCATCAAGAAGAAGCGAACCGGAAAAATCCCGGGCACATCCGCAATCATGGCAAGCGATCGCGCGTCGGTAGAGCGGTTCGTTATTGGTGGCAACTGCTCCGGCCTCACCAGAGCTCATGTTCTTATTCACCTGGAAACTGAAGATGGCAATGTCTCCGAAGGTCCCTACTTTTTTGCCGCCCACCGAACCGCCTGCGCACTGGGCACAGTCCTCGAGAAGAAAGATTCCACGCTCCCGAGCGATGCCCAGGAGTGCGATCACATCGGCCTGCGCTCCGCTCATGTGTACCGCGATGATTCCCGCGGTGCGCGGTGAAATCTTGCGCCGAACATCGGCTGGGTCAAGGCAGAAGGTCTGATCTATCTCCGCCAGTACGGGTATCGCCCCCAGATTGACGACTGCGGCCACGACCGAGACCCACATATATGCAGGAACGATAACTTCCTGACCGGGCCCGATCTTTAGCGCGGAAAGTGCCGTGTGAAGAGCGGCCGTTCCGCTGCTTACGGCGAGAACATGGTTGATTTGAAGGTAATTTGCAAATTCGGCTTCAAAGAAATCGACCTCATTCTGCGGATCGATGCCGTAGTATCGGAAGAGCGACCTGCTGCGCAGGACCCGCACCGCCGCCTCGATCTCCTCCTCGTCCATGGCGTGGGCGCCCGGAAACTCCTCCGGTAAAGGGCGATCTCGAATTGGACGCAGCTGTCCGACGTCGTGTCGAACGGTTTCGAGAAGATTCGTTGACGCTCTTTGGTACACTCCGCGCAAGGAGCCGCCCTCCTGCCGGTCAGCTCGGCAGCACTGCCTTTGTAGAACCTTTCACACCTGATCGTCAACTTCCAACCGGCGGCTGAGATTTAGAGGCCGACTTTGAACCGGTGAGGAAATTTAGCTTGATTGCGTCTATTATGGGACTCGATTGCTATGTATCAATCAGCCAAATCACCGACGCAGACAGGACCAGGCCGAAAGTCATCGCAGACCGAGTTGGGCATTTTGAAGCTAATTCAGGCTGCGCCGTCTATATCGCGGGTAGAGCTCTCCGAAAGATCGGGGCTCAGCACGGCCGCGATCACGGGTATCGTCAACGCGCTTCTGGCCCGCAATCTCCTTGTCGAAGGTGTGGCCTCGGCGACATCGATTGGCCGAAAGCGGATCGGACTCAGTCTCCGTCCAGACCTTGGTTATGTTGTCGGCATCGACCTTGGCAGTTATAACCTTCGAATCGTGGTCGCAGATTTGAACGGCAACGTTCTTGCCAGCAGCGAAGTGGATACGCTGATGTCAAAAGGAAGAGAGTTTGTTCTCGACCACTGCTTCTCCGTTGTGAGGAAGACGGTCGCCGCCGCGAACATCTCTCAAGAGGAGGTGCCTAGGTATTGGAATTGCCTTCTCTGGAGTGATCGACGTCGATCGCGGTCTCATTCTTTCCTATCCGAGACCTGGATGGATGCACCAGTGGAAGAACGTTCCGCTCAAGACAATATTTGAAGACGAATTTGGCGTGAGCTGTTTGCTCGATGACAGCGTACGAGCAATTGCCACGAATGAAAAATACGCCGGAGCCGGACGCGGGCTGAAAGATTTTGTCTATGTCGACATTGGAATGGGTATTGGCGCAGCCATTTTTATCGACGGTCAAATCTATCGCGGATTTAATGGCAGCGCCGGAGAATTTGGCCATATGACTGTCGACGAAGATGGTCCGCTATGCTGCTGCGGAAGCAACGGCTGTCTGGAAGCACTAGCGTCCTGTGCCACCGTTATCCAGTCGGTCAGGATGGCCATCGAGAAGGGCGTTGCCTCGAAGGTGATCGACATGGTCGATCGAGACATCAGCAAAATTACTGTTGAGATGATAGCCGCGGCGGCAGAACAGAATGACAGTCTTGCCTACCGAGCGCTTCATGAAGCAGCTTCCCACATTGGAGCTGCGTGCTCCGATTTGGTCAACCTTCTAAATCCGCAGGCGATTGTCTTTGGGGGCGCACTGTTTCGCGCGTCGCCGAAGCTCATGCTCGACGAGATTCGACACCTTATCCGGCGTCGGGCACTGGAGAAATCTGCCAACGATGTTTCCTTGTTGCTTTCCCCGACGGCCAGCGATTCCGGAGCAAAAGGAATGGCCCGTCTCATAGCGGGCAACTTGATTTCACCTCTTTTCCTGGGTGAGCTTGAACGTAAAGGCGACAAAGAATCGGTTCGGCTGGCGAAGGCTATCTAGCATCTGTATCAGCGGAGGCCGATTGCTGCGGAACGAATTGCCTTCGACCTTCAGTTGCGAGATACTTCTCCATAGGGCGGGAGTAGTTCGGCGGCAGAACGTCCGCTTCCCAAAATGGGCAAGTCCATAAATTTCAGTAACTTACGAGAACGATAACTAGCCCAAACGAACCCTAGAGAGTCAAGCGAAATATTTGCCATGGTGCCAAACATGGTGTTTTGCCGCCATTCATGCGGGTTTGAGAGTCACACCATTTTCGACACCATTGCAAAGTCCCGCTAAGTGCGGAGGCCTCCAGTTCTCAGAGGACAAGCGCAATTGGAGCACCGAGATCCAACGGTATATTCGAACCTACGACTTCCACCGTGTGAAATGTAGGATTGACGCATTTTCAACAACTTAGATGCACATAACAAAGCACTAAACAGCGGATGTAAACCCGTCGAAATCCTTATTGGACCCTTATTGGATCCGCAGTTGGACCCACGACGGAGCATTGGAGATCGCGATAAAACGCGGCACGAACGGCACTCCATATCAGACTGTTTTCTAGCGCCTCGGTTCAGTCTCGCCAGTGCCGGAAAGTCCTAGTCAGAAGGATGGATTGGGGACTTTTTCTATTCGGGATGCCACGGGTGGACATTGAGGTTGCGTGACAGCATCAACTTAAGCGTCCATTTGTCGGAAGCCCCAGTCAACCCGTATCCGACACCGCTCTCAATGTTCAAACCGAAAAACTTGCTGCCTGCGTAATCCATAGTCGCCCAGACTTCGTGAAATTGCTTCGAAAGTGGCAAGAACCCATGCAGCGGGCCGAAACCGTCATACTCTTCCGCGGCAACGGCCCACCTGTCGTTGAAGTTGTACGCCACTCTCCCCGAGGGGTTGTACTGCAGGTTTCCAAGTCCCCCGGTATAGTCCGTGTCGAGAATCGGGTTGTAGATGAAATCCCATGGGTGCAGGTGCAGCCCCACGATCGGCCTGATTTCGGAGGTAATCGTCCTGGACTCCCAGTAGCTGTGATTGACGCTAAACTCGAAATTGGCCGCATAGAAAAATTTGTGATCATGAGCTTTGGGTCGCGCGAATAGTTCGCGAATCTTGAAGCCGTCGATCGTCGAGCCATAGTTCGAAGAATAGGGCGAGGTTACGGGCATATAAAGTCCTTGCTCGAACCACGGCGTAACGCCGTACGCCCATTCGGCAGTGACCTGATACGAATGATTGGCTATGATCGCCCCAGGGTAGTCGGGCACAGTCCGTCCCTTGGGCGTGAAGTTGTTGTGGATCATCAGATTGAATATCCCCGGCGGCGCAATCTCTCCGTCGTAGACCTGAATCTCGTCGGTTTGCGCAAAAGCCAGCACAGGCATTGAGAGGAGACAAAGAGTGGCCAATCCAATCGCACGCATATTCATTTTTGGCGAGAATCTCCGTAGTTTGAGATCATGCCGACGAGATTGAGATCAATCGCTACATCATTCTCTGCCTTCCAGATCAGGAAGCTCGGGTTCTTGAGACCCCACTGCACATAGGGAACGACGAATTGTGCTTTCGCTGTTGCATTCATTCCATCCACATGAATCTGCATCGGAATCGTTAGATCGTGAGCAGTGCCGAGCAGCGTGAAGACTCCGCTCACCTGAATAGTCGAGTCGCCAGAAGCAGCAATCGTTCCGTTGTACGTTTTAGGCGCGAAAGAGACGGTGGCGAACTGATCCACCTTGAGAATGTCTTTGTTCATCTTCTTATCGCGGCTATCGTTTCCCGTCTTGCCGCTGCCTGCTACGACGATGACGATCCCCGATATATGGGAGGCGGTTCGGTCGAAATTGATCGATCCGGACTGTACGTGGAAAGTGCCGTTCACGACCTCGTGGGTCGTGTTGAGCTTTATCTTGACCTCGCTGGCATCGGGATTGACGGTGAAAGTCTGATGCTGGGCGAGTGCGGTTTGAGAGAGTGCTACTGCGAGAACAAAGACTGCGAAGGACTTCATTGCATCTCCCCTGGAGGGTCTTGACTACTGAGAGTTGATTCGGGTCAAGCTTGATTTCAGTTTGCGAACGCTCGTGGAGTAACAGCGGCGGCCTGGGTGACGCGTGTCAGCCTGGCGGTCACGCGCATCGCTCCGGGCCACACTCTGAGACAGAACGGCAGTACCGCGCGCGCGAATGAGTTGTTCAAGCCATTCGCTGCGAACTCGGCAAGGTGCATCTGGGGCAGCATTGCGGAGCGCAATTTTGTCTGAAAGACCGGCGCCGGCTCCGCCGCAAGATAGGCGGCGGCGGCACGGCGGGCAGTGTGCAGGGCGATGGAGATCCCATCGCCGGTGAACGAAGGGATTACGGCGGCCTGATCTCCGACGCAGTAAAGCCCATCCTCGGTTGTGCGGCGGATGTAACCATACGGGATATGAGTAATGACGATCGGTTTGTCGAGCAGTGGCTCTGCCCCGTCGAGCCGCATCGCGAGGTGAGGACAGTCCTGCTGCATCTTCGCAATGAGGCTCTCCCAGCGAAGACCGGCCCGTGCGAAATACCGCTGTTTCACCACACAGCAGAAATTCGTAATGCCGTCTTCCACCGGTTGGATACCCCCGTAGCCTCCGGAATAGAGCGTTAACTCGGAGGCATCCTCCAGGGCAGCGGTCTGCGCGGGAGACAGCCGGTAATACATCTTGAAGGCGACCCATTGGTGAGGGTCTTTCGGACGCCCGTGTCCGCGCAAATCGTGCTTTCCGGTAGCGAGAAAGGCCGTTGGAGCTTCATAACTGGTACCGTCGTCGAGCGTAGCCCGCCAGAGGTTGGTGGTCGTGCGACTGAGCGACTGCACACCGCTCCCACGCTCGACGCTGACTCCCGCAGCGATGGCCTCGGCGATGAGCGCTGTATCCAGTGCTTTGCGCGTGAGTGAGGCAGCCTGAAAAGGTAACGGAGCCTCCGCGGCCCGCCTAGCCGCGGCGAGGCGAACGTAGTCGATAGGCACCGCGCCAAGCGCGGCCACGTCGATGCCAAGTGCATGAAGATCCTCAAGAGCCTCTCCGCTTAGAAACTCTCCGCAGACTTTATGGCGCGGTGTCGGCTCGCGTTCGATCAGGGTGACGCTTCGTCCCTGTCGAGCGAGCGCGATCGAAACCGCACATCCCGCCACTCCACCACCGACGATCAGTACTTCGTCTTGCAAAGCATTCCCTCCGAACTCGATGCATATTCAATCAATTTGTAAAGGACTCCATGGTTCTAGTAGACGTCCAGAAAGCAGTTCGGCACGCCATTCTGTACAAATCGTCATTTTGGAGCCGGGAGCGCTGGATGGATGGAGGCGTCTAAGGTGTTAGAACGAGGTATTCGATTGACGAGAAGCGGTTTCCTAATGGCGGCTCTTTGCGCGATGACTTTGTGCATCGCAGCTGCGACTGAACCGATTTCAGTGAGACATATTCAACGGCCAATGCACCGGGTTATGGTGGCCCGCTCCGAGGATGGAAAAACCATTGCCACCGGTGAATTTTCGCAGGTCGTGCAGGGCAATGAAGTGACGATGCGCCTGACTTATAAATTCTTGGATGGCTCGCTTGATGATGAGACGACAACGTACAGACAACAGGACACGTTTAGATTAGTACGCAATCATCACATAGAGCGAGGACCCCTCTTTGTAAAGCCCGTCGACTTTGCGGTTGAAGTTGCTACTGGCATAGTGACCAGCCGCACAGCGGATAAGAATGGCAACATACATGTCGAGACCCACCACATTGATCTGTCAGACGATCTCGCGAATGGATTTGTTGGGACGTTGCTGTTGAACGTGCCGCAAAATACAGCGCCGTTTCGGGTGGGGATGCTGGCACCAGTCGGAGGCGGTCGATTGATTCGGCTCCTGATCTCGCCGGAGGGCGAGCAGCCGTTTCAGACGGGAGGACAAACTCTGAAGGCGACAGTGTTTCGCATCCATCCGGAGTTGGGCGGCATCGTGGGCATGATTGCGCACTTGATCGGCCTTCAGCCGAAAGATGTGATGGTGTGGGTGCTGGAGGGTGAGGAGCCTGCAGTGGTGAGGATAGTTGGACAGCTAGGTGGGTACGGGCCTGTGGTCAACTCGGAGTTGGAGGGGACCAGCTTCGGGAAATAAGACTTTTACAAACCCAGATCGCAGCGGCGAGATGTGGATCGCCTGTGTTTTGGCGATGCCCCCAAGAATCTCATGGCCTATTAGCCGACGCCGAGTTGCGGCGTGTGGTGAGTTCGTGCCAGTTGAGGCCGAGGTCCACGATCAGCAGCGAGGCAAGTGTGAACGCAATCACGCCGACGGCGGATAAGACGTCGCCCAGGTGGCTCCAGTAACGCGGCCAGAGGTTGAGCACGCGGCTGGAGACGAAGGTAAAGGTAACAGCATAGGAGCGTGCCATCCATTGGCGGTGCTGTGTGATTTGGCGGTTGCGCGCAGTGATGAAAGCAGCGGTGGTGCAGACCATCCAGGCGGCGGCCTGCATGGAGGTTCCGGGAAGACCTGGGCGGCCGGCTGCGAGAGCGATCCCCGTGAAGGAACCAATAAATACGGAGATGACATAGATGCGGCCGAGGATGCGATGAAGTTGGAGGTGACGCTGGCGAATCCCCGAGGAGAAATTGATGGGGCCGATCAAAAGAGCGAAGATTCCGGCGAGTGTATGCGGGATGAGGAGATGGCGGTCGGCAATGACCTGCAGACGGTAGGCGTGGTACATCGGATAGTCGGTGATGAGGAGCAGCTCTGAGGTAATGAAGACGAAGAGTACAGTGAGACCAAGCGAGACCCAGAGAATAGTCTTGAATCTGGTACTGGCGGAGCTGGGCGCTGGCAGAGTGGAAATTGGCATTATTCGCTTCTCAGATGGTTAGACGTGCTGAGGTGCGCCATGAGCGCGACAGAGGCGAGAGGCTTCATATCTCTTAGTCTAACGAGACGCTTCAGAATCATCGACCTCATTTCCACCGCCCCACGCACAACCGTCCCGGCCGCCACCGCTCCACAGTCACCGCCTCTCGCGCGACCTCGGCCGCAGCCAACAGACGTACCCAATCCTCCCTCCGGAAGGCCCGCCGGAACGACACCGGCCCATCATGACGCACAAGCCAATGCCACCGCACCCACCCAAACATCCGACTACTCCACTCTGCCCGTTCCAAATCATTGATAAACCAACCTACCTGCACGGTCGCTTCCATCCATCTCAGCAGCGCGACGATCTCCTCGTCCTCCAGATGATGTGCCAGCAGCGAGCTCACGACGATATCGACCGGCTCCTTCGATCGATACTCCAGAGCATCGCCGGTCACCCATTCGATGCCGAACTCCTTTGGCGTGGACTCCGCTGCTGCACGTGCCGCATAAGGATTCAAGTCGATTCCCGTTAACTTCACAGGAATGCCCCGTCTCCGTGCCCAGCCCGTAATCTGTCGCAACAGGTCGCCGCCGCCACTGCCCACATCGACGATGTGTACCGGATCGCGCAATCCATGCGGCAACCGCTCCAGCCAAGCCAGCGTCGGCCGATAGCCCAGTAGCCAGCGATTGACTGTTTCCAGACTGCGCAGGCAGTCACGGAAATCCTCATAACTACAGTCACCATCCATCAGCTCCGGCAACTCACACGGAGAGGCCCGCCGACTGAAGTCGATCTGTGCACTAGACCCCATGGAAGCGCATCGTCTCCGCTGTTAACCCCGGCCCAAACGACATCGCACACCCACGCTGCCCCGGGCGCGCTTGCTGCATTATTCGCTGCAACACAAACATCACCGTCGCTGACGACATGTTGCCGAAGCACGATAGCACTTCGCGCGACGCCGCCAGCGCATCCGTCGGCAGTTCCAGCCCCTTCTCCACCGCATCCAGAATCGACCGCCCGCCGGGATGCACCGCCCACAGGTCGATGCCGTCGCGCTCCGCCATCAGTTCGCCCTCATGCAGCGCGCGGCCCAGCTCTCCGGGCACCCGCCCGGAGAGCAGCATGTCGAAACCTAGCTCGCGAATCTTCCAGGTAATCAGCCCACGTGTCTCCGGCACCATCACTGCCTTGAAAGCTATCCAGCGCGAGACCCTGCTCGCGAGCTGTAATTAGGCTCGCCGCCGCGCCATCAGCAAAGACCAGGAAAGACAGCACCTGCTCCAGCTCCTGCGTTTCCTGGAAGTGCAGCGTACATAGCTCCAGGTTGACCATCAGAACACCCGCCTTCGGATCTGAGCGCACAATGTGCCGCGCCAGCTTCAGCGCATTGATCGCGGCATAGCATCCCATGAATCCAACCATCGTGCGCTCCACGCCCGCCGAAAGCCCAAGATGATCGACGATGTCAAAGTCCAGCCCCGGCGCATAGAGCCCCGTGCAGCAGGTCACCAGCACATGCGTAATACCAGAGCGTTCCTCCTCGCTCAGCGCAAGCCGATCTAAGGCCTTCCGCATCAGCACCGGAGCGGTCTGCTCAAACAGCTCCATACGCCGCGCCGTGTTGGGAAAGTTACCTAGCCGATAAAACTCATTCGCGTCATGCGGCGAGAATTGGCCGGAACCTCTCTGCGGATCGAGGAACGAATAGCGATGCGCGATGTCCGCGCGGCTCACCATCCGGCGGAAGACCGAGCGTAAGCGCGGGTCGGCGAGCATCTTCTCGGCGAAGACGACGAAGGTGTCATGCACATCGTGCTCTGGTACGGCTGTCGCGATGCGGTTCAAGTAAGCCGTAGTCATGCACAAGGGGCCCTCAGCCGGAATGGATTAGATGTCACGTGTGTTTTGAGGAAAGCTGGACCACGAAGAGACGACGATCCGGCGACAGTCGACTGCTTGAGAGAACAGGCTCCGTATTCTTGATACAACGGCTACTCGTTGAGACGAGACCTTTGTTCTTTTGATAGCACTTCGGAGGGAAGGAATAAGATGACGATTTGTTCATGGAGGACGCGATCGGCGCAGATGTTGATTAACTCCAATAACCGACATGCTAAGTTACACATCAGTAAGCCAAGTATGCGGTGTGAAGAACGTGTCAGTTCAGATCAATGCATTCAGGCTTAGCTCTTGATGTTCCATGAAATCGATCGCCAAAAATGACATTCGCGGCTAGCCTCAAATTGATACGCCTAACACACCATTACATAGGAGTGTTCTTTGCGCCGACGATCCTCTTCTTCGCCATTACGGGAAGCCTTCAGATGTTCGGACTGCACGAGACGAGCCGCGGGAGTTCTTACGTTGCTCCCGCGATTCTCGTTCATCTTTCGCAGTTGCATAAGAATGGAACCCTGTACCTTCCTCCCCACAAGGCGGCCCCCTCCGCGCCGAAGGTCGATGCTCCTAAGCCCGATGCTTCAAAGTCTCCAGCACCAATCCCAGCTTCGCCGGCCCCCAGTCCACTTCCTACGAAGATATTCTTCGCTGCGGCTGCTCTGGCCCTCGTGATATCGACTTGCACAGGGCTCTTTATGTCGTGGAAGTATGCACGGCGCAAAGCCGTGGTTGTTGGTATGCTCCTGGTGGGAATCACCTGCCCACTGCTCTTACTGTTTCTATGATGGGCAGGAAAGAATTTGACGAGCCATTGTCGCCGAAAACCTCATCTTTTGAGGGAATCTACCCGAGGATTGAAAATAAAGCCATCGGCGGTCGAGGCGCAATAGGATGGAATGATGCGACTCCTGTTGGTCGAGGATGAACTCGAGATTCAAGGCTTCGTCAAGCAATCGTTGATAGACGCAGGCTACGAAGTCCATGCGGCAGAAGACGGAAATACCGCTGCTCTTCTCGCGGCGAAGCATGTTTATCACGGCATGATCGTCGATCTTGGACTGCCTGACCGGGACGGTATTGACCTTATCCTCCGGTTGCGGAAGTCGGGTGTCACCAGTCCTGTACTCATTCTTTCGGCAAGGCGGTCAGTGGACGACCGCGTGAAGGGACTGGAATTGGGAGGGGACGACTACCTGACGAAGCCCTTCGCTATCGCCGAGTTGCTCGCCAGAATGCGTAATCTCCTCCGACGCAACTCACCCCACACTGAAGACGCGAGCCGACTGCGAGTTCGCGACCTGGAACTGGACATCCTCAAACGAAGAGCGACCCGAGGCGACGAAGTCCTTAACCTTAGTCCACAGGAGTTCGTCTTACTGGAGTACCTCTGCCGCCATGCTGGCAGAGTTGTAACCCGTTCCATGCTGTTGACCGAGGTTTGGGGAATGCGGATTCAGCCCGACACGAATGTGGTTGATGTTCACATTTATCGTCTCCGCGGCAAGATTGACACCGAGGGGCGCGAGCCGCTTATCAAGACGTTGCGAGGTATCGGATATGTCCTCAAAGGCAGTTAATCCAATCATGCGAAGCGCTGCGTGGCGTATCTCGCTCTGGGCAAGCGTGGCGTTTGCCATCGGAACGATGCTTGTGTTCGCGATGCTTCACCGATTTGTCGCAAATGACATCCAGCGGCGAAGCGATGCATGGCTATCGGGCGAGGTCGGAGTTCTGGGAGACGTGGCTGCACGAACTCCGAAAGACCGCCTCTATCGCCGAGTCGTGGGAGAAGTGGCAGAACTGGCCAGTCGTGAGGTTCCAAACCGTCAGCGATCCAGCGGCAACGAGAACGACGCCGTCTTCTTTCTTCAAGCAGGAGACAGCGGACCGGCTAAGCTTTGGGTCGGCTCAGGAGATGGCGTCGCGAACCTCGCTGCCATCCGCTCTACTCGGGTACTGCCCAACGTTCCCTTCGATATACGGATCCAAGGCTCTAACATCCCATTCAGAGTTGCATCAGTGCGAATTGAGGATGGGAGCAGCATCTATCTCGGTTTATCTGAACGTGACGAACTTCATGTTTTGAGGAATCTTCGTGTGCGGTTTCTCACTCTCTGCGCTGCCATTGTCTTGCTTGGTTTCGTGATCGTGTTTTATGCCACGCGGAAGATGTTAGGCCGTGTCAGCGAAATTACGGAAGCAGCGTCGCGCATTGGACAATCCGATCTGAGTAGCCGGGTTCCCGACACGAGGGGGCACGATGAGATCGGCCATCTGGCTCGCACCCTGAATCACATGCTCGACAGGATCGAGAGCACAGTACATCAATTACACACCATTACAGACTCCCTCGCACACGACCTGAGAAGTCCCCTTACCGCAATCCGTGGCAACTTGGAGACGGCTTTGGCCAGCGATGTCAGGGAACACGCCGAGTCAATCGTTTCGGCGATCGACGAACTCGACCGTCTGACTGAATTCCTGAACACTTCGCTCGACGTGGCAGAGGCGAAAGCCGATGCGCTCCGGCTCTCGCGGACCGAGGTGGATCTCGACGCGCTTGTGAGAGGAATGATCGACCTCTACGAACCTTCCATGAGTGAGAAGGGGCTGGGTGTTCAAATTCGAGGCTCGAGCTCAGTCAAAGTGTTCGCCGACCCAGCTCTCCTTCATCGCGTCATCGCCAACTTACTCGATAACGAACTCAAACATCTACCCGCTTCATGCTTGGTCTGTGTCTCGCTTCGAGCAGACGATCACATGGCCACGCTTACCGTGGAAGATAACGGCCCTGGTTTCGATGTGGAGGTTGGTCGTCACCTCTTCGAGCGAAGAGTCAAAGGACGCACATCTCGCGGGCATGGACTTGGACTTGCTTTCGTTGAAGCGGTTGTCCGTGTTCATGGAGGCAGCGTGACAGCGGTAAATCGTCATGAAGGCGGAGCGCAACTGACGGTCACGCTCCCCCTGTGCGAGGCTCAGAAGGGAGAGGAGCCTCACGCCTTCGCGTTGCTGAATGGGTAACACCATGGGTGTGACCTGGTGAGAATATTTTCTTCATCGGGTGCAAACGCAGTCGCAAGCATCGAATGAGAGAGCGGTATGCGCTGGTTTGCTGCGGCGCAGAAGGCAGGAGTCCTGGCGGATCGATTCTCGGTCTGCGAGTAGAAATGGCAGACAAAGCGGTGAATGCGGTGTTGCAACGAAGAGCACAGAACTGAGGAAATTGGGACAGTCCGGAGATCGACTCCTCATTGACTGCCTTGCAAAGCCGGGCTACTTCTTTAATTTTGAGATTGCGTCAAGAAGTTCCGGAACGGTGCGCGGCTCGACGGGGTCCAGGCGACTTCTCCAAATAGCCTGTACGGTGCGGAGACTGATATGGTTGTGGCGCGCAATCCTCTTCTGTGCCTCCGTGAGCGAGCACTCCGTTAACAGTTTTGTAATGGCGATAACGATATCGCGCTTGTCTTCGTCGGATTTAATTACTTTTGGACGGCCTACTCCGACGGGATTCTCGCTCGCTATAGTGTGAATAGTTCGCATGAGATCTTTCGCGATGATTGCTGGAGCAAGCTTATACAGTCCCGTTAAGAGAGGCAATTTAGCTTGAAACTCATCAGGACGCCGTTCCACGAATTTTCTTAACGTGTCGCGCGAACGTATGGCTTCGATGAATTCCTCGTTTTTCCTGATTAACTGAAATAGGCGCTCACCGACGACATAGGGATCAGCACTCTCTAAAACTTCGGTGAGAACTGGTTCGAGCTGGTTGACAAAAGATTCTGCGGCCTCGCGAGGGATCATTCCGTTTCTCCGCCAAACGCTATCTAATTCTTGCGGAAAAACGACATAAAATACCCCCTATTTTTTGCGGAAAATTACAAAAAATACCTCCGCTTGTTTTGCGGGGGTATTGCTCCACAGTCTGTCAATGGTAAGCAGGCGGAGTGCGGAATCGAATCGAGGTTACGGAAAACCGGTTTACCCGTGCGGTCCGTCGACAGGATGCGAACCAACACCCCCAGTAGCGGATGGCCGAAAACCATCGACCTGCTTGCCAAACTCAAATTTACTTCTCCCATCCCCGAGTAAAACGGGGCAGACCCTCATCAGCGCTGCAAGCGTTGTTGCTCTAATTCTCGGCCTACATTGCATTTTCACCGTCGGCTACCGCCGACTATCCGCCGGCGCTAAAGGCGTCGGTTTCTCGGGAGAATCCTATGACTGCAGAAGACATAACGATCGAACTTCGCCTAAACAAACCTGAAAGCAAAGTGAAAGCGTTTGCCGACGTGACGCTGACCCTCAAAGATTGGGGCACCTCACTTTGTACGGATTTTCTGTCATAGGAGACCCGCCGCGGGTGCTTCCTCCAGCTCTGCAGAAGGATCAACGCTTCTATGAGTTCCTGGCGCTGACAGGAAAATTGAAATCCCTCGTATATACGCAGATCGGAATGGCATACAAGGCGGCCTTAGAAAAGGCAGCGAAGGAGGCTGCATGAAGTGCATCAACTGTGGCCGGGAGTCAGACATGTCCCTCTGCGCCATCCTTTCCACAAAAGGCCGCAAGCCCAGGATCCAAAAGTCATCCAAAGCAATCTCCCTCTGCGCAGCCTGTATACGCAGCCTAAAGATAACGCAAGCTACCCAAGTGTATGTAACCGTTCTGCTGACGCTCAGAGACACGTATACAGCGTTAGCGAAGGAACTCTAGCAGATGTTGAAACCAGTCCGAGGCACTTTCCAGAGCGGGCAACGAGTTCCACCCTTTCTCGACCCGCGACGCGACAGGCACCTCGGACTGGTTTGAGCACCCGCACAATTGCCTAGAGCGGGGGCAAAAAGGGGGAGAGGCGGTTTCAGTTCCGTCTTGTCTCCACCATTGCTTGAAGAGAGAGGTGTGTCTAATGTCGAGTACACTGTCAGATGCTTGGGGCGAGTTCTTAGGGGGATATCCCTGGGATTGGTTCGTCACGTTGACGTTCGCAGGTGACGTAAAAACCTTCACCCGTCAAGATTCATCAGCGATTCGTAGTTTGGCGTTAGTTTCGCGTCAACATGCGCCCCTCCGTCTTTGTCTGCTGCCGCGAGCACAACATCCTGCCGCGTCAGCCGCACTGAACCCTTCACATAGAGGGTTTGCCTCCACCAATCACCGACAGGCATATAGCGGTCAATCGCCCTAACCGACGTGTTTGGGGACCACTGTGCGCCACCTTGAGAGAAGTACATTTTCCCCATGCCGGTATACATAACGGCGCGGTTTGCTGGGCCGCCGCATGTGCTCGCGAGTTGTATGTTCATCGCGTCAAGATGCCGCAAGAGTGGCCGCGAGACGCTCGTTTCATGGACCAAGACTCGAATCACTGTGGCGATGCGAACACCCTCATCAGTGAAACCGGAGTCGTAGCTCTGACAAGACTGTTGTAGAAATCCGAGTTGGCGCGTCAAGTGCCTTGCGAAATCAATCGGGGCTGCCATTTTTGTTACAAGATACTCCGCAGGTGCCGGGCGCTAAAGAAGCTGTCCCGCCACAATCGCGTTGGCCGCTCGCATCTCCGGCGCTAACGTCTTGCCCTAAACGTTCATTGTGGTTTCAATGTCTGAGTGGCGCATCAAGTCCTTCATCTGAGCCGGGCTAATCTTCGCCGTGGCCATCCAGGATTTGTAACTGTGACGGAATGTGTGCCAACCCAAGCCCTCAATGCCTAGCTTCATTGCGGCGGGCTTGATGTAGTTATTGAGGATCGTTGCGTCACTGTACGGGCTTCCCGTTTTCTCGCTCGCAAACACCCACGAGTAATCATGCTTCTGTTTGCCCTTCCATTCTTTGAGGACATCGCACAGCTTGGGGTGTACGGGGATCTCGTTGCCGGACGCATCGGTCTTGGGGACGTTCTGTACTCGTCCGTGAGTAAACACTTGGCCGATTGATAGGGTGTACGCATCGAAGTCAAAGTCTTGCCACTTCAACCCGAGCGTCTCGCTTACACGCAACCCGAGACACCCGCACACGAGCACCATGAGGTTGTAAGGCTCGGGAAGAGCGGCAACCAACGCCTTGAACTCGTCCGGGGTGATTATCGTGATGGCCTTTTGGCGTTTCGTGCTGCCCTTTACGCGAACGAGTTGCATCGGGTTACGGCCAACCGGGATGTACTCCCACAACATTGCGAGGTCTAGCAGCTTGGACACCATGTTGCGTGTCCGGGCTTTCGACGCCGCGCCGAACAGCAACGTATCGAGCCACTGTTTCACGGCCATCGCGGTCACATCGGCCAACTTCGCGTCCCGCCACTTCGGTTTGATGTGGAGGTCTATGAGGCTCTTGTTTGTCGTCTGTGTGGAGTGGCGGAGGGTCGTGAAATCTTCCCTCATGTAGCGGTCAATGATCGTGCCGAGCGTGGCGTCTACCTTGCCGCCGAGCGTGCCCGCGTTGAGCGCCGAGAGCTGTCCCTCCACCGCCTTGCGGACATCGCGCTCAGTCGGGTACTTCGCGGAGTCGAACGTTTCGGACCTTGAGTTTACGTTTGCCATCCGGGACAGTAATATAGAACCTGAACTCCCAAGCAAACCCTTGGGAGCGGGGGACCTTACGGACGCTTCCATGCTGATACCGTTCACGATTGACTCGCATCTCGCCACCCTCCAGGGTGTTGAATCTGTGGCAAGCGTATCAATTGTGGTGTTATGTGGTGTTGGCGAAGATCCAATTTTTGCCTCAAGTGGATGTAAATGAATAAGTTGCGGGAGTAGTTCAGTGGCAGAACGTCAGCTTCCCAAGCTGAATGTCGCCGGTTCGATCCCGGTCTCCCGCTCCAAATTTTTTGCCGCTAGATTGTAAAACGGCGCTCAGGCAATTAGCTGAGCGCCGTTTCTTTATAGCTGTGATCTGTTTAGCGGCTTGCAGTGTTGGTCTTCTGGGCAAGCCTGGAGTGGTCTTCGAGGGTCTGGGCCTCTGGCAGGTAGGTGATGGCCTTGGCGATCTGTGGGTCCCACTGGGCGCGGACCTTGAGGCCTTCGAGCTGACCGAACTGCGAGGTAAAGAGTTCGCTCTTGATGCTCTCCTTGACCCAGTCGTTGACACCGGCGATGTCCGAGTCGGTGTAGTCGATCTGGTTGTCTTTCAGGAACGCTTTGAACTGCTGCATGACCGCATCGTCGACCTCAAAGTCCTTGGTCACGGTGTGGTTGGCGAGGTAGTGTTTGCTGAAGTTGAAGAAGGCGTAGTGGATGAGAAGGTTGTCCTGGAAGTGGTTGGACTTCATGTTGTCGATCTTCTCGTCGGGGGTGATGCCGCCGCCGCCGTAGACTGTGCGGCCGGAGTCAGTGAGCTTAACCTCGAGGTTACTCTTGTCCTTAGGCTTTGCGTCGTCGTTGTCGCGGACGTAGTAGTAGTCGTAGAGGGAGACGTGGTCGTAGTTACGCTGGATGAGACGGCCGGACGGCGTGTAGTAGTGGTAAGTGGTGAGGGCGAGGCCGGTGTTCTCGGTGATCTGGAAGACGGTCTGGACGAGGCCCTTACCGAAGGTGGTTTCGCCCACGATGAGGGCGCGGTCGTGGTCCTGGAGGGCGCCGGAGACGATCTCAGCTGCCGAGGCGGTGTTGCGATTGACGAGGACGACGATAGGGAACTTCGGGCCCTCTTCGCCGCGGGTGGCGCGATAGACCTGGTCGGGGAAGGCGCGTCCGCGTTGGGAGACGACGATCTGGCCCTTCTGGAGGAACTTGTCGGACATGTTGACGGCTTCGTTGAGGAGACCGCCGGGGTTGCCGCGCAGATCGAGGACGAGGCCGCGGATGTCGCCGAAGCTGTCGAGCGCGTCGCCTACTTCGTGGCTGGTGGTCTCAATAAAACTGGAGACATGGATGTAGCCAACGCCCGGACGGATGAGGAAGGCGAGATCGACCGAGGGACGGGGAATCTCATCGCGGACGAGGTCGAAGACCAAGGGGCGGGACGCGCCTTCACGACTCATAGTGACAGAGACGTGGGTGCCGCGTGCGCCTTTGAGGAGACCGGCGACGGCTGCGGAGTCCATGCCTTCAGTGGATTTGCCGTCGACTGTGAGGATCTCGTCGCCGGGCCGAATGCCGGCCTTGTACGAGGGCGTGCCTTCAAAGGGATAGAGGACAACGATCTTGGTCTTGCCGTTGGCGGTGGGTTGAGGCTGGATAGTCATACCGACGCCGTAGTACTTGCCGTGTTGGTCCTCACGCATCTGGGCGTAAGCTTTTGGGTCGTAAAAATTGGAGTGCGGATCGAGGACGTGGAGCATGCCGGGAATGGCGCCGTCGTAGATGGCCTTGTCGGTCTTATCGGTGTTCATGGGCTCGGCGTAGTTCTGCTCGACAAGCGAATAGACATTGGTGAAGGAGTGGAGCGAGTCGCGCAGGGTGGACTCGTCGCTGGCGGACTGGGCAGCGACCTTCTGGTTGATCAGCGAGCCGAGGATTGCGCAGGTGGCGAGGAAAAGTGAGGCGGAGAAGAATGCGCGGCGGGTGCGGGGAGCCATAGGCTGATTACCTCAAAAATGGTGAGAGCGGCGCATACTTCAGCGCAAAGATAGTCGTCCTAACCTTGGACGAAGTATAACATTCGGGGGTGAGCGGGGGCTTGTTCTAAAAGGGGATTCGCATGTTCGGTCGAGGGCAGTTAGAATTGGGTACGGATACCGTCCAATGCCAGGGTGAGTCCAACTAGCCAAGGCGGTAATCGTCGGGGCGATCGATGTTAAATCGCGGATGTTGACCAGATACGAGTGACGATGACTTTGAGAATTTCGCAGTTTGCGGCGGTGTGCGGGCTGGGCCTGCTGGCACTGCCGGGAGTGGTGCAAGCACAGGCGCCGCGGTACCAGAGCCCGTTGAGCGTTCCGAACGCGCCGCAGCCGCAAGTAACGCTTCCGGTGACGCCCGCAATCACGCCGAATGGCACGGTCGTCGAGGACGTGATCGTCCATGTCAACGACCTGATCATTACTCGGAGCGACGTGGAACGGGCGGAGTTGGCGCTTGCCGAGGAGGACCGCCAGTCGGGTGCGAGTCCCGCTGACTCCGCACAGAGGCAGAAGGACTTACTGCGGGACATGATCGACAAGGAGTTGCTGCTGTCGCGGGGCAAGGAACTGAGCATCGACGTCTCCGCCGAGGTGGTTCGGCAGCTGGACGAGATCCGAAAACAGAACAAGCTGGCGACGATGGAGGACCTGGAGGCGGCGGCGCGGCAGCAGGGCGTGTCGTTTGAGGACTTTAAGGCGGGTATCCGCGACAGGTTGATTCAACAACAGGTGGTGCGGGACGAGGTAGGCCGGCGGCTGCAGATAACACAGGGCCAGGAGCAGGCCTACTACGACGCGCATAAACAGGATTTTGCTCAGCCGGAACAGATCAAGCTTAGTGAAATACTGGTTCCGACGGCCGCCGATGCGGACGACGCCGCGATTGCCCAGGCCCAGGCGAAGGCAGACGGGATCGAAGCGAAGCTGAAAACGGGAGGGAGCTTCGAGGAGCTTGCAAAGACAAACTCGGGTGGACCGACGGCGGCGCAGGGTGGCGACCTGGGGATGTACAAGCGGGGCGCGCTGGCCAAGGTCCTGGAGGACCAGACATTCAGTCTGAAGGCGGGAGAGTGGACCGGGCCGATCCGAACCAGACAGGGATTCGTGATCCTGAAGGTGACCGACCACGTGGACGCCGGAGTGGCCCCGCTGAAGGACGTGGAGCCGCAGGTTCAGGAGGCGATGTATGCGGAGGCGATGCAGCCCGCGTTGCGTACCTACCTGACAAAGCTGCGTGAAGACGCGTACATCGATATCCGTTCGGGGTATGTGGACTCGGGTGCGAGCCCGAGGGAGACGAAGCCGGTGTTCACCGCCTACGCGCCTCCGGTCGCGAAGAAGAAGAAGACGGCCCAGCAGAAGAAGCGGTTTGACCGGGGCACGAAGTATTCAACTGCGAAGACTACGGCCCCAGTGGCTACGCCCGTCGCGGCGGTGACGACTACTGCAACGACTCCGGCGACTGCAACGACCCCGACGACAACCAAGGCGACAGCGGCTACAAAGCCTGCCAAGCCTGCGAAGGTGAAGAAGGAGAAGATACGGTATGGGCAGGCCCCGCGGAATTCGTTACCGGCAGGCCCGCAGGAGACGGCTACGGGCAGTGATGTCGGCGAGGGAGCGGCATCTGCGGCGGTAACACCGGGAGGAACGATGGCTTCGGCCGCTGCTCCTTCCTCTGCGGCTCCAGGCACAGCAATTGCGCCTTTGGAGAGCTCCAGCTCGGACACAGGGCCGAACCCTCTGGATGCGAAGGCGCCGCCGGCAGGCAAGACCCGCTATAGCGATCGCGAGAAGGAAGTGAGTGCCAACAAGAAGGCCACGAAGGTAAAGAAGGCGAAGGAGAAGGCGGTCGCTGGGCCGGTCGCGGCGACTCCTGAGGAGAAGGCAGCCGAGGCGACCCAGGCCGCGCCATTAGGGTTGAACGGCGATACTTCGAAGAAGAAGAAAAAGAAACAGCCGAAGGACAAGAACGCCCCGAAGGAGCGGCTGCAGAACCAGGCGCCGAAGCCGCCAGCGCCGAAGCCCGAGGAGACTCCGTCCAAGGCCCCGGATCGGGGGACGCCGCACGAGGGGACCCTTCCACCGGCTTCGAAGACGCCCGATACGCCTCCACCTCCTGCGACGCCGCAGGGGACGCCACCAACAACGACTCCACAACCTTAGGTGGGATAGGATTTCTAGATGAGCGCGAGGGCCACGGCCCTCGCGTTTCTGTTTGCGGCGGACGTCTTCTTACTTGTCGCAGGGTATTCTGGTGGAGATGAAAGATTTTTTCGTTGAAGATGCGGCGCGGTTCGAGAACTGTACGGTTACGACCTACTTTGTTTTGTCGTCGTTGCAAGTGCGGGACAAGAAGCAGGGGGGGCAGTATCTTGCTTTGACCTTGAGCGACAAGACGGGTTCGTTCGAAGGGCGGATGTGGGACGATGTTGGGGAGGGGCTCGCCAGTTGCTCCGAGGGTTGCTACGTCAAGGTGCAGGGCGACATCTCGAAGTATCAGGGGAAGTTTCAGATCACACTGAAGAAGCTGCGGCTGGCGGGGGATTCGGAGTTTGATCCAAAAGACTTTCAGCCTTCGACGAAGTTCGATGTTGAAGAGATGTGGGCGGAGCTGCGCGGGTACGTTGCGGCCTTCAAAGATCAGGACTTGCAGCGGCTGGTGTTTGCGTTTCTGGACGATGATGAGATTGGGCCGGCGTTTAAGGTCGCTCCTGCGGCTAAGCGGTTGCATCATGCGTGGTTAGGTGGGTTGCTGGAGCATGTGTTGACGCTGGTGCGGGTGTGTTTGGCTGCGGTGCCTTTTTATCCTGAGGTCGATCCTGATTTGTTGGTCACGGGGGCGATTCTTCATGACATTGGGAAGGTGCGGGAGCTGGAGTGGAAGTCCAGCTTTAGCTATAGCTTAGAGGGGCAGATGATTGGGCACATCAGCATCGCGCAGGGGATGCTGCGGGAGAAGGTGCAGGCGCTGGCGCCGTTTCCGGAGAAGCTGCGTGTGCTGGTGGAGCATATGATTTTGAGCCATCACGGGAAGTATGAGTTTGGTTCGCCGAAGCTGCCGATGACGCCGGAGGCCATTCTTTTGAGTGCTTTGGATGATCTTGAGGCGAAGATGCAGGCCCTCCGGAATGAATTTGCGGCGGCTGAGATAGCGGGGAAGGGCCCTGACGAGGTGACGGAATGGGTCCGGAGTATGGACCGGTCGCTTTTTAATTCAAAAAAATATTTGGAGGGCGAGTAGGCCCGTCTTTATTGAGTGAGTTGGCGTTTTCCACATGGTTTTTGCGTGGTTTTTTGTGGTCACAAACGTGGTGGTTAAGTACAAAAACGTGGTCCTTAGAGGACACCTTTTTCGGGTCTAGAATTTTCCTCACTTTCGATATTTATTTTTGGGCGGGAGCGGAGACGCATGGCCGAGGGCACTCGTAAGAGCGAAACGATAGGTGTGTTGCAAGGCGGTTTGCTGGTTCTGCTGGGTGCATCGGCGTTTTCGCTTGGACAGAGTCCGCCATCGATCGATCCGGCGAAGGCCCACGCGGCATTTGTCGAGGTGCAGGAGATGTTGGCGAAGGACAACGGACGGCTTTGGGGCAAGCCGCTGTATGGGCCGATGCTGTTTGTGGATCCGTCGACGAGGGCCGTAGTCGCGAATGGGCCGGATGCGGGTGGGGTGTTGCACCCGGATGGAGGCGTCTACGTGGGAGTGTTGCCCAAGGACGTCGTCGTCGCAAATACGGCTGTGGAGTGGCAGGGTAAGCGCTGGACGATGGTGATGTGGCCTCTGCCGCAGAACTCGCAGCCGCGTGAGCGATTGCTGGCGCATGAGCTGTTCCACCGGCTGCAACCTGATCTGTCGATTCCTTTAGCGAATCCGGAGAACGCGCAGCTCGATACTCTTGAGGGTAGAGTGTGGCTGCAGCTCGAGTGGCGTGCGCTTGCTGTTGCGCTGGTTGAGAGCGGTGCAGCACAGACGCAGGCGATTCGCGATGCGTTGGCATTTGCGACACATCGTCATGAGCAGTTTCCCGGCTCGGCGGAGACGGAGCGCTCACTGACCCTGAATGAGGGGTTGGCGGAGTACACAGGAATAGCTGCTTCTGCGCCCGACGTTGCCTCGGGGCGGTGGAGGAGCCATTACCCGGCTGACGAGTCCGGAGGCGGATACGTTTGTGCGTTCGTTCGCTTATGCTTCAGGGCCCGCGTATGGATTGTTGCTGGACGAACGGTTGCCGGGCTGGCGTTCGCAGATCAAGTCGACGTCAGATCTTACGGCTGGTCGGAGGGACTGTTCCTTCTGCGCCGGTGGTTCCAGTGGAACAACGTGCGCTTGTTTATGGCGCGGCTGCGTTGCGCATTACAGAGACAGAACGGGATGTGCGCACGCAGGCGGAGAGAGCGCGGTATCGCAAGCTGTTGGTGGATGGCTCGACGCTTACACTGCCGGACTCCGGCAAGTTCCTCTACACCTTCAACCCAAACGAGGTGGTTACGTTGCCCGGCTTCGGTACGGTCTTTCCGATGACGACGGTTTCGGATGAGTGGGGAACGGTGGATGTTCCTGACGGCGGTGCTTTGCTTGCGACTGATCGACACAGTGTTCGGCTTGCTGCGCCTGCGAGTGCGGGTGGGCCGCACGTGAAGGGGCCGAATTGGACGCTCGATCTGGCGCCCGGATGGCAGATGGTTCCGACGGAGAAGGCGGGCAGCTTTACTTTGCAGAAGCAGTAGCGGGCTGGGAGAGGGAGTAGAGGGCTTCGGCGTTGCCGCGAAGTGACCATGCGGGCCAGTTCGGCGGCGCGGGCGGCGGTGATTTCTTTGTCTTCGATCATGCCGGTGAGGGCCATGCCTAGTGAGGTGCGGATGTTCTGGTTGGCTATGTAGGCTGCCTCTTCCCAGCCCATCGATTGAGAGTAGGGGTAGGCGTCGGTGGCGTAGAGGGACCTTCTCGGGGTAGAGCTCTAGCCATTCGCGGAGCCACGCGGACATCGTGCGCGGGCCGATCATGAGGGATTGCTGCGAGAGGTCGAGGTAGACGTTTGGTTTCTGCAGGAGGGAGCCGATCTCGTGGACGAAGGGCCAGCCGCCGTGGAGGAGGACGAAGTTGGTATGGCGGAGGCGGGGGTCGTTGAAGAGGGGTTCGAGGAGGAGAGGGTTGTCGCCGGCGATCGAGAAGTAGCCTCCGCCGCCTGCGGTGGTGTGGATGTGGACGGGGAGGTTGAGGCGGCCGCACTCCTGTGCAATGTAGCGGAAGAGGAAGTCCTGCAGGCGCTTGTATTGGGCCGGATCTGGGTGCGGAGTGTGGAGGAAGGTGGCGTAGATGCGGGCGGCCTCGGGGCGGGGGACGTCGTCGAAGCCGAAGGAGCGGAGGTAGGCGATCTCGAATTTTTCGGCTACGGCGCCTTGGGATTTTTGTTGTTCGAGGACCGGGGTGACCAGCTGCTTGAGGTATTGATCGAGTGTGGGTGGGAGGGTCTTGAGATTGGCTTGTTCGAGATACTTTGCGCGGAGCTTGTCTTCGAGGGGGAAGAACTGTTTGCGGTCGGGCGTGGCGGCGGCGAGGGCTGAGTTGTCGAGTGGGAAGAGGAGCGCGTCGACGTAGGGGACCCAACGGAAGCGCGGTGGCTGGACGCCTGTGCCCATGGATACGCGGTTGGCAAGTTCGATGCCGATGTTGGCGCGGTCGAGGACGTAGGAGGCGTAGGCTTCGCCTTGCTCGCGGCGCGTGGCTTCGCGGGCGGCTTCGAGTTGTTTGAGGCCTGCGGCGTCGAGTGGTGGTTGGCCGTTGAAGTGGAAGATTGCTTGCCAGGCTTCGTGGAGCGCGGGGAGGTTGGGACGCATGCCGGCGGGGTCGGTGGAGGGTTCCATGTTGTCGACGGGGAGGGCGTCGAAGTTGCGGTCGGTGGCAAAGGCAGGTGGGGAGAGGAGTGGGTGGGCGTGGTTGTCGATGGCGGGGACGGCGGCGATTTGGGCGGCCAGGGTGGGGTCGATGCCCGGGGGCGATTGGGCTTGTGCGACAGCGGCAACCGAGAACAAGGCCGCTGCGAGGGTGTGTCGGATCGCATTCATGGACATTGGTTTGATTCTACGAACAGAACGACGACTTCGGCTAATAGTCTGGAAGCTTATGGGCCGGCGACATATGCCCGACTACGTGTAAGGTTACGTGGAGCACTTCCAACCATCGACCCGCGAGGTGTAGACGTATGAGAATTGAAGTGACCAGGTCCTGCTGCCAGGACGATGCTGATCAACTTGTTGACCTTGGCGGTCCTGCCTGGTGTCGCGATGGCGCAGGCCGTTCTCAATCCGCAGACGATGGTTAAGGTTGGGGACGTTGATCCCCGATTTGTTTCCTACAATGTCGAGACTGTTGAGGTCACCGGTGGGCGATTCTGGAAGCCGTACAGCGCGGAGGTCGAGGCGCGGCTTGCCGGTGCGTCCCAGGCGAAGCCCGGACAAAATCAGCCCGTCGGCATGGACCCGAGCCTATTTCAATATCGCCCGCCGATCGACCTGAGCAATGCCCGGCTGCGAAGGCTCGCGAAGGCCCTGGAGCCTGCGTACCTTCGGGTGAGTGGGACGTGGCGCAACAGCACCTACTTTCAGGACGATGACCAGCCTGCGATGCAGACGCCTCCCAAGGGCTTCAATGGGGTGCTCACTCGCGCGCAGTGGAAGGGGGTCGTCGACTTCTCGCATGCGGTTGGAGCGGAGATCATGACGTCTGTTGCGACCAGTGCTGGGACGAGGGACGCCAATGGTGTGTGGACACCGGAGCAGGCGAAGGCGATCTTCGACTATAGCAAGTTGATCGGGGGGTCTATCGCTGCAACGGAGTTTATGAATGAACCGACATTCGCGGTGATCGGGGGTGCGCCAAGCGGCTATAACGGGGAGGCCTTTGCGAAGGACGTAAAGGTGTTTCGTGGCTTCCTTAAGAGTGAATCGCCAACGACAATCTTCCTTGGTCCGGGCAGCATCGGCGAAGGAGTTTCGCTTATGCCTGCCGGCTCTAACATGCCGTTCATGCACACCGAAGACATGCTGAAGGCGACGGGGCCTGCCTTCGATGTGTTCTCTTATCATTTCTACGGGACGATCTCCCGTCGGTGCACTGCGAGCCTTGGTTCGAATGCTGGAACGTCACCGGAGAACGCGCTGACGGCAGAGTGGTTTGAGCGAAACAATACTGTTGAAGAGTTCTACGCCAAGCTGAGAGACACGTATGTTCCGGGCAAAGACATCTGGCTGACGGAGACAGGCCAGGCGGGGTGCGGCGGCGACAAATGGGCTGCCGACTTCGTCGACAGCTTCCGTTATCTCGACCAACTCGGCACGCTCGCCCAGAAGAACGTGAAGGTCGTGGCGTACAACACTCTCGCTTCGAGCGATTATGGATTGCTGGATGAGGAGACGCTTGAACCTCGGCCGAATTACTGGGCGGCGCTGCTGTGGAAGCGGACGATGGGGACACGGGCTCTCGACCCGGGAACAGCGACGACTGCAGGCGTGCGGGTGTATGCGCAATGCATGAAGGGTTCTCGGGGTGGCGTTTCGTTGCTTGTGCTCAATACGGATTCGAAGATGGAGTACTCCTTGCAGTCGCCTGTGCCCGGAGAACGTTACACGTTGTCAGCACCCGATTTGCTGGGGAATATGGTGCTGCTCAATGGCTCCGGGCTCAAAATGACGGCTGACGGGGAGGTGCCCGATGATCACAGGAGAGCCAGTGAAGAGCGGCGTACTCCGCTTCGCGCCTTTGACCATAAGCTTCATCACGTTTTCCGGGGCCAAAAACGCTGGCTGCATGTGAGGCGCATGGGGAGGGAGCACATATTGTGACAAGCCCAACACCACCGGTTGTTGAATGCGACAGGACGCAGACTTGTCTGGCGGTTGGTGATCTCGCGGCAGCCACTGATTTTTATGTGAAGAAGCTTGGGTTTCGGTTTGGGTTTACATTTGGGGAGCCGGCGAGTCTTGCGGGTCTCAACTTGGGGAACGTGGGGATTTTCTTGAAGGAGGCGACGGCCGCTCCGAATGCCGGCGCGGTGTTTTTTACGGTGGGCGATGCCGATGCGTTGTATGCGTTTCATCGGGCGAATGGGGTGGAGGTGGTGGAGGAGATCGGCGACCGGGAGTTCGGTATGCGCGACTATGTGGTGAAGGACCTGTATGGGTATCGGCTGATCTTTGGACATTACATCTACAACGTGGGGCCGCCGATCAGGATTGAGCGTGTTGATGTGCCGGTGCGGTTGGAGAAGCGACTGGCGGGGTTGTTGAAAGACCTGGCCGAACATAAGCGGATGAGTGTGGATAGCTGTCTGGAGGAGATGCTGCTGCATATGAATGAGGGCGTGGAGCCGCATACGAAGTCGACGCTGAGGTACATCGAACAGCTGAGGCAGAAGCATGGGATCGATTACGACAGCCATGGGAGCTATCGCTTTGTTGAGGAGTGAGCGGGCCGGGTGGTAAGGGCCGGCTCGGGTTATTATCTCGGGGACGAGGTAAGTGCATGCAGTGGAGATGGTGGGTCAGGGGAGCTGTGTTCCTCCTGCTGGTGGTGATGGTTGTTGAGGTCGGGTTGTCGACTCGGCAGGAGTCGCCCAGCTGGGACGAGGGCGACCACATCTATTCCGGCTACATGAACTGGAAGCACGGCGAATACAGCCTGAACCCGGAGCATCCGCCGCTGGTGAAGCTGGTGGCGACGCTGCCGCTGCTGCCACTCGATCTGAAGGTCGCTCCCCGGCAGGGCAGGTACTTCAAGTCTGAGGCGTACTACGGCGGCAGGGAGCTGCTGTTTCGCAACGATCCGAAGTACGGAGGGCATTACAGCGCGGACACTCTGCTGTTCCGTATTCACATGGCTGCTTGTGTCTTTGCGCTGGTGTTGGCGTTCGTGCTTTTTGTGGCAGGGAGGGAGATGTTTGGCACCGCTGCGGGACTGATCGCGATGACGGTGTATGTCTTCGATCCGACCGTGGTGGCCAATGCGCCGTTCGTCGCCACGGACACGGGCGCGGCGTGTGGCTTGTTTGTCGCGGTGTACACCTTCTATCGCTTTGTAAAAGAGATGCAGTGGCGGCGGGCGGTGCTTTGCGGGCTTGTGACCGGTCTGGCGCTTACGGCCAAACATTCTGCGGTGCTGCTTTTGCCGATATTTGTCTTGCTGGCCACGGGAGAGGTGGCGGGCAGATGGAGAGAAGACAGGCTGTGGCCGGGTCGCTATGTTGCGCGAATGCTGCTTGGAATGGGGACGATTGCGGCGACCGCGCTGTTTGTTGTTTGGGGTGTGTACGGCTTTCGCTATGCGATGCAGCCGACGGGAGTGGTGCTACCGCCGCTTGCAGGCCAAATGGATATGCTCTCTCCGCTGATGAAGGGCCTGGTCTCTTTCTGTGCGCAGCATCATCTGCTGCCGGAGAGCTACCTCTACGGTCTGGTAGATGTGCAGCGGGTAGGGGTCGACACGACAGCGTACATCTTTGGAAAGGTATACGAGCATGGACAGTGGTTCTACTTTCCCGCGCTTCTCTCGTTGAAATGGACTGTGGGTTTGCTGGGATTATTGGCGCTGGCGATCTATGCGTTTGCCACGGGCAGGGTACGACGGCCGCGTGAGGTGTTCTTTCTGACGCTGCCAGCCGTGTTCTATCTTGCCGTCTCGATGGCGTCGCCGCTCAACATCGGCGTTCGCCATGTGCTGCCAATGTTTCCGTTTGTGTTTTCGCTGGCGGGCGGTGGCGCTGCGTGGCTGATTCGACAGCGGAGAGCGTGGGGGTATGTGGTCGGGGCACTCCTCCTGTGGCACGTCGTGGATTCGGTGCGGGTGTTTCCGAACTATCTGCCTTATGCCAACGTGCTGTGGGGCGAGCCTGCGAAGACGAACCTTTATTTTTCGGATTCGGCGACGGATTGGGCGCAACAATTGAAGCAGACGAAGCGATGGTTGGATGCGCACAACGTTAAGGAGTGCTGGTTCGCATACTTTGCCGAACCGTTTCTTCTGCAGAGTGACTACGGGATTCCCTGTAAACCTCTGCCGACGCTGGACAGCATGTCGGAGGAGGACATCTATGTACCGCCGATTGTGCACCGGTCCGGTGCTGATCAGCTACGGCGACCTCAATGGGTTCGAGTTTGGAACTAAGGTGCGGAACCCCTATCAGAGACTCTTCGAACGCAAGCCGGACGATGTTATCGCGAACGGGGTGGCGGTTTTCTATGGGGACTTCGCGTTGCCCGAGGCCGCGGCCCTGGAATATGTACAGCAGACGCAAGCAAATCTGACAAAAAAAGACCCGCAGGCGGCGCTTAGCGCAGCACAGAGTGCCGTTGCGCTGGTGCCGGATGGCTTCGACGCGAATGTATCGCTGGGCGATGCGTTTGAAGCTACAGGGAACTACGCAGCTGCACGCGGGGCTTATTCGGTGGCGATGCGCCGTATCCAGGACATGGAGCCGTCGGCGCAGGAGCACTGGAGGCCGATATTGGAAGCGAAGGTCGCGAAGGTGGCCTCAGACGAGCGGCGCTAGGGAGACTTTGCCGCGTGCTCTCCTCGCGGGGCTAGGCCCGGGGAGGCGAGATGGGTTGTTACAATTTAGGTTTGCGACCTGTGTTTTGAGAGGGACCGGTACGGAATGTTGCGATTTTCGACAGCGGGAGAGAGCCACGGGGAGGGCCTGGTGGCGACAGTCAGCGGAATGCCGGCAGGGGTGACTGTTGAGCAGGAGTTTATCGACCGCGAGCTGTGGCGGCGGCAAAAGGGATATGGGCGCGGCGGCCGCATGCGGATCGAGCGGGATACGGCCCATATTTTGAGTGGGGTAAGACATGGGAAGACGATCGGGTCGCCGATTGCCATGGTGATTGCGAATAATGATTGGAAGAACTGGGCTGACATTCTGCCTGTGGAACCCGGTGATTCGAACAAGCATAAGGCCGTTGCTTCGCCGCGGCCGGGGCATGCTGATTTGGCGGGGAGTTTAAAGTATGACTTTCCCGATGCGCGCTATGTGCTGGAACGGGCGAGTGCGAGGGAGAGCGCGGCGCGGGTAGCTGCGGGTGCAGTGGCGAAGCTTCTGCTGCGGGCGCTGGGGGTCGAGGTCGCGAGTCATGTGATTCGGGTGGGGAAGGCGGAGCTTTCTCGCGTGGCGACATGGGACGAGATTGTCGCGTTGCAGGCGAAGGACGAGGTGCTGCTGAACTGTGTCGATGCGGAGAGCGAAGCGGCGATGAAGGGCGAGGTCGATGCGGTGTTGCGGACAGGAGACACGGTCGGCGGGGTGTTTGAGGTGGTAGTGCATGGGTTGCCACCAGGGGTGGGGACGCATGCGAACTGGGACGAGCGCATGGATGGGTTGCTGGCGCAGGCGGTAATGAGTTTGCAGGCAGTGAAGGCGGTGGAGTTGGGACGCGGTGTGACGGCGGCGGAGTCGGTTGGGTCTGCGGTGCATGATGCGATTGGGTATGAGGGTGAGGGGTTCACGAAGTTTTCGCGGGAGCACAACAATGCCGGGGGAATTGAAGGCGGCATCTCAAATGGTGAGGACGTTGTGGTGCGCGGGTATCTGAAGCCGATCTCGACGTTGCGGAGGCCACTGGCCTCTGTGAGTTTTGCGACACGGGAGCCGGTGAAGGCCGCGTATGAGCGGAGCGATGTCTGTGTGGTGCCGGCGGCCGGCGTGGCGGCGGAGGCCATGGTTGCGTTGACCATTGCACGGTTGATGGTGGAGAAGTTTGGCGGCGACTCGCTGCGTGAGATGCAGCGAAATTTCAAAGGCTATTGCGAGCAGATTCGAGCGTATTGAGTGAGCGGAAATAACAAGATCCATGAGGTGGTCAAGTGGCCGGACCCGGTGCTGCAGAAGCCGGGCGAGAAGGTGACGGTGTTCGACGCGAAGCTGAAGAAGCTGGTCGAGGAGATGTTCGATTCGATGTATGCGGCGCAGGGGATTGGGCTGGCGGCGCCGCAGATCGCGATCTCGAAGCGGATTACGGTAATCGATGTGAGCTTCAAGAAGAACCCGGAGGAGCGGATTGCGCTGATTAATCCGGAGATCATTGAACGCGAGGGCAAGCAGGTGGAGGAGGAGGGTTGCCTGAGTCTGCCGGAGATCCGAGAGAAGGTGACGCGCGCGGCGAAGGTGAAGGTGAAGGCGCAGGACGTGTCGGGGGAGTGGTTTGAGGTGGAGGGGGACGAGTTGCTGGCGCGGGCGTTGCAGCATGAGATCGATCATTTGGATGGAGTCCTGTTTATCGATCGGCTGAGCCGGTTGAAGCGGGACCTGGTGATTCGGAGGATCAAGAAGCTGATTAAGAACGGCGAATGGTAGTGTCCTGCCGGACGGGCCTCCTACGCGGAGGGCGGCCACTTCGTGGCGTGTGTACCTTGTCTTGGCGGGTCGGGCTGCGTGGGCCCTCGCGATGCTCGGGAGGGACGTTGCTGAGTTGCCGGAGGAACGGGCTATGAGGCTGGTTTTTTGCGGGACGCCGGAGTTTGCGGTGCCGACGCTGGAGGCGGTGATTGCTGCCGGTCATGAGGTCGCTTTGGTTGTGACTCAGCCTGATCGCGCAGCCGGGCGAGGGATGGAAGTGCAGGGGCCTCCCGTGAAACGGACGGCAGTGGCTCGTGGGTTGCCAGTGGCGCAGCCGGAGAAGATCAAAAACAATGCGGCGTTTCAGGCGCTGCTGGAGGGGATTCAGCCGGACGCGATTCTTGTAGTGGCGTATGGACGGATTATTCCACAGTGGATGCTGGAACTGCCGCGGTTTGGGAACATCAATCTGCATGGGTCATTGCTGCCGAAGTATCGCGGCGCTGCCCCGATTCAATGGGCGGTGGCGAACGGCGAATTGGTGACGGGCGTTACAACGATGCGGCTCGATGCCGGCCTCGATACGGGCGACATGCTGCTGGCGCAGGTGTGTCCGATTGGGCGGGAGGAGACGGCCGTCGATGTGTACGAGTGTCTTGCGCCGCTGGGAGCGAAGTTGATGGTGAAGACACTGCATCATCTGGAGGAGGGGCTTATCTATCCAGAGGCGCAGAACCATTCGGCGGCTACGCTGGCGCCGATTCTGACACGGGAAGACGGGTGGATTGATTTTTCGCGGACGGCACAACAGCTCTATGACCGGTGGAGAGGGTTTCAGCCTTGGCCGGGCGCGCATACGCTATTGCGAGGGAAGAAGCTGATTGTGCAGAGAATGCATGTTATGGGTGCTGGCGATGGTGAGGTCGGGGTGGTAAAGGTGCATGGCGACTCGCTGTGCGTTGTGTGTGGGGGCGGAAGCTTGATTGGGCTTGACGAGGTGCAGTTGGAAGGGAAGCGGCGGATGAGTGCGGCTGAATTTTTGCGGGGCAATCAGGTGAGAAGCGGCGAGCGGTTGGGGCTATGAAGGAGAGGTCGAGGCCTGGGGCTGGGCGGTCGAAGCGGGTTGGGGCAGCTTCAGGTAAGACAGCCGCGGTGAGGAAGCGTCCGATGTCGGCGGGGCCAACGGCTGGTGCTGAGAGCGCGATTGCGAAGATCACGCCGGCACGGCTGGCGGCGTTTGAGATTTTGAAGCTGGTGGGTGAGGGTAAGGGGCATAGCGATGAGCTGTTGCACTCGGCGCGGGTGGATGCGCTGTCTCCCGAGGACCGGAACCTGACGACGGCGTTGGTGATGGGCGTGCTGCGGTGGCAGATTGCGCTGGATGCGAGGGTGCGTTCGTTGTTGCAGCGGCCGGAGCAGAGGCTGGCGGAGCCGGTGGCGATTGCATTGCGCATGGGGGCGTTTCAACTACTGCATCTGGAGCGGATCCCGGCGCATGCGGCGTTGAGTGAGAGCGTGGAACTGTGCAGGGCCGCGGGTGAGCCGCATGCGACCGGGATGGTGAATGCGGTGTTGCGCAAGCTGGCCGCAGCACAGAGGCCGGGTGTGCGCGTGTTTGAATCGACAGCTGCGTTTGCGGAGAGGTTGGGGCATCCGCTATGGATGGTAGAGCGCTGGGTGGGGGAGTATGGGCGGGAGATCGCGTTGAAGATCTGCGAGGCCGATCAGCAGGAGCCCGTGCAGGGCGGCATGTTCTCGGAGAGCGGCGGGGGTCTCCCGCATATGGACGATGGATCGCGGCTGGTGGCGGAGCTTGCCGCTGCGGCGATGCCGGGGGCGAGGCGAGTTTGGGATTGCTGTGCGGCTCCGGGAGGGAAGACGTTGATTCTGGCGCGCCGGTTGGGGACCGCCGAGATTGTTGCGAGTGATGTGAGTGCGAAGCGGCTTGCCCAGACCGAGGCGCGGCTGCAGCGGTATTCGTATGCGGAGCGGGTACGGTTTGCGATGGCGGACGCCGCCGACGCGAAGGCGGTTGAGGGGAGCTTCGATCTGATTTTGTGCGATGCGCCTTGCTCGGGGACGGGGACGCTGGCGGGGAACCCGGAGATTCGGCACCGGTTGAAGGTGGAGGAGTTCGCGCGGCAGTCGGAACGGCAGTTGGCGATTCTCAACGGGGCGTTGAAGCGGCTGGCGCCGGGTGGGCGGTTGGTTTATTCGACTTGTTCGTTGGAGCCGGAGGAGTGTGAGCGAGTGGTAGAGGCCGTTATGGGCGCGGGTGGAGTGAGTATGGTCCCCGTCGAGGGGTTGATGGTGGAGCTTGCAGAGCAGGGGATTTTGCTGGGCGGAGTGGAGCTGGGCTCGGCGGTGCGCGAGGGGGCGCTTAGGACCTTGCCCGGTGCGCATGGGTGTGATGGGTTTTATGCGGTTGTGCTGGTGCGGGATTGATTGTTAGTTCGTCAGAGTGATGTGGACGGGGTCGCCTTTGACTACGCGATGGCCCGCCAGCGGAGTTTGCGCTACGACGGTGCCGACGGAGAAGGATTGAGCGGTGGGGGTGGCTGTTGCCGCATCTGTTGCCGCAGGGGCTGGGTGTAGGGGGCAGATTGAGGTCTTCGGCGCTGACGATGTGCAGGCCGATAGCTGTCGCGCGTGCTGCTGCACCGGCGAGAGTGAGACCGGCGAGTGAGGGCATGACGAAGGCGTCAGGCGATTCGGCCTCTTCCGGTTCGCTAAGCAGCAGGCTGACGCGGGGACGGTCGACGCCTGCGGCGTTCGGGCTGGGGGTCTGGGCGATGACGACGCCGGGGTCGCCGGGCGCGGCGACGTGGGCGACGGCGCCGAGTTCGAGCCCGAGGCGGCGGACGTTGATGGAGGCGGTGCGTTCGCTTTGACCGAGGAGGTCGGGGATGGCGACCTGTTGTGCGCCGAGGCTTTCGGTGATGCGGACGGCCCATTCGCGGCGGACGGTGACGCCTGGCGCGGGAGATTGGGCGAGGACGTGTCCCGGCGGAGTGTTGGGCGAGTAGAAGCGGTTTTCGAGGGTGAGGCGGAGGCCGAGGGAGCGGGTCTGCTTGCTGGCGTCGGCGAGGGTGAGGCCGGTGAGGTTGGGGACTTTGACCTCGCGGCCGTGGATGGCGAGGCGCATGGTGATGAACGCGGAGAGAAGCGCGACGATGAGCATCGCCAGGGCGCCGAGGACGATGTTGAAGAAGCGGTTGATGCGGCGTGTCTTCAGCTTCATAGGTCAGCTCAAGGATACAGGGTGAAGGGGGCTGGATTCTTTGGCTGTTGCACATGCGGGTAATTTTGCCATTAGACTTGCTTCGGAACCTGGAGGACATTGGATGCGGAAGTGGACGCGGCGAGACTTAGTGAAGGCCGGAGCGGCGGTGGGTGCGGCTTCAATTACTGCGAATGGATTGGCGGCGGAGGGGGTCGCGTCTGAGACGGGGCGCGGCCGCGCAGGCGAAGACGCACCAGGACGACGTGCGCGTCGATGTGATGAAGAATACGCTGCGGGAGCGGCAGTCGCTGGATTTTGGGTGGAGGTTTGCGCTGGGGAACGCGTGCGATCCGATGCGGGACTTTGGGTTTGGCAAGCTGGCCGGTACGGGGACGTATGCGAAGTCGGGTGACGCGGGTGGTGCGACGGGAGTTCACTTTGACGATTCGAAGTGGGAGACGGTGCAGGTGCCGCATGACTGGGCGGTGGCGTTGCCATTCGTGATTGAGCCAATATTGGTTGGCCATGGCGGCAAGCCGGTGGGCAGGGACTTTCCGGAGAGCAGCATTGGTTGGTACCGGAGGGAGATTGAGGTCAAGCCAGAGGACGAAGGCAAGCGGATGGTGCTGGAGTTCGATGGGGTGTATCGGAATGCGACCGTGTTCGTCAACGGGCATTGGGTTGGCGAGAACCTGAGCGGCTATGTGCCGTTCGAGATCGATGTGACGGACTTTCTGGACTATGCGCCGCGAGAGGCGCGAGGGCCGGATGGAAAGATGCGTCCGGAGAACGGGCCGGTGAAGAACGTGGTGGCGCTGCGGGTAGACGCGACGCTCAGCGACGGGTGGTTCTATGAAGGCGCCGGGGTCTATCGGCATGTTTGGCTGCGAAAGACGGGAGCGCTGCATCTGGTGAAGGACGGGGTGTTTGTGCAGACGAGCCCGGGTGCTGGTGGGGACGCGGGACTGGCGATTACGAGCGAGGTGAAGAACGCTGGAGCTGCGACAGCGAGCTGTTCTGTGATCGGAGTCGTGGTCGAGGTGGGTAGTGGGAAAGAGGTCGCGCGGTGCCGGTCGGCAGTGGTGTCGGTGGAGCCGGGAGAGACGGTAGTGGTGCCGACGACCGGAAAGATTGCGGCGGCGAAGATGTGGAGTCTGGAGGAACGGAACCTCTATCGGTTAGTGACGGTGGTGGAGTCAGAGGGGAAGGCGGTGAGCCAGGACCAGACGCAGTTCGGTGTGCGTACGATTGCGTGGGACGGCCAACGCGGGTTTCTGCTGAACGGGCGAGTGGTGAAGATCAAGGGGACGTGCAATCACCAGGACCATGCGGGTGTCGGCGTGGCGGTGCCGGACGCGATCCAGCGGTACAGAATCGAGCGTTTGAAGGACATGAACTGCAATGGGCTGCGGACGACGCACAACACGCCTGCCGCGGAGGTGCTGGACGCGTGCGATGAACTGGGCGTACTGGTGATGGACGAGACGCGGATGTTTTCGTCGAGTGAGGAGGGGTTGAGTGAACTGGCGAGGATGATTCGGCGGGACAGGAACCGGCCGAGCGTGGTCATCTGGTCTCTGGGGAACGAGGAGCCGGAGCAGGTGTCGGCGCGTGGGGCGGCGATGATGACGACGATGAAGCGGGAGGCGAAGCGGCTCGATCCGACACGGATGGTGACGGCGGCGATGAATGGCGGCTGGGGACAGGGGTTCACGCAGGTGTTGGATGTGATGGGGCTCAATTATGGCGGGGCGCACGTCGGTGCGACGAGAAACATCACCGATTTTCGCACGAAGTTTCCGACGAAGCCGGCGGTGGGGACGGAGACGGCGAGTACGGTCTCAACGCGTGGTGTGTATGAGAACGATCCGTTGCGCGGGTATGTGAGTGCTTATGATGTGAACTTTCCGAGTTGGGCCAGCACAGCGGAGACCTGGTGGAGTTTTTACGACGAGAACGCGTGGCTTGCCGGTGGGTTTTGCTGGACGGGGCTTGATTATCGAGGAGAGCCGACGCCTTATGGGGTCCCGTGCATCAGCTCGCACTTTGGCGTGATGGATACTTGCGGGTTTGCGAAGGACAATTTTCACTACTACCGTGTGTGGTGGGGGAGTGAGCCGGCGATGCATCTGTTTCCGCACTGGAACTGGGAGGGCAAGGAAGGGCAAGAGATTTCAGTTTGGTGCTATGCGAACTGCGAGTCGGCGGAGTTGTTTGTGAATGGGGCGAGTTTGGGATCGCAGACGGTGAAGAAGAATGGGCATCTGGAGTGGAAGGTGAAGTATGCTCCAGGGGCGATTGAGGCGAGAGGGTCGTCGGGCGACAAGGTGGTTTTGACGGAGCGACGGGAGACGGCTGGGACAGCTGCGCGGCTAGTGGTCGAGACGAGCAAGGCTACGTTGCGGGCCGATGGGCAGGACTGCGCTCAGGTGAATGTGCGTGTTGTTGATGCGAAGGGGCTGACCGTGCCGACGGCTGGAAATATGTTGACGTTTTCGGTGGAGGGCCCGGGGAAGGTGATCGGCGTGGGGAACGGCGATCCTAGTTGCCATGAGCCGGATAAGGCGAGTCAGCGGAGTGCGTTTATGGGATTGGGGGCGGCGTTTGTGCAGGCGGGAGTGACGGCGGGTGATGCGCGGGTGAGGGTGACTTCAAGGGGGCTGGAGGCGGGCGAGATCACACTGCACGTGGTGCCGTGGATGGGTTAATTCCAGGAAGCTCAGGGTCAGATGGCGCAAAGCCACAAAAGCAAATACGAAAACAGAAGCAGATTCCCGGTAGTGGGGCCAGTTTGAACTCCGGGGCAACCGAACTTACCTATGACCCCGTTTTCGGGAACTTCGCCTTTATAGTTCATGCAAAGGCCTGTCGGCGAAAGTTGAGGTTGTTGCCCTGGGAAATCAGTAAACCCTTGCCGACTTGTCATTACCAATTAGACAAACCTGGAGACGCTTAGCCAAGCAACCACATCAACTTTACGTGGCGCCTTTCTAAGTCTTCTACAGAACAGCGATACGGCGCAGGACGGTGATCGGGATAGAACCGTCGGGGCGGGCGGGGACTTTCCAGCTGAGAATGTCGCCCTTAAGTTCATAGGAGCGCACTTGAGTGGCGTCGTCATAGTTCGGAAAAGTTGAGCGATCAATCTTCATGGTGACTTTGCTGGATGCCGGGTCGACGCTATAGGTGCCGAACGAGCAGCTGGCGCTCAGAGACGCATCTTTGTACTCCTCGGGTGTGCCCTTGGCCCGGTCATTGCTGGCGAACTTCACGCGCACGTCCCGGAAGACTTCAATCACGAAGTGGCCGTCGGCAGTAAAGATGGCCAAGCCGTGCGGCTGAGTTCCATAATCGGCGGCTCGGGTGCCGTCCGGGAGGAGTTTGTCCGCAGCGATGAGCTTCCATGTGCCGACAAACGAGTTCGCGGCAGGCGTTTGGGCATGCACGGAGGAGATAGCGAATATCACGGTAGCAATGAGCGAAAGGACGCGAGCGATCATGAGTGCACCGTACCATCCGCATGAACGCTGCACAATTTGATTGTTCTTACCGAAGGATTAAGTGGCGCTTACGCTTTCCGCAATACGTGGGAGCGTTGCGGGTGCGTGAGTTCGGCCAGAGCGCCTCGTGTGGCCGCGCCAAGCAAAGAATGGAAAGCATCAAGAGCAGAGTTAGCGGAGTTCGGGCCACGGTGGAGTGCCACGGGAAGAGTCGGAAGGGTAGGCAGGCGATGCAGCGACCTACTCGCCACTAAATGAGCTGGCAGTTGCATAGCGGTGCGTGCGGTAATGCCAAGCCCTCCTTGAAGCGCGGCCCATAGGCCGTCCAGGCTTGGGCTGGTGGCCGCGATACGATGCGGGATGCCGGCGGTTTCGAGCTGCTGTATCGCGGCCTTGCGGAAGGCGCATTGAGGGCCAAGTACAGCAAGTGGGAGAGAACCATCTTGTGTGCGGAAAGCTCGGCTCGCGATCCAGAGCACAGGCAGTTCGCCCAGCAGCAGAGCGTCCTTCCTATCCGCGAATCCAATTGTCAGCGCGAGATCAAGCTGACTCTTGTCAAGGGCTTCGATGAGAGCGCCGTTACCCTCAATACGCAGCTCTATTTGAGTTCGTGGATAAAGAGCTGCGAACTGCCGCAAAGCATCGGGCAGCAGCGCCGCGAAATCCTGCGGAGCACCAATGCGAACGGTGCCGGCTAGCGTCGCGCCCTGCATGGTTTGCAGCAGGTCATCGTTCAGGGCAAGCATGCGCCGAGCGTATCCGAGGGCGGTCTGTCCGGCTTCTGTCAGCTTCAGAACCCGGCCGTGCTTGCGAAAGAGCGGTGTTCCTAGTTCCTCTTGCAGGCGCTTCATCTGCAGACTGATCGCGGCTGGTGTCCGCCCCAGACGGTCGGCCGCCTGCGCGAAGCCGCCTAGATCATGGGCCGTGATGAGTGTCCGTAGAATGTCGAGATCGAGGTTACGCAGAAGCATCCCTGACGTGAGGGTACACGAACTCACGGCCTACGAAAGTAAGAGAGCCATGATGTCAGTCCTGGGAAACGCGAATGTTGACTGGAGGGGTTCTGTGATGACGCCAAATTGCCTGTGCGTGAAGTGCCCCTGAAGTCACATTTTCGGAAACTTCAGTCATTCACTCCAAATTGAACCACTACCAGATTTCCTTCGGGAATGACAACCGAAAGAGCAACAGCAAAGGCAACGCCTGGGTTGGATCAGTTTGGTTTGAGGATAGTTTGTGATTCGATCTTGGCTTGATCGAGTTGGACGTTGAAGCCGGGGCCAGGGGGTAATGCGATGTGCGCGTGCTCTGGGACCAGGGGATTGCTTTCGAAGTGATAGTAGTGGCGCATTTTGTTGATGAGGTATTCGCCGAGAGGGAAGGTCATGGGTGACTGGCTGGCGATGATGTGTATGGCGGCGCGGAGGCTGTGGCCGTGGGGGATTACGGGGACGTCGTGCAGTGAGGTTACCGTGCCGATGCGGAGGAGTTCGGAGGTGCCTCCGCACCACTCGGGATCGGCCTGGACTACGGACAGGCCGCCTGCCTGAAGGTAGCGCTCGACCTCCCAACGACCGTAGAAGTGTTCGCCTGAGGCAATTGGGATGGTTGTGCTGCGATGCATCACGGCGAAACTGTCGATCTTTTCAGGGTGAGTGGCTTCTTCGATCCAATAAGGGCGGTACTGCTCCACCTGATGGGCCCACTCGAGCGCGTAGTTCTGGTTCCATCCACTGTAGGCGTCGAACATGAGTTCGGTGTCGTCGCCGACGGTTTCGCGCAAGACGCGAACGAGCTCGACGTTCTTGCGCATACCCTCAGGGCCGGAGCCGGGGCCGTAGCCCATGAACCACTTCTGATAGCGGTAGCCTTCATTCTTGATCGCGAGTGCGCGAGTGCGAACGGCTGCGGGTTCGAGCGAGAAGCCGAGGCAGCTGGCATACATCTCCACGAATGAGCGCGTGGGGCCGCCGAGCAGACGGTAGACGGGGACCTCGAAGTGCCGGCCGCGGATGTCCCATAGCGTGTTGTCGACGGCGCTGATGGCCATCATGAAGAACCCGTCGCGCGAGTGGCGATTGGAGCGGTACATCTGGTCCCAGAGCGCTTCACCGGCGAGCGCGTCTTTGCCGATAAGGAAGGGTCGAAGCTCGTCGTTCACTACAACTGCCGCACTTTTTTCGATGGGGCCGTAGAGGCCATCGATACCGCCGGAGGTTCGGATGCGAAGGTAGACCGCGGTGTAGAGCACCTCTCTCGTTCCGGAAGGTTTGTCTGCATAGGGGGCAGGGCGCAGATCGTCGTAGATGTCTAAAGGGTTGACCTGTTGTTGCCGGTTGATGCCTGCCTCGTCGGTGTAGCGTCCATGAAGTTCGACGAGTTCCACTGCTTCGATCTTTAGCGGTGCATCCGGTGATCGGGCAAGGGCGCGAAAGTGCTGGCGAAAAGGTTTGTTCGGCTTGCGGTAAATAGAGCTGCGGCGCCCCCGAGCAGAAAGCGGCGACGATTCGTATCTGCCGATTTCCGCGGATTTTCGTGGCGTATGGATCAAGGAGTGAAGCGAGTGTCTCATCGTTTTCTCGTTGAGCTGTCCGTTTCTGTGTAAGGGAATTGAATTCGGCCCGATCAGCGGCGGTTGTCGGTGGCGGGTTCGGGGTGGATGAGGAGGCGGCTGACCTCGGGGTCGTCGAGTTTGAAGGCGCCTTCGAAGGCGGTGATGATCTCGTGGACCTTGGACATGGGGAGGTCGTCGGGCAGGGTGCAGTGGCAGTTGACCTGGATGCGGTCGTTGATGCGGGTAACGAAGACCTCGTGGATGTCGAGGATCTCGGGGAAGGCCTGCGCGGTTCGGCGGAGGCGGACTTCGATCTGGCGGTCGCGCTCGAGTGACTCTGGGCGCTCGATAGTGGCGGGTTCGCTTTCGATGTGGGTGAGGATGGAGGAGATCTCGGGGACCTCGCGGCGCATCTCGGACTCGAGTTGGGTGACGAGGCTGTGGGCGGCGCGGAGGGACATGGTTTCGTCGACCTCGAGGTGCTGCTCGACGTGGAGCTGGTGGTGGTACTCCTGCACGCTGACGTCGTGGATGGTGAGGTTGGAGCGCGCGGCGACGGCGCGGATGCGGTCGTGGACGCTTTCGGCGCGCGATGCGGTGGGGATGGAGTGGACGACGACGTCGGCGCCGGGGAGATGGCGTTGGACGGCGGCGGTGGCGGCCATGGTGATCTGCTCGGAGCGCTGGAAGGTGAGGTTGCGGGGCATGCCGAGGGTGACGTCGGCGAAGTAGCTGGGGCCGGAGCGGCGGGTACGGACGCGGTCGACGGAGAGGACGCCGTCGATGGCGGCAAGCTCGCGGATGAGCTGGCGATTCTGGGCGCGGGCCTCGGGAGGCGTGGCGTCGGTGAGGGTGTCGATGGTGCGGCGGGCGAGCTTCCACGTGACGTGGAGGATGATGCCGGCGACGAGGATGGCGGCGATGGGGTCGGCGAGTTCGAGCGCGGGGACGTTCCAGTGCTGCCCAGCGTAGGACGCGGCCAGGCCGAAGAGGACGGCGAGAGAGGACCAGATGTCGGTGCGGAAGTGGATAGCGTCGGCTTCGAGGGCCTCGCTCTTGGTCTCGCTGGCGATGCGGTGGAGTTTGCGAGAGCGGGTGAAGTCGACGGCGATGGAAAGGAAAAGGGCGACGAACGGCCAGATAGAGAATTTGAGGGAGAGGTGTTCGCGGAAGAGGATGCGGCGGACGGCCTCGGTGAGGATCCAGATGCAGGAGCCGAGCATGAGGAAGGTCTCGACCCCGGCGGAGAGGCTCTCGATCTTGCCGTGGCCGTAGGTGTGGTCGGCGTCGGCGGGGCGGTCGGAGACCTGGACGGAGAAGAGGGTGATGCCGGCGGCGATGAGGTCGATGCCGGAGTGTGCGGCCTCGGAGAGCATGCCGAGAGAGCCGGTGAGGAGGCCGGTGAGGAGTTTGAGGAGAGTGACGCCGAGGGCGGCGAGGACGGAGAAGAGCGCTGCAGAACGCTTGGCGTTGTGGGGGGTAGCGGCTTGCTCGGGCGTGGCCGTTTGGTTCATGGGGAAGATGCTACATGGTACAGACATGAGAAGCACAGAGGCTTGTCATACGAGCTGGCGCCGGCGCGCATCGCGACGAAGATAGAGCATTATTCCGGCGCCGAGGAGCATTGGGATGGCCATGAGACGGAGGCCGCTCTGGTAGTCGCCGGTGAGGTCTTTGGCGAAGCCGATGAAGTAGGGGCCGAGGAAGCCGCCGGTGATGCCGATCATGTTGATCGCGGCGATACCGGCCGCGCCGGAGCGGCCTGTGAGGAAGTCAGCGGGTAACGACCAGAGCGGGCCCTGCATGGAGTTGTAAGCGAGGATGAGGAGGCCGAGAGCTGGGACAGCGATCAGGGGCCTGGTGGAGACGCCGCAGACCAGGAAGCCAAGGGAGATGAAGAGGCACCAGGGGACGATGTGCCAATACCTTTCCTGGGTGCGGTCGGAGTGAGCGGCGTTGAGCAGCATGCCAAGCGCGCCGAGCAGACTGAGGCCGGCGATGATGAAGCCGACAATGGTTGTGCTGAGATGGGTCGAGCGCTGGACGATGTCCGGCGCAACGAAGGTGTAGGCGTAGAGGCTGGCAAGCATGAACGAGCATGAAGATGCCGAGCTGCCACACACGGGGGTCGAGGAGTGCCTGGCTGAGGGAGTCGCCGTGGTGCGTCGCTTTTGACGAGGCCTGGCCGACTTGCCGGACGAGCCAGACACGCTCGTCTTCAGTGAGCCACTTGGCTTGGGCGGGGGTGTCGGGGAGAAAGATGAAGAAGGCAATGCCGAGAAGTACTGCGGGCAGGCCTTCGACGAGGAAGAGCCACTGCCAGCCGCGAAGGCCGAGGTGCCCATCGAGGTTAAGAAGCGCGCCGGCGATGAGTCCCATGAAGACGGAACTGAGAGGCAACGAGATATAGAAGCGGCTGATGGCGCGTGCGCGCAGCTCCGGCGGGAACCACTGCATGAGGTAGAAGATGACTCCGGGAAAGAAGCCGGCTTCGGACATGCCCAGAAGAAAACGCATGGTGTAAAACTGCGCGGGTGTGCGGACGAAGAGCATGGCCATGGCGACGACACCCCAGGTGATCATGATGCGGGCGAGCCAGCGGCGTGCTCCGAAGCGGTAGAGCAGGAGGTTTGAGGGGACCTCGCAGGCAGCGTAGCTGAGGAAGAAGAGACCTGCGCCAAAACCATAGGTGGTGGCGCTGAAGTGCAGGTCGCGGTTCATCTGGAGCGAGGCGAAGCTGATGTTGACGCGGTCCATATAGGCCGCGCCGTATCCGAGGGCAATGAGGGGAATAAGGCGCAACGTGGCTTTGCGCATCGCCGATGCGCCGATGGTGTCGGATGAGGTGACAAGTCCGTCGAGGACAGGGGTTGGGCGCGCGGCCATCTGGATACCACCCGATCGAGCGAAGTTGGGACAGGTTGAAATCTGATGGTACAGGAGTTATGGGGCGCGAGCTAAATGTTTGAGTCAGAGCTTTGTGGCGTGGTAGAGGCCGGCGGTGCCGAAGGTGTAGCTGGTCCAGGTGGCGTTGGTGAAGCCGGCGGCCCTGATGAGTTGAAGCATGCGGGGTGGGCGGGGGAAGCGCTCGACCGAGGCGGGAAGGTAGCTGTAGGCGCGGACGTTGCCGGAGATGAGGCCGCCTAATTTGGGCAGGATGGTTTTGAAGTAGACGTCGTAAAGTGTGCCCACGAGGCCTTCGGGCTGATTGCATTCGAGGATGCCGAGCTGGCCGCCTGGGCGGAGGACGCGGTGGAGTTCGGTGAGGCCTTCCTCGTAGTTGGCGAGGTTGCGGAAGCCGAAGGCGGTGGTGACGAGGTCGACGGACGCGTCGGCGATGGGGAGATGAAGGGCGTCGGCTTCGATGGGAACGATGTTGTGCGGGGCGAATTTTTCTGCGCCGCGGGAGAGCATGTTGTGGGAGAAGTCGACGGCGAGGATGGGAGCGGCGTTCGTGGTGAGGGGGCGGTGTTTGAGGAGGGCCATGGTCATATCGCCGGTGCCGCAGCAGAGGTCGAGGGCGACGGTCTCGGGGTGCTGGAGAGCCGGTCGGAAGACGCGGGCTGTGCGGCCCCACATCCAGCGGTCGAGGCCGGCGGAGAGGACGTGGTTGGCGCGGTCGTAGGTGGGGGCGATCGTGTCGAACATCTGCTGGATGTTCGCGGCGGCGGCCTGCTCGGTGGTGGCGCCGGTGGGGCGTGCCCCTGTGGTGAGTTCGTGCTCGGGTGTGCGTTCGATTGTCACAAGACTATGTTAGTCGGCGGGGCAGGATTTGGTTTGATTCGATGCGCTAGTTGTCCGAAGGCCTGTCGATGTGGTCGATGACGTAATAATCGATCGGTCCCTTTTGCGGAACGAGTTTCAGGCCAAGCTGCTGCTTCACGGCGTCGAAGACGGATGGACGATCGCGGACCTCGGGAGGCAGATTGTCCTTGGAGACATCGGGAGGAAGCTCGGGCAAATAGGACAGGGTGAAATCGTAGTTCTTGTCGAGGCCGGTGAGGTCGATTACGGGCCGGTTGGTGTTCTGAAGTTGCTGGCCGAGAAACCAGCAGAGGTAGGACATGGGGCCCGTGTGCCGATCGCGCCTTCGGGGCCAAAGGTGACTGGGATTTTGAAGTCCTGCGGGCCCGTGTTGATCTTCATCTTCGATCCCGGCGTGTCCAACATAAGCGCGTAGACGTTTCCATCTTTCGTCTCGATGTGGAACTTCAGGTTGAACCTGTCCGCCAATAGGTGTTGATACATGAGGTGAAGGTCGTCGAGGCTGTAGGTGCCGTCGACTCTGGCTTCGACGTCGTAGCGGTCGGCATTCATCCATTCCGGGCCGCCGGAGATCTGGCGCATGGGCACCTTATACATCAGAGCAAACATGAGCTTTACCGAAACGTTTTGAGCCGAATATCCATTGCCTCCGGGCAGGGCTTTGATGCCACCACCGCGTCCACCTGTAGGGACACCATTCAGCATCCTGATTGTGTCAGGATCGGAGAGCCTGATAGTTGCCACATCGAAGGTCAATCGGGCCTTCTCCTGGCTATGCGCGAGAGAAGGAGAGATCAGGCAGATTGCCGCTACGAAAATGCACCATATTCGCTTCATGGAAGACTCCGGGCGATCCTGAGTTGCACGATAACTCACAATTCGCTTAATGAAAATCTGCTGCGACTCTCTTTTGACGCATGAGGGTGAGCATGGCTTCGGTGGCTGCGAGGAGTTCGGATTCGGTGACGTCGCGGACGATCTCGGTTTTGCCGATTGCGGTGGGGAGTACGAAGGAGCGAGTGCCACTGCGGTTTTTCTTATCGCGTGAGGTGAGGGCGACGAGTTTGGCGGAGGCGGCTTTGAATGGCGGCAGAGGGCCATAGCGGAGGATGAGTTCCGTGATGCGGTCGGCGTCCTTTTCGGTAATGGTCTTGCGCGCTTTGGCAACGTTGAGCGCGGCGATGCTGCCCCAGCCGACGGCTTCGCCGTGCAGGAGTTGCTTGTAGTTGGTGGCCGCTTCGATGGCGTGTCCGATGGTGTGGCCGAAGTTCAGGATCATACGAAGACCGGATTCTTTTTCGTCTTTACTGACGACGTCGGCCTTGACGCGGACCGAGGCGGCGACGACGTGGGTCAGCGCTTTGGGGTCGCTAGAGAGGATGGCTTCGGCGTTCTGTTCCATGTAGCGGAAGAGTCTTGCGTCGTAGATGATGCCGGCTTTGATGGACTCCTGCAGGCCGGCGCGGAGCTGGGCGGGCGGAAGGGTGCCGAGGAGGTCGGTGTCGGCGAAGACGGCCTGTGGATGGTGGAAGCTGCCGATGAGGTTTTTCCCGGCTACGAGATTTACGCCTGTCTTGCCGCCGATGGAGGAGTCGACCTGCGCTAGGAGTGTCGTCGGGACCTGGACGTAGCGGACGCCGCGCATGTAGATGGCGGCGAGGAAGCCGGTGATGTCGCCGAGGACGCCACCACCGAAGGCGAGGAGGAGCGAGTCGCGGTCGGCGCCAGCCGTGGCGAGTTGCTGGGCGAGGGATTCGACGCTCGCGAGGCGCTTGTGCGATTCGCCGCTTGGTAGGAAGAGGACTGTCGGAGGTTCCTTGAAGCTGGCGAGGAAGGGTCTCGACCAGAGGGCCCAGATATCGGGTGATGTGATGACGAACGGGCGGAAGGGTTTGTCTTGATTGAGCTTTCGGAGGCGCGGATGGAGCGTGCGCAAGAGGTCCGAGCCGATAGTGACGTCGTAACTTGCGGAGGGCGTGTTGACTGGGATGACAGGCACGATGTCTCCATCGTATCGCACGCATTTTAGAGGAGTTTCGGAGTAGTAGCATCGAAGTATGGAACGGGTCGAGTTTTTAGTGATCGGGGCAGGAATTGCTGGGCTGAGTGCGGCGATTCGGTTGGCGGATGCGGGCACGGTGCTGGTAGTGACGAAGGAAGAGCTGGCTGAGTCGAATACGGCCTATGCGCAGGGTGGGATCGCGGTGGCGATGGGAGGCGAGGAGGACGTTGCGCTGCATCTGGAGGACACGATGGCGGCGGGAGATGGGCTGGTGAATCGCGAGGCGGCCTCGGTGCTGGTCTCCGAAGGGCCGCGGCGAGTAGAGGAGTTGTTGGAGTGGGGAACGGCGTTCGATCGGGAGGATGGCGAGTTGCTGCGGACGCGCGAGGGCGCGCATAGCCTATCGCGGATTCTGCATGCGAATGGAGATGCGACGGGCAGGGAGATCGCGGTGTCACTGCTGCGGCATGTGCGTGAGATTCCGCAGATTGAGTTGATGGAGTGGACGACGAGTGTGGACCTGATCGTCGAAGGTGGGCGCGTAGTGGGGGCGACGCTGTTGGACGGTGAGGGCGGTTTGCGAGTGGTGCAAGCGCAGGCGGTGCTCTTGGCGAGTGGCGGTGCGGGACAGGTATATAGCGACACAACGAATCCGGCGGTGGCTACGGGCGATGGGATTGCGATGGCTTACCGGGCTGGCGCTGCCGTGAGCGATATGGAGTTTTACCAGTTTCATCCGACGGCGTTCACCGCGCCGGGTGCTCCGCGATTTCTATTGAGCGAGGCACTGCGGGGTGAGGGTGCGGTTCTCGTTAATGCGAAGGGCGAGCGGTTTATGGAGCGGTATCATCCGCTGCTGGAGCTGGCCCCGCGCGACGTGGTGGCGCGGGCGATTACGCGCGAAGGGATGGATGGGCCCGTGTACTTGGATATGCGGCATGTGAAGAAGGACCTGGCGGCCCGGTTTCCTGGAATATCGAAGTTTCTGACGGGGTACGGACTGGAGTTGGGCAGGAGCCTGGTTCCGGTGCGGCCGGCGGCTCATTACCTGATGGGCGGCGTGAGGACGGACGTGCATGGGCGGACCTCGCTGGCAGGACTGTATGCGGCGGGCGAGGCGGCTTGTACGGGAGTGCACGGAGCGAATCGGTTGGCGAGTAATTCGCTGCTGGAGGGGCTGGTGTTTGGCGCGCTCGTGGCGGAGACGATGGCGGCAGAGGAGGACACCGGGCTGACGATGCGGGAGCCGTTAGGGGTTGTGCCGCTTGCTGCGCCAGGTGGAGTTACTAGCGAGGCTGCGACTGAAAGGTGGATCGCTGAGTTGCGCGAGTTGATGTGGAAATATGCTGGGTTGTTGCGGGACGGGACTGGTTTGCGCGAGGCGCAGCGAGGGCTTGATGCGCTTGAGGTGAGTATGCCTGGAGGGACGTTTCGGCGGGCGATTGAGGCCAGGAACCTGCATGTGGTGGCCGGGCTTATCGTGGCTTCGGCGCTGGGACGCGAGGAGAGCCGTGGAGCGCACTATCGGAGCGATTTTCCGTTGCGGGACGAGGTGGCGAAGCACTCAGTGATGCAGCGGGGCACCCTGGAGTTTGTGGCTTAGATGCTAAGGAAAGAGGTCCCTCAGTATGGAGCCTGACCGGAGTCTTCGGCGTGTGGTCGTTGCCGTAGTGGGTGCGGTGGCCACGTTTTGTCTGGTTGGGATAGTCGTTTATTACAGAATGGGGGATGTCGGAAGGAATGGGTTTGTGCAGAGCGGTCCGACGGCATTAGCGGCCGCGATGGCGGGCTTGTTCGCGGGCGGAGTGGCCGCGCTGGTGGCCCTGGTGCTCTTGTTGCGGTGGCGCTAGAAGATGGTCAGCAGCACGGGAACGATGATGCCCGCGAGGAGAATTGTGGTGATCAGCCTCCTGTTGCGAATGTATTTGTATGACATGTAAAGGCCGGACAGGGTGGAGACGAAGAGGCTTATGGAGACGAGGAGGAAGAAACACTTCAGGGGCAGGGCGTTGTGGGTCGGCTTCGGCGCTTCGGTCGGAGCCGACGAAGGCGCGAGAGGTTTGGGTAATTGCGGCGTTTCAGGCGCAGCTTTTTCAGTGGTGGCTTTGTCAGCCGGTTTGTCAGACGGTAGGACTTTTTTAGCGGGGACGACCGGCGTCTGTTTTTTGTGGATCTGCGCGAGCATCACGGCCCAGGCGGGTGGTTTGTAGCTGCTGCCGCGGGTGGTTTCGTGGAGGCTGAAGGTCTGAAGGGCCCCCGTGAAGGCGAAGAAGAGCAATGCGGGAGCGATGAAAACGCCGATGAAAAGATGCGTCAGGCGAAGATACTTGAGAACAGTGTGCGAGGACGACATGATGTTTCGACACCTGGGATTTTGAAATAGGACAAAATTAGTCCTATTTTACACGCGCGTCGAGATCGAGCGACCAGAGGCCGGTTCGGAACAATTCATTGCATGCCGATCACCTCGCGGATGGTGGGGGGTGGACGGCCAAAAAAAGGAATACGGAACCCATTCCCGCTAAGAGGAGTACTACGGCCCATAGGTTTCGAAAGGAGAATTTGCCGGCCCATGGCAGCAGAGACCCGCCGCCGAGGCTGACCAGCGCGCCGACAACATTGGTGACCGTAAAACCGTTCAATAGATGTGGAACGAGGTGAATGAGGAAGACCCCGGCAAGGAAACAGGCGAGATAGTTGTACCACTTCATGGATCTCCTCCGCGGCAACCTTAGTTCTCTGAGATTTTCTTATAGAGGAGCGACAGGCCGATCGTGATGGAGAGAACGACAACGATGACGGTGAGCGATATTTGTGGTCCGATGTCGAGCCAGTGGGTAGAGAGCATCTTGAAGGCGGCGAAGGCGATGACCGTGGCCAGGCCGTAGTGAAGGAACCGCAGTTTGGCTAGCAGGTGGGCGAGGAGGAAGTAGAGCGAGCGCAGGCCCATAACGGCCATGATGTTCGAGGTGTAGGCCAGGAAGGGGTTGCGGGTGATGGAGAGGACGGCGGGAATGGAGTCGAGCGCGAAGACGACGTCGGTCAGTTCGATGGCGAGCAGCGCGAGGAAGAGGACGGTGATCATGCCGCGGCCGTCTTCGCGAACGAAGAACTTGTCCTGACGCAGGCTGACGGGATGGACGCGGGTGAGCCACGAGATCCATGTGGGAGTCGTCTCGGCTTTCTGGGCAGAGGGCAAGACCAGGCGGACGGCAGCGATGAGCAGAATGGCAGCGAAGAGGTAACTGATCCACTCGAAGCGAGCGAGGAGGCCGAGGCCGACGGCGATGAAGGCCCCTCGCATGAGGATCGCGCCGGCGACCCCCCAGAAGAGGACCTTGGGCTGACGGTTAGCCTCGATATTGAAGACGCGGAACAGGACAAGAAAGACGAAGAGGTTATCGATGGAGAGCGACTCTTCGATTGCGTAGCCGGCAAGATATTGCGTCGTAAGGTGACTGCCCAGAGTGCGGTAGATGAAGAGGGCGAAGGCGAGGGCGGCGGCGACCCAGAGGACCGTCGCCGCAACTGCAGTGGAGTGGATTTTTGCAGGGCCCTGGCGGCGTACGTAGATTAGTTCGGTCCCCAGGAGGATGAGGATGAACAGGTGAAAGCCTATCCAGTGGCTGATGGGGGTGGCGCCGAGCATCTCTAATGGATGCTACAGCGCGGGAAGGCGGGGTGCACGGGCGGGTAGTCGCTGGCAGGTCAGGCCGGATCTGGCGGGGCATTTGGCCCTTCGATGCGCGGCCGCCGCAGCCTGCGGCAGGGCAGTGGGGCCTAGAGTGAACCGACGACCAAGGAGTAAACCGCGTAAAGAATGATTGCGAGCAACATCCATAGGATGGAGGAGAAGAAAAGGCTGCGCACGACCTCGCCTACTGGATGGGTCTCGAAGAAACCGTTTGAGGAGGTCCGATTAGACCCCCGGTTAGTGAAGCTTTTGTATCTCGACTGTAAGGATGGGAACGCTGGCGTTTGCATTGTTCAACCTCCATCGGCAAGGATGAGATTAGGGCGAGTGGTTCCGTCGCAGCCATCCCTCAAAGGAGCCACTTTGTGACTCGTTCGGGTCACGAACGTGGCGATTTTTCTTGATCGCACTAACAAGCCGAACCTGGGTCAGGCATGACAGGAAGTGCGGGATAGCGTAGGATTTTGGCGTTATTCGGCCATACAATCGGGCCGCGCAAGATCCAGATCTTATTGGGAGAGCTTATGAAGACAGCGATTCGTTTGATGGCGGTTGCGACAGGGCTTTTGGTGGCGCAGGTTGCGGTGGCCCAGGCGCCGCCTGCCGGATCTACAGGTCAATGTAAAGACGGGACTTACTCGACGGCCGCCAGCAAACAGGGGGCGTGCCACGGACACCAGGGTGTGAAGGAGTGGTACGCTGCGGCTCCGGCTTCTGCCCCCGCTGCTGCGACCACCCCTGCGGCTGCTCCGGCGGCGACTGCTCCTAAGGCCACGGCCCCGACTCCAGCGGCCGCTCCTGCTCCGGCTACTGCTCCAGCGGCGAAGGCCTCCTCGGCGTCGAAGGCGGCTAAGACTGTCGCGCCGGGCGGTGGTCCGGGTCTGGTGTGGCTGAATACGTCGAGCAGCGTCTATCACTGTTACGGGGGCGAAGACTACGGCACGACCAAGGCCGGAGCGTACATGTCCGAGGCCGATGCGAAGGCCAAAGGCGGCCATCCGGACCATGGGAAGCCTTGCACCAAGTAGCTGGTTAGAGAAAGTAACTTGAAGACCGCGCCTCCGAGGCCTGTGAGAGGGCTTCAGGGGCGCTGGTTGATTAAGCGAATCATCTCCAGGAAGATGTCGCCGGAGATCTGGAGCGACTTGGCGCTGATCTTGTCGAGTGTGTCCTGCGCGGTGTGGTGGTAGCCGTCGGGGGTCGCGTCGGTGGACGGGCCGTAGTGGGCGTCGATCACGTCGAGCACGGGTACGCCGCGCTGCGCGAACGGAAGATGGTCGTCCTCTTCGGCCTCACTGTATTTGAAGATGTTGGCGGAATGGCCGGTATTCTTCGCGGCGACCTTCAGTAGATCATTCAGCCACGGTGCGGAATTGTCACTATGGTCGATGTTGAGGTCTTTGTCGGCAATCATGTCGGCGACAAGGAGAGCCTTGATCTTCGCGATAGTGCCATCCTGTGACCATTTGGCGGCGAGGTGGCGCGTGCCGTAGAGGGAGTCGGAGTTAGACCAGCATTGGAGGCATTTGACGGCCTCTTCGCCGTCATCGAACACCAGCCAGACGGAGTAGCCCTCGGGCGGATGAGCGCGGAGGACGTTGCCGATCTCGATCAGCAGGGCGGTGGTGGCGGCGCCGTCGTTTGCTCCGTAGAATTCGATGTCTCGCAGCGGGTAGTTGGTCTCGTAGTGAGTGACGAGGACGATAATGCCGTCTTTCTTGCCGGGGTATTTGACGATGTAGTTATGCATCGTCTGGAAACCGGCGGGAGTGCTGGCGGTGAAGGTATCGGTCTCGAAGTTTCCCTTGGCCGCCTCTGCGGCGAAGTGCTGCTTGATGAACTCCTCGGCTTTCAGGTGGCCGGGGGAGCCGTTGAACCGCTTGGGAGCGACCTGGAGGAGCTGTGCCGTAAGCGTATAAGCGGCCTGTCCGTTGAAGCGCGTTGTTGGTGCGGCCTTCTGCGCCGGCGAACTTGTCGCGGCCAAGAGAAGAACAAGCAACGGCAAGAACAACCGCAGGCCCTTCGACTGGGTGGTCCGCTCAGGATGATATTGTCTCGAGTTGGCGGTAATCGTTGTGGTGTCGAGGAAGGTCATGCGGACATCTTTGCCTCTCTGGCTTTACGCCGGTCGGGATGGACGAGGAATGCCGTGCCTACGCCAACTAAATATAGGGCCAGCATCGGACTGGCGAAGAGGCACATGCTGAAGGGATCTTGCAGGGGGCAGATGATCGCCGAGACCAGGAAGATGATGAGAACAGCATAGCGCCATTGCCGGAGGAAGAATTTGCCGTCGGCCACGCCGAAGAGGGCAAGGAAGAACATGAGGATAGGCAGCTCAAAGCAGATGCCGAGGCCGAGGATGACCGAGAGGAAGAACTGGGTATAGTCCTCGATCGTGATCATGTGCGAGAAGTTCTTGCCGATGTCCTGGATCAGGAAGGTCATGGCGCCGGGGAGCACCCAGCGATAGCCGAACCACGCTCCCGCCAGAAACAGTCCCACAGTCGCACCCATGAAGGGAACGACGTACCTCTTCTCGTGCGCATACATGCCGGGCGAGATAAAGAGCCAGATCTGATAGAGGACGAACGGGCTGGCGATGATGATGCCGACGACGACCGAGGTCTTGATCAGAAAGTTGAGTGCGTCTGTCGGGTGAGTCATGGTCATCTTGAGGCCGATATTGACCAGGGGACGCTGAATGTACTCGATGAGACGCACGTGAAAGATGTAGGCGACGACGACGCCGATGGCGACCCAGGCTACGGAGTGGATGAGTCGTTTGCGGAGCTCTGTGAGATGCTCCATGAGGCTCATGCCGGGGAGTTCGGCACGGTCCGCGACAGCTTTGCGGGCCCGGTCTATGGGGTCGAGATCATCCACGATGAGTTGCCTCGGTCGTCGCGACTTCCGCTGCCTCTGTTACGGGATCTTGATCGTGAGGGATGGAATCGAGCACAGGGGAGAGCGCGGAGTTGCTGACTGGAAGGCCGGTCGAGGGTGGCATGAGATTGAGATCGCCGGAGGTGGCGATGGGCAGCGTTTCTGAGGTCGATTCAGTGGCCTGCGGTTGCTCGTGCGGGTGGCCCACGAGGAACTCTTCAGCGACGGGAGGGGCGATCGTGTTCTCCGTTCCGTCCGCGATGGCCGGTATGGCGGGAGCGGCGGCCTCCATTGCGGCGATCTTCTTCCTCTGCTCCTCCTGGTCGGCGATGCGGAGCTCCTCTTCCATCTGCATTCGGAACTCGTTGGAGGCGCGGCGGAACTCGGCCATGAGTTTGCCTAACTGGCGGGCGAGTTCAGGCAGCTTCTTCGGCCCGAAGAGTAGCAGGGCGAGGAAGATGAGGATGGCGCTGTCCTGAAAGCTAGGCATAAGTCAGTCCCATGATACGGCTTACGTGTTGACGGAACAAATGGATGGAGGCAATGAGCGTTGTTGTAAAATTTTTGGTGTAGGTGAGTCTGTAGCGCAGAAGTGACTTTCATTAATACGCATCATTTGAATAGGATTTGCGTCTAATGGCGTAATAGCGGCTATCGCAGCCGCGAAGTAGGAGTGCAGGAGTTGCAACACCCCCGTGGGTTGGGTGAAGGCTCAATAAAGCCAACACAGCGAATCCACTGCAACTTGAGCGGTGCATGCTTTCAACATCCCCGTCTCAGAGGCGAAACGACAGTGCAGGCGTTACAACCGGCGCCAGTCGGCCTTGGTGAGACTGAAGGCGGAGTACTTTGAACGGACTAATGGAGATCGCCCCGGCTGCGGCCGTGGCTGAAGAGACAGCGGCGACGTGCTCGCTCGACAACTACCTTGCGCAACCTGACCATACGATGGACGACCGCATCGCAGCGGCGCGCGCCAAACTGGGCACCGACGTCGTTCTGCTCGGGCATCACTATCAGCGCGACGAAGTAATCCGCTTCGCCGACTACACCGGCGACAGCTACAAGCTCTCCAAGGTTGCCTCCGAGACCAGCGCGAAGTACATGCTGTTCTGCGGCGTGCATTTCATGGCCGAGACCGCCGACGTGCTGGGACGGCCATGGCAACAGGTGATTCTGCCTGATCTGAATGCCGGGTGTTCAATGGCGGATATGGCGGAGATCGGGCAGGTAGAAGACTGCTGGGACTCGCTCGAACGCGCCGGACTGACGGCTGAGGGATCGGGTGGGTTAGTGCCACTGACCTATATGAACTCCGCCGCGGCGATCAAAGGGTTTTGCGGCAGGCACGGAGGCCTCGTCTGCACATCGTCCAATGCTCGCAGGGCCTTTGAGTGGGCGTTCGCCCGCGGAGAGAAGATATTGTTTCTGCCGGACCAGCATCTGGGGCGGAACACCGCGTTTGCGATGGGAGTCCCGCTGAGTGAGATGCTCGTGTGGGGCCCGTACCAGATCAACGGTGGCCTGAGTCCGGAGCGGTTGAAGGCGGCTAAGGTGATCTTGTGGAAGGGGCACTGCTCGGTGCATCAACGATTTCTTCCCGAGCACGTCGATCGTGTGCGCCGCGAGCATCCGGAGATGCAGGTAATCGTGCATCCGGAGTGTCGTTGGGAGGTGTGCCAGAAGGCCGATGCGATCGGTTCGACGGAACGGATCATCGAGGTAATTGAAAAGGCACCGGAGGGATCCAGCTTTGCCGTGGGCACGGAGATCCATCTGGTGAACCGGCTGGCAACGCGGTTCGCGCCGCTCGGTAAACGTGTAATGACGCTCGACGATTCGGGATGCCTGTGCACGACGATGTACCGCATCTCTCCGCAGCACCTGGCCTGGGCCCTGGAAAATCTTGTGGAAGGTCGAGTGGTCAATCGCATCAAGGTAGAGGATGATGTGAAGCAGTGGGCGCGCGTAGCGCTCGACCGGATGCTGGAGATCAGGATTTGAGCAAGACGTTTACGTTAGGCGAAGCACAGACACTGCTGCCGGTAGTGGAGGCGCTGCTGCGCAAGGCCCAGGAGGCGGCGGCCCGCTCGGGCGAACTCGAGGCAGAGATGCAGGTCCTGGGCCACCGAATCTTTCTCTCCGGCGGCATGCATGTCGATGTGAGCGTGGCCGCACGACGCCGGGCAGAACGTGATAAGGCCGTACAGGAGGCGAAGGACACGCTTGCTGAGATCGACTCTATCGGCGTGCAGGTCAAGGACCTTGAGGAGGGACTGCTCGACTTTCCTTCCGTGATGGACGGAAAGCCGGTGCTGCTGTGCTGGAAGCTGGGCGAGCCGGCGATCGCCCATTGGCACACAGAGGAAGAGGGTTTTGCCGGGCGGAAGCCGTTGGATCCCAGGTTCGGAAAGACAGAACGGTTGAACTGACGGCAGCTTAGAGTTGAGTGCAGGGTGGCACTCGCCTGTGGATAACTAAATTTATCGGACGATAATATTTATCGTCTATACTTTCGCTGTGCTGGTGAATCAGTCCAAGTCGTTTCGTGAGCTTTGTCAGGAAAACGGCATTGCCGTGACCCACCAGCGGCAGGTGCTCTACGAAGTGATGAAGACGATGCATGGCCATCCGAGTCCGGAAGAGGTCTATGCGCGGGTGAAGAAGAAGGTGCCGGCAATCTCGCTGGCTACGGTCTACAAAAACATACATCTGTTTGTTGAAAGCGGCGTCTTCAGCAAGGTGAGTATGCATCATGGCTCGCTGCGCGTGGAGATGAACGATATGGCGCACCATCATATGGTGTGCTCAAAGTGCAAAGCGATTACCGACATTGGAGAGAAAGGAGCTTGGGCTGGTGTCGAAGAAGGACAAGCTGCCCGGCGGATTTCTGGTGGAGCGGTATGCAGTCGATGTGATTGGCATCTGTGCAAAGTGCCAACGAGCTTAGATAAAACCGCAACAAAAAATTCTTGAGGTGAACAATGTCAAACGAAGCAAAATGCCCGGTCGCGCCTGGTACAGCGCATGGCGCAGTCACAACATCACATGGTGCAGGCCGAAGGAATCCTGATTGGTGGCCCAATCAACTGAACCTCAAGCTCCTGAACCAGAACTCTCCACTGAACGATCCGATGGGCGAGGAGTTTGACTACGCAAATGAGTTCAAGGGCCTGGACCTGAATGCGGTGATCAAGGATCTACATGATTTGATGACGACCTCGCAGAACTGGTGGCCAGCAGATTACGGTCACTATGGGCCTCTGTTCATCCGGATGGCATGGCACAGTGCCGGTACCTATCGTATCGCCGATGGACGCGGTGGAGCGGGCGCAGGCATGCAGCGGTTTGCTCCGCTCAATAGCTGGCCGGACAACGTGAGTCTGGATAAGGCGCGGCGGTTGATTTGGCCGATCAAGCAGAAGTACGGACGGAAGATCTCCTGGGCCGACCTGATGATCCTTGCGGGCAACGTGGCGCTGGAGTCGATGGGGTTCAAGACCTACGGTTTCGCTGGCGGACGTGCGGACGCGTGGGAGCCGGATGAGACGTACTGGGGACCCGAGGCGACGTGGCTCGGTGACAAGCGATACAGTGGCGATCGCCAGCTGGAAAACCCGCTTGGTGCTGTGCAGATGGGTTTGATTTACGTCAATCCGGAGGGGCCGAATGGCAATCCGGATCCCATCTCTTCGGCGCGGGACATTCGCGAGACGTTTGCGCGGATGGCGATGGACGACGAGGAGACGGTTGCGCTGATCGCCGGCGGACACGCCTTCGGCAAAACGCATGGCGCTGGCAATCCTGATCAGTATGTTGGTCGTGAGCCCGAGGGCGCGCCGATTGAGGAGCAGGGGCTTGGCTGGAAGAACAGTCTTGGCAATGGCGTGGGCGTGAATACAATCTCCAGCGGTCTGGAAGGCGCATGGACGACGAATCCAGCGAGGTGGGACATTGAATACCTGGAAAATTTGTTCAACTACGACTGGGAGCTGACGAAGAGTCCGGCAGGTGCGCAGCAATGGAAGCCGAAGAATGGAGCTGCTGCGGGCACGGTGCCGGATGCGCACGATCCGTCGAGAAAGCACGCGCCAACGATGTTGACGTCGGACCTTGCGCTGCGGTTTGATGCGAGCTACGAGAAGATTTCGCGGGACTACCTGGCGAATCCGCAGAAGTTCGCAGACGCGTTCGCGAAGGCCTGGTACAAGCTTACACATCGCGACATGGGGCCCATCGCGCGATATCTTGGTCCGCTCGTTCCCAAGGAGCAGCTGATCTGGCAGGGCCCTGTCCCGGCGGTTGATCACGAACTGATCGGCGAGGCGGAGATTAAGGCCCTGAAGGCCAAGACTGCCCTCGCATCCGGGCTCTCGATCTCTCAACTCGTCACGACCGCCTGGGCGTCAGCATCGAGCTTCCGTGGCAGCGACAAGCGTGGTGGGGCCAACGGAGCACGCATTCGTCTTGCACCGCAGAAGGTCTGGCAGGTGAACCAGCCAACCGAGCTTGCGAAGGTCCTCGATGCGCTGGAGGCGATTCAGAAGGACTTCAATGCACGGTCTGGCGCGAAGAAGGTATCGCTCGCCGATCTGATCGTCCTGGGCGGTTGTGCCGCAGTCGAAGAGGCTGCGAAGAAGGCGGGCCAGGAAGTGAAGGTGCCTTTCTCTCCGGGGCGCACGGACGCGTCGCAGGAGCAGACCGATATCCACTCGTTCGCAGTGCTCGAGCCTATCGCAGACGGTTTCCGCAACTACCTGCGTCCGGGTCACGAGGCGTTTGCGGCCGAGTTGCTCGTAGACAAGGCAAACCTGTTGACGCTGACCGCTCCAGAGATGACCGTTCTGATCGGTGGCCTTCGCGTGCTGGGTGCAAACTTCGAGCAATCCTCAAACGGTGTTTTCACCAAGCAGCCGGGCGCGCTGACCAACGACTACTTCGTGAATCTTCTCGACATGTCCACGAAATGGCAAAGGTCTGCTACAGAGGGCGTGTTGGAGGGACTCGATCGGGCCACTGGCGATCCAAAGTGGACGGGAAGTATTGTTGATCTCGTCTTCGGATCTAACTCTCAACTACGAGCGCTGGCCGAAGTGTATGCGTGCAACGACTCGCAGCCGATCTTCGTGCGTGACTTCGTGGCGGCCTGGAACAAAGTGATGAATCTCGATCGCTTTGACCTCGCGTGACTTAAAAGGAAGGCAAGAGCCGGCCCAGCGATGGGCCGCTCTTTTACATTTGTGGAGATCTAATTTGATGGCGGAGTAGCATCGGGTCTGCCATTAGGGTTCCACTGCGGCTTCCAGTCCGTGTTGGCGAGCCAGCGGATGGGGTTGACCATCGAGGCGATGGCTTTGGTCATGTGGGTGAAGTCGATTCTCGTGATCTCGTCGCTCGGCTGGTGGTAGTCCTTGTGCAATCCGTAGCTTGAGATGGATTGGGCGACGATACCCTGCTGTGCCAACGAGTAGTTGTCCGAGCGCCGGAAGAAATGCTGCGAAGGGTGAGGGTCGTTGACCAGGGGGGCGCCGTGTTTTGCGAGCTCGGGGCCGAGGTTGGAGCGGTCGAAGCCGGTAAGCCAGAGCGTTCCAGCGGGGACAGCAGGGTCCGGACGGCCGATCATCTCGAACTCGAGATTGGCGACGATGCTGGTGAGGGGGACGGGCGGATGCTCGAGAAAGGCGCGGTTTCCGAAGCCGCCAAGCTCCTCCGAGCCGAATAGGGCGAAGACGATGGTGCGGCGAGGGCGCGGGCTAGCGGCGAGAATATGCGCCAGCGTGAGGACGGCGGTAGTGCCGGAGGCGTCGTCGTCGGCTCCGTTGTAGTTGGTGTCGCCGGCCGCGTTGGCGGGGCCGATGCCGAGGTGGTCGAGATGTGCCGTCAGCAGGACGACCTCGTTGGGTGCGGTGCTGCCGCGCAGAATACCGATGGCGTTCCAGGTCTCTTTGCGAGGCACGTCCTGGAACTTCGAGAGGCGCTGCTGCACCCTCACGGGCAACGGATCCGGCATCGCGGTCTTCTGCAGGAAGGTGCCGTTGTCACCACCGGGCTCGAGGCCGAGTGACTGTAGTTGGACGGCGACGAAGAGAGCGGCGATGTGTTCATCGCGCGTTGCAGAGCCGCGGCCGTGGAGTTCGTCGTCGGCTAAAAAATTCATGTCCGCGTGAACTTCGCGTTCGAGTGAAGACGATGTCGTTTGTCCGGCCGGTGCGTCGAATGAGTGAGATTGCTGTCCGTTTACTGTTAAGGCGAAGGTGAGAGTGCATACAAACGCGGCCATGCTGAGGCGGCGCAGGTGCTTCGATGGATACATTAGGCAAATTATAGGGGAAGGCCGGTTGAATTAGTCTTGAATCATATCGACTGCTGCGAAGATGGGAACAAGAGGCTTGACTTGATGCAACGACGGGGAAGCGCGCAACGGTGGGGGTCATTTTCGGTTGCTATCGTGGCTCTCCTCTTTACAGGTTGTGCCGGCTTCTTTCCCCCGATCAATGGAGGGGGCACTGGCGGCGGCGGAACCACTGGGAACCAGGTGTACGTTGCGAACCAGGCTGCGAGTTCGATCGGCGGGTTCGCGATTGGCACGGCAACTCTAACTGCCGTGACGGGCTCTCCGCTGGCCCCGGGATATAAGCCGTTGTCGATGGCGGTGACGCCGAGTAATGCGCTCCTCTATGTGGGAGCGGCGACGGGGATCTTCGTATATTTCATCAACTCCAATGGATCGTTGACGACGCCTAGCACTGGTTCGCAGCCGGCAGGCGTTAGTGCGCAGTCCCTGGCGGTGTCGCCGGATGGCCAGTGGCTGATTGCGCTGGACGGAACGACGCAGCAGCTCGACATCTTTCAGATCAACGCGTCCACGGGAGCGCTGACGTCTGTGACTGCCCCGGCGACTTACTCCATAACCTCGGGGCACCTGGCAGCCGACCTCGGTGCGCGTGTCGCCCGACGGGACGCTGATCTTTGCCGCACTTGGCACCGCCGGCGATGTCGCCTTCACGTTCAATACGACGACAGGGGTGGCGGCGAGCAGCCAGTATCTGCCGACGGGAAACGCATCGACCGGCGACTATGGGCTGGCGATCAATGCGACCACGACCTACCTCTACATTGCCAGGAGCGGAACCAACGGCGGAGTCGCGGTTTACAGCATCACCTCTGGCGGAGTGCTGACCGCGGTCACGGGGTCGCCGTTTGCGGCGGGCAACGGGACCTACTCCGTGGCGCTGGACAGTACCGGGACCTATGTTTATGCGGCAAACCGGACCGACGGGACGATCTCCGGCTACACGATCGTGCCGTCGACGACCACGCTGGGCTTATCTCTTGCGCCATTGAAAGATTCGCCGTATTCGAGCGGGACGGGCGTCCAGTCTATTGGGATTGATTCTACAAACAAGTACTTACTGGCGGCCGCGGTCGGTGGCGATCCTGACCTGACGATGTATACCTTTGATATCACTGTTCCGGGCAAGCTCGATCCGGCGACGAGCATTGCTACCGGTGTCGATCCCGCAGGTGCGGTTGCAATCGGTTTGACGCACTAGAGGGAGATACTCCCTTGAGTAGCGCGCGTCGAATTGACTGGCAGTTTTACAAGATTTCTCCTCATCGCCAGTAATATGGATGAAGTGGTGTGTTTGTGCTGGGGAGTTTTTAGGTCATCTTTTCTTCTTCTAGACAATTCGATCTGCCGCGCAAGCTTACGCGGCTCGCAGGCATTGGGGCGCTGTCTGTGTGTTTGATGACCGGGCTTGGCGGTTGCTCCAGGCTGCGTCCAAAGCCTCCTGCGCAGTACGTGTATGTCACGGCGAAGCAGACCTTTTTGCGGGACCGGGTGGCGGCCGTGTCGAACCGCACGGCGACGGTGGAGAACGGCGACAAACTGCAGGTGCTCGAGCATGGCCGCCGTTTCGTGCGCGTGCAGACGGCCAAGGGCGAGCAAGGGTGGATCGACGAAAAAGTCGTCGCGACCCAGGAGATATTCGATCAGTTCGAGACGCTGAAGCTGGAGCACAAGGCCGATCCGACCGTTGCCTCCGCTGTAGTGCGGGACGAGGTTTATATGCACGCGAAGCCGGGCCGCGATACGGAACGGTTCTACCGGCTGGCCGAGGGCGAGAAGCTGCAGCTGCTCATACGTGCGACGCTGCAGAAGCCTCTGCCACCGGGGACGCGCGTCGCGAAGGCCGCTCCGGTCGTTCCGGCTCCGGGTAAAGGCGCTAAGGCCAGTGCGACGCCGCCCGTGGACGTGCCAGCGCCTCCGGTGATGGAGGACTGGTGGTTGGTGCGCGACACGAAGGGCGATACGGGCTGGCTTTACAGTCGAATGATGGACGTGGACGCTCCCGATGCCATTGCACGCTATGCGGAGGGGCAACGGATCGTCGGAGCTTACGTTCTCACGACGGTGAACGATCCAGAGGCGGAGCAGGCAGACAAGAATATTCCGATCTATGTCACCGTGATGGGCCCGTACAAGGCGGGGTTGACGTATGACTTCGACCAGGTGCGTGTGTTTACCTGGAGCGTGAAGAAGCACCGCTACGAGACGGGCTTTCGGGACAAGAACATCGAAGGTTATCTGCCCGTTACGGTGAAGACGGCGACTGATCCGTACGGCAAATCTATCGCTGCGACAACGCCTGCACCCACCTTCACGTATCGCGTACTCTCCGATGTGGCAGGGCCTGTGGTTTCTGATCCGGTGACCGGGGCCATCGTGCCGGGTAAGACCGTTCTGAAAACGTACCGGCTCGAAGGCAATCTGGTTCGACGTGTGATTCAGCCGGGGACGCCGACGGGTGGCGAGGCCCGTCCGGAGCATGCGGCCGAGAAGAAGGCCGCGGCCAACGGAAAAAAGAAGCGGTAGGTCTTTCGCAGTCGGCGTTAGGCGTAGAAGCTGGCAATGGCGTCTACCACCGTCTCTTGTTCATCTTCGCGCAACTCCGGATACATGGGCAGAGCGAGTACTTCGTCGGCAGCTGTTTCGCTGATAGGAAAGTCGCCACGCTTGTAGCCGAGGCCCGCGAGACTCGCCTGCTGATGCAGCGGAAGAGGGTAGTAGATCTCGCTGCCGATCTGCCGGTCGGCGAGGTACTGGCGAAGCTCGTCCCGTCGAGGCGCGCGGATGACGTACTGGTGGAAGATGTGGCCGGCGCGCGGATCAGTGTAAGGGAGGACGAGGCCCTCCTTGACGTGGGCGCCCACTGGCAGCGCATCAAGGAAGAGCTGATCGTACCGCGCAGCCAGATCACGGCGCCTCTGGTTCCACTTCGGCAGGTAGCGCAGTTTCACCTCGAGAATGGCGGCCTGCAGGCTGTCGAGCCGGGAGTTCCAGCCAATCTCGTCGTGATAATAGCGGCGGCGCATGCCGTGGGCGCGAAGCACGCGGGCATGGTCGTCGATCTCGGCTGAGACGGTGGTGACGAGCCCGGCGTCGCCCATCGCGCTGAGATTCTTTGTGGGGTAAAAGCTGAAGGCGGCAGCATCGCCCAGCGCACCGGCAGGAGTCCCGTTCCAGGTGGCCCCAAACGCCTGGGCAGCGTCTTCGATGAGCAGCAGCTTGTGACGCTCTTTGAGCGCGGTGAAGGCGTCCCAGTCGGCACACTGGCCGTACAGATGAACTGGAAGGATCGCCTTGATCTTCACGCCTTTGTACGAGCGAATCACCTCTTCGGTCGCTGCAGCGGAGAGGTTGAAGGTGGCTGGGTTGATATCGGCCAGCAGAGGGTGCGCCCCGCAACGCAGGATCGCGCTGACGCTGGCGAAGAAGCTGAATGGAGTCGTGATGACGGCGTCGCCGGGACCGATATTGGCGGCGGCCAGGGCAAGCCAGATGGCGTCCGTTCCACTGGCGCAGCCAATGGCATGAGGCACGGCGCAGATCCGGGCCGCAGCCTGTTCGAAGCTGGTGACCTGCGGCCCGAGGATGAACCGCTGCGAGGTGCAGACGGACTCGATGGCATCGAGCAACTCCTGCCGGATACTGACAAACTGGCGAGAAAAATCAAGCATCTGAACGGGTTGCGGGTCGCGAGTAGGCACGTCTGTCATGGTATATCGCGGTGGAGTTGGATGCAGACTCCCGTTACGCCCTGAGGTTCGTCTAACAGTCCTGGAACCTTCACCAGTGCACCGTCGGAGACGTGTGTGGGTTTCCAGGTTGATAATTGCCGTGGATGCTCGTATTGTTGACTGTCTTGGCTTCAGACTCAGTAAGTCAGTGGGCTGAGCTTTCATCTGAAGTTAATGCGACGCATGGCTGCAGCCTTATGGCACGGTAACGAATATTAGACAAGGAGATCGGCACCATGGAATCAAAGCCGGCACAGAACATTCAGGACACTTTTCTCAACACAGTGCGAAAAGACAAGAGTCCGATCACGATCTACCTCGTAAGCGGTGTCAAGCTGACAGGAAAGATCCGGTCATTCGATAAATACTCAGTGTTACTTGAGAACAACAGCCAGGAGCAGCTGATCTTCAAACATGCGATCTCGACCGTGGTGAGCGGGAGAGCGGGCATACATGGAGAGATGCGGCCGGACGGCAAACCAGAGATACGGGCTGCGGTAAGCTCCGCGCCTGCTGTCGCGACGGTGCAAGAGGCAAACGGGACGCAAGGCCGTTAGCTGTTGACAACTGAAGATTCGAAGGCAAAGACGGTGAGGCGAAGTCTGGTCGCAGCGCAGCAGGAGGCCGTGCGACCTGTGCGCAGTAGCCTGCCTCAGGCGGAGCGCGCCGTTCTGGTCGCGGTGGAGTTCACCGGAGAGCGACGGAAGCTGACGGCGGCGGCGCGTCTGGCGCGGAATGCTGCGGCGGTCTCCGCTGGGACTGCGCTTGACCAAGGCGGCGAGGATTCTCTGGCAGGAACGAAGCGGGCGGTGAGCCTTGACTTCGACGCGTCGCTGGCGGAGTTCGAGGAGTTGGCCCGTAGCGCCGGAGCAGAGGTCGCAGCAACGTTAATTCAGCGTCGCCCCCGCCCCGATCCAGCCACGTTGGTTGGAGGCGGCAAACTCGAGGAGATTGAGGGCGTGGTCGCCTCGACCGGGGCCGATCTGGTTCTCTTCGACCACGACCTGTCGCCGTCCCAGCTGCGAAATCTCGAGGCAAGGCTGCCGTGCCGGGTGATCGACCGGACCCAATTGATCCTGGATATCTTTGCGAGACATGCGCGGGCCCGTGAGGGCCAGTTGCAGGTGGAGCTCGCACAGCTGGAGTATCAATTGCCAAGGCTGGCTGGACGCGGAAAGGCTATGTCCCAACTTGGCGGCGGCATCGGAACGCGCGGACCGGGCGAGACCCAACTGGAGACGGATCGCCGCAAGATCAACCTGCGCATCGACCATGTGAAGGAGCAGCTGGAATCAGTGCGCCGGATTCGCCGGCAACAGCGGCAGCGCAGGGAGGCCGTGCCAGTGCCGGTCGTCGCGCTGGTCGGCTACACAAACGCAGGCAAGAGCACCTTGTTCAACGCGCTGACCGAGGGCGGTGTGCTCGAGTCGTCGCGGATGTTTGCCACGCTTGACCCCAAGCTGCGGCAGTTACAGCTGCCTTCGCGCAGAAAGATACTTCTGTCGGACACTGTGGGATTCATTCGCAATCTGCCGCATACGCTCGTGACCAGCTTTCGCGCGACGCTCGAAGAGGTGGAGCGGGCCGAGCTGCTGCTGCACGTGCGCGATACTTCAAGCCCGATGGTCGACGAGCAGAAGGCACAGGTGCAAAAGGTGCTCGCCGAGCTGGATGTTTCGAAGAAGCCGGTCATCGAAGTTTTGAACAAGATCGACCTCGTCTCCGGTCACGACGGGCCGCCAATGGGAGCGCCGGGAAGCGTCGCGGTCTCGGGCTTGAAAAAGCTGGGGCTGAACCGTCTGCTGGCCGCCATTGATGCTGCGCTGGTGGTGGATCCGGTGATCGAGATGCAGCTCCGTCTGCCACAGTCGGAGGGCGCGGTGCTGGCGGCGCTGGAGGCCGGAGCCATCGTAGAAGGGAAGCGGTTCGAGGGAAACCTGGCGTACCTCACGGCGCGCGGCCCGGCATCGTTGTTGAACAGGTTTAAGAGATTTCGGGAGAGAGCTTAGAGGCCTTCCGGAAAGCGAACAACGCATACTGACAGGCCAAAATTTCCAGTGGATTGCCGCCTTAACTAGCATAGGCCGCCTGAAGGGGAGCGGAGGTGGTGTCCCCAATCACGCGACCTATGTGACCCAGATAGTAGGGTCAGGTAGTACCTGATAGTTTAGTCCTTTCGCGGGGGATGTCAAAGGCTAATTCCGCACTTAAACCCATGAAATCCAGATCGGCAACGGTGGTGCGAAGATCGACCAACCGGGGCGATTATCGACGAGAGTTCGGTTGACACTCCCGTAAGCGCTTTGCTAAAACTAGGTGTACCTCGCACTATCACGCGCCGTCCTCACCAGCGCCTTCGGCACCACAATACAGCTGTGTGAGACAGTTGACGACAGGACTTCCAAGCGGCCCGAGCCGACCCCATTCATGGACCAGTTACTGAATCAACTCGGTGGACTTGTGCTCGGCTCCGTGCCGACGATGGTTCTGTTCATTTTGTTGGTGGCCGCCTACGGATTTCTCGTCCGTCGCCCGCTCGACCGTGTTCTCGCAGAGCGGCGGGCGCGTACCTCCGGAGCAGTGGAACAGGCGCGTGGCGCGATCTCCAAGGCAGAATCCGAGACCAGCGCCTATGAAGACAAGTTGCGAGCGGCCAAAGCCGAGATATTCAAGGCGCGCGACCAGAAATTGAAGCAGTGGAACGCCGAGCGCGAGGCGGCCCTCGCGCAGGTCCGGCACCACATGCAGGAGCGCGTTCGCGGGGCGCGGCAGGAGATCGAACAAGGCGCCCAGGAGGCCCGGCACCAGATCGTAGGGTCGAGCGACGATTTGAGCGTGCGAGTCCTGAAGGCGGTGCTCCCGGCCGGCGTCAGTCCGACAGGGGTGGCCCAGTGAACCTTTCCAAAATGAAGGGCCTTCTGCTCGGGTCATTGATGGCCGCGCTGCTGTTTGCGCCAATCTCCCACGCAAGGGCCCAGGAGCCGACCCCAGCGGGTGGTGGACGTCTCAGCACGCCAGAGGCGCAATCGCCCGAGAAGAACAAGCAGGAGGTGGACGAGGACGACGCGTACCTCCACTCGCCCGCGGTCCGCAAGCTGGGAGCGATGATTGGTTTGAACGCCGAGCAGGCGGCCACGGCGTTCACGGTAGCGAACTTTCTCGTTCTCGCCGTGCTCGTGGGTTGGTTCCTGCTGAAGACGTTGCCGAAGACCTTCCGTGACCGCACCTCAGCTATCCAAAAGGACCTGGTGGACGCTCGTACAGCCACCGAAGAGGCGAGTGCGCGGCTGAGCGGCGTCGAAGACCGGCTGAGCAAGCTGGACGAACAGATCGCCGCCATGCGCGCCCAGGCCGAGAAAGACTCCGCGCTCGACGAACAGCGCATCAAGGCCAGCGTCGAAGAGGACAAGCAAAAGGCCCTCGCGGCAGCGGAACAGGAGATCGTTGCCGCGACCGCCCTGGCGCAGCGTCAACTTCAACAGTACGCAGCCGAACTAGCGATCGACCAGGCGGCGCGCAAGCTGGTCGTCACGGCCGAGACCGATCGTCTGCTGGTGCAGGACTTCGCTCGCCGGCTGATGGGCGACGACTCGAAGGAAGGACGCAACTAATGTCTGTCCTTTCGCTCCGGTACGCCCATGCCTTTGCCTCCGTTGCTGCCTCCTCCCATTTGGACACGACAGCCGCCCAGCAGCAATTGAACGATTTCAACGGAGCGCTCGCCGGCAGCCGCGAACTACGCGAAGTCCTGACGGACCCCTCGATCGCAACCGAGCAGAAGCTGAAGGTCCTGGACGCAATCGCCGGACGCATCGGCATGTTCCCGCAGGTGCGAAACTTTCTCGCGGTCATCATGGGCCACCAGCGCCTCGCCGAACTCAACGAAATCCTCGCCGAGTATCACGCCGTCGCCGATGAGCAGTCCAACCTGACGGAGGCGGAGATCACCAGCGCCCGTCCTTTGAACGACCAGGACCCGCGCCGAACTCGAAGCTCAGGTCGCCAAACTCGCAGGTGGGAGTGTACGTGCCACCTACCATCAGGACGCGACACTCCTGGGCGGTGCAGTCGTCCGCATCGGATCAACGGTATACGATGGCTCCATCCGGGGGCAGTTGCAGCAGTTGAAGCAGAAGCTTGTGAACGCGTAGAGTTCTTCGCGTGGAACGGCGCTTAGATTTTTTCAGATTTGACACGAACCGAGTAGAAGGAAGACATGGCACAGATCAGGGCGGATGAGATAACAGAGCTGCTACGCCAGCAGATTCAGAACTTCGAGCAGCGCATCCAGGTCGACGAGGTCGGCACCGTCATCTCCCTCGGCGACGGTATCGCGCGTGTCCACGGCCTCGACAAGGTCATGGCCGGAGAGCTCATTGAATTTCCCCACGGCGTGGCCGGCCTCGCCATGAACCTCGACGAAGACCAGGTAGGCGCGGTGCTCCTCGGCGACTACACCGAGATCAAGGAAGGCGACACCGTCAAGCGCACCGGCAAGATCATGTCCGTGCCCGTCGGCGAAGCCATGATCGGCCGGGTCGTCAACGCGCTCGGCCAGCCCATCGACGACAAGGGCCCCATCAATACCGACAAGTTCCTGCCCGTCGAGCGTCTCGCCCCCGGCGTCATCGACCGTCAATCCGTCCGCGAGCCCATGGCTACCGGCATCAAGGCCATCGACACCATGATTCCCATCGGCCGCGGCCAGCGCGAGCTCCTCATCGGTGACCGCCAGACCGGCAAGACCGCCATCGCGCTCGACACCATTATCAACTCCGCGAAGAACAACCTCATCTGCATCTACTGCGCCGTCGGGCAAAAACGCTCGTCCGTCGCGCAGGTCGTCCAGACGCTCGAAGAACACGGCGCGATGGCCTACACCATCGTCGTTGCTGCCACTGCGTCCGAGCCCGCGCCAATGCAGTACCTCGCTCCATTCGCCGCGACCGCCATGGGCGAATACTTCCGCGACTCTGGCAAGCACGCTCTCGTCATCTACGACGACCTCTCCAAGCACGCCGCCTCTTACCGCGAGATCTCGCTCCTCCTCCGCCGTCCACCAGGCCGCGAGGCGTACCCCGGCGACGTCTTCTATCTCCACTCGCGTCTGCTCGAGCGAAGCTCCAAAGTTTCAGACAAGCTCGGCGGAGGCTCCCTCACCGCGCTCCCGATCATCGAAACCCAGGCAGGCGACGTCTCTGCTTACATCCCGACCAACGTCATCTCCATCACCGACGGACAGATCTTCCTCGAGACGGACCTCTTCAACTCGGGCGTCCGTCCTGCCGTCAACGTCGGCCTCTCGGTCTCGCGCGTCGGCTTCTCCGCTGCCATCAAGGCGACCAAGCAGGTCGGCGCAACGCTGAAGCTCGACCTCGCACAGTACCGCGAGCTCGCTGCGTTCTCGCAGTTCGGCTCCGACCTCGACAAGGTGACGCAGCAGCAGCTCAACCGCGGCCAGCGTCTCACGGAGTTGCTCAAGCAGCCGCAGTTCCAGCCGCTCACCGCAGAGAAGCAGGTTGCGATCCTCTTCGCCGGCGTCAACGGCCTTCTCGATGACGTTGAAGTGAAAGACCTGCGCGCATTCGAGGATGGCTACTATCCGTATCTTGAGTCGGCCCACCCAGCGGTGCTGACCGATATCGCCACCAAGAAGGCGCTCGACGACGACATCAAGAAGCGCCTGACCGACGCCATCAAGGAGTACAAGGCAAACTTCCTCGCTGATCGCAAGGAGCAGAAGGAGACTGCAGCAGCGAACGCCTAGCGGACAACTAACCGCTAACGAGCTGACTCGCTAACTCGCTAAAAACCATGGCAAACGTACTCGATCTACGGCGACGCATCCGCAGTGTCAAGAACACGCGGCAGATCACCAAGGCCATGAAGATGGTTTCGGCCGCGAAGCTGCGCCGTGCGCAGGAGCGTGCGATCCTGGCCCGGCCCTACGCACGCATGATCTCGAGCGTGCTTGAGTCCCTCGTTCGCCGAACCGACCTCTACAACGAACACACCGGCGACGTCATGCATCCGCTGCTTGAGGAGCGCGAGGAGAAGAACGTCCTTGTTGTCTTCATTGCTGGCGACAAGGGCTTTGCGGGCGCGTTCAACTCGAACATCGTCAGGGCCGGCCAGGCCTTCATCGCTGAACGAACTGCTCAGGGAAAGACGGTCGACATGGAGCTGATCGGCCGAAAGGCCGTCGCGCACGTGGGCAAGAGGTTTCCCATGGCCGTCTATGAGAAGAAGACGGAGCACTATGACAACGAGCTGGCAACGCACTATGAGATTGTGCGTCACCGTTCGCAGCCCGTCGAAGTCGCTGCGACCCACGCGGACCTCCTTCATAACTTCGATATCGATAAAGTCAGCGACATCGCTCGCTCCATCATTGATCGCTACACGCGCAAGGAGATCGACTCGGTCTACCTGGTCTACAACGAGTTCAAATCGGTTATCGCTCAGCGCGTGGTGGTCGAAAAACTGCTCCCTGTCCGTAAGCTCGGCTCGCACGAGATCACCGTAGCCGAGGAGATGACCGAAGAGCACACGGAAGCCATAGCGCATGCGGCAGCGTCATCCGGCATCAGCGCCAACGTGCCGGAGGAATCGACCTTCGAGAGGGAAGCGAAGGAGTTCGGTACCGCCGAGGTCGATTACATCTTCGACCAGTCGCCTGCGCGGTTGTTCCGCCACCTCATGCCGCGGTATATCACCACCCAGATCTTTCATGCGATGCTCGAATCGGTCGCTGCCGAACACGCTGCACGCATGACGGCGATGGATTCGGCAACCAACAATGCAGGAGACATGATCGACGCACTCTCGCTCACCATGAACCGTGTGCGGCAGGCCGCGATCACGAAGGAAATCATCGAAATCGTAAGCGGAGCAGCAGCTTTGTAGTCTCAAACTGAGTCGCTTTATATGCTGTTTGCGCCTCTAAGTCGTCATCCTGAACGAAGTGAAGGGGCCCCGTATTTCGTTTTTGTTTGTTTTACGTTGTTTTGTTTGGAAGCTTTATCTTGACGGATATAGATAGATCGGATCGAAAAATGAAGGAGAAATTGAGGTTCCGTCACACCGATCTAAAACAGGAACGCTTGGAAACAGAGCAAGGGCGGACGTCGATAGTAATGCGCAATCTTCAAGGGATGCAATTGCACATAGCATTGGATTAGGGAAGATCAGAAACAGAGAAAAGTTATGGCAGAGAACATTGGAAGAGTAATTTCGATCAGCGGCCCGGCCGTTGACATTCAGTTCGAAGAGTCGAAGATGCCCCCCATCTTCCAGGCCGTTCGCATCGTCAGCGAAGGCTTCAACGTCCCCGCGCCGCTCGACGTCGTCGTCGAGGTGCAGCAGCACCTTGGCGAAGGCCGCGTGCGCTGCATCGCCATGGTCGCGACCGAAGGCATGGTCCGCGGCATGAAGGCGATCGACACCGGCGCAGGCATCACCGTTCCAGTGGGTCGCGAGACCCTTGGTCGCGTTCTCAACGTGCTCGGACAGCCTGTGGACGAACTCGGCCCGGTCAACGCCAAGGTGCACCTGCCCATCCACCGCCAGGCTCCCGCCTTCGACGAGCAGTCCACCAGCGAAGAGATGTTCGAGACCGGAATCAAGGTCATCGACCTCATCCAGCCCTTCTTGAAGGGCGGCAAGATCGGCCTCTTTGGCGGCGCCGGCGTCGGCAAGACCGTCATCATCCAGGAACTCATCAACAACGTCGCCAGCCAGCACGGCGGCTTCTCCGTCTTCGCCGGCGTAGGCGAACGCACCCGCGAGGGCAACGACCTCTGGATGGAGTTTCAGGAGTCCGGCGTTATCGACCTCAAGGACCTGCCTAAGAGCAAAGCGACGCTTGTCTACGGTCAGATGACCGAGCCGCCAGGGGCACGTCTCCGCGTCGCTCTCACGGGCCTTACCGTCGCCGAACACTTCCGCGACGAAGAGGGCGCCGATACCTTGCTCTTCATCGACAATATCTTCCGCTTCACGCAGGCAGGGTCGGAAGTTTCCACGCTGCTCGGCCGAATGCCGTCCGCCGTGGGCTACCAGCCGAACCTCGCCACGGAAATGGGCGAGCTGCAGGAGCGCATCACCTCGACCAAGAAGGGGTCCATCACCTCTGTGCAGGCCGTCTACGTCCCCGCCGACGACTTGACCGACCCCGCTCCAGCGACCACGTTTGCCCACCTCGACGCAACCACCGTGCTGTCGCGTCCCCTCTCCGAACTCGGAATCTACCCCGCCGTAGACCCGCTCGCCTCAACCTCGCGCATCCTCGCTCCACGCGTGGTTGGCCAGGAGCACTACGACGTGGCCCAGGGTGTAAAGAAAATCCTTCAGCGCTACAAAGGCACCTCCAGGACATCATCGCCATCCTCGGCATCGACGAGCTCTCCGAAGAGGACAAGATCACCGTAGCCCGCGCCCGCAAGGCCCAGCGCTTCCTCTCGCAGCCCTTCCACGTAGCCGAGATATTCACCGGCATCCCCGGCGCCTACGTAAAGGTCGCTGACACGGTCCGCAGCTTCAAGGAGATCATCGAAGGCAAGCACGACGACATCCCCGAGCAGGCCTTCTATCTGAAGGGCGGCATCGAAGACGTTATCGCGGCCGCAGAGAAGATGAAGCAGACCGTATAACGTTGCAGCAGACGGGGTAGCGGTTTTGTTAAGGGCACGGCTTCAGCCGTGCCACCAGGAACGAGGCAAAAGGGGGCTTTAGCCCCTGAGGTACTCATGGCAGATACACCACAATCCGGGCTACTGGCGGTTCGACTGGTAACGCCCGACCGCATCCTGCTGGACGCGACGGCAGAGGCGGTCGAACTACCTGCCATGTCCGGCTACCTGGAGGCGCTCTACGGCGCCGCACCGCTGCTCGCAGAGCTTGGCGCAGGCGAGGTGCGGTTGCACGGTGGCACATCAGGCGACCAGAAGTTCTTCGTTGCCTGGGGCTTCGTGGAGGTGCTGCCGGAGCGCGTCACCATCCTCGCCGAGACCGCACTCCATCCCAACGAGATCGATCGCGCTGAGGCCCAGCAGGAGCTTCAGGAGGGCGAGAAGCTCTGGCAGGAGGCCGGCGATGACGGCGAGAAGTACGACGAAGCCAACGCCGTAATGCGCCAGGCTGAAGAAAAGATCGCCTCAGCAGAAGGCAAGAGCACCTAACGCCATCCAAAAACCAAAGAAGCCGTCCCAAAACGGGGCGGCTTCGTCATCTCTGTGGAAACTCTAAAAATAAAGTTAGCGAAGGTGGCATGTTTTTCGTCTCTGAAAAACGACCGTCAACTGACCACGTTTCACCATGCATTTCACCACGATCTCACCACAAAAACACCACGATCTGCACCCACTTTTCCCAAAACACCCCTTCAAAAACAACGAAACCCCGGCTCGCACCGGGGCGCCATTTTTTTTTGAAAATAACTCCGGCTAAGACGCCTTTTTTGCTTTCGTAGCGGGTGCCTTCTTTGCCTTGGACGCAGGCGCTTTGACGGTACCCGCAGAGGCCTCCGGGGCGGCCTCGGCCTGCTGACGCAGAGAGTGGATCACAACGCGCAGCATCTCCTCTTCAGGGGCGGGTTTGCCAGTGAAGATCTCGAACTGCCGTGCGCCCTGCTGCACAAACATCTCAATGCCCGTGATGATGGGAATGCCCTTCTGGCGGGCCATACGAAGCAGCGGCGTTTCGAGCGGGTTATAGACCAGATCGAAGACCAGCTTGGTGTTGAGGTCCTTCGCTTCAAGGACCTGATTGCCCTTGATTCCTGCCATTCCAATCGGCGTTGCGTTGATGATGACGTCGAAGGACGTCTTCGCGACTGCGTCCTTCTTGATGGTCTTCGAGCCGGATTGGCGAGCGAGTTTCTGAGCTGTCTCGGAGGTACGATTGAGGATGAAGACCTCGGCACCCTTGTCGCGCAGACCAAAGACCGCCGCGCGCGCGGCCCCGCCGGCGCCAAGAACGAGTGCCTTGGCCCCGCGGAGGGACATGCGCTTCTCGAGCGGGCCGGTGATGCCGGCGACGTCGGTATTGAAGCCGTAGAGCTTACCGTCCTGCGCACGGAGGACAGTGTTGCAGGCGCCGATCTTGGCCGAGAGCGGGTCGGTCTTTTCGAGATGTGCCATGATCTCCTCCTTCAGCGGCATCGTCACGCTGAGGCCCTGGATGGGGATTTCATGGACGAGCTTGAGGAGGTCAGAGAGCTTGTTGGCCTGAAGTGCGAGGTAGACGGCGTTGACTGTCTCGCGACGGAAGGCCGTGTTCATCATAATGGGCGAGAGCGAACTGCGAATGGGGTTTCCCGCAACGCCGTAGACCTTTGTAGCTGCGTCGACTTGCTCGATGCGATAGGTTTCGATGAGGGTGCGTGCGGCGATCTGGCCAGGGCCGGTCTCTTCGCCGGTGGTTGCGGCGGCGAAGGTGAAGGCGCTTCCGGCGCGGACACCGAGGACGCGGGAGATGATGCCGGCATCGCCCATGCAAATGCCGATGATGTTGGAGTGGTCCTCCATGCGCTCGATGAAGCGCATGAGCGTGACGTTGTCGGAGAGCGTCTTCGCCGTGGGAACAATCTTGATGAAGTCAGGATGGAAAGGAATGATGCGCTTATAGATTCCTTCGAGGTCTTTTGTGGCGTTGAAATCGTGGTGGCTGATGATCAGGGCGACGCCGGTCTCGCGGAGCTTTTGGAACTCACCCTTCTTCATGGCTTCGACCGACTCCAGCTCGACGTCGACGATGTGGAAGCCAGCGGCCGCAGCTTTGGAGAGGACTTCGATTTCGTCGGCAACTTTGCCGGAGAACTTGCCGCCGTTTGCGGTGCGGCGACAGGTGGCGATGCCCGTGGCCGCTGTGTTGTCCTGAAAGAAGTGTTTGAACTTGGGCAGGGCGAGTAGAGGTCTGTCGAGATAGTCGAGTCGGAACTCGAGGAAGGGCGTCTCTTTGACGACGGCGCTGGCTTTTTCAAGCATCTCGGTGGCTGTGGAGCCGATGATGGCGACACAGACTTTACCGATCCGGGAACGAAGAAATTGGGGGGCTACGCTGGGCACATTCACTCTCATGTCTACAATCGCGGTATATTACAGACCCGCGCGCAAGGATGCAAATTTTTGTTGAAATCAAAGGGACTTAGGGAAATCCCTGACCCGGACCTGATATCTGATACTTGGATGCCGGAATGAGCACTGGCGCATCAGAGGTAGACGCTAACAATCGAGGATTGTTACAGGTTACGAGGAATCTGTCGAACGCAGATTTGTCGGAAGAAGGCGAGTCCTACAATGAGGATTATTAGGCCTGGTTTGCGTCAAAATAACACGGGAGGTGGCGGGTTGGGTATTCAAAATGAAAGGGTTAGCGGTGGGCTGGAGATCGTTAGGGTAGCGGGGTGGGAGTGTTATGGGTGGCTGCGGCACGGGTTTAGTACTCGAATGGGCGGGGTTTCGACCGTTTATGGAGGAAATTCGCTGAATCTTGGGTGGACGAAGGAGGACGAGGCGGCTTTGGTGGCGGAGAACCGGCGACGTTTTTTGCAGGCGGTTTGTGGTCAGGACGTTGGTGTTTCGCTGGTGGGAGTGCGGCAGATCCACTCGGGGGTGGTGCGGGTGGTGAAGGAGGGGGACGGGGCGCTGGAGGGGAGGCTCCAGACCGCAGAGGGTAAGGCGGTCCTGGAAGGTGATGGGCTCATCACCGATGTGCCTGGTGTGTTGTTGGGGGTGGGTACGGCGGATTGTGTTCCGGTGCTGGTGGTCGATATAGAAAAGAGAGTGGTGGGAGCGTTTCACGCGGGGTGGCGCGGGACGGTCGCTCGGATTGTTGAGCATGGGGTGGCGAAGATGCGCGAGAAGTATGGATCGCGGGTTGAGGATTTGTCGGCGGCGGTCGGGCCGAGTATTGGAGCTTGTTGCTATTCGGTTGGTCAGGAGGTGCGTTCGGAGTTTTGGGGAAAGTTTCGGTATGCGAAGGAGCTTTTTGGTGTGGATGCTGGAACGATGCGGTTGAATCTCTGGGAGGCGAATCGGCGGCAGTTGTTGGATGCTGGGATTGGCGCGGAACGGATTACGGTGGTCGGGGAGTGTGCGGCTTGTGCTCGGGATGAGGATGGGGGGCTGCGATATTTTTCGCATCGCGGGGAGAATGGCCTTGCGGGGCGGATGTTGAACGTGGTGGGAGTGGCGGCTTAGATTTCTTTTCGAGCTGAGAAAGAAATCGACGATGGCGAGGATCGTGGCGCTTCGAATGAATGCGGGGATTCTTCGCTGCGCTCAGAATGACAACTCTCATTCTGCTTCAAATGGCTTTTTCGTTTGAGTGCATGCTCGCGGAACTTAACGCCAGAATCGCCTCGGGTGGAGGCGATTCTGGCGATTCTTCTGTGGGGTGTTTATGAGATTAATCCATTAGCTTGCGCGTGAGGTAGGTGTACTGTTCGGCCCAGGTCTTTGCCTGTTCTTTGAGGTTGGCTCCGGCGGCGTGGCCGCCTTCGACGATTTCGTCGTAGTAGAAGGGCTTGTGGTACTCCTCCATCTTTGCGGCGAACTTGCGCGCGTGGACTGGACCGACGCGGTCATCTTTGGTGGTTGTGAAGATGAGGGGCTCGGGGTAGTTGCCGTCGGGCTTGAGCTGGTTGTAGGGCGAGATGGAGGCCAGGAACTGGCGTTCGTCGGGTTTGGTGACGGTGCCGTATTCGCCGACCCAGGAGGCGCCTGCGGCGATGTGTTCGAAGCGGAGCATGTCGAGGAGTGGGACCTGGATGACGACGGCGTTCCACATCTCGGGATGCTGAGTGAACTCAACGCCGACGAGAAGGCCGCCGTTGGAGCCGCCCTGGATGCCGAGACGGCGAGGTGAGGTGATCTTGCGAGCGAACATGTCTTTGGCTACGGAGGCGAAGTCGTCGTAGATGACCTGGCGGTGGGTCTTGAGGCCGGCTTCGTGCCAGGCGGGGCCGAACTCGCCGCCACCGCGGATGTTGGCGAGGACGTAGACGCCACCGCGCTCAAGCCAGAGCTTGCCGACGATGCCGGAGTAGCGCGGGGTCTCGGAGACCTGAAAGCCACCGTAGGCCGTCATGAGCGTGGGGTTGGAGCCGTCATACTTGATGTCTTTACGGTGGACGATGAAGTATGGGACTTTGGTTCCGTCGGTGGACGTGGCCTGTAGCTGTTCCACGACGAGATTGGTCGAGTCGAATTGCGCGGGCAGTGTTTTGGCGAGTTTCAGGGTCGTTGTGGCTGCGTCACCCAAGAGAAGCGATGTGGGCGTGAGGAAGCCGGTGGTTTCGAGGAAGAAGTGATCGTCGGAGGTGTTGGTGCTCTGGATGGTGACGCTGAGGTTGTCGGGGATGTCGAGCTTCTTCGAGGTCCAGACGTTTTTCGCGCCGCGAGTATAGACGTAGGCCCGGCCTTGTACGTGGTCGAGCGTGGTGAGGACGAGGTGGTTCTTGGTTACTGCAGCTTCCTGCGCGAACTCCTGCGCGGTTGGCGCGAAGATGACGGTGGGTTTGAGATGGGCTGGATCTTTGTTGACGGCTTCGAGATCGAGAGCTACGAAGGAACCTTGTTTGAAAGTGGTCGCGTTGCCTTCAGGCTTCCAGTCTTCGTTCAACTCAAGAATGATCTGGCCGTCGAGCATGCCGTGGATATCGGATTTGCCGGGGATGGAGATTTTCTTAGGGCCTTCGGGAGTGTAGAACGCAATCTCGCGATGGAAGAAGTCGACGCCGCGCTCGAGCAGAATGGCGGTGTGCCCCTGGCTGTCATTGAGGGCCCCGGGGCCTGCGCTGACATCGGAGGGTGTACCGCGAAAGACCTCTTTCGCCTGCTCGAGCGGAGTGCCGCGTTTCCAGAGCTTGACGACGAAGGGGTATCCGGACTGGGTCATGGTGTCGGGGCCCCAGTTGCGCGCGACGAGGAGGGTGTCTTTATCGAGCCAGGCTACGTTCTGCTTGGAGTGCGGGAGGACGAAGCCGCCTTCGACGAACTTTCCGGTGCGGAGGTCGAACTCGCGAAGAGTGTCGGCGTCTTCACCGCCGGCTGAGAGAACGACGAGGCAGAGGCTGTCACCGGGGTAGATGCAGTTGAGGCCGTGAGCGACCCACTTCTCGTTGTCCTGGACTGCTAGCGCGTCGTAGTCGATGACAGTGTGCCAGTCGGGCCCGTCGGTGATGTAGCTTTCGAGCGTGGTGCGGCGGAGGATGCCGCGGACGTGCTGGGCGTCCTGCCAGGTGTTGTAGATGGTGCCGACGCGGAAGCCAGGACTGGGCAGGCGGGTCGGGGATTCGAGGACCTTGAGAGCGGTTTCGGCGAGGGCGTCGTAGTGCGGGTCGGCCTGGAGGACTTTGGCGGAGCGGGCGTTCTCGGCGTTGACCCAGGCCATCGAGCGCTCGCCGTTGACGTCTTCGAGCCATTGGTATTTGTCTGGCTGGTCGGTGGTGTTCTGGGCGTGGATGGAGCCAAGGGCGGGCCCAAGAGACAAGGTGAGCAGGAGTGCGGTGCTGCGGCTTCGAAGCGGCATTTCTTCTTTCCCCTTTTATTGAAGACGACGGTTGTTCGGAGGGTGCCAGTTTAGCGCAGACGAATATGAGCTGACTTTCTCTGCGACATGGAAGGCACCCACCCCTCCCCCCTAATATGTTGCAAAGTCTTCGAATGATGGACTTTAGGTTCGGACTTGCTGGTGGCGGGGTGTGTCATGGGTGGGTCTTGGGCCTGCCAGAGGAGCTTTCTGGCGTGCCTTGTTGTCAAGTATCGGCTCAGACCTTGCAGAGCTCTTCGGAGAGGGCTTCGCGGTGTTGGAGGGCGATCGCGTCCAAGCGGTCGAGGACGTTGAGGTAGACGAGGAGACCGATGATAGCGAGGCCGAGAAAGATGGGAACCATGAGCCACGGCCGGCCAAAATTGTTGGCGAGAATGACGACGCCGTAGCCGATACCCAAGCACGCAACGAGGACGCCGAGGGCGATGAGGACGCTGAGTTGGGAGGCCTGCTTGCGGCTGACCTTGGAGAGGTCGATCTTTTTCGGAGCGGACAGTGAGCGAAGATTGCCGACGGCCCCGTTGATGAATGCCGTGAAGAGAAGCCAGCAGACTGTTGCGAGGGCGATGACTAATGAGGGCGGATGGGCGACCAACGCGATGACCACAAAGATCAGGACGAGTTCAACGAAGGTGAGGAGGAAGCCGGTGAGATTTTTTGCGAGGAAGACATCGCGCAGACGGGTGGGGCTGAGGAAGTAGAACTGGACGCCGGTGCCGTCCATGCCGAGGGCGTTGTAGGAGAGGACGGAGACGCCGAGTACAGAGTAGGCGACGGCCACGGGGAAGACGAAGTTGCCGAATCGCCCGTTGGCGCTTACACGACCGGCGAAGAGGAAGACCATGAAGAGAGGAGCGACGAAGCCGTATAGCTGGTTAATGTTTCGTCGGAGGTAGATGGATTCCTTCTGCAGGCAGGCGAGGACGGTAGGGTTGATGCCGAAGGTGTTGACGCGGGTCGGGGCACTGGAGGTTGGGAGTGGGGCGAGTGCGGGGCGGGTCGCGGGGCCGGAGGCGCTGCGCCCCTTGGTGGGTTGCGTGGTGAAGTCGCTGAGGTACTCACCGAGGAACTCGCGGTGCATGCGCCAGGCGTAGACGCTGAAGAAGAGAGCACCGAAGACGATGAGGCCCAGGAACGCCGCGACGGCGCTGAGGAAATGACCCTTGCTTGCGCTGACGATGGAGGAGGCGGTGAGTCCCGGTGGCAGGATGGCAGCGACGGGTTGGATGTGATGGAAGATGCTGCGCAGAAGCGGCAGATGATTCGGCGCATGATGATGCCGGCCCTGCAGGCCCGGGTTGAAGTGGAGGTTGAGGTACTGGAAGCCCAGGGAGGCGAAGAGGATGAAGGCGGTGAAGACCTCGCGTGCGCGGCGGGTGGAGAGCCAGCGCTCGACCCAGACGAGCATCATGCGGGTCATAAAGATGTTGGCGAGGGCGAAGGTCGCGAGGAGTACCGTGGACCACGGGGCCATCGACGGTCGGGCAATGGCGATGCCGATGTCAGCGGCGATGAGCGCAAGGGTGCCGATGACGTTTGCCGCACTGAGGAGGCCGAAGAAGAGTCGTGCGGTGAGGTAACGGGGGAAGCTTAGAGGGAAGCGGATGATGGTGTTGATGTCGAAGCTGAGGCCGCGCGGAGAGATGTTGAGGAGAACCAGGAGCCAGAGGGCGAAGATGCCCCAGGTGAGGAGGGGGAACATTGCGAGACGGTCGGAGGAGACGAGGAGGTACGCAGCGAAGCCGGAGCCGAGGATGGGCCCGATGGCGAAGATGGCCATGATGGGGAAGAGGACGGCACGGGCGGCGAGTTCGCCGGCGCCTCCTTTGCGGCGGAAGGCGTTGCGGAAGATGCACCAGCGGAGTCGAGCGAGAGCGGCGAACTGGCCGCGGCTTTGCGTAGCGGTCCAAGGCGCGCTTGCGCCTGAGGGGAGGATTAGCCCAGCCATGAGAGCTCCTGCTCGGGTTGCTGGGCGCCGGCTTCGTTGCCGACGATATTGAGGAAGATCTGCTCGAGCGTGAGGGTCTGGCCGCCGCTGCTGTCAGTGGTGCGGGCCTGTACGCCGGCGCGCAGCTCTTCGAGGGAGCCATTGGCGATGAGGCGGCCGCGGTCGATGATGGCGATGTGAGAGCAGAGGCGCTCGACGATTTCCAGGACGTGGGAGGTGAGGAAGATTGTTGCGCCGCGGGCGATCATGCCCTGGAGCATCGCTTTGAGAGTGCCGGAGGCGATGGCGTCGACACCCTCGAATGGCTCGTCGAGGAAGAGAACTTTTGGGCCGTGGATGACGGCGGCGGCGAGGGCCAGCTTTTTCTGCATGCCGTGAGAGAAATCGGTGACGAGTTTTTTTGTTTCGTTGGCGAGTCCCATGAACTCGAGGAGTTCGGCGCTGCGGGCGGCGGTGGTCGAGGGGTCGAGGCCGTACATGCGGCCGACGAAGTGCAGATACTCGGCTGCGGTGAGACGGCCGAAGAGGGCGAGGCCTTCAGGGACGACGCCGATTTGCCGCTTGACTTCGATGGGGTGAGTGGCCGCGTCGAGGCCGATGGCCTGGATGCTGCCGGACGTTGGAGCGAGGAGGCCAGTGAGCATCTTGATGGTAGTGGATTTGCCTGCGCCGTTGGAGCCGAGGAAGCCGAAGAACTGGCCGGACGCGACGGTGAGGTTGACGTCCTGAACGGCGGTGAAGTCGCCGAATCGACGCGTGAGGCCTGTGGTGGTGACGGCGGGAACCATGTGGGTGAAGCATATCTTACGTGGCCGCTTGGTGATGCGGGAAAAAGTCGAGAGCGTAGGCAATTTGTCCAGAGAAATCGTCTAATGAAGAGGACCCGAGAGCAACACAAAGAGATACTGCGGGTTGGTATACTTAAGAGCTGATCCCTCTCGTTGAATTGAGCGCGCGGTGTGGGCTTTTGGGTCTGACGCAACCTGCAGGACGGGTTGCAGAAACAGGGTTTGATGAGCAACATTCTTAACACGATCAATTCTCCAGCCGATGTGAAGAAGCTGACGATTCCTGAACTGACGGAGTTGGCGGAGGAGATACGGGCGCGGCTGATTGTCGGGGTTTCCAAGACAGGCGGCCATATTGGGCCGAACCTGGGTGTAGTGGAGTTGACGCTGGCGATGCATTATGTGTTCGATACGCCGACGGACAGCTTTGTGTTCGATGTAAGCCACCAGGCTTATGTTCACAAGCTTTTGACGGGGCGAGAGAAGCTGTTTCATACGATTCGGCAGCCGGGTGGGCTGAACGGCTTTATGCTGCGGACCGAGAGCGAGCATGACAGCTACGGCGCGGGGCATGCCGGGACCGCGCTGAGTGCGGCGCTGGGGATGGCCGTGGCGCGTGACATGTCGGGTGGGAAAGAACATATTGTCGCGCTGGCTGGAGACGCTGCGTTTACGAATGGGATTTCGTTTGAGGCGCTGAACAATATTGGGGCGCAGACGAGACGCCTGATCGTAGTGTTGAACGACAATGCCTGGTCGATCGATAAAAATGTCGGCGCAATTGCGGAGTACTTCCACAAGATCGTGACGAACCCTACGATATCGAGCCTGCATGGCAAGGCCGCGGAGTTGCTGGAGCGTTTTGGCGGCAAGACGGTTGCGCATGTCGCGCGCAAGGCAGAAGAGGCGGCGAAGGGGTTGATCGGGCCGGGCATGCTGTTTGAGGAGTTTGGGCTGAACTACTTTGGGCCGATCGATGGACATAATCTGCCGCTGCTGATTGAGACGTTTAAATTTTTGAAGACCCAGAACCGACCTGTCGTGTTGCATGCGATTACCCAAAAAGGCAAAGGCTTTCAGCCGGCGATGGAGAAGCAGAAGAAGTTTCATGGGCTGGGGCCGTATGACGCTGAGACGGGTGAGACGAAGTCTGCGGGGCAAAAGACTTACTCGGAGATCTTCGCCGAGTCGCTGACGAAGCTGGCGGACGGGAACGACAAAGTGGTCGCGATTACTGCTGCGATGCCGAATGGGACGGCCCTCGATTTGTTCCGCCCGCACCATCCTAAGCGGTACTTTGATGTGGGGATCGCAGAGGAGCATGCGGTGATCTTTGCCGCTGGCATGGCGACGAAGGGGTACAAACCTTTTTGCGCGATCTATTCGACGTTTTTGCAGCGGGCGTTCGATCAGGTTGTACATGATGTCTGCTTGCAGAACCTGCCAGTGGTGTTTTGCATGGACCGCGGCGGGTTGAGCGGAGACGATGGGCCCACGCACCATGGGCTCTTCGACATCAGCTATCTGCGGAGTGTGCCGAACCTGGTCCACATGGTGCCGAAGGACGAGGACGAACTTGCGGACATGATGTATACGGCGATGCTGCATGAGGGGCCGAGTGCGATCCGGTATCCGCGCGGGACTGGGCCGGGAACCGCGGTGAAGAATCAGCCGGTTGCGCTGGAGATTGGCAAAGCCGAGGTGATTCAGAATGGAGCGGACGTTGCGATCTTTGGACTGGGAGCGATGCTTCCGGAGGCGGAGCGGCTGGCGGAGATGATGAGGCTGGAGGGATTTTCAGCGGCAGTGATCAATCCGCGGTTTGCGAAGCCGGTCGATCGCGAGTGCGTGGCTGAGTTCGGCGGCCGATGCGGGCTGGTGGTGACGCTCGAAGACCATGTGCTGGCAGGCGGGTTTGGGTCGGCGGTGATGGAGACGCTGAACGAGCTGGAGTTGCAGGTGCCGGTGGTGCGGGTCGGCTGGCCGGACGCGTTTATCGAGCACGGCAAGGTGGAGTCGCTGCGACAGCGGTATGGGCTGACGGCAGAGGCAGCGCTGGAGAAGGCGAGGCCGCATCTGAGCAAAATGATGGACCGATGTTTTGTCGAAGCACTAGGGTGAGGGATGAAGAGAGAGAACGGGCCGCTGATGCGGCCCGTTCTCTTGGGCAGAGAGCCGAATTAATTACGGGCTGAGATGCGGGACAGGAGGTCGCTGGCGCTCGCATGGCGGTAGGCGAAGGAGTTTCGGAGTTGACGAGTGAGGAGGAGGTGTTGGGCCAGTTCTCCGAATCTGCCGAAGGGCATCTCGTACTCGATGTCGTCGCTGAGGATGGTCCCTGGGCCGTCGGCTCGATGCTCCGATCGAACTCTGTGGCAGTGGCTCCAGTAAGGGAAGGGGCCACGCACCTGGCGGTCGCAGAAGCGATGGTTCCAAATGAAGTCGGTGATCTCCGCTTCCCAGGGGACACGGAAGGGAGAGAAGGGGACGGGTCTGAAGGTGAGGGTCATGCGAGTTCCCACACCGGCGGCGATGCCTCTGTGGGGCGGGTCTGTGGAGCGGCGGGGCGGGGGCGGAGCGAAGGTGGCATCTTCGATGCGGGCCTTCTGCCATGGAGGCATCAGGGAAGGCAGATTTTCAGGGTTGGCGAGGAAGTCGAAGACAAGCTCGACGGGGTAGGGAAGCCATTGCTCAGAGTGAAAAGTGTGCCGCATGTGGGATGGGAGGGTTATAGCGTATTGGGGATGAGAATCCTAACGAAATCGGTTGATGCGACCGACATGGCCGGTAAGAACTGGGACTCGTAGGGTTACGCAAATCTGAGGTGTAAAAAAAGGCGCCTCTTGACGAGGCACCTCAGGCTTGGTGAGCGGTGGAACGCTTAGTTGGGCATCAGGACGGTGTCGATGACGTGTATGACGCCGTTCGATTGGAAGACGTCGGCCGTGATGACGGTGGCCATGCCACCCTTGGCGTCTGTCAGCATGATCTTGCCACCGGATCTGGTAGCGATGAGATCCTCACCCTGGACGGTCTTGAGAGTGGCCTTGCCGCCGCCCTTCTTGATCATGCCTTCGAGCTGTTTGGCACTGACCTTGCCGGCGACGACGTGGTAGGTGAGGCAGCTTCACAAGCGTGTCTTTGTTCTCGGGCTTGATGAGCATCTCGACGGTGCCGGCCGGGAGCTTAGCGAAGGCGTCATCGGTAGGGGCGAAGACGGTGAACGGTCCGGGGCCGTTGAGGGTGTCGACCAGGCCAGCGGCCTTGACGGCCGTGACGAGGGTCTTGTGGATCGGCGAGTTGGCTGCATTCTCGACGATGGTCTTGGTGGGGTACATGGTGGCGCCGCCGACGGCTGGGTCCTTCTGTGCGTGAGCGCTGAGAGAGGTGATGGCGAGAGCGGTTACAGCCAGCGTGGCGAGAAAAGTCTTCTTCATTGTCGTTTTCCTTTATCGTTCTTGATTTCTGAAAGCTCGTCCCTGCCTTCAGGGGACTCATAAGCAACTACGTCGCCTTGCACAGACTGGATTGCTCCATTTCGTACGAGAGCGTTGAAATTTGTTCCGCTAAAGGGCCGCTGCACGCTCATAGTCGTACGAACACAAACCGGTAGAGGGATTGTTGATGCTGTGAAGATGAGCTGCTACGGTCGGGGCGTTGACAATTCCATCGGGCCACCGTCAACTGAAAGTCAGAGCCAATGCCAAACGAATCGAACAGCAGTCACGAATTGATGCAGGCGGAGAAGGACGGAGAACACTCCGGCGGCTCGCATGATCGTGGCCTGTTGCTGATTGGGTTATTCAAACTGGCGAAGGCAATTTTTTTCTTCTGTATTGGTGTGGGTGCGATCCATCTGCTGCATAAAGACCTTGAAGACGAGGTCATGCGGCTGGCCGTGAGGTTCAAGTTCGACCCGGAGAGCCGATTTGTTTCGTTGCTGCTGGACAAGGTGGACCTGATCGATGCCCATCGGCTGCGAGAGATCAGCGTGGCAACGTTTGCTTACTCTGCCCTGGCGCTGACGGAAGGGGTCGGGCTGCTGCTGGAAAAGGTGTGGGCGGAGTACTTGACGCTGGTTCTGACGATCTCGTTTTTGCCGTGGGAGCTGTATGAGTTGGCGCGGCGTCCTGACTGGTTTCGGGTGAGTCTGCTGCTGATCAATCTTGCTGTGTTGGGCTATCTGATATGGCTGCTGCGGCGAAAGAAGGCTTAGGTCGGCCGGCAATTTTCGCCTTTATTTCGCTTTAGCAGATGGATTCGGAAGTCGCAAGTGACGATCCAGGTATGAACCACGAGAGCTAACACAACATCTTGTGGGTACCTCCCTAGATTCCGCAAGCAGGTGAGTTTTCCACAATTCAATATGGGAATTCCAGAGTTTGGCACGAAATAACCCTTTACAGGGTTGGGTCTCTCGGCGATGCTTGTGGAGCGAAGTAGAAGATTTTGGAGTTTAGTGGGCCAAACGAACTCTTTATAGCCAGATTCTACGACGCGCCGGATGGTTTTGAACCAAGGTTGGTTCGGACAGGTATCGAGGACGACATGTTTCGGGGAAATCACCCAACACGCGTTGATGAAAAGGGCAGGCTGAAACTTCCTGCCGAGTTCAAGCGGCGGGTGGATGAGATGTACGGGCCCCAGTTCTACATAACGAGCATGGATGGAAAGCGGGCGCAGGTCTACCCGTTGAAGGAGTGGGAGCAGATTGAAGCGTCTCTGGCAAAGATGTCTCCGATGGACCCTGGCCCGGAAGAAGTTTCAGGACGTGACGAACTTCTACGGACAGATGGCAGAGATGGACGCGCAGGGCCGGTTGCTGATTCCGCAGAACCTGCGAGAGTTGGCAAAGGTGACCGGAGAGGTGAACGTTCTTGGGTCGCAGACATTGTTAGAGGTTGTGAATGCGGAGCTGTTCGACGCAGAGATGAAGAAGGCGAGTGGCGCAGTGGAGTTGACGGACGCCGATCTGATGGCGTTCGCAGAGAAGACGAAGGTTTCTGGTTCGTAGTGGCAGGAGGCCCCCAGGGGCAGCGCAGAGGCGGTGAGATGAAGAGTCCGCGACATGTGCCGGTTCTTTTAGAGGAAGTTCTGGAGTATTTGAATGTGCGGCCGGGCGGCGTGATTTGTGATGCGACGCTGGGGTTTGCAGGGCACTCTTCGGAGATTGCGAAGAGGCTTGGCGGCGGAGGCAAGTTGATCTGCTTTGACCGCGACCCGGAGGCGATAGAAGGCGGCAAGGCCAGGTTGGAAGAGGTAAGGGCCGAGCTGGGCAGCGAGATGCCGGAGGTGGCATATATCGCCAAGGCATTCTCCGAGGCCTCGAGTTTGATCGAGCCGGGAAGCCTGGATGGTTTGCTTGCTGATTTTGGCGTTAGCAGCCTGCAGCTGGACGAGGCGCACAGAGGATTTAGTTTTCGGCAAGAAGGTCCACTAGATATGCGGATGGATACGCGCAGTGGAGAGACGGCCGAGCAAGTGGTAAATCAGGAAGACGAAAACGAACTCGCCGACCTGATTTACGAATTCGGAGAGGAAAGGAGGTCGCGGAGAATCGCCAGAGCCATTGTTAGGGCCCGGCCGATACGATCGACAGCGGAGTTGGCCCAGATCGTATCGGCCGCGGCCCCATCAATGAAAGGCGACAAGATCCATCCGGCGACAACGGACCTTTCAGGCGCTTCGGATTCGAGTGAATAACGAGTTGGGAGAGATCCAATCGCTGCTGAAGAGCGCGGGGTCTCTGTTGAAGCCGGGAGGAAGGCTGGTGTTGATCAGCTTCCACTCTTTAGAAGACCGGCTGGTGAAAGACGCCTTTCGTGAGGCTGGGCAAGCCAAAATTTTGAAGGTTGCCTGACGAAGAAGCCGGTTGTGGCTGAGGAGCAGGAGCAGATGCGTAATCCGCGATCGCGAAGTGCAAAGATGCGGGCGGCCGAGAAGCAGGGAATAGGGAATAGGGAATAGTGAGCGACGCCACAACGGCGTGTCGGTTAACCGTAAGAATATTTGTACTGGATTTAGTCACATATTTCGCCGAGTGGTTGAGAGATATGTGACAGCAAAGTGATCGGGCCGGGGTTGTCCCACCTTCTTTCAGGCGAAAGACAACTCTGCAATACCAATCCCACCTCCAATAGCGATCCCGGCCCGGTTCGTACTTTTGGAGAGTGGCACGAGGATTCGCCCAGGTCGATTCCCTGGGTAGGAAAAGGCAAGTGAGGTGCGCTATGGCAGCTTCGGCGATGGCAGGACAACAGTTAGAGATGATGGGGTCGCGGGGACGAACGCAGGGTCGCGCCGAGTCGCTGACAGCGCGCAACCGTGAACTGTTTGAGACGCAACGGCGCGCGCGACGCGGACCGACACCTGAGGTCTTTTTCACCAAGCACATCGACAACAGCCGCATTGTTAAGGCGGACGATCCGGAGCGGCGGCGCGAGATGCGCACGTTCAGCGCGGTGATGAGTGTGCTGTTCGTGCTGGTGATGGTGTATGTGTGGCAGCACTTTTCGGCGATCGAGATTGGATATCACGTTGAGGCGCAGAAGATACAAGTGGAGCAGCTGCAGGAGGAGAACCGGCAGCTTCGTTTATCGGAGGCGCAGCTGACTGATCCCGGACGGATTGACAGAGTGGCCAGACAACTTGGATTGAATGAACCTCAGCCTGGGCAGGTGGTGCGGCCGGAGGGTGGAGATCCGAATGCTGCTGTGCTGGCGCAGGCAAATGTCCCGGGAACGCAGATGGTCCAGTAGCAGCACCACACAGTTAGACGATGAAGCAGGGATGGAATGGATAAGGCGCCACGGCAGACGTTGACCGCTCCGATACGGAGGATCCGGTTTGCTTATGTGGCGCTGTTTTTTTGTGCGTGGACGGGGGCGATCGCGGCGCGATTGGGGTGGTTGCAGGTGGTGCGGCACGCGGACTTCGTTAAGCGCGCGGCGCAGCAGCAGCAGAGGACCTTTGAGGTGGCCCCACGGCGCGGAATGATGTATGACCGCAACCTGCGCGAGCTGGCGGTGACGGTGCAGGCAGACAGCGTCTTTGCGGTGCCGTCGGAGCTTGGGGACAATCGTGCGAGTGCCGCGGAGATACTGGCCGAGATCGTGCATGCCGATCCGCAGGACAACTTTACTTCGCAGCAGCAGATGCTGGCGCGGTTCAATGCGTCGAAGAACTTTGCATGGGTCGCTCGACGGCTCGACCCGGGTACGGCGCAGCGAGTGCGTGAGCTTAATTTAAAGGGCGTTTATTTTCAGAAGGAGTTCAAGCGATTTTATCCGAATAGTGACCTGGCGGCGCAGGTGCTGGGATATGTCGGGATGGACGATTCAGGATTGGGCGGACTGGAACAGAAGTTCGACGAGGAGATGCATGGGGAGCCTGGACACATGTCGACGGCGGTCGATGCAAAGCGACATGTGCTGGGCAGCGAAGAGAGCCAGCCGATGCCGGGTGAGAACCTGGTGCTGTCGATCGACGCGAACATCCAGTACATGGCAGAGCGGGCGCTGGATGCGCAGATGGACAGGGTGAAGGCGCTGCACGGGACGGTTGTGGTGCAGGACCCGCATACCGGGCAGATTCTTGCGCTGGCGGTATCGCCGCGATTCAATCCCAACGATTCGAAACATATGGATGCCAGCGTGTTGACGAACCTGGCTGTGAGCGATGTCTATGAGCCCGGGTCGACGTTTAAGTTGGTGGCGTATTCGGCGGCGTTGGACTCTGCCGGGGTGCGGCCGGACGATATTGTGGATTGCCAGAACGGCGCGATGACGATGTATGGCCGTACGCTGCATGACGACAAGAGCGACCACTTCGGACGGGTGACGGTGCAGTATGCGCTGGAGCACTCAAGCGATGTGGGCGCGGCGAAGATGGCGTTGAAGGTCGGGAACCAGAAGTTCTACGACTACATGCGGGGCTTTGGCTTCGGTGACCGGTCGGGGATCGAACTGCCGAGCGAGACCCGCGGGCTGTTGCGCAGTCCAAAGAAGTGGGGCGCGACCAGCATCCTGTCGATGGCGATCGGCCAGGAGGTCGCAGTGACTCCGGTGCAGCTTGTAACGATGGTGAGCACAATTGCGAATGGCGGAGTGTATATGCCGCCGCATGTGCTGTTGCAGTCGACGGACGAGATGAAGGGGGACGCCAGGCTAAAGCCGGCGGCGTTCCGGCCTTCGAACCAGTTGCCCGCTACGCTGCCGGATGGGGCGCACCGCGTAATTTCGGAGATGACCTCGGCCAAGATGCGGATGATGATGCAGGGCATCGTGGTAGAGGGGACGGGTAAGGAGGCCGCGCTGAACGGGTACAGCTCGGCCGGGAAGACGGGAACAGCGAACAAAGTGGATCTGGTGACGCATACGTACTCTCATACAAAGCTGGTGGCGAGCTTTGCGGGATTTGCGCCGGTGAGCAGCCCGGCGATCTCGGTGACGGTGGTGATCGACACGCCGACGGTGGGTGCGAGCAAGTATGGAGGTGCCGTGAGCGCGCCGGTGTTCGCCAATGTGGCGCAGCAGGTGCTGGAGTACCTTGGGGTGCCGCATGATCAGCCGCTGAAGACGAAGAAAGAGACTATGGTCGCGCAGAGGGAGACCGCGGACGATGCTCCCTCTGAGAGCACCGCGGACCTGACTGCGATGTTCGATGATGTGAATAGCCTGCCCGCGGACGATCCGCTGCGGACGTCGGCAAATTCTGCGGGTTCATCTGTGGCTCCCAAAAACGTGGTAACGGCACAGGGGACGCAGGACCTTCTGCCGGCGAAGGTCGTGGCTGATTTCCACGCGAGTGGCGGGACCAACTCGGTGATTGCAGATGCCGACGATACGTCTGAGCATGCGTCGCTGCCAAAGCCGACACCTGCGGGGCAGGTGAAGGAGAAGGGTGCGGTTGTTGTGAATGCTGGGCTTCAGGTGCCGGTGCCTTCGTTTGAGGGCGCGGCTCTGCGGAATGTGGTGGAGCGGGCGGACTCGATGGGGTTGCGGGTGCAGGCCGTCGGGAGCGGGTTGGCCCGTGAGCAGGTGCCGGTGGCGGGGACGATGGTGCCGGCGGGGACTGAGATCGTCGTGCGGTTTACTCGATAGAGGCCTCTTCTGCAACGGGAGCACTGTCTCAGCTAGCATCACACTTATATGAATTGGGAGACGGTGTGCGCGGGGCTTAGTGCGATCGAATGTGGGGGCCCCTCGGTAGAGGTCGATGGCGTTGAGTATGACTCGCGGCGTGTGGGGCGGCGGAAGGTGTTCGTTGCGATGCGTGGTGAGGCGACGGACGGAAACAGATTTATAGAAGCGGCGGTGGCGCAGGGTGCGGCGGCGGTGGTGACCGACTCACGTGAGGCGTATACAAAGCTGCGACGGGAGCATGCTGATGTTGCGGCGGCATTGGTGGAGCGTGGGCGAAGGGCGCTGGCGGAAGTAAGTGCGACTGTGCTGGGGCATCCTGAGCGACGGCTGGCTCTGAGTGCGGTAACTGGGACGAATGGGAAGACGACGACTGCGTTTTTGCTGGAGGCGATGCTGCGTAGCGTTGGGCGTACGTGTGTACTGATCGGGACGATTGAGACACACGTGGGGGACGAGATGCGGGTTTCGCCGCATACGACTCCGGAGGCGTCCGATACACTACGCGTTTTTGCTGATGGAGTGAAGGTGGGGGCGACCGAGGCGGTGATGGAAATGTCGTCGCATGCGCTGGAGCAGGAGCGAGTGTGGGGACTTCCGGTAGACGTGGCGATATTCACGAATCTGACGCATGACCATCTGGATTATCACGGGACGATGGAGCGATATTTTGCCGCGAAGACGAGATTGTTTGAAGGAGTTGGGGGCGCCACCGCCGCAGGTAGCTGTGGTGAATGGGGACGATTCTTATGGGAGCCGTCTCGTTCGCGAGGTTCGGGGGCCTCAGATCATGACTTACGGAATGGAGCAGGGAACCGGAGAGTATCGAGCTGAGAATGTCTCACTATTGGCCCGAGAGACTCGGTTCTTGTTTAAGACACCGGACGGAGACGCGGCGGTACGGTCACCGCTGACGGGGCGGGTGAATGTGTACAACCTGCTTGCTGCTTCTTGTGGTGCGCTGGCGCGTGGGTTGACGCTGGAGAAGACTGTTGCAGGCGCGGCCGCTGGGGCCCAGGTGCCGGGGCGGTTTGAGTTGGTGCCTTCGTCGGTCGATGTGACGGTGGTGGTGGATTATGCGCATACGGACGATGCTCTGCGGAACCTGATTTTGCTCGCGCGCGAGTTGGTGAACGAGCGGAGTGGGAGGGTGATTACTCTATTTGGGTGCGGGGGTGATCGGGACCGGACGAAGCGTCCGAGGATGGGCCGTGCCGCGGGTGAAGGGAGTGATCTGGTTGTGCTGACCAGCGATAATCCTCGGAGTGAGGAGCCGATGGCGATTATTGGGGAGGCACTAGTGGGGGTGCGGGAGACGGGGACGACCTGCATTGTCGAGGAAGACCGCGCGAGAGCGATCGAGATGGCGATTCGTTCGGCGAGAGTTGGGGACATCGTTCTGATCGCCGGGAAAGGACACGAGAAAGTACAGATATTGAAGGACGGAACTGTCCCGTTTGATGATGTAGCAGTAGCTGCTGGAGTTTTGAAGGAGATTGCGTGAAGCTGACTTTGGGGCAAGTTGCGGATTGGATCCATGCGGACGGTGAGTTCGATACGTTGGCGGAGGCGGTGGGGTATGGGATCGACTCGCGCACGATTGGCGCGGGGGAGTTGTTTTTTGCGGTGCGCGGCGAACGGTTGGATGGGCATGAATTTGTGCAGGATGCGCTTGCGAATGGGGCGGTTGCTGCGGTCGTGAGTCATCGGTGGGTGGTGCCTGCAGAGGTGGATGAAAAGCGATTGCTGCAGGTAGCGGATTGTGATGATTGTGTGCTGCGGGCGCTGCAGCAACTTGCTCACGCTGTGCGACGTCAGTGGGGTGGGCGCGTGATTGGAGTGACGGGGTCGGCGGGGAAGACTACCACTAAGGATGCGGTGGCGCAGGTGCTTGGGGCGAAGTTCAAGGTGCTGAAGTCGGCGGGGAACTTGAATAATGCTTTTGGGCTGCCGTTGCAGTTGCTGAAGCTGGAACGGGAGCATGAGGTCGCTGTGATCGAGATGGGGATGAACCACTCGGGGGAGATCGCCGCGCTGGCGAAGATTGCGGAGCCGGATTGGGCCGTGGTTTCAAACGTTGCGCCGGTGCATCTGGAGTTTTTCCCCGATGGGATTGCGGGGATCGCGCGGGCCAAGTATGAGTTGATTGAAGCGCTGCCGAAGGACGGGATGGCGGTATTGAACTTCGATGATGAGTATGTGGCTTCGTTTGGGAGGGGGCTTGGTGCGCGCGCGGTCTTTTATGGGACGCGCGAGGGGGCCGATGTGCGGGCCGATCCATGTGGCCGAGGTGGGAGCCGAGGGTGTCGTGTTCACCGTTGACGCGAAGGGTGAACGCGCGAGTGTGCAGCTGAAGATGCTGGGGAGGCACAACGTTCCGAATGCGCTGGCGGCGATCGCGGTGGGGCTGCGGAGCGGGATGGGGCTCGACGAGTGTGCGGCGGCAGTGGGCGAGATGCGGGCGGGAGACAAGCGCGGCGAGGTGCTGGAGTGGCGAGGGGCGATTCTGATCAATGATTGCTATAACTCAAATCCGGCGGCGCTGAACGCGATGGTGGATGCGCTGGTGGCGATTCCGGGGGCAACGGCATATTGTTGTCGCGGGCGAAATGCTGGAGCTTGGACCGGAGGCGGCGGCGCTGCATGCTGCATGTGGATCGCGAATGGCAGAGCGTGGGGTGGGCTTTGTTCTGGGGGTGCGCGGGGCGGCCGAGGCGTTGGTTGGTGCAGCTGAGAGGGCCGGGGTAGAGGGGTTGTTTGTTACTGGCCCAGAGGAGGCCGGAGAGTGGCTGGTTGCGAACGTGCGCGCTGGAGACGTAGTGTTGTTAAAGGCCTCTCGGGGCGTACGGCTGGAGAAGGTATTCACAATTATTGCGGCGGGGCCTCAGTAATATGTTTTGCAGAGAGGTGTCTGACCATGGCAACAGGGAACGTACGCCGTAAGAACGTGAAATCGAGTAAAGGCAGTGCCATCACTAAATCCAAAACGATGACCCGGCCAACCAAGCGCGCGGTCAATGCGATCCGAAAGGCCGTCAAGAAGCATAAGGCGAAGAGGGTGACGCAAGTAGTCAGGCCTAGGGTGGTTTATGCCGCGGACTATGGGTTGATGACGGCTTTTCATCATATGCAGCGAGCTTCGGTGGTGATTTCTCTGATGGAGAAAGGTACCGGCAAAGACCTGAGGGGCCTGCTCGAGCGAGGGGTGAAGCTGTACCAGCAGGCGGTGAAGGAAGACGCAGAGAACAAGCTCATTTTGGGAGCGCTGGGAATATTGAGAGCGGCGGAGCATCTTTCGCTGGCAGGGCTGTATGCGGCGAGAGATAAGCACAGACAAAAGGTGGTACCGCCTACGCCGGAATGGCTGCAAAAAGTCATTGTGGAGACGGACAGCCGGTTGGAAAAGATTGCGAATGAAAAACGAGGGAACGGGACAGATCTGTTCCCGGTCGCGACCGAGCTTCTTCGGCAGGCGGAGGACGCCGACATCCATGCTCATCTCGCGTTCGAGCTTGCCATGGCGGCCGATGCGCTTTGCTTTGCGCTGGAAAGCGGGCTGTGAAAGAGCGCGGGAGCTGAGGCGCACCGGTTCATGTTGTTGGTTCATCGGGTGAGATAAGTACAGGAGTTCCGAGGGTGAGGCTGTTAATATAACCCTGACTCACAGCGCAAAACCGGCATATTCTGTGGGCAAAGGTGGAATGTTTTGCTCTATTGGCTGCTGTATCAGAAGCTGTTTCCCTACTTCCGACTGTTTCGTATCTTTCGCTATCTCACGTTTCGCACGGTGTTTGCGAGCTTGACGGCGTTGCTGATTGGCCTGCTGATAGGGCCATACGTGATTGAGAAGCTGCGTGAGTTTCAGATTGGGCAGTATATTCGCGAAGAGGGGCCGCAGTCGCACCAGAAGAAGAGTGGAACGCCGACGATGGGCGGAGTGCTGATCTGTATTTCGATTCTGGTGCCTACGCTGCTGTGGTCGGATCTGTCGAATCCGTACGTGTGGCTGGTTATGCTTTCGACGCTGGCTTTCGGGTCGATTGGATTTGCGGACGACTACATCAAGGTGGTGCACAGGAGAAACCAGGGGCTAACGGCACGGGCGAAGCTTGGGTTGCAATTTGTGGCGAGCGCGGCCGTGGCCGTGACGCTTGTGGTGATGGAGACGCGGGGGGGATATTCGACTCGTCTGATGGTGCCGTTTGCGAAGCGGTTTCGGCCGGACCTGGTTTGGGAGTGGATGGGGCATATTCCGCATATGCACTGGCTGGTGTTTGTGCCGTTTGTGGTCTTTGTGATGATTGTGATCTCGGGGGCGAGCAATGCGGTGAATCTGACCGATGGGCTGGATGGGCTGGCGATCGGATGCACCATCATCGCGGCGGGCGCTTTGACAGTGCTGACTTACGTCAGTGGTCATGTTGTGTTCTCGGATTACTTAGAGCTCCAGCGGATGCCGATGGTCAGCGAGTTGACCGTCTTTTGCGGGTCGATGGTGGGGGCGAGCATTGGGTTTCTTTGGTACAACGCTCATCCTGCGGAGATCTTTATGGGAGATGTGGGGAGTCTGGCGCTGGGTGGGGCGATTGGGACGGTGGCGGTGGTGATTAAGCAGGAGTTACTGCTGCCGTTTATTGGCGGCGTGTTCATTCTTGAGGCGGTGAGCGTGATGCTGCAGGTGGGGAGCTATAAGTTGCGGAATGGGAAGCGGATTTTCAAGATGGCGCCGCTGCATCATCACTTTGAGTTGATGGGGTGGTCGGAGTCGAAGGTGATTACACGGTTCTGGATTATGGCGCTGGTGTTTGCGCTGTTTGCGTTGACTACGTTGAAGCTCCGGTGAGACTGTGGATGCATGATGGATTTGAAGAACAAGCGGGTGTTGGTGGTGGGGTTGGGTAAGTCTGGCTTGTCAGCGGCGATGTTTCTGCGTGCGCAGGGGGCACGCGTGACGGTGAGCGATACGCGGAGCGCGGTGGCGCTGGAGAAGGAGATCCCCGCGTTGCTGGAAGCAGGGATCATGGTCGAGTCCGGCGGGCATGGGCTGCTGACGTTTCGGCGGCAGGACTTGATCGTGGTCTCGCCGGGTGTGCCAATGGATACGCCTGAGGTGAAGCAGGTGATCGCGTTTGGACTGCCGGTGATTGGGGAGCTGGAGCTGGCGAGCCGGTATCTGCAGGGGCAGGTGGTGGCGATTACCGGGTCGAATGGGAAGACGACGACTACGACGCTGGTCGGGAAGATCTTCGCGGACGCTGGCGTGCCCGACGTTGGTGGGTGGGAACATCGGGTTGCCGGTGATTGACCTGGTGGCGAAGAGTACGCCGAAGACGGTGAGTGTGCTGGAGGTGTCGAGCTTCCAGTTAGAGACGGTGGAGGAGTTTCATCCGTGGATCGCGGTGGTCCTGAACATTACGCCGGACCATCTGGACCGACATGGGAGCTTTGAGAGCTATGTAGCGGCGAAGGAGCGGATCTTCGCGAGGCAGAACGCGAGCGACTTCCTGGTGTTGAATGCGGACGATCGCGTGACCCAGATGTGTGCTGCGCGGGCGAAGAGCGAGGTGTTCTGGTTCAGTGCGACCAAGGCAGTTCGGCGCGGTGCGTTTGTACGCGATGGCGTGATTGTGTGGGTGGAGAAGGAGGGCGGAGTGACGGAGCCGGTGATGCCGGTTTCCGAGATCCATTTGAAGGGCGCGCATAACGTCGAGAACGTTTTGGCTGCGGTTTGTGCGGCGCGGCTGGCGAAGGTCGCGGCGGAGAGCGTTCGGGCCTCGGTGGCTGGGTTCCGGGCGGTGGAACATCGGCTGGAGTTGGTGAGGAAGTTCAATGATGTCGAGTATTACAACGACTCGAAGGCGACCAATGTGGACGCGGCGATGAAGGCGGTGGCTTCGTTCCCGGGAGGAATTCACCTGATTCTTGGCGGGAAGGACAAGGACTCGGACTATAGAGTGATGGCCGACATGGTGAAGAAACGGGTGAAGGTTGTTTATACCGTTGGTTCGGCCGCAGAAAAGATTGAGCGTCAATTGCACGGAGTCGTGAAGATGGTTTCAGCGCAGACGATCGAGACGGCCGTTGCCAAGGCGGCGAAGGCCGCGTTACCGGGCGACGTGGTGCTGTTGTCACCGGCGTGTTCGAGCTTCGACCAGTTTGAAAATTATGAGCACCGGGGCCGGGTGTTTCGGCAGTCGGTGAGTGAACTTGATTAGGCACAGAGCATTAAGCACACGGCAGGGGAAGTGATGGCATGGCGAAGAGAGTTGGGGTGGACAAGTGGCTCTTCGGAGTTGTGCTGCTGCTGGTGCTGTTTGGGCTGGTGACGGTGTTTTCGGCCTCGGCTGTGATGGCGCAGGCTAGTCTTGGGTCTCCGTATTCTTACGTCATGAGGCAGGCACTGTGGGCGGTGCTTGGCCTGCTTGCGATGGTCGGTTTGATGCGGGTGGACTATCGCAACTACAACAACCCCAGGGTGGTGTTTCCGGCGGTCGCGGTGACGGCGCTGATGCTGATCGGCGTGTTTGCGATGAGCGGAATGAATGGCGCGCATCGTTGGATACGCGTTGCGGGTGTGACGCTGCAGCCGTCGGAGCTGGCAAAGCCTGTGTTGGTGCTATTTCTGGCTTACTTTCTGCAGACGCGAATCCATCTGATGGACGACGTTAAGGGGACGATTCTGCGGGCGGTCGCTGTGCCTCTTACGTTTACGGCGCTGATCTTGAAGGAGCCGGACCTGGGTACGGGCCTGGTGTGCATGGCGGTGACTGCGTTGATGCTGTATCTGGCGGGGGCGCGAAAGCGGTACTTTGCGATTGGTGCGGCGCTGGCTTCTCCGGTGATGTACTACATGCTCTTTCATGTGAAGTTCAGGCACGACCGGATGCTGGCGTTTCTGAATCCAGAGGCCGATCCGCGAGGGACAGGTTTTCACATTCTGCAGTCGCTGATCGCTGTCGGAACCGGCGGAATTCGCGGTCTGGGTTTGATGGAGGGGCGGCAGAAGCTGTTCTATCTGCCGGAGGTACAGACGGACTTTATCTTCGCCAATATTTGTGAAGAGCTGGGGTTGATTGGGGCGCTGCTGGTGGTTGGGTTGTTTGTGGCGCTGGGCTATCGCGGGCTGCGGGCGGCGTTTTTGTCGACTGATCCGTTTGCTCGGTTTCTTGCGTTTGGACTGACGACTGCGATCCTGATCCAGGCGTTCTTCAATATGAGCGTGGTGCTGGCGCTGCTGCCGACGAAGGGGATTCCGCTGCCGTTTATTTCTTCGGGCGGGACTTCGATCTTTATTACGCTGGCCGGCATGGGTGTGCTGCTGAATATTACGCGCGAGATCGATTGAGTTGCAGGGAGTAGGGTGTAGGGAACAGGGAGTAGAAAGCCAAACGACGATGAGGGTCCTGATTGCGGGTGGGGGAACCGGGGGGCATGTCATTCCTGCGCTGGCGATTGCGCGGGAGCTGCGGGATTCGCATGGAGCTGAGGTGCGGTTTGTGGGGACGGCGCGGGGGCTGGAGACGAAGCTGGTGCCGGAGGCTGGGTTTCCGCTGGAGCTTGTGCGCTGCCGGACAGTTGAAGAATGTGAGCGTGGCGACGCGGGTGCGGACGATGCTGGATGTTCCGCTCGGCGTGCTGCGATGCATTGGTTTGGTGCGGAGCTTCAAGCCGGACGTGGTAGTTGGCGTTGGAGGCTATGCTTCGGGACCTGGCGATGGTCGCCGCCATTTTGTTGCGCGTGCCGACGTTGGCGTATGAGCCGAATGCCGTGCCGGGAATGGCTAACCGGCTGGTAGGCAAGTATGTGAGCGCTGCTGCGGTCAACTTTCCTGAGACGAAGAAGTATTTTCGCAACGCTACGGCCACTGGTGTGCCTGTACGAGACGAGATCTTCGCTGTGCCCGACAGACTGCTGGGACCGGCGCGTCGACTGCTGATTACAGCGGGAAGCAACGGAGCGAAGATCTTCAACGAGACGCTGCCGGGAATTGCGGCGAGGCTGCTGGAGCGAGTGCCGGGGTTGACGATCGTGCATCAGACCGGCGAGAGGGCCCTGGCCGCTACGCGAGAGGCTTACAGGAACGCCCGGGTGGACGAGGCCAGAGTTGTGGTTGACGCATTCCTTCCTGATATGGCGAAGGAGTATGCCGCGGCCGATCTTGTGCTGGCCCGGGCCGGGAGTACGGTTGCGGAGCTGGCGGCTGCGGGAAAGCCCTCGTTGCTTGTGCCGCTGCCCACGGCTGCGGACGACCATCAGCGTAAGAATGCGGAGTTGGTGGTTCGGGGCGGAGCTGCTGAGATGTTGCTACAGGTAGAGCTGACCCCGGAGGTGCTTTTGGACCGGCTGGCCGGATTGCTGACTGACGGCGAGCGGCTGCGAACCATGGGCTTGGCGGCCAGGGCGATGGGAAAGCCCGGAGCGCTGCAAAAGATCGGAGATATGGTGGCGGGGCTTGGGGGTACCCCCCCATTGCCCGCGCGTAATTCTCCTATTTTCATAGGTTTACGAGATGATACGACCTGCAAAATATTCATAACAAAAGGGTTACGTCCAAAATATTCTATCTAAATGAGTTAGCCCCGGTTGTTGGCCGGGGCTCGCTTGTTTTTCTGATCTATATATTCAGTATAGCGGTTGGAGCTTAACTAAAATGCCACGCGGATGTTGTTGTTTTGTAAAGGGTTAGATTGTTTTGGGGCTTGACATGCGATTTTTGGGCGGAAACTGGGAAATAAAAAAAATGACTGTAGCAACGGCAATAGAATTAGTAACTTACAACTTACCGCTCATCGCTGTTGGAGTCCGCGCGTGGCTCCTGCCGCAGGGTGCGCGACGGATGGGTGGCTTGGAGATTGGTGGATCGTGGAGAAGAGTCAAGGCGGGGCGGTGGCAAGGAGATAGTCGAGGTGGGAGAAGCGGGTTTCTCCACTGCGCAGCTCGCAAGTGCGCGAACTGCTTCGGTCGAAATGACGATTTTGTTCGATGGTGAACGAAGTGGAGAACAACGTTGGCTGGTTCAATGATCGTTGTGCAATTGAACATTGAAAAAAATGAACATTGCGAAAAAAGGGGCTGAGAGTGGTTCTCTCAGCCCCTTGAGTTTGAAAGCTAATCGTTAGCGATGACCGCCGCCGTGTCCGCCACCACTGCCGCCACCGCCGTGGAAGCCGCCACCGCCGCCACCGCTCATGCTGGCGCCATGATAACCGCCGCCGTAGTTGCCGGCCGAGGGTGCAGAGTAGCTGCGTGCGGCGCTGCTGTAGCTTTGGCTGGGGGCGTAGCTGCGTGCTGCGCCGCTGTAGCTCTGGCTGGGGGCGTAGCTGCGTGCGGCGCTGCTGTAGTTTTGGCTGGGGGTGTAGCTGCGTGCGGCGCTGCTGTAGTTTTGGCCGGGGGTGTAGCTGCGTGCGGCGCTGTTGTAGTTGCTGGCTCCATTGTAGGAGCGGGCGCCGCTGTAGGCCGAGCTGGTGTAGTTGGATCGGCCCGCGCCTTGAGCATAGCTCGCGGTGTGGCCGTTGACGGCTGAACCGCGATAGGCCGTTGAGCCCGCTCCACGATTGGCGGCTATTGCGGTGCTGTGAACGAAGCTTGCACCGCCGGGGTGTCCGGAGTAGCCGTTGTAGGAGCGGCTATAGGCGTATCCGCCATGGTAGTTGCAGTATGCGTGGTTGTACCAGAAGTGGCCGCCGCCCCAGTATCCGCCGTAGAAGCCGATGCCGAAGTAGCCGAAGCCGTAGTTGATTCCGCCATAGTAGCCGACATACGGGCCCCAGTAGCCGACGTTCCAGAAGTAGCCTCCGTAGCCGTAGCCCCAGTAGCCGGGTGTCCAGAGAGCGCCGGTGTAGGGAGCCGCGACCCATGCGCCCTGGATCCACTCGTAGCCGTCACCTGTCCATGCCCAGTAGCCGGGCGTCCATATATAGCCGTCGCCGGGAGCGGGGGGTTGTTCGTAGTCGGGGATTGCTGGAGGCGCCTGCTGTATGCCCTGAGGCGCGCCATACTGCATGGCTGCGTCCTGCTGCATTCCGGCCTGCGGGCCATATTGATTGCCGTACTGGTCGGGAGGCGGGGGAGCGGAGTCCTGCGCCAGGGCGGCGATTGGGACGACGGCGAGCGCTGCCGCCAGCGTTGCGGTTGCGAGCGAATTTCTGAACACACGAGTGGACGTCATGGCTTTACCTGCCTGCTCGGCCTTCGTTTGTCCGGGGAGTGCGTCGTTCGTCCGGACTTCGCGGCGAGCAAGGATGAGTTCCAGCCGGGCAGGTTCGCCTCGGTCAAGTGCTCAGTTGATTAGACACGAATTTGCGGCATTTGTTGCAGGAATGCAAGGGCCTTCTTTCTGAACAGGTTGCTAGTGAGAGGCCGCTCGTTGGGTGAAGAGGGCTTTGGGGCACATGACGTGGACACCGCTCTTGGTATCAACGAGTTGGGTGATGTCTACGTCGCAGGCGACGGAGATGAGGGCGTAGGCATCGTCGCGGGAGATGTGGGGGTGGTCGGGGTCCTGCTCGGAGAGGAAGGTGATCATGTTGCGGACGGCCATTTCGGTGGCGGTCTTGAGGTCTTCGTCGAAGCCCATGGCGATGTACTGGGTGGGGGTTTCGGCGCGGGGCCAGAGCAGGCGCTGGGCGCTGTCGACAGACGAGGCCTTATGGACGATGAACTGGAAGGTGCCGGTGAGCTGGGTTTCGAGGGCGGTGATGTCGACTTCACCGTTGCCCTGACCGGCGTGGCCGTCACCGACTTCGAAGTTGGCGCCTTTGGAGTTGACCGGGAGGTAGAGGACGGTTCCGGCGACTAGTTCCTTGTTGTCCATGTTGCCGCCATGCATCCAAGGTGGTGCTGAGTTGTATTTGCCGGGCGAGGCGGGCGCGATGCCCATGCTGCCGAAGAACGGATGCAGGGGAATTTCTATGCCGGGAGCGAAGTGGCCGATCATTTTGTCGCGATCGAGGGGAACGACGCGAGATTTGCTGTAGGGGAAGTCGTTGGGGAGAAAGCCGCGGCCAGCGCCGAAGGAGTTGCAGGCCCAGGGGACGTCGATGTCGATCTTCTGGATGCGGACCTCAAGGACGTCGCCGGGTTCGGCTTCTGAGATGGCTACGGGGCCGGTGAGGATGTGTCCGCCGGGGCCTTTTTCGCTGGCGGGGACCTTGGTGTAGATGTCGGCGACGTAGGGCGGGACGTCGGCTTCAGCGATGCCGAGGGACTTAAGGCGCTCGGGTGCGCCGCAGGTGGAGAGAGTCTGGATTTTGACGGTGTCGCCGGAGTGGACGGTGAGGACGGGTTTGGCTTGCGCCGAATAGTAGCCCCAGGCGACGGTGGTGGGAGTGGCGAGGAGGGTCTGGGGTTGGGAGGTTGTCGCTTGCTGGGCGTGGGCACGCGGAGGTGGTGAGGAGCGCAGCGGCGCAGAGAGCGGCGGAGCGGGCAAGGTTGGTGGGCATGGATTTTATATATCACAGCGTGCGAGTCGCGAAGAGATGACGCTGATAAAGTGAGAGATTAGTGCGCGGGCGCGATTGGTGCGGCCAGATGCGTTTGCCCCGTTGGCTCTAGAGAGATTTCGAATCGGATTTTTGAAAGTGAGAGTCGTCAGTATGTTTGTGCCTGGACACTTTTTGTTTGCTCCATCGCAGCGGATCCATTTCATCGGGATCGGTGGGATTGGGATGAGCGGGATCGCGGAGATCCTGCTGACGATGGGGTATTCGGTGTCGGGCTCGGACTCTGAAGCGGTCGGCGGTGACGGACGGTTGCTGGGGATGGGGGCGCGGATCTTTGAAGGGCACGCTGCGAGCAATGCAGCGGCGAGCGACGTGGTGGTGACCAGCTCGGCGGTGGCGAAGAACAATCCCGAGGTGATGGAGGCGAGGGAGCGGAAGATTCCGGTGATTCAGCGGGCGGAAATGTTAGCGGAGTTGATGCGGCTGAAGTATGGGATCGCGGTGGCGGGGATGCATGGGAAGACGACGACGACTTCTATGGTGGCTGCGGTGTTGGCTGGGGGAGGGTTGGATCCTACTGTCGTGGTTGGCGGGAGGGTGAACGCGCTGGGATCGAATGCGCGGTTGGGGAGTTCGCAGTATCTGGTGGCGGAGGCGGACGAGAGTGACCGGAGTTTCTTGAAGTTGTCGCCGGTGTTGGCGGTGGTGACGAACCTTGATCGCGAGCATATGGATTGCTATCGCGATATGGAGGACGTGGAGGGGGCGTTTGTAGAGTTTATGGACCGGCTGCCGTTTTATGGGGCGACTACGGCTTGTGTCGATAATGCGCTGCTGCGGGCGGTGCTGCCGCGGGTGAGGCGTCGGGTCTATACGTATGGTGAGAGTGCGGACGCGGACTTTCGGCTGGAGATGCTGCCGAAGGAGGAGGATTGCAACTCTTGCTTTGAGGTGAACTATAAGGGGCTGGTGCTGGGAATGTTTCGCCTGCATGTTCCGGGGCGGCACAATGTTTTGAATGCTACGGCGGCGGTGGCGGTCGGGGTGCAGTTGGGTGTGGCTCCGGACCAGATTGCGGTGGGGTTGGAGAGCTTTCGGGGAGTGGACCGGCGCTTTCAGGTGAAGGGTGTGGTGCGGGGGGTGACGGTGGTGGATGATTATGGGCACCATCCCACGGAGATTGTGGCTACGCTGCGGGCGGCGCGGGAGTGTGGGTATGGGCGGGTGCATGTGTTGTTTCAGCCGCATCGGTTTACACGGACCCGGGACTTGATGACGGAGTTTGCGGGGGCGTTCAAGGACGCGGACACGGTGGAAGTGCTTGATATTTATGCTGCGAGTGAGGGGCCGATTGAGGGCGTGAATGCGCTGGCGCTGGTAAAGGCGATGCGCGGGGTAAGTGGGTGCGTGGTGGAGTATGCGGCTTCGGCAGTGGAGGCAGTGAAGGTGCTGGTGAACGGAGCGAAGGCGGGGGACGTGATTTTGACGCTGGGTGCAGGGAGTGTGTCGCAGGCGGGGGCGTTGTTGCTGGAGGGTCTGGGGGAGAAGGCTTAACACGGATTTACACCGATGACGCGGATTTAGAGACAGATGACGTGAGGCTCCGGGACGGTGGCGGCGCGTGGTAGAGAAGCGGATTTTTCTACTACTCTGCGTTCCGGTCGAAATGACGAAGTTTGGAGACGGAACGGGACGGGAAGGTTGGGTGAGTTCCTGAAAGGGTACATTCGGAAGAAGTTGGGTGGGTGTAGGTGCGGGGCGGGTTATTCTCAGGATGGCGATTCTCGCGGCCTTGCTCAGGCTTGCGACAAAGCGACGTGGTATCGAAGCGCGGGACAGCGGTGCTAGAGGCGCCTGAGGAGAGGTTTGCCTCGGGGTCTGGCGGCCCACGGCGGGTGTCGGCCGCGCCGAATAGAAAGCTGCGCCGTGATCTGAGCGACGATTTTGCGGACGATTGGTATGAGGACGATGATGCGCCGGTGGCGCGGCGGAAGGCCGGGGTGCGGGTCAGATTTCGTGGATTGCCGACGACAAAGTGGGGGCGGATATTTGCGGGTTGTGCGCTGCTGCTTTGTCTTGGTGTGGGTGCTGCGGTCTTCGTGATGGCGAAGAGTTATTTGTTGCACGATGAACGGTTTGTGATTCCTTCGTCTTCTTCGATTGAGTTCGAAGGAAACGCTCATGTGACGCGGGCGCAGCTGCTGGGCATCTTTGGCGAGGACGTGGAGCGGAACATCTTTACGGTTTCGCTGGAGCAGCGGCGAGGAGAGCTCGAGAGGCTGCCGTGGGTGTCGCATGCGACGGTGATGCGGCTGCTGCCGAACCGAATGCGGGTGTCGATTGCGGAGAGGACGCCGGTGGCGTTTGTGCGGCAGGGCGGCCATATCGGCCTGGTAGACGCGAACGGCGTGTTGCTGGATATGCCGGTGGATGCGAAGGTCAATGAACACTACTCGTTTCCGGTGGTGACGGGGATTTCGGCGGGTGAACCGCTGTCGACGCGGGCGGCGCGGATGAAGATCTTTGAGCGATTTACGGCGGAACTGGATGGATCGGGTGAGAAGATTTCGCAGGAGTTGAGTGAGGTCGATCTTTCGAACCCCGAGGACGTGCAGGCGTCGATTCCGGACCACTCGACGGAGATCTTGGTGCATTTTGGTGAGGACGATTTTTTGGAACGGTATCGAAGGTTCAAGGAACATTTGCCTGAGTGGCGGACGCTCTACCCGAAGCTGTCGTCGGTGGATATGCGGTATGAGCGGCAGGTGGTGCTCCAGATGCCGCCTGGAACGGGTGTTCCTGGGACGTCGTCTTCCAATGCGTTGGGTGTCGATTCGCATGCGGTTGCGTCGCCGGTCCCAGTCGCTTCGAGTGATACGGCAGTGCCGGTGGTGAAATCTGGTGTCAATGCGATTGCAAAGCCCAGCGTCAAGCCCAGCGTCAACGTCGCGGCAAAGACGCCGCCCGTGGTTGCGACGCATCCTGTGGCGAAGAAGCCTGTGGCGCATGTGGTTGCGCAAAATGATGTGGCTTTCGATGTTCCAGCGAAGAAGAGTGCACCGAAGGCCAAGCCCCATGTCGCGGCCGCGAAGCACCACCCGGCGGCGACCAAGCCTCCGGCAAGCACGACGCAATATCATCCTCCACAGGTGGTCCATCCATGAATCAGAGGCAAGACAACCTGATCACCGTGCTTGACGCGGGCAGTACCAAGAGCTGCGTGCTGGTCGCGGAGCTGCAGGACGGTGTGTTGCGGTATCGGGGACACGGTATTGAACCGTCTCGCGGGATGCGGAAGGGCTTGATTGCCGAGTTGGGGCCGGCGGCGGAGGCGATCAATCGTGCGGCGTTGACGGCGGAGCGCGTTGCGAAGGTCGGGATTGAGACGGCGGTGGTCGGGATTGGTGGGACTCATGTGCGCGGGATCAATTCGCGAGGTGGCATCAGCATGGGCAGCCGGATGAGGGAGATTACGCGTGAGGAGGTGCGGGCGGCGGTAGACAGGGCGCGGTCGGTGGCGCTGCCTCCGGACCGCGAGGTGCTGCACCTATTGCCGCAGGAGTTCATTCTGGATGATCAGGCGGGGATCCATGATCCCGTAGGGATGGTGGGGAACAAGCTGGAGGTGAATCTGCATCTTTCGACTTGCTCGGGTGGTGTGGCGCAGAGCGTGATTACTTGCGCGAACCGGGCGGGGCTCGAGGTGCAGGACACTGTGTTTGAGGGGATCGCGGCGGCCGAGGCCGTGCTGAGTGCGGACGAACGCGAGTTGGGCGTTTGTATGGCGGACATCGGCTCGAGTACTACTGAGCTGGCGGTTTTTTTTGAGGGATCGATTGCGCATACGGCGGTGCTGCCGATTGGCGGAGACCACTTTACGAATGACCTGGCGGTGGGGCTGCATGTGACGGTCGAGGAAGCCGAGTATCTGAAAAAGATCTATGGACACTGCGTGGTGACGGCGGTGCCACAGTTGAATGAGATTGAGGTGGGCGGGAACCTTGCGATCTCTGGTGGGCAACCGGCCCGGATGGTGCGGCAACGGTTTCTTGCGGAGATATTGGAGCCTCGTGCGCGCGAGTTGTTTACGATGCTGCGGGACAATCTTCGTAATGGCGGTGTGCTGGAGGCGCTGGGTGCGGGCTGTGTGTTCACCGGCGGCGGCGCACAGATGGCCGGGCTTCTGGATAACGCGGAGAGTCTGCTGCGGGTGCCGGCGCGGGTGGGGTATCCGGTGCCTTTGTCGCGGATGCCTGCGGAACTGGCTACGCCGGAGTTTGCGGTGGCGATTGGGATGCTGTTATATACGCACCGGACGCAGGTAAGGCGCGCTAGTGAGGAGCAGGGGTTGCGGGCGAAATTGAAGGCGATCTTTGCTGGAAGTTTTTAGTCGTTTTTGTGTGGTTAAGGGCAAACGGGAGTGTAGGTCGGGCCTTCAGCCCTCCGGGGTTGGAATATGGCCTGAACCTGGGCCGATGGCCCAGGCTGGTATAGAGGCGCGCCGTTGGCGCTTTGCTTCCACAGGCGGCTTTAATGGACGGCGAGGTTGACGCGGCGTGTAAGGAGGCCCTCTACGAGAGGGTTTTCGTCTCGCTGGATGTGCCTCCTGCGGCGGGGACGTAGCACTTCAAGGTGTAGTCCATGACCATGCGGTCAGCGTTGAAGCGCCAGCCTAGTGTGCGGATGGTGCGCTTCATGCGTTTGATCCATCCTCGGGGCAGGCCGTCCTGGTCGCGCTGGTAGTAGAGCGGGATCAGTTCTTCGCGGAGGACGCGGTATAGGTCATCGCCGTCGCGGCTGTCGTGGACGTCCATGTTGGAGTGGGTCCGGCCAGTGCCGATGGCGAAGCCGTTGAGTCCGTCGTAGGCTTCGGCCCACCAGCCGTCGAGGACTGAGAGATTGAGGCCACCGTTGAGGACGACTTTTTGTCCGCTGGTGCCGGAGGCTTCGAGGGGGCGGCGAGGGTTGTTGAGCCAGACGTCGACTCCCTGGACAAGGTGCCGGCCTACATTGATGTCGTAGTCCTCGATAAAGACGAATTTGTCTGCGAACTCGGAATCGCGCATCATCTGTGCGATCTGCTGGAGGACGCGCTTGCCGGGTTCGTCGAGTGGGTGGGCCTTACCGGAGAAGACGAACTGCACGGGGCGCTTGGGGTCGTTGACCATGGAGGCGAGACGCTGGATGTCGGCGAGGAGGAGGTTGGCCCGCTTGTAGGTGGCGAAGCGGCGTGCGAAGCCGATGGTAAGGGCGTCCGGGGTGAAGAGTCTGCCGAGGTGCTGGAGGGTGACTGGGGATTCGTCGCGACGCTCGGCCTGCTCGACGGCGCGGCGGCGGACGAACTCGAGGAGGTTGGATTTGAGGCTGAGGTGTGTCTCCCAGAGTTCGCCGTCGTCGACGGTTTCGATGGCCTCCCAGGTTGATGCGGCGCCGCTGTTTGACTGCCATCCGACGCCGAGGTGTCGGTCGTAGAGACGGCACATTTGTGGAGCGAGCCACGAGGGGACGTGGACACCGTTGGTGACGTGGCCGATGGGAACGGCATCCTCGGGCTTGCCGGGATAGAGATTGGTCCGACATGGCGCGTGAGACTTCGCCGTGCAGGGAGGAGACGGCGTTGGCCCGACGGGAGAGCTTGAGGCCGAGGACGGTCATGCAGAACTGCTCGGCGCGGTCGGAGGGGTGGACGCGGCCGAAGGAGAGTAGTGTGTCGGGGGAGAGACCGAGCTGCTCGCGGAGGGGGCCGAGATGCTCTTCGATTAGCTCTGGGCTGAAGCGGTCGTGGCCGGCAGGTACGGGTGTGTGCGTGGTGAAGATGACCTCGCGGGGGACCTGGCTAGCGGCCTGGTCGAAGGTGATGCCCTCTTCGTGCATGCGATTCCGAATGGCCTCGAAGACTGCGAAGCCGCTGTGGCCTTCGTTGAGGTGAAGGACACCGGGGGTGATGCCCAGGGCGTTGAGTGCGCGGAAACCACCTACTCCGAGGAGGAGTTCCTGGCGGACGCGAGTGCGGCCGTCGCCGCCGTAGAGGCGCGAGGTAAGTTCGAGATCCTCGGGGGCGTTGCCGGGGACGTTGGAGTCCAGGAGCAGGAGGTCGCAGCGACCGACTTTGACTCGCCAGACCTTGGCGCGAATGATTCCGCCGCGGGTTTGGATTTCGATGACGACCCGTTCCCCGTTTGCACCGATGGCAGGCTCCATGGGCAGCTGGTTGACGTCGGTCTGGAGGTAGTCTTCGCGCTGCCAGCCTTTGTCGTCGAGGCGCTGAAGGAAGTATCCCTGGCCGTAGAAGAGGCCAATGCCGACGAGCGGGATGCCGAGGTCGGACGCGCTCTTGATGTGGTCTCCGGCGAGGACGCCGAGGCCTCCGGAGTAGATCGGGAGGGACTCGTGCAGGCCGAACTCGGCAGAGAAATAGGCCACGGGACGAGGGCGAAGAACGCCTGCGTTGGTTGCGCCCCAGGTTCGGTCGGCGTTGAGGTATTCCTGCTGGCGACGGTAGGCGTAGTTGATGCGTCCATGGAGCATCTGCTCGGCAGCGCGGCGCTCGATCTCTTCGAGAGTCATCTCGTTGAGCAGTGAGATTGGGTTCTGGTTTGTTTCACGCCACCGAGTAGGGTTTAAGGCGTGAAAGAGGCCCACGCAATCGTGGTCCCAGCTCCACCAGAGGTTACGGGCGAGAGACCAGAGACGCTCCTGCGAGGGTGCGATGAAGCGGTCGAGGGTGCGGGCCGCGCTGACGACGGGCGCGACCTGGTTGGCCGCTTCGACGAGCATTCGGACCTCTGCTTCGGTGAAGACGCGCGGCTCTTTGGTCTGCACGACGAGGACGCCCTGCAGGATGCCGCGGTCAATGAGGGGTACGCCGAGAAAGGAGTGGTAGGCCTCTTCGCCGGACTCCTTGAAGTATTTGAAGCGCGGATGGTTTGTCGCGTCTTCGACAGCGACGGGCTTTACCTGTTCGGCGACGAGTCCGGCGAGTCCCTCATTGAGCGCGAGGCGGAGTGTGCCGATGCACCGTGGGTGGAGACCCAAGGTCGCAGCGAGGACCAGGTTCGAACGATCTGGTTCGAGCAGGTAGGCCGAGCAGACGTCTGTCTTGAAGCGCGTCGCGATGAGGGCGACTACGTTCATGAGGGTGTCGATAGGTTTGCCGCCCTCTTCAGTGAGGTTGGTGAGTTCTTCGAGGGTCAAAACGTAGCCGGCGTCAAGTTCTTCGTAAGACTGGCTCATCGGCATGGCCTCACTTTTCGATCAGTTGCCTGAAGAGATGGTGTGCCGACACCTGTGCCTGCCTGCAATGAACAGATGCAGCTTAGTTGGGACTCAAAGAGCTGAAGTTTGAAGCTACTGATCGTACAGCGACTCGATGGCGGTCTATCTGTGGGGGCCGAGGGGGAAGAATTCGATGATATCGCCAAATCGGCCTGAAGGCGGGAATAAATTGTCTTGGGACGCGGAGGAGTGTTGCGTATTTGAGGCCGGGGGGCGTAACGCGCAAAAAAAATAAAAAAAATCCACTTTTCGGCCTTTACAAATTTTGTATTTAACATTATGGTTATTTAACCAAGAGGTTTATTACAACATGCACGATCAGATTAGCTCGACATTTTCAGCACTGGCGGACCCTACGCGGCGGGCGATCCTTGCGCGGCTGTCGCTTGGTGAGACCTCGGTGACGGAGCTTGCTTCGCCGTTTGAGATGAGCATGCCTGCGATTTCGAGGCACCTTAAAGTACTCGAGAAGGCGGGCCTGATTGCGCGGGGGCGGGAGGCGCAGTGGCGGCCTTGCAAGCTGAAGGCGGAGCCGCTGAAGCAGGCGGCGGATTGGTTGGACGAGTATCGCCGGTTCTGGGACGAGAGCTTCGATCGGTTAGGCGAGTATTTGCAGGAGTTACAAGCGAAGGAGAAGAAGCGAAGCAGAAAGAAGAACTGAAGTGAATGCGATTGAGAGCAGAGAACAGATTCTCGAGGGGCCCGCGAACTACTTATCGGCTCGCTTAACTGCGAGAACAAATGGAGGATTGCAATGAGCACAGCGACTTTGTCTTCTACCGCAGTAGCGCAACATGAACTCCACATTACACGTGTCTTCGACGCGCCTCGGGAGCTGGTTTGGAAGGTGATGACCGATCCGGAGCATATGAAGCATTGGAGTGGGCCACGCCAGTTTGAGGCGAGGCATATTGCAAACGATCGGCGACCGGGCGGGAGGTGGCGGCTTAATCTACATACCGATGGATTCGACACGGGGGACGGCCAGTTGCGGAGGTTCGACCTGTGGCAAGGTGGTGAAAACCTTGAGGTGGTCGAGCCGGAGCGATTGGTCTACACGTTCAAATGGGACGACAACCCCGGCCTTTCGGCGAATGTTGAGACGGTGATTACGATCACGTTGGAGGAGTATGACGGAAAGACGACGATGAACTTTCGCCAGGCATTTTTCGTAACCTCTGGAGACCGCGATGGGCATATGCGTGGATGGAACAGCAGCTTCGACAGACTGGAAGATTATTTGGGCGAGGTGAAGGAGGGGCAGCATGGGGAACGGTAGAAGCGTAGTTGAGGACGGACTGTTGGAGATGAGCCTTACGCGGAGGTTCTCGGCGCCGCCGGAGGTCGTGTTTCGGGCGTGGACTGATGCGAAGCAATTGGCGGAGTGGTGGGGGCCGAGGGGTTTCACAAATCCGGTTTGTCAGGTAGATACGCGTCTGGGCGGGGCGATCTACATTCATATGCGCGCGCCTGATGGTGTGGTTTATCCGATGACGGGACGATACCTGGAGATCGATCGGCCGCACCGCCTGGTGTTTGTGACAGCAGCCATCGACGGCGGCGGCAAGCCGATGTTTCAGGTGCTTAACACGGTCATCTTCACCAGGATCGATGGTGGAACGGAGATATCTCTGGTTGCGCGGGTGACGAGTACGACTCCCGCGGCACCCAAGAACCTTGCAGGCATGTCGCAGGGCTGGAGCCAGAGTCTGGATCGGTTAGCTGCGCTTGTTGTAGAGCTTTCGATGCCTGCGATAGCGAGCTAAGACGCTAAGACGCCAGCGCAGCTTCGAGAGTCGCGTCGATGGGCAGTATCGAGTCGGTGTGGGTCAGTTTGAGGACGTCGAGCACTTTGGCGCCGGGAGCGACGATGCGGAGCTGGCCTCCGTGGACCTTCATATTGCCGTAAAGGATCATGAGGACGCCGAGGCCGGCGCTGTCGAGGAATTCGATGCCCGAGAGGTCGAGGATAAGCTTCTCGACGCCGTTGTCGGCGACATCGCTGATCTTTGATTCAACCTCTCGCAGACGCATGCCGAGGGTCATGCGACCGGACAAACGAAAGACAGCAGTGATGGGATCGACGCGTTCCAGTTCCGCTTCGAGAATCATGGGGCAGGGTTCTCCTATGTGCCTGCAAGCATATCCCAGATTCTGTTTTGGACCGTCATGCTTTGCTTCTGGGCGTTGTGGGTTAGCTCTGTTGCTGTCAAAGTGATCGCGCCAGGGCCGCGCTGAACCATTGATGGTACGGGGAGTGGAAAACGAGGGTCGTACGTTGCGTCCTTAGATGGGAGAATTAAAAAGCCTTAAGGAGTAACTGCTGCCATGTCTAATCTGCCGAATGACGACCTTCGCATCCATTACCACGATGAGATTCCGCATGGTGCGCGAATCAAAGTGATTGGCGTAGGTGGCGGCGGAAACAATGCCGTGAATCGTATGATTGCGGCGAATGTCGTAGGGGTCGAGTTCATTGCGGCGAATACGGACGTGCAGGCGCTGCAGGTGTCGAACGCTCCGGTAAAGCTGCAGTTGGGCGTGAAGCTGACGAGTGGGCTGGGTGCTGGCGCCAATCCTGATGTGGGGCGCAGGGCGGCCCTGGAGGATTCGGACAAGATCATCGAGGCGCTTGAGGGCGCGGACATGGTTTTTGTGACGGCGGGGCTGGGCGGTGGGACGGGGACCGGCGCCGCTCCGGTGATAGCGAGTCTGGCGAGTGAGATGGGCGCGCTGACGGTGGCGGTGGTGACACGGCCGTTTGCGTTTGAAGGCAAGCGGCGGATGATGCAGGCCGAGCGCGGGATGCAGGAGTTGCTCGAGTCGGTCGATACGGTGATCGTGATTCCGAATGAGAAGCTGCTGGCGGTGGCGAAGGACGCCGGGTTCTTTGAGAGCTTTCGGATTGCGGACGATGTGCTGCGGCAGGGCGTCCAGGGAATCTCGGACATCATTACGATTCCTGGTGTGATCAACCGCGACTTTGCCGACGTGAAGACGACGATGGCGGGGATGGGTTATGCGGTGATGGGGACGGCGATGCGGTCGGGAGCTAACCGTGCAGTGGAGGCCGCGATGGCCGCGATGGCTTCGCCCCTGCTGGAGGCGGGAGCGATCGACGGGGCGCGCGGGATCCTGATTAATATCACTGGATCGAGCAGCCTGAAGTTGAGCGAGGTGAATGAGGCTTCGGGGATCATTCAGAACGCGGCGCATGAGGACGCCAACATTATTTTTGGCGCGGTGCAAGACGAGACGATGGGCGATGAGGTGAAGATCACCGTAATCGCAACGGGATTCAAGCAGCAGGAGATGCCGCAGCGGCGGGAGCGGATGTTAGCGGAGTCAACGCTACCGACGATGCGGTATGACGTGCCGATTCAGCCGCGAGTGGTAATGCCGCGACCGAGTCCGCGATTCGCGAGTGAGACCGAGGCCGAGCCGATGAGTACACCTGCAGGCGAGGGGAGGGACAAGAGCGCGAGTGCCGGGCCAGGCGCTCCGCCGGAGCTGGTTCCGGTGAAGGCTTCGGTTTTTGATGACGATTTCTTCCGAGCTTCGACGTCGCGCGCGGAGCTGGTTCCTGGGGCGGAGCCGCTCCACTCTTCCGCGCCGGTACGCGTCCAACAGGAAGAGATTAGCAGTGTGACGGAAGAGGTTTTCCCACTGGAGGCCTCTGTACGGGTGCCGTCTTTTGGGGGAGGGACGGCGGCGGTGGCCCACCCTGAACCGGACGAATTGGACATTCCGGCCTTCCTACGGCGTGGAAATTGATGGATCTATTGCTCTTTGAGTGACGTTAGCACGAAGGTGGGACGGCGCTGTCGTGCTTTATAGTGTTAAATAGAGATCTATTAAGATAGATCTTGGATCAATGGCATTTCGATTGCACTCAAATCAATAAGCGGGAACACCCGGGTTGGGGACAAGTGGGCGGATTTTGAGTCGATGGCAGTTCGATTGCGGGGAAAATCAATAACAGGGAACGCCAAATGTCGGGACAAATGAAGATTTGCGGCGCGGTCCTCTTCGGCCTTGTGTTTTGTGCTGGAGCGGGTGCAAGCGGAACGACGACTACCGGGAAGATCAAGCACCACTCCTCCGGGACGGCACATGTTTCGACGAAGTTGGCTGCGCACAGCGGTGTTTCGCATACGAGTGTAAAGTCTGCTGCGGCGAGGCACACCGTCACGACGACTAAGGTGGTGGCACACGGGAGCGGCCATGGGGCCCGTCCCACGCTTGCGGTGCGACGGACGCGTTATCGTGAGCATTTTTCCGCGAGTTCTTATGCCGACAATCTGACGCTGGGTGATGTAGTGGAGGGTGAAGATCCGGTAGTCCGTGCCGCGGCGATTGAAGCGCTGGGAAATATGAATGGGACGGCGATCGCGATCGACCCTTCGACGGGGCGGATACTGGCGATGGTGAACCAGAAACTGGCGCTGTCGAATGGGGCGGAGCCATGCTCGACGATCAAACTGACGGTGGCACTGGCTGCACTGGAAGAAGGAATTGTGCGGCGTGACACTCCCGTGAACCTGGGCGGTCGGTATCACTTGACCATGACGGAGGCGCTGGCCCATTCGAACAATCTCTATTTTGAAACGCTTGGCCGCCAGTTGGGGTTTGAGCGGGTCAAGCACTACGCGAATGAGTTTGGCCTTGGGGAGCTGGCGGGTTATAACATCCAGGGGGAACAGTTGGGGACCTATCCGGATGAGGAGCTGCCGGCATCGCTGGGTGGCGTGGGACGGATGTGTTCGTTTGGAGAGAGCGTCTCGATGACTCCGCTGCAACTGGGAGCGCTCGTCGCGGCGATTGCTAATGGAGGCACTCTGTACTATCTGCAACATCCGGAGACTGCGATGGATGTGGCTGCGTTTGAGCCGAAGGTGAAACGGACGCTTGATATCGCTCCTTTGATTCCGGAGATCTCAGTCGGCATGGAGGGTGCGGTGCAGTATGGTACAGCGCGGTCTCTGCGGGCAAACTTCAACCAGTTTCCGGTGATGGGCAAGACGGGGACCTGCTCGAACAATGGGACACGGTTTGGTTGGTTCGGGTCATATGCGGATACGCCGAACGGACGGATCGTTACCGTGTTCTTCCTTGAAGGCGGAAGGCCTACGTTTGGACCGAAGGCGGCCGAGTTGACGGGAGAGTTTTACCGGGCGCTGTGGGACAAGAGCTATTTTCTGCAGAAGACGACAGTTGCTTCCGATGGTGCTGTCGGCGCCAACGATTGAAGAGCCTTGTCCGGCTGGTGGCTTCAGCGGCCACGCAGCGCGTTTGTTTCGGGTGAAGAAAATTCACATTAAATTCCAGAACCTGTTCCTTCCTGCATCTGAATGACAGCGGCGGGGGACTATCCAGTACGCAGTCATGCGCGAGCGCCACTCCTTGGCTTGCGCGGCGGATTCGAGTAGAAGGGAATGATGCAGATATTGACGGCAGAAGAGATGGTCGCAACGGACCGAGGCACGGCCGAGGAGTTTGGGGTGCCCTCTGGAGTCGCTGATGGAACGTGCCGGGAGCGCTGTTGCGGCGTTCTGTGTGCGGCAATATGGTGCGGCATCGCCAGTAGTTGTGCTTTGTGGCAAAGGGAACAACGGAGGTGATGGATTTGTCGCCGCACGTGCGTTGACGCAGGCTGGGAAGACGGTGCGGGTGGTGCTGCTGGGGCGGACGGATGAGGTGAAGGGCGAGGCTGCGATGGCCCTGAAGCGGCTTCGACGCGAGGCGTCGACTGTGATTGTGGATGAGGCTGCGGACGAGGCAAGCCTGACGGCCTGCGCGCCGGTGATTGTGGATGCAGGGTTGCTGGTCGACGCTGTGGTGGGTACAGGGTTCAAGCCGCCGCTGCGGGGGCTTGCGGCTTCGGTGCGGGAGATTGTGGAGGGGCTCGATGTGCCGGTAGTGGCAGTGGATCTGCCTTCGGGGTGGGACGCAAATTCGATGGCGCAGTCAGCAGAAGGGGCGTTTCGTGCGGATGCAGTAGTGACGTTTACCGCGCCCAAGATGGCGCATGTGTTTGGCCATCTTACTCGCAACGAAAAGACCGGGGGGACTTTTGGGCCGGTGGTGGTGGCGGAGATTGGATCACCCGCACAGGCGGTCGTTTCGGGCGGTAGGTTGACGTGGACGGGGAGTTCGAAGGTGGTGGCAGAGAAGGCCCGGGATGTGAACTCGAATAAAGGCAAGTATGGCCATGTATTGGTGATTGGCGGGAGTTACGGGAAGGCCGGGGCGCCCGCGATGGCGTCGCTTGCGTGCCTGCGGACGGGAGCGGGGCTGGTGACAGCGGCGGTACCGAACAGCATTGTGGACACAGTCGCGGGAATTACGCCGGAGTTGATGATGGTGCCGCTGGCAGAGGGATCCAAGGGTGCGGTGTCGTTCAAGAACCTGGATGGGGCAAAACTGGACGCACTGGTGAAGCAGATCAGCGTGGTGGCGGTAGGTCCGGGACTGTCGACGGAGGGGGACGCTCCAGCGTTTGCGCGGCAGGTGGTGGAGAAGACGACGGTGCCGGTAGTGATTGATGCGGACGCGTTGAATGCGTTTGCCGGCCGGGCGCAGGAACTAAAAGGAAGAGGCAGGGTGATGGTGTTGACGCCGCATCCGGGAGAGATGGCTCGACTCACAGGGTTGACGGTGAAGGAGGTCGAAGCGGACCGGTTGGGGTTGGCACGGCGATTTGCGATGGAGCACAAGCTGACGCTGGTACTGAAGGGCTGGCGCACGCTGGTTGCGCATCCGGATGGTTCTATCGCGGTGAATACGAGTGGGAACCCGGCGATGGCGAAGGGTGGAAGCGGAGATATTCTGACGGGAATTGTGGCGGCGATGCTGGCACAGTTTCCCAGCGATGTCGCACGGGCAGTGGAGACGGCGGTGTATCTGCACGGATTGGCGGGGGACTTTGCCGCGAAGGCGATGGATGAGCATACCGTACTTGCAACCGATACGGTTACACATCTTTCGGACGCGTTCCGATACAGGGTCAAGGACGAGGACGGGTTGACCTGGATCTGCGGGCTGCGGGGATGAGGGAGAAGCGGTTCAAGACGCGGAGTGAGGCGGGGACACTGGCGATGGGTGAGAGGGTGGCAGAGATGCTGCTACCTGCTCCGAAGCTGATCGTACTGCGGGGAGATTTAGGTGCGGGGAAGACGACGCTGGTAAAGGGGATTGCTGCTGCATTGGGGGCCGCAGAGGCCGAGGACGTGACGAGTCCCACGTTTACGCTGGCGCATGAGTATGTCGGAGCCAAGGTCCGGTTGTACCATCTCGATCTCTACCGGTTAGAGACGGAGCGGGAGTTGTTGACGCTGGGGCTCGAGGAGATGGCGGACGGGCCGGACGCATTGGTGCTGGTCGAGTGGGGCGAGAAGTTTGCGAGCGTGGTGGAACGGGCGGATGGCGAGATCTTGATCGAGCACGCGGGTGGTGATGAGCGAATGTTTTATGTGCGCGTCAGAACGTAGACTCGGGGCTGCGACTGGCTGTGTCGGTCGCATGGAGGCCGATGCATGAAAAACGCGGTGAAGATTGGTCTTGCGATCTGTCTTTTGCTAGGCCCGAGGCTGAAACCTGTCTCCGCACTCCAGCCACAGAACGGGCCAACAGCCGAACGGATAGCGATACGGTCGAGCCAGGACTGGGTGGCGATGGTGGACTCCGGACAGTATGCCGAGAGCTGGAAGAGCGCGGCTGCGGCGTTTCGCTCGGCGGTACCTCAGGAGAAATGGGAGAGTTCGATGAAGACAACGCGGGAGCCGCTGGGAAAGCTGCAAACGCGCAGACTCGATACCGCAAAGTACACGACGATACTGCCGGGTGTACCAGCCGGGGACTATGTCGTTTTGCTTTTTGAGAGCAGTTTTGAACATAAGGCCGTGGCGCAGGAGACAGTTATCGTGAGCCGCGAGAAGGACAAAGTGTGGCGGGTGGCTGGGTACTACATCAAATGATGATTGCTGATGTGGACGATCAGGATTTGGGATAGCGGCCGGTGCATCGGTAATCCGTGTGGGGGTTTCTGGTTCGGGTGAAGCGGTGTTTTGGTTCGCGCGATCGCGTTTCCTCCTTCCGGGCGAAGGCTTGTTCACCGCCGCCCATAAAACGAGCGGATTGTTCACGAACTTTAGTGACATAGATTTTACAAATTGGAACAATCTGAATGCTTCGTCCTCTCGTTCAGAAAGTACGGAGCAGCCAAGATCAATACTCCCCGGCCAATTCTGCGCGAGGGGCCTTCCTCTTCCCGTCTCCTGTTCGTCGGCCATCTGCACGTTTCAAGGCAGTAGGGAGTTCTATGGCCTCAGGAGGGCCAGATTATGAATGCAAAGAACCTTACCGATTCGACAGTGGCCCCGTTGCCACGTCGTTCCTTCGTTGCCCGCGCTGGCATCTTCGGGTTGTCTGCAGCGGCTGCGGCTTTCCTTCCGGGTACGTCTGTCCGGGCACAGGGGATTGGCCGCGATGGACCTCGACAACCTGAGTGGAGATACCGCGCAGGAGATATTTACCGCGGCACTGATAGCCGAAGACCTGGCCTCGACGTTTTACTATAACGGCCTGACGGGCCCGGTCATCACCGACCCTAACCTGGCGGGACCCGGCGGAACTGCAACCAATGTGACCTCAAGCGGCGACGCTGGAAACGTCGGGTATTTCCGCGCCGCGCTGGGTGAGGAGATCACACATGCGAACCTTCTTCGCACATTGATTGGAAAGACGTCTTCGACAACTGATCCAGTGCAGACGTTTTATCTTCCTTCGAGTGCGTTTGAGACCATTGGAGGCTTTACCGGACTTCTGGACGCGCTGGAGAACGCTTTTATCGGTGCCTATCTGACAGCGACCATTGAGTTTGCGCAGATGGCTGTCGATGCCAAGGGATTCGGACACCAGCAGCGGGACGCGTTTGGAAAACCGTACAAGACGACCGATCTCGAATACTTCGCGCAGGTAGCGGCATCGATTATGGGCGTGGAGGCGGAGCATCGCGTGCTTGGCCGTGATGTGTCTGGCATGATTCCGGCGAACAATGTGAACTACGAGCAGCAGGACGGTTTCACGTCGGTGTTCAACGGGACGAAGTCGGCCGTGGTTGCGTTGACGCCGTTTCTGGCACCGGGGCCTGGACTGACAGCCTACTCATTGCAGGACGCGCTGACGAATGCCGGGAAGGTAGTGCTTGCGGTCCAGGGAGCGCCACCGACGCCTCCGGTCTATCCGAAGGGCCGGAACCACGACTGGTAGTCGCCGAACCAAGACAGACAGATGGGGCGCGACAAAAGATCGCGCCCCATGTGCGTTAGCGGAGCTTTGACGAGCGGCCAGTGTAGCGGTAGATCGCGCACTCTTCGTCGCCGGTGGAGCCGTAGTCTTTTTGCTGGGCGATGGCGGCGAGGTCGGCGTCGTGGTCTTCGGGGGACATGGCCACGGGGCCGAGGAAGAGACGGGTGAAGGCGGGGTGCTGGTCGAGGACCTTGCGACACTCGGAGTTGACGTAGAGAAGGTCGAATGCCGGCGGGGGGTTGCCGGGTTTCTTTGCGAAGCGGGCTTCGATGCGGCGGAGAAGGAGCTTGAGGACGGGGGCTTCGAAGGGATGGAAGAGGAAGGCGAGGGTGGGGGTACGGGGGAGATCGAAGGTGAGGGCGTCCTGCTCGTAGAGGCGGATGGGAGCGAGCGGTGGGGCGGTCGTGTCGGCGGCGTGAGAGATGAGCCAGTGGTCCAGGTTGAGTTGCGCGGTGTCGGCGAGGGTGGGGTTGAGCTCGATGCCGATGACCTGGTGGAAGGGGAGTTCGCTGGCGACGAGCATGGCGCGGCCTTTGCCGGCGCCGATGTCGAGGAAGGTGTAGTGCGAGATGGGATGGGGTGGGTCGGTGGCGCGCCAGAGGTCGATGAGGGTGCGGAGGATGCTGGGGGCGACACCGTAGTAGGCGGTGACGTGGGAGTCGTTAGGGTGGCCGGTGATAAGGTTGCCTGCGGCGATGAGGCCGCTGGTTTCGACGCCGTGGATCTGGTCGAAGGGGTGCATGGCTGGCATGGTCAATGGTTTTTTGGGTCTTTTGGCTGGTTTGGGGGTGGGCATGGGTCAGCGGATCTGGACCAGGTGCGGGTTGCCGTCCAGGCCGAGTGTCGTGCGGCCAGTGGGGGTGATGTTCAGGGGGGTCCAGGCGGGTTCGACGAGGAGGGTGATGGTGGTTTGGCTTATGGTCTCGAGGCCAGCGAGTCGATTTGCGATCTGAGCGCTGAGGTTGGCGTTGGCGGCTTCGTCGGTTTGTGTGGGGGTTAGATTAATCTGGATTTTGTGACGTTGGGGGACGCCGGGGACGTTTGAGCCGGGAGCTTCGAGGTCGGGGGTGATGGCGATGGAGCGGACGAGCCCCAGGTCGACGATGTTGCAGGGGAGGACCGGGTCGTAGCAGTCGCGGAGGGCGAGGAGGATGTCGGACTCTGTGAGCATCTGCGTCGATGATATCGCCCAATCGTTGGGCCTGCCCCCCACCCCGTCAAATGTGTGCAAAGTCTTCCATTCAGATACTTTAGGTTTGGACTTCGGTCGGCGGCCGGTGCTGAAGGAAGCGGTGCGACGGTGTTTCTGGTGTCTCTTTTGTCAAGTTTTGGATGAAGTGACCTGTAAGGGCAAAGTGCAACAGCAGAATCCTTGTCGGGATGCTGTTGCTGTTGTTCTTACCTTTTGGTTGTCAGTTCTTGCGTTCGACGAGGTATTGAGCCAGAGACTTTAAGGGGGTCGGCGGCTGGGCCGAATGGTTCGAGGGCCGCAAAGGCGTCGGCGATGAGCTCTTTGGCGTCGCGGAGAGACCTATCAATGCCGAAGACGGCGGGCCAGGTGGCTTTGGTCGTGGCGGTGTCCTTGCCGGCGGTCTTGCCAAGTTCGGCGGAACTTTGGGTCATGTCGAGGACGTCGTCGACGATCTGAAAGGCGAGGCCGGCCTTTTCGCCGAACGTGCGGAGGCGGGTCATGGTGTCTTCGTCCGCCCGTCGGCGCTCGTTTCCTTTGCGCTGAAGCTCCTCGATGTGGGCCTTGGCGGCAGCCCAACGTTCTCCACCTGCTTGCCCTGCTGCTGAGCCAGAGCCTATTTCTCCACGAATTGGCTGTTGAACGAGCAGACCGCCACTGACGATGCTGGTGGTGATGAGGGCGCCGGTCTTGGCGCGGTGAATGGACTCGACGAGCTCGGCTGTGGGTGGAGTGCCTTCGGATTCGATATCGACGACCTGGCCGCCGATCATGCCCGGAGGGAGGGCGGTTTCGAGATCTCCCACGCGCCCGAGGCCGGTGCCTACGGCTGAGGTGACTTCGCGGAGAATGCGAACAGTCGTGAAGTCGTAGCAGGGGAGGTTTGCGATGGTGTGGAAGGCGAGGGTCTGGAGGGCATCGCCGGCGAGGATGGCGATAGCTTCGCCGAAGACCTTGTGGCAGGTTGGCTGGCCCCGGCGGAGGTCGTCATTGTCGAGGGCGGGCAGGTCGTCATGGATGAGGGAGTAAGTGTGGAGCATCTCCAATGCTGCGCCGAGATCGGCTGCGCCTTGAGGCAGCTCACCTGAATAGTAGATGGTGGGCAGCGTGGTGGCGACCATGCGCGCGGCTTCCATGCAGAGGATGGGACGGAGACGCTTGCCGCCGGCGAAGACGCTGTGCCGCATAGCGCGATGGATGGAGTGGGGGAGGGTATCGGGTGAGGGCAGGAGGTGTTCGAGGGCGGCATCGGTGAGTTGTGCGCCGGAGAGGAGCAGGGTTTTTACTGAGGGATCCATCTGATGTTGATGATAAATGCAGGGTGTGAGGGAATAGGGAATAGGGAGTGGCTAAGGGTGATGCGGTGATTAGATGAGCTTTTTTCTGCGGCTCGTCAGCAGGATGGCGAGGGCGATGAGTGCGATGGCGGTGATGAGGTCGCCGAAGGTTTGGTCGGGCATTTGGGCGTAGTTGATGTCGATGGTTGCGGGGCCGGCGGAGATCGGGAGGGTGAGGAGGCCGTCGTCTCGTTGGATGTGAGTGGTGACGGGAGTTCCGTTGACTGTTATGTGCCAGGCAGGGTAGTCGCGGAGGTTGAGGATGATGTCTTCGGGTACCGGGGAGTTCAGCGTTAGGTGCGTTGGCGCGGGGCCGGGAGCGGTGTTGGATTTGGGTTTGGCGTTGGGGTCTTGCGCGAGCCAGTAGGGGGGATCGGCGTGGGCGAGAGAGTCGTTGTCGGCCGTGGTTGGAGTGTATTCGTCGGTGGGGTCGGTGCCCTGGTTGGAGTGGAAGAGGGTGAGACGGGCCTGGACTGTGTCTTCGGCGTCGCAGGTCTGGTGAAAGACGGTGTACGCGGGGTAGGTTAGGGCGACGGCCATTGCGAGGGTGATGGCTGTGACGGAAGCGGGTTCCAGGTTGAGTGGGGCGAGAGCGAGAGCAATGGCGAGGCCCAGGACTGCCGCGAGGACCGCGAGGACGCGCCAGGGGAATTGCAGGAAGACGAGTTCGGGGGCATGGTTCCAGATGAATGCACTGAGTGGGGTGAGGAGGAGGGTGATGACAATGGTGAGGATGGCTAATGATGTGAGCAGGTTGAAGGTTGTGCTGTCGCCAACAAAATGCGGGGGTCTCTCTACTCCCCCTTCGACTTGCGATGCTCGCTCAGGGCCCGGTCGAAATGACGCATCTTTTGCCGAACCATAGAGAGTCGTTTTTTCTTCGACCCTCCTCGGTGGGTAGCGATACAAAACCGTTGCGAGGGCGATCACGGTGGTCGTGATCAGGGCCAATGCAATTATGGAGGCCGTGTGGAGGACTTGATCGTGGAGGGCGTCGGTGGTGTGGTGGAAGAGAAAGTTGTCCTGGATGCGCATGGTGGGGATGATGGCCATGGCGATCTGGACGTAGCGGCGTTCGTAGGCGGCGGGGAGGACGTAGACGGCGGCGAGACCGAGGCCGAGGATTGTCCCGGTGATGGCGTTGAAGGCTAACTGCCGTGGTGTTTGGGTGGGGGTGTTGCCGATTTCGGAATGGGCGGGAGCGGTCGCGCTGTTGCGCGATGCCCACATCTCAGAATCGAGATATGGGGCACCCGGATTTGTGGCTAGTCGAATTACTGTGAGGAGGGCGAGGGCGTAGCAGCTCATGACGGCGGCGGGGGCGTTGGTGAGCCACAGAAGAGCAATGGGGATGGCGATGCGAGGGATGGTGACTTGTCGGCGGAGGACGGCGTGGAGCAGGAGTGGGACCCATGCGGCGGCAAGGAGTTCGGCGTAGGCAGTTCGCTCGTAGGCGGTGAAGAGCATGTAGGGGTTCACCGTGTAGAGGACCGCGGCTAGAGTGGCGGCTGTGGGTGGGGCGAAGTCGCGGGCCACGTAATAGAAGGCGAGACCCGCGGCGGTTAGGGCCAGCCAGGTGTAGATGATGGGTGTCCATGTCCACGGGAAGATGAGGCCGAGGATGGCTCCGATGGTCCAGGAGAGAGGTGGGTAGAAGACGAAGCGAGGTTCGCCGGCGTTCCAAGCGGCAGTGTAGGCCCAGTGCGGGTGGAGGTTGCCGTGGGTGAACTGGCGGGCGGCCTCCATCCAGTTGAGGAGGTGGAAGTCGAAGTCGTGGCCGCAGGAACAGCCGTGAAAAAGGAGAGGAATGATGGCGATGAACGCGGCTAGTGGGATGAGGATGTTTGGTAGCCGTGCTCGTTGCATGGAGTGAGTATCGCAGACTCTACGCGAAGGCTGGATCGTTAGAGGATGGGTTTGGACATCTCGTATTCGAAGATAGCGGGATCGTTAGGGTAGGGTTCGGTGCGGCCGGTCCGGGTGAAGCCGAGGCGCTGGTAGAAGGAGATGGCTGCGAGGTTGGCGCTGGTGACCATGAGTTGAAAGGTGTGGGCCCCGCAGCTGCGGGCCCAGGATTCGATTGCATCGACGAGGAGACGGCCGGCGCCGGTGCGGCGGTGGTCGGGTGCGACCCACATTGACATGAGTTCGGCGTGTTGTGGGGCCTGTTGGTTGAGAAAAGAGACGGCGATGCCGCAGTAGTCGTTGTTGTCGAGAGCGAGGTAGCCGATTGAGCGAGGTGTGCAGAGATTAGCTGCACGCTGGTGCCAGTCGGCGTCGGAGAATTGAGATTCCCGGGCGTAGGTGCTGCCGAAGGCGGAGGGAGTGTCCTGGAGAGCACGGAGACGGACTTCTTTGTAGCTGGAGGCCAGAGATGGAGTAATCCGGTGGAGAGAAGGCATGGATGTGAGTTTAATGGTTCTGCGGACGAAGCAGGCGCGTTGCGTGGAAGGCGCCCAGTCATTGATGGGTCAGTGGGCGCCGGCGGGGGCTTTGCCGGGTTTTACTTTTTTGAAGAGCCAGACGATGCCGACGCAGAAGAAGCAGAGGAGAGAGAGCCAGCGGAAGACGTCGACGAAGGCCCAGTTGGCGGCCTGGCGGCCGAGCTTGCTGGTAGAGCGTGGCCTGGGCGGGATGAAGCGCGTTGGCTTTGCCGAAGTAGCCGGTGAGGGCTTGCTGGGTGGCGATGATGCTGGTTCTGGAACTGCTGGCCGGTGAGGGGGACGGAGTTGATGATCTCGTTCTGGTGGACGGCGCTGCGGCGGGTGAGGAGCGTTTGGGCGATGGAGATGCCGATGGAGCCGCCGACGTTGCGCATGAGGTTGAAGAGGCCGCTGGCGTTGCCGATCTGTTTGTTGTCGAGGGTGCCGTAGGCGGCGGTGCTGATGGGGACGAAGACGAAGCTGAGGCCGAAGCCGGTGATGAGGATGGGAAGGAGAAGAGTGGTGGGGGAGAGGTCGAGGGTGACGTTGCCGAAGTAGAGCGTGGTGAGGCCGAAGGTGAAGAAGCCGAAGGTGAGGAGCCAGCGCGGGTCGACCTTGTTGGAGAGGTAGCCGATGATGGGCATGCCGCAGATGGCTCCGATGCCGCGTGGGGCGACGACGAGGCCGGCGGTGAAGGCGGTGTAGCCGAGCAGCTCCTGATAGAAGAGCGGGAGGACGGTGACGGTGGAGTAGATGCCGATGCCGAAGAAGAAGATGAGAGCGCAGCCGATGAGGAAGTTGCGGTCTTTGAGGACCTTGAGATCGACGATGGTGTCTTTGCTGCGCCAGCAGTGCCAGCAGAAGTAGATGAAGGAGGTGATCGAGGAAGAAGACGGCCCAGCGGATCCAGATGGCGCCGAACCAGTCGTCTTCCTGGCCCTTGTCGAGGACGACCTGGAGGCAGCCGGTCCAGATGACGAGGGCGGCGAAGCCGTAGCGGTCGAGCGGCGGCGACTTTGGCCTTGCTGATGTAAGGCGGGTCGTGGATGAAGCGGTTGATCATGAAGAGGGCGAGGATGCCGATGGGGATGTTGATGTAGAAGGCGTAGCGCCAGGAGTAGGTGTCGGTGAGCCAGCCGCCGAGGGTGGGGCCGAGGACGGGGGCGACGACGACTCCGAAGGCGAAGACGGCCATGGCGGCTCCGCGCTTGGCGGGCGGGAAGGATTCGAGGAGGATGGCTTGCGAGAGGGGCTGGAGGGCTCCGCCGCCTGCGCCCTGAATGACGCGGGCGAGGAGCATGATGCCGAGGGTGGGGGCGGCTCCGCAGGCGAAGCTGGCGACGGTGAAGATGGCGACGCAGGACATGAGGAAGCGCTTGCGGCCGAAGCGGAGAGAGAACCAGTTGCTGGCGGGGAGGACGATGGCGTTGGCGACGAGATAGCTGGTGAGGACCCAGGTGGCTTCGTCGGTGGAGGCGGAGAGGGAGCCGGCGATGTAGGGGAGGGCGACGGAGGCGATGGCGGTGTCGAGCACCTCCATGAAGGTCGCGAGCATGACGGATGCGGCGATCAGCCAGGGGTTGACGCCGTGAGAGGCCTCAGCGGATTGATCTGGAGGTGCGACTGCGGCCGATGCCATGGGTCGGGAGCGATTCCCTCTTGTGGGAGTGATTGTCTCTCATGTAGAGGCAAAAAAGGGAGTAATGGATGCTTTTTCCTGAGCATTCGCGCAACAGGAAGAGCGGCGACCCGATTTCACGGGCTGCCGCTTTGTTGAGTTATTTTAGTTGGTGGTTGTGGTATTACCAGGCGTCGAAGTGCCGTCGTTAGGAACGATGCGACCGTTCGGCACCATGACCTGGGATGTGGTGCGCACCGACCCATACTGGAGGCTGCGGGTCGAGGGCGGATGCCGGAGGGCGGGGATCTGCGTCGCTTCGATGCTCTTGGGAAGGGGCGAGGGTTGAGCTTCAGCGGAGGCGTTGGGAGTATAGGTGTCGCTGGCGACGTGAGTGTAGGAGGCGTTGACGGAGGTGTCAGGGGAGTCGTTGCAGCCGGAGAGAAGCCCGGCGAGGAGGCCAGCGAGGCCAAGGGAGGCAATTTTGAAGAGGTTGCGTTTGGTGCGTGAGGCGGGCAGAAAGGACATGAGCCAGGCTCCAAGGTGTTGCATGGGTGAAGCACGATTGAGGCAAGCGTACCCGGGGGGAATCCGGGGCGACAATTACCCGTTCGGGGGATCCAAGGGTTGGTTTGCGGGGATGGTTTGGAGGGGGACTTGCTTGGGCTGCGATTGATAATAAAGGGCTAAGCGGGTGCCTGCGGCATGGCATTTGTCGGAGGCCGCAAGTTGAGCCGCGTCAGGGGTTACAGCCAGGTGGATTCTTTGATAGATTTGCGAATCGCTTTAGGGACGGAGAGCATCAGAATATTTGACAGTAAGTGACTCAAGGTGAGATTCTTGAGAAGTCAACAATTGATGGTGGGCCTGTGCGCCCGGAATGGGGTTAGGGATGGCAAAGATTATTGGAATTGACTTGGGAACGACGAACTCCTGCGTGGCTGTGATGGAAGGCGGCGAGGCGAAGGTCATTCCGAACGAAGAGGGTGGGCGGACTACGCCTTCTGTCGTGGCGTTTACGAAGAGCGGGGAGCGGCTGGTTGGGCAGGTGGCCAAGCGGCAGGCGATTACGAACCCGGAGAACACGATTTACTCGATCAAGCGATTTATGGGTCGCCGTTTGAATGAGGTCGGCGACGAGATGAAGATGGTGCCGTACAAGGTGGTTGCGAAGGGCGACAACATTGTCGTCGTTGCGCAGGGCAAGGAGTACACGCCGCCTGAGATCTCGGCGATGATTCTGCAGAAGTTGAAGAAGGCGGCCGAGGACTATCTTGGGACCTCGGTGACCGAGGCCGTGATTACGGTGCCGGCATACTTCAATGATGCTCAGCGGCAGGCGACAAAAGACGCCGGCAAGATCGCTGGGCTTGATGTGAAGCGTATTGTGAACGAGCCAACTGCGGCCGCGCTTGCGTACGGTCTGGACAAGAAGAAGGACGAGACGATTGCGGTCTACGACTTCGGCGGCGGTACGTTCGATATCTCGATCCTTGAGGTCGGCGAAGGCGTGATCGAGGTGAAGTCGACCAATGGCGATACGCACCTTGGCGGCGACAATCTTGACCAGCGCATTGTGGATTGGCTGATTGCGGAGTTCAAGAGCGAGAGTGGCCTGGACCTGCACTCGAAGGGCAACGAGATGGCGTTGCAGCGGCTGAAGGACGCGGCCGAGCGCGCGAAGATCGAGTTGTCGACGGCGCAGGAGACGGAGATCAATCTGCCGTTTATTACTGCCGATGCGAGCGGGCCGAAACACCTGGTCCGCAAGCTGACCCGCGCGAAGCTGGAGTCGCTGGTGGATGATCTGCTGCAGCGGTCGATTGGGCCGTCGAAGCAGGCGATGAAGGACGCCGGTGTCGATGCAAGCAAGATCGATGAGGTCGTGCTGGTCGGTGGTCAGACGCGCATGCCGAAGATCCAGCAGTTGGTGAAGGAGCTGTTCGGCAAGGAGCCGCATAAGGGTGTGAACCCGGACGAGGTTGTTGCGATCGGCGCCGCTGTGCAGGCTGGAGTGCTCGCCGGTGAGGTGAAGGACCTGCTGCTCCTCGATGTGACTCCGCTGACGTTGTCGATTGAGACGATGGGCGGGGTCGCGACGGCGATGATCAACCGGAACACGACGATCCCGACGAAGAAGACGGAGACGTTTTCTACGGCGGCGGACTCGCAGACCGAGGTCGAGGTGCATGTGCTGCAGGGCGAACGGCCGATGGCGGCGCAGAACCGGACGCTGGGCAAGTTCAAGCTGGCGGGAATTCCTCCGGCGCCGCGTGGCGTGCCGCAGATCGAGGTGACGTTTGACATCGATGCGAACGGCATTCTGAATGTGACGGCGAAGGACAACGCGACTGGAAAAGACCAGAAAATTACAATTACGAGTTCTTCGGGTCTGAGCAAGGAAGAGGTCGACCGGATGGCCAAGGACGCTGAGGCCCATGCCGCTGAGGACAAGGAGCAGCGCGAGGCGGTCGAGGCACGTAACGGACTGGATTCAATGGTGTACAACGTCGAGAAGATGTTGAAGGACGCCGGCGATAAGGTCGCTGCGTCGGACAAGACCGAGGTCGAGAGCGCTTTGGCCGAGGCGAAGACGACGTTGGCTGGAACTCCGAACGCGAGTGAGCTGAATTCAGCCAAGGAGCGTCTAACCACGGTGAGCCACAAGCTCGCCGAGGCGATGTACAAGGCGACAGCGGCTTCAGCAACGGCAGACGGCGCGCCGGCAGGAACCGAGGCGCATGAAGAGCCGAAGAAGGACGAAGGCGTAATTGATGCAGAGTATGTCGACGTGGATGAGAAGAAGTAAGTGTAATTCCGAAGCGGTCTCGTCGACGTATTAAAGGTGAGGGGCGTTCCTGATCGGGTGCCCCTCATTTTTATCAAGTTGAGTTGGGTGGATTGACGTGTAGAGTGCGACATATCACCCGGAAAGGTGTTTGAAGTGAGTAGGGGTGAAAGGGAAGACAAGTACGCGGACTTGCTTTGGCTGGAGAACCTGGAACTCAATCGATTGCTTGGAGGTAAGGCGATGACCGAGACAATGTGGAGATGTGACCAGGTGCGCGCGGGACGGTTGTATAACCGGATGATGTTCGATACACGCGAAGAGGCTGAACAGTTTATGCAGCGAATGCAGCAGATGGAGCCAGACCAGATGTTTTCGATTGAGGCGATTGAGGCGAGGCAGGTCTGGAATTAGCTGCTTAACACCGATTCACACCGATGGCACCGATTTGGGGATAGACGATGTGATTCGGCCGGGTTTTCTTTGATAGCGAAAATGTTGTTGAAGTTTTCGATAGCGGATTGAGTTGATTTAGAGACGGTGGCGACGGCGAGTTCAGTGCCGTCGCCATTGTTTTCTGTTTCGGGAGAGGCGATGCCGGAGGGGAATGAGATCCATCGATGGGCGGAGCGGCATTTTGCTGCGTTCGGCGGCAGGGCCGTGCGCGTGGATGGGCCGCAGGGACGGTTTACCGACGCTGCAGTGATTGATGGACGGAAGCTGCAGCGAGTGATGGCTGTGGGGAAGCATCTGGGGTATGACTTTGGGAGGGACCGGATTCTGCATGTGCATTTGGGGCTGCAGGGGGACTTTACTGAAGGTTCGGGGCCGCTGCCTGCGGTGCGTGGAGCACTGCGGCTGAGGATGTGGAACGCTGCTGCGGTGAAGAAGCCCGCTGGGCCGGATACGAGTAAACCGCATCGTTGGTACTCGGAGGATGACGGCTCGGACAATCTCGCGCCGGAGAAGGTGGCGTGGGTCGAGTTGCGCGGGCCGATGGATTGCTCGATCTATTCGCAGGAGATGTGGGAGAAGCTGTTGATGCGGTTGGGGCCTGATCCGCTGAATGGAGACGGGCCGGAGAGGTTTGTTGAGAGGGTTAGGAGGAGTAAGAAGGCGATTGGTGAGTTGTTGATGGATCAATCCGTGGCGGCGGGCGTTGGGAACATCTTTCGTGCGGAGCTGTTGTACCGGGCGCGGTTGAATCCGTTTACGTCGGGCAGCGAGGTAGAGGAGAGGACGCTGCGGTCAATATGGAAGGATGCGGGTGTGCTGATGAAGGCGGCGATGGTCGATCGGCGGATCGTGACGACGAGGCCGAAGGACCGGCCGCATACGAAGGGACAGGCGCTGAAGGAAGAGGCGCACTACGTGTACAGGCGACAGGGACGACCTTGTTTTGTGTGCGGGACTAAGATTTTGACCGAGGTGATGGCTGGGCGAAACCTGTTCTGGTGTCCGGTCTGCCAGGCGGCCGCTTAGAGATTCAAATGTCAGGAACGGTTTAGAGATGCAGACGGACCGCGCTGGCTGCAGAATGGAAGAAGACTATGGCGACAAAGACGAAGGACTACTACAGCACGTTGGGCATAAAGAAGACGGCGACGGCGGACGAAATCCGCAAGGCGTTTCGCAAGGCCGCGCGGAAGTATCACCCGGACGTGAATCCGAATGACAAGAAGGCCGAGGAGAAGTTCAAGGAGATCTCTGAAGCGAACGATGTTTTGAGTGACGACAAGAAACGGAAGATCTATGACCAGCTTGGCTTTTACTCGGACAACATCGATCCGGCCGCGGCGGAAGCGGCAGCGCGGGGTGGATATGGCGGAGGTGCAGCTGGTGGTCCGCGTGGTTATAGTGCGCAGACGGGCGGGCGCGCCGGTCAGGAGGTGCCGTTCGACTTTGGAGGGTTTGATTTCTCGGACTTCCAAGGCGGGCATGCGGAACAGCAGTCCGGCGGCTTTAGTGGAAGCTTCAAAGACATCTTCAGCGGGATGTTCAATGGTGGGAAGCAGGCCGCACGTGGGCCGCAGCCTGGGACCGATCTGGAGTACCAGGTTAGCGTGGATTTCTGGACGGCAGTGCGGGGCGGAGTGACGCGGCTGGAGATCCAACGGCAGGAGATCTGTCCGACCTGTAAAGGGAAGTCGACAACGGGCGGAAGCGTGGAGTGCCCGGAGTGTCATGGCTCGGGACAGGTGACGCAGATGGGCGGGAGGATGAAGTTCAATATCCAGTGCCCGCGGTGCGGCGGCTCTGGGAAGGTGCAGAACGCGTGTCCCACTTGCGATGGCGAAGGCGTGGTGATCAAGCGAGAGCCACTGGAGTTTCGGATCAAGCCGGGGACTCGGGATGGTCAGAGGATTCGGCTGGCAGGGAAGGGAAATGCCGGGACCAATGGCGGGGCGGCGGGGGACTTGTTTTTGATCATCAAGACTGGAACGCATCCGGTGTTTACTCGCACGGGTGACGATATTTATGTAACCGTGCCGGTTACGATGACGGAGGCCGCGCTGGGAGCGAAGATCGACGTTCCGACGATCGATACGCATGAGGGTGGAGGACGGACCCAGTTAAAGATTCCGCCGGGGACGCAGACGGGACAGAAGTTGAGGCTGCGGGAGAAGGGTGTGCCTTCGGCGACGCATGAGGGCAAGCGTGGCGACCAGATCGTTGAGATGAAGATCGTGGTGCCGAAGGTGCAGGACGAGCGTTCGAAGGAAATACTCAGGGAGCTGGCGAAGTTGAATCCTGAGGAGCCGCGGGAGGGGTTGTTTGCGGCTGTTTGAGATTCGACGAATGAATTCGTAAAAACAAGGTTTCCGCATGCAAGCACTCATTGCGAGATATGGGAAACCCATGTCCCAAAAGCGGGACATGGGGCACCCAATACCTTTGAATGATCAGCTCTGTTCTGGGTTGATTTCCTGTTCGAATATTGCATTGTCGGCGTAGGCGGAGACTTTCAGGGTGAATCCGAGGGTCAGCTGGTCGGTGATGGAGGGGGCCGGGAGGAGAAGATGGTTGGCGAGGCTGGCAAGATATTGGGTGGTTTCTGGGGCGATGCCGGCTATGCGGGCAGCTAACCAGGCTTGCGGGGTGATGATGATCTCGGCGCGACCGACGGCCACGGCGTTGTAGATTTTGTTGGCGGCGTGGTTGACGGAGGCAGTGAGGACTGGGGTCCTGGCGGCGAGGGTGAACCATTGTTGCTCTTTTTTGGTTTGGCCGATGTACCCAGCGTGGGCTTCGCCGCCGGTGCGCATGAGGCCCGGGCAGACAGTGGTGACGCGGACGCCCTTGTGGCGAAGTTCGGCGTGGAGGCCTTGAGAGAAGCCGACGAGGGCGAACTTGCTGGCGACGTAGGGGAGCATGTGGGGCATGGCGAACTTGCCGCCGATGCTGGCGATGTTGACGATGGCAGCGTCTTCGGCGCCAGGCGCTCGGCCGAGCAGATGGGGTAGCGCTGCGTGAGTGGTGTGGAGGGCGGCGAAGAAGTTTGTGGCCATGGCGCGTCGGTAGGCGGCGATGGGCTGGTTTTCGACGGGGCCGACCTCGATGATGCCGGCGTTGTTGATGAGGACGTCGATCCGGCCGAAGTGGGCGACGGCGTGATTGATGAGCATGACGGCCTGGGCGGCGTCGGTAAGGTCGGCGGGGATGAGGAGGACGTCGTCGGGGGAGTGGACGGCGCCGCGATCGAGGAGGGTGTGGCGGGCGGTGATGAGCTCTTCGACGTCTCGGGCGGCGAGGACGAGTCTGGCCCCGGAGCGGCCGTAGCGTTCGGCGAGGGCGAGGCCGAGGCCGCGGGAGCCTCCGGTTATGAGGACGACCTGGCCGGGATGGCGCTTTGGCGGGCGTGACGTCAGGGCATAGGCAGCGGCTGCGGTTGCGGCGACGATTCCGGTGAGGGCCTGTGCGGTGTGAAGTGCGGCTCTGGACTTCTTCATGGGCCACCCGTGAGATGCTGGTTTGAGGATAGCCGAGTTTGTTTGACGAGCGTATGTGCAGAAGAGCTAGACTGCGTAAAAGTGTTCGGCAAAGAGGTTGGGAGATGGCCACAAAGAGGAAGAACAAGGGCGCGTACATGATTTCGTCAGTGGCGGAGATGTATGAGATCCATCCGCAGACACTGCGTCTGTATGAGCGGGAGGGCCTGCTGCGACCTTCGCGGAGTGAGGGAAATACACGCCTTTATACCGATGAAGACCTGGAGCGGCTGGAGTTTATCCTGAATCTGGCGCGGGACCTTGGGGTGAATATTGCAGGTATCGGCATTGTGCTGCAGATGCGGGAGCGAATGGAGGAGATGAACCGGCAAATGCAGGGGTTCGTCGATTACGTTCGGACGGAGATGCTAACGCGGATGCAGCAACAGCAGGTGCCGGGGGCGGGGCTGGTTCCGATGCGGCGGCCGGTGGTGATGCCGATGAAGATGGCTTCAGTTAAGGCGGGGAAGAAGAGGTAGGCGACTGGCCTGGCTGCGATAAACTGGAGGACGGCGGATCGACATGGAACTGCGGTTCACGCTGGTGTTTGCAAGGGTGAGATGAGCCTGTTGCTTCAGACATTGTTTTGGGTCGCGATGTGCGGCACGGTGACCTCCACGATCTATTGCCTGATGGTGATGGCGGCGGTCGTGCGGTTTGGAGTGCGCAAACGGCGGGAGGAGCCGTGCGGCGGCGATGTTTTTGCCGGCGGTGAGCGTGTTGAAGCCACTCCATGGTAACGAGCCGGGGCTGGAGCGGAACATCGAGTCGTTTTTTGAGCAGGACTATCCGCGGTTTGAGCTGCTGTTCTGCGCGCGGCAGGAGAGCGATGAGGGGTTGCAACTGGCTCGGCGAGTGGGGGAGCGGTATCCGGGGGTAGATGCCCAGTATGTGACGTGCGGTGAGCCTACGCCGAAGTTTCATAACGCGAAGGTCTACTCGCTGGCGAAGCTGAATTCGGTGGCAAAGAATGAGTTGTTCATTACCAGCGATGCGGACGTTCGCGTGACGAAGGACTATCTGCGGCGGATGGTGCAGAACCTGAAAGACCCGGAGATAGGGCTGGCTTCGTGCGTATATCTGGGGACGACGGACGAAGGGGCAAAGGCCGGGTTTTCTTCGCAACTGGATGCGGTGGGCAAGAGCGTGGAGATGACCTCGGGTGTTCTGGTGGCGGACATGCTGGAGGGGACAAAGTTTGCGTTGGGCGCTTCGATGGCGGTGCGGAAAGATTCGTTTCAAAAGGCGGGTGGATTTGATGAGCTGGGGCAGTTTTATGCCGATGACTTTGTGCTTGGCAACCGGCTGGCGGCGCAGGGCGTCGGAGTGCGGATGGCGACGCATGTTATCCGGCTGATGGTGCAGGACACGCCGTTTGGGTTGTCGTTCCGGAACCAGCTGCGGTGGATGCAGAGTACCAGGCGTTCGCGACCGCTGGGACATCTGGGATCGGGACTTACGTTTGCGGTGCCGTTTGGCTTGCTGGGGCTGGCATGGGGCCTGCTGAGCGGCCATCCGTTGCTGGGCGTGGTGTGGCTGGGGGGGACGGTCTTGAACCGATGGCTGCAGGCGGGGGCGATTCTGCGGGTGATGAGGGACGAAGGATGGGTGCGGGGTATGTTGCTGTACCCACTGCGAGACTTGCTGGGAAGTGTGCTGTGGGTGGGAAGCTATGGAGGGGACAAGTTTTATTACCGGGGGAAGATCTATACGCTCAAGGGAGGGGGTAGGGTTGAGGAACCGCAATAATCCGCGGTTGAATTTAATCGGAACTTGCCGGGCCTAGGGCGCGTCAAAGTAAAGGGCCATGGGTTATGGAGGTTAGATATCCATCAATAAGGGGTCGCCGACGATAGGAAACAGGCGAATACGCAGAGTCGTACGCCGCAGGTCAGCGGGAGGCAGTTGATGTCCGTAGTGCATTGGGGTTTGTTGGCAATCGGGCTTTTTGGCCTGCTTACGTCGAGTATCTACCTGGGAATGGTCCTGGTGGGAGCCTGGCGATTCCGGCGAGAGTCTGTGCGGGAGGACGCACGCCTGGGAGAGCGGCCGGAGTTTCTGCCGGCGATCAGCCTGTTCAAGCCTCTGCATGGGGACGAAGTGGGTTTGGAAGCGAACCTCAGGACGTTCTTCGAACAGGATTATCTGCAACACGTTGCGACGGCGGGGGCCGCGACTGTTGAGAACGGCGTCTCGCGGGTAGAGATGATCTTTTGTGCGCGCAGCGATGAGGACGAGGGGTTGGAGATCGCGAGGCGAGTGGCTGCTGAGTATCCGGAGATTACGACGAGGTTCTTGACCAGCGGGGCGCCGTGGGCTGCGAATGCGAAGGTGTGTTCGCTGGCGGCAATGGCAAAGGTGGCGACCCACGATCTGTGGGCGATCAGCGACAGCGATGCGCGTGTGACTCCGGAGTACCTGCGCCGCATCGTGTTGCCGTTTGCAGAGGAACAGGTTGGTTGCGCGACCTGCCTTTACCGTGGCGTGGTGATCAAGGGTGGTCTCTGGTCGCAACTGGAGGCGGTGGGGATGACGATCGAGATGAGTTCGGGCATTTGTGCGGACAGCCTGGTCGAGCCGGTTCGGTTCGCGCTGGGGCCGACGATGGTCGCGAGGCGGGCGCGGGTCGAGGAGATGGGTGGATTTGAGAGCATGGCGGATTACTGCGCCGATGACTTTGTGCTGGGGAACTGGATCGCGAAGAATGGACACAAGGTGGTGCTGAGCGGACACGCGATCGATCACATGGTGCTGCAGGCGGACTTCGTGGACTCGATGAAGCACCAGGTGCGGTGGATGAAGAGCACGCGATTTTCACGGCCGAAGGGGCATTTTGGGACGAGCCTGACGTTCGGGGTGCCGTTCGGAGTGATGGCGTGGGCCGGGGCGTTGATGTTGGGAATGCCGGCGCTTGGCTGGTGCGCGTTGCTGGGCAGTGTGCTGGCGAGAAGCATTCAGGCCTGGGTGGTGGGGAGGTATGTGGTGCGGGAGAGGCGAATTTGGCTGGCGATGGCCCTGTTTCCCCTGCGCGACCTGATCGGACCGGCTGATCTGGGCCCTGAGTTATGCGAGTAACCGAATCCAGTGGCGAGGCGAGATCTACGAGCTGGTGGATGGCGGCCGGATGAGGCCTGCTGTCGGGAGCAGGGCCAGTTTTGCAACAAACCGGTTGGCTTCAGACCACGAGCCGCGTTAGCGGGGGCTAGTGGTTGGTCAGGACGGTTTTGCCGCCGGCGCTGGCGAGGGTGTGGATAGGGCCGTCGGGGGCGAGATCTCTGGCGCGCGTCGTGGGGTCATAGGTGAAGAGGAAGATGCGGCGGGAACCGGCCCAGAGCTGACGGAGGGAGTCTTCTGTCTCAAAGATGTGTGGGGCGTCGGGCCAGAAGCTGCCGTACCAGAGGCCGTTGACGCGACCGTTGATCAGGTGGACCTGCTGGCGGGTGTAGAAGATCAGCGTGGAGCCGGAGGTGAGTTCGCCGTCGATGATGATGAGGTCGTCGGGTCGTGGTTGATCGCTCCGGGCCTGGTTGATGGCCAGGGCAAGGCCCTTCGAGCCGAGGATAGGGTAGAAGCGGACGAGACCTTCGTGTGCGGCGAGGAGCGTGACGGTCATCGCGGCGGCCAGGGCGAGGTTTGCGGCGTAGGTGCGGCCCCGTCGACGCAGGAGGAAGCTGCCGAGGCCAATGCCCAGCATGCCGAGGGCGGTCGCGGCGAGAGGGCCGCGGAAGAAGCCCATGGCGGCGGCGGTGAGGTCGGTGATGTGGCTGAGAGAGAGGTTGTAAACCTCTGGGCCTCCGGCGATGGCGAGCAGGGAGACGATGTCGGTGCCGGGTGCGGGGTGCGGGGCTGTCAGGGCGAAGTATCCGCAGATGATGGCGACGAGGGTGGTGATGGGGACAAGTGCGTAGAGGTGCCAGTTCAGGGCGCTGCGGTTGGCAGTGGTGGTTTCGCCGCGGTCTGCTCGGGTGAGAACGCCGCCGACCATTAGGGCCAGGGCGGGGAGGGCGGGGAGGCTGTAGTACTCCTGCCGGTTCGAGAGGGTAAAGAAGCCGAGGACGAGGACGGGTCCAGAGAAGGAGGGACAGAGATGCTTCGTGCTCGCGAGCGACGGCCAGGGCGCGGCTTCGAAGGGTGCGAATTTGGTCAGCAATGGCGGTGGGCAGGAAGATGGCCCAGGGCATGATCCAGATGACGAGGTAGAGCCAGAAGAGCCAGACGGGGGTGAGGCCGTAGTCGTGGGGGACGCGCCTGGAGAGGAAGCGGGCGATGTGTTCGTTGTAGAGATAGAACCAGGCCCAGCCTCCGGTTGCAGGGAGGCCGAGGCCGGCGGGCAGAGCGATTGGTGGATTGCGGAGCGCGGCCAGAATGTGCCAGGGCGCGGCGATGATGAGGAAGACGGCCGTGCTTGCGAGGAGGTGGAGTTTGAGGAGGAGATGGAGTTGTTTTGTGACAGTTAGGTAGAGCAGGACGAAGCCGATGGGAAAGACTAGCCCGATGAGGCCCTTGGTGAGGACGTTCAGGGCCATGACTGCGGCGAAGGCCAGACAGGGGAGGATAGCTGAGTTGGTTGGCTGTTCGGAGGAGAGCGTATCGCTGTCGCGATTGCCCACCTTAGCGACGATGAAACCGTCGCGAAGATGGGGCACCCGGTTTTGTTCTGCTTCGGGAATTCGGTCGAGGGCGATGAGGAAGAGGTGGACGGCGATGGTCATCCAGAGGGCGAGGAGGATGTCGGGGATGTAGAAGCGGGTGTAGAGGTATGGGCCGATGCTGGTGGCAATCGCGAGCGCGGCGTAGAAGCCTCCGCGGTCCGGACTTGCGGAGGGTGAGATTGCGGCGAAGAGGCGGACGCCAAGGGCATAGACGGCGAGGAGGAGAGCGAGGACGGCGAGCGCGAGCGGAAGGCGTGCGGCCCAGTCGTGGATGCCGAAGAGATGCATGGAGCCGGCAGCCATCCAGTAAAGGAGGGGCGGCTTGTCGAAGAAGCGGATGCCGTTGATGTAGGGGGTGACGTAGTCGTGACGGCGGAGCATCTCACGGGCGATCTCGATGTAGATGGAGTCGACGTCGTCGAGCAGGCCAGGGGTGAAGAGGCCGCCGATTTGAAGGACGAACCAGGCGAGGACAAGGATGACTATGGACCCTGGAGTCCAGCGGCGGGCGGCGGATTGGCGATCAGTTTTCAGTTATCCAGTTCTCAGTCTTCATTTGTTGGTTGTGGGAGTGATTTGTCTATTTTTCCAGGGGGCGGTCGGTGTAGAGAGCTTTACCGGAGCTTTCTTTGAGCAGTGCACTTGTGGTCGCCGAGGAGATGGTCGACTTCATTGCGTTTGTCGATGGGGACGAAGAGAATTTTTCGCTCGCCTTTGCCCCAGATGTTGAGTAGATCTTGCGGGGTGAGAAAGATTGGTGGGGCGTCGGGGAAGGTGCCGCCGAAGAGCATGGAGGTGGAGCGCCCATCGACCAGCGAGACGTCGCGGCCAAGGTAGAAGGGAATGGAGGAGCCGTAGGCCTGGTCGCCGAAGAGGAGGAGCCTTGTTTTGGCGTGAGATGGTTTGACTGGCTTCGAGTTGCTGGATGGTCTCGGCGAAGGTCTTTGAGGAGAGCATCGGGGCGAAGCGGACGAAGGCGATGTGGGCAGCGATGAGGAATACAGCCGAGGTAAACGCGATCGCTGTGGTGGCGGCGAGATGGCGGCGCCGCGAGCGGAGGAGCCATGCTGCGGCGGGGCCTAACAGGAACGCGATGGCAGCGAGAGTGGCGGGAAGGCGGAGCGCGGCGAAGCTGGGGCCGGTCAGGTCGAAGAGGGCGGACATGGAGAGCGTGTAGTCGCCGACGCCGCGATGCGCCAGAAGGTCGCCAATGTCGGGAACGAACGGGACGTTACGGGAGACCCAGAGGCCGTAGGCGAGGGTGAGAGCTATCGCTATGCCGAGGACCGTGAAGGTTGCGTGGGCGCTGGTGATCCAGCGTCGGGCGGCCAGGTCTTCTGAGTATACGTTTTCGGCGCGGGCGAGGGCGGCGGCGATGAGAACCAGGAGCGGGAGGTAGGCCGGGAAGGTGTAGTACTCCTGGTTGGTGGAGAGGGAGAAGAAGACCAGGACGAGAGAGGCGAAGAGGGCGAAAAGGAGTGTGGTGCGCTCGGTGAAGGTGGAGGTGAGAAGGAGCGGTGTGCCGTAGGGTGAGTTGAACTGGCGGCGTGCGAGTTCGTAGACGATCAGAATGAGTACCGCGACGAAGACCGTGAAGAGGTAAGGGACGTGAACGGTGTCGCGCAGGGCGATGCCGACGATGACGACAGCGAAGGGCTGCCAATAGGAGAGACGGTTGGCGATTGGGTTAGCGGTGTTGAAGCGGGCGAAGCTGACAGCGGCCTGCCGGATGACGACTCCGCAGAAGAGTGACCATGGGAAGAGCCAGACCAGGTGGAGGGCCCAGTAGAGGGAACTGGGGAGCTTGTTGTAGTCCATCGGGTAACGTCGGCCGAGGAAGCGGAGGAAGTGCTCGTTGACGAAGTAGAACCAGAAGAAGCCGTGGCCGTTCATGCCGCCGGTATTGCGGAGGCCGGCGAGGACGTGCCAGGGAGCGGCGACTGCTGCGAAGAGGAGGAGGCCTGTAAGGGGTTTAAGACTGCGCCATTGTTTGTATTCGCCGGTCAGGGCCAGATAGATGATGGCGGTGCCGAAGAAGAAGACGAGGGCGACGAGGCCTTTGGTTAAGACCGCGAGGGCCAGGGCTGTCCACATTATGTAGGCGTGCGCGGCGGGGGAAAGGCGAGGGGCAGATTTCTCCAATGAGGCGGCAGGTGCGCCGTCGCTCGAAATGACAGATTCCTTTTTATTCAGGGACCGCAGGAGGCAGTAAAGGGCGGTCGAGAGGAACAGGGAGAGCAGGACCTCCGGGATGAAGTAACGGGTGAAGAGGAAGATGCCGGCGGAGGTCAGGACTGCCAGGCCGGTGTAGAAGGCGGTGCGGGCGTTGAATGCGCGGTCGGCCCAATGGTAGCCGAGGAACGCGAGGAGGAGGACACCGATCGCCTGTGGGAGATGGGCGGCGAAGGTATTGAAGCCGAAGAGGCGGAAGCTGAGAGCGACGATCCAGTAAGGGAGCGGGGCTTTTTCGAGGTAGCGGACGCCGTCGACGCGGAGGGTGACGAGGTCGCCGGTGAGGGCCATGTGGCGGGCGGCGCTGGCGTGGGTGCCGTCGGCGTCGTCGAGCAGCGGCGGGGCGAAGAGGGAGGCGAAGAAGATGATCAGCCAGAGACCGCTGAGGATGGCCAGAGCGGTAGAGCGGCGAGGGGTGCCGGTGTTGAGCGTTGCCGGACGTTCGGCGGGAGTTTCGAGAAGGATTTGGTTGATCATGAGTTTCTGGTGCTGTCTTAGGATAAATGGGTCATGCGATAGGTCGCTTGTATGAGGAATTGGATGCATGGCGTTGGGTGGCCGGGGATGTAATCTGCTGGTAGCGGGATTTTTCGCGCTTGAGGTGATGCAAAGACGATGCCTACGTTTGCGGCGGTGGATATCGGGTCGAATTCGTGCCGGTTGAAGATCGCTTCGGTGCACCTGCACCGACTGAAGACGCTGCACGAAGATCGCGAGGTAACGCGGCTGGGGCAGAGCGTCTTTCAGACAGGCGTGATCTCGCCTGAGGCGATGGCTGCGACGATCCGAGCGCTGAAGCGGTTTCATAAGGCGGTGCAGCTGCATGTAGTGGACAAGATCCGCGTGGTGGCGACGAGCGCAATGCGCGACGCAAGGAACGCGGCGGCGTTTACGGAGTGGGTGAAAGCGACGACAGGATGGAGCGTCGAAGTCATCTCGGGGTTGGAAGAGGGCAGGCTGATTCATCTTGGCGTGGTGACGCATGAGGTGGGAGCGCGGGGGAAATGCCTGCTGATCGACCTGGGTGGCGGGAGCTGTGAGGTCACGATGTCCGACGGCGGGCGCCTGAAGACGATGGTGACGATGCCACTGGGGGCGGTGCGGCTGCAGGAGGAGTTTCTACGGACTGATCCGCCGGCGAAGGAGGACGTTGCTCGGTTGAAGCAGTTTATCGACCGGGAGCTGAGACGCGCGGAGAAGAAGCTGGGAACTCCGCGAGTGGGGCTGGTGATTGCAACGTCGGGGACGGCCGCGGCGCTGGCAGAGGCGAGTGGGCACGTGCGCAAGGGGAGGGCGGCGAAGAAGACGCTGGCGAAGAAACGATTAGAACGGGTGGGGGCGATGACTGCGGATACGGCCGATGTTCGCAAGCTGGCTGACCGGCTGGCGAAGATGAATAATGCGCAGCGGGAGGCAGTGCCGGGAATTGGGCCGCGACGCTCGGAGATTATCGTTGGCGGGTCGCTGGTTTATGCGAGTTTGCTGGAGCGGATGGGGCTGAAGGGGTTTCGCTACTCGCCGCTGGGGCTGAGAGACGGGGTATTGGCGCAGATGCTGGCGGAGGTGGACCTTCGGACCTCGGTGCACCAGAAGATTGAGAACGAGCGCTGGGCGGGTGTGCTGGAGGTGTGTGAGCGGTATGGCATCGAGCAGCGAAGGGTCGAGCCGGTGCGACAGCATGTGGTGGAGCTGTTCGATTCGCTGGCGAGGGTGCATGAGCTGCCGGAGGAGTACAAGCTATGGCTTGAAGCGGCAGCGATGATGCAGGACGTGGGCAAGTTCATGAACCACCAGGGGCACTACCGGCATACGCAGTACATCATTGCGAACTCGGAGATATTTGGATTTTCGCCGGAGCAGCGACTGATTGTGAGTGCGCTGGCGCGGTACATGGGGAAGAGCCGGCCGGAGCCGATGGACCGTCCGATGCGGTGGATTGCGGTGGAAGAGCATCCACATGTGACGCGGGCGGTGGTGCTGCTAAGGCTGGCTGTCGCGCTGAACCAGGACCGGGCAAGCGCGGTGTTGCAGATGCGGACGCATGTGTATCCGAAGCGGGTGCTGCTGGAGCTGGTTCCGGGCCGCGGCGGGGCGGAGTTGGAGGCCTGGTCGCTACGGAAGGAGGCCGCTTACTTCCGCGAGGTCTTTCGGCGGGAGCTCTTCGTCGAGGTGGTGTAGAGGGCGCGGACGGCGCGTGGGTCGAGCAACGCTTGCAGGGTAGCCGGGCCACGGGTCAGGACGACTCTGGCGATGGTGCCCTTGCGGAGACGAACCTTGGCTGGCGCCGCGGAGTTGGCGGGAACCAGAAGGGCGCCGAGGAATGTGGTGAGGTTTGGATTGTGCCCGACGACCAGTAGATTTTCGCGATTGGAGCACTCGCGCAGGAGCTTCTGGAAGTCTTTGAGTGTCGCTTCAGGGGCGAGCGCGGTGGAGTGCATGATCTGGGCTTCGTAACCAGTCTCGGTGCCGACCAGAGAGGCGGTCTGAAGGCAGCGTTTGAGAGGGCTTGAGACGATCAGGTCGAACTGGATATTCAGTGCGTTCAGCACATGAGCAAGCTGGAGGCAGTGCTTTTTGCCTTCTTTATCGAGGGGACGCTTGGAGTCGAGCAGTGGATTCGGACGTCGTAGACCGGCGCTGGCGTGTCGAAGAATATATAAATTCATAATCTATTCATATTTTAGCGTAGGCGTCGTTTCTGGAGCATGTGTGGTGAGGACGCTGGGTCATTGTGGTGGTTTAGTGGGTTCGTGGTGGAAGACCCCGGGATCGGGCCCGTCGAGCGATGGAGATGCGGGTTCCGGCTCGGAGATAGGTTCGAGAGTGGGCGGGGCGGCGTGCTGCTCTGGCCTGAGCTGGATGCGCCGGCTCGGATGAAGTGGGTCGATGGGGTCAACTCTGCCGGCGATGGGAAGAATAGGCGGCAGTGACGGTGCGGCGATTGGATTCTGGAGTGCCAGGGAGGTTTCGGCCCCGCGTTGCCAGAAGCGGGTGAGAAGCATCAAGAAGAGACCGAGCTGCGCGAGCAGAAAGGTGGGCCAGACGCGGGGCTGCGCGAGCATGTGCATCGAGGTCCGAGCGGTGAGGACGACGGCGGCGAATCCGAGAATAGTGAGGAAGAGGAAGATCGGCCACGCCTGGGAGAAGTTAGCGCAGAGAGTTCGCCAAGCAGGTGTGAGGGCACGACGAACGCGGCGGTCGGGTTTGCCATTGGGGCGGAGGTGGAGGCCAAGCTGGACGGTGTAGACCTCGACCAGATCGAAGTAGAGGCGGAGGCCGGAGGCGACGAGGAAGATGACGATGTTGCCGGCGAGGACGCAGAGGAAGGCCGAACGTCCGACGATGTGCTCGTCAACGTGCTCGGCCCATAGACCATTGAGAAAGAAGAGCGGGCCCAGAACCAGGCCGGAGACGAGGACGGTGAGAATTGTAATTCGGACGAAGCGCCAGAGATGTATGAGCCCCTGTTGGAGCAGAGTGCTGAGGCGAGCGGGAGCGCTGGTCTGGTAGCAGAAGAGAGTCCCGGGGACGAGGAGGAAGTAAATGAGGAAATAAAGGGGGATGGAGGTGTGGCCGAAGCCGGTCCCGGCGTGTCCGATGGGGCCTTCGTGGATGTCGACGTAGGTTTCGCTGAGGGCGCCGAGGTCGAAGCCGCTCGAGAGGCGCTGAGCAGCCAGGGAGTGGCTAAGGAGGGTGGAAAGCTGGAGGTTGAGGCTGATGGAGAAGAGGAATGCCAGGGCGAGGTTGAAGGCGTAGGTCCAGAGAAGCGCGGGGAGGCGACGCAGCGTGATGGACAGGCCGTGGAGGAAGATGTCGCGACTTTCGTGCATAATGCGGGACCTCTCCAGAGATGCAACAGCTAGAGCTACGGTAACTGCAACCCGAACGAACAGAGAATTGATTGGAACGAGTGGTTACACGATCCAGGCGAGGAGTTGTGCTGCGAGTTGGTTGAAGCTTAGCCAAATGTTGCTTAGTTTGCGCGCTGGCACAGGGTTGGCGGTGGTGGTGTAACTGTTGTTGAAGAGATTTTTATCGAGAGGAATGACGTGGTCGGGGTCGATCTCCGCGGAGACTACTTTGGCGTTGCGCGTGTAGGTGAACTTTGTCCAACGATCGATGCCATTCCAGTATTCGCGGACGCGGGTGCCGTCGTCGAAGACGATCTCTGCGGTGACGGGGAGGATGAAGTCGCCCTTGCGGTGGAGGTAGACCGTGGAGAGGTATTGGATTTTCTTCTTGTCGCTGGGTTCGGGCAGCCACCATTGCAGGGGAGCTGAGGAGATGCTGTCGACGGTGTAGTCGAGGAGCTGCGTTCCGTAGACGGCCTGATTGAAGAATCCGCGGAGGCTGGAGTTGGTGGCCGGTGCCGAAGCGTAGTCGGGATGGCCGGTAATGGTGAAGGGCGGCGATGAGGGGAAGGTGATTTTGGGTGGCGCGAAGTCGCCTTGTGTGGCGGATGCCAGCTGGGACACGACGAGCGCGGTTTGCGGGGTCGTCGCGATCGCCTTGCCGTGGGCGATGGCTACCTCTTCGATGGTGCGGAGGAAGTCTTCGGTGGTGGGGTGGGTGAAGCGATAGCGCTGGAAGTAGGTGCGCATGGCCTCGTCCATCGTGTCGCGACCTATAAGGTTTTCCAGGGTGGCGAGGAGGGTGGCGGATTTGCCGTAGGTGACTGCTCCGTAGGAATCGGAGTTGCGGAACTTGAACGCCCAGCGGACCACAGGATCATAGTCGGGCTTTGCGATGTAGTCGAAGCGCCGGAGTGCGTTGTCGCCTGCGTTGGCGTAGGAGCGGCCGAAGAAAGAGGAGTCGGGGCCGAGGATCGCGCTAAGCGATTTGACCTCGGTGTAGGAGTTGATACCTTCGTCGAGCCAGGCGTCTTCGAACTCGTTCGTGGCGACCATGCCGTACCAGTACTGATGGCCGAACTCGTGTTCGATCGTTTGTTCGGTGATGTAGGTCGGGTCGTACCAGGAGGTTTCACCAGTGAAGAGGGTTGGGTACTCCATGCCGCCGATCTCGGAGTCTGGTTCGGGGTCGACGACGGTGATGGACCTTGTAGGGATAGGGACCGTAGTGTTGCTCGAAGTAGGCGAGGCACTTCTGAGTGATGTCGAGGTAACGAAGACCTGCCCTGGGGTGCGCGGCGAGGGCGAGGACATGGACCTTCACAGGGCCGAGGCTCGATAGATAGGTGCCGTCGGTGACGGTGAAGTTGGGGCTCGCGGCCCAGGCGAAGTCGCCGATGTCTTCTCCGACGAAGCTGAGGGTCTTGGTTCCGTTGGTGTTGACGAGTTCGCCGATGGGGACGCCGGTGGCTCCGACGATGTAGCGGCGAGGGAGGGTGAGGCTGATGTTGAAGGTGGCGAAGTCGGAGAAGAACTCGGTGGTGGAGTGGTACTGGTGGCAGTTCCAGGCACCGTGCCAGAAGACGCCGGGCTTGGGGTACCACTGGCCGCCCATGATGAAGTCGCGCTTGTAGCCGTTGCGGGCGACAGAGAGCGGGAACTGATCGTGGAACGCGAGGTGAAAGGTGATGGAGTCGTTGGGTGCGAGCGGGTGCGGGAGGGTGATCTCGGTTACGGTGTGGTCCTGCTGGTTGCCGTCGTCGGGGGCGATGAAGTGCATGGCGGCGGTGAGGTCGCCGTAGCCGTCGGCGTCGATGTGGGAGATGATGATGCTGCCTTGCTTTTCGGCGGGGTAGTCGTCTCCCGTTTCGGTGTCGCGGACGCCGCCGTTGAAGTGGGTCTCGCGAGTGAAGGTGGATTCGGGACGGAAGGCGTTGAGGTAAAGATGGAAGGGGACGGTAGTGAGCGACTGGCCGGTCAGGTTCTTGTAGGTGATGGCCTCGGTGGCGTCGAGAGACTTCTTGTCGGTGTTGAGATTGGCGTCGATGGTGTAGGCGACGACGCGGGTGGAGAGAGGTTGTCCGCCGGGAGAGTTGGTGGCGACGCTGGATTGGGCTTGCAAGACGAGAGGAGTGAGGAGCATTGCGGCGGCGGTGAGGAGATGGGTGCGCAGCATAGAGGGATTGTAGGGTGCTTTCCGTTTTGATGTGCGAAAACGTTCGCCGGGTGGCTAGGCCTGCCAGAGTTCTGTGGTGAGGAGGCCGGCGAGACGATGCTGATGGGCGATTCGGGTGAGGCCCGCCGTGGTGAGGGGGGCGGCGTAGTCAGGGAGGTGGGTGGTGCGGAGGCCGGTGAGGAGGCGGAAGGCGAGATAGAGGCTGCGGATGAGGAGCTTTGCAGGGAGATGCATAGGGCCGCTGGGTATTCGGAAGTCAGAGATGAGCCAGAGGGCGCCGGGGGTGAGGGTAGGATTGACGCGGGTGATGAGGGAGTCCAGGTCGGGTTGGGTGAGGCAGTCGAAGAAGAATTGGGTGACGACGAGATCGTACGAGTCTTTGAGAGGAATCGTTAGTGCGTTGGCGTGATGGGTGCGGAGGCGCGTGGCCGCGTTGGGGGCCGCTGCTTCGCAGCGCTGGCGAAGGAGTTGGAGCATGGTGCTGCTGGTGTCGATTGCGTCTGCGTGAAGGTGCCGGATTGCTTGCGAGAAGTTGGGCCAGGAAGCGACCGTCTCCGTCGCCCAGGACCAGCGCGTGGTGGCGGTCGAGGAGCTGTGGTAGGTAGTGAGTGCGGCAGTTCTGGAGGGCGCTGCCGAGGGTGAGGTACTCGAGCCAGCGATAGGGTCTCGCTATGGGGTTGAAGTCGGGTTGGGCGACGCTCATCGGTTGAGGAACGGGACTAGAAGGATTGGGGTCGTGAGAGCGAGGTCTGCGGCGGCGCGGAGGGTGATCGGGGCGATGGAGTGCCAACGATTGTGCAGCAGGAGCAGGAATGCTGCGGCTAGGGCGGTGGCGCATGGCATTAGCCATGGGGCCTTGTGGTCGAGCAGGGCGAGCACGGCGCTGGAGAGGGTAAGAAGGACTGTCAGGGACGGAAGATTGCGGATGGCCATGCGGGTGATGGGATGGGCGCGGTGGTTGGTGTCGGTGTGGGTATGTTCCCATGCGTAGATGAAGAGGCAGTTGAGGCTGCAGAGTGTGGCGAAGAGGAGTGCGGAGGGGAGCAGGGGTAAGCGCAGGTCGGGACGGCGGGCGACGGTGGGGATGAAGGCGGCGGCGGCGAAGAAGAGGCCGACCGCGATCTCCTTGGGGAGTCGGTGGGCGCTGCGCGTGGCGTGGATGAGGATGAAGTAGCCGGAGATGAGGGCTCCGAGGACGAGGTAGAGGCGGATGGCTTCGGGTTCGAGGTGAGGGAGGAGCAGGGCGAGGGCGATGGAGGCGAGGAGGATTCCTGTGAGGAAGGCGGTGCGGTGTCGGTGATGGAAGTAGTGGCGGGCTTCGAAGTCTTCGTGGCGGGTGGAGTCGACGAGGTGCGGATCCATCAGGCGGGCATCCATCAGACGATCGGCGGCGTAGAGCATCCATACGGCGAGGGCCATCGCCAGCGTGGATGAAAGTGGGAGATGAATGTGGTTGGCAGAGGCTATGAACCATGTCCATAGAGCCGCGATGGTGGGAGCGTCGAGGGAGAGAAGATGCCAGAGCGCGAAAGGGCCGGTTGGATGCCGGAGCGCTTTGAGGGGCGGCTTGGTTGAGGTCGCGGTGGCCACTTCATCCAGTTTATTCCTGCTGCGCCTATTGCCTCGTCACAAACCCAGGTCCGAAAGGCCGGGATGATCGTCTGGACGGCGACCCAGCGGCCAGTGGAACTTACGGTCTGACTCTTTGATTGGCAGATCGTTGATGCAGGCATAGCGATGATGCATGACGCCGTTTTCGTTGAACTCCCAGTTTTCGTTTCCGTAGGAGCGGTACCAGTTGCCGGAGTCGTCGTGAGACTCGTAGGCGAAGCGCACGGCAATGCGGGCGCCGTCGAAGGCCCAGAGTTCCTTGATAAGGCGGTAGTCGAGCTCGCGACGCCACTTTCCTCTTAGGAACGCAACGATCTCTTGCCGTCCGTTGACGAACTCCGCGCGGTTTCTCCACTTACTATCGACTGTGTAACCGAGAGAGACCTTTTCTGGGTCGCGCGAGTTCCAATTGTCCTCTGCTTTTCGCACCTTTGCCGCTGCGGTCTCACGAGTAAATGGCGGTACTAAGTTCGGCAGTGGCTGTGTACTCATGTTTCTTGCTCCCTTACTTTGCGCACATAGTTCCATGCGACGTCACGTTTTGGACAGCAGTGGGCCTATTTTCGTTTCATGTGTCTCTCAATTGTTTTCTATGACATGTCATTCATCGTGGGCATGGTCGGCCTGAATGTTTTTGCCGGACCAGATGGTTTGTGATGTCCAGGGTGCAGGGGGTTGCGACCAGAATGGGTCGGTTGGGAGAAGGCCGAGGGGGAGCCAGGCTGCGCTGCAGAGGTAGAGGCTTCCGGTTGAGATGTAGGTTTCGCCGAGGCCAGGTTGATGGCCGGCGAGGCCAATCTGTAGCCAGCCGTCGCTGGAGAATGTGCCTGTGGGTCCGAGGGTGCGCTTTATGGCAGCGGACAGGGCGCAGCGGACCTGCGGTGCGGTCAGGTTTTCTGGGAGCAACTTTCGGCGGGACGCGTCGGCGAGGAGATGGAAGGCGCCGCAGCGATAGGTGATGGAGCGGCCTATTGCGGGGTAGGAGCCGTCCGGGGCGATGAGTCGCTCCTGGATTGCGGCGTAGCGTCGGGTGCGCTCGCGGATTGGCGCGCGCATCGATGGACCAGGATGGGGACTGGTCGCCGAGGGTGTCCATGAGTTGCAGGAGATAGGGCTGGATGACGAAGCTGTTGTAGAAGTCCCAGTGGAAGTGGGGGCCGTCGCCGTATGTGCCGTCGCCGAGGTACCAGCTTTGGAGTTCGCGGAGTGCGTAGTCGACGCGCATGCGGGCCCGATGGTTGGTGCAGCGTCATTAAGAGCGCTTCGTTCATGGCGGCGAAGAGGAGCCAGTTGTTGAAGGGCGGCTGTACTTTGCGTTGGGTGACGAGTGCTTCGGCGAGGCGTTGTTGGGCCTGGCGTCGAGTCTATTGAGGAGCTGATTGGGCGCCCGGAGCAGGGCCAGTGCGAGGAAGGACGAGTCGACGAGGGTCTGGGAAGATTCTCCGAAGTGCATGTAGTCGGGGGAGGACGGATCCAAGGCCGAGGTGATTCCAGCGAGGGCGTTGTCTCGATAGCGATTGCGCAGGGCGGTTTCTTTTTGGGTCTCTTCGGCGGTGGGTTCGAGTTCGAGCCAGGGCGCCAGGCCTGAGAGCAGGCGGCCAAGGGCTTCGAGGTGCGTTCCTACAGCGCGTGCCTGCTCCTGGCCAGGCACCGCTTCGACGGGCATTTTGCGGCGGAGGGTGCCTTCCTTGAGGGCATTCAGGACGGGTTCGGAGACGAGCTCTACCTGTTGGAGCCAGTAGGTGCGGTCTTGTTGCGCCGGTGGGGCGTTATTGGCTGCATGGATCTCCCGCGGGAGGGTTGCCGCTGCTCCTGCGGCAAGGCTGCCGAGGAGGAAGCTGCGGCGGTCCGGGGTCGGTGCTCTGCTTATCGACATGTCTCTCCGCTTATTCATGAGGCACGATTTTAAGTCGTTCGGATTACTTGCCCGAGTGTAATTGCGCTTCCCATTCGCTGGTATCCCCTATCGCCGCGCGCAAATCATTTATATTCATTATGTTAAAGCAAATGGTTCCCTGTAAAATATTCAAAACAAACGAGTTGCAACCAAAATATTGGTCAAAATGAGTTAGCCCCGGAGAGTGTCCGGGGCCTCGATCTATCCAGTATAGCGGGCTGAGTGAAACTAACATGCCAAGCGGATGTTGCTCATTGGTCAAGAGTTAAGTGCTTTTGGGGCTTGACATGCGATTCTTGGGCGGAAAACGCGAAAACTAATTGCGGGGGCGGCGGCCACCTTCAAGGTGAACTGGCCGAGTGCGAGCGAGGCGATATCGTAGTTGAATGAGGACACTTCCCAGGTCGCGATCGAGCGACTGACGGTTGAGTACGATTCGTTTCAGCGGAGCGATGCCTAGATTGCGCCGATAAATCCGTAGTCTGGTTATGGTTTCTTTGCGGCGTGAGTAACGCTGTGTTCGGTTGCACCGGCGTCGAACTTTGTACTGTCGGCGGCTACCCTCTTGGCGGCTTCTTCGGACGCTGTTCGCGAGATGGCAGTGCCGGGGCCGGGGACCCTTGCAGAGGACTCCGTGAGCTGGGGTGCGTCGCCGGAAGCGGCGGCGTCGGAGCGGGTCTGTTTGGCTCCGGCGACCCAGAGGCCGGGATCGATATCGGGGAAGACGCCGTCGCGGTGTTGGATCTCGGCGAGGCGGTCTTCCTGCGCCTTGGTCAGTGCGCCGTCCGACTCGAAGCTCTGCCAGATGGCCTTGATCTCGTTGAACTGGTCGTTGTGGGTGAGGAAGCGGATCTCGGCGTAGTCGCGCGCGGCGCCGGTGGTGATAAGGAACTGCCAGTCGGAGGATTCGAGGAGCAGGAGCTCGCGGCAGAGCTGCTGCATGATGCGCTTGCCGAGAGCGGAGTTGCGCCAGTGGCCGGCGGTGCAGACCTCGCGTGTGTAGAGTTCGGCGGGGTAGATGTGGGTGTACTGGCCCAGCTGGTCTCGGGGTTCATCCAGACCTGGTTGGTGCCCTCGGCGCCCCAGGAGCCTTCGTGCATGGCGATGAAGCCGGCGCGGGGGTATTTGTCGAGGTATTCATTGCAGCTGATGAGCTGGAGGCCGGTGTCGTAGTCGTGGAGGTTGCGGGCGATTGCCTCGAGCCAGAGGGTGCCTTCGAACCACCAGTGGCCGAAGAGCTCGGCGTCGAAGGGCGAGCAGAGGATCGGCGGGATCTCGTCGTTGAAGCCGGACTTGAGGGCCTCGTAGACGAGATGGACGAAGTTGGCGGCGTGGGACTTTGTTCGTTCGGCGGCCTGCTGGGGGTAGTAGGGGAGCTTGTCGCCCATGTCGACCTTGGAGCCGGTGACGCGCCAGTAGCGATGACCTCCAGGCCAACGCTTTTTGTGGAAGTCGAGGTAGACGCCGTCGCCGGGATAGCCTGTCTCGCCGGACCAGACCTGGACGCCGGTGCGGGGGTCGCGCGGGAAGATGGTGGTGGCGTAACGCTTATCGTAGGGGCCGTCGACGTAGTAGGGCTGGTAGAGGGAGCGATGATTGCCGTGGGTCATGCGCTCGGTCTGTTCGTCGGTGGGGACAGCGCCGTTGAGGAGTTCGTAGGGTGACGGGACGCGGTGACCTTCTTCGACGAGGTGCGTGTCGACGAAGAAGAAGTCGATTTCGGACTCGGAGAGCGCCTGCTCAACGCCTATGCGATCGAAGCCGGGAGGTGTGGGTGAGCCGTCGGCGTTGGGGACCGGGTAGTTCCAGAAGCCGGCGGGACGATAGCCGCACTCGGGTGCCCAGATGCCCTTGGGGTGCTTGCCGATGTGGCGGATGTGGGTGTCGACGGCGGTGCGGACCTGGGCGCGGACACTTTCGTCGGTGCCGAGAAGGGGCATGTAGCCGTGGGTCGCGCCGCAGGTGATGATGTCGATCAGGCCGATGTCGTTGAAGTGGCGGAAGCCAGCGATGATGTTGTGGTCGAAGTGATTGAAGTCTTCGAGGGCCTGCGAGAAGAAGCGATGCCAGAAGCGGGCGGTCTCGGCGAGGTGAGTTTCTCCGGACTGGATGAAGAAGGCCTCGTCTTCGCGGGCGGCGACGATCTTGCGGTTGAGGTAGTTCGGGAATTCGGCGATGAAGACAGGATGAGAGAGCTGCTCGAGAAGAATGGGGGAGAGATTGAGGTTGCAGTTGAAACGAATTTGGTCGCGCTCAAGATTTTTCAGGACGCGGAGGAGCGGGAGGTAAGTTTCGGCGGCGGCTTCGTGGAGCCACTCCATACCATGCGGCCAGGTGCCGTGATTGACGACGTAGGGCAGATGCGCGTGCAGGGTGAAGGTGAGAAATCCTGCTGGGCGGTTGGCCGATGCCTTCGTCAAGACGAACACCTCAGATGGAGATTTTCGGTAGGGGCAGCGTCCGCGATGGGAGATCCATCCGGCTTGCTGCTATTGAGTTTACACCAGCCTGAGAGCTCCGCTCTCTTACTGAGTTATGAATTCTCCGCGTTTGGCTACTGCAGCTGTTGGGTTGGTGGCCGAGGGTGCAGGTCGGGGCTTGTGGTCGTGCTGTCGGTTTCTTTGGCGGGGCACCTGACGGAGAGGGTGTTGGTGAGGCTGAAGCGGACGAGGGATTCGGAGGGGATCTGGACCTGCTCGCCGCGGGTGATGGTGTTGGCCCCGGCCCCGACACCGCCTCCGGCAGCAGCGCCGATGGCAGCGCCTTTGCCTCCGCCGATGATGCCGCCGAGGATGGCGCCGACGGCCGCTCCGCCGCCGACTTTTTCGGCCGTGTTGGCGCCGCGCCCCTTGCCTTTGACGCTGTATGGATCGGTGGTGACGGTGAGTTTTTCGCCGTGGCGGTTGATGCTGGTGAGTTCGATGGTGAGCAGGGAGCTGCCCTTGTAGTGCGCGGCCTCCTGGACGGCGGAGACGCGGCCCGAGACGGGTGTGCCCTGGCGGATGACGACGAGGCCGTCAATGATGACGTCGGCGGCGACGGTGCCGGTGAAGAGGTCGCCTTGCTGGGTGGTGGCGCTGTCGAGGGTCTCGGTGATGCGGATAGGAATGGTGGTGCCGGGTGCGACGGTGATGTTATGGAACTCGGGGGCGGGTGGCGGCGGTGGCGGTGTGGGCGGGAGTTCCTGCGCGGGCGGCGGTGGCGGCGGAGCGACGGCGACCTGAGGGACGGGAGGTTCGGCCGGTGGGGCTTCGCGGACGACCGGTGCGGGTTTCGGCTTGGTTGCGGGGGCCAGGTTTGGCTTGGGTGCGACGGGCCCGGGAGCGGGCGGCGGCGGCGCGGCTGCGGCGGTAGCCATGGGTGCGGGGGCCTGCACGGTCAGGTTGTTGACTACTGTCTTGATGCCTGAGACCTGAGAGGCGTCTGCTGCGGCCAGGGAGCGGGCGGCGTCGCTGCTGACTGTCCCGCTGAGGGTGGCGACGCCGGCCCTGGACTGCGGACTGGATGGGCTCGTTGCTGAGGGCACCGTCGCCGGCGATGCGGCTTTGGAGAGCGGCGGTCAGGCTGGCGTCGTCGGTGGGAGGTGCGGGTGGGGCGCTCTTGCAGGCGGCGAGGCCGATAATAAAGGTGAGAGCTGTGATGGCCAAGACGGCGCGTGGAGTAGAGAGGCTTTTGATGGCGTACATTGATCCCCTTTTCGTGTGGCGAACAGTTTTACTGCGAACACTGTAAATCACTGCACTGGTATTCGATGCGAGGCGTCGGTGCAAGACTCCATCCTGGAGGGAATGACGCCTTCCGCTCTTCCTATTATGACGAAGGTGCCGATGGAAGGTGATACATATGCGAACCGTTGGAAGGACGCGGCTTTTCGAATGTCTGAGGGCTGTTTGCGAAAGGGCCAAAGTGGAACATGTGACTGCAACCTAATCTTTCGGCGGGGCATCCACCTAAGTACGGGGAGACTACCAGTCGAGTGAGCGTACGCTGGTGACGACGCCTGTCGGTTCTGGATCGCACGCACGGAATTGGAAGTTGAGTTATAAATGCGGAGGAAGCAGATTCCGCAATTGAAACCGGAACAGGAGATAGAGCATGTCAGATAACGATAACGAGAGTGGAGTTAGCGGATTGGGATGGTTTCTTGCGGGTCTGGGTATCGGCGCGCTAGTTGGCGTGCTGTATGCGCCGAAGGCAGGCAAGGAGACACGCGAGGGCACTGGTAGCGAGCGCTCTGGACGCAAGAGACCGGGCGGCGGTGCTTGCACAACAGGCCCAGGACAAGGCTGCAGTTCTGGCCGCGCAGGGTAAACAGCAGGTGGGCGAATATGTCGGCCCGCGGCAAGGAATACTATGACCGCGGACGGACACAGTGGGCCCAGTATGTGGAGAAGGGCAAGGGACTGATCCAGGAGCACCAGGACAAGGTCTCTGCTGCGATCGATGCGGGCAAGGAAGCGTACGCCAGCACGACGAGCGAACAGAGTTCGTAGAAATAAGTTGAGCAAGACAGGGCCCGGTCAGCCTTTTCTGGTGGCCGGGCCTTATGATTGTTGCTCATACTTTTTAGAGAGCGAGAGGCGATATGGAAGGTCTGCGCATCGTGATGTCAGGAATGTGGTTGCAGGACTCGGGTTCGCTTTCTTCGGGGAACTCGCGACTGCTTGAGTGGTTTGTCGGCATGGTAGCGATTGCGATGATCGTGCAGGCGGTCGCTGTGATCGTGATGGCAGTGGGCGCGGCCAAGGCGAGCAAACGGGCGCTCGAGATCGCTGACCAGGTGCACACAAAGATGATGCCAATTCTCGATATGACGCAGAACGTACTTCACGATTCAGCGCCGAAGGTGAAGATAATCACTGAGAACCTGGTGGAGACGAGCCACGTCGTACGCAGCAAGGCTGCGGAGTTCGATGCGACCGCCAGCGAATTGAATGCGAGGACACGCGCGCAGGCGGCACGGGTGGATGGAATGGTGACTTCGGTGCTGAATACAACGGCCGATGTCTCGGAGACGCTACAGCGAGCGGTGAAGGTACCAGTACGTGAGTTCGCGGGCCTGGTGAATGGGTTCAAGGCCGGGCTCGATGTTCTGGTGGGACGGGCGAAGGAGTTTGGACGCGGCAGGACTCCGCAGGGGCGGGACTTGTAAGGGCAGCGGCTTCATGTTTTTTCCGGTCTATCGCTCCTGAGGGCCGCTAGATGATCCAACCACCCCCGACTACCTCGTCTTCCTGATAAAAGACGGCGGACTGACCGGGGGTGATGGCACGTTGGGGCTCGTCGAAGAGGGCGTGGACGGTGTTTTCGTCGACACGGCTTAAAGTGGCCATCGCTGGTGTGTGGCGGTGGCGGACCTTTGCGCTGACGCGGATGGGTCGGGTGAGCTCGGGGATGGAGATCCAGTTGAGGCGGTTGGCGTAGAGATCGCGGGAGCGGAGATCGTCGTCGGAGCCTACCGTGACCTGATGCGAGTCGGGGTGGATGGAGAGGACGTAGAGCGGGTTGACCGATGTGAGGCCGAGGCCCTTGCGCTGGCCGACGGTGAAGCTCTGGATGCCTTCGTGGTGGCCGATGACCTCGCCGGTGGTGGTGACGAGTTCGCCTGACGTGTCCGGCATCTCCTCGTTCTGTTCGTCGAGGTAGGCCTTCAAGAATGTGTTGTAGTCGCCGCCGGGAATGAAGCAGATCTCTTGCGAATCGGACTTGCCGGCGACTTCGAGGCCTGCATCGGCAGCCATCTGTCGGACGGCGGGCTTCTGCATCTCGCCTAGTGGAAAGAGGGTGCGGCTGAGCTGTTCCTGTGTGAGGCCGAAGAGGAAGTAGGTTTGGTCCTTGGACTTGTCCTCGGGACGGGAGAGAATCCAGCGCTGCCGGGTCTCGTCGAAGTGGTTACGGGCGTAGTGGCCTGTGGCGATGCGGTCGGCGCCGATCTGGCGGGCGGTGATGAGGAGTTGGTCGAACTTGAGGTGGTTGTTGCAGAGGGTACAGGGGATGGGAGTGCGACCGGCGAGGTACTCGCTGACGAAAGGCTTGACGACCTCGGCTTCGAAGCGGGTCCTGCTGGTTGACGACGTAGTAGGGGATGTCGAGCTGCTCGGCGACGTGGCGGGCGTCGTAGACGTCGTCGATGGAGCAGCAGCGGCCCTGGACGGCTTCGGGCATGCCCTCGTGTCCTGCGAGGCGGCGCTGGTTCCAGAGCTGGAGGGTGAGGCCGACGAGGGTGTGACCCTGGGCGCGCAGGAGTGCGGCGACCACGGAGGAGTCGACTCCGCCGGACATGGCTACGGCGATGGTCTCGCTTTCGTTTTGCGATACGTGCGGCATAGGTCTCTGCTTCTATTTTCGCATTTTTGAGGGTTTGGCGCGATTGGCGCCCTTGGTCGAGATGTTGTTGGTCTGGTAACGAAGACTCGCCGGACCAGATAGCGTGCATCTGACTTAATTGCAAAGACAAAGATAGAGGTATCACTCATATCGGAGTGCGACCAGAGGGTCGACTTGCGCCGCTCTTCTTGCAGGAATGTAGCAAGACGCCAGAGCGACAACCATCAAGACCAGCCCTACGCTGCAATATGTCAACGGGTCGTACGGCGTGACGCCGTAGAGCTGGCCACCGATTAACCGAGTGAGGCCCAGAGCAAGCAGCACACCTACCACAATTCCAAGGAGCGCCATTGCGGCCCCCTGGCTAATGACCAGCAGCAGGACGTCAGCTCGCCCAGCTCCGAGCGCCATTCGGACGCCTATCTCTCGCGTGCGCTCCTGGACCAGATACGAAATCACCCCGTATATGCCTACGCAGGAGAGCACCAGTGCCATCCCCGCAAACAGGCAAAGCAGTACGATAGAGAACCTGCGCGCGGCCAGTGACTTCGCGATCACTTCATTCATGGTCTCTTCGGCATACACCACTGCACCAGGATTAAACACGGCCACGGCATCGCGCACGGGGCCCATGATCGAAACCGGATCACCATGTGTGCGCAAAACCACGGCCACTCCGTTGGCAGCCAGCCGCATCAGCGTGGGAGGCATTTGCATGAACGGATACAAGAACTGCGCCTCAACAGCCGACTTCGGATCGTTGCCGGGGCCCCATTGCCGAATGTGTCCTACTACTCCGACAATCTCGGCCTCCACGTCGAACCCAACAAGATTAATGTGCTTACCAATGGGATCCTGATTCGGAAAATACGTTCGCGCAAATGTTTCGTCGACATCGATGACGATCGGCGCATTTTCATTGTCCTGCTCGCTTACGAAGCGTCCACGGACGAGCGTGATCCCCATCGCCCGTTGGAACCCCGATTCCACGAGATAAAACATTGACTGCGGCATGTCGTTATTACTTGTCGGCTTTGTCTGACCCTTGATCCAGAAGGGCACTTCGGAGTCGTGAATCATTGGCCGCGATCCGAGAGTCACTGAAACGGCCTCAACACCTGGAATCGCACGCATGCTGTTGTCAAATTGTCGCAACCGTTCGCGCGTCTCGGCGTCCGTAGTCTTGGAATTCGAGGGCAACGAGATCGAAAAAGTAACGGCATGGTCGGGGTCATAGCCCGGATTCACCCGCCACAGTGCTGCGAGTGAGCGCAACATGAGCCCGGCCCTGCCAGCAGTACCAGCGCCATGGCTAACTCAAACGCCACGAGTAGTCCCTGTATTTTATGGCGCGCGCCTCCTGCTCCTCGCGTATTTTGGCGTAAGACCTGCTGAAGATCTACCTGCGACGACTTAAATGCAGGCACGAGTCCGAATCCGATTCCGCCCAGCAGAGACACACCCAGAGTGAACAGAAGCACTCGCGCGTCGATCGTGATGTTGCCTGAGTGCGGCAGAGCCGCAGGCAACGCTCTTAGCACGACTCGCGTGCCGAACATCGCCAACAGAACGCCCGACAAACCGCCAAGACCGGCGATGATGAGGCTCTCCGTCAGCAGTTGCATTACGATCCGTCGTCGCCGCGCGCCAATCGCCACACGCAATGCAAACTCGCCGGAACGCCGGATTGATCGCGCAAGCAATAAGCTAGCGACATTTGTGCAGGCAATCAGGAGTAGAAATCCGACGGCGGCAAGAAGCATCAATACGAACCGACCGCACATTGCCTACCAGATCTTCGCCCATCGGAATTACAGTTATCCCCACGCCCTTGTCCGCTTCCGGATATGCGACGGCAAGATCCAGGGCGATGGAACCCATCTCCGCGCTCGCCTGGCTCGGCGTCACTCCCGGCCTAAGCCGCCCCACCGCGTGCGAGCTCAAATCCACCAGGCGGTCCCGAAATGAGGGGTTTGACCACTGGCCAATGGGAACGAAAATGTCGCGGTCCGTTTCGTAGAAGCTGAATCCCGGCGGCAGGACCCCGGCAATCGTGTAGTCGGCACCGTCCAGATCCAGGGCCTTGCCTATCACAGCCGAGTCCCCTCCAAAGTGCCGATGCCAGAACCCGTCGCTCAGCAGCACAACAGGCGCCGCTCCCAGCCGGTCATCGCTCGTATTTAGGTCTCGCCCGAGCGCTGGGTGCACGCTGAGCGTCTTCAGGAAGTCGGCGGAGACCATCAGGCCATTCACGCGCTCGGCTCGAGCTCCCCCGGTCAGGTTATAGTCCTGATGCCGGTAAATGGCCATAGAAGCAAACGATTTGCTGTTGCGCTGCCAGTCAAGGAAGTTAAGGTAGCTGATTGGTGCTTTAGCAATCCCTGCATTCTTCTCGTAGACAGCGACCAATTGTGATGCATGCGGATATGGCAGCGGATTCAAGAAGCACACTATTCACGACGGAGAACAGAGCTGTGTTTGCGCCAATGCCAAGGGCGAGAGTGCAAACAACAACGGCCGTGAATCCGGGAGACTTGGCCAGGGAGCGAAAGGCGTACCGGACGTCCTGCACCAGACCGGTCATCTAGCCATCTCAGTTCGGGCCTGTCCGGCGCCGCGGAACCACGAGCGGACCCTTAGTGTCGAATCTATATGGGCCTGGGATAGACCGCGAGACACTCTTTACGGAACCACGTGTTGAATCTGTAAATCGCATAGGGTTTCCAAATAATTGAGATCGCGATTCAGGATAGACGGAGTCTATGGTTGCGATGGTTGCCGAGAGATAACCTGGCTCATTCAGCACAACTCCGTCGTAATCCTCTTCATGCGTTTCTTCGATGGTAACTCAGCACGTTCGATGAAGCTGGCATAGGTTGCGCCTTTCGCTTGTCAGCAGGTGTCCGCAAATGAACGGCCAGTTTCGAAAGTGAACAGGAGATTTGGTGATTTGGGATTTTCTTGATTGACTCCAAGGGATTTGAGCGCATTGGTTTTGGCGAACAAAGTGCATTGCTGTTGCGTATGAGCTGAGAACAGGAGGGTGTGGCTTTGATTGAAAATCTGCGCTATGCGGTGAGGCAACTTTTTCGTTCGCCGACGTTCACGGTTGTGACGATTCTGACGCTGGCTTTGGGCGTTGGTGCGAATACGGCGATCTTCAGTGTGATCCAGGCGGTGTTGCTGCATCCGTCGGGTGTGCAGGACCCGGAGCGGGTGGCTTCGTTTCATGCGAAGTATACGCAGCTGAATCTGCCGAGCATCGGAGTTTCGGCGCCTGATTTTCAGGACGCACAGTCGATGAAGGGGATGGTGGATACGGCGGCGATGGTGCAGGCGGCCAGCTTCAACGCGACGTTTGATGGCCGGACGCAGCATCTGCGGGCAGGGAAGGTGACGTGGCAGTGGTTCCAGGTGTTTGGCGCGCAGCCGATTCTGGGGCGCACGTTTTTAACGGAGGACGAACCAGAAGGGCGCCGAGCGCGTGATTGTGCTGAGTTATGCGGCGTGGCAGAGGATGTTTGGCGGGCAGCACGACGTGATCGACAAGAAGGTGTTGCTGGATGATCAGTCATATCGCGTGATTGGGGTGATGCGGAGCGACTTTGCGTGGCCGAAGGGCGTGGAGTTGTGGACTCCGCTGGGACTGGCTCCGACGGAGTATGCGGCGAACAACCGGTTTAACGAGTCGTATAACAGCGTGGTGCGGCTGAAACCCGGTGTGACGGTGGCGCAGTTCAACGCGGCGATGGAGCAGAAGCGGCTGGAGGAGATTCGGCGGGAGGGGACGAGCGGCTTTAACTTTGGACAGACCTCGGGATGGGGGATGTTTGCTCAACCATGGACCGAGGACGCTGCGGGAGACCTTCGCAAGCCTCTGTTCGCGTTGTTTGCGGTGGTGGCGATGATTCTGCTGATTGCCTGCACGAATATTTCGGGGCTGATGCTGGCGAGGGCCTCGATGCGAATGAAGGAGATGGCGATACGGAGTGCGCTGGGCGCCTCGCTGCGACAGCTTGCGATGCAGTTTGTTGTGGAGACGGCGTTGCTTGCGGGGACAGCGACGGTGATCGGGATTGTGGCCGGGCCATTGCTTGGCAAGCTGCTTTTGCTCGCGATTCCTCATGATCTGGCGACGGGTTTTGCCGTCCATACGGACGTGAGAGTGGTGGCAGTGGCTGCGGGTTTTGGTCTGCTTGCTGCGCTTTTAGCCGGGCTGGCGCCGGTAGTGCAACTTGCCCGGACGCACAAGTCGCTGCGTCTGAGCGAGTACAGCAAGGGCGCGACGGCCGGGGCTGGACGGCAACGGTTTCGGAATGTGCTGGTGTGCACGGAGATTGCGTTAGCGTTTCTGCTGGTGGCAGGGAGCGGGTTGTTTCTGGCGAGCCTGAGGCAGTTGCAGACGGTCGACCCGGGATTCAAGAGTGACTCAGTGCTGACAGGCAAAGTGACGCTGGATGCAACTAACTATAAGGGCCAGGACCTGAAGCAGGCGAATTTTATCCATGATGTGACGGAGCGGCTGGGTGCACAACCGGGTGTTGTTGCTGCTGGCGCAGTCTTTCCGATGCCGTTTGCCAGTGGGATGTATCCATCGGGGAGCTTTGCAATTAAGGAGCGGCCGCCTGCTGGGCCCGATGATCCGGGTCCACATAGCGACAGGGGATGGGCTACGCCGGGGTATCTTAGCGCGGTGCAGATTCCGCTGCTGCAGGGACGATGGTTCAGTGAAGAAGACCGGATTGGGACGCCACCGGTCGCGGTGATCGACGACATGCTGGCGAAGGCTTACTGGCCGGGGAAGAGTCCGGTTGGACAGCATGTGCAGTATGGGAGAAGCTCAGCGCCGATAGAGATTATCGGTGTGATTGGGCATGTGAGGAGGGATTCGCTGGAGGTGGAGGAGAACAAGGGCGTGATCTACCGGCCGATGGCGCAGCAGCCGGTGGATGAAGCGGTGTTTGTGGTGCGGACGAAGATGGATCCTGACGCGATGCGGGCGCCGCTGGTGGAGGCGGTGCGCGCGGTGGACTCTACCGAAGCGGTTTACGAGGTTGCAACGCTTGGCAGTTTTGTTGGGGATTCACTGGCGGCACGACATTTGCTGGTGTGGCTGTTGACGATGTTTGGCGGGCTCGCGCTGCTGCTGGCGGCGATTGGGATCTACGGGTTGTTGAGCTTTACGGCCTCACAACGTACGACGGAGATCGGGATTCGTATGGCGCTGGGCGCGCAACGGTGGCAGGTGGTTTCGCTCATGCTGCGAGATTCGATGATGATGATTGGCGCAGGGATTGTGGCAGGACTGGTGCTGACGTTTATTGCGCAGCGAGTGCTGGCGCACGCTTTTGCGGCGATGGAGACTGGGCTGTGGATTTCGCTGTTGTTCGCGGCGGTCAGTCTGGTGGTGGCTGCGGCGGTGGCTTCGATTGTTCCGGCGCGGCGGTCGGCTAGTGTGGATCCGGTGATCGCGTTGCGGAATGAGTAGCCGCGGGCGATCACTTCAAAGTCAGGATTCGTGATGGAAAAAGCAATGAAGGCATGGGTGCGCGAGCGGTCTCGGGGTCCTTCGACTTCGGGCTACGCCCTTCGCTCAGGATGACGATTTTTAGAGACTAAATGCAGCGGCGATCACTTCGCCGCTTCGTTGTGAGGATAGGTGGCCTGGATGGTTAGGATTTCGTAGGGTTTGATGGCGACGGTGATGGTGTCGCCTGAAAGGTTGAGCGCTACGCCTTCGGGTTTCTCCATGAGATTGGTTTCGGTGACGCCGGTCGCTCCGGGCGGGACGTGAAGCTTGACCTGGGTGGCTTCGCCGGCCCACTCGTACATGCGGAAGATGAGGGCGTCGGAGTCTTCGGCTTTTTTGATGGCGGTGAGGGTGACGTTGGGGTTTTCGATGCTGGCCCAGGAGTGTTCGGCGGGGAGGGTTCCGGTGTGGGAGAAGACTTGCTCGGCTTTGAGGGGATCGTTGAGCTCATAGCCGCGATGGACGGTCTGGGCCTGCTTCCAGGTTCCGGTGTGGGGGTAGAGGGAGTAGACGAAGTGCTGGTGGCCGCGGTCGGCTTCGGCGTCAGGCCAGGTGGGGGAGCGGAGGAGCGTAATCCGGAGGGTATTGCCGACCGCGTCGTAGCCGTATTTTGAGTCGTTAAGGATGGAGAGGCCTTGCTTGTCGTCGCCGAGGTCGGCCCAGCGCATGGCAGGGACTTCGAACTGGGCCTTCTCCCAGGAGTTGTTTCGGGTGGTGGGGCGCTCGATGGAGCCGTAGGGAATCTCGTAGGTGGCTTTCCCGGAGGTGGCGGCTAGAGGGAATGCGGCTTTGAGGAGCACGTGGGATTCGTGCCAGTCGATGTCGTTGGTGATGTCGACGTGGTCGGCCCCGGCGTCGAGGGAAATGGTTTGGGTGAATTTGGAATTTTGCCAGTGGCGAGAGATGAGGATGGTCTTGCGGAGGGGGCTGTACCTGATGACATGGATTGAGTCGACTTGATCGATGATGGACGGGGCCCTGTCGAGGGTGCCGGGGTCGATGTTCCAGGCGTCGTACTGCTTCGGAGTGTCGACGAAGGCCTGAAGCTGGTTGCCGCAGGAGTTTGGGGCTAGATATTTACGTGTCATTCCGGGATCGGAGATCTGAGTAATGCATCCAGTCTTAGGATCGATGGAGACTGTGAGCTTGTCGTTGGCGAGAGTCAGATCGGCGGGAGTGGTTTCGTAGCCGCGCGGCTGCCTGGCTAACGACGAAGCGGTTGCGTGCAGAACGGTATAACCGAGTGCAGGGACATCGACCGTGGCGAGCACGGTGTGATCTCGAATATTTAATCCTTCGTTCAGGTCTTCGTAGGGAAGCTTGCGTCCCGTGTTATCGGTGAGAGTGAGTTCTCCGACCTCTGGCGTTTGCACGTCGATTCGGATTGTCTCTTTGCGCGGCCATGCAAGAGTGTTGGTGACGAGTATCGCTTCACCGGGCTGGTTCGCCGTGTTGATTTGGTCTGCCAGGTCTTTGAGAGAGGCGTCGGTCATGAGTTTGTCGGAATTGAAGACTTCGGTGTAGTCCTTTTGGGCGTCTTTGTAGATGACGCCGATGCCGGAGCCGGCGGCGAGGTCGTGGAACTGGTTGAAGGTGATTTTCTTCCAGTTTTCGGTGAGTTGGTCAGCGGGGTAGGGGCGGCCGTTGAGCCATGCGAGAGAGGCTAGCTTTTCGGCGTCGAGGGTCGCGACTTCGCTGGTGCGCATGCTGCGTTTATGTTGGGCTTGCGTGGTGAAGACGCCGCGGTGGTACTCGAAGTAGAGCTCGTCCTTCCAGGTGGGAAGGCCCATCGCTCCGGTGGATGAGGCCGGGGGTGCGGTGTAGCCCTTGGCGATCGAGTCGTAGTCCCAGGTGGGAGAGTCTGGGTTGAGGTCCTTTTCTACATTGGTGAAGTAGCTTTGCGCGGTGTGGTAGCGCATGGTGGGGACGGCGTCGTTGTTCTTTCCGGCGGTGATCCATTGGTCGGCCTGGTCGAGCATGGCGCGGGTGGGGCCGCCGCCGTGGTCTCCGATGCCGTAGAGGTCGAGCATTTCGGCGGTGCCGGGGTTGCGTTGCGCGGATTCGGCGAAGTCGGCGGAGATGCGGGTGGGGTTGACGTTGTCGTGGACGTAGTCGGTGGGGAAGTAGGTGAGGACTTTGCTGCCGTCGGGCGACTCCCACCAGAAGAGGCGGAAGGGAAGCTGGTTGGTGTCGTTCCAGTGCATTTTTTGCGTGACGAAGTAGTCCATGCCGGAGCGTTTGTAGATCTGGGGGAGCTGCCAGTTGTAGCCGAAGGAGTCGGGGTTCCAGCCTATGCGCGCAGTGACTCCGTACTGTTGCTGGAAGTAGCGTTGGCCGACGAGGAGCTGGCGGACGAGGGACTCGCCGTCGGGGAGGTTGAGGTCAGGCTCGACCCACATTCCGCCGACGATCTCCCAGCGGCCCTCTTTGACGCGCTGGCGGATCTGGTCGTTCATCTGGGGATATTTTTCGGCGATCCAGGCGGTGTACTGGGCGGCGGACTGGCTGTAGGTGTAGCTGGGGTACTCGTCCATGAGCTGGAGGGCGGTGGTGAAGGTGCGCTTGACGACGTCTATGGTTTCGCTGCGTGGCCAGAGCCAAGCGGCGTCGATGTGGGCGTTGCCAGCGAGGTCGATTGTGGCCTGGGAGAGGACTGGATGGAGCGTGGTGAGGATGTCCTGTGCTTTGCGGAGGGAGGCGTCGAAGGCAGATTGATTGCTGGCTTCGAGAGCTTTGAGGTCGATGGCGGCGACTGCTTCCTCTACCTTGGGGAGGAGGTCTTTGCGGGGGGTGGGGAGTGCGGGGAGGACGTTTGCTGCGGTGATGCACTGGATGCGGATGTCTTCGGGGTTGGGGCGTGCACTGGCTGCGGTGGCCGACGGGTTGGGTTCGATCTTCAGGCTTACGCCAGCAAATGTTTTCTCATCGACTGTGTGGAGGAGTTTGATGGCGACGAGGACCTTGTCGCCGGGCTTGGCGGGGTCGAAGAGGACTATGGGCTCGAGGTCGTCGCCGAGCGCGACGCGACGGCCGTTGAAGTAGATGATCTGGGGCATGGGGCCGTTGGCGTTGGCGTGGAACTGGAACCAGATGCGGTCGCCGGTGATGTCGTAGCCGTTGAGGGTCTTTGGGACTTCGATGACGCGGCGGTACCAGACGGCGTCCTGCGGGGCCTTCGCGCGGGGCTTGACGAGGGGCCAAGCGGAGTCGTCGAGGGACGGGGACTCGCCGTGGGGGACGTCGCCTGCGTGGAAATGCCATTCGCCGGCGGGAAGAGAGTTGAGCATCTCCAGGGTGTGCAGCTTCGCGATGGCGGCGGGGGAGAGGTTCTTCTGTTCCCGGATCGGAGTGAAGGACTGGGCCAAAACGGTTGAACAGGTCAGCAAGAGGGCGAGCGAAAGATGACGGAGATGCATGGGCGCAAGGGTAGCAAATTTGAGGGCGTTCGAGAAATCTGCCGGTGGCGGGATTTTGAACTGCAGGCTGACTTACTGGCGGGTCGCTGATAGTCTTTCGTGCATGACGAATCTCCAGGTACGAGTGGCGGGGGTTTTGGGGCTGTGCTGGGTGATGGTTGTGGCGTTGCCGCTGGTAGCGCAGAATTCTCTGCCTGCTGCAACGGCGAGGCAAATTGATGCGGCGGCGGCCGATGTATTGAAAGCGACAGACGTTCCGAGCGCATCGGTGGCAGTCGTGCAGGATGGGAAGGTCGCGTTTGTCAGGGCGTATGGAATGGCCCGGCTAGAGCCGGCGATGTCGGCCAGACCTGGAATGCATTATTCGATCGGGTCGATCAGCAAACAGTTTACGGCGGCGATCTTGTTGCTGCTGATGCAGGACGGCAAGTTGAAGCTGGACGATCCGGTGGGGAAGTACTTGCCGGAGTTGACGCGGGCGAATGAGGTGACGATCCGGCAGGTGCTGTCGATGACGTCGGGGTATCAGGACTTCTGGCCGGAGGACTACGTGATGACCTCAATGATGAAGCCGACGAACCCGCAGCAGATCCTGGATGTGTGGGCGAAGAAGCCGCTCGACTTCGAACCCGGGACGCAGTGGCAGTACTCGAATACGAACTATGTGATTGCCGGGCGGATTGCGGAGATCGTAGGGGGCAAGCTGCTGACTGAACAGTTGCAGGAGCGGATCTTTCAGCCGTTGAAGATGACTGATGTGTTCAATTCTGACGCAAGCAGGCTGCCGGCGAGCGATCCGTTGGGCTACTACCAACACGCGCTGGGGCCGTTGCGTCCAGCGCCGCAGGAAGGGCAGGGGTGGATGTTTGCCGCAGGAGAGCTGGCAATGCCGGCGAGTGATCTTGCGTTGTGGAACATCAGTTTGATGTACCGATCGCTGCTCGCGCCTGCTTCGTACGACGCGATGTTTACCGAGGTGAAGCTGAAGGACGGTAAAGGCACGGGCTATGGGTTGGGCGTGCAGGTGGGAGTCCGGGACGGGCATCGCTATGTGGGGCACAGCGGTGAGGTTTCGGGGTTTGTGTCAGATAATATCGTGTTCCCGGACGATAAAGCTGCAGTGACGGTGTTGACAAATGAGGACGCTTCGAGTGCGGCGGGCACGTTGGCGCTAAAGATTGCGCCGCTGGTGTTGGCTGGGGCCTCATGGAAGAACGTTGAGAATGCGACCTCGGCGCCGGAGAAACGGGCGCTGGATATCCTCACCGGGTTGCAGGAGGGGAAGCTGGACCGCTCACAACTGACAGCATTGTGCGATGCGTATTTTACCGACGAGGCGATGGAGGATTTTGCTGAGAGCCTGGGGCCGCTGGGCGCGCCGAGCAGCTTCAAACAGGTGGCGGAGGAGAAGCGCGGAGGGATGACGTTCAGGGTGTTCAATGTTAGTTTTCCGGGTAAGCAGGTGCGCGTGACGGTGTATGAGGAGCCGGACGGCAAGATCGAGCAGTACCTGGTGACTGCGACCGGAAGTTAGTGCTGTGGTTCAATGGGGCCGCTTTGCGTTGAGCGGTGAGGCGCAATGAAGGATAATGGGACTTGGTAGTGCGGTGCCAGGTTTTGCTGGTGCGCCTTCAAGTCCTCTGTTTCGTTTGCCGCGAGCGGCCTCTCTTCTTCCTTGGTTCGATATCCCAGGAAGGAAGCAAACAATGAATCTTTGGACGGAATATGAAGGTCGAACGATCGATGGGGTCTACCCACTTACAAAACTGATACGGCCCGAGGGGCGGAGTGCCTTTTTCTCCACGTCGAATGGCACGGGCATGCCGACGGTGATACGGCTGATCGAGTCGCACTTCGATGGTGAGGAGATACTGACACGTTGGCGCGGGATTGCGGCGCTGGACCATCCGAACCTTGCGAAGCTGAAAGGTTTCGGGCATGTTGTGGTGGACGAGACTTCGCTGGTCTATGCGGTGATGGAGCCGGTTGAGGCCAATCTTGGCGAAATACTGAGGGAACGGCGACTGACGGAGCTGGAGACCAGACAGGTCGCGACGAGTCTGCTGGCTGCGATTGAGGCGCTGCATTCGAATGGGTTCGTCCATGAGCATGTGGAGCCGGCGAACGTTCTGGCTGTCGGCGAGGTGATCAAGCTGCGGAGCGACTGCATCCGGGAGACGCTTGAGGGCGATGATGGACAGGCGTTGAAGCAGAAGGACGTGCGTGATTATGCTGCAGTGCTGCTGGAGGCGCTGACACAGCAAAGGACGCTGGAGGACGCGATGCGCGATCTTCCACTGCCTGCGCCCTTTAATGAGATTGTCCGTAAGGGGACGAGTGGGGAATGGGGGTTTGCGCAGATCGGTGCGGTACTGAAGCCGGGGGGAGCTGTGAAGCCTGGTGATGCTCGCCCGGTGGTTGTGGCGGAGGACCGGGTTGAGAGGCCGCGTGAAGTCGCGCCAGCGGTCCCTCCGCTTGTGGCTGCACGTATTCGTGTGCCGGTCGGCGACAAGGGGCATGGATTAGGGCCGCGAGGGATTGCATATGCTATGGGGACGCTTTTGATTCTTTTGCTGGGGTGGTATTTCGTCCATAGCCGATCGGCGGGATCCAGCGGCGCGGTGCAGGAGGTGACGGCCCCGGTCGTCCAGGAGAGTGCGCCGCCGGGTGCAACGCGGGCTCCAGGTGCGACGCAGGCTGCCGAGAATTCTCGGCCGAGCGCAGTTGGGGTATCCAAGGGCACTCCAGCCACCGCTCAACAGAGCGATTCAGCCAAAGGACGCGGAAACTGGAGAGTGGTTGCGTTTACGTATAACCGCGAGGACCAGGCCCGGCAGAAGGCCGCGGAGATTGCGCAGAGTCATCCAGATCTAAATCCCGGGGTGTTTACTCCGAATGGGCACGCTCCGTTTCTGGTGACACTGGGCGATCCGATGAGCAGGGAGAGCGCGTTTGCGCTTTCGGGTAAGGCGAAACGAGAAGGACTGCCCAGAGACGTGTATGCGCAGAACTACAGAGGAAGCGGCGGTAGGGCAGATTGACCGTTGGTTGTGCGGCTCATCAATTCGGATTGATCGGGCGTGCCTTCTCACTGATCAATCTGGTAATACCGACCTGATCGTGGCCGGCGACCGAAACCTCGTGCAGATAGTAATTCGAGTTCCTGCTTAGCGGGATCTCATGCACATAGTGGTTGTAGCTAAGGGCCAACGGAATGGGACGAACGACAACCTTCGGCCTGGGCCCTTTTGCTGTGTTGAAAAGGTCAGGTGTTGCAGGCGGAGCGGGTGACGGTCGCTGGCTGAGACTATTTTCCTGCGCTGACATGTGAACGGAAGAGGCACAGAGAAGCAGAACCAACGAAGCATGGCGCACGATAAGCCTCCACACAAACCGAATGGCAGTTCGCAAAACTTCAAAGCTGCAGATTTTGCGTGACTGACGGGCCCTTCGGATTTGACGGAGCCCCAGTGCTTTGGTTATTTTCTTTCGGTCTGGGCGAGGAAGTCGGTGAGGTATTGCTTCCAGACGGCGGCCTGGGTGTGGGTGCCGTGGCCGCGAGTGGCATCGGAGATGGGGACGAGGATGAACTTGGCGTGGGGTATCTTTGTGACCATTTTTTCTGCGATGCCCAGCTCGGGTGGGTTGATGAAATCGTCGGCAGAGTTGATCCAGAGGACAGGGGCGGTGATGTTGCCGAGTCTGGGGGCGGGGTTGTAGTTGCGCGAGGCGTTGATGTAGTAGATGAAGTCGTTGGCGTCGGTGCGGGCGATGTCGGTGGCGATGATTTTGTCGACGTAAGATTCGACCTCGGCGCGTGTGGGGTAGTTTTTCTGGAGCTGGAGGGGTGCGCCGCCGGCGACTACCAGTAGATCGCTAGCGCCGCGGAGGCCTTCGGCGGGCGGGGTGGTGTAGTCGCCGTTCTTCCATGCGGGATCGCTCTTGATGTCCTGTATGGCCATGTAGCGCCACATGCGGTTGCGGCCGGCGAGTTCGACGGGGAGGCAGGCGAAGGGGGCGAGGGCGTCAGAGAACTCGGGGAAGGTCTCGCCCCAGACGAAGGACTGCATGCAGCCCATGGACGTGCCGAGGATGAGGCGGAGGTGGTCGACGTGGAGGCCTTCGACGAGCATGGTGTGCTGGGAAGCGACCATGTCGTCGTAGTCGTACTGGGGGAAGTGCATGCGGAGGCCGTCGGAGGGCTTGCTGGACTGACCGTGGCCGATGTCGTCGGGGAGGACGATGTAGTACTTGGTGATGTCGAGAGGCTGGCCGGGGCCGAAGAGGACGTCGGAGAAGACGGGGTTCAGGAGAGAGTGGGCGTTGCCGCCGGTGCCGTGGAGGAGGAGGACGACGTTATCGGTGTGGCCGGCGGCGTCGCGGTGGGGTTTGCCGAGGGTTAGGTAGTGGAGCTTGAGCTCGGGGAGGGACTCGCCGGTGCCGAAGCGGAAGCTCTTGATGATGTAGGTGCCGTCCTGGGTGGGCCACTTAGTGGGGGTGGTCTGGGCGCTGACGGCGACGGTCGCGGTCCAAAGGAGCGAGATGAGCGCGAGGTGAACGAGGCGAATGAGGCGGGTGATCATGACGTCGGTACCTCCGTGGAGGCTTGAGTGCGGGTCGTGAATGCTAGACGCATAGCTTCTGCGTTAAGTTTTTAGTTTTGCATGTTTTCCTGTGCCCTGATGAACGCGTAATTGCTGACGTGGGCCCCAGCCTCGGAACGGGAGATTGACATCGGCGATGGCGAGCAGCACGAGCGTGATGAGGAGAGTAAAGGAAAAGACCTGGAGGGCGTGGAGTGTGGGATTTGCCGAGCCGAACATGGAGGCCGAGGCGATGGTCAGAAATCCTCCGATGAGAAGAACACCCCAAAAGATGGTGGGGAGATGGTACTCGCTTTGGAGCAAACGGGTGCGGCGGTGTTCGGTGAGTGTGCTGAGTTCGGAGAGGGCGTGGTCTTCCGCAGTGATCTCGGAGGGCGTTGCTAATTTTACCGACATTAGAGTCCTCCACATGGCTTGATTGATGTCGTGGCTTTCTTCCGGTAACTGGTCGCGGGCCATCTCTGGCCAGTCCTGATTGATGACCGCATCCGCGTAAAAACGGGCTTGTGACTGGAGCTGCACACGTTGCTGCTCGGGGAGGCCGTCGGCCAGACGGTAGACATTCCTGAGAGCGCTGGCTTCGAGGTCCGCGTTGAGATTCGCTGAGCCGAAGTCCGTCCATACGGTGTAGAGCATGAATCCGAGAATGACTGCGTAGGTGGTTCCGAGGATATTGAGCTGCCAGCCGATCAGGTCATTATGCACCTGACGCTTTTCCCGCGGCCAGATGCGGTTCAGTGCGGCCATGAAGAGCATCGAGACGGTCACCGTGACGATGAGGATGATGATGTTCTGGGTGAGAGTCAGCATGGGGTTTGACCATTCTCCGGGCGATTTCCAAGCTTATCGAATTTTGGCAGGATTGCTTCGACTAAATTGTGGGCAGGTTCTCATTCAATGCGTCGATTGATCAGAGGTCGACGGCGGAACCTCGATTTTTCCCCAACGTTTGACCTCTTGCAGTTGCTCGGCACTGAGGGACTCTTTTGGAATCCGGACGAACGAGACTGAATTTGGGAGAAAGAGGAAAGCGTCGGAGAGGTCGATGAAGCGTTCGAAGGCAGACCACCTGTATTGATAGCTCACGCTGCCGTTCGCCCATTGACCAACGATTCCGCCCTCGTTGATTTCCATTTGCTGACCGTTCAGCTGTCTCTCTTGTGCTTTGTAAGCCTGCTTCAAACAAGACCGGGTCTTGAATTTTGCCCATAACCACAGAGCAGAAAGTAGCAAGACAAGCAGGATGAAACCGGCGAGCGCGGACCTTTGTGTGGATGGTGTCTTAATAGCGATCACGAGCAAGAACGAGAAGACAGTAATGAAGAGAATCTGAGCCATTTTGTCTTACCGAACTTTCGTTCGGCAGGCTTACGCATCGCCGTGAGCGCGGCTTCGTATTGCTCGAATGAGATTGTCGCTACGATATGCAAGGCATGCTCCTAGAATGATTGCGGCGTAACGTGTTGCACTGCCGTGTCGCAAGATAGTCTTTTGCAACCGTTGCGTTTTACATGATTTTGGAGGAAACAGACACGGCGTGGAGGTTTGGCCCCCACGCCGCGTTTGATGAGAATGGTGCGGGTCAGTCGACGGTGTCCTTCTTCTCTGCAGGGGCCTTCTCGGGTTTGGTGAGGGGTTTGGTGATGTCGTCGAGGTAGTCGGGGGTGCCGTCTACGCGGACGAGGGAGGGGTAGCGTTCGCCGTCGTGGTAGTCGAGGTCGGCTGTCGTGACGAAGGTGTCGCCCTGGAGGATGAGGTGGATGGGTTCGGTGGCTCCCTTGGCTTGCTTGATTGCGGCCTTGAGGACGTCGCCGGAGAAGACGTTGCCGTTGACGGCGATGATCTTTGTTCCCGGGGCCAAACTGCTTTGTCGGCGGGGCCGTTCCAGCGAACGTCGGAGATGACGCCTTCACCGTTGATGCGGAGGCCGGCGGAGTACCAGACGTCGGTGCCGCCGCCGCGACGGCCACCAGCGGAGGCCATGGTGCGGGAGGACTTGGTCGGCTTGTCGGTAAAGACGAGCTTGTAGCCTCCCTGCTCGATGCCGGCGAGGTCGGCGTGGGGGGTGATGGCGTCGATGCGGTCGCGCATGAAGGTGGCCCAATCGTATTTCGCGACCTGATTGAGGTCGGCGATGAGCTCGTCGCGGTTGTAGGTGACGATGAGGGGGCCGGTGTTTCCGCCTTTAGCGAGGAAGATGTGGAGGAAGTCGGTGAGGGACTTTTTGTTGTCGGTGAGCTTGCGGATGGTGGTGTCGGCGTCGAGCCAGAAGAGCTCTCCCTCCGCATAGTAGTCCTGTCCGCGTTTCCAGTTGGACCAGGCGGGGTTGCCGCCGCGCAGGATGCTGGCGGAGATGGCGGTGTCTTCGGTGCTGCGCCATTCGCGGCCGGGCTTGTAGTCGAGGTTGGCGGCGGACGCGGCGAGGAGGTCGCGGTACTGCTCCTGCGATTTCAGGCCGGAGCGGGCGGCGAGGACGTTGCCGAGGTATTGAGTCATGCCTTCGTAGACCCAGAGGAGCGAGCCCTCCTGCATCTTGGCGAAGTCGGTCTGGTAGAGGTTGTAGGGGCGGCGGTACTTGCCGTTCCAGGAGTGGGTGAACTCGTGGGAGAGGAGGTCGGATTCGGCGAGCTGATGAGCGTCGTCAGAGAAGCCCTTTTCGCCAACGCCGTTGTCAGAGGACTGACCGTGCTCGAGGCCTTCGCCACCGGCTACGTCAGAGAGAGTGAGGAGGAAGTGGTAGACGTTGTAGTGGCGTGAGTTGTAGGCGGCGCCAGTCTCGCGGACGAGGTTGTTGAGTTCTGCGAGGAGAGCGGGGCGAAGCTTGGAGTCTTCGGGGCTGTCTGATACTACGTCGATATAGTGTTTGGGTGTGACCTCGGGGGCGAGGGCGAACTCGTGGAAGTACTCGCCGGTGATGACGGGGGAGTCTTCGAGCTGCTCAACTGTTGTGGTTTCATAGTGAGTAATGCTGGTGCCTGGCTTGCCAGGGCCGTCAGGTGGACCGGGTGTTAGAGCTGTGCCAATGCCCCAGCCTTCTGGAACTATGACGGAAGGCTTGATAGGGATCTCTTTGACGGGCGTATTGGCGGGGTAGAGGAGGAGCTTTTCCCACTCGAGGACGGCGAGCTTCTGGCTAATGCGCGCGGTGACGATGCAGTCGAGATGGGCGTGGAGGGTGGTGACTCCGGCGGGGACGGTGACGTGGAACTCGTAGAGGTCTTGGTCGTCGCGACGCCAGGGGAGGACCTTGCCGTTGGCGGTGAAGACGACGCCGGTGATCTCATCGACGGGGCCAGTGGGGCGATGATTGCCGGGGATCCACTTAGGTGTGGTGAGGGAGACAGGGCCGGGCTGGACGGGGATGTCGACCTCGGCGTGGTAGAGCTTGCGGGGGGCGTCGGAGAGGTCGGCGGTAATTTGGATAGGGGCTTTCTGTGCGAACGCTGCTGTAGTGAGGAACAGAGCTGATGTGGAGAGAAGACGGGAGAGACTGCTGGGCATTCCGGGTGGATCCTTTCCTGGGTGAAGACCTTGGGTGAGGCTATCGGTATGTTGATGATACGTTCACGCGGGCGAGATAGACGCAGCGGCTAGTGAGTCGTGTGGGTGCTATTTTGCCGGTGGAGCGAAGGTCGGGGCCAGAGGGGGGACGTCGGTAGCGTCGCCGAGGAGTTCCCAGCGCTGGAGGGAGAAGGGGACGTTGCCGTTGAGCCAGACAAAGTCATGGAAGTGCTTGAGGCTGAAGGTTTCACCCTGTTTGCGGCGGGTATCGGACATTAGTCGGATGATGTCGTGCTTGCCGATCTGGTAGGTGATGGCCTGGCCGGGGGTGGAGGCGAACGCGGCGGCTTCGTCGCGTGCCGTGCCGGGATCCATGGGTACGGTGGAGGCGAGGTAGTTGGCGGCCTGCTCGAGTGTGAATTCCCCGAGGGCGAGGCGGACGTCGACCTCGACGCGGAGGGCGCGGAGGCGCATGAAGCTGTAGATGATCTCCTTAACGCGGGGTGTTGCGTCGAAGAGGCCGGCCTGGAGCATCATCTCCTCGGCGTAGAAGCCGATGCCTTCGTTGGATTCGGAGTCGTAGTAGTGGCGGCGGATGGGGTCGGGATGGTGCCAGCTCCAAGCGAGTTGGAAGTAGTGTCCGGGGACACCTTCGTGGATGATGATGGGGCGCGGGTCGTGCGCGGTGGCAAGGGCGAAGAAACCGAGGTTGGGGCTAGGCGGGTCTTTGTAGCTGGTGCCGTCGTGATTGAGGCGAGAGGGGCCGGTGAGATCGTCGGTGACGCCGAGGAAGGAGAGTGGAGCGACGTAGGGGGGAATGGCGATGCTGTTGTAGTGCTGGATGTCCGGTGGGACGGACATGATGTTGTGGCTGACGAGGTAGGCGCGAATGGCGAGCTCCTGTTTTGCGGAGTCCGCCTCCTGGGCCTTGAGGCTGGGGAAGATGGACAGAGGAGGAAGGCCAGTGTCGGCGGCGAGTTGGAGGGACTCGAAGGCGACGGAACGCTCCCACTCCTGACGACCGATCCGGAGCATGTCTTCGGGTGAATAGGGGAGCAGGGCGACGTTGCGCAGGAAGTAGAGGTAGCCTTCGCGGCCTACGGCGGTCTGTTCAGGGAGGCCGGGCTGTTTTGATTTCAGCCAGTCGCGGTAGCTGACGATGGCGGTCTGGATAGTGGCGAGGTGCCTTCTGGAAGCGGGCCCGATTGCTCTCGTCGAGTTGTGGGAGGAGCGCAGTCTGAAACTGCTGCAGATGTTCTTCAATGCCGCCGAGGGCGGCGAGGGTGGTGCGAACATAGGGGCCGCGCATCTCGTTGAGGTTCTCGCGGGCCGCGGCGAGTGTGGCGGGGACGCGCTCCATGCGTGCGAGAACCTCATCTTGTCGCGGTGCGGAGATGGGGGGCGGAGGTAAAAGAAGAACGTAGACGCTGCCGAGAGTTTGTTCGACGTAGAAGAAGGGGTCCTGACGCCAGTCGGGGGCGACTTCGAGCTCCCAGCGAACACGGGCGATGGCGGAACCGAGGAGGCGGTAGTCGACCTGATCGGGAACCGGGGAGGAGGACAAGTCGAGGGCGCGGTATCGCCGTTCAAAGTCGGCTATCCGGGTCTGATAACGCTTCACGGCTGCGGGAGACCAGTCGACGACGAAGGTGGCGGGACGCTCGATGCGCGGGATGTCGTCGTCGGTGAAGGGCTGCTCTGTGGCGCGCCACTGCCAGAAGGCTTCGCTGAGAACGTCGAGTTGGGCGCGTGAAGAGACGGCGTGTGCGCAGGGCGCGACGAGCAGCGTGGCGGTGACGAGGAGGACGCGGATCGATTGGCGGCGTCGTGGGGAGACGAGCGGAAGGGGCATACTCAGCACAGTAAATGAATCACTGCCGTTAGCGGAGTCATTTCTTGGAGCGGAATGTGCTGAGTTGTCCGATCAGGCTGCGAGGGCGGTTTCGATGGCGGCGATGACGGCAGGGTTGTCGGGAAGGACTTCGGGAGAGAAGCGGGCGACTACGTTGCCGTTGCGGTCGATGAGGAACTTTTCGAAGTTCCAGAGGATGCCGGGCTCGGGGTTGGTGGTGGCGTTGTGGTTGTTCTTGAGGAAGTTATTGAGGTTCTCGCGGAAGCTGTCGCGAGTTGGGCCGATGGCCCTGGGCTGGGCGGCGATGAGGGCCTGGTAGAGCGGATGAGTGTCGGGGCCGGTGACAGGGACCTTGGAGAACATGGGGAAGTCGACGCCGAAGGTGGAGCGGCAGAAGGTCTGGATGTCCTCGTTGGAGCCGGGCTCCTGCGCGCCGAAGTCGTTGGCGGGAAAGCCACAGACGACAAGACCCGAGTCCTTGAAGCGGGAGTAGAGCTTTTCAAGGGCGTCGTACTGGGGGGTAAGGCCGCATTTGGAGGCAACGTTTACAAGGAGGAGGACTTTGCCGCGGTAATCCGCGAGGGAGGTACCTTCGCCGGTGATTTTGTTGACGGGAATGTCGTAGACGCGGCCGTTGGACATGGATTCTCCTGACACGTAATTTTAGTCGATGTGACGAACTGTCTGGGCGGCCCTGCCGATGGCCGTGAGGGAGCGTCGTTTATTGTGAAATCCTTTGGTCTTTTTTCAGCGTGTGAAGATTAAATGCAGAGATTGGATGAGTTGAGTTGACAGAGGCGGTACGATCTAAATCGTATGTCTTTAACAGATTCGATTATTGGAAGACCTTTAGCAACGAGCGAGGAGCGAGCTGAGCATATCGGCGTCGCTGCTGGAATACCGATCTTTGGCCTGGACGGCCTGACGAGCGCGGCGTACGGGCCAGAGGCGGCGATGACCTTGCTGATTCCGCTGGGGATTGGCGGAGTTGAGTACGGATGGCGAATTATCGCGGCGATCCTGATCCTGCTGACGATCGTTTACTTCAGTTACCGGCAGACGATTGCGGCGTATCCGGGAGGCGGCGGAAGCTATACGGTCGCGACGGAGAACCTGGGTGAGAAGCCGGGGCTGTTGGCGGCGGCGGCGCTGATGATCGACTACATTCTGACTGCGGCTGTGGGAATCTCGGCGGGCGTGACAGCGCTGACATCGGCCGTGCCGAGCCTTCAACCGCATACGTTGCTGATATGTCTGGTGATTCTTGCGCTTTTGGCAATTGTGAATCTGCGTGGCGTAAAGGACACGGGGACGGCGTTCATTCTGCCAACGTTTCTGTTTGTAAGTACGCTGCTGACTTTGATCGGGGTCGGGATGTGGAAGGCGGCGCTGGCGGGTGGGCATCCGATGCCGGTGACCCCGATTCCTCCGCCCCTCCCGGCGACTGTGGGAGCGCTGGGAACGTGGATGCTGCTGAAAGCGTTTGCGAGCGGATGCGCTGCGATGACTGGCGTCGAGGCGGTGTCGAATGGCGTGATGGCGTTCGGCGAGCCGAGAGTGAAGCGGGCGCAACGGACGCTGACGGTGATTATCGGGATCCTGATGGTGCTGCTGTTCGGGATCGCGTACCTGGCGAAGTTGTACGGGGTGATGCCGATGGACCCCGATGGCTTGGGCTATCAGAGCTTGATCAGCTTGCTGGTCACGGTGGTGTTCGGGCGTGGCTGGTTTTATTACCTGACGATGGGCAGCGTTTTGCTGGCGCTGGCGTTGAGCGCGAACACGGCGTTTGCAGATTTTCCACGGCTGACGCGCGCGATTGGGATGCACGATTATCTGCCGCATGTGTTCATTCTGCGCGGGAGACGTCTGCTTTATTCCCATGGGATCTACGCGCTGACCGGATTTACAGCGGTGATCCTGATCCTATTCGGCGGCGTCACGGACAGGTTGATTCCGCTGTATGCGATTGGAGCGTTTCTCGCGTTTACGCTTTCGCAGGCCGGGATGGTCGTGCACTGGATGAAGGGCGAAGACCATAAGCTGCGTGGATGGCACATATTCGTCAACGGCTTTGGGGCCGTTGCGACAGGCATCACCACGATTGTGGTGTTGGTTGCGAAGTTCCGCGCGGGCGCGTGGGTGACCGCGTTGCTGGTGCCAGCGCTAATCGGGACCATGCTGATGGTGAAGCGGCACTACTCAAGGGTGAAGCGGGAGATGGCGGACATGACGCCGCTGAACGTTGCAAACCTGGAGGAGCCGATTGTTGTAATTCCGATGGCGCGGTGGGGCCGAATCACGGAGAAGGCTATGCGGTTCGGCCTGCTGCTGTCGAAGGACATCAAGGTAGTGCACGTGCACTCAGAAGACGAGGAGGGCTGCCTGGATGAGATATGGGACGATCATGTGATGGCGCCGATCAAACGCGCGGGGTTGCAGCAGCCAGAGTTGGTAGTCATTCAATCTACCTACCGGATGATCGTCAATCCGCTTATGGATTACATCCTGGAGCTTGAGGAGAAGAACCCTGGACGGAAGGTTGCGGTGTTGCTGCCGGAGCTGGTGGTGCGGCACTGGTGGGAGAATGCGTTGCATAACCAGCGGGTGCAGTTGCTGAAGCTGCTGCTGCTGCTAAGGGGGAACCAGAGGATCGTGGTGGTGAATATTCCGTGGTATTTGTGAGGCATGGTGCTGGAGCCAAGACGGTGAGCGCGCATGAGGATTGTGAAAGCGGCCTCGGTGATGTTGAAGAACTAGCTCGGGTGGAGACCGAGACCAAGATAGGGTCATTTGTGATGATCCTGATGCGGGAGACCTCTATTCTCCAATTGAGGTCCACTTGCCGACACGGTTAGAGCGCTGAAGCAGTTACATCTGCTGCTCCAGGATTCAGAGTCACGACCGTGGCACATTGCATTGGCCGCTGTCTGCCGAATTGATTCGGGTTGGCTGGTTTGCTAGAGTCGTCGTCATGTCTGAGCGTTCCACGGAGCAGATACGCGAATTGCTCGACTCCCTTTATCGCGTGGATTCGCGACGGATACTGGCAACTCTGATCCGCTTGCTCGGTGATTTTGATCTTGCCGAGGAGGCGATGCACGAAGCCTTTGCGGTTGCGCTGGGCCTGTGGCCGAGGAGTGGTGTACCCGATAACCCGCGGCCATGGTTGATTTCAACGGCCCGATTCAAAGCCATTGATGCTCTGCGTCGACGGGCACGATTTGATGCGTCTCAGGACGAGCTCGTGCGATATTTCGAAGCGCAATGGAGTTCGGCGGAAAGGTCCAAAGAAGAGGACAGTGTTGAGGATGATCGGCTGCGTCTGATTTTTACCTGCTGCCATCCATCTCTGCCGCCGGAGGCGCGCGTTGCGCTCACCTTGCGTGAGGTGTGCGGGTTGACGACGGAGGAGATTGCGAAGGCCTTCCTCACGACTGCGCGGACGCTGGCGCAGCGCATTGTGCGCGCAAAGGCAAAGATTCGAGACACACCGATCCGGTACGAAGTGCCGACGCCGCAGGAATTGCCAGAGCGACTGGGCGCGGTGCTTCAGGTCATCTATCTCGTCTTTAACGAGGGTTATTCGGCTGCGACCGGAGCGGAGGTAACTCGGGGCGAACTAACCGCCGAGGCGATTCGACTGGGCCGGTTAGTGAGCGAACTCCTGCCAGATCCGGAGGGTCACTTGGGCTGCTTTCCCTGATGTTGCTTCACGAATCCCGTCGCGTCGCGAGGACATCGCCGACCGGAGAGCTGATTTTGCTGGAGAACCAAGACCGCTCACTCTGGAACCGGGAGCAGATCGCGGAGGGACTGGGATTGCTGGAGAGGGCCCTGAAGTCCCGCCGTTTCGGCTCTTACACACTGCAGGCTGCGATTGCGGCCGTTCATGCGGAGGCGGAATCGGTCGCTGTGACCGACTGGCGGCAGATTGTTGCGCTTTATAACCGACTGGTACGAATTCAACCGTCGCCAGTTGTAGAGCTAAATCGTGCGGTAGCAATTGCAATGCGCGATGGTCCGGAGGCCGGCCTGGCGCTTATCGACGCGGTGTTGGAACATGGTGAACTGGCAAACTATTACCTGGCGCATTCGGTCCGTGCCGACATGTATCGCAGGCTCGGCAGGAAGGCTGAGGCCCTTTCCTCTTATGAGAAAGCTCTGGCGCTGACCCAACAGGAACCAGAGCGGCAATTCCTGCAAAAGCGGATTCTGCAGTTGAAATAAAAAGACTGGTCAGAATCCGATGCGGATATTGAGACGACCAGGCGCAAAACACAATTCTAAAGCACGGAAGAATTTTTTTGAGACGATGTGTCGAATTCCGATCCTGCCGTTCGACTATGTCGTGAAGGCAGGGCAACCGGCTCGCTCGAAGATCGAAACAGGATAAAAGGAGAAATCATGCCGCAATATTTGCTTGCGAATTACCTTCCCGACAACTTCGACCCGTCCACCATGACCGAAGCGACGGTACGCGCTATCAATGATCTCAACGACGAGTTGGAAGCTGCCGGTGCCAGGCTCATGGCTTGCGGCCTCAGCCCAGCCAGCCAGGCGAAGTCGCTGCGGGGGCAGCCCAATGGCGAGGCGCTCATCACCGACGGCCCGTATCTGGAAGCCAAGGAGCACATTGGCGGCTTCTGGATACTGGAAGCCGCTGACATGGACGAGGCACTGGCGTGGGCCCGCAAGGCTGCCTTCGACCCCCGATCACGGGGCGAGGTGCGCGAGATCCCATACAGCAGCCTGGCGGGCGGCACACCTCACCCATCGCGGGTGAAGCCGTAACACCCCCCGCCGCCGAAACTGGCTCCTCCTCCGGTCTCGACGACGCTCTCGGCGACGGCAACATCCGCAGCGCGCTGGTGCGGGGTTGACGTGTCCCGTCGCCCGCCGCGGGATCCGCTCCATGACGGCCTCCGCCAGCTTTCTAAGGCTGCGCAGATATCAGGCCCGAAAACTGTCACACGGATAAAGGAGAAGTTATGCCGCAATATTTGGTTGCTATTCAGCACCCCGACAACTACGACCCGTCCACAGAAGGCGACGCGATGATGCGCGATATCGACGTGCTCAACGAAGAGATGGAGGCTGCTGGTGCCAGGTTCTTCGCTGGAGGCCTATCCTCGGCCCGCAACGCGAAGTCGCTGCGAAAGCAGCCCAACGGCGAGGTGCTCGTCACCGACGGGCCGTACCTGGAGGCCAAGGAGCACGTAGGCGGTTTTTGGATACTGGAAGCTGCTGATCTGGACGAGGCATTGGCGTGGGGGCGCAAGGCTGTCATCGCGTGCCGGGCCCCGGTCGAGGTGCGCGCGTTTTTGGCGATGCCGGCCTGATAGCTGTGCCCGTCCTTAGCGCCCTTACCGAAGGGCGGGTACCACGAATGCGAGGCTCTTTGAGCTCCAAGAAATAAGGAGGAATAGATGAAATACCTCTGTTTGGGATACCTCAAGCCAGGAAAATTCGAGGGGATGACTGACGAAGAGCGAAACGCAGTGCTCGATGATTGCTTTGAGTACAACGACCATCTGCGCGCCAACGGACATCTTGTTGCCGAAGTGCCTCTTCAGTCTCCGGAGACCGCGGTGACCCTGCACTGGAAAAACGGCGAAGTTGCGACGACCGACGGCCCCTATGCGGAAACCAAGGAACAGGTCGGCGGCCTTCAAATCCTTGAGGCGCGAGACCTCAATCACGCCATTCAGCTTGTCTCCCAGCTTCCAGGCCTTAAGTATGGACTTGGACCGGTTGAGATACGGCCGGTCGCGGACCTGAACGAGATGATGAAGGAGAGCGAGCAGCGACGGCGAAAGGCCATCAGAACAGCATGAACTCTTTGAAGAGAGATGAGCACACATGCCAAGGGTCCGCGTCGCGGGGGCGGAGATTCTTCGAAGAGCGGCTTCCGCAGTTGAACTAGGGCGTGTTCACCGTACGGAGAGGAGATTCGGCCTTAGCTCAGTGCGCTTTTGTGACGTGAGCGGAAATCTCTTTTGGAACGAAGAGAAAGCGTACCCCACGGGCTGAAGCCCGCCTGCTGAGCACACTCGCACGGCACGGCTGAAGCCGTGCCCTTAACAAAGCAAATGTCCTCATCAACCCTCGGCGGCCAGAGCCGCGCAAAAACAATGGAGTAGCTGTCTATTTTCGGTCTCCCGCACGACTATCCGATAGCAGAACGACGAGCTACGGCTCTCTGAGCCACAGGTAACAAGGAGGAATCGATGAAATACATCTGTTTGGGCTATTACCAGCAGGAAAAGTTCGAAAACATGTCTGAGAGCGAGCGCAACGCCATGTTTGATGAGTGTATTTCCTATGACGACGAGCTGCGGAAGAACGGACATTTCGCCGGTGGCGAAGCTCTTCAGCCCGCCAACACGTCGATGACCGTGTCTTGGAAGAACGGAAAGGTCGCAGTGACAGACGGTCCGTACGCTGAGACGAAGGAGCAATTGGGAGGAATCCTGGTGCTTGAAGCGCGAGACCTGAATCACGCAATTCAGCTCATCTCCAAACATCCAGGAGTGAAGAATGAGCCGTTCGAGATACGTCCAGCTGCGGACCTGAACGAAATGATTAAGGAGAGCGAGCAACGACGGCAAAAAGTCATCGCGTGAGTCAATGAATGATTTCGTCGACCTTCTAACTTTGTCAGCGGCGAAATCGAAGAGGCGCTGAGGCGCGCGAAACAAGCAGCGGGTGACAAGGACGTCAAGATCGGGGGCGGATGGAGCACGAGGCCACGGAGCACGCGACGCGTGTTGTGCTCACGAGAAGATCGAGGCGAATCCTTGGCTTTATGAATCCGCACTGGATCTATGGGACGACATGGATGTATTTGCAGAACCAATCCGGTAGAGCCGGAGAACGGAATCGCGATAGGGCGCGGCAGGCCTTTGGATTTCAGGGTCGATTTAAACGACAGTTTCGGTGAGTTTGCGATAGGCGGGGGAGAGTTCGCGGAGGCGGGCCACCGCGGCGGGGACGATTTTGAGGGCTTCGTCGACCTCTTCCTGGGTGGTCAGGCGGGAGAGGGAGAAGCGGACGCTGGCTCGGGCGCGAGCTGGGGGAAGGCCCATGGCGGTGAGGACGTGCGAGGGTTCGGCTGCGCCGGATTGACAGGCGGAGCCTCCGCTGACGGAGAGGCCCTTGAGGTCGAGGGCGATGACGAGGGCTTCGGCTTCGAGGTGGTCGAAGTAGAGGTTGCTGGTGTTGGAGACGCGGGGAGCGTTGCCGCCATTGACGCCGGTGTCTTCGATCTGGGTGAGGACGCCTTGTTCGAAGCGGTCGCGGAGGGCGGTGAGTTCGTCAGGGCCGTTCGTAGTGAGCCAGGTGGCAGCGAGTTCTGCGGCCCTGCCGAGGCCGACGATGCCGGCTACATTTTCTGTCCCGGCGCGACGCTGGCGTTCGTGTGTGCCACCGTGGAGCATGGGGGCCAGGCGGACGTTGCGGCGGACGAAGAGCGCGCCGATGCCCTTGGGGGCGTAGATCTTGTGGCCGGAGAGGGTGAGGAGGTCAACGTGTTTGAGTGGGCCTTCGGTGCTGAGATCGAGAGGGAGCTTGCCGGAGGCCTGGACGGCGTCGGTGTGGAAGAGAGCGCCGGCGGCGTGGGCGATGGCGGCGAGTTCGGCGATGGGCTGGGTGACGCCGGTCTCGTTGTTCGCGAACATGATGCTGACGAGCCTGGTGTTGGGGCGGATGGCTGCTTGCAGGGCGGCGGGCTCGATGATGCCTTGTGGCGTGCACTCGAGGAAGGTGACATCTACTTTGTTTTTTGCGAGGGACTCGGCGGCGTGGAGGACGGCGTGGTGCTCGATGGTGGTGGTGATGAGGTGGGCGGGTCGTGCAGTTTCGGTGGAGAGGACGCCGAAGAGGGCGAGGTTGTCGCTCTCGGTGCCGCCGGAGGTGAAGACGATCTCGGAGTTGAGGCAGTGGAGGAAGCGGGCGACGGCCCCTCGGGCTTGCTCGACGGCCCCTCGGGCTTGCTGGCCTTGCTGGTGGATGGAGCTGGCGTTGCCGTAATGCTCCATCCAGTAGGGACGCATGGCTTCGAAGACTTCGGGAAGGAGGGGGGTGGTCGCGTTTGCGTCCATGTAGATTCGGCGCATGGTTCTATTTTAGCTGGCTTTGCTGTTGGGGAGCGGATAAGAGGGCGTACCCCAGGGGCTAAAGCCCCCTTTTGTGGAGAAGTTTGAGAGGGCCAAGCCTGAAGGCCTGGCGTACCTAGAAGCAACGGCAACTGCAACGACGACGACAGTTACAACTAAAACAGCAACGACGACGGAAACAACAACTGCGACGAAAACTGCAACTGCAACGACGACGCAACTGCAACTGCAACTGCAAATCGTCCGCCTTCAGCGAAGGATGACAACTAAAAGACAAAGTGCAAAATGCGGGGATTCTTCGCTGCGCTCAGAATGACGATGGTGGGAGATCGGTCAAAGAGAATGGCCACCCGGTTGGGTGGCCATTTGGTTGATTGGCCATTTGGTTGATTGGTGGTCGAGGTTATTTTAGGGTGGTTGGGGTTGAGGGGCCGTAGAGGATTCCGTTGAAGAGGAATTTGAAGGTGGCGTGGGGTTGGCCTCGGAAGGTGATTTCTGGGCCGTAGAGAACGACCTGGCCCTTGCCGAGGGGAGCCGCGGCGACGGCCGTGGTGTGGTTGATGTACTTCTGGCCCCAGGCCCAGCCGCTGGCGAGGAGGTTGTCATCGTCGTACCAGGCGATGGCGTGCAGGCCGGCGAGCGACGCCTGTGGGTCGAGGGTGAACGCCGGGCTGCTGTCGAAGTCCACGATGACGTTGGGCGCAACGCCATAGGCGATGGGGTCGGTGTCGTCAACGTGCGCTTTGAGCAGAGAGCCAGGGATATAGAAGCGCTCGGGCGGGACGGGCTGGAGCTCGCCTTTGACCATCTCCATGGGCGCGGTGACCAGCGGCAGCTTGAGGAACGATGCGATGGAGGTAGAGCTGCCGATGGCGAGCAGCGTGCCGCCGTTCGAGACGAAGCTCTGGAGCTGCGGATAGGTTTTGGCCGGGGTGATGCTGCCTAGCCAGGGCCGGAACTCCGCTGGAATCTCTTCAGGCTTCATCTCGCGTGGGGTGAAGCCGCCACCGCCGCGGCCGCCGGGGCGAGGCGAGCGGATGATGCCGTCGGCCGCGATGATTACGTCATACTTCGCGTTCAGGTTGCCGGCGTCGAGCTCCTGAGGGTAGACGACGGTGAAGGGGAACTCGAACTGGTCGAAGAGCCAGCGGATCCAGCCCGAGGGCATGGAGCCTCCGTAGACGTCGAGGAGCGCGATGCGGGTGGGGTGAAGCTCGATAGCAGCTCCGGTGGGTGGCGTGGAGACGGCGGTGGCGTTGATGCCCAGCGTCTTGGTCGCCGTTCGCAGCAACTGCGCCGTGGTCGTGGAATATGGCAACCAGAGAGCGCCTGGCGGGAGCTGCTTGCCGTTGGCCGTCACCGCGTCTTTCAGCCAATAAACCGGCTGGCCGGCTTTGAGGAGACGGTTGGTTAGGGTGTAGGTGTCGTTGTACTCGTGGCTGACGAGGTATCCGACCGGTGTGCCGCTGACGCCGGCGATGGTGCCAGGTAGCGGCACGGCGAGATCGGTCTTGACCGGCGCGAAGGGGCCAGTGAAGGGCTCGGTGTAGCGGTCGAAGTGGACGCCCATCTGGAAGGCGAGGGTCCAGCCGGTTGTGTCATAGGGCCGGTTGGGCGGGCCACCGGGATAGGGGAAGTCGTTGGGGTGGTCCTGCGGCTCGAACATATCGAGCACCTGAGGACGGAAGGCCTGCGCGGCGAAGACGATGTAGCTGCCGGCAGGGTAGTGCTTGCCGGAGACCTCAAAGTCCGTGCTGGCCTGCTGGATTTCGACGCCGGTCTTCATCAGGCTGTTGATGAACTTGGTGGCGGTGGGGAAGTCGGGCTGGTCGGCCGGGACGATGTAGCCGCGTGCGTCCTTCAGCTTGGGATCGTGCAGCACTTTGTTGTAGAGATCGGCCGGAATACCCTGGGTGCGGGGGCCTGCGGCGTTGGCGGCGTCCGGCGAGAGCACCCCGGCACGGTTGACGTGTGCGCCGCTTTTTTCGGCCTCGGCCTCGAGGGCTTCGATGCGCTTGGGCGTGACGGTCCAGTGGTCGGCGCTGCCGTTCTGAACGGAGTCCTTGCCCATGAGGTAGAAGTTGTAGAGCAAGTGGGTGCGCTCGCGGGAGGCATAGTCGAGGACGGCGCGGTTGTTGGTCTGCTCGTAGGCGATGGACGAGGCGTAGTGCCAGAGCTGCGGCTTGACGGGCTCGACAAGGTCGTTGCGCGGAAGCTGCTGACTGGCCAGCAGCGGAAGCGGCTCCGGCGTGGGATTGCCGATGATCTCCGTCAACAGGCCGATCTCGTTGTGGAAGTAGGAGACGGTGCGGAGGCTACCGTTGAACCACGTGGAGTAAGGAGCGCCGCTGCGCGAGGTGGAACCTGGCTTGCCCTCTTCGACGAGGCGCTGGTGCATCGAGGTACCTACGGCTTCAATACCGAGGACGACGAGCGGGTCATAAAAGTAGCTGTTCGGGTCACGGAAGGGCGGCATGAAGATGACGGTGCCCGCCGGACCGGCCTGATGATGGTTGTAGACGATCTGCGGATACCAGACGCGGGAGAGAATGCGGTTGACGTTGGTGGTCTCGGGCTGGTTGCTGGCGAAGAAGTCGCGATTGTCATCGTGGCCAATGTACTTCTGCCAGAGACGAGGCACCCCGTCGAGCAAGCGCTTGGTTGGGTCCGGGTTGCGCATGTACCAGCTGGAGACCAGCTCCATGCCGTCGGGATTGGCAAAGGTGCACAGCACGATGTCGTCATGGAGGAAGCGCATGGTCTCGGGATCGGTCTTTGCGTTGAGCTCGTAGATGGTCTCGACGAGTTGCTGGGCGCCGACGGTCTCGGAGGCGTGAAGGCCGCCATCGATCCAAACGATCGCTTTGCCCTCCTCGGCTAACGCCTTGGCCTGGTCGTCGGTGAGACCCTTGGCCAGCGCGAGCTTCTGGTTGAGCTCGCGGTAGTGGTCGAGGTTCTTCATGTTTTCGGGCGAAGAGATGATGGCCATGTACTGGTGGCGTCCCTCGGCGGTGAGGCCGATGTCGACCAGCTTCATGCGGTCTGACTCCTTGGCCAGCTTCTGCAGGTACTCGGACTCCTGGGTGTAGTTGGCGAGCATGTAGTCGTCGCCGATGTTGAAGCCGAATTGCTGCTTCGGAGTGGTGATGTTGCTGCGTGGTGCCCCGTTCTGAGCGAGCAGTGGAGAGATAGCGAGGACGGACAGAGCGGAGAACAGAGACAGGGTACGCAGCATGGGGGCAGCGAGCTCCTTGGAATTGGGGTTGTGGCTGTTATAGCAGGAGACGAGTGATGAGGCGAAAGAGTTTAGGGATAAACGAGGTTTTTTCTGTGACGAGGCGCAGTGCGCAGAGGTGTTGAAATCTGTTAGGCTTAGCGGCATTCGGGCCCAATTTTTCTGGAGGATGTGACGATGATGAAGCGAATGCTCGTGGTTTTGGCGCTGGCGGCTTGTTCGGCGACGGCTGGGATGGCACAGATGGGTGGGACAGCACCGAAGGTTCCGGCGGGGACGATTATCGAGCCGGGGAAGTCGATCGAAGCGCTCCTGAATATCTACGAAGAAGAGATTGTTGGCGCGGCGAAAGCGATGCCGGCGGAGAAGTACAACTTTGCGCCGAGCCAGGCGATCTTTGCGCCGTCGCAAAAGGTGGACTTCGTGTCACCCAAGAGCGTGAACACGTTTGGACAGACAGTGGCGCATATCGCACAGGCGAACTACTCCTTCTTCAGCAGCCTGGGCGGAGCGAAACCGGATGTAGATATGAAGGCGATGGGAGGCCTGACGTCGAAGGAAGATGCAGTGAAGGCACTGGAGGGGTCGTTCGCTTATGCGCATAAGCAACTGGCTGCTTTGACGGCGGCGGACGCGTTTGCTTCGGTGAGGGGCGATATGTCGAAGACAAGTGTGGCGGCTTTTGCGATTGCGCATATGTGCGACCATTACGGGCAGATGGTGGAGTATCTGCGGATGAATGGGATTGTGCCGCCGGCCAGCCAGAAGTAGGGCGCAGATTAGCAGGTCACTGTGTTTACGGAAGGGAGCGGCCCTAGGCTGCTCCCTTTTAGTTTTGCCGTTGATCAACGGCAAAAAGCAACTGCAAACGCCGAGACAAATGCGGGGGTTCTTCGCTGCGCTCAGAATGACAGGCGTTTTTTTGTGGGTTGAGATGACAGGCAACGACCCCACGGCAACTACAACTGTGCGGGGGAGGGGCAAGATGTTTAGCGGAAGAGATCGTCGATGGCGCTGTCTTCGGTGATGGGGGCAGAGCGCAGTACGTAGCTGAGGCCGACGGCCGTGGTGTCGGTGTGGAGGCGGAGGCTGCGGCTGTAGTAACCGGAGAGGGTGAATTGGCGGGTGAGGGGAACGTCGAGGGAGTTGGTGAAGCCGTTGTCTTCGGTGACGTTGTGGCCGGTGACGACGGTGGCCTTGCCGTCGCGGGAGGGGCCGTAGATCTTCTGGTCGCCGATGGGGAGCTGCTCGTAGGCTTCGGTTTCAAACGACATGCCGCGGAAGAGATCGATGCCGAGGCCGAGCTGGAAGTGGGCGAGCGGGCCGAGCGAGGTGTAGTTTTTGGTGACGATGCGGTTGACCAGGGTCGAGGAGTCGCCGCCGCCGATCTCGAGGTTTGGCGTGATGCGGCCGAAGCTGCGCTGGAAATAATTGCTGATGTCGAAGGTGACGCGGCCTGTGGTGAGACCGTAGGCCTCGTCGCCTGTGGGCGCGGTAACGAGGCCAGTGAGCTGGTACTGGTACTGACGCGGGACGAACTGGGCATGGAGGCCCAAGACGATGTCGCCGGGTTCGCCTCGCTGGTTGACCAGTTGTGCGTTGGGCTTGGGGTGGGTGGAGCGGCTCTCGGCGAGGCGATACATGTAGATGGGGATGGTGGCGTCGATCGAAAATGTGTCGTTGAAGCTGTAACCGATGGCAGGAGTGAAGAGGGTCGCCCAGCCGGTGACGGAGTCGTGGACGCCAGAGAAGGTGGCGCCGGCGTTCCAACCATGCAGCGAATCAGAGATGCCGGGAACGTCGGGGCAGCTCTCGCGCATCGGGGGCCGTAGGCTGGCTTGTGGATGTCTGCGATTCTGTCGGTCTTTCGCCGGGAAGTTGAGCGCAGACCGGGAGCGCGAGCAGCAGAAAGATGCAGGAGGACACTAGACGGTGAAGTTTTAGCGGCAAGCGTCACCCATGCAGTTGATCCTGCGGTGAGCATGACATCTTCGGAGACGTTCGCCAAGCTCTCTTGCGTTGGGCCCATCGACGCAGTCAGCCGTTGATTCGGAAGACACTGGGGAATGAAGCAGGCTAGCGTTCCCCGAGTGGAACGTATGGCGCGGGGTAGGTGGGGCCGGTGTAGTCGGCGCGGGGACGGATGAGGCGATTGTCGTCGTGCTGCTCGATGACGTGGGCGGCCCAGCCGGAGATGCGGCTGACGGCGAAGATGGGAGTGAAGAGGTCGATGTCGATGCCGAGGGTGGTGTAGGTGGAGGCGGAGTAGAAGTCGACGTTGGCGTTGAGCTTCTTCTCCTGCTTGACGAAGAGTTCGATCTTGCGTGACATATCGAACCACTTCGTGTTGCCGGCGGCCTTGCCGAGCTCCTCGGACATACGACGGAGATGGGTCGCACGGGGGTCTTCGGTGTGGTAGACGCGATGGCCAAAGCCGGAGATTTTTTTCTTCTCGGCGAACATCTGGCGGACGTACTCGACGGGATCGGCGCCGGCCTTTTCGATGGCATAGAGGAGGCGCATGGTGGCTTCATTGGCTCCGCCGTGGAGCGGGCCCTTGAGAGCGCCGATGGCCCCGGTGATGGCGGAGTGGATGTCGGCGAGAGTCGCGGCGATGACACGAGCGGCGAAGGTACTGGCGTTGAGCTCGTGGTCGGCGTGGAGGATGAGCGCGATGTCAAAGGCACGGGTGGCGGTGTCGGAGGGCCTTTCGCCGTTGAGCATCCAGAGGAAGTTGGCGGCGTGGCTGAGAGACTCGTCAGCTTCGACGATGGACTTGCCCTTGCGGACGCGATCGAAGATGGCGACGATCATGGCGATCTGCGCGGTGAGGCGGTAAGACTTGCGGACGTTGGCGTCGTGCGAGCTTTCGGCTTCGTCGGCGTCGTAGATGCTGAGCAGGGAGACGGCGGTACGGAGAACCTCCATGGGGGTCGCGTCTTTGGGCACACTGCGGAGGAGGTCGATGATCTTGGGATCGAGTTTGCGCGCCGCGGAGAGGTGGTCGGTGAACTCGGCGAGTTCGGCGGCATTAGGGAGCTTGCCGAACCAGAGGAGATAGGTGGTCTCCTCAAAGGTGGAGCGCTGAGCGAGTTCGTGGATGTCGATGCCGCGATAGGAGAGGACGCCGGCGTCGCCGTCGATCCAGCAGATGGCAGACGTGGTGGCGACGATGCCTTCCAGGCCTTTCGGTGCGACAGCGGTAGACATAAGACGCCTCTCCAGGGTGAAACTTAGTACATCTGGTTATAGCGCAGCGGAGAAACGGTTGTCACGGCAGGATGCGCGAATATCGGCGTCTTTGTGCGACGAAGGTGTTATGGGCGTTCGCGCAAAAGGCGTGCAGGCGAGAACGGCGTGAGATTGATGGAAGGGGCTTCTCCGGAGAGAAGCTGCGCCATGACGCGGGCTGTGGCGGGCGCGAGCAGAATGCCGTCGCGGTAGTGGCCGGTGGCGAGGAAATGGTTGGGCTGGTCAGGAAGAGCGCCAAGGAGGGGCAGGCCGTCAGGGGTTGCCGGACGAAGACCTGCCCAGGCCTCGAGCTGAGGTGCGTTTGCTAAGGGAGGGAGCAATGCGGCGGCGAGTGAGCGTAGACGAGCGATGTCGGAGGGGTGGACGGTCTTGTCGAAGCCTGCGTCTTCTATTGTTGCGCCGATGATGGCACGGCCGGCGTTAGAACCGGAGGTGCGGGGAACAATATAGATGCCCGGCGTCCGGACGACGAGCTTTAGCGGAAGTGAGGCTGGCAAGGAGACGGAGAGCATTTGGCCTTTTTTGGGCACGACCTGAATGTTGGGCAGATGAGATGTGGCGGAGGCCCAGGCGCCGGTGCAGTCTACAAACCTTGCTGCGTGGAGAATTCCGGTGGGAGTGTGGATCTCGATGGCGTTGTCGATGGTGCGAGTGGAGAGGACGGGCGTGTTGGGGCGCAGGTCGATGGAGGCCGCGCGGACGGCGGCGAGTAGGGCGGGGGCAAGTTGGCGAGGGTCGAAGCTGTGCTCGTCGAGGAGGATGAAATGCTGGTCCGCGGGGACAAGTGCGGGAAGGATGTTGGCGAGTTCTCTGGGGGTGAGTTCGGGACTTGTGCCTGGGCCGCCGGGCGTGACTGCTTGCAGAGTGGTATGGGTCTGGAAGGGAACGTGGACGCCGGAGAGGACATGGAGGCGATCGAGGAAGTCAGGGTAGAGCGAGAGGCTTAGTTCGGCAAGCGTGCGGAGTTGGGTGGGGTTGGCGGGATCGCCTGCGGCCAGCATTCCTGCGGCGGCGGTGGAGGCTTCGGTGAGGGGTGCGGTCTGGTCAAGCACGGTGACACGGACGCCGCGGTGTTGGAGTTCGATGGCGAGGGAGACGCCGATGATGCCGGCGCCGGCGATGCAGATGTCGGGGTGGTGCATGAATTAAGTCTAGTTGGCTGCGGAGAGGTTATAGTTTTGGTGTGTCAGTTTTGCGGGCCGAAGAGCGGTCGGTTGCCGGCAAGACAGCTGTGCGGGAACGAATAACAGGAACGAGGAGAGTGGAATGAGCGAAGAAGAGTACGTAGAACAGAGGTCGATCTCGGGAGCATTGCTTGGAGTGGTTGCGGCTGCACTGCTGGCCGCTCTGGGTGGGCTGGTATGGTCGCTACGGTTTGCAGAACCATATTTCGAACGTCGAAAAGAAGGTTGCAGCGGCGGACCAGAAGAACGCGGAGCTGACCCAGCAACTGGAGGCGACAAATGCCAGGCTGCGCGCGACTAGCGAGACCCTGGGGCAGAGCGTGGGGATGACTCAGAAGCAGATTGAGCTTCGGACGCAAAGCATCATTGCGTCGCAGAAGGCGGAATCGGCCAGGCTGGAGCAGCAGCAGGCCCAGACTTCGAAGCAGATTGGTGCCGTGTCTACCGACGTTGCCAGCGTGAAGACCGATGTTGGCGGCGTGAAGACGGACGTTGCGACGACCAAGTCCGACCTGGAGGCGACAAAGACGCAGCTGAACCGCGTAATGGGTGATGCCGGCGTGATGAGTGGGCTGATCGCTACCAATCACGATGAGCTTGAGGTCCTGAAACATAAGGGTGACCGTAACTATCTTGAGTTCACCCTGCAGAAGGGCGCCAAGCCGACGCTGTTGTCGACGGTCAAGCTGCAGTTGAAGAAGGCGGACGAGAAACATTCGAAGTACACGCTGGTTGTGAGCTCGGACGATCGGAACATCGAGAAGAAGGACAAGGGGCTGGATGAGCCGGTGCAGTTCTATAACGGCAAAGACCCTGTGCTGTTCGAACTCGTGGTGAACGTGATTCAAAAGAATACGGTGTCGGGGTATCTGTCGACTCCGAAGAGCGTCGCGAAGGCAGGCGGGGCGCAGTAACGCAGACGATTGCGAAGACTGCAGACGCAGAAAGGGGGACGCTCATCGCGTCCCCCTTTCTGGTTGCCTTAGTTGGATTACTTCTTTTTTGCTGCCTTCTTCGCTGGTTTCTTGGCTGCTTTCTTTGCTGCTTTCTTAGTTGCCATTTTGCCTATTCTCCCTAGTGATTAGACATCGTCGTTACAACACGCTGCATAGCAGCTAACGAAGGTATAGTTTTACGTAATTTCACTGTCAAGAAAAAAATGAACGAAAGACAAAAATCTTTTTGCGTTGGAGAGAGGGAATGGACCGGTTTTGACTCTCCGTCGCCACGATTTGGAGTCGTACACGACGACTGCGCGAAGAAAAAAACAGGACCGAAAAGTCTGTGCTCGAATGTGTAGAGCAGTGGGCTATAGTCATGGAAAGCAAAAAAATGACGGTCGTTTGTCTGCGACTGATTTGATTTCAGTACCACGGGAGAGCGCTTGATGCGTGCAAAAAACGTGATCGCTGCAGTTGTTTGTCTTCTTCTTTCAAGCGCGATGGTCGCGCAGAAGCGAAACATCACTGACAAAGATATCTTCAACTTTACGTGGATCGGCGATACGCAGCTATCGCCGGATGGGGGCCGCGCCGTCTTCGTGCAGACGACGGTGAATGCGAAGCGCGATGGCTACGACACGGCGCTTTACCTTCTGGATACGGCCCAGCCGATGACGCCACGCCGGCTGACTAACGGGCCGCATGATGCGCAGCCGCGATGGTCGCCTGACGGGACGCAGATCGCATTTACTCGCGCCATAGAGAAGGACGGCAAGCCGCAACCGCCGCAGCTCTACCTACTTTCGCTGGCCGGGGGCGAGCCGGTACAGGTTTCGGCGATGGAGAAGGGAGTCGGTTCGCCGCAGTGGGCGCCGAACGGGACTTGCATCGCCGTGTTGAGCGAGACCCCGATTGTGCCAGAGCCGAAGGCCGACAAGGACAAGAAGGACGAGGCGAAGACGGAGGAGCACAAGAGCGATGTGCGCATCATCACGAAGGCCGTGTACCGAACCAACGGGACCGGGTACATCGATACGAAGGACGCAGCGCAGCTGTATCTGTTCTATATGGCGAAGGTGGGGTCGAAGCCGGTAACTCCCTGGCAGGTTACCGCTGGACGGTTTTCGGTGGGCGAGTTTGCCTGGCATCCGTCGTCGAGCAAGATTTACTACACATCAGAGCATGTCGACGAGCCTTACTATGATCTGCCGCATAACGAGATCTATGTGCTGGGTCCTGGAGACGGTGCGACGAAGGACGACAAATCACCCCCGCCGTTGAGTGCCTTGGTTGCGAAGCTGACGTTTGCTGCCTCGGGTCTTGCGATTTCACCGGACGGCAAGCAGATTGCGTTTCACGGGGACGAGCAGCCGCTGGCAAAGCCGCGGTCGCATCAGCAGGCGGACTTGTTCGTTATGGCTATCGATCCGACGCAGCCGGCGCCGACGACCCCTCCACTTCATAACCTGACGGCGAACTATGACTATGAGGTGGGTGGAGGGGTCGGTGGCGACAATACGGCGCCGCGTGGTGGCGGAAGGGGTGGGGTGGTGTGGACTGCCGACGGTAAGTCGCTGATCGACGTCGTGGGCAAGCAGGGAAGCGCCCTGCTGGTGTCTATCGATGCCACGACTGGAACTGTAAAGGAGCTGACGGAGGAGAAGCAGGCGGTCGTGGGCTTTGCGGTGAAGCCGGACGCGACAAAGATGCTGGCGCTGATCTCGACGCCGGTGAGTATTGGTGATTTGTTTTCGGTGGCGACGGACGGTTCGAAGCAACAGACGCAGTTGACGGACGTGAACAAGACGCTGTTTTCGCAGCTGAACCTGACGATGCCCGAGGACATGCAGGTCACGCCTACGGCAAATCCGAAGGACATTGCGGGGAGCAAGATTGAGTCTTTTGTGCAGCTGCCCCCTGACTTCGACAAGACCAAGAAGTATCCGCTGATCCTTAACATTCACGGCGGACCGCATTCGGCGTATGGGTGGGTGTTCGACCACGAGATGCAGTGGATGGCGGCGAAGGGTTATGTGGTCGTGTATCCGAACCCGCGCGGGTCGACGACGTATGGGCAGCAGTTTGCCAATGTGATTCAACATAATTACCCCGGCGACGACTTTCACGACCTGATGGACTGCGTGGACGCGGTGGTGAAGCTGGGTTACGTGGATCCGGCGAAGATGGGCGTGACCGGCGGGAGCGGTGGCGGGTTGTTGACGGACTGGACGGTAACGCAGACGACGCGGTTCAAGGCGGCGGTGGCGCAGCGAGATATCGCAGACTGGTCGAACTGGTGGTACACGGCGGACTTTACGCTGTTTCAGCCGACATGGTTTGAAGGTGCCCCGTTCGACAAGGTGGAAGAGTTCAGGAAGTACTCGCCGATTACCTACATCACAAAGGTGCAGACGCCGATGCTGTTCATTTTGGGCGATGCGGACTATCGCACGCCGCCTACGGGCGGTGGGGAAGACTTCTTCCGCGCATTGAAGTATCGGCATATCGATACGGTGATGGTGCGGTTTCCTGGCGAGAGCCATGAGCTGTCGCGGAGTGGGCAGCCGTGGCATCGCGTGGAGCGGTTGGAGAATATCGTCAACTGGTTCGACAAGTATTTGATGGGGACGCCAGAGCCGCAGTTCAATATCGTACCGGTAGGCGCGACGCCAGCTAGTGTGAAGGCGAACTAGAGGAGTAGAGTTTTCATCGAGGTGTTTTGATCGATGAAGGACGTTGTGATTGTTGCTGCAGTGCGGACGCCGGTGGGTAAGTTTCAAGGGGCGTTCGCGGAGATGACGGCCGTTCAATTGGGTGCGATTGTGGTGCCGCGAGGCCGTGAAACGCGCGGGGATTGATCCAGCGACCGTGGACGAGTGCCTGATGGGTTGCGTGCTGCCGGCGGGGTTGGGGCAAAACCCTGCGCGGCAGGCGGCGTTACAGGGTGGGCTGCCGGATACAGTGTCGGCAATGACGATCAATATGGTTTGCGGATCGGGACTTAAGGCCGTGGCGTTGGCGGCGCAGGCGGTGATGGCGGGCGATGCGGAGGTCGTTGTCGCCGGGGGGATGGAGTCGATGACGAATGCGCCTTATCTACTGCCACAGGGAAGGAAGGGATTTCGCATGGGCGACTCGGTTGTGGTGGACTCGATGGTGAAGGACGGGCTGTGGTGCGCGTGTGAGGACTATCACATGGGCATAACGGGGGAGAACGTTGCGGAGAAGCACTCGATTACACGTGAGGAGCAGGACGCCTATGCGCTGGCTTCGCACAGGAAGGCGAGCGCCGCGTGGAAGGAAGGGCGGTTTGACGCGGAGGTCGTGCCGGTCTCTGTGCCGGGGAAGAAGGGTGCGGTGACGATGGTTGCGCGCGATGAGAGTGTGCGGGACGACGCTTCGGCGGAGGCCCTGGCCGCGTTGAAGCCAGCGTTCAAGAAGGACGGAACGGTAACGGCGGGGAACGCTCCTGGCGTGAATGATGCTGCGGCTGCGGTGGTGGTGATGTCAGCCGCGCGGGCGAAGGAGTTGGGCTTGAAGGCGCTGGTGACGATCAAGGCTCAGGCGACTAGTGGCGTGGCGCCGAAGTGGGTGATGCTGGCTCCGGTGACAGGCGTGCAGTTGGTGCTGAAGCGGGCTGGCTGGAACCGGGACGACGTGGACCTGTATGAGTTGAATGAGGCTTTTAGCGTGCAGGCGCTCGGAGTGATGAAGGAGTTGGGGCTGGATGCTTCGAAGGTGAATGTGAATGGCGGCGCGGTGGCGATTGGACATCCGATTGGGGCGAGCGGCGCGCGAGTGCTGGTGACGTTGATTTACGAGATGATGCGGCGGGACGTGAAGAAAGGTGTGGCGGCGCTTTGTCTGGGTGGGGGAAACTCGGTGGCGCTGGCGGTTGAGCGAGATTAGACGTTCTCACGGAGGGAAGATCGCTTGAGCGAGAGAATGATTGCTCGCAGATCAAGAACCAGGACGCGGGTTTCTATCAGCACTCGATGATGTTGAGGGCGAGGCCGGCAAGGCTGGTTTCTTTGTAGCGGGACTGCATGTCGAGACCGGTCTGGTACATGGTGGCGATGACCTGGTCGAGGGAGAGTTTGTGGTCGCCGGTTTCGTGCATAGCCATGCGACAGGCGTTGATGGCTTTGACGGCGCCCATGCCGTTGCGTTCGATGCATGGGATCTGAACCAGGCCGCCGATGGGGTCGCAGGTCATGCCGAGGTTGTGTTCCATGGCGATCTCGGCGGCGTGTTCGACCTGGGCGTTAGTGCCATTGAGGGCGGCGACTAGTCCTCCGGCGGCCATGCTGCAGGCCACTCCGACCTCGCCCTGACAGCCGACCTCGGCTCCGGAGATGCTGGCGTTTTCCTTATAAAGGATACCGATGGCGGCGGCGGTGAGGAAGTAGCGGATGATGCCTTCCTGTTTTTCTTCCGGTGTCCCTTCGATGAAGTGTGTGTAGTAGTGCGCGATGGCGGGGATGACTCCCGCTGCACCGTTGGTCGGGGCGGTGACGACTCGGCCTCCGGCGGCGTTCTCTTCGTTTACGGCCATGGCGTAGACGGTGACCCAATCGATGGGGGCGAGTGGGTCTTTGGAGCCGATGGTGTTGAGGCGTTCGGCGAGGCGGTGCGCTCGGCGGCGAACGTTGAGGCCGCCGGGTAGGATGCCCTCGGTGGCGATGCCTCGCTCGGTGCACTGCTGCATCGCTTGCCAGAGGGCGAGGATGCTGGTGCGGACCTTTTCTTCTGGCGATAGATTTGGCTGTGATGAGGTGGCCAATTGCGGGCGGTTGATGGAGATCGCCGGGTCGTTGAGGAGGGCGACCTCGTTGGCTAGCAGGAGGTCGGCGATGGTGAGGTCGTGTTGCTTCGCAGTGGCGAGCAGGTCGGCCGAGCTGCGGAAGGGATAGGGGACTTTGCGTGTGCTGGTGGTGCCTTTCTGCGGTGCGTTCGGCTTCGGAGACGATGAAGCCGCCGCCGACGGAGTAGAAGACCTCATCGGCGAAGGTGACGCCGTTCTCGTCGAAGGCGGTGAAGCGCATGCCGTTGGGGTGTGAGACGACAGCGGTGTCGGGGTACATCTGGTTGCGGCGGAGGTGAAGGCCCTCGATTTCGACGAAGGGGATGGTTTTGTTGCCGTTGAGTGTGAGAGTGCCTGTGGAGCGAACGGCGGCAATTTTCGCTTCGACGGTGGCTGGATCGACGGAGTCGGGTGCTTCGCCGAGGAGGCCGAGGAGGATGGCGCGGTCGGTGCCGTGGCCGATGCCGGTGAGGGCGAGTGAGCCGTAGAGGTCTACGTTTATGCGCTCGGTCCTTTCGAGGAGATTGTTCGTCGCTAGTTCGCGCACGAAGCGGAGGGCAGCGCGCATGGGACCGACGGTGTGGGAACTGGATGGGCCGATGCCGATTTTGAAGAGTTCGAAGAGACTTGTGTTCACGGTGGTTATTGTAGGGGGCGACGGGCGGTTTTGGCCGGAGCGGCGGACTTGACGGACCTCTTCGCGGACTTCTTTTGGGTTTGTTTTGCGTGGAGGTTCTGGTAGGCGGTCTTGAGCCCGCCGGCCATGATGGACTCGTCGGCCTGATCGAGCTGGATGTAGGTCATGCCCATGCGTCCCCAGCCTCCCTGGAGTGGGGAGAAGATTTGGGGCTGGTCGATGATGAAGGCCCGCTGCTGTTCGAGGGTGAGTTTGAGGACTCCGCAGCCTTTCTCCTGACCGGAGAGGGTGGCAAAGATCTGGTTGTCGAGACGGAAGTCGGGGTGGTCCATGTGGGAGCCTTCGACGGCCTGGGGGAGTGCCAAGGCGAGGCGGCGGAATAGGGCTATTCGTGAGTTCAGGGTCATCTTCGCCTCCGTGCAGCTGTTGTCGCAGAGGGGTACCCCTCCCCCCTGTTTCGACTGTAAATCTTTTGATTCAACAGTTTACAGTCGGTTACTCTTTGTAAATTCGTCCAAATAAAGCGGTTATGGGCAAATTCGTCCAAACAAATGGGTTAGCATGACTAGCTGCCCGAGTTGTTCTTGATTTTTTTCCACTGTTTTAAGTATAGCGGTTTGGAGATAACTAACATGCCAAGTGGATCTCATTGCAGGTAAATGGGTTAGTGGGTTTTGGGCCTTGACACGTGATTTCTGGGCTGAAAACGCAAAATAAAAACAACGGCAACAGCAAAGGCAATTAAATCAGTCGCTTTGCTTGCGGACTTCGCTCCGGCCTTCGGCAGAGTAGTTCCGGTCTTGCGACCGGCTTTGACGCAGGGCTGCGGAATGACAAACAAAAAGGCAAGAAATGGCCCTTATTTGTTGGGGTGGAATGGGTAAGGAAAGGCAACGGCGTCAGGGCCGGTCGAACGGCATTCATCCCACCCATCTCAAATCCGCGATGGATGGGGCACCCTGCATTGAATTCTTTTATGGAAGTTTTGAGGAACTCCCATGACAAAGCCTCCGTATCGTCATCAGGGGGTCATCCCATGCATCCCACGAGCCGCTTTGCTCTCTTCACAGTTACGCTGTTTGTTATCGTAGCCATCGGTTCCCAGTCCGCGCACGGCGGGAGCTCGCGTCAGTCCATGTGCGTCTGCGTCCCAGCCCGGGCGAAATTAATCCTGAACTCGGCGATTGTGAAGGCGCAGGCCCGGTCCGCGCGGCTACTTACCGTTGCCCAATAACAACAGCTCGGATACGGTGCTGATGGATGGGTTCTATCGACCGAGCGAACTTATTTGGACAAGGCGATCGGAGCGGCCTTAGCTGCGCCGCGCTCGGTTATTAACCGTCTCATCGGGGAAAAATTATTGATGTCAAAAATATTTGACATCGGTGTGCGGGTCACTTACAGTTCTCCATGTCAAAGATTTTTGACATGGAGGGCTGATGTCCCGTATTAGCTTTCAGGAAAAGATGCTTTGGGCGCAGCTTGTCGGCGTTGTGATTGTCGTCGTGTTTTATGCGCACTTTCTGGCTGCATGCCTGGCTCAGGACACCACTACTTCCACGCCTTTCTTCTCGTACTGCTCTTCCTCTTTGCTTCCGTCCGTACGTTCTTCCGCCGCCGTTCGGGCAGCGTCATAGAGGACGAGCGTGACCGCTCTATCGCTGCAATTGGTTCGCGTTGGAGCAATATCATCCTCTGGCTCGGTCTCGTGTTGCTGTCCTCATTCTTTATTGGGACCACGGAAGCATGCGTTCGGCCAGTTTTCTGATTGGCATCCTGTTCCACCTGCTCGTTCTGGCTGGCTCGGTGCGCATCATCCGCGAACTTGTTGCCTATCGGATGGCCGCGTGAGCTCGTGTCTCCGCAACACGATACGGGAGCTCCGCGCCGTCCGATCGATGACACAACAGGAGCTTGCCGACCTCATCTACGTCACGCGACAGACCGTGATCGCAATTGAACGCGACAAGTACTCGCCCTCGCTTGAGGTCGCGTTTCGGATTGCTCATGTGTTCGGTCTCCCGCTTGAGCAGGTGTTCCAATACGAGGCACCTTTGTCGCGGGCAAAAAAATAATTCGACTGCTTTTCCATGTGGATTGGAAAAAGCAAAACAACAGCAACGTCAAGAACGATAATCAGCCATTTCGCTCTGGGCCTTCGGCAGAGCGGTAAACGCTTCGCGCAAGGTCCTTCCGGCACGGCTGAAGCCGTGCCCTTAAGCTAGGCGGGTCACCTTCGTGATGATTGGAGGGTGATTATTTGGGCATGGGGATCGACATAACCTTGCCGGTGGCACGCTCGGTGATCCAGATCGTATCGCCCGCAGGCTCGACTCCGGTTGGCGTTTTGAGCCCTTCCTTGATCACGGTTACGCTGGCCATACGGAATGATTGGTCGGCTTGTGTCTTGCTCTCGGTCGATAATCCACCCTTCGCAAAGGGCGCAAAGAATGGGCCACCCAGGCCAGGGTGGCACTGGGCAAAACTGGTGAGTGCTATACTCGGCAAAATCTTCTGCCTCAAGGGTTAATCAGGCTTCCAGAATGCTTTTTACGGCTCGTAGTGCTGCAGTGTATGGGATTGACGCCCATATCATCGATGTTGAAGTCGATTTCTCCAATATCAAATTAGACCAGGAACAGTTCCATACTGTGGGGTTGCCGGACGCGGCGGTGCGGGAGAGCCGTGACCGTGTGCGGTCGGCGATTAAGAACTCAGGGTTTGAGATTCCGCCGACGCGGATCACGATCAACCTGGCTCCAGCGGACCTGAAGAAAGAGGGTTCGGGGTTCGATCTGCCGATCGCGATCGGGATATTGGGTGCGTATGGCGCGCTGCATATCAAGGAAGTGAGCGACTATCTGCTGGTAGGAGAGCTGGGGCTGGACGGCAGCCTGCGGGCGGTTCAGGGGATGCTGCCCATTGCGGTGGCGGCGCGAGCGAAGGGGATCAAGAACCTGATTATTCCGGCAAGCAATGCGCGCGAGGCGGCGGTGGTGGAGGGCGTGAATGTCTATCCGGTGAAGTCGCTGCTGGAGGTGCGGGAGCTGCTGAACTCGGCGGTGCTGGGTGGGATAACGGCGGCACCACTGAAGGTGGCGACGAACGATCTGTTGAGTGAGATGCAGCACTTTCCGTTTGACTTCAAGGACGTGCGGGGGCAGCAGGTGGCGAAGCGGGCGCTCGAGGTGGCGGCCGCGGGCGGGCACAATATTTTGATGATCGGACCGCCGGGGTCGGGGAAGACGATGCTGGCCAAACGGCTACCTTCGATTCTCGCTCCACTGCGGTTTGAGGAGGCGCTGGAGACGACGAAGATCCACTCTGTGGCCGGCGTTCTGGATGCGGAACAGGGGTTGGTGGCGCACAGGCCGTTCCGGTCGCCGCACCATACGATCTCAGATGCGGGGCTGATTGGTGGGGGTATGATGCCGCGGCCTGGGGAGGTTTCGCTGGCCCACAATGGGTTGCTTTTTCTGGATGAGCTGCCGGAGTTTCCGAGGAACGTGCTGGAGGTGCTGCGGCAGCCGCTGGAGGACGGCCATGTGACGATCGCCCGGGCGGCGATGAGTTTGAGCTTTCCCGCACGATTCATGCTGGCGGCGGCGATGAACCCCTGTCCATGTGGGTACTTTAACGACAAGTCCCGTGAGTGCATGTGTACGCCGCCGATGATTCAGAGATATGTTTCGAAGGTTTCCGGGCCGCTGCTGGATCGGATTGACATTCATATTGAGGTCCCCGCGGTGCAATATAAGGAGTTGCGGGGCGGAGCGGCGGCAGAGGGGTCGGAACAGATACGGAACCGGGTGTTGGCGGCGAGGGAACGTCAGCATGCGCGTTTTGGGCAGACGGGTGAACGGACGAAGGGGTCGGCGAAGGCGGCTTCGCGGCAGATATTTGCCAATTCGCAGATGAATACCCAGCAGATTCGGGCGCACTGCGAGCTGTCGTCGGACGCGGAACGGTTGCTGGAACGGGCGATGCAGCAGCAGGGTTTGAGCGCCCGGGCACATGATCGTATATTGAAGGTGGCAAGGACGATAGCCGATCTGGGAGGCGAGCGGGACATAGTGGTAAAACACATCGCGGAGGCCATTCAATACCGCACGCTGGATCGCAGTTACTGGTCTTGATACCGGTGTTCTGCAGATAACCACCTTGAGTCACTTTGGTTGGAATAATCCTGTTTCTGGAATATCCTTATTAACAGGTTCCCAAAAAAAGTATTGACCTTGGGTGCCAGACAGTTTACTTTCCATAAGTGTCGTAAATGCGCCTGACCGGCAAAATATCTCGGAAGAGAGTCGGGTGGGTTGCGGCGCAAAGTTTTGGCTCGCCAGGAGACTGGCTGACTTTCTGTTTCACGCCTGGGCGCGGTGAGCGCTGAATCTTACGGAAGAGACAGTTTTGCAAAATCTGCTGGTTCTTGGCCAGCTACGGTTTGTTTCGTCTGTTTAGGCTGACGGCCATCAAACTGAATGAAATAGAAGACAGATTGTAGGAGTCCCCGCAGGGGTTTTCTGCGTCTAATAAACGAAACGGCAGACGCGGCAGCGGTTCATCGATTCGGTTGCCATTCTTAGGGAACTTCAGGCGAGTGAGCGCTAGAAAGACGCTTACGCCTCAAAGCTGAAAAGGAGAAAGACTATGCGCTCGGACCTTATTTTTGGGGCTCTCACCCACGTGAACAACCGTTATGAACTGTGTCAACTGGCGTCGAAGGCGACTCGTAAGCTGCACAAGCCCAACACCCGTCTACAGGACACGACGAATGAAGTGTTAGACCGCTTCAAGGACACCATTCCGATGAATGAGTCCGAAGCTGTTGTCGAGAAGGTACAATTGCAGGAACGCCGCGCAGCTTAACGCGCGGCAGTTTCACCCACCGTGTAGTCTCAACCATTTACCCGCTTTACAACCCATCCGCAGTACAGGTTTCGCTCTACTCTGGCCTTCCGCACGACCCCCTCGTCACGCAGATCCCGCCTCAGTTCCAAACATCCCTCCTAAAAATCAAAATCCCAGGTAAAACATGACTATTTCTGAATTGAAGGAACACAATATCGCGGAGCTGAGTAAGCTTGCGCGCGGCCTCGACATCGCTGGCACCAGCGGTCTGCGGAAGCAGGACCTGATCTTCAAGATTCTGCAGGCGCAGAGCGAGAAGGAAGGACACATCTTCGCGGAAGGCGTGCTGGAGATCCTGCCGGATGGCTACGGCTTTCTTCGGTCTCCGGACTACAACTACCTGCCGGGTCCGGACGACATTTACGTTTCGCCATCGCAGATCCGCAAGTTCGACCTGAAGACGGGCGATACGATCAGCGGCAATGTGCGGCCGCCGCATGAGGGCGAGAAGTACTTCGCCCTGGTGAAGATTGAGGCGATCAACTTTGAGTCGCCGGAAGAGACACGGAACAAGATCCTGTTTGACAACCTGACGCCTCTGTATGCGCAGGAGCGGGTGAAGATGGAGACGGTGCGCGAGCATATTTCGGGTCGCGTGATGGACCTGCTGACTCCGGTGGGCAAGGGGCAGCGCGGTCTGATCGTCGCTCCACCACGGACCGGCAAGACGATGCTGCTGCAGTCGATTGCGAACAGCATTACGGCGAACCATCCTGAGGTGGTGCTGATTGTGCTGTTGATCGATGAGCGGCCGGAAGAGGTCACGGACATGCAGCGGTCGGTGAAGGGTGAGGTGATCTCTTCGACCTTCGACGAACCGGCGGCGCGTCACGTACAGGTCGCCGAGATGGTGATCGAGAAGGCCAAGCGGCTGGTCGAGCATAAGCGCGATGTGGTGATTCTGCTGGACTCGATCACTCGTCTGGCGCGTGCATACAACACGATCGTTCCGCCGTCGGGCAAGGTGCTCTCAGGCGGTGTGGACTCTAATGCGCTGCAGAGGCCGAAGCGGTTCTTCGGTGCGGCGCGCAACATCGAAGAGGGTGGTTCGCTGACGATCATTGCTACTGCTCTGGTCGACACGGGTTCGCGCATGGACGAGGTCATCTTCGAGGAGTTCAAGGGAACGGGCAATATGGAGGTGATTCTCGATCGCAAGCTGGTCGATAAGCGCGTGTTCCCGGCGATCGATATTCAGCGCTCCGGCACGCGTAAGGAAGAGCTGCTGATTCCGAAGGAAGACCTGCAACGGACGTGGATCCTGCGCAAGGTACTGAATCCGCTGTCGCCGGTCGAGGCGATGGAGTTGTTGACGGACAAGCTGGCAAAGACCCGGAACAATCAGGAGTTTCTGCACAACATGAGCTCGATTTAGCCGGTCCTGGTGGTTGTGGAACGGTGAAGCGCAGCCCTTCTGGGCTGCGCTTGTTTTTTGGGTAGTTTTTTGACTGTGAGGCGACTTACTGTCTCGCGGCCGCCTTCACTTGTTGGGCTTTGAATCTTCGGGCTTTCATTCGATTACCGCAGACCTTCATGTCGCACCATCGTCTTGTATGGTTCTTGCTGGTATCGAGAAAAAGCCAACGACATTCCGGATTGTCACAGGCTCGGACTTCTCGTGATGGGTTGAGCAGCAGATCGGCGACGCTTAGCGACAACAGCCAAAGGGGAAGCTCAGCTTTACCTTCCAGGTGGTGACCAACTCCATTCAAGGTGTGAATCGCTGTTCCAACTGAGTCTTCGCTGTAGCTGGGCCGCGTTGAAGTGTCGCTCCAGTGTGCTAATCGATGTGGGATTTGCACGATGTCCGTCTACCCCGGCATAGAAGACCCCTGAAGCAGTTTCTCGGAGTTCTATGCAATGTTTGAGTACGCGCGTGCCAGCGCTTCTGCTCACTGCGCGAAGGAGTTGGCGCGCTTGTTTTGAATGCAACAGACTGGATTGTTCTGTGAACCTAAGGAGGTCGTCAAAGGTGTTGAGAAGCTCTTCAGCACCCTCCTCACGGAAACGCCAATCCAGAGTGTTGACGAGATCGAGTGCAGGGTGTCCTGCGACCAATTGAAAGGCGACGGGCTGTTCAGGCTCGCTCATTATAACCATCAAATATACCTTTACAGGTTATCTTTGCGATTGTAAAGTAGTAACCATCTATGACAGATACAACGGTTATCAACGTTGCTCCTCCCGGCACATCCAAGCGGTTTGATGTTCGAATGGTGCTCGCATTTTTTGCGATTTATGTCATTTGGGGGACCACGTTCCTCGCGATTCGAATCGCGGTACAGGAGGTGCCGCCGCTTTTTGCGGCAGGAGTTCGATTCTTTATTGCCGGCGTTCTGCTTTACAGCTTCATGCGGCTAAGAGGGAAGCCTTGGCCGAGGCTGATCCAGTGGCGCAATCTCGCTCTGATTGGGCTGCTTATGTTTGTTGCGGAGTATGGACCGCTGTTCTGGGCAGAGAAGTATGTTCCTTCCGGTATTGCATCAGTGCTGGAAGCGACGCTGCCGCTCATTACGATGGTGCTGGAGGTGTTTGTCTTTCGGCAACAGCGGCTTCATTGGGGGATGCTGTTCGCTACTTTGTTAGGGTTCTGTGGGGTCGGAGTGCTTATCCTGCGAAATGGAGAGCAGCACTTTGGCATTCTTCCGTGCGTTGCGATTCTGGCCGGGGCCACTACCTGGTCCCTAGGGTCTGTGCTCAATCGCTCGCTGGCTTTACCGGAATCGAGACCGTTGACCGCTGGTGCGGCGATGATGCTGGGCGGCGGAATGCTACTCGTGTTATCTGCGTCATTCGGGGAGATGCATCCCTTCCCTCACGTTTCGATTCGTGCCGGGTTGGCCCTGATTTATTTGATCGTTTGTGGATCGCTTCTCGGGTTTACTGCCTTCGTTTGGCTACTGGCGCGTATGCCTGCGACTCGGGTCGCGAGTCACGCTTACGTGAATCCAATTGTGGCGGTGGCGCTGGGATATTTTGTGGCAGGAGAGATCATCACGCGGCGGACGCTGTTTGGGGCGGCTCTCGTAATTGTGAGCGTATTTCTGATTCTGCGTAAGGAGAAGGCGGCGAGTTGAAAGTCGATCGTTCGCGGATCCTTGTGCCAGCAGTACGCTAGTAGCCGTTGGCGATGAGGTATTGCTCCGAGAGGACGAATTTTTCAGGTTGTTTTTGCCGGAGCTCGGCGTATTTGCTTAGGACGTCGACCTCGATGTTGAGGGGGCTGCCGGGAGTTAGGGTGTGGAGGCTGGTTGCGGCGTAGGTGTGGGGGATGATGGCTACCTCGACCTCGCTACCGAGGATGGAGGCTACGGTGAGGCTGATGCCTTCGATGGTGATGGAGCCCTGAGGGACGACGTAGCGGGTGAGAGCTTCGGGGAGCTGGATGCGGAGGCGCCAGTCGGTGTCGGGTGCGTTGGGGGTGATTGGAGCGAGGGCTAGGAGGGTGGCAGTGCCGTCGATGTGGCCCTGGACGACGTGACCTCCGAGGGGCGAGCCGGCTGGGGTGGGGAGTTCGAGGTTGAGGACGGAGTCGGGGCGCAGGTGAGAGAGCGTGGTGCGGGCGATGGTCTCGGCGGCGAGGTCAGCGGAGAAGCGCGGGGGGAAGGCGTTGGGCTCGATGCTGAGGGCGGTGAGGCAGACGCCGTTGACCGCGACGCTGTCGCCGGTGTTGAGGCGCGCGGTGAGCGTGGGCGCGGCGATGGTGATGCGCGTTGCGCCATCAGTGGGCGTGATGGCCAGGAGAGTGCCGGTGGTTTCGATTAGGCCAGTGAACATAAGTATCAGGGTATAGAGGCTGGTGGTTAGATGCTAGTGGGTGGTGGTTAGAGGCTGGCGGGTCGTGGCCGGATCGGCCAGGGATCGTGGAGGTAGCCGGTGATGCAGGCGTCTGGGCCATAGGTGGCGCGGGTGACGCGAGTGAGAGATTCCTCCAAGAGGTAGGGGGAGGGGAGGCCGTGGGCGAATGGAATCGCCTGGTCGCCGAGTTCCGTCTCGGCGTAGATCAGGACGGCTTTGTCGACCAGGTTCTGGCGAAGGAAGGCGCCATTGAGGTGAGAGCCGCACTCGAGCAGGAGGCCGAGGACGTCGCGCTCGGCGAGGACGGCGAGAATCGCGGGGAGGCTGAGGCGTCCGGCATAGTCGGGAACATGATCGACCTCGACCCCGAGAGAGCCGAGCGCGGCGGCCTTCGCGGATGAGGCGAGGGCCCCGCAAAGGACGAGCAGATCTGACTCAGAGTTGATGACGCTCGCGGAGCGGACGAGTTGCGAGGTCAGGGGAATGCGGAGGTGTGTGTCGAGGACGACGCGGAGGAGCGGGCGGCGGCGCGGTAGACCGTCGGGGCCGAAGATGCCACTGCGGTCGGTGAGCAGGGGATCGTCGGCGAGGACGGTGCCGATGCCGGTAAGGACGGCGTCGCTGGAGTGGCGGAGAATCTGTACCTCCTGGCGCGCGGCGGGGCCGGTGAGCCAGTGAGGCTGGTTGGGATAGCGCGAAGCGGCCGGCGGAGCGAGTTTGCCGTCGACGGAGAGCGCGGCCTTCAGGGTGACGAAGGGAGTTTGATGGCGGATGAAGTGGGCGAAGGCTTCGTTCAGGTCGCGCGCCGGTCGTTCAAGGACTCCGAGGGTCACTTCGATTTCGGCAGCGCGAAGTTTCTGAATGCCCTGGCCGCTGACCCGGGGGTTGGGGTCCTGAGTGGCGATGACGCAGCGAGTGATACCGGCGGCGATGAGGGCGTCGGCACATGGGCCGGTGCGGCCGTGGTAGCTACAGGGCTCGAGGGTGACGTAGGCCGTGGCGCCTTTGGTGGAGAGGCCTCGAGCGCCGACTTGTTTCAGGGCGACGATTTCGGCGTGGTCGCGGTTGTCGTAAAGGTGTGCGCCTTCGCCAATGACTTTGGTTGCATCTCCATCTGGAGTTGCGCGGACGAGGACGCAGCCTACCTGTGGGTTCGGCGAGGCAAGGCCGATGGTCTCGGCGGCGAGCTTGAGGGCACGCTGCATGAAGACTTCGTCCTGGCTGTGCTGCGTCTTTTCGGGCATGCTTCGAGGATAGCGGTTTTCATCTCCGTGTCTGTTCGGGCCGCGGCCTTCCCTCTTGACTCTCTGCGCGTAAATGGCCTGAATTCAGAGAATTACGGTATGGGATTGCCTGCAGAATCTTCACAGCACAGGGGGCGCGTGTGTGCTACAACTGTAAGCCATGCGAAGTGCGAACCCAATGCTGACCCCCCGTGAGGCGGCACGGATGCTGGGAGTGAGCTATGCCACCATCAAACAGTGGATACTGAGTGGCAAATTGAAGACGGTGCAGACTCCGGGGGGACATCATCGTTTAACTGAGGCGACACTGAAGCCGTTTTTGCTGAAGGACAAGAGGAAGCCGGCGGCCGAGTCGCGTCAGCGGTATCGCAGGGTGAGTGGCAGAAACCAGCTTGTGGGTAGCGTGGTGAGTATTCGGATAGAGGGCCTGTTGGCCGAGGTCGTGCTGTCAGTTGGAGACGCACATGTCACGGCGATTATCACGGCGAACGCTGTTCGTGAGCTTCAGCTGAAGAAGGGTGATCGCGCAGCCGCTCTCATCAAGTCGACGGACGTGATGATCGAGCGGCTCGATGATCCTGTGTAGTTGGGAATATCCCTGCGAGATGACAGGAAGAGGTAAGGGTACGTTGCTGGCCGTGGATCGGCAGCCGTAGAGAAAGCGGATTTCTACTGCCCGCTCACAAAAGGCGTGGCAACCTCGATCGCGATGACGATGCCTGGGCAGGTGGGTGAGGACGGGCAAGAGCGAAGGGGCAACCAACTACATCTGAAAACGAACCACCGATGGATGAGGAAGTGTGCCCGGCGAATCGTTTGACTATACTATTCCAAACGACTAATTTCGTAGTGTGTGATTTTGTCGTATGTAGGCCGATATATGACCTCTCGCGCCTATGTCAACCCGTTCGCAAAAGTAATTGCTGACCACCGGATACAAGTCCGGGCTGCGCTCAAGGAGCGGCCTTCCATGAAGTTTCCTCGTATTTTTTGGTCATTCTCCTTCTTTGCGCTTCTCTTAGTTGATTCATTCATTGGATGCCCTGCTTTCGGGCAGATCTCGGCCAATCTTCGCGGGCGTGTGCTCGATCCTTCCGGGGCAACAGTCGCGAACGCCAATGTGGAGTTGATCGCATCCAGGACGAACGTGCGTCAGTCGACGACGACCTCGAGCACAGGCGATTACCTTTTTACTAATCTCAATCCCGGTCCCTATGGGGTCGTTGTGACGGCACCAGGCTTCCAGCGGCTGGACCAGTACCGGCATTACGGTGACGGTGGGACAGACGGTGAATGCAGATCTGGTGCTGAGCCTTGGCGGCGACCAGCAGACGGTGACTGTGGATAGCGACTTTCCATTGCTGCAGGTGGGAACGAGCAACATGCAAACGAACATACCGGCGGCGACGATTGCCGCGATGCCCCTGAATACTCGCAATTTTATTCAGCTTTCGACGCTGGCACCGGGAGTTGAGCTGCCTCCGGGGACGCTTCTGCCGCGCATTAACGGAGGACGGCCGAGGACGAACGAGTATCTCTTCGACGGGATCTCCGCGCTGCAACCGGAGCCGGGGCAGGTGGCGTACTTTCCGATCCTGGACGATATCCAGGAGTTCACGATCGAATCGAACAACGTGGCAGCGGAGTTTGGCCGTTTCAACGGCGGCGTGGTGAACGTGGCGACGCGTTCGGGTTCGAACGCGGTCCATGGGAGTCTGTTCGAGTATTTTCGCAACGAAGACCTGAACGCGCGGAATTATTTTGCACCTGCGGGGCGGAAGCCCGAGTACCGGCGCAATTTGTATGGCGCTACGCTGGGGGCCCCGATCATTCACGATAAGCTATTTTTCTTTGGCGACTACGAGGGAGTGAAGCAGTCGATCGGCGTGACGCGCATCTCGACCATCCCGACGATGAACCAACGGCAGGGGATTTTTACCGGCGTCTCGAAGATCTTCGACCCTACGACGACGCAGACGGTGGGTGGAAAGTTTGTGCGGCAGGAGTTTCCCAATGACGTGATCAATATACCGTTTGATTCGGCGGCGAAGTCTTTGCTTGCGCGCTTTCCTACGCCGACCAGTGCGGCCGCGGCGAACAATTACACGCGAACGGCGAACGACTCAGACCATCAGAACCAGTTTGATATTCGCGTGGACGGAACGCACGGGACTCGCGATCGGGCCTTTGGCCGTTACACCTACTACAACGAGGTGGAGCTGCCGGTAACGCCTCTGCCGGAAGGAAGCGGGGCAATTACGGGCTCCGGTCCTTGGGACGGGCGGGGTCGCCGGGCTATCGAATGTGCTGGGACAGCAGGCGGTACTGAATGAGACACATACTTTTTCTGCGCGGCTGGTGAATAACCTCGCAGGAGGCTATACGCGCCGAGGCAACTCGATTGTAGGGCCTACGCTGGGGACGACTGCGTCGTCCGCGCTGGGGATACCCGGTATTCCGACGAACGCTGCGTTCAACAACGCGCTGCCGCTGTTTACGCTGACCGGTATTCAGCAGCTTGGGCCCTCTGCGAGTACCTTCTCGCTGTATCAAACCGCTGTCTGGCAGATGGTGGACACGGTGAACTATACCAAGGGAGCACACGCGATCAAGACTGGAATCGACTTCCGGTGGTATCAGCTGAATACGGTGTCTCCGCCGAACCCGACGGGTGGTTTCGCGTTTACCACGACTGGCACCGATCAGCAGGGTTTGACGAACAGCGGCAATTCGGTGGCGAGCTTTCTGCTTGGGCAGGTCGATACGTTTCAAATTGACCTGCAGGAGACCAAGATCCGTCCGCGCGACATGATCGAGGAGTATTTTGTCCAGGACGACTGGAAGGCAACGGGCCGGCTGACCTTGAACCTCGGCGCGCGGTGGACGCTTGCCTTTCCTTCGGTGGAGAAGACGAACCAGGGAGCGGTCTTCAATCTTGGAACGCAGCAGCTGGACTATCTGGGGCAGAATGGAAATTCGCGCAGCGCTCGTGAGTTGCACTACGACAATGTCGCGCCGCGGATTGGCTTCTCTTATATGGCGACGCCGAAGACGGTCGTGAGGTCAGGGTTTGGCATTGTCTTTATCGACCAATCGGGGATCACGACGCCGTTTACTACTCCGCAGTTTCCGTTTATTCAGAATGTGGTGCAGAAGACGCAGGACAGCGTGAATGCCGCGTTCGTTCTGTCGGGCGGGCCGTCGGTTGCGCCGATCCCGTTTACACCAGATGCGGGGCTGGGGCAGAGTGTCTATACGGCGAAGAAGACCGCAGGGTCGGGGTACGTAGAGCAGTGGAACCTGGCCGTGCAGCGGGCGATTACGAACAACATGTCGGTGGAGGTCGCTTACGTCGGTTCGCATATTGTCCATGTGGGTATTCCGGACTCGAACCTCAATCAGTTGACCGCGAACCAGCTCGCACTGGGACCGACGCTGTTGACACAGGTGACGAACCCCTATTATGGGCAGATTCCGATTTCGAGTTCGATCGGGACGAAGACTGTGAGTGAAGCGCAACTGCTAAAGCCGTATCCGCGGTTTCTCAACATTGCGACCTACAGGAACAACAGCGGCACTTCGAACTACAACGCGGTTGAGACGAAGGTGGAGCAGAGGTTTTCGGGCGGGTACTCTTTTCTGTTCGCCTACACGCATTCGAAGCTGATCGATGACGCTTCGTCGGTGTTTTCGTCGACGGTGCTTTCGTCTCCGAACTCAAGCAGTTTGATTGCGGCCGATACGTTTCGGCCTTATCTTGAACGCGACTCCTCGAATGGCGATATGCCGAATGTGACTTCGTTTACTGGGATCTACGATTTGCCGGCCGGGCGGGGGCATCGGTTTGCGTCGAGCGGAATAGGGAATGCGTTGTTTGGAGGGTGGTCGCTGAATGCTATTTTCCTGCTGGAGTCGGGGATGCCGGTGACGGTGACCCAGGCGACGAACAATAACTCGTTCGCGGGGTTTGCGCTGCAGAGGCCGAATATCGTTGGGAACCCGAGTCTGCCGCCGAGTCAACGTAGCCCGGCGCATTTCTTCAACACCGCGGCGTTTGCTACGGCGCCGCAGTTTGTCATTGGCACCGCTTCGCGAAACCCGGTGCGCGGGCCGGCTTATCGTGATCTGGATATGGCCCTGATAAAGGACACGAAGCTTTTTCGCGAGACTGGACCTGCAGTTCAGGGCCGAGATGTTTGATATTACGAATACGCCTGCGTTTTCGCAGCCTAATGGTAGCTTCGGGGCGGCTGCGTTCGGGAGTATTACGAGTACGACGACCGATCCGCGTGTTCTACAGTTTGCGCTTCGGCTGAGCAGGTAGGAGCTTAGTCGAGGAGGGAGTCGATGAAGGCGCCGCTATCGAAGGGGATGATGTCTTCAAGTTTTTCGCCTATGCCTGCGTAGATTACGGGGAGCTTGAGCTCGGTCGCGATGGCGAGGACGATTCCGCCCTTGGCGGTGCCGATCGAGTTTGGTGAGGACGATGCCGGTGACGTGGGCGGCTTCGGTGAAGAGGCGGGCTTGCTGGAGGCCGTTCTGGCCGGTGGTGGCGTCCATGACGAGGAGGGTCTGGTGCGGGGCGCCGGGGACTAGCTTTTCCGCGGTGCGGCGCATCTTGTCGAGTTCTTTCATCAGGTCGGTCTTGGTGTGGAGGCGGCCGGCGGTGTCGACCACGAGAACCTGGGTGCCTCGGGCCTTGGCGGCGGCGCAGGCGTCGTAGAGTGCGGCTGAGGGGTCGCCGCCTTGCTTGGTTTTGATGATCTGGACGTCAGAGCGCTGGGCCCAGACTTCGAGTTGCTCGATGGCTGCGGCGCGGAAGGTGTCGGCGGCGCAGAGCAGGACCGTGCGGCCCTGCGCGGTGAAGTGCGCGGCGAGCTTGCCTGTGGTGGTGGTCTTGCCGGTGCCGTTTACGCCGACCATCATGATGACTTCGGGTGGGGTCGCGGGGTGGCGGACGGGGCGAGCGACGCTGTCGAGGATGGCTTTGAGCTCGGACTTGAGGAGCTGTTTGAGTTCGTCGCCGCCCTGAATGCCGGTGCGGAGGGCGCGCTGGCGGAGGTTCTCCATGACGAGGGCTGTCGTTGGGGCGCCGAGGTCCGCGGCCAGGAGGAGAGGCTCGAGATTGACCAGGGTCGTCTCATCGACCTCGCGGGTGAGGGCGATGACGGAGCTGATGGACTCGGTGAAGGACTCGCGGGTGCGGGTGACCGCCTGCTTCATGCGGTCGAAGAGGCCGCGCTTCGGCTCCTGGGGTTCGGGGATCCGGGGTTCGTCAGGTTCTGTGGGGCGTTTGCCGAAGATGGAGAAGGCCATACTAGGTCTAGTTTAGCGGATGGGCAGGCATCAAGAGGCGTGGCGGGCGTTCTGGTTGACGCGGAGGCGGACGGTGCCGGCCTGCAGGAGCGGGGTGGGGAGTTGATGCTCGTGGGCGTGTTGAAGGAGGTCGCCGAGGATGGTTTCGACCTCGGTGGGGACGCCTTTCTGCAGGTCGCGGTACATCGACGAGGTTAGCTTCGAGTCTTTGGCGGTGACTGAGCGGTGCAGGAAGGCTGCGATGGGCTGCGGGAGCGGGTATCCACAGGCGGCACCTACGGATGAACACTCGTCGATGGCCTGGAGTATGGTCTGTTCTCCGTCGGGCACTGCGTTGATTTCGCCGATGGGGCCGTCGAGCAGGCAGGTGACAAGACCGAGTGAGGCGATCATGACCCACTTATGCCACATTGCCGGAACGATGCTGGTGGAGAGTTCGGTCTCGAAGCCGGCGTTGCGCATTGACTCGTCAAAGGAGCGGATGCGCGGGGTGATCTCTCCGCTGAGTTCGCCGTAGATGAGCTTCTGCATGGGAGTGATCTGCACGATGCGACCTTGTTCGTCGAGGTCGGTCGAGACCATGCAAACGCCACCGAGGATGGCGCGGTTGCCGAAGCTGCGAGCGAGGGTGTCCATATGGCGCATGCCGTTGAGGACGGGATAGATCATCGTGTTGGGGCCGACGGCGCGCTTCATGTCGTTGATCGTCTGATCGAGGGCCTGGGCCTTTACGCTGAGGAAGATGATGTCGAAGGGGGAATGAAGGTCTTCGGCGGTGATGGTCTGGGGCTGGAGGGTGAGGTCTCCGTGGGGGCTGAGGATGCGAAGACCTTCGCTGCGGAGCTGCTGCGCGCGGGAGGGCCTGACGAGAAAGGTGACATCCCGCCCTGCCTGTGCGAGACGTGCTCCGAAATAGCCGCCGACGGCGCCGGCACCAACGACAAGGATCTTCATAGGGTTTTGATGTTCGGGCCAGCGCTCTGGGTGCGGTTGCGCGGGGAGTACTTCGCTGCGATCAGTGTGTCGGCGCGGGTGTCGAAGTGGATGTTGGAGCTGGCTGCGGCGCCGGGGAATAGATTCCGGGACGCACCAGCAGAAGTAGGTAAACGAGCAGGATTGCGATGAGGACGAGGCCGCCGACGAAGATGTGAGGTTTGAACCCGAGCACGGTCTTGTGCTTTGGAAGGTCGAGGGGCGGGATGTGCTCGTGCTGGTGGTCGCGTTCGTGGTTGTGTTCGTGCATGCAGACAAGCTTAGCTGCAAAGGGCGCTGCGCGGTGCGCGGATCGAGAACTTTATAAGAGCAAAGACGAGAGGCTACTCGTCGCGGCCGGGGCGGGACATGAGTTCGCGGATGGCCTCTTTGGGACTTTTATTGTGGTGGAGGATGGCGTCCATCTGCTCGGTGATGGGCATCTCGACGGCGTAACGGGCGGCGAGGCCGAGGGCAGCGTGGGTGCTGCGGACGCCTTCGGCTACCTTGCCGTTGAGGTCGGCGATGATCTCGGGGAGCTGGCGACCGCGACCGAGTTCGATGCCGACGGCACGGTTGCGTGAGAGCGAACCGGTGCAGGTGAGGACGAGGTCGCCGACACCGGAGAGACCGGCGAGGGTCTGGCGGCGACCACCGGAGGCGACGGCGAGGCGGGTCATCTCGGCGATGCCGCGCGTGATGAGGGCGGCGGAGGAGTTGTGGCCGAGGTTGAGGCCGGTGGCGACGCCGGCAGCGAGGGCGACGACGTTCTTCAGGGCGCCGCCGAGTTCGACACCGGGGACGTCTTCGTTGGTGTAGACGCGGAAGGTGGAGGAGGTGAAGCCGCGCTGGATGGTCTGGGCTATTTGCGGCGTGGACGAGGCGACGACAACAGCCGTGGGCATGCCGGCTGCGACCTCCTGCGCGAAGGAGGGGCCGCTGAGCACGGCGAAGGGGTTGTTCGTGACTGAGGCGACGACTTGCGACATGCGGAGGAAGGTGGTCTCTTCGAGGCCCTTGCTTGCGCTGAGGACGATCTGGTTCCTGGTGAGCAATGGCGCGATTTGGGTGATGACGCTGCGGAGATGTTGCGAGGGTGTGACACAGAGGAGGACGTCGGCTTCGAAGATGGCACGGGGCAGATCGGCGGTGATGTCGATGTCGACGGGGAGGGTGAAGCCGGGGAGGTAGCGGAGATTCTCGCCTGCGTCGATGAGCTGGTCGGCGAGTGTGGCGGAGTGCGACCAGAGGCAGATCTCGTGTCCGCCGCGGCGTGCGAGCGAGAGGGCGAGTGCGGTGCCCCAGGCGCCTGCGCCCAGGATTGCGATTCGACTCATGCCGTCGCCTTTTTTTTGCCGAAGCGACTTTCGGTTCCGGCGAGGAGGCGGCGGATGTTTTCGTGGTGCTTGATGATGACGAGGAGGGGAATAAAGAGGAAGCCGGCGATAACGATGGGTGTGCGTACCGGCACGAAGTAGAGGCCGAAGAGCGGGAAGAAGGCGGAGCCGACGATGGATGCGAGTGAGACGAAGCGGGTGATAAGGAAGATGACGAGGAAGATGGCGAAGGTGCATCCGGCGGCGGCGGGCGAGAGGGCGAGGAAGACGCCGAGGGCGCTGGCGACACCTTTGCCGCCGCGAAAGCCGAGCCAGATGGGGAAGACGTGGCCGAGGATGGCGGCGACGGCGGCGACAACGGCGAGGTCGTAGTTGCCGGGGGCGATGTGCTGCGCAATCTTGACGGCTAGGAAGGCTTTGCCGCAATCGAGGAGGAGCGTGGCGATGCCGAGGCCTTTGGCCCCTGAGCGCGCGACGTTCGTGGCGCCGATGTTACCGCTTCCGGTCGTGCGGATGTCCTGCTTGCGGAAGATTTTGACGAGGAGGTAGCCGAAGGGGATGGAGCCCAGAAGATAGGCGAGCGGAATGGAGATGAGCCAAGGGTTCATGATCGTCAGGATGAGTTTAGCAAGGGTAGATGAAGAAGTTGCAGGGGGGAGATAATCTTTGCTTGTTAGAAGACTTAACACCGATCAACACAGATGACACCGATTGAAAGACGATAAAACAAGAAATGAAAAAAGGACGGTGAGATCTATTGAGATTGATTCGTCACACCATTTGGTTATCTTTCGGCGGTTTCCCTTTATCGTTTTGTTTTAGATCGGTGTCATCTGTGTCGATCCGTGTTAGGCCTCTTTATAGCAAGTGGTGGCGGATGAGTTCGAGGGCGTGCTGGCTGGCCCAGTAGCGGATGCGCTCGCGGTCGCCGGGGAGAATGAGCTCTTTGACCTGGGTGTGGTGGGCGTCGGCGAGGGCAATGTACACGAGGCCGATGGGTTTGTTGGCGTCGGGGCCGGGAGCGCCTGGGCCAGGGCCGGCGATGCCGGTGATCGAGATGCCGAGCGACGCTCCAGTGCGAGTGCGAATGCCTTCGGCAAGAGAGCGCGCTACTTCTGCGGAGACCGGGCCTTTGGTGGTGACGAGTTCGGCGGGGACTGCGGCGAAGGTGGTCTTGAGGGCGTCGCTGTAGACGACTGCGCCGCCGAGAAAGTAGCGCGAACTGCCGGGAATTGCGGTGAGGCGCTGGGCGAGCAGGCCGCCGGTGCAACTCTCGGCAGTGGCCAGGGTGAGGTCGCGGAGGCCGAGGTTGAGCAAGACGACCTCTTCGAGGGATTCTCCGTGCGAGGAGAAGATAGCGTCTTCCATCTCGGCTTCGATTTTTTCGGTGAGTTCGTCGACGCGGGCCTGGGCCTCGGCCAATGTGGGTTTGGCGCAGAGGAAGTGAAGCTGGATCTCGGCGAGGCCGGCGAGGATAGTGGTCTCGACGTCGCTGTACTGCTTGTAAATGGGAGCGGTGTGGGCGTCGACGTGCGACTCGGGGATGAGGGCCATTCGGAGGGTGCGTTTGGCGAGGTGACGTGCGGGAAGGGACGCGGCGAGGCGCGGCTTCACCTCATTATCGAAGAGCGGTTTGAGCTCCTTGGGGGGGCCGGGAAGGAGCATGACGATCTTGCGGATGGGCTTGTTGTTGGCGTCAGGTACTGTCGTGTCCAAATATTGGCCGGGGGCGCTGCCGTTCTTGTTGTCGAGGACGGTCGCGCCGTCGAGGACGTTGGCCTGCTTGGCGTTGTTGGACGGCATTACCATCTGGCGGGCGGCGAAGCGTTTGTAGAGCGCGGCGAGGACGGCGTTGTCTGCGTGCATGTCGATGCCGAGCGCGGCGGCGACGGCCTCGCGGGTGAGGTCGTCTTCGGTGGGGCCGAGGCCGCCGGAGAAGATGACGATGTCGGCGCGAGAGATGGCGATGATGGCGGCGCTGGTGAGGTGGGCGAGGTTATCGCCGACGATGGTCTTGAAGACGACCTGGACGCCGAGGTCGTTGAGGCCTTCAGTGAGGTAGAGGGAGTTGGTGTCCTGGCGGAAGGGCGTGAGCATCTCGGAGCCAGCGGCGATAATTTCAGCGATCATGTGTGGTGGTAGCTTCTCCGCTGCGTGGAATGGGCGTGTCTCGATGATATCGGCTGCGCGTCAATTTCGCTGGAGAGACGGACGAAGCTTAGTAAAGGCGCTCGCTTTGGATGAAGCTCTCGGGGGTCCCGTCGGACGGATTGACGAAGACGATGTCCTTCGGGTCGCGCCGAGGGGTGTCGACTGCTAAGACGACGAATGGCTCTTCGAGGAGCTCTGGCGTGCCGTGAATGGTGTTCTGCTTGAAGAAGATGAGTTGCCCGGGCCGACTTCAAAGGGCGCGCCATCGCCGAGAAAAAACGTGGCGCGGCCGGAGATCACGAAGAGGTATTCGTCGCAGGTGGCGTGATAGTGCGCTGGAGTCGGCCGGTACACGCGAAAGACGCGAGAACTGGCGTGCTGCTCGTCGGTCAGGCGTGTATCGATAAGCATGGTATCGGCGGTGGCGGGAAAGCTTCCGGCGATTTTCTTGATGTCAAACAGCGCGGTCCTGTCGGACGAAGCCTGTTGTTTCTGTTCGCTCATGAGTCGATCCTCTCCGTGATTAGATGACGCACGAAGGGCCAGAGCACCGATAAATCAATTTGTCGCGACTCTGTTTTGCGCCGGCGTTGCGTTTTCTTCTGCGACATAGGAAGGGACAGTTCGGGCCCCTCCCTGCGCTAGCAGGAAGATGGAAAATACGGTGCCGCATAACGGATCGGAGGTGCGAGAGCGGACGCGCAGGCTGCCACCGTGCTTTGTGACAAGCTCGCGGGAGACCCAGAGGCCCAGACCGGTGCCGGTGTCCTTTTTCGTCGTGAAGAACGGTTCGAAGATGCTTTCGAGATGCTCGGAAGGAATGCCCGGGCCTGTATCGGCGATGGTGATGCGTACACCTGGCCGCGATGGATTGCGCGGGTCGATCGCGGATTTCGCCTCGATGCGAACCATGGATCCGCGGGCGCAGGCATCGAGGCTGTTCGCCAGGAGGTTAGAGAGGACCTGACGAAGCTCCCCGGCCGAGCCCAACACCTCTCTTTCTGTCTGGGCGTTGACGATGAGGGAGACCCCGTGTCTGGAGGCGCGGGAGGCGTAGAAGGCGGCGACCTCGCGGACGATAGCGGCCGGCATGAAGTGGGCGTATGTTGATGTTTCGCGATAGAAGCCCAGGGACTGGCGAGTGATGTGGGCGATGCGACCGAGCTCGTTCTCGGCCTGCGAGAGGAGTTGGCGGATCTCATCGAAGTCGCTGGAGCGGCGGGCGATGTAGACGAGGTTCGTCAGGCCCTCCAGCGGATTGTTGACCTCGTGCGCGACTGAGGCGGCGAGTCGTCCGGCTGCGGCGAGTTTTTCGGCCCGCATCAGTGCGCCTTCGGACATGCGGCGTTCGGTGATGTCGCGGAAGACCAGGACGACGCCGATCATCTTGCCGGCACCGTCGCGGATGGGAGCGCCGCTGTCGTCGATGCAAATTTCTTTACCGCTTTTGGAGAGGAGGAAGGTGTGGTTGGCAAGACCGACGACATTACCGAGACGGCGCACCTTGTCGACAGGGTTTTCAACAGTTGCTCGCGTGTCCTCGTTGAAGATGGGGAAGACGTCGGGGAGGGTCATGCCTCGGGCTTCGTCTTCTTTCCAGCCGGTGAGCTGCTCGGCGATGAGGTTCATGAAGACGACCTTGCCATCGGTGTCGCAGGCGATGACCGCATCGCCGATGCTGCGGATGGTCGTGTTCAGCCATTGCTCGCGAGCGTAGGACTCCTCGCTCCGCAGCTTGATCTCCTGGATCTGACGGTTGTAGGTGACAGTCAGCTTATGGAACACTCTGCGCGTCTCCCATACGAGCAGTGAGGCGACTAAGACGACGAGGCCGATCAGACCGAGCCTGGCGTTCCGATTGACCTGGGCATCTTCCGCAGAGTGCTCGGCACGGCGGCCGGCGATGATACCGACAAACTCATCCATCAGGGCGCGCATTTCGTCCATCTCCTGCTTGCGCTGGAGCATATGTTGCTCCATGGAGGACGGATCTGGAGAGTGGATCTCCTGATAAGCCTGCTGCTCCCATTGCTGCTGGGCGGCTTGGAGTCGCTTAAGCCGTGCGACTTGATCCGAGCGGTGGATCATCGTAAACAACGTGGCGAACTCGGAATCAATCTGTGGCTCTGCCTCGTGCAGAGGCTGGAGGAAGGCCGGATTGCGGACAAGGAGATAACCGCGGAGGCCGGTCTCCTCATCAACCATGAGTTTGATCAGTCGATTCGCATGGAGGATGACGACGTCCGCACGGTCAACAGTGTCAGCGCTTTCCTGAACACGTTGCAGACCATAACCGAGGACGATAGCAAGGACAGTAAGTGCTGCAACAGGGAGTGCCAGGAGACGAAATAAAAGCCTGCTATAGAGCCGCGAATCCACAGTGTCCTCCCTTGCGCTGAGTGGAGCTGAGTTTTAGGTCGTGCCCAGACTAGAAGACAGCCGGCGCAGATGATTTTACGTAAACGTTGTTCGTCAGGCCATCTGAATCAGGAATTATTCAGTTTCCCTGCCTAACCAGGGGCGAGAGCCGTTGTCTAATCGGCAATTGCAAGGGCAACGCGGTGAATAAGCGTTGTGAGAAGAGGGGTCGCCGTGGTGCTGAAGTACCAAAAATGTGACGAACTGCGGAACCAGTGACGTTTTGATCCGTTTGTGTCAACAGGGCCGCTTCAATCTTCCGTTAGGGGAATGTCAGGATAGGTAGCCAATCCGGGCCTTCTCTCGTTTTACCCGATCGATCGTGGTGTTTAGGACTTTGTTGCGCGTTATACCGCTTCGCGGATGTTACAGACCATCCGGCTGCAGAACGCGAACGGGAACCCTTGTCTTCGACGCGCCCGTTTATTGCGCGTACCAACGAAGAGGCTCAGGAGGTCGCGATGAACGTGCGTCTTGTCGTCAGTCCCATGTTTACTTTGCTGCTCTCCATGTATGTTTCCGGTCAACAGGTGTCGCCGGGTGGCGATGTGATTGGGCCGCCTGTGAACACTGCCGGAATTGCTGGAGGCGACTACAAGCAGGGCCTGCTGCATCGGGTCACCTTTGAGGAAGCGGCCGTGCGTCAGGCGGAAGATGCTCACGCATCGAGCGTCACACTCAGTCGAACCTACGTCCAGCTGGGTCTGTTGTACCAGGACGTGGCACGGTGGGAGAGATCGGAGCAGGCTCTGGAGCATGCAGTTTCCTTGCTTCAACAGAGTTCAGGGCCGACCGATGACCTTGCCGCGGCGCTGGGTCATCTTGGCAGCCTGCACGTTGAGATGGGAAAGTTGCGAGACATCTGAGAAGGAGGAACTGGAGGCGCTGAAGATCAGACTGGAGCTTGGCGACCGGTTGCAGATTGCGCGCAGCCAAAGCGATCTCGCGACGCTCTACCTGGTCAAGCAAAAGTTTGTGAAGGCGAGAGATCTTGCGCGGCTGGCTTTGGCTGAATTCGATACCAATGAGCAAGCCGAGACCCTTGACAAAATATCGATACGGTTCGCGCTCTCTGAAGCACTGTGCTCCCTCAAGGATTGTCCATCGGCCATCCCGGTGCTGAAGGTGGCCATGGCTGATGCGAAGGCGACCCTACGGCCGGATGACTTTCCGGTTGGCTTGAGTGAGTTTCTGCTGGGCTATGCCTATTGGAAATCGGGCAAGATGGCCGAGGCGAGCGAGTATCTGGAGCGCGGAACGGCCCTGATGAGCGTGCAGCTCGGTTGGGGGCATCCGGCTTATTTGAGAGCTCTAAGGTGCTACGCGAAGTTCTTGCATGAGAGCCAAAACGTCGAGGCAGCCAACGTCGTGGAACGGCGCATTAGGCAGGCAGAGTCCGTGATTGATGTTCATTCGATGCAGACGAGTCAGGGGACGTCCGGCTTCGCAGGAGTGCCGGTAGGCAGTCGGGCCTAGATGAGTTTGCGGCCTTCAATGTCGAGGGACACGTGGTACAGAGCGTCGCGGGTGGCGAGGGCGGCGTTGCCATCTTCGAGGAAGGCGAGGCCGATGAGATTGTTGCCGGAGATGGTCGAGGGACGCCTCATGGCGAGGCGTGATGCGGATGATGCCGCGCTGGCCGCGGAGGCTGGCTGCGACGTAGAGGTTGTCGTCGACGTCGAAGGCCATGCCCTGGGCGCGGCCGAGACCTTGGTAGAAGACAGTAGTGTTGCCATCGCGGTCGATGGCGTGGATCGCCTGGTTCGACGAGGTGGTGGGGCCTGTGACGAAGAGGGTCCCCGCGCTGTTGAAGGCGAGATGGTAGGCGGCGATGCTCGGTTCAAGAGTGGCGTAGACGAAGATTTCGCCACTGGTGCCGCTGGGATTGCCGCGACTTATTTTGAAGATGGTGCCGGAGCGGTCGCCGACGAAGAGGTTGCCATCGCGGTCAAAGGCGATTCCGGTGGCGATGCCCATGCCTTCGGCGTAGGTGGAGATGGCGCCCTCAGGGGAGATGCGGTAGACGGTGCCTTCGGCGCGCGAACTGACGTAGAGGTAACCGTCGGGGTCGAAGGCGAGGCCGGTGGCGTTGAGGAGATCGCGGACGAAGGGGCGGACCTGGAAGTCGCGCTGGATTTGAAAGATGGAGATGGGGACGGCCTGGCCACGCGGGCCGGAGACGGTGGAGTAGACGTTGCCGTCGGCGTCGACTGCAGGGTTGGCGACGGGGTGGAGGTTTTCCGCCATGGGGACGGCGATGCGGAGGTTGAGTGGGTTGCTCTCGGTGGCGCTGCGGCGGACGACGAGGTCTCCGGAGATGGTGCCTTCAGGGACCCGGATGGTGGCGCGGGTGGGACGGCTGAGAACGACTGGGGCGGAGATGTCGCCGATGGTGGCGCGGGGGACGTGGGGGCCGCTGGAGTCGAGGTGCTGGCCGTGGATGTCGACCTCGCCGCCGGGCATGGCGGCGACGGGCATGATGCGGTCGAGATGCGGGGCCGGCGTATCGGTCTTGTCAGGCGTCAGGAGGGAGCGGAGGGTCGTCATGGTCTGATGGCTAGCGTAGACCGGCGGAAGGGTAAGCGCAACCGGCGGGGTGGAAAGCGCAGGTGGACTATAGGCGAACCGGCGCCGATGCTGGCATGGGGAATGCGGTGACCGCCGTCCAAGTTCAGCGTTCTCAGCGCACCTGAGAGGCCCACAAAGGGCGCCTACGAGGTGTACTATCATTCCGCATCACTAGTGCGGGAAATGGGAAGCCTTAGGTAGGTTGGCACTGCCACCTTGGGGCTTGCCAGGATTCCGAGCACTCCAGGTGACCCCGGGCAGTAGTAGGGAATCGACCTCGTAAGCTCTTTTATTCCCCTCTTCTTCGAGGAATCGGCCACGATTTCACCGGGAATCCGAGACCGAGGATGTCGGGTTCCGGAATGCGACCCCTGATTGGAATCTTCTGCACAATTGCGCTCGTACCCGGAGACCCTCTGTCTCACCGGCAGTCCTCACAAACGTTGTAGGAAACGAGAAGGAGAAATGCGATGCAGATTAAACGAATAACAATCTTAGCGAGTATGGCGACAGTGTGTTTTCTCGGATTGACCTCTGCGGTTAGCGCAAATGCACAAACCGGGATGATCATCTCCCGCAGCGGAGATACGTTCGTCATGAACGGACCAGGACGGGAAGACTACTGTGGTTCTCACAGATGCCACAGACACGAGAGATGACAGGGGGCTGTTCGGCCTGAGTAAAGAGCATATGGGTGACACGGTGCTAATCCCTGGGCTCAAAGTTAAAAGTCGAGGGATCACCCGATAACCAAGGCCGTGTTGTAGCGAAGAAGATCACAGTCGATGGGGATGACCTGGAAACTGCCGAGATGGTTCAGTCCGGCTTGCATCCGACCGCGCAGCAAGTAGACGCAAATATGCAGCAGATTGAGAAAAACCGGAAGGACATCGCCGCCTTGCAAGCGGGTCAAAAGACTGAATCACCGACTGTACAGGAAATCAAGGAAGTCGAGGACCAGACGGATCGTTTTATCGCGTTGGGCGAATATGACGTGAAGGCGGAAACAACCGTGAAATTCGGCGTTGGCAGCTCGAAGATCGCTGCGGCCGACCAGGAAGAACTCAAGAAACTGGCGCAGACCGCCACCGGGCTGAAGGGGTACATCGTCGAAGTAACGGGCTATGCGGATGCAACCGGTGGTGCGGAGATGAATACCAAGCTGAGTGAAGCTCGCGCAAAGGCTGTCACGGTTTTTTTGATGCAGCAGGGCAGCGTGCCAGTGCGCCATATTGTGGCGCCGGGCGCGATGGGCGAGTACGGACCAGCCGCAACGAACGAGACGGCGTCCGGACGCGCTGAGAACCGCCGGGTTGAGGTAAAGGTGCTAGTCAACAAGGGCATTTCCGGCAGCTAGGATCCGGGGAAAAATCCGGCCCCAATTTTTGCGGTTGGTATTTATGAGCCGCTCAACCAACGTTGTATACAGATGCAGACGAGGGCGAAGAGGCCTGCGGCAACGTCGTCGAGCATGATGCCGGTGCCTTCGGGGAGTCCTTCGAGCAGGCGGATAGGCCAGGGCTTGAGGATGTCGAAGAGGCGGAAGAGCACGAGGGCGAGTATGGCGTGCGCCCGGTCGGGCGGGCAAAGGACGAGGGTGATGAGCTGGCCGGCGACCTCGTCGATGACGACGTGGCCGGGGTCTTCGCGGCCGGATTCGCGGGCGACGATGGTAGCGGCAGGAATGCCGATTAGTGTGGCGAGGGCTGCGGCTATGGCTGTGCCGCTAGCTAGTGCGACGGGGGCTGGGTGCAGGATGTGGGCGGCGGCATACCAAAGGAGGACAGCGAAGATGCTGCCGTAGGTGCCGGGGCCGGGTTTTAGCAGGCCCGCTCCGAAGAAGGTGCCTACAGCCCAGGCCCAGAGGGTCTTCTTTTCGGACGGAGGGTGAATTTGGGTGGTGGAGTTGGACATGCTGTCTTCAGTTTAGTCCCCCACCCGGTCGGAAGTGTGCCAAAGTCTTCGATCGAAAGGGGTTAGATCCGGACTTCGGGCGGCCATAGGTCGGTTTTACGGGTAAAGTCCTGGATCCAGAGGGGTTACCTGTGCAGGGGAACGCACTTTTATTTGGCGAGGGTCAGTCCTCGTCGCGGTTGGGGTTGTTTTTGCGGGAGCGAGCCAGCTCTTCGAGGAGGTCGGGGTCCTGGATGGGAGTGGAGACCTTGTAGTCACCGCTGGCCCATTTGCCGAGGTCAATGCGGCGGCAGCGGTCGGAGCAGAAGGGGAAGTCTTCGTTCTGTTCGAGGACCAAGGCGCGGCAGGTGGGGCAGCGTAGCGCTTTGACTTTCGTGCTGGACGCTTTCGACATGACACATCTAGTTTAATACTTTTTCGGTGTGCGACAAGGTGCGGTCGAGGGTCACGAAACGCATGCGTCTAATGAGTGCGAGGTGTCGTATGTGTGGGACATGGGCCTTCTGCAAAACGAGATGTGCGATGTGTTGCGTCGGTTTTTTGCTTGCGTTTCAATCTGTCTCGGGGAAGGCAGCAGAGATCGAATTGCGGAGTCAGGCGATAACTGAGTTAGAGCCGTTGCCTCCGGGTCTCACCTTGCCTGTGCAGATGGGGCGAACCCTTCGCGCTGGGAGGGTGAAGCCCGGGACAGTCTTTCAGGTAAAGACGACGCAACGAGTGCCGATCTCCACAAACCGCTACCTGAATCGAGGCGCGGCCGTTCGGGGAGAGGTGGTGAGGTCCGATGCGGGAGATGGAACGGCGGCGCACCCCTCCAGGCTGACGGTTCGGTTTACGCAATTCAGCTATCGAGGCATGACTGTGCCGTTGGAGACGCGTGCGGTTGCGATGGCTAACTTGATGGACGTCGACGATACGTTTTTGTCGATGCAGGGGAGCGCAGACCGGGGAAATGCGAGCGAGGCGAGTTGGACGACGCGGCAGGTTGGAGGGGACGAGGTTGTGCGGTCGGGCTGGGTAGGCCCGTGGTCGGCAGCGGGACGCGAACGGTAGGGAGCGCAGACTACTACGGGGTCTATAGTCTGCCGGCGAAGCTGGAGGGGGCCGATAGCGCGATGGTGCCGCGGGCGATGGGCGTGTTTTCGACGACTGCCGTGGGGCTTTATGGATATGACGAGGGAGCTCAACTGGAGTCGTCGGGTGGATTGATCACGATCACGAATGCGAAGGGAAATGCTGTGATTCGCGCAGGGGACGATCTATTGCTTGAGGTAGTGGCGGGGCGATAAGGATATCTTTTGCGGAGAATCTGCATCTGACAAATCTCTCGCTAATGGGAGGCAGAAGGTTTTACGCGGTCTATGATGCATGTGTGAGCCTGCCACTAAGTGCGCCGATACTGCCGATGCTTGCGAAACGGGTGGCAGAGATTCCAGCGGGGGATGACTGGATCTTTGAGCCGAAGTGGGACGGGTTTCGGTGTCTTGTGTTTCGAGATGGAGATGAGATTTTTCTGCAGAGCCGGGACGGGAAGCCGCTCAACCGGTATTTTCCGGAGGTGGTGACGGTGTTGCTGGAGCAGTTGCCACAGCGGTGCGTGCTCGATGGCGAGTTAGTGATTGCGGCGAAGGACGGGCTGGAGTTCGATGCGCTGCAGTTGCGACTGCATCCGGCAGCTTCGCGGGTGAAGATGCTGGCAGAGGAGAGTCCGGCTTCGGTGGTTTTCTTCGATCTGCTTTGGGTAGGGGACGAGGACCTGCGGGAGGTCCGGTTTGAAACGCGGCGGCAGAGGCTGGAGGAGGCGCTTGGCCATGCGACTGCGCCGGTGCATGTTACGCCAGCGACTCGGGACAAGGTTATTGCGGTGGATTGGTTTAAGAGATTCGAGGGGGCCGGGCTGGATGGGGTGATGGCGAAGCCCGTGGATGGAACGTATCAGCCGGATAAGAGGGTGATGCTGAAGGTGAAGCATGAGCGCGACTGCGATTGTGTGGTTGCCGGGTTTCGCTGGCATAAGAATGGCGAGGGTGTAGCGGTGGGGTCTCTGCTGCTCGGGCTGTACGATGCGGCGGGTGCTCTGCAGCATGTGGGAGTATGCGCGAGCTTTACTATGCCAAAGCGAAAGGAACTGGTGGAGTTTCTTGCGCCCTATCGAGTGGATGCGTTGAAGGGGCATCCGTGGGCGGGGTGGGCGGAGGCCGTAGCGAGCGGCAGGATGCCCGGGGGGCAGAGCCGTTGGTCTGCCGGGAAGGACCTTTCGTGGGAGGCGTTGCGGCCGGAGTTGGTGGTTGAGGTTGCGTATGAGCATATGCAGGGGGACAGGTTTCGGCATATGGCGCAGTTTCGGAGATGGCGGAGGGATAAAGCGTCCCGGGATTGTACTTATGCTCAGTTGGAGGTTGTGCCGGCGCAGGAGCTGATGGAGATCTTTCCAGGAGACGTGAAGGGCTAGGCGGAGGTTTCACGCCAGGCGCGGGTGGGATCGTCGTCGGGATCGGGTGGTTTGCTGTGGTGGGGCGGATCTCTTCGGGGACGTGGCGGAGATTACGGCGGATGCGATACCAGATCGAGCTGGCGCCTCGCATGCGGTCGATGAGGACGTCGTCGACGGCGAGATGTCGGGCGGCTTCAGGGTGGGCGTTCTTCCAGCGGTCGAGGCCCGCTTCGGCGGCGGATTTGTCGGTGGAGTTGGCGATGGTGATGAGTGGATGTTTCGGTGTGCGTTTTGTGGGGGCCCTGCGGGTTTTGGCGGATGGCTTATGGAGATCGGATTCATGGCCGAGTGGGTTGGAAGTATGAGGTGAGTCTGAAGGAATGGCGGGTCCTTCGACACCAGCGGCTTCGCCGCTTTCGCTCAGGATGACGGAATCTGGGGCGGCTTTGGAGCGTTTCTTGAAGCGATGGGCCCCGAAGCCTTCGGCGCTTTGCGCGGAGAAGGATTTTGCTTTGGAGGGTTGGACGCGTTTGGCTTCGCCTTCCTGCTTGACGAAGTGTGGAGGCCATGGCGCGTCGCCCAGGCCTTCGGCTTCGTCGCGGGCGGCGAGGGCGAGGAGCTGATCGAGTGAGCCTGGAGAGGCGTCCATGGCTTCGTGTGGGTTGCCGCGTTCGGCGAAGAGCTGAGGCATGGTCAGGACGGTGAAGTCGGCTGGGTTTGCGTCGGGTACCTCGTGCCAGTGGAGCGGTGCGGAGACGCGTGCGTCGGGAAGCGGGCGGACGGAGTAGGCGCTGGCGGTGGTGCGGTCTTTGGCGTTCTGGTTGTAGTCGAGGAAGACGCCGTGACGCTCTTCCTTCCACCATTTGGAGGAGGCGAGGGTGGGGACGCGTCGCTCGACGGCGCGTGCGAGGGCAAGGGCGGAGCGGCGGACTTCGGTGAAGGTCCAGCGGGGATGGATGCGGACGTTGACGTGCATGCCGCGGGAGCCGCTGGTCTTTGGCCAGCCGGTGAGGCCGTTCTCTTCGAGGATGGCTTTTACTTCGAGGGCGACGGCGCGGACGTCGGGCCAGTCGACGCCGGGACCGGGGTCGAGATCGATGCGAAGTTCGTCTGGGTGGTTCGAGGTCGGAGGAGCGGACTGGGTGAGGGTGGAACTCAATGCAGCCGAGGTTGACGATCCAGGCGAGACCGGCAGGGTTGTCGACGACGACCTCTTCTGCGGTGCGGCCGGAGGGGAAGGAGAGAGTGACGGTGCGGAGGAAGTCAGGGAAGATCCGAGGGTGCGCGCTTTTGGTAGAAGGGTTCTGGCTTCGGCAGTCCGTTGACGAAACGCTTGAGGACGATGGGGCGGTTCCGAATGCCTTGCAGTGCCCCTGGAGCGACGGCGAGGGTGTAGCGGACGAGATCGAGTTTGGTGAGTTGGACCTCGCGGGAGAAGTAGAGTTTTTCCGGATGCGTGATGCGGACGGTGTGATCGTCGATGCTGGAGAAGTTCGGCGGTGTCGTCTTTTGGGGTGGGTCTTCACGGGCATAGGGTATACCTATCATGAGAGTTCCGCGATGGCTGGCATCATCATTGTGGGATTCTGTTGTCACCTATCTAGAGAGGGTATACATGACTCGAAGGCAACAGCCTGCTTTGATACTTTTTGCAGTTGGGATGATTGGTCTTGGCGTTCTCGCGTTGATTTACGGCGATTTTGCGCTGGTTTGGCAGCCTGTTGCCGCATGGGTCCCTGGGCGAACCGCTCTTGCGTACCTGTCGGGACTCATCATGCTGATTGGTGGGGCCGGGTTGCTTTTCGACGCTACGGTGACGTGGTCGGTGCGGATCCTGTTTCCGTATCTCGTCGTGTGGACGCTGTTGAAGGTGCCCTCTCTTGTGGTTGCGCCTCAGATAGAGGGTGTGTGGCTGGGGTTTGGGGAGCTTGCAGTGTTGTTGGCTGGAGGCTGGACTCTGTTTGCTGTGCTTGCGAAGTTGCCGGAGGGATCATTTTTAGGATTCGCTACGGGGGAACGCGGCGTTCGTCTTGCGCGGATCTTTTTTGCGGTTTGGGTCTTTCCGATTGGGCTTGCACACATTATGTATGTGAAGGAGACTGCGGCCATGGTGCCGGCTTGGCTTCATTTTCAAAGGGGCTGGGCTTACCTGACTGGCTATGGGCAGATTGCCTGCAGTCTTGGCGTGTTGTTTTCGATCTTTCCGCGTGTGGCCGCTGCGGTGGAGGCGGGAATGATCAGCCTGTTTGCGCTTCTGGTGTGGGGGCCTGCTGTTCTGGCTACACCGAAGGATCGGTTTCCGTGGACGGCGTTCCTTATCTCATGGGCGATCGCGGCAGGGGCGTGGGTGGTGGCCCAGAATATTGTGACGAAGGGCCCTGCGAAACAGAATGGGTGATGCGGCCAATGCGAAAAAGCATCAGCAGATTCCTCCACTTCGCTGCGGAATGACAAACAAAAAAAAGCAGATTCTTCTCGGCTGCGGAATGACAGACAAAGAAGATTTGTCGTGCGATGCTATTCGAGGATGCGGGCGACTACGTCGTAGTCGTGGGACTCGGTGATTTCGGCGCGGTAGAAGGTGCCGGGAACCAACGTTTCGTGAGGGCCGAAGTCGTTGATGAAGACTTTGCCGTCGATCTCGGGGGCGTGGAGTGCGGTGCGGCCTTCCCAGAGGAGTTCGGTCTCTTCGGATTCGCCTTCAACGAGGAGGTCGATCTCGCGGCCTACCCATTCGGCTTTGGATTTGGTGCTGATCTTTTGCTGGAGCTTCATCAGCTTGCGGCGGCGGGCCTGGATGGTGCGGTTGGGGACCTTGAGTTCGTCGGCCAGCTCGAAGGCCTTGGCGCCCTCTTCGTCGGAGTAGGTGAAGACGCCTAGCCAGTCGATCTTTGCGGCTTTGATGAAGGCTTCGAGTTCTTTGTAGTCGGCTTCGGTCTCGCCGGGGAATCCGACGATGAAGCTGGTGCGGATGACGATGCCCGGGACGATGCGGCGGGCCTTCGCGATGAGGTCGAGGAAGATTTGAGCGTTGCCGCCACGCTTCATGCGTTTGAGGACGCTGGGGCTGGCGTGCTGGAGGGGGACGTCAAGATATTTTGCGATGGTGTCGTGCTTGGCCATCGTCTCGAGCAGGCGCGTGGTGACCTTGTTGGGGTAGGTGTAGAGGAAGCGCAGCCAGCGGAGGCCCGGGAGGACGGCGAGAGCGTCGAGGAGGGTGGCGAGGCCGTCGGTGAAGCCGAGGTCTTCGCCGTAGCAGGTGGTGTCCTGACCGATGAGGGTGATCTCGCGGACACCTTGTTTGATGAGGTTTTCGGCCTCGGCGATGATCGACGACATGCGGCGGGAGCGGAACTTGCCGCGAAGCTGCGGGATGATGCAGAAGCTGCAGGGGTGGTCGCAGCCTTCGGCGATCTTGATGTATGCCGACGCTCTGGGCGTTGTCAGGATCCGCGGAGTGGCGTCGTTGTAGAGGTACTCGGGGAGCGCGGCGGTGGCCCCGTCCCATGAGGCGCGGGAGAAGCGGCCCTGTTGCTGGCGGAGGTCACCTTCGGGGCGCGAGGTGTTACCTGCGTCGATTCCGATGGGCAGGTGGGCGATGTGGTCGCCTGTGTGATTGAGCGGCTCGTCGCCGTGCGTGGTTCCGGTTTCGGCGAGGGACTGGACGATGCGGAGTTGCGGGGCGATCTCGCGGCCGTGTTCGGGGTCGGCCAACGGGCGTGAGTGCTGGCTGACTGCGCTTGGGGCGCGGTCGATCAGTTGCGTGACCTCGTTGTTGGTTTCGATCATGCCGATGGCGTGGGTGTGAATCGTGGCTTCGGGCGTTCCCTGCGGGAGGATGTTGAAAGGTGAGTTATTGTTCGCGCGGCCGCTGGGGGTGAGGCCGGCGGCGGCGAGGATGGCTTCGAGTTCGCCGGTGCCGACTACTGCGTCTACTTCGGGGATGTTCTTCTGGATCTCGTCGCGATAGCGTTCGACGAGGCAGCCGGCGACGACGATGCGCTGGGCCTTGCCGCCGTTCTGCTGCTTGTGCTGAACCATCTCGAGAATGGTGTTGACGGACTCCTGCTTGGCGGAGTCGATGAAGCTGCAGGTGTTGATGACGATGATCTCGGCGTCTTCAGCGCGGGGGGTGAGCTCGGCACCGTTGTGATGGAGCAGGCCCATCATCACCTCGGAGTCGACGAGGTTTTTGGGGCAGCCGAGGGAGACGAAGCCTACCTTGGGTTTAGTTCGGGGATGACCCTGAGAATTGGGGTCTCAGACCGCGATGTTCGACGGATTTAGAGTGGAAGACGGCACACTCTTATCTTACCTGTGCATGAGACGCGGCGCCCGTGCCCTATTTTGTTTGCGGACCAGCGGAAGATGAGGCCGAGGCTTCAGGGTAGTTACGCCAGGTGCTCCCGAGCGATTTGTAGAGATTGGCGGCGCGGGAAGGGAGCGGGTTTGAGGGGAGTATTTCCGCGGTGTCTGTTGCGAGGAGCCACCAGGCTATGGGGGCCTGGTCGATGTCGTATCCGGCGTCGTGGAGAAGGCCGAGACTGACTCTGCCGCTCTGGTCTTCTGCATTTCGTTTATCTTCGTGGGCCACGCTTGCGGTGATGACAGTTGCCGTTCCGAATATATAGTAGCCAGTCAGCACGCCGCTAGCGACTTCGGCGGCGATCATTTTTTTGTGTCCCGATTGGGCTCGGAAGGTTTGTTTTTCGAGCACGCGGGCGATGTTGTCGGCCAGGATGGTCGCGAGTTGAGAGTCGCTTTGGAGGTGGTTGACGGTCTGGAAGGGTATGAGGATGGTTCCATTGGGTACTGCAAAGCCTTCCTTCATTTTGGGATCGTCGATCAGCTGAAAGCGGAAGGTGATTTTTGTAGGGTCGCCGTCCGGCAGGTTGCGCTGATATGCAGGGACGAGACTTGCGCCGATGCGGTCGATGCGGGTCTGCAGGGCGGCATCCTTGTACGGTGGGATCTGTTTGGCATCACGGCCGTGGACGACCTTGCTGGGGGCGGATTGCTTCGAATCGGCATCGACGGTCTTCGGGTCATAGGCGTTTTTTTCGAGCAGTCTGGCTTCGTGGTCAAGAACCGAGTTGGAGATGAAGCTGGCAGTGTCGGCAAGGAGAACGCCGTTGGATTGCGGTTTGCCGTGATACTTGATCCAGACGTTGGTCGCTACGTCGGAGAGCGAGACCAGCGGTGCCTTGAAGCCAGTTTTGGTGGTGGCGTTAATAAGAATCATGTAGCCGTCGGCGCGCACGAGCAGCTCTGGCGAGCCACTGGCGGGTTTCGTTGAGGTAAGGATGCGATCGACTACGGCAAACCCGCTGAGAGTGGTCATATCCGCTGGGTGAAAGATGACCTCGTCAGCAATAACTACGTGCTTTTGCTTATGCAGGTGGCCATAAACGGTGACGCTTTGACCAAAATACGGATCGGCGTTCGTATTACGTTTTTCCTTTCCAATTTCGGCCACCATGAACGTTGTGGTTTCGCTTGGAACTACATGAAATCCGTTTGCGTCGAAGTCCGTACGAGAGGCCCCGCGTGTGACGTAGCCCGCGATGGCGGGGGCTGGACTTCCCTGCTGGGAGAGAACGTGGGGGGCGGGAAGAACGAGAATCAAGAAGAACACCGACGCGCGGTGAATCATGAGGACAATTTAGAGGATGTGGTGAAGCAGCGTCTACGAAATTCTTGTAACGAATAGTGAGACGATTGGGTTTAGCAGGGGTTTCGCGCAATGCCTTTGACGACGTATCAAGCCATACTTGCCTCAATCGAGGGTGCTGCTGGAGATTACTTCGCGGTAAAAGTGGGCGCTGAGCTTTGGTGTTTGCTTCGGCGCGCGAAGTCGACATAGTGACTGCCGAAGCGGTAGGCGCAGCCGTCGGCCCATGGTCATCCATCAGGCTCCAGCCTCTATTCATCAAGTTTGAAGGGCTTCCAGCGGACTTTGGCGTGCCGATGCGAGCTCTAAGCGCAGGTGTGCGGCGTGTCTATTGTTCAGCGGGAGTTTCGTCGACGATCTTGTATGTCGGGGGAATGGTGAAGATGGAGGCGTTGGGCTCGTGGCGCTCAACGCCGGTGACGGCGACGATCTGTTCGCCGGTGCGTGGGTCATTGTGCTTGATGATCATGTAGACGGAGAGATCAGGGGAGTACCAGTACTCGTCGACGATGACGATGTCTCTACCGGTACCGCTCATGGCGGCGGGAATTGTGTGGGACTTGCGGATGCCGGTGAGTGTGAGGCCGCCGAGCGGCTGCGTGCCGATCTCTTCCTGCTTGAAGTAGGGATTGTTGGCCGGCATACGGGAGGGAACGGTGTTTGGAGGGGCCGTGGGAGGTCGCGGCAGAACGCTTTCTCGAGCGATTCGCTCGAAGGGATTGTAGAAGACGTTGAGTCGACTGGAGGGATCGTAGATGTGGGCGGAGAGGAGCGGGGGTTCGCCACGGAAGCTCGTCGGGACGAGTTGCCGACGCTCGTTATAGATGCGCCCTGAGGAGGAGCGAGCGATGTGCGCGATGGTGGTATGGGTGTTGACAGAGCCGTCGGGGAGGTTCTCGTGGGAGAGGATCTCAACGACGGCGGTGAATGGAGCGTTGGGAACGGGAGTGACGTAAATTCCAGGGACAACGATCTGGACTCCGCGATAGTCGCGGGGCATCTGCCGCTGGTTCTGGGCGTGGCTGAGCGAGGCAATAACGACGGACAGAACTGCAGGGAACCAGCGGAAGCGGCGCATGAGGACCTCCCGGTGTGCACGAGGATAGCGCAAAAGGTGCTCCCTGAGGGTGAATTTACGTCCGAAAACGTGGTTAGCGTTTACGCGAGTGCGTTGCTGGCGATGACCTCGCGGTAAAAGTGGGCGCTGAGCTTGGGGGTACGCTTCTGGGTGGCGAAGTCTACGTAGTGAAGGCCGAAGCGGTAAGCGTAGCCGTCGGCCCATTCGTAGTTGTCGAGCAGGCTCCAGCAGAAGTAGCCGCGGACGGGGACGCCCTCGGAGACGGCGCGGTGGAGCTGGGTGAGATAGTTGCGGAGGTACATGACGCGGTCTGAGTCGTAGACATGGCCGTCGGGGGTGAGGACGTCGGCAGAGGAAGCCCCGTTTTCGGTGATGTAGATCTCCTTGATGTTCCAGATCTGGGCGGCTAGCCTGGGTTCCCAGTAAAGGGCCTCGGGGCCGACGTGGAGCCAGTTGCTCATCATGTGCGGATATGAAGCAGGAGGAGGGACAAAGGCGAATCCGGAGGCGGAGTCGTCGGCGCGGACGTAGGAGGGTGTGTAGACGTTGAGGCCGACGAAGTCGACAGGTGAACCGATGGCCTTCATTTCGGCGTCGGTGAACTTTGGTGCGTCGGCTCCGGCGCGAGCGAGGTAAGCGTCGGTGTAGCGGCCTTCCATGATTGCGGTGAGATAGCCGGCGTTGGCTTCGCGCATGGCCTTCTTCGCTGCTTCGATGTGCTCGGGCGTCTCGATTACAGGGACGGTCGCTGTGGCGTTTTCGGCGAGGCCAACTTTGGTGCCGGGTTTGGCGTTGGCACGTATGGCCTGGACACCCAGACCGTGGGCGAGCACCGCGTGATGGCGGACCTGGTTGACGCCGGCCGGTGGAAGCTTGAGACCTGGAGCGTGGCGACCATCCTTGTAGCCGATGTCGACGAAGGAACGCATCTCGTTGAGGGTCATGAAGTGCTTGACGCGGTCGGAGAGATGCTGGGCGACGTATCCCGCGTAGGTGGCGAAGGCTTCGGAGGTAAAGCGGGACTGCCAGCCGCCTTTGTCTTCGAGGGCCTGGGGTAGGTCCCAGTGGAAGAGCGTGCAGTAGGGTTGAATGTTGGCCGCGAGCAGTTCATCGACGAGACGATTGTAGAAGTCGAGGCCCTTTGGGTTGGGTGCGCCAGCGCCTTGCGGAAAGACGCGCGGCCAGGCGACCGAGAACCGGTAGGTCTTGAGGCCGAGCGCCTTCATGAGCTGTATGTCTTCTTTGTAGCGATGGTAGTGATCGTCGGCGACGTCGCCGGTGTCACCGTTATTTGTCTTGCCTTCGGTGTGGGAGAAGGTGTCCCAGATGGAGGGCCCCCGGCCATCTTCGTTGACGGCACCTTCGACCTGATAGGAGGCGGTAGCGGAGCCCCAGAGAAACCCCTGTGGAAAGGGCCGAGCGGTGGCTGCGGATTGGGCGGTTTGACTCGAGGCCGTGGTGGCCAGATTTGTGAGGGCCGCAGGGGCGATTGCTGCGGACCCAAAGAGGCGGGCGAAGGTGCGGCGACTAAAACGTTTAAGCACGAAATATCCCTCGGTGAAATGTCAGGGAAGTTTAGCTGCTTCTGCGTCGAGTTGCCAATATTCGGTGCCGCGGGGGGAATTTTGCGGGTAAATCTTGTTTCGCTTCGTGGGGTGAGTCGGTGGAACCAAGGGACTCGGGCGCAGGGGTTGGCGCCGTGGGCCACGTTATGGGGTTCGGCGTTGTATTCGGGTTATTTTGCTACAGGTGGCGGGTAGTTTTTGAGGAGTTTGGCGACAGCTTTAGTGAGATTCTTCTCCTGCTTGTCGGGCTTGGCCTTGGGATCTAGAGTCTTGCTGACGACGCCTCGCCAGACGAGGTCCTTGGCGGTGGAGTTGTACATATCGAGGTCGAGTTGGCCGACGTAGATGGTTGTAGTTTGGCCAGTGGTTGTGGTCATTCCGCCTCCGCCGTACCACCCTCCTCCATACCAGCCCCCACCATAGCCCCAGCCTGGGCCCCATTCCGCTGCTGAAGGAGCTGAATTGCTTCTCTGATCCGACGGCGGTCTGGTAGCCGATGAAGAGATCGGCGTTGTCGGAATCGACTGCGGTCAAACCCTTCGCGAGAAGTTGAGAATCGACTGCGGACTTGATCTGTTTGTCGACGATATCGTTCGGCCTCTGGGCGTCTTTGATGAGGGCCCCATTTGTAGGTTTTGAACTTCGAAAAATCAGTGCCCTTGTCGTAGTTGTAACGGACATCCTGGCAGAGCGCGCTGGTGGCGATCATCAGAGAGAGGGCCATGCCGAGGAGCGAGAATTTTTTCATGTTCAGCCTCCAATTTGTGGGCGTCATTCTGCCTCGTTGCGTCGGAGCTTGTTGAGGATGACGGCTCCGAGTGAATGCTAGGCGGCTGAAACACTGGAGGAAACTGTTAGTTCCGACAGGCGGCATCAAGGGAGTTTTGCGGCTTCAGCCCGAGGGTCCCAGTGATCTTTACCGCTGAGGAAATTTTGAGGCAGGTATTGGTTGGCTTGGTCAGCGGTAAGCTGGTGCGACCAAGGGACACGGGCGGAGGGGTTGGCTCCGGGGCCGTGTTGACCCGAACTCGCCGTAGTAGGCGGTCTGCTCGTTGGCGGGGTTGTTCCAGTTGTTCCAGCCGGCGGGATTGAGATCGGCGGGGAGTTCGGTGTTGATGTAGACGACTCGGGAGTAGGGGCGCCAGGGACGTCCGAGGCCGGTGGTGCTGTGGGCGGAGGCGGAGCTCTTTGCGCCAGGGGTGGCGGTGTCCACTGGCGGGGCGTCGTGGTTGATGCCGCTGGTGACACGGCTGTTGAGGATAACGTAGCCGGTGGTCTGGTCCGCTGCGGTGCGGGACTGAGCGGTGAGATAGCCGGGGCCGTTGGCGTGGAGTTCGGTGTGGTCGAAGGCGGCAGTGGCGTTGCCGAAGATGAAGTCGACTCCACCTTCAATGTAGGAGTCGACGTAGTACTGGCGGCCGTAGTCGGCGAAGAGAGTGTCCTGATGGCCGAGGAAGCGGCAGTGTTTGAAGATGCTGCGATCGGCGCGGTCGGCTACGGCGACGGCCTGGCCGGTGTTGCCGGCGCTGTTTTCGAAGGTGACGTTGTCGGCTTCGAAGCCGGTGCCGTTGATCTCGACTGTCTCGGTAAAGAAGGTGCCACCGGCTTGCTTCGCGTTGAGCGAGTTGGTGATGACGACGTCTTCGGGTGATTTGCCCATACCGATGAGGGTGATGTTGGGGTGGTTCTGGGTGACGATGACGCGCTCCTGGTATGTGCCGGGGGCGATCTCAATGTAGACTCGACCGGCTGGGCCGGGCCAGGGATGGTGGTCCATGGCGTTTTGGATGGTGGGGAAGACCGCTTGGTCTTCGTTGCCGGGATTGGCGTGCGGTGCCGAGGGGTCGACGCGAACGTGGACGTCCTGGGCGTGGGCAAGGGTAGAGATGAGGACGGCAGCGAGCAGAAGGCTGGTGCGCATGAGAGCTAGGTTAGTGGCAAGAGATGGAGTGGGCAAGTTTTGCACTGAGGCAGGTTACGCGAGGCAAGCGAAGGAGGTGCCTGGAGTGGTAAAATGGTTCCTGTGCCGGGCATTACGCGACGTAATCCCGCCAACCCCGCCAGGTCCGGAAGGAAGCAACGGTAACGGGTAATTATGGGCGCAGTAGGTCGCCCGGTGCACTATTTTCAATCCCTTCAATTGCAGTGGGACATCGCGCAATGGCGCAGTAGGTCGCCCGGTGCACTATTTTCAATCCCTTCAACTGCAGTGGGACATCGCGCAATGGCGCAGTAGGTCGCCCGGTGCACTATTTTCAATCCCTTCAACTGCAGTGGGACATCGCGCAATGGCGCAGTAGGTCGCCCGGTGCACTATTTTCCCCCTTCCTATCTGTTTTCCCAACATAAGAGATGATTGCCGGGTGCGGACATTGCGCCATAAGGCAAGGTGTGCCATTTTTGGATGGAGACCCGCGACCGGGTAGGTGACATGCGTGCGCTTCTCGGAGAGAATGAACTGCGACAGGTGAACGGGAGTTCATTTGTAATGGTCTTTTGTTTTATTGCAGCGCAACCAGGTGAGGTGAGAGTTTGAGTTTGACGTTGAAGCCGCGGACGCAGGTACGCGCGAAGATCAGTTCGATAGGGCCGTACGTTCCGCCGCGTTTGCTGACCAATGCCGACCTCGAAAAGATGGTCGCAACCAACGACCAGTGGATTACGGAACGGACGGGAATTCGTGAGCGGCACATCGTCGAAGCAGGCGTGGCAACGAGCGACCTGGCGGTGGAAGCGGCGAAGCGGTGTCTGGCTGCGCGCGGCATTGATGCGAGCGAGCTTGAGGTGATCATCGTCGCTACGGTGACTCCGGACATGTTCTTTCCGGCGACGGCCTGCCTGGTTCAGGACAAGCTGAAGATAAAGGGGGCGTGGGGGTTCGATCTTTCGGCTGCGTGCTCGGGGTTTCCGTATGCACTGCAGGTGGGGGCGAAGCTGGTCGAGAGCGGGATGCATAAGAAGGTGATGGTGATTGGAGCGGACGTGATGAGCTCGATCATCGACTATACGGACAGGGCGACATGCGTGATCTTTGGCGACGGCGCGGGCGCCGTCCTGTTGGAGTCTTGCGCCGACGATGAGATTGGCTTGATCGATTATTTTCACGAGATCGACGGGTCGGGTGCGGCAGCGTTGAATATGCCGGGTGGCGGGAGTCTGCATCCTCCGACTGCGGAGACGGTAGAGAAGAAGATGCACTTTGTCCATCAGGACGGGCAGGCAGTGTATAAGTTTGCGGTGCGCAAGATGGCCGAGGCGGCGGAACTGGTGTTGTCCCGAAATGGAGTGGAGGGCAAGGAGCTGGGCTGCTTTATACCCCACCAGGCGAACAAGCGGATCATCCTTTCGACGGCGGAGCGGCTGGGGATGCCTGAGGAGTCGGTGATCATCAACATCGACCGATATGGGAACACTACGGCAGCTACGATCCCGTTGGCCATGCAGACGGCGCTCGAGGAGCAGCGGATGAAGAAGGGTGATCTTGTGCTGCTGGCGAGTGTCGGCGCGGGATTCACTGTCGGGGCGACTTTGCTGCGGTGGGAGTTTTGAGAGGCAGGGAGTAGGGTGTAGGGAATAGGGAGTAGCGAACGAGGGCCCCTTTTAGTACATACCTTCCTCGAATCCTATATATCCCGGCCAAGGCCGATGCAACTGACCATACTACCGGACTCGATTATTGACATGGTGGTATATATCTAGTAGATATATCTGTTAGCTATGTCAAGACCTTCACAATTCAGAAAGTCGACCACCTTCGAGGCGCTTCTCGGAATTCTCAGCATGGGGCCGATGACGGGGTATGAGATCCGTCAAAGGATCGAGATATCGATTGGGAACTTCTGGAGCGAGAGCTTCGGCCAGATCTACCCAGCACTCAACAAACTTCGGCAGCTAGGCTTTGTGGAGGCGGTGGAGACGGGAAAGAAGGGTCGGCGGGTCTACTCGTTGACGGCGAGCGGGGCGCGAAAAGCTCAAGGCGTGGCTGGCTGTGATGCCACAGCCGCGCAAATCTCGCAATGAGTTGCTGCTGAAGGTCTTCTTTGGAGGTCAGAGCCAGGTTGAGATCGTCCGCGCTCATGTGCTTGAGACGCGCGCCCGATTTGCCGCTGACCTTGAACGCTATATCGCTCTTGAACCGCAGATCAAAGAACGTCACCGCGATAAGCCAGGCCTTCCTTACTACCTGATGGCGCTCAATTACGGCTGCATTGAAGCTCGCGCCATCCTGGCGTGGGCTGATGAGACGCTTGCGTCGCTCGACCTCATCACATCCGCTGTCCTCAAAACGCCGAAGGAGAAACAATGACTCACACAGACCCTCTCTGGATGAAGGTGTTTCTTGGAATTCACGTGACGGCCGGGATATCGTCATTTTTGCTGGCTCCGGTCGCGCTGGCTACGGCGAAGGGCGGCAAGCAGCATAAACGCTGGGGCATGGTGTATTTGTGGTCGATGGGCGTGGTGGCAGCTACCGCGTTGCCGATGGCGCTCTATCGGCCGGTGCTGTTTCTGGCGCTGGTGGCGGTGTTCAGTTTCTATCTCGCGTTCTCGGGATTTCGAGTGCTTCGCCTAAAAGATCTGGCGCGTGGCGGCAGTGCCAAACCGATTGACTGGATCGCGGCGCTGATCTGTTTTGCGGCGAGCGCTTGCCTGGCTGGGTTTGGAGCGTTTCGTCCGGCGTGGGTGCAGGGATTCGGGATTGTGGCAGTTATCTTTGGATTGATTGGAATGCGGGCTTCGGGCGCGGAGATGTGGTTTTTTGTGCGGAAGCCGAAGGAGAAGATGTTCTGGTGGTACACGCACCTGGGAGGCTTTATCGGCAGCTATATTGCCGCGTGGACGGCCTTTTCGGCGGTGACGCTGTCGCAGTTTTTCGGCGGCGCCTGGTATGTGTGGTTATGGCCGACGATCATCGGGGTACCGGCGATTGCGCTGACCACGACCTATTACAAGCGAAAGTTTGCTCCACGAGCGAAGGCGGCGGCGTAGGCTAAGCCGTCGGGTTGGCCGTGTCGACGAGGTTTGGATGACGCACGCCGACCGTGCGCGAGGTCTGTGTAGAGCTGCCAGAAGGCGATGGCGCAGCTGACGCCGATGAGTGTCCACAGGACGATGAGGAAGGGAGTGGCGTATTTTGCAGAGATGCCGTTCCAGAGTCGGACGATGTGCCGGCCGTAGTGGATGCCCAGCCATGCTGCGGTGGAGTGACGTAAGCACCGGCTGATTGTAAAGGTGGTGAGGAACTTCCTGCGCGACATCCTGAGCGCGCCCGCGGCGAGCACGAAGGGGCTGAGCGGCATGGGCGGCGGAAGGATGGCGGGAAGGGCGACGGAGAGGATGGCGTGGTTTTCCATCCAGTCGCAGACGCGTTTGAAGATGCGGGCGGGGACGCGCCTTTCGACGAAGGCCATGCCGCCGGACTGGCCCACCTGGTAGCTGAAATATCCGCCGAGCGCAGAGCCTGCAGTGGCGAACAAGATGAGCAGAAGCCAGCTGTGGTGCTGGGCAGCGAGCACGATCACCATGATGTCGGTGATGCCGGGAAGGGGTAGCGGAACGAAGGAACTGTCGACGATGGAGACCAGGAAGACTCCAAAGATGCCGAAGCTGAAGAGGAGGCGCAGGAGCGGATTGCGGGCCCCGCGATGGACGGCCGCGGCCTTGGGTGCAGCAGCTGCGAGGTATCTGGCCGTGGTGATGGCAGCCGCATAGAACTTCATACCTGATTATGACGTGGTTCAGTGCTGGGAAGTCGCAGTAGTTTGCAGATTGGTGATTTAGAGGAAGCGAAGGTTGGGAAGCGGCGGGAGGACATCGACTTCGGCGGCGAATTGGCGGAAGACTTCGATGGCGCGGACGCAGTCAGTGTTGAGGACATAGTGGATGTTATATGAGAGGTAATGGCGGATGGTGGCGGGAGGGATGGCGATGCGGGGAGTCCATTGTTCGACGAGTTTTTCGATGTTGAGGAGACCGTGATTGCGGGAGGCTTCGAGGTCTTCGGTGAGTTGGGCCGGGGTGAGGCCGGGTGGGCCGAGAGCTTCAGGACGGACGGCCCAGACGGCGGCGACCCAGGGGAGGTTGGTGCGGGTGCGCCACTCGTGGGCGAGGTCGAACCATCGACACGGACCTATGGTGTCTTCGATCTGCTCGCGGGACTCAAGGGCGAGGAGCGCAGGGTCGCCGATGAGGATGGCGGCATCAGCTGATTGCAGCATGGCGACGGGATCGGCCGCGGCGGGGGCCAATGTGGGTCGAGTGTTGAGGAATTTGCGGAAGAGGACCTCGGCGTAGGCGAGGGAGCTGCGAGAGGCGGTGTCGGCGGCGATGGTCCTTACTGTGCTGAGAGTGTGAGGGGACCTGACGATGAGTTGGATGGAGCGAACTTCGTTCAGCGAGGCAATGGCACAGCCGGGGACGATGGCGAGGTCGGGAGTGAGAGACGCAATGGGAATGAGGCCAAGGTCGGCGCGAGCGTTTAGGAGCTCGTCGGCGCAGAGCGAGGGCTGGGTGTAGTGGAGGGTGTAGTGTTGGGCGAGTCCGGCGGCGAGGGGTGGGTGCTCGAAGTCCCACATGAGTGGAGCGGGATTGAGGAAGTTGATAGCGGCGACTCGGAGCATGTTGGAGGTAATCAAAGGACTAGTTTATTGGATGTTGGGCGAAGGTGCGCGATGCTGAAGGCCGTGGTGAGTTTTTATCAGGACGAGGAAGGACATTGGGCGGCGCGGCTGGAGTGTGGACATGGGCAGCATGTGCGACACGATCCTCCATGGATGGTCAGAGAGTGGGTGATGAGTGAAGAGGGCAGAGCGGCGCGGATTGGGAGCTTGATGGAGTGTAAAAGATGTGATGAAGAGAAGGTTTGATAGTAGGATTCTCGCGGTAGGCGTGTCTGCCTGAAGGAGCTGTCGAGTATGGATAGATTGGGCTGGCGATGAGTGGCGCGTCTTTTTGTTTTTGGCCGGCGCGTCAGAGAGAACGTTGGAGGGTGTGGTACCTGGGAATTCTATGAATAGACGGGAATTTATCTCATCTTCTGGTGTGGCGGCGCTTGCGCTTGGCAAGGGAACAACGGTGTCAGCTGCTCCTGCTGCCCCTACGGCAAAGCCAGTGCTGATGAAGCTCGGGTGCCAGAGCCCGCCGACGAATGATGCGCATCTGAAGTATCTGGCGCGGTATGGGGTGAGGAACATCTGCGCGTACCCGGAGATCGCAGACGGAAGAATTTATGCGACGGTGGATGAGTTGAGTCGCATGAAGGACCTTGCTGCGAAGAACGGCATCGAAGTCGACTGCGTTGGGCCGACAGTCTTGACATCGAGCTATATCGACAATGAGAAACACCCTGCAATCATGCTGGCGCAGAGTCCGGAGCGCGACCGCGATATTGAGTCGATCCAGACGCTGATCAAAAACTGTGCACAGGCGGGTTTGCCATCCATCAAATACAACATGAGCATACTTGGTGTCCTGCGCACGGGCAGGACGCCGGGGCGAGGCGATGCGAGCTATAGCCAGTGGAGGCTTGCAGACGCGCATCCTAAGACTCCGCTGACCATTGCAGGTCACGTTGATGCGGACATGTTCTGGGAACGGATTACGTATTTTCTTGATCGTGTTATTCCGGTTGCAAATGAGTACAAGATTCGAATGGCTTGTCATCCACAGGATCCAGGAGTGCCTCCGGAGGGCTACCAGGGTGTGGATCGGGTGCTGGGGACCGTTGATGGATTGAAGAGATTCGTTGCGATCCAGGAGAGCGAGTACCACGGCTTGAACTTCTGCCAGGGGACGGTGTCGGAGATGCTTGCGGATCCGGGGACGCAGATTTATGACGTGATTCGGTACTTTGGGTCGCGCAAGAAGATATTCAATGTCCACTTTCGCAATATTCGCGGGCATAGGAACGATTTTGTGGAGGTCTATCCGGACGAAGGGGACGTTGACCTGGTGAAGGCCATCCGCGTCTATCGGGAGGTTGGCTACCCCTATATGTTGATGCCGGACCATGTGCCGGTCGCGGAGAATGATCCGAACGGGCTGCAGTCGTTTGCGTTTTGTTATGGGTATATTCGGGGGTTGATCCAGTCTTTGGAGGGTGACGCGTAGATACGCCCAATGTGGGATTGACTTGTTGGAGGGCCGTGATAGTCTCCATCGGATGCAGGTCCAGGGCAAAAAATTCGAAATTAGAGAGAGCACATGACGACGAGCAGCGTGGCGGGGAAGGAGACGGGAAAAGAGGACCTTGGTTCGAGCGAAGTATCTGGGAATGTCCGGATCAGGACTTTGCCTCACGAACTCGTTGTGACTATTCCTGCAACGCGCGAGGCTTCATCCGTTGTCTTGCCGGGACTCCTATGTGCCTTCCTTTTGTACATGTCTGGAGGTCTCGTTCACGAACTGCTGGATGATCTGAGTGCAAGCAAGGCTGCAGTGCTTCCTGCTGTGGTTCTTCTCATTTTTTCGTGGATGATCTTTCAATTGTCTCGGCTGCTGTTTGGACGTAGAGAGGTCATGCGATGTACAAACGACGATCTGGATATTATCAATCTCGATTTCGGATATGCGTGGCGTCGCCGAAGCTTTGTCAGACAGGACATTAAGGGAATTGAATTTGTTGCAGTAGGATTTACACAGTACGGGTCGGTGACAGGTTTGAGGTTCAATGCGGCCGGAAAACAGATCAAATTATTGCGGGGTTTGCGATCGGTAGAGGCCCAAAAGATTTTGGCAAAATTGAGCGAACTTGGCTTTGATACGGGGACAAGGTTCGGTGATTTCGACGCCGAGGGAGAGCGAACAATCCCGCCGTGAGATCATTTTGTGGACTGTTCGGTTAGCGCATACTTTCAGATATAAGTTTGGCGTAAGCAGGTGAATTTAGGAAGCAATAGAACCAGAAGGGTGACAAAGAAGTGAAGATGAGCAGCGACGCGGAGCAGTATGCGCTGAACAGAGTGGATGCAGCGAAGTTGGCATGGATGGCGTTGATGTTGACGCCGGGTATGGGGCCGACACGGATTTGGAAGGCGATGGGGCGGCTGGGGGCGGCGGAACGGCTGTTTGAGGCTTCGTTGACGGAATTGGAAGGGTTGGGGATGCCGGCCACGGCCGCGCAATTTTGTTTTGAAGGCAAGGCGCGAGCAGCGGCTGAGGACGAGATCAAGCGCGTCACCGAGGCCAGTGGGACGGTGTTGACCCCCGAGGACGCGGCTTATCCGGAGAGGCTGCGCGAGATCTATGATCCGCCGGCGGTGCTTTGGATTCGAGGCGATGTGACGCAGCTGGCGCGTCCGGGGATCGCTATGGTGGGGACGCGGCAGCCTTCGCCGTATGGTGCGGGGATGGCGGAGCTGTTGTCGCGAGACCTGGCGAACCGGCGGCTGGTGATCCTGAGTGGGATGGCCCGTGGTGTGGATACGGTAGCGCATAAAGGGGCGATTGAGGCCGGCGGGAAGACGGTAGCGGTGTGGGGGACGGGGATCGATGTGGTCTATCCAAAGGAGAACAAGAAGCTGGCTGAGAGCATTGTTGCGACGGGAGGGGCGATTGTGAGCGAGTATCCGCTGGGGACGTTTCCGGCGCCGCAGAACTTCCCGATTCGCAACCGGATCTTGAGTGGGATGAGCGTCGGGGTGCTAGTGATCGAGGCTGCGGAGTACAGCGGGACGCGGATTACGGCGCGGTGTGCGATGGAGCAGAACCGGGACGTTTATGCGGTCCCGGGGAACGTTACAAACAAGAACGCCTGGGGGCCTAACACGTTGATAAAGCAGGGGGCTAAACTGACTGCTACATGGGAGGACGTGTGGGAGGAGCTGCCGTCGGAGATTCGGATGGCGCTTGAGGACGAGCTTGCAGCGGCGAGGGGGCAGGGTGAATCGAAACCGCGAGGGACTGCATCTCTATTTAATGACGCGCCACTTCCGAAGCATGAGCGTACCGTCTTCGACATGCTGAAGCATGACGAATCGATGCAACTGGATGAGTTGATCGAGCAGTTGGAGCCGGAGTTGGGGTCGGCAGAGATCTTCACTGCGCTGTTCGAACTGGAGCTCGCAGGACGCGTACGGCAGTTACCCGGAAAAAATTATGTGCGGGCGTTTTGATGTTTATCGACGCAGTACGGCCTCCGGGGTGACGGAAGGCCGACAAAAGTAAATGTAAGTCTAGGCTGTCGTTTGATTTGACAGTTGATTCCACGTGCGGGTTTTCCGCCGCAAGATGTTGTATGGTTATGACCTTCTGGAGGAATTTTCGTCAGTTGAGGAATTGTGGTGAGATGACGCGTTTGCAGAAAGCGTGTTAGGTTCGCAAGGGAACAAGGAAGACCTGGAACGTTTTGCCTCGGCGACGCGTTCTGATGAATGAAGGGAAATAATGGCTAGATCACTTGTGATCGTGGAGTCGCCGGCGAAGGCGAAGACGATCGGGAAATATCTCGGCAACGACTACGTGGTAGAGGCCTCGATTGGCCACATCATGGATCTGCCGAAGAACGACATCGGCGTGGAGCTGAAGAACCGGACGTTTGAGCCGACGCTGATCGTATCTCCGGGGAAGGAAAAGGTCGTAGAGCGGTTGAAGAAGCTGGCGGCGAAGGCGGACATGGTCTACCTTGCGCCGGACCCTGACCGCGAAGGAGAGGCGATCGCTGCGCATCTGTCGATGCAGCTGCTGCCGATGGTGAGGGACAAGGCGAGGGTGCGGCGGGTCACGTTCAACGAGATTACAAAGAAGGCGGTGCAGGCTGCGTTTCAACACGCCCGCGATATTGATGAGAACCTGGTGGACGCGCAGCAGACACGCCGGGTGTTGGACCGGTTGGTGGGGTATCAGGTTTCTCCGCTGCTGTGGGACAAGGTGCGGCGTGGGCTGTCGGCTGGACGCGTGCAGACGGTGGCGTTGCGGCTGATTGTGGAGCGCGAGCAGGAGATCAACGCGTTCAATCCGGTGGAGTACTGGACAATCGACGCTGTTCTGGAGCCGACTGCCGGTAAGCAGAGTTTTACTGCGCGATTTGTTGGAGTGAATGGGACGCCCTCGCGGGTCGCGAATGGGAAGGACGAAGAGGGCAAGGAGCTCTTTCTGGCGAATGCGCTGCCGGATAAAGAGGCGGTCGATGAGGCGGTCGGCGAGCTGGAGCATGCGAAGTGGAGCGTGCGTTCGGTAGAGAAGAAGGAGCGCAGAAGCAATCCAAGAGCGCCTTACACGACGAGCAAACTGCAACAGGACGCGTCCGGACGACTTGGCTTTAATGTGCGGCGCACGATGGGTGTGGCGCAGCGGCTGTATGAGGGTGTTGAGATTGGAAGCGAAGGCACTGTCGGTCTGATTACGTATATGCGTACCGACTCGACGCGAGTGAGCCCGGATGCGATTGCGGAGGCGCGCGAATTTATCGGCAAACTTGGGAAGCAGTATCTGCCGGCGACGCCGAACGAGTATGCGGGCAAGAAACAGGAGCAGGCACAGGACGCGCACGAAGCGATTCGGCCAACGAACGTTGAGTTCACACCGGATTCGATACGGAAGTACCTTTCGGATGAGCAGTTCCGGTTGTACAAGCTGATCTGGCAGCGGTTTGTGTCGAGCCAGATGACGCCGGCGGTCTTCGACCAGACGACTGTGGATATTGTGGCGCAGGCGAAGCAGGCGTATGACTTCCGCGTGACCGGCAGCGTGCTGAAGTTCGACGGGCACTTGAAATTTGATGAGGAAGACAAGCGGGCCCGGCAGGCAGCGAAGGACAAGGCAGCTAAAGAAGAAGCTGCGGCAACGCCTGCCGATCGGACGCGCCAGGAGGCACAGACGGACGGCGACGAGGAGGCCGAGAGCAGGTTGCCCGAGCTGAATGAAGGCGAGGCGCTGCGTTTGGAGAAGCTGGACCCGCAGCAGAAGTTTACCCAGCCGCCGCCGCGGTACAACGAAGCGAGTTTGGTGAAGACTCTCGAGGAGAAGGGGATTGGACGGCCTTCAACGTACGCGTCCATCATTAATACAATCCAGGACCGCGATTATGTGAAGAAGATCCAGGCGAAGTTTGTTCCGACGGAGATTGGGACGGTCGTCACGAAGCTGCTGGTGAAGAACTTCCCTTACATCTTTGACACGGCGTACACGGCCACTCTCGAGGGCGAACTGGACGCCGTTGAGGACGGTCAGGAGCGGTGGACCGATCTGCTGAATGGCTTCTACGACCACTTCGAGAAGGAGTTGAGCGTCGCCGGCAAGAACATGGAAGACATCAAGCGGATGGAGGAGCCGACGAAGGAGATTTGCGACAACTGTGGCGCTCCGCTGATTCTGAAATGGGGCAAGTTCGGGAGCTTCTACTCGTGCAGCAACTTCACGAAGGCGAAGGCGATCACCATCGCGGCAGGGCCTTGGAAGAAGGACCCAAAGGCAGTGACGAAGAAGGTCACAAAGGCGTTCCAGTTTCCCTTGATCGTGAAGGCGACGACGGAGGACGTGACCGAGTATTCAAAGGAGGTCGACGACGCGAAGGAGATGGCCGCGGCGATTGGCGAGGCAGCGGAACAAGGCAAGAAGGTGACCGTCGAGCCGGTGAGCTGCGATTTCACCAAGGAGAACTTTGCTGCGAAGCCTGACCTGAGCGCGCCCGGCGCGGACGAGGTCGCCGAGGAGGAGTTCTGCGACAACTGCGGCCGCGTAATGGTGTTGCGGAATGGGCCGTGGGGGCCGTTTATGGCTTGTCCCGGGTACAACGAAGATCCGCCGTGCAAGACGATTCGCAAGCTGAACCAGAAGGTGCAGCAGAAGCCGCCGGTGCAATTGGACGAGGCATGCCCGAAGTGCGGGAAGCCGCTCCTGCTGAGGAATGGGCAGTATGGCGAGTTTATCAGCTGCAGCGGATATCCGAAGTGCAAGTACATCAAGCAGGAGCTGCTGGATGTAAAGTGCCCGAAGGACGGCGGCGACATTGCTGTGCGTAAAACGAAGCGCGGCGATGTGTTCTATGGCTGTGTGAACTATCCGAAGTGCGACTTTGCGTCGAACCTGAAGCTGGTGAACCAGGTCTGTCCGAAGTGCGATAGTGCTTATGTTCTGGAAATGAAGAACGACAAGGGGACGTACCTGGTGTGCCCAAATAATCGTGAGGCGCTGCCTAAGAGGCGCAAGAAGAAGGGTGCACCGGAGGAGGAGCCAACGACTCCGCCTTGCACATACCAGAAGAAGATCGCGGGGCCGGAGCCGGTGCCGGTGATCGAACGGCCTGATCCGGAGAAGACCCGGGCAGTTATTGAGAGCGTAGCTTAACCGATGGTAAGGGAGTAGGGATGGCGACTGCAGCGGACGCGGAGTTGGTATTGAGGTTGTACGAACTGCGAAGGGAAGAGACGTTACGCAAGGCGAGGCGGTTTCTCGTATTCGAATTCAACCCAAAGACCTTGGAAGAGCTGCGTGCAGTGACACGGGACACCAAGTCGCAGTACAACCCGTATTGGCGACAAGCGATGAGCTTCTGGGAGATGGCGCATTCAATGGTGTTGCGCGGCGCGGTCGACCCGGACCTGTTTCTGGACTCGAATCTTGAGGGGATCCTTATCTACGCCAAGTTTCACCACTTCCACGCGGAGACGGAGAAGCAGAGCGGCAACCCGTTTATGGGGAAGACGGCGGAGCTGATTGCGAAGTATCCGGCGGCGAAGGCGCGGTATGAGGCGTTCTTGAAGACCTTCGGAGTGGCGAATTAACTTACATTGCGACCGGCCTACGGGAGACCCACGGGACGTTTCATTTTTGCATCATTTCTGTTACAAATGAGATAAGGGCCTAAGGATCCGGACTTCACGGTGACGGCCCGCTAACGCGATGTGGCCGCTGTAAATTGTTGAAAAGAATGCAGGTAGTGGATTATGGCAAAGGCAGTTTGGAACGGCCAAACGCTGGCCGAGAGTGAAAAGACAGAGATGGTTGAGGGAAATATTTATTTCCCGGAAGAGTCGGTGAAGCGGGAGTTTCTCAAGGCGAGTTCAACGACCTCCAGTTGCCCATGGAAGGGGCAGGCGCGGTACTACACGATCGTCGTGGATGGGCAGGAGAACCCCGATGCGGCGTGGTACTACCCAGACCCCAAGCCAGCGGCACGCAATGTGAAGCATCATGTGGCGTTCTGGCGTGGCGTCGAGATTATCAAGTAGCTGTCAAATGAGTGTTTGAACGGGAGGGGCCCTCGCCTCTCCCGTTCGGCTTTAATAGGCCTCTGCCCGGTCGAGGGGAAGGCGGACCTGGAAACAGGTGGCCCCCAGCTTGGATTCGACGGTAACGAAGCCGGAGTGCTTGTTGACGATGCGTTGGACGGCGTCCAGGCCGAGCCCGAGGCCGCGGCCGGGGGCCTTGGTGGTGAAAAACGGCTCGAAGATGCGTGAGCGGATTGAGGGGTCGATGCCCGGGCCGGAGTCCCAGACCTCGACGAGCGCGAGCTGGCCGCTGAGATGGGTGGTGAGGCGAAGGGTCCCCATGTCGTTCATGCTCTCGAGGGCATTTTCAATTAGGGCAGTCCAGACCTGATTGAGCTCGCTGCCATAGGCGCTGACGGGCGGAAGATTCGGGTCGAATTCGAGTTCGACCTTGACGTTCTTGAGCCGCGAATTGAACATCACGAGTGTGTTTTCGAGCGACTGGGCAAGATCGACGTCCTGAATGGGCGCCTGGTCCATGTAAGAGTAGTCCTTGATGGCGCTGATGAGGTCGAAGATGCGGACCGTGGAGTCGACGACGGTTTCGGCCATGCGTTCGACGCGCAGGGAACTGGCGACGGTGGCGACGGCGACAGGCAGGACCTCGGGGCGCGTGATAGCGGCAAGCTCGTCGAGCAGATCAATGGGGAGATTGGTCTCGGAGAGGGCGGGGGCTATTGTCCACGGTTCGGGTACATTATGGGCCTCGAGCCAGCGGACGATGGCCGCCTCGCGGTCGGTGGTGGCGAGAGGGCTTACCGGGCCCTGCGCATGGCCGGAGAAGGCAGACATGCGGGACCGGGCGTACTGCACCCAGTTGCGGTAGCCCTCGATCTCCTGTTCGGAGAGACAGAGGTTTCCGAGACGATACTTCTGGTCTCCATATGCACGGAGTTCGCCGAACAGGCTAGCTGCACTGCGCTGGGCGGCCGAGGCGGGGTTGTTGAGTTCGTGGCTGAGATTAGCAGCAAGTTTGCCGAGGGCGTTGAGCTTCTCGGACTGCTGTTCCAGGCGCGTGACCTCGCGGACCCGGTCAAGCAGAGCGGAGACGCAGCGCTGACCCATCGACGGAATGGCGATCAGCATCTCGGGGAAGAGAGACTGGTCGATGTCGAGCGCCCATGTGGGGCCTACGGAGTATCCGTCGCCGCCGTAGGTCTTCATGCGGGAGTAGGGGAGTTTGCCGGTCATCTGGCCCGCGCGGCCTATGAAGAGCGCGATGGGGCCGGACCGGAAGCGCCTTACCTGGACCTCACCGCGGAGGATGAAATTCAGACTAACGGCGGGCTCGCCTTCGCGGAAGATCAGAGAACGATCTTCGCCCATTCGCTCTTTGCCGTGAGTGGCAAGCCAACCGTACTCCTGCTCGCTGAGACCGTCGAGCGGAGCGACCATGCGAAGGGCGGCGATGATCTCGGGGAGGGGCGTTGGTTCGGCGGGGGGGCCGGCGAGGACGGGCTGCTCGGCCTGCGGCTGCGTGGAAAGCAGGCTTTCGTAGCTGTTCAGAATGGCCATCTGGGGAGCTCCTTCTGCTGCTTGTGCGTCGAATCGTTCTGTTAGTCTACGTCTCCATTGTTGCAGGAGTTCCGGATCGTAGTGTTTCGCCATCGACATCGGGAATGACGTGAACGGTGTGGAAGTGAAGAGGCGACACCTGAATTAGATGCCGTCTGTTTGACTTCGATTTGCAAAAATTGTACCTATCCTTTGATCTAGGTTCAGGTTATGCCTTTTGGACCTGGCCGTCTTTGACGACCACGGGGTCAAGGAAGGGCATGGATTTGCGAAGTTCGGCGCCGACCTTTTCGATCTGGAGCTCGGATTCTGCCTTGCGGATGCGGGCGAACTCTTTGCGGCCCGTCTCGTTCTCGGCGATGAATTTTTTAGCGAAGCTGCCGTCCTGGATGTCGTTCAGGAGGGACTTCATCGCCTTTTTCACCTCCGGGGTGACGATGCGGGGGCCGGCTACGTAGTCGCCCCACTCGGCTGTGTCGGAGATGGAGTGGCGCATGTAGGCCAGACCGCCACGATACATCAGGTCGACGATGAGCTTGAGCTCGTGGAGGACCTCGAAGTAGGCGAGTTCAGGCTGATAGCCAGCCTCGACGAGCGTCTCGAAGCCTGCTTTGACGAGGGCGCTGGTGCCGCCGCATAGGACGGCCTGTTCGCCGAAGAGATCGGTTTCGGTCTCTTCGGTGAAGGTGGTCTGAAGAACTCCGGCGCGCGTGCAGCCGATGCCTTTGGCGTAGCTAAGTGCGAGTGCGAGGGCGATGCCACTGGCGTCCTGCTCGACGGCAACGAGGCCGGGGATGCCGCCGCCTTCGGTGAAGACCTCGCGGACGCGGTGGCCGGGGCCTTTAGGAGCGACGAGGGAGACGTCTGCTGTAGGGGGCGGTGTGATGGTGCGGAAGCGGATGTTGAAGCCGTGAGCGAACATGAGCGTGACGTTGGGCTTCATGTTGGGGGCGATCTCGGCGTGGTAGACCTTGGCTGCGGTCTGGTCGGGCGTCAGGTTCATGATGACGTCGGCCCACTTGCTCACGTTGGCGACGGTGTCGACGACGAGGCCGGCTTTGCGGGCGCGGTCGGCGTTGGGGGAGTCCGGACGGAGCCCCACGCGGACGTCCACGCCGGAGTCCTTGAGGTTGAGGGCGTGAGCGTGGCCCTGCGAGCCGTAGCCGATGATGGCGACTTTCTTTGCCTGGATGAGGGAGAGGTCTGCGTCTGCGTCGTGGTATGCCTTTGCCATTTTCTGTTCAATCCTTTGCGGGAGACGTACTCCCCTGTTTTTGGTCTAAAGTCTTCGAATGATTGTGCTTAAGTCCGGACTAGGGCCGGCTGCGATTTTCGGGGGTCACTTTTTTTCGTGCTGCTTTGATTTTATTCCCGTTTCACTTCATGTTCCTTATTCCTCTTCCTTTTCGTCGAGGTCGGGGAGTTCGTCGGAGTCGCCTGCGCCGTGTTTTTCGTGAGATTGGTTGGTGTCGTGGGAGTCGGGAGTGCCGAGGGCTTTTAGGACGCGGCTGGTGTGATGGCCGCGGCGCATGGCCATGCGGCCGGTGCGGGAGACCTCGAGGATGGTATAGCCGCTCTCGGTGATGACCTGGATGAGGCCTTCGATCTTGGAGGAGCTGCCGGTGAGTTCGAGCATGATGGACTCGGGGGCGAGGTCGACGACGCGGGCCTTGAAGACGGTCGCGAGCTCGAAGATCTGTGAGCGGGAGTGCTGTCCTAGAGGGTGCGAGGGGCCTGCGCCAACTTTGAGGAGGCAGAGCTCGCGGATGACGGCGTCGGCGCGGCCGACCTCGTCGACGTCGACGGTGATCTCGAGTTTGTAGAGCGAGGCGCGGATGCGGTGGGCGGCGTGGTCTGGCGCCTCGCAGACGATGGTCATGCGGGAGACGTCGGTGCGTTCGGACTCGCCTACGGTGAGCGAGACGATGTTGATGTTGAGACGGCGGAAGAGCGAGGCGACTCGCGTGAGGACGCCGGGTTTGTCCTGGACCAGGGCTACGAAGGTGTGGAGCATAAGACCTCAGGGAGTAGGGAATAGGGTGTAGCGAGTAGAAAGCAGCCTGGTGTCAATTTTGCGGTTGGTGAGGGTTCTCGTCGGAGTGAGGTAGCGTGCTGTTTGGTGGGGCGGGGTACACGGGTATGTAGGTCTTTGGGAACCTCGTAGAGGATGAGTTCGCCGGGGTGGGCCCTGTGATGCGCGTCGCTACAGAGATTGCCGGTGGTGATTCCGGTTTTGAGGATCGTGGCGATGGGGTAGTCAGAGTAGAGCTCGGCGCGTGGGCGGCAGTCGGCGTGCATGTTAGAGAGGATACGGATGGTGGTCGCCTGTCCATAGTCGACGAGGATGATGCCGTTTTTGTCCGTTGCCATGGCGACGGAGCCGATCTGATCTGTTTTGAGGGCTACGTTTAATCTCTCGTCGTGGATGGGTTTGTTGGTTTGGGCGTTGATGACGCGTATGTGGAGGGGTGGGGATTGGGCGAGAGCCAGTGAAGGGAATACCAAAAAAAACAAAGTGCTGACTGTTGAAAGCGCCAAAGGCGCGGTTTTATACCAGCATGGGGTGAAGCCCCATGTCAGATTAGTTTCGGTGCGGGAGGGTTGAAGGCCCGATCTATAATTGACGCGATGCCGCAGTCGCTCTCGTTTGTTTTGGTTCATTTTGTCTTCAGCACAAAAGACCGTGCTCCCGTCCTCAATTCTCTTATTCGGTCTGCACTCTACGCGTATCTTGCTGCCGTTGCCCGAAACGCCAAATGCGAATGCTTTCGCGTGGGCGGGGTTGCAGACCACGTTCATCTCGCGGTTCGCTTGTCGCGCACGGCGAGCGTCGCGGAGATTGTGGAACAGCTGAAATCTTCTTCGTCCAAGTGGCTTAAGACTCAATCGCCTGACCTGTCGAAGTTCGCATGGCAACGAGGGTATGGTGCGTTCTCGGTTGGGCCGGCTGACTTGAGTGCGTTGATTCAAGTACATCGATAATCAAGAAATTCACCACCGTAAGCAATCGTTTCAGGATGAGTTTCGTGCATTTCTCGAGAAATATGGAGTGGAGTTTGATGAACGGTATTTGTGGGATTGAGGTGGGGATAGGTCGGGCTTTCAGCCCTTGTGTGTTGGGTTCTCGTGTACATGGGGCTTCGCCCCATGCTGGTATGGAGCGCGCCTTTGGCGCTTTAGAGGCTGCGGAACCGCGATTGCGATAATTCTCCGAAGTTGTCGTCAGTGGCATTTACTCGTCCTCCGCGGTCTCTAAGAGCGGGTCTTTCTGCGGTCGGCGGACCATCTCGTGCAAAGCGGCGCCGGGGGCGATCATGGGATAGACGCCGTCTTCTTTTTCTACCTGGAAGTTGATGAGGAATGGCTTGCCGCTGGTGCGGGCTTTTGTAACTGTGGGGATTACATTCTGGCGTTTGTTGACTGTTGCGCCGTCGATGCCGTGGGCGGCCGCGAGCAGGACGAAGTCGGGTGAGAGGATGGGCGAGGCGGCGTAGTTCTTGTCGTAGAAGGCCTCCTGCCACTGGCGGACCATGCCGAGAAAGCCGTTGTTGATGACGGCGATGTTGATGGCGAGTTTTTCCTGCACGATGGTGGAGAGCTCGGCGGCGGTCATCTGGAAGCCGCCGTCGCCGGCGATGACCCAGACGTCTTTCTCCGGGCAGGCGACCTTTGCGCCGATGGCTGCTGGCAGCGCGAAGCCCATGGTGCCGAGGCCGCCTGAGGTGATGAGCGATCGCGGGGTGTCGTGCTTGTAGTACTGGGCCTCCCACATCTGGTGCTGGCCGACATCGGTGACGATGATGGTCTGGTCGGCGCGGCCGGCGGCGTGGGCCTCGCGCCAGATGTCGTTGATGACGTGGGCGGCGTAGAGGTGGCCGTTGTCGGGGAGGTTGATGATGTCGCGGACGGCGGCGTCGCCCTTCTTGGCGTTGATCTCGCGGAGCCAGCTGGTGTCGGATTTTTTCGGCAGCAGCGGGAGGAGGAGTTCGAGGACCTCCTTGAGGTCGCCGATGAGGGCTACGTCGGCGCGGACGTTCTTGTTGATCTCGGAGGGGTCGATCTCGATGTGGATCTTCTTCGCGTTGGGGGCGTAGTGGGCGAGGTTGCCGGTGACGCGGTCGTCGAAGCGCATTCCGAAGGCGAGGAGGAGGTCGGCCTGCTGGATTGCGTTGTTGACCCAGGACTCGCCGTGCATGCCCATCATGCCAAGCGAGAGCGGGTGATGCGTGGGGACGCCGCCGAGGCCAAGGAGCGTGCTGGCGACGGGGCATCTGCTGCCGTTCGGCGAAGGCAAGAACCTGGGCTTCGGCGCCGGAGTGCGTGATGCCGTGGCCGGCGAGGATGACGGGCTTCTTCGCGGCTTTGATGAGCTCGATGGCTTGCTGGATGGAAGAGGATTCGGCGCGCAGCATCGGGTGCGGGCGGTAGGGCGCGGGGGCGGCTGCTTCGAAGTTGAACGGTGCGGTGGCTTGTTGCGCGTCCTTCGTGATATCGACAAGAACCGGGCCTGGACGCCCGGACTTTGCGATCTGGAGCGCCTCGCGGATGGCGGGGGCGATGTCTTCGGCGCGGGTGACGAGGTAGTTGTGCTTGGTGATGGGCAGGGTGATGCCGGTGATGTCGATCTCTTGAAACGCGTCGCTGCCGAGGACTTTGCTGCCGACCTGGCCGGTGATCGCAACGATGGGGATGCTATCGAGCATGGCGGTGGCGATGCCGGTGACGAGGTTGGTGGCGCCGGGGCCGCTGGTGGCGATGCAGACGCCGACCTTGCCCGAGGCGCGGGCGTAGCCGTCGGCCATGTGCGCGGCGCCCTGCTCGTGGCGGACGAGGATGTGATGGATGGGGAACTTGCGCAGAGCGTCGTAGGCGGGGAGGATGGCTCCGCCAGGGTAGCCGAAGACTTTGTCCACGCCTTCGCCGGCGAGCGTGGCCCAGATGATTTCGGCTCCGGTGAGTTGGGGGTGTTGATTTTTGTTTGCCATTAGTTTCCTCCCGCTGTTAAGACTGCGGTTGTAAGAATTTGCTTTGCTTCGGCAACTCCGCGAGCATCTCCTATATAGAAAGCTGTTGTGCTGTCGGCGGCTTTGCATAAGAGCGAATCGGTCAATCGACCGTGCACGCTGGCAGTTTCAACACATTTGGCTGGTGTCGAAGCGATGGTCGAATCGTACTCCGAAAAATCATCTCGCTTGTTCTTGTGTTCTTCGTTCTCGGCAAGCTTTCGCCAGTTGCTCAGATCCAAGGGGACGTCGTGAGGAATTAGGTTGAGGCGCGCGAAGGTATATAGGTCTCCGTGAGGAACGGTTCGCATCCGCCAAAGGCTAATGCCTTCAGGCGTGTGTCGCACGAAGTAGGCCATTGGTACTTGGATCGTGTACTTGCCGATTTGTTGACTGGAACTGTGTGTCAGATGCCAGGGGACACTAAGAAGATAAGGTGCGAACACAATGGCGCAAGCTGTAATGGCCAGTGCTGTTACACATTTTCGAAGCTTACTCATCTATATTCCTCTGAATTCCCTTTGGCTTGGTGGGTTGGTGGTATGGCCGAAACTGCTAAAGACAAGAACAAAAGCTAGAAGCAGATCCTCCGCCTTCGGCGAAGGATGACAACTAAAAAGAGCTACGTAGTGACTGCTCCTTCACTGGCGCTGCTTACAGAGTTGGCGTACTTCGCGAAGACGCCGCGTTTGAAGCGGGGTTCGGGGGCCTTCCATGCGGCCAGGCGTTTGGCGATCTCGGCTTCGGGGACGTTGAGAGTTAGTTTGCGGTTGGGGATGTCGAAGGTGATGGTGTCGCCTTCGTGGACGGCGGCGATGGGGCCGCCGAGCTGTGCTTCGGGAGCGACGTGGCCGGCCATCAGGCCGCGGGTGGCTCCGGAGAAACGCCCGTCGGTGAGGAGGGCCACAGTTTCGGAGAGCGCGGGGATGCCTTTGATCGCTGCAGTGACGGCGAGCATCTCGCGCATGCCGGGGCCGCCGCGTGGGCCTTCGTAGCGGATGACGAGGACGTCGTTGGGGTTGATCTTTCCGGCTTCGACGGCGGCGTGGCACTCGTCCTCGGATTCAAAGACGCGCGCGGTGCCGGTGTGGTGAATGCGCTCGTGGCCGGCGACCTTGATGACGGCGCCATCGGGAGCGAGGTTGCCGCGCATGATGACGAGGCCGCCGGTGGGCTTGAGGGCCTTGTCCCAGGTGTGGATGACGGGCTGGCCGGGGGTTTCGACGGCGAGCGCGGCCTCTTCGGCGAGGGTCTTGCCGGAGACGGTGATGCTGTCTCCTTTGAGCAGACCTTTTTCGAGGAGACGTTGGGTGAGGAGACGGCTGCCGCCTGCATCCTGGTAGTCCTTGGCTGCGTATTTGCCGCCGGGAGAGAGGTCGCAGATGAAGGGCGTGCGCTCGGAGATGCGATCGAAGTCTTCCATGGTGAGCGGGATGTCGAGTTCGCGCGCGATGGCGATGAGGTGAAGGACCGCGTTGGTGCTGCCGCCTGAGGCTGCGACGGCGGCGATGGCGTTATCGATGGATTGGCGGTTGATGATCTTGCGTGGGGTGAGGCCGGCGCGGGCGAGGTCCATGACGAGGCGGCCAGCCTGGCGCGAGGCTTCGTGTTTTTCCGGCGACATGGCAGGGACGCCGGTGAGTTGCATGGGCGAGATGCCGAGGAACTCGCCGGCCATGGCCATGGTGTTGGCGGTGAATTGCCCGCCGCAGGCTCCGGGGCCGGGACAGGCTGAGGCTTCGAGAGCTTCGAGTTCGGCGTCGTTGATCTTTCCGGCGGCGTGCGCGCCCATACCCTCGAAGACGCTGAATATCGTGATCTCCTTGGTGGTGCCGTCGGGCTGTTTGAGCACCCCGGGAGCGATGCTGCCGCCGTAGAGCATGAGGCCGGGAATGTCGAGGCGGGCGAGGGCCATGATGGCGGCGGGCATGTTCTTGTCGCAGCCGGCGATGCAGACGATGCCGTCGAAACTGTTTCCCCGCGTCACGAGCTCGATGGAGTCCGCGATAACTTCGCGGGAGATCAGCGAAGCCTTCATGCCCTGGGTTCCCATCGTGATGCCGTCGTGGATGGTGATGGTGTTGAACTCCATCGGCGTGCCGCCGGCCTCGCGAACGCCTTGCTTGACCGCCTCGGCGACCTGGCGCAGATGGAAGTTGCAGGGGCCGATCTCGGTCCAGGTGTTGGCGATGCCGATGATTGGCTTGTGCAGGTCTTCTTTGCTGAAGCCGACGCTGCGGAAGTACGAGCGGGCAGCGGCGCGGGACGGGCCTTCTGTGAGGACTACAGAGTTTTTCTTTGGATTAATTTCGTTACTCAAGATTGATATTCCTTCCATTTACTGCCATTCGCGACAGGGAGATTCGGAATGATCTTCGTCATTGCTTTATGAAAACGCGGCTGATTTCCGAAGCCGGGATATGGAGTGCAATAGGGCGCATAAGAGAGGCCAGCCTCGCGCATCGCTTCTAAAATCATGGGCTTTATTGCGTGCAGCAGAATTACGATCGCTTCCGGTTTGTAGTTCTTCAGCCTTTCCGCAAAGGACGAGACGGATTTCATGCAGAGTGAAATGCGGTCCCTTCTCTCAAGATGATTGACAGGTTCGAGAACCAAGTCGTCCAGATAGAAGCCATTCTTTTTGAAATCTGTGAGAAAGAGCTCAGTGCCTTTGAATGCCTTCCGTATCTCGCGGAATAGTCCGCTGTCCTGGTTGTAGAAGAACGTTCCGCCGTGTGGTGCCGATTCACCCACAAACAACGTAGTGATGCGGCGGGGCTGGAAGCTCTTGCGCACGTTCTCGAAGTTGCTCATAGGTGTCAGGCGGCCTCTGTCGCACGTGGCTTGAGCCAGAATTCGGCGTCATGCTTTGATTCGTACTTGTCGAGTTCAGCTTCGTGACGCAGGGTCAGGCCGATGTCGTCGAGTCCGTTCAGCAGGCAGTATTTGCGGAAGGGGTCGATGTCGAAGTGGGCGCTGAAGCCTTCGTCGTCGGTGATGGTTTGGGCTTCGAGGTTGATGGTGATCTTGTGTGCGGGATTTTTTTCGGAGCGTTGCATCAGGGTTTCTACGTCGGCCTCGGGTAGGCGGACGAGAACCATGCCGTTTTTGCCGGCGTTGGAGAAGAAGATGTCGGCGAAGCTGGGGGCGATGACGGCGAGGAAGCCGAAGTCGGTGAGGGCCCAGGCGGCGTGCTCGCGGGAGCTGCCACAGCCGAAGTTCTTTCCAGCGATGAGGATCTTCGCACCCTTGTGATGGTGTTTGTTGAGGACGAAGTCAGGGTGCGGCTCGCCCGCATTGGGGCCTTCCTGGATGCGGCGCCAGTCGTAGAAGAGGAAGTCGCCGTAGCCGGTGCGCTCGATACGCTTGAGGAACTGCTTGGGGATGATCTGGTCGGTGTCGACGTTGGGGCGGTCGAGCGGGACGGCGTGGCTGGTGAGAACGTTGATGGGATGCATAAGGTTCCTTTGGAACAGGGTGTAGGGAATAGGGTGTAGGGAGTAGAAGGCAACAGCAAAGACTTATGAGTCCTCTTTGAACTTCCAGTCGCGGATGTCGGTGAAGTGGCCAGCGATCGCCGCCGCGGCGGCCATTTGCGGGGAGACGAGATGGGTGCGGCCGCCGCGGCCCTGGCGGCCTTCGAAGTTGCGGTTGCTTGTGGAGGCGCAGCGCTCGCCGGGGGCGAGGATGTCGGGGTTCATGCCGAGGCACATGCTGCAGCCGGGTTCGCGCCAGTCGAAGCCTGCTTCGGTGAAGACCTTGTCGAGGCCTTCTTTTTCGGCCTGGGCTTTGACGTGCTGTGAGCCGGGGACGACCATCGCGCGAACTGTTGTGGCGACGTGATAGCCGCGGACGACCGAGGCAGCGGCGCGGAGGTCTTCAATGCGGGCGTTGGTGCAGGAGCCGATGAAGGCGCGATCGATCTTGATCTGTTCGATGGGTTCGCCGGCGTGAAGACCCATGTATTCGAGTGCCCGCTCGAAGGCCTTTTGGTCAGCTTCGGAGGCTTCAGGATCGGGGAGTGGGAACCGTCGATTTGACACCGGTGACCATGCCGGGCGATGTGCCCCAGCTTACCGTTGGGGTGATATCGATGGCGGCGATGGTGAGTTCGCGGTCGAATTTTGCTCCTGCGTCAGTTACAAGTTCAGACCAGTGCTGGACAGCTTCGTCCCATGCTGCTGCTTGCGGCGAGAAACGGCGGCCCTTGAGGTAGGCGAAGGTGGTGGCGTCGGGGGCGATCATCCCGGCCCGTGCTCCCGCCTCGATGCTCATGTTGCAGATAGTCATGCGGCCCTCCATCGAGAGGTTTCGGATGGCGGAACCGGCGTATTCGATAACGTGACCGGTGGCACCTGCGGTGCCGATCTGGCCGATGATGTGAAGGACGATGTCCTTAGCGGTGACGCCGATGGGAAGCGTGCCCTCGACGTTGATGCGGAAGGTCTTTGGCTTGTCCTGCGGCAGGGTTTGCGTGGCCATAACGTGCTCGACCTCGCTGGTGCCGATGCCGAAGGCCAGAGCGCCAAACGCGCCGTGGGTGCTGGTGTGCGAGTCGCCGCAGACGATAGTCATTCCGGGTTTGGTGAGGCCGAGTTCGGGGCCGATGATGTGGACGATGCCCTGGTTGGGAGATTGGACGTCGTAGAGCTCAACGCCGAAGTCGGCGCAGTTTTTGCGCAGGGCCTCGATCTGCTTCGAGGCGATCTGGTCGACGATGTGGAGGCGATCTTCGATGCTACTGGTCGGGACGTTGTGGTCGACCGTAGCGACGGTGCGGTCAGGACGGCGTAGCTTGCGGCCGGTCATGCGGAGTCCGTCGAAGGCCTGCGGGCTGGTGACCTCGTGGATGAGGTGCAGGTCGATGTAGAGAATGCTGGGTTCGCCTGCTGGTTCAGCGACAAGGTGTTGCTCCCAGACTTTTTCGAAGAGTGTCTTTGGTGCCTTTTCGAGGGGTACCTTTTCGGATGTGCTCATGGTTGTGCCTTTTGCTCTGGTTGGTGGGAGGGTGAAGGTGTTTGCGCCGATCGCGGCCGGTTTGATCTGATGCGGTGTGCCGTCGGGATCGACGAGGATAGCGTTTGTGATCTGCTGGATCTCCTGGTTGCCTTGCGGGGGATGTGCGGTCCAGCGTGCGACGCTGTGAATCAGCGCCGCCGGAATGTGGTCGGGGTCGATGGGGTGGTTGCTGAAGGTCCACAACGTGTACTCGGCGCCGGGCTGGTCGGGAGTTTTGCTGTCTTTGATCCAGTCGATGGCGCTGAAGACGACGAGAGGATGAGGCCCGTTGAGGTCAACCCAGAGCATGCCGCGCGATGGGCAGAAGCGGAAGACACAGCCGGTGACGGTGAGGTAACGGTTGTTGTCGGCCAGGACCTTGTCGGGGACGGAGAGGAAGTCGAGGGCGGTCTCGGCGAGGGTCTTATATCCCGTCTTTGGATTGCCCCAGAAAGTTTGGGGCGCGGTGAAGTATTGCTCGAGGAACGGGCGGAAGCGGTTGTCGAGGACGAGTTGTGTCTCGCGGCCTTCAGCTGGGGGCGGGCCGTATTGCCACAGCCACTCGACGTTTTCCTTCGGCTGCTTTTTGTTCTTTTGTATCTGTGGCGACGAGATTTGCGCACGAGTGGCCGGCGCTGCGAAGAGCAATAGAGTGGCGGCGAGTTGGATGGCGTGGCGCATTTTCATCTTTGGTCTAGCGATATCGTCGGGGTTGATTGAACTGCCTTTGGCTGAGCCACAGCAGACCATTAATAAGAGGAAACATGATGATCGCCGTGATGAGGAGCGCCATCGGCGGTGCTCCGCGCAGCCAGCGATAGAGCAATGCTGCGGTGATTGCAAGGTTTGCCAGGGCCGTTTTGAATCGGGGACTCATGTCATTTAGACGGCGTGCATTGCCTGGCGGCGGTCGATGGATTCGGCCAGGGCCTGGTGGACGAGTTTGCCCATCTCCTGCGTGCTGACCGGGGTCTGGCCGGGTTGTTGGCCACGCGCGATGTCGGCGGTGCGGTAGCCGGCGTCGAGGGCCTTTTGGACGGCTTGCTCGACGGCCCTTGCGTCCTGGTCCAGGTTGGCGGAGTGACGGAGGACCATCGCAGCGGTGAGGATCGCTCCGAGCGGGTTTGCTTTGCCTGTGCCTGCGATGTCAGGCGCGCTGCCGTGCACGGGTTCGTAGAGATTGACCGCGCCGCCTATCGTTGCTGAGGGCAACATGCCGAGTGAGCCGGTGATGACACCGGCCTCGTCGGAGAGGATGTCGCCGAAGAGGTTCTCGGTGAGGACGACGTCGAAGTTGCGAGGGATGTTCATGATGTGCATCGCCATCGAGTCGACGAGCTGGTGTTCGAGCGTGACGTTCGGGTAGTCCTTGGCGACCTCGGTGACGGTGGCGCGCCACAGCTGCGAGACCTCGAGGACGTTGGCTTTGTCAACCGAGGTGACTTTGTTGCGGCGCTTGGACGCGAGTTCGAAGGCGATGCGGGCCACACGAACCACTTCGGCCTTCGTGTAACGCATTGTGTTGATGGCTTCGTCGGTCTCCTTGTTCCACCACCGCGGCGCGCCGAAGTAGAGGCCGCCAAGAAGCTCGCGGACGAAGAGGATGTCGGCGTCTTTGATGACCTCGGGGCGAAGCGGTGAGCTTTCCGCGAGCGCGGCGTAGGCGATCGAGGGGCGAAGGTTGGCGAAGCCTCCGAGGGCCTGGCGGATCTGCAGGAGGCCGGCTTCGGGGCGCTTGTCTGGTGGGAGGGCGTTGAATTTGTTATCGCCGACTGCACCGAGAAGGACTGCGTCACACTCGAGCGCGGCGTCGAGCGTCGCCGTGGGGAGCGGGGAGCCGGTCTCCGTGATTGCGATGCCGCCAATGAGGCCCGGGACGAAGATGAATTCGTGGCCGCCAAGTTCAGCCACAGCGCGCAGGATGTTCGTGGCCTGCTGGGTGACTTCGGGGCCGATGCCGTCGCCGGCTAGGACTGCAATTTTGAGCTTCATACTTTCCTCGAAATTTCTAAAAGCGAAAGACCGTTTGCAAAGCTGGTCGATCGCCGCGCTTCTACTCTAGAGGTCGAAAGGTCGAAAGCGACAAACTTTCAAGACCTTCGCCATGTCTGGGAAGGTCACACGACTTGCATCTTTCACCCAATCCAAATCTCTCGTGGCAGCTTGGACACTTGAACGAAAAGATCAGGTAGAAGGCATAGCCAGCAACTCCGGCTGCCCACATGAGCGTTGCTAAGCCAAGAATGACCCAGGGCCAACCATTCGCATTTGGGAAAAAACGGAATACCACGATTAGCATCAAAACGAAAGGTGCCAAGGCTACGGGCCGATACCATTTGTTGAGAAACTGTTGTCTTGTTCCTAAGCGAGCAGCCTCAGGAACGTCATCGACACATTTAATCTGATTCTCTGGAGTTCCAAAATTTGTTTCGTGTGTCATAGGTTCGTTCAATATGTTACGTTGACGACGGATTTCTCTGGTTGCAGCAAGCCAAGTAGATCCTGGTCGTAGATGTTTTTCTTGCGGTCGGCAAGCTCGGTGAAGCGGTGGTAGACGTCGTCAAGCTGCTGGCGAGTGAGTGGGTGGCCCAGCTTTTCGAGGCGGTCTGCCAGGGCCCGGCGGCCAGAGTGTTTGCCCAGGACGAGGTTGGTGTTGGCTACGCCGACGGAGGCCGGCGTCATGATCTCGTAGGTAAGGGGGTTCGCCATCATGCCGTGCTGGTGGATGCCGGACTCATGGGCGAAGGCGTTGGCCCCGACGACAGCTTTGTTGGGGGCCGCGCCGAAGCTGATGAACTCGGCGAGGAGCTGGCTGGTGGGGTAGAGCTGGTCCATCTTGATGTTGTTAGTGTAGGGGAATTGGTCGCGGCGAACCATGAGGGCGGCGGCGATCTCTTCGAGGGCCGCGTTGCCGGCGCGTTCGCCGATACCGTTCATGGCGCACTCTACCTGTCGGGCACCGCCCTGGATGCCGGCGAGGGAGTTGGCGACGGCCATGCCGAGGTCGTCGTGACAATGGGTGGAGAGGATGACATCTTCAATGCCGGGGACACGGGCCTTGACGGTGCGGAAGATGGCCTCGTACTCGGCTGGGGTGCTGTAGCCGACGGTGTCCGGGATATTGATGGTGCAGGCGCCGGCCTCGACAGCTACGGTGATCATTTTTAGAAGGAACTCGGGGTCGGTGCGGGTGCCGTCTTCGGTGGAGAACTCAACGTCATCGACGAAGGTGCGGGCGAGACGGACTGATTCGGCGGTCTGGTCGAGCGCCTGCTCGCGGGTGATCTTCAGCTTTGCTTCGAGGTGAAGGTCCGAGGAGGCGAGGAAGACGTGAATGCGGTTGCTTGCGGCGGGTTCGACGGCGCGAGCGGCGGCTTCGATGTCCTCGCGCTTGCAGCGGGCAAGGGAGGCGATGCGTGTGCCTTTGACCTCGCGGGCTATGGCTCGGACGGCGTTGAAGTCGCCGTCGGAGGCGATGGCGAAGCCGGCTTCGAGGACGTCGACGCCGAGGGTGGCGAGCTGGTGGGCCATGCGGAGCTTTTCCTCGTGGTGCATGGTGCAGCCGGGGGACTGCTCGCCGTCGCGAAGGGTGGTGTCGAAGAAGACGATCTGGTTAGAGGACATAAGGCCTGGGTCTCTCGATCTGGACTTGATCATAATGCATGCTTATGATGGTCGGAAGGTTTATCATAAATTCTAATTGCGGTATTCGGTAAGAACATCGTATGTCGCGCGAGGTGATGATTGGACTTAGTCCAGATGGAGACGTTTCTGGCGGTGGCAGAGGAGCGCAGTTTTTCGCGAGCAGCGGCACGCCTCCATCGTACTCAGCCAGCGGTAAGTCAGGCAATCGCAAAACTTGAGGGCGAGTTGGGCGAGGTGTTGTTTGAGCGCTCATCGCGGGACGGGACCCTGACCGACGCGGGCGAGGTATTGCGGGAGTATGCGGCTAAGTTGCTGAATCTTCGCAACGAGGCTTCGGGGGCGTTGACGGAGCTGCGGGAGCTGCATCGCGGCAGGCTGAACCTGGCGGCGAACGAGTACACCTGTCTTTATCTGTTGCCGCTGCTGGACGAGTTCCGGCGGCAGAATCCGCGGATCAAATTGGCGGTGCAGCGGACGCTGGCGAGCAGGATCTCGGACGAGGTGCTGATGCATTCGGTGGAGCTTGGGGTGCTGTCGTTCCGGCCGGACGACGCGCAGGTGAAGTCGATGGTGGTGTACCGGGACGAGCTGGCGTTTGTGGTGAATCCGCGGCACCCGCTGGCTGGGGCAGGGAAGTTGTCGATCCGGCAGCTGGGCGCGCAGAATTTTATTGCGCACAATATCCCTTCGCCGCAGCGGCAGAAGGTGATCCAGGCGTTCAAGCGGCACAAGACCCCACTGCAGATGGGCGTGGAGCTGCCTTCGCTGGAGGCGATCAAGCGGTTTGTGCAGATGGGCAACGGCGTGGCGCTGGTGCCGGGGCTGACGGTGCGACCGGAGCTCGAGAGCGGCGCGCTGGTGCGGGTGCAGGTGCCGGAACTGCAGATCGAGCGCAAGTTGAGGCTGGTCTACCGCAGGCAGGCGAGCCTGTCGCATGCGGCGCTGGCGTTCCTGAAGGTGGTGGAGGCATATGCCGCGGCGCATGGCGACCCGTATTGTTTTCAGCCGGAGCGGGGAACGTAACAACCGCGACATTTTTTTTTGAGGCGCGAAGTCCTTTATAAAAAAGGTGCGTCTGTAGCAGTAGACTTTGACCACCGGAGAAGTTCTCCGGGCTAGACGATGTAGGAGGGTGAGAAATCCGATGAAGACGACGATGATTCGTAGTTCCGTGCTGCGAGTAGCTGTTTTGGCGTTAGGCGCGACCGCGCTGATTGCACTGCCTGCGATGGCACAGGACACTACACCGGCGCCGCAGGGCCAGGGCGGCCCACGTTACGGGCATGGTGAACCGGGCGGCATGGGAGGGCACCAGCTGGAGTTTCTGACCAAGAAGCTGAATCTGACGCCGGACCAGGTGACCCAGGTGAAGGCAATTGACGAGGACACCTGGAAGCAGGCAAAGGCCCTCCACGACGACACCTCAATCGCCGGGCAGGACAAACGAGCAAAGATGATGGACATCCACAAGGCATCGCAGGACAAGATCCGCGGCCTGTTGACGGCCGATCAGCAGACGAAGTTTGACGCGCTGCAGGCAGAGATGCGGGAGCATCGGGGAAACCATGGTGGTGGACAAGGTGGACCGCCTCCACCTCCGCCACAGTAATGCGTAACTCGCGGTAACATGTGCCGAAAGGGCCGGAGGGAGACCTATCCTCCGGCCTTCTTGCGTGGCTGGCACTCCTTCAGGCACCAGTGCGGTTACAATGAAGAACAGTGACTACGGCGCTCCGTAACTCTTTGCCATTGCTTTGCCTGCGGGACAGCAAGAGGGTTGCGGACGAATTTGAAGGGATCCAGCGAAGAATGAAGAAGACGATGTTGTTGTTGGGCGCGCTGATGGTATCTGCGGCGGCCGGTTATGCGCAGGAGAGCCGGCAGGACGTGAGCGTAAGCGGCACAGCCGCCTTTGCTCCCCAGATAACCGGGAACAGCGTGCAAAAGAATACAAGCATGACCCTGGGCCTTCTGGCGAGCTACCGATACATGCTGACACCGCGGAGCGCGCTCGAACTGAACTACGGGTATCAGCAAAATACGCAGTATTATCAGGTTTTTGGGAAGAAAAACGGTGGCATTCACGTCCTGCAGCAGGAGTTCAGCGGGGCATACGTCTTCAATCTAAACTTCAAGAATTTCAACCCTTTCCTTGAAGGCGGTCCGGGCGCGATGATCTTTACGCCCTTAAAGGACGCGGGAACGTCTGACCTTGACGCGAAGCAGAACACGAACATCGGCGCCCTTTTTGGCGGCGGTGTGGCGTATGAGTTGAGCCCGAGCTTCGATATACGCGCGGAATACCGCGGTTTTCTGGTCAAGACACCGAACTTCAGCCTTCCAGGCAACACATTCAACACCAACCGCTACGAGGTCATCTCGACGCCATCGCTCGGCATTGCGTATCACTTCTAACCGGAAACAGCTTAATCCGAAAGGCCCCGGCGCTGACCGGGGCCTTGCCTTTTGAGGCGAATCGATATCTATCGGAACCGATATGCAGCGCCCACTGTGAGAATGCTTGGCGAGAGACTGGAGTTCTCGAAGCCGAACCAGTTCTGATACTCCCAGTCCGCCCGGACGAAGAGCCAGGGCTTCATCCTGTAGTCGGTGCCAACGCCGACAGCGACGAGGTTGTAGGCCAGGTTCGCCCGGAAGCCGTCGCCCAGGGGAGGGAAGTTGAAGACGCCGCGCCCGTACATGACTTTGGCGTAGGGCACGAACTTACGGTAAACGCGGAAGTAGCGGCCACCGGCTTCATAGGTCTTCTCGTAAAGGTCGTTGGGGTTCTTCACGAAGTGAAACTCACCCTCTACACCGATGTGGGGGAGGAAGTCGAAGTTAACATAGGCAGCACCACCGTTATAAGTCCCGCCGTAATCCGAATTGGCGGTTGAGAAACCGCCTCCGATCTTGAGGTCCCCCGCCCGCTCGGCGGTGGCAGCGGACTGCGCATTCAGGAAATGCGCTGCGCCCAGAAGACCAATGAAGATAATGACCCGAGTTAGCACGTACACTCCCTGAAAAGTTGAGTCAGTTGCAGCAAGACAACCTGGGGTCAGGAGGACAATGGAACATTTACACCAGGGGGCGAGGCGGATTAGTGGAAGACGTAGGCCGCGCCGAACGTATAGGTAATCGGGGAAAGGCCGTTCGGAGCGAAGGTGGGCCATTTCTGAAATTCGACATCGAACGGCCTGATATTGATGTTACGAGTAACCATATACTCTACCCCGGCGCCGAAAGCGTACACGAAGTAGCTTGAAGTCGCGATAACGGTGAAGCTGCCTCCCTGAGTACCGAAGCGTCCAAGTCCGAAGAGCCCCTTTGCATAGACATTCAATTTCTTGTGGCGTATGCCGTACCGGGGCCCGAACAGATAAGAATTTTCGCTGATATCGCTCGGGGTAACTATGGCGTAGTGGATGTCGCCTTCTATCCCAAAGTTATGCGTGAAGTCGAAGTCTCCGTAGAAGGTCAGACCCTTATCGTAGGTCTGGGCGTAGTCGGGACTGCTGACCATTCCTCCGATGCCCAGCTGTATTGAGCCGCCACGTGATGCGGTGGGAACGGCCTGTGCGTGCGACAAAGTCGCCAGGCCGAGGACGCAAGCGAAACAGCTAATAAGAGAATGCCGCTTCAACAGGGTACCTCCTTGGGGAGAGAAACGTGCGGCGCTTCATTGTTGTGAGGCAATCTGGCCTCAGGCAGTTGTAGAGCGTGGCAGCCTAACAAAACCATCGGCCGGCCACGCTCTTTCATCAATTCTGCGGCGGTGTGGTTGGTGGAGTTGTAGGGGCTGCGGTCGTAGCAGCAGCAGGTGGGTTGCCGGCCGGTGGCGTGGTCGCCTCGGGAGCGGCCGATGCGGGCGCGGCGTCAGCGGGCGGCTTATAGTAGCTGAGTTTCAGATAAACCGGTTCGACCTCAAACGGCATCTTGTCGGCAGCAGTCAGGAGCGGTTCGAAGGGCGAGTGCATGACAAAGACCTGATCGGTCCAGGGATCGAAACGCAGGAAGCTGGCAAGCGGCATAGCTGCCTGCTGCTTGAGGTGCCCTTCATATCGAGCTTGGGTCCTTTGGACTCAATGGCGGCCATCCAGAATGTTGGATCGTCGTCGCTCTTGACGAGACCGTCGCCGATCATCGGCTCATTGAGTGTCTTCAGGTTCTTAACGCGCTGCTGCAGCTGCTGGAGGTAGAGGCTGAAATACTGCTGGCCGCCTTCGAGCTCTTTCGCGTTCAGCAGTTCGAGCGCTTTCTTTGCCGCAGCAGTGTTGTCGGCATCGGTGTGGTGCATGGGGATGCGATTGAAGACCGAGGTCGACGGGAAGAGCAGGCGATCGTTGAAGGCGTACTTGGTGTCAAGCCGGTGAGCGAGGATGATGTGAGCAATCTGGAAGGCCAGGATCGCATTCAGGTTGCCCATCTGCTGCGCACCGTCCTGCGTCACGACACCAGTGGTATCGAGCAAGCTCTTCGAGACAACGATAGTGTTTCCGATGGCGAGCGACTCCAGAGGCTCGGTCAGCAGCGTGCGGCAGCGGATCGGCCTGGAGAGTGTGATGTTGTTATAGGCCAAAATGTTGTTCGCCAATGCCTCTAGCGTCTTGTCAAACTCGCTGGGCGCATCGAGAAGGCCTGCCTGGAAGAGACGCTCGACGATGTTGTCCTCTGCCTGCTGGACCCAGGCGCGCTGAGCACCGAGGGGGCTCACGTCCTGTGCATCGTTGCTGACGTCGGTTGCGCCGACGACATCAAGGGATGTGTTCTCGGACTCGGGCGGCGGGACACTTCAGAACATAGCCCCAGATATGGTTAATGGCCTTGAACTTGAGGGTACGGGAGACGCTCTTCGGGTCGCTCTCTTCGACGTAGAACGACGTCGGAAGCCAGAGGTCGGGCTGGACGTTGGTACGCCAGCTGTCGAAGTGATAGAACTCCTTCTGGTCCTCCTGAGTGCCCGCGAAGTCGCCGTTGAAGCGGACGACGTTGCCGTTGCGGGCCTCGATCCAGATGCGGCCGAAGAAGCGTCCGAACGCCTTCTTGCCTTCAATCGGCGTTACATCGAAGACGGCGGTGGGGGTGTTACCGAGGAAGTCGTTGCGCACATAGCCGAACGTGTAATGCTGACGGTCGAAGCTGGTGGAGTCCATCAGGAGCATTTGCACGAAGCCGGCCTCGTGGAAGCTGAGGTGCAAGCTGCCGCCGAGGGTACCAATATAGGAGGCGGAGTGCTTGAAGAAGCCCATCTTGCCGCCATTGCCGGTGCCTTGCGAGGTCTCCTTGTTGACCGCGTAGGTCTGGTCGCCAATGATCTTGCTGAACTCGACGCGTCCCAGGAAGTGCTCATCCGATTCCGGAACCTGACCCAACACGGGATCGGGCTTCATGTTCTGAATGTAGGTCTCGACGAGCGGGGCACGGTCTTTGACAGTCTTTACGACTATCTTCTCGCGGACGATGGCCTTGTCGATGAGCGCGTTCTGCGCGGCGGAAGGTTTCCGCGAAGTCGAGAGATCGTCATCTTTCTTCTTCTTTCCATGCAGGAGCGCTGCTCCGGCTTGGGCGGGGAGGGTAGCTGCAACGAAGATGGCCAGCGTTAGACCGGCGATAGACTGTTTCCCGAGAATCATGATGTACGGCTCCTGCGGCTACCCGAGGGTAAGCCTGAATATGGACTTGATGCTAGTACCTGCTGCGACAACCGGCTAAAAATATTGTTGTTACCCTGCAAGTTGAAATGCGACATTCACGACGCCTTCCCAATCGACCGGATTACCCGAATCGTCTGTGGCAGGTTTAAAGCGAGTGGCCTCAACGGCATGGACGGCAGAATCGCCGAGACCGTGGCCGAGGTCGCTGATGACGCCCAATACCTGGACGGCCCCGGTGGAAGAGACCCGGATCCGGAACCGTGACGTTGCCTTCAATCCGAAGCTGCTTGGCCTCCGCGGTGTACTCTGGCTTGGGTTTAAAGAGGCACTCGGCCCGCTCTTCGCAGTCGCAATCGTGGGCCCTGCCGGCTTTGGCATGGGTGGTGGAGTGTTCTGGCCCAGACTGACAACTCGGCTTGTGGAGTTCACGGGCCGGTGCCACCAGTGACGCCGTGTGGAATGCCGGCGATGGCCACAGGACCGCTGGCCTTCATGTTGTGGCCGGTAGGTGAGCCGGAACCAAGACTGACAACAGTCGACTGGGCCCCGGCACCGTTGTTGGATGCCGGCATTCCCGACATTCCCTTGTTGCCAAGGTTGATGGTAGTGGCGGACGGCCTGTTAGAAACCGCGATGGGGTTGGTCGTGGAGCCGAGGGCAACGGCAGTTGGGTGTGGAGAATTGTTTGGCACTGAGGCAGGCATCGCCTGTGCGAGACTGACCACCTTCGGGGCGGGCGGGGGCTGGACCAGCTTTGGCGGCGCGGGAGTAATCACGGGCACCGGCTGAGTCATCTTGACCTCTGGCATCTTTGGAGGGTCCGGCAGTTTTACTTCGGGCAACTTGATCTTGGGCGGCTCAATCTTCGCCACGGGTGGCGGCGGCGGCAATTTGATCTTGATCTTAGGCGGCGGTGGCTCTTCGGCCTTCTTGATCGGAATCGGCTCGGTCAGTTCGGTGAGCTTGTGGCGGTTGTCGATCGTTTTCTTCGCAGCGGCGCCGATGACGACCGCACAGAAGGCGAGCAGGACATTCAGCGCGATCGACGTAAAGAGCGAGGACTTGCTCTGGTTGCCGTCGTTGAGTACGCCGAAGTGTGCGAACTGCATACTCTGTGGTTTTGGATCGTCACTGATGAGCGGCTTTACCTTTGCCATAAAAATCCTTGAGGGCCTCTATGCTAGAGGCGGGATAAAAAAAGCTGCGCTGACAACCTGCCAAGACGACGGATACGGGAAGAACCGACTCCAGCTTCATCTCTGGATGGCCGAAATCTGTTCGAACCTTGCCTACTTAACTCAGTACAACTAGTACGACTGAAAAGACATGGACGGAGTTGTTCTGGCTCGGATAAACAGACGCAAGCCGTGAAGGAAAAGGTTGTAGCAGGCTCCGTGCATCGGGGAGTTAGTTCTGTTCATGTTGCCGGTGCTCTGCTCTTCACTTACTGCAAGTATATTGCCGTAGGCGTAAGTGATTGACACTGGTACTTTTGTGGTATCCAAGTAGCAACGGGAATGAGGAAACACATGAAGATTCTAGTAACTGGCGGAGCGGGCTATATCGGGGGCACGCTCACGCGACTTTTGCTGGCCAAAGGGCATGGCGTGACGGTTTACGACAACCTTTGCCACAGCAAGCGGTTAGCAATTGCCGCGAACGCAGATTTTGTCGACGGGGACGTTGGAGACCGTGCTCTGCTGGAGAAGACCCTCAGCCAGGGCCGCTTCGATGGAGTGATGCATTTTGCGGCCCTGATCGAGGCCGGCGAGAGCATGAAGCACCCGGAGGTTTATTTCAGGAATAACACTGCAGCGTCACTGACTCTGCTCGAAGCAATGCTGGCGACCGGACATGACCGGCTGGTCTTCAGCTCGACCGCCGCCTGCTATGGCGAGCCCGAGTCCACTCCAATCCTTGAAGACGCAAAGCTGCAGCCTACCAACCCCTACGGCGAAAGCAAACTGCTGGTCGAACAGATGCTCCGGTGGATGAACCATAGCCACGGGCTCAAATATGCGAGCCTGCGCTATTTCAATGTGGCGGGCGCGATCGAAGGCTACGGCGAGGCCCATGAGCCGGAGTCTCACCTGGTTCCATTGATTCTCGATGTGGCGCTGGGACGTCGGATGAACATCAAGGTCTTTGGGCGGGACTATCCGACCAGGGACGGGACATGTGTCAGGGACTACATTCACGTGCGCGATCTTGCGGAGGCACACCTGTTGGCGCTGGGCGCGCTGAGCGAGGCGAAGAGCCGGCTGATCTATAACATCGGCAACGGCCAGGGATTTACCGTGCTTGAGGTCATCGAGTCGGTGCGCCGCGTAACGGGAAGGCCTATCGTTATTGAGGAATGTGAGCGAAGGCCGGGAGATCCGGCAGTGCTCGTGGCGAGTTCGGAGAAGATCAAGATCGAGCTGGGATGGAAGCCGAGGTTCGCCGAGCTGGACCAGATCATCGCCAGCGCCTGGGAGTGGCACCAGCAGCGGTATGCACAGGACATATAGAAGGAGACCGTTTTGATCGAGAGCATGTTTCACCTACCCGTGCCGGTGCTGGAGAAGATTCTGCGTCCGGTGATCGTCTATTTGTTCCTCGTCGGCTTCCTGCGGCTGTTTGGGAAGCGAGAGCTGGCGCAGCTGAATCCATTCGACCTCGTGGTGTTGCTGAGCCTTTCAAACACAGTCCAGAACGCGATGATCGGCGACGACAACTCGGTGTCGGGTGGTGTGATCGGCGCGTTTTCGCTGCTGGCCATCAACTGGCTGCTGACCCGGCTGTTGTTCCGCGCCCCGAGGCTGAACAGCATCTTTGAGCTGCCTCCGACCGTTCTGATCCGGCACGGAGTGGTCGACTGGGACGCGACGAAGAAGGAGGCGCTAACGGAGTTGGAGCTGCGGTCTGTCCTCCATAAACAGGGCTTCGACAGGTATGAAGAGGTGGAGAAGTGCGTGCTCGAGCCGAATGGAAACTTCTATATGGAGGGCATCAAGTCGATGAGCGACGATGCGCAGCGGGCCGAGCTGATGAATGCGATCCAGGTGCTGACTCGCGAGGTCCGGGACATGCGCGCCGAACTTGCCACTCGATAAACTGTTGGCAAGTTTGGTTCTGTCGCTGCCGTGACGGTGAGGCGAGTCGCTCTTTCTAGCGCTGGCGTGATTTCGCCAGGGCTTTTACGTAGCGTTCTGGCGGCGTGGGCAGCTGCGAGTCGCGCACGCGCTGCGCGGTAGCCCCCCATATAGATGGAGTACATGACGGCCAGCGCGCAACCGACGCCAAAGCCGAAGCCGAAGAAGAAACCAATAATGCCTGGCCAGTAAGAGCTCACGATAAGTGGAGTCTACAGCGGCACACCATGTACAGTTCAATTACACCAGTTCAAACGACAATCGGGAGAAAGCAATGCGTAATTGGCAGTGGATTGCAGCGTGTGGGATGACTGCGGTAGTGGCCGCGGGGTTAACATCAACGGCAATAGCACAGGAGGTCCCCGCACTGGTGGACAAGCAGCTTCCCAGCCTGCTGACGACCTACAAGGGCATCCATACGGCCCCAGAGCTGTCGCATCACGAGGAGCAAACGTCGGCGCTGTTTGCAGAGGAGCTGCGCAAGGCCGGGTATACGGTGACCGAGCGCGTTGGCAAGTACCCAGACGGCTCGCAGGCCTATGGTGTGGTGGGAATCCTGAAGAACGGAGCTGGGCCGACGCTGCTGGTTCGGACGGACCTCGATGCCCTGCCCGTAACCGAGGACACGGGCCTGCCGTATGCCAGCAAAGTGCGGTCCAAGAACCCCGCCGGACAGGACGTTGGTGTGATGCACGCCTGCGGGCACGATATTCACATCACGACAATGATCGGTGTGGCCCGCAACATGGCTGCGCTGAAGAGTCAGTGGCATGGGACCCTGATGCTGATCGGGCAGCCGAGCGAAGAGACCATCGACGGTGCGAAGGCCATGCTGGCCGACCATCTCTATGAGCGCTTCGGCAGGCCCGACCTTGCTATCGCGCTCCACGATGCGAACTTTGCGGCAGGCAAGGTGTCAGTCGTGTCTCGGACCGGCACTGGCGAGCTCGACCTCGATCGACGTAGTAATGCGCGGTGTTGGTAGCCACGGCGCAGCTCCGGAGGCGGGCAAAGACCCCGTCGTGATGGCTGGCGAGTTCATCGTGGAGCTCCAGACCGTGGTGAGCCGCTCGGCTCCTCCGCGGCACCCCGCTGTCGTCACCGTGGGCCATATCCTCGGCGGCACGAAGCGCAACATCATTCCCGATGAGGTAAAGATGGAGCTGACGACCCGCTGCTACAGCGAAGAGGTGCGGCAGACGATCATCGAGGGCGTAAAACGAACCGCCAAAGGAGTCGCAATCGCAGCGGGTGTTCCCGCGGACCGGATGCCGATTGTGACCGTGCTGGGCGATGAGTCGACCCCGGCGACAGTCAACGATCCTGCGCTCGCGGCGAGGCTGCAGAAGATCTTCGTGGCGAAGCTGGGTGCGCAGAACGTGATCGAAAGGAAGCCCATCATGGGCAGCGAGGACTTCGGGATCTTCAGCCTCGACCACAAGATTCCAGCGGTGATCTTCTGGTTAGGCGCCTACGACCCGGCGAAGGTGGCTGAGAGCGAGCGCACAGGAGTAGCGCTGCCCTCGCCGCACTCGCCGTTCTTCGCTCCACTTCCAGAGCCGACGCTGCGGACAGGCGTTACGGCCATGACAGACGCGGCACTGGCATTGTTGCAGTGAAAACCTAACACCGATTCACACCGATGCCACCGATCAGGAACAAATCGGTGGCATCGGTGTTAGGCCGTAAAGGCTTGAACTATTTTGCCGGAGCAGCGGTCGCGGGGGTGGACGCAGTGAACAACTTCATGGCGTTCCGCACGGTGTAGTTAAGTCCCCATGCTGTTGGAACGATGACAATGATCCACGCGGTGGCGATGAGTAGCGGCGAAGATTTTTTGACAGGATCGAGTTGGGCCATAAGAACCACTCCTGAGTGCGGATATGGGCGGAGGTCTGGTCACTCCGCCGGGTTGGATTAGTGGGCGACGCCAACGGGCACGACGATGTTCTTGTCCTTGACCCAATATTTTTCATTGACCGCGCGCACCTTCAAATTGGCCAGGAAACCGACGACCAGCAGGCCGCACATGATGTGCAGGATCAGCGGATAGGCGTCCTGCTTGGGCATGTGGTTCTCGACATAATGATCGAGAATGCCATTGACGATAAGCGGGCCGATGATTCCCGCCATCGACCAGGCCGTCAGCAGGCGGCCGTGAATGGCTGAGACGTTGTAGCCGCCAAAGAGGTCCTTCAGATATGCGGGAATGGTGGCGAAGCCTCCACCGTACATGGAGATGACCACGGCGGCGATCGCGACGAAGAGCGGGACCGAGTTCAGCCTGTCCTGACGAGTGAGCGGAAGCACAAAGTACAGGACGGCGCCGATCGTGAAGAAGGCGAAGTACGTGGCCTTGCGCCCGATAAAGTCCGAGGTCGAGGCCCAGAAGAAGCGGCCCGCCATGTTGAAGATGCTCAGCAGGCCGACGAAGCCAACTGCGGCCACCGGGCCGACGCTGCCTTTGAAGAGGTCCTGAATCATCGGCGCCGCCTGCTCGAGGATGCCGATGCCTGCCGTCACGTTGACGAAGAGCATGACCCAGAGGAGCCAGAACTGCGGAGTCTTCCACGCCTCATGGACGGCGACGTTGTGGTTCGAGATCAGCGCAGAGTGCTTCGTCGATGGCACCCAGCCCGCAGGCTTCCAGCCATCTGGCGGAACGCGGATGGTGAAGACGCCGAACATCATGAAGATGAAGTAGAGGACGCCCATCGTGATCATGGTGTAAGGGATCGAGGGATCGCCCGCGGCCTTGAAGTGGGCCATCAGATTGTTGGCGAGGGGCCCGCCGATCATCGCGCCTCCTCCAAATCCCATGATGGCGAGGCCGGTGGCGAGGCCCGGGCGGTCCGGGAACCATTTGATAAGCGTAGAGACCGGCGAGATATAGCCCAGCCCGAGGCCGATGCCGCCGATCACTCCGTAGCCCAGATAGATGAGCCAAAGCTGATGGGCGCTGGCTCCAAACGAGGCGATGATGAAGCCCAGACCAAAGCAGACGGCCGCGTAGAACATCGCGCGTCGCGGACCGGATCGCTCAAGCCAGGCCCCGAAGAGCGCAGCCGAGATGCCGAGAAAAGCAATAGCGATCGAGAAGATGTAGCCGACCTCTTTCAAGTTCCACACAGAGCCGTCGGCGCCGTGAAGGGCCAGCAGAGGGTTTTTGAAGACCGAGAAGGCGTAGACCTGGCCAATCGAAAGATGGATGGCGAGGGCAGCGGGTGGAACCAGCCAGCGGCTGTATCCTGCAGGGGCGATGGAGCGGTCACGATCGAGAAAAGCCAGGGCCATATTTCGAAAACCTCTGAAGATTTTTGCGTCCTGAGCCGGCGTAGGAGCGCTTGGCAGGAGCAAACCGAAACCAGATATCTAGATGCGCGACCCAAGATACATGATTCGCCTCGGAAAAGCGTCACCTAAAGCGTCGCCGGTATGGTTGCCGGGGCGAGTTGTGTAAGGTACCTTCGTTTACTGAAGCTGAAGGACGGAGGTTAGTGCGTGTCTACGGTCGAAGGAAATACGAACCTGGATTCTAGCCTGCGGGAGAACCGGGTGTTCGCTCCGCCGCGAGAGTTTGCCGCAAAGGCCCATATAGAGGGCCTTGCAGAGTATGAGGCGATGTACCAGCGCAGCATCGAGCAGCCGGAGGAGTTCTGGGGGGAGGCCGCGAAGGAGCTTGATTGGTTCGCGCCGTGGACCAAAGTGCTCCAGGGGGAAGCAGCGCATTCAAAGTGGTTTATTCACGGAAAATTAAACTTGTCGCACAACTGTGTGGACCGTCATGCGCTCGGCGCTCGCAAAGATAAGGTCGCTCTGTTGTGGGAAGGTGAGCCCGGCGAGGTGCCGCAGGCTGACCTATAGCGAACTCCACGAACAAGTGCAGCGTTTTGCCAACGTATTGAAGCGCCTCGGGATCAAGCGCGGCGACCGTGTCGCCATCTACATGGGTATGTCTCCGGAGCTGGCGATTGCGATGTTGGCCTGCGCGCGAATTGGCGCGGTGCACTCGGTGATCTTCGGCGGATTTGCCGCACAAGCAATCTCCGACCGCGTGAACGATTCAAGCTGCGTCGCGGTGATCACCCAGGATACGAGCTATCGCCGCGGTACCGAGGTGCAACTGAAGGCGATCGTCGACGAGGCTTTGGTCAAGTGTCCTACGGTCAAAAAGGTCGTGGTGTTTCGTCGCTCGGGTTCGCCAGTGACCATGCAAGCGGGGCGCGATCTGTGGTGGCACGAGGCGGTGGAAAAGGCTGACGCGAAGTGCGACGCCGAGTGGATGGACGCCGAAGACCCGCTCTATCTGCTCTACACCTCAGGCACAACGGGCAAACCGAAGGGACTGGTGCATACGACCGGCGGCTACTCAGTGCAGACGTATCTGACGACCAAGTATGTCTTCGATCTGCGCGACGACGACGTCTATTGGTGTACGGCAGATGTTGGCTGGGTGACCGGGCATAGTTACGTCGTCTACGGGCCGCTGCAAAACGGCGCGACAGTGATGATGTATGAGGGCGCACCGAACTGGCCCGAGAACGATCGTTTCTGGAAGATCATCGACACTCACAAGGTAACGATTTTTTACACCGCGCCGACGGCAATTCGCGCGTTTACGAAGTGGGGTGATTCGTGGGTCGAGAAGCATTCGCTGGCCTCGCTGCGTCTGCTGGGCACGGTAGGCGAGCCGATCAACCCTGAGTCGTGGATGTGGTATCACCGCATGATCGGTAAAGAACGCTGCCCGATCGTCGACACATACTGGCAGACGGAGACGGGCGCAATCATGATCTCACCGATACCGGGTGCAGTTGCGACGAAGCCAGGGTCCGCGACAAAACCTTTCTTTGGAATTGTGCCTGAAGTGGTTACAAGAGAAGGCGAGCCTGTACCTGATGGACAAGGCGGGCTGCTGGTCGTGCGGAAGCCTTGGCCTTCGATGGCGCGGACGATCTATGGCGACCAAACCCGTTACGAGCAGGCCTACTGGAGCGAGGTCCCCGGCAGTTACTTCACCGGCGACGGTGCCCGGCGCGATAAAGATGGATACTTCTGGCTGATGGGGCGCGTCGACGATGTGATCAACGTCAGCGGCCACCGGTTAGGAACGATGGAGGTAGAGTCTGCGCTGGTGGCCCATCCGAAGGTCGCCGAAGCGGCAGCGGTAGGCCGTCCTCATGAGATGAAGGGGCAAGCGATCGCGGTCTTTGTCACGCTCGAAGGCGGCCACGAGCCCAGCGAAGAGCTGCGGCAGGAGCTACGTCAGTGGGTCGCGAAGGAGATTGGCGCTCTGGCCCGTCCCGATGACCTCACGTTTGCTCAAGCCCTGCCCAAGACCCGAAGCGGCAAGATCATGCGTCGTCTCCTGCGTGAACTGGCCACAACAGGCGAAGTGAAGGGCGACACCACGACGCTTGAGGACTTCACAGTGATTGCCAAACTCCGAGAGGGTGACGAGTAGCGCGCTAGCGCAGGTTCGTAATGGGCTTGGTGGGCAGAGTGAAATGGATCGTGGTGCCCTGGCCTTCAACGCTGGTGGCCCAGATCCGGCCGCCGTGTTGATTGATGATGCTGCGACAGATCGCGAGGCCGAGGCCAGTGCCACCCATGTCGCGCGAGTCCGAGGCGTCCCCCTGCTGGAAGCGGTCGAAGATGTGCTCCAGCTTATCTGCGGGGATGCCCCGTCCCTGGTCGCGAACCTCGATGATGGCTTCGCTATCGTCCAGATTGCGCGCGGTCAGGTGGATCTCACTGCCGGCCGGTGAAAACTTGATCGCGTTTGAGAGCAGGTTGTTCAGCGTCTGCAGAATGCGGTCTGCGTCCGCCCACACGCTGACGCCGTGCGCAGCGAAGAAGATGCGGATGTTCGGTCGTGGTGTGCGGTTCTGCTGCACGCCGGCGGCACGGCGCAACAGGTCTTCGGCGCTGCACATGGTCGAGTGCAGCTCCGCCTTGCCGCTGCTGATGCGCTCGAGGTCGAGGATGTCGTTAACCAGACGCACCAGCCGGTCGGAGTTGCTGATCGCGATCTCGAGCATCTGCTGCGTCTTCTCAGGACGGTTCGCCAGCGCGCCACCAGCGAGCAAACCAAGCGCTCCGCGCAGCGAGGTTAGCGGGGTGCGCAGCTCATGCGAGACGGTGGAGATGAACTCGTCCTTCATGCGGTCGAGCGCGCGGCGTTCGGTCGTGTCGGTGAACGCAACGACGACACCCAGCGGCTTGAGGCCTTCGGAGTCGGAGGACTGCGAGTCGATCTGCGGACGGGCGACGTATTCAACAGGGAAGCTCGTGCCGTCCTTGCGCCAGAAGATTTCGTTGGAGACGCGGACCGTGTCGAAGTTGGTGAGGCTCTTGCGAATGGGCGAATCGGCCGAGTCATACGGTGTGCCGTCTGCGCGCGTGTGGTGGATCAGGCTATGCATGACGTGGCCAAGCATCTCGTCCTGCTTGTAGCCGAGCATCTGTGTAGCGGCTGCATTCACAAAGGTGACCTTGCCATCGAGATCGATACCATATATGCCGTCGCCAACTGACGCGAGGATGGAGTCCGACTGGCGCGTAAGCGTCCGGAGGCGCCCTTCTGCCCGGACCTGCTCGCTGATGTCGACGCCAAAGCCAAGTACATACGGAGCGCGGCCGGGAACGACGATGAGTTTGTTCCTGTACGCGACGGCACGGACCTCGCCGTCCGCGTGCGACAGATGGAGCATCCCCTGCGCCTCGCCGGTATCACCGATCTTCTTGAGATAGCCAGGCAGCGCGGCCTGCTTCTCGGGCGCGATGAACTCGACAAGATTGTGTCCAATCATCTCCTCGATCGTCCGCCCGATCGTCTCCGCACCGTGCGTGTTGATCGTCAGTAGATTGCCACGAAGGTCGTGCGTGCAGACCATACCGAGGGAGCCTTCGATAAGCTGACGGTAGCGCGCCTCGCTCTCGCGGAGCGTGGCCTCGGCGGCGCGTTGCGTGGTGACGTCGATGCCGGTCGCAATGATGAAGGCGATCTGGCCCTGCGAGTCGGCGAGCGCCGTGGCGGTCCAGGAGATCCGGCGCAGGCTGCCGTCGCGGTTGAGCCACTGGTTTTCGAAGGCCGCGGGGAATTGTCCGGAACGGAGACGCTCGAAGGTTTCGATGGCCTCGGGGATCTCTGGGCGTGGAATAAGTTTGTCCCACGCGTAGCGCCCGACGAGGGTGGCAAAGTCGTAGCCGGAGGTAGTCTCGCAGGCGCGATTGAACCGAACAATGCGGCCGGCGGGATCGAAGACAGCGACCAGCGCGCCCACAGTGTCGAGGACCGTCGAGACGAAGTTGCGTTCAACAGTGAGGGCCGACTCGACCCTTTGGCGCGAGCGGGCGGCACCGGTCCATCTGGTGGATGCGGCCGTTGAGTTCAAGGCGGTTGATGACCTGGCGGCCGAGGACGCCGAGCGCTGAAGTCTGGGCCGGGGTCAGCACGCGGGCGGGCCGATCGAGGACAAACAATGCTCCGATGTTGACGCCGCCGGGAGTGGTCAGCGGAGCGCCGGCGTAGAAGCGGTAAGCGCGACCCTCGAGAAGGATGCCGTCGGGAGCGTAGTCGGGATCGTTGCGCGTGTCGGGGATCTCGTAGACGGTGTCGCCCAGGATGGTGGTCTCGCAGGGCAGGCTGCCGAGGGAAAGCTCAAGCGATTCCATTCCGAAACGCGACCGTATCCAGATGCGGTCAGAGCCGATAAAGGAGACCGCGGCGACGGCAGTTTCGCAGATCTGCGCCGCCAGTTGCGTCAGGTCGTCAAGGACGGGATCAGGCGCAGAGTTGAGCACCTCGTATTGATTGAGGGCTTCGATCCGCAGAGCTTCGTCTTTGACCAGGAGTGCATTCATTCGAGTTGTTCAATCGTAGGTGATATGCAAATCTTTGCGCACTCCTACTTTTGTTGCAGCAATGGTTTACGGCTTTGGCAGAACACAGCATTCGCCCGCTGCCGGTGGTTCATCGGCGCTCGCATCGAGGGCGACCTTCCACTCGCCACCGGGCAATTTCTTCCATACCGTAAAGTAACGGCCCGAGATTACGACTGGCTCACCGTTCTTATCTTTCGAGTGGCCCTCATAACGCCCCCAGGTAAAGCCCATATCGTTGGAAGGCCCCATTTGCGCTCCCTGCGGCGTCCAGGTTAGCTGGTAGGTCTTCGGGTCCCACTGGGCCTGTGCGGCAATGGCGCTTCGGCCAAGGACTGCCGGCTTGCCGTTGTTCAGGGTGACGGCGTCGTCCGCGAACCATGTCCCGAAGGCCTTGCCTCCACCCGCCGCGACGGACTTCGCAAAGCGTACTTCCAACTCGATAAGAAGAAGAGCACCTTCGCTTAGCGTTGGTTGAACGAGAGGGCTCAAAATGGGGCCGGGCGACTGCGCGAGAGCATCATACCCGGGCACGCCTGTGGCGATGGTGGGACTGGTCTGTGCGGCCACCTGTGCAACCAGAGAACAGGCAGTGATGGCGCAGAAAAACAAGCGAAACGAAGCGTGTCGTGCCATGTTAAATATGCTACCAGTGCGGGGATTTAGCTGGCCGCAAAATAGTTCGCATTGAAGACTGATATCCTTCGCACTTGATGCTTAAGACGAAATCGGAACGGATATTGTTGCTTGCACCTGCGGTTTTATTCGCTGTCGGAATAACGTTGGGCGCGAGCCAGGGGCCACCCCGCCATCACATGGGCGTCGCTCTTCGTTGCGCTGCGATCTTGCTGTTGACCGTCTTCGCGTTCCGCCGCCGCTCTCTCACTCCATGGATATTCGTTGCGATGGTAGCGGGCGCGGAGTTGGGCTTCGACGCACCGGCCGTGGCGATCAGCCTTCGTGTCTTGAGCGACATCTTCCTGCGGCTGATCAAAACCATCGTCGCTCCGCTGATTCTTGCCACACTCGTCACCGGTATCGCCGGACATGGCGACCTGAAGAGCGTCGGCCGCATGGGCATCAAGAGCCTCATCTACTTCGAAGTCGTAACGACCATGGCCTTGGTCATCGGACTTGTTGCCATCAATCTCAGTCATGCCGGAGTGGGGCTGTCCTTGCCCGCCGCGACGGCTGCATCGGAAGGACTTACAGCTCCGCCTCCGACCCACTGGCAGGATTTTCTTCTCCACATGTTCCCGGAGAACCTTGCCAAATCAGTGGCGGAGGGGCAGATCCTGCAGGTCGCCGTCTTTGCCGTTATCTTTGGCATCGCGCTCGCCACTCTTAGCCAGGAGAAGCGCGAACCACTCCTTCGCCTCTTCGACAGCCTGAGCGAGGCGATGTTCAAGTTCACGAATGTCGTCATGTACTTTGCTCCACTGGGCGTCGGCGCCGCCATGGCCTTTACGGTCGGTCAGATGGGTCTTGGAGTGCTCGTAAACCTGGGCAAGCTGTTACTAACGTTGTATGCGGCGTTGGTGGCATTTGGCCTGCTTGGCCTCCTGCCCGCGGCCCTACTGTTCCGCGTGCCCATTCGGCGCTTTCTCGCGTTAGTTGCCGAGCCGGCGACGATCGCCTTCGCAACGTCTACCAGTGAGGCCGCGCTTCCTCGCTCCATGGAGTCGATGGAGGCGCTCGGAGTGCCGCGGCGCATCGTGGCCTTTGTCATTCCCGCCGGCTACAGCTTCAATCTCGCTGGTTCAACGGTATACCTTGCCGTAGCCAGCATCTTCGTCGCGCAGGCCGCGGGCATCCATCTCTCCCTTGGCCAGCAGCTGTTGATGATGGTGACTCTGATGCTGACCAGCAAAGGCATCGCCGGAGTTCCTCGCGCGACCCTGGTCGTCCTTCTGGCCACAGCGGCGACCTTCCACCTCCCACTGGAACCGATCTTCGTCATTCTCGGCATCGACACCCTGGCGGACATGGCGCGCACGACGGTCAACGTCGTGGGCAACTGCCTCGCCAGCGTCGTCATTGCAAGGTGGGAGGGGGAGTTCGGCACCGAGCGCATCTCGCCCGTCGTTTTGGAGGGAATGACCGAGTGAATACAAAACGGACTCTCGCGAGGAACGCATCGGACAAAGCAAAACGAGCAGATGCGAAGGCATCTGCTCGCCCCGTCGTCTGTAACGTCAACTACATAGCTGGCGGATGATGTGGATCGACGTGGTCGGTGTCGGCCTTCTTCGCCGCGGCCTTCGCACTCGCCGCCCCATTCGGGTTCACCGAGTCGCGCAGCTCCTTCGACGGCTTGAAGAAGGGAACACGCTTGGCCGGAACGTCGACCTTGGCCCCGGTCTTCGGGTTGCGGCCGGTGCGGGCGTTGCGTTGCCGCGTCCGGAAGCTGCCGAAGCCGCGAATTTCGATCTTGTCCCCCGACTTGAGGGCTCCGATGACGGCGTCGAAGAGGGTATCGACGATGACCTCTCCGTCGCGACGGGTGAGGTCGCCAATGGCGGTGACTTGGTCTACGAGGTCGGCTTTAGTCATAGTATGGGTTCCTTTCGTACTGAGGGAGGGCTATTGAGGCCGTGCTGAGTGATCCGTTCTTGTTGATTGTAGACGGGATGACGGCCAATTGGGTAGCGAATGCAACCAAAGTAAAAAGGAATCAGCATTAGTTCATTGAGATGCAAGGACCGGGCCAAAGGGTCGTGCCGATAGTGGAAAAAGGCCCCGTTTTGTCGGGGCCCTTTCGGTGGCGCTCAGTGGTCAGACAAGGTAAATGCTGAAGCACCGAGCCTTACTTCCACATGAAGTAGAAACCCGGCGCATGGTTCAGCAACTGGCTTGGGTTGGGAAACAGGTCTTCGCTGTCGTCGGAGAGTATGGAGAACAGCCCGCGCTTTAAGTTTTGGGGGACGTACCACCCTTGGTTCACCCGAGATTCCCGCGTCCTTCGCAGTCTCCATCAGCGCCACCCGGAAGCCTCCGACCTGGTCGATCAAGCCCAGCGGCAGCGACTGCTGACCCGGTCCAGAACCTGACCCGTGGCGAGCGGTTTGATCTTTTCGTCCGAGCTGTGACGCCCCGTGGCGACGTCGTGCACGAACTGCGTGTACATGTTGTCCACCAGCGACTGAAAATATGCCTCTTCCTTCGGCGTAAGGTCGCGGCTCGGGTCGCCTGCGTCCTTCAACTCGCCGGCGTGGATGACGACGTTCTTCAGCTTGGCCCACCTGAGCAGATCGCCGTAGTTGGTCCACTCCATGATTACGCCGATCGAGCCCACAACAGACGCGTCGTTCGCATAGATCTTGTCGCAAGCGCTGGCGATGTAGTACGCGCCCGAAGCGCCCACCGACTCGATCGACGCGATCACCTTCTTGTGCTTCTCCTGCCGCACCCGAAGCACCTCGTGGTAGATCTCCTGCGAGGCCGCCGCGCCGCCGCCGGGCGAGTTGATGTGCAGAATGATCGCCTTCACCGAAGAGTCGTCGCCGAACTTGCGCAGCTGCGTGTCGACCGTGTCCGCCGAGAGGATCACGCCCGAGACGTCGATCACCCCTATGCTGCTCGGGTTCAGGCCGAAACCTGTGGAGTCGGCATTGCCGGTCGAGCGTATCGTCGCCCACACCATCAGCGAAACCAGCAGGAACACAGCCGCCAGCGAGCCCGCGATGATGCCGATGTAAAACCACGGCGATCGGCGTGGCGGCGTCACGCCGTAGCCGGGCGGATACCCATAGGGCGAAGGGTACGGTGGCACCTGCCCATACGGCATCGCAGGCGGTCTGGGCGGTGGTGGCGGCGGCGGTGTTACATAGTCTTCCGGCATGTAGTGGAGTTTAGCAGGGGCCGGTTACTTCGGAGCGGGCGTGGACGCGCTTTGAATCGCGGAAAAGAGGTCGAATTCTCACGCCAGACAGCAAAAAATAGAGACTAAAAGACGGTTCCGTTCGTCAAATAGTTGCAGTATGATGGACGTTGACATCCTCCCTCGTGCATCCACGCATTTTGTAGTCTTGAAAGAACGGGTCCGTCTTCCGCCATGTCACATCCGCAGTTGAGCATCGTGATTCCCGCATACAACGAAAGCGCTCGCATCGAGCATGCCTTGGATCGTGTGCTTTCATGCATCGCGGAACAAGGCTGGGACGCCGAGGTCCTCGTCGTCGATGACGGCTCGAAGGACGACACCGCAGCGATCGTCCAGCGTTGGATGGTCGAACATCCGCGCCTGCATCTGGTGCAGAACCCTGGCAACAAGGGCAAGGGCTACTCGGTGCGCAACGGTCTGCTTCAGGCCGCCGGCGACATCGTCATGTTCACCGATGCAGACCTCTCCGCGCCCATGGAAGAGGCCCAGCGCCTCCTCGATGCGCTTGCAGACGGTGCAGATGTGGCCATCGGGTCGCGTTGGATGGACCGGCACGCGGCAAACCATCCATCAGCCGCTCTACCGTCAGTTCTTCGGACGATGCTTCAACTGGGTCACCCGCACTATCATGGGCCTCCCGTACAAAGACACTCAGTGCGGCTTCAAGGCCTTCAAACGCTCTGCCGCGCAGATAATCTTTCGTCTGCAGACCATCGAGCGCTGGGGCTTCGACCCCGAAATTCTCTTCATAGCCCGCAAGCTGAAGTACGTCGTTCGCGAGGTCCCCGTCACCTGGGGCCACGACGAGCGCAGCCGCATGAGCTACCTGAAAGACGGCATGAAGATGCTCGAGGACATGGCGCGCATCCGATCGAACTCCGTGCGCGGCCGCTACGACGAAGCCATCGCCGCCATGAAGGACACCAGCACCATGGTGACTCCGCCAGTGGAAAAGGCCAAAGCCGTCGAGTGTCCGCGCCGAGGCCCGGTAACACGCACTCACCCCGAACGAGGTGCCAGTCCATATGAAGCGTCTTCTAACGGCTGTCCTTCTCGTGGCTGCAGGTCTGCCTGCGATAGCTCAGTCGTCGGTTCCTCCAAACTCCGGGGACAAATTCAAAGACACTTCACCGCTGAAGCCGCCCCCAGGAGCAAGGGTCGCCATCTTCGAGTTTGAAGACATGGAGTGCCCTCTCTGCGCCCATGTCTCGCCGATCGTCCACGCTGCGGTCGACCACTACAAGCTTCCGTTCATCCGTCACGACTACCCCCTTACCGAGATCCACATCTGGGCCTTCGACGCTGCAGTCACAGCGCGCTACCTGCAGGACACCGTCTCGCCAAAGATCGCCGATGACTATCGCCGGGACGTCTTCGCCAATCAAAATCGCATCGCCAACCGTGAAGACCTTGGCAGCTTCAGCCAAAGGTGGTTCCAGTCCCATAACCAGAAGATGCCCTTCGTCATGGACTCGAGCGGCCACTGCACCCAGGAGGTAAAGGCGGACCGCGCCCTTGGCGATCGCATCGGTGTCCGGCACACTCCGTGTATCTTGGTCGTCACTCAGAAGGGCTGGACCAGGTCGTCGACATCAACCAGCTTTACCAGACGATCGACATTGCGCTGGCAGACACGAGCGGTCCGGCGAAGCCAGCGTCGAAGAACGTCCCGCGCCGCAACTGACGTCCCTCGACCCCACCGGCACGAAGACTCCGCTACACGCAATCTGCAGCCGCGAGCAAGGAGGCGCAAATGATCTCTGGCGCTCATGTAATCATTTACAGCAAAGACGCCGAGGCGGACCGTGCCTTCTTCCGTGACGTCCTCGGCTTTCGGTCTGTCGATGCCGGTCATGGTTGGCTGATCTTTGCCCTCCCGCCGGCAGAGGCCGCATTCCACCCGTCCGATGAAAATGTTGTCGCCCACGAGCTCTATCTCATGTGCGAAGACCTCAGGGCCGAGATGGCCTCCCTGGCAAAGAAGCACGTTGTGTGCTCCGAAGTGCATGAGGCACGATGGGGCTCCATCACGAAGATGCGGCTCCCCGGTGGAGGCGAGGTCGGTCTATATCAACCGAAGCATCCGACGGCTCTGGACTTGGTCTCGGAATGAAGCCCCGCCAGATTGACCGTGACCATCTGTCTGAACTCCTCACCCGCCATGCCGTCGAATAAAAGCGGTCAGTGAGTGACTCAGCGACTTAGCGTCAACCGAGATTGGCAAAGCGGCTAACATCCGTTTTGCCAATCTTCGGGACGTTGAGGGGTGGGTTCGGTAGAGAGCGGCCGGAATTTACGGCAGCGGCAGGGCCCCACCGCTTCGATTCAGGAATTAGCCGCTTGCCATTCCTCCAATCTCATATTAGCGTAACCTACATGAAGTATTTAGCTATGACTAATTATTCATTTAGAAATAGCTTATACATGCGAGGGTCCTTCCGGGCGCTCGTCCTTGTTCTCTGCCAGTTGGCAGGTGCTTATCTTGCGCTCGGCCAAAGCGGCACCTCCAGCGCCTTGACAGGAGTGGTCACGGACGTCTCACACGCCGTGGTCGCTGGATCGACCGTAACCGCAAGGGACGTAAACACTGGGGCGGTCCGTACCGGCCAGACTGACAGCAATGGCCGATTTCTCTTCGCGCAGTTGAATCCCGGGACCTACCAGATCGATGTGAAGGCCCCTGGCTTCGCGATCCAGCGTTCCCCATTCATCGTCGTTGCCGTAGGCCAAACCGCGACGGCAAATTTCACCCTCGCACCCGCGGGAAACAGTCAGACGGTCGAGGTCAATGCGCCAACTGCACAGATCGGACCTTGAGAACCCGAACACCTCCACCACGCTCAATGCAAAGACCATCGCCAATCTGCCAAACCCGGGCCAGGACCTCACCTACGTCGCCCAGTTTGCTCAGGGTGCGTTGATGAATACGGCCGGTTCGTCGAACGACGCGAAGGCCGCAGGAGGCTATGGCAACGTCGAATTCAACGGGCTGCCGGCGACCTCGAACGGTTACATCGTGGACGGGTTCGATGCCAACGACCCGTTCCTGGGCCTCAACATCGGCCTCTCGACCAACCTAGTCATCGGCCTCGACGCGCTCCAGGAGACGACCGTCAATACGAACTCCTATGCGGTCGATCAGGGTCGTTACGGCGCGTCGCAGATCGACTACTTCACCAAGTCCGGTACAAATCAGTTCCACGGCGATGTATATGAGATATGGAACGGCTCACTGTTCAACGCCACCGACTACTTCCTCCACGCGAATGACACTCCGGGAAACATCGCCGCGAAGCCCCGCTCGACGGTGAATCAATTTGGCGTAAGCGTGGGCGGCCCCATCGTCCGAAACAAGCTATTTTTCTTCGCACACTACGAGGGAATCCGCATCGCCCTCCCCATTGTCGCGCGTAGCACGGTCCCCTCGTCCGCCTATCAACAGTACGTCCTCCAACAGCTCCCGCTGGGTGGTACCGACCCCGTGAATGGGACCACACTGCCCGCCCAGGCGGCGCAGGTAGGCTTCTACCGCAACATGTTCGGTCTTTACAGCAACACGGCCGGAACGCCCACACCCGTTCTCTCCTGCCCGCTCGATGCCAATGGCGCGTTGCTTCCGGGCAGACAAACCGCGTCGAACCTGTTCAACGGTAGCGGCTGTGCTAACATTCGCACCCAATCGCTCAACAACAGCGACAAAGAAAACCTGATCGTCCTAAAGATCGACCACACGATCAACGCGAAGAACAGCGTCTGGTACAAGTATCAGCAGGACACCGGTCTGCAGGCCGCCTACACCGACCCGATCAATGCGATCTTCAACGCGTATTCGCCCCAGCCGCAGCGGACCGTCGTCGTCGGTTACACGCACCTCTTCACGCCGAATCTCGTGAACCAGTTCAACCCCGGAGTGAGCTGGTATTCCAGCCTCTTTCTTCCCAATAACTACCCCCAGGTGCTGCAAACCTTCCCGATCGTGCTTGCCGGAGGTAGTTCGAACGCTCCTTTCACCACAGTAGGGGGCAACGACCAGACCTACACGCAGGGCCGTAAGGTAACGCAGTGGCAGATCAACGACAATCTGATCTGGACGCGCGGACGCCACAACATGAAGTTCGGCGTCAACACCCGCCGGCTCGATTTAAGCGACTACGACTTGGGAGAGGGCGTCGTCCCAACCGTCATCTACAACGACCTCGCGCAGTTCACCTACGGGGCCGCATCGACGGTAACGCGGGCCTTTCCGGTCACACAAAAAGAACGCATCGCCAACGGCAACCTCGACATGTATGCGATGGACACCTTCCGAGTCAGCCAGAAGCTGACGCTGATCGCTGGCCTGCGGGCGACCTGGAATACAAATTTTTTCAATCAGCACGGTCAGTTTGCACGACCTGCAGGTTCGTTTCTCGATATGGCGCACGAGGGTACGCAGCCTCTCAGTCAGGCGATTCTGACAAATGTGCGGAATCTCTTTCCGGACACTCCCCTCATCAGTTGGCAGCCTCGCGCTTCGATCGCCTACAAGCTCTCAGAAGAGCTCGCGCTGCATGCAGGTGGAGGTGTCTTCAACGACATCGTCCCCGCACAGGTGGCTGATTTCGGAGCGATGAATCCTCCGTACGCACCTGTCTTCGTAGGCGGAATCAATGGTCAGGTCGGCGGGATCGGCATTGCGCCAGGAGTGCCGGACAGCGCCGTCGATGCGACCGCTCTGGCAAATCAATCGTTTCAGAGCACCTTCCAGGCCAACGGCAATCCTTGTGCGGGAGTGGCCCCGGAAGCGCCAACCTGCCCCCTGGCCGTCAACCTGAACACCTTCCCAACCGGGAAACTGAAGACGCCGTACTTCCTGCAGTGGAGCCTCGGCGTCGAGCGAGAGCTGGGTGCCAACGGCTCCCTCCGCGTCGACTATGTTGGTACCCGCGCTGTCCACGAACCCTACCAGGTACAGCTCAACGGCTATCAGAACGTCTGCGATGGCTGCTTTGCGCCGTTCGCCTACAACAAGCCTCTCGACCCACGCTTCGGCAACGTCAACGAGTTCACTACCGGCGCAGGCAGCAACTATACCGGTCTTCAGACCAGCGTCATCAAGCAATTTGCCGGGCTTACGCTCCACGGCAACTATACCTACAGCCACTGTCTCGATGAGATCTCGAACGGCGGCCTTCTCCCCTTCTCCAGCCTCGGCATCATCTCTCCCTTGCCGGGCGACCTCCGCCGCGAGTACGGCAACTGCGACTATGACATTCGGAATAACCTCTCCGCGTTTGGTGTCTACGAAGTTCCGTTTCACTCCACCCACAAGGCCCTTAGCAGCACTCTGGGAGGCTGGCAGGTCGCGCAAACTGCAATTCTTCACAGCGGCGTTCCATTCAGCGTCCTCAGTGCGCCCTATACCGCGAACAACAAAGGTATCTTCCAGGGCAGCGGACCGCAGTATGCGGACCGTGTTCTCGGCGTACCTCTCTACCGCAAGACCCCCGTCGCCGAAGTGACGCAGACAGGCACAAGACAGTGGCTGAACCCAGACGCCTTCGCCTCCGTTGTCGATCCAGCCACCGGGGCCTGCGCGGGTGGTGACTCAGCAGCAAACTGCCAGTTCGGCAACTCAGGGCGCAATCAGTTTCGCGGCCCCCACTTCACTTACTCGCAGCTCTACCTGACCAAGAAGATTCCGATCACCGAACACGTTACCTTCCGCTTCGACACCCAGTTCTTCAACGTCTTCAATCACCCCAATCTAGCGTTGCCCTCCAACCAGGCGGGAACACCAGGCAAACCCGCGACCCAGACAGGCTTCGGTGCAATCTCCAGCACGATCTCCCCACCTACAGGGCTGCTCGGCGTTGGCCTCGGGGGGAATAGCTCTCCGCGCAGCATCGCATTTCAGGGCCGAATCGACTTCTAGTTCCGCACTTACTTCAGCCACGAGTGTTTCTGTGTCCACAATTTTCCCGAAAAGTCTGGTCTTCATTGATAACCGGCCGATTCACTCATTGAGGACCAATGATTCAAATTTTCGTGATGGATCGTCGGCAATACGGAAACGGGCCCGCTTCCTTTGGAAGAGTCCCCTCGCCCTTCGTGCACTTTGCATGAAACAATACTTACTGTGCGCCATCCAGGCGGTGTCAGGGGTATAGCGTTTGCTGCGATCGTTATTTATTGCTCTTTCTCAAAATAGAAGTCTGCGGTCCTTCTCGGAACGCTCTGCGATGGGACGAAAGATGTCGGGACGCTTCGTCGCCGGCATGTCGGTCGACGATGTAATTGCGGTGTGCCAGCGCGTCAATCAGGAAGGCATCGCCGCCACCCTCGACTCGCTCGGCGAGAGCGTAACCACCGAGGCGGAGGCGCAAAATTCCGCCGATATCTACCACCAGCTCCTCGACGCGATCCAGGCGCGTAAGCTCAACGCCAACGTCAGCGTCAAACTCTCGCAGGTCGGCATGGACTTCGACCCTGCCTTCGCCGAGCGCATCGTCGGTGAGATGGTCGAACACGCCGCCGCCGCAAACTCCTTCGTGCGCATCGACATGGAGGGCTCGCCCTATACCGAGGCCACCATCGCCATGACCGAGCACCTGTCCGCAAAGTTTCCCGGCAGCGTCGGCACGGTCCTTCAGGCCTACCTCTTCCGCACCGACACCGACACCGACCGTCTGCTGGAGCAGGGAATTCGCATCCGCCTCTGCAAGGGTGCCTACAAGGAAGGCCCCGACGTCGCTTTTCCTGCAAAGGCGGACGTAGACGCCAACTACGTCAACCTGATGAAGCGCATGGTCACCTATTGCCATCCGCACACGGGCAAAGGGGTCTTCTGCGGCATCGCCACCCACGATGAAGCCATCGTCGAACAGATGCGCGGGTTCGTCAACGACAACAAAATCGACAAACGCGCCTTCGAATTTCAGATGCTCTACGGCGTCCGCCGCGATCTCCAGCGCCGTCTCGTCGCCGAGGGCTACGGAGTCCGCGTCTACATTCCCTTCGGCCCGGAGTGGTACCCCTACTTCATGCGCCGCCTCGCCGAGCGCCCCGCCAACGTCATTTTCCTCGCCAAAAACTTCTTCAAGAACTAGTGTCTCCGCCTGTGAATCGTCATTTCGACCGGAGCTGCTCACGCTTTTGTGAGCAGCGCAGCGGAGAAATCTGCTTTTCTGCCTCCGTCAGCGTCCCATTTTGGGAAGGCACAAAAAATAAGTGTGAGAAAAGTGGCAAATTCTTAGCGCCCGCGCAAAGACACTTTTCTGACCACATTTACCACGCAATCCACCACGTTCTTACCATCAAAAAACCACCTTCAACCACCCACTTTTTCCAAAACACCCCTCAAAAACCCAGCAAAATGACAAAAAGCCCCGGAGACCTCCGGGGCCAATTTTTTTCTGAAAGGGACACCTACCGCGAAGCCGTCTGACTCGGTACCGGCTCCGCAAGCAGCTGCTCGACCAGCGCGGTGACCTCCCGTGTCAGGGCCTCATGGGCCGGAGGATTGGCCGGCCCGGCAAACCCGGCATGGCACCTCCCGCACCCGCCCGTCCCGCCCTAAAAAGAAAGAAGTAGGCCAGCAATTCAAATTGACCGCCTGCGGCACCTTCTCATTCAACTGCTCCGTCTCGCCCGCCACGAGAACGGTGTAAGTAAGCCCATATCGCGCAATGAAAGCCCGCAACCTGGTTGGGTCTTTCAACTGGTCCGCCTCTTCAAACGACAGGTTCACAATCTCCAATCCACGGCCATGAAACTGCTTATAAAGGCTCTCCAGAAATGGCGCCTCATCATGGCAATTAGGGCACCACGACCCACCAATTGCGACGATAATCACCTTGCCGTCAAACTGCGGATCTGTGTTCGAAACCAACTTGCCATTGAGGTCAGGGAAGCTGAACTTGAATCGTGCAGAGGGGTCTTTGACAGTAGTCTGCTGCGTAGGATCGGTAGGCCCCACAAGCTTCGCTGCACGCGCCTGCGCAGGCCGTCGCGCAACTAGATTTTGCTGTTCGTTCACGTCCGCACGCAGCAGGTTCGAAACCAGCAGAGTTCCATCAGCCTGTGGAGTCAGGGTGTAAAGCGCTGGGCCAGCAGCAGTAAAGTGGCTGATTCTGTAAGCCTGTCCCGTCCACTGCCCATACAGAGAACCCGTGTCGCCATCGATGCGTTGAATCACCGCTTTGACGTCCTGGGAGTGAGGTTTGGGTTCTACCCGAAGCTGCCATGCAGACTCGCCCTTGGCCGATTTCACGGCTATCTCCCAATCGCCATGAATGTCCTGGGCGAGCGGCCCGACGGAGCCAACGACATTGCCATGCGAGCTCAAGCTGACAGGGTAGCGCGTCGAGGCGGTGCCGAAGGAACCGGTGAGCTGACCATCGGCAAGCGTTGCGTCCAGCGTCCTGGCGTAGTAGTTGAAGGTAAGTACGAGATGATTGCCCGTGAAGACGGCGCTGGAAGCAGGGCTACTCTCCGGCCCGTTGAGCAACGCAGCGTGAAGGTCGCTGCCGCTGCTGGTGATCTCAAGTCGGACCGGAACCTGCTGTCCATGCACGGTCGCGTTCCCCTCCCATGTTCCCGCGATGGTACTTTGTGCGACGGCAGATGCGCTTAGCAGAAGAAGGCTGACGAAGAGCTTCATAAAATGGCTCGATTCTTTTGTGATTGTGCGGTTCCGGATTGCCAGCAGATACAGCTTGCTTAGCGGGTATGACACGCGTCTGTGCTGGCCAGCGGGGAGCGGCGACAACAACAGAAGATATGCTGCATAGGCATAGATTCAGGGTAGGCCAGGATAGAGTGCTCGGTCAAGGAGGCTCAATCGCCCAGCGGAAAGGGTGCGAGTGTCAACCGAAAGTTGTATAGGCAGTCGGGCTGCAAACGTGCACACTACAACCACTAAGGGGGAAGAAGACCGTTCAGGAGATTCACCGGATTGCCAAGACTCTGCGATCATTTCGCCGCACTCCGATTGGCTTGATCGTATCCGTCCGAAGAAGTCTCTTGAGGCTGGGCCAAAAAGCAAGCGGTGTTCTTCCTTCATAGCCCCATCCCCTCCCCGCAACAAAAATAGCCGCCTTCGGGCGGCTACCTCTCTTGGAATGAAGTGAATTCTTTACTTTCCGACGGAAGGCGCATCGTTCGGGTGCTGCACAGGAAGATAGGGTTCGACCGCGAGCAAGCCGGAGAGCGTGTTGCGCTCCTGGTCGGAGAACTCGGCGCGGAAACGGTCTTGGTTCATGATGGCCTGGCGCTGGGGCTGCGGCATCTCGCGCAGGTCGCGGAAGGCGCGGGCGACCATGCGGCGGCGGTCCTCGGGCAGTCCGCGGTATTGCTCAAGCGCACTGCGGACCTGTTGCCGCTGTGGCGGAGTAAGGTGTTCCATCTCCTCGGTATGCTCAAGGATGCGTCGGCGCTGCTCCGGCGTCATGTTGTTCAACTGGGTGAGGCGGTCGCGCATGCGCTGCTGCGTCTGTGGTGGAAGATCGCGGAAGCCCGGTTCGTTCTCGAGCGCACGCTGCTGGTCCGCCAGCGGAAGGTTACTATGGCGATCCATCCACTGGGCCAGGTGCTCCTGGTTCGGCTTCGACCCCGGCCCGGGACGGGGTGCGTTCACGGCGGGCCGCCCTGCCTGTCCCGCCCTGCGCATGGACGCAGACTGGACCGCAACCATCTCCGACGCTGTCGACAATAGGACAGCAGCAGCGAGGGCTGGTCGTAAGATGCGCCGCAAGTGGAGTTGAAATGTCATGGTGTTGGGCCGGGATGGCCTCGCAAATTTCGGCAAAACCTATTGTGTTACAGCAGCTTACTGTGTTTTGTCCCCCTTCGAAATATTATTTGTCGATATATTACATATTTCTTCAACATTAGCTGCTGGGAGGAGTGGCCGTGTCATCGGCCGGGGCATCGTCCTGCAAAAGCTGATCCATCGTCTGCAGCGTCTGGTCGTTCTTATCGAGGATCTGCAGGTCCTGCACCGCGGCTGAGGTCTGCGGCTTCGGGTGAAGCAAGCCCGACACGTCGGCAAACGTGCCGCCCCCGACTACAAGCACCAGCGCGAGAACACCAGCTATCGCAGGCCGAAACTGCCTGCCGGTATTGAACATCAGCCTGCTCTTCAAACGCTCGAACCACCCCGCCGGCGCAAGTGCCTGCTCTTCCCGCAGACGCACCGCCAGCTTCTGATCAAAGTATGGTGACGGCTCCGGCGCGTTCCACGTGTCGAGCAGTGCGAACGTTGCCACCAGCGATTTGAACTCCTGTTTGCACTCAAGGCAGGACTCGATGTGGCTTCGCGCGGCGGCATTCACAGGCGCGCCCGGCTCCAGCAGCAGATCGAGGAGAACGGATTGGCAATCTTTGCAGTTCATAATGACCCTTCCCAGCTTCTTTGCTCTCCACGCGTCTCGCAAAAATCTCGCGCGTGCATTCTAGTCGGCCTAAACAAACGCTTTCAATTTTTCGCGCAGTGTCTGGTATGCGCGAAACAGCAGAGACTTCGTGGCGGACTCACTCAGCTTCAGCACGTCGCCGATCTGTTTGTAGTCCATCCCCTCGTACTTGTGCATCAGCACAGCCATTCGTTGCCGCTCTGGTAGCGCCATCACGTGCTCGCGAATCGCGTTCATTCGCTCCCGGCGCAGCATATTCGCCTCGGCTCCCGGTGTCGTGTCCGCAACGTCCGGCGTGACGCCTGTCTCGGAGTCGGCCTCGTCCAAATAAACGGTCGAAGCCATCCGCTCGTGCCGGTTGTCCCGCGCATAGTTCACACCCAGGTTGGTCGCGATCCGGTACAGCCAGGTACTGAACCGGGCCTCCGCGCGGTAGGTCTCGCGTGACCGGTAGACCCGGAGGAACACCTCCTGCGCCAGCTCTTCGGCCACTGCCTGGTTATGCACCATGCGGTACATGAAATGAATTATCGGCTTCCTGTACTTCTGGATCAGGTAGTCGAACCCCGCCATGTTGCCGCTGCTAAGCTCCAGCATAATGGCGGCGTCGTCCATCGGCCCGAAGTCGCCCGCGGCGTGGTGCATCTCGGCCGCCTGCAGGTTCTCGAGGAGCCGCGGGTTGATCGCCAGCGTAGCCATATCATCCATAACCCCATCTTCGCCCTCGGGTTGCGCTTTTTCGTCGATTTCCGTCGGAAACTCGTCCCCTGCCACGGGGGTCGGGCCTTTGCGGCTTGGTGGCGGGTCAGGACGACCGGAATTGGGAGGGGGTGCGGACATCCTGCTCGCCCGATTGTACCGCCAACGAACGCCCGTACCAATGGTGTCTTCAACGACTTGCGGTTACCCTTCAACTACACCGGCGGCCAGCCCCGCGTCGGTTGATAGTCACCGGGCAGTGATGTTATTCTTGACCAATAGCTTAGAGCGCCGGGCCAACAGGGGCCTTGAACGAACAGCTCTAGGGCGCATAACTCAGCGGTAGAGTGCCACCTTCACACGGTGGAAGTCGTAGGTTCGAATCCTGCTGTGCCCACCATATCTTTCAACAACTTAGAGCGAATACGACGTAAAGCCGCCACGCCACACCACGCCACACTCAGGCTAAATTATTCAATCAATGTGAGATCTCTCGATCCCTGGATTACTGGTGGTAACGGTTCAGGGCTCTCAGCGAAGAGGCATTCAACAACCCGTTTTTGCGCTTGCCGCTTCGCGACTAGTCGGGCCTGCGTGTAAAGCTGCCCAGCGTCGTCCAGGCTTTTGCGTGCCGCATGAGTTCCTGCACCACTTTGACGTTCTCGCCATTCGCAACTAAGAGCGTTGAGTACGTATGCCGGAAGGTATGCCATCCCAGTTTCTTGCAAATACCTGCGCGAACGGCAGCGGGTTGAATAATCTTCGCCAGCACAGTTCCAGGCCAGTACGGATCCTTCCCGCTCTTATGAGGACTGGCAAAGACCCAATCCTCCAAGTTGCAATGTTTGGTTGTCTCTTTCCACAGCCACAAATCAGCGGCCACTCGTTCATCCAAGGGAACTGGTTTGCGAGAGGTTTCTGTCTTGCAGTTGCCGATGATGCCGTGGTAGACGGAGCGTTGAATGGAGATCGCGAGATCAGCGAAGTTGACGTCGCCCCACTTGAGAGCAAAGAGTTCGCTTCGCCGCATACCAGTGGTAACGACTAATTCGACCATCAGGCGAAAACAAGGTTGCAACTGCGAGAGGATGGCCCGAACCTCTTCTGATTCGAGAACCACCGGTACTTTCTTACGTCTTATACTCTGTCGAACGAAGGTAATGGGATTGCGGCCCTGATCGAGCCACTCGCAGCGGATTGCATGGTTGAAGAGCACACTGAGGATATTGCGGATCTTTCCTTTGGTTGCATCTGCCAACGGGCCGCCGTCTGCTCGTCGAAGCCCTCTGAGCCAGTGTTCCACGGCCAAGGCTCGGAACCGATTGGAGAGCTATCTCACCCCATTCAGGTCGAATCCATCTGTCCAGAAAATAGAGGTAGATTGTCCTTGTGGCGTGAGAGTGCCAGCTCGTGTTCGCGGAGAGATCGGTATGCACGTAATGATCGATCAAGTCCCCAACGGAAATTGGTTTGGCCGAATAGAGGTTTCGACTGCTGTTCACATAAACTCTCAACCCATTTGCGGCTGTCCAAGCGAGTTCCTCCGTTGGGTATTGACCGACTGTTCCGACAATAGCCGTGCGATGGACTCGTCTTCCCCTCTCGTCTGTCTCTCGCCAGAGAAACTCCCATACGTGTAGTCCCGATTTCCGTCGTGCGCGACGAAGATACCCCGTCTGATAGCGTTGGCTCACTGAGTACCCTCCTGTAAGGAGGGTAGCGGCAATCTCTTGGAGAGGCTCGCAATTAGGTCTTCGTATGAAAAAGCGGAATCTGGTCGAGCGCTTTCGCAGGAGCCGATAAATTAAGACAGGCTGCAATCTCTCAACGGAACTGCACATGGGACGCAGCCGAAGAGGGAGAGAGAAGGGAATCGCTTCCGCTAGGCTCACTTATCATCACTCGATGAGCCATCTATTTGCGATTCTCCGTAGTTTCCGAAACCTTCCGTTTTCAGGGAACTTCGGAACGTCACTTGTACGAAAAGGCGACTATTCGTCCAGCTGGAGTCAACCTCTGCTGTAACAGTGAGATCGTGATGCAGCGATCAGAAGAGGTCAACCTTCACAAGCCCTGGGATGTCGAAAATTCGGCTCGGATATCACGTGGGCCAAATCGCGCGCCGTCGGGAAAATACGCGTTTTCCAATCCGCTGTCAATAGTGCATTCAGAATGCAGACTGTCTTGATCATTCATCTTTAGGATTCTCTGGATTTTCCACTCGAAGGATTGGTGTGGTTCTACGCTGGTGAGATCCCACCAAGAGGTAAGCACGAAATGTTGAATGTAAACATGAGACGGACATACATGTTGGGGTTGTTGGTGCTTGTGCTGGCCATCGCTCTAGCACCATGTGGTTGGGGCCAGTCAACGACCGGAGCGGTTTACGGAACGGTCCTCGATCCAACTGGTTCCGCAGTGTCGGGAGCGCTTGTGACGCTGAAAGCAGTTGACACCGGCATTCTCCAAACGACTACGTCGAATGGTTCGGGCGAATATACGTTCACAACTGCTAATCCTGGCAATTATTCGGTGGTCACCAAGGCGCCGGGATTCAAGACCCAGACCCAAACTGGAATTAGGTTGTCCGCAAATCAAAATATTCATGTCGATGTGAGCCTTTCGATTGGCGAGACCACCGTATCCGTGGATGTCACTGCAGGCACTACCTTGGTGGACACACGTGAGGCCCAGATCGCCGAAACCATCGATAAATCTCGCATTGAGGATCTTCCAACCCTCAATAGAAACCCCTACGATTTGATCCAGACCGCAACCGGTGTATCGTCATACACGTCGGATATAGTCATCGGCAGCCGCGACGCCACGAACTTTAGCGTCAATGGATTTCCGGGGAACTCTACGAGTTTTTATCTCGATGGTTCCTTTGACAATGCCTATCGTGCTGGCGGCGGCAATAAGGCACCCAATCCGGATGGTCTGAGCGAAATCCGTATTTTGACCAGTAACTTCGATGCGGAGTTTGGCCGTACACCCGGTGGCATTGTCAACATGATTACTCGTTCCGGAACCGATAAATATCACGGTTCAGCCTATGAATATCTGCGTAACAACATGTTCGATGCTCGCAACTATTTTGCTGCCAGCAATGTGCCATTGAATTTCAAGCAGCATCAATACGGCGTGACGTTTGGCGGCCCGACTCCCTCACTGCCGAAGACCTTCGCTTTCCTGTCTTATGAGCACTTTCAACTGCATACGGTTGCAAGTGTTTTTCCAACGGCGATTATTACGGCTACCGCGCAGGAACGGCTTGGTGACTTCTCGGCTAGCAAAGTAAAACCCACGTTACCTGCCGGGACCAATTGCGGAACGACGGCTGCGCCAGTAATTTGTACCGCAAGCCTTGACCCTGTCGCTCAAAATGCGCTGAAGTATGTTCCTGTCTACAACAGCGTTACGGGAAGCACAGTGCAGCAAAATGGCGTGGCGAATTCGTCGTACAATCAGGGCCTTGCTCGCATTGACTACAACGCCCTAGCTCGTCATTCGATGGAAGTGATGTATTTCCAGACAATGGGAGACGCCATCGACCCGCTTGCAACCAGTACGAACCAAATTATTGGATACGGTGGGATGTTGCAGCACGAGAACGGCATCAATGGAGTGCTCGCCGACAACTGGACCGTTTCGGATCGTACTGTCAACTCGGTCCGGTTCTTCTACACCCAGAACCGATACATCATCTCGAATGAATTTGCTCACCAGTTCCTAGCAGATCTGGGTAGTAACGCGCCTGAAGGTGGAATTATCTTTGCGCCCCCGCGTTTCTCGATCACGGGGTACTGGAATCAAGGGCCGAATGGAGCTGGCCCAAGCGATATCGATCAACAGTCAATCGGAGTGATCGATACGGCAACGCTGGTTCGAGGGAACCATTCTCTCAAGGTCGGTGCCTCGTTCGTCTGGGACAAATACGCCGAAACTGGCGGAAATGTTGCAGGAATTACATTCACTTTCACAGGCGCGATTACAAAGAATGCATTAGCTGATTTTATCCTCGGCAAGGCACAAAGTCTCAATCAAACAAATTTGCTCATACACCGCACGCACATGTACGATCCGGCGGTATTTGTGCAGGACAACTGGCGAATAACACATCTCCTCACGCTGAATCTCGGTCTGCGTTACGAAATATTTGATCCTTTTGTAGGAGATGGGACTGGCGGAACATTTAGAGCCAACGTTCAGTCCACCGTGTTTCCATCCGCTCCGCTCGGAGTCCTTTTCGAGGGAGATGCCGGCGTACCAACTGGTGTGATTTCCAGTCACTTCAATAAGTTTGCTCCTCGCGTTGGCTTCGCCCTGGATGTTTTTGGCGACGGAAAGACGAGTCTGCGAGGGGGTTACGGACTCTTCTATTTTCAGCAGGTTGAAAATGCATCGGGAGGCACAACTCAGCAGCCGTATTTTGTGAATCAAACAATCAACAATATCAGCGGCATGGTTAATCCCTATTCCCCCGGGGTGAGCCCTTTCCCAATCACCGTCACGAAGGCAAATGCGAAGTTTGTTTCTGGCGCCGCCATTTCAGCAGTGCCGCCCAACGGCGGGACTACACCTTATGCACACGAGTACAACCTTTCGGTAGAGCAGCAGCTCACTCCATCGATGAGTTTCCGCATTAGCTATGTAGGCGCGGGGTTTATGAAGCAATACATCACATTGGATATAAACGCACCGGCGTATGCGCCGGGCGCATCGGTTACGACAGCCGGGATCAACGCGCGTCGTCCGTACCAGCCCACGGCTGCAACGTTTACGTTCGGTGCCATCAATCAGAATACAAATGCCAACAACAGCCACTACAACAGTCTTCAGACCACGCTTGATGCAAGACTCGGTCGCACACTGGATGTGAATTCGAGTTATGTGTGGAGCAAAACGACAAATTTCACCACACCGACTGTTGATTTTACCGATATCCGAAAGAATTATGGCCGAGCGGATACAGATGCGCGCAATCGATTCGTCCTGTCCGCGCTTTACAGACTCCCTGGAACGAAGGCTCTGGGTTTCTTCGGGAAGGAAGTCATCAGTGGCTGGCAGCTGAACGACATCACTATTCTGCAGAGCGGTCTGCCATTCACGGTAATGTCCGGTGTAGACACCAATCTAGATGGGAATAATGTCGATCGAGCTGATATCGTTGGCGACCCGTATACCCACGCAACGACGAGAAGCGGCAAGATCAAAGCCTTCCTTAACGCCAAAGGCTTTGCCGTTCCGTCAGGTCCTTACGGCAATGAACAGCGCGATTCGCTAACAGCTCCTGGCTCCGTGGTGTCTAACGTCTCGCTCTTCAAAGTGTTTGATCTCAGGGATTCCATGAAGCTCCAGTTCCGCGGCGAAGCCTTCAACGTCATTGGGAATGTCAATCTGGGAATGCCCCGGACGAATCTCAGCGTGCTCCCTACAGCCGCGACGCAGATTCTCAGTGCCGGTAACCCAAGACAGATTCAACTTGCGCTCAAGTTACTGTTTTAGGCGTCTATGTCACTTGAGTCTCGTATCGAACCACTTGAACTATTCTCAGCCCTGGAACGCCTCTATCCCTGCGGCTGCAACATGGAGTAGGACCAATCTGCAAGTCTGCGACCGAGGTCGCGACAGAAATGTGGAGCGAGTCGGCGAGTTGGGTGAACCATAGGTGGAAGCTCATCGTGAGAAGGCACCCCCGACTATCGAAAACGAGTAGTCGAGGGTGCCGCATCCCCACCGGGGGAACCTCGAACTGAGTCTGGCAGCAACCATAAAAACTGACCCCTGAACGATCGCTCTGCTCGAGGAACCGTCTGGGTCTCCTCGATGGCACTGTCGGCCTGAGGTTTTTCAAGCTGGAACTCAAGCTGTTCGATCTGGCGGAGAACCTTTTTCGCTCTTTGCTCCGAAGAGCATCGCTGCAGGTTCTCGACCGGCAATGACTAGTGCTCAAACGCTCAAAGCGGATTCACTCTTGGCTTTGTATGACAATTCCCCGTTGGAGAGCAGCCGTGGCTGCTTCAGCTCGGTCCGCGACACCCAGTTTGGCGAAAATGCTGATTGTCTGATTCCGTATGGTGTTCGCACTTGAGCCGAGAACGCTAGAAATTTCTTTGTTTGTTAACCCCCTCACGACGAGCTGCAGAACCTCCAGTTCTCTCGGCGTTAGATCTCGCATCGACTCTCGACTTTCAAAGAGTGTTTGGATCGGGACCGGTATATGGCGACGGCCATCGTTCACGTCTCGAATCGCTTGAAGTAGCTGTGTCTTGTCGACGTCTTTTAAGATGTAACCGTGCGCGCCAGCACGGAGCGCTTGATAAATCTCTTCTTCGCTCGCATAGCTCGATAGGATCAAGAATTTTGTTAGGAAGTCCCTTTTTTTTGCCTCACTCAATACGGCAAGACCGCCCTCTCCGGGCATCCTGAGATCAAGCACTGTCACATCTGGTTGTGTGTGTTCAATCATCGAGATTGCTTCCGAATAGCTGGCCGCTTCTCCAACGACTTTAATATCACTTTGCTGCTCGAGAACACTTCTTATTCCAAGCCGAAACATCAAATGATCGTCTACGAGAAGAATTTTCATTGCTACCTCTGACTGCGGGTCGTAAAGAGAGAACTTGCATTGCCAAATGCCGCCCGAAAGCTACCCCAGCGGGTCTGGCGTTCTTGCAGTGGAATCTGAAGTGATACAACTGTGCCCGGATTTCTCGGTCGAATGGTCAAAATCCCGCCAATGGCACGAGCGCGCTCTCGCATTCCTAGAAGCCCAAAGTGTTCATGCTGCGTCAGTTCGTTAATGGCCATCAGCTCAAATCCCTTGCCATCATCAGCGATTGCAATCACAAGCTGTGGGTGGGTCTGCTCAAGTTGCACCTGAATTTCTTTGCACGAGGCATGACGGACGGCATTCGATACCGCTTCTTGCGCGATTCTCAAGATTTGGTGCGCGACGTCGGCCGAAGGAACGAATTCAGTCTCGCCCTGGATTCGAAAATCGATATTGGCTACAACGCAGAGCGGGCGTAGTACCGTCTCCAACATCGGCAACAACCTAGATTCTTGTTGGATGCTTCTCAGTGTCGCGATTGTTACGTGGGCATCCTTTCGACTCTGTTTTGCCATTTGAAGTGCCGTCCTGAGCGGGCGCCGATCCGCAGGTATCTCATTCGTCTCATCGAGGGATGATTCCAACTGGAAGGCAATGGCGGCGAAGCTCTGTGCCAACGTATCGTGAATTTCACGTGCCATGCGTGAACGTTCTTCGGTTACCGCATGAAATCGCCATCGGAGCACCTGCCAATAAGCGATTGCACCAAGAAATAAGCCGCAAGTGAGAAGAACCGCTAGTTCTATGATGTGTCGCAATCCCCACCAAGGTGGCCCGGCAGTCACGGTCACATCTTCGCTAGAGCGAAGCAGAATGACAAACGGATAGAAGCTCTTAGCGTAGCGCAAGTCGCTACGCGCTACACCGGTGAGACGAATACGCGAATTAAGAAGGGCAGCTCCCAACGCCGAGCCGGTGACATTATCCGGCAAGACCGCAGCAAAGATCTGCCCATCCGACTCAAGTTCGAACATTGTGCCCGAACTCGTTCGATGTGGCTCTGAGACTAGGCGCCCTGCGATCTGCACAAAGCGATTGTTATATGTGCCCAGCGATGCTTCGGCCGCTGTTACAACTGTTGGCGGAATGGGCTCGCGAGATCGTAAGACTCTTACGGATGGATGAAGAAACGTAATACCTGAGATGTCCACTGAAGGGCGCCCTTGCACCTCGAGTTCGTCGCCTATGCGTATTTGCGGATCGACAACACCTTGAAGCAGGGCACCTCCCGTAGAGTCTTGTATATAGATGTCCGGTGATGACAAGATGACAACACCGTGCACAAGCATCTCAGGATCGACAGAGCGGTCCAATCCAGTAAAGAATACGTCTCCGAGGTTCGTCGTATTCAGTGGAAGGTCCCTCTTGTCGCGGCTAGTCATCGTTGCTAGATTCTCGATAGGCAGATCGCTTTCCACGGAGGAATTGAAATTCGCCTCAGTGTGCCGGAATGTTTCCGGTGTTGCGATGTCGACGTTCTGCACCATCTCGTGGAACACGGCCTCATTCAATGGAAGGATTTTCAGATTGCTCCAGATACCTCCTGACGAATACGAACGTACGCCAACCTTTCCCCGGCCGGGACAGTGTGGTTCGGAGAGCGCTACGCGAGTAGAGGCGGGTGTTCCCGGATCGGTTAGGACGGCAACGATAGTGCAGCCACGAGCTGCAATGGCCAGGTGATACCAGTGTTCGATTTTTACCCGCGGAGTCATCTGTGCCACGGCGAATTCACGCCACTCGTGATTCGCTCGGCCAATGACTAGAGTGTTGTTCGCGCTGCGTAAACCCACGTAATAACCGACGTACGAGTCGACCCCCTCTTCTGGGTCGTTTACGCGCACGAGCGCACCTGCATCTCCAAAAGCTCCCAGAACTTGCAGGTCCAAATCGAACTCGTAGTCGGACCAATCTGCACTTCCTCCAATGAGCTTCGCTCCACGCTCGTCCGAGCGATTCGTTATGGTGGCGCGATTTCGCTCCCAGCTTCCGCCATAGGCTTTCCATCGATCGGAACCATCATTAGAAAAGGCAACTTCAACAGGCAGACGCTCTGTCGATCTCCTTCCGCGCAGAAAATAGAGGCTTACTGCCGCACCTAAAAATAGCAATCCCAAAACAGCCGCAAGGAACCGCCTCATGGATTTGTCCTGTCCATCGACAAGATCGCTTGGATTGATCGGAGAATCAATGTTCGTTCGCGTGATAAGGATTGGCTTTATCTCGCGAATCAAGTCTTGATGGTTGCTTGAACCGCTTTGCGCAATGAAACGAACTGCTTCTCTCGCCATTTCGCCAGTGTCTTCCACGACCGTAGAATCGATTTCTCCCAGACGAATTCCCCGCATCACGTCTCTTTGCCGGTCGCATCCGATTGATCCGAACCCGATTCGCAAGATTCCCGATTCTGCGTTCTGACCAGGCAGCCCGGAGCGATGGCCCGTCCAACGCTACTAACGCATCGATATGAGGATGGTCGCGAGCGAGGGTGTATACAATTTGTTGATCTTCAGCAATGTTCCCGGTGCCGTTCTTGATTGCTATGACATGTATCGAAGGATGTTTTGTAGACAGTGCTTCCTGGAGTGCTGCAAGCCTGCGGTACAAATGATCCGTGTTGGCAGCCATCCCAATGATGGCGACTTCTCCGTGACCCCCTAGAGCAAGGGACAACCGTTCTGCCAGTTCCTGCCCCATCTCTTGCTCATCATTTACGAAAAATGCCAAGTCGCGGTTTGGGTCAAGGGGTACTCGTGTATTGATCACCGCAACCGGAACGTGCCTTTCTGCGGCGCTTCTCAGAACGCTGAGCAGTGCAAGGTAGTGGTCAGGTGCAAGGATCAGGCCTTTCAGGGGTCGTTGAAGAACAGTGCTCACTAACGCGACTTGCTGTTGTGCATCATCTTCTCGCGCGGGGGCATTCCAGTAAATTGAGAAGCCAAATTTGTCCCCCTCGCTTTTTGCAGCCTCATGAGCAGATTCCCAAGTGTCAATTCCTGTCGTTTGGGGAATGAATGCGATCGTAGTCGAATCGGTTCGGTGGCAACCGCTCGAAACGAGCAGACTTAAGCCTATGAATGCAAGAGAGCGACTGATCAGTCGTGTCGAATGCTGCATTTAAGATAGCCTCAGTCTAAAAGCGTAGAGATGAATAGCTAAGCCCGTTCAAGGGAACCTGTCAATAGTGCATTCAGTATGCAGACGGACTACGCAGGCACACATAGGCTTTCATGGATGTGGGTTTGTAGTCCCCTAGCTGTTCTCGCTATTAGGAGCTCTTGAAACGGATGAACTATCGTTTTCTAACGCGCCGCCGCTTCATCCAGGGCGCAGCCGGTGCAGGCGTGGCCGCTGCCGCGCCACTTGTCTGCACTGCTCTTTCTCGCTCCGCCGGCGTCAGCACGCTTACAAACCTTGAGTTCACTAAGAACAGGTCGCCCCTGGTTCCCAGCGCGTTTTATCTGCTTCCGCTCGGACAGGTTAAGCCCACAGGATGGTTGCGCAGGCAGCTGCAGATTCAAGCCGATGGGCTTACAGGCCACCTGGAGGATATTTGGGCGGATGTCGGCCCAAATAGCGGCTGGTTGGGGGGCTCAGGAGAGAGCTGGGAACGTGGCCCCTACTACTTGGACGGCTTGCTTCCCCTCGCGGTTTTGTTGGATGACCCTCAACTGAAAGCCAAGGCTTTCCGATTTATCGAATGGACGCTGAAACATCAATCGCCCGACGGCATGATCGGTCCTCAGAGCAATAACGACTGGTGGCCGCGTATGGTCATGGTCAAGGTGCTTGCACAACATTACGAAGCTACCCGGGACCCGCGTGTCGTTCCTGTGCTCACGAAGTACTTCCATCACCAACTTGAATCCTTATCGCGCCGCCCTTTGGAGTCATGGGGAAAGTATCGCTGGCAAGATGAAGTTCTCGTTCTTGAGTGGCTATTCAACCGGACTGGGGATCCAAAACTCCTTGACCTGGCGCGTCTCTTGCAACAGCAAGGTTTCAATTGGTCAGCGAACTTCGCCAACTTTCAGTTCACGGAGCGGTGCAGCCGAGATGTGCTCGGCCTAAAGAAGGGTTCTCCGCCTTCGGAGAAGGCGATGGCTACTCATGGTGTGAACAATGCTCAGGCGCTAAAAGCTGGTCCCGTGTCGTATTTGCTTTCGGGACACCCGACAGATGCAACCGCCATACTCCAGCAACTGAAGATGCTGGACGAATATCATGGGCTGCCCAATGGGATGTTCTCCGCGGACGAACACCTTGCAGGCCGCAACCCTTCGCAGGGTATCGAATTGTGCGCCGTGGTGGAGCAGATGTTTTCTTTGGAGCAGTCCCTTGCTATCCTCGGTCTCGCCGGGCTTGGCGACCGCCTCGAGAAGATTGCATACAACGCTTTACCCGCTGCGCTGACCGATGACATGCGAGCTCACCAATACAATCAAGAGCCTAATCAAGTGGAATGCAGCCTGCACCGCGCCCCCTGGACTACAGATGGCCCTGAATCCAATCTCTTTGGACTAGAACCGAATTTTGGCTGTTGCACAGCGAATTACCACCAAGGGTGGCCGAAGTTCGTCGCGAGTCTGTGGATGGCCTCCGCAGACGACGGTCTTGTGGCCGCCGTGTACGGACCATCGGAAGCCCATGTAACGCTGGGGGGAACGAATGTGCATGTGGTCGAAGAGACGGACTATCCATTTCGCGGCAAGATCCATATCACTGTAAATCCTGCGCAACCTGTGTCATTTCCGCTTCGGTTGCGCATTCCTTCCTGGGCGATCGGCGCCACGATCAAAGTGAACGGAGAGCCACAGGAAAGCCCGTCTCCCGGGAGTTTTGCTCGCCTAGTTCGGGGTTGGCAGGTCGGAGATAAAATCGAAATCGAGTTTCCGATGCAGGTGCGCGCCGTCTCCGGTTACAAAGGGTCTGTCTCGCTGGAGCGCGGACCTCTGGTCTTTTCACTTCCGATAAAACAGGATTGGCTCAAATTGCGGGAGCGAGGGTTCACTGCGGACTGGCAAGTCTATCCGGCTTCATCATGGAACTATGCTCTCATTGGGAACGAAGGCAATATAGCTGGCTTGACGGTGAGTGAGTCTGCTCTTGGTGATCGGCCATTTGCAGAGGAGGGAACCTCGGTAACTCTTCAGGTTTCTGCAAGGAAACTGGTTGAGTGGCGCGATGAAGATGGTGTTGCGGCGGGCACACCACAAAGCCCAGTGAAAACAGCAGAACCAATGGAGACGATTCACCTAATACCCTACGCCGCAGCCAAACTCCGCATCACTTCATTTCCTCGTTCAAACGTTTGAAGTCATCTTCATCAGTAAGCAGGTTGAATCATATGAAACTTAGATCATCGGTTTCGCGACGAACATTTCTTCAGTCAGCCGCCACTGTGGGGGCAGGTGGCGTCCTATCTCCGATCGTGTGCTCAGCATCGGATATTACTCCGTCAGCCACCCAAGAGGTGACTGGTGATGTTTCCGATGTGTCTTCCTCTGCGAGAGGATGGGCAATTCCGCGACCCATGTTCTGGAGCTTCGATAATCATGATCCGCGCATAGACATTGCAGGATTCTCTTTCAGCTTCCAGGTTTTTACTTCAGGACCGAACGAGAACACATACAGCATTTCTGCGAAGAGCACAGTCACAAAGCAGGAGGGAAACCGCTGGACCGTCGATGCTGCACAGCTCTCCTGGCCGGGGCAGCAGATGACTGCGCCTGGAACTCTCCACGCTGAAGCAGTACGTGTCGGCGACACGGTTACAGTTCGCGTTGAAGCTATAGCACAAGAGCCGATTCATGCGATCAAACTGACGGTTCACGGCCTGCCGGCCGGGATGGTGGCACAGTCCGGGTGGCAGGTAACCCCCACTTTTGAGCTGGTAACGAAAGAAGCGATACTCCACTGCTACCCCACCTACAACGCGGGGATGCCTGTCTGGTTTCTTGGGCGGCGCGCAGAGGGTATTTCCTTTTCCTCATTGGACGTGACCCTTGCTCCGAAGCGGTTTTGCGCGGCTTTGCGGGACGACGGTGTGCAAGTTCAGTTGATCGTTGAATCAGAAGCTCAGAAGATCGGTACACGATTTTCTACGCCTATTTGGAAGATTACCGCAGGCACGACGTTGGAACGCGCCATTCAGGAGCGAGCGCAGCTTTTAGAGGAGAACGTCGGACTCAAAGCCTGGGATGTAAGGACGGACGTCGCGCCGTGGGTTCGCAAAGTCTCGCTCGTGGTGACATTACATGGAATGCATTGGAGCGGATTTATCTTCAATGACTATCAAAAAATGTCTCAAATCGTCAACTGGGTCACTGATCGAATACCCGGGGAACGTGTGTTATTTTTCCTTGCTGGTTGGGAAGGCCGTTACTACCGGCAGTATGGCGACAGCAAACCCAATGACAGAATGGGTGGGGAAGACGGCCTTCGGCGACTGGTGCAGCGGATCCATTCGCGCGGCGCGCATGTCATGGCAATGTTTGCGGGCAATTCGGCAGGACCGACCACACCAGGTCTTCCTGAGCTGATACGGAACTCAAGCTTCCATAGTCTTCCTGGCCCTTTGAAGTACGACATAACCCGTGGATACAGGGTAGATTGGGCGGAGATAAGGGCGGGTGCGGGCGACGGTGGCAGTCGGCTGAATCCAGGTGCGGCTGGGTGGCGTGATCACCTTACGAAGCAAGTAGGTGATTTGAACGAGCGATTCAATTTCGACGGAAATTTTTTCGATACGCAACCCAATATTGAGAATGATCTCAGAAATAATCCTCTCGAGGGGCTTCGTAAGTTATCGGAGAGTCTTCGCGAGAAGCATCCGGGGTTATTGTTAGCGACTGAATCATGGTTCGACTTGTCCCTGGTAATTATCCCTTGCTCTCATACTCTTGATGGTCCTGGGCGTTGGAGCGCGAAGTACCAACGACGATTCGCACACGTGTCACTTGGCGAGCCAAGTCGCGGGTCGACAGGAGTCCACGAAGTCGGTCATATTGACTACGATCTCAATGACCTATTGAAAACATTCGATTGGCCGACTCTGGCAATTGTCGATGGAACGATCGACGTTGCTCCGGGTAAGGCAGAGGCTGTGATAGCGGCTGCGAAGACAGAAATGGGCGCTCTGGGTGGCTAACGATTGTTCTTCTGAAAGCAGTTGGTATGAGAGGACCGAGGCTTCGGTTTCACTGATCAATATGTTTGAACCCAGTACACGTCTTGCGATTGTTTCCTGTCTCTGCTTTCTAACTCCCGCGTGCCTGATGGCGCAAGTTACGCACAGTAAACCGACGCCGGCCGTAGTCTCGGTCAATGTCGACACGACGTGAAGCATGGGTCAGGTCTCGCCACGGATTGGCCGTCAGAGAGCGCACGCTGGCTCTTCTCGACGCGGCGACCGGACTTCGAGTCAGCGAGCTGCTTGCGCTTCGCTGGTGCGATGTCGATTTCGAGAACCTGGAACTTTGATGCGAGATGGATCGCGTCAGACGAAGGCCTGTCCCGATGGACAGTTACATGGCGGAGGATCTTTTGCGCTGGCGCCGCCAGAGTGTTTACGCGTCAGATGACTGTCGGGTCCGAGACGTTTCTGCCGTCTGCGGTCGTGTAGCGGAACATTACGAGAGCGGAGCGCGCTCTGCGCCTGCTCATGAGATGGCTTGAGGGCGCACGTGAATCATGATCTTGGTCCACAGGCAGACCCTCTAATCTGAGTTCCGTCCCGCCGCCTGCCTCAGGTCAATTCGTGCATTATCGCCTAGTCACTCATCGAGCCAGATCGGTACCCGATATGTCGGGCTTTGTCGTCATCTAACGGCTACACGGTTTCGAATCCCTGTTATGCATTCGAATTCCTTGTTCGAGGCCTGAAAATTCCCTGTTCTTTTGGACCGCGGAGAGGGGAAGGGCTAATCAGCCCATAAACACTGGAGAAACCCATCATTAATGATCCTGAGGGTGCGAGAATTCCCTGTATTTTTCCCTGTTAACGGGAATTTGCTCTGGAGAGTGGTTCGCAGCAGACTGTATCCACCGCCATTTAGTCTACTGAGCTGTTTTCCCTTGTTCGACAAACTAGAAATCGGCGGAAATCCCCGCAATCTCCACTTCTTATCAACACTCTTGTGTGCAGAGAAACGCCCCCCGACGTATTGTCTGGGCAATCGTATTTTTCTCCAAAGGCAATTTGGGCTGCATCGGTTGCCCCTGTGGGGGGGGCAGCGGGTAGGATCTGTGTATGAATCACGATACAGCGGGGAGCGGGTGCGGAATCCAGAAGAAGGGCTGTTGCACGCCTTCCGCCGCGCGCTCGGATGGGACAAATCAAGGCCTCGGAGGAGTGGCCAGTGATGAATTTCGTGCAGCAAGGCGAGAAGGAATGGTCGAACTCGCAGGTGGCACATTCCTAATGGGTACTGACTATGCCGAAGGGTTTCCTGCGGATGGCGAAGGTCCAGTGCGCTCCGTCACGCTTCGCCCGTTCGCTATGGATCGCTATCCCGTAACCAACGATCAGTTCGAGGAGTTCGTTGGAATGACGGGCTTCCGGACCGAAGCTGAGCGTTTTGGATGGTCTTTCGTCTTCTATGCTCATATTCCTGAGAGCAGACGAGTCGAACTTATCGAAGACACTGTGGCTGCGGCGCCTTGGTGGTGCAAGGTTAGCGGGGCAAAGTGGGATAACCCCGAAGGTCCTGGTTCGACCGTTATGGGTCGCGGAGATCATCCGGTCGTTCACGTGTCCTGGAATGATGCGGCAGCGTATGCGGCGTGGTTCGGGCTAAGGCTGCCGACCGAGGCCGAGTGGGAATGTGCGGCACGCGGTGGGCTCGAACAGAAGCTCTATCCTTGGGGCGATAAGTTGCGGCCCAACGGCGAGCATAGGTGCAACATCTGGCAGGGGGAATTTCCGAATCATGACTCTGCGGAAGACGGCTTTTCCGGAACATGTCCGGTAGACGCTTTTCCACCGAATGGCTTCGGCCTTTTCTCGATGACAGGTAACACCTGGGAGTGGTGCGCTGATTGGTTTGACAACGCGTATCACAGGACAGGCCCCCGCGATAATCCGATTGGACCGCCGAGTGGAAGCGTGCGAGTGATCAAAGGTGGGTCTTTCTTATGTCATAAGTCGTATTGCAATCGCTACCGAGTTGCTGCTCGGACATCGAATACTGCCGATAGCACGACGAGCCATTGCGGCTTCCGATGTGTGCAGTAGAAATTTGACTTGGTTGGCTGCGCTCAAATCGATGCCTTATTAGGCCGCCTGAAAAGTTGAGATTCACTTCTTACTTGGAACGATTTCGTAAGCTAATCCAAACCTCGTCTGTTCCGACGGTCAAGCTCGTCTGCACCTCCAGTTTGGACGCCGACATCGCGCGGGAGTTCAGTCGCAACCCGTCATTTTTCCTGAAGGCGGATCACAGTAACACTCTCATGCGGAAGAATCATTGTCAGGGGTTGTCCTAACTTTACGCTCAAGGTGGAAACCTGGGGCACAACGCGCCTGGGTTCGACTTCGTCATTGATTACGTATCGCGAAACCGCGGAGATCTGCTCCACTTTGGCTATCTCCGCCGCAGAAAAAGCCCCCAAGCCGATCTGAACTGGAGCGTCGTCCGTGAGCGAACGATTTACGCAGAAGAGGGTCAGGGTGTGCTTGCTCGCATCACGCGTAGCGGCCACATCCACGTAAGGGACGTCCGGAATGTCGGCGTATCCCTGCGTCCCGTTCTGCACGTTGTAGGTGCCCGAGTTGGTACTCACCGGCAGCACCGTCTCGCCCTTGGCGGTCGAATACATCTGAAAGATATAGTAGGCGGGCGAGGCAAACACCTGCTCGCGGCGTTTCCAAATGCCGGCAAACTCCATCAGACCCGTGATGTCGACAAGCTTTACTTCGCTATTGTGGCGAAGGTAGGTATTGAACGTTGCGGCGATCATCACGGCTCCGCCCTCGTTTCGCGAGCTTGGACTTTCGTTTGTGAAATTGCGCTCGCCCTCGCCCTTGCTGTTGAAGAGCCATTCCGTAACCGCGAAATGCGCGGTTCCTTTGTAACCAGGCACGGAATCGATCTGTGCCTGCATCCGGTCGAGGTCGGAACCTACGGCGTAGGGCACGGCGTATGCGGCCGCGGCCATAAAGTCCGGGTTATAAGGATTGAGCCGGACGTGGTTCGTGCCAGTGATAAAGTGCGTCGTCAACAGGTCAAATGTTCCGGGGGGATTTGTAAGCTGCGCCGCGTTCCACTTCTCGAATCCGTTTGGCGTGCCCCCGGTTGCCATCAACGTCGAATCCTTTGACACAGGCCTCAACGCCTGGCTGAAGGCCAACGTCCGCGGAGCGACCTCGTGAATATCGGGATAGCCGACCTGCCATTTGCCATAGAGCTCGTTTCCCATCTCGAGAATCAGCGGCCCCCTGTAGCGATCCCTGATGTAATTGACCCATTCCACCGCCTCTTGGGGTGTCCCGCTGCCCATGTTCAGGTTGAACTGCGGCTCAGCGTGAACAAGCTTGCAGAAAGCTAGGAATTCGTCTGTGCCGAAGTTGTTGTACTCCGGGATGCCCCACGCGATGTTCTCCATGGTGATTCTTTTGTCCAGGTCACCGATGCCGTCTTTCCAGTGGTAGTAGCTGCTGAAGTTTCCCCCCAAACGAAGCTCCGTCATGTGCATCGCGTCTGCCATCCGAACCACGTCCGGATCGAAGGTTGCCATCGCGTCGTCAGGCATTAAGGAGATCTGATCCACTTCAACGCGCTCATCTCCCTCAACCGAGATTGCGAAATCAAGCGGCTCCAGTGGTCGTACCGATCCCGGTTCCAGGTTAAGTTTGGCAGTGTATTTTCGCCATTCCCCGGCGGTGGCGTCGAGGGATCTAGTGGCAAGTACTTTGTCGGAACTCCGCGAGCGGAAAGACACGCTCAGACGCGAAGGGCCGCTCAGGTGTTTGGCATAGAGCGAAATGTTGTAACCAAAAGTCACTTGGCACAGGGAGGTAGACACGCTGTTTGATGCCAGTGGGTTCACTGGGCGTACCCATGATCTCGAGCGATTGCCAGCTGTTGGCGGCATCACCGACGTGGAGCTCGAAACGGTTGCCAGCAGCGCGATTCAGTGACTGCCAGGGAATCGGAATGCCCGTACTGTTCGAGGATTCCACCAGCTCGGGTTGGTCGCGAAATATCTGCTCCAGCATCGCGTGGTTCCACAGACCGGCTTCCAGGCTGCCGTTCACTAATATCTCCGCTATGACGCCGTTGTCGATCGAGTTGTCAATTGGCTCGATGAACGTGCCAAAGATGCGCGCCGGAACCGTGCCCAGGTTTCCAGCAGGATCGACGTGGATTTCGATCACCTTTGGCATGGTTTTAGAATGGGTGATCTGGGCTAAAGATGCCGCGGAGACGAGCGACACGATTAGACAACAGCAAGCGGCCCGCATTGCGTGCATCGGTGGCTCCTGTAATGGATTACACAAAAGCAAGTTACTGGCTCGAGGAAGCTGCTGTCAAGTGTCTGGAATCGTGCGTTTGGCGTGTTTTGGTAGAAAAAGGCGGTTCCAATGTAATCCTTTACAAACATCGGTCAGAACCTATACTGTGTTTCTCCCTGCAATTTCCGAGGATGCCCTCAAATGAACCGGCGAAACTTCTTTACTCTCTCGGCGGGCGCGATTCTGAGCAGCAATCTGCTCTCCGGGGAGTCGCAGTCGCAGCAGTCGGACGGGCTTAAATTTACCCGGCAGCGCACTGGCGAGGGCCCCTTTCGTCTGCCAGCCGGAGCAAGACCGCCGCACATGCTGCTCATAAGCGCGGACATGGTTAGTCCCGACCTCTACCATCCAGCCCGCCCCGTCTCAAAGCACATTCGTATTCCGAATATCCAGTCACTGATGGCGGATGGGCAGCTTCTTTTCCAATGCTTTCTGCACCGTACCCATCTGTGCTCCGTCGCGCGCTTCTTATATGACGGGACGATATAGCTACATCCAGGGAAACGGCGAACGTGCTCCGGAGGGCCTGGAAACACAGCTTCGTCCGGATGACATCGTCTTTCCGGAGTACTTGAAGGCCGCAGGTTACGTTACGCGTCAAATCGGCAAGTGTCACGTGGGACCCAAGAAGTTTCTTGATGCGTTCGGTGAAAATGACCAACCGTGGGATCGGTGGTCTCCTCCCGTCTTTGATGACGATGATTTTCTCGCCTATCAGCGAGGCCTCGGCGTAAAGCCCCAGAAGTACTCACGTGAGATCGTCTTCCGCCTGCAGGATCGCAAGACCCCCGGCAATTCCACCGGCGGCTGGATCGTTCAGGAAGACGGCAAACCTTTCCCGCTTGAAGCTCAGTACAGCTACTACCTGGGCAGAAAGGCCATCGAGACGGTTGAGGCCCTGCTCGCGAATGGGTCCGGAAAGCGACATCCGATGTACCTGCAACTCGACATCTTCGATCCGCACCAACCATTCTCAATTCCAGCAGGTTTTGAAGATCGGGAGCGCGAATTACGAGCAGTGATCGCGTTGCCTGAGAGCTACAAGACTGCGCAGCAGAGAGATTTCAAACGTGGCCCGAACGAACCCGAGATTCTCGATATCTACAGGCGCTATTGGGGTATCTACGATCCCGAGCAACTGGTGAACTACCGCGTTGCTTACGCCTTGCAAATGGAGATCGTGGACCGCACCGTCGGAATGGTGTTGAATCGGCTCAAAGAACTCGGTCTGTATGACGAGATGTTGATCGCCTTCATCTCAGACCACGGCGAGATGAATGGACGCCGGGCGATGGTCGACAAGGGGGTATATCTGTACCCCGACGTAATTCGCGTTCCTCTTGTCATCAAGGCGCCGCGCAGTGTGCCGCGACTGCATGCTACCGTGGAATCGCCTGTTTCCCTGCTTGATCTGCCACAAACCCTTCTGGACTTCGCCGGCGTGAAGCCGGAGGCAAAATTCGATGGCGTCTCGCTAGTGTCTTATCTGCGCGATGGCAAAGGAAGCGAAGATCGAACATTACTCTTCTTTGGCGGATGGCATGTAGGCGTGAATTTCGCCTGTGGCATTCAGCATCGGACCTCCGACGGTCATCGCTATCTCTATGCCTATAACTGCACCTCCCCATTCGACGAGCTCTACGATCTCGACAGTGCAGACGCGGTGAATCTGATCGACAGCCCGGAGCACAGAAACGTCCGCGCGGAGCTTATCCGTCTTTTGGGAACTGCGCTGCAGAGCGATGTTCGATGGGTTGGTTTTTGGGCAGAGTTCCGCATTGCGCGATTCGACGCGCTACCGAAGGAAGCGGGCGACATGCAGCTCTTCACCACGTCCTCTTAACGACTCAGTCTCCGTACCCCGGAGCATCCGTAAGGAAAGCATGAAGCCGACATATCTTCCAGTGGTGATACTTCTAACGCTTTCGACCTGCTGGATGCGGGCGTCGGTAAAGCGCACCATCTGGCACACGTCGACAAACGGCAACCGCGTGAATCTGTATACGGTCGAAGACCGCGAGTTGCGGGTTCGGCTGACCGACTATGGGGCGCGAATCGTTAGTATCGAGGCTCCGGACCGAGATGGAAGGCGAACCGATATTGTGCTTGGATTCGATGACGCGGCTCAATATCTTGACGATCCGCGGGCGTATTTCGGGGCGACCGTTGGCCGCTATGCAAACCGCCTCGCCAAGGGCTCCTTCTCTCTCGAGGGCCGCGATTACCATGTGCCATTGAACAACAACGCAAACGCTATGCATGGTGGGCCACAAGGTTTCAGCACGAAGCTCTGGAGAGGAAGCACCGTCTCGAAAGATAGCGTCGAGTTCACACTTACAAGCCCGGACGGCGACATGGGGTTCCCGGGGACGCTAAATGTCCGGATTCTCTATACCCTCAAGGGCAACTCCTTGCGGATCGATTACTTCGGAACAACGGACAAGGCCACGGTTATCAATCTGACCAATCACACCTATTTCAATCTGGAAGGTGAAGGCAGCGGGGATGTCCTCAAAGAGAGACTGTTATTGAATGCGGATCATTACACGCCGATCGACAGCTCTTTGATTCCGACGGGTGAGATTGCGACGGTCAGCGGAACACCCTTCGACTTTCGTAGTTTGATCACGATCGGAAAACGCATCGGCCAAGCCGATGATCAACTGCATAAGGCAGGGGGCTATGACCACAACCTGATTCTGAACGGCCCAACGGGCGAGTTGCGGAGGGCCGCATACGCTGTCGACCCGCCGAGCGGCCGCACACTCACAGTGCTTACGACTGAGCCCGGTATTCAGTTCTATTCCGGAAATTTTCTGAACGGGTCAGTTCGAGGATATTCAGGAAGACCCTACGAGAAATACGCTGGGTTTTGCCTGGAGACCCAGCATTTTCCGGATTCGCCCAATCACGTCGATTTTCCATCTACCACTCTGCTACCGGGGCAGATGTACCGCTCCACAACGATATTCGTCTTTGGAGTTACAGGAAAAGTTTCTTCAGGAGACTAGACAGTGAGCGATCGAAATGTCCCGCGTCCGTCCGAAATTGTGGCTGAACGTTCCAAGAAGGGCCGATTCGTGCGTGCCTTCGTAGTTTGCGGGCGTAAGAAGAGCCTGAGCGTCATCTCCCTGATAGCGGCTTCCATTTGCTCGCCTTTTGCGAAAGGACAGCCGGCGAGCGCGCATCGCCCTCCAGCTGTGCCGCTGATTGCGAACGATCCATACTTCAGCGTCTGGTCAATGGCAGATAAATTGACGGACTCGCCAGCAAAGCACTGGTCAGAGGCAGCACAACCGATGACGGGACTTATCCGAATCGATGGAAAGACCTTTCGCTGGATGGGCACGCAACCTCGTCAGCGACCGGCGCTGCCGCTCATTGACGCGATGCGGCAGGATGATCTCGAAATAACTCCTCTCCACACTCTGTACGACTTCTCCGCTTCGGGCGTCGAGCTGCGCGTGAGCTTTTTCACACCGTCTTTTCCGCAGGATCTAGACGTTCTTTCGCGCCCGGTCACCTATCTGACATGGTCAGGTCCGGTCGACGGATGGTTCAGCTCATCAAGTGCAGCTGTTCCTGGACATCGGCCCGCAGATTGCGGTGAATGAGAATGCGCAACAGGTCACGTGGGGGCGTTCTCATGCTGGTGGTTTGACTGTCCTGAACGTCGGGACCAGGAGCAGGCGGCTCTTCACCAGTCCGGAGACAGGATACGCATCGATTGGGGGTACTTCCATTTGGCTGTTCCCGACAGCGAAAGTACAAGCGACGAAACATCCCCCACCGCGATAAGGGAGTTCGTCGAGGAGGGGGCGCTGAAAGACAGAGACGATCTCGACATGCCGCGCGCGGCGCAGAGCACACGCGGCCAGGCCGCTCACTTAGCGGTGGAACTTCCTCTAGGCGCCGTAACTTCCTCACCGGTCGACCGACATATTTTATTGGCGTACACCGAACGCGATGCGGTTGAGTACCTCGGAAGAAAGTTGCGTCCCTACTGGCAGCGCGACAATATGTCGACGGACTCGATGCTGTCGCAAGCTGAACTGGATTTTCCTTTGCTCGAAGAACGGGGGAAGAAGTTTGACGCGGAACTGATGGCAGATATGGTGAAGGTCGGCGGCGAAGACTACGGCTATCTGACTTCACTCGTGTTTCGGCAGACGATTGCCGCACACAAGCTCGTTGCCGATGTGGATGGCACACCCATGCTGTTTTCTAAAGAGAATGACAGTAATGGCTGCATTGATACAGTAGATGTAACCTATCCCTCCTCTCCATTTTTTCTGTTGTTCAATCCTGAGCTGTTGAAGGCGCAGTTAGAGCCATTGATGCGTTATGCTGCCCTCCCACGATGGCGCTTCCCGTTTGCCCCGCATGATCTGGGAACATATCCCCTCGCCAATGGTCAGGTGTATGGCGGAGGAGAGACAAACGAAGTAGACCAGATGCCGGTGGAGGAGAGCGGCAACCTGATCCTAATGATCGCAGCGTTGGAGCGCAGTGAAGGAAACTGGGACTTTGCGCGGCTCTATTTTCCTCAGCTCGCAAAATGGGCGGCCTATCTAGCAGACAAAGGCCTTGACCCTGAAAACCAGTTGAGCACGGACGACTTTGCCGGCCATTTAGCGCACAATACCAATCTGTCGATCAAAGCGATTGAAGCGCTGGGGGCATTCGTCGAAATTGCGAAGAACCTTGGAGAGAACGATCTTGCCGAACGCTATGAGAAGATCGTGCGTCCGATGCCCACGCGATGGGAAGAGATGGCACGGGACGGCGACCATTACAAGTTGGCTTTCGATCAGAGCGGAACATGGAGCCAGAAATACAATCTCGTGTGGGATAAGATTCTGAGCCTGCATCTGTTTCCCGCGAGGATCATGCAGGTTGAATGGGCGTTTTATTCCAAAAAGATGGAGCCCTATGGACTCCCGCTGGACAATCGCAAAACTATTACCAAATTGGATTGGGAGGTCTGGACGGCCACTCTATCGGATGATCCGGACCAGTTTCGCGGCGTATTGCATCGGCTGGTTACGTGGGCGGATTCGACACCCTCGCGCGTGCCTACCACCGATTTTTACGACACGGTCTCAGGTAAACAGATGGGGTTCCAGGCCCGTTCGGTGGTCGGAGGTGTATTCATCAAAGCCCTCGTCGACCAGCAAATTGCCGAAAAATGGAAGTCAAAGCTTTACGCGTCCCAAAATAAATAACGGACGAGCCGACTAGACGGTGTGATTTGGACAGGGTTTTAGACCAGTAGCCTCGGGCTGCACCGCTTCCGCCGCGCGATCCTTGGCAGAGGGGGTTTGGATCCAATTACCACAGCGACGGATACAAGGACGATCCCCATTCCTATCCATTCGGAGCCGTGGAGCGTCTCGTCCAAAAGCACCCAGCCCAGCAGGACGGCCACAATCGGATTTACATAGGCGTAGGTCGCGACAGTGGACAGCCTAACGTTTCGAAGAAGAAAGATGTACGACGTGTAGCCAGCGAGCGAGCCGAAAATCGCCAGATAGAGCGTCGCCAACCACGCGCCGCGTGTCCAACGGGAGCTCTGAAGGCCACCGCAAGCGATGCCTATGAGCATGTTGATCGAGCCGGCGATCAACATTTGCCAGGAGCTCAACACAAGTGGCGACGCCTTGATCGTCATGCGCTGCGAAAGCACCGACCCAACTGCCCACGCGATAGCTGCAAAAATAAGTGCCCCACACGCTAGCGCAGTCGCGCCGGTCAATGATTGGCCTCTGATGCTGCGGCTCGTCAGCAGTGCCAGCCCGGCGAAACCTGTGAACGTGCCGAGCCAACCTATCTTGTTCATGCTCGTGCCGCTGGGGAGCGCAGCTTCGAGCACAGCGATAAAGATCGGAATGGATGAAATGAACAACGCTGTCATGCCGGCCGAGAGAACTCTTCCGCCGTAGTTGAGAAGCGTGGTGTTGATCGTGAACATAATGAAACCAAGCAGCGTCACCTGCCACCATTCTCGTCCGGAGAGTCGTATCGACCGCCGGCGTAGAAGAAGATAAGTCATGGAGAAGGCCGAGGCGATGAGATATCGCAATCCTGAAATGAAGGCGGGATGCAGTAACTGGGCGACGTAGCGAATTGCGACAAACGTAGAGCCCCAGAAGATGTAAACCGAGGCGATTGCAAAGGTGATCTGCACCCGTTTGCTCATGACTTGGACAATCATAATGCCCCCATCCGGAATGTCTCGGTGTGTTATCGCCCAGAACCCGCTACTGCAGGCTGCGAGTGGATACAGAACCGGCAGCCACGGGATGCGTGGTCAGATGCGGCCCGGCCCAATCTGGAAACACCCGCAAAAAGCCCAGCGGAAAGCAGGAGTAGATGCTCATCGCGGGTTATTGCTTGACAACCATTGCTTCGAAGGAGGATAGTTCTGCCGCTGCCATGTAATGCATTACACAGGAACCTTTCCGGAGAGGCAATCATGCTCTGTCCAGACGGTACTTCTGGCCCTCCCCCCAAAAGATTTTGTAAAGCATTACATCGAGAAGATGGGAACGAAGAGTCGTTGTCTTCGAAGCCGCACATAGGTCTGCGCACTGAATGTTATGAAGGGCTATTTGATTGGAGGATCGTATGAATCTGAAGAAGCAATTACTCGTGCTTGCTCTCGGCGTACTCCCATTCACGGATCCGAGTCCCTTGAGAGCCCAGAGCGGAAGTTCTTCTATCCAGGGAACGGTCGCAGACTCATCCGGTGCCGTTGTTCCCGACGCTGCCGTGACTCTGACGAATACGTCAACCAATGTTGTGCTTAAGGCGACAACAGACGGCTCAGGAAGTTATTCGTTCCCCACAGCGACACCAGGTGTGTACTCCCTTGAGGTGTCCAAAAACGGCTTTGCCTCATACAAGATTTCGCAATTCAAAGTAATTGTCGGACAGCACGCTACAGAAAACGCGATTCTCAATGTTGCCGCTTCGCAGGCTACTGTCGTGGTCGAAGCCAGTGGCCTATCGAATTTGCTCGACACCCAATCAAACGATCTTGGCACAGTAATTGGCCCACAAAGTGTGCAGCAACTTCCTTTGAACGGCAGAAACTATCTCCAACTAGGCCTGTTGTCGGGTGCAACTCAGCCAACTGCTGGAGCGGCAAATGGTTCGGTTGCCCAAACCGGCCATCCTGGCATGTCTATCAATATCGCGGGCAATCAGCCGGACTACACCATGTACGTGGTCAATGGCCTGCAAACCCTCGGTAGCCGCGCAGGCAATACCTCTCTCAATCTCTCGGTCGGCGCGATCGATCAGTTCGAAGTGCATTATGGCTTCTTCATGCCGGATATGGGACCGAACCCCGGGATTGTCGATGTCGTCACCAAGAGTGGCACCAACCGTATTCACGGCGAAGCGTATGAGTTCGTTAGAACCAACCAGATGGCGGCGCGCAACTACTTCAGTGTCAACGCCACCACAGGCCAACCGATCCCTCTTGGCCCCTACCATCAAAACCAGTTCGGCTTTGACGTTGGTGGTCCCGTTCTCAAGAATCGGCTTTTCTATTTTGTGAATTACGAAGGATATCGCCAAAGCCAATCGGCGATTGTGAACGCGTACGCCCCCACGATGGACATGTTCAACGGAGACTTTTCTCAGGCGGGCGTCAACATCTATGACCCGACAACCTACAACCCCGCAACCAACACGCGCATGCAATTTCCAGGAAACAAGATTCCTGCGAATCGAATCTCAGACGCCATAAAGACATTGCTCGGTTACTACACGCCGGGTTCGAGCCTCGCCAGCAAACCGAATAACGTGAGTGGTACCCCGAGAACGACGTTGAACTCGGACCAGTTCATGGGCAAAATCGACTACAACATCAACCAGCGGAATCAGATCTTTGCCCAGGGGAACTGGCTGAATTCGCCCGCAAATAACCCCGGCCTCTTTCCCGGTCAGGGCACAGCTTTTCCGCTCGATACCGAATTGGTCAATCTGGGCTGGAACTGGACTCTCAGTTCTTCGAAGGTGAATGAACTCCGCATTGGCGGTATCCGCGACTCGGTTTACGATGAGGGCCTGCCTGTAAATGGATTGCAACAGAAGTTGAACGTCACCGGCACCGCAGATCCGAATGGCGTTCCGGGTATTGGCCTCACGGGTTTTACCGGCTTCGGGACATCGACCGGCCTCATCGGTAATCTCGATAACGTCTACCAGATCGCCGACGGCTTCAACTGGCTGCACGGGAAACATCAGATCAAGTTCGGGGCGGAGATCGCCTATCTGCGAACCATTCAATCAAGCGCGAATGCGAACGCGCGCGGCGTCTTCAACTTCAATGGAAATTTCACCGCGCAGTTTCCCGCAAGCGGCGGATTTACTCCCATCGCAGGCACTGGCAGCTCTTTTGCGGACTTCCTGTTAGGCGACCTGACAAGTGCACAATCGATAGGAATGCCACGAACGCATCTCCGCTGGACTACAGCTCAGCCTTATGTCCAGGACACCTGGAAGATGACGCACAACCTTACTGCCAACGTGGCGCTTTCCTGGTACGGAGCCACATCGCCTAACCCCAGTGGGCAAGTGAACAAGAACCTGATTCACGGGTTCGATTTCGTCAAAGGAATTCCCACCTTCGCCGTCCTGGGCCAAATGAATCCTTCCGTCTATCCGATGACCATGACGAACTGGGCGCCTCGCATTGGATTCAGCTTCGCCCCGGATTCGATAAAAAATACAGTATTCCGCGGTGGATGGGGACTCTACTACACGACCCAGCAAGCCGTGAACTTTCAGTACGCTGTCGTCTCTCAAGTGATCACGATCAATAACGCCGTCTCGAACGTGCAACCTACCCCAACCTATGTTCTTGGCGTCAACGCCATGCCGTCCGTCACCGTCGGACAGATAACTCAAGCTCAGGCCAACGCAATCACAGGCCCCATTCAATACCTCAGCGAAACCCAGCGTTCTCCCTATATAGAGCAGTGGAATGCTGATATTCAGCACACGTTCGCGTCAAAGTATTTGCTGGATGTTGCATACATCGGAAACGCATCGCATCATCTGGCGCTCAATTGGAATCCATTCGATTGTTCAGCGCCCGGATCCAATCTTTGCAATGATGCCAATAACCCCTACTATCCGAAGTTCTCCTACATGCAGGAGGTCAACAGCATTGGTTACGGAAATTACAACGCATTGCTCGTAAAGTTTCAGCGTCAGTTTTCGAAGGGTTTGAGCTTCCTCGCCAACTACACCTGGTCCAGAGCCCTCGCCGCGTCTCAGGAAGGCAGCAACGGCACCCTCAACCAGAGGCGAAGCTGTCTGCCGGGTTGCGACTACGGCCCGACTACCTCCAACCTTCCGCAGTCGTTAGTCATCAGCGCGGTCTGGGAACTGCCGTTTGGGCGTGGCAGGCAGTTTGGGAATCAGATGAATCCCGTGCTTGACGCGGTGGCGGGTGGATGGGACATTGACGTCATCACCGTGATGCAGAAAGGCACTCCATTCACGCTCACCGCTCCGAACAACACGGCGTGGTCGCCTGGACAAATTCGGGCCAACACCTATTGCAACGGCAGGAATGCGCTGGCAAATAAAGATGTCCGCTCGAACGGACACTACTGGCTAAAAGGGCAGACGGTGGGACAGACAGAGGCCACTAGCGCCTGTTACGTAGACCCGTCCATCGATCCAGTGAATCTGGTCAATGGCAAACTACCGGGAGGCGCAAGGGCAGCCTTTGGAACCACGAGCTTCGACAGTATGACCGGTCCTGGAATCAACAACTGGGACATCGGCGTGCATAAAAATTTTACGATTTACCGGGAGATGAGCTTCACGATTCGGGGTGAGTTCTTCAACGCATGGAATCATGCCCAGTTTGCCAATCCAAACAGCGGCGTAGCGTCCAACACTTTCGGGCAGATCGGCAGTACACAGCGCGACGCCCGAGAGGCGCAGCTGGGCGGGACTTTCAGGTTCTGAACCTTCGTCCCAAAGCAACGGGCACAGGGCGAGCTCACAGGCTCGCCCTGCTTTTCTTTGCGCAGTCAGCCTCGGCGCACCGGCCCGGTAGACTTTCGCACAATTAGCTTCGGGTGGACGACTTCGGATTTCGCCACAATGCCATCCCGTGTCGCCTCTAGCAGGCTTGAAAACGCATGAGCCGCAATCTCACGACGCGGTAGATGAATGGACGTTAATTGCGGCACAACCATGCTGGCGATGGGCAGATCATCGAAGCCGATGATGGATACATCCGCGGGAACGCGGAGACCCGCATGCAAGGCCGCCTGCAGCGCGCCAACCGCCATCAGATCATTGGAGGTTAGCACGGCCGAAGGGCGCACCGAAAGAGACATGAGTTGTTGCATCGCACGCTCTCCACCCTCAACACGCATATCTCCCGTGGCAACCCATTTCTTATTGACCCGGAGCTTGAAACGCTTCATAGCCATCGCCCACTCCTGGTGCCGGCGCTTAGCGGAACTGAGAGCCGAAGGACCTGCGATGAAGCCGATGTCACGATGGCCGAGAGAACGAAGATGCTCAAGAGCTTCGCGAAACCCGGTGGAGTACTCCACGGGCACATTTCTGTATCGCTCCATATAGGCCGGCTGATTCATTAGAACCAGCGGTATATGTTTTGGAGCAGATTCAAGAGCCTCCCGATTCACCTCAGAGGTCATGACCGCAATGCCGTCCACGCTACGTTCCACCATGCGGCGGATGCAGCTCTGCAGGCGCTTCGGATCATAGTTTGTGTGAGTGAAGATGACATCAATTCCGTGTCCGGCAGCCAACGCTTCAAAGGCATCGATCAACTCGGGGAAGAAGGGGTTATTTATGTCGGAGACGATAAGACCAAACATACGGGCACGGCCAACCCGCAGGCTCCGCGCATGAGTGTTCGGCACATAGTTCATCTCGGCGATAACGCTGCGGACATGTGCGGAGGTCTTCTCGCGCACATTCGATGAGCCGTTCAGCACACGCGAAACAGTAGCTGTGGAGACTTTGGCGCGCTTGGCAACTTGTTGAATATCCATGATCTAAAGACGGCCCCGCGGCTACAGTATAGTCTGGCGCACAGATCATTGACTCAACGTGGTGCGGTATTAGGTAGTCGACCAAGATATGCCTCGATTATTAATCGATAATGTAGGTTCCGCCGCACGACTGCAAGGGAAAAGGTGAAGAGAGATAGACACGTCACACGAGGAATACAATTCCATAGAAACGATGCCGAAAAGGGAGACTCTTGTTTAGAGCATGAATATGGACATTTCACGAAGAGAAATCGTCCGAGACGCTTTGGGTACCGCGGCGGCGTTGGTGGGATCGGCTGGTACGGGCGTCGCCAGGGCGAGTGCCGCAGCGGATACAGAGGACGATTACCGAGAGTCAGTTCACTTTCCTGGGCCGGTTGGCGATAAATCGCCGAGTCACTTGTTGAGTGACCGGATTAGTCCTCATAAGTCGGCCAGTGTTTACAAATCCAGTCCACTTGGACGTAAATGTATGGTCCGCCGCGCGGCTGCAAGAGGAAAGTTAGAGCGAGAGATAGTCTGCGCAAATGTATTCGGCCTTTAATGGAGCACAGCAGCTCCTGGCCATGATGAGTTGCGCGCGTGCCTGTCCTTATTAACCGGGCGGTTGTTGTAAACCTATACGTCCAGCAGGCTTCAGACACGTCGTGGTGACTGTTCTGTCATCTCTACTATTCCTATGCAGACTCTGGTTGGAAATCTGGTTGTGAGTTGTAAAGCGCTCTGTCAGGCTGATATCGCAGCAGAAGAGCAAGGCCGGTATGGTTCACCAATGGACAACCCGGCCCATGCAATTCTTGCCAGCTTGTTGGCAAACGCAAGGATGAGCACATTGCGATGAGCCCTTCGTCAAGCGCGTCCATCCATGCTCCGATTGGTGCTTGGTCTCGCTTGATACGGAGAACAGCGGCGCGGGCGCCATGCACCAGGATTTTGCGCAGGTATGGGTTCCCGCGCTTGCTTATACCCAGCAAGCGGGCCTTGCCTCCGGTGGAGTATTGCCTGGGAACAAGCCCGAGCCAGGCGGCAAACTCTCGGCCCTTGCGGAAGGCGGCTCCGTTGCCAATTGCCGCGACGATAGCGGTGGCGACGATCGGCCCGATCCCTGGGATCTGCTGGATGCGGCTGCAGCCGGCATCGGTATCAGCGATACGGTTCAGTTCCTGGCTGAGTACTTCGATCTGTTGCTCGACCATCTTCCACTCGTCCCAGAGCAGTTCGAGACGGTTGCGCATCCGCGGCGTCAGATCGTTCTCCGCGTTCTCCAGAATCTCCGGCATCGCCATCCGCAGCTTGGCTGGCGTCTTCGCGAACACCATACCTCGTTCGAGCAGGAAGGCACGCAACTGATTAATCACTGCGGTACGTCGCGCGATCAGCCGGTCGCGCACGCGATGGATCGCCTGCAGGTCCAACTGATCATCCGTCTTAATTGGGACGAAGCGCATGTTCTGCTGAGCTACTGCTTCCGCGATCGCCTCAGCATCCAAGAAGTCGTTCTTGTTGGACTTCACGAACGGCTTGACGAACTGCGCCGGGATCAGCCGGACGTCGTGCCCCTGTGCTCGGAGGGCCCGGCCCAGGAAATGCGCCCCCGAACAAGCCTTCAATCCGACCAGAGAGCTGACCAGGTTGGTCGTATAAGTCAGCAACTGCTTCTGTGAGAACTTCCGACGCACCAGAACCTGCCCAGCAGGTCCAAGTGCCACAAGGTGAAAGGTCGTCTTGCCTAGGTCGATACCAATGGATGCAATCTGCATATAGATGATCCTCCGATCAGAAGTTGCCACCACGATCCTCCCTCAACGGGGGAAGGATCAAGCGGCGAGACCGATCTCGATTAACCGGCTAGGGGGACAACTGGCATTTCATCATTCCGGGATGGGATCTGCAGGAGGACACATGTACGAGATGCTGACTATTCGGCCAAGTGCTCCGCGTTCCATTCTCGATGAGCGCATTGGCGATTTAGCACTCATTGAGAAATCGGCAATGGGTCAATCGGCCGCAAACTCGTATCCGAGATGCCGGTTTTACAGCCACTTGAAATTCGACGAGTTCCTTTACAAGAATGACAAGATCCACTCGAGGACCTCTCTGGTGTTCACAATCGCGTTCGCATAATTCGGTAAATTGATTTCCAAAGCGGCATGCATCATTTCCTCTGAATAGTCTGCCGTCGCGTCCTTTACCACCGTGATCATCCATATTGGTCCAATAGATGTGCCCAGCGTCGACATTGAGCGCCCAGCCGTCGGGCAACTTGCGACCTTCGTTGATGATGGTCTTCAAGTTGGAGCCATCAGGGTTTGCGGTCAGGATGCGGCCAGCGCTGAGATCCAGGAAGAAGAGCCTGCCAGACGTGCATGCGCTTTTCGCCGCTGCGTCTATCGGTGTGGAAGCTAACGTGTTCATGTAACGAATCTCCTCGCTGACCTGTCTATGTGGTTTCGAGTGAAAAAGATCAACGACCAAACTTCGCACGGTCTGCGATCGCAACTCATGCTGCCGACTTTGCCGCATGTGATCGCAGTGATCTGAAGCCCGCGCGAACCTCTTCTGAAAACAGTTGCGGCTGTTCCCACGCCGCATAGTGCCCGCCTTTGTCGACCTTGTTGTAATAAATGAGTTTTTGGTACGCACGCTCCGTCCAACTTCGCGGGGCTTGATAGTTCTCACCGGGAAAGACGCTCACAGCAGCCGGGACGGAAATATTGGCCGCGTTATAGAGATTGAGGTGAAGTTCCCAATAGAAACGAGCTGCAGAAACCGCCGTGTTCGTCAACCAGTAGAGTGTGAAGTCGTCGAGTACATCATCTCGTGTCAAGTCACCTGCGGGGTATCCGTTAATCGTGCGCCCGAGCACTGCCGAGGTGATTGGCGCTGCTGGCTGGCCGTAACCGTCACCATGGTCAAAGAGCCAAGATGCCAGGCAGACGGGCGAGTCCGCCAATCCGTACAGCGTTTGCGGGCGAGTCGCCGTCATTTGTGCGTAGGCACGTTTCTTCGCAAATAGAATTGTCAGCTGCTCGTAAGCACGTCCTTCGTCGGCGGATAGGCCGGATGGCGGAGGATCGCCACACTGGAGCGCCCTGGCAATGTCGGATGGAATAGTCCCAGGGAAGTTGGTGTGAATTCCCAGCAATTCCGGAGGTGCGTGTTTGGCCATCACTGTGCAGACGCCGGCGCCCAAATCGCCGCCTTGCGCCGCAAATTGTGCGTATCCAAGGCGCTTCATCAGCACGACCCAGGCACTTGCAGTGCGCTCCAGACCCCAGCCGGAGTTGGTGGGCCTTGCTGAAAACCCGAACCCCGGTAGCGACGGAATCACCAGATGGAAGGCGTCCGATGCGCTCCCGCCATGGGCCGTAGGGTTGGTAAGTGGATCGATGATCTTTAGCTGCTCGATGACTGAGCCGGGCCATCCGTGCGTGACGATCAGCGGCAACGCATTTTCATGTTTCGAACGGACGTGAATGAAATGAATGTCCAGCGCATCGATCTCGGTGATGAACTGCGGCAGGGCGTTGAGTTTCGCCTCGATCTTGCGCCAGTCATACTCTGTCGCCCAATAGCTGCGCAAGTTTCTGCATTGTCGCGAGCGGCACGCCTTGCGATTCATCCGTGACCGTTTCCCGTTCAGGCCACCTGGTCGAGTTGATGCGCCTGCGCAATTCGGCAAGCTCCGCTTCTGGAACATTCACATGAAACGGACGAATATCGGAGTTATTTACATCCGTCTGTTGTGCGATTCCAGCCATACCATCGGTCATCGCTTCACCTCTTGTGCAAGAACCGGGAATATCGAGCAAGCCCGCAGAAATGGTTGCCGCTGCTCCTCCGCAAAAGCTGCGGCGGGTAAATCCGAATGTTGTTGACGCACGAGTGGTCTCACGGGGAACGTCGGTATCAGTCGCCTGCATGCTGTCTTGTCGTGTCGCAGTAGCTTGCATGATCATGTCCTCGCATCGGAATGACGAGTGTCCCCGCCCTTCAGAAATGCGCTGGATCCGCCTCGTTCTTCGGGTCCCACCCCTTCATTTCATTGAGTTCCTCGGGCGTGATCTGAGGCAAGTGCCGGATGAACAAAACCAGGCGCCAAGTTTGCGGGACAGTGTGCGTTCCGTGGAAGGCGGGCATGCCGCTCAAACGAACTCCATTTTCAATTGTGTAGTAGAGCTCACCATCGCTCTTGTTCTGCGTCCCGGCTGCGCGCAAGTCGGGCGGTTTCGGATAGAGGCCCCTGCCGAATACCGTCTGGCCCCCTCCGTCATTCGAATGGCACTCGGAGCAATGATAGGAGAAATGCTCCATGCCTCCCCGAATGTTCTCCGTTGAAGGCACGATGGGATTGTGAAGTTCGCGATACGCGGATGGCACCGCCAATTTGCGTGCCGTTGTGGCCGCGAACTCCTCAATCGCTGATGGTGTCGCAAGTGCGCTGAAGCCTCGTCGCACGAGAATCAGCCCGTATCCCGCGGTTGCGACCGCGAGAGCAATCAGAATTAGCAAAACTGCTTTCCAGGGTTTCATGTCTGCCTCCCTTGTCCCGAGCCGGCCTTCGATGGGCTGCCTTCCGCGTCAGGCGCGAAGTATGGCAGCTCCGAAAGGAGCGCCCGTTAATCCGCCATCCACCATCAACTCGATCGCGTTGATGTACGACGAATCGTCCGAGGCAAGAAAAAGCACAGCCTTGGCCAGATCTTCCGGCTCGCCCCAACGGGCAAGTGGAACCGTGGAAGAGAAGAAGTCGGAAACTTTTGCGGATTCCTCTGCCGTGGCATTGGCGCGCGCCCCGCGCTTCCAGATGGGAGTCTTCGTCGCTCCAGGGGCCACCACGTTCACGCGAATCTTGCGCGGTGCAAGGTCGGCGGCGATGGATCGCGCCATCGAGACGAGTCCGCCTTTCGTGGCAGCGTAGGCAGCCACACCTGGTTGACCGAGATAACTTTGCACTGATCCGTTGAAGATGATGCTGCCGTTGTCGTTCAACAGAGGAGCGGCTGAATTGACGGTAAAGAATGCGCCGTTGAGGTTCGTACGAATGACGTTCTCAAAGACAGCCTCGTCGGTACTGCCCGTCGGCGTGCTGCCACCGATGCCTGCATTGGCGAAGACGATGTCAAGTTTGCCAAAGTCTTTGGAGAGTTCAGCGAAGAGCTTCTTGCGGTCCTCCGCCACCGTAACGTCGGCGCGATAGCCGTGCGCTTTCGATCCGAGTTCGGCGACCGCTTCATCCAGTGTCTGTTGATCGCGACCCGTAATCGCGACTTCAGCGCCTTCTGCAACGAAAAGGCGGGCAGTGGCCAGGCCGATGCCGCTGTTTCCGCCGGTGATGAGAGCCTTCTTGCCTGCGAGTTTCATGATTTCCTCCTGGACGGCTGGGCCGTTAACTACGACGACCGTCATAAATGGGATATGGCGTGTGCCCAATTTTGCTTCGTCAAAACAGGAGAGCTGGGAAGATCGAAGCTCTCCTGTTGCTGTGGCGGAGATTTGGCCGTCAGTCGTGTCAGATCAGGCTGCCAAGTTCGCCGTCCTGGATCGCAGGGACCGGAAGCCGGCGCGAACCTCTTCGGTGAAGAGCTGCGGCTGTTCCCAGGCCGCAAAGTGGCCGCCCTTGGGCAGCTTGTTGTAATGGATCAGTTTGGGATACGCCCGCTCCGCCCAACTGCGCGGGCACAGATCGATCTCGTCCGGAAAGGAGCTTACGGCAACCGGGATGGACACGCCTTTGACACTGAAGTACCCGAGTTTGTTTTCCCAGTAGAGGCGGGCTCCGGAGATCGCCGTGTTGGTCAACCAGGCGATCGTGACGTTATCGAGAATGTCGTCACGCGTGAGGCCTTCGGATTGTCCCTGAAAGACACGTGAGATCAGCGCGTAGCTCCACGCATCGTGGTCCAGAAAATAGGCGGCCAGGCCGACGGGGGAATCCGCAATTCCGTACAACGTCTGTGGTCGCAACCCCATCTGGTAGCCGTAGGCGACGCCTTTGCTGTAGACGAATTGCAGCCGCTCGAAAGCGAGTTTTTCCTCAGGTGAGAGACCATCTGGCATTGGAGCACCGGTGAATGCCGCCTTGTCAATCTCAGGCGGAACCGCGCCGGGCATGTTGACGTGAATGCCGAGCAGTTCGGGAGGCGCCTGCACACCCATTTGTTCGGTGATGATCGCACCCCAATCGCCGCCTTGCGCCACAAATTGCGTGTATCCCAGGCGCTTCATGAGCGCGACCCATGCTCGCGCGATGTGCGCGGGGTCCCAGCCTGTGGTGGTCGGCTTGCCTGAATACCCGTAGCCTGGTATCGACGGAATCACCAGGTGGAAAGCGTCCGATGCGCTCGCGCCGTGTGCGGTGGGATTGGTTAGCGGATCGATGATCTTCAACTGTTCGGTGATCGAGCCGGGCCATCCGTGCGTAACGATGAGCGGCAATGCATTTTCATGTTTCGAACGAACGTGAATGAAATGAATGTCCAGCCCATCGATCTCGGTGATGAATTGCGGTAAGGCGTTCAACCTAGCCTCGCACTTGCGCCAGTCGTATTCCGTGCCCCAATAGCGCGCGAGCGCCTGAGTCGTGGCGAGCTGCACCCCTTGGGTTGCATCTGTGACCGTTTCTCGTTCCGGCCACTTTGTGTTGTTGATGCGCCTGCGCAACTCGGTGAGTTCCGCTTCCGGCACATGGATTTTGAACGGACGAATCGCATCCGTCCCAGCTGACTGCGTGGTTCCTTCGCGTAAAGAGACTGCTGTGGTCATAGGTTCCTCCTTTTTGGTGGTTTCAGGTTGTGTGGTTTCTGCGTTTGTGGACGCCAATCTTCTTCTCGTTCCTGGCCCGGCCCTTCGTATTGCATCCTCGGCTCGATGGCGACGGTCTGGCGCTGGGCAGTGTTGAGGCACCCGGCTTATGCGAAGTCAACCCAGATTCCAGGCCCGGTCCATTGCCGACGATTCTGCGCACTACAGCATTTTCACTTCTGGTGCTTACAGAGCGACCGCACCCGACGCGGCTTTTCCTCAAGAAAAGCCGCACTTCGCTGCTCTGTCCTGTTCAGAGTAGAAGTGCAAATGCTCTAGCTGCTCGTTCGCTCGTTCGTGATCCACTCGCGGATGTAGGCAGGGCAACTCCTGAGCTCGATACCTTCAGCTTCGGCCTGAGCGAGAAGCTTCACAGCGTCGCGGTCCACCAACTCTACCTCCGAGAGTTCGATAGCGACGACACGGCGTCCGTCGAGCGCAGTGCAAACGACCTCCAGATCTTCCGAAACGAGTCGACCACTCACGTAAAGGAGCAGACCCTGTTCAGTCCAACGCCGGTCGATTCGGCAAGTCATTGGCTCGCATCGCCTGTCGTCCACTGATTCCGATGGCAACCAGCGTGCCATTCGAAAGTGACTGAAAAGGCTAGAAGTCGAGCCCGTCGCCCACCGGCGAATTTGGCAGATCTGGTGAATGTGGTGAATATGGTGAAACTGGCGGGAATTTAGCGAAACTTGAATTGTGCCTTGTCGATTCGCAACGCCTTGATGCGATGGTCCAGCGTGGATGGTGGGACGCCCAGCCGCGTGGCGGCCCCTAAGCGCCCAGCTACACGGCCCCGTGATACGGCGAGCGCCGCCTCGATGATCTCCCGTTCGCTGCGGGCCTCACCTTGAGACTTTGCGGGTGAAGCAACTTGAGGTCGCCCTCGGGCGGGTTGTCTTGAGAGCCATGAGTCGTCGATGGCAAACACCTCGCCCGAGTTCAGAATGACAGACCGCTCAATCACGTTCTGCAACTCCCGGATGTTGCCCGGCCAATCGTAGTTCTGCAGCAAATCCAGCGTCTGCTTGTCGATCGAGCGAAAGTTCTTTCCGGCGCGCCTGGCGTAGCGTCGGACGAAGTATTCGACGAGCATCAAGATGTCCTCAGTCCGGTCTCGGAGCGGTGGCACCTCGATAGGAAATACGTTGAGTCGATAAAAAAGGTCTTGGCGAAAGCTTCCATTGGCCACAGCAGATGTGAGGTCTCGGTTGGTCGCTGTGATGACTCGAAGGTCGACACGGATCGTCTGTCCTCCCCCGACTCGCTCAAATTCTCGCTCCTGCAAGACTCTCAAGAGAGCGACTTGCGTATCGGGCGGAAGTTCACCTACTTCATCCAGAAAGATCGTGCCGCCATTAGCCTGTTCGAAGCGGCCCAGCCGCCGCTGGGTAGCTCCTGTGAAAGCTCCTTTTTCGTGACCGAACAACTCCGATGAGATCAGCGTAGGCGCAAGTGCGGCACAGTTCACACTGACGAAGGCACGTCCAGCCCTCTGAGATCGTTTGTGGACGGCGCGAGCGATGAGTTCCTTGCCGGTGCCAGTCTCCCCCGTGATGAACACCGTGGAGTCGGTCGGCGCCACTTTAGCAATCCTCGAGAGAACCGTCTTCAACGGCTTGGAGGAACCTACGATCTCCTCGAACATCTGAGCGCGATCGACTTCGTCCCGCAGAGCCAGGTTTTCCCGATAGAGTTGATCCTTGAGCGCTCTGATCTCGGCTTCAGCCCGTTTCTGTTTACTCAAATCGAGTGCGAAGGCGACGCCGTCATTTCCCCCCTCCTGGAACAAGGTAGCTCCAATCAGCACGGGTACCCGGCTGCCATCTTTCCGGAAAAATTCTGACTCAAAGGGCTGTACGGTCCCGGTCTGGATTACTTCTGCCAAAGCGCGTTCAGCGCGCTCGCGCCAGTCCGCAGGTGTCATGTCCAACCATCGCACGCGACCCGCAGCGACATCTCCATGATCGTATTGCACCATGCGAAGAAAGGCTTCATTAGACGTCAGGATGGCGCCCTCGACATTCCAGGTCGCTATTCCCAGAATGTTGGCGTCCACCAGGCGGCGGATCTTCGCTTCACGATCTTCGAGATCGCTGTAGAGGCGTGTGATCTCCATGGAGGTCGCCGCCGCCGAGGCAATCAACTTCAGGACGGCCATTCGCGCAGGAGTGAATGCGTGAGAAGTGAGGCTGTTTTCTAGGTACAGCAGCCCGAGCAACTGAGTCTGTTTGAGCAGTGGGAGGCACAGCACAGAACGCTCGTGGTGCCCGCGAAAATAGTCGTCGGCGGCGAATGAGTTCTGACCGGATGCATCATTTAAGAGAACACCTTCCCTGGTCCGAAGCACATACTGCAGAACCGAACTGGGTAGATCCGCGGCGGTGACGCTTGCCTCTCGAAGGACGACTGTCACCTGATCGCTGCTGGTTGTGGCTTCCGCTTCGATGCGATAACCATCTCCTCGATGGAGAATCAGCAGACCTCTCTCGGCACCTGCGTGTTCGAGCGCTGTGCGCATGATCGTGTCGATCAGTTTTTCCGGCACGATCTCACCCGACACAGCTTCGGACACTTTGATCACAGTCGCCAGCTCGAGTTGCTCGACCGGCGTGTGTATCGTTGCTGTCGAATCCGACATTGCTCTCTCGGGTCTGATCTGCGGGTAAAGCTGGTCAAGCTGGCGAACCTTGGCATCCGCTCCCCAACGCATATAGCAGTAGCGTGCTTCCCGCAGGTAGGACGTCGCAATTTTCTCGTACCCACGTGCCGCATAGAACAATCCTGCCCGTTCATTAGCGAAGGCTTCATTGTGGACGAAGCCGTGCATGTGCGCGGATCGAATCGCCTTCTCGTAGAGTTCCTGCGCGTCCAGAATGCGTCCCTCAATCCGTGCAATCTCCGCTGCAACCATGGCGGCGCGGTTCTCAAAAGTCTGAGGTGAATGCTCAGCCCAGACTTCGAGCTGCTTGTAATGCTCCGCCAAGGCCTCGAAGTGTTTCGGTTGGTCTTCAGGCGACGCAATGCTCCAGGCGCCCGCATGAGCGAGGGCAGCATAGACACGAAATTCTGCAGTTTCGAACATCGCCGCAGATGTCCAATACATCCGCTGGCCCTTGAACGCGGCCTCAGCCGCTGAAGCATAGTCTCCGGCAAAAACACGAGCCTCCACCTTGCGGGTCCAATAGTAGAACTCGGCAAATACCAGATTCGGATTGCTGGCCAGATCGCGCTCGACCTCCGGCTCGCTGTAATCGTCGTGATCCAGGCGCCCCAGCGTCGGTGTTACTCCACGTAGCGTCCGAATAAGACCCAGCTGTGCTCCGCAGAGGTGAATGACCAAACCGAAGCGCACCCTTTTCGCAAAAGCCAAGCCGTTTTCGCATTCCGTCTGCACTTCCGCGAGCGGATCTCCGACTGCCAGGCAAATCGTAATCAGTTGGTCCCAGCTATAGGATGCGAAAGTCAGATCGCCAATACGATATGCAACATCGAACGCGCGACGCACCAGTTCACGTCCGCTGGCAACGTGCTGATTCCATGGCATGACCATGGCACCCACAGACATATAGGTTCGCGCCAGATAGCGTGTCAGGCCGCGCTTCTCGACCAGGTCATAGCCCAGTTGCCCGAACCGGAATCCGTCTTTGTAGTTGCCAAGGCGCGGGCCCGCAAACATCGCAAGCCAAACATAGGCGAAGCACGCGGCGTCGCTGTTTCCGTGTTCGAGGCTAAGGGCTACCAAACGGCAGACGACCAATGTCGAGAGGTGCTCGTCAAAGAGAATCGACGGAGTGACAATCTCTGTGAAGACATCGAGTGTGTCTAGTACCTCCGGATCCACAACGAGCGGCAGGTCCATGAGCTCTTCAATTTGCCGACTGCCGAGAAGAGCCCAGATTCGCTCGTATTCGCGCAATACGTCATCGCGTGTCGGTCGGTTCGACCACACCGTGCCCTGACTGCGGAGCCATTCCAGAAACACGTCCACCGCGCGGTCACACCGATCCAACGTGGTGTATAGGGTGAGTCGCAAGCGCGTGGCTACGCAGAAATCGTGCCGATTGTTCGCGCGCTGCGGCAACAGGGAGAGTCGATTCTCGGCAGCAACCTTGTCTGCGGTCAATAGCTCGCACTCAGCCATCAGATATTCGGTCGAGAAGATGAGGGAGTAGTTTCTCTCCCACGTCTCTTCCGTCAGGAGCGCCCGGCCTGCCCCGAGATATTTAAGTGCCGAAGCATATGCTGTTGAGACTTTGGCACGCCGGCCTGCAATGAGATTGAGCTCTGCGACGCGCTCGCGATCTTCCACCGAGGTAAGCAGGTGTGAGCCGCGGTTGAGTTGGTTGACGATCTCGAATATGACCTCTTCGCGCTTCGCCTCAGGAGTATGCTCAGCCAGAAGCATCCCAATGCGCAGATGCGCCGCGGGACGCAGCTGTTGCGGAATCATGGAGTAGGCTGCTTCCTGCACGCGATCATGCAGGAATCGATAGGAATCGTCTGAGCGGAAGATAAGTTCGGTGCGTACTGCTTCCCAAAGGTGCTGGTGAAGATCCTCGATCGACCTGTCGTAGGCCATCGCCAGCATGTCGAACTCGGCGCTATTTCCCATGCAGGCGAACTGCTTGAGTGCCTCCTGCGTGTCTACTGGGAGGCGGTTCAACTTGCCGACCATGAGCTCCACAACGTTGTCGGTGTAGCCTTTGGCGTGAATGCGATTCAGGTCCCATACCCAGCGGCCCGCGCCGTAATCAAAAGTGAGCAGGCCCTCATCAGAGAGTGCGGAAATGAACTGAATTGCGAAAAATGGATTCCCAGTCGTCTTCTCGTGAATCAGTGTCGCGAGCGGATCAACACGCTCCGTCTCGCAGCGCAGGGAGTCCACGAGCAGTTGGAGCAAGTCGTCGCGTCGAAGCGGGGTGAGGACGATGTCTTGCACCGCGGCTCCGCTCTGGCGAATCGCATCGAGCTTGCGGACCAGCGGGTGAGTGGCATTGACCTCGTTGTCTCGATACGCACCAATGAGCATCAGGTGCTGCAAATCGGTCTGAATCAACAAATCTTCGAGCAGATCGAGCGTGGCTGCGTCCAGCCATTGCAAGTCATCGAGGAAGAGAGCAAGCGGATGTTCCGGTCGTGCGAACACGCCGATGAAACGGCGAAAGACCAACTGAAAACGTCGCTGCGCTTCCGACGGCGGGAGTTCGGGAACGGGAGGTTGCTCGCCAATGACGTGCTTCAATTCGGGAACAAGATTGATGATCAGCAGCCCGTTTGGTTCCAGCGCCTCCTGAAGCGCGTCACGCCACTTGCGTAAGTCGTCTTCGCCCATACTAAGGAGCGGTCGTACGAGGCTTTGGAATGCCTGCGCCAGCGTCGCATACGGAATGTCGCGCTTGTACTGATCGAACTTACCAGACGCAAACAGGCCGCGCGGCGGGACGAGCGGCTTATGCAACTCGTTCACAACCGCGGACTTGCCGATACCGGAGTATCCGGAGACGAGCACCAACTCCGGCCTGCTGCCAGCCACAATCCGATCGAACGCCGTGAGCAGAGTTTCCACCTCACGGTCCCGCCCGTACAGCTTCTCGGGGATCATGAGGCGGTCCGGAGTATCCTGTGCGCCGCAAGTGAAAACGTCGATGGATCCTCGAGACTCCCATTGCGACAGGCAGTGCCGTAGATCGCGTTCAACTCCAGCCGCCGTTTGATACCGCTCCTCGGCTGTCTTCGAGAGCAGCTTCATCGTGATGGCGGAAACAGCCGCTGGAACATCCCTTACCCGTTCGCTGGGAGCGGTGGGGAGTCTGGCAATGTGGCAATGCACCCATTCCATCGGATCGGATGCCGTGAAGGGAAGGCTGCCGGTTAACATCTCGTAGAACGTGACGCCAAGTGAATAGAGGTCACTCCGGGAATCGATAGAGCGATTCACTCTTCCCGTTTGCTCTGGCGCCATGTATGCAAGCGTTCCGGCAATGAACTCTGGAGGTTCAAGCGGTTGACGTTCGCGCGGGAGGCGCGATGCGATCCCGAAGCCGGTAAGACGGACCCGGGCAGTTCCCAAGTCCACCAACACGTTCGCGGGTTTGATGTCTTTGTGGATCAACCCTCGCCCATGTAGCTGACCTATTGCGCCAGACAACGCCACGGCCAGGCGCAGGAACTGTCCGACCTCCATCGGCTGCTGGACGAGGCGATCGAGCGGCTCGCCACCTGTGTAATCAACCACGAGCAGCGTGTGCCCGCGCTCGCGGACCAGCTCAAGCGGCCGCAATGCCCACGCATCGTCCAGGTAGCTTCTGAGTTCGTGCTCGTGCGCGAGTCGATCGACGCTTTCCAGAGTCGGGTGCTCGGCAGCGGCAGGGATGGGTACGAACGCGTGCCTCTGGCCCTTAGCATTATGCTGCTGGCTTAGCCTACAAAAGACACGCCCGGCATCGCGCCACAGCACCTCTACGGAGTCGTTCTCCCAGCCCGCCCCGAGCAAGACGGATGCCTTCATGTGTCCCGTCTCCTTCTTCCAGCGTTCAAACCGCCACTCTGGTTCGCGCTAGCGGAAGTGCGACAATTCGAACGCGATGAAGTTCGACCCTGCACTCACGAGATCCCGCTTTGCGCGTACAGCACAACGTGCTGAACGCCTTCGCATTCCCCACAGAGCTTTCCGTGAAGTCCAGCTTTTCTGGTTCTCCGGGATTCGCGTCCAGGACCCGTGTAATCTTCACATTCGGTGCTCCATCGATCTTCTAACGGCAGCCCGAGCTCAAAAGCGCGGGCTATAGAACCAGAAGACATGAGCAAGGCTGAGCGGGATCTCGACATCGGGAACAGTGTTCCCGCGGCTCTAAACACATACAACAATAGCAACTTATGCCCCAGCGAATTTTGGCCCAAGTATGACAGGAGCGGGGAAGCTTCGGAAGAATCATCTCACAACCCCAAGGAGCTTGTGGACACATTTCGTGCGTCGAGCGTCGCACCTCGAATGGGCAACGCCCGGGGTTCGCCGCTATAAAATTCTCGGAGAAATCGCACCCGCGCAGGGGGGATTTCGTCGTCTGGACGGCCCGGCCAAACACACACTGGACTCGGTCTGAACTCATTTCAACGAATCAGCATCCGAAATCCGGCTTCAATCTAATAAGCGGCTTGATAATTGCCGGTTGTTCTCGAAGCGACGCGAGGGCAGAGGTTTATGGGGCAAAGGTCGTGGGATTGATTCGGGTTCGATAACGGTTCCCGATCGTACCTTACAGCGCCAAAAGAGGCCATCC
>CAVZGS010000005.1:0-815034 GCA_963774835.1 uncultured Acidobacteriaceae bacterium
GATCCCCTGCAGAGTCGATTGCCAGTGCAGAAGGTGCGAGGCTGGCAACGGTGAAGGACGCGCTGTTGCTGCTGGCCGGGACAGCGAGATCGCTGCGGTGTCGGCGATCAGCAGGTTGCCGGCAGCATCGGTCGCGATGCCAAAGGTTTGACCGCCGAGGAAGGACCGTCGGGTCGCTCCGGTTTGCAGATTGAAGCGGTAGATCGCCGCGCACCCGGATCGGTAATGAGCAGGTTGCCGGAAGGATCGATGGCGAGACCAGCGGGCGCGATGAGGATTCCGGTCGGAGTTGCGCGCTGCTCCGGTAATGGGGTTGATCTGGTAGACGGCCTGCGCGGAAGAATCCGACACATACAGGTTGTTCAGCGCGTCGACGGCAAGGCCGGCAGGAGCTGGTGAATTTGAGCGCCAGTGTCGAAGTAGTACCTGAGGGCGAGATCTGCGTGATCAGGCCGGTGGAGGTATCGGCGACATAGGCAAGCCGCGCTGATCGACGGCGACGGCACCCGGGGCGGTGAGCGTTGCGAGCGTCGTAGAAGTCGCGCTGGCGCCTTGCGCGAAAGCCGCTGGAGCAAAGCGGAGCAGTTGCTTGCTGACCGCGTCCGAAACATAGACATTGCCCGCGGTGTCGGTGGCCAGGCCAGCGACCTGGAGATTGGCACCAAAGCTGATCTGGCTTGCGGGATCGAGCGTGGATCCGGCACCAAGCCCGTCCCGGTAAGGGCGAGGAAGGCCGTGTTGCCGAGGGAGCTGTTGACGGTGAGCGGCGTTGAACGCGCGCCGGGAACCCTGGGGTAAAGCCGGAGGTGAGCAGGCAGTCGTCGGTGGTGTCGGCGTTGGTGGTGCATGTGGGTGTTCCCAACGACCACTCGGTGGAAGTGAAAGCGAGGGGTGGTGGCGGCCGGCCGTCGCCAGCAATGAAGTGGATCTGGACAGGCTGGGTCGTAGTGACACCGGTCGCGGTGGACGGTCGACGCAAGACCCGTAGAGACCTTGCGGATGAGCGCGTTGGTTGAGTCGGAGATATAGATATTGCCGAACGTGTCGGCGCCGACACCGATTCCGTTGCCGCCCGTCCGCCGAAGATGGCCTGGGTCGCGGGACAGCCGTCGCCGAAGCTGTCGGTGGCGGTGGAGCAGATTGCAGTGGTGTCCCCCGCGACAGCCCGGATGAAGCCGGTATGGAAGTCGACAAACCAGATGACGCTATTGCCATCGGATATATAGAGATTGCCGCTGTTGTCGAAAGCCAGCTTCTGCGGGGTCATCGAAATGGTCGTGGCCAGCGCCGGTACGGGCCGGTGTAAGCTGTCGAGCCGCCGCCCGCAACAGTGTAGATATAGCCATTTGCGGCGACTGATGCCCACTTTAGCCAAAAGCGCATCGAGTCGCGACTTGGTTCCGCAGGTGACGCAGACGACCCGAATTCGCCACCGACTGAATCGGCGATATAGACATTCAGATTTGCGTCCGTGAGTACGCCCTGAGGATTGTTTATTGCGGCGGAAGTCGCAGGACCACCGTCACCGGTCGAGGCCGACGGCCAGTACCGGCAAAGGTATGGATATTGCCTGTGGAGTCGACGACACGAATCTTGTTGTCGGCGTGTCTGCGATGTAGATATTGCCGACGGTATCGGCCCATGCGCCGCGAGGCTCATTGACGTTCGCAGAGGTCGCTGCGCTGCCATCGCCGAGCGCCTGCGGTGCCGGTGCCGCGACCAGATAGAGCAGGCCAGTCGAGACGTTGAACTTAAACACCTTATTGTCGCTGTAGTCAGCGATGTAGATATTGCCCGCCCGTCGGATGAGACGCCGCGCGGCGAGTTTATAGCGACCAGCGTCGGCGTGCAGCCGATCGTTGCGCTAGGAACGCAGGCGGTGCCCGAGACCTAACCGGCGAAGTTGCTGATGACGCCGTTGGGCGCGATGCGGCGCACCATCGTCGCGATCTTGTCGGTGAGGTAGACATTGCCAAAGGGATCGGCGACCACGGCACGCAGGTCGTTGAACCATTGAAGACAATCGCGGTGGCCTGGCAACCGTCGCCAAATCTGTCAGTGGAGCCTGCGCAGGCGGTGTTGGCACTGCTCGCCGTGGCACCGCCGGCGATCGTGGTGATGGTGTACGGCAATGCAATGGGATTGCCGGGCAGCCGAATGATCGTCGGCAGGTTGACGGTGATAGTGATCGGCGCGGAAGCGGATCCGGCGAAGCTTCCGCTCGCAACAAAGGTCGCCGTGACGAGTCTGTACCATGCGGTGATCTGCGGCAGTTGCCGCTGAGCCGTTGGTGAAAGTGACAGCGGAGCCTAGGATACGGGAGTGCCATTAGGTGGTGGTCGTGTAAGCGAAGTTGACCGTTCCCGCAGGTGTTCCTGCCAAAGAGGAGACGTAGCAGTGAGGAGACCGGATGGCCAAGCGTAGTGGTGGTCGTGCTCGCAGACAGTGTGGTGCGGTCACGGCTGGAGTGACGGTGAGCGGCGCTACGGACGGGAGCCCGCATTGACTGCGTCTCCACTATAGATTGCGGAGATGGAATAGCGGTCCCGATAAAGGGCAAGAGTGAGTGGCCGGCGCGGTACCAACTCAGGGCTGCCGTGGCATAGACAGCGCCATTCACGACGAATTGCACCGTACCGGTCGGGTTGCTGCCCACGACAGTTGCCGAGGCAGTGAATACGGTGCCAAAGGTCGTATAGCGGGCACGCCGGACAAACGTCGTCGTGGTGCTGCCGAGGCTGCCAGAGTTGACCGTGATGAGATAAGGCCCGGTCGTGGAGTAGGGCGTACCCGATACCGTGGGAACGTAGTTGGAGTCGCCGGAGTAAGTTGCCGTGAAGGTATGGGTGCCGACGCAGAGGCTCGTCAGCGGAATGGAAAGGTATCGCCAGTTCCGGTCAATGTAACGTGGTAGTGCTGCTGGCCCCGTCGGTGAGCGTGACGGTGCCGGTGGGATAGGCGCTGCCTCCCACAGCCGGAGTAAGAATGACGATCGCCGTTGCTGTCTGACCGGAGATGATGGTCTGCGGCAGACCTGCAGGCCCGGTCAGCTCCGGCGCGATGAAGGTAAAGCTGCATGCCGGTGGAAGCAGACTGCTTGCTGTGTCGGTTCGTGAGAGTGTTGTTGCCGTTGGGGCCGACAGTCGCGTAATTCGTAATAAAGTTGCTCGAAACCTGGCCCGGGCCTAGGTGAGAGCGACATTGGTAGGCGCGGGAGCCGGTGAAAGTCGGACGACGGCAAGCGTGGCAAAGCTCACGTTGTCGAGGGTGACACCGAGGGGATTGACGGTTCCGTTATTGTTGCCCCCGTAAACCCCACCGTACCCGCCGTAAGGAAGGAGAGGTTTTGCATCAGAATGTTCTTGAAATTGGGTGGAGCGTTCCAGGGGTGGTGTCGTAAAGGGGCTGAAAACGATCTCGGTCGCGTGGTTCTGGAAGCAGGAGTTGGAGTACTGAATGTTCGAGACTACGCCGCCGCGATCATTTCCGGACTTGATGCGGATGCCGGTCGAGTTGCTGTCGGCTGTATTAGTCGACGAGCTTCGGGCGGCGGTGCTGTTTCCGGCGAGCATGTTGCCGTCGAAGAGAACATTGCTCACTCCTGCCTACGTAAAGCTGCCGATGGACTCGCCGTGCCCCGCAAAGAAATGGTTGCTGGTGATGGACATATTCGCGGCAGAACTCGGATCTTGGCGGCGCCGACTGCTACATTGTCATCGCCGTCGGAGATCCAGGACCGCGTAATGGTAAAGTTCTGCGCATTGTCGGGATCGATGCCGTCCGTGTTGCGCGAACTGGTCGGCGTAACGATCTTAATGTCCCACGCGGTGAGGTCATTGACTCCCGCCGGTCGTGGAAACATGGAAGAGCGGCGAATTGCGCAGCGTGATCTTGTACAGCGTGATATTGGTGGAGCCGTTATCCATCTGGATGAAGCGCGGATTCTGCTGGTTCCCGCCGCTGTTGGCGATGGCCGACAGTCCCCACCAGCTCTGGCCTGCATAGCTCATGGGAACGCATTGATCAGAGTGTCGCCTCCGCGGCCATCGAGCTTCCCGAAGCCCATGATGCCGACGTTGGAGACGTTGTTGATGTTGATCAGTGGCAGGCAGGAAGAGGTCGCGCTATTGGAGTTGACCGTACCGCAGGTATGGGTGCCGGGACGGATCATAGTCCTGCACATTGCGGGAGAAATAGACGACAACTCCGGGATCGACCAGCAGGGTGACCCCGGAAGGCATGTTGAGCGGCCCGGTCAGATACGCGTTGTGGCCGGCGCCGTCACCGTGAGACGGACGGCCTGGGATTGGTATTGGCGCAGCCGTTGAGCGCACTCTGAATACGTGCGCCGTCCGGGTTGTGACGGTGGCGTCGATCGAGGTGGGGATGTCATCGTTCACCGACGTAAGCGCCGCCGTCAGCGCAGTGCAGACTGCTGGGAAGACCGGTTCGGTGACCGTCGGCTGTCGCCAGTGGCCACGAACTGATCGATCGTGAAGGTCGTCGCAGCGCTAGAGGGCCCGGCGTTGGTGATTCCGGCGAAACTTGCTGAAATAGTGTGGGAGCCCGCGGCAAGTCCGGAGAGGCTGACGGTCGCCATACCAGATGCGTTCAGCGGGTAGCTGGTCGCCACGCCCGAGTCGACCGTAACTGAAACCGAGCTGCCGCTGGGCGCATTTGTAACGGCGATAGTAAACGTGACCTCCGTGCCACTGGCAGCAAAGAGCGGCATGCTCGGCGTCTCACCGGCAATGCTCGTTGTTGTGGGGTTCACGGGAACGGTAGCTGTGTAGGTTACCGATCCAATGGTGGTCGCGGCCGGAATGAAGCTGACCGTATCGGTTACTGGCGTGCCCGCGCTGAGCCCATTCGGAGTAAAGGTGGCTTGGGCCGTGCAGGCCTCGCCCGAGGCGAAGGTCGTCGAAGTAGTCGAGATAGTGCAGCCTCCACCAGAACCGGCAGCGAGAGTGATATCGGTCGAGTCAGTCTGTGCCACACCGCTCGCCGCGATGTTGCCGGCATTAGTGACGGTTCCAGTTCGCGTTATCGATGTGCTCGTGCCGAAGCCGACGCTCGTAATGCTGCGCGGAATCGACAGCAATCCGGTCTGCGCCGTATCGGCAGCATATACGTTCCCGGATGGATCGACTGCCACACCCGCGGCAGTCGTGAGCGATACACCGAGGGTGGTTCTGGGGCCGCTGACTGGGTATTCGAAGATACTCCCCGTCAACGTGTCCGCAGCGTAGAGATCACCTGCCGCATCGACGCTGAGACCCGCCGCGGAGACGTTCGTGGCCACAGTTGTCTGCGTTCCGGCGGCGTTGATCGAGTAGATCGCCTTCGTTCCCGTATCGGAGACATAAAGGTTACCGCGGCTGTCGAGCGCAAGAGAGATTACGTTGTCGAACCCCGACGCGATCGTCGAGGTAAGGATTCCGGCTGTGCTCTTGCTCTGCCGATAAATCGCCTTGCTGGTGCTGTCGTAGACGAAGAGGTTGCCGTTCGCATCGATGGCGATCGCCTGCGGCGTAGCTGCAGCGCCGTTGGGTGTGAAAGAGACTGAACCGGCTGTGTACCTACCGGTACTGCCGAGCGCGAACTCAGTAATGGACGCACCCCCTCCGCCGACAGCATAAACATTCCCGCTTGCGTCGAGTGCGATCTGAGCGGGCGTCCCAACCAGAGAGCCGGACAGGTGAGTCACCGTGCCACCTGCCGCAACCTCCGTCACGGTTGACGTGGCGATGTCGTAGGTGAAGAGATTGCCATTGTCGTCCATCACCAGTCCAGTTGGTTCCAGCGAGCTGCCCAGCGTCGTTGCCGTTGCGCCGGAGCCGTCGTATACCAGGGCTGTGCCGGTTGCGGTTCCGGTCATGGGCAAAAGTGCAACAGTGGGCGTGCCGGAGGTAACGGCGGCGAGGGTGGCTGTATGCGTGCCGGGCGACAACGGCGCGAACGTAACAGGAACCGTGCAGTCGAGCGTATTGTCGGCGTGAACGCTACCGCAGGACGTTGTACCGATGCTGACGGGATCTGCCGCAGCAGTATTCGCCAGCGAGGCGGCAATACTTGTCGTACCTGCCGCACCATGGAGCAGAATGCTCTGTGGAGAAGAACTGTTCACTGCAGTAGAAACCAGCGAGCTCGCGGCGACCTTGCGAATAAGCAGGTTGGTGGTATCTGCAAGAAAGAGGTCGCCGAGCCCGTTAAGCGCGACACCGAGTCCGTTCGAGCCACCGAACGTCCCACCCGACGGCGCCAGCTTGCGAATGTAACCAGTTTAATGTCGAAGAAGAGGACGAATGTGTTGTCGCCAATGTAAATATTCCCGAGGGAGTCGGTCGTAATCTTGAAAGCAGACGTGTCGATCGAGGCATTCTTGCCCAGCTGCGGGGTGATCGTCGAGCCGCTGGTGCCGCCGCCGGCGATAGAGTAAATAGAACCCGCCACAGGAGATGTCACAGTGGGGTTGTTTACGGTGATCACGTTCGCCATCTGCGTGCCGCCCATGTAGATGACTCGCAGCCGTCCGGTAGAAACGTCACTGATGAGAATGTTGCCATTGGGGTCAACGGCGATTCCCTGGACTGCAGAGGAACTCGGACTGTTGAGCGATGAGACGTAATAGGGACAGCCATCGCCGAACACGTCAAGGGAGTTGGTTGAGGAGCCGGTGACACAAGGCGCGCCCGAAGCAGGCGCAGTAAACCCTCCGAGCAGCGGGTAGATATTGCCGGCCGCCGTGGCCGCGGTGACTGTGTTGTACGTGGGATTCAAGGCAATCAACGTAGCCAGCGGATTGGCGACGCCGTTGTAACTGGCAGGCCCCACCACCACACGATAACGCAGGTCCCCTGTATCTGCGATGTACACGTTACCGTAACCGTCGGCCGCGACCCCACGTGCTCCATCGAGCTCCGTAACGCTCGAGTTGCAGGTCCCGGTGGGTGTCGCAGTTCCCCCGTTCGCCCCGGTGGGGGCTCCCGGTCCGGAGGTGCCTGCAGAGCCGGTGGTCGCAACGCAACCCGCAACAAGATACATAGACCCAACCTGATGTGTGCCGACTGTGTTGGGACAAAGCGGCGAAACAGCATTGCATATCAGGTTGACCAGGTGGCTGTTGTAACCGGCGACCAGAATGTTGCCGTAGGGATCGCTTGCGATCCCGCGTGGCGTAGAGCTGAATTTTGTATCGGCCAGGAGGCAATTGTCACCATTGCTGTCGGTCTTCGAACTACAAGCAGTCCCCAGACCAGCCACGAGGGTAATGATTCCTGAGCGAGCGTTGATCATGCGAACCGCAGCGTCTTCGCTGTCCATCACATAGATGTTTCCGGCCGGATCGGTTGCCACGCCGCCGCGAAGATCGCCTGATGCCGTCGTGTTGAAATACGCCGACGTCGCCAGGCATCCGTCGCCGAGCGTATCCGTTGCCGTCAGCGAGCTGCCTCCGCCGCACGCGGCACCCGCCGTCAGGGCTGATGTAGCCCCGCCCCCAACAGTTGAAACAGTGTTCGGAAGCGCGATGGGAGCTTGCTGCGCTCCAACGCCCAAGGGAAAAGCAGACAGAACACAGAGATGACTTCGGCGGCAAGGCAGAATCTACGCAGCATGGCATGTCTCCGAGGACAACGCTTGGCTATTGGGAATCGAAAGAAGTGATGTCGCGGTGTCCGCGGCAACAGTTGAAAAAGCAAAATTGGTCTAACCTGTAAGCGGAAGGATTATGCTGAAACACTCTAATACGTGTCAATGAAATTCTTCGTATTTTTCGACTTCTTCATAAATGACACATAATCACGTAGTTTGCAGAAGTCGTGCAAAGACTCATGTGGTCTGTCCACTAAAGTGTTTTTTGAACGGAGAGCTTTTCCCAGGAGACTAAACCCGGTTACGCTCAAGTTGGGATGTGCCACCCACCTGGTACTAACGAAGCGACGCGGTCGCGCATCAGTGCCGAACCGAGGAAATCGGCACATTGCTGCACGGAATTCCCTACGCTCCCTCGTCCTGGTGATCAGGTTGATCGGTCGTGGCAGACGATGACCAAGTCACGAGAAAGACTAACCATTGACCAGCTTGTTTCCGCAGCTCCCATCTGTGGCTTCCCGTCTTCTCCCTGGGTGCGGGATCTCCCGCCACGGAAAACTTGGTTCTATAGTTCGCAGTGAGAGACACACTCTCGCTTGATCCGAAAAGGCGGCGGTCGGATATCTCGATCGAGTGGATGCGAGCAATTCCCTCCGCTAAGTGTGCGAGAACCGCATCCCGGCCATGCACCGACGGCGCGTCAGGTGGACGTAATTCGATATCCTCAGCACAGCAACCCAGCAAGCCATGTGCTTCCCCAGCCACTTCAAGGTCGATCCATTTCGAGTGGAGTCGCTCGATTATTCGGATGGTGTCTTTCGTAAGGTGATCCATAGGCTTCACATAGATCATAGGCCGATCGATGGTTCGGTTCTAGAGGTGGTCCATTGCTCCCGCGGGCCAAGCCAGCGGGGCGTCCTGCCGCTAAACAAGCTCGCCTCTTGCACCTCCGCAAGCGAGGGCAGCATCTGTCTGACTCGTATGCACAGTGAACAAGTTCATGATTCCTACCATCTTAAATGTTTTTGATGCGAAAGTTGATGGATTGACGAGCTTGACATCTCCGCCCAACTTTTTCGCATTGCGAAGCGCGTCGACTATCGCTCCAATGCCGCTCGAATCAAGATAAGGCATTGCCTCGAGGTCCAGGATCAGGAAGACATGACCGCTCGAAAGAGCAGATTGAACAGCAGTATCAAATTGAATTACAGGATCTCCGCTTTTGAGTTGGCCTTTTACTTTCAGCGTGCAGATTTTTCCTTCTTGCTTAATGTCGAGATCCACCTTGTTCTCCAATTCCAGCCTGCAGAAATTACTTTACATCCTAGAGCACGCTTGTTAGCCTCCATCTACTTCAGAATCCACCCAGGAAGTTGTCTGCGTCAAGGAACTGCTTGATGTATGACGCTTTATTGCCAGATGACACTGTCCCCATACGAGCCAATGACTAACCTCGCTGCGTCGCTTCTGGGTGCACCCGAATCGCCGGCGCGCGCAACATCGATCGCCTCTGCTGTCGTATCGGTTGATTCCAGACTCCGCATGTATCGTCCATAGAATTATGTTTGACCGGCCAGGATCTCCCTGGATAGCGATCGGTAAAGCAGGAGACATCTCAGTCAGGCAAGTCTCGCAGGCAATGCCCAGCCGACTCACCGGACCAGTGCTCTCTCAAGAGTCGCAAACCCATATCTACACAGCATCCGAGATTCGACGTGAGGACTATGCTCACGTCAACGTCAGCCGTTCCATTGCCTCTATCGCCTACCTTCCTCTCCGCAACAGAGACGTAATCATAGGGGCCATCGAGATCCTCACCTTCTCGGTCGAGCTTCGCCATCAGGCACCTCGAAAAGTTGACGCCTATTGTGGGACTGGCCTCGCCCGCTCTTCTGGCTGCGGAGGATTTTGAGCAGCAACGTCAAAACCTGCTCGACTCCGTCCATCGAATGACTCAACTCTACGATCTCGAGAAGTCTCTGAACGCCACCCTCGACCTCGACGCGGTCATCGCCCTCGTCCCGGTGAAAGTTGGGGCAATGATCGCGTGTCAGGCCGTTCATCTCTGGCTCTTCGACGGAGGAACGCTTCGCCTTGTCTCCAGCCGTGGCGTCGATCCTACAGTCCACTCCGGCATGATGCAAGCTTCAGGGGAAGGGTATGTCGCAGACATGGCGGAGGAAGGCGAGCCGCTCCTGATCGCAGACTACAACGACCCGCGCCTGCGAGACCGCAACGCCTTCGCGGACCAAGAACAATCCGTCCGACGGTCGCTCACTTGTCAAGAACACCCTGTTAGTGCCTCTCCTTCAGGACGAAGCCGAAGTTGGTGTGCTGGAAGCGATCAACAAGGATGGCGGTCCGATTTGACGAAGATGACCTGTTCTTTCTGTCGACCATCGCACAAACCGTTAGTAGCGCATTGAAGAACGCAAGCCTTATGTTTGCCGAGCGCAAGCTCGAAATCCTTGAGGCGCTCGTTCGGGTCAGTTCGGAGATCACGTCCACACTGCGCCTCGACCGGCTATTGCAAATCATCGTCAACAGCCCACAGAATGTTCTCCCCTTCGAGCTTTGCGCCATCGCGCTCGACAACCGCGGCCGGCTCCAACTCAAGGCCGTATCAGGGATGTCGAGTCTTCCCTTCGGCGACGCGCGCGTGGAACAGCTCCACGAGCTCATTCGTTGGATCTCGTCACACGACGATGCGCACCACCTTCGACAATTCGGGGAACCAGCCGACGACGCCCAGGAGGAACTTCCGCCCGAGATCATTAGCCACTTCGCAGCGACCGGCTACCGCGCCCTCTACTCTCTACCTCTGGCGGATGACCAGGGCCGCGTCGGTCTCTTGCTCTACGAAAGCAGTGATCCTGACTTTCTCGATCTGCCTCACACTGAAATGATCAAGATTCTCGCCGGTCAGGCCACGGTCGCCATCCGCAATGCCTTGCTCTACCGCGAGGTCCCGCTCATCAGTCTGCTGGAACCACTCGTCCAGCGAAAGCGGGCCCTCCTGCGCACCAGCCGCAGTCGGCGACTCAGCCTGATCGGTCGGGACCGCCGCTGCGATATTCTTCTTTGTCTTTTGTCCCCTGCCAATGCGCGTGTCAGGAGACGCGATCGTCGCGCCGCAGCATATAGTCACCGTCGCTGCGCCGGTCGCCGGCAACGTATCTCAAGTCTTCGCGCATGAAGGCCAGCGAGTCGCCGCCGGAGATGTGCTCGGAGCAATGAACGACTGGCAATGGCGAACGGACCTGGCCTCGACCGAAGCAAAATACCAGGAAGCCATGTTAGTCATGGAGACCGACCTGGCCCACGGTGCTCCCCAGGCAGGCGCCGATCGTTCGCAAACCGAGTATCTTCGCTCTGAGGTCGCCCGCGCCCGTTCCCGACTCGAAAGTGCGCAGCTGCGGTCTCCCATCACAGGCGTCGTCGTCACGCCCGCCTTACAAAACGCCGCCGGAGGCCACCTTGACGCGGGCGCCCCCTTTGCCCAGGTGCTCGATCTTTCCTCCGCGGTCGTGAATATCGCCATTCCCCAGCGCGATGCCGCCCTGGTTCGTGTCGGTCAATCTGCCGCCATCAAACTCGACAGCTATCCGCAGCAGTCCTGGCACGACGCCGTCGCTATCGTCAGCCCCGAAGCCCAGCAAACGGACGGTGAGGGAACATTCGCAGCCCGCGTCCCTCTGCCCAACGCCGACGGCATCCTTCGCGCGGGCATGACGGGCCACGCAAAAATCTTCATCGGCTTTCGACCGGCCGGGTACGTCCTGTTGCGTCGCCCGGCTCTCTGGGTCTGGCAAACTCTGTGGAATTGGATTGGCTGGTGAAATACGTGAATCGCACCATTCGTAACTCGAGCAGGCTCTCCGCCGCTGCAGTTGTGATATCTCTGCTGGTTACCGGGTGCAACTCCCATCCCGAGGTCAACGCTGCCGGCATCCCCGCACCTGCAACAGCCTCGCCGGCCGCTACACATATTCCCGCGATCTCCGCTCCTTCTCCCGAGATCTCTGACGCGAGGCATTTCACCACTACAGGTCCACTGGTCGCCGAGCAGCAGGCCGACGTCGCAGCCGAGCGCGATGGGCGCATCGCACAAATCGCCGTCGAAATCGGCGACCACGTCAGTAAGGGTCAATTGCTGGCCCTATTGGACGATCGAACGTTGCGTTCCGCCTTCGACTCGCAAAAGGCCCGCGTTGCCTCCCTTCACGCGCAGGTCGCTGAGTGGGAGGCCGAACAAAAAAGCGGCGAATCGGACCTGCGTCGCGCCGACATCATGCGTTCGGAAAAGATCCGCAGCGAAGAGGACTGGGAGCACGTCAAGTACAAACTCGACGAGACCATCGCCGAAGTGGCCCGGCATCGCGCCGAAGAGACAGCGGCCCAGGCAGATCTCGAAATGGCCCAACTGCAGCTGGAGCAATCCCGCATCGTCGCTCCCTTCGCGGGAGTCGTGGGCCGCAGTTCTGTCCGTTCCACGCAGGAGGTCAAGAAAGGAGACGTCCTCTTCTGGATCACGGCCGTAGCTCCACTGCATATTCTCTTCACGGTTCCCGAGTCCGCTATGGGTGCCTTCACGGTCGGCGCTCGGCTCGAACTCACGACCGCCGACTACCCAGGCCTGCGCCAACCCGCGCGAATCCTTCGTGTCAGCCCGGTCATTGACCCTGCCAGCGGCAGCGTCCAGGTCATCGGCCTCGTCAGCCACGCCTCGCCACTTCTCAAGCCTGGCATGTCCATGCAGGTTCGGCTCTCGCCATGAACCTCAGCGAGGCCCTCGACGCCGCATTACCCGAGATTCCGAAAGCGCGTTTCGCGCGCAATGCCTGCCCACGCCTCGACCCTGATCTCATCGTCCGCGAAGACGTACTCGATGGCGAAACGGTCTTCGGTGTCTTACAGCGCGGCAGAGCCAATTATTTCCGTTTTCAGCCCGCCCAATGGAAGCTCGCGCAGCTCTTCGACGGAGTACGCTCGTTCGACGAAATCGCCGCTCTTTACAACTCGGAGACTGGAACCTTCGTCGCCCCGGAAGACGTCCGGTTCTTCGCGGAGAACATGGAGGAGAACGACTTCTGGTATAGAACGCCGCAGGAAAAGAACCTCGCCCTCAGCGAGAAACTGATGGCGCAACGCGGCCGCCGTGCACAACGAAAATCCCGGCTCAACCTCGCACATATTACGTTCTCCGCCTGGGCCCCCGACCGTTATCTCACTTGGCTCGATGACCGCACCGGAAGACTTATCTACAGTCGTTGGAGCGTCCTTGCTGCCGTCCTTCTCTTCCTGTTTGAAGCGGCCATCTTCATCTCCAAGTGGAAACTCCTCGGGCCCGACATTCGCCTCTATTACAATTTCACTCACAAAACCGCTCTTGACATCGCGGAGTTCTGGATTCTCCTTCTAGGCTTGGGCTTTATCCATGAGTCGGCCCACGGGCTCACCTGCAAACACTACGGCGGAGAAGTCCACAGCATGGGCCTGATGTTCCTCTATCTCACTCCCGCTTTTTATGTGGACGTCACCGAAACCTGGATCTCGGCCACAAAAGTCCAGCGTCTTGCCACAATCATCGCAGGCATCTGGGTTGAGATGGTTGTCTGCGGGCTTGCTATGGTTGTTTGGACCAACACCCAGCCGGGCCCGTGGGTGCATGATTTCGCATACAAAATCATTCTTATCACCGGACTGGCGGTGATCGTCATGAATCTCAATCCTCTCATCAAGCTCGATGGCTACTATTTCTTAACCGAATTCATCGGCATTCCCGACCTCAAGGAGACGGTTCACCGCCTTCGTCTCTGCATGGTGTCAAAGCCGCGTACTTCGGCTGCCCATCGAAACTCCCATTGTGCATAAGAAACGCATTCCGCTCTTTGTCCTCTACGCTCTGATCTCCGGCGCGTACAGTTATCTGTTGCTGTTCTTCGTCATCCGCCTTTCGTACAACATCGCGTCGCACTGGCTTGCCGAGTTCGCTCTTATCCCCGCCGGCGCTCTCGCCTTCTTTCTGTTTCGCTCTCGCCTCCGCTCCCTCCGCGATCTTGCCCAACGCGCCTGGAAGAACGATCTGGCAGCCATCCGTTGGCGCCTTGTGCACATCGCCATCGCCGCAGCAATTCTCGCTCTCTTCTTCCTGCCGCTCTGGCGAGACCGGGAAGACGCAATGTTCTTGGTCGAACCGACACACTCCGCCACGCTGCATGCAGCCTTGAACGGACGGGTCAGCGGCGTCTTCATAAAGGAAGGCGACCAGATCTCAGCGGGTCAACCACTCCTCGCCATGAACAGCCCCGCCGCTGCCTCGATGCAGTCTGCCTCCGATAGCCAAACCAGCAACGCCAAGTTTCAATCCTTCTCAGCAGAACTCGGCGGCGCCAGCATCGGCGTGGGGGCCGCCCGGCAAGACGCTGCCATTCACTCCGGACGCCTCGCCCACGAGGCACAAGAGTCTCTCATCCTCACCGCGCCCGCCAACGGAATCGTCCTCACGGAGAACCCCGACGCGCTTCTAAATCAGGACGTCGCCTCCGGCCAGAGCTTGCTCCGTGTCGCCGAGGCCGGACCACCAACGGTTCGTATCTTCGTCCCCGTCTCGGCACTGGATCGTATCCCCGCAGGAGCGGAGGTCGCCATCATTCCGCCTGGCCGCTTTTCACCAATCCGCATGACGCTTGCCCCTCTCGAAGGTGAGGCGGTAAATTTACCGCCAGGCCTCGTAGCCCAACAGAACTACAAGGGTATTGAACTGCCTGCTTTTTATTCCGCCCACGTAAAGCTGCCGGCTTCCGCAGAACTGCCGTTCGGAACCGCAGGCACGGCAAGGATCTTCGGGGCGCGCCGCAGTCTCTTTGGACGGCTTTCCTCCGCCATTCTCAATCTCATTCGCGCTCACGTCTGGTAATCAAAAACGGCTATCGCGCATGCGATAGCCGTTTCGTTTACCAGAGAGAACCCAGCAGTATTAGAAGCGAACTACCATTCCAGTTTGCATGAGCGCTGCTTTTGCCAGCTTCACCGCAGGAACCATCTTGCCCGGAGCGACCGGACTCGCAACCTTAGTCTGTGCAGTCTTGTTCTTGGTGGAATTCTTCGCAGACGCCTTGCCAATGATCGATTTCTTCGCGATTGCCATTGTGCTCTCCTGGATATCTGATTTGAGTTTCGCTCTACGCCTATAAAGCATGCATTTCGCGTGCCAAAGCACAGCACAATCTCTTAAATCCCCTCAAGTCGATGATTTATATAGGTATCCGGGAAAATCCTCTCTACCCCAAAAAATCAACCTGCCCTCAGAATGGTTGAAAAAATAAACCGCAATAGGTGAAAAAATAACCTGTCCCCTCAAAGCGAATACTTGCGGCAGAGGTATTTAATCCGCTGACCATCCAGCTGCAACAGCCGGGCGGCCGCAGCCTTGTTCCCCTCCGTCCGCCGAAGCGCCGCCGTTCAATAGTGCCCTCTCGACACGTTGAATCTCCGCGTCGTAGTCGGTTCCCTCCTGCGGCAGCAAGACCGCCTCTTGCGCCGCAAGGCTACTGGCAACCAGACGAGGCGGCAGATTCTGCGCGCGAATCTCCTCCCCGCGAACCGTAATTACGAGACGCTGGATAAGGTTTTCAAGCTCCCGTACATTCCCGGGCCATGAGTGCTCTTCAAATGCCGAAAGAGCATCTGGCGCAAATCGCTTGACCGGCAAGCCATTCGCGACGCAGTGCATTTGCAGAAAGAACTCGCAAAGCAGCGGAATATCACCAGCGCGTTCCCTTAAGGGAGGCAGATGAATCGGCACAACATGAATTCGATAATAAAGGCCCGTCACGGAACCGTCCGGTCCGAGCCATCTCCTCAAGGGGTTCGTTGGTAGCGCAGATCAGCCGGAAATCGATCTTCCGCAGTGTCCTGCCTCCAAGCCTCTGCACCTGATGATCTTCCAGCACGCGCAGCAGCTTGGTCTGCAACGGCAAGGTTAGCGTCGCAATCTCATCTAGAAAGAGCGTGCCTCCGTCGGCCAACTCAATCTGCCCCGGCCTCGCTTCGGTCGCTCCGGTAAAGGCCCCCCGTTCGCTGCCAAACAACTCCGACTCGATCAGGTTCTCCGGTAGCGCCGCGCAATTGAGGCGAATATAGGGCTTATTGGCCCTCCGGCTCAACGCGACAATCGCCCGCGCCGCCAGTTCCTTGCCCGTGCCGCTCTCGCCCCGGAACCAGCACATTGATGTTGCTGTCGGCAACCTGTTGGATCGCATCATAGACAAACCGCATCGGCTCACTCGCGCCGACGAAGTCCTGAAAGCGGCTGATCTCAAGCGCCTGACGCAGCATCTGCTCGCGCGCCGACTCTTCCGTGCGGCGCCGTATCGTCTCTGCCAGCGTCACGCGAAGTTCGGAAAGATCGACAGGGCTGCGGAAATGCGCGTCCGCTCCCGCGGCAATCGCCTCCTTCTCTAAAGACCGCGTGCGCGATCGGCTGAGCGAGAGAAGCGCAAAGTCTTCGTTCAGCTCGCGCAACTCACGCAGAACCTTGAGACCGCCATGCTGGCACCTCACCCTCTGTATCGATATCCAGCAGGACGGCTACGACCTTCTCTTCCCGCGTCCACCGTGCAAGATCTACATAGTCTTCTCGAACAACAACCTGAAACCAGGGAATCAGTTCAGGAACCAGAGTAATAAGGAACTCCTCGTCCGCCGTGACCAGGCACACGACTGGCAGGGTCGAATGAATCGGCGGAGGCGACTTTAGCTCCGCCTTGGTCTCTCGCAAAGGCATATCGAATTTTACCGATGGAACTGTCTTTGGTCTTCTGAATCTTGAAGTCTGCGACTGCGTCAGCCAGGCGATTGGCCTGGCACGGTCAGCTTGGCACCAATGAAAATGAGATTCGATTGGAGGCAGATTGCTTCTGAGTGACGTGCTTACTAGAGACTGTTGGTGCTTGGCGGAGTTTCAGGGTCAGGCCTATGACAGAGACATGTTGGCGATAATTATTCCTTTGGGTACATTACAGGACTTGAGTCGGCCTGAGTCTTCCTAAGTTACTGAAAGCTAGACATATAACTCGCCTGTAAAACCAGTTGGTTCAGGTCCCGTCCTATGGTCTGAAAAGCGTCAGATGTTTATGGTCATCGTGGCCAAAAGCTAACTCTGCGCAACATCCTCGCAGCTTTCCCAGCAGGACGCCCCTCCTGGCATATCGAACCATGCACATAGTGATCGTCCGGACCAACCTTGCCCATTGTCTTGAGGCACCAGTAAGTCGCGGTGGCGCCCATCAGGTCGGCATGCTCCTCATTGAAGTCGCCGAAGGCCGCGTAAGAAGACTTGCTGCGGAGTGAAGCACAACGGAGCTGAACAAGGGACGTAGTCATATCGGATCTCCTTAACCGATGGAGCTCGGATCACGCTGCATCTGCCCAGCCGCGAGCAACACGGTTCTGTAGATGGCGATCTGGAAGAGTTGTGTCTTGAATCCGTTCTGCGAGAGTGGTGTGGCACCCTGCATGGCGGCACTGGCAGCGGCACGGGCGGTGGCCTCATCGATTGTCTTGCCGGTCAGCATTCCTTCAGCGGCAGCGGAACGGATGGGTGTCGGAGCCGCGACACCGAGCACGATCGATGCCTTTCTGCAACGGTTGCCGTTCATGACAAGCACGACCCCGGCATCTGCCAGGGGCCAATCGAAGCTCTCTTTCTCGCCGTATTTCTGATAGGCGGAACGAGTGCCGGGTTCCGGCACCGGAACGAAGATGCCGGTGATCAGTTCGCCCGGCTGTACAACGGTCTCGTTGAGCAGACTCTTCTCCGGCGGCACGTAAAAGTCGCTCATGGCCACCGTGCGCTTGCCGCGTTTCGATGTTAACTCCACCTGCGCATTCATCGCGAGCAGAGGCACGGCGGTTGAAGAGGGATGCACCATCGCGCAGGTGCCGTTGTTCATGATCGCGTGGTATTGGTTCTCGCCCGTGTGCGCGTGACACTCGTCGCTGGTGCCGCTTTTCTTTTTGCAGTCGAAGTCACTGGAGCGAAAGTACCAGCAGCGCGGGCGCTGCATGATATTGCCGCCGAGCGTTGCCATATTGCGCACTTGCGGAGTAGCTGCGTGACCTGCGGCATCGGCCAACGCCGTATAACTCTTCTGGATCTCCGGATGGGCCGCAATCTCGCTCAAGGTAGACAGCGGTCCGAGGTGCAGACCATCCGCAGCGGCCGCGATCCCGCGAAGACTGCTGACATTCCGGATATTCACGAGCTTCGGAGGCGAAACGATGTCGTCCTTCATCAGATCCAGTAGATCGATGCCGCCCGCCTTGACGGTAGCCCCATCGCCGAGTTGGCCGAGAGCCTCGTCCACTGTCATGCAATCGACGAACACGAACTTGTTCATGCTTGCACCTCTTGCACCTTTCCGAGTGCGCTGAGCACGTTGGCCGGGGTCATGGGAATCTTTCGCATACGAACCCCGGTGGCGTTATAGAAAAGCATTGCCGATCGCCGCGGCAAGCGTAATGATGCCAGCCGATTCGCCGATGCCAGCAGCGTCGGTCGAGCTTTGCGCGATATAGTTCTCAACCAGGATGACGTCGATCTCCGGGACCTCACGCGCGCCGAGGATCTTGTAGTTTTCGAGGTTCGCGTTCAGCATGTAACCGGCATTGCGATCCATAATCCGTTGCTCAAAGAGAGCGTAGGAGATTCCCTGCAGTATGCCCCCATTGATCTGGTTGATGACACCCGTGGGATTAATCGGCCGCCCGCAGTCATGAGCGCCGAAGACCTTTTCGATATGAACGCGCCCTGTCTCGGTGTCGACGGCGAGTTCGACGTAATCGACTCCGCCGTAGGTAATGCGTTCCTTCGAATACTCAGCGCCACGTGTCGCGCGCGCCGAGATCTCATTAGTAGGAAGCTTCGCCGCGATCTGCTTGAGTGTATAAGAACGCGAGGCATTGTCCTTGAAGACGACGCGTCCATTCTGGAGCATTAGGTTGTCGGCTGTGGTGCCGAGCTGGGGAGCGACCGCCGCGAAGAGCTTCTGTTTTGCCTGGTAGGCCGCGTTGCGGGCCGCAGGTGTAATGGAGCCAGCGGTCACACTGCCGCCGGAGTCGGGTCCGATGGGGAAACGCGTGTCGCCTATACGGATAACGACGCTCGACGGCGGTATACCGAACTCCTCAGCAACGATCACCGCGAGCATGGTCTTGGTGCCCGTGCCCGGGTCCTGCACTGCGGACATCAATTCAACCGAGCCATCGCGCGAAATACGCACCTCGCACGACGAGTTCATACTGACGAATCGGTACCAGACCGACTGCGCGACACCCATGCCACGCTTGATCGGCCCTGCGTCAGAGCCCGCTGGCTTGCGGTTGCGCCAGTTCGTTCGCTCAAGAATGACCTGTCGCTCGACCTTGCGTGCCGGACTCTCGTCGATCTTCTCGCGAAGAACAAGTGGATCCATGTTCAGTTTGGCGGCAAGGTCGTCGACAGTCTGTTCAAAAGCGAAGCAACCCTGCGGGTGACCGGGCGCACGGAACGCCGCACCTGGACCTGCGTTGATAAACACGTCGTACTCGCTGGTGAGAATGTTAGGGCACTTATACAAATTGGTGGCCGGACCGGCAGTCCCGGCGCCCGTACCCACACCTGCCGTGCCATAACTTGTAAGCTCGATTGCAGTCAGCGTGCCGTCATGTTTCGCGCCGATCTTCAGCTTCTGGTGCGAGTCTGGCCGATTTGAGACCATATGCTCCTGCCGCCGATCGAGCATCAACTTGACCGGAGCGTTCGCTTTCCGTGACAGATTGGCTGTAACGACCCCCTCGTTACCAGCGCCGAACTTTGCGCCAAACCCCCCACCCATGAACTCCGTGATCACGCGAACCTTGCTCTGCGGCAGCTTGAAGACATCTGCGAACTCGCTGCGAACGCTCGATGTGCCTTGGGTCGAGGCGTAAACCGTCACCTCGTCCGGTTTCCAGTCGACGACAAAACCATGCGTTTCGAGAGCGGAGTGCGTCTGCACCTGGGTGAAGTACTCTCCCTCTACGATCACGTCCGCTTCGGCGAAGCCCTTTTCAATGTCGCCTATCTTGCGCTGCTGTGGTCCGTGAACGTTGCCCCTCTGCGGAACGCCCTTCGGTCCCCGCCCCCGCCTGCACTGCCCGCAGCGTCGGCCGGCCCAGGGAAGACAACGGGAGCGTCGTCAGCGCGTGCGTCTGAGCGATCGACGACAAATGCCATTGGCTCATACTGCACCTTCACCAGCTTCGCCGCATCGTTTGCAATCTGTTGTGAGACAGCCGCAACGCCCGCTATGGGCTGTCCGGCATAACGGACAACCGGATACCGCGAAGGTGCCTCCTGGCTGGGATCGCGGAGCTCTGCGACACCGTAAACGTGCTCAATGACATAGACCGCACGCACGCCAGAAAGCTTTTCGGCCGCGCTTGTGTCGATCGAGACGATGCGGCCGTGCGGAATCGTCGCATCGACCATCCGCGCATAGAGCATGCCCGGCAGGTTGATGTCGGCGGTATATTTGCCTTTGCCCATGGCTTTCGCCGGCCCGTCGTAGCGTTCCGTGGGCTTGCCGATGTAAGTCAGTTCGGCATTGGGCGGCAGCGGTGGCGGCTCGTCCACCGGCACTTCACGCTCTTTCTGTTGGAGCCCGTTTTGCGGAATCCCCCATACAAATTTCTCTGTGCGTGTCGGCACATCTGACTTTGCTGCGGCGGGGGCAGTCTGCGCATCCTCTTCCCTGTGCATCAGCGAATCGAGTGCCATCTTATGCCTCCCTTCCGGTGCCGAGCGTGATCAGACCGGCAGCCTGCTTGCGTTGCTGTGCAAGATCTAGAGTTGCCGCAAACACCTTTGGGTAGGTCCCGCAGCGGCACAGGTTCCCGCTCACAGCATGCTTCACGTCGTCCAGATTCGGGTTTGGAATGCGCTCCAGAAGCGCTGCGCAGCTCATTACCATGCCGGGGGTGCAAAAACCGCATTGCATGGCGTCATGCTTCACGAAAGCGGCCTGCACCTGATGCATGGTGTCACCTTGTGACAGCCCCTCGATCGTCGTGATCTGGCGGCCTACTGCATCGATGGCCAGCGTCATGCACGCAAGCACCGGAATCTTGTCGATCCATACCGTACACGCAGAACACGACCCCCGGTCGCAAACCACCTTCGTTCCGGTAAGGCCCAGGTTGTCGCGCAGTGTCTCGGCGAGTGTGTAGCGAGGCTCGATGGTCACATATTGCTCGTGTCGGTTGATGAACAGCTTGACCTGGAGAGCACCGGGACCAACCGCCTGGTCTTGGCGCAAGACGTCTTTCGTCTCACGGGCCAGCGCATTGGCAGACTCAATGACGGTCGTCGCGGCCGTGACGCCAGCGCCTTTCAGAAATCCACGACGAGAGAATTTAGTCTTGGGAGTGTCTGTCATGGGAGCGTCCTTTCGGATGGTGACTGACTAGAGTCGGCGGACAGCCATCAATTCCAGCCGGATTTCAGTGTCCCTACTTTACATCCAGCTGTAAGCATCGCGCTACCTCGGGCCTTTACGCTGTAAAACGCGATTCGCCTGCCAACGACTACTAAGAAACAGGTATCGCCACCTAATTGGGTCAGCGTGAACCGATCGTGGGACGTTGAGATCAATGACGACCTATTCGGCCCTCTAAAAGTAGCCAGTTGAGGCCAGGCTCGATTCAGCAAATAGAATATCCCACGAAGGATCGAGATACAGCCACCGCTGAGTGCTAAACCAGCTTGTCGGCATTTCGGGGACATGCAGCAAACCGTGGCCGCCCACGCAGATTAACTCCGTTCCATTCCAGGCCAAAAATGTTCTGGACGGCTGACCGACCTGTGCAGGATGGGAGAGCTTTCCGAGACATACAGGGCACCGTTGCCGCTGGTCGCTCAGCGCCCAACGCAGGCCAAAAAGGCAGATCGAAAAGGAAAGCACAAGCTGGATGTACTCCGATGAAGACCTCTCGAGCGATGAACGCAGATAGGCCAGATCAACCGACACAAGGTAAACAACGGGCAAGAGCAGTGCGATCTTGCAGGTCAAAAAGCTCCAGCGGCGAAGTCTCGTCGCCCAGGAAAGCTTCCGGGAACTCAGCCTGTACTCTCCCAGGGGAAGCGACGTTGTAGCCGGCAACGCGAGGCAGGCGAGAAAAACCGCGAAGAAGAAGATGTCCTGCGGTCCCTGGATTCGCTCCGCTAAAGATCCACACAAAAAATCATCCATTGATCCATCTGGCGTCCGTGCGCTCATATGACCATTCTCGCTCCACAGATTGCGCGCCCCCGACGACGTCAGATGCGCCACAACGAATCCAGCACGATCTGGAACCATCTCTGTGTCAGGCTCAAGCAGCCAGACATCCACCTTCCCCGGGAGCCTCCAACTCCCAGCGGTCGCAACCCCGGCCACTACGGCTTCTCGAAGAGTCTCACCATCACCACGCGCCCTGTGATATCAGGGTCCCCACCGAATTTCGACCTCCAAACTTCATCGCTCAGAATTACTCTCGACCGTTTATCGAGAGTGTCACCGCCTGAAAACGGAAGACGTAATGATAGACCGAGCAGTTCGAAGAGATTCAGGCTCGCGTGAGCGACGCTCACTCTGGTTTGGCCATGCGATGGATTGGACAAAGGTTCGCGTTCGACCCTGTAGAACGCGAACCCGTCGAAGAGATGTTGTTTTCGAAGCTTCCAGACCTGAAACTGCTCGGCAGAGATCGTCGGCACCGAGTCCTGCGTGAATCTTGCATTCCGGATCAGAACGAGGCTTGGCGCCATCCGAGAACGCGATGGCTGAAGCGCCGCGCGGACCCCGGGCAACAGCAATGCGACGCCGTAGCTTATCGCGATAAGGGCGATAAGGAAACGCAGACATTGCACCGCCGACCCCTTCGTTGTTGCAAGCGGAACTCTCTTCTGTCCGGATTCCCGCCAGAGGCAAAATGCGTCTTGAAATGCTCCCAGGCAGAATGCTGTCACCTCTCGCTCGCCTCGCCGTGAGAGAGAGCGGTCTGGTGTGCAGGCCTCTCGTACATGCCATAGCTCGGATCGCCACTCCATCTCCCACTCAGAGCGCTGCCGACGAGGCACAAGCAAAGAAGCGATTCGCAGCAGGCCAAGGTCAAATTTGCTAAAGATCAGTGCGGATCGCCTTGTCATATTGACTCCACCTGCTCTGAGGGAATCAGCTTTGCGAGCAGAGGATAGCGCTTCCGGGACGACTCCAGGGTCATCTTTCCCGACGCGCGTCAGCTTATAGTACTTCCTCGGCGGTCGCTGCTCAGCGTCGGCAATGGATTGCTGCTCCCAATTCGAGCGGATCAGCTCGTCGCGCTCAAGCCGCCGCATCGCCGGGTATACCGTGCCACTCGGGAGTCCTGTCATCTCCATCACGCTGAACCCGTAGATATATCCGGCGTTCACCGCCTGAAGTATCATCGCCGCCGTGTGTGAGAGCTTCGCCTCCGCTGCCATGCCGACACTATACCTATGTAGCACGCTACTTGACTAGCCCCTATCTCGAATGCTACATAGGGTACAGCGAGGTTACCATGCTTGAGGTAAAAGCTCTATCCAAACGCTATCGCGGCCTTCCGGCCATCGAAAATGTCAGCTTCCGCGTAGGTGCCGGAGAGATCGTCGGCTACGTCGGCCCAAATGGTTCCGGCAAGTCCACCACCGTTAAGATCGTCACCGGTCTGCTCGAGTCGAACGAGGGTCAGGTGCTCTTCGAGGGCGAAAGCATTCGTAATGACCTCCAGGGTTACCGCGCCGCCTTCGGCTACGTTCCGGAGGAGGCCCATGTCTACACTCACCTCTCGGGGCTTGAATACCTTCAGTTAGTCGGCCGCTTACGCAACATGCCGGAGGCCCTCATCGACCTGAAAGCCAACAAGTTCCTCTCTCTTCTTGGCTTGGAGTCCTGGCGCTACTCCCCTATCTCTCTTTACTCGAAGGGCATGAAACAACGCATTCTCATAGCCGCTGCCCTGCTACACGATCCGAAGTTGCTCATCTTCGACGAACCGCTCTCAGGGCTCGACGTCGTCTCTGCCAGGCTCTTCAAGGACTTGCTGCAGCAGCTCGCCGCTCAGGGCAAAGCCATCCTCTACATCTCGCACGTGCTCGAGGTCGTCGAGCTAGTCTGTCACCGCGTGATCGTCATAGCGAAAGGGAAAATTCTTGCCGACGCACCACCCTCCGAACTCAAACAATCGCTCGCGCTCGCAAATTTGGAAAGCGTCTTCGCCCAGCTTGTCCAGCAGCAGGACACACAAAGCGTCGCCTGTGAGTTAGTCGATGTTATGGCGGTTCACCATGTCTGAGCGACTTGGTCTCTTCCGGCCACCCAGACATCCTGTACTCTCGCTAGGTGCCCAGGCCGAGCCCGTCGCTGCAAAACGGGAACAATCTCAGTTTGAGGTACTCGTCCGGTGCCTTCTTGATCGCTTCTTCCACAACGAACTCCTGACTTCGGACGATGAGACGAAACGCGTCATGCAAATCAGCTATGCCGTCGCATTACCCGGGATGCTGGTCGCGCTCTTCCTTTTTCCCGCCTACCACGGCTTTCCGCCATACTCCTTGCATCGCCCATTCTGGGCGCAGGCGGCCGATCACTATTTCTACGTCATGTATTCTTTCATCGTCATGGGTGCCGCAACGGTCTACGAGTGGGACCTCCTTTTCCCCGATCTTCTCGACATATTCGTCCTGTCACCTCTGCCCATCCCTTACCGTCACCTGTTCTTTGCTCGAGTCCTTGCCCTCACTATCTTTCTCGTGTTGGTATTGCTCGGTACGAGCGGTCTGGGCACAATTTTTCTTCCCCTGGTTGCCGAACAGCACAATTTCGTCAATCATCTTTTTTCGCATGCTGTCGCTGTTATCTTGAGCGGGGCCTTCGCGGCGGCCGCTTTCCTCGCACTCCAGGGCGTTCTTCTCAATACCGTTGGCGAGAACATCTTCCGGCGAATCACGCCTCTGCTTCAAGGCGGATCGATCATGTTGCTCCTAACCGTCCTGCTTCTCTTTCCAACTCTCTCTCAATCTCTCGGGCACTCTTCTCCTTTCAGGTAGCCCGGCGGTAAGATACTTTCCTCCATTCTGGTTTCTTGGCATCTATGAGCGCCTTCTCGCCGGGCCATCTGCACTGCCTGTCTTCCATGAACTCGCCCACATTGGCTGTTACGCTCTCCTCATCGTGCTTGCATTTACTCTCCTTACTTATCCGCTCGCCTATCGTAGAAGGGTCCGTCAGCTCATTGAGGGAGCTACTGCTGCTGCGACGTCAAGCCGTACTGCCATACCCATACACCGCCTCCTGCACGCCACAATTCTTCGGCATCCGTCCCAGAGGGCGATCTTTCACTTCATTGGTCAAAGTGTGCTTCGCTCGCAGCGTCAGCGGGTCATCCTGGCGATGTTCGGTGGCCTGGGGATCGCCCTGACCTTGGCTGAAATGGTCATCTTGCGGATCGCGAACGGCCACATCCGCCCAGCTCTTTTGCCATACGGTATTCGCGCTGCCGTCCCAATCATGGCGTTTTGGACGGTAATTGGGCTGCGCTCCGTACTATCCGCGCCTGTCGACCGCCGTGGTTCCTGGCTCTTCAGAGTGATCATCGGACGCGCCCACCCCGGCCATCTCGCCGGCACTCGCGTTTGGATCACCCTCTGGGTCCTACTCGTCAGCCTGGGAACGGCACTATGTTTTCACGCCCTCTCACCGGCCGGCCTGAAGACTCCCCGCATCACAGCAGGACAGTTGGTTGTAGCGGTAGGCGTATCTTTCCTGTTCGCCGATTTCTTTCTATTCTCTGTCCGCACCATTCCCTTCACCCATCTTCGCAAAGGCGTCATCACTGACCTGCCACTCGCGGTCGTTCGCTACTTCGTTCTCTTTCCCTTCTTCGTTGGAATTGTCATTCACAATGAAGCCTGGATCGAGGCGAGCATCTCGCATCTACTTAGAATGCTTACTGTTCTCGTGGCGGCGCATCTTGTGCTGCAGAAAGCTCATGCTCGATCGTTAATGCAATACACCCTCGATACGCCGCCCGACGAATCCGACGAGTTCCCTCAGCGCCTTGGGCTACAAGATACCTGAGTTCGGCATAATCCCGATTTTCGATGCCAGATGTCCGTTGGATGGAGAAATCCGTATATTCATTCAACTATGACTGAGCCATCCGTTGATGCGGGAACGATAGCCGCGACTCATCGTGAGCTTTTCGCCGTTTACCAGAACAACTGCATAGTCGCCGTCACCCTCAGTGCGCACTTCCTTTACATGCTGCAGGTTGACGATGGAGGAGCGATGCACGCGCAAAAACATCTCAGGGTCAAGCTTCTCTTCCAAGTGGGCCATTGTCTCGCGAAGCAGATGGGTTTCGCCCTGCGTGCTTATGCGCACGTAGTTTTCCTCAGCACTGATCCAGCGAATGTCTGATACCGGAAGGAAGACAATCCTTCCGCGAGACTTGAAGACGATACGGGTCGTATAGCGACCTCCGTTCTGACCGATTGCACTATTCCCCCCGGGGCGCTGATTGAGGAGGAGTATCTCTTTGCGGGCGCGTTCCACTGCTGAAGAGAGCCGCTCGCGAGTAAACGGCTTGAGGAGATAATCCACCGCGTGAATTTCAAAGGCGCGCAGCGCGTACTGATCATGCGCCGTTGTGAAGATGATGTGCGGCGCCGGCATGGCCTTGCTGGAACAAAGCTCTGAGGCGATATCAAAGCCATCCATGCCTGGCATCTGGATATCAAGAAACAGCAGTTGCGGTTTAGTGGCAAGCACCAGATCGATCGTCTCACTGGCGGTGGTCCCCTCACCAACAATGTCTATTCCGGGCTCGTCTCGTAGAAGCTGGCGTAGCTTTTGTCGAGCGAGCACCTCATCATCTGCCAAAACGGTATGAATCATCACACACCATATCCTGTGAGCTTTCCGGTTGGACGTTCTGAGAATTGCAAGGGGAGAGCTATGGTCACCCGGACTCTACCGTGCGCAACTTCCTCGATGGTGAGGGCCTGCTCGCTCCCGTAATGCAGCCGCAAACGGTCTTTTACATTGGCGAGTCCAACGCCCCGCCGAACGCCATTATTCAAGGAATCCGGATGGAGGCCAGGCCCATTGTTGATCACGCTGATCATCAGCGTTGCGTTCTGGCGTCGCACGTCCACAACGATCAGACCGTCCCTATCCAGCCTCGAGAGGCCGTGAGTGTAAGCATTTTCAATGACCGGCTGCAGAAGCATGGCTGGAACCAATGCATCGTACAGATCCGATTCGACGGAGATCTCCTGAAGCACCCGGCCGGCGAATCTGCCGGTCCTGCATTGCCAGATACATCTCTATAAATTCCATTTCATCGCTGAGAGGGACCAACTGCACCTCCCCGCGCTCCAGCGTGATACGCAGAAGACTGCTGAGTTGTTCCAGCATCTTGTCGGCTGCCGAAATGTCCGTCTGCATGAGACTGGAGATGCTGTTCATCGTGTTGAAAAGAAAGTGCGGATTCAACTGCATGCGCAGGGCGCGCAGCTGTGCGTTGGCAAACTGGGTCTCCAACTGGACGGCCGCATATTTAGTTTCGCGATAGAGCTGGTAGTAGCCGATGCCGCGAACCAGGAGAAAGACCGACCAGAAGATGACTAGGTTATCCACCAGTTCTGCGTCCAGATGGAATACAACACGGTGCCAGTAGGTCATACGCGGCAGGCCGAGTGGCAACTGAGGGAAGAACGCGACCCAAGTCATTTCTTCAAGCACACTTACCGCCAGGCTCAACGGCAGGAATCGAGTCACAATCGAGAGAAAGGTCGCCTCTTGGATTTGCCGTCTCAGCCGCCACCAAAGTAGCCAGCTGATGACCCCCCATAGGAAATAGTGCACGCACCATGCTTCCATCAAAAGCCGAAAAGTGATGTTGATGTGGTTGTTCCAGGAGTGCAGACTGACCCACTCCTGCAACGCAAACAACATGCCTAACAACGTGAATGCTCCCACGAAGGCGACCGGATTAAGGAAAGGAAGTACTGTACGGTCTGTGACCTTTGAAAATGGATTCAGTGGCGGACCCTGCGCTTTCTGTGCAAATTACCTCCAAATCTCTTCAAGAGCTGGCGAGAGGAACCAATTGACCCGCAAACGATCCATCGGTGGCATACGTCACCGCGGCCGCCGGGAAATCCCTCTTTGCGCCATCCTTATAGACGAAAGCAAGCGCAAGAGAGTGATGCTCAAACCATTTATTCGCAGCAGAGTCCGCCGTTTTGCACTCGTCAGCCCCTATCTTCGCCGCGAGAATATCTATGTCACGCTTCAATAGACGGTTAGCTTCCGCTCCGCCTTGCAGTACAGCGACGCGGAAGCGAAAGTATGCGGCCTTATTGTCGGCGGGTACGCCGCGCCCGTCACGCGCCAATATGCCAAGCACGATAGAGGATTTCCAACTCCCGGCGTTCGCAGCCATATCCAGAAGAGTACGACTTTGCTGAGGGTCCTGCTTGAGTTCGGGGTGATTAACCAGTAGCAGTCCAAGCGAATGCATCGCCGGCACATATCCGGCATCGGATGCCTGACTCAGTAGCTCCGCCGCCTTAGGTATGTCGTGCGGATGTTCCGCATTCACCGAGTAGAGGGACCCGAGATTGTAAGCGGCCAGAGGATCATGCAACCTCAACCCTGATTCAAACCACCTCTCCGCAACGATCTTGTCCTCTTTTACTGCCACTCCGAAGTAATAGAAATCTCCAAGATAGGTGGCCGCCGTGCCGTTGCCTTCCTGAAAGGCCTGGGTCAGCAACTGTACCGCAAGATCTCCGTTCTTTGGAACACCTGTTCCATGCAGATAGACAATCGCCAAATTGACCTTGGCTTTAGCAAAGCCAGAGGACGCGGAGAGTTGGTACCAATGGAGTGCACGCTTAGGGTCCGTGCGGTACCCCGATTCCGGCCTGGTAGAAGTAGCCAATCTGGTTCTGTGCTTGGGGGTTTCCATGTCCGGCGGCCTTCTCGTACCAATAAGCCGCCATCTTTGGGTCCTGCTTTACACCCTTTCCCATGAAGTAGGCCCCCGCCAACGCGATCTCGTCACGAGTTGATCCTCGCTCCGCAAGGATACGAACTTGCGTCAGGTCTTCGTCCGTTCCAGGACCCGCGTAAACTGACATGGGAACCCAGAGTGTGGACACAAATAGAAAAACGGTAGCCCCAAAGCGGTAGTTGACCTTCCACGCGGCAAGCATCATGATTACCTCCACGATCTCAATGCGGACTTAGGATTTACTTGTAGCCTGCTGGTAAGGCCGGAAACGTCACCGGTGTCACCTAGACGTCAACCGCTACGCAATGGTGATCGAGATAGTTCCGCCATTCCAGGACGTTCACCCCGAGAATGAGCGTGTTGGACCCGTCGCTTTGCCGCTCGCAGAAACAATTCGTTCATTCGTCACAAATCTCACTATTAAATCCTGGGGGGTGCCTATGCGCGGTTAAACGACTCGCAGTGACGGGACGAGATGGATTGAGTTGGAACCAGTCCCGGCGAATGGGCTTTTAGGCCTGGGCCTCCACCGCCGAAGGGGAGCGACAGAGGGATTCGGGAGGGCTTAAGGGAGCCTCTAATGAAAGGAGGCAGTTTCGGGCTATACTGACCACCTACACAAACGAGGAAGTATGGCTACGAGACGACAGGAAGACCCGCCGGGGTTACCGTCATCCCCGTTGATGCCCGAAGGCGGGCATGACCTTGCCTCGAGCCTCTATCAGGAGTTGCATCGCCTGGCAGCGGGCAAGATGCGCTTCGAGCGTGGAAACCACACCCTCCAACCTACCGCGCTCGTAAATGAAGCTTATTTGCGACTCGGCAATTGCTCCGATTCCATGTGGCAGGACCGACCGCGTCCTGGGCCTCGCTGCCAATGTAATGCGTCACATCCTGGTGGACTACGCTCGGGCCCATAGCGCCGGGAAACGGGGAGACGGACAGCTTCAGGTAACGCTTGTCGACGACATGGTCGCGACTGCAAATAGCTCAACCGCTGACGTATTAGCTGTCGATGAAGCGCTCACTCGCCTGGCTGAGTTTGATCAAAGGCAGGCGAAGATCCTTGAGATGCATTTCTTTGCGGGCCTAACATTCGAAGAGATCGCACTGCAACTTGATGTGTCGACGCGTACTGTAAAGCGCGACTGGACTATGGCCCGAGCATGGTTGCGCCACGCGCTATCATCTCGAATCCCACATGACTCCTGAACTCTGGCAACGACTGAAACCGTTGTTCCATGCGGCCCTGGAGGAGGGTACACAGGCACCGTGCTGCATTCATTGAGTCGGCCTGCGGTGGAGACCTCGAACTGAAGACGCAGCTCAAGAAGCTTCTCGATGCGAACCAGCAAGTCACCGGTTCGCTGGATGCTCCACTCGCCCATCTGAACGGTTTTCTGAATGACAAGGGCGCTCGCTTTCAACCAGGCGAGCTTGTCCTTGGGCGTTTTCGCATCCTTCGTCCAATCGGCAGAGGCGGGATGGGCGAGGTATATGAGGCGGAAGACCTGCAACTCGGCACAATCGCACTCAAGACAATCCGCCATGGCATAGCGTCTTCCTCGGACGCGTTCGAGCGATTTCGCCAGGAGGTACAACTGGCGAGGAGAGTAAGTGGGCCCCAGGTCTGCCGCATTCACGAGCTCTATCTCCTCCCCGCGTCCGGCAAATTCGAGGCGACGGCCTTTCTGACCATGGAGTACCTGGACGGGATCACGCTCTACGAAAAGATTCAGACTGATGGCCCGCTGCCGTGGAAGGAGGCACTGAACATCACGCTTGAAATATGCGAAGGTCTCCGATTAATCCACGAAAAGGGGATCATCCATCGCGACCTTAAGACCGGCAACATTATGCTGTGCAAGCAAGCCGGCGCCGCGAGAGTTGTACTGATGGACTTCGGCCTGGCACGCGACTTTAGTGCAGACACTTCCGAGAGTGACAGCTCATCTCCTATGGAGAAGCCGGGAAAGACCCTTTCGCAAATGATCGTGGGTACGCCAGAGTACATGGCGCCCGAGCAGTTTGAGGGAAAACCGGTGTCTCCAGCTACAGACATCTATGCCCTGGGCATCATACTGTACGAGCTTGTCACAGGTCTTCACCCCTATGCTGCAGATACTCCCGTCGCCGCAGCAATTCGCCGAGCCAAACACCCCATACCAGCCTCTTCGATCAGCCCCAACATTCCCCGCCGGTGTGATCGAGTCATCGAGCATTGTCTGGAGTACGAACCCGAGAAACGGTTCCAATCCGCAAAAGAGGTAATCCGCACCCTGAAGCCCACCGAAAGTCTCTCGGGTCGATGGCGAATTGCAATGGCGACCGTATTGATTCTCTTGCTCACCGCGGGAGGATTTCTCCTAAAACGTAACGCTAGAAACCGCGTACTCGGCCCTAGACAACTTACACCTGAAACGGATCTTTCCGGAAGCCCCAGTTTGTCGCGCGACGGAAAGGTCGTCGCATATTCGTCTGACCGAGCGGAAACAGGCAATATAGACATTTTTACCCAACGTCTCCCCGATGGCCATCCCATCCGGATAACAACAGACGTGGCGCAAGATGACAATCCCAGCATGTCTCCCGACGGGACGCTCCGTCGTGTTTCGTTCCGAAAGAAATGGCGGGGGTATCTACATGTCGAGTGTGGATGGAGGACAGGAGCATCTGCTCGTACCCTATGGCCGAAACCCGCAGTTTTCACCCGACGGCAGCAGCATTCTTTTCTGGGTCGGAGATATTGATCCAAGCGTCCCATCCGGAAAATTGTATTTGCTCCATCTCGGCGAGGGGCCGCCCGTGCGGATCGCTGCGTCTTTCAGGGACGCACGTCTGCCTTTGTGGAGCAACGACGGGCGTCTAATCCTGTTCTCTGCATGCCGTGATGCCGAAACGCCAATGCCCGCATGCTCGGACTGGTGGGTAATGAGCACGGACGGAACGGTCACTTCAGGACACCCATGCGCTAGCCCTTCTTTCGAATTACCAGATCGTCCCATGGGAAGGGGCGATTTAATGCGTGGTACAACAACCACCTCTTACTTAGTGGAAGAAAAGGTGGACGGACGAGCCTGTGGGAGGTCTCGCTGAATCCCCGGACCTTCAAAGTGACTGGCAATCCGCAACAGCTAACTTTAGGAGAGACAAGGGACGTAGATCCAACGCTCGCCGCCAGCGGGACACTAGCGTATACGCAGCTTGTTGGGGCATTGCACCTCTGGCGGATTGATAATGCGTCCCAGCCGGGGGCCGCCGTACAGCGGAAACTCACCGAGGATCCCTCTGTGGACATATCCCCTTTCATCTCCCCCAACGGTCGTTGGCTCGTCTTTTCGAGGGGATGGGACGAGCATCGTGACGTCTGGATCAAAGACACCAGCTCTATGACGGAGGCGCCACTTCTGGCGTCGGGACTCGAGATGATGTCACCAATCATTGACGATACAGGGAAGCTTCTGGCATTCGAGGCCCGCGAAAAGAACGTCCCCTCTATTTTTGTTAGCTTGGAGGGCGGACGGCCAAAGCGACTATGCGATGGATGCAGCCTCCCTACAAGTTGGTTTGATTCAAATCGAGCAATCCTCTACCGGGAAGGCTCGCCATCCAGCATAAACATGATCGATCCACAGACTGGCAAGCACCGATTAGTCCTAAAGCAGGATGGGCTATCTCTGAGCGAACCAAGTTGGTCTCCCAAAAATGAATATTTACTTTTTACAAGGCAAAGCGAGGGGGAAGGCAATAAGCAGATCTTTGCAGTGCGTTTTCCAAAGTCAACCGCTTCTGCTGAAGGGAAGTGGATTCCGATTACTGAAGCGTCGCAATCAAGCGATAGGCCAAGGTGGTCAGGCGATGGAAAAGCCATCTTCTACGTCTCTACGCGCGACGGGTTCTTTTGCATTTGGGGCCAGACCTTTGATCCAGAAGCAGGAGAGGTAACGGGACCTCCATTCGCCGTGATGCATTATCACAACCGTCGTGACTCGATCGATGTCGTCGCGCCTCGGTCTTTTAACCTTTCTGTAGCTGGCGATTCGATCTACTTCAACCTTGGAGAATCCAGCTCAAGCATATGGATCGGAAAGCTGAAAGGAGAAAATAACTCCCTTGGCAACTTGTTTTAGACTTGCTAAATCTGAACGCCGTCGTGCACAATTGCATCCTAATTCACAGGTAGATTGGAGTTCCCACTATGTCTGATGAAGAAAGAAAACCCTTTCCTCCTCTTCCTCGTATTCCTGCTCATTTTGAAGAAAACTGCATAGTCGTAACGGTGCCGTCCGGCACTCTGAAACGAGAAATAGAGCAGCGAATCCACGATGCGCTGGCTGAGCAGCCGCAGGACATCTTCAAAGATCGAATATCCAGGGAAATGGTCATCGTGCTACAGCATATGGGCGTTCGTCCGCCTAAAGAGCCCTAGAGGCGTGCGATGCATGTATGTCTTGTCAGCGCTCCTACAATCACCGAGTACAACAGCGTCAACGAGTGGAGCAGCCAAGAGGTGCATTTCGCTGCGCTGCAGCCGCAACTCGGAATTCTCAATCTGGCTGCTGTACTAGAGGGCATCGGAGACCGTCCCGGCATCATTGATGCGAACAGCGCGTACCTGCGTTTCGTCGAAAGAGTAGGCTCTTCCTCTGACTTTGCAGACTTCCTGGCCTCGGAGATCGTCGAGAATGGCGCCGACCTCTACGGCTTCAGTTCAATCTGTAGCACCTATCCCTTGACCGTTCGGATTGCCGAATCAGTCAAGAGGCTGCAACCGAATGCGACGATCGTGTTCGGTGAGCCGCAGGCCTCGGTTGTGGATGTGGCAACGCTGACAGCGTTCCCCTTTGTCGACCTCGTCCTGCGCGGGGAAGCTGAAATCTCATTGCCAGCTCTGATCGCCGAACTTGCGACCGAGGTTCGCCTCCATCAGGTCGCTGGGCTTACTTACCGGGAAGCCTCCCAAGTCAGGCGCAACGGGAACGCGCCCGTCATCGACGACCTCGACGCCCTGCCTTCACCTGCTTATCACCTTTCCCAATACCTGGAGGGTGCGAAGATCGCTTCTCTCGAGTTGGGCCGCGGATGCCCGTTTTCCTGCACGTTTTGTTCGACCAATGACTTCTTTAGGCGCAATTTTAGACTTCGTTCGCCAGCGCGCGTCCTCCGGGACATGCGAGCCATAGCAGAAAAATACTCAATCACGCATTTCGATCTCGTACACGATATGTTCACCGTAGACAAACGGCGAGTGGCCGCGTTTTGCGAGGCCATAGCCGCTTCGGGCGAGGGGTTCACGTGGTCTTGTAGTGCGCGAACAGATTGCGTCGACGAACCGCTCCTCGAGTTGATGGTGCAAAGTGGATGCCGTAGCGTGTTTTTTGGTGTAGAGGCGGGCTCTCGAAGAATGCAGAAGATCATCGATAAGCACCTCGACCCTCAACGCGCCGAGGAGATTATCGACATAGCCGAAAAGTTGGGACTAGCCACCACCATCTCATTGATTACCGGATTCCCTGAAGAGGGGTGGGAAGATGTTCGGGAGACGCTCCGGATATTCATGCACTCGGCGCGGTGCCCTCATTCCGGCCCACAACTGAACATTCTGGCTCCACTGGCAGGAACCCCAATCTATTCGCTTTACAAGCAGCAACTAGTGTTGGAGGAACTTTGTTCGGACATGTCACATCAAGGCTTAAGTCAAAATGAAGCCGATCTAGAATCTAATTCGAAAGAACCTCGAAATATTCCCTAACTTCTATCTCTTACCCATGCCACATCTGGATCGAGACGCCCTTCTTGAGTTACGGGAATTCTTGACCATCACCGTTGAGTGGTTTCGATGGCTCTTGTCCGCTATCGACCAGACTGTTGATATGCTGGGCTTCTACTTCGAATGGAGGGCCTACCGAGACTCACTTCGCCCAAATTTAGTGGGTTCGGTGCTTCGACGTTATTACGTTGCGAGAGACTTCCGTTCTGATTTCCTGGCCTTTGTGCGAGAGCACGCTGTGGGAAAGGAACAGATGATCGCCGCATTGCTTGCAGTAGAAGACGCTCTGGTACGAGGCGCGCAGCCGAGCGCGCGATCCGGTCAACAAATTTCTCCCGATCAGCCGTTATGGTGGAGCGATGTACCTTCAACCACTAAGTTTATTGATGTCGTCGAACTGCAATGCAATCTTCAGCAAATTGTTGAGTCGTTGAAGTCACGGATCAATCTGCCGCTGCAGCACGACAGGGCCTTCTACGCGATCCACGGGCTTTCGGATGGTGACCGAAATCTTACGAAGGTCTCAGACTGGCTGGCCGCCCTCATTCGCGCTTGTGACGGAACGCGAACAATTGAAGAAGTCGTGACGAAACTATCGTTCGACATTCCAGAGGTCAAGGACGAAGTTAAAAGCTATGCTTTTGTGAAATTGCTGCAAAGAGCTCAAGCCCAGGGACTCGTCGCAATCTACAGAACCAACGAGACGGAAAGATAAGAGAAGGCACCGATGCATACGGGGCCTTTTTGGAAGAACGTCGGTTTACTGCGAATTAGCCAGGTGTTATTGTCATTCGAACGCAAGCCGGAGACGTTGTAGAACGACCCGGAACGCTCAAAGGGCTGATAAATTGGGCTCCCATGATCATTTGAACGCAAATCAAGAAATTTTGTTTGATTTTGTCACTAATGACCAACGGTCTCCGCTTTAAGAAGTGAAGGCAGTTATGAACACTGTCCTCCAGAAGGAGATTCGAGTCATGAAAAACACACGGCTTACTTCCATTCTCAATTCCAGTCTTATCGCTTGCGCCCTGACCATCGGTACGCTCGCGTCCACCGCTTCAGCCCAGAGCACGACCGTGGCCGAAGTGAATATTCCTTTCGCCTTCCAGACCACGACCCAGACATTGCCCGCTGGTACCTATCGAATCGATCGTGAATCGGCCTATCTGGTTCGGTTGCAAGGGCCTAGTAATGCTGGAGGGTTTGTAATGATGCATGTTGCAGTTAAGTCCCACGCTGCCGACCACGGAAGCCTCGTCTTCGATCGCTACGGCGACAAATACTTCCTGCGTCAGATCTGGACTGCAGGAGAAACCGACGGCCTCGAATGCCCCAAGAGCCGCGCCGAAAAGGAAAGCCTGCAGGCGAAAAACAACCAAGCTCCAAGCTCTACTGAACTGGCATTCAACTCTATACCTCAACACTGATTCAAAGCAGCTGGCCAAGTTCAAACCCGGCCAGCTGCTTCGCCTTCTCGACGACCAGTGTCGCACTGAATAGATCTACGTTACCCTCAACATTGAAACATGGTGTACTGTCATCCGAGACGGGACCTTTCAATGGGCATCATCACGCTAAACTACGTCGACGCCGATGGACCGCATAGTGTCAACCTTGACCGTGACTCTACGTCGATTGGCCGTTCGCCAAATCAAGACATAGTGTTGAACGATCCGTGCGTCTCGCGTCTTCACGCCATCATCATCCGGAACGGCAACACCTACACGGTGATAGATCAAAACAGCACCCATGGCACCTTCCTGAACGCCACGCGCGTTGAGCGGGCCGTGCTGGAGTTCGAAGATGTGCTGCAGATGGGCTCTCTCAAGGGCCCCGAACTGCGCTTTCATCTTCACCAAAAGACCAGGAGACCAGATACCCGCTGGAATCGCGAGTCAGTGGCCTGCTCTCTTCCCTGAGTGAATTTCGACACCCCGCCGATGAGCTTGGCCCTTCGGCGCGCGAGATGGAGAAACTGAACTGGCTTCTCCGTGCGGCGCGTCAACTTAACGAAGGAAATGCGATCGAAGACATCCTTAGCGCATTTCTGCATTTGACGCTGCAGCTTACCGGACTGGAGCGTGGTTTCGTGTTTCTGCAGGAAGAGAGCGGAATGCGGCTTGCCCGAGGACTTAGCGCCGACGGCAAGATCCTGGAAGAGGATTCAACTGTCTCGCTCCGGGCCATTCACCGGGCAATCGAAGGCGAGTCGAAGTTTACGATCAGCGACACATCGGCCGACGACAAGGCGTCGGGATGGTCGAGCGTGATGGTGAACAAGATTCGCAGCATCTATTGCATACCGCTGCGAAAGCGGGTATCAGCGATCGAGCCTAACCAGCTGCTTGGTCTGCTATATCTCGATAGCCAGATCGGACTGAGGGACCTGACTAAGATCGATCATCAGCTGCTCGATACAATCGCAGCTGAGGCAGCAACGCTTTTACACAATGCGTTGCTTGCCGAAGCCGAGTACAAGGCACGGCAGGCGCGCGAGGAGCTTACGATTGCGGCGAAGATTCACAGCGACCTGATGTCCATGACATTACCATCGCTTCCCTATGCGCAGATCAGCGCAAAAAGCGTTCCTTGCCTCGCAATTGGCGGGGACTTCTACGACGCGGTGGCACTTGAAGATTGTTTGTGCGTTACGATTGCGGACGTCTCCGGCAAGGGTGTCTCGGCCGCCATCGTGGCTGCCACGCTGCAAGGAATCATCCACGCCCAGTTTCTCTCCGGCCAAAGCTTAGCGGAGATTGCTACCGTGGTGAATCAGTTCCTTTGTACTCGCAATGTCGGCAAATACGCGACAATGGTCCTGCTCAAACTTTTTCCGGACGGTCGTGTTGAGTACGTGAATTGCGGACACATCCAACCGCTCGCAGTTCAGGGCGCTCAAATAAGACGTCTGGAGGAAGGCGACCTTGTTGTCGGACTCGTGGCAGGGGCAAGTTATACCTCCGCCCTCTGCGTGCTGGAGCCCGGAGACCGCCTTCTTCTGACAACCGACGGAATCACCGAGGCGGAAGACATTGCTGGTAATCAATTTGGCGGATCGAGATTGAATGCAGTCGCGCAATACAAAAATCTTGACGCGATCATAGAGGATGTCAAGAATTTTCAGGCGCCGAATTTGGCCCAGGACGACTGCACGTTGCTGGAGATCCGGTACCTTGGTGGAATGTAAGCTGCCGCATCAAAGTTTAGGCCCTATAGTCAGGCCATACCATGTATTGCGCCGTCCAGCTGGCGTAAAAAAGCTCACCCCACCGTGATCAGAATGTGCGTCCTTCGGATCAAGCTCTATGGTCACGTCCTTGTACTCGTCAAATAGCCCGGCGTTGTGCATCTGCCACGCAATCGGACCGACCTTACCTGCTGTCGGGTCCTTGAAGTCGAGCACCTCGATGGCCTCGCTGCCGGGCGGTTGAGCAACGGCCATCCGGGCCGTTCCATTTACGGCGTCAACCAGGATCTCGACCTGGCTCCATGCGTGAGGGTCGAATCGAGTTTTCGTTACGGTCGTAAACTCCTGACCGCCAGCGTTGTTCATCCCCGGCCGATAGTCCCAATGCCCGCCGTTAGGTACCTGAAACTGGGTCCCGCCGAGAGCATCGAGTGGCTTTCCCTCAGCTTGCGGACGAGTGCAGAAGACAAGAACGCACGCTTGATGGTCCGGCTTACCCGAGACATGCCTCATCGTGAACATTAGCCGATAGCGGCTGTAGTCCTTCGCGGTGTAGATCACTCCGCGGCCGCTGCCCGTGCTCGTCATAGCGCCGTCCTGCACGACCCAGCCAGTTGCACCGGTCCTCGCCAGATTCGCCGTATAAGCATCCTCGAGCAGCAGCTTGTTCAACCGCGCGAGCTGTTGACCGCGCGGATTCTGTTTCAGCAACTCCTCGGTTTCAGGTCGCAGTGCGATACTGCTAAAACGTGCCTCGTCATAGATCGAACGGTCCGGAGATGATTTGATTCAAGTCCTTGACCAGTGCCGACATCACAGCTTTGGAATCCGCGTTTGACGCGGAATATGCGGCCATACTAGCTTTCACGGTATCTTCCAATTGTCCGCGCAGAAATGCAGATACTGCGTCCGATCCGCTTATCAGCTTGTCGACAAAGGCGGTCTGATCAGTAATCTGGCCAACAGATAGTGATGTGGCGTTATTCTCGATTTGAATCCATCCGTTGAGAGTCTTGCCATCAAAAAGAGCGACTGTTGTCCCCGGCTCCCCCTCCGCGTCGGCGACTCCCACAAGCGAGCACCAGCCAACTGTAATTCCTGCCAGCCTCACGAATTTCCTTCGGCTCAAATGACTCGTTTCGTTCTCCATGGTCATTCCTAAGTGAGTAACGTAAATACCCTCCAAGGGCCTAAACGTGTTGGATAAAACGCCGCTGGATAAGTTCCAGCAGTCCGTTGCCCGCGTTCTTCCATATTTCGTCGTTGAAGATCTCCACTTCGATCGGCCCGTCGTAGCCGGTGGCGTCTACGGCCTGCCGCAGTTGCCGCAACTCGATGACCCCATCACCCATCATGGCGCGGCCCATGAGGATGCCGGGCAGAGGCACGGGCCAGTCCGACACGTGAAAACCCACGATTCTCCCGCGGGCACGATCTATTTGATGCATTACATCCGGGTCCCACCATACATGGAAGGCATCGACGACGACGCCAGCGGCCGGACTGTCAAGCTGGTCGGCAATGTCGTTGGCTTGCTTCAACGTTACGACGACAGAACGCTCCGCGGCATACATCGGATGCAGAGGTTCGATGCCCAGAACTACGCCGGCCTTCTCCGCATCCGGAAGCACTTCCAGCAAGCCATCCAGCACGGTGGCCCGCGCGTCATTCAAAGTCTGCCCATTCGCTGAGCCGGACACGATAACCAGTACAGGCGCGCCAAGCAGTGCGGCCTCCTCAATAGCAAGGCGATTGTCGGCGACCCGTTTGCGACGCTCCTCGGCAGTAGGCGCCGAGAACCACCCTCCACGACACAGGCTGGAAACGCGCAGGCCTTCGCTGCGAATCATTGCAGATGCCTTCGCCGCGTCGCCGCCAAGTTTATGGCGCCACACGCCAATGTTATGTACGCCGCTCTGAGAACAATTACGAACGACCTGCTCGAGAGACCAGGGATCGGCTGTCATCTGATTGAAACTTAGGCGCTGCAGGAGGCTCATACGACACCTGCCAGCAACAGAAAGCTTCGCATTCTCTGCATCGCCAGTTCGGGATCGCGCAACACACGGGCCTGGTCTGCGAGCACAAACAACTCGCACAAATGTGCCGTTGACCGTGCGCTCTCCAAACCGCGAACCATTCGGAAGTGGGATTGAAATCCATTCAGGAACGCCAGGAACACGACCCCCGTCTTATAGTGCTGGGTCGGCGACGCGAAGATGTGCCGGGAAAGCGTCACAGTGGGCGCGAGCAACTCCTGATAGCGTGGAGTGTCCCCGATATCGAGCGCTGCCAGCGCCAGCGAAGCGGCTGGAGCGATAGCGTCGAAGATTCCCAGCAAAGCATCGCTATGACTCTGCCCATCGCCCAGAATCAAACGGTCATAGTTGAAGTCGTCACCGGTATACATACGAACGCCATAGGGCAAATTTCGGCGCATGGACACTTCAAGGCCCGCGTCGAGCAGAGAAATTTTTATGCCGTCGATCTTCTCCTTATGAGCGCGGATGATTCGGAGGCAGTTCTCCGTCGCTGCTGAAACGGTATTTCCGCCCCAGTAGCCCTCCAGTGCAGGGTCGAACATCGGCCCCAGCCAGTGCAAAATCACCGGCTGCCGCACCTGTGAAAGCACATCGGCATAGACCGAACGGTAATCATCAGCATCGCGAGCCACAGCGGCCAAGGCGCGGCTCGCCATCAGGATGATGCGCCCATCCACAGATTCAATGGCTTCACATTGCTCCAGGTAGGCGCTTGTCACATCTTGCAAGGTGAGTGTTTTGCCCGTCCGTAAATGATCGGTTCCTGCTCCACTCGCGACCAAAGCTCCCCGCGTTTTAGCTGCGGCCGTACTACGCTTTATAAGCTCGAACGCCAACGGCCAGTCCAGTCCCATTCCACGTTGCGCCGTGTCCATCGCCTCGGCCACGCCAAAGCCAAGCGACCAGAGATGTTCGCGGTAGGCGAGTGTTGCGTCCCAGTCAATCACTGGATGAGTGAGCGGCTCTAGAGTGCGCAAGGGATCCGCGACAACATGGGCCGCAGCAAACGCAACACGAGTTTCAAACCGAGTTTGCTTTGGCGGCACGAGTGGTTCATAAGCAGGCGTGTAGTTGTAGCTCGATCCATCGGGCCGCACCAACTTCACGAATGTCACGCCCCCAGCTCCGGCACATCGATCCAGCGACGCTCTTGCCAGGACCTGAGGCCAAGCTCCGCCAACTGCACGCCACGGGCCCCTTCCAAAAAGTCATGAGGGAACGGCGCATCCTCCGCAATATGCCTCAGGAACAGCTCCCACTGGACCTTGAACCCGTTGTCGAAGATCTGATTGTCCGGCACGTCCTGCCAGTCTTCGCGAAATTGGAAGGGATTTTCGATGTCGGGGTTCCAGACCGGACGCGGCGTATTGACGCGGTGTTGCACCCGACATTCGCGAAGGCCAGCGACCGCGCTGCCAAGCGTGCCGTCCACCTGCAAGCTGAAGAGCTCATCGCGATAGACGCGAAAAGACCAGGACGAGTTGATCTGCGCGACGATGCCGCCATCAAGTTCAAATGTCCCGTAGGCGGTATCTTCCGCCGTGGATTGATAGCGCTTTCCCTGCTCGTCGACTCGTTCAGGGATGGCCGTGCCGCCAAGGCACTGTACCGCCCGCACCCGGCCGAAGATGTGGTCCAGAACATAACGCCAGTGGCAGAACATATCCATGACGATGCCGCCGTCGTCTTCCTTGCGGTAGTTCCAGGAGGGCCGTTGCGCGGGCTGCCAGTCACCCTCAAAGACCCAGTAGCCGAACTCGCCGCGAACGGAATGAATTTTACCGAAGAAGCCGCTGTCCACCAGCCGCTTCAGCTTGCGCATTCCCGGCAGAAAGAGCTTGTCTTGCACGACACCGTGCTTCACACCCGCCGCCTTGGCAAGGGCCGCCAGCCGCAGCGCCGTTAGAGAATCGACCGCGAGCGGTTTTTCGCAATAGACATGTTTTCCAGCGTCAATCGCCGTTTCGACACTAGGTGCGCGCAGCGTGGTCAACTGCGCGTCGAAGTAAAGCGAGTCATCCGGGTTGGCGAGGGCGCCGCGCAGGTCCGTGGTCCAGCGCGCCACACCATGTTCCTTGGCGATCTGTTCCAGCTTGGCGGCGTTTCGCCCCACGAGGATCGGATCGGGGACCAGGCGCGACCCATCCGCCAGCACGACGCCGCCCTGTTTCCGAATCGCCAGAACGGAACGGACAAGGTGCTGGTTCAGCCCCATGCGTCCGGTGACGCCGTTCATGATGATGCCAATCCGTCGCCCGTTCATTGCTTTCTCCTCAAAATCTTATTCAACCGCGACAGGCTGCTGCTGCGACTCTCGAAGGAAGCTGCGATCACGTGCCTCCGGCCCGAACCAGAAGATGACAATCATCAGAACGATCACGCTGGCCTCGAACATCGTCAACGCCCAGGGATATCCAAAGTGGTCGCGCAAAACAAACTCAACTGCCGTCGCGGGCGAAGCAACCAGCACTCCAAGCTGATACACAAACCCCGGGAACAGACTCCGGACAGCATCGGGTGAAAGCTCATTCAAGTGCGCCGGAATAACACCAAACGCGCCCTGCACGCCCGTCTGCATCAGGTACGACCCCACGACCAGCACGCCTAGCGATGTCCCAAACGCCCACGCCGGAATCGACACCAGCGAGATCACGAGTGCCAGCATGATGGCATTGCGTCTGCCTATCTTCTGCGATAGCTGTCCGAAAAAAAGCGCGCCGACGATTGCGCCGATGTTGTACAAGATCGGTATTCCATACAACGTCTTCATTCCGAAGATGGTCTTCGCCGCGATCCCCGGGATCGACTTCAGAAAATCGGGATACAAATCCTGTGTGCCGTGCGAAAGGCAGAGCATCACGCTCATCATCAGCAACAGGTAAAAGAACATCCCTTTGTGCTGGAGCAGTGAGCTGAAGACCTGTCTCATGGAAGCCGGTCGATGTTGCTTCCACGCCTCGGACTCCGGTGCGAACAGCGTCAGTATCACGATCAAGACCGCCACCGGCGCACCCACAAAAAAGACCGACCTCCAGCCAAGGGCCGGCGCCAGCATCTGCATCGCCACCGCCGCCAACAGGTAGCCCATCGGGTAACCGGATTGCATCATGCCGGAGAGCACTCCCCGGAACCGTCGCGGCGAACTCTCCATCGCATACGAAGCGCCGATGCCCCAGTATCCGCCCATGCCGATGCCATACAGCGCGCGGCAAATCACAAAGGTCACGTAGTTTGGCGCAATCCCCGTCAACACTGTGAGGAGTGAAAAATAGAGCACGCAAAAGATGAGCGGACGCTTGCGCCCAAACCTGTCCGCAAGAGCGCCGAAGAACAAGGCGCCCAGCGGTCGCATCGCGAGCGTCAGAGTCAGCGTGTACACCACCGACGCCTTCGACACATGGAAGTGCTCCGCCAAGGTGTCGAACAAAAACACCACGACAAAGAAGTCGAACGCGTCCAGCACCCAACCCAGAATCCCCGAGCCGACGGCGAACTTCCAACCCTTCATCTCCCGGTCGATTCCCGAGTCCGTCCCGGTCACAAACGCCATGTTTAGTTCGCCGTTTCCGCGACCGTCTACTGCCGGCCGGCGGTAAATTCAACTGCTTTCAATGTGGAAAGATTGTATCCGGTCGCTGGGTCCAAGCGGAAACGAAACGACAAGATCTTACGAACCGGCGCGAACTCCGGAGCCTTAGTTTCTCCTTTGCTATCGTGCGCCTGGAGTAGATACTGCCTGTATGTCCGCGACAGCCGCAGTCCTGGGAAAGATCGGCCTTCCGGTGCCTATCAAGGAAATTGCCGCGCGCCCGTGGGACGTGATCGTGATCGGGGCCGGACACAACGGATTGGCGTGCGCTACCTATCTTGCACGCGCGGGCCAAAGTGTTCTCGTGCTCGAGGGCCGTGAACGCGTCGGGGGGGCCTGCACCGTCGAAGAGCCCTTTCCCAACGTCCGGATGTCACCATGCGCATATCTTGCCGGACTGTTGCATCCGCTGGTGATCGAAGAACTCAATTTGCCAAGCCGTGGCTTCGCCTGGACTCCGGCAGTCAATGGCCTCTTTGTGCCCTTCCTGGACGACAGCAGCATCCAGCTCTGGGACGATGATGTTCGATGCGAAGAGGAGATTCGCCGTTTTTCACCCAGGGACGTCGAAGGCTGGCGCGCGATGAACGATGTAATTCGCAGACTGCGAGATGCGCTTCGTCCCGCGAACGGTCTCTTGAGTGACGGTCCACATAAGGGCCCACGAGATTTATGGATTGGCGATGCACCCACACATGAGCGACTTGAGGAACTCCTCGCGGGCGACCCCGAAGCGTTCAGTCTTCTCTTCAACTGGTCGATGGCAGAGTTCGTCGAGCGCTATCTCGCCGACGAACGCTTGCAGTCTGCCTATCTAGGCCAGGGTGTGATCGGTACAAACGCAAGTCCCTTCGACGCTGGGACCGCTTCCATTCGCTTCCATCATTCTTCAGGCCGCCTCGGCGGTATGCCTGGCATGTGGGGTTACGTGAAGGGTGGCATGGGCATGGTGTCCTTCTACTTTTGCGATGCTGCCCGCGAGGCCGGGGCCGTCGTTGCTACGGGCGTAGGCGTGGCGCGAATCCTTCCCGGCGAAGGCGTATTGCTGGAGGGTGGGGAGCGCATCATCGCCCCGATTGTCGTCTCGAATGCAGACCCGGTGCGCACGCTGCGCATGTTGGATGCCTCTGCAGATCCAATCTGGGCGGATAGAGTTCGCTCGATACCAATCGAAGGATGCACGGTTAAGCTCAACGTATTGCTGCGCGAGCTGCCTAATTTCAGGGCCCGGCCGGGAATCAATGAGGCGCATCACTATGGCCAGATCAACGCTCCACTGACGAAAACTGAGTGGAAGGCAAGCTACGCCGCGGCCCGCGCGGGACACCTTCCAGAGCAACTCTGGTGCGAGCTTTACTTTCAGAGCGCGCACGACGCGAGTGTAGCTCCTGCAGGCCTTCACACCATGAGCGTCTTCGCGCAGTACGTGCCGTATTCGTTTGCGTCGGGCAGTTGGGACGAACACCGGAACGCCGCGAAATCGCTTGCTCTGCGTTCGATTGGCCGCTTCTGCAGCAATTTGGAAGACGCCGCCATCGATGCCCAGGTACTGGGCCCGCCGGACATTGAGCAAAAGGTCGGTCTCACCGGTGGACACATATTCCAGGGAGAGTGCCTCCCCGCCTACATGTGGAGCAACCGCCTCGCGGCGAGAACACCGATGAAGGGCGTGTACCTGTGCGGTGCGTGCACACATCCCGGCGGCAGCGTCATCGGAATAAATGGGCGCAATGCCGCGATGGCGGTGTTACACGATCTGAATGGCGTACAAGAATTCGCCTAGCCATTTGTGAGAAGCGATATTTGCTTTCTCTCGAGCGGCGTAGACAGCACCATACTGGTAGTGGGGCTCCCGTACGGTAGCAGCTTCTCGATCAAATCTTCCAGTTCCGCCACGGAAGAAAGTACGACCTTCAACAGAAATGCGTCGCCTCCCGTGAGGTGATGACACTCCTGAACGGCATCCAGCGTAGGAAGAAATTTCAGAAATGGTCTGTACCTGTTCCCGTCGCAGGTGAGCCGCACAAATGCGGTGATCGAGAACCCCAGCGCTTGAAGATTGATCTCCGCTCGATACCCCCTGATCAACTCAAGGCCCTCCAACCGGCGGACGCGCTCTGCCGTCGCAGAGGGAGAAAGTCTAATTCTCCGGCCAAGCTCTGCTACGGAAAGGCGCGCATCGGCGCTGAGTTCCTGCAATATCTTTCTGTCGATCGGGTCGGTCCCATTGTGCTGAAGCATTGCTCACCTTCTCGCGACTCTAAATTCGGTCGACTCCAGGAACTGCTGCCATTTCGAATAGTCTCGGTGTATTTGTGGAATTCTAGCACCAATTGACGATGAATCAACGGAAAATAGCCATCTTTGCCGTTGAAACCTTATTTTGCTATGACGCCAATATGCTTAGCATAAGACCCATGATTAATCTCGATGGCAGGCTCCTCTTCGCTCGAAGATGTTGCGGCAGTAGCTCAAGGATCTGAGTCTGTGCAGATTGCTCCGGCAGCTCTCCTTCGCATGCAGGCATCACGCCGCAGGGTGGACGCTGCAATGAGCGGCACGACCCCCGTCTACGCTCTCAATACCGGAGTAGGTTTTCTCGCCAACATCCGTCTCGACGAAACCGAGATCGAAGCAATGCAGGTCAACCTGATTCGATCGCACTGCTGCGGAGTCGGTCCTCCACTGTCTGCCTCCGTTGTGCGCGGCATGATGTTGGTCCGGGCCAACGTCCTCGCGAAAGGTCTCTCCGGCATACGCCCTGTCGTTGCAGAACGTATCTGCGACCTGCTGAACCACCGGATCACCCCTGTCATCCCTTCTCGCGGCAGCGTCGGAGCGAGCGGCGATCTCGCTCCTCTTGCTCACATGGCGCTTGTATTGATCGGTGAGGGGCACGCGGAGTATCAGGGCAGCGTACTTCCCGCAGCGGTTTGTCTCGAACGTGAAGGACTGAAGCCGCTCGTTCTCCTGGGCAAAGAAGGCATATCGCTCTTGAACGGGACCCAGGCGATGTTGTCCATTGGCTGTCTGCAATTGAAGGAGCTGGAAGACCTCTTTTTTTCCGCGCAAACCATCGCGGCCTTGAGCCTGGAAGCTCTACGTGGAGCCACTGCGGCCTTTGACCCTCGTTTGCACTCGGCCCGGCCGCATCCTGGACAAGTGCTGAGTGCAAGCCACCTCATTAGCCTCTTAGAAGGGACTCGCATCCCAAGAACTCACGGTGAGGGTAGTCGCATACAGGACGCCTATTGCCTGCGTTGTGTCCCACAGGTACATGGTGCCGTCTGGGACACGCTTGCCCACGCGCGACGGGTCTTCGAGATCGAGCTGAATAGCGCAACAGACAATCCACTCGTCTTTGAAGATGCCATCGTCTCAGGAGGCAATTTTCACGGCGCCCCCCTGGCGCTCGCGCTCGACTATCTTTCGATTGCCCTCTGTCAGCTCGCTGGAATCTCGGAGCGCCGGACCGAGCGGCTCCTGAATCCCAGTCTGAACGAAGGCCTGCCCGCCTTTCTCGCGTCCAAGCCCGGTCTTGAATCCGGCCTGATGATGGCGCAGGTGACGGCTGCAGCGCTCGTTGCGGAGCTGCGGGTCCTCGCCACTCCAGCATCAACGGGCTCGATCCCCACCAGCGGCAATCAGGAAGACTTTGTCAGCATGGGCATGACCTCTGCCCTCAAGCTCGAGCAAGCTGTCACACTCGCCAGAATGGTGCTTGCAATTGAACTGCTGGCCGCCAGCCGAGCACTTGATCTTCGTGGGGACACAACCACGACCTCGCTTGAAGACGTGAGGGCCCACTTCCGGGGGCGCATCCCGGCATGGCGCGAAGATTGCGTCCTGTCCATATGGATGGAAGCGGCCTCCAGTTTTTTGGCAGAAGGTGCTCTGGGAAAAAATATGAGCGCCGTCGAACTGGAGGAAGTCCTTCGATGAGCCAGCCGTATTCTCCAGTACGGGCGCCGCGCGGCAACACAAGGACCGCAAAAGGGTGGATCCAGGAAGCCGCCAAGCGGATGCTGATGAACAATCTTGATCCCGACGTGGCCGAAAAGCCTGAAGAGCTCATCGTCTATGGCGGACGAGGCAAGGCGGCGCGCAACTGGGAGTGCTACCACACGATCGTCGAAACGCTGGAACGTCTTGAGAATGAGCAGACCCTCCTTGTGCAGTCTGGCAAGGCGGTCGCCGTCCTCGACACGCACCGATTGGCCCCGAGAGTGTTGATCGCCAACTCCAACCTTGTGCCGCACTGGGCGACCTGGGAAGAGTTCGACAGACTCGATGCGGCAGGTTTGATGATGTACGGCCAGATGACCGCTGGCTCCTGGATTTACATCGGCACACAGGGAATCTTGCAGGGCACCTACGAGACCTTTCGCGGGGCGGCAAAAAAATATTTCAATGACACGCTCGCCGGCACGATTACCGTCACCGCAGGTCTCGGAGGAATGGGCGGGGCCCAGCCGCTTGCAATCAAACTGGCAGGCGGGGCGAGCATATGCATCGAGGTAGACCCCAGGCGAATTCAACGCCGTCTTCAGACACGCTACCTGGACACCGCGACAAACTCGCTTGACGAAGCGATCCAGTTGGCCCAGGGCGCGAAGACGAAACGCACAGCCGTCTCGATTGGACTAACGGGCAACGCAGCCGAGGTGCTTCCAAAGATGGTGGCTCTCGGTTTCACCCCCGATCTCGTCACCGATCAGACCAGCTCGCACGATCCCATGTGGGGATACGCTCCAATCGCACACGCCGATGAAGACCTCAACGCTCTGCGTTCACTACAGCCGCAAGCCTACATCGAACGGGTACAGGCCTCAATTGCGCAGCATGTGCAGGCGATTCTAGAGATGCAGCGTCGCAGCTCCATCGCCTTCGACTATGGCAACAACCTGCGCACCCAGGCAAAGCTGGCGGGCGTCACCGACGCCTTTTCTTACCCCGGCTTTGTCCCTGCATTCATCCGTGATTCGTTCTGCGAAGGCCGCGGGCCTTTTCGCTGGGTCGCCTTATCGGGAGATCCTGCCGACATCGCCAAAACCGACCAGGCAATGCTGAAACTCTTTCCGGAAGACAAGCGCCTGAAGGAGTGGCTCACCTTCGCCAGCAGACAGATAGCCTTTCAAGGACTCCCGGCCCGCATCTGTTGGCTCGGCTATCGTGAGCGCGACCGCGCGGGTCTCCTCTTCAACCAGATGGTGCGAGATGGCCAGCTCAGTGCGCCAATCGTAATCGGCAGAGACCACCTCGATGCAGGTTCCGTGGCGAGCCCTTTCCGCGAGACAGAAGGAATGCTCGACGGTTCGGATGCAGTCTCCGATTGGGCGCTGCTCAACTTCGCAACAGGCATCGCCAGTGGGGCCGGTTGGATGAGCTTTCATCACGGCGGCGGCGTGGGGATGGGTTACAGTCAACACGCGGGGCTCGTCGCAGTCGCTGACGGCAGCGATGAGGCCGAACAACGTCTGGGGATGTGCCTGACCAATGATCCCGCGATGGGTGTGGTTCGTCACGCCGATGCTGGATACGAACTAGCCAGGGCCACGGCCGCAAAACGAGGCCTCGATATGCCGAGCATCAAATGAAGGCGGACACTCTCATCACGGGCATCTCGCAGTTGGTGACCGCCGCAGGCGCTGGGCCGAAACATGGCCCGGCAATGCGCGAGTTGAAAATCGTGGAGTCTGCAGCAATTGCCATATCCTCCGGCCTCATCGTCTGGACGGGAAGAGAGTCTGAATGGACAGGCGAGGCGTCAACTACAGTTGATGCGGGCCGTCGAGCGGTTGTTCCTGGGTTGATCGATCCTCACACCCACGCCCTGTGGGCAGGAGATCGCCTGGCCGACTTTGAGGCGCGAACATGCGGTTCAACCTATGAGCAAATTCTCGCCGCAGGGGGCGGCATACGAAGCACGATTCGTGCCACCACAGCAGCTTCGCAGGACGACCTCGTCGCACTGGCGAAGCCACGGATCGACTCTCTCATTGCCTCTGGAGCGACCACTATCGAAGTCAAATCCGGCTACGGTTTCACTCCAACAGCTGAGCTCGCGATACTCGAAGCAATTCAGTCTCTTTCAGCAATCTCGCCGGCCCGAATCATACCGACCCTCCTCATCCACGTTCCACCCACGGTCACCACAGATCGTTCCAACTATATAAAACAAGTGTGCGAGGAACTGGTTCCCGAAGTGGCCACACGCAAGTTGGCAACCGCAGTAGATGTCTTTATCGAAGAGGAAGCCTGGCACGCCGCAGAAGCAGAGCAATTATTCGATTGCGCGAAGCAGCATCATCTCGCAATCAAACTACATGCAGATCAATTTCATTGCATTGGTGGAGTAGAACTTGGGATACGTTTAGGTGCGTTGAGCGTTGACCATCTGGAAGCGTCCGGCCCGGAACAAATCAGGAGGATCGCAGCAAGTCCGACAATCGCGACACTTCTTCCTGGCGTCTCCCTCCATTTGGGAATACCTGCCGCACCCGGTCGCAAACTGATCGATGCCGGGGCCGCGGTTGCCGTTGGAACCGATCTCAATCCCGGCTCAAGCCCCTTATTCTCGATCTCTGAAGCGCTGGCCCTGTCGGTTCGACTCAATGGTCTCACCGCGCAGGAGGCGTTGGTTGCTGGAACGATAAATGCCGCACATGCGCTGGGAATCAAGAATGCAGGCCGCCTCGAGGTAGGGTGTCCCGCCGATTTACTCGTGCTACACGGCGGCGACTGGCGCGAACTTGTCTACGTACTTGGAACCAATCCCGTCAGGGACATCTGGATTGGCGGGAAGAGAGTGAAAAGATGAATACACTTTACAGGCCGGAACTGCTCTACTCAAACGGCAGATTTATTGCCGACGGCGAACTACTGGTAAGCGACGGAGGCCAGTTCTTAGAGACCCCAGACAAACTTGCTCCCTCTTCGACCAAAATCGTTGACCTTCCTGGAAAGGCACTTCTTCCCGGTTTCGTGAACGCTCATTCTCATTCCTTCCAACGGCTCATTCGTGGCAAGTCAGAATCCAGAATCGTCAGCGGCAAGGACTTTTGGTCGTGGCGTGCAACGATGTACCACGCCGCTAGCCAGCTTAGTCCACAGGATGTGTATGACGTCGCGCGCATGGCATTTCTTGAGATGGCCCTCGCCGGAACCACGACAGTAGGCGAATTTCACTATCTGCACAACGATCCGAACGGCCGACCCTACGATGACCCCAATCTATTGAGCAAACAGGTGATTGCCGCTGCCCAATCTGTCGGCATCCGGATTGTTCTCCTGCGAACGGCTTACCTCCGCTCAGGACACGAACTGCCACCTGACCCGGGCCAGACGCGCTTCTTCGAATCGACAGCTGCTTTCCTCGAAAACCTGGACGCGCTAATCGGTACCTGTTCGGCGAATCAATCTGAGGTACAGTTTGGCGTTGCACCCCACAGCATTCGTGCTGTGCCGCTCCACGATCTCAAAGAGATTGCGGCGTGGAGCAGACAGAACAAACTCCCCCTGCACATGCACGTCGCGGAGCAGGTCGCAGAAAACAAAACATGCTTGCGCGAATATGGCTATACCCCAGTTGCACTGTTCAACAAGGAACGCCTTCTCGGTCCTGACTTCACTGCTGTGCATGCTATCCACATCAGCTCTGATGAAATCGCGATGCTTGCCGACACCGGTGCAACAATATGTTCCTGCCCAACGACCGAGCGCAATCTCGGAGACGGCATCGTCGCTGCCGACGATGTCATGGCCGCTGGTATTCGCGTAGCACTTGGATCAGACAGCCAGGCGCAGATTGATCCGCTCGAAGATGCGCGAGAGCTCGATTATCACCTGCGGCTTGAACAACAGGAGCGCGCCATTCTTGATCAGATAGGGACGGAGACCCTGGCCTCACGACTCTTCGACTGCGCAACAATTCACGGCGCACGCGCACTCGCATTGCCCGGCAAAGGATTGACGCCGGGCTCATCTGCCGATTTTTTCACCGTCGATTTGAACGACGTATCCATCGCCGGCCATTCAGCCGAAGATTTGTTGCCGATCATCGTCTTCTCGCTAGGCCGTTCAGCCATTCGAGACGTCGTCGTGAACGGGAGATCCATCCTTCAAGATCAGAAGCATGCACACCATGAAGAAATCATCTCTCGCTACAAAGAGATCCATCAGAGAGTGTGGCGCAACAGCCAGGTTGGCCGCTCATCTTCAAGCAAGCAGTCGCCTGGCATCTCTCGAACCTGATTCGAATTCTCTCGACCTCCTATTGGATCAATCAACGCTACACCTGAGGGCCGTGGACCCAGGCGGTGGCAATCGATTAGGTCGGTGCGGGAGGGTCTGACATTGAATTTGTAAGGGCCCTGGTTAGACTCACAGGAAGGGGCCACAACTCGATGGAGCGGCGCGAGCGGCCGGAAAATTCCAATGGGCGGCGACCCTCGTTATACAATCCCGCAAGAGTTTACTTTCGTGGTGATCTATGACCAAAATCATAGCTCGAGTCCTGTTCGTCCCTCTCGCTCTGGCGCTCTCCCTCCCGCCCGTTGCCCGCGCGGACACGAATTCCGCCCAGCACCCGATGCAGCACGACTCGACAGAGTCGAGGAAAGCGTATCTGAAGCACCAGAAGAAGTTACAAAAGAGCGAGAGAAAAGCGCAAAAGAAGGCGCAAAAAAACTCGAAGAAGCTTCACCACAAGGACGCCTAGGGCCCAAACAACGGAACTCACGAAGCCATTTCGACAGGTGTGACCCAAAACCCCTTTTTCGTGCTCTACGGCACTACTTTTGAGCATTGGCCGCATCACCGGTTTCCGAACGGCAAATTCCCGCTAGACGGGAAACGCTTCAATCACTGCGAATTGAGAGGCAGTGGAGACGACCCTGTTGAGCCGAAAGCCCGCGCTGGCTAGTAGCTCACGATACTGATCAACCGAGCGCTCGCGGCCTCCCGTCAAGACAAGCATGACGATGTCGATGAATTTGCCATTCGAAGGAGCGTTTTCGCCGAAGAGGTCCCACTCTGCCAGAAGCAGCACACCGTCGTCGGGGATCGCCTTCCGGCAGTTGGCGAGGATGGTTCTTGCCTGACCGTCCTCCCAGTCGTGAATTACGCTCTTCATGAAGTACGCTTTGCAGCCGGCCGGGACATGCTCGAAGAAGTTGCAAGGCTCCATGGTGGCGCGCGCTGCGAGATCGCCGCCCAGGTAACCGTGTTCGCTGGCACGGGCGAGCACGTGCTCCTGGTCTGCGAGCACGCCGCGCAGCGTCGGATGGGCCCGGAGAATATGCGAAAGCAGGATGCCGTTGCCGCCGCCCACATCCATGAGGCTTCCCCATGCTCCGAAGTCGTAAGCTGCGGCGATCGAGGGACCGACGAGCTGGGACATGTTTGTCATGGCGTCGTCGAAGATGCGGGCCTGCTCGGGATCGCGGCGAAGATGTTCGAAGCCGTCGGTGCCGGAAAGTAAGGTCCGCGATGACTCTCCCGTTTTAATGCTGTGCATGATATGCCCAAAACTCGGGTAGTGGAAATCGCTCCCCCAGAAGATGAACAGAGAGCGAACGGAGCCCGGCACGCCGGTTCGCAGGAAGTTAGAAACATGATTATTCCTAAAGCAACGAACATCGTTCTCTTCGAAGGTCCCCTGGCTCGCCAGGAGGCGCAGGGTGCGGTAGAGCGCATCTTCATTGACCTCCAACTCCCGGGCGAGTTCGGCGACGGAACGCCACCCCCCCTCGAGACGGTCCGCCACACCCAGCTTGGCGGCGACGTACAAAGTCTGATGAAGGATGAGTCCGTCTCTCGCACGCAATAGGATTGCCGGAAGAGGATTGGAAGGGGCTTGTTGCGTCATGGATTCTCCTTGCTTTCTGCGAGGCCCTGGATTGATCGAACAGACACGAAATCTTCAAGCGCCGCTTGACACTTCCATGGGCTTCATCGACTGGTTCGTCTTCGGTTCAACTCCGTATCGGTATGGCCCGAGGTGGGTAAGCAGGACCAGCGCAAGCACCATTGCCGCGCCGAGTGCCGCGAGCGGGACAGTATACGAGTGAAAGCGGTCGTACCCGGCGCCCATCAGCAGGACACCCGCCGATCCTGCAATCATAAATGCGGCAAAGGCAGAGCCATAGGCAGTGCCAAAGGCATACAAACCGAAGTATCGGCTGATCATATAGCCCATGCTTTCGACCTCCGCTCCCATGCCGAGTCCGACGAGAAACGAGGCACCCAGCGCGAGGTTTCCATTAATTCCTGAGCACAACATCAAAATGCCGAGGGCAGTTGCACCGTAAAAGAGAATGGCAACACGAGGTGCAAAGAGGCGATCGAGAAGGTATCCGGAGCCAAGCCGGCCGATAATGACAGCGGCGCCGACTAGCGAAGTGGCCACGGCGGCGCGCTCCGCGCTGACACCCCTGTCAGTAAATATTGCGGACATATGAAGAACAGCGCCGTGTACGCTCGCGCCGGCCAGCGAGAAGATGCAGATCAGGATCCAGAATGTTGGGCTATGCCAGATTTCGCGCCAACTTAAACCTTCTTTGTCTTGGAGCGGCAGTGGTGAGTCGCTAATTTTCCCGTCTCCGTCCGGTTGGAGGCCCCGTTCCTTTGGGTCGTTTTGTAGAAAGGCAGCTATAACCGGAATCGGGAGCAACAGAACAGCGGCTCCGAAGATCGCAAACGCCATGCGCCAGCCGAACATCGCGATGAGGTGCTGGGCAAGCATCGGAACCACAATGGAGCCGATCCCGATTCCCATCATCGACAGTCCCAAGGCCAGTCCCCGATGGCGGTTGAACCAGTGTGAAATCACGACGCCATAAGGAACGGGAGCGGGGCCGCTGGCCATCGCAACACCCAAGATTGTAAAGAAGAGATAAAGCTGCCACAGGCCGCTCCCCACCCATAAGGCAGAACATAAGACCAGGCCGAAGAGGAGGGTGGACACAAGGATGACGCGCTTCGGTCCGAAACGATCAATCAGCACACCTGTCCCGGGCAGCCAAAGTGCACCCACAAAGTTAGAGAGGGAAAAGGCAAATGAAACAGCTGCGCGGCTGGCGTGAAAGTCCACTACCAGCGACTTGAAAAACACGCTGAAGGAGAAGACAAGGAGCGGAGCGCCGAGGAAGAGCCCAAGGGCACTGACGAAAACAATCAACCACCCGTAGAAAAGTCGAGGTCGCCTGCTGCTCATTTAAACTCCGTCCCGCGAGATGGGGAGTATGGCCGCGGACGCACTTTGTTGCTTAGGCTCAGTGCCTGTCAATCCAGTGCTGTAAGCAAATATACGTGCGTTGTGCTGGGAGTCAAAGGAGATATTCCGAGAGCTTCAATAGCTCGGAAAGCCGGGTTCTCAATAACTAAGGGTGTCAGTTGACGAACAAGCCTCTTCACTAGTTGAGTGATGCGGTGATTTAGCAACTGTTGAGAGTTTGGGCCCTCGAGGTCACCAATGCCTGGGCACTGATTACTCGTTCCGCAGTGCCACCATCGGTTCCACACGTGCTGCTCGTCGCGCCGGAATCAACGACGCCAGCAGGGCTGCCAGGGCTAGCAACAGGGTAGCCAGCGCCAGCATAATTGGGTCCCATGGCTTCACGCCGAATAACTGGTCCGTCATCAGCTTGCCGGCTCCGATCGCCGCCGGAATGCCAAGTCCTAGCCCGATACCTACCTGCGAGAAAGCACCGCGCAACACCATCTTTAACACATCGCTTCGATCTGCCCCCAGCGCCATCCGCACGCCAATCTCGCCCGTCCGCTGTTCCACCATATACGCCATCACACCGTATAGCCCGACCGCCGCCAAAACCAGTCCGAGCACACCGAAAAGCGTCGTCAGTGTCGCAATCATATTTTCCTGCTGGAAATCCGCGCTCACGACTTTGTTGTAAGGATCGACCCCGTAGAGCACCAGGTTTGGATCGATATCAGCCAAAACCTTGCGCACGCGCTCTTCCATCCCTGGCGGATCGCCCGGTGCCCAGATCACGATGTTGTACAGGTAGTGCGACCAGACTTCGCCACTCACATAAGCCGGATCGTCGTACAGCACAGTTTGCGCCTCAGAAAGCCAGAACATCGGCCGTACCGGATCTTTGTAATCGTACGTCAGATACCGCATGTCCTTCGTGACTCCGACGATTTCGTAAGTTCCCGCATACTTGATCTTGTCGGGTCCGAAATGCTGCCCAATCGGGTTTTGGCCTTTGAAGAACCGTTTCGCAAACGCCTCATTGATCACCGCCACCTTCCGCGTTGTCTCGGTGTCTTCCTCCGTAATCGGCCGGCCCAGTGCCATCGTTGCGCCTAAGGTCTCGAAGAACCCAGGCATCACCCGCGCCCATGACGCACCCGTATCTTCTTTCGCCCCGGGCTCCGGTCTGCCCGCAACTCGGATTCCGTCGTTCCAGCTATCGCCCGTCATTGGCGCATAGAGCGCAGGCGCCGCCATTCGCACACCGGGAATCTGGCGCAGACGGTCGTCAATCTTCTGGAACATCGGCTCCAATTGTTCCGGCTTGTAATTGCTCAGCATGGGATTGATCCACGCGATGTATCGGCCCTGCGTCTCGAATCCGAAGTTTTGGTGCTCCAGGTTCCGCAGGCTCTTACCCAGCAGGACGGCCGCAGAAAGCAGCACGAGCGACACAGCCGTCTGCGCGATCACCAGCGACTTCTGCGCCCACGAACGCCGTCCGCTAACAGAACGATTCCCCCCTCGCAAGGCCTCCACCGGGTCTGCATGAGATGTTATCCACGCCGGCGCAATCCCGAAGATGATTCCCGTCAGCAGTGACACGCCCAGCGTGAAGAGCAGCGCGAGCCACGATGGTGTCGCACCAATCGGTACATAATTATTCGGGCCGCCGATCTGGAAGGCCAGATACAGAATCAGCCTCGTCCCGGCATAGGCCACGCCAATGCCGAGCACTCCCCCAATCACGGCCAGCATCACCGACTCCACCAGCGCCTTGCGCACCAGACGCTGCCGTGAAGCGCCCAGCGCCACGCGTATCGACGTTTGTGCGCGGTCATTCAACCCGCGCGCCAGCAGAAGATTCGCAAGGTTTCCACAGGCCACCAGCAGAACACACCCTGCCGCCAGCAGCAGCAGCTTCAACCCATCTTGATACTGATCACGCATGGCCGCCACCCCCGCCCCGCCGGGAGTCAGATGCAGCGTCTGCTGCTGCCAGAGCTGCTTCTCCCCTGGCTCCATATCAGGTACGTGGCTAGCCAACCAGTCGTGCAGTTCTACCTTCAACTTGGCTTCGAGCAGCTTCGGATTAACTCCCGGCCGCACTCTGCCGATCAGGTCCAGGAAGTTACCGTTCGGCCTCTTCAGTCGCGAGGTCGCTCCATCGATCACTAGCTCCGAGGTCAGTGGCAGCCATAGGTCCGGCATGCCCCAGCCAGCCAGTTTCGCCCCATAAAATCCCGGTGGGGCCACGCCGATTACCGTAAACGGATGCCCGTTGATCTGATAGCTGGCTCCGACTACCGAGGGGTCGGGCCCGTACTTCTCCCTCCAAATGTGGTAGCTCATCACCGCCACCGGCGTCGCGCTCTCCTGATCGTCCGCGTCAGTCATCAGGCGGCCGATCCACGGCTGCACGCCAAAGGTCTGGAAGAAATTTCCAGACACGTACTCCCCGTTGCGGGTATCCACCTGCGCCTGTGACCCCGCCCTGCGGACGCCGAGCGGCGCATTGCCGGCCTGCAGTGCCGCCAGGTCCATGAACTCCGGCGTTCGCGCGCGAAAGTTTTTGTACGCCTCCCACGAGAACAGCGAAAAATTCTGGTCGTCACCCTGGTTATACCCACCCCAGTTGCAACAGCGAATCTTATCTCCGATCCGCCACAGCTCATCTGGCTTCGATACCGGCAGGGACTTCAGCATTACCTGATGCACGAGCGTAAAAATCGCCGTGGTTGCTCCGATTCCCAGAGCCAGCGTAACCACCGCTGTCGTTGTGAATCCGGGCGCCTTCCGCAGTTGTCGAAGCGCGTCGCGCAGATCCGTCAGCATTCGTCCCTCCTATCCTGTCTGTGACTCCGGGAGTCCCACGATCCAGTACGAGAATATCTACCCGCCGGTTCCCCGAATCGCAAAGCCACCCACGATGCGTCCTGAACAGATCGATAGATTTACCCAATGGCTGTTCAATTACGCGCTCATTGAGAAGGGCGTACCGACAAACCGCCTAATTCAAGATGACAAATCTTCATAGGGTGTTTTGTTGGTGCCGGGAGGGGGGGCGAACCCCCACGAGGTTGTCCTTGGCGGATTTTGCGTCCGATTTTTTTTGTTTTGCACCGAGATGCATGGAGATGAGCACTATTGCATTTAATGTTAACCTGACTGTCCTGCTTCATGAGTTGCTCCTCCTAATGAACTCTACAAAAAAATAGTGATGTTGGATCCAGGAAGCAGGAACTGTTTATGTATGTCTCGCTCGCAAAATAAAGAGCACGGTAAAGTCCGCCAGTAGGCTCAGATAGCAGAGGACAGTCACTACAAAATTGCGGGCCTTATCAACATTTGATTTGCAGTCGATCGCAACAGACTTGCAAAATCGCCGAGGTCCGACGGGGTCGACGTTCCGCTCGTTTTTTCGGAATTACGGTGTCGCTTTGCTGCTTCAAATACGCGGCGAAGTCGGCGTAGTACGCGGGCAGGAAGAGGTGTGGTTGATATTGACGATGGCTGTAACGCGTCGGCGTAAGAATTACCTCGACTGGCGGCAGCTAGAAAAACTCCGCTAACGGCACCCAAGGCAAACTGACGGCGAGAAGGAACAGCAACCGCAGTCATATACCGCCCCAGCATTGAACTCAATAAGGTACTGGTTTCGTGTGACAGTACAACCTGTGTCACATGAGGATGGTGTATGCAAAGTATTTTTTCTAGCTAAAGTTCAGATAGCCGACAATCTCCGCAGCCATCTCCGTAATAACGGTCTCATTATCCGTCCACAGCGTGTTGGCGGCCTGCTGCTCGTTCGATGGCAGTGTTTGAAAGTTGTTTCCGGTGATCGTCCCGGCCGTGTTGAAGAAGAAGCTGGCATTCGCTCCATAGTTCGGAACCGGAATCGAAATATGCATGCTCGACATATTCTGTTGCTCGCCTGTCCCATTGCCTGTGGGAGCGAAGGTGAAATGCCAGTCCATCTCTTCGTTGTAATACGAGTAGGAGTTGTCGGTAAAAGCATTGTTAGTGGCATACTCTCCATTCGCGGTTCCGGAAGCGACAAGAGTAAAGAAGTCGGGCATCGTGTTGCATAGGGACATGATTACCTCTTTGCAATGCATGTGAACGTAGCAACTAAGTGAAGGTCGAGCGCACCACGATCAGTGTTGGTTTTAGAAGAACTGCTGTAATCAACGAATCGCGGGAATAGACCTCATCGCGCTGATGGCGATGAAAATCTAGCCCGGCGAGATCGGCGGGAACGCCTTCACGTTCGCTGACAACACTGCATTGACCTGCGAGAAGACCTGACCCGTAACATCCTCGGGAAATGGAATTCTCACCTGAGTGCCTGCCGCAACTAGCGCTGTGGGACCTACGCTGAATGTCTGGTTCGGCGCACCCGTCTCCACCGTAAAACTGGGAAGATGGTCATTGCCATTCGGATCGTTATTTTGATAATCGATCCCGGCGCCGTCAATGTTGAACAATCCGGTGGTGCCCAGCGGAATGCCTTGCGATGCTGTCAGGCTCCGCCCTGTTACCGCCGCTATCGGTACCGGGCCAGCGTCTGACTCGGGTCTACGACTGTTGCCGTAAGTAGACCTTTCGTATACGCAGGATAGTTTGGAAATGCGGCCGAGCCATTCGGCTCCAGGTAAGTGCATTGCGCGGCCAGAGGAATTCCGGTATCTCCCACCACACTGGAGGGCCCCGCCTGGGCCGCATGAATGACGCCCCATTTCGTCGAAGAGGTATTGGAAAATGTAGGCTGATTGCTGTTGTTCGGATCCAGATAGAGTTGAATGCTGTCGCCATCAGCAGCCGAAATCAGAGTCCGCCGATAAGAAGTGTCGGAAAGAAAACCACCAATCAAATCAGCGATAGAAAAGGCGACATCCACTGCTTGATGAACTGCACTCGGGGCACCGGAGGCTACCATATTATGACTCTCCAGGAATCGCACACTCGAAGTGTTACTGTGCTGATCCGAAACCATACCGCGAGGGCCTCGCTCGGTCAATCGCCGATGAAAGAGTCATCATGAATATTGCAACGGCCATTCCCATTTCGGGAATTAACTAGCTCACAGACTAGTCAACCCAACCAGATTAACCATTTCTCTAAAAGGGGGACACTGCGCGGAGGGTCTGTAGGGTTCTATGCCAATCTTTGGACGGCGACACTGCAGCGGATGCGGCTCGAGCACGATGACGAAGTAGAGGAACGCCGCGGCGAAGACCACGAAACCAGTGACGCGATCCGACTTCGAAGATCTGGAAGAAGCAGAACGTCGCCTGAAAACAGCTCTCGAGAAACGGTTTAAGGGAAAGCAACGTCGCGAGAAGATGGGCAGCAGGTCTACGGCAGTTGACCTTTATAGAGCATGCAAAGCGGATGCTTGGCGCGGTATCAAATTGCCGGAGCTTCGAAATGGAAGAGTAACCCCCTCCGCGTTGATTGATGACGCGCTGAAGTATGCGCGTATTCACAATAAGAGCGTTCGAAACTACGAATGCAAACCCGGCATCGTGCGCAAAGAAATGGGTGCACGGATCGCCTCCGAGATCACGCCGCAGGAGATCGATACATGGCCGGGGCCTCTATCAAGTAGATTCAGGAGGCCGCTGGACACAAGACGATCACCATGTCCGCCCGCTACAGTCATCTCTCTTCGGAGCATAAGCAGTCTGTTAGTCGAACGGATTGCCCGAACTGCACAGGCGAGCCCCGTCACCAAAGAACACAACAGGCACCAAAACAGGCACCAAGCAAAAACGGTCACTCGGTTTGAGTAGCCACTTACAATGTAAGCCTTTTATTATCTTGGTGCCGGGAAGGGGGGGCGAACCCCCACGAGGTTGCCCTCGGCGGATTTTGAGTTCTGAACCGTATCTTCCACTGGGTGTCTTCGAGTATTGTTTTGTTTAACTTAGGCAGTTCTTTAGTCCATATTCTCCATCGAAATACGCCGAAATCCATCCCGGTTGCTGTCAGCGAAGCTGTCAAATCTATCCCGGCAAGACAAACGGCGTTCGGGGGTGCAATCTTCGATGTTTCTTTTGGAATCTGCTCAATGAATGAACTCAGGTAGAACTCGAACCTACAACCCCTCGGTTAACAGTTGCACGAGAGCGTTTACCGCCAATTACTCTTACTGCACGTGAAGTGCTGATATACAGGCGTTGACGCGATGAAGCTTTTCAAGCTTCAATCGAATCGCATGGATCGCTCCAAATTACGATACGAACCGCCACCAAAGAACCCTTGAAATACGCGGATTTTCGAAATCGTGTACGCGCTCAGACATTGAAAGCTCCTGCGTTCCCACCGGTTGGAGCCGTTTACTTGTCCGAATAGCCGGTTTTTCGTCGATTTGAACCAGAGTGAATCGATTAACAGAAGCCGACATGTCGGTACTAGCCGTTCCGATGAGTGACGGAGCGATTGACCATCGACTGCCAAGTCAGGTAGGTCACGCCTTGGTTGCCGATTACGCCACTGAAAAGGCCGGCGGCGGCGGTTCGATCCCATCTCTGCCACATTCATAGCAAATGACTTAATGACAGCTAAACCATCTCAACCGAAGCATTGGTCACGGCAATGTCCACCATCTGGGAACCCAGCCAAGGATGCGTAGCTGTCAGCCGAACCGTGCCGGGATGCTCCTTCGCACGAACCCACAGAGCGCCCGTACCACCTATCAGGGCAAACGGGTTGTCACCGATCAGCTCTGCCGGTCCTTCCAATTTGAGGACGATCGGATCGTTGGCGTAGGGACGTACGGCGCCGAACTCATCGGTTACCCGCAGCACAACACGGGTTGAATCCGCACTGTCCGCCGCAAGCGAAGTATCATCCGGCAACAGCATGAACTTCGAATCGACGCCGCGCCCCGAAAGCGACTTCGAGATCACCTGATTACCCTTCAGGTAGCCGTCGATGCGCAGATCGCCCCATCCATGCCGCTCATTCGATGGAATCTTGCTACGATCGAGAATGAACGGCGGGTAAGTCAGGAAGTTGAACTCAGTCCGGTCCGGCTCAAGCTCAGCGATGAGCTCCCATGGACTGCCCTCAATGCCGTCTTTGCGCATGTAAAACTTCAGATGGTCGCAGTTGGAACACACGACAGCCTTCGTAAAGCTGGTTGATTCGTCACTGTTGGCCCAGTGAAACGCAGGCTCAAGCACAACCTCTTCAGAAGGATCACACTGCGATTTATAGAATCCCGCAGCCGGCTTCGGTTCACGGAAGATATCCATAACGCCGTGGTAGCAGACTCGGTCGCCCGCGCCGAAGTTTGAATGTGTATTGTAGTCAAACGCGCACCAGCCAATACCACCTGCATATTGCGAATCGGACGCCAACTGATTATGTATCCGTGCATGCCGTAAGGTATGTTCCCGCAGCCTCTCATCATCATCCGTCGTCTTTGTCGGAAATGTATGACCCACAAATTCCGTGTTGAGATAGCGCGGATGATTCGGCTTCTTGAGTGGGAACCCGAAATCGTTCATGGTGAACACGTCCTCTAGGAACTCAGATTCCTGGAAGTACCGTATCCCACCAGTCTGACGAGAAGGATCAAGGGAGTGAGCCAAAGCGTTCGTGCGAACGTAGAAGTCGTGATCGTCTCTGGACTCGTTGATCCGCACGCCCCAAAGGATGATCGACGGATGATTCCAATCCCTCCGGATCATACGGCCCACATTATCGATCGAGATCTCCTTCCAGGGCTCGGGCCCAATATGCTGCCATCCGGGTATCTCCTCCAGCACCAACAGCCCAATTTCATCGCAGCAGTCAAGAAAGTGCCGCGACTGCGGATAATGTGAGGTCCTTACGATGTTGCAATGTAGATTCTTTCGCAAGATTAACGCATCCCGGCGCTGCACCCGCGCGGGCATCGCCTGCCCCACAAAGGGAAACGTCTGATGACGATCCAGCCCACGCAACTTGACGATCTTGCCGTTTAGCGAGAATCCATGGTCGGTGAACGTCGCCTCGCGGAAGCCAATCCGACGCATATCCTCGTCGATCACACGACCTGCCTGCAGCAGCCGAACATGAACCGTATACAGATTAGGATTCTCCAGATCCCAGAGATTGACGCCTTCAATAGCCTGCAGCGATACCGTCTGTCGAGCCGGATCGTTGATGGTCTCTGTGCTGGCATAAACTGGCGCGCTGGTAGACGGATCAGCAGAAGTATCGGGGTTCCGCGCGCCTTTAGAAATGACAGCGTGACCAGCCTTGGCTAACGTGCGCTGCCCGTCGCGCAGCTCGACGTCGAGCGATAGTTCACCCCTGGCAGCCTCGTGCCCCGCAAGGAAGCAATCGACCTCGAGCGACGGCTTGCCACTCAACACATCCTTAGGTCGGGCGAATATGTTGTCCAGGTAAGTCGATGGAACGATCCGTAGGGCAACCTCGCGATAGATACCGCCAAAAGTCAGGTAATCGATCTCGTTTCCAAACGGAGGGATATCGGCACGTTCCGTGGAGTCAAGCCGCACCACCACGACGTTGTCCCCATCACGCCGGAGGTGAGGCGTCAACTCAAATGAAAACGGCGTGAAACCGCCCAAGTACTCGCCCAGCAAAGTACCGTTGATCCATACAGAGGATGCCGTCATCGCGCCTTCAAAGTCGATGAAGACACGTTTCCCTTGCGCAGCGCTCGGCGTTTTAAAACGCCGGCGATAGATCGAAATAAACTCGTATGTCTTGTCGTCGAAGCTGTGCCACGGCAGGCGTACATTGGCATGCGGTATGACGACTTGCTCAAACGCGGAGTCATCAAAGTCAACTGTCTGGGCTCCGTCCACGCTGTGAGGGTGGTAGCGCCAACCGCGATTCATTGGCAATACGATACGCCCCGGGGTCGAATGTTCAGCGGACATGGCTGCTACACCTGGAATAGCGGTGGCAGCGAAGAGAGTGCCTGTCGTCTTTAGAAAATCTCGTCTATCCATAGTTATGAATCACTTATATCCTAGAGCAGGTTGCATTAGTCCTTTTCGGCCATAGTGCCCCGAACCACTGACCAGCACTGCAGAGGCTCCAGCGGCCTCCGTGGGAAGTGTGATCTGCCTCTTGATGCCGCCGAATCTGCTTCTTGGATCTCGCAATCAAGGTCGGCTTACAGAGACGGTGGCTCCAGCGGGGACGTCTGTGATTATCCAACTGACCTGCGCCTGTGCAGCGTCGGAGGATGTTTTGGCGCGAACCGGACGACCGTTCATTATCAGGATCGGAACTCTACCTGGAAAGGCCGCTTGCCAATGTACTGCTTTTCCTGAGCGATTGGTCAGGACACTTCTTCGATCTCCTACGTGTTCCAGATCTACCAGATTCTCTCGTATACGAACACCACTTAGAGTTGCGCTATCAGATTTACTCGAGAGCCGGGAGATGGAATGGAGAAGTGGACGTTCGGAATTGCCGTCATCAACCACTTCGATGCCCATCATTCCCGTCACTATGGCGCCAATAACTGAGAAGGGCACCTCTGGGTAATCGCGCCTGTCTCTATTTGGGCGAGTAATATCCATAATGCGTTTATACGCAGCGTCAATCTCGCCATAGCGATAGAAGGTCTGCGCGAGGTAGCTTTCCTCTTCGATTCCAATGTTTTTCAGGTACTCCGCCGATTCGATGAAGGAGAGTGCTGCGCGAATATGACCTGGATCCTTCGTGGCACCGAAGTAAAGAACCATTGCATCGCCAGAGCCATGCGTACTGCCGTCCTGAGAAAAGAAGCCCATGAAATGGTGATCCTTCTCAGACCAGGCCCTGCGCTCAATGAGGTGCAAGATTTTATTCGCTGTATTCGCATACTGTTGAGCGGGGCCCACCTCATGGCGGCTGATGGCTACAAACCGAAGGGATTCAAAGGCGCGGTACTCAGCCGCGAGTAGATCCGTCCCAAGGTTAAAAGTTGTTCTCCCCTTCGGTATAGCTAGGGATTCCGCGCGCTTGTACAAACTTCCCCTTCGACAACCGTTGATTCATGAGCCTGGGCCGCTTAAGGATTAGGTCTGGCTGAAGATCCCACGCGTTCACATAAGCGGTTGCGGTCGTCTCGAAGAATCTCTGGAAGGGAGGATCGTTCAGGTAGGTGTTGTCACCCGTCCAGCGCCACATGCGAACGATGCTGTCGAGAAGATCGAAGTTCGCCGGAAGGTTGTACCAAAAGTCTTCATCGCTCAGGTAATCAGCGGCGGATGGATGCCCAAACTTATCAATTTCCCAGTATCCTGCCCAGTCTCGGCCAGGAGAAACCGCGGCAGCGAATCGCTCCAGCATGTTGCGATTTTCCGGGTACATACCCAAGGCCGCCGCTCCCGTGGTTTGATGTGAGACATCTCGCATGCAAAACGAATCGCGCCCAGGGAGTGCAGCTTCATACCATGGCCCTACAGGATCGGAACCGTCGTGTGTGTAAGCCAGCGCCTCCGACTTTGCCCACCGGAAGGCCTGCACCAGCTCTTTATCCGAAGACTCGAGTTGCAGACTAGAGATAGGTGTTACAACCTGTGAATGGACAGCGAGGGCGGATGACAAGCCTAATAGCAGAAAGCAACGATAGACGAATTTCCCTGATTCCACGGCCTAGCGCTGCTCCAACAGAAGAACACCGTGTGAGGGAACGCGTACTTCGGTAATCGCGTCGAGAACGATTTCCTTCTTGGTCCAGAGGTCCAACAAATGCTTACCTTTGAACTCGTCAAGCGCCTTCAAAGTAGGATCAAAATCCATCGCGGAGTTGCCACGATTGAAGAATGCAATCGCCCTTTTGCCTCCCGACAGTTCTTTTAACCAAATCTCCAACGGCCCCTCTGCCCAAATCCTTCTGCCCTGATGCCCAAGTGCGTCCTGATCCAGGGCGATGACGTCTCGATTCATAAGGATCGCCTTCGTTTCCGGAGTCATCTTGCTAAGATCGTTGCCGGCCAAGAGGGGGGCGGATAGCATCGCCCACAAACTCATGTGCACCTCATACTCTGAACGGTTCATTCCGCCATTTCCAACTTCTAGCATATCCGGATCATTCCAGTGACCTGGGCCGGCAAACTCTTCGAGCCCATCCTGCTGGAAGCCGATCAACGTCATGCGATCCCAGTTGTCACTGATGTCGCCTGTTGTGCGCCAAAGATTTCCGCCCGCTTTCGGCGCCCATTTCCAGACCGTGTACAGGCCATACTGGCAAAAGCTATAAACCATGGGTCGGCCGGTCTTGAGTATGGCAACGTGCATCTTCTCGTAGGCCGTCCTCTGCATGGCTGCAGCCTTGTCCAGATCGTTTCCTACCTGCCTTTTGAGAATGTCTCCGAAGCTGCATTGATCGTACTTCAGGTAATCGATTCCCCAGTCCGCGTACGTTTGCGCATCCTGTTCTTCGTGGCCGTAGCTGCCTTCATAACCAGCGCACGTCTTCGGCCCGGGCGAGGAGTAGATCCCCAACTTGAGTCCCTTCGAGTGGACATAGTCCGCAAGAGCCTTCATGTCCGGAAACTTCTCATTCGTGTGAATGATTCCCTGAGCGTCGCGCTTGCCCTCCCACGTGTCGTCTATATTGACATACACGTACCCGGCGTCTCGCATTCCACTCGCAACCAGAGCGTCCGCTGCAGCTCGCACATCGTCCTCAGTCACCTTTTCGGCGAAGTGATTCCAGCTGTTCCAGCCCATGGGCGGCGTTGCAGAAGGCGGAGAGTCCTGAGCAGTCAGCCTTACAGAGGCGAGGAGCGCTACGATCAAACACAACGTCCAACTTCCAGTCACGTTTTCTCCTTGATTATGTCAATAAGGTTCTGGCCAACGGTTCAGTGGAGCGTTAGGTCGAATTTGACGAAGGTTCCCGTTCGTGGCGGCCGCCTGCCGAAGTTGCAGATGCCATGCGGATGTCATCTTCCGACGTAGATTCTCCTAAGTTTTGCTTCAGCTAATAACAATCACTAACCCCGGGGCGGAAATGTCTCCGGGTGTCGCGCTATGAAGGCCTATTCGGCGGATCACTTTACCAGGTATGTATAGATTCTCACCCTGAACCTGCACCATACTAGAGATATCGATCGACTTATCACCTGCCAGGTCTTGGGCAAGGATCCGGTTACCATGAAAGGGCTTGTCCGAAGCCAACGTTAGGCTGTCGAAATAGCCAAAGACACCGTACGGTCCTGGGGCGTCAGTCACAGATAGTGTCACATCACATGCGGGCATGTACCAGCCATTGCCAACTCGGGTCCGCTCCTGCGCTGCAATTGCGACCGCGCCATTTGGAAATCTTGTCGCGAAGACAAACGGTCTATCGCCATTCGCTCTCACGGAAGGCAAGCTTAAGTTGCGAGCAAGACAGGCCGGTGCCCCTTGCCGCACGGTTTTCCCTATAATTTCGTTTTGCCAGGTTTGACCTCTCTCAAAAATCCAGCTGTCGGTCAGAATTTCATCGCTGAGAGTTACTGATCCCAATCCCGGTGAGAACGGAGGTGCAATCCGTTGCCAACGAAGTGCTCGCACTACTTCATCCATCCGCTTTTTGGTTTGTCTGGGCCCATTGAAGAATAAATCTGTATCGTTTCCAGGTCTCATCCCTATCAGGGGGTGCCGCAGAACTCCCATTGTGCATCCCATGGCCGCAGCCACGTAAACTTCATCTTCCACATTCAATAGGCCGTGCACTTCAGAATGCCCTTCAGCGCCCTTTAGCATTTCAGCAACGCGGTCAAGAGTTGTCGGCAAAGATAGGATCGAAGTGACGTCATACGTCCTATAGACATCTGTATGCTGCAGGATTTCCATTCGATTAGAACCCCAGCTTTGCGAGCCGAATCGTCCATCCTTTCCCCAATCCCCATTCACAGGCCATTCGCCGTGTACATGCTCTAAAGTGAGGGGGATATGTGTCTCATCGCGGAGCCGCACCAGATTGAATGTCGGATCACCTATATCAACCTTCCAATACTTGATGCCTGCAGACTGACTAAGACTCTCGAGGCGATGATCCGCATTCCCCCCTGGCGTATTACGGCACCATAACGCCGTTCCACGCCACCCTGCGTCCTTGATTGCAAGATTCAGTTTCCTAAGCCGGTCAGCGGAAGATCCTGTAAAAGTGGGGAACTTCTTGGTGTCTAGCTCGAAGGTTGCTGTGCCTCCAACTTGCCATCCGTCATCCAGGAGGAAGAGCACATCTTCACGAATCTTCGGAAAGAAGTCTGTTGCCCATCCTGTCCTTCCGAAGAGGGTCTTCTCTGCCATAGCATCGTGAGCCAGCTTGCTTCCCGAATCGCCCTCCAGAATTTTAGGGTCGAGTTCTGGAAGATCATGACCATACATATAGTTTTGTGCGGCCCATGTGCACCAGTAATTTGGCTTACTGCAGGGTTCCTCAGGCACCAGATTGACTCCCACGCTTTTTGTGAGACTGGAATCTTCTGCAAACACACCTGCTTGTGATACGACGGCAGTCGCCATAAGCGCGGCGAGAAACTCTCTACGATCCGCCATCGGTTGCTTCCTTTTCATGTCTTCTTCCCTGCATGCGGTCGATGTTCGTCGAACATGAACAGCCGGCGCCTTGAAAATGGAGGCCGCCGGCTGTGCCTGATCCAACGCGATATTAGAAGATAAAGTGAGCTCCTAGTTGAAGGTTGCGTGGCGGACCGTTCGCACTGGTGATAACGCCAAACAGTGCATTGGTGGTACTGCAGCAGGTGGTATTCGGGTGCCCCAGATAAGGATGATTGAGCGCGTTGAACGCATCAATCTGCAAACGGACGCTCATCTGGTCATGGATCCTCTCCGTCTTGGACAACGAGATGTCGGAGTCCGCATAACCGGGGCTGATTGCCTTATCCAGACCGGAGTTGCCGATCTGATAGAGCGCCGGCGTGGTGAAGCAGCTGGTATCAAACCATTCTGACGTCCTCCCGAGCGTCCGCACAGAGGAACATACGGCATTGGCGCGGTTGTTCATGCCATTATTCAGATTGTCCGAGGTGAGATGGATCGTCATCGGTTGGCCTGATTGCAATATGGTGATAGTGCTGATCTGCCATCCGCCGACCATCGCCTCCACCGCCCGGGGACTGCTCGTCAGCCATTCCTGGCCGCGTCCGAAAGGAAGCTGGTAGACAAGGCTAACCACGAAGTTTTGTGGGACGTTCGGAGCCTGCTCATTACCTACGCCATAGTTCAGGGGATCCTGCCCGGGAAGCGGGTCAAACACGTTTGTGTTGTCCAGCTCTTTCGACCAGGTGTACGCAACGCGGCCGGAGAGGCCATGCGACATCTGCTTGGTCAACTCGACCTGCAGCGCATCGTAGTTCGACTTGCCGTCGGAGCCGTAGTAGTTGAGCGTCGACACGTTCGGCGACAGTGTGTAATACGGACGCCGCGGTGCCTGAGCACCCGGTCCCGGCGGCGGAATGTTAATATTCCGCTCCCTGAAGATGTGCGAACCCTTAGTGCCGACGTACGTCAGGCTCAAAGCAGTGGTTGCGGTGAGTTGCTGTTGGATGCCGACATTCCATGCATTGGCGTTGTCGGGACGGAAGCCCTGCGACATCCACGATGCGCTCGAGTTAGGTTGCGGGGTGACTGGAGCGGCCGTGGACAACGGCACGAAGGCCGGCAGACCATGATAATAGGTTGTGTAAGCCGGATTAACGGCCGTGGCGCTCCCCATGGTTGCCCACGGAGTATAAGAAACAGACTGGGTCACGGAGTACTGCTCGAAGAATGGGAAGTTGCGTTCCAGACTTCCGCCGATGCCACCACCGTTGGCCGTAAACGTCGTGATGCCAAAGGCGGCGCGTATCGCGGTCCTGCCATTATTTGGAGAATACGAGAACCCGACCCGGGGGTCGACGTTGCCGTAGTAGTTGTTCACGTTGGGAGCGCGATTGTTCGCCGTCGCGATATCGAGCAAGCCCGTGTTCGTGTCGAAGTTCGACTGGCGGTTGAACTTGTCGACCGGCTGAGTCACAACGTCCCAACGCAGGGCAACATTTAGCGTCAGTTGTCTGCTAACCACATAGGTGTCCTGCCCATAGATCCCCCAGAGGTTGGCACGGGTCGCCGGGTCGGTGTCCACGAAGCCGCGGCTGATCGACGACGGTAGTCCCAGCAGGAAGCTTGCAAATTCGTTGCCGCCGGTTGCATGGGAGCAACTGGCATTCCCCGCGCAAGTACCGGTGTAATCGGTGCTGAAATTGAATTGGCCGTTTCCGCTCTGGTTCGCGTTGGTCAAAGATGCCTGCAGACGACGGTAGTCCTCACCGAGGATAAAGGTATGCTTGCCCCGTACCTTGGTGTAGTTATCCGTGATCTGGTAGATGTTGGTGATGCGATGCGAATCTGTCCAACTCTGCGATCCCGTCTGCGCAATGTTGCCGGCAGAGACTATCGCAAGTCCGGTGGCGTTGGGGAACTGGGTGTAATTGCCGTTAGGTATTCCGAGCGCAGTGTTCTCATTGGTCTGGTAATCGTTGCCGAAGTCAAGCGTGTAGAAGCGATTGAAACCGAAACGGAGCTCGTTGGTCGCAGTCGCCGAGAAGGTGTGGTCATAACCAACCGCAGCATTGTTCATGCGATTTTGTGCATTTACGTTGCCGATACTGAACCAGCGCGTGCCCGGCGACGGCGCAGTCAGATCGCGATGCTGATACGACTCACGCGCGAAGATCCGGTTGTTGTCGCCGAGCTGATAGTCGACCTTGGCATCGAATTGATGGGTATTGTCCGCCTGCGAGTTGCTGGCAGTGTAATTGGCGACGCTGAGGTTGGGTGAAGTGGGTTCAGGCCAGATATTGGCTGGGCCGACCATGTTTGCCGCCACTGGGTCGAACCGCGAGGTGGGGATTTGGTAAGCCGGTCCCTGAGGAGAGCTTACGATCGGAAAAGGCGCCTGCGTCTGCGGGTCATAGATCGTTGGGAACTGGCTGGTGAGGAAGTATCCCTGCTTCATCAGATCCGTCGGCACCGTGTATCCGGTGTAGTAGACACCGTTGTTCAGCAGCAGACCCTGGTAGTCGACGAAGAAGAACGCCTTATTCCGGATGATTGGGCCACCGAACGACCCACCGAACTGGTTGGCCCGATCCGGGGCTTTGGAAGCTGCATGCCACTGAATCGCGTTCAGCGAGTCGCCGCGGAAAAATTCGTACGCCGACCCATGAAATCTGTTCGTACCGGACTTCACAACAGCATTCACCTGCGCGCCGCCATACACACCTACGGTCGCGTCGGAGTTCGCCGTCGAAACCTTGACTTCCTGGAGCGCATCCAGCGGCGGCGTGACCGTCATGAAGGCGTTCAGCAGTTCCATATCGCTGACGCCATCCAACGTGTAGGTAGTGCCTGCCCAGGGCAGGCCGTTCACCGACGCTGTGATGGCCGTTTGCGCGCCCGCGCCTGCCGCCGCTTCCGGGGCGCTCGACCAGCCGCTAGCCACGGCACCAGGAACAGTGACGATCAACTGAGAGTAAATGCGCCCGTTCAGGGGAAGGCTCTGAATGTCATTCTCGTTCAGCACCTCGCCGAGTGAGGATCCAGTGGTATCGACCAGCGGGTTCAACGCCGTCACCTCGACCTTCTGGTCCGACGTGCCAACCAGCATGTTGACGTCCACGCGGTTGTTGCTGTCGACCGTTACGATATTCCCAGCCGAAATCGTCTCGCGGAAGCCGGGGACGTCTACCTTAACACTGTAGGTACCGGGCTGCAGGTTGTCGGAACGGAATTCGCCAGAGGCGTTGGACTTCGCGTGAGTCATGATACCGGTGTCCTGGTTGATGATCGTCACTTGTGCGTTCGGTATTACCGCGTTTGTTGCATCGTGAACCGAGCCGACGATGTGCCCGCTGACTCCCTGGCAAAAGGCCGCAGGTACCATCGTCAGCAAGCAAACGAGTACGACCAGTTTCCCTGAGAGAGTTTTTAGCCACTTTTGCTTGGCGGTCTTTTTATAAGTAGAGATTCCAGATTGCATACAGCCTCCTTCGGCTTCTTCTTTCGTTGTGACTTCAAGCCTGCACACGTCGCCCAGCATTCCCAGCCTGATCTTTCAGGGCATGCGTACCCCCGCCGGGAGAGAGCGAAGCACCTCGCAACGGTCTGACGATTTGTGGATTCCGAGACGAAAGTTGCATCGTTCCACAACAGGCTGTTCACCAACGCTGGAAACGGTAGCCGGGCAAGGCGACGGAAGTCTAGTTACGGGAGGGATACGGAGATCTGAAACGTAGGTGTTGCAGCGGGTTTTCGGGGATGTTTCATTAACGTTACACAGCGTGTTACCCGAGATTATGGTGCAACCAGAATAGGTTCAGTGCCGGAAACACCGTTGTACGGCTGCCTAGCCCTCACAGAGCGCTCTTTTGGGGAGGCCCGCACAACACATTCGATGGGAGTTGGGAACAACTTTTCCCTGTCGCTTTGATGAAAGGCGAAGTAGCAAAGCCTGGACGGGACTGGTTTAGGATCTTTCTGCTAATGAGCCGATGTTTGAGGAGTTGCGCCGCCAGCCCCGGTTGGGGTCTGGGAGTGGAACTTGTGCACCGCCAGTAGATCAGCTTCCAAAACCTGGTAGCCTTTCTCAAGACGGACACGAACTAGGGCTTGAAATACAGGTGTATCGCCCTTTGCGCTGGATTCGCCCGAGGCGGCTAAAGCCTTGGATAGTTCCTCGACTCCAGGTCGTGAAGTGGCAAACATCGTGGCACCTTCGGTTCCTTTCGTGTCCAGGCCGCCCAGTATAGCGATGTACCGGCCCGGAACAACGCCGGGCTGCATGGATATGAGGCTGTAATCCGTCTTCAATACCTGGGTAGTTGGATCGCGCTCCGTATGGTAGGTCGAGTTCTCGTCTGTTCGGGGATGACCGTTCAGGATCTGAGCTCTCCATTCTTCACGTCGAGAATCGGGATTCTCGAATGTGAAATCTCCCACAGAAAGGAGTTGAGCAACAGCAATATTCTGGAATGGTGATCCGAGCAAAATTACGTTATGTTGCTTCAGATCATCCGGGGTGATATCGCGGCTGGATTTGATGGTCGGCTTCACACCCATCTGTCCGAAAAGGCCCGTCAACATTGCGACAGCCTCGAGTTCACCAGTACCGGTATACCCATTCTCGTAGTAGAGTTGACCGGCTTTGGCAATAAGAGAAGGATTTGATGCGAACCGTTGTGCCAGGTGTGGATCAACGAGAGCACCTCGTCCATCACTCGCCCCCTGGCGGAACCGGAAAAGATCGTTGGAATCGTCCAGAAGGAAAACGGCATCCGGATATGCGATGACTGGAGTTGGATCGTTGCCGAGGAATTTAGCCCAAAATACCTTCACCGGATCTGCTGATTTGCCGAAATTCAATTCAGGATTAGAGGAAGCGGCCTCTCCTACAGTGCCGTTTCGCGTCTCCTTGTTCCCGGCCCAGAAGCCTATAGCAAAGACGGCAATTGCAGCTGTGGCAATCGCTGCACGGCTGGAGGAGAGCCAACTGAAGGTACGCCTTTTCTTAGGCGTCTCCTGATCTCCACTGTCAACATTCTGTCCAAGCAATGGGGTTCCGACGGAGAAAGGTGTGTCCAGTTGGGGCGTAGTCCTATGGTTGAGGTCTGCAACCGCAGCCGTGGCGCTTTCAAAACTCGGGAGATAGTGCCCCTTGGGAATCTCAATCAATACGGGGTCGTGGCTGCCCTCGGCATCGTAATACTCTTTCAGTTTCAGCCTTAATCTATGTATCTGAACCCGAACGATGGTATCAGTCTTTGGATCAAAATCCTGCTTCCGGCCAAAGGCCTCTACGCCGATTGTGTATTCTTTGAGGCCCTCTGTAGTTCCGGCAATGGCCTTATCGGCCACGAATTGAAACAGTTGCTGTAACGTCAAGGCATTTCGAAAGACAGTGGAATGAATAATCCGGTGGGCCTGCTGTTGACATTGCTCGGCAGAAGGTGCGTCACGTCGCGTGGCTGCTGAAGCATCCGCGTATGCCAATCCAACTCCCCTCAAATTTCAAAACGTGAGCACGAGTTTAGCAGTTTGCATATGGAGCACACAATCAATCCTCATCTCCCTCTGGACGGTACAGGCGATATCAATTCTGGCCATTTTCGATGCGGCCGAACCCCGACCGCGAGGCGCAATTCTCGCGCAATTGGCAATTCGCTGAGCTGAGTCTCACGGACAAATGCCTTGCGATTCTGCGTGAAACCGCATCACGGGACGGAATCTGACTAAACGGCAGGAAAAGGGCAAACAAGAGACTTGGGCGAGTGAGGCCTTTGCCCGTCAGCTACCAGAAACGCCGTTCTCGTCACTTGGCCGTGTAGTCGGCATCTCGGACAGTTGGGGAGCCATGAACTACGTCCCGGGCACTTCAACGAATAGCCGGTTTTCCGCCACTTGCCGAGACACTGATCGACTTGAATAGCTCAATGAGCCGCTTTAGCCTGTACGCAAGAAACCTCCGCTTGAGCCTGCGCCGTCCCAGGCTGCTCCGTCTTAAATTACCCGGGCCGCTGCTCTAGAGAGCTTAGATAAAGCGGGAGTAAACTCCAACAGACCTGGGAATTGACCTCACTTTTTTCGGAAATCGGAGACGCAAGGCGATGAAGGAGACTGGCGGAGTGCTCACGGCGAAGTCGCAATTGCGTGAGGAATGCCAAGTCGAGATCTCTGTAAATGACACGGGCCCCGGGCTACCCCTGAGCAAGGCCGATCAGATATTTGATGCTTTCTTTACTACGAAATCGCAAGGCAGCGGCATGGGCCTCGCAATCAGCAAGTCGATCGTCGAATCGCATGACGGACGGATCTGGGCCAACAACGACGACGGGCGTGGCGCGACCTTCTCCGCTGAAGGTCAAATACCAGTCGGGCGAGTTCCGACGAATGGGGATGTATTTGATAGGGTCCCAGAAATCCTCCCGAAGGCTTCTGTCGCGCAGAAAATTCCAGTCCTCATCTTCCCTCAGCAGTTTCTAACTCCGATCTTCGATCACAGGTGGGGTCGTTCCCACTGCCTGGGCGTTGGTACTCGGCACTCCAATCAAGAGCGCCGCCGCCAGGATTAGAACAATTCTCATCAAACACACTTTCCCAAACGAGAAGGACTCTATTTACTTGAGGACGAGTGGCACCTCGGCAATATAACCACCAGGAAATTGAACGAAGGCCGCATTTCTTTGATCGGCAGTGTAGGGAGGGACCAAAATCTTGACGCTGGCTGCTTTGGCCTTGGCAAGGGTATCCGTGAGGTTTGCGACCTCATAGCCAGTCGTCTCGCGCCCATAGGGGTACGGAAGGTGACCGTCCGTTATGAGCACGGTCACCTTACCGAAGGTCGATTCGATCCAGATTCTGCGATAGATGTCAGTCGGCCGTCCGATCTCGACACCGGGCCCACGCGGGTCATCGGACACCACTTTGCCATGAGAAAAAGTCAGGAAGCCCTGAAGAAACGCCTCCACTTTGTTTGTGGACACATAGACCCGGTTTTCTGGAATCGTCTGAAGCGCCTTGTAGGATGGAGCGGTGGTATGCCAGTACAGCTGCATATTTATGCCGCCCGGCCATTGGATGACGACATCGCGTCCGATCGGATCGTTAAATGGGCTGACGAGCACATCTGCTCCATCTTTGACCGCAGTCCGGGTCGCTGCGTCCAGGTCTGTCACCAAATAACCGTCCGCTCCGCGCCGAATGGATAGGGTACTGGCGTCTTGAAACCAAACACCGACACGGTTCCCACTGGTGTCAGGACCAGTTGCGACATTGTGCTGCTTGGAGCTGGCGTCACGGTGAAGACGCCTTGCTTCGTGGCCGTACCTCCAAAGGTCGCAAGAAGACTGGCCACGAAGCGATCGAAGTCCTCTGGTGAGACATAAACGTGAGTTGTATCGTATTGCGGTGCCACTCCCAGGTTCGGCGTTGACGCGCAAGCGTGAACGACCGGCGGAGTAGTTTCTGACAACCATGAAAGACCCGCGCTTCCATAGATCAGGAGGGCGGCGACGGTGGTCACTGTAAGGTATCTGGTCGTACGCATTGGAATCTCCTTCACTGCGGACCCGAGTTAAGATCTGATTTCCTGCCAGATACCCGACGGTGCCGCATAGCTTGTGAGTCAATACCTTTCGGCGATACTGAAACAGGGCTCTGAGCCAAGCCGCTCAAGGCTGCCAACCTGCCCAGGGTCCGGTTCCACGATCTCCGACATTCGTGTGCGATGTTACTGCTGTCGCTCGGAGTTCACGCGAAACTCGTGCAGGAGACGCTTGGCCACTCGTCCTATCAGCTGACGATGGACACCTACTCACACATGATTCCGGCGTTGAGGAACGAAGTGGCTGATCGCATGGATGAGATCTTCCCGGTTGCTGTCAACATTGCTGTCAAAACCCCTGCCGAGGCGATCAACTGAGAGAGAGGTCCTTTATTTTCTTGGTGCCGGGAGGGGGGGTCGAACCCCCACGAAGTTGCCCTCGGCGGATTTTGAGTCCGCTGCGTCTGCCAGTTCCGCCATCCCGGCTCTATCAATTAGCTCGCTCAATGGGCCACGTCTTCCGGCCCTTGTCGATGGTCTCTGCCGACCTCGACCACATCAGCGAGTCTTGAATTCGGCCCATAGAGCGGCCTCATCCGTCTTCTAGTATCGCATAGCCTGTCTGCCGTCATCGCTCAGCTTCTTCCATAAGGCCAGAGCCACGCTGCACCGCGAACGCCGCTCGAATCTCCATACATGGCCGGCAAAACCGGCGTGGACACCTCCCCACCAAACACATACGCTGGCAGCCTCTTGGGAAGCTCCTCATAAAGATGCTCAACCCTCGACACGCCGCCACCAATCACAATGAAGTCCGGGTCAAGGACGTTGATCACCTGCGCCAATCCGCGCGCGAGCCGATCTTCAAACCGCTCTATCGCGGCCCCCGCGTCCCCGTCGCCGGCCTCGAACTCCGAAACGATCTGTCGAGTGGTCTTCGTCCTACCCGTCACAGTCTTGTAGTCCAGCGCGATTCCCGTGCCCGAGACCCACATCTCCATACATCCCCGCTTCCCGCAGTAGCACGCCGGTCCCGGAAACTCCTCCGGCCTCTGCCAAGGCAAGGGATTGTGACCCCATTCGCCCGCTACTCCGTTCGGCCCGTCGTGAACGCGCCCGTCAACGGCTACCCCACCTCCACATCCAGTCCCAAGAATCACGCCGAACACCACATGCTTGCCGGCCGCCGCGCCATCGGTGGCCTCGGAGACGGCAAAGCAATTTGCATCGTTGGCTATTCGCACCTCACGACCGAGTGCCGCATTTAGGTCTGTATTGAGTGGACGGCCATTCAGCCACGTCGAGTTTGCGTTCTTCACCAGCCCGGTGATCCCCGAGATACACCCCGGAATTCCCGCCCCCACGGTGCCGGTGTCTCCGGTCTCCTCTTCCAGGCGTCTAACCAGTCCCACCATCGCCATAATCGTCGCGTCATAGTCGTCTCGCGGCGTGTCAATACGATGTCGCGCTAACTCGACGCCCTGGTTGTCGATTGCCAGCGCCTCAATCTTCGTCCCGCCAAGATCGATCCCAATGCGCATCTCTGTATTTTTCATCGGACCTTCGCCATACCCTAAAAGTGTTGCGTTTCGAGTCTAAGCCAGATGCCATACATCGAGCACTCTACAAAATAAAGCAGACCACCGGCTCCAAAACAGCACCACTAAGCCAGTTGACCCGATCTACTGCAGCCTTTCCCAGCGGGCGAAGCCGTCGCAACTCGGTCGCACACGCAATCGCATTCAGCGCCGCCAGCTTCAGATTGTCCGCAGCCAGCCAAATCCAGAAGCGCGTCCCCTTTTCTCCTTTACCGGAGTCCATGCGCACCCGCACCATGATGTCTTCCTGTCCAGCCGCGCTCAGATTGCTGGGCGGATCGGACTCTCCACTCACCACATCAACATGGTCACCAGCCAGCGCCGCTTCCACCTCATCCACCGTAGCGGCCCTGCCAAGCTCCACCAGCAGCGACATCACATACCCATGAAACACAGGTGCCTGCACCATCTGCAAGGCCAGCACCGGCAACTGTCCGGCCGCCAATCCAGCATAGTGATTGCGAATGCGCCGCTCCGTCGCCTCCAGCTTTACCTTCGCCGCCTCGCCCAGCTCCGGCAGCAGGTTGAACGAAACCTGCGCATCATACTGCTCCCGTGGCAACGTCTGAAACGACAGCAGGTTCACCGTCTGCTGATGCAGTTCGTCCATCGCCGCCCTGCCATACTCCGAGGCCGGCTCCATCACGGTCGCAGCAACGCTCGTCAACGCCAGCTTCGCCTGTAATCTTCCGGCAACCAGGGCAAGCATCACCGCAACCGGATGCGCAGCTACTACCGCAGGCGTCTTCAGGTCCGGCAGGATGTCCGCTGCATTGACCGCGAGTACCTCCGCCAACCCACGGCGCCCGCACCGGAACGTCCTTCTCCCCTTCCAGCGCATACGTGAGATCGACAATGCTGGCCCCGGCCCGCCGCGCGTCCTGCCAATGCTTCTTCGTCATCGCGGCGCCACCTGCAAAGAAGACGAAATCCATCCGCTCAAACGATGACGTCTCCAGCCGCTGGATAAACGAGATCTCGTCCGCTGCCGTCGTCACCTGCCCCGCGGCGTCCTCCAGGTCGAGCAGCACAAAGTCCGATGCCGCAAGCGACGACGACGCACAGTTCCTCGCTCAACTCTTTCCCCGCCAGCGACGATGCTCCGACGATTCCGATTCGATACACCCTGTTCGTCATGGTCTCTGAAACTCGCCTGTAGTTTTTAGGGCGCCGCAGCGCCAGGTTGCTACCGTGAGTCCCGGCCCGTTATTCCTGACTCGCAACAGTGGAGTGCCGCCGCTCTCGGCCCCACGAATACGCCAGCCGCGCAACCACGCCAGACACCAGATAAGCCATGGCAATAATGATCAGCATGTACTGGTGATACAACGCAATCAGCGCACCGACTACCCCGATTATCGTGAACAGCCGGAAGGGATGGCGCGACCCGACCGTTATCTCCTTCGCACTCCAGAACCGCCAGTTGCTCACCATCAGAAAACTCGTAAACAGCAACAGACACAGCCACACCAGCGCGATCCACGGGTTATCGATCGGCGAACCCCTCGAGAAATGGATCACCGAACTGATCACGCCCGCCCCGGCAGGTATTGGCATCCCGACGAAATATTTCTTCCCCGGCCGCCCCGGGTTGCGAGGCTGCGGATTGATGCTGATGTTGAACCGTGCCAGCCGGCTCGCCCCGCAAATAAGAAAGATAAAGCAGACGAAGATCCCGATATGCATCAGCTGTTCCCGCAACTGCGGATGTTCCATCACCGGAAGCATGCGAAATCCCCAGATATAAGCCAGCAGGCTCGGCGCCAATCCAAACGTAATCACGTCCGCCAGTGAATCCAGCTCCTTGCCGAAGTCGCTCGCCGTATTCGTCATCCGCGCGATCATGCCGTCCAGCCCATCGAACAAAACAGCAATGCCCAAAGCCAGCGCCGCCCGATCGAAGTAGCCCTGGTCCGCCGCCGACCCCTGGATGCTCTGCGTAATCGCGTAATATCCCGCGGCCATATTGCCTGCCGTAAACAACGAAGGCAGAACATACATCCCGCGGCTCGGCTGGCGTTTCACCCTGCCGCCCGCGCCAATCTCCGCCTCATCTGTCATCAGGCCACCATTACCGCTGTGGCGCTCTTCGACTGCCCTGGAATCTCCGAAAGCACAGCCAGCACAGTCGAACCGCCCTTCACGCGGGAGCCCGTCTTCACCTTCAGACTCGCTTCCGCAGGTATCAGCACATCCACGCGCGAACCGAACTTGATCAGCCCAATACGCTGCCCTCGTTCCACCCGGTCGCCGACCTTCAGATTGCACACAATACGCCGCGCCAGCAGTCCCGCAATCTGTTTAAAACTGACCTCATAGCCGCCAGCATCGATTGTGATCAACGTCTGCTCATTATTCAGCACAGACTCGGGCTTCATCGCATTCATGAACTCGCCCTTGCGAAACTCGCAAACCTTCACCACCCCACCCACAGGCGAGCGGTTCACATGCACATCGAAGACATTTAGAAAGATGCTGAGCCGCAACCGGCTTCCGCTAATAGTCTCGATCCACTCCGCTTCAGTAACTAGGCCATCGCCGGGAGAGACGATCTGCCCCGGTCCCTGCGGAACCGTCCGGTTCGGGTCGCGAAAAAACCACAGAAAAAACGCCGCCAGCACGACCGGCATCGCCACCAGCCACACCGGCATATTCAAATACCAGAGCGCCGCCGCCACCGCCCCAAGCCCTAAGGCATAGAAAATCCCGTCTCGCACCATAAGTACTCGATTATAAGGCCACACACACCTTCACCAGGGCCCGCCACCGGCCCACTCACCCGCCACCCAGCCCACCAGGCCTGCGGTTAAGACGCTCCCAGCCGCCTGAGCCGCTCCATCTCGTCCTTCAGGCTGAGTTTCAGCTTCTTCAGCCGGACCTCTTCCAGCTGTTCTGCATCAGTCAGAAAAAGCTTGGAACGCAGCGTATCCAGCCTGCGTGCGTACAAGCTGTGTTCCTGCATAAGTTGTTGAATGGAAGGAATTGAAGCAGACTCGGGAAGCTCCGTGAACTTTGCAGTTTGCACGTGGGGTGTACCTCCAGCAACAAACAACACTCACCGACTTGCGAAACGCTATCACACCGTTGGCAAAAGCGGCAATGTGGATTACTCAGGTTTTTCTAACTCCAGCCGCATCAGCACTGCGTCCTCTAACGGCCCGCGGTAGTACCTCGCGCGCCTCCCAACAACAACGAACCCGAGCTTACGATAAAGTGCAATAGCTCCTCGGCTACCCGCCCGCACCTCCAACTCCACCGTTCCTGCACCCTGGGCCCTGCTCCAATCAACTACCGCTTGAGACAATGCCCTACCCAACCCGCCCCGACGCGCAGCAGCGTCCACCGCCACGCTTTCTAGTTCAGCCACACTTCCCTCGCCCGAACCAATCACCTTCCCCACAGCAAAACCCACCACCCGGCCGCCCGTCTCAGCAACCAACAGGCAGCGCCTGACTGCCTCCTCAACACGTTTATCAGCATTAACGATCGCAGCATACTCCCCGTCCCGCCAATGCGGGGCCTCGGCAATAGTCCGCTCCATCTCCACCACTCGAGCCAGGTCCCCGCCCCACCGACTCGAACGCGAAACCCCGCAACACTCATTTCCCCGCTCTCGACGCCGCGGGCTTCGCAAAGATCTCAGCGTCCGTCCGCCTCAGATAGTTCGCATCAATCGTAGCCACATCATCAAACTCCCCGGCCCCAATCCGTTCCAGCGCAAACGGCAAAGCGTCCCCCGCCGAAGGCTCATCCACCGTCCTCGGCCTGAGCGCCGCCAGGGCCTCCGCCACCTTCACCTCACACACCACCACGACTCCACCCGCAGCCGCTGCCAGCAAGTCATCCGCACCCAGCAGCATCTCGCGCAAACACCGCCCATTAACATACTCGCCGTAATAAAACTCCCCTCGCCCGGCATCCAGCACCGCATGCACAGGGCCGTCCCCGCCGTCGACACCGGCAGCCAGCAATGCCAGCCGCGACACCGCAATCAACCCCACCCCGCCCGCCTCGCTCAACCCCTTCGCCGCACTCAAACCCACCCGCGCCCCTGTAAACGACCCCGGCCCATGCGACCACCACCACCGCCGCCAGCTCACTCAGTGTCCAGCCGCGGGCCTTCATCAACCGCCGCACCGCCGGCACCAGCCGCTCCGACGAACTCCGCCCCGGCAACATCTCCTCAGCAACAATCGCCGGCGCAACGTCGGTATCCGCCAGTGCCACACTCCCCTCAGAGCCGGCCGTATTGATCAGCAGCAGCCGCATCAATCCCCACCCTCAGGAACATCCTCCCCCACAATCTCCAGCAACACTCCCCCCGTACTCGCCGGATGCACAAAAAAATACCGATGTCCTCCCGAGCCCACTCGCACCGCATCGCTCGCCAGCCTCACCCCCTGCGCCGTCAACCGTGCAAACATCGCATCAATCCCGCCCACATGGACAGCGACATGGTGCAACCCCTCCCCGCGCTTAGCCACGAATCTCCCAATCGTCGAGTCCTCCTCAGTCGCCTCCAGCAACTCGATCCTGCTCTCCCCCAGCGGCAGCATTGCCGTCTTCACCTTCTCAAACTCCACAGTCTCCTCATGACTCACCACCAGCCCGAGCGCCTCATAAAACCCACGCGCCGCCGCAATACTCTTCACAGCAACGCCCAAATGGTCCAGACGCAACCCACCCACCCCACCGGTAGCTCCCACCCTCACCCGCCGCCCACCCTTCTCCGCCGCACATCGCCGCACCGCCTCCATCAACTCCTGCACACCCTCACCCGTCGTCGCCACGGTCTTCACCACCGGAGGCAACCATTCACCCCGCTCCGCCACCAACCCCTGCATCGCAAGGATCTCCTGCTCCACCAGCTCCGCGCCCCCGCGATCACTCTTGTTCACTACAAAAATATCTGCCACCTCCATCACCCCGGCCTTCAGGCTCTGCACCTCATCGCCCATCCCTGGCACCAACACCAGCACCGTTACATCAGCCAGCCCAATCACCTCTACCTCGTCCTGCCCCACCCCCACTGTCTCTATCAGAATCGTCTGCCGTCCCGCAGCCTCCATCACCGTACAAACGTCCGCCGCCGCCCGCGCCAACCCACCCATCGCCCCGCGCGAAGCCATGCTCCGGATAAACACTCCGTCGTCTCCAACAAACCCCTGCATCCGGATCCGGTCTCCCAGCAGCGCCCCACCCGTATACGGACTCGAAGGGTCCACCGCCACCACCCCAACACTTTGACCCTCGGAACGCACCCACCGCGCCATCTGGTCCACCAGCGTGCTCTTCCCCGCCCCCGGAGGCCCGGTCACACCCACACGCAAAGCTCTTCCGGCACTCTCGCGACAAGCTGCAATCAACTCCCCAGCGACCGCCCCACCGTCCTCCACAACCGACACCGCCCGCGCCAGCGCCCGAACGTCCCCCGACCGCAGCCGTTCCATCATCTGCGCGACCTCAAAACCGTCCACCTTCAACTCTTTGCTCACGTCAGCGATGATACCGCGCTCGTCCCGCATATCATTCCCCATGCATACCCTTCTCAGCAGCGCCGGCCTCAAGCCACAAGCCTCAGCGCCAAAGGCGCGCTCTATACCAGCCTGGGGCAGCGCCCTAGGAAAGAAGGCCAAATGACCAAGGGCTGAGGGCCCGACCTATCCTCTTGTCAGGCCAACCCAACGACCGGTTTTCTTAACTTGCACCAGCAAACGATTATTTTCACCTATAATTCCGATGCCATCACTTCACCCCGAGGAAAGCACTTGAAAATCGCCCTCCGCAGCATCGCCACCGCGCTCCTCTTGGTCGCCGCCTCCATCAGCTACGCCCAACTCCAAGGCAGCAAGCCCGACACAACGCCCGTCAACCATCCCGTCCCGGCCATCCAGGACACCGAAACCCCCGCCCAGCGCGACGCCCGCATGGAGTGGTGGCGCGAGGCCCGCTTCGGCATGTTCATCCACTGGGGCCTCTACTCCATCCCCGCCGGCGAGTGGCACGGCCAGCGCACCACCCACATCGGCGAGTGGATCATGAACGACCTCTCCATCCCGGTCGCCGACTACAAGGCCTTCGCGCCCCAGTTCAACCCAACGGGCTTCAGCGCCCACGACATCGTCGCCCTCGCCAAGTCCGCCGGCATGAAGTACATCGTCATCACCGCCAAGCACCACGACGGCTTCGCCATGTTCGACTCCAAGGTCGACCCCTTCAACATCGTCGCCGCCACCCCGTTCAAACGCGACCCCCTCAAAGAACTCGCCGAAGAGTGCCGCAAACAAGGCGTCAAACTCGGCTTCTACTACTCGCAGTCGCAGGACTGGCACGGCCCCTGGCGGAGCGGCCGCTGTCCGCGGCAACCATAACCCCGACACCGGCCACTGGGACCCGGCACAGGACGGCAGCTTCGATGACTACCTGCACAAAAAATCCATCCCTCAGATTAAAGAGCTCCTCGAAAACTACAAGGAGTACCCCGTCGTCGTCTGGTTCGACACACCCGGCAAGACCATGACCCCCGAACGCGCCGCCGAGGTCGTCAAGCTCCTCAACAAATACCCCAACCTCATCTGGAACAATCGCCTCGGCGGCACCTACAAAGGCGACACCGAAACCCCCGAGCAGTTCATCCCTCCGCAAGGCTTCCCCGACCGCGACTGGGAGTCCTGCATGACCATCAACGACACCTGGGGCTACAAGTCCTTCGACACCAACTTCAAGTCCACCGAAACCCTTCTCCGCAACCTCATCGATATCGCCAGCAAAGGCGGCAACTATCTCCTCAACATCGGCCCCGACTCTCACGGCATCGTTCCCGCGCCCGAAGTCGAGCGTCTCCAGCAGATGGGCCAGTGGCTAAAGGTCAACGGCGAGGCAATCTACAACACCAAAGCCACCCTCTTCGACGTCCCCACCGGGCACCTTTACCGGAGAAAAAGACAGCCACGGCCGCGACAAATTCATCCCCACCTGGAACTGGCGCTCCACGACCGGCACCAACAAGATCTACATCGAAATCTTCACCTGGCCCACCGGTGCCTTCCACCTGGACAATCTCCCCCGCAAAGTCACCGGCGCCTACCTTCTGGCCGACAAGACCCACAAGCCTTTAAATCTCACACCAACCGGCGAAGGCCTCGACATAGCCCTCCCCGCCCAACCCCTCGACCCCATCGCGACCGTAGTCGTCCTCAACACTGCCAACTGAGGCATCGGTCAGTCAGAGCCAAAAATGCGCTCCATACCGGCCCGGGGCGACGCCCTGGGCCGGTATCGGGCCCTTTGCCTAGCGGTCTAGTCGCTCAAGGGCAGGCCCAGCACATACGCCACGAAGAAGCCACACGACCAGACAACTGCTGATCCCCATAGTATGAGTCGACTGACCTTGCTTACCTCTCCACAGGTCGCAGGATCGTCCGCTTCACAGGCTTCCCCTTGCCGAAGGCGAGGAGTGATTCCGTAGGTCATCACAAAGCTCATCGCAATCAGGACGCCCGCAACGCCGAACGTCCAGATCTTGTGTCTTGATAGATTGACCAGCCACGGAGCGGCCGATAGCAGCGAAGCTACCGTTGTCCCCATTCCCAGGAGAACGAGCACTGACGGCAACGCGCAGCATACAAGGGTGCTGAAGGAACTGAAGAGCGAGAAATAATTGAGCAATGCAGCTCGTCTTGCACGTTGTTCAGGGGCTCGTGACTTGATAGTCATGGTCATTTGGTCTCCGTGACGGACTTGTAGCGCAGAGTGTCCGGAACCTTCCTTTACCGGACTTGTGGGAGTACGCCATCGACGACAACCGTTTTCCCGAGCAGATGCAGAGATATCTGTTCCAGCCGACAGGGCCGTCAGTGCGTACCGATCCTTTGTGCCGGTGACGTCCAGGAACGGGGCTTGCGCGGATCCTGACACCTGTCCTCGCACTATTATGTTTGCGTCCTTATGGGTGAACCCATTCTTCTCGACTGCCTCATTGAACTGGCGCATAGCTGCGCTGTTTCCCGGCGTGAGTTTGATCGAGACCAGGCCGGTATTCAGGTCAACGTCGACGATGTTCACGCCCTGAATCCCTTTCATCGAAACGTGGATGGCATGGGCGCAGGGAGCGCAGTCCATCCCGAAGACAGTTAGATTGACCTGCTCGTATTCGGCATGAGCGGCAAGGGTAGAGAGAGCGAGAAAGCCTGAAGCGATGATCTTTTTCATAATTATCCTTTCAGTGGGAGCTGGTGTGTGAGGAGTATTTGAGATAGCTGAGATTGATTGCGAAGCGGATACGCTTCGCGGCCATAGACCGATTCGGAGACATCGCGGAATAACGGCCCCTGGACTCCGCCTTCGATAGCGATGTTCTTGAAGATCGCCAACACTGACGGGCCGAGCCATAGGGTTGTCGAGCTGCTATCGGGAAGGATGACGCCACCTGAAATGACCGCACCAGTATGTTCCCCGGTGAGTTCGGCAAAGCCGCGATAGTCCCATTGGTCGTATCCACGGCGGAAGCGAGACGGACGGTAGCCATAGACGGCGCTCCAGGAAAGTGTGTCCGGGCGCCTGTCGTTCGATGCTTCCGCAAAGCGGGTATAACCGCCACCCACCCAAACGTACTGACTGCGAGAGGCCAGACCAGTAGCAAGTGTGCCGGCAACGCCCGGTGCGCGGTGCAATGTGCCAAGAACTCCAGAGTCTTGCTGAGGGCCGGGAACCACCAAAGCCAGCGATGCAGTCGATTCGATCCGCTTCCCGACACTTGTAACCGAGTGCAGGAATCGCCAGGATGCCCCGGCAGACCATTCGCTTCCGCTTATAATTCGGCTTTCCGGCAGATTGCCGCTTCCAAACGAAGCCGGGAGGAAAGCGTTGACGGTGAGGTGAGGGGTGATGCCGTAGCCAAAACCGGAGCCCGTGGAGAACTGCGTCCCCTGGGTACCATTGCGGCCAAATATGCCCGTATCAAGGCTCAACTCCCGCTCCGAATTGACCGGGGTCGCGTAGCTGAAGACGGGGCCGTGGTCAGCGGCAAACGCCGTGCCTGTCACAAGCGACAGCACAGGCCAAAACCATTACAGATTTCATGGATGCTCCTTTGATCAAACCAGATGAGGCGCAGGCACACGCAAGGTGTGCAGGTCATTGGATCGCGGAGCGGATCAGATTATTAGAACGGTTGTCCTCGCGACAGAAGACCAGGCGGGGAGTGCTCATCGGGCACACGCCACACGGTAGAGGCCATGAAGTGAACAGGCACCGGAACAGCGGGCATGTGCGTTACGCAGACCCACTGAACATTGATTATCGGGGACATTGCCGCAATCTGCGGTGTCTCGTCTGTCCGAACCTCCGTCCGGCAGCAACCCATCTTCTCCATGTTGCCGCATTGTCCGCGCATCGCGCGACAGCAAGCGCTTTCTTCATGACTCATCATTACGCTTGTCAGGCACGCCATTACGGGCGCGGCTGCGGTGAGTAGTAGAAGAATTACCACGATGCTGGCAAAACGGCGCATGAGCTGGCTCCAGTATACGTCCGTCTATCTCGGAAACTTGTCCCTGGGACCGGACTGCTGTCCGCGCCCCTTTCGTCCATTCGTGGCTACACTTTGGGGTCTTTCAGGGACGCGTGGCATAAGCATAAATGGAGGGATCGAAATGACTGGGGAGACCCGCAGATTTTTCCAGATCCGATTTCAGAGCAGATCTCTGGTGAGCCGAGAGCATGCTGCCGGCCGTCGTCGTTACCTTCATTTCGGCGGCTCTTTGCCCGACCCCTCGCTCACCATGTACTCGGCGTACCAGTCGGGCCAGTTCTCGTCGCGCTGACCGCCGGTGCGCGCCTCGTGCGCGCCGTGGGCCGCCGCCGCACGCCGAAGCGCACTCGCCAGATCGCTCGCCGACGCGTACGTCGTGTCCCCGGCGACACGCCCGGGCAGCCGCGTCGTGATCTCCTGGAACAGCCAGCCGTTGCCGTCCGGATCACTGAACGAGGCGAACGAGCGGTAGCTGCGACGCTCGGGATCCGGGCCGCTGACGCGGACCCCGCCCAGACAGGTAGGGCTCGTCCGGGCCAACGTACACGCCCTCGTTGTGGAACACATCGCTGACCTTGACACCGCGACCGAGCAGGTCGTCACGGGCCGCCGTAACGTCCGAGACGATCAGGTACAGACCCTGGGCAGAGCCGGGTGCCGCCCCCGTGACGTTCTTACCGAAGATGACCGAGCATCCGGAACCCGGCGGCGTGAACTGAATCACGCGGAAGCTGTCCGTGGCATAGTCGGCATCGAGCCGCCATCCGAGCCTCCCGTAGAACTCCTTCGCGCGGTCAACGTCCGAAACTGGGATGACGACTATCTCGAGCTTCATGTCGACCTTCCCGAGGCTCGTCGCGACGTTACTCTGGGCCATCATTTGCCATGTCCTTTTCTCCTATGCGTTCGCTTGGATTGAAAGTCAGATTTGTTGAATGCGAGCGTCGACCCGCAGAATTACTTGTCACTCGATCAATGCCTGGCGTTCGATTCTTTTCCGAAGGGGGAAGTCTTGCCTGTTGTTGCCGTTGAAACCCGTTTGCGAGCGGCTTTGAGTGACTACGATCGCATGCTCGCGCCCAACACGACCAGCTAGTGGCATTATCCACCAGCAAGATCACCGCAATAACCACACGATCCACCACGATTTGACCACGTATTTGCGGTCAGAAAATCCGCTCTTGGCTCCCGGATCCGGAAGAATCCGGCTAGAATGCCAGAGAATTTCCGCAAAAAAACGGAAATCCACCATAGTTCACCACAAATCCCCACAAATGCCGAAGACCCGTTTTATCCATAGCAAAGTGGTTCGTCCTCAACTCTTGACTTCAGGCCCAGCGGGAAGCTGCCTACTTTACCGTCGTCGGGTTCCATCCATCGGTCCCAGCTAGATAAGCCTTCGTCTCATACCTCTTCGCCTCCGCCGCCGTCAGCTGCTTCGAATAAGGCTCCCTCGCCGTAGGATTCGCCCCCGGTCCCGTCGACTTGAACTCCGCATACGTCGCCATCGGCAGCCGCGGCTGTGGCGCGCCCTTCCAATCTGACCACCCCTCCGCCATAATCGGCGCCTCAATGTCCGTATTCATAAAAATCACCGTCGAATAGTCCCGCCATGGCCGCCCCAGATATACATCGCCCGCGCCCGCATCCGCAGTGATCTTGCAATGGTTGAAAACATACCCAGCGTCCTGCCCCGGCCTCGTATTACTCTGCGCGGTCAGATACCCTCCCGCTGCATGGGCAATGCTGCGGATCTCACAGCCGTCGAACACCGCCTTTGCGTCCCCGAAGATAAAGTCGACATGCCCTTCGATGTAGCAATCGGCATAGTACTGACGACCGGTAACGCAGTCCGCCCCCGGTTGGGCGCCATTCATACACCCCATGCTTGACGCATACAGCGTGTCCTGTGCCCCCAGCAGTCGCACCTTGCGAAACACTGCCCGGTCTGCCCGCACCGACACGGCCACTGCTTGTGACGGGACATCGCTCGTCTTGCTGTAATCGTTCGCTATCGTCATGTTGCCCGCAAAAAAATCGCTCCCGGTAACAAACAACGTCGCCGAACACCGCGTCCCGCAAGTCGACGCAGCGCTGTTGCCATACACGAGCACCACCTTTGTCCAATCGTCCGCGTCCCCGCGAAGTTGGATCTTCGCCTTGTCCACATGCACCACCTCGCGATACACACCGGGCCGGATCCTGATCACCGCACCCGCATCAGGCGCCGCGTTCACCCCCGCCTGGATCGTCGTGAAGTCCGCACCCGTCGCCCCTACTGTAATCGTTTTCACGCCCTCCGCCCGCAGCGTCCCGCACGCAATCACAAAAACCGCGCTCCATCGAGAAACCCGCCTCATAAATCTCCTGTCTACGGTTCCAATCCATTTTTTGACACAAAAGCGCCAACAAAGACTATCCTCATCCTCGGACGCAACTGCTCGTTCGGACCCTCAGCAGCGGTCAGACCAACATTTTAGCGGGAGTCCTTACCTTGATGCAGATCCAAGCCGCCAGCCTGTCCGACTCGGGCTTTACCACTACGGCCCCGGAAAAATCCAACATCCGCTGGGTCGTCTGCTTTCTGCTCTTCCTCGCCACCACTATCAATTACATGGACCCGCTCGGTCTTCTCACTCATCGAGCCGCTCCTCCACCTCGACTTCATGGGCTGGGCCCCGGACTCGACGCCGCACATCAGACCGCCTACAACATAAACTACGGCCGCGTCCTCATCTGTTTCCAGATCGCCTATGGCGTCGGCTTCCTCTTCGCTGGCCGCATCATCGACAAGCTCGGCACCAAAACTGGCTACGCTCTCGCCATCTTAGTCTGGGGATGCGCCTCCATCAGTCACTCCCTCGTCTCGAGCGTCATGGGCTTCTGCGTCGCCCGCGTCTTCCTCGGCCTCGGCGAGTCCGGCAACTTCCCCGCCGCCATCAAGGCCACCACCGAGTGGTTCCCCTCTGAAGAGCGCGCCCTCGCCACCGGACTCTTCAACTCGGGTTCCAACGCCTCCGCCTTCATCGCACCAGTCCTGATTGCTGCCGTTACCCTTCGCTGGGGATGGCATGCCGCCTTCATCTGCACCGGCTCCATGGGGCTCGTCTGGGCCGTCATCTGGCTCATATTCCCCTATAACAAACTTCGCCGCGGCTCCACCCAGACCCAGGTCAACCTCGCCCCTGTCACTCAGGGCGGTTCGATCTACTCCATCCTTCTTCGCCACCGCGGCTTTTGGGCGTTCTGCATCGCAAAAGGCATTACAGACCCCGTCTGGTGGTTCTACCTCTTCTATCTCCCCAAGTTCCTCAACGACAACTACGGCCTAAATCTCAACCACGTCAAATATCCGCTGATCGTCATCTACACCGCCGCCAGCTTCGGCTCTATCGCTGGCGGCTGGCTCTCCGGCTTCCGTATGAAGCACGGCCACAGCGTCAACTCAGGCCGCAAGTTCGCTCTCCTCATCTGCGCCATTTGTGTCACGCCGATCATGCTAGTGCCCCACATGCACACGCTCTTTCCCAGCAACGCCTGGCCTGCCATCGGGCTCTTCTGCCTCGCCACCGCCGCCCACCAGGGCTGGTCCGCCAACCTCTTCTCAACGCCCACCGACATGTTTCCCTCAACAGCGATCTCCACTGTCGTGGGTATCGGGGGTGCCGCCGGAGCCGCCGGGGGAGCATGCTTCACCTGGCTCGTCTCCCATTACTTCTCCCTCCACCCCATGCCGATCTTTGTCCTTGCCGCCAGTGTTTATCTCGTGGCGCTGCTCATCTTCCAGCTCCTCGTGCCAAAGCTCGGCGTAATTCAGACGACCTAACCACCACCTTCTGCATCGAAGTGAAGACACAGAACTTTTGTTTGATCTCCGCCTCATTTAGCCATCTGGAGCTTAACTATCTGTTTCCATCGTGTTACTCTTCTCGAACTTAGGCGCAAGGAGCTTCACACAGAGTGAAAAAAGACGTCAAAGAGCTTCACGACGAGGTCACCGGCCACAGCCAACTCACCATGCAGGTCGTCGAGCACGTTCGCTCCCTCATCAGCAGCGGTGAGGCCCTCACCCAGGCGACCGGCTTCCGCCCGAGCGCGAACTCGCCCGGAAGCTCAAGATCAGCCGTTCCAGCCTTCGCGCCGGCATCGGCTTCCTCTCTGCCATGGGCGTCCTCAAAAGCCGCCACGGCGCCGGCACCTTCGTCTCTTCCGGCCCTCCCGCGCTCGATTCCAGCTCGCTCTCCGTGCTCGGCGCTCTCCACGGCTTCCTTCCCTGGCAGATGTTCGAGGCCCGCCTTGTGCTCGAATCCAACGTAGCCGCCCTTGCTGCCGAGCGCGCGACCGACGAGCACATTGCAGAGCTGGCGGAGGAGGTCGCCGAGATGTACGCGGCCCTAACCGACCCGCAGGAATACCTGATTCACGACGTGCGCTTCCACCGCACGATCGCGCGAGCGTCCGGAAACCCCATCCTTGGCGCACTTATGGAGACGATTACGGCCAATCTGTATGAGTACCGCAGCAAGACTGTCGTTAATGCTGTCGATCTGAAAGAATCGGCCGAGATGCACCGGGAGATCTACCGCGCCATCCGGTCACATAACCCTGCACAGGCCCGCGTCTCCATGGAGCAGCACCTCAACCTCGCCCGCATCGCCCAGGCCTCCGAAGCCGAGGCGTCCGCCGCAGCAGCACACGCGCCACCAGCAGCAGAACCCAAGTCCACGTCGACGGAACCGCCCTCTTCGTCGAGCTAATTTTTCTTGTCTCGCGCGGAGTGGTGTTTTTGCAGGGGTTTTTGCGGAAAAGAGGGTGTGGAAACGTGGTTTTTTGATGGTGATTTTGTGGTGAATTGCGTGGTAATTGTGGTGAGTTAGCACACACTTTTGGGTGTCGGAAAATTTTCCTATTTTCTGAACTTTATTTTTCGCGGGGCCGATCTCCCTGGTTCGGCCGTCCCTGCCTACCCTGCTAAACTGGCCCTTAGCTCATGTCCAAGCAAAAGTTCTATCTCACCACCCCGATCTATTACGTCAACGCGCGCCCTCACATCGGCCACGCCTACACGACGATCGCGGCCGACGTCATCGCCAGACGGCACCGTCTGCTCGGTGACGACACCTTCTTACTGACCGGCACCGATGAGCATGGCCAGAAGGTCGAGCGCTCTGCTGCCGCCGCCGGGCTCTCGCCTCAGCAGTTCGCCGACCAGGTCTCGGCCTCCTTCAAGGCCCTCTGGGACCGCATGGGCATCACCTACGACGACTACATCCGCACCACCGAACCCCGGCACTCCAAGGGCGTCCAGAAGCTCTTTCAGCACCTTGTCGACCGCGAAGCCATCTATCTGAGCACCTACACCGGCCAGTACTCGGTCGGCGAAGAGATGTTTGTTGACGGCCCTCCCGGCACCATTGGCCCGGATGGCAAGCCCACCGAGACCGTCACCGAAGAGAACTACTTCTTCAAGCTCTCCGAGTATCAGCTTCGGCTGATCGACCTTATCGAGAGCGGCGAACTGGCGATCCAGCCCGAAGTCGCCGCAAGAACGACTGGTCCCTCAGCTTCCTACGCGGCAATGTCACCGAGGCCACAGGAAGAAGGGTGAGGTCGTCGCGATTGCTGCCTCTGGAACTCCTTATGTTCCCGGCGCGCTGAAGGACCTCAGCATCTCGCGATCCAGCTTCAAGTGGGGCATCCCGGTGCCCCGGCGACGAGAAGCATGTCATCTACGTCTGGCTCGACGCGCTGGCCAACTACATGACTGCCGTCGGCTACGGCAGCGACGATCCTGTCGAACAGGAGAAGTTCAAAAGGTACTGGCCCGCCGACCTTCATCTCGTCGGCAAGGAGATCATCCGCTTCCACTGCGTCTACTGGCCTGCGTTCCTCCTCGCCGCCGATCTGCCGATTCCCAAAGCCATCACTGCGCACGGCTGGCTGCTCTTTGAAGACTCGAAGATGTCGAAGTCTCGCGGCAACATCGTCCGCACCGAGACCATCCTCGACGCCTTTGGCACCCTCAGACCGAAACCCGAAGACCAACCCGGTGCGGTCCTGAGCGACGAGTACTGGAAGCACGAGCAAGACCTCTTCGCCTCAGACGTGCTTCGCTACTTTCTCCTGCGCGAGATCCCCTTCGGCCAAGACGGCAGTTTCAGCTTCGACGCACTGATCCAACGCTACAACAGCGATCTCGCCAACGGCTACGGCAATCTAGTCAGCCGCACGCTGACCCTTATCGCCAAAACCAGCGCGGGCACGGTAGAAGACTGCCTCGAAGCGAACTCGCTCGTCTTTTATATGCCGGAGACGAAGGAGACCCACAACCATCCAGCGAACGAAGAGTTGCTCTCCGCATCGGAGGGCCAGCTACTTGGTTGGCGGATGACCGAAAGCGTTGAGTCCGTTAGCAAGAAAAATCAGCTGAATGCGTTCTCGGAAGCGCTGACCGCCATCGCATCTGCGATCGCTCTCGTCGATCAGTTCCTTACCTCGCGCAAACCATGGCGTCGCGACCGAGTCAGAGTTTTCTCAGCGAGGACGACGCTCCACTCTCTACACTGCGGCAGAATCCATCCGCATCATCACCGCTCTTCTCTACCCGTTCATGCCCTACGCGACTGCCAAAGTCTGGGCCACAACTGGGCCTTGGCGACATCGAACAAGCCGCGAAAAATGGTGACCTGAACAATCTCGAATGGGGCGGCCTGAAACCCGGCACAAAATTAGGGGAATTGGGGCCCATCTTCCCGCGCGCTCCAAAGGAACTCATACAACTCATGGCCGACATGGAAAACAACACGAACACTTCGCCCAAACCTGAACCCTCCAAGCTCGTTGACGAGAAGACCACACATACTGCACCTGCCCCTACTGATCCGACGCATCCCGGTGCCGCGCCGCGCACCTCCTCCTTCATCGAAGCGAACCCCGGGGCCTCTGTCGCGGGCAGCCATGCCATCTCCACCGAGCGCACCGGCACTCCGCCTCACACGGAAGCGCCTGCTTCCGGCGTCTTCGCGACCTCTGCTGCGGCCTCTGCCACTCCTGATACGCCGCAGATCGCCATCGACGACTTTGTGAAGGTCGACCTTCGTGTCGCGCAGATCGTCGTCGCCGAGCGCATCCCCAAGGCCGACAAGTTGCTGCGTCTCGAGGTCGACCTGGGTTACGAAAAGCGCCAGATCCTCTCCGGCATCGCCGAGTGGTATAGGCCTGAGGAACTGATCGGCAGGAAGATTGTGGTCATCGCAAACCTTGCCCCACGCAAGATGCGTGGCCTTGAGTCCCACGGTATGCTGCTGGCCGCCTCAAACGGCGAAGATGGCAAGCCCGTCCTTGCTACGTTTGGGGAAGACGTCGCTCTGGGTTCGAGGCTGAAATAGTTCGGAGGCGGCCGCGCTACGAGCAAACAGCAGGTCCTTCGACTGCGCCTCTCGCGATGAGGCCGCGAGAGGCTCCGCTCAGGATGACAAATTATTGGGGGCTCAGGGTGACAAATTGAAAGCTCAAGTGACAGATTGTTGGGAGCTCGGTGACAGATTGTTGGGAGCTCGGTGACAAATTGTTGGGAGCTCGGTGACAAATTGGAAGCTCAAGTGACAGATTGTTGGAAGGTCACGATAGCGGTTTCCTGGACGCTTTGAGCGCCCTACGAGAACTGTGCCGGGGCCTGACGGCCGACTGCGACCACAAAGTAGTTCGCCGGAGTGTCACCGATGTTCTTCAGCCCGTGCATGACGTTCGACGCGGTAAAGATCACGGCCCCGGGCTCGATCACCGCCGTCTTGCCTTCGGTCGTCACTTCAAGCTTTCCTTCGCGGATCATCACGAACTCCGAGTGGGGATGACGATGCGGCTGATGCGGCATCTGACCGGCCGGAAGTGTGGTCTCGTGCGACTCGACAAACTCTCCTGTAGGAAGGACCCCATGAATGACGGCGCGGCTCGCTCCGCCGTTCGCAGAGGACTTCACCGGAAGCTTGTCGTAGGGAAAGATCTCCGAGTGCGCCAGGACAGGGTCGTTCGTTGATGCCGTGCCTGACTGCGCTTCGGCCGAAACATTGCCCATGGCCGCGAGGGCCGAGAGAGCAACACAGAGTTCACGACGATTGATATTTTTCATGCGGAGATATTACGCGCCGCGAACTATCTCGGTCACGCTCTATCTGCGCATGTGATGGTCAGTTTGGCGAAAGGATGGGTCGGGCCTTCGGCCCTGAGTCTTTCATCCGTCCGATTACCTGGGGCGATGCCCCAGGCTGGTATGGATTGCGCCTTTGGCGCTCGTATCAGGTTAACCTTTCTTTGGCTGAGTCAGGTTAAATCTTGCTTTGGCTGAGCAGCCACTAACTTGGCACCGCCCATGCTGGGCTGTTACGGCTTCGTGTCTCCGCCGATCTGCATTACGCAATACTGTGCCGGGCCGTCTCCCACGTTCGTTACTGTATGCAGCGTTCCAGGCGCGACAAAGATCACGCCCCCCTGGTCCCACCTTGTCCGACTTCCCATCATGCTCGAAGAGCAACGTTCCCTGGACGACGACCATCACCTCTGAGTGCTTGATCGTATGCAGTGTGTTGGGTGCCATCCCCTCCGGCTGCTGCGACTCATGCACCGCGATGACCTCGCCTGTGGTCAGCGTTCCGCGCAGCACGTCGCGGCTCTCGCCACCGTTGGCCATCTTGCGCACGGGCATCTGCTCGAACGGATACACCTTCGCCTGTGAAAGCGTCGCGGCGCCGGTTGGCGCTGCTGCAGTCTGCGCCTCCACCACCGCCCCGCCCGTCGCTGCGAGAGCCGACAGACCCACACATATCTCACGCCGCGTTATCTCTCTCATGACGACAATCGTAGCTGACAGATGTCCGCTTAAATGTGAAGTAACCTTAAGATGACAAGATGCCGCTAACCGACACCCACGCCCACCTCGATTTCTACACCGAAGACCGCGACGAGGCTCTTCGCCGCGCCTACACCGCCGGCGTCCACACCGTCCTCGCCATCGGCATCGGCGAAGGCCCCGCCACGATGCACCAGGCCCTCGAAATCGCCACCTCCGCCACCGGCCCCGGCCTACCCGCCATCTACGCCAGCGCAGGAGTCCATCCTCAGGAGGCCGCCAGCGCGACCCTCGAAGCCCTTGAAAAACTGGCCACTCTGGCCGCCCATGAACGATGCGTTGCCATCGGCGAGATCGGCCTCGACTACTACCACTTCGACAATCCCGAGGCCCCCATCCAGCAGCAGGCCTTCATCGCCCAGATGAAGCTCGCGGCGAGGTTTCGCAAGCCGATTATTATCCACTGCCGCACGAGCGAGCTGGCCACCCTGCAGGCCAAGCAAAAGTTCGGCACGGCCGATGCCTGGGAGGACATCCTGGCGCTCATCGCCGAATACTGGACGCCAACCGGCCTGGGCGGCATCATGCACTGCTTCTCCGGCACGGTGGAGCAAGCCGAACGCTCCCTCGCCGCCAACTTCTACCTCTCTTTTGCCGGCAACCTCACTTATCCGAAGTCCCATGCGATTCGCGACGCCGCCGAGCTGGCCCCGTCCCACCGCATCCTGGTCGAGACCGACGCGCCCTTCCTCGCCCCCATCCCCCTCCGTGGCCAGCGTAGCGAACCTGCCATGGTCGTCCACACGGCAGCAGCCTTGGCGAGCCTTCGCGGCATCTCATCAGATGAGCTGGCGACCCTCACCACCGCGAACTTCAAAAATCTCTTCCCAACGACGCGCTGAGCCGGCCCAACCGCTGACATAATAGAGATCGACAAAGTACAGAGAAAGAAGACACATATGGCATCCGATAACAGCTTCGACGTAGTGAGCAAAGTAGAGCTTCAGGAGGTCAAAAACGCGATCGACCAGGCCTCGAAGGAGTGCTCACGCCCGCTTTGACCTCAAGGACTCCAAGTCCAAGATCGAGCTCGAAGGCACCGACACCATCCAACTTGCGAGCCAGGACGAGTACAAGCTCAAGGCAGTCATCGAGATCCTGTCCCAGAAGCTCGTCAAGCGCGGCGTCTCGCTCAAAAACCTTGAGTTCGAGAAGCTGGAGCCAGCCGCCAACTCCAGCGTGCGGCAGAAGATCAAGCTGGTGCAGGGCATCCCGTCCGAGAAGGCCAAGATCATCGTCGCGGCCATCAAGGACTCGAAGAAGAAGGCCCAGGCCAGCATTCAGGGCGACACCGTTCGAGTCGTCAGCAAAGACCGCGACACCCTGCAGGAGATCATGGCCCTCCTGCGAGGCAAAGACATCGGCGTCGAGCTTCAATTCACCAACTTCCGCTCAAACTGACGCCTTCGCAGCGGCCAAGACGGCCTCGGGCGTTGACTTAGTTGTCATCGTCAACATTTTTTTTGATTTTCGAGTCCATCTCTGAAGCCAAGTCGTCATCCTGATACTCTGACTATCAAGTGAGCACGCTCTCCATCGCGACCGCAGCCGAAGTCTTCGACCTCCTCCGCGACGATCTGGCGGCCATCGAACAGGACTTCGACCGCCAATCCGCCTCCGACGTCGAGGTCATCACCGACATCGCACGGTATCTCATCGCGGGCGGAGGCAAACGCATACGGCCGTTGCTGCTCTTGCTTTCTGCAAAGGCCCTGGGTTGCACCAGCCCAAGCCGTATCCGCCTCGGGGCCGTCGTCGAGATGCTGCACACCGCGACTCTGGTCCACGACGACATCATCGACGAGGCCGATACCCGCCGTGGACGGCCGTCTTCGAACACAACCTGGGGCAACTCGAAGTGTGTGCTCGCCGGCGACTGGCTCTACATGCAGGCTTTCAGTTCGGCGCTGGACGAACGCAACTTCAGGGTGTTGGAGCTGCTGATCTCGCTGACTCAGCAGATGGTCGAAGGCGAGTTGCTGCAGATGGAGAAGCTCGGCCATCTCATCAATGAAGAGGAGTACTTCGACCTGATCTTCCGCAAGACGGCCTGTCTCTTCAAAGTATCGATGCAGCTCGGCGCTGCGATCACACCCGCGCATGGCTTCGGCGACCATGGCGAGATCGAGGCCCAGCTCGGCGAATACGGCCGCAATCTCGGCCTCGCCTTCCAGATCGTCGACGATGTCCTCGACTTAACCGCCGCCGAAGACGTCCTCGGAAAGCCTGTCGCAAGCGATCTCCGCGAAGGCAAGGCCACGCTAGCGGTGATCCATGCCCTGGAACGCGGTACTGGGGCCGACCGCGAGGCCATCCGCACGGTGCTCGCCGACCGCAGCTTCGAAAATGTCTCGCATCCACAGATATTGGAGGTCCTGCAGCGTCATGGCTCCATCGACTACGCCATGGACACCGCCTGCGCCTACGCCGAAGCCGCCCGGCTCACCATTGCAGAGCTGCCCGACTCCGAAGCCAAGCGAGCACTGCTCTGGGTCCCCGGCTTCGTCACTGCCCGCGACCGCTAGCTACTCGCCGTCCTAGCCCTCTTCAGCGTCCTCTTCCAGATCCAGATCTACGGCCTTCATCCCGCCGCTCCGCCGCTCCACGAGCAGCTGGATCTTCCCCTCCGCGGCCTCCAGCTCTTTCTTGCAAGCGTCCGAAAGCTTCATCCCTTCCTCGAACAGCCGCACTGAATCCTCCAGCGACAGCTCCCCTCGCTCCAGCCGCTCCACCACACTCTCCAGCGCCGTCAACTGCTCTTCAAAGCTAGCCATTACACGACCTCTACTTCTGCCAGACCCAAAACGTCCGCCGCAACGCCATACCGCCCGAACGGCGCGCTAACCTGCACTCCCTGCACCATTGGCCTCGCCTCCGCGAGCATCTCCTGGGCGATCTTCACGCCCTCAGCACGCGCCGCCTCCGGATTTGTCACTGCCGCCATCCGCGCCATGATCCCATCCGGCATGCTCACCCGCAGGTCGTTCTTCATAAACTCTGCGTTCCGCAGACTAGTCAACGGCCAGATCCCAGCGATCACCGGGATCCTGAACTCCTCAATTCGCCGCAGAAACTCCTCGAGCACCCTCAGGTCGAAGACCGGCTGCGTAATCGCAAACTCAGCGCCTGCCTCCACCTTGAATGCGAACCGCCGCACCTCCTGGTCCATGTCCTGCACGCCAGGGTTGGCCGCCACCGCGATCGTGAACCCGGTAGAGCCTCCAATTGAGTTGCTCCCGATATCCAACCCATAGTTCAAATTGTGGACCACGTTCACCAGTCCAATCGCGTCCACATCGAACACCGCAGTCGCGTTCGGATAGTTCCCAAGCTTCGGCGGATCGCCCGTCAGGCAAAGAATGTTCTTCAGCCCGATCGACGAGGCCCCCAACAAATCGCTCTGAATACTCAAAACGTTCCTGTCGCGGCAGGTGTAGTGCAGCACCGTCTCGATCCCCACATGCTGCTGGATCTGCACGCACAAACTCTGTGCGCTCATCCGCGCACTGGCCCGCGGTGAGTCCGGCACGTTGATCGCGTCTACTCCCAGTCTGTGCAACAGGGCCGCACCGTCGATCTCCTTGCTGCAGTCGATCCCCTTCGGCGGCACAATCTCCACCATCGTGATGAAGTCACCCGCAGCCACCATCGAACCGATCTTTGACCGGCTCGCCAGCGCCGGCGGTTCCACCTTACTCGCGGCCTTTGCGGCGGCCTTGTCTGAACCGGCGTGCTCCATCACCTGAACGCCGCCTTCCATCGCGTCGAGCGCGCGCAGCGAACTCTTCATCGCCCGGATATAGCTTGGAGTCGTTCCGCAACACCCGCCCACAATGCTTGCGCCTGCCTTCACCAGCTTGCGCGTAAAGCTGGCCATATACTCCGGCGAAGTCAGATAGATCGTCCGTCCCTCCACGGCCCGTGGAATCCCCGCATTCGGCATCGCAGCCAGGGGCTTAGTCGTCACCGGACGCATCCGTTCGATCACGCTCAGCACCGTCGCCGGCCCCGCGCTGCAATTGCACCCCACCGCGTCTGCGCCCCACTCGGTCAGCTTGATTGCCGCCGTCTCGGCCGACGATCCGTCCAGGCAGATCCCGTCCTCATCGACGGTCATCATCACGACAACCGGAACACGTGGAGCTACACTCCGGGCCGCCAGGATCGCCTGCTCCGCCTCCGCCAGCGACGTCATCGTCTCAACGATCAGCAAGTCAGCGCCAACGCCCGGCCCACCCTCCACCAACCCCCGAATCTGCTCCGCAAATGCCGCTCGTGCCTCATCCAGCCCGACCTTGCCCAGCGGCTCCAGCCTTACACCCAGCGGCCCTATCGCCCCTGCGACAAACGCCTCGGCCGCCTGTTTCTCCCGAATCTGCTCCACACACTCCCGTGCCAGCCGCACCCCGGCTAAGTTAACCTCTCGGCACCTTGTCCTTCAGCCCATGCATCTCCAGCCGAAACGCGTTCGCGCCAAACGTATTGGTCTCGATGACCTCCGCGCCCGCCTGCAGATACTCCGCATGGATCTCGCGCACCAGTTCCGGCTGCGACAGATTCATTTCGTCATAGCAGCGGTTGATGAACACGCCTCGCGCATACAGCATTGTGCCCATCGCCCCATCGCAGAGCACGGTCCCGCCCGCAAACAGTCTATCGACTGCAGCATACCCCGCGACGGAACTACCCTCCGCATCGTTCAAAACATCTGCCATGATCGTCTCCAACTGCTCCTATCATCCTAAGCCACCACCCGGACGCGCTCCAAACGCCTCGTCGCAACTGCTCAAGTCCAAGGGCCCCAGACCCATTTCACCCTGTTTCGTTTGTTATACTCAGGGTTAGAGCAGTGGCCGCCAAAACACGCCGCAGCGCTCAGGTTGGAGTTGGTCACCGTTGAAGAATCGAAGTCTCCTTATCAAGTCCCTCTGCGCCCAGATACTCTGCGGCGTCCTGCTCGCCTTTGCGACCGTCGGTCTCAGCTCCTGCCACAGCGACACCTATCTGGCCTACAAGTTTCCCACCTACACCTTCGCTAATCGTCCGATTCCGCCAAGCCTGCTCGCCAATCGCGTCATGATCGCGGTCACGACCAACGGCATCTCCTCGGGCAGCCTGCAGATTGTCGATGCCAAGCGGGACATTCGCAGCAACATCCAGAACACCAAGACCTCGTTTTCAATCTCCGGCTACGCGTCCGGCTACCCCAATCTCATCATCAACTACCCGGCTGAAATCACAGGCTTCGTCTATTCCAACGCCCAAGGCGACGTCCAGATCATCAATTATGGCAAGGAGTCCGTCACCGGCGCGGCGGGGCTAGTTTCCCGCCAAATCCACCGGCCTCGCCATCCCCTCCAACTACGGCCATATCTACTCAGCCGAGGAGAGCATCGGTCAACTCGGCGTCATCGACAACAGCACCGGCAAGAGCTACGGACTGGTTCTCCCGAATGTCTTCCAGGTCGTAGTCAACCAGGGTGATACCGTCGTGCTCGCCATGGTCCGCAACTCCAACACCATCTACCGCCTCGTCAAGCTGAACCAGAACCAGTTTCCGACCTCCACCGCCGCCGACGTCGCGATCGGTGCCGCGGACTGCGAGCCCTTCAACCTTCCCGTCTACTGCATCGTCCCGGTCAACACCGGAAGCCACACCAATGCCTTTGATCGCCCAACAGGGGCCTACTTCTCGCTCGACGGAAACTCTGCCTACGTATTCAACTGCGGTCAGGAGTGCAGTGGAAATACCTCCAGCGTGACCTACCTCCAGCAGGGCGTGCTCGAATACAACAACATCCCCACCACTGTTCCCGACGCCTCGGCCTTCTCGACCCAGGTGCTCGTGCCGGGCGGCGTCACCGCGGCAGTCTCCAACGGGACCACGCTCTACGTCTCGGGCCAGCAACTCCAGCCCGACGGTCTCTTCGCGGGCAATCTCTCCATCATCAATCTCGCGACCAATACCGTCACTGGCCAGTACTCCATCTCCGACGGCAACCACTCCAAGATGCTCTTTGCCGACAACAACACTCTCTGGATCGGCTCCCAGTTGTGCGCCACCGGCGAGCGGGCCCATCAGGCAGCTCTCGGCGTCACCACCCAGGCAGCAAACTACAACTGTCTCACCAGCTTCAACCTCGGCACTCTCACCGTGTCCATCGTCCCCTTCGTCACCCAGGGCTCCGCCACCGCCGTCGTTCCCTACCCCAACACCAACCAGAACCAGTACTACTACGGCGACCTCACTGGCCTCTGCTGGGTCGAGGGCTTCAACAAGGTCTACACCGCATACGGCGGCCAGGCCCACGTCTTCAGCACGGTGGACGGCTCTGAGATCGACAACAAGAACGTCATCGTCCAGGGCACTGCCCTCGACGTCGCCTACATGGACGCAGTCACCGACGCCGACAACTAAAAAGCAGGGAATAGGGAGTAGGGAATAGGGAATAGAAGACGCATGGTTGAGTCCTACCGCGATCTCAAGGTCTGGCAACGCGCTATCGAAATGACGCTCACCATTTATCGCGTTACGGCCGGCTTTCCCAAAGAGGAGTTATTTGGCCTGACGAGTCAGATCCGCCGTGCCGGAGTCTCGCGGTGGCAAGCAACATAGCCGAAGGATATGGTCGCGGATCCAAAGGCGAATTACAGGCAGTTTCTGGCCATGGTGCGAGGGTCAAATCTCGAATTGCAGACACAACTTTACCTGGCAACTGAATTAGGCTATGGCAGTCCCGCTCTTTTGACTGAAGCCGATAGCCTCTCAAACGAGGTCTCCAAAATGCTGAACTCCCTTCTGGCAAAACTCTAATGGCAAGCGAGCCTTCTACTCCCTACTCCCTACTCCCTATTCCCTGCACGGTTGATATCCTCGCAATCGCCGCTCACCGCGACGACGTCGAACAGACCTGCGGCGGCACTCTCCTCGCGATGCACGCCCGCGGCTGGCAGACCGGCATCCTCGACCTCACCCAAGGCGAATCCGGTACTCGCGGCACCGCTGCCGACCGCGCGGCTGAGGCCGCCGACGCGGCACGCATCCTCAACGTCGCCCACCGCGAAGCCCTCGATCTTCCCGACGGCAACGTCCAGAACACCTACGAAAATCGGCTCAAGATCGCAACAGTCCTCCGCCGTCTGCGCCCTCGCGTTGTCATTCTCCCTTACTGGCAGGGGCGCCACCCCGACCACTACACCTCCGCCACCCTGGGCTACGAGGCCTGTTTCGTAAGCGGCCTGGCGAAGGTCGAAACTCCCGGCGAATCCAACCCGCCGTATCGACCCTTCAAAATTCTCTACGCGAGCCTCTACGCCGACGTCCGCCCGACCTTCGTCGTCGACATCACGCCCTTCATCGAACAGCGCCTCCAATCTCTTCTTGCATATCGATCGCAATACGCCTCTCAACCTCAGGGCAGCAAACTCTTCGTGCCCGAAGAAGAGATTCGCGAACGCACTTTCTCTGAAGCGCGACACTACGGGTTGCTCGCGGGTGTCCGGTATGCCGAACCCTTCGTTCAAAAAGAGGTCGGCCTTGTTGATGACATCACGCTTCTTCCGGTCCAATCGATCTAGCGCCTGGTTTATCGCAAGCCCATCGTCACACGACCGCGCCGGCACGCAGGCGCTGCCGTACAAATTCCACCACCTCATCGGTGACATAAACCGGAGGCCGCATCGCCAGCACCGGCGTTCCCTCCACCAGCTTCAGCGAAACGCCCCTCCATTCTGGCCGCCCCAGTTCACCCTCGGCCACTAGCACCGCGTCGGCTCGATCAAGAAAATACTTCGCCGACTCCTTGAAGTCCGCCGTCTGCGGATCCAGCACGCTCAAATAAATGTCCGGCCGCAAGAACCGCAAGATACTGTTCGACTCCATCACCACATTCTCGGCCTGCGCAATCTCCTTGCGAATTCGCGGCATCGCCTCCGACAGGTCTCCCTGCCGGTCCTAACCCAGAACGACCTTACCGCCCCCGCCGCCAGATATCGCCCCGAATCCGTCGTACTGTCTCCACCTACGCGCTCCTCACTCACCGCGACCGTATGCTCTGCCGTCTCGCAGTCGCAAGGCTCCCCATTTGCGGAACACATCCCGTGCCCAAACTGCGTCACCTTGAACGCCGTCCAGCGCATCTCCGGCATCGCTGCAATCAACCCGGCCACAACGCTTGTCTTCCCGATATTTCTAGTGTGCCCGCCGACCACAACAATCGCCATTGTTCACCGCAGATCAACTGCTATCGAAATTCTAGAGCAGTCGCGCAGAGTGTGACGAACGGCCGCTTTTTCGCACGACCTGATGCGCCCACCATAACCGCGTGAGATCCAACGGTTGCTTCAACCGCGCTTCAGCCGAGCCAGGTCTCGCAGATACTCCTTCAAAGGCCGCGCCGGCCTCCCCAAAAGACCTCACCCGGGCCACGCATCTTCTTCCCGCTCAACACCCCTGCGCCACCCCCCAAGATGACACCGGCTCCCACCGTAGCGTGCTCCCCAATCCCCACCTGACCACCCAGAATCGCCCCGTCTTCCACCACACTCGACCCCGAGATCCCTGTCTGCGCCGCAATCACCACATGCTTCCCGATCACGCAGTTATGCCCGATATGCACCAGATTATCGATCTTCGTTCCCCGCCCGATCCGCGTCTCCCCCAGCGCCCCGCGATCGATCGTCGTATTCGCTCCAATCTCAACATCGTCCTCAATCACCAGCCGCCCCTGTTGCGGAAAGATCAGATACTCCCCCGTCTCCCTGCTCCGCGCATACCCGAATCCCGTCGATCCCAGTATCGCCCCGGCCTGCACCACGACGCGGTCTCCGAGCACAGTCCCAGCATGCACGACCACGCGAGCCATCAGGTTGCAATCGTCCCCCACCACCACGCCGTCCTCGAGCACCACCCCCGGCCCGACCCTGCTTCCCACCCCAACCGTCACACTTGCGCCAACCACCGCCGAAGCATGCACACCCGCTTCAAATCCACGCCCTTTCAGCCGCCACCCGACCACTGCAAACGCATAGCGCGCGTCCCCCACCCACAGCACCCGCGGATCGAGCGGCAATTCCGCGGCTTCCAAATTCCTGTTCGCTAGAATCGCCCCGGCCTTTGACTCCAGCGCCTTCGTCAGCGTCTCCTTGTCCATCGCAAAAACAACTGAACTCGCGCCCGCGCCATCAATGTTCGAGACCTCCGTGATCTCCACATCGAGCAGCGGCGCACTCACGCCGATCCAGTCGGCGACCCTACTCATGCTGGTCTTCCCTTGGGCCATCAGTAGATCCCCTCTTCGCTGGCAGGCCGAGTCTTCCACCGCCGGTGTACCCAGAGCCACTGCTCCGGATACCGCCGCACATACCCTTCAATCGCCGCGGTAAACGTCGCTGTATTGACGAGCGCGTCCTGCTCCGCGTCCCCAGTATGGACTACCTCCAATTCCTCGCCAAAGTGAAGCACGTATCTCCGCTCGCTCTCCTCCCACAGCAGAAACCCCGGCAACACCGCCGCACCGGTCTTCGCCGCAATCCTCGCCATCCCCGACGCCGTACATGCCTGCACCCCAAAGAACGGCACAAACACCCCCTGCGGCGGAGTCATGTTCGTGTCCATGAGAATCCCCACTGTCTCGCCCGCCCGCATCGAGGCGATCAACCCTCGCGCAAAATCGTCCTTATGGATCACACGGTTCCCTCTCAGGCAGCGGATCCGGTTCACAAACTCGTCCACCAGCGGATTATCCAACCGCCGAATCACCATCCCCATCGGCATCCCCATCAGCGAGTGGTAGAAGCTGGACAGCTCCCACGCTCCGAGATGCCCCGTCAGCACCAGCACGCCCTTCCCTCGCTCCCGGGCCTGCAAATAGTTCTCCAGACCCTCATAGCGGATAAACCGGCTCGCCGAAGCTGAAGTGTAGTCCTGCATCTGGCAGAACTCCGCCATCAATAGTCCCAGGTTGCGATACTCCGACCGCAGGATCGCCTCCCGCTCCTTCGCCGTCATCTCCGGAAACGCCATCTTCAGATTGCGCAGCCCTACCCGCCGCAGTCGCCCCAACACCCGATAGGCAACGGCCCCAATCACCGCCCCAATCGCCCGCGCCAAGCCCCGCGGAAGCAGCCGCAAACCATAAACGAAGACCCAGACCACGGTAAACTCCGCAGTTTCACGGACGCTGACCTTGGCCCTCGGCAACGTTTTCTGTGCATCTTCGTTCAAGTCTCTAGTCTACCGATTTCGTCCACCCGCGCAGCAAAAACAAAGAGGGGCGACCGTTAGGCCGCCCCTCCAATCACATCAACCGCTTTCACTTACTGGTTCTTCGCGACCACAAAATATTTCGCCACAGTCCGCACAAACGGACGAGCGTCCTCAGGAGTTACCTGGTTCCCGTCGAGAATCGTCTTGAAAGGGATGTCCGCCCCATACAGCGTGCGAGTATTAGTCTGGTTCTGAGACAACACCGTCCCATCCAGGTCAATGCCGGCAAACAGACCCTTGCTCCGCGAGTAGCTGAGGAACTCGGCATTCAGCTTCCAGTCCGTTCCCGCCTGGGCGTTACGTCCGACAGGGCCGGCCGCAGCAGCAGCGTCCGCGCCGAGCTTGACCTTGTTCTTCAGCATCGCCTGCAGCCCGTTCTGGTTCATTGCGATCAGCACCAGGTCCGTCTCCTGTCCGCCTGCCTGAAACCCAAAACTGCCGCCTGCCAGTTGGACACATACCGGCGCACTCCACTTGCCGCTCTCGGTGCGGCAGGTAGCAACTCCCTGCCCATACTGCGCGCCGACCACAAATGCGCCCTTCTTGTAACCGGGAATTACAACAACACATGAGGCGCCGGCAAGAATCCCGCCCGGTATGGACTTGTCCGGCGTCGCCATGACCTCCTCAATCACCAGGCTTGCCGCAGTCATCCGCTCTGCAATCTTGGTCTTGTCGTCCTGTGCCGCCTGCGCAGTCACGGAGATGGCCGCCAGGGCCAATCCACACAAAACTGCTGATAGCTTCTTCATCATTGTGCGTTACACCTTTCGCTTCTGAGATCGAATCCTCTTGGAAAGCGGCCCACAAAGCGGCCTATTTCCAACAATATATGAGATGAGCGAACGGCGGAACGGGTTGTACCTTACTCGACAACGACCTGGCCCACACCACCCTCAAATCAAAAAAAATGGGGGTTGTAGAGATAGTGTCGGTATCACCCGACGCTCTCTCTACAACCCCTCTCCCAGGTCTGTGTTGCTGGGTACTAATCTGCCTGACATTACCCGGCCCCACAACGGTACGAAGGTAGGTAGACCATTGAGCGCTTATTGTTAACTGAAAGAGTTAATAGATCTTCCCAACACATATTCATGCGACCAACATCTTTTCCCATCACAAAAATCACTTCGAAAGCAGGTTCCGATTCACGGCCTGCACCGAGAGCGCAATTCGGTTTTTCACTCCCACCTTCCGCATCAGCGTGCCCACATGCTTCTTCACCGTAGCCAGGTCGATGCCAAGCTCTTCCGCGATGACCCGGTTCGGATGCCCTTCGACCAACAACTTCAGCACCTGCGCCTCGCGCTTGGTAAACCTCGGTTCGCTCTCCGTACCCGCCCGCATCTCCTCCGCAGAGGACAGCTCCAGCAAATGGGCCAGCACCTTTCGTGGCGCCCACGCCGAACCGTCTTCAACGATCTCGATCGCCAGCCGCACCTCGCTCCCCTTCGCCGTATGCGCCAGGTACCCCTTCGCTCCGGCCCCGATGATCCGCTGGATGTACTCGTGGTCTTCCTCGAGCCCCAGCACGATCAACCGCAGATGCGGACGCGCCCGTCGAAACGCAGCCAGCAACTCGAAGATGTGTTCCGTGCAAGCCGCATCGATCAGGATCAGCGACACTCCAGACGCGTCCAATGCCCCCGGCACCGACAGAGGCACGATCTCCACCGGCTGGCCCTTCACGCCGTCTTCGGCAAAGATGGTCTGCAACCCGAGGATCCGCAACGGATCCGTCGCCACCAGACCCAGCTTCAGGGGTCCTCTAGACTCTTGCTCATTCATCGCCTGCCAGCCTCTTCACTCAGCGTCATGCATTAGTAGGCCGCTCTTGCGATTCGGGGAATCGCTACCCGCGCCGTCGCTACAGCTTCGGCAGAACGATTCCCTGCTGGTTCTGGTACTTGCCCTTGCGGTCGGCATAGCTGATCTCGCACATCTCGTCAGACTGGAAGAACAGTATCTGGCAAAGCCCTTCATTCGCATAAATGCGCGCAGGCAGCGGAGTCGTGTTCGAGATCTCCAGCGTCACAAACCCCTCCCACTCCGGCTCGAACGGCGTCACGTTCACAATAATGCCGCACCGCGCATAGGTGGACTTACCGACACATATTGTCAGCACATCGCGTGGGATCTTGAAATATTCGATCGACCGCGCCAGCGCAAACGAGTTGGGAGGAACAATCACGCTATCCGCCACAACCGTTACGAACGATCGCTCATCGAAGGCTTTAGGGTCAATAATGGCACTGTTGACGTTCGTAAATATCTTGAACTCGTCGGAAACCCGCAGGTCGTACCCGTAGGAGGAAAGTCCATAGGAGATAACGCCCTCCCGAACCTGTTTTTCGCTGAAAGGGGAAATCATCCCGTGGTCCATCGCCTGCCGGCGGATCCAACGGTCGCTTTTAATGGCCACTCTGGTCTCTTTTCTCTTCAAATTGCATTTCACGTCTCCAATTTGGGCAGAAGGGTGTAGATTTAAGGGCGACCGGAAACCCCATACTCTTGCCTCATTAGATTCTTCATCTTACGGCAGTGTTCTATCGTTGACAATCTCGCTCCGACTTTCTACCATCACGTTACTAAACCCGGTCAATACCATTTTTCTAAAAATTACAGCCCAAGGACGGCGGCCCAGATGATTAAGCAGGATCTTATACAAAGGGTTGTTGAGCGTACCGGACTGCCACGAACCAAAGCAGAATCTGCGGTTGACGCCATATTCGACAGCATGAAGCAGACCCTCATCGCGGGCGACCGCATCGAGTTGCGAGGCTTCGGCGTCTTCACCGTCAAGCCGCGTAAAACCGGCATTGGCCGCAACCCCAGAACAGGTGCTGAAGTCACCATTGCTCCAGGCAAGGCAGTTCGCTTCAAGCCGGGCAAGGAACTTCATCTCCTGGACTAGTCTCCAAATTAGTTCGAGTCTCATTCCGGACTAGTTGGCCGTCGCCGTCTCACATCAAATGAACTGCGTCCACGTCAACCACAAGGTTACGTCGTGCAATGCCCTGTGTCTCTGCGTAGGCGAGCATCGCCCGCAGCGTCGCCCCCAGCGCCTGCCTCTTCTCCGCTTTCAGCACAAAATGGTAGCGATAGATTCGCTTGAGCCTCACGATCGGCGCGGCAGCCGGCCCCAGCACCCGCACCTTGTCCAGCCGCGCCTGCTGAAACCAACGCCCCAGCGTCCCCGCCCAGGCTGTAGCCTCCTCTAGCTTCTCGCTTTGAATCACAACATTCGCCAGCACCGCGAACGGCGGATAGTGCATCCATCGCCGGTACTGCATCTCCTTCGCCACAAACCCCGGATAATCATGCTTCGCCGCAAACTGGATCGCGTAATGGTCCGGATGATACGTCTGCACCAGCACCTTTCCTGGCAACTCACCCCGTCCGGCCCGTCCCGACACCTGCGTCAGCAGCTGAAAGACCCGCTCCGCCGCACGAAAGTCCGGCAGCCCCAGTTGAAAGTCCGCCCCAACCACCCCGACCAGCGTCACGCCATGAATATCGTGCCCCTTGGCGATCATCTGCGTACCCACTAGCAGATTGATCTCGCCGCCATGCAGACGAGCCAGCAGCCGCTCCATGTCACTCCGCCCGCGCACCGTATCGCGATCCATCCGGCCAATCCGCGCCGCTGGAAACAGCTCCTGCAATCTCTCCTCGCCCTGCTGCGACCCTGCCCCCAGAAAATAAAGATGTTCGCTCTCGCACTTCGGACAGACCTTCGGCACTGCCCGCCGCGATCCGCAATAGTGGCACTCCAGCCTCTGCCCCGGCTGCGCGATCGCATCGTTCTCATTCACCCTCTTGTGATAGGTCATCGAGATCGAGCAGTTCTCGCACTCAATCTTCTCTCCGCAACTCCGGCACATCACGACCGACGAATACCCACGCCGATTGAGCAGAAGAATCACCTGCTCCCCACGGTCGAGCGTGGCCTGCGTCTCTTCAACCAGCCTTCGCGAAAAAATCTGCTCCTGCCCCGTCTCGCGAAACTCCGCCCGCATGTCCACCAGCTCCACCACAGGCAGCGGCCGCTCCATCACGCGCTTTCGCGCAACTCCACGAGCGTGTATCGGCCCTTCTCCGCGTTCGACCAGCTCTCCAGCGACGGCGTCGCCGACCCCAGCACCACCACCGCATCATTCAGCTTCGCGCGCATCACCGCAACGTCGCGCCCGTGATATCGCGGCGTCTCCTCCTGCTTGTAGCTCGAGTCATGCTCTTCATCCACGATGATCAGTCCCAAATCAACCATCGGCGCAAACACCGCAGACCGCGTCCCCACCACGATCCTCGCCTCTCCCCGCCGGATCCTGTGCCACTGCTCAGCCCGCTCATCCGGAGTCAGTTGCGAATGCAGTAACGCCACCTCGCCAGCAAACGCCGCCACCATCTGCCCCGCCATTGCCGGTGTCAACCCAATCTCTGGCACCAGCAGCAGCGCCGACTTGCCTGCATCCAACGCCCGCTGCATTGCAGCAAAATAGACCGTAGTCTTCCCCGAGCCGGTAATCCCATACAACAGATGCGGCCTGAACCCACCCTTATCCATCGCGGCCGCAATTGTCCCCAGCGCTTCCATCTGCGCCTCGTTCAAATCATGTTCATGCGCATGCTTTTTCCCCTGCGCCGACACGCCTCCCAAATGAAACTCCTCGGCGACCTCTTCAACGCTCACCAGCCCACGCTTCACGAGCGTGCCGATTGTCGAGACAGGGCACCCCAATCCGCGTCAAACTCAGCTGCAGGTCTCGCACCCGCAAACGCCCGCCCACAGCCGCGAGCTCTGCGAGGATCGCCGTCTGATTATCGTTCAGCTTCGGCAGCCTGGCGTCAGCGACCAGCACCGCCACCTTCTCCATCCTTCGCGCATCGCGTTCCTCAGCCACCGCTTCGCGCACAAGCCACTTCTTCCGGACCATCCCCTCCAACAAGCTTTTATTTGCCCCCGTAGCCGACCGCAGCGCCGACATCTTCGCCTGTTCTCCACCCTCCAGATAGTTCAACACCGCATACTCGCGGTTCTGCTCCTCCGCGCTCAGCTTCGACCGCCGCGAAGACCCCTTCGCCGCGCCCTCGTACAACACCCGCCGCCCGGCCTCCGCGATCCGGTAAGAAAAATGCCGCTTCACCTCTGCCGCCAACGGCAACATCCCCCGAAGCACCTCTCCCAGCGGCGCAACATAGTACTGCGCGATCCACCGCGCCAGCTCCATCAACTCATCCGGCAACACCGCAGCGTCATCCAACACCTGCTGTACCGGCTTGATCTCAAAATCATCCGCGGGCGCGTCCTGATGCACCCGCACCACCACCCCCATCAGCCTCTGCCCGCTGAACGGCACCAGCACCCGGGCACCCACCACAGGGACGACACCATTCACCGCATAGGTAAACGTCTGGTCCAGAGGCACCGGCAGAGCAACATCGCAAAACAAAGCCATCCTTCCAGCTTAACCTCTCCCGCAACACGCGGCTCTGCAATACACCCCGAGAGAGTCGGCGCAAAGCAAACTAGTTCCAAAGTTATTTGGAGATTTTGTCGATCACCAAAGCATGCGACCCATTGCGAACGTAGTCTTTTCCAGTGACTGTGACCCGTTCACCCGCAAAGGGCATCAACTTGGCGTTCTGGGAGGCGGAGGGCGTATTTGCATCAATGGGCAGAAAGATAGTGCCGTCGTCGCGAAGGATCACCAGAGGCGAACCGTTCTTTGCGCAGGCCTTCGCGCAAGCCGGACCGATTGGTTTATCCAGACCCTTTGTATAGGCACACGCCGAGTCGATGACCCAGCCTGAAACCGTGATGTCACTGCCAGGACTGGCAGCCATCGCGAAACTGGTAAGAGCAATAAATGTTGCGACAATGAGCTTGCGACTTACATCAGTCATTTTGCGGCCTCCGGAGCAGAAGTTTTATCAGGCAGCAGACGGCCCCGCGCATCGCTACCGGCCCCTCCTCCTCCCAACTACGGTTAAGAGCGCAGCCGGCCCAAACAATCAAAACATCTTAGCCCGAGCTTCTGAATTGGAACATCCATCAAAAGGCTGAGACAGCCAATTCGTGGAAAATCTCCAGCCGGCCCTTTCGCGCCGACTCACCAACGGCCCTGATATGCTCCCACCATGAAGAAGAGAACGATCTCCGTCCTCCTCGGCCTTCTTCTTCCGCTCTCTGCCTGTAACCCGAACCCCAAGCCCACGCCCGAACCCGTTCCTCGCCCCCGCCCCGCCGCGCTTGCCCTCGAACCCACCTCCACGCAGCCCTTCGACTTCTACCTCCTCAATCTCTCCTGGTCTCCCGAGTTCTGCTACTCGCACCCCAACGCCACTGAGTGTGCCCAGCACCCCACCTTCGTCCTCCACGGCCTATGGCCCCAGAACACCACTGGCCCATTCCCCCAGCACTGCTCCAATGCCCCCGGCCCACGAGACCCCTCCAACTTCAGCGACCTTTACCCCGACGCCGGACTGCTCCGTCACGAGTGGCAGACCCACGGCACCTGCTCCGGCCTGTCCCCTGAAGCCTTCTTCACGGCGGCGCGCCAGGCCGTCCGCGCGGTATCCATCCCAGCCGAACTGACCTCCCTCGACCACCAGATCTCCATGCCGCCCCGCGAGATCATCGGCCTCTTCACCAGGGCCAACCCGTCCTTCCCTCCCGACAGCTTCGCCCTCAGCTGCGGCAACAACTACCTCACCGCAATCGAAGTCTGCATGAGCAAGACCCTCCAACCCGTCGCCTGCGGCCCCATCCGCTCCTGCCGAGCCAACACCGTCCGCATCGTCCCACCGCAAGGCGCCTCAGCCAACTGACCAGCAGCCGAAGCCACCTTCCCAGCCCAATTTGCCAACGCCCGCACATTCAGCCATTCTTAGGAACGATGTCCGCTACCAAAACTTCGTCGCCATCCCCAGTCAGGGGGACGGGTCACTCATCGCGCTCCCGAAGGCAGGTCAGCGGCACAGGAGCGATGGCGAGACCTTACCCGCGCGCACGACTGGGCCTCCACGCCCCTGGGCCCCATCGACACCTGGTCCGACGCGCTCCTCTGTTCGGTCAACATCATGCTCTCCTGCCAGTTCCCCACGGTCATCTTCTGGGGCCCGGAGATGGTCCAGTTCTACAACGACGGCTATCGCCCCCTCATGGCCGAGAAGCATCCCCGGGCCCTCGGCCAGTCCGCACGCGACTGCTGGAAGGAGGCCTGGCACCTCATCGGCCCCCAGTGGGACGCCGTCCTCGCGACCGGCGAGACCGTCTACATGAAAGAGGTCCTCGTCCCCGTAATTCGCAACGGGCGCCTTCAGGACATCTACTGGGCAGCTACAGCTACAGCCCCATCTACGGCTCCGAGGGCACAATCGACGGCATCCTCATCGTCTGCCACGACGTCACCGACGAGGTCCATCGCCAACCGCAGACTCCGCGAGAGCGAGGCCCGCACCGCCGCCAGCGAAGAGCGGTTCCGCCTCGCACTCGAAGCCGCCAACGGCATAGGCACCTGGGACTGGGACGTCAACAAAGACCTCGTCTACGCCGATGAAGGCTTCGCCCGCCTGTACGGCGTCGCGCCGGAAAAGGCAGCAACAGGAGTGACCATCGGCGAGTTCATGCGAAACATGCATCCTGACGACAGGGGGCGAGTGGAGCGCGCCATCGAGCGGGCCCTGCGCACCGGCGAGGAGTTCAACTCCGAATATCGCCTCAACCAGTCAGACGGCTCCGTCCGCTGGGTCTCAGCCGCAGGCCGTTGCAGCTTCGGATCCGATGGCGCACCCGCACGCTTCCCGGGCGTCACCATCGACATAACAGACCGCAAGAATACAGAGGAAGCTCTTCGCGAGCGCAGCGCTTGGCTCAACGCCGTCTACAGCGCCAGCCTCGAGTACATTGGCCTTCTTACACCCAGCGGGACAATCATCGACTGCAACCGTGCCTCTCTCGAGTTCGCCGGCAACACCCGCGAGGAGGTAATTGGCATGAACTTCTCCGACTCCCCTTGGTTTGCAAACACGCCGGGAGCGCCTGACATCGCGCGCCAGGCCATCGCGCACGCCGCAGCAGGAGAGTTCATCCGCCAGGAGATCGCTCTCGTTCGTCCATCTGGCGAAACCATCCCGTTCGACTTTTCGCTCACTCCTGTCCGTGATCCGAATGGCAATGTAATCTTTCTCGTCCCCGAAGGACGCGAAATTATCGAACTGAAACAAGCGGAAGCCGCGCTCATTCAGAGTGAAAAGCTCGCCGCCGTCGGCAGGCTTGCCTCGTCGATCGCCCACGAGATCAACAACCCCCTCGAATCCGTCATGAACCTCATCTATCTTGCGGGGCAATATGCCGTTGACGCCGACGCCAAGAGATTTCTGGACGCCGCCGACCAGGAGATTCGTCGCGTCTCAATCATCGCGAACCAGACACTGCGCTTCCACAAGCAACCCTCAAACCCGCAGGCAGTAGGCTGCTCTGAACTCATCTCCTCCGTGCTCGGCATTTACGAAGGAAAGCTCAGGAACGCAGGCATCAAGGTAGAGATGCAGTACCGCGCAGAGCTCCCAATTGTCTGTTTCGAAGGCGATATTCGTCAGGTGCTCAATAACCTCGTCGGCAATGCCATCGATGCCATGCCTAACGGAGGACGGCTGTTGCTGCGATGCCGCAAAGCGACCCACTGGCCTACCGGCCGCAAGGGGCTCGTGCTCACCATTGCCGACACCGGCGCTGGCATGGATCCAGAGGGTCATGCCGAAGATCTTTCAACCTTTCTTTACCACCAAGGGAATCGGCGGCACCGGTCTTGGCCTCTGGGTCAGCCAGGAGATCGCAGAACGCCACAACGGCGCGCTGAAGGTCCGCACCAGCCAGTGCGAAGGCCACAGCGGCACCGTCTTCACGCTCTTCCTGCCCTTCGACGCCGCCCGACGCTGAGAGAACATGGGCATCATGCCAGCTCGACAAAGGGCTGCAAAAGATTCAACGTTGGTATTGTTCGTCTGTGACGTGCTCCATCCAGTCCACGACCTTGCCGTCTAGTCGTTCCTGAACCGCGATATGAGTCATCCCCGTGGTCGGCGTGGCACCATGCCAATGCTTCTCACCGGGAGCGAACCAGACCACATCGCCGGGGTGGATCTCCTCGATCGCTCCACCCTCCCGCTGGGCCCACCCGCAGCCTGCCGTGACAATTAAAGTCTGTCCAAGGGGATGCGTGTGCCAGGCTGTACGCGCTCCTGGTTCAAATGTGACGCTGGCGCCAGCAACAAGCGCCGGATCCGGTGCTTGAAAGAGCGGGTCAATACGCACAGCACCGGTAAACCAGTCTGCCGGGCCCTTGCCTGAGGGCTGCGAACCAACGCGCTTGATCTCCATAAATGCATTTTACTGGCCGGACGAGAGAGAATTACCTACCGCTCATCCTACAAAGGTCAAGGGTAGGCCTTCCGAATCGTGTGGTTCGCCTGTCTTCTGGGGGCCTATGCATTTTTCTTTCGCTGTTTTCTGCCCAAAAACCGCATGTTAAGTCCAAAAGCAACCTAAACCAGCGAGAAATCAACAAGATCCACGTGGCACTGGAGTGGCACAGACCGACCCCGCTGACAGGCGGGATTTACCATTGCTCCAGATAATACGCTTATAAAAAAGTGACCCTCCGAAGAGGGTCGATTGAAAATGGTTTATTGCGCTATGCGTACTGACCAAACTAGCGACACTGGCCTGCCACGTCGTTGCGCTTAAGCAAGCAGCCCTGTCACACGGCGAAGACACCATCCAGTCAGTCAATTATTATTACCACCGTATATTTTTGAATCTAAGTAGATTACATGCGGGCAACGGGGGAGTATCCATATAAAGGAGGGCCCCTACATTTTTTTGGCCGGTGCCTTCAACCCCATCTCGGCCATCACCATCTGCAGCTCCTTCCACGCCTCGGCCTTCTGCCGGGGATCACGCAGAAGAAACGCCGGATGATACGTCACCGCCAACTTCGCTCCACGACAGGTATGCCACCTGCCCCGAAGCGAGCTAAGCGATTGCTTTACGCCCAGCAGATACATCGCCGCCGTAGATCCCAGCGCGACCACCACCTGCGGTTGCACCACATCGATCTGCTGCAATAGAAACTGGTCGCATGTATTCGCCTCCACCGGCTCCGGAACGCGGTTCGCGGGTGGCCTGCATTTCACGATATTTGCGATGTAGACCTCCTCGCGCTTCAGCCCCATCGCCTGGATCATGTTGTTCAGCAGCTGCCCCGCCTTGCCGACGAACGGAACGCCCGAGGTATCTTCATCTGCCCCCGGCCCCTCGCCGACAAACATCAACCGCGCATTGGCATCGCCATCACCGAACACGATCGTACGCCGCCCCGCATACGCCAGCGGGCATCGCGTACAGTCGCCAATCTCTTCCTTGATCGCAATCAGCGCCTCGGCCTTTTGCGCAGGGGTAACACGCACCTCGGGCAAAGGCGCAAGATCATCGAAACTCACCAGCTTCGCAATCGGAGGCTCCAGAAAGGCAGGTCTACCTGAAACAGGAGGCGCCTCTAACTCCTCAACCGCCGCAGTTGCCGCAATCGGCACCGGCGGCGCTTCACTCACCTCGGCAATCACCGGCCCACCCTGACGATAAAAGTCATGGACGCCAATGTCCCGAAGGTACTCCACATAAGCCCGCAGCTGCTGCTCAGCCTCTCCTGCCATGGCTCTATGGTATCCCTACCCACCAGTGCAATGGGAGATGTGGTCGAAGCGGAAGATTTAGTGCAGCGGAAGATCGAGCACAGGTTCCACCACGCGCTCCGGCAAAACAAACTTCACATGCCCCTGCTTGATCTCGTCCTGTGCCACGCGGCAGGCCTTCATCGACTTGGCGACGATCAGCGGAGAGGCCCCCGACTGCAACTGCCGTGCCCTGCGTGCCGCACCCTTAACCAAACTGTACTTATTGTGGAAAGCATTGTCGATCGTCATGCAATTCACCCCCATAGTCTGAATTTATATCTCAGCCCAGCCAATACCTCTAGACAATTCGTAGTGGATAAGTCGTCCTTATCTCTCAAACGTATTCATTGCCGCCTTCAGCTTCAGCGAAGCAGCGTCAGTCCTACAGCTCGAAGCAAGCGCCTGAACGCCATTTCTCACTCCGCGCTCGCATAACACGATCGCGCGTAGCTCCGTCACGGCCTGCTCCAGAACATCGTTTACCAAAGCATACTTGTAATCCTTCATCTGCTTCAACTCGCGCCGTGCCTCGGCTAGTCGTTGCTGAATCACGTCTTCGGGCACCGCTGCCTTGGAGGCCACCTCCTCTGCAACGGTCCGGTGACGCAATCGCATCTCCAGAATCTCCGGGCTCGGCGGCATGATGAAGATCGACACGGCTTGCGGCAGCTTCTTCATCACCTGCACCGCGCCTTGCACATCAATGTCCAGCAGCAGCGTCCTTCTCCGCCTTCTTCGCATGATCCAGCGCCGAGACCGCCGTCCCATAGTAGTTGCCGAAGACCTCCGCCCACTCCAGAAAGTCCCCCGCGGCAATCATCCGCTCAAACTCCGTCCGCGTCGTAAAGTGATACTCGCGCCCGTCCTCCTCGGACCCCCGTGGCGCCCGCGTCGTATACGAAATCGAAAAATCCAACCCTTCCACCAGCGTCCGCAGCTGGCTCACCAGCGTAGACTTCCCCGAACCCGACGGCGCCGAAATAATAAAAAGTATGCCTGCCATGCGCCTCAATCACCTGAAAATGTCATCACTGATGTCAGTGTAACAATCGCATTCGCGCTACTCCAGGTTCTGGACCTGTCTCACGAGACCGCTCGATCTCCGCCTTCATCTCTAGGCCAAGCTCCGTAATCCGCAGGCTGTTCTCACCCGAAGCTCCACTGGTCTTCGACAGCATCGTGTTTGCCTCGCGATTCAACTCCTGCAGCAGAAAGTCCAACCGCTTGCCGACCTCTCCACCTTCATCGAGCATCGCCACAAAGCGCTCCACATGCGTCCGCAGCCGAACGATCTCCTCCTCAATATCGCTCTTCTCTGCCAGCACAGCGGCCTCGGTAAGCAACCGCTCCTCACTCACCGCGGCGCCCTCGGTCAACTCGACCAATCGGCTCCGCAGCCTCTCAAACTGTGCTTCCCGCACTCCGTTCCTCAGCCCCGCCATCTCCTCCGCAAACCCTCGCAGCCGCACCATCGAAGCCTTCAGCTCCGCAGCCAGCGAAGCCCCTTCCTGCGCCCGGACCTCATTCAGCTTCTCCACCAGCGGCCCAATCTGCGCGAGCACAGCCGCATCAAGTCCCGCCAAGTCCTCCGCGCCGACACTGCTCTCCGCAGTCATCATGCCGGGGATGCGCAACATCGCATTCAGGTCCGGCTCATACGCCAGACCATTCGCCTCCGAAGCCTCCCGATAAGCCTGCATATAAGCGCTCAGCAAACCAGCATTCAATTGGATCTCAGCTGTCGCCCTGCGCTCGAGTTGCAGCGTCACCTCAACATGCCCCCGCCGCAGACGCTCCTTCAACGTCCTCCGCATCTGCACCTCCAGGCCATCGCAATACGAGGGCAACCGAAGATTGAGGTCCAGAAAACGGTGGTTCACACTCTTCATCGCCAACGTAAAGGCGACACTGTCCCTCACTGACCCGCGCAGACTGGCATATCCAGTCATCGAGTAGACCTCGCTCACGCAATCCCCTCCAGATCTACCGTCAACGCAACCTCCCCAGGCCCGGCAGGCCCTGCGTCATCTCCACTGAACTGCATGTTGTAAAGCCGCTGATAGGTCCCCGAATGCTGCATCAACTCTTCATGCGTTCCGATCTCGCTAATCTGCCCACCCTCAATCACAGCGATCCGAGTGGCCCGCCGCACCGTCGAAAGTCGATGCGCAATAACAAACACGGTCCGTCCTCGCATAAGGTTGGCCAACGCCGCCTGCACATAGAGCTCGCTCTCCATGTCCAGCGCTGATGTCGCCTCGTCCAGAATCAGGATCGGCGCGTTCTTCAGGATCGCCCGTGCAATCGCAAGCCTCTGCCGCTCTCCACCGCTCAGGCGGGGCCCCTTCTCGCCAATCTTTGTGTTGTACCCCTCTGGCATGTTGAGGATAAAGTCATGCGCGAGCGCCATCCGCGCGGCCTCCTCCACCTTGTTCATCGGAACGTCCGGCTGGCCATACGCAATGTTGTTCCGCACCGTGTCGTTGAACAACACCGTCTCCTGCGTAACCTTCCCGATCTGCTCCCGCAGCGAAGCGATCGTCACGTCCCGCAGATCATGGCCGTCGATCAGGATCCTTCCTTCGTTCACATCGAAAAACCGCGGAATCAAATTTACCATCGACGACTTCCCGGCCCCACTCGGCCCGACAAGCGCAATCACCTCACCCGGCTGCACAGTCAGATTGATGTCATGCAGCACCTGTTTCGTCTCGCCGTCGCTCTCATACGCAAAACCCACGTTCTCAAATCGAATCCCTTCCCTGAACCCCTTCAGGGCAAAGGCCCGCTTCTTCTCCTGAACGTCGTCCACGTCATCCATAAATTTGAAGATGTCTTCGCTGGCGCCCAGCGCTTGCTGAAAGCTGTTATAAAACGCAGCAAACTTTCGCACCGGGTCATAGAGCGTAAACACAGCAATCAGGAAGGTGATAAACGATCCCGCTGTCATCTGTTGATGCTGAATACTGATTCGCCCCAGATACAGCAGCAGCGCAATCGCGACTGAAGCAATAAGGTCCATCAACGGCGAACTGATCGCCTGCACCTTTACCGACTTTAGATTCGCGTCGAACAATCTTCGCGCCGCCCGCCGAAAGCCGGTTCATCTCCCACAGTTCCATGCCGAACGCCTTCACGATGCGATTACCCGTAATCGTTTCGTGCAGAATGTTCTGGATCTCCGCCAGTTTGTCCTGGCCCTTGCGCGTCGTCACTCGCACGCCTCGCCCAATGCGCCGTGCCGAAAGGACCACTACCGGCAAGAACAGCAGCAGCACCCATGCCAGCTTACCGCCGACAATCACCACCGCGATGGCCGTGAAGATCAACGTAAAAAACTGCTGCAGAAAATCGCTCAGAACGGTCGACATCGCGAACTGCACCTTCTCGATATCGTTGATCAGTGTCGACAGCAGCGTCCCCGTCGTATGCTTTTGAAAAAAAGCCACTGAGCGCCGCAGAACAGCGTCGTACAAGTCGTTCCGCAGGTCCGTTATCATGCCGAAGCCAGCGCGGTTTACCAGATATGTGCCGAAATAATCGCAGATCGACTTCAGCAATGCCGATCCGACCAGCGCTACCGCCACCACTGTCCATGCGTTATGAAAGTAGCTGGGCACAAGTCGCTGCAGATTGATGACACTGGTCCGTATGCGGAATCCGGAAAACAAGCACCAATCCCGGCGGTGCCTCCGGACTCAACACATTATCGAAGATCGGCTTTACCAGGAGGATGCGGAACGCCGCCATCGCGCCCACGACGGCCATAAGCACGACCGACGCCAGAGAGTACAGCGCATATGGTCGAACATAAAGCAGCAATCGCCAGATGCGTCTCAAGCCGTCACTCTCCCGATCATCATCGCGTCGAGCCTCTCACCATTCTATTGCGCTCACACATTTTGCACGCAGACTGTTCGCGCACATCTATTTCGGCATGTCCCGATGTGCAGTCTTCACCCGGTAGCCCTCATGCGCCAGCCGCTTCTTCATCTCTTCTGCAATAAAAACCGAGCGATGCTGTCCTCCCGTACATCCAAACGCCACAGTCAGATAGCTCTTGCCCTCCGTGATGTAATGAGGCAAAAGAAACTTCAGCATGTCCGTCGTCTTGTCCAGAAACTCCTTCGTCTGCGGAAATTGACGAACATACTTGGCCACCTTAGGGTCTTTCCCCGTCAGCTTGCGAAACTCTGGAACGAAGTGTGGATTCGGCAGAAAGCGCACGTCAAACACCAGGTCGGCCTCGGCCGGCACTCCGTTCTTAAACCCAAAACTATTGGAAGAGATCATCAAACTTTGATCGCTCTCATCTCGCTCAAACTGTGAGTTGATGCGCGCTCGAAGATCATGCACATTGAACTTCGTCGTATCCAGCACAATGTCGGCGACATTGCGGATCGGATCCAGCCGCTTGCGTTCTGCACGGATCGACTTCAACACCGTATCGTTCCGCCCCATCGGATGCGGCCGCCGTGTCTCCGAGAAGCGCTGAATCAGCGCCTCTTCACTCGCCTCCAGAAATACCACTCGCGTTGGCAGTACCTTGCGGACGTCCTTCAGGATCGCCGGAAACTCGTCCAGACGCATCCCCTCGCGCACATCGACGACCAGCGCGGCCCGTTCGATCTCCGCCGACTGCCTCACCAGGTCCGCAAATCGCGGCACCAGCTCCAGCGGCAGATTGTCGACCGAGTAATACCCGAGGTCCTCAAACGCCTTCAGCGCAGAAAGCTTCCCCGACCCTGAAAGCCCAGTCAGAATAACCAGCTCGCCACGATACTCCGGAACGCGAACGGTCGATTTCTTCTTCTCTCTCTTCCTGCCCGCCTTCTTCGACCGCTTCATGACTCTCTTGCTCGACATGCTAGAAATCCTAGCACCCCGACCTAGGGGACCTCGATCAGTTCCATCTTTCCGTCACGTTTGCGATGCAACACCATCGCCTGTCCGCCGTGGTCGCGAAACACAAAAACGTCGCGATCACGAAAGGCGGCTTCCTTCACCGCCTCTTCCAGCGACATAGGCCGCAGCGCGATCCCTTCGGTCGAGCGCACAACATGCGGCTCCGACAGCGGCGAATGTGAGGGAAAGGAGTGCACCAGCATCGGCACTGCCTTGCGCCCGGCGCTGCTCTTCGTCGCCACCTTCACCGCGACATTCGCCTTCCGTGTCCCATTCGATGCCACCTCCGGCTTCGCGCCTTTCACATCGGCCTTCGGGTGTCGCTTGATCGTCCCAAACTTCTTCTTATGCCGGATCGCCTGCTGTTCGATCTTCACCAGCGCGTCGCGCAGCGCGATCTCCATCTCAGTCGCCTCGCAGCGCGCCACAAGCTTCTGGTGCCTGGTCTGCACCGTAAGCGTCCGCGATCTGCCGGTACTTGTCCGTGGATAGAATCACATGCACGCTGCCCGAGTTGCCTGCGATCTTCACGATCCGTGCAAGTCCCGCTTCAGCCTGCAGTTTCAGCTTTTTTGTGATGGTTGTTTGTCTGCCGGTGTACTCCACGTCCATACGCTCACCTCGTCACTGCGAATCGAATGCAATCTATCGCAGACGATTAGCGTACACGACGTTGGTGCGTACTTGGAATCTGCATATCTTCCCGATACTTCGCCACCGTTCTTCGGGTGACCTGGATTCCCTGCCGCTGGAGCTCGGCCGCGAGCTGATCGTCCGTCAGCGGCTTCCGTTCGTCCTCTTCTTCAATCAGCTTCTTCACCTTGCGCTTCAGCAGTACCAGCGGCAGGTCCCCGCCCTCCGGCCCATTCACTCCTTCGGAGAAGAAAAAGCGCAGCTCAAACACCCCCTGCGAGGTATGCACATACTTGTTCGCCACTGCACGGCTCACGGTTGAAGGATGCACCCCGATCTCCTCGGCTACCTCTTTGATCATCATCGGCTTCAGCGCGTTGACGCCATGCTCCAGAAACTCCGTCTGCCGCCGCACAATCACCTCGCACGTCCGCACAATGGTGTTCTTCCTCTGTTCGATGTTCCGCAGCAGCTGGATCGCCGATTTGTACCGCTCCTTCACATACTCCTTGACGTCCTTCTCTGTCTGTTTCTGCTGCAGCATCCTGCGATAACCCTGGTTCAACCGCAGCGTGGGCATGTCCTCTTCGTTCATCACCACGATGTAGACGTCATCGCGCTTCACAAACGCAACGTCCGGCTCTATCAGCCGTGTTTCGCTATGGTTGTAGCGCTGCCCTGGCCTGGGATCCAGCGTGCGGATAAACTCCACTGCCGCATTCACTTCGTCCGCCGTACGCCCACAGCTCCGGGTCAGCTCGCGCATGTCCTTCTTCTGCAGCAACGACAGGCAATTTGTCACGATGTGCGTCGCAATGCCGAAGATGTCAGCACGCTCACCGCCGCTCTCGGTGGCAACAGGCTCCGCCCCACCATATTCCCCGTCCTCAGCTGCTCCGTTCGTTGCAGTGGCATGAACAGGAGTCATCTGGCGACGCCGCAGCACGATCGCCGCTTCGCCCTGCTGTGCGCAAATCTGAATCAGCAGGCACTCCCGCAGGTCGCGTGCCCCTACGCCAACAGGGTCAAGAAAATTGACCAACGCCCGCGCCTCACGAACTGCAGCAAGCAGGAACGCAACGTCCTCGTCCGCCGCCGCAGCTATCTCCAGCGCCTCGTCCTGCGGTGTGTCAGATCCAGTCTCACATTTCTCGGCCTTGTCCCACAGATGCCCCAGCCGGCCTTTGTTTCCTCGTTCAAATGGAATCGGCTCTGGTCGCTCCGGCCCTCGGGACTGCAGCAGCGCTTCGACCAACTCCTCATCGCTCGCGGTCAGATAGCCGTCCTCGTTCAGATTTCCCACCACCAGCTCCGTCGCCGTCTCGACCTCCGGACTCAACGACAACGAGCCCAACTGCCACGCCAGATGGTCGCTCAACGTACTCGGCTGAGACAGAAAATTCTCAAACGAAGGCTTGTCATACTCTTCAAAGTTCGACGCCGTGCGAAAGCCGGGATCAAGATAGTCCTGAAAATAGCTCCCGAAATCGATCTCATCGAATGGGCCCTTCTCCACCCTCTCGCTCTCGGCCGCCACCTCCTCCGCCGAACGCTCCCGGTCCCCTTCGAGCCCGGCCCTCTCCTCAAGCGAGACCGCCGACTCCTCCAACTCCTCCAGCACCGGATTCTCCACCATCTCGGTGTTGATCATCTCCTTCAGCTCGAGCTTGTTCAGCGCCAGCACGCTGACCATCTGCACCAGACCAGGCGTTAACACCTGCCGTTGTGAGACCTTCAAGTTCAGCTTCGGTTGCAGCAGCACGTTTAACCTCTTTGACCCGTTGGTTCTTCTTTTGTGTAGATGTGCCGTTTGGCGATTGTCTTGCCTATGGTATCTACTGTGCAATCGTCTGCACATCGAGCACCATCTTTTGGCATGGCCACAGTCTACACGCCTCTAGCTCATTCTGGCTGTAAGTCTAACCGTGGCAATGGCTGGACGAACTCCACCTATAGCAACGTAGCCTTACAACAAAAGTTGCAGGCATTTAGGCTCTCAATCCATCGAAAAGTTCTCTCCTAGGTAGATCCGGCGGACCTCAGGATTGCGCCCCAGCTCTCCTGGCGTCCCCGTTGCAAAAATCTTGCCTTCCGTAATGATGTATGCACGGTCGGTCACCGACAACGTCTCCCGGACATTATGGTCCGTAATCAGCACACCGATCCCGCTCCTCTTCAGCCCGAAGATGATCTCCTGAAGGTCCAGCACTGCAATCGGGTCGATCCCTGAAAACGGCTCGTCCAGCAGAATAAATGCCGGTTCGATGGCCAGACAACGGGCAATCTCCACCCGCCTGCGTTCCCCTCCGCTCAGCGCATACCCCCGCGTCTTGCGGACATGCCCCAGGTTCAGCTGTTCAATCAGCCTCTCCGTCCGCATACGCCGGCTCTCCCAGCTCAACTGCTGCGCCTCCAGCACCGCCAGGATATTGTCCTGTACCGTCAGCTTGCGAAATACCGAAGGCTCCTGCGGAAGATAGCTGATGCCATAGTTTCTCGCGCGCAAATACATCGGCAGCCGGCTGATATCGTGTCCATCCGCCAACACCCGCCCGGAATCCGGCCGCACCAGGCCCACGATCATGTAGAAACTTGTCGTCTTCCCCGCGCCGTTCGGTCCCAGCAGCCCCACCACTTCGCCCTGCTCAATCTGCAGGCTGACTCCCTTCACCACCTGGCGTCCACCGTAAGACTTGCCAATCTCCTCCGTCGATAGCGTCTTCATTGCTTGTTCTTCACCCGCGTCTCCGTGCGCACTCTCTGTCCCGCGCCACTCTCTCCCCCATTAGAAACCACGACGTTGTCATCGCCCGAATGGAATCGCAGGGACGTACCTGTAACGGTGCCCCGCTGGTCGTCCGTCACCTTCGGCAACGCCGCCGTCGTCCCCGTCAAAACATACGTCCCATCGCTTGCGGTATATACCAACTGCTCCCCAGTCGCACGCCGCCCTGGCTGCTGCAAATCAATATGCCCCGTCGCCACCATTCGCTCCACGCTGCCGCCAATCGATCCAATCCCGCCAGCCGCAGGCGACACGTTCCCTTTCCCACCATTTAACTGCGCCTTCCCCACCGCGTCCTTTTGCGTCGACTGCAGATAGACCACGACCTGCTGCGCCCGCATGCTGCCGTCCCGGCTCTCCACCTCGACTCCACCGGTGAACTCCGCCTTCCTCGCCTCGTCCGAGTAAACCAACTCCCGGCTCGCCACGCGAACCACGTCCGCCTTCGCACCCTCTGCCGACACCTTCCCTGCCGAAGACCTGGGCTTTGCGACCTCTGCTTTCGTGGCCGACCCAGACGTACCACCACTTACCAGTACCGTATGCACCACCATTGGCGACCCAGTACCCTCCCCATGCGCCAGCAGCCGCTTCTGTTTCTGCTCAAACACAAGCACGGGCGCGTCCACCTGCGAAGCCCCCTGCCACAGCCGGGCCGGCCTGCCCGCCACTCCGTGAAAGGTGGCGATCTGCGAATCATGCTTCAGCTCTGCCCTGGAGGCCAATACGTGCGCCGGCTCATCTGCACTCCCAGTCTGCCCATAACTCGCCTTCACCGACCCGTCCGCCGTAGCGTCTCCCGTCTGCTGTTCTGTCACTACCCTGTCGGCCCACAACACGCTCGTCCCATCGCTCAATTGCACATTGCCCGTAAGAGTCGTCCGCTCCAGCTCGCCATCGTAAATGGCCCGTTCCGCCGTCACCCGCTCCTCTGCCGGAGCAGTCGTCTCCCCCGGCTTCCGCACCGGCAAATCGGTCATCACCACATGTCCCTGCTCGCTCGCATCGGAAACCTCGTCCTCTCCCTGACCACCAGGCCCATCGGTCTTCCCTTGTCGACCCTTGCTCGCCACGCCGGCCCCGCGCCCAGCACCGGCCGTCACTGGCCGGAAATGCGCCACCAGCGAATCCGCCGAACTCGTATTCACCACACCTGTCGCACTCACCTTCCGCAACCCTGTATGCCCGTCCCCATGCACCTCTGAAATGTGGTCCGCGTCGCCCACCCGAACAAAATGCGCCGTCAAAACGTCCGCTGCGATGGCACTACTGGTCGGGCCGTCCTTTGCAGCCGCATTCAGGCACCTTTAACCGGGCGTCCCCGATGGCCTTCGCGTCATGCAACAGAGTCTTCCCCGCTGGATCGATCCCCAACGCCAACTCCACGGTGCCCGCATTCAACTCCCGCTCGTTCCAAGGCTCGCTAGCCGCATCCGAAGACCGTACTCGTTCCTTCATATGCACTGACCCGCTCATCACCACGTGCTCCGGATGCCCCTTCTTATCGAACGTCGCCCGCCCCTCCGCCGCCTCACCCTGCGCCTGCCGCAGCGGATCATCCGACCCATACCTCACTCCACCCGTCATCACCGCCGACTGCGGCTGGTTCTGCGCATTCAACACCATCTCGCCTCGCGGAGCAACTAAGCTTCCGCCGGCTCCATTGGTCAGCGTCACCTCCCCTTCCCCCTCCACCCGCTCCGCCGATCCATCCTTCCTCAAATGCACCACCACATGCTGCGCCTGCGCCGTCTGCCCCTCAGCGCCGCCTGCCTGCCCACCCACTGATACATACTTGGCCTGCAACAGCACCATCGTCTGCCCAGGACGGTCAAGCACTGCATGCGACGCCGTCAGCACCACAGGCCGGTCATGCTGGAGTCCATTCACCCTCACCGCCGAATGCAGCACGACCACGCCCGTGTCCGAGTTGTAGTCCGCCCCAACGGCGTGCCCCGTCACCCCACCCGAAGCAAACTCAATGTCATTGTCCGTCGCCGCCATACCCAGCTTTTGCAGGAACACCAGCCCGCTTGTCGTCACATGGATCAGCCGCTCGTCTTTGCTCTCATTCTCCCCTGCCGCGCTCCCAGTGCCGCCCGCCCCAGCCTTGGCCCCCTTCAGGTCACTTTCCCGCCGCATAGTCCATCTTCGCGTTCGCGTCCGCGGCCTCTGGCGCCTGTAGGTCGATATGCACCTCACCGACAGCACGCACCACCCCGGCCGTCTGGTCATACTCAAACTCATTCCCATAGATCCGGTCGGCCCTGTCCTGCTTCCGCCCATACAGCACGATCCCCACATCATGCAGCGTCATCTTGCGATCCGACCGCTCCACCGCCTTGGCCGCATGGATCGTATAGACTGTCCTCCCCGCGACCGATTGCGAATACGTGAAGTTATTGGTCTCCCGCCGAATGTCCACCCCCAGTTTCTGCGGCAGGTTCGTCAGAAACCGGTGCGCCCGGTAATGCGCATACCCCAGAAAGGCAGCGACCACTATCACCAGCAGGCCCGCACCCACCAGCAACCAGACCCGCAGCCGCTCTACCGAAACGTTCATCCCTCTCTATCTTCTCACCGACAGCGGTTCATCCAGCCGCCGCACGCCCAGCAGGACTAAACTGTCCCTATGGCCGATCAGCTCTACCTAAGCCTCTGGTTCCCCAACTTCCGCTTCGACACCCTCCCCGCGACCCTCGTCTCGGTCATGCGTCAGTTCGCCCTCATCAGCAAAGACACTCGCGTCGCCGCCGCCTCTGCCTACCCGATCAGCTTCACCGAAGCCCCCACGTACCAACGCATCTACGTCAACGACGACCGATCCGAAGACACCTCGGCCTCCATCATCGAAAACGCCGTCGCCGAAGCGACCGAGCAACTTCATGACGACACTGCCTACGAGTTCGAGATGCGCTGGAAGCTCTGGTTGCCCGAAACTGTCGACGCACAACCCGGCGACACCGGCATCGACATTTACCCTGACTTCGAGTCCGTTCGCCTCGACACCGCCTGGAAGCTCAAGCCCTCCACCGTCCGCATCATCGGCTTCGGCCCACAGTTCGACGACGCCAGCTTCGAACAGAACGGCCACATCCGCATCGACTTCGGCCTCGACACTCCATGGCTCGCCGAAACCCTCGAAGACGAAGAACTCGACGCCGCCGCCACCAAACACATCCAACAAAATGTCGAGATGCTCCTGGCCTTCACCCTCTCCGTCGAAAAAAACTGCGGCATCAGCAGCCGCCTACTCTGGACCGAATCCGGTGAACCCCTCGCCCAGAAGCTCATCGACCGCCTCCAGCGCGTCAACTAATCACCGAAAAAATAGCAATACGCTAGCTACAAAAGCGGCCCTTCCTCGCCCGCAAGCACAGCAAGCTAAGGGCCCAGGACCTTTACGAACTTCTACGAAAACTATTACGCCTTTCTTACAGATGTAGTGTTGAAATACTCTTCGGCGGCGGAACAGTGCCGTCAGGAGAGAAGTTTTCATGAACACGTTTCGTACCCGCCGGCCCCTTCTGGTCAACGCCACCCAATGCCTCCACCCCACCCTCATCCACACCGACTCCGGACAGCGCAGGGCCTATCCCGGCGACTGGATCATTGAAGGCGAGAACCACGAACGCTACATCGTCGACAACACCTTCTTCACGCCGACTTGGTGCAACTGCAGTTCTGAACCCCTCGCAGGCAGAAGCATGACCCAAAAGTTGCATTCACCACCGTTGTCACGGCATATACCATCCGCCACATGGCTCTTGCAGACAGCAATTTCCATCATGGATGATTGCCGCCAGGAGCTTCCATTCGCAATCTAGGCGCGAATGAATCGACTCAATGCAAAAAAAACAGGCAAGCTCTGCCTCATCTCTCTCTCGCGCACGTCGAATACACGAGAGTCATTCAGGAAACGAACATGGAATACACCCAACATAACGATGAAGTTTCAATCTACCAATCCAACTTCCGAGCCGAAGACGGCCTTCCCGAGGGACGCTGGAGCGCTCTATACGAAGGCGTAGTGGTTCCCCTCGGTTCACTCTTCGCCGTCTTCCTCTTCATGGTCGCCGCAATGATGCTCACCCACTAGGTGGCCTAAGACGAATCGGGGCATTGCGTCCAGGAATCGTAGCTTTACTTCCAGGTAGGCCAAGGCTTTAGCCTTGGCACTCTCGAACCCCGCAAGATGGTGCTTTAGCCCATGGGGTATGCCTTCTTACCCCGCCACCACAATCTCCGAGAAGTCTGCAATACCGGAGAAGTCCCCCAGCACCTTCTCCAGCAGTGCCAATCGGTTGGCCCGCACGGCCGCATCCGGCGCCATCACCATTACACCGTCAAAGAACGCGTCCACCTGCGGTCGCAGCGTTGCGATCTGCTCCAATGCCGCCTTGTAATTTTTCTCTGAGCCGAACGCCTTCACTCTCCCAGCCAACTCCGCGACCGTTCCGCCAACGCCTTCTCTGTCGGCTCCGTCAGCAGTGCAGCATCCACGCTCGAGGCCGCTGCGGTCCCCTTCTCTTTCGCCTGCGCCAGAATGTTCTTCATCCGCTTGAACGCCGCAGACACTGCAGCAAAATCCTCCGAACCACGGACCGCAGTCACCGCCTCCGCTCGCGCCACCGCGTCGCGAACATCGTCGCTGCCCGCTGCCAACACGGCCGTTACAACGTCGTAAGCTTGCCCCTTCGCCTCCCGCAGATAGAACTCCAGCCGCTCCCCAAAGAATGCGACCATCTTGCCGTCGAAACATTCGGCGGCCTTCGAAATCTCGCTGAGTAAGAGCGGAACCGCACTCTCCGCCAACGTCTTCACAACACCGTTCGCGGCCCTGCGCAATGCAAACGGGTCACTTCGACCCTGTAGGTTCAAGGCCCCATCGAAACATCCCCGCGATCGTGTCGGCCTTGTCTGCGATGGCCAGCAGTTGGCCCTCGGAGGTGCGAGCGATTGGGGCCTCCATCGACTCGGGCCGGTAATGGTCATAGATCGCGTCCGCCGTCTTCTCACTCAGCCCTTGCGCTTTGGCGTACAGACCTCCGACCTCACCCTGAAGCTCGGTGAACTCCTTCACCAGCTCCGAAGTAAGATCGGTCTTGGCCAACGTTGCGGCGTCGAGTAGTGAATTGTGGTCCACTACAAACCCGCGTCCGGTAGCCAGGTCTGCCAATCGGTGGCAGAGTTCGCGCACCCGGACGCTCTTTGCGGCATAACTCCCCAGGCTCCTTCTGAAACGTCACGTTCTCCAGCAGCTTCACCCGCTCCACCAGCGGCACTCGCTGATCGAACTCCCAGAAAAACCTCGCATCATTGAACCGCGCCCGTAGTACCCGTTCGTTCCCATGCCGAATCACGGCCTCACCCGCTGCGTCCGTCTCGGTATTCAACACCGCCAGAAAATATGGTGCCAGCTTCCCGTCCCTGTCCTCTACTGCGAAGTAGCTCTGATGGTCCCGCATCACCGTCACCAGGCACCTCCTCAGGCAGCGCCAGATACTCCGGCTCAAACCCGCCCATCACCACCGAAGGCCACTCCGTCAACTGCGTCAGCTTATCTACCAACCCATGGTCTTCCCGCCACCGCAAACCATCGACGGTCCGCGTCACCTTATCCAACGCCTTCCGGATCCTCTGCCGTCGCACCTCAACATCTGCAATCACAAATCCCGACAGCAGTGCGTCCTCATACTCACTTGGCGCCCCAAAAGCAATCGGCGCGTCCCCAAACAACACCCGATGCCCATACGTCACCGCCCCCGCCTCATGTCCGCCAAAGCTGACCGGCACAACATCATTCCCCAGCAGAGCGACCATCCACCGCACCGGTCTCACAAACCGCTCCGGCTTTCCCGGCCGCCAGTACATGTTCTTCGCCCAATAGATCCCCGCCAATTCCTTCGGCAACTCAGAAGAAATGACCTCGGCAGCCGATCTTCCCGCCTTCACCGCAGTCGCAGCCAGATACTCTCCCTTGGCGTTCGTAATCGTCTTCAACCCCTCTAGAGAGACCCCGGCCTTCTTCGCAAACGCTACCGCCGCCGGCGTCGCCACACCGTCCTTATAAGCCACCTTCACCGAGGGTCCCACCAGCTCCTCTGCCAGGTCCTCCTGCCGCGCGGCAACATCCTTCACCCAAACCGCCAACCGCCGCGGCGTAGCAAAGCTCTTCGTCACCGCGCCCGACTGCACCAGCCGCTCGCGCTCCAGCATCTTAACCACGCGCTGTTCGAGCTCCGCCTGCGCTCCCGCAATCATCCGCGCCGGAACCTCCTCCAACCCAATCTCAAACAAAAAATCTGCCATCGCTGTTCCTTACTCTCTAATTACCAACTCGCTGACCTGCAAATTCGCTAAACCATCCGGGGGCCATCTCTCAACCCGCCGCTGTCTCAATCTCCAGACTTTGCAACGCCTCGCCCTGCGCCGCATAGGCCTTCGCGACCCCCACCACTAGCGTCCGTATCCGTGCCATCACACCCACTCGCTCCGTCACCGAAATCGCCCCACGCGCATCCAGCAGATTGAAAACATGCGAGCACTTCAGCGCCAGCTCATATGCCCCAAGCACTGGAAACCGCTTTAGCGTAAGCCCATCCATCGTATCGAACCTCTTCGCCTTGTCGAGCAGCGCCAAACACTCCGCCTCATAAAGTTCAAGGTGTTTCCACAATGACCCCACGTCCGCATAGTCGAAGCTGTATGCCGAAAACTGCTCCTCCTCCGCCAGCCGCATCTCGCCATACGTCACCTTGCGGTCAGTATCGGGTTCCACCGCCCAAACAATGTCATAGATCGAATCAACGTCCTGCAAAAATCCCGCGATCCGCTCCAGCCCATACGTAATCTCACCGCTGATCGGATCGAGGTCCATCCCCCCGCACTGCTGAAAATAAGTGAACTGCGTAATCTCCAACCCATCCAGCATCACCTGCCACCCAACGCCCCACGCGCCGCCAACCGGCCACTCCCAGTTGTCCTCTTCAAATTTAATGTCGTGTTCCTTCAGGTCAATCCCAATCGCCACCAGCGACTCGAGATACATCTCTTGGATATTCACGGGTGGCGGCTTCAAGACCACCTGCAACTGAGTATGCCGAAACAGCCGGTTAGGGTTCTCCCCGTACCGCCCGTCCGCCGGCCTGCGCGAAGGCTGTGCATAAGCGATCCTCACCGGCTTCAGGCCCAGCACACGCAAGAACGTATCCGGTGACATCGTCCCCGCCCCCACCTCAACGTCATACGGCTGTTGCAACACGCACCCGCGGCTCGCCCAGAACCTCTGCAGCGTAAACAACAGCTCCTGAAACGTTAGCGCCCGCTTCTTCTCCCCAGAAACCAATCCACTCATATCTCTCTCTTCAATGTCCGGCAATCCCTCGATTCTAACCGCTAGGCGCACCCACGCCTCTGTCGACCCTGAAGCGGTACCGACAAAGAACCGTCCGAGCCAACCTCCGCCGTCAGTGTGGTGTAGGCAGCACCCGGCGATTCCCTTCCACCGGCGTCCGCGACGGGTCTGCCGGCACCGTCGATGGATCGGCCAGCAAGGCCGGGTCCGCAATCGGCACAGAGATCCCCGCCGGTCGAATGAACGCGTCCATCTTATCGATCGTGACTACAAGAACATGTTGCCCCGGGGTCGAGTGATACGGGCGCGGAAACTCGACGATATAGCGTTCGCGGACCGTCTTCACAAACCGCTTCAGAGTCTCCGCCAAATCCAAACCGTTGGACGGAAATATCATTCCCCCGCTCAATTCGCACACTGAGTTGAAGGCGTCTTCGTAGCTCGTGGTCTGAAACCTGCCCAAAAAAGGAACGTACATCACCCCAAAAACCGCCACTCCTTCGGAAGTGGCATAGGCCCTCACCTCGTTCCACGTATGTCTACTGCCTTTGTCGTCCCCGTCCGTTATCGCCAGTATCACGCGCCGGCCCGGAAGACGATGAAGACCCTGGATGATGAATGTCAAAGCGTCCCAAAGGTGCAGGTTCGATTTGCAATCCTGTCTGCGCTTGTTCTGCTTGAAATACCTCCACGTTTGCAACGCCGAATCTACCGCTCGCTTCAGGCCCGCCTGCTCCGCCGAAGCGTCCTTCATGGTCTCGATAAGAGAACAATCCAACGCATAAATCGAGCACATGGTCCCGCGCCTGAAGCGAGAGCGGAGCAAGGTCTGCGATCGCGGCATCGATCTTCGGCAGCAAATCGTCCTGGGACCCCCTGGCGTCCAGCAGTATCGAAAGTGAAATCGGATCGTCCCCTTCCGGCGGACATGCGTTGCCCGAAACTGCGGTCCCGAATCGAGGCTGATCGAGAACCTGCTGGGAGCGATTGGAGCAAGTGGCGTCCGCAAAGGGCTCAGTACAACCACCGGAATCTGAATCAGGTTCGCATAAACATGCAGTGTCGGAGTTGCCGCGTCCTGTGCGGCGAGCGCCGCTCCGCCCCATAAGGCAACCAATCCCACACAAAACAACAAAAGCCTCTCACCCCGAACCACAGACCCACACCAGGGCCCGAGACCGCCGAAGCCAGCCATCCGGAAAGTATGACAGAATGTGGCCGGCTGCGTCCCCACACTCACTGTGGTTTGGTCATGACCTTGCGCGTGCCCAACTCCGGCGTCCGAGTCGGGGTCCGAAGGACCGTCGTTGGATCGGCCAGCACCGCCGGATCCGGCATTGGCACAGAAATACCCGCCGACCTGACAAAGTCGTCCTCGCTCTTCGCGATCTTCACCGTTATCCCATGTTCGCCTGGTGTCGTGTTGAGCGGTCGCGGAAACTCCACAATATATCGTTCGCGAACTGTTTGAGTAAATCTCTTTAGCGTTTCCGCTACATCTCTCTCGTTCGTCAGAAAAATCGTCCCTCCGCTCAGTTGGCATACCGAGTTAAAAGGATCTTCACGGCTCCTGTTCCAGGAACCTGTAAGTTGAGGTGGCACGTCAACCACACCGAAGATCGCCACCCCCGCAGATTGGGCAAGGGCTCTCACATAGTTCCATGTACTCGTACTGCCCTTGTCACTCCCGTCCGTTATAGCCAGAACCACTCGGCGCCCCGGAAGGTGATAAACCGGGTCCACGATAATGGACGTCAAAGCGTCCCATAACCGCGAGGATAGCTTGCAATCACTCTCGTGCTTCTTCTGTCTGCGATAGCTCCACACTTGGAGCGCAGAGTCCACAGCTCGCTTCAGGTCGTGCTGTTCAGCCGGTGCGTCCTCCAAAGTTTGGCTAAACGAGCAGTCCAACACGTAGATCGAGACGCCGGTCCCGCGCCTGCAAGGAAAGTGGCGCAAGGCCAGAGATCGCATCGGCGATCTTCGGCATCAACGCAGAAGAATCCCCACTCACGTCCAGCAGAATCGAAAGCGAAATCGGATCGTCCCCCTCCCGGCGAACATGCGTCGCGCGAAACCATGGCCCATTGTCGATACTGACCGAAAATCTGCTCTCCGCAATCGGCTTCTCCAGCCGCTCGCGATTCGGCCCCAGCACCAGCGTCGGTATCTGCATCAGGTTCGTATAAACATGCAGCGTATGGATCGGCTCGTTCTGTTGTCCTGGCACATCCTGTGCTGCAAGCATTGCCCCGTTCCACCCAACCGCGAGCCCCGGAGCGCACAATAAGAACCCCATACCCCGCGCAATAGAGCGACAGCAGGACCCGAGACCGCCGAAGCGTGCCATCCCGAAAGTATGCCAGAACGCAAGCTGCGGCGACCATGCGCGTCCCTACCCAGCTCGCCGACCTCCCTCAAACGCCTCCCGCGCCCGCGCAATCTCCTCCCCATGCCTCTCCACCCAAATCCAAACCCCACAAAACGCCTCACCCAGACCGCGCCCCAGCTCAGTCAACTGATACTCCACCCTCGGCGGAATCACCGGATGCACCGTCCGCGTTACCAGTCCGTCCCGCTCCATCTGCCGCACCGTCTTGGTAAGCATCTTCTGGCTGATGCCCCCTACCAACTCCCCCAGCCGTGTAAACCGCACCACCCCATGCTCTTCGAGTACCTCCAGCACCAGCATCGTCCACTTGTCCGCCACCCGTTCGATGATCTCCCGGACCAACGACTCCACCTTCGGGTCCGTCACCGCCCGCGGAGCCAACTTGTTCTTCGCCTTCCGAATCTCACCCACTGATTTCTTCATAAATTCTTTCACTCTCCTTTGGGTAAGTATAGATATTTCAGGTGCCTTCTTCCCAAAGGATACAAACCATCCTACGATCATCTCAGGAGAAATTACCACCATGAAAACCACCGGAAACACCATCCTCATCACCGGCGGCGGCTCCGGCATCGGCCGCGGCCTCGCAGAGGCCTTCCACAAGCTCGGCAACAAGGTCATCATCGCCGGTCGCCGCCAGCAGGCCCTCGACGAGACTACCTCCGCCAACCCCGGCATGGCCTCCGCCGTCCTCAACATTGAAGACGCCGCAAGCATCCGCGCCTTCGCCGCAAAACTCACCGCTGACTACCCCGCGCTCAACGTCGTCATCAACAACGCCGGCATCATGCGCCCCGAAAACGTCCTCTCTCAGGCCCCCGACCTCGCCGACGCCGAGGCCATCATCACTACCAACCTCCTCGGCCCCATTCGCCTGACCGCCGCGCTGCTTCCGCACCTCCTCAAGCAGCCACACGCCACCATCATGACCGTCTCCTCCGGTCTTGCCTTCGTTCCAATGGCCGTCACCCCCACCTACTGCGCCACAAAGGCCGCCATCCACTCCTACAGCGAGTCCCTCCGCTACCAACTCAAATCAACCAACGTTGAAGTGATCGAACTCGCCCCTCCCTACGTCCAGACCGAGCTCATGGCCGGACAGGCCACCGATCCCCGAGCCATGCCTCTCAAGGACTACCTCGCCGAGACCATCGAAATCATCAACAATCAACCCAACGCCACAGAAATTCTCGTCGAACGCGTCAAGCCCCTCCGCTTCGCCGCCGCCAACGGCAAAGAAAAGTACGACGCCTTCTTCAAGCAATTCAACGACGCCATGAACCATCCCCACTAAAGCGTCTCGCCAAATCAAGCCGCTGACACTCTCAATGCGTCAGGAGTGTCAGCGGAATCGCCTCCCCCATCGCCTTATAACCAGCCGGCCCTGGATGCAGCCCATCCCCCGAGTCATAAGAGGGCAACATCAGATTCAGATGCGCTGGGTCCCTCATCATCGCGTCGAAGTCCACGACGCCGTCGAAATGCCTCGGCTCGCGAATCCAAGCATTGATCGCCTGCCGGTCTGCCTCATTCTCCGGCCCCGGATGATAGTACGTCGATCCGCCGTACGGCAGAATCGTCGCTCCAATCACGCGAACGCCATGTGCATGCGCCCGCTCAATCATCTGCCCATACGCTGCTTCGATCCGCCTCACGAGCACCGGATGCTCCTCCGCCGAAACGTCATGATCGCGAGTCAACGTCCCCAGATCATTCACGCCCTCCAGCACAATCACCGCGCGAACTCCAGTCTGCGCCAACACATCGCGATCGAACCGCGCCAGTGCATTCGGCCCCAACCCATCCAGCAGCAACCGGTTTCCCCCGATCCCCTCGTTCAACAGCCCCATGGTCCGCGTCGACTTATCACCCTGCATACGCGCCGCCAGCACGTCCGGCCAGCGATCGTTCCCGTTCGTCGTCGCTCCATGCCCATCCGTAATCGAATCGCCCAGAATCACAACTGAGCCAGCCTGCGTAGGCGAAGTCACATCGACCCCCGAAATCTGGTACCAATGCTCCACCGTCGTCGCGTCCGGCAAACTCGCCGCCGAAACCATATCGCCATGCACCAAATACGACGTCGTCCGCGAACCCGGATGTCCCGTCTCTCCCGTCGGTGGCTGGTCGAAATGAATTGAAATCGCAAGATTGGAAAGCGCCGCCACCGGAAACGCCACAGCGTCCGACAGATACTCCGCCCCCGCCGGGACCGTCACGTCGCGCGCTCCACTAAACGTCACCGGCGCATCACTGGCCGCGTCAATCGCCCCACTCGCCGCCGACACCGGCCGCGCCACATGCACCGCCGTCAGATGCAACGGCTCTGTCCCAAACGCATTTGACACCCGCACCCGCAACTGACCGCCGCCCACCGTCAAATGCACAATCTGCCGCAACGTAGCATCGCGCAACAACTCAGAATGAAGCGAATTCTGCGGCTCCGGCACCTGCTGCGAAGCCGCCCACGAACCGACCCAATGCACCGTCGCCTGCGCCTTCATCTGCCCCCTCGCAACCAACACCATCTGCACACAAAGCAACACTCTCATCGAGACAAATCGCATCCAGCACCTCGTTCGCCCACCAAAACTGGAAATCTCTTCGCCCGCAAGCTTAGCAGTCCCGTCGAGTTGCCGAGCCTTTACGAGGGCTTCATCGCCGGTAGGGTGGCATCGCAAAGGACAACCACCATCTACGCCCTCCCCAGCGCTCTCGCGCTCACCAGTCTCCGCTCCAGATGGCGCTCCAGCGTCTCCACCGCAAACCGCCGCAGGTCCGCCCCCCGCGTCTTAGGCCAATCCTCCTCCGCCAGCCCCTTCACCGTCCCCCGAAAGATCCTCTGAGCGTCCGCCACCGAAGCCGCCGACAACGCCACACTCCCCGCACGCCGATCGTCCCCACAGGTCACCCCGTCACTCGTCGCCGAATACCACACCGTCCCTCCGCGCAGGCCCAACCCACACACCCCACAATGCCCCAACTCCGGCATCCACCCCATCAACCGGCTCATCCACAGCGCAAAGTAAGTCACCGGCAACCACACCCTCCCCACCTGCATCTCGTCGAGCACCGCCAGCACCAGCCGAAACACCGCGTCCTCCGTCGCCCCCTCCGGCAGCGCCTCTTCCACCACCTCCGCCAGAAACTGCAGCGCCGCCGTCCGCGCATAGTCCACCGGCCTCGAAAGCGGAGAGCTCAGGATCTCAAACGCATCCAGCCGCACCAGCTCCTGCTTCGGCCTCTCCGCATACGAGGCCCGAACATAAGTCATTGGCTCCAGCGCCCCGCCAAACCGCCGCCGCGACCGCATCGCATGCCGAGCCACGCCCTTCACCCGTCCCTGCTCCCGCGTAAACAGGCTCACCAGCAGGTCCGCCTCATGGAACGGCCACACCCGCAAAACAATCGCCTCTCCAACCCGTTCAATCATCGGCCAAACTGCCGCAGATGATGGTGCCGCATGCAGATACCCCCAGCGCATCCAGTCCGCCGCCGACATCGGTCCGAACATCGGGTGCGACGGCGCGAACCGCGGCCCGCTCGCCAACCTCTCCATCCCCTCGATCGCCTCACACACCAGCTCATCAAACTTGTCGTCCGAATGCCCCACCATCGCCCGTTTCAGCTCAGGCATCGTCGAAACGTTCTTCGGCCAGCGCAGACCAGACCGCAGCGCCACCCACTTCACCAGCACCGGCGGCAATCCTTCGACGGGCGCAGCCGCACGCTTTCCAAGCGCGACCTCATAAGCGCAGCCCAGGTGCCGCACCATCTGCTTCGCCGTCATCTTCCCCCAGCGCGGATGGTCGCTGACCCTGACCGTCCGCAACCTCGCTCTAGTCTCCGACAACACCTCCACAGAGGCCAGGCTCTTCATTCCGATCTCTCCACAAAAGCAAAACGCGCAGCCATCAGGCCGCGCGTCTCGAAAACTCCGAAGCCAAAAATGGACCTAACGCCCAAAGTGCGTGGCATTCTTCGTCTGGTACTCCGCCCACTTCTCCGGCAGATCGTCTCCGGCATAGATCGCCGATACCGGACACACCGGCACACACGCGCCGCAATCGATGCACTCTACCGGATCGATGAACAGCTGTTCCGCCTCGCCATACCCACCCTCGTCCTTCTTCGGATGGATACAATCCACCGGGCAGGCATCCACGCAAGCTGAATCCTTCGTCCCGATACACGGTTCCGCAATCACATAGGCCATCTCGAAAATCTCCCTTACTCGTATCTACGCCGCTGCTTATTCCTAAGCTTTCGTCTCGATTCTAGCAGCACAACCGCTCCCCACCGCAACCACAATTCCTCACCATCCGCGACCTCTTTAGTTTCCTGAGTCTAAAGTCTGTCCTACATGATGTGTCATCCCAACCGGACCCTGAGCAAGCGAAGCGCGTCGAAGGGGAAGTGGAGGGACCTGCTGGTTTTCAACTGTTTGCACCTGTCCAAAATCTCTAGTTAGACCTTGATCTCCGCGCCTTGCCCCGTAGCTCCCCGATCCGCCCCGCCAGCCCCTCTGGAAAGATCCGCTCCCGTGAACCCTCGATCTCCGCCTCGCTCCACCAGCGAATCTCTTTCATGATCTCCCGCTCATCGACGGTAACTCCAAGTAGCTGAGGCTCCTCGCGCCCACACTCGGCCCGGAAGAGAAAATCGACGTTGTCCTGCATCTCCCCCTGGTGAAGAAACTGGTTGCTGTCCCGATAGACCGGCCCTGAGACCACCAACTCCAGCCCCAACTCCTCCCTCACCTCGCGCACCGCCGCCTCGACCTCGGTCTCCCCAGCCTCAATCTCCCCACCCGGCAGCGCCCAGAAGGCGAACTCGCCACCCTCCCTCGGCACCACAAACCGGACCAGCAAAATATCACCGCCCTCGTCGAACAGCATCACCCGCGCTGTCCGCCGCTTCCGCACTTACTTTGCCGCCGTCCTACGTGCCGCAAACTCCGCCGGAGTAGGAATCGCCTCCAACCCGCGTCCCGCGAACATCTCCGTAAACAGATGCACCATCTCCCCGTGAATCAGCCCATTCGTCGCCAGCACCTCACGGCTATCCAGCGTGAACCTCCCACCGTCGAAATGCGACACCGTCCCGCCGGCCTCCTCCACCAGCAACACCCCTGCCGAAGTGTCCCAGGGATTCAAGTTGAACTCCCAGAACCCATCCAGCCGCCCACAAGCCACATACGCAAGATCCAACCCCGCACTCCCCGCCCGTCGCACCCCATGCGACCGCAACGTCATCTGCTGATACAGATGGATATTCGGGCTGTTATGCCGCTTCTGACTCGGGAACCCGGTCGCGGTCAGCGACTCCTGCACCGTAGCGATCTTCGACACTGCAATCCTGTTCTGGTTCAGCCAAGCCCCTTTACCCCGCTCCACCGAAAACATCTCGTCCCGCAGCGGATCGTAGATCACCCCCGCCACCATCTCCCCGTCATCGTCCGCCGCCAACCCCTTCGCCCGCCGCTCCAGCCCCAGAATCACGCAGAACGCCGGAAATCCATGCGCAAAGTTCGTCGTCCCATCCAGCGGATCGACATACCACCGATACTCGCTCTCCAACCCGGCCGAGTCCCTTCCTCGCCATACACCCCATGCGTCGGAAACGCCGCCTTCAGCTTCTCCACAATCAATTGCTCACTGGCCCTGTCGGCTTCCGTAACCAGGTCCACATCGCCTTTGTACTCAGCAGCCACGCCCTTCGCATAAAACCCTCGCAGCAACGCCCCAGCCTGCCGCGCAATCCCTTCGGCCACATGCGCAAAATCAAACTTCTTTACCATCCCCATGCCACCGTCTCCTCGACCGAACTAAAACAAGTACACCACAAGCCTTGAAATCGGTGTCATCGGTGCGAATCGGTGTTAAGTTTTTACAATTCGAACTCCCGGGCGACGTCCGCGGCAAACAGACGTTCCTACCGCGCGTCCGCGTAATACCCAGTCCTGTACCGAAGGTCATAGCTCTGCAGCGCCGCGTCCGTCATCCGCACCTTGATCGTCCGGTAAGAATTGTCCGCCCCCCGCTTCGGCGCATAGTACCCCAGCAGATACTGCGTCCTCAGGTCGTCCGACACATGCGCAAACGCCGGCTCCAGGCCCTTAGGGTCAACCACGTAGTAGTACTTCCCCCCCGTGTCCTGCGCCATCTGAATCAGTGCATGCTCCCCCGCAGTGTTCCTCCCCGCGTCCGCATAGATCGGCACAATAATAATCGCGTACACCATCGCCCCTGCCCGCTGCGCCTGCTCCATCGCCTGCGTATACCTCGAGCCCTTCACGGTATCTCCACCATCGGTGATTAGCACCACCACCCGACGCCGCCCATTCGCAACCGAGGTCTCCGCCAGACGCTCCGACGCCAGATAAATCGCGTCATACAATGCCGTCGCGGCCCCTTGCTGCAACTGTCCAATTCCATTCTCAATCCGCTTCTTCTCGTTCGTAAACGGCACGATCTCCCGAACTACTTCGGAGAACTCCATCAGGTCCAGTTCGTCCTGCTCCCGCAGCAGCGCATTCACAAAGTGCTTCGCCGCCGACTTCTCCAGCCGCTCACTCGTCATCACGCTCTCGCTCGTATCGATCGCCAGCACAATCGAGAGCGGCGTGGTCGCCTCCTTTTCAAAGATTGCGATCTTCTGCGGCTTCCCGTCCTCCAGGACCTCAAAGTCGTCCCGCACCAGCCCAGCTACCGGCGCACCCTTCGCGTCCACGACGTTCAACGCCACATTCACCAGCCGAGTCTCCACCTTAATCGTCGGGAATCCGCTCTGCGGGGCCTTCTCTGCCGGCGCGTCCTGCACATCATCCGGACCTCGGGGGGCCTGAGTGCCCACCGGAGGCGGTGGCGGCCTCCGCTCAATCGGCGCCTCCTGAGGGGCCCCTGCCTGCAGCAACAAACCTACACCCAGCGCTAGGCCCGCCAGACTCATCCCCGTATCTCCGACGAAGCGACCGCAATGTCTCTAGGGAACGGCTCCCCATCGGCCCAAATCGCCCCATCCACAAACTGTTCCTTCTTCCAGATCGGCACCGTCTTCTTCAACGTATCGATCAGCCACCTGCAAGCCTCAAACGCGGACCCCCGATGCGCTGAAGCCACGGCAACCAGCACACTCGTCTCCCCCACATGCAGCCGCCCCAGCCGATGCACCAGCGCCACGTCCCGCACCCCAAACTTCGTCACCGCCTCAGCCGCCAGCCCACGCATCTGCTCCAGCGCCATCTCCCGGTACGCCTCATAATCCAGATAGAGCGTCTTCCGTCCCCGCGTATTGTCTCTCACAATCCCGTCAAAGACGCACACCGCGCCATCCGGCCCCGCCTTGATCTCCGCAGCAATCTCCGCCGCCGGAATCACTCCGTCAATAATCTCAACCCTCATACCATTCCAGTCCTTCGGCCCCGCCACTCACCGGCGGCAACAGCGCCACCTCGTCCCCATCCTTCAACACGTCGCCTGCCTGCGCATACTCCTGATTAACCGCCACAGCAATCGCGTCCCAGGCAAACCCGGGCACACGCTCTCTGTAGACGTTCAGAACGTCTGCAACGATAGCCTTCTCTGCGATTTCAAGGAATTCCTGGCCACCATCCAGCTTATCTCGCAATACTCCGAAGTGAAGCACCCGAACTCGCATCCCACGAGCATATCCGACCAGCTATCTGGGCGGCCATCCGTATTCTTGAACCTGGCTTCACGATGAGCGCCGTCTCCGCACAAACAATGCCCACCCAGGTGCCTCGATGCCCCCTAAGAAGCTGCTCAACTTAACCAAAGTGACGAGTGATATTGCCGGGCGAATCTCATCGATCAGACCCACCCGGTGCCCACTCCAACCGTTTCCCCGGGGCGCTAGTCGTCACCCAGCTTTGTATTGACCTTTACACCCTTCAACTCAGTCATCTCCTTAATCACAATCGTCCGGCCCCATTGCGCCGGTAGACCGTGCCCGTGATGCGCACCTGTTTCCCAACCAACGGCAATAACCTCTCACGCTGGCTCGGATCGGGCATTACATCCGACATCGGAAAATAGATATCTCCACTCTTCGTCAGGATAATCAGCGGCGACCCGCTCTTCGCACACGCGATCGCGCAGTCGAGATTGAAATCGGTTGAGGTCGACTTGTGGTTTTGCATCGGACAAGCCACGTCCCTCACCAGCCCTTCAATCGTCGCCTTGTAAAAAGTTGGAACCGCTTTGGCCTGGGCCTTGTCCTGAGAAAACAACGCTGCCGCCGGCGCCAGAACAACACCAATCAAGAAGACCGCACGAACAATCACGAATAACTTCACAGTATTTATCCCCTTTTGAAGAACAGCTGTGCATCGAGTAAAAAGTTTGTTTAGTCGACGACCTTTACGGTCATTCGCATAGAGCTGTGACCCGTTCCGCAATAAACATTGCACTTGCCTGGAAACTCTCCGGTTTTGCCTGGTGTAAACCTAACTTCATCGTGAGCACCCTCCTTGGCAACAAGGTTGATCCCAAGCTCCCTGATTGCAAATCCATGAGTCGCGTCTGTCGAATTGAGGACCAGCTCGACAGGTTGTCCTCTCTTCAGCGTGATCTCACTTGGCTCATACGAGAAAGACTTCGCCACAATCTCAACGCGTTTCACGCTACGCGGCGCCTGGCCTTGCAATGGCAAACTTAACGCAACGAACACCAGAAAGCCTGGAGCCATCTTCCAATCTCTGAAACACCTCATCACTTGTTCCTCTTATAGAGCGCTGGCTTATGCCCGCAAAAACGAGGCTAGCAGTTGCAGCCAACACGACAGTTCATCTACGCTTGAACTATGGAAGAAGAAGCAAGAGAGCTGGCCCAACTCAGCGCACAACTCGCCGACCCGGCGCGCGCCACGATGATAATGAGTCTCATGGACGGCGGCTCGCGCTCGCTGGCGAACTCGGACTCACCGCAAACGTGTCGCCTTCCTCCGCCAGCGGTCACCTCGCCAAGCTGGTCAGCTCACGCATTCTCACAGACTCCAGGCAGGGACGTCACAAGTACTACCGCATCGCAACTGCCGCCGTCGCTCACGCCATCGAAGCTCTCCAGATTGTGGCCTCGCCTGGAACCGTACTGCGACAGGTCGGCCAATCGACCCTGAACCCGTTTGCGTTCGCCCGCACCTGCTACGACCATCTGGCGGGCAGGCTCGGTGTCGAGGTTACAGCTGCACTTCAGAGGCAAAAGGCCCTCCGCCTCGCCGGCAAAGGCTACGAACTCACCGACAGAGGGTGTGATTGGCTCCAGGAATTCGGAATCGATTGGCAGGAGTTGCAACTGGAAAGACGCCAGTTCGCTCTGCAATGCCTCGACTTCACTGAACGCCGCCCCCACCTCTCCGGAGCGCTGGGAGCAGCTCTGCTTGCACGCATGATCGAACTCGACTGGATCAGGAAGACGCGAGTCCCGCCGGTCCGTCCGTCTCACCTCCAAAGGTAAAACCGAGCTAAGCAAGAAGCTGCAGATTGTGTTCACAGAAAACTGGATTCGCAGCGGCCGTCCATCGATGAACTCCTGAGAGTCATGCGCTAACGCCGCTCTAGACTGTACCGACGAGGCACCGGCCACGAAAAGCCTTTGAGACGGGAGGCCTACGGTTATGATCTTTTGCCTGCCGCGGTCGCACCGTTGTACTCTTCCTTCCCGTCGTGGCAGGTGCCCTCGCGCTCCCGGCAAATGCCCAGACCTGCGGCGCCAACGCGAAGGGCCCTATCGCCACGGACCGGCCGCAGATCACAAGTTCGAGTATCGTCGTCCCTTGTGGAAGCCTGCAGTTCGAAAACGGGTTTCAGGAGACCAGCAATGGGGGCCAGCGAACCTATGATCTCCCCGAGACCGCCGTGCGATTCGGAATCGCCAAAAGGACCGAGCTTCGCTTCACCGCGCCGAACTACCTCTTCAATGACGACACCGCCTCCGGATTCGCCAGCGGATTCGCCGACCTGGGCCTTGGCTTCAAACAACAGCTTGGCCCGACACTCGGCGGATTCGACGTCTCGCTCATCCCGTCCGTCAGCCTTCCCACAGGAGCAAACCTGATATCCAGTCATGGCTATGATCCGACCGTTCAACTGCCCTGGTCCCACTCCCTGCCAAAGAGCTGGACAGTCGCTGGAATGTTCTCCGTCATGTGGCCGACCCAGGGATCGCGGCGAAATCTGACCGGCCAGGCAAGTGTGTACTTTGATCGTCAGCTCACCTCACCCTGGGACGCCTACGTCGAATACTCCGGCGCCTTTCCCCAACGCGGCGGTCCGCAAAACGTCATCGACTTCGGCACGTCCTACAAACCCACGCCGCATCAGCAGCTGGACTTTCATTGCACCTTCGGCCTCTCCGCCGCCGTGCCCGATCACTCGATTGGCCTTGGCTATTCCGTCCGCTTCCAGGCGTTTCGATCCAGGTGACGTCACACATCCTGCAATAAAGAAGGCGCAGCTACAGGTACCGGTAGTCGTGCATCGCAATAGCGCGCGTCAGCCGCGGGAAGTCCGCATACGACGTGTTCGCCGAAAGCGCGAGCACCGCGAGGATCGAGCCGATGGTCAGGTAGTAGAACCATCCGCGGCCTATTACGGCAGCGTTAAGTTGAGAGAGGATGCTCTGGTAGCCCGCAGCGCCAGGGTCAGTGGCGCCGATCGAGTATGCGCGGCAAAGCAACGCAATGCCGGCAAGGAAGACCATGAGCAAAGCGATGATGATGGTAAGCGTCCGCTTGGCGTTCTTCTGCGTAGGCTCGCGGAAGGCGTTGACTCCGTTCGAAACGGCCTCCACCCCGGTCATGGCCGTGCATCCGCTGGCGAAGACCTTGGCCGTTCTGAGGCCTTGCGTCCCGCATCTGTGCCAAGGTCTGTTCCACTCAAGGCTGAACTCTTCGATCTGCTGCTTGACCGTCGCGATGATGGTGCTTGTGCGGCTTGGGTAGCGGCGCTGGGAGCGGCGGCAGACCGGCCACTGCGAGTAGAAGCTTGTTTGCAGCATTGAAGAGGTTCAAATGAGTGTCGACAGGACCGTCGGTGGCGGCCAGAAAGATGGCAGTACCGCGAGAATGGTTGATGGCGATATAAGTTTCGAAGCCGGCCCCGCCACCGGTCTTCTCGACGATGTGCGAGGTAGAGTCGATCGGCAGGATGTGGATCCAGCCCAGACCGACGCCAGTGGGTTCGCCCGCGTGGTCAAGTCCCTTTTGTTTGACCAGATTCGAAGGGAGGATAAAGACCGCCTGAGCGGAGGCATCCTGTGCGGGCAGGCTTGGACTACCCGTCCGGAGCAGGTACTTGAGCCAGATCGTCATATCGGCGGCGGTGGAGTAGAGGCCGGAGCTTCCGGCGGTGGCCTCGGTCGCGACGCAGGGTCCGTCATTGTGGGCGCTGACCAGCAGTTGTCCGCATTGCTCAGCGTTGGGAAAGAACGTCGTGTGCTGCATTTGGAGCGGGTTGAGAGTGCGGTCGGCAAGAAGTGCCGCGTATTGCTTGTGTGCAGCGGACTGGAGGGCATCGCCCAGGAAATCGAACGCCACATTCGAGTAGAGCGCGGCGCTACCCGGAACGCTGCGGAGACGTTGGTTTTGCAGCCAGCGCCAGCGGGTACGGTAGTCGGGGAAGGTGAAGTGCGGCGTGTTGGCAGGCGCATTTCCCAACTCCCGCGGGAGACCGGATGTGTGTGTCGCCATGTCGGCGAGCGTAATGGGGCGGACGCGCTTGGGCACAACAGTGCCCGCCGGGGCATAGCGCTGGAGCGGATCGTCGAGCCGCACGATCTTGTCCGCCACGAGTTTGACGAGAACGTCGGTGGTAAAGATCTTTGTGAGCGAGCAGAGCCGCAACAAAGAATCCTGTGTGGGGACCAGATGGGAGTTGGGCGCGGTCTCGCCATATCCGCGGAAGAAGACATGATCGTCGCGAACCACGACGAGAACCATACCGGTCGAGCCTGACTGAAGGAAGAGCTCCCGTGCCGAGAGCGCCAATCGATTGGAGGTCCGGGAGCGATGCCGGCGGCTGCCCGTGCGCGAGTGCACACACGAGGGGCAGCACGAACAGGAAGGCAAAAAAAGTGCGCGGGAGTTTAGCGTGGCTCATTCTTGTCTGCAGGTCTTAGGGTACAGGACCGAGCAGTTTGCTGAAGACAGAACGGTCCACTTTTCCTGCGAGGGCGCTAACTTCTGATTTGCCACACTCGACTCTCTTCCTCAACGCGTCAGACGTTGAAAGTCGCCTTTGAGTACTGAGAAGAGTGGTTCCGTAACGTTGTCCGCATGGTCAGCGATTAATCTGCAAACTGGCTTAGACTTGTTTTCGACGAGGAGGCGGTCGATCGATGCTTGGTGGAAAAAATCAGTTCTCTTGTTCGCTGATGGTGGCTGTGATTGTGATGACGGCTTCTGCACGGGCGCAGCAGATCGCGTTCACTTGGGATGATCTGCCCGCTCATAGTGCACTGCCGCCCGGAGAAACCCGGGTCGAGATCGGCAGAAAGTTAATTGCTGCGATGAAGGAGGCGAACCTGCCTCCGGTGTACGGCTTTGTGAACGGCATTCGCACGGAGGAGCAGCCGCTTTCGACGCCGATGCTGAAGGAGTGGCGCGATGCTGGGCTTCTGCTGGGAAACCATACATGGTCGCATATGAATTTGAATGAGCATTCGCTTGAGGACTGGAAGGCGGACGTGCTGAAGAATGAGACGTTGCTGAAGTCCTATATGGGCGCCGGCGACTGGCACTGGCTGCGGTTTCCCAATCTGGGTGAGGGCGATACTCCGGAGAAGCGCGAGGGTGCGCGCAGATTTCTGGCCGAGCGAGGGTACAGGATCGCCGGGGTGACGATGAGCTTCGGGGACTATCTGTTCAACGATCCCTATGCGCGGTGTGCCGCAAAGAACGATAATGCGGCGATTTTGCAGTTGGAGGCGAGCTACCTTGCGGCTGCGGACGCAACGATCGATTATGACCGGGCAATGTCGAAGGCCCTGTACGGCCGCGATGTCCCTTATGTGCTCTTGATGCATGTGGGTGCGCTGGACGCTCGCATGTTGCCGCGGCTGCTAAAGCTGTATCGGGACAAAGGTTTCAGTTTTGTCAGGTTAGAAGACGCAGTGAAGGACCCGTTTTATAAGAACGATCTTGATCTGACGCTGTCGCCGATGCCGGACACACTGGAGGGGGCGATGTCAGTTCGAGGTCTTCCCCTGCCAACGCGGCCTAAGCCGAGCATGGATTTGAATACCGTCTGCCGATAGAAACGGTGACCAACTCGACTGTCGCGGCGCACAGTGGACGATTCCGGCCGTTCACCGGTTCCCTACGTCTCATGACCGGCCGTCAGAAATCTTCCCCGAAGCCAACTTCTCCCACAACCGCACTTTGGTACGCAGAGACGCGGCGCTCAAAGAAATTCGTCAATTCCTGGACGTCCTGAAGGTCCATGAAGCTGAACGGATTCCTGGCATTGAAGACCGGAGCAATGCCAAGGCGCTGAAGACGGGAATCGGCCACGTATCCCAGGTACTGGCGCATATCACGCAAGGAAAGCCCGGCCACTCCACCAGCGAGCAGGTCCTCCGCAAACTGCGCCTCGGCATCAACTGCTTCGTACAACATAGTGACGATGTCCTTCTCGAGTTCGGCGTCCCAAAGGTCTGGTTCTTGTGCGCGGACCACATTCACGACCTCAAATGCGAACTCGAGGTGGCAGCTTTCATCGCGGAAGACCCAGTTCGTTCCGGCGGCGAGGCCGTGGAGCAGGCCCTTCGACCGGAAAAAGTAGACGTAGGCGAAAGCCGCAAAGAAGAAGAGGCCTTCGATGCAGGCGGCAAAGCATATGAGATTCAGCAGGAACTGGCGGCGATGCTCGCGTGTCTCCAGTGAGTCGAGTTGCTGAATTGAGTCCATCCATTTCATGCAGAAGTCCGCCTTCTTGCTGATGGAAGGAATATTTTCAACGGCCGCGAACGCTGCCGCCCGTTCGTCGGGATCCGGCACATAGTTGTCCAGCAGAGTTAGGTAGAACTGGACGTGCACGGCCTCTTCAAAGAGTTGGCGTGATAGATAGAGACGCGCCTCGGGTGAGTTGATGTGCTTGTAGAGGTTCAGCACCAGATTGTTGGACACGATGCTGTCCCCAGTTGCAAAAAAGGCGACGAGGCGCTGAATGACGTGCACCTCCGCGGGAGTGATACGTTGCTTCAGATCGACTAAGTCGGTTTGGAAATCGACCTCTTCGACGGTCCAGGTGTTCTTGATGCCGTCTCGAAACATGTCATAGAAGACAGGGAAGCGCATAGGGCGAAGCGTAAGGCAAAGGCCGGGGTCCAGAATATGCGTGGGCGCTGCGACCGAGGAATGAGGCGTGTGGAGGACTGCGGGTGTGCTGGACATGATTGCTCGCTTTCTTTCATAAGAGACTGATGCTATTGGCAGGCTTCGCACGATCCCGGGTTCTCAAGCGAGCAGGACACGGCGGCTTCCGCAGATACAGCCGGAAGTGCGTTCGAAGTGGCAGCGCCGGCGTGGGCGGAGGCGTTCTGCACTGTTGTCTTTGCGATTTTGGTTGCTGGGCGCGAACGGAGATAGTAGGTCGTCTTCAAGCCCTTCTTCCAGGCGTACATATACATGCTGGAAAGCTTCCCGATATTGGGAGATTCAGCGAACAGGTTCAGTGACTGGGACTGATCGATGTAGGCGTTACGGGCGGCCGCCATATCGATGAGCGACCGCATCGGAATCTCCCACACCGTGCGATAGAGAAGCTTAAGATCGTCGGGCAGCCCATCAATATTCTGCACGGAGCCTTCAGAGAGTTTGAGCCGCATACGCATCTCTTCGGTCCAAATGCCGCGCGCTTGTAGCTCGTCAATGAGATAGCGGTTAACCTGCAGAAACTCGCCGGAGAGTGTCTCGCGTTTGAAGAGGTTCGAGATCTGCGGTTCGATGCACTCATAGCAGCCGACAATAGAGGCAATCGTTGCCGTCGGCGCTATGGCGATAACAAGTGAATTGCGGACACCTGCCTTCTTGATGCGTTGGCGCAGTGCGTCCCAGCGTGCCACGTCGGCGGGCTGGACGTTCCATAGATCGAATTGGAAGTGACCGTTAGCCAGACGCGTGTCTGCAAACGTTGGATGCGGGCCCTCTTTTTCGGCGAGCGCGACCGACGCAGTGAGTGCATGGAAGTAAATCTCTTCCTGGATCTTCGTTGAGAGTGCCATGGCTTCGGCGGAGTCGAAGGGAAGCTGCAACTGAAAGAAGACGTCCTGCAGACCCATCAAACCTAACCCTACTGGCCTCCATTGAGCATTGGAGCTGGCGGCCTGTCCAATGGGGTAGTAGTTGATATCGATGACGCGATCGAGCATAGGGACTGCCGTGCGGACAGTGGCGCCGAGCTTTTCGAAGTCGAACTCGCGTTTGCCATCTGCGTCGGTGGTGACATGACGGGCCAGATTAATCGAGCCAAGGTTGCAGACCGCCGTTTGTGTGGCGGAAGTGACCTCCGTGATCTCCGTGCAGAGGTTCGAAAGGTGGACTACATTCCCCGGCTTGCCTGTTTGGTTACACTTCAGGTTTGTCGCGTCCTTAAATGTCATCCAGCCATTGCCGGTCTCGGCGAGAGACCGCATCATCCGGGCATAAAGATCGCGCGCCTTGATCTGGCGGTGATAAAGCTTGTCGGCCTCGGCCTTTTCGTAGGCTTCAGTAAAGGCGCCACCGAACAAATCAGGCAGGAAGGGAACGTCCTTGGGATCGAAGAGCGACCACAGACCATCCACCTCAGCACGTTGCATAAAGAGGTCGGGAATCCAGTTCGCGAGGTTGAGGTTATAAGTGCGGCGTGCGCCGTCTCCGGTGTTTTCACGCAGTTCAAGGAAGGATTCGATGTCGGCGTGCCAAGGCTCGAGGTAGACGCAGCAAGCTCCTTTGCGTTTGCCCCCCTGGTTGACGGCGGCGACCGAGCTGTCAAGAGTGCGAAGCCAGGGGACGATGCCGTTGCTCAGGCCGTTGGTCGCGCGAATAAGTGAACCTTCGCTGCGCACGCGGTGGAATGCAAGCCCGATGCCACCCGAAAACTTTGAGAGCATAGCGACGTTCTTATAGGTGTCATAGATACTTTCGAGCGAATCGAGCGGCGAGTCGTGCAGATAGCATGACGACATCTGTGCGTGTTTTGTGCCGGAGTTGAACAGCGTTGGCGATGACGGCATGTAATCGAGGGAAGCGATAAGACGGTAGAACTCGATGGCCTCATACGGGGAGCCCGCAAGCCCGCAGGCTACACGCAGGAAGAAGTGCTGTGGCGTCTCGATGATGCTGCGCGAGATCGGATCGCGCAGCAGATAGCGATCGTACACGGTACGCAGACCAAAGTACTCAAATCGGTCGGAGTAGGTGTCGTCGATGGCGTGATTGAGTTTGCGCGCGTGTGTCTGGGCAAACTCGGCGGTGGCTTTGGAGACGACGCCCTCTTGATGACCGTAAGCAATGGCTTGGGAAAATGAGTGAAGGTTGAGTGCTGAGACTTCTTTGACAATTGTGGCCAGCAGCAGTCGGGCCGCAAGCCGTGAGTATTGCGGTTCCTCGGCGATAAGCGAAGCGGCCGTGTCAATAGAGATCGCATCCAATTCCCGGGTCGTCGCCCCGTCGTAAAGACCACCGATGGTCTTCGAAGCAACACGAATGGCATCGACATGCGTAAGCCCATACGAAGAGCGTTGGACCGCGCGCACGATTTTATTGACATCCACGGGCTCTAACGCGCCATTGCGCTTTCGAACGTGCATCACTGGCATCTCTTCCCGTACGGGGAACCCGGGGGTGATATCAGCAAGTGTGGTCTGTAGGTTGGTATCTACGATAGCGGCCATGGATGATTCTCCTTGGCCTCAGAGATGTTGCGAAGAAACAACAGCATGTCTTCGCTCACGAGCGAAGAGCAACACGTTGTCACCTCGCCTCCCCTCGGAGGCGCGAGCGAATGTTCCATGGCAGGTCTTCGGACTCTGCAGGTTCAACCCTACTTGCCAGACTTCCCAGAGCGTTGCCCCTCCAGTGTCATCTTGGCTTTCGTACCTGCTTACCGCTGCGGGGCAGTTCCGGACTTTCACCGGATTCCCTTTTCATTCTCCTTGCGGAGAAACCTTGGAGTGAACCCACCATATCTTGGGTTGAACAGCAGCGCAAGCCTATTGCTTGTGGATATCTTGCAGAAGATTTCAATTCGCGCGTGGTCTGGATAGGTGAAGTTTTTTTTAGTACCATGCGCAGCCCCCAAACCAGGCAAAGAATTCGCGCTGAAAATTTTAACCCCCTCTAGGCGACCGCCCGCCCCTGCTTGTGCTAAACATAGAGCTTCCGATTGCGATCGCTACCCAACCGCCTGCGCACGTCCTGGCGCTTCCATCTGAACCTCTGTCATAGAGACCAACTTTTGTGTGAGGCCCCTTGAAAACATCGCTGCGTTCATTCTCCTTCCTCTCTGCCTTCCTCCTCCTTCTTAGCAACGTCGCCGCCTTCGGACAGGCTGGCCTGCTCATCTCCCAGATCTACGGCGGAGGCGGCAACTCCGGCGCCCAGTACACCAACGACTTCATCGAGCTCTACAACCCCACCGCCAGCGCCATCTCCACATCGGGTCTCTCCGTCCAATACGCCAGCGCCGCAGGCACCAGTTGGAACACCTTCGCTCTGCCCGCCGCATCCATCGCCCCTGGACACTTCTTTCTGATCCAGGCAGCGGCCGGCTCCGGCACCGACGCCAGCCTGCCCACCCCCGACGCGACCATCCCGGGCACCTCCTTCAATCTCTCCGCGACCACCGGCAAAGTTGCCCTCGTCAACAGCACCACCCCCCTCACTGGAGCATGCCCAATTCCCAGCTCAGCCGTGCTCGACTTCATCGGCTACGGCACCACCACCTGCTTCCTGGGCAGCGTAGCTCCAGCGCCCAGCAACACCACCGCCGACGTCCGCGCCAATCCCAACACGACGACAAACAATAACGGCGCCGACTTCTCCACCGCCGCCCCCAACCCCCGCAACTCCACCTTCGGCTCCCCGACCAACGCCCTCACCGCCACCGGCGCAGCCAACCCCGCCTCCGTCATCGCCGGCCAGACCACCGTCCTTACCGTAACGGTCACGCCCGCCACCTCGCCCGCCAGCACGGGCATCGCCGTCGTCGGCGATCTCCGTCTCATCGGCGGAATCCAGACCCAGTCCTTCACCGACAACGGCAACGGAACCTTCTCCTACACCGCCACCGTCACCACTACGGCCACCGGAGCCATCTCCCTCCCCATCAGCGTCACTGACCAGCAGGCCCACTCCGCCTCCGCCTCCATTGCGCTCACCGTCGCTCAGCCCGCGCCCGTCCTCGCCATCCACACCATCCAGGGAGTCAAATCCACCACCGCCGAGGTCGTCTCACCCTACGTCGGCCAGGCCGTACAGACCTCCGGGATCGTCACGGCCATCGCCAACACCGGCTTCGTCATTCAGACGCCCGACGCCTCCGCCGACTCGGACCCCCTCACCCCCGAAGGCATCTTCGTCTACACCGGCTCCGGAAAGGTTCCCGCCTCAGTCGCCATCGGCAACCTTATGCAGGTGACCGGGACCCTCGCGACCTTCCCCGCCCTCAACACCGCCAGCCACATTCCCTCCACCGAGCTCGAAGCTCCCCTGAACATCGTGCAACTCAGCACCGGCAACCCGCTCCCCGCGCCAATCGCGCTCACCGCCACCAACCTCAGCTCCAGCGGCGGAATCTATCAGCTCACCCCATATGAAGGCATGCGCGTCTCCTTCACCTCGCTCACCGCGACCTCCGGCACCGACGGCTCCCTCAACGAAACCACCGAGACCCAGACCTCCAACGGCGAGTTCTACGCCGTCATCACCGGAACTCCGCAGCCCTTCCGCGAGCCCGGCATCGACCTCCGCGATCCCGTCGTCGATCCCACCAAACAAACCGCTGTCTTCGACGACAACCCCGAGCGCATCTTCGTCGACTCCGGCTTCCTCACCGGCGCAACTCCCGTCAACGTCTCCACCGGCGCCGTCCTCCCCAACGTCACCGGCGTCCTCGACTTCTCCGACAGCTACGACGACAACTACGTCCCCGCTCGCCTCCTCATCGACCCCGCCTACAACACCGCCAACATCACTCCGGGCATCACTGTTCAACCCGTAGCCCTTCCCACAGCCAATCAATTCACCGTAGCCTCCTTCAACATCGAGCGCTTCTACAACACCAGCTCAGCCGACGACCTCTACTACGTCCCCGCCGGAGTCAACGGCTACAACGGGAGCTCCAGCACCCCCATCCTCTCCACCGGTCAGACTTTCACCTCGGAAGCCGTCGACATCACTCAAGCCGCCTACACCCGCCGTCTCGCCAAGGTCTCCCTCGCAATCTGCAATGTACTCAATGCTCCCGATATCGTCACCCTCGAAGAGGTTGAAAACCAGTCGGTCGCCAACGACATCGCAGCGCAGATCAACGCCACTTGCAACGTCGCCTATACCGCCTACAGCACCGACAACTCCACCTACTACACCCAGGACGGCACCGGCATCTCCGTCGGCTTCCTCGTCAAGAACAGCACCGTCGACGAACTCGGCTTCACCCAGTACGGTCAGGGCGAGACCTTCACGCCCACCGGGGCCACTACCCCCATCGTCCTCAACGACCGCCCCTGGCTCGTCCTCAACGCCGGCATCAAGCGTGGAGCCGCCAAGGACTATCCCGTCACCATCATCGTCAACCACATGAAGGCACTCACCGGCGTCAACAGCACCACCTCCACCTCCACACGCCAGAAGAAAGAGCTCCAGGCCGAGGACATCGCCAAATATATCCAGACCCTCCAGGCCGCGGGCCAGCACGTCATCTCCGGCGGCGACTTCAACGCCTTCGAGTTCTCCGACGGCTACACCGACACCCTCGCCACCTACACCAACACCAACGTCCTCCCAGCCAACCAGGTCGTTCAACCTGGAGTCGCCGGACTCGTCACGCCGCCCCTCACCGACCTCGCGCTTCTGCTTCCCGCAAATCAGCGCACCTCCTACAACGAGTTCGGCAGCTCACAGATCCTCGACCACCTCGTCGTCACTCCAGACCTGGTCACCGCAGGCGCGCACATGGCCTACGCTCACCTCGACGCCGACTTCCCCCTCATCGACTACAACGACGCCACTACCCCCGCCCGCACCTCCGACCACGACGCCGCCGTCGGCTACTTCACCCTCCCCGCACCTGTCCTCAGCGCCACACTCACTCCGGCGACGATAGCCTTCCCGGCGACCACCATCGGCGTTCCCTCCAACGGTCAGCCCTTCACCATCACCAACTCCGGCGAGGCCGCCATCACCATCACCAGCATCACGACCACCGGCGCCTTCGCAGCCAGCAACAACTGCGGCACCTCTCTGGCCATCGGTGCCACCTGTGCCGTCAATGTCGTCTTCACCCCGACCGCTGCCGGGGCGGCCACTGGACAGCTTCAGGTCGTCACCAGCGCCTCGTCCACACCGTTGTCCTCCGCCCTCACCGGGCCGGGGCCATCGTCCCCGACTTCACCATCACGGACGCCGCCGGCAAGACCACGACCTCCGTAGTCCTGGCCGCCGGCGTCTCAGGCTCAGTCACCGTAGTCCTCACGCCCAACAGCACCTTCATAGGAACTGTGACCATGGCCTGCGCCATCGCCTCCGGCACCGCACCCTCAGGCGTCACCTGCACCGTACCAGCGCCCTTCGCCCTCTCAGCCTCCGCCGTCTCACAGAACGTCACCTTCACGACCATCCCCCGCGTCATCACCCCCGGCGGCCTCAGTCTGGCCGGCAATCGATCTCGCTGGGCCTTGACTCTCACCCTCGCGATGGCCGGCCTCTTGATGCTCTTCGCCTCCCGCGGCCACCGCCTGGGAAGACTCACCGTCCGTGGCGCCGGCCTCTTCACCCTTCTGCTCGCCTTCTGCGTCCCGGCCATCGGCTGCAATAACAACAACTCTTCCGGCACCAGCACCAGCTTCACTGGCACTCCAGCCGGTACGTACAACTACACAGTCACCGCAACCAGCGGTGCCGTCGTCCACGCAGAAACCGTGGCGCTCACCGTCAACTAACACCACACCCAGGCAGAGAAGGCTCGTCCTCTGCCCGGGTCACAGTGGAACCAACGCGACTCCATCGGCAAAGCGCAAAGTTTCTCCGGCTACGGCTACTTGTAATAGCCGGTATTGGTGCGGGCGGTCAACCCCGGCTTGCCGACTGCCCAGCAAGCCCGCTCGACCTGCATTTGAGAAACATGCGTCATCAGGAAAGCACGAATCCCCCAATCCCAGGTATCTATTCGGCTTATGGTCCAAATCTAAGACCTGGTTCCGAAAAAAGCTACAGATATTGTCACGAAAGACCCGCGCTCTCCGCTTTAACCAGTGAAGGCAGTTATGAACACTGTCCTCCAGAAGGAGATCGAGTCATGAAAAACACACGGCTTACTTCCATTCTCAGTTCCAGTCTTATCGCCGGCGCCCTGACGATCGGTTCGCTTGCGTCGACACAATCGGCCCTTGCCCAGAGCGAGACTGCCTTGGCCGAAGTGAATATTCCTTTCAGCTTTCAGACCGCAACCCAGACAATGCCCGCTGGCACGTATCGCATCGATCAGGAGTCTGGTTACCTAGTCCTGTTGCGTGGACCGAAACACGCAGAATTTGTGATGATGCATGGTACGAGTCGGTCCCGTGCTGCTGAACACGGCAGCGTCGTCTTCGATCGCGCCGGCGACAAGTATTTCCTGCGCCAGATCTGGACAGCGCAAAGCACTGACGGCCTCGAATGTGCGAAGAGTCGCGCCGAGAAAGAGAGCCTGCTGGCCAGTAACAAGCAAGCTCCAACCTCGATTGAGCTGGCGTTCAACTCGGTACCCCAACATTGAAACATAGAGACTGGCCGAGCGCGCAACTCGGCCAGTCTCGTCCTGACCAATACTAAGTTCCGGCATCATGGTCGAGTACGGTTCGGTGCTCCTATATCTGCCCGACAAGAACTTCGCACTCGGGGAGCGGTCCTGAAGCTTGCTTCGGCGAATCGAAACAAGGCAAATGGTTCAAAATCCGCATATCTTTTCTACCCGAACAACCCTGCCTCGCCCGGATACCAAACCTTCGTCCCGTCCACCCGCGCAAACTCCGTCATCCCATGCGGCCTCCGCGAACTCCTCCCGTCTGCCTCGACGAAGATGTCCTCCACCACCCCACCCCGCGCCAGCACCGCGTCCCCAATCAATGACCGATGGCACCTCCACGGCACCGCCTCCGCACACATCACCACCGCCGTATCGAAATCCGCCAGCTTCATCAGCCAGTCCACCTCGCCATCAAACGCCCGAGTCTGCATATAGTCCGCATACCCTCGAAAGCTTTCCTCGCGCCACCCCGTATTCACACTGTCCTCCCTGGCCTCTCTCCGCCCGCCCAGCCCCTCCCGCCACACCGCCCGGATCCCCAAATCATGCAGCGCAGCAAACAGCCGGTCTTGAGCAAAATGCGGGTTCCGCCGCGACCCCGGAAACCGCCTCACGTCCACCAGAGTCGTGCACCCGTTCTCCCGCAGCGCACGCAAAAACACGTCCTTCTTCAGCGTCGAGTGCCCGATCGTCATCATCCGCATCGCCTCACGCAAAAAGCTAAAAAAATCTAAAAGCAGTGGCAGTTTTTCGGACGTAAAAAAGCGACCGTCAACGCACCACGATTTACCAGCAACTCACCACAACTTCACCACAAAAACACCACCTCAAAACACCATTTTTCTCAAAAACCCCTTGCAAAAATGCCCCTCCAACCACAAAACAAAAAAATCCCTCAAAAAAGCAAAAAACGGCCCGGCAACAAAGCCGGACCGCATCATTAATCCAAAATCGCCTTACACGCCAGCGTGGATGACCTCTTCCCGCACGACCTCGTCCTTCACCTTTTCCAGCGTTGATGTCGGCAGCGCCACAGCCAGCACCTCTTCGATCCTGGAGGCATAGTGGATCGTCACACCCTCAGTCTGGTCCGGCGATAAGTCCTCATCGACCTGCTGTTTACAGTCCGTCGGCAAAATCACATCTCGCACGCCGGCCCGCTTCGCCGCCAGAAACTTCTCCTTGATTCCGCCAACCGGCAGCACATTGCCGCTCAGCGTAATCTCGCCCGTCATCGCAGTCAGCGGATGCACCGGCGTATTCGTCAACAAGCTCACCAGCGCAGTCGCCATCGTGACACCAGCCGACGGTCCGTCCTTAGGAATCGCCCCTGCAGGCACATGGATATGTAGGTCCGTGTCCTTCGTAAAGTCTTCATCGAGCCCTAACGACGCGGCATTCGAGCGCACCCAGGTCAACGCGGCCTGCATGCTCTCCTTCATCACATCGCCAATCTGCCCGGTAATCGTGAACCCGCCTTTGCCCTTCATCCGGTTCGCTTCGATGAACAACACATCGCCGCCCGCAGGTGTCCACGCAAGCCCAACAGCAACTCCGGCCCGCTTCGTCCGTTCTGCAATCTCGGTATCCACGCGCACTTTGATGCCGCCAAGGAACTCATGCACGATCTCCGGCGTAATCACGACCTTCTCCGTGTGACCCTCCGCTATGCGCCGTGCGACCTTTCGGCAAACCGTTCCGATCTGCTGTTCCAGCTTGCGAACACCCGCCTCCCGCGTGTAATGCCGAGCGATCAGGTGCACGCTGTCCTTCGGAAACTCGACCTGCTCAGAAGTTATGCCGTTCTCCTTGGTCTGCCGCGGAATAAGGTATTTGATGGCGATATTCACCTTCTCCTCTTCCGTGTAGCCGGTCAGCTCAATGATCTCCATACGGTCTAACAACGGCCCTGGAATCGTGTCCAGCTGGTTCGCCGTGCAAATAAACAACACCTTGCTCAGATCGAACGGCTGGTCCAGATAGTTGTCCCGGAACGTATTGTTCTGCTCCGGATCGAGCGTCTCAAGCAATGCGCTCGCAGGATCACCCCGGAAATCGCGCCCCAGCTTGTCGATCTCGTCCAGCATGAACACCGGGTCCTTCACCTCGACCCGTTTCAGGTGCTGAATGATCTGCCCCGGCAGCGCTCCGATGTACGTGCCGTCGATGCCCACGAATCTCCGCCTCATCATGCATACCGCCAAGCGAAATCCGTGAAAACTTCCGGCCCAACGCCCGCGCAATCGACCGCCCAAGCGAGGTCTTACCCACGCCCGGAGGCCCCACGAAGCAAAGGATCGGCCCCTTCATGTCCGGCTTCAACCGCCGCACAGAAAGGTAATCCAGTATGCGGTCTTTCACCTTCTTCAACCCATAGTGGTCCTCGTCGAGGATCTCCTTCGCCTTCAGAATGTCCACTTCGCCCGAAGAGGTCTTCGACCACGGCAGCACAGCCAGCCACTCCACATAGTTCCGCGTCAGTGAGTAGTCCGCAGCAGCAGGATTCATCCGGCTCAGACGCCCCAGCTCCTTCAGCGCGTCCTTCTTCACCTCCTCTGTCATCCCCGCAGTCTCGATCTTCTCCTTCAGATCTGCGATGTCCTTTTGGGTATCGTCCTGGTCGCCCAGCTCCTTCTGGATCGCCTTCAACTGCTCGCGCAGATAGTAGTCCCGCTGCGAAGACTGCACCGAATCCTGCACCTCGGTCTGGATCTTGTTCCGCAGCTGCTGTACCTCAAGCTCCTTCGCAAGATGTTTATTGATGCGCTCCAGCCGCGCCGACACGTCCGGCGTCTCCAACAGCTCCTGCTTGTCGGTCGTCGTCAAAAACGGCAGCGACGAAGCAATAAAGTCCGCCAGACGTCCCGGCTCATCAATATTGATCGCAATCGTCTGCAGGTCGTCGCTCAACGTCGGAGACGAGGTCACAATCTGTTGGAACTGGCTCACCACGTTACGCTGCAGCGCCTCGGCCTCTGGTGAAGGCTGTGGCTCCACGTCCGGGATCGACTCATACTCAGCCGTCATAAACGGCGCAACCTGCGCAAACTCTCCCAGATGCACCCGCTCGTTCCCCTCGGTAAACACAAAGAGGCTTTGGTTCGGCATCTTGACGACCTTATGCACGGTCGCACGCGTGCCAATCGCATATAGATCCGCCGCCTGGGGCGAGTCCAGCCGGGCGTCCCGCTGCGCCACCACCAAAATCGTCTTTTCCTCGCCCAGCGACTGAATCAGCTGGATCGAGCTCTCCCGCCCCACCGTAAGCGGCAGCACAGCATGGGGAAATAGCACGGTGTCTCGCACCGGCAACACCGGAGCAGGCCTTTTCCCGGCAATCTCTGCGCCCGTTCCCTCAGTATTTTTTGCTGCTGTAGGCTGGATCACACTTACGAAATCACTTGGCATTGAGTGTACCTCTATCAGATTATCCACTATTCGATGCAGCAAGTCTTCCTTTGGTCGCAAACCCCGCCACTCTGGCGCGTAACCCTTCTCCGACATCTCAGTCATCGGCCATAACTCCTTGTTCATCAATCAAAGAAGCCCTGGTCCTTCAGCCAGCTGTCCCCGGAAGCGGCTCTGCGAATAACTCTGGCCCGTTAACCCTATCCGTCATACACTGGCCCCGCGATGAAACGACCTATTGGACTCATTCTCTCGGCGATTGTCCTTGGCCTGATCGCGCTACTTCTTCTCTTGATTGCCGCTCTCATGGCGTTCTCCGGCACCTTCGCCGCGCATCAGCCAGCGTTCGCCGCTTCGCGCCACCTCATCCTTTATCTGATGCTGGCGATCGGTGCCTTCTACGCCGTCCTCACCGTCTGGGCAATTCTGACGGTAATCGGCATCCTACGCCTCCGCCAATGGGGCCGCTACTCTATCCTCATCATCGGCGGCGGACTCGCCGCCTTCAATCTCTTTACCGCACTCTTCACCATTCTCAGCCGAACCGTACTCTCCGGACTCGCACCCCAACAGCCGGCGGTTGACCCCCACATCGCAGCGGTAGTCGCCACATTCATGATTGGGGTCAATCTCCTGTTCGCCGCCGTTGGAATCTGGTGGCTCATCTACTTCAACCTCCGCTCCACCCGCAATCTCTTTAATTCGCCACTACACTTCCAGACTTATTACACTCCACTCTCGCCCGAGGCCTACGGCACAACCAGCACCTTCAACCAGCCCGCGCGACCCTCAAATGGTTTCTTCTCAAGCCCCGCACACGCCCCCACCGCTATCAAAATCATCGGCTGGGTTCTCCTTATAGGCTCCGATCCTCTGCCTGCCGCTCGTCTTTCTACCCGTCCCAGCCTTCCTTCTGGGCTTCATCCTTCCGGTTAGGGCCTCGCACTTCCTGTTCCTTGCCATCTATGTCATCGCAGCCTGCATAGGCTATGGATTGCTAAAGCTCAGGAACTCCGCGCGCCTCGCAACCATCGTCTTTGCCAGCTTTGGGCTCCTCAATTCAGCAGTCAGCCTTTTGCCTTGGTACCAGAACCAGTTCCGCGAGTACACGGCCCAGCTCATGGCCAAATTCACGGCTATGGTTCCCACTATTCCGGGCCAATCTGCTCCGGTCTATGGCGACCCCACATCGACCATCATCTTTAACGCGGTGGTCGCCATAGCCATCAACATCTACGTGTTATGGCTGCTTCGCCGACACAGCGCCGCCTTCAACCCGCCACCGCCCCTGCCGGGTTAGGCGATGTCTACATCGAAGCCTAAGCCGCCCGGTACCGCCCCAGCACCTTCACCATCCGGCAATGCTCGCGCAGCGCAACCAGCGCAGTCTCGGCCTTCTCCGCCGTATCGAACCGCACGTCCACATAAAACACATACTCCCAGGGACTCCCCGGCACCGGCCGTGACTCGATCTTCGTCAGATTGACTCCCGCACCGGCCAGCCGCTCGAGCGCAGCCACCAGCGTCCCCGGTCGATGCTCTATGGCAAACGCCACACTCATCTTGTCGACACCGGTAACGTTCTCATCGCCAGCCCCACCCTCCCGCCGCAACAAATGAAATCGAGTGTAGTTCTCGGCGTGGTCTTCAACACCCGCGACGAGCACCTCTGCACCATAGACTCTCGCAGCAAGCTCCGGAGCGATCCCCGCCCCGTCCCGCAAACCCGCCGTCATCAGATGCTTCACACTTCCGGCCGTGTCATAGAAAGGCACCACCTCAAGCTCCGAATGTGCAGCCAGAAATCTCCGGCATTGCGAGAGCGCAACCGGATGCGACATCACCCTCCGCACCTCTTCCAGCTTCACCCCCGGCATGGCAATCACGTTGTGCCGGATCCGCAATAGACTCTCCCCGTCGATTCGCACCGGCAACTCCAACAGGAGATCGTAATGTTCAGCGACCGATCCATGCAGACTGTTTTCAATCGGCAGCACTGCGCAGTCGGCCTCACCCGCAACCACCTTCGCCAACACCTGCGCGGACACGGTGCAGGCGATGATCTCCAGGCCGCTTTGGTTGCCCAGCATCTCGACCGCTGCCATATGGCTGTTTGAGCCTAATTCGCCTTGAATCGCTACCTTCAAACCAGATACCCCGATTCTACTTACACACAACAACCCTATTTTATTCTCGCTGGCAACCTCCCCCGCGTACCCGGCACCTTACCACAAGTAGCGGCCATTCATGCGCGCATCACTACGAACCGGAGGAAGCAACGACCGGCATCGTCTAGGAGAACGAAAATGCTTTGGACAATCACAATTATTCTCTTCATCCTCTGGGTCGTGGGACTCGTCAGCAGTTACACACTGGGCGGATGGATACACATCCTTCTGGTCCTCGCCATCATCGTCCTCATCTTTAACCTCATGTCCGGTAGACGGGCCGTTTGACCGTCCCTGCACCCAAACAGCGGCCCTCCCCCAGGTCAACTGAATTCGAAGGAGTATTGCAATGAACACCGACAAAGTAGAAGGAAAATTCGACCAGGTAGCAGGCAAGATCAAACAGCGCGTCGGCGAAGCCGTCGGCAATCAAAAACTGGCCAACGCCGGCGCCGCGGAGCAGATAAAGGGCGCCGCGAAAGAGACGTGGGGACACGCCAAAGACACAGCAAACGCGATGAATGACGACACGAAGACCAGGGCGCGGGTCGAAGGCGAAGGTCTAAAGGCCCGCACAGAAGAAAAGGCCCATGAGATGCGTGAAAAGATCACCTCCACCGCACAGAACATAAAAGACAAAACGAACGAAAAGTTAGACAACATCAAACGCGAACATCGCAGCTGACCCAATCAAGAGATGCTCTCTCCCCGAAGGGTGCGCCACTCGGCGGGCCCTTTTTATCGCCGCATCAGAACGTCCACCGCAACAAATCCAAAGAACACCACCGAGATCACGCCATTCAGCGTAAAGAACGCCGCATTCATCCGCCGCAGGCTGCCCTTCGGCGAAATAATTGAGTGCTCATAAAACAACAGCACCGCCACGATCGCCACGCCCAGCATCGCCACCTTCCCCAGCCCAAACAGAACGATCAGCCAACACAACAGCAGTAGCATCCCCACATGCATCGCGCGAGCGATCCAGAACGCAGGCCCCGGCCCAAACGCCTGCGGCACACTGTTCAACCCCACCTTCCGATCGTGTTCAAAGTCCTGACACGCATACAGCACATCGAACCCGCCCACCCACAGCAGCACCGCCGCCGTCAACACCACAATCCGCCAGTCGAGTGATCCCCGCACCGCAATCCACGCGGCCGTTGGCGCGGTCCCCAGAGCGAGCCCCAGCACCACATGCGACCATCGCGTCACCCGTTTCATATAGCTGTACGCCAGCACCACCCCCAACGCCGCCGGGGCCAGTTCCAGCGTCAACCGATTGAGCATCGCCGCCCCCAGCACAAACACCGCCGCCGACACCACCACAAATCCGCCGACAAACCTGCTGCTCAACGTGCCCATCGGCAGCGCCCGCATCGCCGTCCGCGGGTTTGCTGCATCCAGCCTCGCGTCCACCAGCCGGTTGAACGCCATCGCCGCCGACCGCGCCGCAACCATGCAAACTACGATCCAGCACAGCACCCGCAGCGTCGGCCAGCCACCCGCCGCCAGCACAGCCCCCGTCAACGCAAACGGCAGCGCAAACACCGAGTGCTCCCACTTGATCATCTCAAGCGTTACAGCCGTACTCCTCCAAAACGATGCCATATCTCCATCGTAAAAGAATTAGGCCGCGCCGACATCGCCGGCACGGCCCAAATCCGCGAAACACCATCTATTTATCCGATTTCTCCGCCGTAACACCAACCACTGCCAGATTGTTCACCACTTTGAAGACCCCGGTCACACCATTGGCCCGTATATTGGCAACGTCTTTGTCCGCCTGCGAATCCACCACGCCCGACAGAGTCACAGTTCCGTTCACCACCGTAATCCGAATCGGCTTTGCCGGATCGATCGCATACTTGTTCAACTGCGGAAATCCATAGATCGCCCGCGCCTCTGCCAGGCGGATCTTATCGTCCATCGGCGACACCGGCGCCACTTCGATGTTGTCGATCAAGTCCTTCACGCCGGGATAATTCGCCACCAGGCTCAGCGCCGAATCCTTGTCCGACGGACGCATACGCCGTTCCCCCAAGCGTCACCGCGCCGCTCTCAACGCCAATCGTGAATGCATTGAACGCCGTCGTCCCATACCCCACGCGGTCATACGCCAGCTTCTCCGCCAGCTTGTTCTGCAGCGTCAAATCGTCGACCGCCGGCCCCGAAACTTCAATCTGGTTTTCGACGCCCTTCACGTTCTTGCGGTGATGCGCCCGGTTGTCTGCGTCCAGCTTCGCGCTGTAGAGGCTCCACCGTCCCGGTCAAAATCACCACGCCGTTCTGCACCGAAGCCTTCACATCTTTGAACCGTTTGCTATCCAGCGACTTCATAACGTCGGCCTGGATCTGTGCATCATTTCCCCCGCCTTGGGTCAACCCCCGGGCAATCCCAACAACCAGCAGCACTCCAACCAGACCCAGCAGGCCCCCACGTCTCGCGCTCTCTATCCGGTTCATCGTTCCTCCTGAAGTCGTCGCAACTTCTCAGCCTGGTCCGTCATGAATCACCGAAAGTAGGATGCAATCTGGCGTCAGAGCGGCTTACCGATACCGCCGCCGCAGCTTATAGACCACGCTGAACACCCCCGATTCATCGCGTGTCACCACAATCGAATTATCGTGGTTCAAGTCATATTGCACCTGGATCAACTGCTGCGCCGATGTATTCACGTTCGTCGCGAACGTCGCCGTGACCTGCCGCGAAATCTGCTGCTGCACCGTGATCCTCGCCGACGATTGTCCCAGCGTCCCGACGAACGCCGGATCGATCTTCACGCTGCCCACGCCAAATAACTTCTCGACCCGGTTGCTCACCGTCGCATTCAGAGCTCCTCCCAGCAGCGCGCTCGTCGTCGGGTCCGTGCCCTGCTGGACTTGTCGCTCCTGATAAAGCTGTGCCTCTTCCTGCGTCCGTCCCAACGCCAGCAGTGCAAACACATCGGTCTCGCTCAGCGGAGGTTCAGACCGATACGTCGGCTTCAGATTCGTCGCCGTACCATGCAGCCCTACGGTGATGTCGTAGTTCTCCACCTGGGCCGTCGCGTCCAGATCAATGATCGGATCGATCCGCACCGGGTTCGTAAAGTAAATCTCTCCGCGCTGAAGCTGATACTTCTGCCCTGCAAACGTTGCGCTCCCATCGTTGATCTCGATCCGTCCCAGCACCGACGGCATTGCCGCGGTCCCTCGAATCGTCAGGTCTACCATCCCTGCCAGCTTCGCATACGAGTTCTGAAAATCCAGCTGCGGCGCGCTCGTCACATGCACATCCAACCTGATCTTGTTTGCCGGAGAGTTCGGATCAGGCGGCGCACTTATCCCACCGGGCGATCCGAACGCCGCAAAATCCACGTCCTGGCCAATCCCAAACCGCGTCATCAGGATCGTTCCGCTCAACAATGCGCTCTCAGTTCCACCTTGCAACTTCAGGTTCGCGTTCGCCGTCGCGCTCAATCCATACAGCCGCACCCGCACCACATCGCCCGTCGCAGTCAGGTCCGCATAGACGCCATTCCTGTAACGAATCGACCCGCCGATCTTCAGCGTGCCGCCGCCCGTCGTCGCGGTCAGGCTCTGGACACTGCAGACGGTCGTCGTTGAACAGCAGGGTCCCGTTCATATTGCTCAACCCGTTAGGCACCCCATCCATCGCAATATTCACCTTGTCGAACTGCAGCTTGCCCGTTAACTCCGGATTCATCACGTGCCCACCCGCCGCCACGGTAAACTCCACCTTCCCCGTCGAAAGGATGTCTGAATCAAACGTATGCAGCAGAGTCATGCTCACAGTCCCGGTGGCCTTTACATCCAGCTTGCCGCCCTTCGGGTCGGTCACACCGAACAGTTGCGCCGTGCCGCTGGCTCGCATGTCCGTGTCCTGTCCTGTAATGTGCACTTGCTCCAGCGTTGCAACGCCGTCGCGCAGCCCCACCCGCAGCGGCTCAGCCGCCTTCAACTCAATTCCTTGCAGCTTCACGTCCACCCGGCTGAGCTCCGCCTCTCCACTCAGCGCCTTCGGTGTCTTCAGCGGCCCGCTTATCGTTGCCTCACCATTGATCAGCGACTCAGCCTTCACGCTCCCCGGCCCAAACATAGCCATTGGCTTGCCGATGTCGAGCCCCGCGATATTCACCTTCGCCTGCATCGGATAGTCGCCCGTCAGCCCCGCCTGTCCCGTCGCCTCCACCTTCGCACCCACCAGCGTCGAGTTGGCGGTGAAGTACACGATCTCCTTGTCACTATGCGCCTCCACCACCGCCTCGCCGATACCCTGCCCCTGATACGTCACACCGGTGAGCTTCACATTTGCCTTCAGCCCCGGCTGCGTCATCGTTCCATTCGCGTCCGCCACCACGCTGACGACACCATCCAGATCGGTCTTGGCCTTCTGCACCGTTACAAACTTCGACAGCAAAATATCGTGCCCTTCGACATGCGCGTGCAGATGCTCGCTCCCCACGTCATATCCGCCATTGCCGGCGATCTGGGTCCCATGCAGCTTCAGCGCAACGTGGCTAGCCTCAATGTCCTTCCCTTGCACCGTCAACTCCGCCACAGCGGACTCATACGGCTCCCCATACGCCACACCGTTCATCAGCGAAAGATGCCCGCTTCCGCTCAAACTCTGCAGCGTCCCCACCGCGGTAGCATTCATCGCAACAGTTCCGGTCAACGGAACGTTCTCTTGCTGCCCGGCAATCTGGAGCACGTCCACCACCTCAGCGTTGGACAGCTGCGCCTTTGCGTCCAGGGCCATGCCCTCGTCCCACACATACGTAACTACCCCGCGCGGCGTCACCACCTTCCGCGGCTCGATCTTCCCCTCCAGGTTCAGCACCGCGCTACCGCGTTTGATCGTCGAACTCGCCACCAACACGCCTGAGTTCGGCGAATACTCCGCGTCGGCCACGACTGAATCAATCAGCACGTCCGTCGTCCCCAGTGCGAACTCCGCGTTCGTCGCCTGAATATGCCCCTTCACATCCAGGTCCGCGATCCTTCCCTTCGCCGTCCCATCGAACTGCATTGCACCATGCAGCGTCACCGGTATCGCCGCCGCACCTCTCTTTCCATTCCCCTCCAGGTCCAGCGTCGTCAGCAACTGGTTGTACTCCGACAGGCCCCGCACCGTCATGTCCACCCGCAGGTCCGTCAACCGATCGCCTTCATTCACTCCCAGCACCCCCGACGCCTCGAAGTTCGTCGCCGGCATCTGCAGCGTGATCTTCTGGATCAGGACCGTCTCGTTCCTGCCCGTGTAGTGCGCCAGCGTTTGCCCCGTAACAGGAACATCATTCAACGCACCTGGTCTCTTCACCCCCGTCGGCCCAAACGTCAGATTGCCATCCACCTCTACCGTATCGGAGATATACTTCGCGGGCCCGCCCCACTCCACCTTCACCGGCCCACTCACCGCCGTATCGAACCCCAGATCGCCATAGTGCTCCGGCGCGGTCACGTCCATGATCGTCCGCAGCGGAATCCTGTTCAGCGTCGCAGTCAAATAAGCGTGCGCCGTCTGCACCTCCGGCACCTTCACCGTCTCCGAGATGGGCGGCTTCGCCCCGATTGACTTCGCAGTCGTATTCGTCGTCGTCACGGCCGCCTTCGTCGTCGTCGAACTCGCTGCAACGTCCGTCGAAGGCACTTCACCCAGCCAGTTCGCGATCCGCAACTCGCCCGCTGCACTTCCGCCCCCAGGCAAATAGCCCGTAAGCGCCGTCAGCAAAAGCTCAGTAGGCGTCACATGCAGCGTCGCGCTTCCGTCCACATCATGCAGCCGAACATATTCGTTTCGATACGAAGCTTTACGGCAGCTTCGCCGTTCCTACCAGCAGATATCCCGCAACGCAATCAGGGTCCGGTGGCAGCGGACGGGGGGGCTTCGTCGTCTCCTGCGGATGGCTTCGTCGCCAAAACGGCGGATGCTTCTGCGCCACCGCCGCCGAAGTCGCGCAGTTATGCCCCTTCAAATCAAGATCTATCGCTCCCGCATTCAACCCCTCCACATCGGCCAATACTGAAAGCTGCTTCAACTCCACCGATCCCTTCACCGTCATCTGCCACTGCGGCTTGGCGAAGTCCTTGATGCCCGCCGTTCCCTCCAGCTTCGAGCTCTTCCCACTCGTAAACTCAAACTGCTTCAGTTCGGCCGCGTCCCGTCCCAGCTCCCCAGCCAGATGCAACGTCGAACTCGCCTCCACCTGCTTCGCGATCTTCGTCCTCAGGCCTTTCAGGTCCACCGTCATGCCATAGCGGTCTGTCAAAACGATGTAATGCACCTCGGCGGCCAGGTCACGCGCCGCCATATCAAACGGAATCGCGCGATTGTTCAACAGCGCGACCCCGTTTGTAATCACGACCTCCCCGGCCTTCAGGTCCAGCAGCGTATCTGTAACCGAGTTCTTGCTCGTATTCGGATGCTTCGGCTCCGGTTGGTTCGTCTTCCCGTCCTTATCTACGATCAAGTGGAACTGCGGATGCTCAACGCCCAGGTAGCTCAACCGGACATGCGCCTCAACACCCGCCCCCGCCATATACGAAAAGAGGTTCAACAGCTCCAGTCGAAGGTCAACCTTGTCCACCTTCAGATACGGGGCCTCCCCGGGGCCCTCCAGTCCATGAATTACCAGCCCGTCGGCCTCGATGGCCAGATGCCGCAGGTCAAAGCTGATCCTCCTCAACTCCACCTGGCCGCCCGTCGCGTCCTCAAGGGCCTTCACGACCTCCTTGCCCACTCGGCGATTGAAGTCGTCAGTGGTCGAGTACCACGCAAACGTCCCAGACAGCACCATCACCAGGACCACGGATGCAATTACGCACCATGCCAACGCTCGTCCCATTCGAGTCGCCAGAGAACGCTTCACCTTGGCGATCTCTCCGGCGACCTTCGCCTCAAGTTGCTCCTTCTTCTCCGTCAATTTTTTCTCGAGATCGCTCATGGAGCCACCTCGCCCGGCGTCAAGATCCGCACACTTCCCTGGGCCCGCAGAGACTTTAGCCAGTCATCCAGCAGCGCTCCTACCTGCTGCTGCAGCAGCACCTCTTCAATCCGTCTCTTGATCGTCTCAAGGTTCGGCGGCGCCACGTTCCGCTTCGCATACTCCGGCAGCATTGTCTTCTCGTAATACGCTTGGATCTCGTCATCCGAAATCCTGATCCCGTTCCGGAAACGCACCTCGATAAACTTCAGTAGCTGCATTCGCTGTCGCCACCGCGCTCTGAACTCCGCCTCTGTAAAACCGTGGTCGCTCAGATATTTCTTCCATCCCTCGTCTGTCTCGCAGTGGTACTGCTTGCACGCTGGTATGTCCTTCCGCAGCGTCGCCAGCTGTGCATCGAGGTCTTTGTCCGTTACCACGTCTTCAGGCTCCAGCGCTGCCTGCTGCAGGATCAGGGTCCGGTCAACCAGCCTCTCAATGATCTTGTCCCGCGTGGACTCGGCGATCGTACGGTATGGCTGGCACCTCCTCAAACCGCCGCTCCTCGTCCACATCGCTCTCCAGAATCACCTCGCCATTTACCACCGCAACCAACCGATCCAGCAACACCCCATGCCCCAACGGAGCGACGCTCGCCAGAGAGGTCCCCGTCTGTACGGCCCCAGGCTGTCCCGCCGCGGTCTGTGCTGCCGCAGTCTGTACGGCGAATGACCGTCCCGGCACCAGCACAGAAATCGCCACGAACGCGGCCCAGCCCATCAGCCACCGTCCCGTCGTTGCGTGTGCCATCGATCTCATCTAGAAACTCTCGCCAATACTGAAGAAGAAGTTGAAATGCGCCGCGTGCCCTTCATGCGGAGGGTTGTTGTTGAAGTCGTAGATCACCGGATACACCGGCGGATTCAGGTTGTAGCTGAAGTCCAGACGGATTGGCCCAACCGGAGTCTTATAGCGCGCGCCGAGTCCCACATCATGCGAAAAATAATTAAAGTTGCAGGTCCCAATCACCCCTGACACATTGCTGCAGGTCGCCCTGTCCGGCTGATTGAAGCGCAGAAAACTCGGAAACATCTGCGAAGCGTTCTGAAAGACGTTCCCCATATCGTGAAAGAGGACGAAGTTCAGGCTACTGCCCACCAGCGGCAGCGTCGGTGCCGGCATTCGAAACTCAAACGTATTCACAAACGCCGCCGTCCCACCAACGGGAAACCCGGTCTGCAAGTCCCTCGGTCCCGCTCCATTGATTGGAAACCCGCGAAGCGAGGTGGCGCCTCCGGCATACAACCGCTCCGGCAGCGGCACCGCGACGCAACTCGCATTCGTGTTCAACAGATCGTTTCCTTGTGGGTCGGGATTTGCGCACGCCTCATTCCCTGCATTCGGATTCGGTCCCTGCGACTGCTCATACCCAATCCGCGTACTGCGTGCGATCACATACTTCAGCTTCCCGAACTGATAGTACGTCGCGTTCGTCCCGTCGATCTTCCAGAAGTCCGTCTGCGAACCGAACTTTGACGACGCCAGAAACGTTTGCAACGTGGTGTAGACACCCTTTGACGCGTCCAGCGGCCCCGGAGATCGCGAATCGTGAAACCACGTCACTCCCGGTCCGCCCACGCGCACCGGCTGCGACAGCAACGGAATGAGGTCTGCCGAAACCTGCAGACTGTTCGGGTCCACCGCGACTCTTCGGTATAAAAAGTCATAGATAAACGTGTCCCGCCGGATCCACCTTTGCGTAATTCGAAAATCTCCCTGCAGCGTCGAAGCCGCAAACGTCGTAATGTCCTGAATGTTCGAGTACCCACCCGAGACCGATGCCGCAAAATTCTTGCTCCCATAAAAACTCGGATTCTGAAACGTCAGGATCGCCACCTGCTCCAGCAATCCATACGACGAATGCAGTGTTAACGAATCGTCCGTACCAAACAGGTTGATCCGCGACACGTCCAGAGAGACCCGCGGGCTCACCCCTGCCCTTCCTTCCTGTGTCAGCTGGTTGCACGGGTTAAGCATCAACTGTATGCACGATGCCTCCGAGATCATGCCCGACTGCGGCGTTCCTGTTTCGGCCTCAATGCCGAACCCATACGTCACGTTCCACCGCTTCGCCTCCGTCAACTGCAACAGCACGTTCTTGTCCGGAGCGTCCCCCGCCGGGTTCTGCACCGCAGCGATCACTTCATTGAATAGCGCGATGTTGTACAGGTTCCGTTGCGTCTGCAGCAGCGCCGTCTGGTCAAGCGGATCGCCCGGATGGACTAGGATCTGCGCCTGCACCACCTTCGGCTTGGTCTTGTCCACGCCCGAAAGCAGCACCCGATTGACGAACACCTGCTGGCCCTCGCTCACATTCAGCGACACGTCCGTCTTGTCCGAGTCCTTTGTGTCCTTCGCCTGTTTGATATCCACCTTCACCTGGTCGAACCCATTGCTCAGGTAGTACTGCAGCACGGTGTCCCGGTCGCCCGAAAGCGTCACCAGCGAAAACGGCTGCCCCGTCTGTGAATTCATCAGCACTCTCACGTCTTTCATCCGGCTCGCCTCAACGCCATTCAGCGCTACCGTTCCAAACTTCTGCTGCGGCCCCTCAACGATCGTGTAAGTCACCACAAGCTCAGCCACCTTCAACGGTTTTCCCTCCGACGACGTGGAGAAGTCCTTCACGTCCGTCGTCACCGTCGCCTCATCGAATCCATTCGCCCGGTACAGCGCCTGGATCGCCGCAACATCGGCCGACACCAGCGCAGGGCTGTACTTTCCACTCCGCTGATAGGCGTTCGCCTTCTGCACCCGCATCCGCTCCAGCAGCAGATCGTCAGTAAAGTATTTATTGCCCTTCAGGTTCACCGCCGCCACTTTGTGCTTCACTCCGCGTTCTACCGTGAACACTACGCTCTCCGCGGCAGTGGCCGCCCCCACCACCCGCACGTCCACCTTGGAATCGAAGTAGCCTTGCTGCAGCTCGTAGTCCCGAATATTGAACACACCTTCGTTCAGCAGGTCGTTGTCGATCGTCCCTTCCTGGAAGATTGGGACCAGCAGATGCAACCGGCCCTTCGATATCTTCGCGCCCTCCACTGCCACCCTCACCTCCGGCCCCTGGTTCGCATGGAACTCATAGTTCACCTGCTTCTGCGGCGCGTTATACGTCTGTTGCTGCAGCGTCACCGTCGCCTCCAGACGGTCTTTCTTCTGGTACAGCTTTCGCAGCCTCTCCATCGCATTGCTCGCCGTGTCCCGCGTCACCCGGTTGCCTTCCTTCAGCTTTGCCTTTTTGCGAAACTCCTCCAGCGTCAGGCCTGTGTCCGTGCCGGCCAGCGTTATCTTTCCTACCCGTGCCTGCGGCCAATTGCAACCGTGTAAGTTACATTTACCTGGTCGCCCGCAACGTCGATCTGCGAGGCGGCCGACACAGTGGGCTCGTAATACCCCTGCTGCTGCAGCATCTCCGTGACCCCCTCGGTCCCCGCAGCGATCTGCGGTTCGCTAAACGCCGTTCCCGGCGAAAGCTTTGTCGCAAACTCCAGCAGTGCCGAAAGCCTGTCGTTCTTCACCCCCTCGATCCTCACCCGTCCCACGTAGTACCGCGCCGCTCCGCTAAAGATCAGCGTTACCGCATCGCCCTGGCGCACTCCGCGAGCCGAGATGTCCCGGTAGCGCCCACTGGCAAACAACCTCCGTAGAGTCGCCCTCACCTGTTGCGGATCCAGCGGCGTCCCCACCTTCTGCGCCAACTCCTGCGTCAGCAAGTCTGTCGCATCGAACGTCACGCCTTCAAACACTATCTTGTCGACGCGCAGCCCCTTCCAGTCCCACACCGTCGTCGTCAGCCCAGCCGCATCTCCCGCTGCCTGCGAATCACCGGCCTTGGCGGCCACCGGCGGGACCTGCTGCGACGGCACAGTCGAAACCGTTGGCATCTGTTGTGCCCCGGCCACGCTCCCCACCACCAGCGACCCGAGACACACCGCCGCCACAACAAGCCCGCACCTCAACTTCAGTGATCTCTGCGCGCGACCTCGTTGCACCTGACCCAAAAAACCACCCATTATTCCTGTTCTGCCATCGTTACCATTGCTATGGAGAAGCCCAGCAAGTCCTGCACTACGCACGTCTGATAACGCACATCCGAAGCCTGCAAAACTCCGGTAGAGCGTTTCATCCCTAAGATGCCGAAAGCCGCTGATATATTCGCCGGTTTCCTGAACGTCCGTCCCGTCCCTATACTACGAAAGAGCATCGCCTTTTGGCAGACTGCATCCATCATGTCAAACCACCGCACCCCGTCTGTCGCAGAGCCGAAGGCCAGCACCCAGATCAACACCCCCGCCGCCCTTGGTTCCATCACCGATCAGGACCGCTACTCCCGCCAGGCCCTCTTCCCCGGCATCGGCCCCGCCGGCCAGCATCTTCTTCGCTCTGCCCACGTCGCCATCGTCGGCGTGGGGGCCACAGGCGCGGCCACCGCCTCACTGCTCGCCCGCGCCGGTGTCGGTGCCCTCACCCTCATCGACCGCGACTTCGTCGAGCCCTCCAACCTCCAGCGCCAGGTTCCTCTTCGACGAGGCCGACGCCCTCGAATCCCTCCCCAAAGCCGAGGCCGCCCGACGCAAGATCGCCCTCTTCAACTCCGCGATCACCGTTCACTCCAAAATCGCAGACCTGGTTCCAGCCAACATCCAGGAACTCTTAGGCCCCGCACAACTGGTCCTCGACGCCACAGACAACTTCGAGACCCGCTACCTCATCAACGACTACGCCGTCCAGCAATCCAAACCATGGATCTACGCCGCCGCCATCGGCGCCTACGCCGCCACCATGAACGTCCTCCCCAAACCGGATCCGTCTTCTACTCCCTACTCCCTGCTCCCTACTCCCTGCCCTCCAACCGCCTGCCTCGCCTGCATCTTTCCCAAGCCCCCCACCGGCCCCATCGAGACCTGCGACACCGCCGGTATCCTCTCCACCGCCGTCAACCTCGCCGCCTCCATCCAGGCCACCGAAGCCCTCAAGCTCCTCACCAACCAACCCCACCTCATCCGCCGCACCCTCTTCTCCTGCGACCTCTGGTCAAACCAGCGCAGCGAGATCAACACCAGCACACCCGACCCCGACTGCACCGTCTGCGGCCAGCGCATCTTCACCCACCTCGCCGGGGAAGGCCGCCCTCACATCACCCTCTGCGGCCGCAACTCCGTCCAGATCCACGAGCACCACCGTCCCGTCGACTTCGCCGCCATGCGCACCCGCCTCGAACCCCACGGCACCGTCCGCTTCAACGAGCTCCTCCTTCGCTTCGAACGCCCCCCGCACACGATCACTCTCTTCCCAGACGGCCGCGCCCTCATCCAGGGCACAACCGACATCACCCTGGCCCGCTCCCTCTACGCTCGCTTCATCGGCTCATAAGTATCTGAAAAATCAAAGCTCTTTGCTCACCCCTCCTTTACAACCCTTCCTCTCCATCCTCCATCCAACCCGAAAGAAGCGCACTCTATACTCCGTTTGCGGTAGGCTCAGAGCAGGCGAAAACTTAACGGTGAACGACGAACGAGTCCGGAGTCTAGCTATGGACGTCCAAGGCCTACAAATGACCCAAAACACCCCCGCTCCTGGTGTCTTTAAGCGCAATCCCCCCATCGCCGGCGAAGCAGAAGCAATCGAAGCAGCCAAAAACGGCGACGCAGAGGCATTCTCCAGGCTCTATGCCCTCCATAAACGACGCGTCTACACCCTCTGCCTCCGCATGCTCGGCAACGTCTCCGAAGCCGAGGACATGACCCAGGAGGCGTTCCTCCACCTCTTCCGCAAGATCGGCAGCTTTCGCGGAGAGTCCGCCTTTTCCACATGGCTTCATAGACTTACGGTAAATTTGGTACTAATGCATCTACGTAAGAAGGGCCTCAATCTCGTCTCTCTCGAAGAGACCATCAACCCGTCGGAAGAGGACGCGCCCAAGCGCGACTTTGGCAGCCGAGACCTCCAACTCACCGGGTCCGTCGACCGGGTCGCCCTCGAGCGGGCCGTGGCCTCTCTCCCTCCGGGCTATCGCATGGTCTTTGTGCTGCACGACGTAGAAGGCTTCGAGCACAACGAAATCGCCACCATGCTCGAATGCTCCACCGGCAACAGCAAGTCCCAACTGCACAAGGCCCGCCTCAAGCTCCGCGAACTCCTCCGCCAGCCGGAACAGTCTGCCCAGCCGGCCGGCTTCAACGAGGTAGCAGTATGAGTGGCCCTAACTTTCCCGACTTCGACAAGATGACCCCTGCGGACTTTGAAAAATATCTGCCTGACTTCTTCGCCAACGGCGACGGCCACGTCAGCACCGATCCGCGCCTCCAGACCTTCCTCAAAAACAACCCTGACTGCGCCGCCCTCGTCCGCGACCTCGAAGCCATCGCCGAACACGCCAAGAGCCTCTTCGAACCCACCGAACCCAGCGATGCAGTCTGGAGCGGCATCCAGGACAAGCTAAAGCTGCAAGGCCCCGAAGACGACGAACTCCCCGTCGCCCAAACCGTTTAGCACAGAAGCAAGTTAGAAATGGCCCATCTTCCGCAGTCTCCCGCGAAGGACGGGCCATTCGTCTCACAGGGCCGCGTCGGGGCATTCTCCAGAGCCAGCTAACTGCAATATGCCTCACACGATATCCATAGAGGCGACCTTGCCGTCCCTATCTCCATTCGAACGCTGTCAGTTCTTGCAGTTCTTGTTTTCATAATCGAGTCGTAACGTGAGAGAGGGCCGGGTGGCCCACATCTAGAATTTGGGTGCCCCATCTTCGCGACGGTCTTATCGTCGCTAAGGTGGGCCATCGCGCAAAGCGCGATCCGTTGTCCTCAACGACGCACCACTAATCCCGAGGCGAACCACGAACCCGAAGGGCCCGCCTCCAGTCGGGCCAAAATCAGCCCAGGACACCTATCGCAAAAGATCGGCCCCATCAGTTTGGGCGCACCCCCTGGAACGATCCCGTCCCACCCCTGTCATGAAACGTCCCGTTATACGAGTTGCCCTGCACCACGCCATCAACGCGCGGCCCATTCACACGCCCGCGAAACACCAGCACGTCGCGCGTCTTCGTCCGAACAACAAGGTGCTGTTCATCGATCGTTCCCTCCACGCCACCCGATTGGTTCGGCCCCTTGAAATGGCCCGATATCACCGTCCCGTTCTGTTTAAGGTCAAGATACTTCGTCGAAGTCGATCCGTTCGGGCCCTTGCAGTACAAGCGTCCAGTTCCCCGCAGCGTTCGCCGGTGGCTGCTGCGGCGGCGGTTGTTGACCCACCGCCATGTCGCCCGCAAACGCGCCTAAAACAAAACAAAGCGAAAGCAAGCTGAACCCAGCTTTATTCATCGACCCTCCCCATACACTCCAGCAGTATCACCGCGAACTCCCGAAATCTCAAAGCCTTTCCCACCTGCCACCAGCAAGATAAAATCCTCTTTCACCAAGCACTCCTCACACCGCCCGACCGAAAAAACCTATGCCCGAGCCCAATTCGTCCCATCAACGTCCTCTCCGTCCAACCCTCGACCGCCGCTCGCTCATTCGAAATCTCCTCAGCACGGCTGCCGCAACGACGTTAGGCTTCCCCCCACTAGAAGCCCTCGCGCAGCCCCAATACGGAGGCTCCACCGGCCAGCAGCGCGCCGAGATGGGCCGCATCGCCGCAGAATTCCGCCGCCAATTCTCCGTCCCCGCCACCTCCATCGCCATCTCCCGAAACGGCCGCTTCGTCTACGACGAAGCCGTAGGCATGGCCGACGAGCAGAATCTCACGCAAGCCCAGCAAAAATCCCTCTTCCGCATCGCCTCGGTCACCAAGCCCATCACCTCCGTCACCATCTTCTCCCTCATTGAGCAGGGCATTCTCAACCTCAACGACACCGTCTTCGGCCCCTCCGGCATCCTCGGCATCAAGTACGGCAAACCGCCCTACAAGCCCTTCATCACCGACATCACCGTAGACCATCTCCTCACCCACACCGCCGGCGGCTGGCCCAACGACTCCACCGACCCCATGATGCTCAACCTCTCCTGGAACCAGACCAAACTCATCACCCAGACCATCGCCAAAGTCCCTCTCACCAACCCGCCCGGCACCCACTGGGCCTTCTCCAACTTCGGTTACTGCGTCCTCGGCCGCGTCATCGAACAAATCACCGGCGAACCCTACGACTCCTACGTCGGAAATAACATCCTCGGCCCCTGCGGCATCTCCACCATGAAAATCGCTCGCAACAAAGAGAGCGACAGCGCCCAGGACGAGGTCGTCTACTACGGCCAGTACGACGAAGACCCCTACAAGCTCAACATCACCCGCATGGACTCCCACGGCGGATGGATCGCCTCCTCCACCGAACTCGTCCAGTTCCTCAACCACGTCGCCGGCGCCCCCGGCCTCCCCGCGCTGCTAAAACCCGACACCATCAAAATCATGACCACCCCCGCCCCCGCCTACCCCGCAGGCGACGCCCGCTACGCCCGCGGCTGGATGGTCCGCAACAACGGCGCTGGCCCGTGGTGGCACAGCGGCAGCCTCCCCGGCACCACCTCCATCATGGTTCGAACCCCCACCGGCATGTGCTGGGCCGCCCTATGCAACACCCGCACCGAACCCGCCGACCAGATCAACACCGCCATCGACCAGATGATGTGGAACTTAGTCCGCACCGTCCCGTCGTGGAACGCCTGACATGATAGTCACCAGCGCGTTTAGCGACCGCTCGGATTCAGTTGTCTACGGATAGGGAGGGCCTTTCGCAAGCACCGCGTTCAGTCGTTTGTCGTGTCCATAGATATCGTCGAAAAAGTGCACAGTACCGTCTTCCTCGGCGACAGCGGTGACGTAGAGAAGAAGGACCGGAACTGGGACCTGTCAGGTTAACTTGCCGATTGTCCTTGCCTGAGTCCATCGCTGTTTGTACACGTGCCACGGTCCATGGTTCTTTCCCATCGGGTTGGTTCCGCAACAGGAAGGCAGCTAGCTCGGCCGGCTTCTCTATTCGAATACAACCTGAACTGAAGTCGCGCCGCGACTTGGCAAACAACTCCGTTGATGGAGTGCTGTGGAGATAAACCGAGTACGAATTGGGAAACATGAACTTGATTAACCCCAGTGCATTGTTTGGTCCCGGTTTCTGACGTATTGAGTACTTGCCCGAGCGCAGCCCCTCTACTAAATCGTCGTTCGCAGATACCAATCTGCCACTGGAGTCAGTTACCTCGAATCTCTCACGAGCTATATACCCGCTGCTTTTCATGATCCCGGGGATGACATTCCTGCGGAGAATTCCAGGGGGGACGTTCCAATAGGGCCGGAAAACGATGAACTGTATGTCGTCGGTAAACACCGGCGTTTGGGTTGGCGCGGCCTTGCCCACAACGACGTTCATGCTGAGCGCAAGCTGGTGATCTTCTGAATAGGCCCTTAGCCGAAACTCCGGAATGTTGACGACTGACCGGAGGCTGCTGAAACTCGACGGGCATCCATCGCCAGCGCTCTAATGCGTCATCGATCTGCTGCACGCGTGCCTGCAGCGGAGTGTTCAGCTCACCCAGAGTCGCCGCATCCAGTCTCCCGTCCGTCGCGAGACCATGTCTTGCCTGAAAATGTTTGACTCCCTCGACAAGGGCCCCGCTATAGGAATCGAAGCTTCCACCCTGCGGAAGGTCTCCCAGCAACTGCAATCGTGCAGCCAGTTCAGCAGTTCCTGCATACCTGTCGCCCGGAGCCACGGTTTTGGTGCCCGCTGGCACTTTGGCGCCGTCTCCTTTAGCGGCCAGATTCAGGTATTGCTTCAACGCGCTCTCGATACGGCGATAGCCCGCATATGGCGGCTCAATCTGATCGAGGACGGATTGAACGTTTCCTGCACCTGCGACCTGTTGCGTAATAAATTCTGGCAGGTTGTATTTTTTGGACTGCACGTCGATGCCGAACTTCAGATGCTTGGGATTGATTCGCCCTATCCGCAGATCCGAGATGTACCGCATCGTACTCAGCATCAAAGCAGCATCGAACGAGGCCTGGGCCGCAGCTGACGCTCCTTTGAGGGACTTCAATTGCGTCCCTAGGTTTTCCGCGTCATAGTCGTTGGGATTCAGCCCTTTTTGACGGCTTGCGCGGAGGGCCTCAATCAAATACGTCGCCTGCGAAGTTGGCCCATCACCCTTGAGCCACAAAGCCGCATAGTTTCTGGATTCATAAAGTTTTTTGACTTGTTCCCGATATCCAGCCGCGCCGAGGTTATTTCCAAACTGTCCTTTCGCTACTGTCCCGCGCAATTCAGCCGAAATTGCGGAGGAAGCAGCAACGTCTGCAGGTTGATTCAAGGTGGAAAGGCCATACGAAGGAGGCGCAATCGAACTTGGTCCGATGTCATTGAGGCAAATCAAAATCGCCAGCAAAAGCAACTTTCTTGAATGCATAAGACCTCAATTCGAGAAGCTGAGTTTTAGACAATCGGCCTTCCTGTTAGCGCCAATAGTAAACGATTCTTCGTTTCATAATTCTCGTCGGACCACCCTGAAACCCGAACAAACACCATCATTCCCACGACCGGGCCAACGCAGACGACGCGGAATGCCCCATCCATGCGGTCTCATCGCATCAGTGGGCCATCGGCTGGGTGGGCCGACATCTAAATTTGGGTGCCCCATCTTCGCGACGGTTTCATCGTCGCTAAGGTGGGCCATCGCGCAAAGCGCGATCGGTTATGCTTTCCGTGGCAAACTACGAACCGGAAGGGCCCGACTTCAGTCGGGCAAAAACAGCAGCCGCGAAGCGGCCACCGCTCTGCCCTGAGCATCGTCGAAGGGCCGGAGCAAGTCCGAAGGACGAAGCGACTGAATCATTGCCTTTCTGCTGCGTGGCCCGCATCTAAATTTGCGTGCCCCGTCAAGCGAAAGTGCGCGTCCGTACGGATCGAGTAATCACAAGTGGTTTATGAATATTGATCTGTGGAGATGTTCAGCGTACTAGGAAAACACTCATGATAAAAAAATGAAGGAGGTCGTCAACGTATTGCCACAACATCCTTCTCCCCGTCACTTTCAATGGCCCCTGCAAAAGGTGGTTCTGCAAGGCCACTCGGTCCGCCTTGCTCCCATCGACGAATCACATCTCGATCAACTGTCTCTCTGGTCGGCGGAGGAGGACATATGGCGATACATGACCTTTGCGCACCTAGTGTCGAGGGACGAACTACAAGCCTGGATACGCACCGCAATGGACGCCAATGAGCGCGGCACCGAGATGAACTTCGCGATCATCGACGAGGCCAGTCATTCAGCAATCGGCACAACCAGCTTCTACAGGGTTGTGCCGGAACACAAGAGGCTCGAACTGGGAAAGACTTGGCTGGGGGCAGCTTACCGACGGACGCATATCAACACGGCAGCGAAGTATCTAATGCTCAGTCACGCCTTCGAAACGCTTCTGGCGAACAGGGTCGAATTGAATACTGACGCAAGAAATCTTCGATCGCAACGTGCCATGGAACGGCTCGGCGCTGTACGTGATGGAGTATTGCGTTCTCACACCATCATGCGTGATGGCTTCGTTCGCGACACTGTGAATTATTCATTCACGACAAACGACTGGCCCGCCACAAAGGTCCGCCTTCGAAATCTCTTGGAAACTCGCACGCCTGCCGTTGATTTCTAGAGAGAAGCTGCTACCGATGGCAACCCCTGAAGATTGCGGCGCTCCCGACGAAAGCGGGCGCGTCTCAGATCAGGAAAGTTAAGATGTTGCCCGATATAATTCCCGCATGGACACGCCTCAGGCTGGAATCTTCGCTCTTGGAACGTCCTCTCATGCGTACCTCGAGTTTGACATTCTGGACGCGAAAAAATACAAGAAGTTCGCCTCAACGATCTCCGCTATCCGTGAACCACGGACCACCACTGGAGGAGTGAACTTCGTCATCGGCTTCCGGCCTGAGCTCTGGCGCAATATCGTTCCAGACGATGCCCCTCCCGGCGTGGAGGGCTTCAATAAAGAGATCCAGGGCACCGAAGGGTTCATCATGCCAGCCACGCAACACGATGCGCTGGTATGGCTCTCCGGCAGTACTTATGACGTTATCTTCGATATGGCCCGCTCGGTCATCCATGACCTTGCAGGCGAAGCCTCGCTGGAGGAAGAGACCTCGAGTTGGTCTTACCGGCACGATCGCGATCTTACCGGCTTCATCGACGGCTCGGAGAACCCGACGCTCCTCGACGCTCCGATGGACGCCCTCTTGCCCGAAGGAGTTCCCGGTGCCGCCGGCTCAGTCCTGTTGCTTCAAAAGTGGAAGCACAAGACAGCCGAGTGGGAGGCTTTGCCGATCGCCCAGCAGGAGCGCATCATGGGCCGCACCAAGCCCGACAGCATCGAACTCGAGAACAAGCCATCCGATTCGCATGTCGCTCGCACGGACCAGGACGAATTCGGCAACATCTTTCGTCGCAACATGCCCTACGGAAACGTCGAGAACCATGGCACCGTGTTCGTTGGATTCAGCGCAGACCAGAAGCGGCTTTCCAGAATGCTCGATAGCATGGCGGGCCTCGTCACCGGCAAACGCGATGCGCTCACACGCTTCACTCAGCCGTTGACCGGCTCCTATTATTTCGTGCCTTCCGTCGAAAGTCTGCGGCGCTTGCGGTAAGACGGTCACACAAACGTCACCGTCTGGGTGCCCCATCGCGCAAAGCGCCACCCGTCGTCCCCAAGGGCTCGCATCAATCCGTAGCATCGATACCGACGCCCTCCGGGTGGTAGGCTGTTTGCCATGTCACAAGCCCCTTCAGACCTATTGAACGAAAAACTTGCATCCGTCGCGACCGACATCGAGGCCATCGAAGATCTGATCGCCTCGGAGCCGCTGCAGACCACAGACCAGCTCCTGGCTCTTCGCACCGTACAGGAGCTATACCGGCGCCTGGCCGACGATCTCCGGGTCGCGATCTCCCTCTTCGAGTAGGCCGGGCGGCCCACATCTAAACTTTGGTGCCCATCTTCGCGACGGTTTCATCGTCGCCAATCGGGGCCCCGCCAGCTTTGCTGGTGAGGTGAGATTCGGTGGGCCATCACGCAAAGCGCGGTCCCTTATCGTCAACGACGCATCACTAATTCCGTGGCACCACGACCGGAAGGGCCCGACTTCAGTCGGGCCGTAAAAGCCGCCGCAAAGCGGCCACCGCTCCGCCGAAGACGGGGGGCCCCAACGATTTCGAAGCCAAGAAACTCTCTCTCCCTGAGATGGAAATGACCCTCCGAAGAGGGTCATTGGTAGCTCTGGCGAGCACTCTCGTTCCAAGAAGTCTTTCCTGGTTTCTCCAGGGTTATGCGTCTTCCGGAGGGTTAGCCCTTCGGGCCGCCCCCAGATGGCGGCGGTGGTGGCGGCGGGTTCTGCGGGCTGGTGGCGGGGCAGTAGCCTCCACCGTTGCCTTTCCCGTGATCGCAGTTACGGCCGATACCCGTGTTCTGGCCGTTCATGTCGCTCTGGCGATTGGGGGCATGGTCGGTATCCGTATGGTTGCCCACGCAAAACAACAAACACGGCGAGGAACTATCGGGCCCAGTTGCAAAGGCCGATGAAGAGGTTGTCAGCAGTGAAAATGCAACAGCAGATACCGCAATGAGGCGATTCAACTTCATATGGGTTACCTCTCGATTAACGTGCGAAGGAACTGACGGGAGAATATCAATGGTTACGGGTCATGGCAGTAACACTATTGGGGGATAGCCGGGATGGCCACATCGACATTGGGGTGCCCCATCTTCGCGACGGTTTAATCGTCGCTGAGGTGGGCCATCGCGCAAAGCGCGATCCGTTGTCCTCAACGACGCACCACCAATTCCGTGGCGAACCACGAACCGGAAGGGCCCGACTTCAGTCGGGCCAAAAACAACCGCCGCGAAGCGGCCCCGCTGAGGGCGTTACGAAACTCGCAGAAGCAGTAGGTCAGGGAAAGGGCTGACGATTCACTTTACCGACCTTAGGAGCTTCGATCCGAAAATCGCGTGGCCCTTTTATCTGGCATGAAGGAGTTCCTTCGTCAGTTTGGCTGCCCCAAGGACATTCGTGATTCGCTTTAGGTTGTAGGCCATCGTCGCGATGCCGATTTCGGCTCGTGCACCGGCTAACCCACGCATCAACAGACGGGGATGTCCGAAGATGCGGTATTTGATCGTAGCGAACGGATGTTCAACCGTGCATCGGCGCAGTCTCATTGCTTCCGGTGTAACGCGCTCCTGCATCCGGTTCAATGCGTCTTCGTACAGATGGCGAGCTAAACCACGTCTCGGAGCTTGTGTGCAGCGTGACTTCAGCGAGCAGGCGGCACAGTCGGAAGACGACGCTTTATACATGTGTATCGGTCTTTGTGGTTGGTATGCTTGCGCAGCAGCCTCTTGTCTCCAGGACAGATGTACGTATCGCTTTCCGGTTCATAACGGAAGTCAGTACGACCGAATAGGGTGCCGTCCCCCTGATTGTTGACCGTGCGCATGACCGGAACATACGGCATAATGCCGACTGCTTCGCAGTGCGCGACTTGCTCGCCGTTGGAGTAGCCGGCATCCGCTACGACGTTGAATGTCTCCAGTTCAAGTGCATGCTTTGCAGCCTCGGCCATTGGCTTCAGACACCGGATATCGGAAGCATCAAGTACCACGGCGTGTGCCACGATCAACGCATGTTCCGCATCGACAGCTGTCTGGACGTTGTAGGCCGGAAGCGCAGTCTGTCGGACCAACATGTAGCCAGCCTCAGGTTCAGGATGTTGCTTTAACCTGTCTACGGCCGCTTGTACGGCGGACGGGTCGATATTTGCTTGTTGCTCTTCATCCGCTTTCTCGATGCTTTCCAAATAGCGTTGTAGGTCCAGCCGTTCGCGGGTGCTGTCGACGCTGGCCACAGCACGAAACTTCGACCCGTCGATAGCGATCCACTCGCCACGGATAAGACCACAACTCCGTGCAAAGCGAATGAGGGCCGCGCCCGCTGCTGTCACGGCCTCAGAGTGCATTCGCCGGAACTCCGAGATGCTCTTATGGTCTGGATACAAGCGGCCAAGAAGCCACATCAGTTCAACGTTTCGACGGCACTCAGCCTCCAAGCGTCGTGATGAACGAATCTGATTCAGGTAGCCGTACAGATAAAGCTTCAGCAAATCGCGCGGATCATAGCCCGGGCGTCCTGTCTCCGCAGCTTGAGCGCGCTCGAAGCCAAGCTCTGATAGCGCTAGCCTTGCGACGAAGGCATCGATGACGCGGCACATATGATCGAAAGGAATAAGGTCGTCTAGAACGACCGGAAACAGTGAGCCCTGACTGCGCCCTTCACCTTGGATATATGCCATAAACGACGATGTCCTCACGCTTCCGAAGACATCGTCTCATTGATCACCGTTGGAAACGCAACGAATTCCGCTGTAGTGCTTTGCGTGCACCTTCCGGATGACGAGATGCCGATTGTCGTACTATTCGGCGGAAGGTGGCTCTCGGTGAGTGCAAATCACGTATACAGGTTCAAGATGTTGATCTAGCGCCGTAACTCACACTCGTTCTAACGGAGGAAGAGCCTGAGTTCATGCGACGATCAGGTTCTTTGCACCCGCTGGCTACTTTCCGTTACCGCCCCTACAGGCGGGGCCAATTCATTTCGGCGCTTCCAAAAATAGAAAGCCATCAGGATTGAGATAACCAGAAGCCCAACGCCAAATTCACCTGCTATATATCTTGTCTTGCTCTTGTCTATCGTCAGCGGATCAAAAAACTGCTGGAAGAATGTATTGTGAGCCGCATGCAGAACGACGCCAGGCCAGATGCTCCCCGACTTGAGCCTCATCCAGGTCCATAAAAAGCTAATCGCCGGCAACAATAACGTAAACAGTGGCAAGTAGTACCAAACCGGCGTGCCGCCACTGTAGCCATCCGCCAAAAGAAAAATCGGATAGTGCCACACGGCCCAGATGAGTCCCGAAATGATGGCAGTCGCAGCAAAGCTGTGGCGTTTGGCAAGCTCCGGTACAAGAAATCCTCGCCAGCCTATTTCCTCCCCAAGTACAGTAGCGCAATCCCGAACGACCGTGATCGTCGCAGTAAAGACGAAGTATAGGGCAAGGTTTGCCCAGGGCTTCATCGGTCCAAGCCCAAATTGACTGGAAAGACGGTCGTAAAACTGCCTGTTGTAAAACCCACCGAGTCCAGTCAGCCAGACAAGCGCGTAGATCGCCGTTGCATAGCCTAGAGGGATCAGGTAGCAGGCGATCTCGTAACGCGTTTTGCCCCACTTCCAGCCAAGAGTTGACAGGTCGCGGCCAAGGTATTTGCAACTCAGCAGCGCCGCGACACCTGGGCACCACATCAGGCAGCCAATGTATGCGCCCCAGCCCCCGCCCACTTGGCCAGACTTGGCGATGAGGAAGTAGAAAATCGAACTGAGGGCGAAAGTGAAAAGCAGATAGGTGGCCACGCCCCGGCTCTGATTTGGACGCATTCTCTTCCTCCACCAAGCCGAATTGCCTGGGTTCTGGTGGAACCGATCCTGAAATCATTCGATGCCAGCTAGTGTCCCATATGTTGGCCTCGATTTATCCATTGGGGTCTGCTTTCGTTCAATGTTGGTTCTGCGGAGAGTCAATGAGCACACTTCCGGCGAACCACTCATTGACGCCGGAAGTGTCGCTAGGCCGGCGCCTCATCAGTAGTCATCTAGACGTAAAAAGAATTCGCTGATTGGAAGTTTCGTAACAGCCTCGGCTCTGCCCTGAGCATCGTCGAAGGGCCGGAGCGAAGGCGCAGCCGAAGCGACTGATTATTGTTTTTGCCTTTGCTGTTGCCGTTGCTTGTTTTTTCCTCCGCCTAATACAGCTAAATCAGACACTTACGCTTACTGACCTGCAAAACACCAGCAAACTAACCTGTCAAGCCCACAACTCACATCCAAAACCAACAACCAATACAAAATGAATCACTTAGCCAAAAAAATAAACCCGCCAAAACTGGCATTTTAGTTTCACTCAATTCGATAAAATAGAACTAGATGAGAAAAAAAGGCCCGGCCAAAAGCCGGGCCTTCGCCTTTAACCGCGAAAAAGGGAGAGACCCGGAACCAAAGTCCAGACCTATCCCTTTTCTTTCAAAGACTTTGCACCAGAAAGTACCCCGTGGGGGGAGACCAATGCACAACACCGACATCGAACAGAACCAGTCACCGCGAACCGAAACACCCAAACGCTACCAGTGCCGCCACATCTTCACCGACGGCCACCGCTGCGGAAGCCCATGCCTCCGCCGGGAAGACCTCTGCTACTACCACCACAACACCCGCAGACCGGCACAGGATCCGCGCGCCCGCCGCAGCCGCCGCTCCAACTTCGAGGTGCCTGCTCCCAGAAGACCGCTCAGCCATCCAGCACACCATCGGCCAGGTCCTCCAGCGCATCGCCGCCAACGACATTGACCCCCGCCGCGCCGGCCTTCTCCTCTACGGCCTCCAGATCGCCAGCCTCAACCTCCCCAAACAACAAACCACCGAACACGGACCCGAACTGGTCGAAGAGACCACCACCCACCCCGAACTGGGCACCCTCGCCCCACCCGCCGAAGTCTACAAACCCCAAGAACGCAAGAGCGTCGTCGGCCTGCTGCTGGAACGCATGATGCAAAGCGAGAAGGAACGATCACTACCCGAATCCGGCACCCTCCCCACCCTCCAGGCCACCGAAGACGATTCAACCCACCCTTGCAATATCCACGACCCGGCGGTAACCTTGTCTCCAGCATGTCGACCGCACTCCGATTTACGAGCTTTACCTCCTATTGGCGCCACCCAGCGGCCAGCGGAGTCCTCGCATGCATCTCTGAAAACACCTAAACCCCTTCAGAGTCTTCGATCTTCCCGGGCCGCAGCCAATAAAGGTTGCGGCCCTTTCATTTTTCCCGCACCATCAGCAAGGAGAGGCAATGACGTCCACCGAGTCCGAAGCGCAGACCCAAACCCGTTCCGACCGAAGCCCAAACAGAGAACATGCCAAACAACGAGCCCGGCACCAACCTCGCCCCCGCGCACCTCCGCCGCCTCGTCCTCACCGGCTTCATGGGAGCGGGCAAGTCCACCATCGGCCGCCTCCTCGCCGCCCGCCTCGACTGGAGCTTCCTCGACCTCGATGCCCACCTCGAGGCCCGCACCGGAGCCACCATCCCCCAGCTCTTCGACCAGCACGGCGAGGCCCACTTCCGCCGCCTCGAATCCTCCGCACTCGCCTCCGCCCTCGGCCGCGACCACACCGTCCTGGCCCTCGGCGGCGGTACCCCGGAAGAACTCACCAACCGCCTCCTCCTCGAGCAGACCCCCGCCACCTTCACCGTCTTCCTCGACGCCCCCTTCCCCACCCTCTTCGACCGCTGCATGCTGCAGGACATCGCCCGCCCTGTCCTCGCCGACCCCGCCGCCGCCCAGCTCCGTTTCAACAAGCGCCATCCCCTCTACCGCCGCCTCGCCAGCCTCACCATCGACACCGCCGACCTCACGCCGACCAGACCATCGACGCCTCCTGCTGGGCCTCGGTCACGCTAAGCACTGACTCAAACTCCGCACTCCCGCTCCCAAGCCGCAAGAGCGCACACTGTCTGCATCCAATAGTCAGCACCTCGAAGGCAGCATCCAAGGAGAACCCGGCTGACCAACTCACCACCCGAAGACCTCACCCCCTACGAGAAGCGGTCCCGCGCCGAGTCCGCGGCCACATCCTCTTCTTCTTCGCCGTCCTTCTCCTCCTCGCCCTCGCCTGGACCCTTCAGAAAGAGCTGCTGATCCTCTACGTCAGCGCGCTCTTCGCTGTCGTTCTCATGCCCGCCGTCACCCGCATCACGCAGTTCAACATCCGCGGCTACCGCCCCTCCCGCGCCGTCGCCATCATCCTTCTGATCGTCGCCGTCGCCGTCGTCCTCGCCTTCTTCTTCACCACCGGCCTTCCCCCCGTCCTGCGCGACCTCCGCAGCTTCTCCGACGAGCTGCCCCAGCGCATTCCCGATATCGTCGCCAAACTCAAAAAGCTCCCCCTCGCCGACAGGTTCGGCATCGACTCCATCGCCCAGCGCGCCAAGGCGGCCTTCGACACCACCGCCGGCTACCTCTTCACCTCGCTGCCCCTCTGGCTCTCCCACCTCTTCGACATCCTCACCGCCGCCTTCCTCTGCATCTACTTCATGCTCGAAGGCGAATACGCCTACGGCTTCTTCCTCTCCCTCTTCCCCACCGCCCAGCGCCACCGCCTCAACAGCACCCTCAAAAAAGCCGAACGCAAAATCAGCAAATGGCTCCTCGGCCAGGGCCTCCTCATGCTCATCCTCGGAGTCTCCAGCACCATCGTCTTCGGCCTCCTCCACGTCCGCTACTTCCTCCTCCTCGGCTTCCTCATGGGCCTGTTCAACATCATCCCCATCGCCGGCGGCGTCATCACCATCGTCCTCGCCGCCGCTCGTCGCCGCACTCGACTCCTGGACCAAGATGGCCGGCGTCCTCATCTTCTACCTCATCTACGTCAACATCGAAAACGCCGTCCTCACCCCGCGCATCATGCGCTCCAGCGTCAATCTCATGGGCCTCACCGTCCTCGTCGCCCTGCTTCTCGGCACCGCCCTCGCCGGCATCGTCGGCGCCCTCGTCTCCGTCCCCACCGCCGCCCTCATCACCGTCCTCCTCGAGGAGTACGCCGTCCAGAAGGACTGACCACCTTCCGTCCCTCCGCTTCCCACAATGCCCGTCCGCTCATACCCGTTCGCACCGTATCACAACGTAGATCAGCGCTTACATACCAAACATTTGCAAATTTAATTGAAGTTTCACTCTGTTTTAACCTTCCTGAAAACACTTCTACCTTGCTATGCTCATGCCAGTGTCCGACCTCAAGTTCGCCCAACCCGCCCGCCGCAATCTGCTGGCACCGGTTCTCTTGGCGTTCCTCATTCTCGGCATCGTCCTTGCCCTCGTTCTCCGCTTCACCCCGCACAGGACCGCCGACCTCACCATCACCCACACCGCCATCTACCCCGCCCACACCGTCTTCAAGTCCGACTCCATCGTCGTCGGCCACGACCACACCCAGGACGACCTCTACGTCCTCACCACCCTCCGCATCGACGACCGCCTCCACCTCCCGCTCTTCCTCAAGGACTTCACCGCCACCCTCACCACCGCCGAAGGCGAAGAGATCACCACCAGCGCCATCGAAAAGCACGACCTCGCCAACCTCTACACCTCCTTCCCCGCGCTCAAACCCCTCGCCTCCGAACCCCTCCTCCGCGAAACCATGATCAGCCCCGGCCAATCCGCCGAAGGCATGGTCCTCCTCCACTTCCCCGTCACCCAAGACGTCTGGGACCACCGCCGCACCGCCGTCCTCAACGTCGACCTCTACCACCAGGGCCAGCAGGAGTCCTCATCGGCCGCGCCAGCGAAGTCGCCCCCAGCACTGCGCCAACACCGAGCCCGAATATCCTCGCCCACCAACTAAACTCAACGCATGACCCGCCGCCGCTTGATCGCCGACACCTGGACCGCCACCACCGCCACCCTCACCGGCGACCAGGCCGCCCACCTCGCCCGCGTCCTCCGCGCCGAACCCGGCCAGATCTACGACATCGTCTCCAACGGCTTCCTCCACCGCGCCGAAATCACCAGCGTCGCCGAAGCACGAAGTCGACTTCACTCCTCCACGAAGAGCTCGAGTCCGACGCCGCCCTTCCCCTCCATCTCCTCCTCGCCGTCTTCAAGTTCGACCACATGGAGTGGGCCATCGAAAAGGCCACCGAACTCGGCATCGCCCGCATCACCCCCATCCTCGCCCGCCGCACCGAAAAGCACCTCGCCCAATCCGCCCTCAAGCGCGCCGAACGCTGGCGCCGCATCGCCCTCGAAGCCTCCAAGCAATCCCGCCGCACCGACATCCCCGAGATCGCCGACCCCATCGCCCTCAAACAAGCCCTCGAACAAGAAAAATCCCCCACCCGCATCCTCCTCAGCGAAACCGAACAGACCACCACCCTAACCGCCGCCCTCGAAGACTCGACTTCAAGAGACGGGTGGCACGTCGAACTCTTTCACAGTCCGAATCACCCACGCCATCGCCATCGGCCCCGAAGGCGGCTGGACCCCCGAAGAGATCTCCCTCTTCACCCGCATCAATGGCAACCCGTCACCCTCGGCCCCCGCATCCTCCGCGCCGAAACCGCCGCCATCGCCGCCATCGCCATCGCCTCCACCCATCCTGACCTAAGTATTTGATTCAGTGCTTCGTACCGAAGAGCTGGCAAACCTCTCTTTATTGCCATTGCATCTGTTGCTTTTGCCACCAACAAAATACCTGTCATCTTGAGCACAGCGAAGAACCCCGTCTATTTGTTTTTGCTTTTTTCTTCCCTTGCCTTCGCCCTAATACCAGGCTCACTTCGAAACCTTCAAATCCTGAAAATACCTCTGTATCCGATCCACCCAAAGCGACACCGCCCTCCACCTCCCCAGCTTCAAGTCACGCCCCCAGCAAACAAGGCTGCTCCGCATGGATATAAAGCTAGTTTCTGCTTCCGAAGTGTTTTTTTTCTACAAAGTACTCTTTTGCTTGCAAAGTGCTGCACATAAGCAACTTCTGGTCGGGTACATGTACTTGATTAGCTTGAATGTCAGTTTGGCCATCCAAGTGCACTAAAACTTGCAGGAATCTGTGACCACAGCTGAGAAGATCCGGCCAGAGATAGAAGCAACTGGTAACAGACCGCCCTAATCGAGATTTAAGTGAGCCCTGGACTGAACGCTCAACGGCGGATTTGGCTTCAGGAGGATTTCACATGAATCTCTATACAAAGCTTTTTGCATTGGGCGCAGCACTGGTTATTGGAACCGCGTTCGCGTCGGCTGATGCAATCTTAATCAACAGCATGGCCGGAAGCGGGGCTGTTAACAGTGGGACAGTCGGTTACGCGGGAGGTCCCATCCCCTATACGGCTGCGGTCCGACCTCCAATGTAACGCCGCCAACCGGTGCTGTTTGGACTCTTCCCACCGGTGGTTCGGAGTGGGTGTCGATTGATCCTGAATTAGGTCCCGACCGGCGGCGAGGGCCCGGGAACCTATGATCCGAACGGAACCTACACTTATACCTATTCGTTCACTATTGACACGGCCAATGACTACACGTTCGCCGCTCCCGGTCTGACGATTATGGCCGACGACACCACGGACTTGCTGGTAAACGGCATCCAGATCGTTCCATTCGGAGATATTGGGACAAATGTTCACTGCGCAGACGGGCAGCCGAACTGCATTGTTCCGTATACCCTTACTAACGCGCAGCAGCTTGCGCTTCCTCATACTCCTCAACAACAGTACGACGGGAAATATTGTTCTCACGTTTGATGTTGAGCAGACCGGCTCGATCTTCCAAGGCCTGGATTTCTCGGGCGAGGTTATCGGAGTTTCGAAGAATACTAACCCGACTCCAGAGCCGACTTCGCTGCTGCTGCTGGGAACCGGCATGATCGGCGCTGCGGGCGCATTGCTTCGCAGGAAGCGGCCGTAACTCAAACTATCTCACCTTGGTAGCAGGTTGTCGGGAGCAACCTGCTACTAAGGGAAGAACCAAAGAAACTCGTTTAGCTAAACATCTCCTTAACCTTTTCAAACAACCCACGCGACTGCGGCGTATTCTCCACCACCATCGTCTCGCTCAGCTGCCGTCAGCAACTCCTTCTGCGCCTTGTTCAGCTTGTTCGGCGTCTGCACCCGGATCTCCACAATCAGATCGCCCTTCCCATGCGAGTTCAGGTGCGGCACACCCTTGCCCTTCAGCTTGAACGCCTTTCCGCTCTGCGTCCCCTCCGGCACCTTGATCGTCGCAGGCCCATCCAGCGTCTGAATCTCCAGCTCCGTCCCCAGCGCCGCCTGCGGAAACGAGATCGGCATCACACAATGCAGATCGTCGCCATCGCGCTCAAAGAACTTATGCGCCTTGACGTTCAGCACAACGTACAAATCACCCGCAGGCCCGGCAAACTTCCCTGCTTCGCCCTCGCCCGAGTAGCGGATCCGAGTGTCCTGCTCCACACCCGCCGGCACCTTCACCAGGATCTTGTGCTCCGTCTGCACCCGCGTCTCGCCCCTGCACGTCGTGCACGGGTCAACAATCAACGTCCCCGTCCCGCCGCACACCGAGCAGGTCCGCGCCACCGAAAAGAACCCCTGCTGAAATCTCTGCTGTCCGCGTCCGCCGCACTGCGTACAAGTCACCGCGGCCTTGCCCTTCGCGGCACCCGACCCTTTGCAGTCCGTGCAAGTCTCCATCCGCCGGATCGTAATCTCCTTCTCGACCCCGAAGACCGCCTGTTCAAACTCCAGCGTCAGGTCGTACTGAAGGTCGCGCCCACGCTGCACCCGCGTGGCCCTGCGTCCGCCATTCCCACCCATGTTGAACATCTCGCCAAACAAATCGCCGAAGATGTCCCCCAGGTCCGCATTCCCACTGAACCCGCCGCCGGTAAACGGATTCCCGCCGCCGCCATTCTGGAACGCAGCATGCCCATACCGGTCATACGCGGCCCGCTTTTCCGGATCGCTCAGCACCGAATAAGCCTCGCTGCACTCCTTGAACTTCGTCCTCGGCCGCCGGATCGTCCGGATTCCGGTCCGGATGATACTGCATCGCCAGCTTCCGATAGGAGGTCTTCAGCTCCTGGTCGCTCGCGTCTCGCGAAACACTCAATACCTCGTAGTAATCAACCTTAGTCACGTTTGCCGTCGCCATCTCCTGCCTTGCCCCTCACTGCGAGTCTCGTCGTCCTGGCCACTCCAATTAGATCAAATGACCCTGCGAGACTGCCAAAAAATATGTCACGCAAAGTTGCGCCTATCGTTCACTGGAGCCGCTATTCAAAAACATCACATACTCGATCTCAGCTTTATCGGTGAGAAGAATTCCCTTCCCATCAATTTCTACAGTCGATCCGTCCTCTTGTACCCACGAAGCCTTCTCCAGGAACAAAGACCGTTCCCCACCTGAATCAGAGTATCTGCCAATCCATCCGATCAGATTACGCCCATCATGAAGACCCACCTGTGCGGTGCCTGACAGATTTGAAAACACATCATTCCACACTGATTCCCGGCTCGTGCGCTCCGTCCAGCCAAATTCTCTGAGCAATCGAAGGGCCAGGTCTTTTGAACGAACCACGCCCCAAATAAGTCCGAGCGCACATGCCATCAGCGCGAGGAAAACGACTCTCCAGCGATGCACCTGAAACTCTGGCAGCCATTCGATGGGTAATTTGGCGCCAAAAATCGCTACGTAAACGACATAGGTGAAAAAGCTGAAGATCAAAGCTTCAATCACACGTTCAAGCTCAGATTGTCGTGCCTGTGCACTCATGGAACGTGCAATGCGTGCGCTGACGAAGCCAGGCAGTAAAACCAGCAACGCAACCAGAGTTTGTAAACCCTGCGGCACAGGTCGCTATTTCCCCTGTTTGCTGGGTGCTGGAGGAACCTTCACTGGCGTCGGAGTGCGGTAATTCGGCGGTGCGGAAGGCCTATACCCCGAATCACGGGTGTAATTTCCTTTTGCCCCGACCTTTTGCATACTGTTTTCGCTCATAACGTTCCCTTTCTACAAGTATACCCGGCCTAATCAGCCACCTGGTCCGGATTCGCCGCGATCCTCACCAGCGCCGGCCGCAGCAGCTTATCGCGGATCTTGTACCCCGCGCGAATCTCCTCCAGCACCTGATGGTCCGGGAACTCCTTTGTTTCGATGCTCCCCAGCGCCTCGTGGATTCGTGGGTCGAACTGTGCCCCCACCGTCTCCACTGGCTGCACATTCAACCCCTTCAGCGCATCTTCCATCTGCTTCAGAATCAGCTCCACGCCAGCGCGAAGCTGCTCCTTCGTCCCATCCGCCTTCAGCGCCAGCTGAAAGTTATCCATCACGCCCAGAAACGGCTCGACCGTATTTGAGATCGTATAGTCCCGCGAATCTGCCCGTTCCTTCACCTCACGCTTGCGCGCATTGTCAAACTCCGCCTGCAGCCGCGCCAGCCGATCCAGCAACTGGTCCCGCTCGCCCTTCACCTGCTCCAGCTCCGCCTGCGTGGGGCCCGTCTCACTTATCTCGCGGCCCGATTCAACCTCTGGGCCAGTCATCTCCGGCTCCAGGGTCTCCCGTCCGGTCATCTCGTCCTGCATGTCGCTTATTACTCCTCATCGTGTTACCTCTTCTATTGTTGACCATCCCGGCCCATCGCGCGAATCGTTCTCTGCCAGTCATCCTGAACACCCTCTATCACGTCGGCACCGCACCACCATCGCTTCTGCTGAATTCTCATTGGCTTGTCGTCGCATCCGCATTACCACAAGCTAAGATTCTCACTACCGAGAAGGATTTGCTTTGTTGTTAGATGGATCCGGCTTGTCGCTAAAAGGAATCGCGTTTCCACTTAGCAAAACAAAAACAGCCCTCCACCTTCCCAAAAAAAATCACTCTCCCGGATGCAGCATCCGGTCAAACACCTGCGCAATATAGCTCACCGCATTCATCGTGTTCTCGTAGTGCATCCGCTTCGGCCCAATCACCCCCACCGTCCCGCGACTTTCGCCCCCCATCCGCGCCGGCGCCGCAATCAGCACCAGCCCCGCCATCTCCGGAGCATGCTCCTCCAGATCAAACACCACCCGCACACTCTCCTGCCGCGCATCGATATAAGCATTCAGCAGCTCCACCAGCCGCTGCTTCGCCTCCAGCGCCGTCAGCACCTCCCGCAGCCGCTCCCTATCTTCCTGACTCCCAACCAGATTCGCCACCCCGTCCACATACACCGTCTGCACCGGCGCCGCCTCTCCGGCACCGCCTTCACCCAAAGCTGCTGCACCGAATTCAGCATCCTCTGATACTCACTCCGCTCCCGCTCCACCAGCCGCGCAATCTCCGCCCGCACCCGCTCCACGCTCCACCCGCGAAAGTGCTCATTCAGAAAATTCGCCGCAACCTCCAACTCCCTTACCGTCAAATCTTTATCCAGCGCCAGCACCCGGTCCCGCACCAGCCCGCTCCGCGTCACCACCACCGCCAGCACCCGCGCCTGCGCCAGCCGCGAAAAATGCACATGCTCCAGCATGTCCCCTCCGCCGCCGCCGCAATCGCCACACCCACGCCGCTCGACAGCGTAGCCAGCACATGCGACGTCCGCTCCAGCACCGCCTGCGTCCCCGCAACCCCCGCAAAACTCGAGATCAATCTGCGACCGCGACCGCGCCGACAACCGCGCCGCATCGATCCGCGGATTGCGCCCCTCCGCTCAACTGCTCCACATACATCCGAAACGCCCGCGCCGTCGGCACCCGCCCCGCCGAAGTATGCGGCTGCTCCAGCAACCCCTCATCCGCCAGCTCCGCCATCTCATTCCGCACCGTCGCCGAACTAAGCCCCGAGCCTCTCACCACTCTGCAGCCGCGCAATCGTCCCCGAGCCCACCGGCTCGCCCGTCTCGATATAGCTCTCGATAATGGCCGTCAGAATGGCTCGCTGCCGCGCCGTAACCCGCTCCGCATCCGCCATTCGTCCCTCCATCCCTTCAACTCTACGCCAGCCGTCAAGCATGCCGGACCAGAACAGAAGGTCTGCACCAGGCAAATCACCTAACAGATCTCCAGCACATCCTCACTCTTCGCCGCAATCTCCTTCGCCTTCTCCGCAACCTTCTTCGCGACCTCATAAAAACCCTTCGCCAGCTTCGACTCCGGCCCCGCCAGCGACACCGGCAGCCCCCGGTCCCCACCCTCGCGAATCTGCGGATCAAGCTCCACCGCGCCCAGAAACTCCAGCCCAAACTGCGCCGCCGTCCGCTCCGTCCCACCCGCGCCAAACACGTCGATCACCTCGCCATCCGGCAGCGTCATCTGCGACATATTCTCCACCATCCCAATCACCTCCACCTTCACCTGGTGAAACATCTCCAGCGCCTTCCGCGCATCCTGCAACGCCACACCCGACCCCGTCGAAACCACCACAGCCCCGGTCAGCGGCACCGTCTGCACCAGCGAGATCACCACATCGCCCGTCCCCGGCGGCAGATCCACGATCAGAAAATCCAGCTCGCCCCACTCCACCTGCTGCAGAAACTGCCGGATGATCTGGTGCAGCATCGGCCCGCGCATCACCATCGGCTTGTCGCCCGGCGAGATCAGCCCCACCGAAATAAACTTCACCCCATGCGACAGAATCGGCTCAATCCGGTTCTCGCCCACAATATTCGGCTGCCGCGTCACCCCCAGCATCATCGGCACATTCGGCCCATAGATATCCGCATCGATCAGCCCGACCCTGATACCCCAGCTTCCCCAGCGCAACCGCCAGATTCACCGCAACCGTCGTCTTGCCCACGCCACCCTTGCCACTGCCAACCGCCACAACATGCGCCACTCCCGGCAACGGCTGCGGCCCCTGCGGCGCTCCTGCTCCCATATGTCCCATCACCTTCTCCTATCTAACCTTTGACGTTGTCATTCTGACCCTGAGCTTGTCGAAGCGAAGAATCCCCGCATTTCGTCGAGCGCCACACATTCGCTCAATCGCACTTCAAACATGCCACCCCGCCCCCAGCGCCGCCCGCATCTCCTTCTTCCTCTGCGTCTCTCCCGCCCGCATCTCCCGCCGCCGCCCCGCATCCTCAAACCGCCGCTTCTGATGCTCCGTCTCCGGCACCACGCTGCGGCACCGCCAGCCGATTCCCCTCGCGATCCACCGCAACAAACGTCAGATAAGCCGAAGAAACATGCCGCAGCCTCTGCTCCCGCACATCCTCCACCATCACCCGCACCCCAACCTCCATCGACGTCCGAAACGCCCGGTTCACGCTCGCCTTCAGAATCAGCAGCTCGCCCACCCGCACCGGCGCCACAAAATCCAGATGGTCCATCGAAGCCGTCACCGTAAACGCCCGCGCATGCCGCGAAGCCGCCATCGCCCCCACCAGGTCGATGTACTGCATCAGCCGCCCGCCAAACAGATTCCCCAGCGCATTCGAGTCCGCCGGCAACACAATCTCACTCCGCTCCGACTGCGACTCCGCCACCGTCCGCTACCACAACCTCATCGCTCATTCCTACAAGTCTAAATCCCAGCCGAGTCACATCGAATCGCTGTCTGCCGCGCAACGACGATAGCAAGGCAGTCGTTGCCGTTGCTCGTCTTAATCTGTGTCATCCGTGCAAATCGGTGTTAAGCCGCCAACTTGCCAACCACCTCACACACCGCACCATCAATTCATGGACAAGATCGCCGCCCTCACCGAAATCCTCGCAGCTCGACCCCACCAACGCCTTCGCCCGCTACGGCCTCGCCATGGAGCACATCAGCCAGGGCAACACCGACACCGCCCTCACCGAATTCACCACCCTCATCCACCACAACCCCGACTACGTCCCCGCCTACCAGATGTCCGCCCAGACCCTCGCCAAACTCGGCCGCACCGAAGAAGCCGTCGCCCGCCTCCAAGTGGCATCGCCGCCGCCCAACGCACCAACAACCCCCACGCCCCAGCCGAAATGCAAGCCCTCCTCGACGAACTCACCTAGCTTTTGATGCACCAAAACGCTGTCATCATGCGCAGTTCGAATCGCTTCACCACCATCATCCCGAACCCTTCGCCCCGCCAAACATCTATACTTGAGACCATGGCGACCCCTCTCCCGACCACCCTAGGCGCTCTCCGCGCCAGCGAATTCACCCCCGCCCGCCTCGCCCGCAGCGTCAAGGACGAGCTCCGCGAAAACCTCATCGCCAAACTCCGCGCCTCCGCAAAAACGAAAGCCCCGCTCTTCCCCGGCATCGTCGGCTACGAAGACACCGTCGTCCCCCAGATCGTCAACGCCGTCCTCTCGCGACACAACTTCATCCTCCTCGGCCTCCGCGGCCAGGCCAAGTCCCGCATCCTCCGCGCCCTCACCACCCTGCTCGACCCGCACTGCCCCTACGTCGCCGGCTCCGAGGTCCGCGACAACCCCTACGCCCCCATCTCCAAGTTCAGCCGCGACCTCATCGCAAAGCTCGGCGACGAAACCCCCATCGCCTGGCTCACTCCCGACGACCGCTTCGTCGAAAAACTCGCCACCCCCGACGTCACCGTAGCCGACCTCGTCGGCGACATCGACCCCATCAAAGCCGCCCGCTGCAACCAGGACCTCGGCTCCGAGCTCACCATGCACTACGGCCTGCTGCCCCGCGCCAACCGCGGCATCTTCGCCATCAACGAGATCCCCGACCTCGCCGGCAAAATTCAGGTCGCCCTCTTCAACATCATGCAGGAGGGCGACGTGCAGATTAAGGGCTACCCCGTCCGCCTGCCCCTCGACGTCGCCATCGTCTTCTCCGCCAACCCCGAGGACTACACCGCCCGCGGCAAGATCGTCACCCCGCTCAAAGACCGCATCGGCAGCGAGATCCGCACCCACTACCCCGAGAGACATCGAAGAAGGCATCGCCATCACCGCGCAGGAAGCCTGGTCCGACGCGCCCCGCCATCGAACGATCGAAATCCCCCACTACATCCGCCAGATCGTCGAGCAGATCGCCTTCTCCGCCCGCGAAGACAAAAAAGTCGACAAGCGCAGCGGCGTCTCGCAGCGCCTCCCCATCAGCACCATGGAACTCGTCATCTCCAACGCCGAACGCCGCGCCCTCCTCCACGACGAAACCCTCGTCGTCCCCCGCGTCGGCGACATCTACGCCGCGCTCCCCGGCATCAGCGGCAAGATCGAGCTCGAATACGAAGGCGAGATGCGCGGCGCCGACACCGTCATCCGCGAGATCATCCGCACCAGCCGTCGCCACCGTCTTCGACCAGTACTTCGCCGCACACCAACACCCAGCAGATCGAGCAATGGTTCAACCTCGGCGGCACCGTCCAGCTCAACGACGCGCAACCCTCCGCCGGCTCACTCGAAGAGCTCCAGCAGATCCAGGGCCTCATCGAAAAACTCTCGCCGCTCAAGATCAACAGCAAAGTCCAAACCCGAAATCGCCGTCAGCGCCGCCGAGTTCCTCCTCGAAGGCATGTACGCCCACAAGCGCCTCAGCCGCACCGAAGAGCGCAGCTTCACCGCCGCCGAAAAGAAGTCCGCGCAACAACGAGGCCGCCAGCTACGCCGAAAAGATGCGCGAACGCGAGATCGAACGCGACGACTACGCCAAAAACCGCACCCGCCGCGGCTTCAACTAAAGCACTCGACTGCAGCAGAACTGCATGTTCCCTGACATCATCGACCCTCGCTCTACCTCCACCTTCGCCGCACAACCCGCGACCCCGCGCCCCCACCTCCCCGCCTACCAACTCAACGACATCGCCACCATCCTCGCCCACGACGAAGGCTGGCCCCTCGGCAATCCCGACTACACCCTCGACCCCATGAAGCCCGACACCGACGACGGCTTCGACTCCATCGGCGTCTACCAAAAAGCCCACCTCGTCCGCATGTACTCCATCGACCGCACCACCGGCCAGATCGTCGACTTCATGCGCGGCTGCCAGGTCTTCCGCTTCAACGACCTCGAGCACTTCCAGCAGAACATCCGCAGCCAATCGCACGCCCCACCTCTCACCGACACAGCAACTCGCCGCCAAGGTCGGCTGCCCCAAACTCACCGTCGTCAACAGCCGCTGGGTCCATGAAATGCCGCGCTCCGAGTCGCACACACCGCCCGACCGTCTAATCTGAAGTAGTCAGCAGCAGGAGCATCTCATGAAGCGCGTCCGCTACACCAAGTTCACCGGCGACCTCTCCTCCAGCTTCGGCCTCGAAGACCTCATGCAGGCCCTCTCCGACTTCCTCCTCGACTCCGGCTTCAACGATCCCTACTCCCGCTTCCAGGAGTTCAAGGCGACCAGACCATGGAGAACCTCCGCGAAGCCATCCGCCAGGCCCTCGAGTCCGGCGAACTCTTCGACGAAGAAGCCCAGGAGAAGTTCGAAGCCCTCTCCGAAGACCAGGTCGAAGAACTCATCGACCAGATCATCCAGAAGATGCAGGAGCAGAACTTCATCAACGCCGAGCAGCCCGAACAAGGCCAGGGCCAGCAAGGCGACGGCAACGCCGAACGCCCGCTTCGAAGTCACCGACAAGGGCATGGACTTCCTCGGCTACAAAGCCCTCCGCGAGCTCCTCGGCCCGCTCGGCAAATCCAACCTCGGCCGCCACGACACCCGCCACGAAGCCGCCGGCGTCGAGACCAACGGCTCCTCCAAGCTCTACGAGTTCGGCGACACCCTCAACCTCGACATCACCGCCACCCTCTCCAGCGTCTTCGCCCGCGAAGGCATCGCACCGCCATCGAAGGCGAAGAGAACACGCCGCTCAACATCGAGTACTCCGACCTCCACGTCCACCAGTCCGACTACCAGTCCTCCTGCGCCACCGTCGTCCTGCTCGACTGCTCCCACTCCATGATCCTCTACGGCGAAGACCGCTTCACCCCCGCCAAGCGCGTCGCCATGGCGCTCGCCCACCTCATCCGCACCCAGTTCCCCGGCGACACCCTCAACCTCGTCCTCTTCCACGACTCCGCCGAAGAGATCCCCGTCTCCCAGCTCTCCCGCGTCAAAGTCGGCCCCCACTACACCAACACCCGCGAAGGCCTGCGCCTCGCCCAGCGCATCCTCGCCCGCCAGAACAAAGACATGAAGCAGATCGTCATGATCACCGACGGCAAGCCCAGCGCGCTCACCCTCCCCGACGGCCGCATCTACAAAAACGCCTTCGGCCTCGACCCCCTCGTCATCGCCGAGACCCTCGAAGAGGTCAGCCGCTGCAAGCGCTCCAACATCATGATCAACACCTTCATGCTCGCCAGCGACTTCTCCCTCATGCAGTTCGTCCAGACAGGTCAGCGCCATGTGCCGCGGCAAAGCCTACTTCACCACCCCGCAAACCCTCGGCAACTATCTCCTCATGGACTTCATGTCCCGCCGCATGAAAACCATTCACTAAAATCATGCCGACACTGTGCCGAAGGATGCCCAGATATCCGCAGGGCTATGGCTTCCGCTTCCCTGCGAAGTCTCTTTCTCATCCTTATGCTTCAAGATCCAAGTCCAAACTTCGGCGCAGACCTCGTCCCACTGATCTTCACCGGAATCTCCGCCCCCGCACCGTCCTTCTTGAAAAACGGATCGACCGGCTTCAGCAGAATCGACTTCCATTTCGAAACCACCATCTGCGACACCTTCGCATCCGTCCTCATCTTCCCGGCAAACTCAAACTCTCTCCATCCAGCGAATACTCGCCTGTCAACGCCACCATCGCCCCAGGCAGCGTGTAGTCCAGTTTGCTGAAACTCAGCTTCCGCTCTCCATCACAAACTGCCCCACCATCTGCGAGTGAACATCCTCCGCACCCGGCTTCGCATCCTTCGGATCACCCTGCGCCCGCAGACTCAGCATATCCACCTTGTCCTCCACATCCGGATTCGTAAAGTGGATCTGCCGCAGCGTGAAACCGCCCTTCAGCCCAAGCTTCCGCGTCACGCTCTCTTTCCCGGGAGGAATATGCAGCTTCGTCTTCATCGTCAACCGACCGGTCATCACAACCGGCGTCGTCTTCACACCCAGCTGAAGAAAATCCTGTATCCGTCCATTCGGCACATTCACATCCAGATCGATGATGTGGCCCTTTCCCTTCACATTGATCACCGCGCCGCTGCAGGTGAAATCCGACTCACCCAGCCGCGCCTCCACCGGCTGCAGATACGTATCCCCATTCGTTCCATCCACGATCGCGTGAAACTTCGTATGCAACGGCATCGGATGATTCGCCGTATCGAGCGAAAAGTCCGGCGTCTCCGTCGTCCCATCGACCACGATATTGTTCAGCTGTCCGCGTAAACTCTCCCACCGAAGACAGAATCCCTCCGATCCCCTTGATCGTGTTCAAGTCCGCATGATCGAACGTGTAGTGTCCCGTAACCGTCGAATCCCCCGGACTGTCGTTATTCCACGGCCCAAAAGTTCCCTTCGCATGAATATCGCCCTTCGGAATCGCGTTCACCAGAGTCGCATCGTAGTTCCACGGCGCATCCGGACCCACATCCCGCATCACAATGTGGCTCAGTTCAAAGTCCTGCGGATCCTTATTCGGCTTCAAGGTCCCGATGACAAGCTTCGAATCGTCAAACACAATCTCATCCACCACAATCTTGATCTTCCCAGATGCCGCTGTCCCTTCGGCGCCTGCGCTCGCATCTCCTTCGGCGGAATCTGGATCGCCATGCCCGTCACATGCACCGTCCCCACATGCATCGGCTTCGCAAACAACCCCTTCCAATCCGCATGAAAGGAAAAATGCGCAAGCTCAATCAGCGGCTCCGTCGCCCCTGCCGCAACCACCTCGTCCTCAGGAAAGATCCGCAGCCCGCTTCCCGAAACCTCAAATCCCTTCACCAGCCGAAACATCAAACCCATCCAACTCAACCCGGCTATTGAATTGTGTACTCAGCGTCTCAATCACACGGCCCTTCAAAATCGGCATCGCCCGGTGCATCATCACCTCGCCGATCGCCGCCAACACAACGACAGCAATCAGCAAAGAGACGGCAACCCATCGTCCACACCCGGCTTCGCTTCGAGAACTCCCGTCCACGCTCACAGTCGTTCTTCGATCAAGTCTCTCGCCGAGATTCGATGCAAAAAATGAGTCTTCTACTCCAGGGCTAGTTTAGGATGCGAAAGCACACAGGATGCGCCTCTCGTTTACCGCAGTCTCACCCGGCAAGTCCATCCCGGCAATCGCCACATTCCGCCCATCGTGATAGACCGCAACGATCTTCCGCGTATTCCGAATATCCATCAGAGGATCAGCATCCAGCACCAGCAGATCAGCGCGCTTCCCGACCGCAATCGTGCCGCGATCTGTTACATGCAGCAGCTTCGCATTCTCACCCGTCGCCGCAGTGATCGCCTGCATCGGCGTCAATCCCGCCCGCACCATCAACTCCAGCTCCCGATGCTCTGCAAATCCCGGAATGCGCCCCGGCAACGCACCCGAGTCCGTTCCAAACCCAACATACACTCCGGCATCGAAAAGCTTCTTCAAATTCTGTTGCCCCATCGCAAAATCCCTCCGTGCTGCGCCGTCTGCGGATCACTCATTGACCTTGTCCCCATACCCCGGCGCGTTGAACTTCGCCATCAACTCCGGTCCCGCCGCCTGCTGAAAAAACGTCGTCTGCATAAACTCCGGACGCTCCGCATAGATGAAAAACGACTCATCCACCGTAAATGTCGGGACATACCAAACATGATGCTGCTTCATCGCCTGAACAAACGCATCATCCACCACCTGGTCTCGTCACCGAATGCGCCAGCACATCCACTCCATCCGCCACTAGTTGCTTCGCATCCTCCAGCGCATACTCATGCGCCGCCACCCGCAGATGCTTCTTATGCGCCTCGTCAATCACAGCCTTGTACATCTCCGGCGTCATCTCCGGCACCGTCCCATGCAACTTATCCACCCAGATCTTCACAATATCCGCGCGATGCCCCGCCAACTCATCCACATCCTTCCGCGCCTCTTCCACCGTAGCCGGCCGATAAATCTGATCCGTTGCCGCAGGCAACCGCGGCGCACCACCCGGCACTCCAATCCCCCGCCCCGCCGTAAAGATCGTTGCTCCGCCCAGCTTGCCCCGCCTGCTGCTCCTCTCGCAACTCATACACCAGGTCGCGATTCACCCCGAGCGACATGATCGTCGTCACACCATAGCGCTCAAACTGCTTCAACTCCGCCGTAACATTCTCCCGCGTATACGCAGTCGCCGAAGACTCCGCATCATCCATCAAGCAACCCCAGATGCGAATGAGCGCTAATCAACCCCGGCATAACTGTCTTCCCCGTCAAATCGCTCACCTCAGCCCCCGCCGGCGCATCCAACTCCGCCCCACCAATCGCCGCGATCCGCCCATCGCGCAGCAGCAGCGAAACATGCTCTCGCGGCGGCGCCCCCGTCCCATCGATCACCCGCACATCCCGTAACACCACCGCCGCTGCAGGTGTCTGCTGCGCCCGCGATACCTGCTCGAACAACCCCAAGAGACGCTCACACACATATCCCAACGCCAACCATAGATCATGCCCGCAATCCTCATGCCACACTCCAGCCTACAGGATGCACCACTAACCATCAACGAACAACACTGCTCTACCTACCGCCGCTCCCGCCAAAGCCGATACAGCCCCCACGCCGCCACCGAGCAGTTATCGACGATCGTCCCATCCAGAATCATCTCTTCGAACTCCCCCACGCTCACCCGACGCACCACCAGATCGCTCTCCTCCGCATCCGGAGTCGGCCTCACCCATCGTCAACCCCTCCGCCAGAAACACATGGTGCTTCTGATTCATCACCCCATACGCAATCTGCAGCGTCGACAAGATGCGTCATCCGCTCCGCCGTCAGCCCCGTCTCTTCCTTCAACTCCCCCCGCGCCATCTCCTCCGGCACAACATCCGCCGTCTCCCACCCACCCTGCGGAAACTCCCAGTACCGCGCACCCACCGTATACCGAAACTGCTCGATCAGATAAACAAACTCACCCTCCGCCGTCACCTCCAGCGGAATAATGATCCAAGCCGGATCCTTATCGATCACCCCATAGATCCCGCGCTCCCCATTCGCCCGCTCAATCACATCCTCGCGAACGCTCGTCCACGGATTCCGATAAACCTCCCGGCTGCTGATCGTCTTAATCGTCACGCAACCGCCATCCAATCCGCTCCGCTACATCGCTCCTCCCTACTCCGGAACCGAAAACTCCAGATGCGACGGATACTTCGCCGACCCAAAGATCGACACCGTCTGCCGCCTTATACGCACTCGCCGGCGCCGTCATGATATTCGCCACAAACGTCTGCGGATTCCGGTCATACAGCGGAAACCAGCTCGACTGCACCTCCACCATCATCCGGTGCCCCTTCAAAAACGTGTGGTCCGCCCCATGCAGACTCCACTTGTACTCCGTCACCTTGCCCGGCTTCACCGCCTCCGGCTTCTCAAAGCTCTTCCGATACCGCCCGCGAAAGATCTCATCCACAATCATCAACTGATACCCCGCCCATCGGCTGCCGGCGCGATCATCCGGATACACATCGATCAGCTTCACAACCCAGTCCGCATCCGTGCCCGTAGTCGCTGCAAACAAATCCGCCACCACATCGCCCGTCACCGTCACATCGCTTGTCCAGCACCGGCGTCTCAAAGTTCGCCAGATCCTTCCGCCCACTCACAAACCGCTGATCCTCCACCAGCCACGTCCGCCACTTCGACCCCTCCCCATACGTCGACTGAATCGGCCGTTGCCGATAAGGCACCGGATTCGCCGGATCGGCCACATACGACGCGCCTGCACGTCATCACCGCCCTTCGGCGCCACAAAACTCAGCCCGTCATCCGCCTCAGATACAGCTTCGCTTCGCTGAAACCCCACCTTCGGCGGCCACGCATCGTATACGCTCCCACTGGTTCACGCCCGTCCGGAAGCTAGCCGTATCCTTCAGATCAAATCCCGGCTTGCCCTTCAAATACATCTCAAAAAACGGAGCCTCAATCGTCTTCCGATACTGCTCGCCCGTCATCTGCCCACCAAAGTTCGCCCGACTCCCCAGACTCATCGTCCGTCCGGTCCCATCCACCATGATTCCACGGCCCCAGCACCATGAAACACATCATGCTCCTTATCATGCGGCTCCAGCGCGGCATACTCCGCCTGCGTCCCCCACATATCTTCCTGGTCCCACCATCCACCCACCTCCAGCGTCGGCACCTCCACCTTCGTCAGATGCGTCTCCACCGCCATGTCCTGCCAGAACTTCGTATACTCGGCTGCGTCAGAAACATCTTCGCCGTCGGCAGATTCTCCATCTTCGCCGCCTTCGCCGCGCCCGCAAAGTTCACATGCGCAGAAAGAAATCGTACATATCTTCCTTGCTCTGCACCCGCACATCCGTCTTCTGCCCCTCCAACTCCTGCACATAATCGAAGCCATACGTCTCGCGAAACGCCCCGTTATGAAAGAAATCATCGCCCATCCAGATATTCGTCATCGGAGCCTGCGGCGAGATCGCCTTCACCGCCGGATGCGCATCGATCCCCGCCGACATCGCCAGAAACCCCGGATACGAAACCCCCAACACCCCAACCTTCCCGCTATTATTCGGCACATTCTTCAGCAGCCAGTCGATCGTGTCCCGCGTATCGGTCGTCTCATCCACATCGTTCTTCGTCGTATGCGCAACAATCGGCCGGTTCATCACAAACTGCCCTTCGGACTCATACCGCCCGCGAATATCCGCAAACACAAAGATGTATCCACTCGCCGCCAGCTCCGGCTTGCTATCATTCACGCTCTCGACGAGTAGCCATCCATCCCATACGGCGTCCGCTCCATCAAAAACGGCAGCGGCTCTCCCGCCTTCTCCGACCCCACCGGCCGCAGAATCACCGCATGCAGCTTCGCCCCATCCCGCATCGGAATCATCGCCTCGCTGCGCGTGTACTCCTTCGACTCGGCCTTCTGCGGCGCCTCCTGCGCTCTCACCGCGACCACCGAAACCAGCAACCCTACGAAAAGAACCACCCTGCAGCACGGCGAAGTGCCTTCATGACGCAAACCTCAAAGTGAATTCAAATTCTGAAGTGCAGACTCAAAATGCGCCGGTTACCCCAGCGCGACGGCTCCGTCGGAATCGGACTGGCCTCGCACTTCCATCCTTCTCTGCCATGCGTCCCATCACAAAACGGCCGCTTCGACGACATGCCGCAACGGCAAAGCGAGATCGCCGGCTTTCCCGTCAAATCCCACTCATTCCCATTCACATCCACCAGCGAGATCGGACCCTCCACACGAAACGGCCCATTCGGACGAACCGTAATCTTTACCGTCGGCGCCGCAGCCGGCTCTGCCGGCACAACATTCAATACTTCATCAGACATAAAACTCCCTTGGTCTTCGCAAATCAGAAGACATCTTTAGATAAGCCAGAATAGCAAACCGAGGGCCGTTCGCCTCAGCGAAGGCCACGTCCCATCCACTTCGATCTCGTCGACGTAACACCAGCCCCAGCTCTCACCCGGCTCAATCGACCGCATAATCGGATGCTTCGTCGCATGAAAATGCTTCGTCGCATGTTTATTCGGCGAAGAGTCGCAGCACCCCACATGCCCGCACTCCATGCACATCCGCAGATGCACCCACGTGCTGCCGATCTTCAGACAATCCTCACAACCCTTCGCCGACGGCTTCACCTTACGAATCTGATCCAGATGCGTACATTCCATGGCAGTCACCTTCCTCGCCACCGATTCTATCCTCTCATCCGATGTTTCATGTCCATCCCGACCCAGCGGACTAGCGAAGCCTCGACAATCACCGGTAGCTCCGACTCAATCCCCAGCCCCTCCGTAATCCCATACTCCTTCAGCTTCCGGTACAGCGTCGTCTTCCCGATCCCCAGCAGCTTCGCCGCCATCAACTTATCGCCCTTCAACTGCCGGATCGTCCCCAGAATCGCCTGCTTCTCCATCTCCGCAATCGACACAATCTCGCCCTTCGCCGCACGCATGCCCCTCGCCTCGCTCCGGCCTCATCCTCTCCTCACGAATCGCCGGCCCCTGCTGCAACCGAAAGTTCTGCAACTGCGTCGGCAGATCGCCCATATGCAGCACCGGCCCCGACGACAGCGCACACGCCCGCTCAATCGCATTCTCCAGCTCCCGCACATTTCCCGGCCAGTCATACTCCGTCATCACCCGCAGCGTCGAGTCGGAAAAGCTCCGCTTCACCCCGCTCTCCCTCTCCATCCGCTCCAGAAAATGCATCGCCAGCGGCGCAATATCCTCCCGCCGATCCCGCAGCGGAGGAATCCGCAGATTCACCACATTCAACCGGAAGTAAAGGTCCTTGCGAAACCGTCCCTGCTCCACCATCGCCGCCAGATCGCGATTCGTCGCCGCCAGCACCCGCGCCGAGATCGGCTTCGCCTGCGTCGACCCCACCGGACGCACCTCCTTCTCCTGCAGCGCCCGCAGCAGCTTCGCCTGCAGATCCAGCGGCAGCTCGCCAATCTCATCCAGAAACACCGTCCCACCCTCAGCCGAGGCCAGCAACCCCTCCTTCGCGCGGTCCGCGCCCGTAAACGCCCCCTTCACATGCCCAAACAACTCACTCTCAATCAGCGTCGGCACCAGCGACCCGCAGTCCACCGGCACAAACGGCTTCGCCGCATTCGGCCCGTTGAAGTGGATCGACCGCGCCACCAGCTCCTTGCCCGTCCCGCTCTCGCCCAGAATCAGCACCGGATGCGTCGAATACGCCACCTTCGACAAAATCCGGTACAGCTTCTCCATCTCCGGCGACCGCCCCACCAGCCCGCCCATTCCCTGCTGCGTCCTCAGCCTCTCCCGCAGCTGCCGGCTCTGCACGTCCAGCTGAAGCTGCTGCGCCGTCCGCTCCAGCACCGTCGTCAACTCCTCCAGCGCAAACGGCTTGGTCAGATAATCCCCCGCCCCAATCCGCATCGCCTCCACCGCCGACGACACCGTCGCAAACGCCGTCATCACAATCACCGCCGTCTCCGGATGCAGCGCCTTCACCTGCTCCAGCAGCGCCAGCCCGCCTCCACCCGGCAGCTTCAGATCCAGCAGCAGCAGATCGATCCGCTGATGCTTCAGAATCTCCCGCGCCGCCGTCGCACTCTCCGCCCCCAGCACCACGGCAAACCCCATCCCCGCCGCGATCTGGCAGCAGGCCTTCCGCACCGCCTCATCGTCATCGACCACCAGCACATGCAGCAGACCAAAGTTCTCCGCTCCGCTCGTCTTCCGCCCTTTGTCCGTCGCCTGGACACTCCACCGGCGACACACCCACCAGCACCCCGACGGCACCTCCATCGCCGCCGAATCGATCCCTGATCCACCGGCTGCCCTCCACATCGCTCCTCGCAACTCCCCTCTCTCGTCTCTCACGTCCAGCTCCCAACTCCAGTCCTTAGCATGCAATCCACCCCGCCTCTCCTTTCAACACCGTCTTCACTCTCGCACTCCATCGCTCTTGCCTCGTCCTCGCCGCAACTCCGACCTCTGTCTGCTTCACCGCATACCACTCCACAGAAATATTCGTCCCCACCTCCGGCTGGCTCTCCATACTCAGACACCCACCCGAGATCGCCACCAACTCCCGCACCACGCGAAAGCCCAGCCCCCGCCCATTCGCGCTCGAGATCCCGCCCGACTGCATCAGCCGCCGCACCGCCGCCTGATCCATCCCGCAGCCCCGGTCCCGCACCGTCATCACCACCCGCCGCCGTACGCTCATCGCAACCTCTCTCCGCCTGCTCCATCACACCCTCAACATCGATCGAGATCGCTCCCACCCAGGGCGTCGCCTCCGCCGCGTTCTTCACCAGATTGGTCAGTATCCGCTCCACCGCCTCCACCGGCACCCGCACCGGCTGAAACGCCCCCACCCCATACGAGACCTCGACCGTCCGGCCAGCCACCCGGCTTAACAGTCCTCTGCATCGATCCACCACATCCGGCAGCACCGAAATCTCTGCCTGCACCTTCGCTGGCAGCCCCGCCCGCGAATGGTTCACCAGCCGATTGATCATCGCCCAGCTGCGATCGCTCAACATCCGCAGCTCCGCCGCATACTCGCGATGCTCTTCATGCAGCACACCCGGCATCGCCAGCAAATCGGAATAGAGACTCAGCGCGCCCAGCAGGTTCCCTGCGTCATGCGCCAACCCCGCACCCTCGGCAACTCCCGCAATCGCAGCGGCCGCATCACCAGCGTCGCAACCGCCCGCCGCACCACCGGCATCGCTGCCCGTGTGCAGACCCATCTCGCGCGTCACATGCCGAAGCGCCGCAAACTTCCCTGAATAAATTCCTGACCCTGAGGCAGTACTGCTCTGCATTGCCTGCATTCGTACGTCCGCCAATCCCTGCTCAACGTTTCCTGACAGCAGATGCACTTACGTAATCACGTCAAGTGCCAAACTGGAACTCCTTCGCTAAGTAACCTCACATCAACCGATCAGCCGTCACCAACGCACCCAATCCTGCAATTCCCAATATAGAACTCCACTCCCACCCGGCCAACCCACAAAATCTTCACTCAAACCCCAATCCAGTTACCTTTTCCCAATCTGGAACAATCCCATTTTGGAACTCGCGACCCAAGCCCACCACTAAACAACCGGACCCACAAAAATCATGAGAAGAATCTCACAACTATAATCCCTCAATGTCCGTCGACCACCCCGCAACTCTTCCGCCCCGACCACCGCGCCGCCGACGCCCTCCGCCCCATCCGCATCACCCCCCACTACGTCGCCATGGCCGAAGGCTCCGTCCTCATGGAATCCGGCAACACCCGCGTCCTCTGCAACGCCACCATCGAGCAGGGCGTCCCCGGCTGGCTCCGCAACTCCGGCCGCGGCTGGGTCACCGCCGAATACGGCATGCTCCCCCGCGCCACCCTCACCCGCACCGCCCGCGAAGCCGAGCGCGGCAAGATCGGCGGCCGCACCCACGAGATCCAGCGCCTCATCGGCCGCTCCCTCCGCAGCGTCGTCGACATGAAGGCCCTCGGCGAGCGCACCGTCATCCTCGACTGCGACGTCCTGCAGGCCGACGGCGGCACCCGCACCGCCGCCATCACCGGCGCCTGCGTAGCCTTGGCCCTCGCCCTCGAAAAACTGGTAGCAGCAGGCACCCTAAAAACCTCACCGCTCCGCCAGATGGTCGCCGCGACCTCCGTCGGCATCGTCGACGGCAACACCCTCCTCGATCTCTGCTACGAAGAGGACTCCCGCGCCGCAGTCGACATGAACGTAGTCATGCTCGCCGACGGAGGCCTCATCGAAACCCAGGCCACCGCCGAAAAGGACTCCTACTCCCGCAAGCAGCTAAGCGAGATGCTCGACTACGCCGAAAAAGGAATCCACGAACTCCTCGCCGCCCAGCAAGCCGCACTCGCCGCTGCCTAACCAGAGCCTCGCCCGAGCCCCACTCCGTCTTGATCCCCCGCAAGCCGTCATGTACACTGGCGTCAAACCTCCATAGATCAGACGTCCAGTCCTCTGCAATCCAAATTCGTTGGAGGCACAGAACGCATGACACCTGCCGTCCCTCTGGCCGGAAACTCTCGGGCCCAGTCCACCGGCCTCAACGACCCCCGTCTCCTACGGGAATGGTTCGCCGTCGCCCTGCGCCCGTGAGATCACCCCTGGCAAACCGCACGCCCGCCGCTTCATGGGACGCGACGTCGTCCTCTGGCGTTCGACCCAGGCCCTGCACTGCTGGCGCGATCTGTGCATTCACCGCGGCGCGCGGCTTTCGCTGGGCACCATCCGGCCCGCTGCGCCCGGCCCCGCCAATCGCGATTGCCTCATCTGTCCCTACCATGCCTGGGAGTACGCGCCCAGCGGCGAATGTGTGCGCTTTCCTTCGCACCCTGAGATGACTCCGCCCGCCAAGGCGCGGGTGCAGACCTATGAAGTGCGCGAGCGCTACGGCGTTGTCTGGGTCTGCTTCGGCAAGCCCGCTGGCCCGCTGCCCGATTTTCCAACCGCTGAAGACCCTGAATTTCGCACCGTGCTCGCCGGACCTTACCGCTTTCGCGCGAAGGGTCCGCGCGTGATCGAGAACCTTCTCGATGTGGCTCACCTCGGCTTCGTTCATGCCGGGCTGCTCGGCGACCCACAGCGCGGCGAAGTCGAAGACTACGAAGTCATCCAAAACGAGAACGGCCCGAAGGGCCCCGAAGCGAAGGAGATTCGCATCTGGCAGCCCGATCCCGACGGCACGGGTTCCGCTGCGCTGGTCAGCTATCACTACTGGGTCGACGGGCCGCTTACTGCCGGCTTCGTAAAGACTCATGGATCTCAGCGGTTTGGAATTCTTGCCCAGGTGGCGCCCATCGATGAAGAGACCTGCGAATCGCGCCTCGTCATGAGCCTGAACTACGGCCATGAGGTTCCCGACCAGGAGCTGCTCAGCTTCCAGGACAAGGTCAGCGAGCAGGACCGCATCGTGGTCGAATCGCAGCGGCCCGAGTTGCTGCCGCTGGACCTGCAGGCCGAGTTGCACCTGCGCTCCGACCGCATGGCCATTGCTTATCGCAAATGGCTGCGGGCCATTGGATTCATCTACGGCACCGCATGAACCAGCTCAACTCGCCCATCGCCGCGCCTGCGCGCCGACCTCTTCCGTGGTTCACTTCGGGCGACGTGGACGGCTTCTTCGGGCTGTTTTTCTCCGGCTTTCCCGATCTGCTGCTCATTGTCGGCCTGGCTCCGGTGTGCGGCTTCCCGGCGGAGTTCGTCACGCGGCAGGTTTTACCCGGCGTCGCTATTTCAGTGCTTGCAGGCAATCTCTTTTATGCAGGTCAGGCGCGCAGGCTCGCCGCCACCACTGGCCGCGACGACGTGACCGCGATTCCGTTTGGCGTGAATACGCCCACCATCTTTGCTTACGTTTTTCTCATCATGGGCCCGGTCTATGCGCGCACGCATTCCGGCACGCTGGCTTGGCAGGCCGGGGTCTTCGCGAGCTTGATCAGCGGAGTGGTGCAGACCGGCGGCGCCTTCTGCACCGACTGGCTGCGCCGTCACACGCCGCGCGCGGCTTTGCTGTGTCCGCTGGCCGGCCTGGCTTTGGCCTACCTTTGCCTGGGATTCATCTTCGGTGTCTTCGATCAAGCGGCCATTGCGCTCCTGCCTATGCTGGTGTTGTTCACGCTTTATGGGTCGCGGCTCAAGCTTCCGTGGCGCATTCCGCCGGGCCTGGTCGCGATCGGCCTGGGCGCGGTGCTGGTTGCCGCGCTGCGCTTGCTTCATCTCTACAACGCTCCGGCGCCGCCGGCCGCCGCGCCAGGGATTCTACCTGCCCCACTTTGCCAACCTGGCCGCGCTCCTCAGTCAACGCGAATGGTGGAGCTATCTGGCCATCATTCTTCCCCTCGCCGCGCTCGACACGCTGGCCTCGCTGCAAATCCTCGAAAGCGTGAAGATCGCGGGCGACGACTACAAGACCACTCCCTCGCTGCTGATGAACGGCCTGGGAACACTGGCCGCGGCCGGCGCTGGGCAGCCCGTTTCCCACCACGCTTTACGTGGGCCACGCGGCGCACAAGGCCAACGGCGCGCGCTCCGGCTACTCCGCTCTCAATGGGCTTGTGACCCTCGGTGTTGTGCACCACCGGGTCTGCTGCCGCTGGTGCTGCGCGTGGTGCCTCTCGAAGTCGCAGGGCCGGTCATTGTCTGGTTCGGCCTGGTCACCGTGGCGCAGGCATTCACCGAGGTGCCGCGCGCCCAGGCCATCGCCGTGGTATTGGGCCTGATCCCGATGATGGCGCAATGGGCCTCGGGCATCGCCGACACTGTCGCTGCGTAAGGCCGGCAGCACTCGCTGGCCGAAATCTCTGCCTCGACATGGGCACTGAACTCGCTCTCGGCTGGCCTTGCTCGCGCTGGGGCAGGGAGGATTGCTCACGTCCATGCATGTGGGCGGCCAGCTTTCGCTCTGGTCATCGATCGGCGCTTCGTCGCCGCCTCCGGATGGATCGCCGCCGCGGCCGTCCTGGCAGCATTCGGCGTCATCCACGCCTACGCGCTCGGGCCGGCAGGGATCGAAGGCCGCATCGGCTGGTGGGCGGCGCCGGAGTTCGCGCTCTCCTACGCAGCCGGCGCCCTCTTCCTCCTTCTCTGCCACTGGTACACCCAGGAAAGGGCCCCCAGACTCCGCAAGGCCTCAGCCCACTCGCTTGACCTCTCTAATTTCCTCTGCACTTTGCGACCGCCCCCTACTCCTTCACTCAGTCATCAACCGCCGCCTCCTTCACTCGGTCATCAACCGCCACCTCCTTCACTCGGTAATCAACCACCGACCTTCACTCGGCATTCTGAGCGCAGCGGAGAACCCCCGCATTTCGCCTTTGTTTTTGCTCTTTGTCTTTATCTTTGCAGTTGCAGTTGCCTTTGCCTTTGAAGTTGCCTTTGCACTTGCAGTTGCAGTTCCCGTTGCTGTTGTTTTTCCCGCTCCTGTAGCCCCGCCAGGATTTGCTATTGTTTCTGGGAACTGTCCAATTATTTTTCTGCGTTTTTGGCCCAAAAATCGCATGTCAAGTCCCAAAATCACCTAAACCATTGACCTACATCAACTTACACTTGGCATTTTAGTTACACTCAACCCGGTATACTGGATATAGAGATCAGGAAAGGCCTCGGCTTCTGCCGGGGCCTTTGCATTTAACCGTAAGTCCTTTATCGACAATATTTTGGACGCAACCCATTTGTTTACAATATTTTAGCGGCAATGACTGTCGCTAAACCATTGTAACCATTCGACTTACACGCAGGCAAGAAGGGGGGTTACCCCCGGGAGAACAACCATGCAACTCACACTCTGCAGCCACATCAAGACCAACGGCACCCGCTGCAAAGCCCCGTCCCTCACCGACGGACTCTGGTGCTACTTCCACTCGCGTCTCCATAAGCGCCATCAAACCTTCCGCCCCACCGAAGCTACCCGTGGCTACCTCGTCCCCGGACAGCACATCGAACTCTCCGCCCTCGAAGACCGCGAGTCAGTCCAGGTCGCCCTCTCGGTCGTCATCAACGCCTTGGCCACGGGAAAGCTCGAAATCAAACGCGCCACTGCCCTGCTCTACGGCCTCCAACTCGCCTCCAACAACGCCCGAGGCCTCTACACCGAACCACCCGCCACCAGCGTCGTCCGCTCCATCGAACCATCAGTCGACGGCCTCGACCTCGCCCAACCAGAGACCCTCGAAACTGACGACATCTATCTCTTCAACGAAGACAACGACGAAGAAGAAGAAGAAGAAGAAGAGGATGAAGAAGACTAAGACACGAGCGAAGAGTTCACCGGCGAATAGGTGTCATCGGTGAAAATCGGTGTTAGGCCTCTCCGCTCTTCACCCAAGCAGGACTCGCACCTTACTGTGTAAAATGACCCTCGGCAGACACAAAAATTAAAGTCTTAGGAGACATGCACCAATGGAAAAGCTGACACCAGGAAAACTAGCAGGACTGAAAGCCGTCTCCGACCACCGTGGCGTCATCGCCGCCGCCGCCATGGACCAGCGTGGCTCCCTCCAGAAGTCCCTCGCCAAGGAGCGCGGCGCAGCCGCTGACGCCCACGACCTCGAGGTCTTCAAGACCCTCGTCACCTCCGTCCTCACCAAACACGCCTCCGCTATCCTCCTCGACCCCGAGTACGGCCTGCCCGCCTCCAAGCACCGCAACGGCAAGGGCCTCCTCCTCGCCTACGAGAAGACCGGCTACGACGCAACCACCCCCGGCCGCCTGCCCGACCTCCTCGACGTCTGGAGCGTCCGCCGCCTAAAGGAAGCCGGCGCCGACTGCATCAAGATCCTCCTCTACTACACCCCCTTCGAGAAGACCGCAGTCAACGACCTCAAGCACGCCTGGATCGAGCGCATCGGCGACGAGTGCGTCGCCCACGACATCCCCTTCTTCCTCGAGTTCGTCGGCTACGACGCCGACGGCGGCGATGAAAAGTCCCTCGCCTACGCCCTCAAGAAGCCCGAGATCGTCTCCGGCTCCATGGCCGAGTTCGGCAAGGCCCGCTACAACGTCGACGTCCTCAAAGTCGAAGTCCCCGTCGAAATGGCCTTCGTCGAAGGCACCAGGTCCTTCAAGGGCGAAAAGGCCTACACCCGCAAAGAGGCCCTGCAGCACTTCCGCGACGCCGCCACGATGACCCACAAGCCCTTCATCTATCTCTCGGCCGGCGTCTCCAACCCCGTCTTCATCGAGACCCTCGAACTCGCCGTCGAATCCGGCACCAGCTTCAACGGCGTCCTCTGCGGCCGCGCCACCTGGAAGGACGGCATCGCCATCTACGCCAAGCAGGGCGCCAAGGCCTTCGAAGACTGGCTCAACACCACCGGCGTAGAAAACATCAACAACGTCAACCAAGCCCTAAAGGGTGCCCACTCCTGGCACGAAAAAGTCCAGACCCACTAATACCGGGCCACTGATCACAACAGAAGAGGCGCTGCATTCGTCGCAGCGCCTCTTTCTTTTAAGCCACACCCACAGGTTTACCAGTGCATCGTCGCACAGGATCTTTGAAAACACACTCCATACATGAACAACTCTTCATGTTCGCGTAAGGCTTCGTGATCGATAATTTTGTCATGGTCTTGAGAAGCTCTCGTCTCTGTCGTCCGGCGGTCGTTACCGCTGGTCGCTCAGCGCAAAGCATCACCCTCCACGCAGGAACTCCGCGCGGCATCGACGAGCGCTCGGTTGAATTCTGCGTCTAACCCACAAGGGCCACGGCTCTTCTCATGTCTGCATAAGGTCGAACCCTTGAAATTGTTCTCAATGATCTGCAAATCGGCCCTGGCCATCGCCCTCTCGCTCTTTCCCTGCGTAGCTCTATGCCAGACCGAAGGCGGCACTCTTCCCGGCGGGACGCCGCTCGCAGTGCGCATCGACGACCACCTTCCCCTCCGTAACGGCCAGCCAGTTCGCGCTCAACTGATCTACCCCATCTTCGACAATGACAAACTCCTTCTCCCCAAGGATACCGTCGTCACCGGCAGCGTCGTCGAGCTTCGCAACGATCGCTCTCGCCGCATCCGCGCCGGCATGGGAGGCGATTTCACACCCTTTCACAAGCCCGTCGTCCGCTTCACCAGCATCGTTCTCACCGACGGGACCTCCATCCCCTTCGCCTCAAACGATGCCTTCGAGGGCGCCCCCATCTTTCGCGCCGTCGCGACGCCGCCCGCCAAGGGAGGGTTCCTCAGCCGCCAGTTCGATGGTCTCCTTACCGTCGTCCGCAGCGATGTCGCCATCATCACCGGGCCCGAGAAGGCTGACCGGTTCGTTCAGTTCATCTACACCCAGATTCCATACCACCCACAGCGCATCGATAAGGGCACAGCCTGGACGATCGAGACCTCGCACTCCGTTGAGATTCCGGCGGAGCCAGCGCCGCCGGCGCTGGCCGTGGCGGCGCCGCCGAAGCGCCACTTCTGGGAAGAGCCCCTTCCCCCAGCCGATCCGGAAAAAACCGATAACGGCAGTTGGATTGTCCAGGCCAATCTCGACGAGCCGATCAGCTCCGAGACCTCCAAGACCGGTCAGACGATCAAGGCCACTGTCGCCGAACCTGTCTTCAATTCCGATCACACCATCGCCATTCCCCAGGGCTCCACACTCATCGGCGCAGTCACCCGTGCCAAACCCGCTCGCAAGTTCGGCCGCACCGGCGTTCTCACCTTCAGCTTTGGCCAGCTTCAGGTTCCCCACGAAGAAACCCGGATCGTCGAGACTCGGCTTACGGGGGCCGACTCACCCCGCGACATCGCTCTCAACTCCGAGGGCCAGGCCAAATCCAAACCGCAGGACAAGATCAGCCTGCCCATCCTCCTCGCCATCATGGCCAGCCGCCCTCTCGATCAGGACGAGGGAAAAATCGGCGGCGGCGGTAACATGCTCGGCAAAAATGCCGTAGGTGGGGCCGCCGGCCTGGGCCTCGTCGGCACCCTGATCAGTCTCACCGGAATCTCACCTAACGCCGCGGCCGGCATCGGCTACTACGGCACGGCCCGTGCCGTTTATTACCGTTGGATCGCTAAAGGCCAGAAGATCGATTTCGCCAAAAACACCCGGATCGTCGTCGAAACCACCCCGCGCAAATCCGCCCCCATGAAGTCTGACAAACTGCCGTGACTTGTCAGCCCTACTCCCACTCAATAGTCCCCGGCGGTTTGGACGTAATGTCATACACCACACGGTTAATTCCACGGACCTCACTCACGATCCGGCTTGAAATCGTCCGCAACACCTCAAACGGCAAAGCGGCCCAATCCGCCGTCATCCCGTCCTCGCTCTCAACGGCCCTGATCGCGCAAGTGTTCGCATAAGTCCGCTGGTCTCCCATCACTCCGACCGACTTCACCGGCAACAACACCGCGAAGCTCTGCCAAACCTTTCGATACAAGCCGGCCTTCTTGATCTCATCCACCACAATCTGGTCTGCCTCCTGAAGGATCGCCACCCGCTCCGCCGTCACCTCACCCAGGATCCTCACCGCCAACCCCGGCCCCGGGAACGGCTGCCGCTCAATGATCTCCTCCGGCATCCCCAGGTCCCGCCCGATCCTCCGCACCTCGTCCTTGAACAGGTCCCGCAGCGGCTCAATCAACTTCAACTTCATATCGGCCGGCAGCCCCCCCACATTGTGGTGGCTCTTGATCGTATGACTGGGCCCATGCACGCTCGAAGACTCAATCACGTCCGGATAGAGGGTGCCCTGCACCAGCCACGCGACCTCCTCCCCCGCACTCTTCTCCGCCTCAAAAATCTTCTTCGCCTCATCATCGAACACAGCGATAAACTCGTTCCCAATCACCTTCCTCTTGGTCTCCGGATCGGTCACTCCAGCAAGCTTCGCGAGAAACCTCTCACTCGCATCGACAGCAACAACATTCAGCCCAAGTTGCTCGCGCATGGTCGTCTGCACCTTGTGAAACTCGTCCTTCCGCAGCACGCCATTGTTCACGAAGATGCAAGTCAACCGGTCCCCAATCGCCCTTGCGACAAGCACCGCAGCAACAGACGAATCCACGCCTCCGCTCAAGCCCGCAGATCGCATGTCCGCTTCCAACCTGCGCCTTCACACGCTCCACAGTCGACTGGATGAAGTGCTCCGGCGTCCAATCCTGCTTCGCCCCGCAGATATCCAGGCAGAAGTTCCGCAGCAACTCCATCCCCTGCGGCGTATGAGCGACCTCCGGATGAAACTGCACCGCCCAGATCCTCCGCGCCTCGTCCGCAATCCCCGCCACAGCATTGGCCGTCTTCGCCGTCAGCTCAAACCCCGCAGGCAGCGTCTCCGCATGGTCTCCGTGCGACATCCACACATTCAGCGTCCCCGGCAATCCACGGAACAGCGGCGTCTCCGCCACAACCGTCACCTCGGCATGTCCATACTCCCGCGCCGCCGCCCCCACCACCTTCCCACCCAGATGATGCACGATAAACTGCAACCCATAACAAATCCCCAGCACAGGCACGCCCAACCCCAACACACCGGCGTCCGCCGCCGGCGCCTCCGCGTCATATACCGAGCACGGCCCCCCGGAAAGAATCACACCCTTCGGCCCCAGCGCCTTCACCTGCTCCAGCGGAGCAGTGCACGGCAACACGACCGAGAAAACATTGAACTCCCGAATACGCCGCGCAATCAGCTGCGTATATTGCGAACCAAAATCCAGAATGACGATCGTTGAGCTGTCCACACACCCAGTGTAAATCGGAGCGGCCCGCGCCTTCCGCACTCATGTCAATTCAGAAGTTCGCTTCGCGTCAGATTCGACTCCACGCGATTGCGTCCCAGACGCTTCGCGCAGTACAGTGCGCTATCAGAGGCGTTCAGCAGCCACAGCGCCGACTCCGTTTGCTCCGGCACGCCGCCGCCACGCCGATACTAATCGTCTGGATCCCCCACGGACTTCCCACATGCGGCAGATTCATCGCGGCCACCGCCGCCCGTAGTTCTCCGCCACGGTCAGGGCTCCATCTCGCTGCATATTCGGCAGAATCACAGCAAACTCCTCTCCTCCGAACCGAGAGACCACTCCCAGGCTCTCCGGCAGAGTATTCGCAATCACCGTCGCAATCTGGCGCAGGCAAGCATCACCGCCCATATGCCCGAACAGGTCGTTGTACGACTTGAACAGGTCCACATCGATCAACAGCAGCGCCAGTGGCTGCCCTTCCTTCAACGCCCGCCTGCCACTCCTCCTCGAAGCGTTCATCGAACCATCGCCGGTTCGCCAACCCCGTCAAACCGTCCGCGTTCGCCAGCTGCCTATACCGCGCCTCGCTCTTCTGCAGCGAAATCTCGAGTTCCTTGCGCTCCTCCAGCAGCGCCGCCACCGGAAACGCCGTAAACAACGCCACCGCCAGAAAAATCTGCACTACCACGATCCGGTGCAGCATATGCGAATCCACTATCAGCATTAGCGGGCCATGGCCCTCCACCGTCAGGCTGATCGAGATCACCGCGATCACAAAAACTGCGAGCACAGTCCCGGGGAAACCCAACCGGAAGACCACCAGCAGCAGCGCCGGAAAGATGAAGAAGATCAACGGGTCTTTATCGTCCGTAAACACCAGCAGCGTCGCGATCGCCGGGACTGTCAACAGAAGCAGGGTGTCGGGAAGCTGTTTCCCTTGCAGTACCGCAAAAAAACCAGGCCGTAGAAGGATGAACACCAGCGGCGCCACAATCGCCATGCCCAGAATATCGCCCAGGTACCAAGTCCGAAAAAGAGTCCACCACGGCCCCGCAGACACAAACAGCAGCGTCCACGATGCCCCGATCGCGCTCGTCACCGCAGTCGCCCCCACTACCGCCACGCCAAGAAAACCCAGCAGCGGCCTGCGCTTCGACAGGTTGAACGGGTTCCCAAACCAGTAGGTCAGTGCAAAACTCGACAGTATCACCTCTACCGAGTTCGCCACCGACACACCCAGTGCAAGGGCCAGCGGGTCTCCATACAGAACATCCGCGAGCGTATCCGCCAACAGGCCTACCGCAAAAAATTGCAGCCAAACCCTCCGCGGTCGCGTGATCACCACTGCGAATAGCATCCCGTTGGTCAGCCATATCGTGGCTACCCCCTCGGACTGCCGCGAAAGCACGATCCCCAGCCAGGAAAAGAGCAGCAGCACTGGAAACGTCACGGCCAGCTCTCGCCACCGAATTCCCTCTAGTGGCCTTCTCCGAAGGCACCACAACGACCTCGGACGGGCCCTCAGTACCAAACCGTTGCTGGTCTCCGTCTCGCATCCGTACCAGTATCAACGAATAGCGGAAAAATCAAACAATAATTCCGCTCAGTCTTGATCGCCCGACGGCCCCTAGTTTGGGTCTTTCTGCCGTGTGCTCTGCACTCCCGTCACCACGCCGATGCCCAGCATAATCAATGCAATCGCGATGATGTAGCGCTCCGGTATATGCATGAGGTGTGCCAGAAACGCCACACCTGCAATCAAGATCAGATAGCCTAACGCATAAAGTCCAAAAGACATGGTCACCCTCCGAACAGGAATTTTCGGCCTGCCTCTGAGTGAGATGCAGAATTCCAGGCTACCCGCGAACTGAATAATGCCGACTCTCATAAGCTCGCCAGAGCTGCAGATAAGCCACCTGACGCGCCACATGAAAGAAGTCCGACCCCAAAAAATAAAGCACCGTCACTCCCGCCCACCACCAAAACAGAAACTCCGGCGTCGTCACGCTCTCAAACGGCAGCGGAGTCGCCGAGAACACCATCGCCAACACAATCAGCGCGATCTTCACGATCCCCATCACCAGGTTGATCTCCACCAGCTTCGACCTCAATGGCCCCAGCCGAAACGCCGCGGCCAGACTTCCCCTCACTCCCAGCCCGCGCAGCATCGCCAGCAGCGGGGCCACAGACAGCGCCCAGCTCACCACCGCCCACAGCGTAAACAGTCCCAGGGTCGCCACAATCACGAGCGCAAAATATCCCACGAGGTTTGGCTCAACTCCCGCCTCGACTGGCCCGGTCACCGTTAGCTCCGCCACGCGTTCCATGCACCAGAACCACACCGCGAAGCTTCCCAGCAGCGCCAACAACCGCATCGCCTGCAGCACAATCAGTGTCCCCACCTGTCGGTGCAACCGCGCATCCGCTCTCCGCAACACCACCGTCCGCCCGATTGACGACACCACCACCCAAGCCACCACCATCACCGGCGCCAGCCACAGCGCCACGCGCAACACCGGCGGCAGCAGCACCTCCATCGCCTTCGCCAGTGTCTCTGCAGACCCCATCGGATCCAGCACCGTCATACTTTGCAGTGCTCCATAATCCAAGGGTGTCGCCTGTAAAATCTTCAGCCCCTCGTATCGCAACACCAGCAGCGCCGGAACCCCATACGCCCACCGCCACAGCACCTCAAGCGCTGTCAGCGAAGGCCGCCGCCAGCACTCCGAAAGCGTATGCACAAACGACTGTGTTCCTCGCACAGTTCCCGCGGCAATCACGACTCCATCCCGCGGCACCGGGGTTTCAGATAACGGCTCCACTACTTCACCACAAGGTTCACAAGCTTGCCCGGCACCACAATCACCTTCACCACAGTCTTGCCTTCAATCCTGGCCTTTACCTTTTCGTCTGCCAGCGCCGCTGCCTTCACTACGGCCTCATTGCTGCCCAACGGCAGCTTCACGACATTCACCAGCTTGCCATTCACCTGCACCGGAATCTCGATCTCGTCCTCCCGCGCGAGCTCCTCATTTGCCATCGGCCACGTGGTACGAAACACAACACCCTCGCCGCCGATCTGCTCCCACATCTCGGCAGCAAAGAAAGGTGCAAGGGGGGCCAGCATCAACACTAGGTTGCGAAACACCTCCGCCACTGCTCCCGACGAGATCTCCCCAGAATCCATCGCAGCCTCGGCCCCGGCAATCTCATTCACCAACTCCATGATTGCCGCAATCGATGTATTGAAGTGCCACCGGCCACTGAAGTCCTGCGTAATCTTTGCAATCGTCTGATGTAGCTTCCGCAACACCTTCCCCTCCGCCGCCGAAGCATTCGCAATACGCGAGGCCCCCGCAGACGCACGTGCGGTCGCAGCATACTTCGTCATCAGCCGATAAACCCTGCTCAAAAACCGGCTGATTCCTGCGACGCCTTCCTCCTGCCACTCCAAATCACGGTCCGGCGGGGCCGCAAACAGCGCATACATCCTCGTCGCGTCGGCCCCATACCGCGCGATCATGTCGTCGGGCGACACCACATTGCCCTTCGACTTCGACATCTTCGCGCCGTCTTTGATCACCATCCCTTGCGTAAACAACCGCTCCGCGGGTTCATCATTATTAACCAACCCCAGGTCCCGCATCACCTTTGTCCAGAACCGCGAGTAGATCAGATGCAGAATCGCATGTTCCACCCCACCGATATACTGATCGATTGGAAACCAGTAGTTCGCCTTATCAGAATCGAACGGCGCCTCGGAGTTTTTCGCGTCCGTATACCTATAGAAGTACCAGCTCGAATCGACGAACGTATCCATTGTGTCCGTCTCTCGCCTTGCCTTCCCTCCGCACTTCGGACAAGTCGCATTCACAAACTCCGCCACCCGCCCCAGCGGTGACCCATGCGTCTGGGTAATGTCTATCTGCTCCGGCAGCACAATCGGCAGCTCGCTCTCCGCCACCGGCATAGGTTCATCGGGCGAGCACTTATCGCAATAAACCATCGGTATCGGCGTCCCCCAATACCGCTGCCGGCTCACGCCCCAGTCCTTCAGCCTATATGTAACTGTAGGTGTGCCAAATCCATTCGCCTTGGCAAACGCAGCCATCTCTCTCCTGCGCCGCTGCACATCCCAGCCCACTCCACTCACCCGAGGCGACCACCACCGCACCCTCCTCCGCGGTATACGGCAGCACAGGCGCCTCCCCGCCAGCAACAGCAATCACCCTCCGCACCGGCAGCCCATACTTCTGTGCAAACTCAAAGTCCCGCTCATCATGTGCCGGCACGCTCATAATCGCGCCCGTCCCATAGTCCGCCAGAATGTAATTCGCCACCCAAATCGGCACCCGCTCGCCATTGAACGGATTCACCGCAAACCGGCCCGTATTCACACCATGCTTCTCGATCGCTCCCAGCGCATCGCTCTCCCGCGCCTTCTGCTGCTCCGCAAGCAACCCTTCAATCTTTTCTCGGAGAGTTTCGTCCTCCAATGCAAACAGCTTCGCCACAGCGTGTTCAGGCGCTAACTGCACGGACGTCGCGCCAAAGATCGTATCTACCCGCGTAGTAAATACCGTTACCGTCTCGGCCGAACCGTCGACCGAAAAATCAACCAGCGCTCCCTCGCTCCGCCCAATCCAGTTCCGTTGCATGGTTCGGACACTTCTCCGGCCAACCCTCCAGCTTGTCCAGACCCTCCAGCAACTCATCTGCATACTTCGTGATTCGCAAGAACCATTGCGTAAGGTCTCTCAACTCGACAACTGTGTCCTCATGCCGCCAGCAGCGCCCACCAATTACCTGCTCATTCGCCAGCACCGTCTGGCACTCTGGACACCAGTTCACCTTGCTCTTCTTCCGGAACGCCAGCCCTTTCTCGAACATCTTCAGGAAAAACCACTGGTTCCACCGGTAATAGTCCGGCAGACAAGTCGTCACCTCGGTTGACCAGTCATAACTCAACCCCATCCGTCGCATCTGCTTCTTCATCGCGACAATATTGCCGAGCGTCCACTCCCGCGGGGGCACTCCGTTCTTCAGTGCAGCATTCTCAGCCGGCAGCCCAAACGCGTCCCATCCCATCGGATGCAGCACGTTATACCCGCGCATCCACATATGCCGCGCCAGCGCATCGCCAATTGCATAGTTGCGCACGTGGCCCATGTGCAGTGCGCCGCTCGGATACGGCAGCATCTCCAGACAGTAGTACTTCGGCTTGCCCGAATCGTGTCCCTCCGCCGCATACAGCGAAGCGTCCGCGTCCCACACAGCCTGCCACTTCGGCTCAATCTCGGCCGGGTTATAGCGTTGCGGCTGGTTCAAATCGGCATGCAGAAGAATTCTCACTAATGTTCGCGGTTTTCCCGCCTTTTTCTGTCAAAGGTGTCTCAGGCATACTGCTTTGATTGTAACCGTCCCCACTCAACGCCGGGACCCACCTCGAACACTCGCCGGGAGAAGCACCCTCACCGACTAATTCTGCGCCGCGCTCATCTTCTCTTCCAGCTCCTTCAGGCTCTGCAGAACGGTCTTCACCGTATAACCCGGCGGCACTCGAAACAGCGCCGGATCAGGCTCGCTCCGCGAAAACTGCTCCAGTTCGACCGTAGTCTCACCCGTTCGCGGATCTACCATCTGTTGCTTCATCACCAGCTTCAGGTCCGGCGAAGTCCACACCTCGCGGGTCTTCGTAATCGGCGCATCGTTTCCCGCCCGTCCCACTGGGACAATCGTCGTCGTCCGAACGTCTGTCACTGGCAGTCCCTGAAGCATCACCGTACCCAAGTCCTCGGTCGTAACCACCGGCTGCGGCCGCGTCGAAGCGCTCGTCACCTGCGGCTGCACCGCCGTTTCGTGCTTCTGCTCCGCTGGAATCTTTACCACCGCTGCCGCTTTGTTCGAGATCTTCGGCCCCGACACCCATGTCGTGATCGTGTGCGCAACCGGGTCCGACACGAACACCATCACGGTATCTGGCTCGCCATTCTGCCCCTTCGCCATCCGCATCTCCACCCGGACGCGCCCTTGAGCGTCCCGCGCCACAAAGTGGTGTCCTTTTTGCGAAATCGTCGTCCCGTCAGCCAGCTTACGGATTGTTTGGTGTACCTGCAGTGCCGAATAAGGCTGCCCAATCACTGGTGCTGCAACCAGCGAACTTATAACTCCCCCGGTCGCAATGACCTCTCTCTTCTCACCACCGGTCGCCGCACTCTGCGCACCGGCAGAGGCAGTCGCCAGCATCAAACCTGCCACTCCGACGGCAATACGCGCAAGCATCATGGTCACTCCTGTCCGAATCAGTGCCCTGTCCGAATCAGTGCCAAGTATTGCCTAGCCACACCAATCGGTCAAGTCAAAAGCACTAGAATCCTTATCGAATCTGAATGATACAGCGCATTACCGCACTTCCCCGGCTGCACGTTTACAACTCGTCAGGATTTGCCGGGCCGTCACCTAGAAATCTGAATCGGACGAACGGCTCGTTCCGAATTGCCGCCCTGACGATGGGCAGCAGGTCACGCGTGGCATCCGCCTTCACCACGAATCCAGCTCCGATCTTCAGGGCCTCTCGCATCACGTCGACACTATGGTATGAGCTCAGGAACAATATCTTCGTGTCAGGAGAGACCTCGCGGATCTGCCGCGCAGCGTCGAGGCCATTCAACTTAGGCAAATGAATATCCAGCAAAACCAGATTTGGTCGAATCGCTGCGCTCTTGAGAACAGCATCCACTCCGTCGGAGCTCTCGCCAACCACCACCAGATCCGCATCTTCCGCCAGCATCGAACGAACAGCACTTCGCCACGGCTCGAAATCGTCAACAATCAAAATAGTTACAGGTGCCACTTACCCAATATCCTCCCGCTAAATCGCCGTTCAAGTCGAACGCCACAGCGGGCGATACTGAACCGATCAAGTATTAGGATGCGCCTTGCAACTCATTCCATCATTGCTCTCGCGCAATCTCGCGCTACGACAATTCCGGGACCATCGAACGCGGGTCAACTGGCTCTCCGAACCAACTCTTCTGGCGAGCGGATCACGACGCTCCCTCGACTCTTTACAAGAAGGTCCTTTCCGTTGCCACTCGCTCAACAGGCGGCTCACTGTGAATATCGTGACGTTAGCCTCGTTGGCCAGCTCTTCATTGCTGATGTTGAGTACGGTACCTTCAAAACCTCTCTGCCCGATTCCTTTGGCCAGATTACCCAGCACCCGCGCGACCCTCTGGCTGGCGCTATCGAAATTCGTAGCGACGTGCAAATCGCGGTAAGTCTCCACATAGTCCGACGCAATCAGCAACGCATTTTCGAGCAATCTTGGATACCGCTTGGTAAGGGGCAGAATCGCACTACGCTCCCACACCAGGGCAACGCTATCCGTCACCGACTCCGTACTCAGCAGATAGTCCATAGGCTGGGACAACAACGCTCTTCCGCCAGAGACCGCCGGCGGGGGGATCCAGAGGACGACTGACTTCTCTCCCTCCCGAGTCGTACTAAAGGTGCGCGCTAGTCCTTCGAGCATCAAATACAGCTTGTCCGCTCTATGCCCTTCGCTTGCGATTAACGAACGTGCAGGAAACCGCTGCGGCGTTGCGGCCCCTAAAACTATAGCGAGGTCACTCTTAGCCAACCCTTCGAGAAAATCGGGGGCGAGTTCGTTCACTCGGTCAACGATCTCCGAGTTCGTCATCAATCGTCTGGCACCTGACTTAGTCTTCATCTCGCCGCCCGTCCTTGTCCTTCAAGGCCCCACAAGCTAGATAACACGCCAGGTGAAACTCCAATCAAGCCCGACTTGCTGAAGTGCTGCCAGACTAACAAGCCAACCGCAGAGAAGCAATTCCTTCACCAACCATCACGCCCACCAACTCGCCGCCAACGTTCGCAGCGCACAGGCCCATTCAACCGAAGACGATTATCTCCGGCACCTGAACGATGGCTCCATTGATGTCGGCCAGCTCTTTGCTCACTCGCCGGATCTCATATTCAGGGATGCCGCCCTGCCGGAGAGCAGCCAATGCAGTGTCCAGATTGGCAAACTCGTGCGGGTCTCGGAACTGGCTCCCCTCATGGGCGCAGATATACGTCGTCTCCTCAGCCGAATTGCGAAAGATCCTATAACGAGTCAAATCAGCCCTCCTCCACAAGGCTCCGCGTTCCCGGTCGGCCAGCGGCTATCCATAGCGCCACTTATCGGCGGAAGACGCCCCTACTTGAGAGAAGGTAGAAGGTGGCCACCCGCCCTCAACCATACCTCGTAGCGAGCTCGGCCGCCATCGCCTCGTCCTCTGCATCCAGAACGCTCTCCAGCAGCGACTGGGGCGCGACCCTCTTCAGCTCGTGCTCACCGCTGCCATCCGGCAACGCCGCAGCCATCGGGTTCGCTATCCACCGCTCAACATACCGGCTCGCATGGGCCCGCCCGCAGAAATGTCGAGTGCGCCGGACCATCTTGTCGTCCCACTTCGGCAGAATCACCAGGTTTCCGTTCCGCTCGTACAACATCACCCAATGGTTCGCAAACGATTTCTGCATGTCGCATTCTTCGCACTTGCACGTCTGAATCAGAGACATGGACCTCGTCCTTTCGCTCGTCGGCTGGCTCAACCGGCACTCGTGACCATGCCCAGGTCAATCCACGGACCATCGACCATCCGCTGCACCTTCTATCGGCACCAAGGGCAGCTTTCCTGTAGCGGGTTAGCGCCCCTAGCTTGAAAGGCCCCCAGCATACGTTCAGATCCATCAACTCGCCGACAACGCCCGCAGCACCCCAACATTTCGCGCCTCGTCCCCGGGAGCGTCCACCGGCGTCTCCGCAATAAACGCCGCATGCCCAAACCGCTCATCATGCAGTAATCGCCGAAACACCTCCGCTCCAATCGTCCCCTCCCCGATATGCTCATGCCGATCCAGCTTCGACCCCATCGCCGCCTTTGCATCATTGCAGTGCCACACCTTCACCGCATCGAAACCCACCGTGTCCCCCACCACCATCATCGTCTCGATGTACCCGTCCGGCGACACCAGGTCATACCCAGCCACATGCACATGGCAAGTATCCAGACACACTCCCACCGGCGCACACGCCTTCAACCGCGCCACCAACTCCGCCACCTGCTCCAGCTTTCCACCCAGAGAAAACTCCGCCCCGGCCGTATTCTCGATCAAAATCTTGAAGTCCTTCCCCTGCCACGCCACCCCATCGATTGCCTTCTCAATTGACTCCGCCGCCAACCTTAGTCCCTCCTCGCGAGTCAACCCCTTCCAACTTCCCGGATGCAGCACCAGATACTCTGCCCCCAGAGCCAGAGCGCGTTCCACCTCGCCCCGAAACGCCGACACGCCATTCACCCGCACACTCTCCGTCTGGCTGCAAAGATTAATCAAGTAACTCGCATGCACAGCGACTGGCCCTACATCATGCTTCGCCCGCAGCTCCCGCATCTTCGCGGCGTCTTCGGGCTTCACCGCGGCCGCCCTCCACGTTCGCGGGCTCGAAGAAAATATCTGAAACGTATTCGCCCCTGCCGCCACTGCCCGCTCCACGGCTGTCCACGTTCCCCCCGCCGTCCCCACATGTACGCCAATCCGCCTCTTCACCGCAATCGCCATCTCTCAAGCCTACCCCAGATGGTATGCTGAGGCGCATCGCCACGACCATCCTGAGAGGACCTCAATGCCTACTCCACAAAATCTCAAGAACCACACGCGCTGGTACCCGCTCTTCCACTTCTTCGTTCTGCCCATGCTCCTGCTCAACTTCATCTTCTCCATCTACATCACCATTCACGATTGGCCACGCTACGAGCACACGCATCTGTGGTGGATTGTCATGGCTGTCGTCTTCTTCGTCATGGCAGGAATTGCTCGCGGCGGAGCCATCACGGTCCAAGACCGCGTCATCCGCCTCGAAGAGCGCCTCCGCCTCGCCGCGCTCCTCCCCGCCGAAGACCGCGCGCACATCGACGAGCTCACCGTCAACCAGCTCGTCGCTCTCCGCTTCGCCTCCGACGCCGAAATCCCTGCCCTCGTCCGCAAGACCCTCACTCAAAACCTGGAGCCCAAGGCCATCAAGCAAAGCATCGTCAACTGGCGCGCCGACTATCACCGCGTCTAGCCAAACAAAAAGCAGCGCAACCGGGAACCGGCTGCACCGCCAAACTCAAAGCCCCAAACCCAAAGCTCGCAACTATCTAATACACGTCCCGCTGGTACCGTTTCTGCTTCTTCATCGCAGTCAGGTACTCTGCCGCGTGGTCCAGCGTTCCATTCGAACCCTTCGCGATCACGTCCAGCAGCATCGACTCCACGTCCTTGGCCATCCGTGTCACATCGCCACAAACATAAAAGTAAGCTCCCCGTTCCAGCCACTCAAACAGGTCCGCAGCATGCTCTCGCATTCGATCCTGCACATACACCTTCTGCGGCTGGTCACGCGAAAACGCCGTATCTAATCGCGTCAGCACACCGTCCTTGTGCATCGCGTGGAACTGGTCCCGGTACAGAAAGTCCGACTTCTCTCGCTGATCGCCGAAGAACAACCAGTTCTCCCCCGCCTGCCCCGTCGCCTGCCTCTCCTCCAGAAACGCGCGAAACGGTGCAACGCCCGTTCCCGGCCCGATCATGATCACCGGCGCTGACGCGTCCTCCGGCAGGCGGAAGTTCCCATTCGCATGCAGAAAGATCGGCAGCGTCGTACCGACCAGAGCGCGTTCGCCAAGTTGTCCACTCGCAACACCCTGCCGGCTGCGCTCATGCGACTCATACCGGATTACCCGCACAGTGATCTGCACATTGTCCTTATGCACCTTCTGGCTCGACGCAATCGAGTACATCCTCGGCACCAGCCGCTGCAGCACATGAAACAACTGCTGCGGCTCCGTCACTACGCCCGGAAAATCCGTCACCAGATCAATGAACTCGCGACCCCAGCAGTACTCCTCCGCCCGCGCCTTATGCTCCGGACCCACCATCGCCTGCAGGCCTTCGAGCCCCGGCGCCAGCTTCGCGTACTGCTTCACGCTGCCTCGCACCAGCTTGCCAATACTCAACCGCGTCCGCAGCGCCTCCTTCAGGCTGATCTCGACCTTGTAGTGGTCCAGCACCCGCTCGTCGCCCTTGAACTTCAGTGCCGCCATCACCTCCGCCACCGCCGCGGCCCGGTTCTCCGGATTGATCCCCACCGCATCACCCGGCGTGTAGGTCATTCCCTCATCCAGCGTCAGTTCGATATGCCGGGTCTCTTTCTCCGACCCCTCGGCCGTCTGCAGCTCATTCACTCGAACTGTGGATAAAAACGGGTCATTTCTCGTGTACTTCGATCCATGCCCGGCCGTACCCTTAGCTTCCTGCTCCTCGACCTCAATCATCTCTCTATGGTAGAACGCCTCCGGCGAAAATGCCTACGCCCCCTCCGAGAGTGTCCCTACAACGAAATATCCATCGACACCTCTAGCAGAATCCAGTCTGCACGAAGTCACTCGTTTGCAGAAGAACAACCGCCGCTCATACTATTAGGCATTCAAAGTAATTAGCGAGGTTAGCATCGAAGACTTTGTCTCCCCTCCAGGCAACTCTGACCAGGCAGAAGACCCCGCGACCGACCACTCCACTCAGTCAGCCACCCCGGCTCCCGTCCTGACCGAAGGTGCCCGCGTTCACCCCTCCAGATCAGCATCACGCACCGCGACCCGCAAAACTCAGGCGCAACCCGCTCCCGGCAATCGTTGCATGCCTTCTCGCCATTGTGATCATCGCCTTCAAGCGAACTCCACAACTCACCGCTCCCTGGCCTCAAAGCTATGACCCCGCGCATTTCTGGCTTCTTTCCGCTGCGTTGGCCGCTCTACCCCTCCTGGTGCTTCTGGTAGCGATGGCCGGCCTCCGCATCAAGGGACACGTCGCCGCTTTAGCCGGCTTAGCGACCGCGCTCGCAATCGCTCTCGTTGTCTTTCATATGCCCGCGCGACTGGCCTTGCTCGCAACTGGCCTCGGCGTCGGGTACGGACTCTTCCCTATCTGCTGGATCGTCGTGCCAGTCCTATTCCTGTACCAACTCACCGTGCGATCAGGCAGGTTCGCACAGCTGCAGGAATGCCTCGTAGGAGTCACACCGGATGGCCGCCTGCAGCTTCTCTTGATCGCATTTGCATTTGGGGCATTCTTCGAAGGCGCGGCGGGCTTCGGGACCCCCGTGGCCGTCTGCGGGACCATTCTCATCGGACTCGGCTTCCCGCCGCTTCAAGCCGCAGGCCTCGCCCTTCTGGCCAATACCGCTCCCGTTGCCTTTGGGGCCTTGGGCACTCCCATCGTTGCACTCCACGGTGTCACCAATCTCGATACCCTCCTACTCGCGCGAGTCATCGGCCGCATCCTTACCCCGTTCTGCGTCATCGTTCCTTTCTGGCTCATCTGGGCCTTCGCAGGATTCGGTGCAATGCTGGAGGTCTGGCCTGCAGTCCTTCTTGCCGGCGTCACCTTCGGCGCGACCCAACTCCTGATCGCCACCTACCATGGCCCCTGGCTGGTCGACATTGCCGCTTCGGTCATCAGCATGGTCGTTCTCATCGTCTTCTTCCGCGTTTGGAAGCCAAAGCGGGTACTCGACGCCGCCTGCAAGGACGTCACCCACGAACCGCCTGCAAACTGCACAACCAGCAGCAAAGATGTACTCAGGGCCGCGCTGCCATGGTTCGTTCTCACGCTATGCGTCGTCTTATGGGGCATGCCGCGCTTCTCCCAGGCTATCGACGCCGCCACGAGCATGAAGGTCCCAATCAACGGCCTGCACCAGATAGTGCTGCGGATGCCGCCCGCCGTCCCCGCGCCAACAGCCGAAGCCGCAGTCTTCAATTTCAACTGGCTCTCCGCCACCGGCACCGGCATCTTCATCGCCGCTGTCCTCGCCGGCCTGCTCATGGGAATGCGGCCTCGTGCCATCGCCCATGTCTTTCTCGAAACCATGGTGACCGTCCGCTTCACGCTCGTCACCATCGCTGCACTGATGGCCATCGGCTTCATCACACGCTACTGCGGTATGGACGCGACCCTCGGCCTCGCCTTCGCCCGCACCGGCGCCTTCTATCCCTTCTTCGGCACCCTCATCGGCTGGATCGGCACTGCCTCCACCGGCTCCGACACTTCGTCCAACGTCCTCTTCGGCAGCCTGCAAAAACTCACCGCCCAGCAGCTCAACATCTCGCCTTATCTGATGGCCTCGGCCAACTCATCCGGAGGCGTAATGGGCAAGATGGTCGCTCCCCAAAGCATCGTCGTCGCCACAACAGCCACGGAGAGCTACGGCAGCGAAGGCACCATTCTTCGGTTTGTCTTCCTGCACAGCCTCGCACTCGCCTGCCTGGTCGGTGTACTGGTCTCGATCGTTGCGTACTCACCCGCCCTGACCAGGCTGATACTGCACTAATCCTAAGGCGCAAGCAGTATCCGCAGATCGCGCAGGTTATTCCCCGTCGGCCCCGTCGTAATCGCGTCGCCCAAAGGGTCAAGCAGCGAGTAGGAGTCGAACGCTGCAAGCGCCCAATCCACACGATGACCGGCATTAGCGGCCCTCGCAACCGTTGAGCCATCAACGACCGCACCAGCAGCCGGACTATTGCCATCGATCCCGTCACTTCCAGCACTCAGGACCGTGATCTTCTCCCCTGCAATACACTCACTGCACAACAGAGCAAAGTGTTGGTTCCGCCCGCCTCGGCCCGTCGAACCCGACGGCACCTGCACCGTCACCTCGCCCGCCGAGAGCAAACACACCCGCTCGTAGACCTGTCGCAACTCACGCACGCGATCCAGCAAATATGTCGACGCACGCTCCGCGCTCCAGTCATCGCAGCGATTGTCAATCTCCACGTGCCATCCCAGCTCCCTCGCCCGCACCGCCGCCGCCGCTTCCAGCGTGCCACTATCCAGCAGCACGATCCATCGCGACCGCTCAAAAATTCCATCTCCCGGCTTCGGTGTCTCGGCAAGCGTCCGGCCAGTCAGCATATTCGAAATCGCGCCTGGAACTCTCGCCGCCAAACCAAACTCATCCGCAATCCGGTAGACGTCCTCCGCGGTACTTCGGTCAGGTAGGGTCGGCCCGGACGAAAGCGCATCCAACTCACCCTCCGGTACGTCAGAAACAAAAACAGTCATCTGTTCCGCAGGCGCAGCGGCCTCGGCAAGCCGCCCTCCCTTCACGGCGGACAGATGCTTCCTCACCGCATTAATTGCAGCAATCGGCGCTCCACTCTCGACCAACGCCTTATGCGTCGCTGCCACTACCTCCAACGAAACCCCCGGCAGCAGAAACTGCTCCACCATCGCCGAGCCGCCACCGCTCACCAGAAAAATAACCAAATCGCGCTCCGTCAAAGACCGCAGCGTCTCCAAAATATCTGCCGCCGCCGCGACAGAAGCCTCGTTCGGACTGGGATGCCCCCCGCCATATGAGCGAAACCGCGACGGCAGCGAACCCGTCCCCTCAGGTGCAACGACCACTCCCTCAAACCGTTCCGTCGCATGCCCGATCTGCCGCAGAAAAGCGTCCGCCATCGTACTCCCGGCTTTTCCAAGCACCATCAACACAAGACGGCCATACCCATCCAGCGAATAGCTGTATCCATCGATCTGAAGCGATGCCCCGTCGAATCGGATCCGCTGCTCCATCGCCGCTTCGACCCGCGAAGCTTCCAACGCATACCGAAAAATATCGAGCGCGTCTTCCCGGGCAAGATTCATGGCCCCTCGATCCTTAGCTTGCCGTGACAGTCATCACCCGCAGTTCAGGAGAGACGATCAACTTCGCCTCCGTCCGTGCCTGCACCGCCGCCGCGTCGAGCCCCTCAGCGATCTCGGTCAGGACGAGCCCCTCAGGCGTCACATGGATCCAGCAAAGCTCCGTCACGATGTCATGCACAACGCTCTGTCCCGTCAGCGGCAGCGTACATTCCTTCAAAATCCGCGGAGCACCCTCCTTAGTCTGGTGCTCCATCGCAACAATCACTCGTCGCGCCCCTGCCACCAGGTCCATCGCGCCCCCCATGCCCTTCACCATTTTGCCTGGAATCGTCCAGTTCGCAAGGTTGCCATGCTCATCCACCTGCATCGCGCCCAGGATGCTCATATCCATATGCCCACCCCGAATCATCGCGAACGACTCCTCGCTCCCAAAGAACGAACACCCCGGCAACTCCGTCACCGGCTGCTTTCCAGCATTGATCAAATCGGGATCTGCCTGCTCATCCGTCGGATGACCACCCACCCCCAGCATCCCGTTCTCCGACTGAAACATTACATCGATCCCCGCAGGAATATAGCCCGCAATCATCGTCGGTAGTCCAATCCCAAGGTTCACATAAAACCCGTCCTTGAACTCCCGCGCAATCCGTCGCGCAATCCGTTCCTTCCCAGTCACGCAGCACCTCCCGACTGGATAAACTTTGACTCGATCGGCTTGCGATACACCGCGCCCGCCAGGATCCGATTCACATAGATCCCCGGAGTAATAATGTGCTGCCGGATCCAACTCTCCCGGTTCAACCAACTCCTCCACCTCCGCGATCGTCAAATCGGCAGCGGTAGCCATCGCCGGATTAAAGTTCCTCGCGGTCTTGCGATAGACAAGGTTCCCCAGCCGGTCTCCCTTCCAAGCCTTGATCAGCGCAACGTCGGCATGCAGCGCCTGCTCCAGAACATAAGTCCTGTCGCCAATCTTGCGAGTCTCCTTGCCCTCGGCCACAATCGTGCCCAGCCCTGTCGGCACATAGAACGCCGGGATCCCCGCGCCACCAGCGCGAATACGTTCAGCCAGTGTCCCCTGCGGAATCAGCGTCAGGTCCAGCTCACCCTTCAGCACCAGTGTCTCAAGCCGCCGATTCTCGCCCACGTAGCTCCCCACATGCGAAGCAATCATGCCGGCCTCGAGCATCAACCCCATGCCAAATCCATCGACCCCCATGTTGTTGCTGATCGTATGCAGACCCGTAATGCGGCGGCGCACCAGCGCGGCAATCAGGTTCTCCGGAATCCCGCAGAGCCCAAACCCGCCCAGCATGATCGTCGAACCCGATTTAATATCCGCAACCGCATCGTCTGCAGAGGAGACAACTTTATTCATAGCGCAATTCGCTGCGTGCCAAGGCATTCATGCCGCGCAGTCCCAGGCTGATCTCTTACTTTTGCGTCGAGAAAGCAAATATGGTCGTGCTGTGCCGCGTCTCACCCGGCTTCAACAAAGTCGAAGGAAAGCTCGGATGATTCGGCGAATCCGGAAAGTGCTGCGTCTCCAGGCACAATCCCGAATTCTTCGCGTGACCTTCACCCGGTGCCTTGCCATACTTCGTCCCATCCAGAAAATTGCCTGAATAGAACTGAACACCAGGCTCCGTCGTCGTCACTGTCAGCACCCGACCGCTCTTCGGATCGTAAACCCGCGCCGCAGTCTTCATCTCTCCATTCGCGCCCCGAAGTACCCAGTTATGGTCATATCCGCCCGCAATCTTCAACTGCGCGTTGTTATCGTGAATCCGGCCCCCAATCGTCGTCAGTTTGCGAAAATCGAAGGGCGTGCCATCTACCGAAGCTAGCTCGCCTGTAGGAATCAATCCCGAATCAACCGGTGTGTACCTGTCCGCCGGAATCAGCAGCTCCTCATTCAAAATCGTGTTCTTCGCCGGGTCAGCTGAAAGGTTGAAGTAAGCATGGTTCGTCAGGTTCACCACCGTAGGCTTGTCCGTCGAAACGCTATAGTCGATCTGCAACGCCTGATGCTGGACTGTATACCGGACATGTACCGTCAGCGTTCCCGGATAGCCCTGATCGCCGTCCTTGCTCACCAGCGTCATCTCCACGCCATTGGCGGCCTCGTGCCCCTGCCATACCAGCCTGTCGAATCCCACCGTCCCGCCGTGCAGCGAGTTCGCATTGTTATTCACTGGCACTTGGTACTGATGCCCATTAATCGAAAACTTACCCAGCGCGATCCGGTTTCCATAGCGCCCGACAATCGCACCGAAGTATGTACTCTTGTCGGCAAGATACGCATCCAGATTGTTATAGCCAAGGACCACGTTCTCCGTAATGCCATCGCGGTCTGCCGTCTTGATCGACACAATGCGCGCGCCATACGTCATAATCGACGCTTCAATGCCCTCACCCTTCAACGTGTACAGGTCGATTACCGTTCCGTCAGACGTCTTTCCCAACACGGTCTTCGACACCACTCCATGTGCACCCATCGCAGTCACCATGCTAAGCAGAATAACCTTTAGCCATCTCATCGTTATATTTCCTTTTTCTGTCCCGCTACCGTTTGCTGGCAGCCATCTTTAATTACCGAATTTCTTCCGTTACTTCGGCTCCGCCAATATACGTGAATCCCCGCCAATCCATAAACGGCAGTAAGATGGAGCTCAACAAAATTGCGATAAGGCACGATTAATGCCCAAAAAGACGGAAACATTTCCACTCTTCTTGCTCGCTCTTTGTTTCAGCTCAGTCATAGCCGCCGCCGAATCCAATACCCACTGGGTAGGCACCTGGGCAGCGTCCCCCATGGCCGCGATAAATCCGACGGCAAAATTCGGCGCCCCGGGAACCGACGGCACCACCCTTCGCGAGATCGTCCATATCTCCATCGGCGGCCCCTCCGTCCGCGTAGTGTTCACCAACGAATTCGGTCTCGACCCGCTAACCATCGGCGCTGCACAGATAGCCCTCAGCTCCGGCGGCAGCGCCATCACCGCAGGCAGCGCAACTCCACTCACCTTCGGCGGAGCACCCACAATCATCCTTCCCCCTGGTGCGCTGGTCGTCAGCGATCCCGCCGTTCTCAAAGTCGCTCCCTCGTCCAATCTCGCGGTCAGCCTCTTCCTTCCTGATCAGCCAGTCAACCAACTCACCCTCCATAGCTTCGCCGCTCAAACCAACTACCTCGTGCCCGGCAACGTTGTCAGCGCCATCTCGCTCGACACCCCCACCACCTTCTTCAGCTGGGACTTCCTCAAGGGAGTCGAGGTCACCGCCGACGACAAGGCCGCAGCCATCGTCACCTTCGGCGACAGCATCACCGACGGCGCTCACAGCACCCGCGACGCCAACGCCCGCTGGCCCGACGTTCTCGCCCGCCGCCTTCAGGCCGACAAGAAGACCGCGAGCCTCGGCGTCCTCAACGAAGGAATTGGCGGCAACCGCGTCCTCCATGACACCACCGGCCCCTCCGCCCTCGCCCGCTTCGACCGCGACGTCCTCGCTCAGACCGGCGTCAAGTACCTGATCATCATGGAGAGCATCAACGACATCGGCCACGCCACCGACCTCAACAAGCCCTACGACGTCGTCACCGCCGAAGACCTCATCGTCGGCCTGGGACAACTCGCCACCCGCGCCCACACTCACGGCATCAAGGTCTACGGAGCCACCCTCACTCCCTACGTCGGGGCGAAATACCAGTCCCCGGCAGGCGAAGAGATTCGACAGGCCGTCAACAAATGGATCCGCACCACCAACCAGTTCGACGGCGTCATCGACTTCGACAAGGTCACCACCGACCCCACGCACCCCGGCATGTTCCTCGTCCTCGACGACTCCGGTGACCACCTGCACCCCGGCGATGACGGTTACAAGGCCATGGGCGAATCCATCGACCTCAAACTCTTCACTAAATAGGAGCAATCCACAACAAAACGGTCACGATCGCGGCGCATGTCAGGGCGAAGGAGAATCGTGAAGACCGGCCCCTCCATCCACGACTCCGAAGCTCCCATCAGGTAGCCGGGCAATCGTCGGAGTATAGGTACCCACCAGCTGCCGCCTCCACCAGACGCCTTGATTACGTCTCTCCTCGATCGTGCTGAACCAATATTGCCAAAGCACGGCCCGAACCAGGCGGGGCGGCGCATTGGGGAAAGGATTGTCTTTGAAGAGCCGAAGCACCGCGGGATCGTTTTCAAGAAGAAGCTCTTCCGTCCGCGGAACAAACGGATACTGCCGCCACTCCCCAAGCGACGCGAACCAGAGGTTCCAGTCGAAGCGAGGCTGATAGGGAGCATAGATACCCGGCCGCTCCATCGGTTCCTGCGGTTTGTACCGAAACGGATATGCGACCCAATGCTCTCCATCGTCCGACCCCTGAAACTCGATCTCATAACGATGTGGCGTCATCACAGCAAACAGCCCGTACTGGTTCGCAATTCGAAGGGGATCGAGGGCGGTAACGGGTGCCGAGGAAAGCGGCGACGCGCGCCAGAACATTAGTACCAGGGGGACTGCCGTCGCATAGAAGATCCACGTCAGCACAAAGGCGAATGAAGCGGAGCGGAGCGGGTTCCACCAAGGCAGTTTCCCTGATGCCTCATTATCGACGGAGTCTCGCTCAGGCTCCCGAGCAAGGGCGCCACGATCAGCGTCCGTTTGCCATCGCCGCGGAAAACACCGCCGCAGAAACCGGTCATCCAGCAGCAGGACCGCGAGCGCAAGCACAAGGTAATTGAGAAAAGCATAGTTCGCGGTCGCGATCACTCCGACCTGCCACGCCGTAACCACGAAGAAGCACACGATCTTCCACCGCCGCGGCAGAAACGACAGCCACACCAGCCCGAGTTCCATCGCAAGCGTGGCCCCAGCCGTCGCGACGTGGAACCAATTCGGCAGATGCGCTAAGTACCAGCCAATCCACGTCGGCAAAGGCCCATTCTGGTAGTACTCGTACAGCGCAGTCAGGTTTCGCCATGTAGGGTCACCGCTCTCCAGCTTCACGACCCCCGACTCAAAGTAGATCCGGAACCACTCCCACAGCAGCAGGAACATGGCCGCCCGCACCGCCGGCTGCTTTCTTCCAAGCCCGGGTAAAAAACCCGACGGCGCGAGAAACAGCGAAAGAAATCCCGCCTCCAACAGCATGCCGTCCGACTGGTAGCCGGAGAAGTCCTGCGCCGCGCCAACAAACGAGAGGAAACAACAAAAGCAGACCAGAAGCATCATGCGCGGCCAGATGTTCACGACCAGAACCACTGACGCGATCAGACCCGCCCAGCACACCGCCATCAACATAGAGTCGTTCGCCGAGAACCAGAGCAGAGTAGGCGCGTACCAGAACCGCAAAACACCCAACTGACTCACGGCCTGGAGGTATTCAGTGGCGGGAAGAATGCCTCGCGGCCCAATCAGACCACGGACCTGGAACAGAAGCGCGTAGAACGCCGAAAAGTAGATCAGGCCGAGCGCACGCAGGAAGAGCCAGCGCGCAAGGAAGTGGTCTCTGGAACCGCGCGCGGGATCGAATAGATATCGGTAGATACGTTCGATCGTTTGCATCATCGGTCGGATAACGTGTCCATCGCAGGCCGGATGGGCCTATTAGACCTCGGTCCGCGTTACGTCCTCATGGTCGGGGGCCAGCCTATCACTTACTCGCCGCCACCCGCTCCCAGGGCTGCAGCACCTTCACAGAAGCCATCCCCGCCGCCGTAGCCGCCTGGATCCCCATCTCCGTATCTTCGAACACCAAACAGTCCTCCGGCGCGACCCCAAGCCGCTCTGCAGCGATCAAAAACGGCTCAGGGTCCGGCTTGCTCTTCGTATAGTCCCCAGCGCAAACCAGCGTCTCAAACTTGTCCAGGATCCCCAGCGTTTCCAGCGACTTTGTCACCGAATCACGAGTACTCCCGGAAACCACCGCAAACGGGATCTTTCCGTGGCTCATATGAATATGCTCCAGCACCTCCGGCACCGCCTTCAGCTCCGGAAGAATGTTGTAGTACATCCCTTCCTTGCGCCGCTCCACCTCGTCCGCCGGCATCGCCAGCCCCTCCCGCACATTGAGCGCTGCAATAATCTCCGCGACCGGCATTCCACCCCACGAATAAAACAGATCTTCGTCGAACTTGCATCCCCACTCCGCCAGCACGGTCTTCCACGCCACATAGTGCAGCGGCATCGAATCCACAATCGTCCCATCGCAATCAAACAAATAAGCCTTGAAAGCCCCGTCCGGCAGCGTCAGTTTCCTCTCCATCCTCTATCTCCTCTCCTGCCGGCGCTTGTCCTTTTTTGTCTTTTCGCAGCGCAGCGGAGAAATCTGCTGTTGTCCTTGCAAGTTTTCTGCATCAACACGCGAGGCGGCAGGCAGAAAGATCTTCCGATCCCCAACATACCTGCCGCCCTCGGAGTTATAAGTCGCTCTAAGAAAAACTACTTCAGTTCAATTCCGGCAAAGAAGTACCCAATCTCAAACGCCGCCGTGTCCTCAGCGTCCGAGCCATGGATCGCATTCTCTCCAATCGACGCGGCAAACTTCTTGCGAATCGTACCTTCCTCGGCCTGCGCCGGGTTGGTCGCCCCCATCAGCTTCCGCAGGTCCGCAATGGCGTTGTCCTTCTCAAGCACCATCGGAAAGATGGGCCCACTCGACATAAACTCCGTCAGCTCGCCAAAAAACGGCCGCGCCGCGTGAACGTAATAGAATCCTTCGGCCTGCGCCTTGGAAATTGACATCCGCTTGATCGAAACGATCTTAAACCCTGCCTTTTCAATCTCGGCCAGGATGGCCCCGGCGTGGCCCTTGCGAACTGCATCCGGTTTGATGATGCTGAATGTGCGTTGTGACAACGTATTTCTCCTAGGTGAGTCTCTATTACTTAGTGTAGAACAAGGCCAGCAAACCACGCCTGTTCACCCTGGCTGCAACCTCTCTCCGGAGCATGAGCGATGATGCGAAAGACAGCATGGATATGGTTCGTAGGCTTCGCAGCGTGGCTGACCGACGCCCTCCTAAGCCTTCGCGTACGCAACATGCTCCACGCACGCCTCGCCCTCACGGTCGCCATCGTCTTCTTCACAGCCGGCCTCTTCTACCGCCGTCAGACCTGAACTAAACTACTTAGGCGCACTCCGCCGCCTGGGAACCGCGACCAGATCAGGCTCGCTGCCGCCAAGTCTTGCAAGTCGTCGAGCAGCTTCCCGCTCAATTAGGGCCTTGAACGCTTCACGAATGAGCACAGACTTCTGTCGAAGCCCGGAATAATTCATCGCCTTCTCAAGCAACTCGTCATCGAGTACAACAGTCAATCGCATCAACCTTCCTAACCCTCTCCAATACTTTGCCTGTTACATCGACCGGGTGCCCCATCTTCGCGCGGTCTCATCGCGCTAAGGTGGGCATTCGTGCAGAGCACGAACCGCCTTCCTGCCAAATCCGAGCTACGCTACGTTTTTCGATTGCGTATGCCTCCAACGAGACCCCTGTCGACGCGCACTGAAACGAAAGACGTTGAGAAGCATACTCAATACTTCCAACTCGTCAAATCCGCCCCAGCCGGCGCCGTCTTCGCAATCCGCTCCATAATCTGTGGCAGATACATCGTGTTGTAGTGCAGCCTCGAATACGCATTCGGCAGCGTAGGATCTCCATTCCAGCAATGCTCCGCTCGAGGCCCATACTTCACCTCGCCCTCATACGGCACCCCATGCCCCGGGGTCCCTGTCGTCTTCAAAAAATCCTCCATCAAATAAACCGCGTCATTCAAAAAGTAAGTATCGTCACTCCCCACATACAAATGGATCTTCCCCTGCAGCTTCGGCCCCAGCGTGTCCCAGTCCCGCTGCAGCTTCGCATCGAGATCGTAGTGCTCCTTCCAGTACTCAGCGACCTTATGGTTGATCGCCCCGGTCTCCTTATCGAAGATCGGCAGCGGATACCCATCCGCCCCTTGCGGCGAATACACCGCCTGCCAGATATCGAACTGCTCCCCTGACCGCCCATGGTCCCCCAGCGCCGCCTCATACGCGATATTGTCCCGCATCGATATCAGCGTGTGCCCCAGATAGTCCCGCATCGCCGGCTGCTCCACCCGCTTAGTCGCCCCCTGCATATAAAACATGTTGTCGTCCTTATACAGGTCACGAGTCATATAAGCGTGGAAGTCCACCGGGTCCGGACAAGCCACAAACGCCCCGTTGTAGTGGTCCGGATAGAAAATCTGCACCGCCAGCGACTCCCACCCGCCGGTCGAGCCGCCATACATAAACCGCGCCCAGCTCTCCCCGATCCCGCGAAACTGCTTCTCCACCGCCGGAACCAGCTCCGTCTCAATCGCATCTCCATACGGGCCCAGGTTCGCCGAGTTCACCGCATACGAATCGTCATAATACGGATTCGCATGCTGGATCTTCATCACCAGCACCCGCGGAAACTTCGGACTTATCCACTGCTGATACTCCTTGTAGGCCTCCTCTTGCTGTATCCGGTTGTACCCCGCAAGATGAAACCGCTCCGAATAATTCGGCTTCAGCTCCGGGTCCGGCGGAGTCGTCCGAAAATCATCAAACCCCCTCACAAAATGGTCGTGAAAGATTATCAGCGGAAACCGCGCCTCCGGATGTTCATCAAAGCCCTCCGGCACAAGCACAATCGCGCTCAGATACATCGGCGTGCCCCAGAACTTCGTCAGCAATGCACTCTGTATCCGGATATGCCTTACATATTTTGTATCCGCTTCAGGCACAATTGGTGGAATCACCTGGTCCATCGAGATCACAATCGGCGCTCCGCCCGGCCCGACATGCACCTTCCGCGGCTTGCTGTACAAATTCCCTGGAGCAAGGTTCCAGTGTTGTCCCTCTCCACGGTCCGGAGCCAGCTTCACCATCTTCCCGTCCGCGCGATGAAACGTCTCATACACATTCAGCACCGCCTGGACCGTATAGTCTCCCGACGGCACCTCCTTCAAGTTCTTGATCGGATACCCCGCCGCCGAATCGCCCACCACAACACTCTGCCCCGGCTTCATCCCATCAACGGTCACGCCAAACACCATCTGACTCCGCGGCGTGTCGTCGATCTGCATCCGCGGCTCCTCAGACGGATCGTTCGACAGCAGCAACAGCAGCCGCCCATCAAGCGCCTTAGCCGACCTAGCAGCGGGAAACGAAACGGAAACAGTCTGAACGCCCATCTGGGCATTCACCGTCGCAACGTTCATAGACAAGCCGGCAGCCAACGCCAGCACAAACGGCAAAGCAAGTGTACGCATGCTGGGAGTATACAAACCCCGACCCCGCCCACGTAGACTCGAAAACACAAACTCCCGGCCCACGACTGCTCCCAGTTGGTATCATTCTCACAATCGGCCCCTACTAGAGTACGAGGCACTCTTCCAAGACCTCGCCGGCTTCCGTGGAGAAGAAATGAACGCACCCCTTTCAATAAACAAATGCATGGCCGCCTTCGCGCTGCTATGCGGCCTCGCCGTTGCGCCCATAGCCAACGCCGCCGACACTCTCCCTCCCGCCAAGCCGCTGAAAGTGCCCCGAACTCAAGTACGAAAAGTTCGTCATGCCCAACGGTCTCGTCGTCCTCACCCACGAAGACCATCGCCTGCCGCTCGTCGCCGTCGACCTCTGGTACCACGTCGGCCCGCTCAACGAGCGACCCGGCCGCACCGGCTTCGCCCACCTCTTCGAACACATGATGTTTGAAGGCTCCGAGCACGTCGGCGAGAAGGCCCACTTCAAATACCTCGAGGGCGCGGGCGCAACCGACATCAACGGCACCACCGATTTCGACCGCACCAATTACTTCGAGACCGTCCCCAGCAACCAACTCGAGCTCGCCCTCTGGCTCGAAAGCGATCGCATGGGCTTCCTCCTCGAGGGCCTCGACCGCGTCAAGCTCACCAACCAGCGCGACGTCGTCCGCAACGAGCGCCGCCAGGGCGAAGGCACACCCTACGAACTCGCCGATGAGCAGGTCTACCACATGCTCTTCCCGCAGCAGCATCCCTACTATGGCTCCGTCATCGGCTCCCACGCCGACATCGAAGCTGCCCGCATCAACGACATTCGCGACTTCCACCAGCAGTTCTACACCCCCAACAACGCCAGCATCGCCATCGCCGGCGACTTCAACCCCACCCAACTGAAGGCCTTCCTCACCAAATACTTCGGCCCCGTCCCTAAGGGCCCCGCAGTCGAGCCAGTCTCCGTTAAAACTCCGCCCATCACCGCCCAGAAGCGCGCCACCGTTACTGACACCGTCCAGCTGCCGCGTCTCTCCGTCGCATGGCTGACACCTCCCGTCTTCACTCAGGGCGACGCCGAAACCGATCTCCTCGTCCACATCCTCGGCAGCGGCAAAGCCAGCCGACTATACCGCAAGCTCGTCTATGAACAGCAGGTCGCCCAAACCGTCAACTGCGGCCTCCAACCCCTCAAACTCGGCTCCGTCGCCAGCTGCGACATCACCGCCAAGCCAGGGGTCACTCTCGACACCCTCGAAGCCGCTCTCTGGAAAGAAGTAACCAGCCTTCAATCCGACGGCCCCACTCAGGCTGAGGTCGACCGCGCCCGCACCGTCGACGTCACCGGCAAGATCATCGGCCTCCAGCGTCTCGGTGGCTTCGGCGGCGTAGCCGACACCCTCGACCGCTACAACCAGTTCCTCGACGACCCCGGCTACCTGCCCAAAGACATCGCCCGCTACCAGGCCGTGACTACCGCCTCCGTCAAGCAAGTCGCCGCCAAGTACCTCGGCAAGGACCAGAGCGTTGTCGTCGACTGCGTCCCAGGCAAAAAAGTGGTCGACGACGTACCGCGCAGCCCCGACAACACCGACGCAGACGCCAAGCTCACCGCTCCCTACGCCGCCGACTTCGAGCAACAGCAGAACTGGCGCAAGACCCCACCAGCGCCAGGCCCCACCAGCGCCTTCAATCTTCCCGTGCCGAAGACCTTCGCTCTCCCCAATGGCCTGAAGATTTACATCCTCGAAGACCACTCCCTTCCTGTCTTCACCGCTGGAGTCGTCCTTCACGCCGGCAGCGAAAATGACGTTCCCGCCAAAGCTGGCCTGGCCGGCTTTACCGCCCGCCTCCTCACCGAAGGCACCACCCAGCGCTCCGCCACCGTCCTCGCCGATGACGCCGAACAGATCGGCACCAGCCTTACCTCCGCCGCCAGCGTAGACCAGGCCAGCGCCAGCCTCAGCGCCCTCAGCAACAACACCGAGGCAGGTCTCGACCTCCTCTCTGACGTCGTCGAGCGTCCCGCCTTCGCCTCAGAAGAGGTCGAGCGCATCCGCAAGCAACGTCTCGTTGCCATCCTTCAGGAGGGCGACCAGCCCGTAGCCTCCATGCTTCGCGTAGGTTTCCGTGCCCTCTATGGCGACCACCCCTACGGCTTCCGATCCATCGGTACCACCGACGGAATCAAGTCCATCACCCGCGACGATATCGCCGGCTTCTGGAAGGCCCACTACGGCCCGAAAGATGCCGCGCTCGTCTTCGCGGGCGACGTCAACGAAGCCGAGGCCAAACGTCTCGCCGAAAAATACTTCGCAGGCTGGTCTGGCTCGGCATCCACAGCCACCCCGCTGCCTCCTGCGCCCACCCCGCCCAGCCTGAAGATCGTCATCGTCGACAAGCCCGGGGCTCCCCAGACCGCTCTCTTCGCCCTCGGCTTCGGCGTTCCCCGCACCACACCCGACTATCCCGCAATCCTCATCATGAACAATGTGCTTGGCGGTCTCTTCGCGAGCCGCATCAACATGAACCTTCGCGAAGAGCACGGCTACACCTACGGCGCAAGCTCCGGCTACTTCTTCTACCGCACCGGAGGCCCCTTCTACAGCGGGGCCCAGGCCCGCACCGACGTCACCGCCCCCGCCGCCAAACAGCTCATGCTCGAACTCAACCGCATCCGCACCGAGCCACCCACCCCGACCGAACTCAAGCTCGCCAAGGACTCGCTGCTCCATTCCCTGCCCGGCGACTTCGAAACCACACAGGCCTCCGTCGGCGGACTACAGCAGATCTTCACCTACGACCTTCCGCTCGACTATTGGGCCAAACTACCCGGCAGGTTTGAGGCAGTCACTCCGGAAGAAGTGTCCAAGGCCGCTCAGACCGACGTCCATGCTGATCAGCTCGTCCTGGTGGCCGTCGGCGACCGCGCCAAAATAGAACCAGGCCTGAAGGAACTCAACCTCGGACCGATCGAGTATCGCGACACCTCCGGCAACCTCGTCAAATAATCGCAATCAACGCAAAGAGGCCGGAGAGCAATCGCTCTCCGGCCTTCTTATTTCTACGCCACCAAAATCGTCATTTCGACCGAAGCTGCTCACGCCGTTCGTGAGCAGCGCAGTGGAGAAATCCGCTGTTGCAGTTGTAGTTGCAGTTGTAGTTGTAGTTGCAGTTGTAGTTGCAGTTGTAGTTGCAGTTGTAGTTGTCTGTTCTAGCCGTCATCCTGAGCGAAGCGAAGGATCCCGAAGAACCCCACCAACCCAGACCGACCGGATCTTTCAGCCAACAACCCTCAAGCCATCATCGCCACAGGAGCAGATTGCGGCCGCCTAAGCCTTCCCCAAAACCCGAGCCATCGCCTCACCGATCTCCGCCGGAGATTTCACCACCGTAATCCCCGCCTCGGTCATCGCCTTCATCTTCTCCGCGGCCGTCCCTTCGCCACCGGAGATGATCGCGCCCGCATGCCCCATCCGTCGTCCCGGAGGAGCAGTCTGCCCAGCGATAAACCCAACCACCGGCTTCTTCACATGCTCCTTGATAAACTTCGCCGCCGCCTCTTCCGCCGATCCGCCGATCTCTCCGATCATGATGATCGCCTCGGTCTCCGGATCGTCATTCAACAGCTTCAGCGCATCGATATGCGTCGTCCCAATAATCGGATCGCCACCAATCCCAATTGCCGTCGACTGCCCAATCCCACGCGTCGTCAACTGGTACACCGCCTCATACGTCAGCGTACCCGACTTCGACACGATCCCGACCGAACCTTCTTTATGAATACGCCCCGGCATGATCCCGACCTTGGCCTTCCCCGGCGAAATCACTCCCGGACAATTCGGTCCAATCAGTCGCGACTTGGAGCCCTTCACAAACTCCCAAGTCTTCACCATATCGAGCACAGGAATCCCCTCAGTAATACAAATGACGAGAGGAACATCAGCGGCCGCAGCCTCCAAAATGCCATCCGCAGCAAACGGCGGCGGCACAAAGATCACCGAAACGTTCGCATCAGTCTCCCTCACCGCCTCTTCGACGGTATTGAAAACTGGCCAACCCTCATGCGTGGTCCCACCCTTACCCGGCGTAACGCCACCCACAACCTTTGTCCCATACTCAGCACACGCCTTCGCATGAAACGAGCCTTCCCGTCCCGTAATTCCCTGCACAATCAGCCGCGTATTCTTATCAACCAAAACCGCCATTACTTGCCACCTTTCGCAGCAGCGACCGCAAGATCAGCGGCCTCTTTCATCGTCGTACCCACTTGGAAATTCAATCCCGAATCGGCAAGGATCTTCCGACCCTCTTCAACGTTCGTGCCCTCGAGCCGCAGAATAATCGGTATCGAAACCTTCAGCTTCTTCGCTGCATTCACCACACCCTGGGCCAGCACGTCCACCCGAAGGATCCCACCAAAAATATTGATGAAGATCGCCTTCACATTCGGATCGCTTAGCAAAATCCCGAACGCATTCTCAATCTGCTCCTGGTTTGCGCCGCCACCGACATCCAGAAAGTTCGCCGCCGACCCACCCGCATACTGAATGATGTCCATCGTCGCCATCGCCAGCCCGGCGCCATTCACCATGCACGCAATTGTGCCATCCAGCTTGATGTAGTTCAGCGCAAACTTGCTCGCCTCCACCTCCAGCGGGTCTTCCTCCGCCAGATCACGCAACTCCTTCAAGTCCTTATGCCGGAACATCGCGTTGTCGTCAAAATTAATCTTGCAATCCAGCGCCAGCAGCTTATCGTCCTTCGTCGTAATAAAAGGATTGATCTCCATCAGCGTCGAATCCGTCTCAACAAACGCCTTATACAGCCCCGTCATAAACTTCACGGCGTCGTTAATCTGCGTCGGCTTCAACCCCAGCTTGAACGCCAGCTTCCTGGCCTGATATGGCGCGAACCCCACCGCGGGATCGATGTACTCCTTGTAAATCAGCTCCGGAGTCTTATGCGCGACCACTTCAATCTCCATCCCACCCGACTGCGAAGCCATAAACACGACCTTCGCCGAAGCACCGGTCCAGCACCAGCCCCAGGTAAAGCTCGCGCTCAATCGCCGACCCTTCTTCGATCAGCAACCGCTGCACCTTCTGCCCCGCCGGCCCAGTCTGATGCGTCACCAGCTGCATCCCCAGGATCGCCTTCGCCGCCGCGTCTGCCTCCTCGAGCGACCTGGCAAGCTTCACCCCGCCGCCCTTGCCGCGGCCACCCGCGTGGATCTGCGCCTTCACCACGACGACCTTGTTCCCCGCGCCAAACAAGCTCTTCGCCGCGGTGTCCGCCTCTTCCAACGTAGTCGCCATCTCGCCGCCGGGAACCGGCACACCATACTTCCGCAGAATCTCTTTTGCCTGATACTCGTGAATTTTCATAGGGTATTTTCGCCAACTGCCTGCTCCAGAAGTGTATCGGACGCAAAGAACTCCCAGCAACGCGGAACGCGAACAACCGTGCGCTTATCGCCCACGCGCTCCATACCCAACAAAACCGCCGACCGGCCTCAATGGGTTCGGAATTCTGAACAAGTCGTCTAAGATTCCCTCGATGACCAAACCAACCTTCATCGGCCCCCTAAGCCGGCGCCAGCTCCTGAAGCTCTCTTCGGCAGGTGCAATAGCTCTAGGCGCAAAGCTGGCATTCCCAAATCTCACCGCCGTCGCCGAACAGCAACAATCACCCGCGTCTCATCAAGCCACACCAAACACCAACCTCTACGCCCAACTCCTACAGACCTGGTGCGACGGCCTCCTGGCCCATCAGGAGACGGCCATCCCCGACCCCGCACTCCGCGGCGCTCTCCTCTGCCCTGCCTGCGCCATCATCCACGGCCGCTGCGGCGATGCTGTCTACCCCCTCCTCCGCGTGGCCCACACCACCGGCAAGGCCAAATACGTAGAAGCCGCCATCCTCCTCCACGAATGGTCCCAGCAACAAGTCAGCCGCGCCGACGGCAGTTGGATCAACGACGTCACCCTCAGCTCATGGAAGGGCATCACCGTCTTCCACTCCATCGCGCTCGCCGAAGCCCTCCACCATCACGGCGAGCTCCTCGACGCCACAACACGTCAACGCTGGACCGACCGTCTCGCCCGCGCCGCAAAGTTCCTCGACGGCTTCATAACCATCGACACCGGCAACATCAACTACCCCGTCACCGCGTCCCACTGCTTCGCCCTCTGCGCCCAGTGCCCTCGGCGACCACCACTACCTCGACCGCGCCCACGCTCTCGCCCACGCCTCCCTCGACTACTTCACCCCCAACAACCTCCTCTTCGGCGAAGGCCACCCCCAGACCGCAATCACCGTAAAACACTGCCGCCCCGTCGACCTCGGCTACAACGTGGAAGAGTCGCTCCCCGCTCTCGCTCAATACGCTCTCCTCACCAACGACAAGCCTGTCCTCGACCAAACCGTCGCCGCGCTCCGCGTCCACATGGAGTTCATGCTCCCCGACGGCGCCTGGGACAACAGTTGGGGCTCCCGCAACTACAAGTGGACCTGGTGGGGCAGTCGCACCAGCGACGGCTGCCACCCCGCCTACGTCCTCCTCGCCCAACACGACCCAAAGTTCCTCGAAGTCGCCTACCGCAACCTCGAACTCATGGCCTCCTGCACCCACAACGGCCTCCTCTACGGTGGCCCCGACTACTTCGCGCACGGCGACCAACCCTGCATCCACCACACCTTCACCCACGCCAAGTCCCTCGCCACCGTCCTCGACAGCACAACCGCCAACCCACTAACAGATGTCATTTCGACCGAAGGCGGCGCACTTGCCGCCGCAGTGGAGAAACCCGCTTCTCTACCTCTAACTCCCTCGCCGCGCCTCTCCATCCCCCGAGACGAACCCTATGGCCTCAAGTCCTATCCAGAAATCGCCACACACCTCGCCGCCATCGGCCCATGGCGGGCCACCGTGACTGACTACGACTTCGAATACATCGAGCGGGTCCAGTCCGGCGGCGGGGGCGCAGGCGGCGGGGGCCACGCCTCAGGCGGCGCCTTGTCCCTGCTCTACCATCAAACCCTCGGCCCCGTCCTCACCGCCAGCATGACCGAATACCAGATGATCGAAATCTCGAACCAACAGGCCTTCCTCGACAAGCCGCGCATGCCCCTCACCCCACGCATCGAGAGCGCCGCAAAACAAACCTACACCAGCCTCAGCGACTTCGAAGCCACTCTGACCACCTCCACCAACGCCAACCAGATCACCTTCGAAGCCCGAGGTCGCCTCCTCACTGCAGCCCATCAACCACTACCCGACGTCGACGCCCACTATCACCTCATCTACCGCCTCACCAGATCCACCGTCGAAATCATCGCAAGCGCAAATGCCGCCTCCCAAACACCACTGCAAATCATCCTTCCCCTGATCTCACGCTCCAACGAAGCAATCGCGCGACCCGACCCCAGAACCATCCAAATCACAAAGCCAAACGGCACCCTCACCATCCGCACCGACGCCTCACAAGGCTTCGAAGCGATCCCAAAGGAACGCACCTTCAACCTCGTCCCCGGCTTCGAGTGCGTTCCACTCACGATAACCATGCACCCCGGCCAGGAGATACAAATTCACCTTGAGGCCCACTGAACAGGTGATTTGAGTGCAAGGAATCACCCTCCAACTGGAGCGGAGGAAAGCTTCAACTCCTTCTTCAGATGAAGTGTTCGCGCCCCGGCAGGCGGACGGGCCGCCACTACAAGCGATCGTGTCGCCTCCGGACCCTTCGGACTTCCTCCCCTCTTCGGCACAAGCAGAACGTACGGGACGACTCGATCCGAGAACTGACTCCTCAATCGAGCCGACGAGAACGGCGGCGCATGGTCTCCCACAATCAAGAAGATCGTAGGACGTGTCGTCAATCTCAAGGCAAGCTCGGACACCGACCGATGAACGTTGAACACAAGCTGATACCAGGAACAGATCGCCGGATTCTCGGCAGTAATCGAGCTGTCCGAGCACAATGGAGGGTCCTTAACAAGGTTCGGAATCGGCACCGGCAGATGCGAATTCAGTGTCACCCAGTAAATGAACTGCGGCGAATCAGAATTCTTTTCAAGCTGATCGCCTATCCATACCGAGGTGGCAGCGTCGCATGTCCCGGAAAATGGTCCGGGACACGTAGGCAGACCCTGTCCCACCAGTTGATCGCGGAACCAGGTCTCATCAAATCCGATCCTGCCATACCAATCGACCCGGTCAAACATCTGCGCACTATACCCATGCACTGCTGTACTGTGATAGCCCATCGCGTTCATTGTTTCGGGTAGACATCGTTTCAATTCCGAGCCAGTTGCGGTCAACAGTCCGAATCCCATGGCGCTTCCGCACAGTTCACGCGCCTCTCCAGCTATGGTCGGCCCATAAAAGGGAACGGCCCCCTGGCTCAGCGTGTACCTCTCAGAGAGGCCTTTGCCCGAGTATGGCTGTACTAGAGACTCCTCCAGATCAGTGGTCAGGGGCTTTCCCCATGATTCAACCACGATTACGACCACGTTCGGGAGCATAGAACTCGTCCGTGGGGACGGAGAGGCAATCTCGAACTTCGCTAACATCTTCGACGCTGATGGCACGGAAACATTGGGCCCGACAGGGTGCGTGCCACTGTACCCCTGACGTTGCAGTTCACTCATGACGAGTGCGTGCGTCGGCGCTCGAGTCAGGCGTGACGTGTTCAATTGACGGTCCCGTCGAAACAACATGGTATGCCCCGTATTCACGTCGACAGTCCCGCAAGTAATTGCGAAAGTTGCGAGCGTCGCCACACCATATCCTCGCGTCCTGCCAGAGACACCGCCGTCAAGAGCAAGTGACGCAATCATGGGGACCACAGCGATGCACATCATGACCGCCGCGATGCCCCAAAGGTGAGAAGACGCAGCGTCGGACAGATATCGAGCGCTGCGAAGCATCTCCAAAGGGCTAAGCATATAGGTCGCTCCGATACCTCTCAACATGTCCAGCAGCATGGCGCCCAGCAAAAGCCATATCGTCAGAGTGCGGCGAATAAAAAATGACAAAATTCCGATGATCACAAACTCAACATTGAACCACCCCGTCGACAGCAGTCCTATCGAATGACTCGCGACCCAGAAGGGAATATTGGCAGCAACGATATAGACAAAGATTGCTAATGCAGTTCGAACTTTCATGGGGCCCGGAGAAACACGCTGGAATAGTAAAGCTCTGCTGTCCACGCTATCGGTCGCAGCCTGCAAATCGATAGGAGAAAAGGGACCCACTTACTATCTCTGTCCCGAAATGAAACTGGCCTCAGTCAGTCGCCGCCCATATTGCTCGCTCCAATCCTGCTATGCCTGCTTCGTCAGGAACGCACTACCGTCGAGAACACAATGCCTTCCGCCACGCATCTTCCCTCACCTGCTACGCTTAAACCAATGCCCCTCCAGCCTCACCTCAAACGAATCATCGAAGGCCACGAGACCCTGTCCCGCGCCGACGCCGCTGACCTGCTCCATATAGTCCTCCGCGGAGAAGCCACCGAACTCGAACTCGCCGCCCTCCTCAGTTCCCTCGCAAGCCGGGGCGAAACCCCCACCGAAATCGCCGGCTTCGTCGACACGATGCGCGCCGCGGCGACCACGGTCCCACTGACCGACGCAGAACGAACCACCCTCGTCGACACCTGCGGCACCGGCGCCGACTCAAGCGGTACCTTCAACATCTCCACCGCCGCAGCTCTCGTCGCCGCTGCCGCCGGGGCCACCGTCGCCAAACACGGCAACCGCGCCGTCACCTCGCAGTGCGGCTCCGCCGACGTCCTCGAGGCCCTTGGCGTCCCCGTCGCTCTCTCGCCCGAAGAAGGCGCAGCCTCCCTCCGCAAACATCGCTTCGCCTTCTTCCACGCCCCCGCCCTGCACCCGGCCATGAAGACCGTCATGCCCGTCCGTCGCGCGCTCGGCATCCGCACAATCTTCCACCTCGTCGGCCCACTCTCTAACCCCGCCGGGGCCTCCGCTCAGATCATGGGCGTCTACGCCCCGCACCTCGTCCCGCTCGTCGCCAACGCAATGCTTCTCCTAAACACCCGCCACGCCTTCGTAGTCCACGGCGACACAGGAAGGGGCGCCAGCGGCGGCATTGGGGGATTAGACGAGTTCTCCATCTCCGGCCCCAGCCAATTCGCCGAGATCCACAACGGCATGGTCACCCTCTCCACCATCGCCCCCGAAGACGTGGGCCTCCAGCGCGCCCCCATCGAAAGCCTCCAGGGCGGCGACGCCCTCGCCAACGCCCGCATCCTCACCGCCATCTTCTCCGGCGAAACGGGCCCTCGCCGCGACATCGTCCTCCTCAACGCCGCCGCCGTCCTGGTCACCGCCGACCTCGTCCCGGATCTCCGCACCGGCATTACCCTCGCCGCCCGGACCATCGACTCCGGTGCCGTCACAAAGCTCGTAGCCGCGCTCGCCGGACCGGGGCCCACGGAACCCTTACGCACTCCGTCGCGTACCATCTCTTAGCAACTCACAGGAGCAGTACCCACATGTCGACCTATCCTCCGCCAACCCCGTCGCTCGACCCGGCCCTCGTCACGACGGCCTTTGAGCTGCCCCGGCCACCGCATCGTCCGCAACATCGGCGTCGTCCGCGGCATCGTCGTCCGTTCCCGCAACATCTTCGCCACCATCGGCGCCGGCCTGCAAACCCTCGTCGGTGGCGACATCACCCTCTTCACCGAGCTCTGCGAAAAGACCCGCCAGGACTCCTACGCCATGATGACCCTGCACGCCGCCCAACTCGGCGCCAACGCCGTCATCGCCGTCCGCTATGACGCAAACGAGGTCATCCGCGGCGTTACCGAGGTGCTCGCCTACGGCACAGCCGTCGTCGTCGAGCCCATCAAGAACTAGCCGCGCAAAAGCAAGAACCTAACACCGATACCACCGATACCACCGATACCACCGATACCACCGATAAAGACTTGAAAACCGATCCATCGGGACACCATCAATCCCCCAAGATCGGTGTCATCGGTGGCAATCGGTGTTAAGTCGTTCTCCTACCGGGCCTCAAACACCAGATTGAACGGCGTCTCCGCGGCCTTGCGGAAGTGCGTAAATCCCCCACTTCGCACGACCTTCTCCAGCCTTGCCGGCCCAGCCTGCGCTCCCAGACCAAGTCCAACCTCCTGCGCCAACGAACAAGGCACGCAGATCGTAGCCGAAGCCGAATAAAAGATCCTCCCGACCGGATTATGGTTCGCCGCCGTATCGTCGTTCGCAAACGGCTCTACAACCATCCACGTCCCGCCCGGCGCCAGTGTCTTCTTCACATGCGCCGCTGCGCCTACCGGATCGCCCATATCATGCAGGCAGTCGAAGAACGCGACCAGATCATAGTCCTTCCCCGGAAAGTCTTTCGCAGACGCGACTTCAAATGTCACTCTGTCCGCAACGCCCGCGACCTTCGCCTTCTCCCGCGCCTTATCAATCGACGGCCGATGATAATCAAACCCGATGAACTTCGACTTCGGATAAGACTTCGCCATCAACAGCGTCGACGCGCCATGTCCGCATCCGATGTCCGCCACTCTCGCGCCCGCCTTCAGCTTCGCCTCCACTCCTTTCAGCGCCGGGATCCAATTTGAAACCAGGTTCGCTAAGTACGTCGGCCGAAAGAAGCGTTCCGTGCCTTCAAACAGCCCCTTCTCATGCTCGTGCCAACCCATCCCTTTGCCCGTACGATAGATCTCCGTCAGCTTCTCCTCGTCCTTCATCAGCGAAGCCAGCAGGTGATAAAACCCCGGCAGATGTACCGGCGTATCGTCCAGTGCAAGCACCAGCGCCTGCTCAGGAGTCATGAAGAACGTTCCGTTCACTGCGTCATACTGCACCAGTTGCCCGGCCGCATTCGCATTCAACCACTCGCGAACATACCGCTCCGAAGTCCCCGTCCGCTTCGCCAGTTCCGCCGGAGTCACTGGCCCTCCATCGCCCATCGCCCGGTAAAGCCCCAGCTTGTCGCCAATCAGAATCAGCGGTGCCTGCAGCGCCGCGCCCATGTCCTGCACCGCCCGCCCCAACAACGCATTCAACGCATCCGGATTCACCGGCCGTGCCGGTGCTGGTACTTGCTGTACTGTAGCCATCTCGCATCTCCTCGGAAAAGTGTTCCGGGCACCGCGTCGACATCTACCGAGATTGTGTGCTTTGAGCAGAACTAAGAACAGGAGCACGAGCCGGCAAGACAAGTCGCGCAGGTTCCCGGGCCCGTGAACTGGCCACGAGCATACGCGCCCCGTTTCTCCATCGTCAACGAGCGCCGTTGCCGGTCACGCCTCAAATCTTCGGTCACCCGCAGACCGCTCGGCCCTACTTCCACTCCCAGACTTTGGAAATCGTACTGCCCGACGCGTCCACTTCATATTCGAAGGCCCCGCAAGAGCCATTCAGCCGCGCCAGCTTCTGCGATGTCGTCCGGAAGAACAACATGCCGCGGTAACTAACTGAGCCGCCGGGCCCGAATCTGCCAACACCTGTTCCCGTCCAGGTAAGCGCCTCGCCATCCTGCGTCATGCTCATTCCTTGGCCTTCGCCATGGATAGTGCCATCCGCACTAACGATCGATGTATAGGTGCCCATGCCTGTCGTAGGCACACCTAAAATCTGGCCGCTGTCCTCGAACGACACCTCAGCGGTTGGAGGGTCAACGGAAAGCACTCGTCTTACAAGTCTCTTGCCTTTGGTTTCGCTGATCAAATCACCAAGCATGGTTACACCTCTTCTTTCAGTAGGTTTTGAATTGTCATCCGGGGAGTGCGCAATTGTACTCCCGAAGCAATCCAGATCGCCCGAATATGTCGCAGCAGAAATTACGCACCAATTTGCAGATTCGCAATGCCCTGACGCACAGGAAGAACAACCGGAAACGTGTATGCTGCCACTGACGCTGAAAGCACAAAAAACAAGCGGTCTCCGCTGCAAATCTCTTCACAGAAACATCAAGACCGCAGTACAAGCCAAAAGGAGAACGTCCTTGCCGATTCGCCGCGTTCTATTCTCCGCACTCCTCGCGATCTCACTTCCGCTGACCGCGCAACAACCCGCGACCCCAGCCGCACAACGACCCGGCGGCCCGAACTCCGGCCCCGCGCCCGCACCTCCGCCACTAACCGGCGATGCCCTCCAGCATCCCGGCGTGCCCACCGGCACTCTCTCTGAAAAACTCACCCTGCGCAGCCAGATCTACGACGGCATGGTCAGCGACTACTGGATCTACGTCCCAGCCCAGTACGACCCCAAAAAACCAGCCGCCGTCATGGTCTTTCAGGACGGCGAGGGCTACCTCAACCGCAAGGGCAACCACCCCGCCCTCAACGCAATCGATAACCTCATCGCGCAAAGAAAAATCCCTGTCATGATCGCCGTCTTCACCAATCCCGGCGACATCTCCGCCTCGCCCGGCACCCCCACCTACAACTTCGTCGCCGCCTACGGCAAAAAATGGGACCGCACCCTCAAAGACTCCATGCGCTCCACCGAATACGACACCGTCTCTGACCGCTACGCCCGCTTCCTCCACAACGAACTCCTCGCCGAAGTCGCCAAACACTACAACCTCCGCACCGACGCCTACTCCCGCGCCATCACCGGCTCAAGCTCCGGCGGCATCTGCTCCTTCAACGTAGCCTGGCAACGCCCCGACGACTTCAGCCGCGTCATCTCCTGGATCGGTTCCTTCACCTCTATCCAGTGGCACGAAGACCCCGCAGTCCCCGACGGCGGACAGGACTACCCCGACAAAATTCTCCGCGAAGACCATCGCAACATTCGCGTCTGGATCCAGGACGGCAGCAACGACCAGGAGAACCCCAAGTACGGCTCATGGCCCATGGCCAATATCCGCATGGCCAACGCCCTCAAACTCAAGAACTACGACTTCCAGTTCACCTTCGGCAAAGGCCCGCACTCCCAGGCCGAAGGCGCCGCCGAGTTCGTCGAAGAGATGACCTGGCTCTGGCGCGGCTACGGCCCCGCAAAGACCTCCGAGACATTCACCCAGGACCCCACCGAAGCCACCAAACCACCCTTCCGCGTAGCCATCGTCAACCGCTGAACGTGGGCCCAGAAGCTCACCGCACCATCTCTTGTGCATCTTCCGAAGAGATACGAGAAAAGCGATCCACCCTATCCTGTGCAGCACGTTCACCTAAGTCGCATTTCCACAAAACACGCCGTATTTCCACAAAAATATAGCCTCCCAACCCCCTTGCATTCAGCGCCAGCGCGAGTATCTTACGAATCAACGGAGGAGAAATTCTCCAGTAGGAGAGAGTAGACAAGAGTCATCACGAGCACTGGGAATGGAACTCGCAAGGGGACTAGGAACAGGGTTCGGCGGAGAACTGGAAATGGAACTCGCAAGGGGACCAGGAACAGTTCTCGGAAGGGGACCGGGAACGGAACTCGCAAGAGTACCAGGAACGGAACTCGAAAAGAGGACCGGCAACGGAACTCACGAAGCGCTCAGGAGACTGGCCGCAGCGGGATGACACGAGAAAGCTCTTACAGCGAATGTGATGACGGAAGAGTACGGGTAACGGCGGGCTCCGCTCGCAGGTTCCGAACGAACTCTGAATTGACGAGTAGTTGTGATCCGGGCGCCGAACCGGATCTTCGAAAAATCGGAACGAGGGGGCGATATCTCGAAAGAGAAATCGCCCCTTCGCTTTTGTCCGATCAGATGCGCACTCAGCGCGCAGCTGAGAGAACGACTCAGGCCGTCTCAGCGTCCAATCGAATCGGCGACGGGGCCCCCTGCAAGGTGATATAGCGTGCTGGTTCGCAACACGCCTTGTCCAGCCTCGCCAGATCCAGCTGCATCTCGCGGTCTGTCCCGAATGAACTCAGCGCCGCATCGATGAACCGCTGCCCCTCCAGGATCGTTCGGCCGCTCGATGCTGTAGTGCATCCACTTCCCTTCTCGCCGCGCCGACACCACGCCCGCATTCCGCAGATAGGCCAGGTGCCTCGAAATCTTCGGCTGGCTCTGCCTCAGAATCTCAACGAAATAGCAGACACACACCTCCCGCCCATTCATCAGATTGAGCAACCGCAGACGCGTACGGTCGCCCAGTGCCGCAAACAAGCGAACCAAATCGACAGATTGAGCGCTTCGAACCATAAAGAAATGATATACGCCTTGACAGATATGTCCAAACTCAATACATTCGCTTTAGCATATACGATCGGAGACGCCAACCATGGAAATGAAGGGAAATATCCGTAACAAATACGGTTCAATCGCCCGCTCCGTCACCGAAACCGAAGCCGCGGCATGCTGCGATCCCGCCATGCGCTGCTGCGATCCCATCACCAAAAATCTCTATGGCGCCTCAGAAAAAGGCGAACTGCCGGAGAAGGCCGTTCTCGCGTCCTTAGGATGCGGCAACCCAACCGCGCTCATAGACCTCAAGCCCGGCGAAACCGTACTCGATCTCGGCTCCGGAGGAGGGATCGACGTCCTTCTCTCCGCAAGACGCGTCGGCCCGACCGGCAAAGCATTCGGCCTCGACATGACCGACGACATGCTCGCCCTCGCCCGCGAAAACCAGCGAAAAGCAGGGGCCACCAACGTCGAGTTCCTCAAAGGTGAAATTGAAAACGTCCCCTTGCCCGACAACTCCGTCGACGTCGTAATCTCAAACTGCGTCATCAATCTCTCCGCCGACAAGTCAAAAGTCTTACGTGAAGCCTTCCGCGTACTCCGCCCCGGCGGCCGCTTCGCCGTCTCCGACGTAGTCGTTCGTGGCCATGTTCCCGACTCCATCCGACAAAGCATGTTGCTCTGGGTCGGCTGCATCGCCGGAGCGCTCGAGGAATCCGACTATCGCGCCAAACTCACAGACGCCGGCTTCGCGGACATCGACCTCGAACCCACCCGCACCTACGACATCGAAGACGCGCGCACCTTCCTCACCGAAGCAGGGGTCTCTGTCGACGAGATGGCCCCACAGGTCGAAGACAAATTCATCAGCGCCTTCATCCGCGCCACCAAACCCAAGGCCGCATGTTGTGCACCAGGTTGCTGCGATCCAGTCGCAGTCAGCGCGTGAGCCGACCATGACCGGTACCCACTACAACGTCCTCTTCCTCTGCACCGGAAACTCAGCGCGCTCCATCATGGCGGAAGCCATCTTGAACCACAAAGCAAAGGGCACATTCACCGCCTACAGTGCAGGCAGCCATCCCTCAGGAGCGGCCCGGCCCGAAGCGATCAAACAGCTTCAACTCGCCGGAATAGCAACCAACGGCCTGCGCAGCAAATCATGGGACGAGTTCGCAGAGCGCAACGCCCCGCCGATAAACTTCATCTTCACCGTCTGCGACAACGCGGCCAACGAAGTCTGCCCCATCTGGCCCGGCCATCCAATGACCGCCCATTGGGGTGTCCCCGATCCTGCAGCCGTCAAAGGGCCTCCCGAAACCATCGAGCGCGCCTTCCACGACGCATTCTCCATTCTCGACCGCAGAATAAGCCTCTTTCTTTCTCTCCCACTTTCAGCTCTCGAACAACTTGCTCTCCAGAAGGAGATCGATAACATCGGCAGGCAATGAATCCCACGCTCTTACGTCGTCTCGTAGCGGAGTTCGTAGGAACTCTCTTTCTTCTCGCCGCTGTCGTCGGCTCCGGAATCATGGGAGAGCGACTAGCTGCAGGTAACGTTGCACTCGCGCTGCTGGTCAACACGATCGCCACCGGTACCGCATTAGTCGCGATCATTCTCGCCTTTGGCCCCATCTCAGGAGCGCATTTGAATCCCGCCGTGACCCTCGCCGATGCATGGCAGGGCGGCATTGCGTGGCGTGAAACTCCCGCCTATGTCATCGCCCAGCTCGGTGGGGCCTTTGCTGGAGTCGCCACTGCTCACCTGATGTTCGGTCTGCCTTTCGTCTCCCTCTCGACCCACGTTCGTTCCGGGCCTGCGCAAATCTTTAGCGAATTCGTCGCTACCTTCGGCCTGCTCTCAGTGATTTGGGGATGCGTCCGGCACCGGCCCTCTGCCGTTCCCTTTGCCGTCGGAACTTACATCACAGCGGCCTACTGGTTCACCGCCTCGACGTCGTTCGCCAACCCTGTCGTGACCATTGCGCGTTCCCTGACCAATACATTTTCCGGAATTCGCCCTGTCGACATAGCCGGATTCATCTCCGCACAATTGGCGGGAGCCCTCGCTGCCACGCTGCTCTTCCAATGGCTTGCGCCTACACCGGAAAAGGGCCCTGTTCGCTGAAGATTTTGGACCGAACCGGAGATGCGCGCTATGTCCCTACCGTCTTCCTCGTGCGCGTTGTCGTAATCACTACCACGCTGATCAGAACAAACGATGTCCCCAGAATCGTCCTCAATCCAAGCGTCTCCCCACCCAGAAAATATCCAATCAACACGGCCACGACCGGATTCACATACGCATACGTACCCACCTTCGTCGGCGATTCATGATGGATCAACCAAACATACGCGGTGAACCCAATAATCGAACCCGCCACAATCAGATAAAGCAGCGAAAGCCACGCAGCACGCGACACCGCACTCGGATGAAAGCGGTGAAATTCCCCCAGCGCAGCAGAAGCAAGCGCCAGCATAACTCCCCCGGCAAGCATCTGCGCCCCCGAACTCATCACCTTGGAATCCGGAAGCGCGAGCTTACGCGTCAGGATCGACGCAACCGACCAACTGATCGATCCGATGATCAGCGCCACGGCACCCCCCCGATCAATGGGCGCCCCACCAAGATTCAACGTGCTCAACGAGGGCACCATCAGCACGGCCACTCCACAAATTCCGATCAGAAGCGCCAGCGCCAAACGGGCCGTCAGCCTCTGCGTTTGCAGAATCACGATCTCCGACAACGCCATAAACGCCGGTATCGTCGCCATCATCACAGCCGCAATACCCGAAGGCACTCGCTGCTCTGCCCAGAACAACAACCCGTAATCCATGACGAAGATCAGGAACGCAATCAACAACACCGACATCCACTCGCGCCTGCTCGGTGAGCGCTCCCCGCGCGCCACTGTCCACCCATAAAGAACGACTCCCGCAACCGAGAACCGCATCGCTGCCAGAAGAAACGGAGGGACCTCATGCACCCCGATGCGAATCGCGAGAAAAGTGGATCCCCACACAAAATAGATAATCGCGAAGGCCAACAGCGTCTTCCACGTCGGGCGATTGGTTTTGGCTTCCATACCCGATGCTATCAACACGCGAGAAGCGTCCCACCGATCGAACTCGCATCATCACCTCAAAATCTTCGAGGACACCTCGGACCCTACCGCCCACAGACATACGCGTTATACTCGTCATCAAATTCAAGGAGACACCATGGCCCGAGTAACCGGCATCGGCGGCATCTTCCTTCGCGCCCGCGACCCAAAAACACTCAGCACCTGGTACGCCAGGAACCTCGGCATCCAACTCTCCGACTACGGCGGAGCCACCCTCCTCTGGTCTGACGAAGTCCCACCCACCACCGGCATGACCACATGGTCTCTCTTCCCCGAAGACACAAAATACTTCGGCCCCGGTAACGAAAAAGGCCCGCAGCAAGCCATGATCAACTACCGCGTCGACGACCTCGACGCCCTCCTCACCCAACTGGCCGCCGCCGGCGTCACCATCGACCCCAAACGCGAAGACGCCGACTACGGCCGCTTCGCCTGGATCGTCGATCCCGAAGGCAACCGCATCGAACTCTGGCAACCCCTCGTCGCGTCAACAGAAAAAGAGTGAGTCCATCTCAATGAGTGCTAAGCCCTGTTGGACTTAATTGAGGATCATGCGGAGGCAGATCGGCGAACGCTGGCCGATTTGCCGTTAGAAAAGGCGATCCAGATGAGCGGTACTGCAAGCTCGCTTGTCAGATAACGATCATCTCAGAGCCGAGAAGCGCTTTGCTTCGGCTTTGCAGGAAGGTTCGAAAGCGGACATCCGATCCACAAATGGACAGTATGTTGGCGGAGCCGAGATTATGTCCCCAACCTATGTCGATGGCGGATATAGACTTACAGTCATACGTGTTTTGGCACACTGCGTGCACATCCGAGCGGGATACTCTGGTTCCCAAGAGCAAACTTCCTTTGAGGGAGGTAGGCATGAGAGGGCTGCTACAGGATATTCGTTTTGCCTTGCGGCAACTTCGCAAGAATCCGGCATACACGGTCGCGGCTACGGTGATGTTGGCAGTGGCCATTTGCGCCAACGGCACGGTGTTCAGCTGGATTGACGGAACGATGTTGCACCCGATACCGGGAGCGCGAGATATGAGCTCGCTGGTAAGCGTGATGCGCGGGCAGTGGAATAGCTCGCCGACTCCGCCATTCTCATATCTCGATTACCGCGATCTGCGGGACCAGAATCACAGCTTCGAGGGAATCATTGGGTATCACCACGATTGGATTGCGTTGACCGGCGGAGCCACGCCGGAACGGATCTATATTGCCAACGTGACTGCGAATTACTTCGATGTGCTCGGCGTGAAGCCCCTCTACGGGCGTTTTTTCCGGCCGGAAGAAGAGGCTGCAGGGCGAAGCATTCCGTATGTCATTCTCAGCTACTCGCTCTGGAAGACGCATTTTGCGGGTGACCCCGGGATTGTGGGCAAGCCGCTGGAGATTGCTCACCACCCTGTGACAGTGATCGGCGTCGCGCCGAAGGGTTTCGTCGGTGCGGCGCCGGGGCTGCGGCACGATATGTGGGTCACGCTCGATCCGCTCGGAACGGGCGGTTGGCGGATGACCGAGCGCAGCGGGAATTGGCTGAACGTGGTGGGAAGGCTGCGGCCGGGCGTGAGCCGCGAGCAGGCAAACCAGGATCTTGAGACCATCATGCGGCGGATTGTGGCGGCGTATCCTGACGATCACCTGGGCACGAACACGATCACTCTGGATCCGATGTGGCGGTCGCCGTTCGGCGCGAACGGATATATGGCGACTACGCTCCCAATCCTGCTGTCCATTGCGGGGATCGTGTTGCTGCTGACGTGCGCCAATGTGGCCACGCTGACACTGGTGCGGTTTGTGTCGCGGCGGCGCGAAATCGCAATCCGACAGTCGCTGGGTGCAAGTCGCTTGCGAGTTGTGCGGCAGATGGTGCTCGAAGGCGTGATTCTTGCCCTCTGCGCGGGAGCGGCGGCGTTGTTCTTGACTCTGTGGACGGCCAAGACACTCGCACTGTTCCTCCCGTCGAACGCGATCCCAATCGCGATAAACGGCATGGTCGATCCCGGCGTTGTGATCGCAATTGTGGCACTGGCCTTTCTGGCGAGCCTGCTGTGCGGAGCATTTCCGGCCTGGCGGTCGTCGCAGGTGCCGGCGGCGGAGGTGCTGAAGGAGGAATCGGCAAGCGTATCGGGCGGTAAGCACAATCGGCGGCTGCTCAGCGGTCTGGTGGTGGCGCAGGTGGCGCTCTCGCTCGCTCTGCTGGTTAGCTCCGGACTGTTTTTGCGCACGCTCAGGAACATTGCCTATGCAGATCCGGGATTTGAGCAAGATCATGTCTTGACCGCGTCCGTGGGATTGAACATCTCCGGCTATCCGAATGACCAAAAGCGGTTGATCCGCGACAAAATTCTCCAGCGCGTGGAGGCATTGCCCGGCGTGACCGTGGCTTCGCTTACCGACTGGGTACCGCTAACGCTGACGCGAAAGACGGAGGACGCGCATCCGGAAGGATATGCGCCACGGCCCCATGAATCGCTGGAAGTGGGGAGAGCGGACGTATCGCCGCGGTACTTCGAGACCATGGGGATACCCATTCTGGAAGGGCGCGGCTTTACGCAGGACGACAATGAGAATGCGCCGCTCGTACTGATCGTGAGCCAGACAGCGGCGAACCGGTACTGGCCGGGGCAGGATCCGATAGGAAAAAGGCTGGGTCTGCCGAGTATGTCGAGCAAACTGTTCACGGTGGTTGGCGTGGTGAAGAACTCGAAGCACCTGATGGTGAGTGAGCGGCCCGGGCCCATGATCTATATGAGCTATTATCAGCTACCGGGTCCCGAACTCATCGTACAAATGAAGACCATGGGCAATCCGGCGGATCTGGCACAGGCGGCCGAGCGCGCGATCCAGGGTGTTGACAGTCGGCTCCCGGTTTATGACGTGCGCTCGATGAGGGAGAATACCGCGATAGCGAGTACCTTCGTCGTCATGCAGAGCACGTTCGCGGGGATATTCGCGGTCATCGCGCTGGTTCTGGCGGCCACGGGCATTTATGGCGTGATGGCATACCGCACCGAGCTCAGGACGCACGAGATCGGCATCCGCGTAGCTTTGGGGGCTTCGCGAGCGGATTTGATGAGGATGGTGCTGCTACAGGGAATACGGCTGACGGCAATTGGTCTGGCGCTGGGACTGGCTCTTTCGTTCGGGCTGACCCGCGTCATTGCCGGTCTGCTATACGGCGTCGGCGCCAATGACCCAGTGACGATCTTTGCCGTGCTGATTCTGCTCGCGGCGATGTCTTTGCTGGCGTCCTATCTTCCGGCGCAGCGAGCGATGCGGGTGGATCCGGTGACGGCGATCCGCGAGTTCTAAGCAATGTAATCCGGGTGCCTCATCTACTTTCAGCGAGAGAAGCCTAGGGCGTGAATGGCACAAGACCTTCAGTCCCGGCCAAGCACGATTTCAGGATCTACCCCGGCAAGCGCCGAAGGCTCCGGGCGCACTTCTGGAATAACGCCAAATCGCCAACGCACTCATTGAGGCTCGTACAGCGATCTCTTAGTAAAAATTGCAGAGACATGCGAAAACACCTGCCATTCCGCAGCTTTTGAAAAAAGAAGCGCCGTTGGCAACCTCGTCCCACTAGAAGGCCGCCTGATCCAGCGCACAAATTGCCTCCCTTCCACATTGCAGAAAGTCAGAGTAAAAGTAAGATCAAACCCTCAGGAGCAAACAATGACCCCTGAAACCGGACCCCAACGTAGAACAAGCCGTCCCCTTCCTCATGGTCACCAACATGGAAGCCTCCCTCCGCTTCTACATCGACGGCCTCGGCTTCAGGCGCACCAGACAATGGATCGTCGACGACAAGGTCCGTTGGTGCTGGCTCGAGATCGGCAACGCCGCCATCATGCTGCAGGAGTACCTCCTCACCCGCGTCCCCGTAGGCAAGTTGGGCGAAGGAGTCTCCGTCTGCTTCCAATGCAAGGACGCCCTCGCCATCTACCACGAAGCCATCGCCCGCGGTCTCGAGCCGCGCCGCCCTTTCGTCGGCAACGCCATGTGGGTCACCATCCTCACCGATCCCAACGGCTACAAGCTCGACTTCGAAAGCCCCACCGACGTCCCCGAAGAGACCGTCTACTCGGACAACATGGCGTTATCCACACCCGCCCAAAAATAAATCCAAAAAAAGTGGCAAAATTTCGCCACCCAAAATACGTGCGCCAACCCACCACGATTCACCAGCGATCCACCACAATCTCACCATCAAAAAACCACGTCCTGCACCCCATTTCTCGCAAAACCCCCAGCAAAAACGCCACTCCACCACCCAAGAAAAATTAACACCCAAAAATCCACCACGGACCCCATTACCATTGCCGGATGACCAACACCCCCACCCCTGGCCGAATCGAAGTCATCGTAGGCCCCATGTTCTCCGGAAAGTCCGAAGAACTCATCCGCCGCCTCAAGCGCGCCCGCATCGCCCGCCAGCGCGTAGCCTGCTTCAAACCCGACATCGACCTCCGCTACCACCGCACCGCCATCGCCAGCCACAGCTCCCAGACCCACGACGCGGCCGTCGTAACTCCAACATCCGACAGCCTTAAAGTCGAGCTCTTCGAATCCGGCCGCGTCCACGAAGTCGACGTCGTCGGACTCGACGAGGTCCAGTTCTTCGACGCAGGCATCACCCATCTAGCCATGGAACTCGTCCACCTCGGCAAACGCGTCATCCTCGCCGGCCTCGACACCACCTTCGCCAACGAGCCCTTCGGCCCAGTCCCCAACCTCATGGCCCTCGCCGACGAGGTCACCAAACTCTCCGCCGTCTGCATGGTCTGCGGCGCCCCCGCCATCCACACGCAACGCCTCGGCCAAAGCCAGGAGCTCGTAGTTGTCGGCGCGGCCGGCCTCTACGAAGCCCGCTGCCGCACTCACTTCGAACCCTTCACCGACGAACACCAGTCAGAGCAGCTCGAGCTTCTCTCGACCCAGAAATAAGCGCCGAGCAACGCGAGGCCCGGAGTTTTCATCGCGCCGAAACAAGGTATATCCGCCACGAAGTGGCCGCCTGCCGCGCAGGCGGCCCGTCCGGCTGGACAGCTCAGTGCTTCGAAACCATCTCCATCACGTCCTTGCGCAGCGCAAGCGAGCTCGCCGTCCGCGCATAGTACATATGCCCGCCCGGATACTCATGCACCTGCACCCGCGTCGGATCGCCCATGATCGGAATCTGACTCACCGTCAACACCGATCCCATGAACGGGCACGAAAGGTCTGCCCATCCATGCGCAATCACCACGCGCAGCTTCGGGTCTGTCGCAACGGCGACACGCAGATCAGTCGCTGAAGCCGATCCCGAAAACGCACCGTTGCGTGAAGTCCGGTCCCACGCCCGAGCTACTTCGCTCGACAGCGCGTTATAGCGCGCGTCCGTCTTCCACCCAACCGTCCGCGTCACAAAGTCAACCATCGCTGTCGTCGTCGGAGCAATAATGCTCAACAAAATCGGGTCGTTGGTCTCCTGCGTGGGGTTATATGGAAAGGGATCATAAGCCGTGACATTGGGGTCATACCGGCTGCCCAGCTTGCCTGTCTCACGAAACTCCTCCCGGAGAAACGCCTGCGTCTCCAGCCGTCCGCCCGACTCCTTCACGAACGTCGGATCAAGCCCCGTCAATGCCGTCACCTTCTGCACCAGTCGCGGAGTCGCCGTCGGATCGCTGTTCCCCTTCATCAGGTCCACCGCATACTCGCCGCGCGTGTAATCAATTACAGCGGCCATGCTCTCATTCGTCAGCTTGCCCTGCCGCTCATAGTTCGCAGCGACAATCGACGGCAGCGTCAGCATCCACGGAATCGGCGAAAGGTTCGGCGACCCCGACTGTGGGGCCAGCGCCGGCGATACGAGCACCAGCCCATTCATCGCAACGCCGATCTGCGACTGCAGATAAGCCGTCAGCCGCGGCCCGCGATACCCGCCATAGCTCTCGCCCACAAGGTACTTGCGAGACTCCAGCCGCCCATTCTTCACCAGCCAGTCGTAGACGCACTTGGAAAGATATTCGATGTCCTGGTCCGGCCCATAGAATTGTTTCTTGGCCTCATCCATCGGCACCAGCGACCGTGAAAAACCAGTCCCGATCGGGTCGATAAATACCAGGTCCGTAAAGTCCAGCCAGGTTCCTGGATTGTCCGTCAGCGTCGCCGGGTCCGAAGGGCTCTGCCCCTCAGCGCCAAACGCGACCTTCTTCGGCCCAATCGCGCCGAGATTCAAATAGACCGACGCCGCACCCGGCCCGCCGTTGAACGCAAACGTCACAGGCCTGTCCTTGCCCTCCATTGTGTACGCGGTGTAAACGACCTCGCCGCTCAAGACCCCCTTGCTGTCCCGTACCGGCAGCGTTCCCACTGTCGCGGTGTAATGCAGCGTCTTTCCATCCATCTGTATGCTCTGCTCCGCATGCGCGTCGGGCGGCAGGGGCGGTTCCGCGACTGGCATTCCAGGCGTTGCAGCGGACTTCGTGTCCGGCGCCGCTGGCTTTGCATCTGCATCAGGCTTCGCATTGGGAGCGGCCTGCGTCTCCGGTGGTGCACCGCCTCTCGCCCGCTGGGCCAGGGCCGGAGAAGAACCCAACGTTGAAACCACGGCTAGAAGGCACGAAAATGCCACGAACTTCGAAAAGGAGAAGAATTGGGTTGAAATCATACCCAAATTTTACATACATATCCCACCCCATCGCGCAACCTAATCAAATACTTCTGTATTCTCACTAGAAGACGTTTCTTGGAGATAAGACATGCGCCACACGCTCGCCGCACTCACCCTCTGCCTCCTCGCCGTTCCGACGTTCGCCAAACCGAAGAACGAGATCATCGTTCCACTCAAGACCGGCACCGGTGAGGACGCTGGCACCGCCACCTTCCAGCAGGAAAAGGGCAAGCTCTCCATCAAGGTCGAGCTCAAGAACCTCCCGGTCGGCGAGCACGGCGTCCACATCCACGCCAAGGCCCTCTGCGATCCCCCCGACTTCAAGACCGCCGGTTCGCACTTCAATCCCGAGAACAAGCAGCACGGCTTTCAGAATCCCATGGGCCACCACGCCGGCGACCTTCCCCAGAACGTCGTAGTCGGTGAAGGCCACACGGGCCACGCCACCTTCAAGGTGGACTACCTCTCCCTCGACCCCACCTCCCCCGTCAGCATTATCGCCAACGGAGGCACCTCCATCGTCGTCCACGAAAAGCAGGACGACATGAAGACTGACCCCAGCGGCAACTCCGGCAACCGGATCGCCTGCGGCGTCATCACCGCGCCCACGCCCTAAAAGCCACCCGTTTTCATAACCATTGAACCAACCGGAACGCCCATGCGTACTAGCAAACATGGGCGTTCTGCACATGGCGATTCCGATCTCGGCGAGGAGCAGGCCTTCGGGCCGCACATCCGCTCCGCGGCGCCTGCCTCGCACTCTCGCTCCCGCCGAACCCGGCCCGCACGTCCTCCAACAAATCAATCCAGTACCTGCCCCACGCGGTACACTGCCCCTACCGGCAAAATCACTAGAGGCAAAGTTGGAGCGTACCCCAGAACAGGAAGCAGCAAACGAAGCACTAGCCAAACTGGTACGCCAGTGCATGGCAGGAGACTCGCAAGCCTGGCAACAGCTTGTCGTCTCCCAGCACCGGCGCATCTACGGCATTTGCTATCGCTTCACCGGCTCCGGCACCGACGCAGAGGACCTCGACCCAGGAAGTCTTCCTCAAGCTCTACAAGAACCTCGCCAGCTTCGACACCCAGAAGGGCAGCTTCCAGACCTGGATCACGACCCTGGCCCGTAACCTCCTCGTCGACCACTTCCGCCGCACCCGTCTCGATCGTGCCTCCGACTCCCTCGACGCCACCTTTGACGGCGAAGAGGACGGCCCCACCATGGCCGACCGCCTCGCCGATCCCCGGCCCTCCCAGGAGCAGCACGTCGCCGCCCTCGAACTCAAGGCACGCGTTCAGGGCGCCCTAAAACAACTCTCCCCCGAGCTTCGCGAAGCTGTTATTCTTCGCGATCTGGAGGATCTGGATTACAAAGAGATATCGCAGGTCCTCCGCATCCCCGAAGGAACCGTAAAAAGCCGCATCAGCCGCGGCCGGGGGGAACTTGCAAGGCTTTTGCAACGTATAGAAGGGCAGGTGATGTAAGGTGGCAGACTTCAACCAATTCGGCAGCGCGAGGGCCCGGTCAGGGCAGCAATCCTCAGCACTGCGCCCAGTGTGAAGCGATGCTCTCCGACGCGCTCGACGGTACTCTCTCGGCCGCTGACCAGGCCACCTTCGACCTCCACCTGGTCGGTTGCTCCAACTGCGCCACCATGTTTGCAGACTCCCAGCGCGGCGCCGCCTGGATGGAGATGCTGAAGTCCCCCCGGCCTGAGCCGCCCATGGCCCTCCTCGAGCGGATCCTCGCTGAAACCAGCGGCAAGGCCGCCAGCCTGGATCGCCCACCCATCGTCCTCGGCAGTACCGATCGTCTCCGCACCCCGAACACCATCCTCGGCGGCCCCTCTTTGGTTCCATCCTTGGCCCAGCCGTCCTTTGCCTCCACAAATGTCCTTCCCTTCCGCGCCCGCCTCGCTCACAGCTTCCGCTCCCTGGGCCATACCATGCTGCAGCCGCGCCTCGCGATGACCGCTGCCATGGCCTTCTTCTCCATCGCCCTTACCCTGAATCTCACCGGCGTCCGTCTCAGTGATCTTCGCGCCAGCGACTTCAAGCCCTCCAACATCATGCGGAGTGCCTACGAAGCCAAAGCAAAGGTAGTCCGCTACTCAGACAATCTTCGCGTAGTCTACGAACTCGAATCCCGCGTCCGTGACCTGCAACGCTCCTCGGACGACGATGGCACGAACGGATCGACCAACAACCCGGCCCTTCAGAACGACCCCGCTGCCAAACCAGCCGGCAGCCAGCAACCGAACGATCAGAACCCCGGCCCCCAGAAACCAGACCAGAAACAGACCAAGCCCAACCCGGGCTCCAGCCGCCGCGAGACCCCCGGCGGTAATATTCGGCTGGTCGAGTCTGTCCGCAATCAGGCCCTTCCCCCCTTCGCCACACAAGCTTTTGTTGTCCTTACTCCCAGCGTTTTTAAGCAAGAAGGGGGATTGGTATGACTTGCGCAAACCATCCTGATCGTGAAAATGTTGCATTTTGCCAGAACTGCGGCAAACCTCTCTGCCAGGAGTGCACCCGCGTCGTCGGCTCTGCTGTCTTCTGCGAACCCTGCCTCGCCGCCAAGCTCGCCGGAACCGGTGCGCATTCTGGCGGCGGCTCCTACACCTACGCCGGAAGCGAGAGCAACGTAAACTACACCGTCTCTGGCGCCGTCCCGCCCCCACCACCCCCCGGCGAACCCAACCCTGGCCTCGCCGCCCTCCTCGGCTTCATCCCCGGCGTCGGCGCCATGTACAACGGCCAGTATGCCAAGGGCGTCGTCCACCTCGTTGTCTTCGCCATCCTCGTCAGCCTTACCAATGAGAACGGCATCTTTGGCCTCTTCGTCGCCGGCTGGGTCTGCTATCAGGTCATCGAAGCCCACCACACCGCTCGCGCCCGCCGCGACGGCACTCCGCTACCCAACCCTTTCGGCCTGAATGATCTCGGCGAGCGCCTTGGCTTCGGCAAAGCGTGGCCCGGCACCGCTTCCCCTTCCGGCACCGCCACCCCGCAGGATGCCGCGTCCGGTACCGTCCCACCCGCCGGAACCTACCCCCCACCGCCTCCCGGCTACCCGCCACAACAGACCACCAGTTGGAGCACGCCCTGGGACAACTACACCCCGCCTGTCCCCCCCATTCCGCCCTATGGAGTACCCGTCTACCCGGTTGACACGAATCTCGCACCCCTCCCGCGTAACCGTTTTCCCGCCGGTGCCATCTGGCTCATCGGACTTGGCTGCCTCTTCCTCATTGGCAACGCCGGCCTGTTCCACACCTTCCCCATTCACCGGATCGTTCCTTTCTTCCTCATCGGCCTCGGCGTCTGGCTCTTCGTTCGCAAGATGACCGACTCCGGCACCGGCCTCGCGGACGATGGCTCCCCCGGCTACCAGTTCCGGCTCTTCCGCGCGCTTCGCGGCTCTGTCTGGGTCACTCTCATCGGCGTCCTGTTCCTGCTGGACTCCTTCAGCATCCTCTCCTGGGGTCGAAGCTGGCCGGTCATCATCATCGTCGCCGGTCTGATGGCCATCTTCCAACGCGTCTCCTACAACACCGCCATGGCCGCTCCATATCCGTATCCTCCGCCGCACCCTTCGCCCCCGCCGCCGGATCCCGGCGCCTCCATCGTCCCTTCCACCCAGCACGATCAGGAAGGGAGATAAGGCCATGGCAAACTATCCTCCACCCTACCCCCCTCCCGGTGCGCCCAGCGGCCCCCCGTACGGAAACGACTGGAAGTATCAGCGTCGTATGCTCAAAGAGCAGGCCCGTGCCCAGCGCGACATGCTCCGCGCCCAGCGAGAGGCCTATCGCTATCAGACCCGCAGCCTTCGCCGCAGCTCCATCCTCGGCCCCCTGGTTCTCATCACCATCGGCATCATCTTCCTTCTCGTCCAGACCGGCCACCTTCAGGGCCCCCGTCTCTGGGACTGGTACGCCCGCTTCTGGCCCATGCTCCTCGTCGGCGCCGGCGTCATCATGCTCCTCGAGTGGGCCTACGACCAGTACATGCAGTCCGACTCCGCCCAACCCCGCTACCGCCGCCGTGTCGGCGGAGGCGTCTTCACCCTCCTCATCCTCCTCGTAGTCACCGGCGTCATCTTTAGCGGCATTCGCGAGGGCGGCCGCAGCAGGCTCTTCAACGGTCTCGCCATCAATCAGGACAACCTGGACGAGTTCCTCGGCGACAAGCACGAGAGCGACCAGTCCATGGCCCAGTCCTTCCCCTCCGGCGCCAGCCTCTCCGTCGACAATCCCCGCGGAGACATCACCATCTCCGGCACCAGCGATGACAACCAGATCCACGTAGACATCCACAAAGAGGTCTACACCCGCTCCGACTCCGAAGCAGATTCCAAGGCCCAGCGCCTCAGCCCCAGCCTCAACGTCAGCGGCAACAACGTCACCCTCTCCGTACCAGCAATGGACGGTGCTCGCGCCGACCTCACCATCACCGTGCCCGCCGCCGCTTCACCCACCGTCAACTCCAATCACGGCGACGTAAAGATCAACGCCATCAAAGGCTCCGTAATTGTCACCGCTAACCACGGCGACGTCGAACTCAGCGCCATCACCGGCCCCATCATGACGCGCATCAACAACGGAGACGCCTCCTTCTCCGCCCACAGCGTCACCGGCCAGCTCACCCTGGAGGGCCACGGCCGCGACACGACCCTCTCCGACCTCAGCGGCCCCGTTACCATGACCGGTGAGTTCTTTGGCGACACCCACTTCGAACACATCCGCGGCCCTATCAAGTTCCACACCAGCCGCACCGACTTCCAGCTCGCCCGCCTGGACGGAGACATCGAGATCAGCGCCAACTCCGACCTCTCCACTACCGACGCCCTTGGCCCCGTCACCCTCACCACGCGCAACCGCAACATCAACCTCGAGCGCATCGGCGGCGACGTCTCTGTCACCAACCGCAATGGCTCGGTCGAAGTCACCTGCGCACCGCCCCTCAGCAACGTCACCGTCGAAAATCGCAATGGCTCGGTCACCGTCACCGCTCCCGAGCAGGCCAGCTTCGCCTACCAGTTCGACGCGACTAACGGCGACATCGAGAGTGACTTCTCGGAGATCAACGGTCCCTGACGGCGGAATGCAAAAGAAGACCATCAGTGGCACCACAGGCAAAGGCGGCCCACTCCTCCGCATCACCACGAGCCAGGGGGACATCTCCGTGAAGAAGGGGAGCCTCATGCCCCTGCCACCCATGCCGCCCGCACCGCCGAAACTCACCGTTCTCCCTCCCGGAACGCGCGAGTCGATCGAAGACGCCAAGCAAGAGGCGCGTGAGGTGACCGCTGAGGCTAAGCAAGCGGCAAAAGAAGCCGCTGCAGAAGCCAAACAAGCCGCAAAGGAAGCCCAGCAGCAGAGCAAACACCCAGACCAATAGCCCCTTGAGGCCACTGTGCTCTAGCTATGCAACCGCGCGCCTGTCAACCACGTCTCTAGCCGGTTGCTTTGCAGCGACAATTGCCAGCCCTAGACACACCGCGATCAATATCTCCGTGATCACCGGCCCCGCAAAGAAATACTTGTACGACACCACGGCCATGGCGAGAAAACCCACAAGGAACGTCGCAAGTAACCGGCCGCAGCCGCAACGCATCGGTCTTTGCCAGCGAACCCAGCTGCCAGAAGACAACCGCCTCCACCGTCATGAAGACCGAGACCGCCAAACCGAATCCCATATAAAAGCCCCAGAAGCTGCCGTGTCACTCCCATCGCCACAAACTCATTCCCTTTCATCGCCGACACCGCCGTCTGCATGGCACCCGGAGCCACGCCGCCAAACATTCCTCCAATCGTATGCAGCGCAGCATGGATGAACGTCAGCACCGCCGCAATCCGCAAATACAATGTCGTCCTCATCGCTGCATCTCGCGATCAACCATCTTCGCAAACTCGGCCAGAGTCAGAGTCCAGGCGTCCGGCCCGTCCAGCAACGCGCGCATCTGCTGATGGCCCTCGCCATGTCGCTCAATCCCGCTATGCTCCAGCTCGACTAGCGTCGCCGAAGGGCCCTCGCTCGTAAAGCGAACAGCAACATGACTCGCCTTTGCAAGGTCCGGATCGACCTTCCAGTCCGGCCCCAGATGCCACGAGAACGTCACCAGCCGCGGCGGGTCCCACGCCAGCACCTGGCCCCAGTGGCACTCGTTTCCCTGTGCATCGCGCTCATACCACCGCCCTCCAACCCGCGGCTCAACAAAAATTGACTGAAACGGATTCGCGCCGATGTGGTGCGCCGCTGGCCACCACGTCTCCATCTGTTCCACAAACACCGAGAACGCCCGCTCAATGGCCACGTGGACTCGAATGCTTTTTCGGACGACGGCTTCCTCTACTGTCTTTGTCATGTTTCTCTCCTTTCTTCGGTGGTTCAACCGGCGATGCAACGGTACTTTGGAATGCGCCCAGGGCCTTCTCCCAAACCTGATCGAAGTGCGCCCGTAGCCGAGCGACACCCTCAGGATCTAACTGATACATCCGCCTCGTTCCTGCCCTGCTATCGGTGACCAGCCCCGCGTCCTTCAGCACGCGAAGATGCTGCGACACTGCCGGACGGCTGACCGGCAACGTTCCCGCCAATTCATTGACCGCCATAGGGCCATTGGCCAACCGCTGAAAGATGGCCATGCGGGTGCCCATCTCCCAGCGCGTCCAGTCCGGCCTGTAGGTAAGCGTCCACTAACGGTAAGCTATCACTTACCCATCCCCAAATGTCAACAGGAAAATTGCCCCCGCACGTATATTGATAAAAACTCAACCGTCCGCAAAGGAGCAGTGCATGGGTCTTCGCTTAAAAATCGCACGCTGCACTCTGATCGCAATCTCGCTCGCGATAACGTCCGCGCAGTTCGCAGCCGCCCAACCCGCCCTACGCTCCACCTTCAAAGAGCAGATCGGTCCACAGCCCTGCCGGTGCCGACATCTTCGTTCGCTGGGGAGGCACGGCCCCGTAGTCGTCCTCATCCACGGCTACGCCGAAACCAGCGACTCCTGGGCCCCTCTGGCAACCGAACTGCAAAAAAACTACACCGTCATCGTGCCCGACCTCCGCGGCATCGGCCGCTCCTCCCGCCCGGCCGGTGGCTACGACAAAAAAACGCAGGCCGCCGACATCCGCGCCGTCATCACGACCCTAGGGTTTGACCGCACCTTCATCGTCTCGCACGACATCGGCATCATGGTCGCCTACGCCTATGCCGCTCTCTACCCCGACAAAGTCGAGCGCCTCGTCGTCATGGACGCTCCCCTCCCCGGCATCGCCCCCTGGGACGACATCGTCAAAGACCACAAGCTCTGGCACTTCTCCTTCTGGGGCCCCGACGAGGAGCGACTCGTACAAGGCCGCGAGCGTATCTACCTTGATCGCATCTGGGACGACTTCAGCGCCAGCCCCACCGAGCCAGACGAAGCAACAAGAAAGTTCTACGCCGCCCAATACGCCAAACCCGGTGCAATGCGGGCCGGCTTCGCCCACTTCAAGGCCTTCTCTCAGGACGCAGAAGATAACAAGACCTTCCAGCAAACCAAACTGACTATGCCCGTCCTCGCTGTTGGCGGAGGAAGGTCCTTTGGCGCCACACAGGCCGTCGTCATGCGCAACGTTGCCGTCAACGTCCGCGAAGCCGTTGTACCCAACTCTGGACACTGGCTCATGGAAGAGAGCCCGGCGTACACCGTTGCCCTCATTCGCGACTACCTGAAAGATCCAACTGCAGCCAGCCCGAGCCACTGAGTCGGCATCCTGTTCTCCGAACGCCCCGCGAGCGACCTGCTCAAATTAATTCTTTGCGTTAATTGTCATTTCGACCGGAGTTGGTCACAGTTTCATCGTGAGCAGCGCAGTGGAGAAATCTGCTTCTCCACCTCCGTCCTTCCCCAACCACAAAGTAGTTTTCGGTACCTATACTGAAAAAACGGGGTCAATCGTGCCAAGACGCAGTGCAGGTTTGATGATGTACCGGCGCAAACTCCACGATGTGGAAGTCTTTCTCGTTCACCCGGGCGGCCCGTTTTTTGCCCACAAAGACTTAGGATCATGGACTGTCCCCAAAGGCGAATACTCGGAAGACGAACTTCCCTTGCAAGCTGCCAAGCGCGAATTTCAGGAGGAAACCGGCTTTCCCGTACCCGAGACCTTTCTCGATCTTGGCTCGATCAAACAGGCAGGCGGAAAAATTGTCTCCGCATGGGCCTTTGAGGGCGATTGCGACCCAGAAAAATTGATCAGCAACCACTGTGAAATTGAGTGGCCCCCTCGCTCCGGTCATCTGATCGAGGTACCCGAAGTCGACCGTGGCGCGTGGTTTTCAATCGCCGAAGCCAAAGAGCGTATCAAGCCGACCCAGATACCTCTTCTCGATCGGCTCTCTAACGCATTGAATCCCGCAGGCTGAGACACATCGGAAACCGACCACACGCACCGGACAGAGCGACCCTTCGACAGCCCACATTCTTGCGGCCGCATTTATTTTTGTGTGTTTTCTGCCCAAAAAATTAATGTCAAGCGCCCCAATCACTTAACCCAGCTTCTTTCTTCCAATCGGAAAACTGACACGGCTTCGCACAGAGAGGGAAATGAATTCTGTCTCCGCCCCACGGCGAACCAATCAACTCACGCTTGGCGAAGAACCCCGCGATCTCCCAAATGCTGTAATCGAGGGCGAGCCTGCAATTTGTAAGGAAGTCCTCCGATGATTTGTGCTAAGAATGGGATCGGGTTCTGACAAGTCGAAGATGGCTTCTTTGATTGTGTCCAAGTGTACTTGAGCCCGGACGATTTTGAGCCTTGCCCGTCGATTCGCGCTGCCCTGTCACGGTTCCTTCGACAAAATGAAAAATAGGCCCTCCGAAGAGGGCCGCAGGAGGCTGCCTTCCCGAAAACTCTCCCAAAGTTTTCGGGTGTGTTGCATAGATTAGCCACAGAAGGGTTTTGGCGAAGCTAGCAAAACTCATAGCCTGTCACGGCAAATAAACCATATCCCTATCTGGTGTAGTCAGCCAAGTATATTATTACCGCAGTAAACCATTGAATATAAGTGGTTTGCGCCCAGGCAATAGGGGGATACCCCCCTTCAAATCCGCGTAGACGGCTGACTTGGGCGGAGGATGCCAATATATGGCAAAGCTCCGAGTCGAACCAAGAAGTCATACCCTGAAGCCACACCGCAGGGCCGTCCCGACCGATTCATCTGGCTTGGTATATTGAATATCTCAGTGGCCTCTCACCCACCCAGGAGAACACCTTGCGCCGTCGTTCCTTCATTGCCGCATTGCCGCTCGCCGCCGCCGGATCCATGGCCTCAGTCGGCCCATCGAACGCCTTCAGCCAACCCACCGCCGCATCAAAGGAACTGTCAAAGTTCCAGCCTGCAGGCGCCGAACGGTTTGAGCGGCCAGACGTCCACGCCGGCGACCGACCCTCCGGCGCCAGCTTCGCCAGCCGCTCCGCCGCCATGGGCTGCTCCGGCGCCGCTGGCACCGCCCATCCGCTCGCGACGCTCACCGCGATCGAGATGCTCAAAAGCGGCGGCTCCGCCGTCGATGCCGCCATCGCCGCCAACGCGTGTCCTCGGCTTCGTCGAGCCCACCAGCTCCGGCATCGGCGGCGACTGCTACGCCATGATCTGGGATCCCAAAGCTGTCGAAGGTCGTCGGCCTCGCCGGCTCCGGCCGCTCGCCCAAGGCGCTGACGCTCGAAACCGTCCGCGCCCGCTCGCCAAAAGGCGGCATCCTCCCCGCTCGGCGCCATCTCCGTCTCCGTTCCCGGCGCACTCGACGCCTGGTGGACGCTGCACCAGCGCTACGGCAAATTGAAATGGGCCGAACTCTTCGAGCCCGCGATCCACTACTGCGAGACCGGCGTCCCCGACACCGCAGATCATCGGCTACTACATCAAGCGCAACCTCGCCGCCTTCACGCGCCCCGGCTCAGGCGTCGAAGAGACCGCCAACGCGATGCACACCTACGCGCCCGGCGGCACCGCACCGAACGAAGGCGATGTCTTCCGCAATCCCGATCTCGCGCGCACCTACCGCATGATCGCCGAAGGCGGCCGCGACGCCTTCTACGACGGCCCCATCGCCCAGACCATCGAAGCCTACTTCAAGCGCATCGGCGGCTGGATGACCGTCGACGATCTCCGCGAACAGCACGCCGAATGGAGCGACCCGCTCGTCACCAACTACCGCGGCGTCGACGTCTACGGCATGGCCGCCAACACGCAGGGCCTGGCCACGCTCCAGACTGCTGAACATCGCCGAAAACTTCGATCTCCGCGGCATGGGCTTCCAATCCGCCGCAATCGCTCCACGTGCAAGTCGAAGCCAAGCGCCTCGCCTACGAAGACCGCGCCCGCTACTACGCCGATCCCGCACTTCGCCAAGATTCCGATCGAGTGGCTCAACTCGAAGGCCTACGCGGCCGAACGCGCCAAGCTCATCAAGCCCGACAGCATCCTCGACTCCCGTCCATCCCGGCCAGGCGCCGAGCCACGGCGACACCACCTACTTCACCGTCGCCGATTCCAGCGGCATGATGGTCTCGCCAGATCCAGTCGAACTTCCGCGGCATGGGCTCCGGGCTTGTCGCCGACGGCCTCGGCTTCATGTTCCAGGATCGCGGCGAGCTCTTCTCGCTGCAGGACGGCCATCCCAACATCTACGCGCCCGGGCAAACGCCCGTTCCAGACCATCATTCCCGGCTTCGCCACCAAGGACGGCAAGCCGTGGATGTCCTTCGGCGTGATGGGCGGCGACATGCAGCCGCAAGGACAGTCGCAGATCATCATCAACCGCGTCGACTACGGCCTCGACATCCAGGCCGCGGGCGACAGCCCGCGCTGGCACCACGAAGGCTCGTCGCAAATCGATGGGCGAAGACCCCGCCGGCCTTGGCCCCAAAGGGATTCTGCGCCTCGAATCCGGCGTGCCCGAGGCCACCCGCCAGGCCCTCATCGCCCTCGGCTGGCCCATGGGGGCCTCCGACGGCGCCTTCGGCCGCTACGAATGCATCGAGCATCGCATGCAGCGGCACCGGATCGCGTTCTACTCTGCTGCCACCGAAATGCGCGCCGACGGAGTAGCTTTGGCCTACTAAGAAGGCATAGCCGCGCCTAACCCGATGGACTCTCTAAACGGGGGCCCACTTACGGAGTCGACCTGTCCGTTCTGCGAGACTTTGAAATACGCCAATGCGAGCGTTAGAAGCGGCACAATCGCTGCCAGAACTAGTTGCACTGCATGATTGCTCGATAGCTGGACCCGAAACCCTGCGACGTTGGTTCCCACAACCAGCACGGAGGTCAACAGCAGTAGGTCGGTTCCCGACTCTCGCCGCTTCGTGCACCAGAGGTAAATGAACGGAAGCAGTGCAATCGTATAGTGGTGCCACCAGCTGATGGGAGAGATCACGAGGGAGACCAAAATCATCAAGATCAGGTCCCTTACTAAATTCTGTTTGCGACGATAGAGATAAAAACGGATAATCATCGCGCCAAATATGACGAACGAGACCGCTTTGGACACCGTACACGCCAAAGCTGGCAATGCGGGTGGCAGTTTTGCAGTCGGTACGTATCCAAGAAAGAGCTCTTGAACATAAACGACGATGGAAGCGTTGTAAGAGGACGGTATTCCACACGAAACGCTCGGCATCACGCTGTGGAGAAACTGCGCATGGGCCGCCCATCCAGCTTGCCAAATGGAAAAAGCAAGCAGGCACACCATCCAGCATCCATAAGCCGCCAACCACTTCCACTTACGATGAAACACCATAAGTGGAACCACGACAATTGGCGTGATCTTAATCATCGTCGCCAACGCAAGGCAGAATGCCGATGCCCAGATACGGTTCCGCGAGAGCAACCAGATTCCGCAAGCACAAACAAAGAGGATAAGGGAGCCCACCTGCCCAAGCACTAGCTCTTCGTAAAACGGGAAATAGGAAAAGAGCCCAACGATAAGAATGAGGGCGAGTTCGATGCTGATTCGCTTCTCTCCCAAACTAAGGCTGAACAAGATAGATGCAAAAGTAAGAACCACGGTGACAATCTGTCCAAAGGACGTATGCCACATTGTAGGAGAAATACGCAAAAGGTTTCATCAGTGACCGCGAACAATGGCGGGTAGACGAACGTTATCGCCTTGGACACCCCATAATGAGATGTCACTCTCTGCCATCCGTCCGCGTAGGAAGCGGGGTCTACGCGCCCATCGGGATACCGCGAATGATAGTAAAACCTCTCAGGCGGTTCCTCCGAAGCTAGCCCGCCCGCGACATAGTAAGCACTAAAATCCAAACGGGGAGGGACTGTGTGCAAGCGTTGCTCAGCCTGGCTGGCACCGAATAGGAAAAGCACAACCGCCGCAAGTGCAAATTCCTCTCTAGGCAAAAACCAACCGCCTGGGGCAAGTTGCATTGTCGCAAGCGCCGCCAGCAAAATGCTGAAGAGAAGACCATACTTCCCCGAAAAGATGGAATAAGAGGCCAGGGCGTTTACAGCAGCAACAAGGGCCATCCCTCCCCAAACGCAGTTCCAGAAGAGCTTCGAACCAGCCGCGACCCTTTCTTCCCCATCTGGACCTCGATCTTTGCCAAGAGGAAGGCTGCGTTCCATCAAAAATCCACCCTCTCTCTCCGAGCTACAGCATCACGAGCACAATATTTACCAGAGTTCGGTCAACTCATCCTGCCCTACCCAATACAAATAATCAATTTCTTTATTACGTCTCCGACTAAAAGCCGCCAGGCAAACGACGAGTGGCTCCGACTCCCTTTAAATCCCGTTCGGAAAGTGAGAGTACGGTCACCAAAAGAAAAAAAGCCCCATCCTCGAAAGGATGGGGCTTGATAATATGCCGGCGATCACCTAATCTCCCACACACTTACGCGTGCAGTACCATCGGCCCAACGAGGCTTAACTTCCGTGTTCGGGATGGGAACGGGTGTGACCCTCGTAGTAAACTCACCGGCAAACTTTTGAAATCTCGCTCACGCGATCTTCCACAACTGAATAGATTGGGATTAGACGTTCTTACATTACTATTCAAGGTATAACTACAGGGCTTGTATTGAATGTTCTCAGAACAGTGGACTTTACTATCACTGCGCAGAGTAAATTCTATGGACAAGCCGAACGGGCGATTAGTACTGGTAAGCTACACGCATTACTGCGCTTCAACCTCCAGCCTATCAACCTGGTGGTCTTCCAGGGCCCTTCATTTCCCTTTTGGGTTGGGAGATCTCATCTTAGAGCGTGCTTCCCGCTTATATGCATTCAGCGGTTATCACAACCGAACTTCGCTACCCAGCCGTGCCATTGGCATGACAACTGGAACACAAGAGGTTCGTCCATCCCGGTCCTCTCGTACTAAGGACAGCCCTCTTCAAATCTCCTACGCCCACAGCAGATAGAGACCGAACTGTCTCGCGACGTTCTGAACCCAGCTCACGTACCGCTTTAATAGGCGAACAGCCTAACCCTTGGAACCTTCTACAGCTCCAGGATGCGATGAGCCGACATCGAGGTGCCAAACCGAAGCGTCGATATGAACTCTTGGCTTCGATCAGCCTGTTATCCCCGGCGTACCTTTTATCCGTTGAGCGATGGCCCTTCCATACAGAACCACCGGATCACTAAGGCCTGCTTTCGCATCTGCTCGACTTGTAGGTCTCGCAGTTAACCACACTTATGCCTTTGCACTCGACGGTCGATTTCCAAACGACCTGAGTGTAGCTTCGCGCGCCTCCGTTACAATTTAGGAGGCGACCGCCCCAGTCAAACTACCCGTCTTACTATGTCCCTCTCCCGGATAAGGGGAGGAGGTTAGAATCACAACAATCGCAGGGTGGTATCTCACCGTTGGCTCCACCGAACCCAAAAGTCCGGTATCAAAGCCTCCCACCTATCCTGCGCAGCAATTGCCGTAACTCATAGTAAAAGTATAGTAAAGGTGCACGGGGTCTTTTCGTCTAGCTGCGGGTAACCGGCATCTTCACCGGTACTACAAGTTCGCCGAGCAACTCGTTAAGACAGTCGAACGATCGTTACTCCATTCGTGCAGGTCGGAACTTACCCGACAAGGAATTTCGCTACCTTAGGACCGTTATAGTTACGGCCGCCGTTCACTGGGGCTTCAATTCAAAGCTTCGCCTTGCGGCTAACCTCTCCTTTTAACCTTCCAGCACCGGGCAGGAGTCAGCCCCTATACGTCGTTTTTGACTTTGCAGAGACCTGTGTTTTTGTTAAACAGTCGCCGTTCGCGTTTCACTGCGGCCCCTCTGGGCTTGCACCCTGAAGGGCGACCCTTCTCCCGAAGTTACGGGTCTAATTTGCCGAGTTCCTTAACAAGCTTTCACTCGAGCGCCTTTGGATATTCTCCTCGTCTACCTGTGTCGGTTTGTGGTACGGTTCCCAATCTCTCTCCTTAGAGGTTTTTCTTGGCAGCATGAAATCAGCAGCTTTCAGCCATTCGGCTTACTGCTTTACGCCTCACTGTTAAGTCTCTCCGGATTTGCCTGGAGAAACCAGCTTACGCGTATCGAGCCCCATAGCCATAGGAGGCCCTGCTTATCCTTCTGCGTCACCCCATCGTGATAACGAAAAACTGGGAGGTCCGGAATATTAACCGGATTTCCATCGCTTACGCCTCTCGGCCTCAGCTTAGGGACCGCCTAACCCTGAGCGGATTAACCTTCCTCAGGAAACCTTAGACTTTCGGCGGGAAGGGTTCTCACCTTCCTTATCGCTACTTATGCCGGCAGGGTCTCTTCTGTAATGTCCACGTATCTTCCCAGTTACGCTTCATCCACGACAGAATGCTCTCCTACCACGCACACCTAAAAGATGTGCATCCGCTGCTTCGGTATACAGTTTTAGCCCCGTTGTATTGTCGGCACCGGACCGCTTGACCAGTGAGCTATTACGCTTTCTTTAAAGGATGGCTGCTTCTAAGCCAACCTCCTGGCTGTCTGAGCGTTCCGACTTCCTTTCCCACTTAACTGTAATTTTGGGACCTTAGCAGGCGGTCTGGACTGTTTTCCTCTCGACTGTGAAGCTTAGCCCCCACAGTCTGACTGCCAAGCTGGTTGTAAACGGCATTCGAAGTTTGATTGGATTCAGTAAGCCGGAAAGCCCCCTAGTCCATCCATGTCTCTACCACCGTTCCAAATCACTTGACGCTAGCCCTAAAGCTATTTCGGAGAGAACGAGCTATAACGAAATTTGATTAGCCTTTCACCCCTACCCTCAGCTCATCCGAGCTTTTTTCAACAAACACCGGTTCGGTCCTCCAGTGGGTGTTACCCCACCTTCAACCTGGCCAAGGGTAGATCATCTCGCTTCGCGTCTATTCCTGCCAACTTATCGCCCTATTCAGACTCGCTTTCGCTGCGGCTCGCTCACGCTTAACCTTGCTGACAAGAATAACTAGCCGGCTCATTATGCAATAGGCACGCGGTCAGACATTCCCTTACGGGCATAGTCCTCCCACTGCTTGTAGGCACACGGTTTCAGGTACTTTTCACTCCCCTCAATGGGGTGCTTTTCGCCTTTCCCTCACGGTACTGGTTCACTATCGGTCAGAAACGAGTATTTAGCCTTACGGGATGGTCCCCGTGGATTCAAGCAGGGTTTCTCGTGCCCCGCCTTACTCAGGTACCTGCTTCGAGTCTGGATCGTTTTCGCCTACGGGTCTGTCACCCTCTTTGGATCTCCTTTCCAGAAGATTCAGCTAACAACCAGATTGGTAACTCTACTTTTGCAGGCCCTACAACCCCCGATACACCTTGATGCAACGGGTTTGGGCTGTTCCGATTTCGCTCGCCACTACTATCGGAATCGAGGTTTCTTTCTCCTCCTGGAGGTACTGAGATGGTTCACTTCCCTCCGTTCGCCTGTTCCCACCTATGAATTCAGTGGGACATACCTAGGTTTTGCCTAGGTGGGTTTCCCCATTCGGAAATCTCCGGATCAAAGCGTGTGTGCCGCTCCCCGAAGCTTATCGCAGCTTGCCGCGTCCTTCATCGCCTGTTTCTGCCAAGGCATCCACCGTGCGCCCTTAGTAGCTTGACCATAGAATTTACTCGCACGCAGCAGAGTGACAACCTCTGCAACATAGAGTCATCTACGTTTGATATAGTCCACGCCTGTGTTCTACGACCTTCATCTCAACGTGCGAGAATCAGGTCGGTAACACGAAAATTATTCTAAAGACACTCAATAACTGACAGCTTTCTCCGGAAACTACCCGAAGACATGCTGCTCAGCCTTGTAGTTATATTTACCCAATCTATTCAGTTGTCAAAAATCGTTGAGCGATTCGCATCACTGCGTAACCACTTCGCGCCCTCAGGCGGCTCGAGCATTCCTGCTCAAGGTTCAATCTCCACAGCGCGGAGACTCAACCTCAAGCAGACTTCGCTTGACTCGCATATCGAACATGCCAATCGAGAAGTGTGGTGGAGCTGAACGGGATCGAACCGTTGACCCCCTGCTTGCAAAGCAGGTGCTCTCCCAACTGAGCTACAGCCCCTTGAAGATCAGTATAACTAACCGTCGGGATAATGGTGGGCCTGGGTAGATTCGAACTACCGACCTCACCCTTATCAGGGGTGCGCTCTAACCAACTGAGCTACAGGCCCGAAGTAGCAGCCCTGCGCGCAGCTTCTAGCACTTAGCTAAAAGCTAACGGCTAGAAGCTACTAGCTGGTTTCTCTCGAAAGGTTTCGAGGACACAGTTGAACGTGCATAGCAGCTACGCCGCTATTGACCATCGGTGTTGACAGATATCGAAAAAGAGAAGGTTTAGTTCAGGCTCATCTGCAGTCACCGAAGTGCATGCAGATGGTACTTGGCAACATCACTATCAAGCTCAACCTGATCGCAAAACCAGGCCGCCTGCAATCGCAGGACGCTGAAGTGTGCCAAGACGTTCTCTCTTAGAAAGGAGGTGATCCAGCCGCAGGTTCTCCTACGGCTACCTTGTTACGACTTCACCCCAATCATGAATTACACCTTGGGCGGCTGCTCCCTTGCGGTTAGCGCACCGACTTCTAGTGCAACCCACTTTCGTGATGTGACGGGCGGTGTGTACAAGGCCCGGGAACGTATTCACCGTGGCATGCTGATCCACGATTACTAGCGATTCCAGCTTCATGGAGTCGAGTTGCAGACTCCAATCCGAACTGAGGCCGGCTTTTTCCGATTAGCTCCCCCTCGCGGGTTTGCAGCGGTTTGTACCGGCCATTGTAGCACGTGTGTAGCCCTGGACATAAAGGCCATGAGGACTTGACGTCATCCCCACCTTCCTCCCCGTTATCCGAGGCGGTTTCGTCAGAGTGCTCAACTAAATGGTAGCAACTGAAGATAAGGGTTGCGCTCGTTGCGGGACTTAACCCAACATCTCACGACACGAGCTGACGACAGCCATGCAGCACCTATATAGCGGTCTATTGCTAGACGCCGACGTTTCTGCCGGATTCCACTACATTTCGAGCCCAGGTAAGGTTCTTCGCGTTGCGTCGAATTAAACCACATGCTCCACCGCTTGTGCGGGCCCCCGTCAATTCCTTTGAGTTTCAGCCTTGCGACCGTACTCCCCAGGCGGATTGCTTATCGCGTTAGCTTCGGCACGGCAGGATTGGGTACCTGCCACACCAAGCAATCATCGTTTAGGGCTAGGACTACCAGGGTATCTAATCCTGTTTGCTCCCCTAGCTTTCGTGCATCAGCGTCAGTTATGGTCCAGTGAGCCGCTTTCGCCACAGGTGTTCCTTCCGATATCTACGCATTTCACCGCTACACCGGAAATTCCACTCACCTCTCCCATACTCAAGCCCGGCAGTTTCTTATGCAGGCTTCGGGTTGAGCCCGAAGATTTCACATAAGACTTGCCAAACCGCCTACGCACCCTTTACGCCCAATAAATCCGAACAACGCTTGCCCCCCTCGTATTACCGCGGCTGCTGGCACGAAGTTAGCCGGGGCTTCTTCTATGGGTACCGTCATAATCTTCCCCATCGAAAGGAGTTTACATACCAAGATATTTCATCCTCCACGCGGCGTTGCTGCGTCAGGGTTTCCCCCATTGCGCAAAATTCCCCACTGCTGCCTCCCGTAGGAGTCTGGACCGTGTTTCAGTTCCAGTGTGTCCGTGCGCCCTCTCAGGCCGGATACCGATCATCGTCTTGGTGGGCCATTACCCCGCCAACTAACTAATCGGCCGCGAACTCCTCTCCAAGCGCATTGCTGCTTTGACTCGTAAGTGTTATGCGGTATTAGCTAAGATTTCTCTCGGTTATTCCCCACTCGGAGGTAGATAATTCACGTGTTACTCACCCGTGCGCCACTGTACTCAGGTATTGCTACCCTTTCTCGTGCGACTTGCATGTGTTAGGCACGCCGCCAGCGTTGATTCTGAGCCAGGATCAAACTCTCGTTTAATCTTGGTTTGCTCGCCATCCAACGACAGGGGTCGGGATGGATCGAGCGCCTTCGCTCGCTCGAAAGGAGCGAAGGATATAACTAGTGAGAATGACTAAACCAAATTTCGCATCATCTCACGACTGGCACGTTCAACTATGTTGTCAAAGATCCGGACTGCATCCACCTAAGCGGGCAGCTTTGGATCAAGGACGAAATCGGCATAAGCCAGATTTGTGTCCTCGAACTTGATGCGCTGTTGTCGTCTGTATTTGCTGCCTACTCAGATCTCTCGTTCTACTTCTTGTCGGCCAACTTCCGGCCTGTCGAGGATCACTTCAGCAACGAGTGACGTTTTAGCGAACTTTTCAAGGTTATCAACTTCAACCTCGCTTGTCAAATCATTTCTGCCTCTTGCTGAGGTTTTTTCTCAACCGAAGCTCAACCCGACAAAGATTCGCAGCGCAAAAATCTCAAAATATCTTGACGCTCGAAGACGAGCGCGGAGCCTTGACTCCTGGTGCTACTCAAATCGATTGCAGTGGCTTGGGTTTGGATTGCTGGTCGGCCCTTAGGCTCCCAACCGCGATCAAACGCTTGGACTGCGCTCCGTCATCCCTATAGTTCTGCCCTATGCTGCCAAGGCCAAGGTGAGAAGCAGTGTTTCCTTGCAACTCACTGAGAATATCGTGCTTTCCACTTCCGTGCAAGTCACTTGTCTTTGCAACTCTCTGAGGGTATCAGGGGGTATCTCTCCGTGCAACCCCCGCCCTGTTGATAACTCGCGATTCCTGTCAAAAACACGCCGGAAATCCGACAGGTTAGAATCGTCTCCACGATGGAAGCAGATGAAGTTCAGGAATTTGCCAATCAGATGAAGGAATCCGGCGAAGGCGGAGAGTCGCTCCGACGAATCTCGCTCGGAATCTCCATCCTTGCCGTTTTAGTCGCAATGGTAACGGTCCTTGGCCACCGGAGCCACACCGAAGCCGTGCTGATGCAGTCACGCGCCGGCGACCAGTGGAATGAGTACCAGGCCAAGAAGATCCGCATGGACAATCTATCGGTGGATGTTGATCTGTTGGCTTTGCAGCCCAGCAATGACAACGCTGCCGTCGCGGTTAAAACCAAGGAATATCAGGCACATATCGAAAAATGGAAGACGGAACTGGCTGAAGAACAGGAAAAAGCGCGCGATTTTGAACGAGAGGTGGCCCATGCCGAAGCCCAGGCCAGCCACTACGACCTCGGTGAAGCTCTTCTACAGATCGCGGTGGTCTTATGCTCGATCACGCTCTTCACCCGGAATCGCGCTTACTTTCTTCTTGGTCTGGCGCTTGGAATGGCGGGCGTCGCTGTCGCGGTTTCTGCGCTGCTGGTCTCCTGAAAGGCTTAATTCGGAATTTCCCAGTTTTCGCGACTTTCCAGAAAGCACCCTCCCCCATGGAGGGTATTTTGGCGGTAAGATTCTTCCATTCAATGACTTGCAGAGGGTTAGTGTCGGCAAGATATTGATAACAAAAGAGATAAGGCTAAAATACTACTATCAACCGGATAGCTCGGAGAGGTTTCCAGGCTTTTTGTTGGTGGTTCCCTATTTAAGAATTGAGGTTGAAGCTAAACTAATACGCACACCGATGTTGTTGAATGGTAAGAGTTAGATCGCTTATGGGCTTGACATACGTTTCTTGGGCGGAAACATAGGAAAAAATGACTGCTATCGGTTCCGTGATGCTAGATTTGACCGGACTTCTCGAAGAGACAAGTGTGGCTAATTCACTGAGCTGGAGGCCAAGGGCCCATATGAAGAAGAAGTTTCTGCTGGTTTTAGTTATTGCAGCGTTTGCAGGTAACGCGAGAGCTGCAGAGTGGTCGGCCGCTTGTGGCAAAGATACGGTTCAATTCAAGGTTAAGACTGACAAGAAGCAGCCACTACCCGCCGATCCTGAGCCCGGCAAAGCGCAGATCATCTTTGTAGAGGCAGTGAAAGGGGCATTTGGCACAGCGCCAACCACGCGCTACGCAGTCGATGGAGCCTGGGTTGGCGCCAATCATGGCGCTTCGTATTTCGTTGTTTCTGTAGACCCTGGACAACACCACTTGTGTGCGAGCCGGCAGTCGAGCATTAAAGCAGAGAAGGAAAACGTTGGTATAACCGACCTTCTCGCAGGGGCCGGCCAAGTCTATTACTACGAGTTCAAGATCGTCCGCACAGAGATAGGCACCCTCACAACGGCGGATGGTGGCGGAGCTGGCGCGGGCGGCCTTCTGCCCAACACTCCGGACATGACTGCGAGGCAGTTACCAACGGTTGACTCTATAGAGTTCACTATCCTGAGTGATGACGAGGGCAGAAGCAGGATAAAGGTCACGCCGCTGAGCACATTTGTTGCGAAGCCGTGAGCTTCTGATCTGGCTTCGCAACGACATTGACCATCAAAGTCCACACCGAGTGCGACCGCATCTACTGGTCTGAGAGCCTCTGAACGGGTTTTCTGTTTAGTTGGGGTGGGCGTTGAGGAGGCGGGCGAGGGTGTAAGCAGCAGCAGCAGCGGCCCCGCCAATCGTGATGGTCTGTAGGGCGCTCCGGAGCCAGCCGGTACCTACCAGTTTTCCCTTCAAGGCCCCGAAGATGGCGAGCGATAACAGGGTAATGACGACGGAGAATTTGAGCGCGGTGAGGTTGCCCTCGACGAGCATGTAGGGCAGCAGCGGGATGAGGCCGCCGGCGATGTAGGACGCCGCGATCGTGAGGGCTGACCGGTGGGCGCGATTACTGGCGGGCTCTTCGAGACCCAGTTCAAAGCGCATCATGAAGTCGACCCAGGCGTTGGGATTTCGTTTGAGCGCGTGCAGCACGGGCGCGGCGCTTGTGCGGTCGACGGAGTACTGTTCGAAGATCTCGTAGATCTCTTCCTCTTCGTCGTGGGTGCGTTCGACGATCTCTCGCTCTTCGCGTTGTCGTTCGGAGACGTAGTGCTCGGCGTCACCGCGGGCAGCGAGATAGCCGCCGAGGCCCATGGCGATGGAACCTGCGGCAATCTCCGCAAGGCCGGCGAGGACGACAATATGTGATGAGGCGACTGCTCCGGAGAGTCCGGCGGCAAGGGCGAAAGGAACGGTTAGACCATCGGAGAGGCCGATGACGATGTCGCGGACAGTCTCAGTGGACTCAAAGTGTCCTTCGATGTGCGGACCGTGGGTGTGAGGGGCTTGGGTTAGATCCTGCATGGCGGTAGTGTAGTGCAGGCGGCGCACCCTCAAGTCTTGATCAAGGAAGCGAAGTATGGGCGACTGCAAGTTTTAATAGGTGCAGGGAGTCTTTCGCAAAATGGGCACGTCTGTATGAGCACGGGTTACCCGGTGGATTGTGTATGTCGGACGGTGCAGGATGAGACAAAGATCGATTCAAACTTGGACGGCAAAGTTACTCGTGATCGCGGCTGCGGTTACGCTGCCCGGCCTCGCCTTGGCACAGGATGGACAGGACGGCCCGCGTGGAGGTGGAGCGGCCTTCGCCGGGGGGCAGATGGTTCGCGGCGACCGTGACGGCTGTCACGGCCGAACACCTGACAGTCAAGACGGATGCTGGCGAGGTCTACCAGGTGGCGTTGTCCGCGAATACCCGGCTGACTAAGGAGCGGCAGCCGGTGAAGGTGGCCGATATCAAAGTCGGCGATGGCGTGGGCGCGATGGGAGTCTTGGATCCTGCTACGAAGACGGTGCATGCGGTGTTTGTGGGCGTCATCGATGCCGAGCAGGTGAAGAAGGCGCGGGAGAACATGGGCAAGACGTACATTACCGGGAAGGTGACGGCGATCGATATGGATGCGCTGAAGTTGACCGTGATGCGTCCCGACGGCGTGAGCCAGGTGATTGGGGTGGATGAACAGACGTCGTTCAAACGCGGCGGGCGTGGGATGGCGGCGATCGCAAGCGGTGGCGGAGTGGTTGAGATGGGCGGTGGCGGAACTGGGGCACGCGGGAACGGTGCGGGAGCTGGAAACGCTGCTGGGAACGGTATGGGGAGTGGCAATGCTGGAGGTGGCGGCGGCGGAGAGAGTATTACCTTTGCGGACGTGAAGGTAGGAGATTCTGTTGCTGGACGAGGGGCCTTGAAGAACGGCTTGTTTATGCCTACTGAGCTAGGTGTGATGGATCCCGCGGCGATGGGACAGAGACGGCGACGAGGAGCAGAAGGTAGTGGCACCGGCCCTGCTCCAGCGGGTACAGCCGCTCCGTCTGGTACGGTGGCCCCAAAAGGCCCGGCGACAGCGGGTACGGTTCCACCGGTTGGGGTACCTCAGTAGCCCGATGTATCTCTTGAACAATTTTCATGTTGAGTGAGGCAAGAAAAAGTGCAGGGACCGATTCGATGGATGGCGATGGGCCTGGTGATGACCGGGACTGTCTGGGGCCAGACTGCACCAGCGGGAGAACCGGTTGCGCCAGCGCGAGCTCAGGCGGCGACCGCACCTGCTGTTGAGGCGAGCGGCGGGACAATTAAGGGGACCGTGAAGGCTGGGACGGTGCCGCTGCCGGGCGTCGGGGTAACGGCGACCAATACGTTGACGGGGAAAAAATATGCGACGACGACCGATGTGGATGGGTCGTTTGCCATGGCGATTCCGCGCAACGGGCGCTATGTGGTGAAGGCGGAGCTGGCGGCGTTCGCACCGGAGACGAAGGAGATCCTGATCAACGCCGCAGGACAGAACGGCGGGAAGCCGGAACAGGTGGCGGACTTCGGACTGCAACTGGCTTCGCGAGTGCAGCAGCAGGAGGAACGGCAGACAGCAGCAACGAGTGCTGGAGTTGCGCGCGGAGTGCAGGCGCTGAGCGTCGCGGGCGATGGGTTGGATGTTGCAGATGCGAGTGCGAGTGGTGGCGGCAACACAGGGGTACAGGTGCCTTCGTTGGCGGGGTTGGGTGGAGACGCGGCAGGGACGGACTCGGTCACAGTGAATGGCGCGATGGGACAGACTAACGGACTGGCGGGTTATAGCGAGGACGATATACGCCAGCGGGTGCAGGACGCAATCGCACAGGCGCAACGGCAGGGTGGTGCTGCAGGCGACATGGCGAACGCTGTGGTGGGGATGCTTGGCGGCATGATGGGTGGACAGGGATTTGGCGGACCAGCGGTGGCGGACGGGTGGGGGGGGCGGCGGTGGACGTGGTGGTCGCGGCGGCGGCGGCGGTGGGGGGGGCGGATTCCGAGGGTTCAATCCGACGCAGCCGCACGGGGCAGTCTTTTATCAGGGAGGAAATGGGGCGTTGAACGCAGCACCCTTCTCTGTAGCCGCAGCTTTGGGAGAGCCAGGCGCCCAGGTAGTGAAACCATCGTCCATGTCGAATCGCTTTGGCGTCAGCTTTACTGGTTCACCATCGATTCCTGGATTGGTGAAGGCCAGCACGAAGCAGTTCATCTTTTTCAATGTGACGGGACAGAGGAACATCAATCCCCAGATCTTCAACGGAACGGTGCCGACGCTAGCGGAGCGGAGCGGCGACTTCTCAGGGCTGGCGCAGACGCTTTATGACCCAGCGACAGGGTTGCCCGTCCCGGGCAACAGCCTGAAGAACGCGCAGACTCCAATGTCGCCGCAGGCGCTGGCGTTGTTAAACTACTATCCAGCGCCAAATGTTCCGAATGCGGGGCCGTTGAATAACTACCAGACAGTGACTAATGCGGGGCAGAACGCGACGACCGCGGCGCTGCGCTACGTGCGAAACTTCGGGCAGACTACTGGCTTTGGCAGAGGTGGCGGGCGACAGGCGGCAAATGCGCCTAAGACGCTGCGGCAGAATATCAACTTCAACGGAAGCTACTCTCACACTGCGAGCGACATCAGGAACATCTTTTTGCCTCTGGGCGGGTCGACCTCCAGCGAGGGATATGGCGTGACCGCAGGCTACACGGTGGGCTATGGGCGCATCACAAATAATGCTTCGATCAACTGGAACCGCTCGCATGTCACGACGCAGAACTACTTCACGGAAGGCCTGAGTAACCCTGCTGTGGAGGCGGGCGTACTGGTGGGGAACCAGACGATCCAGACGACCCCGTTTTACTATGGTGTGCCTTCGCTGTCCTTTGGCGGTGCGACCGCTTTTACCGGACTGAGCAACGGGCAGCCTAACAATACGATCAATCAGACGATCTCATTCAGCGATTTTGTGAGCTACAGCCATAAAAAGCACAATATGCGCTACGGATTGGATATCAGGCGCGTGCACGCTGATTCTATCGGCGGCACACCATCCAATCTCCTGGGCGCCGCGCCAAGCACACCTCTCGGAGCGTTCAGTTTTACAGGATACGCGACGCAGAATCCCGCAGCCGATTGCGTTTCTTCGAGCACGGTGACCTGCCCGGTGGTACCAGCAAGCGGATCGGGGTTTGCAGACTTTCTTCTCGGGTTTCCGCAACAGGCTGCGGTGCAGGCAGGCCTGAACAAGACCTATCTGCGGGCAAATGTCTTCGACTGGTATGCGCAGGATGACTGGCGAGTAAAGGCAAACCTGACGCTGAACTACGGATTGCGATACGAATACTTTTCACCGTATGTCGAGAAATACAACCGGCTGGTGAACCTGGATCACAATGCCAATTTCACTGAGGTCGAGGCGGTCCAACCGGGACAGCAGGGCCAATTCAGCGGGCCGCTTTCCGCGATCGCTGGTAAATCCCGATCGCAGCATGTATTCGCCGCGATTGGGCTTTGCCTACCGTCCAAAGTCGAAGTTCTTCAAGGACACGGTGGTCCGCGGTGGCTACGGGATCAACTACAACACGGGGCAGTATGCGACGATCGCACGGCAGCTCGCCAACCAGCAACCCTTTGCCGTGACGCAGACGAACCTCGCGGGACAACAGGGGTGTGGGACGCTGGAGCAGTTTACGTTGGCGGTCGCGTTCAACTGCTCGAACGCGGCGGTACAGAGTAACTACAGCGCATTCCTGAACTATCGGCTGGGGCATGTGCAGATCTGGGACCTCGATATTCAGCGGACCCTGCCGATGGGAATCGTCGCCAACATCGGCTACGACGGCTCAACGGGCGGGGCCCTTGATCTGGTGGAGGCGCCAAACCGGACGGCCACAGGCGTGTTGAACCCGGGGGCGCAGCCATTCGCTTATGAGAACTCGGTTGGATACTCGCGGTTTGAGGCGCTGAGAGTGAATGTGCGGAAGAGGATGCAGAAAGGGATATCGCTCCAGGGAACCTATCAATATGGACACTCAATCGACAATTCGTCGTCGATTGGTGGGGCGGCGCAGACGGTAGCGCAGAACCCTAACGATCTAAACGCGGAGGAAGGCAACAGCACATTCGACGTTCGTCAAAAACTGACAGGCAACTGGGTGTTTGAGTTGCCGTTCGGGCCCAATCGAGCTTTGCTATCGAAAGGCGGATTTTGGTCGAAGGCGCTGGACGGATTTTTGGTTTCGGGAGACTTCACGTTCGCAACCGGTACCTATTACACACCGAACTATCAATTGACGGTACAGGAGACAGCGTCGGGCTCGAGCAGCTCGTTGCGTCCGAATCGCAACTTCAACGTGCCGATCAGCGGAGCAAAGCAAATTGGTAACTGGTTCAATACGGCGGCGTTTAGTACACCGCCCGCCGGTCAGTATGGGACGGCATCGCGGAATTCAATCGAAGGCCCAGGAACAAAAGTGGTGGACGTTTCGTTGTCGCGGACCGTGCAGCTGGGAGAAACGCGGTCGTTCGAAGCGCGTGTGACGGCAGCAAATGCTCTGAATATTGTTCAGTTCTCGGGAATTAATACGATATTGAACTCACCTACGTTTGGACAGGTAACGGGGGCAGCACCGATGCGGACACTTACGGTGCTGGCGCGGTATCGATTTTGAAGGTAGCGATTAGTTAGCGGGTTTTGATGTGGAGAAAGTCTTGGCGATGATGGGTTGGCGTTGGTTCAAGAGAGCGAATGGCAGACGAGGCGAACGTATCACTGCGTTCGTGCGCCGCTTGGTGGCCGCTGTAACGATTGGTGCGATCGTGGGAACCCCCATGGTAGCCCAACAGCAGGAGAGTCCGGCCGGGACTTTTACCCTGAAGGTACAGAGCGATATCGTGCTGACCAACGTGGTAGTGCGGGACAAGAAAACCGGTGAGGTAGTGAAGGGGCTAAAGGCCAGCGACTTTACGATTCTGGAGAATGGAAAGCCGCAGACGATCGCCAGCTTTGATTACCAGAACGTCGATGAAGCCGCCATACTGCATGAACAGTCAACTGTAACCGGTAAAGCTACAATTGCGGACCTGTTGAACAACGATTTTGCGACCAACCCCGCTGAGTTGAAGGACCGATCGTCTGATTGTGATGTTCTTCGACCTAAGCAGCATGCAGCCGGAGGACATCGACCGGGCGGTCGAGTCAGCGCAGGACTATGTCAACAAGAAGATGCAGCCGGCGGACCTGGTCGCGTTGGTAAGCATGGCTACGGGGTTGAGCATGGACCAGGACTTTACCTCGGACAAGGCCGCGCTACTGAAGGGTTTGGGGAAATACAACGGGACCGAAGGAACGGGATTTGCGAGCGGTAATGAAGGCGGTAGCTCGAGCGGAACTGCGGACGATGCTTCGAGCTTCACTGCAGATGACAGCGAATATAACGCGCTGAATACCGACCGGGAGTTGTATGCGATCCGAACGGTGGCCAAGAGCCTGGAGCGGGTGGACCAGCGGAAGAGCATGTTGTACTTCAGCGGGGGACTCACACGACAAGGCATTGAAAATCAGGCGAGCATGCGGGCAGCGACGAATGAAGCGGTGAAGGCCAATATGGCCATCTATAGTGTCGATTCGCGCGGGCTCGAGGCGATGCCGCCGGTCGGCAATGCTTCGACAGGGAGTCTTCGTGGAACTGCCGCATATAACGGTGGGGCGATGCAGAGCAATCTAAACGCGAACTTTGGCTCGCAGGAGACGCTGGCAACTCTTTCGTCCGATACGGGCGGTAAGGCGTTCTTTGACTCGAACGACTTTGCTCCCGCATTTCAACAGATCCAGCACGATACGGAGGCCTATTACATTCTTGGGTTTCATTCGACAAATACCGCTCGGGACGGGAGCTATCGTCATTTGACGGTGAAGCTTAACCGCAATGACGCCAGGATGGATTACCGTCCGGGATACTATGCGCCGGCGGACTTCCGACACCAGAAGACAGAAGATCGTGAGCAGGCGCTGACAGAGCAGTTGCGGAGCGATCTTCCAGCGACCGATGTTGCGGTCTATTTGCAGGCGTTGTACTTCCGGTTGGAAGACAACAAGTTCTTTGTGCCGGTGTCGCTGATTGTGCCCGGGTCGCAGATCCACATCGTCAAGAACGGCGACCGTGACAAGGCGAACATCGACATCATTGGGCAGGTGAAGAACGCGCAAGGGATCATCGTCGGCAATGTTCGCGATAACGTGAAACTGGCGCTCGATGCGGCTCAGCAAGTGCAACGGAAGAACATTCAGTACTCGACAGGCTTTACCCTCGCTCCGGGTAAGTACCACCTGAAGTTTGTAGTGCGGGAGAACCAGACAGGCGCGATGGGCAGCTTTGAAACGGATCTGCAGGTGCCGGACCGTAAAGAAGGTTCCTCTGAAGCTGAGTTCGATTGTGCTCTCGAGTCAGCGCGTGTCGAATACTGCGAAGAAGACCGTGAATCCTCTCGTGCGGGACGGGGTGGAGTGGGTGCCAAACGTGCCGCATGTGTTTAGGCAGGACCGAACATCTTTATTTTCTGTACGAGGTGTATGACCCGGCGAAACAAAAGGGCTCGCCAGAGCCTGCGAACTCTCCGGGGCTGACGCGCCGGGAAGGGGGCCGGTGCGGGTGTTGACCAGTATTGAGTTCCTGAGTGGCGGAGTAAAGGTTTACGAGACCCCCCTGGTGGAAGCAACGGCCATCAACACTCCTGAGCGTGGGGCGGTGGCGTTCCAGTTCGATGTGCCTCTGACGCAGCTGAAGCCGGGGACGTATGTGTGCCAGATAAACGTGATCGACGACGCGGGCGGAAGCTTCGGCTTTCCCCGGATGGCGATGATAGTGCGCCCAGGGCGGGCCCCTATAATCGCCCCGGCGGTGGCTGGGAGCGCTGCAACTGTGTCGCCAACCCCCTAGCAGTTCGACCCTTGACAGTGGCATTTTCGGAGAGGATGATGTGGGATAATCTCGTGAGGTCCGTCCATGAGTCCTCATCTTCGTCCTGCGTGTTTCTTCCTCCTCTTCGGTCTGTTGAGTGCTCCGTCCCCGATGACTGCTGAGTCGCCCGATGGCGTGCAACAGGCCCCGCCGAGTTCAGACGCTATGCGTGAGTTGCGGCACCAGGATCCGCAATGGGACTCGGTCAAAACGCATCTTCCCGATCCGGCGACTGCGACTGCCGAACAACTGGAGTTAGTCGGTGATGTGCTGCGAGCGCGGCGCTTCCCCGAGGACGCCCTGGATTACTACATCTACGCGCTGAAAAAGGGAGGCAGTCCAGTCATGCTGATGAACAAGATCGGCGTGACTCAGTTGGAGCTTCGACATACGGCAGCCGCGCGTGCCTACTTCCAGCGTGCGATTCAGTTGAAGCAGAAAGATGCGGTGGCGTGGAACAACCTTGGAGCGGTTGAGTATCTGGACAAGCGGTTTGCGACCGCCATCTCCGATTACAATCGCGCCATCAAGTTGAATAAAATGTCCGCGATTTACCACTCAAATCTGGCGACTGCATACTTCGAGGAGAAGAATTACAAGAGAGCGCGGGAGCATTTCAAGATCGCGCTGCAGATTGATCCTGATATGGCCCACCACGATGGAGTAGGCGGCCTGACGGCACATTTGCTCTCGCCAGAGGACCATGCGCGCTACTGCTTCGAGATGGCAAAGCTGTATGCGGAAAACGGCAACGAAGCTGACATGCTGCACTACCTGACGATGGCGAGCGAGGGCGGGTTCGACGTTCTGGAGGAGATGCGCTCGGACTCCACCATGGCTCGCTATCGCAAAGATCCGCGTGTGATTCTGTTGGTGAAGAACGCGAACGCGCTGCGGAGTGGGCGCGCCATGGTTGACAACGCGCAGGAGAAGGTGCCGCCTTTGCCGCCTGTGAAACCTAATTGATTATTTGTAGGGGCAGTGACGACAATCTGAGTTGCAGCAGTAGCCGCGCTTGAGATGGTAGGCCGCCGTGAAGACGAGATAAGGGCCTTCGTAGTAGAAGTCTTCAGGGCGAAGCTCTCCACCGAGGGTTTCCGCCTTATGTTGTGAAGGTGGTTTTTCATCGACATTTTCTGGTTTCGTCATGGCCGAATCGGCGTGAAAGCCCGTCTCTTAGCTTTTACTCCTTTTTCTCCTTCTGACTGATCTTGCCAGACGTACACCCCCCCCCGAATCGCGTAAGTTCCTCATATTAAACGGCTTAATGCGGTGTTTTGGCTGCAAAATCTTCATAACAAATGGGTTACGGCCAAAATCTTCCAAACAAAGGGGTTAGGGTGCCTTAGCCGTTCTGAATTTGGAAAAGCCCGGTTTTGACCAGGCCTTTCTCGATTTCTAATTTAATTATAGCGGCTTGAGTGTAACTAAAATGCCACATGGATGTTGTTGATGGGGAATGATTTAGATGGTTTTTGGACTTGACATGCGATTTCCGGGCCGAATAACGCAAAAAAGTCTTCTTGGATGGCGTAAGCGGAATGTAATGAGGGGTTTATGGAGAGCAGGTTCCTCCGCTTGCGCTTTGAGAATGACGACCAGAAAGGCAACAGCAAAAGCAAGGGCATGCGAAAAACGTTGTTAGAACAAGCGGAGGGCTGGTGGTGCGGCGGTTGGAAGTGAGGACTGCGGGAGGGTGAAGGCTGGAATTTTTTCTGCGGAGATGATGTCAGGCTCTTGTTCGGACTGAAGAGAGCCGTTGCGGTAGAGGACTTGTTTGCCGGGGACGGCGGGGACGCGGTCGCCAGGGACGACGATGCCGGCCAGATTCATGGGGTCGGCTGCGGAGACGGGGACGATAGTGAAGCAGTCGCGAGTGCGGGCGGCGCGGAGGGAGTCGACGGCTTCCGGAAGGGCGAACTGTTCGCCGCTGAATCCGGAGACGAAGCGGCCGCCGCGGACCTCGCCTCGAGATTCGAGGCGGCGGAGAATGTTGAGGAGATCGCGCCATTTCGGCGCGTTGGATTCGCGGGCGAGGAGGTCACGGAAGAGTACTCCGTAGCGGGTGAGGAGCTGGCGGGAGAAGGATTCGAGGGCGGCGTCGGTACGACGGGCCTGCTCGATGGCTCGCTGGGTGAGTTGGGGCAGCTTTGGCTTTCGGTTGACGGCAGTGGAAGGGGTCCGACCGTTTGCGATGAAACGGAAAAGGAGTGGCCACCCGGAACCGCACCTGGATTTGTGGCGGGGTCGGCTTCGTTGAGGAGCGACCAGCGGCCGGCGGAGCTTCGGGTTGGGCGCTTGTTGGGGGTTTCGGTGGTGGAGGGTTTGCGGCGAGGGTCCATGCAGGCGCGGAGCTGGTCGAAGCCATCAGCAGAGGCGAGGCCGGCCGTGGCCAGCTCCCAGAGTGCGTGTTGGGTCTGGTGACGGGTGAGGTTGGCGATGCGCTGGATGTCGTTGGCAAAGCAGGCCCCACGCTGCTGGAGGAGGGTGCGGAGTTGCAGGGCGTGGGGGCTGAGAGCGGCGGCGAGTTTTTCTTCTTCGACGCACTGCTGGGCGAGGGCGCGGGGGAGCCAGTCGGCGGTTTCGCGGATGTAGAAGGTTATGGGAGCGGCGTTGGTGGGGACGACGCGACGCGGGCGGGCAGTTTCGTCGGACAACGACCAGGCCGGATGGGGAGAGATGCGGCCCCAGCCTACAGATCCGGAGAGGCAAAGGGCGTCGAGCCAGCGTGGGTCGTAGTTGGCGACGCGGGCCGGGAGAAGCGTGCGTTCCCACTCGACAGCTGGGGCTTCGAAGCCTTCGAGCTGGCGGAGGGCTTCGAGGACGCCTTCTTCGCCGGAGAGCTGGGTCTGTGGGGCGAGGTGCTGCCATTGGAGGAGCCAGCGCATGTAAACGGCGGGGGTGACGGGTTCGATCTGCTTGCGGAGGGTCGCTACGGTACGTCGGTGGATGCGCTGGAGGATGCGGCGTTCGCACCACTCGATTTCGTGGTCTTCTGTCGTGGCTGGATATTCAAAGGCGCCGCGCATGAGAAGGCCCTGCATCTCCATGGCGAGAAAGGCCTGGAATATGGCCGACGGGTCGAGATCCAGCGTCTGGGCCAAGGCGGCGACCGTGGTGGGTCCGATTATTTGTAACCATCCTTGGACTAATTTCTGGAAAGCGGCGTCTTTTGTAACTTGATTGGTTGCATGCTCCACCGAAGTTTGTGGTGCGTCGAGCGAAATTCGGAGATCCTTCGCTCCGCTCAGGATGACCGCGTTATTAATTTGGGGCCCCATCCAGAGCGCGGCGAAGTTGGGGAGGCGTTCGGTGGCGACCCAGCAGGGGGTGCCGTTGAGGTCGAGGGTCCGGGCGCGGCCCTTTTGGGTGAGGCGCTCGTAGAAGGTAGGCCAATGACGGGCCTCTTCCCTGTTAATGACGTGGAGCGGGAGAGCGATGAGGGAGTGGAGGAGGTCGTGGAGCTCGTTTTCGTCGCGGAGGTCAGGCCAGATCTCTTTGCGGATGGCGGCGATGGCAGCGGGGTCGATTTTGCCCGGTTCGTCAGGTAGGCTGCGGCCCAGTGAGGTGGCGCGGGCGCGGCGCTCTTCGAGGCCAGCTTCGTCGAGGTAGGCGTAGGGGTTGGCGTTGAGGAGTTCGTGGGCGAACTGGGAGGGGGTCGGGGTGTCTACGGCGAGGCAGCGAATGGTGCCGTCTTTTATGCCGCGGAGGAGCTCGATGAGACCTTCGAGGCTGCCATCGCTTCCTGGAGGACGTCCTGCATGACTTCGTTGACGAGCGGATGGTCTGGGATCTGAATGTCGCCGACGATGGTCTCGAAGCAGGCCGCGGCCTGAGGGAAGACGGAGGCCATGAGGTCTTCGGAGCGGGTGCGCTGGATCTGCGGGGCGATGCGCTTCCCTTTTGAGAAACGCAGGAGTTGCAGGCTGCGCCCCGCGGCCCAGCGCCAGCGGTTTTTGAAGATAGGCGATGCGATGGACGCTTGTTCGAGGAGTTCCTTTGCGGTGTGCTCGGTGAGGAACTGGAAGACGTCGCTGAGGGGGAAGCTATGCTGCTCGGCGAGGGAGATGTTGATGCCGTTGTCGGTGGCGGCGGCTTGCAGTTCGAAGTTGAAGCCACGGCAGAATCGTTTGCGGAGGGCGAGGCCGAAGGCTTTGTTGATGCGGCCGCCAAACGGGGCATGGAGGATGAGCTGCATGCCGCCGCCATCGTCGAAGAAACGCTCCGCGATGATGGTGGTTTTGGACGGGACGGCCCCGAGGACGGCGCGGCCGGCGACGATGTAGGCGATGACTTGGCGGGCGCCGCTTTCGCAGAGGCCGCATCCTTCCATGAGCCACTTTGTAGTGGAGGCCAGTTCGATTTCCTCTTGAGTTGGTGGCGCTTCGGAAACCCACGTCCGAAAATCCGGACCCTTCGGCAGGCTCAGGGCAGGCTGTGGGGCACCCGGTATCTTGGCGATTCCCAAATCATGCGGAGTGACGTTTGGAGTGCGGGCGGAGATCTGTTCGCGGAGTTCGCCGACGCCTTCGGAGAGGACAGCGGTGCGTTGCGGAGCTTCGCCCTCCCAGAAGGGCAGCGTCGGTGGAGCGCCATGGGCGTCTTCGACGAGGACGCGGCCAGTGGCTTCGATGCGCTGGATGCGCCAGCTGGAGGTGCCAAGGAGAATGACGTCGCCGGGGCTGGAGTCGACGGCGAAGTGCTCGTCGAGAGTGGCGATTTGGACGCCTTCGGGTTGCAGGATGACGCTGTAGAGGGAGGTGTCGGGGATCGCGCCGCCGTTGGAGATGGCAATCATGCGCGCGCCGCGGCGTGGATGAAGAACGCCGTGGACGCCGTCGCGAAGAAGGTAGGCGCCGTAACGGCCACGGGTGGATTCGATGCCTTCGGTGAGGAGGCTGAGGAGGTCGTCGAACTGCTTTCGCGTCAGGTTGCGGTAGGGATAGGCTCGATGGAGAGTGTTGTAGAGGGCGTCTTCTTCCCAGGGCTCGGCCCCGCAGGCGGCGACGATCTGCTGCATGAGGACGTCGGCGGGCTGAGGAGGAATTTGTAACTGATCGAGTTCGCCCGCGCGCATCTTGCGGACGAGAGCGGCTTGCTCCACGAGGTCGTCGCGGGTGGTGGCGAAGAAACGGCCTTTGGGGATGGCCCCGCGCCAGTGGCCCGCGCGGCCGACTCGCTGCATAGCGACGGCGACGGCACGGGTCGTGCTGATCTGGCAGACGAGGTCGATGTCACCGATGTCTATTCCGAGCTCCAGCGATGCCGTCGCTATGAGGATTTTGATTTCGCCGTTCTTGAGACGTTGCTCGGCGTCGAGACGAAGGGTGCGGGAGAGGGAGCCGTGGTGCGCAGCGACGTGTTCGGGGCCGATGCGGCCGGCGAGTTCGAAGGCTATCTTCTCCACCAGGCGGCGGGTGTTGACGAAGACGAGCGTGGAGCGGTGGTTTTGCGCGTGGGCAGCGAGTTTGTCGAAGATCTCTTCCCACATGCCGGAGTTGGTGACGGAGCTGAGCTCGTCGCTGGGGACCTCGATGGCGATGTCGAGTTGGCGGCGCTGGCCTACCTGGATGATGGTCGCAGGCTTGCGGGTGCCTGGCTTCTCGTGGACGCCGGTGAGGAAGTCGGCGACGAGTTCGATTGGGTTTTGCGTGGCGGAGAGGCCAATTCGTTGCGGCGGCGTAGCCAGGCCGGTCAGGAATTGGCCGGGGCTGAGGCGGTTTTCGCCGGTAACAAGGGCGTCCAGGCGTTCCAGCGAGAGGGCCAGATGCGCGCCGCGTTTGTCGTCGGCTACAGCGTGGATTTCGTCTACGATGACCGTGCGGACGCGGCGGAGATTCTCGCGGGACTTACCGGCGGTAAGGAGAATGTAGAGGGACTCGGGCGTGGTGACGAGAATGTGCGGCGGGTTTCGGAGCATGGCGGCACGCTCTCTGGGGAGGGTGTCGCCGGTGCGGACGGCGGTGCGGATCTCAGGGCAGAGATAGCCGCGCTGCATGGCTAGGTGCTGGATCTCCGCCAGTGGGGCGTCGAGGTTCTTCTGCACGTCGTTGGAGAGGGCTTTGAGGGGGCTGACGTAGACGACTTGCGTGAAGGGGGCAAGTTGGCCGGAGAGAGACGCGCGAAGGAGCCGGTCGATGCAGACTAAAAATGCTGCGAGGGTCTTTCCGGAGCCGGTGGGGGCTGAGATGAGAGTTGCGCCGCCGGCCAGGATGCTCGGCCACCCGTGGGTCTGCGGCTCGGTGGGGCTGCCGAATTTGGCGAGGAACCACTCGGCCGTTACGGGGTGGGCCCAGGCGAGAGATTCGTGGACTTCGAGCGGCATGCGCTGATTGTAGCGCGGATTTGTTCGTTGTTTGTTCGCCGGGCTGATTATCTACATGTTGCCCTGGCCTACGTCGGAGGAGGCGGCTGTGGCGTTGGATTCGTCGAGGTATTGCTCGATGACTTTCTCGAGGGTGCCCTGCGCGGTGAGGATGAAGTCGATGGCGTCGCGACCCGCGCCGAAGCCGCCGGGGTTGGGGGTGACGTAGTGGGCCGCGGACTTGACCTCTTTACGGGCGTTGACGGTGGCGATGGCGAGGCCGCACTGACGCATGACGGGGAGGTCAATGATGTCGTCGCCGACGTAGGCTAGCTGGTCAAGGGTGGCACCGGCCTGGCCAGGATGTCGCGGATCGCGTCCATCTTGTGGGACTGGCCCTGGTAGATGAACTCGAGCTTGAGGTCGTTGGCGCGGATAGCTACGGTTTGGGAGTTGCGCTTGGTGATGATGCCGATACGCAGGCCGCCAAGACGTCCGAGGGAGATGCCGAGGCCGTCGTGCGCGGCGAAGCCTTTGGCCTCGATGCCGAGACCGGCTGCGTTCGGGATGACGAAGATCTGGCCGTCGGTGAGTACGCCGTCCACGTCGAAGATGAGGATTTTTATGTTTTTGGCGCGAGATTCAGCGGTCATTCGATGATGATACCTTGGCGGGCCTGGGAAGACCCGCCGGGTATCGAGCGTTTGGTTCCGGCTAGCGCCAGTGGCCTTCGACCCAGACGTAGCCGCCATCGTGATGGGCCCAGTGACCGTCGACCCAGACGGCGTGGGGGTGGGGTGGTTCGACGTAAGTGCCGGGGACCCAGACGTAGGCGCGGCCGTCCCAGCGGTGGTAGCCGGCGTGCCAGGCCCAGTTGGGGTGCTCGTGGGGTGGGGGAGGAACGTGCTCGACAGGACGGGCCGGTGGGCCGATCCGGACGACGACCTGGGCTTGTGCAATGCCTGCCGTAAGGAAGAGCGCGCAGGCGACAGTGGGGAGGATTTTCTTCATCGTGCAGTCTCCTAAAAGTACAAAGTACTGACCGATAGGACACGATTTTGGGCCCACGAGTTGTTGCCGAGCTCCACCAAGATCGTGTTTTTTTGAGAGCTAAATGGTTGCCTGCATTGGGCTATTTCTTCATTGCATACGGAAATTCGAAGACTACCCCGGCAATGGGCAGGACGACATTGACGAGGTGAGCATGCTTGTCGCGCTCGAAGTAGACGCGACCGCTTGTTGCTTCGCTGGGAGGCACGGAGGTCGCCGATAGGTCGCGATTCTCAGAGGCCTTAGCCGGAGCGGCGACGTCGAGTGCATCGGCTTTGGACGAGGCGGAGTTGGCGAATGTCTTGGCACCGGTCGGAAGAGTGGGGGGTTCGGAAGAATTGGGGACGGGGGCAGCCGCTGGCGGTGCGATGGGCGGAAGGTTCAGGTTAGCAGGTGGAACGTAGAGTAGCACCTTGGGCTTGGGGGTGACGACTTCTACGCGGAAGTCTTCGGGGGTCAGGCTGAGAGGCATGTCGGTGTTGTTGGTAATGCTGATGTCAGCGCGTGTATAGCTGCCTTCGTGGGAGACGGCGACCATGACGGTGAAGCGAGGAGTGGTGAGGACGTTGTAGTTGCGGCCGTCGATGACCTTGTTGACGCAGCCAGTACTGGGTTCGCAGCGGACGACGTTGTCGGGGAGGATGGTTTTGTTGGGGAGGCTGGCGGCGAAGGAGAAGGTCGCTGAGCCAAAGGTAGCGGCGAGGGAGAGCTTTTGAAGGAGCGTCATTGGGGCCTCCTGCGGTAACTGCATTGAGTAATACCCTAGCAGTTACCAGAGAGGTACAGTATTACCCAATAGTTGTATGCGTTAAATACGCGAAGGGTTGCAAGCACGCGTTAAGCGTCGCTCACAACCCTTCGTCGGTGTGATTAGTCCTTGAGAACGGAACTTCGCTGCGATGCTGTTTGCCAGCGCAGCGCAGGAGTTAGGCTGGCTGGATGTTTGCAGCCTGCTTGCCCTTGGGGCCAGTGGTGATGTCGAACGTTACGCGCTGGCCTTCCTGGAGAGACTTGAAGCCGCTGGAGTTGATTGCTGAGTAGTGCGCGAAGAGATCCTCTCCACCGTCTTCCGGGGTGATGAAGCCAAAGCCTTTTGCGTCGTTAAACCATTTCACTGTTCCTGTTGCCATAATGCTTCCTGCTTTCGTATAGGCGATATTTCGCCGTGTATGTCTAGGGTAGCAGGATGCGAGCGAATTTCAATCAATAACGTGCAGGTTTTTCTTCATAAAGTGAGGTCGATCGGGGTTTCTGGGGGTGCGGTCTGGGGTGGCGCAATGGTAGGTATTGCTGGACTCCCACCCCGATCCTGTACAGCCCTCAATACTCCGATGGGGGTTGAAAGATATTTTGATTACCTGATACCCGGAAAAGGGATGGACAATCCCATTAGGAGATGAGAGCGTCTGAATGCTAGGAGGAGGTTCTACCACATGGCACGGCAGGCGCACCTGGAAGCAGCCAGGCTCCATATCGACGCGGCATCCAGGCATATCGCGGCGGCGGGCAGGCACCACGAAGGAGACCACACGGAGGGCCAGAGGTGCTCGGATGAGGCGCAGGCCCTGTCGAAGATCGCGGATGACAAATCAACGGAGGCCCACTGGATGTCGATCATGTTTACCAAGAAGAACTGACCTGAGTGGAATAGTGGGGTTCAGTCTTGTCCGAAAGTTCTGCAGAGAGAAGACGGTGCCGCACGCCGCGAATGCACGTTACTAATCTTCCAGCTTCTTGCCTTTTGGCTTCTGAGCTGAAAGCCGTTCCGCTGGAACGAAGAACATACCTTCGAGCTGTTCAGGATTCACACCAGCTGCGACGAGCTTCTGGACCATCGCCATCTGCTGTGCCTTGTACTGTTCATTCGGTACGAACTGTTCCGCGATGAAGTCGCTCTGTGCTCCCATGCCTCGGCGGTCGGGATAACCTCTCGGTTTAGTCACACTCCGTTTAGCCATACCGCCCTCGTTTTCAAATTGTATGCGGACATGCACCTCACAACTATCTCGGATTCAAAATGGACCGGATATTTCGACTGGCTTGCTTCGCAAGGCCGCGGTCGGTATATTTGGCGCGGTTGGGTCAACCGGAAGACGAAAAGCAGATTCCCTTCGGAATGACAAAAAAACAATTGCCACGGACAGGATTGAATCAATCGTTTTAGGATTGCGTTTAGTCGCTGTTCTCTGTTTTCAAGCAAAGGGAAAATTATGGTACTGAGACGTTCTCTCCTCTTGACGATGGTGTTGGTTTGTGTTGTTGTCGCGCCAATTGCGATGGTTGCGCAGACCGCCAATGATGCTACAGGGCGGTGGAGTGCCAAGCGGGCGAACGATTGGTATGCGAGGCAGCCTTGGCTGGTGGGGGCGAACTTCATTCCGTCGGACGCAATCAATGAGCTGGAGATGTTTCAGGCGGCGACGTTCAACCCGGCGCTGATCGACAAAGAGCTGGGGATGGGTGAAGGCATCGGGATGAATACGATGCGGGTGTTTCTCCAGGACCAGCTTTGGCAGCAGGACCCGCAGGGGTTCACGCACAGACTGGATACGTTCTTGGGGATCGCGGCGAAGCACCACATCCGGCCGCTGCTGGTGCTGTTCGATTCCTGCTGGGAGACGGACCCGCACCTGGGGCCGCAGCATCCGCCGATTCCGGGGATCCATAACTCGGGTTGGGTGCAGAGCCCGGGGAAGCAACGGTTGATGGACAAGAGCGTCGAGCCGCAGCTGGAGGCCTATGTGAAGGGCGTGGTGGGGGCGTTTGCGAAGGACGATCGCGTGCTGGGATGGGACATCTGGAACGAGCCCTCAGGCAGGGGCGGCGATACGGTGCAGGACGAGCCAATAAAGATCAAGCGAGTGAACGAACTGCTGCCACAGGCGTTTGCGTGGGCGCGGTCAGTGCATCCGACGCAGCCGCTGACGAGTGGCGTGTTTGACGGGAACTGGAGCGACCCGGCGAAGGAGAGTGCAACCACGAAGATTCAACTGGCGGAGTCAGACGTAATTACGTTTCACAACTACGGCTGGCCAGAGGAGTTTGAGGCAAGGATCGTGTCGCTGGAGGCGCTCGGAAGGCCAATTATTTGCACGGAGTATATGGCCAGGGGGAACGGGAGCACGTTCGACGGGAGCTTGCCGATTGCGAAGAAATATAACGTTGGGGCAATCAACTGGGGGTTGGTGGCGGGGAAGACGCAGACGTATTATCCGTGGGACTCGTGGCAGAGACCGTATGTGCTGATACAGCCGACAATCTGGTTTCACGAGGTGTTCAGGCAGGACGACACGCCTTATCGACAGCATGAGGTAGACCTGATTCGGGAGCTTACGGGACGCGGGACGGTCGCGACAGGGGCGGCCGCTCCGTAGGTTTGCTGCGCGCCTGTGGTTTAGGTGCCGGAGATGCCTTTGTTCTGCAGGATGCGGACGACGACGCGGCGGTTCTGGGCCTGGCCTTCGGCGGTGGCGTCGGAGTCTACCTGGGACGAGGTCCCCATCGCTCCAGGAGCGAGCATGTTGGTGAGGGGGATTCCGCCTTGCTGCTCGAGGACGGCGGTGACGGCGTCGGCGCGTTCGCTGCTGAGTCTCTGGTTCAGCGCAGCGCTACCAATTGCGGATGCGTAGCCCTGTACCTGGAGGATGTAGGCGGTGATCCCCTTGGCCTTTTGGGCCAGCTGGATTAGCTGGGCCTGATATTGCGGATCAACCGTAACCTTGCCGTTGCCGAAGTATACGGTGGTCTCGCCGAGAATGTTGTAGTCGCCTAGTTCGCCGAAGCGTTTGTTGTCGGCGGCGATAGCTGCCTTACTGGCAGCGATCTTCTGCTGCTCTTCGGTGAGTTCGGCTTCCTGCGCCTCCAGCGCGGCCCTCTGCTGAGCGAGCTGTTCGTCGGTCTGCTGGATCGCCGCGGTGGTGGCTGCCACCTTCTGCTCGGTGGGCTGGAGGCCGGCTTGTGCGTCCATGGCGGTCTTAAGGTCGGAGCCCTTGAATTTGACGCTGTCGGCAACGAGCTGGTTCTGGGTGTTGTAGGTGCCGCTGACATCAACGGGCAGGCCGGGGATGAGTGCGGTCATGGGCATCTGCTTGGTGCGTCCGTGAAAGACTCCTTCGATCTCGCCAACTTCGGTAGTGTCAGTGAGGAGAACCTTGGCGTCGGGAGAGCCGACGATCTGGAGAGACATAGTCGCCCCACTGCGGCCGTCGATGACTCCCTGGAGCTTCATGGTTTGACCGATGGCGGGCTGGCTGGTCTGGGCAAAGGCGGCCATCAATAGAGCGATGAACGTGGTGACCTTAATTGCGGTGCGCTTTTCCATGATCTTCCCTCGCTCAAGCTGGACGGGGCCTGCTTGTGAGTTTAATCCCGCGGCCGTGGCGTGGACACTGGTAAATGTCCTAGAAAGGCATGAAGGTCGAGCAACGACGGGCAAGACTAGCGAGCTAGTCCGGACCTTCCTGCCTGGTGTTGCGCCATGGGCTGAGGCGTGGAATCCAGCGGGGAACATGAGCGCAATAGGTTTCGTACTCGGCGCCGAAGGTTGCCCTTCGGAGAGTGGGTTCTTCGTAGGTGAGGACGAAGATGTGCGCTGCCAGCCAGGGAAATACCGCGTAGACGAGGAGGTGGGTATCGCCCAACAGAAGGGCCTGTCCGAGAACCAATGACGTGACTGCTACGTACATAGGGTTTCGGACGTAACGGTAGGCGCCCCGGACGACAAGGTGTCGCGTGGGAAAGACGGGGGCCGGGGTACCGACGCCTTGCAGGGCGAAACGGGTGAAGGATTCGAGCAATACTGCGAGGCCGGCGGCCATCAGGAGGACGCCAATGGCTCGAAAGGGCGTGAAACCCAGGAACGGCGGACGGAGACGCCAGCGGGAGATCCACCAGGGGACAAGCCCGGCGACGGTGCCGGGGGCGAGTACAAGAAAAGCTGCAGTTCCCAAGATGGCGAACACTCGCCGGATCCGGCCCTCCGCTTTCTGACGATTTGTCATTTGGATTTGTTTCGTTTTGGTTCGGTCGCTGGAAGGGTTCTGATGCGATTATGGATGATACCGCAACTCGAAGTCAGTTCAACGAGGATGTTATGCCGCTAATCTTGAAGTCGCGCTTTGTGGGGAACGTCTACATCATTCAGTGCAAGGGCCGCATTGTTCTGGGCGACGAGGTGAAGGTGCTGGAGGCTGCGCTCGAGGTGGGCGCGCGTGAATTTACTCGGCAGGTGTTAGACCTGAGTGAAGTCGAACGTCTGGACAGTATCGGGTTGGGGTTGCTGGTGCGGTATGCCGAACGCCTGGACAAACGCGGGGGCGGGCTTCGCCTGGCCACCGCGCCGACATTCGTTGTGTCGCTGCTGAATATGACGAAGCTTTCGACCTTGCTGCAGTGTTTTCCAACGGAAGAGGAGGCGATCCTTTCTTTTCTGAGGCAAGGGGGCGGAGAGGGGGCACAGGAGCGGCGTGGGCCACGGGTGCTGCTGGTTGATGAGTCGGCGAGCCTTTGCGTGTTTGTGCGGACGGTGCTGGTGCAGCATGGATACGATGTGAGATCAACTTGCTCGTTTCGTGATGCGAAGATCCTGCTGCAGGTAGATACCGTGGACTACATCCTTGTCGGTCCGGGCACGCTACAACTCCCGTCGGACACGATCTTGAGCTCGCTAAAGGCGTTAGCGCCGAATGCGACCGCGCTGAAGCTCGATCCGGACTTCAGGGGCCGCGACGCGCATGAGGCATCGGAGGCGTTGCTGCAGATGTTCGGAGCTGGCGGAAGCTAGTTTTCGAACGGCAGGGTCACGAGAGATTTATTGCGCCCTGCCTTGGACATAATCAGGCGGACCGCGATCTTATCCCCCTCGGCGACGAGGTCGTCGATAGCGATGTGGGTGTTGCCAAAGGCGTTGTGAAAGACGCAGTCGGTCGACTCCGTCCCCTGGTTCCAGACTCTTGTTCTATTCCGACGAGTAACACCTCCGGGGGGGAGACCACCACGGGGCATTTCGAGGGAGGAAACCGCTGGTGAGTGGCCAACTTCTTTTGGCTGGTTTGTCTCTCACTAGGTGATTCGCAAAGTGGCGACGTGGCCGGGGGATCATAGATCGACACAGGAGAATTGGATATGCCGCTTAGGGACGTTTTGCTGGACGAGTTGCGCGATGTTTACAGTGCCGAGAACCAGTTGGTGAAGGCACTCCCTAAACTCGCAAAGGGTGCGAAGGACGCGAAACTGAAGGAACTTTTTGCTGCGCATCTTGAGGAGACCAAGGGACAGGTGGAACGATTGCAGGACGTTTTCGCGCATCTGGACGAGAAGCCGACTGGAGAACACTGCGACGGAATGGAAGGCATCGTCAAAGAGGGTAAGAGTGCGCTGGAGAAGGACGAGGAGGGAGCGTCGTTTGATTCCGGCCTGATCGGTGCGGCGCTGCGGACCGAGCACTATGAGATAGCGGCCTATCAGGCTACGATTTCCATGGCCAAGACGCTGGGGATGCAGGACGTGATGGATCTGTTGACGGAAAACCTGAACGAAGAGTTGTCCGCCGCAGCGAAGATTACCGAGGCCGCGCAGCCAATTCTTCTGCAGAGTTCGGAAGAGCCGGAAAAAGGGAAGAAGCCCAAGTCTGCCAAGGAGAAGTATTCGGCGCAGAAGAGCCGGGAGGACGAGAGGCAGGCTGCAGCGGGCCTGAGGAAGCGCGCCTCCTAGGATAAGATTTTTTATTGGGAGAGGCCCCGCGATTGCGGGGCCTTCTTATTTGATTTAGCGAACAGTGCATAGCGCGAAGTCCGCCTTGGCGCGATAATGCGACCGCGACAATCAGAATTTTCGGAGGTTCCGATCCGATGAGACGATCATTCGTAGTCCTACTTGCCTTACTACCCCTCCACGCTCAGGAGCCAACTCGTACAGCCCCACCGTCGGGGGCCGCCGTCGTCCAGAATGGCGCGGTGAACACGCAGATAGCTAACTCCACGGTGAATGCTGCCACGTATCCAGGCCCGGACATGGGAGCGCAGGTCAACAATGCCATCGCTGCTGTTGGCTGTGGCGAGGTACTGGTGCCAAAGGGCACTTATACGGTCTCGACTACGCTTCGTAAGCCGCGATGCGTCATCCTACGGGGGCAATCCGCTTACGGCACGGTCCTGATCTGGAAGGCAACGACCGGAACCGGGATCTTGATTGGAGACGATGGAGGAGATAACCACTACAGCGAAGGCGAGGTCGCTGATCTTACGATCCAGGGGCCGGGAAGGGACATATCTAAGGGGACCGCTATTTATATCGGAGGGGACCCGAAGAGCGATCCTCATGGATGGGGAGACCACCAAAACCTGAATCGTGCGCGTGTCTCTGGCTGGGGTACGGGGATTGCGTGGGGAAATAACGTCTGGAGCATGACGATTCTCGAATCGCTCATCAGCAACAACGGGACAGGACTTTATTATCCCAGTGGGCTAAACAACTCCGGGGAATCCATCAACGTCATCAGCACGTCGACTCAGAACAATCACATGGCCCTGGACCTTACGGGTTATGCCGATTTCTATTTCTCTCATTGCCGTTGTGACTACAACGATACTGCGGTACCGTCACATCGGCCATCTTTGTTGGAGAACACTTCGAGCAGCCCTCGGGTCGCATCCTGACCATAGCCGGAACATTTCAACCCAACGTCAGTATCATTGGCGGATGGGCGCTGATTCAGGAGAAAACAGGGGCCGATTCGGACATGTTTTATGTTAACAATGACTCAAACCCCCAATTCCTGGTGCAGGGATTGTTCATGACCGCCAATCATCCAGTTACTTCCGCCATTAATTGGAATGGTGGTGGTGAAAATGCCGTTTTGACGGTTGAATCGCTTCCTTACTGGCAGGCTTACGGAAATATCAAGAGTATTTTGAATAGACGTTGTAACTTCCGGGGTTGCAGGATCAACGATGGAGCGACAGGATATTTCGCCTACAACAGCAATGGAAGCTCCGTTGACGTCGATGGGAACGCTCTCTTCAGGAGTCTGGCATTGCGGCAAACTCCCTCTTCCTCCAGGACGGGAAGCGATTATTCGATTCCGATCAATTTGAACGGTAAGACGTACTACATCCGTCTTAGCTCCACGCCATGATCGAGACACCAGGTTGGTCTGAGCTTGTATGCTAGGACACGCTTTGCAAAATTGGTTTTTTCAAGGAGCTTCTTTGATGCGTCTGTTTGCTACACTCTCGTTTGCTGTTGCGCTCACTTCCCTTCCCTTATTTGGTCAGACGAAGGTCGCAGCCACTCCGCCCATGGGGTGGAATAGCTGGAACCACTTTGCCGGGCATGTGACCGAGGCGGACGTGCGCTCGGCGGCGGATTCTCTGGTGAGCACGGGGATGCGTGATGCGGGCTATGTGTATGTGAACGTGGACGACACGTGGGAGGGTAAGCGGGACGCCAACGGTGTGTTGCATACAAACGAAAAGTTTCCGGACATGAAGGCGCTGGGCGACTACATCCACTCGAAGGGGTTGAAGTTTGGGATTTATTCTTCGCCGGGAGCGAAGACTTGTGCGGGGTACGAGGGGAGCCTGGGACATGAGGCACAGGACGCGAAGTCGTATGCGGAGTGGGGCGTGGATTATTTGAAATACGATCTGTGCTCGTTTCAGGACAACATGCATAAAGCAGAGATAGAGCGTCCGAACGATCCGGATGCTGCGAAAGACTTGATGATTGCGGCTTATCGGAAGATGGGCGAGGCGCTGAAGGCCACGGGGCGGCCGATTGTCTACAGCCTATGCCAGTATGGGGTTGACCAGCCGTGGAAGTGGGGGCCGGGACTGGGTGCGAATATGTGGCGAACGACGGACGATATCGACGACTCGTATGGGCGGATGATTGCGATTGGATTCAGCCAGGCAGGACTCGCGAAGTATGCGGGGCCGGGGCATTGGAACGATCCGGACATGCTGGAGATCGGCAACGGCAGGATGACCGAGGACGAGTACAAGACGCACATGAGTCTGTGGGTGCTGCTGGCCGCGCCGTTGCTGGCGGGGAACGACCTTGCCAAGATGACGGAGGCGGACAAGAACATACTGATGAACAAGGACGCCATCGCGATCGATCAGGACGCGATGGGGAGACAGGGAGATCGTTTGTATCAGAGCGGAGATCTGGACGTTTGGACGAAGCCGCTGAATGGAGGGCGTGTAGCGGTGGGACTCTTTAACCGCAGTTGGAGCACGCGGGACGTGTCTGTCGATCTGAGTGAGATCGGATTTAAGAGTGGGGGTAGTGTGCGAGACGTTTGGAAGCAGAAGGACATGGGGCATCGCTCGGGCGTATTTACGTCGAGGATCCCAAAACATGGCGTGGCTCTGCTGGTAGTCAGTAAGTGAGGGTATGAGAGTTTTTTGATCTAAGGCTTTGCGGTAGATGTACTTTGCGGTGAAACGTTCATGAGGTGCCTGCCTTCCTTCTCGTCCAGGGCAACGAAGGTACCCGACCCGCAGCGGAAGGTAGTTGCGCGACTCAGTCAGGAATTCTGAAGTCGTAGACGCGTCCGGCGGCGGCGCCTCCTGACCTGGCACCTCCAGTTTGGCCGCCGGCCATGGTTGCTTGCTGACCGATGCCCATGAAGAAGGCGTATTCGCCCGGCGGCATCGCTGCGTTCACCTTAATCTTGTAGGTCCTGATTCCTGCGTGCTCCGCAGTGAAGGCGACCTCCTTGTCGCGCTTGACGCCGGATTTGCCGCCCGTGATGCCGCCGAAGCTTCCTATCTGGAACTCCCTCCGGTTATTTTTCTTCTCGAGAGTGATCAGCGCGAAGTCCGATGCGCTCGCGCCGTCGGGGACGTAGAGGTAGAAGACAGGCTGACGGTCATTGATAACGTTCTTCGATTGCGGACCGTCGAGATATGCGTCCCAGTGTTCGTTTCGCAGGCCGTAGGTGAACATGCTGCCTGCCTTGCCCCCGACCTTGGCCTGGCTGATTGCCTGCCCCTCGATAAGGACGAAGGCGTTGCCGTTCTTCCAGTAGACGCCGACCTCCGGGGGCGGGAGGTTAGGGTCGTTTGAGATTGGGGTGGCGGCGACTACGACCTGGGCAGCGGGCGGCGCGGGATTAATCATCACCTTGATGACTTCATCGGAGACCTTGGCGGCCTTGAGTTCCTTCAGGCCATCGACGCTGGTGTCGAACTGCAGGGTCCCTCCAGCAGCGGCGCCGCGGATCTTCGCGATGATAATGTCGTCGGAGAGGCCGATGCCCACCATGTCGATGACGTCTTTGTTGGTGATTCTTTTGCCGAGCTGCTGGCTCCACGCTGTTGAGGCGAGTAGAAGGAAGACAGCCGCAAGAAGAGAGGTGAGTCGTTTCATGAGACCTCCTAACCGAACTTCAGGTCGTTACCCGGGGCCTCGTGTTGATGGGGCTTACTAAGCTAGAAATCTAGCACAGGCGCGGGTGTGGTGGAGATCGGCGGCAGCACCACCCCCGCCCGGTCAAAAGCGTGCAAAGTCTTATCAATAAAAGGGTTAGGATTAGACTTCGGGTCACTTTTCGTGGGTAGCGGGCCGTCGGCCCGTTGATTTCCAGGTTCGCTTTGTCAAGTGACACCCGTTCAATTTTTTCCCACCCCTTCGCAAAATGCCGTTACGTGTGCCTAAATGACAATAGCTCGTATCTATCTTCTCGAGCCGCAGCCTAACCTGCATAGAAACGGTCTCTAGTTGAACTTCCCAAGGTGACTTGATGGCGCCGACTAGCGAAACAACTGAACCAAACGCTAGGAAAAATTCGTTTGACCCAGGCAGGCTGACCACGCTTGTCTCCGCCGTGGCAGCTTTCGCTTACGTAGTAGGAGTGGTCGCGATCAACTCGTATCTGCACGAACTTGGGATTGTGGACTTTTCATTCGCCAAGCCAAAACTGCTTCTCACCGGCATCCTTGTGCTTTTCACCTTCCTGGTGTTGGCCTTTCCCCTTTTCTTCCTCGCGTGGTCGATTGCAAGCAGCCATGGCCAGGTACTGCGAACACGGTCTTCTCTGACACATACACTTCTCTCAGTATTCTTCTTTTTGTTTCTTCTTATTCTTGCCTCTGCTTGGCTGTGTGTTCAAAAGCAACCATCCGGGCAGATGCAGCCCGGGTTAGGTCAGATTACGGCCTGGTGGATATGGGAGTTGATTAGGAAGTGGCCCTTTATGAAGCAGGAGGGCTTCTCCACTCGACCCCTGGCGGCACTGATGATTGCTTTGGCTGTCTATGTTCCTGTTTTCCTGGCAGTAGCGTCTGCATACGTAGCCACGCGACTACTTGACCAGGCCCGGTCAGAGAACCCTACCCTGCAGATCAGTTTCAAATGGTTCTATTTCATTGTTGCAATCGGTTTAGTCGTGATGTCCACGATCGGGTACATCTATGTTTTTACGGGCACCTTCTATCCAGCGATACCGCAGGAATTCGGAGGAGGGCAACCTTACTACGAGAGCCTCGCCATCGCGGAAGAGGACCGATGCCCATTGCAACAGCTTGGAATTCCTTTTTTACCTTCTCATCAACAAAATATTACCGAGCCTCTGCCGGTCTTGCACGAGACCGATACGTTGGTTGCCGTTTGGCTGAAGAACATTCCGTCCCCTAATGGTGGAAAAGGGGGAGACGATGGCTCCTGGCAACCTCGAGGTTCGTTGTTGCGGAACTCGACAAGAAGCAGATCAACGCCATGACGGTAAGTCACGCGCAAAACCCTGTTCCCTCGTTGTCTCCTGCACAGTGCACGTCTGATTCGAACACCAATGCGGCTCCCGTGAGTCACTAGATTAGAGATGGGAACGTGGTTAACGCCTTATCGCGGCTGGCCCACCTCAGCGCGATGAAACTGCGCGCATCACGGTTGCATGCGGGAGCGAGCATCGCGGAAGTGTCCGACGGCGGGTTCGTGAGTGCCGGCGAGGGCGAGGCCGAAGCGGGGCATGTTGACGTGGATGGCCTCGTACTGTCCGGCCGCGACCTGGTAGGTCTCGTGCCAGATGCCGACGGTGCCGTCCTCGCCGACTCTCTGGTTGAAGGCCTTCCAGGCGGGGAGGTGTGCGGCGTTGCGGGACTGAGCGTAGCCGACGAGGTGGTCGAAGCTGCGCCAGTATTGGGTGACTATGATGCCGGGCCAATAGAGGGAGGAGAAGCCTCCGAGGAAGCCGAGTTCGGGGTTGGCGTATATACCTGGGCCACCCGTCCCTTTAGTTTTGTGGATCGGATGAAGCCCGGGGCGTCTCCTCGTGATGGCCATGGTGAAAGAGTTTGCCGATGCCGCGACCTGTGCCCTTGGCGACTTTTCCTGTGCCCTTAGCGGCACCAACGCCGACGTCCTTGCCGGCGACGCCTGCGCCTTTGCCGACGTTTTCCGCGGCCCCGGCGGGATGGAGGGTAACGAGATCACCGGCGCCTTTGCCGATGCCCTCGGCTGCCGCTCCGGCTCCTTTTCCTGTGCCCTTGCCGATGTCGCCGGCTCCGCTGCCGACGTCACCGCCGGGGCTGCGGGGTTGAGGCTGGGTCTGCGTGTGGGCGGGGTTTTGGGGCGACGCGGTTGGTCTGGGGGGTCTGGGCGCGAACGCTCTGGCTCCCGACGGCGAAGGCCAACGTAAGGAACGCGATGAAGGACGTGGAGAATGCGTGACGCATGGATGGGCCCTCCTGCATGATTAGATGCGACGGTGGTGGGGCTGGGAGCGTTTTTGCGGCGGGTGCATTGACAGAGGCTGAGCCGTGGTATCGTTCGGCGCATCCACTGTTCTACAGTTGAAGGCACGGTAGAAGGCAATCGAGATGGGGGAATAATATGAATAAGGGTTATTGGGTGGTGGCGTACCGGAAGGTCTCTTGACCAGGCGACAGTGAAAAACTACGCTGCGCTGCTTGTACCGGTGCTGGAGAAGTTTGGGGCACGCTTGCTGGTGTCGCCGACGAGCGTGGTTACGGCTGAGGGTGCTGGGTTGCAGCAGATGACGATCGTCGTTGAGTTCCATAGCTACGAGATCGCTCTGGCGGCATATGAGAGTGACGATCATAAGAAGGCGTTGGCTGCGCTTGGTTCGGGTGTGGAGAGGGACTTTCGGATTGCTGAGGGGGTTTAGCCGCTCGCTCACAACTGAAGCGAAGGCGGTTCGAGCTTCGCTCGAATGCCCAGCTTAACGCGAAGATGGGGCACCCAAGACCCAGGCCTGGGCCATCCGTCACCCAAGTTTTAGATTCTGGGCCACCGCGCCTGTACCGCTGACACCGTTAGTTCTGCTAGTAGACAACCAGTTAGAGGCAGCATAAAACGTAGCGTACAGCGGGCTCCGTACCTCAGGTTATTAAGGGAAGGCTTCAGCAGAACCATGTTTTGGCCTAAAGAGTAGTTGCGAACAGAAGTGCGTTGAGACCCTTGGATTTCACTCACGAGGAAGATGTGAGTGCTGTCCCTTGAAGACATATCCCCAGATATAGCCGCAGCATGGCGATCGCCCCCCTTCCTGGAAAACCGCAGGTGCCTGTCGGATGAAGACGGCTCCAGCCCCTGAAAGGAGGATCATGAAACGAAGAAGCCAAGTTGTGTTTGCAGCCATCGCCCTGGGCTGGGTTGCAGGTCTAAGTCTTCAACAAAGCGTTGGGCAAACCTCGGTGTCATCCGTCGTAAGCTGCGTCTCCAAAGGCAGGGAACGACAACAATGCCCGGCCGACACTCGCGCGGGCATCGTGATGTTGCGATCAACAGGTGAGGCCGCCTGCCTCCTGGGTAGAAACTGGGGCTATGACGACCAGGGGGTTTGGGTGTCCGAAGGTTGCGGAGGTGACTTCGGGACTGGAAGTAGTTCGCGCGCCACTGCAACGACGGCCCTCGGTGCGTCCCTGGCTAAATCCATAGACGAAACATCCGTGATGGAGACCGCTACGACCGGGACGAACCCTGCGAAGGACTATACCGGCGGCTTCCAGCCCTATGGAAGTCTTCGCACCATCATTTCCATTCCAGCCAACGGAGCAGCGGAAGTACAAGACGACGCCACTCGCGTCGGGATCAACTTCGCGACCATTGGAGCAATCAGGGTAATTGGCACCACCGAATGGGGAGTGGACCTCGTTCAGAGCGAAACCACGCTGAACGCCGGTGCAACCACGTCGTCCGGCTTCGGCGAGGTGCAGCAGGTGACTGAACCCGTCTTCGGTGCTCGCCTTGGATTCTTCGGTGTCGATACCGGCAAATTCGGGCGTCTCACTTTTGGCAAGCAGCTTTCCACCCACTACGACGTAACGAGCTACACAACGGACCGGCTTCAACGTCTTCGGAGGCATCTCCACCGCTACCTATGTTGCCGGCACTGACGGCGGTCAATCAGGTACCGGCCGTGCCGACCAGACGATTCTCTATCACCTCAATTTCGCCAAGATCTTCGACTTCGGAGCCCAGGGGCAGTTGCGTACCTCAGATACTGCGCAGGCCATCAACGGGTTCGGCTTCTCTTTGCAAGCGAAAGCGCTTCCCGGATTAACCATTGGGGGCGCCTACAACAAGACCTATTTCGACCAATTTCTTGTAAATACGGCACTCCATGGCGGCACGGATTACTGGGCCTTTGGAGGTAAGGGCAAATGGCGCGACGTTGAATGGGGCGCAGTCTACATCCATCAGAACAGAGGCGACCTGGCGTTCATTCCAGACCCCGCAGGTGAACCGTCCGACATAGCCGTCGGATTTTCCGCCAACGGAGTAGAGCTGTATTCCAGGGTCTGGTTCGGAAAGTTTGCAGCTGTACTTGGCTTTGAGGACTACATTCCCTTCGACCTGAGTCCCCTCATCAACCCAGGCTTCAAAACAAGATATGCAGTCCTCGGCGCCGAATGGCACATCTCGCCATCCGGCTACGCATTTATCGAATCAAGGCTGGGAGACACCATCGACGCGACAGGAATGGGAGGTAACAACGCAGCGGCCCTCGGCTTCCGTTACGACTTCACCTGGAAAACGCTGCATCTGCCGTAGACTCTCTCCGCTATATAACAAGGCGTTGGCTGCGCTCGTGCTCCGGACGTCGAGAGGGCACTTCGGATTGCTGAGCGGGTTTAGCCACTCGCTCTCAACTTGAGTGGAGACGCTTCGACGCAGTGTAGACTCTGCGAAGATCGAAGAAACAGCGCGACTTGGCGAGTCGAACACTCCGATTCGCTAAGCATTTAGCTTCTTATCAAATTGAGGGCGCAAGATGACCGATCAACAAGAGATGGAGCAGGACTCCGAAGTGCGAGATCAAGTGGTCCGTGCGGCACTCGATCAGCATTGGGCGGCGTCCGATGCCAACGATTTTGAAACGGAGCACCGTATCTATCACGAGGACGCGGTGCTTGAATACCCGCAATCAGGCGAGCGCACCCGCGGTCGATCCAACATACAGAACCAGCGCGCCGGTCAGCCGAGCAACAAGCGGTTTTCTGTCCTACGCATCATTGGCCGCGGTGATCTTTGGGTCACAGAATTCATCCTGACATATGACAGCAAGCCCTCCTACACCGTGAGCATCATGGAGTTCAGGGGCGACAAGGTCGCGCGGGAGACACAGTACTTTGCGGACCCATTCCCGGCCCCCGCATTCCGCGCTCAATGGGTCGAACGCATGGACACATAATCTCGAGGCGCGAGAATTCGCGATGGAGGAACACTAGATGGATTGGAAACGGTTGGTTCAGTTTGCGCTGCTGGGCAGCAGTAATTTGGAACAATATGCCATTCTGCTCGTGCGCGTTTCGATCGGGCTGTTCTTCGCCATCTCCGGGGCAAACAAATTGTTTGTCGCCGGAGGCACAAAACCTGTTTACGACACGCTCGTTAAGGCCAACGTCCCGTTTCCCCACCAGACGGCTTATTTCGTGTCGGGTGTCGAGTTCGTTTGCGGGTCCTTGCTGGCCGTCGGGTTTCTTTCGACCCCGGCCTCCGTGGCTTTATTGATCGATATGACTGTCGCCACCCTGACCAGCGCGCTTTCCACCCTGCCCAAGGGACTTTCGCCTCTTAGCTGGCTCGACGATCTCCTCTACCTCCCGGAGGTCCTCTACGTGCTCTTCTTCATATGGCTGATCTGCTCTGGCCCGGGAAAGTTCAGTGTTGATTACTGGCTCGCCGGCAAGTTATTGAGATGATCATACCCCACCTTGCAAGGTACCCCCTCTCCGTCAAAAAGTGTGCAAAGTCTTCGAACGAGATGGGTTAAGCTTGGACTTCGGGTATGGGCCCGGCGCGGCCTCTTGAGGCCCGGGTGGTTTCTCGGGGGTGGTTTGTGTCAAGTACAAGACTGGAGCGAAGACGGTTCGAGTTGGAAGCTCGAATGCCCATTCATGCGATGAAACTGCATGAATGGGGCACCCGGCACTTGCTTCCGACTGCTGGCGGCTGTTCCTGTTCTGCTATAAAGCGCGGCTTACCTTGCCGTGGCAAGCACCAGCCGCTGGTTGCGTTTTTGAAGTGGACGAAAATCGTCGCCGAGAATCGTCCGAAAAGCTTCGAACTGTTCTGGCGACAACTCGGCCCACTGCTTCAAAACAACCCATCTCACGTTCTCGGAGCATGGCGGTGTCGTAAGGGAGCCCGCATAGGTGTAATAGCGTGAGGTGTCGGTGAAAGCGTCGCCGAGACTGAGTCTGTTGATTGTTACAGGTGCGGAGGTGGTTAGCTTCGGTAACCCTGCGGCGATCAACTGCTGTACGAACAGGTTTGGCCTGCCGATCTTATACAACATTCCAACGACCGCATTGTCACCGTTTGCATCGGTGAATACTGCGTGAAGCTCCATCACGCCACGATTTCCTTCTAAGGTATGTTCGGAGAGCGTGTGGAAGTGAAACTGGGCAAGAGTGTAGGTGTCGCCATCGAGCCTCAGCGTTCCCCCAAACTTCGGTGTCGCCATGATCGTATGACCGTTGTTGATCAGAGTAAATGGCATTTCACTCAAGAGGAGGTTCGAGAGTGTCGAGCCGCGAGTCTTCAATCACAGCGTCGATATCGATAGGAGACTGGTGTCCCGAAGGCGATGCGGCACAAGCCGAAAAGTCACTTTCGAGATCCGACCAATACCCTGGGCCGGTATCACCGTTGTAGGTGAACTCCTCCTGGGCGGTTAAGGGGATACAACTGACGCTCGCATCGCAAGGGCAGCTATTAACAGCCTGGTCGTATGCTTCATATCGATTTCCTTTCGGAGTACGCGAGACCCGCTGCGGGTGGTGGTCCGCGATCGAAATGACGACGGCACCGATTCGCTCTGAATCGCTATTGCTCGATAAGTAGCGACGGAAGATATCGATCTTCTTCAGGATTGCCTGGAAGATATATCGAGGTCATCGATTCTACTGCGGGAACACTACAATTGTTTTGTTGCTCGCAAGAATTTAACAGTCGTCGGCTGAAGGCACTCGAGAGAGGGAACGATATGAAGAAGGGTTATTGGGTGGTGGCGTACCGGACGGTCGGCGACGAGGCGATGATGGGCCGCTATGTTGCGCTGGCCGGCGCGGCGCTTCGTCCGTTTGGGGCGCGTCTTCTGGTGTCACCGGGGAGTGCGGTTACGGCCCTTGAAGCGGGGTTGAAGCAGACGACGGTGGTGGTCGAGTTCGATAGCTACGAGAGCGCTTTGGCGGCGTACGAGAGTGCCGATTACAAGAAGGCGCTGGCTGTGCTTGGGCCTGAGATGGTGAGGGATTTTCGGATTGCGGAAGGGGCCTGGCCGCTCGCTCACAACTGGAGCAAGACGGTTCGAGCTTCGCTCGAATGCCCACCTTAGCGCGATGAGACTGCACGAAGATGGGGCACCCAAATTTCAGACCTGGGCCACCCGTCCACCTAAATCTAGACCTGGGGTCACCCGCCCCCGCCCGGATTCGGGGTGAAGATCCACGTGCCCAATCTCACTTCACCTCAGAGCCAACGGTGCCGGCGTGACAGTGGATGCCCGAGCACAACTGGTAAGTTACGACTACCTCGGGGTTTGGGGCGGCGAAGGGTATGTTGCACGTGATCGTTTGGGCAACGGCCCCGGCATTGGTGCACGCTCCGGCGAACCTCACCCAGGTGTATACGGTCGTTGGCACAGCAGTGACTGTGAGGTGCCCCTCCTCGTGTTCCACTGTGGCGGTGGCTGCTCCGGTCAGAGTAATGTTGTCAGGGCTTATCGCCGTTTGGCCCGTGGCTTTAGCAGTCGCAACAACGATGATACTGAAGGCGACTGCGGGCCTTCCGCGACCCAGGCACCTCGTAAAGGGGCAGCTCGAGATCACAGGAGGGTACGTAGGTTGACCGGCATATGGTTCGTCTGTGGCAAAGTCAATAACTATATGATGGCCCGCACCCATAACCTGGTAGCCACACTCTTGTGGGTGGTTCTTCGAGTAGAACACTACCGCGCCTATGCCCTGCCACGGGTTTGCGACATAGACCCCGCACGGGCCGTAGTGGCACTCCTTGTCGACGCAATTGGCACGGTCATTTTCCAAAGTACAAGGGGCGCCTATCTGGCGGTGGCCCAGAACATCGGCTGCGAGCGGATTTACCCCCAGCGCGGGTTTGGGTATTACTTGATATATGTCAGGTTGCCTTGCTGACAGCAACTGGGGGGATTGCCCTTGCCGATCGGAAAATACTGGCCTTGGCACACCTGTGCGTTCTGGCCGAATGCATTCATGGCCGCGCTCACGAGTATTGCGCATGACAAAACGATGCTCTTCATTTGTCACCTTCCTCTTAGCCGGCAAGAGTACTCCCTGAGCGTCGATTAATCTAAATAAATCTAAACGTGCTTCTGATTTAATGCTGAGCGGAACGTCTGGACGTGAATGTGCACGCGTGCTTCAGTTGCTCGAGATGACTGAGGTAGATGGATTCCTTCCGAGAGAAGGCCCACCTTAGCGCGATCAGACTGCGCGAAGATGGGGCACCCAAAATTTAGATTTGGGCCACCCGTCGTGGCTGGCGAGGACATCGAAGAGTGGGATTGACCCACCGTAGCGCGATGAAACCGCGCAAAGATGGGCATCCAAGTTTTAGATTGGCCCTACGTCCCGAACATTCCAGACATTTTTTCTTGGATCATTGCAGCTTCGCGTATTCCGACTTAGCGGCGATGAGGATGGGGACGTCGGGGTCGGCGTCTTTCCAGAGTGCGAGGAAGTTCTGATAGGAAGCACGCGCTTTGACGTTGTCACCCGATAGGGCATATGCCCTGCCCAACTCAAGATGCGCGAGTGACCCGATCGGCTGATTAATGACAATACCCGGGTGATCGATCAACTTCTGAAACTCCGCGGCAGCGGCTACCCCGTCATGTGCCGCCATATACGCATGCCCCCTCACCCATACAGGGTAGAGGTAGGGAAACGCTAGTGGCCCGCCCAGTTCATACGGCGCAGCCGGTTCCAGATCCAGTATTCCCTGCGAGGGATTGTTCTTGCTGATCTCAATCGCACCTTGAATGGACGGCAGGCTGTAGAGTTTCAGCATCGTATCCGTAGAGGCGGTTCTCTCTCTCTCCAGTTCGTCCACAAGCCTCTTCGCTTTGGCCGTGTCCCCCGCGCGTGCCAGAGTTAGCGCTGCCAGCAACTTGACGGCGCTTCCCGACTGAAGTGATAGCGCCGCATCTGCGTTTTGCCTCGCTAGCGGTTGTGTTGCCAAACTCAGCTTCCCGCAACCCTGCACTCGCCTGCCATAGCGCCGCCGTCTCCTTCGAGCCCGCGCGCACTGCGGACTCCGACGCCCGTCGCGAATAATCCCGCGCCCGCGCGAGCCGCCCGTAGTAGGCCTCCGTGTCTGCCTGGCCGGAGAGCATCGTATCTTCGTCTCCCACTCGCCCCGCTGCCCAGGCGAGTTGTTGCTCCAGCCCCTTACTGTCACCTCGCCGGAATGCCAGGAGATAGAGGTTCTCCCGAATGTAGAGCCCGTCAAAACCCTTCGCCTGGGCCTGTCGCGAAACGTTCTCCGCATCGTCCAACCGGTCCAAGCGCAATGTAATCAAAGGCAAGGTTGCCGTATCCGGTTGTCGTTGGCGCGAGCAGCAGCGACTCTTTCGTCTCGACCACTGCTTTGTCGTATTGCCCCAGCTGTTGGTAGATGACACCGAGATTCAAAGGCGGTGTGGAATCCCGGGGGTAGCTCTTCGACCACAGTTCGTATTCTTTGGTCGCTTTCTCCAGGTCTCCTGTGACGGCGTGATAGTAAGTCGTCGAGATTCGGTATCTCTCGCGCTCGCTCACCCGGTCCCGCAGCTCATACGCCTTGGTCGCATTCTCCGCCGCCAAATCCGCCTGATTAAGATTGAAATATGAGGCAGCCAGTGCCGAGTACGCCAGTGCAAAATTCGGATCGAGTTCAATCGCACGCTTATAAAAGGGAATCGCTTCCGTGTCACCCGTCCTGATTCCCGTTCTGCCCCCCATGCTGTATGCCTTCAATGCCTCCAGCGAAGGCGTGGTTGCCTCCACCGGCGCATCGAACTTCTCCACCGTTGCCAGCGATTCGCCGAGCTTCCTCCGCAGCTTCCCTGCCGTCTTTCCCAGGGTCTTGAGCACGTCCCGTTTGCTCCCCGCCACCCCTTGCTCGCTGGCCAGCGTGTCCCCGCCATCGCAACTGATCGCGTTAAGCTCCGAGCACATACTGCCCGCCGAGATTGGAGATCGATCCGAGCACCGTCGCCTTGCTGCCCGTCCGAATGCAAACTTCCCGTGCAATTTCCGGCGTGATGTGTTGCGCCGCAGGCTGACCCATCAACTTTAGCGTCTCCTCGATCTTGCGGTCGGAGACAATATTCAGGAAAGGTGATTGACTCAGTTCAATCGTCAGGGCCTGCTTGAGTGCATCGTCGAAGGACTGGATCGCCGGTTTTGTTGACGAAGTCCGCCAGCAGCACACTGTCTTTATCGGTCAGCGGTACCGGCTTCGCCGAATGAGCTGCGAGGCGCGATCGCAAATAGAGTGCTCCGGCTACCAGAGCAATCAGCGCCAGAGCCGTCACGGCGAGAGGCTTCCAGATGGCCGCGATCCGCGGGCCCAGTCGCGAACCGGAACGCGATTTCGGTTCCGCAGCGCCCACGGGACTCAAACTTGCCGCTGCGATGCGGTCCGTGTCCATGATCGCGCTTCAGCCGCTGCAGGTCCGCCCGCATCTCCGCCGCACTTTGATAACGCAGTGCCCGATCCTTCTCGAGCGCCTTGTTGACGATTCTCTCCAACTCCGCGGGCAAGTCGGGATTCAATCGGACCGGCGCCACGGGAGCGCGATTGAGTATGGCGTCGAAGACCTCCGCGGCGCTGTCTCCTCGAAATGGCAACTGTCCCGTGGCCATCTCGTAGAGGACGCCTCCAAAGGAAAACAAATCGCTCCGTGCATCCAACTCCCTGGCTCGTGCTTGCTCGGGTGACATGTAAACAAGGGTTCCCACGATACTGCCGGGACTTGTTAGATCGTCGAGGTGCACATCTTTGGATGCCGTGGTTTCCGTGCCATCGGTCGCTTTCCGCGCTGGGGCGAGCTTAGCGAGACCGAAATCGAGCACCTTGGCGTGGCCTCGCTCAGTCACGAAGATGTTCGCAGGCTTGATGTCCCGGTGAAGGACGCCTGCGCTGTGAGCGGCGTCCAGAGCATCGGCGATTTCTATCGCGAGAGACAGCACCGGCTCCGTATCGAGTGGTCGTCCCGTGATCAGAGATTTTAGCGTCGTTCCCTCCAGGTACTCCATGGCTATGAAGGATTGGCCTTCATGCTTGCCGACCTCATAGATCGTGCAGATGTTGGCATGATTCAGCGCGGACGCAGCACGCGCTTCTCGGTGGAAGCGGTTCAGTACTTGTAGGTCTGAAGCGAACCCGTCAGAAAGGAACTTCAAGGCGACGAAACGGCGGAGCGTAGTGTCCTCCGCTTTATAGACGACGCCCATACCACCGCCGCCGAGTTTATCAACGATGTGGTAATGAGAGATGGTCTGGCCGATAAGAGAGGACGAGTCTGCCATCAGGTGGCCATCTTAGGTTGGGCCACCAGGCAAGTCAACGCAGCGAGCTCTCCCCTCGAGGTCCGTGATCGTGCCCTTCGGGGGTGGTTTCTGTCGAGTTTTGGGTAATGCTCGGCGTCTGGTTCCTGCGGTGGTTTACTGAGCGGCCGGGTCCGGCTGGTAGATCGGGATGGAGTTGCCCTCCGAATCCTGACAGAAGGCAAACCACGCCACACCGGGGATAGCGACCTTCGCCACGAGTGTTTTTCCGCCGTTTTTTTCGACGAGATCGGTGCACGCATCGATTGACTGAACTTCGATTCCAATACTGATGGGCTGGCCAGGGTATTCGCGCCGGGTGAGCCCGCCGTTGATGCTGGAGGCATCGTCACCGGTGATGACATGCCAATATTTTTCACGGCCCTGAGCGGTGTCATATTCCCAGCCTGGTGCGAATTTCCATCCGAAGACCTCCTGGTAGAAGTTGATCGCTCTCTTGGGAAGATCGGCAGGAATAGCGAAATAGTTGACCTTTGGCATGCAGTCAATCTTACTTCTGACTCCGGGTGATGCGCGACAGGTGCATCGGCGCAGGATGGGCCGTGGTATCGTTCAGCACATCCGCCGTTCTACGGTTGAAGTCATTCGAGAGAGGGAACGATATGAAGAAGGGTTATTGGGTGGTGGCGTACCGGAAGGTCGGTGACGAAGCGATGATGGGCCGTTATGGTGCGCTGGCCGGCGCGGCGCTTCGCCCGTTAGGAGCGCGTCTTCTTGTGTCGCCTGCGAGTCCGGTTACGGCCCTTGAAGCGGGGTTGAAGCAGATGACGGTGGTGGTGGAGTTCGATAGCTACGAGAGCGCTTTGGCGGCGTATGAGAGTCCGGATTACAAGAAGGCGCTGGCCGTGCTTGGGCCTGAGGTGGTAAGGGACTTTCGGATCGCGGAGGGGGCTTAGCCGCTCGCTCTCAACTGGAGCCAAGACGATTCGAGCTTCGCTCGAATGCCCACCTTAGCGCGATGAGACTGCACGAAGTTCGGGCACCCAAGTTCTAGGTCTGGGCCACCCGCCCCACTTCAAGCTCAGTTTGCCTAACGCCATACCTAAGCCAGTCCCTAAAAAGTCAGCTTTGCCTAAGGGCACGGCTTTAGCCGCCACTCAAGGCTCAGTTTTGCTTAACGGCAGGGCTTAGTCAGTGGCTACTTAGAGCTCAGCTTTGCTTAAGTGGCACAGCTAGTCAGTGGCTACTTAAAGCTCAGTTTTGCTTAACGGCACACAGCCCAGTTTTGCTTAAGGGCACGGCTTTAGCCGCTGAGGTCCAGCAGCTTCCGCTGGGCCGAGGAGAAGGGATACCCCTCCGGCGTTTCGCAGAGACCTGCAGTGACAGGGTTCCTGTGGATGTAGGTACGGCGGATTTCGAAGTCCTCTCGGTCGCGAATGCGATGGTCGGTGAAGCCGCGTTGCCAGACGGGGAGCTTGGAGGCGAGACGGTGGGAGAAGCCTCCCTTGATGAGTCCGACGGCGCGTTCGAGCGTGATGGCTTGCGGGGTGAGCAAGAGGTGGATGTGATCGGGCATGACGACGAAGGCGTGGAGTTTGTAGTGACCTTCGGCCCGGTAGTGCTGGAGGGTTGCGACGAAGAGTTCAGCGTTGGTGGGAATCTGGAAGAGACGACGTCGGTTGTAAGTTCCGCTGGTGATGAAGAAAGTTCCGGGGCGTGATGCTCGGGTGGGAATCGCCATGGGGCAATTCTAAAGGTGCGCACCTCAGGGGGCTAAACCCCATGCTTTGGGAAAAGTCATGGCATGGCTGAAGCTCAGTTTTGCTTAAGGGCACGCCTTTAGCCGTGCCGCTTGGAATCGGTCATAAGTGCGGCTTTAGCCGCTGAGGTCATCCAGTTTCGGCGCGAGCAGGTGATGAAGAACGTTCCGGGGCGTGATGCTCGGGTCGGGATCGCCATGAGGCGATTCTAAAGGCGCGTACCTCAGGGGCTAAAGCCCATTGCTTCGGGAAGAGTTGTGGCACTGCCGAAGCTCAGTCTTGCTTAAGGGCACGGCCTTAGCCGTGCCGCTTGGAATCGGTAACAAGTGCGGCTTTAGCCGCTGAGGTCATCCAGTTTCGGCGGGAGCAGGTGATGAAGAACGTTCCGGGGCGTGATGCTCGGAGGGGGATCGCCATAAGGCGATTCTAAAGGTGCGTACCTCAGGGGCTAAAGCCCTTTGCCTTGGGAAGAGTTATGGCACGGCTGAAGCCGTGCCCTTAAGCAAAACAGTTCGAGCTTCGCCCGAATGACTAAGTAGCAAGATGAAAATGCGAAGACGGCGCATCCAACCTTAGGCCCGGAAGATCAGCCTGTTAAAGCAAGCCTTGCTTAAGGGCACGGCTTCAGCCGTGCCGCTTAGGAGCGGAATAAGCGCGGCTTTAGCCGCTGAGGTCCAGCAGCTTCCGCTTGGCCGAGGAGAAGGGATATGCCTCCGGCGTTTCGCAGAGACCTGCAGTGACAGGGTTCCTGTGGATATACGTACGACGAACTTCGAAGTCCTCTCGGTCACGAATGCGATGGTCCAGTGAAGCCTCGTTGCCAGACGGGGAGCTTAGAGGCGAGACGGTGGGAGAAGCCTCCCTTGATAAGTCCGGCGGCGCGTTCGAGGGTAATGGCTTGCGGGGTGAGCAAGAGGTGGATGTGATCGGGCATGACGACGAAGGCGTGGAGTTTGTAGTGACCTTCGGCCCGGTAGTGCTGGAGGGTTGCGACGAAGAGTTCAGCGTTGGTGGGAATCTGGAAGAGACGACGTCGGTTGTAAGTTCCGCTGGTGATGAAGAAAGTTCCGGGGCGTGATGCTCGGGTGGGAATCGCCATGGGGCAATTCTAAAGGTGCGCACCTCAGGGGGCTAAACCCCATGCTTTGGGAAAAGTCATGGCATGGCTGAAGCTCAGTTTTGCTTAAGGGCGCGGCTTTAGCCGTGCCGCTTGGAATCGGTAACAAGTGCGGCTTTAGCCGCTGAGGTCATCCAGCTTCGGCGGGAGCTGGTGATGAAGAATGTTCTGGGGCGTGCTGCTCGGGTGGCAATCGCCATGGGGATTCTAAAGGCGCGTACCTCAGGGGCTAAAGCCCCTTGCTTCGGGAAGAGGTATGGCACGACTGAAGCCGTGCCCTTAAGCAAGACGGTTCGAGCTTCGCTCGAACGCCCACCTTAGCGCGATGAGACTGCGCGAAGAATGGGCCACCCGTCTCCGGCACCAATTGAGAGGTACTCGTTTAACTCTACGTCTGGGATGCCCGCAGCGAACCAGGGATGAGTTCCCCCGGTCGTCTGGATGAGGAGAACTGGTGTGGTGCATGGATTGGGCGGCGCCGGAGACAGGACATCGTTGATTGTGAAGTCGCCATCAGCCTCTAGCGGCACACCGGTTGAACTTGAGCTGGAGGCAGTAGCGCTGGAGGCAGGCCCGCAGAAGAGAGTAGCAAAGACACTCTGCCCCCCGTTCGTTCCGATGCCGTTGCCGCCGGCCAGTAGCAAGCCCCGTCCAGACAGACGAATTTGCCCCTCGACCTTCACCGTAGCTGTGAGATCGCCGATCCTCCAGATTTGGCCCGGAGGAGGAACGCCGCGCACAGTATTTGGCGAAGCTGTGGTAGTTGGTCCGCTAACCGTGACGTTGGAGATCGGATCGACCCCAATGCCGCCCTTGAATCGGACCAGCGTATTGTCTCTATCGTTGTAACCGGCACCTGTGAGAGGAGCGAGCGAGAGGAGTAGAAAGAGCGCGAAAACTGACGTCGATTTCATAGCAACATCTCCTTTGAGAAACCTTCCGGTTTCAACCGGAGTTTCCGATTTGGCCCCATGGCGCGCAGAATATGCCTCTCTCAGTTAGCTTGTCATCCAGGCGCTCCCGGCCTGGCGTTGGTAAACACCCCGAAGACGTAGAAATGTCACAAACCAGAGGCGTAGGGGTCGTTTTATACGTATGGGCCACCCCTCTGGCGTATGAGAGTGCGGAGTATAAAAAGGCGGTGGCTGCGCCTGGTCTGGGTGTGGAGAGGGGACGTTCGGATCGCTGAGGGGCTAGCCCTCGCTCTCGACTGGAGCGAAAACAGTCGAGCTTCGCTCGAATGCCCACCTTAGCGCGATGAGACCGCGCGAAGATGGGGCACCCAAGTTTTAGACCTGGGCCACCCGTCCACCCAGGTTATAGATCTCGACCACCCGCAAATCTCTAGCTTATAAGAGGTTTGTAACCTTTGCCCCACTCCAAGACTTCATTAGGTTTGCCAGTCAGTTTCTCGCGGAGAAACAACGAACCATCTTCATTGATGTATTCAACAAAGGCATCTGACCCATCTAAGGTGAGCAAAGCGAAGCCGCTGATAGCCAAACAAAGATCTTTAATTCCAAGTAGATCTTTCTCCAGTACTCTGTCATTCATTGTGAACACTGCAGTGCAGCTCGTTTGCGTCTCATCTTTCGCAGCTTCTGTGAGGACTTGGCGGCTATGTGGTATCGCACCATTGCCGATGAGACGTGCTCGAAACTCGGTCTTCGTGTCGTCATAAATTGTGCATTTGTGTTCGTGCCCAAAAAACCATGCCAAAATTGAATGCATTCCACTCGGAATGCACTCGCGAAGTTTCCAAAACTCGTTGTATAAAAAAGCTCCGGCTTGAAATTCAGGCAGGTAGGCGGAGACAGGCTGATTGTGGCTAATCAGAATATTTTTTTTCTTGGGATTATCGACGATCTTCCCTAGCAGCCAATTCCACTGCGCCTGGAGGCGAGCATCGGGCTTGCGGTCTGCAAATTTTCATCACCCATGAATGGTACGACCGCCTTCATGCTCCCAAGAATACGCTGCCAGAAATTGGGCGGGGCTTCAACTTCAACGTTTCCGTCGATGCTAAAAGGTACATAAGCCGTATCGAGGCCGTGCAATTGCCAGTCGTCATTGTAGAGCGTGAAGTAACTTGCCTCCTGACCGAAGGCAGGCAACACTGTGTTGAAGTATGGGATACCACGAGAGTACATTTCGTGATTTCCATTCAGTGCGAAGCTGGTTCCTCGTCCTTTTAGCGGCCAGTTCGCGAGAAAACGCTCACATTCATATTGATTGCCCGCATAATAGATGTCTCCAAGATGGATAGCGAAATCAACTTTGCGATCTATAACAATATTTGCAATCCGTTGAGCGTGGTCGTTATCCGCCCCCCAATCACCGAGCAGCGCGATAGAACATTTAGCCGGTATTTTGATATAACTCTTGTCGTCTGTGGCTACCAGAAAGTCTGCTTTAGGAAGTAAATGTTCCATCAGGATGTTCACCATCACTGGTGCCCACACAATTGGATTTCCTTCGCCGAAGAGATTGACAACCGCAGGCAGCGCGTCTCCAACCGCGTTATGAGTAACCTGGTTAGCCGCCGTATCTAGGTGTGCTTGAGCAAGACCTGCCAGGGGACTTCGGGAGTGGAATGCTTCGCCCACTTCATATCCTTCCGCTCCGACGAACGCGATTGCTTTGTTAACGTCCGTGAGAAGTTTGGCGTGGATCGCATCTACCGATGAGTCTTTGGCGGCTGGCGCTGTACCCAACGTCGTCATAAGCGCCTCATCTTTATCGTCAAGACGCTCCTTGAGTAGTCCGAGGATTTGTTGAACGTCAGATTTAGTGTGGGGTTGCAGAGGCATTGTTGTTCTCCCTTATGTCTTGCTCTACGTGAGAGGCGGCTTGCCAGCCTCAACAAGCTTCTGATTTAGATTTGCTATTCTTGCGTTCGTCTGAGCGGGCTTCACAAAATAGTGATCGAACACGTCTTCAAGAACATCGAGGTTCCATTCCGCTTCATTGGGTTCGACTGGCAATATTAGCCCTGTATTTTGACTTTTTAAAGGGTGTGCTGCAAAGTTCCCTATTTGCCGAACTGCATGGAGTTGCTGCGCCAGCGACGAAGGAAGATGCCCAGCATCCAAAACTTCTTGAATTTGGTCATAGAGATCTTTCTTCGTAGTTTGAGCATAGTCGCGGAGAATTTGTTGAAGAATTCTTCGCGTAAGAGCTGATGACGACTGCGCGCTAATAGGAAAGGCACCTTACCGCTTCGGTGAAGTCTCGCGAAATGTCATCTGGCACTTCGTCAGGTACCGGACGTTCTGAACTCTGCGGCCAAGACATGAACTTCGACAGGATATCGCCCGGTGCCTTCAATCCGTTTGAGTAATGTTTCAAATTCTTGCAGACAAGCCAAATGATTAACTGGCCGCAATGCGCGCAGATCGTGTGATGAGCTTCCCAATCTACCGGATTTTTTTTGCGGTCATTTGCACTCGCAAGAGGAGTTAGCGAAGTTTGAGTATGCACGGTCACTGCGCAATGCGGACATTTCATATAAGCTCCCCGGCAAAAAGATGAGCCGCAGAAGCTCGACGCTCCTGCGGCCGCGCAAACAAATCACCAAACCTAGCTGCAGCCGCTCGTGCTTCCGCAACTCATGCATCGGTAGCAGGAGCCGCTGCGAGTCATGATGGCTCCGCAGGTGGCGCAGGAGGGTGAGTCGCCCATGTCGTACATGGACTTCATGGCGTCGGTGATGTGGTAGACGCCGCGGTCTTCCATCGTTGGCACGGTGGTGTCGAGGCCGCTGCGAGCGCTTAGGTCGGGGGCGATTCCCTGCTGGGGTGGGGTGGTGGTGTAGTAGTCGTCGGGTGAGTTCGAGGCCGAAAGGTTCAGACTGCTTGTGGCGACGTAGAGACTCTCGGGGTTCTTCGACTCCGCGCCCTGCGCTCCGCTCAGAATGACGGCTGAGGAGGGGCTGGTGACGGTGCCCTCCACCGGGACCGACGTCTGTGGGCCGAGGCCGGCGAAGAGGTTCCAGCTGGTGTCCGGAGAGGAAGCGGATCTGAATCCAGCGGAAGATGTAGTCCATGATCGACTTCGCGTACCCGATCTGCTCGTTGCCGGTCCAACCCGAGGGCTCAAAGCGGGTATGGGCGAACTTCTCGCAGAGCACGCGCAGCGGCACGCCGTGCTGGAGCGCGAGCGAGACCGCCGTGGCGAACGAGTCCATCAGGCCGGAGACGGTCGAGCCCTCCTTGGCCATCCGGATGAAGATCTCACCGGGCTGGCCGTTGGGGTAGAGCCCGACGGTGATGTAGCCCTCGTGTCCGGCAAGGCCGAACTTGTGCGTCACGCTGGCCCGCTCGGCAGGGAGACGGTGACGGACGGCGCGAGGCGGTGCCTGGGCGTCGGCCGAGTCAGAGTTCTTCATCGCAGCTTCGGTAATCTGACGAAGCTGCAGCTCAAGGGCGGAGATCTTGCTGTTAGCCGCTTCGACGGCCTGCGCGGCCGCTGCCTTCGCGGCGACGACGGCCTCTTCGATCTCGATGGTGCCGGCAGCGACGGGGGCAATCGCATTCGTACTGCGAGTTCCCTTCTTGTCGGCGTCCGTCTGCGCGGTGACGTTGAGCGGCTGCGTGCCCTTGGAGTTGTCGCGGTAGATGGCCACGGCCTTGAGACCCTGACGCCAGCTCTCCATGTAGGCCTCGGCGATGTCGTCGACCGAGCAGTCCTGCGGGAGGTTGACGGTCTTCGAGATCGCCCCCGAAAGAAACGGCTGCGTCGCCCCCATCATCTTGATGTGACCCATGTAAGAGATGCTGCGCGTCCCCTTGGAGGGCTTGAAGGAGCAGTCAAACACGGCGAGATGCTCGGGCTTGATCGCCGGAGCGCCTTCGATCGTGCCGGTAGCGTCGATATAGCTGACGATGGCGTTGACCTCGGCCTCGTCGTAGCCGAGCTTAATGAGCGCCGACGGCACCGTGTTATTGACGATCTTGATCATGCCGCCGCCGACGAGCTTCTTGTACTTGACCAGCGCGAGATCAGGCTCGATGCCGGTGGTGTCGCAGTCCATCATGAAGCCGATGGTGCCGGTAGGAGCGAGCACGGTCACCTGCGAGTTGCGGTAGCCGTGGCGTTCACCATGGGCAAGCGCACCGTCCCACGCGTTGCGGCTGGCGTCGATAAGCTGGTCGAGCTGCGGAACAAAGAACGGCTCAGCAGAGTTCTTCGACCTGCCGATGTTGTTGACCTCAGCACGGTGCATGCGGACGACGTCGAGGAACGGCTCGCGGTTGACGTAGAAGCCGGGGCACGCTCCTCCGGCAATGTGCGCCTGCTGCGTAAGCGGAGTCGCCGCGCCCAGCGCAGGGCAGCTCTCAGCAATGCGCGAAGACTGCCAGTACGCATCACCGCAAAGAATAGAGGTAAGCGTAGCGGCGAAGTCGCGACCGGCGTCGGAGTCATACGGCAGACCGAACGCCATCAGCAGCGCCCCAAGGTTCGCATAGCCGAGCCCAAGCGGCCTATAGTCGTGCGAGTTCTTCGCAATCATCTCAGTGGGATAGCCGGCGGCATCGACGATGATCTCCATTGCAGTCGTGACGATGCCGATGGCATGACGGTACGCGGGAATGTCGAACTGGCCTCCCGGAGTGAGGAACTTCAGGAGATTGAACGAAGCAAGGTTGCAGGCGGAGTCATCTAGGAACATGTACTCCGAGCAGGGATTTGACGCGTTGATCCGGCCCGAGTTCTTACTCGTGTGCCAGCGGTTGATAGTCGTGTCGAACTGCATGCCCGGGTCGCCGCACTGCCAGGTGGCCTCGGCGATGTTGTGCATCAGCTCGCGTGCTTTGAATTCGTTGACCGGCGTACGCTCCTTGACGGTGCGGGTGACAAAGGTGCCGTCGGTCTCGACCGCGCGCATGAACTCGTCGGTCACGCGGACGGAGTTGTTCGCGTTCTGGAAGAAGATGGAGCTGTAGGCCTCGGAGTCCGGACCGCTGCCGTCGTAGCCCGCCTGCATCAGGTGCCAGGCCTTCTGCTCTTCCTTCACCTTGCACTGGATGAAGTCGTTGATGTCCGGATGGTCGACGTTGAGGATGACCATCTTGGCCGCGCGACGGGTCTTGCCGCCGGACTTGATCACACCAGCAAAGGCGTCGAAGCCACGCATGAAGCTCAACGGGCCGCTAGCAGTGCCGCCACCTGAGAGGGTCTCCATGGAGCCGCGGATGTTGCTCAAGTTCGAGCCCGCACCCGATCCCCACTTGAACAGCATGCCCTCGGTTTTAGCGAGCGTCAGGATGGAGTCGAGCGAGTCCTGCACCGAATTGATGAAGCAGGCCGAGCACTGCGGCTTGGTATAGCCGGTGACGGAGAACTCGACCGCGCACGAGTGCTGGTTCCAATGCCAGTTCTGCGCATCGGAGTTCGGCTCGAGCCGATCGCAGCCGACGTTGAACCACACCGGCGAGTTGAAGGCGACCTTCTGGTTCAGCAGAAGGTGGGCAAGCTCGGCGTAGAAGGTCTCGGCATCATGTGGGGTGGCGAAGTAGCCGCCCTTGATGCCCCAGTCGCGAATGGACTCAGCGACACGGGTGATGAGGGCGCGAACGCCGGACTCACGCTCGGTGGTGCCGTTCAGGCCATGGAGGTACTTGGAGGCCACGATGTTGGTCGCGGTCATGGACCAGTCGGCGGGGACCTCGACGTTCTTCTGCTCGAAGATGGTCTTGCCCTTGAAGTCCTGAATGATAGCGTCGCGGAGCTCCCAGACGATCTCGTCATAGGGCGAGATGCCGGGGCGGGTGAAATGGCGATCGAAGGCGAGACCAGGGGCGCGGGAGGTGAACGGCGGCGCCGTCTGGAGGTCGTTGGTGTGGGTCAGGCCCTGTGTCTGGTTGGGGATGGTCGCCATGGTGAAACTCCTTCTAATTTGATGAAAATCTATAACTTTTGGCTCACGTCGTTCAGTGAGTCTGGGACCCGATTTTTGAGGCGACTTCTCCGCTGTTTGGAGCTGCGTGAGTGACCGGGCGGGGAGGGCGTCGGCGGCAGAAAAGCGATAAAAGGTACGGCGAACCGAATGTCTCTTGGGGTGTTGCAGTCGTGAAAGTAACGCCCTCTGTGGGGTCTGTCAAGTATAAAGCACAACATATTGTGTTGCCTGTGCGAATACCCGTATTAATGGGAGGTAAATGGCCCGGAGGTGCGAAAAATGGGGCTTTTTGCTGTGGATTTTCGCAAAACGGCGCGAAATTGGTGGGTTTACTGGTCAGTAATAGGGCATCGTTTGAAGGTAGGCGCGGCCGACGGGAAGGGCAAGGTGCATGAGAGGTGCAGCTTGTGTGGATTGGGGTGGAAATGTGGGAAAGAGGGGTACACAAACGGGGAACCATTCCCGTTTCTGAACCCTGAAGATTTTTCTTTTGCGCGTTATACAAATACCGCTTGCTTTCTATAGATAACCGAGATACTTTCGCGGGGACTTCTAATTTGCTGAGATTAGGTCGTCCGCCATGCGCCTTCTGATTGTCCTCTTTCTGTCTGTCCTTTCTGGATTTGGCAATTCTGCCTTGTGTCAACAATCAAGCAGCGCAGCCGTCCCGGGCAAAACAGACAACATCGCCTACCGAATACTCTTCCAGCGAACTTTGCTCTATAAGAGACTTGCGGACGAGGCCGAGTTGGCTCAAAAACCCAAGCCCTATCTCAGGCGAATCTTGGCCAATCGTTATGCGCTAAGCGACGATGACAGCGCCAGCCTGGAGAAAATGGCGATCGCCTATCAGGCCGCAATCAAGCCGGTTCACGAACAAATGACGGCAGTCGTTAAGCAGTACCGGGCCCGCTTTCCCTTCGGTGTGATTCCGCCTGGAACGGATGCGACTCCTCCACCGGAGCTCGCCGAACTGCAGCAACAGGAAGATGCCGTAACGCTTCTTTACCGCGATCTGCTCCACAACAGCATGCGCGAAGAAAACTTTCAAAAATTGAATTCAAGAGTTACCACGGACTTCGGCGGCCATCTGTAGGCCCTCGATCCTTGACTGTTTCACAGACCAATTCACGATTCTGCCTGGAGACCTATGAAGAGCTTTCGACTGGCTATCGTTATCGCTGTGGTAATTTCCTGCCTCTGTCGGGTGAGTGCCGCTCAGAACGTCTATGGCAGCACAACCATCGACTTCGATCCGAATTCGGGCATGTAACCGCTACATGTGAGACTGATTTTGACGGAGCTTTGGACGGTAATTACGAGGCCCAGGTCGTTTGCACCGTAACGGACCAAAACGGCACCCAGATTGCGAATGGTGATGCCGCCGACATAGACGATGTTGGATACGCCCAGGTTGTTCTTACATTTTCGGGAACTCCTGGCTCCACTTATACCGCGAGGGGAATACACCACGCGATAGCAGTACTTGTGGAGCAGCAGTTCTTGAAAACTGTGTACGAGGGCCCTTATAACTTCAGCTCATTCGAGTCGGGAGGCGGTGAGATTTACCCAAACTACTATGACTGGTACGGCCCCGGGCCAGAAGAAGAAACGAACATCGCTTCCATGCGCGTAGGGGAAACGGAGGATGAAACGAGTGACCCTTCGCTAGTATGCTCACCAAGTCCTGTTACTCGCGGTAATACTGTGACCTGTACCGCATCTGCCGCTGGGGTTAGTTTCAGCGATTGGCAATTCACGGACGGAACAAATACCGTAACGTCCGCTAACGGCTCCACTGCGACAACTTGGAGTGGAATCGCTGTGACAAGTGGAACAGTAACGGTCACCGCCACGAATCCCGATTCGTCGACGACAACTGTGAGTGCACCATTGACTGTCAATGCTCGTTCGGGATGGGCATTCACGGCTCAATCACCCATTAGACAGGCTCAAGGATATTCGTGTAGTGGCTTATCTGTTCCCAATCCTCATCAACCTCTTCCAGCGCCGATCGGGCTATCTTGTCTTGCAGTCGGATACAGCGATGGTACAAATGCGTCGACGGTCTCGGATGGTGGGCCAAATAATGGTTACTTATATGCGACATCAATAGTTGATGGAACTACATATAATTGGACGACCGCTCAGGACGCGGACACGCCTTCATCTACATTTTATCAAGCGCAATGTGGCAACTATAACAGCACGACTTAATCCAAATGGGTTTATTAGCGGGATCAACTTAGACACTGATATCCAAAGACATGAAATGGGGTCAGTCAACAGTCACTACATGAATTATTCAGGCGGATTATCTACTCCAACAAACAACCTTGGCATTCAAGTTGAAGCGTTGGTTATTTTTGGAGGTAACTATAAGAGCAGGCTTGACTCACTTTTAAACCAAGTAAATACCTCGCTGCAGAGCGCATTCTCAGTGGAACCATGCGGAACCAGCGGGATTAGAAATAGCGCTTGTGATTTCGACGGCTTCGGCAACTTTATTCCGTATCAGGCGTGCAACTGAGGCTCAAATGAGTTATAGAACAATCACTTCGCTCTTGTTTGCAGTGATATCGCTATCAAGCGGCAAAGAAGTGCTTCGGCTTGATTTGCGTTTAGATAACATTCCTCCTCCTCAATTGGCCTCGGGGAAAATGGGGGCTTACACCGGAGTACCTAGTAGCTCTGAAGGACGATCGAAGCCTGAATGGGCTCTAGAAATCTTAGCTTTGGAGGCGCTGAAATCTAACGAACAATTTGAAATCCGTCTAACGAATATCAGTGACCACGCGTTGCGATTGCCAATTGGGTTAGATGGCAGACTCGTAGTAGACCGATGCCCTGAATCTCGCTTTCAAGATGCAGAATTATCCTTCATACCCGCCAACAGGAGTGCAATCGTTTCTTATCACCTTTATGGATGTAGTGCGTTAACTGAAACACTAATTTCGGTAAAACCAGAAGATTGGGTCACCTTAAAAGGGCTTTATCCGATCCAATCTCATGCGACGGGGTCAGAACGAATGTCCGTAAATTTCAGCCTAGCAGCCAGCCATTACTACAAGACCAAGGATGGTTGGATGGAAGATAGGGTGGGCACGCTAGATATTGTTAACAATGAACACTAACCTGAATACACGGGACGGGTGGGACGGGTGGCCCAGATCTGAGCGTTCGACCACAATCGGGTGCCCCATCTTCGCGACGGTCTCATCGTCGCTAAGGTGGGTCATTTTCACGGCAGTGAAAATCCCGATACTCTCAACTTGCCCATGCTGCCAGGGCAGAGACACAATCACCCAATTTGGCTAACCGAAAACAAATTTCAGAATTGACGCTAACGACCCCAGACGATTGGTCGTTCTGTTAGGAGAGGTGGATGCATGAGATCGGCTTCAGGCGCGCGCCGAGGAGCTGCAAAAGGGCGGTGCCAAGTCAACGGTAAGTGACGCACCACGCCAACTGCAGGACGATCGAAAGATATCGCTTGGCGCTGCCAACGGTTTGAAAGGCGTAGCGGAATATCGGTTGTTGATGAACGACGGAAAGGTCGTCGGCGCAAGAAAGAATGGAGATAAGGAACTTGCTGAAGGCGAACAGAGATTAAAAGAGGCGAAATTGGCGGGGTACTGGCCTGCTGGATCCGATGCTAAGCTCGTGCGGAGCGGAATGTTGAACTGCCACGCAAATGTTTGTGAACTTGTATTGCTGCCCTGAGCTGTTTGAGAAATCACACCGGTTGGACCAAAAATAAATCTCAGAAAAGGGGTGTTGGTTAGGTCAGATATTGTGACACGACCCACCGTCCATCATTTTCCCATTTTGGGAATTTCGGCGAAGATTCTACGCCGATCTCGCAGAATTCATTCGCATTCTTGATGATGCGCCGTTATACCACTTCGCATGACGCTTTCAGAGAAAGTCCTGCGTTCTATCTCATGCCTTGTTCTCGCCTTCTCCACTTGGTGGTATTTTCCATCTTTACTAAATGCTCAATCTACTATCTCAGCACCCACTGCGGAAGATGCGGATAAGGTCGATGCAAGAGCATTCGCCGTTCTATTCCGAAGAGTCGATACCTTCGAAAAGATGGCCAAGCTCGCAGATCAGGCTGGTCAGCAAAAGCCCCATTTGAGACGAAATATATCCGTACGCTTTCACCTCAGCCCGGGTGATTCGGAGACTCTTCTTCGATTCGCGACTGCCTGGACTGCAGACACGACTGCAATTCACACGCAAGGCACGCAGGTCATCGCAAACTTCCATAAGGGCTTTCCTGGCGGGGTCGTTCGAAAAGGGATGGACACAAGTCCCCCGGCACAGTTGGGCGTCCTACAGGCTCAACTGGACTCTGTCACGTTGCGATACCGTGACTTGCTTCGAACATCCATGCAGGAATCTGAATTCCAGAGAGTTCAACTGCAAGTCCGTGAAACCTTCGGCGGCGTTCTCCTCACCAAGCGCGGGGAGGTAACGCGATGAGCTTCTTCCAGAGAGTATTTGCGATCACCTTTCTTGTCCTTGCTGTATCATCGGCAAGAAGCCAAAGCGTCTCCGGCTCTACAACCGTTGATATCGACCCGGATACAGGCATGGTAACGGTAACCTGCGAAACCGACGTGGACGAGTACTCCCAGGGCTACTACCAGCCGATGGTGGCCTGCGTGTTGACGGATGGTAATGGGAATTCGTTACAGGCAGGGCAGGAAACGGATTGGGATGGGGAAACCAGCGCCATTGTGGTTCTACAGATCCAAGGCATTCCTGGCACAACCTACGTAGGGACAGGCCGACATTTGGCGTTACTGATTGTCCCGGTAGACGATCCGGAAGACGACCCCTGTCGCACATGTCTTCTGGACGAATATAACTTCCAACAAGTCTCCGACGATTTCTTCGACGGCGGCACGCCCTATCCATATCCCATTATCTTCTACGGACCGGGCCGGAAGAGGAAACTCCAGCACATGCTATCCCTATTGCGAATACCACGGCTAGCGGGGTTGACCCGCAGATACCTGGTGCGCTGTCCGTACTGAGTTCGCCGGCGATTACATATAAGACACCATACGCAAACGGATGTCCTGTAACAGCGCCGTATGGTGCATCACTTGCCATAACGTATCAGGTCCTCGATTCCTCGTCTCAACATGCAGCCATAGCGAATTCAAATATGGAGCCACAAGAGCAGACATCAAGTTTAGTTATTAATGGCGTTGCTCGTGGTTCGGGGCCGGTCCCAAATTGGCAAGATATTGGACCGAGTACTTACTCGTTTGACGGAAGTCCTGTTCCAGGAACATCTAAGTTCACGAATGCACAAGGGCAGTTTCTTGATGCTGCATTTCAAGAATGCGCCACCGATCCAGTAACGGTAACCGTTACACAGACAATTAGAGTTCTGTTTGGTGGATCTGCGTATGTTGTCAGAACAAATAATTGGTCCGTCAGTTCAACTAACATTGGACACGGAAGTATAAGCAACGGAAGCGATATAAATCATACCTACTAGATAAGATTTTCGAGGAATGTCACCATGCGCGCCAGAACTTGGATTGTAATAATTCTACTTGCTGTATCTATTTGCGGTGCGACTGGTCAACAAAGCCAGTCGGATGTGGACGATAACACTGCAGCGGTCAATGGAGCTCTGGTTGAATTACGCGCCGGCCTATTTACAGGCTTTGCACAGAAACGGCTTACTCAGCTTGGAGACGAGGCCGCTAATACAGCCATACGCGACCATACACTTGAAGAAATGCGTGCAGAACCTATGGCCATAGCGATTGCAAGACTGATCGCTATTTCTTTCAACAGCCCAACTCGTATTACTAAAGAGGGTGATAAAACGCCCAAAATGAGTGTGTTATTGCTGGCTTATCTGAGATCTTCGGTGAAGACGCCGGAGGGAATCAAGGCTGTTGATCTCGCAACACAAACCGTTGATCGTCAGTTGGAGGCACAGGGTAGATCAAAGTAGATAGAGTACGATATCGCCTTCGTAATTGCCGGACGGGTGGCCCACATCTGACTGTTCGACCACAATCGGGTGCCCCATCTTCGGCGCGATCTCATCGCGACTAAGGTGGGCCATCGTGCGAAGCACGATCCCGTCATGTCAGACACGAGTGATTTGGATGGGGGTGGGTTCGTTGCACAGGCAATCGCGAAAGGAAGACCAGCGCCAGTCTTCAGGTCTCTCCGCGACGCCTCCGAGGGGTGGATTGCGGTACAAATATTTCAACATTTCGACTCGCTTGTTGTGAGTGAAGACATTGAAATCGTAGTAGCGGGCCTGCCAGATGGGGCACCGGTCGGTGGTGGTTCGGTCAGATGTTGTGCCACGGCCCACCGTCCATCATTTTCCCATTTTGGGAATTTCGGCGAAGATTCTACGCCGATCTCGCAGAATTCATTCGCATTCTTGATGATGCGCCGTTATACCACTTCGCATGACGCTTTCAGAGAAAGTCCTGCGTTCTATCTCATGCCTTGTTCTCGCCTTCTCCACTTGGTGGTATTTTCCATCTTTACTAAATGCTCAATCTACTATCTCAGCACCCACTGCGGAAGATGCGGATAAGGTCGATGCAAGAGCATTCGCCGTTCTATTCCGAAGAGTCGATACCTTCGAAAAGATGGCCAAGCTCGCAGATCAGGCTGGTCAGCAAAAGCCCCATTTGAGACGAAATATATCCGTACGCTTTCACCTCAGCCCGGGTGATTCGGAGACTCTTCTTCGATTCGCGACTGCCTGGACTGCAGACACGACTGCAATTCACACGCAAGGCACGCAGGTCATCGCAAACTTCCATAAGGGCTTTCCTGGCGGGGTCGTTCGAAAAGGGATGGACACAAGTCCCCCGGCACAGTTGGGCGTCCTACAGGCTCAACTGGACTCTGTCACGTTGCGATACCGTGACTTGCTTCGAACATCCATGCAGGAATCTGAATTCCAGAGAGTTCAACTGCAAGTCCGTGAAACCTTCGGCGGCGTTCTCCTCACCAAGCGCGGGGAGGTAACGCGATGAGCTTCTTCCAGAGAGTATTTGCGATCACCTTTCTTGTCCTTGCTGTATCATCGGCAAGAAGCCAAAGCGTCTCCGGCTCTACAACCGTTGATATCGACCCGGATACAGGCATGGTAACGGTAACCTGCGAAACCGACGTGGACGAGTACTCCCAGGGCTACTACCAGCCGATGGTGGCCTGCGTGTTGACGGATGGTAATGGGAATTCGTTACAGGCAGGGCAGGAAACGGATTGGGATGGGGAAACCAGCGCCATTGTGGTTCTACAGATCCAAGGCATTCCTGGCACAACCTACGTAGGGACAGGCCGACATTTGGCGTTACTGATTGTCCCGGTAGACGATCCGGAAGACGACCCCTGTCGCACATGTCTTCTGGACGAATATAACTTCCAACAAGTCTCCGACGATTTCTTCGACGGCGGCACGCCCTATCCATATCCCATTATCTTCTACGGACCCGGGCCGGAAGAGGAAACTCCAGCACATGCTATCCCTATTGCGAATACCACGGCTAGCGGGATTGATCAGCAATGTCCTACGTCAATGGCGGTTAATCAGACTTGGACCCAACCGCTACAAAACGACTATCCCAGTTTCAGTACCGGGGTTGGTATCTTGACCAGCATGAAGGTCGGGCCTGTTGGAACGAATTTTGCCTCTGTCGTTCTCTACGAAATAGTGACGCCGACGGGGAACTCTTGTCCGGCCAATATCAAAACAGCTACCGATTTTCCCACTATTACGTTTAGCGCACCCTTTGTCGTAGGAGCCAACGCGGTCTGGGAAGGATTACCTTACGCATCGGTTCAAAATGCGTTTTATGATCAACACATCACTAAATCCGCGACGAATATACTTGGCTTGACGAATGTAACGTCATGCCAATCCACTGCGACGCAGACATATACCTGTAATGGAAACACAATAGGAACATTTAGCCTGACAAACACATATACTTCAGGCTTTATAAGCGCCCAACCTGTAACCTTCGTCTCAGTATCAAAGCAGTAAGATTGGATATCCTTATGCCTATTAGGGGATCACTCATCCCGGCCTTTTTTTTATTGTCATTTGTTTTTTCCGGCAACATAAGGAAGGTGTCCGCGCAAGCTCCGCCTAGTGTGGAGAGCGTACTAATGCAATATCATATTACTGATACGATTCCCGGGTTGCGCGTTGCTTTGAAAAATCCAAACCCGAATATTCGTACCCTTGCAGCAGGTATGCTGGCTAACGATAAAGATGTGGACTCGATCCCAATGCTTCGGGACGCCTTGGACAATGAGCGAACCGAAAGTGTTAGATTGTCCCTCGCTGCCTCACTCGCAACGCTGAAAGATTGGCAAGGTCTTGACTCACTTAAGAAGACATGCAACGACGCAGACGAGAGTCACACAACACGATTATTGGCCGCAAATCGGCTTTTGGATGCCGGTAGCAATGACTGCATGGTGTCGGTAGTCGACATACTTGGCGACAAACCCGACGCGCCGAGCCGTGAATTGGGTTTGCAGTATCTTCGCCGCACGATTTCCGCTCCGCCTTTCTTATTACCCAAACTTCAAACGATATTGGTAAGCGAGCTTCGGGATGAGTCCCCGATCAACCGTCAATACGCGAGCGAATGTATCTCTGTCCTCGGCGACGAAAATTCAGTCCCGGCACTAGAAAACGCAATTTCAATCGAGAAACACCAACCTACTCGACTTCATTTAGAAGAAAATCTCAAACGAATCAAGGCACGGTTGAATTCCTAAATTCACCAGTCAGGACGGGTGGCCCAGATCTGAGCGTTCGACCACAATCGGGTGCCCCATCTTCGCGACGGTCTCATCGTCGCTAAGGTGGGTCATTTTCACGGCAGTGAAAATCCCGATACTCTCAACTTGCCCATGCTGCTAGGGCCGCGCCACGACCATCCAATTGGTCCAACCACAAATAAATTTAAGAAAAGTGGAAAATTCTGAGCAGCCGAAAACGTGTCGATAACGACCACGCTTTCACCAGCAATCCACCACAAATTCACCATCAAAAAACCACGTTCTGCACCCCGTTTTTGCCAAAACCCCCAGCAAAAACGAGAAAACCATCGCCAGAAAAAAATACTGCAAAACCGTTCAATTTTTGGATGAATTTGCCACTGAAAGATTGGCGGTGCCGGGGAGTGGGTCGGTGAACGTGAGACGAGGCCGAGAGCGTGGACTAGCTCAGGTATGTCGTAATGGAGCACAACCCCAGGAAGAATGTCTTCCGGAGCATCAATCGGCATGGGGGCCGCAAGCAGGCTCGCGTAGCTCTCCAGCGCGTGGTCGATCGTGACGTGCTTGAGGCGGGGATCCAGCACCGCCGCGTGAAGGAGCACTAGGCCGAGGTGCCCAGAGGCTTCGCCGGAGATCTGGTTGGGATCGACTGTCGTGCCCCCCGACATGAAGTTGACGGCCGCGATGACGTCGTCGACACGCAGGCCAAGAAGGGTCTTGCCGACGAGTTCGGCGCGGAGTTCAGTGAGATAAAACGGGCCGAGGATAGAGGCTTTGGTCTCTTCAATACCGGGCGGGCTGGGGCGCGGAGCGATGACGAGGACCGCGGTGCCGGCGTCAGCAAGGGCGCGGAATTTTTTGATCTCTTCAACGCGCGATGGTTCGAGGGCCGGGTCGAGGCTGTCCTTCAGGACGAGCAGAGCAGGATGCTTGCCGTCGGCGGGACGGTAGAACTCGGCCTGGATGTTGATGCCCGGTGCAGTGGCGAGGGTGAAGCGGTGGCGGACGTGGACATCTCCCTCAGGTGGAGACGCAAGAGGTGGGGATTGCGTGTTGATCGGAGCAGCATCGCCGGGCTTCACAGTGGCATGGGTGACCTCGCGGATGGTTTGCTGGAGCTGCGGCGGGGTTAGCGGCTTGGGCTTTGGCAACGCTGCGTAGCGTTTTAGGGTCAGAGTGTGGACTGTTTCGCTTCCGGGGTAACTGGTGGATACCTGACCGGTCGGGGTCACTTGAAATGCGGAGGCGGGAATGCCTGCGGGCAGCGCGAAGGGGCTTGCGCCCGGTGCAGGCGGTGGCGGAAGGACAGGTTTCGCGTCAGAGTTGGCGAGGTGAGTCAGAAAGAAGGAGACAATCTGTTCGGTGAGGGGGCGGAGATTGCCGTGACGGCCAATGCCGGTAATCCATTGCAGCGCGGCCGTCGGAGGGATGGAGTTGGACGTGTCAGGGTTGAGTGTAGGGCCGGTCGGAATGCCCGGGGCCGGGTTGCCGGTTGGCGTTCCGGCTGATGCGGGGTCGAAGAGGGCGTAGAAGCGGCGGGCTTCGGTGGCGGTGGCGAGGGCACCGGCGTAGGGGAACATGTCCTGCGCGGTCGAGATGATGGCGTAGGCGCGTGGGGCCGCGAGTTCCACCCAGTCGGGGAAGTCGAGCCCGCTGGCAATGAGGTTGGGGGTGGATTGCTCGGAGTCCTGCGGGCCGATTGAGGGCAGGAGCGTGTCGAAGCTGGTTAGGTAGCAGGCGACCGCAATGGCGTGGACGCGGGGATCGAGGGCACCCAGCAGGGCCGTCATGGTGCCGCCACCGGAGCAGCCAAAGGCCCCGATGCGATTGGGGTCGATCTCGGGCCGGGATAGCAGGTAATCGACGGCACGGATGCCGTCCCAGGCGAAGGTGCGGGCGAGTGCGTCGCCAATAAGAGTAGGCTGGAGGCCGGCTTCGCCGTGCTCGCCGGTCGCGGCTTTTAGGAGGGTCTTGGAGGGATCGGCGGGGTCAGGGTACTGGAGGCGCTCGCCCTGCCCGATGGGGTCGTAGGAGAGGACAGCGAATCCGTTGCGGGCAAACGTGCTGGCAAAGGCGTAGTCGGTGACTTTGCCGGTGAAGCCGTGGCCGGGAGCGACAACGATAGCGGGGAGTTTTTGTTGCGGGGCGTCCGGGAGATAGAGAAGCGCGGTGACTGGGAAGTTGGGCCGGGAATAGTAAAGTGACCTTTTCAATGCGAAAGCCTTCGGCTTGCGTGGTGCCGAGAGATTTGGCGTTGAGTGGTGTCTTTTCGGGCAGTCCGCCGATTAGGGTGAGGACCTTTTCGCGGACCTCACGCTGGCGGGCCTCGGCCTGAGCACGGGTGGTAATCGCGGCGATCGTGCTGCGGCGGGCGCTGGTTTCTTTGGCGGCGATGTCGTCGAGGTAATTAGTGAGTTGAGTGCGGCCGATGTTGGCGGGGCTGTTGGGATCGGGTCGGGCTGGAGGTGCGGCTGTGGGACGCAAGGTCGCGGTGGGTGCAGGGGTCTGTGCGAAGAGGGTCGCTGCGGCCAGGAGCGTAGTGGCGGGGACGAGATGGAGTGTTCGCATCGTGCAGCCTTGATACACCGTGTAGCGAGGGTGGTCAATAGGTGGTCATACCAACTTGAGAGGCAAGGGCGTGGATGGGGGTGATTTGCGAAGTGGAGGCGGAACTTGCGTGTAGTGTGATGCGTAGAGTTTTCGAGACAACGACAAACCAAGTGGAGACACGGATGACCGGAACCAATGTGGAGGAGAGCTTCCTGCGGCGAGAAGCTGGCTCGCGGGCCGATGTCTTCGCGCTGATGGGGATTGCACTGGTGGTGACGGCGATCCATCTGCTCACCAATAATCGATACGGGATCCATCGTGATGAGCTGCAGTTTTTGAGCGATGCTCGGCATCTGGATTGGGGGTTTGTTGCGTATCCACCGTTTACGCCGTTTGTGGAGCGGATCGGGTTGGAGATTTTTGGGGTCTCGCTGGTAGGGCTGCGGTTGTTTTCAGTGATCGCACAGTCGATGGCGATTGTTGTGACGGGGCTGATGGCGTGGGAGCTTGGGGGTGGGCGGCTGGCGCAAATTACGGCGGCGCTGGTGGTGGCGACTTCGGGGCTGCCGGTGTTTGAGGGCACGGAGTTTCAATATTCGAGCTTCGATTATTTGTGGTGGGTGTTGATTGCATACTTTGTGATTCGACTACTGAAGTCGGAGGACCCGCGATGGTGGCTGGCGATTGGGTTAGCGATAGGCGCCGGCTTGATGACGAAATATACGATTTGTTTTTTTATCGCAGGAATTCTTGGTGGTATGTTGTTGACTGCGGCGCGACGATATTTTCTTAGCGGGTGGTTCTGGGGCGGAGTTGGAGTGGCGCTGCTGATTTTTCTGCCGAACTTTTCGTGGCAAGTGCGGCATGGGTTCATCTCAGTGCATTTTTTGCAGCACATCCATGTGCGAGACGTGGGCGAGGGCCGTGCCAATGGATTTTTCCGAGACCAGTTCATCATCTGTGCGAACTTGTTTGCGGCGCCTCTTTGGATTGCGGGACTGGTTGGGTTTTTGCACGACCGGCGGTATCGGATGCTGGGATGGATGTACTTGATTCCGCTGGCGCTATTCGTCATTGGGAAGGGGCGCGGGTATTACGTTGCTGCAGCTCATCCGATGCTGTTCGCAATGGGCGCGGTTGTTGGAGAGCGGTGGGTTGATTCGTTGAAGCGGGGTTGGCGACTAACGGTTGAGAGTTTGTTTTTTGCCGGGGTCGCGGCATGGGGCCTGCTTGCGTATTGCATTCTGGTGCCGCTGGCGTCGAGTGGGCCGTTGAGGGAGTTTGCGTTGAAGAACAATGGCGATCTGCGGGAGGAGATTGGGTGGGACGAGTTAGTGAGAACTGTTGCGGGGATTCGCGATTCCCTTCCCGCTGAGCAACGCGATCATGTTGGCGTGCTGGTGGGGAACTATGGGGAAGAGGGCGCGGTGGAGATTCTGGGGCCTGCATACGGGCTGCCGATGCCGATCAGCATGACCAACTCGGCTTGGTTCCGGGGGTATCCTGTGCCGCAGCCGACGACGCTGATTGTGCTTGGGTTTTCGCAGGCCGGGGCGGACAAGAAGTTTACGTCGTGCCGGCTGGCGGGGCATAACGGCAACTCTGAGGGGGTGAAGAATGAGGAGAGCGAGTGACCACCCGGATATTTTTGTGTGTGGACCGCCACGGGCCCCTTGGCCGGAGTTCTGGATGAATGATCGCCGGTTTGGTTAAATCGGGATTTTTTTATTTTGTGGTGGGGAGTGGCGTTCTTACAAGGGATTTTGCGATTTTCACAGTGTAAAAACGTGGTTTTTTGCTGGTTGTTAGTGCAATTTTGTGGTGATTTTTGTGGTCCGTTAAGTGCACATTTTCAGGCCCAAAAAATTTTCCTCTTTTTCTGAATTTATTTTTGGTTTGACCAATTGGGACGGCATCGAGATTTTCACTGCCGCGTGAAGAGGCCAATAATGGCGGGAGTCTAAACAGCTCGGGCGCGAGTGAGGCGCTGGCGGAGTTGGGCGGTGGTTTCGCGGTGGCAGAGGAGGCAGAGGGTGCGGAGATTGTCGAGATCGCACTGGCCACCGCCTTCAGCTACGGGACGGATGTGGTCGGCGTCCCACAGGCTTCGGCGTGATGTGATGGACTTCATGCCGTAGAGATGCAAGCCGGCCTTGCGGGCCGGCCCTCGGGCCCGCTTGAGGGCGTTCCAGGCCGCGATGGTGTCGATGTGGCAGACGGCGCAGATGCCTTGGTCGCGGGCGAAGACCTGGTCGCGGAGGTAGCCGGGGTCGGTGCGGAGACGCCACTGATGGACGCAGTATTCGCTGCAGAAGGTGCGGCGGCGTTTGGCTAGGATTTCGAGTTCGCACCAGCGGCAGAGAGGCAGGCCGTTGGGGCCTTGAGGTAGTGCGTGGCGAGTGGTGCGGCCGCCGGGGAGGGTTCGGGTGGGGAGCATCGATTTACTTGTCTGGCCTGTGTTCTTCAGAGACGCTTCGCTGGCCGCGGTCGCGATTGGATTCAAAGTGTGAAATCTACCTCGATGGGGTCGATGAGGGGCAGGAGCCACGTGAGGAGTTCCTCGTGGATGGGATGAGCGTTGTAGGCTTCGAAGGCTGCGCGGTCGGAGAACTTCATGAAACCGCCGAACTCGTAGCCTTGTGCGCGCGATGAGGTGTTGAAGCCAGCGGCCGAATCCAGGATGCCGGGGACCTTCGTCTTAAGAGCATTGACCTCCTCGAATACGCGCTGCTTCTGATGCTCGATTACGCCTTGTTTCCAGCGGAAGGAGAACATGTGGATGAACATGGCAATAGTGTAATCATCGGGCCTTAGAATGGGGATTGATCGAGGCGGTACAGGACCTGATTCCGACTGCGAGGAGATGAGGAGATGTCGAAGACACAGTCGACGATGGTGGCGCTGGGAAGTTTGGCTCCAGCGTTTGAGTTGGTGGATGTAGTGAGCGGGAAGGCCGTGGGACGGGACGATGTGTTCGCCGGGGTCTCGGACGATGCGCGGGCGGATGGCGCGAACTGCGCGACCCGATGCCATGGGCTGCTGGTGATGTTTCTCTGCGTCCATTGCCCCTATGTGAAGCATGTCGAGGAAGAGTTGGCGCGGATTGGGCGGGACTACGAGGGAAGGATCGCGATTGTGGCGATCTCGTCGAACGATGTGGAGACCTATCCGCAGGACTCGCCTGAGGAGATGAAGAAGCAAGCCGAGCGGCTGGGGTTCCGCTTTCCCTATTTGTATGACGAGAGTCAGGAGGTGGCGCGGGCTTACGATGCGGCCTGTACGCCGGACCTTTTTCTGTTCGATGGGCAGATGGCGCTGGTTTATCGCGGGCAGCTTGATGACAGCAGGCCGCGGCGCGGAGATTCAGGGAACGATATTCCTGTGACGGGCAAAGACCTGCGGGCGGCAATGGATGCGGTGATCGCGGGAAAGAGGCCGGGCCCGAACCAGCGATTCGCGGTCGGGTGCAATATCAAGTGGAAGGAATAGATCGCGGGGTCTGGGCCTTCGGTACACTCGAAACGACAACGGTTACGTGAGGAGAGGCTTGTGAGCGAAGTTCTGGCAGAGTTGAAGGCGGGGATTCGGCGGTTTCGGACGGAGATCTATCCGGAGAATGAAGCGACCTATTTGAAGGCGGCGAGTGAGCCGCAGAGGCCGCATGCGCTGTTCATAACATGCGCGGATTCGCGGATTGATCCGGAGATGATTACACAGTCGGGCCCGGGCGATCTGTTTGTGACGCGCAATGTAGGGAACCTGGTGCCGGCCTATGGCGAGATGCCGGGCGGCGTGAGTGCGGTGATCGAGTATGCGGTGATGGCGCTGAAGGTGCAGCATGTAGTGGTGTGTGGACACTCGGATTGCGGAGCGATGAAGGGGTTGCTGCATCCGGAGAGCCTGGAGAAGATGCCGACGGTGAAGAGCTGGCTGAAGAACGCGCACGCTGCATTGAGCGTCGCGAATTCGCTGGTGGAGCGGGACGAGAAGCCGAATGAGCTGATGCTGCGGCTGACGGAGGAGAACGTCCTTCTGCAGCTGCAGCATCTGCGGACGCATCCTTCTGTCGCTGGGGCGATGGCGCGGGAAGAGCTGACGATCTCCGGGTGGGTGTACGACATCGGCAAGGGTGAGGTGAGGACCTCGGAGGACGGTGGACGGGTGTTTCGGCCAGTCGCGACGGACGGAGAAGACGCATGATCGTTCCGCAGGGGCGACGAGCGGCGACACAGTTATTGACCTACGTGGGCAAGCCGCTGTTGGTGCTGATGGGGTATGACGTGGCGGTGGTGGCAGGGTACAAGGTGGAGCATTGGAACTGGGTGGCGCTGCCGCATATTCCGCTGGCGCTGTTCGGGTCGGCGATCGGCGTGATTCTGGCGTTCCGGAATCAATCGTCGTATGGGCGATGGTGGGAGGCGCGGACTCTGTGGGGCTCGCTGGTGAACAACTCGCGGAGCTGGGCGCGGCAGGCGATGACAGTGATGATGCCGCTGAGCGACGCGGAAGCCGGAGAGTTGAAGGTGATGCAGCGCCAGATGGTGTATCACCAGATCGCATATGTACATGCGCTGCGGCAGCATCTGCGCGGGCTGGAGCCGTGGAAGGAGTTGCTGCCGCTGCTGAGTGAGCATGAGCTTAATGAGCTACGGGACCAGAAGAACGTTCCGCTCGCGTTGCAAATGCAGATGAGTGTTCTGCTGCGCGAGTGCCAGAGCCGGGGATGGGTGGATCGGGCGCATTGGCTGGCTATGGATAAGACCCTGGACGATGTGACGGACGCGCAGGGTGGGGCAGAACGCATCAAGAACACGCCGATGCCAAGGCAGTATTACTACTATCCGCAGTTGTTCGTGCATATCTACTGCGTGCTGTTGCCGCTGGCGCTGGTGATCAATATGGGCTGGTATACGCCTCTGGGGTCGACGCTGGTAGGGTTCATCTTTTTGGCGCTGGACAGGATTGGGCGAGACCTTGAGGACCCTTTCCACAATACGGTTTACGACATACCGTTGACTTCGATTACGACGACGATCGAGGTGAATCTGCGACAGATGCTGGGCGAGACGACGGTGCCCGAAGGCCGAGGTACCGGTGGATGGGGTGCTCTGGTAGGTAATTGGACGTGACGTTTTGACCTGAGTCCCGGCCTGATGCCGGGACTTTGCGTCCAGAGCAATAATCAGGTGGAGTGTGGGTCAGAGCCACTTTAGTTTGCGGAGGGGATAGAGAAGGACTGCGGTGGCGAGGACAGTGATGCCGCCTACCCGTTCGGCGCGCCGTGGGCGGAGTCTTCGAAGATGCGTCCATCGTACCGCCGGGACCGTCTATGATTCAGGAACCCATCCAAGTTTGGAAAGAGAGACCTCGCCTGATGCCTAGCCGAAGCCGTGTACTTCTATCTGCATCTTTGTTGGCCGCCGCGTGTTTGCAGCCGCTCGTTGGGTTGGCGCAGGCCGCTGGCTACGATCCGCGGTTGACGTTTGCGCCGCTGACACTGCCGGAGCCGGTGAATGCGTATCGATCCAGCAATGGGGCGCCGGGGCCGAACTACTGGCAGAATGAGGCGGACTATGAGCTGCACGCCACGTTGGACACGGCGACGAAGCAGTTGAGCACGACGGAAACCATTACTTATACGAACAACAGTCCGGACGTACTGCCGAGTCTGTGGGTGCAGGTGGAGCAGAACATCTACAGGAAGGATTCGCGGTCGCGGATTGCGAGTGGGGGCGGACGTCGCGGGCGGAGAGCAGCTGCAGATGCGCCTCCGGCGACTCCGGAGGTCACCACGACCGATGGATATGTTTTCGATTCGGTGGAGATTGAGCAGGGGAAACAGACGACTAAGGCGGAGTATCTGGTTAGCGATACGCGGATGCAGATTCGGCTGGCTGCGCCGCTAGCCGGGCACGGCGGGCAGTTGAAGATCCACATCAAATACCACTATGCGATTCCGGGCGTTTGGGGTGGGCGGACTTCGTGGGGCGCGACCAAGAGCGGTGAGATTTATGACATGGCGCAGTGGTATCCGCGGATGTGCGTGTATGACGACCTGCGCGGGATGGGACACACTGCCTTATATCGGGAGTGAGTTTTATCTGGAGTATGGGCACTTTGATTATTTTGTGACGGTGCCTTCGGCGATGATTGTTGCGGGTTCGGGTGAGCTGGTGAACCCGAAGGAGGTGCTGACCGCGACGGAGATTGCTCGGCTGGAGCAGGCACGGAACAGCGATAAGACGGTTTATATTCGGACACTTGCCGAGGTGAGCGATCCTGCGAGCAGGCCGAAGCAGGACGCGACGCTGACGTGGCATTTCCATATGGACCATACGCGGGACGTTGTTTGGAGCGCGTCGCCGGCGTTTGTGTGGGACGCGGCGAGGATCAACCTGCCGGATGGGAGGAAGAGCCTGGCGATGAGTGTGTATCCACCGGAGAGCGTGGGGCCAGATTCGTGGGACAAATCGACCGAGTATACGAAGGACACAATTGAGCGATTCTCGAAGCATTGGTATCCGTATCCCTGGCCCGCTGCGGTGAGTATTGCCGGGTTCTCAAGCGGGATGGAGTATCCGGGAGTGGTTTTCGACGGCGTCGAAGACAAGGGGCCGTTCTTTTTCTGGCTGACAGCGCATGAGTTTGGTCATACGTGGTTCCCGATGATCGTGGGTTCGAATGAGCGGCGGCACGCGTTCATGGATGAGGGCTTCAATACGTTTATCGATATTGAGGAGTCGGCAGAGTATATGGGAGGGAAGTATGGGCCGAAGCGGGATTCGGAGTACTCGGCTGGCGGGGAGCCGCCGGATACGATTTTGAAGGTGCTGGACAATCCGCAGGCGGGTACGGTGATGATGCCGGCGGATAGCTATCCGGGGCAGCTTGGACATCCGATCAGCTACTTCAAGGGTGCTTATGGGATGGTGCTGCTGCGAGAACAGATCCTGGGCCCGCAGCGGTTCGACTGGGCGTTCCGGAAGTACATCAAAGACTGGGCGTTCAAACATCCTTCGGCTTCGGACTTCTTTCGCGCGATGGAAAGCGAAGGAGGCGAGGACCTGGGGTGGTTCTGGCGAGGGTGGTATCTGAATAACTGGAAGTACGATGTGGCCGTCGACAAGATTGAAGGGTCGGTGGTGACCATCTCGAACAAAGGACAGTTGGTGTTGCCGACTCCGGTCGAGGTGCGGTTTAAGGACGGTACGAAGATGCGCGTGACTTTGCCGGTGGAGACTTGGCTGTCCAAGGGGATCTATACGTGGACGCTGGAAAACAAGGCGCCGATTGCTGAGGTGGTGGTCGATCCGGACCATGTGCTGCCGGACGATGACCGCAGCAATAACGACAAGAAGGTGGAGTAGGACGCCCGGCTAGCCGTTGCCGTCTTCGATGTGGGTGATCTCGCCGTCGCGCATGTGGAGGATGCGGTCGGCGATCTGGGCGGCCTCGGGGTTGTGGGTGATCATGAGGACGGTCTGGTTGAGCTCGCGGCTGGATTGGCGGAGCATCTTCAGGACAGCGTCGGAGTTCCTGGTGTCGAGGTTGCCGGTGGGCTCGTCGGCGAGGACGATGGCGGGGCGATTGATGAGGGCGCGGGCGATGGCGACTCGCTGCTGCTCGCCGCCAGAGAGCTCATTGGGTCGATGGCCAAGGCGACCCTGAATGCCGAGCATGTCGGTGAGGTGGTCGAGGAGAGGTTTGTCCAATCCTTTTTTGGTGGACGCGCCAAGGGTGGCGATGTCGTGGGCGATTTCGATGTTGTCCATGGCAGAGAGGGTGGGTAGGAGATTGAAGCGTTGGAAGATAAAGCCGATCTTGGCACGACGCATTTTGGTGCGTTGTGCATCGGTGAGTTTGGCGAAGTCGGTGCCATCGATGAGGACCGAGCCGGCGGTGGCGTTGGTGAGGCCGCCAAGGATATAGAAGAGAGTGGACTTTCCTGAACCGGAGGGGCCGACGATGGCGACAAACTCGCCGGGGATGATGGCGAAGTTGACGTTGCTGAGGGCGGTGACCTCAAGTTTGCCGGAACGGTAGGTTTTGCCGAGGTCCCGGGCAAGGATGATGGGAGGGGCGGCGAGGTCTTGATCCGGCGAAGAGGGCAACGTGGAAGAATGAGGAAGCATTGGTTAAGTTAAATAGAGTCTATCGTGAGTGGGGCGGGCGGGGATGAGGGGTATAGAGCTTTTGCTGCTGGGGTTGATGGGTTGGACGGCGATCGGCGTGATGGGGGTCGGGGTGTCGATGTGGCGTGGGGAGCGGCAGCGGGTGCGGCGGGGAGTGGCGTGGCTGGTGGGAGTGTGGGCAGTTTATTTATGCGTTGTGGTTGGGGTTTCGCTGGGGCAGCGGCAGAAGGTAATGGCGATGGGTGAGCCGCAGTGCTTTGAGGATATGTGCTTTACAGTGACGGGAGTGGAGGAGGTGCCGGGATTTCTGATCCAGGACGGCCGACGGTTGGTGCGGGTGTCGGTGCGGGTGACAAATCGCGGGAGGAAGGCCCAGAGTGAGGGTCTGATACGGGCCTATTTGGTGGACGCACAGGGACGGCGGTGGGAGGAATCGTCGGGGGTGAATGGAGTGGGGTTGACGGCGAGGGTGACTGGGGGAGATTCGGTGGTGAGTGAACCAGTCTTCAAGGTGGCGGGAGACGCGACGGGGTTGGGGCTGGTGTTTACACATGGGTATTGGCAGCCGGGGGTACTGGTGATCGGGGATTCGGACAGTTTGCTGCATCGGCGGACTGTGGTGAAACTTGATCGCCGAGTGGGGTCACCTGCGGAAGACTCCGAACTGTTGAAAAGCAAAATCGTCGGTAATTAGCGGCAGGTTACCGCTTGCGGGTTGTTTTCGAGACATAATTTTCCCTTGACATTTGCAAAAGGCTGCACTAAGAATCCCTACGTTTCGTGAATCACCTAGCAATTGCTGGTGTATCGTTTGGAACGTCAATTGCACTCTTGTGCGGCCGTCAGAACTTCTGAACCTTGACATGGGCCCTATCCCCAACCTGCGCGTGAAGGGTCACGCAAAATGCAGGGCTGACAGTCATCAGTTTGACGGGCTTCACGTACGAACTGGATTCGAATGCGACTGGCTAGAACGGCAGTCTGCGGCATGTATCATTCCCTACTCCGTTGCACCACTGCGCTGGTTTCATTTCAGCCTAAGTTGAAGCCCTAATCGAGATTTTCGTTGATGCCCCCCTGTGCGCCTGGGTCGAGGAGAGCACGGGTCAGTGCGTCAGATTGTCCGCTTCGCAGCCACGCTGCGTTAACGGACGTGTTCGTCCACAAAACCACTATGGAGTCAGAAATGAATAAAGTGATTTGCACTCTCGTTACCGCTTCGGTTCTGGTTAGCGGCGCTGCCTACGGCCAGAGCAAGCCTAAAACAACTCATGACAAGCAGCCTCTGCGTGACAGCCAGATGGACAAGGTCACCGCAGCGGGTGAGGAGAACTCTTCGATCGCGGCCAATAACTCGACCGTCACCGAAAACAATTCTGGCGCGGTGAATTTGTCTGGAAGCGCACTGATGGGCGCCAGCGGCATCAACATCGTGAACTCGACTGACTCCCTGGTTGCCAATGGAGTGAACATCTACGACGCGAGCCTGACAGCCGACGCCAAGGGCACGGGAACCGATGTTAAACAGAAAAACAACATATCTGAGGACAGCTCGTCGACCGCCACGCTCAGTGGCTATTCACGGGGAACGAACAGCCAGTTGACGCTCAACAAGAGCTCCAACGACACCTACGCGGATACGTCTTCGTCAAGCGTCAACGCTTCGCTTAATCAGTCGGCGAGCAGCGAATCGTCACGCTCTGACGACAGCGCGACCACGGACGATTTCGCAACCAGCTACAGCAAGACCAGCAGCAACATGCAGCAGGCAGGGGCAAGCAAGTCGGCCTCGTTTGACCAGTCGGCTTCCGAGTCGAGCGGCGGCAGCAAGAGCAGCGGCACAACCAATGCCTTTGCGGCCAATGCGAGTGAGTCTAGCGGTACGACGAACGCTCTTTCGGCCAATAAGAGCGAGTCGAGCAGCTTGACGAACGGGCTTTCGGCCAATTCAAGCAAGTCGAGCGGTACGACGAACGATGAAGCTTCGAGCGGCTCTCTGAACGCAAGCGCTTCAAAGAGCTCGGCTGCGTCCCTCACCGGAACGGCAAACTACAGCAACGCTACGAACAACACTGGCACCTCCAACAGCACTGGGGCCTTCGCAGCTGCCGGCAAGCACGGCAGTGCAACGAGCGACGGAACATCGTCATTCGGCAGCTCCGGTACAGGCGGCGGCGCAACTTCGTCCACCTCTGGCGGCGGAACCGACAACCTTTCGGCCTCGAAGGGCGCGATTTCCGGCAACTCGACCAGCAATGGTTCGAGCACCAGCGCAACCAACACTGCTGCCAGCGGCTCGCTTAATGCGGCAGCGAACAAGTCCTCCAACGGCAGCCTGGCAACGAACGCGTCCCAGTCGGACAACTTCGCGACCAGCAAGAACTCTTCTTCGGCTCTGACTGATAACCTGGCCGCCAGCCAGCAGTCGGCTGCTGCGTTGTCGGACAACTTCGCAACCAGCCAGCAATCGGCTGGAGCTGTAACTGACAATTACGCAACCAACAAGTCGTCGTCCTGGGGCCAGCAGGCAGCGGAATCTGTTTCTGCGAACAAGTCCTCTTCCTGGGGTGAGTCATCGAGCAACTCGAAGGCCACTAACACTGCGACGAGCAACAACTTTGCAACGTCTAACGATACGAGCTCGTCCAGTTCCTCCACCAACAGCACGGTTGCGAGTCTTGTAGCCAGTAAATCGGACACCAAGTCAAACACCTCGGTGAAGAACCTCTCCGTGGTTAAGGACGTGCAGGGAGCGGTCAGCTTCGATGACGCCAGCGCGAAGAACATCGCCGTTGACGGATCCACCGTTACAGACACCAATACCTACAGTGTGACACTGGCCGGTTCTGCTGAGCAGAACGCAGCTGCACTGAACATCGTAAACTCGGCCGGCGGCATGGTTGCCAATGGGCTGAACATCGCCCACTCGACAAACCTCAATGCAATGCCGACCCTCACCCAGACCAACAACATCTCGCAGTCCCGCTAAAGACGGCAGCAGGAATGGGGCCCTCAAACCAGGGGGCCCCGGGCCTGCTCTTCTCTGGGTTTCAAGGAGGATTTATGCGTCGTCTTTTCGTCATTGCGAGTCTTGCTCTACTGACCCAAGTAGGCACGGCCCAAAACGCAGCCCGACGTAAACCGCTACCACCGTTGAATGATGCCGCCTTGGATCAGGTGACGGCTGCTGGGAGCGGGATTACGGCAGGGCTAGCGAATGGGGTCATCACCTTTCAAGGGTCGGTGCCGACCAAGAACGGACTGGTTTCAGGAGCGGGCACTCTGGCGGTATTAACCGGGCCGTCGTCGACCACCCTGAACCAGGGCACGTTGACGTTGAACGGTCAGGCGCAACAGAACCTGAGCTCGCTGATCAACATCAACGCAGTCAACTCAAACATCAATGTACTGCTGAACCTGAACGTCAATATCAACTCGACGGTCGGGACGCTCACGCAGACCAACTTGACTGGAAAACACTGATGAATTGCGGTAGGAAAATGCTTGCTGTAGGACTGGTTATTGGATTGGCCAGTCCTCTTCTCTTCCCTGCACCCGCGCTCGCCCAAGATGCGGAAGGAGCGGCGAGGGCGCAGGGGAGTAAGAATTTTCGCACTCTCAAAGATATCCGCGGTGAGGGCGTGACGCGGCAGCGCTGGGACATGAGCTGCGGTGCTGCCGCCTTAAGCACCGTGCTGACCTACGACTTCAAAGACCCCACGCCAGAGACCGCGATAGTGGTGTGGCTACTTCATCGACTCGACGCGGGACGTGTGCGCGCCCGCGGCGGATTCTCACTCCTTGACCTGAAGCACTTCGCCGAGGCCCGGGGGTATCACGCCGAGGGCTTCAGCGGAATGACGATCGAAGACCTGGCGCTTGAAAAGACTTCGGTGATCACTCCAATCCATGCGAAGGGAGTCGATCACTTTGTCGTGGTGAAGGGCTTTGCGGCCGGGCACGTGCTGCTGGCCGATCCTGCCTTCGGCAACATGACGATGCGCGTCGACGAGTTCCAGAAGCTGTGGAAGAACGGCATCGCGTTTGTCGTCCATCCGCCGGATGAACGAATGATCGGCGAGAAAAACCTTACGCTGGCGTCACGGATAGTACCTGACGAGACGGTGATTACTCGCAAGATCGGGGTCACGGCCCCGAGCAATTATTTGTACTAAAGGGGAAAGGCGGGCCAGATGTTGTTGCGAAGACTGTTAGGGAGCGTCTTGATTTTTTTGGTGTGGGGTGGGGCCATGGAAGCTCAGACGGCCCCGGCGGCAGGGGCCGCGCAGCCACAAACACAAGCCCAGATCGACCAGAAGTTGCAAGAGGCCCTGCGGGAGCGGGACGCGATCATCCGTAACCTGCTGGAGCGGGTCAACGAACTCGAGTGGAGAGTGAACGGCGGCTTCACGAGTGCTGCCAAGATCGACGAGAGGCCCGTGATAACGGGGGCCGCGAACAGTCGCATGATCAACTCTTTAACGTCGACCAACACTGTTGTGGGGACTGCAACCTACGACGCAGCAGAGCGCCAGGCGACTGCGGCACTTGACCAAGCCCTGATTGTCCGCGGCAGCTTGCTATTGCCCTCCGGAATGCTGGAGATGGACAATACCACCTCCTATTTCAGCGCGTCTTCCGACCACCTTTCCGTCAACGGATTTGCGTTGCTTCCTGTGCTGGTAGTGGGTGACATTACATCTGAACGAGTGCGCGAGGACTACCTGTTGCCGTCCTTCACGGCCCGACTCGGGTTGCCGCATAAGTTTCAAATGGACGTCGTTATTCCGTACGGCTACGAACTTATCCGGACGGTGGATGCAACCGGTACTTCGACCTCATCAAGCAACTTTGGGTTGGGCGACATTTCTGCCGGGCTCTACCGGCAGCTGACGACCGAGCATGGACGTGTGCCGGACCTGCTTGCGAATGTGCGTTTCAAATCGACAACGGGAGCGGATTCCTTCACCCTGACCAGCAGTGAGGTCGCCCTGGGAACGGGATTCAATTCACTCCAGGGAAACCTGACGGTGGCGAAGTCGAGCGATCCGGTTGTGTTTTTCGGAAACCTTTCGTACACCGGCAGCTTGCCAGCGCACCACACTATCTCAGCGAACGACCCGAGTAACCCAAACGCGACGACATTGGGATACTTCAATCCTGGAAGTGCGGCAGGGTTCCAACTCGGAGCGATCCTTGCTTTGAATCCCGACGTTTCGATGACAGTGGGATGGGCACGAGCGCTTTACCCGCGCGACCCAACTGAATGGGGTGGACATTCCGGCGTCGTACCTGGTGGAGGGTACCTTGCGGCTCGGCACTAGCTATATGTACGCGCCGGGTAAGATTGTCGATTTGAGCTTTGGGGTAGGGCTAACTCCGGACACGCCAAATCTGCAGTTCTCTGTAGGGGTGCCGTTCCGGACCAGCATATGGGGGCCGAAGAAGAAGCTGCCCGACGTCAAGTGAGCGGATGGGCCCTCAGGCGGTTGGTTTGGCGAAGACGGAGTGAAGGGTGGCGGCTTCGAGGAAGCTGATTTCGATGCGAATGGCGACGATCTGGCCCAGATCAGCTGGGGTAAAGAGATTTTTGCGGCAGGTGCAGAGATGGGTGAGGCCCAGATGGCCTCCGCGAGTGAGTTCGAGGCCTGAGGCGAGGATTGAGGAGTAGAGGTCAATTACCGCGCGGAGTTGGATCTCGATGCGGAACTCCATGGTGGTAGGAGAGAGGGTCTTGCGGTCGAGGACCCAACCGCCGCAGTCAGCGAAGGCGGAGGTGAGGGTGGGAAGGAGGCCGTGACGCTCCTCATAGCTGAAACTCTGGATGTCGAGCGATTGCATGGGTGAAGAGGCCTCTGAGGCGGAGGTGGGTTGCCGTTAGGGTGTTCATCGGAGGATGGCGGCCGAGCGTGAGGGAAGGGTGCAGGTACCGTGGTCACGTGACTGCGGTTGTTAAGCTATTGCAACAACTTGATTTGTGGTGATTGGGTGCGTTCGGGGAACAAGTGTAGGAGGATGGTTGTGCGAGGTTTGGCATGGTGCTGGGACTTGGGACGGACCTGATCGAGACGAAACGGATCCAGGAGAGTATCGACCGGTATGGCGAACGCTTTCTGGAACGGATATTTACGGTGGGAGAGATTGCCTACTGCACGCGGAAGAAGAAAAATGCGGCGGAGAGTTTTGCAGCTCGATTTGCGGCAAAGGAAGCAGGGGCGAAGGCCCTGGGAACCGGGATCAGCCGAGGGGTGAGCTGGAAGGAGTTCGAAGTAAAGCGAGAGGTGAGCGGGCGACCTTCGCTGCACCTGAGCGGGCGAGCGGCGGAGCTGGCTGAGGCGATGGGGATGAGGAGAGTGCAGTTGAGCCTGACCCACAGCCGGGAGCTGGCCATGGCCGTGGTGGTAGTGGAAGACTAAGGGGCCCAACGGCGGGAGTGGATTGAAACCATTGCAAGGGACCTGGCATCTACTGAAGACAAAACACTTTCGGTGCAACCATATTACGGTCGATTTCGTGGCGGAAGCGGCTGAGAGGTAATGTATCCTCTCAATTACAGCATCTGGCCTGTGTCGAACGTCGGTATCGGTGGAGGTGACGCCGTGACGCGGGTTTGTTGTGGAATAAAGTCTTACCGGTTCTTAAAGGAGGGCTATGCCCAGCCAACACGAGGTCCGATGGTCGCAGTTGAAGGTGGGCGTGATCGTGTTGATTTCGACCGTGATCCTGGTGGCGCTGCTGTTCCTGATGACAAGTTCGTCGGGGCTGGGGATATTTACGCACAAGCTGACGGTAGTGACGTACTTTGAGAACTCAGCGGGGCTGAAGACCGGGGCGGCCGTGAACCTGGAAGGGGTGACGATCGGCACGGTAAAGACGGTGACGATCGACAACTCGCCTGAGCGCAAGCTGACGCCGGTTAAGGTCGTGATGAAGCTGGACGATAAGTATGGGGCGAACCTGAAGAAGGACTCGAAGGCGTCGCTGTCGACGGTGGGAGTGCTGGGCGATACGGTGATCGATATCAACAGCCAATTTGCGGTGGGCACCGCGGCTGCAGGACGGCGATGTGCTGAAGACCGTGGAGACGCCGAGCCTGACCGACGTAGTGAAGGCCAGCCAGGGTACGATCGAAAGCCTGAATGTGATTCTGGCGAAGATGAATGTGATCGTTGACAATATACAGTCCGGCAAAGGGTCGGTGGGTCAGTTGATCAATAACCCGGACCTTTACAACAAAGCGGACAAGACGGTGGACGAGTTGTTGACGCTGGAGAAGAATTTGAACGCGGGGCGCGGCTCAATCGGCAAGCTGATGACTGACGATTCGCTGTACAACCGGTTCAACGACACAGTTGCGAAGCTGCAGAACATCGCTAACTCGATGGACAGCGGCAAGGGCACGGCGGGGATGTTTCTAAAGGACGATGCGCTTTATAAGAACCTGAACTCGACGCTGGCTCATGCGAACTCGATAATGGCGGACGCGGACGCTGGCAAAGGTGGGCTGGGTCTGATGCTGAAAGACCCGAAGTTCCGGCAGGACCTGAGCAACACGCTGGCTCAAATCAATGCTCTGGTGACGGGAGTGAATGAAGGGCATGGGACGCTGGGCAAGCTGGCCACCGACGATGCGATGTATACGAACCTCAACAAGTTGCTGATGGCGAGCACGGACCTGGTGACGACGATCCGAAGCGATCCAAAGAAGTACCTTACGATCCATATGAAGATTTTCTAGGGTAAAGAAGAACATTTGAGATGCGGGGTCCGGACTTCGGTCTGGGCCCGCTTTTTCGTATTGGCCGACCCACGAAACTTTGTGATACGGTATTTCGTCTCCGTAATATCTCAAATATCTCTGCGTTGAGGGTGAGAGTTTAGCCACTCTTGTTGAAAATAATTTTTGCCAAGCTTGAATTTTCGAGGAGGACTGCAATGTTTAAGTGTCTTGCTGGTGTCGTGGTGCTTTCTACGGGCATTTGCCTCGGACAGTCGTTTGTTGGATCAGACATGGCGCCTGGGCCGACGACGGAACCGAAGAAGCCGATTATCTTTGACCTTACCGCGATTGATAAGACGGCAGACCCCTGTGTCGACTTCTACCAGTACGCCTGCGGGAACTGGGTCAAGAACAATCCGGTTCCGTCGGACCAGTCCCGCTGGGGACGGTTCAACGAACTTGCTGAGCGGAACAACTATCTGCTCTACGTGGAGCTCAAGGCGGCGGCCGATGCTCCGAAGACTCCACTGCAGAAGAAGTATGGTGACTACTTTGCGGCATGCATGAACGTAGACCTGGCCGACAAACTGGGTGCGAAGCCGGTCGAGCCAGTGATGAAGGCGATTGCATCGCTCGAGGACAAGAAGCAATTGTCAACGATGGTGGCCGAGTTGCAGACCAAGTATGCAGTGAGTACGTTCTACCAGCTCGGCGTACAGCAGGACCAAAAGGATTCGAGCCAGCAGATTGTGAACACTGCACAGGGTGGCCTGACGCTGCCAGACCGCTCGTACTACATCGACGACAGTCCGCGAAGCCAAAAGCTCCGCGACCAGTACGTCGACCACTTGACGAAGATGTTTGTACTGCTGGGCGATTCGCAGGACAAGGCGTCGGAAGAGGCCAAGAGCGTGATGTCGATCGAGACTGCGCTGGCCAAGGGAGCGATCGACCGCGTGGAACTGAGAGACCCAGCCAAACGGTACCACATCATGACATTGGCCGAACTGCAGGCGCTCTCTCCCGACTATGATTGGACGACGTATCTGAAAGGGATCAAGATCGGCGAGTTCAAGACGCTGAATGTGGCGACGCCGACCTTCTTCACGGCAATGAATGCAGAGATCGATTCGGCGAGCCTGGATTCGATCAAGAGCTATCTGCGGTGGCATGCGCTGCGGTCTGCTGCACCTGCGCTATCGAAGCCGTTCGTAGATGAGAACTTCAACTTCTTTTCGGCGACGCTGCAGGGGCAGAAGGAACAGACCCCACGGTGGAAACGCTGCACGCGAGCGACCGACCAGGCGCTGGGCGAGGCCGTGGGTCAGGATTGGGTGAAGCAGAACTTCCCGCCTGATGCGAAGGCAAACATGGACAAGCTGGTGGCCACGCTGGAACGCGCTCTGGGTCAGGACATCCAGCAACTGCCGTGGATGAGCGCCGAGACCAAGGTGGAGGCAGAGAAGAAGCTGGATGCAATCCGGAACAAGATCGGGTATCCGGAGAACTGGCGCGACTATAGCGCGCTGGTAGTGAAACGTGATGACCCTCTGGGTAACTTGGAGCGGAACGCGGAGTTTGAGCGCGCGCGTAACCTCAACAAACTCGGCAAGCCGGTCGACGAGAAGGAGTGGGGGATGACGCCGCCCACGGTGAACGCCTATTACAACCCGCCGAACAATGACATCAACTTCCCTGCCGGAATTCTGCAACCGCCATTCTTCGATAACAGCATGGACCCTGCGGTGAACTTCGGTGGAATCGGTGTGGTCATCGGCCATGAGATGACGCATGGGTTCGACGATCAGGGATCGAAGTACGATCCCAAGGGAAATGTGAAACAGTGGTTCACGGCCGACGATCTCGCGAAGTTCAAGGAGCGAACTGACTGCGAGGTAAAGGAGTATGACGGCTTTAAGGTCGCCGAAGGACAGAACCTGAATGGCAAGCTGACGCTGGGTGAGAACACAGCCGACAACGGAGGGATCCGGATTGCGTTCCAGGCGTTGCAGGAGGTCCTGGCCAAGGGCGGATCGACCGCCGAGCCCGGTTACGTGAACGGGGAGAAGGACGGCTACACTCCGGCGCAACGGTTCTTCATCACGTTTGGGCAGGTGTGGTGCCAGAACCAGACGGAGCAGAACGCGCGTGTGTTGGCAAAGACAGATCCGCACAGCACAGGCGAGTGGCGGACGAAGGGCACGGTGCAGAACTTCGACGAGTTCGGCAAGGCGTTTGGCTGCAAGGTGGGCCAACCGATGATGCCGACGAATTCGTGCCGCGTCTGGTAGAGGGTAGGCCAACGAGAAGGCCTGGGCTTCGGCCTGGGCCTTTTTGTTTGGCCGGCAAGATGGCAAGAGGGTAACTTCGAGATGGTGACTGATGCAGAAGAAGTTGTAGATTGGGCAGAATGCACCGGGACGGGTGGCACAAAGTCGCGACAGCTTCTACAATAGGCAGAGGAATCGTACCCTACAGAATTGCTCGCGGCAGAAGGTGGACGAAGACCGTCCACTGGCGAGGATTAAGGAAGCGCATGAAGTTGAGCAGGATTGGCCGGGTTTCAATGGCCTTGGTAGTGTCCGTAGCGATGGGTCTAGGCATGACGGCGTGCGGTGGCGGCACGATCGGGTTCATGTGGGTCTTGGGAACGCAGTACAACCAGATCGCCGCCTTCAAGATCGATGACTTCACGGGAAACTTGACCACGCCTCCGGGGTCGCCGTTCACTTCCGGGGGATCGAACCCGGTTTCACTCGTTGTGAAGCCCGGTGGCCGTTACCTCTATGTGATCAACAAGGGAGGCGGCGCAACGACTAGCGCGTCGGGATCTCTGCCATGCGGGACTGCAGGTGGGATCGCCGAATTCGCCATCGGCGGTCAAGGTGTGCTGACCTTCCAGCAGTGCTTTCAAAGCCAGGGAACGACGCCGGTATGGGCGACCCACGATAGCACCGGCAACTTCCTGTATGTTCTGGACCAGTTGGCACCCAACGCGGTGTGCGATGCGACCCATCTGAATACCGCATCCTGCTTTGGAGACATCACCGTGTTCTCGGTGGATCCAAACACGGGACGTCTGACGCTGGTGCTGAATCAGCAGATCAAGGACCCCACGACAGGGTTGCAGTTGACGTACTTCCCGGTCGGCCAGTTGCCGAGGATGATGGCGCTTTCTGGTTCCTGTCTATTTACGCTGGACAACGACTCGACCCAGACAGTTTTCCCTTACGCCTCAGGTGCGAATGGACAGTTGACTCTGACAACGAACTCGACGATCAACTCGGGAGCGACGCGGGCGACCTCGATCGTTGCAGGCGGATCGTCGGTCTACATAACAGATGCGGGCCCGGCGAATACAAACACTCCAGGGCAGATACTTCCATTCACGGTAGGCGGGGCGACATGCTCCTTGAACACTGTAACCGGGGGGGCCACCCAGAACCTATCGCCTGGAGCGAATCCGGCGTATGCGCTGGTCGACAGCAAGAACAAGTACCTGTACGTGGCGAACCAATCTTCGACGAACTCGACCATCGCTAACAGTTCGATGTCGGGGTTTTTCTTCCAGTCGAACGGGACCTTCCAGGCGATTCCGGACACACCAGGACTCAATCCTTATCCTATTGGAGCTGGACCTGTGTGCATCGTGGAAGAGCCCTTCGAACCAGTATCTCTATACGTCAAATGGGGACGGGACTGTAACCGGCAAGGTCTTGTATGCGCCTACGGGGCAGCTTTCGAACTTGACTCGAGGCTCGACCTTTACGGCGGTAGGACAGGCGACATGCCTGGCAGTAAGCGGCAACGTAGACTAGCTGGCAGGACACAGCTGGAGAACCAGGACAGGATGTCGTCACGAATCCTCAGTATCGGGACAGCAGAAGCGGGCGGAAACGATTTGCCCCGGAGTTAGGCAAGCATGAAGTGGAATAAGTTGGGCCGCGGAACATTGGCCTCGATATTGTCTTTGGCGTTAGTGAGCGTAACGGCGTGCAGCCGCGACTATGTACTGGCGTATGTGTACGTAACGACGGCAAAGCCCCTAACAACTGGTTCGCCGAATGGCGGCGTGAGCGCGTATGCGGTGGACTATCAGATTGGCTCCCTGACTCCCTTGGCGGACTCGCCGATACAGGCCGGCCGGAACCCTATAACTCTGGTGGCTTCGCCGAACGGGCTGAACCTGTATGTTGTGAACCATGACGATTCGTCCGTTGGGGAGTACTCGATCGGGACTGACGGGAAGATTTACCTGCAGAATACATATAACGTAACGGGAAGCGAGGCGACAGCGGTTGCAATCGATGCGGCGGGCGCGTTCCTATATGTGACGTTCACGTATCAGATCGGGCCGAATGGTCAGCAGCTCTATTCGCCGGCGTCGCCAGGGCCGGGTGGAGTAACGATCTTCCCAATCAATAAGGATGGTTCTCTGGGTACGGCTTCCACAGTGAAGGTCGGTAATACCCCGGTGGGAGTAGTGGTGAGCCGTCCGGAGTGCGCGCCGACGGGTCCGGCCAACAGCGCGAACCCCGTCTGCACGATGTCAAACGGGACGGGGAGCGGCAACCAAGCCACCTTCGTATATGTATTAGACCAGGAGGTCTCGCCCAAGGCGACGGTGCTTGGGTTCTCACAGAACATGGCGACAGGCGCTCTAACGACTACGCCGGGTACGGTCATTACGACTGATTCCACCGGCAAGACCGTGGCGACCGGCTATGGCGCGGGAGTAGTTCCCAGCGCGATCGCGGAAGACCCATCGTCGCGTTTCGTCTACATCACCGACGAGGCCACCAATGTGCTTTATGGCAACGTTGTCGCGAGCAACGGCTCGCTGGTGCCGATGACTAATGGGCCATTTGCGACCGGAATCTTCCCGGTCGGTCTAACGATCGATCCGCGGGGCGAGTTCCTATATGTTGCGAACTTTACGTCCAGCACGGTGGGGGCATACGCGATCGACGTCGCAACTGGAACACCGGTTGGCTCTGTCGGATCTGCGTCGACAGCGGTGGACACATCGCCGATGTGCGTGACGATCGAGCCGGCACTGGGCATCTACGTGTACACCGCAAATAACCTGGCAAGCGACGTTTCGGCGCTGCAACTGAATCCGCACAATGGCGGATTGCAACAAGTGCAGAACACTCCATTTCCTTCCTCGGGATTGCCGACGTGTGCGGTGGCGGTAGCGAATGGATCGCACCCGACCCAGATCATCGTTCCTTAGTACCCTAATGCTTCCTGGTTGGACAAAGGCCCCGCGATCGCGGGGCCCTTTTTCTGTGTGTGGCGATCAGGAGGCCGAGATGAAAGCGCGGGGCCTGCGTGAGAAGTGGTTCAGGATCGCTTTGCGGGCCGGGCAGCTCGACAAAATGATAGACGGCCAGCGCGAGCAGAACCAGAATGGTGTAGGAGAGCCAGGGATCCAAGGCGGCAAGATGAAGTCGCTCGGGTAGATGGTAGGTGTGGATGAGCTGGAAGACATTGAAGTGAAGGAGATAGAGGCAGTAGCTGCTCTCGCCAATCAGGAGGAGAGGGCGCCACGAGAAGAGCGTGGAGATTGCATGGGGCCGCTGAGGCCAAGGACGAGGGCGGCGAAGATTGGGGTCAGGAGGCCGCCGTGCATGAGGAGATAGGGGGTGCGGCTGACGAGGGTGTAGAAGAAGAGTCCAGCGGCGGTGAGGCTGAGGGCGCAGAGAACGAGGCGCCGACGCGAGGTGAGCGTGAGGGCGAGTTGCAGCTTGCCGAGAGTTACGCCGGTCAGGAACGTGCAGACATAGGGAAGCGGTGTGTACTTGAGGAAACGGAGGAGTTGGGAGGAACTATAGCGGTCGACGGCGCCGACTATGTGGTCGGGGTTCAGATAGAGATAGAGAGAATGCGGGACGAGACCGATCACCCAAAGGCCCATAAGGAGAAGGACGAGTTGGGCTGGCTTTTTGGGCCAGGGTAGGCGGATTAGCCAAGGGAAGGCAGCGTAGAGGACGCACTCGCTGGTGAGTGTCCAGGCGACGGTGTTCCAGAAGGTGGCGACGGATGGACTCCAGCCCTGTAGGACGAACGGGGTGAGGACGATTCCCTGCCAAAACTCGGCGTGGGGGCGCGCGTGCCACTCGTCCTGCACCATGCGAAGGGAGATGATGACGAGCCAGAAGATAGACGGGATAGAGACGAGAGAATCGGGCGAGCCAGAACTGGCGCTTGATGAGGGTCTTTGCGCGGTCGGCGTAGTTGTAGGTGAGGACGTAGCCGGAGATAAGGAAGAAGGCGCCGACAAAGACGTAGCCGTTGTCGATGATTGGGTAGAGAAGGCCGAGGTGCGGCGGCGTGAAGTGGAAGAGGATGATGGCCAAGGCGAGCAGGGTACGGATACCGGTAAGCGCAGGCAAGGGCGCCTTGCGGGTGGCCGCTGGCTGAGTGGCCAGAACTGGCGACCGCTCGGTCTCGGGTTTGGGCCCTAATTCGAGGATGCTGGTGTTCACCGATTTGTCCTGTTAATTGGATGCGGGCGCAACTCTATCTAAGGCGGCCCCACGAGATTTGACGCGGAGAATTCGATGCAGGACGCATATTTGTCCCCCTTTGCCGGAACCCGTGAGGGGAGCATTGGAATCTGCTGTGAAGTCTAGGCAGTAACGAGGGAGCCTATCTTTTCTCCGCTGACGACGCGGACTATATTGCCGGGCTCGCGCATACTGAAGACCATCATGGGCATGTTGTTGTCTTTGCAGAGAGAGACGGCGGTGGTATCCATGACGCGGAGGTTGAGTCGAAGGATGTCGTTGTAGGTAATCTGCTCGAATTTGGTGGCTTTCTCGTCAATTTTGGGGTCGGCGGTGTAGATACCGTCGACAGAGGTGGCTTTGAGGAGGATGTCGGCCTTGATCTCCATGGCGCGGAGGCTTGCGGCGGTGTCTGTGGAGAAGAAGGGGTTGCCGGTGCCGGCGGCGAAGATGACGATGCGACCTTTTTCGAGGTGGCGCATGGCGCGGCGGCGGATGTAAGGCTCGGCTACTTCGTGCATCTCTATGGCGGACATGACGCGGCAGTAGAGGCCGAGCTTTTCGATAGCGTCCTGGAGGGCGATGGCGTTGATAACGGTGGAAAGCATGCCCATGTGGTCTGCCGCGACGCGATCCATGTCGATGGCCTGCTGGGCGACGCCGCGGAAGAAGTTGCCTCCGCCGACGACGATGCCGATCTCGCAGCCGAGGGCATGAACCGCGGCAATTTCTGCGGCTACTTTGTGGATGAAGACGGCGTCGATGCCGAAACCTTTGCCTGCGGCCAGGGCTTCTCCTGAGATCTTGAGGAGGATTCTCTTGTACATGTCAGGTCTTAGTATCGCATGGGAAGGGCGAGCCGCCTTTCGCCAATTGCGCGCGACTCGGCTACCCCCTCCCTCCCCCGAATATTGCGCAAAGTCTTCAAAAAAATGTAGTTAGGTCTGGACTCCTATCGATAATCGAAAGTACTTGTCCGGGCGTAGTTGAGCCGCTTTGAGGTTATCCCTGCATATAGCAAGGGTCTCCGCAGGCCGGGTCTGTCAAGCGACACCGATTGACGGTCTCTTTACCATTTTCCGAAGCGGTAGAGCACGAGAATCTGTCTTGCCGGGTCGTCGAAGACCTGGTAACGCGCCATCTCCACCAACCCGTAGCGTTGCCTGAGGACGTTGACGTGGCCGTCATCCCATACCTCATAGGCCGCATACCATCCCGGTTGATATCGTTTCAAAAGAGGGTCCAGCCCATGCGTGGTGTAATCGGGACAGAGAGACGGGACGCCGGTCAGCAGAGTTATATTCGCGGCGGTGCTGGCAACCAGAATCTGCTTCGCGTCTGGGTCTTCGCGTATGTGGCGGGCAATGCTCTCGGCAGCATATGCGAGGGTGTACTCCGGGTGAAGCACATACCGCATGGTCTGGACGGTCATTCCCAGGGTGACGAGCGCGGCGGCGGCACTGAGAACCAGTCCAAGGCCTCTGCTGCGCTCCCAGATCGCCTCGAGCCCCAGAACAAGGATTGCGACCACGGGCATCGCAACCACCAGGTAGTACCGGGGCTGGATGTTGCCGTGATAGCAGATAAACGCAAGGTAGCCTGCCGCAGCGACCACAGAGCTGCCAAACAAGGGCATGCCCCACAGCTCTCTCAGCCAAAGAAGGGACAGCAACAGCATCGCCAGCGAAGCGGAGAACAACGCCCGGTTGAGCCACAGGCCTCCTCGCAGGGTTTTGAGGGTTATCTCAGGCAGGATGCTGAAATGGGCGCGGTGCTGATTGACGCTGAACAGGAGGCGGTAGTCCTCAAGGTAGTGCGGCCTCACCAGAAGCACGTAGTAAGCGAGCCAGAGGAGAACCGCCGTGGTTGTGGCGATCAGCACCGGTCTTATCCATATCCATCTGTTATGCTTCAGGCCCACTGTGGCCGCGAGATGGTAGAGCACGGCCGGGGCGAGAAATAATCCGGTGCTTTTGGTCATGAACCAGAAGGCTGAGGAGCACACCGATTCCGATGGAACGGCCGAGATCCCGCTGCTGCGTCCGTCCTGCGAGCCAAAGCCCAAGCATGAGCCAGAAGACCATCACCGGCTCGAGAATAGCCATGCGGTCAAAGGCATAGCAGAAGGGGTTCGCCGTCATGAGCACCATTGCCAGCGACGGGAGGAGAATGCCGCCCGCTCTTCTGGGGCGCCGCTGCCACACCAGCAGGTACAACAAGGCCAAAGAGCCACCGTACAGCAAGACAGTGAGGGCGCGCGCGGCTACCATTCCTACGCCTGTGCAGGCAAACCAGACTACGAGCATGACGGGCAGCACACCGGCATGGCTACGGCGGGGTTGAACGAACCGGGGACATACCAGCCACCCTGAAGAAAGTGCCGGGTCGCTGCTTCGGCGTACCAGCCTTCGTCGGTCATCTTGGACAAGTCGTTCCAGGGAGAGCCATTCGGGAAGTCGGCCTTGAGATGGAGAAAGCACAGGCCGTACAAGATAGCGCTGACCAGAAGCAGCATCCGAGAGAGCCAGACAAGGCTTTGGCTCCGGGGGCCGTTGAAGGGCACACTCTCACTCGACATAGGATCCGGACTCCGGAAACTAGGATCAAATGTACAGGAAATCGACGGTTTTTCTTCGGATGTTGCTCGTGCGGAGACTGATCGATGCCACTCATCGATATCCCACCTGCTTGCCGAGGCGGTATCGACCTATCTGCGGTTTAGCCGCGACGGCGGTCTGTGCCTGAAAATGCTTCGGCTGCGCCGCCAGGCAAATGCCAGATGTACCGGTACGACATGACCCCGCACACCCATCCCCTCTACATTTGTCTCCTTCGACCGCAACGCCTGCTACGGCCCCGCCTCATTCGCACCCGTCCATTACTCTCGCTGGTTATCCCGCACCTCCGGCACCGTCTATGTCGTCACTCCTATAAGCTGACTCACGATGAGGCTGCCACCGAAGGACAAGACCTACGCTTTAAGCAAGAAAGCCCGGATGACGTCCGGGCTTTCTTGATTGCAGGAGAGCGGTTATGCCGAGGCTTCTTCGGTCCCTGCGGATTTGGTTTGGGCTACGGTCGCAGTCGGCGGCGCCTACTTTGAAGCGGGCGAAGCGGCGGACGCTGATGTTTTCGCCGAGTTTCGCGACCTTCGAGGCGATGAGCTGGCCGATGGTCTGCGACGACTCCTTGATGAAGGGCTGATCGAGGAGGCAGAACTCTTCGTAGAACTTGGAGAGCTTGCCCTCGAGCATCTTCTCGATGATATTGGCGGGCTTGCCAGTCGCTGCAGCCTGGGCGCGATAGACATCCTTCTCGCGCTCGAGGTCGGCGGCGGTGACGTCTTCGCGGCTGACGAAGCGCGGGTCGACGGCGGCGATGTGCATCGCGATGTCGCGGAGCAACTCCTGGAAGTCGTCGGTGCGGGCAACGAAGTCGGATTCGCAGTTGAGCTCGAGGAGGACGCCGATTTTTCCACCCGCGTGGATGTAGGTGCCGACTGCGCCTTCATTGGTGGTGCGAGAGGCTTTCTTTGCAGCCGAGGCCATGCCGCGCTTGCGGAGAACAACGAAGGCGTCTTCCATGTCGCCTTTGGCTTCCTGGAGGGCCTTGAGACAATCGCCCATGGGGGCGCCGGACTTTTCGCGGAGTTCCTTGACGAGTTTTGCGTCGATCTTTACGGCAGTTTCAGACATAAATATTCCTTGATAGTGCGAGGCTGATTGCGATGCTGCCTCGGTGAGGGTTGCGGGCTAAAGCCCGCAACCAAAATCTATATGAGTGTCGTTACGGCACGGCTAAAGCCGTGCCCTTAAGCAAAACTCTGGAGATATATACAGCAACGAGCAGATAGATATATACGGCAACGAGTATTGGCCAATTGCTGCGTTGCTCGCTATCTCGTTCGAAGCAGGGACCGAATAACCGAAGGTTAGACGGCGGCGTGTGCCGAGATCGACTCGGACTCGGCTTCCGGCTCTGAGGCCGCCGGCGCCTTGCGGATGTTTCCGCCGAGGACGGCCTCGAGGTCGACGGTCTCGTCTTCTTCGGGTGCGGCCGCGACCGGCTCGGCTGCGGCGTGAACCTCGCCGGACTCGTACTCGCCGTCTTCGCCGATGTAAGCGGGGGAGACTTCGAGAGGCTGAACGTCAGCGGCTTCGGTGGCGAAGGCCTTCTCGGAGACCATCTGGACGCCTTCGTAGGCGGAATCGGCGATCTTCGTGGTGAAGAGGCGGATGGCGCGGAGGGCGTCGTCGTTGCCGGGGATGACGTAGTCGACCTGTGTGGGATCGCAGTTGGTGTCGACGACGGCGACGACCGGGATGCCAAGCTTGCGGGCCTCGGCGACGGCGATGGCTTCGTTGTTGGAGTCAACGACGAAGATGGCGTCGGGAAGGCGCTTCATGGACTTGATACCCGAGAGGTTGGTCGACAGGTGCTTGCGCTCGCGCTCGAGCTTGATGACTTCCTTCTTGGTGAGGAGCTCGTAGCGGCCATCGGTGGACATGTCGTCGAGTTCCTGGAGACGCTTGACGGACTTCTGGACGGTGATCCAGTTGGTGAGGAGACCACCGAGCCAGCGGCTGTTGATGTACGGCATGCCGGCGCGGGTCGCTTCTTCGGCGATGGCGTCCTGCGCCTGGCGCTTGGTGCCGACGAAGAGGACGAGCTTTCCGGTGGAGGTCAGGTCGGTGACGAATTTGGACGCCTCTTTGAACATCTTGAGGGTCTTCTGGAGGTCAATGATGTAAATGCCGTTGCGCTCGCCGAAGATATACTCCTTCATCTTGGGGTTCCAGCGCTTGGTCTGATGCCCGAAGTGAACGCCAGCTTCGAGCAGTTCTTTCATAGTGATGTTTGCCAATGTAGCTCCTTAGTTGAGGCGGCCGAGTGTGAGCATCGGTGCCTGGATTGATCCCGCGTACGGGAGATTTGACTCCTGACCTCAGGCGGCGGCTGGTGGCCGAAACGTGAGGGTGATGCGATGGGCGCCGGAGAACATGTCCGGCACCCATTCAAACTGTGTGGGCCCAAGCACGGAACCTGCAGTGCTCCAGTGATTACCGTTTGGAGAACTGGAAGCGAGCGCGAGCGCCCTTCTGGCCGTACTTCTTGCGCTCCTTACCACGCGAGTCGCGGGTAACGAGGCCTTCTGCCTTGAGCGCCTTGCGGAGCTCGGGGTTGAATACCATAAGGGCACGGGCGATGCCGAGCTTGACGGCGTCGGCCTGTCCCATGACACCGCCGCCCTTGACGGTGGTGATGACGTCGAAGGTCTCGCCAATGTCGGCGATGCCGAGGGAACGACGGGCGGCTGCGCGCTGCTGCGCGGTGACGAAGTAGACGTCACACTCTTTTTTGTTGACGGTGAATTTGCCGCTGCCCGGACGCAGGAAGACGCGTGCGATCGAGGACTTGCGACGGCCAGTTCCGTAGTACTGAATCAAATCTGCCATGGTGCTCCTTGAACTTGTGACCTCAGGGGCTAAAGCCCCGCTAAAGGTTTCGAACTCTTTCGGCACGGCTCAAGCCGTGCCCTTAACAAAACTTTCAGGGCGAACGTTTAGCCTTCGAGCTCTTGGGCGTGGTGCGACGGCACCATCACCTTGGAGTGAATCGTCCGCGGTGCGTTGGAGGCGTGGAAGTCCATCGGCTGGGGCTGCTGGGCGAGGTGCGGATGCTGTGCGCCCTTGTAGACCTTGAGCTTGGTGGCCATCTGGCGACCCATCTTGGACTTGGGAAGCATGCCCTTGACGGCCTGCTCGACGATGGCTTCGGGGCGACGGGCAAGGAGCTTGATGAAGGACTCTTCGCGGAGACCACCGGGAAATCCGGTGTAGCGGCGATAGAGCTTCTGGTCAGACTTGAGGCCGGTCAGCACGATCTTTTCGGCGTTGATGATGACGACGTGATCGCCCATATCGATGTAGGGGGTGTAGAGGGGGTTGAGTTTGCCTGCGAGGACAGAGGCGGCTTGAGTGGCGAGACGACCGAGCGTTTTGCCGCTGGCGTCGAGCACGAACCACTTGCGCTTAATATCCTTGCCGCTCGGAATGGTGGTGGACATCGTTGTTTACTCCCTGATTCTGCCGTCTTCATTGTTCGGCTTGGTGCATGAAGAAAATGGTGCCAAGTTGGTGGTACGTGAAAAGCAAAAGAACGATTGCTCCCGAACAGGGCGGCGTGGCGAAGGAAGAGATGAATTCTCTCTTCACAACACGCGGAGAAATACCGCTTGAACTGGACTACGCACAAACCTATAGGATGGGTGCTTCAGGGGCGGCTATGGTGAGAGCTGATCCCCCAGTGGATCCATCACGGACGCCTCGTGTGCCTGAACTTGCCTGGGAACGATGAAGACACAGACGTACAGACGCGAGACTGCGCGAGACTTAAGAATAGACGACTTTTAGGCCTGAAGTCAACGATGAACCCCTGTTTGCACGTGGAGTTTTGGTAGTCTCAGTCGCATGAGACGGCTGGGCGTTGGCGTTCCGGCAAGATGGCCATGCGTGCTGGCCGTGGTGTTACTTGGTCTGTGGACGAGATCGGTCTCTGGGCAGGCGCCGAGCGCTGGGAGTGAAAGCGCTGACAGAGCAATGGAGGTAGCTGAGACGTTGGTGGGTAAAGCTTTGTTTCTACGGGGGTTTTATCTCACAAACGACTTGAATTTCGATGCAGCGGGGAGGGTGCTGGGGTCGCCAAAGGTGGGCGACTGGACGTTGGCTGCGGTGAACGTATTGAATGTCAAGCGAAAGGGAACCGGGGAGATCGAACTGGATGGGATTCGGGTAGCGATTCGGTACAACACCGATAGCCATGAGTTTCAAAGGCATGCCCTGAATGATGAGAAGATGCGGGTGTTGGTGAAGGACCCGGGGGACGTGAGGCAGTTGGAGGCGGCATTTGCGACGATTTTTGCGGTGGGGATCGATCCAGGCTTGCAGCGGGCGATGCCGGATTATTGGCGGCACTATTTTGATCCGACGCTCGCGTGGCCGCATGACGAGTTGAATGGGCAGACAATTTATGTGCTGTATGGGACGGCAAATCAGACGACGGACGTGAGTGCGCCTAAGGCGGAGCATCGGGTGGATGCGAAGTATGGCGAGTTCGCGATTCGAGACAAGGTGCAGGGGGTGATGCAATTGCGGTTGGTGGTGGACGCGAGCGGGGTACCGCAGCGGATTTCGGTCGCTCGGCCGCTGGGGTATGGGCTGGATGCTGATGCGGTGGAGGCGATGAGGAAGTGGCGGTTTGCACCGGGGACGAGGGCCGGGAATGCGGTAGTGACAGGGGTCTTAGTAGAGCAGCAGTTTTCGCTGGTGAATGCGCCGCATTGACTGATTAGTGATCGATTACGAATGATCGCGAGGCAGTCGAGTTTGGCGATCCTGCGTTCAGACCTTGCTGGGCGGAAGGGCCTTCTTGGTTGATGGCCTTTCACGCTTTGAGCGGAAGAGACGCAGGCAGGTTGTAACTGAAGTATCGCTTCAGCTTGAGGAATGGAGCTTCGTAGAAGTGGTAGCTGAAGATAGCGATGGGAACCGTGACCGCCATGACGACGCAGACACCGACTAGTACGGCGAGCCCTTTGGAATGAAAGTGATTATTGACAAAGAGACGCGTTGGGCCGGTGAGGACGCTGTCAGCTGAGTAGTGGAATACGTATAGGCCGTAACTGTACTTGCCGAAGAAGCGCAGGGTCTTGTTTTCGAAGAGGCGTTGCGTCATCGATCTGGGGCGTAATGCCATCGCGACAAGTGCGGTGAAGGAGACGCCAATAAGAGTGAACCCAAAGGTAGGCATGAAAAAATTGGTCTGCCACACGAGGCCGTTGTAGTAGAGGCCAGCACCTACGAGAATGACAGCACCGATGGCGAACAGGCGAGGAGCGAGGTCGAGGACTCGCTGGCGCGCGGAGGTGCGAAGGAGACAGCAAAGGCCGCAGCCGAAGAGAATGTTGTCGGCACAGGAAAAAGTTGGCGAATAGGGGAGGTAGATGTTCCAGAGTTGTGGACGCAGGGCGACCAGGACGATGCGAACAAGAAGGATGACGGTACAGGCAATCAAGATGAGACCGATGAGGGACCGCAGGCGCCTGATGCCGTAAACGAGAAAAGGCCAGACAAGGTAGAACTGCTCCTCGACCTGGAGGGACCAGAAGTGGCTGATGTTGAAGGGGTCGAGCATGAGAGGGTGTGTGTACCACAACGCTAGATTCGCCGTGTAGGTCAAGTAGAAGTATTGCCACCCAGACCAAATGAAATGAAATGGCCGGGTCAAGAGAAACAACATAACGAAGACGCCGTAGTAGAGGGGAAAGATACGAAGCGCACGGCGGATGTAGAAGGTCTTGAAGAAGTGTGGCTGATGGAGCGTGTCCAAGAGGATGCCGGTGATGAGAAATCCTGAGAGGACAAAAAAGAGGTTGACCCCGAAATAGAAGGAGGCGATGGTGTGGCTCACAAAGTTCAAGAACCGGCTGCCGGTCTCTGGGTTTGAATCGAAGAGATGAAAGAAGAGGATAAGAAGAATTGCCAGGCCTCGCACCCCGTCGAGGGCTGGAATGTGGGTAAAACCGCCAGGATTTTGCCTATCCCCTGACGGAGCAGAGGGCGGTGGGGTCGTTGGGGGCATGTTGCTCCCGATTATTGCTCATCTGATGAGCTTCGCATTTCAAATTCGGCAGGTGTTGATTTCTTCCTGCACGCGATCGAGTGCCGTAGCTCAGTGTTCGAGCTGGGTGGGGCTAGGCTGCTGGCCAAAGCTGGTCTGTAGGAGGCGAGGAACGACGGGCTTGCGGCGGCGTGGTGGGGACGGTGCGCCTGGAGTGGCGGGGTCCGAAGCGGTAGATGATAAGGAGGTTGCGCTCGGGATCGTCGAAGGCGGGAAAGGCCGCGACGCGCTGGAGGTGATACATGGGGGCGAGGGCGTCCATCTTGTCGTCGTCGACCTGGTTCCAGGTGACATACCAGCCGGGGTGGTAGGCCTGGACTCGGACCGCTAGATCCATTGTGCCGAAGTCGTCGCAGATGGAGGGCAGGCCGGTCATAAGGGACAGGTCAGAGCCGCTAATGGAGAGGATGAGGGGGTTGTGCGTGCGGTCGGCGGAGATGATCTGGCCGATACGGGCGGCGGCTGTGGTGAAGGTGTAGTCGGGCGTGCGTACGTAGTGGAGTGTCTGGCGGGCGTCTGTGAAGGTTAGCGCGGCCAGGGCGGCGACCATCGAGGCCATTGCGAGGCGGTGCAGCGAGGTTTGGGATGCAGCTGGGGCGCCGGGGTCTGAACTCCACAAGCTGGAGAAGACTACGGGAACCAACAGGGTGAGGGGAACCGCAATGACAAGGTAGTACCGAGGCTGGAGATTGTTGTGGTAGGCGAGAAAGGCCGCGTAGCCGACGGCCCACAGAACCAGCGCCGGGACGAGCGGGTTGCTGCGGAGAAGGTGAGGACGAAGAAGAAATGCTGCGGCCACGGCGAGAAGCGCCAGGGGGTAGAGGAGGTTGCCGATCCAGAGACCGTCGGCGATGGTGGCGGCGATGATGGGGAGGGCGGTGGACGGAGTGATGCCAGTGTAGGCGTTGGCGCTGAAGAGATAATGGTAGTCGGATAGGAAGTGCGGACGGACGACGAAGAGGTAATAGCTGATCCAGGCCATTGCGGCGAGCGCTGCAGGGGGTAGGGCGAGACGGAGGACTGGACGAAGACGATATCCGGCGCGGGCCCAAAGGAGCCACGCGATCGCGGGGAGGAGAAAGATGGCAGTGGTCTTGGTGAGAACCATGAGGGGAAGGAGTAGACCGAGGGCCAAGGGGGGGACGATTTGTTTGAGGCGAGTTCGGAGAGGTGTGACGGCAGCTCTCTTCTCCGGCGGTGTGGCGTAGGAGGCGGCGAGGAGGGCGAGGAGGGTGAACAGGATGAGGAGAGGCTCGAGGATTGCCATGCGGGTGAAGACGTAACAGAAGGGGCTGACGGCGAGAAGAAGTACGGCGATGGCAGGGGCCAGGGTAGTTGCTGGCCTTTGGCTGGTTGGAGCGGAGAGATATTGCCAGCGGCGAAGCAAAAGATAGGACGTGAGAAGAATGAGGCCGAAGATAGCGATCGTCAGGGCGCGTGCGGCGGTTAGGCTGACGCCGGTAAAGCGAAAGAGGGCCGCTTCGAGCAGGGGCCAGACGGGGAGGGCGGCGGCGGGGTTGAAGTCTCCGGGAACGTGCCAGTGGCCGCGCTGGAAGTGGCGGATAGCTGCATCGCCGTACCAGCCTTCATCGGTGTACTTGGCCCAGTCCATCCAAGGAGAGTGGTTGGGGAAGTCGGCGTTGAGGTGGAAGGCGTGCAGGGCGAGGAAGATAGCGGTGGCAAGGAGGAGAACGGCCTCGACTGCTTGAGTGACATGGAACGAAATGGAGCGCGATTGGTTCATTTGCTCAGGGGGTTAAACGCAAGTTGGTAACGAGAGTTCCAGAGTATTACAGAAGTGTTGCAGTTGCGACGGAAATGAAAGCAATCTCAAGGCTTTTGAGAGATATGGCGAGGCTGTCCCTTCCTCTCGATCCTGTGCGAAACGAGAAGAAGACGGATGCCTCAGGCCCCTAAGAGAGTCATTGGGTTTTGCTGAGCGTGATCGTCATTTCGCCGGGAGAACGCTCGGTTTGGAGGCGGCGGCGACTTAACGAACAGAGGCGCTATCTCTGAAGGAACAGAGTTAGCGATACTTTTGCAGACTTCGGGGGCGGTCGTTCGGGGCACAATGAGGTAGTGGCGATTGCTCTGATATACATTTTCAAAGTCATACTGGGAGCAAATCTGCCAGTCGTTGATGGGAAGATAGTTGGCCGCATAAGCTATTCCCCCAATATCCAGAAATATGAAGTCGGGGTGAGTCGCAACACAACCTTCGAGCCGTTGCTGGGTCGTCTGGCGCGCCTTGTCCCGTCCGTTCACCAGACCAGCCATGTCACAGATATCAGCGCGAGAAAAATAGCCAATGAGGCCGATGTCGAGGGCGATTCCTCGTTTGCCTTGCAGGTTTTCGAGGTGATTGCCTTCGAACTGTTTGACGAGGCGCGCGCGAGCTCTCAACATGGGGTATAGCATCCTCGATTCAAATGGGAGCGTAAGCAGGAGCAGTACGAGGAAGCAGTAGGCCGGTAAGTTACTTTGAGTCGGCAACCGATCACCCGTAGGGACGCAGCTTAGTTTGAGGACATTCCAGAGGATGGAGAAGAAGAAAGTCCAGACGAAGTAACGCGCGCCCTGGATCTGCTGGCCCCGTGTTGCAGCGAGGGTAAATAGAACGGGAAAGGCCAGGTTGGCGAAGAGGGTCGGGACCGAAAAACGGCCGGTACGCAGCAACAGGAAGATGGTCAGGAGCCAGAGAAGGAAGACTCCAACTCCAAAGGAGAGGGCCCCGGCAAGAACTTTTGCGGTTACGTAAGAGGCGATGTACCAATTCGCTGTGCCATCGGATTTTGCCAGAGCGGTGTCGGGCAGAAAGACGTGCATCTTGAGGCGGATAAATGCGATGGCCAGAACACCGCCCAGCAACAGATGGCTGCTGTTGAGGAGCGCGAGTAGAGGTTGATTCGATTTTGCCTCGTCTTCTGAAGCGAAGAGGCGACTCCACGCGATGATGACGAAGGACAGACCGCACAAGAGAATGAGTTCAGTGCGCAGGAGAACGGTGAAAAAGCCGAGTATGACAAAGGCGAGATACTGCAGGCCAGTAGTCGCGGGCGTGGTGGACTGTCGGAAGGTGAACCAGCAGAGCATTGCGACGAAGCAGAGGGCGAGGCCAGTCTCCATGCCGTCGTCGAGCCAGCGGACGGAGGAAGGCGCGACGAAGATGACCAGCGTGATGAGGCCGAGAAGACGGGCGAGATGGGCCTCCCGTTGTATTGCCCGAAGGAACAAGAAGACGAGGCCGGCGATGAGGAGGACGTGGACGCAGCTTGAGACGATGCGGGGAAGGTCCGGAGAGGTGGTGAACGTGCGAAGGAACGAGAGCAGATAGACGTAGAGAAGACTCGACGCACCATAGTTGGGATGCACGCCGTCGTAGGTGATGAGATGTGTTTGGAAGAGATTGTCGGCGTAGCGGAGATGGATGAAGGCGTCGTCCTGGACACCGGCCCAGGAGAGGACGATCCACGTCACAAGCCAGAGGCCTAAGACCGGGACCGCCCAACGATAAGCCTTGTCTATCAGAGGAATCACCTTTCAAAGTTGACTGGGGGATGGCGTTGAGAGATGCGTGCGCGGTCGTGCCTCATTCGTAGGCGAGGGCATCGATGGGATCTTTGCCGGCGGCTTTGAGGGCCGGGTAGAGCGCTCCGAGGATCGCTCCGACAAAGGCGATGAGGATGGCCTTCCAGACATAGGGAACGTTAATGACGAAGTCGAGTGTGGGAAAACGGGCCTCGAGGGCGGCGCTGAGAGCGAAGCTGGCCACTATGCCGAGAACTATACCGACAAAGGCAAGGACGCTGGTTTCGCGGAGGACGATGCCGACGATGTAGGCGCGGGAGGCGCCCATGGATTTGAGGATGCCTATCTCGCGGGTGCGCTCCATGACGGCGGTGTACATGGACTGGAAGATAACAAGGAAGCCGATGATGACGGCGATGCCGATGACCACCTGCAGACCGATGTTGAAGCCGGGAAGGCGATCAGGAGAGATGGAGGAGAGATACTCCTCGGCGGTGGCTACGTTATATGTGCTCATGCCGGGAGTGGCGAGGATGGCCTTGCGGACTTCGTCCTGGTACTTCGGCGGGTCCTCTGTGCGGAGGTAGAACATGGTGGCCTTGCCCTCGGTGCCGGTGAGCGCACCCATGGTGTCTATGGGGACGAACTTGCGCCCGCCTTTGCCATGCTCGACGATGCCGCAGATGCGGAAGTTGTGATTGAGGATGCTGACGTGGTCGCCGAGTTTTTTGCCGGCTGCAGCGTAGTCGTCAAGTATGACGTCGTCGGGGCCCCGGAAGGAAGTTCCGGAGAGAAAGGTGAAGGGGAGGAGAGCATCGAAGCTCTTGAAGTCGATGCCGTAGATGGTGTCTAGCGAGCTGTTGATCTGGACGTTGACGGGGGCCGAGACCACGACATGGGGAATTTTGGCGAGGACGTCTGCGACCTTGATGGAGGCGCCGGCGGGGCTCATGCCGATGAGATTGCTGGCGGTGTTGGGGCGCACGAACATGTCCATGCCGATGCCGTTCTGGCGGGTCTTGAAGCCGTTGAGCTTGCCCATCAGGATAGCGGTGATGGAGAGGATCATGATGACTTCGATGGCGATGGCGAGGCAGCTGATGAGCGAGCGCAGGGGACGATGGACGAGATTGCCGACAACCAATTTGTTCATTCTTGTACCAGTGTACTGGGAGCAGGAGCGATCGCGTGTTGGCCGGTCTCCCGGGCGCAAGAAGCGACGGGCGGGCCCGTCAGGAGGCCTGGGTCGGGGCCGCTTTGGGTAAGGAGGACGGGTGCAGCCGGTTAGGGACACTGCGGATAGGTGCGCCTCGGCGAATCTGGATGCCCTCCGGGCCGATGAAGAGGGCTCCGAGCATCGGCATTAGATAGGCACCCATGACCGCGGCAAATATAATGCCGAACGCGGTGTAGCCTAACGCGTAGGGAATTACTGAGATACCACCTTCGGGTGCCATGTGGGCGAAGGTGACGATGACAAGCAACCCCCATACGGACTTGCGAACGTCTCCGCATAACGAGTCAAACAAGGTGAAGAGAACAAGCCACATGGCTGGAGCGATGAGGAAGATGCCCAGCCAGCCTGCATCGTGGAAGGCCTCTGCGGTGGGAGAAAAAGAAACTCCAGTGGTATCGTCATCGGGCGCAAGCATGCCAATCTCGTGGGCGTAGATGTTTCCTAATTGGAGTGATGGCTTACCCGGCCAGATAAAGTGGGGGACGAGGTTCTCAAAACTGAAGATGATTGGAAAGTACCCATATGGGCCAACTTGCCGGGTATGTTCGATGAGCGCGTCATCGAGGGTAAACTCTTGCAGACGATCAAAGAACCCCTGCGGCGTGTCGTAGAAGCTGTACATCTGTTCTTCAGGGGAGTCGGCTGAGCCTTCAAGGTACTGCTCTCGAACATATCCGAGGTTTGAAAGAAGCGAGAGTGAGACTTCAAGGGTGTCCGAACCTGCCTCCCTATAGTTCCTTCCATACTGGGCATACGGGCCAAATACCGAAAGATGAAGACTATCGCTAAAATACCACCGACGATTTGGGTGCGGGACACTTTGTAACCCTGGGAGGCAGCGGCAATCGTCCAACAGAAGAACGGGGTAATGATGCCTTCCTTGGAGAATCCAAGGAGACCGATGCCGAACTCAAAACCAGCGGCAAGAGGACACGGAAGACTGATGCTGCGTTTCCCCCCACTGCGCCGGATCGCGTTAATGACGCCAAGGATAATCGCCATGGGAAAGAACCGGTTGAGTTGGCTGAGTGCGCTAAGTACCGAACCATTGCCTCCTGATAAAAACGAGCCGCTAAAAATAAATAGGATCCCGCAAATGAGGCAGCCGACGGTGGCCGTCTGCATATTGGCGTCGGTGACCATGTTTCCCAAGAGGGCGCGTTTCGTCCTCAGTCTGGTGCTAAAGTAGACGGCGACAAGCATCATACAAATGCCTGAAAGGAAGACACTAATAGTCAAAAGGGGGTTCTGGAGGTTTGAGTCAGCCGGTTCGCCAAGGACGGCCTTCCAGATGAGACCGATGATGACAGTCAGGGTGGCGTAAAAGAAGACGTAGGCACCGGAAGGACGTGAGAATCCCCCGGCGACGTTGAAGGCGATCGCGGAGACCAGGAGAAAGAAGAAGCACGCTAGCGCGAAGAGGGGATTGGTCTTCTCATAAAGCTGGATGACGCAGAACGCGACCGCGAAAGAGAAGGTGGGTATTAGCGGAATGCGTTCGGGAAAAGGGAGGCGCACTCAGTCTCTTTCTCAACCACGAAGTTTCGGCTTCAGGAGGCCGCGACAACGGTGGCGAATTTCCATTTGGTGGGCCGACGTATAGAATCCATTTGGCACTGGCAGCTAAGGCAGATGATAGCGAGTGAGTACCCGCTCGTCAAAAGAAGACCGCTTAGAGGCTTCTTGGCAACGCGGAGTCGATGACTGAGGAGCTTGTGACTAGGGCGGGCCAGTTCGATGTTGTGCTCAAAACCGAAGTGATTGAGCACGCCTACAACCCGCGGGGACTATTGAAGACCTGTTATGCCTTGCTTAAGCCGGGCGGCCCGCTGGTGTTGACGACCCCGTACCACGCTTACTTCAAGAACCTGATGCTGGCTGCGACGGGAAAACTTGATGGCCACTTTACCGTTCTCTGGAACCACGGTCATATCAAGTTCTGGTCGCGTAAGACGATGCGCGAGGTGCTGACCGAAACCGGCTTCACCAATATTAATTTCAGCGGCGCTGGGCGGATTCCGTGGCTCTGGAAGAGCATGGTGGTATGCGCGCAAAAGCATTAAGATCTGTAGGAATGGTTTGATGTTATTGGAAGTAGGGGTCAACTTGTTGGATCGTGGTGCGGACACTGGGGCCCGAGCTTGCCCGAGTGTGGGCTTGGGTGGATCGAGGCCTAACTACTCTGGTTCCAATCTGGTAACACGAAGGGGTATGACCCAAAAGTGGCTTTGACTTTGATAAATATCCCAGTCTATTCTTCGGTCAACTGGCGTGCGACGGGCTGGCGGTTGGTTCGTGCCGGGACGGGTTGACGGAGCGAATGGAACGATTCTGCGACGAACTGCGATGGGAACGCGAACGGCGCAAGGTCTCGATCGAGAGGATCTGCGAGGAGACCAAGGTCTCACTGCGTCATTTGCTTGCGCTGGAGGCGGGAGAGTACGAGGCCCTGCCTGGCGGAGTCTTCCGGAAAGGGATACTTCGCAGCTATTTGGCGGCGATCGGCGTCGATGAAGTCCCGTGGATTGAGCGGTTTGAAACGAGTCTGAAGGAGAGCGGCGCGGAGAACGAAGACACCGACTGGACTGAATTCGCCGAAAATGTGCGAAGGAACAGAATCGGGGGCGAATCCAAGACGAGTTTGCGATGGATGGGCGTTGGGATGATGCTAGTCTCGTTGATGGCGTTGGGTTGGGGCGTGTGGAAGTATTTTCTACATGCACAGTTTTTTTAAACACCCAATCTGAATTTGAAATCTAATTCGTGGAGACGCTATCGCTTCCTATGTGGCTTTCCTTCGACATGCATAGCCGGTTTTGGAACCGGGATTCGCAGCCAGGATTCCCACCGTTCAGACTCCGATTCGAGGTCTGCAGATCGCTTCGAATTGCTTTTACTACCCTGCGGACCGCGGAAATTCAGGTCGCGCCCGGCTCGACCGCGAAAATGCCGAGCATCGTCCTAAGCCTATGACAGGCCTGCCCATGAGAAATCAACGGGGGGAAACAGTTCGTCGATCTTTCCTGGGCCTTTTCCTGGCGTTTGGCCTCCTGGTAACTTTCGGCTGTTTCCTGGTTCCATACTTCGCCGCCCGGCCTGGACATGACCAGTCGTCCTATCTCTTCGAGGCACAGCGACTCCTTTCTGGAGTCGAACCATACTGGTCCACATTTGACCGAGGTCAGTCCTCCCTTGATCATCTGGCTTTCCACGCTTCCCGTTCTGTTGGCGCGTTCGCTGCATGGATCTCCCATGTTCTTCCTTAGACTACTGGTGACCGCGATGATCTTCGGCAGCGTCGCATGGTGTGTCAGGATATTGCGCCGCGGGACCACCATGACCAATCCCTTCTCCATCGGTGTTCTCGCGTGCGCAATTCTGGCTATTGAATACTGCATTGGACCCTACAACTTCGCCCAACGTGAGCACCTCATCATCATCCTGCTGCTCCCTTATGCCCTAGCTGTCGCAACCGGCGCAGTGTACCGTCTTTCCTTTGCAGAACGGTGCGTTCTGGGCGTAGCCGCAGGTATCGCGATTTGGTTCAAGCCGCAATACGCCCTTATCCTGGTCGGACTCGAGCTGTTTCTCGCACTCCGCGCTCGCGGTCTTCGTCGGGTTCTCACGCCGGAATTTCTGGCACTGATCCTGACCAGTTCGCTCGTTCTTGCGTTTGTGTTTTTGGCTGCGCCTCTCTACTTCACAGTGACGCTCCCACTTCTTTTCGACACCTACTGGGCCTTCGGAACCATGAGCACTCTTCCACTGATTCTTAGCTCTCATTTCTACCTGGTGCAGGTGGTCTTGATGATACTGGTCTGCCTCGTTTTTCGCAGATCTCTGCGCGATCCAGCAACGACAGTAGCGTTACTCCTATGCAGCATCGCCGCTTTTTATGCATTCGCGATTCAACATAATAATTGGTGGTATCACGCCTATCCATACCAGGCGTTTCTCCTGCTCGCTATGGCATATCTCCTGACAGACTTCCTTTATCCAATCACCAGTAAGTTTTCGTATGACTCGCACCTTCCCAGGCGCATTGGCGTTCTCGCTTCCTTCGTTATGGCCGTTCTGCTCTGCGTCATCGCTATCGATCCTCGTAGTGTGTTCGACGTGGGGACCCATTCTGGAGGAATTGCGCTCGACGAATATCTTGCCCAATACCAACCTTCGACAACGGTGTACGTCTTTTCAACCAGCGAAGCATCTTTATCCTTTGCCTACAACCGCGGACTGAATTGGGGGAGCCGTTTCGCTCATCTGTGGATGCTGCCTGCAATCGTCCAGAATGAACTGGGGCCAACAGGCGCTCCTGCTCCGTTTAAAAAACTTTCTCCAGAGACACTGTCGAAACTTGTCGCTCTTCAACGTACCGAAACTGCCCAGGACCTCAACTACTGGCGACCGTCCGTGGTTCTTATCCAACAGTGTCGCGTAAATAATTCCTGTCAGGGTATGGAGGGCAAGGATTTCGATATGCTTTCCTGGTTTCTTCAGAGCCCCGAGTTCGCAGCAGCCTGGTCGCACTATCAGAAACAATCTGACTTCGATAATTTCAGTGTCTATAAATTCGTTCCATAGACCATTGATGCGGAATCTCGCTGTTGAGAGCAGGGCAGCGACAGACGGATGGATTGCTTGCTACGCTTCAGCGCACCCAGGTTGCCGAGGACTTAAACTGTCCGCTGGGTCGACTGGTCCGAAAATGATCACAGACGGCTGCCGGTAGCTTTCCTGGTTTCTCAAAAACCCCGAATTCGCAGCCGCATGGTCACGCTATCGACGGCAGCCTAACTCGGGCTATTACCTCATCTACAATCGCCTTCAATAGATTGAATCAAGTAGAGAGTTTCGTTCGGCCTAACCTGCTGGGGAGACTTCGCCTTCAGGCGCATGATCGGATTCTCGAAGTATCGCTTCGAGAGGGTGGCGAGCAGGACCGCGATACCGTTTGCTATCGCGAAGCGAGTCAGCAAAGCACCTGCATGGGTCAGGTAGGCGTCGCCGAAGAGACGGTCGTACCACATCCAACAGAGCATATGGATGAGGTAGAGCCCGTAGCTAATCTCGCCAAAGAAGAGAAGGAAGCGGAGTCCTTTCTGGATTGGCGTTGCCCTGTAGGCATAGAGCATCAGAATCAGCGTTCCGCCGGTGATCAATTCCAGCATGGAGTACCCGAGGCTCGCACCCAGGGCGTCTCCCTTCAGGGTGGTGCCCGTAGTCGACAGCACGAGCAAGATCAGGCCCGGAATAGAGATGAGGGCAGCTCCGATCCATACGAGTGCCCTGAGGCCCAAGCGGCGCGATCTGCAGAGGACGGCGATTGCGGCCCCGATCGCAAGATTATCGCCGATCATGAATGTCTTGCTGAAGATGTCCGCATGGGACCGAGAGATTGTGATTCCCCGGAGGAACCGGACAGAACAGGATGATCGCCAAACAAAGGACGAACAAACCGTTCTTGCGTAGATTGCGATAGAGCCAAGGCCATACGGCATAGAATTGCTCCTCTACTGCCAAAGACCATAGGACTGGATAAAGGACAAAAGAACCATGCAGGAGGAGCTTTGGCCAGTTTGCCAGGAAGATTACGCACACGAACAGGTAGTTCAGCGATGCTGTGCCCGTTACGCCGAGGACGATCAGCACCAGAAAATAGGGGGGGGACAATACGCAGGGCGCGCCGAACGTAGAAACGCAAGTAGTAGTTCGGTTTCCCGTCCGAATCAATCAATTTTCCTGTGATCAGAAACCCGGAGAGGGTGAAGAATAAATTGACTCCAGTCCAGCCGAAGCTGGTGAGATTGAATAGAGCACCGGCAAGCCGGTTATGCCATGGAAACAGTGGGGCACTGTAGGCGAATCCATGAAAGAAGACCACTGCGAGGATCGCTGCCCCCCGAAGAAGGTCGAGCCCCGGCATTCGCGGCGTGAGTACATCTCTTGCCTTACCGCGACTACTCTGGTGGACCCGTGAGCGGGTGGGGTCAAGACTTCTAGCAGCAAGGGACTTTCGTACCACCTTTTTCTTGAAGAAAATGCGTCTGATGATAACTAACTCCCCTGAGAATACGCACTTACGCGTTGGGGCACACGGAAATTGCATAATTACTAACTTGGTTCGATCCAAATTGGGAATCACTGTTCAATGCAGGATCTTGCTGTTTAGGAACGAATGCGAACGATTAGGGACGGAGCTTTGCGGGAGCCGGGGACGGACGGGTAAAATGAGAGGGTTGCATGCTGTTCGGACTAAGTGTCCGGCAGGTACTCTCTGGAGGAGTTGTTTTGGCTAAACGCGACCGTTTTTTGTTTACGAGTGAGTCTGTGACTGAAGGGCATCCGGACAAGATTGCCGACCAGATCTCCGATGCGATTCTTGATGCCTGCCTGGCGCAGGCCCCCTACAGCCGTGTGGCGTGCGAGACCCTGACTTGTACCGGATTGGTGGTGATTGCGGGCGAGATCACGACGAAGGCGTATGTGGACTTCCAGAGCCTGGTGCGTGGAACAGTCGCGGCCATCGGTTATGACAATGCGTTGTACGGGTTTGACTCGAACACGTGCGCGGTCATCTCGACGATCAATAAGCAGTCGGGCGATATTGCTATGGGCGTGGATACAGGCGGCGCGGGCGACCAGGGGATGATGTTCGGATATGCGACGAACGAGACTCCGGAGCTGATGCCGACGCCGATCTCGCTGGCGCACAAGCTGGCGCATAGGCTGAGCGAGGTCCGCAAGTCGGGGCTGATGTCGTATCTGCGTCCGGATGGCAAGAGCCAGGTAACGGTGGAGTATGACTCGAACCATAAGCCGGTGCGCGTGGATGCGGTGGTGATCTCGACACAGCATGCGGAGAACGTTGGAAATGAAGAGTTGCGCGCGGACATTTTGAAGAACGTGATTCAGGCAGTGATTCCGGCGAATCTGCTGGATGAGGACACGAAGTACCACATCAATCCGACAGGGCGGTTCGTGGTCGGTGAACCGATGGGCGACACGGGATTGACAGGACGGAAGATCATCGTCGATACGTATGGCGGCATGGGACGACATGGCGGCGGAGCGTTCAGCGGTAAGGACGCGACCAAGGTCGACCGCTCTGCGGCTTATATGGCCCGGTACGTGGCGAAGAACATCGTTGCCGCTGGTTTGGCTGATCGTTGCGAGGTGCAGCTTGCCTATGCGATTGGCGTGGCTGAGCCGGTGAGTGTGCTGGTGGATACGTTCGGTACAGGCAAGGTCGATGAGACCAAGCTGGAGGAGTTGGTGCGGAAGAACTTTTCGCTAACGCCGAAGGGCATTATCGAGGGGCTCGATCTGCGGAAGCCGATCTTCAAAGCGACTGCGGCGTATGGCCACTTCGGACGCAAGGGTGACAGCTTTACGTGGGAGAAGACGGACAAAGCTGCAGCGCTGGCGGAACAGGCCGGGGTGAAACAGGCTGCTGCCAAGTAGATTCGTGAGGAGTAGTTTGGTAGTTTGGAAAGATAGGCGGGCCTTCGGGCCTGCCTTTCCTTTTTGTTCGCATGTATTTGGAAGGTAGAGGGAGGCTGCCGGCTATCGCCTAATTGCATCTCATGTAAGACCCACCCAATAAGAGGGTCTTCGATGCTCATTAAGCTTGAATACGACATTCAATTTCATCTCACGATGCCTACTCCAATGATGGCGATGCTCCATCTGCATCCGTCGCTGGAGCCGCAGGTAAGGGCGGGCAATGAGTTGAAGGTGGAACATATTGATCGCGAGACGAAGACCGATGTTGCGGCCTCGCAGTATCGCGATGTGTTTGGGAACCGCTGCACACGGTTTATGACGCCGGCAGGAGCGATACGGCTGAGCGGGAGCAGCGTCGTTGAGATGGAGGGTCTGGCCGATCCGATCAATGCCTACGCGACGCAAGCTGCAGTGGAGAGACTACCGTCTGAGGTGCTGCAGTTCCTGTTGCCCAGCCGTTACTGCGAAGTGGATCGGTTTGGGCCGATCGCGCAGGACCTGTTTGGGTGGATGACGCCCGGATGGACGAGGGCTTCGGCGATTCGCGACTGGGTGCCATGAGAAGGTGGCGTTCAACTATAATGCGGCGCGGCCCACGAAGACGGCGATGGATGTTTATACGGAACGAATCGGGGTTTGCCGGGACTACCAGCACCTGGCGATTACGCTATCGCGGTGCCAGAACATTCCGGCTCGGTATGCGACAGGATACCTGGGGGACATTCGTTCGCCTTACAGCGGGGCAGGCGATTTCAGTGCGTGGTACGAGGTGTTTCTCGACGGGCGATGGATGACGATGGACGCTCGACATAATGAGCCGCGGGTTGGGCGCGTGTTGATGGGGATGGGGCGAGACGCCGCAGACGTTGCAATTACTACTTCGTTTGGGAATGCAATTCTGACGAACTTCTATGTCGACAGCTATGAGGTGCTGGAGGACGGGACGACAGTGCCAAGCCTGCCCGGGACAACGGTACAGAACGCCGTCGTGACGTCGGCGAACAGGGGCTCGGCTGGCGCGATTCAGGGCTTCGCGGAGTAGAAGGTGTAGGTGGCGGTGTAGGGCACGCGGGCGCTGATGTTGAGATGCTGAGAGTCGCAGCCGGTAAGGGGAGCGATGCCGCCGTGGGTGTCGGAGCGACGGATGAATTCAACTTTGGTCATGATGCCTGAGCCTGATACGCTGACGGCTTTGAGGAGAAGCCAGGGGACCGCGGCTGGTTCGGGAGAGGCGCTTTTCTGGAGGAGATCGCCTTTGACTGTGCTGCCATCTTTGGATTTCCAGGTTGGGCCGGCGCCATGGACGCCTACGGAACTGCCCGTTGCGTCGGAGAGGGTCGCTTCCGGCGCCTGGAAGACCCACTGTGGGCCGGTAGCGGCTTGTTGGCAGGTATAGATTTGGACGCCTTTGCCGGTAACGGTGAGGACAGGGTGTTGCGAGGGTGGTGGTGCCCGTGGGACTTTGGGCCGTTGCAGCGGCCGCGATGGACAGCGTCGCGGCGATGGACCAGGGATAGATGGTTTCGTTGCGTCATCGACCATATTTTACGCTGCTCGCGCTTGACGAGTTTCGATGAACGAAACGGAGTGTGCGGATTTGTGGCCGGTGGGAGGATACTGGAATGACGATGACTAGTGCAGTGAAGACGGATGCAGGCGCGATTGTGGTCCCGAGTTATTTTCCGGGGAAGCAGTGGCAACAGGTGCTGGAGCGGGACGCTCGGGCGGATGGGCAATTTGTGTACGCGGTGAAATCGACGAAGATTTACTGTAAGCCAAGTTGCGCGAGCCGGCGGCCTACGCGTAAGCAGGTGAGCTTCTTCCCTTCCCCGGCACAGGCTGAGGCCGCTGGATACCGGGCTTGCAAACGGTGTGAGCCTGAGCGAACGGAGGCGAAGGCGGACCCGCAGGCCGGGGCAATTGCCGCTGTGACGGAGTACCTGAAGGAGCATGCAGAGGAGCGCACGCGGCTGGCCGATGTGGCGAAGGCTACTGGCGTGGGAAGACTGACGATTCTGCGCGGATTTAAGCGCGTGCTTGGAGTGAGTCCCGGACAGTATGCGAAGGAGGCTCGGCTGGAGAGATTTAAGAGCAAGGTGCGCGAACCGAAGAAGGGGAAGGCACCTATCACGGACGCGATCTATGAGGCGGGGTACGGGTCGAGCAGCAGATTGTATGAGAAGAGTTCGACTGCGCTGGGCATGACGCCGCGCGTGATGCGGGAGGGAGGCGCCGGGCTGCTGATTCGCTATACGACGGCGGCAAGTCCGCTGGGACGAATGCTGGTGGCGACAACGGACGTAGGGATCTGCTCGATCGCGTTTGGACGGGACGATGAAGAGCTGGTCGCCGGGCTGCGAGAGAAGTTTTCGAAGGCGCAGTTGATGGCGGCCAAGGGAAATACTGGCTGGCTCGCGGACGCGGTTGCGTTTGTGGCGAGTCAGCTGGGGGAACACCCGCTGGCAGCGACGTTCCCGATCGATGTGCGGGCCACGGCGTTTCAACAGCGAGTGTGGAAAGCGCTGCAGGGGATTCCGCGGGGAGAGACACGGAGTTATTCGGGGCTGGCACTGCAGCTTGGTGTGCCGAAGGCTTCGCGGGCCGTGGGTGCGGCGATTGGGTCGAACCCTGTCGCGGTGGTGGTACCTTGCCATCGTGTCGTCGGGAAGGACGGCTCGTTGACTGGTTACCGTTGGGGTGTGGAGCGGAAGCGGCGGTTGCTGGAGGCGGAAAAAGGCTGACGCGTTCTTTTGCCGAACAGGTAGAGTAAGGCGATGGCAGAGACGGTCAGCGGAACGGTAGTGGATGGTCGCGCGCTGTACGGCAAGATCTCGTGGCGGCTGATTCCTTATATGTTTCTGCTTTATATCGTGGCTTATATGGATCGCGTGAACGTGGGGTTTGCGGCGATGGATATGCAGCGGGACCTGCACTTCAGCAATACGGTGTATGGAACCGGTGCGGGAATTTTTTTTCTTGGCTATGCACTTTGCGACCTGCCGAGCAGCCTGATTCTGCGGTGGGTCGGAACGCGGATATGGATCGCGCGCATCATGATCTCGTGGGGCGTGGTTTCGGCCTGCATGGTGTGGGTGTCGTCGCCGGGATCGTTCTATCTCCTGAGGTTTTTGCTGGGACTGGCTGAGGCCGGATTTGTTCCCGGGATGCTTCTTTATTTGACCTTCTGGTTCCCCTCCCACGAGCGGGCGCGCGCTGTCGCTAAATTTATGACGGCGACTTCGTTGGCTGGAGTGGTGGGCGCGCCACTGTCGAGCGCGCTGCTGAAACTGGACGGGGTGGCTGGGCTAAGTGGATGGCAATGGCTGTTTTTGTTTGAAGGGGTGCCGACGGTGCTGTTGGGTGTTTCCGTGCTTTTTGTGCTGAAGGACGAACCAGCAGTGGCTGACTGGCTGAAGCCCGAGGAGAGGACCTGGCTGAGACGTGAGTTGCAGCTGGACGAGGAGCGGTACGGCGCGGCACAGCATCACAATCTGCTCGATGCTTTCAGGCTGCCAGCAGTGTGGGTGCTGGCCGGGGTGTACATCATCATTCAGATTGGTGTGTACATCGTTAATCTGTGGATGCCTTTGATTTTGAGCGGCCTTGCACATGGGGACGGCGCCGCAGACGCGAGTTTGATTGCGCGATATGCAACGGTGCCATACGTTCTCGCGGCGATCTTTACAGTTGTGCTGGGGTGGAGTTCGGACCGGTGGAACGAGAGACGAGGGCATCTTGCGGGTTGCATGGCTCTGGCGGCCGCCGGGTTTGCCTGGGCTGCGCGTGCACATAGTGTCCCGGTGGCGCTATGTGCGATGTCGCTGGTGGCGATCGGATTGTGGAGCACGATGGGACCGTTCTGGGCGCTGACTACACGCATGATTGGAGGTGCGGCCGCGGCCGGAGGGGTCGCGATTATTACGATGGTCGGAGCGGTCGGAGGATTTCTGGGGCCGTATGTGACCGGACGGTTGCGGGACGCGACCCATAGCTTCGAGGGTGGACTGTATCTGATCAGCGGGTTGGCGCTGGCGGCGGCGATGCTTGCTCTGGCGGCGCGAGGCTCCGAAGCGAAGCCGAGCGGCCAAGTGCAAGTGTGAGGATAGCCTGGACAAATCCAGCTATTTCGATCTTGCATCACAACGCAGATGTTATTGCTTCTTTATTACATGGATGACCTTAGACCGATCACTCTGAGTTCTTCACCTTCAAGAGAGAGCGGCTGGTCATGGTCTATCGCGTTACGGAGATCTGTAACGTCGCATTCGTCAGAAAACGCTCGGACCCTAAAACCAAATGGCGTCATGTTCTTTTCAAAGAACCCGCCTTCAAGGGCCAGCGTGTGTTTTTCGTTGATCATCGTCGGCCAGCGGACGCCGAGCTCGCGAGCCTTCTTCCCTCCGGAGTTGGGGACCATGATGAAAACCACACCGCCGGGCTTCAAAACGCGGGCAAAGAATTCGAATATCTCCTTGAGCGAGAGCAGGTGCTCGAGCACATGGGAGGCGAAGATACCATCGACCGACTGCGATGGGACGTGCTGCAGGTCATCAAGCTTGTCGAGAATTTCGACGCCGAGTTGTTGACGACCGAGTTCGGCGCGAGGCCGTGAGATTTCAAAGCCGAAGGCATCGTAGCCTGCCTGCTTCAGCTGGTAGACACCATAGCCCCAGGAGCACCCGAAGTCGAGGACACGCCCTTGTGGCAGGAAGGTCTTGAGCACTCCAATCTGGTCAGCAAAGTCTTTAGGGGAGCCGGCGAAGTTGTTCGCGATAAATGAATTCAGAGTGGCCGGGTCGGGCAGCTCCGTCGTGAAGCTGACCTCCTGGTAAGAGTTCTGGTAGAACTTCTCGCTGAAGCCGGGAGTCTCCTTGGGCCAGCGAAACATAAGACCGCAGTCCTGACATTTGCGCAGATGAAGGACCAGGTTTTTTCGCGCAATGAGGTTCGTTTTCGTGGAGTGGCAAAAGGGACAGTTCTTGTCGGATCCATAGTTCAAAAGAATTCTCGTTACGAAGGTCAAGCGGCTCATTCTCGGTCCTATCGAAAGCGATTGCTGGTAGTGAAAGACATTTCGTTGATGTTACGCGAGGACGTTGGTACTCTTATATACAGGCGAGTTTACTTCGCCCGGTAGAACTTTCTACCATTCAAATATATTGAGGCTTCTATGCCAACAGCAACATTGGAAAATAGTGCAGCAGCCAAGGCGCACGACTACAAAGTGGCAGACATCTCGCTAGCGGATTTTGGCCGTAAGGAGATTGATATTGCCGAGCAGGAGATGCCAGGGTTGATGTCGATCCGCAACAAGTACGCCGCGGCTAAGCCGCTGGCAGGCGTTCGCGTGACCGGCTCGCTGCACATGACGATCCAGACGGCTGTACTGATTGAGACGATGGTGGCGCTGGGCGCAAACGTTCGATGGGCGAGCTGCAATATCTTCTCGACACAGGACCACGCGGCGGCGGCGATTGCAGCGGCTGGTGTGTCGGTATTTGCATGGAAAGGCGAGACGCTCGAGGAGTTCTGGTGGTGCACCAACGAGTCACTGAAGTTCCCTGATGGCAAGGGCGGACTGCTGGGGCCGCAGCTGGTAATCGATGATGGCGGCGATGTAACGCTGCTGATCCACAAAGGCGTGGAGATGGAGAAAGGCGACAAGTGGGTCAATTCTCCTTCGAGTTCAATTGAAGAGAACGTAATCAAGACGCTGCTGAAGAAGGTTCATGCGGAATACCCGACCCGCTGGCAGGACGTTGCGAAAGAGTGGCGGGGAGTGTCGGAAGAGACGACGACGGGCGTCCACCGGCTGTACAAGATGCTGGAGAAGGGCACACTGCTGGTGCCGGCGATCAATGTGAACGACTCGGTGACGAAGTCGAAGTTTGACAACCTGTATGGCTGCCGCGAGTCGCTGGTGGACGGGATCAAGCGCGCGACCGATGTGATGGTTGCCGGTAAAGTCGCCGTGATTTGCGGGTATGGCGACGTGGGTAAGGGTTCGGCAGCTTCACTGCGCGGGCTTGGCGCTCGCGTGATCGTAACGGAGATCGATCCGATCAATGCGCTGCAGGCCGCGATGGAAGGTTACGAGGTTACGACAATTGAAGAGACGCTTGGCCAAGGCGATATCTACGTGACCTGCACGGGTGGGGTGGACATCATCACGGTGGAGCACATGAAGCTGATGAAAGACCAGGCGATCGTGTGCAACATCGGCCACTTCGACAATGAGATCCAGATGGAGCCGCTGAATGCGCTTAAGGGCGTAAAGAAGCTGAACATCAAACCCCAAGTGGACAAGTACACGTTTGAGGGCGGCAACAGCATATTCATCCTGGCCGAGGGCCGGCTGGTGAACCTGGGTTGCGCGACGGGCCATCCGAGCTTCGTGATGTCCAACAGCTTCGCGAACCAGACCCTGGCGCAGCTTGATCTGTGGAAGAACAAGGACACGTATAAGGTCGGGATCTACATCTTGCCAAAGAAGCTGGATGAAGAGGTGGCACGGCTGCATCTGGAGAAGATCGGCGTGAAGCTGACGACGCTCTCGAAGAAGCAGGCGGATTATCTGGGCGTTCCGGTGGAAGGACCTTACAAGGCAGACCACTACCGCTACTAGTTTCTGCTGAACTAAAAAAGGGCCGCTGAGGAGATCCTCGCGGCCCTTTTGCTTTGTTGCATGGAGAGAATAAAACAGACTTCGTCCAATTTCAGCTCTTCTGGCGTCGAGGCGCCAGATCAGTTCGCAGCACTCGGGGGGGCGAAGTCTTCAGCCGTGATGACCTGAAGACCGGGGGGCGTGGCGAGTGGCTGGTCGACGAGGACGATGGTGCGAGCGGAACCAACCGAGTAGGCGACCTGGGGGCCGGTGTAGGCAGCAACCGAACCGCCGGGAACGGTGCCCGTGGGCAGCATGACGAGGCTGTAGGTGCCGGTGGGGACATTGAGGTAGCCAGTGTTGGCGCCGAAGACAACGCCCGTAAGGACAGGGGCAACGGCGGTCAGCCTCAGGCCAGCGGGAACGAGGTAGATGTCGACGGCGGTGAAGTGTGTGGCCTGATTGATGAAGCGGAGAGCGATCTGGCCGGCGGGTGCGGGCTGGCTCTGGTCAACGAAGGTCAGGTGCTGCATGTTTGCGATCGAGTTGCCGATCAGAACGGTGTACTGAGTGGAAGGGGCAAAGGTCGATTTGGAGGAGGAGAGGACTTGCTTGCTTCCGGCGGTGTTGGCATTGATGGTGTAGACGCCGGGGGCGAGCTGAATGTACGAAGTGACGGTACCGAATCCGAGATTGTAGGCGAGAGCGTTGGTGCCCTGGTAGATGTCGAGGCCGCGGGCCTCAGGGGCGACGTCAGGGGTGGCGTCGATGATGCGAACCTGTGCTTGCGGCTCGGTACTGGTGATGGCCCCGCAACCGGTAAGGACAAGCGTCCCGAAGACCGCGAGGGCGGTGGCGAGGCGAGAGATGGAGCTGTCGAGATGAAAAGGTTTCGCAAACATGGATCGCCGGCCCATGGGGAGCATGTTGATTCGGACATCAACATGCATCAACTCTAAACGATTAGACGGCTGCAAACGACGACGGAATCGAGGGCGCCAATGGCTAAATTGTGGGACGGGGCCACATGGCGCGCCCAGGAGCTGGGGGGCGCCTTCAGTCCGAAGGGCGTAGGTCGTTGGGGCTGCTGCGGGGCGGAGGGCATCATGACGATGGTGGGAGGACGGTAGTTATCGTGGAGCGACTTTCATGTGAAAGAGAGAAGGTGTTCCTCGTGCTACTGGACGGCGCAGACGAGGATTGTCATGTCGTCGTGCTGGGGGGCACCGTCTGTGAATTTGTCGGCAGCGGTGAGGACGCAATCCAGTAGTTGCTGGGCACTGTGATTGCAGTCGCGCTGATTGAGGAGTTGCTGGGCGCAAGCGACCATGCGGTCCTCGCTCCACTCCTCGTCTGCATGGTTCATTGTTTCGGAGATGCCGTCGGAGTAGGCGAGAAGGACGTCGCCGGGGTGCATAAGGATAGTGGCCTGGGCGTATTCGGAGTCTGGAAGAAGGCCGACGACTGTTCCCGTAGCTTCGAGCGGGATGGCCTGGATTCCGCGGAGAACGTAGGGAGGATTGTGCCCGGCGTTGACGAAGGTGAGAATGCGAGCTGCGGGGTCGTACTCGGCGTAAAAGAAGGTGGCGTAGCGGTTGGCCGTGGAGGACTCGTAGACGAGGTTGTTGACGCGGCGAATGAGGGTGGCCACATCGCTCTGCTGGAGGGACGCTATGCTGCGGAGGCTGGCGCGCAGACTCGCCATCAGGAGGGCGGCGGAGATGCCTTTGCCGGAGATATCGCCCAGGGCCAGGGCGAGACGTCCGTCACTGAGGACGAAGAAGTCGTAGTAGTCGCCGCCGACGGCGTGAGCGGGACGACAGATATCCGGCGAGGTCTACGCCGTCGACTTTGGGGTAGCTCTGAGGGAAGAGACGCTCCTGCACCTCGCGGGCGATTTCGAGGTCCCGGGAGACGCGCTCGCGCTGCGTGATCTCGGTGGTTAGACTTTCGAGGAGTTCAGCGTTTTCGAGGGCGAGACCGGTTTGCGAGGCGATGGTCTGGAGGAGCTGACGGTCGGTCTTTGTGTAAGGCTCTTCGGAACGCTTGGGGCCCAGAGCGATCACGCCGGCGAGGCGATTGCGTCCGGGGAGGGGAACGAGTAGTTCCGTGGAGAGGTCGGCGAGAGCAGTGCGCTCGGCGTCAGTGGCGTCGACGAGCCAGCTGGAGGGGTCGTCGCGGTAGACGTTGGCGGGGGTCTTGGCGCGGCTGAGGGTCGCGATGGTTTTGGAGGCAGCGGGGAGGGAAAAGATCCCTGCGGTGCCGGGCAGGAGCGAGGCGCCTGTAGCAAGTTGCAGGCGGAAGGTGTCCCCGGCACGTAGGAAGACGGCGATGCGGTCGATGTGAAGAGTGTCGCCGAGACGCTGCGTTATTGTGCTTATGAGAGGAGCGACTTCGGTGAAGTTGCGGGCCTCTTCGGAGAGCTCGGAGAGGAGTTGCTCGGTGGAGTAAGCCTCGCGAAAGAATCGTTGATCGATACTTTGCTGGAGGCGTTTCGAAAGTCTAAACCGAAATGCGAAAAAGATGCCGAGAATACCGAAGATCCGAACGATGTCGACATTGCGCTGGTGACCCGGGTGTTGGAAAAAATCTTTGAGTGAGAGCGCGAGCCAAATGCCAAGGAGTATTCCAATGACGTTAAGGGACTGGCGAGCGAGGGCGTAGCGCGTGCCCTGGCGAATGAGGAGGCGAACGTCGACGGCGCGATGGACGATGACGACGTAGGCGAGGGACAAGGGGAAGAGCAGAAGGATGAAAAGTGAGAGAAAGATGATCCATCGTGGAATGTCCTGCCCAATGTCCTTACTGCGGACGATGGAGATCACGATGAGGATGAAGAAAGGTGTAAGCCCGGCGGCAGCACCGTAGTAGAGGACCTTCAACCGGCGCCGGGCGTCTCCGGTGGCCCTCCCCATCTTGGCGGCTATGCTCGCGAAGAAGTAGAAGATCGTCAAAATGCTGAAGATATTCTCAACCACATTGATCTTCAGCGCCCATGGGTCAAGAAAAGCATCGAGGTTGAAGTCGTATGTGTGTCCGAAGCTGGTTAGGAAATCGGTAGGAACGAGCGCGAGGATCGGAGTGATGAGAACCCATTTGATCCAGGGCGCGCGGGTATCCAAAATCGACCGCTGCGGGAAGTAGATGCCAAATAGCATAAGGCAGATTGGCATCGCAGTCTGGGCAACGACGTTCCATACCAGGGCGATTGAAGTGAGTGGACCGTGGAACTGATTCTGCGAGAAGAAAATTGTGGGCAGATAGGCGAGTATGCCGAGAATGAGCCACGCATGAAAGTTGCGGGGTCGGGCAAAAACTGTGTACAGGCCCACGAGCATGCAAAAGAAAGGGAGGAAGATAAAAGCGCACTGAATGACCCACGCCCAGATGGGGGGTGGCGATGGACGCTCCGGCGCAAGCGGAAAACTGATGGTCGCCTCAGAGCTGTCGGGTCGCAGGAGAGTGAGCGACATGAGCTGACCGGGTCGGCTGCGCCGCAGTTCATCGAGAAGAACGGTACCTCCGGTAAAAGGGCGATGGTTAACGTCGACCACGGCATCGCCGACGCTGAGGCCGGCTGCCTCTGCCTCGGGCATAGCGAGTGTGACGGTGACTGCGGTGTCCCCCGGACGGCGGCCTGCCTCCATCGCCTCCGGCGTGGTAAGGCGAACCGCGTGGCCAATCGTGCCCTGAAAGAAGGGGCCCCGTGCGCGAAGGGTACCGTTCGCGAGATTTTCAAGACTATTTGCTGCACCCAGGTAGAAGTGAGTGAGCGCGAAGAAAGTCACAAGTGCGAGAAGAGCGTACTGGAGGCGGGCGGCTCTCTGAGGCATAGAAGGCTGGATGCATGGTAGCAGCCAACCTTTGACTTTGTGGCGGGTTTTTTTGGCAACTACTTCTTGGGGTGGCTCGCGATGATCTTGTCCTTGATCTTGTCGTAGGTGGCCTGGGGAAGGATGCCGCGGGTGACGAGCTGGTTCTTGGCGGTGTAGGGGCGGCCGTCGATGATGCGCTTGGAGTAGGCGTCGCCAATGCCGGGGAAGGCCTTGAGCTGGTCGGCAGTAGCGGTGTTAATGTCCAACGGAGCAGCAGTTGCTGCCGCAGTGGCGGCGGCGGGCTTAGGCGTTTGGGCGACATTGAAGACTGAGGTAACGGCGAACAGGAGTGCGACGGCAAATAGCTGGCGGCGAAGATTGAACATCGGAGGTCTCCTTATGCGAGTGGGTGCTTACTGCGGAAGAGTACGAGAGCAAGCTGGGCGCGTCAATGAGCAAGTTTGCGCTCTGCTATTGGGTGAAAGTTTGCCACTGGGCAGAGGGTGGGTTGACTTCTCAAAGCTCAAAAGCTACCCTGAGATGGAGATGAGCACGCTGCACCTCCATCACGGGCATCACCATCATCACGCGACGAGCGTGTTGGCGGCCGTGTCCGGTGTGGCGAAGTAACGAACGCTTACTCAGGATTTCGAAAGGCCCGCTAACGCGCATACCGCGAGCGGGCCTTTTTCTTGCGCGAGCACGATTGGGAGAGAGGACAATGATTGATACGGTGAAGATCGATTTTGCAAAGATGGATGGCCTGGTTCCGGGCATCGTCCAGGACGCGAGGACGGGCGAGATGCTGATGCTTGGCTTCTTGAATGAAGTAAGTTACGCGAAGACGCTCGAGACGGGTTTTGTCACGTTTTGGAGCCGGACGCGGCAGAAGCTTTGGATGAAGGGCGAGACCAGCGGCAACCGGCTGCGAGTGATTGAAGCTTCGACCGACTGCGACAACGATGCATTGCTGTTCAGGGTCGAGGTTGAAGGCGATGGATTGGTTTGCCACGAAGGTACGGTGAGCTGCTTTACGAAAAATATTGGCCTGAGTGCGGAGGAGACGAAGTGAGCGAGACGAAGAAACTGAAGCTGGGGATTCCGAAGGGCAGTCTGCAGGACGCGACGATTGCGCTGTTTGAAAGGGCCGGTTGGCGGATCTTTGCGAACGGGCGGAGCTACTTCCCTTCCGTCGACGACTCCGAGATCGAATGCATGTTGGTGCGGGCGCAGGAGATGGCACGGTATGTCGAGCATGGCGCACTGGACGCTGGATTGACAGGAAATGATTGGGTGATGGAGAACGAGACGGACGTGGAGTATGTCACGAGTCTTACGTATTCGAAGCAGAGCCGACAGAAGGTGAAGTGGGTGCTGGCGGTGCCAGAGGATTCGCCGTTCCAGAAGCCCGAGGATTTGGCGGGGAAGATCATTGCCACGGAGTTGGTTGAGTTTACGAAGCGGTATTTTGCCGGTAAGAACATTCCGGTAACGGTGGAGTTCAGTTGGGGTGCGACTGAGGTGAAGCCGCCAACACTGGCCGATGCGATCGTGGAGGTCACCGAGACGGGGTCCTCGCTGCGGGCGAACCGGCTGCGGATTATCGAGACGCTGATGGAGAGCGAGACGCAGTTGATCGCAAACAAGACGGCCTACAAAGATGAATGGAAGCGCCGGAAGATTGAAAATATCTCGCTGATGCTGAATGCAGCGATTGCGGCGCAGGGGCGCGTGGGCTTGATGCTGAATGCGCGGAAGGCCGATCTGCAGAAGGTCGTTGGCGTGCTGCCTGCGTTGAACTCACCGACCGTGTCGCAGTTGAGCGATGCGGAGTGGGTAGCGCTGAATACGATTCTGGATGAGGCGCTGGTGCGCGACGTGATTCCGAAGCTGAAAGCGGCTGGAGCTACGGGAATTGTGGAATATCCACTGAGCAAGGTTGTGCTGTAACAAGAGACCCGTAATTTGCAAGCTCGGGTGCCGCTACGAGCTGATTTTGGAGTTTCGTGATGAAGTTAGTGAAGACCTTCGGCCGGGGCAAAGCGACCGCGATGGCGTTGATTGAAAAGCTGGAGCGGCGCGGGGCCGTGAGTACAGCACGCGTCGAGCCGGTGGTGCGGCGCATTCTCGGGGAGGTCCGTAAGAGCGGAGATCTGTCGCTGCTGAAGTATGCGGCCGAGTTCGATGGACTGAAGAAGGGGCAGGCTTTGCTGGTTTCCCGCGAGGAGATGATGGCCGCGTGGGAGACTACGACGCCAAGGTTGCAGGCCGCGATGATGGTAGCGCGGGGAAATATTCTCGCGTTCGCGGAGGCGCAGTTGCCGAAGGAATGGACGATCTCTCCCATAGAGGGAGTAAGAACGGGGCAGATTGTTCGACCGCTGGGGAGTGTGGGTTGCTATGTCCCGGGAGGGCGGTATCCGCTGCCTTCTACGCTGTTGATGACAGTGACTCCCGCGCAGGTGGCCGGGGTTGAGCGGATTGTGGTTTGTTCTCCTAACCCCGCGAAGGAGACGATGGCAGCGGCTTGGCTGGCCGGTGTGACGGAGTTCTATCGGATGGGAGGAGCGCAGGCGATTGCGGCGATGGCGTATGGGACGGCCACGGTCGGACGCGTCGATAAGATCGTGGGACCTGGGAATTTGTATGTAACAACCGCCAAGATGCTTGCTTCGAGCGAGTGCGGGATAGACATGCCCGCCGGCCCTACGGAGATTGTGGTCACAAGCGAGATTGGAAGCGCGGCTGGAATTGCGGCAGACCTGGTCGCGCAGGCGGAGCATGATCCTGAGACGCTCGCTGTGTTGATCACAAGCAATGAGGTATTGGCGCGGGAGGTTGCGACTAACGTCAAGCTGCGGGCGAAGGGGAACGCGATTGCAAGCCAGTCGCTGGCTGCACAGGGTTGCATATTTGTAACCGCCACCGTCCGCGAGGCGCAGGAGCTGACGAATCGGCTGGCACCGGAGCATTTGACGGTGGATGCGACGAACGACTTGGAATGGGTGCGTAATGCAGGATCGGTGTTTGTCGGAAACTATTCGCCACAGTCGATGGGGGACTATGTCTCCGGGCCGAACCACGTGCTGCCTACGGGAAGGGTTGGGCGTATTCGTGGGGGGTTGAGTGTGATGGATTTTTTGAAGGTGATTACAGTTCAGCAGTACACGCACAAAGGGCTGAAGCAGTTAGGCCCGCATGCGATTGCGCTGGCTGAGGCCGAGGGTTTGACTGGACACGCGGAAAGCGTTCGAGCGAGGATGGGATTATTGTGACCGATACTGCTACAAATGCAGGACTAATAAAGCCGCGCAAGGCCGTGTTGAAGATGCCGGAGTACCATCCCCCACTGGCGGGACGTACTGCGTTGCGGCTGGACTTCAATGAAAACACCTTTGGACCTTCGCCGCGAGTGATGGAGAGACTTCGCTCAGTGACTGCGGAGGAGTTGACAAAATATCCAGAACGGGAGCCGGTGGAACAAATTGTTGCGAAACACTTTGGGCTGCAAGCTGAGCAGGTGCTGCTGACCAACGGTGTGGATGAAGCGATCCACCTGATCTGTTCTGCGTTCCTGGAGGCGGAGGACGAAGCCCTGATCGCGACGCCTTCGTTCTTTATGTATGACGTGAACGCACAGATGATGACACCGCATCTGCGAAAGGTGCAGTCGGACGCGTCGCTGGAGTTTCCGTTCGAACGATTTATTGCGGCGATCACTGAGCACACAAAACTAATTATCGTGGCTTCGCCGAATAATCCTACGGGAGCGGTGGTGAGCAGAGAGCATCTGCTAGCGATTGCCGCGGCGGCCCCACAGGCGGTGCTGATGGTAGATGAGGCTTACTACCACTTTGACGGGGCGTCGGTCATGGGCGATTTGGCGAGCGTTCCGAACCTGATTGTGGCTCGGACCTTTTCCAAAGCGTATGGGCTGGCGAATCTGCGTATCGGCATGTTAGCGGGGAACGCTGAGCTGTTGAAGTATGTACGGAAGGTGAGTTCGCCGTACAACGTGAATGGTATAGCTCTGGATTGTCTTTCGGTCGCGATTGAAGATGAGGCTTACCTGGCTTGGTATGTTGAACAGGTGCGGGTTGGACGAGAACGAATGATGGTCGGGTTGGCGGAGTTGGGCGTGCCATACTTTCCCAGCGCTGCGAATTTTGTGTTAATGAAGATTGGGCCAAAGCATAAGGAACTGGTAGCTGCAATGCGTGCTCATGGAGTGCTGCTAAGAGACCGATCGACTGATCCGGGTTGCGATGGGTTCGTGCGTATCACGATTGGATTGGAAGAACACGTGACGCGCGGATTGGAGGCGCTCCGTGTTTCGCTCGATGAGATTGGGTGGGAGCCGGTCAGATCTTCGGCGAGCGATGGAACGAGCGACGATGTACGGGAGTTTGAATAATGACTAAGAGCGTGCGGAGTGCGACGATCAAGCGGGATACAACTGAGACGCAGATTGCGCTGAAGCTTGTCATCGATGGACAGGGTATTTACAAGGTATCGACGGGGATCCGGTTCTTCGATCACATGCTTGAGTTGTTTACACGACATGGCGGATTTGACCTGACGCTGAAGTGTACTGGCGATCTGGATGTCGATCAACACCACACCGTCGAGGACGTCGGGATTGCGCTGGGCGAGGCGTTTGGCAAAGCGCTGGGCGATAAGAAGGGTATTATGCGCGCCGGTTATTTTGTGATGCCAATGGATGAGACGCTCGCCGTGGCAGCAGTGGATTTGAGCGGGCGGGTCGCTTATGTCGTCGATGACAAGGTGAAGGTGCGGTTGGTTGGGGACTTTCAGACGGAGTTGCTCGCGGACTTCTTTGATGGGTTTGCCCGCGGGGCCAAGGCGAATGTGCATGTGAAGACGATGTATGGGCGCTCCAATCATCACAAAATTGAGGCGATCTTCAAGGCCTTTGCGCGGGCGCTGCGCGGGGCTTGCTCGATGGACGAGCGGATGCGGGAGATGCTGCCGAGTACGAAGGGCTTGTTGTGATCGCCGTCATTGATTACAAGGCCGGGAATCTGACCAGCGTGGTGAAGGCGCTGAATTTTCTCGGTGCGAAGACGCTGGTTACACAGGCCCCTGACGTGGTGCGGGCGGCGGGGAAGGTGGTGCTTCCCGGGGTGGGGCACTTTCAGGCTACGTCTTTGTTGCAGGAGTTGGGGTTGACGGAGGCGGTGCGGGAGAGTGTGGCGAAGGGCGCGTGGTTTCTGGGGATTTGTGTTGGGTTGCAGTGGTTGTTTGAAGGTTCGACAGAGGCGGAGGGAATTGCGGGGTTAGGGCACTTTGCCGGGAGGTGTGAACGCTTCCCTGCCCTGTTTGAGGGGGCGGAGTTGAAGTCGCCGCATGTTGGGTGGAATTCGCTGGAGGCTGTGAGAACGGATTCGCGGTTGCTGCGTGGGGTGAAGGACGGCGGGTTTGTGTATTACACGCATTCGTGGCGCGCTCCGGTTGTCGAGGCGACTGCTGCAGTTACGGAGTACGGAGGCGCATTTACGGCTGTTGTGGAGCGGGAGAACGTGATGGGAGTGCAATTTCATCCTGGAGAAGTCGAGCGCGGTTGGACTGCAGGTCCTGAAGAACTTTTTGGAGCTTTAGATGCTGACGAAACGGGTGATTGCTTGTCTCGATGTAAGGGGTGGCCGGGTGGTGAAGGGTGTGCAATTTGTGGACATCGTTGATGCGGGGGACCCGGCGGAGCTGGCGGGTCGTCATGCGGTGGCGGGGGCGGACGAGATTGTGTTGCTGGATATTACCGCTACGAATGAGGGGCGAGGAACGCTGCTCGATACGGTGAAGCGGGCCGCGGCGACGCTGTTTGTGCCGTTTACGGTTGGAGGAGGGATTCGGTCGGCGGAGGACGCTGCGGCGGTGTTTGATGCGGGGGCGGATAAGGTGAGTATCAACTCGTCTGCGATCGCGCGGCCGGAGTTGATTGGGGAGATTGGTGGAAGCTTTGGGGCGCAGGCGGTGATTGTGGCGATCGATGCTCGGCGTGGAACTGCTGGAGCTGAGGATGCTGAGGTCTACGTGAATGGTGGCCGGAAGCCCACGGATTGCGGGTCGTGGATTGGGTCCGTGAGGCGGAAGAGCGTGGTGCGGGGGAAATATTGCTGACCTCGATGGATACTGATGGGATGCGGTCGGGTTTCGATTGTGAGTTGACCGCGATGGTGAGTTCGGCGGTGCAGATTCCGGTGATTGCTTCAGGTGGCGCGGGAACCGCAGGACACTTTGTTGAGGTTTTTGGGCGCGGAAAGGCGGACGCTGCGCTTGCGGCCAGTATCTTTCACTTTGGCGTGACGGATTCGCGGGAGTTGAAGGCGGAGTTGCAGCGGGCCGGGGTGTCAGTGCGGCTTCCCTGCTGAAGACTTAACACAGATTTGCACGGATGACACGGATTAGAAACAGGCAACAACTTATCTCGGGAATGTGCTTCGCTCTCGCCTCCTCCTTTTGTAATTTGCCTCAGATGCTTTGAGTGCTAGGCATCCATTGCTCCGGAGTAGACGGCCATGCCGGCCACTGCGTCTACTCCCATGGCGTCGAGGGCGTCGATTTCGCTGCTTTCCTTGATTCCACCGGCGACAATTAATTGTTTTGCGGTACAGGCCCGGAGGATTGCGGCTACGTCGAGCGGGAAGCCCTGCATGGTGCCTTCGGTGTCGACGTGAGTGTAGAGGAAGGCGGCGCAGTAGTCTTCGAGCCAGGTCACGGCTTCTTCTGGCGTGAGGTCTACGGAGTCTTTCCAGCCTTTGACGGCGACCTTGCCCGCCTTTGTGTCGACGCTGAAGACGAGCGTTTCTTCGCCGAGGGTCTTCTTTAGGTCTTCGGCGAATTCGAGGCGGATGAGCTTGTGGCGGCGGGGTTCGTTGGGTCCGGCTGCGCTGAAGAGGTGGGAGCCGTAAATGACTCGCTTTGCGCCGGCTTCGAGGAGGAGTTTGCCGTCGGCGGCTGTCTTGAGGCCTCCGCCTACCTGGCAGGGGAGGCGCTTGCAGACCATTTCGATGAGGCTGCGGTTTTCGCCCTGGCGCATGGCGGCGTCGAGATCGATCAACTGCACCATCGGGTATTTTGAGAATCGTTCGATCCAGTATTCGAAGTCGTCGAAGGCGAGCTTCAGCTTTTCGCCCTGGACGAGCTGGACGATTCGGCCGCCCATTAGATCGATTGATGGTATTAACATTTGTGCTTTCTCTTGCTCATCGTGGGTACCTCAGCGGCTAAAGCCGCGCCGGGGTTGCGCTGTTGCGGCACGGCTGAAGCCGTGCCCTTAAGCAAGACACTAGCTGAAGCCGAGGACTGGGTGGGGGACGTATGGTTTTTCGAGGGCGGCGATCTCTTCGGGGGTGAGTTTGACCGAGAGTGCTGCTACTGCGTCCGTGAGGTGATTTGGCTTAGTGGCGCCGACGATGGGCGAGGTGATGACGCGTTTGCTCAGCATCCAGGCCAGGGCGAGGGTCGCCATGGGAATGTTGCGTTTTTCGGCTAGTTCGCCGAGGCGGTCGACTACTTTCTTGTCGGCGTCTTCGGTGTTGGTGTAGATGGCCTTGCTGAACTGGTCGGTCTCGGAGCGCTTTGTGGTTTCGGACTGCCAGGGGCGAGTGAGTCTTCCACGGGCGAGCGGGCTCCAGGGGATGACGCCGATGCCCTCGGCCATGCAGAGGCCCATCATCTCGCGCTCTTCTTCGCGGTAGAGGAGGTTGTAGTGGTCCTGCATGGAGACGAAGCGCGTCCAGTTGTTGAGGTCGGCGACGTAGAGGGCCTTGGCGAACTGCCAGGCGTACATGGACGATGCACCAATGTAGCGGACCTTGCCGGCCTTGATTACGTCGTGGAGGGCCTCCATGGTCTCTTCAATGGGGGTCTCGTAGTCCCAGCGGTGGATTTGATAGAGGTCGACGTAGTCAGTGCCGAGACGCTTCAGGCTCTGGTCGAGTTCGAAGAAGATTTCTTTGCGGGAGAGGCCCTTGCCATTGGGGCCGTCGCGCATGACTCCGTTCAGCTTGGTGGCGATGACGGTGTCTTCGCGCTTGGCGTTGGCCTTGAGGAAGCGGCCGAGAAACTCTTCGCTGGAGCCGGTGGAGTAGACGTTGGCGGTGTCGAAGAAGTTGATGCCGAGGTCGAGGGCCTGTTTGAAGAAGGGCTGGCTGTCGGCTTCGTTGAGCGCCCACGGGTGGCTGCCGGGGCGTAAGGGGCCGGGGGGCGCTACGCCGTAACTCATGCATCCGAGACAGATGCGGGAGACCTTGAGGCCAGTCTTTCCTAGATTGCTGTAGTCCATAAATCTCCCGTGGGTGGCTCCCGGGGAGGGGCACCCCCTCCCCTCTTGCCGGTGCTTAGTGTTTGTAATCAGTCACTTACAGACAGAGGCGGCCTGCAAAAACGTCATAATAAAAGACTTGCAGCTAAATTCGCCCATCTAAAGGAGTTAGATCAGGTTCTGGGCAAGCAGTCTTCCTTTTAATCTCTATATCCAGTATAGCGGTTTCGGCCGAACTAAAATGCCACTCGGAAGTTATTGTCACGTAAAGGGTTAGGTGGTTTTGGGACTTGACATGCGATTTTTGGGCAGAAAATGACAAAAATAAAAACAACGACAACAGCAGGCCTCCGGCTTCGCCGAAGGATGACAACAAAAAGACGATCTAGTTTCGTGGCCGGAGGGGACTTTGAGCGAAGCTCTAGGGCTTGGCCCTTGCGGATGCGTGACGATTTGACTTTGGAACCACCTACAAAACTGCCGGGCATTTTCCAGCGGTTTACTCGTATTTCTGCCAATAGGCGAGCCAGACGAGGTAGGTTATCCTCCGGGTCATGGAGCGCCTCCGGCCGATCAGTGACGATATTTCGAAATAAAAACCTGCCTTGAGAATGAACGGTACCGGAGGCATTTTGAATAGAGCCCATACATCCAGCCACGCGGCCTGCGCGCTGCGGAATTTGCCGGCGCGTTCGCAGTCAGGTGCTTCCGGTTTGGCGTGGCCCTGCAATTGGAGAGGTTGCGCGATCGGACTTGTGCTGATGACGTTCGTCGCGATTTCTTTCGCACAAGAAACAACCACTCATGCTGCGGACCAAACTGGCGTGCCTTCGGTCAACACGCAACTTCCGGTCAACTGGCTTTATGGCGCTTACGTGCCGAAGGACGTCCCTCTTGTCCCGTTGAATGGAAAGGAGCGGTTCAAGCTTTATGTTCGCCAGACGTATACGACACCAGGGATTTATATCAAGACCGGATTCTTTGCTGTGCACGACCAGATAAGGGGCACGCCGCCAGAGTGGGGAGATGATTTTTCCGGCTTCGCCAAGCGCGTGGGCAACAATCAGGCGGTCAACATTATTCAGAACTCTTTTACTTCGCTTGGTCAGGGGGTGGTTGGGTGGGAGCCGCGCTATGACCGTTGCCGGTGCACCGGAGGGTGGCTGCGGTTTCGTCACGCCTTCGTCAGAAACTTCATTACCTATAGCGGCGACGAACAATCGAAGCGACCAAATATTATGCCATTTGCGGCCGCGTTCGGTGCCGGAGCGATCGGTGCGACCTGGAACCCGGGCAATCCCGCGGTTACCGTCAAGGGGTATCAGAGCGTACTCACGCAAGCGTGGGTGGGGGTGCTTGTCAACGTCATCGGTGAATTTGCGCCTGACGTCAAGAAGAAGCTAACTAAGCACAAGGATTGATCCCGGAGGCCGTATTTCTGTCGGCAGAGACATAGGATGGGCTTTCAGCCCGTGGTTTGTGTGCCCGGACATTACCTGGGGCGTTGCCCCAGGCTGGTTTGACATGAGCTTCCGGCCGATGGTGAGTCGCAAAATCTATTGAGCCGGAGATCAATCGCTACTGGTTCCCTCTGCGTGCTAGACTTTCGGTCTGCCTATGACTGCCTGAATTTGATGTGCGTGTTGCGGTTGTGCTTCGGAGTTGTCAGGCCGAGGTATGCCTTCCTGCTACATCCACCTATTCAGGAGAATTCGCATGTCAGTTTTGTTGCGTGACGATATCGTTACGGCCCGTCTTTCCCTGATTGCTATAACGCCTGAGATGCTGCTGTCGGAGAAGAACGGGGATGGGCGTCTTGGCGAACTTATTCAATGTGTCATTCCGTCGAACTGGCCTCTGACGGAGTGGGAGCCGCATGTTTACGATTTTCTGCTGAACCAGCTCGCGGAGCATCCGGAGCAGCGTGGATGGCCGCGTTATGTGGGCTACGTCCCTCCGGGCGGCCGGCGTACTTTGATTGGCTCGGTCGGCGCGTTTACCAAGGCGGACCGGCCGTCAGAGTGTGAGATAGGGTATGGGATCCTACCGCCGCATGAGGGCCGGGGCTTTGCGACGGAGGCGGCGCGGGCGTTGATTGAGTATGTTCGTGCGGATGACCGGATTGACAGTGTGCTTGCGCATACGTTTCCGTCGTTGCCGGGGTCGATCCGAGTGATGGAGAAGTGTGGGATGGTCTTTGAGGGTGACGGGGAGGAAGCAGGGACGATCCGGTACCGGCTGAGGCTGCGGGATTTGGGATAGGCGCGCTGACGTTAAAGCGGGGTCCTCCGCCTGCGGCGAAGGATGACAACCACTACAAAGACAAGGCGACAGCAACGACAAGAACAAAAACAACTGCAACAGCAGATTCCTCCGCTGCGCTGCGGAATGACAAACAAAAAACAGGCGACTACAAAGACACAACAAAGGCAACAGCAAAGGCAACAGCAAAGGCAACAGCAAAGGCAACAGCAAAGGCAACAGCAAAGGCAACAGCAAAGGCAACAGCAAAGGCAACAGCAAAGACAACAGCAAAGACAACAGCAAAGACAACAACAAAGGCAACAGCAACGCCAAAAGCAAAATGTGGGGGTCTCTCCACTGCGCGATGGACGATGAAGCCGTCCACCGCTTCGGTCGAGATGACGGAGTTTATTGGAGGGGTGAAAAAAGAACAACAGAACGGCAGATGGCGGCTAGTTGTCGGGGCCGAGGGCGTCGGCCATGGCGTAGTAGCCTTTGCGGGCCTGAATCTTTTCGCCGGGCTGGCAGGTGATGTTAAGGGTGCGGAAGGTGCCGTCGATCTTGGGGTTGGTGGGGGTGTAGCTGGCGAGGTATTGGGTGCGGAGCTCGTCCTGGATCTGCGCGAAGGCCTCCTCCAACTTCTTGCCGTTGTTGCCAACGTTGATGACGCGGCCGCCGGTCTCGGAGGCGAGGCGCTCCATATCGCGGGCCCCGGTGTCAGCAAGGTTAATGCCGCCGAAGCCTCCGCCGTAGAAGCTGCGGTCGGCGAGGAGGATGACGTAGACGATGGCGTTGGCCTTCTGGGCGGCCTCGGTGGCGGTCTTGAGGTTTTCCTGCGAGCCCTGGTCGCCGCCGTCGGTGAGGAGGACGAGGATCTTGCGGCCGGCCTCCTGCCGGAGCTTCTCGTGGGCGGCGAGGTAGACGGCGTCGAAGAGCAGGGTGCCGCGAGCAGTGCCGTTGCCGGTGACGGAGCCGGTGCCGGCTCCGGTGTTGATCACGGCGCTATCCATGGCACGCCTTATTTCGCGGGGGCTGTTGGTGTAGTCGGCGAGGAGGTTGACGTTAATGTCGAAGGAGATGAGGAAGGCCTCGTCCTTGGGGGTGAGGACGTCCTTGAGGAACTCGGCGCCGGACTGCTGCTCGAGGGGGAGGACGTGGATCTGGCTGCCGCTGGTGTCGAGGAGGATACCGATGGTGAGAGGGAGGTTCTTTTCCTGGGTGAAGTTCTTGGTCTTCTGGAGGCCCTTGTCCTCGTAGATGCTGCAGTCGTCCTTGTGGAGGTTGGTGATGTAGCCGCTCTTGTCGCGGACGGAGAAATAGACGTTGACGAGGTTTACGTTGACTTTGAGGGTCTGGACGTCGCCGATGTCGACGGGCTGGGCTTCGGCTTTGCTGGCGGGGGGTGGTCGGCCGGGGGAGGGTGCCTCCTGCGCGTGGAGGAAGGAGGCGAGACCAAGGGAGAGGACGGCGGCGACGAGGCGGAGAGAGCGCATACTCCATTAGACGACGAAGTTGAGGCCGAGTTTGCGGAAAAATTCGGGCGGAGAGGCGGAGTTGGGCGCGACGACGGGGCGCGAAGGTGCGTCCAAGGAGGTAAGCTGTCAATTTATGAGGATGGCGGCGGGGATAGGGCACTGGTAGTCTAGTAGCCGGTATAGCTTTGGGCGCTGGAAGCCTGGCTGGTCGTAAGGGAGATTCGCGTGGAGAGTAAGAGCGTATTGGCAGGGGCCTTGGTGTGCATGATGCTTGGACAGCTGGGACAGGGGCTGGCGCAGCAAAGTGCACCGCAGCAGACGCTGCCGGACGGGCCCAAGCCGCAGACGATTCCCGATGCACCTAAGCCGCAGACGCTGCCGGGGAATCCGGTGACGCCGGGCCGGGGAACGACGCTGGATACGCCGCCCGGGGGCAGTTCTACTTCCGACGACGCGGCGGTGCCCGACAAGCTGCCCGAGACGGCCACACAGAAGGTCGATGACGGAAAGGAACCTGACATTCCCCCTGCGGGAGACGGGCCGGAGTATGTGATCCATACCGGCGTGAATTTCGTCGAGATACCGTTCACGGTGAAGGACAACAAAGGCAAGGAGGTGCCGGGGCTGTCGTGGCGTGATGTTCGGGTGTATGAGAACAATTTGCGGCAGCAGCTGAGCCTGTTTACGACTGATGCCTTTCCGTTGTCGGTGGCGCTGGTGATCGACCAGAGCCTGGGCTTCGACAATATGACCAAGGTGAACAACTCCCTGGGTGCGCTGCAGGGAGCGTTTACGGCGTACGATTCGGTGGCGCTGTTTACGTACAACAATGGGCCGCGGCTGGTGACGGATTTTACTGCCGGACCAAGCGCGCGGCTGACGCAGGCGCTGGAGCGCTCGAAGTCTACCGGTCGCGAGATGGTGTATTACAGCACCGGGCCGATGTCGCAGAACATCAACGTCAATAATGGTGCCGATAGCTACATTGATCCGAACACGAATTCGTCGCATGGCCGAAGCATCCTGGGGATCCAGAACCCTCCCAGAGAGGTGCATACGCTGAACGATGCGGTTCTAGCGGCCGCGACAGCGTTGTCAAAGACGCCCGCGGGACGACGGAGAATTATCTATGTGATCAGCGACGGCAAGGAGTATGGAAGCACGGCGAAATTTTCAGAGGTCGTGAAGTACCTGAACACGAACAAGATCGCCGTGTTCGGAACGCTGGTAGGAGAGTCTGCGCTGCCGGTCACCGGCTTTTTGGATCGGATGCACCTGCCGCTGACGATGCGAGACAATATCCTTCCGGCGTATGCGAACGCCACCGGCGGAAACTTTGACAGTGAGTTCCGGCAGGGGGCCATCGAGACGAGCTTTGCGAAGATCGCCGAAGAGGTTCGGACGCAATATACGATCGGGTACTACACGCATGAGCCGTTCATCGATGGCAAGTACCGGCAGATCGAGGTGAAGGTGCTGCGTCCCAACCTGACCGTGATCGCCAAGAAGGGCTACTATCCGACGGCCGAGGCCGCTACGACAGCACCGAGTGTTACGCCGATGGCCAGGTAGACCCGCATGGCCCGGTGAGGCCGGATCGGAATTGAATGGAGATGCTGTTGCACGGGAATGCGCTGCTGGCGCTGGCCGCCGCAGTGTTGTGGGGTGGTGGGGATTTTTCCGGCGGCATGAGCGTGAAGACTGCGGGCGGCACGATGGGTGCGGCCGTGCGGGTGATTGTGCTAAGCCATATGGTAAGCCTGGGGGCCCTGCTGGTGGCGGCGTGGTGGCGGGGAGACGCGTTTCCGCATGGGGCGCCGCTCGAGTGGGGACTGGTGGCCGGAGCGACGGCGGGGATCGCGCTGGCTTGCTTCTACGTGGCGCTGTCGCGAGGGGCGATGGGGGCTTCGGCGGCGTTGAGTGGGCTGCTGGCGGCGGCGATTCCGGCAGCAGTGTCAGCCAGCGCGGAGGGGTCGCCGGGGCCAATGCGTACGGTTGGGTTTCTGGTAGCGGGGGCGGCGATCTGGTTGATTGCGGCAGGGCAGAACCCTGAGGCCAAGCCTGCCGATCGCGGGACGGTATGGCTGGCGGTGGCGGGTGGGGTGGGATTCGGAGTGTATTTTGTGGCGTTGAAGTTTGCGGGAGCGGCGGGGGTGATCTGGCCGCTTGCGACGGCACGGATGGGGAGCCTGACAGTGTGTTCGTTGCTGGTCGGTGGGACGTTTCTCGGGGCGAGGGCCGGTGAGACGAAGTTCCGGTTGACACGGGTGGCCGTGGGCTGGGCGATGGGCGCGGTCGTGTTAGATACGTCAGGGAATTTGTTGTTCATTATGGCGACGCGCGCGGGACGGCTGGACGTTGCGGCGGTGCTGGCTTCGCTTTATCCGGCGTCAACGATTCTGCTGGCGGCGTGGACGCTGCATGAGCGGCCTACACGGCGGCAGGGACTGGGGATGGTGGTCGCGGCGGCGGCCGTGGTGATGATTACGTTGTAGCTGGCGTGGCGGTTGAAACGCGATCAGTAAAAACGTCGAGGTGGACGGACACCTGAGGTAGACAAGCGGGTTTCTCCACTCCGCGCCTCACGATGAGACTGTGAGACGCTTCGGTCGAAATGACGGTTTTGGGGTTTGGTGAAGAAAGAAGAGGCAACAGCAAAGGCAAAATGAGGGGGTCCCTCCACTACCCCACTCACGATGAGACTGTGAGTGGCTTCGGTCGGGATGACGCGATTTCGAGGTGGTCAAAAACGAAGTGAAGCTACCGCTGCATCTAGAGCTTAATGGCGGTGGCGTCGACCGTGGGCTTAGGATATTTGAGCTTGAGGCCTGCCATGAGCTCGACGATGATCGCGGAGATCGCGAGGTTGCGATACCACTTGTTATCGGAGGGAATGACGAACCAGGGAGCGTGTTTGTGGCTGGTAATGGAGAGGAGGTGATCGTAGGCGTCCATGTAACGAGGCCAGAACTCGCGCTCATGAATGTCGGCATCGGAGAGCTTCCAGTTTTTCTTTGTGTCGTCGATGCGGGACTGCAGGCGGCGGGTCTGTTCATCGCGGGAGATGTGCAGGTAGAACTTGAGGATGAGGACTTCGTTGTCGGCCAGCATGTTCTCAAAGCCGTTGATATCGTCCAGGTGGCGTAGCGCGACCTTTTTCGAGATGAGGCCGTGGACGCGGGGAGATAGGACGTCTTCGTAGTGGGAGCGGTTGAAGATGCCGATCATGCCGCGGGGTGGAACCTGAACGTGGGCGCGCCAGAGAAAGTCGTGCCGGGCCTCGAGCGGAGTGGGCACTTTGAAGGAGGCAACGTCGCAACCTTGCGGGTTGATGCCGGAGAAGATGTGGCTGATGGTACCGTCTTTGCCGGCGGTGTCCATGCCCTGGAGGACGATGAGGAGCGCCTTTGTCTGGCTGGCGTAGAAGACGTCCTGAAGGTCTGCGAGGAGAGCGCGGTGCCTGGCCAGAACCGGTTTGGCAGTCTCCTCTGACTTGTAGTCGCCGGTATCGGAGGACGATATTCTGCCAAGCCGAACCTTGGTGTGCGGCTTGACGAGATAAGGCGACTTAATTTTCATGAGGCTGTGTTCGTCGAGTCGAGGCTATGGCAGCGGTGAAAGGGAGGCGCGTGTGTCCGGCTTACTTGACTGATTCTTCAGGCTTCGGAGTGACCGTGTGAGCGGTTTCGCCGGGCTTGTTAATGTCGTCGGAGACGCCCTTCAGACCGTCCTTGAATCCTTTGTAGCCTTCACCGAGGCCTTTGCCGAGCTCCGGCAACTTCTTACCGCCAAACAGAACGAGGACGACAACCGCAATGACGATGAGATGTGTTGGTGTAAATAGTTCGCCCATACTGTTTCTCCCTGCAGCCGTATATTGCACGGCGGCTGCCACCCATTATTGTCGCACAAGTGCGGTCTGGAGATAGATACGTTGGGACGGGCGAGGCAGATGTGGGCCGAACGTTATATCTTGGTAACTGACGGAATTTCAGGAGCAGATGCTGGACGGGGCCGGATGCAGTAAGAGGCCGGCGCTGGAAGACACGGAGACGGATGTTGCGATTGAAGACGATTGGTGAATTAAGAAGTACAGGGGCGCGGCGAACGGGCAATCGCGCAGTGACGGCAGTTCTGGCGACAGGTTTTCTGATGACGGGTGCGGCGTATGGACAGACGCAGGGTACGGTAGCGTCTTCGACGACGCAGACGACGGTTCCTCTTTCGTCGTCGAAGATTGCCCTGGCCGCTCCGGTGACCTACGACAATAAGTACGAATTTTACGGCGCGTTCAACTTCATGAACTTCATGGCTGGGCAGAACCTGCCGAAGCGGATGAACATGGGCGGCGCGGAGTTGTCGTTCACCTACTGGCTGCCTGTGAAGAACTGGGCGAAAAACCTGGGGGTGGGTGCGGACTTCCGTTATGATGCCGGGACGACGCCTGTGTTTGCCAACGGCGGAATTACGCCGCTGTCCATGTACGGTACCGGCGTCAACGGCCGGCCCCTGGTGTCGCTGTACACCGGTATGCTGGGAGCGCAGTATCGCGGGCCGAAGAACCAATATGTGGCGGTCAACTACCACGGATATTTTGGCGTGTCGGGTGGTATTTTCGACTACAGCCTGAACCACGTGAATGAGGGAGAAGCATCGCAGGTCGGGTTGTATACGAACCGTATCAAGCCGATTGCAGCGCTGGGCGGCAGCATCGACTTCAATTTGAAGAAGAATTGGGCGATCCGGTTTTCGCCCGACCTGATCCTGGAACACTTTGGGACCGAGACGCGGGAGTTTGTTGGAGTTTCGGGTGGTGTGATCTATAGGATCGGAAAGAAGAAGTAGGGAATAGGGAATAGGGAGTAGGGAGTAGAAGACAACGGCGGGTCGCCTGATTGGCGGCCCGCTTTTTTGCGTTTAGGCGTCTATTCGATGGTTTCTATCCACTGTTCCCTGCTCCTTGTTTCTCATAGGAGTGGTTTTCTATTCCCTGTTCCCTATTCCCTGCTCTACCAGGAGTTGCCTTGCATGAACTCGGGGGAGACTGGGTTCTCGTAGACGCTGTAGTCGCGGGTCACTACGGTGAGGCCGTTGGAGGAGACAAAGTAGTTCTTCTTGTCTTCGTTGGGGTCGTAGCCGATGACCGTGCCGTCAGGGATGTGGACGTCGCGGTCGATGATGGCGTGGCGGATGCGGCAGTGGCGGCCAATGTTGACGTGGGAGAAAACGATGCTGGAGTCGACGTCGGCGTAGGAGTTGACACGGACGTCCTGGGAGACGACGGAGTTGCGCACGACGGCGCCGGATACGATGGAGCCTGCGCAGACGATGGAGTTGATGGCCATGCCGGTGCGGCCGGGCTCGCCGAAGACGAACTTGGCAGGAGGGTACTGGTAGGGGCGGGTGCGCATGGGCCAGGACTTGTCGTAGAGGTTGAAGGTAGGGGTGACGCCGGCGACGTCCATGTTGGCCTCGTAGTAAGCCTCGAGCGTGCCGACGTCGCGCCAGTAGAGGGCCTTCTGCTTGTTCTCGTCGACGAAGTTGTAGGCGCGCATCTTGAAACGGCCGAGGACGTTGGGCAGGATGTCGTGGCCGAAGTCATGCTTGGAGTTGGGGTCTTCGGCGTCCTTGATGAGTTCGGGCAGGAGGACGTCGGTGTTGAAGATGTAGATGCCCATGGAGACGTCTACCATTTCGGGGTTGAAGGGAGACCGGATTTTGGTCTCTTTCGGCTTTTCTTCGAAGCCGGTGACCTCGCCGTTGCGGGCGACCTCGACGACACCGAAGGCGGCTACCTCGGAGGGAGAGATGGGGAGAGTGGCGAGGGTGACGTCGGCGCCGGATTCGCGATGCTGCGCCAGCATCAGGGAGTAGTTCATCTTGTAGATGTGGTCGCCGGAGAGGATGATGACGTGTTTGGGCTCCTCGGAGCCGATGGAGTAGATGTTCTGGTAGACGGCGTCTGCCGTGCCCTGGTACCAGGATTTGGAGACGCGCTGCATGGGGGGGAGGATTTCGATGAACTCGCCCAGTTCGTTGGCGACGACAGGGCCCCAGCCCTCGCGGATATGGCGGTTGAGAGAGAGCGCCTTGTATTGGGTGAGGATGTAGACGTGGCGGAGATCGGAGTTGATGCAGTTGGAGAGGGTGATGTCAATGATGCGGTACTGGCCGGCGAAGGGCACGGCCGGTTTGGCGCGGTCGCGGGTGAGGGGGAAGAGCCGTTCGCCGGCACCACCGGCAAGCAAAACGCCTAGCGTATCTCTCATATCCATAAGACTCCGGCACTCCGTCAAGCAGACAAGAACGAACCACGTGAGTCAGATGCGCAAAGCGACCCGCGTGTAATAGAGAAACGCGAGTCTACCATGCGAGATGGAGTTTAGTAATCCTCGAAGGAAAGGCATAAAGAAATGAGGCCCGGCAGAGAGCTGCGCGGGCCTCATGGGAAGCTTCGGCTTGCCTAGGCTTCCGGGGTGTCTGTGGTGCCCGGTGGCAAGCGCCGCTGGGGTGGCACAGGAGGCTGCACTTCTGGCGTTGCGTCTTCGGTGAGGCTGATGCGCAAGGACTTCAAAAAGGTCAGGTCGCTGCCGGGTAAACGGCCCGTCTGCGTCTTCGGCAGCGGGTTCGTTGGATTCTTCGGCTTCTGTCTCGACCTCGTTGAGACCGATTGTGGCCTCAAGCATGAGGAGGACATCAAAACCCTGTTCACGGATGTTTTTGACGACGCCTGCAATGTCCTCCGACTCCGAGACGGACTCGTGGATCGCTTCGCCAAGTTTTTGGATAAGGTTTTTGACCTTCTGATTCAATGCCACCTCCGGGCTGCCCTATGGTTCGAATCCTCACCACGCATCGGGTATTCCCGGCGATGGTGACCGGCGGGAACGGCATTGCGGGTACTGCAATCGTACCTGGTTACTTTTTAGAGAATACGCCGAAGGCCGCGGCGGCTGCAATGACATTTCTGTTGCAGATAAAACTATATAAAACTATTGGACTTAGGTGGTTTCGACGACGGTGTGATGATCGGCCCAGGCCTCTTCGAGACGGTGCGCCAGGAGCTCGACAGGCTGGGTGCGGTTGGGGCTCCAGACCAGAAAGCCTGCGGCTGCTGCGCAAAATCCACCCATCATCCAAAGAACATTTTTCATAGCGTTACCTCTCTCTTTGTAGTGGCTCCTGATGGCGTATAGATGCGGCAAAGTTGTGCTTCGTTGCTGGTTTGAAGTGGAGAAGCTTTTGCGGGTGCGGCGGGAACGGCTACACTTTGGGTATGGATTCGGTTCGATTTGGCCGTGCGCTTGGTATCGGGGCCCGTGCAGCGGCGAAGACGCTGGTGACGGCCGTGGATGCGGCGACGTCTCCGAATCCTTCTGCGGAGGTGAAGGCGAAACAGGCCGCGGGCGCGGCTCCAAGTGGAGGAGCGGGTTCGACTGCGGTTTCTGGCAAAGCAGAGGCCGCCGCGACACGGCTGGGTGAGAAGGCCGCTCGGACTACGGCGCGGGTGCGACAGACGAGGCAAGGCCTGAAGGAGGGCGGCAAACGCTTTGGCGAGGCGATGTGGGGACCGCTCGCGAAGGCTTCGGGTGCGCTTTGGCTGGAGCTGACGGGGGTTTTCTTTGGGATTTTTGCTGTGTTCGCCGCCACAGGGGCATGGAAGATGAGGGGGGCGTTGCTTGAGACTGCTGCGAACCATGAGGCGCATGGCCGCCTTCTGATTTCGGTGGCGATGGCGGCGCTGTTTGGCTACTTCTGCGTCAGCAGCTTCGTGAGGGCGAACCGCAGGAGCCGGGGGCGCTAGTCGACGGAGACGAGCGGGTACACTTGAGCGTCATGTCAGAGTCGACAAAGAACAATTCGGAGTCAACAAAAACCAGTTCCGGGATTCCGGTGGAGGTCGTCTACCGGAGCGAAGATCTTGAGGGCTTCGATGCGGCGGCGATGGTGGGCGAGCCGGGGGTGTATCCGTTTACCCGCGGTATCCAGCCGACGATGTACCGCGGACGGCTATGGACGATGCGGCAGTATGCGGGGATGGGGGACGCGGAGGAGTCGAATAAGCGCTACAAGTTTCTGCTGGCCCATGGGACGAAGGGGCTGAGCGTGGCGTTCGATCTGCCGACGCAGATTGGGTATGACTCGGATTCACCGCTCGCGTTGGGTGAGGTGGGAAAGGTCGGAGTGGCGATCGACTCGATCGAGGACATGGAACGACTGTTCGACGGGATTGCGCTGGATACGATTTCGACTTCTATGACGATCAATGCGACGGCGTCGATTCTGCTGGCGCTGTATGTCGCGGTGGGGCGGAGGACGGGCGCGAATGTCCGCAAGCTGAACGGGACGATCCAGAACGATATTTTGAAGGAGTACATCGCGCGGGGGACGTACATCTATCCGGTGGCGCATGCGATGCGGCTGGTGACCGATGTCTTTGCGTGGGCGGCCGATGAGGTGCCGGAGTGGAACACGATTTCGATCTCGGGTTACCACATGCGCGAGGCGGGGTGCACGGCCGTGCAGGAGGTGGCGTTTACGCTGGCCGATGGCATGACGTATGTGCAGGCCGCTATTGACGCGGGGTTGGATGTGGATGCGTTTGCGCCGCGGCTGAGCTTTTTCTTCAACTCGCATAACAATCTGCTGGAGGAGGTGGCGAAGTTTCGCGCGGCGCGGAGGATGTGGGCCCGGATTATGCGCGAGCACTTCGGCGCGAAGAAGGAACGGAGCTGGATGCTGCGGTTTCATACGCAGACGGCGGGGTCGACGCTGACGGCGCAGCAGCCGGAGAACAATATTGTGAGGACGACGCTGCAGGGGCTGGCAGCGGTGCTGGGGGGGACGCAGAGTCTGCATACGAACGGGTTTGACGAGGCACTGTCGCTGCCTACAGAGAACGCCGCGAGGATTGCGTTGCGGACGCAGCAGATTCTGGCGCATGAGAGCGGTGTGGCACAGACGGTCGATCCGCTGGCTGGGTCGTTTTATGTGGAGTCGCTGACGAATGAGATTGAGCGGCGGGCGGACGAGTATATGGCGACGATTGCTGCGTTTGATAAGGGCGGGAAGTACGGCATGCTGCGGGCCATCGAGCGGGGATATGTGCAGCGTGAGATACAGAACGCCGCGTATGGCTATCAGACGGCCGTGGATGCGAAGGAGGCGATCGTCGTTGGGGTGAACGAGTTTGCCAGCGAGCAGGAGGTGGCGGTGCCGATTCAACGGATCGATGAGGCGCTGGAGGGGCGGCAGGTGGAACGGGTGCGGGCGTTGAGGGTGCGGAGGGACGCGGGTGTGCATGGTGCGGCACTGCGGAGGGTGGAGGACGCGGCCCGGGGCGGGGAAAACTTGATGCCACGGATACTGCATGCCGTGGAGAGCTATGCGACTGTCGGCGAGATCGCGAATGTGATGCGGACGGTGTTTGGGGAGTATCGAGAGACGGTTACGGTTTAACCCATCGCGTCGTTACGGCGAAACATTTGTCCGGTGTAATACGTCTGCAACTGCGTGCGATTGAGGGATGATTCACTCATCCGTCTTGATTAGGAGATGACATGAAAATTGTCCGGTTTGGATTGATTGCCTGCCTTGGTGTTGTCGCTTTGCTATCAGAGATGGCGGTGGTCGCTCAAGAACCGACGCCCGTTGCAATAGCTCCGGTTCCATCTTTGTTGCTGAGCGCCAAGAAGGTCTTCATTTCGAACGCGGGGGCGGACAGCGGGTTGTTTCCTCATCCATTCAGCGGCGATCCGGACCGCGCTTATAACGAGTTTTATGCAAATGTCGAGAGCTGGGGCCGGTATCAGCTGGTCTCTACTCCAGCGGAGGCCGATCTCGTCTTCGAGTTGCAGTTAACGGCCCCGAACGGACCGGCCAACGCGGACAAACAGAAGGGCGCGTCGGATCCGTTGCCGATGCTTCGACCGGTGATCTATGACCGGCCGACGCATTATGTTCTGTGGGCATTGACTGAGTCGATTGCGACCGGCGGCGCTACAGAAGACGCACGACCACAACCTCGATGAGGCGGTCGCGAATCTTGTCCTCGATGCAGGGAGACTGACGAAGTCTTTGCCGAATGGGATGCATTGATTCTGTGAAAACGCGGATTCGCCTGGGTGGTTGGATGCGGCGTCCGGTGCTATCGTTTTAGAGGTTGGTATTTACGAGACCGATAGAAGGAAGCACCGCTATGACAGAGACAATGGCACCACTTCGCAAGACGGCACTGAACGCAGTTCACCGGGCCGCCAAGTCAAAGATGGTCGATTTCGGCGGGTGGGACATGCCGGTCGACTGCTGTGGTTTGATCGCGGAGCATATGGCGGTGCGGACGGCGGTTGGGGTCTTCGATGTGTCGCATATGGGCGATATACAGTTGCGAGGGCCGGGGTCGCTGGCGGCGGTGCAGCGCCTGTGCATGAACGACGCTTCGAAGCTGGCGGTGGGGCAGGCGCATTATTCAGCGATGCTGTATCCGAATGGGACCTTTGTTGATGACGTGATCGTGCATAAGCTTTCGGAGAACGATTATCTGATTGTGATCAATGCAGGCACTCGCGAAAAGGACGTTCAGTGGGTGCGGAACACGATTGGCCACATGCCGGGCGTGCATGTGAACGACTTCAGTGACTATTACACACAGTTGGCGATCCAGGGGCCGCGGGCGGCGGAGACTTTGCAGAAGCTGACCTCGACCGACCTGAGCACGATCAAGAACTACTGGTTTACGTGGGGACAGGTGTGCGGGTTGCACAACGTGATGATCGCGCGCACGGGTTATACCGGCGAGGACGGGTTTGAGATTTATATCCCTTCGGACGAAGCGACCAGCGCGCAGGTATGGTCGGACGTGTTGGCGGTCGGAGCGGAGTTTGGAATTCTTGCTTGCGGGCTTGGGGCGCGAAATACGCTGCGGCTGGAGGCGGCGATGGCGCTGTATGGGCATGAGATCTCGGACACGATCAATGTGTTTGAGGCTGGGTTGGGAAGGTATGCGAAGCTCGACAAGGGCGATTTTATGGGGCGTGAGGCGTTAGTGAAGATCCAGGCCGAGGGTGGGCCAAAGCGGAAACTCGTCGGGCTGGAGATGATTGAGCGCGGGATTGGGCGGGACGGGTATCCGGTATTCGCACTTGATGGGAGGCGCATTGGCGAGATTACCAGCGGTTCGCCGTCGCCCTTTTTGAAGAAGAACATTGCGCTGGCCTATGTTCCGGTCGAGAATGGCGCGCTGGATACGGAGGTTGCAGTGGAGATTCGCGGGCAGATGGTGAAGGCCAAGGTCGTGGCTTTGCCGTTCTATAAAAGAGCGAAGAAATCCGCCTAGACACGGCCCTTGAGCGACCGTGGCAACATCTACAATAGAGGTTCTGGACTTTTACACGGAGACGAAACGAATGGCGTACCCTGCGAATTATCGCTATACGAAGGAACACGAGTGGATTCAGGTCGACGGCAAGATCGGCACCGTCGGGATTACGGATTACGCGCAGGACTCGCTGGGCGACATTGTGTTTGTTGACCTGCCAAAAGTCGGCGACACGATTGAGGCGGGTAAGAGTTTCGGTTCGGTAGAGTCGGTGAAGGCCGTGTCTGATTTGTTTGCGCCGGTCTCGGGCACGGTGACTGCTGTGAACGACGACTTGAAGGACGCTCCGGAGAAGATCAACTCGGACGCGAACACGACCTGGATGTTGAAGCTTGAACTGTCGGACGCGAAGCAAGTGGATGGGCTATTGACCGCGGCTGATTACGAGAAATTTACCAGCGAAGAGACCGGACACTAAATACATGCGCTATTTGCCGAAGTCCCCTGCGGACCGCAAGGAGATGCTTGCCGAGATTGGCGTGGCGTCGATTGATGACTTGTTTTCCACTATTCCTGCTGAGTATCAACTGAAGCGTGATCTTGCAGTCCCGCGACAACATGGTGAGTCGGAGATTCTGGATCGTTTCCGTGCGTTTGCGGAGAACAATGCTGTCGGTTATTCGAGTTTTCTTGGCGCCGGCGTGTATCGCCACTATCGGCCAGTGATCATCGACTCGCTGGTGCAGCGCGGTGAGTTTCTGACAAGTTATACGCCGTATCAGCCGGAGATCTCGCAGGGCACGCTGCAGGCGATGTTCGAGTTTCAGACGATGATCTGCGAGCTGACGGGTATGGAGATCGCGAACGCGTCGATGTATGACGGGTCGACTGGCGCGGCCGAGGCAATCATGATGGCGGTGCGGGTGACGGGCCGCGATAATGCAGTGATTGCGCGGACAGTGCATCCGGAGTATCGCGAGGTGATTGCGACGTATGCACAACACCAGGAAATTCCGACGGTCGAAGTGGGCTATGCGGCGAATGGGCGCGTGGATATGGCCGCTCTCGATGCTGTGATCACGGAGGACACGGCTTGTGTGCTGATCCAGTCGCCGAACTTCTTTGGGACGATCGAGGACGTTACGGCGATTGCGGAGTTGGCCCATGCGAAGGGTGCTTTGCTGATCGTTTCGATTGCGGAGGCGGTGTCGCTGGGGATTGTGAAGCCGCCGGCAGAGGCGGACATTGTTTCGCTGGAGGCGCAGTCGTATGGCGTGGCGGTGGGTTACGGTGGGCCTTATTGCGGCGTGATTGCGTGCAAGGAGAAGTTTCTGCGGCAGATGCCCGGGCGGCTGATCGGGCGAGACGAAGGACAAGGACGGCAAGCGTGGGTTTGTGCTGACGCTGTCGACCCGCGAGCAGCATATTCGGCGAGAGAAGGCGACGTCGAATATCTGTACGAACCAAGCGCTGGTCGCGATGATGACTACGATCTTTCTGACTGTGTATGGCAAGCAGGGGATGAAGGAACTGGCGGAACAGAACCTTGCGAAGGCGGCTTATCTCAAGGGCGTGCTTGGTGCTTCTTCAGGGGCGAAGGTATTGTTTGATGGCGCGCCGCGGTTTCACGAGTTTGTGCTGGATCTGCCTAAGAGCGCGGAGGAGACGAATGCTGCGCTGCTTGATAGGAAAATTATTGGCGGGCTGCCTTTGCAGAAATGGTATCCGGAGCTTGGGCAGAATGCGAGTCTGTGGTGCGCTACGGAGTTGACGACGCGGAAGCAGATGGATGCTGTCGCGGCTGCGTTGTCGGGCAAGAAGGCTTAGAGATGGATGTCTCGGCGATCATCGGCGAGGAGTTGAAGGCGGTTGAGTTCGTCGAGGATTTCCTGCAGCTTCGATTTGAAGCCCCTTTGCTGACTTTTTACGCTTGGCCACACGTTTTATTTCCGGAGTTTTCGCTGGCCTATGAAGAGCCGGAGTATCGGAACGCTTTGTGCGCGCAGATTAATGACAAGGTTGTGCAGGCTTCGCTTGAGGAAGGCGATGCTCTGACGATTGAGTTTGAAAACGGTACCGTGTTTGGGCTTTCGTTACGGGAAGAAGATGTGGATGGGCCGGAGTCGGGGAGTTACTCGGAGACCGGGAGCGTTGTGGATGCGCAGGAGTTTTGATAATGGCCGATGAGAAGTTTGTAGGGACGCCGAAGAAGGCGACGACGCACGTTAATCAGAATGAAGATTTGATCTTTGAGAAGTCTTCGCCTGGGAAGAAGGCTTATCGGCTGGCGGAACTCGATGTGCCGGCGGTGGATGCCGCTTCCCTGCTCGGGAGTTCGGTGCGCAAGGGACCTCGGTGTGATGCCTGAGTTGAGTGAGATCGAGATCATTCGGCACTTCACGCGGCTTTCGACGTGGAACTATGCGATCGACCTGGGGATGTATCCGCTGGGTAGCTGCACGATGAAGTACAACCCGCGCGTGAACGAGGCGGTGGCGCGGCTGGAGGGGATCGCTGAGGCGCATCCTTATCAGCCGGAGTCGTTGTCGCAGGGCTGCCTGGGGATTATGAAGACGCTGTCTGATGCGCTGATTGAGATAACCGGCATGGATGCGATTACTTTGCAGCCGGCGGCTGGCGCGCATGGCGAATTCACAGGGATTTTGCTGGTGCGGGCATATCACGAGTCGAAGGGCAATCCGCGGAAGAAGATCTTGATTCCGGACTCGGCGCATGGGACGAACCCGGCTACCGCTGCGGTCTGCGGGTATGAGGTCGCGAACCTGAAGTCGAACGCTCAGGGGATGGTGGATGTGGCGGAGTTGGAGCGGATGGTGGACGAGGACACCGCTGCGCTGATGCTGACGAACCCTTCGACCATCGGTGTGTTTGAGAGCGAGATCCATAAGATTGCGGACGTGCTGCATGCGAAGGGCGCGCTGCTTTATATGGATGGCGCGAACATGAATGCGCTGGTGGGCAAGACGCGGCCGGGTGACTTTGGCGTCGATGTGATGCATTTGAATCTGCATAAGACGTTCTCGACGCCGCACGGTGGCGGTGGGCCAGGGTCGGGGCCAGTGGCTTGCAAGAAGATACTGGAGCCGTTTCTGCCGACGCCGGTGCTTGTGACCAAGGTGGATGGGTCGCTGGGGCTTGAGTTCAATCGGCCGCAGACCGTTGGACGGGTGCGGATGTTTTATGGGAACTTCGGGATGTTTGTGCGGGCGCTGGCTTATATTCTGGCCAACGGGCCGGATGGCTTGCGGCAGACGACCGAGGACGCTGTGCTGAATGCAAATTACATTCGGGCGAAGCTCGAGGGGACCTTTGAACTGCCGTATAAGACGCAGTCGCTGCATGAGGTCGTGTTCTCCGACAAGCTGCAGGCGAAGAACGGCGTGAAGACGGGCGATATGGGTAAGCGGCTGATCGACTATGGCTTCCACGCCTATACCGTTTCTTTTCCGCTAGTGGTGCAGGGCGCGATGATGATTGAGCCGACAGAGAGCGAGAGCCGCGAGGAGCTGGACCTGCTGATCGATGCGTTGAAGCAGATCGCGAGGGAGGCGGAGGAGAACCCTGAACTGGTGCAGACGGCGCCGCATACGACTCGAGTGCAGCGGCTGGATGAAACGACGGCAGCGAGGAAGCCTGTGTTGCGCTGGAAGGCCCCTGCGGCTTCGACTCCGCTGGTGGTGGATTCAGCAGCGAAGGAGTGGTGAGCTGTGTCCGTCTTTTATGAACGGCAAGAGGAGCTCGAGAGGTACGAGTTCATGATGGGTGAGGCGCGTGGACGGCTGGCGGTGACGCTGGACGTTCTGACCGATGCGCTGATTCTGGTGGGACAGCATGGCGTGTACTGCACGAGCGCGCGGAACCCTAAGGTCCCGGCGCTCGATCTGCAGGCCGTTCTGGCGAACATCACTGGAGCTAAGGAGCTAGTGGCTTCGGTGATGGAAAAACTGAGGCTGGAGAAAGAAGCCGCAGAGCGAAGCTAGTCGGCTTTGACGGTTACGTATTCGTCCGTTGTGCCCCATTTGACGTGGAGTTCGGTGCTGCCGGCCTTTGTGTTTTCGAAGGAGATGGACATGTTTTCCTGCGGGGCGGGCGGGGTCTTGCCGGTCATGGGTGTGCGGCCGAGGTCATTGCCTTCGGGGTATGGGATGCCCCACTCGCCGGTCTTCTTGCTGACGATGAAGAGCCACTGCTTGGCGCTGGGCAGGGTGAAGAGGGTGTAGGTCCCGGCGGGGACTTCGAGGGTGCCGATCTTGAGGTTGGCCGCGGTTATGAGAGTGGTGGCGGGGTTGGCTCCGGTTCGCCAGACCTCACCGTAGGGGACGATATCGGAGCCGATGGTCCGGCCCTTGAGGCGCGGGGAGTTGTAGTTGATGGTGACGGCTTTGCCATTGAGAGCGACGCTGGCTGTGGCCGGGGGACTGGGCATGGTCTTGCCGGCGGGTTGATCCATCTTCATGTCGCCCATCTGGGCAAGGCTTGCGGTGGTGAGGAGGGTACAACAGGCGGCGGTTGCCAGGGTGCGGAGGAACATGAGCGAGTCTCTCTTTCTGGTTGAGGAATTGCGATGAGTCTTCGGCTTTGAGGAATGACTCTCATCCGGGACACGACGTCCGTCTTGATGCTGAACTGGAGCGGTGCGGGCTGTCAACCTGGGGTGGTCATGCTACGCTAGAAGAGCGCGCCCGTAGCTCAGCTGGATAGAGCGGCAGCCTCCGAAGCTGTAGGTCAGAAGTTCGAATCTTCTCGGGCGCACCATACTCAATTTCCGCGGACGAAACAGCCGGCATACGGAGTGGCCGGCGGTGCGCACGAATTGATTTGCTCCGAACCTACTGGATGACTTGCAAACCTGGTTGAAGAATTTTAAAGAGCCCCCCGCCGATCGAAGGAAACTGATAGGCGAGCCAGGTGATGCCGGACCTGCTCCAAAGGTGACGAGTCGCAGGTAGAAGTCAACGCCAAGTTTGTTGGGCGTGGTGTCCGTGATGCGACTGAGGATGGCGTTGCGGTGCATCTGGGCGAGAAGCCAGACAAATCCAGCACCAAGGAAGACGAGAAGAAGGGTGAAGCACCAGTCAATGAGCTGGTGGGGCTGGAACGGGTACGAATTCCACGCGATGATGGCGAGCACAAAGGCCGAAGAGACGAAGAGCATGAGGTAGTGGATGTTCACCAGCACGGAACGAATGAGCGCCACATAACGGAAGACGAGAAGCTCTTCAGCCAAACGGACGTAGAGTGGGTCCTGGGTGCGTCCGCATCGGGTTTCGAGTGCTCGCCGCCTGGATCGTCCGTATCGTCCTCGACAAAGCCGACACGCTTCGTATTCCAGTAGGGGATAAGCAGGTCAGAGAGTATCAACTCGCAGAACGCGGCGTAGCGCTTCTCGATGGCATAGATAAAGCTTAGATCGTGGCGGTATTTCTCGAGCGGAAGATCGAAGTCATCTCCAGGGTGTTCCATCGCGACAGCAGGCGCGTTCTTGCTCCGTTTTTGAAGGCGGATGTGTTCTCTGAGCTCTCTTATCTTGAGAGAGAGGTCGTCATAAGTCTTTTTCAGAGCGTCCCATTTGGCGTCATCGTTGATTGCTTTGCGGAGATCGTCGTTGTTAATGAGCTGCCGGACCGATTCGTTAGAACGGCCCATGTCTCGCCAACGTACGTGAAGACTGCTCTGGCTGAGCATGGTCACCCATCCGACCTCTTTGAGCCGGGTAAAGGCAACGCGAATCGGCATTCGCTCGAGGGGCTCGAGAAGTCCGCGGCTGAGCGACCCCCATATGAATATCATGCGCAGCCAGCCGGTGAGCGCGACCATTATGAGCGGGAAGAAGAGCAAGGCGATAAGAAATTCATACGCGGTTGGCCTATGGCCGGGATTCATGAGAAAGCGCTCAAGGCTTTGAATTCTTCCGCAAAAGACGCAAAGCGCGAACAGGCACATATAGATGAGAAAGAAGATCGCATTCAGCTTGTTGTGCGACCAGCGAGTGAACCGGCGAAGGATCTCTCGTGTGATGAGAAGACAACTAATGTTTTCAAAGAGACAGGAGTGGACTGGGCTTCTGCACGCGCTCAGTTGGCCGTCGGAGACGAAGAGGGGATAGGCGGAGAGGGCTGTAACGTGGTCCGGCAGCCTGGGGCGGTTCATGGTGGAGAAACGGAGGCGCGCCGTCTGAAAGACGGACCAGAGATACCAGCCGACGAGCATGAGTAGGACAGGAATGACGGGAGAGACTCCGCTACCTGGGTGAAGGCAACGGTAGCTGAAGAAGAGGCCAACGTGGGAGGGTGTGCCAATTGCAGGGTCGTGGACACAAATCCAGACCCACAGCATCGGGATAATAATGACTGCAGCGAGCGCGATCAGATTAAAGACGAAGTACAGGTCAGTGGGATATTTCGAGCTTTTTTGAGGCGTGTACTTCAGGTAGGGCCAAGTCGTGCGAAGAGCGGCAAACACGGCAGCGATGCCCGCTAACAAAGTAACGGACGCAACAATGAGATTGTCCCTCTCCCAGCGATAGACGTGCATGACCAGAAACATTGGAGTGGCGATAACGAACGACATGCAAAACAAGACGGAGGTGGCGATATTGACATATACCGATCGACGGCGAGGCTGGTCGTTCTGATGGACGGCGACATCGCGAGTGAAGGGCGACCAGTACTGCGCCGAAAGCATGACGGCGGCGTGTCCGACGCAGAGGCCAGCGATCAGGATGCAGAGGATAGACCAAAAGAGCGATGGTGCTGCGTTCGGAGATGGCTGAGCGAATAAGTGCATGGAGGAGATGTCGGCTTCAACACACTTCCGTGGCTCCCCTTTATAGATGCTGGGGAGCACCCGCGCTAAGTTGCTTGCACACCCGCTTAGGAGGCCGAGGGGATAGTATCCGTCGCTACCGACGGCGGTGACCCATAACGGGGCCTGCAAATTCTTGTTGTCTGCACGCAGGTAGCCAGAGAGCTTTGGCTGCTGCCCGGACCGCGAGTCCTGAGATCCCTTCCAGAAGATGTAGCTCGCGGCATTGTAGATCGCCTCGGCCTGCGAGTCGGAAAAGGCCCGGCCAGCAGCGACAGGATTGTCGAGGGAGATGAGATTGTATGGAGTGATGGTGAGCGAACCAATGTAGCGAGCGTTGTCGACATCGCGTTCGACGAGTCGATCGCCGCCGTTGTAGAAGACAATTCTGGCGTCTGGGCAGGCACGATGGAGGAACTGCGCGAGAAAGAGCTCGTCCAGGATATTAGACGCCGTGATGAGGATGTATTCGACCCGAGCGCGCTGAAGCTGATGCGCTATCGACATCAATTGCGCCTCTTGAGACAGCGGGGTCTGGGTGCCGGAGAACTGGGGCACGGTATCATCCGCAGTCGAATCCTTGAGCGACAGGTTCAGATAGGGGCTTGGAGCTCCGGTAGATGAGGCCGACTTGCCGGTTTGCTCGACCTGCGCATTTCGCAAGAGAGATATCTCGCGGGGAAAACGAATGTATATCGGTCGGTACAGGCCCGTCCCCAGGCTATTCATTTCACCAAAGACGGTGTTGTCTTCGCTGAGGATGGCGGTGTGCCGCGCGTCGGAACGAGAGCCCTGAAACGCCTCGAGAAGCCGGTCTTCCTCAAAGGCGGTGTTCTCCCCGAATGAGTAATAGGTGATGGATCTGGTTGATGATGGCGTGTTGAGCTCATCCGCCGCAATCCGCGTCGAGGTGGTGCCTGCCGCAATTATCTGCGTTATATCTTTGTGCCTGGCTATGTTCGTAGCGTTAGCGTTGGCCTTGTCCTTGCCTCCGTCATTATCCTGATCAAATCTTGCGTTCATGATTCCTTCGCGAAGTGAGGCCGCCGAACCTGAGGAACCAGGCCGATGACGGCAAGCTGCGTGTCGTCGTCACTCATAGAAAGCCTGGCGTTGTAGTTTTTCAATAGCATGCCTTCGTAGCGAAGCGCATTGCGAAGCTGTACGCTATTGATGCCGATGGCGGGTGACTCGCCTACCAGAAAGAGATAGATGACGCGGTGGTAGCTGGACCACGTGGGGTTCTCTTCGCCTAGTCTGGGAGTGTACTTTAGGATGATGAGGCCCGGTTGTTGTTCGCGGTTGCGGTCCTCCTCGGTTTGGCCAGTGGTGGAGGACTCCGCCGGAGCAGAGGACGTGTGCAGAGCCTTCCAGGGAAGCCAATAGTTGCTTCCAAGATAGCGGTTGTCGGCCGCAGCCTGCATGAGAGAGTCAATGGTTCGGTCAAACTCAAGCGCAAGATGGCTGTGGACGGGATCGGGGACGGCCGCAATGATGGCGCGGATCTCTAGCTGGTGAACGTCTTCAGGTGAAATTGAATTTATTGCGATTGCGTCAACGGATGAGATCTTCGGAATGCCCCAGCGGTCGCCACTGTCTTCGCAATCGGTTGCAGGGTCGTCTTCGGCCCCAATGACCTGTGGGGCTACTTTAGCCACGGCTGTCGGGTCAGGAGATTTCTCATTGCCTGAAGGCACCTTCCATCGGGCCGCGGTCCGAGTACTTGCACGAGGCGAGCCAGGGGCCTTCGGCTGGTTTGAGTGTTGCTTCGCCGGCTGGGGGTGGCTTCGAACCAGCCGATGGGTTCGAAGGAGAGGTGGCTCCCACTCGGAACATAGCGGCGGCCACAAGAATTGTGCCGACGACAGCAGTTTGTCCTCTGTTCATGTGCGTCTTCTCCCTTAGGGAAATCACGCGCCTGAAAACGTGTCAGGTCGCGTGCCCGATCGTTTAATAGGAAGACAGCGCCGGTCAGCTACTTATCGTGGACGGCTGAACGTTCAGGTTCGCAATGGGAACCGGGAGAATCGCCACAAATGTGTTCCGATAGAGTGGTCTAGGGGCAAAAGTGTAGCACAAGTCAGGAACACAGCGTACGGTGCGCACCAGAGATCTTTCTCGTAAGCGTGAACGTCGTCAGTACTGCTTTGCACCGTAAACTTCTCCTTGAGTGGCGCGATGCTTGGCGCTGAATATAAAGTGTGGGAATCGAGAGTGAAAGTAAAAGATTGATTCCCTTACGTCAAAGAGAGTTGCCAAGTCAGTAGACGTGACTGAGCGACAAGAATGATCGTTCGTGAATTGAGATTTTTTGATTGGGCCTACACATGATGCGCGTTGCAATTGATACTGGCGGCACTTTCACGGACTGCGTGTATCTGCGGGACGGGAAATTTGCCGTGTTGAAGGTTCTCTCCACGCCGCAGGACCCGGGCATGGCCGTCCTGAATGGATTGCGGCAGATCGCAATGGGAGAGGAGGTCGTGGTTCGGCACGGAACGACGGTTGGAACAAACGCAATGTTAGAGCGCAAGGGTGCGCGTGTTGCCTTCGTGACTACCAAGGGCTTTGAAGACACGATCGCGATCGGCCGGCAGGCCCGGCCGAAGCTGTACGACTGGTTCCAGCCGGCGCCGGAGTGTCTCGTGCAGGAAGGACTTCGCTTCGGGATAACCGAGCGGACTAGCGCGGAGTGCGAGATCATTCGCGGCGTCGATGCGGCGGAGCTGGAGGAATTGGTATCCATTATCAAGGACGCAAATGTCGATGCGGTGGCGCTCTCGCTCTTGTTCTCGTTTGCAAATTCAGAGAACGAGATTACGGTGGCTTCGGCACTGGAACAGCTGGGGTTACCACTGTCGATCTCGCACCGAATTCTGCCTGAATTTCGCGAATATGAGCGGGCATCGACGGTGGTGGCAAATGCGTATCTTGCTCCGAAGATGGGGGCGTATCTAACGAACCTGGCGACGAGCGTGGCCAGAGAATATGAGCAGGCTCGGCTTGAAGTAATGCAGTCCTCGGGGGGAATTATCCCCGCTAGACTTGCCGCGGCGGAACCGGTGAGAACTGTCCTCTCCGGGCCTGCCGGCGGCGTGATCGGCGCCTACAAGCTGGCGACACTTGCCGGTTTTGATCGCATCATCGGCTTCGACATGGGAGGTACTTCAACGGATGTTTGCCTGGTGGACGCGAATGCGGGTGGGCTGCACATCAGCACCGAGTCTGTAGTGTCGGGAATACCGATCGGCGTTCCGATGCTGGACATACATACCGCCGGTGCAGGTGGGGGATCGATTGCACGCTTCGATGCAGGCGGCATGTTGCGCGTTGGACCGGAGTCGGCGGGATCAGTGCCTGGCCCAATCTGCTTTGGTCGCGGCGAGCTGCCGACTGTAACAGACGCGAACCTGGCGCTGGGACGACTGGGCACGGAACGATTCCTCGGCGGATCGGTGGAGCTTGATCGCGAGCGCATGATGCACTGGATGGAGAAGGCAAAGGGACCGATTGCGACGGTGGAAGGCTTCGCAGCAGGTATTGTGCGGGTCATTGAGACGTCCATGGCCAAGGCCATCCGCGTAATTTCCGTGGAGCGGGGGTACGATCCACGTGACTTTACACTTGTGGCCTTCGGTGGCGGAGGCCCCGTGCATGCTTGTTCGCTGGCGCACACCTTGCGAGTGCCGCGCGTCCTGGTTCCAGCCCAGCCTGGGGCCTTGTCGGCGGTCGGCATTCTGTTAGCTGACACGATGCGCGAGTATTCGCGTACGGTGATGCTGCCGATCGATGCGTCGTTTGAGACGGTGTTCTCCGAATTGGAGAAACTTGCAACGAAAGACTTTCGGGAGGAGGGTCTTGCTGGGCAATCATTTCGTTCGGTGGACGTGCGCTACCAGGGTCAGGGGTATGAGTTAAATGTGCCACTGGCTCCCGAGATGGCAGCGCGGTTCCACGATTTGCATCAGCACCGATATGGATTCGCGAACGAGCTAAGAGCTCTGGAAGTCGTGAATGTACGTGTGCGGATGGTGAGTGCAGCAGAGCCGTTTGAGCCTGTGGTTCAGCCTCTGCTGAAGGGTGATGGATCGCATGCGTTGATCGGGACGCGTCGGGTGTACTTCGATAACAGTTTTCACGAAACGCACATCTACGACCGTGAGCTGCTTCGCCCAGGAGATACGTTTGCCGGCCCGGCAATTGTTTCGGAGTACAGCTCCGCTACTGTTCTGCCTTTGGGCGATGTTTTACGCGTGGACGGTCTGGGCAATCTGGTAATCGAGGTGCATGGATGAAGGGCATGAACGAGACTCGAAGTCCGATTGAGCTCGCGATCTTTCAGAGCAGCGTCCACTCGATCGCCGAAGAGATGGGAGCAGCGCTGCGACGCACATCCATCTCGCCAAATATTAAGGAGCGACGCGACTATTCGTGCGCTCTGTTCGACGGCCGGGAGCGGGTGATCGCCATGGGCGACCACATGCCTGTCCACCTGGGCGCGATGCCGATGTCGGTCAAGGCGGTCGTCGATAGTATGGAGCTGGAGGAAGGCGACATTGCTATTTTGAACGATCCGTACGCGGGTGGTACGCACCTGCCGGACATCACGCTGGTTCTTCCTATCTTTATTGGAGATACGAGCAAGCCTGCCTTTTACGCCGCGTCGCGAGCGCATCACGCCGACGTGGGTGGTATGTACGCGGGATCCATGGGGCCAGCGCAGGAGATCTATCAAGAGGGCATTCGCATCCCTCCGATCCGCCTGATCCGCAAGGGCGTGATGAGCCAAGACATATTTTCGCTGATTCTGGCGAATGTGAGAACTCCGGAGGAGCGGGAAGGCGACCTCGCGGCGCAGATTGGCGCATGCCGCGTGGGCGAGCGGCGGATCAAGGAGGTCGTTGCCAAGTACGGACTTGCCAAGGTGAACGACCTGGTGGAAGAACTACTTGCTTACTCCGAGCGGCTTATGCGCGCCGAACTTCGCAAGATGCCGGCGGGCGTCTTTACGGCTGAAGACTTCCTTGATGGAGATGGAGTCACCGACGATCCAATTCGCATTGCGGTGGCGATCAAATTTGGTCCCGACAGACGGTTCGGCGGAGATCGACTTCAGCGGATCGTCGCCACAGGTGAGAGGAAGTGTGAATGCCGTCTACCCCATCACGTATTCCGCCTGCTTCTACATGCTCCGCTGTCTCTTGAATGATGATGCTCCAGCGACGGCTGGGCTGATGAACTCGGTCAAGGTTTCGGCGCCGTTGGGAAGCATCGTGAATGCAAAGCTGCCCGCCCCTGTCGCCGGCGGCAATGTTGAGACGAGCCAGCGAATTACGGACACGCTGCTGCGTGCGCTGGCAAAAGCAGCGCCTCACCGCGTTCCAGCGGCCAGTTACGGTACGATGAGCAATCTGACAGTAGGTGGCGTGGACCATCGCACCAACGCTCCGTTTACCTACTATGAGACTACCGCGGGCGGCATGGGCGCACGTCCCAGCATGGATGGAATTGATGGTATTCACTGCCACATGACCAACTCGCTGAACACTCCAATTGAGGCGCTGGAGTATGCCTATCCATTTCGTGTGCGGTCGTATGGATATCGCCGGGGATCTGGCGGTGCCGGAGAGTTTCGTGGTGGGGACGGACTGGTGCGCGAGATCGAGCTCCTGACACCTGCGCAAGTGACTCTGCTTTGCGATCGGAGGAAGTTCTCGCCGTACGGCCTGGAAGGTGGAGAGAATGGAGCGAGAGGCAAAGCGCAGCTGATCACACCCGACGGAGACACAACAGAATTACCGGGCAAGTGCACAGTGTACGTCGGCAAGAACGACGTTATCCGTGTAGAGACGCCGGGCGGTGGCGGATGGGGAATGGCAGCAATTAAGCCGAGGGTTTGACATAGTAGAGCTTTGTCCGCAGGCTGGGAAGCTCAATGGTTCGATGAAAGGTCGCGGGCAGGATGAGTGAATCACAGCTTCAGCACGGGGCAGAAGCGGCCAACAAGGTGTGGTTCACTCAGCTCAACGCCAATGAGCGATCGGCCCTGACAGCGACATTCGCAGGTTGGATGCTCGACGGGATGGACGTTATGGTGTACAGCTTCGTGCTGCCAACGCTGATTGTTCTGTGGCACATCAGCAAAAGCCAGGCAGGGTTGCTGGGGCACCTCTGCGCTTCTGCTGTCGTCGCTGGGCGGATGGCTCGCTGGGCTCGCTGCGGACCGATACGGTCGGGTGAAGGTCCTGCAATTTACGATCCTCTGGTTTGCTTTCTTTACGTTTCTCAGCGGATTCGCGAATGACTTCACACAACTCCTGATCTTTCGCGGTTTGCAGGGCCTGGGATTTGGCGGTGAGTGGGCAGTAGGTTCGGTTTTGATTGGCGAAACGATACGCAGCGAATACCGCGGACGAGCTGTAGGAACAGTGCAGGGCGGGTGGGCGATAGGGTGGGGTATCTCGGCTTTGTTCTACACTCTTTTCTTCGCCCTGTTGCCGCCTGCGTTGGCGTGGCGTGCCATGTTCTGGGTCGGCCTGCTGCCGGCGCTGCTGGCTTTTTGGATACGAAGTCATGTCTCCGAATCAACCCTGTTTGAGCGAACGATGACGGCGAACAAGGCGGGGTCTTCCACTCATTTTCTTCAGATCTTCTCACCTGCCATGCTCAAGACGACGTTGCTTGCTTCGCTCGTGGCGTTGGGCGCGCAGGGTGGCTATTATGCGATTACCACTTGGCTGCCCCTTTATATGAACGCCAGGGGCCTCTCTGTGATGCACACTGGTGGGTATCTGATGGTCGTGATTGCGGGGTCGTTCGGCGGGTATTTAACTGCTGCGCATTTGGCGGACAAGATAGGTCGCAAGTGGACACTTACAGTCTTCGCAGTGCTTTCATTTACGACGGTCCTGCTGTACATGGTGCTCCCGATCAGTGACGAGGTGATGTTGTTTCTCGGATTCCCTCTCGGGTTTTTCCCGTCCGGCGCGTTCAGTCCGATGGGGGCGTTTTTTTCTGAGCTCTTTCCGACCACGCTACGGGGATCGGGGCAGGGATTTGCATACAACCTAGGTCGCGGCGTCGGAGCGCTGTTTCCAACACTGGTCGGCTACTTCAGCGCGCACATGCAGCTCGGCAAAGCAATTGCTGTTTTTTCCGTCACTGCCTACATGTTGATGGCGTTTAGTGTGTGGCTGCTACCTGAAACTTGCGGAACGGACCTGCCCGAATGATGTGTCCTGCTCCAAAAAACACTGTTCCCAGACGCCGATGGCGGATAGCATGGCTTCTGGGCCTCGGCGTTCTGGTCAACTATTTTGACCGAGTGAACCTTTCGGTCTCGCATGCGGCCCTCTACACGACCTTCGGCGTCTCCTCTGTTACGTTTGGCTATCTGTCGGGCGCCTACAATTGGACTTATGCTTTGTGCCAACTGCCAATCGGGGTGCTGTTGGACAAATTTGGGATCCGGCGTGTCGGCCGCATTAGCACCTTCCTGTGGAGCGTTGCCTCCTTTGCGGCGGCTGTTACACCGACTATCGGCGGATTCTTTGCGGCACGCTTTCTGCTCGGAGTAGGAGAGGCGCCAACCTTTCCTGCAAATGCCAAGGCGATCGGCCATTGGTTTCCTTCTCGAGAGCGCAGTTTTGCCACGTCACTTTTCGACGGCGCCGCCAAGCTCGCTTCTGCAATTGGGGTACCGCTCATCGGTGCACTATTGATCAAGGTCGGCTGGCGGTGGAGCTTTGCTGTCACCGGGCTCATTAGCTTTCTATACTTTCTTGTCTTCTGGCGAATCTATCGCGACCCGCAGGACGACCCGGAGCTGACTGACGTGGAGCGAGATTACATTGCGACGGACGATCAGGTCTTCGTCGCAAATGAGGTTGGACAAGCATCTCTCGGTTATCTCATGCGGCAACGCAAGGTCATCGGAATGGTGCTGGGCTTCGGGTCTTACAACTACGTCTTTTATCTGCTACTCACCTGGCTGCCGAGTTATCTCTCGTCCGCACTGCACATTGATCTGTTGCACTCGTTTCTTTACACAGGGATTCCGTGGCTGGTCGCGACGGCGGCGGACTTGGTCGTCGGTGGCTGGCTGGTAGACGCGCTGATTGAACGTGGATGGAACGCGAGCTCTGTCCGAAGGTGCGTCCTTATAGGTGGAACCGCCTGTGGTCTCGGCATTCTAGGAGCGGCGAATACGCATAGCGCGACCACAGCACTCATCTGGATCAGCATCTCGATCGGTGGGCTCTCGGCCGCCTCCCCTGTCGGCTGGTCCATTCCATCCTTGATTGCGCCTCGAAGCAGCGTAGGACGAGTAGGGGGAATCATCAACTTCTCGAACCAACTGTCAGGCATCTGTGCGCCGGTCATCACTGGCTATGTGGTCGCCGCCCAGCAATCGTTTGCTTGGGCATTCGGCGTGTCGGCAGCTTACCTCGTGGTTGGCATCGCGGGCTATATTTTCCTGTTAGGCAGAATCGAACCGATGCCGACTGAACCGCGACCCGCGTCCTAAGTGCGGGGTCGCTACGGCGACGAGGGTGGTCTTGCCGTTGCGCGCATTGCACCGGTCGATATACCGCCATCGACCAGGAGCGTCTGGCCGGTAATGTAGCGGCTGGCTTCAGAGGCCAGGAATACGACGGCGCCGTCGAGGTCATGTGGCTGACCCGCGCGCTTTACCGGAATACGATCGACCAGGTATTCGACCCACTCCTTGTCTTCATAGAGCATTTTGTTCTGCTCGGTGCGAAACCAGCCGGGGGCAAGACAGTTGACCGTAATCCCGTGCTTGCCCCAATCGTCCGCCAGACTCATTGTCAGTTGCCGCACTCCACCGCGGCTGGCGCCGTACGGCGCGAGACCCGCATAGCCGAAGACGCTCGTTACGGAGCCGATATTGATGATGCGGCCATAGCCATACGGAACCATGCGGCGAGCTATTTGCTGCGCTACGAAAAAACTACCGCGCAGGTTCGTATCAAGCACCAGGTTCCAATCGTCCCATGTCACATCGAGAGCAGGTTTTCGTGCATTGCATCCGGCGTTGTTGACCAGAATGTGGATCTGGCCCCAGGCCTGTTCCGCTGCGACAGCCATTCGCTCAATACTTCGCTGTTCACGCACGTCGAGTTCCAGCGGTAGCGCTCTGCGGCCTAATGCTTCGATGTCAGCCACAAATGGTTTCAGGTCTTCTCGTTTACGGCTTGTGAGAACCAAGTCCGCACCGGCCCTTGCCAACGCCCGAGCGAAGTATTGTCCTAACCCTCGGCTTGCCCCAGTCACCAGCGCGACCTGACCGGTCAGGTCGAATAGGTTCTCGCTCATAGCCCAGGCTCTGAGCCGATCCGTGGATCAAGCACAACCTTCATCAGATTGGGCTCACCTGAGTGCAGCCGATCGAACCAGGCCGGCCCGTCGCTAAGCGGCGCAACCGCAGTGATTAATGGACGAACACGAATCTTGCCCGCAGCCATTAATTCCATCGCCTCCGGATATTCACCGCAAGAGGCACACGATCCTTGTAACCGTATCTGGCGAGAGACAACCTTTTGCAGGGGTAGATTCACTTGTGGGGAGATGTTGCCTATCAGAGTCACCGTGCCTCCCTTTCGCACCGAATCGATTGCCGTAGCGATCGTCTCATTACGTCCGACCGCCTCCAGCACAGCATCCACTCCGCGCCCTCCGGTCAGTCGAAGGACTTCGTGAGTCAGCTCTGCACCCGAGGCCAAAATCGTCTCGTCCGCTCCTAGCTCCGTTGCTGATTTAAGGCGTGTCGGGTCGATGTCTGCGATGAAGGTGCCGGGAACAACCGGCAACGCGTGCGGCTTGCAGCGTCAGCAGTCCGATCATTCCCGCCCCAATCACCAAGGCCGTCTCGCCACCTTCGAGCTTCGAGACTGCCACCGCATGAAGCGCCACCGAGACAGCCTCAAGCATGGCCGCTTCTGCGAATCCCAAATTTTCCGGCAGCCTGTAAACGATGCGGGCCGGCACAGCGACATACTCTGCAAAGGCACCAGCACGGCTGTAGTCTCCACAGGAGACTCCAACTACCTGGCGGTCATCGCAAAGATTCATCTCTCCTTTGCGGCAGAATGCGCATACGCCGCAGTAGACCGTCGAATCAAACGTCACGCGGTCGCCCACAGTGAATGCATCCACGTTCGAGCCAACTGCAGTAACAATCCCGGCAGCCTCGTGGCCCATGACCAAGGGGGGAATCCGCCGACCTGAGGTGCCGTCATAGCCATGGACGTCGCTACCACAGATTCCGCAGGCCGCCACCTGTACCAGCACATCCGATGGTCCGGGCAGCGGAATAGGTAATGTTGTTACCTCCAAGTGTTTGTATTCGGAGAGGAGAAGAGCATTCATCGTAGGCCGTCGAACCTCGCATTGTAAGGGTATACCCTTTGGCAGGCTCGAGAAAACGTTCTATTGACGGGTCATGTTGACGAGGAATAGAAAGGGTGGCAAGGACCCAGAAGGAGTTTGTGGGTATGAAGAACCGGTTGTCACGTCGAACATTTATCGCCTCCGCTGCAGCCTCGATCGTCCCATCCGCGATTGCATGCGCACAGCCAAAAGGAGGACTACTTTCGTTGCTCGCAAACGAACCACAACCAGCAACGTCTTCGAAGACAGATTGGAAAGACGCTGGGGTGATCGATTTGTCCAACTCTCCCTACGCCAAGCTTAAGACCGTGCCGGTGCGGGCCGTCGTAATTCGGGACGGGTTCTGGTCGCAACGTCGCAGGACGAATCTGGTGTCGAGCATTCCGAGCATGCATGAGGAGTTGCTGGAACATGGACGGATGGACAATTTTCTTCGATTACAGGGCAAGTCGACGGAGCCTCAGAAGGGGCCAGTCTATTCGGACTCCGATATCTACAAGTGGACGGAAGCGGTTGGTTTTCAACTACAGGTCGGAGCCCAGCCAGAGCTGCGAAAGACCACAGATGCAATGATTCGCGATGTTGTGGCAATCCAGGAACCGAGCGGCTATCTGAACACCTACTACAACGGTGATAGAAAGTCGCTGCGCATGCAGTACGAAACGCAGACGACGGGACATGAGCTCTATTGCATTGGTCATATGTTGCAGGCCGCGATTGCATACTATCGAGCTACGGGAGATCGGGCGCTGCTTGATGCGGGCATTCGTTTTGTCGATGACTTTCTGATTCCGAACTATGGGCCAGGAGCAAACCAGAAGGCGATTGTCTCCGGACATCCTGAGATCGAGATGGCCCTGATTGAACTTTCCCGCACGACGGGGAATCCAAAGTATGTTGAGTTGGCGGGATATATTCTGCATGGGGACAAGAGAGTCCCACTGAAGGCGTCGCAGATCGTTTATATGTATTGCGGTATCCCTTTCACCTCGCGGACGAAGCTCGAAGGGCACGCCGTGCGCGCGATGTACGCCTGCTGTGGTGCGGCAGACTACTATCTTGAGACAGGCGACCCGGCCTACTGGAAGACGCTTAATGCGCTGTGGGACGATCTGACTGCGCACCAACTCTACGTAAACGGCGGCGTGGGCGCGCGTGAGAGCGGGGAGGCTTTTGGCGATGCGTATGAGCTGCCAAATGCGCGCGCGTATGGCGAGAGCTGTGCAGCGATCGGCAACATGATGTGGAATTGGCGAATGCTTGCGGCCTCGGGCGATGCCAAGTTCACGGACGTGATCGAACGGGCCCTGTATAACGGCATCAACTCTGGGATGTCGCTCGATGGCAGGGCATACTGCTATCGAAATCCGCTGGCCTTCGATCCATCGGGTAACTTGAGCGATCGGCATGCTCCGGAGGGCAAGATCCGAAACGCCTGGTACGACACGACGTGCTGCCCGCCGAATCTAGAGCGTACATTTGCTTCTCTGTCCGGCTATTTTTATAGCACCAGCGCCGACGGCGTTTATGTCCACCTCTACGACAACTCGGAGATGAACTGGAACCTGCACGATGGCACGGGTCTGACGATTGAACAGAAGACGAACTATCCGTGGAACGGTGAGATCAAGATGACAGTGAGCCCGGCGACCCCGAGCGAATTTATCGTGTACGTCCGTATTCCGGGCTGGTCAACGAAGAACGTGGTGAAGGTAAATGGCAGAGAGTTTGGCGGAGCAAAGGCCGGCGAATATCTCGCGATCCGTAGGCGATGGGCGGCAAACGACACCATTGATCTGAATTTCGACATGACAACGCACCTGTTGAAGGCAAATCCTGCGGTGACGGAAGACAGAGGAAGGGTCGCTTTTCAGCGCGGCCCGATCGTCTTCTGTATGGAGCATATCGACCAGAAAGACCATGATCCGGGGACAAATCTTGCTGACTATACGGTGCGTCTTGAGGGGACTACTACGGCGCAGTTCGAGCCGAGTCTTCTGGATGGAGTGATGGTGCTTGCTCATCCTGGTGCCATCGACAAATCGGCAACCGATACAAGGCTTTATTTCTCTGCCGCAACCGCAACAAAGCCGGTGGACAGCCCGACAACTTTGAGGCTAATTCCCTACTATGCCTGGGCGAATCGGGAAGAGGCAGCCATGCAGGTTTGGATCCCTTATAGGAACTCATAAAAATGACATGCGGATTGGTGGGACTGCAACAGGGTACGTTCCAGATCGACCAGCGGGGACGTTACCATCATCATATTGAGCATGGCTCGATGGATGGCTTGGAAGAGACGTCTCGCGAGACGATTGCACGAAGCCTGAAAGATCGGTAAAAGAGCGGATCGGCGGCGACGAGATGGACGGGGTCGTGCTTGCTGTGTTCGACTTCTCGAGAAATTCAATTTGCTCTGAAGTACGACTTCTAACCTAAGGGCACCTGACCAATGTGCAAGTTTGTGATCACGTTGATCTGTGCCGCCGCGATGCATGCGACGGCACAGATCTCAGAGTCCAGTCCCGTATCCATTCAAGTCGACCTTGCAAAGGTGGAGGGACTGTATACACCGATCTACAGTTGGTTTGGCTATGACGAGTCAAATTACACAACAATGAAGTATGGCAAGCAGTTGCTAACCGAGTTACACGACTTGAGCCCGGTACCGGTAAACATTCGTGCACATCACTTGCTGACATCGGGCAACGGCGTGGCTGAGTTGAAGTGGAGCTCATCGAACGTGTTCACACTCGATGCGAATGGAAAGCCAGTGTACGACTTCACCATTACCGATCAGACCTTTGATGAGTTTCAAAAAGCAGAAGTGCGGCCGATGGTCGAACTCGGCTTCATGCCCAAGGATCTGGCTGCCGCGGTGGCAGGGGTAACCGAATACCAAATCCATTACCCGGCGAGCACCATTTCCGGGGCCTCCAACAATCCGCCGAGGGACTACGCGGTCTGGGGCGAGTTGGTGAGGAGGTACACGGAGCATCTGGTCCAGCGTTATGGCAAGGAACAGGTGAGTAAGTGGTACTTCGAGGTTTGGAACGAGCCGGATATCGCATATTGGCATGGCACCCCTGAGGAGTACTACAAACTGTACGACTACTCGGTAGCGGGAGTTCGTGCTGCTTTGCCAGATGCGGTCGTGGGCGGCCCAGCCAGTACTGGCCCTGCTTCAGAAAAAGCGAGCACATTTCTCGATAACTTCCTGAAGCATTGTTTGAATGACAAGAGTGCGGCGGACGGTAAGCAGATTCCACTGGATTTCATCTCATTTCACCCAAAAGGCCGACCGACCGTAGTCGACGGACATGTGCGGATGGGGCTTTCGAACGAATTGAGGGCCGCCGGCGAGGGCTTTCGTATCGTCGCAAAGTATCCAAAGTATATTCATCTGCCGATCATTTTGAGCGAAGCTGATCCGGAGGGATGCGCGGCGTGTTCGATGAAGGTGAATCCAGCTAACGCCTATCGGAATGGCCCACTTTATCCAACCTACACTGTCGCCGCCATCAAGGCTCTGTTCGCCCTGCAAGACCGTTACAAAGTAAATTTGATCTCGATGCTTTCGTGGTCGTTCGAGTTTGAGGACAAGGAATATTTTGAAGGGTTTCGCACACTCGCGACAAATGGAGTGGACAAGCCGATAATCAATGTCTTTCGAATGGCGGGCTTGATGTCCGGACAACGTGTGAGCACGAGCAGTACGGGGCAGGTCCCTCTGGACAATATTCTCTCTGCGGGCGTGCGGCAGGCGCCGGACATCGATGCCTTCGCGACGAGGGCCGACCATGAGGCCGCGGTGATGTTGTGGAACTACCATGACGATGACCTGCCGGCAGCGGGCGCATCTGTGCGGGTAACGGTTGCCGGAATTCCGGCAGGCGTGAATAAGGTGCTGCTGCAGCATTACCGGATCGACGACACACACAGCAATTCTTACGCCGTGTGGAAGCAGATGGGATCTCCGCAGACACCGACGGTAGAGCAGTATGCTCGACTGAAAGCCGCGGGACAACTGGAACTCTTAAGTTCTCCTGAATGGCTGGATGTTAGTGGTGGGAAGGTAACAATCGCCACAGCGCTTCCGCGGCAGGCTACATCGCTGATGCGGCTGCAGTGGTGAGCGAGTGTGCACGGATTTCAGCGCATAACGCTGGGGCCGGTTGAGACGAAGCTGGAGATCAATACTGTTGGTGCAAGATAAGGAGATTCGAACGTGGATAAACGGGAATTTCTCAAGAGCTCGGGGGCCCTGCTTGCCAGCACTCTGCTTTCCAAGCTCTCTCCGGCGCAGGCGACTGGGGACGCCCGCACCAATTGGGCTGGAAATTACACCTACAGTACTAAGAATCTCGACGTTGCAAAGACCGTCGAAGATGTTCGGCACAGCGTGCGTAGTATCTCTCATCTCAAGGCGCTGGGGGCACGTCACTCCTTCAATGGCATTGCCGACAGTACGGTAGAGCAGATATCGCTGAAGCCTTTCGACCAGATCGAACTTGACGCTGGGGCCAAGACGGTGACGGTCGGCGCCGGCGTCACTTATGGCCAGCTTGCTCCTTACATCGACAGCCGCGGATTTGCAGTGCATAACCTTGCTTCGCTGCCGCATATCTCCGTGGTTGGAGCGTGTGCGACGGCCACGCATGGTTCTGGAAGCAAGAACGGCAACCTTTCGACCGCAGTTCGCGCTATGGAGATCGTTACGGCCAACGGCGACGTCGGGCACCTTCTCTCGCGAGAAGCTGGGCGACAAGTTTCCGGGCACCGTCGTCGGGCTTGGAGCGCTGGGCGTTATCACCAGGACCACGTTGGATGTTCGTCCGACCTTCCAGATTGCGCAGACTGTCTACGAAGATCTGCCGTTCTCACAACTCGAAGCTCATCTAGACGACATCTTCGCGAGCGGCTACAGCGTCAGCATCTTCACGGACTGGCAGAAGCATCGCGCCACGCAGGTGTGGGTCAAGCGTCGTGTCAACCACGCTCGTATTTCCGATCCGAAGGCAGATTTTTATGGAGCGAAGCCAGCCACGCAAAACCTGCATCCACTTGCTGGTCACTCCGCGGAGAATTGCACCGAACAGATGGGCATTCCTGGACCGTGGTACGAGCGGCTGCCGCACTTCCGCATGAATTTTACGCCGAGCAGCGGCGCGGAGCTGCAGTCGGAGTACTTTGTCCCTCGCGATAAAGGGTATGCCGCCATACTGGCTGTCGAGCAGCTCCGCGACCAGATCACGCCGCACCTCTTCATCACGGAGTTTCGTACGATCGCTGCGGACGACCTTTGGATTAGCCCCTGCTACCAGCGGCCTTCCATGACGATCCACTTCACGTGGAAGCCGGAATGGCCCGAGGTCAAGAAGGTACTTCCGCTGATCGAAGAGAAGCTTGTGCCGTTTGGCGGGAGACCCCATTGGGCCAAACTGTTCACCATGCAGCCTGCACGTCTGAGGGCACAGTATGCGAAGATGCGCGACTATCAGGCGCTTCTTGCGCAATATGACCCGACAGGAAAGTTCCGCAACGAATTTATCAATACGAATATTTACGGCGCGTAACCAGCGGCGGATCCGATTGCAAATGGCGGAATTGTCTCCACGTTTCGGGGTACCCCCTCCCCCCGGATGGGCATAAATTTCTTATTTTTCAATGATTTACGGGATGGCGAGCTTTGCAAAATCGTCATAATAAAAGGGTTGCGGCTAAAATAGTCTTTCTAAAAGAGTTAGCCCCGGAGAGTGTCCGGGGCTTGTTCGTTTTTGATCTATATACCCAGTATAGCGGATTGAGTGGAACTAACATGCCAAGCAGATGTTGTTGCTGGGTAACGGGTTAGGTGGTTTGGGGGCTTGACATGCGATTTTTGGGCAAAAAATGGGGAAAAATAAATGCAGACAAAGGAAGCATAGATAGAGCGGCCCCGGATAATCCGGGGCCGCTCTTGGTTGAAGCGTTGAGGTTCTGGGTGGGTTAGAAGAACAGCTTCGCGGCAAACTGCATCTGGCGGGCGCCGTAGAGGCTGTTGTTGGTGCCCGAGGTTACGCCGAAGGCCGAGAGGCCGGTGCCGCTGTAGGGTGAGATGCAGCCCTGGAAGGTGGCGCCGGGTGCGGGCGTGGTGGCATTGCATTTCAGCGATCCGGAGGTGGTACCGCTCGCAAGATACTGCGAGTAGGGCCCGTTAACTCCAGTGATGATCTGGCGATTGAGAAGATTGAAGGCGTCGGCGGAGATCTGCATGTAGAAGTTCTCGTGGATGGGAATGTTACGAGCTATGCGGAAATCGAAGTTGCTGTAGCCCGGCATGGGGATGCTGTTGCGGCCGATCTGCGGCGGACGGCCGGTGGTGGGTGCGCCGGAGCTGGAGCTCATTGCGCCGCCGTAGATGTTGCCGTCAGCTCCGTAGCTGGTTCCGGTACCGGAGTAGACGGTTCCGCTCATGGCGAGAGAGATTGGCTCGCCGCCGGAGGCGATGAAGCCGCCGGAGAAGAGGAAGTCATCGAATGCATGCTTGACGATCTTGTTTCCTTCAAGAAAGTTCGGCTGGTAGACGAAGCTGAGAGCGAAGCGATTACGGATGTCGGTGTCGGACGGCCCGTTGTCGCGACGTGGGTTATTGGGATCGAGCGGGGTGTCACCACCGTAGAAGGTGCCGAAGGTACCGGCTACCTGCCCGGTATCGGTGGCTCGGGCCCAGGTGTAGTTGGCCAGCACCTCGAGACCGTTGCTGAACGGACGGCGAACGGTCACTGCGAGCGAGTTATACCAGGTGTTGGCTACGCTGAACCCGGTGTTGAGCGAGGTAATTGCCGAGTTGCGGCGGTCCGACTGCAGATAGACCGGCACAGTGATCTGGCTGGTGATGTTGTTACCTGCGTCCTGGACGTTGTAGGTGGCTATGCCGTGCGGGGTCTGGCCGATAAGGTTAGCATCGAGGAAGATTGGCAGGCGCAGAGCGCGGGTGCCGACGTAACCAACTGCGAGAGACATATTGCCAGGAAGAGCCTGCTCGACGCCGAAATCGAACTCCTGCGCCAGAGGTGGAACGAAGTTGGGATCGAGGCCGTGGAAGCTCTGCGCACCGAGGATTGAGGGACCGTTGACAGAGGGCGCGGTTCCGCCGGTGGGGTGGAGAGCTGCGGAGAGCGGCGGGCCGGTGACGGGGAATGGAACGAAGGGGTACTGGAGGCTGTTGGCTGCGCTCGGAACGGTCGGACAACGAGCTTTCGAGACGCTACCGACCGAGGACTCGCAACCGGAGTAGTTGTAGTTGACCTGGACGACGCCGTTCTCCACGCGCATGGCGTAGTAGGTCGAGCCCTGGTTGAGAGCGGAGAACATGCCGTAGCCACCGCGAACGACGGTTCCAGAATACGGCGACCAGCTGAAGCCGACGCGAGGCTGGACGCGATCGGTGACGTTCTTGATGGTCTGGCTGTACTCCGTCGAGATGGGAGGATAGTTGTTGTTGATGAGGCCGGGGGCAGGGGTGAGTTGAATGTCATAGCGGACCCCGAGGTTAAGGGTCAAGTTAGACTTGATCTTCCAGTCGTCTTCGGCGAAGCCATCGAACATCTTCATCCAGAAGTCGTCCTTGCCTTCAGTGGTGGGCGTGGTGTTGACCTTGTCGATGGTCTGGACGAAGGTGTTGTAGTGATAGCCGGCGTATGGATCGGTGTCGCCTGGCTGGCCGGCGAAGGCGTCCTGGATCCAGTCCTGGAAGTTGAGCAGGGTGGTAGAGTCGCCGTAGCTGTAGACGCCGCCGCCCTGGAAGAGATTGATCATGACCTCGTGGACGAGGTTGACGTCGCCGCCGAACTTGAGCGAGTGACGGCCCTTGCTCGTGGAGAAGACATCGGTGAACTGGATGCGGTGCTCGTTGGGTTCAGCGACACGCGGCAGAGCGTTGGGCATGCCAAAGGTCAAGACGCCGGTAGCGACGCTGGGGCCGGAGGCGTTGGCGCCGGCCGTCTCGAGGTCCTGACCGTACTGGAAGTGGATCTGGTTGACGGAGGCTTTGGCGATCTGCGTGGTCAAACCGGCGACCAGGAAGCGCTCATGGTAGCTGGTGGGGCCGTTGGTCGAGGGCGAGCTATTGGTGAAGGTGTTGGCCGGGCTGTAGCCGTAGGACGAGTCGTAGTCGGCGAAGTTGTAGTCGACGAAGGCGTCGTTGCGATTATTGATGTGCCAGTCGAGCCGGGGGAAGAAGAGGTTTTGCTTCTGGAAGCGGGCCGGAGGCGCGGACCCAACCGCGACGTTACCTGTGTTTAGCAGAAACTGGATGCCGGAAGTACATTGCGCTGCGGTGATAGTGGTAGGGCACTGCGTCGGTGTGACTGTGGTCGAGCTGGAGGTGGGGCCCGAGGGCGTCAACGAGATGATGTTGGTGTTGGCGTAAAGGACGCGACCGACCTTGCGGAAACCATCGTAGGTGAAGAAGAAGAAGAGGCGATCATGCATAATGGGGCCGCCGATGGATCCGCCGAACTGCTGCTGTTGGTGCACCGGCTGGGTGAGCAGGAATGGGTTTCCGTTGTTATGGAGGGCCTGGAATTTGTTGTAGGGATCGAGTGCGTTGAGGCTGGGATAGCGAAGATAGTAGAAGGCGTCGCCGTGGAAGTGGTTGGTGCCGGACTTGGTGATGGCGTTGACCTGACCACCGGCGGCCTGACCGAACTCGACCGAGTAGTTCGACGCCTGCGCCTGGAACTCTTTGATGGAGTCGATGGAGTAGACATAGGGGGCACCGGAGGCGCGACCACGGGCCTCGGAGAAGAGCATCTGATTGTTGTTCGAGCCGTCGACGTAGTTCTGGTTGTAGAGGCCGCTGATGCCATGGAAGCTGACGAGGCCGGAGCCGCCGTCGGGGGTCACATTGGGCGTGTTCAGGACGAAGGCGCTCCAGTTACGGGTCGAGACCGGAATGTTCGAGATGAACGACTGGTCGATGGTCTGGGCAACCTCAGTTTTGTCGGTGTCGACAAGCGGGGACTCGCTGGTGACGATGACCTCGGTAGAAACGGAGGCGGGCGGAAGAGTGACATCGACGGTGAGAATCTGACCTACGGTTAGGACGAGGTTTTTGCGGTCGACTTTACCAAAGCCGCTTCCGCCGGCGGTAACTTCATAGTGGCCGGGCAGTAGGAAGTTAGCCGCGTAAGAGCCGTCATTATTGGTGGTGAGCGTGCGGGAGACACCGGTCTCGGTGTTGAGCACAACTACGGTGATATTGGGAACAGCGGCGCCGGACTTGTCACTGATGGTGCCGTTGATGTTGCCGTTGCCGGAGGTCTGAGCAGTGACCGGCAGGCTGACACAGACGGTAAAGACGGCGGCCACCGCGAATCGTGATAGACGCTTAAATGCGGTAAAAAGTTTCATTTGAAATTGCCTCCTAAGAAACACCGATGACGAAAACGGTGGTGTGAACGGGGTGCTATCGCTGGAATTTGGCTTGTGATGTCAGACCCAAAGACGTTCGCGAATGGCTCTAAACTGAATTGTTGTAATACTTCAACAGTCAAGCCTTAGGGTGTGGCCTGTCAAGGGGATTTGTAAAAACCCTGTCACATCAACGATATTTGTTGGATATTTTTTTGCGGAAAAGATCGCTTTGGAGAGTCGTTTGGGCGAAAAATGGACGGAGTGCCGGTTGGCGCTCACGCAGGCGGCCGGAATGAATGCCCCCTGACCCGGGCGGACGCAAGTGCTAGTGAAGCTGGCTGGGAATGACCGCGTACTGGATGAGGAGCTCGAATGGGACGATCTTGAGGGTGTTCTCGTGGGTGGCTTCGAGGACGATGGGGCAGGCGGCCCCAGCCTGCTGGACCTGCAGCCAGCGAGCGGCACAGACGCACCAGCGGTCTCCGGGTTTGAGGCCGGCGAAACCAAACTGAGGCATGGGGGTGCTGAGGTCGTTGCCAAGGGCCTTGGAGGCTTCGAGGAAGGGCGCGTCGACGATACAGCAGATGGAGTGGACGCCAGGGTCGTCGGGACCAGTCTCGCAGCAACCGGTCCGGTAGAAGCCGGTCATGGGCTCGCAGCCGCAGATATCGAGGGGCTGGCCGAGGACGTTCCTGCCGCGGTTCTTAATGGGCTCGACGGTGGGCATAGGAGCTCCTGTTCTCCCCTAGTATCCCACTTCAGTGCTCGGTATGGTGCTTCGACCGTCGAAGATCTTCGAGAGGCATCCATGGGCGACGGAGCCGTTGCAAATTTAGACAACGGTCGATTCCGACGTTGCAGGCGTGGGAGCGGATAGTGGGTCTTCCGGTGTCGGCCTCGATGGAAGCGGGGCCTCTTCCGCGGGACGCGCCGTCCTTCCCATCTGGAGGAAGCGCTCTTCGTAGAACCTTCGTGAGAGCCATGCGACCAGGATGGACAATCCGCCGGCGAGGAAGAAGCGAGTGAATGAACCTTGCAGCAGATGGCGCCAGAAAGGACTAGCGAGACGCGGCACATTGTTGTCGTAGCTGACGAAGATCAGAAAATGGACAAGATAGAGACCGTAGCTGATGTACCCGAAGAAGCGCAGAGGAGCGACCCAGACACTGGATGCAAGAGGGCTCCGCAGACCGAGGCCAAGCAGCAACATGCCTGCGAAGAAGATGTTCCATGGGACCGACTGCAAGGCGTTGCCGACGACGTCCACGCGATGCAGGATGCCGAAGGGATAGCCGATCGCGAAGATGACAAGTCCTGCCATACAGAGGCCGAGGCCGAGCCTTACCCCGTTGCGAAGGGTGCCATAACTTGAACGAGCGAAGATTGCGGCCAAGGCCCCGAAGGCGAGGTTGTCGGCGATCAAGTAAGTCGCCTGATTGACGTCTCCCAGACGGAGATGGCCCGAGGCATCGAGCCAGCGAAGGAAGGGCTCGACAAGGCAAAGCGCGAGCGAGATCACGGTAAGCACGCGGACGCTCACCCTGCCGACGATTGAAGGCCAGATGAGATAGAACTGCTCCTCCACAGAGAGTGACCATAAAGGGCCATAGCCGAGTTGAAAAAACGCAGTTAGTTGACTGTAGTTTGCGAGAAACAACAGGGCGACCGCCGCCGATCCAAACGCCAGCCAGCCGATGAGAAGAAGAAAAAGAACAAGCGCCAGATATGCAGGGAGGATGCGAAGAGCGCGGCGAAGGTAGAACTTCCGATAGAACGACGGTCTGCCTTTGGTGTCGATAAGAATGCCGGTGATCAGGAAGCCGGAGAGCACGAAGAAGAGATTGACTCCAAGCCAACCAACGACCGTCGCCCTGATGAAGAGGGTGGCAAGATGGTTCGACGAGGTTGCGTTCGACCAATAAAGACCGTGATAGAAAAGAACCGCCAGGATGGCCAGCCCGCGCAACAGATCCAACTCAGGCATGTGCTTCTGAAGAAGCGGAAGGTCCGGAGATCTCGCCACACAGTTCCTTTTTACTTAATTGGTGATTCGCAAGAGTAAATTACACCTGTTTGTCTGCCTTATCACCATTAATATGGTCGCCATAGCGCGTCAGATGGTGTATTCGAGCCACTATTTTGCAGCAAGGTTAGGGCGCTGCCAGCTATCGAGCGATGAGCTATTTTGCGGACATTGTGAGCTGCTGCTGGTATTCCTCGTAAGGGCCCTTGTGGTCGGTGATGTGGAAGTTGGTGGGGCCACCTTCAAAGTGCCAGATGCGGGTGCCCGCCTCTTCGATCAGGTCCTCGTCGTGGGTGACGAGGAAGACCGTGCCTTCGTACTTCTGGATCGCCTGGTTTAGAGCGTTGATGCTTTCGAGGTCCAGGTGGTTCGTCGGTTCGTCAAAGACGAGAACGTTGGGCTTCTGAAGCATGATCTTGCAGAAGAGCAGGCGGGCGGCTTCGCCTCCGGAGAGCGCGTCGGTTTTCTTGAGGCCCTCTTCGCCGCGGAAGAGCATCTGCCCGAGGATGCCGCGGATGTCTTCTTTGGTGGCCTCCGGATCGAAGGTGTGGAGCCATTCGGCAACGGTCGTCCCTTTGGTGATGGAACCGGTGTGGTCCTGGGCGAAGTAGCCGATGGAGACCTCGTGACCCCACTTGACCTGGCCAGAATCGATGGAGACTGCTTTATCTTCAAACCCGAGTTCTTCGATGCCGGGGCCGTTGGCGAGGAGAGCTTTCAGGAGCGTGGTCTTCCCTTGCCCGTTGCGACCGATGAGGACGACTTTGTCGCCGCGCTGCACGGACGCGGAGAAGTCGTTGATGACGTGCTCGACCTTGCCGTCCTTCTGGGTATACGACTTGTTGACGTTTTCGAACTCGAGAACGTGCTTGCCGGAGGGACGCTCCATCTTGAAGGCGATGAAGGGGCGGGCGATGTTGGAGCGGGCGAGTTCGCTGGTGGCGAGGCGCTCGACTTCTTTTTTGCGGGAGTTCACTTGTGAGGAGCGCGTGCCGGCGGAGAAGCGGGCGATGAAGTCGTTCAACTGCGCGATCTTCTTCTCGCGCTGCTCGTTCTGGCTTTCGATGCGGGTGCGGATGCTGGTCTTCTGCACGGACCATGTCGTCGTAGCCGCCGGTGTAGGTGATGATGGTCTCGTAGTCGATGTCGGCGGTGTGGGTGCAGACGTTGTTGAGAAAGTGCCGGTCGTGCGAGATGGTGATGACGGTGCCGTTGTAGCGGTTGAGAAAGTCCTCGAGCCAGTGGATCGATTCGAGGTCGAGGTAGTTGGTGGGCTCGTCGAGGAGGAGCGCTTCAGGGTTGCCGAAGAGGGCCTGGGCGAGGAGGACGCGGACCTTCTGGCCGCCCTGCAGCTCGGACATCTTGCGCTCGTGGAGTTCATCTGGGATGTCGAGGCCTTGCAGCAGGACGGCGGCGTTGGACTCGGCCTCGTAGCCGTCCTCGTCGCCGACGATGCCTTCGAGTTCGCCGAGGCGTGAGCCGTCTTCATCGGTCATTTCGGGCTTGGCGTAGATGACCTCGCGCTCTTCAAGGGCCGCCCAGAGGGCCTTGTTGCCCATGATGACGGTGTCGATGACGCGGTAGGCATCGAACTCGTACTGGTCCTGCTTGAGGACGCCAACCTTCCTGGGGCGAACTACGTTGCCCTTCTGGGCGTCGATCTCGCCGGTGAGGACCTTCATGAACGTGGATTTGCCGGCCCCGTTGGGTCCGGTGAGGCCGTAGCGGCGGCCAGTCGTGAACGTGACGGAGACGTCCTCGAAGAGGAGCTTGGAGCCGTAGCGCATGGTGACATTGGAGACTGAGATCATGGGGTTCCTTCTAGTTTATAGGCCTTGATGTTGCGGCGCGGTGAATGGCGCGGCCTTCCAGCTGGTGAATTTTCTTACAAATAAGGTAGCGACGGTTCGTTTCAAATTCAACGATCAAACACGTGTGCTCCGCTCTGCGGCTGGTTGGGCGCGTCAGAGCGGAGCGCGTTTCGAGTCAGTTATTGGCCGCGACGAGCTGGGCCGGAGCGGCTGCTGCCTGGGCGGCTGTTGGGACGGCTATTGTTGCCCGGCCCACGGCCCCCGGAGTTGCGTGCACCGGAGAAGCCGCCACCACCATTGCGGCTGCGGAAGCCGTTCTTGTTGCCGCCGTAGTTGGCATTCGGTGCCGACATCGGCGTGACGGGATCGTTGCCCTTCCAGGAACGAGTCTCAAGCTGCATGATATCCATCCCCGGAGCTGTTATGTCGAGGGGCTGGTTGCGGACTTCCTTCTCAAGGTTCTTATCGGCCTCGCGCCACTCGAACTTTATCTTCAGTTCGCGCTCGAGCTTGCGGGCGTCGTGCTTCTCCTGCGGCATGACGAAGGTGGTGGCTACGCCCTTCGCTCCGGCGCGACCGGTGCGGCCGATGCGGTGAACGAAGTCGTCGGAGGCATTGGGAAGGTCGTAGTTGACGACGTGGGCGATGTCCTGCACGTCGATGCCGCGCGCGGCCACGTCTGTCGCGACTAGAACGCGATGCTTGCCGTTCTGGAAGCCCTTGAGCGCCGCGGTGCGCTGGGATTGGCTGCGGTCTCCGTGAATGACGTCGGCGTCATGGCCGAGGCGTTCGAGCTTCTTCGAAATACGGTCTGCGCCGTGCTTGGTGCGCGAGAAGACGAGGAAGGTGCCTTCCTCCTGACGCAGCATCTGGTCGAGCAGACCGAGCTTCTGGTCCTGCATGACGGTGTAGACGCGAAGTTCGACCTGGTCGGACGGCTTGGAGGTCTGGCCGATCTCGACGCGGACTGGCTTGTTGACGTAGTCGCGAACGATCTCGCGGATATTGGCGTCGAGCGTGGCCGAGTAGCACATGGTCTGACGGGTCTTCGGCACGGCGCCGACGATGCGTCGGATGGCGGGAAGGAAGCCCATGTCCAGCATGCGATCGACCTCGTCGAGGACGAGCATTTCGACGGAGCCGATGTTGACTGCGCGGCGACGGAGGTAGTCTTCGAGACGGCCCGGCGTGGCGACGACAAGGCGTGGGCCTCGGTCGAGCTGGTCGAGCTGATTGTTCTCCGAGAGGCCGCCGCAGACGAGCACAGCATCGTTCTTCGATCCGGGAACGAGCTTCCAATAGGCGTCAAGGACTTGCATGGCGAGCTCGCGCGTGGGCAGCAGGATGAGCGCACGGATGGGGCCACGTTTGCCCTTGGTGCTGGGCACCGAGGTCGCGTCCATACGTTGGATCATCGGGATGAGGAAGCTGAGGGTCTTGCCGGTGCCGGTGGAGGCGGTGGCGAGAATGTCGTTGCCTTCGAGCGCGGGCGGAATGGCCTTGGCCTGGACGGGAGTCGGCGTGGTGAAACCAGCGTTGGTGAGGCGGTTCTTCAGCGAGTCCGAGATGTTGAAGTCAGTGAAGCGGACGTCGTCGACGAGAGAGAGGCCGGCTGGATTGGCGGTTCCCGGGTTAGGCTGGGAAGGGTTAACTATTGCTGAATGTTGGTGGTTCTGTGTTTGCTGTTCGTTCTGTTCCAAAGTTGCAGAGTTCAAAGTTTGTCCTGTCTGAGAGTGGTTATCAAGCGGCATAAGGATGCAGGGGTGCCACAAGGCACCATGGATTTCTATTAGTCAGCATTGCTGTCGGTTATCGAAGCGCTGCTGCTGCACGGCGAGACTCGTCCGTTGACGTGTCTTCCAGCCAGAGCAACCAGCGCGGCTTCCGATTCGTTGGGGAAGGTATGCGGTGGGAAGAGGCGAATCGCAGTCTCTGGCCAAACTCCGAAGTCCATGAGGAGTCTTTGCCTGCGATGCCCGTACTCCTTTTTTCCAGAGTACAAAATAATCATACCACATCCGTCTATAGTTAGGGAATTTTGACTGGTGCGGGGGTGGTGCTTCGCTGGTTCAGGGAGCCTTGAATGACAAATCACACCGTGTATTCTGTTCCAGCTAAACTCGCATCGGCGAGTGATTGACCCCAGGCGAACGGAGATTGGATGGCCCTTTATGCAGGCAAGAGTTTTTCCCAGGCGCCGCCAGGCCTTCGGAGAAGCCTGCTCCAATGGAAGTTCAAAGTCTCATGGAAGCTGAAGAGGGTCGCGGCTTCGATCGCAGAGAAGGTCGGTGCCGGACGTCTCTTGTTGCTAAGGGCTGGAACGGTCAGCGCGGAGAACGATCGCGGCCTTAGTTCAAATTTTTTGTTGCTGCATCCGCCCGAAACGATCGTCTTTGGTGACCCGGCAGAGGACAGCTTCTTGCGCAGTTGCCAGTCGATCAAAGATGGGAGAATGTCTCGGGGCAATATTTTTGTGTGCGAACTTGAGTCGGCCCTGTTTTATCCGGAAGAGGGCGTTGTGCTCAACCGCGATCGAAATGTGGTGATCGAATCGATTCTCGATGACGATCGGCTGAGCGGCGCGCAGGTGGTCTTCAAGCCTTTGAGATGAGACCAGGCGCGCGGGGACGTTTTCTTCCATTCAGCACCTTTGGCCGCGAAATAACTGGCACTGGATGGTTGATTTTCTGCCCCAACTCCATTCTCTGGAGAGGGCGATGGGCGGCAGAGAACTTACGCTGCTGATGCCTGACTCTCTTAGCACTTTCAATCGGGAGAGCCTGGACTCTGTTTTGCCTGACAACTTCAAGGTGGAGTACGTTTCTTCGAAGAGATGGATCCACGTCGACAGATTCGTGCTGCCGTCGCATGTTTCGCGACGATTCAATGGGTATCTTCCGCCTGAGTACTACCAATTTATTCGCGAGGCTACATTCAAGCGGCTCGGTGTGGAGAAGCCAGTGAAGGCTTTGCGACGTTATTACATTTCACGGAATGGGGCCGCGCATCGTCGCGTAAGGAACGAAGACGAGGTGATGCAGATGCTGGGGGAGTTCGGTTTTGAGTGGATCCTGATCGAGAAGTTCAGTATGAAGGAGCAGGTCAAGATCTTCCGTAATGCTGAGGTCATTATCTCGCCACACGGTGCGGCGTTTGGTGGCGTTATGTTTTCAGACGACCTGAAGATGTGTGTCCTTTATCCGGAGGCGCGGCCTGGAGCTTATTTCTATACGCTGGCCCGCGGCATGGGCCACCAACATTTTGCGGTGCACTCAAACGTCGGAGAGGACGATGACTTCGATGTCGATGTGCAGGAGCTTAGGCGCGTTGTTTCTGATGAGATGAAGCTGGAGGCCGTTAGACCGGCAACGGCTGTGGTGCTATGAGCGTCCGCAAACGGACAGAACAATCCATGGATGGACAGCCTTCGGGACGTGTTGCCGGGGAAGCCTAATTCCTTTCAAACACTTAGCCCGTCGGCAGGCTGGCCCTCTACATGCAACATGCAAGGTACGTCTCGGTTGAGAGATCCCGATGAGAGCACTGTTTGCATTGTTACTGATGGTTGTTTCGAGTTCCTCCGGACATGGCCAAGGTCCAAAGACATGGGACGGCTTCGTTACCGATACTCACTGCGGTACACATTGCCAACGAACCTCGGCGATGACTCCTGACCGGGCCTGTGTCCGTCTCTGCGTTAAGCGTGGATCGAAGTACGGTCTTTGGTCAGGCGATCACGTGTACACCTTAGAACCCCAGCTGAAGGCTTCCAAATTTGCTGGAGAAGACGTCAAGGTATCAGGCGATCTTTCCAATGACACCATCCAAATCAGATCCATCGCTCGAATAAAGCAGCAGATAGCTCAGCAATAGGTAGGACTACTTCCGGCAACAGCATTCCGTTGGAAGGCATGCTCACGATGGAAACAGAAAGGCAACAATGCAATCTCTGATGCAAGACCTTCGCTACTCCCTTCGCCAGATTCGGCGGTCGCCGGGTTTCATGGTGACTGCGGTGTTGACGCTTGCGCTTGGCGTGGGCGCGAACACGGCGATCTTCTCACTGCTGGACCAGGCGCTGCTTCGCTCGCTGCCGGTCCGCGCGCCTGAGCAATTGGTGATTCTGAGTGCCCCCGGTAAGGCGTGGGAGGGGTCTGCCAGCAACAATGGTGCGGGAGTTGAAAAGTCCTTCTCGTATCCGATGTACCGGGACCTGCGCGATCGTGGGACGGCGTTCGATGGACTGATCGCTACGGCCCCTGCTGAGGTTGGGATTGCGCGGAACGGCGCGTCGAACCTCGCGAACGCAGAGATCGTCAGCGGGAACTACTTCAGCGTGCTGGGTGTTTCGGCGATGAAGGGACGGCTGCTGGGCTCGGCAGACGATGCGGCGCCCGGCAGCAATCCCGTGGCGGTGCTGAGCTTCAACTACTGGAAGACACATCTGGGTGGTGACGCAGGCGTGGTGGGGCAAACGCTATCGATCAACGGCCAGCCGTTCCAGATCATCGGCGTGTCGGCACCGGCGTTTCAGAGTGCGGTGTGGGGGCAGGTCCCCGATGTTTTTGTTCCGATGTCGATGTTGGACCAGGTGAGACCCGGCAGGGGCAGCTATCTGCAAAACCACAGGGCCCGCTGGATGAACATTGTGGGACGACTGAAGACAGGAGAGACTCCGGAGCGGGCACAGGTGGCGATGGCGCCTTTGTGGCATTCGTTGCGCGCGGAGGAGTTGAAGGCGCTTGGGACCAAGTCGCCACGCTTTGTGGATGATTTCCTGACGCGGAGTGAGTTGCAGGTGCTCCCCGGATCAAAAGGGCTTTCGTATAACAGGGACGACCTACAAACACCACTGCTGGCGGTGATGGCGATGGCGTTCCTCGTGCTGTTGATCGCCGCGGTAAATGTGGCGAGTCTCCTGCTGGTCCGTTCAGCGGCCCGGGTGCGCGAGTTCTCGTTGCGGTATGCGCTGGGGGCGAATGCGCGTCGCGTCGTGCAGCAACTTCTATTAGAAGGAGTGCTGATTGGCATAGCCGGCGGGACAGCGGGACTGCTGATTGCGCCTGTCTGCATCCAGGTGCTGGTGCACCGACTGGATCCTGACACGGCGACTGCGTTCTCGACGACGCTGGATGCCCGGTTGCTGGCTTTCAACTTCGCGATCGCGTTGGCGGTGAGTGTGCTTTTCAGCCTGGCGCCGGCGTTGCAACTGATCAGGCCGGACATCGTGAACGCTTTGAAGCAACAGACTACGACGGTGTCTGGGGGCACGCTCAATTTTCGACGTCTTATTGTTTCGCTGCAGGTGGGGCTGAGTGTTCTGTTGCTGGTTGGTTCAGGACTCTTTGTTCGCACAATGCAAAACCTGCGGCGGGTCGACACAGGGTTCAATCCTTCGCACCTGATCACGTTTCATATCAATCCTCAGCTCTCCGGCTATACGCAGGAGAAGATACCGATCGTGCAGCAGAATGTTCTGGAGGCGATGGCGACACAACCGGGCGTACAGGCCGTCGGTGCAACTGACGATCCAGAGCTTGCCGATAACAACCACAATGGCAACGTGACCGTGGAGGGCTACAACGCACCTCCTGATGAGGACTACGACGTGGAGGTCCCGGCGACCAACCCAGGGTTCTTCCACTCGATGCAGGTGCCGCTGCTGGCGGGGCGCAGTTTCACCGAAGATGACGACAGCACCCATCCGCTGGTCGGAATCGTGAACGAGACATTTGTGAAGCACTTCTTCAGTAGTCCGGAGGCGGCGGTGGGGAAACGCGTGGCCCACGGTGGCGGCAAAAACCTGCAGTTCATGACGATCGTTGGCGTATCGCGCGATGCGAAGCATATGAGCTTGCGTGAAGCGGCACCGCCGACACTCTTTACTCCCCTCCGACAGCAGAAGGTGCTGGGCCAGCTTTTCATTTATCTGCGCACCTTGACGCCGCCTGAGCAGAGCTTTGCGATGGTCCGGCAGACAATCAAGCAGGTCGATCCGGGGCTGGCGGTCGATGCGATGCGGACGATGGACGACCAGATCGAGACAACGCTTTCGAACGAGCGGATGATCGAACTACTTGCGATCTCATTTGGTCTGCTGGCAACTATGCTTGCCGGTGTCGGACTCTATGGTGTGCTTGCTTATTCGACTGCACAGCGAACGCGTGAGATCGGCATTCGTATTGCGCTTGGGTCGTCGCGGCTTGGAGTGTCGCGCCTGGTCCTGACGGACGTTCTGCGCCTTGCCGGGATCGGGGTAGTTATCGCCATTCCCTGTTCGATGGCGCTGGGAAGGTTCCTGCGGAGTCAACTCTTCGGGGTTTCGGCTGCGGATCCGTTTACGATGGTCGGGGTCGTGCTGTTGATCAGCGCGGTCGCTCTGGTGGCCGCGATCATACCCGCGCGCCGTGCCTCTACTGTCGATCCGAACACGGCACTTCGCAACGAGTGATCGGCACGCTAATTGAGCATTACGGAAAGCGGCGCCAAAGAACCGTGCTGGTTTCGGTTGTCGCCGCTTTTGTTGGCTCTAGATGTGGCAGCTGACCATGCCGCGTTTTTCGAGGTATTTCTGGTGGTACTCTTCGGCCTTCCAGAATGTCGTTGCTGGGACGACCTGGGTCGCGATGGGTTTTCGGTAAGAGCCAGCGGCGTTGAGCTCGGCGATCTTTGCTCGGGCCTGGGCGAACTGCTCATCGTTCTGCGTGAAGATGACACTGCGGTACTGCGAGCCCCAATCCGGGCCCTGGCGGTTGACCTGGGTCGGATCGTGCATGCTGAAAAATGCGTCCAGCAGCGTTTCGTAGGATAGACGGGAGGGGTCGAAGGTGACCTGGACTACCTCCGCATGGCCGGTGCGGTCGGTACAGACTTCTTTATAGGTTGGGTGTTCGAGGTCGCCGCCTTCGTATCCTACGGCCGTGTCGATAACACCTGTAATCTCGCCAAAACGGGTTTCAACTCCCCAAAAACATCCTGCTCCAAATGTTGCTTTTTCCATTGCCACTCTGTTGCTCCTTACTGCTCCTAATTGGATGCTCTCCGGCTGCGATTGTCATCAGCCAAAAGGTTAATAGCGGGAGTATTTTGGGCGCATGGAGAGAGATGTGTCAATGGGCTTCATCGAACTTTTGTGGGAGCGTAAACGAGTTGTCATATTCCCGCAGAAAGTGATGAAAAGAGGGATATTGCTGAGCCCTGAACCCAGTTAGTAACGTGCAGAAGGCAGGCTAGCTGGAGCGGCGGCTGGGGCTGGATTTCGAGGCGAAGGCACGGCGCGCGCCTGTGGATTTTTTCTTCGCCGGAGATTTGAGCTGGGCGAACTCGGGGGCCTTCTTTTTGGGGACGACCTTCTTGCCCTTTGCAGCGCGGTCTAGTGCCATGACCTCGCCCAGAGTTAGTTCGCGGAACTCGCCAGGAGGGACATCAAGCCTAAGTGCACCGTAGCCGATGCGGCGGATCTTCTCGACGTGGTGGCCGATCTCCTCGAACATTTTTCTGATCTGGCGGTTCCGGCCTTCGGTGAGGGTGAGTTCATACCAGGGATTGTCGCCGCCACGGACGAGTTCGATCTTTGCCGGGGAGGTGATGATGCGGTCGCGGCGGCCGCTGCGGACCTCGTCGAGACGGCCGCGGTCGATCATGATGCCGCGGCGGATCTGCTCGAGGCCGGAGGCAGGTGGGACTCCGCTGACCTTGACCAGATAGGTCTTTTCGACGCCGGCGGCGGCCTTGGAGAGTGCGTTGGCGAGGTTGCCGTCGTTGGTCATCAGAAGTAGGCCTTCACTCAGATAATCGAGGCGGCCCACAGGGTAGAGACGGACGTTGTCGCCATGCGGGCCTGACTTCTGCTTGGCCATCAGCTGCATGACGGTGGGGCGCTTCTCCGGGTCATCGAGTGTGGTGACGTAGCCGCGCGGCTTGTTGAGCATGTAGTAGCGCTGCTGCTCGGGGCCGTGGAGGAGTTTGCCGTCGACACGGATGTGGTCGCGGGTGGCGTCGTGGCGGGTGCCGAGAGTGGTGACGACGACCCCGTTGACCTGCACGCGGCCTTCGAGGATGATCTCCTCTGCCTTGCGGCGGCTGGCGATGCCGGCCTGGGCGAGGATCTTCTGGAGGCGGTCGCCTTTGGGTGCGTCGTTTTCGGTGGGATTCCGGGTGGAGGGGGACTTCGTCATGTTATTGGCCTTCTGACTGCGGAGCTGCTCATCGCGGTCGGTACGTCGAAACTCTATTATCGCCTGTTTGGATACGGATGCGGAAATTACACGTGAAAGGTGATTGGGCGCATAGTGTGGATCACTCTGTGCCGTAGAGTCGCAGGATGAAGGATATCTGGTAGAGCACGGACACGGCCAGGAGAACCAGTTGAATGCGGCGATTTCTGGTGAACATTGCGATAAAGCAAATGACGAGGCTGGCCGCGATTCGTATTGGATATTCGACCCCAAAGGAATGAAGGTAGGCGGACCCCTTCAGGCAGGTGTCGATGACATCGGCGACGAAGGTCGCGGCGAGGAACCCGAAGAACCATTTGCGACGGGAGATGAAGTAGTCTTCGTAGCCCGAGTAGTCCAACAGGTCAGAGGGAAAGAGCAGCGTGCATAGAAAGTAGAAGAGAACCGCGTAGAGAATGACGAAGAAGTAAATCGCGAAGGTCCATTGCTGGACCAGCGTCAGACGAAACTCCCACCACCAGAAGTGAATGATCCAGAGCAGAAGCGAGGCAGCCCAGCCGAGGTGCAGGACGGAGACCTTCGCGCGTTTGGGATGCTGAACAAACCGCGCGAAGCCGTTGAGCAGCGTCGTAATGCACAATCCGACGATGATCGAGATAACGACTTTAACGTGAAGGTAGAGGTCCGGGCTGGATTGAGGAGCATTCATGTCGATGGTGGCCCCTGATCGATCGCCCGCTTAGAGCTTTTGGTGTCGATTGGAAGGAGTGCGTTGAAGGCCTTCGGGAGCAGGTGTGAGCGGAACGTCAGGAGGGTATTCGTTGTCGCCCTCGGGTGTGGCAACGGTGTCGGGCTCGTTGTCCTCCGGAGTGTCAGGGGAGTCGCGCGGGTCGGGTTTAGGGTCGAGGTTTGGGTCGGCCATTAGCCCTCCTCGGACTCCCGGCGCAGGTCGCTTTGAATCTGGGAGTCGAGTTCTGATGAGTCTGCGGGGTCGACGTCGACCGACTGGTCGGTGTCGTAGTTGGGTGGCAGGCCCGAAAGACGGCCATCGACGACGACCGCGTCGGCTACGGTCTCGCCTGAATCGCCGCCGTCACCGTCGGCCTGCGGTTCGCTCTGGTATTTTTCCCGCTCGACCTCGTCCGGGCCCTCGGGCGCGTGGTGTTCCATGGGGATCTCCTCCTGCTCGGCCAGTTCGCCAGCCATCTTCTCAAACTCTTCGATGCTGGGGAGCTCATTAATGTCTTTCAGGCCGAAGCGGAGGAGGAAGTCTTTAGTCGTCTTGTAGAGGATGGGGCGGCCGATGACCTGTTTGCGGCCTGCAGTGGTGATGAGCTTGCGTGCCATCAGGCTACCCAGGACGCCGCCTGAGTCGACGCCGCGGATCTCTGAGATCTCAGGCGCGGTGACGGGCTGCTTGTAGGCTACGACGGCGAGTGTCTCGAGGGCCTGCAGGGAGAGCTTCAGGGGCGGTTTCAGCGATTTGACGAAGCCGCGAACAGCGTCGTGGTACTCGGGCTTGGTGGCCAGGCGGTAGCCGCCCGCGACTTCGCGAATCTCAAGGCCGCGGTCGGAGGTGGCGTAGTCGGCGATGAGCTGGTCGAGGATGGTGCGGAAGTAGTCACGAAGACGGCGCTCTTTTTCCTTTGCCTCGCGGGCGATCTTTTTCTCGTCTTTTTCTTCGGCGGGTGCCTCAGCAAGGGCTTCGCTCCCCTGCTCTGTTGCAGCTGGAATGACTCCGAAGACGGCCATGTAAGGTTCGACCGAGTCGGCGGAACTCATGGCGGCGGTTGCCGCAGCGGTGCGGAGGCGGACCTCCCTGGCGTGGTGTGCTTCTTCAGCGGCGGCGTCGTGCAGATGACGCTTGAGTGCTTCGGCGTGCTGGGCTTCGGTCTCGACTTCAGGAACGTCGGCGAGCACCTCACTGTTGAGGTCGTCCTCGTCGGGAGCAGCTTCTTCAAGCGCCAAAGCATGCTGGGTGGAGTCGAGTTGGTCGAGTTCAAACTGGGCCTCGTGGCCGAGGATGCCCGCGAGCTGGGCCAGGGTGACGGGCTCTTCTGATGCGTAAATGACTGCTTCGATCTTTGCTTTAAGGCTCATGGTCTCGTTGGCGTACTTCTAAGCATACCAATGCTGGGTATCATTGCTCTCATCACATGGAGGAGACACAGAAATGCCGACGCGCAGGGAGTGGATAAGGCAGGCCGCAGGCGTAACTGCTGCTGTTGCAATGCCCGAATTTCTGATCGGCCGAGGTTTGGCCAGAACGCCAGCCGACAAGAAGCAGGCGATTACCGGAGCGGGATCGCTGAAGGCCCACGCGGCCGCCCGTGGGCTGCTGACCGGATGTGCTGTGAATGCGAATCTGTTTCGGCAGGACGAGGGCTTCCGCGTGCTGCTGGCCGAGCAGTACAACATAGTCGTGCCGGAGAACTGCTTGAAGTGGAACATCCTCCGCCCCACAGTCGATACCTACGACTTTGCCGACGCGGACAGCCTGGTTGCGTTCGCCGAGGCGCATGGGATGAGGGTACGGGGGCACAACTTCGTGTGGCACGAGGCGCTTCCGAGCTGGTTTGCCGCGACGGTCAACAAGGACAATGCGCGGAAGTTTCTGGTCGATCACATTCACACGGTTGGCGGGCGGTACAAGGGCAAGATCCACTCATGGGACGTCGTAAACGAGGCGATCTGGATTCCCGATGGGCGGCCGGATGGGTTGAGGAGCTCGTCGCCGTGGTTTCAGATGCTGGGGTCGGGATACATCGACCTCGCCTTCAGGACTGCGCGTGAAGCCGATGCCTCGGCGCTATTGACCTACAACGACTACAGCATCGAGTACGACAACGACGAAGAGGGAAAGAAGCGGACTGCGGTGCTTGCGCTGCTGCGTCGCATGAAGGCGGACAAGGTGCCCCTCGATGCACTGGGGATCCAGTCGCACATTCGCGCAGTAAGCAAAGATGGTTTCAGCAAAGGCGTCCGAGAGCTCCTTGACGGCGCGAAGGCGCTAGGCCTGCAAGTCTTTGTAACAGAGCTGGATGTAAACGACGACTGCCGTTGCCACAGAGGACATGGCCGAGCGCGACAAGATTGTGGCCGACGTCTATCGCAACTATCTGACGGCGGCCCTCGCCGGGCCTGAAGTCAAGGCCGTGCTGACCTGGGGGACGAGCGACAAGAACACGTGGCTCAACAAGGGGACCAAGTTTCGCAAACTGCATCCGGATAGGTTACAACGGCCGCTTCCGTTCGACCCCGATTATGCGCCAGCCCCGGCCTTCTTCGCGATGCGAGAGAGCTTTGATCAAGCGAAGAAGAGATAGCGATAATGTTCGTCGAAGGCGGCCCTTGTTACTTTGCGATAGTGTTGAAGAGCCAGAAGAGACAACCTGAGAGCAGCGCTGCAGCCGGGAGAGTGAAGACCCAGGCCATCGCAATGTCGCGAACGGTGGAGAGTTGCAGACCGCTCTTATTCGCCGCCATGGTGCCCAGCCACGCCAGACGAGAGAACGTGCGTCGTACTGACTGGAAGGCCATACGTATCAGCAGCGAGAATGGTGCACATCGCAACAAGCTCGGCCGAGGCGCCTTGAGCGTACGTGAGGTGGGTCTTGCCGATCTTTTCGCCAACCGTGACGACGATGCGCTTCCAGCCAACCATGGTGCCGAGACCAAGTGCCAGAGCGACCGCGACCTTGACCCAGGTGGGAATGAAGCGGGTCGACTTGTCGAGGAAGGCCTTGTAATTGGCGATGATCTTGGCGTCGCCAGCGCTTATCCTGGGGCCAGACTTTGCCAGTATCCGGAACGATTCGCTGGTCAGGTACATCTGATTACGGACGTTGGCCTGCATCTCGGCCGGGACGCTGCCGAGCGAGCCGTAGGAGGTGGCCTCGTTGCGGATGTCAGTGATCTCCTGCTGAAGGGCGAGGATGACCCCGAGTTCGTACTTCTTGGTGCTGATGAAATGTTCAAGCTCGGGTGTGGCGTCCTGCAGGACTGCGCCCGGCTCGACATAGTTGTTCAGCGCACCGGCAACCTGCGTGGAGACGGCGGCGAAGGTTTGCACCTCTTTCGCACTGACGGTGTGGTTGAGCGCGTAAGCTGTCGGGACCAGTGCCAACGAGGATAAGCATAATCAGGCCCATGCCCTTCTGTCCGTCGTTTGAGCCGTGCGCATAGCTGACGCCGCCGCAGGTCAGGATCAGTAGAAGCCGGATGTAGAACGGAGGCGGTGCACTACCCTCGGGCGCCTTATAGAGGCGAGGGTCGCGGGCCACTAATTTGAAGAGAAGGAAGACCAGCGCGGCACAGACAAAGCCGACGATTGGAGAGATAAGAAGAGCTTTGAAGACCTTAGTGACCTGCTCCCATTCAACGCCAGCAGTCCCGGAGTTGCCCTGCATCAGCTGGTTGGCGATGCCGACGCCGATGATGGATCCGATCATGGTGTGCGAGCTCGAGGCCGGCAGACCACGCCACCAGGTCGCGAGGTTCCATAGGATGGCGGCAACGAGGAGTGCGAAGACCATGGAGAATCCGGCGCCCTTGCTGACCTTCAGGATCAGTTCTACGGGCAACAAAGTGATGATGGAGAACGCTACTGCACCGGAACTGAGAAGCACGCCGATGAAGTTCATAACGCCGGAGTAGACCACGGCAACGTGCGGTTCAAGTGAGTGGGTGTAGATGCATGTCGCGACGGCGTTGGCCGTGTCGTGGAAACCGTTGACGAACTCGAAGCCTAGCGCGATAAGAAGCGCGATACCGAGCAGAATAAACGGGAAAACTGAAGCGGAGTGGACGATCGAGAGATCGTTGTCCAGCTTTATTCCGATGTAGATGAGGCCGGCGACAAGCATGATGCCGAAGATGATTCCGCCAAATTTGCCCGGGGACGACTTTTTGAGTTTTTCATCCAGCAACGAGCCGGGAGGGGTAACTACTGGAGTAGCCATGTTGATATCGCCTGAAAGTCCAAGATGATTGCGTGAACCCGACGATAGGCCAGAATTGCAACGAGAGTGTTACGGCAGTGTGAAAGATGATGGTTCTATTTGATCGATCGATTGGCCGCGAGATTTGGGATGTGAAAGTCCGAGGCTGATTGGCCGACCAGCCCGAGTCTCTATCACCATGAAAACACGGCCTTCGAGGCAGTTAGCGTCTACAACTATCGTTCGTTGCCTTGGATCCTGGGTGAAGCTATGATTCGAGCTTTCGAAGGGTGTTTTCATGAAAACCTCTGGACAATGGCTCAGTAACGCGATCGTCGCCGTCGTAATCATTTTGTTCAGCTCGACCCGACCGGCGTTCGGGGACACCTATACCATCTTTGATCTCGGCGATGACAACGGCCATGGCATCTATGGAATCGACAGCGCGGGCGATGTTGTCATCTGGGGAATCAACGGCTGCGGTATTTCGTCGCCGATCTGCTACGAGACTTACGTCGACGGCGTTGCAACCAGCGATGGTTCGACTGCGCCCGTTCTTGCCTATGACGATGGAACGTCTTGCGGCTCGACTCCTGCGGGCTTCTTTGCGTTGAAGTCTGTCTGTAATGACGGATGGATTGGGCTGAGTTCTCTCTACAGTCCTAATGGCGATCGAAATGGCGTTTATCTCGGCTCCGGATCGAGCTTCAGCTTCCTGAACAGCGGCCCTGGAGACCAACTCTTCCTGAACTCCGCCGGCGATCTTGCGTGAGCCGATGGGCGGGACGAAGAGATGTACGTTGCAATCCTTAACCCGTCGCCTAAATTCGAGGAGTTCGATTTTTCCGTTCAGCAAGATGCGGATCCGGTTGCGACTCCTGAACCGGCTAGCTGGTTTCTGCTGGGGACCGGCCTTCTCGGGTTCGCCGCTGCCATTCGACGTAAGGCAAACCGGTAGCCGTATAACCTCCTGAATTCGCTCGAGAGGCGTCTAGCGCCAGTCGTCGCGGGTCTGGGCCTGGTCGGCGAAGACCTGATCGAAGTCTTCAGTCTTCTTGATGAGGATGTCGCCCTGCAGCTTCGGTTGATGGAGCAGCACGGCCTGCAGCCGGACCAGTTCGAGCATCGCTAAAAACATGCAGATGAGCGCGCGTTCCGTGTGGGTGTTGTGGAGCAGGCGGCGCAGGCTTACGGGCTTGTCTTCCATCATCAGACGGCGTTTGACGTAGTCGATCATCTGCGCGACCGTGACCGAATCCTCATCGACATCGAGGACGGGCCGCTCGCGAAGGCGGTTGAGAATGTCCTGGAAGACGCGGACGAGGTCGACGGTGTCGGCGGCGATCTCCTGGTCGAGGCCCGACTCGTCGGCCCCAGCCTCCTGCGCGTCGCGGCGGAAGTTCTTCATGCCGGGATTGGTCCAGGTGGCCTCTTCGATCTGCTGCTTCTGGAGGAGCATCTGCGCGGCGGCCTTGAAGCGCTCGTGCTCGAGGAGACGTTCGACGAGTTCGCGGCGAGGGTCTTCTGATTCGCCGCCGAGGACGTCGGAGGGGTCGCGCGGAAGCAGGGTCTTCGACTTGATGTGGATCAGCAGCGAGGCCATGTAGATGAACTCGCCGGCGGCGTCGACGTCGACCTGTTTCAGGTGGTGGGTGTATTCGAGGAACTGGCTGGTGATGCGGGCGATGGGAATGTCGTAGATGTCGATGTTCTGCTTGCGAATGAGGTCGAGCAGAAGGTCGAGGGGGCCGTCGTAGACCTGGCCTACGGTGACGGAGAAGGGCGATTGCGAGGCTTCTTCTTTTTCCTTGTCCTGCGAGGCGCGTTTCGAGTCGGGTGGCGGAGGTACGGGCTTCGGTTCGAGGGCAAAAGGCTGCGCAGGTGTGGCGCGGTTCCGAGGCGACGGATAGTTCTTCGGCAGGGGAAGAGCCCACGTCCGCAACAGCCGGACGCTTCGACATGCTCAGGGCAGGCTGTGGGGCACCCGGTTGTTTGGTCAGGGTTGGCTTCTTCGGTGCTGGTTACGTGATTTACGGTTTCGTCAGACATCTTCTTTACTCGAGGCCCATGGCCTGGCGGACGTGCTGGAGGGTCTGGATGGCACGGCGACGGGCGCGGGCGGAGCCGTCCCATAGGATGGCGTCGACGCCGTCAGGGTCGGCCTCGAGGGCGCGGCGGCGCTCCTGAATGGGGGCGATCTCGTGGATGACGGCGTCGGCGAGCCAGCTCTTGCACTGAATACAGCCGATGCCGGCAGTGGTGCAGCCACGACGGACTTCGGCCTGGGTCTCTTCTGCGGAGAAGACCTTGTGAAGGTCGAAGACAGGGCAGATGTCGGGGTTGCCAACGTCGGTGCGGCGAATGCGCGCGGGATCGGTGACCATGGTCTTGAGCTTGGCGCGGACGTCGGCCTCGGGCTCCGACAGCATGATGGTGTTGTTGTAGCTCTTCGACATCTTGCGGCCGTCAAGGCCGGGGAGTTTGGGGCTTGGGGTGAGAAGGACTTTGGGTTCGGGGAGGATTCCGGTCACGACGTTGTTGGCGGCGACCTCGGCGGCGATGATCTCCTTGTCGGAGTGGTCTGCGCGGGCCTTTTCGATGGCCGGCGTGGGTTGCGAGCAGTAGAGGGCGTTGAAGCGGCGGGCGACCTCGCGCGTGAGCTCGACGTGGGCGACCTGGTCCTGGCCGACGGGGACGTAGTCGGGTTGGTAGAGGAGGATGTCGGCGGACTGGAGGAGCGGGTAGCCGAGGAAGCCGTAGGTGTTCAGGTCTTTCTCGCGGAGCTGCTCCTGCTGGTCCTTGTAGGTGGGGACGCGCTCGAGCCAGGGCAGCGGGGTGAACATGCTGAAGAGGGTGAAGAGTTCGGCATGCTGGGGGACATGGGACTGGATGAAGATGGTCGAGCGCTCGGGGTCGAGGCCGGCGGAGAGGAAGTCGAGGGCGACGTCGCGGATGTTCTGGCGCAGGGTCGAGGGGTCGGCGTAGTCGGTGGTGAGGGCGTGAAGATCTGCGATGAAGAAGTAGCAGTCGTACTGGTCGCTGGAGCTGGACCCAGTTGTAGAGCGCGCCCATGTAGTTGCCTAGGTGCAGGCGGCCGGTGGGGCGCATGCCCGAGAGGACGCGGGGGCGTGAGGGAACAATAGCTTTGGTGTTATCCGTCATTGCGATCAAGTGCAAGGGTAAATGATTCGAGCGAGATGCAGGTTGTGGGGAGTTTGCGTAACTTCAGGCGCTCGGGGGAGGGGTACCCCCGTATTGCCCGCGAGTAAATTCCTTGTAATCAATTGTTTACGACATGACTTGGCCTGCAAAATATTCATAGCAAAGGGGTTGCGTCCAAAATATTCTTTCTAAACGAGTTAGCCCCGGTGGGTGGCCGGGGCTGGCTTGTTTCGATCTCTATATTCAGTATAGCGGGTTGAGCATAACTAAAGTGCCACTCGGATGTTGTTGCTTTATATTGGGTTAGATCAATCAGGGGCTTGACATGCGTTTTTTGGGCGAAAAATGGCAAAAGAAATAAAAGCGGTTGGTAAGTCGCCTGGTTCCATGAGTTTCGGCGGGTATTGAACCTGGCTCTATTCGGATTAGTGCACAATGGGTGGCCGACTCGATGTCGGTCTGGCAATAGCTGAACCGAACCACCCAAAACTATCTTTCGGCAGCTGAGAGGAAACAAAGAATGGAAGAAGCTAACCGACGATTGATGTTTCATGGCATGTGTCTGTTCCTGCTTGGGCTGCTGACCGGATTTGCCGAACAGCATTTTGCTAATGTCCGAATGGGGCTTGCCGCGCACCTGGAGGGTTTGATGAATGGCGCCTTCCTCGTTGCTCTTGGAGCCATCTGGACCCATGTGAGGCTGTCGCCATCGGCAACGGCGGTCGCATACTGGACTGCGCTTTACGGCACCTATGCGAATTGGCTGATGACTGTTCTGGCCGCGACTTTTGGCACGGCCGCGCTTTCACCTATCACGGGAGCTGGCCACAGTGGACTGCCCTGGCAAGAGAGCTTTGTCACGATTGGTTTCATGTCGGTCGGCATCGCAATTATTTTGTCGTCTATCCTCGTCATTTGGGGTCTTCGCAAGAGAGTGTCGGCATAACGTCGCTTTTGGCCTTACTTGAGTGTCGCAAGATGCTGCGGCCGGTAAAAGACCCTCAGAAAGATGCCGCCCACTCCTTTCTTAGCTGCTGAAATGCATCTAAATCAGGAAGTGGGAGGGCTGACATGATTGTGATGGCGATCTGTACTGGCGGGACTTTGCGTTTTGATCCTGGGATGGGCCACGATACGTGTGCGTGCAAGGCGTGAGGTCCTGGAGAAGAGCGTTGAGCCTGAAGAGTTGTTGGAGCTTCTGAGTGCGAAGCAGGCTCCTGCTGTACGATGTGCGGCAGCCGCTGGACTTTCTGGCGTACCCGGAGACCATTCCGGGCGCCATGAGGATTCCGCCGAAGGACATCGCAGAGGAGACGGCCTCGTTTTCTCGCGACCAGGAATCAGTGATCTATTGCACGGGCGGCGACCATCAGACCAGCCGGATGGTTGCATGCGGAAGGCACGGGCGCTGAATTTTACGCAGGTGAAGATTCTTAGGGGCGGACTCGCGGCGTGGAAGGACAGAGGGTATCCGGTGGAGGCTTATACCCGATCATTCCAGCTGGATACGGTGGCTTAACCCATCTTCGGCCGGGCTTGAAAACCGGTCCGCCAACGGACCGGGCGGGCAATGCACAGTTCTACGCTGCACCGAAACCCGAACAGGCTATGTCGGTGATTTAAATCTGCGACACCTTCTTTGACATCTACCGGAGGTTCTCTTTCAAGCAAAGGGCCGTTGCTACTTCTTTTCGCCGCAGTCGTTGTGCAGGACGTTGCTCGGATCCGGAGAGCTTTCGAGGCACGGAATGGCGCTCAGGTATTCGTAGATGGCAGTGACTTGATGGTCGGTCATGTTGTGAAACGTTGGCCATGGCATGACCTGGAGAAGGCTTCCGTCGACGGGAGACGGAATGCAGTTGGCCGGGGTGGGAGTTGGCGAAATGTCTGTACAGGTTGGATGGATTTTATCGAGATCGATTCCGGTCCTCATGATCTGCTTAAACTCCGAGAGCGTACGGCCCCCTTCGGCGCGCCCCGTCTTATCCGGTGTCAAGTTGCGAGCGATGATGTCGGGCACGAAGATAGCTTCCGTAACCTGGGTCATAAAAACCTGGGGGAAGCGCTGGACCGAAGTCGCTGCCTCCTTCCAGGTAGGTCGTCGGATCGACCTTCGTCGACTGTCCAAAGTAGGGGTTTCCGCCTGCGGCGTAGTTGAAGTTTGGAGGTCCGCCGCCGGTGTGACAACCATTGCAGTCGCCAACGGCGTTGACCAGAAAGCTCCCGTATCCGACCAAACCCGGGTCTTTTCCGGCCAGTTTGAGCGGGACAGGCGCGATCTGGAAGCCTATCTTGATGAGCGTGGCCTCGTCGTCCTGGAAGGCCTGCGCGTGAACGCGTGACGGAGTTCTGAACATTCCAACGAGAACGATCATCACACCCAGTGTGACGACAACTCCCGCCGCGATTTTGAGACGTAGCTGTGACTTCATTTGGGGTTCTCCTTTGTGGATTTTTCAGGCCGGGGCCTTGGGATTGGACTTACGGGCGGGGATTATACGCCTCAAGTACCGCGCATGCCGGTGGAGGTCTTCGAGCGTGGACTGGAAGGCCGGAGTGGCCAGGACGCGGCGGAGGTGGAGAAGCAGATTTCTCCGCTACGCCGTTCGCAGAGGCGCGAACGGCTTCGGTCGAAATGACGGTGCTGTGGCGAAAGCTATACGGAGAAGAGGATGTGGTTGAAGATGCTGTAGAGCGGCAGGAAGAGCGCGGAGATAAACCTGCCGCCGATCAGGAAGAGGATGATAAGGCTGAACATGCCCATGCGGTCGTAGAGCTGGGCGGCCTTGTAGGGGAGGAAGTGGCGCAGGACGTGGCTGCCGTCTAGCGGCGGGAGTGGGATGAGGTTGAAGACAAAGAGCAGCAGATTGATGAAGATGACGAAGTAGAGAAAGAGCGCGAGGGGGAAGAGCGCGGGAAGGCCTTCGGTGGCGACTCCGGGAACATGCTGGGCGATGGCGACGGCGGTGAGGATGGAGACGTCTCCGGGGGGGAGCATGTGCTTGATGACAATGAGCAGGATGAGCGCGACTGTTGCCGAGAGCAGGTTGCTGGCGGGGCCGGCGAGAGTGACGAGGATGTCGTCGCGCCTGTAGTTCTTGAAGTTGCGAGCGGTGACGGGCGTGGGCTTGGCCCAGCCGACGAGGAAGCCGCCATAAACCAGAGAGATGAGCGGGAAGAGGACGGATCCGATCGGGTCGAGGTGCTTGAGGGGATTGAGGGTGACGCGGCCGAGCATCAAGGCGGTGGGGTCGCCGAGACGATTGGCGGCCCAGGCGTGGGCGCACTCATGGATGCTGAAGGCGAGAATCAAGACCACGATCTCGAAGAAGATGACTACGACGTTCAGACTCATAAGTATTCAAGTCTACTGAATTTCGCGTAAGGGGACCGTAAAGATCGCTCAGGGTTTGTTGGGATGATGGAGGGACGGGTCTTTGCGGATTTTGACATGGGCGGGAATGCCTACGGCGACGGTGCCGGGAGGGACGGGTTTGGTGGCGAGACCAAAGGCCCCGAGCATGGCGTTTTCGCCGACGTTCGATCCGGCGAGGACCGTGGCGTGGTAGGTGACGCGCGCGTGGGGGCCGAGTTCGGTGACTTTATTGGTGACATCGGCCTGGTGGTTGATGTTGTGGGTGTGGGAGTAGATGTTGGCGTAGTCGGAGACGCTGGTTCCCTCGTGGAGGACGATCTCGCCGCGGTCGTCGAGCATCACGTTTTTGTGGATGGTGCAGGAGTCCTCGATTGTGAGGTTGTAGCCGTAGGTGAATTCGACGTTGTGGAAGATTTTGACGTGCTTACCGAGGTGGCGGAAGATGTGGCGGCCGAGCATGCAGCGGAAACGGAAGCCGAGCCAGTGGTTGAGGCCGACGGGGGAGCGGTCAAACATCTGCCAGAACCAGATGAGGGGTTTGCGGACGGCGTATTTCTCGGCGTCGACGTCGCCGTAGTACTCGGGTTCGAGGGTGGCGTTGCGCGGGTCGAGGCTCTCCATGAGCGTGTGCATGGCGAGCTCGTGGTTGAGCGTCGCCTTGGGAGGGCCGCTATAGGTATGACCGAGGTAGAGCTGGATGAGCTCGTCGCGGACGATTTGTGAACGGACAGAGGCCGACTGATTGCGGTTGAAGTCGTCGTTGAGGCGGGCAAGCCAGCGACGGTAGATGGCTTCTGCTTCGGGGGTGGGCTTCAGTTCGCGGTACTCGTGTACGGGCATGGTCCCTCTTTCAGAACAGACTATTCTATGGCGAATACAGCGTAGACGGTGGCGGATTTTTCGATGCGTCGCGGATTGATGGCCAGGGGTTGGATCGCCTGGGCGGCGGCCATCGGTGCTGGCGGCATGGCACGCATGAGGGGACGGGGTGGCTCGGCCTGGGTTTCGTTGCTGGCGTAGAGGAGGGCACCGAGATTCGCGTTGAGGCCTTTGGCCATCTCGCCGGCTACGGTGCGGGCGCGCTGGAGGGCCTTGGCGGCGGCTTCGGCCTGCGGGGCGTTCTCGTCCTTGAGGCCCCAGTCGATCTGGCCGGACTGGTTGGCTCCGGCTTTGACGGCGATGTCGAGGACCCTTGCTGCGTCGGCGGCGTTGGTGCGGACTGTCCAGCTTTGAGTGACCTGGAACTTGCGCAGGGCCTTCTCGGCGGGGGTGAGCTTGTCGACCTGGTACTCCTGCACAGGGGAGACGTTTTGGTTTTCGCTTTCGATGGCGTCACTGGGGACGCCGGACGTGGTGAGGGCCTTGATGATGGCGTTGGAGAGGGTAGAACCGGAGGCATAGGCGGCGTCCTTGTCAGGGCCATAGGTGATAAAGCCGATGTGGACGTTGGCGGTGTCGGCCATGACGATGACCTTGTCGGTGGCAGTGATTGCGATGGTGCGGTTGTCCTTGTTGACCTGGATGTCCTGGGCGGAGGCGATGGTCGTGAGGACGACGGCGATGAGTGCGAAGGCGGAGACTTGGATGATCTTCATTGGTCTTCTCCTGTGGGGCCGAGGAGCTCTGCGAGGGTGGGTTTGTGTTTGGGCTTGGCGGCGAGCTTCTGTTTGGGGTCGGGCAGGACACGCTCGGGCGGCGGGGTGCCGACTCGATCGCGGGCGTTGGCCTTGACGGCTTTAACCTTGGAGAAGACCTGCTTCTTCGGCTTGCTCATCGGGGTTCCTTTTCGGGCCTGGGGCCCATGCGTGATTATGCATTACTCTTGCCTGCGAGGGGTGAAGTCAGGCAGGATGGCAGAGGGGGACGCGACCGGCACAAGCAGGCCGCCGACCGGATGAGGTGTGGCATGGAAGAGCGCGATTTTTTTGATGAAAAGGCAGAGCAGCGAACGCATGTAATGACCTGTCCGCACTGTGGGCAGCAGGGGGAGTACCAGATCGACTGGGTGGTGCGAAGGAAGAAGGCGCAGCTCCCGCGAGGGGCCGATGACCGCGACCGGGCGCGTTTTGCCAAGGCGCAGAGCTATATGGTTCGGCGTGATGACCCGATGGGGTGCAAGAACGTCCGCTGCAGGAAGCGCTTTGATGTGGTTGGTATCCAATCGGTCGCGTTTATTTAGGAGCGGAAGACTACTTTTGCCGTCGCGGTTTGGCCAGGGACGGTCGTGATTTAGTACACTGGGTGCGGCCGATGTTCCCTGTCGGTCGCCGTTTGAACTAGAGATACGCGGAGACCAGAACGCCATGGCGAATACACTGCTTCCCATCGAAGAACGCAACCTGACACCAGACCAGGTAGAGCTGCTGGATAAGCGCAGGCGTCGCGGCCAACTCTATCTGGTGCTCTGCTTTCAGACTCTGATTATTGGGACGTTGGTGACGCTGTGGAGTGGACAGGACTGGACGCTGTCGCCGGGATGGACGCACCCGATGGTTTATTGGAACGTGACGATGTTTACGCTTTCGCTGGTGTTCGGCATTGCGGGTGTGCGGCTGAAGCGCGGCAGCAACGAGTTCATCAGCTACTAAGCCGAGCAACCGGCTGAGAAGCGATTTTGTGGGCTGTGCGACACCCCTTGTGGTTCATCCGGCGGCAGGGCCGGTCGCGCAGACTGTCAATCAGGAGGTCGGCGTGGAGCTTTATACCACTTATGTGGTGTAGACAACATAAGGCCTTTGGCAGAGTAAAGCTATACTTGGAGTTCCTGCAGGCCTGATTCGCTTTTTTGGCCTACGCATCTCATCTTATAAGTATGGGTATGAAGCAGATGGCGGCGACGATGCCCTTGTCCTCCCTGATCCTTGACGATGGAAGTACGGCGGTGCTTGAGCCGGTAGACGAGGCCTCGCTGACGCCGGACAGACTGCGGGACAAGTTCGGCCGGGCCATTACGGACCTTCGGGTGTCGGTGACCGACCGCTGCAACTACAAATGCGTCTATTGCCGGACGGGCAACGAAGGCGCCGAGTATACCGAGCTGGCCATTGCAGACTATATGCGGATGGTGCGGTCGTTTGTCTCACTGGGAGTGGAGAAGATCCGGTTGACCGGAGGGGAGCCGCTGCTGCGGTCGGGACTGGTCGAGATGGTGCGCGAGCTGTCGGCGATGCGGACCGCTTATTTGCCGGATGGGACATACGTTGGCGATACGGGAGCGCCTCTCGATCTTGCTTTGACCACAAATGGACATTTGCTCGACGGACTTGCGCAGCAGTTGAAGGACGCGGGACTGAATCGTGTGACCGTCAGCATGGACGCGGTGGATGCGAAGACGTTTGCGGCGATCACGCGAGTGCCGCGCAGCTTCGACAAGGTGCTGGCGGGAGTTCGCAAGGCAAAGGCAGTGGGGCTTGAGCCGATCAAGGTGAACTGTGTGCTGCTGCGCGGGTTCAACGACGGACAGATCGAACAGTTCGCGGAGTTTTCGCGGAGTGAGGGTGTGATCGTTCGATTTATCGAGTGGATGCCGCTCGAAGAGGACCGCAGCTGGAAGAGAGAGACCGTTATTTCCATGGATGAGATTGTGGAACGGTTGAATGCGTATCGTCCGCTGGTGGAGTTGGCGCCGCATGCGGCGAGCGAAACTGCGAAGCGGTTTACGTTCGACGATGGAGTGGGCGAGATCGGAATTATCGCGCCAGTGTCGCGGCCTTTTTGCGGACACTGCAGCCGGGTGCGTCTTACCTCGGATGGAAAAATTCGCACGTGCCTGTTCTCGCAGAGCGACCATGATCTGTATGGCGAGATGGTGCGCGGTGGAACCGATGCGGAGTTGGCTGCGTATATTCGCAAGACTGTGATGCGCAAAGAGGCGCGGCACCACATCGGCGAACCAGGGTTTGAGAAGCCGTCGCGCAACATGGTCCATATTGGCGGATGATCGATGTTGTCTTTGCAAATCGCGAACGCGATTAGTCGTTTTGAGTTCGTCTGATAGATTTGACTGATATCTGATATGTTATTGGGCTGAGGTCAGCAATTGAAAGACAGACGGCAATTTGAGGTCATCGAAAGCCGCCAGATCGGACCACCTCCGGGTGTTCCATGACGTAGCACGGGCGTTGACTTCGAGCCTGGAATTGGAAGAGATCCTGGGCGCCATTATGGACAAGATGGCGCAGTTCTTCGGGCCCGAGCGTTGGTCGATGCTGATGGTGGATGACATCGCGAACGAACTCTATTATGCGATTGCAGTGGGAGAGAACGCAGAGAGCCTGAAGGGGTTGCGGGTGCCGATGGGCGAGGGCGTCGCAGGGTGGGTGGCGTCGACGGGCAATCCTCTGGTGGTACCGGACGTGGCGCTGGACCCTCACTGGTCGGCGTTTGCTCTAAAGCATCCGGACCTGAAGATCAAGTCGATCGCCTGCGTGCCGGTACGGTCCGGAAACAAGACGCTGGGTGTAATCCAACTGCTGAACAGCAAGCTTGACCTGCTGTCGGAGTACTCGATCTCGTTTCTGCGGATCCTGTGCGACTATGCGGCGATTGCGATCCAGAATGCGCGGTCGATGACGCTGATCCAGGAGCTGACAATCACGGACGATGTGACCGGACTGTTCAACGCGCGGCATCTTTACACCTTGCTTGATGAGCAGGTGGCGCAGGGGCAGGTATTTAGTTTGATGTTCGTCGATTTGGACCACTTCAAGTCGGTCAACGACACTCATGGACACTTGATCGGGAGCCGGCTGCTGGCGGAGATTGGCGGACTGCTCAAACGGTGCCTGGGGCCGAACAACTCGGCGTTCCGATATGGTGGCGATGAGTTTGTGGCACTGCTGCCGGGGATGGGAAAGTCGGCGGCGAGTGGAACGACGATGGCGCTGCGCGAGGAGCTCCGGGCGGCACGATTTCTAGAAGGTGCGGGACTTTCGCTCAGCGTGTCCGGGAGCTTTGGACTGGCGACGTATCCGGAGGACGGCAGCACGGTGCCTACGATTCTGCGTGCGGCGGACACGATGATGTATGAGGCCAAGATCACCCGGGACAGCGTCGCCGTCTCGGGCAGGGGGACGGTCTCAAAATCAGCGAAGAATGCCTCCGACAGCGGTCCGCGGCAAACGGTTGGGTTGTTTCTTGAGCGCGACTCGTTGCCACGCGGCTGAGGGCTTTCTTTCTTGCTTCCTTTTTTCACTGTTTCTTATTTTTGATGGCTTAGCTGGGGCCGTGACGCTCGAGCGAGGTCCCGCGACGGGGCGCGGGCTTGATGGTGTCGCGATTTTCGGGCGAGACCGGGTGGACGCCAAAGTCCCAGACGCTGAGGTTGACGATCTTGTCGGAGATGACCTCCATGAGGGCGAACTCTCCGAAGTCGAGGGGGCCTTTGGGTGTGACCTTGAGCCAGTGTCCGCCGGGGAGGAGTTCGGTGGTGGTTTCGACGACGTCCTCCTGGTGCTGGCCGGTACCGAGGAGAGGAATTCGGAAGCTGTCAATGACACGGGCGCCGACGCGGACATCGGCGCGGACGATGACGTAACGGCTTTTGGGTGAACCGCCGTCGGGATCGTTCGGGACACGGCTGGTGGCGCCGTGGGTGTCGACGGTGAGGGGTGTGCCGGCGGTGTTGCCGACGCTCTCGTCGCCGATACGGAGGTAGAGGACGGGGTCTTTGACGTGAAGCTGGATAGGTGAGACCTCGCCCTTGAGGGTGACGATGGGATGTGCGGCAGAGAGCGGGTTGACACCGGCCTTCAGCAGGTTGTGGCCGGTGTTGCGGTTCAGGTCGCTGTCGGTCTGGGCCAGGGGGACGAGCTCGGGTGTGCCTCGGTAGGTGTCGAGGGCGAGGGTGCTGTCCTCTTCTGGCAGGCGAAGGTCTTTCGCGACCTCGGGGGTGAGGGCGGCGCGCTCAGCTTCTTCTTTCAGGAGCTCGGGGTCGATGGCTGGAGGCGGCGGCGGGTTGTTCGGATCGACTGGGCCGGGTTGGGCGTGTTGCTTCTCCCAGCGGTGAGTGGCGTCGAGGTCGATGAGTGAGAGGGGAATCTCCTCTTCTGCACCACCGCGCTCGGCGCTGACATAGCGAACGATGGAGCCGACGACGCGGTAGCTCATGACGATCTGGTAGCTGCCGTCCTTGAGGTAGAGGCGAATGCGATGGGGGGTGGTGGCGTCGGGCTGGATTGCGGCGGTGTGTTGCTGCGGGGCGGCCTGGCTTACGGAGCTACCCCAGCTGATTGCAATGGCGAGCGCGACAGCTCCGGCGAACCTGCGGAGGTTGTTGCTCGGGACGATGTGGTTCGACGTGGTCATAAGCGAATGATCAACAGTTTAGACGCGGGAATTGATGTTCGAAACCTGCCGATAATACCGGCCGATATATTTGACTCATTCGAGACAACTTCATGACAACTGGAGGAAGATTTGCGCTGTAACTTCATCCGCATATAGCTAACTGCGTCCAAACAGGCTAATGTACATTCCGCAAGCCGACCTCGGGGGTGATATGAGTGTTTTATTGAAGACTGTGGTCCGGTGTTCCGGCTTCCTCCTCCTCCTCACTCTGATAGCTTGCGGCGGGGGAGGTTCCAAGCGTGCAGCAGAGGGCGACTTTACGTTGACCTCGACGCCAGCCGCGATCACCCTTGTTCCGGGTGGAACGGGACAGGAGATCAGCGTGACTGCCATACCAGCCAATGGCTTTATGGGAACGGTGACTGTCACGATTACGGGATTGCCTGCGGGCGTGTCCGCGCAACCGGCAACGCTCACCCTGACTCCAGGGACAGCTCAGAATGTGACTGTGACTGCCAGCGCGAGTGCCACGGCCGGCGGCGCCACAGTGACGCTGACGGGAACTTCGGGAGCGCTTAGTCATTCTGCTGCCGTCACAGCCACCATCTCTGCGCCCGTTCCACCGCCGGACTTTACGTTGTCCGTATCGCCGACGACATTGACCCTCACGCCCGGAGCTGTCGGTTCGCAGCTAAGCATTACGGCAGCGGCGCTGAATTCGTTTGCTGGGACGGTGGCCGTCGCGATTACTGGTCTGCCTGCCGGCGTGACGGCAAATCCCGCGACGATGACTCTGACTCCAGGGGCTGCGCAGAGCGTCACCTTGACAGCCTCAACGAGCGCTGTGGCAGGGACGTTCACGGTGACCTTCACGGGAACATCCGGAACGTTAAGTCACTCCACTATGGTTGCGGTGGCGGTTGGCTCGTTACCGGATTTCACTTTGACCACGTCGCCAGCATCGCTGACCGCTATGGCGGGAGCTGCCGGTCCGCTGGTGAGCATTACAGCTGTGGCACTTAATTCGTTTACCGGTAGCGTGGCGGTTGCGATCGGCGGCCTGCCCGCAGGCGTGACGGCGAATCCTGCGACGCTGAATCTGACGTTAGGCGCAGCGCAGAGCACGACACTTACGGCTGCGCTTACAGCGCCTGCGGCAACGTCGACCGTCACGTTTACGGGGACCTCGGGCAACCTCTCCCATACCGCGACGCTTGCTCTGACGGTGCAAGCCGCGCCGATGACTAATGCACCCGATGTGATGACGTATCACTACGACATCGCGCGTGATGGGCTCAATGCGAATGAAACAATTCTGACTCCGACCAATGTGAATTCGACCCAGTTCGGCAAGATTGGCTTCGATACGGTCGATGGAAAGGTCGACGCCGAACCACTTTTTCTCGCCAATGTCATTATCGGAGGCCAGTTTCACAACGTGCTGTACGTCGCCACCGAACATGACAGTGTCTATGCCTTCGATGCGGACACCGGCACTCAGCTCTGGAAGAGCTCGATTCTCGGCAGCGGTGAGACCACGAGCGATGACCACGGTTGTTCGCAGATTACGCCCGAAATAGGAATTACCTCGACACCAGTCATCGATCGCAAGCAGGGGGCGAACGGCACCCTCTTTACCGTGGGTATGAGCAAGGACGCGAGTGGAAATTATCACCAGCGTCTGCACGCACTCGACGTCACTACGGGCGCGGAGGTCAGCGGCAGCCCAACGGAGATCGCCGCAACCTATCCCGGAACGGGGGACAACAGCCAGAACGGCAATGTGGTCTTCGATCCGTCCCAGTATGCCGAACGTGCTTCGCTGCTGCTCCTCAATGGGAACATCTACACCGGCTGGACATCGCACTGCGATGCGGGACTCTACACCGGCTGGGTGATTGGGTACAGTGAGTCGACGCTGCAGCAGACGCAGTTGTTGAACCTGACGCCGAACGGCCACGAGGGCTCGATCTGGATGAGCGGGGGCGGAATCGCGGCCGACAGCAACGGATTCATCTACCTTCTCGATGCCAACGGCACCTTCGACACTGCTCTGGATATCAACGGGTTCCCCACGAAGGGCGACTATGGCAATGCCATGGTCAAGCTGTCGACGAGCGGCAAGTTTGCCGTGGCGGATTACTTCGAGATGTACAACGGAGAATCGGAATCGGGCGAGGACGCTTGATCTTGGATCGGGCGGGCCGCTGCTGCTTCCGGACCAGACCGATGCGAACGGAATCGTGCCGATCACCTGATCGTAGGCGCGGGCAAGGACAAGAACATCTATCTTGCCGACCGAGACAACCTCGGCAAATTCAATCCCGCCACGAATCCGATGGACAGCAACATCTATCAGCAGCTTACCGGCGTGATGGCGGGCCTTGTCTATTCTTCTCCTGCCTACTTCAATGGTGTGCTTTACTATGCGGCCGACGGAGACTCCTTGAAGGCCTTTCCACTGACCAACGCGCTGATGGCGACCAGTCCGTCGAGCGTGTCACCGACAAAGTTCCAGCACCCCGGCCCAACGCCCTCGATCTCGGCCAACGGCACGCAAAACGGAATCGTGTGGGCGTTGGACTCCTACCTGGGCAACCTAGGTATTCTGCACGCCTACGACCCGACTAATCTGGCGCATGAACTCTATAACAGCACCCAGGCTGCGAGCGGGCGCGATACCTTCGGCAATGGGAATAAGTTCATTACCCCGATGGTGGTGAATGGCAAGGTGTATGTCGGCACCCAGAACGGAGTGGCGGTTTTCGGTTTGTTGCCACCCTGATCCGGTCGGATCTTCGATCGGCGTGCCCGTTGGATCCGCGTGTGGTTGTATCAACTCGATCGACGAAGAGCCGGCGTCGGCTGTATGGGCCGAAGCCGGCCCTCTTGTGGCGCCGAGGTCATTTTGCGGCGAGTTGGATGCACTCCTCGAGGATGTCGAGGGCTATGTCGACCTCTTGCTGGTTGACGATGAGGGGTGGGCAGAGGCGGACGCTGGTTTCGCCGCAGCCGAGGACGAGCAGGCCACGCTCGAAGGCCAGCTCGACGATCTTGTCACGCATGGGGCCTGCGGGAGTGCGGGACTGCTGGTCTTTGACGATCTCAATACCGATCATGAGGCCTCGGCCGCGGACCTCGCCTACGGTGGGGTATTTGGCGACCCAGGGGCGGAGGCGTTCGAGCGCCTTTTCGCCTACGGTGGCGGCGTTCTTGAGGCCTTCGCGCTCGAGGACGTCCATGGTGGCGAGGGCGGCGGCGATGCAGATGGGGTTGCCGCCGAAGGTGCTGGCGTGAGAGCCGGGGACCCAGTCCATGATGTCGGCCTTCGTCATGCAGATGCCAAGAGGCATGCCGGACGCGATGCCTTTGGCGATGCAGACCATGTCGGGCTGGACGCCGGAGTGCTCGATGGCCCACCACTTCCCTGTTCGTCCCATGCCGGACTGGACCTCGTCGGCGATTAGGAGGATGCCGTGACGGTCGCAGATGCGGCGAAGCTCCTGAAGGAAGTTGTCGGGCGCTACGACGTATCCGCCTTCTCCCTGGATGGGCTCGAGGATGATGGCGGCTACCTCTTCGGGCGGGAGGATGGTCTTGAAGAGGCGGTCCTCGATGTAGCGGGCACAGTTGAGTGCGAAGGCCTCCTGCTCGGCGGGGCCGCCGGTGGTACCGCGATACGTGTAGGGGTAACGGACATGAGTGACGCCAGGGACGAAGGGGGCGAAGCGGCGCTTCTGCTGGGGTTTCGAGCCGGTGAGCGAGAGGGCGCCCATGGTGCGGCCGTGGAAGCCGCCGAAGAAGCTGATGATGTTCTGGCGGCCGGTGTGGTAACGGGCGAGCTTCATTGCGCACTCGACCGCCTCGGCGCCGGAGTTGCCGTAGTAGAAGCGGTGCGGGCCGGGCATGGGGGCGATGGCGGAGAGGCGCTCGGCCAGCTTGATCATGTGCTCGTAGTAGAAGTCGGTGCCGGACATGTGGATGAGTTGGGCGGCCTGGTCCTGGATCGCCTTGACTACTTCGGGATGACAGTGGCCGGTGGAGTTGACCGCGATACCGGCGGCGAAGTCGAGGAACTCGTTGCCGTCGACATCGGTGACGCGGATGCCACGGCCCGACTTTGCCACCATGGGGTAGCTGCGGGTGTAGCTGGGGGAGACGAGGCGCTCATCGTCGGCGACGACCTTCCGGGCGTTGGGGCCGGGGAGGGTGGTCTTGAGTTTGGGTCCGAATTGTGCGTAGTTCGCGGTGCGGGTGTAGCTCTGGGTGGAGTCCTGGGTCAGGGTGCTCATTGGCGTCTCTCCTTTGGTCAGCGGTGCGTTGGAAGGCCGTTCGTTGCTGCCGTGCCCGAATATGGGAGTACGGCCTCGCGGTTAGCGGAGGGAACGGTTTGCGCTGGTGGCAGGACTTCGCCGGCTGGAGGGAATTGCGAACTAGTCGCCGGCGAAGAGACTAGGTCGCGTGAGGCTGGGGAGAACGCGGAGATGCCGACGCGGCATCTGGTGCCTTTTGGAGCGGCACTGCGGGCCGGCAATGCGGTGCGTACGGGCTTTGGCGATCATGGGGAATTTCATCGGCCCTTCTGCCTTTGCCGCTGAGTATACCTTAGGGCGCCGACATCAATCACTAGTCTTCGACGATCGTTCCCTGGTGGAACATGATCTTCCATCCCACTTCCGTTCGCTGCCAGATGGTCGAGCGACGGGTCTTGCGTATCTTGTTTTGAATCAATGTGTAGGTCAGGAGATAAACGTCGGGTGCCAAAGATCGGCAATGAAAATCGTTCGTCTCCCAGACGTCTTCGTGAGGACGCCGGTGGCGTTTTTCGAGTTCGTCCAGAATGAATTCCCGGGAGTAGCGACGACCGGAGGCGCCGATCTCCCAGAAGCCGGCGTGCATCATGCTCTCGAAGTCCGCCCTTGTTGAGCCGAACTCAGGGCGATGAAAGATCGGCTCGCGGGTTTTGAGGTCCTCGAGGACGTCACCGAGCGCCGGGGTGAGGTTCGATTCAGGATGCATCGCAATCATCTCGAGGCTGACTGCACCGGCTTACTACCGGATAACGCTGCCGGGGCACCATTGGCAAGGGAGCGTCGTTGTCGAACCGCATGGAAAAGGCAAACATCAAGGTATAGAGGTCGCTGTGTTCCGTGGTGAAGTCGAAGCAGAGGACGTGGCGGGTCGGTTCGACAGGGTCGGACCTTTTCTTCGGCTTAACGGGAATGTTGCCGAGCACGCAGGCCTTGGCGGCGTAGGTAGTCGTCGGAATTTTGCCCTTGACCGGGGGCATAGGGACCGAGGCTAGGACGATGGCGGCGGGATGGCCGTCGATGGTGTAGGCCGTTGGCTCCTGAGTGACGGTGGGTTCGCCGTACTGCTTGAGCTGGCGGAGGACCTGTTCGCGGACGAAGGGACCGAGGAGGGTCGCTCCGCGCAGAACATTGGGGCAGGTGTTGTCGATGGTGGAGAGTACGAAGGACGAGGTGTCGGACGGCGTGACCGAGTTGGCGAAGAGGTTTGAGCGAGCGCACTTGGGGTTTGCATCAGTGCTGGGCCTCGGTGCTGTGCTGGCGGGATCCGGGATGAAGCGGCCGGGGTAAAAATAGGTGACGTTGAGAGCTGAATCGTGGAAGCTCTTGGGGACGTTGGAATTGGGTTGGTCGGGAGTTTGGGACAGAGCAGTCACACAGACTAGGGCAAGGAGAATTGAGGCAGCGGACCGAAGTACCATTTCCTTATCGTAGCACCGCAAACGCCCTGAAATGGGGTCGCGGCGGGCCTGGAAGGCAAGTTACCATGGCATGATGCCACCCACCTCCTCTTCGAATCGCACATGGATTCTGCTTTCTTTTTGTTGCGTTTATCTCTTCTGGGGAGGGACTTACCTGGCGATGCGCCTTGGCGTGGAGGTGATGCCGCCGTTCATGCTCGGCTGCGCGCGTTGTCTGATTGCCGCGCCGATCCTGCTGGGAGCAGGCGCGATCCTACGTCTGAAGATCTGGCCGACCTGGCCTGAGATGGGAAGACTCGCGAGTATCGGAGTACTGATGCTGGGCTGCGGCAACACTGCGGTGCTTTGGGCCGAGCAGTACATTCCGAGTGGCCTGGCTGCGCTGCTGGTGGCCTCGATTTCACTGTTTGCGGCGCTGATCGAGGCGTCCCTGCCGGGGGCGAAGGGCTGGCGGTGCAGGGATGGATCGGGATTGTCATTGGATTTGCAGGGATGGTGTTTTTGGTTTGGCCGGAACTACGCCACGGGACACAGAGCGACTCAAGAGAGATCGTCGCGGTGGCCATTACCCTGGCAGGCACGCTGTGCTGGACGGCAGCGTCGGTGATCTCGCGGCGGTCAACGTTTCGCATTAGCGGAGCCGCGTCGGCTGGGTGGCAGATGGTCTTCGGCGGTCTGTTCAACGTAGGCTTGATGGTGGTGTCAGGCGGCTATCATTAACGTGGCGGTGTCGAAGGTGGCGACATATGCGTATGTCAACCCGGTGATCGCGGTCATCCTGGGCGCGATCTTCCTCGGCGAGCGCTTTGTTGCGGTGGAGTACGTTGGGATGGGTGCGACGCTGCTGGCGGTGTTTCTGGTGACGAGTTCGAAGATGAAGGGCGGCGGGCCGAATGTCGTCGACGAAGACCTGGCGGAGAGGCAGCAGGCTTAGGGTCCCGGGGTCTTCTGATAGTCTGCGGGCATGAGACGACTCTTGATCGCCATGCTTGGGATGGTTGCGCTGAGTTCGCTGTATGCGGCGACTCCGGCTGCGACGGACGCTCGGGCGAAGGAGTTGATCCGCACGCTTAAGTTGACGGTGTTGCCGAAGGAGTCGGGGTATCTGGGAGTCATTGGGGTTTCGGCGCAGAAGGTGAACGTCGGCGGACGAATGCTGGCGGTGCAGAGCCAGAACTACTACATGCTGACACGCGAGCGGCCGATCAACTATCTGCATTGGCTGGCGCCGGACGATACGCACATCCTGGTGGAGGGTGGCCCAGTCGACTACTTCATCTTTCATCCGGGTGGACTGGTGGAAAAGGTGACGCTGGGGTTTGATTATGCCGCAGGGCAGAGGCCGGTGGTCGCGGTGCCCGGTGGGTGCTGGAAGGCGCTGAAGCTGCATGAGGGCGTTAGCTTTGCGCTGATGGTGAATACGCTTTCGCCGGAGTTTACTCCGGACCCGCGTGAAGATCGGCGAGGGTGAGGAGTGGGTGAAGCGGTTTGCCGGTGCAGCGTCGTGGGCGACGCCGGAGAGGCTGCGGGAGTTTATTGGGCCGAACTGGATTCCCGATGCCACAAAGGGCCCACAAAATAATGGGAACCAACCTGTCATTCCTCGCGTAAATGACTGCGAGAGGGTATGCCCATGAGATCCATCGCCTTGAATCTGGCACTTTCGACACTTCTTCTATCGGCGGCCGCGGCGTCGGCGCAGAGCGACACCGCGTGGGACAAAAGCTACCCTGTCACCGGGCAGCCGTCGCTCTTCCTGACCACCGACGACAGCCATCTCAACATCCACTCCTGCGGCAGCTGTCAGGCGATCCATGTCCATGTCACCGCGGAGAACACAAGTCTTTCGCGATACACGCTTGAAGAGAGCCAGAGCGGCAACACTGTCCACTTCTCTCTCAAAGAGAAGCCACACATGGGCGTCCATATCAACCTGCATTCCTCTTCCGTGCGGGTGGATGTTGAAGCGCCGGCGAACCTCACCCTCGACGCGAGATGCGCTGATGGAAACCTGACGGCCTCGGACCTGCACGGCGACCTCACCATCCATACCAGCGACGGCAGCCAGGAGTTGAACGGGATATCGGGGAACTTGAAGCTGCACTCCAGTGACGGCCATCTCCGCGTTCGAAACGGCGGTGGGGCCCTGGAGGCGCGGAGCTCCGATGGCAATCAGGAGATCGCCGGGTCCTTCACCACGCTGCAGTTGCACAGCAGTGACGGTTCGATTACGGTTGAACTCGCCGACGGTTCGCACCTCAGCTCCGACTCCCGAATCGAGAGCAGCGATGGAAGCGTGACGCTGCGATTGCCAAAGGGATTTCCGGCGGAGCTCGCCGTCAGCACCAGCGATGGAAGCATTCAGAGCACACTTCCGCTGGTGGTTGAGGGATTCAACTCGAAGGGTAACTCCGGGCACAATATTCGCGGGAAGTTCAACGGCGGCGGCCCCTTGTTGACGATCCATACCAGCGACGGCAGCGTGCATCTTACGACGCTGTAGGACCTGGCCCAGTTTCGCGCTGCTAGGGTGTTGCGTTGCCGATGGTGAGCGGGTAGAGCGGTGCGGCCTGGTCGCGTCCGAAGCGGACCGTAGTCTTGGTGATGCGGTTGAGGGTGCCGACGCTGTTCGACGAGAAGTACCAGACGAGAAGATGGCTGTTCCAGTTGGTGGAGATGCCCATGGTGTACAGCTGCGAATTTGGCGTTTGGGGCTGGCCTTGTGGCTGACCTTGAGCAGCGGCCATGTGGACCTTCTGCCAGCCAATGGTGTAGGTGGCGGGCTGGGCGTTCGACTTCATGCCGGGAACCTTATTGACGATCTCGGCCATGTCGGCAAGGAGGTTGGTGGCCTTGTTCTGCTGTTCGGGGGTGAGGCAGTCGACGTCGAGTTCGGCAAGCAAGATGGTCGCGGTATTCGTTGAGTCCCTGGGTGCCTCCAGCAGAAGGGCAGGGCGAAGACAGTTGGTCGCTTCGGCGAGCTTCGGGTCTGACGCGCCGGAGATGCCGAAGAGGGTGATGTGGCCGTCGTGCATGATCTGCGCGGAATCGCCTTTTACGAGGTCGGAGGGGTAGAAGAGGCGCAGCTTGAGGGCTTCGTTCTCCCATTCGGTGGTATTAGGGGCAGGTACCTGGGCCTTGGCGGTAAAAGAGAGCGCTGCGGCAACGACGAACACGGCTACGTTGCGAGTTCTGAGAGAGAGGGTCATTTACTTGCGTTTCCAGCGCACGCCATCTTTCGAGTCCTCTATTAGGATGCCTTTGGCGAGAAGTTCGTTGCGGATGGCGTCGGCGCGGGCGAAGTTTCGGGCCTTCTTGGCCTGGGTGCGTTCGGCGACGAGAGCATCGATGTCAGCGTCGGAGAGCGAAAGAGTCGCGACGAGTGCGGGGTCGGCCTCGTTGAGGCGGCCTTCGGCTTCGGCCCAGGCTAGCGCGGCGCGGGTAATGGCCGCGTCTTTATCTTCGAGTACTGCGAACACTGCGTCGAAGAGAGCGAAGACCTTGAGGATCTGCGCGACGTTTTCGGCGCGAAGTGTGCCCGCATCGGCGGCGGAGTTGGCGGCGCGGACGAGATCGAAGATGGCGGCGCGGGCCTCCGCCGTGTTCAGGTCGTTAGCGAGCGCGGCGGTGTAGTCGTGCTCGGCCTTGGCGGTCGCGGCGGCGATGTCTGGATCCAGACCTTCGGGGAAGCCGCCCTTCAACATGCGCTGTTGGAAGGTACGCAGGCGGTCGACGGCGTTGGTCGACTCCGTGAGGCTGTCGAAGGTGAAGTTCATCTGGTTCCGGTAGGGCACGGAGATGAGCAGGAAGCGAATGGCAGAGGCGCGATAGCCCTTGAGCAGAAGGTCGCGGAGGGTGTAGAAGTTGCCCTCGGACTTCGACATCTTCCTGCCTTCGACCAGGAGGAAGCGCACGTGCATCCAGTGGCGGACGAAGGGCTTGCCGCTGGCGGATTCGGACTGGGCGATCTCGTTCTCGTGGTGCGGGAACATGAGGTCTTCGCCGCCGGCGTGGAGGTCGATGTCGTCGCCGAGGAGTTTCGTTGCCATCGCGGAGCACTCGATGTGCCAGCCGGGGCGGCCCTTGCCGAGTGGGGTCTCCCAGAACTGTTCGCCGGGTTTTACGGCCTTCCAGAGGGCGAAGTCGCGCGCGGCGTCCTTCTCGTACTCGTCGACGTCGACGCGGGCGCCGTCTTCGATGCCGTCGAAGTCTTTCTTGGAGAGCTTGCCGTACTCGGGGAAGCGCGCGATGCGGAAGTACCAGGAGCCGTCCTCGGTCTGGTAGGCGATGTCTTTGGCGGCGAGCTTTTCGATGAGCGAGACCATCTCCGGAATGCAGCCGGTAGCGCGAGAGAAGTGCTCGGGGTGCTCGATGTTGAGGGCGTCGAGGTCCTCGAAGAAGGCGCGCTCGTAGCGGGCGGTGTACTGGGCGATGGGGAGACCGGCGGCGGCGGCGTTGCGGATGATCTTGTCGTCGACGTCGGTGATGTTCATCACGTGGTTGACGGGAATTCCCTGCTGGCGGACGAAGCGGCGGAGGACGTCGACGTGGAGAAAGGTGCGGAAGTTGCCGATGTGGCCGTAGTCGTAGACGGTGGGGCCGCAGCAGTACATGCGCAGTGCAGGTGCGCCGACAGGGGCGAGGGTTTCAATCTTTCCGCCAAGAGTGTTGAAGAGTTCGATGGTTGCCACGTGTCTTCTGTTCCTGCCGCAGCCGGGCGCGTGGCGCGGTGCAGACTGCTCTCGCTTGAGGTTCCCTGATGATTTTAGCTGATATATGGGCCCGATTTGTCGGCGTGGGGCTACTGCTGTCCAAGGCGGAGCTGCGGGGTCGCGCCGAGGTCTTCTGCGGCGAAGTCCCGGGCGACGAGCTTGGGCCATGCGGCAGCGGCGATCATGGCGGCGTTGTCGGTTGAGAGGGCGAGCGAAGGAAAGGCGATGGGGAGGCCGCGACGGTCGGCTTCGGCCTGAAAGCGGCGGCGAAGTTCGCTGTTGGCGGCGACTCCGCCGGAGACGACGATGCTGTGAGCACCGAGCGCTTCGGCGGCAGCGAAGGTCTGACGCTGCAGGTTGCCGACAACGGCGTATTGGAAGGAGGCGATGAGGTCGAGGGTCTGTTGGTCGCACAGATCGGCCGCATTTTTCGGTGTTATCGAGGGATCGGCGGCGAGTGCTGCGCGGCGGCCTTCGATGCTCGCGCGGAGGTGATGGGTGTCGACGTAGCGCAGGACCGGCGGTCTTGATGCCGCTGAAGGAGAAGTCGAAGTGCGGGCCTTCGGTGCTGGTGGGGGCCTTTTTATTGGTGACGCCTGGGCGCGGGCTCCGGTGTTTGATCTCGGCGAAGGTGAAGGGGACGGCGCGAGGGTTGCCGTGGGGGGCGAGGGCATCGATCCAGGGGCCGCCGGGGTAGCCGAGGCCGAGCAGCTTGGCGACCTTGTCGTAGGCTTCGCCGGCTGCGTCGTCGACCGTGCGGCCTACGTTGCGATAGGTCCAGGTGCTGTCGCTTCCCTGCTGTTTGGCGAGGTACAGGTGCGTGTGGCCGCCGGAGACGACGAGGGCCAGGAGCGGGAGTTCCATCGGGGCTTCGCTGCGCTCGCGCGCCTCCATCAGGACGGCGTGGATGTGGCCTTCGAGGTGGTTGACCGAGATCAGCGGCTTGTCGAGGCCGAAGGTGAGGGCCTTGGCGTAGGTGATGCCGACGAGCAATGCACCTGCGAGGCCCGGGCCTTCGGTGACGGCGACGGCGTCGAGGTCGGCGAAGGTGACTGGATGTCCGGCTGCAGCGCTGGCGCGGGACATCGCCTCGCGGACGACAGGTACGATGTTGCGGAGGTGTTCGCGGGACGCGAGTTCGGGGACGACGCCGCCGTAGTTGGCGTGGAGGGACATCTGCGAGGCGACGACGTTTGAGAGCGCGGTGGTGCCGGAACGGACGACGGCGGCTGCGGTCTCGTCACAGGAGCTTTCGATGCCGAGAATCAGGCCGGTTCCGCTGCTTTCGCGCATCTCTCTATCATAGGGTAGACGTCATGGATCGAGGCATCGACAACCCGAGGTACAGAGCGGCGCGAGAGATAGCGATTGCGCTGCGGGCCGCTGGCCATCAGGCTTACTTCGCGGGCGGGTGTGTGCGCGATCTGCTGCTTGGAGTGAACCCGAAGGACTTCGATGTGGCTACGAGCGCAACTCCGGATGTTGTGATGGAGATGTTTGCGAAGACTTATTCGGTTGGAGCGCACTTCGGCGTGGTGCTGGTTTGTAGTGCTGATGGAGATGGCGGCGAGATCGCTACTGAGGTAGCGACGTTTCGACATGATGGAGCGTATAGCGACGGGAGACGGCCGGATGCGGTGCAATTTTCGACTGATGCGCGCGAGGACGTGTTGCGACGCGACTTCACCATCAATGGGATGCTGCTCGATCCTGTGGTCTTTGAGGAGACAGGAGATGCAGCGGCCGCAACGCTCGATTATGTGAACGGTCGCGAGGACTTGACGAACGGCGTTCTGCGCGCCATTGGAGACCCTGCGCTGCGATTTGCAGAGGACAAGCTACGCATGCTGCGTGGGGTGCGGTTTGCATCGCGGCTGGAGTTTGAGATCGAGCCGCGGACAATGGCGGCGATTCGCGTGGCTGCCCCGGAGATTGGGCAGGTGAGTTCGGAGCGGATTCGCGATGAGCTGACACTGATGTTGACCGAGGGACACGCGCGACGGGCGTTTGAATTGCTCGATGCGACGGGCTTGCTGGCGCAGGTGCTGCCCGAGGTCGTGAAGATGCATGGAGTGGAGCAGCCGCCACAGTTCCATCCCGAGGGCGATGTGTGGGTGCATACGATGCTGCTGCTCGAAAAGCTCAAGCCGGGCGTGTCGGCTACGCTCGCGTGGGGCGCGCTGCTGCACGACATCGGAAAGCCCGCGACGTTTCGACCGCCTGATCCGAAGAAGAAGGGCGACCGCATTCGCTTTGATGGGCATGTCGAGGTTGGGGTGCGGATCGCCGAGGACGGTCCTTGGGCGGCTGCGGTTTTCGAACGAGGACACAGAGCAGATCGTCGCGCTGGTGAAGAACCACATGCGCTTCGGCGACATCCTGCAGATGCGGGAGTCGACGCTGAAGCGGTTTCTGCGGCTGCCAAAATTTGACGAGCACCTGGCGCTGCATTGGATGGATGTGAGTTCGGCGCATGGCGATCTTCGCCTGTATGAATTTGCGAAGGAGCGGCTGGAGGCGACTCCGGTGGAGACCATGCGACCGAAGCTGTTGGTGACTGGGAGGGACCTGATCGACGCAGGGTTTCGGCCCGGGCCCGAGTTCAAGGCGATGCTGGAGGCCGCAGAGGACGCTCAGCTTGAGGGCCGGATTACGACGACGGAGGATGGTCTGGCAATCGTGCGAGGACGATTTGGCGGGCCGTCTTCTGAAGAGCGGCGGGGCCGGATGTGCTGCGGTCGCCGCTGCGTCTTTGCGATCCACCGCTACGTCGAACAATGTAGGATTCCCTACTTATGCCACTTCATCTTTGCGCACGTTTTCTTCTCCTGGGCCTCTTCATCACCTCACCTCTATCTTCAGCGGTGATCGGTACGAGCAAGGCGGCCGAGTCCATCACAGCCGCACGGATCGCGGCGCTGCCAGCGAAGGACTGCGCCGTTTGGTTGGCCTATCTCGAACGGTCGCAAAAGCAGATGCAGATCGACCGTGCCACGCTTGCTGCCGAGCGAACGGCTGGAGTGCCTGAATCTCCGATTCCGAAGGAAGGCTTCAGCGCGCGGACGATGCCGCTGAACCGCGACGCGGCCTGGTATGGATCGCCTGAGGCACGGCATGTCGCGGACGTAATCGTCAGCTTTCAGACGCCAGCTGGAGGATGGAGCAAGAACCTCGACATGAGTGGCTCCGTGCGCGTGCCGGGACAGAGTTTCACGACGGACAATCTGTCGAAGCATCCAAGCGAAGACGACTTCGACGCTCCCAAGGACCCGCACTGGAACTATGTGGGGACGCTCGACAACGACGCGACCAACACGGAGCTGCATTTCCTCGCTCTGGTCTCAGGCGCGACGCCGGGCGCTGCCGGCGAGGCTTACAGGGCCAGCTTTTTGCGCGGCATACGGTATCTGCTGGCGGCACAGTTTCCGAACGGCGGGTGGCCGCAGGTGTGGCCGCTGGAAGGTGGGTATCACGACGCGATCACGTTTAATGACAATGCTGTGACAGAGTCAGCGGAGACGCTTACCGCGGTTGCTGAGGGTGCAGGCAACTATACGTTTGTCCCCGTAGAGCTGCGAAGGCAAGCGGCGGCGAGTGCTGCCCACGCGCTTGAGTGCATTCTCACGACGCAGGTGGTGGTGAAGGGACGACGCACCGTATGGGCGCAACAGCATGATGCCCTGACACTGGCGCCAGTCGCTGGACGGAACTATGAGCCGGCGGCCCTGTCGTCGGGAGAGAGCGCGGACGTTTTGCTTTATCTGATGCAGCTGCCGCATCCGTCGCCTGCGGTGATTGCAGCGGTTAACGCGGGCATGACGTGGCTGAAGGACGCGGCGATCAACGGGCAGGAGTGGGTCGGAGGACGCGGCACTCCTGGTGGACGGCACCTCGAGGCGAAGGCTGGTGCGGGACCGATCTGGGCGCGCTATTACAGCATCAGCACGGGACTACCTGTCTTTGGGGATCGCGACAAGACCATCCACGACGACGTGAGCGAGCTGTCGCTGGAGCGGCGCAACGGATATGCGTGGTATAGCGCGGAGCCGCAGCAGGCGCTCGATGCCTACGCGACCTGGAGCAAGGGCAGCATGGCGGCAGCGGAACACACTGAGCACGCATCTAACGGCTGATGATAGAGGTCACTCACGATGTTGTCGTAGTTGGCGCAGGGATGGCCGGGTTAACTGCGGCGCGGGCGCTGGCGGAGGCCGGGCTGAAGGTACTGGTCGCTGGAGGCGCAGGACCGCATCGGCGGTCGCATCTGGACGCGGCATGTGGGCACTGAGGCGATCGAGCTGGGCGCGGAGTTCATCCACGGCAGGCCACCGGAGCTTTGGGCGCTGATCGAAGAGGCGGGGCTTGAGACATATGAACGCGGCGGGAGACAACTCTGCTTCGAGGACGGCGCGCTGAGTGATTGTGGCGGAGAGATGAGTGCTGTCTTCGAACCGCTAGAGAAGCTGGAGAACTTTGACGGGCCGGATATGACCTTCGCCGAGTATCTGGATCGTGAACAGACGCCGATGGAGGAGCGTGGTCCGATGATCGGGTACGTCGAAGGCTTCAACGCCGCCGATCATCGTGAGGTGAGCGCGGCGTCTTTAGGCGCGCAGCAGAAGGCGGAGGATTCGATTGGAAGCGATCACAACTACGGGCTGCGCGGTGGCTACGACCAGCTTCCGGCTTACCTCGCGCGACGGACCGTCGAGCTTGGCGGCAGAGTGCTGACCGGAACGACGGTGAAGGAGATCCGATGGAAGCGGGGTCGAGCAGAGGTAGTGACCAGTGCGGGCAGCTTTGCTGCGGCGCAAGTCGTCATCACTCTGCCACTGGGTGTGCTGCAAGGTGGCAGCGTAACGATCTCACCGCGGCCTGGCTCCGTTCTGGACGCGGCGGGACGCTTGCGTATGGGACAGGCCCGCCGCTTTACGCTGCTATTTACGCACAGGTTCTGGGAGAGCCTGCCGCCAGAGCCAGCGCTTCGCGAACTGGGCTTTCTCTTTGCGTTTTCGGAGATGCCGCCGGTGTGGTGGACGCCCCATCCAGAACCGAGCAACACAATTACAGGGTGGGTGGGTGAGCCGCGTTCGGCTGCGTCGGCGGCCATGGATGAGAAAGCTCTTGGTCGAACCGCCTGCTCTGCGCTGGCCAAGATGTTCAGCATCGGCGAAGACCAGATTCGCGGATGGCTGCAAGGCTGCTACTCGCACGATTGGCAACATGACAGGCATACGCTTGGCGCATACAGCTACGTGGCGGCGGACGGCCTGGACGCTCCAAGAGAGATGACAGGGCCTGTCGAAGACACGCTCTTCTTCGCAGGTGAGCACACCGACATCACAGGGCACTGGGGGACTGTACACGCTGCGATGCGTTCCGGGCTTAGGGCCGCGGAGCAGATTCTTTCGAGAGACCGCCGTCGTGGGGCCGAACGCTGACTTCGCAATAGTCAAAATGCTTGCATCTTAGGGCCGAAACCACGTTAGACGGCCGAGTTGGATGCATTTGAACCCCTTTCGGATGCATCTTCTAGGGAAGACTTTGTTAATGCGAATCCGGTGTAATGTGGATGGAGCAGAGTGCGTAGAACAGCACCAGCTCTTGCTTGGGCGTCTATGAATTGGACAAATTATGGCCATTACGAAATCGCTGCTGAACACTCCCGTCGACCACACACCAAATACGCAGCTGACCATTGACGGACTCGAGGTCCCGGGCCGTGCGGGCGAGTTGCTGATCGATCTTTTGAACCAGCGAACAGCGGTGCACGCGCAGAAGGCCGTACCGCAGGTTTGCTATGTGCCGCAGATGGGGCCGATCCAGAGTTGTGACACCTGCATCGTCAAGGTCAATGGCGAACTCGTGCGCGCCTGTGCGACCAAAGTCGTCGCAGGCATGAAGGTGGAGACCGCCGGCGAGGCCGTGGACATCGCCCAGCGCGAGGCGTTCGACCGCATCCTGCAGAACCATATGCTGTACTGCACGGTGTGCGACAACAACAATGGGAACTGCACGATCCACAACACGACGAAGGAGCTGGAGGTAAAGCACCAGTCGCGACCCTATTCGCCGAAGCCGTATGAGAAGGACATGTCGAACCCGTTCTACCGCTACGATCCGGACCAGTGCATACTGTGCGGGCGATGCGTGGAGTCGTGCCAGAACGTGCAGGTGAATGAGACGCTGTCTATCGATTGGGAGAGCGACCATCCGCGCGTGCTGTGGGACGGCGGCACGAAGATCGACGGTTCGAGCTGCGTCTCCTGCGGGCATTGTGTAACGGTGTGCCCATGCAATGCGCTGATGGAGAAGTCGATGCTTGGCGAGGCAGGCTACCTGACTGACGCCCCGCAAGACGCGCTGAACAATATGATCGAGGTCGTCAAGGGCATCGAGCCACCAATTGGCTATGGGCCGATCCTCGCGCTCTCTGAGATGGAGTCTGAGATGCGCACTAAGCGCACCAAGCGCACCAAGACCGTCTGCACTTACTGCGCGGTCGGATGCAGCTTCGAGGTTTGGACGCGCGACCGGCACATTCTGAAGATCGAGCCATCGCACGGGCCGGCCAACGGCATTTCGACGTGCGTGAAGGGCAAGTTTGCGTGGGGACACATCAACTCCGACGACCGGCTGGTGAAGCCGTTGCTGCGCGATGGTGAGGGTTATCGCGAGATCGAATGGGAGGAGGCGCTCGACATCATCGAGCAGACGTTCAAACGCATCCGGAACGAACACGGCCCCGACGCGCTGGCGTTTATTGCCTCATCGAAGTGCACAAATGAAGAGAGCTTTCTGATGCAGAAACTTTCGCGCGCGGTAATTGGCACAAACAATGTCGACAACTGCGCCCGCTACTGCCAGAACCCCGCGACAATGGGGCTGCAGCGCACTGTGGGCTACGGTGGAGACTCGGGCTCGATCTCGGACATCGAGAAAGCGGGCCTGGTAATCATCGTCGGGGCAAACCCGGCGGAGAACCATCCGGTGCTCGCGACGCGCATCAAGCGATCGCATAAGCATCGGGGCCAGCGGTTGATTGTTGCGGACCTGCGCAAGAACGAGATGGCCGAGCGCGCCGATATCTTCTTTCAGCCGAACCCTTCAACCGATGCAGTGTGGATGTGCGCCATCGCGAAGTACATCATCGACAGCGGGCTCGCGAAGATGGACTTCATCAACCAGTGGGTCAATCACTTCGACGAATATAAGAAATCGCTCGAGCCGTTCACGCTCGAATATGCAGAGAAGGTGACGGGCGTTCCGGCGAGCACGTTGACGAAGGTGGCGCATGAGATCGCAGCGGCTGACGGCGTCTGCATTCTGTTTGCGATGGGCGTAACGCAGCATTGCGGCGGCTCCGACACGGCGACGTCACTCTCCAATCTGCTGTTGGTCACGGGCAACTACATGCGGCCCGGCGCGGGCGCCTATCCTCTGCGCGGGCATAACAATGTACAGGGCGCCAGCGACTTTGGCTCGATGCCGAACGTCTACTCCGGCTACCAGAAGGTGGACGACACTGAGGTCCGAGCGAAGTTTGAAGCAGACTGGGGCGTAACGCTGCCCACCAGCGTGGGCAAAGACAATCACCAGATGCTCGACGCCATTCTGGAAGGGCCCATCAAGTCGCTGTATATCAAGGGCGAGGACACGATTACCTCCGACTCGAACGCAAACTACGTGGCCGAGGCGCTGGAGAAGGTCGAGTTCCTCATTGTGCAGGACATCAACTTCTCCGAGACGGCGGCTTACGCCGACCTGGTGCTGCCTGCCTGCCCGTCACTTGAAAAAGAGGGCACCTTCACCAGTACCGAGCGTCGCATCCAGCGCATCTACAAGGCGATCGAGCCGCTGGGCGAGTCGAAGGCGGACTGGGAGATCATTCAACTGATCGCCAACCGCATGGGCGGCAACTGGAACTACACGCATCCCTCCGAGATCATGGACGAGGTAGCGCGGCTGACTCCTCTGTTTGCCGGCGTGAGCTACAAGCGGCTGGAGGGCTTCAACAGCCTGCAGTGGCCGGTGCATGCGGACGGCACCGACTCGCCGCTGCTGTTCACCGAGAAGTTCCCCTTCCCGGATGGCAAGGCGCGGTTTTTTCCGGTCGAGTACATTCCGCCGTCGGAGGAAACAAGCGCTGTCTATGATCTTCACCTGAACAATGGCCGTCTGCTGGAACACTTCGAGCAGGGCAGCATGACCTATCGCACGGCCGGCATCAAGGAGATCACGCCGAAAAACTGGGTGGAGGTCTCGCCGGAGTTGGCGGCAGAGCGAGGCGTAACCACGGGGCGATACGTTCAGGTGACCTCGCCACATGGCAAAGTGCGAGTGCAGGTGCTCGTCTCGGAGCGCGTTCGCGGCAAGCAACTCTATATGCCGCTGAATTCGGTCGAAGAGCCGGTGAACAAGCTGACCAGCAGCTTCACCGATCGCAATACCCACACGCCTGCGTTCAAGGAGACTGCAGTGAGCATGACCCTGCTGCCGGAGCAAGGCGAGTCGCCGCTTCCGCGCGGAAACTTCCGCTACGGCACGCGGACCCCGCAGCCAGGACTCGAGATCGAACGCAAATGGGCGCGTGCGGACTATCATCTGCCCGGCACAGCACCCGGCGACAAACTCGTTCAGATTACCTCCACTACCGTCTAGTTTTCTCGTAGCGTTGTAAGGAGTCTTCCATGGCCAAACCGATCGCGTTCAAACCCATTACCGTCGACTTCAAGGCCGATCTTCAGAAGCGTCTCGAGAAGGCCCCCGACGAACACGCGGCAGCTTTGCTGGCCGCATACGACGTGCTTGAAGCCGCCCACGACGAGGGATTGCTGGATATTTTGCATGGCCTGATCGCCTCCAAGGACACGATCATCACGACCCTCTCGCGTTATGCCGGTCAGCCCGAGGGCGTCGCTGGCATTCGCAATCTGCTGACCGCCGCGAAGATCCTGACCGAGCTTGATCCCGAGGTCCTCGATCAAATCTCGAAGGCAATGGCGAACGCAACCAACGAGCACCAGAAGGAGCAGAAGCCTCCCAGCCTGTGGCAGCTTTTCAGGCGATCCACCAACGAAGACAGTCGCCGCGGCCTCTCGTTCATGACGCTTATGCTCTCCACCTTTGGGCGCTCACTGAAGAGGTAACGCCGCCAGGCCACCATCGGTGGTGCATGCTAGTGTGGCGGGGCGCCATCCGATGCAGGAAGTGGCCTTATCAAATTCCGCAATCCTGAAAATGGCGCCACCGGAATGTACTCCACATCGAGATATCCAGCCTTGACCAGCGGCAGGTCTGCGAGGACCGCCTTGGCTTCGTCTGCCGGTCCTGCATCGCAGGATGAGGACAGCTCCTTTGCCATCACCTCTCGTGTACCACTGATCGATCTTCCCATCGAGATAAAGCTGAACGGCCACCCGCACCTCTTCCTGCACCAGCTTCATCACGTCCGGAAGTGCGACTCCGAGCTTCAACCTGGTCATCGCGATCACCTCGGTCACAGGCGGGGGGGCGGTCGCCGGAACGGGCGCGGTCTGCGGCTGTATCTGCAGCCCAACGCCAAGTACAAGAGCGGAAAGACTGAGCAGGACCATCTCAAAACCTCCAGAGGCTGCATAGATATCGATGTAATCAGGTACAAGTATCTCTCCGCTTGTTCACCTTTTTCCTGAGTATGGTCAAATAAATCTGTGAACTATCCCTTCGATATCGGCGACGCTCCCCATCAGGTTCCCGTAGGCCGCGGCAAACTCTTCCTCATCGGCGGCCCGTGCGTCATTGAATCGGAACAACACGCCCGCACCATGGCCGAAGCCATCCAGCGCATCGCCTCCGATCTCGGTGTTCCCTACATCTTCAAAGCCAGCTACGACAAGGCGAACCGCACCTCGATCAAGAGCTTTCGCGGCCCTGGTCTGGCCGAGGGCTGCCGCATCCTCCGCGCCATCGGCGAGAGCACCGGTCTCCCCGTCCTGACCGACGTCCATACCGCCGCCGACTGTGCGCCAGTGGCCGAGGCGGTCGACGTGCTGCAGATTCCCGCTTTCCTCTGCCGCCAGACTGACCTTCTAATTGCTGCGGCGGAGGCGACCGCGAAGACCGGCGGCGCGATCAATGTGAAAAAGGGCCAATTCGTCGCGCCCTGGGACATGCGTCATGCCGTCGAGAAGGTTCGCGAGAACGGCAACCCGCGCGTCTCGCTGACCGAACGCGGGGCGAGCTTCGGATATAACAATCTAGTCGTCGACATGCGCGCGCTGCCAATCATGCGTGGCTTCGCGCCGGTGGTTTTTGATGGGACGCACTCGGTGCAGACGCCCTCAGCGGGCAATGGCGTCAGCGGCGGACAGCCCGAGTTCATCCCTGTGCTTGCTCGCGCTGCGGTCGCCGCAGGTGTTGACGGGGTCTTCCTCGAGATCCATGACAATCCGGCGGCGGCGAAGTCCGACGGAGCGAACGCGCTTCACCTGAATAAGCTGAAGGGCGTGCTAGAGCAACTGTTGGCCGTGCATCAGGCGGTCACAGCTACGGCGAAATAAAAGCGCTTCTCTTTATTACCAACTGACCGGTTAAAAAGCGGCCCCTCATTGAGGGGCCAATCTGCCTTGGTTCTCTCTGGTTAGGAGAGGTTTTTGCGAGTGCGATCTAAGCCGCTATCTCGGCAAACTTGCGGGCGGCATAGACAAGCTATACCGCCCTGGGGGAGGGCTACTGGTTCGTCACCTCTTGAGGTGAGCTAACTCCCGTCGGGGAGGTTTTGGGGGCCGAGCTATTGGACGCTGAGTTTGGACCCATCGTTGCCAGACTGTTGTGCAACAGGGTCACGCGAACGCCGTTCACGATTGCCTGCTCTCCATCTGTTGACTTGGCGGTGTCCTTGCCAAGGCCTGACTTATAGATTCTGTACATCGGAACCTGATGCTCGGTTACGAGGTAGCGGACGACTGAATCAGCCATAGCCTGCGAGGTCTGCACGCCGGCCCGGCTATAGCCCTGCACTTCGATGATGTAGCCCTTCTGGCCGGTGAGGGTCGTGGCTAGTGCATCGAGGTCAGACTTGCCGGTGGGCCCAAGCGTCGTGCGTCCAGCGGCGAACTTGACTGCCGTCGAGGAGACCGTCTGGTACTGGTCCAGATTGCCGACTGTGTTGCCAAGAGAATCGGTGCGGGTGCTTGCGTTGCTTGCAAGCTGGTTCGCAGCGTTGGCGCGGTTCGCCGCGTCCTGCGCATGCTGGTCGGCCGTGTTTGCCGCGTTCATTGCGTTCTTGATTCCGGCCTGCGACCGGGCATCTACGTCCTTGATATCGTTGGCGTTCTTGGCCTGCAGCTGGTCAAGCTCGTTGACCCTGTCCTTTACGGGGTCGACCTGCCGATTGACCCACTTCTTGCGGGCGAAGGGGTTCATATGGCCCCAGAAACCTTCCTTCGACTGCTCCTCCAGCGGCTTACCTGTAGCGTAGGTCGCCTGGTCGTTGGGGCTCATTGCACTGCTGCTCGAGCTGGCCGCGGCAGGATCTGTCGTCTGCGTCGGAGGGGTGCTGGTCTGTGCGAATGCGGTGATACCTAACGCACTTCCTAACACCAGTACTGGGAGGCCGAAAGTGGTTCCAGATTTCATCATAGTTTACTCTCCTCTAGATAACGATGCGCCTGTGTTCCAGACGTCAACACGCAATCACTAGAGCAGGTAGCATGCCAAACCGACGATGCCTTTCAAATAATTGAAAATAGAGCTTTTATTCTGGGCTTCCAGTTATCGGCCGATGGGAGATTAGGGTCGACTCGCGCAAAATCTTCCGGGTAGGCCGGTAACTATTACTGATTCGCCATTCACCCGGTCGGGTCACTTTGTCTCGACCTGGATGATGCGGACCTCGGGCATCTGGGTGTTCCAGTTCGCCGGAATGGACTCGAAGATAAGCCGAAAGTCTCGCTCGTCGCCCGGCTTCAACGGGTGCCGCGCGGACTGATTGGGTGTCGATGTAAGGTTCGCGGGTGCGGATGAGCGAGAGCGGGACGGTGTCGATCTGGGGCGGCATCGCCTCATCGTTGCGAAAGACCACCTGCACGGTGATCCCGGAGACGGTTTGACTGCCCGTGTTCTTGAATGTGGCCATCAATAAAGGTGGACTTGCCGCCCGAGAGGCTGGTCGATTCGCTCATGGCAAGCTGCGATAGCGGCAGACTGGCAGCATAGGCCGCCAGCGGCTGGATCGTAGATGGAGTGACCGCCTTGTGCCTCCCAGCCAACACCAGGACGACGACCACCACCAGAACGACCAGCCCGGCCACGCCCCATGCCATCGCAGGGATTCCGCCACCCTCCGGCGGTGTGCTGGTGAATATCTCGTCGTCTTTGCGGGGACGGGGGTATTCAACGGGGAGTTTGCTTTGGTGTCGTCTGGCCGATGCAGTTCGCTCATAAGCCGGAATTTTATACCCCTCGACACTGTAGATCGATCTAGTCGGCCACGACGCGGAGACCCGGGGAGGAATCAACGAAGCTCCCTTGTGTGAAACTTCGTCTGTTTTTCACAAAAGACCGGAACTAGTTGGAGCAATATCGCGTTAACGAACATCTAAAGCGTTGTGAGGCAGCTACGCCGAAGCGAGCAGAGGCAAATCATGGGCCAGCAGAATGAACTAACGCCGCACTCTCAACTCGAGCCGCAGTACGCGCTACACGGGAATCGCCAAAGCGGCGGTGAAAGAGTCCGCGGAGCCGACTGCCGCCGATCGCCTGTACCAGTTTGCTGCGTTGACTGCCGGTATCTTTCTGCTGGCGACGCTGCTCTAGGGCGCTTGACCTCCTGGTGGAAGTTTTCTCCATGCATTTCGACCACCGCGCACATCTCCTGCTGCCTTCACCGCATGTGCTCGCCGAGGGAGTCTTCCCGTTGCAGTGCACTCGAACTCGACACCTTACTGGTCATACGCTCTCCGTAGGCGTAGGTGGGGAGCGCTTCCATCTGTTATTTTTGCCCATCCGATCCCCGCCTACCACTGGTTTTTGCTGCTGGGGCTCGGAGGTTGCGGCAGCAAGCCCAGATATTCTCGAACATCGTCCCTTCCACGGCTCCGCCCTGAGTTGTGTCACCCGCGGATGGACTGCGCTCTTCAGCGGTAAGCTGCGGCGCTGACGTTACGATGGCTAATTTCTTGCCCATGGCGAAACTTGCCCTTTTCTCAGTTCCCCTATAATCCTTGCCATACATCTCCACCACAACGCACATCTCCTGCAGGCGGGAGCGCATCCGTTCGCCAATCCGGTCTCCAAGTGTCTCCTTCTTTATAGTCGCGCGCGCCGCTTGGCCATCTGCGGTGTCAGGTTGTTGTAATTCCTTCTCCTGTAGGGCCTCCGTTCCCAGTGGCCCTAGGTTTGAGTAATTCGTGGTGATGATAGTGGTCTTCGATCGTTATAGCGGGTGTTGAGAATATGTGCGACGGTGTCCCAGACCCATTCCGTCGGCTTGGACGCACCAAGCTCGTCTAGCACCAGCACCTCGGCTTCAAAGACCGGTCGCAGGATTCCCAGCTCGGTCGCGGCAACACTCGGGTTATAGCTGTTTTGCACCTCTTTCAAAAGTTCGCGGTAGTCGCAGAAAATCCCCTGTACGCCACGTTCCCGTATAAGCTTCTTCAGTATTCCGACCGCAAGGTGCGTCTTGCCCACACCGATTGAGCCAGTAAGAGCAGCCCGGTCCCGGGGGCTTTGACGTGATAATCCTCTACGAACTTCCTGGCTCGCAGATGGGCGCCTGCCAGCGTGCGATCATCGCCACGAGGTCCGGTCAACGATCGTAGCTGTCCAGCGTGCAATGCTCATATCGCGTCGGAATCCGCGCCCTTTCAAGCATTCGGCGCTGTCCTGCGCTCGATTCGGCAGACACAATCCTGGGCAAACTGCCTGCCGTTCTCCTGCGACCACCCGCAGACCCGATCCACCGCAAATCGAACAAACTTCACTCATAGCCGTCCATTCAGTATCGCAGCACCTGAATCCAAATGCCCCCTGTGCGAATCTTGGATATATCTTGGATAATCAGATAAAATCAATACACTGCTTGAGCGCTCCCTGAACCGGGGCGTAAGCGGCGGCGCGACAGGCACTTCGATGTGACGTGAACTCTACCGTTGCAAGCGATCCGCACGCCGGCAGGCATACAAAGATCAGGAAAAAGGACAGTTACATGCCAAAACAAGGAATTCACCCGAAGTACGAAAGCATCCACGTCAAGTGCGCCTGCGGAACCACCTTTGAGACCCGCTCCACGCACAAGGGCGACATCGTCGTCGAAATCTGCTCCGCCTGCCACCCCTACTTCACCGGCAAGCAGAAGCTGATCGACACTGCAGGCCGCGTCGAGCGCTTCCGCCGCAAGTTCGACAAATCGGACGCCGGCAAAGCCAAGACCGCTGAGACCGCCGCGAAGTAAGCGGAGCCTAAATCACCCGAAGGCCTCCGCCAAAACGGAGGCCTTCGTTTTTCTGAACCCTGAGCCCTAAGCCCTGGGCCCTGTGAAGAAACGTTACACACTCGAGCAGAAACGCTGGGACTCACCCCACGAGCACGCCATGCCCGAGCACACCCGTGTCCCTGCAAGTTTTACCATCGGCAACGTAAAGATCGCACCCGCGACCGTACTCGCTCCCATGGCCGGCGTCACCGACACGGTCTTCCGTCGCTTCATCAAAAACGCCAGCCAGTTCACTGCCTCTGCAAGCACCACCGACGTCACCGAGGAGACCTCGAACCAGCAATCTGGCTGCGGCCTCATCATGACGGAGTTTACCTCCGCCGACGGCCTCTCCCGCATGCGTGAGGTCAAGCGCAAGCGTTACCTCACCTACTACGACGACGAACACCCAATCTCTGCGCAGCTCTTCGGCTCGAACCCAGTCACCCTCGCCGACTCCGCACGCATCGTGCAGGACGCGGGCTTCGATCTCGTCGATCTCAACCTCGGCTGCCCGGCGAAGCGAGTCGTCGCCTGTAACGGCGGCTCCGGCCTGCTGCGCGACCTGCCGCTGATCGAGACCATCTTCAAGGCCATCCGCGCCGCCGTAACGATTCCCTTCACCGTTAAGTTCCGCATGGGCTGGAACGATAAACACATCGTCTGCGTCGATCTGGCGAAGCTCGCCGAAGACTGCGGCCTCAACGCCGTAGCCCTGCACGCCCGCACCCGCGAAGACGGCTACACGGGCCAGGCCCGGTGGGAATACATCGCCGCCTGCAAAGATGCCGTCAGCATTCCCGTCATCGGCAACGGCGACATCCGCACCCCCGAGGACGCCGCCGCAATGGTCGACATCACCCACTGCGACGCGGTCATGATCGGCCGTACGGCACCCTCGAATCCGTGGATCTTCCGCCAGATCGCCCAGTACACCGCCTCAAAAGAAGCCACAGGCGTCGGCACCTACGACCAACCCACCGACCAGGACCGCTACCGCATGATCCGCGACTACTTCGGCATGCTGGTCGATGAGATCGCCATCGAAGAGGCCGCTGAGGCAACGCGCGCCGCAACCATCACGGCGTCTGGTCAGATCGCCCGCGAGCAGCGCCACCGCGACTGTGTCGGCAAGATGAAGCAGTTCGCGAGCTGGTTCACCCACGGCGTCCCCGGCGGCGGCGCACTCCGCAAGCAGATCTTCGAATCAAAGAACGGCCCCGCGGTTCTAGATGCCATCGAGAACTTCTTCGCCACACGCGCGACGGCCCTTGAGACCGAAGATGCTGTCGCTGATGTAGACGAAACGATGCTCGCGTCAGCCGCCGCCTACTGCGACTGATAGAATCCACCCGTCGCCAAAAGGGTCTCCACAATGAAGAAACGATTTATGATCGCTCTCTGGAGTTTCGGGATCTTCTATGGCTTGGCGTTTTTCTTTGGAATCCTTTACGGAATGGTTCACTTACATCGCTTTTCGCTGAAACCAATCTTCCTTCTTGCAACGCATGCCTACATTGCGTATCTCTCATACCGCTATCTGCAAGAAGAATTGGGTGGCCCGATCGTTCAATTAGACGCAGAGAAGCCTCTCTCATCAGAGCACGAGCGAGAATTGCGCTCTCTTTGGAAATAGGCATCGGATCGCTTCGGTAACCGGCCTCACGGACCTCCATTCACTGCACCTTCCGCAGGGCCAGGTTCATCTGCGAATCGATTGGCTTTTGGTCGCGATCGAGCTGCACCAGAGCGTTCCCATTGTCCTGCAAGAGCAGGGACTCGGAATGCTGTTCGTTATCCGGATTCAACTGATACACCGTGGCGTTCTCGTCGGTCGCATCTCCACGCAGCACCGTCCAATCGCCTCGATCAGAGAACGTAACGTCTCCATGCGGCGCGCCACGATAGGTTTGCGTGCGGACATAATATGCGTACGTCGTATCGAACTTTCCCTTCGCATACAACCGAAGCACCGTATCCAGACCGTCGCAATCCGCGCACGGCAGCGTCCCTTTGTAAACGCCCAGCAAAATTGCGGTCCCCACGCGGGGAGCACCCGAAGCAATATGCACGCGCACCGAATAGGCAGAGGTGTCCTGCGGCGCCGCACCTGGGACCTTCACTTCAGTCTCAAAGCCAAACACCAATGCCGTGTCTCCAACCGTTGCTGCGTTGAAGCGAAATCGCCTTACCTGCACCGGCACATTGCCGCTCTTATCAATAGGCAGGACGTCTTCATTCAGCGCAGTCAATCCCGAGACCTTCGGCAGATGCGACACCCAACGGAAGCCGTTGACGTCACCGGAAGACAACTCCACCACAAGCGTGTCGCCCAAATTTAGAAAAACATCTGTTCGATTGTCCGGAGGGCCCAACGTCACCGTCTTGGCCTGCAACGCTGTTGCACAGATCAGCATCACCACAGACCCAAATACTGTCGCAATCCTTCGGAGATGCATCGGCGCCTCCCGTAGTCCGTATGTGCCAAACCGCGAACCTAGGCCCCACTTCGCTTTCGCCAAACTGCCTTCACCTTGGCGCGCCAACGCTCGTCCAGCGCAACCAAGATCCACTCTACACGGGGCGACAGGTACCGCAGAACGACCTCCGTCGCAGGATGAATTCGCAGCGCCGGCCCAACCAAATAAAGTCTCGGAGCATCCGGCGATAACCGCAGCCCACCAAAGTATCCGTGCCGCTGAAACTCGCCAAGCCCGGTGGCGTTATCGGGGTTCTGCAGGTGGTGCCACCGAACCCGTACCCAGTAGTCGAGCCCCTGCAACGCCAGGTGCAGGTCTTCATCGGCCTTCAATTCAATCACTGCCAATCGCCCACCATCGGTGACACTCAGCAGGTCGAGCATACCCCGATCGGCGGCGGCAAACGCCGGCACCTGTGTATAAACATGCGCTGAATCAAGATGAGCATCGAGCGGCCCGACGTCCCGCCGCAGCACACTCTCCAGCCATCGCTCCGGTTGCATCCGGTAGAGCGGGTCGCGCTTGTCGCCGCCGGCGATGCGTCGCGCAAATAGCTTCGCCACCAGCTCGCGCAACTCGGCTTCGTTTTCATTGGACAGCGGAGTTTCATTCGCACCTGCGCCAAACGTGATCTCCTGCGTGCTGTTGAACGAGTTCCCCGCGTAGCCCATGCGCACCCGCGCAAACTCCAGGCCATGGAGCAGGAAAGCCATCTCCGTGCCGCTGCGGATGCGTTGTTCGACGACATCCCGCATCGTCTGCGGCACCAGGGCCATCACACGCGCCCTGGACTCCGCAAATCGCTCCTCCGCGGCACGTTCGTTGGGCGCATGCATCAGGCGCGTCGTCAGATTGCCGTGGTCTGCGGCGTCGCGTTGCTCGAGCTCTTCGCTCTTTTGGTCCAGCTCCCACAACTCCCACTGCGCGACGTTCGGGTTGAGCCACGCCATCCGCGACAGCGTCAGCATCGCCATTCCGCGTGGCACAATCAGCTTCAATCCCTGGTAGAGCCTTCGCCCGTCGCCCGATTCGCGGCAGTGCTGCAGCCACAAAATTCCCAGCGTCAGAATTCCGTCGACGGTCGTCTGTGTCTCCTCCTGATTCACGCCGATCACGGCCCACGCCTGCGAACCCCTCACCAGCGACCCGCGTGCATACGCCGGCCCGAAGCTCTTCTCGAGGTCCATCGCAGTGCGAAACGCATCGGTCTTGAATTCCGGAAAGCTTCGCGACAGCACCCGCTCCAGGACGCGCAGATACTTCGCCCTTGTCGCCTCACGTGTCGAAGGCGTGCGGCGATCGCGGTCGGCAACAAGCTCCAACGTCTGGGGCTTGGTCTGCCCAAAACGATGTGTAGTCAACCGCAGCGCACCGTTTCGCATCGTCGTCGCACTCACCCGACGGACGAGATTGCGGCCCTCTCCCCAAAGATGCAGAGTGCACCTTCCATGCTCGGTCGCCAGCTTGTACTTCGCCTCGCGCATATCGAAGAGCGCCTTGCCGTCTTCGAGCACGATGGCGCGATCATGCTCTGCAAGAAATTGCTCGAGCGCTGCTGCAATCTGTTCTGTTGTTTGTGGTGGAAGCTGTGCGTTCTCCGCGGAAGCTGCTCTTGGCGGCATAGCCGAACCTTAACACATTTGCCGTAAACGCGACCGTCAGACTATGGACCCGGTCATCTAGAGAGGGAGCTTGAAGTGGAAATCAGAGATGCGGAGACCATGGCGAAAGTAAAACGCATGTGCCTCGTTGCGATGAGTTCCAGAGTCGAGCATGAAGGTCGTGCAGCCTGCCTCGCGCGCCAGGGCGATCAGCCAGTCCAGCATCTCTCCGCCATGGCCCTGCGAGCGACGGTTTGAATCGGTGACCAGATCGTCGACATAGAGCGTCCGCCCGCTCCATAAAAGGGTCTGCAGTCGAAAGCCTGCGACAGCGACGACTGCGCCGTCATCTTCAAGGAAGGCCAGCTGGTATCCCTCTGCCTGCTGGGTCTGGATGCGGCCGACGAACTCTTCCGCAATCAATAGAGGACGAAGCTGGTTCATCACAGAAAAACAGCGCTCGATCTCGTTGGGCGTAGTTGCGATCTCGATCTTCCCCATGCGTCGGCGCCTTCTTTACCAGTTCTCTTTTGCACGCAAATGAGTGATGTGGGCAACATGATGGCGCGAGTGCCACGCATAGGTTAGCGTCGCAAGCTCCACCGTCATCGGACCGTTCTCTGGGTGGTTGCACCCACGCTTCCACTGCTCCTCGTTGAGCGACTGCAATAGCATGACCCACCGTGCATGAAGCGCTTCAATCAGCTCCAACGACCACTCCACCGGTGCCGTCATATCATGCAGCTGCGCCCAGGTCTCAGGATCGTAGGGCTTGACCGTCGGCCAGTCCTCGGTCAGCGAGAGCTTAACGCGTATGAGAGCGTTCATGTGACTGTCGGCGATGTGGTGCACAACCTGTCGCACCGTCCACCCGCCCTCGCGATACGGTGTGCCCAACTGCGCGGAGCTCAGCCCATCGACCGCGTTGCGCAGCTGCTCCGGCAACTCGGCCAGCGTCGCAATCGCGCGGTTGCGGTCGTTGGATGAGATGGTCGCAGGCGGGGCGAAGGGGCCAACAGGGTACCTCGGGTCCGCTTCATGCAAGGGCATACGCCGTTCCTCCACATCTCTACTATGCAACACCGCCCTGAGGATTGTGTACCCTTTAGCCTGTATCCAGATCCATCGAAACCCTATGCGACGATTTGCTACGTCCCTTCCGGTTCTGCTTCTCCTGGCCCCCGCAGTCTGGGCGCAACAGAGCGGGCCGGCCACTGTGAAGCCCACCTCATCGGCGCTCGCGGAGCCGATCGGCTTCGACAGCAACGACTATCCCGGTGACGAAGCACTGTCCATATTGCGGCAACACTTCGCTTTCGCCGGATATTGGCTGACCAACCCACCCGGCGCGCACCGCAACGGCTGGCTGGGGAGACGCGACGCTTTATTGCGCAACGGCTTTGGATTTCTTGTGCTGGCAAACGGCAAGACCGAAGCGGAAATTACCAGATCGAAACGGATCGGCACCATGCCTGCCGCACTCGGAGCCAGGGACGCGGGAGCGGCCGTTGCAGCGGCCCAACGCGAACACTTTCCCGCCCACACCATCATCTTCCTCGACCAGGAGGAGGGCGGACGCCTCAATGAGAACCAATCAACCTACCTTCTCGCATGGACCGAAGCGGTCGCAAAATCCGGCTATCTTCCCGGCGTCTACGCCAGCGGCCAGCCCGTCGACGACGCCCCCGGAAAGACCATCACCACCGTGCAGGACATCCGCGAGCAAGTCGCAACCAGGCATCTTCACGAGATCGTCTTTTGGGTCTACCAGGACGCATGCCCTCCAGCGAACGGCTGCTCGATGCAGCCTCCGCCTCTCACTGCAAGCGGAACGCCAGACATCACAGCCTGGCAGTATGCGCAGTCTCCGCGCCGCAAGGAGATCACCGCGGCCTGCAGCAAGACATACGCCCCCGACGGTAACTGTTACGCCCCCGGCCTGCCGAAGTTCACCCTCGATCTCAGCGTCGCAAGCTCGTCCGATCCCTCACATGGGCGCTAGATCCTGGTGACCTAATCTCGTTCAATCATCTTATGAAGGCCTCAATTTAGCCCGCTCCAGCTGCCCCTCCACGATCGTGCCATTTGCCGCGGCCCTCTGCGAAGCCTAGAATCAAAGCAGATGACAATACCGGCTCCCGACCATAAACGCTACTTCATCGAAAAGCTGGGTATCTCCGAACGTCTGATGGAACGCTGCCTCGGAGAGGCCCTCTCAGCGGGAGGCGAGTACGCGGACCTTTATTTTGAATCGGTTACCTCGACCTCGCTAGGCATCGATGAGTCCCTCGTCAAGTCCGCCAGCCAGGGAATCAGCGTAGGTTGCGGCATCCGCGTCGTCTCCGGTGAACGTACCGGCTACGCCTACACAGACGACCTCTCCAGCGACCGTTTACTGCGGGCAGCGCGAACGGCAGCCCTGATCGCCAGCGGCCCCGCCAAAGAGCTGATGAGCGGCTTCCGCCAGACCGAAACGCCCTCGCTCTACCCTGTCGCCGGCGCCACCAGCGACGCCGAGATTGCTGCCAAACTTGCTTTAATTCAACGCGCCGACAAGGCCGCCCGCGCCTACGACTCTCGCATCACGCAGGTCCGCGCCGGCTTCAACGACGAGCTCCGCCGCATCCTCATCGCCGCATCCGACGGCACCTTTGCCAGCGACACCCAGCCACTCGCTCGCCTCAACGTCTTTGTCATCGCAAAGGACGGCGTGAACACCGCGCGAGGGACCAGCGGCGGTGGTGGTCGCGTCACCATGGACTTCTTCGAAGGCGACAAATCGCCGGAGCACCATGCACGCGAAGCCGCACGCACCGCCATCCTGCAGCTCGGAGCAGTCGAAGCGCCTGCAGGCGAGATGCCCGTCGTCCTCGGGCCTGGATGGCCAGGCGTCCTGTTGCACGAGGCCGTCGGTCATGGACTCGAAGCGGACTTCAACCGTAAGAAGACCTCCGCCTTCGCTGGTCTAATCGGACAGCAAGTGGCAAGTTCGAAGGTCACAGTCGTCGACAACGGCCTGATGCCCGGCCGTCGCGGCAGCCTGAATGTAGACGACGAAGGAACGCCCACACAGGAGACTATTCTCATCGAAAACGGCGTCCTGAAGGGCTTTCTCTCCGACAAGCTCAACGCGCGCCTTATGGGCATGCCCAACACCGGCAGCGGCCGCCGCGAGAGCTACCACCACATTCCCATGCCGCGCATGACCAATACCTACATGCTCAACGGCGACGACATGCCCGAGGACATTATCAAGTCCGTCAAGCGTGGCCTCTACGCCGTGAACTTCGGCGGCGGACAGGTCGACATCACTAATGGCAAGTTCGTCTTCTCGGCCAGCGAGGCCTACCTGATCGAAGACGGCAGAGTAACCAGGCCGGTCAAAGGCGCAACGCTGATCGGCAACGGCCCCGAAGCATTGAAGTACGTCTCCATGGTTGGAAATGACCTCGCCCTGGACGAAGGAATCGGCACCTGCGGCAAGTCCGGGCAAAGCGTGCCGGTCGGCGTAGGCATGCCCACAGTAAAGCTCGACCGCATGACGGTCGGGGGAACGGGACAATAATGGCAGTTGAACGCGAAAAAATCTACGAGTGCGAAGTAAAACGCCGTCGCGTGAAAGTAGGCGGAGGCTACGAGCCGTTCTGGAAGGTAAAGCCAGTCGCCGTCGCGCTGGCCGATAACGATACGGAGTTTCGATGCAAGGATTGCTACGGCGTAGTAAAGCTGCTGGGCCGAAACGGTAAGGAAGGCACGGTGCCCTACGTCGAACACAAGTCCCCCGCCGACTCTGAGTACTGCGCGAACGGCATGTTGTTCAAGAAAGCTACCGACGGACGCGAACCCAAATACTCCGAACATCCGGTCGAGTAACGACACTCCCTTTTTCAGGCCTGCTCTTACGCATGACAACGGAAAGTTCCGCGCAACAGTACCACTCAACAGCATCATGCAAACGAGGTCCGATCATGGCAGTCGAACGGGAACGGTTTTACGAGTGCGAAGTGAAACGCCGTCGCGTCCGCGCAACTGGCGGTTACGAGCCATTCTGGAAGGTAAAAGCAATCGCCGCAGCGCTCGAAGACAACGACACGGAGTTCCGCTGCATGAACTGCGGCGGCGCGGTAAAGCTCTTCAAACGCCGCTCAGAAGACGGCCCGGCATCGCACATCGAGCACAAACTAAAGAGCGACTCCGAGTACTGCTCAGCGGGAATGTACTTTCTGAAGGCAACGGATGGACGCCAGGCGCGGCCCTCCACGTCTCCTGTTCGTTGAATCCTTGTTGGTTGAATACTGGTTGGTTGAATCCAAGCTTGTTGAGGTCTTGAACTTGTCACAGACAGCACCGGTCGTCTCGTCCGACTTGAAACAACTCGCCTCCGAAGTCCTCTCGAAGGCCCTCAAAGCCGGCGCCACCGATGCCGAAGCCGTCGTCTACGAAGGCGACGAGTTCTCTGCGCTCGTCCACCTCGGACAGGTCGAAACCCTGAAGGAGTCGGGCTCGCGCGCCGTCGGCCTCCGCGTCTTTATCGGACAACGCACTGCCAGCACCTCCTCCTCCGACTTCTCCGACGAGAGCATCGCGCGTCTTGTCGAGGGCGCCGTCACCCTCGCGAAGATCACCAGCGAAGATCCCTATGCCGGACTGCCGGAGGCACACGAGTTCGGCCAGCTCGACGGCGACCTGCACCTCTACTTCGATGATGTGAACGAGATGCCTCCGGCCGAGCGAATCGAGACTGCGCGGCGCACCGAGGCCGCAGCGTTTGCCTACGACACGCGCATCCAGAACTCACGCGGCGGTGACTTCGATACAGCAACATCGCACAAAATCATGATGAACTCGCGCGGCTTCACCGGCGAATACCGGCGCAGCTACTGCGGCTTCTCCACCTCTCCCATCGCCCAGGACGACAAGGGCGGCATGCAGCGCAACTACTGGTTCTCAAACGCGCGCACGGTCACCAAACTCGAGAACCCCGAAGAGATTGGGCGCGAGGCGGCCCGCCGCACACTGCAACGCCTCGGAGCCCGCCAGGTGAAGACCCAGAAGGCCCCCGTCGTCTTCTCCGCAGAGATTGCGCAGTCGATCGTCGGCAACCTCTTCGACGCGGCCAACGGCGACGCAATCTATCGCAACGCCTCTTTCTTCAGCGGCATGCTGGGCGAACGGGTCGCCGGCGAAAACATCACCGTCATCGACGACGGCACCCTTGTGTTCGATAACATCGGCGGCTTCGGCACCCGCCCATTCGACGGCGAGGGCCTGCCCACTCGCCGAACTGTGCTCGTCGAACGCGGCATTCTCAAGAACTACGTCATGAACACCTACACCGCGCGCAAGCTGAAGATGCACTCGACGGGCAATGCGTCGCGCGGACTCGCAGGAAACCCCGGCATCGGCGCAGGCAACTTCTACCTCGAAGCCGGGACGCTCACACCCGAACAGATCATCGGCGACATCAAGAGCGGTCTCTACGTCACCGAGACGATGGGGCACGGTGTCAATCTCGTCACAGGCGACTACTCGCAAGGCGCGAGCGGCCTATGGATCGAGAACGGCGAGGTCGCCTACCCGGTCGAAGAGATCACCATCGCCGGCAACCTCAAAGACATGTACCGCAACATCGCCGCGATCGGCAACGACCTCGTCTTCCGCGGAGCCAGCGCCTCTCCAACGATACGAATCGAAGGAATGACGATCGCAGGGTCATAGATTTTCTTTATAAAGGGTCACCAAATTCGCGCCGTGTCTCACGTGCGCTCTGCCTCCACATAGAATCAACGATCTATCTTTAGCCGCTGCAAAACTTTGCGACTACAATCCTGTTGTGGCTGCAAGCTTCCAGTTCGATCACATCGTAGCCTTCACCTCCGAGCAGGCTGACGAAATCCTCCGCTCCGTCCCTGCCCAACCCGGAGTCTTCGCACTCCGCGGCCCACGCGCAGAAGACTCACCCTATCTCACCCAGACCACCGACCTCCGGCGGCGTATGCGGCGTCTCCTCGACCCGCCCGAATCGCAATCCAAGCGCCTCAACCTCCGCGAAAAAGTAGCTCGCATCGAGTACTGCGTCACCGGCTCGACCTTCGAATCCTCGCTGCTCCTCTACGACGCCACCGCCGCACTCTTCGGACACATCGAAGCCCGTCGCCGCCTTAAGCTTCACACCCCCTACTTCCTGCGAATGACGATGGAGAACGCCTTCCCCCGCGTCTACTCCACCAACAAGCTCTCCAAGCGCGGCATCGCCCAGATGTACGGCCCCTTCCCCTCGCGCCTCGCCGCCGAGCGCTACTGCGACGCCGTCCTCGATCTCTTCAAGCTGCGCCGGTGCTCCGAAGACCTTGCACCCTACCCCGAACATCCCGGCTGCATCTACGGCGAGATGGAAAAGTGCATCAAGCCTTGCAAACAGGCCTGCACTCCAGAGCAATACGCCGCCGAAGCCGCAGCTGTAAAAAAATTCTTCGACACCCGCGGCGAAAACATGGTCATCGCCATCGGCCTTGAGCGCGAAGAGGCCTCGTCAGGGATGCAGTTCGAGAAGGCCGCCGCGCTCCACGCCCAATGGCAAAAGATAAAGGCCGTACAGGCGCTCGCCGACTGGATCGTTCGCCCCGTCCCCAGGCTGCGCGCCGTAATCGTTCAATCCGCAGCGGCGGAGGAAGACCACAAGGAACAGGCAGCGCTGTTTCTGCTCGAAGGCGGCTGTCTCGTCGGCCCCGAACGTCTCTCCACCCTCGGCGTCCGCGCCGTACGCGAGCAGACCAGCGTCGGCAGCTCGCTCTTCGCGCAGCCGCTGATGCTCCAGGCCGTCCCGCTCGAAGGCGAATCGGCCTCCAGCGACACGGCCAACTCACCTGAAGACCGCGCGATCCACGCTCTCAAGGTACTTGAAGACAAAATAGGCAAGAGCAACGACCTCGCCCTGCTTAGCGACCACCTCTCCCTGCTGCGCCGCTGGTACTACCGTCCGGAGAAACAACGCACCGGCGAAATCTTCTTTGCCAACGAAGATGGCACATGGCCCATCCGAAAAATTCTCCGGGGCGCCGCGCGCATGGTCATCGGCGAACCAAAGCCCATCGCCGAAACGCAGCGCAACGCCGCCAAAGCAGCAAAGACGAAGGCTCATCCACGAAGGCAGACCCGACGTGGAACGAACCGTACCGGCAGTGCCTAAGAATCACTAGTAAAGTCAGGGAAGATAGTCAATTTGAACGATTAACCGCAAGTGGGCCGAACGCCTGTTGTATTGGCATCATCTGCACGAGGTTGATGTTGACATGGACGGGCAGCGTTGTTGACCAGAATACGGCCTCGGCAACGTCTTCCGCGGTAAGCGGCTGGACGCCCCGATACACCCCGGCGGCCTTTTCGGCGTCACCCCGGAAGCGAACGATGGAAAACTCGGTGCCACCGCAAAGTCCAGGCTCGATGTCGGTCACCCGAACAGGACTGCCAAGCAGATCTGCTCTCAGATTCAGGGAAAATTGTTGAACGAACGCCTTCGTGGCCCCGTAGACATTCCCGCCCGGGTATGGAAATTCTGCGGCAATCGACCCCATGTTTACGATATGCCCTCTTTTGCGACGCATCATGCCTGGCAGCACAGCGTGCGTGCAGTAGGTAAGTCCTTTGCAATTCGTGTCGATCATCTCGTCCCATTCGCTCGGATCTGCCTCGTATGCCGGTTCCAGCCCGCGTGAAAGTCCAGCATTGTTTACCAGCAGATCGACATCTGTGAACCTGGGTGGCAGAATGGCGAATGCTTGCTCTACTGCTGACCGGTCACGAACGTCCAGCACAAGCGGATGCAAGAGCTCTCCCAGCTCTTCCTGGAGGTGGAGCAATCTCTGCTCGCGGCGTCCGGTTGCGACCACCGCTGCTCCTTGAGCGACGAACCTTCGAGCGATCGCTTCACCGAACCCCGAGGTCGCACCCGTGACGATCACAACTTGTGGCATGTAGAACATCATTTGACCTCCCGGTGGTGCTTATTGCGGCTACGCGCTTTAGAGCGCCGTTGAGACGAGCGAATCAAGGAATGAATGCAGGACCCGATTAAACCGGCCCTCATCTTCAAGGTTGGGCATGTGCCCGACACCCTCAAAGATCTCCAGACGGCAATCATTCATGAGAGCATGCAACGCGTGCCCATCGGACACCTGGGTATAAGCATCATCGGTGCCGAGCACAATCATCGAAGGACCGGCGAACTCGGCAAGCGAAGGCCGGTAATCACGCCGAAGCGCTCTTCCGCGAACGGCCGCCGCCGCTCCGATTGGGTCCGCTTCGCAGACCATCCGCATCACATTGCTTGCGATCAGCGGCTGACTCTTCAACGTCTCCGGACCGATCAGCTTGCAGAGCATCTCGCTTCCGATCGGCACCACACCCTCAGCCAGGATGCGGTCCGCGGCCCGATTTCGTTCGATCACCCCCGCAGGTGTCTCCGCCTGGGCGAAGGTAGCTGCCAGAACAAGGGCGGCGGTGCGCTCCGGAAACGCACGCGCAAACTCCATCGCGATCTGGCCGCCCATGGAAAGCCCAACCACGCAGACACGATCAATCGAAAGGTGGTCAAGCAAGCGAGCAAGATCGCAGGCGAGACTCTCCTGTGTACAGGCTGACTCCGGGCCCCGCTCCGATTCACCGTAACCTCGCAGGTCCGGAGCAATCGTTCGAAATCTCCAGCGCAAGGACTGCACCTGTGGCAACCACATACTTCGATTAAAGATGTGCCCATGAATAAAGAGAACGGGAAAGCCCGACCCCAAATCGTCGTAAGCCATGCGCAAACCCTGGTTTGTAAAAATCACGTCATCGCTCCTGATTGCTCACTGAACAATAACCAATTCGAGATGCCAACACCTAGCCCAGCCCGGAATGAAAGACAGCGATATATGAGTGATAATCATGGATATGACTACCCGGCGGCGCCTGAGCTCCCAAGAGGTCGATCTTCTCATGGCCCTTGCGACGGCGACCAGCTTCACGGAAGCTGGCGAATCTTTGAATCTGACGCAATCTGCTGTGTCGCGCGCCGTCGCAAAAGTGGAGGCCTTCCTCAAGACAGATCTTCTTGTCCGGGGGAAGTCCGGTTGCAAGCCTACACGCGAGTTGACTCTACTCCAGCCAAAACTACGCCTCGCGCGACGGGCCCTCGATGCCATTCTTCCGTTCGACAATCGGCCTGATGAAACAGTGCGGGGAAGGGTCAGGATTGCTGGATTCCGCAGTGCCGTATCCATTCTCCTGCCACAAACTATCGCTGGTTTCATGGCTCAGCATCGGCGCGTCCGCGTCTCGCTGTCGACCGTTCGCGAAGTTGAGGGAGGGGTCCAGCGCGCCGTGCTCCACGGCAAAGCGGATTTAGGGTTGACGACCGTACGCCCTCCGCGCCAATTGCGCTCCACCCACCTCGGAGCCGACCCATATGTTTTGGTTCGGCGAAGAGGAATGCAGCGGCGCCCGGTCCCCGCGAGGGAGTGTCTAATTTTGTGGGCTGAAGCGTGTTCAGATCGAGTCCCCGCGATATTGAAGGCCAACGGATGGTCTCCAATTGAGACGATGTCGGTCGATAGCGATCTGGGAGTCATGGCGATGATAGAGCACGGAGGAGGGTTTTCGGCTCTTCCCGAAACTCGCGACCGAACCCCTTTCTGCCAATCTGGAACGGGCTCCCCTCCCCGTCATGACAAAGCGTGACATCTGGCTCTGCGGTCGATCGGACGTGTGGGACACCCCGACGGTAAAAGCTCTTCGACAATGCATCGTGCGAGACGTGACCGCCAAGCTCAGCGCCGATACGCTTGAACTGTAAGAGAATACTCTGCGCTGATAGACTTGCAGGCAGGAGCAGACTCCAAGTGATTGAACTGGCATTCTCCATCCTGGCCTCCGACTTCGCCCACCTTGCCGACGAAGTCGCAGCGGCCGAGCGCGGTGGCGGCACCATCGTCCACGTCGACGTCATGGACGGCCACTTCGTCCCGAATATCACCTTCGGGCCGCCCATGGTGAAGGCCCTCCGTAAAATCACGACACTCCCGCTCGACTGCCACATGATGGTCGAGGACCCCGACGACTTTATCGCCGACTTCGCCGAAGCAGGCGCCGACATGATGAGCGTCCACCAGGAGGTCTGCCCCCACCTCCATCGCACCCTCCAGCAGATCGCCTACCACGGCATGAAGCCGGCCGTCGTCATCAATCCGGCGACCCCCGTCGAGACCCTCGTCGAAGTCCTTCCAATGGTGCACCATGTGCTCGTCATGAGCGTAAACCCCGGCTTCGGCGGCCAGGAGTTTCTCCCTTTGGCGCTCGACAAGATCGCCCATCTGGCCGAACTGCGCGAAGAGATGGGACTCAACTTTCGCATCGAGGTCGACGGCGGCATTGCTCACGATACGGTCGCTCTGGTGGTCGAAGCAGGAGCGGACATGCTGGTTGCCGGGTCAGCGATCTTTGCCGGCGGCAAAGCGGAGCACAATGCCCGGGAGTTCCTCAACCTCGCACGGGCGGCTTCGTCAGCACAAATCTGACGGGAAATATAGAATAGAAGGCAGCCTGAGCGCCCTTTGCGCGAGGCGGATGGGGTTGATAGCGGATGAACAAGCGTTCCTTTTTCCCAAGCAGCAGGGCCGGCTCACTGGCCGGTCTTGCGATCGCCGGTCTGATCGTCTCTTCCATGGGCGCAATGGCCCAGGTAACCGGTTCCTCCCAAACCACGACCGACGCCAACGGCCAGCAACAACAGAGCGTGAGCCTCTCCGCTTCGCCGAACAGCAAGAAGGCCGATAAGGTCGTCCAGTCGAAGGACACAAAAAGAGAGCTGCAGAAGGAGAAGAAGATCGCGCCGGTCGATGCGGGACTCCCGGACAAGGTGCTCTACGATAAGGCACTTGACGCAACCAAGCGCGGCCACTTCGACGTCGCCCGTCTAGACCTGCAGACCTTGCTTAACACATATCCCGACTCGCAGTATCAGATGAAGGCGAAGCTGGCCATCGCTGACAGCTGGTACAAAGAGGGCGGCACGGCTGCCCTCACCCAGGCCGAGCAGGAGTACAAGGACTTCATTACCTTCTTCCCCAACGCACCCGAGGCCGCCGAGGCCCAGATGCGGGTCGGCGACATCTACTTCCGTCAGATGGACAAGCCCGACCGCGACTACTCGAAGGCCGTGCACGCCGAGGAGGAGTACCGCCTGATGCTACAGCAGTTCCCCGAGTCGACCCTGGTTCCCCAGGCCAAGCAGCGTCTCCGTGAGGTGCAGGAGGTCATGGCCACACGTGAGGCCGCGGTCGCCGCCTTTTACTCCACCCACAACAACTGGGCAGCGACGATTGCGCGATATCAGACCGTCGTTGACACTTATCCGCAGTACAGCCACATGGACGATGTGCTGATCGGCCTTGGCGACGCATATGAGGCCGAGGCCCGTTTTATCCGGCTCACGAAGCTCCCGGAAGCAGGCAAGGCGCGGCTCGAAAAGATCTATGACGACCAGGCGATTGCGGCCTACAGTAAGGTTGTCCTGGAGCACTCCGCCGCTCAGCACGTCGAGGACGCCCGTGACCGGCTCGACGCGATGAACGTGCCAATCCCAACGCCAACGCCAGAGCAGGTCGCCGCCAGCGTCGCGCTCGAAAACAGCCGCAGGCAGTACCGTCTGCAGGACCGGCGCGACGCTCCTGGTCATGCACACGCCCGACGTCGTCCTGGCGGCCAGGGACGGCGAACCGACGCTGGTTGATCCCACCCCCACACTCGCTCCGCACGTCACGAAGAAGTCCATCGAGGACTTCAATGAGTCGATGAATCCTGGCGCGGCCAGGGCGAACCCCGCGCCTGCGAACGCACCCGCACCTGCAGCGTCTGACGACGCCGCTGCCGCTCCGCCGCCGGCCGCAGCACCGCCCGCCGCTCCACTCCAGCTTCAGGACGTCCCTGCCGCTGACGCTGCTCCTGCAACCGGATCGGCAGCGGTCACCAGCGTCCAGAGCAACGCGACCAGCACCCCCGCCGCAAGTGGAAACGGCATGGGCGTCACGATCATTACACCGGGAGTGACCGTCTCCCCGGCCGAAAACGGTGGCCTGAAGGCCGTCGGACCAGAGAACGCAACACCTTTGCCCGCTGCTGAAAAGCCCGCAGGCGCACCGGAGACTGTCAACGATATAGCTCCCGGAACGCAGCCCGCGGCACAGACCCCCAACGCCAACGGGAAGGACCCGAAGCCGGAGTTCGACAAGAGCGACGAGTCCTCTAGCAAGCATAAGAAGAAGAAGGGCCTCGCCAAGCTGAATCCGTTCTAACTTCATCGGACCGCGAAACAAGCAAAGGGGGACGCAGCCAAATAGCTTGCGTCCCCTTTTTGTCGCTTTATTGTTCGATAGGCCTTCGGTCAGGATGATTGGTAGATCGCAGCGCGCCGTCGGATCCGCGGCACGATGAGAAGCGACAGCAGGAGAAGCACCAGGACGGCTAGCAAGCTGAAAAACAGCGGGCCTACGGAGACACGGTGGGGACTGCGACCCTCTGCGCTGGTCTTCGAGACATGCGACATGTGTCCGCCCAGCACATACGCACTGCCGGAGAGCGATTCGTCCGTCTCATACACGGCATTGCCCCACAAAACCACCGTATCGCCACCGATTCGGGCCTGCGAATCGACGACCGCATTGCCCCAGATGACCAGAGCGCTCCGTTGCACCTGTCCGCTGACATTGACGCTTCCAAAAAGCACGAAGACGTGGCCGGTCATGTCTCCCTCTACCTGCACCGAGCAGAAAAGACAGGTCGCGTTATGGATCTGCTGGCCCGAGGCGACGTAGATGTCCTGCCCGAGGTAAGTACGGTTGCCCGGCGCCTGGCCGAGTGCGCCAGCGGTAAGCAAGAGCGGCAAAATGAAGCTGCGGAGCGCGTGTGGCAATTTTCCTCCCCCAGAAATAAACATAAAGACAAGTGAGAGATGAACAAAAGACAAAGAGGCTGCAGAAAAGATACGCTGAATCCCGGGAACAGGTTCCGTTAGTCCCCGTCGGGGAGATCACAATCAGCCGGGGAAAAGGCTAAAACCCTCGCCCTTGCGGATATGCGGGAAACTGATACCGATTGCGCTGGACGATATACACAATCAGCCAGATTACTCCGATAAGAATAAGAAACGGGGCCAACGGAAGCAGCAGCCACAAACGGCTGGGCAACACCATCCGCGAGCCATGAATCATCGCGCCCTCTGCCACATTGGCGTCTCCGGCAGCAAGCGCAACGTCGCCGCCAATCGTGGCCCCTTCGCCCAGCACAAGATCTGCCCCCAGCGCAGCCACGTCACCCGAGATGCTGTGACCCGGATCGACTTCCACCCTTCCGAACATGACCGCAACGTCGCCCTTTACGTCCCCATGGACGCGAACATCGCAAAACATGCACGCGATGTCGCCAACAGTCTCCCCTTCGGCGACGGTGATGTCGCTGCCAAAACTGGCCCGGTCGTTGTCCGATTTGGCGAAGGCTGGAAGGGTTGTAGCAAGGAGAGCAACAGCAAGAAACACTCTGCGCATAGAAAACCTCGTGGAGCTAGTTTGCGGATCTCTGGAACTTGACCTCGACACTCAATTCAACCATGACCGGCTTGCCGTCCTTCGTCCCCGGCTTGTATTTGTACTGCCTCACCGCCTCAATGGCCTTCTGGTCCAACCCCATACCGAGTCCGTGGGTGACACGAACGTGGTTCGGATTTCCGTGTATATCCACCCAGATCGTCACCTGGACCGTGGCCGCAACGGTGGTGTCGCTGGCATTATCTGGATAAGCCGGCTCAACCGAGTGGATCAGCACCGGAGCTGAGACATCGCCTCCAACTTTATAGACCCCGTGCGCTGCCGCATCTGGACTCTGTTGTGCGGAACCTGGGCCGCTGCTGTCTTGCGCCCTCATCGGAATACTCATGGCGAAAAAGGTAGAAACAACAAGAGCTATGTGGAGCAACTGTCTGCGCATCGAATGCCTCGTGGGGCTAGTGTATAGACACCGCAGGTGAGGGCCCATTCGAAAGGTCACAGACGCCCCTTGGGCCGCACCCCGCAACGCCGTGCGGGTGCTACCCTTAAAGCACCGATGAGCCACGAACTGCCAAAAGCATACGATCCGTCTGTCATAGAAGAACGCTGGGCCGAGTACTGGGTAAAGGAACGCCTATTTGACGTTCCAACCCCCGAAAGTACGCACGACGGAACCACAAAGTTCACCATCCTCCTTCCCCCACCCAACGTCACCGGCCGCCTGCACATGGGCCACATGCTCAACCAGACCGAGATGGACATCCTAACGCGCTGGCACCGCATGCTCGGCGATCTGGCCGTCTGGGTGCCCGGACCGACCATGCCGGCATCGCCACCCAGATGATGGTCGAGCGGCAGCTCGCCTCTGAAGGCACCTCCCGCAAGGGCAACTCGGCCGCGAAGCCTTCGTGCAGCGTGTATGGTGCTGGCGCAAGCTCTACGGGGGGGCGATCCTCGACCAGATGAAGCGCCTCGGCGCCTCCGTCGACTGGTCCCGCGAGTACTTCACCATGGACGACCGCCTCTCCGTCGCCGTCAAGGAAGCCTTCGTCCGCCTCTACGAGCAGGGCCTCATCTACCGCGGCGCCTACATCGTCAACTGGGCCCCCAGCATCCAGACCGCCGTCTCCGATCTCGAAGTCGAGCACGAGGAGCGCCTCGGCAAGCTCTACCACATCCGCTACCCCCTCGCCGACGGGCACGGCTCGATCGTCGTCGCCACCACCCGTCCTGAGACCATGCTGGGCGACACTGCCGTAGCCGTAAACCCCGCCGACGAGCGCTACACAGCCCTCATCGGCAAAAAAGTCCGCGTCCCACTCACCGGCGTCAACGGCGGCCCTGACCGCGAAGTCCCCATCCTCGCCGACGACTGGGCCAAACCCGAGTTCGGCAGCGGCGCCGTCAAGGTCACACCAGCCCACGACCCCAACGACTTCGCCATCGGCCAGCGCCACAACCTGCCCAGCCCTTCGATCCTCGACGAAACCGCCCACGTCGCGCTTCCCGGCTCACCCTACGACGGCCTCGACCGCTACGCCGCCCGCGAGCGCATGCTCATCGACCTCGAAGCGCAAGGCCTCCTCGTCGCCGTCAAAGACCACACCAACTCCATCGGCCTCAGCCAGCGCACGGGAGTCGTCATCGAACCGCGCCTCTCCATGCAGTGGTTCCTCGCCGTCAACAAAACTCCCAACACCGGCGGCAACAGCATCGCCAAAAACGCCATCGACGCCGTCGACCGAAGGGAAACAGCATCAACTTCACCCCGGAGATGTACAAAAAAATCTACCTCGAGTGGATGACGAACATCTACGACTGGTGCATCTCCCGCCAGCTCTGGTGGGGCCACCGCATCCCCGCATGGCACTGCAAGATCCAAATGCAACGCCATCACCGTCTCCCGCGACACACCAACCCGCTGCGGCACCTGCAACTCCGCCGACATCATGCAGGAGACCGACGTCCTCGACACTTGGTTCTCTTCCGGCCTCCTTCCCTTCACCACCCTCGGCTGGCCCGACGCATGGCCGGCATCAAAATCGGAGGGCCCGCCCCTACCCAATCCAAATGGATTGATGCGACCCCCTCAAGGTCGGACCTTGACGAAGGGCGGAAAGGAGCAACGTATCACCTGAGGAGCGCAAAGGAATTGAGGAGGACATTGCGAGCGAGTCGAAGAAGCGGCCAGCGAACATGGGCCTCAATGAAAATCAAACCGCTGACCTGAAGATCGCGATCACTCAAGCGCGCTCACGGCAACTCAGCGATGACCTCGAAGCCTTCTACCCCACATCGCTCCTCGTCACCGGCTTCGACATACTCTTCTTCTGGGTAGCCCGGATGATCATGCTCGGCTGCCACTTCACCCTCGACATCCCCATGCCCGACGGCAGCAAACGTCCGCTCTCCGAAGCCGTCCCCTTCCGCGAGGTCTACATCCACGGCCTCGTCCGCGACGCCAACCGCGAGAAGATGTCCAAGACCAAGGGCAACGTCATCAACCCCATCGACATCATCGAACGCTTCGGCACCGACGCCGTCCGTTTCACCCTCGCCTCCATGGCCTCCCCCGGCACTGACATCGCCTTCTCCGAAGCCCGCACCGAGGGCTACCGCGCCTTCGCCAACAAAATCTGGAACGCTGCCCGCTTCCTCTTCATGAACATCGACCGGGCCCGCGAAGCCGGCTACAAAGTCACCATCAACACACCAACCAACCACTCAACCCCAAGACCCTGGACCCTCCCCGAAAACACCCCACTCGAAACCCGCTGGATCTTCGACCGTCTCCACGCCGTTACCGCCGAAGTCGACCGCGCCCTCACCAACTACCGCTTCGACGAAGCCGCCAACGCCATCTACCAGTTCTTCTGGGGCGAGCTCTGCGACTGGTACCTCGAGCTCGTGAAACTCCGCCTCGGTCTTCCCCGAGTACGACGGCACCAAATCCACCTACAACGAAACCACCGCGCTCACCCTCCCCGCCCTCACCGGAGTCTTCGAGTCCGCCCTTCGCCTCCTCAGCCCCTTCATGCCCTTCATCACCGAAGAGATCTGGCACGCCCTCTACAACGACGCACCGCCGGCAAAATCCATCGCCCTCACTCGCTATCCGCAAGCCGCAGACTTCCCTGCCGATCCCATCGCGGCAAGTGCGATGAAGCCCTGCAGGACCTCATCGTTACCATCCGCGCTCTGCGCAAAGAACTCTGCGTCCCCGAAAAAGAATCCACCCCCATCGCACTCCACGCAAGCAATCGCGTCATCGCATTAGCCGACGCAAATCAAGACATGCTCGTCCGACTGGCCCGCGTCAACTCCATGGACTTCACCGCCGACCCGCTCTCAGGTACCAACGCCCGCTCCACCGCCGACTTCGATGTAGCCGTCATCTACGAGCGCCAGATCGACGTCCCCGCCGAACGCGAGCGCCTCACCAAAGACCTCGCCAAATACGAAAAGGGCCTCACCGCCGCCGAACGCCAGCTAGGCAACGAAGCCTTTATGGCCAAGGCCCCCACCCACATCGTCGAAGGCCTCCGCAAGCAATCCGCCGAAACCAAAGATGCTCTACGACAAGACCAGGGCCGCCCTCGACGCCTTGAATTAAGCTCTGGTTGCGTTCGTTAAGTTAAATACTCGAGTCCGGGTCTTTCGCTTGACGCGCTCGCTGTCCGAACTGTTGTGCGACAACGACACAGATGATTGCCAGAAGCGCCACAATCAGATAGCCGGCGGCCCGTCCTATGGCATGGTTCGAATCCAACTGTCTCCAGGGTTCAGAGATAGCGTGGCAGGCTCCAAATGCAAACAGCGCACCCACAACATACAGTGCGACCTGCATGATTCGATAGACCATCCTGCCATCCTCTCAATCGGCGCCCGTCTTCTTCTAATCTTCTTACCGGGTCAAGATCTCGAACCCCCCTTCACTAGGATGCGAAAACGTTCTGAGGGGTGGGCAAAAAGAATTGAACAGCGACGGCATCCCGGCAGGCCGATCCAGGCATCTCTTGTAGTAGTAAGCCGCGTCGTTCTCGTTGCAGCGGGGCAGCTCTTAGGGCCAAAAAGGAGCTGCCCTTGCTGCACTTAACGGCCGATGCCGAGCGCGAGGCGCTTCACCGAAGACCTCGCCAAATCCGATAAGGGCCTCGAAGCTGCAAACCGCCCATCTCCATTATTCTGCAGATGGAGGCACGAACGCGTGTTGAAAACCATCGCAGCTGCGTGTCTCCTCCTCCTGTCGACGGCAGCTTGGGGGCAGTCCTCGACGCCCGCCTCAACTCAGGAGCCAACTCCAGACACACAACCCGTGACGACGCTAAAAGTCACCACACGCGTCGTCGAGATCTCCGCCGTAGTGAAGAGCAAGAGCGGCGAATCCGAAGGCGGCCTCACCAAAGATGACTTTATCCTCAAGCAGGACGGCAAGCCACAACCAATCCGCTACTTTTCGCAAGGCTCCGATCTGCCCCTCACCTTGGCCCTAATGGTCGACACCAGCGGAAGCCAGCGCACCTTCATCAACGACGAAGCGCTCGCGAGTGACGTCTTCTTCGAGACCATGATGGGCCGCAAGCAGGACCGCGCCATGCTCGTGCAGTTCGACGTAACCGTTCAGCAGCTCCAGGGCATGACCAACTCACCCAACGTGCTGCATCTCGCACTAACGCGCCTCAGCTCCCACGCCTCCGCAGCGAACGGAACCCTCTTGAACGACGCCGTCTACTCCGTCGCGAAAAATATTCTCGCCAAAGAGACCGGTCGCAAGGCAATGGTGATCCTCACCGATGGCGGCGACAACGGTAGCCGCAGCTCGCTCGCAGACGCAATCGAACAGGTGCAGCGCGCAGATGTTCAGGTCTACTCAATCCTCTACAGCGTGCGCAACGAAGCCGCCAAATTCGGGGTCGGTCCTGGTGGTGTCGGTGCAGGAACTCCGGATCGGGGTATGAAAATTTTGCAGTCACTCTCGGAGGCGACCGGCGGCCGCGTCTTCACGGTCTCACCCACACTCAGTCTGCGCGAGATCTATGCCCAGATCGGAGAGGACCTCCGGCTCCAGTATGCCCTTGGCTACACGCCACCCGCAGACATGCAACCGAACAGCTATCACAAGCTGGAGTTGAAGGCGAAGAACAACAAGCTAACGGTTCAGGCACGCAAAGGCTTCTTCGCGCCGCCTTGAACTGTCTACGCTATGTGATGGTATGAGGCGATGGTCTAAAATCAACTCGTCCCCGCACCTCGGAGCGCAACGTGAGCCGAGCCCTCATTATCGGAAGCCACACGCCGGTCAGCCGCGAGATCGGCGGGGCCCTCAAGGCCGCAGGCTTGCCCATGGAATATTCGGCCGGCCCCGCCCATGCGCTGAAACGGTTGCGTGCCCGGCCGTTCGACGTCGTCATCACCAGCGCCGATTGCGATATCGATGAAAACCTCGCGCTGCTCGAAGAGATGCGTTCCATCCGGCCCGACGTGAAGTGCATCGTTCTGGCTCAAAACAGCACTCCGGACAAGGTCATCGCCGCCCTTCGCGCCCGGGTGTTCGCCTGTTTCACGCCCCCCTTCGATACGAACGAGATCGCGACCCTGGCCTCCAGCGCAGCTTCCGATAACCAATCGCGAGAAGACATCCAAATCATGTCGGCCCGGCCCGGTTGGGTCTCCATCCGCGCCAATTGCCGCCTCATCACGGCCGAACGCCTTCTTTCGTTTGCAAGGGAACTCAGCGCTCAACTGCCCGATGACGCGAAACAGGAGATCATCCAGGCGTTCCGGGAGATACTGATGAACGCCATGGAACACGGAGCGAAGTTCAACCCCGAACAGGTCGTCGAGGTGAACGCCATTCGCACCGCCCGCACGATGGTCTTCCGGGTCCGCGACCCCGGCTCCGGCTTCCGCAAGGAATCGCTCACCCACGCGGCCGTTGCCAATACTCCTGCCGATCCCACCGCCCATATCATGCTGCGCAAGGAACAGGGAATGCGCGCCGGAGGATACGGCCTCCTTCTGGCAAGCGGCACGGTCGACGAGTTGATCTACAACGAAACCGGCAACGAAGTCATCCTGATCAAGTACCTGGATTCACCGGCGAACACCAACAAAACCTAGAGGCTCCGATGGGCGTATGGGCCCCTAAGCCAACCCGAGCGAAAAATATATGACCCCCGAACTCTGGCAGCGCCTGAAACCGCTTTTCCATGCCGCCCTGGAAAAGGGTCCACCAGCCGCGCTTCATTCATCGAAAGTGCCTGTGGTGACGACCTCGAATTAAAGACGCAGCTCAAAAAGCTTCTCGACGCCGAACAGCAAAACACGAGTTCGCGAGACGCTCCACTCGTCCATCTCAGTGCCTTTTTGGATGAAAAAGGACAGTCCCCCTCAGATTGGGTCCGACATCGTTCGCCAAATGATCGGCCAAACCATCTCGCACTATCGAATCGTCGAAAAGTTGGGTGGCGGCGGCATGGGTGTTGTCTACAAGGCGGAGGATCCCTCCCTCGGCCGGTTTGTCGCACTCAAATTTCTTCCCGACGACCTGGCTAAAGTTCCGCAGGCCTTGGAGCGTTTTCGCAGAGAGGCGCGCGCGGCGTCCGCGCTGAATCATCCCCACATCTGCACAATCTATGAGATTGGCGAGCAAGACGGTCAAACGTTTATTGCCATGGAATTCATGGAAGGGGCCACGCTCAAGCATCGCATCGGCGGCAAGCCGCTGCCACTCGACGAAGTGCTCGAATGGGGGAGCGAGATTGCCGATGCCCTCAGCGCCGCTCACAGCAAGGGAATCGTTCACCGCGATATCAAGCCTGCCAACATCTTTGTCACCGAGCGCGGCCACGTCAAGATTTTGGATTTTGGTCTGGCGAAGCTGATGCCGGCCGGGGCCACAGACCTTTCGGCGATGCCGACGGCCAGCCAATCAGAGCGGCTCACTCAACCAGGTACTGCGATGGGAACCATCGTTTACATGTCCCCCGAACAGGTGCGCTGCGAAGAGATGGATGCCCGTACGGACGTGTTTTCCTTTGGAGTCGTGCTCTATGAGATGGTCACGGGGTTCGTGCCGTTCCGGGGCGAGAGCATAGGCGTGGTTGCGGAAGCAATTTTGAATCGCACGCCGGTCGCGCCGGTGCGCATCAATCCCGACACTCCCCCAAAGCTCGAAGAGGTCATCAATAAGGCGCTCGAGAAAGACCGGAAGCTGCGCTACCAGAACGCCGCCGACATTCGCACAGACCTGCAACGCCTCAGACGCGATTCAGATTCGCGTACGGTCGCGGCGGGGGCACAAGTTGGGCCGAGGGCCGCCACCAAGCCCGCTCGATGGTGGATAGCCGCTGCAGCAACAATACTGCTCATCGGACTCGCCGTCGGCGGCCGGATGTTTTTCCCTCGCAAGGTAAACGCGCTGACGGACAAGGACACCGTTGTCCTCGCCGACTTTACGAATACGACCGGGGATGCGGTGTTTGATGGCACGCTACGGCAGGGCATGATGGTGCAGTTGGAGCAGTCGCCTTTCCTGAGTCTGGTTTCAGATGAGCGAATCCAGAGGACGCTGACTTTGATGGGCCGGGGGGCGGAGGCTCGGCTGACCCCGGAGATCGGCCGGGAGGTCTGCCAGCGAACGGGAAGCGCCGCAGCGCTGGACGGATCGATCGCCAGTCTCGGGACGCAATACGTCCTCGGTCTGCGCGCAGTGGACTGCCGCACCGGAGAGCTGATCGATGCGGAACAGGTGCAGGCAGCGCGTAAGGAAGATGTGCTGAATGCCCTGAGTCAGGTGGCAAGCAGGTTCAGGGGACGACTCGGAGAGTCGCTGGCGACCGTTAAGGAGCACGATACGCCGCTTGTCGAGGCTGCGACACCGTCGCTCGAAGCTTTGAAGGCGTACAGCGCGGCATTGAAACTTCATTTCTCGAGTAATTCTGCCGATCCTCAACCGCTTTACAAGCGGGCCATTGAGATCGACCCAAACTTCGCGATGGCCTATGCCATGCTGGGGCACACCTATGGCGAACTGGGAGAGTCTGACCTGTCGGCTGAGTACCTGGGAAAGGCCTACGCGCTGCGCAACCATGCCAGCGACGCGGAGAAGTTCTTCATCGCCGTCTCCTACGATATCCGCACGACAGGAAACCTCGAAGACGCACGCCAGACTAGTGAGGCCTGGGCGCTAGCGTATCCTCGCGAGGCGAACGCGCCGGGGTTCCTGGGCGGGATCGTGTACCCTGTCTACGGTAAATTCGAAAAGTCAATCGAGGAAATCAAAAAATCGATCGAGCTCGATCCCGATCTTTCCTTCTCGTATTTCAATCTTGCCGGCAGCTACATGTACCTTGAGCGCCTGGGCGACGCCGAGAGAGCTTTGCAGAAGGCCTCCGAACGCAAACTGGATATCTCTGACTCTTCGGCCATGTTCTACCAGATTGCTTTTCAAAAATCCGACAAGAAGGAGATGGAACGACTAGCGGCCCTGGCTAAGGCAAAATCTGAACCGGATAGCGAACTCTTCAACAACGAAGCTTTTGCAATGGCCTATTCCGGTCACTTGCAGCGGGCGCGGGCCATGTCGCAACACGCGGTGGACGCGGCGCAACAGTCGGCGCAGCGAGAGAGGGCGGCTTCCTTTGAGGCTGGGGCTGCCCTTCGCGACGCATTTTTCCAGAATGCTCCTGCGGCCACGCAAAGCGCGGCTGCAGCACTTGAGCTTTCCAGGGACACGCGAGGTGGAGTATGGCGCGGGCGTGGCCCTGGCTCTCACCGGAGACTCTAAGAGGGCACAAGCCCTGACGGACGATCTGGAAAAACGCTTCCCGGAGGACACCTGCGTCAAATTCGAATATGTCCCGGAGCTTCGCGCTCTTCTCGCCCTGAATCGCAACGACCCTGCCAAGGCCATTGAACTGCTCCAGGTCGCCGCTCCATATGAACTCGGCGCACCGCGCAGCAGTTTTCATGCTCTCTACGGGGTACTCTACCCAGTCTACGTGCGCGGCGAGGCCTATCTTGCTATGCACCTGGGCGCCCAGGCCGCCGCGGAGTTTCAGAAGGTCCTCGACCACCCCGGGATCGTTTCCATCGACCCGGTCGGCGCACTGGCCCGACTGCAGATGGGGAGAGCGTTCGCGATGTCGGGTGAACACGCAAAGGCAAGGACCGCATACCAGGATTTTTTTAGGTTGTGGAACGAGGCGGACCCCGACATTCCTGTCCTGCAGAAGGCCAAAGCCGAGTATGAGAAATTGAGATAGAGAATCGGGAAGTGTGTAGCCGTAGGCTAGTGCACCTTGCCTGCCGAGTTCTCAAGCAGCACGTTCGTGAGCACGCCCGTGTCCGATTTGTCAGGATAGTGCGAGCAGAAGCCAATGCCGACGTAAAATGGCCCATCAATGTGCAGAGTGATCGGCGGCCCAAACTGATGCATGGGCTCTCCCTGCACACTGATGAAGAGCGCAAATTCATCGCCATGCTTCTCAATTCCGATCCGCTTCGGCATAACGGCCGGAAGAAGACTGCCGCCGATGCGATACTGCATGTCCTTGATGGAAGCGCCTTTCGCATCACGCTCCGCCAGGTGGACCATGCCCGTCCCATGCTCGCCGGTCATGATCTCCTTCGAATCGTCATCCAGGTCCTGGCGAATGACCAGCACTATCTTCCGGTCATGCGGTGGCGCGGGGATAGGGAAGCTTGCATCGGCCGCGAGCGAAACGTCTCCCGACATCTTCTTCCACAGATAACGGAACTCGTCGCGCGTGTACCAGATGTTGTAGCCGGCGGAGTTGATGGTGTACTGCTTCGTTGCGGCGTCATAACTCGCACTGCCCGGCACCACGGCGGTGCCGATATCCGACTGTCCTTGAAAGATGCCGATCGGCGTATCGAAGTTCGTGCTCGCCCTGCGGAAGTCCGGCGGAGGAGGGACCTGTTTGTGCGTAGGGGAACTCGGCTGGGCCCAGTCCGGCACGGCCGGCACGCTCTGTGTGGCGGGTGTCTGTGAGTGAAGCCCGTAAGGAGCGGCACACATCAGCAACACGAACGTCGAGGCCAGGCGGGAACGTTTGATCGCGAGGTGATCTATGTGAATTTTCATAGAGAAGAACTCTAGCAGACTTGCAATGCAAGTGCGCCGTCGAACGCACTAGCCAAACCCGCGCCTGCCCAATCCGCAATCCAGAGGGCCCCTGGTCAGTCTTCCGCATGTGGGATTTCCACAGAAATATTTTCAAAACCTGGCATATTTTTAGCGGCCCCGCAATGACCGAAATCTCTCCACGATTACCACGCAATCCGCCACAACTTCACCACAAAAACACCACACGATACCATCACTTTTCCCGAGACCCCCTTCAAAAAACGCCCATAAAACAACAAAAATCCCTCTTTCCGCCCGCCAAAAAAAATTCTGAAAAAAAACAGGTTTAGGATACCTAAATGGACTGGAAGAGCAAACGGGTCGGCACCATTCTTGAAGCGGCCCTCGCCGAAGACAAAGTCGCCAACGACATCACCACAGCATTAACCATCCCCCCCAACCTCCGCGCCTCCGGAACCATCATCGCCAAGCAGGCCTGCGTCGTCGCTGGCCTCGGCTGTATCCCCGTGTTTCTAGAGATCTTCGCGAAGATGTCCTCAACCCCCGTAGGGCGCTTCGAAGTAGTCAGCCACCCCGAGATCTTCGACGGAGTCAAAGTCAAAAAAGGCCAGACATTGGCCGTGATCCGCCACAACGCCGCTGCCCTACTCTCTTGTGAACGAGTCATCCTCAACCTCATGCAGCGCATGACGGGCATCGCCACCCTAACCAACGAATTTGTAAAAGCGGTCGCCGGCACAAAAACCAAGAGTCCTCGACACACGCAAAACCATCCCCGGCCTGCGCGCTCTCGACAAATACGCTGTTTGTTGCGGCGGCGGCGTAAACCATCGTCTGGACCTGCAAGACGGCATTCTCATCAAGAACAACCACATCTCTCTCGGGGGCGGCATTCCAAGCGTGCTGGAACGCGCCCTGGCGAACCGCAAAACCGGCCAGTGGGTGCAGGTAGAAGTCCGCACGCAGAACGAGCTGGACCAAGCGATCGCCGGTGGTGCGGAGTCGATCCTGCTCGACAACATGACGCCGTCACAAGTTAAGAAGGCGGTAAAACAGATTCGCGCGGCGCTCCCCAAAGTCCCGATCGAAGCTTCAGGCAACATGAACCTCAAGACGGTGCGCAAATATGCGCTGGCCGGTGTAGACTTCGTCTCCGTCGGCGCTCTGACCCATTCTGCCGCGGCCGCCGACCTGAGTATGCGAATCACCGCAGATATCTACTGAGGACAGCTTGGCCGATTCGTTCGATTTATCCGGCGTTGCATTAGCTCTTGCCGGCACGATGTTCGCAGAGCAGCTGGAACACCAGGCTACCGCGGGGTCAACCAACGTGCTGGCCCTCGAGGCAGCACAAGCGGGTGCCGCGCACGGCAGCGTATGGGTGGCAGACGAGCAGACCGCAGGCCGGGGACGAAGCGATCATAAATGGCACTCCGCGGCAGGCGACGGCCTCTACGTCAGCGTGTTGCTGCGCCCTAAGATGGCGCTGGTGGATGCGCTGTGGCTGTCCCTCGCCACCGGCCTTGCCGTTCAGGCAGCTGTCGAAACTGTTACTGGCTTAACACCTGACATTCGCTGGCCGAACGACCTTCTGATCGGCAACAGAAAGTGCAGCGGTATCCTGGTGGAGACCTCTGCCATAGCCTCGCAATCAAACGTACCGGCGATGCTGCGTTATGCCGTGGTGGGTGTCGGCGTCAATGTAAATCACCAGAGTTTTCCTCCGGAATTGGAAACACTTGCAACCTCCCTCCGACGCGAAACCGGCAAACCATGGGCACGCGAGTCGGTCCTTATCGAACTTCTAAGGGCGCTTGAGAATGAGGTTGCCCTGCTCGATCTGGAGTTGCGTGGGGCTTCCGCGGAAACCGGTCTGCTCGAACGATTCAGCGCGGCCTCAAGCTGGGTCTGCGGCAAGCACGTCAGCGTTGATGAGGCTGGCGGCTATACTGGCGTGACGGATGGGCTCGATGCACGCGGTTTTCTGCGCGTCGCTGGAGATGACGGTGTGCTGCGCACTGTACTCTCCGGCGGGGTCCGCGCGCAGTAACCGATTGGAGAGGTAGCAATGCTACTGGCACTCGATGTAGGCAACACCAACACGGTCCTCGGACTCTATCGGCTGGCGAACGAAACAACCAGCCCCCCGGCGGTGTCTGAGATGGTCGCGAACTGGCGCATCACCACACCGTCTTCGGTGCAGACCAGCGATGAGTTTGGCGTCCTGCTTCGCAATCTCTTCGAATTGAAAGGGCTGGAGATTGGGGTCGTCGACGGGATTGCGATCTCGTCAGTCGTGCCTCCGTTGGACTCGACCTTGCGACAGGTGTGCGAGCTTTATTTCAAAGTGAAGCCGCTATTCGTCGAACCCGGCGTCAAGACCGGAATGCCCGTGCTAACGGACAACCCCGTCGAGCTAGGCGCCGACCGGATCGTCAATTGTGTCGCGGCATTCGAGCGCTTTGGGGGCCCCTGCATCGTCGTCGACATGGGCACAGCGACCACCTTCGATGTGCTCTCCAAAAAAGGCGAGTTTCTCGGCGGCGCGATCGCTCCCGGCCTTGGCATCTCAGCCGATGCGCTCTTCTCCCGAGCCGCGCGACTCCCCCGCATCGACATCAAAAAGCCCGCAAAGGTCATCGGCACCGGTACCGTCGACAACATCCAGATCGGCCTGTACTACGGCTACATCGGCTTGGTTGACGGCATCCTAGCGCGCATGATCGCCGAGATGGGCCCGAGACCAAAACTGTGGCCACAGGGGGTCTTGCGAAGCTGATCGCCGGCGGTTCGAAGCATATCGGCGCAGTGGATGAGATGTTGACCCTGACCGGACTGCGGCTCATCTACGAGCGCAATCTCGACAGGCACAGGAAGCGCGGGACCTAGTTCAAGCGCGCTAGACCGTGCGGGATTAAGCTGTAGAAGAGCGGATGCAGAATTACTTCAACTACTTTACGGAGATCGAAGAGCGGTTTCAGCGGCGGCGTGGTTCGCTGCTGATGCTGTCTACGCTCGACTGGGCACTGATCGAAACGTGGCGCGAGGCGGGTGTTCCACTTGAGGCCGTGTTGCGTGGGATCGACAATGCCTTCGACAAACATGATGCGAAGGCGCTGCGCTCCCCGGGCAGAACGCGTAAGGTAAACGGGCTTGCATGGTGCGCGCAGAGCGTGATGGAAGCTGTAGAACAAGCGATGGAGGCTTCGATCGGCGCGGCGCCCGTGGCCGGCATCGAGGCGATAGGAAGTGGCTTCGAACCCGAACGCGTGGGCCGTTACCTCGAACAGAACGCCGGTGTAATCGAGGCCGCAAAACTCGCGCCTCCAGCAGATGTAGTGGCTGCCGAAGTCGCTGGCCGGCTGCACGCCTTGGCCGTGGGTCTGGACGCCCAGCCGGTTGGGTCGCTTGAACAACTCGACCGAACGCTCAACGTGCTTGAAGAGAAGATGTTCGCCGCGCTCTTGACGTCAGTGCCTGAGGGGGAGCTCGTGGCATTGCGCGAGCAGGCCGCGAGGGAGCTGGCGCCGTATCGCGGCAAGATGCAGGCCGTGCAGATTAAGCAGGTGCAGCAGCAGTTTCTCCAAAAAAAGCTGCTCGAGATGAGCAACCTGCCCAGGCTCAGCCTCTTTTATATGGGCCACGCATGAAGTTACAAATTGAAAAAGAGGTGTACGGTGGTGCAGGGCTGGCCCATCAGATCGAAGGCGAAGGCGCCGGCAGGGCGGTGTTTGTGCCCTTCACCCTACCGGGAGAGCTTGTCGAGGCACATCTCCTTGAAGAGAAAGACGCCTTCGGAGAAGCTTCGGTGGCCCAAGTTCTAAGCGCTTCCGAAGATCGCGTGCAGCCAGCGTGTGCACACTTCGGAAAGTGCGGTGGATGTCACTATCAGCATGCAGCGTATCCGGCACAGCTGCAGATGAAGGCTGCAATTCTGCTAGAGACACTCGAGCGTGCGGGGCTAACAGCGTTGCCTGCGATACATACGCACGCCGGCGAGCCATGGGCCTACAGGAACCGAACGCGGTTGCGAGTCGACGAATTGGACTCATTCCTAAGAGTCGGTTACAACCGCCGCGGCTCCAATTACTTCCTTGCCGTACAGGAGTGTCCAATCCTCGCTCCGCTGCTATGGCGCACAGCTGAGGCGCTATTGCGGGTTTCAGCGGAAGACTCTACGGCAGCGCGGTGGCTTCGCGGCGCGGTCGAGGTGGAACTCTTCACCACAGGTAATGAAAAGAAGCTGCAGATGACGGTCTTTGTCCGGAAAGAGCAGGCCGGCCTTAGCGAATTGTGCGAACGAATGCAGGCGCTCGTGCCTGAACTGGCCAGTGCTTATGCTTCTCTACTTCCATCGGCGGGACCGCATAGGCGAGCCCGAAGCCCTCGTCAATTGGAGCGTTGGGGCTCGGACGGTTTGAGTTACCACGCAGTCGGCGAAGATTACTGGGTTGGCCATGGCGGCTTCTTCCAGGTAAATCGTTTCCTCGTCGATGAGCTTGTCCGGATTGTCACAGCCGGACGGCGGGGCGTAGTCGCCTGGGACCTCTACGCTGGTGTGGGATTGTTTTCTCGCGCGCTCGCGGGAGCATTTCAGCAAGTCGTTGCAATCGAAGCGGCCGCAAACGATCTCTCCCAGCTCCTTCAGAGGGCGCGGAAGACGTGCCGTGGAGGCCACGACGCTGGAGTTTTTGCGAAGCGCTGTGGTACAGCGGGAGCGACCAGAACTCATCGTAATGGACCCTCCCAGGGCAGGCGTGGGTGCGGAGGTCTGTGCTCTGTTGGGGAGAGTTTCTGCGCCAGAGATCGTTTACGTCTCTTGCGATCCTGTGACCCTCGGCCGAGATCTAAAGTCGCTCGCCGAGGCCGGCTATCACCTGGTCGACCTGCACATGGTAGACATGTTCCCTCAAACGTTTCATCTGGAGACAGTAGCGGTTTTGCGCAGGAGGTTGTAAACGCCTTGTGGTGAAATAGTTGGTGAGTGCGGTCCGCAGGCAGAGCTTCGAAGACCGGAAGAGTGAACGAGCCGAACCCTGATCTTTGGCCGAAGGCGCTCGCACGCCTCCCGGTGCTCAAGTTCCGGCACGCTCCTTTGCTAGCCGCAGTGTGCTGGTTCGCACTGGGCGAGTTGTTCGCCCGCAACCATCAGCTAGCGATTACCCTGCTCATCGCGACGATTCTGTTGTCTCTCCTGACCTTGGCGGCCCAGAGATGGTCGCTGCGAGTCGCTATTGTGCCGGTTGCGGCGATCTGGATGACGGTCGGCTGTTGGTGCGCCGAGATCGGGCCTGTTCCCCCGGCACAACAAGCCCTCGCAAGTTATGCCGACGGTCTCAGCCGGCAGCTTCGCGGTCGCGTCATCCGTGTGCGCGAGTTGCCTCCTTCGTCAGAAGATTCCGATCACGATAAAGAAACCAGCTGGTGGCCAGAGAGAGAGGCCGACGAAGAGGCCACAACTGCAGGCGCGCTCTCCGTGGATATCCAGGTCGATTCAATCGAAGAGGTAACACCTGATATCTCGCGAATGGCCCCCATGACAGGCGGCGTGCGAATGAATGTGATTGCAGACAAGCCGTCCAATCGCGCCACGACGACCGCTGCAATCGGAGTCTTGCCAACACTGAAATGCGGCGATGTCGTGGAAGCCCCGATGCGGATCAAACTCGCTGAACGCTATCGCGACCCCGGAGCATGGCAGTATGCTGACTACCTTCTCACTCAAGGCATTGGCGCGCATGCCAGCGTACGGGCCTCGAAGATCATGCTGCTGAATGGATCGGGCGCGAACCTTGCAACACGTGATGACTACGTTGCGCGGTTGCAGTGCAGAATCTACTTCGCACAGAGTTGGGCCACAGGGCGGATGCTCGAGTATGCGCGGTCAAAGGCCAATCGAGAGCTACCCAAAGTCTTCCGGCTTAGCCCAGACGACGCGGGAATGTTGAACGCGATGTTGTTTGGTGACCGCGCCGGATTGAACAAAGCGCAGCGGATCGGCTTCGAGCGCACAGGATCGTTCCATCTGTTCGTCGTCTCCGGTATGCATGTGGGCCTGCTGGCCGGTTTGGTGTTCTGGCTGGCACGAAGATTGAAGCTACCAGAATGGTTGGCGACGTTTGCGACTATGGTGCTCACATTTGGATACGCGCTCCTGACTGGTTTTGGCGCTCCTGTGCAACGTGCGCTATTTATGACAGCAGTCTTTCTGTTGGCACGCTTGCTCTCGCGTGAGCGTAACGTCCTGAACTCGCTCGGCGCAGCTGCGCTTGGCGTTCTGGTGTGGTCGCCTACTGCCTTGTTTGAGGCCAGCTTCCAAATGACATTCCTGGCGATTATAGCGATCGGCGGTATCGCGGTCCCACTCGGCGAACGCAGCTTCCTTCCCTATGCGCGCGCCGCCGAGCATCTCTGGGAAAAGTGGCAGGACGCCGGACTCCCACCTGGCGTGGCGCAGTTTCGCATGATGCTGCGACTCTGGAGCGAAACAATTGGCGACATCGTTGGCGGTTGGACACGCGGCCTACTTTCTTTGCTCGTGCGCTGGAGTCTCTGGGCACTGGAACTTGCGCTGATCGGCGCGGTCGCTGAGATGGTAATGGTGCTGCCCATGGCCGTCTACTTTCATCGCGCCACAATGTTCGCTGTGCCGACAAATATGTTAAGCGTGCCGCTGGTGGCGGTGCTGGCCCCGATAGCCGTCGTCACGTTTAGTGCGTCCCTCCTTGGCCCCTGGGTGGCAATGCTGCCCGGCGCCATCACTGCCCTGTTGCTGCACGGGACACTCCGGTGTCATTGGGCACATCAGCGCTATGCGTTCCGCGGACTCTGCGAGTTCCGGCACCCGTATGGTGGATCGCGCTGCTGGCGGTTGCGGTCTGGGCCTTCTGCTGCTGGGCAGTACGAAGGTCGCGCCGTTGGGCGCGGTCAACAGTAATCGTATTGCCGCTCGTCGCTCTGATGGTGTTATGGCCGGAGAGAGCAGTAATTTCGCCCAGCATGATGGAAGTAACGGCGATCGATGTTGGTCAGGGAGACTCCATCTTCATCGTGGCCCCGGATGGAGCGACTATGCTGGTCGACGCCGGCGGCCCGGTAGGCGGAGTGACTGAGGCCGCGGACGCCACGAGCCGTTTCGATGTCGGAGAAGAGGTTGTGTCGCCGTATCTCTGGTCGCGCAGATTTCGCCGCCTCGATGTGCTTGCCTTGAGCCACGCACACAGCGACCACATGGGTGGAATGCCCGCGGTGATGCGAAACTTCATGCCGCGGGAGCTCTGGGTCAGCATCGACCCCAACTCCGATGCCTATCGGACCCTGCTGATGGAGGCAAAAGACCTGGGAGTGCAGGTGCGTCATTTTCACGCGGGAGATCGGTTCGCCTGGGGCGGAACGCAGGTGAGCGTACTGGCGCCCGAGATTGGCTACAACAATCCTCGCGGGCCGGTGAACAACGACTCCCTCGTGATGCAAATGCAGTATGGCCAGTCTTCGGTACTGCTGGAAGGTGACGCGGAGGCGCCCAGCGAGCGCGAGATGTTGGCGCATGGCCGAGTGGGTGCCGTGACGCTGCTCAAGATCGGGCATCACGGAAGCCGCACCTCAACGACACCCGAGTTCTTCAGCGCTGCGGCCCCGAAGGACGCGGTGGTCTCGGTGGGCCGGGGGAACACATTTGGGCACCCCCGGTATGAAGTCATTGAGCGGATCGCAAAGGCCCGAACTAAGCTATACCGAACGGACGAATTCGGCTTGACGACGTTCTTGTTGGGGCGGGACGGCAGAATCCATGAGATTGTAGGAGCGTCTAATCAGTGAGTGGTTGACTTGGCCGGGGAGGTCTTCGATGGAGTTGAACGAAGCAAGCGTAGAGATCGTTGCGACCAAAGCAGAAGAACGCGCAGAGGAGCAAAAGCTTATTCGCCGTCTGCAGATGATGATGAACATGGTGATGCAGGTGATCGCGCAGGACGGCTCACTGACGGTGGATGATGCAGCGCAGATGATCGCTGACAGCAGAAGGGCGGCGCTGGCTATGTTTCCGGGGAAAGAACTCGCTTACGACCTCATCTGGCGACCGCGTTTCCAGCGCCTCATGCGAGAGCGGTTTCGCATTATGTAACCGCGGCCGTTGCTTGAAATTTTGCAAGCGCAGCGGAAATTGGCGTCCAGATCGGCTGAGAAAGCAAGGCGGATGAGGCTCGCGATCGCAGAAGACCTTCCGGACCGGTACCCCCTCCCCCTCCCGGGGTATTCTTGACGTAATTTTCCTTATTTTTCAACGGTTTACGCGTAGTTGGGGTCTGCAAAATCGTCATAACAAAAGGCTTACGACTAAAATCGTCTTTCTAAATGAGTTAGCCCCGGAGAGCGACCGGGGCTAACTTTATTTTCGATCTATATATTCAGTATAGCAGGTTGAATCGAACTAACATGCCACGTGGATATCACTGATTTCAAATCGGTTAGGTGATTTCAGGGCTTGACACGCGAATTTTACCGGAAACTGACGGTGTCTGACCAGTAAGTTACTGAATTTGAAGCTTATAGGATTCCAGTTCAACGGAAAAGATCGCCGCCTGCGATGATGCGGGCGGCGATCTTTTGAATTGAACGGATTGTTGCGGGTTGGGACGCTGGCAAAACGAGCAGCCAGCGTCGCATGGGGGATTAGAACTCGATGCGGCCTGAGAACTGTCCGGCCCTGCGGGCATAGTTCGTGTTGGTGGTAACCTCTCCGAAGCTCGAGTTGCCGACTTGCGGGCTGGATACGGCGAACCAGTGTGGTTGGTAACGTTGTACATCTCGGCCCGAAGGTTCAGCCTCGACGATTCGCCGAGGTGAAGCGGGAAGGAGCGAACGAAGAGCGATATCCAGACCGTAGTTGCCGGGGCCATAGAGGTTATATGGTGCCGTACGCGCGACCGTTCGCAAAGGTGTAGAGCGGAGCAAAAGGAGAACCGTTAGGGAACGCCGTGGTGGCGGCCAGCAGTGACGGAGCGATGAACGGGCCGGTGGGTGCGGCCTGTGTGCCCGCGCTAGCTGCGATGTAGGAGATGGCCCCAGGGTTGGCTGCAGTGATGCCCTGCCCCCACTTGCCGTTCACGCGTGCGGGGCCGGCGAAGTTCGGGTTAGCATGTCGGCTTCCACTGTGGCACGCGCCGGATTCGTCTGGCATGGACGATCCAGTGATAGCCAGCGGCGACCCCGAGAAGGCCTGGAAGACCTCGGAGAACTTATAGCCCCCGAAAACTGCCCGCTCAAAGGCGTTGTTGGCGAGAAAGCTCTTGCCAATCGGCAGATTCTCACACGCCGGTAAGACAAGTGCTGGGGCTGGTTGGATGTGGAGACTCAGCGTTCGATCGCGTCCTGCTTCCAGGCCTTCCCGCTGTTCGAGTAAGCTGCCGGAATGGCGTAGCCGGTACGGAAGGTACCACCGTCGTCGATCGAACGCGACCAGGTGTAGTTGGCCATGAAGGTCGACCCATGCGAAGCACGCATGTTCAGCGCTGCCTGCAGCGCGTTGTAGTTGGAGTTGGCTACATAGCCGAAGGAGTCTCTGACCGTCTGGTAGAGGGAATGGCGTGAGAGCCGTCGCCAGAGGGTCTGAGTGGTGTTGAACCAGCCGGTATCGTGGGCACACGGCCGGAGTGAGAGGTGCAATGCCGTCGTAAGCGTGTGCCCGTGAGTGTCCAGGCTGGAGTCAAGGCTAAGGTACTGCGGATCGAGCTGATCGGCCCAGTAGCCGCGAGCATTGGTGCCATCGGCGGAAGGAAGTGGCCCTGTGAACCGACATAGGTGATGGTGGTCGTGAAGTTCTCCGTCCACTGGTGCTGGAAGCCAAAGGTGTAGTTGATGTACTCGGCAGCACGACCCCCAGGTAGGGATCGCCGTATCCGACGGAGGAAGGTGTACCCGTGTAGCCGGCAGTCGTGGTGTAGCTGCGTTCCATAGCCGGTGCCGGAAGCCACGACCCGCCGCCGGCGTGCTAGGCAGGGAACGCCAGGTGCCGGTAAATGGAGCAGTCGACAGTACGGTGCCGTGCTGGAGGAGAACGACGGAGCGAGCCGAGAAGCCAAGCGTTCCCGTGCCTGTGCGCAGATCGCCGAGCCGCCAACAGCATTGCCATGCGTAAACATCACGCCGTAGCTGGCGCGCAACACCGTCTTAGGATCGCTCTGAAAGGCGAGGCCGAGGCGCGGCCCGAAGTTCTTGAAGTAGTTGTTGACGTGGAGTGGAGCAGTTGCAGGTGCCAGCGCCACTGCCCGCGAACTGCAAGGCGCCGTTGAGAGTCGGTCACAGGATTGGTCGAGCGTCGGGTTGAAGAAGCTCAGAACGTTGTGCACTTCAGTGATAGGTCGGGAAGAAGTCGTACCGGAGACCCAGATCGAGCGTCAGCTTCGAGGTGACCTTCCAGTTGTCCTGAATATAGGGAGAGATCGCCGGAAGCGCGCACCAGACTCCTGACGGTGTTCTGCGTGAGGCTGGTCTTGTCGATTTGGCCGACCAGGAAGCTGGCGTACGACAGGCCGGTATTGCACTGGGCGTTCGGAGTGAGTTACTGGACGGTGTGATGCCCGCCGTCTCTGTGACGGCCGTGGCGAGCGTGACAGGCGAGGTGCCCGTCCGGTGTCGACGTTGATCACGTTATAGTGCAGCCATGCAATCTGACCGCCGAAGGTAAGCGAGTGCTTGCCATTGACCCACTGCAGGTTATCCAGCAAGCGTATAGATTTCCGCAAGAGTACCGGCGTGCCGGTATCGCCGGCCCAATTGGTGGGGGCATCTGTGCCGGCCCATGTTACTGATGGGAAACGACTCCGCCGCCTGACCTGCGGGTAAGCCCGAATGCCCAGGCTGTAGCAGCATAGGCCGGCGTCTGTCGGCGTTGGTGGCCGTGCTGTTATAACGCGCATATCCGTACTTGAACTGATTGACAACGTTCGGAGTGAAGACGTGCGTCTCTTCGATGATACCCACCGCCGTCTTGGGCGCGTAAGCCTGCCCGAAGTTATAGGGAACGGGTCCTGCGTTGCGACCGGCGGTGGTTTGACCTACCGGGACGGAGCTGGCCTGCCGGCCGATGGCCGCAACCAGCGATGAGCGTGTCCTTCGCGCCGATGACGTAGTCGATGCGATCCGTCGTGGACCAATTTGACAGACCCGTGTGGTTCGGCGCGAGGTAGTTGTTCTGCGGATTCTGGTTCGAGAGTCGGGGCAGGAATTGCTGCATGTTCTTCGCAACTGTGGAGAATCTCGCTAGCTGGGATGACATTGATCGGCAGCCGCCGTTCTTCACCGGATTTCCCGCCAGCCCTGCGCCACTGCCTCCGTAGATATAGCCATACTGGTACCGGCACTGGCCGTTGGTGCTATTTGCCGTGCAGGCTGTCTGGGTGGAGGGGTCATAAATCGGTTGATGCCCGTCGCGCTGAAGTCGCCCTGCTGCTGCGCCGCGTGGGAAACGTAATGAATTGCGGGTTTGCACTGCGCGTAGCGGAAGCCGTTGTAGTTGCCGAAGAAGAAGACCTTGTCTCTCCACTTGCCGATAGGGACAAGCGGGCCGCTCAGGATGATGCCGTACTCGTTGCTGTTCTCGATCGGCTTCACCGGCTTGCCCGTAACCGGATTGTGTTCGCCGGCCGAAGAACCCCCAGGTATCCAGCGCCGTATTGCGGAAGAACTCATACACGGAGCCGTGATACTTATTGCCGCCCTGCTTGACGGTGTAGTTCTGAATGCCCTGGCCTTCATAGATCGCGGAGTAGCCGCTGGTCTGCACCTGGAACTGGTCGACCGCGTCGACGGAGATCGCCGTCCACACAAAGCGCGGATCGCCTTGCCAGCCGGCACGTAAAGGGGACGCCGTCGACGTATACCGCGCTGACGGCGCCGCGGCTGCCCGAGCCGTTGACGATGCCGGTGTTGGTGGTCGCATTGCCGTTGGTGTTATTGCCCTGCACACCGGGCATGAGCGAACGCAAAGTCGGTCGCGCGGCGCTGGTCGGGGTTGGCCATAGGCGCCCATCTCGATCGGCAGCGCGGAGTACATGTCGTTCTCCATGGTCGCGCCCAGCGTCGCGTTGCTGGTCTCCAGCTGGGGCGGAGCGGTGGAGACATCGACGGTCTGGGTCTCCGAACCAACCGTCAGCGTGAGCTTAAGATCTTCGACCTCCAACGAATTGACGTGAACATTTTCCTGGGTCAGCGTCTGAAAACCCTTGCCGGGTAACGGTCACGGTGTAGATGCCGGCATCGAGTGGCGATAGATCGAAGTCACCGGAGTTCGATGTCGCACGGGCGAACTTCGTCCCCTGCGTGGTCGACGTCGCCGTGACGGTAGCGCCCGGAACTACGGCGCCACTGGCGTCGGTGACCACTCCCTTGATTTCGCCTTTGCCGGCAAGTTGGGCGCTCGCTGGGGCGCTCCATAACAGCACAACGGCGGTAAGGAGCAGGAGAAATCCGGAGAACACACGGACATTGGAAGCTTCACGCCGCACTGCGGCGTGTTTGGAAATCTTGCTGAACGTCATAATCTAACCTCACAAATTAGGGTGTTTCGGGGGTGAAAATTGGCTTTTAGTTGTCTTGGTAGATCCTGTTTTTGATATCTTGGTGGTCTAAGGTCAGACCACCTTGTACGCGTTAGAAAGCTTCTGCTCTTGCAGTAAGAGCTGTCAAGCCCTAAATAGAAGTTTTTTTTATTCGCGAATCAAGGGCGAATACATACCGCAGAGCCTGCAAGCATAGGGAAATCTGGACTTTTTGGCCTGGAGGCTCGCATGTGCTGCAGAACCGAGTCGGCGTGGAAGCGGTGGTTGTACCTCAAAGCGCCTTGTACCTCGAATTGGGCGAAGTGCGCGAAGCTCCAGAGACCGCGCACCCTAGGGGGCCTGCACCGGGCCTAACTGCGGTGTTTTCACCGGCGTCGCCAGTCCTACGATCTCGGTGAGGGTATTGGAGTAGAAGTTCGTGACCCACAGGTTGCCGCTGGCGTCGATCGCAATGGCAAACCCTTGGTTCACCATTGCGTCCAGCGCCCACCCTGCCGTAGGTGAGAGAATCTGCCCGGGCGAGTTTGCGGCTGAACCGGCGAGTTCCGTAATCGACGAACCAAAGAAGTTCGTCACCCAGACGTGGCCGGATCCGTCAATCGCGATGCCCTGCGGATGCCAGATGCTGGCCTTGTTGTCGCTGTAACCGCTTGAAATCACACTGCCGTCGCTGGCCAGTTGGCTGATGCTGTCGCCCATGTAATTGGCGACCCAGACGAAGCCGCGCTGATCGATGGCTACGCCTGCCGGCCAGTTGCAGCAGGCATAGCTGGTGAACTGGCTGCCGTCCGGAGCGACCTTGGTGACGGTACCGGGGTTGGCTTCGCTGTTCGCCACCCAGCCGTTGTGGTTCGCGTCGATGGCGATGGCGTCTGCGAAGGCGAACTGGGAGGAGGCGTATCCCGTGGTACCCGACAGCGGCTGACCGCTGCTGGAGAGCAGGGTGACGGTCGAGTTGTAGTTATCAACTACCCAGGCGGTTCCATTGGTATCGACGGCAACAGCAATAGGGTAGGCAATACCTCCGGCGGTGTATCCGGTGGTGCCAGAGATCACTTGACCGGTTGAGCTGAGAACTGTCACGCTGCCCAGACCACTGTTAACGCTCGTTGGCGTCTCCTCGTTAGGGATCCACACGTTATTTTGACCGTCGATGGCAAGCCCGTAGGACTCGAAGAGGCCACCGGCGGTAATTCCGTTCGGAAAGGCTGGAGTGCCGGTAGGCGAGAACTCCGATGCGACGCTGTAGTAGCTGGCGACCCAGATGTTGCCAGTCGAGTCGACGCCGACGCCGGAAGGCCCGTGCATGCCACCTCCGGTGTAATTGATAAACATCGTCCAGTCTGAGGGCGGTGCGGTCAATGCGTTGGTAAAAGCAGTGCTGGTGGTCGAAAGAGTGTAGAGCGTGGCGACGTTGGTTCCGGGATTGCGGACGAGATCGAGTGCGGCGTCGAGGGTGTCGGTCGGAGCAGTTCCGGCAGTGGGTGTGGTCGCAGAAAAGAGCGAGCCGCAGCCTGCCGAAGAGGTCGCTGACGTGCAGGTGTTCAACAGGTTGGCGACGGAGTTAATCTTCGCGGCAGGCGATGTTCCGTTTTGGGGGAAAGAGGCCCCGGGAGACGTGCCCGTTGTCGGGTTGGCGAGGCTGTCTACGGTGCCGACGGCGTTGGCGAGACCTTGAGTGTTGGTTGCGGTGGCTCCGACGTTGCCCCCGGGGCCGAGAAACTGGGCGAGTCCGTATGCTGTGGCGGCAGTCGTGACCTCGTTGATTACGAATTGTGAGCCCGACGCAAGCTGGTTGCAGGCGCCGATAGCCGTGGCAAGAGCGATGCCCGGGTTGGCGGCGGCGGCGGCGCCGACCTGTCCTCCGCGGACGACGACGTAGAGCTGCGAAGCGGCTGCGGGACAGGCATATCCGGCGGGAACGCTGAAGGCCCCGGCTGCGTCGGTGGTCAAAGTGCTGGTGAGGAGAGAGGTACCCGCCGAGCCGTTGCCAGTTGTGCCCGCGGCGTAAAGCTGCACACTAGCTCCGACGACCGGATCTTGGCCGGCCATCGCCCTGCCGGTGAAGGCGACACCAGGATTGCTCGCTTGAGTGATGGTTAGGGTGCCGGGCCCAAAGGTAAAGCTGTAATTGGCGGCGGCGAGCGTTCCAAGGGCGGCGGTGATTGGGTAGGATCCGGCAGGAGACGCGGAGGTTGCGGTGGTCGTCAGGGCCGGGAGTCCGGTGACGACAGTTTGCGTATCTCCATTGACGAAGCCTGTGATCGTCGCGGTGAAGGAGGGGAGCACCGATCCTGACAAGATGCTCTGATTGTTGGGCGTAACTGTGAGGGTGGCCTTGTTGACGGTCAGGTTGCCGTTGACATAGATGACGCTATAGTTTCCGAGATTGGCGCCTGTGGCGGCGGGAACGATCGAATAAGTGCCGGCAGGAGAAGAAGGCGTCGCGACGGTGGAGGCGGTCAGGGTGAAAGTGTCACCGGAGAGCGCCCCACTGGCCGAAGCGGTAAAGACCGGGTTAGAAGTTCCGTAGACCCGACTTGCGCTGGCGGCAGTGACGGTGAGGGTAGGACGGGGGGCTGGAGCGCTGGAGCCACTGCAACCCGCGAGAGTAAAAGAAATTGCCCCAGCTACTGCCACCGCCAGAGATACGGAAACGCGGCAAAAAAATGATCTCATCGGGATTGAGGATACCAAGGAAACTGCGCCTACTGGTGACGGTACGGTTGCGTAAGACCGTCCAGGTCGACCGAGGCCAGGAAGGAGCGCACGGCGGAGATCATCTGTTGACGAGCAACTGCCTGCGGAAGCGTCGTGTCGATCGTCTCTGCCTTGATCAAAATCGGAATGGGGCGCTGCGGGTCACTGCGAGAAGAGGGCCTGAGAGGTCGGTTTGCTGTAAACAAAGCCGAAGTGGGTGCGGTCACTCGAGTACTCGCCGCACGATCCCCCGTTGCAGATGGTGGTCGCCTCCAGATACTGCGTTGCGCCATCGTTGAAGAACGACCCGGAGAAGTTCACGGTAACGTTGCCCGCGGTCAGCAGCGTGATCTGGTCGCGCCAGAGCGGATCTTCCCCGCGAGCCGAGTGGCAGATCAGCGTGTCATGTGAGCCAAGCACGGGAGATATACCTATGGAGACGGGTGTCCCGCCGTCGGCCGGCACGTACTGTGCCCAGTGATAGATGAGCGGCCCGGTGAACAGGTTCTCGTTCCATGAACGCGACAGGGTGTAGCCGCCGACGCGAGTGGGAAACTGACCGGGCGCATTCTGATCTGATCTCATCTGGGACGCGTAGCTGTCACTGTGCGCGTGCACGTAAGCACGTGCGACCCCGTAACAACTGAACAGAACAAGGACGAGCATCGCTGCAAATCGAAGATAAAGAGAGCGCCCGCCAGAGCCTCCACTGTTCCCCGAACCCCAATCTCCTCCGTCTCCACCACCGTCAGATCCATCACCACCTCTGCCTCCTGTGGTAGGAGGTTCTCCCGCAGAGCTTATCGCCGGTGGCTTGATCTGGCCCGGCGACTCGCTCAACCGGCGGACAACGTAGAAAAGCAGAAAGGCCCCAAGGAGAAAGAGGCTGGCCCCAATGATGTAATCGCCCATCTCCGCCTTGTCCTGCAGCGACGTAAAGTGCAGCGCGACCAGGTAATACAGCACCAGAATGCAGAGCCGGGCAAAGTTGAAGAGGTACCCCAGCAGGACGGCCCCGGCCACAACCGCAGTGTGCGCGTACCAGCGGAATCGATAGACGTAGCCCGCGATCAATGCGATGAATCCCATGGTAACGGCGCCACGAATGCCGTTGCATCCGGGGGCGATGAACATGCCAAACTCCGGGGTAAACATCAGACGCAGCTGGTCCGGACTCAGCGGCTGGCCCAGCGCAATCGCAAAGGCCCGTGCGACATGGGCGGAGGCGCGCTGCAACGGCAGATCCACAAACACGCTGAAAATGTGGGGGACCGGGTTGACGAACCAAAGAAGTATGAGGGGAAAAAGGGCCGCTCGGAACAGCCGCTTGCCGCCAAAGAGCAGAACCACTCCCGCGCCATAAGTGAAGACGACGAGCGAGTGCGGCGGAACGGAGATCGACCAATTCGGTGAAAGAACGAAGACCATGATCGACTGGTCCCGCAATCGTACGACGGCGGCCGTAATAACGAGGACGGCGAGTCCCCACCAGCTGCCTTCCATCTCCCATCCGAGGGAGCGCCACACGCGCAGAATGAGCACGAAGCTGACGATCGGGACAAACATCCCGATTGACTTAAGGGCGTCAGTCGTCCACATCGCCCAGAGAGCGTTCGTCGTTGACCAGATTGTGGACAAACCAAGGACAGCGAGAAGTGCAGCAAGACCCGCGGCACGGTGCGAACGGGGTCGAACCGCTCCAGTAGCACGGAGTGGGCTGATTTCAACGGCAGCCGGGAAAGTTGACATACAAATTTAGCTTCAGGCGACGCACTGGGGAGAATAGTGGCCGGCCTTGTGGGGAGTCTATTTATCTTTACTTGGACGAATTGCGACGGGCTTTGATACGTGCACGAGCGGATACGAAAAATGCACCTGCGGAGCCTACAACTGCAAGGATTGCTGTTGGATTTTCAGGCGAGTTCACACAACCGCCCTGAGCGTAAAGCGGGAGGGCGACGGAAGAGAGGAGGGCGATGCCGGCAAGAACTAGACAGGTTTTCTTCATTTGTGTCCTCTTTTGGGAAGGTACCGTCACGAAAGTTGAAAGTCAACGCAGAATGACCCTCACTACATAACACTTTTGTGTATCAATAAAGATTTTAATGGCTCGTCCACGAAGTTGATCGCCGTCTTCACCCTGTGTGCCTCCTCTGGTATAGCGCTGGCAAGACCCCACGGATCCGCCGAAGCGTCCCGAAGTTGTGTTACTTGCGCTTTAAAGTACCTCAGCTAAGTCCCAACCGGCTATAACTTTACGTTGTGCCTGCCGAAGGTCTTTATTTCGCCTGGGCCGTCAGCCATCTGTGGAAATCAGCCTCCTGAGCGGAGCGCAACTGAACACAGTCGTTGATGCTGTCAGCAGCCTTCGCGAGTGTGCGTTCAGACGATTCCACCTTGTGTGTTGCGAAGAAGTCGATCACCTCGTCCCGCTGCCGCACTGTACAGAAGAACCCCGTGGCCGCCACAACGTCCGCGCCTGACGAAACGGTCAGCTGTGCATGCACCTTGTCCCAGTTCTTTTGGATGTAATCCCATGTCTGGTCGCGGGTCTCCCTGTGCCGGAGGAGCGCCACCAACAGGGTCCAGCTGTCCTGGTTCCTTACCTCGCCTGAGGCGATGTAGTCTAGCGTGCGCTTCACAAGGGCAGGATCGCGGAAGCGGGCGAGAGTGTGCAGAGCGTCCTCCTGCTCACTCGGGTCACCGGAGTTTTTGCTAATCGCAAGCACCTTGTCGTAGAGTGCTGCATCGCCGTTACTGGTGCTCACAAGCACGGCCGCGTCCGATAGCGTGGCATCCAGCGTCTTGTCCTTCTTGTTCTCCACAGCGAAGGCCCGCCCGGTCAGCTCCTGCGCCTGCGCGAGCACCGCGGGATCGTGCGCGGCACCCAACATCTCGAACAAGGTGCCGCGAAGCTGTTGGCGATCGAACGACTCGCCCTTCACCGGACTGCCCAGCGCCGCATACACCGGCCCAAACTGCCGTCGCAGCACCGCGGCGAACTCGGCGCCGGCCCTCGTCTGTGGCGATGTCAGAGTCGATCTTCTCAATTTGTTGATGCGCGGTGTCCAGCACGGCGGCGTTGGAGTCCTGCTTCAGCGCCAGGACCAGATCGAGGTAGTCCTCCACACTTCCCTGCCCCGACCGTACCAGCGCCCAACGGTCGCCCAGCAGGCCGATCTTCTCTGGTGGCGACAGCGCAGACTCTGCCTTCGCGACGATCGCACTGTACTGCTTCGGTGCGTAGGCGGTCCGGTAGTAGCCCTTGGCGCCCGCGTTGGCATAGAACATCGGCGACGAAACATCCCTCGGCAGGGGAAGCGTCGGATCCTCCGGGGTCAGCACCCGGCAGATAGGTTGGCCGCTGGTCTTCAGGCACACCGGGACTGGCTGACCGCCTGCTCTTCCCTGCGGCAGCTGTCGCAGACAAAAAGAAACGGCCCTGCGCGACCGGAACACTGCCAGCCTGTCGCTCAGAAAACGTTAGCAGAGGTACCCCAGGTTGCGTCACAAAGCTTGACATGATCTTGTCTACCGGCAGGTGCGAGTTGGCCGTTTGTGCGTTCCAGAAGTCCTCCGCCGTCGCGTTCGCATACAGATGCGCCTGCAGGTAGTTGTGGACGCCCTGCCGGAAGACCTCCTTGCCCAGATAGTTTTCCACCATACCGATCATGGCGCCTGCCTTGCCATACGCTATGCCGTCGAACATCTCGTTGATCTCGTCGGGCGTGTTCGCAATCGCGCGGATCGTTCGCGTGGTCTTCTGCGCATCGAGGTTCAAAGTTTGGTCGAGATCTTGCGCGTCGTCTTGAGAGAAGTTCCATTCCGGGTGCCATTCGGCCACCGGCTTGGTCTCCATCCATGTCGCGAAGCCCTCATTCAGCCACAGATTGTCCCACCACTGCATCGTCACCATGTCCCCGAACCACTGGTGCGCCATCTCATGCGCCACTACCACCGCAACGCGCTTCTTTGAGGGAATGTCACCCGTCTTGGTATCGGTAAGCAGATCTGTTTCGCGATACGTGATGCAGCCGAAGTTCTCCATCGCGCCTGCTTCAAAGTCGGGCAGCGCCACCATGTCGAGCTTTGGCATCGGATACTTAATTCCGAAGTATGTGTCGTAGTAGTGGAGAACGTATTTCGCCGACTCGAGCGCGAACTTCGTAAGCTGCACCTTGTCGGGCGTCGAGCAGGCACTGGACCGGAACGCCGTCCGATTTGCCTTCGGTGCACTGGAAGTCGCCCACCAGAAACGCGACGAGGTAGGTCGACATCTTCGGCGTGGTCGCAAAGTGCAGGGTGTGTTTGCCGGCGAGTGGGCCCGGCTTGTCCGAGATCATGTTGGTGTTCGAAATCACCGTGTCGCCCGAATCGACGATCAGCGCAATATCGAAGGTCGCTTTCAGCGCAGGCTCGTCGAAGCTGGGAAAGGCGCGCCGTGCGTCGGTCGCTTCGAACTGCGTTACTGCGTAGTTGCGTGTCTTCGTCTTCGAGAGATAGAACCCGCGGAGCTTGTCGTTGAGGACACCGGTGTATCGTATCGCCAGTGTCACCCTTCCGGCGGGCAGTTCGTTCGCGAAGGTAAATGTGGCCTGCTCTTTTGCTCCGTCCAGAGTTGTGGTTGCGGTCTGCGGATGTTTGTCGGCTTCGAGCGCATTCAGTGGTGTCGGCTGCGATCCCAGCTTGCCATAGGCGTAGGCCGCCACCGGCAGAACATACGCCTTCACCTCGACGAACTTGATCTCGGCCGCGTTCAGGGTGATGCTCCTGCTCGGCGCATCGAGAGCCAGGTCGATTGTCTCCTCCCCGCTAAAGGTCGCCGCATGAAGATCTGGGGTCAGGGTGAGCCTGTAGCGCTCAGGATGTACGCCGCTGGGAAGCCGTTGCGCCTGTGCTGTGAAGTTTGTGGTGAGAACTAAGGCAGAGAGAGCAAGAAGGGTACTGCGAAAAGACATGAATGAGGCCTCTGGTTAATAGTAGCGAGTTCCTGGCGCAGAAGCGTGCCGCGGAAACGCGTCGTTCTATTTGACGCGGCCGACACAAAGACGCGCAGGACGGTATTCCTTGATTGCGACGGTCTCCGAGACAAGCACGGCAGCCGCACACAAGTTCCGCCAATCCTCAACGACAAAGCTGCGCCGGATCGACACGGGCCCATCGTATTTGACGAACGGATGCCAGTTTGTGAAGCGCGCCCAGAGGCGAAAGAGGTGGTACGGGACCGGTCGACGATGAAGATCGTTGACAAACCATCCACGCCGCGCAGTCCTCTCCATCCAGCAAAGAAACAGCGCGATCTGCGGGTTCCGTTAGGTGGTGGGTCAGCAGTGAAGAGATAACGACATCGACCTCCCCAGACACGGCATTGGAGAGTGCATCGCCGATGATCCACTCGAAGTGCTCGGCTGGCGTCGTCGCTTCCTTCGCCGCGCGAATAGCGTCCGGATTGAGATCAATACCGGTCAACACGACCGCAATTCCGCGCTTCGCCGCCCAGACGTCGATCCTACGCAGCATATCGCCATCACCGCAGCCGACATCCACCACACGCAACGGCCCTGCCGCCGACGGATCGGCCGCAATCAAATTCTCCATCCACGAAATCGTGGGCCGATAGGCAAAGGTCAGCCGATTTACGCGCGCAATGTCACGCAGGCAGGCGCGAAGCTCTTCATAACTGCATGGTCGATCCATCATCTCGACGAGTTCTGCACGCTGCGAGAAATCGAGCCCCGAAGGTGGCGATGGCGTCTCGCTTCTTTGAGAAGAGGCGTCAGGATTTTCAGGGGACGGAATCGGAGAGGACGGAATGGATGTCGAAGGCAAGATCGTCCGCCATCAGTATAGCGGCTGAAACCGGACCACTTCTGGTAATCACAAGATATCCCGGGGCAGAGGGAAAGAATGGAAGGGTACCAAATGCAGTGGCAGGAACGATCAGCCCTGAATCGAAGCGGCCCGCTCGGAGTGACCCGAGACCTCCGACGCTCGCGCCTCCGCATAGGCGGCGGCTCCCAGCAGCGCGCAGGTCTCGTCGAGAATGACATGGACAGGAATCGACTGCAGCAGGGGCGACAGGCGACCCTTGTCCAGAAAGGCCTGAAGGAACGTACCGTTCGTCAACGTCTTTAGAATCTTCGGGGCGATCCCGCCGCCGAGGTAGATGCCGCCGGTGGCCAGGACCTTCAGGGCGATGTTCCCCGCCTCGGCGCCATAGGCGCCGGCAAAGACCTTCATCGTCTCGAAGCAGAGCGAACTCGAACCGTCTTCGGCGCACTGACCGATCACCGCGTTAGGGCCCTCGCACTTCATACGGTCATGGAGCCACCCCGGCTCGTTGATCTTTTCGACGTCGCGCAGAAACGCATAGATGTTCTTGATCCCAAGACCGGAGACAACGCGTTCCCAGCTCACGCGTCCTTTGAGCGTATCGCGCAGATACTGGAGAAGGGCGATCTCTCGATTGCTCCGCGCCGCAAAGTCGCAGTGTCCGCCCTCGGATGGAATCGGCCGATGCTGCTTTCCGTCCCAGATCAGCAGCGCCTCGCCAAGCCCCGTGCCGGCCGCGATCAGCCCCGCATGGCCGCTCGCGTTCGGATCGCCCTCGTGGAGCGTGAAGATGCTCTCGGGCGCAAGCTCGGAGATGCCGTATCCATTCGCTTCCAGATCGTTGATCAGAAAAATGTGCGGAATCGCAAGCGACTTGACCAGGTCGCGTGTATCGAGTGTCCACGGCAGGTTCGTCAGCTTCAACCGACCATCGCGAACCGGACCGGGACAACCAAAGCACGCCGCAACAATCTCTTCCTTCTCTTCCTGGCCGGCCGCAAGGAACTTGTTGACCACATCGTCGAGACTTGCAAACTCGTGCGCCGGAAACTTCTGGTCGCGAACCTGCTGCAATCTGCCATTGGCAAAGTTGTACAACTCAAGGTGGACCTCTGCCCCTCCAACATCGCCAGCAAGGATCATCTATTTGAGCTCCAGAGTACCGGTGGAATCGGAATCCGCCGGTGCTGGCAGCTTAGCCGCTGCAGCCGTATCGAGCAAGAGCGTAAGCCGCCCACTCGCCGGACGGATGAGCTGAGACGGGTAGGTGTCGGGTTGATACGGGCCGAGAAAGACGTCGTGGAGCACCTGCGCCTTCCCCTCACCTTCGATCAGGAACGCCACCTGTCTGCCCTGGTTGATCACCGGCCAAGTCAGAGTGATGCGCCACGCGTCCTTCTGCGGCACGTGGTTCGGGACAACGATGTGACTCATCTCGTTCAGTGCGTCAGTATGCGGAAACAGCGACGCCGTATGGCCGTCGTCGCCCATGCCAAGCAGAACGAGGTCGAAGGTGGGTGTCTCCGCGCCTTCGAGCTTGAACGAATTGCGAATGATGGATTCATAGCGGGCCGCCGCGACCTCGGGCTCGAGTTCACCCTCCATCCGGTGGACTCGTTCCGCCGGCAAGGGTACCTTCGAAAGCAGCGCCTCCCTGGTCATGCGGTAGTTCGACTCGATGTTGTCCGGCGGCACGCAACGCTCGTCGACCCAATACAGGTCGATCTTGTCCCATGGCACCTGTTTCAAAAACGGCTCCGCTGGATCGGCCAGCAACCCAAACATCGACTTCGGCGTCGACCCCCCGGAGATCGCGATGCGGGCAAGACCCGGGGCCGTTGCGGCCTTCACAGCCGCGTCAAGAAAGAACTGCGCAGCGGCCCGTGCTGTGGCCGCAGGTGTTGCCAATACACGATAGTTGACAGTAATTGGCCGAGGCATAGGTGTGTCCTATCTGTTGAAGAGTTAAAGTTTGCGCCACTTGCGTCCGTCGCTCTTCATCAGAGCGTCGGCGGCCGCCGGGCCCCAGGTGCCCGCGGCGTAGTTGGGCAAGTCGCGGATCGGCTCCTTCGCCCAGGTCTCGAGAATAGGAGTCATCAGCGCCCAGGTCGCTTCGACCCCGTCGCGGTGAGCGAACAACGTCGCATCGCCAAACATCGCGTCGAGCAGAAGCCGTTCATATCCATTCGCCGAGGACTTACCGAACGCCTCGGCATAGCTGAAGTCCATGTTCACCTTGCTGATGGTCATGGTCGGCCCCGGGACCTTGGCGCCAAACTGCAGCGTAATGCCCTCATCAGGCTGGATCCGCATGGAGAGCACATTCGGTCGGATGCCTTCGCCACCCTTTCCGTGTGCGTCCTTGAAGAGCAACAGCGGCGGCAGCTTGAACTGGATGCTGATCTCGGTGACCCGCCTCGCCAAACGCTTACCCGCGCGAATGTAGAAGGGCACGCCGGCCCAACGCCAGTTCTCGATCTCCAGGCGAAGCGCAGCATAGGTTTCCGTCTGCGAACGAGGATGGACACGCTCTTCCTGACGGTATCCGACTACAGGTTTGCCATCGACGGTACCTGGCCCGTATTGTCCACGCACAGTATCGGCCGGGTGGATCGGTTCGGACCGCCTTCCATACCTTTATCTTCTCGGCCCGGACCGATTCGGCAGCAAACGAAACCGGGGGCTCCATTGCGACGAAGCTCAGCAGCTCCATTACGTGGTTCTGCACCACGTCGCGTAGGGCCCCGGCCGTCTCATAGAACGGCCCGCGACCTTCGATCCCGATGCTCTCCGCCGCCGTGATCTCGACGTGGTCGATATAGTTCCGGTTCCACACGTTTTCAAAGATGCCGTTGGCGAAGCGGAACACCAGGATGTTCTGGACCGTCTCTTTGCCAAGGTAGTGGTCGATGCGGAAGATCTGGTCTTCGTTGAAGACCTTATTCACCTCATTATTCAGGGCCTTGGCCGACTCCAGATCGTGGCCAAATGGCTTCTCAATAATCACGCGGACCCAGTTCTGGCCATCGCCGCAGTCCGCCGGGCGGGCCATGCAGTGGTCGCCGAGATATTTGATGATGTCGGAGAAGTACTCCGGCGCGGTCGCAAGGTAGAAGAGACGATTTCCTTTGGTCCCGAACTTCGTGTCAAGCTCTGCCAGCATCGTCTTGAGCGAATCGTATCCGGTCGCGTCATCAAAGTTCATGGCGTGATACTGGACGCGATCCACAAACGGGTCGAGCTTGGCATCGTCTTTCTCGACGCCACCCCCGCTGACGATCCCCTCCTTCATGTCTGCCGCAAAGGTCTGCTCGAGCGGCCGCCGGGCAACACCGACCACCGCAAAGTCCTTGGGCAACAGTCCGGATTGCTCCAGATGATAGAGCGCCGGCAGCAGCTTGCGCTTGGTAAGGTCGCCAGATGCACCGAATATGACGACGATGCAGGGATCGGGTGTTCGCTCCGACTGCGCAATTAAGGGCGCTGTGGTGTTTTCGACGGTCAGCATATTCCTTCACCTCTCGTGCTTTGTTATCAATTCGCCATGACTACGTTATCAATCCTGCAATTTCTTCACATCGTGTCCACCGAATGCGCCGCGCATAATCGAGAGCATGCGATCGGTAAAGTTGTTCTCCTCACGCGAGCGCAGGCGGCGAATCAGCGACTCGGTGATCACCGGCGCGGAGATATTCAGGTCGATCGCCTCCATCACCGTCCAGCGGCCCTCACCGGAATCCGGAACGTACGCCTCCAGGCCCTCGAGCGTCGGATTTTTCGCCAGCGCATCTGCGGTCAGGTGCCGAGCAGCCACGAACGCACCACCGAGCCCTTCTGCCAGATCTTCGATATCTGCGTCAGATTAAGGTTGAGCGGGGTCTTCGCCTTCATGATGGAGAACCCTTCTGCATAGGCCTGCATCATGCCGTATTCGATTCCGTTATGCACCATCTTGACGAAGTGTCCGGCGCCCGAAGGCTCCGACACGTCCCCATCCTTCGGTCTTTGACGGCGCCAACGCCTCGAAGATCGGTCGCAATCTCTCGACCGGTTCCTTGTCGCCGCCGATCATCAGGCTGTAGCCCTCTTTGAGCCCCCACACGCCGCCTGAGGTACCGCAGTCCACAAAATTGAAGCCCTTGGCTGTCTCTTCGGCGTGGCGGCGCTGCGTGTCTTTGTAGTTGGAGTTGCCGCCATCGATGAAGGTGTCTCCCTTCTCCATCAACGGCTCCAACCTTGCGATGGTCTGGCGCACCGGATCGCCCGAGGGGACCATGATCCAGATAGCGCGTGGCGCAGAAAGGTTCTTCACCAAATCGACGAGTGAATTGACGCCGAGCGATCCTGTCGTGGTAAGCTTCGCGGTCGCATCTTTGTTGAAGTCGAAGCCGACGACCTTATGACCTGCAAGGCGCAACCGTTCCGCCATATTGAAGCCCATCTTGCCGAGTCCAATGATTCCTAATTCCATGAGGTGTTTCCTTCCTTATGCGGCCTCTAAGCCGGGTTAAGCCAGCCCATCTCTGAGCTGTGTAGGTGTTTCGAAGCAGGTCGCGTGCAACTAAAGAGCAACCGCAGCCTCGCAATTTTCAATTCCGTCGCAGAGAGCAGAAGTTACTCCCCCTCAGGGAAGTCTGCGCCGACGGTGACCTTCTCCCACGTGGCAATCTCCTTCTCCCAACTAGCAAGCTTGGCACGCAACCGTTGCAGTGCGCTCGCGCCGAGCAGCAGTCGCAATGGGGGTGCGGGCGACTCCACGACCTGCATCATCGCTTGCACCGCACGCAGCGGATCGCCCCTCTGCTTGCCGTCATTTTCTGCAAAGTATTTGCGCATGTTGCCAGCGGTGCTGTCGTACTCGGCGATGCGGGTCTCTGCAACCACACCAGAGCGGCCGAGAAAGTCGGTGCGGAACGGACCTGGCTCGATGATTGTCACCCGAATCCCCAGGGGCGCGAGCTCTCCCGCCAACGCCTCCGATATTCCCTCGACCGCAAACTTTGTAGCGTTGTAGTAGCCCATGCCCGGGCTGGCAACTAATCCGCCGATCGACGAGAGATTCAAAATGTGGCCACTTCGCTCTTTGCGAAGATGCGGTAGAAATGCGCGCGTTACCCGTAGCAATCCGAAGACATTGGTCTCGAACATTGGCATGAACTCCGCTTCGGAGACCTCTTCGATCGCACCCGCTACGCCATAGCCGGCGTTGTTCACGAGCACATTCACCCGCCCAAACTTTTCGATTGCCTGAGCTACGACTGAATCCACTTGACCTGAGTTGGTCACATCGAGCGCGAGTGCCTTCGCTGTCTGCGGGTATTGGGCCTCAAGCTCCGTCACCTTGTCGAGCTTCCGCGCCGTGACGACGACCTTGCCACCAGACTTCAGGACCTCTTGTGCGAGCAACCGACCAAAGCCGGTCGATGCTCCTGTGATAAACCAAACGCGTTGAGGCGACTGAGCCATACGATCTCCGATACTAGGCTGAGGTTAATGTTCGCAGCGACGAGTACTCGCGGGAATCTTCCTTCAGAGGAAAACCCGCGTGATCAGAGACGATGGCGATCTTCATAGTACCCTCAGACTTTGGATGCTCAGGCATTGCATTCGGCGCAGGAGACAGCTCCGCAAGAGAAGACTTTTTTTGCTGCTCCCCAAGAGAACGGGCGAGGCCATCAAGCCTCGCCCATTGATTTACTTCTTCAATAACCTCTTCGCATGCTCCACCACATTCGCCACATTGATGCCAAGCTTGTCGAGCGCAATCGCACCCGGAGCGGAAGCGCCAAAGCGATCCAACCCGATGACGGCGCCATTGTGGCCGATGTACTTGTACCACCCCAGAGTGGCGCCTGCTTCGATGGCGATCTTCGGACTGCCCTCCGGCAGCAGGGCCGACTTGTAAGCGTCCGTCTGCTCGTCGTAGATCTTGAAGCTCGGCATAGAGACCACGGTCGCGTTGATGCCAATGACCTTCAACTCCGCCGCTGCCTTTACAATCACCGACACCTCAGAGCCGGTCGCGATCAAAATGATGTCCTTGCCGTCCGATGAAAGCTCGTAAGCGCCCTTGCGAGCGCCAGCCTGGGCTATGCTGGCGTCGAGCACGGGCAGGCCCTGCCGCGAAAGCGCCATAAAGCTTGGGGATTTCCGTTCGAGCGCCAATTGCCAGCACGCGGCAGTCTCGTTCGCGTCCGCGGGTCGAAAATCGGTGAAGTGTGGAATCATTCGCAGACTCATCAACTGCTCGATCGGCTGGTGGGTCTGCTCGATCTTCGCCCAGTCCTACTGAGTCATGCGTGAAGACGAACAGCGAATGCACGCCCATCAATGCAGCCAGGCGCAGTGCCGGACGACAGTAGTCCGAGAACACAAAGAACGTGGATCCGAATGGAATCAGCCCGCCGTGCGCGGCCATCCCGTTCACCATAGCCATCATGCCGAACTCGCGGACGCCGAAGAAGACGTTACGGCCAATAGGATCGACATGAAAACTTGGCGAATCCTTGAAGATCGTCTTGGTGGATGTGGTGAGGTCGGCCGCGCCGCCAAAGAGCTCGGGCACAACCTGCTCAAGCGCCTGCATTACGGCCTGCCCGGCGTTGCGCGTCGCGACCGGCTTTTCGGTCGGGAAGGTTGGGACCTTCTTCTCCCACCCCTCAGTCATCTTCGCCTTGACGACACGGTCAAACTCGGCCGCAGGTTCGGGATACGCTTTGCTGTACTCCTCGAACTCCGCCGTCCACGCCGCATGGGCGTCCTTGCCGCGCAGCTTGATCGTGTCCCAGTTGGCACGCGCCTCGTCAGGAACGTAGAAGGTTTTGTCTTCGGGCCAGCCGAGGTTCTTCTTGGTCGCCTTGACGTTCTCCGCGCCGAGCGCCTCGCCGTGCACCTTGTTAGTGCCAGCCTTCGGGCTACCGTAGCCAATCACAGTCCGGACACGAATCAATGACGGCTTCGCCGTCTCTGCCTTGGCTGCGAGGATCGCCTCTTCAATCGCAACTAGATCGTTGCCGTCCGCGACATGTTGCACGTGCCAGTGATACGCCTCGAAACGCTTCGTCACATCTTCGGTGAAAGAGAGTTCTGTGGGCCCGTCCAGCGAAATGAGGTTGTCGTCATAGAGCACAATCAGCTTGCCCAGACCCAGCGTGCCTGCCAGCGAAGCCGTCTCGTGCGAGATGCCTTCCATCAGGTCTCCGTCGCCACACAGCACATAGGTGTGGTGGTCGACGATGTTGTAGGTGTCGCGGTTGTACACCGCCGCCAGATGCTTCTCCGCAGTGGCGATTCCTACGGCCATGCCGAAGCCCTGACCGAGGGGACCGGTCGTTACCTCGACACCCGGGGCTTCGCCGTACTCAGGATGGCCCGGCGTATGCGAGCCCCACTGACGGAACTGCTCGAGCTGCGACATCGGCAGACCGTAGCCGGAAAGATGCAGCGCGCCATATAGGAGCGCCGACGCGTGGCCGTTTGACAGGATAAACCGGTCCCTGTCGATCCACTTCGGGTCGGACGGATCGTGCTTCATCAGCTTGTGGTACAGCAGGTAGGCAATCGGCGCGCAACCAAGCGGAGCGCCGGGATGACCGGACTTTGCTTTTTCAACGGCGTCGACGGCCAGAAAGCGGAGGGCGTTGATGGAAAGTTGGTCGATTTCGTTCTGCTTGGAATCCTGCGGTTCGCTCATGCTTTTCCTTTGCTCGGTGAGGACACGCGACGCGTTTGGCGACGCTGAATCTCGAGAATTTGGTCGATCTACGACAGTGTACTAGCCGGAGCGGCGCGGTGCATCTCTGCACCATGCACGCTGCAAATCGAGAATCTGTCCTGTATATCTACACTTTTGTAGATGCCGGCAGCTGGATAACCGAGACATCAATATTTCTTCCCAGCCAGCGTTCTTCGCCTTCCTGTTCTGGCCAAGCCAGGGTAAAGATGATTGTGCCCTCCTGATCAGCAGCGGTAGGAATATCCACGAATGAGCCCGGATACCCGACCGAACGCGCCTCCTTTGAGAGCGTGGTGGCCCAGTTGTCCAACGTGTAGACGACCCTAAAATGCTCGCGATCGACAATGCGCAACGTGTATGCGGAGAAGATCGTCGACACAGGCCGGGTGATCTCGAATATCTCGATGTGGTTGGTAAAGGTGCGCTTGCCCGTCGCAACAGCATAGCGCTCCTCCACCACGGAGATACGATCGAAGACGCGCCCGTCCGCGGCCGACCGCAGCAGCTTGAGATACTCCGCATGCGCCCAAACCAATGGTTGCGCTGAGCCCGCCGAACGGCCACTATACATCCCCTTCGACGGTATATCGGCGTCGTCCCAGATCTGTTCAGGCAGCATCCCACCCACCGAACTGAACTGCTCGATCGATTTGATGCGGGCCGCATAGGGGAGTCCGGCGCACAGTTCGTAGTGCCCACGCTCGCCCGTCAAGATGGGCCACGCACGCCCCTGGCCCGAGCCGTTGTACGGGTCGCCGTTTTTCTTTTGCCCATACCCGTCATGGTTGTAACGCCGCCAGCAGTCGCCGAAGGGCGTCTCGATCTTCAGACAGTGGTCGACCACCTTCAGCGAATCGACGATCAGCGGGTCATCGGCACGCCGAATGCCGTACCGGACCAGTTCCAGAAAGCCTGCGTCGATTACCTCGCGGGCTTCGAAGTCGCATTTTTCCCCAGGCTCGCGATTGTTGATATGGATATAGCCGGGAGGGAGCTGAGGGTTATAAAACGGCTCGCCCGGAGCAGGTGGGCGTATCCGCATGTAGTGATATTTGACCTCGGGATACAGCACGCCTTCTGTCGTCGTAGTCCACTCATCGAGGTGCGCTTCGATCCAATCCGCATATGTCTCCAGATAGCTGCCCAACTCCGACGACTGATGGGCCCGGGCGATGTCTGCCGCACACACGAGGGCCGAGATCACCGCGGCCAGCGTCGATGGCGAGTACCCGGCTGTCTCCTCCCACCTCTCCTGCTGCGTCACCGGAGCATAGCGAACCAGAAAGGCCGCCGCGCGTTCGACAAACGGAAAAATTTCGAACTCACCCAGTCCTTCCATCTTCCACAATCGCCACGCAAGCATGATCGGAAACGCGACCTCGTCCAACTGAATGCCCGTCCAGTATGGTGTGCCGTCGATCCAGAAGTTCTGTGCGAAGCTGCCGTCTGTCCGTTGCGTACACGCCAGATATACCAGGGCCCGCATCGCGGTGTCCGTCCTCCCGCATGCCAACATTGCGGTGGCCGTCTGCACCATATCGCGCGTCCACACCAGGTGGTAGCCGCCCAGATCAGTGTCGCCCTTCGAGGCCCCCCAGGGAATCGACGCCGACGCGATAAACGCGCCCGAATACGTTTTGTCCTCATGCGTCAGCAGCACGTTATGGCTGATTCGCATCAGCCTGCCGCCATCCTTTGATGCGGAAGCGAGCCGTGGCGGCGAAATCGACCTTCCCCACTGGAGCAGAAAGCGTCGTATGTGCTCGTCGTACGGGGTCGCCAGCGTCTGCATCATCTGCGCAATCGCCGCATGACTCCCATCGCCAAATGAGATCGCGATGGTGAACTCGCGATGCAGAGCAACATCGATCTCCCCCATCACGGCGATATTGCCGTCCAGCGCCTGGCCGAACTGCCAGGTCATCTTCATGTCTTCGCACAGGTCCTGATAGCCGTCGCTCGTCCCTACATATCCGCATGAGGATCGGCTGAACCCGCAGTCCGCTCCCATCGCCAGCATGGTCTCGCCCTTCCACGCCAGCAGACATCGCCTCCCAGCCACATCGATCGATCGCGCCGAATTTCCCGCCCCGCCGCCATTCAAATGCGGCGCCAGCAGGGCGTAGCACTTCAGCCGCGAAAGGACGCTCTCCTCCCCGCTGATCTTGACGTTCATCAACACCACAGGATGGTGCGGGTCGCTGATGAACTCCTTGGTCACCGTGTAGCGCCCCTGCAGGTCACTGGCGATGACGCGGACCGCGGGCGCGCCGCTGTCGATGTAGTGAAAGTCATACGCCAGATCGCGCTTCTCTTCGTGGAAGAAGGTCTCGCCGTCGCTGAACAGCAGCTCCATGTCCCGCGTCTGCGGCCGGTCGATCGTCGGGTAGTAGATTTCGTTAAACGTTCCGTGCGAGATAGTAAACCAGACGCGGCTGGAGGCCGCATATGCCGTGGACACGGCGTCCTTCTCGCTCGAGGTCCAGCGTGGTTCCACACCGGGGGCCCCAAACGCTGCGTCCGTCATCCTCCAGCCAGCGGTAGGCAGCGCTCAAATCGTTCATTGCAACATTAGAGCGCAAATCTCCGGGGATGGTTACAATTCCTCCGTGAATGAACGATAAACGCTCAAGTGCGCTATGATTTTGCAGGCTGCGCTGCCTGCCCAGGTGCATCGCGCAGACCCGGCCCAGCATCGAACCAAAGACAACGAACTGACGGTCAGGACGCTCCTGGCTGACACAAACGAACGACGATAGGAGAACCACCGTGGCCTACGAACTACCCCCCTTGCCCTACGATTACGCGGCGCTTGAGCCCCACATCGACGAAGCGACGATGAAACTGCACCACGACAAGCACCATCAGACGTACGTCACCAATCTCAACGGCGCGGTGGAGAAACACCCTGAGCTGGGCAATAAGTCTCCGGAGGAGCTGATCAAAGACCTCGCCAGCATTCCCGAAGATGTGCGCAAAGTTGTGCAGAACAACGGCGGCGGCCACGTCAACCACACCATGTTCTGGCAGATCATGAAACCCAAGGGCGGCGGCGAGCCGTCGGGTGACATCGCGGCCCAGATCAAGGCCGACTTCGGCGACTTTGAAAGCTTCAAGAAGCTCTTCAACGAGACCACCGCCAAGCAGTTCGGCTCCGGCTGGGGCTGGCTCATCTTCGAGGGCGGCAAACTCAAGATCGTCACGACAGCAAACCAGGACAACCCCATCTCGCAGGGCAGTTACCCCATTCTCGGCAATGACGTCTGGGAGCATGCTTATTACCTGAAGTATCAGAACAAGCGCCCCGACTACCTCGCCGCGTGGTGGAACACCGTGAATTGGGACGAGATCAACAAGCGGTTTGCGACAGCCAGGGCCGCGAAAAAGTAAAATGTCTCACGCCAGAACCATTGCAAGGGGTCGCTTCGCGCGGCCCTTTGCTTTGTTCTGGAGGGAGCATTCTCAGCTTGCAATGCATCAACAAATGACTCACCATTCTCATGTCGTCCAACGCCGCTCGGAGCACGTGTGAACTCAGCGAAGCCAGAGATCTCCCGCCGCAAACTCCTACAAACCTCGGCCATTCTTACCGTCGGGGCCATCGCCGCACCCCGTGATCTTTGGGCACAGAGGGTAGCCCCCATTGCCACAACCACGTCTGGCAAGGTTCGCGGCTTCGTGGACAGTGACGTCAACGTCTTCAAGGGCGTTCCCTACGGCGACGACACTGCGAAGCGTCGCTTCCAGCCACCCGTGAAGCCTGTTGCCTGGACAGGTGTTCGTGATGCGCTGGCCTTTGGGCCCCAAGCCCCGCAGCCGATCCATGCCCGCGACGGACGTTCTTCGTTCTCTCCGCTCGATGAAGAAAGGCCCGCCAACAGCGAGGACTGTCTTCATCTCAATATCTGGACTGCAGGACTGCGCGACAACCGCAAGCGTCCCGTCCTGGTCTACATTCACGGTGGGGCCTACTCCTCGAGCAGCAGCAACGGGCCTGTCTATGACGGCGTCAACCTTGTCCATCGCGGCGATGTTGTCGTTGTTACCCTGAACCACCGTCTCAACCTCTTCGGCTACCTGTACCTCGCCAGACTTGCCAGTCCGGCGCTCGCTGATGCCTTTGCGGACAGCGGTAATGTCGGGCAGCTCGATCTCGTGCTTGCCCTTGAATGGGTCCGCGACAATATCGCCGAGTTCGGCGGCGATCCATCGCGCGTGCTCATCTTCGGGCAGAGCGGCGGCGGGGCGAAGTGCGCCACGCTGATGGCGATGCCCGCAGCGAAGGGCCTCTTTCACCGCGTTATCACCATGAGCGGCCAGCAGCTGACCGCTACGGTGCCGAGAGCATGCGACCGAAACCGCTGAGGCCGTTCTCACTGCGCTCGGCCTGACTCGCGATAACCTCGCCGACATTCGCGACCCCAACAAGGTCTCGATGGACAAGCTTGTTGCTGCCACCCGCGCGGGCAAGTATTTCGGTCCCGTCCACGACGGCCGCACGCTACCCAACGACCCCTTCTCGCCGGTCGCGCCTGCGATATCCGCTAATGTTCCGATGATTCTTGGTAATGCCCACGATGAGACGCGGCTGCTTATCGGAGCGAGTTCCAATAAGCTTTTTTTGCTCACATGGGAGGAGCTCCCCGGGAACCTCGAACACTATCGGCAGTTTCTTGGCACGCTCAAGACCGAAGACATCATCGCCGACTACCGGAAGTGGTACCCCGCTTACTCACCCAGCGATGTTTTCTTCGCGGTTACGACTGCGTTTCGCAGCTGGCACGGCATGGTCATCGAGAGCGAGCGGCGCGCAGAGCAGCATGGGCCGACCTGGGCGTACACCTTCGCGTGGAAGTCGCCCGTGGACGGGGGCAAATGGGGCGCACCGCACACCATGGACATTCCCTTCGCCTTCGACAACACCGGGACCGCTTCTCCGATGACGGGTGGCGGGCCGGAGGCGCAAAAGCTGGCAGACCAGATGAGCGACACCTTCATCGCCTTTGCCCGGACCGGCGACCCGAATAATAAGTCCATCCCGCACTGGCCGCGGTTCGACCTTGAACACCGCGCGACGATGATCTGGGACGTGCCCTCGCGTGTGGAGGACGACCCTCGTAGTGAGGAAAGAAAGCTGATCGAGCAGGCGCTCTATCTGCAGCCGGGTACTTAGTACTTCGAGGGATACCCCCTCCCCCTTGTCTGCACCCAGATCCAATGTTTGCAATGATTTACGAGCGGAACGTCGCGCTAAATTCGTGCAATGAATGGGTTTACGTCTAAATTCGTCCAGTGAAACGACTTACGGCGACTTCCCTTCCCTTAAGCTCCGAATCCCGGAGTTTATCCGGGATTTTCTTGATCTCTATATCTAGTATAGCGGTTGGAAGCTAACTAACGTGCCACGCGGATGTTGTTGGCGGGTAAGGGGTTAGATGGTTTAGGGGCTTGACATGCGTTTTTTGGGCAGAAAATGGCAAAAAAAATAAAAACCACGCGACAACAGATTGAGAGCAAACGTTTTGGCGGCGAGCTGCCGGCGTGACAACAATGGCAGGTGCGTGATGTGGATTCGGGGCGGCAGGGGTAGAGAAGCGAATTTCTCCACTGCGCAACCCACGATGAGACCGTGGGCCGCTTCGGTCGAAATGACGGTTCCTGGATGGTGTAAGAGTAACAACAACTGAGAGCAAAGACGGGAGCGGGATGGCCGAAAGGTTCGAGCGGTTGTGGCGGTGGGAGCCCTCGGGATCCTTCACTGCGTTCAGGATGACAGCGGAACTTGCAAACAACAGCAGCAAAAATTGTCTAAGGAGCAACGGCTGGACAATGTCTTGCGAGCATGTCCAGCCGTTGATGTTCAGGAAATTTGGTGCGAGGTTATTCGTTGCCGGAACCCTTGCGTGGGCGGCGGTTGGACTGGAGGACCTTCTTGCGCATGCGGAGGGACTTCGGGGTCACCTCGACGAGCTCGTCGTCGGCGATGAACTCGATGCACTGCTCGAGGGTGAGCTGCTTGTAAGGGACGAGGCGAACGGCGTCGTCTGAACCCGAGGCGCGCATGTTGGAGAGCTTCTTCTCGCGGACGCAGTTGACGTCGAGATCATTGTCGCGGCTGTGTTCGCCGATGACCATGCCCTCGTAGACCTCAATGCCGTCGGGGACGAAGAGGATGCCGCGGTCCTGCAGGCCTTCGAGCGCGTAGGCAGTCGTGGTTCCCTGGCGGTCGGAGATGAGAGCACCCGAGGCGCGCTGCGGGATCTCGCCCTGGTAGGCGATGTAGCCGTCGAGGATCGAGTTCATGATGATGGTGCCGCGGGTCTCGGTCAGCATCTCGGAGCGGAGACCGATGAGGCCGCGGCTGGGAATGCGGAACTCCATGCGGACGCGGCCTGAGCCGTGGTTGATCATCTTCGTCATCTCGCCTTTTCTCGGTCCGAGGCGTTCGATGACGGTGCCGACGAAGCTTTCCGGGACGTCGATGGAGAGGTGTTCGACCGGCTCCATGACCTGGTCGTCGATCTTCTTGGTGACGATCTCGGGACGGCTGACCATCATCTCGAAGCCTTCGCGGCGCATCATCTCGATGAGGATGCCGAGCTGGAGTTCGCCGCGGCCGAGCACCTTGAAGGAGTCGGGCGAGCCTGTCTCCTGCATCTTGAGCGAGACGTTGGTGAGGAGCTCCTTGTCGAGGCGGTCGCGCAGGTTGCGCGAGGTGACGAACTTGCCTTCGCGGCCGGCGAAGGGGCCGTTGTTGACATTGAACTGGATGGCGATCGTCGGCTCATCGATGGTGATGGGCGGAAGCGGCTGCGGATTTTCGATGTCGCAGAAGCTCTCGCCGATGGTGATGCCGGGGATGCCGGCGATGGCGACGATGTCGCCGACCTGGGTCTCTTCGATGTCGGTGCGCTTGAGGCCGGAGAAGCTGAAGAGCTTGGTGATCTTGTGTTTGGTGAAGGTGCCGTCGAGCTTGGCGACGTTGTACTCCTGGCCGGTGCGCATGGTGCCGTTGAAGACGCGACCGATGGCGAGGCGGCCGAGATAGTCGGAGTAGTCGAGGTTGGTGACGAGGATCTGGACTGCGCCTTCGGGTTCGCCGCTGGCGACGGGGATGGTGGTGATGATCTGCTCGAAGAGAGGCTGGAGATCGGTGCCCGGGATGGCCGGATCCGTGGTCGCTGTGCCGAGCTTGCCGTTGGTGTAGAGGACGGGAAAGTCGAGGACGGACTCGTCGGCGTCGAGGTCGATGAAGAGGTCATAGACCTCGTTGAGGACCTCCTGCGGACGGGCGTCGGGACGGTCGATCTTGTTGATGACGACCATGGGGGTGAGGCCGGCTTCGAGGGCCTTCGAGAGAACGTAGCGGGTCTGGGGCAGAGGGCCTTCGGAGGCGTCGACGAGGAGGACTACGCCGTCGACCATCTTGAGGGCGCGCTCGACCTCGCCGCCGAAGTCGGCGTGGCCGGGGGTGTCGACGATGTTGATCTTGTTGTCGTGATAGTAGAGGGCGGTGTTCTTGGCGAGGATGGTGATGCCGCGCTCTTTTTCAAGATCGTTGGAGTCCATGACCCGGTCGGTGACGGCCTCGTTGGAGCGGAAGGTGCCGCTCTGGCGCAACATGGCGTCGACGAGGGTGGTCTTGCCATGATCGACGTGGGCGATGATGGCGATGTTGAAGATGGGCTTAACGGCGACTGCGGTTGAGTTGCTCACTGCTTTTTGTCCTGTCTGTGCGCCTAGGTGTGGGTTTTCGGGGAAAGTGCGCGTCCTTTCTAGTTTAGCTCAGTTCGCACAGCGCTGGCCGCTGAAGTGGACGGGAACAGAAGAAGATACGGTGAATGCGGCGGTAAAGCGTTGAAAATGGGCGACGCGATACGATGACGGCGAATTGCTTTGGTGACCATTCGCTGTGCCGCTATACTCAAGGTTCCTCAAGGCCCACAATGCTTCCAACTCAGTCTTCCCATCTCGAACAGGCGGTGTTGAAGAACTATCTGCTGGACCATGCCTACGACGAGATGTTTTCCGGTCCAGGTTATCTGCATCAACACTGCCGGCGGCTATTGGAGCACTTCGCTTGGCTTCCGGTAGAGGAGTTGCAACGGCGGAAGCAGGCGGCAGACCTCAGTTTTCTGAACCAGGGCATCACGTTCACCGTCTATGGCCGCGAGGAGGGTACGGAGAAGATCTTTCCGTATGACCTGGTTCCGCGCATTATCACCGCAGCCGAGTGGGCAACGGTAGAGCTGGGACTGACACAGCGGATTACGGCGCTGAACCTCTTTCTGAAGGACATCTATAACGAGGGGCGGATCCTTTCGGACGGCATCGTTCCACGAGAGATGGTCTACACTTGCAAGCACTATCGCCGGCAGATGACAGGGTTGCAGGTGCCGCGCAATATCTACGTCGCAATCTGCGGGACGGACCTGATCCGGCTGGAGAACGGCGAGTTTGTCGTGCTGGAGGACAATCTCCGAGTGCCGAGCGGCGTGAGTTATATGCTGACCAATCGCCGCGTGATGAAGCGGATATTTCCGGAGCTGTTTCGCAGCTACAACGTGCGGCCGATCGAACAGTACACGCAGCTGTTGCTGGGGACGCTGCGATCGCTTGCGCCCGAGGGCCGGCCAGAGCCGAACATCGTGCTGCTTTCGCCGGGGGTGTTCAACTCGGCTTACTTTGAGCATGCGTATCTGGCCCGGCAGATGGGGATCGAACTGGTCGAGGGACGCGATCTGGTTACGCACGACAACATCGTTTATATGCGAACGACCAATGGCCTGCGGCGAGTCGACGTGATCTACCGGCGCGTCGATGACGACTTCATTGATCCGCTCGCGTTTCGTGGAGACTCGATCCTTGGCGTGGCGGGGCTGTTCAATGCGTATCGCGCTGGGAACGTAACGCTGGCGAATGCGTTTGGGACGGGAGTGGCCGATGATAAGGCGCTGTATGCGTATGTTCCGGACATCATCAAGTACTACCTGTCCGAGGAGCCGGTGCTGAAGAACGTGGAGACGTATCTGCCAACGCGGCCGAAGGAAAGGCAACATATACTCGCGAACCTCGACAAGCTGGTGGTGAAGGCGGTGGGCGAGAGTGGCGGGTATGGAATGTTGATCGGGACACAGTCAACCAAGGCGCAGCGGGAGGAGTTTGCACAGAAGATCGAGGCAGACCCGCGGAACTATATTGCGCAGCCGACGATCTCGTTCTCGCGAGCGCCGTGTCTGATCGGCGACGAACTGGAGCCGCGGCATGTGGACCTGCGGCCTTATGTTTTATTCGGCGACAAGGTGACGATCGTTCCGGGCGGCCTGACACGCGTGGCGCTGAATCGCGGGTCGCTGGTGGTGAATTCGTCGCAAGGCGGCGGCAGTAAAGACACTTGGGTGCTAAGCGAGTGAAGGGAGAGCTATGCTGTCACGCGTTGCCGATAGTTTGTATTGGATGAGCCGCTATCTTGAGCGCGCTGAGCATACGACGCGGCTGCTGGACGTGAACCTGAACCTGATGCTGGATGAGAGCGCAGCCAGTGCGGAGCGTCGGTGGCAACGGGTGCTGCAGGCGCTGGGCAGGCCAAAGGACATTGAGTGGACGGGTGAGCCTTATGCGCTGACACAGGCGTTGACCTTCGACACGACGAACAAGGCCTCTATTTTGTCTTGCATCATTGCAGCGCGGGAGAACTCGCGGCATGTGAGGGAACAGATTTCGACGGAGCAGTGGCATCGGCTGAACAGTTTGTATCTGCAGGTGACGCGGCCGGAGATGCAGATGGACAGACAGGCGGAGGCACTGGCTGCGGGGACCACGCGGCCAAGTGAGTTTCTGCAGTCGGTAATGGAGGCGGTGCATCAGTTTCAAGGGGTCACTGACTCGACGATGAATCACGGTGAGGGTTGGCAGTTCATCCAAGTGGGGCGATACCTGGAACGAGCGTCCGCGACGGCGTTGCTGCTGGAGGCCTACCACGCCGAGTTGTGGGAGCCTCGAGAGCGGGCCGGCGAAGGGAATGAGTATCTGGATTGGATGGGACTGCTGCGCTCGGCGACGGCGTTTGAGGCGTATTGCAAGGTGTATACGGCAGACCTGACGCCAGACCATATCTTCGAGTTCCTCCTGCTGGATGACGAATTTCCGCATTCGGTGCGGTTCTCGATCGACAGCGTGCAGTGTGCTCTCGAGAAGATCCAGGGGGACAGCGGCAAGAGCCGGGCAGAGACGTTGCAACGGCTCAGCGGAAGGCTGCGGGCGTCGCTGAACTACAGCAGCGTCGATGAGATCCTGGACCAGGACGTGGTGGGATATCTAAGAGGCATTCAGTCGCAGTGCCGTGCCATTCACGACACGATCTATGAGCTGTATGTTGACTACTCCATTCAAGCTGCACTGGCAGGGTAAGGCGCGAGGAGGGACTATGTACTATTCGATTCGCCATCTGACGAAGTTCCTGTACGGCAACCAGGTCAGCGAAAGCATGATGGAGACGCGGATGCATCCGCGGAGCGACCAGAACCAGCGCTGCCTGACGTTTCATCTTTCGGTGAGTCCGCGATGCAGGGTCTTCAGCTACCGCGACCATCTTGCGAACCATGTGCACCACTTCGATATTCCGGGGATGCATGGACAACTGGTGATTGTCGCCGAATCGCTGGTCGAGGTGCAGCCCGTGCCGCAGGTCCCGGCGTTTCTGGCGCCCGACGCGTGGGCGGAGCCTGGACGCTATGGTGGAGCGGGGAGATTACTGGGAGATGCTGCTGCCGAGTGAGTTTACCGAGCCGACGCCGGCGCTGGACGCTCTTGCAGCAGAGCTTGACGTTCGCCGCAGAGACGATCCGCTGATGGTGCTGCACAATCTGAATCGGCAGATCTATGAGTACTTCGACTACAAGCCTAAGTCGACCAAGGTGGATTCGCCGATCGATCTCGCGCTGAGCACCAGGGCCGGAGTGTGTCAGGACCTCGCGCACATCATGATTGCGCTGGTGCGGTCGAAGCTGCGAATTCCGTGCCGGTATGTGAGCGGCTACCTGTTCCACGGCGAGAGCGATCTTGACCGATCGATCAGTTCGGCGACCCATGCGTGGGTCGAAGCGCTGGTCCCTACAGTCGGCTGGGTGGGCTTTGATCCGACGAACTGGCTGGTCGCGGGCGACCGGCACATTCGCACGGCAAACGGCCGGGACTACGCTGATGTTCCGCCGACGCATGGCATCTTTCGCGGCCGGGCGGCGAGCGAGTTGACCGTGGCGGTGCGGGTGACTCCCAGCCTTGGGACTCCCTCGTACGACCAGGAGCTGCCGGTGCCTGAGGACTGGTCGACTCTGGTGGAGAAGGCGACGCGGCTACCGGAGCAGCCACCGCCGCCGACCCGTCAGCAGCAGATGGCGCAACAACAGCAGGACGGTGAGAGCACAGTCCGCTAGAACCAAAGGCAATAGATGTAGACCATATACCGCATGGCAAAAAAAAATGACGCCGGAGGACTATGGAGGCCCCGGCGTCGTAGTGGAACAGAACAAGTTAGAAGATGATCTTTCCACCTAGCTGGATGTTGCGGGTGCCCTTGCCGAAGGGAGCTGCGACACCGCCTCCACCGTTCGGGAAGTAGGTGTTGAAGGTGTCGAATCCCCCGGAGTAGGCTGCACTGACGTGCTTCGACGGATCAGAGTTATTGAGTGTGAAATCCGGCGTTCCGTAGTAGGCGCGGTTGGGCACGTTGTAAGCGTTGATCCGGAGTTGGGCAGAGAAGCGCTCGTTGATTCTGACGGTCTTGAAGACGCTCATGTCGAGTTCATTGACTGTGTTTCCGCGGAGTGTGCTGCGGCCGACGCCGGGATACGGTGTACCAAGTGCCTCGGCTTCATACTCGTTGTTCAGGAGCCAATGAACGGAATCCCGCGAGATCGCTGCGCCAGTGCCGTAGTTGAGGTAACCGACCCCGGGACCACCGTTGATGCCGACCGAGCCGATCGGCGCGGTTGGGTTAGAGAGAATGGGGCGGCAGCTATCGTTGGCGATCACGTTCGTGTTGTAGTTGAAGTCACAGAAGCTGAAGAGGGCCTGTCCGACGTTCGCAGTTGGGATCTTCGCGGTCACAGCTGCGTTCGGGTTGGCCTTCGTCGACTGGACCGGAGTGTAGACCTGACCGCTGTTATAGGTCCAGATGGTATTGACCGAATAGCCGCCGAGGAGGCGTCCCATGAGGCCCCGCTGCTCCTTGTAGAAAGGGACCTGGTAGACCATGGAAAGGGTGAAGACGTTCGGGTAGGAGTTTCCGGCAACGGCGCGCTCGGCCTGGTTGGTATTGAAGGGGCTCTGCGCGGTTGAGATGGTACCTCCGCCGGTGGCGGTGCTGTAGACCTCGTCGGCGTTGTCGATTGTGCGACTGTAGGTATAGGCAAGATTTGCGCTAAGACCGCGGTAGTCCTGAATCCTCAGCTGGGCCTGCAGTGAGTTGTAGATACTGAAGGCTGTGTTGGCGCGGGTAGACAGTGTGGTCAGGTTGCAGTTCTGCGTGCCGAGGCCGACAGCACCCGCGGTGGTGCAGTAGCTGGTTGAGGGGAACAGGTTTGGAAAGCCCTGGGCCAGTGTCTTGTAGTTCTGCGCGGCGGTAACGGTCGTGGTGGGCGGCGCGGCATTGATAAACGCGTTGCCATTCAGGTTCTGGAATTCATCGTAGGAGTGGTTTCCGACATAGCGGAGCTCCGCGACGGCCACTCGGCCAACCTGCTGCTGAATGCCAAGGGTGTAGTTTTCCGCGATGGGGTTCTTGAAGGGAATATTGACGGTGCTCTGGGTCTTGACGCCCGGGTTGACCCCCGTGGGGTTGTATTGATCGTTCTGGGCGTGGACCAGCGAGTTGGTGGTACCGCCTGAAGGCAGGCAGCTGAAGGTAGTCCCGTTGCAGTTGATAACGCCGGTGTTGACGATAGGAGCGGAGGTATAGGCGTTCAGGAAGATGTTGTAGTATGCCGGATCATAGTTCATGGAGAACCCTCCGCGAATGACCATCCCTTCCTTGAAGGGCGGGGTATAAGCGAAGCCGATGCGTGGTCCGAAGTTCTTGTAGTTTTGAGGGACGAGAGGAAAGGTCGTCAAACTAAGTGGCAGGCTCGTGAGCCAGATCGGGTTGGGGCCGGTCTGACGGGCGACGCTCTCGTTGTGCAGGAGATTGATGCTCTGCGAGAAGTACTCCCAGCGCAGACCGAGATTGAGAGTGAGGTCCCTTCTGACCTTATAGTCGTCCTGGAAGTAAAGTGCCCAGTCAGGCTCCTTGAAGGGAATGTTCGGGTTTCCGTTGGCCAAACTGAGAGATGAGACCCCGGCGAGAGCGTAGTTGAAGCCATTGAAGGAGAATGTACCGCTGGTGTTCGGGAGGAAGACGTTGGGAGAGTTCTGGTAGTCGAACTCGCCACCGAAGGTGATCTGGTGAACACCCAGGGAGACGTTGGCGTTGTCCTGGGCCTGGGTCGCTTTGACGATACGTCCCTGGGGGATGTTGTTTGCCTGGCCATAGCCTGCAAAAGCGCTGATGGCGATACTGGAGGGGCAGTTGGTCAGGTTCGAGTCGTCGCAACCCGGATAGCCGCCATCGCCGAAGATGATGTCCGCCTGCTGGAAGCCGTAGCGAAGCTGGTCGACCCAGCGGGACGAAAAGGTGTGGGTCCAATCTCCGCCGACAGAGTAGAGTTTGTCGTTGGTGTCGTAGTAGTTGCCAGTCGAGACGGTGCCGCCGGAGACGTGGGTCGGAGCGTTCTGGTACATAAAGCGAAGATAGAAGCGGTCTTTTGTCGTGGCCTGATAGTCGCCGCGGTAGATCTGCTCATCGTCGCTCGAGGTGCTGGGGAGAAACCTCTGGATATCACTGACCTGTATCGGAAAAGCAGGCGTACCGGTGGGGCAGTTCACGTTCGTGGGGGACCCACTGGTGGCAAGGACGGGCGTGTTATTCGTGAAGGCCCCTGCGCAGACGATTACGTTCGCCACACTTGAAGCCACTGCGACGGGATTGCCGGACTTCACAGAGTAAGGTCCCTGATTGACCAGAGAGGCAACGAACGGGTTGCCTGGAAAGTCGGTCTGCAGTTGCGTGAGGCCGGTAGGAGTGGGGGTGGGGGTGCTGGAAACGGAGGGCGATGCGCCGTTGGTGGTGCGGCGGAAGAGAAGGCCGGCGAAGAAAAAGAGCTTGTCCTTGAAGACCGGTCCGCCGATGGTTCCGCCAAACTCGTTTGCGGTCACGCGGGGAACGATTGCCGGAGTGCAGGAGGAGGTGCCGATGGTTGTTTGGCCGGGAGGGCAGAAGCCGAACTGCACTGCCTTCTGGCCCTGTGTGAGAGAGCTGCCCCACGAGCCGAAGTAGTTTTCAAACGCCGTGCCATGGAAAGAGTTGGTGCCGCTCTTGGTGATGTAGTTGACGATCGAGCCGGCATCGCGGCCATACTGTGCGCCGTAGTTATTGGTGATGACGTTGAGCTCCTGGAGCGCGTCCTCGTTGCGGAAGAAGAATTGCGGTCCGGCGACTGAGTTGTCATTGTTGGACTGGCCATCGATCTCGAAGTTGTTGGAGCGGCCACGCTGTCCATTGGAGGAGAAGCCGACGCCATTTGTGTTTGAGAAGTTGTCGCCGAGGGTACGCACAACGCCCGGGATCAACAGGGTGAGTTTGTCGAGGCCGCCGCCGGTGGGCAGGTCGGTGATGGACTGAGTGTCAAAGGTGGATGTGATCTGGGCCTGGCTGGTCTCCAGCAGGTTCTGTGCAGTGCTGACGCTGACCTCCTGGGCGCTGCTGCTCACCGAGAGATGTTGGACACCGACACTCGAGGTACCACCCGAAGTCACCTGAAGACTATCGATCTTCAAAGGAGCGAAGCTGGGCGCCGTGATGACGACCGTATAAGTGCCGACGGGCACATCGTTGAGATTAATTGCTCCGGCGTTATCGGTTTTTCCAGCGATTTTGACGCCAGTCGCCGCGTTGGTCGCTACGACGGGGACGCCCGGAACGACGGCCCCGGAGGCGTCCGTAATGGTTCCGGTAATGGTTCCGGTAATAATTCCCTGGGCAGAAGCCGTTTGCGGGTGCGAGATTACAAAGCACCCAATAAACAGCAGAAGGAGAGAAGTGCTGCGGAGTAACATCTTCATCGAATTCGCCTCGTCTCGGAGATGTGGAACAGGGGAAACTAAGTCAGTGGCTGAAGACTCGTACAATTGCTGCACCGCTACCGGTCACCAAAATCGATCGATTCTGACTGGAGTCGGTACGCCCTGTCCTGGGGAGAGCTCAGCTTTGGAGACGGGGTGCTGCCTGGATTTGTGGTATTCGAGATATCAGAAAGCAATTAGATGGCCAATTGAGAAAGGCGCATTTTGTTGAATCTTGCCATGAAAAATAAACCAAAATTCATATAATTTTGGCCCGGGCCACCAGTTTTACAGATTCAGCTTCTTGAAGATGCGCTCAGGCACGTTCCGGATAACGAACATGATGGGCTGCCACTGGAATGGGACATAGAGGACGTCCTTGCGCTTGTCGATAGCGCTGACGATGGATTCGGCGACCGAATCGACATCGGCAAACTTCTCGCTTTTGGGCATAGCCGCGGTCATGGCGGTGCGGGTGGGGCCGGGTTTAATAGAGAGGACGGTTACGCCCTCGCGGTCGACGCGGTTACGCAGACCACCGAGGAAGGCGGAGAGGCCGGCCTTCGAGGAACCGTAGACATAATTTGATTTGCGACCGCGATCGCCGGCGACCGAGGAGATGACGGCTATGACTCCGGAGTGGCGCTGGACACAGAAGTTCGCCAGCCAGGTGAGGAGCGAGACCGGAGCCATGAGGTTGGTGTAGAGAATCTGGGCGGCGGCGTTGAAGTCCTGCTCGGCCTCGTCCTGGTCGCCAAGAATTCCGTGGGCCAGGTAGGCGATGTCCATGCCGGTGAGGGAGTTGACCGCGTGGGCAAGAAGCGCAGGGTGCGCGTCGGTATCGTCGAGGTCGGCGACGGCGGTGTCGACGTAGCTGGCGCCGCGGACGCTTGAGATCGGCGGCGACTGCGGCGAGTTTTTCCGAGTTACGCGCGACAAGAAAAAGACTGGCGCCCTGAGCGGCCCATATGCGGCAGGTGGCTTCAGCGATGCCGGAGGTGGCGCCGAGGACGAGGATCTTGCGAGGGGCGGTCGTTTGCAGGGTCGTGCTCATAGGCTTGGTCTGTCCGGTCTATAGATTGGGGGTGACTCGCTCCCAGAAACTGGAGGTGAGCAGGGGGTCACGGTAGCGGGCGAACTGCTCCCACTGGGGATAGAAAGACTGGAACTGCGGGGCCGTCATGGCAGCGTCCTTCGCAGGGTAGAGGCGGCCGCCAAACTCGAGGGTCATATCGGCGAGGCGAGCGAAGAGGGGAAAGCTCTTGTCGGGCTTGATGGGGAAGTCGAGAGCGAGGGTGATGCCGGGCTTGGGAAAGCTCATGAGGCCGGGCGATGGAACGTCACCAAAGGCCTTCAGGACAGCGAGGAAGCTGGCGAGACCCGATTTGGCGACCTCATGGAGGATCGCTATGGTGCCCTCTTTGGCATGTTCCCACGGGATGACGTACTGGAACTGGAGAAGGCCGCGCTTTCCGTACATGCGGTTCCAATGGAGGGCCTTGTCGAGCGGATAAAAGAAGGGCTCGTAGTCCTGTTCGGAGACGACGCGTTTGTGTATCTGCTTGTGGAAGTAAGCAGTGTTGAAGAGGCTGACACTGAGGTGATTGAGTGCGAAGCCGGGGGCGTCGAAGGGAAAGACGAGCTTTGGTTTGGAAGACGGTTTGAGTTCGCCTCTCCTGGCAGAGTGGTCGCCCTGCATGAAGACGCCGCGGGCGAAGTTGCGGCCTGTTGAGGCGCAATCGATCCAGCTGACCGTGTACTCGACATCCTTACTTTGATTGGTGAGGTCGAGGAACTCGTCGATGCCGTGGAACTGGATGCCCTCGTAGTCGATCATGCGGGAGACGATGGGCTTGAGGCGCAGGGTCGCCCAGCTGATGAGGCCGGTAAGTCCGAGGCCGCCGATGGTAGCAGCATAGAAGTCAGCGTTTTCGGTTGGGGAGCAGAGTTTACGTGAGCCATCGGAGCGGACCAGCTCGAACTGCGTGATGTGGCGGCCGAAGGTGCCGGCGACGTGGTGGTTCTTGCCGTGGATATCGTTGGCAATTGCTCCACCAAGCGTTACATATTTTGTTCCCGGCGATACTGGGAGGAAAAACCCGCGGGGGACGGAGAAGTCGAGTATCTGGGCGAGGGTAACGCCGGCTTCGGCGGTGAGCAAGCCGGTCTCGGGATCGAAGTCGATCAGGCGATCCATTCCGGTAGTCAATAGAAGGTTGCCATCTTTAAGGAGACAAACGTCGCCGTAGCTTCGGCCCATGCCGACGGGGAGCGCACCGCTGTGCAAGCCATTGGTGATCGAAGGAAAGTCGCTCTGCCAGTGGAGCGGGAGGACCTTGGCGCCGTAGGCGGGGTAGCGACCCCAGGATTCAAAGGGGGCCGGGCCTGTCGGCTGCTCGTCTGCGGCGTGGAGGTCTAGCTGCGGCGTGGTCGATAAGGCAGTCGGCATGGTTTCAAGGATATCCGACTGAGTTGATTCGCGGACAATGGGCGAGAGTTTCGCTGTTAGCGGCATGTCGCTTCCAGTTGTTTAGTGGGCTTGGAGTTGGCAGGGAACTTAATGTGACGGACCGCGGCGATCTGTTCCTGGAACGCCCCTCCGTACTTGAGCGCGATGTCGGGATCTTCGCGATAGGCCGCGTCCTTCATCGCCTCGGGGAGCGTTGTGAAGGTAAAGCCGCGGCTGCGCAATAGAGCTATGAGGTCGGGCAACATCTTTGCATCGAAGGCGCCAATATGGAGAAGAAGAACATACGGGATGTCACGACCGTAGAGTGTGTCGGTGAGGTCGCGGAAGACCGTGATGTACTGGTCGGCGGTAGAGAGGTAGGTCGTACGAAGGGAGTCGATGGCTTTGTCGTCGTGTTTGTCGGCGCAACGGGCGTACGGGGCGTTCCAGAGGTAATCGCCGAAGTCGAGCGAGACCTGGGCGACCCTGTAGCCGTTCTGCTGGAGATAGGCGCGGACCGTTCGACGTTTTTCGAGAGTGTCGCCCTCCCAAAGGAAGGGATAGCGGAACCAATGCCAGTCCTGTCCTGCCATGAGGCTGGAGAGCACAGGCTCGTTCCTGGTGATCTCGGTTTCGAACTCGGCTGGTGTGAGGTCGTTGAGCGAGGGATGCGAGTAGGTGTGGCTGCCGAGAGGTTGGCCAGCAGCCGGCCAGGCCTTGAGAACTGCCATATCATCCGGGGCCTTTTCCAGGTGGGCCGCGTTGATGAATCCGTAGACCTCGGGGAGGTTCTGATCGTGAAGCGTGGTCAGGATGGAGTTGGCGATCTGGAGCCGCGTCTGGCCAGTTGGCAGAGGAGCCATGGGCCGGAAGGTCGTCGAAGGTAAGGGCGACCTGCTGCGCGGAGGAGTTGACAGCGCAGAGGACAGACAAGACCAAGTTGCCGAGAAGGAGTTTCATCGTTTGTTCCCTTACTGTATTCGCTGGCTTTGGTCTTCAGGGTTAAAACAAGAAGGGCACAGCGTGTACCGTGCCCTTCGAGTGATGCGATTCTTACGACTTATGCTGCGGTCTTTGCGCGATTTTTCGCGTGCTGGTCCGCGGCGACCTTCAGTGCTGCCTTGGCCTGAACGGCGAGGGCAGCGAAGCCCGCAGCGTCGTTGGCGGCGATGTCGGCGAGGACCTTGCGGTCGAGGCCGTTGCCGGCGAGCTTGAGGCCGTTGATGAAGGTCGAGTAGCTCATGCCGTTGATCCGGCAGGCCGCGTTGATACGGACGATCCACAGGGCGCGGAACTGGCGCTTCTTCTGTTTGCGGCCGGTGTAGGCGAACTTGAGCGAGCGCTCGACGGCCTCTTGAGCGGCCTGGTAGAGCTTGGATTTGGTGAGGAAGTAACCGCTCGCGCGTTTGAGGATCTTTTTGCGGCGATCGTTGCGTTTTGTACTCCGTTTTACACGGGGCATCGTGCTTCTCCTTTTGCGTACATCGTTTAAGCGGCTGGAGGTAAGGGTCGCATTCTCGTCTCAATCAGAACGTTTGGGTGTCCTGAAAAAGACTCATGAGAACGACGATGTGGCCTCTTCACTCGCTATGCAACTTCAAGTCTCGGTGGAACGCTAACGCTGTTCCAGGGGCCTCGAACGCTTTGACTGGCCCTTTGCTCGGCTTGCTATTTCAGCTTGCACGGGCGGCTTGACTTGAAAGACTGATACTTCCCTGCCTGAGATCAGGCGTAAGGAAGCATCCGGGCGACCTTGTGCTGGTCCGCCTCAGAGACAAGGACCGAACCGCCGAGGTGGCGCTTGGTCTTGGTTGCCTTTGAGGTGAGGATGTGGCGCATCTTGGACTGGCCGCGCTTGAACTTGCCCGTGGCTGTCTTATGGAAGCGCTTGGCTGCGCCGCTGTGTGTCTTCAACTTTGGCATTTGTGTTCCTGACTGTTTCTGGACAACTTACTGAGTATATACGAAGTTTGCCCAAAGGCCTTGCAAAAATTGCATATCGAGCGAGGAAAAGACACTAAAACATCAGCTTTCATGGACATGGAAATGACCCTCCGAAGAGGGTCATTGGCTTGGCTCTGGCGAGCATTATCAATCTAAAGATATCTGTCCTGGTCTTTCCAGGGTTGGGGGGGCGCCGTCGTACTTAGTTGCCCTTCGGACCCGCCGCCGCCGCTGGTGGGTGCGCCGTTACCGTTAGAGTTGCCCCCGCCGTTGGAGTTGCCACCGCTCGAGCTGCCGCCGCTGCCCGTGGAGCCGCCGCCGCCATGGTTGCAATCGCCGCCGCCATCGTGGTGGTGGTCGCAATCCTTGTCCTTGTCGTGATCGGTGTGGTTACAGAAGCCAAACCAGGACCACGAAGAATGACTACTACTATCGTGATCGCAGGCAAAAGCCGAGGTTGAGGGTGCAAGCAGTGAGAAACTTACAATCGATGCAGCAATCAGGCGGTTCAGCTTCATGTGGTCACCTCTGGAAAGACCTTTCGTAACGAACTAGGGGGAGAATATCAATAGTTACGGGTTACGGCAGTAACACTTTTGGGGGAGGCCGTTCGGATCTCGTCCGGCCATTTACCGTCTTCCGGATTGGGCCGAATAAGTGCCTCGAGCGCCCCGAACCATGCGGGATTCCGGGTCGTTCCGGCCCTATTAAACGTGCTATGACTTAAGACACGGAACGGCAGGCTGGAACGTGTGTAAATCGCTGGAATGGCGCGGGTTTTCGCAAATCGCGCGGACACGGGACGGCCAAAAAAATCTGCATATTCAGCAAGCGCTGAACGGAGATACATGGCATCGACTGCAATCCCTACCGAAAGCGCTCTTTTAGAGCTTGAAGCTGGCAAAATCAAGGACGCTCCCACCCGGAAGAAAGAGGGTGGGGGCTACTCGGCTGAGAACATAACTGTTCTCGAGGGGCTGGCAGCGGTTCGGCTGCGTCCGGCGATGTATATCGGCTCAACCGGCGAGATGGGGCTGCACCACCTGGTCTATGAGGTCGTCGATAACTCAGTCGACGAGGCGCTCGGTGGACATGCGACGAAGATCGATGTGACGATCCATGTCGACAACTCGATCACGGTGGTCGATGACGGGCGCGGAATTCCCGTTGACGACAAGGTGATCAACGGTGAGAAGATGCCGGCCGTGCAGGTCGTGCTGACGATGCTTCACGCCGGCGGAAAATTTGACGCCTCGAACTACAAGGTCTCGGGCGGGCTCCACGGCGTAGGTGTGAGCTGCGTGAATGCGCTGAGCGAAGAGCTCGATGTCGAGATCTGGCGGGACGGATTTGCCTGGGAGCAGGACTATGCCAAGGGCGCGCCCACCAGCAAGCTGAAGAAGATGGGAGCTTCGACGCGCAAGGGAACGAAGGTCCACTTCCTGCCCGACAAGACGATCTTCACCGTAACGGAGTTCAACTACGACACGCTGGCACAGCGGCTGCGCGAGCTCGCGTTCCTGAACAAGGGGCTGGAGATCCATCTCACCGACCAGCGCACGACGGACTCGAAGACGGGCGAGTACAAGCACCAGGAATTCAAGTACGTCGGAGGCATTGCCGAGTTCATCAAGCATTTGAACAAGGGCAAGCAAGTGCTGCACGACAAGCCAATCTACATGGAGGCCGAACGTGATGGCGTCGCCATGGAGATCGCGCTGCAGTACAACGATGCCTACTCCGAAACTGTGTTCACGTTTGCCAACAACATCAACACCGTGGATGGCGGAACGCACCTCTCCGGATTCAAGACGGCGCTGACCCGCACGATCAACTGGGCCGGGCAGCAGCTTGGGCTCTTCAAGGACGTGAAGGAGAACCTGAGCGGCGATGATGTGCGCGAAGGACTCGTGGTCGTCATTAGCGTGAAGCTGTCGCAGCCACAGTTTGAAGGGCAGACCAAGGGCAAGCTCAACTCCGACATCGCAGGAACGGTGCAGGCGTTCGTAAATGAGCGACTTGGTGGCTTCCTCGAGCAGAACCCTTCGGTCGCGAAGAAGATCATCAACAAGGCCATCGACGCGGCCCGTGCCCGTGAGGCCGCACGTAAGGCCCGCGACCTCACTCGGCGCAAGGGTGCGCTTGACGGCGGCGGCCTGCCGGGTAAGCTGGCCGACTGTTCCGAGCGCGAACCCGACCGCTGCGAACTGTATCTCGTCGAAGGTGAGATCGGCAGGCGGAACGGCCAAGCAGGGCCGCGACCGCAAGTTCCAGGCGATCCTTCCGCTGAAGGGCAAGATCCTCAACGTCGAGAAGGCCCGCTACGACAAGATGCTTGGTCACGAAGAGATCCGTGCCATGATCACGGCGCTGGGATGCGGCATCGGCAAAGATGACTTCGACGCGACCAAGCTGCGTTACGGCAAGCTGATCCTGATGACCGACGCCGACGTCGACGGATCGCACATCCGCACGCTGCTGCTTACCTTCTTCTTCCGTCACATGACGGAGCTGATCAAACGCGGCCACGTGTACATCGCGCAGCCGCCGCTCTATCGCATCAAGAAAGGCAAGTTCGAGCAGTACATCAAAGACGATCGCGAGTATGTCAGCGTGATGGTGAAGCGCGCCTCTGATGGCATGGTGATCCGTTACGGCGACGGCGGCGCGAAGCTCGAGGGCGCTGCGTTGACGAAGTACATGGGACAGTTGAACGACTACCTCGGGTTCTTCGACAAGGTGCAGAAGCGGCTTCGCAACGAGGAGGTCACGCAGGCGTTTGCCGAGCTGTTCGCCCAGGAGGGCAAGGACTCGGCGCGGCGCGTGGACTTCGAGTCACCAGCCAAGCTGGAGAAGATGCGCCAACGACTCGTAGGGATGCAGAAGACCTACCAGTTCAAGAACGTCGGCGACGTGGTGATGGATGAGGAGCACAGAAGCTACTCGGTGAGCTATACCGACGCGCAGGGCGCGGTGCGGACGATCGACTGGGCGCTGGCTTCTGCTCCAGAGAGCCGGCAGATGCTCGCCAAGCACGCGCAGATCAAGGACCAGCTTGTCGCTCCGTTCCTGATCGAGTATGCGACGAAGACCAAGGCCGAAGCGGCCGCGGAAGCAGCGGAAGAAGCCGAAGAGATCGCATCAGAAGAAGGCGTGGCGGAGATCGCTTCGGCCCCTGGAACCGTGGCTGAAACGAAGGCGGCGAAACGCTCGAGCAAGGCTTCGCATGATCCGGTCGAGAAAAAGACGGCACGCGAGGTGTTCGAATACGTCATTGAGCAGGGCCGCAAGGAGTACCAGGTACAGCGCTACAAGGGACTGGGCGAGATGACTGCCCCGCAGCTGTGGGAGACGACCATGGATCCGGAGCGGCGCACGCTGCTGCAGGTGAAGCTCGAAGACATTGCGGCCTGTGAGGAGATCTTCACGACATTGATGGGTGAGGATGTTGAAAGCCGAAGAAAGTTCATCGAGGAGAATGCACTGGATGTGAAGAACCTGGATATCTAGTCCGATCTCCAGAACGAGTTTTTCAGGCCCGGCCTTTTTGGCCGGGCTTTCTTTTTGATACCGGATTCGGCACACTCAGAAGATGGTGCGTGTCGGCGTCGATGAGAACCTCGCTCAGGAGTTGTTGGTCGATTTTCCGCGCGAGGCGGAGATTGTGCGGATCCCCCGTCGGCCCTCGGGAGTTCTGGACATCGACTTCTGGATGCTGGTCTTTGCGCGGAGGGACGCGAAGGAGACATTTCAGCATCTGCGCGGCGTGAAAGTCGTGCAATCGATGATGGCGGGCGTGGACTGGATTACGCCGTGGCTGCCGAAGGGCGTCGTCCTGTGCGATGGCCGGGGACTTCACGACATCTCGGCATCAGAGTGGGTCCTGACGGCGATTCTGACATCATTGAAGCGGTTTCCCTACTATCGCGATATGCAGCTGCGGCAGGAGTGGAAGGGGCAGGCGTCGGTCACCGACGGATTCATGAAGGTGGGCGGAGCGCAGGTCGGACAGTATTCGATTTTGGGGGACGATCTGGCGGGTAAGACGGTACTTATCGTGGGGTATGGATCGATCGGGGCAGCGATTGAGGCCCGTCTGGCGCCGTTTGACGTGAAGATCGTGCGTCTGGCGCGAAGTGCCAGAAGGGAGCCTGAAGTCTTTGCCGTGGGCGAGTTGCGTAAGCTCTTGCCGGAGGCTGATATCGTCATAGCGATCGTGCCGTTGACAGAGGAGACGAACGGACTGATTGGAGCAGCGGAGATCGGGCTGATGAAGCCGGGTGCGCTGCTTGTGAACGCGGCGCGAGGGCCCGTGGTGGTAACTGACGCTCTGGTGGAGGCGCTGCAGAGAGGGCGAATACGGGCGGTCGTCGATGTCACCGATCCGGAGCCGCTGCCGCCGGGGCATCCGCTGTGGTTGGCGCCCAACTGCATGATCACGCCACATGTCGGAGGGTCAACGCCCGAGTTTATCCATCGGGCGTTTCGATTTGGAGCGGCGCAGGCGAGGCGGTTTATCGCAGGTGAAGAACTGGAAAACGTCGTGTCGGACGTCGGCTATTGATCTTCTCAGGAACAACAATAGCGTTTCTTTTCAGCGGGCCCTACGCCACTTGACGGATAGGGGCTCAACCCCATCATCTTCTCCCTCCTCGTCGTCCTCATCTTCATCGTCATCCTCTTCGTCTTCGTCATCCTCTTCGTCGTCATCTTCGTTTTCGAACTCACCCTGTTCTTCCCCTTCTTCGTCAAAAACGTCTTCGTTATCTTCCTCATCTTCATCATCATCATCATCATCGAGGTCGACACGTTTGATTGCGGCACTGATTGTTTCGGCAACTGTGCGTTCGAATTCGGGGTGGCTTATGGAGTTGCCGAATGGGACCGCGAGGGCCAGACCTTGTGCGTTGCATGTCGTGTCGTAGTCGATGGTTTGCGTGTCGGGCGCCATGAAGATATCTCCTATTCAGAATTACGTACTGGGATAGATGCAGCAGAGGCAAAAAGGTGAGTATAAAAAATTGCTTTTTGCTTGATTTAGAAGTTGAGGGGGACCTGGCGCTTTTGCGCGTACATACGCTGGTCGGCGAGCCGGCGAAGGTGTGCTTCGTCGGTGGTGTCGTCGGGATAGACGGCAACACCGATGCTCCCGGTGATCGTATAGGTCTGGCCGTTGATGCTGACCGGTTTGCGAAGGGCACGTGCGATGCGGGTCGCACTGGTATCGGCGATGATGTTTACGGGCTGGTCGCTGGGCAGGTCAGTGGCGATAATGATGAACTCGTCGCCGCCGAGGCGGGCGAGCGTGTCGGGAGCGCGGATGGCGCTGCGGAGATTGTGCCCGATGTGGCGGAGTAGCTCATCGCCGACTTCGTGGCCGTGGGAGTCATTGATGAGCTTGAAACCGTCCAGGTCGACCATGAGGAGGGCGGTACGGGTCTTGTTGAGAAGGGACTGCTGGATGGCTGCGGTAAGGCGGTCCTCAAAGAGCCGGTGGTTGGGAAGGCCGGTCAGGTGGTCGTGGAAAGCGTGCCATTCGTTGGTGGAGACCTGCTGCTCGAGCAGGACGAGAAGCATGCCGATGGTGACGAGAAACTTCTGCAGGTTCCAGATCTCATCGGCGATGGCGTCGTATCCGGGATGGTTGGAGACCCAGGAGTGGAAGAGAAAGACGAGGGACCAGACGACGAAGCCGATGACGATCGCCACCTTGCCGAGGCTTTTGCGGGGCAGGCTGAGTTCAAAGACGACGGCAGTCGCGAAATAAAGAACAAAGAGGACAAAGTAAGTCGCGTCGCGAAAGGAACCGGAAGAGGCAAAGAGCCAGATGGGGATCCACGTACAAAGCTGGACGACGAGCATCCACCAGCCTCTGCTAAGCCTCCAGGAGCGAGCGATGGCAAAGGCGCTGGCGATGCCAATGAAGAGACCGCACGCGGCGACGGCGTGATAGGTCTGCGGATTTCGGACGTTTATGCCGTATACGGTGAGCAGCGCGGAGAGCGGCAGAGAGTTGAGAAGGAGATAGAGAAGGGAGGGTCTACGGGGAAAGAGGTCTCTGCCGGAGGCCCACAGGAAGATGGCCCCTGCGACGTAGAAGCAATTCAGAGCGACGACGTGCGCGGCCAGGCGCCAGGGGCCGGCGGTGGGGTAAGCGGCGTGGACGATGGCCTCGATGAAAATGAAGAGCAGGCCGATGAGCCAGAAATCCACCGTCTCGCGTGGATGACGCCTGCGCAGCAAGTATAGGAGACTGAGAAGCACGGCCATTGCGGCGAGATCGGGTAAGAGTAAATAGTTCATCAATCCTTCATAGGGCCCTGGCCGGCGTGTTAGAGCGGAAAATCAACTGCTTCCTGAGAGAAACTGCTGATGGTCGAACACTAACGTTAAAACGGCACGAATCGCACTGTGAATTTAAATCCGTCAACCCTCGGCAAACGGTTGAAGCTGTTTTTCTGTAGGGGGCGTGGTGACGAGGCTGACGGTGATCAGGCAAAGGAGCGAGGCGATCAGGGCCGGAAAAATGGCGTCGCGGTCGCTGATGATGGCCGGAACGTTTCTGTGAATGAAGGGCGTGTCCCAGAATAGGGTGATGATGGTCCCCGCGGCGATGCTGGTGACGGCAGCTGCCGCGGTGGCGCGCCTCCAGAAGAAGGCCGCGAGAATAACAGGAGTAAGGGCGGCAGAATAAATGGTGTAAGCGTAAAGGGCCTTCTTCAGGACGGATTCGGTGTGGAGGGACTGGTAGAGCGCCCACAGACCGAGAAGGACCACCATGAGGCGGCTTACGATGAGGACTCGCTTGTTGCTGGCATTAGGCGCAAGGTAGCGGACGAAGACGTCATTGACAAGGTTGGTAGCCGGGGAAAAAAGATAGTTGTTGGCAGTGGAGATGACCTTGGCGAAGATGGCCCCCATAAGCACGGCGCCGAGAAGGGTGAGCGCGGGTGTGCCGGTAAGGGCATGAAGGCCGGTGTAGGCGAGGATCTCGCGGGGGCGATCGTGGACCTCTCCCGAAGGAAACAGGACAGAGCCGATGACGGCAAGTGCGACGATTACAGTCTCAAGGACGACAGTTCCGGCCAGCCAACCAACAACTGCGCGGCTGGCGGCCTTCTCCGATTTGGCGGAGAAGAACTTCTGGTACATCGACTGATTGCCGAGGAGGAGAAGGCAGGTCGGCAGGAATAGCTCCATCGCCTGGAGGAAGGTCAAGTCGCCGAGCGGCTGAAAGTGGGTGGCAGGAAGCGCGGCGCGGATGTGGGCCCATCCACCCGCTTGGTGGGCGAGTACGGGCGTCGCGATCAGCAGAGCAACGGTGGCGAGTAATCCGATGGCGACGTCCATATACGCGACCGAGCCCATACCCGCGATGGCAGTGAAGAGAATGACGAAGCCGGCGAGGAGATATTTGCCGAGGTCCGCGCTGATGACGGTGGGGAAGATGAGGTGGAGAATGTCGCCGCCGCCGATGAGTTGGTAACTGGTGATGGCGGTGTAGGTGAAGAGGATGGCAATCACGCCGAGGACGCGAGCGGCCTGGTTGTACCGGGCTTCGAGCAGGTCGGGAATCGTGAACTGGGCGAACTTGCGGGCGCGGGGCGCGATGAAGTAGATAAGCAGGAGCCCGGCCCAGCCACCGGCCCCCTGCCACAGAGCAGCAAAGCCATGTTTATAGGCATTTTCTGCACCGGCGAGAAGAGAGCCCGAGCCAATCCAGGAAGACAGAAGGGTGAAGACGAGGACAAAGGCTGGAAGCGAGCGTCCGGCCACCAGGTAGTCAGCTTTGGTCTTCACCTTGCCAAGGCGACCGAGCGAGACAACAAGAAGAGTGAGGACGATGAGGCCAAGGACGATCGCGTAGAGGTTCATGAGGTTGGGGACAAGTGTACTGGCTGGTGGGCGGTCCCGGTACCGGCGCATGCGACTTTATGCTCGTCAAATGGGCCGTACCGGGACCGACGTGAAGTTCTACCAGACCTTGCAGGCTGGCACGTGCACCATGGGCTGACCGGCCTTGCAGCTGAAGGCGTGCTGAAACTCCGGCATGTTCGACACCACGCCGTTGATGCGCGCGAAGCCGGGCGAGTGCGGGTTAGTGACGGCGCTGACACGCAGGTTCTCGGGCCGCTGGTTCTCGCAAGCCCACTGCGCCATGCCGACGAAGAAGCGCTGGTCCGGACTAAAACCGTCAGCGCTCGCCAGCTTCTGCTCCTCGGTCTGCTTCTTCCACGCGATGTAGGCAAGCAGCGTTCCGCCGAGGTCGCGCCACGTCTTCCCCGCTCGTCAGCTTGGAGTTGATCGGTATGTCATCGACGATGATGTACTGTGCGTACTGGTCGCGGATGCAGTTGATGCGGTCTTCGAAGCCCTTGGCATCGGCCGGCGTCCACCAGTCGCGGAGGTTGCCCTTCGCGTCGAACTGCCGTCCTTCATCGTCGAAGGCATGGGTGAGCTCGTGGCCGATCGTCGCGCCGGTGTTGCCGTAGTTGGGTGCGTCGTCGAGCTTCGGATCGTAGAGCGGCGGCTGAAGCACGCCCGCGGGAAAGTTGATGTCGTTCATCTGCGGATTGAAGTAGGCGTTGACCGTCGGCGGCGTCATGCCCCACTCGTTCAGGTCGACCGGTTTGCCGAGCTTGTTCCACCGGCGCGCGTCTTCAAAACGATACGCGCGCGAGGTGTTGCCGAAGTAGTCGTCGGGTTTGACCTCGAGCGCAGAGTAGTCGCGCCAATGGTCCGGGTAGCCGATCTTGTTGCGAATGGCGTGCAGCTTGCGCAAGCGCCTCCTGCTTCGTCTCGGGGCTCATCCAGTCGAGGCCCTCGATCTCGTGCTGCATCGCGGTCTCGATCTGCTCGGTCATCAGCTGCGTCTTCGCCTTCGTGTCTGCGGTGAAGGTGCGCTTGACGAACTCCTGTCCGAGCGCTTCGCCGAGATTGCGATCGACAGCGCGCGTGCAGGTCTTCCAGCGTGGTGGCATGGACGGGGTCCCGCGCAGCGTCTTCGAGTAGAAGTCGAAGTCGGCCTGTTCGAAGGGATGCGCAAGGTAAGGCGCCGCAGCGGTGAGGAAATGGAAGCGAAGATAGGCGCGCAAGGCTTCGAGCGGCTCCGTAGCAAGCTCCGCCTGGACGGCCTTCATGAACTCAGGTTGCGAGACGTTGAGCTTGGCGACACCCGACGCTCCCTGCACCGTGAAGTAATGCGGCCAATCGAAGGCCGGAGCGATCTGGCCGAGCTCGGCGACCGTCATCATGTGATAGGTATTGTGCGGATCGCGCCGTTGCACGCGTGTGAGCGACGCCTTGGCGAGCGTCGTCTCGATACGAAGCGTCGCATCGGCGTCCGCCTTGGCCTGGTCAGCGGACTCTCCGCTGAGCGTCAGCAACTGCTGGATGTAAGCAACGTATTGTTCGCGCAGCTTGACGCTCTTCGGATCGGTCTTCAGATAGTAGTCGCGGTCCGGAAGCCCAAGACCGCCTGCGCTGAGTTCGACGATGATCAGGGACGAGTCGACCGCGTCCTGACCTGTGCTTGAGCCGAAGAAGAAGCTGCCGGGATGGTCGTGGTGCAGTCCGCTGATGGCAGCGATAAGCTCCGGCCGTGTCTTCAGCGCGTCGATAAGTGCGAGCTCGGGCTGCACTGGCTTCATGCCGAGCGCGTCGATGGCTGTTGTATTCATGCACGCCGCGAAGTAGTCGCCCACCTTCTGCTGCACGGCGGTGCGGTCCTTCGCCTTCGCGTCAGCCTCCAGGATTCCCCAGAGGAACTGCTGGTTCTCATTGCCGAGCTTGGCGTAGACGCTCCAGCCGGACTGGTCGGCAGGGATGGGATTGTTCTTCTGCCAGCCGCCACAGGAGAACTTATAGAAGTCGACACACGGATCGACGGAGCGGTCGAGGCTGGTAAGGTCGAGCGAAGGAGAATAAGGCATCGACTGTATTGGCTGGGCCGCGGTCTGCTGTGCGTGAAGTTTAAGGGCCGGGAGCAAAAGGGCGGTGGCCGAAAGGGCGGCCAGAAGCTTCGAAGACATGAATTCTCCTGTGTGCACAATCCTAACTGCAAAAGCGTCTGCAACGTCAAATACAACGGATAACGCTCCGGCAGGGTCAAGTGCGGCGGAGGTAGACTGGTTGCGGTCAAAAAACAGGTAATTGAGAAGGGGAATGATGATTGGTCTTTGGATGAGGTGTGCCGGCGCGGCATTGGTCGCGGCGGTTGGGAGTGCAGCGGCTGGCGCGCAGACAGGGCCAATTACTTTGAGTGTGGATTTGACCGATGCTCCGCGAAAGATTCTTCATGCGACCGAGGTCATGCCGGTCTCTGCGGGGCCGCTGACTTTGGTGTACCCGAAGTGGATCCCCGGCGAGCATGGGCCAACAGGGCCTATCGAGAACATGGCCGGATTTTTCATTACGGCCAACGGACAGCCGGTCAAGTGGGAACGCGACAAGGTGGACATGTTCACGTATCACCTGACGGTGCCGCAGGGAGCGACCAAACTGGAGATGAAGATCGATTTTCTGGCTTCGTCATCGCTGTCAGGATTCTCAGCTGGCGGTTCGACAAGCGAGAATCTCGCGCTGCTTAGCTGGAACACGCTGCTCGTCTATCCCGACGGAGCGAACGCAAGCGATGTAATGTTCACGCCGTCGATAACGGTGCCCGCAGGCTGGCAGTTTGGAACAGCACTCGATAAGGATGGCGGCTCGGGGCTGAATACAACGTTCAAGACCGTGAGCCTGGAGCAGCTGGTCGATTCGCCCGTGCTCACCGGACGGTACTTCCGCGAGATCGCGTTAGCTCCTGAGATTACGCCGAAGCACTATCTCGACATGGCGGCGGATGGGCCCGAGGAGCTGGCGCTTTCAAAGGACCATATCGCCGACTTCGACCGCCTGGTGCGCGAGACGGGCGCGCTCTACAAGAGCCGGCACTACGGGTCGTATCACTTCCTTGTAACGCTGAGCGACGAGGTCGCACACTTCGGCCTTGAACATCATCAGTCCAGCGACGACCGCGTGACCGCCAATACCTTTACCGACGACCGGGAGTTTGTGTTGGACGGCCTTCTGCTTCCCCACGAGTTCACCCATAGTTGGAATGGCAAATACCGGCGGCCGGCGGGACTCGCAACCAGCAACTACCAGAAGCCGATGGAGGGTGACCTGCTCTGGGTCTATGAAGGCTTAACCGAATACCTGGGCGATGTGCTCGCAGCGCGTTGCGGGATCTGGACTCCGGAGCAGTATAAGCAGCGGCTGTCGACCATCGCGGCAGAGTACGACAATCGCCCCGGCCGGACGTGGCGGAACATTCAGGACACTGCGACCGCCGCACAAATTTTGTACGACGCGGGCGGCGGATGGGACAACTGGCGGCTCAACGTGGACTACTACGATGAGGGCGAGTTGATCTGGCTCGATGTCGACACGACGATTCGCAAAATGACGAACGGCAAGAAGACGCTGGACGATTTTGTGGCTAAGTTCCATGGCTACGGCGGCGATACGGGACCGAAAGTGGTGCCGTATACCTTCGAGGACGTTGTCGCGGGCTTGAATGGCGTTGTCGCAAATGACTGGGCCACCTTCCTGCGCTCGCGGCTGGACTCGAACGCCTACCAGGCACCGCTCGGAGGGCTCGAGAACGGCGGTTACAAACTCACGTACTCCGATAAGCCAAATGCGTGGAGCGAGATGGCAAACGCGGAGAGCGGGACCTACGACTTCTGGTACTCGCTGGGCTTGCATGTGGGCAAGTCGGGCCGAGTCTCCGATGTGCTGAAGGGCGGCGTCTCCGACAAGGGCGGCATCGGGCCTGGAATGCAGATCATCGCAGTAAACGGACGCGCGTTCACGCCCGATATCCTGAAGGCGGCCGTGCGCGATGCGAAGGACTCGGGTCCGGCCGTGGAGTTGATCGTTCTGAACACCGGCTACTACAAGGTGGTCAGGCTGGACTATCACGGCGGCGAACGCTATCCGCAACTGGAGCGAGTCTCAGGCGTTCCGGACCGGATGGACGACATTCTGAAGCCAGAGGCAAAGTAACAATCGGCTGTAACTGCTGAGCGAAAAGGAAGCTGTCGCCGGGTGTTGACCGACTGGAGGCGGGTCGAGCGGATTTACGTTGTATTGGTGCGGAAAGGGGTAGTGGAGCATCTACTTTACAGGAGAATGCATGCGCAGATTATGGAAGGGAAGGCCGTTCGCGATGAAGAAAATGGAGCAGCTGTGGAGACTGGTGCGGGAGAGTCATGAGCGGCCGATGACCGGAATTGCGCGTCCGGTGGAGTTGGTCGAGGACGATGAGCTTGGAGTGACGTTCATTGGACACTCCTCTTTTCTTTTACAAGTGGACGGGCGAAAGGTGCTGGTCGACCCGGTCTTTTCCAAGCGGCTCATCGTGCTTCGAAGGCAGCGCCGACCAGGACTGCGGGTGGATGAGTTGCCTCCGATCGATCTGGTACTTCTGACCCATGCGCACATGGACCATCTGGACATGGCTTCGCTGCGGCGGGTCATACGGGCGACCCGGAAGCTGACCGGAGCGACTCCTGAAGTTGTTGTGCCCAAGGGTGTAGAGGACCTGGTGGAACGGCTGGGCTTTGCGAAAGTCCACGGACTGGAGTGGTGGGAAGAAGCAGAGGTGGCAGGGCTGAGGGTCACCATGACTCCGTGCAAGCACTGGGGGGCACGGATGTTTCGCGACGTACACCGTGGGTATGGCGGATATGTCGTCGAGGGCGGTGGTCAGAGGGTGTATCACTCGGGCGACACAGCGTACTTCGAAGGGTTTAGCGAGATTGGCGCGAGGCTGAAGCCCGAAGTGGCGCTGCTGCCGATTGGAGCTTATTTTCCAGATAGCTACCGCTCGGTGCACACCAGCCCGGAAGAGGCGGTGCGCGGGTTCGTCGAGCTTGGCGCGGAGCGAATGGTGCCAATGCACTATGGCACCTTCAGGCTTGGGCGCGAGCCGATGGACGAGCCTCTTCGGCGGCTGGAGGCCGAGGCCGCGCGCCTTGGTATTAAAGGACGGGTAAAAATTCTGGAAGAGGGCGAGACGATGCACCTTTGCCCAGCGGCCGGCATCCCATAGGGCATGGCTACTCTAACGGTAAATGCGAAGGCGAGCGGGACGTTTGCGATTGGCGGTGATTTGACCGTCAACCGGTTGGGCTACGGGGCGATGCGGATCACCGGCGACGGGATCTGGGGTGAGCCCAAAGATCGCGAGAGGGCGAAAGATGTTCTGCGACGCGCGGTCGAGTTAGGCGTGAACTTCATCGACACGGCGGACTCCTACGGCCCTGAGGTGAGCGAGCAGCTGATCGGCGAGGCGCTGGCCCCCTACGCCAAAGGCGTCGTGATCGCAACCAAGGCCGGCTTGACGCGACAGGGGCCTAACAAATGGTTGCCGGTCGGCCGCCCGGAGTATTTGGTCCAACAGGTCGAGATGAGTCTGCGTCGTCTGAAGTTGGAGCGGATAGACCTGTGGCAGCTGCACCGCATCGACCCGAAGGTCCCGGTTGAGGAGTCGCTGGGCGCGATAAAGAAATTACAGGAGCAGGGCAAGGTCCGGCACGTCGGTCTGAGCGAGGTGAAGCCGCACGAGATCGATCAGGCCCGGAAGGTGATCGAGATCGTCAGCGTGCAGAACCAATACAACATTGGCGACCGCCAGCATGAAGACGTGGTGGAGTATTGCACGAAGCACAAGCTCGCATTCATTCCCTGGTTTCCAGTGGCAGCGGGTAAGCTGGCGCAACCGGGCGGCAAACTGGATGCCGCGGCAAAGGCACATGGCGTAACGGTCTCCCAGCTTTCGCTGGCATGGCTGTTGCATCACTCTCCCGTAATGCTGCCGATCGCCGGAACATCTTCGGTGAAACATCTCGAAGAGAATGTCGCCGCTGCCGGGGTAGACGTTTCGGCCCAGGAGTGGAAACAAATCGAGGACGCGGCGAAGTAGTTACTTTCAAGGAAGGTGGATCGAGGAAGGGCCGCCGGGACGCGGCCCTTTTCATTTGGGCCGCCATTCTTCCAGAGCATACGTATAGTTTTGCGCTGTCCGGCCGACTCGTCCGGCCGCAGTCATGGTTCGTGGTCCACGTGGATGCTGAGAGAGGCAGGGATTGCCGCCTGCGTTACTGGCTCAGAAATTTATGCAAAATATTGCGTTTTCTGATTGAAAATGACACGGGACTTCCTCGTGCCGTCTTTCGGTGATTTTTTCCATTAACTGCGATGTTGCAATGCAATCCAAGGATCGGAAGGAAACAGATGCGAACTCTAATTGCCAGAAGCCTTTCCCGCACAGTTCTGAGGCCTGCGGCCATTCTCCTTTGTTCCATTTCTGCCTTGGTTCTCGTTGGCTGCGGCACGATGCCGTTTGCCGACACCAGCGCACATAGCCTGAGCATCACGGGGACCGCATTCGGCGGCCAACCGCCCGTAACTGGGTCGTCTATCAATTTGTACGCGACCGGTGGCACGGGCTACGGCTCTACCCCGACCTTTCTGGGGAGTGCGACGACCGACTCAAGCGGCAACTTCCAGATCTCCAACGCGACCAGTTGCGGCGATCCGCAACAGGTGTATATCGTCGCCACCGGTGGTAACCCGGGCCTGACCTCAGGGACCAATAACAACGCCCTGACACTTGTGGCCGCTCTTGGCAACTGCTCGTCCGTCAGCGCAAGCACGCATGTCATCATCAACGAAGTGACGACGATTGCCGCGGCCTACGCGCTGAGCGGCTTTGCCAGCCCGACCACCATCAACATCGGGACCAGTGCGACCAACCCAACCGGGCTTCAGCATGCGTTCCTGAACGCAGCCAATATAGTGGACTCTTCCAGCGGTTCGGCCCGCGGGACGACGCCTGCAGGCAATGGCACTGTGCCAACGAACTTGATCAACAGCCTTGCTGATATTCTCGAACCTTGCGTCAATTCGACCTCCAAGACCAGCACAGCGTGCACGACGCTGTTCACGAACGCGAAGCCGCCTTCTGTCACCGGCGTTGCGACTCCGGCGAACACCTGGCAGGCCGCGCTGGATATGGCGCAGTACCCCGGCAATAACACAGCCACCCTCTACGGTCTGATTCTCGGCACGCCGTCGTTCCAGCCCACCCTTGGCAGCACCGCGCCGAATGATCTTTCGATAGGTGTGCTCTACAGGGCTGGCCTGGAGACTGACGGGGCCACAGAAGCGAACAACCCGTGGGGAATAGCGGTCGACGCTAATGACAATGTGTGGATCACCGGCATGACCAATGCAGGGCTTATGGAGCTCTCCAGCAACGGCACTCTACAATCGACCGGCGCTGGCGGATTCGGCAATACCACCCTGAAATCCGCATTTACTCATCAGGTCGCCGTCGACCTGCATGGCAACGTCCTGACCGTAGACAGCGCTGCGAGCGGCAACATCTACGTATACAACCCCACCTCTGCTGTCACAACGGTCATCACACCAGGCGTCCTCGCCCTCTCCGGCGTCGCTGTCGACTCAAGCAATAATCTCTGGTTCGCGACCCAGGCCGGCACTACAGGCAACAGCTTCGGTCAACTCGCTTATAACTCAGGATCAAGTACTTTTGCCACGGCTCTCACGCCCTTCACAGGCAATTCAACGACTACCGGCTCAGGTGTCGCCGCGCTGACTGTCGATGCCACGAATGGCAACGTCTGGGGCCCTTCTCAATCGACCGGAACGACGAACTACTTCCTCTCGCCCTACACCTCGACGGTCCCTGAATCAGCCACCACCGGTGACGTTACCAATTATGCTGCCGCCATCGACAAGAGTAGCAACATCTGGATCACCGGCACTGGCACCGGTGTCAACGGCAGCCAGCTCTTCATGATTACGCATGGAAATCCGGCCGGAGTCCCCGCCTCTTATAGCCCAACGGTCACTTCTCCCGGAACTCCCTGCGGTCCGCTGCACGGATGCGGCGTGTACAACGCTCGTTCTGTGATGATCGACGGCAGCAATCGCTTGTTTGTCTCAAGCTACGGCGCAGGCATGATTGTTGAGTTTGATCCTTCGCTTGCTTCGGGAACGTTCCTTCTCACGGCGGCGGGCAACGGATTCAATCCATCGTCCAACACGAGTGGAACGGGCATCATCTCCGTCGATGGAGCACGTACAATCGCGATCGATGCTGCAGGAGCGTTGTGGACCATCAATGGGGTAACAACTGCGCCACCCACGGCGCCAGTTGTTCAGGTCCTCGGAATTGCGGCCCCTACCGTGTCAGTTCTAGCGCAGGCTAAGTACGGCGCCAAACCCTGATCGCAACGGGCCCAAACCAAACAATACGAAGGGCAGCGATTTCGATCGCTGCCCTTCTTCCTGCTGAAGATAAGTCATCGCGACGCGCTCCCGTTTGACGGTCAAGTTTTGGGCGAGCCCATATCAAGCGGCTTGGTGGTGAGGACACCGATGAGGTCGTCCTCTACCTTCCAGCCGGGCAGCTCCTGCGAACCGGTGATCAGGCGTGCGCCGTCGCTGAAGGTGAGGTACGTCCACGCCCACTGACGGAACACCGAGAGGCGATTACGGAAGCCTATGAGGAAGAAGATGTGTACCAGCAGCCATGTCATCCACGCGGGAAAACCGCTCCAGTGGCCCTTGAACGGCCATTGGATATTGGCGACGGCGGCCTTGCGACCAATCGTTGCCATGTCGCCCTTATCGAAGTAATGAAATGGCTCGTCCCTGCCGCTGCCGTCACTGCCCAGTTCGCGGCGACCAAACGGCCAATGCGCTTTGCAGCGTAGCGGCCCATCTGCAACGCTGGCTGCGCTACACCGGGGACCTGTCTTCCGTCCTGCTCGACATGCGCGAGGTCGCCGCAGATAAATATCTCGGGATGGCCGGGAGGATTCAGATGGCTGTCGACGAAGACACAGCCGCGCCGGTCCGTCTCAAAGCCAAGCAGTTTGCCCAGCGGCGAGGCCTGAACACCCGCGGCCCAAAGAGTGACGACAGAGTCGATGCGTTCGTCTCCCACCATCACATAACCCGGTTGTACATCGGATACGTGCGCTCCTGTGCGGTAGGTCACGCCCAGTGCGTTGAGCTGTTCGCCGGCCTTGCGCTGCAGGTCGGCGGGATAAGCTGCGAGAATGTTAGGCGAGCCTTCGAGAATGAGGATCTGCGCCATCGATGGGTCGATGTGACGGAAGTCCTTCGTCATATAAAGTTTGGCGATGTCGCTGATGGCGCCGGCCAGTTCGACGCCGGTTGGCCCTCCGCCGATGATGACGAAGTTGAGCGCCGGGTGCGTGCCTTTCTCCATCATCTCCCGCTCCGCGAGTTCAAAGGCCAGCAAGACACGGCGGCGGATCTCGGTCGCGTCCTCGATGGTCTTGAGGCCGGGAGCGAGCTTGGCCCAGTCGTCCCTGCCGAAGTACGAGTGTGTAGACCCGGTGGCAATGATGAGATAGTCATACTCGAGTTCGACGCCGGTCTTCAGATCGACCCGCTGCTCCGCAAGATCGAAGCCTATCGCTTCGTCCATGAGAACGTCGACATTCGGATAGTCGCGCACGAGAGAGCGGATGGGTTGGGCGATCTCAGCCGGAGAGAGCACGGCCAGGGCCACCTGGTAGAGAAGAGGCTGGAAGAGATGATAATTCTTGCGATCCACTATCGTGACATCGACCGGAAGCTTCGCCAGATCGATGGCCGCGTTGATACCGGCAAAGCCGCCGCCCAATACGACGACCCGCTTCCGCTCTCTGCCGTTTTGACCCACCACTACTTCCGCCATGGTCGAGGCCCCTCATCGATCTCGCTGCAGATCCATCTCTCTCGAGTGTGATGCCGAAGCAACACGTCCAGGCTTATTCTCTCTGCACTTCCCTGCTATCTATTTGATGCTCGTATTTTAATTGGGATACATCGAGATAGGCCATTGCAGAATTGCACCTACGGCTGTTTTTCGAGGGTCAGCGAGAGAAAGCCCTGGGTCCCCGTCGCTGCGGCAAGATTGGTAGTCTCGGCAACGCCAGATAACTGTTGAGGCAATATCGTGAGAAGACCGTTCGCATCGGAGGTGACCGAAGACTGCGACAAAGCGAGGGTGGGGGGGACAGGACAGCGGCCTCTGTCTGGACACGGGAGCTGCCACGCGTCCACCGTCTGGTAGACCTGCACAACAGCACCCGCGACAGGGTCGGAGGCGGAGTCGGTAACACGCAGCACGACCGGCGTGAGTGCCCCGCTCGCAGAGACAATTTGACCTGCACCACTCACCACCACCAGGCGCAGGCCTGTCGGATCGACTCCGTGCGCGGTAAACGTGGCGCATACGCTCGTCCACGCACAAGCGGACAGGAGCGCCTGCGCGCCGGGTGCAAGCGGCCCAGCCGTCGCGAGGGTCGATGCCAATACCCTGAGTGCTGACTTGAGACTGAACTACCGAAGCCACGATGGGGCCGGAGATCGTCTGCCAATCAACGAGCACCCCGGTTGTAGGAGCGATATTGTCAGCGACGCTGAGCTGCGGGTCCCACGCAACGGTCGCGCCGGATGCAACGTACTCCACCGGCTGCACTGCGGTCGCCGTTCTCACCTCGGCAAGCGCAGTGAACGATGCGGTCGTCGTACCATCTACACCGGCGGCCTGCAGCACAATTGCGCCCACGGACTCGCGGTGTGACGAACGTCGACGCGATACCCTGCGCGTTGGTCTGCAGCGTGCAGGTGGCGGCGCCACAAGCGGCAAACTGCACGGCGCCCGTGGTCGCAGTAAAGGTCACGGCCTCGCCGACTATCGGCGTAGCTCCATCGCCATCCAGCACCTGCACGGCGAACGGTACCGCCGCCTGTTGCGCGAGGACGACCGTGCCCGACGGTGCAGTAAGCAAGCTTAGCGACGGCACCGGCGCAGCATAAGTCAGGGCCTGAGTCATGACGGTAGTGCCGCCGGTCGACAGGTCTTCGACCGTGACATCGGCCACCAGGCCAGTGCTCGAGCCCAATCCGTGAATCGAGGGCACACTGGCCACGATGCTGTTCGCCGTCCAACTGGATACGGCAGCGGCGACGCCGTTGACAAAGACCGCATTGCCGGTGCGGAAGCCCATTCCCGTGATCGTGATGGTGCCACCGGCGGCGCTCACTGTGGTTGGAGACAACCGATCGGCGTACAGGACGCGCGCCTGGTAGTTGAAGTCGGGGCGGCCGTCTCCACGCTCGTCCGCAATCGCTATTCGTAACTGATCTGGTCGCGCAATGGACGTGGCCAACGTCGTCATGCCGGTCGCTTGCCCGTTGAAGGCCGCACCCGCGCCCGCCACTCCGGGCAGCGAGCCAAGTGGATCTGTGGCGTTCCATACGCCAATGACTGGCATGGCCTTGCCCATCGTAGCGAAGCCCTGTTCGTCCTCCGCCGTCACCTCCACCGTCAGCGAGCGGTTGCCTTTGACAGTAAGCGATGACCAGCCGGAGTGGCCATATCCACAAAGCAGCCCGGACCACCAGCCAGTAGCGGCGATTGCGGCAGGAGCGGTTTCGGTTCCATCTGCGGCGGTGTTGCAGGTACTCGCCGCCTCCGTCGCGTAGAAGACAGCATAGGGTTGAGAGTAGCTGCCGAAGATACCGAAGGTTTGCGAGGTATCAGGCCCGGATGGCTCCACCGTATTCGCGATATAAGGCCCGACCGCATACTGGCCGGTATACAAGGGGTTGACGGGCTCGGTCTCGACGACGATCATCTGCCAATCTCCCGGCAACATCGGAACGCGCTCAAAATCGTAGTAGCCCTCCCAGTAGTTGTTCGGCGAGCCCAGGCTTCCCTCCATGGAGGTGTCGGCCCCGGCGACAGGATTGCCGTTGGATCGCCGGAAGAGAGCTCCGGTGACCGAAGAGGCGGTGTACCAATCTTCGATTGCAGCGGAGGTCGTGTACTGTGGCCACCGTCGCCCGACTACGTTGACCCCCTGCATCCCCTGGCCAGTCGGGAATTGCAGCTTGCCGGAGAGCTGGTTTGCGTTGAGCAGGGAGTCCGTTTTGCCCGGCGGCGCCTGCCCCTTACCAATGTAGTAAAGCTGCGCGAGCGCCGATAGATCGTCCGGACGCAGTGTGAACGGCTGCGGCATGCATTGGTACGTGTACGCTCCGCAGAGGATATCGATCGGATGCATCACCGGCCAGTGCATCGCCTGGTTATAGGTCGCCTGTGGAGTCCCGGTGAAGACGTTGTCGTTCGTCTGCGACCAGCCCAGTCCGAGGACGCGGCCGAAGGCCCTCATCAACTGGTATTGCAGCTGCAGCTGCTGCTCTGGTACAGGGCCAGTGCAACGCCCATTGAGGACAAGGAGCGCGTGCTGGATATGCCCCGCAGGAACAATCGAATCGACGCTTTCGGTAACGCCGTTCTGCAGGCAACTCGTAGGGTCGCTCGCCCCATTGCCCAGCAGAAGGTCGGTGATGGAACCGTCACTGTCGTAGATCACTGCGATCTGCTTGGCTGCGTAGTTGCTGCTCTGGACGTCGGCGGGAAAGACCGGCCCCGAGGGGCCGAGAAACGTATTCGCTCCGCTGACATGCTCATCGAGCAGGCCGCCTTGCGCGAGCACCAGGCTGTCGGTGGGAGCGTTCCAGACGTTGGCTGCAGCGGCCACAAGAGCGTCCGCAGCCGCATGGTTCACGCTCGAGCTCAGGTCCCCCGAGTCGGTGAAGTAAAGCGGTTGGTTGGTGTACCACATCACGGGATACCCATCACTATTAAAGAACGGCGGCCCGGTGACCCACCGCGGTCCGTCCTGCCCATAACTGCGCCGCTCGAGCAAACCAGCAGAAGACAAGTGCAACGACCATTAGCAGGCGAACAGTCGAACGCAGCCGCGGCGCAAGATCATGGAGCAGCATGCCGCGCCTTCTGCCACGAGGTCAACATGCCGATCACAGCATCGACCGACGCCTGTTGCGCCGGCACCGAAGCATCGCTTGGACTGCCATTGCCAGGCATCGGTGTAATGGTTGCGACGCTCGTGATCGAGTCGGATACTGCCACGCTCACCGTCCGTTCTTGCGCGAGAGACGACATCGGCGCACCGGCCGGTTTTGCTGCACCCGTTGACCCGCTGCGATACGAAACGGCGCGCGGTAGCTTCGTCCCGAGCCACCTCAGGTCGACAAAGGGTCGCTGCGGCGCTGTTGCACTGTTTGCCAGCGGAGTTGCTGTTCCGCCCTGACGAATCGGTATTGCCCCATCCAGTCCGCCGACAGGGGAGCTCATTCCAGCAGCGCTCGGCGCATGCAGCAGCATCAACAGACGCTGCCCAACTCGATAGCGCTGATTGCCACCGGCCCACAGCCCTGCCCACTCTCGCAGGACGTAAGGTGTGCCAACGCTGCAGCCGCGGATGGCCTGGTCGACGCGGAACTCGACCTCGACCCAATCTGCACCGTTGGAGCGGCGAACCGCAACCACCTGCCCTGCGAAGATGACGTCGGCCTTGTCAGACAACTGATGCAGGACGTCGACGACGGTCAGAGGCGACGCAACCGGCGCGGTCTGGCCTTTGGCAGGCGGCCCCATCAGCAGGGTGGCGATCGCAAGCGCACACAGTCCCCGCGTAGTTCGCTCAAGAGACAACCGCAGAATCGGGTCCATGTCGTCCTCCGTCCACTCCTTGTCTTTCGTCAGGAGAAGATCGGCGGATAGCAGTGACCTGTTTCGGCACACTCCAGGCCGACGCCGGAGGCTAAATCTCCGGGTAGAAGTCGAAGAACGCGTCCAGGCTCATGCGAAGCTGCGTCTCAATCTGCTCACGGCTGCCTTCGAGCACATGCATCGTCACATGGGCCTCGTTGCCGTTCTTCAGTGTGATGGGCGCGTCGCCCACCGCGGCGATCTCGTCCGCTGGTAACAGCCTCATTCCATAGACCAATGTCAGGTTTGCCATGGCCTCAATTGTTTCACCAATGCCCCCTTTGCATCTTTTTCCTCCGCAGCGCATTTACACTAATGGAGTCCATATGCCTGAAAATACGACGCGCGACACTGTCATCCTCGGCTCCGGGTGCTCCGGACTTACCGCTGCCATCTACGCTGCACGATCCAACCTGAAGCCGTTGCGTCCTCGAAGGCCACGAGCCCGGCGGGCAGCTCTCCATCACCACCCTGGTCGAAAACTTTCCCGGCTGGCCCGAGGGCATCCAGGGCCCGGACCTCATCGAGAACATGAAGAAACAGGCGGTCCGCTTCGGCGCCGAGCTCCGCATGGCCCACCTCAGCTCCATCGATCTCACAAAACGTCCCTTCGAGCTCAACCTCGGCCACGAGACCATCCACACCCGCACGCTCATCATCGCCTCAGGCGCAAGCGCGCGCTGGCTCAACCTGCCGTCTGAGCAGGCGTTGATCGGCCACGGCGTCAGCTCCTGCGCCACCTGCGACGGGTTCTTCTTCTCCGGCAAAGAGATCGCCGTCATCGGCGGGGGCGACTCCGCCATGGAAGAGGCCCTCTTCCTCACCCGCTTCGCCACCAAGATCACACTCATCAACCGCACCGAGCGGTTCCGCGCCTCAAAGATCATGCTTGACCGCGCCATGGCCCACCCCAACATCAAATTCGTCTCCAGCACCACCGTTGAAGAGGTGCTCGGCGTCGAAGAGAAGGACGTCAGGGGCCTGCGTCTCAAAAACCGAGTCTCCGGCGACGAGTACGTCCTTCCCGTCTCCGCGATGTTCCTCGGCATCGGCCACATCCCCAACGCCACGGCCTTCAAGGGCATGATCGGACCTCGACCCCGACGGCTACATCCTCACGAAAAACAATGTGTTCCCGACGCTCAACGGCGAGATCATCCCCGGCGTCTTCGCCTGCGGAGACATTCAGGACCGCCGCTACCGCCAGGCCATCACCGCTGCAGGCTCAGGCTGCATGGCCGCCCTCGAGGTGGAAAAATATCTCGAAGAGCACGGCCGCTGAACCATGCTCACTCCCATGCTCGAGACGCCACGTCTGCTCCTGCGGCCTCTCGCGCTCGCCGACGCCGACGAAGTTCAACCCCTCTTCGCCAAGTGGGAGATCGTGCGTCAACTCAACGCACGTGTCCCGTGGCCCTATCCCGAGAAGGGCGCCTACGCCTACTATCGCGATTACGCGCTGCCTGCCATCGAGCACGGTGAAGAGTGGCACTGGATGCTCCGCCTCAAAGACGATCCCGCGCAAATGATCATCGGCGCCATCTGCCTCGTGCTCAACGGCGGAAACAATCGCGGCTTCTGGATCGCGCAACCATGGCAGGGCCGCGGCCTTATGAGCGAAGCCGTCGCCGCCATCAACCGGTTCTGGTTTGAAGATCTTAGACAACCAGTCCTGCGCGTCAAGAAAGCGCGAGACAACGCTGCTTCCCGCGCCATCTCCCTGCGCGAAGGCGCACGCTGCATCGGCCAGACTCAAGATGACTACGTCTCCGGCAGGCTTCCCACAGAGGTTTGGGAGCTCACGATCCAGGACTGGCGCGACAGAAACTCCGGCTCGCCAGAGAAAACGACCCATCAAGAACACAGCGCGTGATCATGCGCGATCTCTCCGAGGAAGGAAATCATCACCTGGTCCGCCCCGGATTTCCAAGGTGGTAGCTAATCCCGATCTTCGTCGCTAACTCATCCATTCCCGGGTTGCTCGCCGCTAAGTAGCCGTTCGAAACATGAAAAAACACGAAAGGGTCTACGCGCAGGTCGACCCGTTCCGTCATCTTGATTAGAACGCCGAAGTCGGCCTGAACGTTGAAGTTCGCGTAGCTCGCACTCGTCGAGAGCACCTTTTTGGTAAAGACTGCGGCCCCAAGCTTGCCGATCAGGTAGGGCCTGATGGCCCTTTTGTCCCGCCATAGCAGGCGAAAGCCGAACGGCGAAATCGACACCCCGGGCACCAACTGCTGGTTGGGGCTCATTGCATTGCCCCAAAAATCGGACTTGGCCGGTTCGCTGAGAATGAGAAGCGGAATGACCTCCACCACATAGTCCAGCTGTGATTTCAGAAGGTGACCCCAGCTATGACGGTCGTACTCAACGCCCACCGTCCAGGCATTGCAACGTACAGTAGCGCTAAACAATCTGTAATCGCCATCCGGAATCATGCCGGTCACGGCTATCTCGCTCGCTACCGGCTGTTTAACTGGCAGGGCCTTCGTGATTCCGGTGTCCGACTCCGCGGTAATGCTCCCTGGCGGAGCGCTCGTCAGGGCTGATGTCTCCACCTCTTGGGAGAGCGCAACTAGCGGCGCAAGAAGGCATAGCGCAGTCAGAATTGAGAGGCAATTCGAGCGATAGTTGCAGTCGTGGCGCCGCTCACTCCTCCATCGGCCGAATGCATCGTCATAGACTCGATTCCTTGGCATAGGGTCACCGGTCAAATGGAATTAGATCGGTCAGGTCCCAAAATGCTGAATCATAAAGTCGATGCGCCAGTATAAGTTCAAACTCCGCTCCCAACCGAGAAATTTCTTCATCCTCCTCTCATATTGTTAACGGATCCGGCCCCTTTTCCCGGGGACTCGGGCCCATGCCGACCGCAGTCCTTGGACTGAAAATTATTTCTTGCCGTCTTTCTTCCCAAAATCGCATGTCAAGCTCCAAAATCAACTACCGGCACGACGAACCGTCTCTCTTCCTTGTGCCTGAATTGTCCTCGTCCTGCATCTAGGCCACACTCAAAACGATCTTGCCATCGACCTTCTGCTGTATCAGCTGCTCAGCCGCATCGATAACTCTCGTCCACGGCAGCTCGGCGCAAATCGGAATACGAAGACTCCCCTTCGTCACCAGCTCAGCCAGCCTCGTCAGCATCGGCCTGCAGTCGCCCGCAAGCTCGCGACCGAGCCAGACGCCGTGCAGCCGAGTGTTCGACTTAAAATAAAAATCCCGAACATCAAAGGTCGTTGGTTGTTGGGTCGAATTGCCGCAGCTGACGCAGACACCATTGGCAGCAAGTGCCGTAAGCGCAACTCCGAGCGTGTCGCCCCCGACAGAGTCGAGAACCACATCGTACTCACCAGCGGCCCTGGCCTCTGTCACGCTCGCGTATACGCCGCTAGCTTCAATGCCGTCCTCTCGCAGTTGTCGCGGCAGGTCCTGGCGGCGGCTCACGGCAAATACTTTGGCGCCTGCAATACCTGCAAGCTGACAGGCGAACCGCCCCACTCCACCCGCCGCTCCCGTAATCAGCACTCGACGACCAACAAGCGAACCAGCCTGTTCAAGACAGACCATGGCGGTCACGCCGGCTACCGGCAGCGCAGCGGCCTGCGAATAGGTCATCCCATCTGGGCACCTCGGCAAGGAGGCCGCTGCGCGTAGCGACATACTCGGCCCACGAGCCCTGCGGAACGACGCCGAACACACGGGTCCCTGCCGCTGGAGAGCTTCCGTCCGCCGCGGTCCTCTCAACCACGCCCGCGAAGTCCCACCCTGGAACATAGCCGGTAGTCGCGTCGAGAGCTCTGCGAGTCTCACCCGGGTTCAAGGAGAAGGCTTCTACTCTAACCAAAGCTTGGCTCAGCGTAGGCTCAGGCGACGCAACCTCGCGCAGAGTGAGGCGAGGGTTGGCGCCCGGATCGGTCATAATCGCACGCATAATGTCTCTTTTCCTGTCTTCCTAAATGTTTCAAATAAGAGTTATATATACTATACCGTATAGTATACAAATTAGTCAAACACGGCCCTATATAACTTTCCACCGAACTCTCTACTATCAAGGGAGAGGAAGTGATGAAGAAGAAGGACCAATCGACGCTCACCCAAGGTGTTCGAGGCAAGACAGCCGCATCGCAACAACGCAGGCAGGACATCGTCGGAGCCGCTAAAACGGTCTTCTTCGAGCAGGGCTATCAACTCGCCTCCATGGATCGGATCGCCGCCGCGGCACATACCACCAAGCGCACCTTGTATGACCATTTCGGTGATAAAGACGCCCTGTTCGCAGCGAGTGTCGAACAAGGTTGCCGCGGATTTGTCGAACAGCTTCCGCGATCGGAAGACCTCTCCCCTGACACGACAGTCGCTCTCCGGTCATTTATCAAACGCATGGCTTCGCTACTCAACGCACCCGAAGCGATACGCTTCGTGCGTATGGTGATCGCCGAAGCCGAACGCCATCCCGAGTTCGGTCGGATCTTGAACCAAGCTGCATTCATCGCCGCCGAAAAAGTCCTCCAGGACTATCTTGAGCGCCAGATCGAGCGTGGCAAGTTACGGCCGCACGACGTCTCCGCGTGGACTCCGGCGTTGATCGGATTGGTCACAAACCTCGAACACACACAAGCTTTACTCGGATTAACCCACACCCAAAGAAAAGGTCACTCCGACGAGACCCAAGCCGAGATCATCGCGATGTACGTGCGAACATTTTCGTGTTGATTCGAAGCAACCCGCCTGAGAGCGGCGCCTCCACACTACCGGGGTGCCCAGTGTCGCTAAAGCAAGCATCCTGTTTTATTTTTTGCGTTTTCAGCCCAGAAATCGCTTGTCAAGCCCCAAAACCGCCTAAACCACTACCCCACAACAACATCCGCATGGCATTTTAGTTAGGGTCAGACCGCTATAATGGTTATATGGATAAAACAAGGAAAGCCCCGGATGCCCTCCGAGGCTAACTCATTTAGAAAGACGAATTTAGTCGTAACCCCATTGTTATGACGATTTTGCGAGGATACGAAGTCTGTAAACTCTTGAATATAAAGGAAAATTGGCTTGAGGGGGAGAGGGGGTACCCAGAGGGTCTAGAACTTGTGAAACATAAAGAATGCCCCCGCCACCAGGCAGCCAAACGCGGCAAAGTGGTTCCAGTGCAGCTTGTCGCCAAAGTAAAACGTCGAGAAGATGCCGAAGACCGTCAGCGTGATGACCTCCTGGATCACCTTCAGCTGGTCCGGTGAAAAGGTCTTCGCCCCAATGCGGTTGGCTGGCACCTGCAAGCAGTATTCAAAAAAGGCAATGCTCCAGCTGACCAGAATCACCTTCCACAGCGGCACGTCGCGAAACTTCAGGTGCCCATACCACGCGAAGGTCATAAAGATGTTTGAGCCGATCAGCAGAAGAATGGTTCACATTAAAGGGAGTGCCTCCAGGACAAGTGAAGTAGAAGTCAAAAAGATAAGATGCAAAGAGCATGTCGATCGCAGAAAATCTCGCCCATTTGCACGAACAGATTACCGAAGCCTGCCGCCGATCCAACCGCTCCACCAACGATATAGCCCTGATGGCCGTCAGCAAGGTCCATTCGGTGGAGATGATCGTGGAGGCGTACGCCGCCGGCCAACGACTCTTCGGCGAGAACCGAGTGCAGGAGTTTCAGGAGAAGTCGCCGCACGTAAGAGGACTGTCCGGCGCTGAGTTTCACCTGATAGGGCCCCTGCAGTCGAACAAGACGGCAAAGGCCGCGGAGTTATTTGACGCGATCGATGCTGTCGACTCGTTGAAGATCGCACAACGCCTGAACACGGCCGCTGCCGCGCTGGGTAAAAAGCTGCCGGTGCTGGTCGAGGTGAAGCTGAGCCACGAGGAGTCGAAACACGGGCTCGCTCCGGAGGAGTTGCCTTCCCTGCTGGCCGCGATGGACGAGCTTGCGTCGATTGAGACGGTCGGGCTGATGACAGTCCCGCCATGGTCAGAGGACGCCGAAGTCGCGCGCCCCTACTTTCGCGAACTGCGACGGCTGCGGGACGGATCGGCCGCCCGGTTCCCTCGCGTAACGCAGTTGTCGATGGGAATGTCGAACGACTTCACCGTGGCGATTGAAGAGGGCAGCACTTGCGTGCGCGTAGGAACGGCGCTGTTTGGTCGGCGGGTGAAGGTCGAAGAGTGAGAGACGCGGGCTTCGCAAAGGACGTTGCGGATGGATGCACGCTGTCAGTGCGGATCCATCCCGGAGCGCGAAAAAACGGTGTGACGGGCGTTCATGCGGACTCAATGAAGATTGCGCTGACCGCCCCGCCTGTAGATGGAAAGGCCAACGAGGCGTTAATTGCGTTTCTCGCTGAGGCGCTCCGATTGCCGCGTGCACGGATATCGCTCGTCAGCGGCGCAACCAGCCGGAGCAAAGTACTGCGCCTCACAGGCAAGAGCGCGGCTGAAGTCGCGGCCGCGCTCCTCCCTACTGAAATCTGCTGAATTCGCTACTTGATAGTCAGCTTCGCGTTTGGGGCGACGGTAATGTTCTCGCCGTCTGTTGCAGTCACCTTCAGGCCGGAAGCAGTGACCATTGCGTACGCGATCTGCAACCCTTTCGTCGCCTGAATGTCGACGTTCTTCAGGACAATGTCTTTGACCGGCGACTCCGGCAGGCCGATGATGACACCGGCCCATGGGCTGTTGACCGACTTCACGTTCTCAATCGTGATGTTGTGAAAGAAAGGCGTCAAACGCTGGACCGGCTCGGCCTTCACTTCGCCATCGGGCATCGCCTTCGGGTAGTACTCGCTGATGAGGATCGAGGTCTTCACGTCCTCCATGGTGATGTCCTTGAAGGAGATGTCGCTGACGTCGTTGCCGCGGTCGCGGTTGGCCTTGATGCGGATGCCTTGGTCGGTGCCCTTGAAGTGGATGCGTTCGGCGTGGATGTTCTGCGCGCCGCCGGCGATCTCGCTGCCGATAGAAAGGCCGTGGCCGTGCATGAACTCGCAGTCGGTGATGGTGATGTTCTTGCTGGGCGCGTCAGGCCCCGGAGAGTTGATGATGCCGCTCTTGATGGCGATATTGTCGTCGCCAACGTCGGCGTAGACGTGGTCAATCACCATGTTCGAGGAGCTGAAAGGGTCGATAGCGTCCGTGTTTGGCGAGCGTTGCGGCGCGAGAATGCGGACGTTGCGAATGGTCATGTCGTCGGTGTAGTACGGGACGATCTGCCAGCTGGGCGAGTTCTGGACGGTAACGCCTTCCATGCGGACGTGCTTGCAGTGGTCAAAGACGACGAGGCGGGGACGAAACTGGACGACCCCGACTATGCCGGCGCCTCGCGTCGCGCGCGCCTCGGTCCACCAGCTCTCACCGTTGCCGTCGATGGTGCCTTCGCCGGTGATCGCGACCTTCTCGGCGTTTGTGGCGCTGACGAGGGACTGCGTACCCGGGGCGCGGAACTCGGTCTTGCTGGGGTAGTCGGCATGGTCAGGCGAGCCGAGCAGAATTGCGCCTTTGGCGATGTCGAGAGTGACGTTGCTCTTGAGCACGATGGGGCCTGAGATAAAGGTGCCGCTGGTGAGCTTCACCGTTCCGCCGGTGCAGTCGTCGATCGCGGCCTGGATCGCTTTGGTGTCCTTGGTCGCGCCGTCGGCCTTTGCTCCGTATGTTCGTGCGTCGCAGACCTTGCTCGCTGCCATCGCGGGAACGGTCATAATCATGGCCACCGTTGATGCTGCCACCAACCGAATCTTCAAGGGGTTCATCTTGTCTCCTTCAATCTGTTCCCGGAAGTTTACTTGCATTCAGTGGAATAGTACCTGCAATTGGTCATACCACGCACCCTGCGACCCATATATTCGGTACGATTCGTTACACTTCGAGCCAGAGCATCGATCTGCTAAATCACGCTCCTTGAAGGCCATGCCATGAGTTATCCCTCAACCGAACCGGCACCCCCGAAGGACGAGGGCCCATCGCTGCCGGAGACTGAACGATCAAGACCGGATGAGTTACGGCGCGGACTTTCGACGGGCTCGGCCCTCGGACTGAACATTATCGACATGGTCGGGGTCGGCCCGTTTATTACGCTGCCGCTCATCGTCGGGGTGATGGGCGGCCCGCAGGCGATTCTGGGATGGCTGATGGGGGCACTGCTGTCGCTGTGCGATGGATTGATCTGGAGTGAGTTGGGAACGGCCTATCCCGAGGCCGGCGGTTCGTACGCTTACCTGAAACATCTCTACGGCGAGAAGACTCTGGGACGGGCGTTCTCGTTTTTATATGCGTGGCAGTTGCTGATCAGTGCGCCGCTTTCGATCGCCTCCGGCTGTATCGGATTTTCGCAGTATGTTTCCTTTTTTCTTCCTCACGCGAATCGCCCTTTTGCCACCATGTCGCTGCTTGGAGTACCAGTAGTGTTGAGCGAGCAGACGCTGATTGCGATGGGCGCCTGCGGGGTCGCGATGGTCGTCTTGTATCGCAGCATCTTTGCCATCGATCGCGTCGTTCGCTGGTTGGGGCTGGTTGTCGGGCTTACGCTGGTGCTCATCATCGTCGCGGGATTCTTGCATTTTGATGCTCATCGCGCGTTCGACTTTCCAGCAGGTGCGTTTCACCTCAATGGAGCGTTCTTTGCCGGGCTTGGGGCTGGCATGCTCATCTCAGCGTATGACTACTGGGGCTACTACAACGTTTGTTTTCTGGGAGCGGAGGTCCGCGATCCGCAGAGGACGATTCCGCGCGCTGTGCTGGGCGCGATTGGGATTGTCGGAACGCTTTACATGCTAATGAACGTAAGCGTGCTGGGAGTATTGCCGTGGCGGGAGATGGCACAAAATACCGATAGCCATGCGCGAATGTTCGCCATGGCAGTGTTCATGGAGCGGATTTACGGGCCTAAAGCCGCCGGGGCGATCGTGGTGTTGATTGCGCTGGCAGCGCTCGCTTCGGTGTTTGCGCTGCTGTTAGGGTATTCGCGAATTCCCTTTGCCGCGGCACGAGACGGTAATTTTCCGGCATGGTTCGGGGTCCTTCATCCGAAGCATCGGATTCCGATGCATTCTCTCTTGACGCTCGGTGGAGTCACTCTGCTGTGCTGCATCTTTCGACTGCAAGAGGTCATCACGACGCTGGTGGTGGTACGGATCCTGTTTCAGTTTCTGCTGCAGGGAACAGCTGCGTTGTTGCCGAAGCATCGCCGCGAACGCAGGTTGCGGGGATTTCGCATGCCGCTTTATCCGTTGCCGGTATTGCTTGCACTGGGCGGGTTCATCTTTATCCTGTTTTCGCGGCCTAATTTTGTGCGGGAGATGCGGACAGCCGGCCTTATTTTGATGGCGGGAGCGATGGTGTATGGGGTTCGCTACTTGAAGGGGCGGAACAAGGTCTAGGTAGACCAAGGATTCTCTGAAGGCCCTTTGGGCTCGAAGCATCCTGTTTTGAATCTGCTACTTAGGTGCCCAAGAAAATACTTTCTACTGGAACCTAACCGGAGGCGAGACCCATTGTCTAATCGGCGAATGGACAAGGCGGAGACAGAAGCGATCCGAGATGTACTCGCTGGCAACAGAGACGCCTATCGTGTGCTGATGGATCGCCACTTCTGTTCTGTCACCCGTGTCGCCTTTCGAATTACCGGCAACGAGGCTGATGCGGAAGAGGCGGCGCAGGAGGCGTTTCTCCGTGCCTACAGCAAGTTGCCGAGCTTTCGGCAGGAATCGGCTTTTTCTACCTGGATTATGCGAATCGTTATGAACACAGCTATCAATCTCGTGGAACGACGCAATCGCGATCTCTCGTACCATGCTCCGCGAATTGCCGATGAGCCTTCGGCCAACGATCACACGATCCGAATTGCGGACGAGAAGGCAGGACCTGAAGGTGTTCTGCTCAACCGCGAGGCCGTTAGCCTGCGGCACGCGGCAATGGCAGAGCTGACGCCGATGGAACGGACGGCGTTCACGCTGCGGCATATGGAGGACGTTCCGATGGCAGAGATCGCGGCCGCCCTAAACGTTACAAGCAACTCGGCCAAACAGGCGGTTTTTCGCGCAGTGAGCAAACTTCGCCGATCGCTGACTCCGGTTGCAGGAGGTGTCCGATGAAACACTTCTCTGAAGAAGATCTGATTGCCTATCAGCTTCGCGAGAGCTCAGACGAAGCTGTAATCTCGAGGCATCTGGAGAGTTGTTCGGAGTGCGCCGATCTCTCGGAGTCCATTGCAGAGACGCTCCGAGTTTTTTCCGGAGACCCTGTTCCGCAGCCTAACCTGGAGCATAACTGGCAACGGCTTCGCGGCAACCTCAGCGTGCTGACTCCGGAACACCATCGGGGCCTTAAGCTTTTTCGATGGCATTGGGCCTGGCCTGTAGCCGGAGTGGCCACTGTCGCCCTGGTCCTGCTTGCTGGGTTTGGCGTCCACATCCATCAGACCAACGGAACGAGGCACAGCGTTGCCGTCAACGGGCACGGGCCTCTCACTACGGAGCCGGCAGACCCTGCCATTGCAAATCACCTCGAGGCCGCAGAACGGCTTTTGACCGAGGTGAACAACTCGTCCGGTTCGCTTGACGAGGCGACTCGCGAACAGGCCCACAATCTTCTACTGAAGAACGCTATCTATGTTCGCGATGCGAGAGACAGTGGAGATTTGTCCGAGGCCGCGGTGCTGGAAAATTTTGGACGGGTCCTGACCACGCTCGACAACGAACCACAATCGTCGCATAGTACCTGGCGTCTTCGTCTGGAGATGAACACTAGCGGACTATTGCTCGATATCAGGATTCTGCGACAGAACGATGACCATTCCCAAGGAGCTACACAATGAAGAACCTCATCCGCACCACACTCTGCCCGACTGTCCTGGTCTCTTTTTGCAATAGCGCGACCTCTCCATGCGCTGACGCCCGAGTTTTCTTCTTCTGCCCCTGTCATCGTTGTGGTGGATGATGATCCCTATATGGTCGGAACCCGCGCGATGGATGAGCATCGCTGGCCGGACGCTATTTCCGCGTTTGACAAGGTGATTAGCGAGAAGGGCGAACGGGTCGACGCGGCCTTTTACTGGAAGGCTTACTCGCTCAATAAACTGGGTAAGACACCGCTCGCGATTGCCACCTGTGAGCAGCTCCGCGCGCAGTTCGCCGGCAGTACGTGGAACAAGGACTGCGCTGCTATTTCGCTGGATGTACAGGTCGATACAAAGGCCATTGCAGACGACAAAGTAAAAGTAAAAATAGATAAGGTGCCGATCCGTACGTTAAGGTCGCTCCTTACAGCGTCTACGTAGAGGGCGGTGACAGCGGAGTTGCACGTGGGTCGGATGAAGATCTGAAGATGCTTGCCCTGAATTCTCTGTTGAATAAAGATCCCGCCACGGCCCTTCCTTTGTTGCGCGGTATTCTGACCGGCAACCAACCACTCAACGTGAAGAGGCATGCGCTGTTTGTGCTGGCACAGAGCAAATCGCCTGAGGCTGAGAACATCCTGCATGATGCTGCGCTTGGGAAGCTGGACCCTCAGCTGCAAGGGGAGGCCATCCGAACGATGGCGGTGTTTCAAGGTAAGCGAGCCAACGACACGCTCGCTGAGGTCTACCGTACGACGACCGATCCCAAGATCAAGAAGTCGATTATCTCCGCCATGTTCATAACGCGGGACGCTCCGCATATGGTCGAGATGGCGCGGAACGAAAAAGACCTTGAATTGAAGCGGGCCCTCGTTTCACAGCTGGCCTTGATGAACGACAAAGCGGCGACCGACTACATGATGGAGTTGCTCAAGTAAGTTAGACCGCGTCACTGCAAATCACCAGCGTCACCCAATTAGGATTTCAGGAGAAGAACCTATGCGAGCTCTTTTGCGTGTTTTTGTAGCCACCACCGTTCTGTCAGCGTCGCCTGTCCTGTTTGCGCAACAACCAACCGTCGTCCATGGTCAGGTGACAACAGAAGCGGCAGACCACGGACTCAGTGCAGCAATTGATGGCCTGAAGCGACAGAAAGGCGCTGCGTGGATCGGCTACTCGATCCAAGTTGTTAGCAAGTTTTCTTCTGGATGGAACTCCGGCCGAATCGATTACCTGGAAGGCAATGGCGACTCCGTGGTCAAAGATTCCAATGAAAACAACCAATCGTCCGATCACGCCGTGGTCTTGCTACGCGTTGCGGATGGGTCCGTGATGAAAGTGCGGGTTGAGAGTCCGGAGCGCGAGCTCGATGCGGGAGGGTTACGGTTCGTTTGGGTGAACGGTGTCAATGCGGAGGACAGTGTTCGCGTGTTGACAGACATTGCGCGACAGGGCGATGCCCGACCTCTTCGCGACAGTGCAGTGTTCGCAATTTCGCTGCACCAGACCAATGCGGCGACCACGGCGCTAGTCGGTCTCGCCGGAGCTGGCAATGACCTTGGGCTTCGCGAGAAGGCGGCATTTTGGCTCGCTAGCCAGCGTGGTGCCGACGGACTTGCAGCGATCCAGAAATTTGCCCATGAGGACACCGATCCGGAGTTTCGGGAAAAGCTAGCCTTCGACCTTACTCTGTCGAAGGGCCCTGCGGCCCTCAACGAGCTCATTCGCATGGCCCATGAGGACGCTTCACCTCAGGTCCGCAAGCAGGCGCAGTTCTGGATGGCGACTAAAGGCGGAAAGAGAGTGACCGCAGACCTGCGTGCCCTGGCGACCGACGATCCGAACGAACAAATACGAAAATCTGCTGTCTTTGCCCTCTCCAGATTGCCCGGCGACGAGGCCGCGACTCAGCTGATTGCAGTGGCAGACTCGAGCAAAGACCCTATCGTTCGCAGGCAGGCTATCTTTTGGCTGGGACAGTCCAATGATCCACGTGCGCTCGAATACCTGACGAAGCTGCTAAAGCAGTAAAGACCGTACTATGAGTTTGAGCTGCAACCTCGCGGAAGGTCGGCCTCTATAGTGAGAGCTGAGCAAAGCGACTAGCACCACGAGGGCCGGACTAGTAGTTTCCGGTGACAAAATGATAGGTGAAGCCGGTAGCGATACGGACATCATTTTGACGATTGTTTACGGCATTGGGGATACGGGTGTATATCCAATCGAATTCAGCGATGGTCACGCCGAATCGACGATTCAGCCTTGTCGTCACGCCACCACCAGTCAGGACGCCGAACGATTGCCGGTTGATTGTGAACTGGAAGTTGACGTCCTCCTTTGCCCCGCCAAGCAATGCTTGTCCGTATGGAACAAAGCGGCTTGAGTTGCGACGAGTGTACCGAGGACCAAAGAGGTAGTTGAAGATCGTTATATTTTGCAGGCTATTGTCCACATTCGTCGCATGACCTATGGTCAGATCGGCGACGGCAGCCCATTTTGGCGTTATGTTGTAGACCACAGTCCCGCTGCCTCCATTCATCGAGAAGCATCCGCACTGACCTGGAGGCGCATTCGCATGGAAGAAGTTGTAGTTGGCACCAAATTCGAGCCTGGGAACGTCGTCATTGCTTCCCCCGCCCATGGAGATTGCCTGGGCATGGAGGGCCCAGGGTAGAGCGAGCACAAGTACCAGGAACACCGCGCTGCGAAGATGCGTCATTTCTTCTCTTCTCCTACTGCACGATCAATGTAGCGGTCGCTGCGTGCTGAACGACGCCTTCGGTACCGGTTACCGTTAGGGAATAAGTCGTTGGGTTAAGGGTGAAGTAACCACCGGCGCAACCACTAAGGGCGGCGATCGGCAGAAGCGAACCAAGCGTCAAAAGAAGAAGCATCAACGTTCGCGGCATCTTGTGTCTTAATTTGCGCGCCGCTCCGAGGCCGACAAGACCGAGCATTCCTGCAACAATTGGCAGCTCGTTGCGTGGAGCAGGACCGTTTTGCGGCAGACGGTTCTGAGCACTGAGTGAACTGCTGGTCTGGACATTGAGAACGACCTGAGTTGATCCGCTACCGGCTTTGATAGTGGATGGCGTAAACGTGTACGTCGACCCCGGGGGCAGACCGTCGACCACTACCGTTACATCGTTGAGGAAGGTCGACGCACTAACAGGGGCCAGCGTGAAGGTATACGTGGTGGATCCGCCCGGGAACATGTTTTGACTCGCAGCGCCGGTGTTTGTGTTGGTGAAGTCTTCCACCATGTTCGCCGCAGGTGCCGATGTGCTTGGAGCGAAGGTGCCGTCACCTGAATAGACCGCCACAATTTGATGAGCACCGGTCAAAAGACCGCTTGTTGCAAAGGTCGCACTTGCATTTGTCGTAAGTGAGACGATGACTCCTCCACTACCATTAAGAGTGGCAGTGCCTAATACGGTTGTGCCGTCCATAAAGGTCACGGTTCCGGTAGCATTCGGGCTTGGGGCAGTTACGTTTGCAGTAAAGGTGACCCCAGTGTGGAGCAGTTGGGCAGGAGCACTTTCAACGATGGTTGTTACTGTTGGAATTTTGCCGACGACTTGCGTGAGAACTGCTGAGGTCGCAATACTATAAGCGGAATCGCCACTGTAAGACGCGGTGATCTGGTGAGATCCGATCGCCAACGTCGATGTAGTGAAGGTCGTGATTCCCGCCGCGTTGATCGTTCCTACTCCCAGGACGGTTGTGCCGTCGAGGAAGGTGACCGAGCCAGTTGCACCAGCCTGCACAGTCGCGGAGAAGGTCACCGACTGGTTTGGCGCCGACGGATTCGCCGAAGACGCAAGAGTTACGACAACGGTCGTTTTCGCGACCGTCACCTGAGTCGCCGGCGAGGTCGCGGGGTTGTTGTTCGCGTCACCTGAAGTTGCCGCGGTGATGGAATCGGTTCCAACCGGCAAGCTTGGGACGGTGATCGTCGCGACACCGTTCGCGATCGTCGCAGTACCGATCGGCGTTGTGCCGTTGTAGAAGGTAACTGTCCCGCTTACACCGGTGGGGACTGTCTCTGTAATCGTCTCCGGCGTGTTTGGGGGCAAGTTAGACGATGAGACGGTTGGCGGTGGCAGGACGGGCGTCGCTTTGTTGACTATTTGTGTGAGAGGTGCCGATGTGGCTGGGCTATCGTTCGTGTCGCCGCTATAGCTAACGGTAATCGTGTGAGAGCCGACGATCAAGGTACTGGTCGTCAGGGTCGCCTGGCCATTAGTCAAGGTGACCGTGCCGAGGGGCGTTGATCCATCGAGGAACGTTACTGCGCCAGTCGCGCTGGCAAGCGTGGCTGCGGTAAAGGTCACGGATTGATTGACGGTCGAGGGGTTGAGCGACGATGTGACCGTCACCGTAGGAGCTGCCTTTGCCACCGTTACCGAGACCGAAGGCGAGGTGGCTGGGTTATTGTTGGCGTCTCCCGGAGTGCTGGCGGTGATCTGATTGGTCCCGAGCGGCAGGTTGGTCACGGTGATGGTAGCGACTCCGCCTATGATCGGCGCCGATCCTATTGGCGTTGTGCCGTTCGAGAAAGTCACCGGCCCTGACACGCCCGGAGGTACGGTCTCTGTGATCGTCACTGGTGTGCCGTAAGGAGGATTGTTCGTCGATACCACTGGTGGGGGCAGTACAGGGGTGTTCTTGTTGACGGTCTGCGAGAGGGGCACCGAGGTAGCGGAGCCGTAGTTCGCATCTCCGCCATAGCTTGCGGTGATGCTATGAGTTCCAGCGGCGAGCGTAGAAGTGGTGAAGGTCGCTATGCCGTTGGTTATCGTGCCAGTGCCCAACGCGGTCGAACCGTCCAGGAATGTTACTGTGCCGGTTGCGCCGGTGAGGACCGTTGCGGTAAAGGTCACTGACTGGCTGTAATTAGATGGGTTCAGCGAGGAGATCAGCAGGACGGTAGTAGTTGCCTTCGTTACGGTCTGTGTTGTCGTCCCCGTTGCCGGGCCGTTGTTCGTGTCGCCTCCATAGGAAGCGGTGATGGGATCGGTACCCACTGGCAGAGTCGTCGTCGTGATCGAGACTGTGCCGGTCGTCGGATTGACCGTGCCCGTGCCGAGGGTGGTTCCGCCACTTGTAACGGTGACCGTGCCGGTCGTGCCGATGGGCAAGGTCGTCGTAATTGTGACCGTGCCACCGTATGTGCTTGGGCCGGAGGTGGTGACTGTGATGGGCGGCGATACCTTGTTGACGACCTGAGTCAGCGTTCCCGTTGCAGGATTGTTATTTCCGTCTCCGCTGTATGTCGCCGTAATGGGGTCACTGCCTAGGGGGAGCGAGGACGTGGATGCGGTCGCGACCCCACCAGTCAACGTAGATGTACCCAATGCCGTCGCGCCACTTGTGAATGTCACTGTTCCAGTTACACCGGACGGAAGAGTAGCGGTGAAGGTGACGGACTGGCCAGTGGTGGACGGGTTGGTCGAAGAGATAACAGTGACTGCGGGAGTCGCCTTCGATACGGTCTGAGTCGTGATTCCTGTCGCGGGATTGTTGTTTGAGTCGCCGCCGTAGGTGGAGGTGATTGGATCACTGCCTACTGGCAATGTGGTCGTGGTAATGGTAACCGTCCCGGTCGTGGGGTTTACCGGGCCAGTCCCTAAAGTCACTCCACCGCTCGTAACCGTCACGGTTCCGGTCGTACCGATGGGCAGGGTCGTCGTTATAGTGACGGATCCACCGTAGGTGCTGGGGCCAGAGGTGGTGACTGTTATCGTGGGCGTCGTCTTATTGACCGTCTGGATCAGCGATGCCGTCGCGGTGTTGTTATTGGTATCACCGTTGTAGGTCGCGACAATCGGGTCACTCCCCGCAGGCAATACAGACGTAGCTAAAGTCGAGACGCCGTTAGTAACTGTCGATGTGCCTAGCGTCGTTGTTCCATTCGTGAAGGTCACTGTGCCCGTGGCATTCGTAGGAAGTGTTGCGGTGAAGGTAACGGATTGGTTGAAGTTGGATGGATTCGTTGAAGAGGTTAGGGTCTCTGTCGGAGAGGCTTTCGTTACGGTCTGCGTCGTTGTCCCTGTTGCGGGGCCATTGTTCGTGTCGCCGCCATAGGAGGAGGTAATGGTATCGGTGCCTACGGGCAAGACCGTCGTTGTAACCGTCGCAATGCCGGTCGTCGGATTGACAGTCCCGGTGCCCAGGGTCACTCCGCCACTTGTATCCGTCACGGTGCCGGTCGTGCCGATGGGCAGGGTCGTCGTAATTGTGACCGTGCCACCGTACGTGCTGGGGCCAGACGTCGAGACTGTGATGGTCGGCGATGCCTTGTTGACTACCTGAGTGAGTGTCCCAGTAGCTGTGTTGTAATTTCCGTCGCCGCTATACGTCGCCGTGATGGGGTCACTGCCCACGGCAAGCGAGGACGTCGTCGCAGTCGCAGCCCCGCCAGCCACTGCGGATGTACCCAATACTGTCGCGCCGCTTGTGAACGTCACTGTTCCAGTTACACCGGATGGCACGGTAGCAGTGAAGGTGACGGACTGGCCTGTCGTGGATGGGTTGTTCGAAGAGCTCAAGGCTACAACTGGAGTTGCCTTACTTACGGTCTGGGTAGTTGTTCCTGTAGCAGGATTGTTGTTTGAGTCGCCACCGTAGGTAGAGGTGATTGGATCACTGCCCACCGGCAAGACCGTGGTTGTAATGACCACGGTTCCGGTCGTCGTATTGATGGGGCCAGAGCCCAGGGTCACACCGCCGCTTGTTACCATAACCGTTCCGGTCGTACCAATGGGGAGGGTCGTCGTTATGGTAACAGGTGAACCAAAGGTGTTCGGGCCAGAGGTGGTGACTGTGACTGCCGGCGTCGTCTTGTTGACCGTCTGGGTCAGCGACGCTGTGGCGGTGTTGTTATTTGCGTCGCCGTTGTAGGTCGCTGTAATCGGGTCGCTCCCAGCGGGCAGTGCCGAGGTCGCAAGCGTCGCTACGCCGTTGGTCACGGTCGATGTGCCAAGCGTGGCCGCCCCGTTGGTGAAGGTCACTGTGCCCGTCGCGTTCGTAGGAACTTTTGCTGTGAAGGTCACCGACTGATTGAAGACGGATGGATTCGTGGAAGAGGTGAGGGTCTCTGCCGGGGAAGCCTTCGTTACGGTCTGCGTTGTAGTTCCAGTGGCAGAGTTATTGGTTGAATCTCCGCTGTAGGTCGCCGTGATTAGGTCTGAGCCGACGGGCAATACCGTCGTAGTGATTATCACAGTGCCATTGGAAGAGGTGATCGTTCCAGTACCCAGCGTTACGCCACCACTCGTGATCGTAAAGGTTCCGGTAGGCCCATTTGGAACGGAGGCTGTAATGGTGACCGAGTTGCCAAAAACGCTTGGCCCGAGGTGGTCACGGTGACTGTTGGTGTCGTTTTTGCGACGATCTGGGTCAAGGTGGCAACTGACGAGTTGAAATCTCCGTCACCACTATAGGTAGCTGTAATCAGATTGCTGCCGAGTGGAAGCGTCGAGGTAGTTAAGATCGCCACCCCGCTGCTTACGGCTGAAGTACCAAGCGTAGTCGAGCCGTTAGTAAATGTTACTGTTCCGGTCACGCCATTTGGCAGCGTATCGGTGAAGGTCACAGCGTTACCAGGTAGAGACGGATTGACCGAAGACGTCAGAGTGGATGTGGGACTTGCCTTGGCTACAGTCTGGGTCGTAGTTCCCACTGCTGAGGTGTAGTTTGTGTCTCCATTGTAGGTCGCGGTGATAACGTCGCTAGGAGGCGTTAGCGCAGTCGTCGTGACAGACACTGTACCTGAGACAATGGTTCCCGTGCCAAGCGAAAGTCCGCCGCTAGTGAAGGTAACTGTGCCTGTTACGCCAGATGGTACGGACGCCGTAATCGTGACTGTGCCGCCATAGATGCTGGGGCCGGAGGTCGTCACCGTCACGGTCGGGGTCGCTTTATTGACAACCTGAATAAGTACGGGCGAGACGCTGGAATTGAATTGTGCGGTGATATTGTGCGAGCCGACAGAAAGGGTGGAGGTTGTGTACGTCACTGTCGGGCCGTTGATTGCGGCGGTCCCGATGACGTTCCCACTGTCAAGGAAGGACACCGTCCCGGTCTTACCTGACCCCAACGTTGCGGTGAAGGTGACAGCTTGCAGGTAAGTCGAGGGGTTGACAGACGAGCTCAGGAGGATGTCGGAGACTGTAAACGGGAGAATGTTCGATGTGCTGGGGCTGTAGTTGGAGTCTCCGGGGAATACGGCGGTCAGAGAGTTTGATCCTGTCACGAGTGTCGTCGTTGTCAGCGTGGCAACGCCGTTCGACAAGGTGCCCGAGCCAAGCAACGTGGCGCCACTGTAGAAATTAACGTGGTCGCCGTTCGTAGTCGTAGTTGGAGGACCGACCGTGTATGGAGACAGAACAGCAGTCAACGTTTCGGGCAGGCCGGTCAAGTTGGCTGAGGTCGGCGACGCCGTCAACGTGAGGGAGGTATTGACTGGTGCGGCCGTAAGGGGGACGGTGTTGGAAATGCTATTAAAATAGATCGAGTCGCCGGAATAACTGGCATCCACATTGTGGACGCCGCTACCCAGCGGGAAGACAGCGACGCTGGTGAGAGCAGACGCAGTGGATGACTGCTGGACTTGGCTTAGTGAGACCGCAGCCCGGGGAGTGTCGGCGTCAGTTCCAATCAGGTCTGCATTGCCGTCGTTGTTGTAGTCTCCGGCATTGACGGCGTAGGTAAGCGCAAAGCCACCTATGCCAGGCTCCTGGTAGGGTTGGAACGTACCGTCGCCGTTCCCCTGATAAACCAGAGCGCCGGTACTTCCCCCTGCAATAATGTCGGGGATTCCGTCACCGTTAACATCCGCAAGATGTGGATCAGATGGGATGTCGGAGGTATAAGCGACGGGTGACTGGAAGGTGCCGTCACCGTTTCCGAGGAGAACGAAGAGGCTGTTGCCAATGAGGCCGCCTCCTGGCTCTGTGATGGTAGCCGCGATGACGTCGGCCTTATTGTCAGCGTTGGTATCACCACTGGTAAGGAACTCTCCGATCTGGGACGCAACGGGGGTGGCTGACTGCTGAAAGGTTCCGTCACCATTACCGAGAGCTACGTAGAGATCAAACAATCTGCTGCCGGGCACAGCACTCGCGACAGCATAGGCAATGTCGTCCTTACCGTCCTGATTGAAGTCCGCAACGACGACGCCACGGGTGACAGCATGGGTTGAAAGAACAGTTGGCTCTTTCGTAAATGTTCCATCGCCGTTGCCTGTAAAGAAAGTGACATTCTGCTGTGAATTGTCTGTGACGGCGAAATCCAAGAGGCCATCGCTATTGAAGTCGCCCATAGCGATACTGGCTACGTCGCCAGTTGAGTATAGTACGGGATTTAGAAATGAACCGTCGCCGTTGCCCAGGAGGATGAGCAGGCCACCGTTGGTACCGTCTGAGCAACCAAGGGCGATATCCGTGTTGCCATCGCGATTGAAGTCGGCAAGGACAATCTGCAACACCTTTCCGAGAGTGCAACCCGGATAATTTACCTTTGTGTGAAAGGTGCCATCGCCATTACCCAGAAGAACAGAGATTGTCTGTGCGGCATCTCCGGTTACCACGTCGAGATTGTTGTCTTTATTGAGATAGGCCGAAGCAATGGCTGCCGACCTTTGGGTCGCACCGGGTGCCGCCTATGGCGAAAGGCGCGTTTTGAAGAAAGGTAGTGGAAAGCGTGGAGACAACAAGGGATTCGGTGCCAAGCACATTGTTCCCGTTGCTGGTGTCGAGAAATGAAATTGTGCCGGTGGGTCCGGTAGTGAGCGAGCCAAGTCCCGCGACCGTTCCTGTGAGGCTATAGTTGCCAATAGAACCTGTCGAGGTCAAAGATATGGTTGAGAGATAGGTCCCAGTCACGGAGTATGTAACTGTGTTCGACAGGCTGCTTGCATAATTATTGTTCGCTCTAAATACTGCTTTGTAGCTGTGGTTGCCGATGGGGCCACTGCCGAGTTTCACGGACGCAGTTGCACCTGGAAAGGTGAGCTGTGCCACACCCAGAGCGGAGTTGTTTTCGCAAAATATCGCCGTAGCTTCGCAAAAGAGAACAATTCCCGCCGTGACGGGCGAGCCACCCGAAGTCACAGTCGCCGTCAGAGTGATAGGGGTCTTGTAGGGGACGGCCGTAGCCGAAATCGCCAAAGTAGTCTTGGTCGCAGCCGGTGCCGCAAAGGCCGCAGAAGCTATCGTTGTCACCATCGCGAGGACAAGAAGAGCTTTTGCGCAGCACTTACCGATCAAGGAAGATACCGGAGAATAAGGTGAACTGAGGGACATGCGCGTCATAGGTTCCCTTTTTGGCTCGTTACTACGGCCCGAACTTTAGTACTCACGGTAACCTTCTGTGGGCGTGGGAACCTATTACACGAAAGTTGCACCGATTGAACTCATCGATTGGCCCTCGTCTCGCTCTCAAGGCTTGGGGCCCCTCAGGCTGGAATAGAGGAGGGCCTTCGACCGCGACGTTCGCGCCCGGCCCCATGCTTGTTCATGATAAAAAAGAGGATAGGGAGGCGCGCCAAGCCGAGACCCGTTAACATCAACAAACAGCAAGAAGGGGCCGAGTCAAGCTCGATCCTTGTTGGAGGTTGTCTGTCTGGTGTCGAGGAGTCAGAAAACTGCAGCGGATAGGGTAAGCGGCGACTCGGTCTGCTTGTTATTTATTCCTCAATGACGGCCTTGACCAGGTTTCTTGGCCGGTCAACATCGATACCGCGGCCAATCGCCAATGTGTATGCGAGCAGTTGAAGAGGCACGACCTCGAGGATCGTGGACAGAAGATCATTGCTGGCCGGGATGAAGAGACAGGAATCACTGTAGCGAGGAACTTCCTGGTCGCCTTCCGTTGCGAGGGCGACGATCCGCGCTCCTTGCTCGCGCATGTCTTTCATGAGTTGAAGTACTTTCGAATAACGTAGGAGCGAATCAGGATCGCCTTCGTCGGCAGTGGCAATCATGATCAGCGGCGCATCTTTACTGACAAGCGCGTTAGGCCCGTGCTTCAGTTCGCCAGCCGGATATCCTTCGGCATTCAGATATGCGGACTCCTTGAGCTTGAGCGCCCCCTCCCGCGCGATCGCGTAGTGAGCGGCACGGCCGAGATAGAGAAGGGTGCTGGAGTTTGCCAGCTCAGGTGTGAGCGTTTCGATCTGGTCTTGCCAGCCCGGCAGCGCGGCCTGGACGAGCCCAGGAATCTCCCGCAGTTGGCGTCCATGCGCCTCTGCTGCCTGCAGAGTCATGCGGCCGCGAAAGCGCGCAAGATGGAGAGCGAGCGAGTAGAGCACAGTCAGCTGGGTGGTAAAGCTTTTTGTAGCAGGAATGGCGTTCTCGACGCCGGCAAAGGTTGGCAGCGAAGCACTCGCCTCCATCGCCATGCTGGAATGAGCATTGTTGGTGATCGCAACGGTCGCGAGTCCGCGGGCCTGGGCTTCCCGGAGAGCGGCGAGCGTGTCTGCCGTCTCTCCTGATTGAGAGATGACGAGGACACCAGGATTGTGCAGGGTATGGGTCGAACGGTAGGTATATTCACTGGCGTATTCGACGTCGACGGGGATGCCGGCGAGATCTTCCAGCATGATTTCGCCAGCAAGGCCCGCATGACGGCTGGAGCCGCTCGCCGCAATGACGAGCCGCTCGCGCCTACCCAGGGCTTCGACGACCGGCTGAAACGTCTCTGCTGTCGAGGCACCGCCTGGGACGTAGTGCTCGATGGTCTCTGCGAGCGCCCGCGGCTGCTCGTAGATCTCGCGCAACATGGCGTGAGGAAAGGTTGCGATCTCGGGAGCGAAGGGTGTCGGTTCAGTCATGCTCGGTTGAATACAATTGCTTATGCGACTTGGCTCGTTACTGGTTGGGCTGCTGTTGCTGCCACTGCCTGGGAGGAGTGCGCCCCAGCGGATGGTAGCAGCATGGAACCAAGTGAGCTGAACCCAATCAAAAGAGCCCTCGCTTCACTCATGGAATTCTTCCCCGATTTCCTGTATGTACGACTATACTGGATTTGAGATGATTGTGGCACAGTTTTTTGGTGATGTCCCGGGGTCAATCTGGCATAGTAAGCAAAAACTCTTCCTCGGGCAGCGCATACTGAATTCCGAACATGGTTAACTAGGTTTGCGCTCACTGCGCTGAATCAACGAAAGGGGAGAGATGATCAGTACGATTGCGGCGCGACGACTCATGAGCGGAGACGGGGTGGTGGAGTATCCGCTGATCAGTGTGGAAGGGGGTCGCATCAGCCGGATCGAGAGTCTTAATGTGGGTGACCACCAACGCGTACCGGCAACACATCGTTTTCCGGAGGCGACCCTGGCTCCGGCCTATGTCGATATCCACATCCATGGCTGTGCGGGACATGATGTGATGGAGGCAACGCCTGAGGCCCTCTGGGCGATTGGGTCTTATCTTGCAAGCCGCGGTGTCGGGGCCTATTTCCCAACGACGGTCACCTCTCCCAGGGATGAGACGATGCGATCGCTGGCGGGACTGGCGGCTGAGATCGGGCGTGGCACCACGCATCACGGCGCAACTCCGCTTGGCATTCATTTGGAAGGGCCGTTTCTTTCGCACCTTAAGCGAGGGGTGCACACAGAAGCGTTGCTGGAAGCACCCTCAATTGCTCTATTCGACCGATTTTGGCAGGCCGCGGAAGGCAAGATTAACCTAATGACCATCGCCCCGGAGTTGCACGGGGCTGCGGAACTCATCGCCCATGCGACTGCGTTAGGCGTGCGCTGTAGCATGGGACACAGTGATGCGAGGGCGTGCGAAGCAGAGGCGGGTTATGTGGCGGGTGCCCGCTCGGCAACACACACTTTTAATGCGATGCGCACTATCGATCATCGCGAGCCCGGGCTGGCCGCGTATGTGCTCGATAAGCGGTCGCTGTTTGCGGAGATTATCTGCGATGGCATTCACGTCGACCCGATGATGGTGAGGCTGTACTTCAAAGCGAAGGACGATGACCATATCATTCTGGTGACGGATGGCATTAGCGCCACCGGCATGCCGGATGGGACCTACAGGCTGGGCGATATGGAGGTGGAAGTCCGCGATGGCCGTTGCACCTCCGATGGCACTCTGGCTGGTAGTGTGTTGACTCTGGATCGCGGGGTGCAGAACCTCATGGAGTTCACTGGAGCGGGCCTGAAAACTGCAGTCGCGGCGGCGTCGCGCAACCCGTCTCAGCTTATGGGGATCGGTGATAGTTGGGGCAGTCTCCACGTGGACGGTGCGGCCAACATTACAGTTCTATCGCCATCGGCAGAAGTAATCGAGACCTTTCTGGCTGGGCGTGCCATCCGCGCAACAAAACAGGGTGAGAGTCGAATACACGTATAGTCAGATCGCTCGGAGAGCGGCCGAAGCGGTTCCGAGTGTTTTCCGTTGAAGTATTAAAGGTGCCGTAAGGCATGTTAATCATGCCGCTTTTGGGGCTTGGTGGCAGAATTGAACATGCAACCCATAGATGGTCTCAGGAGATAGAGTGGCAAAGTCTCAGTTACAACCAGCTCCAAATGTAAGTCCTTTAGACAAAAGCGGCTTCATTCCGCTGTACTACCAAATTCAGCGGGCATTGATGGAGAAGATCAGCTCAGGCGAGCTGTCAACGGGAGACTCCTTGGCTTCAGAGGAAGAGCTGGCGCGCGTATATAAGGTTAGCCGGATGACCGCTCGTCAGGCGCTGCATGGGTTGAAGACCAGTGGGTTCGCCTTCAGCCAGAAGGGGCGCGGGACGTTTGTGACGCGGCCAAAGCTCGAGAAGAACATTATGCATCTGCGCGGCTTTACCGAAGACATGAAGCATCTTGGTATGGTGCCGAGTTCGAAGCTGCTGGAGCAGACAGCGGTGAAAGCAACAGAGGAGCTTGCGGAGAAATTGAAGGTCGAGCCAGAGGAGATGGTGATGAGGCTGCGTCGGTTGCGACTGGCCGACGGGATTCCAATGGCGCTCGAAGAGTCGCACGTCCCCCTGAGGCAGTTTCCGGGGTTGCATAAGATCAACTTCGCAAAACAGTCTCTTTACTTCGTCCTCCGTGAGAACTTCGGCGTGCGCGTGGCTTGGGCCGATGAGGTGATCGAGGCGCTTCCGGCCACTCGTGAAGAATCGGAGCTTCTGACGATTCCAAAGAGAGCAAGCATCCTTTCGATCTCGCGCATCATCATGACGACAGAAGAGACGCCAATCGAGGTCGCCTGCTCGCGTTACCGCGGCGATCGTTACAAGGCTTCGATCCGTGTCCCGACCACGACTATTGAATAGTCCCTGGATCGAATCACCTTGTTGCTTCGACCGCGTTTAGATTGCGGTGGCCCCTTAGTGCGAAGAAGAGAATGTACAAGTAGCAGACCAGAACGATCACGAAGCTGCGCTGGTAGCCGAAGGAATCGGCCAGAAAGCCCTGGATCTCTGGGATGACTGCGCCTCCCACCACCATAGTGACAAGAATTCCTGAGCCCTGGCTGGTGAATCGACCGAGGCCTTGAACCGACAGCGGGAATATGCACGGCCACATGACGGAATTGAACAGACCACAAGAGACGATCGCCCACATTGCTATGTGCCCATGTGTTGCGATCGTGGTTATGACCAACATCGACGCGATCAGGGAGACAAATGCAAGTGCTCGCTGGGCCCTGATCCAGCGCAAGGCAAAGAACCCGATCAACCGCCCTACCATCGTGCCACCCCAATAGTAGGAGACGTATTTGGCTGCGGCTTCGTGGCTCAACCCACCCATCGAAGGTTGACCCAGGAAGTTGATCATGACGCTGCCGATAGCGACTTCGGCCCCGACGTAGAAGAAGATCGCGATGGCACCCAAGCGAAGATGAGTGAAGTTCCAGGCGCTGCCGTCGGAGGCCGACTTGACGCCGCCCTCTTCGATCACATGTGGAAGCTGGACGAAGGCGGTAACGATCGCCATCGCAAAGGCGCAGATAGCCAGGATTGCGTACGGCATTCGTACCGAGTGCGCTAATTGAGCGGCTGTTGCACCGGCGGCGATGAAGATAAAGGCCGCACCAAGTTTGGGAGCGATGGTCGTTGCGGAGGAGTTGAAGAAACCGCATAGATTGAGTCGTGAGGATGCGGTCTCCGGTGGTCCGAGGGCGCCAACGTAGGGATTGATCGCTACCTGGAGCAGCGCGAGACCGCTGCCGACGACGAACAGGGCGAGGAGAAAGAGGGGATAGAAGATGATGACCGAGGCGGGCAGGAAGAGAAGCAGGCCGAGACCTATTACTGACAGTGCGACGACAATCCCTCGCTTATAGCCGATTCGGCCGACGATCCAGCCCGAAGGAAGGGACATGACGAAGTACGCACCGAAGAAGCAGAACTGGACCAATAGTGCGGTGACATTCGTGAGATGAAACAGGTCTTTGAAGTGTGGAACCAGGATGTCGTTCAGCGCGGTGATAAAGCCGATGCCGAAGTAGAGCGAGACCATCAGCATCAGCGGAACGGTATAGTTTTTCCCAGGTGCTTGAACTGCAGTGCTCGAACCTTCTCCCGCGACTCCAATTGCCATTTCAGTCCCCTGTCTGATACTGTAACGATACTTAATGTATAGATGACTATACTGATTTGATGCTTGGTCGAGCAAAAATCATAGTTCCTGGCGATTTCTTGTGGCTTGTACGAAACGTTCAGTGATAGTTTCGGGGCGGGTGATGGCGGAGCCGACGACTACAGCGGTGGCACCCAGATCGAGGGCCGCACGTAGCTCGTCGGGATGAGTGATGTGGCCTTCCACGAGCACGGGGATTGTCAAGCGGGCGATGATGGATTGGACGAAAGGCCAGGAGACGGTGCGCTGATTAGCGGTCTCGGCGGTGTAGCCGTAGAGCGTTGTGGCGACAGCGTCGGCTCCGGCGCGCTCGGCTGCAAGGGCATCCTCGAGGGTGGCGATGTCGGCAAGGACGGGGCGGTTGAGTTCGGCATGGATACGGGCGATGAGTTCAGGCCAGGGTTCGGCTGCGATGAGGCGACGAGCGGTGCAGTCCAGGGCGACGATGTCTGCTCCTGCGTCGCTGATGGCCCTGGCGGAGCGGAAGTCGGGGGTGATGTAGACGTCGCCGCTAGCGTCGTAGGTCTTGATGATGCCGATGATGGGGAGTTGCGTGATGGCGCGGAATGCAGCGATACGCGCGACGCCTTCGGCGCGGAGTCCGCCTGCTCCACCGCGGAGGACTGAGGTCGCGATGCGGGTGAGCGTGTTGAGGTCGTCCAAAGGATCGCCTTCGGAGGCCTGGCAGGAGACGATGAGGCTTCCGCGAATGGCTTCGAGGGACGGGTTTCGGGAGGCGTTCGAACTCTGAGACACGTGGAGGTTTTCCTTGCGCGACCGTTTGCTTCGCGCCGTAGGAAACAGCTTATCTGCTTATCTTCAAATCGCGCTATTGTGGATGAGTTGAATGGGAGCTGAGATTGAAGCTGATTAACAGGCGTGGTTTTGTTTTTGGTTCGGCGGCGTTGTGGTTGGCGGGGCGACGGGGAGTCGCGCTGGGGGAGAGGTCCGGCGCTGGCCAGTTGCTGTTGGTTGGGACGCAGACCGCTGGCACTAGTAAGGGGATTTACGCTTACGCGTTTGAGGCGGCCAGTGGGGAGTTGAAGGCGCTCGAGTTGGCTGCGGAGGCGGACAATCCTACGTTTCTGGCGATGGCTCCCAATGGCAGGACCGTCATGGTTGCGAATGAGTTGGATACCTATCAGGGCCGGAGCGGTGGGGCCGTGTCGAGTTATGTGCTTGACCGGGCCAGTGCACGTTTGACGAAGGTCAATGAGGTCGCGTCCTTTGGCGGCGGGACTTGTCATGTGGCCTTCGACCATACTGGGCGGTCGGCGTTTGCGGCGAACTATGGTGGAGGAAGCGCGGCTTCATATTCGGTTGGCGCGAATGGTTGGCTGAGTCCTCCGGTTTCGTTCTTTCAGTACAGCGGGCATGGCCCCGATACGAAGCGCCAGACGGCGCCGCATGCACATCGCGTGACGGTGTCGCCAGACAACCGGTTTCTGCTGGTCAATGACCTGGGTCTCGATGCGATCCATATCTACCGGCTGGATGCGGCGACGGCGAAGCTGACTCCGAATGAACCGTCGGCGTGGCGATCGAGCCCCGGGGCCGGCCCTCGGGCGCTGCAGTTTCATCCGAACGGCCAGTTTGCTTATTGCGTCGCCGAGATGGCTTCGTCAGTGATCGTTCTGCGGTGGGACCCGCGGCGTGGCACGCTCGAGACGGTGCAGGAGGTGGTGATGAAGCCTCCTGACTTTCAGGGCACTACGGGTGGGTCGGACATTGTGATCGACCGGGAGGCGCGGTTCGCGTATGCGGCGGACCGGTTCGACGATATTATTGCCACGTTTGCAATATCGAGTCAGGATGGCAGGTTGACGCTTTTGAATCGGACCTCCTGCGGTGGGACGGTGCCTCGTCATCTCGCGCTCGATCCGACTGGGCGATGGCTGCTTGTGGCGAACCAGGGTTCGGACAACATTGCGGTGCTTGGTCGGAACCTTCGGACAGGTGGTTTGACGGAGTCGGGTAAGAGCTTTCCGCTGTCGAAGCCACAGTGTCTGGTGTTTGCGAGCTAGCCGGCCATAGGGGTACCCCCCTCCCCCCTCTTAGAGCAATTTCCTTTCTTTTCAAAGGATTACGGAACCTCATGATCTGTAAAATCGTCATAACAAAGGGGCTACAGCTAAATTCGTCCAATCAAAAGAGTTAGCCCCGGAGTTGTCCGGGGCTTCTTTGTTTTAATCTCTATATTTAGTATAGCGGTTTGAGTGTAACTAAAATGCCGCGTGGATGTTGTTGATTTGCGGTGGGTTAGGTCAATTTTGGGCTTGACACGCGTTTTTTGGGCCAAAAACGGGGATAAAAAATGCAAGGGCAATATGCGACAGCAGATCTTCGATTGCAGCGTTCGCAAAAAGCGCGAACGACTTCGCTTGGGATGGCAACAAGCAAATACAACGGCAAAGACAAATACGGGGATCCTTCGCTCCGCTCAGGATGACGGGCACCTACTTACCAACGATCCTGATTGCGCGGGTGGCTGGCGGTTTAGGAGGCTGGTTGTTGCGAGCGGGAGAGGCCCTGGCGTAGCCGCTTCCACTGCTCGGAGGAGAACATGCGTGGGCCTGCCTCGATCAGGCGCGGCATCATGTTGAAAACCGCTATGCGGTTCCAGGGTTTTCCGTCGCGCATGCGAAAGCCCTTTTCGTTGAGGTCGCTGACGATGCTGGAGTAGGAGAAGTCCTGACCCAGCAACTCCATCATGAGCATCATGGCCTGGTTTTCGATGGGATTGACCTCGAGTCGCTGGCAGTCGTCTGAGATGCGGAGTCCGTAGGGGATGTCTTCGTTGTATGCGCCTTCGGTTGGAGCTTCGTGATCGGGAAGCTCACGCCGCCATTCGATCGAGACCATTTGCCATCCTGCCGCCGTACGCTGAGTGACGACCTCTGGACTGAACTGTCCGGAGATCACGTCGCGAATCCGTTCAAAATACGCCATGACAAGCCTCCGTTAATTGAGGTTTTCCGGTTGTACGAAGCGCAATTCACCCGCCAATTGCCCAGCCCGGTGCGAACCATGCAAGTCGATCGCAGCATTGAGATAGCTGAAGGCCGCGCTTCGGGGTAAAAGACGGCCGCTGTCCACTTTCGAAAACCACTGTTCGGTTCCGAACGACCGCGCTTGAGTTTTGGAACCAGGCCCGGCTATGCGGGTAGCGCGAGGATGGCCCCCCAGTTGAAGCCTGCGCCGAAGGTCGCGAGGACGATGGGGGTGGTGGGCTGGGCGGGATTCGCGGCGCGCCACTCAGAGGCGGCGATGAGGAGGGAGGCCGAGGACGTGTTGCCGTAGCGGTCGATGTTGCGGAAGAAGCGGTCTTCGGTGGCCTTTAATGCAGTGGCGACCTTGCGGATGAGATTCACGTTGGCCTGATGCATGAGATAGACGCTGACATCGCTGGGCGCGAGGTGATTTTTTTTCAGGAGGTCTTCGATGGCACGGGGGATTTTGCGGGAGGCCTGAACGATGACGTCGAGGCCCTTCATCTGGATGGAGCCACCGTGCTGGAGTTGAAGGGCGTCGGCGTAGTTGCCGTCGGTGAAGAGAGCGGTGTCGGCGATGCGGAGAGATCCTTTGTCCGGGCTGACGATGCAGGCACCGGCGCCGTCGCCGAAGAGGATGGCAGTGTCGGGGTCGGCGTCTGAGATGCGACGGGACATGATCTCGGAGGCGACGACGAGGACGTTGCCGTAGCGGGGGGCCAGGTCGGCGGCGAAGGCGATGGCGATGAGAGAGCCTGCGCTGGCGATGGGGACGTCGATCGCTGGCGTTGCGGTGAGGCCTAGTTTTGCTGCGAGGACGGAGGCAGGGCCAGGGAAGGCGCGCTCGGCGGAGCCACTGCTGAAGAGGACGAGGCCGATGTCCTTGGCGGTGAGACCTGCGTTTTTGAGGCAGGCGTTGGCGGCGGCGAGACCGAGGTCGGCAACGGAGACTTCGGTGGTGGCGTAGCGGCGCTCGAGGATGCCTGAGGTCTTCTCGATGGATGCAGCGAGGCGGCCGGTCGTTTTTCGAGCGCATCGTTGGTTACGCTCAGTGGCGGCAGGTGGTGGCCGAAGGCTAGAAGGTAAGACATGGCTTGCTCCTGATGGTGAAACGGCCGTTGCCTGTCGGAGTTCGGGGCGCTTCTGACGAAATGCGGGGATTCTTCGCTTCGCTCAGAATGACGACAAGAACGGACAACTGCGAGTGACTGAAGCAGATCCCTTCGCGACGACAACAAAAAGTGCAACTGCAACGACCACTTCAACTGCGAGTCCGTCTTCGGTGAAGGATGGCAGAACTAGAGATTAGATGGCAGGGCGTGCTCGGCTAGTTTGTCCGGCTGTCCAGGTAGGCTTCGATCTTGGTGACGGTGTCGAAGCGCTCGGGTACGAGGTCTGCGTCAGGGATTTTTACGTTGAACTCCTGCTCGAGGCCGGTGACGAGGTCCGGGAGGGTGAAGGAGTCGAGGGTGCCGGAGTCGAAGAGACTCTCGTCGGGCGCGGGGTCGGTGGAGAGTTCGGAGACTGCGTGGATAACTTTGAGGATGCCTTGCTGCCTGCTCATGGTGCTCCTGCCTTTGCGCAATTTGTAACCGTCTGCGTAGCTTTTGACGAAGTGAGATTTATTTCGTTTCGCCCTCGGCGCGCGTGAGGGGCGTCTGGTAGGTGTCGTACTGCTGGACGATGTCGGAGAAGAGGGCGCCGGCCAGTTCGTTGTAGCCTTCGCCGGTGAAGTGGGTGTGATCGGGCTGCGCCCAGCTGATGGAGACCCAGTCGCGCATGGAGCCGAAGCCTCCCATGCGGGTTCGCTGGTCCCAGTAGGCGCAGTTCATCCTGAGGCAGACGCTGCGCTGGGCAGCGACGATGCGATCGACTCCGGTGAAGGGCTTCCATACCTTGCGACCGGCGCGAAGGGCGCGGTCGGGTGGGCCTACGACGAGGATGGAGGCGTTGGGAGCGAGGCGGCGACAACGCTCGATGATGCGCTGGAACATGGCGGCGTAGCCCTCTTCGGCCCAGTTGCGGTCGCCAGCTTCGTTGGTGCCGTAGGCGAGGACGATGAGGGCGGGGTTGACCGCGGCGAGCAGAGGCTGCTGCATGGCTTCGCTCCAGCGGAGGAAGAGTGAGGCTTCGGCGCCGTTGATGCCGGCGGCCTCGTAGGTGACGCCCGCGGCGTTTTCTGTTGAGAGGCCGAGGAGACGGACGGGTGCCTGTTCGATGGTGAGGACTTCGAAGTGATGGGGGCCGGGTTCGACGGGTACGCCGAATTGACCTGCGGCATCGGGTGCGGTGGGGTCGGCTTTGGCGGTAGAGACGGTGGCGATGAGGGTATCGTTGTCGCGAATTTCGATGGAGCCGCCGTTGGGCTGGATGAGGTACTGGACTTGCAAGGACGTCGCATCGGCGTCGAGAGAGACCCAGTTCCCTGCTGCTTCAGTGCTGAGGCTGACGCCACCCATGCCGACCATGCCATCGCCGATGTCTGTGAGGTGTGTGCCGAGGGCGAGCCAGCCGGTGGACTGGGCGCGCTTGGTGCCGTGGATGTGGTATCCGGCGAAGGGGTAGCCGGCGAAACTGAAGCCGGCTCCGCCGTCGCCGAATTTTTCCTGGAAGAGGGTGCGGAGGGCGCCGGTGAAGAGGTCGGCTGCAGTGTGCGAGTCGCCAAACTGGATGACGCGGACGAGCTGGCCCTTGGGGTCGATCTCAAGCTGATGGAGCTGGTCGAAGAACGACCGCAGGGCGTGAGGGTTTTCGATGCCGACGCGGGGGCTGGCGAGCGATTGCATGATGCGGTCGGTGATGACCTCGCGGCTGGCGACGGTTGGCGTTGGTCTGTGAAGAGAGACGGGCGTGGTGTGGGCGGTCGCGGTGCGCGTGGTGGGGGCTTCGGTCGTTGATGTGGACTTGGTTGATGCGGACTTTGAAGAGTGCCTGGTCGTGTGACCCTTCTTTGTCTTGTATGGCTTGGCTGCGGGGGCGCGCTTTATGGTGCCATCGGGCGCTGTGGCGGGCCTGGTTGTGGGGTGTTTCCTTGCTGTGGTCGTCTGCATGGCGTGCGACACAAGACCGGCTGAGACGGTGAGCAGGAGGAGCGACCTCGAGATGTGCCGGAGCGACATTTATTGCACCCCCATGGGCTTCGCGGCCCTGTCCGGTTGGGTGGAGGTTGCGGAGATGACCGACGCGGGGAGCTTCGGTTGGGGACCCGGATGCGTTTGCATGTACCTTTCGTAGCCTATCAGGAGTTGGCCGGTGAGCAGCTGGGCGACGATGCGTGCACCCTGGGGCGAGGGGTGGATGAGGTCGGCGCCGACCATGGGAGGGTGGCGATCGTACCAGCGGGACATGGTGCCGGAGCCGCCCATGGCCTGGTAGGTGTTGAAGAAGCCGCAGTCAGTTTGCTGGGCGACGCGCTGCTGGATGGCGACGATCTCGGGGATGGCGCGCATGGTAGAGATGGCATCGCCGCCGGTGCGCTCGCCGCGATCCATGGGGCTCATGATGAGGATGGAGGCGTTGGGGAGGGCGGCGCGGACGCGGCCTATGGCTCGGATCAGCTCGGGTTCGTATTGTTTTTCGACGTAGGAGGGAAAGCTGCTCTCGTTGGTGCCGTAGTTGATGACGACGAGGTCGGGGTTGCGATGCTCGAGCGCGGCGGAGAAGGTGACGGGATTGAACGCGCGGGACATTACGGTGGTGGAGGCGCCGTTGAGACCAATGCTGTCGTAGGTGAGGCCGCGGACGTCGCGAGCGAAGACGACGCCGAAGATTTGGACAGTGGCGCCGATGACGCGGAGCTGGACTTGTTTGGTGCCGGCCGGGATTGGGACGGTCGTGGCGTTGTTCCTTTTTGTGTTGCCTGCGGTGTTGACTATGCCCACTGGTGCGCCGTCGGCGGTGATCTCGATATTACCGCCGCCGGGTGTTTCCACATATTGGACTTCGATGGAGGTGGAATCGTGTGCGGTGAGATGTATGGTGCTGGTTGCGCCGATGGGGCCAGTGAAGATCGCGCCGCCGAGACCGTAGTTGGCTTCGCGCATGGAGCCGACGGCAGTGTCGATCTTCCAGCCGGTGCCGGAGACGTCGACGCCGTGATGGCTGTACCAGGCCCAGGGCTTGGCGATGAGGACGAAGCCGGGGCCGGCGTTGCCGAAGCGCTCCTGGAGGAGATCGCGGGCGTCTCCGGTAATGAGGTCGGCGGTGGTGGGTGAGTCGCCGTAGTGGACGATGCGGACGGTACGGCGGGACTGGCCGGTGTGGAGGTCGCGGAGGGCAGCGTAGAAGTGGTCGAGCGCGCCGTTGTTGTCGATGAGGAACTGGGAGTCGAGGGTCGGATTGGCGGCGACGGCGGCGGTGCCGCGAATTTTTGGCTTAGGGACAGCAAAGATCGCAGGGACTGGTGGTGGCGGGACTTTGACGATTGGGACGAGTGATGCCGGGCCGGAAGGAAAGTCAGTGATGGGGCGGAGGGTTGAGGGATCGAGGCCTCGGGTGCTGCTGACGCCGTAGTGGACCGTGAGAAGGATCGCGGCGAAGGTCGCGACGGCCATGAGGGTTTGTTTGGGGAAGGTGGGCATGGCTAGAAGTTGCTGTAGACGAAGGAGGTGGAACTGCGGCCGGAGAGGAGTTCTATGAGGAGGACGACGGTGGCGAGGCCTGCGCCTTGCAGGACGAAGGGAGCGCGGCCGAAGACTTCGACAGTGTTATCGAACCATTTGGGCGGGACGGCGTGGAGGACGACGCCGATGATCATGACCGCGATCATCGGGAGGCTGACGTTGGCGACGGAGAAGGTCATGGAGCCGAGGCGGCCCAGGATGGTGAATGCGGTTGAGACGTCAGGCGAGCGGAAGAAGATCCAGGTGAGGCAGACGAAGTTGAAGGTGACGAAGATGCTAAGGTATCGGCCCCATTGGGTCGGAGTGCGTTTGCCACGGAGGGTTTGAAAGACTCGGAGGGTGGAGAGGCCGATGCCGTGGAGGAGTCCCCAGAGGACAAAGGCCCAGCCGATGCCGTGCCAGAGGCCGCCGAGAAGGAAGACGATGATGGGGTAGAGATAGGGGGCGCCCTTCCAGCGATAGGCGTAGGGGAGGGACGAGTAGACGTAGTCGCGGAGCCAGCTGGAGAACGTGATGTGCCAGCGCTTCCAGAAGTCGGCGATGTTGAGGGACTTGTAGGGGCGGTTGAAGTTGTCGGGGACGGTCAGACCGAAGAGAAGGCAGAGGCCCATCGCGATATCCGTGTAGCCGGAGAAGTCGAAGTAGATCTGGAAGGCGTACGCGTAGACACCGATGATGAGCCTCGGCGCCGCTATAGAGGTTGGGGGTGTCGAAGATGCGGTTGGCGACGTTGTTTGAGAGGAAGTCGGCGATGAGGAGTTTCTTGATGAGGCCGGAGGAGATGAGGAGGAAGGCGCGGCCACCTTGGGTGGGGGTGAGAGTGAAGGGCTGCTGGAGCTGGTTGATGAGGTCGGAGATGCGGTTGATGGGACCGGCGACGATGACAGTGAAGAGCGAGGCTGAGGTTAGGTGGGTGAGGTAGCTGCGCGTTCCCGGCCTGGTTCCGCGGTACAGGTCGATGGTGTAAGTCATTGACTGGAAACAGTAAAAGGAGAGGCTGAGAGGGAAGATCCAGCGGTAAAGTTCGCCCAGCCCGACGGGAATGAACTTGGTGGCGGCCAAAAGTCCGACGTTTAATACGACGCTGACGGAGACCAGGGCGAGGCGAGGTTTGGTCTTCTCACGTGGGAGGCGCTGGAGGTCCCAACCAACAAGAAAGTCGATGGATGCAGCGGCCAGCAGCAACGCAGGGTAGAACCATGCCATCCGCGCAAGAAAAAATATGTTTGCTATCAGCAAGATGCAGAGCCGGGTGCTTTTCCAGCGGTAACACGCCCAGTAGAGCGTGATCGCTATCGCGGCAAAGGCGAAGTATGCCGGGCTCAAGGGAGACATGATGTTGCTCCATCCAGAACACAGATCGGAGTTGGAAGAGGGGTCTAGCGAACCCCCTGCCGATCGGCTCAGGTAAGACGATTGGCGGCTGGAAAGGCCACTTTTCAGGAAGATTCGGACTACTCTTTTCCAGCCCAATCGTTACACGGGCCTGTACGACGCACCGAAGGAAATAATTAAAGCAAAAAGTGGGTACCGCCTGAATTAACTTGGAGCGACCGGGCCGCCATTAACTCCTGTGTAACGAGGACTTGGCGGCCAGTAGGTTTTTGCAACCTTTTTTTGGGCCTTTGAGGCAACCCAAAAACGGTTGACAAGGGGCGCGGTCTGTGGTGAACTGAGGCCCATTTTAATGCCACAAAAAAGCCCGTATGGGCCTTGAATTTCTTATACTTAAGGGTATGGATACGAGACCCGGAAACGAACGTACGGCAACCCTGACAGGAAGCTGTCCAAGACCGCTGTAACTCTGGCAGCGCTGGTCGTTCTGTCGGCCTTTGCGACGGACACCGCCACTCCGGCATCCGCGCGAGAGACTGATCCGACCGTGATGATGAATGACGTCACTCCGGCCGAGATCGTCACGACCGTGCCCGCACCCAAGACCACGGTCCTAACCCGAATCAAGAGCGGTATGGCGAGCTGGTATGGCTCGGTACTGCAAGGCCACCGGACAGCCAGTGGCAGGCGATTCGATGAGAACGAGCTGACTGCAGCGCACCGCACCCTGCCGTTCGGCAGCCAGGTGAAGGTGACCGACCTCCGCAACAAGCGATCGGTCATTGTGACGATCACGGACCGGGGCGAGTTGTTTCCCGAGCGAGTGATCGACCTGTCCTGGGGCGCGGCCAAAGAGCTGCAGATGGTCAAGATGGGCGTCGACCCAGTGCGGCTTGAGCTGGTGACCTACCTGAATTAGGCTGGTTCCCCCTTTTGATCGGATGACTGCCGATTCTCTTTACACATCTGCCCATTTCCCAGGAATTTTGTCCCGGGCGATCTGTCGCGCCAGAAGACGCTTGATCTGTGCCCGTCACTTGGTCAAACCGGCCCGAATCGCGTCAATCTCCGAGCGGTGGGGCATTGAGGGCGCTGTGCCGGGCCGGGTGACGGAGATGCCCGCGACGATACAGGCAAACTTCGTGGCTTCAAAGAGATCCATGCCTTCGGCCAGGGCGGTGGCGAGGCCGCCGTTGAAGGCGTCGCCCGCACCGGTGGTCTCGACGACGGGGCCTGCGTTGACGGCGGGCACGTGGCGGGTGAGTGTCCTGTTTTTGATGAGGGCCCCCTGAGCGCCCAGGGTGAGGATGACGTTGCGAACGCCGCGGTTGAGGAGGGCGATGGCGGCTTGTTCGGCCGAGTTGAGGTCGGTGACAGGGATTCCGGTGAGAGCGGAGGCTTCGGTCTCGTTGGGGGTGAGGTAGTCGCAGAGGGGATAGATGGTTTCGGGGAGCGGGGCGGCAGGGGCCGGATTAAGGATGGTTGGGACGCCTCGGGAATGGGCGAGCCTTAAGCCGTGCTCGACGGTTGGGAGTGGGAGTTCGAGCTGGGCGACGAAGATCGCGGAGGCCGCGATGAGGGCGGTTGCCTGGTCGACTTCGGCCGGAGTGAGTTCGAAGCAGGCGCCGGGGACGACAATGATGGCGTTTTCACCTTTGGCGGCGTCGATGAGGATAGCGGCGGCCCCGGTGGGGTTGGGGGTGGAAAAGACAAATTGCGTATCGATGCGCTCGTTGCGGTAGAGGGTGCGGGCGATCTCGCCGAAGGCGTCGGGGCCAAGCTTGGAGATGAAGGCGACGGAGGCTCCGGCGCGGGCGGCGGCTACTGCCTGGTTGGATCCCTTGCCTCCGGGACCGAGCTGGAAGGACTGGCCCATGAGGGTTTCTCCCCAGCCGGGGAGGCGGTCGATTCGGAAGGCGAGGTCAGCGACGTAGCTGCCCATAATGGTGACGCGCTTGATGGTCATTCGGTGGTCTTTCTGTCGCGGAATGTCGCTGCTTCCAGCGGAGATAGTATAAGCAGTATGCCGATTGATGCGAAGGTGCAGGCAATTCTGGACGCAGCGCGGGGTGGAAAGCCGTTAGAACTGCAAACTCCCGAAGAGGCGCGGGCCGCAAGAGCGGAGATGATGCGGCGGTTTGTGCCGATGCCGGAGTACGCCGGGGTGCGGGTGCAAGAGCGGGCGCTGGTTGTTGATAACAGGGCAGGCGGGCGGGAGATTGCGATGCGGGTGTACCGGCCCGAGGCGGCAACTGGGACGCTGCCGGTAGTGGTGTACTTCCATGGCGGTGGGTTTGTGATGGGCACGCTGGAGACGCACGATCCGTACTGCAGGGGGTTGACGACAGAGGCTGGAGTGATGGTGGTGTCGGTGGACTACCGGTTGGCTCCGGAACATAAGTTTCCGGCCGGGGTAGAAGACTGTTTTGCCGCGACGGAGTGGGTGCTGAAGCACGTTGGGGAGTTGGGCGGCGATGAACGGCGGGTGTTTGTGGCCGGAGACAGTGCGGGCGGGACGATGGCGACGGTGGTGGCCCTTCTGTTGCGTGATCGTGGCGGGGCGGGGAGATTGGCGGGACAGATTCTGCTGTATCCGGTGACGAGGTATTGTGATCCGCCGTCCGGGTCTTATGTGGAGATGGCGCAGGGATATGGACTGACGCGGAAGGGAATGGAGTGGTTGTGGGGACAGTATCTGAAAGACGCGAGCGAGGCGAAGGATTTTCGGGCCGCTCCGCTGATGGCGGAGTCATTGGCAGGGCTGCCGAGGGCGTTCGTGGTGACGGCGGAGTATGACGTGCTCCGAGACGAAGGACAGGCTTACGCGCAGAGGATGGAGGCGGAGGGTGTCGAAGTGACCCATGTGTTTGCCCAGGGGATGAACCACGCGTTCGCGGCTTCAGCGGATGAGTTTCCGTTTTTGCCTCAGGCGAAGGAGTTGTTGCGGAGAGTGGCGGGGTGGATTGCGGAATAGGCCGGGGTTTGTGTTGTGTTCGTGTGGCTTCTTTGGCGATTCGAATCCTTGGCCACGGCCATTTCAGTAAGTCAGGATCGGAACCCATCCTACCGAGGTGTTCAGCGGATCGCATGAGGCGGGATTGATGATGGGTTGGGGCCCCTGTACTCCGGAGGGCGGAGTGGTTCTGAAGAGCTCAATCTGGCTTTTTGGGTTGCCACTTTTTGCGTTCAGGAGTCCCGGCGGCCGATGCCGGCTGGGTCTCGACGGGCTTTTGGACTTCGGCCTGAGTGATGTTTTCGGATAAAGATAGCTCGGGAATTTTTTCAGCGGCTGGGGTCGCGGATTTTGGCTGCCACTTTTTGCGTTCGGGCGTTGAGGTTGGGGTTGGCTCGGGCGCAGTTGATGCCAGGGTTTTTGGGGCGGGGGTGATGGTTGCGACTGCTGGCTGCGGTTCTGGTTTTGTTGGGGGGATGGGTTCCGGCGTGGGTTTCGTCTCGGCAGGTGTGGTTGGTTGGGTGTCGATGGTTGGGGTGGTGAGGCCCTTGGCTTTGCGGACGCCTTCGAGGAGGAGTTCGGCCACGTCTTTGATGGCGATGTCTTCGCGAGCCGCTTTGCTGGGGGTGCTTCCGAGCATGCTCTTGCAGAAGGGGCACCCTACGGCCAGGGCCTTTCTCCTGCTTCTCCTGCGGCGCTGGCCAGGGTTAACTGGGCTTCGCGGAAGCGGTTTTCGGAGATGCGGTCGTCGCCGGGCTCCTCTTCTTTCCAGAATTGGGCTCCTCCGGCTCCGCAGCAGAAGGAGTTTTCGCGGTTGCGGGAGAGCTCGGGTGTGTTATTCGAGAGGACGTGGAGGAGGTTGCGGGGGGCGTCGTAGACACCATTGTGGCGGCCGAGGTAGCAGGGATCGTGGTAGGTGATGGTCGCTTCACTTGGAGCGGGTGTAAGTTTTTTGTTGGCGACGAGGGTTTCGAGGTACTCGGTGTGGTGCATGACCTTGTAGTCGCCGCCGATTTGTTTGTACTCGTGGCCGAGGGAGTTCATGCAGTGGGGGCAGCTGGCGACGATGAGTTTTGGGCGCACGGTGTTGAGGGTCGAGACGTTTTTGTCGGCTAGCTGGCGGTAGAGGTATTCATTGCCGGCGCGGCGGGCGCTGTCGCCGGTGCAGCACTCTTTTTTGCCGAGGACGGCGAAGTTGACTTCGGCGTGGTTGAGGAGCTCGACGAAGGCCCGGGCGGTTTTTTGGGCGACGGGATCGTAGCTGGCGGCGCAGCCTACCCAGTAGAGGACGTCGGGTGTGGGGTTTTCGTCGGTGGTCTTGACAGCGAGACCGTCTGCCCATGCGAGACGCTGCTCGTGGTTGATGCCCCAGGGATTTTGAGCGCGCTCCATGCCTCGGAAGGCTGATTGGAGCTGGCTGGGGAACTCGCCTTCAATCATGACCTGGTTACGGCGGATGTCGATGATGTCGAGCATCTGCTCGTTTTGCGTGGGGCAGACCTCCATGCAGGCTCCGCAGGTAGTGCAGGCCCAGGCGGCTTCCGGGGTGAGGGCGAATTTGAGGAGCGGGTTCGAGCTTGGTGTGCCCTTTTCGAATGGGGCTGGGGTGAAGGCGAATGGGTTTTGCTGAGCGGCGAGGTCGTTGAGCTCCATCCGCTTGTTGATCTCGAGCGCGGCAGGCGAGAGGGACTTGCCGGTGGCGGTGGCGGGGCAGACGTCCTGGCAGCGGTTGCACTGAATGCAGGCGTAGGCGTCGAGGAGACGGGGCCAGGCGAGGTCTTCGAGTTTGTTGGCGCCGAGCAGGAGGGGAGGTTCTTCCTGTTCCTGATGATCTTCGCCTGGGGAGAACCCAGGTCTCAGATTCGAGACCTGGGGCACCCGGTTCTGTGGCTCGGGATCGAAAGAGACGAGCGGGAGGACGCCGGAGGTGGTGCGCGGGCGACGAGGTATTTGGCCGGAGCAATGAAGATGTGGACGTGCTTGGTGTAGGGGAAGTAGGCGAGGAAGGCGAGGACGCTGCCGAGCGCTCCCCAGTAGCCGAAGATGCGGAAGGCTTCGGCGTTGGCGGGGGTCAAGAGGTGTGAGAGTGCCGTGGCGAAGGGTTGGAGTGCGTCGGGGCCTTCTGCGGCGATCTTTGCTCCGGCCCCGATGGCCCGGCTGCCAACGTGGAAGAGGATGAAGGCGGAGACGATTACGGAGTCGCGGGTGATCTTCGAGTGCTGGACGTCTTTGTGGAGGAGGGTGCGGGCGTTGAAGCGGAAGTCGCGGCGGCTGGGGAGCGCGAAACGGCGGATAACCAGCGCAACGACGCCGAGAAGGACAAGGAAGCTTAGGATGTCGGCGAGGAGGTTGTAGGTTGCGCCGAGCGGGTTGGTGGAGGTGACGGAGATTGGCAGGTAGCCTTCGAGGGCGTCGACGAGGTTGACGAGACCGTAGAAGACGAAGCCGTAGAAGATGAAGGAGTGAAAGAGGCCGATGGTGGGGCGTTTTTTGAAGGTGCGCTGTTGAGTGAGCGTGGTGGCGAGGGCGTAGGCGAGGCGCCGGGGGAGATTGTTGAAGCGGGGTTCGGGGTCTGGGGCGCCGCGGCGGATGCGGAGGTAGAGGCGATAGAAGCCTTCAAGGCCAAGCGCGAGGGTGATGAGCGCGAAGAGGAGAAAGGCGATCTTCTGAGGAAGTGGAAGCATTGGGCCGGCACCGCTTGGGTTAGTTCTTCGGGTCTTCCATCTTATCTTCTGGGATTATTTTTTGAGCTCGGCCAGGATTGCCGGGACAAGTTGGGGGACATCGCCGACGATGCCGTAGTCGGCGATTTTGAAGATGGGAGCTTCGGCGTCGCGGTTGATGGCGACGATGGTTTTGCTTTTGTTCATGCCGGAGAGGTGCTGGACGGCGCCGGAGATGCCGATGGCGATGTAGAGCCTGGGCTGGACGGTCTTGCCGGTCTGGCCGACTTGCTCGGAGTAGGGGCGCCAGCCGGCGTCGACGATGGCGCGGGTGGCTCCGACGGCCGCGCCTAGCTGGTCGGCGAGGGCTTCGACGTATTCGTTGAAGCCTTCGGCGCTGCCAACGCCGCGGCCGCCAGAGACGACGATGTCGGCTTCGGTAAGGGAGACTCGGGAGCTGCGCTCGGCGGTCTTACCAGTGACTTTGAGGCGCGGGATGGGGAGGGTGAGGTCGACGTCGAACTGCTCGGCGGCTTCGGTGCGGGGGGTGGCGGGGTTGAAGGCGCCGGGTTTGATGGTAACGACGGCAATCGGGCCCATGGCTTCGATGGTTTCTGTGACTCGGGCCAGGTAGGTGTAATGCTGCGCGGTCAGCTTGTCGCCGCTGGCCTTGAGGCTGATGACGTCTTCGAAAAGAGGCGCGTCGAGTTTGATGGCGACGCGGGGGCTGTATTCGCGGCCGCTGCGGCTGCCGCCGATGAGGACGATGGAGGCTTCGCCTTCGGTGGCGATCTGGGCGACTGCGGCAGACCAGAGTTCGGAGTCGTACTGGGCGAGGGCGGGTAGGTCGGCTACGAGGACCTGATCGACGGCTTTGGCGATCTCCGCGGCGATGGGTGCGACGCCGCTGCCTAGAACGAGAGCCGTGACCGGGGTTTCGCGGCCTAGTTCGCGAGCGGCAGTGACCATTTCCCAGGTGCTCTTACTTACTTTTCCGTTGGCGTGCTCGACGACGATGAGAATCATGCGATCACCCTTGCTTCGTTGCGGAGAAGGTCTACCAATTGCGATGCCGCTGCGGGGACGTCCTTGCCGTCGAGGACCTTGTTGAGGCGTTTTTTTACCTGGATCTCTGCGCTGATGAAGTTGACCTTGGGAGTTACGTTGAACTGATCTAAGGGCTCCTTGCGAAGCTCCTTTTTCTTGGACTTCATGATGTTGGGAAGGGTGGGGTAGCGGGGCTCGTTGAGGCCTTGCTGCGTAGTGATGACTGCGGGGAGCTCGAGGGTGAAGGTCTCGCTGCCTTCGTCGACGTCGTGCTTGCCGGTGAGGGTGGTGCCTTTGAGTTCAAGGGCACTGGTCCAAGTGGCCTGGGGCCAGTTGAGGCGTTCTGCGGTGGCCGCGCCCAGGGCGTGGCTGTCCCAGTCGGCCTGCTGGCCGCCGGAGAGGATTAAGGTCGCTTCTTCTTTCTGGGCGATTTGCGCGAGGACTTTGCTGAGGGCGATGGCATCGAGGCGGAGGTCAGTTTCGACGTGGATTGCGCGGTCGACACCCATGGCGAGGGCGGTGCGGAGAGCGTCCTGGGTGCGGCCGGGGCCGACGGCGACGGCGATGATCTCAGCTTCGATGCCGCTTTCGCGAAGGCGGAGGGCCTCCTCGACGCCGTATTCGTCCATGGTGTCCAAGACGAGCTTGCTGTTTTCGAGAGCGACGGCGTTGTTGGCAACGTGTACGCTCTCTTCCGCGTCGAGGACCTGGCGAATGAACGTCAGTATGCGCATTGCTTCACACTCATTCCTTTGCTTCCTGTCGTTTGACTCTTCAACGCCGTCCGGCGTTGCTGGCTAATTTGCGTTCCGGCGCGTGAACCGGAGGGGTCGCGCCGGACAAGAGCAAGGATGCCACCCGGCGGGAAGAAAAGCGAGAGGCCTTACTTCGAGGAGAAGAATACTGAACGTAGGGTCAGAAAGTCAACGCGATGCCTTCGCAGGTTTTGCCGGGGTCTTACTGCCTTTGCGCGAGATGGAAGGCCGGGCGCTGAGGCCTTCTGTGAGCAGGTACGTGAAGTGGCTGGCAATCTCCAGACCGCTGAGTGAGCCGGCGGGTTTGTACCAGGTGCCGATCCAGTTGATGGCCCCGGACATGGCGAAGGAGGCGAGCTTGGCGTCGCAGGAAGCGATGGACTTATCGGCGATGCCCTCCTCGATGTAGCCGCGAATGGAGGCGTCGATGCGGCGCTTGAGGGCACGCACCTGTTTGCGGGTCTCGGTGGACAGCTCGTTTTCGTCGAGCATGGAGACGCAGCGGCCGAAGTCGTGGAGAACGACCGATCTGGCGTAGGCCTCGATGTAGGCCTTGACCTTGTCCAGACCGGTGCCGCGGCTGACGAGGGCCTTGTCGAGGAGGGTCTCGATGAGGGTGATGCCGGCGCGGTAGCACTCGACGAGGATCTCTTCCTTGTTGCGGAAGTAGTAGTAGAGCGCGGGCTTGGTGATCTGGAGACGCTTTGCCAGTTCGCTCATCGAGGTACGGCGATAGCCTTGTTCGAGGAACATGTGGGCCGCGGTCTGCAACACGGCGTCGCGCTTGATGTCCTGATTGCGCTGTCTGGCTTGAAAGGCCTTCCAGGGTTCGTGAGCGCGCCTAGGTGTTTCCTTCATGTTCCTGATTGTCTCAGGACGGGGGAGGTGCGGGGCAAGGTCTTTTTGCCGGCCACTAAACCTTGAGTCCGATGAGCCGCATCAGTTCGATGCCATTGCTTTTGGTCACGACACCATCTTGCAGCTTGAAGTCGAACTTCATCTTGCCGTCTTCGATCTCGTCCTGGAGGTGGACGTTGTGGAGGCGGCCGTCTTTTTGATCGCCGATGTTGGTCAGGGCGAGATCGTGGGTACTGATGAGGCCAATGGCGCCGTTCGCCAGCAGTGCGCGCACGATACCTTCGGCCCCGATGAGGCGGTCTTTGGAGTTTGTGCCCTGAAGGAGTTCGTCCAGCAGGAACAGGACCGGAGGATGGCTTTCGGCAAGGTCGCAGATGTGGCGCAGGCGCGTGATCTCGGCGTAGAAGCGGGAGCTGCCCTCCTGTAGTGAGTCGTTGATGAGAATGCTGGCGCCTATTTGTAATGGCGTCAATTGCAATCGACGAGCGCGAACCGGGGCGCCCGCCATGGCGAGGACGGTGTTGATGCCAACGGCGCGCATGAGGGTGCTCTTGCCGGACATGTTCGAGCCGCTGATAAGGAGAACGCGGGTCTCGCCGCAGATGCTGAGGTCATTGCGGACGCATTTTGCGGTCGGGATGAGCGGATGACCGAGCTGCCCGGCAATGAAGCAGGGAGGGCCTTCGAGGAACTCGGGGAAGGGGTCAGTGGGGTGCTCGTAGCTGTAACCGGAGAGGGAGAGAAGAGCTTCGATTTCGCCGATCGCCTTTAGCCATGAGCGGACTGCGGCGCCATGAGCGTTGCGCCAGGCCTCTGCTGCGTAGGCGACCTGGACCACGTACATGAGGGGAATGTTGAGGCCGCGTATGATGGGGTTCTCGAGCGAGCGGATGTATTCGACGATGTTTCGCAGGCGCGCGATGGCTTGTGAGGCAGCGAGATGATGGGAGGATATCTCCGTTTTGAGGGCCTGCAGGCGCGGGGAGCCGAACTGCTCGCGCTCAAGGCGGGCCAGAAGCGACGAGAGGAGTTGTAGGTCTTCGAGGGCGTGCTCGGTGGCGTGAAAGACCGCTGCGGTGCGCTTTCGCAGGGACGCAGTGATGATGGTTTCGACGATGATGATGGCGAAGAAAGGTGTCTTTGTTCCCAGCTCCGCCCAGACGATGGCCGCCGCGGCTGCTGCTATGGCTAGCAGGAGAGAGAGCCAGCGAAGCCAGGGGTGGGTGAGTTGATTGGGGGCCTCGGCCCATCGAGTGAGCGCCTCTGGGTGGATGCCGACTTTTAGGTTCTCGCCGAGAACGGCAATGTCTTCGCGAAGATCGAGATGATTTCTAAGCTCGGCGACGGCTGCGTGGCGCTGCGTAACCTCTGCGACTGGCGATGGAGACAGGAGCCAGGCGGCTAACGTGTCTTCGCCCATTCGGGTGCGGGAGAGGGAGAGGAGTTCGAAGAGGCCACCTTGCCCGAAGAGGTCGAGGTCGGTGGCGTAGAGGCTGGAGCGGATGTCAATGCGAGCTCCGGTTTGCCCCGTGCCAATCCAGCGATCTTCAATGCGGGCGAGGCCGTTGCGATAGAAGGCGACGGCACGTTGGGCACAGGCGCGCTTGCGCAGCACCTTGGCGTGGAGGACGGCGATCACGAGGAACAATAGAAGAGAAAGTAGCAGCCACCACGACGAAAATGCCTCTCGGTGAACAGAGAACCAGGCGGCGATCAGGGTCGCGACGACTACTAGAAGACGAATATTGCCGAAGCGGCGGTGCAGTTTTTCGAAGCGCTCGACCTGCGCCTCGCGGGCCTGCTGGCGCTGCTTATACTCCTCGGACTGGGAGGGGGTGAGGGGGGGCACAGGGGTATTATCGCTTACGTTGACCTCGCCGATTATGGCTTGGGAAGAAGGGGCGCTGTTGGGCTGCGCCAGTTCGAAGAAGATCAACTTGCGGTCTTGAAGGAGGCGAGCAGGCGTTCGCGGACAAAGACAATATGGTCCCGCATGGCAAGCCGCGCCTCTTTCCTGGTCTCTTTTTTCAATGCCTGGTAGATCTTCATGTGCGCGACCGGCGCGGTGGTCGCAGAAAGCTCATAGGACTTGGAGCGGCAGAGCAGGGTCTTTTGCTGAACATTTTCAAGGACACGACAAAGCTCTTCATTGCCGGTGGCAGCGGTGATCATGGCATGGAACCGCATGTCCTCTTCAATGTGCTCCAGCTTGTTGCCGTCCTTGAGGTGCTTCTTCGTGCGATTGATGCTGGCGGAGAGGTCAGTGAGGAGCTTGGGCGTGATGTTGGCCGCATCGATGGCGTGGACTTCAAGGATTTCGCGGAGTTCGTACAGGTCGCGTATCTCCTTGGGGGAGAACTGACGAACGTAAGCGCCGCGTCGCGGTTCGATACAGACGAGACCTTCCGCTTCCAACCGGTTCAGCGCCTCCCGCACGGGGGATTTGCTGATTCCGAGTTGCGTCGCAAGAGACTCCTCGGTGAGGCGGGACAGTTCGCCCAATGTCCCATCGAGGAGGTTCTGCTTAATGCTCCGATAGGTAAGCTCTGTGAGATTTGGTATTTTCGCCAGCTTGATCATGATTGTTGTTGGTCTCGTGGATTCTACATGACTTGAAGCGATGGATCGTTTCAGTGGTGAAAGAATGGCCAATTTCAGCGACCGAAAACCGTTTTCGTCGAAATATCTGGAGCGGTGGAATTGATGACCAGCGGGTGAGCTGGCTGCATAACCTCGTGGTAAGACCAGACGCCTGGCCGTCGCGACGCACTTCTCTGCATATACTTGCGTCTCGAGTCATTCTCATAGACGGAAGCAGTAATTGGAAAGACTCAGAAGAGATACGGACGAGACGGGGAACAGCACGTGGAGGGTTCTCGCTAAATAAGCGGGCCGTTTTATTGTCTTGCGATGAGTCCCACTTCCATCGACCGTCCGGAGGCGATCTGCCTGTAGGAGTATCTGCTGGGAATCTGCTGGACAAGATACTTGTCCAGCAGGAACCATTCGCGGCCCTGAGCCCAGAGCATCGTCTAGCGTCTCGGGCTGAAACAGGTATTTGTCAGTGGGGACCCCGACAGAGAGCGGTTGCAGCTGGATCTGCTGGACGGGGCGTCTCGCGTAAAAGACGCTGGTGGCAATGGATCTCTCGTTGCCCTCCCACCAGACGAGGAGCGGGCCCTGGACAGACGGTTGTTGGCGGAAGACGTCGCGCAGAAGCTGGATCGATTCCTTTTCCGCATAGACAATGTCTGGGCCGACCTTGGCTTGATGGAGGCGTCGGCGGGGGCCGCTCGTCAGGAATGCGCTGGCAATGCAAATAGAAGTGGCGAGTACCGTGACCGCCGTCCAGAATGACTTTGGAGATTGTTGGCGACTTCGTTGTAGCACCCTGAGGCGGTCTGCAAGGAAGACGGAGGTAAGCAATGCAAGCGCGGGATAGGCCGGAGCGATGTAGTGTGGCAGACGGGTCTGAACCACCGTGAAGAAGCCGACAACTACCAGCGCAAAGATAGACCAGGCGCGCTCCTCCTTGCGTCTGAAGGAGTCGACGATCGCAAAGGGGTAAAAGAGGACGAAGGGCGCGGCCGATATCAGAAGCACCCAGAAGTAGTACCACCAGTGAGTCACGTGGCCCTCGATCTGATGGGTCGCGCGTGCGAGGACATGGAAGCCGAAGTATTCGGTGAGGAAGCTGGCGCCGAACAGATGGAACATATATAGATGCCAGGGAAGGACAGCCAACAGGAAGAGCGACAGCGCCAGCCAGAACGACCTGCCAAGCCGAGATCCATTCCAGCGTTCGAGCGCAGCATATACGAGAGCGGCGATGATGAGGACGATGCTTGCGGCGCCCTTGGTCATCAGAGCGATCGCGACGCCGGCCCAGAAGAGATACCATCCATTCGGCCTGCTGTCCTGGATCGCCGTGAGTCCGCAGAGCGCGATACAGCAGCCGAGCGAGAGCAGCACATCCATTTCACCGGCACGGCAGACGTGAAGAAAACCGAATGTGCTGAGGAGGATGAAGGTGCTGAGCCACGCGGCGAGATTGTCTTTTCTGCCTGTCAGCCATCCGTGGAGAAGAGCGACGATCGCCACGCCTGAGAGCGCCGAGCCCGCGCGAGCCCAAAACTCATTGATGCCAAATATTTTGAAGAAGGCGGCGGTGATCCAGAGCATCAACGGTGGCTTTTCGAACCAGGGTTGGTAGTTCCAGTGGGGAACCAGGGGCCCCAGCGAAAGCATCTCGCGCGATATCTCTGCGTAGATGCCTTCGTCCCAGTTGGTGAGCGGCTTATGGCCGAGCAAGGGCAGGAGCACGACACAAGCCAGGAGGGTGGCCAGGAGCGTGGAGACGGTCGTCCAGCTCTGCCTGCAGATCTCTTGAAGACTGGAAGATCGTGATGTGATTGCCTTGTTGTCCATGAAGATACGACGAGAAGATTCAGTTTCCGGGATGGTACTCCCGCTCGGTGTGGTCTTTTAGATCGGAGCGGTAGAAGTAGACCTCGCGCAGATCGCCGGTGCTGTAGCGTTTCGCCTGGTCGTTGAAGTGTGGGGACTGCGGATCTCCGCTCTCGCCACCGGCAGTGACGGCCCTTGCGTGTACCTTTTCGCCAAACTCGACCACGGCGACGAAGCTGTTTCCGCTGGTGCCGTACCACTTCTTTGTTCCTGGGTATGGGCGCGCACCGAACGAAGCGAGCGAACCCCATAGGGAGGAGGTGAAGCCGACGGGAATGCTGGGGGCAGCGTCGTTGAAGGGCTGGACGATGTCTCCGGTGAGACGCTGGAAGCGATTGATGTCACCCCAGGGGGTCTTCCAGCTTCCGAAGTCGGCCATGAGTCTGTCGGAGGCGGCGTCGAGCGATTCGAGGAGGCTATGCGGGGGGGCCTTGGTGGCGATGTACTCCTCGACGGAGATTCCTGCTTTCCTGGCGTCATCGACTGTGTGGCGGCGGATGTCCTCGCCCCAGAACACTGCGAGGGTGGTTGGTACAGAGTCAACGCCCCAACGGTGGTCCCAGCCATAGAGTAGTCCGATCTCGTCGGCCAGTTTGAACTTCAGCGGATCGGAGAGAGGAGCATCGGCCCATGCCTGGATCAGAGCAGGGAGCGGCTTGTCGAACCAGGGGAGATAGCTGTCGTACGCCGCGGCGATCAGAGAGTCGAGCGTGAAGTCCTTCTTGTCCTGCAAGACCCGAATGGCGTGGAGGCCGCGTGCGGTTTCAGTGCCGGTCTCTACATAGGCTGGGTAGTCCTGCTTGCGGAGGCTGCTTTCGCCCGCGCCGGACCACGGCCAGTTGTTGCTGTTGTAGAGCCAGCCACTCTTGGGATTCAGGAGTTGCGGGAGCTCATCGACGGTAAGAAGGCCCATCCATTCTGTTGCTGGATTGCTGCCGTCAACGGGCTTCGTGAAGTCGAAGGTGGGGTCTCGGCGCGGGATGAAGTCGCCATGGAAGTAGGCGATGTCGCCAGCGGAGTCGGCAAAGATGGTGTTGTTCGAAGAATTTGCTTTGAACTCCAAGGTCTGGCGGAACGATTTGTAGTCCTTTGCCTTGGTACGGAAGAAGGACTGAGTCAGCGCCTTGATCGGCTCCTGCATCAGGCGGATACTGACCCACTTGCCGTTCTGCTCCCGGACGATCGGGCCGTGGTGGCTGAAGTAGACGGTGAACTCCTTTTCGGCCATGCCGTGGTCGGTCCTGTAGGGGACGGTGATCTGCTTCGAAATGAGCAGGCGCTCTTCGCTCCCGTACTTGTAGAAGAAGCGGTCGCCCTTTTTCTCCACTGTTTCGAGATACTCATCGACTGCATCGACGCCGCTTGAGGTGTGCATCCAGCCAGCGTGTTCGTTGAAGCCCTGATAGACGAAGAACTGGCCCCAGGTGACTGCGCCGTAGGCATCTAAACCCTGGTCGCTGGCCATCTGCAGCTCGGAACGGAAGAAGAAGGAGGTGTGGGGGTTGATGAGGAGCAACGCATGGTGGCCGGCGGTGTTCGAAGGCGCGATGGCCATGCCGTTCGAGCCTGTGGGCTCAGGAGGGTCGCTGTCGTGGACGTAGGCGGTCTGGACGAGTGGAGAGGCGTGGATGCCGGCCTGGACAGCAGGAGCTTTGCTGTAAAACTCTTCGAGCTGTTTGAGGTTTACTCGCTCGATGTCGCCGCCGATGCTGCCTTCGGTGAAGGAGAGGGCCATCCATGGCTCGAAGTGCTTGATGACTCGCGGCTTCACTTCAGGGTGCTTGTAGAGGTAGAAGTTGAGACCGTCGGCGAATGAGTCCATCAACGCCCTCAGCCATACTGGGCTCTCGGTGTATTCCCTCTTTAGTGCGACGGGGTCAATGAAGAGCTTCATGCGCAGGTCAAGGTAGATCTTCGATTCGCCCTCGGTTTCTGCCAGGCGGCCCATTGCGTTGATGTAGTTGGTCTCGACGCGATTGAAATCGTCCTCGGCCTGGGCGTACTCCATTCCGAAGACCGCGTCGGCGTCGGTCTTGCCGTAGACGTGCGCGATGCCCCAGTCATCACGGACGATGGTGACGTTGGCCGCCTCTCTTTCCCAGCGCGCGATCTCCGGGGCCTCGGCTGCGTGCAGCAGCGCAAAAGAGGAGGAAACAAATGTGAGGATGAGAAGAAGGGTTCTGAGGCAACGGCGGTCGTTCATGGGTTACTTTTCTCCATATACAGGACATGACGCGCCTTTCCTGTTGGTAAGGCTTACCAGTGGGGCACGGCGGTGCGAACAGTGTACCTGTCCGACTCTCGGGGCATGAAGAAGTGTCGATCGCCAGGACTCGAGACTCTTCGACGGTTTTCGGCGATTTTTGGAAGAGACGTGCGTCCGGTCCACATTTTGCATTACAGGGGGTCAGCCAAAGATGCTACGCTATCAGCCACCGGCTGATAGGGGCCCCTGATGAGAGGAAGCCGGACGTGAGCGGATCCTATACCGGGGAAGAAGAGATCGATGACCACATTCTTCCAAAACCTCCAGCCCCGCGACTTCAAGACAGAAGTACCAGGCGCGAAGCCGCCACAACTTTGAGTTCCCAAGGAGTGGATGCCATGGTTTGCCCATCCTGCAATACCGAGACGGGGAGCAATTCGACCTTTTGCCCCAACTGCGGCGCGAATACAGCTACTGGCGCTACTGCTGTGCCCGCCCAAGGTGGCCTGTCTGATACTGCTGCCGGTACGATCGCTTACGTCACTATTATTCCGGCGATTATCTTTTTGGCGATGGAACCATATAACCGCAGCTCGTTTGTGCGGTTCCACTCCTGGCAGTCGATCTTTCTGGGAGTTGCGGCATTCGCGGTGCATCTGATTCTGGCAGTGATTCCGATCATTGGGTGGCTTCTGATGGTGCCAGTTGGTCTGGGATTTCTGGTTCTTTGGATCCTTGTGATCTTCAAAGCGAGCAAGGGAGAGCGCTATAAGCTTCCCTTTATCGGAAACTTCGCAGAGCAGCAGGCGAGGTAGTGACCTGCGTGTCGTCGATTGCTGGCAAGAGCTGGTAGGTTGACGGTACTTTTTGGGAGTCGAAGAATACACCTAGTCCTTAGAGAGAATTTGGCGGGCGCGCTCGCTGTCGAATGCGCCTTCCCACTTTGCGACGACAATCGTTGCTACGCTGCTGCCGATTACATTGACGACCGCGCGAGCTATATTTGTTAGCCGCTCTACACCGAGTAGAAGGACCAAACCTGCAACGGGAATCTGGTGCATTGCGGCGAGCGTCGCGGCAAGGGTCACGAAGCCTGCACCGGCGACTCCAGCCGATCCCTTTGAGGTGAGCATCAGGACCAGAAGGATGACGATCTGGTTGCGCAGGCTGAGGTGTGTGTTGGTGGCCTGGGCGATGAAGATCGCTCCCATACTGAGATAGATTGCGGTGCCGTCCGCATTGAAGGTGTAGCCTGCGGGCATCACCATGCCAACGATTGGTTCAGCACAGCCGAGGTCCTGGAGCTTCAACATGACGGGGGCCAGGACGGCCTCCGAGGAGGACGTGCCCAGCGGTGATGAGGAGCTCATCGCTGAGATAGCGGAGAAGTTGGAGGAGGCTGAATCCTGTGATGCGGGCGATGATGCCCAGCACAATCGCGACGAAGAGAATTGAAACGATCCAGACCTCTGCTGTGAATTTTGCGAGTTGAAGGAGGCTGGCTACGCCGTACTGTCCGACGGTGTAGGCCATGGCCCCTAACGCGGCCAAGGGCGCGAGATACATGACGAACTTTACGATGCCGAACATTCCTTTGACTGACTAGGTCGAGCATGTCTACCAGAGACCGGGTGGTGGTCCGGAGCTGAGCGAGGGCGAGCCCGAAGAGGACTCCAAACAAGATGATCTGGAGGACGTTGCCGCTTACGAATGCCTCTCCCACGCTGGAGGGGACGATATTCAGGAGAAACGGTACGACACCGAGGTCGTGCGCGCTGGCCGTGTAGCTGGAGATTGCACTCGAATCGAGGGTAGCCGCATCAATGTTCATTCCTTTGCCCGGTTGCAGAACATTTGCAGCGACAAGGCCGAGAAGCAACGCAAAGGTAGAGACTACTTCGAAGTAGATGAGCGCCTTTGCGCCAACGCGTCCTACTTCCCTGAGATTGCCCATCTTTGCGATGCCAACGACGACGGTGGCAAAGATGATCGGGGCGAGCGTCATGCGAATTAGCTTCACAAAGCCATCGCCTAATGGCTTGAGCGCTACGGCTGTGTGGGGAGATAGAACTCCAATTGCGATGCCGAGTAGAATGCCGACCATTACCTGGAGCCATAGAGGGCCTAGCAAGTTGCGGTGGCTGGACGTTGAGACTGGGCGCTCCGTCTTGTCAGCGATCATGACTACTCCGCGAGTTGCCGCATGATTGAGGAGGCAATCGGCAGAGTTAGTTCTCGAACGTCGAGAATACGCATAGGCCTTTCCGGTCAAGTCGAAGGTCTGTTCGCTATTTGGATAGTGTAGCTGCGTTGTCTGGTATGAGAACGACCTCTTTACGTGGCCAGCCTGACGTGCCTTATTTGGACCTGATCAGAGCAATCCGGGACTACTGTTCTTTACCGAGCCTCCGGTAGTACTCCGCCACCGCGTCCTGGTAGCCAGGTGGTATGACGGGCGGCTTGCTCGTCCTTACCTGTCCCGGCTGCGGATCGTTGTCGCTGTGTCGTAATTGCAACTCCAATTTGTCGACGTCGTTCAGCACCTGCGTGTGCAGTTGCTCGACCATCGCCGGATTGCCGGGAAAACGGCCCGGGTCGAGCTGCTGCATCTCCTTCACGAGGCCCTGGATTTCGCGGAGTGCTGCCGGGTCGGTCTTCGCCAACTGGCGAAGCTGGTTCAGCTCCTGCAATCCCTGACGGATGCTGCCCTCTCGGAGTCCGTGGGCGTCGGAGCGTTATCGGGAGCGTTTGCGCGTCGCCCCTGGTCGAACTTATTGTTCCCGGTGTTCACATTGTAGATAACGACACCGCCTCCACCACCCCGGGGGTCGACGTTGCCTATGTCTCCACTGTCACCGTCGCGTCGATCGCCACCTTGCCCCGCGCGCTGCCCGTTTTGACGGCCGCTCTGCCCGTTGCCCTGCTGGCCTCCAGCTTGTGGGCCATCACCTTGTTGTCCGCCTTGTGCCTGGCCGCGCTGGCCTCCCTGACCCGGTTGGACTGCCTGGCCGCGTTGTCCTGACTGGCCGGTCTGTCCGGATTGCCCGGGTCGCTGTCCACCCTGCAGTGTTCCCTGCCCCGGACGCTGGCCTTGCTGTCCTCGGCCGTTCGACAGACTCTGTATCTCGCTGCGCAGCCGATCCACGTGATCCAGCTCAGCCGTCTGTGCGCCCTGGCTTGTTTTGCCCTGACCGTCGCGCCCAGTGCCCATGCCCTGCTGCGCCTGACGCACCTGATCGTTCAACTTCTTCAGACCGGAGGCGATCTCAGCTTCGGTGCCGTTGGAGTTTGGATTGATCCCCCTTCGCAACCAATCCGCTGTCCGCTGCACGCGGTTGCTTAGGTCGGACTCGGTCCATCTCGCTGAGCGCATCGCGCAGCCTGGACGAAGTGTCCGGCTGGTTCGGCGCCAGCTCGCGGGCGGTGTCGCGCAACCCCTTCTCCAAATGAGAGAGATCGTCGGAGAGCCGTTGGCCGGTCCTCGGACAATTTGCGAAGATCCTGTGCGCGTGAGGCCATCTGCTCGGGAGATGGCTCACTCTCCTCGTCCTTCTGGCTCGCCAGCGATTGGATTCGGCCGGCCTGCGCGCTCTCCTCTTTTGTCAGCCGCCCTGCCTCTCGCGAGAGCGAGTCGAGCTTAGTGGAGGCCTGATCTTTCTGTGCTCCGCCCAGCAGGTTTGTTGCATCACGGAGTTGCTGTGCGGCCTGTCGCGCCTGTTCGGAGCTTTGTTGTCCGTCCTGTTGACCACCCGCGCGACGCATCTCCTCATTGGCCGCACGGAGACGGTTCAGTGCTTGCTGGACGCGAGGATCGGCAGCTCCGTCTGTTGAATCCGAGCCGCCTTGTGAGTTCCCTTGCGCTCGCTGTGACTGCCCCTGCTTCCCTTGTCCAGATGTACCCTGTTGCGAGGCCCCGTCGGCGCTCTGTTGGCCACCTTGTTGTCCCTGCTGCCCTTGTTGGCCCCGCATCTGTTCCATTTCGTGCTGCAGCTGCTCGGCCTCGCGACGCAGCATCTCCTGCTGCCACCGCTGCTGGAAGGTTTGCGCCTTGTTCTGCTGTTGTTGCGCTAACTCCTCCTGACGTTTCGCGAGCGCATCCAGTCTTTCCAGCGCCTCGTCCACTTTCTTCGCTTGCTCTTCTGCGGGCGAGCCGGTCTGCGCGGTCTCGTACTGGTTCTTCTCCGTGTCGAGCTCGAGATCGAACAGGCTGGCGAGGTCACGTCCTGCGCCACCTCCCGCTCCACCGCCGCCGCCACCTCGCTGACCAAACGCGACCTGGATTTGCCGGAACGTCGCCTCCGCGCGCAACAACGCCTGCAGCGCCTTCTGCTCAGTCGGCATCGCATCGCGCCACGCCTGCTGCTTCAGCTTGTCTGCTGAGGGAACCATTGCAGCTGCGGCTACCTGCATATCTTTTTCGAAGCTGTTGAACTCCTCGTTCGCTTCAGCGAGGTCTCTGCTTTGCATCCTGCCTGAGAGTGCCAGCACTTGTTCTCTTAGCTTCGTCTGCGCCTCGGAGAGCGGCCTTGCCTACGTCGGCGGCCTGCTGAGGCGAGGACGTCTTGTCGTTCTGCTGCTTCCAGGTTGCCGCAATCAGCTCCTTCTCCCTGCGTGAGATGTCGGTCTGGTTGCCCTGTCCCTGGCCACCGCCTCCCCCACCACCGCCGCCAATTTGCTGCGACTGCGTGAACTCCCGCTCGAAGGGGTCCGTCTGGATGAAGCTGATGTCGGTGCGCGACTCTGTATGCGCGTCTCTTGCCGTGGCGTACAGGCTCACTACGTCTCCGGGCGCGAGCTTGAAGTCTTCCAGACTCAACATCGTCTTGCCGTTGAAGTTTTTGGCCCCGGTATCCGTGAGCAGATTTACTGTCTGCTCCGGGCCGCCGTTCACGGAGTAGTGAAGGCTAACGTGATTCAACCCGAACTCTGCGCCTGCCCTTACCCCTATGGTGACCTCTTCAATGGGACTCGCGCGATAGTCCTGCGCCGGTCGGTCGATCGCAATATCGGGCGGGTTCGCCTTGCTGGTAGAGATGAAGTAGTCCTCGGAGAGACGCACCTGCTGTCCCTGATCTATTGCTGCCACATGGTACGCACCGTCCTTCTCCATGTGGATGGTGCCGCGGTAGCGATTGCCTTCGCCTCCTGTAAGGTGCAGCGGCTGGCCGTTGTCCATAACCAACACGCCGTCCTTCAATGGCGCGTCCATCAACACGGTCAGTTCTGCGTCTGTACCCTCAAGGGCACGCAGGTCACCACCATGCTCCTCGGAGACCTGCTGCAACCCGGTCCACTTCGGGTAGTGATAGACCACCTGGATCTGCTTGACTGCAGGCAGATCGACGACGCGGAAGTTGAAGTGCTTCGAGCGAACAGGGCCGGCCTCAACGTAATACTCCACGCTCTCCGGCAGGCCGACAAAGAGAAACTGAAATCCCAGGTGACCTTCCTGCTGCTGCATAGCCACCGGCTCCCACTTCGACGTACTTTGGTATCGCGCATAGAGATTGACCTTGTTCGTCTCGAGTCCGATTACCTGCGCAGTCACAAGCTGGTCGCTGTTGCGCCGTACGGCTGCGTCTCCTGGCGTCACGCGAATTTCATACAATGGAGCGGCATTTTTCTTCTGTCCAGTCCACAGCAAGGAAGCACCATATCCCAGATAACCCGGCCCTGCCGCGATCATCCACATCAATACAACAGCGCAAACCACGACTGCGCACAACATAGCGACCAGCCGGCCCTGCGGCACCAATCGCGCCGGACGAGCGTCTCCCGCTACCGCCAGCGTGTCAGCGGCGAGCAGTTCGATGAATGGATCTCCGGACTGCTCTCGCTCGGAGAAGGTCACAAGTCGCTGATCGAGCTCAGGAAACGCTGCCTCCGCGCGGTGGATCGAACGACGCCGGTTGAGCTTTAGCCACGGCAGAGCGAGTCCAAACCCCGCGGCCGCGGCCACTAAAGCCACCAACACCAATCTCGCAGGCGTCAGCCCGTGCTCAGGAAACGCATAGGCATTCAGAACCAGCGTGAGGAGAACTGTCGCCACGAGGGCCACCGCGGCCACCACGGCCGCACCTCGCACTCCAGCATCCAGCCGTAATCGCTGCTGCACCTGCCCGATGTAGAGGTTGAGCTGCTCCCGCCTGCTCATACTTCCTCCCGCTGCGTGCCCAGGTAGCGGCTGGCAACCACCGACTCTGCCACCGCCGCGATCAGTATTACAAGCATAAGCCACCACCAGAGGTTGTAGGCGCCCTTTCTTTCCTCCGCGGCCGTTGCGCTATTGCCCTGGGTCGCAGCCGCGTCGGTTCCACCGGCCCCGCTCCAAAGTCGCAGAACGTCCTCTGGAACCAACTCCAGCCCGGACTCGCGCCGGTCTGGATTGACAGCAATCAGCGCGTCCCGACCATTCGCGAATCGTATCTGGTAAAAGCCCGCGTGGGTCAGTTTAAAGGACTGCGCGGTGGCCTCTTCCTGCAACGACAGAGGTCGCCGCCCATCGGGCCCTGTAACTTCGACCGTTGCGCCCTGGCTCCCTGCCTGACTGCTTGCTTCATTCGTCACGCTTCGCAGCTGAACAAATGAGTCCACCACCCGGGCTCCGCTCAGCTGTTCCGAGCTGGAAAGATAACGCGCCGACTGGTCGACAAACGGCACGAACGCGGGATGCAGCGGCAGGTCATTCGTCACGTTATCGAATCCCGACGTAAATAAAAGCACGTGCCCTTGGCCGATTTGTTTATCCAGAAGCAGAGGAGTCCCATCGGACAGCCGGGCGACCACCCGTGTGTGCCCCACATCAACTACCGACGCGTAATAGAACTTCGCATCTGACCATCCAGCCGAGTCCTTCATTGCAGGATGCGATGGGTCCGTCTGTCCGACGGTTGAGAAACTCCCAACCCCCGAGTAGAAGTGCGCATCCACGACACTTTCCCCGTACACCGGAATTCGCTGACGATGGGATTCCGACGTTCCTGCGGCGATCAGTACACTGCCGCCGTTCTGGACATACCGCAACAGGTTGTTCTCAAGAAGCGAGGGGACTGACGCCACATCCGAGAGCACTACGAAGGCGTATTTTGTCGGATCGACGTCCGCTGCCTGGCCAACGATGATGGGCTGCAGCACAAACGACGCCTGCGCAGCCGCCGCAAGGGCCGCACCAAAGTAAAGAGGTGACCGTGAATCTCCCGCCTGATGCACGAACAGAACTCGCTCAGGGTCCGCCCGCCTCACGGCAAAGCTGCTCGTATCGTCTGCTGGAAATCCGTCCGCGGGATCGATTCTCACCTCACATCGGCTCGCCCCGTACGGCACTTCGAGCGACTCGAACGACACCGTTGCCCGCCCATCCGCCGGCACCTGCGCCTTCCGCGTCGCAGCGACTACTCCGTTGATGACCAGCGATACCGTACGCGTCGCGGCAGGAGTCTGGTGTCCCGCAATCACCGCCAGCACCCGCGCCTTCTTCGTGTCCACCAACTGTGCCGGAGCGTCAATGCTCTCCACTGTCCAATTAGGCACAACGGCCTTCGCCACCGGATGCAATAACAGCGAAACATTGCCCGGCATTACCATATCGGCAAAGTTCACCGGCATGTTTGAGGTCTGCATATCGCTGAAGAGATGCAGGTCGATTGGGGTGTGGGCACCGTCTCAGCCATCGCCCGCATCCCGCGCCCCAGCTCACCGAAGTTTCCGTGAGAATAGCCGGGCTCTATGTTCTCGACTGCTGCACGCAACGCACCCGCGTCGGTAATCGGCTGAGTCAGCACCTGGAGTTCTCCGCCGAGTGTCATCACCTGTGCATGCTGTGAAGGTCTCCGCGTGGCCAACACGTCCAATGCATCTTGCTTCGCGTCCGCGAGACGCGTCCCTGCGCGCATGCTGAACGAATTGTCGATTGCAACCAGCAGGAGGCGTTCGCTCGCGGCCGCCGACGACCGCCGCAGAAACGGACGCGCAAACGCCAGCGCCAACAGCAGTATTAGCAGCGCCCTCAGTGTAAACAACAGCAGATAGCGCAGCCTCCGGTGGCGCGTCGAACTTTGGATCCCACGCTCAAAGAACATCAGGGAACTCACCGGCCTCGGTGTCGTGGTTTGACGACGCAGTAAGTGGATGTACACCGGCAAGCCCACCGCCGCCAGGGCCGCGAGAAACCATGGGGCAAAAAATCCCATCATCTCCCTCCCGGGCGAAGGAATAGATATTCGCTCAACGCGGCATCCAGCGGCCGGTCGGTGACCAGAAGGTGATAGTCCAGCCCCGCGGCGCGGGCTCTCTCCTGCATCTGTTGCAGGTGCCCATCAATCTTTTTGCGATACTCGCCCTTCACGTATTCAGGAACTACCTCCAGCCGCTGATCTGTCTCTAAATCGACAAGAATGGAAGGCTCCGCGCAGCTCTGGCCGAATCTCCTTCGGATCCAGCACGTGGAACAGCACTACCTCGCTGCCATGAAAACGTAGCGGCTCGATTGTCTTGACTATCTTCTCCGGCGACTCATAAAAGTCCGAGATCATCACGACCATCCCTCGCCTGCGCAGGAACTCCTGAAAGTGGGCCAGCGGCTTCGCGAAATCGGTGCGCGCCCGCGGCTCCGCCTGCTCCAGTCCAGCCAGCAAACGGTGCAACTGACCCTGTCGCGTCGACGGCCGTATGTAGTTCCGCACCTCGTCGTCGAATACGATCAGTCCCGCCGGATCGCGCTGATTGTGGATCGCGAGATAGAAAAGGGACGCGGCTGTATAGCGCGCGTAGTCCATCTTCGAAACAGAATGCGAGCTGTAGTTCATCGAATTGCTCGCATCCAGAAGAATTGTCAGCTGGCTGTTGGTTTCGCCTCGGTACCGCTTCAAATAACAACGCTCTGTTCGCGCAAACAGGTTCCAGTCCACGTGCCGCAAGTCGTCACCCGGCGCATATGCGCGATACTCCGCGAACTCCTGACTGAAGCCAAAGTCCGGCGAGCGGTGGAGTCCCGCGACAAAGCCGTCCACCACCGTCTTTGCAATCAGATCCAGGCCGGAGATGCCGGCCAGCACCGAGGGATCGAGAAAGCGTTGCACCTTACACCTCCTTCGGCGGCGGCAAATACGCCAGCAGCCGATGCAAGATTTCATCCGTATCAATGCGCTCCGACTCGGCATGGAAGTTCAGCAAGATGCGATGCCGCAGCACAGGGAGCACGAGCGCCGTGATGTCGTCGTAAGTCACGTGGTAGCGTCGTCGAGAGAGGGCCCTTGCCTTCGCCGCAAGCACAATGAACTGCGCAGCACGAATACTCCCTCCATAGTTCACATATTTCTTCACAAAATCCGGCGCGTTGTCGTTCTTGTGCCGCGTTGCTCGCACGAGGTTCACGACATATCGCGCCAATGATTCGCCAATCGGGACCATGCGCACTAGCTGCTGGAATTCAAGCAGCTCATCCGCACTTGTCACTGCGCTTACTTTGACCACCTTGGTCGCCGTTGTTAGATCGACCACCTTTAGCTCATCGCTCGCGCTCAGGTAGTCGAGGAGCGTATTGAACAGGAATCGGTCCAGCTGGGCCTCCGGGAGTGGATACGTTCCCTCCAGCTCAATGGGGTTCTGGGTCGCCAGCACAAAGAACGGTGACGGCAACTTGTAGATGTGTCCCCTCACCGTGCACGATCGCTCCTGCATCGCCTCCAGCATCGCCGCCTGCGTCTTCGGCGGAGTTCGATTGATCTCATCGGCCAGGACTACGTTGCCAAAGATCGGCCCCTCGACAAAGGTCCACTTCCTGTGTCCCGTCGTCACGTCCTCTTCAATAATGTCCGTGCCCGTGATGTCGGAGGGCATCAGGTCCGGCGTGAACTGGATGCGTCGAAAGGTCAGTCCCAGCGTCTCCGCAATAGTGCGAACCATCAGCGTCTTTGCCGTTCCCGGCATTCCGGTGATGAGACAGTGACCGCCAACAAACAGGGCGAGGAGTATTTGGTCCAGCACCTCATCCTGTCCGACGATTACTTGTCGCACCTGGGAAAGGATGCCGTCGCGGACCGCCTGAAAGCGTTCAATGCGCTGCTGCAGTTGGGCCGCGTCTGTATTCAGTTCAACAGTGGTCTCCATCGATTGAGGTCCCTCTCTAATTAGGTTTGTCAGGCTTGTTCGTCTCTTTGCTCTCTGCCGACTTGATCTGCAACAGCAACTTCTGCGCAGGACGAAATCCCGGTGCAGTCTCCAACGCAAGCAATACGCTTTCCTCCGCTTTGTCCTTCTCTCCCGCTGCAAAGTAGGCCTGCGCCAATTCGAACTCGGCCGACGCCTTGTCGAGCGGCTTCAGCGCCAACACAGCCGTGTACTCGCGAACGGCACCTGCATAGTTGCCTTGCGCGAGCCATAGTTCGCCAAGATGACGGTGCAGTCCTTCAGACTCCGGATAGATATAGTTGATTCGATCCAGTGTCGCCGCGGCCTCCTTTGCGTGACCCAGCTCTTCTTGGAGCGACGCCAATTGCGAGAGCGTCTCGGGACTTTGACCGCCCATCTTTTGGTATTCCGTCAGCGTCACCATTGCGCCCTGCTTGTCACCCTTGGCCAATTGTGCGTCCGCAAGAAACTCGTAGGCGTTCGCGTCCCCGACATACTGCGGATAACGTCGCAGCTCCTCCGGAGCTGCCTTTACTACGCCATCATGGTCTGCTTTGGCCATTCCGGCCAGATCTTTAAGCCCCTTGGCCCAGGCGTCAAAGTCGGCTGCGGTCTTTCCCACGTGCTTCTGGAGCCAGGCGATGTAGGCCTTGTCGAAATCCTCGGGCGACATCTGCAGATCGTTCTGGATGACCTCAGGCGTCGTTTGCAGCTTCGCGAAGGAGCGCACCATCTCCAGGAGTTTGTCATCGCCCCATCGCTCGTTGATGTAGTCGCAGATGCTTCCTGCTTGAAAATACGAGACGACGACTTGTGATGGATACTCCGGGAAGATGAAACCCTGGTCCATCTGCGCCACCGGCAGCAGTTTCTTATCGCGTATCGCAAGCAGTATCTCGGGCGTCAGCCGGTCGCTCCACTCAGGCGACGCCTCACCTTCCTCATGGACGGCCAGTCCTTCGGTAAACCAGCGCGGCACACGATGGTTCGTCGCGGAGAGGATGTACACGTGGCTCATCTCATGCCACAGTGTGGCGCCCCAGTTGAAGTCTCCCGGCTTGCGCGCCGATGGGCTGTCCATTGCGACGACTTCGCCGAAGGTCACGCCAAGCGCGCCCAGTCCGGGCATCCCCATCGTACGGACTGCAAAATCTTCATGGTCGGGATACACTTCCACCTGCACCGGCCCTGGCAGTTTCATCTTGTACTTCTTCTCGTACGTCGCCATGGCTTTGTGCAGCTCGGCCTCGAAGTACGGCCGAAGCAGCTCCGCCTCATTCTTGCGCAGCTTCAAAATTGTCGTATCGTCGCGATAGATGACGAAGTTCTTGTAGCTGTCCAGGAGCCTCAGGCTGTTCACCGTTGCAGCATCGCGCTGGCCGTTGTTGTAGCTCATCTCCAACTGCCGCAGCGGCTCCTCTTCCTGACCAAGCCGCATCAGGTTGATGCCCAACTGCGAACGCGCTGACCACAACTTCGGATCGGCCTCGATCGCTTTGCGATAGTAGGTCACCCCGTCTTCGTATCGCATGTGGAGCACAAGATGGTGTCCGACTAGCGCGTATCCCTCGCCGTACGAAGGATTCACCGCGCGGATCTTCGCAAACCACGCGTCTGATTCCGCGGTGCGGTCTGCCAGCACCTCCACTGCGGCCCTAACCGCCATCGCCTCCAGGGCCTCGTTCGAAAGCGCAATTGCCTTGTCCGCCTCGGCCAGCGCTTGTTGCGTCTTCGCGTCCTCCAGCGCGAGGTTTGCCATTAGCTCATGCGCCTCCACCAACTTCGGATCCAGCGCGAGTGCCTTTGCCGCGTATTCACCGGCGTTGCTGTCGAATCCGGCCGCACTGACCAGGGCCAATCCCAGATACGCCTGCGCGTTTGCAGGGTCCCGCTGCAGCGCCTCGTTGAACAGATCGACGGCTTCTTTGTTGTTGAATCGCTCGTGCAGCAGCAAGCCCCAACGTACTCGATAGATCGGTTTGCTTCCAGGCTGCGCAACGGCCACGCGGAACATCTCGTTCGCCTGATCATACTGCGCGAGCCCCCAGAACCCCTCGGCGCGCAGATAGGCGTCTCCGCTTCGGCTCAACACTTCGTAGCACGTAGTCGCTTCCACGGACCTTCCATGCTTACGCAGGGCATTGCAATTTTCGGGAGTAGTGGAAGCAGGCGCGGCCCAGCACCATCCCGTGCCGGCCAAGGCCAACGCAAGCACAGCGACGCGTCTGTTGAGCGAAGTCACTTCTCGAGTTCTCCCTGCACCGTCGCCAACTGCAATAGTGCGGCCGTCAGTTGCTTCTTGTACTCTCCCGGTTCCATGGCTGCTTTCTGGTACTTCAACGCATCGATCTGCTGCTCCAGCTCCTCCTTCTTTGCCAGTAGGTCGCGCTTCGCAGGATCATTCATCGCCGCCTGGCTCGCACCGATGCGCACGACGATCAAACTAGAAAGCAAAGCTCCCTCTCTGCCTTGCGCCGCACCTGCCCGCACTGCATCGCCGTGCCCGGTATCCTCGAACACTGCGTGCTCGGTCGCCAGACGCTTCTGCGATTCGTAGAACGCCGCCGTCTTTCGGTCGGCATATTGAAACGCCTCCATCGCGCTGATAGATTCGCTCTTGTCCTGGTCGCGGTCGGGTCATCAAGTGCCTCGACCCAATAGCGGGCAAAGACAGTCGCGTTCTTCTCTGTGCCTGTCTTCGTCGCGGCAATAATGCCGCGGCCTGACCGTTCTAAGGCAACTACGGAGCCGCCGCTCGCACTCGTCGTATTTACTACGAGCTGACGCCGGGCCGGCACGCGGTCGCACATTGCCGCCAACTCTGCCGCCGATACGTCCGGCCCCACCAGATTGAACTTGTACTCCACCCCATCGAACGATCCATGACCGATTAGTGTCAGTACAAAATCGTCCTCAGGCTTCGCATCACGAGCGACAATCGCAATCGTCTCCGTCAGCCGCACCCGCGTGGCCTGGCTTCCTGTCAGAGTGTAGACATGCGCTCCGCTTGATGCCTTGAATACCTTATCCAGGTCCTTCGCCGCGGCTGTAAACCGCTGTTCGTAGTCAGGCTCGCCGCCAAGCCCAGCTACCGTAACGTAGTACACGCTCGCGTGCGTTGGGAGCGTCACCATTAGAAGTCCGCATGCTCCGAACAGAAGCTTCATATGACACCCCACTTGCGCCGGAGGAGCCACTCGCTGGACATCAAACCCAGCAGCACTAGAAACACGATGGGCATGTTCCAGAGCTCCTTCGTGTCACGCACCGAGATCCCTGCCTCCGAATAAGATATCTCGCTCGGCAGACGCCCCACTTCCTCAGCCTTCCAATAACGCCCGCCGGTCTGCGACGACAGCTTCTCCAGCAGTTCGCGGTTCTGCTCTGTGTGGAAGTTCTCCGCCACGCCGTCGGTACGTTCGAAGGTCAGCACGTCCCTTCCGAGTTCCTCGGCACCACGCCCTGCGGTCACCTCGGATACGTATGATCCCGGCTTCTCGGCTGTCCACTCCATCTGGAACGTTCCGGCATTATTTGGGACCGGGGTCATGTCCACCAGCGCGGAGCTTCCCTCAGGCCCTATGATGTGCGCCACTACGCGGGCGTCCGGTGCAGGCGTGTACTCTTTGTCCCGTACCGTCGCGGTTAGTCTCACGCGACCATCGTCCCTCAGCCTCTGTGTCGGCATCGACGCCACTACTCGCCCGGGAGAGTCCGCCGCAACCCATCGGAGCAGCTGCTGCCAGAAGAGGTCGTGCGTCGGATCACCCAGCGCCTGACTCATCTGCCACCGCCACGTCCCGGATGTCGCCATCACAGCCGTCCGTCCCCTGCCGTAGTTCTGTGTCACCAGTAAAGGGAACCTGCCCCGGCCTGCGTTCATCTCGGCCAACACAGTCGCACCCGGCTTCGGAGTACCGGCGTTCTGGTAGTCCATCATGTACGGCAGCTTCTTCCATCGCTCCACGTTCTTTGCAGGATCATCCAACAGACGCGTTACTGCGCTGTCCGCACCAGCCGAGGTCAGCTGCGCCGTAGCCGGGTCGCGGTGAAAGGTGTTCTTCGCGTTCGGCAAAAACGTTGGCAGCAGCTCTGTCACACTGGACGCGCCCCAACCTCCGTCCGCCAACGCGAAGCGTCCGCCCAAAAACAGCACTCCGCCACCTCGCCGATCAACGAACTCTCTTAGCAACTCCTGCTGCTTCGGCGTGAAGTAGCCCGCCTCGACGGACCCGATGATGATTCCGTCGTACGCGAACAGGTCCTCCGCCCGCACCGGAAATCCATCCGCCAGTTCCTTCGGATCGCTGATTCCCTGCCGGTAGATCTTGTTCTCCGTCGTTCGTAACATCGACACCACTTGTATCCCGTGGTCGTCCTCGGCCGCGCGCCGGATAAATTTGTACTCCCATCGCGGCTCGCCCTCCACGTAGAGAATTCGCCGCTTCTCGCCGCTCACACTCACTAGTCGTGCCATTGCATTGTTGGCGAGATTTTCTTCGCCCGTCAGGGGCGCCAGCGAAAACTGCACGCGCTTCACCCCCGCAGTTCCCCCGTTGAAAAACACTGTCTCCGTCTGAATGACGCCGTCCGGGCCCAGCGTTATCTCCTTCGAAGTCAGCGCCTTGTCCCCGTCCTTCACGGTGAGCACGGTGTTGCGGCCTGCATAACCACGCTGATGAAAGGTGACCGTCGCCTTCATCCGCGAATCCGCCATCGCACGCGACGCAACGCTGACTTCGTCCATCTCCACATCGTGAGCAGCATACAGGTTGCCGAAACCGATCGTGTGCACCGGCAACCGCCTGTTCCGGAGCGCGCTGATCGTATCCAGATCTATGCCACCACCATTTTCAGCACCATCACTGAGGAGCACGATCGCGCCCACCGGCAGGTCGGCGGTCTCTGCTGTCAACTGCTTCAGCCCGTCGTTGATGTGCGTCGCCGCCGCCGTTGGCTGCATGTCGTCCACCTTCGCGACGCGAGCGATCCCACCATCAAGCCGATACACGCGAGTCTGGAACCGTCGCTGCAGCCCGGCCAGTATGCCGCTGTTCCGCTCGTTGCCCAAGGCGTTCACTGCCGCAGCCTCCCGCGTCGTCTTCCTGTCATCTCCGCTGTCTGGAATCGCCATGCTCCGCGAATCGTCCACCAGCACGGCGATCATGTTCTGCTGCGACTTCAGCTCCGCGACCGTAATTGCCGGTTGCCAGAGCAGCACTAACACCAGCGTCACCAACAGCGACTGCAGCAGCCACACCACACCCGCCCGCCACGTCTGGATTTTGGGTGCGGCTTCAGACAGTCGCGACCGTATCAGCCACCCCAGCCCCGCCGCCGACGCAAGAACCAGCAGTAGCAGCGCCCATCCCGGCCACGAGCCAAGCAGAACCAACCTGCCTTTGGTAAACACCGGTATCGGGTACTTGAAGAGGAATTCAAACATGCCTTGGGGCCTGCATCTCGAAAAACGGTGCTGCTCGTCCTCCAACAGCAATCAATCAGAGAATCAGTGGGTCATGCCATAAACGATATAGTTCAGCCCCACACGAAACGCCATGGAAGCAAACTGCTCCGGATACTCCGGATCGTCCGCCCACTCCCACGCATCGCCCAGGTGCATGTTGTGGCAAATCGCGACCACGATTCGCCCATGGTCATCGCGGATGGCGCGCCACTTCGCGACGTAGCCGTCCTTCTCGTAGGTCCTGCCGGTGCGGATGTACTGCTCGCCCGGCACCTGGAACCTATCATCCATGTCATACAACACATGGAAGATTTCGTCCTTGTTCTCGAGGCTCCTCCACCGGCCGGTCCGGAAAGACCTGCCGCATCCCGGTCATGAAGTTCTCCCAGTCGGCGGTCCCGTGGAAGTCATCTACCATCAGAAAGCCACCCTTCAGCAGATACTCTCGCAGCCGCTTCGCCTCTTCATCGGTAAACGACCACGTCTCCACCTGCACCGCATAGACCCACGGATAGTTGAAGATTTCGTCCGTGTCCAGATTCACCACTTGTTCCGTCGGCCGTCCCTGGATGCGGGTCAGCCGGTTGAGTGCGATCAGAAACTGGCGGTCGGCCTTCGGATAGTCCCGAGACCACGTCGCCCACCGCCCGTAGCCGTACCCCCCGTACCTGCTGCTACCCAGATTGGAGTTGTAGCTCAGCCGCGACCACGCAAACTCAGCCTTTACATTGCTTTGCTCAGGCTGATAGCCCCAGTCCGCCGTTCGCTGGTATGCAACCAAAGTGGTGCAGAAAACCGCAGCGATCGAGCCGACCGTCATTGCCTGCAGGAGCTTCATCAGCGAACCCCTCTGGTAGGCGCGAGAATATCAGATTTGCCTGCGTTCTCCCGCCAAGCTTCCGTTCAACTGCATGTTGCTTCTATAGACGAAGCCCGCAGGTACCTTGTTGCACCCCTTTTCCGCGGAGACGGGCGATTTGTCACAAATCGAAACGTTCTCTTCAACGGGACTCATCCACTAACCCCATCCTCCCCCAGCTTGTAAGGCCGGCCGCTGCGTGAGAGTATCTCGTCAGCACATGGCGCAGGTGCGCATCCAACGCATCAGGAGACCCGGTTCTTGCAGCGGCGTGACTTCATGAAGTTCGGCAGCCTTACGCTTGCCCAGGCAGCTACAGCCAGACTCCTGCCCGGCCAAATGTCCGGTCAAATGCCGTCGCCCACTCAAAAGAACCCAACCGGTCTGCCTGAGGGCAAGGCCGACTACACCCTCCGCATCGCTCCCGTAACCGTGGAGCTCTCGCCCGAGCGCATCCTTAGCACCGTCGGCTACGACGGCGTCTCACCTGGCCCCATACTCCGCATGCGCGAGGGCAAACCAATCACCGTCGACGTGATCAACAATACTGACGTTCCCGAGCTCGTGCATTGGCACGGCCTGCTTGTCCCTGCCGAAGTCGACGGGGTTGAAGAGGAAGCTACACCCTTCACCCCGCCACAGGGCCGCCGCCGCTATCAGTTCACACCGCGTCCCGCCGGCTCCCGCTGGTACCACTCCCACGCCATGGCCTATTCCGACCTGCATAGAGGCTCCTACACCGGCCAGTTCGGGTTTCTTTATATCGACTCGGGCAACGACCCCGGCCAGTACGACCAGGAGATTTTCCTCGCCCTCCGCGATTGGGAGCCCTTCTTCACCAGCAATATGGAGGACACCGACGAGGAGGGCCAGAACGATCCACAGCTCGAAAGGCCCGCTGTCCTCAACACCGATCCCAACGGCCTTGAGGTCAACTCGAATACTTACTCCATTAACGATAAGTCCCTTGGCGCGGGCGAACCCATCCGCGTCAAGGAAGGTCAGCGTGTCCTTTTTCACCTCCTCAATGCGAGCGCCATCGAGAACCGCCGCATTGCGCTTCCCGGTCACAAATTCAAGGTCATCGCGCTCGACGGCAATCCAGTCCCCTTGCCCCAATCGGTCGAAACTCTCTTCCTTGGCGCGGGCGAGCGCATCGACGCCGTAGTCGAGATGGAGCCATCCGGGAGTCTGGATCCTTGGCGCGACCGAAGACCCCATCCGCGCTGCCGGCCTTGGCATCGTCCTTGAGTATGCCAACCAACACCGCCAGCCCCAGTGGCTCAAACCTTTCACCCTACGCTGGGACTACACGGTCTTCGGCGCCGCCGATGGCACTCGGCCAACCCGAACCCCGACCACACTATCGACATGATCTTCGAAAAGGTCCCCGGCGGTTCAGGCAAATTCAACACCTGGCTGGTAAACGGCAAACCATACCCTCACGAGCAGGAATTCGTCCTCCAGCAGGGGGCGCGCTACCGCCTCGTCTTCCGCAACCGCACCGACGACGCCCATCCCATGCATCTGCATCGTCATCTGCTCGAACTCACCGAGATCAATGGCATCAAGACCTCCGGCATCATCAAAGACACTGTCGTCGTCCCGTATTACGGACGCGCCAGCGTCGACTTCACTGCGAACCAACCCGGTCTCACCCTGTTTCATTGCCACATCCAGCAACATATGGATTTCGGCTTCAAGGCACTCTTCCGATACTCCTAGGGCATTTCACTTGAAGATGACAATGCTATTCTTCCAATGGCTTTTGACGAAAGATAATCTCTGCACGTGGTTGTTAGGCCACTCGTTACCCCAGCGACTAAACAAATCTTGAAGACACTCTCTATTAGGAAGCACCCCATCTATGAATTCACATTTCACACGACGTACCTTTCTTGCAGGTGTTGGGGCAGCCGCGGCCGTGACGACGCTGCCCTCTTTCGCTGCGGTCGATCGCTCACACGGGCATTCGCTTTGGTTACACCGCCATGACCTGGGGCAGCGATGAGCGGCAGGCGATCGACGATATCGCCGCGGTCGGATTTCCCGGGATTCAGTTTCGTGCCAATGCCGTCACAGATTTCAAAGCCGCAGAATTGAAAGAGCTCCTGGCCCAGCACAAGCTCACCTTTGTGGCCCTTTCCAGTGGCGATGTCTCCCTTGATGGGCCACAGGCCGAACAGATCGCGAAACACCTCGCGAATGCTCAGTTCCTGAAGGATTCAGGCGGTCTGTATCTTCAGGTGCTTGATGTTCTGAAGACCTATCCGCGTTCAGCCACGCCTGATGAGTGCAAACGCCTTGGGGGCCTTCTTACCGAACTGGGCAAACGAACTGCGGACCCTGGGAATTCCGCTCGGTTACCACAATCACCTCAACACTCTCAGCCAGAATCCGGCGAATCTGGATCGCATCCTCGAATATTCCGATCCCAGGTACGTCAAGCTTGAGCTTGATACCGCCCATCTCGTCGCGGGCGGGGGCGACCCGGCCAAGGCGATCGAAAAATATCACGACCGCCTTCTCTTCCTGCACCTCAAGGACGTCCGCGACATTCCTGCCGATCCGCCCAACGCAAGATATCCTTTTGAGTTCGTGGAGCTCGGTCGCGGACGCGTCGATCTTCCCTTGGTTTTTGCCGCACTGGACAAAGTCAAGTTCCACGGCTGGGCCGTCGTCGAACTCGATCGGGTCCCTGATAAATCGAGAACGCCTAAGGAGTCTGCCATCATCAGCAAGACCTATCTCGAGCAAAAGATCGGTGTCGCCGTCTAATTTTTCCGATCGTCGGAGAGCACCCGAAAACTTTCTGGTCGTGGCACGAACCCGATGCCCGCAAGAGGGCGTTCATCTTGATTCACTTTTTGTGGCCACTCGGTTGATTGCCAATCGGATATCGGCTCGAAGTTACCGTAAGGCGCTTCAATCAGGGAGTAGGACCCACGTGCTTCGTGTAATCGATTGTCGTCAAGATTCCATCCTGTTTCAAATGATAAAAACGATCGGCGGTCACCCCTTCAAAGACCTGGGTCTTTCCGTTCGGCCACTGCACCTCCACTCTGTCGATTCGTGCGACCTCACCCAGCCCAAAGTGCAACCGCAGATCACTTTGTGACAAGTAGCTTCCTCCGCTCCTGACCTCTGCCATCTGCTTCATCTTTCCGGTGGTCACAAAAACGCGCGCGTTTAGTGCAAGCTTGTTCGTCACGCCCCCCTCCAACTCGAAGCTCACCCAGTGGTTTGCCGGATTACTCTTTGCCTCCAGAATCATCGGGCCTCCAGTAAGGTTCTCGATGACGATATCGAGCCTGCCGCGATTGAAGAGATCGCCCACTGCCAGCCCTCGACTCACCTGGGGAACTTTCGCTGCTGTGCCGGTGAGTGCACCCACCTCGCGAAAGCTGCCCGTCCCTCTGGTTCTGATACACCAACTTTGGTTCTCTGTATGCGCTTCCGATCTTGACGCTGTCCACCTGCGGATACACATGGCCGTTAACTAGAACCAGGTCCTGCCACCCCGTATTGTCCAGATCAATAAATGCATCGCCCCACCCCACAAAAGGTACACTTTCTCTTGCGATTCCGGCCTTCCGCGACACATCCGAAAAACTCAGCCCTCCGTCGTTGCGGTAGAGCACAGCATACTCGTCGCTGAAGTGCGAGATGGCAATACTCATCAGGCCATCGTTCATGTAATCGCCCAGCGCGAGGCCCATATTTGCCTGCTCCACACCATCTTCGCTCACCGCAATGCCGGCGTCGTAGCCGATTTCCTTGAACCGTCCGTTGCCTTCGTTGTGGTACAGGTAGTTTGGTTCTCCGTCATTAGCAACAAAAAGATCCAACTTGCCGTCGTTATCGAAGTCTGACCACACCGCTCCCAGTCCAAAGTAGTGATTCGCGTCGTCGACGCCCGCCTGCTTCGCTACGTCAGTGAATGTCCCGTCGCCATTGTTGTGATACAGCGCGTCTGGCGAACCCTTCAGACCCCGCGGGCCGCACTGCACGGCAATTTCATGATATTCGCAGGTCTTTGCGGAACCGAACGTCGGCAAGTCATGCAGGTCGAGATCGACATAATGGGCCACAAAGAGATCGGAGTTGCCATCGCCGTCGTAATCGCCGAAAGCAACACCCGTCGCCCACCCTACATCTTTGTCGAGATGGGCCGCCTTCGTGACGTCGGTAAAGGCCCGTCTCCGTTGTTGCGATACAGTACGACCCCGCCAAAGCAGCTCACCACCAAATCCGGCCTGCCGTCGTTGTTGTAATCGCCGACGGCTACGCCCATCGCCCAACATGGAGAGGCCACGCCGGCCTTGTCCGTAACGTCCGTGAATGTTCCGTCATGATTGTTGTGATACAGGGCGCCGCGGGCCTTCTTTCCATCCAGTTGCATGGCAACACTCGGCGCGCCTGTAAAGTAGATGTCGAGCCAGCCATCTCCGTCGTAGTCAATCAGCGCCACACCACCGCTCATCGACTCTACGATAAATTTCTGCTCCGGGCTGGAAAGATGCTCGAAATGGATGCCTGTAGATGCCGTAATGTCAATAAGTTGCGGCACCGGCAACGGCTTCTCGGCTCTCCCTTGCGCGAGGGCCTCACAATAGGTCAGCGCTGCTGCAGCTATAAAAATCGACGTGAGGCAGAGCACACGAAAACTGCTCAAGCAGCGTCTTGCCTTAGTCCTCATACTTGCCATCTACTTCTCTTTATCCGAATCGCTCTGCGGACCCTGTTGTCGCATTTCTTTATATATCGCCCTCATCTTCTCTCTGATCTCTTTGTACTTTTGATACATTTCAAGTTCACGTTTGGCGTCTTCCGGGCGCTTCAATTGTCGGTACGCACTGCTTAGACGAAAGTGCGCCAGAACGTTTGTTGGATCGGTCGCTATCACGCCCTCAAGCAGGGGTAGTGCCGCCTCAGCCTGACCTCTCTCCGTGTACACATGCGCCAGTCCAATCGAAGCGTCCGCATCGCTCGGAGCAACGGCCAGTGCCTGCTGATAAAACTTCGCTGCTCCATCAAGATCGTTCTTATCGACCGCAATGTCTCCGAGCTTGCTGAGGGCCTTCGCGTCATGACTGTTAGCCACCACCGCCAGCTTGTACTCCTGTTCGGCCTCATCTCGGACCTTCGGGTCAGGAGAGTTACGCAATGCCTCCGCCAACTCGAAGTGAATTCCCGGCAGATTGGGATCTGCTGCCACCGCCTTCCGGAGGTTCGCAATCGTCCCCTCGGGATCGCGTGCTCGATATAGCTCATGTGCCATGGCTTGGTGCATCTGTCCCGACTCGGGCGCCACGACCGAAAGATCCAACATCGCCTCTCCCGCAAGGTCCGAGTAGATCCGGTACGCGGTGTAAAGAACATGAGGATCGGTGGGCGCCACCTGCTTCAGAAGCGTCACAACGGCCGCAGCTTTGTCCAACTCCTGGGTCGCGGCATAGATCTCGATCAACGCCAAACCCGCTTGCACGCGAATCGCTGGCTCAGCCAACTGAGGCACGGACGCTTCGAGATCAGCTCTAGCCTCTGCGGTCTTCCCGAGCGATTTTTCGGCCAGTCCCAGGAGCGCCCGAATCTTGCTTAGGCCGGTCTTTTCGCAACGGCTTGCTTGAGGTACGGCGCGGCCTCGGCGTAATCTTGTTCGAAGTAGAGCAGAACCCCGAGATTCGCCAGAGCGTTCAGGTTGTTTGGATCGGCCGCCAGCACAGCTTTGAACTCGGGAATGGCGAGCTTGGGCTGCTTCTGGTTTACATACTCCTGCGCCTTGCGCTCATGTGCCTGCGTTGTGTTGGTTGCCTGCGCAGCGAAGATAGGAGCTACGCATCCTGCCCCAATCTGGACAGCAACAGTCGCAACTCGAAATATCAGCTTGATCTGGAGAAAAGACCCGCGAATGACAAGAGAGGAGAACACAGGTAACCATCTTAAATGAACCGGGGATGGCGGCCATAGCCGCCATCCCCGGAGTTGAAGGAAAATCAGAAGATGAACCGCGCCATGAGCTGCATCGTGCGACTGCGGAACAGCCACACCTGTTGATAGTCGAGGAACCGGTCGCAATCGCACCGTTGAACGCGGTGCAACCAGCAGGCGGCGATCCACCTGTGGGGCGCCGACGGGCACACGGTAAGCGTTGGGCAATCCAAAGCTCGGATGGTTGAATAAATTGTCCGCATCAGCACGAATCTGCAACTTAACCTGCTCCCAGATGTGAAAATGTCTTACCAAGGACAGGTTGATCGTGGTCAGCCAGGCCCGGTTAGTTGATTCCGCCCCTCGTTGCCAAAGGTTCCCGCGAGCCGGAACAGCAAAGGCGGCCTCATTGAACCATTGATTGATTCCGCGATTCGCAAGCTTCGGGTTCCCGATGACATTCGGATACCAGGCGAAGTCGCTGCCGCCAGCGAGTACGAGTTGGTACCGTTGCTCATCACCGCAGTAAAGGGTTGACCGCTCTGAACAATGAGCCGTGTCTGAAACCTGCCAGCCGCCGATAACTGCATCGAGCAGCGCGTTGTTGTTTAGGAACTGCCTGCCGCGACCAAAGGGCAGTTGATAAAGAACAAAGCCCTTGAATGCATTTCTGACATCGAAGTTCGAGTTTCCATAGTTCGCGGATGGATTGTAGGCGTTTTGCCAGTTCGTAGTGCCTGAGTGGCTTCCCCAACCAGCAGAGTCGAGATCGTCCAGGAAGTGGGACCAGACGTAATTGAAGTTGAAGTTGAGCCCATGGCTCAGGCGTTGCTCGATCGTGGCCTGCAGCGAGTTGTAGTTCGAAATTGCATTCTCGTTAGGCACAGCTCCGGCCGTCGCAATCGTCCCAAACTGCGGATAGGGCCGGAACTGCTGATCGTTGAGCTGAAGGTGGGCCTGACCGGCACCTGATTGATATCGACCGGGAAGGGCAGATCGTGGCCATGACTTGCCACGTAGGCCAGAGAGGCCACCAGATTGTTATTCAACTGACGCTGACCCTGGATGTTCCACTGATAAGAACCGCCTACCGGCTGATGATAATGGGCATAGTTGACGTTCTGAGCCGTTATATCCAGACTGGGTCGGTAGTAGCTGCAATGTATGGAAGGTTTGAGCCGAGTCCCGGAAAGAATCACGACTGGGGTAACTCCGTTGGTAGTATCCGTTACATTGCCCTTCGAGCCAAAGGCCCCGCCCATGACGGGCCCGGAGGCGCCATTATAGGTGTCATTGCTCCAGTTATAGGCATAGATGCCAAATCCGCCCCGTATCACCGTATTGGGATCGAGCTGATAAGAGAATCCAACGCGCGGCAGGAACGGTGTTGTAGACACCGTTCTGAATCCGACGTACGGCCATTCGCTTTGGTGACTCCATACCACATGGCGCCGGGTGTGCCCGTCGCCGGGTTCTGCACTGTCGGATCGAACGAGGCTTCATTCCCTTTGACCTCACTCCAGCCGGTCTGAATCTGATAGCGCAGTCCAAGATTCAAGGTCAGGTTTGGACGCACCTTGTAATCGTCCTGGACAAAGATCTGTGGAAGCTTCAGCCGGCCGCCATATTCCGGCGTCTCATTTGCACTCCATCTCTGCGTTTGTCCAAGCAGGAAGTCAGCATAGGCCGCACCGGTTGAACTGTTGCCCTGAGTTGATTGAGTGTATGCACCCGTGTAGCCCATCGTTCCGGCATTCAGATTGCCCCAGGCCGTGGAGTTGTTCTGGATAGATCAGGAACTCGCCACCGAAGTGCAGAATATGCTTTCCTGTCGACAAGGGTAACCACATCGGACGGGTCGTAAACGTGCTCTTTATATACCGCATTGGATTGAGAGCACAGTACCGTGCTGCCGTTGCACCCCTGGTTGTAGCCGTTGATCTGGATGTCCGGGAAGTTATCGGATTCGGCAAACTGCCATCCCAGCTTGCCTGGATATCCCTTGCCGAGCGTTAAGGTTCGAAGAAGTTTAGCTGGTTGGTATATCCCAACCGCACTTCGTTCGTCATGTTCGGACTGATGACCCACACATCTGAAACCTGAGCGTTATTCTTGCTAACATCGTTACTTTGACAGCCGATGGGGCAAATACCCGCGCCGAAGCTTTCGCCGGGATTGTCTCCCTCGCTCTCAGTGATCGTGATTCGGTTGTTTGGTGTGATCTGGTAGTCAAGTCGGCCAAAGTATTTGGTGAATGGATTCGAAGAGGGCGAAGTGTAGACGTAATTGTTGGTGATGACTCCGTTTACGTTTTGTCCCGGCGCATTGGAAGCAGGGAAATAATTCTGGATAGCGTTGGCGACGGGATCGAACCGGCTAGCGGGAATCTTGTTGCCGTTGTTATATTCAGCGGCAAACGAGGTCCGACTGCACGCACACCACCCACAACCGTCGTGGTTTGCGGGTCATAGATAGTTGGAAAGCCGGTGAAATCTCCGGCCATGACTGCGGGAGTGGGAACTGTATAAAACGCAGGTGCCGTGCCTCCGTGCTGAATGGTCTTGTCGAAGTTGAAGTAGAAGAAGAGCTTCTGCTTTAAGGATCGGACCGCCGATGGAACCACCGAAGTTGTTATAGCGGAGATAGGTTTGTCGGCGGCCCGCCGAAATCATAGCTATCCGCATTCAGCGCATCATTCTGAAAATACTCGTATGCCGAACCGTGGAAGTGGTCGGTACCGCCTTTAGTGATCTGATTGTAGAGAATACCGCCAACGCCATACTGCGCAGAAAAAGCCGAGGAGCTGACCTGAACCTCTTGTATCGTCTCCTGAGTGTAGATGTCAGAGTTTGCGCTGGCCGGCAGGGTCGTCTCCGCGCCGTCCGCAAGTACAGTACTGAATGGCAGATTGCCGTTCACCGCGAGCATGGTGCCATTTGAAGTACCCGTACCCAAGGATCCCTGTGCGCCCATCGGAGCGCCGGCGGCTCCCGGCATCAAAATATCGAAGCTTGACCAGTCCTGTCCAACCTGCGGAAGCTGCGACAGGGTCTGGGCCTCGAGCGTGAACGTCTGCTCTCCGTTCTCCGTCTTCAGCAGCGGAACGTCAGTGTTGACAACGACCTGCTCGGTCACGGCGCCGACAACCAATTGTGCATTGATCGTAGTGTTTTCGGCGTTCAACGTAATCGAAGAGCGAATGAACTCCGAGAATCCAGTCTTCGCGAAGGTGATTTTATAGGTTCCCGCCACAATCGAAGACGTGTCATAGAGGCCGTCACTATTTGTGACGTAAACCTTGGATACCCCTGTGTTGACGTTTAGGACGGTCACAGTCACGCCCGCTACCGCCGCCCCCGTCGAATCGGTCACGACTCCGCGTATGTCGCCGGAGTTGGTGCTCTGCCCGAACGTAGTTCACTGCAAATCCAGCCCAAAGAAGGACTGCGAGTAACCGTGGTTGACCATCTTAGCTTCATCATGTTGCCTCCAGAAGTTGTTGCTGCTTACCCTGACTTGTTGCGTCTATTTCGTTTCAAACCCATAAGCTATTCAAGCCGAAACCTTTCGGCCTATCCAAAAGTTTGAAGTTTTTATCAAGACAAACGCTTGTCTTTTTCTACACAAAAACGTGCGCAACCATTTAGCACTGATGGAGGAGCGATCGTCAAGCTCTTTCGAAGGAAAAAAAGAGAGATTTTTTTTGAAGAAACATTTTGGGCCAAAATTGGTAGAACCTCAGAATCGACTTTTCTAAGGGGCGTGAAGGCCCTGATCTAATGCGTTTTAGTAAAAAATCGCCACTTTCAATAATGGACGCGCATAAAGAGAAAAATCAATGGTTCAACCAGTTAGCTCGGCAGCCAGGACGCCGACCCGTTACAAATTTATATTCTTCAGGACGCCTACTATTTGCCAACAGGCCATTCGCCTCCCTGCTAGACAAACGTTTGTCTATCTGGGCGCCACGTGCTATCTGTTGTAGCGACGCTTGGAATTGCAAGACGAGCGAATCAGTTAATCCCAGGATTGACTTTGCAGAATTCGGTTGGTCACTGGACGAGGAATGTCAAGCATGTCTCTTCATCACCCGCTACGTGTGCTGCGCTGGCTTGGCATGGTTTGCCTTTGTCTTCCGCATGCCGGAGCACAATCCCTCCCGCTGAAAGCAGAAGCGCAAAGCGGATCGGGCATGGAAGCCACACTCTCTGACGGGGCCGTTGCAAGTCGTTTTGTAGACGACCTCATTCATAAAATGACACTTGAAGAAAAGATAGGGCAGATGAGCCAAGTTGCGCTCAATACACCCGACAAGGAGTTCCGCGATGAATTGGTTCTGAAGGGCGAGGTGGGATCGTTCCTGTTCATAACCGATCCCAAGGAGATCAATCGCCTCCAGCATCTTGCGGTGGAGAAGGGCAGGCTGCATATCCCTCTGATCTTCGGATTCGACGTGATTCACGGCTTTCGTACCATCTATCCGGTGCCGTTGGCGCTGGCAGCTTCATGGGACCCCGCCGAGGTGGAGACCGTCCAGCGCATGGCGGCGAGAGAAGCTAGTTCGGTTGGGATCAACTGGACGTTTGCACCGATGGTTGACATCGCCCGTGATCCTCGGTGGGGCCGCATCATGGAGGGCGCCGGTGAAGATCCATTCCTTGGCTCACAAATGGCGACGGCCCAGGTGCGAGGCTTTCAAGGCGACGCCATCGGCAGCCCTGGACCACATTCTCGCGTGTGTGAAGCACTTTGCCGGATATGGCGCGGCCGAAGGCGGGCGCGACTACGACTCCTCGGACATCTCTGACGAGCAGTTGTGGAACGTCTACCTGCCGCCGTTCGAAGCCGCGATCCGCGCGGGGGTAGGTTCTTTGATGTCCGCTTACGTTGACCTCAACGGCGTGCCGGCGACAGGAAATCGCTTTCTACTGCAGGACGTACTGCGAGACGAATGGAAGTTTGATGGTTTTGTAGTTAGCGACTGGGACTCGATAAAGAGCCTCACGACACATGGTTTCGCAGACGGTGCGAGGGACGCAGCTGTCCGCGCAGTAAATGCAGGTGTGGATATGGAGATGACATCACACACCTATCGCGACGAATTGGCTTCGGCAGTGAAACAAGGGTTAGTACAACGGGTCGACTCTTGATGAGGCCGTTCGCCGTGTCCTGACAATGAAATACCGGCTAGGGTTATTTGAGCACCCCTATGTTTCGGCCTCGCGATCGGCCGAGGAGCTTGTCTCAGCTCCGCAACGTGAGGCCGCGCGCCACGCCGCAGAGCGTAGTGCTGTGCTTCTTCGGAATGAGGGCAATCTGCTACCGCTTCAGAGGTCGCTCAAGTCCGTTGCGCTAGTCGTGACCTCTCGATTGATTCGAAGCCAGACATTCTGGGCTCATGGAGTTTGGCTAGCCATCCCGCCGACGCGGTGACTGTACTCGAGGGCATTCGCAAACGACTCGGGCCCGGGACGAAGCTCACATGGGCAAAGGGTGTGGAAATTGACCGCGGTGGGCCATCTATCTTTGACGAACAGTTTCCCGATCCGAAGCCTGTGCTGACTACGGATGCGGAACGTAAGGCAGAGTTTGAACGCGCTATCGAAATGGTCAAGCAATCCGACGTCACCGTGATGGTTTTGGGAGAGGCGCAGACGATGAGCGGCGAACGCGCTTCGCGGTTCGTCCCTTGCACTGCCGGGAAAGCAGCAGGAATTGTTGGAGGCTGCTGTCGCTACGGGCAAACCTGTGGTGTTGGTTCTGCTAAACGGCAGGCCACTTGACGTTACATGGGCATCGCAGCATGTTTCATCAATCCTTGATGTGTGGTATCCGGGCACTGAAGGGGGGAATGCGATTGCCGATCTGCTATGGGGAGATGCAAATCCAGGCGGCAAGCTTCCTGTGACTTGGCCGCTTAACGTTGGGCAGGTGCCTATTTTTTACGCGCATAATCTTACGCAAATTCCGGAAGCTCCGAGTACACGGTACTGGGACGGGTCGAGCGCGCCGCTCTATCCATTCGGATATGGGCTGAGCTATACAAAATTCACGATGAGTGGGCTAAAGATCAGCGCTTCGAGTGTGAGGTCGGGCTCATCACTAATAGTCTCGGCGGACGTTCAAAATATCGGCTCCGTTGCAGGCGATCAGGTGGTGCAGCTTTATACCCACCAGCGATCTGGTAGTGCTTCGCGTCCGGTCCGGGAACTCAAAGGCTTCCGTCGCCTGACACTCAAGCCAGGTGAGAGACAGACCGTAGCACTGACCTTGGATACGAATGATCTTGGCTTCTGGAGTCCGCAAACTCACCAATGGTCAGTTGAACCTGGCGTTTTCGATATGTGGCTCGGAGACGACTCCACTAACGGAGAGCATGCAACGTTTACAGTCGAGCACTGACGAAAATTCAGTTGATTTTGCCTGCCTCCGCTGCAGAGCACATCTATGGGCACCTTCAATCGCTTGATGTGACGGCGTCGTTTCTTGGTCGGTAAGCCTAAGAAGTCTTATGGAAGGAAAAATATGCGATTGAGTTTGAGGTTGTCAGCGCTGGTAGTCGCCAACACGGCGATCGTCCTCCACGCTGCCGGACAAAGTTACCAGGCAACCGTTACAAAGGAACACCTTATCAAGACAGCCGCTATAAACGGGGGGCACAGGCGATTCCCGGAAGAGTGGAATGCGCCTACTATGACCTCGGCGGCGAAGGTGTCGCCTACCACGATACAGACGCTAAAAACAATGGCAGCGGCGGCCTAAATCCCGCAGACGGAACGTACTTGAACGAGTTTCGAATGAACGAGGGCGTCGATATCTCTTACACCAAGTTCCACGATCAGATCGACAATAATCCATATAACCTTAGTTCAGCCACCCGAGAACCAGCTCTACGTTGGATGGACCGAACCCGGCGAGTGGTTTAACATCACCGTTCAAGTTGCGCATGCCGGCGTTTACGTTGCCGATCTCTTGTACACCTCGAATCGTGGCGGAAGTATCACACTCGACGTGAACGGTGAGCCTGCCGGCGGGCCCATAGCGATTGCGTCCACATTCAATGCTTCCGATCCTATCGCTTGGCGGCAGTGGCATCACTGGAACATCTTGCCAGGCATCGTTCAGGTTGCAGCTCCCTGCAGGCAAGAGCGTTCTCACAGTCCATATTGCTACGGGAGGAAACATGAATCTAGCGTATTTCAGCTTCAGGAAAGCTTGATGAATTGGATGTGCCTGAGGGAGCCAGCTTTGCAACTTTCAACGCGATTCGATCCAGTCATAAGCATCTCCACCCGGGAAAGACCTTCGCTTATGCGCGACGCGGCAATCGGAAGCGAAAGTGTCACAGATATCGAACACACAATCTACTACGGCGAGGCAGACTAATGGATTTAAAGGCAATAAACCTCTTCTTATTTCTGATCTTAACTTTGGTTCCGTTGCCATCGCAGGCGCAAAAAGAGGTCTCAGTCTGGTTGACGACCCAGGATAGGTCGGCTCTCCTCCAGTTGCAGACACCGTCTTTGAGTTTTACGAACTCTCCCCTAAGCGATCAAGTTATCAGCGTCGATGATGCGAAGACCTATCAATCAATGGATGGATTTGGCTTTGCGCTTACTGGTGGCAGCGCTCAGCTACTGTCACGCATGGATCCTGCAAAACGCGCTGCAATCCTGCACGAACTCTACGCCGACGACGGCAATAGCATCGGAAGCAGCTACATCCGGGTCAGCATCGGTGCCTCCGATATGAATGACCATGTCTACTCTTACGACGACATGCCCGAGGGCCAGACCGATCCCGACATGACGAAGTTCAGCCTTGCACCTGACCGCGCAGACGTCATTCCTGTTCTAAAGGAAATTTTAGCGATCAATCCGAAGATCAAAATACTCGGCTCTCCCTGGTCCGCACCCTTGTGGATGAAGACGAGCGACGTAGCAAGAGGTGGCGTTCTGAAACCTGAATACTTCAGCGCCTACGCAGCCTATTTCGTCAAATACATCCAGGGGATGCAGGCCGAAGGCGTCCCCATCGACACGCTTACCATCCAGAATGAACCGCTGAATGAAAAGAACACGCCCAGTATGCTCATGCTCGAATCAGAGCAGGACGACTTTATCAAGAATGACCTCGGCCCCGCATTCAAGAAAGCAGGCATCAAGACCAAAATCGTTCTATATGACCACAACCTGGACCACCCCCTCTATCCTCTGTCCATCCTGAGAGACCCCGCAGCGAATAAGTACATTGATGGCACAGGCTTTCATCTCTACGGCGGTACGGTCGACGCAATGACTCAAGTGCACGACGCCTTCCCCGCGAAGAACCTCTACTTCACTGAGCAATCCGTAACCGACCATAGTGGCAGTCCTACGATGAACATAAGCAAGCCCGTCGCGCGGGTCATTATCGGCGTCTCCCGCAACTGGAGCAGGAACATCCTGCTCTGGAACCTCGCTGCCGACCCTCAGAACGGCCCACACACCAACGACGGCGGATGCACCGGATGCGTAGGAGCAATCACTATCGACGGCGATAATGTAATTCGCCAGGTCGCCTATTACACCCTCGCTCACGCGTCGAAGTTTGTCCCCTCCGGCTCAATTCGGATCGGCTCAAACGATCTTGACCAACTCCCCAACGTGGCCTTCAAAACTCCCACGGGCAAGAAGGTGCTCATCGTATCGAACGTCAGCGCAGCACCGCAAACCTTCACTGTTCGCGACCACGCAAAGGCTTTCACCACATCGCTCAACGCAGGATCAGTTGCAACTTATGTCTGGTAGCACATAACTGTCATGGAACGCGAAAAGAGGCCTGATTTCGCGAAGAGGGCCCGACGAAGGCAGTCCCATCGCGGGCACCTCTAATTCCTTGTGTGCACCGTACGGCCCAATCGGCACTTTGCTAACGGAGGATGCTAAAGTTTGGGAACAAGGAGAAGCTATGCGGCCTGCCTTGTTGCTCTGGATTTTTCTCTGCATCGGCGCCCTGACCATCAACGGCCAGGTAAAGGTGTGGGAAGGGACTATGCCCCTGGCAGCGTCCGACGAAGGCCCTCCCGACGAGAACCCGAACTTCGATGCCTTCGCCGAACTAGAAGACTACCCCTACACCATGCGGCAGGACATACGCGCCACGGAAACAGTCCATTCGTGGCACGCGTTGTATCTCGAAAACGAATACCTCAAGTGCACCGTCCTTCCCCAACTTGGCGGGCACATCTACACCTGCGTGGACAAGATCAACGGCAAGCCGATGTTCTACGCGAATCCCTCCTTCAAGAAGGCCATCATCGCCTACCGGGGCGCATGGTCTGCCTTCGGCGAGGAGTTCAACTTCCCCATCTCTCACAACTGGGTGTCGCTCTCCCCGGTCGACTGGGCCTACAACACTGCGGCCGATGGCAGTGCCTCGGTGACGGTAGGAAATCGCGACCGCGTCTACGGCATGGATTGGACGGTGGAGATCGTTCTGCGTCCCGGAAGCACGCTGATCGAAGAGCACGTCACTCTCTCCAATCACAGCGACGCTCGCCATCGTTTCTTCTGGTGGAACAACGCCGGCGTCGAAGTCTGGAACGACTCCAGAATCTATTACCCGACGCAGTTCACGATCGAAGACGGCGGCGCCAACATCGATACATGGCCGGTCAATTTGAATGGGAAAGATGTCAGCGTGGTCGGCAATCAAGATGCCAGTTTTGAGGCGTTCGCTTATGGAAGCTCCGAGTCTTTCATGGGCATCTACAACCCGCACACCGACTCCGGAGTTGTCCACTGGGCGGACCCAAGACCGTGCCGGCGAAGAAATTCTTCTCCTGGGGAAATGACCGCAACGCGCTCGATTGGCGCAACCGGCTCTCCGACAATCAAAGCGACTACGTTGAGGTGCAGTCGGGGCTGTTCAGGGACCAGACAACCTACGAGTTTCTGGGGCCTCGGCAGTCTATCCGCTTCACTGAGTTCTGGATGCCGGTTCGAGGCATCGGATCCATCGCCAGGGCAAACCTGAACGGCGTGCTTGCCATCGAACGGACGCCACAGAAAGACGGAAAGACCACCCTTAGAGTTGGCTTCAACGCAAACCGGGCCATCCCCGGGGCGAAGATCACCGTCTCCGACGGCGAGAAGAATGTCCTGGAAGAAAGAGTTTCGCTCGATCCACAGGCGACGTGGACACATCAGATCGCGAGACCTGCCGCGCGGACAAGACCTACACTTTTCTGCTCGCGAGTTCCAGCGGAGGGCCGCTTCTGAAGCACACCGAGGGTGTCTACGATGTCGTGCCGCGCGACCGCGTCAAGCCCGGCCCACAGCCTCAGCTTCAGGCGCCCGATCCCAAATCGTGGGGAGAGGAGGACTTTCTAAGACGCGGAACCGATCTTGAGTTGCACGCCGACTACCTCAACGCGTGGGACGTGTATGGGTCGGGACTGGCAAAGTTTCCCACCGGTGTGGCCCTGCTGAAGGCCCGCGGCCGGCTCGCTGATGGGCTGTGGCGCTATCAGGAGGCGGCGACGCTTCTTGGCAAGGCGGAAGAACGCGACAACTCGGATGCCGAGACTCACTACTATCGCGGAATCGCCGAGGCTGCCCTCGATCATTCGGCCAATGCCCGCACCGAATTGGAGGCGGCACACAACTCGCCGTTGTTCCAGGCGGCCGCCGGACTGCTGCTGGCCGAGTTGATGGCCCGACAACACGATGGCGCTGGAGCGCTCAAAGTGTTGGAAGCGTCCTGCTCGGCTTCTTCCGGGGGGAATGCCCAGTCTGAAGACCTTCGTTGCATCGAGGAGACCGTCGCGCTGGAACGTGCCACCGGAGACCTTGAAGCCGCCCGCAGCCTTGCCGACAAATCCATTCCGCGCTACCCGACCAGCCTGTTCCTGCGCATTGAGGCCGCGAAGGTGGGCTCCCACGTACGGCACGCGGGGCCAGAACTCGACCGGCACCTTGCTGCGGACACCAATCGGATTCTGTACCTGGTGTTCCAGTACAACCGTCTAGGCCTCTATGCCGATTCGCTCGAACTCCTCGACCGCAGCTATCCAACGACGGCTCCCGAGGACAGCGAACCGGGCGCGCCCTTGCCTTCCACGGATCCTCTGCTGGCCTACTATCGCGGATTCTCCCGCGAAAAACTGGGCAAGTCCGGAGCGGTCGATTACGCGGCAGCATCACAAATGCCTCTTCGCTATATTTTCCCAAGCGAGCCCGACGAGATCACCGTCCTGCATGCTGCGCTGACTGTCAACGCTTCAGATGCGTCCGCGCACTTTCTTCTCGGCACGCTATTTTTTTCCAAGGGGATCGTGGATCCCGCCCTTGAGGAATGGAAGCTCGCCGAATCGCTCAACCCGAAGATTCCATCGCTGCAGGCGAGCATGGGACGCGTACTCCTCGAAGTGAAGAAGCAGCCCGTGGAGGCAGCAGCCGAGTTTCAGCGCGGGCTCCAGATGGAGCCCAGCAACGGAGCGCTCTACCTTGGACTCAATCAGGCGATGCAGCTGACGGGAAAAACGCCAGCCCAGCGCGCAGAGATGATGAAGCTCTTCCCGGACCCCAGCGAACATGCCGGAACCCCTTGTGAGGGCGCTGGTCGAGGCCCTCCGTGAGAGCGGCCGCAACGACGAAGCGAATGCTGTGCTCGCGCACCGCCTCCTCCCCCGCAAAGAAGGCGAAGTGCCCCTCCAACCGCAGAAATAGTCCCGCCTCTGGAAACATGTTGCTTCGCAGATGTTAGAGCAAGGGCTCAGAACTATAGTGCACATACCTGCTCGGATCATGTCCGAGGGAGTTTCGGTCGAAAGCTATCCCTGGATTTGCAGGAGCTGTCGCGATGGCCCAGGACGTTATTGATATGGCGAACAAGTTGGGTTTTGAGCGGTTTGCTGTTGTTGGAAGCCTATACACTTGCGACGCTCTTTCCGGAGCGTGTTCGCGCTATCGCCACACTCGCATTGGCGTACCAGCCGCGCGGTGAGTTCCATCGGGACGCCCCGGCAGCAATCGTTGATGCCGCGTTGCACTCTTGAGTTAAGTAAAATGGCTGCCTGTGATGGATAGCTCGGTGGCGAAGCATGTTGCGAAAGATAAAATGCGGACACATCCTGGTGAAGTCGATTTGCTTTGCTTTGGTAAGTTGGCCTCATCTCGGATACAGTCAGCCCACCACCGAACCTGTGAAGCAGGCAGATGCCGCTTATCATGCAGGGTTGGCCGCATTGGCCCGGCAAGACCTGGTCACAGCTCAGACTGACTTCGAACAGGTGGTCCGGCTGGCGCCTCACGCCGAAGAGGGACACAGCGCACTGGGTACAGTGCTGATCTACCGAGGACGCACGAAGGAGGGTATTCGAGAGCTTGAGACCGCGCTCGCGATCAGGCCAACAGACACTAATGCTCGAATGAATCTCGCCATCGCATATCAGCAGATTGGGTCTTCAGCTAAGGCCATCCAGCTTTTTGCGGAAGTCGAAGAGAACGCCCGGCTACAGAAGCGACCGATGTCCGTGCCTGTTCTCTCTGCCTACGCTCGCGCCCTGGCCGCGACAGGAAAACTAACTCAAGCGGCGATCAAGCTGAAGGCGGCGCTTCAATCCGACCCTCGTAATGCCGAGTTACATGATGAGCTTGGCTCGATCTACGCTCAGCAGAAGGACTGGAGTGCTGCACAACAAGAGTTTACCGCGGCGATCCAACTCAATCCCGAGATGCCGATTGCGCATCTGCATCTGGGACTTGCGATGCAGGCCCAGGGAGGGCCTGATGGATTGAAGGAGTTGTCGGAGGCGCGGCGTCTTGCGCCCGATAGTGCCATCATTGCCATTGAAGTCGGAAAGGCCCTCGCAGAAGCAGGGCAGGATGCCGAGGCGATTCCGCTCTTCCAGCAGGTGCTCGACAGCGATCCGAAATCGGTCGTGGCGATGTATCAACTCGCTCTGGCACTGCAGCGTTCCAACAGAGTCCAGGAGGCAATCGCGCTGCTGCGTGAGGTGGTCGCGATCGAGCCGGATAACTCCGCGGCCTTGACCAATCTTGGTATGGCGCTCACGCAAGCGCAACTTGCAAAGGATGCGGTCCCTGTCTTGCAGCGTTCGGTGTCGCTTGCGCCGCAGGACGTAACAGCTCGGCAGGGCCTGGCCGCAGCGTACGTGCAGTTGAGCCAGTTTGGCGACGCCGTAAACGAGTTGCGCGCTGCGCTGAGGCTCTCACCAGACCTGCCACAGTTGCACTACAATCTCGGCCTTGCGCTCAAAATGCAGGATGATGCCGCAGGTGCAATTCCCGAGTTGGAGACCGCTGAAAGGCTCGACCCATCCGCACCGGAGGCCCCCTATCTTCTCGGCATCCTTTACATGCAGACGGGGCGCTATGACGATTCGGCCCGTGAAATGAACATCTCTTTGAAGCTTCGCCCCGAGAATGGCGACGGATGGGCGACATTGGGCAGCGTGTACGACAAGTTGAACAAGCTGCCCGAGGCCACGTCGGCGCTGCGTGAGGCCATCCGCCAACTCCCCAATCAACCCGATCCCCACCTGACTCTCGCGGCCGTGCTGATCAAGCAGAATCAGCCTGCTGAAGCCGCGGCCGAGCGCAGAAAAGCGGCCGACCTCATGCGTACAAATATGAACCATCAGCGTGCAGAAGTCGCAACGAACGCCGGGAACTCTCTCTTGCGGAACGGCGATGTGGATGGCTCAATTGTGCAGTTTCGAGATGCTTTAGGTTATGAAGCAAACTACGCCGAGGCCCATCTTGGGCTTGCGAATGCTTTGGATCGGCAGGGCAAGACGGCAGAGGCGGCCGCAGAACGCCAGAAGGGCGAGGCTGCAAGAACAGGAGCAACTCCGTAGCCTGTCTTAGCGAAAGTTGATGCAGCGAAAACAGTTAGGTTTCTGATGGCCCTGCGAGATATACAGCGTATCTTCCATTCGCTATAATTCGTCGCGTAACTGAAGCGTAGAGCTGGATTAAAGGCAAATTTGTCAAAGGGTTAGCCTTCCAAGCCGACGACGGTTGGTTGGGCCAATACGGATTCTGTTTCTCAGCTTCTACCTGTGAAGCTTATGAGTGTCTTCGGTCGGCGCGCGGGTCTTCTGCTCCTAATTTTTATGGGACTCTGCGTCTTTCTGTGGTCGACGATCCATGCTGCGGACGATCCGCAGTTACAGGCCGCGATGACCCGGAAGACATACGCGGACAAGATCAGTCAGACTTATTCGTTCCCGTTCGCTGCCAGTGTCTCCAAAGACTACGGCGACTCAGCGGCGAGCAGGATTTCGCTTCCAGGAAATGCCGCGGTCGAAGGAAGCATCTTTATCGAGCCGAACGCTTTTCCGGACGCTGCCTACTGCGGGCACTGCCATCAGGAGGCGTACCATGAGTGGCGCCAGGCCCTGCACTCCAATTCGTTTCGAACTCCGTTCTACCGCACCAGTGTCAACATCCTCATGCAGACCAGGGGTATCGAGTTTGCGCGGCATTGCGATAGCTGCCATAACCCCATCGGTGTACTTACGGGTGCACTTAACCCGAACGCTCAGGGCGACCGCTCTTTTGATCGAGATGGGTTGACCTGCATGACGTGCCACTCAATTCAGAGCGTTGACACGAAACTCGGGAACGGAAGCTTTGTGATGGGCGTGCCTGCGGTGATGGTGGACGAGCAAGGCAAGCGTATCCCAGGCATGGTTCCGGACTCTGAAATTCTGGCGCATCTTGATCGCCACTCTAAGGCGGTAATGCGGGACATCTACCACACGCCCGAATTTTGCTCGGCCTGCCACAAGGCAAACCTGCCCCCTCTGTTGAACGATTACAAATGGATTCGCGCGTTTACCGCATACGACGAGTGGCAGAGCTCCAAGTTCTCGCAACGCAATCCGCTCACTTTCTATTCGGCGGACTTCACCACTTGTCAGGGTTGTCACATGAAGCGTGAAGCAATCACGCTACCCGATGCCGGAGCGAAGAACGGCATGCTCGCGTCGCACCGTTGGCCCGCAGGTAATACTGCAGTTCCTTTTTACTATGGCTTTGATGAGCAACTCAGCAAGACGGTCGAGTTCCTGAAGACCGGCAACTACCTCAATGTCGATATCTTTGCGCTCAAGATTGGTGGGCGAGATGCGTTGATTGCCCCTCTCGGCTCTGTCCCTTTCACCCTCAACCCCACGGACGCCATTGAGGCTTACGTCGTTGTTCAGAACAAGAATATCGGCCACTCGTTGATTCCGGAGGTCCGTGACCTCTACGAAGCGTGGGTCGCGTTCACTGTCAAAGACGCATCTGGTGCCGAAATCTACAAGAGCGGTTACCTGAAACCTGACGGATCTCTCGACTCAGGGGCCCATAGCTTTACCAACAGACCGGTGGACGCATCAGGAGAATTTGTGGACAACCACAAGGTCTTTCTCATTCACTCGATGGCCTACGACAACACAATTCAAGCCGGCCGCTCGACGCTGGTGCGTTATGAGTTTCATCTCCCCGCAAAGGCGACGGGGCCCTTCACCATTACAGCAAGTGTGAACTATCGCCACCTGAGGCAAAGCTATTTGAATAACGTCCTGGGCAAAGACCATCCTGCCTATCCGGTCGTAGAACTTGCCTCGCGAAGCCGCACGCTGAACATAGGCGACAACCAGCCTTCAGCTCCGCTTGAAGCTGACAATCCTGAATGGATGCGCTGGAATAACCTGGGTATTAGTATGCTCGACCAGCTCCAATACGATGATGCGATGCACGCGTTCGAGCAGGTCGTGCGCCTGCGTCCGGACTACAAGGACGGGTACGTCAATCTCGGTGTCAACTACATCGAGTGGGAGAAGTACGGCGAGGCCCGTGCGCCGCTGGAGAAAGCGCTCGCGCTAAGTCCGCACGATGCGCGGGCGCTGTATTATCTGGCTTTGGTCGAACGCCGGCAGAGGCACTCTGACGCAGAGATCGCAGACCTGAAGGAAGTAGTGGCACAGTATCCTCAATCCCGTGATGCGCGGCGAGAGCTAGGCATCTCTTATTATCAGCAACACCATGTCCCGCAGGCGATACAACAGTTCGTCGCCCTTCAGTCCATTGATCCAGATGACTTGGCGGCCCACTACAACCTGGCAATTCTTTACCGCCGAATAGGAAAGAAGCAACAGGCCGCTCAGGAGTCGGCTCAGTACGCAATCAAGAGGATCGATCCCGGTGCGCCGACCTACTCGTTGAATTACTTAAGAAAACATCCGGAAATTTCAAACGAAAGCGTGCCTTGGCACATACATACCGAGCTGATGCACGCCGCCAGTGTTGGAGCTGGGCAACCTTGAAGAGAAACGTCATCCAATTGAACCGCCGCAAATTTATTCAATCACTCAGCCGTACGGCATTAGTGCTACCCTTTGCAGACATTCTCTCGCTGGCTTCACCGTTGCAGCAGACACCGCCTCCGCAGAAGGGTATAGGCCCGCAGGAGCGCAGTTACGAGGCCAAGCCCGCACCGCCTCCCCCTGGCCCGAGGTCTCCGATTGAAGGTACTCCACTGGGCGTTAGCTTCGTCGACGTCGCCCGGGAGGCCGGCCTCACCATCGCAACGACCTATGGCGCACAAGGCAGGAATAAGTACCTGCTCGAAACCACTGGCTGCGGACTGGCGTTTTACGACTACGATAACGACGGCTGGCTCGACCTCTTCATGGTCAACGGATGGCGTCTGGACGGTTTCCCCAAGGGAAAGGAGCCTCGTTGTCATTTATTCAAGAACAACCGCGACGGCACATTTACCGATGTGACCGCGGGTACGGGTCTGGAAGACAAGACGGGTTGGGGTCAGGCATGTTGCGTGGGAGATTACAACAACGACGGTCACGATGATTTATTTGTCACCTACTACGGGCAGAACGCGCTCTATCGCAACAACGGCAATGGGACTTTTACCGATGTAACGCAACGGGCGGGTCTCATCCAACCCGGTCCGAAGCTGCCCGTTGGAACACCGGCTGCACCTTCGTCGACTATGACCGTGACGGACACCTTGATCTCTTTGTCGCAAACTACGTTGACTTCGACCTGAGGACCGCGCCACTCCCCGAAGATGGCCCCTGCACATATAAGGGAATGCTCGTAGCTTGTGGCTCACCGGGGCTGCCCGGCGGCAGAAATGTTTTGTATCACAACAACGGCGACGGGACATTTAGCGACGTCAGCGAGAAGTCTGGCATGTGGACTGCCGTAGGCACCTATGGTCTCAGCGTTGCCGCCTCGGACCTGGACAACGATGGCTGGCCTGATATCTATGTTGCAAACGATTCAGCACCAGCGACGCTCTATTTGAACCAGAAGGACGGCACCTTTCGCGATATTGCGATCGAAGCGGGAGCTGCCCTTTCTGCAGAAGCCAAGCCACAGGCCGGCATGGGCGTCTCCATCGGAGACTACAGTCACAGCGGCAATCTCGATATAGTCAAGACCAACTTCGCCGGTGATACAGATTCGCTCTACACGAACATGGGTGATGCGGTCTTTGAAGACCACACCTATCCCAGCGGATTGGGCGAGAATACAAGGCTGCTCGGCTGGGGTGTCGGCTTCTTCGACATGGACAACGACGGCTGGCTCGACATCCTCATGTCGAATGGCCACGTCTACCCGGAGGTCGACAAGTCGAAGGCCGATCTGAAATACGCAGAGCACAAATATCTCTATCGCAACCTGCGCAATGGCCGCTTCGAGGACGTCACGACCAAGGGCGGCCCAGGAATTCTTGAAGACGTCCCCGCTCGCGGGTGCGCTTTCGGCGACTACAACAACGACGGCAACATGGACATCGTCGTCAACTGCATTAACTCTGTTCCACAGCTTTTGCGCTGCAACTCTACCCTGAATCGCAACTGGATAAAGATAAAGCTCGTCGGAGTAAAGTCGAACCGCTCCGGGATCGGCAGCCGAGTCATCATCACCGCGACAACGACACCCGACGCGACGAAGCCTTCCATACAACTTGATGAATTACGAAGCGGCGGCAGCTATTTTTCGCAGAACGACCTGCGAATGCACTTCGGCCTTGACCAAGCAAAGAAGGTAGACATGCTCGAGATAAGGTGGCTGAGCGGCCAGGTGGACCAACTCAAGAACCTCGATGTGAACCAGCTCTATGTCATTCAGGAGGGTGGAAAGGCTCTCAAATCCGGTCGACTCTAAATCAGCAAAGACGAAGGCATAGAGGCATCAGAAAAATGAAGTGCCGTCTCTTATCTCTCCTATTATTCGTTCTCCTCACCAGCGCATTGCGCGCAGAACCTGTTTGCCCATGGCTGACACAGGGAAGTGCGGCCGCTATGTTAGGCGGAGACGTTTCCTCGGTCATCAAACTCGCTCCGCCCGCGGAAGGATCATGCGCATTCTCGCTCCAGCAGGGGGCCGCGACGTATTCACTCGAAGTAGTCGTCGAGAGCACGCCGCAGACAGCCTGCCCTCCGGCGAGCCAGAAGCTATTGGGAATCGGTAACGAGGCGGTCGCATGCAGAGTGCAGCGGTCCCCGAATGACGCAATAGAATTGGTGAGCAGTCGCGTCCGCAGATTGTATTTCACCGTCAGCCTGAAGACTCAAGGAGCGGCGAATCCTGGAATTCCGCTTAGCAGGCAGAGAGACATTGTGGAGCGGGCAGCTGAGCAGGTAGCCGGAAACCTATTCTGAAACCACCGTGTTGATCTGGCCACACTCGGGCTGCTAAGAGAACTGCTGGCACCACGGCCCACGCTAATTCAAATGGCCTGCTTGCGCGAACCGGCCACGAGGGCCGATTTTCCGAACATTCATTACCCAAAAAACGGTCCTCTCGGGCTCCCAGGCTCCACGTATCTTTTATCACGAGGCGTATCTTATTCCCGAGCCGAATAATTAGAAGATAAGGAACAATATGATAATAAGCCACTGGGCTAAATTTCTCCTGCCGACAGCAATTGCAGTTTTGACCCCTTCCGCCTCATTCGGCCAAATGACACCGTCCAGCACCGCCTTCGTCAACAACCTGATGCCGCAGCCCGCCAGCGTGGCCGCCGCGCCAGGTCGCTTCCTGCTGACGCCGCAGTTTTCGGCGGCCACAACTGCTTTTCATAACTCTCGGCTCGACGCTGCGATTGGCGGGACAATACAGCAGTTGAGGCAGAAGACCGGAGTCTCGTTCGCAGAACAGTCCGCCTCAGGAGCACCTGGCAGCCAGCTGATGATCACGGTGCAAGGAGCAGGCGAAGAGATTCAATCTGTCGATGAGGACGAGTCCTATACGCTTTCGGTCACGCCCACCGGAGTTCACCTGGAGGCCGCTACCGTCGTCGGAGCCATGCGCGGCCTGCAGACACTTGTGCAACTGGTGCGACCCTCGGGCAGCGAATACGAGCTGCCGCTCGTCTCCATCCGCGATTCGCCACGCTTCCCATGGCGAGGCCTGATGATCGACTGCGGGCGCCACTTCGAACCGGTGGATGTGCTCAAACGCACGCTCAACGGCATGGCCGCAGTCAAGCTCAATGTCTTCCACTGGCACCTTACCGAGGACCAGGGCTTCCGCATCGAGAGCAAGCTCTTCCCAAAGCTCACAACCATGGGATCTGATGGTCTCTTCTACACCCAGCAGGACGCCGCCGAGATTGTCCGCTATGCCCGCGCACGCGGTATTCGGGTCGTGCCTGAGTTTGAGATGCCGGGCCACAGCACCGCCTGGCTCATCGCCTACCCGGAGCTTGCCAGCGATCGCGCCCCTGAGTCGATTCGCCGCGAGTTCGGCGTCTCCGACTTCGCGCTTGATCCGACCCGCGAGGAGACTTACCAGTTCCTCCAGCGTTTCCTCGGCGAGATGGCTGGTCTCTTCCCCGATCCCTACGTGCACATCGGCGGCGATGAGACCGTGTCTCCCGAATGGAAGACAAGTCCCAGAATCCAGGCCTTCATGCGTGAGCACCAGCTCAAGGACTCTGATGCGCTGCAGGCTTACTTCAACCAGCGAGTGCTCAAGGCTCCTCACCGGACTTCACAAGCATATGGTCGGCTGGGACGAGATTCTCAACCCGGCGCTTCCCAAGGACGTCGTCATTCAGTCGTGGCGAGGCGAGGCTTCGCTTGTGAAAGGCGCAGAGCAGGGCTATCAGGGTGTGCTGTCCGCAGGGTATTACCTCGACGCGATGAACCCCGCTGGAGAATACTACCTTGCAGACCCCTTACCTTCGAGTGCTCCGCTGACTCCGGAGCAGCGCAAGCTCGTCCTGGGCGGCGAGATCTGCATGTTTGGTGAGCATGTTTATGCGCGTACGATCGACTCTCGTGTCTGGCCACGAACGGCGGCGATCGCCGAACGTTTCTGGTCTCCGGAGAAGGTCACCGATGTCGATGACATGTACCGACGTCTGGATGTCATCTCCGTCCAGCTTGAGGCGTTGGGCCTTCGTCACCTCAGTCAGGAAGATGCCGGTCTGCGTGAGCTTGCTGGAACAGAGCATATCGATGAACTTCGCATCTTCGCCTCTGTGCTGGAGCCCGTTGGCTTCCACGAGCGATACGACCAGCAGAAAACCTCACAGCTCACTGTTCTCGACCGTTTCGTCGACGCAGTCCGTCCTGATCCACCCTCACGCTACGAGATGGAGCGGCTTACGCACGACTTCCTGAAGGGACCGAAGACCGACACTGCGGACCGGGATGCCCTTAGACGTTGGTTCGAGGCCATGGCTGCTTCTATCCCGGCGGTCGAGCGACAGATGAAGCAGTCCCCGCTGCTCGCCGAGGTCGAGGCCCGCGCCCAGCAACTGCCTGGGCTCGCGACAACGGGACAGGAAGCCATTAGCTTCCTTTCATCGGGAACAAAGGCCCCTGTGGGGTGGAAGGGCCGCAAGCTGGCTGAGATCGAGGCGGCCAGAGGGCCTGCAGGCATTGTGCGCTTCACCTTTGTTGACCCGCTCGCCACCCTGGTGAACGCTGTTCAGGAATAAGGACGAGGCCCTTCAAAAAAGATAAATATCTCCTCGGAACAAGCAGCTCAAAATCAGTGGCGGCAAGGTTCCCAGCTATCGCTTGCGGGCCAGCGGCAACAACAACGGCAAGCGGACATTTAAGTACGAAGGGAGCAGATGGCTTGTGGCCAGCCTGCTCCCTCGCTTCGTTTTCGATTCAGTTCAAGGCGTCAGAACATATACTTCAATGCGAATTGAAGCTGACGCTCTCCCTGTGCGTTGTTGACGAGGCCGAAGGTTTGGCCGATTGCGGAGTTGGGAGCCACCAGGATGGGGTGGTTCAGGACATTGATGGCCTCGGCCCGGAACTGCAGGCTCTGCTGCTCGACGATCGCGAAGTTCTTGGAGACGCTGAAATCGATCGCTTGCAGACCAGGACCGGTGAAGCTGCCGACCTGGCAGTTGCCAAAGCCGCTGGTGGGTTGCGAGACAGACGATGGGTTGAACCACTGGTAGCCGGGGTTCCCTGCAAGGGTCGATGCCTTCTTGGGGGTTTCGACCGGTGGGCCACTGCAGTTAGCTCTGGGAAAGCCAGAGGTCGTTCCAGAATTGTCGTTGGCCTCGGCAGTGATGGGGAAGCCATCGTGGAATTGCATGATGGAGTTGACCTGCCAGCCGCCTGCAATCAGATCAGCCGCGCGATTCATGTTCGATCCGAACGTGCGGCCACGACCGAATGGAAGGTCATAGGTGATGAATCCGTTGAAGGAGTTCGTTATGTTCTGATCGCATCGACCATAGTCGGCCGCTGGATTATAGGTGTTCTGGAAGAAGAAGTGGTTGTTGCCCGCCTGTGTGAGGTTGGCGTTGGTGTCTCCGTACTGCGCATAGAACCCGGAGGAGTTGCCCATGCACTTGGCCCAGGTGTAGTTGGCCTGGAACTCGAGACCATGGCTGAGACGCCTCTGGAAGCTGGTTTGAAGCGCGTTGTAGTTGGAATAACCGGTCGATGCGGTGAGACGGGCCTGGCCGATCAGCGACTGTAGAGTCGGGTTGAGGTATGGGCTGGCGGCGATGCTGCCGTTTGCCTGAAGCAACCTTCTGATTGATCAGGGCAATCGTCATCAGATGGTCTGTCACCTGACCGACGTAGCTGATCTGGAAGGTAGACGAGTTGCCAAACTGATGCTGCACAGTGAGGTTGTATTGCTGCGAGACCGCAGGACGGATTTCGTTGGGATTGAAGGCGTGGATGCCCGCTCCCGAGAAGCATAGCGGTGACTGCGCGATCGCAGTTGCGATCGTGCAACCCGAAGTGGGGAAGCTGGAGAAGCCCTGATCGAGCGTTGTGGTTGGGAGGGCCTGCGTGCCGCCTGCGTACGTTACGTTTAGCGGAATCGCGAATGGAGGATTCTGAATGAGAAGATTACCGGTGCCTGTGCTTTCGGTAAAGTTCGAGATGCCGTAGGCGCCACGAACGACCGTGGCCTTGATCATTTCAGGCTGCCAGGAAAAACCTATGCGTGGCTGGTAGTTGGTGGGGCCGTTGTATTGGTTGTAGAGTGCACTGGAGTTGCCGTTTATCCCTGCGATCTCGACGGTCCCGGTGTAGAGGCCGTAGTTGGTTGCTTGATTGTGAGCTTCCGCGCGTGGTGTGACAACCTCGTAGCGTAGGCCCAGATTAAGCGTAAGGTTTGAGCGAAGGTGCCAGTCGTCCTGAACGAACGCCGAGTACAGGCTGTTGCGCAGACTGCGACCACCTCCAGAGCCCAGACCTACGTTTTCAGGTAGACCCAGGAGGAAGTCGGCTTCGGACCAGCCGAGGGGGGTTGTGCCAGCAGCAGAACTTCCGACCGATGGATTGCCGGTGAAGGAGCCGTTGTAGATGAACTGGCCAGCGAGTCCAGAGTTGCCGACATAAAGGACGTTCGTGCGGTAGTTATAAAACTCGAATCCGACGTTGACTGTGTGCTTGCCACGGACGATCGTCACGGTATCTTCGGCCTGAATGACGGTGTCGTGGAACTGTGATACGAGATTGTTATTTCCAAGCTGCGGGCCGTAGCTGGAACCGGAGAAGGTCTCCAATGGGAGAAACGTCTGGTTGGCTGCCGCCCCGGCGATGCCGAAGGTCGTAGGTAGATTCAGTCCAGTCGGGTTGGTATAGCCTTCGGTTACTGGGAAGTAGCTGGTCCCGATACGTGCGGAGTTGAGCAGGGATGGGTTAAAGGTGTGGGTGTAGTCCAACACTCCGTTGTAGAGCGGGAACTCATTGTCAGAGTTTCCGGTCAGCAACTGGCTGTTTGTGGTGGGATTGGTGAGGTGCTGCTGGGAGTAACGAGCGTAGACGTGATCTTTTTGACTCGCAACCCAGTCGATCTTGAGGTCGCCCTGGTCACTGTTGGTGTAAGAATGCACCACATTGACCTGATTGCCCTGCACGAGACTGTTGATAGGTCCAGGATAAAGGGTTGAGTTCAGGATCTTCGTAGCGGCAGAGCTAAATGGAATGTTGATCTGATTGTTCAGGAACGGTGTGCGACCGCCAGGTGTTGAAGAAGAGTAGGGGTTGTAGAGTTGCTGCGCGAGATTCTTACAGATTCCGGAGATATTGAAGCCGGCCGTGCAGACGCTGGCGAAGTTGCCCTGCCGCTCCGCAGCGGTGAATACCGTGTACGGCGTCGAGGTCGCCGGCTGGTCAAAACGAGATCCCTGATAGTCGGCAAAGAAGAAGAGTTTGTCCTTGATGATAGGACCGCCGACCGAAGCGCCAAATTCATTCCAGCGCAGAATTGGCTTGAGGCCTGTTCCATCTGGATTGTTTACGCCCGGGATATAGGGTTGCCCCTTCGTGAGACCGTTCTGCCATCGATTTGCGTTGAAAGCGTCGTTGCGAATGAACTCAAAGACGTCGCCGTGGAACTGATTCGTTCCAGACTTGAGTGTGACGCTGATGATGCCACCCAGATAGTTGCCGTAGGAAGCGGGAGCGTTCTGCGAGATGAGATTGAACTCCTGGATGGCATCGACACTAGGTGCAAAAGCCACGTCATTGTTATCGATCTGGTTGTTGTCCATGCCATCGAGAATGTAGTTGTTAACCTGTTCGCGGTTACCGTTTATATATGGACGGCCAACCTGAAAGCTTGCCTGCGATCCCGTGAAGGCGCCCGGGTTGAGGCTAACAGCGCCGGGCGAGAGTAGTGTCAGCTGGTTATAGTTTCGAGTGGCGAGAGGCAAGGTTACGTTCGCCCTGGCATCGAGCGTCGTGCTCATGAAGGTCTGATCGGTCTGCAGCAGGGGTGGCGCACTTGAGACCTCGACCGTCTGCGAGGCCTGGCCGACGGTCATCGCGATGTCGACACGGGCCGTCCTGCCCATGGCCAGAGAGAAGGAGGGGCGCTGGGCCGTGGAGAAGCCGGTGGCCGTTACCGTTAGTGTGTAGTCACCAATGGGCAGCGGCGACAGATAGTAGACACCGGCGGAGTTGGTCTGCGTTGGGTATGCGGTGCCTCGGGAGGTGTCGCGAGCGGTTACGGTCGCACCAGAGATGACAGCGCCCGAAGCGTCGGTTACGGTGCCGGTGATTTTAGCGCTGATGTCCTGCCCGAGGGCGGCGACCGAACAACTTACTAGAATCGCGAGAAAGCTGCAAAGCACGATGCGTACTCTCATGTGAACCTCCATTTGATTTCTCGATCTGACTTGCCCTATGAATTTTGTCTCTGGCTTCGCCCCAAATATGAGGTGAAATGCCGTGTGCTTCTGTGTGCCAGTTGCGACTCGGATGTTAGATTGCACCTACTGTATAGACAACTGGACTAAATAAGCAATGGGAAAACCACCTAAAACCAAAAAAAGTTAGGGGCCCCACTGCAATTTGTGTGCTCGCCTCAGAGATCGATCCTGGAATTTACTTCGCGACGACGGCCTTAACCAGGTTTCTGCGCCGTCCAACATTGATACGTCGGCTGATCGGTGGTACGACCTCAAGGATTGTGGAGAGTAAGATTCGCGGCTGGAATCAGGAGACAGGAATCGCTGTAGTGTGAAATTTCCTCATTTTCCCGCAGTTGCCAGGAGCGGGTCAGGATCGCTGGCGTCTAAGGTAGCGAATCATAATCAGTGGTGACTCCTTACTTGCAAGGGCCTTCGGGCCGTGCTTCCGGAGGACTCTCTGATCCGACTGCGACGTCTGCGTCTGGCTGGACAGCATTCCGATGGTGATCGAAGAATCAAGCATTCCTCTCAAATTCTTTCGGGGCCTGGACGGAATGAGTCTTTCTAAGCAGTCTCTTTACCGTGCCCTCCGGAAAACTACGGTGCGCGTGTGGCGGTGGGCCGACGAGGTCATCGAGGCACTCCCCACCACTCGCGAGGAGTTGGCGCTGCTGACCATTCTTAAGAGGGCCAGTGTACTGTCTGTTTCACAAACCATCATGACGACCGAGGAAACACCTATCGAGGTCGCCTGCTCCCGCTATCGTGGCAACCGGTATGGCTGACTAGATTGTGGTGTCAATTACGCGGCTGATCTATCCCGGGCACCAGCACCTAAAACCAGAAACGACGAACGCCTCCAGTGAAGTAGCATCTTCCTCCAATGACATCATCTCCCTTCCTCTGGTTTAATACGTGCAATGTCAACGAACCGCCGCGATTTCCTCAAGTTCACCGCACTTCTCTCTGGAGCCACTGGCATCTCCGGCTTCGTACCGGAATCCATCCAACGCGCCCTCGCCATCGAGCCAGAAACCGGCAGTACCTTCGCGGACGCCGAGCACGTCGTCATCCTCATGCAGGAGAACCGTCCTTCGACCACGCGCTCGGCACTCTGCAAGGCGTGCGCGGCTTTAACGATCCCCGCGCCCTCCGCCAGCCCAACGGCAACTCCGTCTTCGTGCAGACCTCCGCCGCCACCGGCAGGTTCCTTTGCACCCTGGAGACTGGATCTCCGCGATACCCGCATCACCTGGATGGGCTCCATCCCTCACTCGCGCAATTCGCAGGTCGATGCATGGAACGACGGCCTCTACAATAACTGGCTCGATGCCAAAAGGTCCTCCAACAAGGACTACGAGCACATGCCCATCACCATGGGCCACTACACGCGCGAAGATCTTCCCTTCTACTACGCGCTTGCTGATGCGTTCACCGTCTGCGACCAGAGTTACTGCGCCGTCATGAGTTCTACTACGCCCAATCGCTCCATGTTCTGGACCGGTACTATTCGCGACACACAATCGTCCGACTCTCGGGTCTACATGCGCAACGACGAGCTCTTCCGCGACAGCCTCGGTTGGAAGACCTTCCCTGAGAGGCTCTCTGAAGCTGGTATCTCGTGGCGCTTCTACCAAAATGAGCTCTCTACCACCAGCGGCCTCACTGTCGAAGAAGACGCCTGGCTCTCCAACTACGGCTGCAACGTCCTCGAATGCTTCGGTGCCTATAACGTAGAAGCCGTCTCCGCCGCGCCCGCCCTGCTAGAGAAGCGCCTCGCAACGGCCCAGAGCCAGGTTGCACAAATCGAAGAGCGACTCTCCGAGCTTTCCAACCCCAGCGACGCCGACGAACTGCACACAAAGCTCGACCTCGCACAGGCCCGCGTCGCCACGCTCAAGACTTCGCTCGCTAACTCCGGCGATGCTCGCTACAGGCAGCTCACGCTGAAACAACAGGCCCTGCACGATGCCGCTTTCGTCACCAATCGCAAGGATCCCAACTACCGCTCGCTCGAACCTCTCCGCTTCACCGTCGATGGCCGCGAAGACATCATCAACGTCCCTAAAGGCGACATCCTGCACCAGTTCCGGGCTGATGTCGAATCCGGTAATCTACCCACCGTCTCTTGGCTGGCTGGTCCGCAACACTTCTCTGACCATCCCTCGTCGCCATGGTATGGCGCATGGTGGGTCTCGGAGATCATGGACATCCTTACCAGGAACCCCAGAGGTTTGGAAGAAGACCATCTTCATCCTCACCTACGACGAGAACGACGGCTACTTCGACCATTCACCGTCCTTCGTCGCGCCCGATCCGAAGCGTCCCGAAACCGGAGCTGCCTCTACAGGCATCGACGTCGCGCTCGAATACACCTACAAGCCCGACGAAATTGCGCAGGGCGTGCCTAATCACGAAGCCCGCAGCGGCCCCATTGGCATGGGCTTCCGGGTCCCCACCATTGTGGCGTCCCCATGGACGCGCGGCGGTTGGGTCAACTCGCAGCTCTTCGACCACACCTCCACGCTCCAGTTCCTTGAACAATTCGTGCAGGCCAGGTTCAACAAGACCGTCCACGAAGAAAACATGAGTGCGTGGCGCCGCACTGTTGCCGGCGATCTCACCTCTTGCTTCCGCAGCCCCAACGCCAGCGGGCCCGCGCTAGACTACGTCAACCGAGACCGCCACATCGAGCTTATCGTCGCGGCCCGCGAGAAACGACCTGCCGACTGGCTACAAAGATCTCAGCCCCACCGAAATCGGGGCCATCAACGCCAATCCACGCGCAACCGCGTCCACCTCGCACCAGGAGCCCGGCACACGCCCCTCCTGCGCTCTTCCGTATGAGCTTTACGCCCACGGCGCCCTCTCCACCGACGGCAAGCATTTCCAGCTCGAACTTACGGCATCGAACAATGTCTTCGGCACCCACTCCGCAGGAGCGCCGTTCAACGTCTACCTCCGCAACCTGATGAAGCACTCGGGGATGCAAGCCGCCACTTACACCGTCAAAGCGGGCGACACGCTCAAGCCCGCCTTCGCGCTCGATCAATTTAAGAACAGGCAATTCGAAGTCGAAGTCCTGGCCCCCAATGGTTTCTACCGCCGCTTTACAGGGAGCGCCCACGAAGCCCCGGCCGTCGTTATCGCCACACTCGAGCAGCGCAACGGCAAGCCAACCGGGGTACTGGAGCTCCATCTCCACAACCCGACCTATACCGCGCAGAGTCTGACGGTTGCCGACAACAGTTACGGCAGAGCACCCACCACCAAGACCCTACGTCCGGGCGCAACAGAGACGGTCGCTGTACTGCTGGAATCTAGCCATCATTGGTACGACCTAACCATTCAGGCCGCCGACAGCAAAGCGTCAGCGCATTTTGCCGGCCGCATCGAAACGGGACGACCCACTCAAACCGACCCACTCATGGGGAACGCTTGATCTCTTAGGAGAAATCAATCGAACGACCTGCATAACGATGACCATGAACTCGCTGGTCTGGTCGACAAGGTGAATGCCGGTGACTTTGCCGATCTCGGGGGGTGGCCTTCATGTTGATGACGCCCTTGCCGCCGCGGGACTGGAGGCGGTACTGGTCGACGTCGGTGCGCTTGCCGTAGCCGCCGTGCTCGATGCGTTGAAAATGACTCTTCTCGGCGCACCTCTGAACGATGTTCTGACGACTATCACCCGGCTGATCGAAGCTCATAGTACTGGGATGCTGTGCTCGATTTTCCTGCCTGATGAAGACGGCTTGCACCTGCGCTATCGTGTCGCTCCAAGCCTGCCAGAAGCGTATCGTGCAGCGACTGATTGATGTTGTATCGGTCCGAATGCCGGATCATGCGGCTCAGGCGCTTACCTTCGTCAAGTTCCCTCATACTGATCAAGGGAATGCATCCGCGTTTCAGCTTGGATTTCAACTTCCGATCGGGATGAGCGGATCGCGAGTTGCGAAACAGCTTCCGCAACTCGCGAGTTAAGTTGTTTAGAGCGCAGCGATACCGTTGAAGCCGACTGATTTTGGCAGGTTGCCAGCCTGGCCAAGGTTGGTGAGGGAGCCGTCCTGATTGATGGCGAAGATGCCAATGTTTCCGGACTGTGAGTTGATGGTGTAGACGAATTTTCCGTCGGCGCTGACTGCGATGTCGACGTTGTGGCTTCCCGCGGGATTGTTGCCGAGGACTGTTCCGCCGATGGGCGCGAGAGTGCCGTCTTTGCCGATGTTGAAGCCGGAGATATTGTCGCTGCCGGAGTTGGAGACGTAGACCCATCTTCCGTCAGGGGTGATTGCGTCCCAGCAGTTGCCGGCCGCGAAGGTTGGAAGGCTCTGGGTGATCGCGGTGACGGTGCCGTTGGAGTTGACTTTATAGGAGGAGATGGCAGAGCCGTTGGTGACGCCGGCCGCACCGGTCTCGGAGACAATGGCGACTCCCTCGGGTGCGAAGGCTACGGAGAACGTGCCGGGAGCGGGGTTGGCGTTGACGACGATGGGAGAGAGGGTGCCGTCGGGCTGGATGTGGAAGACGTCGATGTTGTTCGCGACGCGCTCGGTGACGACGAGGAACTGGCCGTCGGGGCTAAAGGAGAGCGAGGCGCCTCCGGTGGTGGTGCCGGTGAGGAAGGCGGTGGAGTTTTTGATCTGGTCGAGTCGGCCGCCGTTGTCGAGGCGAAAGCCAACGAGGCTGCCGGCGCCACCGCTATTGAGGACGTAGACGAGGCCGTGGGATTCGGCGATGGCGGAGGCCTGTGCGCCACCGGAGGGAGTTTTGCTGAGGAAGTTTAGCCCGGCTTTGTGGACGTTGAAGACCGTGATGTCGCCGCTGCCGGCGTTGACGGCGAAGAGAAGGGAGTGGTCCTGGCTGAGGGTGAGGGAGCCTTGCGATTCAAGTGGGTCGGTGATGCCTCCGCTGCCACGACCGTGTGTTTCGTAGGAGACGCTATCGCCAAGGGTGCCGTTGGCGTTGCGTTCGAAGGCGATAACTTCGTTTTTGTCGGCGGCGTTGCTCATGACGAAGACTGCACCAGCCGCATTATTGGGTTGTGCAGAGGCAATAATTGGGAATGCGGCGCCAACTCCGACGGCGAACATCAAGAGACTTCGAGTCACCTTCAACATTTGTGGCTCCTTGGAAGACAGATCGCGCGAGACCGAGGAGGGGCGTTGAGTGATTCGATGGAATCACCCTTGCGGACACACCTCAGGGATTGCGCAAATGTTGGAGGGGTCTGGAGATAGAAAGGTTACACGGTAAATGAAATTATTATCTTGGACAATGTACGCAGCGTGCGGCGGCAGCTTTGAGTCATCTTTGATTTCTAGCTTCTTAACGAGAGTTCCGTGCGTCTAAAACTTGATACCAAAATGTCCCTTCAAACGAGTAGTTCACAGAATTCGGAGCCAGTTTTGTCTGAGAGCCCCGTGGGCAAGCGGACATGGCTTGTTAGCATGACGAGTCTGATATTCATTGTTTTACAGAGCGCCTGTACGGCTGTCATTGCGATCAGCGGTGTTCGTGTCGCCATCGGTCTGAGTGCGCTTGCAGAGGCCACGATTGGCATTCACGCACCGGCGGCCGGCTTTCATCGGGACGTGATTCGGATCCCGATGATGATCGCGGCGACGTTGGGCTCCCTGGTCAACCTCTACGTCATCTGGCGCATTCGCACACTGCGCGCCCGGCCTTCTTCACAGTGGCGCATGCAGACCGTAACTCCGAAGCGGCGGCGATCGGAACTCTTTCAAATTGCGCTTGCGATCATCACGTTGGTTCTGGTAGCTGCCGAGTGGGCCACACATCCCATGGTTCATCGGGTTCCGTAGAGGTTGTATTTTCGTCATTCATCCTCTTCGGTGTCTGAAAGCCCAGAAGAAATGCCGCGCATTTCGACTTCGAGCTTTGCGTGAAGACGCTCACTGAAGCCGAGAGGAAGCTCAAAGACGCGCTCGTCCGCGGTGAGGATCAAGATGTTCCGTGTCGAGTCGAGAATCGCTGAGCAAATTTCGCAATGCTCCAGATGTTTTTGCACCTGCTCACGGATCTCTGGAGCGAGGGTTCCATCGAGATAGTCGGAGATATGGTCCCAGACGTGCTTGCACTCTATGACCATGAGAACCACCTCCGTTTTGGATTTGCCTTCTTCAACTGTGGAACCAGTTTCTTCTGAAGCATGATACGCGCGCGATGCAGCCGTACCTTTACCGATGCGACGGTGATGCCAAGCACCTCAGCAGATTCATCTACGCTCAACTCCTCGACATCCCGCAGTAAGAATATCTCGCGGTAGATCAATGGCAGATCGGTGATCGCTTGCTGCAATAGCAGGCGGAACTCCTGTCGCTCCAATACCTCCGACGGAATCTCGCGCCAGTCCCGCAAGAGCGCCGGGGAGACGTGACCTTGTCCTTCAGGGGGTTCGTCCAGAGACTCCATTTTCATAGTCTTTTTGCTACGAAGACGGCTTCGGGCTTCGTTCAGAGCGATGCTTACCAGCCATGTACTGAACTTTGATTCTCCGCGGAAGTTTGCGAGGTTGCGGAACGCCTTTAGAAAGGCTTCCTGTGCGGCATCCTCAGCATCGGCCTCGTTGTGGAGCAAAGACAGGGCCATGACATATACGCTTCGCTCGTGAGGGCGGATCAGATCGTGAAACTCGTGGGTGTTGCCAGCGAGAATGGAGGCAATGATCTCGGCCTCGTTCCTGTTGTCGGTGGTTCCCGTCATTGCATCTCGATCCATGCTCGACAGCGTTTTACTAACAAGGTATCCACGGAGAATAGCCCCGCGCCAAATAATACGACCATGGCGGATGCGAACAGAAATGTGTACGGATCAGCTACGTAAAACTTACCTGGATCGGAAAAGACCGAGAAGAGCGCCTCGCGGTCAGCGGTCCAGTATGCCACCAGCATATTCCCTGTGAGAAGCAGCGCCGTGAGTCTTGCACCGAACCCCACAATCATGAGGATTCCACCAATGAACTCCAGGCCGGAGATAAAATGCGCGTTCAGAGCAGGAAAGGGGATGTTCAAAGTCGTGAAGAAGCTGGTGATCTTGTCCAGATGATGCAGCTTGCCCCAGCCCGATTGAGCGAACTGCCATCCCCAGTAGAGCCGTACTGCTAATAGAAATGGTGATTGAAGATAAGAAACTAGCACCGAGCAACGGGCATATAACTGCAGAAGACTTTTCATTTCACCTCTATCTCGACGAATATCCAGGAGCGTGGAGGGTCAATCGCTACCCGGACACAATGCAGACTGCGGAAGTGAGCCTCTTCCGGTCTGCACAACGTTAGAACCCTCGCCATCCAATTGGTTACGAGAAATTCGGAGGGTGTCCGAACCTGATGCCTCGTCTGGAATGATTGGGGCGCGGGCGCTGGGGAGCGAAGGGATGTCACCGATGAGCCCCCCGCCTCCATAGCTGCATCGTCAACGAAGATGCGACAGCATCAATGACCTGCTTTTGCGTGCTCCAACTCCGCCAGCACGTCGTCCGCAGTGGTTCGATCTCCATGGGCCCGGCTGATCTTGCGAAAAAACACTACGTCGTGCCGATCGATTAGGAAGGTGGTTGGGTACGCGGTCTCTTTCGGCGCGTCCCAGCGGAGGCCATACTGATTCGTAAATTTGTAGTCCGGATCGATCACTAGATGCAGGTTTGCGGGTAGCTCGTTCTGCTTCGCAAGGAACTCCTTGGCTCGCTGATCGAGATCGGCGGGCGGGCCCGGGTACACCAGAAGCACTTGCACGCCGAGCGCAGCAAACCTATCGGAGTTCGTCACAAAGTCATGTACCTGCCGCTGACAGTACGGGCATTGATAGCCCGGGAATCCACGAAGAACGATCAGGACGACCGTCCCCTTGGACGTAAGACCGGAAAGACTTAGTGGGTGGCCTTCTGGCGTAGATAAAGTGAAATCAGGGGCCTTTTGCCCGATATCGGGCGTTTCGGCTGCGACGAAGAGTGAGACGCCGAAGAGCAGCGCTAGTGCCACCGACGCCCAGGTTGTTTTGTGAGACATTTCAGGCTCCCATTCAACTAGACCGTCACCGCTAAGCGGACGAAGCTGCGACGGCGTTTATCCTACTTGTTTTGTGTTTGAGTCGAGTTGCCTAGGAAGGTTACAGAGAATATCCGCCGCGGCTAAGTGGGTGCTTGAGCGATTGGGCGAATGACAGATTCGTATTACCGTTTCGGTGCTTCTCGCTGAGCTGCCAGGACGCTTCCAACAATTGATGGTTCTTCCACATTTCCGTGTAACTTTTGCGATGCGTTGCGCTCAAACGTGCGGCACACAAAGTGAAGCAGAGCCAGGTAAATCCTGCGTCTTCTCTCCACTCTCTACGATCAACGTAGCAATTATCAACGTCCAACACGCATCGCGTGTGGCCCAACTGAAAGAAAGGCGTTATCCCTATGAAGAATTCCATACAATCGCTCGCATTGGCCGCCGCTGTCGCAGGTTTGATGGGTGGCACCTCGGTCCGTCTGAACGCTCAGACGACGCAGGCAAATGGCGCCCCTGCCACCGCCCACGCCGGGGTCATGCTCGTTCAGGACGCTCCCCTTCCCAAGCACTCGTGCAAAGGCAAGAATGATTGCAAGGGACAGGGCGGCGGCAAGAATGCCGGCAAGAACGACTGCAAGGGTAAGGGTGGCTGTGCAACCGACGGCTCCAAACCTCCCAAAAAGGCCTGAGCATCTACTTAGCCTGGAGGCTTGAGCCGCTTTCAAGCCTCCAGTCTGCAGTGAAATTTGTTGCCCTCACGGAGTTTATAGTCATGCCAGCCAATCGTTTCAATGGATTCAGCAACTATGGCGTAGGAATCGGCCTGCGAATGCCTCACTACGAGCATATTTTTGCTGAGAAACCAGTCGTCGGGTGGTTTGAGATCATCTCTGAGAACTACATGGTCGATGGCGGTCGGGCGTTACAGACACTCGACCAGATACTCGAACGATATAGGGTCGTTCAGCATGGCGTGTCTATGTACTTTGGTTCGGCACAGCCATTGAATCGCGAGCACCTCAAGCGCCTAAAGACGCTCACACGGCGAACGAAGACCCCCTGGCTCTCCGACCACCTCTGCTGGGGAAGCGTGGATGGGCGTTACACGCACGATCTCCTGCCGATGCCCTACACCTTCGAGGCAGTAAAGACCACGGCGGCGCGGATACGCGAGGTCCAGGATTTCCTGGAGATTCCAATTGCGGTGGAGAACGTGAGCAGCTATGCGGAGTTTCACCAGTCCGAGATGACCGAATGGGAGTTTCTGAACGAGGTGGTCGAAGCAGCGGACTGCGGGATTTTGCTCGACGTGAACAATATCTATGTATCGTCGCAGAATCATGGCTTCAACCCGCTGGAATACGTCAACAGCATTCCCGCAGAGCGTGTCGCGCAGATTCACGTCGCCGGTCATTCGAAGTTCGAAAAGTACATCCTCGATACGCACGATCATCCGGTGCTGGACCCGGTTTGGCATTTGTATGCGCGTGCGATCGAGCGAGTTGGGCCTACGGCGACTCTGCTCGAATGGGACGACAACATTCCCTCCTTCAACGAGGTGCACACCGAGGCGCTGAAGGCGACCAAATATCTGGAACCCGCGGAATCGTCTGGTATTGCAAGTACTTTGGTAGAGTCGCAAGCCGCCGAGGCCATTTACTCGTGAACCTACTCGAGCTGCAACGACGCATGGCTGAAGATGTAATGCGGCCGCTCACCTCAGATTCCCAGATGCAGCCATTAACGACCGGCGGGCGATCAATGCGGGAACTCGCCGACAGCTACATCAAGCCGAATGAGCTACTATCTTCCTTCGACCGCCTTGAAATCTATAACCGGCAGTACTGGTTTCGAGTCATTGGAGCTGTAGCAGAGGATTTCCCAGCATTGAACGCAGTACTGGGAGAGAAAGTATTCGACCGCTTGGTTCTCGCGTATCTTCGGGATAACCCATCGACCTCGTTTACTCTGAGAAACATTGGCTCGAAGCTGCCGCAATGGCTCGAGAAGCACTCTGAGTTTGCTCCCCGCCGGCATAAGCTTCTGCTGGATGTGGCAAGGCTCGAGTGGGCCTATGTTGAGGCCTTCGACAGCGCAGAGGTCGCCCCTTTGACCGCCTCGGACCTCGGCGATCTTGCATCTGAGACCAGATTGTTCCTACAACCCCACCTACAGCTCCTTGATCTGAACTATCCCGTCGATGAACTTGTCTTGGCCGTGCATCAGGAGGCAGGCTCCAAGCGACATCATGAGCAACGCCGTCTCGGAACGCAGGCATGTCAAGCGAAGCCGTCTCATCCAGATGCGCCGGTCTGCAGTTCGTCTAGCTGTCCACCGTTATGAAAACTCTGTTTACTACAGGCGAATCGACCAGGAGAACTTCCTGCTGCTCTCCTCACTGCAAAAAGGTGCCCTCTTAGGCGAAGCTCTGGAGAATGCTTTCTGCGAGAGCGACCTCCATGCGGACGACCAAGCAGCGAGGATCCAAGGATATTTCGCACATGCGGCTGAGTTAGGTTGGTTCTGCAGGCGGTAGTAGTGGGTCTGCTGCATAATGAGGATCAAACCAGAAACTAACGTCTCAGTTCTTGCCAACAGGCAGCCGCGTCATGCGCCACCGCGAGGGCCGCCAACGTCGTCTACGGCAAGCGCGTAGGCACAACCCTAAACGTATGCACCGATACCTTCAACGACTCCTAAGTAGACAGAAGCTGTTAGTGCTTCGAGGCACGGGATCGGCCGGATCGCTTAGGGATTGCGCTCTTCGGCAATCGCGGAACAGCCTGGACGCCCGACCAAAGCGTTGCGATCGTTTGCTCGACCACGAGAGTCTGGTCAGGCAAGTCGGGCACAACCCCTTGGATGACCATGAGCGTGGCGAGGCCAAAGATCGTAAACCACCAGGTGTGAGCTACCACTATGTCATTCTTATTCGGCAATCCCTCATCCTTGGCAACATCGAAAAAGAGCTGCACGAATCGTCCGAACAACGGCGCGCCAATGTCGTTGATATATTGTCCAGCGCGGACGCCATTGCGGTTCTCCGGCCCAAAGAAGACGTTACGGAACTGCTGTGGATGGGCGGTGCAGAACTGAATCAAGCCGCGTGAAGTCGCAAAAAGACGCTCTTTCGGTGAAAGATGTTTAGCGGCAATCGCGTCGAAGTTCTGAACCATCAGCTCGATCGTCTCGCTGCTCAACTCGGCAAGAATATGCCATTTGTCGGGGAAATGCTGATAGATCACGGCGTGCGTATAGCCGATCTCTTTAGCGATCTCGCGAAGCGTCACGGCTTCGTAGCCGCGATCGGCAAACATTTTGCTGGCAGCCGCAAGGATTTCGCCCCGCAACCTCTCCTTGCGCTCTACCCGCCGACTTGGTGATGTGGATGTCACTTCAAATAGTTTAGTCCCTTTTGACGGTTTTTGCGACCGATTGTTGATTTATAACCACTGGTTGCAACGCGCCACGCTCTTTTAGCGCCGCAGTTGATATGTTCACCAAATTCAACCATTGATTAATTTGCAACCGATGGTTAGTTTTGGCTTCTAATCGTCAGGGCGCGCATTTGGATAGGCGGCCAAATTCGAAGCAAAGGAGAACACGAGCATGTATTTGGTCATGGGCATTACCGGAAAAGTTGGGGGCGCCACCGCGCAGCATCTGCTGAAGCAAGGCAAACAGGTGCGAGCACTTGTGCGCAATCGCGAGAAAGCGGCAAAGTGGGCAGGTCAAGGCGTGGAGTTGGTGGATGGAGACTGGAACGATGCGACAGCCATAACGGCGGCGCTCAAAGGTGTTGAGGGCGCGTTTGTTATGTTGCCGGCTGTGTGGGCACCCTCGCCAGATTACAGAGAAGCAAAGGGCGTGATTGCGAACTACGTCGAGGCGCTGACCAAGGTAGTGCCCCCGCGGGTGGTAGCGCTCTCGTCGATGGGTGCGAATAGAGCAAGCGGGGTGGGGAATGTCACGGCCTTATCACTCTTGGAGAAAGGTCTTCGCAGCCTGCCGTCTCCGGTCGTATTTGTGCGCGCTGGCGGCTTTTTCGAAAACTTTCTTTACGGTTTACAGGCCGCCCAGGGCGGAACACTACCGGTCTTCTACAATCCTACAAACCGGAAATCGACAATGGTCGCGTCAGACGACATCGGCGCAGAAGTGGCAACGCTTCTCACCGGGCCGGCGTGGTCAGGGCATCGCGTCATCGAGTTGGGTTCGATGGTAAGCGCGGATGAAGTGGCCGGACAATTGGGTGAGGTCCTGGCACTCGACGTAAAAGCCTTTGCGGTCCCACGTGCCGGGTGGGCGGAAGCGTTCCAGCAGTTCGGCATCCCGAAGGGCCACACTGGGCCTGCCGAAGAAATGTTTGAAAGCGTAAACGCGGGATGGATGGCACCTCGGAATCACGGGTACGGAACACGTAGCGGGTACGACATCCGCACGCGATGTGTTTGCGGCTGCACAGAACGCCGTCAAGGCGTAAGTCCGGGGTAAGCAGCTTCAGCGCCCTGGGGGCGGGAACAGCCGGCCGTGGCCACCGCGGCTTCGTGTTCGAACGGCGGTTCCTGCCTTTGCTGCTCAGCCGTGGCCGACTTATTGCAGAACGATTTAAACCTTTTAACTGGCAAGAAGAGGATCAATTCAAATATGAAAGCTGAACACACTATCGATAAACCCGCACGGGCAGGTCGAGCAACTCAAATAGCCGCGATGGTAATAACCGGCCTCGTCGCCTTCATCTGGGTGTACTTCGGAAGGTTATATCTAATCCACGATCCCGGCGAATGGCGGATCGCCAATCAGCAGCTCGGATACCCGCTCTATATCGTCCCTCTGATTGGCGTGACCCACATCCTTGGCGGCGTGGGCCTTCTGATTCCCAATGTTCCTCGATTGACTGAGTGGATTTATGCTGGTCTCTCGATCGACCTCTTACTCGCGTTCTATTCACAACTGAATGGCGGCGGCAGTACCTGGGATAAATTCGATCCGATTCTCGTCATGGCGTTCGTCTTTGCTTCGTATGTATTAAGACGCTGCATGCGCGTAAACAGATGGTCGATATGAAGAACACGCCCGGCGGCCAGTTCTAATTTCCAGGCACGGCGGCCCACCCGGGGGCCCGGCCCGCCACTCATCCGAAGCCCTAAACGTACAAGTCGTCCCTCGTTCAGTTCTGGGCAGCGAAAGCTCAAATGGCGAGAACAGGGCTTACCGCTCCTTGAGCCGAATTTCCAATGGGGGCAGAGGGTCTACAGGGCAGAGGTTATGGGTTTGATATGGGTTCGATAACGGTTCCCGATCGTACCTTACAGCGCCAAAAGAAGCCATCCGTGACGCTTGTTTTCCGTAAGTTACGACCTTCCTTTTCGCTGTCACGGCAGAGGTTGCGGGCTCGAGCCCCGTCGTCCCCGCCATATCGAATCTAAGTTATTGATTCGATTGGCTAAGTGGCAAAGAATGATCGAGATAGCGTCGAAAATCATTCACCTAGTTTCATCTACTTTCGCGACTTTTACCCTTTTGGGACAGCGAAAAGTTTACCAAGCGCAAAAACTTTACCAAGAGAAAAACCCCCGAAATCCGAGGGTTTTTGCTGTTTGCTGTTCTGGTTCATTCTGACGCTCTGCTGCGTCGCACGAACGTTCGTCTGCGCTCTGATCTGATTCGTTGCCGTTATCCTCACCTTCGAATAGCCCCGCTTTGGTGATTCCTCGTTTTCCCACGGCTGCGCTCTACATCGAGCCAGTGGTGGATGACCTGCGGATCGAATCGTATGGTGTATCCAAAACGCAGATGCGGTATGCGTGATTTACTCGCCATCCGATAGAGCGTTTTCGGTTTCATGGCGAGAATCTCGGCGACTTCCTTAAATAGACAAGAGCGAACGTCGTTGCTTCAGTCCTTGAAGCACTCCAGAATATGACTCAAAATCATCAGCCTTCATTGTCTGACTCTACAATAACCTAAGATAGGTTATCAACCATTAAGGTTTAGATGCGGCTGCTCGGAATGATGAGACGGTATTGTCTGCTAGACTTCGACGCCTCGCAATTGGTCGTGCCCTTCGGGCAGAAGGTGTCGGCGAAGGAGTTCGAAATAAATTCCAGCGGCAATCACGTTATGATCTCCCTCGTCTGAGTCCACCAGCGTCGTTATCCTATCGGGCGTATAGCTGTCCTGGGGCGAACCGGACAAGTTATCAGGCTGTCATCATCATCTGGTGTAAAGCAGTATCTGCCCTGCACCGTCTGAACCTCAAGAGAATCCCACGGGTCGTCGGAGTATTGTGCCACCACTCCAAACTCGCCTAATCGTTCCGCTACCTCTTCGATCAAGTTGCCAACTTTGTCTGACATGGCGACCTCCGTGTGCGTACGTAGTCAGGTCAGTGCTTCTTCAGGAACATCCGGATGAGATTACATGCATCGATCTTTAGAATATCGGCGAGTTCACAGAACTCAACGACGTCGAGCCTTCGTTCTCCCCGCTCAATCTTCGAAACGTAGGATTGAGGCTTTTTCAGCTTGGTTGCAACCTGGACTTGCGTCAAGCCGGATTCTTCCCTTGCTGCGATGAGCAGTTCTCTGAAGTGGTCAGCTTTATCCGTAAACGCGGTTCGTGTCACAAAATTGAGCATAAAACCTTATTTAGGATAAACCCAAAACAGGTTATAACGGAGTACATTTATCCAAAATGTTTTCATTGCTCAAGCCTCCCTAAAAGTGCTAACTTTCCTTGCGAATGTCCGCCACCGAAACCTACGTCACCACAAACCAGTTGTTGCTCGTAGTCGCCATCCCATGTCTGGTCTTTATAGTCCTACTGCTCTTCTCTGCATACAAATTGAGTAAACGTGGCAAGAAGCTACGCGAGGCGGAGGGAGTCCCCGCAGGAAAGCGAACGTATCGTAGTTTGGTGGGCCCTGAGGCACCTTACCGTCAATTGGCGGCTGGGGAGCTGTTTTCGGGGCTGAGTGTAGGACTGTCTGCACCCGGAGCTCCGGACATGTTCCTTCACGCCAAAACGGTCGAAGCTGACGAAGTAATCTTCGAAGATAAACACAAAAATATCGAAGTCGTTCTCGCTCGGGATGGAGATACTCTACGGGATGGGTTCGGCACCGAGATCAAGGTTATGGGCAGGGCGCCGTACTTCGGAGATCGGGGTCTGGCAAAACTGTAGAGTCTCAATCGCATCATTTGTGATACTGAGACTTGCGGACAGTTCCACCCCCCTTTCTTTTCAAAAATAAAAATGCTGTTTCATGCGGCCCGACAAAAATCTTCGATCTGTTCTGTGAAAGAAATGGGCTAATTCTCCAATAAATGAATATTTAATCGCTAAATACCGTCTATATGATAAAAATGTAGGCTCTGGATTAAATTTGTAGTACAGTAAATCTACCCAATGACACAGGAAGAAAAAACTGAGAAGATTGCTCGCTTTGAAAGACTTGCCGAGCGTCGCGTAACCGAAGCTCTTAAGAAGATGCGACTGATAGCAAACCTTTCAAACAGGCGCAACTATACATACACAGAAGTCCACGTAAAACAGATACTTGAGGTTCTTGAGGACGAAGTACGGCAGGTAAAGGCTAAGTTTCGCCAGGAAACCTCTTCTCAAGCTCAGGGGTTCTCCTTTCGAAAGTAAATGGTGAAGAGATTACAGCCTTGAAAAGAAAACCGAAACGGCAGGTGTATCAAGTCGGCAGCTTGTTTGCTGGCATGGGTGGCTTCTGCTTAGCCTTCGCGCAAGAAGGAATGAACGTCGCTTGGGCGAACGAGAAAGACCGCTTTGCAGTCGAGACGTACCTTCATAATTTTAAAGGCACGTCGATGCACCACAAGCCCATTGAGTGCCACTCTCGGTAATTGGAGATGAGCTGTCGCCGGTGGATGTTTTGACAGCCGGCTTTCCCTGTCAGCCCTTCTCTCAGGCAGGAATCAAATTAGGATTCGATGACGTTCGAGGTCAGGTCTTCTTCGACATTATTCGACTCATTAAAGAGTTCGGGGATGATCGTCCGAAGATTCTGCTTCTGGAGAACGTACCGCACCTGCTTACCCACGATCGGGGTCGCACTTTCGATCGAATTACCCAGGAAATTCAAGCAGCCGGGTACTGGTTTATGCCGATGCAGAATACGGGCATTCTCAACACCAAAACGCATACCAACATCCCTCAGAACCGAGAGCGGCTCTATTTGATAGCCCTTTCTTGGGATCACTTCAGAACGAACGACTTTGACTTTCCAGAGCCGGAGTCTGTGACGCTCGATTACAGGTCTTTTCTGGATCTCGATAGAAAGGCCGATGAGTCGTTCTATTTCAACGATGAGTCCAGATGGAAGAAGCTTTTCGAAGCTTCGATTGAAGCTGGCGATGCGAATTCGATTTATCTCCTCCGCCGCAACTATGTACGAGAGAACAAAAGCAACTCAGTCTTCGCTCTTATGGCGAACATGGGCGATGGCGGTCATAACGTCCCTGTGATTCAAGACTCTTGGGGTATACGAAAGCTGACTCCGAATGAATGCCTAAAACTTCAAGGCTTTACCGGCGACGAATTCTCGTTCCCTGAGACAGTGTCCAAGGTCCAGCAGTACAAGCAAATCGGCAACGCGGTAACAGTCCCATTAGTTCGAAAGCTTGCGGCAGAATGTCGCAGGCTGCTTGATGAAAGGTACGTGTGACAAAACCAGGTTGGAATTTCCCTCTTAACGACGACGGTCAGGTAAACGGCCTGAACGATCCAGGCATAGAAACGTTCAAGGACAACCCCTTGGCAAGCTTGGCCCGCGAGATTTTACAGAACTCTAAGGATGCAGTACCCAACTCATCCACGAAGCCGGTTGAGGTTCACTTCCAACGGCTAGACCTACCGCTCGCCGATTTTCCTGGGCTCAAGGAATTCAAGCTTTCCCTAGAGTCGTGCTTAGCATTTTGGAAGAACTCGGCACAAACGGTCGCCTTCTTCAAAGAGGCGCTTAGGGTTCTCAATGGGCCTACCGTTCCTGTACTGAAAATCTCCGACTTCAACACAACGGGCCTGACGGTGGGGAAGGACGGTGGCGACCGCGATTCCTCTTGGTTTAGGCTGACAAAAGCGGTTGGTTCTTCGGACAAGAGTGCGGGAAAACTTGGCTCGTTCGGAATAGGCAAACACGCTCCTTACGCATGTTCCAACCTTCGTACAGTCTTTTATGGAACTAAAGATTCAGAGGGGGCCGTTGCTTTTCAAGGTGTATCTAAGCTTGTCAGCCATCTCACACCGGCGAAGAAGACTACTCAGGGGCCCGGATATTTCGGCGTCAAAAAGGGAAACAAACCTGTTCTTGCGTTCGATGGGGTTGCGCAGCTCTTTGAACGGAAGCGGGTCGGCGCCGACGTTTACATTATGGGTTTTCATGACTTTCCAGATTGGGAATCAAAGATTATCAAGTCGGTCATTGAGAGTTTTTTCCTCGCAATTCATGAAGAAACACTGATCGTTAAGATCGGCAAAACGACACTCAACAAATTGAGCTTGCCGGCGCAAATTGAAAAAACACTACGTTGAACATGATCCTTCATTTTTTGCAGATGAACAGTACGCGGCTTTAGTCAGCGAAGAATCACATCAGTTTGTAGAGCCGGATTTCTGCGGCCTAGGAGCAATCAAATTTAAGGATTCTGGAAAACAAGAACTTCAGAAAACGGGTAGCAATGTTTCGCCGCAGCGGCATGAAAATTTGGGACAAAGGTCATTTTCAGACGCCCATGCGATTCTCTGGAGTTTTCACCGTTGAAGGTGCTGACCTAGATACATTGCTGAGAAGTTTGGAGCCACCCAGCCATAAGGCTTGGGAGCCGGAACGTGGCGATGATCCAGCTCAGTCGAAGCAGCTACTCAGGAATTTGTCTGGATGGATCAACGATAAGTTCCGCGACCTGATCGGCGTAGAAGATTCAGCAGAGATTGACGCTGAGGGAATGAGTCAATTTCTTCCTGATGACATTGATGATGCTCCCACCGGAACCCCGGAGATCAAAGAAAAGATTAGCGAGGAGCCAAAAGAAATTCTTGCGATGCGCGTTCGTTCTGCCCCGATGAGTACAACTCCCTTATTCGACCCGCAGGAGCCGGGATCAGGTGAGGACGAAGATATCGAATCTGACAATGAGTTCGAACCTGGGGGAGATGAACCCGTTGGGCCAGAACCAATGCCTCCGATCCCGCACAGCACTCCTACGCCAGGGGGTGGCGGCTCCAATGGAGCCAAAATCTGTCAAGATCAAGAACGTCCGGATTTATTGTGCCGATCCGTCAGAAGGGAAGTATCGCCTCCTATTTGAACCTACCTCAGAGGACTCTGCCTATCTGCGAGTGTTCATCATCGGCGAAGTAGGGTGCCGAACCTGCGCCGGTGACCTCGGTTTCGATCAATGGAGCAAAGCCAATCTCGAAGTTTTCGGCAAAAGGACTTATCGGTCCGATTGACACTGCCAAAGGGCAAACGAGCTTCACTCGATATTGTCTTAGAGAATTCTCTGCGTTGCGCGTTAGGAGTAAGTGCCCATGCAAGTTAAGCCGCGTTCATACCCACACCCGGTACTCTCACATTTTGGTGATGACATCGTTGATTCAATTTTTATGCCTGTCGTCAAGGTCAAAGGAATTGCGAACGCATACGAATTCGAAGCCATTTTTAAGACGAATAATGCCGATTTGCTGGCGTTAATCGTTCAGGGAAAAGCTCAATTCGCGCGTTGCATGTCGAGTGCAATCAGACCCGTTATCGAAAAGTCTTCACCGGGTCGACGGAGACCATGAAATTGCAGATCCCCTCATCGGAACTCGATGGTCGAGTTGAGGTCTGCTCTTTCATTTTGGCCGCAAAGCCCTTGGACAAGTACAAGAACTCCGATTTTCACTCAGACTATGCCAAGCTCACCTTCAGCGTTCGTCGTGGAGATACATTGGCTGTTGGAATGGACGAGAGTTTCCGGCAGAAAAGAAGGACGATCCGCTTGGCAAGGTTCCGTCTATCTTTTCGATTGTGGGCAGCAGCGATCCAGAGGCAAAAGGAATGAGACAGCTCGAATTAGGGGGCGCGAAAATCCGAGTTGTCTTGGCGCAAAAAAACTTCGAGACGTACAAATATCTTCGCTCGAATCAAGCACTACACCCGGTTCTTTCCGCTTCCGTTATCGTGCCTGCACTCGTGGACGTGATTGAGACCATTCATCGGGCCTCAGTTGAGAATTCGTTCAGCGATATGCGGCCAGCCGCTGGTACCTCGTCGTGGCGCGAAAGCTGCGAGAGCTGAAGATAGAGCCGGAAGACCCAAGCTCCTTTAACGAGTCGAGCCTCAAGCTCGCTCAAAACATTCTGGGTGAGCCAGTTTCGGCATCCTTGGAAGCCCTGAAAATGTTGTTCGAAGAAGAATCGGAATAGGAGAGTACGGCTGATGAGCAAGCTGAAGTTTATTAAGGGAAACAGTTTGGAACGCCTTCAGGCAAATATTGTGGCAAATGAGGATCGCTACTCCGAAGCAAAACCCTGGCTCGATACCTACTTCGGTGATTCGAAGTGGTATGTGGAGTCCGATATTGTCCAGCCAGAAGCAATTCAGCTTCAAATGCCAAAGTCCAAAACTGAGCATTATGACCTGGAGAACACACGAGTCGTATATTCAGCACTGAAACATCTAACGCCTGTGCAGGCGTCCGATCCCCGTCTGTGGGCCTATTTCACACACGTGAGTCACTGGGAGTACATGAGAGCCCGCTGGCCGGTCGAGCAGTATTCCGGTGAAGATCGGTTTAAGCAGGTGATGCAAGAGCGTTACTTCTTCATGCCTGACCGGTCTCGCGCCCTGCTGCGCAATGGGATCGCTCGTCTGTGGTGGTATGGCTATAGCTCTTATGATGGAACTCGCGAAGACCCGTTCGAGTTGACGGGGCCTCTTCTAAAGAAACTCGACGTGACTCAAACGCTTCTTGAAAATGCGTTCGGACGGAACACTCAAATTACAAAAGCTGTTTTAAACGTGTTGTTAGACCGCGAAAATCAAGGCAAGGAGTTCTACGTCCGCGACCAGGTCCGAGATTTGGGTAAATACATAGGCTTCATCGGAGGGGTCACCATCATTGATGCACTTCCGATTCCCGAACTGAGCGCGCTCATCGCAAACAAAGTAGACCAATTGGCAGGGGCTGCCGCATAGCCGAAAAGGGTACCGTCTATGGCCGACAATCTATCGAAGGCACAGCGTTCTTACTCAATGTCGCGGATCAAGTCGAGCGGCAACAAAAGCACTGAACGGGCTCTTGTTGCCCTAATGCGAAGCGGCGGAGTTCGGGGTTGGCGCCGCCGGAGCGATCTTCCTGGGAGGCCGGACTTCATATTTCCAGAGTCTGCAGTTGCTATATTTGTTGACGGCTGCTACTGGCATGGCTGTAAGAAGTGCGGATTGGCATCGAAGTCGAATACAGATTACTGGGTACCCAAAATTGCGGGGAATGTTGCCCGGGACAAGCGTATTTCACGGCAGCTGCGAAAGGCGGGATGGACAATAGTTCGAATATGGGAACACGACCTTAAAACCGCGCCACTGAGGTGTCTACGAAGGATTCAATTGGCCACGAGACGCCACGATATTTAGCGGAGCTGATTTCAAGGTATATCTCTTGCGAAATGCCGTGTTGTCGATAACTCGAATAATTCAGTTGCAATGAAACTCGATCAACCCAAGATCGCCGCTACGCTCATTAATCAGCGAATAGCGTAGCGTCCCCAAAAGTCGGCTTCTCGGGCAGCAGAGGCGCAAACAGCGTCGAGAACCCCGAACGATCAGTCCATTTCGGTTCTCTGGCACCTCTGGCGAGGTCGATCTGATTCTGTGGCACCAATCGACTAGTGGGAATCGTAGAACGAAATTCCCTTTCTGAGGTCGAGACGACCGACACAAAAGCTTACTAAAACCTTACTAAGGGCCTAACCGCTAATTTCGATGAGCCGCTTGTGCCTCACTTTAGGCGGTTTAGCATGGCGTGGGAGCAATACTGGGTTCGATCACCGGCATCTCCGCCAATTATCGTCTATCTATTTGAAAACAGGAGAGTAATGAGTTTCTGCATTAGTTGGGTTCGAGCCCCGTCGTCCCCGCCACAGATTCTAAAACACTTAGAATCAAAATGGCGACCTACAGTGACAGTCAAATCAGGGTCCGATAAAGGGTCCAATAGGCCCGCTACTGCGTTGTTTTGCGGGTATTTTTCTTCGGCCTTCTTACCCAGGTCTGACACCATCATCCTTACAACCTTGCTCTGCGCTGCCCGCTTGTTCGAGTTCACTGCCCTGCTGTCCAGCTCGCCTCCGCCTAAGAAAACGTTCCCGCTTGTCTTTACCCGACTTGTCCTGAAACAGCCGTTCTGGATCACAGGGAAAAGCGTTCGCGTTAATGTTGTGCTGTCCATTGGAAAACCGACGCCTTCTCAGATTGAAGCCTGAATCTTTCTCGATATATTATCATCTAGCTTTATATGATGTTTCTTAACATCAAGTATTTTTATTAGGATGCATGCACAATGCTTCAAAGGAGCCGAGAGAATGAATCGTCGTGATTTCTTGAAGTCTTCCGGGACGTTTGCGGCGTTTTCCGGTTCTGTCCGGCCAGATTCACTCCATACGACGAGCGAGAGCCTTATTCCATGGATTTGCGCAACCTGCGGAACGCAGTATTCCCCTTCAAGGGAACCTCCCAAGGCGTGTTCCATCTGTGAAGATCCTCGGCAGTATGTAGGCTGGGAAGGCCAGCGATGGACGACCCTCGATACTTTGTCGAACATCCACAGAAATTCCATCCAGCAAGAGGAGCCGCACTTGTTCTCGATACATACGGAACCTGAATTCGGGATCGGCGAAAGAGCGTTTCTCATCCAGACCCCCGAAGGGAACGTGCTTTGGGATTGTGTCGCGCTTCTCGACGCGGATACTCGAAAGAGAATAAGCGAGCTAGGAGGTATCCATGCAATTGCGATATCCCACCCGCATTACTACACCACAATGGCGGAGTGGAGCCGCGCGTTTAATGACGCACCTATTTTTCTTCACGAACTCGATAAACAATGGGTCATGCGCTCCGATGCGAACGTGCAGTGTTGGGCGGGGCGCACAATGAAGCTACATGCAGGGCTAACTCTGGTGCACACAGGCGGACACTTCGATGGTTTTCAGGTTCTTGTCTGGCCGGACGGCTGTTCAGGAAAAGGCGTGTTGCTCGCCGGCGATCAACCGGAGGTCTGCTCGGCGCGCGAGTGGGTAACATTTATGTACAGTTACCCGAACTATATTCCGCTCGGCAGAAACGCTCTTCGAGGAGTTATCGACGCCATCACCCCTTTTGCTTTTGATCGCCTTTACGGAGCATTTCCAGGCAGAACCGTTGATCGGGACGCGAAGGCTGTCGTCGAACGCTCGGCAAAACGGTATTTAGATGCCCTAAGCGATTAGGTCTCGTCGGGCTTCATTTTCGCAATATTTATTGCGATCCGAAATAGCCCAAGTGAACTGCTCTCGATCGTCCAGAGCTTTGAAGGAATTGAGGTATCAAATGCAGATCGAATTTTCATTCGTGGATGTTTTCGCAGACCAGCCTCTCACCGGTAACCCCCTCGCTGTAGTTCGAGACGCACAGAGGCTTGACGAATCAGTGATGCAAAGTATTGCTCGGGAATTCAACCAGGCAGAGACGACGTTCCTATTCCCGCCTGGCTCTAATCGCACAAATTGGCGGCTTCGTTCCTTTACCGCGAGCGGTCAGGAGGTCTTCGGCGCTGGGCACAACGCACTGGGTGCATGGTGGTGGTTGGCAGAATCTGGTGCGCTTGAGCTATGCGGTGGCCTGAACTCATTCATCCAGGAGATTGGTGATCGTCGACTGCCTGTTGAAGTTCACTGGGACGGACGGAGGGTTCTCTCCGTGACTCTGATACAGACTGCACCTGTCTCTGGCGAGATTTGTGAAGACCTGGACAGCTTGGCCGGATCCCTTGGGCTGGAGCCGACGGCAGCTTCTTCCGCAATTGTTCCCAGCACAGGTGATTTCAACCGGTGCTGCTCATCTCTTGGTTCCTGTACGAACGCGGCAGGCTGTGGATCGAGCACGCCCAGATTCACAGCGGCTCGCAAAGACTCTTCAGTCGGTTGGCGGACAGGGTTGCTATATTTTTTGCTTAGATACCGTAATTCCGACTTCATCGGCCTATGCAAGGTTCTTTAATCCAACAGTCGGCATCGTTGAGGACTCGGCGACCGGAAGTGCCGCTGGGCCACTAGCATGCCAATTGATCACGCACGGCGTCGCCAAGTGTGGCGAGACAATAGCGATCGAGCAGGGGTATGGAATGGGTCGTCCGAGCCTGCTAAGCGTTGAGCTGCGCGATGGGCAGGTGCGTTTAGCGGGCCGGTGTGTGTTATCGGTAGAGGGCTTGCTGCGGATCGAATGAAGACCGTAATGCATTGCTCGCAATACCATTCATTGAAGAGTGCCATTCTGTGGCTGGTGAGCTAAGTATGATTCTCAAGGTTCGACTTCCGGACACTGCAACCCTTCTCGGTCTGTCGGAAAAGCTGCGTCAGATTCCCGGTATCGTGCAAACTGAAACCACAATCGTCCTCAAGACTCAAATCGATCGGCCTATGTCCTTGAAAAAGTAACTTTGCTCGAAACTAGGGGCCAGATAGGGCGGTGCGGATGCAGGATTGGCAACTGAACAATGTAGCAGAAATCTTCGTTGAGGTATCTGCGGAGCGCTTATGGACAGCACTGACGGAACTCGCGGACACCCAGCAGCAGTATTTTATGGGCTCGCGAGTGACAGTCGGCGGCGTGGGCGAGCCTTATTGCCTTAAGAGGGATGACGGCTGGGAGGTTAATGGCACCGTTCTCGCGAAAGAACCGCCATCTAGGCTACGCGTTACCTGGCGAGTCAAGACGCCGCCTGATACGGTAATGCCCAACTGCGAAGTGGAGTACCTGATTGAACCTGCCCTTAGCCACGGGACAAAATCGCGAACCAAACTGACCGTTAACTCATATGTCGACGGAGCCTGTGCCTCCGCCGTTCTTAAATGCAAGCCGCACAGGGTGGGCAATGATCACGCGAAATCTAAAAGACTATCTAGATTAAAGTTCGGCACCGCCGGGAACTTGCGACACAGGGATCTATAGGATAATCGTCTTGTTTGCATCTCAGCCAGTTCTTAAGTTTTGCGCCAGTTCTGACCGTCCCGTTTGCGCAAGGCTAGAATCATCAATACCCCTAGGGCCGCCAGACATGCCCACGCAAACCAGTCGCCAAGCAGCGAATAGACCGTCCGCACTCCTCGGGTCGGAACCTCCGAGACCATCGCATAGTCCACCGTCTGGAAATGATCCACTGCCGCTAAGCGACGCCCCTGGTAGTCAAATGTTGCCGAGAGCCCGCGGCTCGTTTGTCGGATCAGATTCACGCCTTGCTCGATGGCACGGAAGTTCGCCATTTGGGTGTGCCAGGGGTCAATTGCCCGCCAGTCGTTCGAGGGGTCAAGTAGTATGTCTGCTTTTAAGGCTCCAGCCTGAGCCGGAACTTGTGGGAAGTCTCCGTCGAAGCAAATGATCGAACTTATCCGCCCATACGGCGTCTTCAGCACTAGCAGCTTTCCATCTCCGAGTATTTGTTGATCCCCTGGCACCGGTCGCACTTTGTTGTACTCCCAAGCCACGTGCCCATCGGGCTTTATCAGAACCAGTTTGTTCTCGACTGAGGGTGCTCTGCCTTCGTTGTGAACGGCCAGTGCCATTCCGAGATATGCCTGATACTTCGCCGCCAGATTCCCGCCGCTTGTTATCAATCCCGCTTCGTCTTCTTTCAACACCTCGGCGTTAACCTCGGCCCAGAATACGATTCGGGCGCCCGCTTGCATCTCCTGTTCAGCTCTGGCAAGCAGATCATTATCCGTGGCTGCCGCCCAAACGCGGAAGTCATCTCTCTCGGTATTCGTAGCGTTGCGTTGCCAGATCCGGCCTCTGAGTTCAGCACTTGGAAGGAGTGTTACCCGTCTCGCAGAGATCGACGCCAACCTCACTGTTGGCGACGATGGCGGAAAGAACGCCAGCCTGGCACCTCCAAGCAGCATAACCATCGCAATCGCTCCAGAGCAGAGCCAACCGCCTCGACGGGCGCGTACTGATTCGAGTCCATGTTGCCAAAGCCAGTTAAATACGGCCGCAAACCAGCCGATCAGGAACGTGATCCCCCACAGGCCAGTCACAGAGAGAATCTGGAGCAACGGAAGATTCCCATACTGTGAATAGGCGATCGATCCCCAACTTCCGTATGGCCCATAGGACGCAGCATATTCGGTGACGGCCCATGCGGTCGGGAAAACCAAAGATGCTGTGAGACCGCTGAGTTTGTGCGCAATGAGGCGATCAACGACATATGGCAAGACGAGCGGGATGCCCCACACGATGAGAAATATGTAGTACCCACTTCCTGGGATGAGTACCATTCCTCGAAACTGCAAGCTAAACGCGACCACTTGCAGTACGTAAGCGAGCGGCAGCCCAACTTTGAAGCTTTGCCCTCGGGTAAATCGGAGGATAAACACCGGTGCCAGCCACGCGGCAAGGGGTATGGTAGTTGCTCCATTCGAGAACAGAAGCAGTACAGTAGCAATTCCCAGCCAGATCCATGAGGGAGAACCAGCGGCCCGATCTCTTTGCCGCGTCGAGACGTCCTGTAGGAGTTGTTCATCGGCTAACGGTTTTTGCATGACGCCTTTCCGGCTGTTGTGTCGAACACGGCGCTGCCGCCAGACTATCTGTAGCGGTATGGATTACCTGCGCGATCAGTTTTTTGTTTGATGTCCAAGGAAACGCCGGTCTCTGTATCAGCAACGATGTGATCCCGTGAATGGAAGCCCATATAGGTCGACTCGTGGTTTCAACATCGACGGCCCGAAAGCAATTTTCTTCGACGCATCGAACGGTGTTCATTTTCGTCAAATCTCAGAGAAGTACTGCGCCAACGACTAATCCCTCTCCACGGATGGACCTCAATGCGTACCCCAGGCGCGCGGTACCGCGATAGTTGGCCACATATCCATATCCCTTAACATAAAGATACATTATAATGAGATATAATTCAATTGACCGCGTATTTTTGAAGGAAGTCTTGGAAGGGCGATCATGGGAGAACGACACGTGAAGGCCGACTCGATCGATGAAATACAAAAACAGTGGAAATCGGTCTGTCCAGAGCTGAATTCATGGCCGATGGCCATCATAGGGCGCATTTCTCGATTGGAGCGAGCGATTGACGAACGCATGAGGGCCGCTTGTGCGGAATTTGGGATTGAGAGATGGGGATTCGATGTCCTGGCAACTCTTCGGCGGGCCGGCTCTTCCTTCGTGCTCACCCCGACGCAACTCTACCGTTCTCTTCTGCTCACGTCTGGGGCAATGACTAATCGCCTCGATCGCCTGGAAGACGCCGGACTCGTCAAAAGAACGAAGTGACCCAAGCGACCGCAGGGGGCTGCGCATAGTCCTCACTTCAAAAGGACGCGATCTCATTGATCGCATGGTTGTCGTTCACATGGAGGTTGAGGCGGAGATGCTGGCGGCGATCCCTATGAAACAGCAGCGCCACTTGGCGAACTTGCTGCGTCTTCTCTCAGATTCTATCGAGCGCTCCAACGACCAGTCTTCCATAGGTGAACAACATGAATAGGCGGCGATTTCTTCAAACAGGCACTCTTTTAGGCGCAAGTTCAGGAATGCGTCGAGCGGATGCTATTGCGGATTGCGGCGATGTTGGTTCCGATATGCAGATTCGCATTGCCAGGCCAACAGACAAACTTGATCAGGTTGTCGCGTTCTACAGAGATGCACTCGGACTAGCTATAATCGGCCACTTTGAAAATCATGCGGGATATTCTGGCGTCATGCTTGGACTGCCTGGCGCGCAATTCCATTTGGAATTTACGAATGCCGGAAGTCCTTGCCCTGCACCGTCAAAAGACAATCTTCTGGTCTTCTATCTACCGAACGCTGAGAGATACCTTTTTGCGCTCCAACGTATGACGCAGTACGGACACTCTCCGGCTGAGCCGGAAAACCCGTATTGGAAAGCCAAGAGTAAAACGTTTGAAGATCCAGATGGATGGCGTGTCGTCCTCTATAACGGCAGCCCATTCCGCGCCCGTTAGAGCTCCCATGACCGATTGCCCGCATAGTTGACCCGGAACTTAACAATTGCGGCTACGAGTGTTTGCGTTCCGTGAGAATCCTAATTTGCCCCAGGAAATCAAAAGCTCCGCAAGAGAAGGTCTCTTGCGCTCGCCAGCACTTTCTCTCGCACCGCGGGCTCTGGCAGCATCCGCGCGATTTCAATTGCCCCAACCATGGTTGAAAAGATGAAGAAGAAAGCGCGCTCTTTGTCGGCTGTTCGCTGGCCAGGCATAAACGGAAGCATTCGACTCTTGTATCTCTTCAGTTCTTCAAAGATCCGGGGCTTCATCGCCTTATCGGCTCTCACCAGCTCAGGCGCGAGAGCCGGCAAGGGGCATCCGTACTCGACATGGTCGCAAAATTCCGGGCTTAGGTATGTCTTCACTATCGCCTTCCACCCCCCCTCGGGTCGGGACTGCTGGCCGACGTGAACAAGGCGGTCGGCTATTTCCTGGAAAGCCGCACTCAGCGACTCCATGAGCAACTCGTCCTTGCTTCCGAAATGCTTGTAAAAACCTCCATGTGTCATGCCGGCATCTCGCATCACGGCTGAAACGGCGGCGCCAGTGATGCCTTCGGTGCGAACGCGCCGCGAGGCGTCTTTCACAATCTTCTGATGGATTTCAACCTTGTGTTCAGGGCGGTAGCGCATAGCTCATTATAGGATGCCGGCAATCATCTCACAGTGCAGCCCGCCCGTCCCCCCCGGGCCGATGAAATTCTGAATCCATAGGATGATGCATATAATCCTATGTGAATTAGGAGGACAAATGCCGCCAGAACTTCTTTTTCTAATGCATCTCGTTTTAGGTTATGTTGCGTCGCTGCTTTGCTTCGGCGTCTATATTTTGCCCAGGCTTAAGTCGATGGAGCGGTTTGAAGCCCAACGCGTCATCGCTACTGTGCACAGCTTCCGTTTTTTCGGACTCGTATTTCTCCTTCCAGGCGTCGTCGGCCCCCACCTGCCCGCCCGCTTCGCCACGTTCGCCGCATACGGCGACTTAGCAACCGGGATCCTGGCCATATTGGCGCTCCTCACGGTAAGGGCACGTCCACTCTTTTGGTTGTTCGTCGTCGCCTTCAATCTCGTGGGGACGTTCGACATCATGCTCGACTACTACCACGCCATCCATGTCGGTCTTCCCGCGCTCGCTGGGCAGTTGGGCGCAACCTATGCGATACCGATCATCTATGTGCCGTTGCTGATGATCACTCACTTCGTCGCTTTCTATTGGCTGGTGCGTCCGAAGCCCAACGCGACTCCGACCCTCACCGGCAATGCGACCGAATCCTAATTCAAATTAACTCTCCATCAAGAACCGCATTTGGAGATACGTCGTGCCGAAGTCCAACTCCAATGCGCGGCGGCACTGTTGTGCCACGCACCTCGCCAACCAGATCCCTAACCTCACTTCGTCAAGGAGAAGAAAAAATGTCTCAGCCTATACTCGTCACCGGCGCGGCCGGCGGCGCACAGGGTTCCACAGGACGCCGTATAACAGCCCTTCTGCTCGATAAGGGTATGCCGGTTCGTGCCTTTGTTCATAAGCTGGATGCGAGGTCCGATGGTCTCAAGGAACTCGGTGCGGAAGTTGTGCAAGGGGATCTGTTCGGCCGAGACTCCGTCCGCGCTTCTCTCAGAGGGATAAAACGCGCTTACTTTACTTATTCTGTATCGGATGGGCTACTGGAAGCTACGACGATCTTCGCTATGGCCGCACGTGAAGCAGGGACCGAGCTTGTCGTCAACAATTCGCAAATTCAGCGTGCGCGCAAAGCACCGAGCTTTCGCAATATGCAGCATGGACTGGCAGACCACATCTTCGATTGGGCAGAGATCGGAGCAGTTCATCTGCACGCGCCGCCGTACTATGAAAATGTGCGGGCTCTGGTAAGAAAGACTGTCGCCGAACAGAGCACCGTATTTCTGCCATGGGGCGACGGGAGCGCCACAATCCCACTGGTGGGCGCAGAGGACGTGTCTCATGTGGCGGCTACGCTACTGGCTAATTCGGGGACGCCCTTCGAAAGGGCGTACGATCTCATCGCTGCAACCCCAACAGTGAGGGAGATCGTCGACACGCTGAGCGCCGTGCTTCAGCGGCCAATACGGTATGTCGACATCACGGATGAGCAGTGGGCTGATGCCGTGAGAGGCCACCTCAATCCTCACGCGCTCGATCATCTTTCGCATCTTTGGCGATACTTTCGATCATCTGAGAACCGGAGCGACGAGGCTCGCATCGGTACCGATACAATTCGCACCGTCACGGGAAGCCATGCGCAGACTCTGGAGGACTTCTTCAGAACCAACGCGGCAGAATTCTGAAGTGTACCGGGTGCAACTGGACCGGTTACAAGTCTGGCCTGCCCGATTGTCTGCACCAGCAGATTATTAGTGTTGCGCGGCTATTCTGAGGTCAGATAGCTGCCGAATGGGGTGTGGGGAGGCGGGATCCGCGCAGCGATTCCGGCCGCCCCACAGCCCAAGCTTTCAGCCACCCAGGCCTACGGTGCCGGTGGTCTGCAGATGATCGGGCACCCTAGTTACGATTACGTCGGCCGGCGCCTCGATCAGGAGTGCCGCACGCTCAAATCTCATCGTTTGGCCTGAAGCTTTCCCTCAAAACAGCGCCGATTGGGCTTGTTTGCATGAATTATTCATCGGCGGTCTCTTACCATAAGAAACGTACTAGAGAGCTCGAAATCGGCAGGTCACGTTGCTGAAAATCCGATCGGGTTCGATACCACCTCATCACTTCGAACGATGAACGTAATTTCATTTGCAGTTCAGTTCGTGCTCATCTCGAAACGCGATCTTTGCTTTTGCTGGTAAAGCGCAGTAGCAGCGGCATGCGACAAAGTGTCCATTCCGTTTCGAGAATCGCGCGAGTTAAGGTGAGACAGGAGAATTATGAAAATGACGGTAAAGCTCGTATGTGGGGCCGTTCTCTTTGCGGCTTCCGTCGCCCCAGCCGTAGCACAGGAAACCAGGGAGCAAGCAGTGGCCGGCATGCGCAAAGTGGATCCGAAAGAGATGGATCCGACCTACACCAAGGCGGCACCATTTGCGCAGAAGCTCGTTGATGAGGCTCTGGCGAAACATCCCGAGGTCATTCTTCTCGCGATCCATGCGCAGCCGCCAGACCACAAAAATCTTATTGTTGCGTCAAACTTCGGACGTATCGGCAAGATTGGAGATGAGGATGACCTACGCTGCATTCGGACGGGAAAAAGTAATCTTGAGCTCAATTCGACCGGTAAGCACTTTGAAGATGAATTAGTCTTACTTGATGCTTCTGGAAAGACGATCGGAGCACTCGGAGTGGTATTCAACTATAAGCCGGGTAACGACAAAGCCGCTCTGGAAAAGATTGCAGATCAAATCCGAGATGAGATGAAGGCACAGCTTCCAAATAAGAGCACGTTATTCGGGCCCGCGTAACGAATTGCAGCCGATGGAAAGAAAGGCCCCGGCCCATACCGGGGCTTTTTACGTCTCTATTCTCTTTCGTCGCGGCAAAGTTTCCTACGACCCTCATCCGCGAGGACTCCGTGGAAGAGCTGCCTCCGCTTGGCAAGCAATTCTCTCCATGTCAAAATGCTCTCTCCCAACAACCGCGAAGCGCTTCTATGGCGCGAAATCGATGATCGGCTTGCCTATCGTATTCCGCCTTTCGAGTTCTTCATGGGCGTGTTCAACATTGTCGAGCACGTATCGCCCCGAAACCCGAATAGATAGGGAGCCATCGATCATTGCGCCAAAAATGTCGGCAGCCCTTTGTCGGATCGTTTCCTCGTTCTGGAGATGATCGGCTAGTCGCGGTCTCGTCAGAAAGAGCGACCCAGCCTCGCCCAATTCAATTGGATCGATGTCCTTTACAGCCCCTCCGACACTGCCAAAGCTGACTACCAGTCCCTTTAGCCGCGTGGCTCGCAGACTGTCGCGGAATGTCGGCTTCCCCACCGGATCGAAAACGACGTCAACACCGCGCCCATTGGTTAGATCCCGCACCTTATCCGCAAAACCTCCGTTTTCGTAGAGAAAGGCAGCAGTAGCGCCACGTTCGCGTGCTACCTCAGCTTTTTCTTCGGTACTGGCAGTGGCATATACTACCGCACCAAGACGTGCTCCTAGTTGCATGAGCAATTGACCGATGCCCCCCGATGCGGCATGCACCAGACAACTGACGCCCGGCCCGAGCTTTCCGAGATCGTATGCAAGGTAATGGGCAGTGAGGCCGTGAAAAATTAATGCAGCGGCGAGCTCCAAAGGAAGCTCTTGAGGCACCGGTACTACGCGCCAAGCGGGCACGACCGCATACTCGGCATAGCTACCCCAACAAAGACAATAGGCAACTCGATCTCCTGCAACAAACTGGCTAATATTCGCCCCTACCGCCTCAATTGTGCCGGCGCCTTCGATTCCAAGGGTCGTTGGTAGCACCTGTGGGTAGGTGCGTGATTCTCTATACTTGCCCTGACGTGTGTGGACGTCCATGAAATTTATGCCGGAATAAGCGAGCCGTATAAGTACTTCGCCGACGCCAGGAGACGGGATCGGGAGATCCCGTCGAACCAGGACCTCCGGACCTCCATAACGATCAATCTGGATGGCTTTCATTTGAATCCCTTTCTCGTTAGAGCTTTGCGCTCACACCCCACTCTTCTTGGGAGGCATTTCCAACAAGCCTTGCGCGTCGACATTTTCCGTAACATATCGAAACTCCATCGCGTCGAAGGCCTCCTTATTGACTAGACGCTGGCGCTCCGCAAAGGTGGCTAGCAGCCCCTGAGACTCGTCCAACACACCCTTTTCAGCAAGAGTTCGAAGCACTACCTGCATACCGCCGACAGCCGCTTGAAGGGCCGCGTTTGCATAGAGTAGTAAGCTAAAACCCATTTCGATCGCTAACGCTCGCTACACTGTTGGTGGTTTGCCTCCGAGAAAGATGTTTAAGGTGCCGAGACCTTGAGCAGCTGCGGGATAAGCTCGATTTCCTCAAGTGTCTCCGGCGCTTCGACGAAGGTCATATCCGCACCCGCTTCTAGATAGCGACTTGCTCTGTCGATCGCAGCGTCGAAACCGTCGACCGCGCGAGCGTCGGTACGAGCGATGATCACGACGTCGTTGCGGCGCGCATCGGCGGCGGCCTTGATCTTTCCGACCATCTCTGCGACGGGAACAAGATCCTTACCGCTGAAATGTCCGCACCGCTTCGGCGTGCGCTGATCTTCGAGCTGCACAGGCGCTCGCTCCGGCTCGCTCAAGCATCCTGACCGTATGGGAAAGATGGAGAGCGTTGCCAAACCCCGTATCGGCGTCGACAATCAGCGGTAATTCAATCACGTTACGGATCGCCATCGTATGCTCGACTAATTGGCTGAGATCCATGAAGCCGAGATCCGGCAGACCGAGGAACATGTTGGTCAGGCCAGCACCTGTCAAATAGACTGCTTTGAACCCAAGGTCTGCGACGACGCGTGCCGTCAGTGCATTGGACGCGCCAGGCAAGATGATCCCACGTTCGGAAGCGATCAGAGTACGAAGGGCCTTAATGTGATCGTTCACCGGTGTCCTCTAATTTGGTTACTCAAGTCTCTCTTCCAAGGGTGAACATAGCGACAAGGATAGTCACGGAGAGCGTCACATCGCCCTGTTCCTTCCAAGTGAATTGATCAGTGCTGGGTTAGATCTGAGCACTGAGTTTCGTAACAGCCTCCACAGCTGCAGCCACCGACTAAAACATCACCTTAAGCGCAAACTGCGCTTGCCGTGAACTGGAGGCTGTTGGCCCGACGAGGACACCGCCGCTAGCGAGCTCGGCTCCGGAGCCGTTGAAAAGCTGCGTTCCCGCCTTCGGGGGCGTGGCGTAGTTCACATGATTGAACAGGTTGAAGAGCTCCGCACGGAACTGAAGATTGAAGGCTTCTGATATCTTCGGGATCCGCGTGTTCTTAATTAGTGAGGTATCGAAGTCCGTGAGGCTTGGCCCGAGGATGGAGTTGCGGCCGGCGGTTCCGAGGTGGGTGAGGCCTGTAACCGGATCGAAGGCCGGGAATGCAAAGCAGCTCACATTGACATATTGCCTATTGAACGGGCTCACGCTCTTTACGGGATTGCCTGAGCAGCCCGTTCCATTGATGCGATCAGGGAAGTCAAAGACGTCGTTACTGTGCAAGTTAAGGGGATCGCCGCTGATGAGCGGTGTAAAGGGCTCCCCGACGCTTCTCTGGAAGATACCAGTCCACTGCCATCCGTTGAGCAAGACAGGAGCGACGGGTATGTCCTTGCGAACACCGGGGAGGTCAACAATATAGTTGAGAACGAGATTCTGCGGGACATTGAAATCGGAGATGCCGCGCCGTCGGATCGGCGCCCATAGCGGAAGGCTAGAGACTGAGTTGGCAAAGGTATCGCCGAAGGTTGAGGAGGATCCGTCGTCCATTGACTTCGACCAGGTGTAGGAGAGCTGAAACTGGGTGCGGTGGGTGAAGTTCTTGGTAAGGCTGGTCTGCAGGGAATTGTAGTGTGAATAGCCCGTCATGAAGACAGCACTGATCTGGCCGATGTTAGGGTTGAGCATGGCAGCTTTGAGGGCGGCCGCTGTGGGTGACGCAGTGCCGTTTGGACCGTAGAAAAGATAGCTGCCGTTGTTGACGATTGGCTGGACGGTATTGACGTCGTCGACTCGATAGGGGAGATGCGTGCCGCGGGAGCCTGCATACCCGATCTGGACTACAAAGTCGTAGGGCAACTGTTGCTGGACGTTGGCCGAGTACTGCTGGACGTAGCTTCGAGAGGAGTTGTTGGGCGCATACGCGTAACGCAGGCCGGAGGCAGAAAGTGAGGGATATCCGCCCTTGGGGAAGAGAACACCGGGTGCGGCGTTGTTGCCTAATTCGAGGTAGGGGGCGGTAAAGATCGAAAGACCTTCGTAAAGGTAATTGAGTTGTTGGGCATCGTAGATGCCGTAAGCCGCGTGCACGCTGGTCATGCCTCTGCCGTAAGGGGCCCACGCGAAGCCGACGCGAGGAGCGATGTTTGCAAGGCTGGCATTCTGGAAATAGGGGCTGCCAAGATGGGGGCTGGTATCGGTAAGGCTGCGGAGGTTGGCGAGACGGCCAGCCGTCTCAGTAGGGACAGTGACTGGCTCGTAGCGGACACCAAGGTTTAGGGTCAGGTTGGTGGATACCCGGTAGTTGTCCGTGATGTAGCCTCCAAAGACAGACTGACGGAGGTCGCGGGGGCTCACACCCTGGGCAAGTGGGGCGTTGAAGCTTGTGGGGTTATTCGTGAGAAAAGTCTGTAGGCTCGAAAAGATGTACTGACCGTTCGGGTTCGAAGTGCCGAGCTGATTGTTCTGTAGACGTTCGAAGGCAAAGCCCATCTTAAGGGCATGTTTGCCTTTGGTGAGATAGACGTCGTCGTAGATTTGATAGGAGTTGAGATGAAAGCGGAATTCGCCCGTGGCATGAAGTCCTCCTTGAAAGTTGGCGATACCGCCGATGTTTATAAGACCCACCGGCAAGGTAGGAACGAAGCCGAGATTAACATCCGCAGCAGCGGGATTGATGGCGGCGAGCGTGGTTGGTGCGTCAGAGAAGACGTAGCTGTATCCAACTTTTATGGAGTTTAGAAGGTTGGCATTGAAGGAGTGCGACTCGCCGATCGTGCCGAGTTGACGTTCAGCAAGGTTGCCAGTGATACGTACGTTGAAGGGATCGGGCGACGTAAGATTACCGTTATCGTAGAAGTAAGTTTCGGTGAGGGAGTCTTTGTCGGAGAATCGTTCGTCGGCGCGTATTGTGAAGTAGTTCTCATGCGAAGTGAAGGGATCGTTAAAGAGAAAGCTGCCCGTGTCGGAATTGGGGCCAGGATCGCTAGAAGGCAATGGATAGAAAGTAAAGTAAGGGGCGACGACCGGGTCAACAGCAACTTGCTTGTGACTGGCGCAGGGATTGCTGCCGGACGCGACGCATAAACTACCGGTACGAGCTACAGCGGACGGCACGATGCTGGAGGCATTGGCGCCTTGATATTGGCGCAGGCCTTCGTAGTCGCCAAAGATGAAGACTCGACCCTTAATGATCGGGCCCGCCGAGGGAGCCTCCGAACTGATTACGGCGGTATTCTGCGATCTGGCCAGGTGCGTCGAACTCGTTGCGCGCGTCCAGGGCGGAGTTTCTGAGGAATTCATAAGCGCCGCCATGAAACTGGCTGGTTCCAGCGCGGGTAACCGCGTTGATGATGCCCCCTGCAGCCTTGCCGTAGTCTGCCGATGCGTTGGATGTGACGACAGAGAATTCCTGAATGGCATCAACGCCAAGGTTTGAGCCAATGACGCCACCAGGGCCGCCGTTGGAATAGTCGTTGATGCTGATACCGTCGACACGATAGTTATTCTGTTGCGGACGTGCCCCACCGACAGTGAGTTGGTTGCCTAGACCTCGATTGGCACGCTGGTTGGTGACAGCGACTGCAGGTTGGGTCCTGACGGCGGCGACGCCCGGCTGTAGATTGGCGAGTTGCGTCCAGTCACGGCCATTAAGCGGGAGAGTCACGATCGTATGTTCATCGACGACAGGCATTGTGATGGAGGTAACCAAGTCGATGTTTGGCGGGGCAGTCGTTACAACGACCTTGTCCGAGACTGCACCAACCTTGAGGCTGAAGTTGATCTCCTGTTCAGCACCGACATTCAATTGAATCCCCTGCGCAATCTCCTCCGAGAAGCCCTGGGCGCTCACAGAGACAGTGTAGGGTCTGTCTGCAGGTTTGGCACAGAGTAGAAACCAGTGCTACTGGTCACGGACGTAGTGATAATACCGGTAGCAGTATTCGTGATCGTGACCGTAACGCCCGCGGATAGGGCTCCACTGCTGTCTTTGACAGTCCCGGCGATAGCACCTGTGGAAACCTGAGCGAGTGCGTTGGTAGCGGATAGGAGCAGAAGGGTAGCCAGAATATAGGGTCGGGATCGTTCGAAACGCTTGATCATTTGCGGCCTCTCAATGTGGGCAAAGCCAGTCTGTTGACTTTGAAGCTGCTTTGCCCTGTCCCGCCGAGTGCTGATCCGGATCAAAGGTTCTAACGGGGAATGGCAGACACAAGCAAAGGTGTGCCGACCGAAACGTACTTCTGGGCCCCGTGGATCTTCGATACCGCAAACATGCATAGCATCGGGACGGAAACATTTAGAAGGTCTGGAATGAACGAATAGTGAAGTCGACATGAAAACTCGTTCATGCATGTGTAACTCACGAATTCATTGCCCTAAACTGGCAAACCCGCACCCACGCTATAGCGGCGCAGGCGCGGGTGCTGGCTTCGTCATCTGCTAAGAACTGGTCAACGACCAATGACGAGGACGACGAAGCTGTCTGGTAGGATGGGCGCCCTCGGATTAGGAACTTCTTTGGTCGGGGCTGGCTTATGACCGATTGAGGCGGTGACGGTGTAGATTTCGCCCGTCGTTGGATTCAAGGCGAGTGTGCGGCCACCGGACTGCGTGGTCAGAGTTTGCAGGGTCGTGTAGTGGTCAGGTGAGTCTTGGTGCATGCGACCGTCAGATTTCCACTCTCTCCGTTGGAGCTGAGAACGAGGGCCCGTTTGCTATCGTAGGCAACTGCGTCTGCACCCTCCCCGATCGGAGCGGTTGCAACAAGCTTGCCCGATTGACTGTCGACGACAGCCATCTTTGCATTGTCACAGACCGAGAACAAACGATGGTGTTCGACATCGATGGCAAGGCCGGAGGGCGCTTTGCATGGAGTGAGCGACCATGTAGCGGTCACTTTCATCGTCGCGGCGTCAATATGGAGAAGCTGGTTTGTATCTTCGATGTTGACAAAGATATTCCCGCTCCCATCGGTGGCCGAGAACTCCGGCTTGCCAGGTAGCGGTATAGTGGCGATCACCTTGTTGGATGAGGTGTCGATCACGGTCGCGTCTTTGCTGCCTCCGTTGAAAGCGAAGACAAGGCGCTTTGTGGGTTCGAATAAGATGGCGTCGGGATTTTTCCCGGCGGGAATAGTGGCAATAACTTTAAAGGTGGCGCGGCTAAACGCAAGGACGGAACCGGCGCCTCCGTCGCTGATGTAGCCCACCTGCCCTTTGTCATCCAAAGCTACGCCATGCGTATGTTGGAGGCCACCGATCTCTGTAACTAGCTTTCCAGCCTGTGTGTCTACGACCATGATGCGGTTGGCGCGAGCAATGTACAGAAGATGGGCTGGGTCATCGACTTTGAGGTAGTCCCAACTGCCATCGCCACCGAGTTTCCAGGTGTTGCTGACCTTGAAAGGAGTCGGAGGGGCTGCCATTGCCGTAACGGGAAGCAATGTAGTGGTGGCGAGAACAACCGAGAGTGCAACGCTGGAGGTGAATCGTTTGAAGGCGAAAATCATAAACCGTCCTTTGGAGTGAGTGGTTATTCTGTCGGAACCAGAAAGAGCAGGGCGAGTCCAAAGACAATCGCAGAGACAACAAACGTAACTACCATGAAACCCAACATACGACGCATCTTGATCCCAGCGATCGCGAGGATTGGGAGCGCCCAGAAGGGCTGAAGCATATTTGCCACCGATTCTCCCATGGCTACAGCCATCGTCGTACCTGCTAACGAGGCATGAAGCTGCTGAGCCGCAGGTATGGCGAATGGCCCCTGCACGGCCCAATGGCCGCCCCCGCTTGGGACGAATAAGGTAATGATCATCGAGGTGAGATAAGTAAAGAACGGCAAGGTATGGGCCGTAGAGAACCGAATAAATACCTTCGAAAGGACGCCAGCTAATCCAGTAGTAGTAATGATGCCCATGAGTCCGCCATACAGCGGGTACTGGAGTATAAGAGAGCCGCTGATGCGTGCTGCATGTTTGACCGCGCCTATATAGGCCGAAGGCTGTAGATGGAGCAGTAATCCTCCCAGGAAGAGCAGAATGATGACGGAGTTCAGGTCGATTGCAAAGCCAGTGCGGCGCCATTCGGTAATCAGAGCAAATATCCCGAAGACGACAAGCAGAATATTGAGTATCCACGCGTTGTCTAACATCGAGCCAAACGTGTCTTCGCGCTCCTTGGTGTGGATCTGCTGGTCTTCCTGACGTAGTCGGTCAGGATCGGCGACCATCGTGTTGCTTTCTGTGGGTTGCAAGGCCCGAAAAATAATCGGCAACACAATCAGCAGAACCAAGCACGGAGCCAGATTAAACCGAGTGAAAACTGTCTGACTGAGTGGAAGCCCGTGGCCCGTGACTTTCTCCACAATGTTCAGTGCCGAACCGTGGGTTGCTTGGGACAGCGCGATGGATCCGGAGAGTCCTTCCGTGGAGATCACAAATCCGGTATAGGCCGCGGCGACGAGCCAACCGAAATCCAGCCTAACCCGCTTTGCCATTTCGCGCGCCAGCAAAGCAGCCGTGACGAGGCCAAGACCCCAGTTGATCCACGAGGCGATCATGCTGACGACGATCGTGAGCGATATCGCCGCTAGCGGTGTCGATACGAGCGCCGCGATTCTCGCAAGACTTCTCTGTACCGGAGGAGCAATGGCAAGGGAATAGCCAGCAACGAGCATGAGAACCATCTGGAAGGCGAATGCGAAGATGGCAAAGATGCCGCCATACCAAGCAGAGGCAACCGAAGGTAGGGTCGCATTCGGTGCGAACCAGAGGGCCAGCGATGCTCCGACAAACGTGAGGATCACTGCGAAGACGAACGGATCCGGCATTATCTTTTCAAACAGGTACACAAAGAAGGCCGTAGCGCGCCCTAACAGAGACTGTTTCTTTTCCGAATTGATTGCAACTGACATACACGCCTCTCTCTTCCTAGGGAACTACTCTTGGTGCTCCCGTTCAATCAGCAGTGGCGATTCTTGCGAGCTGAGATAACTCGGGCCATTACACGGTCTCGTTATGCGGCCTCCGATTGATGTTTTGTTCGGGTGAGGCGGAAGAACACGACCGGGGTGACGAGGAGTGACAGGACCATGGAGATCAATAGGCCACCGATGACTGAGATGGCCAATGGTTGCAGCATCTGCGAACCGGCGCCGAGAGCAAATGCCAGAGGCAGCATGCCGGTGATGGCGGCCAGCGCCGTCATGAGAATAGGACGAAGTCTGCGGCGTCCTGCGTTCAGCATCGCCTGCTCTGGAGCCATGCCACTGGCGCGAAAGCGTGCCTCCGCGTCCAATAAGAGGATGCCGTTCTTCGCAACGATACCGATCACCATGATGAGTCCCATGAATGACGCGACACTGAAGGTGGTGCCTGTGATTAGCAGAGCGGCGATCACTCCACCGGTGGACAGCACTGAAGACACGAGGATGGCGAATGGAGCGTACAGGTTACGGAACTCTGCTAAAAGCACTGCGAAGACTAGTACGAGGGCGAACAGAAGCACTTGCGTAAGCTCCGAAAAGGACTTTTGTTGTTCTTCGTAGGTGCCCCCATAGCTGACGCGAACCGTCTTTGGCAGATGGAGGGCTGCGACTTCGGTTTGGATCCGTTTGACTGATGTCCCAAGGTCAGCACCCTCTAAACGACCTGTAACCACGACTTCGCGTTGAAGATTTTCGCGGCGGATCTCCTGCTGCCCAGGAAGCTGCTGTACGGCAGCCAGAGAACGCAGCGAAGAGAGGTGGCCCGTGGAGCTGGCAAAGACGGTGTCCTCGATTGCATCGAGCGAAGAGCGGTTCGCAGGTGGCAGCCGGATCCGGATGGTGTAGGCGTGCCCGTTGGTGATGAGCGGAACGGTGGCCGGCATGCCTTCGATAATTGCCGAGCTATCGGTAGAGAGCTCCTCGGCGGTGAAACCAAGTCGCGCCGCGGTGGCGGGGTCGATCTGGAAACTAGTGGCCGGACCGCTAACTGTGTTTTCGAGTCCGTCGAGAACATCGACGACACCCTTCTGCTTCTTAATAGTGTCTGCGACCCTCGCGGCGACGTTTTCGAGGACGTCGGGGTTAGGGTTGAAGAGCTTGATCTGGATTGGTTCGGGCGCGTTGGAGAGATCACCGATCATGTCCTGCAAGACCTGTGTAAACTCAACGTCCAACTGTGGCTCGCTGGACTTAATCTGCGCACGCAGGTCCGCTATGACCTCATCGATGCCGCGGTCACGCTTGCTCTTCAGCTTCACGGTGATGTCGCCCGTGTTGGCTTCGGTGACAGCGGCCAGGCCCATCTGCAGGCCCGTCCTGCGGGAGATGCTCTCAACCTCAGGGGTCTTCTGAAGCATGCGCTCGACGTGCTGGAGGACACGATCGGTCTCCGCAAGGGAACTGCCCGCAGGCATGATGTAGTCCAGGATGAAGCCTCCTTCGTCCATCTCGGGCAGGAGATCGGAGCCAAGCGCCGCATAACCGCCATAGATCCCTACCGCAAGCAGGCCGCAGATAACGAAGAGCACAGCAGGCTTCTCGAGGGACCGGCGCAGCCACTTCTCATGGAAGTTGAGAACGCGGAGCATAACACCGCTCTCTTCGTGGTGGGCCGTACGTACTGGGGCCGCTTCGATTTCATCGCCGCTACCGCCACCCAGGAGCAGAGCGCTGAGGGCCGGCGTCCACGTCAGGGCTAGCAGCAACGAAGCCAGCAAAGCGACCGTCATTGTGACGGCAAGTGCGCGGAAGAAGCTGCCGGTGACGCCGGCGACCGAGATAAGCGGAAGGAAAACGACGATGGGAGTGATCGTGGAACCGACCAGCGGTGTCGATATTTCTTTCAGCGCCTTGCGGATCGCGTCGACCTTCCCCTCTCCGGCCTGACGGTGCAAGACGATATTTTCGACGACCACGATGGCGTCGTCGATGACGAGACCTACAGCAGCGGCAAATCCGCCGAGGGTCATGAGGTTAAAGCTCTCGCCCAGAAAATAGAGGAAAACGAAGGTGATAGAGATCGTCGTGGGTATAACCAGGCCGGCGACGAGAGACGATCGCCAATCGCGAAGAAAAACGACGATGATGATGGTCGCCAGGATGAGTCCGACAAGGATCGCGTCGCGGACGCTGCGGATACTGTCGCGGACGAGTTCGGACTGGTCGTAGTAGGGCTTAAGTGTGACTCCAGGTGGCAGAATCGCCTTCAGATTTTCGACTTCGGCTGCGACCTCGTCTGCGACCTGGACGGTATTGCTGGAGGGTTGCCGGGTGATGTTGAGCAAGACGGCCGGCTTTCCGTCGGCACGGACCATGGTGTAGGTGGGTTCGATCGACTGACTGACAGTGGCAACGTCTGCGATGCGTAACGGCACGCCAGTGGGCGAGTTTTTCACGACGATCTGAGAGAGTTGACCCACATCGTGCACCTGGGCACCGATGAGACCAAGCACGAGTTCGTGCTGAGTTTGATAGAGCCCAGGAGAATCGACCAGGTTGGTCAACTGAATGGCGTTCAGGATGTCAGTTACGGTGATGCCGGTGGCGACCAGTTTGCCAGGGTCTGGGGTCACCTCGTAGTTGGGAATCTGTTCACTCTGGATGGTGACGGCACTGACACCATCGAGGCGATTGAGGGAGGGCTTGAGATCGTAGGTGGCGATTTCAAACAGTCGCGGCAGCGAGACCGAATCCGAGGTGAGGCTGTAGCCCAGGATTGGAAAGGTCGCGAAGGTGAGGCGGTTCGTTGTGATGATGGCGGTTGCGGGCAACGTTTGCCGAACTTTGGATAGGGCGGCGTCGACGAGTTGCAATGTATGGAACATGTCCACGTTCCAGTCGAAGAAGAGGCTGACCTCGGCGGAGCCGCGGCTCGTATTGGAGCGGACAGTCTGTAAGCCGGGCACCGAGTTGACCGCGTCTTCGATAGGCTTGGTGATGGTGATTTGCATCTGCTCAACGGGCATCACCCCATTGTCGATACCGATAACAACACGGGGAAAATTCGTGTCGGGGAAGACGGAGATCGGAATCTTGCCCGCAAGGTAGATACCGGCGACGCTCAACAAGATGATGCAGAAGAGAATAGTCGTGGCGTGGCGAGTCACCCAGAAGTCTTCGGATTCGCGCAATGATCTAACAGGCCCCCGCATCAGTCTTTGTCCTTGTCTGTAGCGGCAGACGGTTTATCGCCCTTGGCGTCGCCCGTTGCCGCGTCGTCCTCCGCGCCCGCGTCCGTTATCTTCACCTTTGTGCCGTCGTCCATGCCGTAGGCGCCTTTGGTGACCACTTGGTCGCCTGACTGAACGCCGCTTAGGATCTGTGTGTCATGCCCATCTGTGATGCCGGTCTTTACATCTTTCTGGTGGGCCACGTTGTCGGGGCCGACGACCATCACCGCCGAAGTCCCGGCCTTGGTTGTGATCAGTGCCTCGTTCGGCACGGTGACCACGTCGAGAAGGGAGCGCGCGGCAAGAGAGACCTGCACTGGCGTGCCGGGTTTGTACTTGCCTGCCTTGTTCCCGAGGGTTACCCAGACCTCGAGGGTCGTCGAGCCGGGATCCAGTGCGGGACTAATCAAGCTGATCTTGCCGTGAGCCGGTTCGTCCTGACCGCCGATCGTAAGCGTCGCGTCGCCACCTACCTTGAGGCCCGCGGTCTGCTCCGGCGAGAGATCGGACCTTGGCCAGCAACGAAGATGTATCCATGACGGTCACAATCGGCTGGCCAGTGTTCGCCATCTCGCCAGCAAAGAGCGGCCGGTCCGTGACTACCCCGTCGATCGGCGAGCGAATCTCGGAGTAGCTCAACCCCGCCTGTGCGGCTTCGTATTTTCCCTTGGCGGAATCGAGCGCGCCCTCGGCGCTATGGATGGTAGCGGTTTGGCTCACCGTCTTGAGTGAATCGAGATGTTGCTTCGCGATGTCATAGGCGGCCTTCGCTTGGACCAACGCAGCGGCCGCTGTATCGTAGTCACGCCGCGGAATTGCACCCTGTTGCAGGAGCGTCTGTCGGGCGTCGGCGATACTCTGCTGCAGATCGAGATTGGCCTTGGCCTGCGCAAGATCGAGTTGGGCCTTTTGCAAGTCTTCGATGACGCCTGCCTTGGTCGTCGTCGCATAGCTGGCGTCGGCCTGCTTCATCGCGCCCTGGCTATCACGCACTGCCGCGGCTAGGTCGGCGTTCTCGAGCACAGCAAGCAATTGGTCCTTTTTGACGCGGCTGCCGCGCTGGACAAAGAACTTCTTGATTGGCGCTGAGATCTTCGGCACGATGGCCGCCTGGCTCTGCGGCACTAGGACGGTCTCTCCCGACACATATTCGGTCAACGGTTTGCGTTCGGCCTTTTCTGCCTGCACGGAAACCTCGGGTGGCACCACTTCCTCGGCCTTCTTACAGGCGGAGAGAAGTGCACTAAGGCACAGTAACGCGACAAGGGGCGCCTTATGGCCGGAAACAATCGGATTTCGACAAGGCTTCTGCATCAGGGCATGTTTCCTGTAAGAGTTTGTAAGTTCGCAAGAGCAACGTAATAACGCACGGCACCCTCGGCGCGGCTGGACTCGGCGCCAACGAGCGAGTTTTGAGCGTCAACAACCTCGAGCACCGCACCCTCTCCGGCGGCGTACCGAAGATTTGTCAGGCGGAGCGACTCCGTCGCAGTCTGGACACTCTGATCAAGTAGCGTCATCTGCGTCTGCGCTACAGACGCCTCTTTGTAAAGCTCGTCGAGGGACGCAATGAGACGCCGCTGCGTCACCGTCAGTTCAGCCCTGACCTGGGTGCGTCGAATTGTGCTCTGCTTGACACGATTGTGGGTCGCGAGCCAGTCCCAAACCGGAATGTCCAACGTTGCCCACGCGGAATAGCCAAGATTGCGAGAGCCATCCGTGTCCGTGGACCGCGAATTCTGGCGCGTCGATTCCGTAGGAGTAGCCCAGACTGAGGTCGGGCGTATAGCCGAATCTCGAGCTTGCGACCTCATAGTCAGCAGCGCGTAACGCCTCGAAGGCGGCCCGCACATCGGGATTGTTCGACTTCGCTGCGGCATCGATCTCTGCCTTCGCGGGCAGTGAAGGCATGTGGTCGAGCGCAGCGGCGAGACTGTATTGCGTCGTTGGGTCGGGAAACAAAAGGACCCCCAGGTCGACACGGGCCTTGTCGGCGGCCAGTGCCGCGTCGTTGAGTTCTCGTCGCCTCTGCTGCTCCTGAAGGTCTGCTCTTACGACATCTGCATGGGCCACTTCGCCCCCGGCTTCGCGTTGTCGCGTAATCGCGCCGAAACGGCTGGCTTCAGCGAGGGCGCGGTCTGCGACCGCGACTTTGGCGTCTGCCGCCAGCACGTTGTAATACTCTTCGACGACCGTTGCCACCAGGCCGCGGCGGGAGACCTCGAGGCGGGCCCGTGCGGCCGCCGCCTCCGCAACGCTACGCCTATAGTCGGCCACGCCAGTGCCGCCGACGGTCTCGGTGACGATACCCTGGCTCATATATTCATGGACCGGCGTTATTGGCGATAAAGCGAACCGGAGACGTAGATTGACCATTCGAGCCTGCCTGATCGAGAACGGTTTGGCCCTGCGTGTAGAGGTACTGGTTGTGATAGACAACACCGGGAAGAAGGGTGGATCGGGCGATTCCGCGTTGGGCCTGCGCGACGCCAGCATCGGCCACGGCAGCGCCGTAGGTTGTCTCCACCGCCTGGGCGCGCCGAATTGCTTCGTCAAGCGTAATTGGTGCCGCGGGCGATGGCGTGCTGGACTGGGCCTTCGCCGTAGGGCCGCCGTAACCAACAACGAAGGCTAGAAAGCAGAGGTTCCTGAAGATATCGCATTTATTTATCAACATAGCAACCAGAGGGACTGACAGTTTTCGCGACTGGGGTCGTCCCCGCATGTGCCGAACTCGGCGACCGATATAAGAACGCATTTCCGAATCTCTCACGGGATTCTACTTCACTTCGTAAGTAAGGACCTTTGCCATGGCTTTGGACTCTCCCGGCGAAACCGCAAGAAATAGGCGATGCATTGCGGGAACAAGGAGGCCGGTCTTCGCACCCGGGGCGGTGGTTACCTTCTCTACTAGTTTGAGATGGTCAGGATCGCCCGTATCGTAGATGCCCATGTAGCCCTCTCCACCAGGAACGTAGAGGCGATGCGAATCTGCGTCGTACTGTACCTCGTCCGCGCGAAGCGGCGCCGGCTGTGTGCCTACCACGGAGCCTGTGTCCGAGTTCATCACGACGACCATCCCTGGCTGTCGGCAAACAACGTACAAACGGTGCTGCGTTTGATCGAAAGCGACCATCGCGTTCTGTTGTGCCGACGGTACGGGCCAGACGTTGAGGACCTTCATGGTCTTGCGATCGACAACGGCTAGCTTATTGGTCTGCGTTAGATTAATGAAGAGACGTGGATCACCCTCGACGAAGGTCATGGCCTCTACATGGTTATCAGGAAATGTGAGCAGTGCTTTTCTGTCACCGGTATCGGGGTTGACGGCTTCCAGGTTCGCTGTCTTCATGTCCACGTCCTTGCCACCGGTTACAACATAAAGAGTGTTGGAAGTAGGGTCATACTTCGCTGTGTCAGCCCCCGGGGTCAACGTCACAATTTTTTCCCTCGCTAAAGTGTCGGCGCTGCGAATCGTCGACATTTGCTTCTCGCTGTCGGTGATGAACACGGTCGGCACACCTTTTCGAACGAGAATGCTGTGGGGGTTGCCGAAACCTCCCACTGTGCGCAGATGCGCAGACGTTTTCAGATCGAAGATCTCCACTGTGCCATGGTCTTCCGCCGCTAGCAAAAGACGATTGCGATCATAATCCACCGCAAAATGATCGAAATCTCCCGTATAACCCACTAGATCCACTGACTTTATAAGCTTGACGGAAGGCTGCGCTAGCCCGACAGACGCGAACGCGGCCAGAACCAAAAGGGAAAAGATAAAAATGCCTCTTCGCGTGAAGGACGTATTCATAAGAGCTCCTGAAAGACAGAAGATAGCTTGTGAGTTCAGAATGAGTCTGGGTTGAAGCCTGCATGAAAATGTGTTCATCTGATCATTTTCGCGTCGAAAGAAATTGACGAGATGAAGCGCTTTTCATCCAGGCTTCAGTTACACTTCATGGGCGAAATAGCTAATGGGTTCGGCGGTTCTTATGCGGATTCTAGTGATCGAAGACGAGCAAAAAGTGTCAGCGCTCATCAAGCGTGGGCTCATTTCAGAACGGTACGCGGTGGACGTTGCCGCGGACGGTATTGAGGGGCTGGATCTGGTACAAGCGTATCCCTATGATTTGATGATTCTAGACTTGATGCTTCCCCGTCTCACCGGGGCCGAGGTACTTCAGCGTGTAAGACGAAAGAACACCTTTATCCCAGTTCTGGTGCTGACGGCCCGTGATTCAATCGAAGACAAAGTTAAACTGTTCGAGCTTGGTGCAGATGATTATCTGACCAAACCGTTCGCGTTTGCGGAGCTGCTTATGCGGGTAAAGGCCTTGTTGCGTCGCGGGCCAGTCAACCGCTCCAGCACTCTACGCGTCGGCGAACTAGAGTTCGGACCGCTTGACCCAACAGGTGCGGCGTGCCGGTCGACGAATTGAACTCACTGCAAAAGAGTACGCGTTGCTTGAGTACTTCATGCAAAATGAAGAGCGCGTCCTTTCCCGCAATATGATTATTGAACATGTGTGGGACCGAGAGCTTTGACGGTATTACGAACATCGTTGATGTGTACGTGCGCCATTTGAGAAGCAAGGTCGACGACGGAAATCTGTTCAAAATGATTCGTACAGTACGCGGAACGGGCTACACCATCCGCAGTGAGAATGAGACATGAAGCGCAACTCGCTTCGCGCGCGCGTGACCACATTCTACGTGGCGATGCTTGCGGTCGCCTTGCTTGTTTTCAGCGCAGCTGTCTATTTCGGGGTGAAGACCTTCCTCGCCAGATCGCTTCAACGGATGCTGAGCAGTAACGCTCATAGCATCGTAGACGAGTACCTGGTGCCGCTGGATCAAAAGGGCGAACCTTGGCTCGTTGCAGAGATGAGTGAATCCTATCCTCCGGGCTATAGCGAACAGTTCGTGCGGGTATCGCAGGGGACGAGAATCTTGTATCAAACCGGAGACATGCGAGATCCCTTTGTGAGTACGTCGAAGTTGCCTCTGCCCTCGAACCAAAAGTGGTTCAACACATTTCATCGCGAGACCTCGGCGAGTGGACAGCGGATTGTACTGTACACCGTTCCGTATCACGCTCCGAACGGATCGGTCATCTTTGTCGAGACCGGAGCAACTCTCGAACCCATTCGACACGTACTCCGTAGCCTTCTGCTGACAATATGCCTCGCTACGCCTATTATTTTGATCGCCGCCGCCATCGGCGGGTATCTGCTAATGTCGCGACCTTTGCGGCCCGTCGTCGTGCTGACCGAGCAGGCAGAGCATGTGGGTCGTAAAGAGCTCGGAGAAAGACTTCCCATCATTCCAACAGGAGATGAACTGGAGCGCCTCTCGCTTGCGTTGAACCGTATGATCGAGCGACTTGAAACAGCTCTAGCCCATAACCATCGTTTTTCGGCCGATGCGTCACACGAACTGCGCACCCCTTTGACGATCATTCGCGGTGAGCTTGAATCGCTGATACAAATACCGTCTCTTCCGACCGCCGTCATGGAGGGTATTGGTAGCGCGCTAGAGGAAAGTAACCGCATGGCCAAGATCGTAAATAGCCTGATGACGATCTCACGGCTGGACTGTGGAGGGGAACAGATCGAACATGCCCCTGTCGACCTTGTCGAAGTCGCCGCAGTAACTCTCGACCATATGAGCTTACTGGCGGAGGAAAAACACATATCCCTGCGCTTCGAAGCTGGTGCAGCAATTTACGTGACGGGAGATTCGATGCGATTGAAGCAAATCGTGGTCAACCTCGTCGACAACGCGATCAAATACACCCCAGATGGCGGAGATGTAAGTGTCTTCGTTACGACAGAACAAAAGAAAGCAATACTGAAAGTCACCGACACCGGCATCGGAATACCAGCGGCCTCCCGTCCTTTAGTCTTCAACCGCTTTTACCGGGCCGATCAAGCCCGATCGCGAGAATCGGGAGGCACGGGACTCGGCCTGTCAATCGTCAAGGCCATTTGCGACGTTCATGGCGGAGAAGCCTTCGTGGAGAGCATCGAAGGCAGAGGTACAACCTTCCGAATAGAATTTCCGTTGCTCACGTTAACCGAAACGCAAGTCGTTCAACTGAGGGCCGCGACCTTCGTCGAAATATCACCGAACGGCCCCGCCAAGTCCCCGGGCACAACGAAAGTGGTCTCAACCCGAACTTCGTAAACCGCTGACCTAAGTCGGCTTAGAAGCATTCTTGCACCCTAGAACTCAATCTGAAAAATTCATTTGATTTCGCGGACCAGCTCACCCAATTGTTCCTGCTGTGCACTCAAGCCGCTTGCGCAGAACATCCAATAAGTACAGATTCTGTTGATGGTAGCCCCAGGTCGTGCAGACACTGTAGTCGCTCAGTTCGGCTTTATTAGCCGTATCCCAGCTCTGGAAGACGAGGTCAAACTTCACCGGCTTCGTCAGATCGTTGTAGCTCTTGAACCACCTCGCCTTGATCATGCCTCCGTCGAGTGGGGCCGGTGCCTGTTGATACTGGCCCGCGAAGTTATACTCGCCGATGATCTCCCGATGAGCATTCAAGACTTCGAGGGGCTCGCGCTCAGGATGAAGAATATCCCCTATTTTTCGTATGTGCTTTATCTCTTGTCCGAGCGGTGCCCGATAGGTAAAGATCTCTTCTTCTTCCGCAATTGCCGGAAGACGAATCACCGTCCACCCCTTGTGCTCGAGAACGTGACCGACGAGATCGTCCTCGTGAAGCCTCTGCATGATGACAATGATGCAGCCCGTCTTCTTGTTGTTGAGCCGGCTCAAAACAGTATTGTCATACCAGCTATTGACGGCATTTCGTCCGGACTCAGAAAGAGCCTCGTCCGGCTTTAGTGGATCGTCGATGATGATGAAGTCCCCACCTCGACCTGTCAGAACACCACCCACAGAGGTAGCTATCCTGACTCCACCCTTGGTCGTCATAAGCTCGTTCAGAGCCGGTCTTGAGCTTGCCAGTCGAGTACAGAAGAGCTCCTGATAGAAGTCGCTGGCCATCAACGCGCCGCAATCACGCGCATGCTTGTCGGCCATGTCTTGAGCATAGCTGGCACAGATAATCTGAGATGCAGGTTTGTGCCCCAATAGCCACGCGACAAAGGCAACTGATACCGAATGGGACTTGAGGACCTCGGAGGAACGTTGATGAGGAGCCTTCTGATCCTGCCTGCGCTACAGTCCTCTAATGCCGAAGCGATGAAGTTAATATGCCAGTTCGAATAGAATTCGCTCTTCGGGTTCTATTCGATAAAGCTGCGCTCGATGAATATTCCAAGGCTTTGACGATTCAGAGCCTCGAGTTGTTTTTTGGTCAACCTCATTTGTCCTCGCCTGAATTCGTTCGGTATTGCTTAGCAATACTCGCGAGCAGCTTCTTATCGGCCTCGTTAAAGTCTTCCTTCGCCGAAGACAGGCTTGAAAAGAGGAATTCTCTCCGTCCGCTTTAAGGGACGGTACTCGGCCTTATATGGCCATTCTTCGGGGAATTCTGGGTTTTCCAGAGAAAAGAGCGATACGAATGGACTCTATGGCGGTGGACGCAGTCTGCCGCGAACCGCTCTCTAGGGAAAATTCCCATTAACAGGGAAAAATACAGGGAATTTGCGCAGCATCATGATCATCGATGGTGGGTCTCTCCAGTGTTTACGCGCCGATTTAGCTCAGTTCCGTTCTCCGTGGCTCGATAAGAACAGGGATTTCTTTTGGACCGTATCAGGGAATTGTTAGGCATCGAACAAGGAATTCGAATGCGTAACAGGGATTCGAATGAAGCCGTATAGGCGTTACCTGAGCGATAGCCGACCTCTCGTACTGACCAGATTGGGTCGAAGCGCAACTGAGGTACCGGTTCTATCACTCTACCCATCGAAGTACTCGGAAGTTCCGCAAGTTCGGCCCTGTCACCGCTCTAGGCGGTGGGTCTGTTCCGCTACGAAGGTTAAGGTCTGCGGATTTTGAGCCGGGCGTGTCCTCCCTATACAGTCAAGTGCCTAGTAACGGTAAATCAATAGCAATGAAGCGGCCCGCGCGTAGCGGTATACCAAGCTATACGGCGCTATGCCAAGGCGTTACGGCGCAAGACGGGTGCCGGCAATATAAGCATTCCGATATTCAATGGATTTCGGCTTACGACACAGCCTCCGAGCAACGCCGCAGGCCGAGTTCGCTTCGGAAGCGACGCGGTCACTTGGGGTTGTACGCGATGTTCGGACCGCGTGACTCAACGCGATTACAGCTATGCGGCGAGTAACAGTGGCGTCAGAACTGCTCAAGCAAGGGGATCCCGCTTTGGAACTGCTAAAACCAGGTACGATCTGGGGCTCACTTCGATTGTCGAGTTGAGCTGGGCTGAACTGCATAAAACGGAAGCTGCAATCGGCAACGTAAATGCGAGGACTCAATACAAGTTCGAAATTGCAATGATCAGCTTTCAGACAGGAGTGCAGCCATGATCCGGCTTTATCCGGCGTGCTTCTGAAAGACACTTCTAACGAGATGCGGGGTATCGAGAATCAGTGGACGACAGAAGAGTGAATGTTACCTGAAATCAAATCGTCTACTGAGTAGAGACGTCCGTTCGCGATCACCTGTTTTACCTTGTGCGCATTGGCGATGTCTTTGAGCGGATCCCCGTCCACGATAACAATATCTGCCAGCTTGCCCACTTCGATACTGCCAGCATCAAGATTCAACTCTTCAGCCGGAGTTATCGTTGCCGCTCGCAGTGCCTCATACGGAGTCATTCCGGCCATTACATATGTCTGCAACTCGCCGTGAATTGCAAAGGCATTCGGTGTATCTGTACCGGCAACGATCTTGGCACCCGCACGCATGGCTGCAACCACGAACTGGGCCGCGCCTCCGCCATTGGGCCCGACGGTTGGTGGGGGCCCTCCGCGAACCCCGCCACGAGTCTGACCTGTTGCATTGAGACGCAGCCAGTCCGAATAGATGTTGAAGCGCGGATCGTTTTTCATCACCGGCTCGTCGGCAAATAGCTTCTCGAGTCCCGGCCCGGAGACAGTAGGGGTAAGGTATCGCTGCGACTGGCCGAAGAGTTGAATCACATCTTCGTAGCTTCGCTGCAGCGTGGCCGTCTTAGTAGAGTAGCCGCGCCGGCTAGTTGCAGCGGTATGTTCCGTCGCATCTACTCCTACAAATGCTGCAGGATAGATCTCGTGGGTCGCAACTGGAACGCCGATGCTGTGGCCAAACTCGACCAGCCGCCTTTGCTGCAGATCGGGAAGCCGCACGTAACTCTTCAAAAGGTCGTAATGTAGAACCTTGGCCAGTTGCAACTCCATCTCTAGGTGTGCGGGGCTGGAGATGGCCACGCCCATCTTGTAGTAGGTACGCTTCCATTCCATGAGGTATCCCGTACCGAAGAGACGCTGGTCCCGGCCGCACGCCCGACTCGTTCGCTTCAATATCTTCCACGCCTTCATACGGCGTGTTGCCCGGGCTGCGCACCGTGGTTATCCCGAACGCCAGCCACGCGCGGCTCGCGGCTTCCCCATAGTCTTTTTGAAGGTGCGAATGAGACTCGATCAGGCCGGGCATTGCCGTGAGGTTTGAAACGTCGATGGCCCTTGCTCCCGCCGGCACGTTTGCCGAGTGTGGCCGCACGGCCTCGATGCGATTTCCTTCAATGACAATATCCATGTCTGCGCGCGCGGTTTGGCTCTTCCCATCCACCAGATGACCCACATGCACGACCATCGTCCCCTTTGGAATCGATGGTGTGTACTTCAGGTCCAAAGGAATCTCGTGCGTCTCTCCGGACTGGATGTCTATCTCCTTCAACTTGTCGAGAGATTGATAGAGAATGTGCTCGGAGTCGCCTGTCCAGCTTGGCGCATAAGCGATCTCGCTAGTGAGGTGGCGCACAGGCCCAACCGGCTCGCCTGTATATGATACCGACCAAACTGCCAGCACACCTTCATAGATGGCCGCCATCTTTGTGCCGTCGGGTGACCACACCGGGCCGCAGTAGCCGCGCGAATCGATGGAGAGATTCGGCACAGGCAAAAACCATTTGTCGTCGGGATTTTCCGCTCCATTTTCCGACGACATTGTCATGATCTGGTTCGTACCCTCGCGAACGGTCTTGGAGTAGGGCGCGATGTTGGCCAGGGCAATCCGTTTGCCATCGGGAGACCATGTCGGCATCCCCGGTGCGTTCAGGGTGTCGTGAATCTTTGTGACCTTGCCGCTCGCTACATCGACAACAGATACGTTTGCAGAGCGCCAGATCGCGTTCACGTCGAAGAATGCGATCCGCTTGCCGTCCGGCGACCATGATGCGCCCTGCGGCTGAGACGCGAGTTTCGTCAGCTCGCGGTCACTTTCCCGTTTGCATATCGCGAATCCAAAGCTGCATATGATCCCCGCCCTTGTCCGACGAATAGACCAGTTGATTGCCATTGGGCGACCATGCCGGGTCGGTGTCGAGAAATCTGTCTTTCGTGATGTTCTCCGGCCTGCCTCCAACCGGCATCACGTAAATATCGCCGACTGCCGCGAACGCTATCTTCTTTCCGTCCGGCGAAATTACTGGCCGCACGATTCCCAGCACGTTTCGCGGCGTTGTGGAATCGAAATTCCGCTTGCGACGGGTGTAGGTTCCGTTGACGCGCGTGATCTTCATCGTAGCCGTGAAGGGGATGGTCTGCGCGTCGCCGCCATTCACCGAGCGTTTGCGGATCTTTCCGTCGGAGACATAGTAGAAGTCACTAGGCGAAGCCCATGAAACGCGAAACGCAAATGCATTCTCGTCTGCCGTCAGAGACTTTCCATCGACTTCCAGTCGGCTTACTCCGGTTAGCGCGTCGTTGTAGACAATTTTTCCGCCTGGACCCCAAGACGGTGCACTCACGACGCCCGACGCCGTAAAGACCTTGCGCGTCGTGCCCTCGGCTACGTTCACGGCCCACACCGATTTGCCATCATCGCGTGTTGAGGAAAAAACAATGTCCTTGTCGTCTGGCGACCACGCGGGCATATGGTTCTCGGATGGATCGTTGGTTATGCGTTTCAGAGCACCCGTTCGCAGATCTAATACCCAGATGTTGTAACTGCTGCCCAGAGGGTTATCCCGATCGGATGCAAATGCAATGTAATTACCGTCGTGAGAGTAGGCAGGCTCCCGATCGTCAAAAGTTCCCCATGTCAGCTTGTGCTGGTGAGTACCGTCCGGCGCTATTGTCCAGAGGTCGTAACCTCCATCGAGATAGCCGAAGAAGGTAATCCACTTGCCGTCGGGCGACCAGACCGGTTGGCGAGCATCATTGAAAAGGCCTGTAATTCGCTTGGCGGTTCCACCAGATGCAGGAAGAGTCCAGATGCTCCCCTGCATGTCGATGGCGAGGGTCTTGCGGTCGGGCGAGACGGCGACAGACATAGAGGTTCCCTCACTCACCGTCACATCGATTAATTCCACGGGTTTGTGCGGGGTTGTAGTTATGGATTGGGTTTGTGCCGGGGCTAGACAAGTTAGAAGCGCAGCGCCGAGAACTGATACAGCCGCTAAAAGAAGAACTCCAGTAAATCCAGAGCACTTTTTCATCTGAACTACTCCTATTGTGTTTAGGCTCGAGTTATCTACTTAGCTGCAGGCTAATCTAACGGCACATTCCAGGTTGTCTTCAGATCGTGCAGAAGCCCGTCCGAAGGCTCCCATTCAGCAATTGCCGGGTACAGCAGCATTGCCTTGCGGGCCATCAACTTCGACCCGGAGATTGCAGCCTCGATCGCGGCACGCTCATATTCCTTGACTGCCAACACAAGTCCACGCACTTCCGCTGGAAGAGCACCGCAAGACTCTGGAATGATTGTGTCTTTCCCGATGCTACAGGGCACTTCAACAACATCGTCCGTTCTGATCCCGTCGATGGCACCATGGTTTTTGACGTTCACAATTAATCGGTGATACTCATCACTACGAAGCGCCTTCATCACATCTAGGGCAATCCTATGGTATCCACTCGCAGCCCGGAATGGGGCCCCCTGAAACTCCATATTCCGACTTGATAAGTCTGCACTCGAAGACTCCAGCGCCATATACGAACCTGACCTGATGTTGAGATATCTCGTGTAGGTTGCAAGCGCATTCTCTCCGTTACCTGTGGCTAGCGATTCTCGCAGCTGACCAAACAATTTTTCATTTAGTCGCCCCACCTCTTGGCCACGCGTGCTGTCGTGTACTAACTGGTTAGCGAGAGCGCGCCTCCGGGAGTAGTAGAAGAACAGGTATTCTGTTGGAATCAACCGAAGGCTACGGATGAGCTCATGGTCGAACATTGGAACGGAGTAGAACCGGCTAAGCAATTGATCGTCCGCGAGTACCCGGTCGGTCACATCGTTCCCACGTAGTTCGATTCGGCGAACCCATCCCAGATGATTCAAACCTAGGTAATCGCAACGCACCTCCGTAGGGTCGCTTGCCATCGCGCTTGCGATACGATGCAGCATTTCCGTTGGTGTATCGCATATCCCAACAACACGTGCCTCAGTATGTTGCGTGATGGCCTGTGTAATTAGCCCGGCTGGATTTGTGAAATTGATCAACCAGGATTTGGGCGCGAGTCTGTCGACCACGCGCGCCTGCTCCACCGCGATTGGTACCGTGCGTAGCGCCATCGCCACGCCTGCTGGGCCTGTGGTCTCTTGTCCGGGGTATCCATGCCGGATCGCAGTGCGCTCGTCGTTGGTCCGTGCGGTTATACCGCCAACGCGAACACTGCTCAGCACGAAATCAGCTCCACCGACAGCATCTTCAAGCGATACTGCCTCACGCACTGCGAGCGTGCCGCCCTCGCGCCGCACTATAGCCTGGCCGAGCGCCACCATGATCCGTGCTCGTTCGAGATCCGGATCGTACAGCACAATCTCATTCACTCCGAGCTCTCGCGCGGACTCATTTATGCCAAAAATAACGAGGGGAGTTCGGACACCGCCTCCGCCGATAAATGCAACCTTACCCATAGCTCTCCTCATGGCATTTCTGCAGTTCGTGGCGATTGGACAGGCCTCGCAGCGCACCGACCGCTCCGGCCGATAAGCTGCCGCACACGCAGCCACGACGCAAGCACTCTTCACCCCCTGCGCCGTCCAGCAGACCATCGATGAAGCCTGCATCAAAGGCATCGCCCGCGCCCGTAGTGTCAACTACCTTCACTCGAGGTGATCGGACGCGAAGAACCCCGTCAGCGACGCGCATTGCCGCCCCGCGCGGACCCAGTTTAACAACCCCGCTAGGCCATCGATTTTCTGCAGTGAACTGCAGATAGGCATCGGCGTCTCCCTCGCGGATCAACGTTGCCTCGCGTTCATTGGGTAAAAGATAGTGCACGGCAGCACAGGTATGGAGATTTGCTGGATCGTGCAACCACGCCACTTGATGGCCAACATCGAGGGACGTGGTGCAGCCGGCGGCATGTAGCATCGGGAGCAGGATGACTGCGAGTTGCGCTGTCAGCGGCATGGCAAAATGAACGTGTCGGGCCTCGGTCAAATGCCGCCAGACAGCTTCTCCTGCCAGTCGTTCTTCGATGTGCGCGTTCTCACCGACATAGGTAAAGAACGACCTGTCATTTTCGTTCGAGACACTTATCGTGACTCCAGTTCTCCCTTCGCCACTGCTAAGCTCAGCATTTGAGACCCCAAAATCCGACAGCCTACCGTCAAGCCACGACATTTCCTTCACACCAACCGAACCTATCAAACTTACGAGCCGCCCGAGGCGAGCGAGCGCACACGCCGTTATAGCTGCGCCTCCTCCGACTTCCAGCATATATTCATTCGTAAAAACCTCCTCACCCGGCTGTGGCCACTTCGCAAAGCCTGTCAGGATATGGTCAATATAGATTTCACCTACTACCGCTACATCGTATTGCTTCATATCGCCTCAAAGGGCCACTCCTGTCCGCGCTTTGCCTTGATCAGATACACCCCAAACCCTGCAGCCATCATGCCTAGACCGATAATCAAATAGTGCATCCCACTGCTTACGGCAATGTAGATCCAGCCAAGTAACGCGATAAGGGCGGGCAACGGGTAGAGTGGCATTCGGTAACTGTTCGTGGCTTCTGGATGCTGACGACGAATTAGCGCTACTGCTATGCACTGTGCGGCGAACTGTGACACAGCCTGCACAACGATCAACACTTTGATGAGTTCGGTAAGCGATAACAGGCACGCCACGGCTGAAAATCCACCCATAAATAACAATGAGATCGTCGGAAATCGACCTGATGAATCGAGTTTGGCAAACACCGGAAAGAAATGCCCATCAGAGGCAGCGGCATAGGGTATGCGCGAATAACCGAGAATGTTTGCGAAGACTGCTCCGAAGCTGACCACAAGCACAAGAACGGATATAAACAGTCCGGCCCATCGACCATAAACTACCTGCATGAAGTCGGCAGCGATGGCTTTTGAGTGTTGCGCAACACGCCAGTCAAGTGATCCTAATATCGAGATGTTCATCAGCAGGTATAAGACGGCGACGACGCAAATTGAGAGAATGACCGCGCGTGGGATGTTCTTACGTGGTTGCTCGACCTCCCCGCCGAGCAGGCAGACATTGTTGTAACCGCCGTAGTCATACACCGCGATCAGCGTTGTCGCTCCAAGACCAGCCCAGAAAGTACGTGACATATGAAATGCTCCCGGGGCAAAGTCAAAGGCCTTAGATGCATGAAAGTGGCGAATTCCACTAAGGATTACGAAGCAGCAGGTTGCGATGACGATGGTTGTGATCACAATCGTAATCCGGTCGATAGAACGAATATTCCGATACAGCAAAAATGTATTTACCAGGCAGACGACAACAGCTATTGTTACTAACCCGTAATGCGTCAATTGTGGATCGATGAAGCTCACATAATCTGAAAATCCAACTGCGCCTGATGCAATCGAGAGCGGCCCTGTTAGCAGCGTCTGCCAAAGAAATATGAAGCTCATGGGGAGACCCACGCTCCTGGGCCCGAAGGCCCGCTGGAGGTAGTAGTAAGATCCTCCGGAATTCGGCATAGCCGAGCCAAGTTCGGCCCATACCATTCCGTCACACAGGCAGAGCATAGCTCCGAGAACCCAACCAACGATCGCCTGCGGCCCACCCATCGCGGAGAGCGCCAGTGGGATGGTTATGAACGGTCCGACACCTACCATGTTCAGCACGTTCGTTGATAAAGCCCCAAATCGGACCAGGCCGCGCTCGAGTTCCTGCCGTTTTGAGGTATCTGTATAGTTCATGTGCCGCAAGCCTGGAATCACTCTTAGCACGGTGGCAATCGCCAACGCGCTCTAGCATTCCTACTTGGCCTCTTTCGCCTTCAATTGCGGATTCTTTGCAATACTCAAGAGATTTGCGAATATCCGGTAGGCTCCCGGCACACCTAAAGGCAGTTCCCGATAGAAAGCGTAAGCCGTGTATACATAGACTCCAGACCCATAGTGGGCAATTACCATCCCGCCCTTTTGTGGCTCCTGTCCTGGATCGTGAGTTTCGAGCAGCGTCTGGTATTGCGGATCCCATGTCCGCAAGAACTTGGAGCCGCGTTCTTCAATCCATCCGTCAAAATCCTTGGCAGTGATTGTGTTTGGCCAGTTAAACACAGGATTGTTGGGTTCGAGAATAGTCACGAGTGAATGCTCATCAGTCACTTCCTCGGGATTAGAAGTCATGCTGTAAGGATATGGGCCGAAGTTGTGGTCGAACTCTGGTGTCTGATACTGAACAACCACTGAGCCGCCATTCTTCACATAGTTCATCAACCGGACGTTATAGGTGCGCAGATCCGCGCGAACCGCATAAGCCCGCACGCCAACGAGAATAAGATCATATTTTGCGAGGTCGCCAGTTGCCAGATCCTCCTGCGCCAGAAAATGGACATGAATGCCCAGGTTTTCGAGGGAAGCCGGCACGTCGTCACCACTTCCTTCTATATATCCAATTTGAAGGTTGTCGCCGACACTCACCTTGATTCCAGTAGTGTCGTAGATCGCGTTGCTGTACAGAAAGTACGGTCTCAATCCCGGATATCCTATCTGGACATATCCTTCCTTATAATCGTGGTTGTTATAGCTGGCGACCGCTGTGATGCGGTAAGCCTTTTCTGCGACCCGACCCGGAGAGACATTGAAGGTGGCGATCTGTTCCTGGCCCTCCTGTTCGAAAGAGAAGGCTTCTGTGGTTGGTTCTGACTTCCAGCCTGCGGGCATATCTAGACGGACACTTCCCTTCGCGGGCCCGTTCACGTCGCTGTGAATCCGAACAGTCACAGGAAAGACCGTCTTGCCCAATGGGATGATCCCCGCACTTTGTACCATCGTGACGGAGATGGCAGGGCCGATTGGCAGCGGATGATAGACGATGCCCGGACCTACCTGACGTTGCACGGTCTGCACAGCACCTGACAATTGAACTTGTACTCCCTGATACGTTGCCGATACTCGCGCCAGCAGCGGATAAGGCGCGAAGGGCAAATTTCTGTACCGTGGATCGCGAAGATCGTAATATGGCTGATCGAGACCGGGCCGCTCAAAATAGGGCCGTGTATAACCTGCATTCTCCGGGATAGTAACGTCGAAAACAGCGTTCAGAACACCGCCGCCCTCCAACTGACCTGAGTCATCGCCCTCCGCCTTGATAGGGGAGCCCTCACTTCCTTCCAACTCCAATGAGATCTTATCTATCTTGACAGGGCTTGCACTGCCCTCGGCGAGGTGCACGAGAACCGGAAAATGCTGGCCCGGAATTGCCATCGGAAAAGTTGGCTGATCTCCGCGGCCGCGTGCACCCGCAGCGCGTAAGGCAGCGGCAGCGCGCTCCTCATCATTCGCAGGTTCCGCCGTCCCCCTGTTGCCAGCAGGCGGCGGTGGGTCGATGGTGACATTCGCAGCCATTGACAAGCCCAGGGCAAGCGTGAGGGCCTCATTGAACTGCGCCTGCTTGGTTTTCAGTTCATGCACAATGTTGTATTTCGCTTCAGCCGAGAGCGAGCTTCCGTTCACCTGATCGAGAAGCGCATTCGTGGTCTTGAGTCCCTGCGCCAACAGAGGTGCGATCGTGCTCGGATCAGCGACGGTGTAAGTCTTAAGTGCTTGCTCAACCAATCCATTGATATTTGTCAGGCTCTGCGTAAGAAAGGCGTGCTCTTCGTTCCCAGCGAGACTGCCGATTCCCGGGAGAGTTATATCGATCCCATCAAAGAACGAATTCTCATCGTCCCTCGCCCCTGAGATTCGCGAGCCGAAGCGGTGATATGCAGAGGTCGCGGGGCCGGAAGGAGGAATGGCCGCTCCGCCATTCTGAGACTTTTGGAAGCCCAGACCGGTGCGCGAAATCTGCTGGATACTCAATCCGTTGGCTGTACTGTATGTGCCGGTCGGTACCTGCACAGTGGCGCTTACTGGTCCCTCTCAACCTGGTCCGAGATGTAATTCTGTACCTCTGAAGGCCCTCGGCGTCCAAAACCCCCGGGAGCACGCGCATATTCCTTCAAGGGGTTCCACGGCAGCAGGCCCTCTTTCGTAATCTGTTCGGGGAAGACCGTCGGGTCGCCCGCGGCGCTGAATACCTTTTGCGCCCACCTTCCGGCTGCCTGGTGGTTTCCATGCCCATCGGACGGCCCTCCGACAAAGACTGAGGTGATGATCAACGGACGCGTGAGCCGTACCACTCGCACCACATCAGAAAATACGTGGCCGTCATGTCCCCACTTATCCAGGGCCTCATCGAGAGTCTTTGAAAAACCGTAGTCCGCAGCGGTCGTGAAATACTGTGATGCACAGTAATACCGCCCCGCCTGAAGTAGTTCTTCCGTTCGAACAAGCCCCAGGGCATCCCAGAGATCCGCGGACATCTCGTTCGCTCCACCCTCACCTCGATTAAGAGTCAAGAGACCGACCTGCGCCCCTATAGCGCGGGATTCATATGCGAGCGTTGCACCATCTTCATCATCCGGATGGGCAACGATCATCAACATGCTGGCTCTAGTGTGTAGTTGCTGCAATGCAACGGCGAGCGCCGCTATCCCACGATTTTCAGGAATCGCCTGAGCATCTTCGTGTCCATTTGCCTGCGTCCCGCACAGCGGTTCGGCTTTCATCTTCGGAGCCAGACTACATATAAGTCCCAACACGATCTGGCATCCGATCGCCGCCTTCATTGCGTTACATGTCTTCATGGCCGTCACCTCATCCAGCAGAATCACCTATGAGTTAATTCAACTAAAGACTAATCAACTAACACGAAGGGCTTCATCTTCGGCCAGCGATTGGTCATCGTCAGATATTCCAACAACTACGCACGCCAATTTTCTGGCTTACGTCTAACGATGAAGTCGTCGATGTCAACAACTATTTCTAGAAGTAGTACTTAAACGCTATCTGCATTACGCGGGGTGCCACCGTCGTTGTTGTAACTTTGCCGAAATTCGCACCAGACGACGATATGTTCGCAGCTGGATTGCCGAAGCTTGGGTGATTGAATGCATTGAAGAACTCAAAGCGAGTCTCAATCCTATTTTCGTGGACTATCGGGAAGCTCTTGAACAGACTGAGATCTACATCTTCTAACCCAGGCCATGCCACGCTCTTGGACGGCACGACCCAAAGGTCCCAAGAGTTGGCGAAGAGAAGGCCGCGGAGTTAATAAAGAATCCAGTGGAATGGGTTCCGGCATATTGGATCGGATCTTTTGTTGCCCCACCGTAAGGGTTGCCGATACAGTTGGCGTATGAGGCACTGTTGCCGCCTGTGTCGCTAACGTTCGTCGCGGTGACGTTGAACGGCTCACCGGTCTGTAGCGTAACGATTGCATTCGCTTGCCAGTTACCCAACAAGCGCGACGCGACTCCATTGTTATTCAGAATCAACCCGCCGTTTCCGATAGGTAATACATAGGTTCCGGTAGCTGCAAACCTGTTCCGGACGTCCTGCTCCGAATTGCTCATTTCGTGACCGTAATCGTGTGCATTCTGCGGCGTATCTGCGCCTGTCAGGTTGTCAACGAAATTGGCCATGTTATGGGACCATGTGTATGCAAAGGAATATGCCAGCCCATGTTTGAACTGGCGCTTAATGTCGGCTTCCAATGCGTTGAAATCCGTATTTCCATCGTTCGTTGCGATTTCTACAAATGCGTGTTGTCCGGCACCGTTCGACGTGGTGTTTGAGTCGATTGTGTTTCCGGAATTAAAGCTGGTGAGTGGGAAGTAAATGACCGCGTTCGAAGTGACTACGGAACAGGTTGGGCAGCTCCTTACAAATCCTTGATTGCCATTCTGGACCCGATTCATCTTGCGGCCCCAGTTGCCGATGTAGTTGATGCTAAGGATGGTGGACTCGGTTAGCTGTTGCTGTATGCCAAAGCTCGCCTGTTGGATGTAGCTGGTGCGGTTATTTACTCCCTGAGCGCGAATATGTTGTGTGGGCAACCCTCCTGCTACGCCATTCACACACACTCCATTGACCAGGGTACCTGTGACACAGGTTACGGCTGGGCCTGGGGTGAGCAACAATGCCAGGCTGGCCGGACTCAAATAGGCCGACGAGTTCATTCCTGCAGGGGAATCCAATTGGAATACAGGTACCGTGCTCCCTGCGCTCTGTGCAATGTTCCATGAGCCGAGGAAGGGTGGGTTCTGCTGGAGCAGGGATTCGGATCCGATTCTGTTAATGAATTGGCGGAATATTCCATAGCCGGCGCGTAAAACCGTCGGGTTGGACACGTGATATGCGACGCCGATGCGCGGCGAGAAGTCGTTTTGGTCTGTGTTCATCTGCGTGTCCCCAGCCCAACCGCTGCCAGACTTGGCAGTGACGACCGTGCCGCCGTTTGCAGGCGGTCGCATTGGCGATGCAGGCAGGATAGGCTTGAGTTCCGCAGGAGAAGTTGGCTGTCCGGCCTTCGCGGTTCAGCCAGAATGGTGGATAAATCTCATAGCGAAGGCCGTAGTTGACCGTCAAATTCGCGCTAGCCCTCCATGTGTCCTGCGCATAGAATGAATTTCCGCGAATATAGTTATTGATTTCGTTGGTTGTGCCGAGAATCAACTGTGAGACATTGCCCAGAAGGAGGTCGCCCGCGCCAAATCCATTTGTATTGGTGAAGATTCCATTGTTGTAAATGATTCCCTGAGGGGCTTGAATGTCGAAGAAGTTCAAGGCGTCCTGGTGATATTCGTAACCAAACTGGAAGCTGTGCCTGCCCTTCAACCAGTAGAGCGCCTCAAGGATTTGATAGGTCTGGGATACCTGATACTGGGGACGATAATACGCAGAACCTATGCTATTGATCCCACTTTCCTGGAAGGGCGGAATTCCTGTGACAAAGTCATTATTGGGGACTCCGTTCAAACCGATTAGACCAGCCTCTGACTGTCCGGGTGTCAGGCCAATCGGGTTGCTATGCGCATAGGTGCGTAGATATCCAAAGTGGGCCGTATTCGTGAGATTGGGCTTGATGGTGTATGTCCACCCCAGCGCGACTGACTGATCGTGCAGAATGTAGGCGGTTGGAAAGCCTGACCCGTTCCCGGCGACGGGATTCGATGTCCAAGGTGCCGGAGTTTGATAGTTTGACCAATCGAGGGCGTAACGAGCAAAAATCTGATTGGCCTTGTTGAGGGTATGATCCACGCGCGCATCCACGGTCTTCGTGTCGTTTGGAAGGGTTGCGGAATAGATATAGTTCGCAGCGCCGGTGAAAGTATTTACACGACCTAGAGCTGGGCTAGGCGCTGGATAAAGATTCATCACAGCCAGGCCGACCGGGTCGAAACAGGATGGCTTAATCACGTTTGTAGAGGAAAAACAGTTTGCCTGACTCGGCACCAGTGGACTCATCGTCCGGTTTGCCGCTGCCATATAGCTGCCGTTGGTCGCTGCACTAAAATCGCCACCCTTCATCGCGGCCGTGGGAACAATCGACTGAACAGTCGAAGCTATGTTGCTGAGCAATTGCTCGTATGAGGCAAAGAAGAAGGTACGGTTGTGGATGATGGGGCCGCCAATCGTTCCTCCAAACTGGTTCTGGTTATAGGCTCCCTTAGGCTGACTGTTGTAATTGTTAAAAAATGTGTTTGCATTCAACGCGCCGTTCTGGAAGTAGTCCCACGCGTCTCCATGAAAGTTGTTTGTGCCAGACTTGGTTGAAACGTTTACGACCGCGCCGGCAGATGTGCCAAACTCTGCAGAGTATGTTCTTGTCTGAAGAACAAATTCCTGCAATGCATCTGGCGGCGGAATGACTGACTGGGTTGACTGCTCCTGCAGGTTCTCTGATTTTGAGTTGTTGTCGATACCATCTAACTGAAAATAGTTTTGCAGCTGGAGGTTCCCGTTTACGCTGAAAAGCCCTTCCGCCGGGTTTGATACGGTGTTATCGCGAAATACGCCGGGCTGTGTCAGCGCAAGTTGGTCGTAGTCACGTCCGTTAAGTGGGAGATCATTGATCGCCTGCCTGTTAAGCACGCCGTTGACTTCGGCTGACTGAGTCTGCAACAACTGCGAGCTCGAATTTATCTCAACCTGTTGAGATACCGAACCTACGGTAAGGGTGATGTCCACCTGCGCGCGGGTTTGCACATCGACGGTAACGTTATCCTGCACGCTGGTCGAGTAGCCTGCATGGCTCGCCGTGACCTTGTAGACGCCCGGAATAAGTTGGAGTGCTTGATAGCTGCCATCCGCATTCGTCACCACGGTGCGACTTACATTGGTGGCAGTATTGGTGATCGTGACCTCAGCGCCGGTGACAACAGCGCGAGTCGGATCCTGCACGATTCCTACGATTGAGCCCGTGTCTGTTTGCCCAACTGCCGGAATTGCCGAAATAGCGAGCAGCACTACGAGCGCGAAACAGGCCAATACTGTGTGAGCGTTCCATTTCATTCTTTGTACGAACAGATCAGCAGCTTGCATGTCAATGCCCTCCTTAGAACCGAAGCAATATCGGAAATCGGCATCAGCGTAAATCTGACGCTTAGCGAGAAAACCCTTTGCTTTACCGGTAACGCGATGTTCGAAACCCTATATAGCGTCGCTAAACATTGTCAACACAAATTGTTCAGCAATTTAGCAATCGTGAGATTTGGGTTCGGGAAGCCGCGACTCTCTTATGTCAACTCTGGGTAAACCTTCGCCTCATAGGACTTACTGTTGGCATAGCTGATCAGCCCTGTTCAGCTAGCTTCTCTGCATCGCCAGAAGCCTCCGATTGTATTCCTGCAGGCCAGGCAATCCTTGTGACCCACCCGGGCGCGTCCCGGCCAAGCTGCTGCATATATTCCCCGCTCGAAGGCAATCATCCCAGCTCGAACCACGCAAAAAAGCATGCAGGAATCCACCATTGAAGGCGTCCCCTACCCCGGTCGCGTCGACCAACGGGACCGGCAAGTGCCGGTTGCCGGTAGACTTTGCCGTCGGCCATCAACAGCGATCCTTTTGCCCCAAGTTTCACAATTGGCACACGGACCCAGGCCTGCAACTTCTCGAGGGCGTTCATCGCACTTGTCGTGCCAGTAACGGCTTTCGCCTCGTGTTCATTCGGAAAGATGAAATCACATTGACGGATTATCGAGACCAGTTGATTCACCGAGATGTCCGGATTCCATCCAAAGTCTGCTGAGACGGTCACGCCGCGCTCTTTCAGGCTACGCAGCACAGGCAGCCATTTCGTCGGTCGCCTCAAAGCGCAGGCGAGATGTACGTGTCGTGCCTGCGCCAGCTTTCGCTGGATCGCCTCGCTGTCGAGCAGGTCTTCCAACCTGACATTTATTGGCTCATTCGTCACCATCATGCGGTCTGTCTTGTATGCGATGCAAACCGTGAGCGCTGTCGGCAGGTTCGCTTGCGATATTCACATGCCGAGATGTCAAGCTTCTCGTGCTTAATCCTGGTCCCAGGTCGGCAGAAAATCGGCATCGGCACCGACCCTTGTTATGATTCCTGTGACTGTTCCGAGCCTGCTAGCCGCAATGGCCGTTGTTGATAGGCCGCCCCCGGGCGCTACCAGAAATGAGTCCGTCTTCGACTCTTCACCAAAGCGGGGCCGTCGACGCAGATGATAAAAGATCATATCGGAGAAAAATTCTCCGAATACCACCAGATCGAACTTCGATTCCCCGATCGCTCGTATCTTCTTCTTCACGTCTCGCCTCTTAGAATCGTATCAATCGATGGATGGATCATTTATATAACAGTCTCATCTAGCTGATGATTCCCTCTTTACCAGCTTCGGAGCCACAATAATTTTGTGAATTCCTGCCTTATGTCCAGCGGCAATCGATCGAAGTGCCAGTCTCCCAGCCCTCTGCCCAAGTTCTTGTCCGCGAATATCAATGCTACTCAGTGATACTCCTATCTCACAAAGTAGCGAGTCATTTCCGCATCCGATGAAACGCATTTCTTCAGGGATCTTGACCCCATGGCTGCGTGCTGCATCCATAGCGCCTATCGCCATCACGTCGGTATAGGTCATCACACCTTCCGGTCGGCCGCGTCTGGCCAGCAGTCGCACCATCGCATCAGAACCGCGTTTGTACTCACTCTCGCCCGACCCCATGTTGTCTATCATTAGATCCGGCTGCGCTGTCAGGCCGTGATCACTCATCGCCAGGCGATAACCCTTTGAGCGCAGGTCACCCATTGCTGTACGCGGGCCTCGGATATAGGCGATCCGCCTGCATCCGCAGCTAATCAGGTGCTCGCACGCGATTCGTCCTACGTCCTCCTCGCGGACTCCGACGAAATTCTGCGCCGTCCCAGACGGCTTGTGGTCGACGAAAATCAGAGGCATTTTTTTGGGCTTCTGCAGTTGCTCGAAAAACGTAGTCGTCTCCTGTGTGGAGATAATCAGCAACGCATCCACTTGCAGCGAGAGAAATACCTCAATTTGGCGCTGCTCAATTTCGACATCATTCTGCGAAGAGCACACGATCAGGCTATAGCCGGCCGGGCTGACTGTTCGATTGATGCCGGCTGCCACGTCTCCCAGATACGATTTACCCATCGAAGGAATTATCAGGCCCATCGTCTTGGTCTGGCCCGTCCGTAAACTGCTTGCACTGATATTCGGAATGTATTTCAACTCTTTGACACGTTTTAGAACACGCGCCTTCGTTGCGTCGCTAATATCTGTCTGCCCACGCAACACCTTCGATATCGTCATCTTTGAAAGATTTAGATCGTTAGCTATATCTTTCAGTCGCACTAGCATCCGTCAAGCTCCACGCGGCGGACCGCGACGTACGCAGTTTAGCTCATACCGGATTTAAGCAGTGCGGCTGTAGACGACGTGACTGCCATCCGGAGACCAGGCAGCGGGATTGGGCGCGATGTCCGCGCTGGAGGGGCCTACCTTGCCGTCGGCGGAGACAATCTCAATCCTGGCTCCGTCGCCGCGCAAGTAGGCGACGTTGCCGGAGGCGAGAACGAGGGCGCCAATTTGACGCCGGGGCCGCTGGTGATGGGAAGGATAGAGCCAATCCGTGCTCCAGAGCATCGGGCAGAAGCAAGGCTGTGGCCAGTAAGAACAGCGTGAAGAATCCCAAAACATACGTAACCCGGAATTTGCACAATGACGGACGAAAGGACGAGATGTTCCTGGATTCTCCTTTTTCATCACAGGTTCGCTCGAATTGTAACTCACCGATCGAATATGGTACGGGCTTCCCTCATGCGCCATTCGGATCGATCCCTCAATCTAACCGATCCTTTGAATCAGATCGAGAGAATTGTCAGTTGCCGCTTCGTCGGCAATCCTGGAGGGCGGTGGAACCTGTTCGCTACCAGCTCCGTCTTCCGGAGGAAGGGATTCATCGAGGAATCCGATCGGTCCCGGCAAGTCGGCTTGTCTGAAGCAATCCGCCCTGGCATTCTCAACTGGCGACAACGGGGCAATGCGCTCATTGAGCACACCTCGATAAGTGATATGGCGATTTTGCACTCATTGAGAGAGCCGTAGCGAATCAATTGCCCGCAATCAGTTGTCCGGATAGGCGGTTTATCGTCCAGGTGGATCGCCCGATCGCCGAACTCTCAGGGTTCAAAGTGCGATGAAGAAGATCTGCGAGACCTCCACCAGGGAGCACCCGCAGCCCCAACCCCTGCAATTCTTAAATATTCCTCGACTTGAATGCGACCGCGTATTACTATCACCCCTGTTCCCATCCGTCCACCATTGGAAATCCATTTGTCCCAGGGCTCTATCGCTTTTCGACGCATCGCTTCGCCCGTGCTTCTCGCACTGGCTTGCGCCGCGCTGGCCTTTGCGCAAGATACTTCGACCACCGCTCCGCGGCCCACAGAAGTCGGCATGCCGATTCTCGAGTCGCATTCCTACAAGGAATTCAGCGCCTTCCCGCAGGTGTGGACCATCATGCAGGATCGCCGCGGCGTGATGTATTTGGGCCTTTCAGGTGCCGAGATAGTTGAGTACGACGGTGTTTCCTGGCGCAAGATCGATGCCGGTATGGACAACACACGTTCCCTGGCCATGGACGACACGGGCAGGATTTGGGTAGGAGGCAATGGCGGGTTCGGCTACATTGCGCCAGATACCAAAGGCAACCAAAGTTACGTTTCTATATTAGATAAAGTGCCGGAGAAAGAACGCAACTTTACCGATGTGTGGCAGACGCTGGTAACGCCGCAGGGCATGTTCTTTCGCTCTTACGAGGAGCTCTTCCGCTGGGACGGCAAAACCATGCATGTCTGGCATGCCCGGGCAGGCTCACGGTTCCAGGCCATCTCCCTTGTGTCCGGCCACATTTTTACGGACGAAAACGGCATCGGCCTTGAGGAAATTGTGGGGGACGAGCTGCATCCTGCACCTGGCGGGGCTGCTTATGCGAACTCCATTAAGCTGTTCCTGCACCCATACGACGATGGGCGGATGATCGTTTCGGAGCGGAACGGACTCCTCTCGCTCTACGACGGGCAGAAGGTCATGCCGTTTCCGACTCCGGCTGATGATTACCTGAAGGCCCACAGGCTCTACACCTCCATCCTGCTGCGCGATGGTGGTCTTTGCCTCACGACACTCGACGGCGGCGCGGTGATCGTGGCTCACGATGGGAAGCTGCGCCAGATCCTCGATGTCTCCGACGGCTTGCTCGATCCCGGCGCGCTCACTGCTTTCCAGGATCGTGACGGCGCACTCTGGATCGGTACCACCGCTGGTGTCTCCCGAGTGGAGATTGCCTCACCCATCTCAATCTTCTCGCGTAATGGCCCGCTGGATGCGGTTGCGCTATCAGGGGTCTGTCTATATAGCCGACGGCGGCGGCTCCAGCCCGGTTCTCAAGCTGGTCTCTGATCCACATACCAATCGCCCTTCGATGGTCCCGCTCCACGGCGCCAACCAGGGCTTCGCACTGCTTACCTTCCAGGATCGATTGGGCAAGACCCCGGATCAGTTGCTGGTTGCCACCAGCGAAGCCGTGATGCGCGTGGTAGGTGACCAACTGCTCCCAACGTTGCCGTCCGTTCACGCTCTCGACCGCTCGTCGTATTTGGCTATCCAGTCGCGCAAGACCCCGGATCGCGTGTTCATCGGCTACGGCGACGGCGTTGGTTCCATGCGGTGGGATGGCGGTAAGTGGATCGACGAGGGCAGACTGCCCAATACCGTTTATGTCGCGCACTCGCTGGCCGAGGATTCCGACGGAGATCTTTGGGTGGGTGGCGGCAAGGGTCACCTCCTCCGCATTAAGGTTGCAGCCACGGGAATGCGCGACTCCACGGCGGAGGCCGTCTCCTCCAATTACGGTATGCCTGCCGGTCTCGGCGGAGTGAGCTATGCACTTGGAGATTTGTACGCGGGGATATCCCACGACCAGAACATCTATCGCTGGGACCGCACTGCGCACAAGTTTATAGTGGACAACCGCCTTCAACTCAAGCTTGATGCCCCGAAAGCGACTCCACAGATCTACGAGGCAGCGGATGGGAGTGTATGGGCCGTCATGATATCCCCCGACGCACGCCGTATCGCGCGCGTTACCCGCAATCCCGACGGAAGCTTTCATCTCGATGAAGACACCTACAAGCCGCTTACGCGCTACAAAGATTTACCGACCTTTGTCGACAGCGATGGGAGCATCTGGTCTACCGGCGACTCTCTTCTCCGATTTGACCCTCGGTTGCGTACCACGGTGTCGGACCAGCTACCCGCGCTTGTTCGCCAGGTCAACGCGGGATCGGCGCTCGTCTATGGCGGCACAGAATTGCGTGATGGCTCGGAGTTGCGCCTTGCTCCCGGTTCGAGCAGCGTCCGGTTTCAGTTTGCCGCGCCTTTATACGGCGACTCCGTCGGCGTGGATTACCAATACCTGCTCGAAGGGGCTGATAAAGACTGGTCAGTGTGGGGCAAGCAAAAAGAGGCTAATTACAGCGGCCTCGGCCCAGGCGAATATCGGTTCCGAGTCCACGCGCGAAGTACCGACGGCAGGATAAGCCCGGAAGGCACCTACGGTTTCATCATCCTGGCGCCGTGGTACCGCACCACTTTGGCTTATATCCTCTATAGTCTTCTGCTGGTGGTCCTCGCCCTTGCCGGCTGGCGTTACATCATCATGCATGAGCGCGAGAAGGCTCGCCGCAAGACCGAAGCTCTCGAGGCCCAGGCAAAGGCTCTTGAGGCCACCGTCAACGAGCGCACTGAGGAGATTCGCGCACAGGCTTCAGAGATCACAGCGCAGAAAGAATCGATCGAGCTTCTGAGCGAAATTGGCAAAGAGATCACTGCTTCGCTCGATCTGAACACCATCCTCTTCAAGCTTTACGAACGCGTCAACCAGATTGTAGATGCGAGCATCTTCGGGGTCGGCCTCTACCGACCTGAGAAACGATTGATCGAGTACAGCCTGGCGATCGAAAACGGCAAACGCTACGCTCCATACACGCGGAGTACCGACGATAAAAACCAGTTCTCCGTCTGGTGCATCGACCACCGCCAGCCGATTCTGATCAATGACGTCGAGACGGAGTCATCAAAGTACATTCCGGGGTATAGACACACCGGTGGCACACTTGACGACGGCAGCGCAGCGCAGCCGCCCGTCTCGATGATCTACTTACCGCTCATTGCCCAAGAACGTGTGCTCGGCGTGCTGAGCGTGCAGAGCTTCAAAAAGAATGCCTACACAGAGCAGAACCTGAGCCTGCTCGAAAATCTTGCAGCTTATACAACAATCGCGCTCGATAATGCCAACGCTTATCTCGTCATCAATCAGCGCGAGCACGAGGTTCGCGAGCGCGCCGCGGAGTTGGTGACCATCAATCGCATAAGCCAGGCGCTTGCCACACAACTGGACAAAAACCACCTCATCCAATTTGTCGGCGATCAGGTACGCGACCTCTTCCGCGCGCCAATCGCCTACGTCTCGTTGCTGGACCGGCGCAACGATGATGCTGCAGTTTCCCTATACTTTCGGCGAGAATGCTTCGCCGCGGCCCTTCGGCTCCGGACTCACGTCGCAGATCATTCGCAGCGGTCAGCCATTGCTCATCAATGAGGATATGGAAGGCAGCAGTGCTCGGCTCGGCGTGGAACAGATCGGGCGACGCACTTCGTCGTATCTCGGCGTGCCGATATCATCCGGCGGACAGGCGATTGGGGTCATCAGCGTGCAGTCCGACGAACAAGAAGGCCGCTTTACCGAGGCTGATCAGCGCCTTCTCTCTACGATTGCCACTGCCGTAGGTGTCGCCTTCCACAACGCAAAGTTGTTTGAAGAAGCGGGGCAGGCGCGGGCGGCTGCTGAACAGGCTGATGCCGCGAAGAGCTCATTCCTCTCCACGGTGAGTCACGAGCTTCGCACTCCGCTTACCTCTGTTCTCGGTTTTGCGAAGATCATTCGCCGCCGCCTTGAAGAACGGTTGTTTCCCATGATCTCCGAGGAAGACCGCAAAGTGCAGCAAGCCAAACGCCAGGTCATCGAGAACCTCGAAATCGTCGTCAGTGAAGGAGAGCGGCTCACCAAGCTCATCGACGATGTGCTCGATCTGGCCAAGATTGAGGCTGGCAAGTTCACCTGGAACATGACCAGCATCTCCGTCAAAGAGGTAATCGGGCGCGCAGTTGCTGCGACGGCCTCGTTGTTCGAGGCGAAGAAGCTGGAGCTCGTCAGCGACATCGCGCCAGACCTTCCTGGAATAACGGGTGATCAGGATCGGCTGATTCAGGTCGTCATCAACCTGATCTCGAACGCCGTCAAATTTACAGACGCGGGCTCCATTACATGCTCAGCACGTCAAGCGGGCACGGAGTTACTGGTGAGCGTCAGGGATTCCGGCATCGGCATTGCACCTGATGATCAGCCCAAGGTCTTCGAGAAGTTCAAGCAGGTTGGCGACACGCTCACGGACAAGCCGAAGGGCACCGGACTCGGACTGCCAATCTGCAAAGAAATCGTGGAGTACCACGGCGGTCGAATCTGGGTGGAGAGCGAGCCCGGCCGCGGCAGCATTTTCTCTTTCACGCTGCCTATCCTCGAGAAGTCCGCGCAATTGGAACTTTTGCCTAAGCGCCACTCCATCGATATCGAATCACTCGTCAAGCAACTGCGCGAGCGCGTCTCCACGAACGGTGCACGCGACAAATCGGTCCTTGTCGTCGATGACGACTCCAACATTCGCTCTCTGCTGCAGCAGGAGCTCACCGAGGCGGGCTACAAAGTGCGCCTGGCCGAGGATGGCCGAAAGGCTCTGACTTTGATTCGCGAGGAGACGCCTGGCCTTGTCATCCTCGACGTGATGATGCCGGAGATGAACGGATTCGACGTGGCTGCGGTGCTCAGGAACGATCCCTCCACGATGGATATTCCGATCATCATCCTATCTATCCTCGAAGATAAGGAGCGCGGTTTCCGACTCGGCGTAGATCGTTATCTCACAAAGCCCATCGATACGGCGTCGCTCTTCCATGAGATAGATACGCTGCTCGATCAGGGCAAGTCTCACAAGAAGGTTATGGTGGTGGACGAGGATGCCACCACGATTCGCACTCTGACCGACGCTCTTGAAACGCGCGGGTACCAGGTAGTCGAGTCCAAGGGCGCTGAGCTTGTCACTCGCGCTGTCGATTCCAAGCCCGACATCATCATTCTGAATTCTTTGCTCTCCAGTGACGAAGCGGTTCGTGCCTTACGCTTCGAAAAGGGGATGGAGAACGTTCTTTTCCTCATCTATCAATGACACCCATGAAAATTCTTATCGTTGACGACGAATCGCACTTGCGCATGCTGATCCAGCAGACCCTGGAAGAGCTGGAAGATGATGGCGTGGAACTGTTGACGGCGGCCAATGGAGAAGAGGCACTCGAGACTATCCGCGACGAAGAACCGAACCTTGTCTTTCTCGACGTCATGATGCCAAGGAAGAACGGCTTCGATGTTTGCAATGCGGTGAAGAATGAGCTTGGCTTGAGCCATATCCACATCATCCTGTTAACGGCCAAAGGGCAGGAGTTCGATCGGCAACGGGGCCAGGACGTCGGCGCTGATCTCTACATGACGAAGCCCTTCGATCCCGATGCTCTAATCGCTAAAGCCCGCTCGGTCCTCGGCCTTCCCGCGCCTGGAGCGTAAGGCATATGGCCGTCGTCTCACTGAAATCACTTCTCCGGCCCAGATCCGGCGGCGCGTCAGTCGTCGCTGCCCTGCTGAAGGCTGTTGGCTCAGGCGTGCGGATCGTCGACGCGCAGAGTAAGCCTCTTATGGGAGTCGCCGCGGAAGGCATATCGCCCGATGGTGCGCGCATTCCAGTCGTTTTTGAAGGCACACCACTGGGCTATGTCGCGGGACCAGCGGAATCCGCGCAGGCTACAGCCCTCCTTTTGGAGCACTTTGCGGCTCGCGAGTCGGAGGGTCGCGCACTCGCTGCGGAGGTTCTCCATCTCTATCGCGAAGTGCATCTAATCGAGCAACTCTCCGAGCAGTTGGTAGCGCTACTCGATTCGGCAGCTGTAGCTGAGTCCGCGTTGGCGCAGGCGCAGAGGCTCATCAGCGCAACCCATGGCAGCGTACTCGTTCTGGAAAAGCAGGACGGCCATCTCGAGACCGCCGCCTGCTTCGGCGGGTCTGCTGGAAACCCTGACCCGCTCGGGCCGGACTCGCGTTTTGCCGCGTCCATCCTCGAGCGCTGCATTGGAGAGGTCGTCAATGGCTGCGACACCGATTTGCGCGCTCTCGACTCCGAATGCATGTTACACGCCTTGATATGCGTACCGATGCGCGCAGGTCAACGTAATGTCGGTACAATCGCGCTGGGCAGCAGCAATCCCAGTACATCTTACTCGGCAGGCGATCTTAAACTGCTTAACACCATCGCTCTCCAGGCCGCCGCCGCCATTGAGAATGCGCTGCTTTGTGCCGAGATGGTCGAAAGTGCACGCGAACGCGCCGCCTACGCGGCTGAGCTGCAGGCCGCCAGCACCGTCCAACAACTACTGCTGCAGAGCGCGTCGCAAGTTACTCCCGGCTTTGAGGTCGAATCGGTCTATCTGCCAGCAAGTGAAGTGGGCGGTGATTTTTTCTTCGTAGCACGTGCACCCGATGGGTCGATAACTGCTGTCGTTGGCGACGTCTCAGGAAAAGGCCTGACAGCAGCGATGCGTGTCGCTATGATTCTCGGCGCTCTGCGTCGAGAAACCTCCTACGATCCCGGCGACGTTCTTTCCGGGCTCAACAACGTGCTCATCACGCAGGGCCAGCTTGGCTTTACCACCGCGTGCTGTGTCCAAATCGCGCTCTCCGGCGAGTACACGATTGCGAACGCAGGCCACATTTCTCCCTATCTGTCAGGCCGCGAACTGAGCACACTACCGGCATTGCCCCTCGGCCTCCTTCCCGATCAGGTATACCCATCGGTTCATGGCAAACTGGCTCCAACCGAGCGCCTTGTTCTTCTTTCAGACGGCGTGCTCGAGGCGCGCCGACCTGACGGGGAGATCTATGGTTTCGAGCGTCTTCCCGGCCTTACTCTCCTCACCGCTCAACAAATCGCCGACATCGGGCAGAGCTTCGGTCAGGAAGACGACATTACCGTCCTCACACTTAGCCTAACGCCGGCGTTGCCCTCCGTTCCTGTAAACAGCTGATTACTGCTCTGATGAAGCGGCCCACATGCTCGGAATCGTGGCGGAGGGTGGCCGATGTGGGTGTTCTCACGTGGAAACGTCCGGAGCTGCTGCTCTATTCCCGTCGCGTTGCCCTTGCCTTTGCACTAAGTAGCCGACAAGGCAAGCGGTGATGATTATGTCAGGGTAGAGAGGCGCCAGAAGAAGAAATGAAGAACAAGAGCGGCATGGACGAGATTTGAAACAATAAGAAGCCATACGAGCGGCGTTGTCTTCATTGTTTCTGACCATGCCGCGGCTATCCACAGCGCTGTGGCCTCGACCAGGCACTGCATCGCGCGTAGAGTTTTGACAACGCCTCTTCCTCACCGGGATCAATCGCCAGGTGAGCAGACGCCAATGAGGTCTTGGTGCCAAGCGGCCCGCAATCGGCAATCTTGTTCGCGATTCGAATGCCAGCCGCCAGCGCCTCCTTCGCATCCGGAGCTATCTCTGCACTTCTCCCATGCGATATGCTTCTTCCGCGCTCAAGTGATCTCCGGTCAGCATGTAGCGCATGGCATTGCCCCAGCCCACTTCCCGCGGAAACCGGATGGTCGATCCTCCTCCGGGAAAGCGTCCATGTGTATTCTCATCCTGGCCGAAGCGAGTGTCGGCTGATGCAATACGGATGTCGGCAACAAGATGGAACTCATGGGCCATATTCCAGGTATCGCCATGCGTAACCACAATCAGAGGCTTGGTGAGGTTCGGAGCACGCTTTGCAAGAGGGTCTATCGTCCCAGTGCTCGCGATCCAGGGCTTGCCCGTCCCTGCGAGGGACTTGAATCCGATAGGCTCGAGTTTTTATCGCGAACCTTCAGCCATCCGGAAATCTCTCCCGATGTAATGCGTGTGGATCAATGAAAGTCACGAGACCGCATATCAATCTCGCTGAGGTTCAGCACGCGAACGGCAGATGCCTTCACAGAGACAACGCCGTCCTGATTCTGAAGAGCGCCTTCGACTCGCAGGATCTTGCCACGCGTCACCGCCACCCTGTTCCGTTCATACAAATGGGGATTGATGATCGCATTCGAGATACCTGTCTCATCCTCCAGGCTGAGGAAGACAAAACCGCTGGCTGTACCGGGGCGCTGACGGGCGATCACGACTCCGATCCGCTGCTCCGTGGAAAGCCTGTCCCGTTTTCCTTGTGCCATAAACACCACCTTTAGAAAACGAATTCATATCAGCCAGTGTTGCATCGACCGGTTGAGCCCACCCCGTTTCACGGGAAGTTCGTTCCTCAGTTCATGCTAAGGGCTGTTGTCATCAGGAGGTAAACACACGTCTGAGAGCACTTGAAAGAATCTCTCACCACCTTGTGCTACGGAGTCAACTTGAGGGTCCTCGGTTTATGGAAAAGGGGGCACTCTCCTATAATGAAGTACCCAGGGGTGAATCCGTGGCTCAAAGCCAGCCCCGGGGCAGAGGCTTCTTGGGGCAGATCGAACACCTGAACGCTCTCGACGCTCTCACCAGGTTGCAAGCGGGCAGTCAATTTGGCCGTTTTCCCGTTCACGGATTCCCACGCGCGCTGTCCACCGGATGAAACCTCATAGTAGTTTCCTGAATTCCAGAGCAGAGCGCGAAGGCCGCCCTCGCTTTGAACCCGGCCACGCGAGTGGCTGCTCACTCGCACAGTGATTACATAGAACCTTCCATCGGCCTTCACGGGCTGACTCGCTGGTCCCAATTGTAGAACTACCTGAACATTGACTACGGAGAAACACATCTCGTCGAAGCAGAGTTCCTGCCCCACGGGGATGGTTCGCTGAGGCCGCGCCGCCATCGTCGCAGCTACCGCAACCACGACTGAGAGATAGATAGATCAGCCAGCTCCCAGCGACCCAAATACTCGCATTGAGGTGCGGCGCCGTCCACGGATTGTTAGGATCAGGACGCTCATCAACCCGATCAAGGACGCAAGAAACAAGCCAATGAACAACAGCTCGAAGACCATCATTCTTCACCTCTCCGCGCTCACCGCCTTCATCGCCTCATGTCGGCGGCACCCATCAGGCCCACGTCCCCGGCAGATCACGGTCGCGACCCCTTCGTGTTGCAGAACACAGCAGCATCAGCACGCCCTGGAATAGAAGCGCCGCCGAGATGAGGAAGACAAACCCCTCAAAATGGGCTGCCCGGGCATTGCGGAGAAAAGCCTGTCCGCCAATCCCGATCAGGATCACCGCTCCCGCCCAGAGCCATCGTTCGCCGCGAACTCCAGATTTGGCGACGTCTGCAGGTTAGCCGTGAACGTGATTAGCTGCTTCTGAGAGAACTTCTTCTTCAGCAGCACCTTGCCGTTATCGCCAAGCGCCACCAGATGAAAGCTCGTCTTGCCAAGATCTATCCCTACCGAGCGAATCTGCATATCGATGATCCTCCTTATACCTGCCTACAAGATCGCCCAGTCCAAACCAGGTGATCAAGCGGCAGCCATCTCAGTAACCCCGTTTTTCGTGCACCGCAACTGGGTAGCTGTCGCTTCGTTGCCTCTAGGACTTCAACTCGTAGCTCATCGAGATGCTCCCGGATTGTATACGCGGTGAGTCAGCAACACGAGCTTCGTTGGGGAATGGGGAGGAGACATCAAAGGCGTGCCGTCGCCTAGTATCACTGAAACTGTAGTGATATTCATCGAGTCCACCTCGCCAAGATCAAGCAGCTTTCGAAAGAGTTCACCGCCGCCCATCAACCAAATGTCTTTCCCCTTCTCCTTTTTAAGAGCTTGTATCCACGGGAGGGTTAGCTCAGAAATGATCGTCACGCCCAGATGATCCTTCGGTTCTAGTTGCTTTGAAAAGACAAAGGTAGCCTTGCCAGCAAAGGCTGCTCGCCCCAACCGTCGGGTTGCGGCCGTCCGGGGCAGCCGGGGCGGTCATTTTTGCTGGCTACCGACCTGTCGCAAGGGGCAAGAGAGGCATTCGCACACGGCAATTGGGAGAGACTAACGTCTCAGCCTCGTCTTGATGGCAGTCCCTACCTCGCGGCGTGATTGCATGGTCAGCCCTGTTATGTCGGCTTGTGTTGATTAATCGATTGCTGCCGAGAGGCGCGTTTCCCATTACCTATCCAGTTGCGGACGCGTAAAGCCGAGATCGACGAGTGCATTGCCCTGTTCTCGTCATTCGAGCGCTTTAAAACTACTCCCGCTCCGGAGGATCGATCAATACCTTCGTCCAATGGAATCGTCCCCGTCGTTTTGGTTTAATCGCGAGTATTGATGGGTGGGGCCAAGAATTTGGCAGGAGGTACTCTATGAAATGGATTGCTTTCTTGCTGGTTGCAGTGGCAACAGTCGCCGGCGTCCACGCCTTCGAGTTTCCCGAATCTACGACGTGCTTAAACGAGCGCCGCTCTAGAAAACGCCATCTTCTTAACGCGCACTCTACGAGTTTCGACCGGAGGCTTCGCATGACCCCACATTTCCTTTCCGCACAACCCGCATTTCGGGTTGCCGTTCTTCTCCTCGCCGGCCTGCTCTGGGCGCACCCGGCAGCGGCCCAGACTGCAGATGCGTGGACGGCACGGGCGAAAGAAAGCACCTTTACGGCATCGCATTTCCTCTTCAACGACGGTGAGACCCTGCCTTCCCTGCACCTGCACTATCGCACCCTCGGAAGCGCGCATCGTGGTCCCGACGGTCACATCGATAACGCAGTGCTGCTGTTGCACGGCACTGGCGGCAGCTCCAAGTCGTTTCTAATACCAACGTTCGCAGATGTGCTGTTTGGCCCGGACAGCCGCTCGATATACAACGCTACTACCTTATCTTTCCCGACGACATCGGCCACGGCGAATCGAGCAAACCCTCCGACGGTTTGCACATGCACTTCCCCCGCTACGACTACGGCGACATGGTGCGTGGGCAGCACCTGCTTGTCCAGGACGGGTTGCACGTCGATCATCTTCGCCTCATCTTTGGAACGTCGATGGGCTGCATGCATACCTTTCTGTGGGGCGTCACCTATCCGGGCTACACGGATGCGCTTGCGTCCTTCGCCTGTCTGACCGTACCAATTGCGGGTCGCAACCTGATGTGGCGTTCGATGGCGATGGAGAACATCCGAAATGATCCAGCATGGCTTGGCGGAGAATATAAGAGCGAGCCGGTCGCGGGCCTTCGTGCCGAAAGCAGTCTCTTCCTGATCGCGACGTCGTCCGCACTGCAGTTGCAGAAACAGTATCCGACGCGGCAGCAGACCGAGAGCTACACCGATCAGTATCTCGGACAGTCGATCCACTCGATCGACGCAAACGACTGTCTCTATTATCTTGATGCCAGCCGAAACTACGATTCCTCCGCGCAACTCGATCGCATCACGGTTCCGGTTCTTTGGGTCAACTCCGCCGATGATTTCATCAACCCACCTGACCTTGGAATCGCCCGGCAAGAGGCCAGCCGGATGACAAATGCACGCTTCGTACTGCTGCCGATCACGCCGGAGACGCACGGCCATCTCACCTTCAACTACGCGGCCGTCTGGCAACAATATCTGGCTGAGTTGCTGAAACGGTAAGGATGACCCAGACTCTCGAGAACTCACGTAAGTCCTCACAGAGAATTCGCGTGAGCACTGTTGCACTGACTGGCTGCTGTTTTGAGAGCTATTTGGCGCAGAGGCGTAGACGCCCAGCCACCGGAAGGCGTCCTCCTAGCGGTGAGAATGGCCCTCACGCCCCTGAGCTAATGAGGGCACCCACCCTTCATTGACTCGCAGGTGTGCACTTCGTAAGACGAGGCTACCCAAAAAGAAAGCGGCTTCGCAGGATCGGCCAAAAAATCAACTAGAAATAGCGGAGTGGAAACTAGCACTCCGGCAGAACTCTAAAGCCCTTGACGATGGCCTCAGCCATCTCGTCGCATGGCTTCTGGTTGGCGGATAGTTTGGTGCTTGCGCCGTTCACCTTCGGCCTATTAATCTCCGACTCCACATACTGATTCCGTCCCAAGAGAGCGTCTTCGCAGGAATTCCACGCCGCCAAATCTGGATTGGCTGCGGCTTGGTTTCCAGAGTCTTTTTCAAGCAAGCGTTGATGTTGGCCTGAAAGTAGTCGGGAGACGTGCAGCATGGTAAACGGCAATGTTTGAATGTGCCTGTCGCGCTGCCTGAGACCAAGGTATCGAGCGACACCATCGTCCAATAGATTCGCATCCCCGCTTCTGGCTTAATGGGAAATGTGCATCACGTCCGAATCAGTCGCGAATGCGCAACGCACGCATGACTCTATCTAAGGAGAACTCACCATGACTTTCGAAAAAGGTTTGCATGCCGCCAAAACACACACCACGAGGAGTTGGAAGCATATTTTCATGAAGCATCCGTTGCTGCGTCTCGTATTCGCGTCTTTAGTCGCCGGAGTGGCAGCTCCCAGTACAATCTGGGCCCAAGTGCAGGCCTCTGCCTCACAACCAGCGCAAACGACCGACTATCACTACGTTGTGCCACTCAGTCTCGCGCTCGAGGCCGCGTCCGAGTCTGTTCGTGTCTGCGCCCAACACGGATATTTGGTTACCGCTACAGTCGTGGACATGGACGGAACACCTCAAGTAGCGATTCGCGGTGATGGAGCTACCATCCATACTGCAGAATCGAGTTACGACAAGGCGTACACGGTGGTCACGCTCGGGCCGATATTCCACTTTGATACGTCTGGCGAGTTTTTCGATCTGACAAAAACCAATTCGTTTGCACCCCGACTCGGTTCGATGCGCAATGTTATGGCGCTTCCGGGGGCAGTGGCATTCAAGTCGAAGAACGCTATCGTGGGCGCCTTGGGCGTAGGAGGTGCTCCCGGCGGAGACAAGGACGAAGTCTGTGCGCAAGCTGGGGTGGCGAAAATCGCCGACCGACTGCCACGGTGAATCACACCGATCGCGGGAGCCTTTTGCGAACACGCAATGGAGTAGGTGCATGTTGGGCGATTTTGTTCGATCTCCGCAAAATAACTTCGCCCAACTGTGCTATTCAGCCAGCGTTGCCGACTTTCGCTTAGGGCCAAATTAGAAGATCTCGTTGTGGTTCTCGGTGAAAGTAATGGTCGCGAAAGGTCTTTCAGAAGAGCATTGCAACGTCAATTTCGAACACAGGTCACACAACGCGCGGATGAACTGCCTGCAAAAGGAGAACTTATGAAAGGCGAAGCAAAACAAATTGACGGTGAAGCCCCATCAGCCTATGGCAGCGGAGGGCTTGCGGGCCGTGAGAACACACTGCGTTCACAGAAAGACGCATCTGCCAGCAACCTTGGCCCGCAGAATCTTCTTCTTAAACAACAGAATCCGAGTTCAAGTCTACCGCCTGCGACGGATCATGGTACCGTTCCCCCTATCTGGTACTCGTTTGAACTCGTGCATCGGCGTATGCAGGAGGGTGGGTGGACGCACCAGATAACAGAACGCGAACTGCCGAGCTCGAACGAGATAGCCGCCGTTCAGATGCGCCTCACCGCGGGCAGCTATCGCGAACTCCATTGGCATATTGCCGACGAGTGGGCCTACATGCTTTCCGGGAAAGCGCGCGTCACAGTTCTAAATCCTGACGGGACCGTGTTTATCGACGACGTAGAGGAGGGAGATCTCTGGCTGTTTCCAGCTGGCTATCCGCATTCAATCCAGGGACTCGGCGACGATGGCTGCGAGTTTCTGCTCGTCTTTAACCAAGGCGACTTCTCAGAGGAGAGCACTTTTCTTCTTTCCGATTGGCTAGCGCACACTCCGCCTGAGGTGCTCGCGAAGAATTTCCAGCTTCCGCCTGAGTCTGTCGCAAAGCTTCCGACAGATTCGCTTTACATCTTCCGGGGCAACCTCCCGGAATCCCTTGAGGCGGATATCGCCGAGGCCACCGCCGATGCCATAGGTAAGAGTCCCAGCTACACGTTTAAGCTACGGGCTATGGCTCCGAGTAAGAAGACTGCGATGGGCGAAGCCCGCATCGTCGATAGCAAAAACTTCCCCGTGTCCAAGAAGATTGCCGCTGCCCTCGTGATAGTGAAACCTGGAGGTCTTCGCGAGCTTCATTGGCATCCGAACGCCAGGGAGTGGCAGTATTACGTGCAGGGCTCGGGGCGTATGACCGTCTTCAATTCCAGCGAACAGTCCCGCACGATGGATTTCAACGCGAACGACGTCGGCTTTGTCCCAGCAGTCGCTGGCCACTACATTGAGAACACCGGTGACACCGACCTCGTCTTCCTTGAGATGTTCGTAAGTCCCGAATTCATCGACTTCTCCCTCAACAACTGGATCCGCCATATGCCGAAAACGCTCGCGATGGACCATCTCGGTTTGAATTCGGAGGAAATTGATCAGATTCCTCCTGGCAAAGAAATCGTCCTTTGAACGTCAAGAGAGGATTTCATGGTGCACTGGACTACGGTCAGCGCGCCCGGGGCAAGACACTTTGCAGGATCCTCCCATCGCGGTGACGACCGTGGCAAAGGTGACAAGCTATCAGCCCAATCGAAATCGGCAAGTGCGCATCGACAATAACTCAATGACTCATGGCAAAGACAGCAATCGCGATAGGAACGATGACGGATGCGCTCTAGGGTCGCAATTTGCGACGTAGTTTACGAAAACGATGTCTGAGGGATAGGAGGTATTTATGTTTCAAAGTCTGCGATCGCTACTCGTTGCTTGGATTATTTCCCTGTTGCTTGCCATTATGGGCAACCCCTCTTCTGCGCAAATGAACGCCCCTGACCGGGGATCATCCGAGCCGCAAGAGTCTAGACAAAGCAAAATTGCGCGCGCCCTCTCCGCGGGTCCTCCCAATGTGACCAAAAACGCCACGGTCGCTGAGATGGACGCCCAAGGACAGATGAAAATCCTCCGACCAGGAACCAATGATTTCACGTGCATGCCGGGAAATCCCAACGGCGCCGGATCACCTCCGATGTGTGAGGACAAAGTCGCAATGCAATGGAATCACGATTTCACGGAACACAAGGCAAAGCCGACTACCAACGTTCCGGGTGTCGAATACATGCTCGCGGGAGCGACGCAGCGAAGCGACTCCGACCCATTCGACAAAACTGACCCACCCATCAGAATCGGACCACATTGGATGATTCTTTGGCCCTTTGATCCGAAAACCACGGGCCTTCCTACGACTCACAAGCCAACGGGCGCTTACATCATGTGGGCAGGCACTCCTTGGGCTCACGTCCATATTATGGGCGCGCCCTAACATCTATCCGTTGCTGCTGGGTGCAAGCGCTTGCCGTGACAGGACGCGCAGTGATGCGTCTTTTGGGTAAGAGTATTTGCAACAAGCTCGAGTCGCAACACATTGAATCGGAGGAGTAGGATGACGCCGGACAAACCGAACATTCTCTTAGTGCACGGGGCCTGGGGCGACGCTTCTCACTGGCGGCACGTCATTCCTCCCCTGCATGAAAAAGGCTACCGGGTCTTCGCGGTGCAGAACCCTCTTACATCGTTGTCCGACGATATCGACCGAACCATCAAAATGGCAGCTGCGCAGGATGCTCCCACGCTATTAGTCGGCCATGCTTATGGTTGCGCAGTCATCACGGGCGCCGGTCTCACGCCAAATGTCGTCGGCCTCGTCTATTTGGCAGGACCTGCTCTTGATGAAGGAGAGAGCCTCAAGAGCCTTTGGGCGCGGCGAGCACCACCTGAAGGGGCCGCTAATATCCGCGAGGACAAATATGGATTTTTATGGATTGAAGTCGAGAAGTTTCACGAGACTTTCTGTCACGATCTCGAAGACCGAATGGAATCGCTAGTTTGGGCTCTTACGCAGAAGCCGACAGCGGCGCGTTGCTTCGAAGAGAAGTCGGGACTACCGGCATGGAAAGTGAAGCCCAGTTGGTATCAGATCTCGGCCAACGACCGCTTGATTCCTACCGAGACCGAAAAGTGGATGGCGGAGCGAATCAACGCGAGGAAGACGATTACGTTGCAAACGAGTCACGCTTCCATAGCAACCCACCCCGATGACATAGTGCAATTAATCGAGGAAGCAAGCTATGCTGTCAGCGCGAAGGCTGCCGGTTTCCCCTAGGGACACGGATGTGAAGCGATCCAAGGCGATCCGAGGGTTGCATTTGCCAACCGCGCGTTGATTCCACCTCCCTCATTTGAGCCGACCCTCGCTCGGTTTTCGCATGACATTCCTGGCGATTCCATTTCAATTGTTCTTTCGCGGCAAGGAACCTCCAATGAGGTACCCGGCCTTCCTATCGCACGATCCAAATAGATGTACTCTCCATGTTCTATAGGAGGCCGGCCGGAAAGACGCGCCGACGGTTCTCCTGCTGAACGGTCTGCCATCGCGGGGCGTTCCTGCGCGAATTCATGATGGACATCGCGCGCGCGTAATTTGGCATCTTATTCCCAGAGGGGATGTTTAGCTCTTCGTCTATCGCCATGGGGGATAGGCCATGAAGAAGGCCACGGCACCCATTTCACTTGCAGGCTCCCAGCTCGGCGAAGTGCGCCATGTGTGCGCATTTTTCAACAGCGACGACGAAGAGTATCGCGTGTTGCTTCCGTTCATTAAGGACGGATTCGAATGTGGCGACAAGGCGGTCCACGTCGTCAATCCCGATCAGCGTCACGGCCATCTGCAGCGGTTGGCCGCAGCAGGGATCGACCCGTCGGCTGCCGAGCGGAGTGGGCAATTCGAACTTCTCATCAATACCGAAACGTACCTTCGTGACGGCCATTTCGATCAGGATCAGATGCTAGAGGTGTTCGAGCAGTTGGCCAGCGGTAACGTCAAGGGAGGATTCCCACTTAGTCGCATTTGTTGCCGTATGGACTGGGCAGTTGAAGATCGATCGTACATAGACGACCTCGTTGAGTTTGAATCGCGAGTGAATGATGTGTGGCGTCGCCACGACGACGCAGTCATCTGCACGTACAACCTCGCCAAATTTGGAGGTGAAACGGTGATCGACATCATGAGGACGCATCCCATGATCATCATCGGTGGCATTCTTCAGTCAAATCCGTTCTTTGTGCCACCGGAAGAGTTCCTGCGTGAAATTCGTGTACGGCAGGCAAGGCGGGATGTGTCACCTTCGACGGCGGCCTAACATGGAAGGCCCATTCGAAGATTCTGCCGACGAGATCAAGCGCCTTCGGCGCTGTAATAATGACTTGGTCAGCGTCCTGGCTCTTCCTGCCATTTGGACTGGTGCCGACGCATCGAGGATTGTTGATACCTTACTCGACACGCTCCTGAGTTTGCTTCACCTGGATCTCGTATATCTGCGGCTGAAAGAACCTATAGGCGATGCGCCCCTCGAAACGATCCGGGTCGCTCAATCGCGAAACTTGATGCCCCGTCCAGAAGAGATTTGCGAGGTGCTCAACCGCTGCTTGGGAGAGGATCTGCAGAAATGGCCTGCACAGGCACGAAACCGCATTGGAGACGAAGACATTTCGATCATGCCTTTGCGACTGGGGATGCAGGGCGAGATCGGCGTAATCGTAGTCGGGTCTAAGCGAGCGGATTTTCCGGGGCAGACCGAGAAACTTCTTCTGAGCGTAGCAGCGAATCAGGCGTCGTTCAGGCTACAAGAGGCGCGGCTTCTAAGCCAGCAAAAGCGGGTCGCGAGCGAACTCGATCAACGAGTCGCGCTGAGAACCCGAGAACTTGCCAAAGCTAACGAAGAACTTCAGCTCCAGGTTGGCTTACTGCAACTTATTCCTGTGGCGGCTTGGACGCTTCAGCCCGATGGGACTCCGGATTTCGTGAACCAAAACTGGCTGGAGTACACCGGTCAGGCACTCGAGTACGTCCAGTCAAATCCCGAGGCGTGGATGAGTGCGATCCATCCTGAGGATCGAGAAGGGGCGTCAAAGAGCTTTTTGGACGGGATACGCTTAGGACAGGGTTTTACGATGGAAGCTCGGTTTCGTCGAGCGCTCGACGGGACTTATCGCTGGCATCTCAATCGAGCCATGGTGTTACGTGATGCGGGAGGAAAAATCCTTAGATTTGTCGGCACATCCACTGACATTGAGGATCTGAAACAGTCCCAAGAACATTTACGAAAGGCCGAGGAGAAAACTCGGTTGATTATCGACACTGCTTTAGATGCGGTTATCACGATGGATGCCCAAGGAACCATCACCAGTTGGAACAAGCAAGCTGAAGTCATCTTCGGGTGGAGTAGTTCAGAAGCGATCGACCAGCACATGTCGGACATGATCATTCCGGAGCAAGATCGGATGGCTCACGAGCGTGGCATACGTCACTTTCTGGCTACCGGTGATGGCCCCATCTTGCGACGACGTATCGAAGTGACGGCCGCCCGGCGCAGCGGTGTTGAGTTCCCGGTTGAGCTGGAAGTATCACCCATGAAACTGGACCACGAGTGGATTTTCAGTGCGTTTATTCGAGACATTACCGACTCCAAACGAGCGGAACAAAAATTACGGGAGAGCGAACTCAATCTTCGCCAGATGACTGAAACCATTCCAGAGATGCTCTGGAGCGCTACACCGGACGGTGCAATCGATTACTGCAATGCTCGCGTGCTCGATTACACCGGCTCCTCGGCCGAAGAAATCGTGGGTCGCGGTTGGACCAAACTTCTTCATCCGGACGATGCCGATCAGGCGGCCCGAGTCTGGTCGTCTTGTATCACAACTGGAAACCCGTACCGCGTTGAGGTTCGCACCATCCACGCCGCCGATGGTACGTACCGATGGTGTGTAACGAGCGCGCTCCCATTGCTGGACCAACAAGGGCGCATTTTGAAGTGGTACGGCACGGTCGTGGACATGCACGATTGGAAGCAAGCCCAGGAAGATCTACGCAACACACAAACGGAGCTCGCGCATATGTCGCGCGTGATGACAATGGGGGAACTTACCGCATCGATCGCGCACGAAGTCAACCAGCCTCTAGCAGGCATTATCACCAATGCCAACACCTGTCTACGGATGCTGGCCGCTGATCCTCCGAATGTCGAGGGCGCGAGCGAAACCGCGCGGCGCACGATTCGGGATGGCAACCGTATGTCTGAGGTGATCACACGGTTGCGCGCACTTTATAGCAAGAAGGACGCCACAACGGAACCGATGGACTTAAACGAGGCTGCACGAGACGTGATCGCCCTGTTGTTGAGCGAACTCCAGAGAAACAGCGTGGTTTTGCGGATTGAACTAGCCGACAACATCCCGCTGGTCGCAGGCGATCGTGTCCAGCTTCAGCAGGTCATCCTCAACCTGCTCCGGAACGCATCGGACGCGATGAGCGGAGTCGACGATCGTCTGAGGCTCTTGCTGATCCGAACGGGACGAGACGAAGGCGATCAAGTGCGACTGACCGTGGAGGATGCTGGAGTCGGGTTTGATCCTCAAGTTGCCGACAGACTCTTCAAAGCGTTCTACACGACGAAAAATAACGGCATGGGAATCGGACTTTCCGTCTGTCGCTCGATTATCGAGAGTCATCGCGGCCGTCTCTGGGCAACACCGAATGACGGTGCGGGAGCTACGTTTTCATTCTCCATTCCTCACGCATCCAAGGGCGAGATGGGTGCCGATCGTAATGGCAACACTCGTTCGCTCGGATGTGACGGATGCGCCATGAGGAACCTATGACGGTCAGTTGTGTCAGCGCAGGCGACGACGAATCTGAATGCGAGGTCTAGAGGTTGAACAGGTTGGCACATAGCACTCATGCTGATGTCGGCGGCAAAGCAATACCAAAGCACAATGGACGCCCGTCGTTTGAGTGGCGCATTCTTGTTCCTGTGATGGTCAAACGTGCGCTAGTGACAGTGGTCGATGACGACGAATCTATGCGCGAGTCCCTACCCGACTTGCTATTGCAGTTCGGCTATGCAACGCGAGCGTTCTCGTCAGCGGAAGAGTTCCTTGTGTCTGATTGCCTCGACCACACCAAATGCCTTATCCTCGACGTCGCCATGCCGGGCATGACCGGACCCGACCTCCAGCAAGAATTGAAGGCCCGCCGGAAACAGATTCCGATCATTTTCATCACTGCTAACAGAGACGAGACTATCCGCGCGAGAATGCTCGAACAGGGCGCCGAGGAGTGCCTGTTTAAACCTTTCGGTGATAGCGCTTTGTTTGAGGCGCTCCAGTCTGCACTGAGCGGTAGATGAGCGATTCGCGCCTCGTTTAGGCGTCTTAGGAGTAATACAATGATTATGACGCGCGCACTTGACAAGGAATTGGGGCCTCCCTCCATGTCGTATGCCCAACCAATAGTGTTCGTTGTGGATGATGATATCTCTGTGCGCGAGTCGGTGGAGTTGCTAATCCGCTGCGAAGGCTGGCAGCCGGAGACATTCGGGTCCGCGCAAGAATTCCTCAGCCGTCCACGAGTTCTTGTTCCGAGCTGCCTGGTACTTGACGTTTCCCTTCCAGGCCTCAACGGTCTCGATCTTCAGAAGCGCGTCGCAGTCGAACGCGCTGAGATGCCGATCATCTTCATCACGGGCTATGGCGATGTGCCGATGACGGTCCAAGCCATGAAGGCCGGAGCTGTTGAATTTTTGACGAAACCGTTTGGCGATGAAGTGCTGCTAAAGGCCATCCGGCAGGCGATCGAACGCAGCCGTGTTGCTCTTGATCGTGAGGCAGGGATCCTGGCTCTTCGAGACTGTTACAAGTCTCTCACCCATCGCGAACGGGAGGTCATGGCGTTGGTGGTGTCTGGCCTGTTGAATAAACTGATCGGTGGAGAACTCGGCATCAGCGAGATCACGGTGAAGGCCCACCGAGGCCAGGTAATGCGAAAAATGAAAGCCGACTCTCTCGCCGACCTGGTGAAAATGGCAGCGAAGCTTCGCCTCGCACGTGCCCCAAAGGCTTAATGTCTCCGGGCCGAGTTGATCGTCTGTATCCACCCTCACGTGATTCCCGTTGCAGGTTGGGCTAAATCGAATCCTCTCGCCTAGATCTCCCGACCCTCAAACGATTCGCAACCGCCGCGAGCCACATCCGTCGAGTTTCCTGAAAATATCCGGTGCCGATCGTACTACCTAAAATAAGCGATGCGATCGCAAGTATCGGAGCATTGCTGCAGTTGGCATCGAATGGTCCGTTGATCACGTGAGGGTTGCTGAGGCGCAACTGCGGCCGCAAAAGCGATGGTTTCTTTGTGGTGCACGCGGATCCATTTGGCATTGCCATTTAGGCGCAAAGCATCCACTACCGGCTTCAAGCTGTCGCCGACGATTGCCGTAAATTCTTGTATCCGAGGGCGTTGATAGAAGTGGAAGGATGAGTGTCACTTATCATGTCGAGCGGTACCAAAGTATTGGCGATACCATCGTCCAATTGTTTCGCACCCGCGCCTCTGCTCTAATCGCATCCGTGATGGCAACAAAAGATCAGCTCGCGCTTGAGCAACCTCCACAGCCTGCATTCGACTGGCTATTTGTAGCGGTTTTGAGCGTGACGGCGGGTGCGGTCGATGTCATTGGATTCCTTGCACTCGGCGGCCTATTTACCGCGCACATTACGGGAAATATCGTAATTTTGGTTACCCATTACACAACCGGTGGCTTTAGCCGGATCGGACCGATGGTCGCAGTTCCGGTTTTTATCGCTGCTTTGGCGACTGTTGTTTGGGTTTTCAAAGACAGACCAAAGCAGCGGACTTTGCGAGCATTGTTAATGCTACAGGCGGCACTTCTGACTGGATTTCTCGCGCTTTCTGTTGCGCTTGGTCCTTTCAGTAATCCCGGTAGCGTAGTTGCAGCGTCTGTGGGAATGCTTGGGGTTGCCGCGATGGCCACTCAAAATGCACTCGTCAAACTCGATCTGCCGGGCTTCCCTACGACCGCAGTCCTCACCACGGATACTGTCCTGTTAGCCATTGACCTCGTAACTTTGGCATGCGGCAATGTCTCGCCCGAGGAAACGGCCCAGGCTCGGCGCCGTATCCGGATGACCATTCCAGCCATTGGGGGTTTCGTCGCCGGTTGTGCTGGAGGCGGATTGCTTGAAATTCACTTCAGGCTTTGGGCTTTGGTGTTCCCAGTTGTCATGGCCGCGATTGCTGTCCCGTTGAGCGGGGGCATCTCACGATCGATTCCGGTGACGAAAACCCTGTTCCCTCGCGCTAAGCAGGAGGGTAGGAATTCCATTACCGTTCCCTAGGAGCAAATGGTCTCGAAAACTGCCAAGCGATTCGCGTATCCGAAGACGCTAAGACGGGCCCAATTGCTTGGTCATCGGAAGGCTGTCCGATACGACAGATGTTGTTGGTCGTTCTTAGGAGTCTAAGGCTCGGCAGCGCGACTGATATGAAGGTATCGACCGATACCTTCATCCAGTAGCTATCAACGCTTGTGACTTCATCTTAATCGTGTACGAAATACGAGTTTCTGAAAAGGAGATTTGGTATGTCAGATCAGAAAAAAGCAACCGTGATGGAGGCACCGCAAGATAACGTTCGACCCCACCAGCCGGGCGAAGATGTTTTTACAGCCGTCCTCCCCGAAGAGGTCAACTGGAAGTCCTTCGCGGCGTTTCCACCTTCGGTCCTCCTAGCCACCATTGTCGGTCATCCCTCGAAGCCCGGGCCCTACACGATCAGGGTCCGAGCGCCCCACGGCGTGAAACTGATGCCACACCGGCACCCGGAGGATCGAGTGTACACAGTTATATCCGGCGTTTTCTACATCGGCCTGGGCGATCAGTTCGACCCCAATAAGCTGCAGGCGTACCCGCCAGGGAGCGTCCTCGTCCTGCCCGGCAATACGCCCCATTTCCATTGGGCTAAATCCAGCGAGTACGTCACGCAAGTGACGGCGATTGGACCGCTTGGGCTTGAATACATCAACCCGAAAGATGATCCGCGATACGACAAGTCTTAGAAGTCATCTGGCGATTTCCGCGATGGCGTATAGAGCGGCACTCGGAGTGTAGAGCGGCACTCGGAGTCCACAATAATCATTGCGAAGATTGAGACATTTCCGCTGCGTATTCCCTTCAAACCAGATACCCACGCTGCAGCCTCAGCGTGGGGGGATAAGGGACGGCCTGTCGCGGATTCGCTGCTTGTGAAGGTGACCACCGACCGAGGATTGGAAGGTTGGAGCGAGGCATTTGGCTTCCGCGCAGTGCGGTCGGCGAAATTGGCCGTCGACGAACTGATCGCGCCGCTCTGCGTAGGCAAAGACGCAGCGCAAATTGGTCCCCTGATGTTCGAAGTCCAGGTTCGCGTCAGTGTTCGGGAAGCGCGATGCGGCCGGTGAGACCCTGCTTCTTCTTATCCGTTCCCAGCAGAGAAGTGAGCGACGAACTGCGTGAACATCAGCTCTACCACCACAAAGGAGGAATCAGCCTGACCCCACCGTCTTGAAACTCGCGGCAACCACCCAAACATAGACGAGGTCCCCGCGTAGGCGCGGAACCTGGCTGCTGAGGCTATCGGAATCGACAGCCACATCGACACGGTTCAACGCATACTTGTGATGGGTGAGGATTTGAGCAAACGGCAGGACGTGGGTCATGTGAACATTCCACGGCTGCACGAGGGCGGGATTCACGCTCCATTCTTCGCTCTGTGGGTTTCTGTGTATTTTCCAGGCGCGGAGGCTGTCCGCAGAACGCTGGATCTGCGGGATGCGATGCGATGCAGTCGCTGTTCGATGCGCATAAGGACAAGATCGACCTGGCGACGACGGCGGCGGATATAAAGCGGATTGTGAAGGCGCATAAGATCGCGGCGTTTCTGACGGTCGAGGGCGGGCACACCATCGACGACGACCTGCGAGTGCTGCACATGTTCTATCAGTTAGGAATACGATCGATGACGTTGACGCACTCCCGCAATAACAACTGGGCGGATTCGGCGACCGACACGCCCGTACACAACGGGCTGACGGATTTCGGCAAAGAAGTAGTACGGGAGATGAACCGGCCGGGGATGCTGGTGGATGTTTCGCACGTTGCCGACAAGACGTTTTACGACGCGCTCGCGGTTACGACCAAGCCGGTGATCATTTCACATTCTTCGATGCGGGCGCTCTCGGATGTCCCGCGGAATGTGACGGACGAAATGCTGTGGGCGCTCGCGAAGAACGGCGGAGTGATCGGGATCAGTTTCGGAGAAGGTTTTATCAACCCGAAGGACGCGGGGACGTTCCGAGCAGACATTAAGACTGAGACGAATGCCCGGTTGCTGACTGGGAGGGCGCTGGACGACTACGCCGCGGAGGATGTGCGCAAGCTCTTCGGAAAGCGGTTGAAAGTGGCGGCGACCGTGGAGGATGTGGCGGATCACGTTGACCATGCAGTCAAAATGAGGGTATAGATCACGTCGGGATTGGAAGCGATTTCGACGGGATTTCGGGGCCGCCGAATGGACTGGACGATATTTCGAAGATGCCGGCGCTGATCGCGGTGCTTATGAAACGCGGATATACGAAACGCGACTTGAAGAAGATCCTGGGCGAGAACTATCTGCGCGTCATTCGCGAGGTGACGGGCAAGTAGGCAGATACTGCAGCAGGTAGGTACGGGACCCTGTCCAGGACCCACCGCAATGACTTGTAATTATCAATGAGTGATAAATCGCCAATGCACTCATCGAAAGTCTGGGGCGCGGAGAGGATTCTTTAGGGGTTCTGTCCGGTTGACGGGCAACTCGCACCTTACCCGTCGTTGGCCGTTCGGCGCGTAACGGAAGGGTTGCCGACCACTCGGACACAATCGCCTGATCGAGCCATCTGGCAGTGTACTGGCAGCCGAGCAACCGAAAAGGACCGTTCCGTCAGGACGGATAGTTTTAGGTTCTTGGGGACTGAAACAATAGCGGCAGAAATTCGTGGAGCGAATGGCGCCACACCTTCCATTCGTGTGCGCCGGGCGTGCTGTACCACTCATGCCGGATTTTGTATTTGGTAAGCGCATCCCTCAGGTCGAGTTGGCCTTGATAGCGCGGGTCCTCGTTGCCGCAACTGAGAAAGAGCAGCCTGAGCCTCTGGTTAATATCCGGGACGTTTTCCATGAAGCCCGGCATGTATTTCTCGATTCTGAAGTCGGCGTCGCTGACTAATCCCGAGCTGAACTCGCCAACCCAGGCGAACCGATCCAGGTTCCGCAGACCAATGGTGAAGGCTTGCCCGCCACCCATCGAGAGCCCCGCAATTGCGCGGTTGTCACGCCCGGTGAGCGTGCGGTAATTCTTGTCCACCATCGGAATTACATCGTCAAGCAATTCTTTCCCGAGTGCCGCGATTCCTTCGGGTGTGCCACCTCCGAACGCATTGCTTTCGCCGTACGGCATCACAATAATCATCGGGACAGCTTTACCTTCAGCGATCAGGTTTTCAAGAATCACGCCCGCACGCCCTTCAATGGTCCAAGCCGCTTCGTCGTCACCATTTCCGTGTCGTAGATAGAGAACCGGAAATCTGCGCGATGGCTCACGATCATACTGCGGCGGCAGGTAAACGTAGAGATCTCGTTGCTTCCTGTATGGCGTGGACATATACGAACGAATCTGAAGCGTTCCGTGAGGCACATCTTGTACCTGATCGAAGCGCGGAGGATTCGCGGGCACATCGAGAAGACTGGCGCCAAATAATCCCGTCTTCAGAAATTTGTTTGCGGTATCCATCACCTTCGCGCCACCGATCTGGAAGCTGTACTCGTAGATCTCAGGTTCGAACGGGCCGAGCGTTACGTTCCAAATACCGTTAGCGTCCTTCACCATCGCGTGATCTCCGTCCAACGATAACCTCACGTCAGGCGCACCGGCCGCACCGACACGGAAAGTGACTGTGCGGTCCGCGTGAAGCTCCGGAGAAACAAGGGCTACGGGACCCCTGGTCGGGACATGATAAGTATTGGCCGGTCGATGTGGAGCCACATCCTGGGCCACTAACAAACTCGAAGCTAAAGCGCCCAGACTGATCCCGCGGATGAACATCCGCATGGCAAAGATTGGCATGTGCCTCATTCGCCTAATATACCCAAGCGGGAAGCACATAGCTCCTGTATTACGGGCAAACCGCACCTTACCGGTTTGTCTCCCGGTCCGAATCGGTCGGGGGGCGGGGGGAGCGGCCTTGCCAGCCCCTGGAAGCCGGCCCAAATATCTGTGTTGGCCGACACAGTCCACTACTCACTCAATGAGCGCTTAGCGCTGTTCTCGCCAGTCGCCGGGATGGCCTCCAATGGACGCCAGACGGACCCGTAAGAACGAACCTGGATGCAAGCAAGAAAACGCATCGTCACAGCAGAGTCCTTCATCTTCACTTGGAGTGCTTCTTCCGTCGTTTCGCCATGAGCAATCAATACATAGGTCTGCTGTGCTTCAGAGCTAGGGGGTTCTTCTTCGGGATAAACGAATTCTGTAAGGGAGACGAAATCCGCGAGCGGAACGATGGTGAGGCCAGGCTGCGGCGTAATCGTCGTACTGGCTTCCGTAAGCCGAACCCCAGCTTCGAGATCGAGAAAACGCAAGGACACGAGAATACGTGCAACCTCTTGTATGGTCATTACCTGGAGTTCCCAGGTCTGCGGTTGTCGAGACGAATGTTCGATCGCAGCCAACCGGAATCGGACGATCACGTCCGTGACCATAACTGTGAATTTCATGAGGCGCACTTTTGCGGTATAGCAGACCTATACCGAGAGACCTGCTTCAATGCTTTGTGCCAACGATAGGGCTGAAGATTTTGTGACCGCATGGCTCAAATTCCGCGCGAGCGAAGCCGCGGAATCAGTATAAATTTGAGCGTCATGGGCAGCGCGAGAGATAGACACATAAGCAAAACGGCTATCAATTAGCTCGGGATGGACATTGCTGTCGATGTTCACCAGTACGCGGTCAGCGGTAAGTCCCTGTGAACTGTGGCTAGTGACTGCATATCCGTGGTCGAAATGCCGCATCTCGGTGTCCAAGGCAACGACCTTTCCGTTGTCCATTCGAACTATGAACCCGCTGCTGTCCATCCGCTCCACCGTGCCGAGGTCACGGTTGGCAATGCCAAGCTTCCTGCTCGGAGCACTAAATTGCAGCCGGTCCCCAGTAGCAAACGCCAACTCGATTTCGCGGTATGCGCTGATGCCGTGAAGCCGGGAGGGATCATACGTCACCTGTTGGCCGTCGGATTTATGAACGGTAAGAAGGTTACTTTTCGACTTGATGGCGACGACTTGGGCATAGCTGTGTTTCGCTATACCAAGGTCTTTGCTGCCGCGCTGGTAACGCAATACGTCGCCGATTTCATATCGCGCGGCCCAAGTGCGATCCGCGCCGGTCATGTCCGCACGCGGGGCGAGCACGCTAAAGGCGCGATCATCCGTTTGCACTATACCGAGAGTCTGTAACTCATTACGGATGGCTAGATTGATCTTGTGCCGCGAGGCATTGTCGGGTGACACGACGATGGCGTTTCCTGGGTGAGCCGCATAGCTGCGGGCAATCGCCGCAATCCGGCGCTGTGGGTCGGCAATCTCCGTTACTCGACCCTGCTGCTCCAACAAAACAATCCCTTCGACGACTTCGCCGCGTGATAGATGCTCGACCGCCCGCAGCAACTCGGGATCCTTCTGCCGAATGATCTGGTCTAGTTCGGCGGTACGCATTCCAGCCTGCACCAACTGCTCGAAGGGTTTGCCGGCGTCGACTCCTTGGTGCTGGCGCGTATCGCCAATGAGCAAAACTCGGTCGTTCGGGCCAAGCTTTTTGAGGAAGTCCCGCATCTGTTTTGTACTGGCGAGGCTGGACTCATCGACCATGTACAGGTGACGGCTATCGTCCGGCTGGGCAGTGCGAGCGAGAAACCCCTGCAAGGTGTCGGCGGAGACACCGACATCGCGGAGTTGCTGGGCCGCGCGTGAGGTCGGAGCGAAGCCATCGACGGCATATCCTCGTTGTTCCGCGCCCTCGCGGACAACGCGCAAGAGAGTGGACTTACCCCCGCCGGCCCGTCCCTGCAATCCCTGCACCACATCGCGGGAAGTCAATATCTGCTCGATGGCGGCACGCTGTGCGGAGTTGAGCTGCTGCTGAGATTCACTGCAACCGCACCGCATCCTGAATCGACATCATGGGTGATGCCTGATTCTGGCCCTGTGCCATGCGGCGCATGACTTCTTTCTCGGCGCGGATGGTTTCAGCGGTGGTGAACTGGCGAGCCGTATCGTATTTCTGCCCCGCGACTATCTGGAACTCGCCGGAGGCCACGCGGGCCTCAAAGCTGGCGCGAACCTCCGCATAGGTGGTTTCGCTCATGCCGCGCCGCAAGAGCATCGCGGAAAAGGGTCGCGTTCGTCGGTGACGGCCTCGCGTTCAAAGCTCCGCTCACGGGCAAAGGTGACGGCCTCGGATGCCTTCGCTTGCCGACCTTCCGGGGCAGCTTGGAGGCTTTGCCCCTGCGCTCGCTCCCTGCGCCATCGGCCACGACTTGATCGGCCTGGTTGCCGAACTCGGCGGCGAGCTGGCGGTGGGCGGCCAGCACCTCGGCGGGGGTATGAATCTGCTTCCCGTCGCGGGTGGAGTGCGCGGCGATCTGCGCAGATTCGTGACCACGGAAGCCGTTGCGCTCAAGGTACTCGCGTATCTGCTGGCTGCGTGGGCTGGAGGCGTCAAGATATTCCTGCGAGTACCCTTTGATCTCCGGCGCGCCGCTACGCCCCGGCTCGATCTCATAGCCGAGATTGCGGAGGCGGTAGGTCAGTTCGGATTGATAGACAGCGGTGGCGAACTGCTGGCTGTCGAAGAGACCTTGCGGTTGCAGGGCGCGGGTAGTCCCATCCCGCGCTCGGTCATATTGAAGATGACCGTGTGGGTGTGAAGCTGGGGCGCGGCGTAGCCATCGACGGGCCGGGCGGTGTCATGCTCGAACTTTGCGGCGACGAATTGCCCGGTAGTTTCTGCCGGGTGGTTGCCGCCGATACGGGCTTGCGTATACCGCTCCAACTCATCGAGTGCCATATTGACCGCCGCTCGGTGGGCCTCACGCACACGGTCGTCCCCGCCCACCAGAGCGGTGAGAGACACGGATTTGGGAGCTGAAAACGTGGCATCCCAACCGGCACGATGCTCGACGGGAGCGACGCTCTTGCCATCGGCGCCCTCGTACTCCTTCACTACGCGATGCTGAATAAGCTGGTCGGCTGTATGCGGGTGCTGGCCCTCGGAGAGCCGTGCAAATTGTTCCGCGCCTACCTCACCGGCAAGTTCAAACTTCGCTGCCAAGCTGTCCGTGCCATTCGCCCTGAGTGCGTACCGTTCTGCCGCCAATAATTCTGTTCGGCAGCGGTGAACTCCTTCGCGTGGTACGTCTGCGCCTGTGAGGCGGAGAGCGGTTTGGAGATGGTCAGCATGGTTAATCACCCAGAGAGAATCCCGTTTCCATTGCTTCGTCTTCGGTCGCGGTCGTGGCGGATGAGGTGGCTGGAGCTACGGATTTTGGCGGCTTTTTCGCCAGCGTCTTTGGATCGAAGGCAAGGTCGTCTTCTTCCAGAGATCGCGCGATGAACGCAGGCTGTGTCGCGGGAATATCGCCGTACGCGAAGGAGAAGGCGGCAACCCAGTTGCCATGCTTAAGGAAGGCGTGGCGGTCGGGCAGGCCGGAGATTTCCGAGTCCATGCACCAGCGGCTCGACCTGTCGCTCTATATTGAAGTTATTGCCTTGGCGTGTGCCGGTGAAATGGGTTTCCCGAAGCCGTTCGATCTCGACTTTGCCAATGGCGTTCGACACCCACTCGGCGGCCTTTGGCTCCGTGATGCGCAGGAAGATTTTCGTTGCGGGCTGGGACAGCATCACCTCGGCCAAGTGCCCGTAGATGTATTCAAGCTGGGCCTTTCCCTGGAAGCCAAGTACCAAAGGGTTCTTCGATTTCCTGCTTTCGGTGATGGCAGTGTGGAGCTGCGGCAGACGTTGCAGACTGGCCAGCTCGTCCAGCACAAACCAGACCGGATGCTGACTTTCTTTGGGCTCATTCAAGAGACGCAAAACGAGCAGGTCAATCCAAAGGCTGTGCAGGGGACGCAGCGCCTCGCGCTCGCTCGGCTTCGACGTAAGGAAGATCCATCCTCTTACGAGTCTCGGCCCATTCGGTTGCGTTCCAATGGCGCGCGGTTCTGTCTTTCCTGGGCAGCATCCGCAGGCTGTCGGCAATCAATCCGAGTGAGGCCAGAACGCCGTTGCGTTGCTGCTGGGCGCCCTTGGCAATCATCATCGCCATCTCGGTGTTCTGAACACGGCGGTCGATCTCCTCGGGGTTCGCCATCCACTCGACAAGCTCCTGCGGTGTCGGGCCGAAGGTCAGCAGATGGGCGAAGATTTTCTGCGGTGTCTCGGTGAAAAACTCGCCCTTCTTGTCCGTGGTTGGCTGGTAGAGCGAGGCGGCGATGGCCTTGGCCTCGGCGCGGCGGCGCAGCTCTTCGGACGGCCCCCAATAGGGGCAACGTGCGTCCAGCGGATTGAGGATGATGTCGCCGCGATTCTTATCGTAAAAACGCTGGACAAACTCGCACGCCGGGTCGTACACGATGGCGGAGTGGCCGCGCTCTTTGATCTGCAAGAGCAGCATCATGATGAGCCTGGTTTTCCCGGTCCCGGTGTCACCCATCAACTCGATGTGCTGTCCTTCGGCACGCTGCGGTATCCGCATGAGCTGTTTGTGCTCGGTGGTTTTGAAGCCGACGCCATCGCCTTTCACGGCGCGGTTGAATTCCTTCGGCGAGACCAGCACCGGGCCTTTGAGCAGACGTCCGTACTTCATTTCTTTGAAGCGTCTGATGTCCTTCCGCACCGCAAAAGCGAGCGATCCAAGAAACGCGGCGAGGCCGCTGAGAAGCGGCCAGCGGAAGGTGGCAACGATCCCGTGGCCGTCGTAGACGAACCGTTGCAGGTAGGCATGGAGCGGGCCGTTGCGATAGCTGGATTTCGGGCCGGGATACAGGTAAACGAGACCTGAGGCGCGCGCAGCATCCGACAGCGCGAAGGGCAACGGCCGGCGATTGGGTTGCGGCGTGGAGCCCTCCGCCACATCCGCAGCAATGGCGGGCCGGGCGTGGAGATGGGCGTCGGCAACATTCAGGAGCTGGTAGGTATCCACCTTTTGCACGATCCCTGCCACGCCCGTCCGAAGGTAGAGAGGCAGATACCACCGCTGCAACGGAGCCATCAGAACTGCAATGTAGAGGCCGACGAAAAGGCCAGTCAGAATCAGCGCGGCGAAGGCGGCTGCGAAGCTGTAAACCGGAGCATGTGGCGGGCGGACGATGGTCTCTTTGCGTCCCCATTGAGTCGTAGTCATGGCTGTTCTGTCGTCCCTTCTGAATAGCTGGCGAGCATGTCCGCCGCTGCCTTGCGCTTGTTCGCTTTCACATACCGAAGCATCTCTTTGAACTGCTCCGGTGTCATCTTGTCGCCGCGCAAGAGCGGCTCCAGCGTGTTGATAAGCAGGAGCCGAAGTGCCTGTACTTCGGCAAACAAGGCCGCGCCGCCGTCGTGCTTTTGTTGTTGCGCGGCAACCAGAAGAACCTCGCGTGCCCATTCCCGCAGGTTCTGTCCGTGGCTCGGCGGCAACCTGTACGAGCATCCTTTCCTCGGTTCTGGTGAACCGCGTAGCGACGCTCTGGGTACGAGGCTCGCGGCCTTTCAGGCGTTGGAATCTGGCTTCGATTGCAGTGATGTCCGTAGCCATCCTTGCTCCTTTACCGACGGATTTTAGGCGCGGTTCCCTTGGGAACCGCATACATGGGGCTGCGAACGCAAGCCCCATCGTTTGATTGAGGTTCCGAATGGAACCTTTTTGGTTCCAAACGCAACCCTGTGAGGGGTGGAGTGTCAAGATTCTTCCGGTGCGAAGCACCGTTGTGGTCCTGCCACGGATTTGCATGGAGAATCATGCCTTCGATCCCGCCGCTACTGGTGTGGGAATAGATACGGATTGAATCGCGGAAACGGGCTTCTTTCCCGCTGACTCGACTGCTTCCGGAGCAGGCGCTTTTCGGATTCGAAGCGTAGACGCAACTTGTCGTGCCTCTGGGGTCTTCAGAAACTCCTGGAAGTCGCGATCTTTCGAGAAAACATAGGACAGAGCTTGCTCGACCACATCGTCGGCGCAAGCACGAATGAAAGCCGCGTACTGGTCGACCTGGGTCGCGGTCGTATCGGATAGGCGAATAGAGGCGCTGATCTGTTTGGTCTGGATGACTTCGAGTAATGGCATTGTGTTCTCCTGTCAGATTTGTATTAGGCAATTCTTTTGCGGGCGATCATGCGCGCTGCGGTTGCAGTAATCTCTCGCGCACGAGCCGAGCAAAGTGTGGTCGATATCTCGAACCGACGGCGGCTCTCAAGCATCGTGACGATGTCTTCGTGAGGAACTCCCTCCAGCATCCAGAGCCGAGCCGATGCGACGTCAACCGTTCGTTGCGCGTAGTAGAGAGGATTGGGCTTATCAGAACGGCGCGAAGCTAGCTCTTTCGTCAGTTTCGCGGCATCCCGGCCGTCAGCAAGTCCCTGAGAGACCCACGCCCAATCGCTCTCCGATGTGCTGTGCTTTCCGGTTACCTTCGGAGTCAGGTGAAAGCGCTCATAGGGCACCGAATCCAAGGGAGCGATGGGCAACCGAAAGTCGTTCTGGCTTATATACGGAATCGCCAAAATACTCAGCAGTCACAAGGTGAGCTGGGTCGTATTTGCGATTCATGAAACCCGGTACTCGAAGTACACGATTGCAATCGGTGCAAGCTGGGTCGCCACCGAAAGCAATTGCGAGATGCTTGAGCTTATCTTCCTGACTCACCAAATCGAAGCCGTCGACACGCCAAAGAGCTTGGTATTTACCGGGCGATGTGGAGAGGATGGTAGTAGCCGCGGGTACAAGATCGGAGGACTGGACCGCCGCGATTCGGGCCTCGCCGTCCGTGTCGACATCGATATAGAGATGGCGTACCGATGCGATGCTCTCCTTCGTGCGCTTTCTGCTGCCTGAGCGAAGTGGATTGGCGGCTACATAGATGTTTGCGCCGTTGGTGTTTTCGTAGGCGAGCCATCCGAGATATCGAGGAGCAATTGCTTGTCTCACGGTCACGATCCGTTGCGTGACCTTCGCGGTCGCTTCGGAGCGCAATAGGAGGGCAATCGTTTCTTCCGGAGCGAAACACCGAGTCAAGAAGTCTTGGGCTGGTTTCAGGTTCATTGCGAAGCCTCACAGTGTTGGAAGCCCAGCGTTAGCCGAGCCTCCGTGGAAGTGATAAGGAGACGGCCTATGCGGCCGCTTCCTCCCGCGGAGCATCGTCTTCTTCCTGCTCCTCTGCCGTCGATTTGGCGGCGCGATCCAGCTTGAGAATCGAGTTGACCCGAATCTCCCAGACGGTCTGCTCCGAGTTCGTCTTCTTGCTGTCGTACTTCCGGCTGCGCAGCTCGCCCTCAATCTGGACGTGAGCGCCCTTCTTGAGAGTGCTGGCAAACTCTGCGAGCTTGCCGAAGACAACGCAACGGTGCCACTCAGTGTGCTCGATATACTTGCCGTCCTTCTTGTAGGAGCTCTTGGTTGCCAGCGAGAGTGTGGTCAGGCTGCGGTTATCGTTGGAGCGAACCTCTGCGTCGTTGCCGAGGAAGCCGATGAGGGTGACTTTGTTCTGATACATGATGGTGTTCTCCGTTTCGTTGAATTTCCCGTATCCTGCTCGGGTCACTCCCGGCAAAGCCTGGCGAGTGGGCCCGGCTCCCAAGTGCCAAGCTCTGCATTTGCGGAGGGTCCGTCGTAGACGGAAACCGTAACCCGGAGGGCGGCGAAGCCGAAGCAGAAGAGCGCCGAGCCGCAGGGCGCCGGATAGGCCCCGAAGCGTGATCCCGAGTAGAGGACGGGATACGAGGCGGAAGAACTCTCAATGCACCGAAGTCACTCTTCCCTTCCCGACTGTAGAAATTCGTCCCAACCGCAGCCGATTCTCGTCTGGTCAAGACTTCGCCAGAGGACGGCATCGACCGGTGCTGGTTGTGTCTTCCGAAGCTCGGAATCAGCACGCTAGGCGTATTTGGAGACGAGTTGGACTGTGCAGCCAAATTGGCAGCTTGATGGGACATCGAAGTGACCTCAGATTCGGATTGGGTTCTTTAGCTGGATTGCCGACGTTCAGGCGGCGGAAGCACGATAGATGTCCTCCGTCTGGAAGGTTTGGTCTGCGTGGGTGTATCCGTTCACTTTCAACCAGTTCGCGTACTCTACGCCGGCCTGTATGGTCGCGTTCGCAATAGAGTACGAAGTCGATCGCCTCTGCTGTCTCAGAGCGGACGAAAGCATGGTTCAAATTCGCTCTTGCGCTGAGAGCTAAATCCGACAGGCGATTGAGAGCATCCCATGCCGATTTCGCGTGGATGGTCGATAGCGTTCCACCATGCCCGGTATTCATGGCCTGCAGCAAGTCATATCCGCATTCATCGCGAATCTCTCCCATGATGATGCGGTCGGGCCGATGGCGGAGCGCGGCGGCTAATAGCTGGCTCGGAGTGATGGCAACTTGACCCGGAATTGCTTCGACAGCCTCCCAGCGGACGGCGTTGGGATGCGACACCTTCAAGTTCTGCAGGTTGCTCGATGACAACCAAGCGTTCGTGTTCGGGAACGTGATCCAAGAGCGCCTTCATCAAGGTCGTCTTCCCGGACCCCGTTCCACCGCTGATGATGCCGTTCTTCTTGGCGTTCATTAGGCTGACCACTTCGTTCCTGACATGCGACGGCAGACTGCCCGAAGCGATCAGTTCATCCGACGTATACCAACGGTTGAATTTGCGGATGGTTAGCGTCGGGCCATTGATCGAAGATGGGGCACCAACCACTGCAACTCGAGAGCCGTCCGGCAATCGTCGTGTTGAGGATAGGATTCTGTGACGAAAGATCTTGTCCCAAGATGCGTGCTACACGCTCGATTGCCGCCTGCAGCCGATCATTCGTATAGGGCGAAGCCAGAGGTATATGCTGAACCACGCCGTTCCTATCTGCGAAGACTCCGGTGGTGCCATTAATCATCAGGTCGGAGATGGATGGGTCGAGCAAGAGCTCACGCAGTTCGTCGGGGAAAAACGGCAGAATGAGGTGGTAGCTCATCGGGAACCTCCAACCGGAACTTGGCTGGGGAGGGACTGGATTGGTCCTGATAGTTCCGGGTGCGATGGGATCGACCGAGAGACGATTTTCGTGGAACTCGGTGACCGTCAAACCGAGAGGATTGATCGTCTCGAACTGCGGGAAGATCTTCGCCTGATCGCTGACCTGCTTCGGATTGAGGTAATAGGTCACCGTCATTGCCCAATGCTCGGTTCTGGGCTCTCGCGAGTTGTGGGGGGAGTAGAGCCTGTCCAGCGATATCAGGGCCGTGCCACGGGCGATTCTGGCTCCCTGAACCGTCTCCTCAGACATCGAGGTGATCGTGACATTTTTCACCTCCACATCGCTCTGTTCGATCTGGCCGCCGACCACCTGGGAGACGAAGTGGTTTGCGTTGTCGTCGGTCATCAATTGGGAGGCGAGCGTCTGCGAGAGGAAGTAGTAATTGAGCGGGTACTTCTTGGCCACGGTGTCCCGGCTAATCGTGTAACGGTAGTTCGCCCAATCGGTCAGATAGGTACGAACTTCACCCTCGCGCGGGCTGTAATTGAGGTCACTATAAGCGATGGCCTGGGCTCGCCCCATCTCGTCGATTCGGATGTACCGATTGGCTATGGGACGGTGAGCAAGCGAGACGTTCATTCCGATTGAGGCCAGGAGCACGACGGCTCCGCATCCAAGCGCAAAGCGGTAGGCTTTGCGTTCGGCATAGTGCGAGGCATACACCTCATTGCCGACGTGGTCTGTGAGGAGCGCCTGCTCCGGGGTTAGTCCTGCTATATCAGTTCGTGCTGTGAGTGGGGACATGGGGTATGGCTCCTTTCGCTAGACAGTTTGCAAGACGACGACTGCATAGATGAGACCAGCGATAACGACTCCTACGGGCATTGCCGCTAAGAAGAGCTCGCACATAGCGGGAGGTACCGGGAGTATGTCCGAGTAGGAAGCCGAGTAGAACGTTCCACATTTGATAAGCCCTCACCCTTTCATTGCTACAGCGCCAACGACGCCTCCGGCCAGCTGTGCAGCTCCGGATGCCAGACCGGCCGCTCCCCCGAATATGGCCTGCGTCATACTCGGAATGAAGAGCATATTAATGATGAACGCGATGAAAACCATCACGCAAGGGATGAGGTTTGCAAGCCACATCTCCATCGAATAGTTGCCATTGAATGTCTGTTGAATGAATGCGTTCATGAAGCCGGCCCACACGAAGATGAAGGCACCGGCAACCGCTCGGATCATGGCAAAGCCTATTAGTACGTCTAGGAAGTGAAAGAACTTCGATTGGAAGGTCTTCGTCATAAGCAATGGTACGAAGATCGGCCCGAAGAGCGCGGTCACGCCGTAAAGAATGAATGAGCTGCAATTGATGACAAAAAGGATTGCCGAAGCCAGGCCAAGAAGAATCTGCACGAGGATGTAGCAAAGGATCTGAATCGGGGCCATGATTGACGGCATAGCAGTGTTGTCGCCTGCCGTCTTGAGCAGTTGGAGCAGATTGTCGAGAGAGTTCTGATCGAAGGCGGCCACGATCGACTGAGCGATGTAGGAAAAGAAGTGGTTGATGCCAAAGCTCGCTCCTGGAAATGGATTGACCCAATAGTTCTCAAGCAGACAGCAGATAATCAGCCGCAAGAGGAAGTTGGTCATATCTCCGACGCGTACCGGCTGCGTGTGGAAACGAAGCGTCATGCCGGTGGTGTTCCAGTTGATGACCATGCTGATGAGCACAAAGAGAGAAATGGCACTCAGTTCCGTCAGTCCTAGCTGGGTCAGCGCTCCACCGTTCTGGGTCGTCAGATTGGTGAGGTTGTTCGTGAACTGGTATAGCCAGTTCACGCCGGGACTCGCGCTCGGAAGTGCTTGGGCTAATAGAGCAATCTCTGGCATATTCACACTCTTTCTAATCCAACTGTTGGTATCGCTATGGAAGGTACGTTTTCCAGGTCTTGCCCTCTTGTGCGGCGGCAGAGTTGTGTTTCTTCTTGTTCTGCTCTACCTGCTGCCGGAATGCTTCGTCCCGTCTCTTCTGTTCTTCCGCGTCCCTCTGTTGTTGCTGGAGAATGGCGGCGGCTTTCTCGGCTGCGCGTCGTTGATAGATCGCGGCGCCGCCGATGACCGTCAGCGCCGCAAGAATTGCAAGCAGGATCTTCGTATTGATCGCACTCAGCATTGGGAATCAAACTCCGCTCTAAGGAAGGTAGGTCTGCCAGGTATTCGACTCGTTGGCAGCGCTGGTATCGTTCGTCGAGCGCTGCTGCTGGACAGCAGCGGCCGTGTTCAGGTCCTGTACCGCAGCGTTACGTTGCTGCATGTTGGCGACCGTCATCTGAGCGGCAAGACAAGCCTGCAGCGTGCCTTGCGACTGCATCTCCGACATTCTTTGGGCTTCTGCCGCGTTCAGTAGGTTGAGCTGCTCGACCTCACTGTTGGTCGATGATGTGATGTCGAGTTGCTGTTGAGCGAGTAGTGAATTGGCGTTCGAGTTCTGATTGCGACCGCTCCGATATGTGCCGACTGCGGTGAGGCAATCGGGCGAGATCGCATCGGAGGTTTCGATCATGGCAAGCTGGGCGCGCTGCGCACTATTTGCGTTTTGAGCTTGCAGATAGGAGGCGGTGCCACTACTCATCGGCATGGTGGCTGTTTTCCATCCGGTCACCGATGCGGTGGGAGAGTTGGCATTCAGCGCAATGTTGATTCCGGCGGTCTCGCCGAACATACTGGCGACGTTCATGTTTTCGAGCTTAGTGAGAGCCGTTTGCCATTGTTGTTTGATTGAAAAGTGCTCGACGTTGTTCTGGATGGTCTTGAGCTGGTTGAGAGCCGTTGTCGCCTGTGAGACGAGACTGGCATAGCTGGTTGGGTCAAAGACGATGTCGCCTACACCGAAGATCGCGAAGCTGGGGGTGGCCGTGGCCAGAACCAGGCTTCCAACGATGAGGTACTTCTTTTGGTTTGTCATGTTTAATTTCATAGGGACTCCTGACATCGGGTTGGGGTTTAGGGGCATTCAGAGCAGGTGGGGTCCATCCGCTCCGGGAAGGTTCTCAAGCTGGTCACGATCTTGCACGGCAGTTCTGGCAGAGGGTGAATCAGATTGGCCAAGTCGCCGATGTCGCATTTTGAGCTCCGAAGCCGACAATCAGGGCAAAGCTGAACATCATCACCTTTACCATCAACCACTTGGGTCTTTCGAAAGCGATCTTCATCGGTTCTCCTCGCGAACTTCTCTAAAGGGTTGAGTCGACGCGGTGTTCCGCGTAAGAAGGAATCAGAATGTCTCTCCCCACATACACGCGGGCACGGGAACCCTCTTTCAGCGTGATGATGGGTAGGCGATTCAGGAAGTGATTAAGGACCTGCTCTCCCTCTTCGGCCATTTGCCCGGAGATCCCATTGCGAATCTGGGTGGACGGAGAAAGGATGGTGCCATCGTTCCCGATTTGTGCGAGTCCGCCCAATCCACCGAGGGCAGCAGCAGCGGCAAATGCTTGTAGGTAGCCGTGGTCGACGTTAGTGGCTAAGCCGGTCGTTCCAAGCGGATCGAGGCCGATGTATTTATCGAAATCCAGCGAGAATCCATCTGGGCAGACTGCGCGATGGAACGTGACGAACATCTTCCGTTGTTGGGCGCTCCCAACACTCTGAACTGTGCCTATCAGCCTGGTGCCTTGAGGCATAAGAAGTTGCTGATGATCGTGAGAGTAATAATCGGTCGTCAGCATGATCAGGATTGGTCCACTCAGCCCACCGTCGATGTGATTCGTGACGACACCCTCCAAAACTGTTCCCTCGAAGACTCGGTATAAACGCCCCTGATAAGCGTCGAAGTCATAACCGGCCATCGGATTGGTCTTAACGTCGGCCTTGGCAGGCTGGTCGGAAGCGACCTGCGAAGGGTTCGGCTTTGCTCCGCCACTGGCGGCGTCAGTCGCAGTGGCCGTCTCTGCCGTCACCTTGACGGGAGCCTCTTCGCGTTCACCAAGCACGGCGGCGGGCGGTTGGTTGGTAGCCGTGGACGCTCCCCTCGCGCGCGCGAAGTCGATAGCAACCGTATCGCTATTGATAGCGTCTTGCTGCTGTTTCTCGCGAGCAAGCGCCTTTTGTTTGGCCTCCGCTTGCACTTGCGACACGTTCGACGTCTGACTCGGAGCGTTGGGGCTATCCCCATAGATCGCCGCCCGCTGAGCCGGCGTCATCGGCGGCGCACCCGATGCTTCCGGGCCGGGTACGGCTTGAGCCGCCTGGAGTTGCTGCATCGCAGCAGCTAACTCCCGCTGGCGCTGCTGGTCCTCGGCATCCCGTCGCGCCTGCAACTGCTGCTGTGTTTCGAAGCTATTAACCTGGGCCGCGTTAGGGGCGGACGGTCGCATCGGCAACGCACTCGCTGGAGCGGCCTTCTTATTTCCGCTTACCAAGCTGGAGAGATTGGCGATGCCGATCAACCCGACGATGGCGACGAGGGCAATAATGACCGGCGCACCCTTACGCAGCGGTGGCTTGGCTTCCGGCTGCTCCGGGACAGTGGCGGCGGAACTCTGGGTTGGCTCTTCCATGGCTATTTCCTCTCCGTGACGCGGCTGAACTCAACCTTCTGTTTGCCGATGGCGAGATACCCGTTCTCTAACTGCTTCGGCACGGTATAGAGACCATCGCTGTAGTCGAAGTTGATAAGGGAGCCCTTCTTGTCCTTCAGTTCGTAGAGCGCCGGGGTTTCCTGAAACTGGCCGCGCAGGTACGTAAACTTGTCATCACGCCATATCTGCTGCAGTCCGAGCTCCTTTGCCTTCTTCTGGTCCCAGACGAAATCGAAATGGAGGCTGCCGGGATACTGGCTTCGATATTGCTCGGCCTTGGTTTCCTCCGCTTTTCGCTCGGCGGCCTCCACGGCCTTCGCGGTTGCCGCCTCCTGCTTGACTTTGTCCAGTTCGGCAGCGGGAACGAAGACGGGCAGTTCGACGAGCTTGTCCCTCGCAGCTTTGTCGCCAGGGACAATGAATACTTTTGAATCGAAGTGGGGATCTCCCTCGCTCGAAATCTCCCGCAACTGAAGGGTGTATTCATTGCCGTGGTCTGAGACGATGTGAACGTCTGTCGAGCTATTCGCAACCTTTGGCTTGATGCTGATGAAGCGACTGGCCACACGTCCGCCATCGAAGACCCAATCGACCGTGTCACCTCCGAAGACGGTGGCAACCTTCTCCTCGACTGGAAGCAGGATGAGCGTCGATTGCAAGAGGCCGGCCCGAATCACAGGTGGGGTCGCCGATTCGGTGACCGTGACCGTGCGCGGAGCGCTCGGCTCAAGGTGATGCGGTTCCGTGGCGGCAATGGCGGAAGAGCCGAAGGCAAGTCCACAGGCGACGAAGATGAGAATCGGTGGCTTCACAATGAGTCCTTTCGGTTGAGGGTTGAATGGTGGTCAGACAGGCTCACCTTGGGCAAACCGGGCGATACCGTCGGCGAGTCCGTACTTTTCGATCAACTTCGTCCGCCTGACTCGATCCTTTGGCTTCGTCGAAAACGTTGCGTAGCTTCGGCTGTCAAGGTTGAGGGTGACTACCTTCGTAAGGCCGTCGCGCCGCATGTACAGCCCTTCGCGATCCTGCAGGCTCTCGAAGAGAGCAATCTGCTGGTCATTCATTTTGAAGAGCTCTGCGTATCGCTTGCGGTTGAAGGTTGCGTCTTTGAGGAACAAGAAAGATGTGCAAGAGTTGACGATGCTGTCCGCGTTCGCTCCGAGATCGTCGGCGGACTGGCCAATCATGGTTACGCCGCCGAGATTCTTGCGGACGGTCTTGATGGAGGCAAGCGCTCCCTCAAGGAGCTGCTTGTTCTTCATAGAAGAGAAAATTTCTTCGATCAGGATGTGCTTCGGCACGCCAAGATTTGCAGGGTTATACAGCACATCATTGATCCGGCGAAGAAGCCAAACCATCAGAGGCTCGATCAGGTCGGCATACTGCTCGTTGTTCACTCCCTGGAAGTCGAAGCATTGGACGCGAGACAGTGAGAGACTGTCCTCCACGTTGTCGAAAACCGCGTTATATATCCCCTTACCAACCCACTTCGAGAGGTAGCGATCGAGCTTCTTGGGCAGGAAGAGATTCGACAAACGCCGATTCTCTGGGTCAAGCAAGTACATGTCCTGCACGGCCTTGTGAATCACATCATCGTCCTCCGGCTCTAACTCAGCTCCGCCATTCGTCAGCAGGAGCTTTACGAAGGAGTAGAGGAACTTGATATTGCTCTCGGTGGGCTCAAGGGCAAACGGGTTTACGCGAGGCCCGTCTTTGCCGACCCGGTCGACTCTTCCGCCGTAAAGCTCCACTACGCTCTCGTAGCTTCCGCCGATGTCGAAGATGTATGTGAACCCGCCGTACTTCTGTTCGAGGGAGATGATCTGGTTGCCATGTACCGACTTGCCAGTGCCGGTTGGCCCAATGATGAGCATGACCCGAACGCCGTCTACATACACGTCCTGAAAGAACGGCGTCCGTGTGCGGGTTTCGAAGATATTGAGGTATTCGGAGTCGAGGTCGTCTGAGCGTGGATGGCCAAGATGCGGAGCGAACACAGAGGAGAGGCGAGCGTGATGGTCCTCGGCAAGCCATAGCGGAAAGACGTTGAACTTGTGGTTGCCGGGAAACATGGCGTAAAACGCCGACAGGTTCCCGAGCGTCTCCTCCATGATCTGAGCGCGTGCATCCACAAAGACGCGATGAACAGCCGGCACTGTATCTCGTAGTTGTTCCGTGCTTCGAGCGGCCAACAATAGGCGCAGGGAGAACTCACCTTGCGCTTTCTTATCGAGGGCCCGGATGACTTCACTCAAGTCATCCACATTGCTGTTCGCAGCCTTTGCTCCTGCTCCCGCTTCGAGAGAGGCGGTATCGCGGCCGCTCATCACTCGGGTGAGTACGCCTACCTTGAAGAACGATATGAACTTCTCCTGGGCATCGATCTCACTGCGGGCCGCCGACGCGGACTTCACGCGCCACGAGGAACACAAGACACTGTCACAGTCGAGAGAGAACAAACCGGAGAAGAGGCACGGTCTCGATGCTTCTGGTGGGGTTTTCAGAGAGAACATCTGTACGTGGCGTTTGCCAACCTGCAGGTGGTCGCTATGCCAGGCAACGGGACTCTTGACAATCTGCCGATCCACGCCGGTATCGCTGCGAAGCTGATCCTGCTCCGACCATTCCTCAAGGTTGAACAGATAGCTGAAAAACTGGAAACTCTCTCGCCTTGTCCAGCAACCGCAATCCAAGAGAGTTGCCAAGATGACTCTCAAGAATGACCGCGGTCTTTTCCAGGTCTGCCAACATCCGCGAGGTATCGAGCGCATTCTCGTCTGGCTTACGTTCGAAAGCCTTCATCTTTGACGGCTCAAGCGTCAGGCACCAGTGCAGGTCAATGCGGCGAAAGGCTGCGGACTTCTCCAGAAAGCTAAGGCGATCGGTTGCAAAGACCTCGGTCGCTGGATTCTCATACTTGGCCTGACGCGGGAGATGGAAGCCCGACATCACGCGGCCGTATTGGTATAGGCACGAGCCTTCTGGGAGCCCCCGCAATGCTCCTTCAATCGACCGCATCCGGGAATCGAGTTCAAGATCGGTCAACCCTTCTTCATCAATTCCCGCCAGGGAGAAGAGGCATCCATAGCCTCCGCCCTTCAGCGCGAAGATGTTTGGTCCTACAAAGCGAGAGATGGGAACGATGCTGCAGGCAGCTCCGGCCTTTGCGAACCAAGGGGTATGTCTGCGTTGTTCAGTGTTTGCGAGGGTCATAGTAGGACTTCTGGTTGAGGCTGAGGCCCCAGAGTTGGAACATCTTTGGGTGTTTGCGGACGATAAGCCATGCGCCGCCCGCCATCATTGGGAAACTGAAGATCGCAATCATTCGGAACCCGACGAGGAAAACCGTTACGGTGACGAATACGATCGCCATCCATGTTGAAAGATCGAGGCCAAGTTTGGCCCTCGGTCGATTCAGCGCTTGATTGATTGGTAACGGCTCTCCCCGCTTGGTCGTGTGCATGGCAACCTCACATTGATTGACCGGTAAGAGAGCCTATCCAGCCAGCACCCCATCCGAGTACACCTGCACCGAATAGTGCACCGAAGAGGCCTGGAATAGCGTCTTGAAAACGTCCGCTCATCATGCGGATTCCGGCGAAGATGAGTCCGCCGAAACAGATGACAGCGCCCGCATAAATTGCAAAAGTTTTGAAGGTGCCCATGAGCGTTTGAGCTCCGGAGAAATCCATCGTCCCTTGGGCGTGGGCTACGGTTGCGAAACTGAGGGCGGTGAACGTTGGAGCTATCATACGAACAATGTGGCTCAACGCTCGACTAACATTGCGTGTTCGAAGGTAGTGACGAGGTGTCATAGGTATTCTCCTGATGGCGTCTAGCCTTCGCCATAGAGGAAAACCTAAAGCCGCTTCAGCGCCTCGTCCAACAGTTCCTATCGATTTCGCCACACATTTTGTCTATGGTCCGAGAGACTCACGCGAGCAGTTCCATTTGTTCGGGAATACGCGACTTAATAGGGGACTTTCTTCTGCGTGAATCAATCCATGCCTCGCGGAGAAAACGCTCGATGAACGGAAGTGCTACATGATCCGCATGGTTTAAGTATACGAATGCTGTATCAGCCGTCCAATTGAGCCCGGCTAGAGGTCGTGTGATTAAGCCGGGATCAAGAGGTGACAACTGATCGATGAGGGAAAGCCCATACCGCTCTTTCACCATCCATTGGATCTCCCCGGGTGTGCGGGCAGAGCAGGCTAGATGTGCGGGAATGTTAACCTCGGCGAACATCTCCAGAAGACGTGAGTGCGCGGACGGTTGCAGTTCGGGGTCACGAAAGATAGTGATGCGCGGAGCGACGTCACGGATATCGAGTTGTGCGTGATCGGCAAGGACATCATCTGATCGCATGCACACCACCAATGGAGACTGTGCGATCTGCTGAACTGAATAGAGGCTCGCGTCGATTGGCAGTGGAAGAATCGCACAGTCCAGCGTTCGTGCATCCAGCCGCTGTAGACAGAGGAGAGGGTCCCCGCTCGTCAACTGGATGACGCAGCCCGAGAACATCCCTTCATAACCTTCACGGAATTTCTCCATTAGTTTCACGTTGATGAAGGACGAAAAACCAAGTCGCAGAGGAGGAACCTCGTTGCGTTGGACAGCCCGCGCCATGACCAGCATTTGGTCCCACTCTCGCAACGTGTTCTCTGCATAAGCAGCAACGATTTGCCCTGCCGGGGTAAGCTTCAGTCCGTTCTGTAAGCGATCGAATATGGCGACGTCTATATTGTCTTCGAGCTTGCCGATCTGATGGCTGAGAGAAGATTGAGCAACGAAGATCTGTTCCGCCGCGCGAGTGAAATTCAAGGTCTCGGCGGACGCCTTGATATAGCGAAGAAGACGGAATGTAAGGGAATCTGACATAGGCCTGAACGCTCCACTTGGCTTTCGTCGATCCCACAGGCCCAAGCATCGGCTGTGGAAAACCTGTGCTAAATCTCATTGTGCGCAACGAATGATGAAAGTCAATTAGTCTCCTCCAAGTGCCCAGGCCCCTCCAGGTAACCATCCATCTTCAACAATCGAGGCATAGGCAAAAACTGGGTCGAAATCGATAAGAAGTATTGGACTGATTTCCATGAAAACTGCACTCTGAGGCTGATCGTTCAGGCGCGGTCACGCTCAGGGAGAACGTCGGGATGGGCGGTCGTGAGCCCTGTTGGCTTTTCACCACGGTGCCCGCAAGGATGAAGATCCTGAGGGCAATACCGGCGATGGAATTGGAGGCACAATGCTTCACCAAAAACCGATTGAGATGGTGTCAAATAGTGTTATTGTCCGGCGGCTCCTGAACGTCGGAGAGACAGCCTTATATCTGGGAGTAAAGGTAGACACTGTCTACAAATGGTCCAGAATGGGGGTTCTCTCCAAGGTCAAGCTCGGTGGTGCGTTGCGGTTCGATGTGAATGTACTTGATCGATTCATCGAACAACACTCAACCAAAACCATTGACTACTAAGGAGACGCATTATGTCAGTTCACAAGAAATCAGACGGTTTATTTGAAGTTCGTTGGAGAGAAGGAGGCCGACAGAAAAGCGTAAGAATTCGCGGGTTCGACGTCGCGAAGAAGGTACAGCACAAGAAGCTGACTAACCGAGATGAGAACAGACATCTCGACGTGAAGAAGGAGATCAACTACAAGATGTCTGACTTGATTGATCGTTACTGGACACACTACGGAAGCAAGAAAGCTTCCGCAGATCGTGAGAAGAGCATTGTGGAAGGGATTCGATCCGAGCTGGGTCGAAAGTTCGTACGCGAGGTTGACGGTGTTGCTGTTCAACATTGGTACGAAAACCTAACTGGCAAACGCAGCCTCGCGGATAACACTGCCGTGCGTCACTTCAATGTCATGCACCACATGATGGAGAAGGCATCGACCATCTGGTCCCCGGAAACCGGTATCGACCGGAATCCCGCCAGTCTGATCGAGGTGCGACGTCCAGACGATTCAAGGGAGCGCTACCTGTCGGAAGACGAACTCCAGCGGCTAAAGACGGCTTTGGATGATCGCATCTTCCGGAAGGGAACGAAAGACCTCAACCAGACGAATCGCAGGATGAGACTGATTGTGTTGATCGCGGTCTCAACCGGGATGCGTTCGGCCGAGATTCACCGGCTCCGTTGGTCTGACGTGAGGTATAGCGAAGGATTGCTTGCGGTTCGGGCAAAGCTGAAGAAAGGCAAGGAGCGTTTTGTCCCTATGACGTCGGAGTTGGCCGAAGAGATTCGGCGGTACCCGACAGAGATCGGACAGGATCGGATCTTTCCTCCGAAGGGTGGCCCAACCAGCAAGCGTCAGAGACTGGAGGGAAGTTTTGAGGGCTTGCTCGAAAGAGCAAATATCCATGACTTCTGGTTCCACGATCTGCGTCACACCTTTGCATCCTGGTACATGATGAACGGCGGCGATCTGTACGAACTAGCAAAGCTTCTCGGCCACGCGAATATCAAGATGACCGAGCGCTACGCCAAGCTGGGACGTGCTCACATCACCAAGACTGGAACCACAGCCAAAGTGATCTGGAACATGATGGAGAAAAAGATGGTAGAGCAGCAACAAGGCGGCAAAGCGAACATCGCTTAGGGGATGTTCGCGTATTGTTCGCGCGATTAAAACTCTAACTCTTTGGTCGCCGCTAAGTTGTTTAGAATG
>CAVZGS010000006.1:0-15359 GCA_963774835.1 uncultured Acidobacteriaceae bacterium
GCAGGTAACTCCCGAGTAATCCAAAGATCCAACTCCTCGACGCCACAGGAAAAGTCACAAAGGAGATCACCGCCGCGCCATGACTCCAAATAGAATCGCACGGGCAATCATAAGCCCGTGCGATTCAACAGAGGTATTCGCCGGAAAGAGTCTACCCTTTCCTACTTGTCCATCTTCCACACATAGAGAAATTCATCATTGCTCGACGTGGCCAGATTGATCTTCTGCTGACGCGCGGCCCGGCTCAGAGCAGATCGGATGTTTTCCTTCGTGTCCGGAAGTTGAGCAAGAGGGATCTTCAGGGCCGCACCCAGATCCAGTTGCGCGATGCCACTCAACAATTGAGTGATGATCTCCTTGTGTTTGCCGTCCCGGCCCTTCGGGACATCGACCTGAAGTACAGACTCAAATATCATCGGCGGGCAACGCTCTCTCCATTGCTTGACATGTAAGCCTCTCCTTCTCCTTATTTCTTATGTAGACGTAAAACTAATGCAAACGTGACGCTAACGTGAACATAATCTGATGTCTTGGCCAAATTGTCAACCCCAATCTTTACCCGAATGCTCAACTCAAACTAAACTAGCCTTTAAATACTACATACAAAAAAGTTAACCCGTATCTGGGAAACAGGTCTAGGGTGTAAATCAGAGGTATGTCCCATGTCTCCCAAAGTGAAATTTGAAGTAGTTCCCTTGGCCGAGGTACCCAAAGATGACACGGTCATTCTCCCAGCAGAAGGTAAGCCAGTCGTGCTCGTTGTCGACGATGAGAAAGTCATAGCCGACACACTGTCCATGATCCTCTCCAGAAGTGGCTTCTCAACCATGGCAGCCTATGACGGATTTACTGCGCTCGAACTCGCCAGGTCTACTCCGCCCGACCTTCTCATCTCGGACGTCGTGATGCCCGGAATGACCGGCGTTGAATTGGCCATCACTGTCACCCAAACCATTCCCGGATGCAAAGTCCTCTTATTCTCTGGGCAGGCGGCCACCGTCGATCTGCTCGAAAAGGCCCGCCACGCCGGACACAACTTCACAACATTGACGAAGCCCATCCACCCAACCGACATGCTTCATCGGATTAACAAATGCCTGGCGATTCGGGAGGCAAGTCTCGCACCGTTTCCAACATCGACAGAAGATGGATCACGCACCGCAGAGTTCTCTTTCAACTAAAATCGGACTTGCTCGACTCACAGACTGCTCTTTGCCACTGTGTAATGACAGGCGTTCAACGATGCCGCAATTATTTTTCTGCTCTTTTAGCCCAAAAATCGCATGTCAAGTCCCAAAAACAGCTAATCCGTTACCAATCAACAATATCCGCGTGGCATGTTAGTTACAGTCAAACCGCTATACTGGATATATAGATCAAAAACAATCAGGCCCCGCGGGACAATAGACACCCGGCGGGGCTAACTCGTTTAGAAAGAATATTTTAGACGTAACCCATTTGTTATGAATGTTTTGCAGAGCAGAACCGCACGCAAACGATTGAATACAAATAATTTACGTCCGGGCAATAGGGGGGGGTACCCCCCCTGCCGGTTCCCGCCCCGCAGGAGTTATCCGCCCATCACGCAAGTGGAACAGCTCGCCACGCCACACGACCGTATCGCCAGCAAAACTCCAGGCCCAGAACCACAGTCCGAAGAAGTCCCGCAGCGGAAGCAGCCACAGATCGCGAAGCACCTGACCATCACCCAGTACACCCACTCCAACCGACAACGCCACCGCCACTCGTGCCAGCGCCACGACGCTCAGCAGCGAAAAACTCCACAACGCAAACCCACTCGCAACACAAGTCATCATCGCCCAGGGCAGAGCATACGTGATGCCCAGCCCCGCATACCCCAGCTTGCGCGAATCACGAGTCGACCGCGCCCACCGCAACTGATGGTCTCGAAATCCGTGAAAATCATAAGCAGGGACCGTCGTCTCCACCACCTCGCCACACAGCTCCACACGATAGCCGGCCTTCGAGATGCGCGCCCCCATCTCGTAGTCGTCAGCAAGATACTCCACCAATGCCTCCAGCCCTCCCGCCTTCGCCAAAACACTCTTCGAGGTCGCCAGCGTCGAGCCAAGCCCAAAGTGAATGCCGCCCTCGAGCCAACGCGCAACCAGCACACCGGGCAGAAAATCAGTCGAAATCCCCAACGCCTCCAACCTCGACCAAACCGTCATCCCAGGCCGGCGCTCCGCTGTTCGCCCAATATAAGGAGCAGTGACCATGCCAACACGCGCGTCCGAAAAGCACGCCATCACCCGCGTCAAATACTGCGGAGAAACGAAAATGTCGCTGTCATTGATGATCACGTGCTCATACCGCGCTTCGCGCAGCATCTGCACCAGATTGCTCACCTTGCGCGAAGTCCCCAGCCGTTCCCGACACTCCACTAACCGAATCGCACACCCAGGAAACTCTGCCCGCAGTCGCTCGATCTCGCCCACAGCCGGATCGTCAAGACTGCTCACACCGAACACGATCTCGAAGCTGCCCGCATACCTCTGCCGGCAATGGCTCACCAGCCCCGCATACATCCGCGGATCAACGCCCTTCACCGGCTTGAGGATCGTGACATCCGGCGCAAACTCACCGTCGACCTGCTTCCGCCGCCAGTAATGCGCAAAGCTCCGAGCTCCCCACAGGGCCAGGAGCAGATAAGCCAGCCCAGCAAGAGTCAGCAGCGCAGTAATCGCCTCAATTGCCCTGGCCATCCCACAAGTTTACCAATCAACAGAGCAGATCCAGGCTTCACTCATAACGCAGCGCATCGATCGGGTTCAGGTTCGCCGCCTTCCACGCCGGATAGATCCCGAATATAAGGCCGATGGCGCACGAACTCAGAAACGCCACAGTCACCCAAAGCGTCGACAAGGCGGACGGAAACAAAAAGCTGATGCCCAGCGCGATCGCGCTGCCGATACAAAGGCCAATCACTCCGCCGACAGCACACAAAGTGATCGCTTCCAGCGTGAACTGCATCAGAATTCTCTGCTTCGACGCTCCTATCGCCTTGCGGACGCCAATCTCTCGCGTTCGCTCGGTCACACTGACCAGCATGATATTCATCACTCCCACTCCCCCAACCAGGAGCGCCACACTGGACAGAGCAAATAGCAACAAAAACAAGCCGCTGGTGATGTTGTCCCAAAGACGAGTGAGCGAGTCGGTTCCGAAGATCGCAAAATTGTCCGGCGCTGCATTGGGTACCTTCCTGCGCCGCCGCAGCAACTCCGTGAGCTCGTCCTGCACCAGCGCCTTGTTCTTCTGGTCGTCGTATTTGAGGCTGATCCAGTAATCCAGTACCTCGGGATGGATCTTGTGGAACGTCGTCACGGGGAAAAACGCCTTATTGTCCTGCGGGTTCTTCCCGCCCCCAAACGCCTGTTTTTGTTTCTCCATCACCCCCACCACGGTAAACACCATGCCCGCAATGGTCACGTCCTTGCCCACCGGATTCTCCGTGCCGAACAGATTGTCCGCCGTATCGTTCCCCAGCACGACAACGTTCGAAGACCGCTCAGTGTCGGCATCGGTGAAGAATCGGCCATCCTTCATGTCGAGGTCATACACATCCTTCACGCCCGCTGTGTCCCCCTCGAGGAGCGTCCCCTCCATCTTCTTGGTGCCATACTTCACCGCGACGGTCCCTTCGACTCCGCTATTGTCCCGATACTGCAATCCTGGAGTCACCGCCACCACGTGCGGCAGGTTCACTTCATCGCCATCGCATCGTCGTAGGTCATCTGCTTCCGCGTCAGCATCTCCGTCGTAGGCCGCACCCCGATCACCGGGAACCGGAACACCCACATCACATTGGTTCCCAGCGACTCCACCAGGCCAGCCACACTCGAGTTCAATCCATTGATCACCGACGAGATCACGATTACCGTCATCACGCCAATCACAATCCCCAGAATCGTAAGTCCACTACGCAGCTTGTTGGCCCGTAGCGTATCCAGCGCCATCGTGACCGTCTCTTTCGTATCGGCGATATGCATCAATGACCCCCTTGGCCTCTGTTCCTGCGCTGCCCGTACCTCATTCCGCCCTCAGCGCCACGATTGGATCCAGCAGGGCTGCCTTCCGCGCCGGATAGACACCAAAGAATATTCCTGTGCCGGTGGCCATCACCAGGCCGGCAAGCACACTCCACACCGCAACGGTCGAAGGAAATCCTGCCAGGATCGTAATCGCCTGCGCGACCAGGATTCCCCCCACCACGCCAAACACTCCGCCCACGAGGGCCATCGTGCCTGACTCGATCAGAAACTGCATTAGGATGTCCTTCGGCCGCGCGCCCAACGCCTTCCGTATTCCGATCTCGCGTGTCCGCTCAGTCACGCTCACCAGCATGATGTTCATGATCACAATGCCACCCACAACCAGCGAGATGAGCGCCACCGCGCCGGCCACGGCTCCAAACGACCTCGTCACCATGCTGAAGAAACCCACCAGCGTATTGTTCGTATCCAGTTCAAACGAATCGTCGGCTCCCGGGGCGTCATGGCGACTCGACCGGACCAGCACTCTCACCTCGTCCGCCGCCGTCTCCAGCGCCGGCCAGCTTCGCCCGCCTTCACATAGATCGTCAGCGTCTTCGCTGTCCCGTAGCTCTTCTGAAACGCCGTCAGCGGCACCGCGACCCAGTTGTCCTGACTTGCACCAAACGTGCTCCCCTGCTTCTCGCTGATCCCGATCACGGTGTATGGGGTGCCGTCCACTCGGAGCTCTTGTCCTAGCGGATCCATTCCCTCAAAGAGGTGGTCCTGAATATCGGTCCCGATGATTGCTACATGCGAGGCATGTTCTTCGTCCGCCTCCGTGAACCCGCGCCCCTGCATGATGTCGAGGTTTTGCAACGCCGGCATCTGCCAGGTATAGCCCCGGATACTGGTATCGGTCGTGGACTGAGTCCCCCGCACGATCTTTCCCGTCACCGCCTGCTGTGCGCCAATGCCGACGCAGTGTTTGCAGTTCGCCTCCACATACTTGAAATCGGGGAACAGGATGTTCTTCCGCTTCTGATACCGCTGATAATCCTCAGGGCTGGTGATGATCTGCGGCATCTTCGATACCGTGAACACGTCCGCGCCATAGCGGGCGAACTTGGTCGTGACATAGGTATTTGCGCCGTTCACCAGAGTCACCACCGCAATCACGCTGGCCACGCCGATGACGACGCCCAGCAGCGTCAGCACAGAACGCAGCTTGTTCGCCCACAGCGACTGCAGCGCGATCTTTACCGCCTCTTTGAATTCCATTGTTCCATCTTTCCTGGATTCCTTGAGACTACCAGCCGGAGGCCTCCAAAGCGAGGTCAACCTGTTGTCTTATACGCAATTAGACGGTGTTTTGTTCGGCGCGTGAGATACACTTAGAACTGCAGGCGGCTGGATGATCGCTGCCGCCCGGGCCGCGAGGCGTTGGGCGGGGGAGGAAAGTCCGAACTCCGCAGGGCAGTGTGCCGGATAACGTCCGGGACGGATGGGTTAAGCCATCTGGACGGCTAGTGCAACAGAGAACATACCGCCCTAAGTTGGTGATTTACTTCGGTAAATCCGTACGCGGCTTAGGGTAAGGGTGAAAAGGTGCGGTAAGAGCGCACCGCGCGGGCAGTAATGACCGCGGCAGGGTAAACCCCACACGGAGCAAGACCAAATAGGCAGGGACGTCGCCGCTTCTCTCCAGGCGGCGATGAGCGTATCGGCCCGATGCGCCCAGGCGGAGAGACTCAGCTGTGGATTCAACAGCTTGGGGGCCAAAACCTGCGGGTAGGTTGCTAAAGCGCCGCAGTAATGCGTCGCGTAGAGGAATGATCGTCTAGAACAGAATTCGGCTTACGGGCCGTCTGCAAACTTATGGCCTCGAAATCGCTCAAACGGTTTCGAGGCCGTCTGGTTTTTGCTTATTTTTTTGGGTGTGGTCAGAGGGGCGTTTTGCTGGGGGTTTTGCGGATTTTGGTGTGCAGAACGTGGTTTTTTGGTGGTGAGATTGTGGTGGATTTGTGGTGAAAACGTGGCTGGAGATTGCGGCAAATTGACCGCTGAAAATTTTCCACTTTTTTGAAGTTTATTTTTGTGGATTTCCTTGCTTCGGGTCGGTGCGGCAGCACACCCAACTACAAGGACACTGTGGCTGGGGAAGAGCGCCGGTAGAGAAACGGATTTCTCCGCTGCGCAACAGACGATGAAGCTGTCTGTTGCTTCGGTCGAAATGACGGGTCTTTGGTATTGGGAGAGAGAACAGACAACAGCAAAGGCGAAATGCAGGGATTCTTCCCCTTCGGCAAGCTCAGGGTCAGAATGACAAGGGCGCCGGTGGCAGGTTTGGACTGGGAGAAGTCGTGCTGAGGTTAGCGGATGGCGGCCATGGCGGCGCGGAAGAGGGTCTCGAAGTCCCGGACGGCGCCGGGGTCTTTGGCAATGGCGGTCTCGATGGCCTTTTGCGCGACGGGGCGGGGGTAGCCGAGGTTGACCAGGGCGGAGAGAGCATCGTCGCCGGCGGGGCCGTGGTGTGGCCCTCCAGCGGTAGCCGGGATGGATACGGCGAGGTCGTCGAGTTTGTCTTTGAGTTCGAGGACGACGCGTTCGGCCGTCTTCTTGCCGATGCCGGGAATGCGGGTGAGGGTGGCGTGGTCGCCGGAGCGGATGGCGGTAATGAGACGACTGGCATCAATGCCGCTGAGGACCGTGATGGCGAGCTTGGGGCCGATGCCGCTGATGGTGAGGAGTTTTTCGAAGAGGCGTTTCTCCTGAGTTTCGGAGAAGCCGAAGAGGGCGATCTGGTCTTCGCGGACGTGGGTGTGGATGTGCAGCGTGGCTTCGGCACCCTCGGCTGGGAGCGCGGAGAAGGTGGTAACGCTGATGGTGACGTCGTAGCCGACACCGCCGCAATCGACGATGGCCTGGTTAGGAGTTTTGGAGAGGAGGCGTCCGCGGAGGTGGGCAATCATGCTTGGCTGATTGTAGCCTGCGGCAAACACACATGTGTTCGTGAACCGGGCACATCTTGCTTGACATTCATGTGGAGGACGAGACGATTTGGGAGCTGTGAATTGAAAGATGGTCACAGACAACCGGCAGATAAAAATTGACTTGCTTTCGCCGTCTAACGATGCCATAGTCACGAACCATGCGATTCTTTCGCCTTGCCATATCCTCTTGCAATGGCTTCACTTGGACCCCTGGTATTTGTATTGATCCTTGGAGGGTCGACCCTGGCAGCTCAACAGTTGAACGAAGGTGCTTTGTCTCGTGAAAGAGTCGATAGAAACGCCTATCGAATACTTTTCCGGCAAGCTCTTCAGTACAAGGCGCTCTCCGATAAGGCCAATCCTTCGCAGGACCCCAAACCAGACTTGAACCACCTTTTGGCTGCTCGCTTTGGACTTAGTGAGGACGACAACGCAACCCTCGAGAGGCTATCGGTCGCCTACCAGGGTGAGATCGATCCGATTCACAAGCAAATTGTTGAAGTAATCCAGAGGTTTCACGCACGCTTTCCAGACAAGACGATACGAGCGGAAACGGACGCGAGCGCTCCGCCCGAGCTTAGCAGTTTGCAGACGCAGGAGGACCGAGTGACCCTCCGATACCGTGATTTGCTTCGCAACAGCATGAGGGAAGACGCTTATCAGGCCTTTCATGCGAGGCTGTTGCAAAAATTTGGCAAGTCCCTGAAGTTGGGCTCGCTCTCAAACAATGGAGGCAATTTGTGACGAGTTTCCGCATGACAACGCTAGCCTGTCTTGTGTGTCTTAACCTGGGTCGGCTTGGGATTGCCCAAAGTGCTGTCGGGAGCGCCGTCGTGGACATCGATCCAACTTCGGGACTTGTAGTCGCTACGTGTGAGACTGATCTGGACGCTGAGACGGAAGCTTTCTATAGAGCGCGCGTTGAATGCAAGATACGAGACGCCGATGGCAAGGAGCTCGCAAAGGGGGAGTCCTTCGACGAGAGCGGCAAACAGGGTTATGCCCAGGTGGTGCTTATAGTCAAAGGTGTTCCGGGGACTACTTACACGGCTTCAGGTTCTCACCTGGCGGATGTCATCTTCGACTATGCCAAACCCTCGTTGATGGGAGTGCCAGGGGAACGGGTGAACTATGATCCATTCGGCTTCTCCCGTTTAAACGACCTTCATGAGAGGTACTCGAACCTGTTTGAATGGACGGGTCAAAGCCGAGGCCCGCAAGTACAAAACTAGACCGTCGCCACAAGTGAATTTCGCTACAGCAGTTTCGCGTACTCTGCTTTCGCTTTTTGCAGGACAGGAATATCCGGATCCGCGTCCTTCCATAGCGTAAGAAAGTCCTGATAGGCCGCCCTGGCCCTAGGGACGTCGCCCTGCAACACGTAAGCGCGACCCAGGCCAAGATGGGCAAGCGCACCGATGGGTCGATTCAGGACGAGGCCGCGATGGTCGAGGACTTTCTGAAACTCGGTGGCGGCTTCGCTACCCTGATGCGCAGCCAGATAGGCTTCGCCACGGACAAAGACTGGAAGCATCACGTTCCAATCCAAATCAGTGGCTCTCGACCCCCCAAGCTCATAAGGTGTGGCGGCCTCAAGACCCTTAATGGCGCCAGAAGCATCTCCTTTGTTAAGCGCAAGCCTTCCGCGGAGGCTCGGCAGATAAGTGAACTGTACAAGCGTGTCTTCCGGAAACCTCTTGTCCAAATCGTCGGCCAACACTTTCGCCTGCGCGTCATCCCTGGAATACGCCAACGCGAGCGCAGCAAAATATAGCACATCGCGGCTGGTCGAGAGCTTCAACGCCAAAGCGGTGCGTCGCCGGGCTTCCTCTGGGTTGCCGAACCAGGCTTCTCTCAGTCCGGAGGTGACAGAGTAGAGTGCGAGCGCGTCCTTCTCTCCTGCGCGTTGGGCGCTATCCATCGCGCGGCGGGAGAACTCCCGGGCGTCTTTTAGGTGCCCGGAGTAGGCAGCAGTATCGCCTTCCAGAAACAACATCGTGTGGCTCCACCTCGGCAGGCACCTCCAGCTTTGCAACTTGTTGGGCCATCCCCGCCGTATCGTTCTGCGCGAATGCAAGCTTATACATGGCGAAATTGATGAAGGGAGCATGTAATTTGCGTTCAAGGGCCTGCGCGTAGGCGGCCTTCGCCTCATCGAGGCGATTAAGAGCGGTGTACGCATGAATGCGGAAAGAGTAGGGGATGGCAAAGTCAGGACGGAGCCGAATTGCCTCAGCGGCCTCTTCGGCTGCTCTCTCATATTGTCCAACGATGGGCAAAACTGCTCCGGCCAGGTAGGTGTGCGGCATTTCTGTGCGCGGATAAGCGTGGATCCAAAGATCGCAGGCCTCTATGGCCTTTGGGATGTCTCCGGAGACTCCTTTATGGTAAGCGGCGGTGACCCAATACCTCTCACCCTCACTGGTCCGATCGCGCAGTTCATAGGCCTTGGTGCGGTACTCCACAGACAGAGTGGGTTCAAGATTATCGGTTGCCATGATGCCCAGGTATGCGTAAGCCACCGCAAAGTTCGGGTCGAGTTCGACGGCACGTTTGAAGAAAGGAATCGCCGCGTCCGACCCTCTTGTCCTGATAGCTTCCATGCCGGAGCTGTAAGCTTTCAGGGCCTCAAGCGAAGGTGTCGTCGCCTGCTCCAAAGGAGTGTCAAACCTCTGGATCGTGCTGAGAGATTCGCCCAGCTTATTCCGAATCTCGACAGACACGTTTCCAAGTGCATCGAGCACATGGTTCTCATCGCTCGCCTGGGCCTCCGTGCTCGCCAGCGTTTTTCCGCTCTCGCAGTTGACCGCCTTGAGCGTCAACAGATACTGCGTGCCAATTTTCGCAATCGAACCATCCAGCACCGCGGCGCTCGCAGTCCGCTGGCATACCTCCCGCGCAGTCGCCGGTATCAGCTTCGCATCGGCTGGCTGCCCCATCAGGCCGAGCGTCTGCTGGACTTGCTGGTCAGGGACAATGCTCAGGAAGGGTGATTGCTCCAATTGTACGGAGAGTCCCTGCCTCAACGTGCCATCGAACACCGCCTCGCCGGTCGTGTTCGTAAAGTCGGCGAGAACAATGGTGTCCTTGTCGGTTAGCGCTTGTACCCTTTGGGGATAAAACAAACGTCTTCCTGCGACAAGTCCGACAAGCACGATCGCTGCGACAGAGATCAGGACCCATCGAAGCGATTTGGCGGGAGGCTTCGACGCAACGGGTGGCGTCGAAGCGGGCCCACGGAACTGGCGCTGAATCCCGCCGCAGTCGCTGCAAGTCTGTACGGATATCTGCGGCGCTCTGGTAGCGCAGCCTCCGGTCCTTCTCCAGCGCTTTGTTGATGATCTCTTCAAGTTTTTGGGGGACGTCCGGATTGAGGCGCACGGGCGCGACCGGTGTGCGATTCAAAATTGCATCTGCGATCACGGCAGCACTTTCGCCTCGGAATGGCAGTACCCCTGTCGCCATCTCGTAGAGCACAACTCCGAAGGAAAATAGGTCCGTGCGGGCATCCATCTCTGCGCACCGCACCTGCTCAGGTGACATGTAAGCACTGGTACCCATCGCGGTACCAGGCAGAGTGAGCCGTTCTGCCTGGCTGGCTGTCGGCATCGCAGAAAGATTCGTCGCCCCGCCAGCTGGCATCAGTTTTGCCAAGCCGAAGTCCAGGACCTTGACGTGGACGCGCTCGGTCACAAAGATGTTCGCAGGCTTGATGTCGCGGTGGATGATTCCCTTGTTGTGGGCCGCGCACAGTGCATCTGCTATCTCCATAGCCCACTCAATCACCTCTTCGAGCGGCAGTGCCTTGCCGCCGATGTAATGCTTAAGCGTCGCCCCATCCATAAACTCCATCGCAATAAATGTCTGGCCGTCCTGCGTGTCGATCTCGTAGATGGTGCAGATGTGGGGATGGTTGAGCGCGGACGCCGCACGCGCCTCTCGGCGAAAACGTTCGAGGGCCTGCGGGTCCTCGGCCATGTGGGTGGGAAGAAACTTGAGCGCGACAAATCGGCCGAGCGAGGCGTCCTCCGCCTTGTACACGATCCCCATACCGCCGCCACCCAACTTTGCGACAATTCGGTAGTGCGAGATGGTCTGGCCGATCATGGGGCCAACCAGACCGAAGAGCTCCAGCGCCACAGGGTCTTTCAGATCCACCAGCGGCGCGTCGATCGTTCGAGTTCCTTGCTCTTCGGCCTCGATCAGTTGTTTGAGATGCGTCCTCAGTTCCAGATCATCGCCGCAGGCCCCCTCAATGAACGCCGCGCGGTCCTGCGGATCCTTCTTCAGGGCTGCGTGAAAGAGCGGTTTCAGGCGCTGCCAGAGCTCAGGCGTCATGTTCGATTCACGGCGATCGTTGTAGCTTTGGCCCCAGTTCGATCCAGGGAACTCGTTACGAATAGCTCCCGGGCCGCACCTATTGAACTATGAAGTTCAGTGCAGCATCGATCCCGCTCCAGGCGAATGGAGGAAGCGGACTTGGAGGAAGTAAATCACTTCCCGCCAAGACTCGCAAACCTGCGGAAACCCGTGATCCCGGAGCTACGAGTCAGATGAGGCGCGGTTGGCGGGCCTTCAGGTCTTCGAGGAGACGGTCTATCTGGTCTTCGCGCTCGAGGGTGATCAGGCGGTCTTCGACGGTTTCGGCTTCGAGCATCGTGTGGGCGGAGTTGGTGGCTTCGCGTTGCAGGATGCTGGTGCGCAGGCGGTTGAGGGCGGATGCAGTCTGATTGGTCGCCGTGAGAGTGCGGGCGGCGTTGGCCTTGCCAATGGTGCGGGCGCGGCGGTTGCGGGCCATGAGCATCTCGCAGGCAGAGCGCGTCTCTTCGAGCTTCTGCTGGAGTTTTGTAAAGGCGTTGCGCAAGGTCTCGGCCTCGGTGGTCTGATCTTCGAGCTGCTGGGCGAAGCTTTGCGCTAACTGCTGGTGGCTGATGCTGCGCTCGAGTGCGGCGCGGGCAAGGTCGTCCTGCTGCTTCTGGACGGCGAGTTCGGCTTTGCGGTTGAACTGGTTCATGGCTTCCTCGTGCTCCTTGAGCTTCTTCTGGAGGAGATGCTGGTCGGCGATGGCGATGGCGACCTGCGTTTTGACCTGGAGAAGCTGGTTTTCCATGTCGAGGACCAGTTGCTTGGCGAGCTTCTCGGGGTCTTCAGCTTTTTCGATGAGGTCGTTGATGTTGGCCCGTAAGAGGGTCCCTACGCGTTCAAGTAGTGCCATGGTGGATCTCCTTTCGATGAGATGCTGCGCCGGAGCTACGCTACCAGCGACGGCCGAAGATGCGGTCGAGAGCGACGAGCACCATGACGGGCAGAAACCAGCCGAAGCGGTGTCTTCGGTAGCCGCCGCCGTAGCCGTAGTATCCGTAGGGGCCGAAGTATGGGTGACGGATGCGGTAGGGGTTCAGGATCGGCCGGACGATGAGGCGAAGTGACCAGCGAGACTGCGACGATGACGAGGACGGTTGGGAGGATGATGAAGGTGAACATCGTATCTTCTCGATTCGAAGGTTTGGTGAAGGGTAGCCAGGCCCTCCGGTGAGATCTCCGGCGGGACTGGGTGATGCTTCAGGCAGAGTGGGCTTCGCCGTTCTCGCGAGGCTTCATCGCTTTCACGTTGGACATCAGGTCGTGAAGGTTCATGCCGGAGAGGGCCTCAAAGAGTGCGGGGACCTGGGCGGCGATCTTTGTCATCTCGCCGGTGATCTTGTTGGCGCCGGTCGCTCCGTCGTTGCCGGTGGAGACGATGGTGATCTTGTCGACTTTGCTGAGAGGCTCCGCCATGGCACGGACTACATCGGCCATGTTGGTGATGAGCTTGTCGACGACGGCGGCCTGTGACCACTCCTGATAGGCCTCGGCCTTGACGTTCATGGCTTTGGCTTCGGCCTCGCCCTTCTGGAAGATGATGTTGGCTTCGGCTTCGCCCTGGAGCTTGGTAGCTGCGGCGCGGCCTTCGGCTTCCATGGTGATGCGGGACTTCTCGGCGTTGGCGATGTTTTCGATGCGCTGACGCTCGATCTCGGCGCCCTTGAGAACGGTGGCGATAAGCTCCTTCTCGTGACGGAGGATCTCGGCCTCTTGTACTTTGACCTGCTGCTCTTTCTCAATTTGCTGGATCTTGACCTGCTCGGCGACGACCTTCTGCTGCATGACGTTGGTCTGGAGCTCGTAGGCTTTGTCGGCCTGGGCCTCCTGGCGGCGAGCGGCTTCGGTGAACTGGGCCTTCTGGATGTCGAGGTCGCGCTGGGCCTCGGCTTGTTTGGCCAGCGAGGCGGTCTCGGCGATGACGCGGTCCTGATCGGCAGAGGCTTTGGCTACGGCGGCTTCTCTTAGAGCTATTGCCCGGCGGATGGCGGTGTCGCGCTCGGCTTCGGCCGCGGCGATCTCGGCGTCGCGCTTGATGCGCGCTACGTCAGGGCGGCCCATGTTGGTGATGTATTCGTTTTTGTCGCGGACCTCGCGGATGGTGAAGCTGATGACCTCGAGGCCCATCTTGCTCATGTCGTCCATGCAGGTGGAGCGCATGCGCTCGGCGACCATCTCGGGCTCTTTGACGATCTGTTCGACGGTGAGCTGGCCGATGATGCCGCGAAGGTGGCCCTCCATGACGAGGCGGATGAGGCCTTCGCGCTGGTCCGGCGACTTGGTGAGAAACTGCTCGGCCGCGGTGAGGATGGATTCCTTGTCGGAGCGGACTTTGATCTGCGCGACGGCTTCGACGGTGACGGCCACGCCTTGCTTGGTGTAGAGGTCCTGCTGTGGGGCGACGTCGAAGCTCATAAGCTCGAGTGAGAGCTGGCGCGAGTTTTCGACGACGGGAAAGATGACGGCACCGCCGCCTTTGATGACGCGTGAGCCACGGAAGCCGTAGACGATGATGGCTTCGTTAGGGCCGGCTTTGCGGAACATCTTGCCCATAAGGACCGTCAAAGCGAGAGTGGCGAGGATGATCAGACCAACAATGATGGCAACGGAGTTCGACATATCGTTCCTTTGTCCCTGTGTGGACTGGAGGCGTGTTGGGTGCTTGCCGCAGTGGGTGAATGGCGGGGGAGTGCCTCGGCAAGTGAGGCCGCCAGGGTCGGGAAAGGGTTCTCTCAGGTGGCGCGATCGGTGCGCTCGTCGAAGGTGTGAGCCGAGAGTTCGTCAAAGCGACGGACGTAGGCGATGCCACGCTCGTAGCGGATGACGACGACCTCTGTGCCGCGCTGGATGGGGGCGCCGTCTTCGCTGCGAGCAGCGTTGGAACGACGGGCCCCGGTCTGAGAGAAGATGATTTCACCGATGCCGCCGTTGTCGCGAATGCTGTCGCTGACGTGAGCGAGGACGCCGGGCATCTCGGTCTCTTCTGTGGTGAGGACGCGTTCGTGCGGAAGGAGCAGCTTGAAGAGAATCGCCCAGAGAAGCGCTGCGCCGAGCAGACCACTGAGCAAGGACAACAGCAGAATCAGCGGCGTGATGAAGATGCTGTAACGATCAAGGAGGAAGCCGACTCCGCCGAACCAGCAGAGGAAGGCGGTGATGGTGAAGCCGTTGACCGACGAGAGGCCGTGCGTGCTGCTGTGAGTTTGGGCATGTGCGGTGTGTCCGACGTGCATGCGTCCGATATGCAGATGCGCGAAGCCGCCTGCGACAGAGAGGACGCTGAGGACAAGGCCGACGATAAAACAGACGAGATAGATGGTTTCCATGGCTTTATTTGCTGCGTGGCTTCGCAAGTTTCCTGCGGGCCGGTTGAGTGGGGTTGGTGAGGGCCTCTGGTTTGAGGACCTGGAAGAGGCGATCGACTAACGACGGCGTTTTGAGGACAGCTTCCATGAGCAGAAGGCAGCGGCGGGAGTCGTCGTGGTTCGCAAGGGTGAGGAGGGCCTGTGAGAGGTCGGGGTCGCGGCGGAAGCGTTCGGCGCCGGCGACGAGCCAGAGGTCGAGCTTGTCTTCGGCGGTGCGTAGGTCGGAGATGAGCTCGGCGTGGTAGCCCTCGGGATCGTCGACGAGATAGCCGGGATGGACTTGGAAGAACTTCGCGAGGAGCAGGCGGGTGGTGTTGGTGAGGTGAGGGCGGGCGCCACTCTCGATCTGCGAGAGGTAGGACTGGCTGATGGCATTGCCATTGCCTTCGGTCTGGATGGCGCGGACGAGCTCCTGCTGGGTCATGGCGCGGTTGAGGCCGCGGAGGTTGCCTTCGACTTCGCGGAGGTAACGGATTTTGTCGCTGAGTCTCATGGGGTCTATTGCAGATCGCAATATTTATATCGCAATTTGCAATATATGTCAAGAGACTCTGTTTTTCGAAGGCCAGGTGGCGCGCGTACAGCGTGAGGATTAGTGCCTTGAGTGGTCGAATTGATCCCTGTGCGCAATCGAGTGAGCCGGG
>CAVZGS010000007.1:0-10580 GCA_963774835.1 uncultured Acidobacteriaceae bacterium
TGCGAAGTGAGACTCTACTTCGGCGAGGATGCAGGTGCCCAGGTGGATCGCGGTGGCGTTCTCTCCTAGCGCGTGGGTCATGGCTACAAGGATGCGGTGAATCTCGGACTGTTCTTCGTCCAGGAGACGGACGAGTTCATTGTTTTGCTCGATCGTCTCGAGGGGTTCGACGAATACGGTTTGGCCGGAGGAGGACGAGCCGTGGATGACGCCGGGCACCTTGCGTTTGAACTCAGCTTTGACGGGGATGACGAAGCGGTCGCCGCGAATGGTGATGAGGTCGTCCTGGGTGCTGCCCCCTTCGCTCAAGCCGCGCAGTGACTTGCGAAGGCTCTCTTCGATCGCGCGGTGTTGGCGTTCCATCGCGCGGCGAATGCGGCGGAGTTCGGGGGAGGCGTCGTCGTTGAGGCTGCCGTCGGATTCGATCTTCCCGCGCAATTGACGTAGAAGCGGGGCGAGGTCGTGGTCGAGGAGTGGTGATGAAAGTGCGGCGATGCCGGGCCATTCGTAGCGGATACCGTTGGGCGACGGGTTGATGAGGTTGCGCCAGGCGGCGACGCGTTCGACGATGGCAAGGAGATCGCGGACCTCGGTGGATTCCAGGGCAGCGCCGTCGATGCGTGCCTTATCGAGGAGGACGGTGGGGTCGAAGAGGCCGTGGAACTCGAAGCTGCCGCCGCGGGTGAGCATGGCGCGGAGTTCGGCGGTGCGTTGTTGCTGCTGGTCGATCCAAGAAAGATCGGCGCTGGGTTCGAGTGCCAGGACCCAAGCACGGCCCAGAGGGGAAACAGCGCGATCGGCGATGTGGTCTCGGAGGCGGGGCCATTCCAGGGCCGCCGCGCTTGATTCGCGCAGGGGGGACGGGACAGCCGGCAATAGCTCTGGTGAATTCACTTCGTTTATCGTACCCTCGCAGGGAACCGCACACGGGAACTGTGCGTAGCAAGAAGAGCGCAGGGCCGGCGCCTTAGGTACGTGGAGGTGTGAGATGGTCTGTCAGGCTTGTGGGGCTCCAGTCGTCGAAAGTGTTCATTTTTGTTCGAAGTGCGGGGCGCAGGTCACTCCCGCGCAGCCTACCTACGCCGCTTATCCGCCTCCTCCTATGCCGATATATCTCCCGCGGGTGCAGCGGAACCTGCAGACGATGGGCATTTTGTGGTGCGTGCTGGGGGTATATCGCGTGGTCAGCGGCCTGATTGGCATGATCTTTCTGCGCGCCCTCTCGACCCACAACTTCGGTGACGATGCATGGATGTTCGGCGGACGCTGGCACGGACCATTCGCACCGATGTGGATGGGTGGTCTGTGGCCGGTGGTGGCTGTTGCGACAGTCTTTACTGCCGCTCTGGCACTGATAGCCGGATTTGGGTTGCTGAATCGCAGGCCGTGGGGTCGCGTTGTGGCAATCATCGCTGCGATTCTCGCGCTGCTCAAATTTCCCTTTGGTACGGCACTTGGGATCTACACGCTTTGGGTGCTGGCGCCGGGGGCGTCGGGGCTCGAGTATGACGCGATTGCAGACCGAAGCTGAGGGCTGGCCGTAAACTAAAGACATGAACTTCCCTGCTACGCGTTTGCGCCGCTTACGCCGAACGGAGGCGATGCGGTCGCTGGTTCGTGAGACCCATCTGCATCCAGGAGCACTGATCTATCCACTCTTTATCTGTCCCGGCGAAGGGGTACGGAGAGAGATCGGTTCGATGCCCGGGGTCTTCAATCTCTCAATCGACGAAGCCATGAAGGAGGCGGAGGCTTGCGCCGGGTTGGGGACTGGGGGGCTGTTGCTGTTTGGCCTGCCGGCCGAGAAAGATGAGCAGGCGACGGGAGCGTGGGCTGACGATGGAGTTGTGCAAACCGCGCTTCGGGCGATGAAGGCAAATCGCAAGCTCGATCCTCTCGTGATGATTGCGGATGTTTGTCTGTGTGAGTACACCTCGCACGGGCATTGTGGTGTTGTTGCGCGGGACGGCGATCATTATGAGATTGAAAATGACTCCAGTGTCGCGCTGATTGCGAAGACAGCGGCGTCGTTGGCCAAGGCGGGCGCGGACATTGTGGCGCCGTCCGACATGATGGATGGACGCGTTGAGGCGATCCGCGCTGCCTTGGATGCAGGTGGACACGAGCAGGTTCCGGTGATGAGTTACGCGTCCAAGTTTGCGTCGGCGTTCTATGGACCGTTCCGTGAGGCCGCAGACTCTGCTCCGCAGTTCGGTGACCGGCGAAGTTATCAGATGGACGGGGCGAACCTTCGCGAGGCGATGCGCGAGATCGACCAGGACATCGCCGAGGGCGCGGACATGCTGCTGATGAAGCCTGCGATGCCGTATCTGGATGTGATTCGCGCGGCGCGGGAGCGGTATGACCTGCCAATGGGCGCGTACCAGGTGTCGGGTGAATACTCCATGCTGCAGGCGGCGTTTCAGCGCGGTTGGCTGGAGCCGGAACGCGCGATGATGGAGTCGCTGCTATCGATCCGACGGGCGGGTGCGGATTTTATTGTGACGTACTTCGCGAAGGACGCAGCCAAAGTGCTGGGCTAGAAGGAATCCAAGGGTCATCGCATGGCGCGAATCGCAATTGTTGGAGTCGGGGCGATCGGAGGGGTGACGGCCGCGTTATTGCAGCAGGCAGGCGGGCATGAGCTGCTCCTGTGCACCAGGCGTTCGATGTCCGGGCTTACCGTCGAGGCCCCCGAGGGCGCCGTGCAGGTTGCCCATGCGACCTTTGTGACCGACCCAAACGAGGCGTTTGAGGTGGATTGGGTGATCGTCGCTACGAAGGCCTACGACGTCGCTGGGGCGGCCAAGTGGCTGGAACGCCTCTGCTCGAATGGTGCGCCAGTCGCGGTGCTGCAAAATGGCGTCGAACATCGCGAGCGCTTCGCGCCATACCTGGCAATGGAGAGGATCCTGCCCGTTATGGTGGACTGTCCAGCCGAACGTCAGGCGCCCGACAAGGTGCCGGCAGCGTGGAGTGATGCACTTGAAGGTGCCAGACAACCCTCTGGGCCGCGACTTTGTAGGGCTGTTTGCGAGAACGACGGCAGACGCTTCGGTCGTGCCCGATTTTCTGAGCGTCGTTTGGCGAAAGCTCTGTTTCAATTCGGCGGGCGTTCTGTCCGCGTTGGTGCTGCAACCTGCAGGCATCGTGCGAGGGGAGGCCATGGGAGAGGTGGCAGTCCAGATCATTCGCGAGTGTGCTGCGGTTGCGCGGGCCGAAGGGGCCCATCTGGAAGAGAATGTTGCAGACCTCGTGCTGGCGGCCCAGCGCACTGCTCCAGCGGATTCGATCAACTCCATGCTTGCCGATCGACAGGCGGGCAGGCCTGTCGAAATTGATGCGCGGAACGGCGTGATCGTCCGGTTGGGACGGAAGCATGGAATCGCTACGCCCGCCAACGCCATGGCCGTTGCGTTGATGGAAGCGATGATTCAGTCCTAACTACACTCTCTCAACCTCGTGAATGGATTAGGCCAGGTGAATTATTGAAACCGTCCCCCCCATTCCCCCGATCGTTCACCGGATGCCGATGAGTAAACCGGCAGACATGCCAATCGACTGCTGATGACCGCCAGCAAAACTGTAATCATAGGCTGGCTCCAGGTACCATCCAAAGCGGTGCCTTCCTGTTGGCCAGAACATGAAGTCTCCGGCCAACTCTGCGGCGAAGGAATCTGTTGTTTTCCCGCTTTGTTTTAGGTGAGCCCATTGCGGCCCCACGCCGAGCATGAACTCTGCCTTCCTGGAGAGTGCCCAGGGCTTTTTGAAGAGAAAATCTGTGTCCCATTCCGTCGAGTTCCGAGTGTAAAAGGGCGACACTCCAGCCTCCAGTTCAAGCCAGTTCTCGATAGGGGTACACTCTGCGGCAACGTTCGGCGCGAACGTAGCGGCGCCTCCGCTGAAGTTCCAGTTGGTGGACGCTCCCACTTCCAGGATGGCGACCGGATCGTCCGAATCGGTCGAAGGTTTGATTAGGTGGGTGGAAGGATTATTCTGGGCCGTCTGCCCAAAAACAGGTAGGCAGCACCACAGGAAAATGTACGCTCCGGCGAGCGTGAACGCGATTGCACGCATACTAAGTCTCCAGGTTCAATGCTGATTCGATCCGCGCCAAGGGGAGGGCGGTGAGCTAGGAGGCGACGATGCGTGGCGGCCGGAATATCGTAGAGCGCGGCGCGAAAGCAGGACGAGGCAATTCAGGCGCAACACCTGCGAGTTCGACGTTCAAGGGAATAAGGGCCTGATCGACATTCGGAAGGCCGTAGAATCCGCAACACGTGCAGATCCCGTTACAGTTATCAGGCGCGACCGGATGAGAGTGCTTGAGGGCGGAGTGGTGCCCCGCCGCGACTGTGAAGGAAACGCCATCACACAGATCGCAATGTGGCGGATTCGCCGTAAGCCAGAACAGCAACACGCAGAGTAGCCATGCCCATGCGCGGTTTCGGTTCCTGCCATTCATACTGCTAACGATAAATGATCGCAGAAATGCTGGCATCTTGGCATGATGACAGTCTCGATGAACGGATGATTGGAACTCTTAGGTTTTAGCTTTGGATCCCGACCCTCCTCAGCGGGGCCCGTTTGTGGTGTCAACGGCCCGGCTGAGAATCTTATCCGTCGTCGCGGAATCGAATAAGATGGGTGTATTGGTTCAGATAAACGGAGATTCCCTTGGCAGATACGATTTTTGATGTAGTAGTGCTTGGCGGCGGCCCGGCCGGTTATACCTGCGCGATCCGCGCTTCGCAGTACGGCCTGAAGGCCGCGCTGATCGATGCAAATGACCGTCTCGGCGGAACTTGCCTGCTTTGGGGCTGCATTCCGACCAAGGCGATGCTGTTTTCGGCCGAGCTGTGGGACCATCTGAAGCATGCCGAACGGTACGGCATCGATGGCGTGACGCCGACCCTGAACTGGAAGGGCCTATTGGCGCGCAAGGACGACGTGATCGGCCGTCACGTCAAGGGTCTCGACTTCCTGATGAAGAAGAACAAGATCAATGCCATCAAGGGTTACGGCCGCCTGGCCGGCCCGGCGAAGGACGGTGTCCACACCGTTGAGGTGAAGACCGCAGATGGCAAGACTGAGACGGTCAAAGCTAAGAAAGTAGTTCTGGCGACTGGCTCCGATGCGCGTATGCTGCCCGACTACCAGCCGGACGACACTATTCTTACGAACTACGAGATCCTGAAGATCGACCAGGCGCCAAAGTCGCTGGTGGTGATCGGTTCGGGTGCGGTTGGGGTCGAGTTTGCGTCGATCTTCAAGAGCTTCGGTGCAGAGGTGACGGTCCTCGAGATGCTGCCGCGCACTGGCCCTGCAGAGGACGAGGACGTCAGCAAGGAGTTGCTACGCCTCTTCAAGAAGCGCGGGATCGACGTCAATCTGTCGGTAAAAGACACCAAGATTGAGAAGAACAAGGACGGCGTACTCGTTTCTTTCATTGATTCGAATGGTAAGACCCAGACCAAACAGGCGGAGAAGGTGCTGGTGGCGGTCGGTCGCGCGCCACGCACGTACGATGTGGGTCTGGACAAAGTGAAGATCACGCCGGACCGCGGCTTCATCCTCACCAATGAGTGGATGGAGACAACCGAGCCCGGCATCTACGCGATCGGCGACATCGTCGCTGGCCTGCCGCAGCTTGCACACGTTGGCAGCATGGCCGGACTGGTGGTTGCGGCTCGCATTGCGGGCCGATATGCCAAGGCCGTCAATCGCACCCGCATTCCGGGTTGCACCTACACCGATCCACAGATCGCCAGTGTCGGCCTGACGGAGGCCCAGGCCAAGGAAAAGGGCTTCCAGGTGAAGATCGGCAAGTTTCCGTTCGTCGGCAACTCGAAGGCGACGATCGTCGATGCGCATGACGGTTTTGTAAAGGTGGTCGCGGACGCGAAGTATGGCGAGGTGCCTTGGTGTCCACGTCATCGGGCCTTATGCGACGGAGATCATCGCCGAGGCAGTCACCGCGATCGAGCTTGAAGCAACCATCGAGGAGATGATGTTCACGATTCACGCACACCCGACGGTGGCCGAAGCGCTGCTCGACGGCTTCTCCAGCGTTGAAGGCATGGCAGTGAATGTCTAGTATTTGAAACCACGAATTACAGCCGAGTTCTCAGGCCCGGCTGTTTTCATCTCAGACTGGGTAATTAGTAACGCTTTTTGATGCATATCAACCTCGTCCATCTCGGTCGCGTTCCGTATGCCGAAGCCATGGTTATCCAGGAGCAGGTCATTGCTGCGCGCAAGAAGGACCTAATCGGCGACACACTGCTCCTGGTGGAGCATCCGCCCGTCTTGACGCTTGGCCGCAATGCGCATCGTTCCAACGTTCTCGCCAACGATGAACTGCTGGCACGGAGCGGAGTCGAACTGCACGAGGTCAATCGCGGCGGAGATGTGACCTACCATGGGCCGGGCCAGCTCATCGGGTATCCCATCATCGATCTGCGCGGCGACCTTCCCGGAAAAAAGGGCCCTTACCTTGGCCCGGTGGATTATGTTCGCATGCTTGAAGAGGCGCTTATTCGCACTTGTGGCGACTTCGGCGTGATGACCCAGCGTATCTGCAGACTTACTGGTGTGTGGACGATGGCCGGAGGCAGTGTCCGCGAGAAGAAGATCGCCGCCATCGGAGTCCACGTTTCACAGGGAGTGACGTCCCACGGCTTCGCGCTCAATGTAACGACGGACCTGCGGGACTTTGAATGGATCGTCCCTTGTGGGATTACGGACCGACAGGTCACCAGCCTGGAACTCGAAGCCAACTCCGTTCGTCAGCCAACCATGGAGCTGGCACTTAACGCGACGGCGCGGAACTTCGGACGGGTCTTCGAACGCCAGATGTTGTGGTGCGAGTCCGTCGATCAACTGCTGGCCGCGCGCGTCTGAGCGTCTCCGTTGCCATGCGTTCGCTTACCGCACTGCTTGGGCGGGCAATCGCACGACCGCCGTATAATCGCAGAGCGTGTGCTCCACGGCTGACCCGACTGGAGCGGGCCGGGTTTTTGCCGTCGCAACTGTATTTGAGGGAGAAGAAAAGTCAATGCCGACCGACGTAGTCATGCCCCAGATGGGCGAATCCATCACCGAAGGCACCATCACCAAGTGGCTCAAAAAGCCCGGCGACACGGCCCAGCGTGACGAGCCGCTCTTTGAGATCTCTACCGACAAGGTAGATGCCGAAATACCTTCGCCTGCCGCAGGCACCTTGAAAGAGATCAAAGTCGCCGAGGGCACTACAGTCCAGATCAACACCGTCGTCTGCTCCATCGACGAGGCCGGTTCGGCATCGGCATCGGCGCCGGCGGCTTCGCTAGCAAAGGCCGAGACCGCAGCAACACCCGCCGCGGACACCGTCACCCCTGCGGCTGTGGACACAGCAGCCGCCACGCAGGGCAATCCCCCCACGACTGGTGGTCCCGGCACAGAGGTGCCTGATGCCGCAGATGGGCGAGTCCATCACCGAGGGGACGATAACCAAGTGGCTCAAAAAAGTTGGCGACACCGTTCAGCGCGACGAGCCCATCTTTGAAATCTCCACCGATAAAGTCGACGCGGAGATTCCGTCGCCTGTCGCCGGTGTGCTCTCCGAGATCAAGGTCCCTGAGGGTGCAACCGTTACGATCAACACTGTCGTCGCCGTGATAGGAGACGCTGCCGGTAAGACGGCTCCGGCAGCAGCCGCGCTTAAAGCGTCTCCGCCTGTAGCTGCCGCACCTGCCGCTGCACCTTCGGCTACAACCAAAGCGCCGGAGGGCGAGCGCGTCCGCTCTTCGCCTCTTGTCCGCAAGATTGCGAAGGACAATAACGTGGACTTATCTCAGGTCCCTGGTACTGGTGCGTCCGGTCGCATCACAAAGACGGACATCGTCAGCCACCTCGAGCAGGGACCAAAACCAGTCGCCGCGGCCCCCACGGCTTCTGCTCCAGCCCCGGCGGCTGCCGCCAAGCCTGCCGCGCCCCAGCCGCAGCCCGGCGAGCTCGTCCCAATGTCGAAGATGCGCTCGATCATCGCGCAACGCATGGTCGAATCCAAGCGCACCAGTCCCCATGTCCACACTGTATTCAAGGTGGATATGACCCGCATCGTCAAGATTCGCGAGAAGGAGAAGTCCAAATACGAGCAGCGTAACGGCGTCAAGCTGACATATATGCCCTTCATCACCCGCGCTGCCATTGTTGCACTGCGTAAGCATCCCATCGTCAATGGATCGATCGAAGGCGACGCCATCCGCTACAACAAGAACATTAACATCGGCATCGCGGTCGCGCTCGACTGGGGCCTAATCGTCCCGGTCATAAAACAGACGGAGGAAAAGAACTTCCTGGGTATCGCTCGTGCGATCGTCGATGTGGCCGACCGCGCACGCGGCAAGAAGCTGGCTCCGGACGAGATCTCTGGTGGCACCTTCACGCTGACCAACTCCGGCATCTTCGGTGAACAGTTTGGGACTCCAATCATCAACCAGCCACAGAGTGCGATCCTCGGCATCGGCGGCCTGAACAAGGAAGCCGAAGTCATCACCGACAAAGACGGCAACGACTCCATTGCGATCCGCTCAATTCAGCGGTTCACCCTCGGCTTCGATCACCGCATCGTCGATGGAGCCGATGCCGGCAAATTCATGTCCGACTTCAAGGCCTACCTCGAAAACTGGTCCGAAGATATCGGATAATTCGACACGTTTTAAGCAACAAAAGCGAGGCAAGCTTGATTCAAGCCTGCCTCGCTTTTCTGTTCCAAAACGGCGCTTCTAAAGCAACGCCTTCGCCCGCAACACCAACGCCACCGCTTCATCCGGCGTCCCACCCACCGCAGACAGGTGTCCCATCTTCCGCCCTCTACGCGGCTTATGCTTCTCATACAAATGCAGTCTCACCCCGGGCACCGCGAGCGCTTTATCAAATCTCGGCTCTCGCGGAGAACCATCGGGAGAGAGCCACAGGTCGCCCAGCAGGTTTGCAATGGCGGCCGGCCGTACGACCTCTACTTCTCCCAGTGGCAAGTCGCAAACCGCCCGCACCAACTGTTCGAACTGACCCGTCACGCAGGCCCGCACACTTGCGTGATAGCTGTTGTGCGGTCGTGGAGCCAGCTCATTCACCAACAGCCTTCCGTCGGTCGTGCAGAACATCTCTACCGCCAGTACACCTTCCAATTGAAACGTGTCGGAGATCTCCTCTGCGATCTTTCGCGCCTCGACCTCCATTGCGCTCGGGATCGGCGCCGGAATGACGCTCCACGCCAATATCTGTTCTTCGTGGTGGTTCCACGCCGGCGGATACACCTTCACCTCACCGCTTGGAGTACGCGCCACCAGCACCGAAATCTCCCGCTCCAGCTCGACGGCCTTCTCCGCCACGCCGGCCCGCTCGCCGAGCGCCTCCCATGCCCCCCCGATCTCGTCTTCGACGACAGCGCCCTTCGCAAATCCAACTTTACCTTGCCCGCGTCCGTCGTAGCCACCCGTTGCACTCTTGCAAAAACACTTGCCGCCTAACGCGCCCACCGCCACGCGCAGTTCGTCCAGCGATCTTACTGCTCGATACTCCCCCACAGGGAACCCATTCCTCCGCAGCCAATCCTTCTGTTCAATTCTGTCCTGAATCACCGCAAGTATGGCCCCACTTGGCCTGACCGGCGCATAGCTGGCCGCCGCCTCCATGCTCCCGGGTGAAATCTGTTCAATCTCCAGCGTCACCACATCGCATCCACGCGCAAGGTTCGCGGCCTCCCGCGAATCGTCCCACCCGGCCTCGATGCATCCATCCACCACAAACCGCGCAGGACAAGCCGGATCAGGATCGAGCACCAGGATGCGATATCCCATGCCACGGGCCGCCATCGCCGTCATCCGGCCCAACTGCCCTCCACCAAAGATCCCAATCGTTGCGCCCGGCAAAATCGGCTTCGCGGTCGAAGAACTCACGCGCCGACCTCATCTTCGCCGACGACCTGCGCCAGGACCTCGTCCCGCCGTGCAGCACGCCACGAAACCAGCTTCTTCTGCAACGCAGCATCTGTTGTGGCGAGCATCGCAACAGCCAGAAGCCCGGCATTCATTGCTCCTGAAGCGCCAATCGCCAGGGTTCCCACTGGAATGCCCTTCGGCATCTGCACGATGCTCAACAGCGAATCCATCCCCTGCAGGGCCGTCGCCGGTATCGGTACGCCGAGTACTGGCACCACAGTCTTGGCCGCAATCATCCCTGGCAGATGCGCCGCTCCACCTGCTCCCGCAATGATCACTCGCAGGCCGCGACCGACAGCCGTCTCCGCATACTCGAACAGCAGATCGGGTGTCCGGTGTGCCGAAACCACCCGCACCTCGTGTGCAACGCCAAACTCCTTCAACACTTCAACGGTGCCGCGCATCACCGCATAATCATTGCGGCTCCCCATCACAACCCCAACCAAAACATTGCTGCCTAGCGGCTCGGCGTCCATGGCCCGATTATACGGTCTCTTCGATGAACACCGTGCCGTCGGCTCGCGACCCTAATGCTTCGCCCAAACGCTCGCATTTAGGCACATTACTACACCGTCAATCAACGTACCGAGTCCC
>CAVZGS010000008.1:0-69697 GCA_963774835.1 uncultured Acidobacteriaceae bacterium
GAGGGTTATGGTGCGGCCGGTTTGGGCGGAGCGGCGGGCGGCATCGAGGACGCGGACGACGGTGACGTTGGTGTCGAGTGAGGTCAGGTCGTGTTGGGGCTTGAGGCTGCCGTTGAGGACCGCGGCCAGATAGTTGAGGGCGTCGTTTTGCGGTGGGGCGAGCGGGGGTGCGGTCTCGGTGTGTTCGGAGGGTTCACCGGTGAGGCGGACGCGGAGCTTTGCGCCGGGGTCGTGGTCTTCGTAGAGGGTGTCGACGTAGCCGGTGGCGCCGTAGATCTCCATGTCCTTGCGGGAGAAGGGCCAGTTCCATGAGCCCTGGATGATGGCCTGGGCGTGGGGGTAGGTGAGGACGATGGTGCTGTCGTCGTCGACGTTGGGGTAGATCTGGGGTTTGATGTGGAGGGTGACGGCGGTGACGGTGAGGGGGAGTTCGCCGTGCATGATCCAGGTGGCGAGGTCGACGCCGTAACAGCCGAAGTCGAAGAGAGCGCCGCCGCCGTTTTGTTTGGGGTCGGTGAGCCAGGCGAGGAACTCGGGGCCTACGTTGATCTCTTTGGGGCCCTGGTGGCCGTCGTGGACGACGATCTTGCGCAGGTCGCCGATCTTGCCGTCGGCGAGGAGGTTGGCGGCGGCGGTGTTCGAGTTGTACCAGGTGGTCTCGTAGTTGGTGAGGACGGGGACGTTGTATTTTTGCGCGAGCTGCTGGATGGCGAGGGCGTCTTCGACCGTGGTGGCGAGGGGCTTTTCTACCATGGCGGCGATGTGGAGTGGGGCGGCTTGCTCGATGGCGGCGCGATGGTTGGCGATGGAGGTGTAGACGAGGATGGCCTGTGGGTGGGTGCTTTGGAGCATGGCCGCTTCGGTGGGGAAGAAGATGTTCGCGGGGAGGTGGGTGCGGTCGATGTAGTGCTGGCGCAGGGCGGCGTCAGGTTCGGAGATGCCGACGAGGGTGATCTCGGGGTGGGACGGGAGATTGTGGAGGAAGCCTTGCACGTGGCCGTGGACGAGGCCGACGATGGCTACTCGGATGGGTGGGGTTGGTTTGGGCGAGGGCGTTGAATGGAACGAAGGCGAGAGCGGCGAGCAGTGCGGTAGCTCTAAGTCTGGGGCCTAGCAGAGTGATCATGTCGGATTAGTCCTGAAGAGTCGAGTTATGCGTTCAGTGGCGCGTGAACGGTCAGTGTGCGTCGGTGAGTGGATTGGCGGAGGTGACTTCCGGATCGACCCAGTAGCTTGTCCTCGCTGTGACTGCGAGTTTCGAGTAGTCAGGCAGAGACAGGCCGATGACATGGAGGCCAGGGTGCGGCGATTGCGGCTGGAAGCTGAGTATGTAGCGGTTGGGAATGTGGTTGGAGATAGTGGCGAGGCTGCGGTCGAGGGTCTTGGCGTCGGTGAGCTTGAAGTATTCGCCGCCGGTGAGATGGGCGACGGTTTCGGGGACGTTTCGCTTGAGACCGTCGGTAGCGGCGATGGCGGCCATTTTGGCAAGGGCCAGCGGAGGGACAAGCTGGGTGAGACAGTCGTAGGCCTGGATGGCCTTGTTGTGAGTGGCGTCGGGGTCCGGGTCGGGATCTTTTCCCATGCAGCCGTTGGGAGGGTTGGGATGGTGGTTCTCCATCCACAGGCCGCCGGGCTGGGTGGGAAGTTCGCGGGCGGCGTAGTGGGCCGCTTCGGACTTTCCAGTGGAGTAGCCGATGCTGTAGATGACGGTGTTGGTGTCGCTGATGGCGCGGAGGGCATCTTCGAGCGTGAGGTGACTGCCTCGGTCGAGGGTCTCGCTGATGAGGAGGACGGCGCGGCGATACTGGGGCGGCTGGTTGCGGAGGAGGTCGACGGAGAAGGCGAGGGCGTCGAGGATGGCGGCGCCGTTGTCGCCGAGGGCGAGATTGTGGATGGCCAGCGGGCGAGGCGCAGTTGTCGAGGTGATGCTGGCGGGAGCAGCCGGGCGTTAGGTCGAGCGATAACGTCGGCAGCGGAGTCGAGATTGGCGGTGAAGCTTTGGAGAAGGGTGGGCTGACTGTCGAAGGCGACAACGGCGACTTTGTGGGGAACGTTGCCGACGATAGAGGCGAGCATCGGGGCAAGCGGTGGGGCGATGGAGCTGAATTTATTGAATTCGCGGGCGCCGGCCCCGCCGATTTCGATGACGACGACGAGGGCCAAAGGCTCGCCGCCGGTGTCTTGCTCGAGCGTGAGTTTCTGCGGGACTCCGTCGTCGGTCAGGACGAAGTCGTTGGCGGTGAGCGTGAAGACGAGATCGCCGGCCCTATTGTGAACGAGTGCGGGCGCGAGAACAAGAGTGGAGCGAGTGCTGAGAAGAGAGGCTTGCGTGGTCTCATGGGACGCTGGCGGTCGCCGTCTGCGCGAAGAGTGGAACGGCCAGCGTCATGAGAATGCTTGAGAGGCACCACTTCATGTGAGCAAGTATAAGACTGGTCGACCGAGTGGTGGAGTCGTGTCAGGCGACGGACGCGAGACCGTTCTTTTTTACCAGAGTCAGCAATTTGAGGGAGGCGCCTTGTGGTTTCTTTTCGCCGCGCTCCCACTGGGAGATGAGATTGACGGAGACTCCGATATAACGAGCGAAGACGGCCTGACTGGCCATCTCGTGTTCGCGAATGCCGGCTATCTGACGCGGAGTAAGAGGCTTTACGGGCGTCAGGCACATCACGTCGAAGTGGCGCATGGTCAATTTGTCCATCACTCCTGCGTGATGAAGGTCTTCGGCTGTTTCATGGATAGCCGCGAAGACCGGGCTACGATACGTTTTCTTCGCAGATGACTTCTTCGAAGGCGCCCTTTTTGAGCGCGAGGGCAATTGTTTTTTCGTCATAGTTGAGCATCCTTCCAGCGAGATCCTTCAATCCCGCGATTTCATTCCGTTCGAGATTGTCCTGCGCGTTCTTTGCAAATCCGAGGATAAAGAAAGCGGTTTTGTGCGCCTTGAAGAAAATGATCGTGCGAAAACCACCCGATTTCCCCTGTCCCTTGCGTGCAATACGCTGTTTGTAAATACCGCCACCCAAGTTTGCATGAGCTAGTCCAGTTGAAATCTCGCGAATGGCTTTGCAAAGCGAGGCATCGGAGATTGCATTGTCGACTGCGAACCTCCGGAATTGCCTGTTGACGAAGATGCGCATCCGGATAGCGTGGCCTTTACTATAGCACAGAGTGTTATAGCGACGGATCTACTTGATGATGCCGCGTTGGCTGTTGGCGATGAAGTCGGCGAAGTAGGCTACGTGTTCGCCAAATTCTCCGGAGGTGATCTTTTCGCGCATGGCGGCGAGGGCGTCGGTGGTGTTGAGTTTGCTCGATTGCAGGAGGCGGTAGGCGTGGCGGAGTTGTTTGATCTGCTCCGGGGTGAAGCCGCGGCGCTGGAGGCCGACTTTGTTGAGGCCGTAGGAGCGGTTGTTGCGCTCGGCGGAGGTGAGGGAGTAAGGGCAGGACGTCCTGCGTGGCCATGGTGCCGCCGCCGATGTAGGCGTGGCGGCCGACGCGGCAGAACTGGTGGACCGCGCTGAATGCGCCGACGACGGCGAAGTCTTCAACGACGACGTGGCCGGCGAGGGTGGCGGCGTTGGCGAGGATGCAGTTGCTGCCGACGTGGGAGTCGTGGCCGATGTGGGCGCTGGCCATCAGGAGGCAATTGTTGCCGAGTGAGGTGAGGCCGCCTCCGCCGGTGGTGCCTCGGGAGATGGTGACGCACTCGCGGATGGTGTTGTTGTCGCCGATTTTGACGCTGGTGGGTTCGCCGGCGTACTTGAGGTCCATGCGGGGGGATGCCGATGCAGGTGAAGGGGGAGACGCGGTTCTTGCTGCCCATCGTCAAGAGGCCTTCGAGGACGACGTGGGAGATGAGTTCGCAGTCTTCTCCGAGGACGACATTGGGGCCGATGGTGCAGAAGGGGCCGACTTTGCAGCTTGCGGGGCCCTGGGCGCCCTCCGCGACGATCGCTGTGGGGTGGATGCTCACTCTGCGGTCTCGACCCCGGCTTCGACTTTGCCTTGGACTTTTTGGGCGACGCGGGGGACGACCTGGCACATGACGGTGGCGTCGCAGACGAGTTTGCCGTCGACGGTGATGCTGCCCGCCATCTTCACTGCACGGCTGCGCCAGTTCACGACGGTAACTTCGATACGGAGCTGGTCGCCGGGGGTGACGGGGCGGCGGAAGCGGGCGTTCTCAATGCTGGTGAAGACCATAAGCTTGGAGTCGCGGTCGGGGATCTCGGTGAGGAGAAGAGCGCCGCCGGTTTGGGCGATGGCTTCGACCATGAGGACGCCGGGCATGATGGGGTAGCCGGGGAAGTGGCCTTGAAAAAACTCCTCGTTGATGGTGACGTTCTTGATGGCGACGATGCGCTTGCGCGGCTCCATCTCGAGGACGCGGTCGATAAGGAGGAAGGGGTAGCGGTGCGGCAGGAGGGACATGATTTCGAGGATGTCCATCGTCCTGCTGGGCGCGGCTGGTTGCTCGTCGGGGGAGGAGTTGGGCGTGTCGGTCATGGCATGGATGAGTATAAACGGCGAGGGCGAGCATGCTTATGTGTGGTGAAGAAGGGGTTTCGCTTCGTTCGATGACCCACCCTTCGCAAAGGACGCGAAGGATGGGTCACCCGGCGAAAGGCGGTTAGAAGATGCGACTACGCTGGTGGTGGAAGTTGAGCGCTGGGGGTGGATTTGGAGATTTCGACTTCTTCGGGAGTCATGTCCACGGGGACGTCGGCGAATAGTGGAGTGGTGAGGTAGCGTTCGCCGGTGTCGGGCAGCATGGCGAGGATGGTGGATCCCTTGGGGGCTTCGGCGGCGATCTTCAGGGCGCCAGCAAAGGTGGCCCCTGAGCTGATGCCAACAAAGATGCCTTCTTTTTTGGCGAGGGCCTGGCTTTGGGCCATGGCTTCAGGGTTGGTGATGCGGAGGCACCTGGTGGATGCGGTGGGTGTCGATCGCGTCCTGGGCGAGCTTGGGGATGAAGTCGGGGCTCCAACCCTGCTGGGGGTGCGGTGTCCAGGAGGGATGGCTGGCGGAGGCGGTTCCGTCAGGATTGTTGGGCTGGGGAAGGCCGCTTGAGACCATGGGGGCGGCATCGGGTTCGCAGAGGACGATTTTGGTGTCGGGGCGTTTTTCGGCGAGGACGCGGGAGACGCCTTTGAGGGTGCCTCCGGTGCCGAAGCCGGTGACCCAGAAGTCGAGGGGGTCGCCTTCGAAGTCGCTGAGGATCTCCTGGGCGGTGGTGCGGGAGTGGAAGTCGGCGTTGGCCTCGTTGGTGAACTGGCGGGTGAGGAACCAGCCGTTTTTTGCGGCGAGTTCCTCGGCCTTTTTGACCATGCCGGTGCCGCGGGCGGGGCCGGGGGTGATGATGACCTTCGCTCCGAGGAAGCGCATTAGCTTGCGGCGCTCGATGGAGAAGGTTTCGGCCATGGTGACGACGAGGGGGTAGCCCTTTGCCGCGCAGACCATGGCGAGGCCGATGCCGGTGTTGCCGCTGGTGGCTTCGACGACGGTCTGGCCGGGCTTGAGGGTGCCACGCTTTTCAGCGTCTTCGATTACGCCGAGGGCGAGGCGGTCTTTGACGGAGCCCAGAGGGTTGAAGGCTTCGATCTTGACGAAGAGGTTGATGCCTTCGGGGGCGAGCTTGTTGATGCGGACGACAGGGGTGTTGCCGATGGTGCCGAGGATGTTGTCGAACTTGCGTTTCATTGAGTGTGGCTCCTTCGTGATGTGTATTGGCCTAGAGCATTTTCCTTGTGGGTGAGTATCCCCTCAGGGCCGCTGGCAGAAAGAAAAAGACGAAATACGGGGATCCTTCACTGCGTTCAGGATGACAGGCCTAATTTGCACTGCGCTCAGGATGACGGATCTAATTCGGTTTATTGCTTCTTTTTGAGGAGGACATCGGGGTTGAAGGTGTCGGGTGAAAGGTCTACGTCGTATTCGGCCTTGGTGTAGAAGAGCTGGCTGGCCATGTCGCCGTTGTGGTAGCGGGTGACGGTGAAGGGGGTGGGCAGGCCCTGGATGGTGTGGTAATCATCGTACTCTTCGGCGTCTTCGTCGTGGTCTTTGAAGACGGTGTTGCGCCACTCGAAGGTGCGGCGGCGGGGGAGGTGGGTCTGGGCGTCGATGTCGAGGGTGACGGCGTCGTTGTTGTCGCTGAGGATGGTGACCCGTTCGGTGAGGCGGCGCTCGACCATGGTACTGCCTACGTCGATGACGACCACGCCGGGGGCCTTGAGCCAGGTGCGGTAGATGGACTCGATGGAGTGGTCCTGGCGGCGGAAATAGTCTTCGACCTGGTCCCTGGGGAGTGGGGCATTGCCTTTGAAGGTGACCTCGTGGCCGGTGTTGTTGATCCAGATCTGGACGACGTCGATTTTTTTGCCGGGGAAGATGATGCTCTTGTCGGTGAGGAAGCCGATGCGGGTGGCATCGGGGCGACCGGGGCCGGGGAACTGGTGGGTGACGTGGAAGTCGATGACGATGCCGGTGGGCGCTCCGCGGAAGAAGCGGGCGATGTGGCCGTCCTGAACGATGTTGCGGCGGTTGAGCCAGGCGTCGCCGCCGAGGGCTTCGAGCATCTCGTCGAGGAGCTTGCGTCCGCGCTGCTCCTGCGTCTGGCCGCTGGCCTGAGGGGGAGCAGCGCTGGGGATGTCGCGGGCCTGTCCGGCGAGTGGCCGCGCGGTGGTGAGGAGGCCGATCGTGATGCAGAGGATGAGGACTTGCTTCATTCAAGCTCCGTTCAGCCGACGAGTACCGCGCCGCCGTTCACGTTGAAGATCTCGCCGGAGATGAAGCCGGCGAAGGGGGTGCAGAGAAAGAGTATGGGAGCGGCGATCTCGTCGACGTGGGCGGGACGACCGAGTGGGATAAGCGACAACAGCTTTTTGGACGTTTCGGGGTCGCTGAGGACAGCCACGGACATCTCGGTGCCGACCCAGCCGGGGGCGACGCAGTTGCAGTAGATTCCCTGGCCGATGAGTTCGGTGGAGAGGCCCTTGGTCAGGCTGATGAGAGCGCCTTTGCTGGCGGCGTAGTCGGCGTGGAAGGCCTCGCCGCGCTGGCCGGCGGTGGAGCTGACCAGGACGATGTGGCCGCGCGTTGTGCCGGAGGCCTGCTGGGACTGCATTTGGGCTACGGCTGCACGGACGACGCCGAAGACGCTGTCGAGGTTTGTGCCGAGGGTGGCTCGCCACTGGGTCGTGGTCATCTCGGCGATGGGGACGTCGTGCGAGGGCCAGATGCCGTGGTTGAGGATGGCGCAGTCGAGGCGTCCGAAGATGGCGACGGCGGCGGCGACGAGGGCGTGGCCATCTTCGGGGGTGCAGAGCGGCTGCTGGATGGCGCGGCAGAGGTCGGGGCCTCCGCACTCTGTCGCGAGTGCATTGGCCTGCGGCCGCCGCGGACTGGTAGCTGAAGACTACCTTCGCACCTGCCTGATGGAAGAGGCGAACGGTCGCCGCGCCGATTCCACGGGAGCCGCCGGTGATCAGGGCGACTTTGCCCGCCAGCGACATTACTACACCTGAGGCGTTTGCGTTCGGCATATACTCGACGCTATCGAATCACCCTTTCTGACGCAAGTTATGCATGCACTGAGAGTTTTCTACCAATTCTTTCTGAGGAGCTGACTGTTTATGAAGATCGCCGTTGTTATTGCACGCATTCTGCTTGGACTTCCCTTTCTGATATTCGGACTTAACGATTTCTTTCATTTCATCCCGATGCAGCCGATTCCGGGCGACGCAGGCACGCTGGTCACGATCATGTATACGCATGGATGGCTGACGTTCCACGGCATTCTGTATGTGATCGCCGGGTTGCTGCTGGTGGTTGGGCGGTATGTTCCCGTTGCGTTGGTTCTGCTGGGGCCGATTATTGTGAACATTCTGTTGTTTCACGTTACGCTGGCGCCTTCGGGGATTGGGCCGGGGCTTGTGTGTGCTGCGCTGGAGGTGTTTCTGATATGGACGTACTGGCCGGCATTCCAAGGGATCTTTACCTCGAAGATGGAGGTCGGGTAGTCCTTGCAAGATCATTTATTCCAATAATTTGCAAAGGTAAATATCCCCTCAAGACAAGTAACTAATTTCGCATCCTCAGTATGCACCAAATTACCCATGTAAAAACCCCTATGACCACTGCCCAGTAAGCCAGAGCGAAGACCGTGAACCAATCTAAGAGCATGGCAAAGGTATACATAATGACCTAATTTTTTCAAAGCTCACAGATCCCTCGATTGAGGGGCCTTTGTTCCCGAAAAACGCCCGAGCTTTTCCATACTTGTTTTGAGGGGATATTTATCTTTGCAAAGCTGGCTTGCCTTCGTTTAGAAGGGACGATGCCTTGGTTTGCGCGCCTCGAAAAGAGGCTTCTTTGTTTTTTCCACGGCCCTGCGTATTGCGTGAGAGATTGGTTGGGACGATTAGATCGATGAAGGCGTGGGTCGAGTGCGAATGAGATTTTGTGGATGGGCGTTGGGGTTTGTGCTTGCCGCAGGAGTGACGATGGCGGGTCAGTTTGGCTTTGGCAGCAAATCCTGCGGTGCCGCTGCCCGTGACGATCGACACAGGCTGGCAGTTGCAGGACGCGGCGAAGGTGCCGGAGGGCGGGGGGGCGATTGCGACGGCGAAGTACAAGCCGCAAAGCTGGTACGCCGCTACGGTGCCGGGGACGGTGCTGACGAGCCTGGTCAACAACGGCGTTTATCCGGAGCCGCTGTATGGGGAGAACAATCGGCCGGACAAGATTCCTGACAGCTTGTCGCGTACGCCGTATTGGTACCGGACGGTCTTCAGTGTTCCGAAGGCGTATTCGGGCAAGCATGTGTGGCTGAATTTCGAGGGAATCAATTTTTCTGCGCAGGTTTGGGTGAATGGACGACAGGTGGGCGCGATGAAGGGCGCCTTCAGTCGGGGGGTGTTTGATATTTCGCAGGACGTGAAGGCGGGCAGGAAGGCGGTGCTGGCGGTGCTGGTGTCGCCGCAACCGCATCCGGGTGATCCGCATGAACATACGATTCGCGATGGGGTGGGGAAGAACGGCGGCATTACCGCGATCGATGGGCCAACGTTTCTTTCGACGATTGGGTGGGACTGGATCCCGGCGATTCGCGATCGGGATACAGGGATATGGCAGAAGGTGTTTATTTCGGCGAGTGGGCCGGTGGTCATCAAAGACCCGCTGGTGACGACGGATCTTCCGCTGCCGAAGGTGGATACGGCGGATGTTTCTGTTCAGGCGAGGGTGGAGAACGTAACGGACGAGCCGCAGAAGGGCGTCTTGAAGGGGAGCTTTGGGGACGTTTCGTTTGAGCAGAGCGTCGAGGTCGCGCCGAAGAGTTCGCAGGTGGTGTCGTTTGGTCCGTAAGACTACGGCGGCGCTGCATATGGCTAATCCAAGGCTGTGGTGGCCGAATGGGTATGGGCCGCAGAACCTTTACCAGCTTCATCTGAGCTTTGAGGTGGATGGGAAGGCGTCGGACAGCAGGGACGTGAGTTTCGGGATTCGGAAGTTCAGCTATTCGGTGCCTGACTCGGAGAACCTGACGATTTCGGTGAACGGCGTGCGGGTGTTTATTCGCGGGGGAAACTGGGGTCTGGATGAGGCGATGAAGCGCAATCCACGGGAGCGGCTGGAGGCGCAGATCCGGATGCATCAGGTCGCGAACCTGAATATGATTCGCAACTGGGTGGGTCAGAGTACGAGTGAGGACTTTTACGAGCTCTGCGACAAGTACGGGTTGCTGGTGTGGGACGAGTTTTTTCAGCCGAATCCGAACGATGGGCCGGACCCTGATGACTTCGATACGTACATGGCGAACGTTCGCGAGAAGATACTGCGGTTTCGCAATCATCCTTCGATCGTGCTGTGGTGTGCGCGGAACGAGGGGTATCCGCCGAAGGAGATTGATGATGCGTTGCGGACGTTGATGGCGGAGCTGGAGCCTACGCGGTTGTATCAGGCGAACTCGGCCGATGGGCGGGGGGTCAATTCGCATGGGCCGTATCACTGGAGGACGCCAAGGGAGTTTTATGTGTTTGATGAGGCGTTCAAGACAGAGGTGGGGAGCCTTTCGGTGCCAACGATTGAGTCGATACGCGGGATGATGCCGGAGAAGGACTGGGAGACGATCAACGATGACTGGGCCGAGCATGATTTTGCCAAGGGTGCGCAAGGGGGCGACAAATATCCGGCGATGATTGCGGAGCGGTATGGCAAGGTGGCGAACCTTGCGGACTTTGTAAGGAAGTCGCAGCTGGCGAACTATGAGGCGTTTCGAGCGATGTATGAGGGAAGGAACGCCAAGCTGTTTCATCCGACTACGGGGATTCTGACGTGGATGAGCAATCCGGCGCAGCCTAGCTTTGTGTGGCAGCTTTATCACCATGACCTTGAGCCGAACTCTGCTTTGTTTGCGGTGAAGAAGGCCGCGGAGACTGTCCATATTCAGTTGAACGAGAGCGATGGCGATGTTCAGGTGATTAATAATTTAGATAGCGGTTTGGAGAACGCTCGCGCCCGACTTTCGATCTACAATCTCGACGGTTCCGTGGCTTATCAGCATGACTTTGATGTGTCAGCTGCGGCGAGTGTTGCGACGAGCCTTGGTGTGGTTGACTGGCCTGCTGGTCTTTCGGTGGTCCACTTCGTCAAGTTGGAGTTGCGTGACGCGGCTGGGAAGCTGGTTTCGGAGAATTTTTATTGGCGGGCGCTGCCGGAGCATCAGGACGAACTGAAGGCGCTCGGTGACTTGCCAACTGTGACGCTTGAGACGAAGGTCGCTGCGGCGCGATGTTGCCGGCAAGAGCTTTGTGGATGTGACGCTGCATAATCCGGGGACGCAGATTGCTTTGATGGCGCATCTGCAGTTGCGCAGGAAGCGCTCCGGTGAACGGGTGCTGCCGGTGTATTACAGCGATAATTATGTGTCGCTGGTGCCGAATGAGAGCAAGACGATAACGATTGAGGCCGCTACTGCTGACCTGAAGGGCGAGGCGGCGCTGGTTCTGGTCGATGGATGGAACGTGGGCGTGGCGGCTTCGTCGTCGGCGGGAGTCGACCTGGGGCTGAATGTTGGGGCGCAGGTGAGACCATTGGCCAGTGACGGGGTTGCCTATGATTTCGGCGGAGAGGTGATTTTCGGCCGGCAAGGGCAATAGTAGGGCGCTCTGGCCGTGATGGGCGGAAGTTGTACAACCATTGGGGGATTATTGTTGTTTTTCGAGGGGCCTACCTTACAAGGGTGCGGAACTTCCGTCCCGGTTGTGTGTCTGTACGGGAGGAAGAAGATCGGGCGGTCTGATGTGGGCCGTTCGGCAAAATGAAGGCCGCGGCAGAAGTGCCGTGATGCCAAATCCAGAGGTAGGCGAATGCGATTCTCTAATTTAGTCCGTAAAGTTTTTGTGGGCGCGGCCGTTGCGCTCTTGCCTGCGGCGTCTTTTGCCGGAGTTTTTGTTTCGGTGACGATTGCGCCGCCTGTGCTTCCTGTTTATACGCAGCCAATTTGCCCTGGAGCCGGGTATCTTTGGAACCCGGGTTACTGGGCCTATGGCGATGCGGGCTATTACTGGGTTCCCGGCGTCTGGGTGCGGCCGCCGCAGGTCGGGCTGCTCTGGACGCCTGGTTACTGGGGCTGGGGCGGTGGTGTTTACTTGTTCCACGCTGGATACTGGGGGCCGCATGTGGGCTTCTACGGCGGCGTGAACTATGGATTTGGATATGGCGGCGTCGGCTTCGGCGGCGGACGCTGGGTTGGCGGTAGTTTTGCGTATAACACCGCCGTCGTCAACGTGAACCGAACAGTAATCACGAATACGTATGTCGACAGGACCGTCATCAATACGAATGTTGGTGTTCGTACGAGCTTCAACGGTGGCGCGGGAATTCAGGCCCGTCCGACGGCAGTGGAGGCTTCCTATGAACGGGAAAATCATATCGCCGCTACTGCTGAACAGCAGAACCATATGCAGATGGCGCGGGCCGATCGCAGTAATTTTGCTTCGGTGAACGGCGGGCATCCGCAGAATGCGGCATTCTCGCGACCTGGAGTGCGCGCGGAGAACCAGCAGCAGCGTATTGGCCAGGGCGTTCAGTCCGGCCAGCTTACTGCGCATGAAACCGCTAACCTCGAGAACCGCGAGGCGAGTATCAATCATCAGGCCGCGGCGACCGTGCCGCGAACGGCGGCCATCTGACGGCGCAGGAGCATCAGCAGATCAATCAGCGACAGAACAACGTCAGCAAATCGATCAATAACGATAAGCACAATGCGAATACGCAGGCGCATCCGCATGCTGAGGGTCACGAAAAGAAGTAGTAGTTTGGAGTAAGAAGAATGGAGCGGCCGGTGATGTCTCGCCGGCCGCTTTTTTTCGCGCTTAGAATCGAACGATGATGGGTGCGGAGATCGATCGAGTCGTCGTGGTGCTGGTGCGGGCGCGTAATCCGAACAATATTGGCGCGGTGGCCCGAGCGATGCATGATTTTGGATTTCGGCATCTGCGGGTCGTGAATGAGTATGCTGTGCCGTTCGAGACGGCGCGGTCTGCGGTGGACGCGTCGGAGGTGCTGACGGGGGCGTCGGTATTTGACAGCGTGGCGGACGCGGTCGCGGATTGCACGCTCGTGGTGGGGACGACGGCTGTGGGCGAGAGGGCCCTGCAGCATCCGCTGTATGTGTTGCGGGACGCGGCTGGGACGATTCGCGAAGCGCTGGCGCGAGAGGACGGGCGAGTCGCGCTGCTCTTCGGGTCGGAGAAGACGGGGCTGAGCAACGATGAGTTGAGCCACTGCCACTGGTTGCTGACGATTCCGATGGAGGAGTATGAAGCGGTACGGCATCCGTCGATGAATCTTGGACAGGCTGTGGCGGTTTGTCTGTATGAGCTGGTGCGGTCGCGTGAGTCTGTTGTTTCTGCGCGAGGCGGGGTGTCTGCTGCAGCCGTGGCGGGTGAGGGGGAACGGCTGACGGCGTTGCTGACAGAGGTGCTGGAGGAGACTGGCTATACGAAGCGGCATCCGGCGAACTGCGAGGAAGGGCAGATTCGGCGGCTGGTGTTGAGGATGGGGGTCGCGGCGAGCGATGCTCCGGTGTGGATGGGGATCCTGCGGCAGGCTGCTGTGGAGGCCGCGGGGGCGGTGAGGGTTAGATTGCGGCGGTGGCTGTTTTGCGGCGATCGCACCTATCGCGAAGTGCGTGGTGAACTGTAGACTAGGCAACATTCATACACTTTAACGAGAGTGTGGACATTTGGAGGGTCGGAGCATGTCTGTGGGCAAGAGGCTATCGGCGGTTGCGGGAGTTGTTGTTGGGTGCTGTCTTACGGTAAGCGGAGTGGCGCAGGGGAGGCAGTATACGACCGAGGATTATGCGCGGGCCGAGAAGTTCATGGGGTACAACGTGAATTCGCTGGTGTATCACGGCGTGGCACGCCCTACGTGGATGGGGGACGGGCGGTTCTGGTATCGGGACAGCGGGCCGGACGGGGTGACGTTTATGGTGGTCGATCCGGTGAAGGGGACGAAGACGCCGGCGTTCGACCAGGAGAAGCTGGCGGCCGCGCTGACCGCGTCGACGGCAGGAAAGATGAAGGCGGACGCGCACCATCTGGTGATCTCGGAGATCGCTTTTTCCGATGGAGACAAGACGGTCGTTGTGGGGAATGGATCGCGTTCGTTTCGCTGCGACTTGAGCGGGGCGGGCGTGTGCACGGAGATCATTGCTCCGGGAGCGAAGCCAGTTGAGGCGGGGCAGCCGGGTGGCAGGGTGCGTGCTGCCACGGACTTGTCGCCGGACAAGACTAAGGCGGCGTTTATTCGCGACTGGAACCTGTGGGTCCGCGATCTGGCGACGGGTAAGGAGACGCAACTGACCAAGGACGGCGTGAAGGACTTTGGTTATGCGACCGACAACGCGGGATGGACGATGAGCGACAACCCGATTCTGGTGTGGTCGCCGGATTCGAAGAAGATCGCGACGTTTCAGCAGGACCAGCGCAAGGATGGCGAGATGTACCTGGTCCCGGTGACCAATGGCCATCCAGCCTTGAAGGCGTGGAAGTACCCGCTGGTTGGCGATAAAGACGTGACGATGATCGAGCGCGTCATTATCGAAGTGGACAAGGGGAAGGTGATTCGCCTGAAGATGCCGCCGAGACCAGCACCGGTCGACCCTATGCGATGACGTGAGCTGCCGCGGCGGGAGTGGATGGGACGATGTGCAGTGGAGCGACGACGCTACTCATCTGGCCTTCGTTTCGACTTCGCGCGACCATAAGCAGGAGTGGATGCGGATTGCCGATGCCTCGAATGGCGATGTGCGCGATGTGATGGGCGAGACTACGGCGAAGTTCTATGAGAGCGGCAACGACAAGGTGAACTGGAAGTATCTGTCGAAGACGAATGAGCTGCTGTGGTTCAGCGAGAAGGACAACTGGGGGCAGATGTATCTCTACGACATGGCGACTGGTAAGTTGAAGAACCAGATTACGCATGGTGAAGGGAACGTCACGCAGGTGCTGCATGTGGACGAGAGTACGCGGACGATCTATTTCGTTGGAGTTGGAAAAGAGCCGGGGGTCGATCCGTACTTCCAGCACTACTACAGCATCAAGTTCGACGGGTCAGGCATGAAGCTGTTGACGCCGGAGAATGCGGACGCATGCGATTACGCCCTCGCCTGATGGACGGTACTTTGTCGACGTGTACTCGACTGCGACGCAGCCAGAGACGGCGGTGGTCAGGGACGACACCGGCAAGGTCGTCGTTGATGTGGCGAAGCAGGACATTACGAAGCTGTTGGCTGCGGGCTGGGTCGCTCCGGTGCCGATTACCGTGAAGGCACGCGACGGGAAGACGGACTTGTATGGCTATATGTTCAAGCCGACGGACTTCGATGCTTCAAAGAGATATCCGATTGTGAACCATGTTTATCCGGGGCCGCAGACTGGCTCTTGCGGAGGGCGAGGCTTTGCTGCAGCGCATGGAGATTCACAGTCGCTGGCGGAGCTTGGTTTTATCGTCGTGTGTATCGATGGGATGGGAACGCCGTGGCGGTCGAAGGAGTTTCATGAGGCGTACTACGGCAATCTGGGCGATAACACGATTCCGGACCAGGTTTCGGGTATGAAGGACCTGGCGGCGAAGTATCCGTGGATCGATCTCGATAAAGTTGGCATGTATGGACATTCGGGCGGCGGCAATGCGACGGCAGCGGCGATGTTCCACTATCCGGACTTCTTCAAGGTCGGGATTGCGGAGAGCGGCAACCACGACCAACGCGACTATGAGGACGACTGGGCGGAGAAGTGGTCGGGCTTACTGGTGAAGAACGCTGACGGCACATCGAACTACGACAGCCAGGCCAATCAGAACTTCGTGAAGAACCTTAAAGGGCATCTCTTGTTGGCGCATGGGACGATGGACAACAACGTGCCGCTGAATAACACGCTGCTTGTGGTCGAGGCTTTGATCAAGGCGAACAAGGACTTTGATCTTCTGATCATTCCGAACGTCGCGCATGGTTACGGTGAGGCCTCGCAGTACATGACGCGGCGGCGGTGGGACTATTTTGTGAAGAACCTCGCGGGCAATGTTCCGCCGCATGAGTATGAGATGAAGTCCTTTGCGGCGGTAATGTCTGCGATGCGCAACGGACCGTACGATGCGGACGATGCGTTCGACGAACAATAGCTGGGTGTAACGAATTGGGCCGGCGGAGCGCTAAGGCGCGCTTTGCCGGCCTTTTTTGTTGCCGGCTAGAGCCAGCCTTTGGCGCGGGCGATGCGGGCGGCGTCGACGCGATTGGAGGCGCCTAGTTTGGCGATGGCTTCGGAGAGATAGTTGCGGACGGTGCCTTCGGAGAGGTGAAGCTCGGCGGCGATCTCGGTGCTGCTGCGGCCGTCGCCGGCGCGTTGCAGGATCTGGCGCTCGCGGTCGGTGAGGGGATCGAGCTCGGCGTTCCAGGCTTCGGTGGCCAGTGCCGGGTCGACTACGCGGAGACCGCGGTGGACGCGGCGTACGGCTTCGGCAAGCTCGGCCGCGGGGCGGTCTTTAAGCAGATAGCCGCGGGCGCCAGCGTCGAGTGCGCGGCGGAGATAGCCGGGGCGCGCGAAGGTGGTGAGGATGATGGTGCGCACGGCGGGATGGCTGGTGCGCAGGCTGGCGGCGAGTTCGAGGCCGGTCATGATGGGCATCTCGATGTCGGTGACGAGGACGTTGGGAGTGAGGCTGGCGACCGCGTTGAGCGCCTCGCGACCGTTAGCGGCGCAGGCCACGACGGAGATGTCGGGTTCGAGTTCGAGGAGCGCGGAGAGGGCGCCGAGGACCATGGTCTGGTCTTCGGCGAGGACGACGCGGATGGATCCGTTTGATGCGGTCATAGAGATGCACAGGACGCCTTGAGCTGGGGCGCAACCGTTTGCGGGAGCTCGATGAGGAGGGAGACGCCCGGGTCAGTGGTGATGGAGAGACGACCGCCGAGAGACTGGACGCGCTCGCGCATGCCACGAAGACCGTTGCCTTCCTGGAGCTTCGGGTGGGAGCCGTTATCGGTGATGAGGAGCGAATGGTAGCCGTCAGGGGAGGTGGTGAATTGCATGCGGCAATGCGTGGCCCGAGCGTGGCGCACGATGTTTGTGACTGCTTCGCGAACCGCCAGGCAGAGCACAGTCTCTTCCGTGGCGTGGAGTTGGGGCAGAGGGGATTCGCAAGACAGCGTTACGCCTGCTGCCTGGAGGGTGTTGCGGGCGAGTTCCATTTCGGCGGGCAGGCCCTGGGAGCGGTAGCCACCGATAGCTTCGCGTACTTCGCTGAGGGCCGTTCGAGCGGTTCTTTCGACGTCGGCGATCTCCTGGGCGGCGCGTTGCGGATCGCGTTCGATGAGGCGTCCGGCCAGCTCTGCTTTGAGCACGATGACCGATAAGGTGTGGCCGAGGACGTCGTGAAGGTCGCGGGCGATGCGTTCGCGTTCGGCCACCGCGGCGAGGGCGAGGTTTTCTTCCTGGGCGAGGCGGAGCTTGTGATCGGCGCGCCTCTGCTGTGCGAAGAAGATGTTGCCGGTGCCGATGATGAGGACGAGAAAGATGGCGATGAGAACGTTGGGCCATTCGATATAGAAGAGGCGTCCGCGGGTGTGGAAGAGGTAGCCTTCCGCGAGGATGATGAGCGATTCGATGAAAAATAGTGAGAGGACGACTCGTGTGAGCCTGAAGGCGAAGGGGAGGAAGGCGGCGGCGTAGACGAAAAATGTGGATGCGCCCGGATTCCAGGGGAAGGTGATCAGGCCGAGGACGAAGATCGCGGCAATCATCCAGAAGCGAACTTGACTTCCTTCGTCGGTGGAGCGGACGTAGGCGACGAAGATGCCGAGAAAGACCGCGAACACGGCGATAGTGGCAATCCATAGACGCAGGCTTGGCTCCAGGATGGGGTCGATAAAGAGGAAGCCGACGTAGGCAAGCCAGATGTAGGCCCAACCGCTGCGGGGCTTCTTCGGGATGGTGTCGGTGGCGCTCATGATTGCCCCTGCAGTTTACTCCGTGGAGGTTTGAACTTTGGTTGAGGTTACGCGTTCTGCTCTTTGCGATGGAAGATGAGCCAGCTGAGGCCGAGCATCAGGAGAGTGAAGCCGATGAGTGCGTTCCAGTGGGCAGCGAGGGACATGGAGTCTTGATAGCCGAAGATGCTGAGCATGAGCTGGGAGAGATGATAGGTCGGCAGTGCCGGCGCGAAGACTTGCAGCCAATGCGGCATGAAGCGGAGTGGCATCCACAGGCCGCTGAGGAAGGACATCGGCAGATAGATGAGGTTGACGATGGCGGGCGCAGCGTTGGCCGGGACGAGCTGGGCTAGCAGGAGACCCATGCTGGCGAAGCTGATAGAGCCGACGATCGTCATACCCAGCATTTTGACCAGTTCGGTGGCCGAGAGGGAGACGCCGCCGAGGGTCGTAGCGACTGCGGTGAGAATGCTGACGATGATGATTCCGAAGGCAACAGCGGAGGCACACTTCGCGAAGAGGTATGCTGAGGCCGGCATTGGGCTGGCGCGCTTGAGTTCCAACCAGCCCGCGGCCAGCTCTGAGGCCACGCCGACACCGATGCCGAAGAGCGCAGCGCCGATGAGACCGAAACAAGCGTAGCTGCCGAGCATGTACTTCGCTACATGTACGTTGCCCGCGTAGGCGTTACGGTTTGCGATGCCGAAGAGCACGTAGAACATGACGGGAAAGCCGATAGTGGAGAGCGAGAACGATTTGGTGCGCAGCAGTTTGAGGAACTCGTATTTTGTCTCCTTGCGGAAGATACGAATGGTGTGCGCGGAGCCGGTCGCTGTTGGTAGCGAATGAGTGATTGCTGAGGTTGCCATGTTTTTCTCCTGACTAAGTGGGTCGCTTGCAGCGGGCTTCGAGGCTACTGATTTTTTGTCAGTGCGAGGAAGGCGTCTTCGAGGGCGGGATTTGCGACTTCGAGGCCGCTGAGAGTTTCATCGCGCAGGAGCATCTCGCGGAGTACGGTCTCTGCCTCGGTTGCGGTTACGACGACTGCGCCTGCATTGAACTCGACACTGGTTACGCTGGGGAGCGTGATCAGGAACTCTCTGGAGAGGTCCGTATGGCAGCGGATGGTGCGATCTCCGCTGTTGCGCTTGATCTCGGATGGAGTTCCTTCGCTGATGACGCGGCCCTTGTTGATGACGATGATGCGATGGGCGAGGGCGTCAGCCTCTTCGAGGTAGTGGGTGGTGAGGAGAACGGTCTTTCCCTGGGTGGACATGCAGCGGACCTGGTGCCAGAGGGCGCGGCGGGACTCGATGTCAAGGCCGACGGTGGGCTCGTCGAGGAAGATTAGGTCGGGGTCGCCGCAGATGGCGAGGGCGAAGAGGACGCGCTGCTTCTGGCCACCACTGAGTTGGCCGAAGAGGCGATCTTCGAGGCCCTGGAGCTGGGCGATGCGGAGGACCTCTGGCATGGGGAGTGGATGGGGATAGTAGCTGCGGAAGAGGTCGAGGTGATCGCGGACGCGGAGGGCTTCCGTGACGCGTGCCACTTGCAGCATGGCGCCGACACGGGTGCGGGTGGTGGCTTCGCGGGGGTCGCTGCCGAAGACCCGTGCGGCGCCGGAGGTGGGGGCGATGAGGCCGAGGAGCAGTTTGACTGCGGTAGATTTGCCTGCACCGTTGGGACCGAGGAGAGCGACGACTTCGCCGGGCCGGAGCGAGAGGCTCAGGTTGTCGAGGGCGACGGTTGAGCCATAGCGCTTGGTGATGTTGGTGAGCGTGGCGATGGGTCGCTGCGGCACTAACGCGGGTGCCTCTGCGATTGGTTCCGTCTCGTAGGCGATTGCGCTCAACGGCATGATCGGTCTCCTTTTTCTGCTTACAAGAGAGATCATGGGCCGATTTGCGCGGTGGCAGTAGTGTCGGGCGTCAGGAATCGGAGGTGACAGTTGTCATGTGACGGGTCGCCATCTGGATGACTTCCGCTGGAGACAGGCCTTGTTGGCGGAGAGTGCGGATGGCGAGGGCGTCGTGGCGCTTGGCGAGGCGGATGCCATGCTCGTCGGTGAGGAGGTGGGTGTGGAAGTATGTGGGCGTGGCGAGATTGAGGGCGCGCTGGAGGAGGAGTTGGCGGGCAGTGGATTTGAGGAGGTCGCGGCCGCGGACTACCTCGGTGATGTTGGTGACGGCGTCGTCGACTACACATGCCAGCTGGTAGCTGGGGAGACCGTCCTTCCGGCAGACCAGGAAGTCTCCGAAGTCTTTGCCTGCGGTGAAGGACTGTGGGCCGAGGTTTTTGTCTTCGAAGTTGATCGTTTGGCCGTCGGGGACGCGGAAGCGGTAGTTAATGTTGGACTGGAAGGGTGTTTTGTGCGGTGCCCCGTCGAGGGCTGGGCGGCATATGCTTGGGTAGACGGGTTCGTCGTCGTTGTCTTCGTGAGGAGCGTGCATCATGGCGGCGAGGTCTTTGCGGCTGCAATGGCAGGGGTAGATGTGTCCGGTAATGAGGAGTTGATTGAGGGCTTCGCGGTAGAGCGGGAGGCGTTGAGATTGGTAGAGAACGGGAGGGTGCCAGGAGATGCCAAGCCATGTGAGGTCTTCGAGGATGGCTTCGGTGAAGTGTGGTTTTGAGCGTTGTGTGTCGAGGTCTTCGATGCGGAGGAGGAGTTTGCCTTAGCGGCTTGGGCCCGCTGGTGGGCCGCATGGAACGTGGCGGCGTGACCGAGATGGAGCAGACCGGTGGGGCTTGGGGCGAGGCGTCCGATGTAGGGGCGGGTCATTCTTCTATTCGATTAGAAATTCGGGATCGATGGGGATTTGCAGTGCGGTTGCGAGGGCGTTGGTCTGGGAGGCCATACCGATGACGGCGAGGAGTTCGGCGTGCTGGTGGTCGGTGAGCCCTTTCGCTCGGGCCGCGGCGGTGTGGGAGTGGATGCAGTAGCTGCAGCTATTGATGGTGGAGACGGCGATGTAGATGAGCTCTTTGGTGAGTGGGTCGAGGGCCCCGGGCGCGATCATGACCTGCTTGATGCTGGACCAGGTGCGTTCGAGGAGTTCCGGTTGGTTGGCGAGGGCCCGCCAGAAGTTATTGACGAAGTCGGATTTTCGCGTGGCGCGGATGTCGTCAAAGACTGACTGGAGGCGGGGGTTGGCGGAGATTTCGGCGTCGGTGAGGAGTTTTGCGGTGGGCATGGAGGGGTTCCTAGGTCGGGGAAAATGAGGTAGGTTTCTGTCGTCCAACGTGGAAGGGTGGATTATAGGGGGCGCTCGCGTTGACTGAGTGGGATACTCGGATATGGGCACTCCAAAGTATGCTCTTAAGAATTGAATAGAAAAAGTCGGTATTCTTGACCGCTTCCTGCATCAGATGCTTTCGATGAAATCGAAGTTAGGGGTGTAGTTCACAGCGTTCTCTCTCATACGCTGTCTGAACAATGTGTCATCGCGACCTATGACCGTGCAATCGGCAATGTGAAAGCATCCGAGTTGACATCGAGAGTCTCTGGCCTAATACGCCATTCGATCGGCTGAGTCACTGGTCTGAGATGACGCTGGCGAGAAGGGTGAAGCTTTTGGATGTCAAGATGCAGGAGATATACGCTTGTTTTTACCGGCAATTGAGTTGGAACGTTCACGCCGGACTACAGGGCGTGACGGGGTTGAAGCCCGAAACGTTCGCTCATATGTGTGGCATGAGCTTCAACCTCGCAGCCCTGGTCCACGAAATAGTAATTCGTAGCGTCGTCAAAACTTTCCACCTTTCAGCTCACGATCCTCTAATCGAGAACAAGATGAAATTTGCTCGATACATTACTCTCACTGAAAACGCCGAAGACGAGTGGCTGCTTCGGCGAAATCTTAGCCTTTAGAGTAGCCTCCCCGTTCTTAAATGGTCTCTTACATATAGTCGACGCCGTATTGGACGGGGATTTGGGTGAAGGCTATGCGGGTGGGGGCGGATTCGCGGGCGGGAAGCATGCCGGCGAAATGGAGGGTGGTGTGGCCGTACTTGAGGTTGAGCTTGTCCATGGTGGCGGATAGGTCGGCGCGGTTGTTGGGGTCGGCGAAGAGCTCGGCCTGGTGTTCGTCTTCGGGAATAAGGTCGCGCATGGTGATGCCGACGAAGAAGGGCCTTTGGAACTCGGGGCCCTGCGGGCGCTGCGACCAGAGCGAGCGCAGAATTTCGAGCAGGGTCAGGGTGTCCTGGCAGTCGCGGAAGCGCGCCTCCATGCCCCAGCCGGAGTGCTTGATGCCGGAGTAGTGTTTCTTTGATTTTGTGCGTTCGGCCTGTTCGCGGGTGAGCTGGTAGCGGATGGTGACGGCGAGGGAGCCGGTGTAGAAGTGCTCCATGCGGAGGCGCATGGCGGCCTTGTGGAGGAGCTTGTGGGCGACGGCCCAGGAGCCTTCGGGGGAGCGGTGCTCGGGCGCGAGGACGTGGGAGTGGCCGAGGGACTTTTGGACTTCGGCCTGGGTGACGTTGTTGCCTGATGCGTCTTCGGTTTGGGCGCCGCGGAGCCAGTGGTACATGCGGTTGCCCCAGACGGAGTCGAAGAGCTTGCCCATCTGGTGGTGATCGAGTGCCAGGAGCTGCTCCATGGTAGTGATGCCTTTGTTGTTCAGGCGGAGTTCGGTGCGGGCGCCTATGCCGGGCAGGTCGCGTAGTTCGAGGTGGGCGATGGCCCGGGGAAGTTGCGAGGGGAGAAGGCCGATGAGACCGTCGGGCTTTTGCATGTCGCTGGCGATTTTTGCGAGGTAGCGGTTGGGGGCCATGCCGATGGAGCAGCGCAGGGCTTCGCCGACATTCTTGTAGATGGACTCTTTGATATCGAGGGCGATCTTGCGGGCGCGGGGCGGTTCCTGCTCGCGGCCCATGAGCTGGCAGACCATCTCGTCGATCGATGGGTTATGGGAGACGGGGCAGGCGAGGTCAACCGCTTCAGTGATGGCGTGGGAGTATTTGGCATACTCGGTGTGGCTGCCCTCGATGAGGACGATTTCGGGGCACTTCTTTTTGGCTTCGCCGACCTGAGTGCCGGTTTTGATGCCGAAGGCCTTTGCTTCATAGCTGGCGGCGATGCAGACGGTGGTGTCGGCCTTGGTAGGGACGACGGCGAGGGGCTTTCCGCGGTATTCCGGGTGGCGCTGTTGCTCGACCGATGCGAAGAAGCTGTTCAGGTCTATGTGCAGGTAGGTGAAGCGGTCGGGATGGGCGGGGATTGGCACAGGCTGTGTGGAGCAATTATATTCGCTTTTTATTTGCCTTCGATTACGTCGTAGGTGATGCCAAATGGGTCGCGGAAGTAGAGCGAATTTCGGTCTTCCCGGAGGATGATGCAGCCGTTATCCAATAGCGCTTGCTTCGCCGCGCTTATGTCTTTGACGGTAAAGCTTGGAATGGGCGGTTGTGTGTTCAAGTCACGGTTTACATAGAGGAGAAAGTGCCCCGTGTCGTACTCGAGGTATGCCTCGGACCTGGTCAACAGGGTGAATTTCATCACGTTGGTGTAGAAGTTCTCCGCAGCGGTGATGTCTACGAGATGAATGGCGACACAGTTGTTCGACTTGAACATTTCGGCACGCTCCTGCCGTTGTTTGATGTCGATTGTAGCGACTTTGCCGTGTGACGGGATTTTGACGTGCGCCAGACCGGAGATGGGACGCGCTGCTAGAATCTCGTTCTATGGCCACAGCCGAGCGCCCCGTTCAGAACACCGTTTCCGCAGAAAAGCCCGACAGTCACCAGCGCAACCTTGCAGAGCTGGCGGCCCGTCATGCCATCGCCGAAGAGGGTGGTGGGGCGGAGAGACGGGAGAGAGAGCGCAAGGCGGGAAAGCTTTCGGCGCGGGAGCGGATCGATTTTCTTCTGGATGAGGGTACGTTTGAGGAGACGGACAAGTTTGTTACGCATCGGGCGACAGACTTTGGCATGGCGGAGCAGCGCGTTCCCGGGGACGGGTTCATCACGGGATATGGGCGAGTGCATGGGCGCGTGGTGTTCTGTTTCGCGCAGGACTTTACCGTGTTTGGCGGATCGCTGTCGGAGGCGAACGCTGCCAAGATCGTGAAGATCATGGACATGGCGATGCGGGTGGGCGCGCCTGTGGTCGGGTTGAACGATTCGGGCGGAGCGCGGATACAGGAGGGCGTGGTTTCGCTGGCGGGGTATACGGACATTTTTTTGCGCAATACGCTGGCGAGCGGAGTGGTGCCACAGATCTCTGCGATTATGGGGCCGTGCGCTGGCGGTGCGGTGTATTCGCCGGCAATTACGGACTTCACTGTGATGACGGAGAAGACCAGTTACATGTTCGTCACCGGGCCGGACGTCATCAAGACGGTGACGCATGAGGACGTGACGAAAGATGCTCTGGGCGGAGCGGTGACGCACAATGAGATCTCCGGCGTGGCGCACTTTATGGCGCATGATGACCAGGAGTGCCTGGCAACGGTGCGCGAGTTGCTGAGTTTTCTGCCTTCGAATAATCTTGATAGTTCGCCGCGGAAGGCCACGCAGGACGATCCCACCCGCGCCGATGTTGCGTTAGACACGATTATTCCGACGGAGAGCAACCAGCCGTATGACATGGTTGATGTGATCGCGCGCGTGGTGGACGATGGATATTTCTTTCAAGTGCAGGAGCACTTTGCGCGAAACATTGTGGTTGGCTTTGCTCGCATGGCGGGCCGTACGGTGGGGATTGTGGCGAACCAGCCGGCGTTTCTCGCTGGAGTGCTGGACATCAACGCAAGTGTGAAGGGTGCGCGGTTTGTGCGGTTTTGCGATGCGTTCAATATTCCGTTGATTACGTTTGAAGATGTGCCGGGATTTATGCCGGGGATACAGCAGGAGCATGGGGGCATCATTCGACATGGCGCGAAGCTGCTGTATGCGTTTGCCGAGGCGACGGTGCCGAAGCTGACGGTGATTACGCGCAAGGCCTATGGCGGGGCGTATTGCGTGATGAGTTCAAAGCATCTGCGTACGGATCTAAATTTGGCGTGGCCGACGGCAGAGATCGCCGTGATGGGGCCGGAGGGTGCGGTAAACATCGTCTATAAGCGCGAGTTGGATGTCATGATGCGGCAAGCCGAGGCGATGTGGCCGCAGGGCAAAGCGTTTACGGAAGAGGAGAAGCTGGCTGTGCTGGCGGAGGCGCGCAAGGAGAAGGTGGAGGAGTTTCGGGAGCGGTTTGCGAATCCGTATGTTGCAGCCGAGCGGGGGTATATCGACGCTGTCATTCGGCCCAGCGAGACGCGGCGGAGGCTGAACTCTGCGCTGGATATGCTGGCGACGAAGCGGGAAAAAAATCCTGCCAAGAAACATGGAAATATTCCGCTATAGCGCCTGTTGGGACTGTCTCTGGCTTCAACGCGTCCTGCGTTCATTGCTGAAGAACATCTGCGACCGGCAGCAAGAATGACGCGTACTTAACAGTTTGCTGCAGCTTCTTGTTTCTGCAGCTGCATGCTACTATCGACGCATTCCTTTAGCCTCTTTCTTCAGGAGATAGTCTCTGATGAGTCCCTCTATTCGTCGATTTGCGCCTGCGTCTGTGATCGCTGGTGCTTTCGTGCTTTCTGTGGCAGGAACACTGGCTGGTGCTGCCCAAAGCTCGACCGCGCCCACCGATCTCGTTATCAAGAACGCGACTGTGATGACTGCCTCACACGGCACGATCCAGCACGGCAGCATTTGGTTGCATAACGGCAAGATCGCGGGGGTCGGCGCGACCGTGAGCGCTCCGGCGGGTGCGACCGTGGTCGATGCGACGGGCAAGTATGTGACGCCGGGAATTATCGACCCCCACTCGCATTCGGCGCTGGGGGACGATGTGAACGAGGCGACGAGCCCGATTACGCCGAGCATGATGATGATCGACGCCTTCGACAATCGGGACAAGGCGCTCTACCTGGCACTGGCGGGCGGCGTGACCTCGGAGCTGCTGCTGCATGGGTCGGCCAACATGATCGGTGGACAGGCGGTGGTGATTAAGAACAAGTTTGGGTTGTCGCGGGAGGAGATGCTGTTTCCTAACGCGCCGCAATCGATCAAGTTTGCAAGCGGTGAGAACCCCAAGCGTGTTTATGGCACGAGGAACCAGTTGCCGTCGACTCGCATGGGCAACTTCGAGGTGATGCGGCAGTCGTTTGAGGACGCTAAGGTCTATCGCAGGGAATGGGACGCGTACAACGAGAAGGTGGCGAAGGGCGATAAGGACGCGCGGCCGCCGCATCGCGACCTGAAGCTGGAGGCGCTGGCGGACATTCTGCGGGGCAAGCTGCTGGTGCAGATCCACTGCTATCGGGCCGATGAGTTCCTGACCGAGGAGGCGATGGCGAAGGAGTACGGATACAAGATCCGCGCATTTCACCATGCGCTGGAGATGTATAAGGTCGGCGGCAAGATTGCCGCGGATGGAACCGGCAATCGCGACGTTCACGGACTGGTATGGCGGAAAGTATGAGATGTGGGACGGCATTCCGTGGAACGCGGTGATGTCGATGCGCGAGGGCGTTCGCGTGGCGCTGAAGAGCGACTCTAATGACCATATTCGCCGGCTGAACCAGGAGGCGGGCAAGATGGTTCACTATGGCGGAGCGACGGAGGACGAGGCGATCACGATGGTGACGCTGAATCCGGCGTGGATCATGGGGATTGACGACAAGACCGGCTCGCTCGATGTGGGTAAGGACGGCGATGTCGTGATCTGGAACATGGACCCGCTTTCAACCTATGCGCGCGCAGAGAAGGTTTACATCGATGGCGATCTGTTCTTCGACAGCAGTTTGCCGGGATTTGGCACGACGCACTTTACGGGCGTGATGCACGGCAGCGGGTTTGGCGCGGGTGAAGATGATGACGACGAGAGGAGAGAACTAATGCTGAGGAACTTGTTTGTGGATAGATCTGCTGTGCTTTGGACGCTTTCGGTTTCGTTGATTTTCGGCCCCGCCACCTTGTTGGCGCAGGCGCCGATGGTGGACGTTACGCCTGCACCGGGGACGATTGCGATTACAGGTGGCAAGGTGCTGACGGTGTCGCATGGCGTGATCGAGAACGGTGTGGTGTTGATCGAAGGTGGGAAGATCTCGGGGGTTGGAACGGCAGCGTCGGTGAAGGTGCCTAAGGGCGCGACGATCGTGGATGCGAAGGGGATGACGGTCTATCCGGGGCTGATCGATTCGGAGACGCGGCTGGGGTTGTCGGAGATCGCTGCTGACCGGATGACGAATGATACGGTCGAGCCGAGCGATGAGATCTTTCCGCAGATGCATGTCTATGATGCGTTCCACGCGGAGAGCGAGCATATTCCGATCACTCGCTTCAACGGGATCACCAACGCGATCGTTGCGCCGGCCGATACGGACACGATCCCGGGGCAGGACAGCTTTATTCAGCTTGCCGGGCGCGACCGCGACTCGATGCTGATGGTGAAGGACGTGGCGCTGGCGATGAATTTTGGACAGGCCCCCAAGCGGGGTGCACGGGGTGAGGCGGCTGGGCCGGAATGGGGGGCACTATCCTTCGACGCGCATGGGTGAGATTTCTCAGATGCGGCAGGCACTGATTGATGCGCAGGAGTATATGGCGCGGCGGGCGAGGCCAGCGGCCAGCGATGACAGTGCGGCGGCTCCAGCGGCTGGTGGTCGTGGCGCGGCGGGCTCGAACAGCCTGCGGAACGAGGCGCTGGTTCCTTATCTCAAGGGTGAGAAGCCGGTGGTGCTCGGTGTTTATGACGGGCATGATGTTGAGACGGCGATGGCGTTTGCCCAGGAGTTTCACCTGAAGGTGATTCTGAGCCATGTGACTCGGGCACAGGACGTGCTGGACAAGATCGCCTCATACCACGTGCCGGTGATCGTTGGGCCGATCTTTGATCTGCCTGAGGCGAATGAGCGATATGACGCGGTCTACAGCCTGCCGGGCGAGTTGGCGAAGCGCGGCGTGAAGGTCATCCTCGCTTCGTACAACGTGAGCAACTCGCGCAACCTGCCTTATTCGGCCGGGTTTGCGGTGGCGTATGGGCTGCCGTATGACGAGGCGATGAAGTCGATCACGCTGAACGCGGCGGAGGCGTTTGGGTTGGGCGACAAGCTCGGCTCGCTCGACGTGGGCAAGATCGCGAATGTCGTGATTGCGGACGGCGATCCGCTGGACGTGCGCACCAGCGTGAAGCAGGTTTACATCAACGGCGTCGCAGTTCCGATGGAGACGCGGCAGACTCGGCTTCGGGACGAGTACTGGCCTAAGAAGTAAGTGCCTTTTCTGTGATGTGAACTGCCTTCCCCTTCGGGCCACGCGGGCCCCCCTATTGCCTGCACATAAACTCCTTTAGATTCAATCGTTTGCGGGATGTGTTAGGTCTGCAAAATCGTCATAATAAAGGGGTTGCGGCCAAAGTATTCCAAACAAAAGAGTTAGCCCCGGAGGGCGTCCGGGGCTTCGCTCTTTCTCGATTTATATATCCAGTATAGCGGTTGGAAGGTAACTAAAATGCCACGCGGATGTTGTTGACAAGTAAAGGGTTAGATGGGTTATGGGCTTGACATGCGATTTTTGGGCGGAAAATCGTGAAAAATAAATGCAAAGGCAAGAACAACAGCAAAAACAAAGGCAATTATTGGGTCGCTTCGCCCTTTGGGCTTCGCTCCGGCCTTCGGCAGAGCGGAAGCGCCTTTCGGCGCAGGGTTTACGGCCGGGCTGAAGCCCGGCCCTTCCGGTGTTGGTTCTTACGATCGATCGGGCTGAAGTTCGGCCCTTCCGGTGAGGTCGGTGATGGCTTTTACGATCGGCTGAAGCCGTGCCCTTTTGATGCTTTCGGCATGGCCTCTTTTTTTGTATACCCCTTGGGGTCGTTGACGATCTCTACTGCTGTCGGGCGGCCCTGCGTCGTCTGCCGGAGAGAAGGTAGACATTTGCGCGGGGCTCGAAGAGCGGATCAGCGGAGGCTTCGATGCCGTCGACTCGCGCAAAAGGGCATGTTTTGCTGGAGCGGCCTCCAGACGTTAGTTTTCGGTTGGCTTTTCTTCGATGTGATCGATTACGAGCACTGGGGATGGGCGTCTTTGTTTCTCTAACTTCAAGCCCGAGCTGCCGATTGACCGCGTCGAATAGGGAGACGGCACCGCTTGGGTCGGATGCTGTCGATGCTGTTGATGAGCCGTCTGATGCCGGAGCTGGGCTACCCGCTGCACGGGTCTGGGTGAGATCGGCGGAGCTGAAGCTCAGGGTGAAGTCCCATGAGCCTTTAATTCCAGTGCCGTCCAGGACCGGGCTGTAGATATATCCCGCTGCGACGCGCTGTAGCTCGTCGCCAATCTGCGCCATGGTCATGTTCTGGCAGGTTAGCAGACGGTTGAGGACTGGGTTCGCGATCCTTGGGTCCTTTCCGTCGGGGCCGGGGCCTTCTTTGCATTGGGTCCGACTAAGGGGATCTGCTCTTTTGAGCTTCGGGTTGACCGCGATGAGGGTGTAGGCGTTGACGGGCCGGTCTTCTATGTGGGTCTGCATGTTGAAGCGCTCGATCAAGATCGCGCGTAGCATCTGGCGAAGGTCTTCGATGGCTATGCGCGGGCCGTTTGGCCCGGCATCCATTTGAACGTCGCTGGAGACCTTTGCGAGGATGTCGAATTTGTCCGTGTCGAGCCATTTCGGCGCTCCGACGAGTTCCTCGGGATCGTTGGGGTTGAGGCCCCAGGCGAAGGTGATCATGAACTTGAGGTTGGTGGCCTGAAGGTTGACCTGATCGCCGTTGATTCTGCCGCGTGACTCTGTGTCCGGTTTGCTCGGCTTGATCGTTACCACTTCAAATTGGGCCGGTGGCGGTGTGGGGAGGACTTTTTCGAGATCGGGCCGGTTGGGGGTTGGCTTCTGATTGACGCTGTCAACGATAAGAACGGGACGGGGTGCGGTCTGCAGGTCGAGCTTCAGTCCGAGTTGTTTGTCGACGGCATCGAAGATGGAGATGCCATCGGCGCCGGCTTTTGAGAGTTGGCCGCGGCCGGTCCACTTGATGTCGAAGTCCCAGGCCCCCTTGAGGCCGGTGGAGTCGACCACGGGATTGGTCAGGTAGCCGCCGGCCCACTCGTGCAGGTCGTTCGCAAATGTCTCCATGGTTGTGTTGTGGCAGGAGAAGGCAATGTACGGGACGGTGCCGGGAGGGAGATCTTTCGGCGGCTCCTGAAACTGACAATCGGACTTGCCTGAGTCATCGGCTTCCTTGAGCTTCGGCTTGCCCTTTCCGACCGAGAGCACGTAGGCCAGCATCGGTGCGCTCCCGTTGTGAACGACGAGCTTGAATCTGTCGGCGAGGAGGGACCGAAGCATGAGTTTGATTGTGTCTTTCGAGGTCGTGGGTGGGGCCTTGGCGATGATGTCGAAGCGGTCGGTTTCGAGCCAGATGGGGCCTCCCTGCACGTTGCTCGGATCCAGGCCGTAGGCGGCGGCGATGAGGTCGACCATGGTCGCCTGGTGCACGATGTATCGGTCACCGCGAAGGGCGCCCCCGTCCATGAAGGGAAATCTGCGAGGCGGGGCCACGTGGACATCGGCGATCTCAAATGCGGCGGCGTCGGGCGGGGCTGCGGTGGGTTGGGCGCACAGCGGGCTGGAGAGAAGGGCGAAGAGAGCCATGCCGGCGAACGCTCGCATCATCTTCGAACCTCTGGTGAGATGTAGGACTAGACCGTAGAGCCGACAATGCTGTGGAAGTCGTGCCCAAGGATGGACGCTTCGATGCGGGCATTGTCACCATGCCTGCCGCTCTCCGTGGGGGACTTAACCAAGAAAAGCCCTGCTTCTGCAGGGCTTTTGGGTGCAACTGAAGTCTGGTTAGACCGGGACTGAGGTGAGTTCGGCCGGGTCGACGTTGACGAAGCGGCCATGCTGGCCCTTGTTCTGGAAGCGGACGATGCCGTCGACCTTGGCGAAGAGGGTATCGTCCTTGCCGCGGCCGACGTTGGCGCCGGGCTTGAGCGGTGTGCCGCGCTGACGGACGATGATGCCTCCACCGAGGATCGTCTGACCGCCGAATACCTTGACGCCGAGCCGCTGGGCGTTTGAGTCGCGGCCGTTTTTAGAAGAACCTAAACCTTTTTTGTGTGCCATTCGATTGCCTCTTTCGCGCTGCCCTCAAGGGCCTTTGCGCTTATTGAATATTGAAAATCGCTTGCTGGAAGATTGCTTATTTCGCTGCTTCTTCCTTGAAGGACTTGCCTTTGACGATGATCTCGTTGATCTTGACCTCAACGAAGTTCTGGCGGTGTCCCTGCATCTTCTTGTACTGCTTCTTGCGCTTGAGCTTGAAGACGAGGATCTTGTCGCCACGGCCTTCGCCGACGACTGACGCGAGCACCTTGGCTCCGGTGAGGTCAGACTCGAACTTGCCTGCTTCGCCGCTGACGGCGAGGACGTCGGAGAACTCGAGCTTGCCGTTCTCGTGGGCGGTGGTTTCGATCTTCAACTTCTCGCCTGGGGAGACCAGGTACTGCTTGCCGCCGGTGCGGATGACTGCGTACATGACTAAAACCTCAAGCGTGGCGCGGTAGAGCGCTGACCGCTTTCTTCCAATAGATTGTGCTGCAAGGGGCGTTGAATCGAACCGGCGGGAGCTGTGTAGAAGGCCCTGCCTGCGAGTCCCTGCAACCCTTGAGATAAAGACACAGGGGCTACAGCGCCAAACTTAATGAGTGTACCGTGTTCCGGGGGCGGGGTCAACGCTGGTTTAGGTGGGGTTCTGGCGGCTGGGTAAACAGCTAGAATTCGGGGCCCTTTGGGGTGTCTGCCCTGTTTTCCGTGACTTGCGGACGGGTCAATTAGTCTGGAAGGCATGAAAATCGCGATTGTTACCGGGGCGGCGCAGGGGATTGGACGGAGGACGGCGGAGGTGCTGGCTGAGGCGGGGTATGGGTTGCTGCTGATGGACATGCAGCCTTGTACGGCGACGATGGCAGCTGTGCGCGGCGCGGGGGTGGAGGTCGAGGAAGTTCTGGGGGACTTGTCCGATGAGGCGGTGGTGCGGCGGGGCGTTGAGGTGGTGCGCGAGCGGTGGGGGCGGGTGGACGTGCTGGTGAATAACGCGGGGATCAGCTTTATCGCTCCGGCGGAGGCGGTGGAGGCGAAGAAGTTTATGCGGGTGCTGGAGGTGAACCTGCTAGCGCCGTTTCTGCTGATGAAGGGGTTTGGGGCGATGATGCTGGAGCAGAGGAGCGGGAGCATTGTGAATGTGGCTTCGATTGCAGGGTTGGTGGGGGTGTCGGACCGGTCGGCGTATAACGCTTCGAAGCACGGGTTGATTGGGCTGACGAGGACGCTGGCGGCGGAGTGGGGCGGGCGTGGGGTGCGGGTGAATGCGGTGTGTCCGGGATGGGTGAAGACGGAGATGGATATTGTGGACCAGGCGGCGAGTGGTGCTTATAACGATGCGGACATTAAAGGGGTGAATCCGATGGGGCGGTTTGCAACGCCCGAGGACATTGCGCGGGCGATCCTTTTTCTGGCGAGCCGGAGCGGAGTGGGTTTGTGAATGGGGTGGCGCTGCCGGTGGATGGCGGCTGGACGAGGGATGGGAGCTGGCAGAGTTTGAGGATGAAGAAGCGGTAGCCTTACCGGCTATCGATAAATTGCGGATTTCCAACGTTGACTGATAGTGGCTTCAAAAAAAAGCTCTGGGTGTGTCCGGGCAGATCGCAAATCATCATCTGGGTCTCTTATGAATTCTCCGAATCTGCCGATTGTTGCCCCTCCCCTTCAAGTCCCATCTGAAGCGAGCAAGCGTTTGCTGCCGTGGCTGGTCGCGGTCGCGTTTTTTATGGAGTCGCTGGATACGACGATTCTTAATACAGCGGTCCCTGCGATTTCAGCGGCCCTTCACGTAACGCCTCTCAGCATGAAGGCGGTGCTGGCGAGCTATACGCTGAGCCTTGCGGTTTTTATTCCGATCAGCGGATGGGTGGCGGATCGGTTTGGAACGCGGCGGGTCTTTGCCACTGCAATCGGGTTGTTTACGCTTGGGTCGTTTCTCTGCGGCATTTCCACCAATATTGATGTGCTGGTTGCGTGCCGAATTTTGCAGGGCATGGGCGGGTCGATGATGGTGCCGGTGGGAAGGATGACCCTGGTGCGGACGTTCGCGAAGTCGGGCCTGCTTCGCGCGATGAGCTTTGTTTCGATACCCGCGCTGGTCGCCCCGATGCTTGGGCCGATCGCCGGCGGCCTGATCGTGGGCTATCTTCATTGGCGGTTCATCTTCTTTGTGAATATCCCGATCGGGCTGGCGGGACTGGTTCTGGTGTATCTGTATCTACCGGATTATCGCGAAGAAGTGACGCATCCTCTGGATGTTGTGGGGCTGATTTTGTTTGGCTCGGGGATCGCGCTGCTGTCGTATGTGCTGGAGGTCTTTGGTGAGCATACGTTGGGCGTGCGCGAGATTTCGGGGCTGCTGGTGGTGTCGCTTACGCTGCTTGCGGGTTATTGGGTTCATGCAAAGACTCTTCGTTTCCGCTGCTGCAACTGAGCTTGTTCCGGATTCGCACCTTCCGCGCGGCGGTTGGCGGCGGCTTGTTCACGCGTCTGGGAATTGGTGGAGTGCCTTTTCTTCTGCCGCTTCTTTACCAGGTCGGTCTGGGGTTTACACCGATTCAGTCGGGGCTACTGATTATGCCGCAGGCGCTGGCGGCGATCAGCATGAATATGGTAATGCTTCGCCTTCTGGCGCGCTTCGGCTACCGTGGAGTGCTGATCACAAATACGATCATTATCGGTGTGCTGCTTCTTCTATTTGCGACGATTGGAGTCCATACGCCGATTTGGGTGATTGTCGCGCTGGCGTTTTTTTACGGGGCTTTCACTTCGCTGCAGTACACGAGCATGAACACGCTGGTCTACGCGGATACGAACGAGGAGGAGACCAGCGCCGCAAGCTCGATTGCAGCACGATGCAGCAGATGGCGATCAGCTTCGGAGTTGCGACGGCGGGGTTGGCGACGGCATTTTTCATTCCGAGAACAGGCTCAGCCGAATCCGGCTTTGATGATCGTTGGCCTTCACAAGGGGCTGTTTTCGCTGGGAATATTGACGATCCTCTCGACGATTGTCTTTGCAGTTTGAAGAGTGAGGACGGTAGGGCTGTAAGTCAGCAGAAGACTATTCATCCGGGCGGATGATTGCGCCCTGTGCCTATCGGAGGCGAAGGCTTAGTGGAGTTTGTATGGTGTGGCGGGGGTGGGGACTGGGTCGGGGAGTTTGGGTGGGTCGATGGTGGCAGCGCCGGCAAGGCCGGCTCCGGTTACGTTGGCGATGCTGAGGAATGGGCCTTTGAAGCCGGAGACTTCGACTTTCTTGATGGTGGCGTTTTTGACGTTTGCGAGGAAGATGCCCTTGGCGCAGGTGCCGGTGACGTTTTCGAGGGAGAAGCCATCGAGAGGTTTTGCCGGGTGGATGCCGGTGCCGTCGACGAGGACAGGGACATCGGTGACGTGGATGTTGGAGAAGCGGAAGTTTTTGATGGTGGGGATACCTTCGTCGCCGGGGACCGGATCTTCGCCCATGAGGCCGGAGTTGAGGATGTTGAAGCGCAGGAAGCCGCCGGCGGTGCCGGAGACTTCGAGGTTGGTGGCGGTGATGTCTTCGATGAAGGCGCCGCGGCCAGGGCGGGACTTGATGTAGATGGCGAAGGTCTTGGCGAGCGTGAACTTGCAGTCGCTGATGCGGACGTTGCGGATGCCGCCGGAGGTTTCGCTGCCGATGCCGATGCAGGCGAAGATGGCGTCGGCGAAGGTGCAGTTGGTGATGGTGACGTCTTCGGTGGTGATGGCGGGGTTAATGCCGATTTGCGAGACGGCTTCGGCGCCGCGGCCGGATTTGAGGGAGATGCAGTCGTCGCCGGTGGCGATGTCGCAGTGGTCGATGAGGACGTGCTGGCAGGAGTCGATGTCGATGCCGTCACCGTTGCCGCCGGTGGAGCGGATGGTGAGGTTTTTGATGGTGACGTTCTGGCAGAGCGTGGGGTGGAGGGACCACATGAGGTGGTAGCTGGTGGAGAAGTCTTCGAAGCGGAGGTTGGTGCAGTTGATGGGCTCGATGAGTGCCGGGTGGCGGAGGGGTGAGCCGGGGCGGGGACGGCCGCCGAGGGAGTCTGCGCCGATGATTTTGCCGGGGCCGACGATGCCGGTGTCGTGGGCGTCGAAGGCGTAGATGAGGGCCGTGTGGCCGGGGATCCAGCGGCCCTCCCAACGGACCTGGGTGACGGGGTAGTCGTCCATGTTGGCGGTGCCGGTGAGGACCGCGTCGGGTGCGAGGCGGAGGAGCGTTTGCGAGCGGAGTTGGAGGGCCCCGGTGAGGTAGTTGCCGGCGGGGACGAGGACTTCGCCGCCACCGAGGACGGCGCAGCGGTCGATGGTTTGCTGGATGGCTGCAGTGTCGTTGGTGGTGCTGTCGCCAAGGGCGCCGTAGTCGCGGACGTTGAGGGTGAGGGCTGGTTTGGCGGGGGCGGCCGGTTTGCGCTCAGGTTTCGCGGGTGATTGTGCCAGGAGTTCGGCGGGGGCGAAGTTGTTTAGGGCGGCGATGGCTGGGGCGGCGAGGAGGGACCGGCTTGAGGAAGCCGCGGCGAGCGGCGAGGTTGCTGGTGGAGCTATTCGACATGCGTTCCTGCTTTCGGAGGCGTTATCCAAGATATACGTTTGGGGGGTCGATAAGACCCACGACTTGAGGTGCAGCTTACGAATTTTTTATGGGATCCGTACGAAAACTTTATGGGTACGATACGGCCCTTTTATTCGCTGAGTGATGTGATGTGTCTGCTGGCCGGTGTTTGAACTGGACACAGACTGGACAATCCATGAGCGATAAAATGAACCGTTTTGAAGTGGGCAGTGAATGTGTACGTGCAGCGTGGCGGGTGATGGCGCTTACGATTCTTGTGGTCGCAGTGCTGGTGCATGGGACCGCATTTGGGCAGTCGACGTTTGGAAGTGTGCGAGGAGTGGTGCAGGACGATACGGGGGCGATCCTTCCCGATGCGCAGGTGACTCTGCACTCTCTTGATGAGAATACGGACCGAATGGTTAAGACGGATTCGGACGGCAGTTTTACGCTGGAGAACGTTAAGGCCGGGCGGTATACCGTACGGGCCGAGCACGGTGGGTTCAGCGAAACGGAGATCAACGGAGTGACGGTAGCGGCGCGGCAGGACGTGCGGCTGACGGCGGTACTGAAGGTGGCGGCGCAGAGTTCGACGGTCGAGGTGAACGCAAACGCGGACCAGATCAACAGCGAGAATGCTGCGATCAGCGATTCGAAGGACAACATTGCGATGACGCAGCTGCCACTGAATAACCGGGCGACGACGACGAGTCCGCTGGGTGCACTGGGGCTGTCGCCGAATGTGCAGCAGGATAGCCAGGGAAATATTGCGCTGGGCGGAGCGAGTTCCGCGATGGTGAATTTCTCGGTGGACGGGATCTCGACGGCGAATGTGAGGCAGAATGGCGCGCTGCAGGATGCATATCCGTCGCAGGAGGGGATCTCGGGAGTGAAGGTGACGGCGTTCAACAATAGCGCGGAGTTTTCTCAGGTGGGCGATGTCACGTTCACGACCAAGAACGGGACGAACAAGTTTCATGGGAGCTTGTTTGAGTATCTGCAGAACCAGGCGCTGGATGCGAGTCCGTATGGGTTTGTGGGGAAGGCGCCGAAGAAGTTCAATACGTTTGGCGGGTCGCTGAGCGGGCCGCTGAGCATACCGCACGTGTACAGCGGGCATGACCGGACATTTTTCTTTGTGGACTATGAGGGGAACCGGCGGACGACGGCGGTGGCGGAGCAGTTTCTGGTGCCGACGCAGGCTGAGCGTAATGGCGACCTGAGCGGACTGGGGACGGACATCGTGATTCCGCAGGCAAGTATTACTCCGACGGCGAAGGCGTTGTTGAGCTACTATCCGCTGCCGAATGTGGCGGGGCAGAGCAGCTACAACTATGAGAACTTTCAGTCGACGCCGGCGCGGACGGACGGTGCGGACATTCGTTTGGACCAGACGATCAACTCGAAGCAGTCGGTGTATGCGCGGTTCAGCCGGAAGAACATTACGTCGGACTATGCGAACCCGCTGCTGCCGAACGACACGGACAGCATTCACAACCGGAGTCTGCTGGCTTCGCACACGTATACGATCACGGCAAAGCTGCTGAATGAATTTCGGTTCGGGTTTACGAATGTGACTACGAGTGTCGGGTTTCCGATAGAGGGTGCGGCCGCGCTGCAGCAGTTAGATCTGCAGGGCGTGGACATCAGTCAGCACCCGACGACGCATGCGTTCCCGACGTTCAACTTCAGCTCGGGGACCGGCTTTACGCCGATTGGGCGGGACAAGACGGGTGTGACGCAGTCGGAGACTATGCAGTTCAGCGACAACGTGACGTATACGCTGGGCAAGCACACGCTGAAGGCCGGGCTCGATGCGCGGCGGGTGCGGTACTTCGATGTGGAGCTGTTCCTGCCGTCGGATGACTTTGGATCGTTCACGTTTCAGCCGACGTTTACGGGGAACGCGTTTGGAGATCTTCTGGAGGGTACGCCGACGACGATCTTCTTTGCGGTATCGAGCCCGGACGTTGGCGGAACGGCGGTGCAGTGGAGTCTTTTTGCGCAGGACGAATTTCAGGTCAACAGCCGGTTGACGCTGAGCTATGGGCTGCGGTGGCAGATACTGCCGGGGTTCCATGAAGACGGGGGAAATCTGGCGAACTTCGACCAGAGGAACAATTCGATTGTGGTGCCAGACGAGTTGGCTGGTTATCTGGCGAGCAATAACCTCGGCTCTTCAAACCTGGCGTTTCAGCAGTCGTTCAATGCGTGCAACCTGAACCACACGGCGCTGCCTTGCACGAAGTATGTGACGGCGAGCCAGGACGGGCTGCCGCAGAGTCTCCGGAATAGCTATAAAGGGAACTTCCAGCCGCGCGTGTCGGTGGCGTATCGGCCGTTCAACGATACGAAGACTGTGGTGCGGGCGGGGTTTGGGATATATACGATGACGAACCTGGGGCCGCTGTCGTTCAATAATAGCGGCAATCCTACGTCGAACCTGCATACGTATTCGAACGCGAACGTGACGGACGGGAGTGGGACGCATCCTCTGATTCAGTTTCCGCAGACTGCGCCGCCGGTGGTCGGGGTGCAGTATGGCGGGGGCGGGTCTGGACCAGGGTGTGGATCCGAACTATCGCGATCCGCAGTCGAACCAGTGGAGTGTGACGGTGGAGCGGCAGGTCGGCGCTTCGACGTCGCTGCGCGCGAGCTATGTGGGGATGCATACGTATTGGTTAAGTGTGACGGAGGACCTGAACCAGATTGCGGCGAGTGCGACCCCGTATGCGACGACGGCGGCGAGTCCGTACGTCGATCCGCGGGCGTCTTATCCGAACTGGACGACGCTTTACAGCACGTTCAATGCGGGGAAGGCGAATTACGGCGCGATCGAGTTGGAGGCGACGCAGCGGATGGCGCACGGGCTTACGTTCGACGCGAACTATACGATGGCGAAGAACGAGGCGGACAACCAGGGCGACGCGCCTAGCAGCTTTGCAGGTGAGGTGAACTACGGGATCCCGATTGCCGACCGGTTCCATGTGTCGCAAGACTACGGGAACGTGGAGGGGACACGGCGCAACCGTATGCTGCTGACGGGCGTGTATCAGCTGCCGTTTGGTGTGGGGCGGTCGTTTATGACGGGCGGCGGATGGAAGGACAAGGTGCTGGGCGGCTGGGACCTGACGAACGTCACGTTGCTGGAGACGGGTCCGTGGGAGACGCCGAGTATCAGTGCGGGCGGGTGCCAGGTGGCGTCGAATCCGGACGGTTCGTGCCCGACGCTAAATGGACAGCCGCAGACGAACGACCAGTCCAATACGAATGTGGCGAACCGTGGGGCGATTCTGAGGCCTGATGCGGTGTCGACGCACTACTATGCGGGGCAGTCGCGGGCGCAGTACTTCAACCTTGCGGCCTTCTCTGCGACCCCGGTTGGAGCGGGGCGATTTGGGAACGCCGGCGTTGGAGTATTGCAGGGACCGGGGACTGCGGCAGTCAGTATGGGACTAGCGAAGACCTTCGCGATTACGGAGAAGGTGCATGGGCGGTTTGAGTCGACGTTTACGAATGTGCTGAACCACACGAACTTTGCTCCGCCGGCAACGGTGGTGGACAGTCCGTCGACGTTTGGGGCATTGACTGCGCCTCAGATAGCGGAGAACGCGGGGAACAGGACGGGACAGTTGGCGCTGCGGTTGGATTTCTAGCGGAGGCGCATTTGGGTGGTCAACAATGCGACGGCGGTGGAGCGATTGCTCTGCCGCCATTTTTTTGGTGAATCGAGCTAGAGAGCGGTTGCGGCGTTGCTGTGGAGCTCTTCGAGCCAGAAAGCGAGATCGAGTTTTCTGGAGGTGAGGTCGCGGGTGGTGACGAGGCCGAGGATGGCGTCCTGGATATCGGAGGAGAGTTCGGCGAAGGCGTAGCCGGTGCGGGTGCGGGTGATGGTGTCGAGCTCGTCGAGGCCGAGCTGGTAGTCGAAGGCGAGAGGGCGCTGCGAGGCGAAGGGGAAGGCTTCGCTGGTGCCGGTGGCGAGGGCGGCGTCGAGGTGGGCCGCGATGTCCCTTGGAGTGTGGCGCACGAGGATGCGGCTGGCGATGGCTTGCAGGGTTGTGAACTGGGAGGGGCTCAGGTTCTGGGCGACGTAGACGGTGCCGGTGTCGATAAGTTGCTGAAGGCGAAGGCTGGGAGTGGGTTCGGTGACAGGTCGCGACGGGGTGAAATTTTGCTGCGGAGCACCTATGGCCACGATACGACTCTCCCTGATGTTTCTGGACTGCGGCTTACGTTCGTGTGCTTATTGGACGATGAAAAGGGGAGGAAAAGTTTCCCTTCCAAGGACTTGGTTCTCCCCCAAAGGTGGTATGTCGGTTTGGTCGAGTTTGTGGGGTTTGTGGATAACAGGGCACTTATCTCTGGCTGCGGTAAGAATAGGAGGACGTGGACGTTTTTTGAGGGAGAGTGCGATGACGGTGGGGTATGAGGACGCGGTACGGATCAAGGTGATGAAGCTGGATGTGGGCGCGCAGTTGCCGCGGTATGCGCATGTCGGGCCGTTTGGTGATTTGGCGGCGGAGCTTTATGCGGTCGGCGGAGTGACGCTGGATGCCGGGGCGACGATGCCGGTGGCGACTGGCGTGGCGATGGAGTTTCCAGCGACGCATGGAGCGCTGGTGGAGGAGCCGGTCGGGGCTGGCGGTGCGCGGAGTGACGACACTTGCGGGGGTAATCGATCCGGGGTATCGCGGGGAGCTCAAGGTGGTGATGACGAACCTGAGCGCGGCGACGGTGGAGATCAAGGCAGGGGACAGGATTGCGCAGCTGAGGATCGTGCGGCGGATTGAGGCGGAGTTTGAAGAGGTGGGTGAGTTGGAGGAGGCCGCGCGCGGGGCGGCGGGGTTTGGGAGTACGGGGCGCTGATCGCGGTTCGAATTGCACGGCGTATGCTCTGCCTACGGATTCTTTTGGGGGACGAGGTGGAGCTATGAGTGGAGTTGCCGGGGATGAGACGCCGTGGCCTGCGCTGCCGTGGAACGAGTGGGCGGACACAGCCGTTACGCTGCATCTGTGGACGCAGATTGTGGGGAAGACCCGGCTCGCGCTTACTCCGCTGCAGAACCACTGGTGGAACGTTCCGCTGTATGTGACAGCGCACGGGTTGGGGACGTCCGCGATGGTGTGCGGGAACGATGTGCTGGATATCGAGTTTGATTTTGTGGCACATGTGCTGCATCTGCGGCTGGGGTCGGGCGTCGATAGGGTGATGAAGTTGAGGCCGCAGACGGTGGCGGATTTTTACCGTGAGTATCTGGAGTGCCTGCGGGCGCTTGGGGTGTCGGTGGAGATCTGGCCGATGCCGGTGGAGGTGGCGAATCCGGTCCGGTTTGATCTAGATACAGAGCATAAGTCGTACGACCCGGAGTATGCTCACCGGTTCTGGCAGGTGCTGGTGCATGCGGAGAAGGTGTTTCGTGCGATGGGGGACGGGGTTTCTGGGCAAGGTGAGTCCGGTGCACTTCTTCTGGGGAAGCTTTGACCTGGCGGTGACGCGGTTCTCCGGGAGGCCTGCGCCGCCGTCGGCCAGGTGCGGACATGATTCAGCGCGAGGCGTATTCCCATGAGGTGATTTCTGCGGGGTTCTGGCCGGGGAACGGGGGTTATGGGGCGGCGTCGTTCTATTGCTATGCGGCCCCGGTGCCGGAGGGGTTGGCGGAGGCGAAGGTGCGGCCTGCGAGCGCGGGGTGGGACAAAGGGTTGGGGGAGTTCATCTTCAAGTACGACGCAGTGCTGGCGGAGGCTTCGCCTGAAAAGGCAGTGATGGACTTTGTGGAGAGCGCGTATTCGGCGGCGGCGGACGCGGCGAAGTGGGACAGGGCGGCGCTGGAGCGGCGGTGAGGGCTCCAGAGGTCGCGGAGGGCCGCTTTGCGTGCGACAATCTTAGTAGCGAGCCATGCCCAACACGCAAGTTCAGCCCCTAGCTCAGACCTCCGCCCAGACCCCTACGCCAGCTACGATTACCCCGGCGCTGCTCAAGCAGCACAGTATTACTGCGGACGAATATGCGCGGATCGAAGCGGCGCTTGGACGGACGCCCTCGCTGACTGAGTTGGGGATTTTTTCGGTGATGTGGTCGGAGCATTGTTCGTATAAATCTTCGCGGGTGCATCTGAAGCGGCTTCCGACGCGTGGCGAGAGAAAGACTGGCCCTGGTAGCGTGGTGCAGGGGCCGGGTGAGAATGCAGGGATCATCGATGTGGGCGATGGGTGGGCCTGTGCGTTCAAGATTGAGTCGCATAATCATCCGAGCTATATCGAGCCTTATCAGGGTGCGGCGACGGGTGTGGGTGGGATTCTAAGAGATATTTTTACGATGAACGCGCGGCCGCTGGCGGTGATGGATTCGTTGCGGTTTGGGCCGCTCGATGAAGCGGAGCCGGATGTTACGCTGCGGCGTAGGAACCATCAGATTGCGACTGGTGTGGTGCATGGTGTGGCCGGATATGGGAACTGCTTTGGCGTGCCGAACCTTGGTGGGGAGACGCGGTTTGAGCCATGTTACTCAGGCAATCCGCTGCTGAATGCGTTTGCGCTGGGACTGGTGCGGAAGGACGAGATCTTTTACGCGAAGGCGGTGGGGGTTGGGAATCCCGTGATTTATGTTGGCGCGAAGACTGGGCGCGATGGGATCCATGGGGCCACGATGGCGAGCGAGGAGTTTACTGAGGGCTCGGAGCAGAAGCGGCCGAATGTGCAGATGGGCGATCCGTTTATGGAGAAGCTGCTGCTGGAGGCTTGTCTGGAGGCGATGGCTACTGGCGCCGTGCTGGGGATCCAGGACATGGGTGCGGCGGGGCTGACTTGTTCGACTTGTGAGATGGGTGCGCGGGGCGGGCTGGGGCTGACGGTGGAGCTTGAACGTGTGCCGCAACGCGAGACGGGCATGACGAGCTACGAGATCATGCTGTCGGAGTCGCAGGAGCGGATGCTGCTGGTCGCCGATAAGGAGCGCGCTGTTGAGGTGCTGGATGTGTTTTCGAAGTGGGGGCTGGACGCGTCGATCGTTGGTGAGGTGACGGAGAAGCCCCACATGGTGATCACGCAGAGGGGAGTGCTGGTTGCGGACATTCCGAACCAGGCGCTGACGGACGATGCTCCGCTTTATCACCGGCCTGTGGGGACTTGGAAGGCGCCGGTGCCGCTTGATCCTCCTGCTTGGGTGTTGGAGGAGTTGAAGAAGCCGCGGGACTACACGGCGGACCTGAAGAAGCTGCTGGCGAGTGCGAATATCTGCGATAAGCGGTGGGTGTTTGAGCAGTATGACTCGATGGTGCAGACGAATACCGTGCAGGGGCCGGGTGGTGAGGCCGGGGTGATGCGGATCAAGGGGACAGGGAAGAGCTCGGGTGCCGCGCGTCATCCTGGAGTTCTGGGTACGCTGGCAGGACTGGTGGCGTCTTCGACTCCTAAGGGCGAGGCGACGCTCTCGACTAATAACCACGATGCCGCGAACCCTGTGGTTGCGCCTGATGCTTCGCACGAGTTTTCGGATACCGTGAAGGGTGATCGTGGGTTGGCGATGGCGCTGGCGGGGAATGGGCGGTGGACTTATCTCGATCCGAAGCTAGGGGCGATGCATGCTGTGGCGGAGGCGGCGCGGAAGGTCGCTTGTACCGGGGCGACTCCGGTGGCGGCTACGAATTGTTTGAACTTTGGGAATCCGGAGAAGCCGGAGATTATGGCGCAGCTTTCGCAGGCGATTGATGGGATTGCGGAGGCTTGTAATGCGCTGGGTACGCCGGTTACGGGTGGGAATGTTTCGCTTTACAACGAGACCAAAGGTGAGGGGATTTATCCGACTCCGGTGCTTGGGGTGGTGGGGATTATTGAAGATGTGACGAAGGCTGTTCCGGCAGCGTTCCAGAAGACTGGCGATGCTGTCGTGCTTTTGATGGGGTCTTCTTCGATGCCTGAAAGGAAGCCCGCCGACATGCTTCGAGAGCTTGGCTCCAGCGAATTTACCAAAAGCAATCTGGGGCAATTGTGGGGCAGACCGCCTGTCCTCGATCTGAGGGATGAGAATGCTCTGCATCGTGTGCTTCGTAGGGGCGCAGAAGAGGGCCTGTTCCATTCTGCTGCCGATATTTCAGACGGGGGTATGGCGGTAACGCTGGCTAAGTCTTCGTTCCCACATAAGATCGGAGCGGCCCTCTTCCCAGCCGCTGTAACTGGGAGGTTGAAGCAGACTGCTGATTTGTTCAATGAGCATTCGTCAGCCGTCATCGTAACATGTGACCCGTCTGCGTTTGAGCGTATAGAGAAGATCACTGAGGAAGAGGTTGGTTCGATCTTCGCTCAGCACATCGGAACCACTGGTGGAGACCGGCTACTTATTCCGTTTGAAGATGGCGAAGTTGATGCACCTCTGGCAGAACTTAGAAATGTGTTCTCGACGGCACTTGACTCGCAGCTTGCGGCGGAGGTGGTGACGGCATGAGTGAGAGATTCGTGGCGACCGAGAAAGAAATGCGGGGATCCTTCGCTACGCTCAGGATGACGGCTTCTGAAGGGGGCGCTGGTGAGAACGTTGGGATTGACGAGGAGGAGGGTACGCCGTTCGATAAGCTGCGCGAAGAGTGTGGGGTGATGGCGGTTTATAACCACTCGGATGCGGCGCGGCTGACTTACTGGGGGTTGTATGCGTTGCAGCATCGCGGGCAGGAGTCGGCGGGGATTGCTAGCGCGGATGGGCAGCAGGTGAACGACATCAAGGGGATGGGGTTGGTGTCGGAGATCTTTACTGATGATGTGCTGGCGCGGCTGCCGGGGCATATGGCGATCGGGCATACAAGGTACTCGACGACGGGAGATTCGGCGCTGCTGAATGCGCAGCCGATCTCGGTGGAGTCGACGAAGGGGCTGATTGCGATTGCGCATAACGGCAATCTGGTAAACCTGGGGACGGCGAAGGAGCGGCTGGAGCGCGATGGGGCGCTGTTTCAGACGACGAGCGATTCGGAGATCATCATTCAGTTGATCGCGCACTCGAAGGCGACGACGCTGGTGGACTGCATTGCGGAGTCGTTGGGGCAGGTGGAGGGGGCGTTTTCGATTGTGATGATGACGCGGAACCGGATCTTTGCGGCGCGTGATCCGCATGGATTCAGGCCGCTGTCGATGGGGCGGATCGCTGGAGTGGATGGGGTGCCGGACACGTTTGTGTTTGCGAGTGAGACGTGCGCGTTCGACCTGCTGCATGCGAAGTATGAGCGTGATGTGAAGCCGGGTGAGCTGATTATGGTGTCGGAGGACGGGGTCACGAGCCGGTACTTCAACACCACGACGGAGCAGGCGAGCTGCGTGTTTGAGCATGTTTACTTTGCGCGGCCGGACTCGAAGATATTTGGGCGGTGGGTGCAGCAGTCGCGGGAGGAGATGGGGCGGCAGCTGGCAAGAGAGTCGGGTGTAGCGGCGGACCTGGTTGTGCCGGTGCCGGACTCGGGCGTGACGGCGGCGCTGGGGTATGCGGCGGAGTCGGGGATACCTTTCAACCTCGGACTGATTCGTAATCACTATGTGGGGCGCACGTTTATTCAGCCGGAGCAGCGGGTAAGAGACTTTGGCGTGAGGATGAAGCTGAATCCGGTGCGGTCGCTGCTTGAGGGGAAGCGGGTTGTGCTGATTGATGATTCGATCATTCGTGGGACGACTTCGCGGAAGATCGTGAGGATGGTGCGGGCGGCGGGGGCGACGGAGGTGCATCTGCGGATCTCTTGTCCGCCTACGATTTCGCCTTGTTTTTATGGGGTGGATACGCCGTCGAAGAAAGATTTGATCGCGGCGAACAAGTCGGTGGCGGAGATCTGCGAGTTTGTTGAGGCGGACTCGCTGGCGTATCTGTCGCTGGTGGGGCTGACGCATGCCTGTACGAAAGGTGAACCGGCAAATGGCTTGTCGCCGGCGAGCTTCTGTACGGCTTGTTATACGGGAGAGTATCCGACGCAGTGGGTGGACGTGTCGGAGATCTTGCCTGCGGTCGCGAGTGTCTGAGTTGTGCTCGCGGTTGGATGCGGACTGATCGGTGCTGGTTAGAGTTTCAGCGTTTGTAAATAGGTGAAGCTCTGCTCGAGGCTTTGGAGCACGGGCATCTCGGTTTTGTCCTGGTCGAGGAAGGCGTAGCGGATGTCTTGCTCGCGGGCCTGTTTCAGGAGCGCAGGCCAGGGGATGGAGCCCTTGCCGAGTTCGGTGAAATGTTCCGCAGTGGCGTCGTTGGCGTAGCTGGTGGGGGCGCCGGCGATGCGGTCCTTTAAGTGGAGCAGACGGACGCGGTCGCGATATTTGCGGAGGAGCGCGGCGGGGTCGATGCCGGCCTGCACGAGCCAGTAGATGTCGACCTCTAGTTTGACCAGGGCGGGGTCGGTGTTCTGCATGAGCTGGTCGAAGCCGGAGCTGTTGTCCTGGGGGAGGAACTCGTGGCCGTGGCAGAGGAAGGCGAGCTGCATGCCCTGGGCGCGGACGGTAGCCCCCCATTGGTTGAAGCGGGTGGCGACGGCACGGTAGTCGTCGAGTGAGACTGGTCTGGGATTGGGAAGCATGGTGACGATGTAGCTGACGCCGAGTTGGCGGGCGTAGTCGAGTCGGTTGTCGAGATCTGCAGCGGACATGTGGGTGGCGGGTGCGGTGAGGCCGGCATCGGCGACTATCTGGCGGAGGGTCCCGGCGGGTTGAGTGAAGGCGAGCGGGTGGAGTTCTATCTGGGTGAAACCAATTTTGCGGAGGGCGCTAAGGACGCCGGGAAGGTCAGTGGCTGCTTCTTTGCGTACGGTGTAGAGCTGGACTCCGTAGAGGAGTTGCGCGTTGGTTGCTGGAGTGGCAGCCAGAAGGCTGCGGGTACATGCGGCGGCGGTGGCAAGGGCGGCGAGATGGAGGAGGTCGCGGCGAGTTGGCATGATCTCCTGTGGTCCGAGGCCGGCGTTGTCGCGTCGGTGGGCTAGATTCGCTCGATATTCATGGCGAGATAGTCCATTAGCCAGTCTGGTTTGACGCCGTTGTGGCGTGCGAGGGTCGCGAGTTGAGCGTAATGGCGCTGGCCGTGTAGAAGCGCGTGGAAGAACATGGTTTTGCGTGTAGTCCGAGTGGGGCCAAACGACCGGGTCAAGAATTCGATCGGTTCATCCCACTCGACCTCGCGGGTCAGAAGCTCTTTGAAGATTGCGGATGCGCGGTCGTGGGTCGCGTAGATGGCTTCGACGGAATCGAAGGGAACCGCGGTGTAGTCGGAGGTCGGAAGGTCGGCGAGACGTTCGGCATAGCGGAGCTCAACGGCGACGATGTGCTGCATGAGCTCGCCGACTGTCTTTGCGCCGGCGATATCGCATGAGACGGCGAGCAGCTCTCGGTGCGCGGTCAGCAACTTGCGCCAGTTTTCGGCGGTCTTTTCGTGCCATGCGAGGACATCTTCGGCGGTGAGGACGGGTTGGGTCATGCTGGCTCCTGACTTAAGGCGCGGTGGCCGATGTCGCGGCGGAATTGCATACCTTCAAAGGAGATTTTAGAGAGTTCGGCGTAGGCCTTGTCGAGGGCGGACTGCAGATCGGGGGCGACGGCGGAGATCGCGAGGACGCGGCCGCCAGCGGTGACGAACTGGCCGTCTTTGATGGCCGTTCCGGAGTGGAAGACGACCACATCTTCCTCTGGTCTGCTTGAGAGACCGTGGATGGGTTTGCCGGAGACGTATTTGCCAGGGTAGCCGGCGCTTGCTGCAATGACGCAGACGCTGGCTCCGGGGCGCATCCGGATGGCGAGATGATTGGCGGTGCCGTCGATGGAAGCGTTGAAGAGATCGACGATGTCGGTTTCGAGACGAAGGAGGATGGCTTCAGTCTCGGGATCGCCGAAGCGGGTGTTGAATTCGAGGACGCATGGGGCCACGGCGGGTCATCATGATGCCGCAGAAGAGGACCCCCTTGAAGGGGTCTCCTTCGGAGCGCATGCCGTCGACGACCTTCTGGGCGATGTTGCGGATTAGCCAGTTGCGCATGGCGGGGGTGGCGATGCCGTCGGTGGAGTAGGCGCCCATGCCGCCGGTGTTGGGGCCGGTGTCGCCTTCGCCGATGCGCTTGTGGTCCTGGGCAGAGGCGATCTCGATGGCGTGGGTGCCGTCGCAGAGGGCGAAGAAGGAGAGTTCTTCGCCGGTGAGGAACTCTTCGAGGACGATCTCGATCTCCGGCGTGCCGAGGAGCACGCCGCTGAACATCTGGGCCGCTGCCTCTTCCGCCTCGAGGTGTGTGTTGCAGATGACGACTCCTTTGCCTGCCGCGAGGCCGGAGGCTTTGACGACGACGGGGACGGCGAAACGGGGGAGCTCTTCGCGGACCTCGTCGAGCGTGATGCAGAGAGCGTGGGCGGCGGTGGGTATGTCGTGGCGCTGCATGAACTCTTTGGCGAAGGCTTTACTGGTTTCGAGCTGGGCCGCGGCCTGGGTGGGGCCGAAGACACGGAAGCCGCGTTTGGTGAGCTCGTCGACGAGGCCGACGGAGAGGGGAAGCTCGGGGCCGATGACGGTGAGGTCGGGCCGCTCGATTGCCACGATGTTGACCATCTCGTGGAGGTTGCCGGGATCGACGAGAATGCAGCGGGCGAGCTGGGCGATGCCGCCGTTGCCGGGGGCGCAGAGGACCTCTGTGACTTGAGACGATTTGCGTAGCGCCCAGACCAAGGCGTGTTCGCGACCACCACCACCGATGACAAGGACCTTCATCCGTTGACGCACTCCTGTTGCTGCCCGATTCGCAACCTATGTTTTGAGGCTAGGCATCGCAGGAGTTGAAGTCAAACTTCGAGTTTATTTTACGGCGACGGAGATAGCTTCGGCGAGAGAGTGGCTTAGGAGGGCCGGCTTTGTGGAAGCCCCGATACGGACCTGAAAGGCGCCCTTGAATGGTAGTTGTTCGCTGAGAGTGAGACGGACGCCGGGGCGGATCCCCTGGGAGGCGAGGTAGCGGAGCATCTCGGGGTCTTTGTCGGAGACGCTGGAGACCTTCGCCGATTGGCCAGGGCGGAGCTGCGAGAGCGACTGCGGCTCCTGGCTCGGCAGAGAGCCGTCCATGGCGGGGATCGCGTGGCCGTGCGGGTCGAACTCGGGATTGCCGAGCTTGGCTGCGATGCGCTCTTCGAATCGCTCGGAGATGAAGTGTTCGAGGCGCTCGGCCTCCTGGTGCACCTCGTCCCAGGGGTAGTCGAGGACCTGATGGAGGAAGGTCTCAATGAGGCGATGATGGCGGACGATCTCGAGTGCGCGCTTTTTTCCGGCCTTCGCGAGCTTCACGCCGTGGTGCTTCTTGTAGACGACGAGGGGCGGTTCTTGCGCGGCGAGCTTTTGGAGCATGTTGGTTACAGAGGCAGGAGTGATGGAGAGGTGGACGGCGATCTCGGTGCTGGAGACCTGGCGCTCCGGCCGTCCGCTCAATTGGAAGATGGCCTTGAGGTAGTCGTCGACGGCTTCACTGCCCGCGGAGGCGGCTATGCTGTTTGTTTCGGTCGATCGCTGCAGCGTGGTGACAGGTCTCTTCATCGGCGCCAAGTTGACTTAGCTTAGCATTAAAGTAATATTTAGGTATGGCTAATATTCTGGTTAGTGATGACAAGCCAACGTTCGGCCCCAAGTTCCGGCGGAACGAGATGTGGACTTACTTCGGGCCGGCGTTTGTGGCGTCGGTGGCTTACATCGATCCGGGTAATTTTGCGACGAACATTGAGGGTGGAAGCCGGTTCGGGTACCGGCTGCTGTGGGTGCTGCTGTGGTCGAACGCGATGGCCATTTTGATCCAGTACCTTTCGGCGAAGCTGGGGATTGTGACCGGGCTGACGCTGCCGCAGAACTGCAGGAGGCATTTTTCGCGGCCGATGACGCTTGTTTTTGTGGGTGGCGGCGGAGGTTTCGGCGATTGCGACCGATCTGGCGGAGTTTCTGGGGGCGGCGCTGGGGCTTTATCTGCTGTTCGGGCCGGCGATGCTGGCGCATGGCTGGTCGCGGACGGAGACGCTGTTTGCTGCGGCGATGGTGTCCGCGGTGGCGGTGTTTTTGATTCTTGCGCTGGACCTTGCGGGGTACCAATGGTTGGAGCGCGGCATCATGATGTTCGTCGGGATCATCGGGCTTTGTTATGGGTTTGAGGTGTTCCTGGTGCATCCCGACTGGAGGCTGGCGGCGTTCCATACGCTGGTTCCCACGCTCGATCCGAAGGACTTGCACGGGAGCCTTTATGTCGCGGTGGGGATGCTGGGGGCGACGGTGATGCCGCATGTGGTGTATCTGCATTCGGCGCTGGTGCAGCCGCGGCGCGAGGAGATGGTGCAGCGGCCGATGATCGAGGGCGGGTCGCGGCGGCGGAATTTTCTGCGGTTCGAGCTGATCGATGTGTTCGTTGCGATGAATGGTGCGTGGCTGATCAATTCGGCGATGATCGTGATGGCGGCGGTGGCGTTCGGGCACCTGTCGAATCCGGTGACGACGATCGAGCAGGCGCATCGGACGTTGGGGCCGCTGCTGGGGCAGGCGGCGGCGACGGTGTTTGCGGTGGCGCTGCTTTGTTCGGGGCTCTCGTCGTCGACGGTGGGAGTGATGGCGGGTCAGGTGATAATTGAAGGATTTCTGGACATTAAGTTTTCGATTTTCCTACGGCGGCTGATTACGATCATTCCGGCGATGGTGGTGATTGCGGTGGGGCTCGACCCGTTGAGGATCCTGATTCTGTCGCAGGTAGTGCTGAGCTTTACGCTGCCGTTTGCGCTGGTGCCTCTGCTGTTACTCACTAACCGGGCTTCGGTGATGAGGAGCTTTGTGAGTGCGCGTCGGACTCGTGTTGCGGGATGGTGCGCGGTGGCGGTGATTTTGACGCTGAATGTTGTTTTGCTGGGGCAGGTGGCTCTGGGGCTTTAGGCCTAGGGGTACCCCTCCCCGGGCCCACCCATCGCAGGTGTGCGATGGGCGGGGATCGGCGGTTTGTCGTTTGATCCTGGCTCGTTGGTGGTCCGTTCGTGGTCGATTGCGGTGGAACGTCAGCTGCCGAGGACCGGGAGTTGGAGGGTGGTTCCGATGGGGACGCTGTTGGGGTTGGCAATGTTGTTGGCCTGGGCGATCTGCGGATACTTGTTGGCGTTGCCGTAGAAGAGAAGGCTGATCGCGGACAAAGTGTCGCCGGATTTAATGGTGTAGGGCTGGGTCGCGCCGCCGCTGGTGCCGATCTCATGCTTCAGGTCGGAGTAGGTGGGGTCGACCTTCTTGATCTGGTCCCAGACGCGATCGGCGACGACGGTGGAGGGAACGGTGCCTTTGATGTGGATCTGTTCGCCGTCCAGATCTACGGCTTCGAGGGTCGCACCGTAGGGGGTGAAGCGCTCGATGGTGGCGATTACCGGGGCGTACTTCTGTTTCAATGCGTCTAGATTTGCCATGGCGTAACTCTTCTCTGCCAGCGTTTGCTGACGGTGTTGTCGTGGTGGTTTTGGAATCGGTGCTGTGGCCCGGCACCCATCGGGATTGAGCCAGAGACAAGGGCCCTGGCGCGGGACTAGCCTGCCGAGCCAAGCTTGCCGAGAAGCTGCTGCGCCATGCTGCCCATGGAGCTGGTCGGCGTGGCCTGGCCGTTGGGAGCAAAGTGCTGGATGACCATCGGAAGAACAGTGGCGAGCGCCATCTGAACGACCTGAGGAGAGACGCCGATCCTCTCGGCGGTTTTTTCGATGAGGCCTGTGCCGCTGAGGCCCTGTCCGACCTGCTCGGGTGTGGCTGTGGCGGCCTGACCGGCGCCCCAAGCCCCAATATGGGAGGCCATACCGTTGTTCTTGAATGCGTCGAGGACGCCTTGAATGCCTTCGGGGTGCTGGGTGAGGGCTTCGATGAAGCCTCCGGCTACCTTGGCCTGGTCTGTACCGGCCGCTGCTCCGGTCTGTCCGGCGAGTGATTGAATCATGTCCATAATTCCCATGGTGTTCACCTCGCACTCATGGTAGGTCCGATTTTCGGGCCATGCGGCCGCGGAGATGTAAATTTTCATCGATTTCTTATGGTTGGATTGATTTTTGATTGGACCAATTCGAATGTGATCGCTAAACCAGCAGCTTCATCGCGGCCTTCAAGAGAACGTTGAATGGGATGGCGCCTACAACTACCGGAATACATGGAACCAATGCGGCAATTATGAAGACGTAGACATCGACTGCGCCCACCGGCGCAACGCGGATCTCTTCGATGTTTTGCGCCACCGCGTAAAGATTTCCGGTCGCGTTGAAGTCTGGAACCGTCAGGACGTCCTGATCGAGGTTATGGGCGCGATCCAGCCATTTCTGTTCGAACTGCTCCCCCACGCTGCGCGCAAGGGCCCCGTACCTCAGCATGCCCTGGCGTCTCATCCGCATTAGAGTTGGCGTGAAGAAAAAATATGGCGCGACGGAGATGAGTAATGCGGCCGCTATCAGAAACGGGGCCAGGAAGCGGTACGCAAGTACCTGTTGCCCTTCGTGAAACACCCTGTTGGCTATTGCGCCGGCCAGTCCAACACCGAGGCAGAAGCTGAAGGGAAGCTGCCCCATCAGCGAGGCTTCCAGAAATCCCAACCCTCCAAGGTGGTCTGGATGGGCCGCGATGAGACGAAGATTCAGCAGCGTCATCGATCGCAGGAACCGCGCCCAAATCGCCTGCCTCCAGATCCACAGAAGCGTGAGGTAGGCGAGAATTGGATAGCTGATAAATAGTGCCCATGTGCCGGCCAACGAGAACGACCTAAAGGCGAAGCCGCCTCTCCACCAGAGAAGGAATTCAGATCCCTCCGGGCGTAGGTACTCGCTCAGCCACGCGGTTAAAGCGTAGGTCACTAACAGCAACAGCACTCGGACGGTGGTCGAATCAATGAGCCTTTCGTAGGACTTCCAGTACGACTGGAACCTGGGCTGCTCGTTGTCGGTAACGAGAGATATCTCGAAATGGTGCGCTACCTCGGCATAGCGGGCGTGTATGGGACGATCGCCGAGTATCAACACGGGAACAATGATCAGGAAGCGGGATTGGGTGGCGAAGTCGGTGAGGAAGGACAGGAGCGCTGCCTGCCCGTGGATCGCCGAAAATATCGCCGACGGAATCCAAGCTACTGCGACGGCAATTGCGGCACGGACAAGCACGGGTGTTGTGGCGTCACGAAACAGATCCAGAGGCCTCCACGGATGAAGAGGCGCAGGTTGAGCAAAGGAGGTTGAGGAGTCCGGACGTGATCTGTTGTTGTCTGGCATGCGTCGTCCCTACCTTGTTATCCCGTGATACTACTCCGACCCGTCACGTTCGTATGGGCTCGACTGGGCCACAATCGGGTCTTCGAGAAATTGATGGATCGAGAGCGTTCTGCTGGTAGTTTTGGTAGTTTGCCTCCGTCCTGCATCCAGATATTCTTCGAGGGCGTCTTCGCTTCCAAGCGCAATGAGAGAGCGGTTGCATTTCTCCGCTTATGCTCATTGAAGAGCCGAAAGAAAGGCCTGCATGATAATCGCGCAAACCACTCTCAGTTTGTTTTTGGATCGGCATGAAACCTGGGAGGCCGACTGGATATGGGGCTGTCCCTTGATCTTATTGACAGTAATCGTCCATGTCCTGGGTCTTGGGTACCTAAGCCAAAAGTCCATCCTGCTATACGGCGATGTTGGGACGCGCCACCCGAGAATTGCATTCGCAGTTGTGGTGGGTGCAATGAGTCTTCTGGCAACAATTCTGCACGCGATAGAAACAGGGATCTGGGCCATGGCCTACTGCTTCATCGGCACTATGCCAAACTTCAGGAATGCAATGCTTTATTCGCTCGGCGCGATGACAACTTATGGACATGACAATCTGGTACTGGAAGATAGATGGCGACTGTTGGGAACGATCGAGGCGCTCTCCGGATGGCTGCTCTTCGGATTGTCTACGGCTTTTCTCTTTTGGGTGATTCAAGAGGTTTCGCCCAACAATCGGGCCAGACGCTAATTCGTTCGAGGCGGCCGATTCTTTTGGGCATTGCTGATCTCAGCGGTTGGAACCCCAGGTAACGCAGTCTCGGGTCGGGTCGAGCGAGTTGAAGCTTTGGCAGGCGGCGACGCTGGCGGCCTGAGGGTTCTTGCCGCCGAAGGGCGTGAGCGGAGGGGGGCCAAGTGGGCCGAGGGCGGTTGTGTCCCAGGAGGTGGCAGTGAGGGTGTTGCCCTTGATGCTGAAGATGAGCGGGTCGGGGACCGGATTGTGCCTGGCGGGATCGAAGGTGAGGACGACCTGTTTTCTTTCCTGCTTCCAGCGGGCATGCCAGGTCTGAGCGTCCTTGTCGTGCCACTTCTGCTGGAGGATCGCAGTGCCATCGGCTGCGAACTCGAGGATGATGGTGCGATGCACCTCCTGCGAGAGTCCGCCGCTGCCGGCGTAGAAGCCCTTGAGCTTGGCCGCGTGAGCGGCGGGAGAGAGAGATGCGCCAAGCAGAACCAGAACGGCGATTGAACGGAGGTCGGTGCGCATGGGTGCCATCGTACACAAAGGGACAATCCGCGATAACTGAGACTTTTAGTAGTTGACCGGTTTCGTTACATGGTGGCTGATTCGTCGCTGGCGGTGGCGTTGATTTTCATTGAATGGAGAACGAGATAGACTTAGGGGCTATGAGCGATCAGAGCAAGACTGCGATTTCAACCAAAGAGGCCCCTGCAGCTATCGGGCCGTACTCCCAGGCGGTGCGAGTGGGTGACATGTTGTTTGCATCGGGGCAGGTGGCGCTGGATCCGGCTACCGGTCAGTTGGTAGCTGGGGGGATCACTGAGCAGACGGTTCGGGTGCTGGAGAACGTGAAGGCCGTGTTGGCGAAGGCAGGGCTGGACATGGTCCATGTGGTAAAGACGACCGTGTTTTTGAAGACTATGAGCGACTTTGCCGCTATGAACGCGGTGTATGCACAGTATCTGGCGCCGGAAGGTGTGGTTCCGCCGGCGCGGTCGACTGTAGCGGTGGCCGGGCTGCCTAAGGACGCGCTGGTGGAGATAGAGGTGATCGCCAAGGACGATTCGGGGGAGTAGGGGCGACCCTGAAACATAATGAGCGGTTGGGCATCTAATCCACAGAACCTAGAATAAAAAGGAGGCTGGAGCGATGGCCGAGACAAAGGTTGCAAAGGTGCACAAGACGGAGGCCGAGTGGCGTGAGTTGCTGACCCCGGAGCAGTTTCATGTAATGCGTGAGGGCGGCACGGAACGGGCGTTTACCGGCGCTCTGGTGAATAATCACGAGGACGGAATCTATCACTGCGGCGCTTGCAATGCCCCGCTGTTTACTTCTGACAAGAAGTTTGAGTCGGGGAGCGGATGGCCGAGCTTCTGGACCCCGGTTTCGCCGGATGCGATCGAGGCGATTGAGGATAATTCGCTGGGGATGAAGCGGGTCGAGGTGCGGTGCGCTACTTGCGGCGCTCACCTAGGGCACGTGTTTCCGGACGGGCCGACGCCGACGGGGCTGCGGTATTGCATCAATAGCGCTTCGCTGGGCTTTGAAAAGCAGTAAAAAGGACGTCGAGAAGCCCGAAGTATTTTGAGGCATGCAGGAAAAGCCCCAGCCGGCTACGAAGCGGCTGGGGCTACCTTTTTGTTAAGTTTTGTAAAGCGCGTAGCCTTAGCCTTTGACGACTTTGCCGGTCTTGATGCAGCTGGTGCAGACGCGCATGCGCTTGCTTCCGCCATTGACCTGGGCCTTGACGGGCTGCAGGTTCACGTTCCAGCGACGCCGGGTTGTGTTGTGGGCGTGAGAGATGTTGTTGCCAAACTGCGGGCCTTTGCCGCAAAGATCACATTTGTGTGCCATAACTAGCTCCAATCCTGAGTCGCAGAAGCTTCCCGGGGATCCTGAGTAAATGATGCCTCAAACGATGCCGGGGAAAGAGTTAGGTGCGAGGAGAGTCGAACTCCCGACCTCTACCGGGTGAAGGGTAGTCTGCCGATTCCTAATCATACCATGCCGGGGGCGCGGCCTCAATCAGTCGCGATTTTGGCGGAGGTGATGTTGAGTTTCCGGGCAGATGTTCTGATGTAATGGGCCGTCCTCATGGAGTGCAATGTTTTGATTGACTTAGCTCGGCACGGTGGTATTATTTGAAGCTCCGATGTCATTTGTTGAGCTTCTCTTCGGCTATGCGATATCTATACTGGCTCTGTAAAACCTGCAGGCTGTCAAACGGCGGCAACCTGATTGGTGCCGAATCGCTGGAAAGCCTTCAGCTAGAGAGAGATGCTGAGATGTGTCAGTTAGAGTACCGGTGCAGGTATTGCGGAAATACTCACACTTATACCGTGAGGGATCTGCTGTCGTTGCCGTGACAGCCTCACGCATCACCGGTCTGGTTCCAGTACCTGACTTGGGCCGATCCAATCGGTTCATAAGTTCCTCGAATGGCCCACAGATTACGGGCTAGAACCACTTCTCTCGCAGAAACGACTCCTAGAGTCTCGTGCACGACGCGTCAAGAGTGGCAATGGCTGAGGCGAGCGGGACCGCGGCCGACGGGTCGACTGGCCACGTTTCGATCTTCCTAGAAGACGCGTTGACGCGGCGAAGCGCCGCTGCGGATTTCAATTTTTGGCCGCTGCCAATTTTGGAGATGATTCGATGAGGAAGACGGGCGGAGGTCGAGTTGGGATATTGTTGAGGAGACATCTCACAGAGTTAGGGCCTTTCAGGCGGTCACGTGCCACGTCGTGGTCGCAGGAACTTTCACGTTACTGAATTTTGACGGCTTAGGCAGAACGGCTGAGTCTTTAAGTACATGCCGATGCGTCGATAGCAGTAGGGGACACATTGCGCGTCAAGTCCAAAAAATTCAGATGTGGCAAAGGGAGACGTATTGCCAGCCGATCCAAATGAACACCTCTCCATAGGGCCTGATCATCAACTTCTAGCCCCTCTTCCATCGTCACCCCGACGCAAGATCGTCCGGGTCATTGTGTGGGTCGCCCTGCTGCTCATCTTTGCAGTGGGATTTCTGCTGGTCCTGCGGCACCACGATGATACGACCAAGGGCGGGGCGTCGTCTCGCCGCGGCGCCGGTGGGGGGCCGGTGACGCTGACGACGGCCACGGCGACGAAGGGTGATATCGGCGTGTATCTGGATGCGATCGGCACGGTGACGCCGGTTTATACGGCCTCGATCACAAGCCAAGTGACTGGACCGGTGATCGCTGTGCATTTTACGGAGGGGCAGATCGTGCGTAAGGGCGATCCACTGGTCGATATCGACCCGAGACCGTTCGAGGCGACCCTGCTACAGGCGCAGGGAGTCCTTGAGCGAGACCAGGCCATTCTGGCGCAGGCGACGATGGACCGCGACCGATACCGCGACGCGTGGGCGCGTAACGCGATTCCGAAGCAGACGCTGGACGATCAGGAGAAGATCGTGCTCCAGGACGCAGGCACGGTGAAGAACGACCAGGGGACGGTGCAGTTCGACCAGGTACAGCTTGGTTACTGCCACATTGTCGCGCCGATCGCCGGGAGAGTGGGATTGCGGCTGGTTGATCCGGGCAACGTGGTGCAGTCGTCGGGGACGGTCACACTCGCAGTAATCACGCAGTTGCAGCCGATCACGGTCATCTTTACGATCCCCGAGGACAATCTCGGGCAGGCTCAGCCGCGTCTGCGGGAGAGGACGAAGCTTCCGGTGGAGGCGTACGACCGGGCGGCGTTGAAGAAGGTCGCGAGCGGGACACTGTTAACGCTGGACAACCAGATCGACACGACAACGGGAACAGTTAAGGGGCGGGCAACGTTCGATAATAGAGACTCGTCGCTATTTCCCAATGAGTTTGTGAACACGAGGCTGCTGGTGAATACGTTGCACGGAGCGACCATTATTCCCTCCTCGGCGATTCAACATAACGGCGCTGCGTCGTTTGTCTATGTCATTCAGGACGATACGGCGCACATGCGCAGCGTCAAGCCGGGTGTTACCGAGGGCCTCAATACCGAGGTGACAGGGATCAATCCAGGGGACGTTCTCGCCGACAGCAGCTTCGACAAGCTGCAGGACAAGTCAAAGATTGTCGTTTCGAAGCAGCCGATTCCTGCGAACACAAGCGGGAGTAATGCTCCTTGAGTCCTTCGCGTCCTTTCATACTGCGCCCTGTGGCGACGTCGTTGCTGATGGCCGCCATTCTGTTGGTCGGGATCGTGAGTTACACGCAACTACCGGTCTCGGCGCTGCCTGAGGTCGACTATCCAACGATCCAGGTACTGACCTTCTACCCGGGATCGAGTCCGCAGGTGATGGCGACGACTGTGACGGCACCTCTGGAGCGCCAGTTTGGCCAGCTTCAGGGTTTGAGCCAGATGACCTCGTCGAGCTCCGGTGGAACGTCGGTGATTGTGCTGCAGTTTAATCTCAGCCTGAATATCGACGTCGCCGAAGAGGAGGTGCAGTCGGCGATCAATGCGGGGTCGAGCTTTCTGCCGGCGAACCTGCCCGCACCACCGATCTACAGCAAGACGAACCCGGCGGACGCACCTGTGCTGACGCTGGCGATCACATCGAACTCGATGGCGCTCTCTCAGGTGGAGGACCTGGTGGACACGCGGCTTGCGCCGAAGATCTCACAGCTGTCAGGTGTGGGCCTGGTGAGCATCAGCGGCGGCCAGAAGCCTGCGGTCCGCATCCAGGCGAACCCGACCGCCCTTTCGTCGTACGGGATCAACCTAGAAGACCTGCGGACGGCGGTGACGCAGAGCAGTGTGAATGCGGCGAAGGGCAACTTCGACGGGCCGCGGCAGGACTATCAGATCGACGCGAACGATCAGCTCGTGACCAGTGCTGATTACAGAAGCGTGGTCATCGCGTATCGAAATGGCGCACCGGTGATGCTGACCGACGTTGCGAAGATTATTGACGGCGTGGAGAACTCGACGCAGGCGGCGTGGATGAATGAGACGCCGGCGGTCATCCTGAATGTGCAACGACAGCCCGGCGGCAACACGATCAGCGTCGTTAGAAGCATTAAGCAACTGCTGCCGCAGCTTGAGGCGAATCTTCCCAAGGGAATCGAGGTCACGACCCTAACGGACTTGACGACGCCGATCCAGGCATCAGTCAGCGATGTTGAGTTTGAGCTGTTGCTGACGGTTGGCCTCGTGGTGATGGTCATCTTTCTGTTTCTAAGAAATCTCTACGCGACAATCATTCCCAGCGTGGCGGTTCCACTGTCATTGATCGGCACCTTCGCTGCGATGTACATGCTCGGGTACAGTCTCGACAATCTGTCGCTGATGGCGCTGACGATTTCGACGGGCTTTGTCGTCGATGACGCGATTGTGATGGTGGAAAACATATCGCGTTACCTCGAAGAGGGTGATCCTCCGATGGAGGCCGCGTTGAAGGGTGCCGAGCAGATCGGGTTCACGATTTTGTCGTTGACCGTCTCGCTGATTGCAGTGCTGATCCCACTCCTGTTTATGGGCGACGTTGTGGGCCGGCTCTTCCGTGAGTTTGCCGTAACGCTGGCAGTGACCATCGTTGTATCTGCGGTGGTTTCACTGACGCTGACGCCGATGATGGCGTCGCGAATACTGAAGCACAATCCGAAGCACCAGCAGGGACGCTTCTACCAGGCGTCTGAGCGTGTCTTCGAAGGGATGATCGCGTTTTACGGGCGTACATTGAAGGTCGTGCTGCGCTACCAGATGATCACGCTTCTGGTGGCGGTCGCGACCCTTCTGCTGACGATCTATCTGTACATCATTATTCCGAAGGGCTTCTTTCCCGTGCAGGATACCGGCGTGATCCAGGGCATCACGCAGGCATCACAGACGATTGGTTCGAAGTCGATGGCGGAGAAGCAGAAGGAGGTCGCGAAGGTGGTCCGTGCATGACCCGGCGGTCGAGAGCCTCTCCTCGTTCATCGGAGCGGACGGCACGAACACCACGACGAACAGCGGACGAATGTCGATCAATCTGAAGCCGTTGGAGCAGCGCGACCTGAGCGCGTCGGACGTAGTTCGCAGGCTGCAGACGAAGCTGCGGGACGTGCAGGGCATTCAGATGTTCATGCAGCCAGTACAGAACATCACGGTCGATGACCGCGTGAGCCGGACGCAGTATCAGTACACGCTGGAGGGCCCAGACCAGAACGAGCTAAATGACTGGACCAATCGTTTTGTGGCCAAGTTGAAGGACGCTGCCGGAGCTGGAAGACGTCGCGACGGACCAGCAGATGGGCGGCCTTGCCGTGTCGTTGGTTATCGACCGGGCCACAGCGACGCGGCTGGGCGTTGCGCCAACGACGATCGATAACACGCTGTATGATGCATTTGGCCAGCGTCAGATTAACACGATGTATACGCAGCTGAATCAGTATCACGTGATTCTGGAGGCCGAGCCGCAGTTCCAGCTGGATCCGGATAAGCTGCACCATCTGTATATCCAGGCGGGTTCTGCTGCGGGGACCAGTGGCGCAGCCGCGTCTTCCTCGTCGTCTAGCGGTTCCACGTCCGCTGGCTCGAACGCGCTTACCACCTCGGCGTTGTTTACACCCTCGGCTAATACGCTTACGCCGCCGGTCAATGCGCTCACATCGAGTACTTCCACAGCGACCTCGAGCAAGGGCGCGACCTCGGCTGGAACAACAAGCTCCGCCTATAGCAACGCTGTGCCGTTCAGCGCCTTCTCGCACTTCGAGACTACGACAGAGGCACTTTCGATCATGCATCAAGGACAGTTTCCGGCGATAACGGTCTCGTTCAATCTCGCGCCGAACGCCGCTCTTGGAGGCGCGATTACGGAGATCACGAAGGTGCAGAAGGACATGCATATGCCGTTGAGCCTGCAGGCCGACTTTCAAGGGACGGCAGCATCGTTCCGGAATTCGCTGTCTAATATGCCGCTGCTGATCCTTGCCGCGCTGGTTACGGTCTATATCGTGCTCGGAGTGCTTTATGAAAGCTTCATCCATCCGATTACGATTCTTTCCACACTGCCTTCCGCGGGTGTGGGTGCGTTTCTTTCTTAATTCTCTTTCATCAGGACCTGAGCGTGGTCGCCATTATTGGATTGGTCGTGTTGATCGGTATCGTTAAGAAGAACGGCATTATGATGGTCGACTTCGCGCTGGATGCGGAACGGCATCAGGGACTGGATGCGACTGAAGCGATTTACCAGGCGTGCCTGCTTCGCTTCCGGCCGATCATGATGACGACGATGGCGGCGCTGTTGGGGGGGCTGCCGCTCGCGTTTGGCACCGGTATCGGCTCCGAGTTGCGGAGGCCACTGGGTATTGCGATGGTCGGCGGCCTGCTTCTGAGCCAGATACTGACGCTATATACGACGCCTGTGATCTATATCTTCTTCGACAACCTAGCGACCCGGTTTTCAAAGAAGAAATCGAGGGTGGAGTACCGTGGACCGCGTGAGCACGGAGGTAAGCCTGAGGCGGCTGGACTGTCATGAATCTCTCTGCGCTATTTATTCATCGGCCAGTGGCGACTACGCTATTGACGGTAGCGATTGCGATCGCCGGCGCAATTGCTTTTACCGTGCTTCCGGTGTCGCCGCTGCCGCAGGTCGACTTTCCGACGATCTCAGTGAATGCAGGGCTGCCTGGTGGGAGCGCGGAGATTATGGCGTCTTCGGTGGCGACCCCGCTGGAACGACAGTTTGGTCATATCGCCGGTGTTTCGGAGATGACCTCTTCCAGCAGCCTGGGCACTACTTCGATCACGATCCAGTTTGACCTGAGCCGCAACATCGATGGGGCCGCGCGCGATGTTCAGGCGGCCATCAATGCGGCCCGCACTTACCTGCCCGCAAACCTTCCGGGGAACCCCACCTATCGCAAGGTGAATCCGGCCGATGCGCCGATCATGATCATCGGCCTTACATCGGATAAATACGGCCCGAATAAGCTCTACGACGAAGCCTCGACGATCATCCAACAGAGGATTTCGCAGGTCCAGGGCGTTGGACAAGTTAATGCGGGCGGTGGTGCTCTGCCATCGGTTCGCGTTGAAGTAAATCCGACAAAGCTTGCGAGTCTCGGCCTTACGATGGCCAATCTCCAGTCTGTGCTGAGTTTGCAGAACTCGAACCTGGCCAAAGGGCAGATTACAAACGGAGATATCTCGGCGGACATTGTTGCCAACGATCAAATATCCCACGCGGAAGACTATAAGCCGATCATTGTCGGGTATAACAAGGGGTCAGCGGTGCGGTTGTCTGATGTGGCAGACGTCGTCGATTCCACGCAGAACCTGCGGGCCGCGGGATATTTGAACGGCGTACGCGCCGTGACCCTGATCGTCTTCCGTCAACCAGGCGCGAACATTATCGACACGGTCGACCGGATCTATGCGGCGCTGCCTTCGGTAAAAGCGTCTATACCTCAGGGAATCAATACGACAGTCGTTCTTGATCGCACAACGACGATCCGGGCATCAGTGAGCACCGTCGAAAGGACGCTGTTGCTCTCGATCGCCTTGGTGATCGCCGTCGTGTTCGTCTTTCTGCGCAGCGGTCGGGCCACTCTGATTCCAGCGGTCGCAGTTCCGGTGTCTCTGATCGGCACGTTTGCGGTTATGTATCTCTGCGGCTATAGCCTCGACAACCTGTCGCTGATGGCGCTGACTATCTCCACCGGCTTTGTTGTGGACGACGCGATTGTTGTGATGGAGAACATCACACGACATATTGAAGACGGTATGGAGCCCTTCTCCGCAGCGCTGAAAGGAGCACGAGAGATTGGCTTTACGGTTTTTACCATCAGCATGTCGTTGATTGCCGTCTTCATCCCGCTTCTAATGATGGGCGGGATCGTCGGCAGGCTGTTCCGGGAGTTTGCGGTCACACTTTCGACTGCGATTCTTGTGTCGATGGTGATTTCTTTGACCACGACACCAATGATGTGCGCCTACATCTTGAAGAACCCCCACGGAGAGAAGCACGGTCGATGGTATAGAGCCTCGGACAGGGTCTTCGATTCGGTGCTCTCACTCTACAGGCGAAGCCTTCATTGGGTACTGGAAAACCCTGTACTGATCCTTACAGTCTTGTTTCTTACGATTGCACTGAACGTTGCGATTGTTATCAAGATTCCGAAGGGCTTCTTCCCCCTGCAGGACACCGGCTCGCTGGGTGGGGCCGTACGCGGACCTCAAGACGCCTCTTTCTATTCGATGAACGATTCCATCCAAAAGATTTTGAAGGTCGTCAAAAACGATCCGGCGGTGGCTAATGCGATCTCGTTTACTGGGGGCGGGGGCGCCTCCAATACCGCGAATATGTTCGTGTCGCTGAAGCCTTTGGGGGAGCGAAAGATCAGTGCTTCTGACGTAATCAACAGGCTTCGTCCCAAGTTGAATCGTCTGACGGCGGCGTCCTCGTTTCTGCAGGCGGGGCAGGACCTTCGCATCGGGGGACGCGGCAGTAATGCGCTTTATCAGTACACAATTCAGGCCGACAGCCTTTCCGATCTCCAGACGTGGGGTCCCAGGCTGCTCACCGAGATGATGAAACTGCCGGGTTTTCAGGACGTCAGTTCGGACCAGCAGAATGGCGGGCTGGATGAGTTGTTGCACTACGACCGGGTGACCGCCGCGCAGCTTGGCCAGACCGCGCAATCGCTCGATCAGGGTCTCTACAGCGCCTTCGGTCAGTCGGAGGTCTCGCTCATCTATACGCAGCTGAACCAGTATTACGTTGTGCTTGAGGTAGCTCCGGAGTATTGGCAGACTCCAGAGGGTCTCAAGGACATCTACTTCCATCCGCCGGGCACCAGCAGCACGACAGCGAGCGGGAACGTCCCTCTGGCCGCAATCGCGGGGGCCAAAACCAGCACTACGCCGCTCGCCTTGAATCACACGGGACTGTTCCCTTCGGTCACTGTCTCCTTCAACCTTGCGCCGGGTGTTTCGCTGAGCGACGCAACGCTCGAGATAGCCAAGATGCAGCAGCGTTTGGGCACGCCGTCTACAGTGCATGGGTTCTTCGCCGGCACTTTGCTGGCCTACCAGCAATCTCTGGGCACTGAACCGCTGCTAGTTGTGACCGCGATCCTTGCCATTTTCATTGTTCTCGGCATCTTGTATGAGAGCCTGGTGCATCCGATTACCATTATTTCGACGATTCCTTCGGCGAGCGTGGGCGCGATGATGGCGCTGATGATTTTCAAGGAAGATCTGAACGTCATCTCGATCATCGGAATTGTGCTGTTGATCGGTATCGTTAAGAAGAACGCGATCATGATGATCGACTTTGCACTGCAGGCAGAACGCGAAGGCGGCATGAACACTGAGGACGCAATCTTCCAGGCCTGTATGCTGCGTTTCCGTCCGATCCTGATGACGACCATGGCTGCGCTGTTTGGGGCGCTGCCGCTGGCGTTTGGCGCCGGTACCGGGTCTGAGCTGCGCCGGCCACTCGGAATCACCATCGTTGGGGGGCTGATTGTAAGTCAGATGCTTACTCTCTATACCACTCCAGTCGTTTATCTTGCGCTCGACCGTTTGCGCCTGCGTGCGATGGGCAAAGAGCGCGACACGTTTCATCCGATCGAGGGCCCAACTGCCGCCGGTGCGGAGTAAATTATGGATGTCAAAACTATGATCAACCTTCGACTCAAATTTGCTGTATGTCCCGCGATTACGACGCTCCTGCTGGCAGGGTGCATGGTGGGGCCGAAGTATCATGCGCCTTCGCCCTCGGCCACGGCCACAGCTCCGCCGGTTTCGTACAAGGAGTCGCCGACACAGTTCCAAGAGACCGACGGCTGGAAGGTGGCGCAGCCGCAGGACGCGATGCTCCACGGCAAGTGGTGGGAGATCTACAACGATCCCGAGTTGAATGCGCTGGAAGATCAGCTGAATATCAACAACCAGAACATCAGGGAGTTCTTCGAGAATTTCATGGAGGCGCGGACGCTGATTGCGCAGGCCCGGTCGCAGCTTTTTCCAACGGTAGGGGTTTCCCTATCGTATTCGGCGGCGCGTACGTCGACGAACCTGTCGAACTCTCCTTCGGCCAACCCTGGCCGGGTCGCCTCGATAGGATCATTGCCGGCTAGCGTTTCGTGGGAGCCCGATCTGTGGGGCAAAGTGCGCAATACCATTCACGAGCAGCAGTACAGCGCGCAGTTGAGCGAGGCCGACCTTGAGAACGAGAAGCTCACGGAACAGGCAAGCCTGGCGGAGTTTTTTTATGAGATACGCGGCCAAGACGCGCTGCAACAATTGCTAAACGACACGGTCGAGGCGGACAAGAAGGCACTGGAGTTGGCCCAGGCACGGTACGAAACCGGCGTTGATGACAGGATCTCCGTGGTTGAGGCCCAAAGCACGCTTGAGACGGTGCAATCTGAAGCGATTAACCTCGGAGTGGCGCGTGCACAGTATGAACATGCGATTGCCGTACTAGTGGGAACAAACCCCTCGCAGTTTTCGATTCCTGTAAAGCCTTTGCTGACGGGCCCACCGCCGATTCCGCTCGGAATGCCGTCGGGGTTGCTTGAGCGGCGGCCCGACATTGCTGCTGCGGAACGAAAGATGGCGGCAGCGAATGCGCAGATCGGAATAGCATACGCCGCTTATTATCCGTCGCTGGATATAAGCGCAAGCTACGGCTACGAGAGCTCGAACTTCAGCCACTTTTTCGACTTGCCGAGCCGGTTCTGGTCGGTTGGGCCGACGCTGAGCGAGACGATTTATGATGGCGGATTGCGCCGCGCGACGGTAAATCAGTTCATCACGACCTACAACGCCGACATCGCCAGCTACAGGCAGACTGTGTTGACCGCGTTTCAACAGGTTGAAGATAACCTGGCCGCGGTGCGTATTCTCTCGCAGCAGATCCTGAAGCATGACCAAGCGGTGAAGTCGTCGGCAGAGGCCCTGAAGCTCGAGACGGCACGGTACGAGACCGGGGTAGATCCATATCTCGATGTGGTCACCGCCCAGACCACGCTGCTCAACAACGAGCAGACGCTGGCCACTTTGCATGTGCAGGAGATGACGGCTTCAGTGCAGTTGATTGAGGCCCTTGGCGGTGGTTGGGACAGGACGCAGCTGCCGACACCGACCGAGGTTTCGAAGAAGCTGGACAAGGCGGATACCACGATACAAAAGTAGGGCGAACTAAATCGCTACCGGTTTGCCCTTCTCGTTGAGGCCGATGCGGGCCATGGGCGTTTCGTGGTCGTGCGTGAAACAGGACCAACCAGTTCTCCGGAATAGCACGCTGATAAAAACGTTTGCGCTGGGCTATCGTCTCGACCGGATCGAGGTCGTATCCCATCACCCAGGTGGGGTCCAGATGCGCGCTCGTTGGAACGAGGTCGGAGATGTAGCAGGCATGCTGCACCGCTCCGCCCAGGGCCTTCGACTCGATGTGGACTGCCATTAGTTGCGCTGTGTGCCCCGGAAAGATCTCCACCGCGATTCCCGGACATATCTCGGGATGGGCCTGATTCCATCGTTGTCGAGAAGCGTCATCTGGCCCGACTCTATAAGCGGATCGTAGTTCGGCGAGAAATAGCTGACGCGATCACGGTCGAGCTGCAAGTGGCCATGCTCGACCTCGCCCCGGTGAGCGAAGTAGCGAGCGTTCGGAAACGTCGGAGTCACGGAACCATCTGCGTGCAGCGTCGTGTTCCAGCCGCAGTGGTCGAAGTGCAGGTGACTGTTGATCACAACATCTACTTCCTCAGGCCGTATACCGGCTGCCCCTAGAGACTGTGGCAGAAGCTCCTGATTGCGCTGGATCGCGCGCATCTTTGCCGACTGCTTGTTGCCGATCCCGGTCTCGATCAGCACGGTGTGCCTGCCTGTGCGCACCACTACGGTATTCAGCCCCAGGAGGATGCGGTTCTGTTCGTCCGCGGCCGCACGCTTCTCCCATAACGGCTTCGGCACGACGCCAAACATGGCGCCACCGTCCAGCTTGTAGGTCCCATCCGTGCAAACCGTAAGTTCAAATTCTCCAAGGTGCGTGCGCGCACGAACCAACTGGGAAGCCGGAACCAGCTCCTCAGAGGTACACAAACTCGTGCTGTTGTCGGGATTCATAGCTATCCTCACTCACATCCTACTGTGAGGGAGGACGCCCCAGCGAGGGCGAGCTACGCCGACGGGGCTTGTGCCGTGGTCAACAACTCAGCGCTGACTGCAGTGTGCTCTCCGCCCGTTCCGGCGACCATCTCAGCAGTTGCCGCCGCAGTGACAAGAGCACCCGAGGTGGGCGCGCGCTTGCTTTGAAAGCACTGCCGGCAAAGCACGGGGCGGCCCTGCGTCGGTTTGAAGGGCACTGTCGTCTCAATGCCGCACGCCGAACATTCGGTGCGCGTCTCCGTGCGCGAGAGACCTGCTGCGGCAGGCCCCGTGCCCGTCCTTACACCGGCGCCGGAACGCTTTGACTTGCATGGTTTACAGCGCTTCGGGTCGTTCTTGAATTGTTTGTCGAAGAAAAAGAGTTGTTCCCCGGCGGTGAAGATGAATTCGCCGCCACAATCTGCGCATGTTAAGAGCCGATCCAGAAATTCCATACCGCTTCTCCCGTGTTGCCGAAAGGAGAGCCATCCAAAGGGCCTGATCGTGGAGGCGCCACCGGGCGGTCAACCTTTGCTGATGATTTACTTCTCGGATTTTGAAGGGGGGCCCAGAATGCGAATGCGTCGAACGCTTCGATTTGCCAGTCAGGTGAGCCAAATTACTGGCCCTATCTGCCGGTGCCAGTCGATGGCGGGAGTCCATCGCTCTGGCTGATTCTGGCGGCCGTCTCTTTGGACTCTCCAGAAGAGGAGGAGACGGCCTACCGGGTTGCGAAGCTGGAACTAGTCCTGCTCCTTACGGACCTTCTTGCGATTGCGCTTGCGAGCAAGCGCCTCTTTCACGCGCTTCTTTTCACCTGGTTTCAGATAAAAAGAGTGGCGCTTGACTTCCTTGATGATGTCTTCCGTCTGCACCTTGCGCTTAAAGCGGCGCAGTGCGTTCTCAAGGGGTTCGCCTTCTTGTACTCGAACCTCTGCCAAGAAAAATACACCTCCAACCAGTCCCAATCGGGATATCTTCCAGAATACTCTCGTTTGATGCGGGAATTACATAAAACGTTGGTAATCGCGGGGTCACGAGGCAAAGCAAATTCAAAAATGGACTTGTGGACTTGCGATCCAGCGTAAAATCTGTTTCATGCTTCGTTCCTATCAGGGAATAACCCCCGTCGTTCCAATAAGCTGCTACATCGATCCGTCGGCACAGGTGATCGGCGACGTCATTCTGGGCGAACAGGCGAGTGTGTGGATGAACGCGGTCGTCCGGGGCGATGTTAACTCCATTCGCATCGGCGCGAAGAGCAATGTGCAAGACTGTGCAGTGTTGCATGGAATGCGCTACCTGTACCCAGTCATTGTTGGCGAGATGGTTACGATTGGCCACAATGCCACGGTGCATGGTTGCGTGCTCGAGGACGCAGTCCTTGTGGGCATCGGTGCGACCATTCTGAACAATGCGCGCATCGGCGAGGGATCGATCATCGCGGCTGGGGCGGTGATTCCGGAACAGACGGTGATTCCGCCGAACTCCTTGGTCGCCGGCGTTCCAGGCAAGATACGCCGCACACTGGGTGACGAAGACCGAGCGCTGATCCTCAAATATGCCACGAATTATCTGGATTACACGGCAATCTATCTTCGGGAGACCTCCGGAACGTAAATAGCGACCCATTTTCGCTACACTTAGAAGTGATGGCAATTTTGAAAGCAGTTCGCGGCACAAGGGACCTTTTGCCGCCGGAGACCGCGCTTTGGAACCAAGTTGAGGCGACCGCCCGGGCCGTCTTTGGGCGCTATGGCTTTGGGGAGATCCGCACGCCGATCTTTGAAGATACGGCGTTGTTTGCGCGTGGTGTGGGTGAGGAGACCGATATCGTCTCCAAGGAGATGTACACGTGGGAGGATCGTGCGCGGGCCGATAGCGACAGCGCGCAGAGTCTGACGCTTCGGCCGGAGAATACGGCGGGTGTGGTGCGGGCGTATATCGAGCACAAGCTGGCTGATAGCGGCATGTTGCAGAAGCTGTTCTATATCGGGCCTCAGTTTCGGCGGGAGCGTCCGCAGCGGGGAAGGTATCGACAGTTCTGGCAGATTGGGGCCGAGGTGCTTGGACCCGCCTGGTCTGGGGCCGACAGTGCTCTGCGTGATGCTGAGGTGCTGGAGATGCTGTCCACGTTCCTGAATGAGCTTGGAGTGAAGGGCTGGAAGCTGGAGGTCAACTCGGTTGGTTCTTCGACTGATCGGCCGCGTTATGTGGCTGCGTTGCGTGAGGCGCTTGCTCCAGTAAAGGAGAGGATGACCGCGGACAACCAGCGGCGGGCGGAGACGAATCCGTTGCGTGTGCTGGATAGCAAGGCGCCTGACGGACCAGGAGATCATCGACGGGCTGCCAAAGATCGCGGACTTTCTGGATGATGCGAGCAAGGAGCACTTCGCTCAGGTGCTCGCAGCGCTCGATGCCTGTGGCGTTGCATATACCGTGAATCCGCGGCTGGTGCGGGGTTTGGACTACTACACGCGGACGACGTTTGAGTTCACTGTGCCTGATGGAAGCGGTTTGGGAACGCAGAACGCTTTGCTTGGCGGAGGGCGATATGACGGGCTTTCGGAGATGCTCGGTGGACCGAAGGCCCCGGGAATCGGGTTTGCAATCGGCGAGGAGCCGGTTGATCTTGACCTTACAGGCGCAGGCGCAAGCCGCTGAGGGGCCGAAGCTTGATGCGTTCATTGCTCCGATGGGAGTCGCGCAGAACGCTGCGGCGCTGGTGTTGGCGAAGGAGTTGCGAGCGGCGGGACTTTCGATCGAGGTTGGAGATGGAAGTTTCCGGTTGAAGAAGTCCTTTGAGGCAGCGGACAAACTGGCGCGGCGGATGGTGATTATGGGTGAGGACGAGATTGCGTCGGGTATTCTGACGGTTAAGACTTTAGTGCAGGCGAACAGACGAAGGTGCCTCGAGCCGATCTGGCGGACTTTCTGCGGGGTTGAGTTGTTCTTCTGCAAACGACAAGCAATTAGAAGGTGAATTGGACCATGTTGGATTTTTTAGGGAGCTTACAGCGGACGCATACGTGCGGCCAGCTTCGTGCAGAGCAGGATGGGCAGCCGGTGGTCCTGATGGGTTGGGTGAACCGTCGGCGTGACCATGGCAACCTGATCTTTCTTGATGTGCGTGACCGGACTGGGATCAGTCAGGTCGTGCTCGACAAGGAGGTGTCCGGTGAGGCGCATGCGAAGGCCGAGGCGGCGCGCTCGGAGTACGTTGTTGCGGTCAAGGGCAAGGTGCGGCGCCGGGGCGCCGGGCTCGACAACCCGAATATGCCGACAGGACAGATCGAGGTCGTTGCCAGCGAGATGCTGCTGCTGAATGAGGCGAAGACTCCGCCGTTTTCTCCCGCGGAGGAGGCGATTGCGAACGAGGAGGTGCGGCTGAAGTATCGCTATCTCGACCTGCGGCGTCCGCAGATGCAGTCGAACTTTGAGCTGCGCAGCAAGGTCGCGATGGCTATTCGTAATTATCTTGTCGAACAGGGCTTTCTTGAGATTGAAAC
>CAVZGS010000009.1:0-11105 GCA_963774835.1 uncultured Acidobacteriaceae bacterium
CCGGCGATCAATCGGTTATTCGAAGAAACAGCGGAGTCTCCGCTGTAGCGCGCCCGGCTTGTTCCCGATCGGCGGCTCAGCACATCGTCAAAGTCGCATCAGCGTCGCCATCTGAACCGGCATGAGAACCGTCGCTTCGCCTCCGCAATTCCGTCGGCCACCTCGGTGTGCGGCAGCGGGGTCTTCGGATTCAATCCCTGCGCCCACGGCACCGGCGCCGGCGGCGGAGGCGCGGGAGAAGCCGCCTGTCCCCGCAACCCTCTCGGCGCAAAACCCGCTACCACGACTGCGCGAACGAATTCACGACGCAACTTAGTCTCCTCGATTTCGCCTAAAAGTTACACCGAATACCTTCCGTAGTCCATGCAGGCTTTCCCCACGAACTGGATCGAGCACCTTTGGGTGAAATCGTCACTCCATACCCAATTGAGCCCAAGTCGCCCCAACCAGCTGTCGCTGTGTGCCGGATTAGTCATTCTGTTCGAGGCTATCAATGTAGTGGTATACGTATCCCGGCAGAAAATTCAAATAAACTGGGGCACCAAGGACGGAGAGATTCCCTTTCTTCTGAGTCCAACACAGTTCTTCCAGCAGATCAGGATAAGAAATGAAAACGAGAATCGATTTTGTGCTTAGACTCGCGCTCGTGCTCACGGTCATTGGGGCCACTTTGACGATGGCGCAACAGTCTCCTGCGGGTGGTGTCGTTCCTCCACACAGGCCTCAAGGCTCGTGCGACATCTACGCGGCTGCCGGTGACCCATGTGTCGCGGCACATAGCACGACCCGTGCGTTATATGCGACCTATAACGGTTCCCTCTACCAGGTTTTGCGCCAATCGGACGGCAAGACCCTGGACATTGGCGTTGTCCAGGCTACTGCCACGCCAGTTCCGGATCCCGGCGGATACGCGGACGCAGCCGCACAGGATAAGTTCTGCACCGGTACCTATTGCTGGATCAGCATCATCTACGACCAATCTCCCAAACACAACGACTTGGTTCAGGCTCCCCGTGGCGGATTCAGTGGCCCGGCATTGGGAGGCTTTAATACCCTTCCGATTGCGGACATGGCCCCGATCACGATCATGGGGCACAAGGTCTACGGCGTGTTCATCGAACCGGGCATGGGACTCCGCCAGAACAATGTGAAAGGCACCGCGGTCGACGACCAGGCGGAGGGGCAATACTGGGTCGTCAGCGGGAAGCATTTCAACGCCGGTTGCTGTTTCGACTACGGCAACGCTGAGATTGACAGTCGCGATGATGATAACGGCACCATGGAGACCCTCTACTTCGGTAACGCCACGCCGTGGTACAGCGGGGCTGGTGACGGGCCGTGGATTATGACCGATCAGGAAAATAATCTTGTCGGGTGCGTCAACGAGGATGGAACCAAAGGCTGTCCCAATTTGCCCAGCATCCCCTGGCGCTTTGTAACCGCAATCGGCAAAGGAGAACCACACCATTGGACATCCATGGGTGGTGACGCGCAAAAGGGCGCTTTGTCGGTCATGTTCGATGGGCACCGTGTGAATCCAACCTATGACCCGATGCGCAAGCAGGGTGCGATTCTTCTAGGCAACGGTGGTGACAATAGTGTCGGTTCGCAAGGAACGTTCTATGAAGGAGCGATGACCGCAGCTGGTACGTTCCCATCGAACGCTACCGACCAGCTTGTCCAGGCGAATATTGTGGCTGCAAGATACGACGTAGCCCCACTTAGTTTGGCTCCGGCTGCAACAGCAAGAACGCATGCAGGCCCGCAGACCTTCACTCCAGGATCTTCTCGAGACTTCACTGTGACATTCACGAATACAACTAGGGGCTCCTGCAGTGGACGTTTCGTTGACCATTGCCGTACCTAGCAAACAGTGGACCGCAGTCGTTTCAGGCAGTACCCAGACGTCGAAGATGTTCGCTCAGGTCGCTCCGGGTGGAAGCGTAAGCGCGACTTTCAAAGTCACCTCCGCGCCAGCAACCTTCAACGGCGATCTCGTCGGCCATGCATCGTGGACGAATCTGACCAGCGGCAGAAAGCAGTTTGAAACGGCGGTTGAAAAGATCCGTAATGCCAGACCAGTCAAAATCAACGAGTTTCGAGTCAACTCAGGCGCTCCCGGCAACCCCACAGATTCATTTATCGAGCTCTACAACGCAGGTTCTCAAAGCGTCGATCTTTCCAACTGGACATTGACCGCGCACCCAGCCCACCAGGCAATCTTCTCGACGGTAAAGATTCCGGACTGGAACGAAGCTTGCAACTGGCGGGTTTTACCTGCTTGGCCTCTCCAACTCAGGGCTGGCGGTTCCCGCGCGCGCAGGTGACAGCATCATCCACGTCAGAAACACCGATGGAATGTCGGTCGGCGACACGATCAACATCGGCACCGGTTCCAGTATGGAAGTGCGCAAGATCGCAAGCCTCGGTACGGCTGCCAGCAACCACACAACGCTGTGGCAATCCTTGCCTGAGGAGCTGGTGACCACAGTTCCTGCTGGCTCGACCAATGTGCCTGTTGAGGATGCATCTGGTTTTGTTGTTGGCCAGAAGATTGCGCTTGGCTATGGCTCGACCTATCCGATCGTTGCAAATACCGTGGAACAGTATGAGATCGCGACGCTGACCGCAATCGGCAAGGCTGGTACACAAGCGTATCTGGCGATGGAAGCGTCAGCGGGAGCCACCAACATCCAGGTGACGTCCCTCGCAAATGTCTCCACTGGTGACAAGATCAGGTTGGATATCGACAGCGTTGGTCATGGGATCGAAACCGTAACGGTGGCGCATGTCGGCACAGCCGCGAGTCAGACCAATCTCTCAGCTCCTGCGAGCGCCGGAGCAACCCGGATCAGCGTGCGCCGAGCAGAGGGTTTCGCCGCAGGCAACAAGATCACGGTCGGCACGCCTGCAAGCCAGCAGGTCGTCACCGTCACCGCCGTGGGCACTCCAGGGCCGGATGGTGCCCCCATCGACTTCACACCCGCCCTTACCAAAGCTCATGTGGCCAGTGAATGGGTGGTCTCTCCGGGCACAGGCCTGGATCTGGCAGCTCCCTTACGGTTCAATCATGCGGCCAACCTGCCGTTCAGCGATCGCGGAACGGGAATCAGTTTCCTGCCGGCGACTGCATTTGCCCATTCGAGCAACGAGCCAGTCCAGGCGCTCGGAACAGGCGTAACGCTCGACAGACCACTGACCAACGACCACGCGATCCAGACAGCCGTACGCGATGCAGTAGTCAAGACGGCGGGATACCAGGGCACGCCTGCGCCCAACCAGTGGTTTGGCGGACCGGAATTAACCACGAAGTCCCCTCAATTCGGCCGTACTCTCACCATCGAAGAAGGCAGCATCGTGCTCCGTGACCCTTCGGGAGTGGTTGCCGATAGCCTTAATTATGGAGGCCTTGTCGATCCATGGGCCGCCGAAGGGGATCAAGCTATCTCAGGAGCTCCGGTAAGCGGCTGCTACGCCCCGGCACCTGGTTCAGTGTTCAATCCCTGGTCGACAGTTGTGGCCCCGGTTGCCATCAATACGAGCGCAGGACGGTTTCCTGACGGCGCCGATACCGACAGCAACTGTACCGACTTTTCATCGCAGGCCGCTGCCTCTTTGTCGGCCACGTCCGCCGCGGGTGCAACGAACATCAAGGTCGCCAGTACGGAAGGCTTCCGCTCTGGCCAGGCAGTCCATATTGACTCTGGTGCAAATGCTGAAACCGCCGTCATAGCCGCGATTGGAACAGCAGGCGCCACGACGGTCCGCACTTCCACTGAAGTAGGAGCAACTCTTCTGCCTGCCGTAAGCGCGACCGGCTTTAGTAAAGGCCAGACAATCACGATCGACGAAGGAGCAAACTCTGAAACGGCTGTTGTCTCCTCGGTTAGAGGCCGTGGCGCCGCCACCATCACAGTCGTCGCACCCCTCGCTCGTAGTCACGCAGCTGGCGCGCAGATCTCGGGTAGCGGCATCACCCTCACCACTCCACTGACCCGGACTCATACCAATGGAGCGCAGGTCTCCGACAGCGTTCCAACTCCCGGCGCGCCGAACCAATATAACGGTGGAAATCATTGAGCAGTAGGAACTGGGCCCTTAAGAACGGCTCGGTCCATTTGCCGGAACATTGGCTGCTCAGGGATCGTCACATGTAATGCTTGGACAACTTCAGATGAATGAGTGTCCACAGCGTTCACTCACGACTGATGACTTCAAGGCAATGCAAAGCCCATGCAAAGTCGACTAATTCGCGCGAACCGTCTTTTCAACAAAATTGCGTTCGCGGTCGTTGTGACAGCTGCACTGGTTCTCGGCGCCTGGTCTTGTCGAGGCCGTTTCCCGCTAGCCACCTATTCAGCCAAGTCAGGAAACCCTGCGCCGCGAACAGATTGGTCTACCTATAACGGCGGCCTCACAGGCGACCATTACTCTCCGTTAGATCAGATCACGGCCGCTAACGTGTCTCACCTAAAACAGGTCTGGCGCTTCGACTCCGGCACTGGCGGAGGTGTCCAAACAAACTCTCTGGTTGTAGGACGCGTTCTCTACGGCTACGGCCCCACGCTGCAGGTGATTGCGCTAGATGGAGCGACCGGCAAACAACTTTGGCAGTTCAACTCCGGAATCGTCGGACGACAGCCAAGCCGTGGACTGACCTACTGGAGCGACGGTAAGGAGTCCAGATTATTCGCCTACATCCTGAACTTCCTGTATGCGCTCGATCCGGTCACCGGCCAGCCGATCGCGGCCTTCGGTGAAAATGGCCGGCTCGACATGCGCAAAGACTTGGACTCGGACTACATACAAAACTCGCTCGCGTTGACCACCCCTGGCGTGCTCTGCGGCGACCTGTTGGTCCTCGGCTTTCGCGCCCCTGAGACCCACCCGGCCCCGCGAGGTGATATTCGCGCTTATAACGTCCGCACAGGTAAGCTCGCCTGGGCACCTTCACACGATTCCGCGTCCCGGTGAAGAGGGCTATACGACGTGGCCTCCGGGCGCGTGGAAGTCTGCGGGCGCCGCCAACAACTGGGCGGGTATGTCGGTCGACCAAACACGAGGCATCGTGTATGTGCCTACTGGCTCTGCTGTGTCCGACTTTTATGGTGCGGATCGAGTTGGCGACGATCTTTTTGCCGACACTTTGGTTGCCCTCGACGTCCGAACTGGGAAAATGCTCTGGCACTTTCAAGGCGTACATCACGATATCTGGGACAGGGATTTCCCGTCTCCTCCCGCATTGGTGACTGTTCGGCGCGAAGGCAAGATGGTGGACGCAGTGGCCCAAACTACCAAGCAGGGGTTCGTCTTCGTCTTTGACCGTGTCTCCGGCCGGCCGCTCTTCCCGATCGAGGAGCGCCCGTTTCCCGCCTCCACCGTTCTTGGAGAGGTCGCCTCCCGCACCCAGCCTGTCCCACTAATACCGCTGCCTTTCGCTCGCCAGCGTCTGACCGCAGAGATGCTCACCACGCGGACCGCAGAAGCGCATGCTTGGGCCGTCGAGCAGTTCAAGGCCTTCCGCAGCGATGGTCTTTTCGTCCCTTTGTCGCTCGATAAACAGACCGTCGTTTTTCCCGGGTTCGATGGCGGCGGCGAATGGGGAGGTCCCGCTGTCGACCCGCGCTCGGGTGTTATTTATATCAACTCAAACGATCTGCCATGGACAGGCAGTCTGACAGCAAACAAGCGAGGCGGTGCCCGGAGAGGTCATCTATCAGGCCCAATGTGCCGTCTGCCACGGTGTCGACCGTCGTGGAGATCCGCCCGCCTTTCCGTCGTTGGTCGAGGTCCAGACCAGAGCTTCACGGACCAGATCAGGGAGATCGTCCATAAGGGCAAGGGACGTATGCTGGGCTTCCCAAACCTGCGCGACGCCCAGCTTGAACAGCTGCTTGATTTTCTTGACGACCCAACGGTCGTACTTTCGGGCCTGACCAAGGGCGCTCGAAGAGGGCTTGCTGGCAACGCCCCTCCCGCCGACGCTAGATATCACTTCACCGGCTATCGAAAGTTTCTCGACCCCGATGGCTACCCGGCGGTTGTCCCCCCGTGGGGGCCCTCAATGCAATCGACCTGAATACCGGTAAATATCTCTGGAAGGTTTCGCTTGGCCAGTACCCCGAACTGGTGGCGAAGGGACTGCCGGATACCGGCTCGGAGAACTACGGTGGCCCTATTTTGACCGCCGGCGACGTACTGTTTATTGGCGCGACGATCTATGACCGCAAGTTGCGTGCCTTCGACGCCAAGACCGGCAAACTTCTATGGCAGGGGCGATCTCCCGTATGCCGGAACGGCCACTCCAAGCACTTACATGATCGACGGCAGACAATATGTCGTGATCGCCACCAGTGGGGCGAGAGATCCGAAGGGGCCGCAAGGGACCGCCTATATTGCGTTCGCTCTTCCCTAGCCATGAGGAGTGAAACTTTTGAAGCCAGCATGTCGCGAGGCAATGCGAACCTTCGCATAGGGTACCCGCATTCCTCAGTGGACGGGTAATTCCCGGAGTTTCGCGACGGAAATCCTGATGTCTTCGTCCAGCGGCAACGTACTCGCGGAAGATTCCCCCGATGCAGAGTAGATTGGTTCGCAGTTCGACTGTTGCGGTTGAATTACTTAGAGGGTAACCTTCGCTTCGATCCTTCGGGCATTTATTAGAGCCGATGAACGCCTCTGGTTGAGAAGTAGTAGGGGAGTGTTTATAGTGCGCATGTGGATCATCTTCAGCAGATAGGATGCATCATGTACGCTGAGTGAGCTAAATTGACCATCATGTTGGGAATATCTTAGCGACGGCCCGCCATATTTGTGCCGTTAGGCAGGCGGGGGCGGAGGCGCTTGGTGGAGGAATTGTTCATATCCGTGACGGAAACCTTCACGATGGCTCTGAAAACCCGGAGGCGGCACTGGAGGGTTGCGGTAACGCGCATGGTGATCGAATCCGGGTGGCTGCCTAAACTCTACGTCGTGCTTTGCGGCTTCGAATCCAGCGTGTGACCCCTGCTGCTCGATTGCCTGGTAGTCGAGCGCAGGCGGCGGAGGCGGGGCGTAATAGGCTGGCCGCGGGTGAGAGCAACCGGTGAGCGTTAATGCAAGCAGCAACGGAGCGAAACAACAGAGAGCTTTCTTCATTTTAATCCCTCGTGCGTTACGGCAGATCTATCCGCTCAGACACCCACTTCGTGCTGAAGTTGCAATGATTGCAGCTGCAATCTTGCGGGGTCTGTACAACTTCCGCGTGAGAGCTAATGTTGGAGAACAGCGTGCGTGTCTAGAGCGGAGGCGCGAGAGGTCTGAGCTTCACTGAACTGATAATCAAAAGAACTGATGAGCTTCGCTCAAACTCGCGATCGGTTTAGCTGAGGTAAAGTGCTGGTACAGGCGTCGCCATACAGACCCAGCAGAATCGGAGTGTATCTCATGCGAAGAAGGCTTTTCCTGAAGGGTGCCTCTGCTGCTAGTCTCGCTTGCGCGTGCCGGCGTTATTGCACTGCTAACGGTTTCTCCGAGGCAAAGTGGCCGCGTATTGCCTTTGGGGGCATTGGCATTGAATGTAGTACCTACAGCCGCATTCGGACGCGCATCGAAGATTTCGAAATCTTGAAAGGCGAAGCACTTGCAGCGTCCCAACGGTTCGCGTTCTTGAAACAATACTCCGTTCCTTTCATCCCGACTGTGGTCGCGCAGGCAGTTCCTGGAGGCCCGGTTGAGCAGGCCACTTACGACGCAATCAAGGCTGAATTCCTGGCTGCCCTACGACCCTTGCTTCCGCTTGACGGCCTGTTTCTTCCAATGCACGGCGCCATGTTTGTGGCCGGAATGGTGGACGCAGAAGGGGATTGGATGGAAGCCGCCCGTAAGGTAGTAGGCCCCAACTGCCTTATGTCCGCTTCCTACGATCTCCATGGCAATGTTAGCCAGCGCGTGATCGACAACCTTGACATGCTTTCTGCCTTCCGTACCGCACCGCACATCGACAAAGAAGAGACCATGGAGCAGTCATGTAATATGCTCGTGCACTGTCTGGACCAACATCTTCGTCCCACGCTGGTGTGGGCGCCCATTCCCGTACTGATGTCTGGTGAGCGCAGTAGCACTGAATGGCAACCGGCCAAAAGGCTTTGGGCACAACTTCCGAAACTAAACCAAGAGCCGGGGGTCCTGGATGTATCACTACTCGTTGGCTACGTGTGGGCCGATGAACCGCGCTCGACGGCGTGTGCTGTCGTCACCGGTACCGCGCCCGCCACTGAAAAGAACATCGCCATCGATCTGGCGCAGCAGTATTGGGACGCCCGTCGCGAGTTTCAGTTCGGCACCGTGACCGGGACAATTGATGGGTGTATCGAGAAGGCCATGAAGGTAAGGACTCATCCAGTCATCCTCGCCGACTCGGGCGACAATCCAACTGGGGGCGGGTCCGGCGACCGCGCCGAGCTGTCCTTGAAGAGCTGCTGCGTTACAAGGTGCAGGACACTCTCTTGGCCGGAATCACCGACCGTCCGGCCACCGACGCATGCTACAAGGTCGGTGTCGGCGCAACGCTACCTCTCTCCATTGGCGCGACGCTTGACCCACTTGGCAGCAGGCCAGTCAAAGCTTCAGCCAAGGTAATTTTTCTGCTTCCATCCTCCGATCTGCGCCTGCGTGAGGCCGTCGTCCAGATCGAAGGCGTCACTCTCGTTCTTTCTGCCCAAAGACGTCCCTATCACGACATTGCCGATTTCACGCGATTGGGGCTTGAACCATTGGCGTACAAGATCATTGTTGTGAAATCGGGATATCTCTCTCCAGAGTTGGCCCGATTGGCAAACCCTGGCCTAATGGCGTTGTCCGATGGCGCCATCAACCAAGACATAATCCACCTGCCGAAGAACCGCCTCCGGAAGCCAACCTATCCTTTTGTCGAAGATCTTGACTACACGCCGCGAGCCATCGCTTCCGCGCGAGCGCCGACGTAATCCCTTCTGAAGTAGATGGACCGTTACAGATGCAGTATCGTCGGTGGATGAGAGTGGGTCGCGACATTGTGTTCGAAGTATGTGCGGAAGACCTCGAGGCGTGTGTCGCCGCTCGGGAGGGAGGGGCGGGACCGCATTGAGTTATGCGCCGCCCTCAGCGAAGGTGGTTTGACGCCGAGCCATGCACTAACTACCTCAGCAGTAGTTCAGAGTCGTCTGCCCGTGTATGCGATGCTGCGTCCACGGGGAGGAAACTTCGTCTACTCCGACGGCGAGTATGCGCTCATACAGGAGTGACCTCGAGTATGCTCGGACGCTTGGTGTGAGCGGTTTTGTTGCCGGCATCCTTCAGCCCAATGGGACCGTAGACGGCAACCGCATGCGCCGTCTTGTGGAGCAGGCAGCACCCCTCGAAATGACCTTTCATCGCGCCTTTGATATCGCCGTAAATCTGAATAATGCTCTAGAGGACGTAATCTCCGCAGGCTGTCAACGATTGCTTTCGTCAGGAGGGGCACCAGATGTCTATGCCGGAGCCGAGAGACTTCGACGTCTGGGAGAACAAGCTGATGGTCGGATCGCCATCGCTGCAGGCGGCGGCTTGAGGTTCGAGAGCGCGACAGAGGTCGCGCGAATTACCGGCGCGGTGCAGTTTCACGGCTCTGTTCGACACTGGGGGTCTTACCTGGAGATGGCCCCGCAATGCAATAGCGTGGGGCGGATGGTTACAAACCCCGAGAACGTTCGTTTGATGATCGCCGCCTTAGAGGTCGGCCATGCTAAGAACAGAGACCACGACTAGATGCTCACTGAGACTCGAATCTAGCGAAGCTGTTTCCACAGGAGGACGAGTAAGCATGAGTTTTTTTCTGGCACTCGATGCCGGCGGGACAAAGACGGACTATGTCCTTGCCGATGAGACCCGAGAGCTGGCACGTGTGCGAACCGGAACAATCAAGAGGATGCGGACGGACGCGGAGACCGCGGCGCTTAATCTCGATTCCGCCCTGCGCCAACTCACGGCGCTGAGCGGCGTGACCATGCAGTCGATAACGCGGACCTGCATCGGAACAGCAGGGGAGCGTGTTCCGCTGGTCGCGGACTGGTTACGCGCTGCGATGGCAGCCAGGGTCAGCGGCGAACTCCTGTTGCTTGGAGACGTGGAGATCGCGCTCGACGCGGCGTTTCCGTCGGAGTCTGGCGTACTGGTGCTGGCAGGCACAGGTTCGAACGTTGCAGGTCGCATAATTCGTGGCGAGTTGATCTCAGCGGGAGGATGGGGGCCAGCACTGGTGGACGAGTGCCCGGTCAGAGGATCGGTCTTGAGGGTCTCAGAGCTGCGTTCCTGGCCAAAGACGAAGGACGGTCAACGCGTCTACTGCAGGACGTGATAGATTTTTGGCAATTGACGACACTCGACCTGCTTATCGAATACGCGAACCGCATCCCGCCGCCCGATTTTTCCAGGTTGACGGAACTCGTAGTACGGGCGGCTGAAATGGGGGACGAAGTTTCAGCCGAGGTATTGAGTCGAGAAGGGGAGTCGTTGGGATATCTCGTGCGGCTCGTTATACGACGACTGCAGCAGATGGCTCATAATCGGGAATGGGTACCTCCGGTCGCATTTGCGGGTAGCGTTTTGGAAAAGGTCTCGCTCGTACGAGAGGCCTTAGTCACTGCGGTTCAGCGAGAATTTGGGCCTGTCCTTATTCTCGCAACAATAGTTGACCCCGTTATGGGTGCTGTGTGGCGTGCGCGACATAACTGAGATCCGCTGAACTGACCTTGCTGGCCCGCCCAAGGATGGCGATCTGCCATGTGGTTCGGTGACATGGGAGGCCGTCCGATGGATGTGACCCGCTGTGTCGGGCCAACGAAATAGCTAGCCAAGGAGAGGTGTCCACCAGTGTGCACATGGAGGTCGAGGCTGACACCGTAACTATCACATTATAGGGCTCTTAGCCGAGGTTACGCAAACTTCCGGAGAGATGGAGGCGGTAGTCGCACCTTCGGTCAATCTCCTGCCGACGTCCGTCGGCCAGCTTTCCACGCTGACGAAGAGTTGTCTGACTGTTGCCTCGTCGTGGATGACACTGAGCGAGTGGCGGACTAATCGGAATTCGTTCTTCAACTGTCGAG
>CAVZGS010000010.1:0-12475 GCA_963774835.1 uncultured Acidobacteriaceae bacterium
TTCTACGCTCCGCGCAGCGCACCCACAGACAACAGGCACAGCCGCCGCGCTTTAACCCGACAGGTGATATCCATGTTCACAGACTCCAAACGCTGGAGACACTCTTAGAGTCGGCCACGAAGATAGGCGGTGACGACGAAGCATACGGCGTAGGCTGCGCTGAACGTGACGAGAGTTGTGAGGGCTTGCAACAGAGGAAACCTCTTGGGGCCTGGGTCGGTTCGCGAGGCAAGGTAGATGGCAAGCACCATGCAGAGCCATAGGGCAAACCCGACCGCGATGACGATGGCCGGATTCAGCGAGAGCGAGCCGATGAGGATGCCACCAACGTAGGGGAGGGCGACGGTTGCCAGAGCGGCTGTTCTTAGCGACTTTCCTTTTGCGGAAAAGAGGGGCGTCCAGGGCGTCTCTTCTACGGCGCCGGTGGGCGATTTCCGCCGAATGACCACGCGGACGGGGAGGCCTGTGGCTGAGGTAATTGCCTCGGCCATGCTGTCGATTTCGGATGCGTTGAGATCGACTTGAGTATGCGGGGAATGGCTTGCGAGTTCACGCTCGGCGCCGTCGGCTGCGCGCACGATGACGCGATAGCCATTGACCTTTTGCGGCACGAAGCGATGGCAGATGAGAATCTCCGCTGATTGTGCTGACATCAGTGTTTCTTCGGACTGCTCGCCGATACTTCGTGCGATGAGATTGGGGATAAAACGAACGCGATCGCGCGTGAACTCAAATCGGGCCAGCGTGCCTAGAGGTGGGAAGAGTATCCATAAGGCAAATAGGATTCCCCCGACCGTCGTTGCCATGCAGAACAACGCCGGTAAGAGGTTTGATGGGATCCACCATAGTCCGATTTTCGAGCCAATGAACGCCCAAGGAACAACCATGACGGCCAGTAGAAAGAGGCCGAGCGGCCGTAAGTAACTAGGAGATCGGACGTGGAAAATGTAAGGCGGCTGGTCTTGTTCGAGAGATGCCATCGCGGTAATAATACGCTCGAATGGATCGTGTTGAGCGTAGGCTTGTGGTCGAAGGTTCCCTAAAACGGCGTTATTTAAAGCAAAGTTCCACTAGTCGGACAGATTACAGCTCACGCACTAGCTCTAAACTCCCCGCGCTCTCTCAATGGCTCGCACTACCGCAGCCGCCTTATTCACCGACTCCTCAAACTCCTTCTCCGGTACCGAGTCCGCCACAATCCCCGCCCCCGCCTGAAAGTGTCCCTGCTCCCCATTCATATACAGCGTCCGAATCGCAATACACGAGTCAACATTCCCGCTGAAGTCCGCATAAAGCACACTGCCGCCATACAGCCCACGCCGAGCCGGCTCCAACTCCTCAATAATCTCCATCGCCCTAATCTTCGGCGCACCACTCAGCGTCCCTGCAGGAAAGCAGGCGCGAAACGCATCAATCGGCTCAAGCCCATCCTTCAGCTTGCCCTCCAGCGAGCTCACCAGATGCATCACATGGCTATACCGCTCCACGAACATCAGTTCCTTCACACGCACCGACCCAAACTCACTCACCCGCCCCACATCGTTCCGCCCCAGGTCCACCAGCATAATGTGCTCGGCGACCTCCTTCTCGTCCCCCCGAAGCTCCGCCTCCATCGCCCGGTCCTCCACCTCGTCCGCACTCCGAGGCCGAGTCCCCGCAATCGGCCGATACTCCACCGCCCGCCCATGCACCCGCACCAGCAACTCCGGCGAAGACCCCACAATATGCGCCGTCGAAGATCGTGGCGCCGTAGAACTGGGTGCCCCATGTCTGGCTTTTGCAGACATGGGTTTTTTCCCAGCCACATCCTCCAACCCAAACCGCAAAAAATACATATAAGGCGATGGGTTCACAATCCGCAGCGCCCGATAAACCTCAAACGCATCCACCCCCGGCACGCAATCAAACCGCTGCGACAACACACACTGAAACACGTCCCCCGAAGCGATGTACTCCTTCGTCTTCTCCACGCCCTTCAGAAACGCCGCCTTAGAAGTCCGCGCCGAAACCTTCAGCCTCCCGAGCGCCTTCTTCTTCCGCCGCACCGGCAACACACTCGCCAGCCGCTTCTCCATCCTGTTAAGCCGCCGCACCGACCGCCCATAAGCACCCTCCCGCGCCTCCCGCTTCGAGGTCCGCCGTCACAATCAGGTGGATCTCCTTCTTCACATGGTCAAACGCCAGCACCTGATCAAAGAACATCAAACAAGCGTCCGGCACTCCCAGCTCGTCCTTAGCGAGCGATGGCAGCCGCTCAATCTGTCGCACCACGTCATAAGCAAAAAATCCCACTGCGCCCGCCGTAAACGGAGGCAGCCCCGCCAATCGCGCTGGCGAATGCCCACCCAGCGCCTTCTTCAACTCCTGAAAAATGTCCCCGTCGAACGCACTCTCCCGCCGCCCCTCACGAACAGTTATCCGAGTCCCTCGCGCCACCATCTTCTTGTAAGGTTGCACACCGATAAACGTATACCGCCCCACATGCTCGCCACCCTCCACTGACTCCAGCAGAAAAGCCTCTGGCTCCTCGGCCGCAATTCGCAGAAACGCCGACACCGGTGTCTCCAAATCTGCCGTCACTGTCCGATAAACGGGCACCAGCGAATGTCTTCGACTTAACTTCAAAAATTCACGCGCCGAGGGCAGGGAATTGGTATCAAAGGAGGTCATGGCTGTATTCATCATAACTCCCTCTAATGGAACGCTTTTGCTCCTTGACCGAACGGTCAGAAAAATGGTTAACCTAACCCATTCGTCTCATTGCACATCGTCATTCGGCCAGCCTATACTCCGGGAGTTTGGCCACAGACCGGTCTGGCTCAAGCGTATCCTTGCTTCCAGTGGAGGCAGACGATGGCCGGAGAATCGCTGATACCAGCGCTAGAAAAAAAGGAACACAAAATGCAGACTCTCACCCTCGAGCAGGAGACAAATCCCTGGGAAGCCCAGGCCGCTCGATTCGACTTTGCCGCCACAAAACTCAATCTCGATCAAGGAATCTGGAAGGTCACTCGTTACCCCACCCGCGAACTCATCGTCCACATCCCCGTCGGCATGGACGACGGCTCCATCGAAGTCTTCACCGGCTACCGCGTCCAGCACTCCATCGCCCGTGGCCCCGCCAAAGGCGGCATCCGCTACGCCCCCGACGTCTCCCTCGACGAAGTCCGCGCCCTCGCCTCCTGGATGACCTGGAAGTGCGCCGTCGTCAACATCCCCTTCGGCGGAGCCAAGGGCGGCATCATCTGCGATCCCAAGAAAATGTCCCAGGGCGAACTCGAGCGCATGACCCGCCGCTACACCGCCGAACTCATCGAATTCATCGGCCCTGAAAAAGACGTTCCCGCCCCCGACGTAGGCACCGACGAGCAGACCATGGCCTGGATCATGGACACCTATTCCATGCACATGCGCCAGACAGTCAACGCGGTCGTCACCGGCAAACCCGTCAATCTCGGCGGCTCCCGCGGACGCAAGGAGGCCACCGGCCGCGGCGTCTCCGTTGTCTGCGACGAAGCAATGAAGTACCTCGGCATGTCGATCGAAGGTTGCCGCGTCATTATCCAGGGCTTCGGCAACGTAGGCTCCAACTCCGCGAAGCTCCTTCACGAAAAGGGCTACACCATCATAGGTATCGCCGAGTACGACGGCGGCCTCTACAACAAGAACGGCATCAACATTCCCGCCCTCATCGAACACCGCAAGCGCGCCGGCACCATCAACGGCTTCACCGAGGCCGAGGCCGCCGACAAGCACGAACTCCTCACCTACAACTGCGAGATCCTCATCCCCGCGGCGACCGAAAACGTCATCACCAGCCGCAACGCCGACCGCATCCGCTGCAAGGTCCATGTGCGAAGGCGCCAACGGCCCCACTACCACCATCGCCGACGAGATTCTCGGCGACAAACGCGTCTTCATCATCCCCGACATCCTCGCCAACGCTGGCGGCGTCACCACCAGCTACTTCGAGTGGGTCCAGGAGCGCATGGGCTACTTCTGGACCGAGGCCGAGGTCAACCAGCGTCTCGACAACATTATGGTCGAGAGTTTCAACGACGTCATCACCTACGCCAAGAACCACGGGGTCAACAACCGCATCGCGGCCTACATGCTCGCCATCGACCGCGTGGCCTACACCACCAAACAGCGCGGCATCTACGCCTAACGCACCCACACCAAAGCAAAGAGGCGGCCTATATGGCCGCCTCTTTGCTGTCGCCTCGTCGCCTTTGTTTTTGCAGTTGCTCCTCTCCTCACAAACCAAACGCCCGTCATTTCGACCGAAGCTGCTCTCCGTCTCATCGTGAGCAGCGCAGCGGAGAAATCCGCTTCTCTACCTCGACCGTTCTCCAACCTCCGCCAGACTTGCCGTTGCTGTTGTATTTGCCGTTTGAAGAATCCGCGCTTTTAGGCACCCAAGGCTTCAGTCTTGGGTCTCTCAATGTCCGTGATAAATGAGGGCTTCAGCCCCTGGGGTATGCCTTCTTATCTAATCGCAATTAAGTTCGATAGAACGCAAACGTGACTTCTCAAAGCTATTCTGCCAGGCACTACTCCACAGTCACAGTCACCTGGCAGCCTTAGTCGTCACCACATTTACCGTCGTCCCAGATCCCGAAGTCCCAATCACCCGAATCGTATAACTCCCCGGCTTCGTTCCCAGATCAGTACAAGCCCCGCAACCACTCAGCGTTGCCATCCCACAAAGAGCAATCAACGCCACAAGCAGACCCTTAATCGCCCGCCGCCGTTTACCCGGAATAAACATCACAAGCAACGCCGCAACCGTCGTCCCCGCAAACGGCAGACTGGCCGTCGTCGACCCGGAACTGGCAACTTGGCATGCCTGAGGCGCCGCAGTGCTCAGCTGCATTATCGTTGACCCACCGCCTGCCGGAATCGTCTTCGCAGCAAACGTACAAGCCGCCTCCGACGGCAGATCGCCGCAAGACAACTGCACCGGCTGCATATATCCAGTCTGCGGAGCCACGGACACCTGCAAACTCGCGACGCCACCAACCCCCACCGTCGCCGCACCAGTCACCGAAACACTGAATCCATTCACCGCCGTCGCCGAACCGGTCACCGTCTCAGTCAGCACAGTCGATACACTCGCAGCTGAGTTAGCGTCACCCGAATAGCTCGCAGCAATAGCATGCGCCCCCACACTAAGCGACGAAGAACTAAAGCTAGCCACACCAGACCCGACCAAAGTCTTAGTCCCCAGTACCACGCCTCCATCCAAAAACGTAACAATCCCCGTCGGCGCCGCAATCGAAGCCCCACTCGCCACGACATTGGCAGTAAAGCTCACACTCTGCCCACTCGTCGCTGGATCCACGCTCGAGGTCAACATCGTCACCGTCTGCGCCTTGGTTGTTGCGACCGGGAGCACTACCACCGTCACGGCCGCCGAGGTCGAACCCAGGTGCGTCGCGTCCCCCGAATAAAGCGCCGTAAGAACATGCGTCCCCACGGCAAAACCAGCCCCCGCACTCGCCGGACAGCTGGCAGACGGAGCTACCGCGATCGTGCAAATATTCGTCGCCCCATCATAAAAAATAATCGTCCCCGTCGCGAGGCTCCCATCGCTCGCGGTCACCTGTGCCGTGCCATCAACCTCCTGCCCAAAGTAAATCGTTAACGGCGACGTAATCGTCAGCGCTGTCGTCGTCAGCACCATCTTCGTCGTCTCGGTATTCAAAAGCACCGTTATGCCACCGGTGTTCACGTCAGGTTCCACCGAAGTCGTCTTCTGGCTAATCACAGGGTTCGAAAGCACCGCGCCACCATTCGCAATCACCAGGTCCGTAAATCCGTCCTTGTTCACGTCCCCGGCCGAGATCGAATTGATCCCCATCCCCGCCAGAAAGTGCACCTCGGCCCCAAACGCCCGCCAACCCAGATTGCTCTGCACACTCACCACATACCCATCGCTCATCACCAGATCGGGCCGCCCGTCGCCGTTGAAATCCACGGCCGCCACCTGGTAGAAGTTTCGCGAAGGCGTCATCACCACCGGCGGATCAAACGTCCCATCGCTCTTGCCATACCAGATGTAGATCTCGTTCGCCGCCGCTGCCGTCGGATGAGCATGGTCCGCGCTCGCATTGTCATACGCCAAAATCACGTCGGCATACCCATCGCCGTCCAGGTCCGTCATCATCACCGTCCCTTGTACCATCCCCGAAACCTGCGGCACTCCCGGTAAGCTCGCCACCTGCACCGTCGCAGGCGAAACGCTCACCTGCTCTGTCGTCGGCGTAGCCAAAGCAGCAAACGTCCCATCTCCGTTCCCATGCAGCAACAGCGCCTGCGAGCTCGCCACACTCACCATTTCGTCGAGGTTCCCCGACCCGCTGAAATTACCCAGCGTCCCACTCAGCGCCGGCTTGCCCGCAGCAAACGCCCGCGAGCTCCCAAGACTCCCGTCCGCACTACCAAGCATGATCGCAATTCCCTCCGGCGAGTCCACCGCAACGTCCGGCACCCCATCGCCATTGAAGTCGGCCACGGCGAAGCTCGTGCGCCCGGGCCCAGCGTTATAGATCCCCTGCAGCGTCAGACTCAGATTGCTTTGTTCCTGCAGCACACTCATACCAGCCGGAGTCGTCGTATAAAAATCATGCCGCCCCCCAGCGTCGGTTATCGCGACAAGATGCCCACCCGTCCCCGTCGTCCCGTCCGCACTCCCACTCCCGCCTTCAGAAGTAGCAGCAAAGCTCCCATCCGTATTCCCATGCAGAATCTCAATCTGTCCATTCGCTACTTCAAGCACCAGGTCCGGATGCCCATCACCATCCACATCATGCAGCAGCATGCTCTGAACCGCACTCGAACCCGCATACGAACCCGCCGCCGTCAACAACCCATCCGCCGAACCAAGAAAAACATTCACCGCCCCACCCGACACCGACTGGATCACCAGGTCCGTATGCCCGTCCCCATTCAGGTCCGCCGCGACCATCGGTCCGGTTCCACTCTCCAGCTTCGTCCCGATAATCCGTACCAGTACGCCGCTGCTATCGGTCGTCAGGGTCACCAGCGAAGGGTTCGCAACGTCCTCGACCAGCAGGTCCAGATACCCCGTATCGTGCAGCTGCGCACCCATCACATAACTGAACACCGGAGCGTTCGTCCCCACAATCGCGAAGGTCCCCAACTGTTGCGCCGCAGCAAACGTCCCGTCCCCGTTTCCACGCGCCAGAAAGGCCTTTCCCAATCCCACGGCCCCCCAGACCCAGGCCAGGTCCACATGCCCATCATGGTCAAAGTCCGCCGCTGCTATCACCGCACCAGCAGTCGCAATCGTCTGTCTTGCGGTAAAGGTCCCATCGCCGTTGTTCAGCAGAACATGTGTCGTCGAAGCTGTGGCAGTCGCGCCATAGTCCGTATAAATCAGGTCCGCCTTGCCGTCCCCATTCAGGTCTGCCGCAACAATTCCCGCCGGCCAGTTGCCCGTCAGGGCAGGCTGATGGCTGCTTAAACTGCTGCGCCGCCGCGACCATAACAAACAGGCCCAGCGAGCAGAAGGCGACCGTCTTGAGGAAGCTGCGAATCAGCATGTCGAACGCTCTGGAGGTCGATCGCAGGACCGTCTCTCCCTCTATCGGCGTTCCTGGCAAAAGGGAGAAGAAGCAATGAAAACAATGGGTTTATTGAGTAGTTCAAGCCCCGGAAGCACGTTGTACCCCAAACTAACTTCCACCTGCGAAAAACGGCATTCCACGAAGGGGTCATTCAGGCCGACAAAAGGCCCACAAAACATTGCGCCAGTTCCGTTTTGGGACACGGCCTCTTGCCTTACAATTCGATTGCTTTGAACGGACGCAGCCAACAGCCAACCGCGCGCGACTGCCTCCCACCGCGTCATCTTCGCCGACAACTGATATCCGACAACTGACAACCCCGCACCGCAGCTTAATCCACTAAGTTGTCTTTTACATCTCGACCCGTCTCACTATGGCAGAATGCTAGTGTCGGCACCGCGCACATCCGACCACGCTGGCGCCCACTAGAAACCGTCGATGAACCTGCCCAACTCCATCACGATGAGCCGCATTGCCTGCATTCCTCTGCTCATCTGGATACTCTCGCCCGCATTCCCCTTTACCGGCGGCCACGGCGCCACCGGTCTCCGCGGCGGCGAGCAGGAGATCATCGCCAGCATCGTCTTCATCCTCGCCAGCATCACCGATGGCCTCGACGGCTACCTCGCCCGCCGCCGCCACCAGATCACCACCATGGGCATGCTCCTCGACCCATTGGCCGACAAACTCCTGGTCACCGCCGCGTACATCATCCTCGTCGGCTATAACCCGAACATCGTCAAGCCTTGGATCGCTGTCCTCGTCATTGGTCGCGAATTCCTCGTCTCCGGACTCCGCAGCATCGCCGCCACCGAAGGCTTCACCATCGAAGCCAGCGAGATCGGCAAGCTCAAAACCGTCATCCAGATCGTCTCCGTAGTCGCCGCCATCCTCGCCCACCGCTGGGACTACTGGAACTGGGGCGGCTACATCGTTGGCGTCCACTTCATCGCAGTCACTGCCATCTACTGGATGACCATCGTCTCCATCATCTCCGCTATCGACTACTTCATCGGCTTCTGGAAGAAGATCGACCACGCCTCCGACAAGCGTCGCAAGCGCCGCAGCTTCGTCCTAAGCCGAAAACCCAAACCGGTGCCCCCCGCGGAACGCCCGTCGCACATCTCCTAGCTGGAAACTAGCCCGCGAAATTTATCGTAATGAGGGCCACTAACGGAACGGCACTGTTGCCCACCACCAACGGCTCATAGACCCAGCTGCGTACTGCTGTCATCGCGGCATCTCGCAACGCCTCCGGCCCGCTGACTACCGTCGTCCTATCCACGTGTCCTGTCGTATCGATGTGCGCCAGCATCTTGACCGAACCACGTACGTGCGTACTGCGAGCAATAAAGGGATATACCGGAATCTCCCCGGAGAGCTTTTTGAGCCTGACTTGATCGTCAGCGGACTGGACGACAAGATATCGTGCGGCGTCCTCGTTCAAATTGAGGACAATGTTCGAATCGTTGTTCCCACGCAATAACACCGTCCATTCGCAAGTGACATCTACGTCTGGAACGCGGTACACAACGCGTACACAAGGATCGTCGGTCTTCGGACAGGATTGGGGGGAGGCTTTACCGACGGCCCACTGGCCATCAGTGCGAAGCGGCTTACCAGTCTTCGGTACCGAATTATTTGGATCAATTTTGTAACGTCCTAGGATTAAGGCCACTGCCTGCTTTCCAATCACCTCTTGAGACGCTGCATCGGCGGCCGGGCTTTGCTGCGCACCCGATGTAAAAATCGAGCATCCAAGCGACATCGCAATGCCCACGAAAGACCATAAGAATCTACGTAAGTTCATCTAATGTTCCAAATTCCTCAATGAGATCGTCGCGATTGTATCCACCGCCATGCTCCCAAAGCAAGTCCCGAACTCAACTTGTCCGGTAATTACCATCATCTCGCGCAGCAAAAGCAGCTAGCCTTCGCCTGGATGTCGCTCCGTCGCGGCAATTAAAACTTTTCTTCATTTTCTGCCCAAAAATCGCGTGTCAAGCCCCAAAACCACCTAACCCTTTATCCACGAACAACATCCGCGTGGCATGTTAGTTTCATGCAAACCGCTATACTGGATATAGAGATTAAACAAGCAAGCCCCGGGAGCCTCCGGGGCTAACTCGTTTGTTTAGACGAATTTGGCTGTAACCCTTTTGCCATGACGATTTTGCACTAAGTGGCACGACGTAAAGCAATGAATCGAAAGGGATTTGCTCATGAAGAGGGGGAGGGGGTATCCCCATCCCGGACACCGCGGCAGGCAATCGGCAAGGCCCGCCACGACCCAAGTAAAATTCTTCATCGGGCACGGATCACGGGAGACACATGGCAACGATCAACCAGGACGACTTCATCCGCAGCGTAGCGGACGCGCTTCAATACATCAGCTTCTACCACCCGGTCGACTACATCACCAATCTCGCCCGTGCCTACGAGATGGAGCAGAGCCACGCCGCCAAGGACGCCATCGCGCAGATCCTCATCAACTCCCGCATGTGCGCCGAAGGCCACCGTCCCATCTGCCAGGACACCGGCATCGTCACCGCCTTCGTTAAGGTCGGCATGGACGTCAAATGGCAGCCCGGAATCGCCGGCATGATGACCATGCAGGAGATGGTCGACGAGGGCGTCCGCGAAGCCTGGCGCAACGCCGACAACGTCCTCCGCCCCAGCATCCTCGAAGACCCTGCCTTTACGCGCCGCAACACCGGCGACAACACCCCCGCAATGGTGGTCGTTGAACTCGTCGAAGGCGGAGAAGTTGACGTAACCGTGGCCTCCAAGGGTGGCGGATCCGAGGCCAAGAGCCGCTTCGTCATGCTTAACCCCTCGGACTCAGTCGTCGACTGGGTCTTGAAGACCGTGCCCGGCATGGGCGCAGGCTGGTGCCCTCCCGGAATGTTGGGAATCGGCATCGGAGGCACCGCAGAAAAGGCAATGGTCATGGCGAAGGAGTCCCTCATGGATCCCATCGACATGCAGGAACTCATCGCCCGCGGTCCCAAAACTAAAATCGAAGAGCTGCGCATTGAAATCTACGACAAGATCAATCGCCTCGGCATCGGCGCGCAAGGCCTCGGCGGCCTCACGACTGTCCTGGACGTAAAGATCATGGACTTTCCCACTCACGCTGCGAACTTGCCGGTCGCGATGATCCCCAACTGCGCGGCCACTCGCCATCTGCACTTTCATCTCGACGGCTCCGGTTCCGTAATGGTCGATCCGCCCGCCCTCGATGCATGGCCGAAGCTCGAGTACGACGTACACACCGCCAAGAAAGTCGACCTCAACACCGTCACCCATGAAGAAGCGAAGACCTGGAAGCCCGGCGAGGACGTCCTCCTCTCCGGCAAGCTGATCACCGGTCGCGACGCCGCACACAAACGCATGACCGACATGCTCACTCGTGGTGAAAAGCTGCCCGTGGATCTCAAGGGCCGCTTTATCTACTACGTCGGCCCGGTCGAAGCAGTCCGCGACGAAGCCGTTGGCCCAGCCGGCCCACCACCGCAACGCGCATGGACAAGTTCACCCGCCAGATGCTCGCCGAAACCGGTCTCATCGGCATGATCGGCAAAGCCGAGCGCGGCCCCGCTGGAATCGACGCCATCCGCGAGTTCGAGGCCGTGTACCTGATCGCCATCGGCGGGGCCGCCTACCTCGTCTCGAAGGCCATCAAGAGCTCACGTGTCCTCGCATTCGCCGACCTCGGCATGGAAGCCATCTACGAGTTCGACGTGAAAGACATGCCCGTCACCGTAGCGGTCGACAGCAAGGGAACCAGCGTCCACACCACAGGCCCCGAGGAGTGGTCACGCCGCATCGCAGGCATACCCATTCTGCAATGACCGACAAAGCAGGCCCCAACGTCTTGCTTTTTTATTGTCATCCCGAAGGGCACTGCTGTTGTCTTCGGACAGCAGCTAAGGCGTTGGCGAGCTAAGAATCTGCATCACGGGCTGCGGCAGTTCCTTATCGGCGTTCTTCAACAGCAGGCTGACCTGCCACATCTCGGCGTCCGAAAGCACATGTGCGTACGCAGGCATGCCGGAGAGTCGAATTCCGTTCGCCACCTTCCAATAGGTCTCACCGGGCTCATCGTCGCTCACCCCGACCACCCCGTGACTGCCGTGGCCCTGCCAAAGCTGAGGGGCCGATGGGAACATGTGCTTCGCAAACCCGACGTCGTGGCCGGGGGTGCCGTGACAACTGGCGCACTGTGCGCGATAAACATGCGCACCCGACTCGAAGACATCTTCGCTGATGCCGAAGGGAGCGTTTTTGATCTCGCGCTCGATGCGCGCATTCAGAGGAAGGTAGACGATCTCCTTCTCGAAGGGAAAGGCCGCGTCAGAGACAGCGACCGGCAGCGGGCCAAATTTGAGGTACGCAAAAAGTCCAATAGCGACCGCGGCGATGCCGATGAGGAAGCCGAGGAGGACCTTACCAAAGCCGCCGCCGCCGCTTTTTTTTGCCATATAGAGCTACTCCGTAGGTGGTTTGGCCGCCGCAAAGGGCGGCGGATGTTCTAATAAGGGATGGCCCAGCCGATTTCACGTCGGTGGCCCTCGAGTTCCACCATAACAAAGCGAAGCGTGTGCAGGAGTAATCGTTGATGTTCGGTTTCAGATTGAGTGTGAAGCAGGTTGCAGGAGTATTGCTGGCAGCGTCGATGGCCAGCGGAGCAGTTGCCTTAGAGTCGCAGACAACGCATCGTACCCGCCGCGAGTCGAGCGCCAACCGTAAGGCCCGTATTGCGAGGACGATCGCAGAGACCTATGGCCATCGCTACGAAGTAGCCGGAGGTGGCGGCTACCTGCGATTCAATTCCGGGGCGCCGCAGAGGAACAACGAGGTAACGTTCTTCATGACCGGAA
>CAVZGS010000011.1:0-20648 GCA_963774835.1 uncultured Acidobacteriaceae bacterium
GCTGGTCATCGTCGGCCACGACCGATCAACCTGATCGGTGCGCCGACATCCGGAGCGCGGTGTAGCAGAGCTTGAGAAACGGTGTGTTCGGCAATTCAAACCTGTCGGCCCGAACTTGCCGAAACCCGACTAATCAGGCGCGGCTTGCTGATTTTTTGAATTAGGACGAGGTAAACCTATGAGGAGACCATGCACCTGTCACTTCGGGTCACCCTCGTCTCGATGGCGCTTACCGCCCTCTTAGTTGGAGCACCGGAAGGAACCTGAACCCATGAATACTGGTTTTGCAGATCGGAATATTCGTTTATTTACAGCTACTTACGTGAAGTACATCGCACTATGAAGTGCTGAAAAGCCGTATGCTCCCCTGTCGCGTCAGCCTGCAACTGCCCATTCCGTGGCGCGTTAAACTTATGACGAGACAACAGTAACCTTACCCAACACCTTGGCGGCGGAATCCGAATCGAGATGGAGCGTGGCGTTGGGATGGCGGCGAAGAATTGTAGCGGGGCAGTCTGCGGAGATGGGTTCTTCCATGATGCGTTGAACAATTTCGGCTTTCCGCGGGCCGGGCACGGACAAGATTAGCCGGGGCACCCGGAATAACGCCGGCATCGTTAACGTGATTGCTACCTTGGGCACATCATCGAGGGAATTGAACCAGCCTTCGGCCGCCTGTTGCTGGCGGCACGCAGTATCCAGGTTGACGGTTCTTACGTCCAGAGGGTCGGTAAAGTCAGCCTCTCCGGGATCGTTGAAGGCTAAGTGGCCGTTTTCTCCGATGCCAAGCAGGCACAACCGAGGCGAGACCTGCCGCAACTTCGCGGCGTACTGCCGGCACAGCAAGTCGATGTCTGACGCAGTCCCGTCGATTTCGAAGAACTCTTTCATCTGCACTTTGCCGAGGAGATTCTGCCGCAAGTAATGGCGGAATGAAGCCGGGTGGTCTGGCGACATGCCGATGTATTCATCCATGTGAAATCCCAGGCCTTGTTCCACGGAAGGCCCCGCATGGACGTCAGCGCATCGAGCATGCGAAGTTGAGAGGCTCCCGTTGCAAAAATGACGCCGAACTCATCGGCCGATTGCGCAAGGTGAGTGAGTTCCTGGGCGGCCTCGCGCGCCGCTGCTTCGCCGGCGGACTCACGGTCGGGGTGAATTTCGATGTTCAGCGTCCCTACTTTGAATTGTTGAAGAGCAGTTGTCGATGTCATGATGTTTTTCCTTTGAAGGGCGAGTACAGAGATATGGGGATATTGCCGGACGGGGAGTTAAATGGTTGCGCCGATGCTTCATACTTATGCATCGATCCGTACTGTGATTAGGAATCGATCGCCCTGCCAGAAACGGCCTCAAGCGGTATCGATCGTTGAGCGGCGCTGATTGCGGAGCAGGAATCTCTCTGTAATGAATTCTGTCGGCATCGTCAGCCGACGCGGTTCGAGGTCAGGGTTGGCGACGCGTCCCAGAAGCAGCTCCGCCATGTGTCTTCCGAGTTGCTCAGGGAACTCCCGGATTGTGGTCAGGGCTGGATACAAGAGTCCGCCCACCGTATCGTTGCATCCGGCAACGCTGATATCCTCCGGGATGCGCAGGCCCTGTTCACGCAATCCTCGATACACGCCACATGCTGTGGCGTCATTGCCGGCAAAGATCGCGGTGACGGGTTCGCCGGAGGAGAGCAGATATTTCGTTCCCAGGTACCCAATCTCCGTATCGTCATCGGAGTCGATGCTGCTTTGACGAGGTGTAAGCCCCGCCTCTTCCATGCCTCGCCGGTAGCCCTCGTAATATCGTGCAAACCACGGCAGGCGCGTGTTACCTACAAAACAGATATGTTGATGTCCGAGACCGATGAGATATCGGGTCATGTCCTCTCCTCCCCGCGCCTCATCGGAAAAGACCATGTCATTGCGCAGGTTGGGAGCATCGCCGAAGATGTTGTTGCCGAGAACTACATAGCTGATGCCTTTTTGCTCCAACAACTCGATCAGGTTGGGAGATGTATTGCCCGCCAGAATGACTCCGCGCACGAGATCGCGACGCTGAATAACCTTCGGCAGGTGAAGTTCTCGGGAGGAAATGTTCGGTGGATAGCTAAATGACAGGAAGAACAGGTCCCACCCATGCGCGGAACAGTACGCTTCGGCTCCAATCAGGATTCTTGCATGAAAGGGCGGAAGCATCGAACGATTGCTGAGCAGGAAGACCAGGGCTCTCGCCTTGTTTCGCTGCGATGGGTCGATCTTAAGCCTGACTGCGGCATCCATTACACGCTGGCGTATCGCAGGATCGACATGGTTGCTCCCACTCAAGACCCGTGAGACGGTTGCGATGCTGACGTTCGCAGCAGACGCAATCTCTCGAAGCCCTAGGCTTCCTTTTCTGGCTGTCCGTTTCTCTTCCATACAAAAAGAACTCAGTCTCTGCTCAGTCTGCCCGTCTTTGTTCCGATGGGCAGGATGGCATGGCAAATTTACCAATTGAGAAAGTAAAAAGCAAGGAGAAAAGCCAAACACTAGGAGATTCGTTGTGGGAAATTCCTCCAAGCCACTCCCGGGAGGACTCCTAAGGGGTTGTCCAAGGGCCTTGGATTTATGAGATATAACTTATTTATAATGAATAATATGTAGCAAATGTGAAAGTATCTAGGACACTTCGCCAGGAGCCTTGCTATTTCTCATTAGTTCGTCTGTTCGCCTTCACGGAGGGCGAATCATCCGCAAGGGACGACCACCCCTCCCGGTCTCTTCTCAGAGAATCAGTCACATCCAGACCGTAAATAGCAGAAATTTATGGATATTAGGAGCGAATAAAAGCGATCGTCGTATATGTATTCTTGCTAGCAAAGTAATTTTATTGAATAATCGGGAAATTTTTCTTGACAGTGGAACCTTTGAATGACTACCGTTGAGTCTGATTTCTTCACCTGTACCGTTTTCAAAGGAGTTTGATAGTGTCGCTACGACTGGTTTCCCCCCGCATCTGTACCGCTCGGTGCCAACGAATTGTTTTTTGCTATGCCGGCCTTCTTTTGCTGCTGTTTGCTTTTGCGCCTGGGTTGAAGGCGCAGGGTTTTGGAAGCATTCAGGGTACGGTCTCAGATACGACCGGCGCCGTGGTTCCTGGTGCCTCGGTTGTTGCGACAGCGGTCAATACCGGCCAGACGACAACCGTGCCTTCCAATCAGAGCGGTCGATTCGTCTTTCCCCAGCTTTTGCCGACGCAGTATTCGATCAGTGTCAATTTCCCGGGCTTTGCCGTCTTCAAACAGAACGGCATTACGTTGCAGGCGGACCAGTCGCTGACTCTGAACCTGCAGCTCACGATTGGTTCTTCGGCGAGCGTCGTGACCGTCGAGGCCAACGCAGAGCAGGTTAACACGACGAATGGAACGATATCGCAGGTCGTCGATCGCGACAGGGTTGAAGAGCTTCCTCTCAATGGCCGCAATGCGGCGCAACTAACCACCCTGGTGGCTGGCGCCGTGACCGGGCCAAACGACGGCTCCGACCAGGGCGTGACGAAGACGTTCCCCGTGGTTGCTTCCACCTCGATTAACGGAACGCGTGTGTATCAGACCAGCTACATGCTCGACGGCGGCAACAACGTCGATGAGTACACCAACGTGAATGGGCCGTTTCCGTTTCCCGATGCGCTGCAAGAGTTCAGCGTGCAAACCAGCAATTACAACGCGGAGTACGGTCAGAATGCCGGTGGCGTGGTCAATATCATCGTCAAGTCGGGGCAGGAAAAGTACCACGGTGACTTGTTCGAATACGTCCGCAATGGCGCCCTCAACGCGGCTTCTCCCTTCGGCTACGTGCAATCGTCGCCGACAACCCCGCCGGTGAAGACGGTCGATCCGCTCAAGAGAAATCAGTTCGGCGGCACGATCTCGGGGCCGCTTGGAATTCCGCATCTCTTCCATGCGCCAAAGACGTTCTTCATGTTCGGTTACCAGAAGAGCTTGCTGAGGGACGAGACGCCGCAGAACTCGTTTGTTGCGACGGACGCGGAGCGCAATGGCGACTTCTCCGCCCTGCTGACGGTGAACCCCAACAATCCAATCGGGTCCGCGGAAAAGCTGAAGAATCCCACAACCGGAGCGAAGTATGCGAACAATCAGGTCAATCCAGCCACCTTCGATCCGGCTGCGGTTGCGCTGGAGGCGCATCTTCCTCATGCCACCGGCAACGGTCAGTACTTCTACCAGGTGCCGCTGCAAGAGAGCTTTGGCGAGTATGTCGCCCGCGTGGATCACACGTTCAGTGAGAAAGACCAGATCTTCGCGCACTTCTTCTCTGACTCGTTCTTCTATGGCGGCTATCTGGATCCTGCGAATTTCTTGACGTATACCGACCAATCCAACATCGTCTACCGTAGCGCGCTGATCTCCGAGACGCACGTCTTCACAAGCAAGCTGTTGAACAACGTGATCGTGAACTACATGCAAGAGGCGGCGCAGCGTAACGCGCCGAGCAATTCTCCGGACCTGGCAGATTTCGGCGTAAACATCTGGCAGCCTGCTCAAAAGGCCATTGAGCGCCTGAAGGTGAAGGGCTACTTCAGCTTCGGCGCCAACCCCTACGCGGCCTTTGAACGCAACAGCTATAACCTCTCGGACGATCTCCACTGGGTGCAGGGCAACCATAACTTCGCTTTTGGCGGCAGGATCGAGCTGAGCAAGATCGACAATGGCGGCCCCTACCAGGCTCCGGGACTGTTCACGTTCAATAAGAACGCGGGAGATGGCGTGGCAAGCTTCCTGCTCGGTTCCATGTCGACTTTCGTCCAGGGCGCAGGCACTTACACCGCTCTCCGCAACACGTTCTCCGGACTCTATGCGCAGGATTCCTGGAAGGTCGCTCCGCGCCTGTCCATCAACTACGGCGTGCGCTATGAGCCATACCTTCCCTGGACCGAGCGTGACGGACGCGTCGAGCTCTTCAGCCCGCAGGCTTACGCAGCTGGAACCACTTCGTCGGTCTACACCAACGCGCCCAAGGGCCTGCTCTTCCCTGGCGACAAGGGAGTGGCGCCGCAGGGTTACCGTGCGATCTACACTCATTTTGAGCCGCGGCTCGGATTCGCGCTGGATGTATTCGGCGACGGGAAGACGGCACTGCGCGGCGGCGGCGGCATCTTCTATGACAGCCGTACGCAGGCTATCAATGCATCGAATGCATCGCAGGTCACTCCGTTCGGCGTGTCGGTGCAGTACACGAATCCTGCCGGGCCCTTCTCGAACCCCTATCAGGGCCTCACGAACCCGTTCCCCACGAGCGTAAACCTCGCGCACAACGGAGTGTTCCCGCTGCCCGTGCAGGTTTACACCAATGACCCCACTGGAAGTCTTCCTACGCCGGTGACCTATGAGTGGAATCTTGGTGTGGAGCAGCAGATTACAAACAATCTCATCGGCCACATCGCTTATGTGGGATCCTCATCTTCACATCTGACGACCTTCCTTGAAGAGAATCCCGCGACCGCAAACACATCCGGAACGGACAGGTCCCCGACCGTATTCCCAGTACTCCACCATCACTGACACCAACAATGGAGCCAACGGAACCTATCACTCTCTGCAGGCTTCGTTGCAGCAGAGGATCTCGCATGGATTGACCGTCATGGCGAACTACACTTGGTCGAAGGCCATCGATGATCTGCCCTATCAGCCAGGCAATCAGCTGAGCTACGTATACCCCATCACTTATCCGAACTTCCGCAGCCTCGACCGCGGTCTTTCGGACTTCGATCGCCGGCACGTCTTCTCGGGATCGTATGTTTGGACGCTTCCGAAGCTCACCTCGCAAAACGTAGTTCTTCGAGCCATCGCCAACGGTTGGGAGACGACCGGGATCATTCAGGTGCAGTCTGCCGATGCTCTCACGGTTACTTCCAGCGCGGACACCTCCGGAACTGCGATCGGGCAGGCACTGCGCCGTCTATAGCGGAGCTACTCCCTATGCGTCTGGCCCTTGCACGTTCTCCAGCGGGCCCTGCCGAAGCTTTCTCAATGCGTCGGCCTTCTCACTGCCGGCTTTTGGGGGCTTCGGGAACGTAAGAAAAGGCTCATTCACCGGACCAGGCTATGCCGACTGGGATGCGGGTCTCTATCGCGTCTTTCCTGTGTTTGAGCAGGCAAGCCTGCAGTTCCGTGCAGAGTACTTCAACGTTCTCAACCACACCAACCTCAACGATCCCGTTACGGACGTCAACTCGACCGGTTTCGGAAACGTGATTGCCAACGGTAGCTATACGCCTCGTATCGCACAACTATCCTTGAAGCTGCGCTTCTAGATGACAAGATGGTAGAGGAGTTTATGGCTAAGGGCGCGTTCTACTTTCATTTCACGGCAAGATTCCTTTTGCTGTCCGTGGCGCTGTGCGGTGTATCTTCAGGGCAGTCACCGCAGCAAGCTCCGGAAGTGGCGGCGGTCAGCTCTCTGCCCGATGATCTTTCCGTCGGTGTCGTGGAGCAGACGATGAAAGATCATCCCAATGCGGCTTCATTGGGCAAGTGGGGCTATACGCAGGGTCTGACGCTGTTTGGAATGGATCAGGTGTACCGGAGGACCCATGATGAGCGCTACCTGCGGTACATTCGCGCCTGGGCCGATGCCCATGTGAGTCCCCAGGGCGAGATCGACCACCCTATCGACGCGCTCGACGATATGCTGCCCGGCCTGTTGATGCTCTCGTTGTATCGTGAGACGGGTGAGGAGCGTTACAAGATCGCAGCCCAGACGATTCGCAAGCGCTTCGACACCTATCCGCGCACGCAGGATGGCGGCTTTTGGCACGGGGCCGCCGCGGAGCATCAGCATCAGTTGTGGCTCGACGGAATGTATATGTCGATGCCCTTCCTGGTGCAGTATGGAGAGGCCTTTGGCGACCAGAAATACGCCTATCAGGAGGCGACGAAGCAGCTTCTCCTCTATGCTGGCCACCTGAACGACCCCAAGTCAGGACTCTTCTTCCATGCGTACGACGAGACCGGAACACAGTCATGGGCGGTGCCGGGATCGCATCACTCTTCGTTTTTCTGGGCACGCTCTATTGGCTGGTACGGCATGGCGCTAGTGCAGGTTCTCGAAACCATGCCCAAGAACGACCCTGCCCGGCCCAGGCTCGTCGCTCTGGTGCGCCAACTCGTCGTCGCCTTTCAACGATTCCAGGATCCGAAGACAGGTCTCTGGTACAACGTCGTGGATAAGTCGGAGGAGCCGGGGAATTGGCTGGAGACCTCTGCATCCTCGATGTACGTCTACATTGTCTCGAAGTCTGTGGAGAGAGGCTATGTATCGCCGAGTTACTCTGAGGTGGCATGTAAGGGTTATCGAGGTATCCTCGCTCAGCTTTCCGCCACGGTAGACGGCGATGTGAGCGTTGCCGGCATCTGCGCAGGAACAGTCGTAGGTGAACTCTCCTACTATCTGAAACGCCCGCGAAATACGAATGACATTCACGGTCTCGGCCCGCTCCTCCTGATGAATGAGCAGATGCGGCAGGCGCCTTGTGTACGGCGGATGCGCGCACGCTGAGTTCTCTTGTGTCCATCGTCCAAAAGCGATTGTGAAGGAATGATCTCAATGAAAATCCATAAGCTGTTACCAATCATTGCACTGCTCTGCGCTGTTTGGCCAGGTAGTGCCCAGGCACCTGTGGACGATCTTGACCGCAGTGCCATAAGGGCCGACATGGTTGCGTTCAATCCCCATTACAAGGAATTAATGGCGCAACGCAGGTTGATTCTGATGCCTCTGGCGAAGCAGGTCTACGAGCAGGAGGTTCAGGGCCGCAAGGTCACATGCTCGTTTCAGATCCTCACTGAGACGCGCTGGCTATTGGGATACACCGCGGACTTTGCGCACATCGATCGGAGGCTCAACGATCTGAAGGAAAGCCTCGCCCACCCTGAGAGCGAAGGGTTGGCCGAACAGCAAGACCCCAAGGACGGAAGTTGGGGAGGATGCTACACCGCATGGTGGGAAAGGCTCGACGCCTCGTATGACTTCCTCCAGATGGAGAAGGCGAGGGGCATCACTCCGAAGTATCGGTTCAGCCTCTTGGATCGTATTAACTCTCCCGAGAAACTCAAGGCATACTTTGCCTCAATTACAACCTCAGATGTAGCGCATACTGGGCTCGACAATCGGAAAGAGTTGAATGGAGCGTTCGTCGACTTGATCCGCCTGGTAAACGCGGGTGACCCCTCGGGCTATCCTTGGCATCCGAAGTTGAAACAGACACTGATGGATCTGACCCTGAATGTCTACCGCAACGCTGACACCGGCTGGTGGGGCGAAACCTACATCCACGATGGAAAGCGCCAGTACATCGACGACCTGAGCATGACATTTCACATCGTGCACGCACTGGACGGAGAGGTTCCATTAAAAGACAGGCTGGCCACAACGCTCTTCGCTTTGAAGGATGTTGACTATCCGGTGGGATGGATCGACCACGGAGTCCAGAGCAACCACAACAACATGGATGTCATCGTTCTCATGCGGGACAGCTGGAAATCCATGACAGATGCCCAGCGTCAGCAAGGTGCGGATGAGATTCGCCGTATGCTGCACTGGTGCCTCACGGAATCGTTGCAGCCCGATGGATCGTTTCGTAATCTTGGCGGAGATCAGTCCATCGAAGAAGACGAGCACTTCGGCGTCGCCTTTCTCGCGCGCATCGGGTATTTCGACAAAAGCGTACGCTTCTGGGCCAAGGAAGACTTTCCCGACGCCGAAGCCAATCGACAGAGGATCTTTGCCTTCATCAAGGCCCACCAGAACACTGGAGCCACTGGGGGAGCGTACTATTCGAGCGCGATGCAGGAGTTGAACCCCTAACAGGTGGTTAGCCCAACACAGCACTCGGATCGCGATGAGGCAGATGCACATGGCTGCAAAAGACCCCGGCGGAACTTCTGACAATCCGCATACCGTTTCTGAGGTCCGGTACTCGCGTCCCGCTCGCCAGATAAGGTGGTGGATTTGCGGCCTCCTCTTTGCCTCAACTGTCATTAACTATCTCGATCGGCAAACGCTTTCGCTTCTGGCGCCGAACCTCAAGACTCTCTTCCGTTGGAACAACAGCGACTACGCCAACCTCGTCATTGGTTTCCGCATTGCTTACACGCTGGGTCAGGTGTTCTGTGGACGTTTGCTCGATCGTGTTGGAACCCGGAAGGGTGCGAGCATCACAGTAACCTTCTACTCTGTGGTCTCGATGCTAACGCCGTTTGCCAACAGCTTTCTTTCTTTCTTCGGTTTTCGCTTTTTACTTGGTCTGGGAGAGTCGGCGAACTGGCCCGCGGCAACGAAGGCGGTGTCGGAGTGGTTCCCGGCCAAAGAGCGCGCGCTGGCGACGGCATTCTTCGACAGCGGCTCCTCACTCGGCGGCGCAGTTGCGCCATTTCTGATCTTTTGGATCTATGCGCAGTGGGGCTGGAAGCCGGCATTCATCGTACCGGGCGCGCTCGGCTTTTTGTGGCTTCTTCTGTGGCGGCGGTTCTATCACAGCCCCGAGCACCATCCATCGATTTCAACTGAAGAGCTCGCCATGATCCAGGGAGAGAGACTTGCCAGCGGGCCCCACCTTGGGCATAAGCGCATTCCTCTGAGGGAGCTGTTGCGTCTGAAGGAAACGTGGGGAACCATCGCAGCGCGCATGTTGACCGATCCTGTCTGGTTCTTCATCACCGACTGGTTTCCAATCTACCTCGTTGCCAAGGGCTTCGAACTGCGCAGCAGCCTTCTGGCGATATGGGTTCCATTTCTTGCGGCAGACGCGGGAAGCTACGCTGGAGGAATCATCTCGGGCTGGCTCATCCGGCGCGGATGGTCGCTGTTGCCGGCCCGCAAAGCCATTGTGGTGGCGGGAGGAATCGGTACACTTATTTTGATTCCCACTATCTTTGTTAATAATCTCTTCCTCATCACCGCACTCTTTGGCACTGCCACGTTTTCCTATGCCGCCTTTTCTGTGATGGCGAACGTCTTGCCGTCCGATTTGTACCAACCGGAAGCTGTGGCGACCGTCAGTGGGCTGTCCGGAGCGGCTGCCGGCATCGGCACGATTGTCGGTTTCAAGGCCGTGGGGTACCTTAGCGATGCACGGCACGCCGCTGGGACTCACGCCTTCGACCCGATTATGGTTGCGTGCGGGCTGATACCCGCTCTCGGGGCGGTGCTGGTATTGTGGCTCATCCGTGCCCGCCGCTCTCCATCCGGCGCACTCAAATCCGTCTGAGATCCTGTCCGACTAAGGTGAACCATTCTGCGTTGTCGGAGATCCGGAAGTTACGGCTGTATTTCTCATCTGGCGCAAAATCGCCAATGGGACAAGGTCTCAAACATGCCAGGTGCCGATCCAGTCGGCGTACTCGACCGATCTCTCAAGGCGCTCGCCCAGCCGGTTTAGATACTGTTTCCGCGCATCGTGTGCCACTTTATCTCCTCCCTACCGGTACAGAAAGTACAAATCAGTCTGATACTCCAACTGCCTACTACGGTGTAAGGGTGATGGTCACACTGGCAGACCCTGAAGCATAGTTGGTGCCTCCTGCATATGTGGCGGTTATGGCGTGGGTCCCGGCGGACAGGCTTGCAGTCGTGAAGCTGGCTTGTCCGCCGGCATTGACTGGTATTGAAGATAAGAGGGTGGCGCCGTCGTAGAACGATACCGCGCCGTTCGCGTCTGGCGCACCCGCGCTCCATGAAGAAACTGCCGCCTGAAAAGTGAGACTTGTTCCAGCTTTCGCACTCCAGCTCGAGGGAGTTAGCGATACGTTGACGGGAGCCGGTGTTACCGTGAACTTCTCAGTCTGTGAGGTCGCGGCGGCGTAGTTGGTCTGTTGCGCATAGGCCACGATAACCGTATGCGTGCCGACGTTCGGCGCGGTGAGAGCGAACTGCGCGTTGCCATTGCTAAGCGGAACGGTCACCGGCGAACCGCCGTCATAGTTGTAGGTGATCGAGCCCAACGGCGCACCTGCGTTAGAACTCAGGCTGACCGTGCACTGATAGTTGGCGCCGTAGGCAAAGGACGCATTCCAGCAGGAAGCGGACAGAGTCACCGGTACCGGACTGACAGTAAGCGCCACCGGAACCGAGGTCCCGGAGGGGTTGTTCCGGTCGCCGGAATAGACAGCCGTCAACTGGTGCGTTCCCGCGTTCAGGCCAGGCGAAATGTACCAGTAGGCACAGCCGCCACCTTGTACGTTCAACGCCGTAAGCAGAGTCGTTCCGTCAAAGATCTGGACAGTACCAGTGGCGGTTGCTGACGTAGCTGGAGAAATACAAACGGTCACGTTGGTCGCGCCGGGATAAACCAACTGCGTGCTGGAGAGCTGAAGCTTGACCGCCGCATCGTAAACAAACAGCGTCATGCTTGCCGAGCTGACCAGGTGGTTCCCATCGCCTTGGTACTGTGCCGTGACTGTCAGGTTGCCGTCCGTCGATGGCACGAACGAGCAGGACGTCATTCCAGAGGCGTTGAGTGCGGCCGTGCAGAGCGTGGCTGCGCCGGAGCTGAATACAACTATGCCGCCCGGTTGACCGGCGCCAGTTACCGCGGCTGACAACAGATCGGGCTGGCCTAGCGTAGGACTGGTTGGATTGGCAGAGAAGGTTATCGTTGTTGTTGCCTTAGCGATGGTCAGCGTCCCGGAAGCCGAGCCCGAGTAATTCGGATTGTTGATGGCCGCAATAACGGCATAACTTCCAGCCGCTGTCGGCGCTGTCGTTGAACCGCTGTAGGTTAAGCTCACTGCCAGTCCCGCCGGAGTCGTTGCCACCGTTACTGAAAGCGGTGAGCCGGTGTAGGTCTGCGAGAGATTACTCAACGTCACCGTCGCCGGTGCCTGACCAACAGTGAAGGTGGTGGTGGATGTGGTTGCCGAACTGAATCCGTTGCTGCTGGTATACGCCGCAGAAAGCGCGTGTGTGCCGACACTAAGGCCGGTCAGAGTGGCGGTCGCTACGCCGCCAGTGACGGTCGCAGCCGTTGTGGAGCTATCGACGGTGAACACAACCGTGCCCGCCGGCGTGAGCGATGTGACCGGAGAGGGTAGCGCTGACAGTAACAGTTTGACCGAACACAGGCGAAGCCGGCGAGATGGCGTTGAGCGCAATGGTGGCCGTGGGCGGAACAGCGGGTCCAGTGAGTACAAGCTGCACAGACGGCGGCGTGGAGAGTGCGGCGTTGACAAGGTTACCGTTGAGAGTGACGGTGTCAGTAGTCGTCACAAATGTTGTGGGCGTATAGGTGGCTGTGAGTGCACAGACGCCGCCAACCGGCAGAGTTGAGGGCAATGTGCCGTTGAGTGTGCAGTCAGTGGAAGCAGTAGCAGCCAGGTTGTAGTCCGCCGTGTCGCTTTGGCCCACCGAACTAAGCTGTAACGCCTGATTGCCGGATTCAAGCAGGTTGACGGTTTGCGGCGAGGCAGAGGCTCCCGCAAACTGCGCGTAACCCTGCGTCCGGGTGAGCTCGAGAACCGACCCGCCAGAGCCGGTGTAGAGATCCCCTGCCGAGTCGATTGCCAGTGCAGAAGGTGCAAGGCTGGCGACGGTGAAGGACGCGCTGTTTGAGCTGGCCGGTACAGCGAGGATCGCTGCAGTGTCGGCTATCAACAGGTTCCCGGCAGCATCGGTCGCGATGGCCGTAGGTTTGACCGCCACCGAAGAAACCGTCGTGGTCGCTCCGGTCTGCAGATTGAAGCGGTAGATCGCGGGGGCACCCGGATCGGTGATGAGCAGGTTGCCGCCTGGATCGATGGTCAAGCCTGCAGGCGCAACCAGGGTTCCAACCGCAAGTTGGCGCGCGGCTCCGGTGATGGGGTTGATCTGGTAAACGGCCTGTGCGGAAGAATCCGACACATAGAGGTTATTCAGCGAATCGACGGCTAGGCCTGCCGGAGTGGTGAGCGTAAGCGCCAGTGTCGATGTTGTGCCGGAGGGCGAGATCTGCGTGATCAAACCTGTCGAGGTATCGGCGATATAGACGTAACCGCGAGGATCGACCGCCACAGCACCCGGCGCCGTGAGCGTTGCCATAGAAGTTGACGTAGCGCTTGCGCCCTGCGCGAGGGCCGCTGGAGCAAAACGAAGCAGTTGCTTACTGACGGCGTCCGAAACATAGACGTTCCCAGACGTATCGGTAGCCAAACCCGCGACCTGGAGATTTGTGCCAAAACTAATCTGACTCGCGGGATCAAGCGTAGATCCAGCACCCAGCCCAACGCCGGTGAGAGCGAGGTTAGCCGTGTTGCCGAGGGAGCTGTTGACGGTGAGTGGCGTCGAACGCGCGCCGGGAACGGCCGGAGTGAAGCTGGAGTTGAGCAGGCAGTCGGTAGAGCTGTCGGCGTTTGTGGTGCAACTGGGCGCCCCCAACGACCACTCGGACGAGGTGAAAGCCAGACTATTGCTGGAGGCCGGACCGTCGCCTCCAATAAAGTGAATCTGCACAGGCTGCGTGGTGGTGGAACCAGTCGCCGTCGAGGTTGACGCAAGCCCCGTAGTTACTTTGCGGATGAGCAGGTTCGTCGAGTCGGAGATGTAGAGATTGCCGAGCGTGTCGGAATCGACACCGATGCCGTTGCCGCCCGCGGAGCCGAAGATGGCCTGGGTTGCAGGACACCCGTCGCCGACGCCGTCCGTGGCATTGGAACAGACCGCGGTGGAGTTTCTCGCGACTGCACGGATATATCCGGTATGGAAATCGACAAACCAGATGGCGTTATTGGAATCGGAGATATAGATATTTCCGCCGGCGTCAAAGACCAGTTTCTCCGGGGTCATCGAGACGTTCGTCGCCAGCGTCGGTAACGTGCCGCTGTAGGTTCCTGTCGAGCCGCTGCCGGCGACGGTGTAGATGTCACCGTTTGTCGGCGAACTAATGCCCACTTTGGCCAAAAGCGTATCGAGTGGCGAATTGGTTCCGCAAGTCACGCAGACGACTCGTATTCGTCCGCCACTGGAATCCGCGATGTAGACATTCAGATTTATGTCCGTGAGGACTCCCTGCGGATTGTCGATTGCAGCGGATGTGGCAGCGCCGCCGTCGCCGTTCGAGGCCGCGGTCCCAGTGCCGGCAAAGATATGAATGGCCCCTGTGGGATCGACTACCAGAATCTGGTTGGCGGATGTGTCGGCAATGTAAATGTTGCCAACCGTGTCGGCCCAAACACCGCGCGGCGCATCGACGTTCGTTGAGGTCGCGGGGCTTCCATTCGTAGTAGCGCCTGCGGTACCGGTGCCGGCGACAAGATACATCAGGCCCGTCGAAACGCTGATCTTGTACACCTTGTTGCCGCCGAAGTCAGCAATGTAGATGTTGCCCTGTCCATCGGAAGAGACTCCGCGGGGCGAATTTATAGCGACCAGCGTGGGTGTGCATCCGACAGTTGCAGTAGGAACGCAGGTGGTGCCGGAGACCTTGCCTGCGAAGTTGCTGACTACGCCATTGGGCGCGATGCGGCGCACCAACTTGGCAACCTTATCGCTGAAGTAGATGTTGCCAAAGGGGTCGGCGGCCACGGCACGCAGGTCGTTGGCCGCACTGATGGCAATCGCAGTGGCCTGGCAACCGTCGCCAAAGCTGTCAGTGGAACCGGCGCAGGCAGTGTTTGCGTTGCTCGCCGTGGCACCACCGGCGATCGTGGTTATGGTGTACGGCAGCGCAATAGGACTACCGGGCAACCCAATGATCGTCGGCAGATTGATGGTGACAGTCATCGGCGCGGAAGCGGATCCGGCGAAACCACCGCTGCCGGCATAGGTCGCCGTGATGGAGTTTGTGCCCTGCGGTAATTCTGCGGAAGTTGACGCTGAGCCGTTGTTCAAAGCGACAGCCGGGCCTATGGATACGGGAGTGCTATTGGTGGAGGTAGTGTAGGTAAAGCTAACCGTGCCCGCAGGTGTTCCTGCCGAAGAGGAAACTACGGCGGTCAGGACCACCGGATGGCCCAGCGTGGTGGTTGTCGTGCTCGCCGACAGTACGGTCGCGGTGCTGGCAGGCGTGATGGTCAGCGAGGAGATGGCGGACGTGGAACCGGCATTTGCCGCATCTCCGCTATAGACCGCGAAGATGCTGTACGCGGTTGCGCTGAAGGGCAAGGTGATATTGGCCGACGCGGTGCCCGAACTCAGGGCTGCAGTGGCATAGGCAGAGCCGTTTACGATGAACTGCACTGTGCCGGTCGGATTGCTGCCCGCAACGGTAGCCACGGCAGTGAAGGAGGTGCCAAAGGGCGTGCTGGAGGGCACATCGGACAACGTAGTCGTACTGCTGGCGAGACTGCCGGGATTGACAGTAATGAGATAGGGCCCGTCGTCGTGTACGGAGAGCCGGATACAGAAGGAACGTAGTTGGTGTCGCCGGAGTAGCTGGCGGTAAAGGTGTGAGCGCCAACCGAGAGGCCAGTCAGCGGAATAGAAATCGTGTCGCCTATCCCAGTCAACGCCACGGTAGTTGAGTTGCTGGTGAGAGCGTCTGTAAGCGTGACGGTGCCGGTTGGATAAGCGCTCCCGCCCACGGCCGGTGTCAGAATCACCACCGCCGTCGCGTTCTGTCCCTCGGTGATGGTCTGCGGCAGGCCTGCCGGCCCCGTCAGCTCCGGAGCAATATAAGTGAAGTTGCACGTAGGCGGAAGCAGACTGCTTTCCGTGATCTGGTTCGTAACCGTGTTGTTGCCATTGGGGCCAACAAAAGTCGCGTAGCTGGTGATGAAGTTGCTGGAGACCTGGCCGGAGCCGTAGGTAAGTGAGGCATTGGTTGGCGCAGTGCCAGCTGCTGTGGTGCCAAAGTCAGAGGTCTGCAGCTTAACAAAATTTACGTTGTCCAGTGTGACCTGGAGCGGGAAGACGGTGCCATTATTGTTTGTACCGGTGAACTGGACTGTCCCTTCGGTGAGGAAAGTCAGGTTCTGCATCAGAATATTTTTGAAGTTGGGTGACGCAGATCCGGTTGTGTTCTCGTAGTTGGGGTTGAAAACGATCTCTGCCTTGTGGTTCTGGAAGCACGAGTTTGAATACTGAACGTTGGAGACTACCCCGCCGCGATCATATCCGGACTTGATGCGGATGCCTGTCGAGTTGCTGTCGGCTGTATTAGCGACAGAACTTCCGGCGCCGGCGGTTCCATTGCCGGACAACATATTGCCGTCGAAGAGCACATTGGTCACTCCGGCCTGCGTGAAGCTGCCGATGGACTCGCCATGGCCCGCAAAGAAGTGATTGTTGGTGACCGAAATGTTCGCAGCTGGAGTCGTATTTGCGGCCCCGACAGCTATATTGTCATCTCCATCGGAGATCCAGGACCGCGTAATAGTGAAGTTCTGTGCATTGCCGGGATCAATGCCGTCAGTATTGCGCGAACTGGTAGGCGTAACGATCTTGATGTCCCACGCGGTGAAGTTACTGGCGGCGCCAGTGGTGGAAACGTGAAAGAGCGGCGAATTTCGGATCGTGATCTTGTACAGCGTAATGTTGCTGGAGCCGCTATCTATCTGGATGAAGCGGGGATTTTGCTGACTACCGCCGCTATTGGCGATACTGGACAATCCCCACCAGCTCTGGCCTGCAAAGGTCGATGGGAACGCGTTGATCAGCGTGTCGCCGCCGCGGCCGTCCAGCTTTCCGAAGCCCATGATGCCAACGTTGGTGGCATTTTTGATGTCGATTAGTGGCCGGCAGGAAGAGGTTGCGCTGTTGGAATTCACGGTGCCGCAGGTGTGCGTACCGGGAACCACATCGTAATCCTGCACGTTGCGAGAGAAGTAGACGAAGACACCAGGATCGACCAGCAGCGTCACGTTGGAAGGAATGCTGAGCGGCCCGGTCAAATATGCATTGTGGCCCGCGCCGTCCGCTGAGAGTTCAACTGCCTGGCCTGGATTGCTCGTGGCGCAGCTGTTGAGCGCGGCCTGGATGCGCGCCCCGTCGGGATTAGTGACCGTGGCATCGACCGAGGCCGGAATATCGTCATTGACCGAGGTCAGCGCTGCGGTGAGCGCTGTACAGACAGCCGGGAAGGACGGCTCGGTGACCGTACGGCTGTCACCGGTAGCCACGAACTGATCGATCGTAAAGGTCGTCGCTGCACTGGAAGGCCCGGCGTTTGTGGTTCCGGCGAAACTTGCTGAAATAGTATGCGAGCCCGCGACAAGTCCCGAGAGACTGACGGTCGCCACACCAGAGGGGTTCAGCTGGTAGCTGGTCGCCGCGCCCGAGTCGACCGTCACTGAAATCGAACTGCCGCCAGGCGCGTTTGTAACGGCGATGGTAAACGTGACCTCCGTACCGCTGGCGGCAAAAAGCGGCATGCTCGGCGTCTCGCCGGTAATGGTCGTTGTCGTGGGGTTCACGGGAACGGTAGCTGTGTAGGTTACCGATCCAATGGTGGTCGCCGCCGGAATGAAGCTGACCGTATCGGCTACCGGCGTGCCCGCGCTGAGCCCATTCGGAGTAAAGGTGGCCTGGACTGTGCAGGCCTCGCCCGAGGCGAAGGTCGCCGAAGTAGTCGAGATAGTGCAGCCTGCACCAGCACCGGCAGCGAGAGTGATGTCGGTCGAGTCAGTCTGTGCCACACCGCTCGCCGCGATGTTGCCGGCATTAGTGACGGTCCCAGTTCGCGTTATCGATGTGCTGGTGCCGAAGCCGACGCTCGTAATGCTGCGGGAATCGACAGCAATCCGGTCTGCGCCGTATCGGCAGCATATACGTTCCCGGATGGATCGACTGCCACACCCGCGGCAGTCGTGAGCGATACACCGAGGTGGCCGGGGCCGCTGACCGGGTATTCGAAGATACTCCCCGTCAACGCGTCCGCAGCGTAGAGATCACCCGCCGAATCGACGCTGAGGCCCACCGCGGAGACGTTGGTGGCCACTGTTGTCTGGGCCCCGGCGGCGTTGATCAGTAGATCGCCTTCGTTCCCGTATCGGAGACATAAAGGTTACCGCGGTTGTCGAGGGCAAGAGAGACTACGTTGTCGAACCCCGACGCGATGGTGGAAGTTAGGATTCCAGCCGTTCTTGCTCTGGCGATAAATCGCCTTGCTGGTGCTGTCGTAGACGAATAGGTTGCCGTTCGCATCGATGGCGATCGCCTGCGGCGTAGCTGCAGCGCCGTGGGTGTGAAAGAGACTGAACCGGCTGTGTAACTACCGGTACTGCCGAGCGCGAACTCAGTAATGGAGGCACCCCCTCCACCGGCAGCATAAACATTTCCGCTGGGGTCGAGGGCGATCTGAGTGGGCGTCCCAACCAGAGAGACGGACAGGTGAGTCACCGTGCCACCTGCCGCAACCTCCGTCACGGTTGACGTGGCGATGTCGTAGGTGAAGAGATTGCCATTGTCGTCCATCACCAGTCCAGTTGGTTCAGCGAGCTGCCCAGCGTCGTTGCCGTTGCGCCGGAGCCGTCGTATACCAGGCCTGTACCGGTTGCGGCCGTGACGGGCAAAAGTGCAACAGTAGGCGTACCGGAGGTAACGGCAGCAAGCGTGGCTGTATGTGTGCCGGGCGACAACGGCGCGAACGTCACAGAACCGTGTACAAGCGTTTTGTCTGCGTGAACGCTACCGCAGGACGGTGTACCGATACTGATGGGTCTGTCGCGGCAGAATTCGCCAGCGAAGCGGCAATACTTGTCGTACCTGCAGCGCCATGGAGCAGAATGCTCTGCGTAGACGAACTATTCACTACAGTAGAAACCAGCGATAAAGTGAAAACCTTGCGAATAGGCATAGGTTGGCGGTATCGGCAAAGAAGATGTTGCTCAGCCCGTTAAGCGCGACGCCGATCTGTTCGAGCCACACGTATGTCGCACCCGACGGCGCCAGCTTGCGGATGTAACCAGTATTTACGTCGAAGAAGAGGACGAATGTGTTGTCGCCGATGTAAATATTCCCGAGGGAGTCGGTCGTAATCTTGAAAGAAGATGTGTCGATCTAGACATTCTTGCCCAGCTTGCGCGTGGTCGTCGAGCCGCTGGTGCCGCCGCCGGCGATAGAGTAAATAGAGCCGACCACAGGAGAGGTCACCGTAGGATTGTTTAGGGTGATTACGTTCGCCATCTGCGTGCCACCCATCGGGATGACTGGCAGCCGTCCGGTTGAGACGTCACTGATGAGAATGTTGCCATTGGGGTCGATGGCAAATCCCCTGACTGGGACAGGAACTCGGACTGTTGAGCGATGAGACGTAATAGGGACAGCCATTGCCGAACGCGTCAAGGGAGTTGGTTGAGGAGCCGGTGACACAGGGCGCGCCCGAAGCAGGCGCGGTAATCCCTCCGAGCAGCGGGTAGATATTGCCCCCCGCCGTGGCCGCGGTGACTGTGTTGTATGTGGGATTCAAGGCAATTGTAGCGTAGCCAGCGGATTGGCGACGCCGTTGTAATCCTGGCAGGCCCCACCACCACACGATAACGGAGCTCCCCCTGTATCTGCGATGTACATGTTACCGTAACTGTCGGCCGCGACCCCACGCGCTCCATCGAGCTCCGTAACGCTCGAGTTGCAGGTGGTGGGTGTCGCGGTTCCGCCGTTCGCCCCGGTCGCGGTCCCCGTCTGGGAGGTGCCTGCAGAGCCGGTGGTCGCAACGTCAGTCGCAAACAAGATACATAGACCGCAACCTGATGTGTGCCGACTTTGTTGGTACAAGGGGGTGAAACGGCATTGCATATCAGATTGACCAGGTGGCTTGTTGTAGCCGGTGACCAGAATGTTGCCGTAGGGATCGCTTGCGATCCCGCGGGGCGTAGAACTAAATTTTGTATCGGCCAGGGGGCAATTGTCACCATTGCTGTCGGTCTTCGAACTACAAGCAGTCCCCAGACCAGCCACGAGGGTAATGATTCCTGAGCGAGCATTGATCATGCGAACCGCGGCGTCTTCACTGTCCATCACATAGATGTTTCCGGCAGGATCGGTTGCCACGCCGCCGCGAAGATCGCCTGATGCGGTTGTGTTGAAATAAGCCGACGTCGCCAGGCATCCGTCGCCGAGCGTATCCGTCGCCGTCAGCGAGCTGCCTGCGCTGCACGCGGCGCCCAGCGTCAAAGCCGACGCAGCTCCTCCCCCAGCGGTTGAAACAGTGTTCGGAAGCGCGATAGGAGCTTGCTGCGCTCCAGCAACCAACGGGGAAAAAACACAGAACACAGAGATGACTTCGGCGGCAAGGCAGATTCTACGCAGCATGACACGTCTCCGAGGACAACGCTAGGCTATTGGGAATCGAAAGAATTGGATGTCGCGGCATCCGCGACAGCAGTTTGTAGAAGCAAAATTGGTCTAACCTATAGGCGGGAGGATTATGCTGATGCACCCTAGTACGTGTCAATGAAATTCTTCAAATTTTTCCGTTTTCTTTCATAAATGGCACATAATCACGTATTTGTAGAAGTCGTGCAAAGACTCATGTGGTCTGTCCACTAAAGTGTTTTTTGAACGGAAAGCTTTTCCCAGGAGACTAAACCCGGTTACGCTCAAGTTGGGATGTGCCACCCACCTGGTACTAACGAAGCGACGCGGTCGCGCATCAGTGCCGAACCGAGGAAATCGGCACATTGCTGCACGGAATTCCCTACGCTCCCTCGTCCTGGTGATCAGGTTGATCGGCCGCGGCAGACGATGACCAAG